>NZ_JAARLZ010000010.1 GCF_011759365.1 Luteibacter anthropi
CACGGCCTCGACCTTGATGGCCGCGGATATTTTTCTATGACCCATGAATCACCTCGTAGGAGAAGTTTGCTCCTATCGGTGGTCCTGAAAAACCCGGCCACTACAGCCTTGCGCGCGACCGGCCGTACGGCAACGTTTATCGTTATCGCCTCACCGGTCGCGCGCGAGGCGCGCTCCTACAACATCGGATTCCTTGCGCATCGCGTAACGACGAGCCAGCACCGCACAGGTCATCAGCTGCACCTGGTGGAACAACATGATCGGCAACACGATCAGTCCGAGCGGATGCCCCGCGAACAGCACCTTCGCCATCGGCACGCCCGAGGCCAGGCTCTTCTTCGAGCCGCAGAACACGATGGTGATCTCGTCTTCCGTACCAAAACCCAGCGCACGCGCACCGTAGCGCGTCACCAGCAGCGCCACCGCCAGCAGCACGATGTTCGCTACGATGAGGCCTGCCAGGATGGGCAGCGGCAGCTGGTGCCAAAGGCCCTGCAATACGGCAGCACTGAACGCGGTATAGACCACCAGCAGGATCGAGCCACGGTCGACATAGGTCAGCAGCGCCGCATGGCGACGCACCCAGCCGCCGATCCAGCGCTGTGCGACCTGACCGGCCACGAACGGCACGAACAGCTGCAACACGATCACGCCCACCGAATGCCACGACAGGCTGCCCTGCCCCGTACCGGCGATCACCAGGCCCACCAGCAGCGGCGTGATGAAGATCCCCAGCAGGCTAGACGCAGAGGCCGAGACGATGGCCGCCGGCACGTTGCCGCGCGCGATCGAGGTGAAAGCGATGGATGACTGCACCGTCGAGGGCAGTGTGCACAGGAACAGGATGCCCAGGTAGAGATCGGGCGAGACCAGCGGCGACAGCACCGGCTTCAGCAGCAGCCCGAGCAAGGGGAACAGCACGAAGGTGCTGGCAAGCACGGTCAGGTGCAGGCGCCAGTTGGTCATGCCGGCCACCACGGCATCGCGCGACAGCTTGGCGCCATGCAGGAAGAACAGCAGGGCGATGGCCGCGTCGGTCAGCACCTCGAAGACCTGCGCCGCCGCTCCCCGGCAGGGCAGGAAGCTCGCCAGCAGAACCGTGGCAATCAGGGACAGGGTGAATCCATCGGGCAGGAAGCGGCGCATGGCGGCGTGACGGTGCGAAGTGAAGGATGTTGCGTATTGCAGCGCCGCAGGCTTGATAAGGCAAATCGTTTTATCTGATTCGGTGATATATTTATCGCATGAATGTCTCGATGCGCCAGCTCCGTGCCTTTCTCGCCGTGGCGGGCCACCGGCATTTCCGCCGCGCTGCCGACGCCCTGCACCTGACCCAGCCGGCCGTCAGCCGGCTTATCGCGGACCTGGAGGCCGAACTGGACGTGCGCCTGTTCGATCGCAGCACCCGTGAGGTGGTGCCGACAGAGGCCGGACGCTATCTGGAACAGGCTGTCTCCCGCGTGCTGGACGAACTGGACGGGGTGCTGGCCCATGCGCGTACTCAGGCCGATCCGCTGCGCGGCCGCGTACGGATCGCCGCCGTGCCCACGGTGTCTGCCGGATTGGTGCCCAACTGCATCGCCCTTTGCGCCCAGGAACACCCGGCGCTGGAAATCCTGCTGCGCGACCAGAGCCAGGCCCAGGTGCTGGATGCCGTGCGCGGTGGTGAGGTGGATTTCGGGCTCACCGTGGAACCGGCCACCACCGAGGAATTCGATGCGCAGACGATCCTACGCGATCCGTTTCTGGTCGTGTGCCGTGAGGATCATCCTTTCGTCGAGCGGGAAGCCGTTCCCTGGAAGGCATTGACCGGTCAGCCGTTGATCCTGCTCGACCATGCTTCTGGCAGCCGGCGGCTTATCGACGAGGTGTTCGCCCGGCGGCAGATTCCCGTGGATATCACCCTTGAGGTAGGTCACCCGCATACCGCCTTCCGCATGGTGGAGGCGGGGCTCGGGGTGACCGTCACGCCAGCGCTGTCGCTGGATGCCTTGCGGCCTGGGCTCGCCGTGCGATCGCTGACGCCCGAGGTGCATCGTGAGGTGACCTTGTTGCGACGCAGGGCGCGATCGCTGTCACCGCCTGCACAGACGGTGTGGGAGGCGTTTCGTGAGGTAGCTGCCGCGCTGTCTCCCGTGGGGCGTTGAATGTCGTGCAGCCAGTCGCTTTGACCGGTCGCGCGCAAGGCGCGCTCCTACAACGGCGCCTCGGACTCGCGCCCTCACGGAGCAGCTTGTGTAGGAGCGCGCCTTGCGCGCGACGCGGCGAAGCCACAACCCACCCCGCCACCGCACTCACGCCCGCTTAAACGCCCGGCAGGCATGCTCGGGCTTTCACGCCGGAGGGTGCCCATGAGTTACCAGCTGTACTACTGGACGGGATTGCAGGGTCGCGGGGAATTCGTGCGCCTGTGCCTGGAAGATGCCGGAGCGGCCTATACCGACGTGGCGCGCATCGAAGGGGACGACGTGATGACGCCCTTCCTCAACGGCGAGCAGGAGGGTGCCCTGCCTTTCGCCCCGCCGTTCCTCAAGAGCGGCCGGCTGGTGATCGCCCAGGTGGCGAACATCCTCCAGTACCTCGGCCCGCGCCATAACCTGGTGCCGGAAAGCGAGTCGAAGCGGATCTACGCGCACCAGCTCGAACTGACCATCACCGATTTCATCGTCGAAGTGCATGACACCCACCATCCGGTGGCTGGCGGCCTCTACTACGAGGACCAGCGTGACGAGGCGAAGCGGCGTTCGAAGGACTTCCGCGAGTCGCGGATTCCGAAGTACCTGGGGTATTTCGAGAAGGCCATCGAACGGGGTGGCGGGCGGTTTCCGCTACGCGAGCATTCCTATGTGGACCTGTCGCTGTTCCAGGTGATGGCGGGGCTGGAGTACGCCTTTCCGAAGGCGCTGGCGAAGCAGAAAGTGCCGCTGTTGCGGGATCTGGCCAGGCGGGTGGCCGAGCGGCCGAACATTGCTGCCTATCTCGCCTCGGAGCGGCGGGTGGCGTTCAACACCACGGGGATTTTCCGGCATTACCCGGAGCTTGATGGCTGACCGGTCGCGCGCAAGGCGCGCTCCTACAAAAAGCGGCGGGCCTTGTGTGTGTCGCTTCGGGCCGGTCGCGCGCGAGGCGCGCTCCTACAGGAGCCGTTGTTGTGCAGGGCGGCTTGTGTAGGAGCGCGCCTTGCGCGCGACGCGGCGAAGCCGCAAGCCGGAACGAACGGCAAGTTCGCACCGGCCCGGGTTTCATTAAGTGGTCAGTTCGACCCCGCCGGCTTCTGCGGCGCGCCCCACTCATAGACCTTGTACTGCACCGGGCTCACCGGCCCGTTGCGGCCGCCGGCTTCGTGACGACGGCCCTGGTCGTCCACGCTGTAATACTGTGGTACGCCGTTCTTGGGCGTCACGATCACCTGGTAGAGCTTGCCGCCACTGCGGTACTCCTCGACCCGGTTGTCGCCTTCCTGGTGTACCGACACCTGCGGCGGCGGATCGCCGCGGCCGTCCAGGGAGGGAAGATTGTCCGCCGAGACCTTGCGCCCCATCGCATCGGAGGTGGCCGGCGTGGCCTGCCCACCCTGAGCTTCATCGTAGGTCACCGGACGCTCGATCGGCTTCTGGCCGGAACGGTCCGGCTCGCCTTCCTTGTGGCCCGGGTCATTGATCGTCGGAGGCGGCAAGGCCTTCAGCTGGGGATCCTGGGCGGTCTGCGCCGTGGCGGTCTGCGCCAGGGCGATGGCGAGCGCGGCGACGAGGGCGTGCGTGCGGTTCATGGGAGGTCTCCTTGCGGGCCTGCGAGCATACCAAGCGGCATACCCCAATCCACGTGAACAGGCGGCACACGTCGTGCCATGAGAGAATCCACCGATGCCTACGCTCACGCTCATCGACGGGTCTTCGTACCTGTACCGCGCGTTCCACGCGCTGCCGCCCCTGACCAATGCCCATGGCGAACCCACCGGCGCATTGTTCGGCATCGTCAACATGTTGCGCACCACGATGAAGGCCGGTTCCGACTACGTCGCCTTCGTCTGCGACGCGCCGGGACGCACCTTCCGCGACGATCTCTACGCCGACTACAAGGCCAACCGGCCGTCGATGCCCGACGACCTGCGCGCCCAGGTCGAGCCCATGATGAAGATCGTAGGCGCGCTGGGCTTTCCGATCCTGTGCATTCCCGGGGTCGAGGCCGATGACGTCATCGGTACGCTGGCACGGCAGGCCGCCGCCGCGGGCATCCACACGGTGATCTCCACCGGCGACAAGGATTTCGCCCAGCTCGTGGACGGCCACGTGCTGCTGGTCAACACCATGACCAGCACCACCATGGACACCGACGGCGTCATCGCCAAGTTCGGCGTGCGCCCCGACCAGATCGTGGACTACCTCACCCTCGTGGGCGACACGGTAGACAACGTGCCCGGCGTGGAAAAGTGCGGCCCCAAGACCGCCGCCAAGTGGCTGGCCGAATACGACAACCTCGACGCGCTACTCGCCGCTGCCGACCGCATCGGCGGCAAGATCGGCGAAAACCTGCGCGCGGCCATCCCGCGCCTGCCGCTGTCGCGCGAGCTGGTCACCATCCGCACCGACGTACCGCTGAACCAGGGCCCGGCCGACCTCACGATGCGCGAGCGCGACGTCGAGGCCCTGCGCGAGCTGTACGCCCGCTACGACTTCAAGGCGGCGCTCAAGGACCTGGACTCCGGCAACCTGCCGGCGCCGGCTGCCTCTTCGGTCGCTGCAGCACCGACCGCTGCCACGACTACCCCTGAAGCCGCCCCGTTCGCGGGAGAGGCCGAATACGAGCTCGTCTTCGACGAAGCACATTTCGCCCGCTGGGTCGAAAAACTCGAAACCGCCCCGCTCATCGCCTTCGACACGGAAACCACCAGCATCGACGCCATGCAGGCGGAGATCGTCGGCGTGTCGCTGGCCGTGGAACCGGGCAAGGCGGCGTATATCCCGCTGGCACACGATTACCCTGGCGCGCCGAAGCAGCTTTCGCGCGAGCATGTGCTCGGCGCCCTGAAGCCCATCCTGGAAGACGCCACGCGTCCCAAGGTGGGGCAGCACGGCAAGTACGACATCAACGTGCTCTCGCACTACGGCGTGAACGTGCGCGGACTTGCGCACGACACCATGCTCGAGTCGTACGTGTACAACGCCACGGCCACGCGCCACGACATGGACTCCCTGGCCAACCGCTACCTCGGCTACACCACCATCAAGTACGAACAGGTGGCCGGCAAGGGCGCCAAGCAGATTCCGTTCTCGCAGGTCGACTGCGACACCGCCTGCCGCTACGCCGCCGAAGACGCGGACATCACCCTGCGCCTGCACCACGCCCTGTGGCCGAAGCTCGAAGCCGAGCCATCGCTGCGCAAGGTATACGAAGACATCGAGATTCCGCTCGTGCCCGTGCTGGCGAAGATGGAACGCACCGGCGTGCTCATCGACGCCAACGAGCTGCGCAAGCAGAGCCAGCAGCTGGGCAAGCGCATGGTCGAACTCCAGCAGCAGGCCTATGCGGTGGCCGGACACGACTTCAACCTCGATTCGCCCAAGCAGCTGCAGGCCGTGCTGTTCGACGAACTGGGCCTGCCGGTAAAGGTGAAGACGCCGACCGGCCAGCCCTCCACCAACGAGGAAGCCCTGGAAGCCATCGCCGACGCGCACGAGCTTCCGCGCGTGATCCTCGACTATCGCGGACTGGCCAAGCTGCGTTCCACGTATACCGACAAGCTGGCCGGCATCGTCAACCCGCGCACCGGCCGCGTGCATACCAGCTACCACCAGGGCGCCGTCGCCACGGGCCGCATCAGCTCGTCCGACCCCAACCTGCAAAACATCCCGGTGCGCACCGAAGAAGGCCGGCGCATCCGCCAGGCCTTCGTCGCCCCGCAAGGCTGGCGCATCCTGGCGGCCGACTATTCGCAGATCGAACTGCGCATCATGGCCCACCTCTCCGGCGACGAAGGCCTCGTGCGCGCCTTTGCCGAAGGCGGCGACGTGCATCGTGCCACGGCGGCGGAAGTATTCGGCGTCACGCCGGATGAAGTCACCACCAACCAGCGCCGCGCGGCCAAGGCGATCAACTTCGGCCTGATGTACGGCATGAGCGCCTTCGGGCTGGCCCGCCAGCTCGGCGTGGACCGCGGCGAAGCGTCCGACTACATGGCACGCTACTTCTCGCGCTATCCGGGCGTGCGCGCCTTCATGGACGCCACCCGCGAACAGGCCCACCAGGACGGCTACGTAAAGACCTGGTTCGGTCGCCGCCTGTACCTGGACAACCTCAGCTCACGCAACCAGGCACTGCGTGCCGGTGCCGAGCGCGCGGCCATCAATGCCCCGATGCAGGGCACCGCCGCCGACATCATCAAGCGCGCGATGATCGCCGTGGCCGCATGGACCGAATCACGCGACGACGTGCGCCTGCTCATGCAGGTACACGATGAACTGGTATTCGAGGTGCGCGAGGATGCCGTGGATGACGTGCGCGCAAACGTCGAACGCCTCATGACCAGTGCAGCGGAACTCAGTGTTCCGCTGCAGGTGGACATCGGCGTGGGCGCAAACTGGGACGAGGCGCACTAGCGCCCCGTCCCCGACGGGTCAGTTGCCGTTGTCGCTCTTCGGGACATTGTCGGTCTTCGGCAATGGCGCACCCGTGTACTGATTGAACCTCACCGTCTCACCCGGCCGGCTCAACAGTTTCAGCTGCGGCGCGGCCTCCTTCTTCGGATTGGTGGCCGTGTACCAGAGCTTCAGCGCCTTGAACGAGAACACCTCGTCGAAGTCCGTGGCGAACGAACCCGGATCCATGGCGACATCGCCCTTGCGGTTCTTGAACCACTTCATCCATGCGGCAGAACCCGGCGGCGGCGAGCAGATGTAGGTACCTTCCGGATCGTCCTTGCCCTGCTGGTTGCACAGTTTGAAGCCGGGATTGGCATCCGCGTAGTACGACGGCAGCAGGAACGACATCATGCGGTTCTTCGTCGTGCTCCACTCAGCGGTGCTATGACAGCTCATGCAGCTGGAATTGGGGTAATTGACGTACGCCTTGCCATTGAAGGTGATGTTGTTGCGTGCACCGTCATTCGGCCCCGAGAGACGATCACCCCAGCCCAGTGTCTGCGTGGAATATTTCGGCGCCTTCGGATTGTTCCAGTTCTCCACCAGCTTCCTGGAATCGGCACCGGCCGCTTCGTCATTGCCCCACTGCACGCCCAGGGGCACCATCTTGTCCCACGCGTCCTTGCCCGGTGCATTGGCGTCATAGACGAGCGTCATGAATACCCAGCCCGTGTCCGGCGAGGACTGCTTGTCCTTGACGATAATGTCGAACTGCGTGACGTAGCCCGTCCACAGGGTGGGATCTTCCGGTGGATCGGCCTCCGGATTGACCGGAATCATCATGGGCCATTGCGCTGCACCCTTCAGCACCGGCCACCAGTCCGTCGGCTGGGTCTTGTCCGTGGACGAGAACACGGCCGCCTTGACGATGATGGCGTCTTCCAGGAACTGCGAGTGCTGCGTGTCCAGCGTCGGCTTCATCGCATCGGCGCCCCAGAAGTTCCTGAGCGTCAGCGCCGCGATGGAATCGTAGTAGGTCACCACGTTCGTCTGGAAGGTAACCTTCAGCCCCGTACCCGGAAATACGCTGCTGCCGAACTGACCTGCCTGGTAGGTGCCGTGTATCGCATCGCGCAGGCTGCCCAGCCACGGTTCGTTGTACCAGCCGGCCTTGGCGGCATCCCAGTTGGCGTAATCCAGGATCAGCTTGCGCGCGTTGGGCGTGACGGCCTCTTTCAAGGCGTTCGCGTAAGCCTCCGCGTTATGCACGTTGATGCGGCCATTGTTGATCGCCTTTCTCCACGGCGGAGGGCCCGCCTGAAAACGCGCGACTTTCGGCCAATCGTGACTGAGGGAAAACACCGGGCCCGTATAGCTGGATGGCGGCAGGTAGCCGTTGTTTTCCTGAAATGGCGTCGCCGCCTGCATCGCTGCCAACGAAGGCATGGTCTTGGCGTCGAACGCGCTCCTGGCGGTCTGTGCGCCCACGCTGCCTGATGCCACGACAAGCGAGGCACAGGCCAGGGCGAGCACCAGTCGGTTGAAACGTTTCATGCACTTTCCTCCACGGAATGCCGGCGGGTCTTCGGGAAGAAAGGAGGGGGAAGCCGGCGCGCATGCCTCCACGCGGCCCTGGCGGGTCGCGGGGTCGCATGCCTGTCCGATGTATCCCCTGTCCTTCCACATCCGCCCGGCAGCTGAGCCAGGCGAGCACGCGAAGTATCCGCGCGCGCCAATGCGGCGATACGGGCCGATCCGGCAAGGGATCGACGTAACCCGGATGGTGAATCGGCAAAAAAGAGCCGCCCGCTCCCGGGGAGGGGCGGACGGCGATGTGGGGAGATTTGGCGGGAAGCGGACGCACTCCGGCGCCCTCGTCCACCTTATGGTTGTTTTATCTGGAAGCTTCCGGGCGATGGCCAGGACCATGGCGTCCTGCCAGCAACTGCCCGGGGCGTGAATCGGTGAGCAGCATGGCTCCTGGGCCAGCCGCTGTCTTGGACGGAATATCGACGATCGTCATGACGTGCGGATGACTCAGGCCTCGGCCATCCCCTTCAACACCCAACGGCGCCAGGTGCCAGGCGGCACGCCCACCGTACGGACAAAAACCCGGGACAGATGCCCCGCCTCGGAAAAACCACAGGCTGCGGCGATATCCCCGAGCGAACGATTACTGTCCCGCAAAAGACGCTGCGCCCTTTCGATGCGACGCTTCATCAGCCACCGGTGAGGCGGCATGCCCGTGGCCCGGGCGAATGCCCGGGAAAAATGATTCACCGTCAGCCCACAGGCCCGGGCCACGGCCGGCGTCTTCACGCTCAGGTGCAGGCGCTCATCCATATACGAGATGGCCCGGTCCAGACGCCATGCGGCCAGGCTGCCCGAGGCCGCTTCCGACGCATGAGCCAGCGACGGCACGGGCAGGCTGGCCCGCAAGGCCAGGGCGGCATGTGCCAGCACGGTCGGATTCGCGGCCTCGTCATGCAGCTCCTGAAGCATGGCATCGATCAGCGCACCCACGATGGGAGATGCCTTGTCCGCGCCGTCTGCCTCCGCCCGGGCCCTTCGCACGAGCACGCCCCGTGCCGGCTGGTCCGGGTTGAAGACAATCAGCAGGGTGGCTTCCTCGCCCTCTGCATTCACCTGCGTGAAATCACCGGGATCGCTATCCGCCAGATCGATTTCGTCATCAATGGAAGCCCGCGCGAGGGCCGTGTCCACGACGACCCGGTACCGGGACGAAAACGCAGGAATCGATAAGTACGACATATAGACGGAAGACCTCGGGGGACGTCCGTGCTCAGCAAGGCCCGTGCCATGCAGATATGGCGCTTTCATGCGCCGCCGTGCAGGCATGGCATGTCCGCGAGCACGAGCGCCGCGTCCGCGGACACGTTGTACAAACAGCCGTCCAAACGTAAGTATTTCGTTGCGTCTTCCGAGCATGAACGATGGCTGACTTTTTCTTTTTCGCCGACTGCAACTTTTGCGATTCCCGGACGTCTATAGCTTCGGACGCACGCAACGGCGTCCCATCGGTGTACCCCACCTCCCTGGGGTAACCCTGCGGTAGGGCCCGGCTTTCCCCTGGGTCGAGCCCTCCTCCGGCTCCGGAAGCTCCCCTGGCTTCCGGAGCTTTTTTTTGCCTGCAAGATCCGGCCAGTTTTTTGCGCGCCCCATGGTTTCCGTTGAAACGAAGTGCTGCGCACGAACGGTCGCGCGCAGGCGCGCTCCTACAACAGCCTGCGCCCCCCCTTGCAGATCCCTTCACATCCCCCTCGGCATGCTGCGTCCCACTTCGACTAGGGAGGCATCCATGCGAGCAGGACTCATCATCGTCGGCATCATCCTCATCGGCCTGGGCATCTGGGTGACGGTGGGCAACGGCAGCTACAGCAAGACCGATACCCTGGCGCAGGTTGGCTCGGCGAAGATCACCGCAACCCACGACAAGGCCCTCCCCCAGTGGGTCGGCATCGCAGGCATCGTGATCGGCGGCCTTGTGGCCGTGGCCGGTATCGCCCGCAAGCGCTGAACGGCGTGGGCGCCCGCCAGGCGGGCGCCCCGCAGGCCGCCCCGGCTACAATGGGCGGATGGATGTATCCCACCTTCTCGACTCCCTGAACGATGCCCAGCGTGAAGCCGTCGGCGCTGAACCCGGGCACTACCTGATCCTCGCGGGCGCCGGCTCCGGCAAGACCCGCGTGCTCACCCATCGCATCGGCTGGCTGACCCAGGCCCAGGGCGTGCCGCCGTGGGCCATCCTCGCGGTCACCTTCACCAACAAGGCCGCCGGCGAGATGCGCGCCCGCCTGGACAACCTGATTCCCGGCGGCACCCAGGGCCTCACCGTGGGCACCTTCCACGGCATTGCCCATCGCCTGCTGCGCCGCCACTGGCGCGAGGCCGGGCTGGTCGAAGGCTTCCAGATCCTCGACTCCGATGACCAGCAACGCATCATCAAGCGGGTCATCGCCGGTATGGGCCTGGACGAAGCCCGCTTCCCGCCCCGCCAGGCCGCCTGGCAGATCAACCAGTGGAAAGACGAAGGCCGCCGCCCCGACAGCATCGAACACCGCGACCACCCGGTGACGCGCACCTTCGTGGAGATCTACAAGACCTACGAACAGCAGTGCCAGCGCGCCGGCCTCGTCGACTTCGCCGAACTGCTGCTGCGCGCGCACGAACTGTGGCTGAAAGACCCGCAGGTGCTGCGCCACTACCAGGATCGCTGGCGCTACCTGCTGATCGACGAATTCCAGGACACCAACACGCTCCAGTACGCGTGGATCCGCGTGCTGGCCGGCGACAAGGGCCAGGCTTTCGTGGTGGGCGACGACGACCAGGCCATCTACGGCTGGCGCGGTGCGAAGGTAGAAAACGTGCAGCAGTTCCTGCACGACTTCCCCGGCGCAAGAACCATTCGCCTGGAGCAGAACTACCGCTCCACCTCCACCATCCTCAACGCAGCCAACGCCGTCATCGCCCGCAATGGCGGACGCCTCGGCAAGCAGCTGTGGACGGACGGCGAGGAAGGTGAGCGCATCGCGCTGTACGCGGCCTACAACGAACAGGACGAAGCACGCTTCGTCATCGAGCGTATCCGTGAGTACATCGCCGAACACGGCAATGCGCGCGACTGCGCCATCCTGTATCGCTCCAATGCCCAGTCACGCAACTTCGAAGAACAGCTCATCCAGCGCAACCTCCCCTACCGCGTGTACGGTGGCCTGCGCTTCTTCGAACGCGCCGAAATCAAGGACGCACTGGCCTATCTGCGCCTGGCATCCCATCGCCACGACGATGCCGCCTTCGAGCGCGCCGTGAACACGCCGCCGCGCGGCATCGGTGACCGCACGCTCGACGAGCTGCGCCGCCGCGCCCGTGCCGAAAGCAGCTCCATGTGGGAGGCCGCACTCAACGAAGTGTCCACCGGCTCGCTGGCCGGCAGGGCGAAGAACGCCGTCAGGGCCTTCCTCGGCCTGATCGACAACCTGCAGGTCACCTTCCGTGGCGATGGCGGCGCCGAAGGCAACGACGCCCTGGGCCTGGCGGAGCAGATCGAGCATGCCATCGTGCATACCGGCCTGCGCGACTTCTACGAAAACGACAAGCGTGGCAACGGCGAGGCCCGCGTGGAAAACCTCGACGAGCTGGTGAACGTGGCCAGCCGCTTCGAGATGACGCCGGAAGACACCGACGCCGGCCTCAACGAGCTCTCCGCCTTCCTGTCGCACGCGGCACTGGAAGCGGGCGAAGGCCAGGGCGAGGCGTGGGACGACTGCGTGCAGCTGATGACCCTGCATTCGGCCAAGGGGCTCGAATTTCCCATCGTGTTCCTGGTGGGCATGGAGGAAGGACTCTTCCCCAGCCAGCGCTCCACCGAGGAGGACAACCGCCTGGAAGAAGAGCGCCGCCTGGCCTATGTCGGCATCACGCGCGCACGCCGCAAGCTCTACATGTCGCATGCCGAATCCCGCCGCATGCACGGCACCGAGATGCTTGCACGCCCTTCACGCTTTCTCGGCGAAATCCCCGGCGAGCTGATCGACGAACTGCGCCCCCGCGTGCAGGTGTCCCGACCCGCCTTCGCCGATCGCTTCTCCAGCCCCTCGCTGGACGAACCGATGCCGGTGCGCCTGGGACAGCGCGTGAGCCACCCCAAATTCGGCGAAGGCACCATCGTCAGCGCCGAGGGCGCCGGCGCGCACATGCGTGTGCAGGTGAACTTCCAGGATGAAGGAAGCAAGTGGTTGGTTTACGCTTATGCGAACCTGACCGCGTTGTAAGGGGCTCCAACGACAGACGCAGCGCGTCGCCCGACGGCGGCGCGCATCGCCGTGATCGAGGGAGAGCACGTGCAGCGCGGTGCATGCCGCCAAGGGAACGCATCGCATGATCGTCGGAATCGATCTGGGCACCACCCATAGCCTGGTCTCCGTCTGGAAAGACGGCGGCCCCCGCCTCGTGCCGAATCCGCTCGGATCGGTGCTCACGCCGTCGTGCGTCGGCATCGACGACGACGGACAGGTACTGATCGGGGAGGCAGCGCGCGAGCGCCTGCAAACCCATCCGCTGCGCACGGCGTCGTTGTTCAAGCGATACATGGGCAGCACGCGCGTCCAGCGCGTGGCCGAGCGCGACTATCGTCCGGAAGAACTCTCTGCCCTGGTACTCCGGGCACTCAAGGCAGATGCCGAAGCGTTTCTCGGCGAGCCGGTCACCGAAGCCGTGATCACCGTGCCGGCGTATTTTTCCGATGCCCAGCGCAAGGCCACCCGGGTGGCCGGCGAGCTGGCCGGCCTGAAAGTCGAACGACTGCTCAACGAACCCACGGCCGCCGCGCTGGCCTACGGGCTGCACGAAGGCCGGGCGGAAACGCAGTTCCTGGTCTTCGATCTCGGCGGCGGTACGTTCGACGTCTCGATCCTTGAAATGTTCGACGGTGTCATGGAAGTGCGTGCCAGTGCAGGCGACAACATGCTTGGCGGCGAAGACTTCACCCACCTGCTCGTCGAGCAGGCCTTCGCCCATGGCATTCCAGACCAGGCACGTGCCGACGCGACGTTCATGCAGCGGCTCGTTGCCCGCGCGGAAACGGCCAAGCGCGAACTCGGCGCCAGCGGCAACGCAAGCATCGACGTGCACTGGCAGGACCACGCCGCCGTCGTGGCCTTCGATGCACCGACCTTCGAGAAGCTGGCCCAGCCCCTGCTCGACAGGCTCTGGCGTCCCATTGAACGGGCGCTGCGCGATGCCCGCATCCGCGCGGCCGATCTCGACAATATCGTGCTCGCGGGTGGGGCGACGCGCATGCCCATGATCCGCGCGCTCGCCACGCGCATGTTCGGCCGGTTTCCTGCCGTGGGCCTCAATCCCGACGAGGTGGTGGTCCTCGGTGCAGCCGTGCAGGCCGGACTGAAGATGAAGGACAAGGCGCTGGAAGAAACGGTGATGACCGACGTGTGCCCCTACACGCTTGGCACCGACATCGCGCGACGCCTGGATAACGGCAGCCATGCGGAAGGCTTCTACGCACCCATCATCCAGCGCAACACCGTGGTTCCCGTCAGCCGCGTGCAGCGTTTCTTTCCCATGTCGCCACAGCAGAAAACCATCCGCATCGGCGTCTACCAGGGCGAGTCACGGCTGGTCCGTGACAATATCCCGCTGGGAGAAGTGGAAGTACCGGTAGAACCAGGACCGGGGCACGACCAGGGCGTGGATGTCCGCTTCACCTACGACGTCAACGGCCTGCTTGAGGTCGAGGTCACCGTGGTCGCCACGGCCACGGTGCAGCGCCTGGTCATCGAAAGCGGGCAGGCTCATATGTCACCGGAGGAAATCGGGCGACGTCTTGCCGAGCTGTCCGCGCTGAAGATTCATCCGCGTGACACCCTGGAAAACCGCACATTGCTCGCGAAAGCCGAGCGCCTCTACGAACTGCTGCTGGGCGAAGCTCGTGACCAGGTGGGCCAGATGATCCTGCGTTTTGAACAGACTCTTGCCACGCAGGACGAACGCGCCATCGCACGTGACGTGCATCACTTCCGCGATGCCCTGAAAGCCATCGAGGCTGGCAGTCATTTCGCACCAGACCCGGTGAACTGATCGCATGGAAGGACCGTGGTTCCTGCAGGCACTCGGGCTGCCGCCCTATGCGGACGTAGCCGCCGTGCGCCGCGCCTATGCGCAGGCGCTGCGTCGCATCGATCCATCGGCCGATC
This sequence comes from Luteibacter anthropi, assembly GCF_011759365.1. GTDB lineage: Bacteria > Pseudomonadota > Gammaproteobacteria > Xanthomonadales > Rhodanobacteraceae > Luteibacter > Luteibacter anthropi. Next base: position 14,309 of record NZ_JAARLZ010000010.1, read on the forward strand.
CCGATGGCTTCGCCCGGCTGCGCGAAGCCTATGAAACGGCCCGCGCATGGTGCGAACAGGTCGGCGCGGAGGAACACGACGCGGACACGCCGTCCCACGAGGCCGCCTCGCAGGACGCGCAGGCGGAGGGCGGCAACACCGGTACCGATGAATCAGCACCCTCCGCAGGCAGCGATGCACGCCGCGAAGCTGCCCTGCTGACCGAGGCCTTCGTCTCGGGAGTGAGGACGGGCGACGCCGCGCATGCCGTCGATCTGCTGGAACGCACGATTGCCGAACTGCGTACACGCTACATCGATGCACCGGGCGAACTGGAAGAACGCCTGATCGACCTCATCGCGGGACAAGACCTGCCTCATCGCGCCGCGTTGTTCGATGCCGCCACGGCCCTGTTCCACTGGGAAGACATCGGCCAGCTCGCGCCCCTGGGCGAACGCGGCCAGTGGGTCGAAGCGGTCATCGTGCAGCAGAGTCTGTGGATGCAGGGCGACCCTGTGCAGCGCAGGCAATGGCTCGATCCGGTCATCCGTGCCGCCGTGCCCATTGATGCGCCACTTGCCGGGCACTGGCCCGTCGTGGACCGACTCTGCACGCAGTATCCCCAGTGGATCGGGCTGCACCTGCACCATACAGTGGCACGTGCGTGGAAGGCGTCGTTCGAGGCACTCGCAACGCCCGTACAGCAAAAATACCGGCAAAAGGCCACGACACAGGCAAAGCCACGCGCACCCGCCAAAGTGCGTCGGCGCTTCTCGTTGCCGTGGTTCGGCCTGGTCATCGCACTCGGCGCACTCAGCCACCTGGGGCAGGCCATCTTCAACGACCACGGCCTGGCGACGTTTAGCCTGCCCTGGTCGGGCCAGGACGATACGCCGGAGACCTGTGCGGATCTCTACCGGCAGTTATCCCGCAAGGATGCCTTCGCAGGAATCACCGACCGGGCCGTTCGCGAACTGACCCATCGAGGTGAGCAGTGCGAGAGGAACGGTTACTGGCATCCGGTCCCTCGCACCGATTCGCACTGAGATCAGGGCGACAATCGCGGCACGCCGTGGGCGTCGCGTTCTTCCACCGCCGTAACCCGCGTGTCGATGGGACGATCGCGAATCTCCGGCAGTGCCTCGGTGGCCTCGCCGTGTGCCAGCGCCAGCGCATTGCGATAGCAACGCTGCGCCAGTTCCGGAAGCTTCTCGGCAAGGAACGTGTCGCCAAGTGCTTCCCAGGCATCCACCGAGGGCTCGATCGCCAGCGCACGCTCCAGGTAAGGACGTGCCTTGCCCCACAGCAATGAACGGGCACACATGCGCCCCAGGGCCGTGAGCAGCACCGCGTCGTTCGGATGCGTGTCTACCCAGGCTTCTGCCTTGCGCAGGCGCTGCGCGATGTCTTCGGCGCCCAGGCTGCCGTACGTGGCGACCAGTTGCGGCGACCACTCGCGACGCAACGCCGTTTCGATTTCGTCCATGGCGGCCATGCCCTGGCCGAAGCGCGCGGCCTGTCGCGCATAGGCATCGACGGCGGCGGGCAGGCGACGCTGGCCCTTGGGCAGCTGCGACCACAAGGCCGACAGCGAAGCTCCATCGTGGGCAGCCAGTACATAGGCATGAATGACACGAGCTTCGAGCACGGCATAAGCCTTTGCGCCGATCTCGCCACTTTTCTGCAACGGCCCCAGCGCGCGCAGGGCGCGCGACGGTTCGGCCGATTCCAGCGCGGCCTCGGCATATTCGATCCAGCCAGCCGGCGTAAGCTCGCCGGTATCCGCTTCGGCGGCAAGCAGTGTCACCGCTTCGGACGAACGGCCCGCACGACGCAGCAGGCGTGCACGCAGCACCCGGGCAGCGCGCGGGGTTTCCTGTGCCGCTTCGTCGAGGGTTTCCAGCGCACGGGTCGAATCCCCGTGGCGCTCGGCCGATTCGGCCGCAGCGAGCAACGCCGGGCCGCGCACGGAGGGATAGCGTGCCGCGCGATGGAGATCGCGCTCCGCTTCACCGTGGCGCCCCTCGATCAGCGATACCAGGCCATCGGCGAGACGCCGACGGCTCAACCGACGATGGCGGCGTGTCAGGGCACCAAACGGCCAGCGGATCAGGGCGACCAGCGCAGCGATGACGGCCCAGGCCACGATGAGGATCACCAGCAGCGTGACCAGCGTCATCTGCACATTGGTGCCACGCCAGTGCATGAGCACATAGCCCGGGTCTTGCGCGACCCAGTGCCAGCCGAACGCGGCGATCACCGCGACCAGGATGAGACCGATGATCCAGCGCCAGGGCTTCATGGCGAGTCCTTGTGCGGCGTGGCGGCCGTGCCGGACACGGCAGGTGCCGCTACCGGAGCGGCGGCACTGGCTGCATGCGCCGGGGCGGCAGGCGCTACTGCCGGCTTGTCGTTGAGCGCATGCACCGAACGCAGGTTGCGCAGTTCGCCCAGGGCGGCGCCAAGCTGCGGAGCGGCACCCCTGGACTGGCTGGCCAGCAGCGCGGCGATACGTGCACGCGCCGCCTGCACGTCAGGCGAATTCGTATCGAAGCGCGCGGCGAGGCTTTCATCGACACGCTTCAGCGCGGCATTGCGACCGATGTCGTCATACGCAAGTACGGCAGCTTCGGCATGCGCCACGTCCAGCGCCGCGAGTTCACGGGCAATGCGTTCATCGGCCATGCCCAGCGGCGTACCGTCGTCATGACTCACCTTGACGATGCCACCCAGCGCATCGCCGGCACGCTGCCAGAACGTGCGCTCACCCGCACTGGCCTGACGATCGTCGGACGAACGCAGCGGCAAGGTCGGCAACGTGGCACGCAGGTCGGCCAGCGTGGCGAGATCGGAGGCGCGTGCCTTCGGAGCCACCGCCGAAAGGGCATCGCGCTCGGCGCCCAGGCTGCGACGCACGGCGGAGAAGGCGCTGTCGTTCACCCCGGACAAGGCGTTGTCTGCGAGATCGTAGGCAGACAACGCGCCGCTTGCGTCGCCGAACAGGGCGAATCGCTCCTTTGCCATGCGCAGCAGCGATTCGGCTTCGTCGAGCAGCATCGCGTCGTGTCCGCTCAGGCTGCGCTCGGAGAGATTGGCGACGGCGTCTTCGAGATTTTTCGTACGCTCGGATACGCCGAGCATTTCTTCACGTGCGGAACGATTCACTCCATCGGCATCACTCAGGCGACGACGCAGGCTGGCATTGTCGTCGCGCAGGCCATCGACGGCTTTCTGCAAGGTATCCACCTGGCCGCGCAGTCCATTGGCGGCGCCCAGGTCGCTGCGCATGTGCCATAGCGTGTAGCCCGTGTAACCCGCAGCACCGAGCGCTGCCAGTGACAACAGGATGCTGATCGCCAGCGCACCGCCGCCGCGCCGGGGCGCGGGGTCGGGTGCCCGCGCCGGGCGGGGGCTGGACGGGGCCGTAGCGGCCGGGGCGGTTTCGGTCGTTGGGGTCTCGGTCGTCATGGCGGCATCCTAGCAGGCCATACGCGAACGCACGGAAGACATCGTTCAACGGCGGGTGAAGGACACTCCCGTGGCCGCTTCCAGCAGGTCGGCCGGCAGGGCCGAACGTGCCACGGCCACCCGCTCGAAACCTGCCGCCATGGCGATTCCCCGCAGCCGTTCACTGCTGACCACGGCGACCGCCTGAACCAGCCGCCGCCATGCCGGGGCGATGAGCGAACGTTGCAGGTGCTCCAGGGCCTCGGCGCTGGAAAGCAGCACGGCGGAGCGCTTGCCGAGCTTCAGCAGGGGATCGATGTGGCGGCGGTCGATCCGCGGCGCCACGCGGTGATACACGTGGATCTCGTCCAGCCTGGCGCCCCGGGCGGCCAGCTGCTCGCGCAGCAGGCCACGACCGCCAGGCGCGCCCACCAGGGCAACACGACGGCCGGCGATGTCGGCCAGTTCCGGAAGGGCGAGCACGCCCTCGCTATCCTGGCGCGAATCAGGGAAATGGACATCGGTGATGCCGGCGGTCTTGAGCGCGCGGGCGGTGCCCCGCCCCACGGCAATCACGGTGGCCCGGGTCGCCAGGGGCAGCAGATCGGCGGCGAAGCGCACGGCGGCCGGGCTGGTGAACAGCAGGGTGTCGCCCTCGAGCGCCTCGCGCAGCGACGCATGCGTGGCGGAGGCGTCGGCGGTGGCACGCAGCGACAGGCCGGGCACGGCGACGGGAATCCCGCCCAGCTTGCGTACCCGGCGGGACAACGGCCCCGCCGTACCGGCGGGTCGGGTGATGACGACGGTGACGTTGCGGAGAGGTTGTGTACGGCTCACGGAAGCATCCTGCGGTGTGACAGGCCAGCATAGGAACATGGGATACATGTCACCACTGCCGAAGGTATGGGGGGAATCCCCCGTACGGGTGCGAACGGACGATATGCCCCCGTAGACTTCCGCTCTTATGATTGCGATCGACGACTCCCTCAAGGCTCTCGAGGCCTTCATCCTCGGCAGCATCCCGCTTGCCCGGGCCATGGACATCCACCTCGCCGGCTTCGACGGCGAGTGTCTGCGCATGACCGCACCGCTGGGGCCTAACATCAACGACAAGGGCTGTGCCTTCGGCGGCAGCCTGGCCAGCGTGATGACCCTGGCCTGCTGGGCCCTCGTCGAAGCCTCGCTGCGCCAGCGCGGGCATGACTGCGACCTGTTCGTGGGCGATTCGACGATCCGTTATCTCGCGCCGGTCTGGGGGGATATCGAGGCGGAGGCCCGTCTCGCTCCCCGTGGGGACTGGAACGTATTCTTTGCCACCCTGGATGCCCGTGGCCGTACCCGCGGCGACTTCACCTGCGTGGTGCCCGGCGACGACGGCAGGCCGGCCGCCACGCTTGAAGCGCGCTTCGTGGCCAAGCGCCGGGCATAATGCCGGCCGAAGCCCCGATGGAACCTGCCATGCGCCGTATCGTCCTACCCGTCCTGGTCGCCGCCCTGGCCCTGCTGGCCGGCTGCGCCTCCGACAAGCGCAGCGATTCGCTGACCACGACGCTTATGCGTTACGGATCGGCCATCCGCTGGGGCGACTTCACCACGGCCCAGGCCTTCGTGGACCCGGATTACGCCGCAGCGCACCCGCTCAGCTCCATTGAGCAAAGCCGCCTCGCCCAGCTGCGCGTCACGTCCTACGACGAGGGCGGCGGTCCCCAGGCCGAGGGCAAGAACGAGGTGGTGCAGGTGGTCCAGGTCAGCGTAGTGAACCTGAACACCCAGGCCGAGCGCAGCATCGTCGATCGCCAGCGCTGGCATTACGACAGCGAAAAGAACCGCTGGTACCTCATGACGGGGCTGCCCGACTTCTCGCCGCACTGAACCCGATATAATCGGATGTTTTGATCCCTTGCGGCCCTGGAAGACCGGATGAACGACGTACTGCACAAGCTGCCCGAATTCGCGAGCAACCACCTCGCGCTGGTGGCCCTTTTCGTGGCCATCCTGATCGCGCTGATCGTCGGGGAGGCCAGCCGCCTGTTCCGCAAGTGGAAGAGCCTGACCCCGGCTGCCCTCACCCAGCTGATCAACCGCGACACCCCGCTCATCATCGATCTCTCGGCCAGCGCCGATTTCGAGAAGGCGCATATCCCGGGCGCCAAGAACGTGGCGATGAGCCAGTTCGACCCGGAAACCCAGAAGGATCTTTCCAAGGCGAAGGAGCTTCCGGTGGTGCTGATCGACAAGGACGGCCGCAGCGTGGGCAAGGCGGCCAACCGCCTGATCAAGGCCGGTTTCACGCGGGTTTTCGTGCTGGAAGGCGGTACCTACGCCTGGCAGAACGCGCAGTTGCCGGTGGCCAAAGGCAAGAAGTAAGGGTTTCGCCCGGACGGTCGCGCGCGAGGCGCGCTCCTACAACGGTCGCGTTGGGCTGGGGGCGTATCGCTTGGGGGCGCTCGCTGGGGGCTTTTGTAGGAGCGCGCCTTGCGCGCGACCGGTCCGGGAAAAAATCCGCCGGCTCCCTCAAAGCCCGTGAATCCCCGCCCTTCCGCGCAGGATCTCCGCCAGCACATCAGGCGCCAGGTCGAACGAATCGAAATACAGCCGGTCATCCGGCAACCCGGCCGCCGCGAAGGCCTCGCGCCCCAGCTGGATCATGGCGGGCGGCCCGCTCATATAGACGTCGAAGCCGGAAAGATCGGCGTGATCGGCCAGCAAAGCCTCATGCACCAACCCCGCGCGCGCACCCGAGGCCTCTGCCGCCGCATCATCGGACAACACCGGCGTGAACCGCAGGTCAGGCACCCGGCGCTCCCACTCCCGGGCCATGTCGGCCAGGTAGAGATCTTCGGCCTGTCTCGCGCCCCAGTACACATGCATCGGCCGGCGCGTACCCAGCTCGATGAAATGCTCCACGATGGCCTTCACCGGCGCGAATCCCGTACCACCGGCCATGAACAACATGGGCCGCTCGGAGTCCTCACGCGGCACGAAGGTGCCCAGCGGCGCCTCGATGACCAGGCGGTCGCCGATCTTCAGCGATTCGTACACCCACGACGTGAACCCGCCCCCCGGCACATAACGCACGTGCAGCTCGATGCTGCCGTCCGCCACGGGACCGTTGGCGATGGAAAACGGCCGGTGCTTGCCGTCTTCGAGAATCACGTCGAGATACTGCCCCGGCAGCCAGTTCAGGCGGTCGCCATCGACCGGCTTCAGCCACACGCCCACCACTTCGGGCGCCAGCTCGCGGCGGGCCACCACTTCGGTCTGCACGCGACGATGCGGAATGTCCTCGACGGAGGCGATCTCACGCGCACGGATGGCGATATCGCCCACCGGCACTGCCTGGCAGAGCAGGATCGCGCCATGCGCGCGGGCATCGGTACTCAAGGCCACCGGCGGGTTGTGCGGATAGGCGCAATGCCCTTGCACAAGGGTGGCCTTGCAGCTGCCGCAGACGCCGCCGCGACACGAATAGGGCAACGCGATGCCGGCACGCTGGGCGGCTTCGAGCACGGTTTCGTCGCCGGACGCGTCAAAGCGCTTGCCGGACGTTGTAAGGGTTACGGTGGGCACGCGCCCATTATAGGACAATGGGTCCTTTCCTTAAGCCAAAGCGCCTGCCCATGACCATCTGGAAGCAATCCACCGATCTCGCCCACATCAATGCCTGGAGCCGCGGCACGATGATGGAGACCCTGGACATCCGCTTCATCGAGGTCGGCGACGACTGGCTGCGCGCCACCATGCCGGTGGACCACCGCACCAAGCAGCCCTTCGGCCTGCTCCACGGCGGCGCCTCGGTGGTGCTGGCCGAAACCCTCGGCAGCACGGCCTCCCTGCTCACCCTCGACGTCGAGAAGGAAGTCGCCGTGGGCCTCGACATCAACGCCAACCACATCCGAGGCGTACGCGGCGGCTTCGTCACCGGCACGGCCAAGGCCGCCCACCTGGGCCGCACCACCCAGGTATGGGAGATCCGCATCGAGGACGAAGCCGGCAAGCTGGTCTGCCTGTCGCGCCTGACCATGGCCGTGATCCCCTCGCCGGGCGGTGCCCCGGGAAACCTGCGCTCGTGAGCCGCGCCGCGCCCTACGCCTCGCTGACACCCGATGTCGTGCTTGCTGCCGTCGACGCGGCGGGCTCGTGGAGCGACGGGCGCCTGCTGACGCTCAACAGCTACGAAAACCGCGTCTTCCAGGTGGGACTGGAAGACGGCGGCTTCGTGGTGGCGAAGTTCTACCGCCCCGGGCGCTGGAGCGATGCGGCCATCCTCGAAGAACACGCCTTCGCGCAGGAACTGGTGGAAGCGGAGATTCCCATGGTCGCCCCGCTGGTCTTCGACGGCCAGACGCTGCTGCGTCATGAGGGTTTCCGCTATGCGCTGTATCCGCGCCGAGGCGGACGGGCACCGTCGCTGGAATCCACCGACCAGCTCGAATGGCTGGGGCGCCTGATCGGGCGCATGCATGCGGTGGGCTCACGCGAAACCTTCCACGATCGCGCCACGCTCGACCGCGCGTCGATGATCGAAAACCCAGCCCGTGCCGCCCTCGCCTCGTCGCTGCTGCCTTCGCACCTGGCCAACGCCTATCGCGACGCCGTCAGTCGCGTGGACGATGCGGTGGCCAACCGCTTCGAAGCCGTGGGCCCCATGCGCCGCATCCGCCTGCATGGCGACTGCCACCCGGGCAACGTGCTGTGGACCGATGCCGGTCCGCATTTCGTGGATCTGGACGACGCCCGCATGGGCCCGGCGATGCAGGACCTATGGATGCTCGCCTCCGATCCGGTCACCTTCGACGCCCTGCTGGAAGGCTACGCCCAGTTCCGCGACCTCGACCCGGCCGAACTCGCCCTGGTGCCCGCGCTGCGCGCCATGCGCCAGGTGCACTATGCCGGCTGGATCGCCGAACGCTGGGACGATCCGGCCTTTCCTGCCGCCTTCCCTTTCGCGGCCAAACCGCGCTGGTGGGAGCAGCACGTGGCCGACCTGCACGAGGCCGCGGACGCGCTTTAGCCTGCGCTCACCCTTCATCGTCATAATCCCCCGTCCGTCGTTCCAGGGATCCCGCATGCAATCGTTCTTCACCCGCATCATCGCCGTCTTCGAGATCGCCGGCGGCCTCTATGGGCTGGTCCGCCAGTTCGACCACCTGCTGGGCTCGCGGATGAATGGCCTTGACGCCGTGGTAACGGTACTGGGCGTGCTGATGTTCGGCTTCATCCTCGTCGCGGGCGTGCTGCTGGCAAGCAACGACGGCCGTGGCACGCAGATGTCGGTGTGGGCGCAGTTCCTCCAGGTGCCGCTGGTCGCCACGCCCGTCTTCAGCTACGCGCTTTCCGCCGGCGCCTTCGCGAACCTCTCCTTCACCCTGCAGCGTTCGCCGCGCCTGGGCTTCGACTGGGCCATCGCCGAGCATGGCTGGCTGCTGGCCCTGGGCGGCCCCTCCGCCGCGCACATCGGTGTGAACCTGCTGGCCCTGGTTTCCTGGCTGATGCTGCGATACGGCCGGTAACGCCTACCGGCTCCGCGATATCATTGGGCGATGAATACGCCCACCACCCCCGTCATCTCCCTCAAAACCGACCGCGTTCCGGGCCATCCCTGGGTCTGGTCCGCACAGATCGTCAAACCCGAGGGGCGCATTCCGCCCGGCAGCGTCGTCGAGGTGGTGGACGCAAAAGGCCGCTTCGTCGGCCGCGGCTTCTGGAACGGCCACGCCCGCGTGGCCCTGCGCATGCTCACGACCTCGCCCGACGAGACCATCGACGCCGGCTGGATTGCCGCGCGCCTGGCCCGTGCGGTGGAGCTTCGCCGCGAACTGCTGCGCCTGGACGACGTCAGCGACGCCTGGCGCGTGGTCCACAGCGAAGGCGACGGCCTCTCGGGCCTCGTCGTCGACCGTTACGCCAATCACCTGGTCGTCGAGTACTTCGCCGCCGGCATGTGGCGCTTCCGCGACACCATCCATGCCGAACTGCTGCGGCACTTCCCCGGCGCCTCGCTGTACTGGTTCGCCGAGCAGCACGTGCAGCGCCAGGAATCCTTCGACGTACGCTCGAACGACGCGCCCTCTGCCGTCGACGTGCACGAGCATGGCCTCGCCTTCCACGCCGCGCCGGGCCTGGGTCACAAGACGGGCTTCTTCGCCGACCAGCGCGACAACCGTCGCCGCTTCGCCGAGCTGGCCCGCGGCCGTCGCGTGCTCGATCTGTGCTGCAACGCCGGCGGCTTCGCCGTGCACGCCATGAAGGCCGGCGCCAGCGAAGCCATCGGTGTCGATGCCGATGCCGCCATCCTCGATGTCGCCCGCGAAAACGCCCGCATGAACGGCGTGGAAGCCAGCTTCGAGCAGGGCGATGTCTTCGAGTGGCTGCGCGCTGCCATCGCGGCCGGACGCACCTGGGATGCCGTGGTGCTCGATCCGCCCAAGCTCACCCGCGACCGCAACCAGGTCGTCAACGCGCTGAAGAAGTACTTCGCGATGAACCGCACGGCGCTCGACGTGCTGGCCCCGGGTGGCATCCTGCTCACCTGCTCGTGCACGGGCCTCGTCGGCGAAGACGACTTCATCGAAATGATCCGTCGCGTGGCCCTCAATGCCGGGCGCGAAATCCAGCTGCTGCATGTGGCCGGTGCGGGCGCCGATCATCCGGTAGCCAGCAACGTGCCGGAGAACCGTTACCTCAAGGCGGTTTTCTGCAGGGTCGACTGACGACTCATTCACCATGCCTTGATCGTGCGCCGGCCCACACTGCCGGCCATGTCCAGGAAACCGCCCGCCGGCGCCCTCGTGGTGCCCACTGTAGAACGTGCGCACGCGAAGGCGGCGGGGCTGGTGTATGTCTGCGATACCGATGTCGGCATCACGCGATGCCGGCGGGGTCGCGGGTTCGTGTATACCGACCCGCGCGGACGCCGGATTACCAATGAGGCCACGCTGGCGCGTATCCGCGCGCTGGCCATTCCCCCGGCCTACACCCAGGTGTGGATCTGCCAGCAGGAGCGCGGCCACCTGCAGGCCACGGGGCGCGACGCGCGTCGGCGCAAGCAGTATCGCTACCACGTGAAGTGGCGCGCGGAGCGCGACCGCGGCAAGTTCGAACGCCTGCTGGATTTCGGAGCCACCTTGCCCCGGCTGCGCCGACGCCTGCGCAAGGATCTCGCCCTGCCCGGCCTGCCGCGCGACAAGGTGCTGGCGCTGGTGGTGAGCCTGCTCGAAGAAACCATGATCCGCGTGGGCAACGACACCTATGCGCGTGAAAACCATTCCTTCGGGCTGACCACCCTGCGTTCGCGCCATGTCGCCGTCCACAAGGGCCGCATCGAATTCCACTTCCGCGGCAAGAGCGGCCAGTGGGCTGACGTGGTGCTCGACGACCGACGGCTGGTGAAGGCCATACGCCGCGTGCAGGAGCTGCCCGGGCAGCGGCTGTTCCAGTACATCGACGACGACGGCCAGCGCCAGCCCGTGGACTCGGGCATGGTCAACGACTACCTGCGCGAAGCCACCGGCGGCGAATTCACTGCCAAGGACTTCCGCACCTGGGGTGGCACCGTGCATGCGGTGGCAATCCTGGCGGGCACGCCGCTACCGGAGGAAGGAGGCGAACGTGCGCTGAAGGCAACGCTGGCCGGCGCCGTGAAAGAAGTGGCCGGGGTGCTCGGCAACACCCCTGCGGTATGCCGCAGCTCCTACATCCACCCGGAGGTGTTCGCCGGATGGCTCGACGGCGAACTGCAACGTAGGGTGCCACCCACCGATCCGCGTTTCATCCGCAAGCTGGAAGCCTCGACGCTGGCCTTCCTTCGTCGGCGCCTTCGTGCCGTTACCCGCTCCCGCTGACGCTCACGGATGGCTATAGTGCGCACACGGGGATTCGCGTTGGATTTATCAGGGGCTGTGTTGACGATGTCGCGGTGGAAGGTGATCCCCCTGTTGGCGGCCATGGGCCTGGCCATCACGGTACATGCGCAGGAAGCGCCCGACGCACCCGCTCCGATTCCGGGCATACCCGCGCATCGGGGTGTGATCGACGACACCTGGATCATCGCGCCGCGCCGCATGGGCAATGCCACCCTGGCAGCCGTTAAGAACTACGCCGACGAAGGCGACATCGCCGCCGGTGTTTCGCTGCGCTACCAGATCGACCACGCCGACTGGATCGCCGCCGACGTCTTTATCTATCCCGCCGGCGACGGCGATGGCAGCCGCATGCTCAAGCGCGCGGTGGATGACTTCCGCGAATCGGTCAACTTTGCCGAGAAGCAGGAGATTTACCGCAACGTGTGGTGGGGCGACGAAATTCCGTACACGGCCAGCCTTTCGGGCGGCCGCAAACTGGAAGGGCGTTTCCTGCCGATCGTGTTCGACGCGCAGCAGGACATGCTTACCTCGCGCACCTATTTGTTCTACCGCAAGCTCTACTTCACCAAGATCCGCCTGACCACCACGGTGGATGCGGTGGATTCGCTGGTCGATACGTCGGACAAGTTCATCCGCAACCTGCTCGATGGCGTGGAAGTGGTGAGCGTGGGCGGCTGCGGCCGGCAGATGGACGTAGTGGGCCTGGCGCCCGGGCAGTCGCCGCCTCCTGAGATGGCTGATGGCGTGAGCGCCGATGGCTACCGCGTGGCCCTGCGCACCAACAAGAGCGGCCAGCCCATCGTGGGTGAAGCCATGAGCAAGGTGATGGCCCTGGCGGCCAAGCGCCAGCTGGCTACCGGCTGCACGGTGCTCGACTACCACCCGCCGCTGGAAGACGGCACCCGCACGGTGCTGCACCTGTCGTTCAGCACCGAGGATTGGGGTGCGACGCCGCGGCAGTGATCGCGGGTTGGCTTGCCGAAACAGAAGCGGCCGGGGCGCGTCCCACGCCCCGACCGCCACCGCCACGCTGGCCTGTCCCGGCCACCCACTGATGGACCCGGCCAATCCGCTGTGACGGCGTGGCCATGGTGTGCGGATTCGGAAGCGGTACCTATGGAAGGATTCTGAAAAACGGCATCCGGGAGATGCGATTTATCTCATCGTGGATGGATGAGGGTTCGAGCCGATGTGGCGTGGTCGTGTTTACTGGTAAACCGGGGCGCTGGGTTCCAGCGTTCGCTGGAACGACGGGCTACAAGACTGGGATGTCCTGCCTACCCCTCACGCCGTCCCTGCGAACGCAGGGACCCAGTGCGGTGCAATGGGTTAACGACGGGCTAAAAGACTGGGATGTCCTGCCTACCTCTCGCGTCGTCCCTGCGAACGCAGGGACCCAGTGCGGTGCAATGGGTTAACGGCGGGCTAAAAGACTGGGATGTCCTGCCACCCCTCACGTCGTCCCTGCGAACGCAGGGACCCAGTGCGATGCAATGGGTTGTCGCGATCATGTTACCTACATAATCCCCGGCACACCGCAACGGCGACGCCACTGCACACCAATCACCGCTGCACTGAAAACGTTTCAATTTACGCCCCGCCATGGTGGACGTACTTTCGTAGGAATCCCAATCACCCAAGGGTTTCCCATGGAATACCGACTGCTTGGCCGTTCCGGCCTCAAGGTCTCCACGCTGACGATGGGCACGATGACGTTCGGTGGCGAAGGCAAGTTCGCCACCGTCGGCAGCAGTGGCGTCGACGAAGCCCGCCGCTTGATCGACATGTGCGTGGATGCGGGCGTGAACCTGCTCGACACGGCCAACATGTATTCCGCTGGCCGCTCGGAAGAGATCATCGGTGAAGTGCTCAACGGCAAGCGCCCGAAAGGCCTGCTGCTCGCCACCAAGGCACGCTTCCGCATGGGCGACGGCCCGAACGACGTCGGCCTGTCGCGTCATCACCTGATCCGCGAGTGCGAGGCCAGCCTGCGTCGCCTGCGTACCGACGTGATCGACCTGTACCAGGTCCACCAGTGGGACGGACTCACGCCGCTGGAAGAAACCCTCGAAGCACTCGATACGCTGGTGAAGCAGGGTAAGGTTCGCTACCTCGGCTGCTCGAACTATTCGGCGTGGCATCTGATGAAGGCGCTGGGTATCAGCGAGCGCGAACATCGCCAGCGCTTTGTTGCCCAGCAGATCCATTACACGCTGGAAGCGCGCGAAGCCGAGTATGAATTGCTGCCGATCTCCATCGACCAGGGACTGGGCGTACTCGTATGGAGTCCGCTTGCTGCGGGCCTGCTCTCGGGCAAGCACCGTCGCGATGCGAAGGCTCCGGAAGGTTCACGCCAGCTCGCCGGCTGGACGGAGCCGCCGATCCGCGATGAAGAGCGTCTGTGGCGCATCGTGGACGTGCTGGTGTCGATCGGCGAGGCGCGTGGCGTATCGGCGGCGCGGGTCGCCCTGGCGTGGCTGCTGGAGCGTCCGGCCGTGACGTCTCTGGTAATCGGTGGCCGTACCGAGGTGCAGTTCCGCGACAATCTCGCAGCGGCCGAACTGAAGCTCACCGCCGAAGAGCGTCAGCGTCTGGATGATGTCAGCGCCCCGCCGTTGCTCTACCCGTACTGGCACCAGCTGTACACGGCATCGGACCGCCTCAGCGAAGCCGACATGCCACTGCTGCGTCCACACCTGGACAAAAAGTAGGCCCGACTGTCGTTCCTGCGCAGGCAGGAACCCAGCGCACCGGTTCACCAGTAAAAACCGCTACGTTGCATCGGCTTGTGTGTAGGTAACCCTCTCGCGAGAACCCACCGCACCGCACTGGGTCCCTGCGTTCGCAGGGACGACGTGAGGGGTAGACAGGGAGTCGCAATCTCGCAACCCGTCGTTCCTGCGAACGCAGGAACCTAGCGCCACGGTTCACCAGTAAACACCGCCACGTTTCATCGGCTTGTGTGTAGGTAACCCGCTCGCGGAAACCTATTGCACCGCACTGGGTCCCTGCTTTCGCAGGGACGACGTGAGGGGTAGGAAAGGAATCGAAATCTCGCAACCCGTCGTTCCTGCGAACGCAGGAACCCAGCGCCACGGTTCACCAGTAAACACCGCCACGTTTCATCGGCTTGTGTGTAGGTAACTCGCTCGCGGAAACCTATTGCACCGCACTGGGTCCGAAGCGTTCGCAGGGACAACGTGAGGGGTAGACAGGGCATCGCAATCTCGTAACCCGTCGTTCCTGCGAACGCAGGAACCCAGCGCCACGGTTCACCAGTAAACACCGCCACGTTTCATCGGCTTGTGTGTAGGTAACCCGCTCGCGGAAACCTATTGCACCGCACTGGGTCCCTGCGTTCGCAGGGACGACGTGAGGGGTAGGCAGGGCATCGCAATCTCCCAATCCGTCGTTCCTGCGAACGCAGGAACCCAGCGCCACGGTTCACCAGTAAACACCGCCACGCTGCATCAGCCCGTGTGTAGGTGGCACTGTCGCGCAAATCGATTGCACCGCACTGGGTCCCTGCGTTCGCAGGGACGACGTGAGGGGAGGAATAAGAGACATCAAGTGACGGCATGCGTCCGAAGGTCCTGGCGCCAGGCACGCAGACCCATCGACGCCAGCACGACGAAACCAGCGTACAGCACGGCCGTTACCGGTAGATCCTTATAGACGTACTCGCCCACATAGATCACATCCACCACGATCCACAACCACCACGCAGCAGCATGCCGACGTGCCTGCCACCACTGGGCAACGAGGCTGAACGCGGTAAGCGCCGCATCCAGCCAAGGCAGCGCAGCATCCGTCCAGCGATGCATGCCGAAGCCAAGCGCCAGAGCAGCAAGCGTGCCCACGGCCAGATGCAGGATCGCACTGCGCCTGTCGAGCGCCGTGACGCGCACATGCCCCGTATCGTCAAGATGACGCATCCATCGCTGCCAGCCGTAGAGGATCAACACGGCGAACACCACCTGCAGCAAGGTATCCGAATACAGCTTCGCCTCGATGAAGATCCACGCATAGGCAATCACGGACACCAGCCCCACGGGCCACGACCAGGGACTGCGCCGTGCCGTGAGCCATACGCCCGCCGCGCTCACCAGCGCAGCAGACACCTCGAAGACCGACAGCTCAAAAGTCATACGTCACCGACAGGCGCGCCAGACGCGGCATGCCCGGGAACAGGTAACGGTCGCCGCCCGAACTGCCCGTATCTCGCCAGTAGAAGTGATTGAACACGTTGTCGACATTGAGGCGGATCGTGAGCGCATGCGCATCGATGGCAGTGACATAGCGCAGCCCCGCATCGAACACATGATAGGCCGGCACACTGGTGCGGCCATCTGGCGTGGCAACGTTCGTACCCACATAGCGCCAGCCGCCAAGCACGGCCAGGCCCGGCGCAAACGGCAGGCTGTAGTCGGCATACACCGCCGTGCGCCAACGCGGCACGTTGATTACCTGATGGCCTTCGTAAGCGGCAATGCCCGTGTTTTCCGCACGTGCGCGTATCGCATTGGCACTGGCCGTGATGCGCAGGTTGTCGGTGAGGCGGCCGGCGAGGTTCAGCTCGACGCCCGTATGCACCTCCTGGCCCATCTGCACGAAGGTGAAGCCCGAGGCCGAACTATCCGGGCTCGCGAACTGATAGGGCTGACGGATGCGATATACCGCCGCCTGAAGGTCCAGCGAATCACTGACGGCGTACTTTGCGCCCGCCTCGATCTGCCGCGAAT
Source organism: Luteibacter anthropi (assembly GCF_011759365.1). Taxonomy (GTDB): domain Bacteria; phylum Pseudomonadota; class Gammaproteobacteria; order Xanthomonadales; family Rhodanobacteraceae; genus Luteibacter; species Luteibacter anthropi. The sequence goes on from NZ_JAARLZ010000010.1 coordinate 30,342, forward strand.
GCAACGATGCCAGCGTCGTGCCGCCATTGCTCGTCCAGTACGGCGCCGAGCGACCCAGCGACAGGCCCTCGCCGTAGCTGACATAGGTGGTCAGCGGCGCCGTGGGCTGCCAGAGCACGGCGGCCTGCGGCAGCGTCTTGGTCATACGCGTATGTCGCTGCTCAACGCCACTGCTGTCATAAGCGGTTTCGTCCAGACGCACCAGGCGCGCACCCGCCAGCACCTGCCACTGTTCGCCCAGATGCACGCGGTCGATGGCAAACAACGTACGCTGCCAGCTGGTGAGCCGGCGCGCCGACGGACCGGGCTGGTTGGGCGATGGTGCGAACACCGGCGGCTCGGGATCGTCGATATTCGCCGTACCCACGTAGTCGTACACGTAAGGACGCTGATCCATCGTGCGACGGAAACTGCTGGCGCCCACGTTCAGCTCGTGATCCACGCTGCCGGTGGCGAAACTGCCGGTAAGAACGGCGCGCACTTCGTCGTTCACGCGGGTATCGTCGGGACTACGGAAATCGTAGACGTCGTAGTCGCCGTTCGGCGCGAAGAAATAACCCGGCGAACCGTTTGCGCAGGCGGCGGCATACGCACAACCATAGGCAAACGCCACGTTGTCGTCGATGGCAGTGCGGCTATGCCCTGCCGACAGCTGGCCGTTCCACTTGTCGCTGAAGCGGTAATTGAAGCGCAGCGAGGTATTGCTCGAATGAATACCCACCGGCTGCTGCCAGGGCTGGTACCCCAGCAGGCGCGTGCGACTGGGATGCCCGGGAATCGTGGTGCCACCGAGCAGCTGGTAGCCTGATGCCGAACGCTGGCCGCTGGTCTGGTAATCCGTATCGAGCAGCAGCGTGGCACGCTCGCTGATCTTCCAGTCTGCCGCGATGGAAACATAGCTGCGCCGACCATTGGCATGCTCGATATACGAGTGGGTCTGCTCGTTGGCCGCGTTCACGCGCATCCCGAACGACGGCGAGAACCAGGCACCGAGATCCAGCGCTTCGTATGACGAACCATGCGAATCCGTGCCGACGGTGACCGTATGGACGTCCGCTGCACGCTTGCTCACATAGTTGACCAGGCCACCGGGCTCGACCACGCCGGCTTCCAGTCCGCCCAGGCCCTTGAGCACTTCCACGCGCTCCTTGCCTTCCAGCGCCAGTCGCTGTTCACCTGACATGAGCATGCCGTTGAAACGGAAGCCGGTGGCCAGATCGAGCGGAAAACCACGGATGGAGACATCCTGGTAGTAACCCACCGGCGCGTAGTTGTCGTTGATCGCGGCATCGCCGCGCACCAGTTCGCTCAGCGAACGGGGCTGGCGGTCGTCGATCTGCGCGCGCGTAATCACGGTGATCGCGGCCGGCGTGTCGTGCAGGCTCGCGCTGCCGAAGCTGCCGAAGGTATCCAGCTGCGAACTGGCGGCCTGGTAACCGTTGGCAGTGGTGGCATGCACGTCGATCGTGGGCAGGGTGCGCGCCTGCGGCGCGGCATCGTCGGCTGCCCGCGCGAACGGCGCGGCGGCAAGCAGGGCAAGGAAAAGCGGGGTGCGGGAGGGGTTCATCGTCGTCTTCGTGGCTACGGACGAAGCGACGGCGGACCGCATGCCGCGCAGACGGCCGTGGTCCTGCAAGCTCCCTACGCCGGTGTTAACCGGATCAGGTTCCAAGGGACTCTCTCAGCCGGCATTCGCCCGGCACCCCCGCTTCAGGCGCCTATTGAACCACGAATCGTCAGACGGCGTAGCGCAGGAAGTCCAGGAAGGCCCGGCCGTAGGGCCCGGCAAACCAGGCCGCATGGCCGCGCAGGAAGGTGTGATAGGCCACGTCGGCGTGGTCGGGGCGGCGCGTGATGCCCTCGAAATACTCCACCTCGGACAGTGCGAAGTCGATATGCACCAGCGGCAACACGTCGGCAAGCAGGGCTACGTCTTCGGCCGTGAGTGGCCTTACCGAGCGGTAGCCGCGAAGCAGCGCCAGGGCAAGATCCGTGCGTGCGATGTCACCACGCGCCACGTCCAGCCATGCAATGGCATTGCGCTCGATGGCGGTCGCGAGGTCGAACAAGGCAAAGGTGCGCGCCGACAGGCCGAAGTCCAGCACGTCGGTGATCGTGGCGGCGTCGCCATCGTCGCTCCAGCAGAGGTTCGACACATGCCAGTCGCCGTGCGTCCATAGCGGCGCCTGATGCGCGATGCCATCCCAGGCACTCCTATGCCAGGGTGCGATGGCGGTGCTGACCTGGGTTTTCCAGTCGTGCCGGCGCAGGTAGGCATCCAGGTGCGGCCGGTGCGCCAGCTGGTCAGCCATGGACGCCACCGGGTCCGGATCGGAAAGGATTTCCGCGCGGGCCACGAGGATGTCGGTGGATCGCTGGGGCGCGTCATAGCCTTCGGCGGCCAGATGCAGCCGGCCAAGCATCGCGCCCGCCGCCCATGCATGCTTTACCCCGCCGATAGGCGACCACGAGAACGCATCGCGGTAGATATCGCGACCGCGTGCCGGGTCGTGGATCTCGTAGACCCATTGGCCCTGCTTCAGGACCGTGGCGCCATCTTCCATGGCAAGCACACGCGGCACGGGCATACCTCGCGCACGCAGGTGCGCCGAGAAATGGTGCTCTTCTTCCAGCTGTGCCGGCGTGCGCACGCTGCGATGGTGGCGCTTCATGAAGACGCGCCCCTGCGCCGTATCGACCAGCGCAGCGGCAGACAGCGGCCGGGGGCTGCGCCAGGCCAGTGCGCGCAGGCCGCCCAGCTGCGGATAGTGTTCAAGGACGACGCCCACCTCGGGAGCGACCAGCGGCGGCCAGTCGGGTTCCAGTTCGTCGCCGGCAAGGCCGTGGGTAAGGTGGACGTCGTCGATCATCCCGGGAGTTTACCCGTGCGGCTGCTCCGTCGTGGCCGACGCGGTATCCGCGTCGTCGTGCCGGTTCCACCAGCCGCCACCCAGTGCCTGGAACAGGGCCGTGGTGTCGGACAAGCGGGTGGCCTTGGCCTGTGCCAGCGACAACAGGGCCTGCCGCCAGAGCAGTTCGCTGGCAAGCACCTGCGACTGGCTGGCGTCGCCAAGGCTCAGCTGCTGCTGGAGGATGGACAGGCTGCTTGCCGCCGCGCGCTCCGCCCGCTGGGCCGCCAGCAGGGCCTGCGTGTCGGCACGGATGGCATGAAGAGTGTCTGCCACCGATTGCAGGGCTGCCAGCACCACGCCGCGGTACTGCGCCGCTGCCTGGTCATAGGCCGCCTCCGCCGCACGCTGCTTGTGCTTGAGCGCGCCGCCGTCGAACAGGGGCTGGGTCAGGCCCGCTCCCAGGCTCCAGAAACCGGTGCTGCCCGCAAACAGCTGGCTGGTCTTCTCTGCCGTGGTGCCGGCGGTGGCCGTGATCTGGAGGTCCGGCAGGCGTGCCGCGACCGCCACGCCTACATCGGCGCTGGCGCCATGCAGGGCTTCTTCGGCCGCGCGCACGTCGGGGCGTTGCTCCACCAGCTTCGCCGGAAGGCTGAGCGGCAGTTCCTTCGGCAGGTGCAATGATTCGAGGGTGAACACCGCCGGCACCGGTTCGTCCGGACGCCGGCCCGTGAGCACGGCCAGCAGGTCGCGCTGTTGCGCCAGCTGCTTTTCCAGCGGCGGCAGCGTCGCCCTGCTCTGTTCCAGCGCAGCCACCTGCACGGCGATATCACCATCGGAAACGTCACCCAGCGCACGCTGGCGACGAAGCGTTTCGAGGATGCGACCCTGCGCGTCGATGATGCGCTGGGTGACGTCGATCTGCTCGCGCAGCGACGCCTCGCCGATGGCGGCATTCACCACGTTGCTGGTCAGCGTCAGATACGTGGCCTCCAGTTGGAAGCGCTGCGCCTCGGCCTGCGCCACGCTCGATTCCACCTGGCGTCGCGTACCACCCCAGATATCGGGCGAATACGACACACTGAGCTGCGCCGTGGTGAGGTTGTACAGGCTGGCATTGGACGCGGCACCGCTGGCGACATCCGCCGCCGTATCCTGGCGCGTGCTGTTCACGCTGCCGTTCACCGTGGGGAAATAGGCCCCGCGCTGGGCCCTCACGTTTTCCCACGCCTGGCGCAGCGCTGCATGTGCGGCGGTCACGTCACTGTTATGCGCCAGCGCGTCGGCGATCAGCGCATCCAGCTGCTTGTCGTGGAACAGCGTCCACCACTGGCCGGGAATATCCATGCCTTCCACGATGTGCTGCGCGGCGTGCCCTGTCATTGGTCTGGGATGCGGCTCGTATGCCGTGGCCTTCGGCGCGTCGGGACGCTGGAAGTCCGGACCCACCGCACAGCCGGCGAGCCCGACGAGAAGCAGGGGCAGCAACAGGCGCGTGCATCCCCTGGCTTGAATGAACTGGCGCATGATCAGATCTCCTGCCCGGGCCGCGCATGACGGCGGCGACGGCGCTCCACGGAACGCTCCAGCACATCGTAGAAAGTGGGAAGGATGAACAAGGTCAGCAAGGTCGCGACCACGAGGCCACCCACCACCACCGTGGCGAGGCCACGCTGCACGTCCGTACCAATACCGGTGGCAAGCGCGGCGGGCAACATGCCTACGCTGGCGACGGTGGCCGTCATCAGCACGGGACGGAAACGCTCGCTTGCGCCGGAAAGCACCGCTTCGCGCACGTCATGGCCGTCACGTCGCATGCGATTGAAGTTGGCCACCATGATGATGCCGTTCTGCACCGCCACGCCGAACAAGGCGATAAAGCCCACGGCTGTCGCGATGTTCAGCGTTTCTCCTTTCACATGCAGCGAAATCAGGCCGCCCAGCGTCGCCAGTGGCACCACTGCCAGCACGAGCAGGGCCTGACGCAGGTTGCCGAACTCGGCAAACAGGAACACGGCCATCACTGCCAGAACCAGGCCCATCACCAGCACCAGGCGCGATTGCGCGCGCTGCTGGTTCTCGAACTGGCCAGCCCACTGCAAGGTGTAGGTCGATGCATCGAAATGCACCTTCGACGCGATGCGCTGCTGGGCATCCGCCAGGTACTCCGACAGCGCGCGATCACGGTTGTCGATGCGTATCGTGATCTGCCGGCGCGTCTGCTCGTGGGCGATGGTGCTCTCACCCGTCTGCATCGTGATGTGGGTGACCATGGCCAGCGGCACGCGCGCACCGGAAGGCGCCGTGAGCACAAGGCGTCCCAGCGACTCCGGATCGGCGGCGATACCGTGCGGCACGCGCGCGGTGACGTTGTACACGCGATCGCCCACATAGGCCTGCGTGATGGCCGCACCACCCACGCCGGTCTGGATCAGCGTATTGATGTCCGACACATTGATGCCATAGCGCGCCGCCGCGTCGCGATCGACGGTGACCGTCAGCTGGGGAATCGGCGGTTCCTGGAAGATCGAGGCGTCGGCGGTTCCCGGCGTGTCGTGCAACACGTCCACGATCTCACCGCCGATGCGGCGAAGCTCCTTGAAGTCGTCGCCATAGATACGCAGCACCAGCGGGCTGTGCGCGCCGCCCACCATATCGTTCTCGCCATCGATGATCGGCTGGCTGATGCCGGCGCTGATGCCGGGAATGGCTTGCAGTCGCTTGTTCAGACGACGAATGAACTCGGCCTTGGTTTCGCCGGACGGCCACTGGTCGTAAGGCTTCAGGACCACACCCGATTCGATATGCGACGGGGTCCACGGATCGCTACCGGTGTCGTTGCGACCCAGCTGGGTCACGACATGGCTCACCTCCGGGAACTCGCTCACCGCACGGCGATACTCGCTCGCCATCTCGCTGGCCTTTTCCAGCGACAGGCCGCTGGGCAGCTGCACCTGCACCCAGAGCGAACCTTCGTCCAGGTCGGGAAGGAATTCGCGGCCGATGGTGGCGCCCAGCGATACCACCGCAATCAGTGCTCCCAGCGCAATGGCATAGGCAATGCGCGGGCGGCCTAGCAGTCGCTCCAGCGTACGCCGGTAGCCATGCTGCAAACGTTCAAGAGGCTTGTTGTGGAACATCTTGCGCGGCTTGCGCAGGGCGAGCCAGGCCAGCGCCGGAACGATGGCGATGGAGCACAGCAGCGCACCCAGCAAGGCGTAGCCCACGGTATGGGCCATCGGCGAGAACAGCTTGCCCTCGGCACGCTCGAACGCGAGCAACGGCGCGTAAGCCGTGATGATGATCAGCGTGGCGAAGAAGATCGGACGGGCCACCTGCTTCGTGGCCGTCAGCACATCGGATTCGTGCAGCCAGCCTTCCGGACGCGATTCGCGCTTGCGCAGGATCGCCTCGGTAACCACGATGGCGCCATCCACGATCACGCCAAAGTCGATGGCGCCCAGCGAGAACAGGTTCGCGGGCATGCTGGTGAAGTGCATCACGATGAAGGCGGTGACCAGCGCGAACGGAATGGTCACGGCGGCCACCATCGCACTGCGCGGGCTGCCCAGGAACAGGATCAGCACGATGCAGACCAGGCCCACGCCTTCGATCACCGTGTGCGATACCTTCTCCACGGTGGACTGCACCAGTTCGTCGCGATCCAGATAGGGCACGATGCGCACGCCCTGCGGTGCCAGCTCCTTGTTCAGCTGATCCACGCGGGCGTGGATACCCTTGAGCACCTGCGACGGATTCTCGTGGAGCAGCAGATCCACGATGCCTTCGACGGCATCGGGGTTATTGTCCTTGCCGAGAATACCTTCACGGATCTGGTGCCCGTACTGAAGCTTGCCCAGGTCGCTCACCCGCACGGGATCGCCGTTGTGCTGGGTGACCACGATGTCACCCATGTCCTTCAGCGAGCGCATGAGGCCTTCGCCGCGGATCACATACGACTGCTCGCCGCGGGTGACGCGACCACCACCGGCATTGGTGTTGTTGGCGCTGAGTGCATTGATGACGTCATTCATGCCGACGCCGAACTGCAACAGCTTCTGCGGATCGACTTCGAGCTGGAACTCCTTGGTGAAGCCGCCGAAGTTGTCCACATTGGCCACGCCCGGCACCTGTTGCAGCGCGGGGATGACCTTCCAGCGCTGGATTTCGGACAGCTCCATCAGGTTCTTCGAGTCCGAATCCAGCGTATAGCGATAGATCTCGCCCGCCGGACCGGATACCGGATCGAGCGTCGGGGTGACGCCCGGTGGCAGCGTGACGTTGGCCAGGCGTTCGGTCACGCGCTGGCGCGACCAGTAATCCTCCGCGCCTTCGCGGAAGGTGAGCGTGATGAGTGACAGGCCGAAGGTGCTGCTGGAACGCATGCTGACCACACCGGGCGTGCCGGCGAGGCCGCGCTCCAGCGGCGTGGTGATCTGCTGTTCGATTTCTTCCGCGGCGAGGCCGGGCACCTGGGTGGTGACCTGCGCGGTGACGTCGGCCAGCTCGGGATACGCCTCGACCGCCAGCTGCGTCCAGGCGTAATAGCCGTAGACGAGCACCAGCAGCGAGACGCCGAAGACGATGGCCCGGCGGTGCAGGCACCAGGCAATGAAACGATCAATCATTGATCAGCACTCCGCCGAGCGTCACCACGCGATCGCCCGGCGCGAGGCCCTTCACGATGCGGGCTTCGTCGCCTTCGTCGCCACCGAGCACCACGGCGCGGCGGGTGAACGTCCACGGCGCGGTCTCCACGAACACGGTGACATCGTCGTTGTTCATCAGCAGTGCCGATTGCCGCACCAGCACGGCCTGCACGCGCGGCACGTCGAAGGTGGCCGTGGCGTACATGTTGGCCTTGAGTTCGCCCTGTTCGTTCGGCACGGCAATGCGCGCCTTCACGCGGCGCGAGTCGGGATCGAGCACATCGCTCACCGATTGCACCACACCATGGAAGGAACGCCCCGGCCATGCGGGAAGCGTCACCTCGGCCTGCTGGCCGCGGGCCACTTCATGGACGTCGTTCTCCGCGACATTCGCCGTGATCCACACATGCCCCAGGTCGGTGATCGTCATCAGCGAGGCGTTGGGATCGTTCGCGAAACCGCCGACGGCAGCCGACAGTGCCGTCACGCTGCCATCCACCGGCGACACCACGGCCACGCCACGCGCACTGCCCGTGCCGCTCACCCTGCCCAGCGAGGCAAGGCGACTGGATGCCCGCTGGAATTCGGCCTGCGCCTGCGCATAGCTGCTCTGCGCGGCTTCGAGATCTTTCTGCGCGGCACCGCCGGCTTCGTTCACGCCCTTGGCGCGTTCCATGGCCTTGCTGGCAAGCTCCATGGCATCGCGGGCGCGTGCCTCGTCGGAGGATGCCTGCGCGTAATCGCCCGAAGCGATCACGGCCAGCACCTGGCCGCGCGTGACACGGTCACCCAGCGCCACCTTCAGTTCGACGATGCGCCCGGTGACCGGCGGCAGGATGTTGAGTGTGTGACTCGGATCGGCTTCGACGATGGCCGGGGCCGTGAGTGCATGGGCAAGGTCGCGCACCGCGACCGCCTGCACCTTCAGACGGTCACGCAACGGCGAGTGTTCGGGTACGCGGCGGATACCGTGGTCATTGATCACGATGGGCGCGGCATCCTGCTCCGCTGCACCATGCGAGCAGCCGGCAAGCAGGAAGACGATAGCGGACGCGAGAAAAGCGCGGGCGACAAATGCGGGCGTGCGGAAAAGCATGGAAATTCCCTTGGGCGAACGAACGCACCCACGGCGCCCACCGGTAAGGTGAGCGTCGTGGGCATGCGGAAGGGAAGGCCCGTCCGCGGTGGAATCGTTACTGTCCGCCGCGTCCGGAGAAACGGCGGTCAGTACGACGGCTGGCTGGAGCGGGGACTAGGGTCTGGGTCCAAGGTCGTCGTTCTCCTCGAATAACGAGCGGTCAGGCCGCGATGTGGGACGTGGCGTGACCATGCCAGCGGGCTACCGGACGGCCGCAGCCGGGATCGGTTTCCCAATGCATGTCGATGACGGATGCAGGCACCTGCGCATCGGCGTGCGACGCGGGAACGGTGATATGCCAGGTATGCGGACGGACGCGACGGTCCGGTGCGAAACGACCTGCGGCGAGCAGGTGGAGGACAGCGTTAACGAGCTTCATGGCCCATCTCCTCGGGTACGGCGCCTGTGGCTGCCGCAAGGAGTGGGCCGGTCTTCCCTAGTCGAGGAAAGCGCCGGCCGACCGCTGGCGGTCGCCGCAGGCAATCGGGTTGTGATGCTTTGTCGGCAACCGAAGCGAGCGGCTGTCGACGTGGCGACTAGGGTAGGTGTCCATATGCCTTTGTCTGGGTGGACGGAGGGCCCGTCAGCAAGGGGCTGCCGGGTGTGGGCATTGTCTTGCTGCGATGCGGCGGAGTCAACGCATTTCGGCGCTCTTTTCCGACTGTTTACGCACTCTATATGCCGGTTCGCAAGAACCTGGGGAAAACCGTCAGGCGCGCAGGCTGCGGATCATGCCTTCGGCGGTCCAGGCGCCCAGGCAACCACCCGCGATACGGGCCGCCTGCTCCCCTTCGTGGGTGCGCCCCAGCCAGGTGCAGATCTCGCCGAAGCTCGCACCGGCCAGTGCCAGGTCGAGGCAGGCCGTTTCGTCGGCCGTCATGCTGGCAAAGCGTGGTGACAGGCCCTGCCGCCATACCCGGGCCCCTACCCCGTCTTCCACGAACATGGAGACGGGGGGATCGACGCCGTCGGCAATGGCCCGCCAGATGGCCACGGCATTGCTGCGCATCCGGCGGATACGCAATGTCGGCACGAAATCGAACTCGACGCGGTCCCAGTCATCGGCCACCAGTTCGCCGACCTGTACGGCAACGGCATCGGGGCCGGCAAAAGCGCGACGCAGCTGCCAGTCGAGCCAGGCCAGCTCGGCGATCTCGGGATCGATGGAGTATTCGTTCTCCAGTTGCTGGATGAACGATTCGCCGTAGGCATCCAGCGTCCACGATGCAGGCGGGTTAGCATCGACGTAACGCGATGCCGCCGCGTCGAAGGCATCGTCGCCGAGCCAGAGCCTTGTCTTTTCATACGTCTCGCCCAGACTGGCGAGAAGCTGCGCGCGGTAATTGTTGGCGTAGACGGCCATGCCGCGCGGATCGGTATCCGAAGGCACAAGCCCACGGGCCAACGCCGCCACGAAGGCCTTTTGCCAGTCGCGCAGGTTCATGCCGCCTGTCGCCGCGACGCGGCGGCAAGGTCACGGGCGTGTGCCACTTCGGCAAGCAGTTCGCCCAGCGGCGGAATGTGGTCGTCGCGTTCGATCATGATGGCCACCTCGCCCAGGCGGGCGACGAAGCGTTCGTACAAGGCCCATACCGAATCAGGAACCGGCGCGTCGTGCGTATCCACCAGCATGTCGCGACCCTGGCTGTGGCCCGCAAGATGCACCTGGCGCACGCGATCGAGCGGAAGGCGTTCGAGCCAGTCGTCCGGGTCCAGGCCGTGGTTGGTGGTGCTGACGTAGATGTTGTTCACGTCCAGCAGGAGATAGCAGTCGGTGCGCGCGCAAAGCTCGGCAAGAAAGCCTGCCTCGCTCAGGGCCGCATCGGGAAACGAAAGATAGGTGGACGGGTTTTCCAGCACCAGCTGGCGCCCCAGTACATCCTGGGCGAGCTTCACGTTGTCAGCGACCAGCGCAAGCGCTTCCTCGGTATACGGCAGCGGCAGCAGGTCGTGGGAGTTGAAGCCGGCGATACCGGTCCAGCACAGGTGATCCGACACCCACAACGGATCGACACGGTCGGCCAGATGACGCAGGCGGCGCAGGTAGTCGCGGTCGAGGCCTTCGCCGCCGATATTCATGGAGACGCCATGCAGCGCCACCGGATGCCGTTCGCGGATACGCGACAGTACGTCGAGCGGGCGGCCGCCCTCCACCATGAAGTTCTCGGAGATGACCTCCACGAAATCGACAGGCTGCACCTGTTCGAGGAAATCGGCGTAATGCGGAATGCGCAGGCCGAGACCGAAACCGTGGAAGCTGGGAAGCGAAGAGGTGTTCATACAGACCCCGGTGGTCCGGCCGCCCCATGGCGGCCGGACCGGCGGATTACTTCGCCGGAGCCGTGGTGCTGCCGCCGGCGGACGTGCACTTGGCGGCCGACACTTCCTTGAAGCCCTGGCCCTTGCAGGTGTTCTGGCCCTTGCAGGCGTTGTTGGCGGTCTTGCAATCCGACTGGCCCTTACAGCTGTTGATGCCGTAGCAATGCACGGTATCGCCAGCCTTTTCAGCGGCCTGGGCAGGAACCGAGATGGCGACGGCCGAGACGGCGAAGAGGGCGGCGGCGGCGGCGATGCTGCTGGTCGAGGTCTGCATGGAAGTACTCCGTGGTTTGGGGTTGTGCCGTAGTGGCACGAGGATATTCGTGCCCGCTGCGGTTTCGGTTACACACGTATACGGACAAATACCGTCAGTGGATGCGGAACACGCGATCAAGCGACAGACGACCGCCACCACGCGCGATGAGATACAGCAGGATGGCCGCCCAGGACAAGTGCGTGGGCCATGCATCCGGGTAGACAAACACTTCGATGATCGTAGTCATGCCCAGCAATAGCAGGGCTGACGCCCGCGTGAAGAGGCCCATCACAAGCAGCATCGGCACAAAGGTCTCCACATAGGCCGACATATGGGCCGCCACCTCCGGCGGCACCAGGGGCAGCTTGTATTCGGTGCGGAACAGCTCATAAGTGCTTTCCGTAAGGGTCAGGAAGCCCTCGACCTTGGTCCGCCCGGACTGGAAGAAGATGGCGGCAATCGAGACTCGGGAGACCACGGCCAGCAGGTCGTGCCCGATCCACCCGCTAACCCGATCGGCCAGGGCATTCCAGCGATCCCGCAGGGAAAAGGTTTGCTGCATCGCGGCAACATCGTGACGGTTCATGGGTTGGTTTCTCCATGCGCAAGGACAAAGAGACCGGCCAGTTGGCATCCGGCGAGGATGCGGTCGATGGCGGCGTCGGGGTGAAAACGATGGGTGTGCACGGCAGCCTCGGCGAGCGTGCTGCCTGACGCACAGGCTTCGATGAACATCAGGCAGGGCGCACCGACGTCATGCACCGTGACCTGCATATGCGCGCGAACCACCACGGCGTGTTCGGGTTGCCATGCCAGCTCACCTTCAACGGCACGGCCTTCGCGACTTGCGCGCCAGATGGTGACGGCCGGGTGCGGTGATCGGAATAACCGCAGCGACGCATGCGGTCGCAACGTCACCGATGACAACCCGTCTTCCGTGAGTTCGGCCCACATCGCCGACGGCATCGGAATATCGTCGGCGGCGTTCTGGCTTTCGGTCCACAGGCGATCCAGCCGGGCAACGTCGCCGAGATAGGGAACATCGGCTGTCTGTTCGGCAGCATCGAGGAACGCGGGAAAGAGGTCGCCGTAAAACATCAGGCGAGGGTCTTCCGGAGGCGACATCTCGACGTATGCCGCCGCCGCAGCACGAAACCAGTCGCGACCGACAAGGCAGGCCACAGAGGGAAAGTTTGCTTCGAGTGCATCGATACCCGCACGCAGCGTGGTGTTGCGATACACATCGAAGCCGGCCTGGCGTGCCGGAAGGAAATGGCTTTCCGCATCGCCGAGCGCATGCAGGAAACGTCGCTGGTAATCGGCAAGCCCGCTCATGCGACCTCCCCATGACGCAGCAGGTGGTGCGCGCGCGAGCGTTCATCCAGCAAGGTAGCGAACGACGGCACGTCGCCATCGCGCTCGATCAACGTGGGACGCTGTCCACCGCGCGCGATCACGGCAGCGTAGAGCGACCACACCGCGTCATCCACCGGGGCATCATGCGAGTCGATCAACAAGCTCCCGTTTGTCGACTCATCCACGGCGCAACCCGCGAGGTGGATTTCCATCACCTCATGCAAGGCAAATGCATCGAGATACTCCCGCGCGTCATAGCCGAGGTTATGCGCACTGACGTGCACGTTATTGATATCAAGAAGAAAGCCGCAGCCACTGCGCCGGGCCAGCTCCGCGAGAAAATCCGTCTCGCTCCACTCATGGCCTTCGACCACGACGTAATGCGACGGGTTTTCCACGGCGATGCGTCGACCCAGCGCATCCTGTGTGCGTTGCACGTTTTCCACGACACGAAGCAAGGCTTCGGTGCTGCGCGGGAACGGCAGCAGGTCGGGGAGGTAACGACCTTCCCACGACGACCACGCAAGATGTTCGGACACCATGGCGGGCTGCACGCGATCCACCAGGCGGCGCAGTCGTGCCAGGTGCCTTGTATCCGGTGCCACCGGCGAGCCCAGCGATAGCGATACGCCATGCAGCGACAGCGGGTGATGCTGTGCGAGCGCATCGAGCATGGCCAGGCGTGGGCCGCCATCCACCATGTAGTTTTCCGGATGCACTTCCAGCCACACGCCGGGCTCGGCGCAGGCCAGGGCCTCGTCGATGTGCTGCGGCTTGAAGCCGAGACCGGCGGTGAGCCTGCTCATGGCATCAGGCTTCTTTGGTGAGCGAGCCATGACCCTTCGGGGTCTGGATCGACGTGCAGGTGCCGGTCGGCACGTTCTTCCATGCGTTCTTCTGGTAGTCGGCCTTGGCGGTACCGGCGCAGGTGGTGCCCGGACCGGCGGCACAGTCGTTCTGGCCGGCCTTGGCGACGCCCCAGCACTTTTCGACCTTGGGCTGGGCCGCGTCGTCGGCATGGGTGGCACCGGCCACGAGAGCAGCAACGGCGAAGGCGAACGAGGCGGCGTGACGATGGTTCATGACGATCTCCTGGACTTGCCGGGCACGGCGCCCGGGTTCATCCATTCATTCGCCACGGCGAGCGGATCGGTTACAAATTTTTTTGCTTCGATTCTGTAACCGGCGACCTCGCGCGCGCGAATAGCCAGACATGCACACCCGAGACCTCATCGATACCCTCGCCAGCAACCTGCGCCCCGTGCGCCGCCACGCCGTGGCGCGACGGCTGGCGTGGTCGTCGACGCTGGGGGTCGGTGTCGCCCTGGCCCTGCTGCTTACCTTTGGCGGCATGCGCGACGACCTGCCCGCCGTGCTCGACAACCCGGTATTCTGGCTGAAGGCGCTGTTTCCGGCGACGGTGGCGGCGGCGGCACTGCTGCTGGCGGCGCGACTGGCACGACCGGGGCAGCCCACGCGCTGGGCATGGCTGCTGGTGGCCCTGCCGTTGCTGGCAGTCTGGGTCGCTTCGGCCTGGGTACTGGAAACCGCCCCGGCCGCGCTGCGCATGCCCATGGTGCTGGGGCATACCTGGCGGGTGGCCACCTTCAACATCCTTGCGCTGTCGCTACCCACGTTCGCGGCAACCTTCTGGGCCGTGCGCGGACTGGCACCCACGCGGCTCCGGCTGGCGGGCATGGGGGCGGGCGTGCTTGCCGGCGCGCAGGCCGTGCTGGTCTATACGCTGTACTGCACCGAGATGGCGGCGCCTTTCTGGGGCACCTGGTATGTGCTGGGCATGCTGCTGCCGACGCTGGCGGGTGCCTGGCTGGGACCGAGGCTGTTGCGATGGTGAGCACGCTCCCGCTATACCATCGCCCATGGATGCGCCGCCGATGACTCCGAACCCGACCGCACCGGCTCCGTCGCCGGCCGAGATCGCGTTGCGCGGCAGCTTCATCGCCGGCCTGCGTGGCGACGCGGCCGAGTACCGGCGTTTCCTGGATGGCCTGACGGGTTTCATGCGCGCTTACCTGCGCCGGCGCCTGCCGCGTGCGCAGGACGACGTGGAGGACATCCTCCAGGAGACCCTGCTGGCCGTGCACAACGCGCGTCATACGTATCGCGAGGATCAACCGCTCACCAGCTGGGTCCACGCGATTGCCCGCTACAAGCTCATGGATTTTTTCCGCGCGCACGCGCGCCGCGAGGCCCTGCACGATCCGCTCGATGACGATGCCCGCATCTTCGTGGATTCGGACGTGGAGCCGGCCAATGCGCGGCGCGACGTGGGCCGTTTGCTGGAATCCCTGCCTGAGCGCCACCGGTTGCCGATCGAGATGGTGAAACTGCAGGGTTTGTCCGTGGCGGAGGCGGCCAAAAAGAGCGGCATGTCCGAATCGGCTGTGAAGGTGGGCGTGCACCGGGGCCTGAAGGCCCTGGCCGCCAGCCTGCGAGGTTCCTTATGAAAACCGATGACCTGATTGCCATGCTTGCCAGCGAGGCACCGGCGGTGGATCCCCACCAGCCGGCACGCCGGTATGCGCTGGCTGCATTGGCAGGGCTGGCGGGTGCGTTGCTGCTCATGGTGGCGATGCTTGGCCTGCGCCCTGATATTTCCGACGCGATCCGCCTGCCCATGTTCTGGTGTCGCATGGCGTATGCCGCGAGCATTGCCGGGGTTTCGTTGTGGGCCGTGAGCCGTCTTGCACGCCCGGGCATGCCGATGGGGCCGCGCTGGTCGGTGGTGGCGTTTCCCGTTGCCATCGCATGGGTGGCAGCGGTGTGCATCCTTGCGCATGCAAACATGGAAGACCGCGTGCCGATGGTGATGGGGCATACGTGGAAGGTGTGCGCCATACTGATCGCCACGCTTTCGGTGCCGGCATTCGTCGCGATGTTGTTTGCGGTACGCGGCATGGCCCCGGTGCGGCCCCGGGCAACGGCGGCGGCCGTGGGCTTGTTCGCAGGTGCGACGGCAACCGTGGCCTATTGCCTGCACTGCCCGGAAATGGCGCCCCCCTTCTGGGCCCTGTGGTATCTCGTCGGCATGCTGGTCCCCGCCGCCATCGGCGCCCTGATCGGCCCCCGCGCCCTCCGCTGGTAACCCCCCTGTAGGAGCGCGCCTCGCGCGCGACCGGTTGGAACGGTGTCGCTCCGTAGTAAAGCGGCCCTTGTGGTGCGTCGCTCCGTAGGGTGGGCTCGCCTGTCGGCCTCGCGCTCGGCGCGTGTGGCGTGGTCGCCTGGAGGCGACGGGGGCGGCCCTTGGCGCGCCGGCCTGCGGTGTCCCTCGGGAAAGGAGGAGCCGCTGCGCGGCTCAGTGTCTTATGGCTAGCGCCCCTTCGGGCACGGCGAGCGTGCGGGGTTTTTCGACTCGGCTCCTGCCTCGGCGAAAAAGGCCGGCCTTCCTGGCCGGCCCCGCTACGCGGCCTTATCCGCCCGCTCCCCTCACCTCCATCAAGTCGCGCCAAGGGCCGCCCCCGCCGCCTCTCCCAAACGTGATCGCAGGCTGTTGTAGGAGCGCGCCTGCGCGCGACCGGTTGTCGCGAATACCATCATCGTTTCGATACCACCGGTCGCGCGCAAGGCGCGCTCCTACAGGGATACGGTGTCGTCAGGCGCATCGCTACCGAGACATCCCCCAAAGCCAAACCGTCCCCAGCGACGCACCCACCAATCCCGCACTCGCCGCTTCAAACACCATCCCCGGCCACACCTCCCGCGGCAGCAGACACCCGTGCGTCGCCATATCGCCCACGGCAAACGACCCGGCGATAAACGCCACAAACGACAACACCGAAAACATCCGCGCCCCCGTCGCCAGCGAACAGCTCTGGCCATAACTGCTCATGTAGACAAGCAGGTTCACCACCAGCAACACCAGCGCGACACCCACTTCCCACAGCCCCGCAATCATTTCGGCCCTCCCAGCGCACGCACCTCGTCTCACATACGCCGCACGTTCGCCTGCCTGGTGCATTGCAGGCCCATGCGATAGAGCACGTTGACGCCGGACATCGCCCGGGCCACACAGCGTTGATTCAGCAATTCGGTTTCGGCCATGTATTCCGTAAGGACGGACTGCATCGCCTCGGCATATGCCTGCCACGTGGTCACATCGGCTTTGGCGCTGATCGATTCGATATCCATCGTGCGACACGCGCCCCCTGTAGGAGCGTGCTTGCGCGCGATCGGTGGTATCAAAACGATGATGGTTTTCGCGACAACCGGTCGCGCGCAGGCGCGCTCCTACAACAAGCTGCGATAACGATGGGTAGAGGCCGCTCAGGGTGAGAATGCCGCGTCCAAGCGACGGACGGGGTCATGACCTAGACCTCACCATGACCTTATACCTTGTTCTAAGCAGGGTTGCAGGTAAGTGGTCGTGGAGTGTTCTAAGCACCCGGGGGCGGCGCTTTCACCGCAAGGGTGAACGACGGTTGCCTGTGCTTCTTCGCATCCGATCCACAGGCAACCATGTGGTAACGCATCAGAGCGACTCCGTATTGTCTGTAGGTGTGTGTCTTAAAATCCACCACACGTTATCAGCCGCCACGAGCTTTGATCCGGACCCGCTGGCTTTCAAAGCCATTGAGCAAGCGACTTTGTCTACGGACAGCCCCTCCAGCTTCCGGCTCGATATCCAGGCTAAGTAGTGCATCGAGCGCTGCCGCGACTTCGACTCTTGCCAGAGCCGCCCCGATGCAATAGTGCGGGCCATGCGAGAACGCAACATGTCGACTTGCATTCCGCTTCAGATCCAGGACGTCCGGATTGGAAAACACTTCCGGATCTCGATTGGCCGAAATCAAACTCAGGATGACTGGATTACCTTTGGGAATAGTTACACCTCCGACCAGGGCATCCTCCCTTGTCATCCGAAGAACCATGGAAATTGGCGGATCGTAGCGGAGGAACTCATCCACAAGCGTCACCATGGGAACCTGCCCGCTTCTGGCATACCGTAATTGTTCGGGATGATCAAACATGGCAGCCATGGCATTTCCAATGGCGGCAGTCGCAGTTTCAAAGCCTGCAGTGAACAAGAAGACGCAGTTTGACACGACTTCGTCACGTGAAAGCTCCCCCTTCCTTTCCATACGCGAAAGCCTACCCATGAAGCTTTCTTCGGCGCCGGACCATTGATCGACATGCCGCCCCAGATATGCCCGCACATTCTTTTCCGCTTGAACGACGCGGCTCGTATCATCGACTGAAATCAAGGGATCAAGTCCGACGAACAAATCGTGCGCCCAGGTCCTGATAGCCGACTCGTCGACCTCTGGTATTTCGAGAATGTCCATCACCACGCTAACCGGTAGCGGACGGGCCACATCTCGAATAATGTCTGGCGATTCGCACGCAACCATCGCTTCAACAAGCGTTCGCGCACGATCACGCGCGATGAATGACCACCGTTTTATTGCATCGGCGTGAAATACCTTACCAAAGGCACTTCGCAAACGCGCATGCTGTGGGTCATCCACAAACAGCATGACGTCGTTATATAAACGGGCCAGTGGAAGCTGCTCCTGCTGCCGGTACCATCCAGTAAGCACCGATGGCTTGAGCCCGTCGCCTCCGATATCAAGGAGCGGGCGATCAGGAAGTTGCATATGACGAAGATCGGCCGAATAGCGTTTGTCACGCAATGCTTCCGATACAACGCCGTATCCGGTAATCCAATATACCCCTGTGACATCCCTGTGCACCGGTCCAGCTGTCAAGAGCTGCCTCAACAAAGGATAAGGATGATCTACCGCCATAGAATGAAAGGGATCAAACCGAACACTCCCGCCATTGATCTGCAGAGCCGCGCCGGCCTCCCTTGGATTCTGACGGTGTCGCATACCCGCACTTGCAAGCGGCACGTCCTCGGCCCTGCTGCACAACAACGCCGCAATATCTTTTACATGCCCACCCAATACCAGTGAAAAATGATCACCATCAACGGGCACGATATCAAGCTGCCCGCAGTAGTGGATCCATCCAAGGTCATCATCCATAAAATGACCTTTTATTCGCCGCAACGGATGTATTGACTCGCCGGGAAAGCCTTCTTTCGCCCTGAAAAGGCTCACTTTCCCCCTGTACCATTTCGGGCGGTAGGCCAACATGGCACGAAAACTGGCCGCATGTACCTGAAGCAAGCGCTCCACGCTTGCCCCTGATGGAACGATATGACTCTGGTTGACAGCCTTATCTACCTCGACAGATTTCACATCATCCGGATTTTCCATGAAGGAGCGACAGGCTTCGACATCTCGCTGCTCTCCTCCGGATCGCCTTAGCACGTTCCGAAGCTCATACATCGCCATGTCCCTGTCCGAAGCAGCAGGACTGGACTCATCGACACCGTTCTCGATATGAACCGTATCAAGAAGAACCACATGCGTGACAACATCGCCATTGGCATCCAGCTGCCTGGCGAGTTCAAGTGCCACAACGCCACCGAACGAATGCCCTGCCAGCATGTAAGGCCCTTCGGGCTGCAATCGATGGACTTCATCGAAGAAAATGGCTGCCATTTCTTCCACGGAGCCTACAGGCACCTCTCCCTCAAGCAATCCCGGAGGTTGAAGCCCCATCAAGGAATGACGTGGCGCCATCGCCTTAGCCAGTTCCCGAAGATACATGACGGCACCGCCCAATCCGCCAATGCAGAAAACAGGCGAGGGTGGCTTGATTGAGGCGAGAGAAACAGACCGCTTCCCATCCGCCACAACGCCCATGGATTCCTCCCGCCGCCCTCCTCGATAGAGGACATCGATCAGTTCATCGAAGGTCAGGTCCTCCATCATCAAAGCCAAAGGCATCTTTACGCCGAAGCGACTCTCAATCCGCCCCGCCATATCCATGACCGACAGCGAATCGATACCAATACTTGTGATCCGGGCCGACCCGGAAAGCATGGAGAAGTCGATACCATTCATGCTTTGGGCAAGCATATCGATAAGCTCGTGCCTGAGTTGGTCCCTGCCAACATCCGGCGTAACCCTGCGTCGATCTCCTCCCTTATCACCTGCCGATACACGATTTTCCATAGGTATCAGGTCCAGCTGATTTCGCTCATAGCGTTTTCGGCATGCCCGCCGCATCAACTTTCCACTGGACGTCTTGTCGATACTACGAGTCTTCACAAGGACGACTTCAGCATTGAACCCGTGGTTATCGCGTATCGCCGTTCGAATTGACCAAGCCATGTCCTCCACATTTTCCGGCGCTCCCCCGCCGATTTCAGCAACAACGACCACGCGCTCCTGCTCATCGCCTGTGGAGAAGGCAATGACCGCCCCTCTTGTGACGCCCGGCACGCTCTCCGCAGTTACCTCGATATCTTGCGGATAGTAATTTTTACCTCGCAGGACCATGACGTCTTTCAGGCGCCCGGAGATGTAAAGATTGCCCTCGTGAATGAAACCCAGGTCACCCGTACGCATCCATGACCTGCCATCACCAGCCAGAGAATTACCAAACTCCGGAGCAGATGCATGATTTCGATAGCCCTGCGCCACCATCGCGCCCGCAATCCACACCTCACCCACGGTGTCATCGCCAGCGCAGACCTCGCCCATGGCATTGACGATATGCAGATCAACGCCTTCTACGGCGCAGCCCACGGATACCAGTCGTTTCGCATCCGGTGCATTCGTAACCTCCACCCTCCCATCATTTAATGCTTCCTTCGAAAGGCATAATGCTTTGGCCCCACCACCGAAAGGCGCGCTGGCGACGGACAAAACGGCTTCTGCCAGGCCGTAGGCCGGCATGAGAGCGGCTGGATTCATGCCTTGCGCCGTTGCAAAACCAAGGAACGAATCAATGGTCGATGACCTCACCATCTCCGCCCCGATAAGGACAATCTTGAGAGTACTCAGATCGTAGGTTCCAGGAGCTGAAGTACCGATGCGGTCAACAAGATAGTCCAATGCGAAATTGGGCGCTCCGGTATCCGTCGCGTTGAATCGATCTATCGCGAGCATCCAGCAGGAGGGTGTCCGGAGAAAGTCGACGGGTGACATGACATAAGCGGTACAACCACATGCAGCGGGAATAAATACGGCGAGGGCAAGCCCCATGTCATGGTATACCGGCAACCACGTGACAATGCGGCGATGTTCGTCAAGCTGTCCCCGGTACCGGGTCATACGCATATTGGCCGCGATATTACCGTGGCTAAGCATCACTCCCTTCGGTTGGCCGGTGGAGCCCGATGTGTACTGGAGCATTGCGACGGCATCTGGATCGATAGGCCAATGATCCTCACTCACTTGCGTGACCTGGTCATCTTCCAGCTCCGCCATGCTGAGCCAGCGGATTCGATCCATGCCATCGGCCATCGCGGACATTGCCCTCGCGGCTGCAATGACCTGATGGCTTCCTATCGCCATACGGATGTCCGCGTCGCGAATCATGGAACTTAGGCGCGGCAGGGTCCGATCAAGGCGTCGAGCGTCTGGCGGATATGCCGGAACAGCTACATGCCCGGACAAGAAGCACGCTAGCAGTGCCACCTGGAAATCCGGACCTGACTCGAAAAGCAACAAAATACGTTCGTCTTCCGGACACAGCTGACGAAGACGGTATGCCATTCGTGTCGCCCGGCGCCACCAGCTGGAAAATGTCAGCTTGGATGTGATATTTCCATCGCCGTCAAGAAACGTCGCGGCAACCTGAAGCGGATCGTGCTCCGCCCATCGACGGATCGATTCGTGCAGAAGAGCCTCTCCGTGGTTCATGGGCACAGCCTCCATCAAGGCGTCATCAGTGACGCCTGAGCCCTACTCTCCCTCACCCGGTATCCACAATAGATATCAATATGCGATATCAAGCACCGGGCTATGACGTCATTGATTTCAATGATGTTTTAGCAACGAAGACGGCCATGTGCGACGCCAGGATTTCACGCCTGCAGGAATGCCTGGTTCGGCCAGCGACGGGGCGCATTCCAATGAATATTCATGGAATTGCTAGACTGGCTGAATTCCGGCCAGGATAGTCGAACCATGCGTCGCCCCTTCACGATCATTTCCGCCCTGTTGATCGCCGCGCCAGCTTTCGCCGCCGGCAGCACTCCGAAGATTATCCCGGTTAACAACGGACCTAACACCATCACGCTCGGTGGACTTCCCGCCATGGCCATGCGTGCGTGGCGCGATAACTTCAATGCACATAGCTTCGATGTGATCACCTTCTACGTTCGCTCCTCTGGCGATCCGAAGGCCACCTGGAATCTCGTTCCCGTATTCAAGAAACCCGACGGCAAGCTGGACGACGAGAAGCTGAACATCACGGCCGGTGGTGGCGCGGATTGCACGCTGGATGATTTCCGCCTGCTTCGCTCCGCCGATGGCAAGATCGAGACCCTGGTACTGGCCCATCGCGATTTCGGCGAGAGCTATGCGGATGACGCGCCGGTTCACTTCATCTGGTTCAACCTGACGAAGAACGAGGATCAGGATGTTGGCCAGCCGGCGCTATATTTCAAGCAGGATCGGCAAACCCAATCGAAGAAGCGCTACTGCGACGTCAATGTCGCCTTTGACCGGGAGCTTCATCTCGGCGAGAAGAGCGGCACGGGCGGCTTTTCGGATACGCACGACTGAGGGCGTCGACAGACAGCCCGATCGCTCCTAATATCCCGAAGACGACGCAAGGCTGCGGGTCGGCGAGATATTACGGACGTTGCAGGTAGTTCTTGGCAGTCGAAGGGGGGACTTCGCATGCAGTGGAAATCCAGGGCGCCCGTCTATTGGGGGCACCACTTTGCGATCACCGCCGCTTACACGGGCACGTACGACATTCTTCGCAATCTTACCCTCGCTCACCTTGTTCCGACGGCGGGACTTCGACTGATCTGCCTGCTGCTGGTGCCACGCAGGTACTGGACAGCACTCGTGATTGGCGAGGCACTACCCGTTGCGGCCATGGCGATCACCACCGTTGATCGATTCGGCCCGGCGTACAGCATGATCTCATCGCTGCCGCCCATCGTTCTTTGCATGCCGATCGTAGCGTGGTTCACGCAATACACCCGATTGAAGCGGCCTGACGGTAACATCGATATAAACGGGATGTGGCTCGCCGTAGCCTTGAGCGCACTTGCCACGACGGTCGCATCCTGCGCATCCATCCTTCTGCCGCGCGCTCCGGATGGAGGTTCTCTGTACCACATACCCGGTGATGAAGCCCTTGCCTTCTTCCTGGGTTACTACCTGGGTGCGTTGACACTTGTTTCTGCATGCCTTGCGCTGAGAGAGCGACACCGTGCTCTCGACATTCCGTTACGCTGGCATCACGTTCGTGAAAGCAGGCTTTTCCGTGATGTGCTGTTCCTGCAGATACCGCTGCTTGCCTTCATCCTCATCTACGTTCATGTGAGCGGAGGCCGCGCACTGGTTTACGGCCGGATGGCTACCTTGCTCCCTCTCCTGATGCTCGCCGCCAGGCATCATTGGCATGGAGCCGCCATAGGCGGCACGCTATCCGTCGTTGCCCTCATGTTCACCGCCAGCGACTTCTACGATCCGTCGCTTGTTCCTGCGCAGACGGTGATTGCTTTCACCATGACCACATGCATGGTTCTCGGTTCAGGCAAGCCATGGCGTTCGACCGCCACCGACGGGCTCAGAAGCCTGGCAACAAAATGGCGCCGGTCGCCAGCACCGCCATGAGGCATACGACGAGGCCTCCGACATATGGTCGGCGCCGAGCAGGTGCGTACTGCCCATCAAGCTGCTCAAGCACCAGCGCTTGCCATTCCACCGGGACGCGGATGCGGCGGATTTTTGCACTACGTTCCATGGGTTTATTCCTCACCGTGATAGTTGAGCGGAAGGGGGCGGCCGTCGAGCTCTACCCGGGGGCGCCAGCCGTCCACGGCGCGATATGAGATGCGCATGCGGTGGGGACGGCTGCGGCTGAGCCAGCGCCAGCGTGGCTTGCCCAGGTTGAGGATCAGCTCCGGCAGGGGCTGGCCGCGGATGCGGCGCAGGCGCAGGTAGCAGTCGAACTCCAGCGACAGCAGGGTCATGTCCGGTTGGCGATGATCGCGAAAGGTGGCGATCGGCAGCACCAGCGGGCTGGCCGGGTCGCCGGCACCGGGAAGGTCCACCCGGACGCTGTTGGCGTCGGAGGTTTTTTCCACGGCGTCGCGCAACGTATATAGCAAGGTGTCGAGGGCACACTCGATCATGGCTCAGTGCTCCCGCTCCACCGCCGGGAAATCCGGGAAGGCGGCCACGCGTTCCAGCCAGCCATGCAGGTAACGGGCAAGCACCGGCCGCGCCCGTACCAGCTCACGGTAATACTCCCCACGGGCGTGCTTGTAGCGGGTGTAGACGGTGTACGGATCGGCGCGGTCCAGGGCGGTCAGCGTGACCTTGCCGACGCGGCCGTCCACCGCCAGCGCCGCGCCCAGGCCGTTGAGCATCCGCTGCAGCAGGCGGGTGGCCGCTTCGCCGGAGCTCACATGAAAGTCGGAGACGATATTCGCCACGGGCTGGAAGGCGATCTGGTCGCCGCCCACCACGTCCCAGTGCAGGGCCTTGTAGATGGTGCCGGCCTGCTCGTCGGTCAGGGCCAGCAGGGCGTGCAGGGTCGGCTCGATGCCCAGCAGGCGCTCGGCGCAATGCTGGAAGGTGGCAAGGGTGATGCCCTTGTACATGATCCCCGGGCCGGTGATGTCGTTGAAGTAGCCGCCCTCGAAACGAAGCAGGGTCGGCAGGAAGCGCTGAAAGTCGGCCATGGGTCTCTCCGGTAAGACAGTGGCGTGGATGGGAAAGGGTTCAGGCGTCGGGTCAGCAGGGTTCGCGCAGACCGGGTCGCGGCATCGGCCGCGGATAGCGCAGGGCCACGGGGGCCGGCGGCGCCATAAGGGCTTCGAGCTCGGGGGTGAATTCAGGCGCGTGGCGGCCCTGGACCGGGGCCAGCCGCTGCCAGCGCTTGCCGTGCAGCAGGAAGGCCGCGACCTCGGGGCTCACGTAGTAGCGGGTGCGCATCACGGACTCGATGGCCTCCATCAGCACCTCGTACCCGTCGCGCTTGCGGACGAAGCCATGCGAGCCGGCGTCGAACACTGAGCGGATGGCGCCGGCCTCTTCCTGGGCCGTGAGGCACAGCAGCCTCGTCTCCGGGCACAGCCCCGCGATCCGGCGGGCGGCGTGCAAACCGCTCAAGCCCCGCATCGAGCTGTCGAAAACCATGAGGGACGGCCGGGTGGCCATCGCCAGGCGTACGGCCTCGAGGCCGTCGTCGGTGGCGCCGACCACCTGGAAGCCCGGGGTCGACGAGAGCAGGGTCGCGAGTGTGTCGCGGGCCACCTCATGCTCGTCGGCGAGAAGGACGGTCACCGTGGTCACGGCGATACCCCTTCCGGCACCCGGCATGAGCAGGAGGCGTGTGACAGAATGCGAGAGGCGTGGTGACCGGGCAGCGGGAAACCAGGCATTGGGGGGAATCCATGGGAGGCGACAGTGGGCACACCCTCGGGGTGAGGGCCCTTTCGCGTCCTTCCGGAAACCTTACGGTTTGCAAAACCCTTTAGACACGGGGACTTACCGCTGCGCCTTTTTCGAGGTGGCGGCGGAAGGGAAGACATGCAAAGCAGCGAAGATCCGGCGTTCTTCAGCTTCGGTGACTGGACCGTGCGGCCGTCCCAGCGCAGCATCGAGCGGCAGGACGAGCGTGTTGTCCTGGAGCCGAAGCTGATCGACGTGCTCACCTACCTGGCCGGTACCGGCGGGGAAGTGGTGAGCACCGAGCAGTTGCTGGCCGCCTGCTGGCGGGGCACGTTCTATGGCGACAACCCGGTCCACAAGACCATGGCCCTGCTGCGCAAGGCGCTCCAGGACGACGCCCGCTCGCCCCGCTACATCGCCACCGTGCGCAAGCGCGGCTACCAGGTGGTGGCGAAGGTGGCCTTCGCCGACGCCCGCGAGCGCGCCACGGTCAGCCGGCGCAGTTGGAACGACGGCTCGCCCTTCCGCGGCCTGCTGGCCTTCGGCAGCGACGACCGCGACGTCTTCTTCGGCCGCGCCCGCGCCACGGCGGAACTGCTGCGGGCGATCCGTCGCAGCGACGCCGATGGCTGCGCCTTCGTGCTGGTGGCCGGCCCGAGCGGCTGCGGCAAGTCGTCGCTGGTGCAGGCGGGTATCGTGCCGGCGCTGCTGGGCGAGGCCGGTCACGATGGCCTGCGCGCCACGGCCTGGACCTCGTTCGTGGCCCGCACTCCTACTTCGCCGCTGGTGGATACCCTGGCCGGTGCGCTGTGCCGCTGGGCACCGGGGGGCCGCCCTGTCTTCGTGGACAGCGAGCGCCCGGCCCTGGGCAAGGCGCTGGTGAACGACCTCGACTTTGTCATCGAACGCATCGAGCGCGAGGTGCCAGCGGGCAACGGCCGCCTGTTGCTCGTGGTCGATGCCATGGAGGGCCTGCTCACCCAGGCTTCCGAGCAGGTCACGGCGACCATTGCCGCCCTCGACCGCCTGGCGCGCAGTGGCCGGGTCATCGTGCTCGGCACCTGCCGCAACGATTTCTATCCACAGCTCATGGCCATCCCCGGCCTGCTGGCCCTGAAGCACGACGGCGGCAGCTACGACCTCGCGCCGCCGACGCAGGGCGAGATGGCCCAGATCATCCGCCTTCCCGCCCGCGCGGCCGGCCTGCACTTCGGGCGCGACCCGCACGGCGAGCGCATGCTCGACGACGTGCTGCTGGAAGCAGCCTGCCGCCATGTCACCGCCCTGCCCCTGCTCCAGTACACCTTGCAGGCGCTGTACGAGGCCAAGGATGAAGACGGTACGCTGACCTTCGCCGCCTACGAGGCCATGGGTGGACTGGAGGGCGCGCTGGCCCAGCGCGCCGAGCGTATCCACGACAGTCTGGATGCCCGCGCCATCCGCGCCTTCCCTCGTCTGTTGCACCGGCTGGTGGCCGTGGCCGGCGATGGTGACGGTGTCACCGCGCGCACGGTGCGCTGGATCGACATCGACGATGACGAGCAGCACGCCGTACGCCAGCTGATCGACGCCCGCCTGCTGGTCAGCCTGCTGGAAGACGACGAACCCTGCTTCACGCTCGCCCACGAAGCCTTGCTGCGCCACTGGCCCCGCGTGGCCGAGTGGGTGCAGACGCATCGTGCCGACCTGCGCGCACGGGCACGCATCGCCGAGATGGCCGCGCGCTGGTCCACCGAAGGCCAGCGCCGCGAGCATCTGATTCCGCGCGGCCAGCTGCTGGCCGACGCAAAGCGGCTGTCACGCGAGGCGCATCCGCCACTGGATGCCACGCAGGCGCGCTTCATCGGCCTGTCGCTGCGTCAGGCCCGCTTCACCATGATGACCCTGGCGGGCATGGCCGCCGCCATCGCGGTGCTGGCCCTGATCTCCACCTTCGCGGCGGTGAACGCACGCAAGGCCGAGCGCCACGCGGAAGCACGTCGTGCCGATGCCGAGTCGCTGCTGGATTTCATGCTCGGTGACATGAATGAACGCCTGGATGCCCTGGGTCGTCTCGACCTGCTCGACGAAGTGACCCATCGCGCCATGCAGGTGATGGGCGGCCACGACTGGAAGAGCGATGCGCCCGACGCGGTGCTGCGCCAGGCCAAGGCATTGCGCGAGATCGGCGAGATCCGCTTTGCGCGTGGTGACAGCGACGGTGCCATCGAAGCGTTCCAGAACGCCGACACGAGCCTCGTGCATCTGGTCGCCGGTCACCCCGACCAGGCGGAGGCCTATGCGGAGCGCGGCAAGCTTGCCTACTGGCGCGGCCAGATCGCTTTCGGACGGGGCAAGACCGACGAGACCGCGAAGGAATGGAACAACTACCTGGAACAGGCCACGCTGCGCGCGAAGCTTGAGCCAGACGTGCCCGATGCCTGGCTCGAACTTTCCTACGCACACAACTGCCTGGGCTCGCTCGCACAACGCACCAACCACGCCGAAGATGCCACCCGTGAGTTCGAGCTGTCATCGTCGCTGAAGCGGCGCGTGCTCGGCATGCAGCCCACCGATCGCAAGACCTGGCTGGAGCTGGCCGACACCATGGGCTGGGAAGCCAGCGTGGAACAGCAGCGCGGCAAGCTGCGCGATACGCTCAGCCATTACATGCAGGAGCGCGAAGCCGTGCTCGCCGCGCGCGAATCCGGTGACCCCACCAACCTGTGGCTTTATCGCCGCGCACTCGCCGACCTGCATGTGGCCCGCGCGCATGCTGACCTCGGCATGGTGGTGCAGGCCGAATCCGATTACACCGCCGCAGCCACCACGTTTGCGCAGCTGGTGCGCGATGTGCCCGACAACCGCAAATGGCAGCGCGATCTCGCACTCACCCGCTCGCAGCAGGGCTGGCTTGCATACGGTGTCGGCGACACGGCGCTTGCGCTGCGCCGGTACGCCGATGCAGGCGACATGCTGCAGAAGCTGCTGGCCGTGGATGCGAAAGTGAGCGACTGGCGCACGCTGCTGGCCGTGAACCGCACGTGGGAAAGCATGGCCCACCTGCGCATGGGCGAACTGGTGCCCGCTGCCGCTGCCGTGAACGAAGCCCTGGGCCTGTTCGGCGACGTGCCGGCCACGGCCGCTTCCAACCGCGTCCTGCGCGCGCTGGCCGACATGACCGCGGGCGAGATTGCCCGCCAACAGGGCGATGCCGGCACCGCATCGACCCATCTGGACCGTGCACTTACCGAATTGCGTCCACGTGCCGAGAAGAGCACGGACCCACGCGTTCTCGACCCTTATGTGAGGGTCGCGACACTTCTTGGCCACCAGGATGAGGCCGCTCCATATCTGGAACGTCTGCGGCAGTCTGGATACCGCTCGCCGGCGTTCGAGATGTTCGTCAATCACTCAAACCAGGGGAAGATTCAATGAGCCACATCGAAGTGACGCTCACCGTCGTGGAGACCGGTTCGGTCCATGCGACGCAGGGCTTTCGCAAGACGCGCGACGAGAAGTACCACTACAAGTTCGATCCCGAGATCGTGAACGTGACCGAGTGCAACACGACGGTACGCTACCAGCTGGTGAAAGAGTGCAGCCAGAAAGGTTATACGGTCGCAAACCTGTATGCCACGCCGAACACCCAGCTCAGCGAACCCACGGTCGGCGAGTGCGGAAGCTACATCGAGGTGACCCACTCGAATACGCATCAGTGCCTGCTCAGTGTCCTGGTCACCGTGAATGACAGCGAGAAGGGCCTGGCCCAGTGTGATCCGCAGATGACGAATGATCCGCCCCCGGGCGGTTTCTGATCCAGGTTGAGCGTGTCGGCAGCCCTGGTGGGTGCCGACACGGTTTTGCGGTCGCGGACGAGGTCCGCTCCTACAGGGTGGGTCAGCGACCGTAGGTGGCCTGGATCGAGGCGCTGCCTAGTGCGTTGCCGTGGATCATGTAGCCGATCATGGCGGCCGAGGCGTCTTTAGGCACATCCAGGCGCGGCACTTTCAGTGCGTAGACGGTGACGATGTAGCGGTGCGGCTTGTCGCCCACCGGCGGGCAGGCGCCGCCGAAGCCGGGGGTGCCGTAGTCCGTGCGTCCCTGTACCGTGCCTTTGGGCAACGCGTTGCCGCTGGCATCGCCCACACCTTCGGCGAGCGCATGCGTGCCGGCGGGAAGATCGATCGCCATCCAGTGCCACCAGCCGGAACCGGTGGGTGCATCCGGATCGTAGACGGTGACGGCAAAGCTGCGCGTGCCGGCCGGCTCGCCCTTCCATGACAGCGCAGGCGAGCGATTGCCGCCTTCACAACCGAAACCGTTGAAGACCTGTGCGACCTGGAGCGTGCCGCCATCCGTGAGCGATGTGCTGGACAGCGCGAACTCGGCGGCGGAAGTGACGGGTGCAATGACGAAGCAGGCCAGCGCGCCGAACGTACGGATAAATGACATGGGAGTGCCCCTCGATCAGTGGAATCGTGGGCACATGATCGCGAGCGACGCGCGCTTGGATTAGCCGTTTTCCGTCAACGGCTGTGCGGTTTCTTTCAGGCGTGAGCGCACCACCGAAGGTGCCACGCCCCAGCGCTGATGGAAGGCCGCCGAGAACCGGCTATGCGAATCCCAGCCGCAACGCCGCGCCACTTCGCTGACCGGCAGGGCCGTGGTCTGCAACATGCCCAGGGCACTTTCGAGACGCACCTCGCGCACGAGGGCAGCCAGGGTGACATCGCTGGATTCCAGGCGCCGACGCAATGTCGATTCGCTGACATGAAAGGACGCCGCCAGCGCCGCTACGTTCCACTCGCCATGCGGGCGCTGGGCCACCAACCGCCGCACGCGATCAGGCCAGTCGAGCGCCTCGCCGGGCACGAAGCGCCAGCCACGCTCGGCCAGCAGGATCAGCACTTCCATGATTCGGTGCTTGAGCAGCGCGTCGGAAAGGGGGCGGGCCTCCGAGATTGGCAGCGTGCGGCGCATGGCATCCATCAGTTCATCGTCCACACGCAGGCGGTGGGCCGACGTGACCGGTACGGTACCCGCCGCGACCGGCAGTTTGTCGAACTCCCGCAGGATATCGTCACCCGGCGTAAGCGCGATGGTTTCATAACAATGCTGCCCGGCGGGGTCGTTGACCACGTCCCACTGCGTGCCTCGCGCCACCAGGAGCCCTTCCGAAGGCAGGGCCTCGATGCTTTCCGCGTCCGTATACAGGCCCTTGCGCCCGAGTATGACGGCCACGAAAAAATGCTGGTGAATGGCCAGCGTGCGGATGCGGTAGCGCTGCACCGCGATGACGCGGGCGCCGGAATGAAGTTCCATACGGATACGGCCTCGGTATAGCCGGCGATGCTAGCCGAGGCCGGGCCGGTGCGTCACGCAGCGGGTCGAATGGCCCGGCAGCGCAGGCGGACGTAGTCTGCCCGCCAGATGCCGGCCCCCCTCCTTCTCAGTATCGCCAGGTAACGGCAAGCCGGGCCGTACGACCGGGGGCGGGCATGACACCCAGGGCCAGCGGGTCCAGGTAGTAGCGGTCCGTAGCGTTGTCGAGGTTCAGGTCCACGGCAACCTGGTCGTTGAACGCATAGCTGGCGAAGAGATCGACGATGGTCGCCGAGCGATACAGCTGCTGGATGGCCGAAAGACCGACGTTCCACTCCTTGTCCAGCTTGCTGATGGGCCCTGCGTTATGCACGACACGTGTGCCAAAGGTAAGCCGCTGGTCGAGCAGCCGTGATCCCAGTGTCAGGTTCACGTTGTAGCGCGGAGGGTTCTGCGTGTTGCTGTACGAGCCTTCGAAACCACCGTCCACGCAGTTGGGGGTGCCCAGCAGCTCGTCGATGCCCCATTTCGCGCCATAGGACCGACGCTCGGCGGCGATATCCGGCGCGCAGGTCTTTGCCTTGAAGTAATAGTGTGCGGAAAGATCGGCGAAGACCTTGCCACTGTCGTAGTTTGACTGGAATTCAAGACCCGACACCTTGAAGCGATCCACGTTGCGGATCAGGCCGGCCGACAGCGTGCGGTAGTCGCGGGTGATCAGGTCATCGATACGGGTGTTGAAATAGGCCATCTTGAGCGCAAGGCGATCGTTGCCGGTGAACACGTCACGTTTGACCGTTCCGGCGCCTGCCTCCCAGGTATGCGCCCGTTCGGGTTTCAGCTCACCCGTGGGCTTGGCCGCCGTGAAAAGCCCTAACGTGGTCTCGAACAGGCTCGGCAGCTTAACGCCTTCGGCGTACCGGGCATACACCATCGAGTCGCCATCGAAGTGATACGTCACGCTTGCCGTCGGTGTAAGCGCGGTGTCGCGACGATGGATCTTCTGCGACCAGGTCCAGCTGACCGGCACGCTCAAGTCCTGGGCCTTGCCGGCGCTGTAGAAGTTCCAACCCGCAATATCGCCCACGGTGCCCTGCTTGTAGGGAGAGGCACGCAGTGATTCCTCCGTGAAGTTGCCATTGGCATCCGGATACCAGTTCAATAATGCAATGCGCTTGCCACGCAGGGGCCTGGACGGATCACCACTGAGCAGCTCGGTGTAGCGGTACTTGCCAATCACGCCGTACTGATCCGGCGTGGCGAGGCTGTTGCGGTCATGCACGTCCATCTGGCTCCAGCGGCCACCCACCAGCACTTCCCAGTGATCATCCGGCTCCCATTTCACCGAGGCCACCGCGCTGTACTCCTTGCGGTAGGCGTTACGCAGGAAGCGGTTGTTGACGAGGTCGTCATGCATGACCGGGGAATTTTCACCGGGCCCCACGTCCTCGTCGGTATAGGCCACACCGTAGTCCATGGTGAACACCCCAGCGGCGGATTCCAGCCGCGATGTATTGGTCACGTCAAGTCCAAAGCGACGCTGGTGCTGGGCGTTGCGATAGGCCGACTTGTAGCCCGGATCGGTATTGAACGACGGGCCGTCATACCATTCGGTACGACGATCGAAGTACCACGGCGTGATGCCCGTGAGTCCGTTGTACATCAGGCTGTCGGCATCGGTGTACCAGAGGTTGGCACGAAGATCGACGAGGGGGCTCTCCGGCTTGAAGCGATAACGCAGGTTATAGCTGTCCATGTCGATATGGCCCGGGTCCCATTGCGGAACGCGGTCGCGATTCACCCGGATGATCTGCGAGGCCATGATTTCGCCGGCCGATCCCTTGTAGTGGCGATAGCCTGCTTCAAGGGTCTGCTCGTCGTCGATGCGCCAGGTGCCCTTGAGCAGCGTCGATTCCGAACGGGAGGAGGTATTGAAGACTTCCGTTTTCGGTGGATTCAACGTGGCCAGCGTGCGCGGCTTCTGCGGAAAGTCGTCGTACCCATGCTTGCCGGAGAAGTAGTTTCCCGTGTCGCGCCACGCATAGGCTGCGAGCAGGTCGACGCTGTTCCAGCGCCCGGCAACGGCAAGATTGGCGAACTGATTGCCGGTGGCATTGCGATCGGTGCGCGGCATGGCGCTGTAGGCCGGCAGGTTGTTGGCGCTGTTGTTAGCAATGCCCGTACGCAGGCGAAAACCCGTATCGTGGCCGTCCCTCAATACATCGGCAACATTCAGCGTTTCCATCTCGACTACACCGCCGATGCCACCCGAGGCATTGGCCTGGAGACTGGGCCCCTTCGTGATGGTGATGTTGGAAATGAGGTCCGGATCGAGGTAGGTGCGCTGCGACTGGCCTGCGTAACCCCGGTAGGTGTCCATGGTGGACTGGCCGCCATCGATGATGACCGGGACACGGCTCTGGCCCTGGATGCCACGGATGTTCACGTCCAGCGCATTGCCTACGCGCGGATCGCCCGCCGTGACACCGGCAACACCCTTGACGATGTCGGCCGTCGACGTGCCGCGGAAGCGTTCGATCGTGGTGCGGTCGATGTAGGCGCTGGATCCCGCGTTGCGATACGGTGCCAGTGTGCGTGCAGTATTTCCGCCATCGCCGCCCTTCGCGCCACCGGATACGCTGAGCATATCGGTCACGACGACGCCGTCCTCGCCCTTGGCCGCTTTTTCCAGCGTGACGGCGCCCTCGCCGACCTGGCGGACAACAAGGCCGCTGCCCCTCAGCATGCGCGCAAGTGCCGTCGTCGCATCAAGTTCGCCGCGAACGGCGCTGGACGTGACACCTTCGGCAAGCGTGGCATGATAGGCCACCTGCTGGCCCGACTGGCGCATCCAGCTGCGCAGCGCATCGGCCAGCGGTTGTGCGGGGATATCGAAATGCTGCGAGGTTGCAGCCGCCGCCGGCGCGGCGTACACGCTGACCGGGTAGCCAGCACCCGCAATCACGGCAGCCAACGCGAGACAAAGGAACGACGGACGCGGCAAGCGGTCCGGGCGAAGCGGAGTGAACATGGAAAAACCCTGTCGAAGGAACGTCACCACCCGCGATGCACGCGGGCACGTCGAAAGCACTGGCGGCGGCGGGCACCTTCAAAGCCTTAGACGAACGGGAAACGGATTCCCCCAAGCCCATGTCCGGTCAGTGCGTGCGCGATGTCACGCTGACGACGGCGATGCCCAGCGGCAGACGCGTCACGGTGAGGCCCGCCGTGGCGGCGAGCACATCCAGTGCCTGTTCCGGATGATCGATGCGGAAGGCCGCGTTCACCCGTGCCAGCTTCGAGATATCGCCATGGATGAAGATCGGCCCCTGTCGGTAGCGACCGATACGGTCGATGGCGTAAGCCACGCTGGTGCCATCGAGAAACAGTTCGCCCTGGCGCCATGCGCCGACACGATCGGCAGGTACGTCCCCAAGCCGCTGCAATGGCGACGATGGCCCGTAGCTCACGCCCTGCCCCGTTTCCAGGGAGATCCAGTCATCGCCCTTGTGGGCTGAGACACGCACGCGTCCCTGCCCTACCACCGCTTCAACATGACCGGCATCCCGTGACACGACAAAGGCGGTGGAGATGTCTTCCACCACGCCACCAGCGGCATCGACGCTGAAGCGACGCAACGCATCGGGTGCAACCTCGAACCAGGCACGACCGCTCAGCAACACAATGCGCCTTGCGTCACGGTCGTAATGCACGGCAATGGCACTGCCGGCATCGAGCACTGCCCGGCTGCCATCGGGCAACGTCACCGATGCGATACCGTGACTGCTGCGGTAATCGGCGCGCAAGCGCAACCACGTTTCCGGCGCGATAAACCATGCCGCCAGCGCCGCAGCAGCGGCAAAGGCGATGATCCTCCGGCGAGGTTTCCGCACGTGTGGCTTTGCCGACATCTCTGCACGCGGCGGACCGAAGCTACGCCACAGCACACGCTCCTGTTCGAAGACGCGTCGGTGCCCGGGCCGGGCCAGCCACGTTTCGAAGGCAGCCATGCCTGCGTCGTCCACGCGGTCCGAGGCCAGCCAGACAAGCCATGTCCTCGCCTCGTCGGCAACGACGTCGGGCGATTCGGCGGGCGGCGTTTCCGGAAAGGAGATCGGCGGGCTCATGGGCTGGCAGTGGACAGGACGCGACCGCATCGCGGCCTATGGATCATAGACGTGCGACAACGGCGTTTCCCCCAAGGGATTCGTATCAGCGCCCCTGCCGTGCCCAGGCAAGCCGCTGCAACGCTACCCGCATGTGATTTTCCACGGTGGTCACCGAAATCCCCTGGCGGCGGGCCACCTCGGCCTGGGTCAGGCCGTGCAGACGATGCAGCCGGAAGATCGTCCGGGTGGGCTCGGGGAGATGTCCTGCTGCGTCGAGCACCCGACGCAGCTCGTCCTGCGCCATGACCTGTTCCTCCGTGGAGATCACCTCGTCCGGTCCCCACAGGTAATTCTCCGCAAGCAGGCGCGCCCGGCGCGTACGCTCCCGGCCGTAATCCGTGGCGAGATTGGTCGCCAGGCGATACAGATAGGCCCGGGGATTCTCGATCAACGGGGTGTCGTCCACGCCCCGCGCCTTGAACCAGATCGACTGGATCACGTCCTCGGCACCGCCATCGGCACCCAGGATGCGCTGCACGAGCCGCAGCAATGCCGGGCGCTCGTGATGGAGAAGATGGGTCAGGGTGGAGGCGTTGGACATGAAACCGGGGCAGGACGACGGACAGACCAGGACGCATGATAATGCGAATCAGTCTCATCAAGAAATGGTTTGACGTGTCCCGGCGAACTGCCCGCTCATTTCCGGGCAAGCACCTACAGAATGCCCGGCATGAGCGCCTTCGTCCGCTGCATGTATGGCTCGTAGGCCAATCCGAAATTCTCGCGCATCCAGCCAGTCCAGCGGACCACGGTGGAACCAGCCGCCCGGACCGATCAGGGCGATATCCGGGAACGGTTCCCTTGTTACTTCCGGCAGTCGTCCCGGATACGCCTTCCCCGACATGCTGGTAATTCGCGGCATGCCGGCCGCTTTCAGTGTTGATCGGACATCAGGGAGAACGATCATGAAGCATCTGGCCGTCATGACATGCGCCGCCATTATGGCGATGGGAATGCTTCCGGCGAATGCATCGCCGCCGCCACCGGGTCCCGTTGCCAGTACGGCGACCATGGACACCGTGTTCCAGACGCTGGGCAGGAAGTTCGTGGATGCGGACCTTTCCGACGGACTCTCGCTGGCCGTGGTCAAGGATGGCAAGACCTGGTTCTATAACTTCGGCAGCAAGGTGCGTGGATCACAGCAGGCAGCCACGGAACAGACCGCCTACGAAATCGCATCCATCACGAAGGTATTCACCTCGCTGATCCTCGCGCATGCCGTGCTGGAAGGGAAAATCGATCCCAACGCGGATATCCGGAAATACCTGCCACCCGGCTATCCACAGCTGGCTTATGGCGATACACCCGTCACCGTTCTCCAACTGGCCAATACAACGTCGGCACTTCCCGATAACCTGCCCGACATCAGCAAGGAACTGGCCGGCTTGCCGCAGGAAAAGATACCCGGCAGGATTCATGACTCATGGAACGGTTATACGTCGGAAAAATTCCTGGCCGACCTGAAACAGGCCCGGATCGACCGCAAACCCGGTACCGAACCACGTCACTCCAACGTCGCCGCGGAACTGCTCGGCATCGTCCTGGAGCGAGCCTACGGGGACAGCTACGCCAATCTTCTCTCGCAGTACGTGGAAAAGCCGCTGGGCATGCGCCGCGGAACGGATGAACAGGCATCGGCGATGGCAACCGGTTACGACGAGAAGCATGCGGTGATGCCTCCGCTGCGTAGCGAAATCATCATGCCGGCCGGCGGCCTGCGTTACAGCACCGCCGACATGGCGAAGTTCCTTGCAGGTCAGCTAGCCGCGAAAGACCCGGCCATCGCGCTGTCGCAGAAAGCGACGTGGGGCGACGCCAACAGCTTTGCCATCGGCTACAACTGGATACTCGACCGCACCATCGACGGCTCCCGACATCTGCGTACGTCGGGTGGATCCTTCGGCTTCTCCAGCTATATCGAGATGTATCCGGACAAGGGATACGGCATCGTCCTGTTTGCCAATCGATCAGGACAGGCTCAGAACCAGCTGAGGGCACTGGCCGATGCCGCGTTCAAGCAGATCTTCGGCACACCCGCCGTACTGACGGCCTTGCACGATGCACTGGAAAAGGACGACTACCGGCACGTCGGCAACGTCGTGACGGGAGTACGCCGAAACTACCCTGGGATGAACCTCACCGAGGCCATGATCAACCAGTGGGGTTATTCGCTGCTGTCGGCCAAGCGGAACGCACAAGCCATCGCCATGTTTGTCTACAACACGCAGCAATGGCCCAAGAGCGCGAATGCGTTCGACAGCCTGGGCGAGGCGTATGAAAACGCCGGTAACAAGGACAAGGCCATCACCAGCTACCGGAAATCTCTTGCGCTGAATCCATCCAACGAACATGCAACTAACCGGCTCAAAGCGCTGGGCGACTCTTCAAAATAAACGGTGCTCATCGCCGAAGCAGGCAAAGGAACAGTGTTTTCAGCCTTGAGGAGGTAACCTCCGCTAGACACTGAGCACACCGGGCAACGAGCGCGGAACGCACTCGTTGCCATCGAAACGTCGAGATCGCCTAATTCAGATTGTTCGAGCAGAGCTTCCCTGCTTCGTGAGCCGTGACGCAATGGCTCGCCCCATAGGAAATGCTATCCCAGCCATCGTTACCCCCGGCAACCTGATGCGACTCGTATAGCCACGTTTGCCGTATGTCTGGTGTGCGATTAACGATCCGTATCTTCTCCCCATCCTCCCCCTTGGCCGACAACGCAAGGGGAGGCCCATTGGGAACCGGCGAGCCCACGGTGAGCACCCCGACCTGATCATTCTCCGGCCGGGCCGGTGCCTCCACGGTGATCGTGATCTGCCCCACTCCAACCGAAGCCAGTGATTTGTCAC
The DNA here is from genome assembly GCF_011759365.1 of Luteibacter anthropi. Classification (GTDB taxonomy): domain Bacteria; phylum Pseudomonadota; class Gammaproteobacteria; order Xanthomonadales; family Rhodanobacteraceae; genus Luteibacter; species Luteibacter anthropi. The sequence goes on from NZ_JAARLZ010000010.1 coordinate 67,686, forward strand.
CCGCCTTCGTCATGGCCTCGTTACGCAACTTGATCCAGGCAGCCCATTTCACGTAATGCTCCGACCCCGGCGCCAGTTCAAACGTCTGGCGGGACTGGATCAACGCGTATCCCGGATTGTTCGTTGTCGACGGGAAAGCAAAAGCCGAGCCTGTAACACCTGACCATGCCAGGACGAGCATGGCTACTCCTTGCCTGCAAAGCTTCATCGGTACTCCAGATAGTGGCTGTACACACCCCGAGATATCGCTGGCCCAATCTACACTGAGGGCTGGCCTTCGCACCATGGCCTTACTGCCGCTCGGGAATTTCAGGGTCGAAGCAGATCCAACTGGATCACCCGCCTCCACATTCGCGCTTACCGAATATGAATTATTAAAGTGCTTTTTAATAATGGTCGAGCTAATTAAAATTCGTTTTAGTGGGCTTCATGGCCCGGCTTACCTGGAACCACTATTCGCCACGGAACCGGCAGCTATGCGATCTCGCCAGTACGAAGATCCATGACGAAGCGACCGAGTGGCACCATCGTCTTACTCCGCACACCCAAGGATAGAACGCCGAATCATCTGGTTGTGACGTCGATGCCTGTGTTGCAGCCTGATGAAGGCACCGAACACGCGTATTCGGCAGGATCCCGCCACGAAACCCATTACATGCCAACTTCGGGCTGGATTCGTGGCATGCTTTTGAGATGGGGTGAAGGACCAAGTACCACCGACAACACCACGACCTAGGGGATGGGAGTGAAGGGAAGCACGGAGAAGTCAAGCATTACGAGTCATACGCATTGGGCAATCTGGGGACAGCACGTGGCAATCGCCGCAGCCTATGCAGCCGCGTATGAAGTAGTTCGCCATTTTACCTATCCGCATTGGTCGCCCACCACGGGTCTGCGTCTGGCTTGTTTGTTCCTGCTTCCCCTTCGTTACTGGCCGGCATTGGCTATCGGGGAGGCCCTGCCCACCATTGAAAATGCGTGGTTATGTGCCAGCGATCTCGGCATCCCATGGGCGGTATCGACTTCGGTTCCCTTGGTCGTGCTTTTCATGGGCTGCATGAAACCCTTGCGGCTGCGCTACTCACTTTACGATCACGGCGGCCGACTCCGCATGCCGCTTCTATTGAGTGCCACTCTGCTGTGTGCCCTCATCGCCTCAATCGCTATCTGCACGTCGCTACTGACCACCATGCTCCGCACGCCAGATGCGTGGCCACATCTATCGCTGATAAAGATGTTCTGGGCCTATACCTTGGGCCACTATCTGGGCGGCCTAACCCTCACGCCGATCATCCTCGCGCTGACTGAACGCGCACGGCAACTTCCTCGAATAACCTGGGCTGCGTTCTGGCATAGCCCTCTGCTTCGTGATGTGCTGCTGTGGATGCCGGTGTTAGCTGCCCTCGTGGGACTGGCTGTGACGACCACCGATGACACCGTGCGCCAAGTCGCTAGATTCGGCCTGTGTTGGCCAGCCATTGCCCTGGCATGGCGACATCACTGGCACGGGGCTGCGATCGGTGGATTTGGGGCCAGTGTGGCTCTGGCGATGACCGGCACGGCCTTTGTGGATCCGGTCATGCTTCGTGCACAGGTCATCCTCGCAATGGTGTTGTCCGGATTACTAGTGATAGGGGCCAGGGTCCCGCGGCCCGCACCGGCCGCGGTTCCTGCCAAGCGATTCTGAAGGCAACGCGGTTCGTCGCTTTACGGCCCGCGATTCGTGCAATTTTCGGGATGTGCTTGGCAATCGCCAGGCGCCACCATCATTCGCATCGTTCCGTCGGGCTGTGCCGAAGCCCGCACGGTCATTCCGTCGTCCTGATAAATGGCTTCACCCGTCGACGGCACATTAGGTGTGGTGATGATCGTCCAGCGATTCGCATCGACGCCAATCGGAAGCTCCAGGACTTGGCCGGCGATGTAAGCCACGGCCCCCCGCACCGTACCGTTTCCATCATTGATCTGGACGTAGCGCACGCCTTGCTTATCGAACACATACGCGTGAAAACGAGGGCTGGCACTGTAATCCGCACCATTTGGCCACGATTGACCTAACCCAGTTACCGGCGGCGTCGCCGCAAGGGCACCGGCGGCGAACATAGGCATCAGAACAGCGGCGAGGATACGGCGATGGACAGGACGCATAACGACTCCTTGTTGTGGTGGTATGTGTGGCACAAGCGTAGCCGAGTAGCTCCACTATGCGCCTCTGCCGATGGACGATCGCGATGATGTCCACCGACGAACCATCAATAACGAAAGTGAGGCAAGAGGCCGCCGCCCTCGGCCAGGCACTGGCGATACAGGATTTTGATGGTACGCGTCACCGCTCGCGGCTGATTATCACGCTCGCCACCATTTATGGCATGGATGCCGTTTATGCTGCTGCACATGCCCTTCTGGATCAGTTGGGGCCGTCCAAAGCGAGCTCTCCTTCCAACTATGCGCAAGCAATGAAACGCCTGACTATCGCCCTGGATCAGATGCTGGAATGATCTGACACCTGAGTCGCCAACTGACCAGTATATGGTCAGCTATGTCACAGGAGCCTGGATCTGGTCGGCAACCAAGAACTCGTCCTGTCACGCTTGAGAAGGGAGTCACATGCTTCGCTGGATCATCGGAATCGGTTTCGGTATGACCGTTGCTATCTCGGCATTCGGGCAGGAATCCGCTGGGCCAGTAGATAAGCCATTGCGCTCTACCTACTACGCCTGCGTCAAGGGCGCCCGCGGCGTGACGCTGACACTGAACAACTGCATCGGCGCGGAGCACGATTATCAGGACAAACGTCTCAACGCGGCCTATCAAAAACTTCGTGCCAGCCTCTCGCAGGAGCAACGTACGGCGCTGCGGGATGAGGAACGAAGCTGGATCATCCATCGTGATAACGCATGCGCGCCTGATCCTCACGTAGGCACGGCCAATATGCTGGATTCCAATCAGTGCTTGTTGAATCAGACTGTCGAAAGGGCGATCGCGCTGGAAGATCGCACCAGGTAATCCGATGCCGTACAACTGCAAGGAGCTACGGCCTCCTGGCCGTGCAACCCCTAAGCGTAGGTATGAGCCGTATTGATCACCTGGTGCTAAGCGGGGCTCACAGTAAATCAGGACTCAAGACCGGACCAGTACTGAAGATGAGGGGGCGTCGGCTCGAGAGCAGCGTGATGAACGACTAAAGGCGGAGGGCAAGTCCCAGAATCGGAAACCAGGCCGGAAAAAGGATACCGGGTGTTTCCCGGCAGAGGGAGGCAGCCTCGTTGTAAAAATCCCTTGCAGTGTTTTCGTCAAGCATCCGTTTCTCCTACTGTGTCATCAGACCCTTGCATAAGTTCTCGTTCGCGCCTGCGCGACATCGACAAGGCGTTCATGGCCTTTGCAATCGGACCGACGCCAACGTGGGCTCTTCGCTATCGGGCAAATTGTGCCTACCTGCCGGTTCAGCAAACCTCAGATGTGGTCAGATACGCTCGGCACTCGGTCACCACCGGCCACTTACAGGAGTTTCCATGCCCCTCTTCGTCGTATCCCGGCCCCTTCGCCGGACTGTCCTTTTGTCCCTGGCCACGTCTTGCGCCCTAGTCGCTGGCCTTGCCTTCCCGGCCCACGCCGCGCCCCCTTCCAACGTTCCGGCCAGCATCCAATCCCTGATGGAGGCCGGCGACACGGTCCTTGCCTTCCAGCCGGCAAAGCCCTTCGGAGCGGGCAGTGCTGGCGGCGCCCTCGTCGTTCGTCATGCCCAGCCCGACCCGAAAACCCAAAATACCTGCGAGCTATGGCTGATGAGTGCTACGGGTGCGACGTATGCTGTCTCGGCCAAAAATGGCGAGGTGATCGATTGTCGGTACAACGAGTCGGCCAAACAGGCCGACCCCATGGCTTTGTCCCACAACCTGACGGTCAGTCCCACGTCGGTCACCTATTTCAACGAACTGCCGCGCGGGGGGACCACCTATGCCTTTGCATGGGATGCGCAAAAACACGTCTGGCATCTGCAGCACGTCGAGGCCACATCTGTTGAAAACGGGGAGTCGGAGGTCATAGTCACCAAATCCGTCCTCGACTACCCCGCCACCCTGCCGCTGCTGACCATCGACGCGTTCTCACCGAAAGCCATTCGTGAGGCACTGCACATCCACCGCAGCATCGTGCACTAGGAGTCAGACATGCCCCAGTTCAATGAACGCTCCGCCCTGCTGCTCAAGCGCTTTTGAGCCCATCCCCAAATCGTTAGCACCTTTTCGAATCACCCTCGGTAGTCCGCGAGTGGCGGCTAGGCGGTCCATGACCCGCGTCACTCCTATGCCCGAGATGGCCCGCTCGATTTCGATGGCAACGGCCTCGTGCGTCGCGTCGTCGACGATCGTTAGGCATTTGATAACGCGGCCTTCGGCGGTGCGATCAAACACAAAATCGATGGACCACACCTAGTTGGCGGCTGTCGGACAAAACAGTGATTGCCTTTCGGCCAACGGAACCTTCTTTCGCTTACGACGCCTCACCTGGAGGCTGGCTTCCTGATACAAGCGCTCGACTCGCTTGTAATTCACCATATACCCAGCCTGGCGAAGCTTTAGATAGATCATGCCCACGCCATAGCACTTATGGCGATTCGCCAGCGCGCAGATCATCTCACGGAGCTCCACGTTACGGTCGGGTCGTGGTTCGTAGCGGTACGCGCCAGCGCTCATGCCGGCAATCGCCAGCGATCGACGTTCGCTCAGTTCCCGGCTAACCAAATAGCGCACCAGCTCGCGCCGGTCCGGTGCGCTCACCATTTTTTCGCAGAGCGTCCTTGATGACCTCGTTCTCCAGAAGCTGCTCGGCCAGCAACTTCTTCAGGCGGCCGTTCTCCGCCTCCAGGTCCTTGAGCCGTTTAGCCTCGGGTACGCTATCGAGGTGATAGACCTCGTGTTCGCCATCAAGGAATCCCTGCACCAGTTCCGCCACTGAAGGCGGTGCCTTCCCTGCCATCCCGGCCCTCCTGTTGGCCGCGAAGTTGCCTGAAGGTCAAAGCATACTGCGCCGCCAAGCCTAGGGCGATGGCTTGGGCCATCACACGGTCATGGGTGCGGAGCGCCTTCTTGATGACTCGACGGCCGACGACGGGCTGGAGGTCTGCCGGCACGATGAGGCGAAAGGCGAAGCCGGAAGGGCAGTAGGTCAAATAGTTTGCAAATCGCATTGGTCTCTCAGCGAGTGACCCAGGCGTTGACCCACACCACCAAAAGCCCAAAAACAAAAAGGCCCTGAATAATCAGGGCCTTGATGCGTTTGGCTGGGAGACTAGGATTCGAACCTAGATAAACGGAGTCAGAGTCCGTTGTCCTACCGTTAGACGATCTCCCAATAAACCGGGATTCGATGCGCTCTGACCTTGAAGCACCGAACTTTGAAGCGTGATTAGCGCTTCGAGAACTGCGTAGCGCGGCGGGCCTTGTGGAGACCGACCTTCTTACGCTCGACTTCGCGAGCGTCGCGGGTCATGAAACCGGCCTTGCGCAGCGGCGACTTGAGCGCTTCGTCGTATTCGACGAGGGCGCGGGCGATGCCGAGGCGAATAGCGCCGGCCTGGCCCGTGATGCCGCCACCGGCGACGGTGACCATGATATCAAACTTTTCGACATTGTCGGTCAGCTCAAGCGGCTGGCGGACGATCATGCGCGAGGTTTCGCGGCCGAAGAAGATGTCGAGCGGCTTGCCGTTCACCACGATGCCACCGGTGCCCTTGCGGAGGAACACGCGGGCGGCGGAGGTCTTGCGGCGGCCGGTACCGTAATTCTGCTGGGTAGCCATGTCGGTTCCTTAGATTTCCAGCGCCTGCGGCTGCTGCGCGGTGTGCGGGTGCTCGGCACCGCCGTACACCTTGAGCTTGCGATACATCGCACGGCCCAGCGGGTTCTTCGGCAGCATGCCCTTGACGGCGATCTCGATCACGCGCTCCGGGTAAGTGGCCAGAAGATCCTTGAGGCTGGTGGTCTTCAGGTTACCGACGTAGCCGGTGAAGCGGTGGTACATCTTGTCGTCCAGCTTCGCACCGGTGACGGCGACCTTGCCGGCGTTGATCACGACGATGTAATCGCCGGTATCGACGTGCGGGGTGAACTCCGGCTTGTGCTTGCCGCGAAGGCGACGCGCGACCTCGGTCGAAAGACGACCCAGGGTCTTGTTCGTGGCGTCGATCACGAACCAATCGCGCTTGACGCTCTCCGGCTTGGCGCTGAACGTTTTCATTTCGAAAATACCTGGTTTGCCGCCTTGAGGGGCGGAACACGGAATCGGTGAAAGCAAAGACGGGAGAGAATAGCTGAAACTTCCCTCACCGTGCAAGCCCACCTAACCGGTGAGCTGCGGGCCGACAATCATAACATGATGACCGGTCCGTTTCACAAGCGTCCCCGGGGCGACGGAAGGTCGGGCGCGACAAGCAGCCGCAGTGACCTTGTCCCGTTTCGGGAGGCGCGCATTGTAACGTGTGTTGTCCCTTTCGTCAGGAGCCTTTCATGTCCGTCCGTACGCTCACCCCCTTCGACCGCCTCCTGGCGGGCCTGGAACGGGCCATGGAGGCCGTGGGAGGTTCGCCCGAGGCCGGTCGTCGTTCGCCCGGCGATGCTGTACCGGATGCCCCGATGGACGATGCGGAGCGCCGTCATGCGGCCGGACTGATGCGTATCAACCATGTGGGTGAGGTCTGTGCGCAGGCGCTTTATTACGGGCAGGCTGCTCTGGCGCGCACACCGGAGACGCGGGCGCACCTGCTGCATGCGGCCCAGGAGGAGACCGATCACCTGGCTTGGTGTGCCGAGCGGCTGAAGGAGCTGGACAGCCGCCCCAGCCTGTTCAATCCGCTGTGGTACGCAGGCAGCTACGCCATCGGCGTGGCTGCCGCAGCGGTGGGCGACCCCATCAGCCTGGGTTTCGTGGTGGAGACCGAGCACCAAGTGGAGGCCCATCTCGCCGAGCATCTGGAACGCCTGCCCGCACAGGATGATCGTTCCCGCGCCATCCTTCGACAGATGCAGGCCGACGAGATCCGCCATGCCGATGCGGCGCAGGCGCGTGGAGGTATCGACCTGCCCTTCCCCATTCCGAAGATCATGCATGCGGCTTCGATGGTGATGAAGACGGTGGCCTATCGATTCTGAATGAGTAAAACGATGCGCACATCTGGCGAACACCATCCAACCCATTGAATTAAATTCAATTCCCGTACACAGGACGTTGCTGACGCTACCGATTCAAATCACCACACGGCTCTTATAGTCAAAGGCAGCGGCGACTTGCCCGACACGGAGCATTTTTCACATGGATGTCCGATCAAAAAGCCCAGTGGCCTTCGGCGCCCTCCTTTTGACATGCCTGCTCGCGGCATGCTCCCCGCCACCGAAGACGATCGCACCATCTTCCAGCGCAACGATCCTGGCAACGCCTCGTGCCGACGATGGGCCGACCACTGCGCGCCACCTTCAGAAACGCTACGACGAGCGGATTTCCTGCGGAGGGCACGGAGGGACGCCGGCCTTTATGTGCAGCGGCATCATTCTTCGCGGCACCGCGATCAGTAACGGAAGCTTTCATACTTGGGATCCCAGCCCAAAGGACCAGACGCGCGGAGCCATATCTGCATCCTGGCTAAGGGGTGATGCTCCTTTCTCGAATATCTGGGCGTACCCGAAAGGCATCATCTTCTTTCCGAACGAATACTTGCCTGCGGGCACTGACAAGATTTATGTGATGTGTACGTTCCCTTACGACGGAGCCACCGACCTGCGTCCAGGAGGGTGCGGGCCGCATCCCCATAACCCGGTGAAAAGCGCCCCCTGCCAGAGCCAGGGCATCAGCACCGCCGCGCAATGGTATGCGTTATGGCAAACCCAAAAAGACAATCATCAGTGCGGGTTCGACGTCAGCAGCGGGACCCCCAATTCCGCTGACATTTTCATGCAGATACCTCAATTGATGTCCATGCTGAACAGAGATTCCTATAACGAAATCGAATTCAAGGCATGGTCCCCAGGACAGGCTTCACGACGCCCCATCGAGGCGTTCTTCTATCTGGCAGGTATGGCCGGCGGCCTGAGCGGTGCGCAATTTGACCAGCGTGATTTCTACCAGCAGTCCGGCATCGTTGTGCCCATCATCCGTATGACATTGCCCGTGAGAGGGCGTGGAGAGAAATTCGAGTACTTGCCATCCGATCAGGGAGTGCATTAAAAAAACACCCCCGACATGCGGGGGTGTTTCTTCGTCAACACCGGCTCACGCCAGTGGCGACCGTTGTTACATCAGGTTGCGGCCGTGGAAGAGCTCTTCGATTTCGCGGCGCAGCAGCGATTCGATGCGCTGGCGCTCCTTGAAGGAGAGGTCGTCGGCCTGGGCCTCGAACAGGTAGGTGTCGAGGTCGAAGTCCTTGATGTGCATCTTCGTGTGGAAGATGTTTTCCTGGTAGACGTTCACGTCGAACATCTCGTACTTCTGGCGGATGTGCTTGGCCAGGTAGTCCTGCACCGAGTTGATCTTGTGGTCGATGAAGTGCTTCTTGCCCTTCACGTCGCGCGTGAAGCCGCGGACGCGGTAGTCGGCGATGACGATGTCCGACTCGAAGCTGTCGATCAGGTAGTTGAGCGCCTTCAGCGGCGAGATCACGCCGCAGGTGGCCACGTCGATGTCCGCGCGGAAGGTCGCGATGCCGTTGTGCGGATGCGTTTCCGGGTAGGTGTGGACGGTGATGTGGCTCTTGTCCATGTGCGCGACGACGGCACCGGAGATGGTGTCGCGGCCGAGCTTCTCGACCACCGGCTCCTCGGAGATGAGGATGGTGACCGAGGCGCCCTGCGGATCGTAGTCCTGGCGGGCGATGTTCAGGATGTTGGCGCCGATGATCTCGGCCACGTCCGTGAGGATCTGGGTCAGGCGGTCGGCGTCGTACTGCTCATCGATGTATTCGATGTAGTTCTGACGCTGCTGTTCCGAGACGGCGTAGCAGATGTCGTAGATGTTGAAGCTCAGCGCCTTGGTGAGGTTGTTGAACCCCTGCAGGCGAAGGCGGGGAAGCGGTTTGACCACAGCGACTCTCCGAGGCCGGTGAAACGGCCAGCAGCAGGCGCGGGTTAGCAGCTAGGGTCCCCGCAAGTGAAGATGAAATGACGTACGAACGGGCAGTCTGCCCGCCCCTTGTGAACGGCGTGAGACAGGGGGTCCGACGCCAGGGGGGTGAAATTATGGGGCAAGATGGCGAAGATTTGAACACGCCACGATGACGGCCTTCCCGCATCGCCCCAAATGGTGGATTCCGTATGGGCGTTGTCTGCCATAATCGCCCCGGGGACATGGCGAGTCGGCGACGCCCGACGGTTTTCCGTCGGCCGATCGGCCCGGACTTGGGGACGCCATGCCATTGAGGCTCAACGGAATCTGCTGTGGCACAACTTAAATATCTGTTGCAACAGGCGTTCGAACGGTCGCAGGCTCCTACGAGCTTCGCCCCCGATCCGGCATCCATGAGCCGGTTCCTGGACGCATGCCACCGGCGCCGTTATCCAGGCAAGACAGCCATCATCCGGCCCGGCGATCCCGCCAACACGCTTTATTACGTGGTCGACGGCTCGCTGGCCGTCTGCACCGAGGACGAGGAAGGCCGCGAGCTGATCCTGGCCTATATCAACCGGGGCCAGTTCATCGGCGAGATGGGCCTCTTCGTCGAACAGGCCCAGCGCGAATCCCTGGTGCGCACCCGCACTGCCTGCGAGATGGCCGAGATCAGCTACGAGCGCCTGTTCCAGCTGCTGGAAGGCCCGCTGGCCGCCGAGTGCCCCAAGCTACTGTTCGCCATCGGCTCGCAGCTCACGCAGCGCCTGCTGCGTACCTCGCGCCAGGTCAGCCGCATGGCCTTCATGGATGTCACCAACCGCGTGTCGCGCACCCTGCTCGACCTGTGTCAGGAGCCGGATGCCATGACCCATCCGGATGGCACCCAGATCCGCATCTCGCGCCAGGAAGTCAGCCGCATCGTGGGCTGCTCGCGTGAGATGGTCGGCCGCGTGCTGAAGCAGCTGGAAGAAGAACGGATGATCGACGTTTCCGGCAAGACCATCGTGATCCGCGGCACCCGCTGAGGCCGCTCAGGCCTCCTTGAACACCATGTAGACGTCGGCCCGCTCGTAGTGTGAGCCGGGCCGCGTCACCGGCTGAAGCACGAAGCCGGCCCGCTCGTACATGCCCAGCGCCCGGGTGAGACGACTGTTGGATTCCAGGAACAACTGCCTGCCACCGCGATGCCGGTATTCGGCAATGGCGGCATCAAGCAGCTTCCGCCCGGCACCCAGACCCCGGTAGTTCTCGTCCACGGCCATCTTGGTCAGTTCGTAGACACCCTCGCCCTCGTGAAGCAGGGCACAGGTGCCCACCACCTCGCCGGCGTAGAGCGCAAAGAACACCATGCCACCCGGGGCGACGATCAACTCCTGCGGGCGGGACAGCACCGCGCGATCCACCTCTTCCACGCGGAAGTAGCGCTCCAGCCATTGCTGGTTGAGCCGCCGGAAGTGATCGGCCAGCGCCGGATCGAACGGCACCACGTTGACCTGTGCCGTCGCCAGGGCCGCATGCTGGTCGAGAATGGCACCGAGCAACGGCCGCTCGGTCAGCGATTGCTCGCAACCGTCGATCGCTTCGAGCAGGGTTGCGCCGCGCGGGCCCAGGGAGTCGGCCATGCCGCGGCGGATGGCGAGCCACACGGGCCCCAGCTCCCCCAGTGCACGGTCGCCCGCCTCCGTAAGCACGAGAACACTGCGCCGGCCGTCCTGTGGATCGCGCTGGCGTTGAACCATCCCCGCTTCGACCAGGCGATCGGCCAGCTGGCTCACTGCCGAATGGGTCTGGCCGATGGCCAGCGATACATCGGTGACGGTCGTGGGGCCGACGTCGCGCAGGTAGCGCAGCACGGGAAACCAGCGCGCCTCGATGCCCGCACCGCAGGTCCGGTAGACGTCGTCCACCACCTGGTAGAAGTGATCGCTCAGCGCCTTGAGGCGACTGCCCAAGGCCAGTTCGCGCAGGGACGACAGATACATGCGTAAGTCCTTACGTACTTTCAGGATGATGGCGCAGACTAAGGCGGCGCGATGCCGCACGCAAGCGATTCTGCCGTGATCATGACGCCGGCACGCCCCATGTGTGGGCTATGGTGGCAATGGATGCCCTACAGGAAACCCGATGGACTGGAGTCAGTTCCTCATCTTCGTTGGCGTCGGCCTGCTTGCGCAGCTCGTGGACGGCGCGCTCGGCATGGCCTATGGGCTGGTGTCGAATTCGGTGCTGCTCGCCATGGGCCTGCCCCCGGCCGTGGCCAGCGCTACCGTGCATACCGCAGAGGTCTTCACCACGGGCGTATCGGGCGGAGCGCATGCGTTCTTCGGCAACGTCGACTGGAAGGCGTTCCGCCGCCTTGCCATCCCAGGAGTGGTCGGTGGTGTCATCGGTGCCTGGTTCCTGGCCAGCGTGCCCGGCGAAGCCATCAAGCCCTTCGTCTATGCCTACCTGCTGATCCTCGGCACCGTCGTGCTGGTGCGCGCCGCCGGCCGGATGGTGTCCCAGCATCGCGTGAGGCACAAAGGGATCCTGGGCTTCTTCGCCGGGCTGCTTGACGCCATCGGCGGAGGCGGCTGGGGTCCGATCGCCACCTCCACCCTGCTGGCGCGCGGCGGCGCCGTGCGGCAGACCATCGGTACCGTGAATGCCGCGGAGTTCGTGGTGACCATCGCGATCTCCACCACCCTCATCGCCCATATGGGCATCCAGCACTGGCCCGTGGTGCTCGGACTGCTCACAGGCGGCGTGATCGCCGCCCCTGTCGCCGCGTGGCTGGTGAAACACCTGCCGCCGCGTTATGTGATGACGGCCGTGGGCTGTCTCATCGTGGGCATCAGCCTGTACCAGCTGGGCCAGCATTTCCTCGGTTAGCCCGATCGCGGTTCAGAACCAGTCGAGCACTTCGAGCTTGCTGCCCAGGGCCTTGCTGGCCTTTTTCACTGTCTTTGCGTTGGCATTGACCAGCTTCGCCTCGTCTGCCGCCTTGAGCATCGGCAGGTCGGACAGCGAATCGGCATAGGCGATGGCCCAGGGACGCGGAATGCCTTCGCGCTTGAGCGAGGCGACCTTCACCGCCTCCACGTTATGTCGCACGAAGTGCACGCCGAACAGGCCACCACGGGTCTGTGAGGCCACGAGCTCGCAACCGCCGAGGTTCACCTCATGGAGGATGGCCTCGACCATCGTACGGTCGTTGCCGGTGACGATGACCACACGGTCGCCGGCATCCACATGCCGGCGCAGGCTCGCCACGGCATCGCGGATGAACACGCCGGGCCGACGGGCGTAGGCGCGCGCATAGGCCGTGACGCGCCTGCGGTAACTGGCTTCGGTACGGCCGAAGGTGATCACGCGCAGGAACAGCCGGCCGAGGAAACGGTTGCCCGCCACGGTGGGGATCAGGAACGGCACGAAGGGCACCACCGGCAGGGCCAGCAGGATGCGCCAGCGCCCGAATCCCTTCAGGCAGTCGCGATAGAAGAGTTCGAGGGTCTGGTGGCGCACGATGACGCCATCGAAGTCGAACAGAACGACGCGCCGCGCGTCGGCGGCGGAGGCTTGCACCTCCGCCGTCTGAATCCCCTGTGTCATCGTGTCTCGTCAGTGCCGGTGGGAGTGCGAGGGCGACCCGTAGAAGAGCTTCTTCAGTTCATCGCCCGGATCGGCGGCGCGCATGAAGGCCTCACCGACCAGGAAGGTGTGGATGCCCTTCTCGCGCAGCACGCGGACGTCTTCCGGCGTGTGGATGCCGGACTCGGCCACGATGGCAGTTTCCTCGCCCACGCGGTCTTTCAGGCGCAGCGACGTGCCCAGCGAGGTCTCGAAGGTGCGCAGGTTGCGGTTGTTCACGCCGATCAGCGGCGCGGGCATGCCGAGGGCAATCTCCAGCTCCTCTTCGTTGTGGACTTCGACGAGGACGTCGAGATCCAGCTCGGCCGCCAGCATCGACAGCTCGGTGAGGCGCACCTCGTCGTAGATGCGGTCGCCATCGGCTTCTTTCTGGGCGAAAGCCGCCACGATCAGCAGGATGCAGTCGGCACCGATCACGCGGGCCTCGTACACCTGGTATTCGTCGACGATGAAGTCCTTGCGCAGAATGGGCAGGTTGCATGCCGCACGGGCCTGGGCCACGAAGTCTTCATGGCCCTGGAAGAAGTCGGCATCCGTGAGCACGGACAGGCAGGCCGCACCACCGGCTTCGTAGCTGCGGGCAATGGCCGCCGGGTCGAAGTCGGGGCGGATCAGGCCCTTGCTGGGGCTGGCCTTCTTGATCTCTGCAATGACCGCCGGCTGGTGGTCGTGCAACTTGGCGTCGATGGCGGCAACAAAACCGCGGGTATCCGGGAGGTCGGCCACGCGGGCGGCAAGGTCGTCGAGCGTCCGCGTGCGGCTGCGTTCGGCGATCTCTTCCAGCTTGCGGTCGAGAATGCGGTGGAGGATGTCGGGCATCGATGCGCTTCCTAGTGGTAAGGCCGGCACGCGGGGACGTGCCGGCGATATCAGGCGCCGAGCCGCTGGGTAGCGGCCACGAACGAGTTCATTTTTGCACGAGCCGCACCGCTTGCGATGGTCTCGCGCGCCAGATCGATGCCGGCCTGGATGGTCGGGACCACATCGGCCGTGTAAAGGGCCGCACCTGCGTTGAGGCAGACGATGTCATGTGGCACCCCCGGCACGCCGGAAATGGCGTCCAGGAGCATCGCCCGGGACTCGGTCGAATCGTCCACGCGCAGGTTGCGACTGGAGGCCATCGAGAGCCCGAAATCCTCGGGTTCGATTTCATACTCGCTGACCTTGCCGTCCCGCAACTCTCCGACGAGGGTAGCGGCGCCGAGGGAAATCTCATCCATGCCGTCGCGCCCCCACACCACCAGTGCATGCTTCGCACCGAGCGCCTGCAACACCCTCACCTGGATGCCCACCAGATCGGGATGGAACACGCCCATCAGGATGTTCTGCGCGCCAGCCGGGTTGGTGAGCGGGCCCAGGATGTTGAAGATGGTGCGCACGCCCATTTCGCGACGCACGGGCGACACCACCTTCATCGCCGGATGGTGATTGGGCGCAAACATGAAGCCGATATCGGTCTCGTCCATGCACACGGCCACCTGCGCCGGCAACAGGTCGATGCGTGCGCCAAGGGCTTCGAGCACATCGGCGCTGCCCGACTTCGACGACACGCTGCGGCCGCCATGCTTCGCCACGCGGGCGCCGGCAGCGGCCGCGACGAACATGGACGCCGTCGAAATATTGAACGTGGAAGCGCCATCGCCGCCGGTGCCGACGATGTCGATGAAATGCGGATGGGGGCCGGCCTCCACCTTTGCCGAAAGCTCACGCATCACGCGCGCCGCGCCGGTGATTTCGCCGACGGTTTCCTTCTTCACGCGAAGGCCGGTGAGAATGGCCGCCGTCATGAGCGGACTGACATCGCCGCGCATGATCTGGTGCATCAGTTCGATCATCTCGTCATGGAAGATTTCGCGATGTTCGATGGTTCGCTGGAGGGCCTCTGAGGCGGTAATCGTCATGGAACGTGGCATCCGTGGGAATTACGCGGCAAGCGGCAGCGGCATGCCGAGGAAGTTGCGCAGCAGGTCGTGGCCGTGCTGCGTCAGGATCGACTCGGGATGGAACTGCACACCCTCGATGTTCAGCGTGCGATGACGCAAGCCCATGATCTCGTCGATGGAACCGTCCTCGCGTTCGGTCCAGGCGGTCACTTCAAGACAGTCGGGCACGGAGCCCTTCTCGACCACCAGCGAATGGTATCGGGTGGCCTCGAACGGATTCGGCAGGCCGGCGAAGACGCCCAGGCCCTTGTGTTTCACCGGTGAGGTCTTGCCGTGCATGATCTCCCGCGCGCGGATCACCTTGCCGCCGAACACCTGGCCGATGGCCTGATGCCCCAGGCACACACCGAAGATCGGCACCTCACCGGCCATTTCGCGCAGGATGTCGATGGACACCCCGGAGTCGTCCGGCGTACCCGGCCCTGGCGAGATCATGATCCTCGACGGCGCCAGCGCCCGGATGTCCGCCACCGTGAGCGCATCGTTGCGCACCACCTTCACCTCCTGTCCCAGCTCGCCCAGGTACTGGACGAGGTTGAAGGTGAAGCTGTCGTAGTTGTCGATCATCAAGAGCACAAGGCACCCAATAGGCTGATTTTCATTGACATTTCGTGCCGGATACGGCGCTTGCGCAGTCCTGCGGACAGACGGCCATACGGGCCGTCGGCAGGGCGAATGATGAGGCACGAGCGCAGGCCACGGCCAGAGCCGCAGCATACGGGGCCGGAAACCATGGGATCGGGGGGATGGGACAAGGGCTGTCTCCTCGGATGGGAGCCGCCTTATCGGGGGAGTTTTCTTAAGAATGACCTTGTCCACCGATACGGCGGCAAGGTGGCGGACGAACCGCAACGACGTGCCGCTTCCTAGGGGAAGCGCCACCACTTGGCGATGGAAGGCGAAGTGCAGAAGGTCATCGGGCTAGTCTTTGCAGGGCCATCGGCGTGTGCCGATGAGTTCGGTCCTGAGAGTATCAGCCGATCTGGCCCGCGTCCAATGGGCTTGCCTGTAGGAGCGCGCCTTGCGCGCGACCGGTTATGGCGAAACCCGGTCGCGCGCAAGGCGCGCTCCTACAGGGCACTGCTGGAATCAGAGTGCGTACTGCGCAATCCCGTTGCCAAACGACCAGTTGATCTTGCTCGTTTCACTGATGTTGATGAAGACATCTTCCGGCCGGATGCCCGGCGACGCTTCGAGATGCTCCACGATGCGCCTGAAGAGCGCTTTCTTCTTGTCTACCGTGCGCGAGTCATTGCAGAAGATCTGCACGATCACCAGGTCGTCGCTGCGCGAGATGCCCAGGTAACCCGGGTCGTAATCGAATTCATCGGCATCGTGCTGGCTAACGAGAATGAAGCGATCGTTCTCCGGCACGTCGAACACTTCGCGCATGGCGGTATAGATGCCGTTGCGCAGGGCGGCGAGATACGAGGACGGCTTGCCACGGCGCAAGGCGATGCGTACGAGGGGCATGGGAATTCTCCAGGTTCAATGAGGATCGAGGGATAGACCGGTCGAGACGTGACCGACCGTGTAAAGCTGCACCTCGTCGCGGGCAAGGTCGGGGCGCGCTTGTGGCCATAGGCGGAAGCGAACGAGGCTCCATGTAGTCGGCTCGAACGCACTGAGCGCAGCAACCGCTCCGTCAGCCATCGCGTCGGCATTGTGCTGCGCTTCGCGCTGCCGCCATGCGTCCAGCGCCGCATACAGTGGGATATTCTCCCGCTGCGACGAGGCACATACGGCACTCGTCAGGTCATCATTGACGACGGAATTCCATACTGACCATGTCGCAACAGAAGGCCGCCCGAAGGCATCGATGACGCTGTTGAACCCGCTACCGCACAGGAAGGCATTCATGCCCTCGTTGTCGTCCCACAGGTAGAACGGTGCATACAGGTTATCGCGCGAAGGCAACGACGCAGACTGCCGTTCCGCGGCCAGGTACGCCTTGAAGCGCAGGCCGGCCAGGCCATCCGTGCGATGACCGCGTTCGGCGATGCGTCGATGGATGATCGACATGTCGTAATCGGCAGGTAGCAGGAAACCGTACTGCATGGCGTACATGGTCACTTTCCGACGCCGCGAAGCAGGTTTAGCGCGGAAGCCGCGACGGGCCAGCCTGCATAGAACGCCAGGTGAGTCACCAGCTCGGCCAGCTCATCCGATGACACACCGTTCTGGCGGGCAAGGCGCAGATGAAACGGCAATTGCTCGACGCGGTTCATGGCTACCAGTACGGCCACGGTCACCAGGCTGCGGTCCCGCGAAGCGAGTTCCTGGCGTTTCCAGACGTCGCCAAAGAGCACCTCATCGGTAATTCGGCAAACCGGGGAGCGATGTCTTGGTAGACCTGACCGTAGGAGGTTGCCATAAGATTTCTTCCGGATGAGGGGGCTTGACGGTGTCCAAGGTAGCGAGGACAGTTCATCCCGAAAATCGGAAAATTCAGAATCAACCATTCGATAAATCGGTACGATGGCCATGCGACGGGTGAACTTCGATCTTGATGTGCTGCGCAGCTTCGTCGTCGGCGTAGACCTCGGCAGCTTCGCCAGGGCGGCCGACCGGCTCGGGCGCTCCACTTCGGCGGTGAGTGCCCAGCTGAAGAAGCTGGAAGAACAGGCCGGCGTACCGGTGCTCCGTCGCAACGGGCGCGGCATGGCGCTTACCGAGTCGGGCGAGACCCTGCTCGGCTATGCGCGACGCCTGCTCGACCTCAACGACGAAGCCGCTTCGGCCATCCAGGGCCAGCCGCTGGAAGGTCGTGTCAGGCTGGGCTTGCAGGAAGACTTCGGCGAATGGCTGCTGCCCGACGTGCTCGGTCACTTCATTCGTGCGCATCCGAAGCTGCGCATCGAAGTACGCATCGCCCGCAATTCGGCACTGATGGATGGTGTGGGCGGCGGTGAACTGGATCTGGCGCTGGCGTGGACGACGGAAGCCCGCCGCCTTCCTGTGGGCCGCATTGATGCCGTACCGATGCGCTGGATCGGTCCCGGCGCGGGCCTGCCAGCCTTCGCCTTCGATATGGCCGATCCCCTGCCCCTCATCGTGCTCGAATCGCCCTGCCTGATGCGCACGGCGGCCATCGAGGCACTCGACCGTGCAGGCATCCCCTGGCGCATCGCCTTCACCAGCGCCAGCCTCGCGGGACTCTGGGCAGCGGTGAAGGCCGGCCTTGGCGTGAGTGTCCGCACACCGCTGGGCCTGCCGGCGAGCGTGCGCGCGCTGGAGCCGGGCGAAGGCGGCCTGCCTGCGCTGCCCACGCTAGGCCTTGGTGTATTTCACGCGGCCACTGCCACGACGCCCGCCGTGGAACGCCTGTCGGCACTGATCCTCGAACGACTCGCGGAACCGGTGCCCGTCCAGGCCGCCTAACCTATCGGCGAGCACACCAGGGTGGCCGCCGACAGAACATCCTTAGGCCAGCGTTGCGAGCAGGGTCTGCGTGTCGGTGGTTTCGGCAATACGCGGGAAAATGCGTGTCACGCTGTTTTCGTGTGCATCGGCGTTGAGGTCGGTCATCGCATCGGGCACCAGCACCACGTGATAGCCCAGTTCGTTGGCATAGCGCGCCGTGGATTCCACGCCGACGCTCGTCGCGATGCCCACGATCACCACCTGCTCCACACCTTGGCCGCGCAGCCAGGCATCGAGGTCGGTGTCCTGGAAGGCGCCCCAGCGCTGCTTGCTGACGAGGTGGTCGGTGGGCGCTTGTTCAAGTTCCGGCACCAGTTCGATGAAGCTCGGATCTTCCGGGAATGCGCGATGGCCGGCATCGCTGCGACCCGGCGCGGAGGCAACGACATTCACCAGCACCACGGGACGCCCGCTCGCACGAAAGGCCTTCGCCAGTGCAGCGGATCGCTCCACGACCTGCGCCGAGGGAGTGACGGTGGGAAGGCCGACGATGCCCTTCTGCAGATCGATGACGATCAGGGCGGCGTTGGCGTCGAGTTGGCTAAGCGGCATGGGAGGCATCTCGGGAGTGGTTGGGGGATGACGACGAAGGGACGGCACGCGGCAAGGTGCGATCGAACACGGTGGCGACGAGCAGCACGAGGCTGATGCCACCGATCACGTAGGCGAGGATGTGCATGCCGCCATCGGTAGCGTGGTGGCCATAGGCAACGCCCAGCACGCTGGTCGCGAGGATCGCGCCGATGTACGACGCCGTGCGTTGCAGGCCGGAGGCCATGCCGAGCTGGTCGGCCGGCGCCTGGAGATACACGGCGGCCTGCGTGGACGTGGAAGCGAGACCCTGCGGAACACCGAAGAACGCCACGGCCGCGGCAATCAGCCACAAAGGCGACGCCGACGTGAGGCAAAGCAGGCAGATGCAGCCGAGGATCGATGCAGCAAAGGCCAGCAGGAAGGGCCCGCGAAGGCCGCGCGTCCTCGCGCCAAGGATGGACGCCACGCCGCCCACGATCGACAGCGGCAGGGTCGCCAGGCCCGCCGTGGCGGCAGAGTAACCCGCCGCGCTTTCCAGCCATTGGGCAAAGCCATAGAACACGCAGTACACCGTGGTGAAGACCGCCATCGCACGCAGGTAGGTCACCGTGAGCGGCAGATGCTTTGCCAGCATGCGCAGGTCGAGGAATGGTTCAGGGCGACGCAGCGAGTGCACGACAAGCAGGACGCACAGCGCGGCAGCGACGGGCAGCATCGCCCAGCGCGGGTGCTCCAGATCCATCAGGAAGGTCATCAGCGCCAGCAACATGCCGGCGAACAGGCCGATGCCGATCAGATCCAGTTCCCGCACGAGTGCACCGCGAGGCAGGTGACGCGGCGGGTCCACGGGCACCCACGCCAGCACCATCACCAGCGTGAACAAGGCCAGTGGAATGTTGACGGTAAAGATGGCATGCCAGCCGAACGCGCCGGTGAGCACCCCGCCAAGCACGGGCCCCACGGCCGAGGTTGCGATGCCGGTGAATGACAGCACGCCCATGGCGATACGCGGCGGCGCGCTACCGCTTTGCTCCGCCCGTTCGCGGAACAGGCGCATGGCCGACGGATAAGCGCCCGACGTGCCGATGCCCAGCATCACGCGCACGACCACCAGCCAGCCCAGCGACGGCGCCCAGCGTCCGGCGACACCGGCCAGCGCCACCAGCAGCAGCGACACGATATAGACGCGGCGCGCTCCCAGCAGATCGGCAAGCCGGCCCATGGTCGGCTGGGCCACGGCACTGGTGAGGTACAGGCCCGCGATCAGCCAGCCGGTCTGCGCGACCGAGGCGTGGAAGTCCTGCGAGATGGGGACGAGGGCCGTGGCGATCGTCGTCGAATTGATCGGGTTGAGCGACGAGCCCAGGGCCAGCGGAAGCACGAAGCGCGGACCGAAGGGCTTGCCCGGGCCCGCCACGGCGCGTGAGCGGTTCATCCCTCGGCCGGCGTATCGGCGAGGCGGGCAATCACACTCGCGGCGCGGGCCAGTTCGTCTCGCTCTGCCTCGTCCAGGCTGCCGAGGGCTTCGGACAACCAGGCGAGCTTGATCCGCCGGGTACGCTCACGCACGCCGCGCCCGGCGTCCGTCAGCGAGAACAGGAACTGGCGGCCATCGCTGGGATGCGGGGAACGCTCCACCAGCCCTTCGCCTTCCAGGACGGCCAGCGAGGCGCCCATCGACTGCGGCTTGACCGCCTCGGCCCGGGCAAGGTCTGCCGTGGAGGTCGGCCCCATGGCATCCAGGCGCGCCAGGATGACGGACTGCGACCAGGTGAGCTCCAGCCGGTTGGACTCGGCGCGCAGGCGGCGTACCAGCTGTCCGCAGGCGGTGAGCAGGTCGGTGGCGATGGCTTCGATATCGGGGCTGGTGGGCGAGGTCATGCGATCACGCTACGCTTCGACAGGCAAACTTGCAAGGTAAACTTGCAAGTTTGCCTTCGAAACATCCTGCGAACCTCCATCGGCCGAAACAGGCTCGCGTCCCGGCGCTTTTCAAAATACAGTCGCACCGTGAAGGCATGGCCGGGAGTTTTGTGATCCAACCGAACCGCAACACGGACGACAGGCCGGACGTGCCCCATGGATGAGCGCCAACCGGGTTCCCACCGGGTCATCGTCATCTTCGCCGGGCTGATCGCCCTGATCACCGGCCTCGCCCTTTCCGTTCCCTATGAACTCCGCGCCAGGCAGCAGGTGACGGCAAGCGTGGTGTCCGGCCCGACGCCGGCATCGGTGCCTGCCGTTGAGCTTTGGCTGAGCACGGCCGATCGACGCCTGAAGCTGGCGCAGCAGCCCGACATTCCCACACGTGCTCGCGGTAGCGACACGGCGGACATCGTCATCGATGCCCACAAGACCTACCAGACCATGGTGGGCTTTGGCGCCGCCATGACCGATTCGTCTGCGTGGCTATTGCAGAACAAGCTGGATGCCGCCAGGCGCCATGCGCTGCTGCGCGAACTGTACGGACCGCCGCCCGGCCTTAATTTCAACATGATGCGCCTGACCATCGGTGCGTCGGACTTCTCCCTGAATCTCTACACCTTCGACGACATCCCCTTCGGCGACGACGATCCTGATCTGTCGCACTTCAACGTAACGCCCAACATGGACGGGGTGATACCGACGGTACGCGAGGTGCTGTCCATCAATCCGGACATCGCCATCGTGGCCTCGTCATGGAGTGCGCCGGCATGGATGAAGACCAACCAGAACCTGCTGGGCGGCGAGCTGGAAGAAAAATACGAGGGTGCATACGCGAACTACCTGGTGAAGTACCTCGATGCGTTCCGCAGCCATGGCATTCCCATCTTTGCACTGACGCTCCAGAACGAACCCGCGTTCCAGCCACTCACCTATCCCGGCATGCTTATGCCAGCGGCAACACGCGCACGCGTCATCGGTCAGTACCTTGGCCCGAAGCTCGCAAAGCGAGTGCCTCGCACGCAGATCCTCGACTGGGATCACAACTGGAATGCACCGGAGCAGCCACTCGAAGTGCTGGGCGATCCCGTGGCGGCCCGTTATGTCGACGGCGTGGCGTGGCATTGCTACCAGGGCAGTCCCTATGCACAGGGACGCGTGCACAAGGCGCATCCCGACAAGGATGCCTATCTCACCGAATGCTCGGGCGGTGACTGGGCCTCCGCCGCGAACGGTGAACTGCTCTGGTTTTCGCGCGACCTGCTGATCGCAGGCATCCGGCAGTGGGCACGCGGGGTGATCTACTGGAACCTCGCGCTGGACGAAAACCACGGTCCGCACTTCGGTGGCTGCGATGCCTGCAAGGGCGTGGTGCTGATCGATTCGCGTACGGGCGAGATAAGCCGTAACGACGAATACTATGCGCTGGCGCATTTCAGTCGCTTCGTATTGCCTGATGCTGTGCGCATCGGTTCCACGGATACCGGAAAGGGCATCCACAACGTCGCCTTCCAGAATGCGTCCGATGGCTCGGTCGTGCTGGTGGTCGTCAACGGTCACGCTCAACCACACAAGGTCTCCGTCGCCGAAGGACAGATCCGCTTCGAATACGACATGCCAGCGCAGAGCGTGGCGACCTTCGTCTGGAATCCCGACCCGCATACGGCGTGGCTGCGCCGCTTCCTGTGGTGGATGAAGCGCGTCCACTAGCGCCGCATGGTTTAATGGGCGGCCTTGCCCTTCCCCTTCAAGGATCACGCAGCATGCAAAGCCTCGGCGCCATCGCGTTTCTCGTCAACGACTACGACGAGGCCATCGCCTTCTTTACCCAGGCCCTGGGTTTCTCGCTGGTCGACGACATGCCGCAGGGCGAAGGCAAGCGCTGGGTGACGGTGGCACCGCGTGCATCGCAAGGCACGCGCCTGCTGCTCGCCCGTGCCGTGAACGACGAGCAACGTGCGCATGTGGGCCGCCAGGGTGGCGGTCGCGTGTTCCTGTTCCTCAACACCGACGATTTCGCCGCCGACCATGCCCGCATGCTGGCGCACGGCGTGCGCTTTCGCGAAGAGCCACGCCACGAGCCGTATGGCACCGTGGCGGTGTTCGAAGACCTCTACGGCAACGCCTGGGACCTGATCCAGCCGACGTAAGGCTCAGAAGCTGACGACCTTCTTGCCGGAGTCGTTGGCTTTCTCTTCGCCTTTTTCGTCGTCCTTGTCGGAATCCTTGCCGCTGTCCTTGGGCTTGATGGTCATCAGCGCCAGCGGCCTGCCATCGGCCAGGCGGATATGCCAGCCCTGCTGGATATCGGCAAGGTCGTTGACCTGGGGGCAGATCGCGTTGGCGCGTGCGTCCAGGGCCTTGGAGCGCTTGTCCATCTGGGCATCGAGGGACTTGTTCAGCGATTCGCTCCTTGCCTGCAAGGCGGCGACCTTGCTGGAGTCTCCCGACAGCGCCGCGGTCACGGCGCTGGAGGTGACCGAGCCGACCAGTTCGCCCACCGAATCGGATACCGAGCCAACAGCGGTCTCGACCATGCGATCCGAGGACCAGTGCCCGGCACCGATGCCCTCGTCGATCGAGCGCAGTGACTCGGCCTGCTTGCGGCGCAGCTTCTCCAGCATGCGCTGGCGCTGGTCCGGCTCGGCAAAGGTCATCGTCACCGTGTTCATGGCCGAATAGCCCATATCGATGGCGTCGCGGGCCACGGACGCCACCAGCGGCACCAGCCGGCGCACACCGGCCTCGTAGCGCCGCAGGGCTTCTGCATCGCTGGTGGACACGGCGACGTCGCGACCGTCCACCTTCAGTGCCCCGTCGTGCAGGAAGACCCGCGACGGCGTGCCGTCCTTGCGGTGGAAAGACAGGCCGGCCGCCGTGACGTCCAGGTCGTAAGGCGTGGAATAGTCGTGCTTGCAGGTGTCGGTGCTGAAACTGAAGTCCCTTGCTGGCGTGGCGACCGGCATGGCCGCCAGGGCCAGGGCAAGCGTGGTAGCAATGATGGAATGGCGCATGGTCCCCTCCCCGGGAGTGCAACTGTGCCGGCTTGGATGCTTCCGGTCAGGGAAAGGTTTACTCCGACCGGAGAAGGCCGGCATGGGCGATTGGTCACTCCCCCGACTTCCGGCAGGGGTCAGGTGATGCCGTGTTCGCGGGCGTATTCGGCGATCTGGCCGTCGTGATCCAGACCCAGCTTGCGCATGGCGTCGCGCTTCTGCCGGCTGACGGTCTTGATACTGCGGTTGAGGCGTTCACCGATGGCGGTGATCGACAGGCCACCGGCGTAAAGCCGCACCACTTCCAGCTCACGAAGCGAAAGCCGGCCGTGCAGGCCTTCGGCCGGCAGGATGCTCTCGTCGAACTGCCGGCGGATCGAATCGCTGTAATAAGGCCGACCGAAAAAGGCGTGCCTGGCCGCGACAGCCACTTCGCGCAATGGCGCACGCTTGTCGCAAAGCCCCAGCGCACCGCGCAGTCGCATGGCCTGCAACACCGCGGCGTTGTTCACCATGGTCAGCATCACGATGGGCAGCCGGGGATGACGGCGGCGGATATGGTCGATGAGCAGAAGGCCGTCACCGTGCCGTCCACCCGGCATGGAGAAATCGCTGATGACGACGTCGCACGGATTCATGGCGAGCAGTGCCAGTAACTGATCGCCGTCGGAGGCTTCACCCACCACTTCGATGTCACCGTTGGCTTCGAG
The DNA here is from genome assembly GCF_011759365.1 of Luteibacter anthropi. GTDB lineage: Bacteria > Pseudomonadota > Gammaproteobacteria > Xanthomonadales > Rhodanobacteraceae > Luteibacter > Luteibacter anthropi. The sequence goes on from NZ_JAARLZ010000010.1 coordinate 91,941, forward strand.
CGCGGCACGCGCGCCCATAAGAACGACAGGGTGGTCATCGGCGATGATCGTGCGTAAAACCATGGGTCTCACTCGCTGCCGGTTAATGTGTAGCTGCTCCCGGGTCGATGTGCTAATCGTCTCATTGCCACGGAGATTACCGTAATTGCCCTGTTCGTGGTCGAAGGAACGCCATGAAGTATCTGAAGTTGTTTGTCGTACTACTGAGTTTTCCCACGCTCGCCAGCGCTGCGCTGCCTCCATCCACCGACACGCTGCCTGCGGCGTCAGCCGCCTGGATAAAGGCACATCCGGTCATCGTCGCAGCTACCTATGCCGAGGGCTACGCCCCCTTCGAAGTCGTCCGGGACGGACACGTGGAGGGCCTCGCTGCTGACTACCTGCGTGAGCTTGCGGAGGATCTCGGTACCGCTGTTCGCTTCCAGATCTTTCCGGACTGGCCCTCAGCCCTGGCAGCCGCGCAGGATGGAGAGGTGGATGTTCTCATGGACGTGGCGCCGACACCGGACAGGAACGGCAAACTCCTGATCGGTGCGCCTTACTACGAATCGTCTTCCATGCTGGCCGTGCGCCGGGAGGAAAGTGCGATCGTCCACTTCGGTGATCTTCGCGGCCGTCGTGTCGCCACACAGGCCGGATATGCCGAAGACCAGGTGCTGAAGCGCTACGTTCCGGATGTCGTCGTGGTGCGGGAGGCCACCATAGCGGATGCCCTGCATCAGCTCGCGCAGGGCGGCGTGGACGCGGTGCTTGGTGATCCTCGCGTACTGGACGTCGCCATGGGCCGTACCGGTCTTCGCCACCAGCTCCGGCTGGGGCCCACGGCCCCGTTGCCCATTACGACACTGTCTTTCGCCGTCGCCACGGAACGCGGACGCGCACCGCTGCTGACGGCACTGGACCATGCACTCAATCGCCTGAAGCCCGCCGATCACGCACGCCTGCGCCGTACATGGACCCACGACGGGCCAGGACATTTTTCCGAAGATCTCGACATACCCCTGAGTGCCGATGAGCGGGCATGGCTGGCCACGCTACCTCCCCTGCGCATCGGCATCGACCCCACCGCGGCACCGATTACGCTGCTTGATCGGGACGGGCGCGTCGAAGGCATGGCCATCGACTACCTGCGCGACATCACGCATGCGCTCGGTATACGTACCGAAACGGTGCCTGCTGCGAACTGGGACGAAACCACGCGTCGCGCGATGTCCGGTGAGATCGACCTGCTGCCGGCCGCCTCGCCGCGCAACAGCGATCTTGGACGGCAGTTCGACTTCTCGACTCCCTATGCCACGTTCCCCGTCATGATCGTCACGCGGGAGGACGCGCCGACCGTTGTCTCCGGCGATGATCTGGCAGGGCGGCGCATCGCCGCCAACCTCGTGCGTCCCGCCGTGGCCCAGGCGGCGGCGCAGATCGCCGCAAGCGAGACCATCCCCGTGGGTTCCACGCATGAGGGGCTGCAAGCCGTGCACTCAGGCAGGGTGGACGCCTTCGTCGGAGATATCGCCAGCACCGAGTACCTGCTGCGCCGCGATTATCCGGGGCGCCTTAAAATGACAGCGTCGACCGGTGCACGGGATGACCTCTCGATAGCCATACAGCGTCGCTATGCACCCCTGCTTCCGCTGATCGATCGCGTGCTGTCGCGCATGCCGGACCGCCGCGCCGAAGCCATCCGCAATACATGGCTGCGCTCGGAATACACCTGGGGCGGTTCATGGCGCGAGATCGCACGCAAGGCATGGCTGCCCGGCGTGCTGGCCATGAGCCTGTTTCTCGCCATGACACTCGCCTACTTCCGGCTTCGCCGGGAAACCCGTCGACGCTTGCGCACGGAAGAGCAACTGGCTGACGTGACGCGGAATATCCCCGCCGTGGTGTATCGCTATCTCTATCACGATGACGGCCGGATCGAATTCACCTATGTCGGCGGCAATCCCGAGCCCATCTTCGGGGTAGGGACCGATACCTTCCTGCATGACGAGCGCAGTGCATTCGCGCGGATCGATCCACGCGACCAGGGGCCGCTGGAGGCGCTCATTGCCAGTGCCGCCATGACCCTGTCCGCCGTTCACACGGAAATGCGCATACGCGACAGCCGACCCATCCGCTGGATCGCCGCCCATGCGGTCCCCCGGCGTCTTGGCTCGCTCGTGGAATTCACCGGCTACTGGATCGACGTCTCCGAACAACACCTGCAATCGGCACAACTGGCTGCCGCCAAGGAAGCTGCCGAGCGGGCCACCCTGGCGAAGAGTCATTTCCTGGCCACCATGAGCCATGAAATCCGCACACCGATGCATGGCGTCATCGGCATGCTCGAAATGCTGGCCGATACACCGCTTACGGCTGAACAGCGCCGGCTTCTCGGCACCGCCGAGCATTCGGCAGATGCCCTCATGCAGATCGTCGACGACGTGCTCGACTTCTCACGCATCGAAGCGGGCTGCCTGGTGGTGGAGCCGACACCCGTGGATCTTCGCGCCCTCGTGGCAGGCATCATGGATTTGTTTGCCTGGCAGGCCGAACGCAAGTCACTGCTGCTGAACTGCCATATCGACGAACGCCTGGCACCTGCGCATAGCGTGGATGGCATGCGCCTGCGCCAGGTGCTTCTGAACCTGGTCAGCAACGCCGTCAAGTTCACACCGGATGGACAGGTCGATGTCACCATCGATGTGATCGCCGACGGCCCTGAACGACAGCGCCTGCGCATCGCTGTGACAGACACAGGCATCGGCATAGCCGCCGACGACCTTACGCATCTGTTCACACCCTTTCAGCAGGCCGAGTCGTCCACGACGCGCCGATTCGGGGGGAGTGGCCTGGGGCTGACCATCAGCCGTCGCCTGGTCGAACTGCTTGACGGCAGCGTCACTTTGGAAAGCCAACCCGGGCGGGGAACGTGTGTAACCGTGATGCTGGAACTCGCCTGCTGCGCTCTGGCGCTTCCCGTCGCTACACCGCAGCCCGCAGTCTCCGGGACGCAGTACGTACTGAACGTCCTCGTCGCGGAAGACCATCCGACGAATCGTGAACTTATCTGCACGCAGCTGGAAAGACTGGGGCACCGCCATCGCGTCGTTCCCGACGGACGACAGGCGCTTGCGCTGGCGACGAGCGAACGATTCGACGTGCTTCTCACCGACTTGCACATGCCTGGCCTCGATGGCTACACGCTTGCCCGGACACTGCGCGACAACGGCAGTGATCTGCACATTGTTGCGATGACGGCAAATGCAATGATCGGGGAACGCGAGCACTGTTCGGCCATTGGCATGGATGATTTCCTCTCCAAACCGGTACGCATCGACACGCTCCGTCGCGCACTCGACCGATGCCGGCCTGAAGAGCCTTCACCCTGGGACACCAGCCACCTGCTGGAAACGTTCGGTAGTCTCGACGTGCTCTCGTCACTGGTGGACCGGTTCGCGCACGCCACGCAGGAAGACCTGGAAAAGGCTCGGCACCTGGATGATCCGGCCAGCATGGCGGAAACGATCCACAGGATTCTCGGCGGCATGCGGATATTCGGCACATCCCCCGAGGCCGTCATGGGCGAGACCATTGAGCATGCATTGAAGAGCACCACGCCAGACCAGGCCATGGCTCGCGTCCCGGCGTTTCTGGCTTCCGTTTCGGCCTGGACAGAACGCCTTCGTCGCGCCACGGCGAAAGCAGACGATGCATAGACCGCCTTCACAAAATAGTCGCGCTTTTTCAGACTAGTCCGATATCTTTGGGACACCCGCCCCATCGATGATGGTCCGACATCAGCAGACGACCGGGAAGGGCGGGATATGCCGAGACACACCATCGAATATCACATTGCAGACATGGACGGCTCGTGGGGCATCTTCCGCGAGGGCGTGCAGATTGCCGCGCGCACGGATGCCGCCGACGCCATCGCTTTTGCCAACTTCTTCGCCGACCGCGAAACCCTTATCGCGGCACACCCGGTGCGCGTATCTGCCGATGTGTATCTGCACCGCGAACTGCGCCGCATGCGCAACGCGGCCTGAGCCGCCTCAGCGGCCCGTCGCGCCGCCCATATGAATCATGTCCAGATGCAGCAGGCGCAGGCGGGCAATATGCCGGCCCACGGTGGCCCTGTCCTTCGATGACGCCTCCAGCTTGAGGAAGGCATCGAGCAACCTCCGCTCCATGTGTTCGAGCGTGCGGATATAAGTGACATCCGGGTTGTGCGACAACTTTACGGAAGCATCCATCATCGTCCGGCGCATGCCGGTAAACGGGCCCGCCGCCGTGGCAGCACGACCGCCACCGGCATTGACCTCGCGCTGCAGCTCTGCCGCGATCCCCGTCAGGGAATCCGCCGATTCTTCCAGGATGGCCTTCAGGCCCGGTTCGCGCACGCCAGCGGCGGCATGCAGGTACAGATCGCGATCCGCGATGACCCGCCGGATCAACCCATTCACGAGACGTACGGCACTGCGTTCCATGGAGGCCACGTTAGCGTCCCGGGACTTAGCCCCCCCTAAACGTCACCGGCCTTCGCTCAGCCAGCGCTCATTCCCCGTCATTTTCCAGGAGTACAAGCGGCCGGCCATCGGCGTCATGCAGGCCGGATTGCAGGTCCTGCAACTGCCGTACGGTGGGACAAAGGGCTTTGACGCGCGGCTCCAGCGCCGTCTTCAGCCTGGCCAGCACGCGTGCCTGCCCGTTCGTGCTCACGCTCGCCACCCGGTCACGCAGGGCCGCCGCGCCTTGCAGGTCGCCATTCATGGCCAGCTGCATCGCCTGGCCGCCCACGTCCTGGGTGAGGATGGGCGCGATGTCCGAGACGATTTCCTGCGCGTAGGTGCGCATGGCGTCCTCCTGCCAGTCGCGGGTGCTCTGGCTGGCGGCGATGCGACGTTTGATGTCGGCAACACGGGCGTTGAGCGCGCGATCCAGTTCACCGCTGGATACCGCATCCGGCGCAGCGGTGGCCGCCTCGTCGCGGACGGCCCGCGCGGCCAGATCCACGCCGTCGCTGGCAATGGCCTTGGCCTTGGGCACCAGCTCGCGCAGACGACTTTCGAACAGCGCCACCCTGTCCTGTTCGTCAGGACGTAACGATACCGCGCGGCCATCCGTGCTGAGGCTGCCGTCGTGCATGCGCACGCTCCGGGGAGCCACCTGCGGCCGCTCGAACAACAGGGCGTCGGGGCGGATGGTGAGATCGTAGGAGCTGGCCACGCGACACGCGTGGTCCAGCTCCTGGGCCGAGGCGCCGCCGGCAAGGCAGGCGGCGAGCAGGAAGGTGACGGATCGTGGGCTCATGGGCGGTCCGGGAGGAAAGCCCATTCGATAGCGGGCACGACGGGAATCGACGCTGAACCGGCTAAAGCGCGTACTGCCCGAACTGTTCCCGCACCCGGACCGTGCCGAGCTTCCAGGACAGCCAGCCCAGTACCGGCACGGATACCACCTTCAGCGACAGGCCCACGAGCAGCATCATGCGATGCCTTGCCCCCATGGCCAGCAGTTCAGGCGGAAGGCCGGGCTGCCCCAGCACCGCGCCCAGCTGCTGCCACTGACCGAAGGCGACCCATCCCGTATACGCGGCCCAGGCCATCAACAGCAGGGCTACCGGGCGTAGCCACGTCCGGCCCCACTCGCGCCAGCGCAACGTAGCCAGTGCCAGTGCCATGACGCCGAAGGCGGCCAGGGCATAGCCCAGCGACCAGGCCAGTGCGATACGCGGATCGGCGGCACCGGCAGCGATGGCTTCCGGGCTCAGGGCGCCGATGGACTGGCCGAAGACGTACACGGCATAGCCATTGAGCACGAAACCCACGGCGGAAAGCAGCATCACCAGCCAGACCACGATGCGCCAGACGGCGAACGGATGACCGCCGCCCGGTGCGGAGAGCTTGCGTGCAGGCACGCTCAGGCGCCCTGCTTCTTCAGCTCGGCCAGGTCAGCCAGCACCTGGGCGGAGTTCTTCTCCGGATCGACGTCCTTGTAGACCTTGGCGATCTTGCCGTTCGGATCCACCAGGAAGGTCTCGCGGCGGGCGTACTTCTGGCCGGTGGGCGTGGAGGTGAGCACGTCGTACTTCGTGGCGACGGCGCTGTCGGCATCGGACAGCAGCGGGAACGGCACGTGGTACTTCTCGGCAAACTCCTTGTGCGACTTGACGTCGTCCAGGCTCACACCGAGCACGACGGCGCCTGCCTTGTGCAGCTTGGCCGTGTCGTCGCGGTAGGTGCAGACCTCGGTGGTGCAGCCGGCGGTGAAATCCTTCGGGTAGAAGTACAGCACCAGCCACTGGCCCTTGTGCGTTTCGAGGGTGTGCCAGTCGCCCTTCTGGTCCTGAAGGTGGAAGTCGGGAGCCTGGTCGCCTACGTTGGGGCCGGCCGCCCAGGCGGTTGCGGTCACGAGGCACAGGGCGATGAGGATGAGGAAACGACGCATGGGTACGACCTCCGGGGAAAGGGAATCGCAGCAGTGTACTCGCGGCAGGCGCGCGGATGCCTCATCCGGAAACGGAAAAGGGCGCCGGAGGGCGCCCTTTTCCTTGATCGCGCAAGGAACGGCCGATTACTTGACCTGTTCGATCTCGAACTTGCTGAGGTCCACGCCGAGGTTGAAGCCACGGCCCGTACCCGAGATGGCGAGGGACACCTCGCCCTTGGTCATGGCGGCGGCGTCGGCGCTCTTCACGACGCCTGCGTTGGCGCCCGCATTGGCATAGTCGCCGTAGATCTCGTGGATGCCCTTGACGTTGGTGAACTCACCCTTGCCGTTCTCGATGCTGTACTTGCCGGCGGTGAGGCCGCCGCCACGCACGTGGATGATCACGTTGGCGGTCTGGCCGTTGTCACAGCGAACGGTACCGCGGCCATCGGCCTTCTTGTAGATGACGGCCCAGCCGGTGGTGTTGAAGGTCATGTGGCACTTGGTGGCAGCTTCGGCCGCGTGGGCCGGCTGCGCTGCGAACGCTCCTGCCGTTGCCAGAGCCAGGACAGCCATACCAGTAATACGCTTGATCATGTTCGTTATCTCCATGCAGGAAGGTGGCAGGAACCTGCGGACAACATTGTCCGGTCGCAGGATTCTCCACTCACCAATGTGAAGAAACCCAAAGCGGCGCCAGGCTCGTTCAGGAAAGGCCCGGCATCGTTGAGGTCCCGTGAAACGACTCCCCGCTAACAAACGTCAGGCCTACCATGGGTCATCTCAACCACAGGGAGAATCCCCATGCCCAAGCACATCCTCGTCGGCTATGACGGCTCGGAGACCGCCCGACGGGCGTACCTGTTCGCGCTGGAACTGGCCGACTGCTCGAAGGCCACCGTCTCGGTGGTCTCGGTCTGGCAGACCGAGAACGGCACCGACATGGCCGCGGCCATGATCGCCGACTCGCTTACCGAGCGGGAAAAGGGGCTGCGCGAGGAGGTGCGCCAGCTGGCGCCCGCCTCCCAGGCGGCCGTGAGCGTGAAGCTGGTGCCCGGCAGCCCCGGCGACGCCCTGCTGAAGTACGTCTCCCAGCACGGCGCCGACCACATCGTGATCGGCCATACCGAGCGCGGCGCCCTGGCCCGCTGGCTGCTGGGCTCGACCTCGGTCGACGTCCTGGCCAAGGCCCACGTCCCGGTCACCGTGGTCCGTTGACGCCCCCCTGCCGGGCGGTCCGTAGCCATATCCGCCCGGCATTTGTCACAATTCGGTCAGACGCCCAAGGGGGCGGTATCACCTTCGTGCCGAGGAACACCTGCAGTGAGTTACGCCGCCAGCCTGCCATGGACGCTTGAAAAGCTCGATCTGTCTCGTATCGAGGTCGCCAAGGTCAGGGATAACGAAGACCTGTTCTTCCTGCTTTGCAGCTCTTCGTTCGTGGAGAGCGGTTCTGATCTTTATACGCACAACCTGGTCGATCACTTCGCGGGCGATGATGAACTGCAGGGCTGGCTGCGCGACCACTGGGAGCACGAGGAGCTGCAGCATGGCCGCGCCCTGGCTGCCTATGTGAAACACGTGTGGCCGGAGTTCGACTGGGACACGGGCTTCAAGAGCTTCTTCGCGCATTACGGCTCGGTCTGCACGGCGGAGGAACTCGAACCCAATCGCGGCCTTGAACTGGCGGCGCGTTGCGTCGTGGAAACCGGCACCGCCAGTCTTTATCGCGCGCTCAACGATGTCACCGACGAGCCGGTGCTGCGCGAGCTGACCAACCTCATCAAGAGCGACGAAGTACGTCATTACAAGCACTTCTACCAGGCGTTTCGCGTGTATCGCGAGCGCGATCGCATCGGCCGTTTCAGCACGTTGCGGACGCTGGTCAAGCGCCTGAGCGAGATCAAGAACGAGGACAGCGACATCGCGCTGCGCCACGTGTTCAACACGCGCTATCCGGAGAAGGCCCAGGACGACGTCGAGTTCCGTCGTGTCACCTCGCGGGCCGAGGGCATGTTGAAGAAACACATTCCCGCCGAGATGACGGTGAAGATGTTGCTGCGTCCGCTGGATCTGCCGGCAAAGCTCAATCACTTCCTTGAAAAGCCGCTAACGAAGATTACCGAGCGGTTGTTCCTGCACTGACGGTTAGGGTTGTCTGCGGGCTTTTGTGTAGGGGTCGTATTCGCGAAAACCCTGTGCACTGCACTGGATTCCTGCGTGCGCAGGAATGACGTGAGTGGCGTGGGGAAGGCCGCCCGTCGTACCTGTGAAAACAGGAACCCAGCGCCCCGGTTTGCCAGCATGACGAGGGTGCTGCATCGGCTCTGGCGTAGGGGCTTCATCGCGACAACCGACTGCACCGCGCTGGGTTCCAGCTTTCGCTGGAACGACGGTTAGGTGGGGTGACGGCAACCCTTGGCTCGTCGTTCCTGTGAAAACAGGAACCCAGCGCGCCGGTTTGCCAGCATGACGAGGGTGCTGCATCGGCTCTGGCGTAGGAGACATCATCGCGACAACCGGCTACACCGCTCTGGGTTCCAGCTTTCGCTGAAACGACGGTTAGGCGGGGTGACAGCAACCCTTGGCTCGTCGTTCCTGTGAAAACAGGAACCCAGCGCCCCGGTTTGCCAGCATGACGAGAGTGCTGCATCGGCTCTGGCGTAGGAGACCTCATCGCGACAACCGGCTACACCGCTCTGGGTTCCAGCTTTCGCTGGAACGACGGTTAGGCGGGGTGACGGCAACCCTTGGCTCGTCGTTCCTGTGAAAACAGGAACCCAGCGCCCCGGTTCACCAGCAACACGGGGCGCCACACCGGCTTTCAGCGCGTCATTTTTTCTTCTTCGGCAACGCCTGCCACTTCGCATCATCGAAGCCGCCCGTTTCGAAGGTGAGCGTGGTCTCGCCACGGCTGATGGTCACCACGTCGATGGTCAGCCGCTTCGTCTTCGCCAGGTCTTTCAGGAACTGCGCGTCGTTTCGAAAGAGCAGCGCTGGCTCGCCGGTGGGCGGACGGAAGGCCTTGATGGTTTTCTCCTTGCCGTCGAAGCTGGCCTTCAGCGAGCAATCACCCTTGCAGACGAAGCCCTTGCCCGCTACGGCATACAGGAACACGCTCTGGCCCCAGTCGGTATGCCTGCGCAGGATGAGCCGCACGGTTTCCTCGCCGGACGGCCGTGACGACTGGATCGTGGCCGTGCTCTGCGTGCCACCCTGCATTGGCGACACCTGATAAAGCCACAACGCCGCCAACCGGTTCTTCTCGGTGGTTTCCTTGTAGTTTTTCTCCAGCGCATCAAGGGTCTTCTTCACCTCGGTGGCTGCCGGGGTATCCGGGTAGCGGTCGACGATTTCATGCCCCAGCTGCACGGCCGGACCATCGTTATGCAGCTTCAGCAGCTGCTGGTAGGTCTCCAGCTTCTTCGCCGCCTCGTCGGCCTGGGTGTTCACGGCCGGAGCCTGCTGGACGGCCGGCTGATCCTGCGAGGACGAACAGGCTGCGAGGGCGAGAACGGCGAAGAGCGGAGCGATACGGCGCATGAGGAGGCAATCCCTGGGAAACGTGTCCCTAAGCTTCGCCCCGGGGCGGCGCACCTGGCAAGGCAGGCGTAGAATCGCCGCGTCCCCCAAGGATCGATCATGCCTCCCTCAGACCCTGGAGCGGCATCGCTGCTCCATCATCGCGCCTTCCTGCAGTACTGGTTCGCCAAGAACGCCTCCAGCTTCGGCTTCCAGATGATGTCCGTCGCCGTCGGCTGGCAGATCTACGCCATCACCGGACGCGCCCTCGACCTCGGCCTGATCGGCCTGGTGCAATTCGTCCCCTCCGTTGTTCTCGCCCTGCCCGCCGGACACCTCGCCGACCAGTTCGACCGTCGCCGCATCGTCACCCTCTGCCAGATGGTGGAGTGGGTTGCCATCGCGGTGCTGGCCACGCTGAGCTTCACGAAGCACCTGGACGAAGCCGGCATCCTCGCCCTGGTGTTCGTGGTGGGCGTGGCCAAGGCCATCGAATTCCCCGCCATGCAGTCGATGCTGCCGGCCCTGGTACCCGCGGCGATCCTTCCCCGCGCCATGGCGTCCAGCTCGGCGGCAGGCCAGGCGGCGATGATCGTCGGCCCCGCGCTGGGCGGCCTGCTCTATGTCGCCGGAGCGGGCGTGGTCTATACGGTCTCCGCCCTGCTCTACCTCACCGCCCTGGTGCTCATGAGCCGGCTCACCTACGACCACCAGCCGCCACGACGCGAGCCCGCTACCCTGAAGACCCTGTTCGCCGGTGTGCACTTCATCCGCCACCGGCCGGCCGTGTTCGGTGTGATCTCGCTCGATCTGTTCGCGGTGCTGCTGGGCGGGGCCACGGCGCTGCTGCCGATCTTCGCCCGGGACATCCTGCACACCGGCCCCTGGGGACTCGGCCTGCTGCGATCGGCACCGGCCGTGGGCGCCCTGCTGATGTCCGCGTGGCTCGCCCACCACAGCCTGCGCCGGAACGTGGGCATGACCATGTTCGCGGCCGTGGCCGGCTTCGGCGTAGCGACGCTGGTGTTCGCGATATCAACCTCCCTGCCGCTGTCCCTGGTCGCCCTGTTCGCCCTGGGCGCCTTCGATACGGTGAGCGTCGTGATCCGGGGTTCGCTGGTCCAGCTGGAGACGCCCGACGACATGCGGGGCCGGGTGAGCGCGGTCAATGCCATCTTCATCAATACCTCGAACCAGCTCGGCGAGTTCGAGTCGGGCATCCTCGCCGCCGCCCTGGGCGCGGTGAACGCCACTTTGATCGGGGGCATCGGCACGCTGGTGGTGGTGGGCCTGTGGATGTGGTGGTTCCCTTCGCTGAGGAAACGCCAGGGGCTGATGTCCGACCCCGAGCCCGTGGAGGGCGCCAGCGGCACGGTATAATATAACAAATCATTATTTGGCAATGGATGCCGGAATTGTTATAGGAGTGGACTTCCATACCACCAAAGGGGGAGTCCACCATGAAGCGACTGCTCGTCGCCAGCCTCGTCGCCCTCGCCCTGCCGGCTTTCGCCGCGCACGAGGGCCCGCCCAGCATCGATGCCGCCCTGGCCCAGGCCAAGCGCGAGAACAAGCCGGTGCTGATCGATTTCCAGGCCGTGTGGTGTTACTCCTGTTACTACATGGCCAGCCACGTGCTGAACGGCAAGGAGTGGACCGACCTCAACAGCAAGGTCGTGTTCTATGAAGCCGATGCCGACAAGCCAGCCGACCAGGCCTGGATGAAACAGCACAACGTGCATTTCCTGCCCACGTATGTCGCCATCGGTCCCGACGGCGAGGAACTGGGCCGCATCCTGGCCGAGCGCCCGCGCGAGAAGTTCTATCCCGAGGTGGCCAACCTGCTCTCCGGCGATGCGCGCCTGTCGAAGCAGAAGGCCGAGGCCGCCAAGGGCTCGCTGGCCTCGGTGGCCGACGTGCTCGATACCTACCAGCAGCGCTACCAGGGCACCGAAGGCATGGCCTGGTTCGATACGTTGCCGCCGATGGTGCGCAACGTGTCCGACAAGGATAAGCGCGTCGCGCTGGCGAAGCAGCGCCTGTTGCTGCTCCAGGCCAAGGACCACAAGGACAACGCGGCGATCGCCGGTGCCGCCACGAAGGTGCTGGCTGCCGACATCGGTTGTGAACGCCCTTATGTGCTGGACGATCTGATCGGCGCCACCGAATCGCAGCAGGCCGATGCACGTCGCACCACGCTGTCGCCGCAGAAGGCGCCTTACGAGCAGTACCTCGCCTCACAGGTCTTCACCGCTTCGCCGGCCTGCGCCGACCAGCGCAGCGCCGTGCTCACCGCTGCCGATCTCGACGAAGCACTGGGCGATCACGATGCCGAGCAGGCCGTGCTGCGCAAGGGTATCGCCCTGAGCCGTGAGAAGCTGCATGGCGACCTGAAGAGCGATCGTAATCTGGCCGACAACCTGCGCGTCTACCTTGTTCGCGCGAAGGCCACCGATGAGCTGGATACGCTGGAAAAACAGCTGATTGCTGCGTATCCAGACGACTACGTCTACAACTACCGTTATGGACGTCGCCTCGTGGATAACGGCAAGGCGGCCGAGGGTCTGCCTTATCTCGATGCTGCGGCGAAGAAGGCCTATGGTGCCAATGCGATCACGGTGGCGTCGGTGCGGGTAAAGGCATTGAAGTCGCTGAATCGTGGCGCAGAAGCCAGGAAGCTCGTGGCGCAGACCGTCGCCGCACAGGGCAAGGCCTTCCCCGAACAGACAAAGAAACTGCAAGACAGCCTGAACTCATAACCTTCATGTAGGAGCGCGCCTTGCGCGCGACCGGTTATCGCGAAAACACGCATCGTTTCGTTTTACCGGTCGCGCGCAAGGCACGCTCCTACAGGGAAGCGGTGGCAGGTGGAAAAGGTTGACCGGCGTTTCGGTGGCAGTCGATACGAAGCCGGCACCGGTCAGCTCTGCGATGTCCCATAAGCGACCGAATCCAGGTGCTCTACGCGGGCAATCGTATCCAGCCGTACCATGGCGCTCCACGCAGGCCGCCCGTTATCGATGAGCTTCACGGAGCCATTGACGCCCTCTACCCCCTCCGCGTCCACGAAGTTCTGCACGGTCGGCACCACGGCAACGATGCCCTCGATGGCACTGCCGTCCTTCAGATGCAGCCTCACCTTTGCGTTGTCGCGAATATCCCTGATCAGCGCTTCGAGCCGCTGGATGGAACCCTGGTCGGTATGAACGGTGTCGGCCTCTCGGCTCATGGCGATACCCTCGTTATGACGCTAACCACGACCCTACTCCCCTGCCGTCGATGGCATGTAGACGAAGCGCACTGATACCCTGCCATCTCCTACACGCCGGGCCGCTGCCATGATCGTCGTTCACCACCTCAACAATTCGCGCTCGCAGCGCGTGCTCTGGCTGCTGGAGGAACTTGGCCTGCCCTACGAGATCGTGCGCTACCAGCGCGATCCGAAAACCATGCTGGCACCGAAGGAAATGCGGGCCATCCATCCGCTGGGCAAATCGCCCATCGTGGTCGATGGCGACGTGACGGTGGCCGAATCCGGCGCCGTCGTGGAATACCTGGTATCGCGTTATGGCCAGGGCCGCCTGAAGCCCGCCGAAGGCACGCCGGATGCCCTGCGCTACACCTATTTCCTGCATTACGCGGAAGGTTCCGCGATGCCGCCCCTGCTGCTGAAGCTGATCTTCATCCGCATGGAATCGGCACCCGTACCGTTCTTCGCGAAGCCCGTCGCACGCATGCTGGCGCGCGGCGCGCAAAAGGCCTTCGTCGATCCGCAGCTCACCCTTCACCTGGATTACCTCGAAAACGAAATCGGCAAGACAGGCTGGTTCGCCGGAGACGCTTTCTCGGCGGCCGATATCCAGATGAGCTTCCCGCTGGAAGCGGCGGCGAGCCGTGGTGCCCTGGGCGCGTCCCGGCCAAATCTCATGGCCTTTCTCGACAGGATTCACGACCGTCCCGCCTACCAGGCGGCACTGGAACGCGGCGGTGACTACGACCTGGCACCCAGCCGCCCTCGCTGAATCCCTGTTCAATCGCGCACTTGCCTGTTTACACCGCCCTCACGGGCGGCATCGCAAAGTCGATGCTCGTCCGTAACGTCTTGCAATAGGGAGCGCCCCATGAGCAGAAACCGCGAGTTCGCCCGTCAGGTCGAGAGTGCCGTCAACGGCGTTTCGGGCCGTGTCCGCCACTACGCCGACGAAGCGGCTGACACGGGCCACGACCTGCTCGACCGCACCCGTCGGGTGACCAGCAAGTTCGCCCGTCGCAACAACGGCAATGCGCAGCGCCTGCGTTATATGGCCGAGGATTTTGCCGATGAAGCCACGTATCAGTACCGCAGGCTGCGTAAGCAGGTTCGCCGCAACCCGGGGCTGACGCTCGGCATTGCCGCCGCGGCCATTGGCAGCTTTCTGCTGATTCGCCATGTGCTGCGCGACGACGATTGATCGTCGACCATAGCGTGCAATGGAAAAGGCCGGGAGGTTTCCCGGCCTTTTTTGTGTTTAGTCCGAATGCTTAAGGGACAGGCGGCTTATCCACGGCGTGCTGTTCGACAATCTTGTCGACGCGCCAGCGAATGGCCGAGGCGTCGGCGGGCGGATTCTTCACGACGACTTCGGTGATCTTGAGCAGATACTCATGACCCGCCTGCCACTGGAAGTTGTCGATGGGAGCGTAGTTGAGCTGCCAGGGTTCGTTCGGCTGTTCGCGGTACTGAAGGCATTCGGTCTTCATCACACCCGTGGAACACGGGGCTTTCTGGGCCGCCACGTAGATCAGGCGCGAGCGTGAGCCGTGCTCGCCGGAGGTGGTGGCACAGGCGGCCAGTGAGAGAGCAGCGGCAGTGACGAAGGCAAGGCGCATGACGGAATTCCTGGAGTGTTGCGCCGATTCATAACACAACCCAGGTGACGCGCCCGCCAACGCCGGCTTCTTTTGTAGGAGCGCGCCTTGCGCGCGACCATTCAAGGCGATGAGTTCAAGATTTTCGCGACAACCGGTCGCGCGCAAGGCGCGCTCCTACAAAAGGCGGAACGAAGAAGGCCGGGGTTTCCCCCGGCCTTTTCGTTCCTCACCTTCCGACGGATCAGACCGTCATCGGGTTGGGCTTGTCCATGTCGAGCTTGTATTCCTTGATCGCGCGGCTGACGTCCTTCGCGTTGACCTTGCCGTCCTTCGCGAGGGCAGCCAGGGCAGCGTGGGCGATCCAGTAACGATCGACCTCGAAGTGCGAGCGCAGGTTGGCGCGGGTGTCGCTGCGGCCGTAGCCGTCGGTGCCCAGCACGGTGTAGCGCATGCCGTCCGGCATGAACGCACGCACCTGGTCGGCCAGCTCGCGCACGTAGTCGGTGGCGGCGATGGCCGGGCCCTGGCGATCGGCGAGCAGGCCGGTGATGTACGGCACGCGCTGCGGCGATTCCGGATGCAGACGGTTCCAGCGCTCGGCATCGAAGCCTTCGCGACGTACTTCGGAGAAGCTCGGCACCGACCAGATGTCGGCGGAGACGCCGAAATCCTTCTCAAGCAGCTCGGCAGCGGCGATGACTTCGCGCAGGATCGTGCCCGCACCCATCAGCTGCACGCGCGGCTCGTTCTTCTTCGGCTTGCCGGCGTCCTTGAACAGGTACATGCCCTTGACGATGCCTTCCTCGCTGCCCTTCGGCAGGTCGGGGTGGGCATAGTTCTCGTTCATGACCGTGATGTAGTAGTAGACGTCTTCCTGCTCCTGCATCATGCGGCGGGTGCCATCCTGCAGGATGACGGCCAGCTCGTAGGAGAAGGTGGGGTCGTACGACACCACGTTCGGGATCGCGCCGGAGAGCAGGTGCGAGTGACCGTCTTCGTGCTGCAGGCCTTCACCGTTGAGCGTGGTGCGACCCGAGGTGCCGCCGATGAGGAAGCCGCGCGCGCGCATGTCGCCGGCAGCCCAGCAGAGGTCGCCGATGCGCTGGAAGCCGAACATCGAGTAGTAGATGAAGAACGGCAGCATCGGGGTGTTGCTGATGCTGTAGCTGGTGGCAGCCGCCAGCCAGGCGCTCATGCCGCCGGCTTCGCTGATGCCTTCCTGCAGCACCTGGCCCTTCTGGTCTTCACGGTAGTAAAGCAGCTGGTCGGCGTCCTGCGGGCGGTACTTCTGGCCAAACGGCGCGTAGATGCCGATCTGACGGAACATGCCTTCCATGCCGAAGGTGCGGGCCTCGTCGGCCACGATGGGCACGATGCGGGGGCCGAGCTCCTTGTCGCGCAGCATGAGGTTCATGCCACGGACCAGGGCCATGGTGGTGGAGATTTCGCGATCGCCCGTGCCCTTGGTGATCTGCTCGAAGGCTTCGAGCGAGGGGGCCTGGAACGACGTGTCGGACTTGCGACGACGCTGCGGCAGCGAACCGCCGAGCGCGCGACGGCGCTCGAGCATGTACTGCACTTCCTCGGAGTCCTTGCCCGGGTGGTAGTACGGCACTTCGTCGAGCTTGTCGTCGGGCACCGGGATGTTGAAGCGGTCGCGGAAGGCGCGGATCGCGTCGGTGTCCATCTTCTTCTGGTTGTGCGCCGGGTTCTGCGATTCACCGGCGGCGCCCATGCCGTAGCCCTTCACCGTCTTGGCGAGGATCACGGTGGGCATGCCCTTGGTGTTCACGGCCGCGTGGTAGGCCGCGTAGACCTTGTGCGGATCGTGGCCACCGCGGTTGAGGCGCCAGATGTCGTCGTCGGACATGTTGGCGACCAGCGCGGCGGTTTCCGGGTACTTGCCGAAGAACTTCTCGCGCGTGTACGCGCCGCCGAAGGCCTTGCACGCCTGGTATTCGCCGTCCACGGTTTCCATCATGAGCTGGCGCAGTTTGCCCGTGGTGTCGCGGGCCAGGAGCGGATCCCAGTAGCTGCCCCAGGCGACCTTGATGGCATTCCAGCCGGCGCCACGGAACACGCCTTCCAGTTCCTGGATGATCTTGCCGTTGCCACGCACCGGGCCGTCGAGGCGCTGCAGGTTGCAATTGATGACGAAGATGAGGTTGTCGAGGCCTTCGCGGCCGGCCAGGGAGATCGCACCCAGCGATTCCGGCTCGTCCGACTCGCCGTCGCCCATGAAGCACCAGATCTTGCGATCGGTCTTCGGCATCAGGCCGCGGTGTTCGAGGTACTTCCAGAACTGGGCCTGGTAGATCGCCTGGATGGGGCCGAGGCCCATCGAGACGGTGGGCACCTGCCAGTAGTCCGGCATGAGCCAGGGATGCGGGTACGAGGACAGGCCACGGCCCTTGCCTTCCACTTCCATGCGGAAGAGGTCGAGCTGGTCTTCGCCGATGCGGCCTTCCAGGAACGAGCGGGCGTAGACGCCCGGCGCCGAATGGCCCTGGTGGAACACCAGGTCGCCCGGGTGCTCGGCGCTGGGAGCGCGCCAGAAATGGTTGAAGCCCACGTCGTACAGGGTGGCCGACGAGGCGAAGCTGGAAATGTGGCCGCCGAGGTCGCCGGGCTTGCGGTTGGCGCGCACGACGGTGGCCAGGGCATTCCAGCGGATCAGCGAGCGGATGCGCCATTCGATGGCCGCATCACCCGGGCTGCGCGCTTCCATGTGCGGCGGGATGGTGTTGACGTACTCCGTGGTCGGGGCAAACGGCAGGTAGCCGCCGGCACGACGGGTGGAGTCGACCATGCGCTCAAGCAGGTAGTGAGCGCGCTCGGTGCCATCGTGATTGATGACGGCGTTGAGCGACTCGACCCATTCACGGGTCTCGGTGGGGTCGAGGTCCTGGTTGAGGATATCGTCGATCTGGTCCATGGATGCTCCGCTCGCGCATGACGCGCGCTCATGGTGACTGGAGGAGCCCGCTTGGGGTGGCGGGAAACCTGCTGATGATACTCCAAGCTTTCGGCATACGCGGCCGTACGGCCCATTTGTATCGATTTAACTGTAGGAGCGCGCCTTGCGCGCGACCGGGGGTGCGGCAACCGTGGATGGTTACCTCATGCCCGGTCGCGCGCAAGGCGCGCTCCTACAGAAAGAGCCCTGGCTTCAGGACCTTGGCTTGGAACCCGCGCGGATCTGGGCCTCGACACAGGCAACCGAGGTCATGTTCACCACCCGGCGGACCGTGGCCTGCGGGGTGAGGATGTGGGCCGGCTTGGCCACGCCCATGAGGATCGGACCGATGACCACGCCGTCGCAGAGCACGCGGATCATGTTGTAGGCCGTGTTGGCCGCGTCCAGGTTCGGGAACACGAAGACGTTGGCCTCGCCCTCCAGGCGCGAGTTCGGGAAGATCCGCTCGCGCAGTTCCGGGGTGAGGGCCACGTCGGCCTGCATCTCGCCCTCCACTTCCAGCTTGGGCACCTTCTGGCGGATGAGCTTCAGCGCCTCGCGCATCTTCCGCGAGCTGGGCGTCTCACGGCCGCCGAAATTCGAGTTCGACAGCAGAGCGATCTTCGGCTGCACGCCGAACAGCTTCAGGCGGATGGAGGCCTGCAGCGTGGCCTCGGCGATCTGCTCGGCCGTGGGGTCGTCCTGCACATAGGTGTCGAGGAAGAAGAACGTGCCCTTTTCCGTGGACACCGCCGCCATGGCGGAAGCCTCGGCCACGCCGTCGTCCAGGCCGATGATGTCGCGGATGTATTCCAGCTTGCTGTGGTAGGTGCCCACCAGGCCGCAGATCATCGCGTCGGCTTCGCCGCGCTGGACCATGAGGGCGGCGATCACCGACGGACGCGAGCGCACCACGGCCTTGGCCGAGGCCGGCGTGACGCCACGGCGCTCCATGATGGAGTGGTACAGGCGCCAGTAGTCTTCGAAACGAGGGTCGGAGTGGATGTTGCACAGCTCGAAATCGACACCGGCCTTCAGGCGCAGGCCGGCGCGGGTGATGCGCTTCTCGATGACATCCGGGCGGCCCACCAGGATCGGCCGGGCCAGGCCTTCGTCCACCACGGTCTGCACGGCGCGCAGCACGGTGTCTTCCTCGCCCTCGGCGTAAACCACCCGCTTGGGGTCGGCCTTGGCGCGGTCGAACACCGGCTTCATGAGCAGGCCCGTGCGGAACACGAAGCCCGTGAGCTCTTCGACGTAAGCCGGGAAATCCTCGATGGGACGGGCAGCCACGCCCGAATCCATCGCCGCGCGGGCAATGGCCGGCGGCAACTGGATCACCAGGCGCGGGTCGAACGGCTGCGGAATGAGGTACTCCGGACCGAAGCTCGGCGGCTTGCCACCGTAGGCACGCGCGCTCACGTCGGACGCTTCGCGGCGGGCCAGCTCGGCGATGGCCTTCACGCAGGCCACCTTCATGGCCTCGTTGATCACCGACGCGCCGACATCCAGCGCACCGCGGAACAGGTACGGGAAGCACAGGGCGTTGTTGACCTGGTTCGGGTAATCCGAGCGGCCCGTCGCCATGATGCAGTCCGGGCGCACGGCCTTGGCGTCTTCCGGCAGGATTTCCGGGTTGGGATTGGCCAGCGCGAAGATGATCGGACGGTCGGCCATGGTGGCCACCATCTCAGGCTTCAGGATGCCGCCGGCGGACAGGCCCAGGAAGATATCGGCGCCTTCGACGATCTCGGCCAGCGTGCGCTTGTCGGTATCGCGTGCGTAACGTTGCTTGTCGGGATCGAGATCGGTGCGACCGGAATGCAGCACACCGTCGCGGTCGAAGGCGAGGATGTTTTCCTTCTTCATGCCCAGGGTCACGAGCATGTCCACGCAGGAAATGCCTGCCGCGCCCATGCCGGTGGTGGCGAGCTTGACGTCTTCGATCTTCTTGCCGGTGACCAGCAGCGCATTGATGACGGCCGCACCGACGATGATCGCCGTGCCGTGCTGGTCGTCGTGGAAGACGGGGATCTTCATCCGCTCGCGCAGCTTGCGCTCCACGACGAAGCACTCCGGTGCCTTGATGTCTTCGAGGTTGATGCCGCCGAAGGTGGGTTCGAGGCTGGCGATGATCTCCACCAGCTTGTCCGGATCGGTTTCGTTGATCTCGATGTCGAACACATCGATGCCGGCGAACTTCTGGAACAGCACGCCCTTGCCTTCCATCACCGGCTTGCTGGCGAGCGCACCGATGTTGCCCAGGCCGAGCACGGCGGTGCCGTTGGAAATCACGGCGACGAGATTGGAACGCGCGGTGAGTTCGGCGGCGGTCTGCGGATCGGCGACGATCGCATCGCACGCGGCGGCAACGCCCGGCGAATACGCAAGCGACAGATCGCGCTGGGTCAGCAGCGACGTGGTCGGCGTGACCTTGATCTTGCCCGGGCGGGGAAGGCGGTGGTACTCGAGGGCGGCTTGCCTCAGTTCCTCGGAAATGGCCATGGGATCCTGCGGGATGTAATGGGAAAAAGGAAAAGTGGGGTTGCGGCCCGTCGCCGCGCGATATAGGGATCCATGTTAGCACCGGGGCGGGCGCTCTCCGCCGCTCCGGTGTGATCCATTGCGACCGGCTGTGATAGGCAAAACCTACGTAGCGACGCAGGCACGAACGACCGCGCCCGGCCATGCGCCTGCGTACGCTCGAAAGCCCTCTTTTCATGGAGGCTTTCCATGCCCCTGCTTGCACTTGCCCTGTCCACCGCGCTTACGACGCCACCCGATCCCGAAGCGCTTCGCGCAGCCCTTTCCGCGGTGCCGACGAACGGCTCCGACGGCGTGGATATCGACCTGCCGTTGAGCAATGGCGGGCTTTCGCCCTTCCACCTGGTCGATTCGCGCAGCCTTCCGGCCAGCCTGATGCGCCGGTATCCCGGCCTGCGCAGTTTTCGCGGTCATGACGCGACGGGACGCAGCGCACGGCTCGACGTGTCCCGGAGTGCCACGCACCTGAGCCTCCGCGATGGAAACGACACGTGGACCCTGCGTTTGAACGGTCATGATGTGAGCGGAAGCACGCCCGTGCCGCCCCGGCATTCCTTATCAATCAACTCGCCCCTGATCGCAACGCGTCCATCCCGGCAACATCCATTCAATGGTGCGACGCACCATGATTTTCGTATCGCCGTTGCATCGACGAGTCGTCGCACGGCGAAGTTCGGCGGCACCGTGGAAGGCGGTCTTGTCGCGGCCGCACATGAGGTGAACAGGGCCAACGACATCCTCGAAACGGATTTCGGTGTCCACCTGACACTCGCGGCACGTAACGACCGCCTCATCCTGACCCGGCCGGAAGACGATCCGTTCGAGGCCTCGGAACCAGGGCCGGCGTCGGTCGAATTCATCAATCGCCGGATCGGCGAGAGCGCATACGACATCGGCCATACGCTGACTGACATCTTCGGTGGCTACAGTGAAACCGGCACATCATGCAGCAACGATCTCTCGGCCGACTTCCACGCCACGCACAAGGCAGCAGGCTGGAGCGGACACGCGCATCCGGATACAGAACCCTACGCGCAGGATTTCATGCTCCACGTCCTGGGCTCGCAATTGGGCGCATGGCCCACGGCAAATGGCTGCATACGCTTCACTCTGGACGATCGGGCCTTCGAACCGGGCAGCGGCAGCACGGCCATGGGCTACGCACCGACACGCTGCGGCGGCGAGGCACAATGGCTGCAACCGCGTTCCGACGCCTATTTCCACGCGGCGAATATCGCTCAGGTGCGTTCCTGGCTGGCATCACGCGGTGGAAGCTGCGCGCGCAAGCGTCTGGGCAAGGCCAGTGCGCCATGGATCGACCCGGCATCCGTTGCCGAGGAAGCCGTCATTCCCGCACGCACGCCGTTCCTGCTGGATGCACGGGTATTTCCCGGCGAACCGGGCAGGCGACTGACTTACACCTGGGAGCAGATGGATGCCGGGCCGGAGCAGAAAGGCGCGCTGAAGGACGACGGCCAGGGGCCGCTGTTTCGCTCGATGCCACCGGCCACTACGTCACAACGGATCTTTCCCCGGCTCGCCGCCCTGCTGGGCCGCGAAGATGCGGCCCCGGGCGAGGCGTTACCCACAACGAACCGGCTGCTGAATTTCCGGCTCACCGTACGTGACAACGGCGGCGATGACGCGACCACTGCGCACGCAGACCGGCGTCTGCGCGTCGTGGATACCGGCCGGCCGTTTTCCATGACGATGCCGGCAGCCGCGACGCGACTCGCACCGGGTGCATCCCTGGCGGTGCGATGGGATGTCGCCGGTACGACACAGCCACCGATTTCCTGTCACTTTCTCGATGTGCATCTATCCGTGGACGGCGGCGAGACATGGCCTTACGAACTCGCCCGCGACGAACGCAACGACGGCGAGGCGACACTCGACCTTCCCAACGAGGTGCCTCCCACGGACAAGGGCCGCCTGCGCATCCGCTGCGACTGGCGACCGTTCTTCGCTGTTTCGCCGGGGGATTTCAGTATCGGGTAACGCGCGTCTACAGGCCGAGCGAGATTTCCTCGGCCTCTACTCTCGCCATGTGAATGTGATTCACGAACAGCGAAAAGGCCAGCTTGCCGGCCAGTCCATGCACGTGCTGCATCCACGGCGGCAGATAGCGCGGCGGTGCGATGTCACCGTTCGCGAAATGCGCTTCGAGACTCATCACGTCGTGCAGTGCCAGCTTGCCCGCAAACAGGTTGCGTAGCAGGTCCAGCCTGCGCTGGCGCAGGGCCCAGCGGAAGAACGTATGCACCGCGAGCAGGCCGGTCAGGTAGACGTTGTCCTTCGCAAAGGCCGAGCCACCGGTGAGCGGCACGCCACGGAAGACGCGTTGCGCCGAATGGAAGCTGTCCGGCACGTTCTGCCCGCATTCGCGGAAATAGCGGAACACTTCGACGAAATCGGCGCCGTTCAGCGCCATGTCGATCGCGAGGATGCGCAGGCTGATGCGCTTCAGGCGCGAGATGTCGATGGCGCCGGACATCAGCTCAGCGAACACGGCCAGGCCTTCCTGGGTTGCCGTGACACGGGGCGAGGTGCGGGCCAGCGAGGCCAGCACCGGCTGCTCGCGACCATTTAGCGCTGTCAGGGAGTGAACGAAGGCTTCGTGGGCCAGGAGCTGGTGGCGGTCGTACTCGGTGAAGCGGGCACCACCACGCAGGCGGATGCGGGTCGCGCCGGCCGCGGCCTTGGCCGTGAGTTCCGGGTCCACTTCCACCGAGATGGTGCCGGGGGCGAAAAAGGCGTCCAGCTCGCGGGCCATGTCGCGCTGCAGCGATTCGGCCGGGATATTGCCTGCCGCGTCCTCGGTTTCGAGGTCGGCACCCAGTTCATCGGCAAGGTCGACGAAATAGCGCGCCGCGTCGAGGTTGCTGCGACTGCTACCCGGGATGGCGTCACCCGGCCGGCCGTACAGGAGGATGGAGGCATCGGTGACGCCATCGGTACCGGCCGCGTCCAGCATATGGGTCGCGATGCGCCAGGACTCGGCTGTACGCCGCAGGTATTCGGCGATAGGGTGGTCTTCGCCGGCGTCCTTCTCGATGTCCTCCAGTTCCGCCCGGGTCTCGCCCAGTTCGGGGCGGTGGTAGCGGATTTCGGGCAGGGACAGCCGCCCGGCGCTGAATTCGGCAATCAGCCGCTCTTCGACCGAGGCCGGCCAGGAAACGGTCGGCAGGATGCGGATATTGCGGACCGCCGCCAGCAGACGCTGGTCCAGGGCCGCAAAGCGGCGCATATCGGCGGAGAGAACAGCGGAGTCGGCCTTGGCGTGCATGGGCCGGAGTATAAGCCCAGCCGGCAGGCCGGGCCTTGCAGGAGCGTGCTTCGCGCGCGACCGGCGGGTCGTGGCATGCCCGGTCGCGCGCAAGGCGCGCTCCTACAAACCGGCGCCCTGTAGGAGCGCGCCTGCGCGCGACCGGTCGGGTCGAGGCATGCCAGGTCGCGCGCGAGGCGCGCTCCTACAACCCAGCGCCCTTGTAGGAGCGCGCCTGCGCGCGACCGGTCGGGTCGTGGCATGCCAGGTCGCGCGCGAGGCGCGCTCCTACAGGGAGAATCCGGTGGGCTTAGCGGGAGCTGATGTATTTCTCGCGGCGGATGTGCTGTACGGCCAGGCCGTGCTCCTTCAGGGCGGCGAAGGAGGCGTCGACCATGTTCGGGTTGCCGCACAGGTAGGCAATGTCCTCGTCGGCCCTGGGCTCCAGTTCGGCCAGCATGTCCTGCACGTAGCCCAGGCGGTCGTGCGGGCGCGGGTTCGGGCGGGGGCCCCGGCTGAAGCAGGGGTGGAAGGTGAACCCCTCGTGCTTGCGGGCGAAGGCATCGAATTCCTCGCCATAGAGCAGTTCGGTCTCGTTGCGGGCGCCGTAGAGCAGCACCACCCGGCAGCCGCGGGAGGCCAGCAGGGTCTCGATCTGCGGCAGCATGGCCCGGTACGGGGTGACGCCTGTACCCGTGGCAATCAGGATGTAGCGCTTGTTCTGGTCGCCGTCCATCAGGCAGAACCGGCCATACGGCCCGCTGGCATCGATGGCCTGGCCGTGCTCCAGGCCGCCCAGGAGCTTCGTGGCGGCGCCGCCCTCGACGTAGCTCACGGCGATCTCGATGCGCTGGACAGGCGAGGAACCGTCGCCGATGGTGCCTACCGAATAGCTGCGCTTGGTCGGCTTGCCGTCGTCGTAACTGAAATGCACCTGCAGGAACTGCCCCGGCACAAAGGCCAGGGGCTGACCGTCCACGCGCTCGAAGGACAGGTGCCGCACCGTCGGGGCAAGCATGAAACTATCGGCGAGGCGCAGCTGGAATTGTTCGGCCATGGAAAGTCTCTGTTGACGACCGGGAACAGGGGAGCCCGGCAAAGCCCGGTATAATAGGCGGCTTGGCATCCCGGCGCAGCCCATGACCACTCCCGCACTCCACGTCAAAGACCTCCGCAAGACCTACGGCAACGGGGTCGAGGCCCTCAAGGGCATCTCGCTCACCGTCCAGCCGGGCGACTTCTTCGCCCTGCTGGGACCCAACGGCGCCGGCAAGTCCACCCTGATCGGCATCCTGTCCTCCCTGGTGAACGCCACCTCCGGCGACGCCGAGATATTCGGCGTGTCGATCCACAAGCGCCGCAGCGATGCGATGCGCCTGATCGGCCTGGTGCCCCAGGAGATCAACTTCAATCAGTTCGAAAAGCCCTTCGACATCTGCGTGAACCAGGCCGGCTTCTACGGCATCGGCCGCGCGGAGGCCTCGGCACGCGCCGAGAAGTACCTGAAGGAGCTGCGCCTGTGGGACAAGGCGCACGAACAGGCCCGCACGCTCTCGGGCGGCATGAAGCGCCGCCTCATGATCGCCCGCGCGATGATGAACGAGCCGAAGCTGCTGATCCTCGACGAGCCCACGGCTGGCGTGGACATCGAGATCCGCCGTTCCATGTGGCAGTTCGTCAGCGGCATCAATGCCGCAGGCACCACGGTGATCCTCACCACGCATTACCTCGAGGAAGCCGAGCAGCTCTGCCGCAACATTGCCATCATCGACCAGGGTCGCATCGTGCAGAACACCACGATGAAGAGCCTGCTCTCCACGCTCGACGTCGAGACTTTCGTGCTCGACGTGAACGCCGTTCCGGGCACCCTGCCCACGCTGCCCGGCGTGACCCTGCGCACGCTGGACGACCACACCCTTGAAGCCGAAATGTCCCGCGCGCACGATCTCAACTCCCTGTTCGCCGCACTGTCCTCGCACGGCATCACCGTGACCTCGATGCGCAACAAGGCCAACCGTCTTGAGGAGCTGTTCGTGAGACTGGTTGAACACGGCCGGGAGAACGCGGCATGAGCGGCAACCACCTGATCGCCCTGGGCACCATCGTCCGCCGCGAAATCGTGCGCATCATGCGCATCTGGACGCAGACGCTGATTCCGCCCGCCATCACGATGACGCTGTACTTCGTCATCTTCGGCAAGCTCATCGGCAGCCGCATCGGGCAGATGCATGGCTTCACTTACATGCAATACATCGTGCCGGGCCTGGTCATGATGAGCATCATCACGAACAGCTACGGCAACATCTCCTCGTCGTTCTTCGGGGCCAAGTTCGGTCGTTTCGTCGAGGAAATGCTGGTCTCACCCATGCCCAACTGGGTGATGCTGCTGGGCTATGTCACCGGTGCCGTGGTGCGCGGCATGATCGTCGGCGCGCTGGTGCTGGTGATCGCCCTGTTCTTCACCGACCTGCACGTGGCGCATCCGCTCACCACGTTCTTCTCGGTGCTGCTCGGTGCCACCGTGTTTTCTCTGGCCGGCTTCGTCAACGCGGTGTTCGCCAAGAAGTTCGACGACATCGCCCTGGTGCCCACCTTCGTGCTCACCCCGCTCACCTACCTGGGCGGCGTGTTCTACTCGGTGGACCTGCTGAGCGAGCCGTGGCACAGCATCTCGCTGGTGAACCCCATCCTCTACATGGTTAACGCCTTCCGCTTCGGCGTGCTGGGCGTCAGCGACGTGCCCATCGTCACGGCCTTCGTGGTGATGCTGGTGTTCGTCGTCGGCCTGTCGGCCGTGGCGCTGCACCTGCTGAAGCGCGGCGTTGGCATGCGGTCGTAAAGCATATCCATGCGGGTCAACAAGTACATCAGCGAATCCGGGCTGTGCTCCCGCCGTGAGGCGGACGAACTGCTCGTGGCCGGCCGCGTCACGATCAACGACGAAGTCGTGGGCATGGGTGCCAAGGCGCTCGACGGCGACGTGGTGAAGGTGGACGGCGACGTCGTCGTCGCACGCACCATGGCACCAGAGTCCGCAAAGAGCCGCGGCGTCTACATCGCGCTGAACAAACCGGCAGGCATCACCTGCACCACCGACACCACGGTCGACGGCAACATCGTCGACTTCGTGGACCATGCGCAGCGCATCTTCCCCATCGGCCGCCTCGACAAGGACTCCGAAGGCCTGATCCTGCTGACCAGCAACGGCGACATCGTCAACGAGATCCTGCGTGCGGAAAATCACCACGAGAAGGAATACCTCGTGGCGGTGAACAAGGCGGTTACCGATGAGTTCCTGACGGGCATGGCGCGTGGCGTGCGCATCCACGGCCAGATGACCAGGCCCTGCAAGGTGCGCAAGATCGCGAAGTTCGGCTTCGCCATCACCCTCACCCAGGGGCTCAACCGGCAGATCCGTCTGATGGCGGCGGCCTTCGGCTACCGCGTCACGCAATTGCGGCGTGTGCGCATCATCAACGTCAAGCTGGGCCACCTCAAGCCGGGGCAATGGCGCAATCTCACGGAAGCCGAGTTGAAGGGGCTGCTACCCGAGCGTACGCGCTGGTGACTCAACGCGAATCGTAGGTTTCGGCTTACGGTCGCGCCAGATCACTGACCAACCTACTTACTTCGCGCGCTTACAGCCTGTCAGAGCCTGGTCTGCGACACTGGTGACGCTCTCCCCAGAGCTGTCCCCACAGGAGTTCCACCGACATGAAGTCGCTACACTGGCTGGCACTTGCCGCCTGCCTTTCCCCTGTTGCCGCCACCGCAACCACTGTCTCGCACCCTCTCACCGCGGACGTCTATCGCGAGCTGCTTCGCTTCCGAACACAACCAGAAACAGCACATGCCGTGCCATTCGGCGATGCTGTCCTTGGTACCCCCGGAGCGTTGAAGCAGCTGTTGCAGGATCCATCGTCGCCCTATAGCGAACGAGTGGACCGCCCTGCTTTCACCAATGAATTGTGGTGGGAAGACTTTACCTATCGAATGGATCCGGCGTCCGGGTTCAGCAGTGTCCTCGACACGCTGCAATGGCAGTTTGGCCTTACCAAAGCGCGCCCTGGCATGGAGGTCGAACTAACGAAAACTGCCGCCAGCGACTTCCTTGGAAGGGAGGCCGCAGCCAATGCTATCAAGGCCGGTGTTCATCCGCGTATTTTCATGAAAGCCTGGGACATGAACTCATCGCATATCACAATCGCCGCCCAGGATGCGCTGGCATTGCAATTGCTATACGAACAGATGCGCAACACACCGCGCGAAAAATGGGGCGCCCATGCGATCCGGCCCGATGTATTTCGCCGATACATGAAAGCCCGCAGTCCGGATGTGATCAGCGAAGCGGATACGCGCTATCTGGCTGCGCTAGTTACCTCTGCACTGCGAAGCAACGGCATGAGCCAGGGAGTCAATGGCGTTCAGCAGCTACCCGCCGCCTTTCGCATCGCGCGGGTAGCCGCCGCCTACAAGGATGCCCGTGGGTACTACAACGGACGTGCCTACTGCGTAGGCGACGCACCCCGGAGCGATCTGCCGAAAGGACCTGAGGCGCTGGACGACCATGCTCCGCTTTGCTTCATCGCCGCCACCGACCGCGCCGTGCTTGCATGGTACAGGGAGGAGGCACGCCTGGAACTCTCCGGTGTGCGAATACACGAGAACCAGCACACTACATGGGACAAGATACTTTATCTTTTCGGCGTCATTCTCCCCGCCCTGGATATCGCTGCCTTCATGGAGCTCACCGAGGCATCGGTCGCCCATGAACTGGCGGAATCGGCAGCCATCGACGCCGAAGAAGCCAATGCAGCCGCTATCCGTACCGAACGACTCATCTGCGGAGTCGACGCATGAAGAGCACACTTTTAGTTTCGATGCTTCTTGCGTCTATCTTCCTGTGTTTTTCCTCGACAAGTCGTGCGCAGGTCATCGACATCCAGCCTGGCTCCGGGAACATAGCAGGCATCCTTGCAGAAGATGCCGCGATCTATGCCTCCGCCATGCGCCAGGGCATCCTCGCCCTTGATCCTGTCGTTACCCAGAAAGACGGCAAGTCCGTTCTCGGACGCAACAACCGCAACTTCCTGAATAAAATTCAGGCCAATGCCCAGAAGGCCACTCTTTCGCGTATCACCTACGAAGATCCTGCCGGAAAGACCATCAGCGTTCACGCACGAAGTGGCAAACCCATTACGCGGATCATCAGCGGTATCGCTGCTGCACCGGTATCAGCCGATGGCAGTGGCTCTACAGGAGCGACCAGCGACGGTGCCACCACGGACGGCGCCTACGCCAGCGAGGCTGATGACATCGCCTTGGATGCCACCGAATCTGCCTGGTATCCCCCAGACACAGATTCAGACGTAAGGGCGCTCATACTCTCGTCGGACGACAGCATCGTGGAGGCATCGGCCGAAACGGCTGGCCCGAATATTGGCAAGGTGATCCACGGTTCCGACGCTGAGCTTAAATCGCTTCGCAAACTGGAGCAGTTGATCAACGAAGGTCGTGTCGCCAGAGGTGGTCAGCTGACAGGCTATGTGAGCAAGACGGTCTGTCATTCCTGCAGACGCGCATTCAGCGAGTTTTCGAACGAGTACAACGTCAACGGAAAAATGTACTACCTGAACGAAACACCGGACGTTTCGGACGATGCGCTTAAGTCAAGCCGACAGTCATCGGATGCACTTCTCGTCGAGCGAAAAACCATCAACAAGACCTACTTCTCGTTCTCCGGTGATATCGAAGGGAATGCTGCCTTGCCATGGGGAAGGCAACCTTTTAATGCGTCGGCTCTAACCAATATGGAACGCGGAGAAACCATCATTGATTCGGCATGTCCTGAATAGCATATAGCCAAGGAGCACTTACGCCATGAAGGCATATCTCCATACATTGATAGCAACAGGCCTCCTGGTGGCTGTCAATTCCTCCATGGCGACATCCATCCTGCGCCTGTACGATGAGGAACGCGTCGCCACCATCCATACCGTCGATACGCTTACCGGGACCAGGCCTTGGCTTATTGGCCAGATGCTCGCAGAGCCGTCGTCCCCCTACAGCGATCTGGTGGAACGACCTCCCTTTACGAATGAGATCATCTGGCAGGAGGTCGTCGATACGCTTTCACCCGGAATGGACGAGGCGGCAGTACTGGATGGCCTACAGAAAGAACTAGGCATCACACGGGCCAGGCCCTGGATCGACGTCATGCCGGCGCGGGGATTCCGGGATGCTTTTGTATCCGCCAATGCGACCAAGGCTGCGATTGATGCCGATATCTTCTGGCACGTTCTCGATATGTTCGGATACGCAAATGCGGAACGGTTCAGTAGTCATGCCGTCGGACTGCAGGTACTACGCGAACAGATGGCCACCGTACCTGCCGACCGGCAGGATGAACTAGGCATCTATGGCGATGTGCAGTCCCGGATCATGCGAGCCCACCACCCGGACCAACTCATCGCGCACGACCTGCGCTATCTCGACGCCCTGGTGAAGCACCGGCTCAGACATCAGGAGGAAGATTCCGGATTACCCATCGCATGGCGGATCGCCAGGACCGCCGCCGCTTTTCGTGATGCACGCGGTTATATCGGAGGGCCGCCCTGCCGGCCTGATGCCACGCCTCACCCGCGATACGCAGGTACCGGAAAGGAGGGAGATGAACGAACCCCGTGTTTCGTTGCATCGACCGACCGCGCGGTGCATCAATGGTATACCAAAGAGATGCGCCGCCCCTTACCCAGGCCCGACGCCCCGCATAGCGGCATGGCTCGCATAGGCGCCCTTCTCGGCGCACTGCTACCACTTCTGGACATCTTCGCGATGGCAGAAGTCGTTGAAGCTGTCAGCGCCGAGGACGTCGTAACGGAAGCCGCCATTGCCCGCTCGGATACGGATCTGGCCATCGAGCGTGACTTGACCCTCTCCTGTCGCATACCGGAGTAATCCATGCATTACCATCAGGCCTTTATCTTCGTTGCCGCAAGCGTGGCCTGCGGAACGGCCCATGCCGGCAAGGTGTCCACCACCTACGTCAACATCAATGAAGGAAGCACGACGGCGTTGCTCGAGGCCAGCAGCCAGTACCATATCGATGCTGCAAGACGACTCGTTGACGAACGCTACCCTGAAGCCTATTCCACGCGACGCTGGGAAACGATAGAAGAACATCTTCGTACTACCCCGATCGCGCGACTGGACTACGAATACACCATCAACGGCCACGTAAACATCCGCACGTATCACGCCATGTCGGGAGAACCGCTGGGACTGGTAGTGCAGCAGGCACTGGAAGGCCCCACCCCGCCGGAGACGCCCACCGCACCGAAATCTTTCGATACATACGATGCCATACCCCAACTGCCGCCGGATGGCGAGAGGGATCAGCTATCCACCTCGGCAGATGAGCAGCGCGTTTCCACGGAAATGTCCGATGACGCGTTCTATGGTGATCTTGGCGATTCGGAAACACGCGCTCCCTTCCGTCCCAGTGGAGCCTCCGTGATGCCGACCTACCACGACGAAGCCGGCTATCATGGTCTCGACGCTGAGTACAAAAGTCTGCGCGCACTGGAGCAGGACATCTTTACCGGCAAGGTACCGCGTGGAGGCATCGTCCGGGGCATGCTCAGCGGCACCTCATGCGCCACCTGTCGCTATTCCGTAGAACGCTTCGCCAAAACCTACCAACTTGATGTTCGCTTCAGCGAGATGTCCCCGAGTGTTCCATCGCGAACGCGCAATGAACTCGTACGGTCGGGCCGTGCGCGAATGAAAGGCCTGAAACTCATCGATTCCGCCACGGGTCGCCCGATGATCGCCTTCGATGCACTGGCAGATGCAAGACACGCTCAGGTACAGGAACGCTTTTCGCTTTCATCGCAACAAGGCCGATCCGGCGGGCAGATGGGATCGGATCGCTCATTCCTGCTATCACTCCCGGATAAACCGCGCATTTCTGAGCAGGAAAGAAAGCCGAACCAGAACACAGTGACGACGAATGGAACCCGAACTGATGGTTGCTGAAGGGAAGAAACCACCGGACCACCTTCGTTCGGGTCTCTCATCCGGACATCCAGGCCATGGACACTCACGCCATGGCCTGGCGATGGCCTAGGGAACGATCACACCACAGGCGCCACCCGAACCACCGGGTGGACGCCTGTCATGGAGATCGTTGCGCCTCACGACGTCGTACTTCATCGTATCAAAATAAGCCCAGCGGCGACGCATGAACTGCGACGACGCTCGTCCACCCTTTCCTTTAAGGTAATTGACGGATACGTCGACGCCATACTGATTAGAGAAGTCCTTCACCACCTGCTCGCAGGAATCGCACATGGGCATCGTTATGAAGCCCACCAACTTGCCCATCGGAGCGACGCGACCGGCGTCGATCTCTCTGGACAGGGTACGAATCGCTTTCAGCTCCGCATCGTTCATGTGGGGATTACGTCCACCGTCGCCAGCCTCGCCTACGGATGATGGGGTGAATGGACTGGACTCGCCGTGCCTGGCCAAAGCATGCACCTCGATACCGCTCTGCGGAAGAAACTCTGCATAGGGCCGGGCATCACGCCAGTCACGCAGGCCGAGATGGGGTTCGTCAAGACCTGACGAGGCATAGTAGATCCTCGTTCGTTCGCGACCGTCCTCCACATAGGTGTACTCGAAGGACGCATAGGCATTCGACACCATGCGCCGGGCGAACTCGTTGAACGTTGCGTAAGGCACGCGAGCCCCACGTAAGGTGTCCATGTACCAGGTTGCTGCCGCGGTCGCATGATAGGCAAAGCTTGCCTCTACATGAGGAAGAACGACGCGGTTTTCGTCCCGGTCATATTCCTTTTTTCGTATTTCATTGGCGCCACATGCCATGGATATGCATAGCGCGATCATTGTCACAAGGCTTTTCGTCATCATGGTGCTTTTTCCTTGTCGCAAAGAAGCTGACTCACCCTGTCCACATACTTTTGCGTACTCGATGTGTCCGATCCAGGATCAGCGGCACGGTATGCGATGAGTGCTTCGACCACCTCGACCGTAGAAGCTTCGGTCAACATTTTTCCACTATGCGTGCCTATCCACAAAGGACGAATATGACGGATATGGCGCGAAATTCTTTCTGCCGGTCGAGTTGCGAAGTTGGTGATAAGTGGGTCAACCTGGGCATGCATCACTTCCAGGAACCAGCGGTAGGTTGCACGATCCGTTGCATCGACGAAGCACATGAAGCGGGTTTTCTCCGTCGGGGATTCCGCGGCGACTCCGGGCCGATGCCGTCCTTCCGGCGTGCAGGGGTCCGTGTCATTGGTGTAACCAAGCATATCCCTGTAGGCTGCGGCAACGCGTGCCACCCTCAATGCGGCGGGCAACGAGCGCCGGCCATAGATCGATGCACTCACACCGGCCCAGTCCGACATCTCCCCCTCCAGCATTCGCACGAGGTAGACCAGGTCGAATTCGTCTATCTCCGCCAGGGACCTGGCCCCCATCACCCGATCCACGACCTCCTTGCGAAGACCCGCCGAAGACCACTCCGATCGATCGACGCATGCCAGCTTGTCGCGCACGATCTGCAGTGCCACGGCCAGATTCGCCGCCACGGCATAGGACGGCTCACCAACCAGGTGCAGTGCCTGGCGGATGATGTCCGAGGATACCCCGGCTTTCATGAGATTCGCCTCCACCCGTGGGCTGCCTATCATCGGCGCATAGACTGCGGCTGGATGCCCACCCATGCGCGCCTTGGTAAGACCGAGATCCCATGCCACCACGCGAGTCGCCACGGCACGACTCATCATCGTGTTGGATACCGCCAGGGCATTGAAGGCACTTCGCCATGCGCTGCCGCGAAATGCCGCCGGGGTGGGGCGTAGCGCTGAGTAGATCGAATTCGAATCATTGAGCATGCCGGCAACGAACAATCCGTCCGACCCCAGTTCGTCGGCCGCCTCGATACCGTTGACGCGCGCATCGAGCCACGCTTGGAGCAGATCCCCGCTGGCCGGTGGTGGCATCGTGAGTACGGCGGTATCGGCGAGGGCCGGGAGCGCCGCCAGGCCGCTTGCCAGCGTCATGCACAGCAGTGTGCACGCGCCCATGCGACGTGACCTTCCTTGCTTCATCTGAAGCCTCCTTGTTGAATGAATCGGTAGTGGCCATCGCAGGCGGCAACCTGCCCCCTTTGAAAACCACGTGCCATTGAAGTGCATACCGATTCACGGCGGCATCCGGAAATCTCCCGGTGCGAGGCCTGCCTTCGCCCTCATCCTGTGGGCGTTTTCCCCTTGCGCGGGCCCGTCAGGTACCCCGGGGCTTCGCGCGATGGGTCGCCTTTGCAGTCCAGGGGTCATCAGGCCATGGATGCTTGGGATACCGCCCTTTCAGCTCTTTTTTTACCTCGGGATAGGTCCGGTCCCAGAAGCCGCGCAGGTCCTGCGTTACCTGGATCGGACGTCCGGCGGGCGAAAGCAGATGAAGCATCACGGGAACGCGTCCATCGCCGACACGGGGCGTTTCCGCCAGGCCGAACAACTCCTGCAGTTTCACGGCAAGCACCGGCGGCGCTGCCGGATCATCATCGCGTGCACCATATTCCAGCCGGCGCGTCATGCCACTGGGCACTACAAGTTCCTCGGGCGCATGAGCATCCAGCGCGCGTCGCTGCTCGTAATCGAGCATGACCGACAGGGCTTCGCTCAGGTCTGCCGGCTGAATCGCTTCAAGCCGGCGCTTGCCCGACAGATAGGGAGACAACCAGCTTTCGAGTGTCTTGAGCAGCGCTTCATCACCCACGTCGGGCAAGCCGATTTCGGGACGCCATGCACGAAGCGCCCCGATGCGCGTGCGCAATCGTCTGGCATGGTCGCTCCACGGAAGGCAGCCGATGCCCCGCGCACGAATGGCCGTGAGCAGTGCCGGCAACGCATCGTCGCCGCTTACCGGCACGGCTTTGCGTGAAACGACCAGCGCATCGAAGCGGCGTTCTTCGAAGGCCTCGGCGATATCACGCGCGTCGTCCCAGCGAAGGATGCGCTCGGTCACGAAGCGATCCGGATAATCGCGTTCCAATACATCCGGGTCGATGGGTGCTGCGGAAAACACCAGGCTGTCGCGGGCATCCAGCCTCAGGTCGAGAATCACCAGCCAGGGTTCGCCACGCAGCTCGCTGTTCTCGTACAGGCGTGCCCCACGACCATTGGCCAGCTGGTATCGCAACGGCTGTGCATCGTCACGACGGGCAACGCGGTCGGGATAGGCATGAACCAGAAGGTCACCGATGCTGCGGCTATCGGGTACGCCGCTGGCGGCGCTACGTACGTCGAGGCGGCGGCGCCATCCGGCCGACGCCTTTTCGATGGCCGCAAGGGCGCCGATATCCGCCGATCCGGTGCGAGCCGCGCGAGCACCGCCGTCGCGCCACAGATGAAGCGCATGCAGGCGTTGGCGGAAGTCGTCGCTGCGCGCCGCATCGCCGCGCATCGGTGAACGGGCTTCGGTCAGAGCGAGCAGGTCGGCCACGAGCGCCCGCGACTCCCTTGGCGACCGCAGGGCCGCTGCTGCGAGCCGGGGCGTCGCGCCCAGTGCGAGCATGTCGCGTCCCAGCGTCGTGATGGCGCCGTCGTCGGCTAGAGCGCCCAGGCGGCGGAGCAGGTCACGCGCCTGCCCCATCGCTCCCGCTGGCGGGGCGTCGAGCCAGGGAAGATCGTCACTTCCCCATCCGGCCAGTTCCAGGGCAAGACCTGACAGTTCGGCCTGTTCGATTTCGGCGGTACGCGAGGCATCCAGGCGACGGCTCTGCGGCCACAGGCGATAGGCGCGCCCTTCCGCCACGCGCCCTGCGCGTCCCGCACGCTGGTCAGCCGAGGCCTGCGAAATCATCACGGTTTCCAGCCGCGTGAAACCGGAAGACGGATCGAAACGTGGTTCGCGCGCCAGCCCGCTGTCGATTACGACACGAATGCCTGGCAGCGTCACACTGGATTCCGCGATATTCGTTGCCAACACGACCCGTCGAGTCCCCGGATCGGCCGGAGCGAGGGCTAGCTGCTGGTCGGCCAGTGAGAGCTCACCATGCAAGGCGACCGTTTCGACATCATCGCCCAGACGATCAAGCACGCTGCGCACCCGCTCGATTTCACGCCGGCCCGGCAGGAAAGCCAGGATGTCACCTTCATTCTCACGAAGCGCCTGCATCACCGTACGCGAAAGATGTTGCTCGATGCCCTCCTGCGTGCGTGCGGGAGGATGGACGATATCCACGGGAAAGCTCCGACCTGCACTGGTCAGCCTCGGCGCACCCAGCCATTGCGAAATGCGCTCGCCATCCAGCGTCGCCGACATGATGACGATACGCAGGTCGGGGCGCAGCGCAGCCTGCACATCGAGCGCCAATGCGGCTCCCAGATCGCCCGCGAGGTGGCGCTCGTGAAATTCGTCGAAGAGGATCGCACCCACGCCTTCCAGCGAGGGGTCGTCCTGGATCATCCGGCCGAGGATGCCTTCGGTGACCACTTCGATGCGTGTCCGTGGACCCGTGCGGGATTCGAACCGGATCCGGTATCCCACGGTTTCGCCCACCTCTTCGCCACACTGTCGTGCCATGAACGACGCCGCAGCGCGGGCTGCGATACGG
The DNA here is from genome assembly GCF_011759365.1 of Luteibacter anthropi. GTDB lineage: Bacteria > Pseudomonadota > Gammaproteobacteria > Xanthomonadales > Rhodanobacteraceae > Luteibacter > Luteibacter anthropi. The sequence continues at coordinate 128,139 of NZ_JAARLZ010000010.1, forward strand.
CGTGGTTCCAGCATGAGGATGCGCAGGCCGGCCAGCCATGGTGCGTCCAGCAACGCCAGCGGCACCTGGGTGGTCTTGCCGGCGCCGGGAGGGGCTTCGAGGACAAGCCGGGGGTGCCTGTCCAGCGAATCGAGGATGTCCGGAAGCAGGGGCGTGATGGGAAAGTTGTCGGGCATACCCTGCATATAGTACGCAAGCACTCGTCCGCACGCCCCTTGCCTGATGCCCCCGGCATGCGCATCACGTATCGTCGGGGTCGTCCTGCGCTTCGGGCTCCAGGCAGGCCACCGGCTTCGGCACCTGATCCATGACGGCGCCCTCCCTGTTCAGCACGTTGATCTGCCCCCCATTGACCGATACGTGGATCGTGTTGAGGTGTTGCAGGCGCTGGCGGTGAAAGATCGTATAGGCCGGACTACCGTGATCGAGGTAGGCCACATGCACCCGGATGTTCTGACTATCTGACAATGCCTGCAAAGCCGCCTCGCAGGAGGGACATGGCTCCTGACTGACGAACCCTGCCAGATAGCCCCCCGCCGGTACACGTCCATTGAGGATATCGCGCTCGATCGCTCGTGCAATCTTGAGCTCGGCGTCCCGTTTCGCTGCTTCAGCGTGTTTTTTTCCAGCCACGGGACGCGGGGTCACTCGACTACCCGTTGCCGCCGGCCGGTCCCAGGCAATCACATCAGGGCCGCGTGAGTCGAAGAAGGACCGATACCGCCTTACCGGAGTGATATCACCCAGGCCCAGTGCCGGATCGTTGCGTCCGGAACGGGCATGGTACACCCGGCGGTAATTCACGCCGTCGAGCTGATACTGATAGGTGAAGCTGGCAAACGTTGCTGTCTCGAACTGTCTCGAAAAGCCCGAGAATTCCGCGGTATTCACATGTCGCCCTTCGAGGGCGGCGGCATACCATAGCCCGGCCGGCCCGGCATGCTGGGTGAACGAGGCAAGTACCCGCGCGATGATGGTTCCCCGGGGGTCTTCTTCGATCTTGCGCTTCAATACAGGGTGGGAAGACGCACCGACCGCCACGAGCAGCGACAACGCAATCAGCGAGCGTACCCATTTCATCAGATGCATCTTCATCGCGTCGCACTCCGGCAGATCAGCAGATTGGCTCGCTCAACAAGCCGGTAGAAGTCCATATCCGTATCCCGCGTGGGGTCGCCCTGCGCGGCCATCTGCGCTTCGACGACCTCGGCATGATTCGACCAGTCGAGCGCCTGCGTGGCGAATGCACCGGCCCACGCCGGCTTGATGTCGGCAAAGGCATCCACGATGCGCCCGGCCGACGCCATGTCGTAAACCGAGATGTATTCCCTGGGTGGCACGGCCAGCTGGGCCTTGCGTTTTTCGCGGTACCAGCGATACACCGCGCGGTCGTTTGCATCGGTGAAGCAGATCGGTTTGTCCAGCTGTTCGGGAATGGTGCCGGCGTGACTCATATCCCGCTGACTATCCGGCTGGCAGGCAAGGTACCCTTCCTGCGTCGAGGCATAAGCCGCCGCGACGCGTGCAATGCGCATCGGCGTGGGTATCTCCCGATAGCCGAAGGTATTCAGGCGTCCGGCCCGCCACGTGGAGAGTTCACCGCGCAGAATGTCGGCAAGATAGGCCAGATCCGCGTCCGTCATGTCGCGAAGCGACGTAGCCCGTTCAAAGCGAAGCAATACATCGTCGTAGACGCCCATTTCGAATCGATCCACGGCATCAGTTGCCTCCACCCATTCGTGAAGGATCTGCACTGCCACGGCCAGTTCCGCATTGATCGTGTAGAGATTGTTATTGCCGATGTCGTATGCCTTCTGGAAATAACGGGTCATGACACCAGCCTTGGTGTAGTTGGCCTTCACTACCGGCGCGTGGCCACCAGTCTCTATCGAGTGCTGCGTGACGGGCGCCTGATATCCCGCCAGGGCCTTGTCCAGACCCAGATCCCAGGCCATGGCCTTTGCCGCCCGGGAACGGGCGCGAGGGAAGATGTCTTCGTCACCCGGTATGTCGTCACCGTTCGAGGTGAACATCCTCGGATGAAGGTCGCTGTAGATCGATCCTGGTGTTTCCAGGAATGCACCTTCCCAGACGCTGTCATCCTGAAATGGCCAGAAGTTTCCCAGGTCGGTGGGACTGAGGCGTTTCATGCTGTTCCGCACCCAGGCCCCGTACAAGTCACCTTGCTGGTTATTTGTGTGAAACCGGCCTGCCGGTGTTGCATCCGTGATCACGGGCATCGTGCATAGCACGATGCCCGTCATGATCGCCCCGTATCGAAGAATCAGGTCTCGTCGGTTCATTCCATTGCCTCGCTCGTGAGAAGGCATTGGACATCAGTGCAAAAGAGCTACCTATCGGCAATCAGCATGGGTCTTCCTGTCGGATGCCTCATGTTTCTGTAAGCCAAGTGCGGGGTTTCGCAGCGCCATGGTCGATGCATCAGCCTTCGCCCACCGCACTGGCCGACTCCGCGGCTCGCACCGGATCAAAAGGCTTCAGTGAGCGGAACGTACGACGGTAATCATCCGACACTCTCCTGGCGTCTTCTCCGCTGGCGATGACGCGCGGCGTGATGAGCACGAGAAGCTCCGTACGCAGGCCTTCCTTCGAATGCTCTCCGAAAAGCCTGCCAAGGATCGGAATACGCGACAGCCCCGGCACGGCGCTCTCCTGGGTGGTGTCCATGTCGCGGATGAGGCCACCGAGCAACACGGTCTGTCCGCTCTGCACCGCAACCTGGGTGTTGAGCTTGCGCTTGACGATAGGGAGGTTCGGCCCCGCACCATCGGGATCCGCACGGCTGACTTCCTGCACCACGTCCAGATACACCAGGCCGCCAGGGTTGACCCTGGGCCGCACCTCCAGGATGACGCCGGTATCTTTGTACTCGACCTGTCCAACCGGGTTGCCATTACCCGCGCCGGTATTCACGTAGGTCTGCGTGACCGGAATCTGGTCGCCGACCTGGATCTTCGCCTTGCGGTTGTTCACCACGACCAGGGATGGCGCGGAAAGTATCTTGGTATTGGTATTCTGCTCCATGGCGCGCAAGGCGACCTGAAGCTCGGAGTTCACGAACGAATAAAAGAACGTATCGGGCCGTAGTGCATCCTTGGTCGCCCGCCCCAGGGCCCACTGTTGCTGGTTGCCTGGCTGGGCGACCTCTCCGTTTCCGCCGGCCAGACCTTCGAGGTACCACTGCACCCCGAAACGGAAATTGTCGCGCAGGGTGACTTCCAGGATGCGCGTCTCGATCTGCACTTGCAGTGGCACAGCGTCCAGGCGTTCGATCGCCTGGCGGATCTGTGCCCATTGCGACGGCCGCGCATGAACCATCAACTGGTTGTTTGCATCGACCGCCGTGACACGCAACCCCATCGCCTTGCCACTGTTGCCGTGCGATGACGTGATGCCAGAGTCTGCCGCTTCCGGCGGCCGGAAGAAATCCGCATCGCTGTCACCACCCGACGCGGCCATATCTTCCGTCGTGCCACCGCCTTCCAGGTTCCCCGATGCCAGTCCTGGTACGACCATGGAGCCGCCGCCTGTATCGCCAGCAACGGATGCACCGAAGATGTTCCCAACGTAGCGGGCCAGGTCCGATGCCAGAAGATTGCGCACGTCGTAGACGAACAATCTGGGTTCGCTACCGCCACCGTGATCAATGCGGGCGATCCAGTCACCCACCTGATCGAGGAATTCGGGCCGCATGGCAATCGCCACGATGGCATTGGTCCGCTCGATGGGAATGAAACGCACCAGGCCAGCAACCGGGGCACCGCTTTTCTGCCCGAAAACCGATTCCAGCGCGGGCATCACCTCGCCGACGCCCGCGTTGTCCAGGCTGAATACCCCGACCGACATACCGGCAACCCAGTCGACGTCGAACGTATCGATGGTGTCGCCGTAATTGGCCAGCTGATCCGGTGTGCCCGCAAGCACGAGGACGTTGCGGGCAGGATCGGTAAGCAGCATGGATTCGGGCGTGACGAAGGGTTGCAGCAGCTTGGTCATTTCCGCGGCGGCTACATAGCGCAACGGATAGAGCCGCGCTCCCATGCCCGCACGTGGCGAGGCCGCCTTCAGGCGGGGCACCACTTGTCCCATGACCGCGTGCGACGCGGGCAGGATGGCATAGCGACCTTTCTCGTTGACCAGGGCGTTGCCGGTCCACGACAGCAGCGTCTCCAGGATCGGCAGCACTTCGTCCTTGCGCACGGGCTTGGCCGTTGAAAACGATACCGATCCCATGACACCGGGTGCAATGGAATAGTTGGCATCCAGCAGGTCTCCAAGGATCGCCTTCACCACGGCTTCCACCGGCTGATTTTCGAAATTGAGAGTTACTGCACCGGCGCCCTTGGCATCCGGGCGAGGTGTCTCCAGCGCGCGGGGAGCGATGAAGCGGCCGGTGCCTCTCAATGCAGCGACCGTCTCGCTGTCCTTCGTCGCCGTCATGCCGGCATCGCTATCCCTCAGTGGCAGGGAGGCGGGAGCGGGACGCTCCGTGCCGGCAAGGGCTTCGCGCTCCAGCCTTCCGTCGGAAGGCCGGGGCGAATGAGGTGCGCAAGCGGCCGTCAATGCGGCCGCGAGCACGGCCACACCGAGGGTGCGACATTGCATGGCTTACTCCTTTGTCATCCATGACGGCGCTTGCGCGCCGTTACTGCGTGTCCTGGCTCTGCTGGTGTTGCTGTTGTTCGGCACGACGGCGCTGGACCGCCTGCTTGAGTGCTTCGATACGAGCCTGCTGCAAGGCCTGGTCGTCCTGACGAGGCGGCGCGGAGCGTGTTCCCGATGCCGCCGGCTGCGGCGGCACGGGTCCGGCGATACCCGAGGCGGGCTGTTGTTCGATATGGATGCCGTTGCCCTGCTGCGGAGACGACGGGCGCGGCGGCAGCGGCGGCTGGCCCGGCGGCGGCACCGCTCCCTTCTGGCCCTGCGCATTGGCGAGCGGGTCGGGAGCGGCTACTTTCAGGTTCAGTTCTCGGTGATCACCGCCGTTGTCGAATACCGCGCTGCGTGGCTTGAGCGTGGCAAGCGTCCAGTGGCCATCGCCCAGGGGCGAGCCTTCCTTGACGCGCACAGTCACATCCTTGCCCTTGTCATGCAGCAGGGCGATGCGCAGGCCGGCGGTCATGATGATGCCGGTGAGTTCCAGGTCGCCGATGTTGCTCGACGAGTCGTCACCATCCGCGGCCGCGACCGGCTTGCGGTCGGACATGAACAGCGGACGTTGCCAGACTTCGACAAACTGGGCGATGGGCGCCGGCGTCGGTAGGGCCGCCGCACGCATGGGCGGCAGGCCTTCCGGCGGTGCGGGATCATCCCAGTGCACGCCACGCCCCACGCCCATGGCAAAAATACCGCATACAACGGCAAGCGCGATGGCCACGCCGCCGAGCACAGGCGTCAGACGTCGTTGATCCGCTGCGTTCATGACGCCGCCTTCGCCGCACGCGCGGCATGGATATAGCCCGAAACCGTGAACTGTACTTCCATCGGTGCTGCACCACCCGCGCGTGCAGCAACGGGATTGCGATAGATGCTGAAGTCTTCGATGAACAGGTAAGGCGTGGCTTCCTCGATGTCGTGCAGCACGGCCGTCATGGGCTGCATCTGGCAGCGCAGGCTGATGTTGACCGTGACCTTGCGATACGGCTCACCCGCTTTTTCCTGGCTGGGCACGGGCATCTTCTGTACGACGTCGCAGGCACCATTCTCGTGATGTGCCGCGGCCACGTCGACAATGCGCTGCATGAGTCCCGCAGCGGCAGCATTGGTGTCGTCGCCGGCAAGAAAGGCGTCGCTGCTCGATTGCCCCTGCTCCAGTGAGGCAAGCCGCTTTTCAAGCTGGGGGCGTTCGGCGATGGCGGCGGCGAACCGGCGCTGGGTATCGCGCAGATCGTTCATTTCATCGGCGATGGCCAGCTGTGGCGCGACGAACCACCAGTGCACCAGGGCAAAGTAGCCCACGACGATGACGACGATGAGCAGCAGGATCGCGGCGATCCGCGATTCATTGGGCTTCATGCGCACCGGCGGTCTCCTTGTCCGTGGTGGAAGGCGCGTTGGCAACCGGAGCCTTCGCCGGGGCTGCCACTGATGCATCCGGGTGCGGTGTTCCTGTCGACGGTACCCCCTGCGTGGATGAGGCCGGCGATTTCGTCGGCCCGGCAGGCGGCGCCGGATGCGGAGTACCGGGCGAAGGAACCGGCTGCGCGGGGGCCACCTTCGCAGCGTCGTTTTTCGTCGGTACGACCCTGGCCGACGTCGACGCACTGGCCGGTGCGCTGGCCGCCTTCGCAGGCGCACTCGTTGCCTTGGCAGGTGCCGCCTTCGTTGCCGGACGGGCCGGTGCACCCGGCTTCGGCATCAAGGCTTTCGCCTGCATGTAGAAGCGTTCCTTGCCCGAGGTGGGATCGGTCTGGATGGTGCCCTGGAAGCTCGGCTCACCAATGGTGGCCGCCCCCTTCAGTGCGTCGATGAGGCGCGCGGCCTGCGGGCTTTGTCCCTGGAAGCCGATCTGGCCGGAGGCGTTGACCGTGAAGCGCTCGAGCCAGGTGTCGTCCGGCAGTCGCTGGGTAAGTTCGGCGAGGATAGGCAGGATGGACGGGGATTCCGTCTTGCGGCGGGCGAGGAAACCCGATGCCCCGGCGCTTTCCGTCAGGCGCTGCCGCAGGCCCTTCACGCGCTGCGCGTCGGTGCGCAGCGACTCGACGTCGGAACGCATGGATTCCAGCGCAGCGTTGCGGTTATGCAACCAGGTCGCCATGGCGCCGAACAGCAGCACGACGATGGCGACGATGAGCGCCGTATTCAGTCGTTTGCGGCGGTCGGCGCGTCGCGGGGTGCGCGCCGGTGGCAGCAGGTCGATGCCGGTAAGACCATGGCCTTGCGGTACGTCGACGCGATCCGGCGAGATGCCGAGTGCAGCCAGTTCGTCGAGCTGGGCATCGAGCGACTGGCGCGGCGTGGCGGCAAGCTCTGCGACGAAGCGACCTTCCGGCCCCGGCTCGCCGAGTTCGCGCACGCCGAAGTGGATATCTTCCGCACGGAAGGGCGTCTGCCGGTCGAGATCGTAGCCCACGACCTGACGGAGATTGTCGCGCGCGGCCACCGGCAGCACGAGCCGCCGCCGCAGTACCTGGCCTGCCGGAAGTACAAGGGCGATGCGTCGATCCGCAGGATCGGCCTCGGCCAGCGCACGCGATAGCACCGCCTGCCTGTGTTCGGCACCGTCGATATCGTCCGCCGCGGCCAGGGGCAGTGAATCGCCTACGCGACGCAGCGACCAGGCGTTGTCCTTGCGTTCGATGACGTACCAGCGCTGGCCGCCGGCGAAGGCATGACGCCAGCGCACGGGCACCAGTGCCGACAGTTCGCTTCCCCACCAGCGGAAGAAGCCGGGCAACGCGCTGCCTCGCCACGCACGGCGCAGGCGTTCAAGCTGCAGTTGTGAAGCGTCCTGCAGGGCGGTCATTCTGCATCTCCTTCGCGCCAACGCAGTATTGCGTAGGGCTGGTTTCCCGATCTTATCCCACGTAACCGGATCGTTGATGTAAGGGAACTTCTCGTTCCGTCTTCAAGGATCGCTTCTGCACGTATCGTGTGCGTGACACCGTTGCCTCCGGACACCGCCGCCCCGTTTGCCTGCGCGCGCTGCGACAGGATCGCCTGCGCACCGGCCGGCCCCAGGCCCGGAATGGCGGCCAGCGCCAGCGGCGGCGCATGCTCGGTATTGGGCCGCTCGCGGCCCGACCAGATCGTGAGCACGGGTGCAATCTTCGTCCACAGTGCCGGGTCCATGCCAAGCACCATGCGCCCCTCTTCCACGGTGGCGAACGGACCGTTACGCGGACCATACCCGAGGCCAGCCGCGTCGTATTGCGCTTTTTTCGCACCGTTGGGCGACGCGGCATCGCCGGGCCGGCGCCAGTCCTGGATGGCGGACGACAGGCGCTTGGCCTGGTCGTCGTTGCTGCCCGCCGCCTTGAACAGGCCGGTGAGCACGTCGTCGGAAGCGGCATTGAGATCGATCTTGCCGTCTTCGTCGGTGATCGTGATGCTGACTTTCGCGTCGTCGAAGGCAAAAGCGTAGACGCGGCCATCGGCGATCCAGCGCGAATCGATGTCGGGGCTCTGCAACCCGGCCACGGCACGCACCAGGCCCGCCTCGGCGGCGTAGTGCGCCCGCGCCTGCGAGAACTGGTAGCGCGCCTGCAGGCCTTCCGTGCGTGCCAGCGCGGCGAAGCCACCGAGCATGATCGCCAGCAGCGTGCATCCCCACAGGACGATGAGCAGGGCCACGCCCTTGTGCCGGCGCCAGTTCATCGCAGTGCCTGTCCGCGCGAGCGCGACGAGAAGAAACCATTTCGCGACGCCGAGGGGTCGATCCGGATGGGTGCCACGAAATCGGGGAAGACCACGCCACCATCGACGTCGAGCTTCACCCGGACCATGGACGGCGTACGGCGGTTGTCCTTCCACTCATCGATCCAGTCCGTGGGCCGGTTCTGTTCGTCGAGGCCACGATAGGAGAAACCGCCCTTTGCGATACCCCGGAGCAGGATTTCGGGATCGCCCAGAGGCTTGGGATCGTCGCCATCGGGCGGCAGCAACGAAAGGGTGACTTCAAGGCGCTGACGGCCGCGCTGACTGTGATCGTCATCGTCGTCTACCAGCTTCATCGTGATGAGCTGCGCTCCCATGCGCGAGAGATAGCCTGGCAAGGGCGCCACGAAACGAATGGTGTGTGCGTCACCGGTAAAAATGAGAGGATCGCCATCATCGGTTTCGCCGAACGGAATGACCAGCGCCTGGGCCAGTTCGTCGCGCATGAAAGTCTGCGCCGAACGGATTTCGTCCATGCGCTGGATGGCATCGTCACCGCTGCGCACGATGCGCGTCGCGGTGCTGATGCCGGAATAGACGCCGAGCAGCACGATAGAAAGAAGCGCCAGCGCTGCCAGCACCTCCATCAGGCTGAAGCCCCGCTCGACGGACTTCATCCGCCACCTCCGGCCGAGCCCATGCGCAGCGTGGAGAAACGCGCATGGCGCTCGTCACCGTCGCGGCCCCAGATCACGTCGAGGTCGAGGCGATAGATGGGACTGGCCGCGCCGTCGGCTGCCGGCTTGATGTCCGGCGGCTGGTAGCGCGATACATCGAGACGCCAGCGATACATGTCGTCGAAGCGGCCTTCCGTTTCGCCCTCCTGCACCGGATCGAGCACGAAGGCGCCATCGAGCAGGCTTCGTGCCCGCAATGCCGCCTGGGTGCGCTCGTTGGCTCGCGCCGTGAGACTCAGCGAACTGCCGGCCACCTGCATCAACGCAGCAAACGCAATGGCAAGAACAGCGATGGCGGCGATCACTTCCAGCAGGCTGAAGCCCTTCTGCCGCGATACGTTCCCCCGGATTCCCGTCGGCGCCGTGAAGACGGCCCTCATCGGGTATCCACCACACTCACCGCACCGGTGAGCCATGCCACGTTGACGTGCCACTCGCGCTGTCCACGCTTTAACGTGACGCGGCCGCCCGTGGAGCTTCCGTCCGGGAAGAAGCGGATGCGACCGGTGGTGGCATTGGCCTGGTCTTCGCGAGCGCTGGTGATCGATACGCGCATGTCCCTGGGCAGGCGCACATCACTCTTGCCAGGCGGCCGATAGGTTGCTGCCGACGTATCGACTTCAAGGGCAAGGCTCTGCCCGCGCACGATCGACTGCGCACGCGTCCAGCGCAGGGCCGCGGCCAGTTCGCCACTGGCCGCATTCACGCGCGCGCTCGCCAGCCCCTGGCTGATCGGGATCGAGACAGCCGCCGCGGCGATCCCGATCAACAGGATCACGGCCAGCATCTCGAACAGCGTGAAACCGCGCGTACGCATGGCCGTGCGTCCTGCCTCCGGGGGTTACTGCCAGTTGCCGACGTCGGCGGAATAGCCTTCGCCGCCGGCCTTGCCGTCCTGTCCGTAGAAGACGAGGTCGAAGTTGCCGTGCTCACCCGGGTAGCGGTAGCCGAACGCGTGGCCCCACGGATCCTTCAGGTCGGATTCCTTGGCGTAGGGTCCCTGCCAATTGGATGCATCGGCCGGCTTGGAAACCAGGTCGGCCAGCTCGTGCGGCGGCGTGCCGTTGTCGAGGGCGTAGTTTTCGACCTTCTGGCTGAGCGTGGTGAGCTGGGCCTTGCCCGCACCGTACTTGCCCTTGTCGACGTTCTTGCCGACCTGGGTGACCACGATGGCGCCGATGATGCCGATCAGCACGATCACGGCGAGCATTTCCAGCAGCGTGAAGCCGCGGGCGTGGCTGTGTCGGAGGGTACGTGTCGTACGCATGGGCAAGCTCTCCTTGGAACGGTTTGATCAGTTGATATTGCTGGTGAGGCTGAGCAGCGGCAGAAGGATCGCCGCCATGATGAAGGCCACCATCACGGTCATGACGATGGTGAGCGTCGGTACCAGCGCCGCCAGCAGGCGGTCGATGGCACGCTTGGCTTCCACGTCGAACGTGTCGGCAACCTTGAGAAGCATGGTATCGAGGGCACCGGCTTCCTCGCCTACCTGGATCATCTGCAGCGCGAGGCGCGGAAAGCGTTCTGTCTGGCCCAGTGCGCTACCCAGGCCGGTACCGCCCTTCACCCGGTCGGCTGCCTGTTCCAGCGCCTGGTCGAGCGCGCGGTTGCCGGTGACCTGGCGGGCAATGGACAGCGACGAAAGCAATGGCACGCCGTTCTTCAGCAGGGTACCCAGGGTGCGTGCGATACGCGCGGTTTCCACCTTGAGCAGCAGCGGACCCGCCACCCGCATCGTCAGCAGGCGGCTGTGGAAAGCCAGCTTGCGCTCCGGATCGCGCAGACGCAGGTTGAACAGGGCGCCGAACACGATGATCACCAGCGCCAGCGCCCACCACCAGTCGCCGATGACCGTACCCATGGCGAGCACGACCTTGGTGATGAGCGGAATCGGCACCTGCATGTCGGCGAAGATCGGCACGAACTGCGGCACGACGTAGGCAAGCAGCAGCACGAGCGAACCGAGCACGCCCACCATGAGGAAGGCCGGGTAGATCAGCGCATTGATGATGCTGCCGCGCAGCGCCTGCGAGCGTTCCAGGTAATCGGCCAGGCGACGCAGGGTGTCGTCCAGCGAACCACCGGCCTCGCCCGCGCGCACCAGGCTGATGTACAGACGTGGGAAGACGCCGTTCTCTTCGTCCAGCGCCGTCGAAAGCGTGGTACCGCCACGCACCCGGTCGCGGATGCGTTCGACGAGATTCTTGGCACGCTCGCCTTCCGGCAGGTCGAGCAGAATACCCAGCGCACGATCCAGCGGCTGGCCGGCCCCCAGCAGCGTGGCGAGCTGGTGGGTGAACTGGGCCAGCTGGTCACCGGTGAACGGGCCCTTGCGGAACAGCGCCGCAAGACCGCCGCCGGAGGATTCGCCATCTGCCGGTGCCGCCTCCAGTGGCGTGTGTCCCTGGTCTTGCAGGCGTGCGACCACATCCTCGACGGAGGCGGCTTCCATGCGTCCGGTGAGCACCTCGCCCACGGCGCTGATCGCTCGATAGCGGAACTGGCTCATGTCAGGAGTCCTGCGTGACGCGCAGGACTTCCTCGATGGTGGTGATACCCATCACGGCCTTGGCCAGGCCGTCCTCATACATCGTGCGCATGCCCTCGGCACGCGCCTGACGTTCGATCTCGCCGGCATCCGCGCGCTGCATGACGAGCCTGCGCAGCGGATCACTCATCACCAGGAATTCCATGATGGCGCGCCGACCGCGGTAACCCGTGGGATTGATGGCGCTGGTGCCCGGCTTCCACAGCCGGATGGGCCGCTCGTCGGTGTACTTGTCGAGCTGGAACTGTTCGATCACCTCGGGCATGGCCTCGTAGGGGATGGCCGTTTCCGGATCGAGGCGGCGCACGAGGCGCTGGGCCAGGATGCCGTTGACGGTGGAACCGAGCAGGTAATCTTCCACGCCCATGTCGAGCAGGCGGGTGATACCACCTGCCGCGCTGTTCGTGTGCAGGGTGGACAACACCAGGTGGCCGGTGAGCGCGGACTGGATCGCGATGCGGCAGGTTTCCAGGTCGCGCATTTCGCCGATCATGATGACGTCCGGATCCTGGCGGACGATCGAGCGCAGGGCGCCGGTGAAATCGAGGCCAATCTGCGGCTTGACCTGGATCTGGTTGATGCCCTCGATCTGGTATTCCACCGGATCTTCGACGGTGATGATCTTCACGTCGGGCGTGTTGATCTGCGACAGGGCCGTGTAAAGCGTGGTGGTTTTACCCGAACCGGTAGGACCGGTGACCAGCAGAATGCCGTGTGGCCGGTCCAGCACTTCGACGAAGCGGTCGCGGAAGTTGTCGGTGAAACCCAGCGATTCGAAGTCGAACACCACCGACTCGCGATCGAGGATACGCATCACCACCGATTCACCGAAGCTGGTCGGCACCGTGGAAACACGAAGGTCGAGCTCCTTGCCCTGCACACGCAGCTGGATGCGGCCGTCCTGCGGCAGGCGGCGCTCGGCGATGTTCAGGCGGGCCATGATCTTCACGCGGGAAATCACCGCCGCCGTGGAGCTGGACGGCGGCGCTTCTACCTCGTGGAGCACGCCGTCGATGCGATAGCGCACCTTGAGACGGTTCTCGAACGGTTCGATGTGCACGTCGGATGCGCGCTGCTCGACCGCGCGTTGCAGGATCAGGTTGACCAGGCGGATCACGGGCGCCTCGGAGGCGAGATCGCGCAGGTGTTCCACGTCGTCCTCGACGGCGGCATTGCCGTCCAGGCTTTCCACGATGCTGCCCATGGCCGAACGGCCCTGCCCGTAGTAGCGCTCGATCAGGTCGTCGATTTCCGAACGCAGGCCCACGCGCAGCTGCACGTCGCGCCCCGTGGAGAGACGCACGGCCTGGATGGGGTAAGGGTCGGCCGGATCGGCCACCAGCAGGACGATGCGGTCGTCGCCGTCGCGCACGGGCACCACGTGGTATTGCTTCAGGAAGCGCACCGAAAGTTCGGTGTCGGCGGGCGGAAGATCCGGTGCGTCTTTTGCGGCAAGCAGCGGCAGGCCGAGCAGGTCGGCCCACGCGTCGGCGAGGTCGCGCTCGGATACCAGGCCCAGTCGCGCCATGAGCGCGGTGAGCGTGCCTTCGGGCGTTTCGTCGTGCAGACGGCGCGCCCGCGCCAGATCGGTATCCTTCAACCTCCCATGTGTGACCAGGTAAGCGCATACCTGGGCTTCACCGGGTTCCCCGGTAAGCATGTCCTTATGCTCGGTCATCGCAGACATGCCATCCTCACGGTCCGTTAGTGCGTTGGGTCGCGTGTTTCGTTCCTGACCACGCGGGCCGCTATTGGTAGCACATACCGTGCGTCGAGGGCGACCGCGGCCATCACGTTCCTGAAGATGGCGCAGGAACCGTCAAAGCCGCGCCCGTCCTGGACAAAAGCCGTGGAAGGCGGCGGCCACAGGGCCGCCGCCTACACGATTACCAGCCCACGCCTACGCCCACGCCTCCCGAAGTCTCGCCGCCGCTGACCGCAGCGCCGAAGGTGAGGCTGGCGTTGGACGAGAGGGATCGCGAGTAGCCTACCGACAGCGCACCCTGCCCCTTGTACCCGCCGACGCCCACGCCCAGGCGGTTGTCCCCGTTGACGCCCTGCGTGCTGAACGCCATCTGCGACATGGCCGCGCCCATGGCACCGACCTTGTTCAGGCGGTCGTTGAGGTTGCTGAAACGGTGGTCCACCGTCCGCTTGTACTCGTCGAAGGCACCACCGCTGACCACGTCGCCGAACTTCTGGTCGGTATAGGCCTTGGCGCTCTGCAGGGTCCGCGCATCGCCCTGGTCTGCATAGGACTGGGCCGTGGCCACGGCCTGGTCTACCTGGCTCACCGTCGCCGCGTCGCTCGGCGCGGTGCCGGCGGCCACATTGGTGATACGGCGCTGGGCATTCGCACTGCCCACCGAAACCGTATTGGCCTGGTCGGCCACCGAACCGGCACCCAGCGCGACGCTGTTGGTGGCCGTGGCGGTCACCGTGGCGCCCGTGCCCACCGCCGTGCTGCTGTCGGCACCCACGCTCGCGTTGTTGCCGATCGCAAGATCGGTGGTGTCCTTGGCGTAGCTGCCGGTGCCGATAGCGGTGCCATTGCCCGTCCCCGGGACAATGGCCTGGGCAGCGGCCGGTGCCGGCGGGGCCACGGCAGCCGGTGCCGCCTGGCTGGCCGCCGAAGCGGCAAACGGGGTGACCTCGGCAGAAGCCGGCGTGATACCGGCACCAGAAGCACTGGCCGTCATCGGCGCCGCTACCGCATTGCGACGGATCGGGCCGGTACCCGTACCCGGCTGGCTCGTGCTGCCCGTACCCTTCGACTCCAGGCTGCCCACCCGGTTGGTCAGCGAACTCAGGGCGCCATCCAGCGCACCCACCGCATCGCCCACCGTCTGGTAGCTGCTGCCCTGCACCCGGTAGACCGGGCCCACGAAGCCGTTCGCGCCCATCGTCGCGCCACCGCCCAGCGCCATCGCCACCGCATTGCCGGCCGCATTGGACGAACCGGCAAAGGCACCGGACAGGGCCGTGTTGAGCTGGCCGAGGTTCACGGCATCCGTGGTCTGGGTACCGGCAGCGACATTCGTGATCTGCCGGTTGTTGCCCGCACTGCCGACCGACACCGTATTGGCACGGGTCGCGGTGGAGCCCGCACCCAGGGCCACGGAGTTGGCGGCCAGCGCCCGTGCGCTGTCACCAATGGCCGTGGCACTGGCTCCGGCCGCGTTCGCCGAGGCACCGATGGCCGTGGACGACTCCTTGCTGGCCGATGCCAGCGCACCAATGGCGGTGGAAAGGTCACCCGACGCGCTGCTGCCTGCACCGGTGGCCGTGGCGAATCCGCCGGAAGCCTTCGCATCGTCGGAGCCGTCGCCCGCACCCGTAGCCGCCACGTAGTGCTTCGCCGCACTCACGCTGTCCGCCAGTGCATTGAGCTGGTTGACGTTGGCCGCATCGGTGCCCTGGGTGCCGGCCGCGACGTTGGTCACCTGCCGCTCGCTGCCCTTGTCGCCCACGGAGACCGTGTTGTCGCGTGTGGCGACGGAGTTCGAGCCCAGGGCCACGCTGTTGGCGCCGCGGGCCGTCGCGTAGTCACCCACGGCGACACTGCGCGCACCCGAGGCCCAGCTGTTGATGCCCAGCGCCGTGGCGTTGGTGCCCGGTGCGTAGGCGAAGTAGCCCACAGCCGTGCTGCCCACACCTTCCGCACCCGTGATGCCGCCTACCGCCGTGGCGTAGTCGGCCGTGGCCTGCGCGCCCGCACCGAAGGCCGCCGAGCTCTCGCCCGTAGCGCCGGTGTAGACCTGCAGGCCACCGAGATTGGCCGGGCCGCCCACTGCTACCGAGCCGTTGCCCGATGCCGTGGTAGACGTGCCCACCGCCGTGGCGTAGTCGCCCGTAGCACTGGCGACCGAACCCAGCGCCGTGGACTGCGCGCCGGAAGCAAAGGAGCCCACGCCGACCGAGGTCGAGGCAAAGCCGCCTGCCTGTGCGCTGGCACCCACGGCCGTGCCGCCGACACCCGCGCTGGTCGCGCCGGTCGTCACCGGATTGCCATCGGCGTCGACGATCAGCGGATTGCCCTTGGCATCCACCGCATTGCCGCCGACGGCCACGCTCCCCGGACCATCCGCCTGTGCGCCGGCACCATAGGCTGCACTGTTCTGCCCCGTTGCCACGGCGCCATAACCGCTCGCCGTCGCATGGCTCCCCGTCGCCACGGCACCACTACCCGTCGCGGTGGCGCCTTCGGCACCGGCATAGGCGCCGGAACCGGTGGCGGTAGCGTACTGCCCGCTGGCCTGTGCATCGTCCGTACCGTCACCGTTGCCATTGGCCTTGAAGTAATGGCTGGCGTCGCTGACGCTGCCGGCCACCGCATCCAGCTGGCCCTTGTTCACCGCATCGGTGTTCTCGGTACCGGCCGCCACGTTGGTCACCTGGCGCTCGCTGCCCTTGTCGCCCACGGACACGCTGTTCTCCCGGGTCGCCTGCGAACCTGCGCCAAGTGCCACGCTGTTCACGGCCTTCGCCGTCGCGGACTGACCAACCGCCGTGCTGTTCACGGCATTGGCATAGGAGTTCCAGCCCAGGGCCGTGGCGTAGTCGGCCGTGGCCCATGCGCCCGCACCGAAGGCCGCAGCGCCCGTGCCCGTGGCCTGCGCGGGAATGAACCCGAAGAACGTGCTGCCACCCACGGCAACACTCTCGGCGCCCGTGGCCTGTGCGCTTTCGCCCACGGCAACACTGCTCGCCCCCGTCGCGGCACTCTGCGTACCCACCGCCGTGGAAAGATCGCCGATGGCATTGGCAACCGCACCGACGGCCGTGGCCTGTGCACCGGATGCATAGGCACCCACGCCCAGCGAAGATGATGCGAAGCCGCTGGCCTGCGAACTGGCGCCGACAGCGGTACCACCGACGCCCGCACTGGTGGCTCCCGTATCGACCGGCACACCGCCGTTGGTGATCAACGGATTGCCGTTTTCGTCCACGGCAACACCACCCACCGCGACGCTGCCAGGACCATTGGCCTGCGCACCCGCGCCATACGCGGCGCTGTTCTGACCCGAAGCCACCGAGCCGTAGCCGGTAGCCGTGGACTGCTGTCCGGTCGCCACCGCACCACTGCCCAATGCACTGGCGCCGTCCGCACCCGCGTAGGCACCGGAACCGGAGGCGGTCGCATACTTCCCGCTGGCCTGCGCGTCGTCGCTGCCGTCACCCGCACCGTTCGCCTTGAAATAATGGCTTGCGTCGCTGACGCTGCCGGCCACCGCATCGAGCTGGCCCTTGTTCACCGCATCCGTGGCTTCAGTGCCCGCGGCGACATTCGTCACCTGGCGCTCCGCGCCCTTGTCGCCCACCGATACCGTGTTGTCGCGGTCGGCGCGCGAACCGGCACCGAGTGCCACCGAGTTGTCGCCCAGTGCCCATGCATTGGCACCCAGTGCGGTGGCGTTGTCGCCCAGCGCCCAGCTGCCTGCACCGAGTGCGATCGCGTTGGCGCTTTCGATGCCGAACAGACCGAAGCCCGTCTCGGCGCCGTTGCCGATCGCGATACTGCCCGCTCCAGCCGCGCTGGCGTTGCCACCGATCGCTGTCGCACCGGCGCTGTAAGCCGATGCTCCGTAGCCCGTGGCCACCGAGAGATCACCGTCGGCAAACGACTGCGCACCCGTGGCCGTCGCGCCATTGCCCGACGCCTGCGAAAGGAAGCCGCTGGCCGTGGACTGCTCACCCTGTGCAAACGCCGCCGTACCGACTGCCGTGGCATATTTGCCTTCGGCCTGCGCACTGGCACCGACCGCCGTGGCATCCAGTCCCGATGCGGTGGCCGGCCCAACCGCTTCACCGGTCGACGTATATGTGATGAGCGGATTGCCATTCTCGTCCAGCGCCTGCCCACCGATGGCGGTTGCACCATTGGACGATGCCTGCGCACCCGCGCCGTAGGCCGAGCTGTTCTGTGCGGAAGCGACACTGCCGTAACCCGCCGCCGTGGCGTAGCTGGCATTCGTGCTGGCACCGCTGCCGATGGCGGAAGACCCTTGTCCCTGCGCGACGGCACCCTGGCCCACCGCCGTCGCATAGTCGCCGCTGGCATAGCTGCCTGCACCGAAGCTGGAGGTGCCGGTACCGTCCGCGATGGCACCATGGCCGTTCACGGTGGCGTCGTTACCAAAGGCTGCACTGCTTGCGCCGGTCGCCGTGGAACGCTCTCCGGACGCTTCCGCGTTCGCACCGGTAGCCACACTGTCGGCGCCACTGGCCTGCGCACCCGAACCATAGGAAACGCTGTTCTGGCCCGATGCCACCGCACCGTAACCCGTAGCCGTCGACTGGACTCCTGTCGCCACGGCGCCACTGCCAAAGGCGCTGGCGCCATTGGCGCCGGCATAGGCGCCTGAACCGGACGCCGTGGTGTACTGGCCGTTGGCCTGCGCATCATCGCTGCCGTCACCGGCGCCGTTCGCCTTGAAGTAATGGCTTGCATCGCTGACGCTACCGGCCACTGCATCGAGCTGGCCCTTGTTCACCGCATCGGTATTTTCGGTGCCCGCCGCCACGTTGGTGATCTGTCGCTCCTTACCCTTGTCGCCTACCGACACCGTGTTGACGCGGCTTGCCTGCGATCCTGCGCCAAGCGCCACCGAGTTATCGGCCAGTGCCCAGGCATTCGCACCGAGTGCCGTTGCGTTGTTACCTAGCGCCCAGCTCCCCGTGCCGACGGCGATGGCATTCGCGCTTTCAAGGCCAAACAAGGCGAAGCCGGTTTCCGCACCACTGCCAAGCGCGATGCTTCCGGCACCCGACGCACTGGTCGCAGCTCCCAGCGCCGTCGCGTTGGTGCTGTATGCCGCAGCGCCCGCACCTGCGGCGAGTGACTGCGTACCAGCGGCCACGGCTTGTGTACCCACGGCAGTGGAAAGATCGCCCGTGGCATTCGCCACGGCACCTACGGCCGTCGCCTGTGCGCCCGAGGCATACGCGCCCACACCGAGTGACGATGCAGCGAAGCCGCTGGCCTGAGAGCTGGCACCAACGGCCGTACCGCCCACACCGGCACTCGTCGCGCCCGTATCGACCGGCACGCCACCGTTGGTGATCAAGGGATTGCCGCTCTCATCCACGGCCACACCACCGACTGCGACGCTCGCAGGACCATTCGCCTGCGCGCCTGCACCGTAAGCAGCACTGTTCTGTCCCGTGGCGACCGCACCGTAACCGGTTGCCGTGGACTGCTGTCCGGTGGCGACAGAACCGCTGCCGAAGGCACCAGCACCATTGGCGCCTGCATAAGCACCCGAGCCGATGGCCGTCGCGAATTTACCGTTGGCCTGCGCATCGTCGCTGCCATCGCCCGCACCATTCGCGCTGACATAATGGCTCGCGTCGCTCACCGCGCTGGCGAGCGAATCCACGCGCCCGGACACGCCCGTGACCGTCGTCGAAAGTTGATCGACGCGGCTCGATACGCCACTCACGCTTCCCGACACCTTGTCGAGCTGACGCTTGTTCACCGCATCGGTGGCCTGGCTGCCATCCGCGACATTCACTACCTGTCGTTCGGCACCGCTGCGCCCGACGGATACGGTACCTGCCCGGTTGGCGACAGAAGAATCGCCGATAGCTACCGAATCCTTCGCCGTAGCGCGCGCACCACGCCCCAGTGCCGAACTCGATGCCGCGCTGGCGAGTGCATCCTGGCCTACCGCCACGCTGTCCACGCCCGTGGCGCGGGTCGACTGACCCAGTGCCGTGGAGAATCCACCGGTGGCCTGCGCGTCCTGTCCGTACGCCACGCTGTAACCGCCGCTGGCCTTCGATTGCGTGCCGACCGCCGTGGCGTAATCGCCGGCCGCCTTCGACGACGTGCCGCAGGCGAAGGCATCATCGCCACGCGCCACGGGGCCGCTGCCCTGCAGGCCCAGCAGATAACCACCGCACACATTGCCCGCCTGCGCGGGAGAGCTGCCCAGCGCCAGCACCATGCCGGCAGCCAGGGGCAGTGCGGCCATCGCCGCGCGCAGGCGACGCGATGCGCCACCCTTGCCATTCGCCCGGGCGAGTTCCGAGGCAACGACGAGCATGCCCAGCGACTTGTTCCAGACCTTGCTGTAAATGGTATTCACGACAAACTTCCTCCAGTGTCCGCCCATGGGCGGATAGATGCGCGCACCACGCACAGCGCGGGCCGTCGCCAGTCCGTCGCCGACGCGGCGGACGTAATCCCTGGCGACCGGGCAGCCTACGGCCGTCCGGACGTCCAGACGTGAGTTCTCCCCTCCCCCTTTGCCGCAACGCCGCGTAGGAAGAAGCCCCGCCGTGGCGGGGCTTCTTCCTGCTCATGCGTCAGTTGGTCCAGGCACCCAGGACGCTGACGCCCGAGTAGGCCTGTTCACCCTTCACGGTGAGCGTCCACACACCTTGCGCCGGGCTGGTCGCCGTAAACGGCTCGCTATTGCCCGGACGATTCGGCTGCGCGGTGACCTTGCCCGACGGGTCGGTGACCGAGATGGACACATCACCCGAACCACCGAAGGTGCGCAGGGTGAGCGACTTCGCACCGGCAGGGACATCGAGCGTGTACGCCTTGGTGGCACCGGCCGCACCCGCCTGTCCGGTCAGCGCCTTGTTGTTGCCAAGCGCCGTACCGGGAGGTGCCGTGGGCTTGCCCCAGGCGGTGAACTGCTTCTGCGTCTCCGCATCCGACAGGCACAGGTTGAGACTCGATGCCTGCCCGGACGTGATGAGACCATCGGTGGCGAGCTTCGCCGCGTACGACGTGATCGCGCTGCGATAGGCACCCACGTTCGCCGAGGCGGCCGCGAGGATCTTCGCGTTGGAAATCACGTTGGCACCGATGATCACACCGCCCGGCACGAGGGTCGGCACGCCGGTATCGCAGGTGAGCAGCTTCTGCGTACCGCGATTCAGGCCCCAGCCGATGTCCTGGAACAGCGCAGGCGTCAGGTCGACATCGATCTCGCCACGCAGATCCTGGTTGATCGCGTATTCCATGATGGCGTTCGGCGTCAGGCGGGTGTCGTAATGCGAGAACGACGAACCCTGCGCGAGCGTGGTCGGTGCATACAGCTGCACATTGCCCTGTGCATCGGCACCGGCCAGGCCCGAGCCCTGGCCCACGGCGCCAGTAAGGCCGGCGAGATTGGCCTTGAGCGTATTGCCGTCGACCTGGCTCACCGCAATCACCGGGATGTTCACCGGCTGTGCGGGCGTGCCTCCCGGCGTGATGGCGCCGGCCTGGTTGTTGGCGATGAGCACGGCCTTGGCACCTGCGGCCTGCGCACCCAGCGTCTTCACGGTGAAGTCGCAGGTGCCGCGATCGATCAGCGCGATCTTGCCGGCCAGATCCGCACCGTTGGTGATGGCCGTGCAGCCATCGTTCGGCACGGCACGCACGACGGCACCGCTGAAGTTGGAACCGGTAGCGACCGGGCCGAAGGACGCCTGCGAGTAACCATAGTCACCCGCAGCACCCGCCGGAGCGGACACACGGAAAACGTTCGGCACGGTCAGCGCCAGCGGTGCTTCCGTCTTCACGGTGGCACCAGTGAACACGAGATGGCCGTCGTTGAGCGCGGATGTCACACGCTGTGCGTCGGTGAGGTCGTACCACTTCTTGTTGAGCGTGTTGTCGTAGACGAAGGTGGAATAGATGTCCGGACGCGCCACGCCATCGCTGCCCTTGTAGGGCGAACCGGTGGTAAGGCTGTTGAAGCCCGAGAAGCCCAGGCCGTGGGCCATTTCGTGCAGCACGACATTGAGGAAGTTGATCGATCCGGCCGGCGTGTTGCCGTCGAGGCCGAAGTACCACTTCGATCCTTCGAGGCATCCGGTGGTGCCCAGCGCACCGTTGAACTGGCTCTGGATATCCGCTTCGCCCGGCTGGCCGTCCTGCTTGGTGAGGGCGTCGAACAGCGCGGAGTGATACCAGGTGTTGCGCACGGCGCCCGGAGGCAGCGTGCTGGTGTTGTCGAAATAGAAAATGTACGTGGTGCCGGAAGAACCGAGCACGCCCGACGTGGCGTCGCAGGAGAGCTTCTGGAAGGTGGCGTTGTTGACGATGGTGACGTCGCTCTGCAACACCGCGCCCCAGATATCGGCGGCAAACAGGTAGACGTTCAGCGCCTGCTGGCCGGCGGTGGTGCCCGGGTTGCCGCCGACCGGTGAGGCGGGCGTGGGATCGTCCAGGCCCTTGCCGGTGCCGGCATCCTGGTTGACGATCTTGATTTCCGCTGCCGTGGCAGCCGTCACGGCGCCGAACAGGCCGGCGGTGAGAAGGGCGGTATACAGAAGGCCGCGGCGGATCATCGGGTCACCTCCGGAGCCTTCGGCGCGGCATGCACGCCATGATCGTCGTGATGGATGCTGACCGAACCATCGGCGTTGCGCTCGGCGACGACGCTGCTCATCAGTTCCTGCGGCACCCGTACGGCCTGTGCACGCACGCCATTGGCGAGGTTCACCGTGCGAAAGGTGGACACGGCATCGGCTGCCGTGCGCGGCTGCGCGGAAAGCGCGGAGACCTTGCTCTGCTGTACCTCGAATGCCCTGGAAAGCGCGGCACGCTCCGCAGCCGTCGGCTCGCGCAGGCGGCCGGTGGCCGGGTCGATGGCCACCTGCACGCCCTGCACCATGACGGTCTGCGGTGCGGCCGTGGTGGCCTGGTCGGCGGCGTGTGCGGCCCCCGCGAGGGTGAAGACGCCCGTCAGCACGAGGCCGAAGGCCTGTGCTCTTGCTCGTGAAGTCATTACGTTTACCTCCCTAATACGGCGCCGGGACCCCTCCCTGCACGCCCACCGGCGAAGGCCCCCTCGCCGGTGCAAGACCTCCCGGACACGGTGCCCCCTGCACCGGTCCCTGGACCGTGCGCCACGAGGGCGCACGGTGGTGTCGCTCAAGGCGCGGTGAAACTCGCCTGCACGGTGACGTTGGTAAACGGCTTGCCGCCCGCATCCACCGTGATGTACCAGGTGCCCGCCGCAGGTCGCGCCAGGGTCACCGTTTCGCTGTTGGTGGCGGGTTTCGCCGAACGGTAATCGTAGGCAGAAGCACTGGCAGGGCTGCCGTTCTTCACGTACAGCGTGACGTCGCCGCTGCCACCGAACGTGCGCAGCGCCAGCGAACGCGCGCCTTCGGGAACATCGATGCGATAGCTCAGCGAACCGCTGGCCGGTGCGGCCTGGCCGGAGAGCGCCACGCCATTGGTGAGTGCCGTGGCGTCCGGACCGCCCGGCGTATTGCCAAGCGCCTTGTTGACCGCGGCATAGGCATCGAGGATGCCTGCGCCCACCGGCTTGTCCGGCGTGGCCGGGAAGGCATGTGCGGTGGATGTAAGCAACGCGCGGATCTGCACCGGCGTGGGCGTCGGCAGGTTTGCCGCCTTCACCGCCGAGAGAATCAGGGCGACACTACCGGACACATGCGGCGTAGCCTGCGAGGTACCTGCCATGCCGCCGTAACCGGGACCCACCGGCTCATGCGTGCCGGCGTTGATCGCCGACCAGACGAAGCCCGCATCCACCACGGCACCGCTCGCGCCGTCATTGGCGTATACGCCACCGCCCGGTGCCGAGATTGCCACCGGTGCACCGTAGTTCGAGTAATAGGAGCGCTTGCCGACGATGCCGTTGGAAGCCACCGTGATCGCACCCGGGCAGCTAGCCGGCGAGTATTTGGTGGCATCGTCGTTTTCGTTGCCGGCCGCCACCACCACCGTGGTGCCACGCGAGATGGCGGAGGTAATGGCATCGGCAGTGACCGCATCCGCCGAGCAGGCACCTTCGCCACCCAGGCTCAGGTTGATGACCTGCGCCGGATGCGCGTTGTCGGGCACGCCGTCGACGTGACCGCCCGAAGCCCAGACGATCGCATCGGCGATGTCCGAGGTGTAGCCGCCGCAATGGCCCAGCACGCGTACCGGCAGTACTTTGGCCTTGTAGGCGATGCCCGCCATGCCGACACCGTTGTTGGTCAGCTCCGCGATGGTTCCCGACACATGGGTGCCGTGCCAGCTGGAGTCTTCCTGCACGTCGCCCTTCGACGGATCGATGCAGCCGCCGTTGGCGACGAGGTATTTGTCTTCCGTGGTCCAGTCACCGGTGTCCCAGCCGCCGGGAACGCGTCCGTCCGTGGCGCGGCCGGACATGAAGGCATCGGTGACGAAGTCGTAGCCGGCACCGGCCAGTGAGAGGTCGATATCCGGATGCTGGGTAATGCCCGTGTCGAGCACGGCCACGACGATGCCCGTGCCGTCGGCGAGATTCCAGGCATTGGCAACATTGCTGCCGCCCTTGTTCGCGTACGTTGCGGCGTCGTTGCCGATCTTCTCCGCGGCGCCTGACGGCGGACGCAGGTGCCACTGGTAGCGCGTGTAGTACGGATCATTGACCACGACCGGCGTGACATCGGCCGTGGCGCGGACGTCGTCGATCTTCTGCATGACCGCGTCCACCTCGACGTGGCGCACGGCGGGATCGGCCGCGATCTGGCTGACGAGCGCCTGCGCATCGGCGGCCGACAGCCGGCGCGACGTGCGGACCAGGTCGGCGCCGGTGGCCAGCTTGCGCCCGTAGCGCACCTGTAGCGCGCCACCTGCCGGCGTGCCGGCACGCAGCTGCGCCGCCAACGACGACGTACGCGACAACGCCGCGGATACCGCCTGCGTGGCTGCCGTGGTGTCGAGACGTTCGCGTGTGCCGTCACGGTAGGTGACGATGAAACGGTCGTAGCCGGCTGGCGCACGCAGGCCAGCGACATCGAGCGTGGCCCTGGGCTCCCCGGGCCCCTGGGCGAATACGCCGGGCGCCATGCCCAGCATGAGCGAGACGACGAGCGTCCTCGCAGCGATGCGGTTTACCATCTGCACTACCCCTTGCCCGTGGTACTGCTTGTGGACGGCCGATTGCGGGCCGCCTCCCCTTCGATGCCCTCGCGGGACACCCCTGCATCAGGTTCTTGAGATCCTTCGCACTTCAGGTCGAACCGGCTGCGTTTTGCCGCCGGTCTGGGGAACCTAGCAGCAGGAAAATACGAACGTCAATCTTTTGACGATACTTTTTTCGTTATTCGCAAAAAGCATATGCAAACCGCGAAAACACTCGATTCCGGCGCGTACATGCGTTTCAATTCATGGTCTTGCGCGGCGATACCACGCGCGCATACCACTTAAGAACCATCGTCCCAAAGCGAAAAGAATCATGCACTTGATCGACATCGGCGCGAACCTCACCCACGATTCCTTCCGTCAGGATTTTGGCGATGTACTGGCCCGGGCCCAGGCTCACGGCGTGGGCCGGATGATCGTCACCGGCGCATCGCGTGACGGCAGCGAGCACGCACTCGAACTGGCGCGGGCACATCCGGGCCTGCTCTACGCCACGGCCGGCGTCCACCCCCACCATGCCGTCGATTACGACGACGCAACCGATGCAAGGCTGCGCCAGCTGGCGGCACAGCCCGAGGTGCGTGCCGTGGGCGAAACCGGCCTGGACTACAACCGCAACTATTCGCCCCGCGACGTCCAGCGCGAGGTGTTCGAGCGGCAGCTTGCTATCGCGGTCGAGGCCGGCAAGCCGCTCTTCCTGCACCAGCGCGATGCCCACCACGATTTCCTCGCGATCCTGCGCCGCTATCGCGACCGCGTGCCCGCGGCCGTGGTGCACTGCTTCACGGACACGGGCGATGCCCTGCGTGACTATCTCGACCTGGATTGCCACATCGGCATCACGGGCTGGATCTGCGACGAGCGGCGCGGTGCCCACCTGCGTGAGCTGGTGAAGCTGATTCCCGCCAACCGCCTCATGATCGAGACGGATGCGCCCTACCTGCTTCCACGCACGCTGCGCCCGATGCCCAAGGACCGTCGCAACGAACCGATGTATCTTGCGCACATCCGCGACGAGGTGGCGAAGGATCGCGGGGAATCGATCGACGAGCTGACCGCATCGACGATCCGCACCACGGAAGCCTTCTTCGGACTGTGAACCCAGAGCACGCGGATCACCCCGCGTGCAGCCCCGAGAGTGCCGCCTCGGCGAGATCCACCTCACGCAACAGCGTGCGCAGGGTCTCGTCGTTGATCTCGTGCCTGCGCCTCAGCGCATAGAGTTCCTGACGCTCCGCGCGCAGCGCGGCCAGGCGCATCACACGCTCGGTACCCGCCTCGGCGCGTGCCTTCTCGGGCACGTCGCCCTCGTCACCTGCCGCCTCCAGGCGCTGCTGGTAATCGGAAACTACCCGCGCGGCCACGTGCGAGGCCAGCGCAATGGCGTTTTCGTCTCCGCCATCGTCTACCCGCTTCTGTTCCTCACCAATGGCCTTGAGTGCCGCTTCCGCGACCAGCGCTCGCGCCTTGCGTTCTTCACGCACCCGCGGATCTTCGCCGGGAAGCCTGAGGCCCTTCACCAGCAAGGGCAGGCCCACCGCACCGAAGATCAGCGTGCACAGGATCACGCCAGAAGCCAGGAAGATCATCAGGTCGCGAACCGGAAACGGGCCGTCGCCCTTCATGATGGGAATCGACAGCACACCGGCCATCGTGATCGCTCCGCGCACGCCAGCCAGCGACGTCGTCCAGATCAATCGCGTGCCCGCCTTGGGCCGCTGCTCGCCACGCCGCAGCGCCCGCATCAGGGCAAAGCGCAGCGATACCCAGACCCATATGAAGCGCAGGATCACCAGGGCCAGCGTGATCGCGACCACGTAGGCGGCGAGGTACCAGAGGTGGCCACCACCGGCCTGCGCAAGGTCGACCTTTGCACCAGCGATGATGCCCGGTAGCTGCAGGCCCAACAGGATGAAAATCAGGCCATTGAACGTGAACTCGACCATGGCCCATACCGCACCGGTCTGCATCCGCGTGGCGGAGTACGTGCCTTTGCGGATGTCGGTGTAGTTGAGCGTCATGCCTGCCGTCACGGCCGCAAGGATGCCGGATACATCGAAGTGCTCGGCAAGCAGATAGGCGGCGAACGGCAACAGCAGCAGCAAGACTACCTGGCTCGGCGGATCCATCTCGCCACTCCAGCGCACCAGGCGACGCCGGACGATGCCGAAGGCCTGGCCAACCAGCCAGCCGGCGGCGATGCCGCCTCCGGCCATGAGCAGGAAATCGAGCGTGGCGCTCTTCAGCGAGAAGCGACCGGTGAGTTCTGCCACGACGGCAAACTGCAGGGCGACCAGCCCGGACGCATCGTTGAACAACGCTTCACCGGACAGGATGTGCATCAACCGGGACGGCATCTTCGAGCCCCCGGTGATGGACGACACCGCCACCGCATCGGTGGGCGAAAGCACCGCGGCCAGTGCAAAGCCCACGGCCAGGGGCACGGTCGGAATCATCCAGTGAACGAAGTAACCGATGCCGACGATCGTGAAGAACACCAGGCCGACGGCAAGCGCCAGGATGGGGCCCCGCAGAAGAAACAGCTCGCGCTTTGGAATGCGCCATCCGTCCGCGAACAGCAAGGGCGGGATGAACAGCATGAGGAACAGGTCCGGATCGAACTCCACATGCATGCCGAAGGGTCGTGCCAGCAGGGCGCCCAGTCCGATCTGGACCAGCGGCGTCGGCAGTTTTACCGGCAGCACCCGGGTGACCGCACCGGAAATGGCAACCACAAGCAACAGAACAAGGATGGTGATGACTAGGCTCATCGGCCCACGCTACCCAAGGCGGTCCGCGACAGGCAAGCATCCCGGACTGTGAGCCGTGCCGCAAAACCAGCGGCATGCCGATTCATCTGCCGGAATCCGGCATTCCTGATAATCGTAATATGTCATTAATTATTCGTAATTTCCTGCTTAGGACTAATTCCTATTGTTCCTAGGACTATCACGGGCTTACGTTATTTTCACGCGCCATATATGGCGCTGCCGGAAACCGCTCCAGGGGATTAATACGAGCGGCCACGGTTTATCACCACGGAACCGGTGTTTGTTTCACTTGGGGAGAATCCACATGGCACACATGCAACCGCCCATACCCCCTGCTACAGGCAAGCTTCCAGGCTCGCCTTGACGATGCGGTAGCGGCAGGCCCACCAAGAGGCCCACCGCCCACCGCAGTGCACTCCCGTTCCGGTGATCCCACCGCCCCTTCCCGGGCGGAACGTCCGCGTGCCGCGCGGATACGGGTCACCTCACCCCGATGTTCGTCATGCAATTCCTCAGGAGGGTAGGTCTCATGCAGTACGCAACACGTTCCATCGCACATCCGCGCCGAAAGCTCGCGCTGGCCGCCGCCATCGCCATGGCGATCGGCGGAGCGGGCAGCGCTCTCGCGCAGAACAACAGCAGTGGTTACATCTACGGCACGGCGGCACCCGGTGATGTCCTGCACATCGAGAACACCGGCACAGGCCTGACCCGCGATATCACCGCCGACAAGGATGGCAAGTACCGCGTCAATTCGCTGCCGATCGGCAACTACAACGTCAGCCTGATCCGCAACGGCACCACGGTCGATACGCGCAAGGATGTGTCGACCCAGATCTCGCTGGGTACCAATGTCTCCTTCAACGTAGCCGCTTCATCGAAGCAGGCCACCGACCTGAATGCCGTGCAGGTGAGCGCCAATGCCATGCCGAGCATCGACGTCAGTTCGGTGGACTCGCGCACCGTACTGAGCGCCGACCAGCTCTCCAAGCTGCCGATCGCACGTACGTCGATCAGCTCGATTGCCCTGCTTGCCCCGGGCACCACGCCGGCGGCACGCGGCTACGGCAATGCGCTTTCCTTCGGTGGCTCGTCGGCCTCCGAGAACTCTTACTACGTCAACGGTTTCCAGATCACGAACCCGCTCACGGGCGTGGGATCGCGCCAGCTACCCTACGATGCCATCGACCAGGAACAGGTACTGATCGGCGGCTCCGGCGCCGAGTACGGCCGCACCACTGGCGGCGTGATCAACGTGGTGTCCAAGCGCGGCTCCAACGAGTGGAAGGGCGATGTCCAGGTGTTGTGGTCTCCGAGTGCGCTCCAGCAGACGCCTCGCAACATCAATCTGCGTGACGGCACCCGGTTCCAGCGCGGCAGCCCCTACACGTTGCGTGACCAGGACAACCTGCAGTACTCCGGCTCGCTGGGTGGTGCACTGATCAAGGACAAGCTGTTCATCTTCGCTGCCGCCGACTGGATCAAGCAGACCGGCAACTACACCGGCCCGAGCACGGTCAGTGACGACGAGAAGGACACCGCCAAGACCAAGCGCTGGCTGGGCAAGATCGACTGGAACATCACCGATAACCATATCGTGGAGTTCACCGGCATCGGCGATACCGAGACGACCGACAACCAGATCTATAACTACAGCTACCAGACCGGCCGGGGATCCTATCTCGGCAAGCAGTACACCAAGAACTACAACGGTACACAGACCAATGCGACGCCGGGCGGCCAGACGTACATCGGTCACTACACGGGTTACATCACCGACGACCTGACCATCAATGCCATGTACGGCCGGGCAAAGTCCAGCCACGAGCAGACCATCAATTCGGCCACCGGCCTTCCGTGTCCTGCCATTACCGACGATCGCGTGGCATTCGCAGGCCATCCGCAGACCGGTTGCAACATCGCGCCGACCTTCCTGCTGCCGGGCTCGAAAGACAGCACCAAGGGCTGGAGCTTCAATATCGAATACCGCATCGGCGATCACGATCTGCGTGCCGGCATGGACAACTATGTGCTCCGCGCCACCTGGGGTGCCGTTCCCGCAGGCGGCACGTCGTATACGTACAACGACCTTGGCGACGGCCAGGCCATCAGAGATCGCCTGACCAGCCTCGGCCTCGATCCGGGCTCGTACAACCCGGCGGACTTCCCGGGCGGCTACTACGTGGAATCCGCGGCGCTTGGCACCGGCACGTCCGCACGCACCAACCAGCGCTCCCAGTTCGTCGAGGATAACTGGCAGGTAACCGATCGCTGGCACGCTTACATCGGCCTGCGCAACGAACAGTTCACCAACTACAACGGTGCCGGCCAGGCGTATGCCAGCTCACGCCACCAGCTCGATCCACGACTGGGCGTATCGTGGGACGTCTATGGCGACAGCTCGCTGAAGGTCTACGCCAACGCAGGCCGCTATCATCTGGGCCTGCCCACCTCCGTCGCCGTGCGTGGCGCCGGCCCGTCCACTTATCCGTCGCAGTACTTCGGCTTCACGGGTATCGACCCGGTCACCGGCGTGCCCACCGGACTGGTCCAGGGCAATTACTCGGGCCTGTTCTTCAACAACGGTGCCAACGGCGTACCGCCTGATGCGAAGACCGTCGCGGCGCAGCACCTGCATTCCTACTACCAGGACGAGTACATCCTCGGCTTCGACAAACAGCTGGCGGATACCTGGACCTTCGGTGCGAAAACCATGTACCGAAAGCTGCGCAGCCTGATCGACGATACCTGCGACCCCCGTCCGTTCCAGGCCTGGGGTGCCGCCAACGGCCTGCTCGACGAGGTCAACGCCGGTATCGGCCGCAGCACCGGCTGCTACCTGTTCAACCCGGGCCGCGCGAACACCTTCACCCTTTCCCCGGCCCCTGGCCAGTACCTGAGCATCCCGCTCACAGCGGCACAGATCGGCGAGCCAAAGGCCAAGCGTGCGTACTGGATGCTCGACCTGTACCTGGAGCACCAGTTCAGCGACAAGTGGTATGGCAAGATCGACTACACGCTGTCACACAGCTACGGCAACTCCGAAGGCCAGCTTGACTCGGACATCGTGCAGGCCGACGTGTCCACGACCGAAAGCTGGGATTTCCCGGAGATCATGGAAAACACCAACGGCAACCTGCCGAACGACCAGCGTCACCAGCTGCGCATCTTCGGAACGTATACACCGACCGACGAATGGCAGTTCTCGACGGTGACGCGCATCGCCTCGGGCACGCCGGTCAGCTGCCTCGGCCTGCGTCCTTCCTCGGTGGGCGGCGATCCGTTCAACTACAAGAACAACTACTTCTGGTGCAACGGCGATCCGGCCAAGCGCGGTACGTTCGGGCGCACTCCATGGACCTACACCCTCGACGTCAGCGCCGCCTGGAAGCCGGCGTTCGCCGACCACAAGCTGACCTTCTCCGCGGACATCTTCAATCTCCTCGGCAAGCAGCAGGCAACCCAGCTGTATGAAACCGGCGAAACCCCGTCCGGCCTGCCCAACCCGCAGTACAAGCGTGCCCGCTCCTTCCAGGATCCACGCTATGTGCGCCTCGGCGCACGGTACGACTTCACGCTCTGACGCATAACAACAACAGCTGCACGTTTCCCCGGATATTGGCCGCTCCAGAAGGAGCGGCCTTTTTTTCGTCCTGGCATCGAAACATCATGCGAAGCTCCCGACGCGCCACAGCGCCGTGTCCGCATCCGACCTGACCAAAGGTCGTAGGAACATCCCTACAGGAACGCAATTTTCCTCGACATCGCCACCTGCTTCGATAGCGAATTCTTAAGTGCGCCATGCCTATTGTTCGATCGCTGGGGAACACCAGCAAAGGGATCATCCATCCAACTACAAGGCTGCCCACATGGGCAGGAGGCTATGTAATGCGCTCTCTTAAGATAGTGGCATGCGTGGTATCAGTGGTTATGGCCGCAGGCATCGCAGCACCTGCGATGGCGGCAAGAAGCAACTCGATTTCAACCTCGTACTTCGATGCCCAGGGAAATTTCGTGGGGCAATCACTATATCCCTGCGAAAACAAGCATTTCGAAGGCGGCGAAGTCACCCAGTACAGTCTGACGCAGAGCTTTGGCTGCTATCTCGGTCCGCCGGCCAACGGTGAATCCGGTCTCGAGCCAAACGAGGTCTATTCCAATCCGCCGCCGGGATTCACACAGGATCAGCTGTGTCACATCCTCGCCACGTATGGAGACCCGTGCGGCAATCCACCCGGATCGATTGCACCGATATTCGTCTGGGGACGATGACGGCAACGAATATGCCGTGAAGTCATAAACAGCTTTTACCCGTCCAGGAGCCGCTCAGCGATGAGCGGCTTTTTGCCGGAAAAAAGACAGGAGCCTGGGGTGCGCCCTGACCAGGGCTTCCCAGGCAGCCACTTCCCCCCGATACCGGCCCCCGAACATGCCGGAACGGTCGTAATACATCGACCATCATATTTTTCGACGATAAATTTTTCTTTATGCAAAAACCAGCCGTCATCGCCAGTTTCTGCGCGAATGAGGCGTGAAACAGCCAAGGCTGCGGCAAGCCATTGCATTACGCATGGCATCACCCTTGCGAATCATTACTTAGCAATAGGGGCAAGTTCTTCCGTTCATGAAAATCCCATTGAGTGAATTCATCCAGAACCTGTAGCGTCCACTCACGTGTTGCAGTTTCGTTAACAGCGATACGGGGGGCGTCGGTAGGGGATACCGATGCATCAAAGGGGGCCTCGGACGGCCAGATCGATAGACATCACTCCGCCGTGCGTTCTCGCGGGAGCGGGACGTGGAGCGGTTTGCGACATTTGGCCAATGGCCGGGGAGACCATCATGAATTCGCGTCGTACTTACAGCGCCGGCAGGCGCTCGCTTGCACTTGCCATTGCGGTAGGCCTGGGCATCGTTTCCACCCAGAGCTTCGCGCAGAGCACCGTCGGCAGCGTCTACGGCGTTGCCGATGCCGGTGCCACCGTCACGGCAACCAATACGGGCAACGGCGCTGGCCGTTCGGCCACAGCCGGTAGCGACGGCCGCTTCAACATCACCTCGCTGTCGCCGGGCAACTACAAGATCACGCTCACCAGCAAGGGGCACGAAGAAACCCGTGAAGTACAGGTCGTCGCCGGCCAGAACTTCAACCTCAGCGTTGCCGCCGCAGCAGCCAGCACGTCGGCGAATGCCGAAGACCTCGGCGCCGTGTCCGTCACGGCCAATGCCCTGCCGCCCATCGACGTGACCTCGGCACAGACCAGCACGGTGATGACCTCCGAGCAGATCAAGGCCCTGCCGCTGGCACGCAACCAGACCGCCGTGGCCCTGCTGGCGCCCGGCGCAACCCGCGGCGACAGCGCCTTCGGCAACCTGGCATCGTTCGGCGGTGCGTCGGTCGCCGAGAACAGCTACTACGTCAACGGCTTCAACGTCACCAACTTCTTCCAGAGCCTTACCTACTCGCAGGTACCGTTCGAGGCGATCGATTCGGAAGACATCCAGGACGGCGGCTACGACGCGCGCTACGGCAACTCCACCGGCGGCGTGATCTCGGTCAACACCAAGCGTGGCACCAACGAGTGGAAGGGCGGCATCGACTACACCTGGAATCCTTACCAGCTGCAGTCCAACCAGCCAAACATCTACCTGCAGAACGGCGTGCTGTATCGCAATACCCGCCACAACGAAAACTACCTGGTGGGCAACAACAACACGGGTAATGCAACCGACTTCGGCCAGCGCTGGAATGCATGGCTGGGCGGCCCGCTCATCAAGGACAAGCTGTTCATGTTTGCCCTGGTGGGCGGCACGCGCACGTCGGATGAGCACTATGGCACCGCCAGCGGCTCGGGCAGCTACAACCACACGACGATCAAGGACCCGCGTTACCTGGTCAAGCTCGACTGGAACATCAACGACAGCAACATCCTCGAGTACACCGGTTTCAACGACACCAGTACCGAAACCCAGAACATCTACGCCTACTCGACCGATGCAAACGGCCAGCCTCACCAGGGGGCCTATCGCGGCCAGGTGTACGACAAGTTCGGTGGCATGACCAACATCCTGAAGTACACCAGCTACATCACGGATGACTTCACCCTCACCGCGCAGTACGGCAAAAGCAAGAACCTCCGCGATAACCGCGCAGTAGCGGCCAATGGCGTAGTGGAAGAGTACGACGGCAACATCTTCGACGCAGCCAACTCTCCCGGTTGCCCGGGCATCACCGACAATCGCCGCCCGGTGCTGGCCGGCGCCGCTGCATATCCGCACTGCTCGTTTGCAGGAACGCTCAACACACCGGACGGCGAAGACAAGCGCGGTTCTGGTCGCATCGACTTCGAGTACCACCTGGGCGACCACGACCTGAAGGCCGGCTGGGCACGCGATCACTTCACCACGGATACCGGTTCCGCCTATGAAGGCGGTGCGCTCTACACTTACAGCTCGATCCCGCAGTCCATCCTCGGTCACGCCCCGGGCCTGGATCCGGCCGACAGCGTGGTCCAGCAGACGATCTTCGCCACCGGCGCCAAGGTGGGCATCACGCAGAAGTCGTACTACCTGCAGGACGAGTGGCACGTCACCGACAACTTCATGGCCCGCATCGGCGTGCGCAATGACGGTTTCGAAAACACCAACAGCCTCGGCCAGACCTATGTGAAGCAGGTGCACAGCTGGCAGCCACGCCTGGGCTTCTCGTGGGACGTCAACGGCGACTCCACGCTCAAGGTCTACGGTAGTGCCGGCGATTACTCACTGCCGCTCGACGGCAATGTGGCCCTGCGTGGTGCGTCCGCCTCGCTGTATACCTCGCAGTACTTCAGCTACACGGGCATCAATCCGCTTACCGGCGCACCGACGGGCCTCGGCGCGCTTCCCGCCGCCTACCTCGCGCAGTTCCCGGCACGCGGTGAACCGTCGTACCAGAACGGCGAAGCCGGCGTGGTGCCGAACCCGGGCGCCGTCGCCACCAAGGATCTCAAGCCGTTCAAGCAGCGTGAGTTCATCCTCGGTGCGCAGCAGCAGGTGGCGGACTGGACGCTCGGCGTGAAGGCCATTTACCGGAAGATCCTCACCGGCATCGATGACTCGTGCGACTTCCGCCCGATCGCCAAGTACGCCAACGCTACCTACGGCCTGAACCTCGACACCACCAGCCTCACGCCGGACGCAACCAACGTGCCGGGCTGCTACATCTTCAACCCGGGCAGCCAGGTCACGCTGAATACGCCGGTCGACGCCACGGGCAAGCTGTACCAGATCCACCTGTCGGGTGCCGACATCGGCGAGCCGAAGTACAAGCGTGCGTATGAAGCCCTCCAGCTCACCGCGGAACGCAACTTCGACAACACCTGGTACCTGAAGGCGTCGTACGTGTGGTCGCACCTGCGCGGTAACTCCGAAGGCGGCGTCGATTCCAGCAACGGCCAGGCCGACACCGGCACGACCGAGCTGTTCGACTATCCGGAAATCATGGCAGGCACCAACGGCTACCTGCCGAACGACCGCAAGCACACCGTCAAGATCTACGGTGCATGGCAGATCAACAACGAGTGGATGGTGGGCGCCAATGGCGTGTTCCAGACCGGTCGTCCGGAAAACTGCTACGGCCTGAACCCGATCGACGGCCAGGTCAACGGCGGATACGGCTCCGGTTCGTACCTGTACTGCGACGGCATGATCGTGCAGCGCGGTTCGGTCGGCCGTACGCCGAGCACCTGGAACATCGACCTGAACGCGTCGTACAAGCCGACGTGGGCACGCGGCGTCACTCTTTCCGCGAACGTCTTCAACGTGTTCAACAAGCAGCACGTCACGACGATCAACGAAGTGGGTGAAGACGCCAACGGCGGATCGCTGGCCGGCACCACGTACAAGATCCCCACGGGCTTCCAGACGCCACGCTACGTACAGCTCTCGGCGGAATACGACTTCTCGCTCTAACCCTTTCCGCCATTACAACGAGACAGGGTGCGCGTTCCGGCAAGGAACGCGCCATCTTGCAACGCTCCCCAGATCGCCGCCCGCTCCCACGGGCGGCTTTTTTTTGCCCTTCCCTGTAGGAGCGCGCCTCGCGCGCGACCGGTTGAAACGGTGCGCTCCGTAGTAAAGCAGCCCATGTGGTGCGTCGCTCCGTAGGAAGGGCTCGCCTATCAGCCTCGCATCGGCGCTCATACGTGGCGGAGCAGAGGCGACGGGTGCGGCCCTTGTCGCTCCGGCCTGCGGTGTCCCTCGGGAAAGGAGGAGCCGCTACGCGGCTCAGTGTCTTATGGCTTCGCCCCTTCGGGCACGGGGAGCGGGCGGGGTTTTTCGACTCGGCCTCCGTGCCTCGGCGAAAAAGGCCGGCCTTCCTGGCCGGCCCCGCTACGCGGCCTTATCCGCCCACTCCCCTCACCTCCATCAAGTCGCGCCAAGGGCCGCCCCCGCCGCCTCTCCCAAACGGGATCGCAGACTGTTGTAGGAGCGCGCCTGCGCGCGACCGGTTGTCGCGAAAATTTTCATCGTTTCGATATCACCGGTCGCGCGCAAGGCGCGCTCCTACAGGGATTGCGTATCGCTGGATGGGTATCGAGCCGATCGGCGCCAAAGCCGATGCAGCATGATCGTGTTTGCTGGCGAATCGGGGCGCTGGGTTCCTGCATGCGCAGGAACGACGTGTATCGCATGGGCCTGCAATGCACGAAGCAGGCGACCGTGCGCCGCATGTGGGATGAGGTGTGTGCGCTGGAGGGTCGAAATAATGACGCAGCGAGTCGAAGTGGCAAAAGTCGTCGGCGGGTTGATTCAGCACGGGATCCATATCGCGACGTTATTGGGGAAGCGGGAGCATGCCGATCCGTTGGCGAAGGGTGTGCGGTGGAATGTGGATCTGGGAGCTGCCTTGTTTATGGTCGCGGCGCTGGCTGCGCCGGTGTTGGCGTCGGAGTCATGCACGGTGATCGGGCCGGAGTGGACGCTGGATATCGCTGGGGCATTGTTGTTCGGAGCGGCGATGTGGTTGGGCTGGTTGGCGCCAGGAGAGGCCTGGCCCGCACCGCCTCCCGTGTAGGAGCGCGCCTTGCGCGCGACCGGGGTATCGCAATCGATGAAAATTTTCGCGACAACCGGTCGCGCGCAGGCGCGCTCCTACAACAAGCTGCGATGACGTTCGACAGAGGCGGCGGGGGCGGCCCTTGGCGCGACTTGATGGAGGTGAGGGGAGTGGGCGGAAAAGGCCGCGAAGCGGGGCCGGCCAGGAAGGCCGGCCTTTCCTGCCGAGACAGGATGTCGAGTCAGGAAACCCCGCCCGCTCCCCGGGCCCGAAGGGGCGTAAGCCATAAGACACTGAGCCGCGCAGCGGCTCCTCCTTTCCCGAGGGACACCGCAGGCCGGAGCGCCAAGGGCCGCCCCCGTCGCCTCGTGCGCCGCCACGCTCACGCGCCGAGCGCGAGGCCGACAGGCGAGCCCTTCCTACGGAGCGACGCACCACAGGGGCTGCTTTACTACGGAGCGCACCGTTTCAGCCGGTCGCGCGCGAGGCGCGCTCCTACAGGGGGGGTAGCCAGGGTTCTCCTCTTATGCCGTAGCGGAAGACTACTGAGATCTTTCGCTGGTGTAGCGTGGGCATCGAGTCGTGCAGTACTTCGCGTCCTTTCATGACTACCAGGGCGCCGGCGCGGGGGAGGTAATGGCGTTGCTCCGTGCATGCCTGCGTGCGCGGGATTTCCATGCGCAATGCGGCTTCGCTGTTCGTGGTGAGGAAGAGCAGTGCCGTGATACCGTTGTCGTCGTAGTGGACGCCCTGTGCGCCGCCGCCTGCCGGGTAGGCGCGGATGTTGATGGCGGCTCGGCGGCTCGGCGAGAGCACGACGTCCTGTGAGGTGATGGCGGTGACCAGCGGCAGGCTGGCCTGGTACAAGGCCGCGAGTTCCGGCAGGTGCAGGCGGACGTCGTCGCCGTCGAAGAGGTGGTGGTAGCACCCTTCCCCGCCGGGCGAGCGGCGGTCTACCAGCCTTACCTGGCCTTCCGCAATCAGCCAGTCGATGCGGCGGCGGAGGATGCCGCACTGTTCCTCGTCAATGAGGTCTTCCACCACCGTGGCGTAGTCGTAGTGGTATTCGCGCACGTGGCGCGACAGCTCGAAACTTTCAGACATGATCCAACTCCCATGCGAACCGGTCCGCGGGAAGCTATCGGTCCGGTTCGCAGGGATATATGGAAGGATTCTGAAAAATGGGTCGGATCAGTGGAGATTGCGGCCCGCGATCACAGAATCGAACCGTCGTCGTCACCGTCGCCATCATCCGCGAAGCGCAGGTGCTTCACGCTGCGGCCGTGGCGGCGGACCAGCTTCAGAGCCTCGACGCCCACCTTGATGTGCCGCTCGACGAAGTTGGCCGTGACCGCCGCGTCGCTGGATTCGGTCTTCACGCCCTCGGGGATCATCGGCTGGTCGGAAACCAGCAGCAGAGCGCCGCAGGGGATGTGGTTGGCGAAGCCTGCCGCGAAGATCGTGGCCGTTTCCATGTCGATGGCCATGGAGCGGGTGCGGCGCAGGTATTCCTTGAAGCCGTCGTCATGTTCCCAGACCCGGCGGTTGGTGGTGTACACCGTGCCCGTCCAGTAGTCGTGGCCCAGGTCGCGGATCATCGTGGAGACGGCGCGCTGGAGCTGGAAGGCCGGCAGCGCCGGTACTTCGGGCAGCAGGTAGTCGTTGGAGGTGCCCTCGCCGCGGATGGCGGCAATCGGCAGGATCAGGTCGCCGATGGCGTTCTTCTTCTTGAGACCACCGCACTTGCCGAGGAATAGCACCGCCTTGGGCTCGATGACGCTGAGCAGGTCCATCACGGTGGCCGCGTTCGGGCTGCCCATGCCGAAGTTGATCAGGGTGATGCCGTCGGCCGTGGCATTGGGCATGGGCCGGTCGCGGCCACGTACCTCGACGCCGTGCTCCAGCGCAAAGCGCTCGACGTAATGGCCGAAGTTAGTCAGCAGGATGTGCTGGCCGAAAGCCTCCAGGGGGGTGCCCGTATAGCGGGGCAGCCAGTTGGAAACGATCTCGTTCTTGGTTTTCATGGGGAATCCGGTTCGCGCTTGCGCCGGCGGCAGGCGGGGCCAGACAGGGCCGACGGCGCGGTTACCGGCGACGCCACGCCGGCGAGGTGCCAATTGATTCGTGCAAGTGTAGCATCCGCCGCAAGCGGCGCGTGGCGGAGCGCGACGGGTGATCCGGACGTCGCCGGGGGATGACCGATGCGGATCGGAATGGCGATCGATGCGGCCTGCGATGTCCCGCAGGCGTTCCTGGATGCCCATGGCATCGCGGTGATGCCCATCACCGTGCGGGTCGACGACCAGCGCTTCCACGATGACCGGG
This sequence comes from Luteibacter anthropi, assembly GCF_011759365.1. Classification (GTDB taxonomy): domain Bacteria; phylum Pseudomonadota; class Gammaproteobacteria; order Xanthomonadales; family Rhodanobacteraceae; genus Luteibacter; species Luteibacter anthropi. Next base: position 166,768 of record NZ_JAARLZ010000010.1, read on the forward strand.
CTCCGGCGGAGATCCTGCGTTTCCGCCAGCAGCGGCTGGGCAGCCGAAGCCATGCCGCCGAAACCGAGCCCAGCTCGGTCATCGAGGTGCAGAACCTGTTCCTGGACAGGATGGTGCGGGAGTACGACTGCGTGGTCTGCCTCACCATCATGGCCACGCGCAGCCCGATCCACGACAACGTGATCAAGGCCAGCTTCGCCATCCTGAAGAATTACCGCCCGGTGCGTGAAGCGGCTGGCCTGGGTGGTCCGTTCCTCATGCGCGTGGTGGATACCCGGAACATCTTCGCCGGCTCCGGACCCGCCCTTGCGGAGACGGTGCGGATGATCGCGGCGGGACACTCCCCGGCGGAAGTCCGCGAACGCGCCGCGCATGTCGCGGACCACAGCTACGGATACATGCTGCCGCGCGATCTCAACTACCTGCGCTCCCGTGCACGCAGCAAGGGCGATCGCAGCGTGAGCTTCCTCAGCTCCATGCTTGGTACGGCGCTGGACATCAAGCCGATCCTGCGTGCGCATCGCGGCGAAACCGGCCCTGTCGGCAAGGTCCGTGGTTTCGAGCACGGGGCTCAGCTGTTGTTCGACTATGCAGCGAAACGCGTGCAGGCCGGCCTGCTGGTGCCTTCGCTCTCGCTCAGCTACGGCGGCGACCTGGACGACCTGCGCAACCTCCCTGGCTATGACGCACTCGTGCGCATCTGCAACGAGACGGGCGTGCAGGTGCTCGAAACCCCCATGGGTATCACCGGCATGGTCAACGTCGGCGAAGGCGCGATCACGCTGGGACTGGCATCCGAAGATCACGTCGCGACGTTCTGATGCCGGCATGTCGCTACATCGCCAGCATCGTGCTCCTTGCGCTGCCTTGTGCGCTGCAAGCACAGACGGTCTACAAGTGCGTGGCCCACGGCGAGACGAGTTACCAGCAATCACCCTGCGCCACGAACCAGAAACAGGAAACGATCCGGCTTGAGGTTCCCGGGCCGACGACAGCGCCGACGCCGGTGCCTGCGCCACCACCGCGCGTGGCCGATGCCGCGCCACCTCCGCTGCCGCCTCCTGCGCCCCGTCCCCCGCCGCGCATGTATGGCTGCATCCGTGCCACCGACGGCAAGCCCTATACGAGCCCCACCGGGCAGACGCAACCCTACATGGCACCGTTCGGCGTGCTGGGCGCGGTAAGTTCGGGGTTGGCGGATGCCTATGGCAGTCCCAACGCCGCGGTCGCCTCCGCGCCGGAACTCAATCGCGGCAAGGGGAATGTCGGTGCGCTCGTAAACAGCAACTACGTCTGGGTGCAGGACAGCTGCCGCGAACTCAGCCCGGCCGAAACCTGCCAGGTATTGCGCGATGACGCCGACGCCAACGACAAGGCACTGCGCAACGCCTTCAGCAGCCAGCGGGCTCCGTTCGAAGCACGCGAGGCCGAGCTGCGTACGCAACTGGCCTCGTGCCGCTGACGCGCATCAGAAGCCGTAGCGCAGGAAACCACCGTCGACGGCGACGATTTCGCCGGTGACGTAACTGGATGCAGGCAGGCACAGGAAGGCCACGGCGCCGGCCACTTCTTCCGGCTCGCCGATACGCCCCATCGGCGTGCGGTCGAGCACTTCTTCCAGGTAGTCCGCATCGGCCAGGGCCGGCTCGCTGCGCTGCGTGCGGATATACCAGGGTGCCACGCCGTTGACGCGGATGCCGTCTTCCGCCCATTCGCAAGCGAGGTTACGCGTGAGTTGATGCAAGGCGGCCTTGGTCATGCCATAGGGCGCACCGGTGCGCACATGGGTGATGCCCGATACCGAGCCGATGTTCACGATGGCGGCATTCGCGTGCTGCACGAGATGCGGATGCGCGAGCCGGCACATCTCGAAAGCGGAATACACGTTCAGTTCGAAGATGTCGCGGTATTCGTCAGGCTCGTAGTCGAGCGCGGCCTTCACGGCATTGCCGCCGACGTTGTTCACCAGCACCGACAGGCTCGTGCCCAGGTCGGCCACCCAGTCGAACACGGCAAGGCGATCCTCGTGGTCGGTCATGTCGGCCGCCATCCACAGGACTTCGCTTTCCGGGCATTCGTCGGCCAGTTCGTCGCTGATCTGTTGCAGGGCGATTTCGTCGCGCGCAACAAGCAGCACGTTGGCGCCGAGCACGGCCAGTTCGCGTGCGCAGGCCTGTCCGATGCCCTTGCTTGCGCCGGTGACGAGGGCCGTACGGCCGTCCAGACGCCAATGGGTCAGTCGTGGGTGCATGGGAGACTCCTGATCATGACGTCATGGTACAAGGAGGGGACCACCCGAGGGACTTTCCCATGACGCCGACGGACCTGGACCCGACTTCGCCCCTGCTCGCCATCGATCGTGCCACCGTGCTCCGCGAAGAGCGCCGCCTGCTCGACGGGCTGTCACTCACGATCGCCCAGGGACAGCACACGGCCATCCTCGGCCCGAACGGTTCCGGCAAGTCCACGCTGGTGAAACTGATCGAACGGCGCCTGTATCCGCTGGTCCACGAGGACGGCTCGCCGGTACTGCAGGTGTTCGGACGCGACCGCTGGAGCGTGGCCGACCTGCGTTCCCTGCTGGGCGTGGTGTCCTCCGACCTGCGCCGCGAGTTCGAAGCCACCCACGAAGCGGCACTGAACGCCGTGCTGTCCGGCTTCTTTGCCTCGATGACGCTGGGCCTGGACCACATCGTAGACGACAGCATGCGTGCGCGGGCCATGGATGCCCTGGCCCGTGTCGGTGCCACGCACCTCGCGCGGCGTGACATCTCCACGCTGTCCACGGGCGAGGCACGACGCGTGCTCATCGCCCGTGCGCTGGTGCACCAGCCTCGCGCGCTGCTGCTCGACGAACCCTGCGCCGGGCTGGACCCGGGCACCCGCCGGCGTTTCCTCGACCTGCTGCGCCAACTGGCACAGGAGGGCACCACGCTGGTGCTGGTCACCCATCACGTGGAGGAAATCGTGCCGGAGATCGGCCACGTGGTAATGCTGCGCAACGGACGGCTATTCGAGGAAGGCCCGAAAGACCGCCTGCTTGCCGACGAGCAGCTGTCGTCGTTGTTCGACTGGCGCATGGAAGTGGACCGGGTCGACGGCTTTTACGGCGCGCGATTGCGCTGAGCCGGTCGTGGCGCGAGACTCGGGTGTGCCCGAAGTCGAGGACCACCGCCATGATCCGTCGTATCGCGTTTACCGCCCTCGTGCTGGCGTGTGCCGCATGCTCCAAGCCGCAGCCACCCCAGCAGGACCCGCCGAAGCCACAGGCCCAGGCGGCTGTGTCGGTGCCCTGGCAGTCGATGGAAGACCAGAAGAAGAAGGCGCAGGACGTGCAGAAGGTCGTGGACAAGCAGGCCGAGGACCAGCGCAAGGCCATCGAGGCCCAGGAACAATAATGTAGGAGCGCGCCTCGCGCGCGACCGGTTATCGCGACATGGATCCTATTGACGGATATCGCGATAGCCGGTCGCGCGCGAGGCGCGCTCCTACAGGTTTAGCGGGGCGAGCAGAAGCAGTAGGCGTAGACGTTGGGCTTGCCCGCTTCCGCCGTGCGGAACAGCGCGAACTCCGGCGCCAGCTTCGGCAGCATCGCTACCCATGACGGCAGGCGCAGGCCCATCGACATCGCCACGCGCGCTTCGCCGCTGTCACCCACGCTCGCCATGAAGCGCTCCAGCGTACCCATGGGCTTCTCGGCGTAGCGCACCTTGAAATCCTTGCCGAGGTTGGCTTCCTGCGCGGCGTCGCGGATGGCGTCGTCGAGGTTGCCCAGCTTGTCGACCAGGCCACGATCCTTCGCCTGCGCACCGGTCCAGACACGACCCTGGGCGATGGCGTCGATGGCGGCGAAGTCCTTGCCGCGTGCCTTGGCCACGTTGCCTACGAAGTCGCGGTAGCCCTTGTCGATGATGCTCTGGATCAGCACGCCGACTTTCGGCTCCAGCGGACGGGTGATGTCGAACGCACCGGCCAGCGGACCCGTGCTCACGCCGTCGCTCTTCACGCCGATCTTCGCCAGCGTGTCGGGCACGGTGTAGAACATGCCGAAGATGCCGATCGAGCCGGTGATGGTGTTCGGCTCGGCGTAGATGCGATTCGCATTCATCGAGATCCAGTAGCCGCCGCTGGCAGCCACGTCGCCCATGGACACGATCACCGGAATGCCCGCCTCGCGGGTGAGCTGTACCTCGCGACGGATCTGCTCGGCGGCATAGACCTCGCCACCGGGCGAATTCACGCGCAGCACCAGCGCATGGGTGCGCTGGTCGTTGCGTGCGGCACGAATGAGCGCCGCCGTGGATTCACCACCGATGGAGCCCTGTGCCTGCTTGCCGCCGCTGATCTCGCCTTCGGCCACCACCACGGTGACGGCAGGCCCGGTCTGCAACAGATCGATATTGGTGAGGCCCCTGGCCGTGAGGTAACCGGCCAGGTCGACCTGGCGGAAGCCCTGGTCCTTCTTGCCAGCCGGCACGCCGTCCTTGCGCAGCATCTTCACGAAGTCCTGCTCGGTGGCGAGGCCATCGACCAGTTTCTCCTGCACGGCCAGGTCGGCGAGATTGCCCTTCGCGTTCTGCACGCGCTCGGCCAGCCCGTCGACATCGGCACGCAGTGCCGCCGGATCGAGATGGCGCAGCGTGGCGATCTCGTCGATCCAGGTCGACCACAGGCCACCCAGCCAGAACGCATCGGCTTCCTTCGACTCCGGCGAGGCGTGGTCGAGGATGAAGGGTTCGGCCGCGCTCTTGAACTGGCCCACGCGGAACAGGTGCACCTGCACGCCCAGGCGGTCGAGCATGTCCTTGTAGAACAGCCGGTAGTTGGCCAGGCCCGTGGCGATCACGCCACCTTCCGGATCGAGGTAGATCTTGTCCGCATGCGCGGCGAGGTAGTACTGGCCCTGTTCGAGGCTGGATGCCCACACCAGCACCGGCTTGCCCGACGCACGGAAGCGGTCGAGAGCTGCACCCACCTCGCGCAGCGCGGCGAAGCCACCGGCTTCCAGCTTGTCGGGGCGCAGCACGATGCGGCTCACGCTCGCATCGTTCGCGGCGGTGTCGATGGCGCGTACCAGGTCGCGCACCTGCACCTGCTTCACGCCGTCGCCCGAGAGCTTCGCCACCGCACGCGAGAAGGCATCGGCGCTGTACTGCTCCACCAGTGCGCCTTCCGGTGCCAGCACCAGCACGCTCTTTTCCTGCACCACGTTGCCGCGGCTGCCGACGAACAGCACCAGGGCAAAGACGGCGATCAGGCCGAAAAAGAATACGTTGAGGACGATGAGCCGGATCAGGTTCAGCCCGTGCCCGAACCCCCGCAGGAACCTGCCGAAACCGCCACGGCGACGCGGCGCGGGCTGGGCCTGGCGCGGAAGCGGCGGCGGTACGTGGTCGAGATGATCCGACATCGGGATGGTTTCCTTTGAAGACTTTGGGGCGAGCGTAACCCGTCAGGGCGTACGCATCACGTGTGGAATGGCATGGGCGCCGGATCGGGGTTTTCGGGCCAGTGAGGGCGGCCGCTGCTACGCCAGAAACGCGCGAACAGCAGGATGGCCGCCATGCTCAGGCCGGCGATGAGACCCATCCACATGCCACGGGCGCCGAGGTTGTGCTGGAAGGCCAGCCACCAGCCGATGGGCATGCCCACGAACCAGTAGGCGAACAGGGTGATGACCATGGGAACACGGGTGTCCTTCAGGCCACGCAGGGCGCCGTTGGAGGCCACCTGGATGCCGTCGGAGAACTGGAAGAACCCGGCCAGGATCAGCAGCTGCGAGGCCATGGCAATCACCGCCGGATCGTTCGTATACAGGCTCGCGATCGGCACGGCGAACAGCAGCATGGCGCCCGACGACAGGCATTGCGTCACCAGCACCAGAGAAATACCGGAGAGACCGGCATAACGCACCGCCAGCGCATCGCGCCGGCCCACCGCATTGCCGACCCGCACCGTGATCGCCATCGACAGGCCCAGCGGGATCATGAAGGCCACCGAGGCCACGTTGAGCGCCACGTGATGGCTGGCCGTGACCGTTTCGCCCAGGCGGCCGATCAGCAGTGCCACGGCGACGAAGAGGCCGGCTTCCATGAGCAGGGTCACCGCCATGGGCACGCCCACGTGCAACAACTGGGTGATCTGCTTTCGATCCGGCCGGGCCATGCGCTGGCGCAGGTTGAGATCGCGATAGTTGCGATGCTTCAGCACGTAGATGCCGAAACCAATCATCTCCAGCCACAGCACGATGGCCGTGGCGATGCCGCTGCCGCGCGCGCCCATCACCGGAAAACCGAGCTTGCCGTACATCAGCACGTAGCCCAGCGGCGCCAGGATCACCAGGCCGCCGAAGCTGAAATACATGGACGGCCGCGGCATGGACAAGCCTTCGGACAGCCCTCGCAAGGCGAAATACGTGGTGAGTGCCGGCGCGGCGAACGCGATGGCATGCAGGAATGCCTGCACGTCGGCGCGCATGGATTCCACCACGCCGAACACGGCCATCAGCGGCGAGGCGTGCCACACACCGAAGCCCAGCAGGATGCCCAGGCCCCAGGCGATATAGAGCGCCTGGTGGAAGGTCGCGCCGATCTCGCTGCGCCGACCCGCACCGTCGAGCTGGGCGACCGTGGGCGGAACGGCCATCATGGTGCCGATGCCGGTGACGATGGCGAGCGCCCAGATATTGGCGCCCGTGACAACGGACGCCTGCGTGTGCGCGCCCTGGTGCCCGGCGAGCACGGCGTCCACGACATTGGTTCCGATGGCGGAAAGCTGCGCCGCGATCATGGGCAACGCCAGTCGGAAGGTGGCGCCGACCTCGCGACGCGCACGGGAGCGGTCGATGGGCATGGCTGGAAACTACCTTGTAGGGCCGCCTATTGTAGCCGCTGGCGTGCCATCATCCCCACCCAAAACGGGGAACCCACTGGGGAGAGGGGAATGAAGGAGCTGGAACCGGCGCCGGTGCTCATGTGCGCCAATTGTTCGGCTGCGTTGCAGGGCGAGTTCTGCCATCACTGCGGCCAGTCCATCCACAGTGTGCTGCGGCCCATGTCGCACATGCTGGAAGACGCAGGGGACATCTTCTTCCACATGGACGAGCGCATCGTCCACACGGTGCCGCCGCTGTTCACCAGGCCCGGCTTCCTCACCCTGGAATACTTCTCCGGTCGCCGCGTGCGCTATATCGCGCCCTTCCGGCTCATGTTCGTGTTCTGCCTCATGGCATTCTTCTTCGTGCACGTGGCCGTCAACGGCGTGCATTTCGGCGGGCACGAAAAGGATGCGCCCAAGGACACGCTGGGCGCCTTCGCCGCGGCGAACACGGCGGAAGAAGTGCAGGACCTGTACGACGCCCAGATCCGCGACCTGCGCCACACCGAGGCCGATCCGGCCGTGCCCGGGCTGGCCAAGGCAGGCCTCGCCACCGCGCGAGGACTGGTCCGCGACACCGCAAACACCCGCCTGAACGAACTGGGCGCACCGCCACTGGCCCCGGACCAGGATGACGTACCGGCCCAGGCCAAGCCAGGCCAGCCGAAGATGACACTGGGCTGGACCTCGGAATCCGTCCTGCTCGACGACAGCACGAAGGTCTCCATCGGCTGGCTGCCCGATGCGGTGAACCAGCGTCTTACCGCGTCACTGGTGCGGTTGCGGAACAACATCCGCGAGGCGCGGCACCCGGGGCCCCAGCGTGACGAAGCCATCCACCGCATCGTCGAAGGCCTGTTCGGCGTGCTGCCGCTGACCATGTTCGTGATGGTGCCGGTGTTCGCCCTGCTGCTGAAGGTGTTCTACCTGTTCCGCCGGCGCCTCTACATGGAGCACCTGATCGTGGCGCTGCACAGCCATGCGTTCCTGTTCCTGGCCCTGCTGGTGCTGATGCTGCTGGGCTTTGCCCGTACCGCCATCGCGCCCCATGTAGGAGCGGCGGCGGTAGCCATAGGGACCGTCCAGTGGGCCATCGCGATCTGGATGCCTGTGTACCTGCTGCTGATGCAGAAACGGGTCTACCGGCAGGGATGGCCGATGACTATCTTCAAGTACTGGTTGATAGGCAGCGTCTATTTCTGGCTGTTGTTGTTCGCCCTCGTGATCGCCATGCTGATCGGGTTGACGCATTAGGATTTCTTCCTACCCGGCAGGCGGTTGTACACAGGCAGGAAAGTGGCTTCGCCTTTGTCAAGGTTTTGGCCACGCCGGGTGAACCATTTTCTCGTCGAAATTTTAAGTGCCTGAAATATTGAAATATTTCAGCTTGGTTAAAATGTACCCAAGCTAACCCGAAAGGCTCAGCCGTGCGCCTTGGACCCCCTCCATCCGACGCTCATCCACAGACTTATCCACAGAGCCTGTGGATAACCCTGAAACCCTCCGGAGGGCGGGCACTTAGCTTTCATTCTTACCGGGACGCCTCCGATGTCGGTCCAAGCCCATGGGATCGTGGTCAATCATTGACCAGCACAATCGGCATATCCCATTAAACTAGGGCCCGAATGACTCACGTCCTGCGCGTCGCCCTGCCGGTCCCCCTGCTGACCCTGTTCGATTACCTGCCGCCCGAGGCAGGCATCGCCCAGGCCGGGTCCCGCGTGCGCGTGCCCTTCGGCAAGGGCGAGATGGTGGGCGTGGTGATCGATCCGACGGCCGAGGCAGCCGTGGGCGCAAAACGGCTCAAGCGTGCCCACGAAGTGCTCGACGACGCCCCACTGCTCGATGCCGAACTGCTCACGACCCTGGCCTGGGCCGCCGACTACTGGGCCGGGGCGCCTGGCGAAGCCGTGGCCAATGCCCTGCCCCTGGCGCTACGTGAGCCCAGGCCGTTGCCGCCCACGGGCCGCGAAGCCTGGGCGCTCACGACGCAAGGCCGCAGCGCCCGCGATGCGCGCAGCCGCAAGGGCGGCTCGGCCGCGCTTCTCGATGCGCTGTACGACGGCCCGCGCGCCGCCGACGAACTGGGGCTGTCGCTTCCCGACTGGCGCGCTGCCGCGCGACGGCTGCTCGACGCGGGGCTGGTCGAAAAACTCGAACTGGAAGACAACACGCTAGCGGCTTCGCCTGCGCCGGGCCCGACGCTCAGCGATGAACAGGTCGCCGCCGTCGCGGCCGTGGGCGAAGGCTTCGGCCGGTTCCAGCCCTACCTGCTCGACGGCGTCACCGGCAGCGGCAAGACCGAGGTCTATCTCGCGCTGATCGAGCGCGCGCTCGCCGAAGGACGACAAACCCTTCTGCTGGTGCCCGAGATCGGCCTCGCCCCGCAGACGGTGCGGCGCCTGCGCGAACGCCTGGGTGTCACGATCGAGGTGCTGCATTCCAACCTCGCCGAAGGCGAGCGAGCGCGCGCGTGGCTGCGCGCCCGCAACGGCACGGCACGGGTAATCATCGGCACCCGTTCGGCGGTATTCACCCCGCTGCCGGCCGCCGGCCTGATCATCGTGGACGAAGAACACGATTCGTCCTACAAACAGCAAGAAGGCTTCCGCTACCACGCCCGCGATCTCGCACTGGTGCGCGCCAAGGCCCATGGCGTGCCCGTGGTGCTCGGTACGGCCACGCCTTCGCTGGAAACCCTCGCCAACGTCGAGGCGGGTCGCTACCGCTCGCTGCTGCTGCGCGCCCGCCCCGGTGCAACCCAGCCCACCCGCGTGCAGATCGTGGACATGCGCGCCCAGCGCCTCGACCACGGCCTGTCTCCGACCCTGGTCAATGCAGTGGCCGCCTGCGTCGGTCGTGGCGAACAGGCCCTGGTGTTCCGCAACCGTCGCGGCTACGCCCCGGTGCTGCTATGCCACGACTGCGGCTGGCACGCCGACTGCCCGCGGTGCGACCGGCCCATGACGCTGCACGCCGGCAAGCGCCGGCTGGTCTGCCATCACTGCGAGAACGTGATGTCGGTGCCGCCCGCCTGTCCATCCTGCGGCTCGGCCAACCTCAGCCCACAGGGCCAGGGTACCGAGCGTCTGGAAGAAGCCCTGGCCGAACGGTTCCCCGAGATTCCGGTCGTGCGCATCGACCGCGAGACCACGCGGCGGCGCGAGGCCTTCGGCGAGATCCTCGAAAGCCTGCGCAACGACAAGCCGGCGATCCTGGTGGGCACGCAGATGCTGGCCAAGGGCCACGACCTGCCCAACCTCACCCTCGTCGCCATCGTCGGCGTGGACGAAGGCCTGCACAGCGTCGATTTCCGCGCCAGCGAACGGCTGGCCCAGCTCGTGGTGCAGGTGGCGGGGCGTGCCGGGCGTGCCAGCAAGCCGGGCAGCGTGCTGTTGCAGACCCATCATCCCGACCATCCCATGCTCCACGCCCTGCTGCGCGGCGGTTACGGCGCAGTGGCCACCGGCCTGCTCGAAGAACGCCGCCTGCTGGAGCTTCCTCCCGTCTCGCACCAGGTGCTGCTGCGCGCCGACGCCCACGGCCGCCCCGAGGTCGATGCCTTCCTGGCCGAGGCCCATGTCGTCATCGGCGAGCCGGGCGACCTGCGCATCGCAGGCCCCATGCCCGCGCCGATGCCCCTGCGCGCCGGACGCCACCGTGGCCAGCTGCTGGTGGAAGCCTCCACCCGCGCGCGCCTGCATGCCTTCCTGCGCCCCTGGCAGCAGGCCCTCACGGCCCTGCCGTCGGCCCGCAAGGTGCGCTGGTCACTTGATGTCGACCCCATCGACCTATATTGAACAATCGACCCGATACCATCGGACGCCTATGCCGCGTCGCGCATCAGCGCGACAATACGAAATCTCCCCGGTAACGGAACCCTGACGTGACCACCCAACTCGAACAACTCCGCAAGATCACCACCGTCGTCGCCGACACGGGCGACATCTCGGCCATCGAGAAGTACAAGCCGCAGGACGCCACCACCAACCCGTCGCTGCTGCTGAAGGCCGCCGGCATCCCCACCTACTCCGGCTACATCGACGAAGCCGTGCAGTGGGCCAAGGGCCAGAGCAGCAACCGTGACCAGCAGCTGACCGACGCCGGCGACCGCCTCGCCGTGCTCGTGGGCCGCGAAATCCTGAAGCTCGTGCCCGGCCGCGTATCCACCGAAGTGGACGCCCGCCTGTCGTTCGACGAGAAGGCGTCCATCGAGAAGGCCAAGCGCCTGATCGGCATGTACGAAGAGATCGGCATCGACCGCAAGCGCGTGCTGATCAAGCTGGCTTCCACCTGGGAAGGCATCCGTGCCGCCGAGAAGCTGCAGAAGGAAGGCATCGACTGCAACCTCACCCTGCTCTTCAGCTTCGAACAGGCCGTAGCCTGCGCCGAAGCCGGCGTGTTCCTCATCTCGCCGTTCGTGGGTCGCATCTTCGACTGGTATGTGGCCAACACCGACAAGAAGACCTACGAACCGGCCGAAGACCCGGGCGTGCAGTCGGTGCGTCGCATCTACGACTACTACAAGCTGCACGACTACAAGACCGTCGTGATGGGCGCCAGCTTCCGCAACATCGGCCAGATCCAGGCCCTCGCCGGCTGCGACCGCCTCACCATCGCGCCGGAACTGCTGAAGGAACTGGACGAAACCAACGCCGACCTGCCGGTGGCACTGAAGGACGCCGGCCGCCGCGAAGCCGCACCGGAGAAGCTCACCGAGGCCAAGTTCCGCTGGGGCCACAACGAAAACGCGATGGCCACCGACAAGCTGGCCGAAGGCATCCGCAAGTTCGCGGTTGACCAGCGCAAGCTGGAAGAACTGCTGGGCGCCAAGCTCTAAACGCCCGTGTAGGAGCGCGCCTCGCGCGCGACCGGTGGTACGAATGCGCAAAAGCATTTCGCAACCATCATCGCGCGCAAGGCACGCCCCCTACACCGCCAGCGGATCCTGCTGCCGCAATGGCTGCACGAACGCCACCCGCAGGTCGATGAGCACATGAAACACCATGGGTAGCCACAGGCTTCCCGAGTACAGATAGAGCCAGCACAACACCCCGCCCAGGTACGTCGTCGCCAGCACCCCGCGTGCCCCCTGGTAGACATGGACGATGCCAAACGTGAGCGCGGAAATCGCCAGCGGCCAGTAGATGGCGGCATGCGGTGCGACGGCATACACGGCAAACACCACCATACCCCGCCAGACGATCTCCTCGAAGATCCCTGCCGCGAACGACAGCAGGATGAAATACCTGCGCTCGTTCACCGTCGCGGGCAGCAAGGCCGTGATATTGCCCACGAGCGGCACAGGCGCGCTGCGACGTCGCGCCAGCACGGCCGCTATCAGCACACCCGCCATACCGCCACCCACCAGAACGACGATCATCATCGGATCAATGCGCGAGATATCCGCACGCATCCCCAGCGCCGACCAGTTCAGCCCCGGTACGACGGCAAAGGCAAACAGCACCACGCCCCCCAGCACGGCCAGCATGATCGTCCATTGCAGATAGAAACGACGCCGGGCGTCAGGTTGCCGTTCCAGCGCGACAAGAAAACGGCGATGACTCACGAAACCAAGCCAAGGCTCGACAAACGCGATCCACGCAAGCATCACCGCAAGCACAACCCACGCAAACGTACCCAATGGATCGTGCGCCACGACCCAGTCAAACGGTGCCATTGCTTTTCCCCTGTCCCCCGACACGCCCCCACGATACACGATCCCCCTGTAGGAGCGCGCCTTGCGCGCGACCGGTGGCGCGAACACGTTTGACGGATTTCGCGACAACCGGTCGCGCGCAAGGCGTGCTCCTACAGGGTCAGCGGGTGATTTTTGCTTTCAGCAGGCGGGCGACGAGTTTGCCGTAGGGAGGCCGTAGCAGTCGGCCTGTATCGAACCACCCTTGCTGGTAAACACCGCGTGCGTGGCTGAACGTGCGAAAGCCGTCAAAGCCATGGTAGGCACCCATGCCTGAAGAACCCGTACCGCCGAAAGGCAGGTTGTCCATGGTCAGATGCATGACGGTGTCATTGAGGGTGATGCCACCGGCCACGATGCCGGAGAGTACCTTTTCCTGCATGGCCCGGTCGTTTCCGAAGTAGTACAGGGCCAGGGGCCTTGGACGTGCATTGACATGGGCAATCGCATCTTCGAGCCGGTCATAACCTATGATCGGCAAGATCGGACCGAAGATTTCTTCCTGCATCACCCGCATGTCGTCGCTGGGCTCCAGCACGACATGCATCGGAAGCCTGCGTTCCCGGACAATTTCCGTGGCCGGGTGAAGCGACCGCACGACCGCACCTTTTTCACGCGCGTCGGCGAGATAATCCTGCAAACGTTCCAGATGACGGTCGCTGATGATGCTCGTGTAGTCACCCTTGTCCTGCAGCGATGGAAACATGCGCGAGAAACCTGCTGCCAGCGCTGCTACCAAGGCGTCCACCTTCTCCTGCGGCACAAGGGCGTAGTCCGGGGCAACACATATCTGCCCTGCATTGAGCGTCTTGCCGAAGAGCAGGCGATCGGCCGCCATGTCCAGGTCGGCATCGGGGCCGATGATGGCCGGCGACTTCCCGCCCAGTTCCAGCGTCACCGGCACGAGGTTGGTTGCGGCGGCGCGCATCACATGTTTCGCGACCTGCGTGGCACCGGTAAAAAGCAGGTGATCGAAAGGCAGCGCAGCGAACGCCTCGCCGACCGACTGATCACCGGTTACGACTACCAGCTCGGCAGGATCGAAAGCCTTCGCGACCATCGACTGCATCAGCGCCGACGACCGGGGCGTGAATTCCGAGGGCTTGATCATCGCGCGGTTGCCTGCCGCGAGAATGCCTGCCAGGGGCGAGAAGGTGAGGTTGAACGGAAAGTTCCAGGGGGCGATGACGCCCACGACGCCCTTGGGCTGGTAGTCCACCCAGGCGCGTGCGCCGAGCAGGGCGAGGGCTGCGGGTGTCACCGCGCGACGCTCGCGTCGCATCCAGTGCCTGACGTGGCGCCTGGCGTGCTTCAGCGGCTCGATGGACGCCGCGACATCGGTGATGAGGGAACCTTCGATGGAGCGGTGACCGAAGTCTTCGCGCAGGGCGTCGGCGATCTCGCGCGCGTGGTCGACAAGGATGCCGATGGCACGGTCGAGGCGATCGATGCGGACGGCGGCACCCGGGGTGCCTTCTGTGTACTGGGCGTGGCGCTGGCGGCTGAGGATGTCCTGCATCCGCCGAGGCTAACACCCCGGATGCTGTTGTAGGAGCGCGCCTCGCGCGCGACCGATTCGCGCGAGGCGTTGATGGGGTTCGCGATGACCGGTCGCGCGCGAGGCGCGCTCCTACAAGGGCGGCGCCATCGGGCGGCGCAGAGAACGCAGGATGGCTCCTCAGGCGCCGGTGGACCAACCGCCACCCAGCGCGCGGATCAGCGCCACGCTGGCACGGAGCTGACGGGTTTCCAGGTCGATCACGCTGCGACGCGCATCCAGCTCGGAGGTCTGCGCCTGCACCACGTCGAGGTAACCCACGGCGCCTTCGCGATAGCGATTGAGCGACAGGTCCACCGACTTCTGCGCAGCGTCGGCCGCGGCTCGCTGGTCGGTCAGCGCCGTGCCGAGATCGCGCAACAGAGTGAGGTTGTCTTCCACCTGTGCGAACGCGTTGAGCACCACGTCACGATACTTCGCGCCCGCTTCGTCCGTCGCGGCCTTCGCCGACTCCACTGCGGCCTTGCGGCGGCCACCATCGAAGATGTTCAGCAACGCAGTGGGGCCAATGGCCCAGAAGCGGTTCGGTGCCGTGGCAATGTTGCCCCACGCACTGCTCTGCCAGCCGCCCTGCCCGTCCAGCGTGATCTGCGGGAAGAATGCCGCGCGCGCTACGCCAATGCGTGCATTGGCCGCAGCCGTACGACGCTCCGCCGCCGCGATATCGGGACGACGCTGCAACAAGGCCGACGGCACTTCCAGCGGAATGGTCGGCACCTTGACGGCGTCGTCCTTCGTGTCGAGGGCAAACGTGGACGCGTTGTCGCCCACCAGCACCGCGATGGCATGCAATACCACCGCGCGTTGCGCCTGCGCCTGGGTCAGCTGCGACTTCGCGTTGGACAGCTGGGTCTGCGCACGTGCGACGTCCAGCCCCGATGCGATGCCGCCGTCATGGCGTGACTGGGTCAGTTCCAGTGCCTTGGTGAAGGCGACGATGCTTTCGTTGAGCACCTTGATCTGGCGATCCTGCCCATTGAGCTGGAGGTAGTTGTCCGCGAGCTGGGCTTGCAGGCTGAGCTGCGCACCCGCCAGATCGGCGGCCGAGGCCATCTGTTCCGCGGTGCCCGCCGCGACGGTGTCGCGCACGCGCCCCCACAGGTCCACCTCGTAATCGAGCTGGCCGTTGATGGTGTAGGAGTTGTAATACGCAGGCGACGTGGCACCGCGCAGGGGCTTCGTGTCCGACTCACGGTTACGCGTGGCGTTGCCGTTCAGGCCAAACGTCGGGAACAATCCCGCGCGCGCCTGCTTGGTGAACGCTTCCGCCTGCTGGTAATGCGCATAGGCAGCCGCCAGCGTGGCGTTGTTCTTCAGCAGCTGGCCCTGCAAGCCATCGAGGCGCGAATCGCCATACAGCGCCCACCAGTTCGAACGATCAAGGTGATCGGCCGGTTTTGCCTCCACCCACGGCGAATCGGTGTTGGCAAACTGCGGGGCGACGGGTACCTCGGGGGCCTTGTACGTCGGTGCCATCGAGCAGGCCGCGAGACCCGCTGAAAGCAGCAGGCCCGTGAGCAGCCGCAAGGGTTCACGCCTTGCCATTGCCGCCTTCCTTCTTCGCCGGGATCACCTTCACGGTATCGCCATTGGCCAGGCCGTCGGGCGGGCTTTCGATCAGGCGATCGCCCGCGGCGATGCCCGAGGCCAGCTGCACCGTCTTGCCGAAGTCCTGTGCGATGGTCACGTCCTTGAAGCTGACCTTGTTCTGCGCGTCGACGACGGCCACGCGCAGGCCACTGCCGTCGTATACGAGCGCGCTGGCCGGTACACGGAAGAGCGCGGCATTGGCCGGGAGGTCGAAGATCACGCTGGCGTAGCTGCCGGGAAGCAGCTTGCCGTCGTCATTGTCGACCGCCACCTGGACCAGCGTGGTGCCACTGGCAGCGTTGATCGCCGACGACGTGGATTCCACCTTGCCCTCGAAGGTCTGCCCGGGATATTCCGGTACGCTGAGTTTCACGGTCGCGCCCTGCTTGATCGAGGGTGCATAGTTCTGCGGCACGTTCACGTACATGCGCAGCTTGTGCGTGTCCGACACCACGAACAATTCCTGGCCGCCGCCACCGGCATTGATCAGGGCACCGACATCGGTCTCGCGCGCCGTGACCACGCCGTCGAACGGCGCCACCAGCTTGGCGAAGCCCTTGGTGGCCTGGATACGCTCAAGGTTGGCCTGGGCCGCTTCGGCCAGCGCACGCTTGGCGTCGTAGTCGCCGGTCTTTTCGTCCACTTCCTGCTTGGAAACCGAATCGGAGTCGCGCATGGACTGCCAGCGCGTGGCCGTCGTCTTCGCGAGGGCTTCGTTGGCACGTGCGCTGGCGAGGTCGGCCTTGGCCTGGAGCAACTGCTGGTCGAGGTCGGGGGTTTCGAGTTCACCCAGCACGTCGCCGGCCTTCACTTTCTGCCCGATGTCGTACTTCCACGACTTCAGGTAACCGCTGGTACGCGCATAGATGGGCGCACGGGCATAGGCCTGCAGGCGACCCGGCAGGTTGAGGTCGCCACCGCCCTGTCCGCCCTCGGGACTGACCAGGGTGACAGACGGCGTGGCCTGCTCGTTGGTCCACTCGCGCAGGTTGCGCGATTCGTTGGCGCGGGTGGCCACACCAGCGACGACGATGGCCAGGATCACGATGGCGGCAATGACGCCGGCAAGGCGCAGACGGCGCGGCGGAGGAGTGTGGTTCGTATCAGACGACATGGGCGGGCTCTCCGGAAGCATTCACCGGGGTTTTGGAGGCGTGGCCACGACGGCCATGGACGATGTTGAAGACCACCGGCACGAACAGCAGCGTGGCCGTGGTAGCGAAGATGAGGCCGCCGATCACGGCGCGACCGAGCGGCGCGTTCTGCTCACCGCCCTCGCCCAGGCCCAGGGCCATCGGCAGCATGCCGATGATCATGGCCAGCGCGGTCATCAGCACGGGACGGAAGCGGACGAAGCCACCTTCCGACGCCGCAATGAAGGCGTCGCCGGTTTCCGCGAGGCGCTCGCGGCAGAAGCTCACCACCAGGATGGAGTTGGCCGTGGCCACGCCCATGCACATGATGGCACCGGTGAGCGCGGGCACCGACAACGTCGTATGCGTCGCAAACAGCATCCAGATGATGCCGGCGATGGCGGCGGGCAGCGCGGTGACGATCACGAACGGATCGGCCCACGACTGGAAGTTCACCACGATCAGCAGGTAGATCAGCACGATGGCGCCGAGCAGGCCGAAGATCAGGCCAGTGAAGGCGCTGTTCATCGTCTGCACCTGACCCAGCAGCGCGGTGCTGGACGCCTTCGGCAGGTCCTTCTTGTGCGCGTCCACGATCTTCTGGATATCCGCGGCCACGCCGCCGAGATCACGATCCTGCGTGGTGGCGAAGATTTCCACCATCGAGTTGATGTTGTACTGGCTGACGACGGTGCTGCTGGTGGTGCGGCTGAACGAGGCCAGGCCACCGAGGATCTGCGAACCTGCCGCGCCCGCGCTGGGACTGATGGGCACGTTGGCAAGGTCGGGCAGCGTGTCGATCGCGTACTGCGGCGTCTGCATCACGATGGGGTACGACACGCCGTTCTGCGGGTTCAGCCAGAAGGTCGGTGCGATCTGGCTGGAACCGGCCAGGTTCACGCCCAGGCTGTTGGTGACGTCACGCTCGGTGATGCCGACCTGCTGTGCGCGGCTGCGGTCCACATCGACGTTGAAGGTCGGACTGGACTGCGACTGCTGGATGCGCGCGTCCACGACACCCGGCACGCGGCGGATCTCACGCAGCAGCGTGTCCGCGTACTTGAAGTTCGCCGCCACGTTGGGACCGCGGATCTGCAGGTCGATCGGCGCGGGCGAGCCGAAGTTCAGGATCTGGCTGATGATGTCCGCCGGCGGGAACGAGAAGGTGGCGGTGGGGAACAGTCGCGGCAGCTTCTCGCGCAGCTGGCGGACGTAATCCGCCGTGGGCCGGTGGTCTTCTTTCAGCGAGATCTGCAGATCGCCATCGGCGGAGCTGACGGTACCGGTGTTGTTGTAGGTGTTGTTGATGCCCGACGACGACAGGCCCATGTTGTCCACCACGGTACCGAGCTCGTCGGCCGGGATGATCTTGCGCACCTCACGGGTGACCGCCGCAAACAGGTTGGCGGTTTCTTCCACGCGGGTGCCGACCGGCGCACGCACATGCATCAGGATCTGACCCGAGTCCACCGCCGGGAAGAAGTTGCGGCCGAGCATCGGCACCAGGGCGAACGACAGGATCACGAAGGCCATGAAGCCGATCACGAAGGGCCGGCTGTTGCGCAGCGCGAGTTCGAGAAGACCGTGGTAACTCTGGCGGATCGCCTCGAAGCGCTTCTCGAAACCACGCTGGAAACGAACCAGCGGGTTGCGCGACACCTTGCCGTGCTCGCCATGCGGGTCTTCATGCGAATGCGGGTGCAGCAGGTACTTCGCCATCGTCGGCACGAGTGTGCGCGAGAGGATGAACGAACAGATCATGGAGAACATCACCGCTTCGGCCATCGGCACGAAGAGGAAGCGGGCGACGCCTTCCAGGAAAAACATCGGCACGAACACGATACAGATGCACAGCAGCGAGACGAAGGCCGGCGTCACGATCTGCGCCGCGCCATCGAGGATCGCCGTCTCCACGTCCTTGCCGTGTTCGAGATGCCAGTTGATGTTCTCGATGGTCACCGTGGCGTCATCCACCAGGATGCCCACCGCGAGCGCGAGGCCACCCAGCGTCATGATGTTCAGTGTCTCGCCGAACGCCGACAACATCGCGATGGCGCCCAGGATGGCCAGCGGGATCGACGTGGCGATGATCACCGTCGAACGCCAGCTGCCGAGGAACAACAGGATCATCAGGCTGGTGAGCGCGGCGGCGATGACACCTTCGCGTGCCACGCCTGCGATCGCGCCGCTGACGAACAGCGACTGGTCACCGATGGGGCTGATCTTGAGGTTCTCGGGCAGGGCATCCTTCATGCCCGCCACCCGATCCTTGATGCCCTGGATGATCGCCAGCGTCGATGCCGAACCGTTCTTCAGCACCGTCATCAGCACCGAGCGGTTGCCATCGACGTGCACGATGTTGGTCTGCGGCGGCGAACCATCGCGCACGTGGGCCACGTCGCGGATGAACACCGTCGCGCCGTTGACGACCTTCACCGGCAGGTTGCCCAGTTCGTCGACCACGGAGGGCGAGTTATTGAGCTGCAGGGTGTATTCGAAGTCGCCGATCTTCTGCGTACCCACCGGCGTGATCAGGTTCTGCGCCGCGAGCGAGTTGGCCACGTCCTGCGCCGACAGCCCACGCGCCTGCAAGGCCGCCGGATCGATGTCGATCTGCACCTGGCGGGTCTTGCCGCCGAAGGGATACGGGATCGCCGCGCCCGGCACCGAGGTGAGCTGCGGACGGATGATGTTGAGGCCAAGGTCGGCGAGGTTCTGCTCGGTCAGGCCATCGCCCGACAGCGCGAGCTGGATGATCGGCACCGTCGAGGCGTTGTAGTTCAGGATCAGCGGCGGCGTGCTGCCTGCCGGCAGCTGCTTGAGCAGGGTCTGCGCGACGGCAGTGACCTGCGCGTTCGCCGTGCGGATGTCCACCGTGGGCTGGAAGAAGATCTTCACGATGCCGAAGCCGGAGATCGAGTTGGCCTCGATGTGCTCCACGTCGTTCACGGTGGTGGTGAGCACGCGCTCGAACGGCGACGACACGCGACCCACCATCTGGTCGGGCGGAAGGCCGGTGTACTGCCAGACCACCGCGATCACGGGGATCTTGATGTCGGGAAAGATGTCCGTCGGCGTCCGCATCGCGGACAGCGGACCCACGATGAGGATCAGCAGAGCGAGGACGACGAAGGTATACGGTCGCGAGAGTGCGATCCGGACGATGCCAATCATGGAGGACGGATTCCGTGCGCGAATGTTGCGTCGCGGCGAATTCTGCGCCCGTACCTTCCTGCGGCGTAGTTAAGATTTATTTAGACGTCCAGCCGGACACCGGAAATGCCTGACCGGCTAAGGAGTTGCGCCCGTCAATGCACGACCGGGCGTACGTCCGGCAGCGTGTCGCCCAGTGGCGTCGCCTCGGCCGCTTTCACCCGGGACGGAGCGACGGATGCTGCGGCAAGCCGTCCGGCCAGGGGCGGAAGCTCCGCCGGGCACAGCACGGTGAATACCGCCCCGCGCTCGTCGCCGCCCACCGACAGGGAATACCCGTGCAGGCGCACGATGGCGCTCACGATGGCCAGGCCCAGGCCGCAGCCGGGCTTGGCCCGTGTTTCGTCGCTCCGGTAGAAACGCCGGAAGACGGCTTCGCGTTCGTCGGGCGGAATGCCGGGACCGGTGTCGGCCACGTCGATGCGGGCGTCGCCGGTGGTGTCGGTGAACGCGCGCAGGCGGATGCTGCCGCCATTGGGGGTGAACTTGATGGCATTGCCGACCAGGTTCGCCAGCGCCTCGAACAGCAGCTGCGGATCGCCGCGCAGGGCCGGCAGGTGGTCCACGTCCAGCTCGAAGCACTGGTCGCGGTCTTCTGCCAGCGGCGCATAGAACTCATGCACGTTGCGCAGCACGGTGCCCAGGTCCATCGCCGCGAAACAGGCGCTGCGCTGGCGGTCTTCCAGTTCCGACACGCGCAGCAGGGCGCGGAAGCGCGCCAGCACGGTGTCGATCTCGGCCACGCAGTCGTCGAGCTGCTGGCCTTCGGGGCGCCCGTCGAACTGCTGTTGCAGGCGGTAAAGCCGCGTGCGCATACGCGTGAGCGGCGTGCGCAGGTCGTGGGCAATGTTGTCGGTGACTCCCTTCACCTCGCCCAGCAGGCGCTCGATCTCGCCCAGCGCCTGGTTCACGGTCGAGGCCAGCAGGTCGACCTCGTCGCCGCCGCGGGAGACCGGCAGGCGCACGCTCAGGTCGCCCTGGCGGATGGGCTCCATGGCCTGCTGGATGGCGCGGATGCGCCGCGCGGGGCCACGGGCGATGAGGATGCCGCCAAGTACGCCAGGCAGCAGGGTGAGTGACAGGCCCCAGAGCAGGCCGCGGCAGATGATCGCCGTGAGGCCGTCGATGGTGGTGCTTTCCTTCGCCACCACGAGCCGCTGGCCACCCGGCAATTCACGGGTAATGCCGCGCGCACGGGTCAGCCCCACGCGCTTTGAATCGACAAGACTCGCCTTGATGGGAACAACCACGCCGTCCTCGGACATACCCTTGGGCACGCCGTCGATATTGCCGGCAAGGCGGTGGCCTTGCGCATCGAACAGGCCCACCCACATGAAGCCCTGGATATCGATGGCACTCGCGGCATCCACCGTGTCCGGCAGGCGCCTGGGATCGGTGTTCTCCAGGTAATGGATACGCGCGACCAGCATCTGGTCGACCACGTTGGACAGGTAGTTCGACGACTCCCACTGCACCACGCCCACCAGTGCGATGCACCAGATCGCGAACAGCGCCCCATAGATGAGGATCAGCCGCGAGGTGGCCGAACGCCAGGCGTCAGTCAGCGGGCGCAAGGAGATACCCCGAGCCACGCACCGTACGGATGAGCGGCTGTTCGCCGGCACCGTCGATCTTGCGACGCAGCCGGCCGATATGGACATCGATCACGTTGGTACCAGGATCGAAATGGAAGCCCCACACGTGCTCGAAGATCATCTGCCGCGTCACCACCTGGCCGGCGTTGCGCATCAGGAATTCGAGCAGGCGGAATTCGGTGGGCAGCAGCGTGAGCGGCTTGCCCTTGCGCAAGGCGTTGTGACGGACCAGATCGAGTTCCAGGTCGTCCACGCGCAGGCGGGTTTCCGGCGTGCTGGCCGCACTGCGGCGGCGGCGCAACAGCACCTCGGCGCGGGCGGCGAGTTCGTCCGGTGAAAAAGGCTTGGTGAGGTAGTCGTCGCCACCGGCACGCAGGCCGCGCACGCGTTCGTCCACGTCGGACAAGGCACTGATCATGAGCACCGGCGTTTCCACCGAACGCTTGCGCAGTTCGGAGACCACATCGATGCCGTCCATGCCGGGAAGCATGCGGTCGAGGGTGATGATGTCGTAGCCATCGGCCAGGGCGCGCTGCAGGCCGTCGCGGCCATTGGCCACCCAGTCGGCGGTAAGGCCGTGGGCGCCCAGCTCCGCGACGATATCGCGGGCGGTGACTTCATCGTCTTCGATGACCAGGGCCCTGGGCATCCTGTGTGACTCCACGCTGGGGGACAACGGAAAACGGCTCCCCGGAGGGAGCCGTTTCCGATCTTACGCCGTTCCTGCCGCTCAGGCGGCGATGGCGACGCGCATCTTCTTCATGGCATTCGCCTCGATCTGGCGGATGCGCTCGGCCGAAACGCCGTACTCGTCAGCCAGATCCTGCAGGGTGGCCTTGTTGTCTTCGGCCAGCCAGCGGCGCTGGATGATGTCGCGCGAGCGATTGTCGAGGTTTGCCAGGGCGGACGACAGGGCGCCCATCTGGTTGCTCGACGCATCGGCCTCGGCGAGGTTGTCGTACGGGTCGGCGCCTTCGTCGACGAGGAAGGCGGCCGGTGCCGGCTTGTCGTCGTCATCGGCGTCGGCCGGGGCTTCGAAGCCCACGTCACGGCCCGACAGGCGCGATTCCATCTCGCGCACCGTGGCTTCCGGCACGCCCAGGTCGTTGGCAACCACGCGAACTTCTTCGGCGTTCATCCAGCCCAGGCGCTTCTTGCTCTTGCGCAGGTTGAAGAACAGCTTGCGCTGGGCCTTGGTGGTGGCGACCTTCACGATGCGCCAGTTGCGCAGGATGAACTCGTGCATTTCGGCACGGATCCAGTGCACCGCGAAGCTGACCAGGCGCACGCCCTGGTCCGGATCGAAACGCTTCACCGCCTTCATCAGGCCGATGTTGCCTTCCTGGATCAGGTCGGAGAGCTGCAGGCCGTAGCCGTTGTAGCCGCGGGCCACGTGGACCACGAAGCGGAGATGGGACATCACGAGCTGCTTGGCGGCGTCGAGGTCGGCGTCGTCGTGGAAGCGCCGCGCAAGCGTCTGCTCCTCGTCAAGGCTGAGCACCGGAATGCGATGGACGGCCGCGATGTAGGAATCCAGACTGCCAACGACACTCGGAAGCCCGTAGTTACGGGTAGCAAGAGCTTGGGACATGAGTGGAACCTCCTGAAATCTTGGTGCAGGTTAGCAGTCCCCATTAGGGAGTGCTAACCCCGCCGGAAGTTCAACATGAGCTTCCAGGGCGGTTAGCTGTACTCAATAGTACAGAAACCACCCCCCATTGTCCAGTTGGAGGCCCGGGGGATTCAGCCGACAGACAACTGCCCGACCGGGCCAGGAGGTACCCGGCGGGCAGCGTCGGCGCGTCCATGTAACTGTCGCGCAAGGAAAATATGGGGACGACCGGAACGCTTTCAACCGCCTCGCGCAAAAGCGATAGTCCTGGACGTCAACAATCGGGAGCCCGTTTCGACGGGGGGCCTACGGGATGTGCCAGGACATGGCTTACACCCCTATCTAGGGCGGGATGCGCTTTTGCCAAGGCCAGGAGGCCCCGGCCGCTTACGAAACGTCCAGTTCCGCCCGCCGCGGCAGCGACCAGTCGATGGGCGGCTCGCCGCGGGAGGCGAAGTAGTCGTTGGCCTTGGCGAAGTGGCCGCAGCCCATGAAGCCCCGGTGGGCCGACAGGGGCGAAGGGTGGACGCTGCGCAGGATGCAGTGGCGCTTGCCGTCGATCAGCTGGCCCTTCTTCTGGGCGTGGCTGCCCCACAGCATGAAGACCAGGCCCTCGCGCTCGCGGTTGAGTGCGTCGATGGCCGCGTCGGTGAAACCTTCCCAGCCCTTGCCCTGGTGCGAGGCGGCCTGCCCGGCCTCCACGGTGAGCGAGGCGTTGAGCAGCAGCACGCCGCGGTCGGCCCATGGGGTGAGGCAGCCGTGGTCGGGGCGCGGGATGCCCAGGGAATCCTCGATCTCCTTGAACATGTTCAGCAGCGACGGCGGTACGCGCACGCCGGGGCGCACGGAGAAGCTGAGGCCGTGGGCCTGGCCGGGACCGTGATACGGATCCTGCCCCAGGATCACCACGCGCACGCGATCGAACGGCGTATGGGTGAAGGCGTTGAAGATCTCCGGGCCCGGCGGGTAGATGACCTTGCCCTGGGCCTTTTCGTCACGCAGGAAGGTCGACAGCGCATGCATGTCGGGGCGGTCGAGATAGGAGCCGATACGCTCCTTCCAGGAGGGTTCGAGGCGGACGCGATCGTTCAACCTTCGGTCCTTTCGCGCAGGTGCCGCGCCACGCGCAGCTGGAACAGCAGTTTGGTGATCAAGAGCCTTTCCTCCACCGGCTTTTCCACCAGATCGTTGGCGCCCGCACGCAGCAGGGCCGTCTGGTTGGCCGGGTTTTCGTCGCCGGTCATGACCAGGGTGGGCAGCCGCCCCTTGCCGTAACCGAATTCATTGCGGATGCGTTCCACGAGATCGCCACCGGTGAGTTCGCCCTTGAGGCTGACATCGGTGAGGACCACGTCGGCGCCCATCTCACCCCGTGCCTTCGCCGCGCGAAGATGGGCCAGTGCATCCTCGGCGCTGATGACGTGGTGCACGGTGAGACCGTATTTTTCCATCATGCGGCGCGTGGCAAGCGCCACCACGCGGCTGTCCTCGACGTAGAGTACCTCGCCTTCCGCGCCGCCTTCGGGCGACACATAGCCGCGGATGAATTCCGCCAGCGCCTGGAAACCCAGCGACTTGTCGAAGTAATCGGTGACGAACTCGCCCAGCTCGCGCCGTTGCAGGCGTTGCTCGACGTCACCCGATACCACCACGATGGGCATGTAGATCTGCGGCGCGGATTCGCGCACGTAGCGCGCCAGTGCCAGGCCATCCATGTCGGACAGGCGCAGGGCGACGGTGATGAAGTCGAAAACGCCGTGCTGGAGCTCGGCCTGGGCATCGGCGCCCGTGGCCACGGCCACGATCTCGACATCGGGCACTTCCGCCTTCACCACGCGGGTGATCAGCTGGCGGACGACCTTCGAGCCGTCCACCAGCAGGATGCGCGGCGCGGCCCCCGCCGCCGAACCGATCCGAGTGCCCGCCCCCATCGTCGTTTCCTCAGGCAGCCGCCATGCGGCGGATCTGCCGCGCACTCACCAGGCGGGCACCCAGCCAGCCAAGCAAGGCCGCGGCGAACGGCACGGACACCAGCAGCCACGCAGGCAGGCCGCCGAAGCTGACACTGCCGTCGTAGGCCGCCGCCAGACGCGATACCGGGCCGACCATCGACAGTTCGAGAAGCACCGCGAGCGCCACGGCGAGTACGCCGGCAAGGAAGCCGAGCCACACGCCGGTATAGAGATAGGGGCGACGCACGAAAGGCTTGCTGGCACCGATGAGCAGGAGCACGCCGATTTCCTCGGCGCGACTCAGGATGTCCACGCGAATGGTGTTGCCGACCACTAGCAACGCAGCCATGCCGAGCAAGCCCGCGAGCAGGGTCACTGCCCGCGTGCCGACGCCCAGCAGGGCATCGAGACGCTGTCGCCATGCACCGGTGTCCTGCACCATGTCCACGCCCGGGGTGTTCTTCATGGCGTCGACGAGCCGCGCCGCGTCATCGGCGGACAGGCCCGGCTTGGGTTGCACGGAAAGCACGAAGGGCAGCGGATTGGCATCCAGCGATTGCAGTGCGCCGGAAAAACCCTGCACTTCGGCCAGTTCGTCGAGGCCGTCCTTCGGCGTGCGCACAGTGATGTCCGCGACTTCGGGGCGCCCGCGCAGCGCGGAGGCTGCCGTATCGGCCATGCCGGCATTCTGGCCTGGCTTCATGAAGACGCTGATGGCCTGGTTGCGGCCCAGCGCATCGCCCATGCGCTCAACGTTGCCGAGCAGCAGGTAGAACGCCAGGGGCAGTGCCAGCGCCACGCCCATCACGGCGACGGTGAGCAGGGTGCCCAGCGGCCGCGCACGAAGCCGGCGCAGGCTGATCGACAGGCTCCATGCGTGGTGTTCGCGCCATGCGCCCACCTTGTGCGGTTCGCTGCGGCGGGTCTTTTCGGGTTCGGCCGCGCGACGCGGCTCACGCACGGTATTCACTGGACCTCCGTCGCGGGCACGTCGGCCACGAGCTTGCCGTGGTCGAGCACGACCACGCGTTTCTTCATGCGTTTGATGAGCATCAGGTCGTGGCTGGCGACAAGCACGGCCGTGCCCACCTGCTGGAACTCGGCGAACAGGCTCATGATTTCCATGGCCAGCTGCGGATCGAGGTTGCCGGTAGGTTCGTCGGCGATGAGCACCGCCGGCTTCGCCACGATGGCGCGCGCAATGCCCACGCGCTGCTGTTCGCCCGTGGACAGGGCCGACGGCAGCTGTTTCTCGTAGCTGAGCAGGCCCACCTTCTCCAGCGCGGCGCGCACGCGGCGACTGCGCTCGGACGGGGCGACGCCTGCGATCACCAGGGGTAGTTCGACATTGCCGAAGACGCTGCGATCGAGCAGCAGGCGGTGGTCCTGGAAGACCATGCCAAGCTTGCGACGCAGACGGGGGATGTCATGGGCACGGACGGTGTTGAGTTTCTGGCCGTCGAGCGTGACCACGCCATTGGTGGGCCGTTCGATCATCGCCAGCAGCTTGAGCAGCGTGCTCTTGCCGGCGCCGGAGTGGCCGGTGACGAAGGCCATCTCGCCCGCGTCCACCCGGAACGACACGTCGGTGAGGGCTTGGTGGTCGCCCTCGTATCGTTTGCTCACCAGATCGAAACCGATCACCGCGTTACCCGTTGTCCCGTGAAGGCCTAGAGGATACGGGATGTGGCGGGGGTTTGCGGGAAGCTGGGTCGCGGTTCGCGAGGTGGGGTTCATCGGGGCAGGTCGTGTTGCAGGGGTCGCGCGCAAGGCGCGCTCCTACACAAGCCGCCCTGTAGGAGCGCGCCTTGCGCGCGACCCCTACAAGGCGAAAGCCACCTTAGTTACCGCCAAACAACCGGCCAATACGACGGAAGAAGCCCACCTTCTCCTTCACCGGCGCAGCCGGCGCCGGGCTCGGGCTGCTGCCCGGACGCGTGGCGGCCACCTGGCGCGAGGGACGCTGACCCGGCGTGGACGAGGCCTGCGACTGGCGCGGCTCAGCCTGCGGACGGCCGCCGTTCTGCGTCTGCGGTGCCGAATTCTCGCCACCTTCGCGCTGACCGCGACCGCGACCGCCGCGACGGCGGCGACGCTTCTTCGCGGCACCATCGGCACCGATGGCTTCGGCGGCGGCCGGCAGATCGGCGACGGTTTCGGCCACCACCACGGTCTTCACCGGCACTTCGGTGGAAGCCGGCTTGTCTTCGCGAGGCACGCGCGGACGACGCTCGCGGCTGCCGGAACGTTCGCCCGAGCGCTCGCCCGGACGCGAACCACTGCGACCGCCACGGCCACCACCACGACCACCCTTCTCCGGCGGCGCGCCACGGGTGGGCACGTGACCGTCGTTGTCGTTGGGATCGTCCACTTCGTCCTGTACGCCATCGGCACGCGGGCGCGGCGCCGGCATGACCAGCATCTGCGCCTCGATGGAGGCGGTGGGGATCTTCTGGTTGATGTAGGTCTCGATGTCCGGCAGGCCCATCGCGTAGAGGTCGCAGGCGAAGCTGATCGCATCGCCCTCGGCACCCAGGCGCGCGGTACGGCCGATGCGGTGCACGTAGTCTTCGGCGTCCTGCGGGAGGTCGTAGTTGAAGACGTGGCTCACGGCCGGAATGTGCAGGCCGCGCGCGGCCACGTCGGTGGCCACCAGGATGTCGATCTGGCCGTCCTGGAAACGCTGCAACAGCTTCTGGCGCTTCACCTGCGGCACGTCGCCGGAGATGGCGCCCACGCGGAAGTTATGCCGCTTCAGGCGGTCGGTGATGCGTTCGGCAGCGGCCTTGGTGTTCACGAAGATGATGCTGCGCTCCGCCTTGCTCTGTTCGAGCAGGTTGAACAGCAGCGGCATCTTTTCTTCCTTCGACGGGAAGTAGACGACCTGGCGCACGCGGTCGGCGGTGACGTTTTCGGTCTCCACCACCAGCTTCTCGGCCTCGTGCATGTGCTCGTAGGCCAGCTCCAGCACGCGGTGGCTCAAGGTGGCGGAGAACAGCAGCACCTGGCGCTGCTCGCGGGCCGGCAGGCGACGGAAGATGAAGCGTACGTCCTTGATGAAGCCCAGGTCGAACATGCGATCGGCTTCGTCGATGACCATCACCTCGACGCTGCCGAAGCCGAAGACGTCCTGCTTGTAGTAGTCGAGCAGGCGGCCCGGGGTGGCGATGATGATGTCGCAGCCGTCGCGCAGCTGCTGGCGCTGCTTGTCGTAGTCGACGCCGCCGTAGATGAGGGCGCTGCGCAGGCCGGTGGCCTTGCCGATGGTGCGGAAATCCTTCTCGATCTGGATAGCCAGCTCGCGGGTGGGCGCGATCACCAGCGCGCGCGGATCGGAATCCTTGCGGTTGGCGTGGGCCGGGTTCTTGAGCAGGCGATCGACCAGCGCCACGAGGAAGGCGAAGGTCTTGCCCGTGCCCGTCTGGGCCTGGCCGGCCACGTCGCGGCCGGTGAGGGCGACCGGGAGGGTCAGCGCCTGGATCGGCGTGCAACGGGTAATGCCGGCGGCGGCAAGGCCCTGGTGAAGCAGCGGGTGGAGGTCGAGGTTTTCGTAGAAGACGTCGGTGAGAACGGTTTCGGACATGGTGTATGGGAAGCCTGGAAGCACGCGCCGCGCATACGCGGCGCCGTCCCTGCGGCAAGTTCACCACGGGACGGAGAGGATAATCCGGCCGGCGTCACGGGAGAGTCGGGAGCGGCCGGTTGTCAGTCCGGCGGGCTGTCGACGCGCCCGGCGCGCGAAGGCCGGAGGCGGAGGTGGCCGGCCCGACGGCTTCCGCTGGCATAGGTGAACCGGCTACGGAAACCGGTTCACCTATGTCAACGGAAACCACCCGGCGGTGGCCTTGAATTGCTTGAATCGCGCCCCTAGTTGGGTTGGAATGAGGGCCGCCGGCTGCAATGGCCAAGACCTTCGGTTCCGGTTGGACCCGCGACATGGGGCTCCTAAGTGTAGCCGATGCCAGCGTCAGGGTCGTCAATCCCCCTTTTTCACTTTTTTTGGAGACCACGGTGAGCGACAAGATCACCCATACCAGCGATGCCGCCTTCTCGAAGGACGTGCTTGAGTCCGAAACCCCTGTCCTGCTCGATTTCTGGGCGGAGTGGTGCGGTCCGTGCAAGTCGATCGCTCCGGTCCTGGATCAGCTCGCCGGCGAATACGAAGGCAAGATCAAGATCGTCAAGATCAATATCGACGAGAACCAGGCCACCCCGCGCCAGTTCGGCATCCGTGGCATCCCCACCCTCATGGTGTTCAAGGATGGCAAGGTCGCGGGCACCCAGATCGGCGCCGTTGGCAAGAGCCAGCTGGCCCAGCTGATCGAAAAGTCCATTTAAGGCTTTCTTTACGCTTTAGCTTTGACGCTTTACACAGCCGCCGCGTGGGGCGCTTTACCTCGCGCCTCACGCGATGCTAGGCTCTAGGTGTTCGCCGGGACATGCACTTGTCCCCTTCGCTGCGAACCCTCTCCCATTTTTCTTCCAACGGCGCCCCGTGAGGTTTGCCCGTGTCCGATATCGAAACCAAAGACTCCATCGACGCCAAGGGCGCCGGCGACACGCCTGCGACTGAACCGCGTCCCCGCACGCGCCGCAAGGCGGCGCCGGCCGCCGAAGCACCCGCGGTCGAGACGAGCGCACCGGCTCCGGCCAAGGCGCCCGCTCCGGCTCCCGCACCGCAGGCCGAACTGCAACTGCCCCCGCTGCCTCCTGTCGAGGCGAAGTCGGCCCCTGCCCCCGCTCCGGCCGAAGCGCCGCGCGAGGGTGGCAACGCACCGGCCCAGCAGCCCAATCCGTACCAGCCCGTCGCCCAGGCCAACAACCCGAACCAGGGTGGTGGCAATAACCAGGGTGGCCAGGGTCAGGGCAATCGCAACGATCGCGAAGGCCGCGGCCGCCGCCGTCGCAACGAGCGCAATGACCGTAACGACCGCAATGACCGTCCGCCGCAGCGCCAGGGTGGCAACGGTAATGGCAACAACGGTAACAACGGCAATTACCAGCATCCGCGCAACAACAATAACAACGGCTACCCCGTCGACGACGACGAGAACGCCGACGCCGGCAGCAACGATCGCCTGATCAACCTCACCGAACTCAAGCGCAAGAACTCGATCCAGCTCCTGGAGTTCGCCGAGTCGCTGGGTATTCGCGAAGGCGTGGCCCGCCAGCGCAAGCAGGACGTCGTCTTCAGCGTGCTCAAGGCTCACGCCCGTTCGGGCGGCGGCATCTGGGCCGAAGGCGTGCTCGAAATCCTCCAGGACGGCTTCGGCTTCCTGCGCTCGGCCGACGAGTCCTACCTGGCCGGCCCGGACGACATCTACGTGTCGCCCAGCCAGATCCGCCGCTTCAACCTGCGTACCGGCGACTACATCACCGGACGCGTGCGCCACCCGAAGGAAGGCGAGCGCTACTTCGCCATGCTCAAGGTCGACGACATCAACGGCGATCCGCCGGAAGCGTCGAAGAACAAGCTATTGTTCGAAAACCTCACCCCGCTGTTCCCGCGCAAGGCATTCAAGCTGGAGCGCGGCAATGGCTCCACCGAGGACATCACGGGCCGCATCCTCGACCTCGTGGCGCCCATCGGTCGCGGCCAGCGCGGCCTCATCGTCTCCCAGCCGAAGTCCGGTAAGACGATGATGCTGCAGAACATCGCGCAGGCCATCCAGTACAACCATCCCGACGTCCACCTGATCATGCTGCTGATCGACGAGCGTCCGGAAGAAGTCACGGAAATCGCCCGTACCGTCCGCGCCGAAGTGATCAGCTCCACCTTCGACGAGCCGGCCGTGCGCCACGTGCAGGTCGCCGAGATGGTGATCGAGCGCGCCAAGCGCCTGGTCGAGCACAAGAAGGACGTCGTGATCCTGCTCGACTCCATCACCCGCCTCGCCCGTGCCTACAACACCGTGGTACCCAGCTCCGGCAAGGTGCTCACCGGTGGTGTCGACGCCAACGCGCTGCAGCGCCCGAAGCGTTTCTTCGGCGCGGCACGCAACGTCGAGGAAGGCGGCAGCCTCACCATCATCGCCACGGCCCTCACGGACACCGGCTCGAAGATGGACGAGGTGATCTACGAAGAGTTCAAGGGCACGGGCAACATGGAAGTGCACCTGTCCCGCCGCATCTCCGAGAAGCGCGTCTACCCCGCCATCGACATCAACCGTTCGGGCACCCGCCGCGAAGATCTCCTCATCGAGCCGGACCTCCTGGCGAAGATCTGGATCCTGCGCAAGCTCCTCCACCCGATGGACGAGCTGGCCGCGATGGAGTTCATGCTCGACCGCATGAAGAACACCAAGTCGAACGACGAGTTCTTCAATTCGATGAAGCGATAAACGAACGCCGCCACTGCCCGATAATTCAAAAAGTCGTCTGGCAGTCGTAACGCGTCGGTTGGGAGTTCCCGGCCGACGATCGAAAGGGTTGGGAGCTCCCGGCCGGCAAAGGCCCTGGTGCATGCACCGGGGCCTTTTGCTTTTCAGCTACTGGGAAGGCAAACCAGTACAGGAAAAAGGCCTGTAGCGACACGAAGTTGGCTTCTTTTTGCTACCCTGCCGCGGCGCCATGGGATGATCCCTTTTTCCCGGCAGGACCGCCCCCATATGAGCGGCTCCGGCATCGCAGCCGTTCATTCTCCAAGGAAAGTCCGTGTCCATCCCCAGCGCAGCCAAGAGCACGCCCATCGGTGACCGCAACGACCTGGTCGCCTACCTCGCCGAGGGCGAAAAGCCGCGGGAACAGTGGCGCATCGGCACCGAACACGAGAAATTCGGCTTCTACACCGACGACCTGACACCGCCGCCGTTCGAGGGAGAGCGTCCGGGCATCCGCGCCATTCTCGAAGGGCTGGCGTCGCGATACGACTGGGAAATTGCGCGTGAAGGCGACACGCCCGTCGCGCTCACCAAGGGCAAGGCCAACATCACTCTGGAGCCGGCCGGCCAGCTGGAGCTTTCCGGCGCACCGCTGGAGACCATTCACCAGACCTGCGACGAAGTCAGCACCCACCTCCAGGAAGTGCGCTCCATTGCCGACGAGTTCGGCATCGGATTCTTCGGCATGGGCTTCCAGCCAAAGTGGCGTCGCGACCAGATGCCGTGGATGCCCAAGGGCCGCTACAAGATCATGCGCGAATACATGCCCAAGGTCGGCTCGCTCGGCCTGGACATGATGACGCGCACCTGCACCGTGCAGGTGAACCTCGATTACGCGACCGAAGCCGACATGGTGAAGAAGTTCCGTGTTGCGCTCGCGTTGCAGCCGATCGCCACGGCGCTGTTCGCCAACTCGCCATTCACCGAAGGCAAGCCCAACGGCTACAAGTCGTATCGCTCGCACGTGTGGACGGACACCGATGCCGATCGCACCGGCATGCTCGACTTCGTCTTCGAAGAAGGCTTCGGCTACGAGCGTTACGTGGATTACATCCTCGACGTGCCGATGTACTTCAGCTATCGCGATGGCAAGTACATCGACCTTTCGGGCCAGGACTTCAAGCGCTTCATGCGCGGCGAGCTGAGCGCCCTGCCGGGTGAGAAGCCCACCATGAAGGACTGGGCCGACCACCTCACCACGGCCTTCCCGGAAGTGCGCCTGAAGCAGTACCTGGAAATGCGTGGTGCCGACACCAGCACCTGGAACCAGCTGTGTGCGCTGCCGGCCTACTGGGTCGGCCTGCTGTACGACGATGTGGCCCTCGATGCCGCCTGGGACCTGGTGAAGGATTTCAGCAAGGCCGAACGCCATGCCTTGCGCGATGGCGTGCCCGAGCATGCGCTGGCGCTGCCGTTCCGTGGCCACCATGTGCGTGAACTTGCACTGGAGTCGCTGAAGATCGCCGAGCACGGCCTGAAGCGTCGCAACCAGCAGGGTTCGCGCGGCGCCGACGAATCGATCTACCTCGAACCGCTGCTTGAGATCGCCCTCTCCGGCAAGACCCAGGCGGATACGAAGCTCGAACTGTTCCACGGCAAGTGGCATGGCAGCGTCGATCCGCTGTTTCGCGAATACGCTTACTGAGATTGCATGATGCAGATGAACGATACGAAGCTCGGCCGGCTGGACGAACTTCTCGCCACCACCAACCGTTACTCGCTCGAAACGCTCGATGGATTGTTCTCCGCTGCGCTGGTGGGGCCCGTCGAGGTTGGCGTCGATGAGTGCATGGAGGTCCTGGAACAGGACGATGCCCTGCCGTGGCCGTCGGCTGCGGTGCGTGATGAAGTCCACGCGCTGCTCAACGAGTTCTGGGCGGTCATCGCCGCGCGTGTTGCCGGTGACCCGATCGCACTGGCTGAAGACTCGCTGCCCTTCATCGATTCGCCGGAAGAATTCGATGAGATCGACGACGTCAGCTCGTATACGGGCGATTTTCCCATCGCCAGCGACTGGGCGCTCGGCTTCCGCATGGCCATGGGTGAGTGGGAAGAAGCCTGGTCCGAATGGATGGACGAAAGCCTCTACCCGTTTGTCGGCATGCTACTCACCCTTACGGCCGACCAGACCGATCCGGTGCCCGGTACGCCGGAGGTTGCGCTGCCGTCGTTCGAAGAGCGCATGACCCTGCTCAACGAGATTCCGTTCCAGCTGGCCACGCTGTACCGCCGTCGTCATCCGCAGCACGGGCAGACCGTGCGCCGCGATGCGGCCAAGGTCGGCCGTAACGACGCCTGCTCCTGCGGCAGCGGCAAGAAGTTCAAGAAGTGCTGCGGCAACCAGGACTAACCCCACAAACCTCCAGCCCCCTCCTGTAGGAGCGTGCCTGAAGTGGCCGGGTATTTGAGGACCACAGATAGGAGCGTTAAGCCGCCAGTGCCTCAAACTCCGCTGGCGGTCGGTAATCGAGCGAGGAGTGTAGTCGCTCCTGGTTGTAGTAGCGGATCAGGTAGTCGATGACTTCGGTTCGAGCCGCTTCCCGGGTGGGGAACGGCTCGGCATCCAGCCATTCCTGCTTGAGACTGCGAAACACCCGCTCGACCACCGCGTTGTCCCAGCAATTGCCCTTACGGCTCATGCTTTGGATGGCCCCGTGCTGGGCCAGATGAGCGACGAAGCGATCGGAGGTGTATTGGCAGCCTT
>NZ_JAARLZ010000011.1 GCF_011759365.1 Luteibacter anthropi
TCCGCTACTACAACCAGGAGCGACTACACTCCTCGCTCGATTACCGACCGCCAGCGGAGTTTGAGGCACTGGCGGCTTAACGCTCCTATCTGTGGTCCTCAAATACCCGGCCACTTCAGGCGCGCTCCTACAAAAGCGTGCAGCGGTATCAGTGACGGAAGTGACGGATGCCGGTGAATACCATCGCCATGCCGTGTTCGTCGGCGGCTTCGATCACTTCGTTATCGCGCATCGAACCACCCGGCTGGATCACGGCAACGATACCTGCTGCGGCAGCAGCATCGATGCCGTCGCGGAACGGGAAGAACGCATCGGATGCCATCACGCTACCCGGCACCGTGAGACCGGCTTCTTCGGCCTTCAGGCCTGCGATCTTCGCGCTCACCACGCGGCTCATCTGGCCCGCACCGATACCGATGCTGCGGTTGTCCTTCGCGTAGACGATAGCGTTGGACTTGACCATCTTCGCCACGCGCCAGGCGAACAGCAGGTCGTCGAGTTCGGTGGGCGTGGGCTGGCGCTTGCTCACCACCTTCAGCTCGTCGCGCGTCACCTGGCGGTGATCCGCAGTCTGCACGAGCAGGCCCGAGCCAACGCGCTTGATGTCATGCGTGTTGCGACCGTCACCCAGCGGGATTTCGAGCACGCGCACATTGGCCTTCTTCGTGGCCTCTTCCACGGCGCCGGCTTCGACGACGGGGGCAATCAGCACTTCGACGAACTGACGCTTGAGAATCACGCGTGCCGTTTCCGCATCGAGCGGACGGTTGAAGGCAATGATGCCGCCGAATGCCGAGGTCGGGTCGGTGGCATAGGCCAGTTCATACGCGGCGAGCGGATCGGCAGCCACGGCGACGCCGCAGGGATTGGCATGCTTCACGATCACGCAGGCCGGTGCATCGAACTGGCGCACGCATTCCCATGCGGCATCGGCATCGGCGATGTTGTTGAACGAGAGCTCCTTGCCCTGCAACTGGCGGAACGTAGCCAGCGTACCCGGTGCCGGATACAGATCGCGATAGAACGCACCCGCCTGATGTGGGTTTTCGCCGTAACGAAGGTCCATGACCTTCACGAAGCGGCCGTTCGACTGCTCCGGGAATTCCGCATGGGTGGCAACGGCGGTGTGCGTGTCATCCAGGCTGAGGCCCGAAAGATAATCGCTGATGGCGGCATCGTAGTTCGATACGCGATTGAACGCGGCCACCGAAAGACGGAAGCGCGTGGCGCGCGACAGGCCGCCCTTCGATTCGATTTCAGCCAGTGCGTCGTCGTACTGCGCCGGATCGGTGAGCACGCCGACGTCGTTCCAGTTCTTCGCGGCGGCACGCAGCATGGCGGGGCCGCCGATGTCGATGTTCTCGATCGCGTTCTCCAGCGTGCATGCCGGATCGGCGACGGTACGCTCGAACGGATACAGGTTCAGCACCAGAAGGTCGATGGGCACGATGCCGTGTTCGGCCATCACCGCATCGTCGGTGCCGCGACGGCCGAGCAGTCCACCGTGCACGCGCGGGTGCAGGGTCTTCACGCGACCGTCCATGATCTCGGGGAAGCCGGTCAGGTCGCCGACGTCGCGCACGGGAATGCCGGCGTCGCGAAGTGCCTTCGCGGAGCCACCAGTGGAAAGGATTTCGACGTTGGCCGCGGCGAGGCGGCGGGCGAGGTCGGTGAGCCCCTGCTTGTCGGAGACGCTGACAAGTGCGCGGCGGACGGGGACGAGGTCGGGCGTGGGCATGGGCACTTCCGGGGAGGAAAGCGCGTCATTATAGCCGCCCGGACGTCCGGGCGGCCCGGCGTGAGGCCGGATCAGGAGATGCCGTGGGCGGCCAGCTTCTTGCGCAGGGTGGCGCGGTTGATGCCGAGGGCGGCAGCGGCGCGGCTCTGGTTGCCTTCGTGGAAGGCGAGCACCTCGCGCAGG
Organism: Luteibacter anthropi; assembly: GCF_011759365.1. Lineage (GTDB taxonomy): Bacteria > Pseudomonadota > Gammaproteobacteria > Xanthomonadales > Rhodanobacteraceae > Luteibacter > Luteibacter anthropi. The sequence goes on from NZ_JAARLZ010000011.1 coordinate 1,922, forward strand.
AGGGGGCCTTCGACTTCGCGGATCACCAGGGCGTGAAGACCTTCACCGAACTCGGTGTCACCAATGTCTGCGAGATAGCGACGCACGGTCAGGCTGACGCATTCGCTGAGGGCGCTCTGCACGGAGGTCTCGTTGGCGGCCTCGCCGGCAGTCAGTCTCACAGCGTTCAAGGCATTCCCCTCTCGCAGCCCGGAACGCGGAGCTCCGGTCAGTTCTTGTTCGAATAATGGTCGCTTGGGTGCGACGAAGACGCACCACCAGAAGGGGGGCGAAAGTCGCGAAGGGGACCGAGTGTACTCGCCCAGGCGCTGGAAGTGCAGGCTTGCAAAAAGAAATTTTTTCGAACGGTCACTCGAAGCTGAACGAGAATGCCACCGCCCGCTGGCCCGGGTCTTGCACTTCGAAGACCATCGCGGTGGTCGCGCCGGCGGACAATCCACGGGCACGCACACCGGCATCGCCGACATAGTCTTCCGGACGGAAGCGGCGCATGGCCAGACGCTCGCCCTGCGCATCGGAAAGCACGATGGTCACCACCGGATAAGGCTGCGCGAAACCTGCATCGTTCCGCACGCTGGCGGTAATCAGCAGGCCGTCGGGCACCGAAGGATGTTGCTCGACATCGCGCGCGAGCAGGCGCAGGCGATCGGGTGCCGCAACCAGTGGGAGGCGGCAACCGAACACATCGCAGACCTTGCCCAGCAAGGGTCCCATGGTGTCATCGGTAATCAGCGCCTCGCGCTTGGCCCAGCCCAGTTGCGCAAGCAGGCCGAGCAGTAGCACGGCGCACACCAGCACCCACGCGGCGGTCTGCCAGGAGCGGCGCTTGCGGCGGGCGAAGGCCGGCGTAAACGTGAGCTGGGAGAAGTCTTCCGCTGGCGCGGGTTCGTCCGGGGTGGTGTCGGGCGCCCCTGTCACGGCTTCTTCGACGAAGAGCGGTCCCTCCGGTTCAGGGACAGGCTCCGGCTCCGGCCTGGGACGGAATACCGCCACATCGGCAAGCGGTGGCTCGCGGTCGAGTGCATGCTCGGGCAGGCGGGCGAACGGCTCGGGCGGCAGCTGGGTCGCCAGCGTGCCCAGCGCATTGAACACGGTGTCGCAATGGCGGCAGCGCACGCAGCCACAGGCCGGCACCAGTTGCTCGGCTTCCAGCTTGTAGACGGTGAGGCACTTGGGACACTGCGTGTACATCGTTCGATCATAGCCTGCATGGCCGGTAGAATCGTGGCTCCTGTCCCTCTGTTGCGATCCCACGATGCCCTGGCTCGAACTCTCCCTCACCATCCGCGCCGCCGAACAGCCGCGCGTCGAAACCGCGCTGGAGGACCTCGGCGCCCTGTCGATCACCCTGCGTGACGCCGATGCGGAGACGCCCGACGAAGAGGCCATCTTCGAGCCGGGCGTGGGCGAGATTCCGTTGTGGAACCAGATCGTGCTGCATGCCTTGTTCGACATCGAGGCCGACCGCCGCGGCCTGACCGCCGCCATCGCCGACGACCTGCCGTTCATCGAGCCGGCGCACATCGAGTGGCGCGAAGTGGAAGACCAGGATTGGGAACGCGCCTGGATGGACCAGTTCAAGCCGATGCCGTTCGGCCGCCGTCTGTGGGTATACCCGTGGAATATCGAGCCACCGGAGGATGGCGGCATCGTGGTCGTGCGACTGGATCCGGGCCTGGCCTTCGGCACGGGCACGCACCCCACCACGGCCATGTGCCTGGAATGGCTCGATGGCCAGCAGCTGGCCGGCAAGCACGTGCTCGACTACGGCTGCGGCTCGGGCATCCTCGCCATCGCGGCGCTGAAGCTTGGCGCATCGCGTGCGGTGGGCATCGACAACGATCCGCAGGCGCTGCTGGCCTCGCATGACAATGCCGAGCGCAATGGCGTGCATGCGGACCTGGCCGTCTATCTGCCCGGCGAAGCGCCGGTGGAGCTGGCCGATGTGCTGGTGGCGAACATCCTTGCGGGGCCACTGGGTGAGCTTGCGCCGACGTTTGCCGCCGCCGTGAAGCCGGGCGCGCCGTTTGCACTGTCGGGCATTCTTCACGGGCAGCACGAGGAATTGCTGGTGCGCTATGCCGAATGGTTCGACGGCCTGGAAGTACGCACGCTGGAAGACTGGGTGCGCATCAGCGGTTATCGAAAGGCGTAAGCGCGCAGGAGCCGATGCAACGCCTCGCGGTGCTGGTGAGCCGGGGCGCTGGGTTCCAGCGTTCGCTGGAACGACGGGGTGCGGGGTGGATATCGCATAAAAAAAATCCCGCCTTTCGGCGGGATTTTTTTTACAGGGAGCGGATTACTCCCCCTGCGGTGCTTCCTTTTCCTTTTGCTCTGCCATGCGCTTCTCCAGATAGTGGATGTTCTGTCCACCCTGCTGGAAGCCTATGTCGGCCATGATGCGCTGCTGCAGCGGAATATTGCACTTCACGCCTTCGATCACCGTTTCGTTCAGCGCCATGCGCATACGCGCAATAGCAGTGGCACGATCCGGGCCGTGCACGATGATCTTGCCGATCATCGAGTCGTAGTTCGGCGGGATGCGATAGCCGTCGTAAAGGTGCGTATCGACGCGCACGCCCGGGCCACCCGGAGCCTCGAAACGCTTCACCGTGCCAGGGCTCGGCATGAAGGTGTCGGGGTCTTCGGCATTCACGCGGCATTCGATGGCATGACCGGTGAGGACGATGTCCTCCTGGCGGATCGACAGCTTCTGGCCGCTGGCGATGAGCAGTTGCTCGCGTACGAGGTCCACGCCCGTGACTAGTTCCGTCACCGGATGCTCCACCTGGATACGGGTGTTCATCTCGATGAAGTAGAAACGGCCGTTCTCGAACAGGAACTCGAACGTGCCCGCGCCGCGATAACCGATGCGGATGCATGCGTCGACGCACACCTTGCCGATCTGCTCGCGCAGTTCCGGCGTGATGCCCGGAGCCGGTGCTTCTTCCACCACCTTCTGGTGACGACGCTGCATGGAGCAGTCGCGCTCGCCCAGGTGGATGGCATTGCCCTGGCCGTCGGCCAGCACCTGGATTTCCACGTGGCGCGGATTCTCCAGGAACTTCTCCATATAGACCTGATCGTTGCTGAAAGCCGCCTTGGCTTCCTGCTTGGTCATGACGATGGAGGCGGCAAGGTGGGCTTCGGTGCGCACGACGCGCATGCCGCGACCACCGCCGCCGCCGGCGGCCTTGATGATGACCGGATAGCCGATCTCACGGGCGATGCGCAGGTTTTCGTCCACGTCGTCGCCGAGCGGACCGCCCGAGCCGGGCACGCACGGCACGCCCGCGGCCTTCATGGCGCGGATGGCTTCGACCTTGTCGCCCATCAGCCGGATCACGTCGGCCGTGGGGCCGATGAAGACGAAGCCCGACTTCTCCACCTGCTCGGCGAAGTTGGCGTTTTCGGACAGGAAGCCGTAGCCCGGATGGATCGCGGCGGCGTCGGTGATCTCGGCCGCGGCGATGATCGCCGGAATGTTGAGGTAGCTTTCGGCGGACGGACCCGGACCGATGCATACCGATTCGTCGGCGAGGCCGACGTGCTTTAGGTTGCGATCAACGGTGGAGTGCACCGCGACCGTCTTGATGCCCAGCGCGTGGCACGCGCGCAGCACCCGCAGCGCGATTTCGCCGCGATTGGCAATGACGACCTTCTCGAGCATGGCGAGGGCCTCAGGCAATCACAAACATCGGTTCGTCGAATTCCACCGGCTGGCCATTCTCGACCAGCACAGCGACGACGGTACCGGCCACATCGGCCTCGATCTGGTTGAACATCTTCATCGCTTCGATGATGCCCAGCGTCTCGCCAGCCTTGACCTGCTGGCCGACCGTGGCAAATGCCGGGGCGCCCGGGGTGGACGCGGCGTAGAAGGTGCCAACCATCGGCGCCTTCACGACGTGGCCTGCGGGCAGGGCGTCGGCAGCCGGGGCAGCCGGAGCGGCGACGGCAGCTGCCGGAGCGGGTGCAGCGGCGACCGGCGCCTGCTGGTACACCGGCGCGGCAACGGCGACGCTGCCCTTCGGCACGCGCGAAAGGCGGACGACTTCTTCGCCTTCCTTGATTTCCAGCTCGGCGAGGTTCGATTCCTCGAGCAGGTCGATGAGCTTCTTGATCTTGCGCAGGTCCATGGGACAAACCTATGTCGGGTGGTGGGATGGGCGCCTTCGGGCGCCGCAAAAAGGAAAATCAGGCGGCCGGAACGGCGAGGCGGATCAGGGCCGCTTCCAGCGCCAGGCGGTAGCTGTCACCGCCGAAGCCGCAGATCACGCCGCTGGCGAGATCCGACATATAAGAGTGATGCCGGAACGGTTCACGGGCATGCGGGTTGGAGAGGTGGATCTCGATGAACGGGATCGCCACGCCGGCCAGGGCGTCGCGCAGGGCAACGGAGGTGTGCGTGAAGGCAGCCGGATTGAAGAGTATCCATGCGGTGCCCTCGTCGCGGGCCTGGTGGATGCGCCCGATCAGCTCGTGCTCGGCGTTGGACTGGAAGAAACCCAGCTCGTGACCGGCCGCCTGGGCGCGGCCCAGCAGCGAGGCATTGATGTCGGCCAGGGTCTCATGGCCGTACACCGAAGGCTCGCGCACACCGAGCAGATTGAGGTTGGGTCCGTGCAGGACGAGGATCCTGGCCACTCTTCACCTGTACCTTGGGGTCCGGGGCTCCGGAACGCCGCGCAGTGTGCGCCTGTCCAGGCAGGTTGTCCAGTTCGGTGACGTTCGCAGCAGTTCGCTGGAGATCGTGACTTTCCACACGCCACCGTATGGACTGTAGGAGCGCGCCTGCGCGCGACACGGTAGTGCGATCACATGGGGAGGGCACCGTTATCCCCGGTCGCGCGCAGGCGCGCTCCTACAAATGCCGTGTCGATCCGCGGGGCAGCGCGGCTTGTGTAGGAGCGCGCCTCGCGCGCGACCGCGTCAGGATTCGGCAAATAACTTCCGCCACCCCTCATGCCCCAGCCTGTCCAGCGTCGCCATATTCGCCTCGAAAATCGTCGAAGCTTCCGGAAACGCGGCAACGGCCTTGTCGATGCTGGCTTCCCGCAACAGGTGCAACGTAGGGAAAGGCGACCGGTTGGTGTAATTGGTGATGTCGTCCGGCGCCGTTCCGTCGAACTGGAAATCCGGATGGAAACTGGCGACCTGGATGTCCCCCTCCAGCTCAAGATCGGCCACCGTATCGTCCGCCACTTCCAGGAATTCGTTGAAATCCTCGAAATCAACGAGCACCCGGGGATGGATCAGCAGCGTGGTATCCACCGCCTCGGGATCCGCATCGCGCAGGAATTCGAGTTCGCGCACCAGGTCCGCATGCAGTTGCAGCGGCTGGTCCGCATCGCTGACCACATAACGGACCTGGCCCTTGCGTTGCACGGCCTTGGCAAAAGGGCACAGATTCAGGCCGATGACGGCGCGTTCGAGCCAGAGGCGGGTCGCGTCGATCGCCTCGTCGTGGGTAGGGGGGGTGTCCATGGAGGTTCTCAGTGTTCCGGGGCCAGCCACTCGTCGAGTTCGGCGGGGCTGAAGGTGCCGATCTTGCGGCGCAGGATGCGCCCATCTTCGCCGATCAGCACGCTATAGGGCAGTACCCGTCGCGTATTGCCGAACGAGAGCGAGCCACCCGGTGAGTCGCTGCCGGCGATCACCACGGGATAGCTGACCGGCCGCTCCGCGATATAGCCACGTACGGCGTCGGCGGTGTCTTCCGCCGCGCCGATGACGGCGACGTTTTGCCCGCGATAGCGCGGATAGGCCTCGCTCAACAGTGGCATTTCCCGGCGGCAGGGGGCGCACCAGGTGGCCCAGAAGTTGATCAGCACCTTCTGTCCGCGCCAGTCCGACAACGGACGGGCTTTTCCGTCAGGCGTGAGGAATACGACGTCGCGTGGGATATCGCCCTCGACGGCCACCGTCACCCCTTCGGGCGGCGAGGGATTCAGGCGCCGGTGTTCGGTCCAGAAGCCGGCGGCCGCCGCAACGACCGCCAGCACCACGATCCAGAACGCCGGGCCGCGGGTCATGGGTGGGCGGCGGCCTCGAGTGCCTTCTCGACGGTGTCGTAGGTGAGCACCGTGGACAGCTTGTGGCCGTCGCCACCCTTCGGATACACGACGTAGAGCGGCACGCCCACCGAGTGGTACTGGTCGAGGAAAGCGGCGATAGTGGCGTTTACGTCGGTCCAGTCGCCCTTCATGTAGACGGTGCCGGTGCGCTTGAGCAGGTCGCGGAAGGCGTCGGTGTCGAGCACGGCGCGTTCGTTGGCCTTGCAGGTGATGCACCAGTCGGCGGTCATGTCCACGAACACCGGCGTGCCCGCGGCACGCAGCTCGGCCAGTTTCTCTGGCGAGTAGGGCACCGAGCCGTCCGCCGCGACGCTGGCGCCGGCCGCCTGGGCCGGCAGACCGTGCACGGTCCACAGTGCGGCCGCGGCACCGATGGCCAGCACGGCGCTGAAGATCCACGACAGACCGCCGCGACGACGGCCGTACCACCACAGCGCCATGGCCAGCAGCACACCACCCGCCAGCACCAGTGCCGTGGCATCGGCGCCACGCTGCTTGGTGAGCACCCACAGCAGCCATACGGCCGTGAGGTACATCGGGAAGGCCAGCGCCTGCTTCAAAGTTTCCATCCAGCGACCGGGGCGCGGCAGCAGGCGGGCGATGGCCGGCACGAAGCCGATCAGCAGGAACGGCAGCGCCAGGCCGAAACCCAGCGCGATGAAGATGAGGAAGGCGACGGCGATGGGTGCCGCGAAGGCAAAGGCGATGGCCGAACCCATGAAAGGCGCGGTGCAGGGGCTGGCGACTACCACGGCGAGTACGCCGGTGAAGAAGTCGCCGGCCGGGCCCGAGCGCGAAGCCAGTCCGCTACCGATATTGCCCAGCGAACCGCCGATCTCGAACACGCCGGACATCGACAGGCCCACGGCCAGCATCACGTAGACCAGCAGGCCCACGGCCAGCGGCTGCTGGAACTGTGCGCCCCACTGGATGCCGTGGCCCGCGGCGCGCACGCCGACCACCACGAGACCCAGGGCGGCAAAGGCCACCAGTACGCCCGCCGTGTACCAGAGGGCATGGCGGCGCGCCGCGCCCGGGCTTTCACCGCTTTCCAGCACGGTGATTGCCTTCAGCGACAGCACCGGCAGCACGCAAGGCATGAGGTTGAGGATCAGGCCGCCCAGCAGGGCCAGGCCAAGGGCAGCGGCAATGCCGACGGGCGTGTCGTCGCCTGCGGGCTTCAGACCGGCCGGCGGTGGCGTGGGTGCCACGTCGGCGGGAGCAGCGGAGGCGGTTTTCGCGCCGATCTTGCCGACGACCACGGCGCCACTGCCCAGGTCGACGCTGAGGTGGCGGGTCATTACCGGGTAGCAGATGCCGTTTTCCAGGCAGCCCTGGTAGGCGACATCCAGCTCCACCTTCTTCGACGCATCGAGCCCGGTAAGCGGCACGGGCACTTCGACCTGGTCGAAGTAGACGATGGTGTCGCCGAAGTTCTCGTCGTGGTGGGCGGTGCCGCTCGGCCAGTCGGGTTCACCGGTCTTGGCGCCGGCCGGCGAGGTCACGGTGATCTGGGTCTTGTCGCGGTAGAGGTAATAGTCCTTCGGCATGGTCCAGCGCAGGACCAGTGTCTTGCCTTCCTTCGCCAGGGCTTCGAAACGGAAGGCCTGGTCGGGCGGCAGGGAGGCGGCTTCGGTGCCCGGCGTGGCAGCGGGCGCACCGAGCAGCGAGGCGCCGCTGGAGAAGGCACCGCCGGCAGCCGGCGTACCCGTGGATGCCGGGATCGTGGAGGCACCGCCAATCTCAAGCTTCAGATGTTCCGTGTTCGGCGGATAGCAGATCTTGGGCTCCACCTCGTGGCAGCCCTGGTACTGGACGTCCAGCGCGAGAGTCTTGGTGCCCTTGTCGAGCAGCGTGTAGGGCACGCTGGCTTCGATGTCGCCGTGGTAGATCTCGACATCGCCCAGGTAGTCGTCGTGCTTGCGGATGCCGTCCGGCAACGTCGGCTCGCCCAGTGTCGCGGCGTTGGGCTCGGCGGCCTTGATCTTGATGCGACCCCGGTAGAGGTAATAGTCCGGCGCGATGGTCCAGTGCAGTTTCACCATGCCCGGCTGGCTGGCGTCCGAGGTGAGATGGAAGGCCTCGGTGACCGGCAGCAGGTTGTCGTCGTCCTGGGCCATCGTCGGCAGGGCGGCGACCAGGGCGACGGCGGCGAGCAGGTTCCGCGCGAGGCGGGCAAACAGCGACATGGCAACTCCGTGGATCGGGGCGGCGACGAACCGCGTCGGGCGTCGGTGATTATGACCGGGCGACCCCGGATTCGCTTGCAGCGACGTTGGCACGCAGCCAGTCGAGGTAGGGAGCATGCCCGGCCGTGACCGGCAATGCCACGATCTCGGGCACCTCATACGGGTGCCTCGCCGCGACGAAGGCCTGCAACGCCGGGTAGGCATCGGACGTGGTCTTCGCCAGCAGCAGGTCTTCCTCATCGGTGACGACCTCACCCTGCCAGCGATAGGTGGACCGCATGCCGGGCAGGCGGTTCACGCAGGCGGCGAGCCCGGCCTCCACGAGGCTGCGGGCGAGGGTGTCGGCCGGTTCGCCGGTGGGGCAGGCGATCAGGACCACGAGGGCGCCGGTCTGGGTCATGCTTTCTTCTCCCGCTGTCATATTTTTTGTACCGCCGCCCTTGAACCGTTTCCGGACGGCGCCATGTCTTCGCGAGCGCCAGGCCCTTCCGATTCCGGGTAGGCTTTGGCTAGAATTCTGGCACTCGCCCTGGCCAAGTGCTAACAAGGCGAACCTTTTTTCTTAACCATCAACCACATGCTTGGAGTAGTCATGAGCAAGCTGAAGCCGTTGCACGATCGCGTCATCGTCAAGCGTCTGGAAGAAGAGCGCGTTTCCGCCGGTGGCATCGTCATCCCGGACAGCGCCACCGAGAAGCCCACCCGCGGCAAGGTCATCGCCGCCGGCACCGGTCTCACCCTGGCCAGCGGCACCGTCCGCGCCATGGGCGTGAAGGAAGGCGACGTCGTGCTGTTCGGCAAGTATGCCGGCCAGGAAATCAAGGTCGACGGCGAAGAGCTGGTCTTCCTGAAGGAAGACGACATCGTGGCGATCCTCGAGGGCTGATCTTGCGGTTGGGCCTGCTCTGACGCGTCAGTCGCGCTGGCAGGCCCTCAAGATCAAGAACCCTTTACCTAATTTCAAAATTTTTGAGGCAAAAATTTTATGGCAGCTAAAGAAGTCCGCTTCGGCGAAGACGTCCGCGCCCGCATGCTGAAGGGTGTCAACACCCTCGCCAATGCCGTCAAGGTCACCCTCGGTCCCAAGGGCCGCAATGTCGTGCTCGAAAAGAGCTTCGGCACCCCGACCGTCACCAAGGACGGCGTCTCGGTCGCCAAGGAAATCGAACTGGCCGACAAGTACGAGAACATCGGCGCCCAGATCGTGAAGGAAGCCGCCTCGAAGACCTCCGACGTGGCCGGTGACGGCACCACGACGGCGACCGTCCTCGCCCAGGCGTTCATCCAGGAAGGCCTCAAGGCCGTTGCCGCCGGCATCAACCCGATGGACCTCAAGCGCGGTATCGACCAGGCCGTCGTGGCCGCCGTCGGCGAGCTGAAGGCGCTGTCGAAGCCCACCGCCGACGACAAGGCCATTGCCCAGGTCGGCACCATCTCGGCCAACTCCGATGCCAACATCGGCGACATCATCGCCACCGCGATGAAGAAGGTCGGCAAGGAAGGCGTGATCACGGTTGAAGAAGGCTCGGGTCTCGAGAACGAACTCGACGTCGTCGAAGGCATGCAGTTCGACCGCGGCTACCTGTCGCCGTACTTCATCAACAACCAGCAGTCGCAGCAGGTTGAACTGGACGACCCGTTCATCCTCATCCACGACAAGAAGATCTCGAACGTGCGCGAGCTGCTCCCGGCGCTCGAAGCCGTCGCGAAGGCCGGCAAGCCGCTGCTGATCGTCGCCGAGGAAGTCGAGGGCGAAGCCCTGGCCACCCTCGTCGTCAACACGATCCGTGGCATCGTGAAGGTCGCCGCCGTCAAGGCGCCGGGCTTCGGCGATCGCCGCAAGGCCATCCTGGAAGACATCGCTGTCCTCACCGGCGGCACGGTTGTCTCCGAGGAAGTGGGCCTGGCCCTCGACAAGGCCACCATCAGTGATCTCGGCCGCGCCAAGCGCGTCGTGATCACCAAGGAAAACACCACCATCATCGATGGTGCCGGCCAGGCAGAACTGATCCAGTCGCGCATCGGCCAGATCAAGGCGCAGATCGAAGAGACCTCGTCCGACTACGACCGCGAGAAGCTCCAGGAGCGCGTGGCCAAGCTGGCCGGCGGCGTGGCCGTCATCAAGGTCGGTGCCGCCACCGAAGTCGAGATGAAGGAAAAGAAGGCCCGCGTCGAAGACGCCCTGCACGCCACCCGTGCAGCCGTCGAAGAGGGCGTGGTCCCGGGCGGCGGCGTCGCCCTGATCCGTGCGCTCAAGGCCCTCGAAGGCCTCAAGGGTGCCAACCAGGACCAGGACCTCGGCATCGCCATCACCCGTCGCACGCTGGAAGCCCCGCTGCGCGCCATCGTCACCAACGCTGGTGAAGAAGCGTCGGTCGTGGTGAACAAGGTGAAGGAAGGCAACGGTAACTTCGGTTACAACGCTGCCAACGGCGAGTTCGGCGACATGATCGCCTTCGGCATCCTGGACCCGACCAAGGTCACCCGTTCGGCCCTGCAGTTCGCTGCCTCGGTCGCCGGCTCGATCATCACGACCGAAGCGGCCGTGACGGAAGTGCCGAAGAAGGACGACGGCGCCGGCCACGGTGCTCCGGGTGGCATGGGCGGCATGGGTGGCATGGACTTCTAAGTCCCTGCCTTCCAGGCACTCGCTCCCTAAAAGGGCCTCGCGTTTGCGGGGCCCTTTTTTTGCGCTTCGCTCCGTAGGAAGGGCTCGCCTGTCGGCCTCGCGCTCGGCGCCTGTGGCGTGATCGCTTGGAGGCGACGGGTGCGGCCCTTGTCGCTCCGGCCTGCGGTGTCCCTCGGGAAAGGAGGAGCCGCTGCGCGGCTCAGTGTCTTATGGCTTACGCCCCTTCGGGCACGGTGAGCGGGCGGGGTTTTTCGACTCGGCTCCTGCCTCGGCGAAAAAGGCCGGCCTTCCTGGCCGGCCCCGCTTCGCGGCCTGATCCACCCGCTCCCCTCACCTCCATCAAGTCGCGCCAAGGGCCGCCCCCGCCGCCTCTACCGATTTCACGGTGATCGTGTGGAAAAACCTTTGGGGTTACCGCTTCCTTGTAGGAGCGCGCCTACGCGCGACCGGTTGTCGCGAATACCTTCATCGTTTCGATTCAAACGGTCGCGTGCAGGCACGCTCCTACAATGCAGCGGTGCTACCGGAGGGGGGGGCGATCGCATCGGCGATGGGTTCTGCAACGGCACCAGCACGTGGATCACGCCGGCGCGAGGCCTCCTTCTGAATTGCAGGCTATCTGGGGCCCTATAGCGGCGAGCTTGCGATTTACCTTATCAGTCGCTTCAGGGAATCGCGCAGCACATCATCGAGAATACGGGGTTCTACAGTCCATGGCTGGACGTGAGTCATATGTGTCATACCATGGCTTGTCGCCAGAATCATGCGATCTACGAAGGGAGTATGGATGATGAAAGGATATTCATTTCGCAGCGTGGTGTGTGTCATCGGCCTGGTGGTGATCAGTGGATACGGCGCTGCTGTCACAGCGCATCAGGCGCACATTTCCGATGTACCCCAGACGATTCCTGATGGCTACGACGTTGCCAGGGAGCTGAATGCGCGGTTCAACGACTACCACACGGTAAGATGTGATGGTGACAAGCCAGCGTATTTCTGTAGTGGTATCGTGATTCGCGGCATAAGCTACGAAGATTGCTGCTTCTGGAATAATCGTGAGCGCGACGACGGTTACGTGGGTGTGTCGTTCAGTTATTTGCGGCGCGACATGGGTGTACGCGCGCTGGCGCGAGATCAGGGCTTCATTTTCAGGCCAGCAGACACCTGGGGGAAGGGAAATATCCTCCCCCTGAGTATGCTCTGTTCGTTCGCATTCGATGCATTCACGGGCCCGCAAAGAGGCAGCACCGGATGTGGTGCGCACGTGTCTTATCCTGTTGATGGCGTGCCATGTGCCGAGCAGGGCATCGATACAGTGGGTGCATTTGCCCAGCACTATGCATCCATAAAGAGCCCGCAAGGTCGCTTCCAGCACCAGTGCTCTTTCGGTGTGGATTGGCGATCATTCCACCTGAGTCTTCTTGCAAGGCAATCGGGATATCTCGAACCGTCCAGGTACAACAAGTACAGCGAGCAGGTGATTGGCCGCTGGCCAAACGATATGCCTGACAGGCTGCCTTTCGAGGCGCTGTTCTATATCCCGGATGGATTGAATCCTAAGGATTCACTGGCCCATGTGCGCCAGATGCAGCGTAACTACCATACCGCTACAGGCGTGGTTCTGCCCATTGTGCGCTTTCATGCAAATCCGGATATGCCGGTCTTTACCTATCATCCGATCGATCAGACGGCATCGCGCTCGCATTGATGGTGGAGATGATGGCCTTGCGTCGATGGCATCGTGCCATTCAGAAGCTATTGATGTGGTGACATCGACATAGCGATCGTCATTTGAAGGTTCGCGAAAAGGGCCTCCGCATAGGAGGCCCTCGATGATTCAATAGAAAATGGTGGCTGATGTAGCAGTCGTGCTCAATCCGTAATTGCACTGCGGGTTGATGCCCGAGGTATCGCTGCCCTGCCACGGTGGGCTGGTCACGCGAGTGTTGTTGCGGTCGTACACCTGGATGTTGCTGAAGGTGATCGGTCCGCTCGGGTACTGGTTACACGTCGCTACGTTGTACACCTCAAGCACGCCACCGAAGACCCAGGTAAGGTCGGCGTACGGATTGGTGGTCAGCGTGCTGGTCTTGCCCGTCGTGGTATTGCGCGAATCGATCTTCCACGTCGAGCAGGCCTGGCCGGCGGCGCATGTGGAGTAGGTATCACCGACCACCACATCGCCTGCCTTCGCAGCGATAGGGTCGCTATGGAAGGTGGTGCCGTTCACGCAGCAGTTCCAGCTGGCGAGTGTCCAGAGCTGGTCGTTGTAACCGTTCCATCCCAGTACGGGCTGGAGGATCGACTGCACGTTGGGCAGCTGTTCCAGGCCCGGGAAGAAGTAGATCACCTGGTTGCTCTTGCTGGCGGGTGCCGTCGGCACGGTCCATGTTGCCACGATGCGGCCGATGGGTTTGCTGCTGGTGTAATTGGCGGCTTGCACCCAACCACTCTGTACGGGTGGCGGCGTGCGCTGGAGCGAGCGGCGGCCGTCTGCTTCGATGCGCTGGCCGTCCAGCGTGAAGTTGGCCTTGCCGCAGGTGGCGGCCTTTTCAGATACGCCTGATGCGCGACGGATGAGGCCGTTCGCCTGCAACTCATCGCCCTGATGGATGGTGGCCACGCAGTCGGGCGAGAAGTAACCGTTGGGCGTGACCACGTAGTCGTCGGGTACGCCGGCCGGCTTGGCGGATGCGGGGAGGCTGGCGACGCTGGTGAGCGTGAGTGAGGGTGCCGTTGCCTGGGTGTCGGCGGCATAGGCCGCGAGGGAGAAGGAGAGTATGGCCGCCACGATGCCTGCGCACGCCACGACCCTGCCGAGTGAAGCGAACCTCTTCATGCGTTGGACTCCTTACCTTGAGTGGGAAGAGCGTCCCTTGCGTGTACGCCGGACCCGGCGTGCACGCACCCCTGTTCCTCCACGCGAACGGGCGTGGAGGCTAGAGGCTAGCGATGAGATGAGGGCCGAACTGTGACGTGCGTGGCGTTCGCGTCTTATTGATGCGCGCCTGCGGCGGCTTCTTCTTCGGTCTTGCCTGTTTGTCGCGCGACGGTAGTCATATCCGGCAAGGCGTATTGAGCGACCAGCGGATCGAGCTTGCGCTTCATGCGCAGCAGGGCGACGTTGCCCATCGATGTGTCGTTGTCCTTCAGGGAAGGATCTTCGGCGGGCACCGGTGCATCGGGTGCGTGTGTAAGCGATGCCAGCTGTGGCCCGATCACCTGCGTCAGTGCAAAGTAAGGGTCATCATGAATGCCTGCGCGTTCCAGCAGACGGCCTGGCAGCATCCAGGCGGCGAGGTCGCCATTCTGTGGTGCGGGGCCATCGCCATGGGCATCGATGAGGATGTACGGCACCGTTTGCGCAAGCATGTTGGCGCCGCTGGTGAAGCCAGCCTTGGCGTAGGTTTCCGTGAGAGCGGGCAGGTGATCGCCGTAGAACAGCAGCAGCGTGGGGCGCTCGCGTTTCTTCAACAGGTCGGCGAGGCGGCCCAGTTCCGCGTCGGCGTGACGCATGTGATAGATGTAGTTGCGCAGCTGAAGCTTGGCATCGTCGCTGATGCCGTCGGGCACGGGAATCGCGTCACGCTCTTCGGTGTCGATGTTCGGCGACTTGTCGTACGGGCCATGGGCTTCCATGCTGATGGCGAAGACGAAGCGGGGAGGGCCGCTATCTTTCAGCTGGCTCATGATTTCGTCAGTCATGGCGCTGTCGGCCATGTATTCGCCGTCACGAGGGAAGTTCTTCGGGAAATCCGGCTGCGAGACGAAACGGTCGAAACCCAGCGACTTGAAGGCGGCTGTGCGATTCCAGAACCCGGCATCGTTGCCGTGCACGGCAATGGTCTCGTATCCGTGCGAGCGCAGCGTGCGCACCATGCCGGGCATCACGCCCGAGTGCATCTGAAGATACGGGAACTGCATGCTGGGGAAGTAGCGCAGCGAAAGGCCGGTCAGCACTTCGAACTCGGTGCGGATGGTGCCGCCGCCGAAGGTGGGAACGTGCAGCTGGCCGGAGCTGGCGTGCTGGGCCAGCCGATGCAGGTTGGGCGCGAAGGTGTCGCCTTCGAGGCCGCGAATGACGGAAGGATCGAAGAACGATTCGCTCTGCACGATGACGATGTCGGGCGTTTGCCGGCGGTTTTCGGCAGCGGCCGCCATGTGCTCGCGCAGCGGTGCATCGTTGCTGGCGATGAAGCGGGCGGCTTCGTCTGGATCGGTCTTCTGCTTCTTGCCCTTGCCGGCGTCCTGCAGGCGGAACTGCATGAGGGTGGTGACGACGCCGTTGTACGTGGCGTTGGCGGCGGCTGACCAGGGCTGCATGCCCAGGCGGCCCTTGTTGTAGACCTTGGCCCAGCCGGGCATGCCGATCATCAGCGTGCCCAGGAGCGCCAGCAGGGTCACGCCGGCCACGAGGCGGCGCCCGCGGGTGCGGCGCGCAAACAACGGCGGCTCGTAGCGCGCAACGAGGGCAATCAGGGCGATGGTGCCGGCGATGGCAAGATAGGGCATCGGGTTGCTGGGCAGGTAGCCGCCCAGCAGGTGCAGGCCGCCGTTCTTCAGCTGGCCGACCATGCGGAAGTCGGCTGGCAGCAGGGGCGAGCCGAGGTTTTTCATCTTGATGGCGCTGACGGCCAGTACGGCGCCCTGGAGCATGAAGGCCACGCCGAAGGACAACCATGCGCGGCGCGTGAGCACCAGCAGCAGGGAAGCCAGCATGAGGCCGGGAATGGCATTGACCAGCAGATGGCCCGGGCGTGAGGACCACTGCTCGCTGGCGACCCCCGGATTGCCGTCGAGGAAGCCCGTGTAGAGCACGAACGCCACGGCGAGCAGCACCGGAAGGGCCACACGGGAGGCAAGGTTTCGCCAATGTGTTGATTGGAAAGCCATATCACCCTCTTGTCACGCCCCTGTCAGCAAGGGGGTAGGGACTGTAACGCAATGGACATGAACCGGTTGTCAGGCAAGTTCCTGAAGTTCTGTAAGGGTTTTTCGCATGAGATGACGAAGCCCTTGGCGTACGGGGCCTGCAGCGAGGCCACGCGCTGCTGCACAATGACCGTCCCATGAATACCGCCATCCCTACCTCGCGCGAGAGCCCGGAGCTTCGCGCCCTCATCGACCAGCGTTACGCCGACGTGATGGCGGCGTGCCGCGTGGCCCGGATTCCCCTTTATGACGACGCGGGGGTGGCTGAGCGCATACGTCGCACACTGCTTGCCTCGGATTTCGCCTTCGAGGTGTTCCGAAGGCAGCCGGAGCTGCTTGCGCCGGCTGGCCTTGAGCGCCTGCGTGCCGGTTCGGATGCCGGTGCGCGTGGTGCGTCGCTGGATCTCCCCGTCGACGAAACCGCCTGCATGGCGGTGCTGCGTCGTTTCCGTCATGCAGAGGCGGTGCGCCTGGTGTTTCGTGACGTGAACGGCCTGGACGACATCGACGAAACGCTGTCGTCCACGAGCACGCTCTACGAAGCCCTGCTCGCTTCGGCGCTGCGCTGGTCGGAAGCAGCGATGCATGCGCGCTACGGGCGACCACGCGACGCAGAAGGCATCGAGCAGCGCATGGTCGTGGTCGGCTTCGGCAAGCTCGGTGGCAACGAACTGAATTTCTCTTCGGACATCGATCTCGTACTGGCGTATGCGTCCGGTGGCGAAACGGACGGCGCGCGTCCGCTCGACAACGGTGAATATTTCATCCGCGAAGCACGCCAGCTGGTACGCCTGCTGGCCGAGCCTACGGTCGATGGCATCTGCGCGCGCGTTGACCTGCGCCTGCGGCCCTTCGGCAATGCCGGGCGCCTTGCGTTGCCGTTCTCGGCCATGGAGCAGTACTACCAGCGCGAAGGACGCGACTGGGAGCGCTACGCATGGATCAAGGCGCGGCCGGTGGCAGGGGATCGCACGGCGGGGCGCGAATTACAGGACATGCTTCGCCCTTTCGTCTACCGCCGCTATCTCGATTACACGGCATTCGCCGGTTTGCGCGAGATGAAATCGCTGATCGATGCCGAAGTGGCCCGCAAGGACCTTGCGGGAAATCTCAAACTGGGGCCGGGTGGCATCCGCGAGATCGAGTTCGTGGTGCAGCTCACGCAGATGATTCGCGGCGGACGCGATCCCGCCTTGCGTGTGCGCGGCCTGTTGCCTGCGCTGAAGGCTTGTGAATCGCGCGGGTACATTCCTGCCGCTCGCGCGAAACTCCTGCGCGAGGCTTACGTTTTCCTGCGACGCCTGGAAAATCGCGTGCAGATGCTGCGCGACGCGCAGACGCATGACATCCCGGACGACGACCTGACCCGCGAGCGCCTGGCGCTAGGTCTCGATTACGCCTCGTGGCACGATCTCGAACGTGAACTCACGAAGCATCGTGAAGCCGTGTCCTCGGAGTTTGCCGCCGTGCTGGTGCCTGAGGCGGGCGGCACCGCCACGGTGCCTGCCGCTGACCGGGATATCTGGACGAAGGCACGGGATGCATCGTTGAACGCCGCCACCATGGAAGCCTCGGGTTTCGTGCCGGGCAACCCGGTGGCGGAAGAACTCACCAAGCTACCGAATGCGGCATCCGTGCGATCCATGTCCGCGCGATCTTCCGAACGGCTGGAGCGACTGATGCCGCAGCTGATCGGCGCCGCGCGTGCCAGCGTGTCGCCATCGCCCAGCCTGCTTCGCCTCATCCGCCTGGTGCAGGCGGTGGCACGACGCTCGTCGTATCTTGCGTT
This sequence comes from Luteibacter anthropi, assembly GCF_011759365.1. Classification (GTDB taxonomy): domain Bacteria; phylum Pseudomonadota; class Gammaproteobacteria; order Xanthomonadales; family Rhodanobacteraceae; genus Luteibacter; species Luteibacter anthropi. The sequence continues at coordinate 19,538 of NZ_JAARLZ010000011.1, forward strand.
GCTCGATGAGCAGCCCAATGCCCGGCGTCGTGTGGCCGGCGTATTTGCGGATAGTGCGTTTCTCGCCGAGCGCGTGATTGCGCAGCCGCTGTTGCTGGATGACGTGCTCGATCCGCGTATCGACCAGCTTCCGTTGAAGCGCGCCGACATCTCGGCGGAAATCGCCCGCACGCTGGGTGCACTCGACGAGCGCGACGCGGAGCGCGAGCTTGAGCGCATCAACGAATTCCGTTCCAGCATCGCGTTTCGCCTGGGCCTGGCCTTCAACGATGCGCGAGCTGATGCCACGGCGACCGCACGTCGTCTCGCAGGCCTTGCCGAGGCCGTGGTGGGCGCCGTGCTGGCGCTGGCGATGCGCGAGCTGATCGCCCAGCACGGGCGCCTGCCGGGCGAAGGCAGTGGGTTCGCCGTGCTTGGGTATGGCAGCCTGGGTGGCGAAGAGCTCGGTTTCGCGTCGGATCTCGACCTGGTCTTCGTATATGACGGCAAGCGTGCCAACCTGATGAGCGACGGCCCGCGCCAGGTCGATGGCACGCGCTGGTACCAGCGACTGGCCCAGCGTGTGATGCACTGGCTCGGAGCCCAGACGCATGCCGGCAAGTTGTACGAGGTCGATACGCGGCTGCGTCCCGACGGCTCCAAGGGCCTGCTCGTGGCGAGCGTGGATGCCTTCGAAGCCTATCAGCGCGATCGCGCCTGGACGTGGGAGCACCAGGCCTTGCAGCGCGCGCGCCATGTCGCGGGCGACGAGCGTCTGGGTGGAACCCTGGCGCATATCCGCCGCGACATCCTTGCCGTGCCGCGCGATGGCGACCGGGTGCGCAGCGAGGTGAGCGCCATGCGCACGCGCTGGCGTGCCGAGCGCGACCGCTCCACGGAGGCGCTGGTGGATGTAAAGCAGGGAAGGGGGGCGCTTATCGATATCGAGTTCATGCTGCAGGGCATGGTGCTGGCCCATGCGGCTACGCACCCGACGATCCTCGACACCACGGCCAGCAGCGTGCTGGTCGATGTTCTTCGGGATGTGGGCCTGCTCACCGTGGCACAGGCCGACGTCCTGCATGTGGCGCATGCCGACCTGTTGCAGATGGGACTGGCCTGTACGCTGGACCTTCGTTCGCGCGTGGTGGCGCGGACACCGGAGTTGGATGCCTTGTGCCAGGGCGTGAGTCGTGTCGCCGTCGAACTGGGTTTCGATTTCGAAAGCAGCGGCGACGCGGCCCGGAAGGCTGTCTGAACGGCGCGGGCGGCGGTATGCTGTCTGGCCGTACAGAGAACCTTGCGCGATGAACCGACTGCCGCTGCTGATCGACACCGACCCGGGCGTGGACGATGCCCTGGCCATCCTCATGGCCCATGCGCATACGGATGTGACCGCCCTTACCGTTGCGGCAGGCAATGTCGGCCTCGGTCATACCGTCCGCAACGCCCGCACGCTGGTCGACCTGATCGGTGCGACCACGCCGGTGTTCGCGGGTTGCCCGTCGCCCCTGGTGCGTGCGCCGGAAGAAGACGCGGCCTTCGTACATGGTGAGGATGGTTTCGGCGATGTCGGCTTTCCCGAGCCCGCTCACAAGGCGCAGGCCGAGCACGCCGCGCTGGCCCTTATCCGCCTCACGCAGGAGCGGCCGAACGAGCTGACTCTCGTCGCTCTCGGCCCCCTCACCAACCTCGCCCTGGCCGTCCGCCTCGACCCGACCCTGCCGGCACGCGTAAAGCGCCTGGTGATCATGGGTGGTGCCGTCACGGGCCACGGCAACACGGGCAAGATTCCCGCCGAGTTCAACATCGGTTTCGATCCGGAGGCCGCGCACGTGGTCTTCGAGGCTTTCCCGATGTTCGACCTGGTCGACTGGGAAGCCACCGTCCGCCATGCCTTCCCCGATGCCACCTACGACGGCTGGCTGGCCGGTGGCGACAAGCGCGCCGAATTCTTCGGGAAGATCTTCGCCACGGCGCAGCGCTTCAATGCCGAGCACGAACGCACCGGCTTCATCGCGGCCGACGCTCTGGCCATGGCTGTGGCCCTCGATCCGGAGATCATCACCCGTGCCGAGACGCGCCACGTGGCCATCGAGCTGGACGGCCGCCTGACCCGCGGCGCCACCGTGGTCGACTGGCAGAACCGCCTGGGCGGCACGCCGAATGCGCGGGTGGTTCTCGAGGTGAACCAGGACAAGTTCGAGGCGATGATCGCCCGGGCGCTCGGCGTGGCCTGACGGTTTTCGGGTGGTCACGGGGAATCCCTGTCGTGCCTGCATCCCCGGTCGCGCGCAAGGCGCGCTCCTACAGAGTCACCCCAGTCCTGTAGGAGCGCGCCTCGCGCGCGACCGGTATCCGGGCGCAAGGGCAGGGCCAAGACCATCAGCGTCCTGTAGGAGCGCGCCTTGCGCGCGACCGGTACCCTCGGGCCCTTCCGATTCTCAGTGCCAAGGCTTCTGGCCCGGAGAAAGGCGACTCAGACCGCCGCCCCCTGGTCGCTCCTTGACCAGCCGTAGTCCGCTCGCTACAATGCCGCTCTTTTCACCCCGCTATTCTCGAGTCAAGACTATGAAAGAGAACATCCATCCGAATTACAAGCCGGTGGTCTTCCAGGACCTCTCGTCTGACTTCGCCTTTCTTACCCGTTCGACGATGTCCAGCAAGGAAACCGTCAAGTGGGAAGACGGCAACGAGTACCCGGTGATCAAGCTCGATATCACCAGCCACTCGCACCCGTTCTACACCGGTAAGCAGAAGACGCTCGACGTCGGCGGCCGCGTCGACAAGTTCCGTCAGCGCTACGGCAAGAAGTAATACAGCGACATCCGCGCGCCGCCTGCGGGGTGGCGTTTCGCGAGGATCGCGGACACGGGGCAGGCCAACCGCCTGCCCCGTGTCTTTTTGCGTTTGCGATTCGACGTTCATCTAACGGACGTTTGAATCGGCACTGTGCGATAATGGGGAACTTCGGTCGCAAGCGCGGCCGGTACGACACCTCACCCCCGGTGTCGTTTTCCCAACTATCGACGCTGCCCGGTTCCCCCTGGGCGGTGGAGCAAAGAAAAGAGGAGCTCGCCGTGTCCGACGCCAAAACCGTCAAATTGGTCGATGAATCCAACAAGCCCGTGAGCGAACTGCCGGTCATCGGCGGCACGCTCGGCGCCGAGTGCGTCGATATCGGCACCCTGTACAAGGACACCGGCTACTTCACCTACGATCCGGGTTACGGCAGCACCGCCAGCACCAAGAGCGCCATCACCTACATCGACGGCGACAAGGGCGTGCTGCTTTACCGCGGCTACCCCATCGAGCAGCTGGCCGAGAAGTCCACCTTCCTCGAAACCTCCTACCTGCTGCTCAACGGCGAACTGCCGAGCAAGCCGCAGTTCGAGAAGTTCTCGAACGACATCACGCATCACTCGATGATGCACGAGAACCTGAAGGACTTCCTGAAGGGCTTCCACCACAACGCACATCCGATGGCCATGCTGGCCGCGTCGGTGGCGTCGCTTTCGGCGTTCTACCACGACGATCTGAACGTCGAGAACCCGGAAGACCGCAAGCTGGCCGCCATCCGCCTCATCGCGAAGATGCCGACCATCGCTTCGGCCATCTATCGCCACTCCATCGGTTGGCCGAACCGCTACCCGCGCAACAACCTCGAGTACGTCACCCGCTTCCTGCACACCATGTTCGAAGTGCCGAGCGAGTCGTACCACGTGAATCCGGTCGTCGCCAAGGCGCTCGACCTGCTGTTCATCCTGCACGCCGACCACGAGCAGAACGCCTCGACGTCCACGGTGCGCCTGGTGGGTTCCACCGGTGCGAACCCGTACGCGTCGGTTGCCGCCGGCATCACCGCGCTCTGGGGCCCGGCGCACGGTGGCGCGAACGAAGCCGTGCTGCTTCAGCTTGAAGAAATCGGCACGGCCGACAAGGTCGAGAACGCGGTCAAGCGCGCCAAGGACAAGAACGATTCGTTCCGTCTCATGGGCTTCGGCCACCGCGTCTACAAGAACTTCGACCCGCGCGCCAAGATCATTCGCGAGGCGTGCCACAACGTGCTCAACGAGCTGGGCGTGAACGATCCGCTCCTCGAAGTAGCCATGAAGCTGGAAGAAGCCGCCCTGAAGGACGAATACTTTGTCGAGCGCAAGCTCTACCCGAACGTCGACTTCTACTCGGGCATCATCTACAAGGCCCTGGGCATCCCCACCGAGATGTTCACCGTGATGTTCGCCATCGCGCGCACCTCCGGCTGGATCTCGCACTGGATCGAGCAGCACGAAACCCCGGGATCGCGCATCGGTCGTCCGCGCCAGATCTACACCGGTGCAGATGTTCGCGATTACGTGTCCAGCGACAAGCGTTGATGAAAAAGCCCCGCGAAAGCGGGGCTTTTTTTATGGCTGTCGGTGCAGCCGTGCGTATGTGCATCACCGGTCGCGCGCAAGGCGCGCTCCTACAGGGTTATCGTTGCCTTGTAGGAGCGCGCCTTGCGCGCGACCGTGGTCTACATCGAACCAAACGCAGCCATATCCTCCTCCGCCAGCAACTGCTGCAACATCGCTACGCTGGCCCGGCGCATCGGTCGTTCGTCCACGCGATCAAGCGGAGCCTGCCGGATCGCATCCGCAGGTAGCACGGTGATGTCGAAGGGAATCCCGTCGGCGCCGAACAGCAACACGGTGTGCTCGCTCTGCTCGTGATCCGACCAGCGCAGCCGGCGGGTCTGGGTTTCCAGGGGGATGCCCTGCTCGCGAAGGAAGATTCCCGGGGCCTCGGGGTCGTCACTGAAGACATGCAGGCAGACGGCGGAATGCTCGTCGGCCGTACCCTCCAGCACGGCGCCGACCAGGCGGGCGTCGAAGCCCCGCAGGAATCGCATCGCCTCCATGGCGGCCTCACGCCTTGCTCGCAAGGCCTGGGGCTGGCTGTCGGCCTGGAAGATACGCTGGTGTTCGCGTAGCGCCTGCTCGATCTCGTTGTTGCGGGGCAGGGCTTGTGTGTCGGCGATGCCTAGCCGCTCGGCGGCTTTCAGCTTCGCATGGTGGAAGTCACGGATGCCATGCTCGCTCATCAGACGGGCCGCCTCCTGGGCGACCAGGACGCGATTGCGCTGCGTCCTGTCCTGGGCATGGATCCTGTGGTGCTCGCCTCGTGCCATGACTCACCCCCATGTGGTGTGTTCGTGTGTCCGGAGTGCGGGCTCGTGCTCCGCACTCAGAAGATGTCGTAGGCGTGGTCTTGCTGTTCCTCCTGCTGCTTCTGCTGTGCCTGTTCACGTAGACGGTCGACATCCTCGACCTTCATGATTTCATTCATGCCACCGGGAGATGGCAGGCCTGAGCCCGGATCGATCTGTACGGTGGCGATGCCCGGCGGCATGGCCAGGGTGTGCGAGGGCTTGTCCTTCAGGACGTCGCCCATGTAGTCCATCCAGATCGGCAGGGCGGCCTTTGCGCCGAATTCGCCGCGACCCAGCGAGCTGAAGTCGTCGAAGCCCACCCACACGGCGGTGGAGTAGTCGCCATTGAAGCCGACGAACCATGCATCGCGGTGATCGTTGGTGGAACCGGTCTTGCCGGCCAGGTCGTCGCGGCCGAGCGCCTTGGCCGCGGAGCCCGTGCCGCGCTTGATGACGTCCAGCATCAGCGAGGTGATGAGGTAATCGTTGCGGACGTCGATCACGTGAGGTGCCAGCTTCGGTGCCTGTGAAGCATTGTCGTGCGAGTCGGCCGGCAGCACGGCGTCGCCCGTGCCGCTTCCACCCGCGCTGCCCGAACTGGCAGGACGCGCCGGGATCAAGGCGGTGCTGGCCTGCGTCGGCGGCCCCGGCGGGGTTGGGGCGAGCAGTCGCTCCTGGCAGTCGGCACAGGCGCGTTCCGGGTTGGCGGTGTACACGGGCTTGCCGTCGCGGTCGTCGATGCGCGAGATGAAGTACGGCGTGACCAGGTAGCCACCGTTGGCAAACACGGCATACCCGCGCGCCATGGCCATGGGCGATACCGAGGCGGTGCCCAGGGCCAGCGACAGGTTCTGCGGCAGCGCATCCGGCGTGAAGCCGAAGCGGGTCATGTAGTCGCGCGCATAGCGCACACTGATGGCGTCGAGCAGGCGCACCGAGACCAGGTTCTTCGACTTCACCAGGGCCTCGCGAAGACGCATGGGGCCGTCGAACTTGTTGTCGTCGTTGGCGGGTGTCCACATGCCGTCAGGGCGCGAGGGGTCCGGGAAGGCCACCGGGGCGTCATTGACGATGGAGGCCGGCGTGAAACCGCGCTCGAACGCCGCCGAGTACAGATACGGCTTGAAGCTGGAGCCCGGCTGGCGGGCGGCCATGACGGCGCGATTGAACTTGGAACGGACGAAGCTGAAACCGCCCACGAGGGCACGGACGGCACCGTCCTCAGGATCGAGCGAAACCAGCGCGGCCTGGGCGGCGGGAATCTGGGTGAGGCGCCACGGCCCCTTCTGGGGTTCCTGGTGGCCGCTCTCGGTACCTGCGGCCGTATCGGTGGCCTTGGCCTCCTCGGAGATGTCGTCCTTTTCGCTACGGATCAGGCGAACGACATCACCACGCTTGAGTACGGCGTCGACCTTGGTCGGCGTGGCGCCGGCGCGGCCTTCGTTGACGTAGGGACGGGCCCAGGCGATGGACTCCAGGGTGATCGTGGCCGTCTCCTTCGCGGACAGGTACACCTTCGCCTCCTTGGGACCGGTCTCCGTGACGATGCCGGGCATCATGCCCGCCACGCTTGTGTAGCCGGCGAGAACGCGATCGTAGTCATCCGGGCCAGCGCCGGCCGCGAGTTCCTCATGCCCCTCGGGGCCGCGGTAGCCGTGACGGCGGTCGTAAGCGGACAGGCGGCCGCGCAGGGCCTCGTTGGCGGCCGTCTGTGTTTCGCTGGAGACGGTGGTATGCACGACATACCCCTCGGTGAGGGCGTCGTTGCCGAGTTTCTCCAGCACCTGCTGGCGGACCATTTCGGCCAGGTAGGGCGCATCCACCTCGATCTGCTGCTCGTGTGGGTAGGCGTCGTTGGGCTCCTTGATGGCCTCGTCGTACTCCGCCTGCGTGATGAAGCGGTTCGAGAGCATCTGTCCAAGCACCCAGTCACGGCGCGCCAGCATGCGCTTGGGGTTGTTGAGCGGATTGACTACCGAAGGCAGCTGGAAAGTCGAGGCCAGGGTGGCGGCCTCGGCCACGGTGAGCTGGTCGAGGGTCTTGCCGTAGTAATACGAGGCGGCAGCGGCCACGCCGTACGAGCGATGACCCAGGAACATCTTGTTGAGGTACAGCTCGAGGATCTGGTCCTTGGAGAGCTCGTTCTCCATGCGCAGCGCGATGAACATCTCGGTGAGCTTGCGCGAGTAGAGCTTCTCGGGGCTCAGGAAGAAATTGCGGGCCACCTGCTGGGTGATCGTGGAGCCGCCCGGCCCCTTGTCGCCACCGGAGAGGATCACGTGAATACCGGCGCGGGCGATGCCGTGCCAGTCGACGCCCGGATGGCTGTAGAAGTCGCCATCCTCGGCCGACAGCACGGCGTTCTTCAGGCGCGCCGGCACATCGGCGATGTGGACGGGGATGCGCCGGGTCTCACCAAATGATGCGATCAGCCGGCCATCCGAGCTGAGCACGCGTAGGGGAACCTGCATGTGGTAATCGCGCAGGACAGCCACGGACGGCAGGCGTGGCGCCAGCAGCCAGTAGGCCACGCCCACGGCTCCCACCACGAAAAGGATGCCGGCCAGGGCGAGGTACAGCGCGTAGCGCAGCAGACGCTTCAGGATTCGCATGGATGGGGACTTCGTCACCGCCGTTTGGGTCGTGGCGGAGTATAGAGCCTCCCCGGCCTCCCGGACGGGCACCCGGGGCTCGACGGAAGGTCAACGGGATTCGCTAACCCAGTGATGGGATTTGTGAAATAGTGCCTATAAGTGGCCAGAAACGGCCGTTGCCAATCCGTTAAGTTTTCGATCTAATGCCTTCGCGCCGACAAACCAATTCCGACAAAGGCGCGGGGAAAGGGGGACACCGTGGGGCTCTTTACACCCAAATCGACGCCGCTCATTGGCGTCGACATAAGCTCGACCGCCGTCAAGCTGCTCCAGCTGAGCCAGGCGGGCGGCCGCTTCAAGGTCGAGCACTACGCGGTGGAGCCCCTGCCGCCCAACGCCGTGGTTGAGAAGAACATCGTCGAGGTGGAAGCCGTGGGCGAGGCGATCCGCCGCGCGCTGGCCCGCTCGGGCTCGAAGCTGAAGCACGCTTCGGCCGCCGTGGCAGGCTCCGCGGTCATCACCCGCGTCATCCCCATGTCGGCCGATCTCTCCGAAGACGACCTGGAAGGCCAGATCCTGGTGGAGGCCAACCAGTACATCCCGTACCCCATCGAGGAAGTCAGCCTCGATTTCGAGGTGCTGGGGCCGGTCCGCGACAACCCTGAGATGAACAATGTCCTGCTCGCGGCCTCGCGCACCGAGAACGTGGACATGCGCATCGCCGCGCTCGACCTGGGCGGCCTCACGGCCAAGGTGATCGACGTCGAGGCGTTTGCCATGGAGAACGCCTTCGGCATGGTGGCCGACCAGCTCGCCGTGCCGCGCGAGGCCCTGGTCGCCATGGTGGACATCGGCGCCACCATGACCACCCTGGCCGTGCTGAAGAACCAGCGCACCATTTATTCCCGCGAGCAGGTCTTCGGCGGCAAGCAGCTCACCGACGAGATCATGCGCCGCTACGGCCTCTCCTACGAGGAGGCCGGTCGCGCCAAGCGCAAGGGCGGCCTGCCCGAGTCCTACGAGATGGAAGCCCTTGAGCCGTTCAAGGAGTCGCTGGTGCAGCAGGTCAGCCGCCTGCTCCAGTTCTTCTTCGCCGGCAGCGAATACAGCCGTGTCGACCAGGTGGTGCTGGCCGGCGGTTGCGCCTCCATCGAAGGCATCACCGAACTGCTCGAACAGCAGATCGGCGTACCGTGCGTCGTTGCCAACCCGCTCGCCCGCATGGCCCTGTCCAGCCGCGTGCAGGCCCAGACCCTGGCCCAGGATGCTCCCGCGCTGATGATTGCCGTGGGCCTGGCCATGAGGAGCTTCGACTGATGGCACGGATCAACCTGCTTCCCTGGCGCGCCGACCGGCGCAAGGTCCGCGAACGGGAGTTCTACGCCCAGCTCGGCCTTGCCTTTGGCGCGGCGCTGGTGGTGCTGATCGCGTGGTCGTTCTGGATGGATGCGCGCATCGACAACCAGAACGACCGCAATACGTACCTGCAGGGCGAGATCAAGCAGCTCGACGACCGCATCGCGAAGATCAAGGACCTGGAAAAGGTGCGCGCCGACCTGCTGCAACGCAAGCAGATCATCGAGCAGCTCCAGGCCAACCGCGCGCAGATGGTTCACCTGTTCGACGAGCTGGTGAAGACGATCCCGGCCAGTGCCCGCCTCACGGGGATGAAACAGGCGGGAGACTCGATGTCGCTGGACGGCGTATCCCAGTCCAATTCGAGCGTGGCCGATTACATGCGCAATATCGAAGCCTCTCCGTGGATGGGGCACGCCGACCTGCGCAAGACCGAAAACACCCACGACGCCTCACGCATGCCCTATGCCTTCGGCCTCGACGTACACCTGACGACGCCTGTCGACTCGACGCAGGCCGAAGATCCTTCATCGGCAAAGCCCGCTGCTCCGGCCAAGGCAGGAGCAAAGCCATGAAATTCGTAGACGATCTTCGTAACCTCGATCGCAACAACATCGGCGGATGGCCGAAGTCGGTGAAGTATTTCTTCACCGGACTGATCTTCGTCGTCGTCACCTTTTTCGGCTGGTATCTCTACATCAGCGACCAGCAGGACCAGCTCGAAGGGCTTGAAAGCCGCGAAGCCGCGCTGAAGACCGAGTTCTCGCAGAAGCAGGCCAAGTCGGCCAATCTCGAAGCGCTGGAACAGCAGCTCAAGGAAATGCAGGACATGCTGCGTACCCTGCTGCGCCAGCTGCCCAGCAAGACGGAGATGCCCGAGCTGCTGGTCGATATCTCGCAGACGGCACTCGCCGCCGGCATCGAGAACGAGCTGTTCCAGCCCGGTCCGGAAACACCGCGCGATTTCTACGCCGAGAAACCGATCACCTTGCGGATGGTGGGCACCTATCACCAGTTCGGAAGCTTCATCAGCGGCGTGGCATCGCTGCCGCGCGTGGTGATCCTGACCCTGCACGACGTCTCCCTGAGTCCCAAGGATAAAGATGCCGGCAAGAAGGGCGGTGATTCGGGCCTGCTGATCCTGCAGGGCACCGTGAAGACTTACCGTTACCTGGATGACGACGAAGCGGCAGAGCAATCCAAGGCAGCGAAGGGAGCCAGGAAATGACAGCGTCTCTCTCGCGTGGGCGTGTCGTCCTGCTTGCGCTCTCCGTGGCATCTGCACTGGCCGGCTGCACCAGCGGCACCTCGGACCTGCACGAGTGGGTGGATGCCGAGAAACACAAGAAAGGCGAGCCCATCCCCCCGCTCCCGGTACTGCGTACCTTCGAGACCTTCGCCTACCAGGACCAGAACGCCCGCGATCCCTTCAGCCCGAGCGCGGCGGAAGCGGATGCCTCGACGACATCGGGGACACGGCCTGACGAAAACCGTCCGAAGGAGCCGCTGGAGATGTTCTCGCTCGACACCCTGCGCATGGTGGGCACGATCGGGACGGGCAACGCGCTGGAAGCCCTGGTCAAGGACCCGGGCGGGGTGATCCACAAGGTTCACCGCAACGAATACATGGGGCAGGCCTACGGCCGCGTCACCGCCGTCGGGGAAGACCACATCGATCTGGTCGAGCTGGTTCCCAATGGCACGGGCGGCTGGATGGAGCGCCCGGCAAGCATATCGGTCGGCGACAAATGAGTATCTCGGGGATGACGCACATGACCACCATTTTCCACCTCCTGCCGGGACGCGCGCGTCGCTGGGTTCTGGGTGCGGCACTAGCCGCATCGGCAGGATTCGCCGGCCAGGCGGTTGCCGCCAACGCCCTGCGCAACATCAGTTATGACGCGCAGCCGGGCGGTCGCGTGGAGCTGACGCTCGCGTTCAGCGAGAAGGCGCCTGATCCGAAGGTGTTCACGACCAGCAACCCACCGCGCATCGCGATCGACCTCGCCGATACCACCAATACGTTCAGCTCCCGTCACCTGGATATCGCCAAGGGCGCGACGTCGGGCGTATCCATCGTGTCGGCAGGGGGGCGCACGCGTGTCACCGTGGAGTTATTCCGTGACTCGGCCTACAAGACGCGCGTCGATGGCAACAACCTGATCGTCACCGTCAACAATGGCCCCACCGGTGCCACGACGACCACGGCCATCGTGTCCGACCCGACCAAGGCGCTGCCCTCGAGTGCCGGCGTGCCGCTGTCGAACATCGACTTCCGTCGCGGCCAGAACGGCGAAGGCCGTGTGCTCATCACCCTGGGCAACAGTGCCACCACACCGGAAATGCGCCGCCAGGGCGATCACGTGCTCGTGAGCATGCCCGGTTCCAGCCTGCCGCCCAAACTGGCGCAGCGCCTGGACGTGCTCGATTTCGCCACCCCCGTCCAGTCGATCGAATCGAAGGCCGCAGCGGGCGGTGCTCATATGGACATCGCCACCAAGGGCGAGGTTGAAGTTTCGTCCTACCAGAGTGGCAACGACTACGTGGTCGAGGTGGCACCGAAGAAGGCCGCCCAGCCCTCGGCAAAGAATGCGAAGGCCGGACAGGAAACCGTCTATGCCGGTTCGCGTCTCACCTTCAATTTTCAGGACATCCCCGTTCGCTCTGCACTCCAGTTGATCGCCGACGAGGCGAAGCTGAACCTGGTGGCATCCGACAGCGTGGCCGGCAGCGTAACCCTGCGACTGGTGAACACGCCCTGGGACCAGGCGCTCGATGTGATCCTGCGCGCAAAGGGCCTGGACAAGCGCCGTAGCGGCAACGTGATCTGGATCGCTCCGCAGGCCGAGCTGGCGAACTACGAACAGAGCCTTGCCGACGCGCGGCAGAAGGCCGAAGACAGCGCGGAGCTCATTTCGGATTACATCCCCATCAGCTACGGCAAGGCGCAGGACATCGCCAAGCTGCTGACCCAGGGAAGCATGCAGTCCACCAGTGGTGGTGGCCAGACAGGCAACCAGGCACATGGATTCCTGTCGCCTCGGGGAAGCGTATCGTTTGACGATCGTACGAACACCCTGCTTATCAACGATACGCCGGACAAGATCCGCGACCTGCGGGAGCTCGTGGGAACACTGGATCGACCGGTCCAGCAGGTGCTGATCGAGTCCCGCATCGTGGCTGCCACCGACACGTTCACTCGTGCCCTGGGTGTGCGCTGGGGCGTACAGGCGTTCAATCACAACAACCGCAACCAGATCGTGGGTACATCGCCGGATCTGTCTTCCGGTACCAATGGCACGGGTACCGCAGACCTCGTGACCAGCGTGCGCAACAGCGATGTGAATTACGCGAACGCGCTCGCTCAGCAGGCGGCGAATCCGACTACCACCATTCCCACGCGCAGCCCTTATACGTTGCCTGGCGGCTACAACGTGAACCTGCCCGTATCGAATCCGGCAGGTAGCATCGGCCTTGCCATTCTCGGCTCCAATTACCTGGTGGACCTTGAACTTTCGGCAGCACAAACCGAAGGCCGTGGCGAGGTGATCTCCAGTCCGCGCGTGATCACGGCCAACCAGCAGGAAGCCGTGATCAAGCAGGGTACCCAGATCGGCTACGTGACCTACCAGGCCTCCAGCTCGGGCGGTGGCGCACAGAACGCTACCGTGCAGTTCAAGGATGCCGTACTCGAATTGCGTGTGACGCCGACGATCACCGCCGACAGCCGCGTCTATCTCAAGATCAACGTCAAGAAGGATGCCCTGGCTCGCCTGGTGGACAGCCCGGGAGGCGGCTCGGTGCCGCAGATCGACACGCGTGAGATCAATACCTCGGTGCTGGTCGACAACGGGCAGACGGTCGTCCTCGGCGGCATCTACGAGATCACCAAGTCGAACACCATCTCCAAGGTGCCAGGTCTCGGTGACATCCCGGGTCTGGGCGTGCTGTTCCGCCGTACCAGCCGGCAGAACGACAAGGCCGAGCTGCTGATCTTCGTCACGCCACGCATCCTGAGCGATACGTTGCAGTAAACCGCGCCGAGCGGGCGGGCGAGGGGGCGGCAACGCTCTTTCGCCCGGTCCCCAACCTTCGGCCCTAAACTTCTCGGGCTCGCTGTGGTCTCATCGGTCCTCCGCCCGTTGTAGAGATCCGCCGATGTCCGACACGCCGACCGCCGCCACGCCGCTACAAGAGGCGTTTGTCCGCCTGCGCGAGGAGCTGTCTCGCGGCATCATCGGCCAGCCGCACCTGGTCGAGTGCCTGCTGGTCGCCCTGCTGGCCGACGGCCACCTGCTGGTCGAAGGCGCTCCCGGCCTGGCCAAGACCACGGCGATCAAGGCGCTGGCGACCCGCGTGGAAGCCGATTTCCACCGTATCCAGTTCACGCCCGACCTGCTGCCGGCGGACCTCACCGGCACCGACATCTTCCGTCCGCAGACCGGCACCTTCGAATTCGAGCGCGGGCCGCTGTTCCACAACATCGTGCTCGCCGATGAGATCAACCGCGCGCCGGCCAAGGTGCAGTCCGCCCTGCTGGAGGCCATGGCCGAGCGGCAGATCACCATCGGCCGCCGCACCTGGCCGCTGCCCGAGCTGTTCATGGTGATGGCTACCCAGAACCCGATCGAGCAGGAAGGCACCTTCGCGCTTCCCGAGGCGCAGCTCGACCGCTTCCTGATGCATGTGACCATCGGCTATCCCGATGCCGATGCCGAGCTGGCGATCCTGCGCCTGGCCCGCAACCAGGCCCGCGAGGCGATGCATCCGGTGACGCCCGTGGCGCACCTGTTGCGACCCGGCGATGTCTTCGCCGCGCGCGATGCGGTACTGGCCGTGCACATGGCCGAGCCGCTGGAGCGCTATATCACCCAGCTCGTGGTGGCCTCGCGCGAAGCCGGCAAGTACGGTCCCGAACTCGCCCGCTGGATCGCCTGGGGCGCCAGCCCGCGCGCCAGCATCGCGCTGGACCGCTGCTCGCGTGCGCATGCATGGCTGGCCGGGCGCGACTACGTACTGCCCGAAGACATCCACGCCGTGGCCCACGACGTGCTCCGCCACCGCGTGCTGCCGAGCTACGAGGCGGAAGCCGAGGGGGTGCGTGTCGATACCATCGTGGATCGCCTGCTGGACCTCGTGCCGCTGCCGTGAACGCCGCCGTCCCCGCCGCCGACGGGCGCGTACGCGTTTCGCTGCCCGAACTGATCGCCCTGCGCTCGCGCGTGGCCCGCGCACCTGCGCCGCCCGTCGTTTCCCGTGCGCCACGCAGCGGCCAGCGTCCCGGTCGTCTTCACGGACGTGGCATGGATTACGCCGAATCGCGTGTCTACCAGGCCGGCGACGATGTACGGCGCATGGACTGGCGCCTCACGGCACGCAGCGGCGTGGCGCATACCAAGTTGTTCCAGGAAGAACGCGAAGGCCGCCTGCTCGTGATGCTCGACATGAACACGAGCATGCGTTTCGGTACCCGCACGCGCTTCAAGTCCGTGCAGGCGGCGCGTGCCGCGGCCATGGCAACGTGGTACGCCATTCGCGGCGGTGATCGCGTCGGCGTACTGGCTTTCGGCGGACAGCGGCAGCTGATCCGGCCGCAAGGTGGGTCGCGCGGCGCGCTGGCCGTGGCCGGTGCCATCGCCGCGTGGGATGCGTTGCCCCAGGGCGACGACGAATCGCTTTCGGCGGCACTGCAACGCGCCGGGCGGCTGATGCATGGCGCTTCGCGCGTGCTTGTGGTCACGGACGGCTTCTGCATCGACGACGCTTCGCGCGGCCGCATGCTGGGGCTGGTGGGCAAGGCGGAGGTATCCGTGCTGGTCGTGGCCGATCCGCTGGAGATGGCCGAGCCGCCGGCAGGACGCTACCCCTTCGCTCATCGCGGCGCACATTTCGATGTTGCGCTTTACGGGGACCGGCAGCGCGCCGACTTCCTCCGCTCGCTGGGTGAAGGACGCCATCGCATCGATACGCTGGCCTCGTCGCTCGGCCTTCGTCATCGCACGCTCGATACCACGGCCGATCCGCTCGATGCCGTGGTTGCGTTGCTCGGCACCACGAGGGCCATGTGATGCCGCCGAAGGCTCCTGAACTCAGGGATATCCACGTTCCCCACGTCCCCGCATGGTGGCCGCTGGCGCCGGGCTGGTGGGTGCTCGCCGCGCTGCTGGTCATCGTCGTGATCGCCGTGGTGCTGTTATTGCGCCGTCGTCGCGCATGGCGGCGGCAGGTCGACAAAGTGCTTGCGGAGCTGCATGGTGCGCGCGATCAGCATGCGCGCGACGGCGATACCGCTGCCTTCGCCACCGCGGCCAGCCAGCTGCTTCGCCGCGTGGCACGCACGCGCGATTCCCGCAGCGTCACGCTTTCCGGTGATGCATGGCGTGGCGTGCTGGCACTTTATGGTCCGAAGGTCCCGACAGACCGGCTGGCTGCGTTGGATACGGCCATGTATCAACCCAACGCCGCGCTCGATGTGCAAGCCACGTCCCGCGATGTCGAAGCATGGATACGTACCGCGCTGCGTCGCCAGCCGCGCTCGCAGGGGAGGGTCTCGCATGTCCCTGCCTGAATTCGCGTGGCCGTGGTTGTTCGCGGCGCTGCCGCTGCCGTGGTTGCTGAGGCATGTGTTGCGACCGGTGAAACCCGCGCAGGCACTCAATCTTCCGCACCCTGGTCTCGCCCTGTCGCAGGGCCCGCTCGGCCGGGCCCCCTTTGCGGCGACGGTTCTGCTGGTGCTCGCCTGGATCTGCCTCGTCGTCGCGGCGGCGCGGCCGCAGCGACTGGGCCCACCCGAGCCGCAGCACCGCAGCGGCCGCGCCACGATGCTGGCGGTCGACCTGTCGGGCAGCATGTCGCTGGACGACATGGAGCTGGCTGGTCGCACGGTCACCCGGTTCGCCGCCGTGGAAGCCATCGCCGGCGACTTCATCGATCGCCGCGTCGGCGACGAACTGGGCCTCATCCTCTTTGGTACACAGGCGTATCTGGTCACACCACTCACCTACGACCTCGACGCGGTGCGTGCACAATTGCACGAGGCTGTCGTCGGCCTTCCCGGACGCGAGACCGCCATCGGCGATGCGCTTGCGGTGGCGGTGAAGCGCCTGGCCGACATGCCCGAGCAGGCGCGCGTCGTCGTGTTGCTGACCGATGGCGTGAACAACGCCGGTTCGATCGCACCGCGTGAAGCGGCACGTGCAGCGAAAGCGGCCGGCGTGCGCATCTACACGATTGGCATCGGTGCCACGGCGATGCGCGTGCCGGATTTCTTTGGCTCCCGCGTGGTGAATCCGTCGGCGGACCTCGACGTCAGCATGCTCACCGATATCGCCCATGAAACCGGCGGACGCTTCTTCCGTGCGACCGACACCAACCAGCTTGCGCAGGCCTATCGCGAGATCGACTCGCTGGAGCCCGTGCCGCAACAAGGCGCATCGCTGCGCCCGCGTTATGAGTTGTTCCGCTGGCCTCTTCTGGCTTCGTTGCTGCTGCTGGCGCTCGCCGCCGTGCCGCGATATCTCGGCCGGAGGACCACGGCATGAGTGCGTTCTTCGGTGCGTTCCATTTCATCGAACCGCGCTGGCTGTGGTTGCTGGTGCTGGTACCCGTTCTTGGCTGGCTGGTGTCGCGGCGCTCCGGAGGCACCCATGTGCTGACGAAGCTGGCCGATCCGGCGCTGTTGCCTTATCTGCTCGACGGCAAGCCGGGTTCTTCGCGTGGCCCGGTCGCGGCCTTCGTTTCGGCGGCGATACTGGCCGTGCTGGCCCTGGCCGGCCCCACCTGGAACCGGCAGACGCAGCAACTGTTCGCCGAGCATGCCGCGCAGGTCGTGGTGGTCTCGATGTCGCAACACATGCTTTCGCATGACATCGTGCCCGACCGTCTCAGTCGCGCACGCTACAAGGTGCGCGAGCTCTATACCGCCAACCGCGATGGCATGAACGCGCTGGTGGCCTATACCGGTGAGCCATTCATGGTGGCGCCGCTGACCACCGATGCGCATAGCGTCGACGACCTGCTGTCTGCACTGGCGCCCGATACACTGCCGGTCGGCGGTGACGATCCGGCCAAGGCCATCGACATGGCGGCCGCCCTGATCCATCGTGCCGACATCCGCGGTGGTTCCATCGTACTGGTGACCGATCATGCGGATGATGCGGCCGATGCCGCCGCGCGCCGGGCACGCAGCGCAGGCAACCGGGTGTCCGTACTGGGTATCGGCACCACGCGCGGCGGTCCCATTGCCAGTGACGACGGTGGCTTTCTCAAGGATGCGCAGGGTGCCGTGGTGATGGCGCAGCGCGACGATGCATCGCTGTCCGCCCTGGCCGCTGCCGGTGGTGGTCGTTACGTGCCCGTGTCGGCCGACGGCTCGGATGTCGCCACGCTGGCGACGATGCTGCACGGCGACGATGACGGCAAGGCTGTCGACGGCGCTACGTCCGGGCAATGGCAGGATCGCGGTCCCTGGCTGCTCATCCCCCTGTTGCCGCTGGTGGCCCTGGCATTTCGTCGTGGCTGGTTGCTCCTGCTGGCGCTGGCCATCCTGCCGCTGTCTCCGGTACGCGCGGATGGACTCACCGACCTGTTCCGCACGCGCGACCAGCAGGCACAGAACGCGCTGGCCTCAGGCGATGCGAAACGCGCGCAGGCCCTGGCCGACAATCCGGGCCTGCGTGGCGCGGCAGCCTATCGTGCAGGAGACTATGCAGCGGCTGAGGCTGCGCTCACCCACGGCACGGATAGCGACTCGCAATACAACCTGGGCAATGCGCTGGCGAAACAGCAGCGTTACGAAGATGCCGTGGCTGCCTACGACCGCGCGCTGAAGGCCAACCCTGCGAATGTCGATGCGGCGGCCAACAAGAAGTCCGTGGAAGACTTCATGAAGCAGCAGGAGCCCAGGGACGACAAGAATACGAAGAACGACAAGAAGGGCGGTAGCGGCGGCCAGGGCCAGCAGAATCCCAAGGACAAGGGCGAGAACCAGAACCAGAACCAGGGCCAGGACTCGCAGAAGGGCGACCAGGGTTCGCAGGGCGGCCAGCCATCGGGTGACAAGGGCGGCGAAGACAAGGCCGGCCAGCAGGGCTCACAGGACAAGGCCGGCGAAGGCGAGGGCAGCGATCGTGGCAAGGATCAAGGCAAGGGAGAGGCGCCGCAAGGCGACCCCGCGCAGAAGTCCGCCGCCGAACGCGCGCAGGCCGAGCAGGCGCAGTCCGCCCTGAAAAACCAGATGGACAAGGCACTCGCGGGCCAGCAAGGCAAGGACGGAAAGGACGGCGACGACAAGGGACACGACCTTGGCACGCTGTCCCAGGACGATGGTTCGTCGAAGCTTCCCGCCGACGTACGGCGCGCGCTGATGCGCGTGCCCGATGATCCGGGTGGCCTGCTGCGACGGAAATTCATGCTCGAGTACCAGCGTCGGCAGGGCGTTGCGGAGCCGGAGGAATGACGATGCGTGGTATGCGATACCTCCCCTTGCTGGCCTTGTGGCCGATGCTCGCCCTGGCGCAGTCCGCCGGGCCGACGGCATCGCTCGACCGCAGCAAGGTGGGCATGGGCGAGACAGTGACGCTCAACATCGAGATGGGCGAAGACGATGCCGGCACGCCGGACCTGTCCCCGTTGATGGGCGACTTCATCGTGCTGGGTACATCGACCAACCACTCGCTCAGCATCGTCAACGGACAGCGCGAGGCACACAACATCCTCGGCATCGCCCTGCGTCCCCGCCACCAAGGCCACCTCACGGTGCCGGCGTTGCAGGTAGGCTCACGCAAGACGCAGCCGCTCGGACTGGACGTACAGGCGTCCGATCAGGGCGGGCCGGCCGCGGCTGATCGCCCCATTGCGCTTGAAGGCAAGGCCGATCCTGCGCAGGCCTATGTCGGGCAGCAGATCGATTACACGTTGCGGCTCTATTTCGCCGTGAACCTGGCCGATGGCCAGCTGGGCGACCCAGCCGCCGAGGGCGCGGAAATACGCCGTGTCGGCCAGGACGCCAACTACCAGACGATGCGCGGCGGACGCCGCTTCAACGTGGTGGAACGCCATTACGCGATCTTTCCCCAGCATGCGGGCACGCTGGAGATCCAGCCGCCCACGTTCCAGGGAACCGCGGTGGACCCCAACGACGCGGGCTCGTTCTTCGGGGCCGGCGATCCGGTGAATGCCGTTGCCGACAAGGTGCGCGTCGAAGTGAAGACGCGGCCGTCGGCAGCAGCGGACGGCGCATGGATTCCCGCACGTGCGCTCACACTGTCGATCGACGGCATGCCGGCCGATGGCAAGGGCACGGTGGGGCAGCCGGTGACGCTCACCATGCGTCTGGATGCCACGGGCATGCCGTTCGAAGCCCTGCCTGCGTTGTCCCTGCCGAAGCTCGATGGTGCGGACGTCTATCCGGACAAACCGGTTACCGGTGGCAGCAGCAGTGGTGCATGGGTGACCGGGCGCCGGCAGCAGAGTTTCGCCGTGGTGCCGACACGCCCCGGCACGCTGCACATTCCCGAAACCACGCTGCACTGGTGGAATGTCGTCACCGATAAGCCGGAAGTGGCGACGCTGCCAGCGCGCGATCTCCAGATCGTGGCGGCTACGGGCTCGCAGGCAACCTCGCCGAAAAGCGTGCTGCCGCAACCATCCAGCGATGTATCGCCTGTCGCGAGTCCCGTAACGACGCCGGCTCCGGCCACGTCACCGCCCTGGTGGCGATGGGCGTTCTTCGGCGTGCTGGCACTGTGGCTGCTGACCCTCGTTGCGTGGATCTGGCGTGCACGCCGGGCCCGTCCGGCAAAGGGTGGCCCAGCAGCGTCCGGTCAGGAGCCTGTGCGCGAAGGCCCGGCGAAACAGGCCTTCCTGAAGGCGACGCTATCGGGGGATCCGGCCATCGTGGAGCAGGCGTTGCTGGCCTGGGCGCGCACGGTGCGGCCGGGAATCCGGTCGGTCGGCGCTCTGTCGGCCGCTTTGCGTCCGGGGCCGCAGCGAGAGGCGATCGCCGCCTTGCAGAAGACCCGGTTCGCCGGTGGCACCTGGCAGGAGGAGCCCCTCCGCGTCGCGTTCACCGGTGGCTTCGACTGGGCGCCGCCGGCAGGTGCTGGTCCGGATGACCTTTTGCCGCCGCTTTATCCGCGCTGAGCAGGCTGGCCCAGCGCGGCGCGATAGGCGGCGGTGGCCGCCGCGCCGAACGTACAGAAGGTCACCTCGGCCGGTTGCCATTCGGCCGTCTGGACGGCTTTCATGGCGATGGCCGTGGCGGCTTCCAGCGGATATCCATACACCCCCGTACTGATGGCGGGAAAGGCGATGCTCTGGATACCGTGCTCATGGGCGAGTTTGAGACTATTCCGATAACAGGCGGCCAGTAATTCCGCCTCACCGCTCGATCCGCCATGCCAGAGAGGGCCCACGGTGTGGATCACATGGCCGGCAGGAAGCCCGAAACCGCCGGTGATACGGGCCTCGCCGGTCGGGCAGCGCACGCCCGGCGAAACCTCCGGCAAAGCCCGGCAGGCCGCCAGAAGCGCGCTTCCCGCCGCCCTGTGGATGGCACCGTCGACCCCACCTCCGCCCAGCAGGGTTTCGTTGGCCGCATTCACGACGGCACCGACGTTCAGGGTTGTGATGTCCGTTTCGAGCAAGTGGATGTTCATGGGTGTTTTTTACTGTGACGACCGCGTGTCAAACCGCTAGGATGGGGTTTCCCGCCGCGCCGTCCTTATGAAGGTTTATGGTCGACCAGCTCAAAGTTGAAGATATCTCGTTCGCCTACCTGATCAACGACGTCACCCTGCTTTTCCGCAAGCATTTTGACCGGCGGGCGGTGAAGTTCGGCCTGACCCGTGCCCAGTGGCGGGCGCTCAAGGCATTGCACCGCACGCCGGGCATGCGCCAGAACGAACTGGCCGAGCGGCTGGAAATGGAGCCCATCGCGGTGGGCCGCGTCATCGACCGCCTCCAGGCGGCCGGCTTCGTCGAACGTCGCGCCGATCCGAAGGATCGCCGCGCCTGGCGCCTGCACGACACCGAGCAGGCCCGGGGCATCATCGACGACATGGAAGACATCGCCAAAGGCCTCCGCAAGGACGCCGTGGAAGGCATTGCGATGGAAGACCTGCAGACGACACTCGCGGTTCTCAACCGCATGAAGGAGAATCTGCAGGGTCTCGACGGTCCGGCCGAGGAAGGCTGAGGCCCCGGGTCAACCGAATCGCCGGGCAACCGTTCGCTATAAGGTTGTCCGACCCAAAAACATGTCCGCGTCCCCGCGCGGCGACCGATCCAGGTGGAGTCGGCCGGAGCACTCATGCAGCGATCCCCAGGGAAGAAACTCGTCCTCGTCGTAGGCCTCGTGGCCGTGGCCGCCGTGGCGGCGGGTATCTGGCGCCACGACGCCGGAAGCAAGGACGTGCAGACCAAGGGCAAGACAGCACAGGCGCAGGCCGGCGTGCCGGTCACCACGGATCTCGCCACACGCGGGGAAATCGATCTCTCGCTGAAGGTCATCGGCCGTGCCGAGGCCTATTCCACCGTGAACGTGCGCTCGCGCGTGAACGGCCAGCTTGAGCGTCTGGCGTTTACGCCGGGCAGTCATGTGAAGAAGGGCGACCTGCTCGCGCAGGTGGACCCGCGTCCGCTGAAGGCTGCCCTCGATGCCGCCAAGGGCAATGTCGCCCGTGACGAGGCGTCGCTGGTAAAGGCCGAGGCCGACCTGGAGCGCTACCAGAACATGCTCGGCAAGGGCTTCGTCAGTCGTGCCGACTACGATCTCTACAAGGCCAATCTCGGCGTGGCGCGTGCCAATCTCGAAAGCGATCGCGCCGCCGTGCGTGCCGCGCAGGTGCAGCTCGACTTCACCACCATTGCCGCACCGTTCGATGGCATCACGGGTGCGCCGCTGGCCTATCCCGGCGCGACGCTGAGCGCGGACACCACCGATATCGTCGTGCTCAACGAAGTGGACCCCATCCGCGTGGCCTTCGCCATTCCCGAGGATGGCCTGTCCGCCGTACGCGCAAGTGCGCGACGCGGCACGCTTCCGGTGGAAGCGCACGTACCGGGCGACACCGGCGGTCCCTTGCAGGGCGAGCTGGAATTCATCGACAACGCCGTGGATACCACCACCGGCACCATCGTCCTCAAGGGTCGCTTCGTCAACGCGGATGGTCGCCTCACGCCGGGCCAGTTCGCCGAAGTCACCTTGCCGACCACGCGACTTGCCGATGTCGTAAGTGTTCCCGTCGTGGCTTTGCAGAGCTCCACCTCGGGCAGTTTCGTCTTCGTGGTAAAGCCGGACAACACGGTGGAGCAGCGCACCGTTACCACGGGCGCCGCCTCGGGCAACCGGGTCGTGATCGACAAGGGCCTGCAAGGCGGCGAACGCGTGGTCACCGAAGGCCAGATGCTGCTAGTGGACGGCGCGCGCGTGCGCCTCGACAAGGCCTGAGGGTCCGCGCATGAATCTGCCGGAACTCTGCATCCGCCGGCCCGTGATGACCACGCTGCTGATGGCGGCGCTGGTGATCTTCGGCCTGGCCGCGTACCCGAAGCTGCCCGTCAACGAACTGCCGAACGTGGACTTCCCCACGATCAACATCAGCGCGAGCCTGCCGGGTGCGTCGCCGGAGACGATGGCATCCTCGGTTGCCACGCCGCTGGAAGCGCAGCTGTCCACCATCGCGGGCATCGACTCGATGACCTCGTCCAGTTCGCTGGGCTCCACCACGATCACGGTCACCTTCGCGCTTGATCGCAGCATCGACGGCGCCGCGCAGGACGTGCAGGCCGCCATCTCCGCCGCACAGCGCCAATTGCCGCAGGACATGCCCACGCCGCCCACCTATCGCAAGGTAAACCCGGCGGATGCACCGATCCTGTTCCTCACCATGCAGTCGTCCACGCTGCCGCTTTCCACGGTGGACGACTACGCCGAAACGGAGCTGGCGCAGCGTCTGTCGATGGTCGATGGCGTGGCGCAGGTGAACGTCTACGGCTCGCAGAAGTACGCGGTGCGCATCGCGGTCGATCCGGATCGCCTCGCGGCCACGGGCATCGGCGTGGACCAGATGCGCCAGGCGATCGCCGCGGCCAACGTCAACAAGGCCACCGGTTCGCTCAACGGCAAGCGCCAGTTGCTGTCCATCCGCTCCGATGGCCAGCTCATGCGCGCGGCCGATTACAACCAGGTGGTGGTGGCGTATCGCAACGGCGCGCCCATTCGCCTGTCCGATATCGCCGTGCCGCGTGACAGCGTGCAGGACGACCAGAAGGCCAGCTGGTTCAACGGCCATCGCGCGATCACCCTTGCCATCCAGCGCCAGCCCGGTGCCAACACGGTGGAAACCGTCAATCGCATCCTGGCCCTGCTGCCGGCCTTCTCGGAAACGCTGCCGCCGTCGGTGAAGCTCGACGTGATGTACGACCGCTCGGTGTCCATCCGCGAATCGGTGGCCGACGTGCAGTTCACGCTGATCCTGGCCGGCATCCTCGTGGTGGCGGTGATCTACCTGTTCCTCGGCAATGCCTCGGCCACGCTGATTCCTGCCGTGGCGTTGCCTATCTCGGTACTGGGCACGTTCGGCGCGATGTTCGCCCTGGGCTACAGCCTCGACAACCTGTCTTTGCTGGCGTTGACGCTGGCGGTGGGTTTCGTGGTGGACGATGCCATCGTGATGCTGGAAAACATCATGCGTCATATCGAAATGGGTGAAAAACCCTTCGATGCGGCCGTGAAGGGCGCCAGTGAAATCGGCTTCACCATCTTCTCGATGACACTCTCCCTGGTGGCAGTGTTCATCCCCGTGATGTTCATGGGCGGCATTGTCGGTCGCCTGTTCCACGAGTTTGCCGTGGTCATCAGCGTGTCGATCCTGATCTCGGGCTTCGTCTCGATCACGCTCACGCCGATGCTGTGCAGCCGTTTCGTCAAGGCGCACGACCACGACAAGCGCAGCTTCATCGTGGTGTGGTTCGACAAGGGATTCAGCGCGCTCACGAATGGCTATACGCGCACACTGGGCTGGTGCATGCGTCATCCGCTGACGGTGGTGGCCGTGTTCTTCCTGAGCCTTGCCGCCACGGCCGTGCTCTTCATGGTGACGCCGAAGGATTTCATCCCTGCCGGTGACAGCGGCCAGCTGCGTGTTACCACCGAAGGCCCGACCGATATCTCCTTCTCGGCCATGTCCGCGCGCCAGCAGATGCTGGCGGAAATCGCCGGCAACGATCCGAACATCGAAGGCTATATGTCGAGCGTGGGCGCCGGTGGTGCGCGCGCGACGATCAATTCCGGATCGATCCTGCTACGCCTGAAGCCTGCCGATGAGCGCGGGCACACCACGCCGGACGAGATCATCCAGGAGCTGCGGCACAAGTTTGCCGAGGTGCCGGGTATCCGCACCTATATCCAGAATCCACCCGCCATCCAGGTGGGCGGCCGCCAGTCGAAGGCGCAATACCAGTACACGGTGCAGTCCACCGATCTGCACGCGCTTTACGACTGGTCGGGCAAGCTGGTCACGGCGTTCCAGAAGCTTCCGGGCTTCCAGGACGTCACCACGGATCTCGACCTCAACAGCCCCTCGATGGTCGTCACGGTCAACCGCGACAAGCTGGCGCCGCTGGGCCTCACGATGGAGCAGGTGCAGACCGCGCTCGGTACCGCGTTCGGCGAGAACCAGATTTCCACGATCTATGGCTCGGCCACGCAGTACTGGGTGATCCTTCAGGTGGAACGCCGCATGCAGGATGACCCTGCCGTGCTGTCGAAGCTTTATGTGACCTCGGATACCGGCAAGCTGGTGCCGCTCAATACGGTGGCGCGTTTCGAGCGCAGGCCGCAGGTGCTCACGGTGAATCACCAGGGCCAGCTGCCGGCGGTCACTGTCTCTTTCAATCTGGCGCCGGGTGTGTCGCTGAGCGATGCGGTGCAGAGCATTGATCGCGCCACTACCGAAATGAAGCTTCCCGCGACACTGAGCGGCAGTGTGCAAGGCACGGCGCAGGCCTTCCAGGATTCGGTGAAGGGCATGGGCCTGCTGCTCCTGCTGGCCGTGTTCGTGATCTACCTCGTGCTGGGCATCCTGTACGAGAGCTTCATTCATCCACTCACGATTCTCTCCGGCCTGCCAGCGGCGGCCGTGGGGGCGTTGCTGACGCTGGTGATCTTCCACGCATCGCTCGACCTGTTCGCCTTCGTTGGCATCGTGATGCTGGTGGGTATCGTGAAGAAGAACGCGATCATGATGATCGACTTCGCCCTGGAGCATCAGCGCGATGGTACGGTGTCGCCGTTCGATGCGATCTATGAAGCCTGTCGCGTGCGCTTCCGCCCGATCATGATGACGACGATGGCGGCGTTTGCGGGTACGTTGCCGATTGCACTGGGTATCGGCGCGGGTGCGGAGACACGTCGCCCACTGGGCCTTGCCGTGGTGGGTGGCCTGGTGGTGTCGCAGATCCTGACGCTCTACCTCACACCCGTGATCTACCTGTACATGAATCGCCTGCAAGAGCGCCTGGCGCCGAAGCAGGTAGAAGGCGAGCCGCTGCCGAATCATTGATGCGCCGATACCGCGGCCACCTATCCCTGTAGGAGCGCGCCTTGCGCGCGACCGGTAGGCGGGAATACTGCATCCTTCCGTATCATCGGTCGCGCGCAAGCACGCTCCTACAACAGCGGCGCAATCGCGACAGCCGTTGTGGACGAGTCATGCCCCCATGTAGGAGCGCGCCTGCGCGCGACCGGTGCTACGGGGATGTTGACACCCCTCGTATCACCGGTCGCGCGCGAGGCGCGCTCCTACAACAGGGTGTTGATCGTTAATGGTCAGTCGTGTGCGCCGTCGTTGGCGAACGCGCCCGGTGCCGAACCGAAATTGCCATCCGCTTGCGCCGCGAGATACGCGAACGTCGCATACACCGCCACATTCTGTGCAAGCGCCTTCGGATCGATCTTGTCCAGCGTATCGTTCGCGTTGTGGTGGTAATCGAAGTAATCGGTGCCGTCCTGCGTCAGCGACAGTGCCGCCATGCCCTTGGCATGCATCTGCGAGAGATCCGAGCCACCACCGCCCGGCTTGCCCGGGTCGTAGGCAACACCGATCGGTTCCAGCACCTTGGCAATCTGCGCGATGGCGCCACGCGCTTCCGGCTTCACCGATGCCGTCATGCGCCAGATGCGTCCCGCACCGAAGTCGGACTCGGTACCCAGCTGGAACTTCGCCACGTCCTTCGCATGCGCATCGGCATAGGCACGACCACCCCAAAGGCCCATTTCCTCGTTCGCAAACGCAATCACGCGAATCGTGCGATCAGGCCGCTGCGGCATGTCCTTGATGAGCTTCGCGGCAGCGGCGGCGATGGCTACGCCTGCACCGTCGTCGATGGCGCCCGTGCCGAGGTCCCAGGAATCCAGGTGTCCGCCAATGGCGACGACTTCATCCGGATGCTTGCGACCGGTGACTTCGGCGATGACGTTGGTACCTTCGTACATGCCCTTGAAGCCGACATCGAGGTCCAGCTTCAGCGTGACGGGCTTGCCTTCCTTCAACACGCGTTCGAGCTGGTCGGCATCGGGAAGCGACAGCGCGGCAGCCGGGATCGCATCCTTCGGATCGGTGAAGCCGGTGACACCGGTATGCGGCGTACGGCTGTGCGGATCGGTACCCGCCGAGCGCAGCAGGTAGGCAGCGGCACCCATCTTCGCGGCAAGCACCGGGCCGCGCGTGCGCGTGACCGAACCCATGCCGTAGTCATGGCCGTCCTTCTGCTGCGCCATATGCGTGCTGACGTAGACGATCTTGCCCTTCACCGTGGCCGGGTCAGCGGCCTTCAGCGCATCGAGCGTATCGAAGCCCACGACTTCGGCGGTAAGTCCACCCTGCGGCGTGCCTGCGGAGTAGCCAAGCGCCGTGACATACAGCGCCTGCGGGAACGGCGCGACGATGGCCGCGTGCTCGCTGTGGCGCTCCCACAGCGGATAGCTGACCTTTTCGGTGTACACCTTGTCGAAGCCCATCGCCTTGAACTTCGCGATGGTCCAGTCGACGCCACGCTTGTCGGCTTCGCTGCCGGCCAGGCGCGCACCGACTTCGGTGGTGAGCCCGGCCACGAAGTCATAGCCGGTGTTGTCGTTCATGGCCTTGTCGCGCAGCGTAGTCGCTGCGGCGATGGCCTTCTCCGGAATGGTGGTGTCCTTGCCGGCGGCATGGGCGGAAAAGGCAAACGCAAGGCACGCGGCAAGCGCGTGCAGGCGGAAGGTGTGACGCATGATGACCCCCGGGGACGGAAAGATCCGATTATTGCGCCGGGGGTGCGGCCTTGAGTAGGCCAAAGGTCATGTAGGAGCGCGCTTCGCGCGCGACCGGTGATACGGCAACCATCAATGGATACGTGCCCACGGCCGCGCGCAAGGCGCGCTCCTACAGGAGTAGGAGCGTGTTCGCGATCAGGATCGCGAAGGCGTTGAATCAGGGCGTGCGGTTCTGCTGCTTCAGCAGGTCGCGGATTTCCTGCAGCAGCACCACGTCCGCTGCCGGCGGGGCCGGCTTGTCTTCCTCGCGGCGGGTGAGCTTGTTGATGCCCTTGACCACCAGGAAGATCGCGAAGGCGATGATGACGAACTGGATCAGCACGTTCACGAACACGCCGTACTGGATCGCCACTTCGGCGGTCTTGGTGGCGGCATCGGCCGGCTTGAGCACCCATTTCCACTGCGACAGGTCGATGCCGCCGATCAACCAGCCGATGGGCGGCATGATGATGTTGTCGACGAGCGAAGTGACGATCTTGCCGAACGCCGCACCGATCACCACACCGACCGCCAGGTCGATCACATTGCCACGCAGGGCGAACTTCTTGAATTCCGCGACGAAACTCATCGGTTGTGTCTCCTTCTCTTGATGTTGCGTCGTAGGTGGAAACTACCCACCCGGATGTCAGTGGTCCGCGAAGTCAGCTCACGCGCCCCTCGAGCGTGGTGACGCCTTCGAGGGTCGCACGAAAACGGTCGCCGCGCACGATGGCCGATACGCCCGCCGGGGTGCCGGTGAAGACGAGGTCGCCGGCCTTCAGCTCGAACAGGCGCGACAGGTGGGAGAGGATGGCCGGCACGTCGAGCAGCATGTCGCCCAGCGTGGCGTCCTGGCGCACGGTGCCGTTCACTTCCAGCGTGATGCGGGTGGCCGCCGTGGGACGGACCTCGGTGGCGGGGACAATGGCCGACACCGGGGCGGAATGATCGAAGCCCTTGGCGACGTCCCACGGGGCACCCTTGGCCTTGGCCTGCGCCTGGAGGTCGCGGCGGGTGAGGTCCAGGCCCACGCCATAGCCCCACACGAGCCCGGCGGCCTGCGCCTCGGTCAGGTCCGAGCCACCGGCACCCAGTGCCACCACCATCTCCACCTCGTGGTGCAGATCGCTGGTGACCGAGGGGTAGGGCACGTCGGCGCCATCGGTCACCACGGCATCGGCCGGCTTGGTGAAGAACATCGGGTTCGACATGTCGACGGTGGCGCCCATCTCCTTCGCGTGATCGGCGTAATTGCGGCCGATGCAGAAGATGCGGCGGACGGGAAAGCGCTCGGAGCGCCCGGCGACGGGAAGGCTCGGCTGGGCCGGCGAAGGGATGACGGTATTCATGGCCGTAGGTTAGCAAAGGCCGCATGACACCTGTCACGACCGATGGCTGATGGCCGGAAATGGTTCGCGAGGCCCCCCGATCGCATGATCCTGCCATGCCAGGAGCGTATCGGGGACAAGGGGACATGAATTCGAATGCCGAGCTGCTGAGGCAGCTGAAGATCGACAAGTCGCACCGGGAGGCGCACGGAAACGGCGGTGGTCGCGCTGGGCGTACCGCGCTGGTCGTGGCCGGCGTGGTCGTCGCCGTGCTCCTTCTGGGCGGTGCGGCCTGGGCCTTCATGGCAAAGCGTCCCGTCGAAGTGCACACCGCCACGGCGATGGCGCCGGCGGCTGCCGCTGAAGCCGGTGCCGTGCTCCAGGCCACGGGCTATGTCACCGCCCGCCGCCAGGCCACCGTTTCCGCGCAGATCACAGGC
Source organism: Luteibacter anthropi (assembly GCF_011759365.1). Lineage (GTDB taxonomy): Bacteria > Pseudomonadota > Gammaproteobacteria > Xanthomonadales > Rhodanobacteraceae > Luteibacter > Luteibacter anthropi. The sequence goes on from NZ_JAARLZ010000011.1 coordinate 48,721, forward strand.
ACGCTGACCGAGGTGCTGATCGAGGAGGGCGACCGGGTGACCAAGGGCCAGGTGCTGGCCCGGCTGGAAGACAACGCACTGCGTGCCGGCCTGCAGTCGGCCCAGGCCAATGCCGCCGCCGCCCATGCCACGGTGACCCAGAACGAGGCCCAGCTGACCCAGGCGCTGCGTGACGCGGATCGCCAGGACGCTCTCGTCGGGCGCGGGCTCGTATCCAAGCAGGCGGCCGAGCAGACCCGTACCCAGGCCGATACGTATCGTGCCCAGGTGCAGACGGCCCGCCGCCAGGCCGCTGCGGCCGATGCGCAGGTGGGCGTGGCGCAGGTCAATCTCGACTACACCATCGTGCGTGCGCCCTTCGATGGCGTGATTACCGACAAGGCCGCGCAGGTGGGCGAGATCGTGTCGCCGCTGTCGGCCGGTGGCGGCTTCACCCGTACCGGCGTCGGCACCATCGTGGACATGGGCTCGCTGGAAATCGACGTGGACGTCAACGAGGCCTATATCGGCCGCGTACAGCCGGACATGGCCGCTGAAGCCGTACTCGACGCCTATCCGGACTGGAAGATTCCCGCCCATGTGATCGCCATCGTGCCGGCCGCGGATCGCGGCAAGGCCACCGTGAAGGTGCGCGTGGCGCTGGAAAGCCGCGATGCGCGCATCGTGCCGGACATGGGCGTTCGTGTTTCTTTCCTGGAAAAACGCGCTCCGGTGGCCAGCGAAACGCCAAAGGGTGTGTTCGTGCCTGCCGCCGCCGTGGCCCGTCGCGATGGACGCGAGGTGGTGTTCACCGTGTTCGCCGATCACGCCAGGCGTAACGACGTCACTGTCCGCCCGGGTGGCGATCCGCGCCTGGTATCGCAAGGCATCGCCGCCGGCGACACCGTGATCGTCTCGCCTTCCGATTCGCTCGCCGATGGTGCCGCCGTGCGCGTCGCCACCTCATCCACCTCGCCCTGACACGTACGGAGACACCCACGATGGCCACCCTGATCGACATCCAGGATCTTTCCAAGACCTACGAACGCGGCCGGCAGAAAGTCGAAGTACTGCATGGCGTGAACCTGAGCATCGAGGAAGGCGACTTCCTCGCGCTGATGGGGCCGTCCGGTTCGGGCAAGACGACCTTGCTCAACCTCATCGGCGGTCTCGATACCCCGACCGGCGGCAGCCTCAGCGTGGCGGGCGAGCGTATCGACCGCCTCGGCAGCGGTGCCCTGGCGAAGTGGCGTGCCGCGCATGTCGGTTTCGTGTTCCAGTTCTACAACCTCATGCCCATGCTGAGTGCGCAGCGCAACGTGGAACTGCCGTTGTTGCTGACGAAGCTGTCGGCTTCGCAGCGCAGGCAGAATGCGTCTGTCGCGCTGCAACTGGTGGGTTTGTCCGAGCGTGCCTCGCACAAGCCATCGGAACTCTCCGGCGGCCAGCAGCAGCGTGTCGCCATTGCACGAGCCATCGTCTCCGATCCCACGCTGCTGGTCTGCGACGAACCCACGGGCGACCTCGACCGCCAGTCGGCGGAAGACATTCTCGGCTTGCTGCGTGAACTCAACCGCGAACACGGCAAGACCATCGTGATGGTCACCCATGATCCCAAGGCCGCCGAGTACGCCAACCACACGCTGCACCTCGACAAGGGCACCCTCGTCGAACAAGTGGCGGCCTGACGCGGAGGATGCCGGCATGAAATACCTGCACCTCATATGGGCGGCGCTGTTCCGCCGCAAATCGCGTACCTTCCTTACCCTGGTGTCGATCCTGGCCGCCTTCCTGCTGTTCGGCATGCTCGACGCCACCCGCGCCGCATTCTCGTCGGGCGATAGCGTGGCGGGCGTGGATCGCCTGGTAACCACCTCGCGCTATTCGATCATCCAGTCGCTGCCCGCCAGCCTGACCACACGCATGGAAGCGATTCCCGGCGTGGCGTCGGTAGGCCATGCGAACTGGTTCGGTGGCGTTTACCAGGACCCGAAGAACTTCGTGCTCAGCTTCGCCGTCAGCGACAACTACCTGGATCTCTACAAGGAGATCGAACTGCCGGCCGACCAGCGCAAGGTGTTCGAGAACACCCGCACGGGTGCCATCGTGGGCGCTGCACTGGCGAAGCGCTATGGCTGGAAGGTGGGCGACAAGATCCCGCTGCAATCGACGATCTTCCCGCAGCGCAACGGCGACAAGACCTGGCCTTTCGACATCGTGGGCATCTACACCCCGGCAAAGGGTGCAGCCAACGGCACCGACCAGCAGTTCCTCTTCCACTACAAGTATTTCCAGGACGCCAATGCCTACCGCAGCCTGGGTTCGACCGTGGGCTGGTATGTGGTGAAGCTCACCTCGCCCGATCAGGCGGATCGCGTGGCCAAGGCCATCGACGCGCTTTCGGCGAACTCCGACCACGAGACGAAGACGCAGACCGAGCAGGCTTTCAACGCATCGTTCGCGAAGCAGCTGGGCGATATCGGCCTCATCGTCTCCGCCATCATGGGCGCCGTGTTCTTCACCCTGATCCTGCTCACCGGCAACACGATGGCGCAGGCCGTGCGTGAGCGCACCAGCGAGCTGGCCGTGCTGAAGACCATCGGTTTCTCCAGCGGCAGCGTGCTTGGCATGGTGCTGGCCGAGGGCGTGCTTCTGCTCGTGCTGGGGGGCGTGATCGGACTGGGTCTTGCCGCCGTGCTGGTGCCCATCGTCGCCAAGGGCAGTGGCGGCATGCTCAACCTGCCGCCCATCGGTACCCAGACCTGGGTGCTCGGCATCGTACTCATGGTGGTCATCGGCGCCGTGGTCGGTGCGTTGCCCGCTATCCGCGCCATGCGCCTGAACATCGTCGACGCGCTCGCCGGTCGCTGACAAGGACACCTACCCATGAAACGTTTCGGTTTCGGTTTGCTGATGTTACTGGTTGTCGCCGTTTTTCTTGGCGTGTGGATCGCGATGCCCTGGCAGGGCGTGGTGCTTATCGCCGTGCTGCTGGTGCTGTGGATGGGCCTCACCCGGCGGGGCCGGCAGACATGGCAGGTGACTTCCGTGGGCCTGGCCACGATCACCCAGCGCCTGGGCTCGTCGTCGGTGGTGGTAGTCGGTATCGCGGGCGTGGTCGGTGTGCTCGTGGCGATGCTTGCCATGGGCGAAGGCTTCTCGGAAACACTGCGTGCCACCGGCAACGACCGTACGGCCATCGTGTTGCGTGGCGGCTCGCAGGCGGAGCTCAACTCCGTGCTCGACCGCGATAGTGCGAACGTGGTGATGCAGGCGCCGGGTGTGAAGAAATCGGCGCAGGGGCGTCCCATTGCATCGAGCGAACTGGTCGTCGTGGCCAATCTTCCACGCAAGGGCGATCCGTCCGCCGATGCCAACGTGCCCATCCGTGGCGTGGGCGATGACGTGTGGCCGCTACGCGAGCAGGTGAAAATCGTGGAAGGGCGGAAGTTCCAGCCCGGCATGCGCGAACTCATCGTCGGCAAAGGCGCAAAGGCGCAGTTCGAAGGCCTCGACGTCGGCAGGTCGATCCGTCTCGCCGGGCAGACCTGGACCATCGTCGGCACGTTCGAATCGCATGATGCGCTGGAATCCGAACTGTGGGGTGATACGCAGAGCGTCGCCTCGGCATATCGCCGCGGCAGCAGCGTGCAATCCGTGACCGTGCTGCTCGATTCGCCCTCGGCGTTCGACGCGTTCAAGGCCAACCTGATGGCCGACCCGCGCCTGAAGGTAGACGTGAGCACCACGCAGGACTATTTCAGCAAGCAGTCCGAAGGCCTGACCAAGGTGTTGCGTGCGGTAGGCATCGTGGTGGGCATCATCATGGCCATCGGTGCGGTGTTCGGTGCGCTCAATACGATGTTTGCAGCGATCCAGGCGCGTGCCCGTGAAATCGCGACACTGCGCGCCATCGGTTTCCGCGGCGTGCCGGTGGTGGTGTCGGTGATGCTGGAAACGATGCTGCTGGCCTTGCTCGGTGGCGTGATCGGCGCAGGCATCGTCTGGATCATCTTCAACGGCTATTCGGCCTCGACGCTGGGCGCGAATTTCAGCCAGGTGGTGTTCCGCTTCCACGTGAGCGCGGCCTTGCTCTGGACCGGCGTGAAATGGGCGCTGGCCATCGGCTTCATCGGTGGCTTGTTCCCGGCCGTACGCGCCGCGCGACTGCCAGTCACCACGGCCCTGCGCGAACTCTGACGAACCTTATGGTGCCCCCTCGTCCACGAGCGGGGCACCTTCGGCACACGCTTTCGCCTGCGGCATCCAGCGTCCGCCCTCGTCTTCGCACAGCGCCCATTCGTTGAGCTCACGCGCCGGTGTCAGCCGCAGGTCATCCGCCTCCGCCTCGTAGGTCTGGCACGACGCCAGCGCCGCTGCCGCGATACCGAATACCGTCGCCGCCCTCGCCACGCCCATGCTCACCCGCTGAGCCCGTGAGCCCTCGCCAAAGATCGATCCCATCACAGCCACCTCCATTCACAAGGAGGCCGAAGCTAGGCGGGGCTTAGGGCGGCGGATATCGAATAATTCTCAAAATAGCGGGTCGTGAACCCGTATCGGGACGGGCGTCACGCCTGGAAGTTTTCCGACTATTTCGTGGGCGTGGCCCACCCGGGCACCCGCTCATCCCGGCATCTTCATTCCACGACACCATCGAGATTTTGGGTTGCATGTTTTCTATACCCAAATAGGTATATCGTGGACGAATCCGGATTCAAGGCGCTTGGAGAATCACCAGTGACCAGCGTGCAACGCAGCGAAGGTAACGTTTGCGCCGATCTGGGAGGCGAGCATGCGGAAGACATGCTCATCAAGGCCCAACTGGCGACGAAGATCTCGCAGATCATCGAGCGTCGTGGCTGGACACAGGTTCAGGCGGCTTCCGTGCTGGGCATGACCCAGCCAAAGCTCTCCGGCCTTCTGCGCGGGCACTTCCGTGGCATCAGCGAGACCCGAATGCTCGATTGCCTTGCGCGTCTTGGCAGGGATGTTCGTATCGTTATCGGTGCCGAATCAAAGCAGACCGAGGGACGGGTAACGGTGGTGTTTGCCGAATAACAACCTGTAGGAGCGCGCCTTGCGCGCGACGGGCACTTCCTCAGCGCTGAGGCACGTCCTGTCGCGCGCAAGGCGCGCTCCTACAGATGGGGGGTCAGGCTTTGCGGGTGCGCATCATCGTGATGATGCCTACGCCTACCAGGATGATCGCCATGCCGGCCAGGTCGAACGGGCCGACATGCTCGCCGCCAAGCGCCACGCCGAACAGCACGGCCACGGGCGGATTCACGTAGGCATAGCTGGTTGCCAGCGCAGGCCGCACGGTTTTCAGCACGTAGAGATACGCGCTGAACGCCACGATGGAGCCGAACACGATCAGGTAGCCCAGCGCGAACGTCGCGCTCCACTTCGGATGCGCTGGCAGGCTTTCGCCGTGCAGCAGGCCGAGGATGATCAGCGAGACGGCCGCGCAGAGCATCTGCGCTGCGGTGTTCATCGGCCCCTTGGGCATGTCCCTGCGCTTCGACCACACCGAACCGAATGCCCACGCGATGGCGGCGACGATGAGTGCCGCCGCACCGAGCGGGGAGCCCGAGAGGCCCGCGCCGAGATTCAGCACCACCACGCCGACGAAACCCAGGAACAGGCCGGCCATTTCACCGCGCGACGGGCGCTCTCCGTAAAGGCTGGAAAACACGGCCGCGAATAGCGGCATGCTGGCGACTGCCACGGCGGCGATGCCCGAGCTGACCGATTGCTCGGCGAAGCACACCAGGCCATTGCCACCCGCGAGCAGCAGGGTGCCGACGATGGCGGCATTGCGCCACTGAAGACGCGTCGGCAGCGCAACGCCGCGCACGCGCAGCACCACGAACAACAGCGTGCCCGCGATGGCGAATCGCAGTGCCGCCAGCAGGAACGGCGGATAGCTTTCCAGCGCGTAGCGAATGCCCAGGTAGGTAGAACCCCAGATCACATACATCGCGAGCAGGGACAGCGGCACCAGCCAGCGGGGATCGGCGAGCGCCGGGGAGGGCGCCTGGTTCGGAGAAACGGCAGCGTCGGACATGGGGAGATCCAGGGATGTCCGCGCCGCGTCATGCGGCGCGAATCCGAAACGATATCGTCGTCGCGGAAACTTCGGAAGCGAAACCTGCGAGGGTCAGCCTTGAACGGCTTTCATGCCACGTTCGATGGCAAGCAGTTGTTGCTTGATGTCCACGCCCCAGCGCCAGCCACCCAGGTTGCCGTCTTCGCGGATGATCCGGTGGCAAGGCACCAGCAAGGCCAGCCGGTTGCTGCCGCAGGCACGGCCGACGGCGCGTGCCGCCTTCGGCATGCCGAGCTTCTGGGCCAGTTCGCCATAGCTCAGCGTCTCGCCGCGCGGAATGCGGGTGAGGGCTTCCCATACACGCCACTGGAAACCGGTAGCAGCGACATCGAGGGGCGGCATGGCAGGGCCGTTGTCGATATCCCAGCCCAGGTCGCGCGTAACACGGTCGATCACCGCATCGAGCCATTCCTCACGGCCGGCATCGACGCGCTCGCGTTCGGCGAGCGGGAATTCATCTGCCAGGCGTGCTTCCAGTTCGGCATCGTCAGCACCCAGCGTGACCGAGCAGATGCCGCGTGCCGTGGTCGCCACGAGCAGGCGGCCGAGCGGCGTGTCGGTGGTGGTGTAGCGGATCGAGGCACCTGCACCGCCCGCACGGTAACTGGCGGGCGTCATGCCCAGGCGACGGTCGCTTTCCTCGTAGACGCGGCTGCCCGAACCGAAGCCAGCTTCGTAAACGGCGTCGGTCACGGCCGAGCCGTCGCGCAGCGCCTCGCGCAACTGGCCGAACCGCCGCGCACGGGCGTATTCCGCGGGGCTTACGCCATAGCGGCGGCGGAAGACGCGTTGCAGATGGGTGGGGCTAAGGCCGGCGATCGCCGCAAGGCTGTTGAGATCCGCAGGGCCGCTGCCTGCATCGAGGGCGGCGCGGACGCGCTCAAGGGCATCGTCGGTGGGGGAACGCATGGCCAGGACCTGGGTATTCATGAGGGTCTCCTTCATGGGAGACCAGCGTAGGCGGCGGACCGCGCCGTCGCCATCCGCTTCTTGCGAGACCTCAGTGGTGGACCGGACGGCCCTGCTGGATCACGGTGAACTCGCCTTCGAGAACGTCAGGGGCGTGGGCGTGACTGGCAGCCGAAGGACCGGCCGCACGTGCGCCATGACCGGCGCGGGCGAGCTTCCACTGACGTATGGCAAAGAACACGACACTACCGGCCACGAGCAGGCCCAGCACGATGGTGCCGAAGACAAGCAACACGCCGACCACGGCCAGTCCGGCAATCACGGACAGGATACGCACCAGCGGGTTGCGCGAGCGGCGGATGGGCGGGAAGACGAAGCGCATTGGTTAAAAATCCGTATGGCACAATGACATGCGTGCGGCCCCTTTACCTTGGGGCATCCCTACCCCATAGACAAGTGCCATGACCGCTACCGCCGACACCCCCACCCTCTGCCAGCTCGACGACATCCCCGATGGCAACGCCATCGAAGTGGAGGCCATGGTCGGTGGCGAGCCCGAGTCCCTGCTGGTCTACCGGGACGGTGGCGAGGCGAGGGCCTATCTCAACGTCTGCCCCCATGCGGGACGCCGGCTGGACTACGCCCCCGGCCGCTTCCTGGTGCGCAACGGCCTGATCATCTGCGCCGCCCACGGCGCCACGTTCGCGGCAGGGGACGGTCACTGCCAGACGGGCCCCTGCAAGGGCGACCGCCTGCGCGCGGTACCGGTATCGGTCACCGACGGCGCAGTACACCTGGCCTGAGAAATTCCGGATTCCCCCCCTGTAGGAGCGCGCCTCGCGCGCGACCCGGACGTGACGGTACCCCAGGTCGCGCGCAGGCGCGCTCCTACAGGGAGGCTGCACTGCTCTTGTAGGAGCGCGCCTCGCGCGCGACCGGGCGTGACGGTACCCACAGGTCGCGCGCAGGCGCGCTCCTACAGGGAGGCTGCACTGCTCTTGTAGGAGCGCGCCTCGCGCGCGACCGGGCGTGACGGTACCCCAGGTCGCGCGCAGGCGCGCTCCTACAGGGGGCTGCACTGCTCTTGTAGGAGCGCGCCTCGCGCGCGACCGGACGTGACGGTAACCCCAGGTCGCGCGCAGGCGCGCTCCTACAGGGGGCTGCGCTGCTCTTGTAGGAGCGCGCCTTGCGCGCGACCGGATGTGACGGTAACCCCAGTTCGCACGCAGAAAGCGAATCAGCGGTACATCAGGTTGATGGTCACCAGGGTGATGGCCAGCACCAGGATCGTGAGCGGCAACCCCACCCGCAGGAAATCCTTCGACCGATACCCACCCGGGCCGGCCACCATCATCAACGCCGGGTGCCCGGACGGCAGCAGGAACGTATTCGACGACGATACGGCCACGATCAGTGCATATGCCGACGGATTGCCGCCCGTACTCACCGCGACGCTGATGGCGATGGGCACCATCATCACCGTGGCGCCCACGTTGGACATCACCTGCGAGAACATCAGCGTGAGCACCGCAATGCACAGCTGCAAGGTCCACTGCGGCGCACCGCCGAGGATCGCTAGCACCTGCTGCGCCAGCCACGAAGCCGTGCCCGTGGAATCCATCGACCAGCCCAGCGGAATAAGACACGCCGTGACAAAGATGGTCTTCCAGTTGATGGCCTTGTAGGCCTCATCCATGTTCAGCACGCCCGTGAGCAGCATGCCCACGGCGCCGGTCATCATCGCCACCGACAGATCAAGATGGGTGAACAGCGCCAGGCACTTCGCCAACACGAAGAACCCCACCGCCTGCCAGATCTTGCCGGGGCGCTGTTCTTCCTTGGGGATATCCGTGACCACGACGATGTCGCGGTCTTCCTCGGCCAGCATCAGGTCGCGCCACTTGCTGTGCAGCACCACCGTATCGCCCGCCCGCAGGCTCACGGCGCGCACATCCTCGCGGAACACCTCGTCGCCACGGTTCACCGCCAGCACCGAAATGCCGAAGCGCTTGCGCAGGCGCAGCTCCCCCACCGTCTGCTTGATGAAGCGCGACGTGGGCGGAATCACGGCCTCGGAAATACCCGCCCGCGTGGGATTGAACTGGTCGCCCAGCTGGCGCATGCGCATGGACACACGGCACAGCTGGTTATTGGCAAACGCGTTGATGGCATCGCGCGGCGCCAGCACGCCCAGCACCGTGCCCACCCAGATCATCTGGTCGGACGGCGGCGCCACGCGGCTTTCGTTGCCGTTTTTCAGGGCCAGGATCAGCGGCGCGCCATGCAACTGCTCGACCTCGCCGATGCTCATGCCCACCAGCGGGCTCTCGGCCGTGACGGTCAGTTCGGCCGTTTCGCCGGCGATGCCGTAGGTATCGGCGAAGTAGCTCTCCGTACGGCCCGGGGTGACCTTGAGCCGCTCGTCCTCGCGCTCGGGCAGCAGCTTGCGCGTGAACAGCCAGAAGAAGGCCACGCCCAGCACCGCCAGCACGAGGCCCACCGGAGTCACGCTGAACAGGCCGAATTTGGGGATCGTATGCGCGCCCGGCGGCAGGTTGCTGTTGGCGCTGGCGATGAGGTCGTTCAGCACGATCAGCGGCGAGTTCGCGATGAGCGTGGTGTTGGTGGCCGTGAGGATGCAGAAGGCCATGGGCAGCAGCAGCCGCGACAGCGGCACGCCCGTGCGGGCCGACAGGCGACTGGTGACCGGAATCATCAGCGCCGCCAGCGCCTGGCTGGGAATCACGGCGCTGAACAGGCTGGTGACGCTGTTCACCACCACGCCCAGGCGCGATTCCATGCCGCGCGCCATGCGCATCACGAAGGACGCCGTAAGGTTGAGCACGCCGGCGCGGTCGAGGCCGGCGCCCATGATCATGATCGCGATGATCGCGATGACGGCGTTACCCGCGAAGCCGTTGAACACTTGGTCGCCGGGGATCAGGCCGGTAAGGCCGATCGTGACCACGACGAGCAGGGCGACCATGTCCGCCCGGATCCACTCCAGAACGAGCATGAGCATGGTGAAGCCCACCAGGCCCAGCACGAGGATCATTTCAGGAGTGAGGGTGAGTGCCACTAGCCGGCTGTCCGGACCCGTCGGTTAGAGCGTGCCACGGCATCGGATGCCGGGCTGCGAAGGATGTCGCAGGAGTATACGCAATAGGGGTGGCTCGGGGCTGAAGACGAGGCCGCATTTCCTGTTGCGATGAGTAGGTGAGCTTCGGCTACCCCTCTTCATCCACTCCACGACCCGTCGCTCCTGCGAAAGCAGGAGCCCAGCGCGGTGCGTGTGGGCAGGGCGAAGAGCCGGATCGACGCTCTCGCGACAACCGGTTACCGAGGCGCTGGATTCCTGCGTTCGCAGGAATGACGGGTAGGTGATCCCTCTTCACCACCCCACGACCCGTCGCTCCTGCGAAAGCAGGAGCCCAGCGCGGTGAGTGCGGCCAGGGCGAAGAGCCGGATCGACGCTCTCGCGACAACCGACCACCGAGGCGCTGGATTCCTGCGTTCGCAGGAATGACGGGTAGGTGATCCCTCTTCATCCACCCCACGATCCGTCGCTCCTGCGAAAGCAGGAGCCCAGCGCGGTGAGTGGGGGCAGAGCGAAGAGCCGAATCGACGCTCTCGCGCCAACCGGTTACCGAGGCGCTGGATTCCTGCGTTCGCAGGAATGACGGGGTAGGTGGGTTTCTTAGCGGCTCAGGTTGCTCAGGGCCAGGTCCACGATGGAATCGCCGCGGCCGCTCATTACGGCCTTCAAGGCATACAGGCTGAAGCCCTTCACCTGGCCTGCGGTGATCTTCGGTGGCATCGACAGCTCCATGCGGTTACTCACTACATCGAGTAGTGCAGGCCCCTCATGAGCCAGGATCTCCGCAATGGCCGAAGGCAGCTCGGAAGCCTGGGTCACCCGTCGCCCATGAATCCCCATCGCATTGGCCATGGCCGCGAAATCCGGATTCTTCAACTCGACACCGGTCTCGATCAGCCCCGCCGTCTTCATCTCCATCTCCACGAACCCCAGCGTGCCATTGTTGAGCACGATCACCTTCACCGGCAGCTTCTCCTGCGCCAGCGTGATGAAGTCACCCATCAACATCGTGAAGCCGCCATCGCCCGAGAGCGACACCACCTGCCGCTCCGGAAACGCCGCCTGGGCACCCAGCGCCTGCGGCAAGGCATTGGCCATCGACCCATGCACGAAGGACCCCAGCAAGCGCCGCTTGCCATTCATCGCCAGATAGCGCGCCGCCCACACGGTAGGCGTGCCCACATCGCAGGTGAAGATCGCATCGTCCTCGGCCAGCTCGCTCACCAGCCGCGTCACCTGCTGCGGATGGATCAGCTCATGCCCCGGCTCGATGCGAGCCAGTTCGTCCAGATCTGCACGCGCGCGCTGGTAGTGGGCAAGGCAGCGATCCAGATGACCACTGACCCGCTTGGGCTCGATCCGCGGCAACAACGCTCGCAAGGTCTCGCCCACATCGCCCACCACACCCAGATCCACCCGGCAGCGCCGGCCGATGTTTTCCGGCCGGATATCCACCTGCGCGATGCGCGCATCCTCCGGATAGAACTGCCGATACGGAAAATCCGTGCCCAGCATCAGCAAGGTGTCGCAGTCTTCCATCGCGTAGTAGCCCGAGCTGAAGCCGATCAGCCCCGTCATGCCCACGTCGAACGGGTTGTCGTACTCCACGAATTCCTTGCCGCCCAGCGCATGCACGATGGGCGACTTCAGCGCATCGGCCAGCGCGATCAGGTCCGCATGCGCACCTGCCGTGCCACGACCGCAGAGCAGGGTGACGCGCTTGCCCGCATTGAGCAGGGCCGCCAGGGCATCCAGCTCGCGTTCGGCCGGCACCACCTTGGGCGACGGCGGCAGCAGACCTGCGGCCGGCGTGACGCTCTTCACCGGCGAGCGCCGTGTAGCCACATCGCCCGGAATCACCACCACGGCCACGCCGCGCTGCCCCACCGCCGCGCGAATAGCGGCTTCGAACACCTGTGGCATCTGCGAGGCGTCGGACACCATCTCGCAATACACGCTGCACTCGCGGAACAGCTCCGTGGGATGCGTTTCCTGGAAATAACCGCTGCCGATCTCCGCACTGGGAATATGCGCGGCAATGGCGAGCACGGGCGCGCGCGACCGATGGCAGTCGAACAGGCCGTTGATGAGATGCAGGTTGCCGGGGCCGCAGCTGCCCGCGCACACGGCGAGCTGGCCGGTGAGCTGCGCCTCACCGCCAGCGGCGAAGGCCGCGGCTTCCTCATGGCGTACATGGACCCAGTCGATATGCTGGCGCTGGCGCAGCGACTCGGTGATGGCGTTGAGGCTGTCGCCAACCACGCCGTAGATACGGCGGACGCCGGCCTCTTCGAGGGTTTCGGCGATCAGGTCGGCCAGGGTGGAAATGGACATCGGCGGGGACTCCGTAGGCACGAAGCCCCCTTTATGCCGGTATCGCGGTCAAGGGGCCGTCGTCGCCCCGTGCCATTCGTAGAGAAAATCCCACACGCCATGGCCCAGGCGCATGCCACGGCGCTCGAAGTGCGTCTCGATGCGCCACACCGGCCGCTCGGCCGACTGGCCCGGGCCCACGCGGTTGCGCCAGCCTTCGGCGGCTTCCATCACCTCGCGCATGTGCTCAGCGTAGGGCTCCCAGTCGGTAGCCAGATGCAGCAGGCCACCCGGCGCCATCCGCGAGGCAAGCAGGGCCACGAAGGCCGGCTGCACGAGACGACGCTTGTTGTGACGCTTCTTGTGCCACGGGTCGGGAAACCAGATGCGCGCCTCGGACAGGCTGCCCGGGGCGATCTCGTTCTCCAGCACTTCCACGGCATCGTGCTTGTAGATGCGCACGTTGCTCGCATCACGCTCGGCCAGCCCGTTCATCAGGCGACCGACACCCGGACCGTGCACTTCCACGCCGATGTAATCGCGGTCGAGGTCATGCTCGGAGGCCCAGGCCAGCGCCTCGCCATTACCAAAGCCGATTTCCAGCACGCGCGGCGCCTGACGACCGAAGGTGGCGTCGAGGTCGCGTGCGTTGCCCGTGTAATCGAGCCCGAAACGCGCCCAATGGTCGTCGAACGCGCGCTGCTGCGCGGGCGTCATGCGGCCTTCGCGCAGCACGAAGCTGCGGATGCGGCGCTGGAACGGCTGGTCTTCGTCGTGCGTCATGTTCAACCGACCAGCCCGTCCACGGGGCTCGACGCCGAGGCAAAGCGCTTGCGCGGAATGCGACCGGCGCGGAACGCCGCGCGGCCCGCTTCCACGGCCAGCTTCATCGCATGGGCCATCAGCACGGGATCCTTCGCGCCAGCGATGGCGGTGTTCATCAGCACGCCGTCGCAGCCCAGCTCCATGGCGATGGCCGCATCGGAAGCCGTGCCCACGCCCGCATCGACGATGACCGGCACCTTGGCGTTCTCGACGATCTCAAGCAGGTTGTAGCGGTTCTGGATGCCCAGGCCCGAGCCGATGGGCGCGGCCAGCGGCATGATCGCGGCGCAGCCGATCTCTTCCAGGCGACGAGCCAGGATCGGGTCGTCGGAGGTGTAGACCATGACGTCGAAGCCATCGGCCACCAGCTTCTCGGCGGCGGTGAGGGTTTGCACCACGTCGGGATAGAGCGTGCGCTCGTCGCCCAGCACTTCCAGCTTCACCAGGTTGTGGCCGTCGAGCAGCTCACGGGCGAGGCGGCAGGTGCGCACGGCGTCGTCGGCGGTGTAGCAGCCGGCGGTGTTCGGCAGCAGCGTGAAGTGGCTGGGCGGCAGGGCGTCGAGCAGGTTCGGCTGGCTGGCGTCCTGGCCGACGTTCACGCGGCGAATGGCCAGGGTGACGATCTGCGCGCCAGCGGCATCCGTGGCGCGACGGGTCTCGTCGAAATCCTTGTACTTGCCGGTGCCGGTAAGCAGGCGGGAATGGAAGGTGCGGCCGGCGACCGTCAGCAGGTCGTCACCAGCGGGGGAGAAGTGGTTCATGCGGGGATCTTCCGTCGGGGGAGAGCGGAGGCGTCAGCCGCCGCCGATGGCGTGGACGATTTCCACCTTGTCGCCATCGGCGAGCAGGTGTGTCGCGTGCTCGCTACGGGGCACGATGTCGAGATTCACCTCCACCGCGACCCGCTTGCCGGCATAGCCGGCCGATTCGAGCAGGGACGTCACGGAGGTACCGGGCGCGCACTCGCGCGCTTCGCCGTTAAGGGTGATGTGCATCCGCCGATTGTAGCGGAGCCGCCCGTCAGCCGGGGCCGACCGTCAGTGGCTGTAACCCCGCCAGCCCGCCTGACGCAGGGGGATGCCGGTACCGGGCTGGGGGCCCGTGCCGACGCCGGTGCCCGGCTGGGGACCGCGCTGGTTGGTGACGCCCGTGCCGGGCTGCGGAGGCGGCTGGTTCCAGCCGTTGCCTCCGTCGTTGCCGTTCCAGCGGCCGTGGTGACCTGTGTCGGGCGGCGGCTGCGGCGCCAGTTTCACTCCGGCGCCCGACGCGCCACCGGCACCGCCGCTACTGCCGGCGGCCAGCGAGGTCGAATTGCCACGCGGCGGCGGCCGGTCGTGCCCGTCGCCGGGATAACCGTGATCGTGCCGGTTGCGATCGCCATCGCGACCCCGGCGGTCGCGGTCGTCGTTCCAGCCGTAGCCCGGTGGATAGGCGCCACCGTAGGCATAGCCACCGTCGTTGTAGCCATCGTTGCGCGGGTCGGGAGCGGGCTGGGGCTGCGGGACGGGCGTGCCGGCGTAGAAGTGCGGCACCGCGGGCAGGGTACTCACCGTCTCCCGTCGTTCCGGCACGGCCGAAGGGCCGGAGATATAGCTGACGCCCGGCTTGGGCATGTCGGCCGTGGAGACGGTACGCGACTGGGCGGCGGCCGGGCCACACACGCCCAGCACCAACCCCGCGACGATGGAAAGCGACAGCACCCGATGCATGACCGGACCTCGTAAGGATTCCCTGGGGCGATTATGCGCCGGCGTCGGGCGGGTGGCGTGAGCGGGGGCTCACAGGTTCAGGCGGCTGCCACCTTTCGCTGGTTGGCGGTGTCGTATTAACATCCGGGTTCGATGCGGGTGTAGCTCAATGGTAGAGCTGTAGCTTCCCAAGCTACTGACGAGGGTTCGATTCCCTTCACCCGCTCCAGTTTTCCTCTTCTGTTCTAATTAAGTGGTTAGGGCAAAACGAGGAGCTGGGGCATGAGCGAAGCGCGAGGCTAGCTCAAATTCTGGATCGGACATGGCGCTCCGAAATTGCATTGAGCCACGACTGGTGAAGGGTTGGGGCTTAGGTGACAATGCCGCGATGATCACCGAAAGAGCCAATGCGGCGATACCACACGTTCAATGGCGGGAGATTGCGCAAGCATTCACGCGCCCGACTTTGGCCGAGGTGGCGCAGCGTGGATGCGCTGCAGGGGTTCGCGGTCGCCTTCAGGCTGCGGGACTACCAGTACCCGATGGCCTTTCCCTCGCCCAGGTGTTGGACCAAGCGTTGAACGGGCTTCGCCAGCACTACCGGTGCGAATACGTGTACAAATCGACCATTACTAACCGGATCGTGTTCGGTCGACACAGTCCGCGTACGGCGAGCTTGCACGTAGAGTTGCCGGTGGGCCGATCTATCGTGGATTTAGCGGTTTATAACGGGCACTCCACCGCTTACGAAATCAAGACTGAACTGGACAGCCACCGTCGTCTAGTCAGCCAGACGCCTGATTATCTGCGTGCCTTCGAGCGCGTGATCGTCGTCACCCACCCTCAGTTGATTGAGCGCTATCTCACGGTGCTGGATGAGCGCGTCGGCGTAATGACCCTATCTGCCAGCGGTTCCCTGACCGAGGTACGCGCGCCCTTTGCCGATACGGACCGGTTGGATCCTTCGGTGCTTTTTCGATTGCTGAGAAGTGCGGAGTACCGCGCGGCGTTGGAAGCGCACTTCGGTCCGCAGCCTAAACTGGCCAATGGGCGTCAGTTTCAGCACTTCTTCCACCTATGGCAAACGTTGCCGGTTGCCGAAGCACACCGCATTACTAAGGAAGCGCTCCGCGCTCGGACGACGGACCAGGACACCGTGGCGTGGGTGCGCCAGTTGCCCGCCAGTTGGCGTGTTCTGGGCTACGCGACGCCGTTGTCTGGGGTGCAACGACAGCGGCTCTTGAAGGCGTTGTCTTGAATCGATAGTCTCGGGTAATACGGCGCAGGGGGCGCTAGTCAGGAAGACACCATGTATCTACCGTATTTGTATGGGCGCCAGTATGAACTGCTGGCTGTGCGCATGATGTTGGAAGATGAGCGTGATCGAGGTGGCCTTCTGCCATTGATTGAGCCGCTCATGGCGCGCTCGAGCGATTTGCTTCGATGTATTGCGTTGTGTGCCGATGCGGATCAGTCGCTTGCCGTGGTGGTGAATCCGGATAAGCACCAGTTGAAGACGGAGCAAGCGCAAGCGGAATGGTGGGAGGAAGTCGGGCCCATTATCGATTCGACGCCGTCTATAGTTCCGACCTTGGTTTGCCGATGGGATGACCCTCGCCCATCGATTGCCGCCTTTTTGCAGCAGTTTCCGGGACGCTCGGTGGCCGTAGTCTACCCAGGGCGGCGGCTGACGGGGGTGGATATGCAATGGCTTTCCCGGCAGCAGCAGATTCAGTGGCACGTCGTAGCTGTCGACAAAGTGCCTCAGGCACGATGGCAGCAATTACCACGCGAGAAGGTGGTTGCACTGCACGACTGCTTCGTCAAGCTGGACCGGAATGCTGACTACTCAGGGACGGAGTTTTTCACCGGCCATCACCACGGTGTGCCCGAACAGATCGCTGGGGTCGCCGATTACTTGTGCGTGGGCAGTCAATTCAAAGACGGTGGAGCAACGCCGCATGCAGTGGCGATCCACGCAACCTATGTCGAGCCCGAAGACCGCGACGTGTGGGTCGAGCATTTTGTGTCCACGGATATCACCAAAGACAAGGGCGATGTTGCCAGTAAATTTGTGGACGCGGCGCGCAAATTGAATCGCGCCGTGAGAGCTCGGCCGAATGAATTCGGCGACAACGCTGCTTTGCGTGAGTTCGCGCGCTTGGCGCGTGCATCGGCATTCCCAGGTCTGCCGACAAATAAAAAACTTCAGATGGTTCACCATATGTGCCTCATGATGGACGTACTTGAGGGGCGCATGTAGCGAGGCTGATGAGCGTGCGGTTTGTACTCCTTAGAGTTGGCTGCGACGACGGTCAGTCTGAGAGGGTCTATTATGAGATTGGCGGTTCGTGCGATGAGCGTCGCAGAGAAAGTAAATGAATAAGAAATGTTGATAGTTACGCCGTTGAGCTAGCCTGGATGGCGGGATCAACTACACATAATGTAGCTCGAGTTTCCCTCCGGAGCATGCGGCCAGTCAGCCCTTGATCTTGGGGCGGGGAGATATGGAAAGATTGAAATCACTGAGTCATTGTTCGAATAGAAGCTTGCACGTTTCAACGTACATTGAATGAGGTGCAGTGCACCGCTTGTGTATATAGTGAGATGCTGGACCTGGCTTTCTATCCGTTGTTTCACTTCGACCATTTGCTTAGGCTCACACAGTTCATTCGTCCGCACGATGGAAAGCGTATTCGTCCGGCCAAGGCGCAGTCGCTAGCGATGCGAAGGCGCTTTCTTCGTCGCCATGTGCTGGATGGTTTGTCAGCGGTACTGGGCATAGGGGCTCTTGCGCTTGGTGTTGTCCCGCGTTCTTGAAGGGCAGTTCGACTTGGCTTAAATCGCATCGGGCACGGAATACACCGATAATGGTGGCTACATGCTGGCCTGGTTGGCGTAACTGGTTCCGGCTTATCTACTCAGAGAAGATCCTTGCTGGGTCAGCTGCTGCATGGCGTCATGCTGCATGGACTGTTGCTGGGTTTGTGCTTGTTGCTGGTTCTGAACATTCGCTTGGAGGTGCTCGGCTGCTTCTTGGCTGCTCTGCTGAAGCGGTGTTTGAATAGCCTTCATGACATCGACCTCCGTGTACTGCTTGAACGGGGACGTCAGATCTCCCTGGACCGCCCAGCTTCTACTGGCGTCATCCGATAGGATCACATGATCGATCCGCTTGAATCCCGAGGCTGTGGCTGCCGAGGTCAGGGCGCCAGCGAACATCTGGGTATGGGCTCCTGGGCCTTGTCCTCGCTCAGCATCTATACGAGATACACATTGAAAGGCCTGCTCGTAAATGCCATGGGCAGGATGATGAGTGTCGAGTAACGATGGTGCGCTCGCCTTCGTTTCCGCGGCCAGCGGACTCTGGACTTGGGCTTCCGATTTTGCCTTCGCAATGGAGGCAAGGGTTGCTGGCCCCGCCACTCCATCGACATGGAGTCCGTGAGCGGACTGGAATGCCTCGACTGCTTCCTTGGTCTTCGGACCAAAATGCTGATCCGAACGAATGGAAGACCCATCATGTGCTCGGATATTCAGGGTTGCGAGGTCTTCCTGAAGGCGGCCTACTGCCTCACCTTTATCTCCCTGGCGGTGAACATTGGAGGCTGCACTCGTTTCCTTGCGGACATGGTTGGATGGTAAGGCAGAGGCA
This sequence comes from Luteibacter anthropi, assembly GCF_011759365.1. GTDB lineage: Bacteria > Pseudomonadota > Gammaproteobacteria > Xanthomonadales > Rhodanobacteraceae > Luteibacter > Luteibacter anthropi. The sequence goes on from NZ_JAARLZ010000011.1 coordinate 67,299, forward strand.
TGCAGCGCCTCCCTGAGCTGATCGTCGGTAAGCGGGTCGGTATGCTGTGTCGTTCCAGCTTTCCAGTGTTCCGCTCTTGCTATGCCGTCGAGAAGCGCATTCTTTTCATCGATCGTCATATCTCTGACTATCTTGCCGCGGAGATCGAAGCCCTCTGCATCGGCTGTCGCATAGATAGTCGCCACCTGATTCGTGTGATGGGTCTTACCCGAATAGTCTGCCTTGGAATAGCCTTTTACCAGCTCCTCGACGGTATGATCACCATGGCTATCCGTCACCAGCTTCTTCTGCGCCTGCCGGCCAGCTTCATAGGATTCGAAGACCGCATTGCCCCACTGATCGAGGTCTACAACACCTTTGTATCGCCTTTGCGCATCGTCCAGTGCCTCGTCCTTTCCTCGTTTCGACTGGACGCTTTTATCTGCACTACCATGGAACTCGAATTTGAGGTTGCCCGGATTGTTGTTTCGCCACGCGACGGTTCCTTCCCGGGCGGTGGTCCATGTGCCGTCATCCATTTCATAGACTCGCGTCATGCCCTGTGTGGCGACAAGTCGGCTGATCTTCTTATTCGATACAACGTCCATATTCTCTCCAGGTTATTACCTAAGCAATTTCATATGCCCTTGCTGCAATCCGTGCGGACTTCCTTGCACGCATTGCCACCCCCTGACTGGCAAGCGGCTATGGCCCGCGCAGCCGCTCCCTTTTCATCGTCTGTATCGGAAACGGATCCTCCATACGAACGGCCTGCTGCGTCCTTTACCAGCGAGATGCAGCCGTCACCCTGTTGAACGAGGACAGTACAATCGTCCTTCATGCATTCGCCTTTGAGTGACTCCCACACAGCCTGTTCATTGGGGCTGCGGTGGATAAAGGAAAATTTTCCCGTGTTCTTGTTGACGACAATGGTATTGAGGAAGACGGGGATGGACCATCGGGCATCCATGTCCTTCGCCAAGCCAGAGGGCGGGAGGCGGAGGTCCTCTTTGCGCTCGTCTTCGCGTCCGGCAACGACCGTATTTCGTGTCGCACTGGTGACGTGCCATACACCATTCTGACGATTGAGGTCGATGATGGTGGACGACGGCTTCTCGCCACTATCGAACTGGTCAATATGGATATGACCCTGGGTGACCTTCACATGCCTGGGGCGGAAAGGATCGTCATGGAATTGACTGCACAAAGAGCAGGCAATGAGCTTGTCGCTAGTGAAGTCCTGTTGAAAAACGCCATTCTTTTTGCCGAAGGCAATCAGGGTGCGATAGCGACTCCCTGCTTTGTCCGTGTTCCCTTCAAAAATGGCTACTGCATCGGCATCGGGCTGGTCGCCGCTTGATACGAATGCGATAAGGCGGCTGCCTTTAGGCGTCGCAGAGTTAACTTCCGCAGGTGCCGTCGCGTTCGAGGCGGCGAAGGTCAGCATGGGCCAAATCAGGAGCGCGGCAAGAGCCAAGGTGGAGGTCCGTGGCATGGCATCTCATTCCGATGGGAGTGGCTAAAGGATAGCCCAGATGCGGGAGCCTCCGTGGCGCCGTATATCACATGAAAACGAGGGCGCGGCTTCAGCAGTTTTTACTTTTTTGCCGAAATGGTGGCAATTCTTCCGGCGGTGTTGCGAAGCTATACACGCCGTCGTGCATCCGAGAAAAAACACAACGATCAGTTGCAAATCTCTCGCACACCTACAGACATTACAGAATCAATCTGATACGTTTCATCTCGTTGCCTGTGGATCGGATGCGAAGAAGAAGCACAGGCAACCACGCTCACCCTATGGGTGATAAGCGCAGCCGCCCGGGTGCTAGAACACCCGAACGGCCACTTCCTCAACCTTACACAAGAAGGCTGAAGCAATGTCGAAGTCTACGTCATTCCCGTGTCCACCGCTTGGACGCGGCATTCCCCCTGACGACCATCGCCCGGCCCGGAGTCCTTCCGGACGCAGCTGACGCGCCTCGGCGCTCCGGCGATCTCCTGCTTGTGTTTGCCTTGCCGTTGCCATCCGGCGCGTTGCCGTGTGGGCGGATGGGGTCGCCTGATGCCGATTCACTGCGCTGAGCCGGTCGCTTCCCGATAGGGGAGGCACGGGAGCCAGCGCTTGTCACCCGAGCGATGAGGGGTGCGTCGAGAGGCGTACTCCGGGGTGTGGCACGGCTGCAAACGTGCCACACCTCGGGTCCGGGCGCCCCCGGGGAGATATCTCAATGAATATACCGAACGACCTGGGTCGGCTGGGGGAGGGCAGTTATGTCCTCGATCCGCAGGCTGGCCTGGATGCCCTGTTGGACGATTCAGCCGAATGGCTTGCGTATGCGGAAGGCATCAATGAAGTGCTTGCCGAGTGTTTTGTCGATCTGGATGTGCCGAATCGCCGGCATCTGATTCGGTTGCTGGGTGCGAGTACATTGTTGACGCGTATGAGCGAGCAATGTGTGGCGCAGGCGAAGGTGAGGCTTATATGGGATGCGCAGGTTGCATTGGGGGCGCAGTGATGCAGGTCATTGTGGTTGTGGTGTTTGGAGGTGCTTTTTTGCCTGCCATGAACGACATCGTCCCCTTGTAGGAGCGCGCCTTGCGCGCGACCGGTTCAGCGCGAAAACCGGTCGCGCGCAGGCGCGCTCCTACAGGGCTTTCGAATACCGGGTATGTCGCGACTATTGCGTCGGGCTGTGGCGCGCGTAGTGTATGGGGCTGTTTACGCCTTTTCCCGCGACTATGACCACGGAACACACCATGCACTGGGACCGAAAGGCCGCCCGCAAGGGCGACCTCGATGGCCAATTCCTCATGGGTTCGCTTTCGGCGGGCACATACAATCTGCCATCCTGCACCGTGCCCATGCGTCGCAAGGATGATCTGGTGACCTTCGCCTCGGAGGCGCAGGCCAAGGCTGCCGGCCTCAAGGCCTGCAAGGTGTGCAAGCCGGATCGCTACTACGCGACGCACGGCAACGGGCTCGGCGAATACCACCAACTCGCCGCACTTCTGGCGCGGAGGCCGGCATCTGTCGTGAATGGCGCGGCCCTGGCCGAAGTGATCGGAGCCACGCCTGAGCGACTGGAAGTGCTGGTGGGCGATCATGCGCATCTGACCGCCGCCGAATGGCTGGATCGCGAACGCTCGCGGTTCGCGGCACGAGCGCTCATTGGCGCAGGTACTTCCGTGTCGGCAGCAGGCACCGCCGCGGGCTTCGCTGATGAAGCGGTTTACAAAAGTGTGTTCAGCGCACACATGGCCATGTCTCCGCAGGACTACCGCAAGCTTGGGAGCAAGCAGGGATTCACAATCCAGTTGCCGGCGGACTACCAGACCGCCTATGTATTGGCCTACCAGGGACGTGACCCGGAAGGGATCGCCGAGCGCAGCGACGACAGCCGGGTGTGGAAAGCGCTGTCGACTCCCGATGGCCCGGTGGTGATGGAAATTCATCTACAGCGCGGCGCGGCCAGAATCACGGTAGAAGGCAAGCGGCCGGTAGGGCCGGAAAGCATGGCCAAGCTGCACCGTGATGCACTCAAGATCCTCGGCCTGGGCACGGACATCAGCCGGTTCGAGGCCGCCCATCCCGAGTTGGTGGGCATGCGCCGCGGCCTGCGTGTCACCCTCATACCCAGTGCGTTCGATGCGCTGGCGTGGGCCATCATGGGTCAGCAGATCAACGTGAGTTTCGCGGGTAGCCTGCGACGCGATCTCATCTTGCTGGCAGGGGAAAAAGTCGGCGACATGTATGTCCATCCCACGCCGGAACGCGTGGCCGGGCTGGATGCGTCCGACCTGACGAGCCGCCGATTTTCCCGCTCCAAGACAAAGTATCTACTGGACGTCGCCCAATCCATTGCAGCCGGCGAGCTGGACATCGAAGGTCTCGTCGATGGATCGGCGGTGTATGCGGAAGCCGCACTCACGGCCCAGCACGGCGTCGGCGTCTGGACCGCGCGGTATGTCTTGATGCGTACGGGATTCGGCGATGCGGCACCGGTAGGGGATAGCGGTCTGGCAACGGCCCTGCATCGGCTGCATCAGATGCCAGAACGCCCGGATGCCACCGGCACCGCCCGCTTGATGGCCCGGTATTCGCCGTGGCGAAGCCTGGCGAGCATGCACTTGTGGGCATCCCTGAGCGCGTAGTTCGGCCAGCGGGTAGGCCGTGCCCATGGTTCACCCCGGACAACATCGCCGTGATGCGAAGAGACTTCGACAATCCGGGCATGTCCCGGGCACGGCCGAACCGATCGACGACGGCGGTCAGCGGCGCAATCAGCCGCCCGGCCGTGGGGACAAGTCGTTGGTGGGCCGCCGCTGGGCTTCTTAGGCGTTCCGGTTTTTCGACGTATTTTAGCGTTTTTTCATGAATATTCGATTTTTTTAGCGTTTTAGGGTGATGGTTAACGTTTTGAAGAGATTCGGTGCTCGATAACGTTTTGGTATACGATTGCCTGAAAATTAGCATTTTTGAGATCTGGTTAAAGGATTTCCACCATGCAGGTCGGCTTCAAGGCGCTCGCCGTGCAGTACGGCATTTCACCGGTACAACCCCTCCGCGTCGACTCCACGATCGGCGCAAGCCGCATGAGCCGCGACATCGGGGGGCAGGTCGAGAATCGCTATCCCGCGGCGTACCGCCCAAGCGATGATTTTGCCGGTCATTTCGAGTTCGGCCTCAAGTACGAAGATGTCCATCTGGAATTCTTTGCACGCTTGTTCGCCGTGGTTGGCCCTCAGCCGATCGAGGCCTGGTGCAGGAAGGAGCCTTTCGGTCAGTACGCCCGCCGCACGGGTTTCTTCTACGAGTGGCTGACCGGTCATGCACTGGATGTCCCGGACGTAACGAACGGCGGCTACGTCGACGCCCTGCCAGCAGATCAGTATCTGGTTCGCACAGAGTCTGTGCGCGCGCGCCGCTGGCGCATCAACAACAACCTGCCCGGAACAAGGGAATTCTGTGCCGTGGTTCGCCGCACACCGGTTGTCCAGGAGGCACTGCAATTCGATCTCGGCGCCGAGTTGAATGAGTTGGACCGTACCTATGGCGCCGATGTTCTCCTGCGCGCTGCCAGTTGGTTGACCTTCAAGGAATCACGCGCGAGCTTTCTGATTGAGAAAGAAGCTGATCAGGCAGATCGCATCCAGCGATTTGCGCACGTCATCGCCCAGCATTGCGGCCATATCAAAGATCCACTGAGCAACGAAAGCCTGCATACGTTGCAAGCAGGGATCCTGGGTCATGAAGCATTCGGGCTCGGCTTGCGGCGCTCCCCCGTCTTCGTAGGCCAGGCCACGATGCGGGAAAATATCGTGCACTACATAGCACCGCATTTCGACGACGTTGCATCGATGCTTGAGGGCCTGGCTGTGTTCGAGCAGGTAACGAAAGGAGCCGAATCACTGGCGCGCGCCGCTGTGCTCGCGTTCGGATTTGTGTACATTCACCCGATGCGGGATGGCAACGGGCGGCTCCATCGGTTCCTGATCAACGACACACTGGTTCGCGACAAGGCGTTGCCAGATGGAGTGATTCTACCGGTGTCCGCCACCATCACCAGCTCTGCCGCGTTCCGCTCAGGCTACGATAGCGCACTGGAAGTATTCTCCCGTCCGTTCATGCGGCGGTATGGGACGTCCTATCGTTTTGGTGAGCTAGTTACCTATGAAGACGGCACGCCGAGTAATTTCATCTTCGATGACTATGGCGATGCGCGATCTGCATGGCGATATCCTGACCTGACCGAGCATGTGCAATATACCGCTCGCCTCGTTGCACACACGGTTCGGTCAGAGATGGCCGAGGAAGCCAGGGTGTTGATGGTTTTTCAGCGAGCAATGGAGAACCTCAAGGAGGTTGCTGAGATGCCCGATCAAGATGCTCATCGCATCATCCGTTCGGTGAAGGAGAATGGATGGATGATCTCAGGGAAGCTAAGAAAGCAGTATCCAAAGCTCGGAGACGAACGTCGAGCTGCCCGGATACTGGAAGCCATCCGATCTGCATTTGAAGCTGACGGGATCGACGAGCTGGGCGAGTAGCGGCCTGCTTCCCCGCGAATGACGATCGTGCGACCTTCCCTGGCCGAAGAAGCAGATGTCTTAAAAAATCGATGGCCACTGGGATGCTGCTCAACGTACCCATTTCTACGAAAATAGGCGGGGCTCAGGCTTCAGGTGCGGCCGTAAGCAGCTTCACCAGTTCGCCGAAACTCGCACCCTCGGCACCCTTCGCAAGGTCACCGGCCTTCAGCTGTTCCATCGCCCGGCGCAGGTCGCCAAGCATGCGCATGTAGAGCGATGCGCCCATGCTCACGCGCTTTACGCCTGCGGCCTGTAGCTCGGCCAGTGGAACCGTGCCTGCCATCGTGCCTACCACAAGGTTGACCGGCTTGGGTGCCACGGCCTTCACGATAGCCACCACATGACTCATGTCCGACGGATACGGGGCGTAAAGGACATCGGCGCCGACGTCGGCAAAAGCGGTGAGGCGGCGGATCGTGTCGTCGAGGTCGGGACGACCATGGAGATAATTGTCCGTGCGACCCGTAAGTACGATCTTCCCTTTGGCTACCTTGGCTGCGGCAGCGACGCGGGCCACGGCCTCATCGAAATCGCGGATGGGTTTGCCGGGATTCCCCGAGGTGTCTTCGATGCCAATGCCAGCAAGGCCGGCATCGATCGCCGCCTTCACGGTGGCGGCCACGTCATCGGGTGTGTCGCCGTAGCCGTCCTCGAAATCACCATTGACGGGCAGTCCTGTGATCCGGGTCAGTAGCTGCGCGTGGGCCAGGTGTTCTTCACGGCTGACGGTGTGGCGGCCGTCGACACGTCCCAGGGATGCAGCAAGCGCCGCAGAGGACGTGCCGAGCGATTCAAAGCCGGCCTCCTTCATGAACAGCGCGGAGCCACCGTCCCATGCATTGGGCATGACAAAGGCATTCGGCCGCTGGTGCAGGGCCAGGAAGCGTTCGTAAAGATCGTGCTGGGACATGGCGTCATCCTTCGGGGGCCGGGTGAAGCTAAGGCTACCCGAGATTGCCCACGACCAATGGATTTACCCGGCTCTTGTAGGAGCGCGCCTTGCGCGCGACCTGTTCAGCGCGAAAAGCGGTCGCGCGCAGGCGCGCTCCTACAGGGAGTGGTCGTCCGGGAGGTATTGTCTCGCTACGGGCGGGGGGGTAAGAGCGCATCCAGTATCACGGCATCCGCCATGGCACGATTACCCTCGTCACCCGGGTGCAAATGGTCGCCCGAGTCATAAGACACCGCCAGACGTTTCGGGTGCCCCGGGTCGCGTAGCACCGCATCGAAATCCACCACGGCATCGAACGTGCCACTCTCACGAATCCACGCATTGACCTGCTGGCGCAATGCGTCCTTGTCCGCCTGGTAATAATCGCTCAGTGGCGTATCCGGCAACGCCCCTTCGAACGGTGTCAGGGTGGCTCCCATCACGCGCAGGCCCCGGGCATGGGCCTGCTCCACCAGCTGCCTGTATGTGCTGGTCAACGTGGTTAGCGTGGGGCGCCGGTCGGTGCGGGCGAATGCCGTCCCCGGCCACGCGATATCGTTGATGCCGATCAGGACGATGATGCTCTTGATCCCGGGTTGCGCCAGTACGTCGCGGTCGAGTCTCGCCAGCACATTCACGCCCATGCCGTCGGATAGCAGGCGGCCACCGGAAATCCCTGCATTGATGACGGCCACACCATGCGGTGCCAGCCGGGCGGCCAGATAGTCCGGCCAGCGGTGATCGGTATCGAGGCTGGCCGTTGCACCATCGGTGATCGAGTCGCCGATGATGGCGATCGTCGATGCAGTGGCAGTGCCATCGACCTGGATGCCGCTCAGCAGTAGCCGTGCGGTCGTCGTGATGGCGTGAGGTGTGGTCTTGTCGAAGGCTCTGGCTTTTGTCTGGTCGCCCGCGACGATCCAGCTCGTCTGCCGGCCATCCCAGTGGAAAGTTCGTACGGGAGTGGATGCGGGGAGATACGTATTGACGACAATACGGGCAAGCGACGGAACGCGCATGTTCACCGCATCGCTGATAAGCGACGCGCCCGGCGGAATGCTGGCGGTGATGTTTCCGCCGAAGGTTACCGGCTGCGGAGCTGCCGGAGCGTCACCTTGCGGTTCCCGTGCGACGGTAACAGGCCCGAGTATGAGCGGCTCGGTGCCGTAGGCATTGGAGAACACCAGCCGCATCCGTTCGCCGCCCAGGCTTATTCGCGCCGTCTGGTGCACGGTCTGGTCGTGCAGGATGGCGGGAACATTAGTGGGAAACAGGAAATCGGCGGCCCACACGGGCTGTGGACTGGCCTGCCACGTGGCCACCCAGGCGTGAGGCGATGTCGGCAGGCTGTCTGCCGCCGAAGCGGTGGCCGTCACGAGGGTCGAGGTAGCGAGAAACACCCGTTGCAGCGAAGAGCCTGGGTGGGACATGGAAGGGGTCTCAATCAAAAGATGACCCATGGTGCAGCGCAGGTTGGCTCTGGAATAGACTGGCCGCCGGAATAGCATTTGTGAAATGAATTCATCGGGGGCGTCATGGCAGGCACGGATATCAACCGCATCCGGGAGCTGGAAGTGTTCGTGCGCGTCGTGGAGCTGGGAGGCTTCTCGGCGGCTGCCCGGGTGTCCGGCATGACCCCGTCGGCGGTGAGCAAGCTGGTCACGCGGCTGGAGCAGCGCCTGGGCTCACGCCTGTTGAACCGGTCGACGCGACAGGTGCTGCTCACGTCCGAGGGCTGCGCGTTCTACGAGCGTGGCGTTCGTGTGCTGGCCGATCTCGACGAGGCGGAACGTTGCGCGGGGGCACAGCAGGTGCCACGCGGTCGCCTGCGGGTGAATGCCAATGTGCCCTTCGGTCATCACTTCCTGCTGCCGCTCATCCCTGATTTCCTGGCGCGTTATCCGGACATTGCCCTGGACATCGTGCTGACCGATGAGGTCGTCGATATTCTTGAGCAGCGCACCGATGTGGCCGTACGTGCCGGGCCGCTCAAAAGCTCCAATCTCATCGCAAGGCGACTGGGCGTCACCCGGATGGTGGTGGTTGGCTCACCAGATTATCTGGCGCAACACGGCAGGCCCACGACGCTGGATGAGCTGCATGACCATAACCGCTTGTCCGCGACGTATGCGCGCGTGCAATCCGGGTGGCCGTTCCGGGAGATGGGTACGGATATCGTCATTCCGCCCACGGGTAACGTGCAGGCGAGTGACGGGGAAGCACTGCGTCGGTTGGCGGTGGCAGGGGTTGGTCTTGCCCGAATGGCGGCGTTTCAGGTCCGCGACGACATGGCAGCCGGGCGGCTTGAAGCGGTGCTTGAAGATCACAATCCCGGAGACCTGGAAGAAATACACGCGGTGTATGTGGGGCAGGGTGGACATCTTCCCCTGCGAGTGCGCGCGTTTCTGGATTTCCTGGCGGAGCAGGTGAATATCGAAAACGCTCCCCCGCTCGTGTAGGAGCGCGCCTTGCGCGCGACCAGTCGGAGCGATGAGAGCGGATCTCATCCGCGATGGATGCTCGCAAAAGCGCCTATCGCTCCGTTGTGCTGAGCCGGACAAGTTGGTCGATATGATCCATTTTCTTGCGCTTGAATCGAATGATATTTCGATACTCAAGGGGCGCTTATGATGTGCTGCCATAACGGCAGTAAATTTCGAATTTGTCAGTGAAGGCTTACACAAAGCTCAGCTGACACCTACGCGGTATGTCTCTTAATCTCATCACGCCGCATGCCGTGTCGAATGTGATGCCGAGATCGGCATCCATGAAGCACGGCATCGCAGGCGAGGTATGCAATCGGGGGGAGTGGGGCCGTATTGCACGACGAAACCAGAGAGGGCGGCAGCTGTCCGTCCTTCGTTCTGCTGGGAAGGGGCTGTGATCAATCACGTTTCGCTGACGCGGCCCTGCAGGGCCGTTACCGAGTACTCCACAAGCACCTGTCATTTAGTCGATCAAAAGGCCACTTATAATGAACGTCGTTATCAGCGGAGGTTTTCTTCCTGATCTTCCTCGGATCGTTGGTGTCATTGGCGTATCTGTGACAGATTTTGACTGGCATATCGCCAATGTCGAAGCAGCGCCCTGGGACGCCGGATCAGGGCAGGGATGGTTCAGTGGCGACGAATTGGCGAGCCGATTCGCTAACGATCCAGTCGACATCTACTGGGGAGTTTTCGACGCATTTCCAGCTGGTATGCGACCGAATATCGAAGTACAACCCTGGGCAGACGGAGATGCATCTGTCTGGGATGCCGATGCCAGACCTCAGATTGCCGGAGCAAAGTTTGAGATCGTTTACTGGGATAGCGGTGACGTTATCCTAATTGGGTTGACCGAAGGTCAGGCCGCTTCGGTGACGAAGCGTATTCTCCGACGCACGCATAGGCTGATGGTTTCTGAACTGCATTCACGTCGTGGCTCACGGCACGAGCTGTGCGGATATGTTTAAGTTGATAATTTTTCACGAATTAATGGCCATGCTCTGGGCTGCATGCATGACGATGATTGTCGTACTCATCTACCCGGGTTACGGGGCCATCTGGAAGGTGTTTCTTTTCTGGGGCGCGTTGGCCCAGGTGCTGGTGGCGCTTCGGGTGGCCATGGATAGAAGGAAGCGAAGGGCGAATCACTGAAAATTGGTTGCATTTGTCCCCTGCATGCAGGTGAGCGAGAGAGGCATGCAACCATGTCCATCCTGCCGGAGGATATGGGGTTCAAACGGGTATCACCAAAGTGATCATTGCATGAGTTCGACGAATATCGACCCCGAAAATCCTTCACAACTCGTCGCTCGTATCGACGAGGTGCTGGATAGCCTTGACGTATCGAATGACTTCCATACCGTGCCGACGATGGCCATCGCTTTTTGTGATGTGATACATGAATCGCTTACGACATCTCAGAAATGTGCGTTGGCGGCGGCCCGTCGATACCTTTCGGCAGGAGATGGCGACGAAGCCGATAAATGGATTCTGGATCTCGCAAAACGAGTAGGAAAGCGTTATCCGGCGGGAACCGACCCCGTGGATATCGAGATGGAGCGCCTGGTATGGGGGGCGTTGAATCGAAACACCGTGTTGAGCGGAGTAGCGATTGAATTTCTTCTCCTCACGGGGCAGGGCGCGGGCTTGTCATTCGAGCAGATGCGTCATGTCATGACGAATGCCCTGAGTAGCGTGGTTCCGATTTGAAAACGTTGGTCGCCAATGTGGCGATGCCGGTTTGATGTCGGCAAGACGATCAGGGGGCATGATGGATGATCCGTCTTTCCGGGTCATCATTGCGCCATCGTCCTGTTGATCCAGTCCGCATAGAACGCCACTCGTGTGCTGGCAGACGTCTGGCCACAGACGCCGAGGCGGAACGTGCCGTCTTTTGTCTGTTCGATGTCTTTCAGTGATCCATCCAGTCCATGCGCAAGACCTACCAGCACGGGCTTGCCTGATTGCATCATGACGACCGGCCCGCCGCTGTCGCCTCCTGCAATGACGCCTTCGTGAGGTAACGCATCGGCACCGCAATCGAAGGTGTAGCGGATCCACGGTTCGTCAGCACGTGTAACGCGACTCTGCGCCCGGCGAAGCTGGCCCCGATGTTGTGCCTCGTCTGGCACGCCTGTTGACGTGCCTGTAGCGCCGGCCCCGTATAGCTCGACCACTTGCCCTGTTTCGGCGCTTCCGCGATAGAACGGTAGCGGGGCAATATCGGTCACGGGATCTTTCAGTTTCAGCAGTGCGATGTCATGCATGGAAGACATCGCCGTGTCGTAGCGGGGTTTCCATTCCGTCGGGCTGCTGGTCTTCATGGCGTCGAACAACGCTTTCCAACCCGTGGTCGAAGCCGCGTAGTCGGGATACTGGATGATTTTCTCCACGGCCCTGCGCTTGCCGGCGATGGTGACGTACGCAAGGTCTGGCTTGTCCAGCATGAACGTCACGGCATGCGCTGCCGTCACGTTGATGGCGCGCTATAACGTTCATCCAGAACTAGGGTTTGCCGTGGGAAGCAGTGTCTGCTGATGTAGCGGCATCGCCTTGAATGGCCCGGGATACCTTCCCATCCGCATCAAGAAACGCGATCTGGGCCTCACCACTGGCGGATACCTTGAGCTGGATGCGCTTTTTCCCGGCAGCATCCATCAGGGCCAGCTGAGACGCGCCATCATCGGCGCGGCCTGCCCACAGTCGCCGGGCACCCTGGCCGTCTTCGTGGCTATCCGATACCGCCAGTCCCGCCATGCTGTCGTCCTTGTCGTCAACGCCGATAAGCTGGACAACCTGGTTGGCGCCATACCGGTCGAACGACAGGCTCCCACCTGAACTGACCACATCGCCATTCGGCAGCCGCTTTCCACCGAAGATAAGACCGCCGTTTTCGGTGCCTTCGTCGTTGAAGAAGATCATGCCGGCCTGAGGGCGATCGACCTTGGGTTCTTCCTTGCCCTTGACGATGACGCCGGGCAGTCGTGAGCTGTTTGAGATGACCATCCGCAGCGTGCCGTCGGATTCGCGGATGTTGATGCGGTGCACGTTGATCTCGTCGGCAGTATCGGTGTGGATCCTGAGGAATCCACTGTACAGCGATGCGGCGAGCAGGACGGTGAGTGCGCCTGCGTAGATGACGAGAACACGTTGACCAAACATGGCGTTGCTCCGCGCTAAGTGGCTGGCTGGATAAGGGGAAGCATGATTGGGGGCGTGGCCTCTTGCGTGCGCCCGTGTGTTCCACAGCCTGCTTTGTCCCCTGGCAAAGGCTAGCCTGCCGTCCTTGGGCCAGCTATAGGTCTATAGGCATACCGATGACCCAGTGCGCTGGAGGCGGCTTACGGGTCTGATTTTCGTTTCGGCGACGAGGTTCCACAGCCAGGTCGTCAGGCCCATCAGCAGTGCGGTGGCGTGGAGCCAGTAGTGGCCGGCGAAAGCCTGGGTCAGCGGGGCGAACACGCCGATGCACAGGACGACCAGGAGGATGGATAGAAGGAGGGGGCGCAGGCGGGTCATGGGGCTGGTTGGCCCTTTGTAGCATGAAGCCCGTATTTGTAGGAGCGCGCCTTGCGCGCGACCGGGTTATCGCGAGAACCGGTCGCGCGCAGGGCGCGCTCCTACAGGGCACGGTTAGAACGTGTAGCGGGCCGTCAGCTGGAGCGACCAGCGGGACTGGGCGCGGTCGTCTTCCGTGACGTACGTGCCGGGGTTGTAGTTGCCACGTGCATCCACCGGCAGCGCATAGACGTACTTGCCCGTCGTCGGGTCAACGCCGGCAAAGTTCGCCAGGCTGCGCATGTAGGGATAACCGATGTCGCGCACCTGTCCCCAGCGCTTGTTGATGAGGTTGGTGACGTTGAAGATGTCCAGGCGCAGCTCACCCTTGTTGCCCTTGAACAGGCCGGGGATTTCCTGGCGGATGGAGAGATCCACCTCGTTGACCCACGGCGAGTGCGCGGCATTGCGCTGGGCCACGTGGCCCTGGCGATCCTTCAGGTAGCTGTCGCGACCGATGTAGCTGTAGAACTGGTCGATCACCGCTTGCTTGGTACCCTGCTGGAACAGCACCTCGCCCGGCTTCGGGATATAGGCCAGGCCCAGCGGTGACGACGTGCCGGTGGCGGCGATGCCGCTGACGTCGTTGCCGAACACCCAGCTGTACGGCTGGCCGGTGTGGCCGTCGTAGAACGCCGAGATGCTGGTGTTGTAATCACCGAAGAAGCGATGCTGCCAGCTCAGCGAGGCAATGATGCGGCGCTGGATCTCGAAGTTGCTGTGACCGGTGGCGTCGGCGTTGGGATTGAACACGGCATCGTTGGCCCACGTGCTGGCGGCTACCTTCTCGTTGCCCGAGCTCACGTCCTTGGAGCTGCCGAACACGAAGCCCAGCGAGCCGGACCAGTCGGAGTCGGATGTGAACGGCTTGGACAGCTGCAAGGTGCCGTAGGTGGCCTGGCCCTGGCTGGTATTGCTCAGGTAGATCACGTTGCCGAAGCGCGGGTCGCGATTGGCGCGCGGCGACGCGCAGATGCCGCTCTGCGTGGCGCAGATCGCCTGCCCCGAAGCGCTCTTGCCCACGGTGCGGAAGGCGGCTGGATCGGTCGTGGTCCAGTAACTCTGGCGACCGTCCGGCAGTGCGCCGGTGGCGGCGCCGAGGTTGAGATCCTGGAAGCGCACGGCGTTCTTGGTCTCAAGATGCTCGACTTCGGCGGTGAGCACCAGGTTCGACCAGGGCAGCTGGTGATCGAAGCCCAGGCTGGCCTTCCACACCGTGGGCATCTTGAAGTTGCGATCGGTGACGTCCACCTCGGGCGAGCCGCCCTTGCGCACGTTGGACGGAATCAGCGGGTTCGACGGATCGGCGCTGAAGCCCGTGCCGTTCGATGCCGAGTAGCTGGTCAGCGACAGGCCGTTGTTCGTATACGGGTTGGACAGCCACACGCCCGGAGGGGCACCTTCGGACAGGCCGATGCCGCCGCGCAGCTGCGTGGCGCGCTCGGTGTCGAAGGCGTAGTTGAACGAGGCGCGGGGTTCCAGCACGCCGTTGCCGTCGATCGTCGCGTTGTTGGGGTAGCCGGGGAACGCCGCGTTGAACACGGGGTTGGCCATCGGCGAGTTGCTCACCTTGGGCAGGTCGTAGCGCAGGCCGTACTGGAGCGAGAGGTTGCCGAGCTGCCAGGTGTCCTGGGCGAAGAAGCCCCACTGGGTCAGGTCCCACTTCGCCGCGATACTCGAAAGGTCGCCATCGGTGGGGCGGTATACCGAGTAGCTGAAGTAGTTGCGGTTGGCAAAGGCGTCGATGCTCGGGAACACATAGGCGCCGAACTCGGTGCGGCCGAAAAGGTTGTAGAACTCGTCCCGCTGGTAATCCACACCGGCCTTGATCGAATGGTCGCCCACGTTCCAGGTGCCGGCGAAGAAGCCGTTGTAGGAACGGATGCCAAGGATGTTGTAGTGGCGGAACTCTTCCTCACCCAGGTTCACTGACGGACCGGTGATGGTGTTACCCGTGATCGTGCCGTTGGTATACACGCGTACCTGCGGCTGGCGCGTGGCCACCGTCGGTGAGGCGTCGTACTTGGAGTACGAGAATGAGCCTTCGGTGGAGAAGCTGTCATTCCACTCGTCGTACGCGTTGAGCACCCACTGGGAGTCCTCACGGTGCTTGGTGAACCAGTAGCTGGAGAGGCTGAGGCTGGGCGAGGTCGACGAGGTGCTGTAGCCATTAAGGTTGGGCTGCTCGCTCTTGGTCTTGTCGTAGCGCAAGCTCACGCGGTGGCCATCGGCGATGTTCCAGTCGATCTTGAACAGTCCGCGCTTCTCTTCCTGGTTGGCGCCGCTGGCCGTGGCCGTACCGGGGTTCATGCCTAGTCGCGAGGCGATGGACGAGATCCGGTCGATGTCGGCCTGGCTGATGGGCACGATATTGCCCTTGCCCGAGCCCAGCGGGCCGAAATTGGGTGCTGCCGCTACCGTCTTCGACTTCTCCAGGCTGGCGAAGAAGAACAGCTTGTCCTTGATGATCGGTCCGCCGAAGGTGGCGCCGGCCGTCCACTGGCGGGTGTAGCCCTTGAATTCGTTGCCGGCGCGATCGTCGCCCACCATGTTGGAGGCATTGCGATACACATAGTAGGTGGAGCCGTGGAAGTCGTTCGTGCCGCTCTTGGTCACGATATTGATGTTCGCGCCCACGGCCCGCTTGTTCGCCACGTCGTAGTTGGCCGTGGAGATGTTGTAGGCCTCGATGGCATCCAGCGACACCGGCTGGTTCAGCGCGGGGAGGCCGTTGTCTTCCAGGCCGAACGAGTCGTTCGTCGGCACCGAGTCGATGGTGATGTTGTTGTAGCGGCTGTTCTGGCCCAGGGCCGAGATTTCGCCCTTGCTCTTGTTGGTGATGTTAATGGTGGGATTCAGGCGGGCGATATCCTGGATCGAGCGGTTCGGCACCGGCAGCACGTCCAGCTGCTGGCGCGACACGCGCACGCCCATGCCCTTGTTGTCGGCATTGAAGGTCTGGGCCATCGCCACGTCGGAGGCGTTGGCGTGCACCTGCACGTTTTCCAGGTTGGTCGCCGTAGAGGCCGGGGTGGCCAGGGACAGGTCGAGATTGGTGTCCTGAGCCAGTTGGAGGTATACCCCATCACGCTCGGCCGTGCCGGAGGGCGTGGTGGCGATCACCTCGAACGGGCCGCCCAGGCGCAGGCCCTGGGCCCGGTAACGGCCATCGGCGTCGGTCGTCACTTCGCGGGTTGTCCCCGAGGGAACGTGAACGATCTTCACGGAGCTGCCCACGACAGGCGCCCCGCTGGCGTCCAGCACGCGGCCGCTCATGGAAGAAGAGGTGTTCTGGGCGTGGACGCCACCAACGGCGAACAACGCGGCTATGGCCACGCACAGCGTGCGGCGCCGGACAAGAGATTCCATGTTTTTCCCTGGCTATGAGCGGACGAGATCCGCAAGAAAGGCTGCGGATGCGCACGGTAGGCCGGAATAATATACGGACGACTTCAGATTTCTTGCGAACTGGTGACCAGATTGAAGGCAACGTCATTTCCGTGACCCAGCCCCCTGTAGGAGCGCGCCTCGCGCGCGACCGGTTGTCGCGATACCCCGGTCGCGCGCGAGGCGCGCTCCTACAGATGGCCGGCTGCGCGCCGGATCATGGAGGCGGTTGGGGCGTGGCTTTCTCAATCTGTTAACATCGCCGCCCAAACGATGAGCCAGCTCCCAGGCAAGCCCCAGTCGTGACATACACGGGCGCTCTGCGTGAGCGTCCCGGGCTTTCCGCTTCTCGGGGTTTACAGCATGTCTCATCGTCTTCAGGGCCATTTCCGGCCTTCCTTGCTTTGTCTCGCTTTGGCAGCAGCGCTGCCAGTGGTCGCGCATGCGCAATCCGCCACGGAAGGTGACAGTCATGATGGAAGGAGCAAGAAAGCCACGACGCTCGACGCGGTCAAGGTGCAGGGCCAATCCGCGCCCACTTATACAGTCAACGAATCCGCAGCCACCACACGATTGCCACTCACGCTACAGGACACGCCGCAGTCCATCAGCGTCATCACCGAGCAGCGCATCAAGGACCAGAACCTCACCAGCCTTCGCGCCGTGCTGGACAATACGACCGGCGTGAATTCCACCGCCTACGATTCCGAGCGCGTGGTGTTCTGGTCGCGTGGTTTCCAGATCGAAAACATGTCGTACGATGGCGTGCCCATTGCATCCAGCCTCAACATCAGTTCGGCCGATTCGTCGCTGGACCCGTCGATCTACGAGCGCATCGAAGTCGTGCGTGGTGCCACCGGCCTGCTGAGCGGCGCGGGTAGCCCGTCGGCCATGATCAACTTCGTGCGCAAGCATGCGGACAGCCGTACGCCGGAGGCCGATGTTTCCGTGAGCTACGGTTCGTGGAATACGCAACGCGAGACGGTCGATGCGTCTACACCGCTCAACGCCTCGGGCAGCGTGCGTGGCCGCTTCGTGGCGGCGCATCAGGATGGCGACTCCTATATTGATCGTTATCACAGCCAGAAGAACGTGGCCTATGGTGTGATCGATGCGGACCTGGACGAGAACACGACGCTCAGCGTGGGCTACGACTGGCAGAAGACGCGTCCCACAGGGGTGACATGGGGCTCGTATCCCGTGCTGTTCTCCGACGGGGGCTTCATTAAATGGCCGCGCGGCTTCTCTTCGGCTGCGGACTGGACCCACTGGAACAACACCACGCAGACGGGCTTCGTCGATCTGAAACACAGCTTCGACAACGGCTGGCAGATCCATGCCATGGCAAGCCATCGCAAGACGAATGCCGACTCGGCGCTGTTCTACGTTTTTGGCGCACCGGACCGGCAGACGGGCGAAGGACTCACTCCCTATGCCTACAAGAGTTTCCAGCGCGGCAGCCAGAACAACGTGGATGTCTACGCATCTGGCCCCTTCTCGGCCTTCGGCCGTGAGCATGAACTGGTCGTAGGCCTTACCGATTCGCACTATCGCACCGACTACTTTGATTACCCGCACGGCGATCTTCCGGATATCGGCAATTTCCTGGCATGGAATGGCAACTATCCGTACCCGGATTTTTCGTCGTCCAGCGAACGCGTGTCCATCGCCCGGACGGAGCAAAGCGGTGCATACGCGGCAGCCCGCCTCAGTCTCGCCGATCCGCTCAAGCTGGTGGTCGGTGCGCGCTATGCTCGTTGGAAGAACGATACCAACGACAGCACGTCTGGTATTTATCACCTGAAAGCCAGCAAGACGATCCCGTATGCCGGCCTGATCTACGACATCACTCCCGATTACTCTACATTCGTCAGTTACACGCAGATCTTCGACCCGCAGAACAACCGCCGGGCAGATGGAAGCTATCTTCAGCCGGTATTGGGTACCAGCCGCGAGATTGGCATCAAGGGACATCACTTCGACGGGGCGCTCAATACCTCGCTGGTGTTCTTCGATACCCGGCAGGATCACGTAGCCGATGCGTTGCCCGGCGTCTACCTGCCCGACGGCACCACGCAGGCTTACCGCTCTGTGGATGGCACGCGCTCGCGAGGCTACGAGTTCGAGGCATCCGGCGCACTCACGAGCAACTGGAACGGCACGCTGGGCTGGTCGCATTTCAACGTGAAGTCGCCGGATGGCGGCGCACTTCGCCCATCGCTGCCACGCACGCTGGTCCGCGTGTTCAGCACCTACACGCTGCCGGGAGCATGGAGCGGCCTGACCGTGGGTGGCGGCGTGAACTGGCAGGGGCCGTCCAAGGCCGATATCGATGACGGTCACGGCGTGATCCGGCTGTATCAGTCATCGCAGACCCTGGTCGGCGCCATGGCCCGCTACGCGTTCGACGATCACGCCTCCGTGCAGTTCAACGGCGACAACCTGTTGAACCGGAAGTATTTCGTGCTCGATGACGCCAGCAATCTCTACTACGCGCCGGGCTCCACCTGGACGGTGTCGTTCAACTACAAGTTCTTCTGACCGGTTTCACCGGGCGGCAGCCCTCATGGCCGTCGCCCGGCGCTGACCCTCCGACACCGTAACGTGGGTGTCCGGAACGCCGGGGTGGCGAAGCAAGGGAATTGCTGGCTATCATCGCGCCGTTGGAAAAGGGGAAATAGGGATATGACCAAGCATGTGATCCGTGCCTTCGTCGTGGGCCTGCTGGCCAGCGGCTTTTCGTTTGCCACCCTCGCCGGTACCGCGGATACCCGTGGTGCATCGGCCGTGGCCGATGCCTGGATCGGGCATGAGGCCGCCGATCTGCTGATGCAGTGGCCCGTCGATCGCGGCTTCCAGCAGACCGAAATGGAAAATGGTGCCACCGCCTACGAGTATCACTTCGGTACCGAGGCCTATCACGCGAAGGGTTCCACCAGCACGCTGGGGGCAGGCCCCACGCCCGGTGGCGTGATGCAGACCATTTCCTACTACGACTACTGGGTACCCGCCCAGACGCATTGCGTCGTGGTGTTCTTCGCCAATCGCGACGGCATCATCGACGACTACAAATTCAACGGCGAACGCTGTAAGCCTTACATGAGCAGCTGGGGCAAGCCGAAGAAGAGCTGATGTACGCCGGCGCCCGGCGTACGGGCGCACCTCCCGCAACCGCTCTCAGGTGACGTATGAAATGGATCTTTGCCGCCCTCCTGGCGGCTCTTGCGCTCGCTCCTTCCCTCGTCCTGGCTGACGATGTGCGCCATGGCGTCGTCATGCAGATCAAGCCCATCGACAACCGTGGCGATGACGAAAGCGACCAGCACAAACAGGGTCGCAAGGTCGGCCGCGGTGTCGGCGCGCTCCTGGGTGGCCTGTCGCTCGGTAAGCTCGGCGGTGGTGTGACCGAACAGGTGGTGGCTCGCAATGCAGCGGACACCGGCGATCAGATCGGCGGCAATGTCGCCGGGCAGGGTCCGTCCGCGCACTACATGGTGAGCGTGAAGATGGACGATGGTCGTACCGTAAGCCTGGTGCAGCCGGGTCCGCAGGTGCAGGGTCTGCAGGCCGGCAGCAAGGTGTCGGTGACAGGGGCGGGCGATTCCGCCGTCATCCGCGCGGAGTGATGCGGTCGATCATGCCCGTCGCTCAACGACGGGCATGATCCTGTTCCACATCAGGCGCTTTCGATTTCACGCTCCCTGCGCATGGCCGCTGACGTGGCCTGCATGCGATATTCCATCAGCAATGGCGAAGGAATGCGGCTGTCCCGATGCATGCGGCACAGCTGCAGGATCGAGCCGGACACGCCACTCATCAGCCCCGGATTGTAGGCATCTCGCGCGAGGCCACCGACGATGCCGTGTTCCTCGATGCTGGAGAGGATCAGGGCCATGCCGGGCATGGCGGCTACGGGCACCAGCGACGGATCGATATGCGCAGCGCGCTCCAGTAGTTCCCAGGTGCTGAGGTCGCCGTGGCATAGCGTATGGCTGTGGCCCCAGCCACCGCGCGCAGCGGCGGCGACGGCGCGGCGCAACGCATGCAGATGACGCGGGTGGCGTGTGCGTTCGTAAAGATCGCATGCGGCGAAACCGATGCCGACGCTGCCATGACACCAGCTGTCGGCGAAGTCGCGGCTCTCCGGCTTGCGGACATCGAGCCAGTTTGCCGACGGCTCGTGGTAGAGGGATTCCTCGAAGTCGAACGCCAGCTCACCCAGGGCAAGCCAGCGATGGCGATCGTCGTCACTTCCCGCATCGCTCAGGCCCAGCCGCGTCAATGCCCAGCCGGTGCCGGTGGCGCCGTGAGCGAAGCCACCCAGGGGTTCATCGAATACGGAGGCCGGCCAGCGCGCGCCCTGTTCGTCGATGATGGCTGTCGATTCCAGATACCGGCCAGCACGCGCGGCCACGGCCAGCCAGCGCCTGTCGCGCGTGGCTTCGGCAAGGTTGAGCAAGGGGACGATGGCACCGCTCACGCCTTCGAGGATGTCGAGGATCTGTTCGCCTTCGAATTGCCTGGCTTCCAGGCGCGCGGCCTGCTCCACGGCATCGTGCAGGTAGCCCGAGTCAGGGCGCAGGTGGTCGAGGGTGAGCCACGCCTGCACCTGCGAGGCCAGGCCGACGAAACCACCTACCGCATCGGTGTCGTCTATTCGCTCCGATGCCCTGAGTACGCGAAGGGCACCTTCAAGGGCTTGCTCCAGTCCTTCCACAGCATCGGCGCGGCCGCTGTTCATTTCCTCGATGTAGGACGCCAGCGTAACGGCGATGCCACTCATGCCGACGTAGAGGTTGGGTTGCAGCGTGCGCATCGTCCAGCCGCTGCGGCCGAGCACAGGGCTGATCCATGTGATGGTGCCATCGTCGCCACGTACGGAAAGATGCAGGAGCTGCTCGATGGTCTGTCGTGCCAGTTCCCTCCGGCGCCGGTCCAGATCCCGTGCATGCGGTTGGCGGGCCGCCAGATCGTAGGGGAGGCGTTTGTCGTCGTTCAGGCGCACGTTGAGATGCGCCGTGACCAGCGCACCACGGATGGTCAGTTCTTCCAGCTCCACGCGCATGCTGGCCCAGGCCTGGAATACTTCGTCAAGCTGGGCGCGATCGAGCATGCTGGCGAACACCGGAATGTCGCCGAAGCGCAGGTCATCGATTTCGCAGGCGATGATCGCCGGATCGGAAGGTGCCATGGGCATCACCTGCGCATTGCGTGTCATCAGGTCGTTGGCGCGGTCGATGGCCGCCTTCTCGTCATGCAGCGATGCCGGGTGCCAGAGCATCCGCATCACTTCCACATAGGCCTGCGTGGGGCGCAGGATCTGCCGGATACGACAGCCGACGAAGGCGTGCAGCAAGGGCATCAGGGCGCCACGGCGGTGCATCTGCATCAGCCGTTCGGTCAGTGTGAGGAAGCCGGTGACGATGTCTTCCCAGAAGCGGGAAATGTCGGGGTTGTCGCATGGGTGGTTCCTGGCGGCATCGATGTCGACGCTGACGAGCCCCACGCGTGCTTGGGTGGTGCCCGCGTTGATGATCTTGGGCGCCTGCACCTTCGGTTGTTCGCCCTGCAACGCGCCGATGGCGGAAATGTCCACGCCATCCATGCCCAGTGTCGGCGAACGGAACGGCGCCAGTCCGGTACGCAGTACCGACGAACGGATCAGCTCCTGGGCCAGGTCCACCGCTTCGCCCTTGCCCGTTGGTGGCAGGGGGAACTCGATGACGAAGAGGCTTTCCACGTCCACCACGTAAGGGGTGATGGACGATGCGATGAGGTTTTCGTAGTGGATATCCGTACCGCCCAACAGGCGCATCACGGCCAGCCAATGCCCGATATTGCGGTAGAAGACCGTCAGCTCGCCATCGTCGGCGCAATAAATATGATCGACGTGATGGGCCCAGCCATAGCTTCCCCGATCGAGTACGGCTGGTACGCGAATACGCGTGGCATCGCCCTGGAAGATCGTTTCGAGGAAGCGTTCGAGGGTGGCGTCCACGCGCAGCGAGCGCGGCTTGTACATCAGCGTGCCGCCGGCGAAGCCAAGCTTTGCGACGGATTGTCCCGATTCGTGGACGTCGCCTTCGCCAAGATGCAGCGTATGCAGCGCGCCGAGGTCGGTGCCTGCGAAGGTGGCGAGCAGGTCGCGGTCGGTGTGCAGTCGTTCGAGCATCGCAACGATGGCACGGCGTTGCTGGTCGAGGGCGCGGAACAGACGGGGGGCGAGTACGGGGTAGCGGCGACCTAATGCAGCGATGAAATCGGCGGTCAGCGCTTTTTCGATGAAGGCGGCAAAGCGCTCTTGTTCCGTTCCGTCGGGAAGTTCGCCGCCGAGTTTCGCGGCGTGCAGTTCCAGAAGCAGGACGCGGTTGAGCTTGCGCTCCGCGTTGGATATCAGGGCCTTGTCGGCCACTTCGGCAACACGTTGGCGTTCCGTGTCGTCCAGGCCGGGCTGGGCGGAGATGTCCGCGGCGAGCTGCCGACGCACGTCGGCCGAAAGGTAAGCAATGACCGGTGCGAAGGCGTTCAGCGGCGCGGAGGCGTCCATGGACTGTCCCGTGAATCCCGAAAGGGTGCCCGGTGTGGGCGAGAGATAGCCGTGGCGGCCTGCCACGGCTATCGCCACTACCGCTGGTCAGTTAGCAGCAGAAGCCCGGCCGGGAGGCCGTACACGAGCTGCAGTTCGTACCGATGGCCACTTCGGGGTTGGTCATCGCGTTCATCGTCTTGGCCAGGCCCTCGGTGTAAAGCGAGCCCGCCGGATTGTCGTACCCACCTACGCTATCGGCACCACTCAACCAACCCGCAAGGATCTTGTCGGTCTGCATTGGAGTACTCCCTGGTGTTATGGGTCTGCGCCCGGAACGAGAAGGACGTGCATCGCAGCGGGCGCTTCTGCGACGACGCCATCGGACCATTCTGAAGAGTCCCGGACAAAGACATGGGAGAACTTGCCGAATTTACATGTAAAACGTGGCAGGTAATTTTCGTAGCCGTCTGGCACGATGCCCCTGACGCCACCGGAGGGGATGGACGTATCGATGATCCTGAGACGTTTCATCCTGCGGCATAAGACACTGGTTTCCGGTGCCGTGGCGCTGTCGGCCACCAGTGCGCTGGCAACCATGATGCTGCTCTCGCACATCAACGAGATGGCCGCCCACGGGCTGCCTGCCGATCCCGTGCGCACGCTGCTTGCAGGTGCCGGCTGGCTGCTTGCGGTGCTGGCGGCCAGCACGGTGTCGCAGTTCATCCTGGCGCGGCTTGGCGGCGAGCTTGTGGCGCAGCTTCGCCTGGATCTCTCCCGTCGCTTCATCGAACTGGAGTACGAAAAGCTCGCCAACGACAAGCACACCATCTTCGGCTCGCTCATCGAGGATGTGGCGAGCATCGCACCGCTGGTGCTGGTTGCCCCTTTGCTGGCCTACAACGTGCTCCTGGTGGCGCTGTACACCGTGTACCTGGGGAGCATTTCCCTGCCGTTGCTCGGCGTGCTGCTGGCGTTCCTCAGTACCACCATGGCCGCATCGCTTGTGCTGGAACGATTCCTTCGACGAGGCTTTGATCGCCTGCGTGAGGCCAATGAAAAGGTATTCGAATACTTTCGTTTCCTGAGCGAAGGCAAGAAGGAGATGACGCTCAATACAGAGCGGGGCAGGCATGTCGAGGAGGCGCTGATCCGTCCGGCCATTGATCATGCGCGACGGCTCACTGTCCAGGTACACACCGGACTGGGCTTCAACGAAGCCTGGTCGTCGGCCGCGCTCTATGCATCCGTATTCGTCATCGTCTATCTCGGCTATGTCGTTCTGTCGCTGCCGCAGGCGACTTTGCTCCGTTTTGTCATCGGTGCATTGTTCCTGAGCGGGCCGGTGGCTTTCATCGTCAGTGCAGCGAGGCAGGTCGGTGCAGGGACGGCCAGCCTTCGCCATCTTCAGAAGGTGGGTCTTGATCTGGATCGCGATGCCTTGCCTGCGTCGCACCGGGTGAATCGCGGAAGCGAACCATGGCAAAGCATGGCTCTGCGTGGCGTCAGCTATGCGTATCCCGGCGAGATGGATGGGCGTATTGCCCTGGGACCCCTCGACCTGGAAGTCAGCAAAGGCGAGCTTCTTTTTATCGTGGGAGGCAACGGAAGCGGAAAGTCCACACTTCTACTCCTTCTGGCCTCGCTGATCACACCCCATACCGGTGAGCTCATTGTCGACGGTCTCGCGGTCGGGCTGGACCGTCGGCGGCACCGTAGCCGGTTCACCGGCGTGTTCGGCGATTTCTTCCTGTTTCCCCATGTGCTCGATGATCGGGGTGATGTGCTACCTGATGAGCGGACCAGGGCCTTGCTGGATTCGCTGGGTCTTGGCTCTGTGGTGAGCGTAGAGAACGGCGAGCTATCGAAAATCACGCTTTCGACGGGGCAACGCAAACGCCTTGCCCTGCTCCAGTGCTACGCCGAGGATCGCGAGATCTTCTTCTTCGACGAGTGGGCCGCCGACCAGGATGTGCATTTCCGCGACTATTTCTATTGCACGCTGCTTCCCGAACTCAAGGCAAAGGGCAAGACCGTCGTGGCCATCAGTCATGATGACCGCTACTTTCATGTCGCCGATCGGGTGATCAAGCTCGACGCAGGCCAGATCGTCTCCGATACACGGCAGCGTCGCGGCGTGGACCTTCCAAGGGAGTCCGTGCTCTCCCCGGAGTAACTCCTGTGTCAGGCCGAGGTCGCTGAGGGCAGCGCGCCTACACTCCATGGGGCCAGGAAGCGACAGGTCTGAATAGGGGGCTTGCGTAGCATCCACCGGCAATGGCCGTGACGGCCGATGTGGCCCACTTCTATCCCCATGCCTCTTGATCTTCCTCTGGACCACACTCCTTCTGCCTATGTCGCTTCGCAGAAACAGACGGTCCTGCAATCCGATGCCGAGAACGTTGCGGCGGCTGCATGGCTCGATCTGCGCCAGGATGGCGCGTTCAAGCGATTCTGCCGGGACTACGACAGCGATCCGGATTCCTTGACAGCGCATCCTGATGGAAGCTTCTCCCTGCAAAGTCCGGTGCCGCACGGAATGCTGGTCACATTCTTCCGTCCGTTCGGCATCAACGGGCAGCTGGCCGTGCCCTTCTCGGAGATGGCGGATGCATTTCGCTGGAGGCCATCGCTGGACGTCCTGTTGCGTCACACGTACGCCTTGAACAGGGACGTGGGGCGCGACGACATCGGTGTCTCCAGAATCAATGGTGTTGAAGCCATGGATATGCTTCTGCGCGCAGGGCCGGTAGCGACCGATGCCGGTGCCCGGGCATCTGCCTTCAAGTTTCTTGATGTCTTTTCCGCGTTGTACCGGGGTGACGAAGAGCAAGCGTCGCCGCCCGTCACCCTTGCGACGTTTTCCCACCGCTTTCAGGCAGACGCCAATCTACGTTATCTCGCGGGCTGGATAACCAGTCAGCCTGCCGACACCCTGCCACCACGGGCCGCGCTGAAGGCTGTAGGGAAACTTGCTAGGATGGTGCAGCAAGCCTACGTGGCGGACCTGCCGCTATCGACTGACGAGTCAACACAGACAAGGGAGTACTTCATCGATTACGTCAGGCGGCGTGTCGCTCCTGCGGCGGTTGCCGACCATATCCGCGTGGCACCCGGAACGATCGATTTTGCAGCCGATGTCCTTTATTGGACAGCCAGCGACGAGGCACGCATGCGGCCGCTTCCCCTGTGGCCTGTGCAGGTACCGGTACCTCCGGAAACGCCATATCCGTTCGTTGATTCCCGGGCCCCCACTCC
The DNA here is from genome assembly GCF_011759365.1 of Luteibacter anthropi. Lineage (GTDB taxonomy): Bacteria > Pseudomonadota > Gammaproteobacteria > Xanthomonadales > Rhodanobacteraceae > Luteibacter > Luteibacter anthropi. Next base: position 93,514 of record NZ_JAARLZ010000011.1, read on the forward strand.
TGCATCCGTGGACAATCCTGCGCCGATTGCACCGGCACGATCCCGTGTCAACGACACGGAGCATGGCATACGACATGAAGGGCGAGAGCATGCCGACGTCGTTTCGTCGTGGCCCATGGTCGCTAAGGTGACCACTTTCGGAGGAGGTGTCGTTGTGCTGAGTGCGAGCGTCAGTACGGGGCTGACGGCTGTGCAGAAGGCCGCCGTGGTATCCGTCGGGAATGCGGCTTCGCTGGCCGGCGTCTCGGTACTTGCCATTGTGGCTCCCGGGGTGGGTCATACGCTGGGCGTCGTGGGTACCTCCGGGCTGTTGTATGCCAGTATCGCCGACTACCTGGCGTCGGCAGGTGTTGCACCCGCGCTGGCGAAAAGTGCGGCGATCGTCGAGGTATCGGGGGTCTACATCCTGGTGGGCGTGGGCCTTGGGGATAGTACCGATGCCTTGCTGGCCCTCGCCCGGAATCCCGGGTGGCGGGAAGCCCTGCGCTTGTCGGCGACCATCCTGGCCACCATCGGTACGATGTCGGCGGGCGCCCCTGCGGCTGACAAGGCCGACACGTTCAACGTAGATGACGCGCGGTATGGCTTCTTCAGCGAGCATCCTGATCTCTCCGACCGGCTTGGATACTCAGGCAATGGCGTCGTCCTGGTCAGCCAGGGCGTATTGCAGACAACGGACGATACGGTCTCAAGGCGCGACGGCGAGCGCTCGTTCTGGGATATCTTCTTGTCCTCTTACGATCCCTCCGGCACGCCACGCGGTACGTTGTCCCAGTGATCGTAACATTCGGGAAAAAACACCCGGCGCCCTGTTTCCCCACAGTTGCGCCGGGTTCCGTCAAGGAGACGGAAATAGATGAGGCTCAGAATCGATATGAGGCGCCAAGGTTAACGATCATGCTTCGATTCGACATGCTGGCACGGAATGCCACGGCTTCGCCTTCGATATGTCCTTTGCCCAGGCCTTTCTTTTCGTAATACTTCTCGTAGCTGGTCCGGGCGAAAAGTGACCATCGGCTATCGATGGCGTAGTCGGCCTTGATCGATGCGGCAATCATCTTCGAACGGCCGCCTTTCATTCCGGAGACGTACTCTCGTTCGATGTGATTGTCATGATCCTTGCCGCGCGCCCACAGCGAACCTGAGATCTCGCCGGAGAGAGTCAGCTTGCCTCTTTGATAATCGGTACCCATGCCGAGGTAGGGCGCTCGCCAGCGCTGCGTATATTTCACGCCTGAGCCGTCGTTGTCGTAACCGACCGTGTCGCGAAAGGATTCCGGATCGAATGCCTCTTCGGGGTCGGAAGACGAATAGATGTAGCTTCCCTTCGTGGCATGCCATGCCAGCTTCTTGAGTCGATATCCGGCTACGGCACGAAACGCGAAGTCACCCGACGAGGCGAAGGTGTAGCCGACGCGTGTGTCCAGGCCATAAGCCGTTTTCAGGCGCGTATCGCCATGCCGAGAGTAATCGGTCCATTCGTTGATGCCGGCATCCCTGCCGAGCCAGTCATAGTCGGTCATGAGCGTGTTGCCCGACTTCAATCTCGTCCATGCCTGGGTATCCCACGACCAGCGGTCGTTGATATGGAACCTGAAGTCTGCCCCGATGACCGGCGCGGCTCGTGTGCGCCAGTTCAACTGGCTCAGGCGCTGGCCTTCGTCATAAACCCTTTCCGTTGACCGGTTGTTCAGTACGCCGGTGAATACGTCGACACTGAAACGCTGGTTATCGGCGACGGTTCGCCGCGTGCGGGTGTCGATATCGCCTGCTTCGGCGAAGGGAGCTGCAAGCGCGGCGAGGGAGAGAAACGCTGCTTTCCGGGATGCTTTCATGATCGGTCATTCCTCGTAACTGGTGTGGTGGCCTGGGGAAAGCCACCTGTCCAAGCTATCGGTGACATGCCGCATACGCATATAGGATTAGTCCTAAAAACATGACCTTGTGTCTTCATATCGGTGATTGGAGACGGTGCCGCATTGAGAACGAGGCAGATCGGTGCGGATCGATCATGTGTCCGGGCGTTTTGTCGCAGTGACCTGTCGAAATATCGTCTTGTATGACCAATGGCACGGGGGCACGGAAGCTGGCCGGGCGTTAATGGAGGGGATGTCCATTGCCTGGACAGACGCATTGAACGCTTATTGCTGGATGTCCCATGACGTATCCGATATCGCCCTCACCCGATGCCCGGGTTTCGTATTTCTCAGGCAGGCAACGCCTGCGTTGGTTCACGATTCTGTGCTCCGCCGCCCTGCTTGCATCGCCGCATGTTTTTGCGGATGACAAGAAGCCCGATGCGTCGGCGCATGAAGACAAGAAGCCCGAGCAGGACCTTCCGCCACTGCCAGCCGACAAGACCATCCGGCAGAGCGTGAATGTCGATGGGCACAGCCTGTCCTACGAGGCGACGGTGGGCACCATCGTGGTGCGCAACGACAAGGGCAAGAAGATCGCCGAAGTGGTCTATACGGCCTATGTGGTGCCGCATAAGGGGCCGGGCCGTCCTGTGACGTTCGCCTTCAACGGTGGCCCTGGCGCCTCGTCGGTGTACCTCAACATGGGGGCCATCGGGCCGAAGCGCGTGCAGTTCGGCATGGATGGCAATGCGCCTTCCGATGCTGCCGTCACCAAGGACAATCCGGCCACCTGGCTCGACATGACGGACCTGGTCTTCATCGATCCGGTAGGCACGGGTTTCTCCCGCTCGCTGGAAGACGACGACGCCACCAAGAAGGACTTCTACGCCACCGAGACGGACATCAAGTACCTGTCCCGCGTGGTCTACGACTGGCTGGTGAAGAACGGCCGTCTTCGCGACCCGAAGTACGTGGTGGGTGAGAGCTACGGCGGCTATCGCGCGCCTCGCATCGCCTACACGTTGCAGACCAGCATGGGCGTGGGCGTGAACGGCCTGGTGATGGTGTCGCCGTATATCGATCCGGCGGCCATCGGCGACGGGGATTCGCTGTCGCCGCTGCCCTGGATGATCAACCTGCCGTCGATGGCAGCCGGTCACTTCGAAGAGCAGGGCCGGTTCTCGCCGCAGGCGGTGCAGGAGGTCGAAAACTACGTCCGCAAGGACTTCGTGGTGGACTTCCTGGCCGGGCGTTCCGATCCCGGCGCCGTGGGCCGCATGGTACAGAAAGTGGCCGGCTATACGGGTCTCGATCCCGCGCTGGTCGCGAAGCTCGATGGCCGTGTGGACATCGGTACCTTCCTGCGCGAAGGCCATCGCGCCGACAAGAAGATCGGCAGTGTGTACGACTCCAACGTGACCGCATGGGATCCGTTCCCGGGCTCGGCCCACCGGCAGTCGGGCGATCCGATCCTGGAGGCGATCATCGCTCCGGCGACCAGTGCCATGGTGGATTTCATCACCCGCGAGGTGGGCTGGAAGGCCGATGCGCATTACGAGGCGCTGTCCGACAAGGTGAACGAAGCCTGGGATCGGGGCTCGCCGGACGACAAGCCGGTGGCCGACCTGCGCAAGGCCATCGCGAATGACCCGAACATGCATGTGCTGATCGCGCATGGCTACAACGATCTGTCGTGCCCCTTCTTCGCGTCGCGGATGATCCTCGACCAGATGCCGGCGTTCGGCCAGGCAGAGCGGGTGAAGCTGGCGATCTATCCGGGTGGCCACATGTTCTACGGCCGGCCGGACAGCAATCGTGCCTTCAAGGCCGATGTGCGCGCGATGTTCGGTAACAAGTAAGTCAGGCGTGCGCGGGAGCAGCATGCTCTCGCGCACGCTGCCTGTTCATGCTCGCATCGACGTTCTGTGTCGGGTAGAACCTGCGTGGCGCTTAGCAGCCCGTGACCGGGATATCGTCGGGAAGATATCGCACGGAAGGAATCATCGCCGCCTGTCCTCGATGCGTGCCATCAGCATCGGTGAGCTGCCACACCGTGACGTTCTCAATCCAGAAACGACGCCCGTCGCGGGTGATGCGGATGCCCCGGTAATCCGAGACATAGCCGTGCCGACTGACCTGGTCGAGAAACGCCTGGCGCTCGCCCTGTTCCGGTGCTTCGGCGGACAGGCGCGAGGGCAGGGCGGTGATTTCCTCCCAGCTGTAGCCGAAGATGCGCTGCACGCGCTGGTTGCCGTAGACGAACACGGGATCGGGCAGCGTGTTGTGGGCCAGGATGCCGAAGGGAGCCGCCTCGTAAAGCCATGCAGCGCCTTCCTGCGGGGTCAGCCCTTCGGGCACAAGTGACTTGCCGGTAAGTCGCCGATGATTGTCTGCCAGCAGGATGAAAAAATCGGGATCTTTGTGGAGGGACATGGAAAGCTGCCGTGTGGTGGGGATGTCCCAGTGATAGGTGCGAGGGGGCATGGCCGTCATGTCCGAATGCCTCATCGTTGACGGATTCCGTGTTCGTCAGGCCCGGCCCATGCTCAACCTCCGTGATAAATGAACGAACATCATGGGAGGGAATAGCAAATATCACTTCAATCAGCCGATATTCGTGAGTGCCCGTGTTTCTAGGATGGTTCCATTTCCGACGATGGAGTTATCGATGAACGCTTCGACCTTTGTGCTCGTCCCTGGCGCATGGCACGGCGGATGGGTGTGGAACACGGTGGCCGCACGATTGCGTGCCCAAGGACACCGCGTCACGACACCGACCCTATCCGGCATGGGGGATCGCCGGCGTGAAGCAACGGCAGACATCGGGTTGTCCGATCACATCGACGATCTCGAAGCCCATCTCTTCATGGAAGGCCTCGACGAGGTAGTGCTCGTAGGCTGGAGCTATGGTTCCTTTGTGGCGGCAGGCGTCGCCGCACGGATGCCCGGCAAGGTACGGGCAATCATCTACCTCGACGCCATCGTGCCGTCGTCCGGCCGTTCGGTGGCGGATTACGCGGCCCCTGCCACGAAAGACTTCCTGGCGACGCTGGCCGCCGAATCGCGCCTGCTGGCGCCCATGCCCTTCGATGTCTTCGGCGTGACTGATGCCGACGTGATCGCGCATGTGCAACCGCGTCTGGTCGACCAGCCACCGCGAACCTTTCTTGAACCACTGTCCTCGATCGTCGGCATCGAGGCGATTGCGCAGGCCTACGTGCACTGCATGCGCACCAACATCCCTTCGGTACGCGAGGGCTACGAAGGATTTCGCAATGCGGGGCGCGGCAAGGTGATCGAATTGGATGTGGATCACCACTGCATGCTGACGGCGCCGGAGGAAACGGTCCGTGCCCTGATCGAATGTCTGCCCTGACCGGGGTTGCCGTGAAATTGATCCGGGTAGAAATGGAAAACAGCCGCCCCTGAAAATTTTGCTTGTCTTGGCAACTAATAGGCTTCTATCATTTTCGCCATGAAGCCTCGCGACAAGCTCTACATGCGACTGACCACCCTGGTGCCGGCCACGAGCCGGCGCTGGATGCGGCTGGTCGACCTGCGCCTGGGCGACATGGACATCACCTCGGCGAGCGTGGTGCCTCTCATCTTCATCAGCCGCTCGAAGGGCGGCATCAACCAGGTGACGCTGGCCGAGCAGGTCGGCGTTGTCGGTCCCACGCTGGTGCGCACCCTGGACAAGCTCGTGGAGCTGGGCCTGGTGGTGCGCGAGAACGATCCGGACGACCGCCGCGCCAAGACGCTGTGGCTTACCGAACGAGGCCAGGAGCTGGCCGATGTACTGGAGGCGCGGCTCATCGCCGTGCGCCGCGAGGTATTCGACCGCCTGCCTCCCGAGGACATCGAAGCGGCGGTACGCGTGCTTCAGACCCTCGAGGATGTCGTGGGCGGCGAGCGGGACGACGCAGACAGCTGAACCATGAACCTGCCGACGGCATCCGAATGGCTTTACTCGGGGAAGGCTTTCCTCGCGGCCGTGCTCGCGTTCTACATCGCGTTGCTCATTGCCCTGCCCAACCCGTACTGGGCCTTTGCGACGGTGTATCTCGTCTCGCACCCGCTGTCCGGCGCCACACGCTCCAAGGCGGTGTATCGCGCGATGGGAACGGTGATCGGCGCGGGCATGGCGCTGGTGCTGGTGCCCATGTTTGCCTCGAGCCCCGTGCTGATGGTGCTGGCGATCGGCCTGTGGAGCACGCTGTCGCTGTATCTGGCGCTGCTGGACAACAAGCCGAGCACGTATACCTTCCTGCTGGCCTCGTATACGACACCGTTGGTGGCCGTACCTGCGATCATGGCGCCGGGTACCATCTTCGATATCGCGGTGGCGCGTTCGGAAGAGATCCTGCTGGGCATCGTGTGTGCCAGCGTGGTCAGCACGGTACTGTTTCCCAGTCGCGTGTCGCCGGTCATCGACGACCGGGTGGCATCGCTGCTGGACGATGCCGGCGCCTGGGTGGCGCAGCGCCTGCGCGCCACGGGGCGTCGTGAACGCGTGCCGCTGCGATTGCGCCTGCTGGGCGACATCGTGGGGCTCGATGGCCTGATCACTCACCTGGGCTTCGATGCCTCGCGTCGCGCGCAGACCGACGAGGCGCGCCAGATCCGTTTTCGCATGACCATGCTGGTGCCGCAGGTCGCGTCGCTGACCGACGCGATCCACGCCATCCCGCACGACGGTGATATACGCGAATGTTCCACCCTGCTGGGCGACGTGGTGGACTGGCTGGAGCAGGGCGCGGATGGCACGCCGGCGCAGGGGGATGCACTGCGTGCGCGCATCGCCGGATGGCGGGAGACCCTGGGCAGGCCTGTCCTCGCCACCCTTGCCGTGGACAACGCAGCGGGACGCCTGCGCGACGTGGTGGACCTGTGGCAGGACTGCCTCGCGCTACGCCTGGCGTTTTCACGGCGCGACCATGCCGCCACCGTGCTGTCGTATCGCGCAGCCATACCGGATGGCCGTCGCCATTTCGATCATGTGCTGATGCTCTACGCCGCGGCGATTCCCGCGTCGGCCTTCGTGCTGGCGGCATGGGCATGGTTGTACAGCGGCTGGCCCGCAGGTGCCGGCGGCGTGGTGATGGTGGCCGTGGGTACGGGCTTCTTCGCCGCCTCGGATACGCCCTCGCCCATGGTCGGACGCTTCCTGCTGTGGGAGGCCATCAGCATCGCCGTGGCGCTCGTATACCTGTTCTATATCCTGCCGCAGGTCACCACCTTCGTCGGCGTAGCCTTTGTACTGGCGCCGCCTTTGCTGGCGGTGGGCCTGTTCACTGGCCGGCCTGCCTTCAACATGGGCGTGCTGTTGCTGACCTCGCAGAGCATCAGTGACATGGTGCTGCGAAACAGCTCGGCGGCCGATTTCGAAGTGTTCGCCAACTCCAGCGTTGGCATGTTGCTGGGCCTGATCTTCGCCATCGTGTGGACGGCCATCGCGCGTCCGTTCGGCGTGGAGATTGCCGCTCAGCGGCTGGCGCGTGCGAATTGGCGCGAACAGAAGCGTCTCGTGGTGCGTGGCAGGCCGCTCGATCCGCGTGCTGCCCTGTCGGCCACCATTGATCGTTCGGCCCAGCAGCTTCCCCGCCTTGCGCTACTTGAAGGCGAATCGCCGATGCACCTGGATGCGCTGCGCGACCTGCGCGTGTGCGTTGCGCTGGTCGAACTGCGCAGCCGCCCGCTTGACGATGCCCATGTGGCGGCAGCGGTCGATCGTGTGATGGCCGTCAGTGCGTCGTACTTTTCAGCGTGTCTCGACGAAGATCGTGCACTGCCGCCACCCGCCGACCTGCTTGCCGCCATCGGCGACAGCATGGCATCCATCGTCGGCGATGCCCCCGACGTGGCATCCACCCTTCTGCGTTACCGCCTCGCCCTGCTGGCTCTGCCATCGACAGAGCCGGCACCTCCCGTTCCATCCGACCAACCGTTGACCGTCATCCCACAGTGAACACCTCAATCTACGGCGAGCTGAGCCTGCACGGCGTCTACTTGCCTACCCTCCTGGCCCTGATGGGCCTGGCCTACGTGCTCAAATCGGCCGTGCGTTTCGTGCTGGGAAAAACCAGCTTCTATGCCTGGGTATGGCACCCGGCGCTGTTCAATTTCGCGATCTATGTGCTCGCCCTGTCGGGCGTCATGGCTTTCGTACTGGGAGCATCCCGTGACTAGGTTCGTCCGCAAGCTCTGGCCCGCCGCGGTCACGCTTTCCGTGGTGGGTGTATCCCTCGTCGTGGGCTGGCATATGTGGCGTCGCTACGACGACGTGCCTTGGACGCGCGACGCGCATATCCGCGCCGATGTCATCCAGGTGGCGCCGGATGTCTCCGGGTGGGTGTCCGAGGTGTACGTACATGACAACCAGCGCGTGAAGCGTGGCGAGCCGCTTTTCGTGGTGGACCGGGCACGCTTCGAACTGGCCGTGCGTCGTGCCGACGCCGCCGTGGGTGAACAGAAGGCCATCGTGGAGCAGCTGCGCCGCGAAGCCGCGCGCAATCGCGAGCTGAGCGACCTCGTCGCCCGTGAAGCGGCGGAGCAGGTGAGTGCGAAGCTGGTAGCGGCCGAGGCACGTCTGCAAGCGGATGAAGCGGCCGCCGATACGGCCCGCCTCGACCTGGAACGCACCATCGTGAAGGCGCCGGCAGACGGATTCCTCAACGATCGTGTGGTTCGCGTGGGCGATTACGTCACCACCGGGCACGCGCCGTTCGCCATGGTCGATGCCAATTCGTTCCACGTGGATGGCTACTTCGAGGAAACCCGGCTGCATGGCGTGAAGCCAGGCCAGCCCGTGACGATCCATGTCATGGGTGAACCGGATGCACTGGATGGCACCGTGCAGAGCGTGGCCGCAGGCATCGCCGACCGCGAACGTGCGGCGGGAGCGCATGAACTGCCCGACATCAATCCCACGTTCAACTGGGTGCGGCTTGCCCAGCGTATTCCCGTGCGGATCAGCATCGACCATCCTTCCGACGACCTCCTGCTGATCGCGGGGCGCACCGCCACCGTCACGATCCGCACCGCGAAGGTGGCGTCGCACTCATGAATCGCCTTGCCTGCCTCCTGGGCGCGATGACGGTCGCGCTGACCGGATGCGCTGCCGTTGGTCCGGATTACAAGCTTCCCGCCGAAGCGATGGTCAACGATTCACGTGCCAATGGGGATTTCGTCGATGCCGATAGCCCGGCGCTGGATCGCTCGTATGCTGCGCGGGACGACTGGTGGAAGCTCTATAACGATCCGGTGCTCGATGACCTGGTGAAGCAGGCCTTGCAGGCGAATATCGCCTTGCGGGTGGCGGATGCGAACCTGCGCCGGGCTTATACAGCGCTGGATATCGCGAAGGACGAGGGCGGCTTTTCGTCCGAAGCGTCGGCCAGCGTGAGCCGTACGGAGATTTCCGCCGAATCGCTGCTGCATACCGAGAAGCTCCCGGTGTACAACCTGGCCGTGGGCGGCGTGCAGGCGGCCTATGAGTTCGACCTGTTCGGCAAGATACGCCGGGGTGCGGAAGCCGCTTCCGCCGATGCCGACGTGACGAAGGCGGCGCGTGATCTCGTGCGTATTACGGTGGCCGCACGGGTAACCGAGAGCTACATCGGCATCTGCGAGGCGTCGCACGATATCGAGGTGGCCCGGCACACGGTGGCCATTCAGGAAGGCGCGGCCAACGTCGCGCAGCGGATGTTCGGTGCGGGTCTTGGCAACAAGCTTGATGTGACCCGGGCCGCCACACAGGTCGATCTTGCGAAGGCCGCGCTGCCGCCACTGCTCAAGCGTCGCGAGGCCTCGGAGTACGCGCTGGCCGCCCTGCTGGGCCATACGCCCGGCGATATCCCTTCCCATGCGAAGTCGTGTGATCGCGCCCCTGCACTGGACCGGCCGCTTCCCATCGGCGATGGCATGGCACTGTTGCGCCGCCGGCCGGACATTCGCGCTGCCGAGCGCCGTCTTGCTGGCGCCACGGCGCGTATCGGTGTGGCGGTGGCGGATATGTATCCGACGGTCACCCTCGGCGGCAACCTGGGAACGAACGGCCTGCTCGACGATTACAACAAGGCGCCGGCGCATTACTGGTCGATTGGCCCGCTGATCAGCTGGTCGATTCCCGATCACTCGTCGAAGCTGCGCGTGCAGCTGGCGCGCGATGGGGCGGACGTGGCGCTGGCCAGTTTCGACGAGACGGTGTTGCAGGCGTTGAAGGAAACGCAGACGGCACTGAGTACGTATACGCATGCGCTGGATAGGGAAGAGACCCTGCAGCGTGCGTTCGAGGAGGCGACCACGGCCTCCCGGCAGGCGCGTGAGTTGTACAGCAACGGGCGCACGCCGTACCTGAGTGCCCTGGATGCCGAACGCTCGCGCGTGCAAGCCGAGGCGGCGCTGACGGAGGCCGAGTCGGTGGTATCGGAGGCGCGAGTGGGGCTGTTCCTGGCGCTGGGTGGCGGGTGGCAAGCAGCACCCTGAAACAACGCATACCCCTGTAGGAGCGCGCCTTGCGCGCGACCGGGTTTTCGCGATGACCGGTCGCGCGCAAGGCGCGCTCCTACAGAAAGCAAAAAAGCCGCCCGGGTCTTCAGGCCCGGGCGGCTTTTTTGCTTCTGCTTAAGCCCGCAGATCGAACCGGTCGAGCTCCATCACCTTCGTCCATGCCGCAACGAAGTCATGCACGAACTTGCCCTCGGCGTCCGAGCTGCCGTACACCTCGGCCAGCGCACGCAGGATCGAGTTCGAACCGAATACCAGGTCCACGCGGCTGCCGTTCCACCGGTGCTTGCCCGTGCCGCGCTGCTTGCCTTCGAACGCCTCGCGGCCCGGCGACGTGCCCTTCCACTCCGTGCCCATGTCGAGCAGGTTGCGGAAGAAATCGTTGCTGAGCTTGCCGGGGCGATCGGTGAATACACCCAGGTCGCTGCCGTCGGCATTGGCACCCAGGACACGCAGCCCACCGACCAGTACCGTCATTTCCGGTGCCGTCAGCGTCAGCAGCTGTGCCTTGTCGATCAGCAAGGCCTCGGCCGGGATGCTGTAGCGTCCCTTGAGGTAGTTGCGGAAGCCATCGGCAATCGGCTCCATCGGTTCGAACGATGCGACGTCGGTCTGCTCCTGCGTCGCATCGGTGCGGCCCGGCGAGAACGGCACGGTGACGGCATGCCCGGCATCCTTCGCGGCCTTCTCGATACCAGCGCTGCCGCCGAGCACGATCAGGTCGGCGATGGAGATCTTCTTGCCGCCGCTCTGGCCTTCGTTGAAGGCCTTGCGTACGCCTTCGAGTTTCTCCAGCACCTTGCGCAGTTGCTCCGGACGATTCACCGCCCAGTCCTTCTGCGGGGCGAGACGAATACGCGCGCCATTGGCTCCGCCGCGCTTGTCGCCGCCGCGGAAGGTGGAAGCCGATGCCCATGCGGTGGACACCAGTTCCGAGACGCTGAGGCCTGAAGCGTGGATCTGCTCCTTGAGTGCCTTCACGTCGGCATCGTCCACCAGCGGGTGGTCGACCTTCGGCACCGGGTCCTGCCAGATCAGCTCTTCGGCCGGTACATCCGGGCCGAGGTAACGGGCACGGGGGCCCATGTCACGGTGGGTCAGCTTGAACCAGGCGCGGGCGAAGGCGTCCTGGAAGGCAAGCGGATTGTCCTTGAAGTGGCGCGAGATCTTCTCGTACGCAGGATCGAAGCGCAGGGAGAGATCGGTCGTGAGCATCGTGGCGCGGTGCTTCTTCGTCTTGTCGAACGCATCGGGCACGTCTTCCGCGCCGTCTTTCGCCACCCACTGGTGGGCGCCCGCGGGGCTCTTGGTGAGTTCCCATTCGTACTTGAACAGGTTCTCGAAGAAGTAGTAGCTCCACTTCGTGGGCGTCTGTGTCCAGGTGACTTCAAGGCCGCTGGTGATCGCGTCCTTGCCCACGCCACTGTGGAAGCTGCTCTTCCAGCCCAGGCCCTGCTGTTCCAGTTCGCCACCTTCCGGCTCGGCAGCCACGTTGTCGGCCGGGCCGGCACCGTGCGTCTTGCCGAAAGTATGGCCACCGGCGATCAGCGCGACGGTCTCTTCGTCGTTCATCGCCATGCGGGCGAAGGTTTCGCGGATGTCGTGCGCGGCGGCCACCGGGTCCGGGTTGCCCTCGGGGCCTTCCGGATTCACGTAGATCAGGCCCATCTGCACGGCGGCCAGCGGGTTCTCCAGGTTGCGGCCCTGGGCGTCGGTGCGATCCTTTTCCTTGCCGTGCATCTCAGGGTCGGCCACGAGCTTGCCTTCGTCCGGACCCTTGGCGCCGCCCTTGCCGTAGCGGTCGTCGCCGCCCAGCCAGACGGTCTCGGTACCCCAGTAGACGTCCTGGTCCGGTTCCCAGGTGTCCTCGCGGCCGCCGGCAAAGCCGAAGGTCTTGAAGCCCATGGATTCCAGCGCGACGTTGCCGGTGAGGATGATCAGGTCGGCCCAGGAGAGATTGCGGCCGTACTTCTGCTTGATGGGCCACAGCAGGCGGCGTGCCTTGTCGAGGCTGACGTTGTCGGGCCAACTGTTCAGCGGCGCGAAACGCTGCTGGCCGCGACCGCCGCCCCCGCGACCGTCGCCGGTGCGGTAGGTGCCGGCGCTATGCCAGGCCATGCGGATGAACAGGCCGCCGTAATGGCCGAAGTCGGCCGGCCACCAATCCTGCGAATCCGTCATGAGCGCGTGAAGGTCTTTCTTCACAGCGGCCAGGTCGAGCTTCTTGAACGCCTCGGCGTAATTGAATTCCGGGTCCATCGGGTTGGACCGGGAGGAATGCTGGTTGAGCAGGTCGACCCGAAGGCGCTTGGGCCACCAGTCGCTGTTGGTCGTACCGCCGCCGGCGGTGTGATTGACCGGGCACTTGGATTCATTCGACATTCGCGCTACTCCTCACTGGTTTGGCCGGGACGAATGATCGATCGCCGGAGGGATGTGGCTGGGATGCTCCCTCAGGATCATAGGTAACGTATCACCTTAGATAAAATTGATTGATCCAATAATGGCAAGAGGTCACGCCTATCGATCTGGCGTGAATGTTGCGATGCATGATGCCGGTCGCGGACTGCTTCAGGCGGCTCGCGACCGGGTGTTTCATCGGTTGCCGATGCTGTTGCCCATGCGGGCAACCCAGCGATACATGAAGAACACGACCAGTGCGAAAACGATGCCGCCGATCCACTGTGCCGCCTCGGCAAAGCCCGGCCCCACCAGTGCCAGCGGAGTCTGCAGATTGCTGAAGCCCAGCTTGTCGGCGAACGCGACGATCGCGGCAATCAGCACGCCGATGATGCTCTCGCCCACGATCAGGCCCGACGCCAGCAGTACACCCAGCTGTTTGGTGCTTTCAGGCCGTGCCGAGCGATCGGCACGACGGTCGAAGTACCAGCCCACGAACGAACCCACCACCACCATCAGGGTGCTCACGGTCGGCAGGTAAATGCCCAGGCCGACGGCCAGCGGCGGAATGCGCACGCGCCGGGTCGTACGCGCCAGGATCTCGTCGATGGCGATGATGACGATACCGATGCCGGCGCCGATTTCGATAAGGCTCCAGTCGATGTTGCCGGTGATGACGCCCTGGGCCAGCGCGGAAATCAGGCCCGCCTGCGGTGCCGGCAGTGCGTGGGCCCCCGCGCCCGCTACGCCGACGAATCCGTAGGCCTTGTTGATCAGGTCCAGCACCGGCGGAATGACCGCCGCGCCCGCGACCACGCCCACCACCAGGGCAACCTGCTGGCGCCACGGCGTGGCGTCCACCAGCTGGCCGGTCTTGAGATCCTGGAGATTGTTGTTGGCAATCGCGGCAACGGTGAACACCAGGGAAGTGATGAACAGCGCGAACGCCACGAGTGCCTTGCCTTCCTCTGCGCCGACGTACGGCTTGACGAAAGCCACAAGCAACAAGGCGGCGGTGATCACCACGATGATGCCCACGCCCGAGAGCGGACTGTTGGACGAGCCGATCAGCCCGGCCATGTAGCCGCACACCGTCGAAACGAAGAAGCCCATCAGCACCACGAAGGCGACGCCGCCAATGGCCAGCACGCCGATGTGCTCACCCAGGCCGGCCGTGTTGCCGAAGTAGCCGAGCAACCAGGCGATCGGAATGAAACAGGCAAGCGTGACCAGGCCGACGATACCGATCGGGATGTCACGCTCGGTACGCGGCAGGGTGTGTGCATTGCCGGCCTTGCGCACCTTGGCAGCGGCCATGGCCGAGGTCAGTCCGGTGATCACCGGCTTCACCAGCTTGGCCAGCGTCCAGATAGCGGACACACCGATCGCACCGGCACCAACGAAGCGCACCTTGTGGCTCCATGTGGCATTGGCCAGATCGGACATCGGCTGCGACAGATCGCCGAGCATGGAGAAGTGCGGCACGCCCCAGCCCCAGCCGATGATCGCGCCGATCAGCATGGCGATGCCCACCGACAGACCCACCAGATGACCGATGGCAAACAGCGCGAAGGAAAGACTGAAGTCGAATCCGCTGACCGCGCCGCGGTCGTTGACGCGGAAGTAGCGCACGAAGTCGCTGGCAAACACCTGCGTGGCGACGATCACGGCAAACACGGCAGAAACGATGGAGCCCCACAGCACAGCCAGCAGGCCGTCACGGCCTTCCTGCACGCTGTTGGCATCGGCATCGTCGCCACTGCCCACCTTCAGTACTTCGGCGCAGGCAAGGCCTTCGGGGTATGGCAGGTCTGAATTGGTGACCAGCGCGCGGCGCAGCGGGATGGAGTACATCACGCCCAACGTGCCGCCCAGGGCGCACACGGCGAAGGATGTCCAGAACGGAAAGTCTGCCCACCAGCCGATCATGATCATGCCGGGCAGCACGAAGATGATCGAAGACAAGGTGCCCGCCGCCGAGGCGATGGTCTGCACCACGTTGTTTTCCTGGATGGTGGAATCCTTGAACCCGCGAAGCAGGGCCATGGAAATCACCGCCGCGGGAATCGAGGTGGCGAAGGTCAGGCCGGCCTTGAGACCGAAGAACACGTTGGCCGCGGTGAACACCACCGTGATGATCACGCCGAGGATGAGACCGCGGACGGTCAGTTCCTTGCGATTTTCGGTTGGGAGAGGATTGCCGCTCACGAAAGTCGTCCACCCATGCTTGTTTCCCCTAAATAATTGATTTTTATCAAAAACTGACGCAGAAAAATTGACGCGGGCGCTCAGCCATGCCGAGGTCACGCTGAAAGCCGGCGGCCAGCTTACGCGCTAACAGGCGCGTGAGGTGCAGGCGGGTCCGCTCACGGGGCAATGATCATTTTGCGGGTGCATCAATGACCTCGATGGTGGCCTTGCCACTGCCGAGGCGATCGGCAAGTTTTTTCAGCTCGACATCGCTGAGCCCATAACCGCCCTGACCGGGTGAGATGGACAACTTGCCCGTGGTGATGGGCTCCTGCACCGTGACGGTGGTGAGTGCCTTGCCGTTCGCCACGAAGCTCACCCGCTTGCCGACATGGGCGGCCGTAAATTGTGCGAACGCATCACGCGAGGGGCTTGCCAGTTCGACATCCAGGCGTGCGGGGCCGCCGGGCGCATCCTCCACGACCGCGGCACGGGCGATGTCCAGCCTGAGTGGGGCGACGTGGGCCGCCATGGCCATGAACGGCAGCGCCAGGACAAGGCCTGGCATATATCCACGAATCCTGCGCATCGGCGGCTCCTTCGGCCGGAACGGGGGCGCCCATCTAAACACATCTTCCCGTGGTCCGATGAGCACCTGCATGGCCGGCCGTGAAAAGCACAAGGCCCCGCGCGGAAGCACCGCGCAGGGCCTTGGTCATCTGATCATGCAGGTAACGGCTGCGAAAGCTGCTTACCTGGCCTTTTCGCGCACCGTGTCCGCGACTTCGCCTGCCTTGCGCTGGACCTTGCCGAGATTCTTCTCGGCGGCACCTTCCAGTTCTGTCTGCTTGTCGCCCGTGATCTTGCCGATGGCTTCCTTGATCGAGCCCTTGGCCTGCTTGACGCTGCCGTCGATGCGGTTCTTGTCCATGGAATGTCCTCGTGATGAATGGGGCCGGCGTTGAAGGGGAGGGGCCGGCACGACCATGATCGCGATGACGGCGCCCGAGGCCCACATGCGAATGCACTAATACCACTGGTGCATCCGCGCCCTTTCTACTTGCGACGCGTGGTTTTCTTGCCCGTGCGTGCGGAGAATCCGCGTTCGCGCGCCCAGACGATGGCCTCGCCACGACTGTGTACGTCGATCTTCGAGTACAGCGCGGCCACGTGGTTGCGTACCGTGTTGGGCGAAAGGCCCAGCTCGCCGGCGATTTCCTTGTCGGCGAGGCCTTCGGCGATGTGGCCCAGTACATCCTTCTCGCGGGCCGTGAGGTCCGCCAGACCATAGGCATCGGCTCCCTGCGGGCGATTGGCCCGGCGCACGTTGGCAAGCTTTTCCAGCAGCGTCTGGCTGAACCACGAAGCATCCTGCATGACCGCCTCGATGGCGGTGACCAGTTCCATTTCCGTGCGCTTGCGATCGGTGATGTCCATGAAGGACACGAGATAGCAGCGCACCTCGTGGATGCTCACCGTTTCGGCGGAGATCAGGCAGTCCAGATGCTCGCCATCCTTGCGGGCGATGGTGTATTCGACATTGAGCAGACTGCCGGTTTCTTCCAGCGCGTGGCAGAACTGCTGGTAGGCCTGCCGGGTGACAAGCAGGCCGATGTCCTTGATCGTCTTGCCGACGATCTCCTCCGTCGCATACTGCGTGGTCTGCGATACCGCTTCGTTGATCTCGACCAGCTGCAAGGTTTCGGCATGGCAGATGAGCGTCGGCACCGGCGTGATCCGGAAGGCCTTGGCGAAGCGTTCTTCGCTCTGGCGAAGGGCCACTTCGGCGCGTCGGCGCGGCTCCAGGTCCATGAAGGTGAACAGCATGCAGGCCTCTTCCCCGATATCGATGGGCTGGCCGGCCACGACCACGCATTTGCTCGTTCCGTCGGGCAGGCTGAGCTCGGCCTGCATCTGCGGGATGGTGGCGCCTTCGTTGAGGCGTTCCACGCCCAGTTCGCGACGGTCGGCCATCTCCATGACATCCACTTCGAAGACGCTCTTGCCGATCACGGCCTCACGGGTATAACCGGTCATTTCCAGGAAGCCCTGGTTGACCTTGATATAGCGCTTGTCTTCGAGGCGACAGATCACGGCCGGTGCGGGGTTGGCGTTGAAGGTGCGCTCGAAACGCTGTTCCGCGCTGGCCCAGTCGCTGGCGTCGGCCACGATGAGCACGAGGCAGTCGGGTTCTCCCTCGGCATTGGTGAGCACCAGGCTGCGTACGCGGTGAACCCACTTCTGTTCGTCGTCGCCATCGCGGAAGACCTCGACGACCACATCTTCGAATACCTCGCCGGCGATCACCCGGTCGATGGGATAGTTGCCTTCGGTCAGCCTGTGGTTATTGCGGTACCTCAGCTGGAACCGTTCGCGGTATTCGCTGACCGTGGCGCCCAGCTCGTCGATGCCGCCCGCACCGTGCATCGTGAGTGCGGCCTCGTTGGCCCAGGTGATCGACTGGTCAGGCTCGATGAGGATCACGCCTTCGCTGAGGCCGGTGATGATCTGCTGCAACTGGCGGCGGTTGGTGGACGTGGGCGGAGCGGCCGGGCTGGCGGCTGACGACATGGGCGTGCCTCGGTAATGGCTTCGGACATGAGCCAAGGGTGACGGCTCACGGTAGCGGTCACCTGAAGCGAATGCACTAGTGCCGCTGGTGCATCCGCGTCAGGCGGGACGTGGCCGCCGATTCCACACTGCACCCACTTCCCCCACCGTACCAGAGGTCTACCCATGGCTCAGATACTGCGCCCCTTCGTCAGCCCCAGGATGTCCTGGGGAGCCGCCCTGGCCGGCTGCACCTTCTCGCTCGTCACCTATCTTTCACTCAGTGTCCTGGGCACGGCCATCGGTGCGGCCAGCATCGATCCGCTGCATGAGGCCAACCCGGTCAGTGGTCTTGGTACGGGCGCCGGCATCTGGCTGGTGGCGAGCACGCTGATTTCCGTGGCGGTGGGTGCCTTTGTCGCCGGCCGTGTCGCCACGGTGCGTGGTGGTCTGCATGGCCTGCTCAGCTGGGCCATCACCTCGTTGGTCACTACGTGGCTGGTGGCGGCCCTGGCGTCGAGTGCCGTCGGTGCTGCATCGAGCGTCGTTGGCAAGGGATTGTCGCTGACCGGCCAGGGCATCGCCGCAGCGGCCCCGGCCGTGACCGATAGCGTGAAGAACGAAATGAACAAGCAGGGCATCCAGCTGGACTGGAACGACCTGCGTGGGCAGCTGGATACGCTGCTGCGCCAGACCGGCAAGCCGGAGCTGAATCCGGATCACCTGAAGGACCAGGCGCAGAACGCTGCAGCCGATGGCAAGAACAAGGCCGCCGATGCAGCCCAGACGCCGCAGGCCGCGGGTGATGACCTGTCCGCCTGGTTCGAGCGGGTGCGTCGTGAAGGCAAGCCGGCGGTCGATGCGGCTGATCGCGATGCGCTGGTGAACATCATCGCCGCTCGTACCGGCAAGTCGCATGAAGAGGCCGGGCAGATCGCCGACAACTATGTGCAGACCTACCAGAAGGCGGTGGCCCAGTATGAGTCGCTGAAGCGCGAGGCCGAGCAGAAGGCCCGCGAAGCTGCCGACGCCACCGCTCGCGCCGTTTCCCATGCTGCGTGGGTCACGCTGGTGATGCTGGTGCTGGGCGCGGCGATTTCCTTCGCCGCAGGCCTGCTGGGACGTCGCAGCGATCCGGTCGTGGTCGAGGAATGATGCAGGAAGCGCCGGGCCCGCAAGGGCCCGGCGTTCACGTCATTCGACGAGTTCGATATCGAGTCCCAGCAGCAGGGACGTGGCTTCCGGAAGGGAGAAACGTGCCCTGCGTATGTCGTTCTGACGGATGTCGATGCGATAGTTCACCGCATCGACGAAGTGGCTGCCGGTCAACCGGGTATGCCGGAACGTGGCGTCCTGCAGGTCGGTGCCGGCGAAGTCCGCGTCGGCACAGTCGGCATCGGTGAAATCGACATCGCGGGCGCGGCACTCGAGCATGCGCAGGCCTTCCAGGTACAGGCCGAAGAAGGATGAATCGTTCAACAGGCAGCGTTCGAAGCGGAGTGCTTCCGGGGCCTGCACCGAAGGCCAGCGGGCGCGTGTCCAGTCGATGCCGAGCATACGGCAGTCGATGAAGCGCACATCGGCGAACAGGCTGCCTCCGATCGTGGCAAGATCGAGACGACAGTCGATGAATTCGCACTCGCGGAAACGGCAGTCTTTGAATGTGGCGCGGTCGAAGCGGCACTGTCTGAAGGTACAGGCTTCGAAGCGGACGCCTTCGAGCATGGTGTCTTCGGCGTCGATGTCGCGGAACGTCATGTCGGCGTAGTCGCCGCCGTTGGTGATCGTCGTCATGGCTGTCGCGCTCTGGTGGATACCGGATGATATCCGCAGGCGGTGGCTCGTGTTTCTTCCTGATGAAACGTGCGACGGAGCGGTGATGAAACGTGTCTTTCTCGGCGTCTGCCTGTTTGCCGGTGTCATGGTGGGGATGGGTGTGAACGCTACCGATCAATCTTCTTTCTGGCGCGAACAGCCTGCTTCCTCGCAGCAGAAGGTCACGCCGGCGCACTATCTGGCGTACACGCTGGATCTGGCGGCTTTGAAACGCGCGCTGGCATCGTTGCCTGCACGCATTGGCATGCCTGCGCCTGATGGCACGTCTCATGACTTTGAAGTCACGGCTGCCCAGCCGCTGCCGCCGGCACTGGCGGCAAAATATCCGGATATCCGCAGCTACCAGGGCCGTGACGGGCAGGGACGGCGTCTTCGCCTCGATATCTCGGACAAGGGACTCAAGGCGGCGGTGTACGGCGATGCAAAAGGGGTATGGCTGGTCCAGCGTGCAGACACGCTATCGGGCGATGCGGGCAGTGCGGCGGCGCCGGGCGATGTGTACTGGAGTTTCCTGAGGAACGATCTTCCGGCAACACCGGGAACCTTCCGTGAGGGCGGCGTCAGGCGCTGAATGTGATGACAGACCGCGCCCCTCGCGGGGCGCGGTCGTTCTACTCTTACAACGAGATCGTCGAGTTCTTCGGGGATACCGCGAAGAAGATGTTATCGGTGCAGCTCACCTTGAAGCGCGCCTGCGTGGTGGCGTTCTTCGGCAGGGTGACGTTGGCTGAACCGTTGTTTGCGACCGAGGCTGCCAGTGGCGAGGCCAGCCAGGTGTGCCCACCGTCGGTGGACAGGTCGATGCGCACCTTCGCGCACGAGATGGGCGAGGCGTCCGTCTTGGCCACGTTCCATTTGATCGTCTGTGCCGAGCCGCCGTTCCACTTCACGGCCGTGGAAGGTGCGGTCACCGCGAAGGCGCTGCCGGTGTTCACCACGTTCACCGTGACGTTGCCGGTGACGGTGGTCGGGCCGCTGCTGTCGGCGTCCGAGGTGGCAATGCCGTCACGCACCGTCACACGGAAGTTGAGCTTGCGGGCCGTGGCCGGATACACCTCGCCCTTGTCGAGGGCCTGCTCGCCCAGCACGCTTTCCAGCTTGGGGAACACGCGCTGGCCGGTGGTGTTGCCGGGGAACGAGCGGAAGATCGGGCCCGACCCGGCGTCGTAGAGCGCGGTGACACGGGTCTCCTGGTGGCCGGTATCGGCCTCTTCCCAGGTGTAGTTCAGCACAGCCTTCGGGTTCGCATGCCGGGCGCTGACTTTGAGAGCGAAGGGCGTCTTGGCAGGGATGGACTTTGCATTGGCCTTCAGCGATGCATCGTCGATGACAGCCTGGCTGTTGGTATTGGTCTTCTTCACCGCGCAGGTGCCGCCGGTGCCTGCGATGGCCGTCTGGATCTGGTCGATGTTGATGACGTTGAAGTACGGATCGGAATGCGGCTGCAGGTCGGTGGAACCGCATACGCCTGCATAGGCCATCACCGTGGTGCCGCTGCGCGGCTCGGCGGCGAACTTGGCATCGTCGTAGGCACCGAAGCCTGCGAAACCGTCGCAGCCGGCGAAGGGGTGGTGGCCGCCGAAGGAATGGCCGATTTCATGGGAGACATAGTCGATCCAGAAGGCGTCGCCCACGGGATCAGGGCGGCCCGTGCTGCCGGATGCTTTGAGCGAGTCGTCGCAGGTGCTGCCGATGTCCGCCATGCCGCCGTCGCCGGCACCATCCACCACATGGCCGACGTCGAAGTTCGCGTTGCCGATGACCTTGGCCAGGTTCTTTACATTGGCCGCATTCATTTTCGCGCTGCCGGGATCGATACCGTTGTAGGGATCGGTCTTCGCGCTGGTGTAGATGATCTTGTCTTCGTCATCGACCAGCGTCAGATGCACGCCCAGGTCGGTTTCGTAGACTTCGTTGATACGGTTGACCATGGTCACCACTTCGGCCAGTCCGTCCTGTACGGTCGTGCCAAAGCTGTTGGTGTAGCCGCTGGTGGTGGCCATGGCGAGCCGGTAGTTATACAGCGTGGTGCCACCATTGGCCGCCTTGGCGGCGGCGACGCGGGCGGTGGCCTGCGGATTGGTGAAGGCAGCCAGGTCGGTATCCGAGGGCAGTTCCACGAAGCCCGACTTCGTCAGCGGCAGGTCGGCGCGGCGGAAGCTCCAGTATTCATCGCCGCTGGATGCGGCGGTGCCCACCTTGCCCGCGAGGCGTTCGGCGCGCTGTACGAGCCATACCTCGTGGTTGTCGTAGATGGCGGCGCGAAGACCCTGCGGCGACACGTCCACGCGGACGCGGCGTCCTTCGCTGTCCACGCCCTTGTAGCTCTTCAGCTCCGGATAGCGTGCCGCGAGCGAGGCGGGCAGGGCATCCGATTCGCTGAGCGTGAAATAGGTCATGCCGCCGCCGGGTAGTGGCAGGGCCAGGTTGTTGGCCTGCCCACGGCGAATCGAGCGCGAGCTGGCTTTCAGCTCCGTGCCAAGACTGCCGAAGTCGAGCGTGAAGGCGCGGTAATGCGATGGCGTATTCGTCGGCGTCGCCACCGAACGGGCACTGCGTGCCGATGCGGCGGCAGCCGGTGCCTTCTGTGGCAGTTCGTGCCAGAACCCTGCCGTGTCGGCCGCACTGGCGACTGACGCATACAGGAAGCCGCCTGCGATGAGCGCGCTCAGCAGGCGCTTGCGTGGATGATGCATGTTTTCCTCCTCCCGAAATGGCCGTCCATGCGGCCGTGCGTAAGATCCTTCGTTCTCCCCTTGCTTCTAAACGCAAGGACGCACGAGCACCCCACCCGTCACCGGGCAGGGCAGCTCATTTCGTGAGGCAGGTCTCATCAGGCCCGGCGCAGGCCCGTGCTTTCCGTAGGGCTGCCTTCGATGGACAGCATCTGGTCGAAATGCACCGTGACGTCGAGGTCGTAGGTGAGGTCGTGGAGTACCAGGGTGCGCGCGTCCCAGTCGATGGCACAGAGCCGGCCGCGCTCCACGGTGACCCTGTGCGCGTCGTGGTGATACCCCCTTATCGCCAGATGGGTGCCGGGAGGCATGGCAGCCAGCCGGGTCTCCAGCACGGCGGCCGTGGGGTTGGGAAAGCGGCGCATGGCGGCGATATCGGCGAAGCGAATGGTGAGGGAATCGGGGTCTGCCTTGCGGCGGGGGCGTGGCTGGATATCGGGCCAGGCGACGACCAGCTCGTCCCGGCTATCCTCCACATGATCGACCATGCCCAGCAGCACCTTGCGATTGCGCAGCCAGAGTCGCACGCAGGTGCCGGGGGCGAGATGGCGGAGCAGGTCGTCCGCGACCGGGTTGCCTGTAATTTCCATGGCGCTTCCTGTGGTGGGCCGTGTGTACCATCGTGGTCACATCGTCGTGTCGTGGCATGCACGAATTCCGGCATGCACATGGATTTCACGTATTTTCAGAGCTTTCTGACATGTCCGGACCCCGCCCCGTGCCCGAACCGATGCTTCGCCCCGCTGGCCCTGCCGACGAGGCTGCTGTGTTCAACCTGCTGATGCAGACGTACCGCGCTACCTGGGAGCCGCATCTGAGTCCTGCGGCGGCGGCCCGTTTCGCCTCGGGTTCGGAAACCCGTGACTATGTTCGCGCGCATCTGGCCGAAGTCATTGTGGCCGAATATGAAAGCCGGGTCGTGGGCATGGTTCACGCAAAGGGCAATTTCATCGACGCGCTTCACGTGTTGCCGGATATGCAGCGTGCCGGCATCGGAGGCCGGCTGCTGGCCCATGCGGAAGAGCGTATGCGCCAGGCCGGCCACACCCAGTCCCGGCTGGAAACGGACACCTTCAACGAACGCAGCCGCGCTTTCTACGCCAGGCACGGCTACACCGAGATCGACACCTACCCCGACGAGGAATGGGACAGCGGCTTCACCACCGTCCTCATGACCCACCTCCTGTAGGAGCGCGCCTCGCGCGCGACCGGTTGGAACGTTGCGCTCCGTAGTAAAGCAGCCCGTGTGGTGTTTCGCTCCGTAGGAAGGGCTCGCCTTTCGGCCTCGCATCGGCGCTGGAACGTGGCGTTGCAGAGGCGGCGGGAGCGGCCCTTGTCGCTCCGGCCTGCGGTGTCCCTCGGGAAAGGAGGAGCCGCTGCGCGGCTCAGTGTCTTATGGCTTCGCCCCTTCGGGCACGGGGAGCGTGCGGGGTTTTTCGACTCGGCTCCTGCCTCGGCGAAAAAGGCCGGCCTTCCTGGCCGGCCCCGCTACGCGGCCTTATCCGCCCGCTCCCCTCACCTCCATCAAGTCGCGCCAAGGGCCGCCCCCGCCGCCTCTCCCTATCTCACGGTGATCTTGTAGGAGCGCGCCTGCGCGCGACCGGTCATCGCGAACACCATCATCGTTTCGATTCCACCGGTCGCGCGCAAGCACGCTCCTACAGAGATGCGGTGTCGCAAGATGGATCGCCGATGCGACCGGCGACACCTCACGACTAACCTGGCGTAACTACTGTCGTGTAGGAGCGCGCCTGCGCGCGACCGGTTATCGCGAACACCATCATCGTTTCGATATCACCGGTCGCGCGCAAGCACGCTCCTACAGGGATACGGTGTCGCAAGATGGATCGCCGATGCGACCGGCGACACCTCACGACTAACCTGGCGTAACTACTGTCGTGTAGGAGCGCGCCTGCGCGCGACCGGTTGTCGCGAACACCATCATCGTTTCGATTCCACCGGTCGCGCGCAAGCACGCTCCTACGGGGATGCGGTGTCGCACGATGGATCGCCGATGGGACCGGTGCCACCTCACGACCAAGCTGACATAGCGACTGCCATGTAGGAGCGCGCCTGCGCGCGACCGGTTATCGCGAACACCATCATCGTTTCGATCCCACCGGTCGCGCGCAAGCACGCTCCTACACGGCTTACTGGCCGGCGGTGTTGCTGCTCCAGATGGGTCCGTTGGCGTCGTAGATGACGACGTTGCCGTCGCCCTGGACGAAGAGGCGGGCATCGGGGTGGCCGCCGGAGCTGGACTGCCACAGTTTCGTGCCCAGCGAACCGTAGACGACGAGGTTACCGTCCGGGTCGAGGCGCAGCTCTCCTGCGCCGCGGTTATAGGTGCCGGTGGTCCATAGCGATACCCCCGTTGCCTTGTAGAGCACGCCGTTGCTGTCGTTCTGCAGATCCAGGTGATAGCCGCCGTCGCAGGAGGTCACGCTTTGTCCCGGCAGGATGCCCTCGCCCGGGCCGATCGAGCCACAGCCCGTGGGTGGGGCAATGGCTGGCTGGCCCGGTGACGTGAACAGGGTCAGGTCGATGGCGTTCGCGATGGCCTGGTGGCCTGCATCGTTGGGATGCAGGTGGTCGCCCGAGTCGTAGGCGGGCAGGTATTGCGTGGGGTTGGCGGGATCGTGGGTTGCCGCGTCCTGGTCCACGATGCCATCGCAGCCGCTGTCCGCACTGCGGATGAAGGCGTTGATCTTCTGGCGCGCGGTTTCACCCTCCTGCGACCAGCTGCCTGATCCCTGGAAGGGTGTAAGCGTGGAGCAGAGGAAGCGGAAGCCGGCGTTGTGGGCGCGGGTGATCAGCGACTGTTCGGCTGTAATCAGCGCATCGGCCGACGGTACGGGGCGGTCGCCCAGGTCGTTGATGGGATCGTCGGAGAAGATGACCCAGCGCGCGCCCGGTTGGCCGAGTACGTCGTGATCGAAACGGTTGGCGGCGCTAGGGCCGGAGCCATCGCGCAGCAAGGTGTTGCCCGCGATGCCTTCGTTGATGACGCCGACGTTCTTGCCTGCGTTGACCAGCCTGGCCGCGAAGTCGTTCGACCAGCGGGTGTTTTCGTTGAAGGATGAGCCGGTGCCGTTGGAGATCGAGGCGCCAAGCAAGACGACGGCGCCCTGTGGCGCGGCGCCTTGCACGTCGAGGTTGGTGACGAACACGTAGTTCTGGCTGGCACCGGCGTTGATGGTGGCTTGCCCGGCCACGTCGCCAGTGGCGTCGTAGCGCGTCTGACCGCTGAAATCGTGGCCGGTCAGGGCGGCCGGCGCCTGCGATACATAGAAGCTGATACCGACATCGGAGAGGGCAGGAACCGCCATGTCGATGCCGTCGGTGTCGACTTCCTGGCCAGCGGCCAGGGTGACGCTGGATAGTCCGTTGACGGTCAGCAGGTGATCGGTTTCCGGGCGCACGGAGGAACCGCCGGCGCTCACCGCGACGTGGATGTCACTGATGGTGAGCGGGCCGTCGCCGTAGGCATTGCTCAGGTGCACGCGGGCGGACGAGCCACCGATGCTCGTGTGCACGATATGGCGCAGGGTCTTGCCGGTGGGCGATGCATCGCCGATGGGTTTCTGCGCCACCGCCCAGCTGCCGACCCAGGGTGTCAGCGTTGAGGCGGCCTGTGCGCCTGCGCTGAAGAGAAGGAGGGTTCCGAGGGCGAGCGCGAGCTGCCGTCGACGTGGAGACGGGCCTTGCATGGTCATGGTGGTCGCCTGGCATGAATGGGCTGCCAGTGTTTCGTTACGCTGCGGGCGGGGTTTTGTACGAATCCGCCATGTCGTGCGATTCTGCGGACTGGATCACGCCAGACCTGAAGCCGTACGCATTCACGACGGCCGTCTGTCGGGCAGGACGACGGCCTTTCGTGCAAGACTCCGGCGTCGTTATTCGTGTATCAGCTTGCTGGCATTTACTCACTCCGTTTCCGGGCTATCGACAGACGCATGAGCGTGACCACCGACACCGAAGTCATCGACCGCCGCCCCCTGGGCCGCAGCGATGCGAAAACCCTTCTGCTCTCCGCACTGGGCGGCGCCCTGGAGTTCTACGACTTCGTGATCTTCGCGTACTTCGCGAAGGTGCTGGGGCACCTGTTCTTCCCGTCCGGCACGTCGGATTTCGTGGCCCAGTTGCAGGCCTTCGGCATCTTCGCCGTGGGTTATCTCGCGCGTCCGCTGGGCGGCGTGGTGATGGCGCACTTCGGCGACAGGGTGGGGCGCAAGCGGATGTTCACGCTCAGTGTCTTCCTCATGGCGGTGCCTACGTTGCTCATCGGGTTGCTGCCTACGTATGACAGCATCGGCGTGTTTGCGCCCGTGCTGCTGACACTGCTGCGCATGGTGCAGGGCATTGCCATTGGTGGTGAGATTCCCGGTGCCTGGGTATTCGTCGCCGAGCACGTGCCCCGTCGTCGCGTGGGTCTGGCCTGCGCAAGTCTTACCTCCGGCCTTACTGCGGGCATCCTCATCGGTTCGCTCGTGGCGGCAGGGCTGAGCAGCCACCTCTCCGAGGCGGAGATGCTGGATCACGGCTGGCGCATTGCCTTCATCATCGGCGGTGTATTCGGTTTCTTCGCCGTGTACCTGCGTCGCTGGCTTAGCGAAACGCCGGTGTTCGCACGGATGCGTGCACGCAAGGAGCTGGCGGAAGAACTGCCTGCGTGGCTCGTGCTGCGTGATCATTTTCCTGCCGTGCTGCTGTCGATGGTGATTACCTGGGTGCTCACCGCGGCCATCGTGGTGGTGATCCTGATGACACCCACGCTGATGCAGACTACGTTCCACATCGAGCAGTCCCGTGCGTTCACCGGCGGCAGCCTTGCCGCGCTGGCGCTGTGCTTCGGCTGCTTCGGTGGCGGCCTGCTGGTGGATGCGGTGGGGCGTGGCAAGGCGATGCTTATCGGTTCCCTCGGGCTGGTGGCGAGCACCTACGCGCTTTATTTCGACCTGCGCGCGGGCGGCGCCAACCTCCTGCCGCTGTATTCGCTGGCGGGTTTCTTCGCAGGCGTAGCCGGCATCATCCCGGCGATCCTCGTCACGGCATTTCCGCCCGCCATCCGGTTCTCCGGGATTTCGTTGTCGTACAACGTGGCTTACGCCATTTGTGGCGCCGCCACGCCCGTCGTGGTGGGCCTGCTGGCGAAGCAGTCGGGCGGCATGGGGCCTGCACACTACGTGGGCCTGGTGTCCCTGGTCGGCGTGCTGGCGGGGCTTTACCTCATCTTTGCCCGCCGGGCACCGCACCACCCCTGAGCCTCCGCTTCACGGGTGTTTCACCCGTGTGACGGTGGTGGCCGGGGGCCACCACCGTCCTGTTGCATTCGCGCCCCTGCCTTCGGCATCCTTGCGCCGTCTTCCCCCGCCCACGTTCCGCACCAGACCCCATGACTGATGTCATCACCCTTGGCTGGCGCGAACGGCTTGCACTTCCGTCGCTCGGCATCCCCGTCCTCAAGGCCAAGCTCGATACGGGCGCGCGCTCGTCGTCGCTGCACGTCGAATGGCTGGAAGTGGACGAGCGCCCGGACGCGACATGGCTACGGTTCCAGGTGCGCACCACGCGCCGGGGTGGCGTGTCCGAGCCCTGCGTGGCGCAGGCCATCGGCCGGCGCGGGGTCACCGATTCGGGCGGTCATTCCACGCTGCGCTGGTTCATCCACGCCGACGTCGAACTGGCCGGCCAGAGCTTCCGCGTCGAGGTGAACCTCACCGACCGGGGCCGCATGCTCTTTCCCCTCCTGCTCGGCCGGACCGCGCTCGAGGGGCGCTTCCTGGTCGATCCGTCGCTTTCCTACTCGCAGACGCCGCGCCGCGCCGTCCGGGAACCCACATGAAAATCACCATCCTGTCGCGCAACGCGCGGCTTTACTCCACCCAGCGTCTGGTGGAGGCGGCGCGCAAGCGCAAGCACACCGTGCGTGTGATCGATCCGCTGCGCTGCTACATGAGCATCGCGCCGCAGTCGTTCGCGATCCACTTCAAGGGCAAGCCGCTGGGCCCGGTGGACTGCGTGGTGCCGCGCATCGGCGCCTCCAGCACCTTCTACGGCACCGCCGTGCTGCGCCAGCTCGAACTGATGGGGGTGTACACCCCCAACCCGTCGGATGCCGTGCTGCGTGCCCGCGACAAGCTGCGCTGCCTGCAATTGCTGGCGGCAAGGGGCATCGACA
Source organism: Luteibacter anthropi (assembly GCF_011759365.1). GTDB lineage: Bacteria > Pseudomonadota > Gammaproteobacteria > Xanthomonadales > Rhodanobacteraceae > Luteibacter > Luteibacter anthropi. The sequence goes on from NZ_JAARLZ010000011.1 coordinate 121,773, forward strand.
TGCCCCTGACGGCCTTCGGCGACAACCCGGACGACACCTCCGACCTGCTGGCGATGCTCGGCGACCCCCCGCACATCATCAAGCTGAACGAAGGCACCCAGGGTGCCGGCGTGGTGCTGGCCGAGAAGCGTTCGGCCTCGCAGAGCGTCATCGAGGCCTTCCGTGGCCTCTACGCCAACTTCCTGGTCCAGGAGTTCATCCGCGAGGCCAAGGGCAGCGACCTGCGTTGCTTCGTGGTGGGCGACCGGGTGGTGGCGTCCATGCAGCGCTCGTCCGCCCCGGGCGAGTTCCGCGCCAACCTGCACCGTGGCGGTACGGCGGCGGCGGTGGAGCTGACCGACGACGAGCGCCGTGTGGCCATCGAAGCGGCTTCCGCGCTGGGCCTGGAGGTGGCCGGCGTCGACCTGCTGCGCTCCAGCCGTGGCCCCCTGCTGCTGGAAGTGAACGCCTCGCCGGGCCTGGAAGGCATCGAGGGCAGCACTGGCGTCGATGTGGCCGGTGAGATCATTGCCCACTGCGAATCCCGCATCGCGGCCAGGCCGGTCGCCCCGAAGCCGCGCCGGACAAGGGCTGCGAAGGGATTAACGTCGATTTAAACGATGCTGCCCTATAAAGGACCCACTGTGATTCCGCGAAGCGGGGTGACGGTATCGGGGCAGTAGTTCTTTCGGCCCGGGCGGTCCTTCCGCCCGGGCCTTTCTTTTGGGCGTTCATCGGCCCCCTGTAGGAGCGCGCCTTGCGCGCGACCGGGGCTAGCCGCAAACCCCGGTCGCGCGCAGGCACGCTCCTACGTAATCAAATGCTGTCCGTTTAACGGGTTCCCCGTTAAGCTTCCAGTCGCAATACTGTTAAGACTTAGCGACCGCTCAACGGAGTGCCCAATGCGCGTTCTGGTCATCGAAGACAACACCGACATCGCGACCAACATCGGGGACTACCTCGAGGATCGCGGCCATGTGGTCGATTTCGCCGGCGACGGCGTCACCGGCCTGCACCTTGCTGTGGTCCACGATTTCGACGTGATCGTGCTCGACCTCACCCTGCCGGGGATGGACGGCCTGGACGTGGCGAAGAAACTCCGCCACGAGGCGCACAAGCAGACGCCGGTGCTCATGCTCACCGCCCGCGACTCCCTGGATCACAAGCTCATCGGCTTCGAGTCGGGCGCCGACGACTACATGACCAAGCCCTTCGCCCTTCAGGAACTGGCGGCGCGCCTGGAAGTACTGGCCCGTCGTGGCAAGGGTCCGCAGAGCCGTAGCCTCAAGGTGGCCAACCTCACCTACAACCTCGACACCCTCACGGTGAACCGTGACGGCAAGTCGATCCAGCTCAACCCCATCGGCCTGAAGCTGTTGCAGGCACTGATGGAGGCCAGCCCGTCCGTGGTGACGCGCCAGGACCTCGAACAGCGCGTGTGGGGCGAGGAGCTTCCCGACTCCGATTCGCTTCGCGTGCATATCCACGGGCTGCGTGCGGCCATAGACAAACCTTTCGACAAGCCGCTGATTCACACGCGTCACGGTATCGGATATCGCATGGTCGATCCGGATGCGGTCCAGGCGTAAGTTACGGTTCCGGCTGGTTGTCACCTTCACGCTGTTCGGTTTCGGGCTGAGCGCGCTTTTCGCGTACGCGGCCATCAACATCCGCGCGCGCGTCGAAGAGCAGCTGATCAACTCGGCCCTTCAGGATGAAGTCGATTCGCTCAACGAGAAGGTGCGCGCCAAGGAGCCCATCAGCTTCGAGATCCTGAAAGGCGCCACCTTCAGCGACCGCACCATCTACAAGGCGCCCTTGCCGTGGCAGCCGCTGGACTCGGGTGTCCACGACATCTACGAGACCACGAAAGACGGCAAGGATCACCACTACAAGGTGGCCGTGCGTCGCAACGAAGGCATCATCAGCTTCCTGCAGTTCGATGTATCGCGCGACGAGCTTGGCAAGCGCCAGCTGCTCACGAGCGTGATCGCGGCGGTGTTCCTGTTTGGCCTGTTCTCGCTGGTGCTCGGCGTGTGGCTGTCGTCACGCGTGCTGCGTCCGGTGACGGACCTGGCACGGCGCCTTCGCGACTTCCGTCGCGTGGGCAAGGCGGAGCCGCTGGCTCCCCATTTCGCGGATGACGAAGTCGGCGAGCTGGCGGTGGCACTGGATGAATACGCGATGCGGCTCACCTCGGTGGTGGAGCGCGACCGCGAATTCAATTCCGACGTGAGCCATGAGCTGCGTACCCCGCTTGCGGTGATCGCCAGCACCACCGAGCTGTTGCAGGGCTCCCCTGACCTTACCGACAAGCTGCGCGAGCGGCTGAAGCGTATCGAGCGTGCGTCGCGGCAGGCCACGGAGCTTATCGAGGCCCTGTTGCTGCTTTCCCGTGCGGAGCGTCGCGGGCCCACGCGCGGTGAAACCACCGATGTGGCGAAGGTCGCCTCCGATGTCATCGAGAGCCAGCGTCCGCAGATGGGCGGCAAGCCCATCGAGATCGAGCTGGTGTCCGATGGCTCGGTCACGGTCAACGCGCCGGCGTCGGTGCTCTCGGTGGCGCTGACCAACCTCATCGGCAACGCCATCAAGTACACGATGGAAGGCACGGTCACGGTGCGCGTTGCCGAAGGACGCATCGACGTCATCGACACGGGGCCGGGCATCAAGCCCGAAGACGCCGAGAAACTCTTCCAGCGCGGCATCCGTGGCGAGAGCGCCACGGGCGGCGGGGCAGGCCTGGGCCTGGCCATCGTACGTCGCCTGTGCGATCTCTACGGCTGGGACGTCTCGCTGCGTCCGCGCGCCGAAATGGCCGGTGCGATCTCCACCATCGACTTCCGCTGAGAGCCGCGCTGCCACAGGGCAGCACGGCTTTTGTCACGGAATCTGATGCTGGTTGTCATCGGCCTTGTCATGAAGCTTTCATTTGTTCGCAGGAACATGCGGGCCTTCCACGGCGCGTGATGGGCGGTCTCAGGGGAGACCAGCCGCGACGCGTCCGAGTTGTGTAAGGACGCAGCCCTTGTTCAAGCAGACCGTTCTGGCCGCCGCCCTCGGCATGGCCTTCGCTTCCGCTGCCTACGCCGCGGACACTGACACCACCGCGACCGATACCGACACCACGAGTGCATCGGCCCGTCGCGAGAAAGCGCAGGATCTCGACACCGTTTCCGTGATCGGTGCGGGTGAGACCCGCCAGGTGCAGCGCCTGCGCACGTCCGACCAGAAGGCGCTGCCGCCGGGTACCAGCCTGCAGAAGGTGTTGAACGTGCTGCCGGGCGTGAACGCGCAGTCCGTGGATGCGCTGGGTGCCAATGAGCAGTCGATGACGCTGAGCCTGCGTGGTTTCAGCGGTACGCGCCTGGGTTATACGCTCGACGGCATGCCGCTGGGCGACAGCGCCTACAACAACTACAACGGTCTCTCGGTGAACCGTGCGCTGATCTCGGAGAACTTCGGCGGTGCCGAGCTTTCCGAAGGCATCGGTAACCTTGGCACGCCGTCCACCAGCAACCTCGGTGGCACCATTGCCTACACGTCGAACGATCCGCTGAAGAAGATGGGCGGCCGTGTCACCCAGAGCGTGGGCAGCGACCAGAACCGCCGCACCTTCGCGCGCTTCGACACGGGTGAGTACAACGGTTTCTCGATGTACCTCTCCGGTGCGCGCACCACGTCGGACCTGTGGAACGACCAGACCGCCTACAACAAGTCCACCACCAAGCAGTTCAACGGCAAGGCCGTGTGGGACTTCGACTGGGCACGGCTGACTGCTTTTGCCGATACGTCGCGCACGTCGCAGGCCGACTACTTCTACCTGTCGAAGAGCGAGCTGGCGCGCGGCCTGGGCTGGGACTGGGGCGGCTACGCGCCGAACTGGAACAAGGCCGTGGCCAAGGCGTACTGCAACGCAGGCACGCTCAACGCCAAGCTGTGCGATCGCAGCGGCGCGGATACCGACGCCGATGGCGCCTTCACGGCCGGCCAGATCCTGCGCAGTGATGACGTCTACTACCTCGCCGGCGATTTCTTCCCGAGCGACTCGGTCACCATCCATGCGCAGGTCTATCACCACGAAGATGCGGGCGAAGGCCACAACTGGAACAGCGGCACGTATTCGTTCCCGGGCACGCCGCAGCAGCTGCCGTTGATCTTCCGCAACACGCTGTACACGATCAATCGCACCGGTGCGGTGCTGTCGGCTGGCTGGGACTTCGCCAACCATCACATCGAAGGTGGCGTTTGGTACGAGCACAATATCTCGTCCGCCTCGCGCTACAGCAGCTACGTGACCGGTCCGCGTGATCTCAGCGGACCGATCGACACGCAGCCGGATCTGGGCGTGTTCGACCAGCGTACCGTGTGGAATACGCGCCAGGCGTTCCTCCAGGACACCATGCGTTTCCTCGACGACAGCCTGACGGTAGACGTGGGCGTGAAGAGCCCGCACATCACCTCGCAGGCACAGGCGTTGCCGGGCGTGGCGAAGAAGCCCATCGTGCCGACGTCGAACAACCAGTTCGCCAGCGGCAAGCTCAGCGCCAGCAAGGCCCTGCTGCCGCAGATCGGTGCGCGCTACAAGCTGGCCGAAGGCCAGGAAGTGTTCGCCAGCTTCTCCAAGAACATCGCGATGTTCCAGGGTGGCTTCAAGCTCGGTCCGCAGGCGGTGAGCCAGGCCATCTGGGACAGCCAGGCTTCGCTGAAGCCGGAGAAGTCGCGCAGCCTGGAAGCGGGCTACCGCATCGAGGCCGGTGACGTAGCCGCCTCGGTGGCGGCGTACAACGTGCGCTTCGACAATCGCCTGCTCCAGTACAACCCCTGCGATTCGCGCCAGCCGGTGGGCCCGAGCTGCGGAAACCGTTTCTACAACGTCGGCGGCGTGAACAGCCGCGGCGTGGAGCTGACCTTCGTCTGGACGCCGATCGAAAACCTGCGCTGGTTCAACTCGGCCTCGTACAACCGCTCGACCTATGCGAGCGACTACACCCAGGCCGGCGTCGTGCAGCACACGAAGGGCAAGATCCAGACCGATACGCCGACCAAGCTGTTCGCCACGCAGATCGACTGGAACCAGGGTCCGTGGTTTGCCTCGCTGCGTGGCAAGTACACCGGCAAGCGCTATTACACGTACACCAACGACCAGGGCTTCGGCGGCTTCACCACCTGGGATCTCTCCGGTGGCTACGACTTCGGTCCGGTCTCCATTGCCAAGGATGTGCGCCTGTCGGTGAACATCACCAACCTCGGCGACAAGCGTTACGCCAGCAACCTGGATTCCAGCGCTTTCGTGCCGAGCGATCCGAACGGCACCGCCTACGTGTTCCATGCGTCGGCGCCGCGTCAGGTCTTCGCAAACCTGGACGTCCGTTTCTGATGCGCCGCTGCCTCGCGGGACTCATCATCACCTGCCTCATGGGAAGCGCCATGGCGCAGTCCCTCGAGGTACGCAAACCCGATATCGCCACCTCGCCACTGCCGCGCAGCGTCGAGGATGGCGGAGTCACCTATACTGATCATGGCCTGGCGGCGACCGGTTCGCTGCCGGCAGGCACGGTGGATTTCCTCGGCGATACGCTGGGATCTTTCTCGTCGCTGTCGATCGAGCCGGGCACGTGGAAGCGCGATGGCAGTACCTATACCGGTGTGCTGTGGACGCTACCCGACCGTGGTCGCAACGACCCCGAGCACAACGAGTTCTACGACTACCGCGGGCGCCTGCACCGCTTCCGTTTCACGCTGACTTGTAGGAGCGCGCCTTGCGCGCGACCGGAGGTTGCGGTGGAGAGCGGTCGCGCGCAAGGCGCGCTCCTACAGGAAGCCGGGGTCGTTACCATCGTTCCCGATGGCGGGCGCGAACTGAAGGACTTCGACGGCAAACCCTTCACCGGCGCAGAACCTGCGCAGGGCGTGCGCACCGAACACGGCATCGTGCTTCCCTCGCCAGCCAAGGGCATCGGCGCAGGTCACATCTCCCTCGATGCCGAATCGCTCCAGTTCACCCGCGACGGTGGCTTCTACATCGGCGACGAATATGCGGCCAACGTCTACCGCTTCGATGCCAGGGGCAAGCTTACGGGCATCGTCGTGCCGCCGAAGGCCGTGCGTCCGCTCGACAAGGCCGGCAAGCCGGACTTCACTTCGCTGCGGCCCCCGGCCACGGGACGCCGCAACAACCAGGGCGTGGAAGGCATGGCCCTTTCCCCGGATGGCAAGCTGCTTTTCGTGGCGTTGCAAAGCGCGCTCGTGCAGGACAGTGCTCCCGGCGATGCCTCCGGCCGTACGCTGACGCGCGTGCTGGTGTACGACGTGTCGAAAAATCCGACGCCATCGAAGCCGGTAGGTCACTACGTGGTGTGCCTGCCTGCCTACGACGGCAAGGGTGCCGACGGCAAGCCGGATCGTACTGCTGCGCAGAGCGAGATCCGTGTGCTCGACAGCCATCGTTTCTTGATGCTGGCGCGTGACGGCAACGGCTGGGGCGCCGAGAACGGCCGGCCGCTCGTGTTCAAGCAGGTGATGCTGGTGGATACGGACGGTGCGACCAACCTGGCCGGCACCCGTTACGAGAACGACACCGTTCCCGTCATCGATGCCGACGGCGCGCTGCGTGGCGATATCCACACCGCCAGTTCGCAGCCCTTCGTGAATCTCCTCGACCCCGCCGACCTGAAGCGCTTCGGCCTCGGCCTCGATGCCGGCAAGCAAGGCATCGCGCAGATGTCCGAGAAATGGGAAGCCATGGACCTGGTGCCCGTGCTCGATCCGCAGTGGCCGGATGACTGGTTCCTGCTGGTGGGCAACGACAACGATTTCATCGCGAAGCACTGCGTCATGGACGGCCAGCGCTGCGACTCACCCATCGACAACGACAGCCGCATCCTCGTGTACCGGCTCACCCTGCCGGGCCTTGCGGCTCCCCACGCTTCCCAACCACGCTGAAGGTTTCGAGCATGATGAAACGTACGGTTCTTTCGCTCCTGTCGGCGAGCCTGCTGTTCGGCTCCGTCACCGCCCAGGCCAACTCGCCTGCCTATGTCGACAGCAAGGAATACAAGGCGCTGGTCGATCCCTCGCGCTTCAACAGCAACCCGTCGTCGGCTGCCGCGAACCTGCTTCAGGATCTATCGGTGCGCCTGTCGAACCTGGGTTTCGACAAGACGATCAGCGGTGGTTTCAGCGCCGGTGACCGCGACACGCTGGCCTATTACGACACCGCCGGCAGCTGCAAGCTGGTGAATCGTGGTTACACGGTGCGTACGCGCGCCGGTGCGCATTCCGACATCCAGTTCAAGTTCCGCCATGTGGATGAAGAGCTGTCTTACTGGACCGACGTGACGGGCGCCGGCAAGAAGGCCAGCACCAAGTTCGAAACCGACGTGACCCCGGGCAGCCTGGTGCTCTCGCACTCGACCAAGCAGACCTTCACGACCACGCCGGCCAATGTCAGCGAACTGATCAAGCAGTTCCCGGGCGCGTCGACGCTGTCGGACATTTCGTCGGCGTCGCTGTCGAAGGTGGCGGGCGTGAATGTTACCCAGCAGGAATACACCGGCCCGACGTCGGATATCGGTCAGTCCACGGCCGAGTTCACCCTGACGCTGTGGTACATCGATGGTGCCGCCAACCCGGCGCTGGCCGAGCTGTCGTTCCGCGTGGCGGCCGATGCCGACAAGTACTTCACCACGCCGGTGCTCACCCGCTCGCAGACGCTGAACCAGGCCATCGGCTCGATCGGCAATGGCTGGAACATCGCCAATGATGGCGGCAAGACGAGCTGGCTGTATGCCTATCGTTCGGCCAGCTATCCGAACGGGTTCTGCCAGTAATAGCGTTTCGCGTTGAACGGTCGCGCGCAAGGCGCGCTCCTACAAGACTGCGGTAACCCTGTAGGAGCGCGCCTCGCGCGCGACCGTTCAACGCGACGCTGCATCCTGTAGGAGCGCGCCTCGCGCGCGACGGCCCCGAAGGGGCCAAAACAACAACGCCGCCCAGGGGCGGCGTTGTTGCGACGGTGACCAGCAAAAAGCCTCAGAGCGGCTCCAGCCAGCCCCAGCGGTCCTGCGTCTTGCCGTTGAACAGGCCGAAGAAAAGCTCCTGCAGGCGACGCGTGATCGGGCCGGCCTTGCCGCTGCCGATCTTCTTGCCGTCTACCGAGCGGATCGGCGTGACTTCGGCGGCGGTGCCGCACATCAGGATCTCGTCGGCGAGATAGAGGTATTCGCGCGGCAGGTCGCGCTCGATCACCTCGATGCCTTCCTCGCGGGCCAGCATCATCAGCGTGTGGCGCGTGATGCCGGTGAGGATCGACGCACTGGCCGGCGTGGTGTGCAGTGCGCCGTCGAAGACCAGGAACAGGTTCTCGCCCGCGCCTTCGCTCAGCAGGCCGGTGGAAGCCAGCGCGATGCCTTCGCCGAAACCGAGGCGGCGCGCCTCGCGGGCGATCAGCTGGCCCGAGAGGTAGTTGCCGCCGGCCTTGGCGCCGGCCGGAATGGTGTTGGGTGCGAAACGCTGCCAGCTCGACACGCAGGCGTCGATGCCGTTGTCCAGCGCCTCGGGTCCGAGGTACGGGCCCATGTGCCACGAGGCCACGGCCACGTCGGTGGGGCACTCGGCCGAGAGGCCGAAACCGCCCAGGCCACGGAAGGCGACCGGGCGCAGGTAGGCGGCCTTCAGGTCGTTCTTCTTCACCACGTCACGGCAGGCGGCAGCCAGCTCGTCGATCGAGTAGGGAATCTCGATGTCGTAGATCTTGGCCGACAGGTACAGGCGCTTCAGGTGATCGGTCAGGCGGAAAATGGCCGCGCCATCCGGCGTTTCGTAGCTGCGGATGCCTTCGAACACGGACGAACCGTAGTGAAGGGCGTGCGCCATGACATGGACGGTGGCATCGCGCCAGGGCTTGATCTGCCCGTTCTGCCAGATCCATTCGGGGTAGTTCTGCGACATGTGTGCGCTCCGTAGGGGACCGCCCATGATAACGGCTGGCGCCCGGGCGCACATGGCGCGATGCGTCAGTGCGTGGCCGGATGGTGGCGCGGCAGGGGCCTGACCATGGCCCGGGAGGCCGGGTGGCGGGACTGGCGCCGCCCTGGCGACGGGTGTCTCAGGACAGGCGCTCCAGCACCGCCTCGGTCGTGCGGTAGCGGTTGATCGTATAGAAGTGGATGCCGGGGGCCCCGCCGTCCAGCAGGCGCTGGCACAGCCCGGCCACGACATCCGCCCCCAGTTCGCGGATGGCCCTGGCATCGTCGCCATGGGCCTGCATGCGCTTGACGATCCAGCGGGGGATCTCGGCTCCGCATTGCTCGGAGAACCGGCGCAGCTGGCTGAAGTTGGCGATGGGCATGATGCCCGGCACCACGGGAATCGTCACACCCAGCTTCGTCACGTCGTCGACAAAGCGGAAATAAGCGTCCGGATTGAAGAAATACTGGGTGATCGCGCCGTCGGCGCCGGCGTCGCACTTGGCCTTGAAGTGCTGCAGGTCGACCAGGGCGTTTTCCGCCTGCGGATGGATTTCCGGGTAGGCCGCCACCTCGATATGGAAATGGTTGCCGTAGTTCTCGCGGATGAACGAGACCAGCTCCGCGGCGTAGCGAAAATGGCCGGGCGAGGCCATGCCCGAGGGCAGGTCGCCACGCAGGGCCACGATGCGGCGACAGCCGCTTTCCTTGTATTCGTCGAGCAGGGCGCTGATCTCCGCCCGGGTGCCGCCCATGCATGACAGGTGCGGGGCCACCGACAGGCCGTGCTCGGAGCGGATGCTTTTCACCGTCTCGTTGGTGTAGCTCAAGGTGGAGCCGCCGGCACCGAACGTCACGGACACGTAGTCGGGAGCGTGTTGCTTCAGCTTGCGCACGGTCTTGTCGAGCTGGTCGCGCTGCTCGTCGGTCTTGGGCGGGAAGAATTCGAAGCTGATGGCAGGCATGCGGCGGTCTCGGTCAGTTGGCCGCAGTATATATCCTTCTATCGAGATGAAAAGATGGCTATTGCGGCAACGGGCTCGTCGTGGCGTGGTCCCGGTCGATGCTCTCGTCCAGGATGCGGCGGATTTCCAGGATGGCGGCCGGGGTTTCCTGCACGCTGTGGCCGGAGACGATGACTTTCTCGGAGGCCGCACCGTCCAGGTGCGAGCTCCAGTAGGGCACCAGGCCGTCGTCGCTGGCATCCAGCGGCCCCTCGGCCGAGCGCCGGGCGATGATCGAGTGGTAGCGCACGGAAGGCGAGATAGGCAGGTTGGCCGCGGCGCGGATGAAGGTGTCTTCGGCGCTGAGGTTGTCGATGCTGTTCGGCACCAGCCGCACGCCTTCCTTGGGGGCATCCTTACCCACGCCGTTGATGTCCGCGATCATGCCGCCCAGGGTGGTGAGCACGGCGGGGGGCAGGCGGATCAGGTTGGCGATGAGCCGGGCCAGCTTGTTGCCGGCAAATACGGTGCCCCGATGGGGCGCGGCGATGAAGATCGCTTCGCTGAACTGCGGCATCGGCTGGAATTCCAGATATGGCTTCAGTTTGTCGGCGTGTTTTTCCATGCGCAGGCGGCGCTTGTCGTCGTTCTCGACGATGCCGTTCCATACGGCGTCACCCGACGACGACACCATCAGCCGCGCGATGACGCCGCCCATGCTGTGCCCGACGATGACCATGTCGTGCGAGGCTTCCGCGTTGCCGTCCGGATCGAAGTAATGCAGCGTTTCCAGAAAGGCTTTGCGGATCTCGCGGTGGTTCAGCGGAATCGGCATGTTGGTGGGGTAGTAGACCTGCCACACCTGGTAATGCCGACGCAGGCGTTCGTCGCCGAGGATTTCGTTGGCGACGTTTACCCAGGCCTCCGGACTGCTGGCGAGGCCGTGCAGCAGGAGGATCACGCGGCGGTCGGGATCGTAGGGCTGCATGAGATACACATGCGGCTTGTCGATGCCCTGCATGCGTCCGAACAGGCTGCGGATGGATTGCGTGGCAAAGCCGGAGCGGGCGAGCCACAGGCCATAACCTGCGGTGAAGTTGGCGGCCAGCGGTACGGTGGTGGCGCCTACCTGCACGGTGGATTGCCGGTAAGGGTCGTAGCCGGCAAGCGTCGCCTGATGACTTGCCAGCACGTCGGCCAGCGTGGTGCCGTCGAAGCGAAGGAACGCCGTGGCAGACGGCGTGGGCATCGCACTGAACGGTGCCTTGGTCGAGGTGTCACCCAGGTCCGCGACCAGTTCGGCGCCCAGGCCGTCGCGGCGATAGACGCTGCGGATGCCGACGAAGCGGAGCGCGGAGGCCGGGACCACATCGCGCGGCTGTGCGTTGGCCCAGGACAGGGCGCTGACGTCTTCGTTGACGGTGGTGTCGGCGATGGTGACGGAGGACGGCCGTGGTGCCTTCGGGCCACCGGGTTCCGGCAGGCGCGTCACGCCGATGGTGAGCTGCTGCACCGAATAGTTGTAGTAGTCGCGCACCTGGGTCTGGCGGTCTTCGAACGAGCGCTCCGATGACGAGCGTTCGGTGAAGAACAGGTAGGCATAGGCGTGGCGTGCCGACTGGAGGTACGCCGCCAGCGCCGCGTCCCCCGGCGCCGCCTTCAGCGGCCCCCTGCCGGTCAACGCGCGGCTATAGGCCAGCCACAGTTCGGCCAGCGCCGACTGCCTGCGCTCCTCGTCCATGGGCGAGACCCGGGTGAGGGCGTCGATGCAGGGCAGGGCATCGCGCTCGCAGGGGCGCACCGACACGCCCGCCGTGCGCAGGGCTTCCGCCGTGGCACTGCTGAGGTGCTTCGAGGTGAGGATGTCGCCACGCCGCTGGGCCACGTAATCGGCCGAATCCACCGAGCTGACACTGACCATGGCGCAGCCGCTGGCGAGCAGGGCGAGTGCGGCCAGCATGAAGTGGCGGCTGGCTCGGAGGATGGCGTACACGTCAGGCATGGCCAGGCTGGCGGTGAAGGTAAAGCGGATCGTACGTCAGGTATGCATCTACGAGAACATTACCACCCCCTCACGTCGTCCCTGCGGAAGCTTCGGACCCAGTGCGGTGCGGTGGGTTTTTGCGAGAGGGTTACCTGCACACGAGCCGATGAAACGTGGCGGTGTTTACTGGTGAACCGGGGCGCTGGGTTCCTGCGTTCGCAGGAACGACGGGTTGCGAGATTGCAACTTCCCACCTATCCCTCACGTCGTCCCTGCGAACGCAGGGACCCAGTGCGGTGCAATCGATTGTCGCGACAGGGCCACCTACACACAAGCCGATGCAACGTGGCGGTGTTTACTGGTGGACCGGGGCGCTGGGTTCCTGCGTTCGCAGGAACGACGGGCTATGAGATTGCAACTTCCCACCTATCCCTCACGTCGTCCCTGCGAACGCAGGGACCCAGTGCGGTGCAACAGGTTTTCGCGAGAGTGCCACCTACACACAAGCCGATGCAACGTGGCGGTGTTTACTGGTGAACCGGGGCGCTGGGTTCCTGCGTTCGCAGGAACGACGGGCATGCGTAGCTTCTCGGGGCCCCAAAAAAACACGCCCCCGTCTTTCGACGAGGGCGTGCAAGTTCTATTCTACCGGCCTACAAAACCGCCGATCAGTAGCGGTAATGATCCGGCTTGTACGGACCTTCCACCGGCACGCCGATGTAGTCGGCCTGTTCCTTGGTGAGCACGGTGAGCTTGACGCCGATCTGCTCAAGGTGCAGGCGGGCGACTTCCTCGTCGAGCTTCTTGGGCAGGCGGTACACGGTGTTCTCGTACTTGTCCTTGTTCGCCCACAGGTCGAGCTGGGCGAGGGTCTGGTTCGAGAAGCTGTTCGACATCACGAAGCTCGGGTGGCCGTGGGCGCAGCCGAGGTTCACCAGGCGGCCTTCGGCCAGCATGTAGATGCTGTTGCCCGTGGACGCGAAGGTGTAGCGGTCCACCTGCGGCTTGATGTTTTCGCGGGTGGCGTCCTTCGAGGTGTTGAGGCGGTCGATCTGGATCTCGTTGTCGAAGTGGCCGATGTTGCAGACCAGGGCGTTGTTCTTCATCTTCGCCATGTGTTCCAGCGTGATGATGTCCTTGTTGCCCGTGGTGGTGACATAGATGTCGCCGGTGCCGAGGGTTTCTTCGATGGTGGTGACCTGGAAACCTTCCATCGCGGCCTGCAGGGCGTTGATCGGATCGATTTCGGTCACGATCACGCGGGCACCGAAGCCCTTGAGCGAGTGCGCGCAGCCCTTGCCCACGTCACCGTAGCCGCAGACCACGGCCACCTTGCCGGCCACCATGAGGTCGGTGGCGCGCTTGATGCCGTCGGCCAGCGATTCGCGGCAGCCGTAGAGGTTGTCGAACTTGCTCTTGGTGACCGAATCGTTGACGTTGATGGCCGGCACCAGCAGCTTGCCGGCTTCGGCGAGCTGGTAGAGGCGGTGCACGCCGGTGGTGGTTTCTTCCGACACGCCCTTCCATTCGGCGGCGATCTTCTTGAACCAGCCCGGACGGGCGGCGGCGGTGCGCTTCACGAGGTCCTTGATGACCTGTTCTTCGTGGTTGCCGCTGGGGGTGTTGACCCAGTCGCTGCCGTCTTCGAGTTCCACGCCCTTGTGGATGAAGAGCGTGGCGTCGCCGCCGTCGTCGACGATGAGCTGCGGGCCCAGCTCGCCCGGATGGGTGAGCATGTCGAGCGTGCAGTCCCAGTACTCTTCAAGCGACTCGCCCTTCCAGGCGAACACCGGCAGCTCGCCGGCGGCGAGGGCGGCGGCAACGTCGTCCTGGGTGGAGAAGATGTTGCAGGAGGCCCAGCGGACCGAGGCACCGAGGGCGCGCAGGGTCTCGGCGAGCACGGCGGTTTCCTTGGTCACGTGCAGCGAGCCGGACAGGCGCACGCCCTTGAGCGGCTGCTCCTTGGCGTAGCGGGCACGGATCTGCATCAGGCCGGGCATTTCTTCTTCCGCCATGCGGATGCGGCGGCGGCCCAGGTCGGCCAGCGAAATATCGCGGACCTTGTAGTCCTGGAAAGTGGAATCTTTGGTGACGGCGTTCATGGCGTATCTCCGGATGGTCACGGGGGCGCCGTTGTGCGGCAAGCCGCGCCGAGCCTGGCCATTGGGGGAAAACCCCTCCGGTCGCAGCGCCCCTCGGCGGGCGAAAACGGTCGACCATTGTATCCCGGATTCCGGATGAGGAGATAAACACACTTTTTTGGTTACTCTCAGGGTTCCGCATCATGCAGAGAGCCCGATGGAAGCCGTACGCGATCCAGAATTCCTGCCCCATGACGGTCCTCTTCGCGAGGACGTGCGACGGTTGGGAGCCCTTGTCGGCCAGATGCTTGCGGAGCAGGGCGGGAAACCCTTCTTCGAGCGGGTGGAGCATGTGCGCACTGCCGCGATCCAGCGCCGACGCAGTGGCGCCGGGGTGGATGCCCTGGCCGAAAGCCTGAACGGCCTGGGTGCCGCCGATGCCGAGGCACTGGCCCGGGCCTTTGCCGCCTACTTCCAGGCCGTGAACGTGGCCGAGCGGGTGCACCGCATCCGCCGCCGGCGTGATTACCAGCGCGAAGGGGGCACCGCCCAGCCGGAATCGCTGGCCGCCGTGCTCGCCCAGCTCAAGGATGAAGGCGTCACCCGCGAGGAACTGGAAACCCTGCTGCGTCGCCTCGACGTGGAACCGGTGTTCACGGCGCATCCCACGGAAGCGGTGCGTCGCTCGTTGCTGGAAAAAGAGCAGGAGATCGTCCGCGCGCTGGTCGACGAGTTCGACCCCACGCGTACGCCGCAGGAACTGCGCGACGACGATGCGCGCATCCTCATGGCGTTGTCGGCCGGCTGGCAGACCGCCGAGGCCTCGCCGGTGCGGCCCAGCGTGTCCGACGAGTTCGACCATGTGGGTTTCTACATGGCGCGACCGATCTACCGCGTGCTGCCCGCGCTCTACGAAGCGCTGCACCAGGCCATCGTGGAGACCTACGGTGAGGACGTGACGATTCCGCGCGTGCTGCGCTTCGCCACCTGGGTGGGTGGCGACATGGACGGCAACCCGAACGTCAACGCTGACACCATCGCGGCCACGCTGTCCGCGCAGCGTACGCTGGTACTCGAACGCTATATCGAGGATGCCCACGCCCTGGGCCGCCTGCTCAGCCAGACGGACGATCGCGTCAAGCTGGACGACAAGCTGCAACGTCGCCTGGATGCCTATCGCGAACGACTGGTCGATGCGGCGGCAGGCATCCGGCCGCGGCATGCAGACATGCCTTACCGGGCCTTCCTCACCTTTGTCGCCGCGCGCCTGGAATCCACCCTGGAAGACGGCGCCGATCGTTATGCGTCGGCGCAGGAATTCATCGACGACATCGCCCAGGTCGAGCACAGTCTGCTTCATCACGGCGGTAGGCATGCAGGTGCCTACGCAGTGAACCGCCTCCTGTGGCGTGCACGCACGTTCGGTTTTCATCTTGCCCGACTCGATGTCCGTCAGGACGCACGGGTGCATGACGAGGCGCTTTCCGCACTGTTGGGCGATGCCGACTGGGCCGAGCGCGACGTTGCCTCGCGGGTGAAGACACTACGCCCCTATGCGGCGGGCGAGCGCAGTTTCGTGGCAGGTGAGGATCACGACGCCGCCACCATGCTGCGCCATGTCTTCGCGACGCTGGCCGATTCGCGCAAGCGCTACGGCCAGGAGGCCACTGGTCTCTACATCATCAGCATGGCCGAGACAGCCGCCGACGTGCTGGCCGTGCTGGCGCTTGCCCGTCGTGGCGGCCTGCTGGAAGACGGCCGTGTACCGCTCGACGTGGCACCTTTGTTCGAAACGGTGGACGACCTGAAGGGTGGTCCGGCCACCTTGCAGGCCCTGCTGGATGATCCGATCTATCGTGCGCACCTGAAGGCGCGTGGCGATCGTCAGTGGGTGATGCTGGGTTACTCGGACAGCGGCAAGGATGGTGGCACCGTCGCCTCGAAGTGGAGCCTGCAACGTGCGCAGGTGGAACTGCTCGACGTGGCGCAGAAGGCGGGTATCCGCGTGGCCTTCTTCCATGGTCGTGGCGGCTCGGCCAGCCGTGGCGGCTCACGCATCCTGCCTGCCCTGATGGCATCGCCGCGTGGGTCGGTGGCGGGTGTGCTGCGTGTCACGGAGCAGGGCGAGGTGATCCACCGCAAGTACGGTATCCGTGCGCTGGCCGTGCGTAATCTCGAGCAGACCCTCGGTGCCGTGATGCGCGCGTCGCTGCGGCCGCGTGTGGCCGAAGTGCGCGAATCCGGCTGGAAGGATGTGATGGCGAAGCTCTCCGACGAGAGCCGCAAGGCCTATCGCGCCTTCGTGGATCGCGAGGGCTTCGTGGATTATTTCCGGGGCGCCACGCCGATCGACGTGATCGAGCGCATGACGCTGGGCTCGCGCCCGGCGCGTCGTCGCAGCATGAAGGGCGTGGAGGATCTGCGCGCGATTCCCTGGGTGTTTTCGTGGACGCAGTGCCGCGCGGTGCTTACCGGCTGGTACGGCCTGGGTTCGGCGCTGGAGGCGCTGGCGAAGGACGGCCACGTGGCGACGCTGGAACGTATGGCGCATGAGTGGCCGTTCTTTGCCACGATGCTCGATGACGTGGAGATGGTGCTGGCGAAGGCGGACATCCATATCGCCGAGGCGTTCTCGCAGCTGGCGGGGCCGTTGCACGAAAAGTTCTTCCCGCTGATTCGCGATGAATTCGAGCGGACGGTGCACTGGGTGCTGAAGCTGAAGGGTTCGGGTGAACTGCTGAGCAGTGAACCGCGCCTGGCGACATCGATCCGCCTGCGCAATCCGTATGTGGATCCGATGAGCCTTTTGCAGGTAGATCTTCTGCGTCGCTGGCGTGCAACAGGAGGCAAGGACGATGCGTTGCTGAGTGCGCTGGTGGCCTGCGTGAACGGCGTATCGCAGGGCTTGCAGAACACCGGCTGACAATCCCTGTAGGAGCGCGCCTTGCGCACGACCGGTCATCGCGATAATCGGTCGCGCGCAGGCGCGCTCCTACAGGGTACGGATCAGCCTTCGAGTTCTTCCCAGCGGGCGAAGGCGATGTCCAGTTCGGCCTGAAGCTTCGCGATCTCGTCGGTCACCTTCGTGATCGACGCGGCATCCTGCTGGTAGAACTTCGGATCGTTCATCGCCTCGGTGTGCTTCGCGATGGCCGATTCCAGTTGCTCAAGCTTCGCCGGCAGCAGTTCGAGTTCACGCTGTTCCTTGAAGGAAAGCTTCTTTTTCGGCGCTGCGACGGGTGCAGGCGCAGGTGCCGGAGCGGCCTTCGACGGTGCGGCAGGCGATTTCACGGAGGCCACCGGCTTCTGTCGCAGCCAGTCGCTGTAACCGCCCACGTACTCTCCGATGACACCATCGCCTTCCAGCACCAGCGTGCTGGTGACCACGTTGTCGATGAAGTCACGATCGTGCGACACGAGCAGCAGGGTGCCGGAGTACTCGCCGAGGATTTCCTCCAGCAGTTCCAGCGTCTCCACGTCGAGGTCGTTGGTGGGTTCGTCCATGACCAGCAGGTTGGACGGCTGGGCGAACAGCTTCGCCAGCAGCAGGCGATTACGCTCGCCGCCCGACAAACGGGTGATCGGCGCTCGCGCACGCTCGGGCGAGAACAGGAAGTCCTGAAGGTAACCGATGATGTGCTTGCGCTGGCCGTTCAGCTCGATGTATTCGCGGCCCTGGGCCACGTTGTCCAATGCGTTCATCTTGTCGTCCAGCGCGATGCGATGCTGGTCGAAGTAGGCGATCTGCAAACCGGTGCCCTGCGTGGCCTCGCCTTCCTGCGGGGCGAGCTGGCCGAGCATGATCTTCAGCAGCGTGGACTTGCCGGCGCCGTTCGGCCCCATGATGCCCACGCGGTCGCCGCGCATGATCGTGGTGCTGAAATCGCGAATCAGCGTGCGGCCGCCGTAGGCCTGGGTGATGTGCTCGACATCGACGACCTTGCGGCCGGATGCCTGCGCCGTGGCCAGGTTCATCTTCGCGTTGCCGGTGGTCTCGCGACGCTCGGAGCGTTCGCGGCGCATGGCCTTCAGCGCGCGCACGCGGCCTTCGTTGCGGGTGCGGCGGGCCTTGATGCCCTGGCGGATCCACACTTCTTCCTGGGCCAGCTTGCGGTCGAAGTGCGCATTGGCCTGCGCTTCGGCATGCAGGCGCTCTTCGCGACGGCGCAGGTAGTTGTCATAGTCGCCCGGCCAGCTGGTGATCTGGCCGCGGTCGATCTCGACGATGCGCGTGGCGAGCGAGCGCAGGAAGCTGCGGTCATGGGTGATGAAGACGATGGCGCCGCTGAAGCCCTTGAGGAAGGTTTCGAGCCAGGCGATGGCCTCGATGTCGAGATGGTTGGTGGGCTCGTCGAGCAGCAGCAGGTTCGGGTCGCGGACCAGCGCCTGGCCGAGCAGCACGCGGCGCTTCATGCCGCCGGAGAGGTCGGCGAAGTCGGTCTCGGCCGGGAGTTCCAGGCGCTCGATCACCTGCTGCACGCGGGAGTCCAGGTCCCAGGCGTTCTGGGCCTCGATCTTCGACTGGACGTCGCCCAGGGCATCCATGTCGCCTTCGGCGAGCAGGTGGTGGTACTGGGCGAGCAGGTGGCCCAGTTCGCCCAGGCCATCGGCCACCACGTCGAACACGGAGCCGCTGGTGTCCTGCGGCACCTCCTGGGTGAGGCGGGCGATGCGGGTGCCGCCCTGCAGACGGATTTCGCCGTCGTCGGGGTGCAGTTCGCCGGCGATGAGCTTGAGCAGGGTGGATTTACCCGCACCGTTGCGACCGACCACGCAGACGCGTTCGCCGGTATCGAGGGAGAGGTTCACCTGTTCGAGCAGGAGGGGGCCGCCGACGCTGTAGTCGACGTTGAGCAATTGGATGAGCGACATACCCCCATTGTAATGCTTATGCAGGAGCGCGCCTTGCGCGCGACCGGTTTTCGCGGGGAAGTCGTGTTTTCGCGAAAACCGGTCGCGCGCAAGGCGCGCTCCTACACGGTATCCAGGCGGTATCGCGTGTGCTGGCGCCAGGTCTGGCCGGGGCGGAGGATCGCCGCTTCGGCTTCCGGGCCGTTTACCTGGTCGGGGTAGGCCTGGGTCTCCAGGGCGAAGCCGGCGAAGGGGCCGTAGGTATCGCCCCGGCGCCCGGGCTGTCCGGTGAGTTTCTGGCCGCTGTAGAACTGCAGGCCCGGCCGGTCGGTATCCACCGTGAGACGCCGTCCGCTGGACGGCTCGGTGACCACGGCCACCGTACGGACCGCGCCGGATGTCCGGGGGATGTAGCAGTGGTCGAAGCCACCGGCGATGCGCAGCTGCGGGTCGGGCCAGTGCAGCCGGGAGCCGATGGGGGCGGCCTCGCGGAAATCGAAGGCCGTACCGGCCACGTTCTCACGCCCGACGGGGATCGCCCCGGCGTCGATGGCAAGGAAGGTGTCGGCATCGATGCGGATCAGGTGGTCGCGGATGTCCTGGCGGCGGTCGTTGAGATTGAAATAGGGATGGGCGGTGAGGCTGAGCGGCGTGGGTGCGTCGCTGGTGGCCTCGTAACGCAGGTCGAGGGCGCCGTCGTCGCCCAGCTGCACGCGCAGCCGGACCGATACCTCACCCGGAAAACCGCCGTCCCCCTCGGGCGATACCAGTCGCAGTGAAAGCGCATCGCCATCCGGCTCTACATCCCAGCGCTGCAGGTGGAAACCGTGCGCGCCGCCATGCAGGTGATTGCCGTGGTCGTTGCGGTCTACCCGGTAGTCGATGCCATCCAGGGTGAAGCGGCCGGCACGGATGCGATTGGCCCAGCGCCCCACGGTGGCGCCCATGTAGGCATCCGAAACCAGGTACTGCGATGCGTCGGCATGGCCGAGCACCACCTCGCCCAGGCGACCCTGGCGGTCCGGTGCCAGCCACGACAGCACGGTGCCGCCCAGGTCGGTGATATCCACCTGGGCGCCGGTGGCGTTGCGCAGGGTCCAGCGGTGCAGGGGGCGGCCGTCGGGCAGATGGCCCCAGGCGGAGGCGGAGGAAACAGGCATCGGTGGAACGGTCCTTGCCGGCGACGTCAGGTCGTCGAGGTCTTGCGGTGGAGGTCGAGGTATTGGCGTGGCGTGCAGTCGTACTCGCGCCGGAATACCGCATACATGTATTGCAGTGACGTGAATCCGCAGCGCACGGCGATGTCGGCCAGCGAGGCATCCGACTGCGCGATGAGCTGGCAGGCGGCATCCAGCTTGTGCTGGAGGATCACCTGGTGGACGGTCTGCTTCAGTTCGCGCTTGAAGTGTTCTTCCAGCACGGTGCGTGACACGCCCACGTAGTCGGCGACCTGTTCGGTCTTGATGCCCAGGCAGCCGTACTGGCGGATGTAATGGCTGGCGCGCATCACATGCGGGCTGCGCAACGGCTGGTATTTGCTGGAGGCCTGCACATTGATGCCCACCGGGGGCACGAGCACGCGGGTGTCGGCGCAATCGGCGCCGCGCAGCATCTGGTGCAGCAGGTGCGCCGCCGTGCGGCCCATTTCCTCGGCACCCTGGATCACGGACGTGAGCGGTATGCGGGTGAGCAGCTGGGCCATGGGATCGTTGTCGATGCCCACGATCGCCACCTGCTCGGGCACCGCGATACCGCCGATCACGCAGGCCTGCAACAACTGCCGTGCGCGCGCATCGGTGGCGGCGACGATGCCGATGGGTTTGGGCAGCGCACCCAGCCACGCCACCAGCAGTTCCACGGCATGGCCCCAGCCGCCTGCGCTGGTTGGCAGGCCCCGGTAGACCAGGCCTTCCACGGACTCCTGCTTCACGATGGCTTCGAAGGCGCGCTCGCGCTCCTGTGCCCAGCGGCTGCCGGGATGCGGAGGCAGGCCGTAGAAGGCGAAGCGTCCCAGGCCCTGCTCGATCAGGTGGTCGTAGGCGAGACGGACCAGGCGTGCGTTATCCGTGGCGATGTAAGGCACGCCCTCCGGATAACCGGCGGGGTCTTCGTACGACCCACCCACGGCGACCACGGGAATATGCAGGTCGCGTAATGCCTCGGGCGCTTCAGGATCGTCGTAGTCGGCAATGATGCCGTCGCCGCGAAACTGGCGGATGTCGCGCATGCGGCTGCGGAAATCCTCTTCCATGAAGAGGTCCCACTCCACGCGCGTGCTGTTGAGGTACTGGCCGATGCCGGCGATGACCTGGCGGTCATACACCTTGTTGGCGTTGAACAGCAGGGCGATGCGATGCGGTGCCATAAGGCCGAACGCTAGCAGGATTCGCCGCTTCCGGCCATGACGCAGCGCGGCAACGAAAAAGCTTCCGGCCGTGTGGGAAATCGCAATTGCGCCACATGGGTGCGTCTGGTCAGCATCGTGGAATTCGTCCCCGCTCCGTGAAGGAAAGCGTTATGTCGTACTTTTCCAGCGTCCCCCCGATCCGCTATGAAGGTCCGGGTTCGGACAACCCCCTGGCCTTCCATCATTACGAAGCCGACCGCCGCATCCTGGGCAAGACCATGGCCGAGCACCTGCGCCTGGCAGCCTGCTACTGGCATACCTTCGTGTGGCCGGGTTCGGACGTGTTCGGCGCGGGCACCTTCGAACGCCCCTGGCAGCAGCCGGGCGATCCGATGACGCGGGCCCGCGAGAA
Source organism: Luteibacter anthropi (assembly GCF_011759365.1). Lineage (GTDB taxonomy): Bacteria > Pseudomonadota > Gammaproteobacteria > Xanthomonadales > Rhodanobacteraceae > Luteibacter > Luteibacter anthropi. Next base: position 143,340 of record NZ_JAARLZ010000011.1, read on the forward strand.
GGCCGATGCCGCCTTCGATTTCTTCTCGCGGCTGGGCGTGCCGTTCTACACCTTCCACGACACCGATGTGGCGCCCGAGGGCGATAGCCTGAAGGACTACCGCAACAATTTCGCCGCCATGACGGACGTGCTGGAGAAGAAGCAGGCCGATACCGGCATGAAGCTGCTCTGGGGCACGGCCAACGTGTTCAGCCACCCACGCTATGCCGCAGGCGCCGCCACCAACCCGCAGCCGGAAGTATTCGCGTATGCCGCCACCCAGGTGCGTCACGCGATGGAAGCCACGCATCGCCTGGGCGGTGCCAATTACGTGCTGTGGGGTGGCCGCGAAGGCTACGACACCCTGCTCAATACCGACCTGAAACGCGAGCGCGAGCAGCTGGGCCGTTTCTTCCGCATGGTGGTGGAGCACAAGCACAAGCTCGGCTTCAAGGGCACGATCCTTATCGAACCCAAGCCGCAGGAGCCCACCAAGCACCAGTACGACTACGATTCGGCCACGGTCTACGGCTTCCTCAAGGAGTTCGGTCTCGAAAACGAAGTGAAGACCAACCTCGAAGCCAATCACGCGACACTGGCCGGCCATTCCTTCCAGCACGAGGTGGCTACATCTATCGCGCTGGGCCTGTTCGGTTCCATCGACGCCAACCGCGGCGATCCGCAGAACGGCTGGGACACCGACCAGTTCCCGAACAGCGTCGAGGAAATGACCCTGGTCACTTATGAAATCCTGAAAGCAGGTGGTTTCACCACGGGTGGCTTCAACTTCGATACCAAGGTGCGCCGCCAGAGCAACGCACCGGAAGATCTGTTCCATGGGCACATCGGCGCCATCGACACCCTGGCCCTCGGCCTGGAGCGCGCTGCGAAGATGATCGAACGTGACACGCTGGCCGAATTCAAGGCCAGGCGTTACGCCGGCTGGGATGCCGAGCTCGGCGCGAAGATCCTCTCGGGCGGTTTCACGCTGGCTTCACTTGCCGACGAAGCGATGTCGCGCGATCTGCACCCGAGGCATGTGTCCGGCAATCAAGAGTTGCTAGAGAACATCGTGAACCGCTATATCTATGGGTGATATGAGACCCGACATGGAAGCTTCGGAATCCCTTTACCTCGGCATCGACCTGGGTACCTCCTCGGTAAAGGCGGTGCTGGTCGATGGCGCCGGAGCCGTGTGCGCCAGTGCATCCAGCCCACTGGAGGTCGCTCATCCGAAGCCTCGCTGGTCCGAGCAGGATCCTGCGTCCTGGTGGACAGCGACCGAGGCCGCCGTTGCGGATGTCCTCAGTCAGGCCGATGCGCGGCGCGTGAAAGCCATCGGCCTGTCGGGGCAGATGCACGGTGCCACCTTGCTCGATAAGTCCGACAACATCCTGCGCCCGGCCATCCTGTGGAACGACGGTCGCTCGGATGTCGAATGCGCCGAACTGGAAAAGGTGCAGGGCTTTCGCGAGATCACCGGCAATCTCGCCATGCCCGGCTTCACGGCCCCCAAGCTCGCCTGGGTGCGTCGCCACGAGCCGGATGTCTTCTCGCGCGTGGCGAAGGTGTTGCTGCCCAAGGACTACCTGCGCCTGAAGCTCACCGGCGACTACATGACCGATGCGTCGGACGCCGCAGGCACGCTCTGGCTCGATGTCCGCAAGCGGGCCTGGAGCGATGCGATGCTGGCCGCCACGGGCCTGGATACCTCGCATATGCCGCAGGTGTTCGAGGGCAGCCAGCCTGCCGGCCGGTTACGCAAGGAGCTGGCCGGACGCTGGGGCATGGATACCGTGCCCGTCGCGGCCGGTGGTGGCGACAACGCCGCCGGCGCCGTGGGCGTGGGTATCGTGCGCCATGGGCAGGCGATGCTCTCGCTGGGTACCTCGGGCGTGTATTTCGCGGTGTGCGATGGTTTCCGGGCCAGCCCGGAAAACGCCGTGCACAGCTTCTGTCACGCGCTCCCCGACACCTGGCACCTGATGTCGGTGATGCTCAACGCGGCAAGCTGCCTCGACTTCACCGCCCGGCTCACCGGCCAGAAGGACGTGCCCGCCCTGCTGGCCGAGGCGGAGCAACGCGGACTACGCGAAAACGGCCCGCTTTTCCTGCCTTACCTCACCGGCGAACGCACGCCGCACAACGATGCCCATGCACGCGGCTCGTTCACGAACCTGGGGCCGGATACCGATCGCGCGGATCTCGCCAACGCGACACTGGAAGGCGTGGGGCTGGGCCTGCTTGATGGTTTGCTGGCCGTGGAGAGCACCGGGCTCACCAGCGACGAGATCACGGTGATCGGCGGTGGATCGCGCAGTGCCTACTGGACACAGATGCTGGCCGACATCCTTGGCAGGCGCCTCGTGCTGCGTAGTGGCGGCGAGGTGGGGCCGGCGCTCGGCGCCGCACGGCTTGCACATCTGGCGGTGAATCCGCATGCCTCGTTGGAGGAGGTATGCCCCATGCCCGAGGTAACCGCCGTGCGCGAGCCCGATGCAGCGCGTCATGCTTATTTCCTGCAAACGCGCCACCCTTTGTTCCGCCGCTCCTACGAGCAGTTGAAACCGCTTTATTCCCACGCCGCCCAGGGCGACGACTTGCGCCCGGCGTGACCGGGTGAAACCACGCATGGAGAAGAGCATGAAGCAGAAGGCCCTATACACGTTGCTGGCCGTATCGATGGTCGCCGCCGGTGTCTTCGCGGCACCGCAGGCACACGCGAGCAAGGACAAACCGGTGATCGGTTTCTCCATCGACGACCTGCGCGTCGAACGCTGGACGCGTGACCGCGATTATTTCAAGGCGGCAGCGGAAGCCAAGGGCGCCACTGTCAAGGTGCAGTCGGCCGATGCCAACGAGCAGAAGCAGTTGCAGCAGATCGAAAACCTGATCTCGCAGAAGGTCGATGTGATCGTCATCGTGCCGTTCAACGCCAAGACCCTCACCACGGTGGTGGCCGAGGCGAAGAAGGCCAACATCAAGGTCATATCGTACGACCGCCTCATCCTCAACGCCGACGTCGACGCCTATATCTCGTTCGATAACGAGAAGGTGGGCGAGATGCAGGCACAGGGCGTGGTCAACGCCACCGGTGGCAAGGGCAATTACTTCCTGCTCGGCGGCGCGCCTACCGACAACAACGCGAAGGTCCTGCGCGAAGGCCAGATGAAGGTGCTCGACCCGCTGGTGAAGAAGGGCGATATCAAGATCGTCGGCCAGCAGTGGACCAACGAGTGGCTGGCAAGCAACGCCCAGTCGATCATCGAGAACGCGCTCACGGCCAACAAGAACAACATCCAGGGCATCGTCGCTTCCAACGATGGCACGGCCGGCGGCGCCGTCGCCGCCCTGCAGGGCCAGAAGCTGGCCGGCAAGGTGGCCGTGTCGGGCCAGGATGCCGACCTCGCTGCGGTGAAGCGCATCAAGGCAGGTACACAGGCCATGACGGTCTACAAGCCGATCAAGATGATCGCCACCGATGCAGCCAATCTTGCCGTGCAGTACGCCAAGGGCGAGACGCCGCAGTTCACCTCGAAGATGAACAACGGCACGAAGGACGTGGATACCGTACTGCTCACCCCGACCCTGCTCACCAAGCAGAACGTCGATCTCGTGGTGAAGGACGGCTTCTACACCCAGGCCCAGGTCGGCAACTGACGTACCCATGTAGGAGCGCGCTTCGCGCGCGACAGGTTTTCGCGAACAACGACACGCTCGCCAAAACCCGGTCGCGCGCAAGGCGCGCTCCTACACGTTAGGTTTTATCCCTGAAGGATGCTCCACGTGAGTGATTACCTCTTCGAGATGCGCGATATCGTCAAGGAATTTTCCGGCGTGCGCGCGCTCAACGGCATCAACCTGGCCGTGCGGCCCGGTGAGTGCGTCGGCCTGTGCGGCGAAAACGGTGCCGGCAAGTCCACGCTGATGAAGGTGCTTTCCGGCGTGTATCCCTACGGCACCTGGGAGGGCGAGATCCTCTTCGACGGCAAGCCGTTGCGGGCGCATTCGGTGCGCGACAGCGAAGCGGCCGGCATCGTCATCATCCACCAGGAACTGATGCTGGTACCGCAGCTTTCGGTGGCCGAGAACATCTTCCTCGGCAACGAGATCAAGAAGTTCGGCGGCGTGATGGATTACGACGCCATGTATGCGAAGGCCGATGCCCTGCTGGCGCGGTTGAAGCTGAAGGACGTGAACGTGGCCGCGCCGGTGATGAACTACGGCGGCGGCTACCAGCAGCTGTTCGAGATTGCCAAGGCGCTGGCCAAGAACGCGCGCCTGCTGATCCTGGACGAACCTTCCTCGTCGCTGACCTCGTCCGAGACCGACACCCTGTTGTCGATCATCGAGGACCTGAAGCGCGACGGCGTAGCCTGCGTCTACATTTCCCACAAGCTGGAAGAAGTGGCACGGGTCTGCGACACGGTCACCGTCATCCGCGACGGCAAGCACATCGTGACCCGGCCGATGAGCGAGATGACCACGCATTCCATCATCACGGCGATGGTAGGGCGCGACATCGAGAACCTGTTCCCGAAGGTGGAACACGACATCGGCGAGGTGATCTTCGAAGCCCGCCACGTTACCTGCTGGGATGTCACCAACCCCAACCGCAAGCGTGTGGACGATATTTCGTTCGAAGTGCGCCGTGGTGAAATCCTGGGCATCGCGGGTCTGGTGGGTGCCGGGCGTACCGAGCTGGTCTCGGCCATCTTCGGTGCCTATCCCGGTCGCTACGAGGCCGAGCTGGTGCTGGAAGGCAAGCCGCTGAAGATCAAAACGCCGGAGCAGGCGATCAAGGCGGGCCTTTCGCTGGTACCCGAGGATCGCAAGCGCCAGGGTATCGTTCCGTTGCTGGGCGTGGGCGACAACATCACGCTGGCCACGCTGTCGCATTACGCACACGCGGGCACCATCGACCGGCAGGCGGAGATGCAGACCATCGATGCCGAGATCAAGCGCCTGCGCGTGAAGACGGCCAGCCCCGAGCTGGCCATCATGGGCCTGTCCGGCGGCAACCAGCAGAAGGCCGTGCTCACCAAGATGCTGCTGCCCGATCCGAAGGTGCTGATCCTCGACGAGCCCACGCGTGGCGTGGACGTCGGTTCCAAGTACGACATCTACAAGCTGATGTTCGAATTGGCCGCCAAGGGCGTGGCCATCATCATGGTCTCGTCCGAGATGCCCGAGGTACTGGGCGTCAGCGACCGGGTGCTTGTCGTGGGTGAGGGACGCCTGCGCGGCAATTTCCAGAATGTCGGTCTCACCCAGGAACAGGTGCTCTCCGCAGCGATCTCGCATGCGGCCGAAGGCCCCGCGCACGCGGCCTGATCCCACGTATCCATCCAGCGCCACTCCACGGAAGCTCCTCCATGCAGGCCCAGAAAATCCAGCAATTGTTCGTTCGCTACAAGATCCTCGCCCTGCTCATCGCGGTGGCGCTCATCTGGGTCTTTTTCCATGTAAAAACCGAATCGGCCTTCATCACGCCGGGCAACCTGTCGAACCTGTTCCGGCAGATGGCGATCACCGGCATGCTCGCCTGCGGCATGGTCTTCATCATCATTGCCGGCGAGATCGACCTCTCCGTGGGTTCGCAGCTGGGCCTGCTGGGTGGTGTGGCGGCGATTCTCACGGTGAACCTGGGCTGGGGAACGTGGCCGTCGATCGGTGCGGTGCTGCTGCTCGGCCTGATCATCGGCGCCTTCAACGGTTTTGTCGTGACGAAGATGCGGGTGCCATCGTTCATCGTGGGCCTGGGCGGCATGCTCGCGTTCCGTGGCATCGTGCTCTACGTGACCGGTAGCTCCACCATCGCGCCGGCACCGGATGATCTTGTGCAGCTGGGCCAGGGCTTCGTGCCGCCGATGCTGTCGCGCTGGATCGGTGCCTTGATCTTCCTGGCGATGATCGGCCTGACCGTGCGTCGCCGGGTGCGTCGTTCGAAACTAGGGTTGCACCAGGTTGCCTTGTGGATGGATATCGGTCGCCTGGTGCTGATCGGCGCGGTCATCTTCGGTTTCATCCGCATGCTCAACGACGCCAACGGCATTCCCATTCCGGTGATGATCCTGCTGGCGCTCCTGGCCGTGTTTACCTATGTCTCAACGCAGACGGTGTTCGGTCGTCACATCTACGCGGTGGGCGGCAACATGGAAGCCACGCGCCTGTCTGGCGTGAACGTGGCGCGCGTGAAGCTGGTGGTGTTCGCGCTGATGGGTCTGATGTGTGCCTTCGCGGGCATCATCACGGTGGCCCGTACGGGTTCGGGTTCGCCGTCGGCGGGCACGGGCGGTGAACTGGATGCCATCTCGGCCTGCTTCATCGGCGGCACCTCGATGCGCGGCGGCTCCGGCACGGTCTACGGCGCACTGATCGGCGCCCTGGTGATGGCGAGCCTCGACAGCGGCATGCAGCTGATGGACGTGGACAACTCCTGGCAGATGATCATCAAGGGCGTGATCCTCGTCCTGGCCGTCTGGGTAGACGTCCTCTCCGGCTCCAACCGCAACGCCTGACCCCTGTAGGAGCGCGCCTCGCGCGCGACCGGTTGAAATGTTGCGTCACCGATTAAAGTGGCCTGCCTACCGAAGGTGTGGAAGCCGATCGCATCGGCGATGTTGCGCTCCGTAGGAACGTCAGCCCTTGGCGGTTTTCGCTTCGTAGGGAGGGCTCGCCTATCGGCCTCGCACTCGGCGCGTGTGGCGTGGCGGTGCAGAGGCGACGGGTGCGGCCCTTGGCGCTCCGGCCTGCGGTGTCCCTCGGGAAAGGAGGAGCCGCTGCGCGGCTCAGTGTCCTATGGCTTGCGCCCCTTCGGGCACGGGGAGCGGGCGGGGCTTTTCGACTCGGCCTCCGTGCCTCGGCGAAAAGGGCCGGCCATCCTGGCCGGCCCCGCTTCGCGGCCTGATCCGCCCGCTCCCCTCACCTCCATCAAGTCACGCCAAGGGCCGCCCCCGCCGCCTCTGCTCAACGTGATCGCAGGCTGTTGTAGGAGCGCGCCTGCGCGCGACCGGTTATCGCGAATATTTTCATCGCCTCGATTTCTCCGGTCGCGCGCAAGCACGCTCCTACAATTGGTGTCAGCGGGTGGGGAGGGACTTGGCCATGTCGAGGTGGTGCTTGATGGTCGGCAGGGTGTTCGTCGCGAATTCCTTCAGCTTGGGATTGGAGCCTTTTTCGATTTCTACCTGGAAGATCGCTACGGCTTTTTCGTGGTCGGCGACCATCTCCTTCGCGTAGGCCTTGTCGAAATCCGCACCTTGCAGGCGCGACATGGCGTCGATGGCTTTTTGTGCATCCGGTGCCGGTTCTTCGACCAGCGAGTAACCCTTGTCACCTGACTTCAGCGAGCGCAGCTCGTCGTTGGCCTTGGTGTGGTCGTCGATCATGTGCTGGGCGAATGTTTTCACCGAAGGCGATTTGGCCTGCTTCAGCGCGACCTGGCTCATCTGGATCTCGGCGACGTTGGCGGCGCTCGCGTTCTGGAAGAAGCCGGCGTCGGTCGGGGTGCCGCCCTGGCTGTCTTTCTCCTGGGCATGGGCCGCCAGGGGCAGTACGGTGGCGAGGAGGGCGAGGGTCAGTAGACGGGGCATGGTGGCTTCTCTGGTGGCGAAGCCCTGGTGTCTCACCGCGGGGATGAAAACGTTGTGACCTGAATGAGAACGGGCGCCTTTCCAGGGGAAAGGCGCCCGTTTCATTTATGCACAGGTCGCGCGCGAGGCGCGCTTCTGCGGATGGCGCTTAGCGCTTCTTGCCGCCGAGGCCGGCGGCGTCACGAAGGATTTCGGCCTTGTCGGTCTTTTCCCACGAGAACGCGGTGTAGGTGCTGCCGTCGGCGCCCTTGACTTCGTACGGCTTGCGGCCGAAGTGACCGTAGGAAGCAGTCGGCTGGTAGATCGGGTGTACCAGGTCGAGCATCTTGATGATGCCGTACGGGCGCAGGTCGAAGTACTTGCGGATCAGCTTCTCGATCTTCTCGTCGGGAATCTTGCCGGTGCCGAAGGTGGTCACGGAGATCGAGGTCGGGTCGGCGACGCCGATGGCGTAGCTGACCTGGATTTCGCAACGGTCGGCGAGGCCGGCGGCGACGATGTTCTTGGCGACGTAGCGGGCGGCATAGGCGGCCGAACGGTCGACCTTCGAGGGGTCCTTGCCGGAGAACGCGCCACCACCGTGACGGGCCCAGCCGCCGTAGGTGTCGACGATGATCTTGCGGCCGGTGAGGCCGCAGTCGCCCACCGGGCCACCGATGACGAACTTGCCGGTCGGGTTGATGTGGAACTTGGTGTCCTTGTGCAGGAGCTTGGCCGGCAGCACCGGCTTCAGGATCAGCTCGCGCACGCCTTCGACGAGGTCTTTCTGCTTCACGCCCGGATCGTGCTGGGTGGAGAGCACGACGGCGTCGATGGCAACAGCCTCGCCGGCTTCGTTGTAGCGCAGGGTGACCTGGCTCTTGGCATCCGGGCGCAGCCACGGCAGCGGCGAATTCTTCTTCTTACGGACCTTGGCCTGCTGTTCCACCAGACGGTGGCTCAGGTGGATGGCGGCCGGCATGTACTCGGCGGTTTCGTTGGTGGCGTAGCCGAACATGAGGCCCTGGTCGCCGGCACCCTGTTCTTCGGGCTTCTTGCGGTCCACGCCTTGGTTGATGTCCGGGGACTGCTTGCCGATGAGGTTCAGCACGCCGCAGGTGGCGCCGTCGAAGCCGACGTCGGAGGAGTTGTAGCCGATGTCGAGGATGACCTGGCGGGTCAGGGCTTCGAGGTCGATCCACGCGCTGGTGGTGATTTCGCCCGCAACGATGGCGACGCCGGTCTTCACCAGCGTTTCGCAGGCCACGCGAGCGCGCGGGTCTTGAGCCAGGATGGCGTCGAGAACGGCGTCGGAGATCTGGTCGGCGATTTTGTCCGGATGGCCTTCGGAGACCGACTCGGAGGTGAAGAGGTAGTTGCTCATCGCTGGGATATATCCTTCTTTACGGATAAAGAGATAAAAGGGGGCGGGGTATGATACACGGCCCCTTGGCCGTTTGCAGCGGGAAGGGTACCGCCCGGGGGTGACGATTGCATGGATGTTCAGGGGGCGGGGTGGGTGGTGGGTGGAAATTCGCTTCGGGCCGGTCGCGCGCGAGGCGCGCTCCTACATGCCCACCTGAGGCTATATACAAATGCCCCACCCGGCCATGTAGGAGCGCGCTTCGCGCGCGACCGGCCCGGAGACGACGCCCCGGATCAAGGGGCGCCCCCGAAGACGGTTCAGAGCCGGTTTCGAACCGCCTTCCCTCCGCCATTTATCTCTATATTCGAATAAAGAGATAAATGGGGCTCACGAGGCAAAAAGTAGCCGTCCGGACGTCCAAAGTCAAATGCGGCACCATGCGGTGGATGAACGGAGATGACCGATGGCGCAACGGCACGTGGTGATCGCGACGGTGGGATCGCAGGGGGATCTTTTCCCCTTCCTTGCCGTTGGCCGCGAGCTAGTGGCACGGGGGCATCGGGTGACCGTGGGTGCCCATGCGATGCATCGTGATGCCGTGGTGGCAGCGGGCCTGGATTTCGTGGTTGCCAGTGGCATTGCCGAGCCCCGGGACAAGGCCGCGTTTGCCGCGCGCGCGTTCCATCCGCTGCGCGGCCCACGCTTCGTGGTGCATGAACTTGCGGCACGCGATGTGGCGGAGAGTCACGCGTTGCTTGCACCGGTGTGCGCCGATGCGGATGTCATCGTGACTACCACGCTCGCATTTGCCGGCCAGATACTCGGCGAAACATCGAACGCCGCATGGCTCTCGGCGGTGCTGTCGCCATCGGTGTTCCTTGCCGCCGACGATCCGCCGGCTACCGGTATCGGGTGGCTCGATCGTTATCTGCGTGGCTCGCCGCGTCGCGGTGCGTGGCTGCGCCAGGTGGCAGAGGCGGTCACGTCATCGTGGACGGTGCCCGTGCGGCAGTTTCGTCGCTCGCTGGGATTGGCGCCGGTGTCGCCGTGGGGCGATCCGTTTCATCGCGGCCAGCATGCGCGCGATGGGGTGCTGGCGATGTACTCGCCGCTGCTTGGTGCGTTGCCTGCCGATGTACCTGAGAAAACGACACAGGTCGGTTGGTGTCGTTACACGGCGGATGATGGATCGCTGGACGATGCGCTCATGCGCTTTCTCGATATGGGCGAGCCTCCGCTGGTCTTCACGCTGGGCTCGGCAGCGGTGCATGCCGGTGAATCGTTCCTGCGCGAAAGCATCGAGGCCACACGCATGCTCGGGCGTCGTGCGGTGCTGCTGGCGGGATCGCCCGGGCTCCGGGAGCGGTTGCCGCCGTTGCCCGCGCAGATCATTGCGGTGGATTACGCATCGCACGGTGCGCTGTTCGAACGCGCAGCGGCGGTTGTGCATCACGGTGGCATCGGTACCACCCACGAAGCCTTGCGCGCGGGCGTTCCGATGCTCGTCGTACCGCATGGTTTCGACCAGCCGGACAACGCGGCGCGTGTGCATCGGCTGGGTGTTGCTGCGGTGTTGCCGTCCGGACGTTACCGGGCCGACCGTGCGGCAGGGGCGTTGCGCCGCTTGCTCGCCGATCCCGACATCGATGCGCGTGCATCGGCCGTGGCGGCATCGCTTCGTGTCGAACAGGGCGCTTCGATGGCGGCATCCACCATCGAAGCCGCCATGTCGTTGTAGGAGCGCGCCTTGCGCGCGACCGGGGTTATCGCAAAAACGGGTCGCGCGCGAGGCGCGCTCCTACACATGCAGGTCAGGCGTGGATGCCATAGCGCGAGGCGGGGCGCGACTTCGACAGCTCGCCGAACAGCGCGCGACGTGCATTTTCCAGCGCGTCCACCAGTCCCTGGTCTTCCACCGCCGGCAAGGTCACCAGTTCACCGGCTTCCAGCCCGGCAAGCGATGCATCCACCATGTCTTCCGCGCTCATCACCCAGCTCGCATCGAGCTGGTTCACGGCCACGCCGGCCGTCGGCCAGAACTCCGTGGCAGTCGCGCCGGGCAATACGGCCTGTACGCGAATCCCCTTGTCGGCAAGCTCGTGATGCATCGACTGGCTCAGTGCCAGCACAAACGCCTTGCTGCCACCGTAGACGCCATTGAGCATGTGGGGCGCGATGGCGACGATGGACGCGATGTTGATCACCGTGCCACCGCCGTGACCGATCATTACAGGCACGGCCTTGTACGCGAGCCGCGTGGCGGCCGTGACGTTGAGGGTGATCATGTCGGTGATGGCGCCGATGTCGGATTCCAGCAGCGGCGTCCGCGAGCCCACGCCGGCGTTGTTGACCAGCACCGTGAGGTGGTCCGTTTCGCCGATGACCTGCTCGACCCTGGCGATGTCTTCGTCGCGGATCAGGTCGGCCACCACGACACGCACGGCGCGGCCGGTATCGGTGGCGATTTTCCGCGCCAGCGCATCCAGCTTGTCCTTGCTGCGGGCGACCAGGATCAGGTCGTGGCCAAGGCGCGCAAGGCGGTCGGCGTAGACGGCGCCGATACCTGAGGAGGCACCGGTGATGAGGGCGGTTCCGGGATTCGTGGTGGTCATGGTCTTGTCTCTGTGTATATGCACATTTATGAATGATATGTGTGTATGCACATATCGGAACAAAAAAAGGCTTTACTCGATCTCGCTCATTTGCAGCAGGGCCTTGCGGGCGGCTGCGGCGGCATCCTCACCACCGAAGCGGGCGACGAACTCGTCCTGTGCGGCCTGCCACAGGGGCGATGCCTCGGCCACCCGCGTCACCCCTGCGAGGGTAAGCGTGTAGCTGTTCTGACGACTGTCAGCAGCCGAACTGCGGACGGCGACCAGCCCATCGCGCTCCAGAGGTTTCAGGGCGCGGATCACGCTGGTTCTGTCCATCACCATGTCTTCCGACAGCTGGCGCATGCCGATCCCGGGCTGCTCTTCGATCAGCACGAGGATCGAAAACTGATTGCTCGTCAGCCCCGTGGCGGCCAGGTGACGCTCGTAGTCCCGGGTAAGGGCGCGCGCCGCCTGGCGGACGGCAAAGCAGTTGCAGAAGTCGAGGCGGCTGGTCATAGCCAGAGAATGGTGTGCGTATGCACATAAGTCAATGGCAGGAAGCTGATCATTCCATGATCGTCGTAGGAGCGCGCCTCGCGCTCGACCGGTCCGGGCGAAGGATTGACGGTCGTGGTATCGGCCGGTCGCGCGCAGGGCGCGCTCCTACAGGGCCCGTGCCGGATCCGCGTACACGGCATCTCTACCTGTCATGTCTATCTTTAGTGGCCTGGAGCGACCCGGCACCTCGTGTGCGAGCCGCGCTATCCATCCTGGAGAAGCGATATGTCATCCCGTCCCCCCTTGCATCGCCCGCCACGCATCAGTGGCGTGGTGATCGCCATCCTTGGCTTCCTCCTTGCCGCCGGAGGCGCCTGGCTGGTGGCCCTGGGCGGTTCGTTCTATTACCTGATCGCGGGTCTCGCGGTGGGTGTCACTGGCGTATTGCTGGCAAGGGGAGCGGCCAGTGCCTTATGGCTCTACGCCGTCACCCTGCTGGCGACCGCCATCTGGGCCATGCACGAGGTGGGTCTCGACGGCTGGTCGCTGGAGCCGCGCCTGTTGGTGCCCGTGCTGCTGGGCATCTACCTGCTCATGCCCTGGGTTCGCCGAGGGCTGCTGCCACCGCGGACCGGTGCGATCGCTGTCGCGGTGGCCGTGCTCGTTGGCATCGGCGTGGGTGTCGCCGGCTTCATGCAGCCGGTGGGTACGCAGGGTGAAAGCGTGGCGCGCAACCTGCCCGATGGCGGTGACAGTTCGGTAGCCGACGGCGACTGGATGTTCTACGGCCGCACGCCGAAGGGCGACCGTTTCTCGCCGCTGGACCAGATCAACGCGGGCAACGTGAAAAACCTGAAGGTCGCGTGGACGGCGCGGACGGGCGACACCATGCGCCCCGGCGAAGACGTTGGCGGCACCGACGCCGGCCACGAGTTCAACTTCGAAAACACCCCCATCAAGGTCAACGACACGCTCTACGTCTGTACCGGGCACAGCTGGGTGGTGGCCTTCGATGCGGCCACCGGACAGAAGAAGTGGAGCTTCGACCCGAAGGCCAACACGGATGCCGACGTCTATCTCGCCTGCCGTGGCGTGGCCTACTACGAAGCTCCGGCAGGCACCCAGACGGACTGCCCGCGTCGCATCATCGCCCCCGTGCTCGATGCACGCGTGCTGGCGCTGAATGCCGACACCGGCAAACCCTGCGAAGACTTCGGCGAACACGGCTTCATCTCGCTCACCCAGTACCTCGGCCACGTGCCGGCGGGCTTCCACTTCGTCACGTCGCCGCCGCTGGTGTTGCAGGATCGCGTGATCCTCGGCGGCTGGGTCTTCGACAACCAGGCCGAGAACGAGCCGTCCGGTGCGATCCGTGCCTTCGATCCGATGAGCGGCAAGCTCGTCTGGGCCTGGGATGTCGGCCACGATCCGCAGAACTGGCTGCCTGGCCCCGACGACCAGCTCACGCGTGGCACGCCGAACGCCTGGGGTGTGTACACCGCCGATCCGGATCTGGGCATGGTCTATCTGCCGATGGGCAATGCCACGCCAGACTACTTCGGCGGCCATCGCCGTCCGTTCGACGAGAAGTATTCAAGCTCCACCGTTGCGCTGGATATCCGCACGGGCGAACCGAAGTGGGTTTACCAGAACACGCACCATGACCTGTGGGACATGGACGTACCCGTCGGCCCCTCGCTGGTAGACCTTCCCGGACAGAACGGCGGCGCAAGTATTCCCGCACTGGTACAGACCACCAAGCGCGGCGAGTTCTTCGTACTCGACCGCCGCACCGGCAAGCCCGTGACCGACGTGGAAGAAAAACCTGTTCCGCAAGGCGCGGTTCCCGGTGACTGGACCTCGCCCACACAGCCCTATTCCACGGGTATGCCATCGCTCACGCCGGCCGACCTGAAGGAAGAACACCTGTGGGGTGCCACGCCGTTCGATCAGCTGATGTGCCGCATCGAATTCCGCAAGGCGGTCTACAAGGGCCAGTTCACGCCACCGCAGCTGAAAGACACCATCGTTTACCCCGCCTTTGACGGCGTGATCGACTGGCACGGTGCGTCCATCGATCCTTACAACAAGCTCATCATCGCCAATGCGAACTACATCCCCTTCATCATCAGCCTCGCGCCGCGTGGACCGGCGGAAGCCAAGGGCCTGGTGAAACCCTGGGATGGCACGGGCAACGAACCGAAGGTCGGCGGTGGTCTCGCCCCGCAATACGGCACGCCATACGTCGGCAAGGTGCATCCGTGGCTGAATCCATTGGGCGTGCCGTGCAATCCGCCGCCGTGGGGCACGATTGCCGCCATCGATCTGGTGACCCACAGGCTCGTCTGGGAACATCCGCTGGGCACCACGCGCGACACCGGCCCGTTCGGCACGCACGTCAATGCGCCGCTGCCGACCGGCATCTTCAACATCGGCGGCAACATGACGACGCGCGGCGGCCTGGTCTTCATCGGCGCCACGGCAGACAACTACCTGCGTGCCATCGACGAGCGCACGGGCAGGGAATTGTGGAAGGCACGCCTGCCGGCCGGTGGACAGGCCAATCCGATGTCGTACTCGGTCAATGGCAAGCAGTACGTCGTGATCGCCGCAGGCGGCCATAGCGGACTGGGCACGACATCGGGTGACTATGTCGTGGCTTATACCCTGCCGTAACGATGAAGCACCGTATCCCTGTAGGAGCGTGCTTGCGCGCGACCGGATGCATCGAAACGATGAATGTATTCGCGATAACCGGTCGCGCGCAGGCGCGCTCCTACAAGATCACCGTGAGATAGGTAGAGGCGACGGGGGCGGCCCTTGGCGCGACTTGATGGAGGTGAGGGGAGCGGGCGGAAAAGGCCGCGTAGCGGGGCCGGCCAGGAAGGCCGGCCCTTTTCGCCGAGGCACGGAGGCCGAGTCGAAAAGCCCCGCCCGCTCCCCGTGCCCGAAGGGGCGCAAGCCATAAGACACTGAGCCGCGCAGCGGCTCCTCCTTTCCCGAGGGACACCGCAGGCCGGAGCGCCAAGGGCCGCCCCCGTCGCCTCTGCACCGCCACGTGCCAGCGCCGATGCGAGGGCGATAGGCGAGCTCTTCCTACGGAGCGAAACACCACATGGGTTGGGTTTCTACGGAGCCCAACATCGCCGATGCGATCGGCTCCCGCACCTTCGGTAGGTGAGCCCCTTTTCAACTGGCGACGCTACGTATCAAACGGTCGCGCGCAGGCGCGCTCCTACAGGGGCTCTTGAAATGGGTGGGGGTGGCCTTATGTTGGCTGCCATCGGTTGCTGCCTGCCCTGGGCAGGCGTAGCATCCGCATCCTGAAACCGGAGTTGACCATGTCATCGTGCAAGCACGCATTGATCCACCTGCCAACGATCGCCCCATGGGCGCGTCGCGGGTGCGCGCGTGCCGTGAATGGCGGAGCCTCGTCGTAAGACGACCCCGACGCCACCGGATACCTCAAAGCACCCGCAAGGGTGCTTTTTTTTGCCTTCCAAACCTGGAGCAACGTGCCGTGAAGAACTGCCGCGAACCCCGATCCTGATCCGTTCCGCTCACGCCAGGGGCGACGGTAAGGACTCGGGGAATGCCTCGCTCGACATCGTTATCGAGCCCCTGGCGATCCCATCAGGAACCGTTATGAGTACCCGCGACACTGTCATTCCCGTCGGCCGTTGGCGCAACCTCGGCATCATCGCCCACGTCGACGCAGGCAAGACCACGCTGACCGAGCGCCTGCTCTACAAGACCGGCACGATCCACCGTACCGGTGAGGTGCACGACGGCGCGACCACCACCGACCACATGGAACTGGAGCGCGAGCGTGGCATCACGATCGGCGCCGCAGCCGTGCGCGCGAACTGGACGCCCGAAGGCGGCCAGCCACATCGCCTGACCCTTATCGACACACCCGGACACATCGACTTTGCCATCGAAGTGGAGCGCTCGCTGCGCGTCCTCGACGGTGCCGTGGTGGTGTTCTCCGGCGTGGCCGGCGTGCAGCCGCAGTCGGAAACCGTATGGCACCAGGCACGTCGGCATGGCGTGCCGCTGATGGCCTTCGTCAACAAGATGGATCGCCCGGGTGCGGACTTCGACGCCACGGTGGCGCAGATGCGCGACAAGCTCGGTGCGAATCCGTGGGTGGTTGCCTTGCCCGTCGTGGAAGGCGAACACATCGTGGGTCTCGTAGACCTGGTTGCGGAACGTACGTGGCGCTTTGACGATGCGGGGCAACCCGAGGTACACGGCTGGAACGACGACGAACGCTCCGCACATGCGGGTGCGCGAGCCGACCTGGTGGCCTCCATCGCGGATCGCGACGAGGCCCTGGCCGAGGCGTGGCTTGCGGAACAGCCCATCGATGCGGTGGCGCTGACCGCAGCATTGCGTCGCGGCACGCTGGCGGGCCTTGGCCAGCCGGTGCTGCCGGGATCGGCTTTCCGCAACGTCGGCATCGAACCGTTGCTGGATGCCTTCGTCGCATACCTGCCGTCCCCCGTGGATCGTCCTGCCGTGCTCGCACATACCGACAAAGGCGACACGATGATTGCGCCGGATGCCGGTGCGCCGCTGGCGGCGCTCGTCTTCAAGGTGATCAACCAGTCGCATGGCCCGCTGGCTTTCGTGCGTATCTATGCAGGCCGCCTGAATGTCGGCGATGCCGTATGGCGCAGCGGTACCGATCGCGTCCAGCGCATCGGCCGCCTTGCCGTCGTGCGTGCGGACGACACGGAAGCCGTGGAGTCTGCGGAAGCAGGCGACATCGTTGCCATCGCTGGCTGGAAGGACGTCGCCACGGGCGAGACCTTGTCGGATTCGCACCATCGCGTGCGGCTGGAGACGATCCAGGCGCAGCCGGCGGTGTTGTCCTGGCGTCTGTCGCCCGAGCGTTCAGCCGACCTGCTCAAGCTCGGCAACGGGTTGGCGCGCCTGGCGCAGGAGGATCCGTCCTTCCGCGTGGGCACCGATCCGGATACCGGCGAAACCCTGGTCTGGGGCATGGGCGAACTTCACCTCGAAGTGATGGTGGAGCGCCTGCGTCGCGAATGGGGCGTGCAGGTGCGCACCGGTTCGCCGCGCGTGGCCTATCAGGAAACACCGGCGAAGGCGTCAGGTGCGATCGAGGGCAAGCTCGCCAAGCAGACCGGTGGCAGCGGCCAGTACGCACGCGTGGTGCTGTCCGTATCGCCGGTGGAAGGCGAGGCGAACCGTTACGAGGATCGCACGACGGGTGGTGTCATTCCGAAGGCATTCCAGGCAGCGGTAGAGAAGGGCGTGCATTCGGCCCTGCTCGAAGGTCCGCGTGGCTATCCGGTGGTGGGTACGGAGATCGTCGTGCTCGACGGACAGGCGCATGCCGTGGACTCCAACGAGATGGCCTTCCATCGTGCAGCGCAGATCGCAGTGAAAGCTGCGCTGGACGTCACCGGTACCGTGCTGCTGGAACCGGTGATGCGGGTGTCGGTGAGTGCGCCGGGTACGGCGGTGGGTGACGTGCTGGGCGACCTGCAACGTCGCGGCGGCCAGATCGTCAACCTCACCGACCGGCAGGAGCGCACGGAGATCGAGGCCGATGTCGCACTGGCGCAGCTCGACGGCTACAGCACCGCGTTGCGTTCGCTGAGCCAGGGACGTGCGTCGGCCACGGTGGCGTTCCATGCCTATCGGCCTGCCGCGGTGCAGGAGCCGGTGCGTCGTACGGCGTGAGGTGGTGGCTGCCCTCGTCGGGAGGATTCGGCAAGGGCAGTCTTTTTCGTCGATACCGGTCGCGCGCAAGGCGCGCGGCCTGGGAAAGCGACATCGTCAATCGATGTTGCCTTCCCAGGCTGCTTCCGGGCTCCCGTCAACGGCGTCGGATGCTGAACAAACGCGCGAAGAATGAGTCGCCCACGATGTTTGTGTTCCATTGACCCATGATGCCCGATGCCGCTACCAGGGATGTGTTGTTGGTGCCAGATTGAAGTTTCTCCGTAGGGCCTCCGCTGTTGGCCAGGGCGCCGGACGTAGCAGCCAGCACCGTATTGAGATCCCCCAGGTCAAAGGCTTTGAGTGCATCCACCAGCGCGGTGGTGCTTGGTGACATCCCGGCTGGCAACAGGTCCTGAGGGCGCTGGAACGGCATGCCTGCCTTGCTGGCTCCGGCCATGCTGTCCAGATCGATAGGAGGCAGCGAGTGAGCGATATCTTCGCTTGAGCGGAAGCTCGCACTCCCATAACCTTTCGCACGGTAGGCCCCAGCACGTCCTCGCAACACGGATCGGCCACGTGAAATAGCGGCGCCCGCGCGATTCATGAGGTTCTTCGCCGCCCGAAAGCCGGATCGCCCCAGTTTGATCGCCAACTGGGCCACCTTCTTTCCGAGGGCGTCTACGCCACCTGCCAGGCCGGTGGCCAGGGATGCCCAGCCCAGGGCATTTGCCAGTTCGGGGTTGCTGTCCTCAAGGGCGGCGGCCGCGATACCGAGTCCGGCAGAGACGGCCGCCAGCCCGACCAGGGCGGCGGTGATCAACAGGGACGCGCCACCGGTCAGGGCGGCGGTCATGACGCCGATGACACCCCAGAGGATTGCACTGAAGAGCCCTCCTCCTTTGCCCATGCCCAAGGGCCCGGGGAGGGTGTCACCCCATATCCTGCGAAGCCCGCGGTTCACCGCGCCCGATCCCACCGCCATGTGCCCGCTCGGATCGGCCATGTTCGCCGGATCGCCATCGAAGCAGCCGTGGGACTGTGGGCCGCCATCCCCGAAGGGGCTCCAGTCATCGGGTACGCCGAACTGCATGCCATCGGGGTGGTACGAGCGATAGCCGCAGCCCAGCGGATACTGGTCGTTGAGGTGGTCGCGGTACTCGCCCTTGAAGCCCAGCAACGAATCGGTCTCGGTGGAGCTGTGCGCACCCCAGGCGGTATAGGTGTGGTACTTCGGTGTTTTCGCCGTGGCATCGAAGGTCAGCAGCACGGTGCCGTCGATATCGCGCAGCTCGAACAGGATACGCAGCACACCTGAGCGCTTGACGGTCTGTACGGTGCACCCTGCGCTGCCGGGCGCCAGCCAGCGACCATCGTTGTCTGGCTTCAGCTCACTGCGCAGGTCGGTGCCGTCGTAGACCAGATGGTGCTCGGCGTTACCCTGGCCGGTGGCCGACAGGCCGTTCAACGGGGTGTAGGTGTAATACCGCGACCCGGCCTGGGTCAGCCGGCCCAGCCAGTCGTAGGTGTAGGTCCTGCCGGTGATGTCCCTGGTGACCCGGCCGTTCGTGTCGTAAACCGGCACTTTCGCGGCCGGGTAGTCGGCATGGTCGTGGGTGACACCGGTCAGCTTGCAGCCGCTGGTCGTATCGTACGTGTAGCGGCTGGTGCAGCTCCCGCCATCGAAGGTGGTCGTGCAGGCGGTGACGTTGCCCAGGCCATCGACGGTGAAGTCTTGCTGGCTGATCGTCTTGTCACCCGGGGTCCGCGGCTGCCAATCGCCGGTATAGCGGCACGACTTGATGCAGCCGGACGCGGTGTAGGTGTAGCTGCGCTTGCCCTTGCTGGTGCTGCCGTCCTGCCACTCCACGCTGTCGATGCGATCATCGCCGAAATAGCGGTGCGTCAGCGTGTAGTCAAAGCCACCGGCACCACTTTTCAGGAAACGCCGGCGGGTTTCCTTGCCCTCGCTGTCATAGGTATAAGTCACGGTGACGGTGTCGGCGCCACGGACGATGGTGTCGCTTGCCAGGCGCCCCTGGGCATCGTAGGCATGCGTGGTGGTGACGTCACCGGCGGTGGTGGTCACGCGCTGTCCCTGGGTGTTGTAGGTATAGCTTGCGGCATGCCCGCCACCGTCGTTGTCCGAGAGCAGGCGTCCAGCCGAGGTGTAGCTGCGCTCCACGGTGCGTGTGACGCCAGTGCGTACGGTGGTCGTCTGTTTGATGATCCGTTCGTTGATGTCGTGCTCGCAGTCGACCTTGGCCGCGCCTTCGGTGGCCGAGGAGGTACGGGTGCTGCCATGCAGGTAGCTGAAGGATTGCGACAGCGCGCCTTGCCTGAGGGATGCCAGCTGATGCCCCATCTCAGGGAGGGTCGTGTAGGTCAGCGAGGTACCGTCGCCGTGTGTCCTGGTGGCGGGAGCAGGCGTGGCGCCGCTGTAGGTATAGGTCTCGGTAATCCCGGCACGGGTGAGCGACGTGCAGCGTCCCCAGGCATCGAAGATGCGCTCGCCCAGGGTTCGGGTGGTGCTGTCCCAGGTCACGGTCCGTTTAGTGGGTTCGTTGATGAGCCAGTCGGTGGGGTACTCGTAGTTGTAATCGTAGGTATGGTCGCCCTCCTCGTGGGCTTCCCTGGTCACCCGGCCGATGGCGTCGTAGCCATAGGTGGTGGTGTGCGTGCCGTGAGGCGTCACACGGGACAGCTTCAGGAGCCAGCCGTTCGCCCGATAGGTATACGTATCGGTGCATGTGACATCACCGTTGGTGTCGACGGATTCGACCTTGGCTACCGAGCCGTTAAGGTTATAGGTGGTGCGCTTGCGTTGTTTGTCGCTGGCGGTGCCTGACCATTCCTCGCGGACGCGGTCGATGGGGTCGTATTCGTTAAAGTCCTTGCGACCATCGCTGTAGGTATGGCGGCAGGCCTCGCCCCAGTCGTCATACTCGGTCGTGCAGGTGCTCTGCAGAGCAGTGCCGTTGGCCAGATAGTCGAATTCCCTGACGACAGATTCGCGCCCGAGAGCGTCGTACGTGATGGTCTTGACGTTGCGCCACGCCGAGGTGTCAGCGTGCCATACCTGTTCAAGGATGGGCTGGTCGCCGCCATCGTGTTCGCTGGCGTGCTTCTGGCCGTCGGGATCGGTGATTTCGACGCGGCCCGGCGACGGGTAGGCATAGGTGGTGGTTTCTGCGTAGGTGGGGCTCTGTGCGCAGACGACGTGGGTGACGAGCCGGCCCTGGGCATCGTAGGCATAGGTTGCCTTGTTGTTATCGGCATCAAGCTGTTCGATGAGTCGGCCGCTGAGCGTGCTGACGGTTTCTCTGGTGGTGCGAGAGATTCCGCTGCGCGTTTCCGTCGTCGTCGTGGTCAGCTCGGTCTGGTCGTCGTTGAGTTCGTAGGCGAATGCCAGAGACGTTCCGGTGCCGGCGACGATGTTTTCGTTACCATCATCGTCAGCATCATCGTCAGCATCATCGTCAGCATCATCGTCAGCATCATCGTCAGCATCGTTGTTGCCTTGGGTGATGCTTTTCTTCAGGCCCTTCCGGAAGTCGTCGTCCTCCCACCATGTAATTTTCTGGATGAGCGTGGCAGCGAGTGTCGGTCCGCAGGCTTGTTTGGTGGTTTCTATTTTCTTTCGGTTCAATCCGGTGATGTTGTGATATTTGTAGTCCTTCCGATAGGTGAAGCCTGATGTATTCATGATCGCCGGTGGAATGATCATGCGTTCATCTAGTGAGGATAAGTGGTCTTGATGGCTTGACTCGTTAAAGAGATCCTCAGGCAACGATGAAACTTGGTTCGGAATTATCATTCCACAACTAAGCGAAAAGAAGTCGGACTGTGTGAGTGTCACGAACGCGCCTATTTCTGCTGTGGGATTGGCATCGTCAAACTCAGGGTTGGAGGATGCATAGGCATAAGCTGTTCGTGACGATACATCCAATTTTAATGGTGATCTTCCGTCTTCAAAGCGGATGTACGAGATGGATGCATGCGTTTTTTTCTCGTCGGCTAATGCCTCAAATTTCTCCTCGTCGGTTTTTGCTTTTACGTAGTTTTCAGCAGCTTCCTTTCGTATGTGTTTGTATGTTTTTAAGCTAGTTGATGATTTTCTCTCTGGGGTGAGTAACTCATGAAACGGATGCGAGATGGTAATGGTCTTCTCATCGGTGACCGTGGTTTCCTCCTTCTCTGCGTGGCTTGATGTGTAGACATGAATCGTCTTTCTGTTGCCCTGCACGATTTCCGTCTGGTAGCCATTGGGCATCCATGACCCAGTTAGCT
>NZ_JAARLZ010000012.1 GCF_011759365.1 Luteibacter anthropi
CGTCGGTCGTAAATTTCTGCGGCACCCAGATCTGGCTGTCACCCTGCTTCTTGAGGGTTTCCACGCGGCCGTCGGTGCGTTCGACCGTCATGGTCGTGTTGTTGTCCGTCCAGGTGATTTTGACGGCGGCGTTCTTGAAGGTTGCACCCTTCTTGACGTCGATCACCTCACCGGTATGCAGGGTGAGGTCGTCGTTCTTCTCGTACCAGGTGGTAACGGCAAATGACCAGCCATCGCCGAGGGCGGCCATGTTGTTCACCACAGGGGAGTAGTACAGGCTCAGGTCCATGACCGGGCCCTGTCCGGGATTGCCGGTGATCTTTTGCAGTGGCACCAGTGCCTCGAACAAGCCCGTCCGAGGGTCGACATGCGTGCGCTTCTGCGTGGTGGTGTTGAAGATGGCGTCGTTCTGGCTATCGCAGGGGTCCGTGCCCATCGCATTGTGGTCCATGTCGCTCTCCTGTGCGGTGCGGATGTGGGGTTCGGGAGGCGCGCGTCGACGCGCTGGCTAGCAGCGTGCGCCGTGGGATGGGGGGGCGATATAGGGCGTCCGTTGTAGGCGCGAATAGGCAGAAACGGTCGGGAGGATGCGAGGTATCGGTTTCTGCGCGAGATTCCTGCATGTGTAGGAGCGCGCCTTGCGCGCGACCGGACGAAGCGAAGGAATGGAGATGATCGCGAACGATGAGCGTGAGGCGTGATCGCAAAAACCGGTCGCGCGCAAGGCGCGCTCCTACACAAGCAGGTGGTCGCGCGGTGGCCTCACGACGGCAACACGCGGGCGGCGCCTACAGACAATTCTGTGTTGTTTTGCTACGTTGTCACCGCTGCCTGCGCTGTCGCTTCACTCGTATTCGCAGGCAGCCTTCGCTCCAAGGCGGTGGGGGCGTGGAACCGGGGCGATTGGCGTCACCCCGATCCCACTAACCACCGAGTCATCCTCAACTAGCACGAACTAGCAAGGAGTCGTCTATGGCTATCTGTCATTCTACGTCACTCGTCCGCCCGCCGCTTCTCCGCGGTGGCCCACCCTCCGGTGCCCGGGCCGTTCCGGCCCTGCCAGAACGCGGTTGACGAACCGCGGCGTGAGCCGCGCCTCTAGCGCTTTGGCCTTGCCGTAAACACCCGGCGCGTTGCCGGCTGCCCGGTAAAGGCCCGCTGACGCCGCATCCACTTCGACAATCACGCCGCCCGGCGTCCGCTCACGGACACGCCGGAGAGCCTCATCGTCCCGGAGCGATGCGCAGTAAAACGTCAACCTGACGTTGCGTTACCCCGTGGCACGTTCATGGAGTCCATGGCGTGCCACACCTGGGATGGGAGGGCGGCGCTGACCCATGGAGTCGTACATGAAGGACATCAACGAACACTGGATTCTGGAGGACGACGATGCCTCCACCGAACGCTTGCTCAATGAAGCGACGGAGTGGCTGGCGTATGCGCAGGGCACCGCGCGGTTGCTGGCCGAAGTAGCGCATGAAGAGGCAGACGATGCAGACCATCGCGACCTGTCGCTGGCGATCGGCGGCGTGGCGGCGCTGGTGGCGGTGGGGCATTACTGCGTGCAGCGGGCGCATACACAGGTGTTGTTCGAGGCACCGTCGAGGTACGACACCAGCGAGGTGAGCCATGGGCATTGAAATCGTGCAGATCACGATGGCGCTGGGGTTGATGGTGATCAACGTGCTGGTGTTCATGGATCGCCGCGAGGGAATGAGCCTTGCCACGCGCGGTGCGCGCGGATTCGCGGTGGCGGCCTTCGGCAGCGCGATCGTGGCCTTGCTGGCGATGGATCAGTTGATGATCCAGGTGTGGATTCATCCAAAGGATGAGACGACGTTTGTGTTGTTTCGGCTGGCGATGACGGGGATGGGATTGGCAACGTCGGGTGCTGTAGCGTTCTGGGTGTTGTCGCGGTGGAAAGTGTAGGAGCGCGCCTTGCGCGCGACTGGTGGAACGGGAGTGGTGATGGGTTGCGCCATGAATGGTCGCGCGCAGGCGCGCTCCTACAAGGTATTCGCACCACGACCCCGTGTCCCTGTAGGAGCGCGCCTTGCGCGCGACCGGTGGAACGGGAGCGATGATGGGCCGCGCCATGAACGGTCGCGCGCAGGCGCGCTCCTACAGGAGGACTTTAGGCAGTGTGGCGATCAGTTGTCGTGCTTGTCGTGTTCGTGTTCCGGCGGCTTCTTTTCGTCGTGGTGTTCCTGCGGGCGCTGTTCCGGGCGGGGCTGGTTTCTGGGCTCCTGGCGCGGTGGCTCCTGGCGTTGGGGCTGCGGGCGCTGCTCCATGCGCTGCTGCTCGAAACGTTGCTGCTGTTCAGCACGTTGTTGCTCGGCGCGTTGCTGCTGTTGTTGCTGCTGTTGTTGCTGTTGCTGTTGCTGTTGCTGTTGCCTATGTTGCTCGAAGCGCTGTTCCGGGCGCGGGCCTTCGTTCCTGGGCTCCGGCCGCGCGGGTTCATTGGCCGGTGGTACGCGGGCTTCGTTGTGTGGCGCCTGCTGCTGCGGGTGCGGCGGGGTGGCCATGTCCATCCGGGGGGCGACGTGCGCTGCCTGCGGTGCCGTCGGGCGCTCGACACGGTCGTTGCGGAACATTGCGTTGGGCGTATGCGGCTGGCCTGGCGCGGCCTGCGGAGGCTGCGGACCGGCGCCGGGGGCCGCCGCATTGCGCTGGAAACCTTCCACGCCAGGGCGCGTCTGCGCCTGCGGCAAGTTGGGGTGTTCGTTGGGTGCCGTGGCGCGCATCATCTGCGGGCTGAAGTTCGGGCGCTGCATGTGCGCGAAGTCGGCGGCGCCGGCGGCCGGTGCGCCTGCGGCGGGCTGCCCGTTGTTGAAATGATTGTGGATGTTGTTGGTCGTGTTGTTGTTGACTGAATTGTTGACCGAGTTATTGACCGAGTTATTGATGTTGTTGACGTTGCCGAAGTTGTGGCGGTTGTCGATGTGCACCGAACGATTGACGTTCGTATAGTTGTTGATCACCGTGTTCCGGTTCACGACATACGGATGGTTGTCGTAGACCACGGCCGGCCGCGAGAAACCGCCACCGCCGCGGGGACCACCCCACGAGGTATTCCACGCATTCCAGCCCCACGGATGATCGTGGTGCCCGTGCTCGAACAGTTCGCCCACGAGCACGCCGACGCCGAACGAGACCAGCCCGGTGGCCACCAGGTCGCCACGACTTACCGGCGGCGAATACCAGCGCTCGGAATACACCGTGGAATACACCGGCTCGCCGTAGACCACATCGGGGTCGTACTGCGGCACGTACACCACGTCGGATTGCGAGGGCTCGATCTCGATGGTCTCGGCCGGGGCCTCGACGATGCGCCGTTCTTCCACGGCGGCTGGCGCGGGCGCGGTTTCCACTACCTGTACCTTCTGCTGTGCTGAATCCTTCAGCGAGCCATGCGCGCGGGCGCGCTGGCGCATCACCTGGATGGCGTTCATCACGTCGGTGGGTTCCGCCGCGTAGGCCGCGCCGAGGGCGGCAGTCCAGTCGGCGTTTGTGGCGAGCTGGTCCACCACGGCGGGGAAGGCCACGAGGGCTTTCACGCTGGGGTCCCACGGCTGGGCGTCGGCGGCATCGATGAGGGCCGCGCCGGTGAGGTTGCGGTTGCCTTCGAGGAAGCTGCGCGCCTGGTTCACATCGTCCTGGTGGGTGGACGCAGCGAGCGTCAGCGCCACGAGCTTGTCGGGGAACAGCGCGATCGGCGACACCAGCGCATAGAGCTGCTCGGCCGTGGGCGGCTGGTAGACCGCCTGCTGCGATACCTGGGGGGCGCTCGCGCCCGGTGCGGGCGCCGGTTGCGCCGCCTCGTCGGGAGGGGCCTGGCGCTGGCAACCGGCAAGAAAACCGATCGTCGCGACCGACAGGGCAGACATCAGGAAGACATCCCTCGTGCTTCGTTTCATGGTGGCCTTCAGTCCCGGATCGGGGATCGATCCAACATGGCGCCAGATTCCCTTTTACTGCGTGACTGCGCGCTGTCTGCTGCCGTAATCACTTGCGAATCTGCAGGGGCATTTAGCTACGCGTCGGACTTCGCGGGAACCTGCGGGGGGACGACGGCGCCCTGCGTTAGAAGAGTGTTGGACGCAGCGTGGGCGAATTGCCGGATTTGGGGATGTTTTTACGCTGCAGTGCAGCAAGCAAGGGTATCCAAAGCCGGTTCCGGTCACCTCTGTTCGTGGACGAAAATAAAAACAATGAAAACCAATAAGTTGAAAATATATATCCAGCGTATTGACTAAAGATGGATCGATCCAAATTGCTCCTGAGAATTTCCGCACTGCACTATTTTGGTATTTTCATCAAAGCTATATAAATCAATACGTTGATGCTAACTTGTCATCCTTGGATCGAGTTAAAAAATTGGTTGACAACGTTGTCAGCCCACCCAAGAATCCGCCTCGTAACACCGGTGCAACGACACTGGGTTAACGCCGCCGGTTGCTCTCCCCACGTTTGGCCGCGGCGACAACGAACAGGGCACGGAACATTCAAGGGATCGAACGTCTTCGGAACGCTGGCGCAAGCCAGCGCGGTGGCGTTCGCTTCGCGAAAACAAACCAGCGGGGCTAAGGCAACCAGTGCGCGCGAGCGGCTTGTTCCGGCTATCCGATTCAATCTCCAGGAGATCGATGTGAACCACCGTATCAGCGCACTGAGCATGGCCATCATGGCCGGGCTGTTCGCCACGGGTAGCGTGATGGCGCAGGACGCAAGCACGACGACCCCGCCCGCCAAGACCGCCGCTGCCAAGAAGAACGAAGACCCGACCGCCGGCGCGCCGGGTTCGGCATCCGCGCAGGATGCCGCCAACCTCAACGGCATCACCGTCACCGGTATCCGTGCCAGCCTGCAGAAGTCGCTGGACCTGAAGCGCAACTCCGACTCCATCGTCGATGCCATCTCGGCCGAAGACGTGGGCAAGTTCCCGGACACCAACGTGGCCGAGTCGCTGTCGCACCTTCCGGGCATCAGCGTCGACCGTAACTTCGGCGAAGGCGACAAGGTCAGCATCCTGGGTACCGACCCGGCGCTTAACCGCCTGCTGCTCAACGGCCAGACCCTGGCCTCGACGAACTGGACGTCCGATCCGAACAACCCGGACAGCCGCTCGTTCGACTACAGCCTGCTCACCTCGGAAATCATCGGTAACGCCCAGGTCTACAAGACCCCGCAGGCGAACATCGACGAAGGCAGCATCGGCGGCACGGTCATCGTGAACACCCGTCGCCCGCTCGACCTGAAGGCCAACACCCTTACCGGCAACGTCAGCTACAGCTACAACGACCGCGCCGACCGCGGCAAGCCGAACGCTTCGGTGATGTACAGCTGGAAGAACCAGGACAACACCTTCGGCATCCTGGGTTCGGTGATGCACTCCGATCGCATCATCGATCGCCAGGGCACCGAAGTGTTCGGTTACCAGCGTGTCAATGACCCGACCGACACCAACGCAAGCCACCAGTTCGATCCGGCCGTGGTGCCGAAGAACCAGCAGGGCGTTTACCCGACGGCCGTCAACACCGCGTGGTTCCAGCAGGAACGCAAGCGTGACGGCGTGTCCACCGGCGTGCAGTGGAAGCCGAACGACGGCTTCGAGCTGAACTTCACCGGCCTGTACGTCACCGAGAAGTTCAACAACTTCAACCAGAGCCACTACGGCGAATGGTCCGGTTCGGCCAAGGACGCCACCCAGCTCGGCTTCGACAATGGCGTGGCCACCTCGGGCACCTACGGCCCGAACGCCGCCACCTACCTCGACGGCTACGAGCGCGAATCCACCGTCAACACCGGTACCGCGCAGCTGCGCGCCGACTGGTACGGCGACGGCTGGACGGCATCGAGCCAGATCGGCTACACCGGTTCCACGGGTGGTTCGGCAGGCATCTACAACGCCCAGTTCAAGAGCCTCGGCGGTTACACCTACAACCTCGACGGCCAGCATCCGCAGATCAACTTCAACAACGGCGACAACCCGAACCAGTCGCTGATCAATGGTGCAGGCTACAGCCATGCGCCCAGCTACGACCGCGAGCGTTACTTCCAGGCCGACTTCGCGCACGACGTCAGCTGGGGGCCGTTCAACCAGATCGAAACCGGCATCAAGGCCACCAACCATCTCGATGGCCAGGATGCGTATTCGTCGAACTTCCCGAACGACGTGCTTGCCGCCTCGGGCATGCCGCTGTCCAGCATTGCCGGCGGCGGTACCCCCAGCGGTTTCCTCGATGGCCTCTCGCCTGCCGGCAACATGGGTGACTGGACGACCATCAGCAAGGGCGGTCTGAAGAACTATGTGAACGCGCTGAAGGACAAGTACGGCTATTCGCTCGATCCGAAGGCGACCTACAGCATCGCCGAGCAGAATCGCGCGTTCTACCTGCAGGGTGATTTCTCGGGCGACGACTACCGCGGTAACCTCGGCGTGCGCTACTTCCGCACCCGTGACACGGTCAACGGCTATTCCAACATCGGCAACAACCAGTACGCACCGGTGAACAAGCGCAGCAGCTACCACGACTGGCTGCCGTCGCTGAACATCGCCTACGACGCGGCCGAGAACGTCACCCTGCGTTTCGGCGCTGCGAAGACGATCGCCCGTCCGCGCTACCAGCAGATGACCCCGTACGTGGCGCTGGATGACCGCACCCTTACCGGTTCGAGCGGCAACATCAACCTCAAGCCGTACAAGTCGACCAACTACGACTTCTCGGCCGAGTGGTACTTCTCGGAGAACAGCCTGCTGTCGGCCGAATTGTTCTATCGCCGCATCTCGGGTTACATCCTCAACACCAACGTCGAGCAGACGCAGTTCAACCTGACGACCCAGCAGAACGCCGTGTACCAGATGCAGGTGCCGATCAATGCCGGTGTTGCCAAGGTCAAGGGCGTGTCTCTGACCTATCAGCAGAACTTCAAGTACGGTTTCGGCATGCTTGCCAACTACACGTACTCGGATGTGGACACCAGCAACGACTTCCCGCTGCCGTACAACTCGAAGAACTCCTTCAACCTGTCGCCGTTCTTCGAGCAGGGTCCATGGAGCGCTCGCGTGACCTACAGCTGGCGTTCGTCGTACTTCACCTCGATCGCACAGTTGCAGTCGCAGCAGATCACGGGCATCTTCCGTGAACTGGATGCCTCGGTCGGCTACCAGATCAACGACCACATGCGTGTGTCGCTGGATGCCACCAACCTGCTCGACGAGACCTACTACCAGTATGACAACACGCCTTCGGAGCCGCTCAATGCGTACAAGAACGGTCGTACCTACACGGTGTCGCTGGGCTTGAAGCTGTGATGCGCCGCGCGTCGTTGGCCCTGGCGTTCTGGCTGGCCGCCGGAGCGGCCAGTGCCACCGTGCCGGCGGAGAGAGACCTCTCCGCTGGCTGGCGCTTCCGTCTTGCCCAAGGGGCGGAAGCCGACGCGCATGCAAACCTGAAGGACTGGCAGCCGGCCCACGTGCCGGGTGCCGTCCAGACAGACCTGTTGGCGCTGGGACGGATCGAGGATCCGTTCTGGCGTGACAACGAGGCCGGCCTGCAATGGATCGGCCTCGCCAACTGGGATTATCGACTCGACTTCGACGTGGACGCGGCCACCCTGGCACGCGGTCACGTCGATCTCGTTTTCGACGGTCTGGATACCTTTGCTGAGGTTAATCTCAACGGTAAGAAGCTGGTCGCGGCGGACAACATGTTCCGCCAGTGGCGCCTGCCGGTGAAGGACACCCTGCACAAGGGCAGCAATACCCTGGAAGTGCATTTCCAGTCCCCCATTTCGCGTCTGCTTCCCTGGTTGATGAAACAGCCGTATTCGCTGCCGGGCGAGTTCGATTCCGCCTTCGGCGACGAACCCAAGGGCAAGCAGACCTCCAACTACGTGCGCAAGGCCAACTACCAGTACGGCTGGGACTGGGGTCCGCGCTACGTCACCGCTGGCATCTGGCGCCCGGTGCGCCTGGAAACCTGGGACACCCTGCGCCTGGCCGATTTCCACGTGGCCCAGCAGCATGTGGATGCTGACAACGCCCAGCTCGACGCACAGTTCGACGTGCGCAGCGACAAGGCCGGCCCCGTGATGCTCAAGGTCGACTGGAAAGCGCCCGACGGCAGCCACGGCCACGAAGAGCGCACCGTGACCCTTGCCAAGGGCGAGAATCACGTGGCGCTGCCGGTGGCCATCGCCCATCCGCAGCGCTGGTGGCCGGTGGGCTACGGTGAGCCCAATCTCTATACGTTCCATGCCGAGGTCGCCAGCGACGGCGCCACGCTGGCCAGCACCGATCGCGAGACCGGCCTGCGCAGTGTCGAGCTGCGTCGCGAGAAGGATCAATGGGGCCGTGGCTTCGCCTTCGTGGTCAACGGCGTGCCCATCTTTGCCAAGGGCGCCAACCTTATCCCGTTCGACAGTTTTCCCTCGCGCGTCACGCCTGAGCGGATGGAAGCCATCCTGCGTTCGGCGCACGACGCCAACATGAACATGCTGCGCATGTGGGGCGGCGGCACCTATCAGGACGACGCGTTCTACACCCTGGCCGACCGCATGGGCCTGATGATCTGGCAGGACTTCATGTTCGGCGGTGCCATCACGCCGTATGACGCCGATTTCCGCGAGAGCACCCGCATCGAGGCCGTGGAGCAGGTCACCCGCCTGCGCGATCACCCGTCGATCGTGCTGTGGGCCGGCAACAACGAAGTGCAGACCGGCTGGGACGACTGGCCGGATCGCCAGGACTTCCGCAAGTTCGTCAATGCCGACGAGGTCAAGCGCATCGACGACGGCATGCGCGACATCTTCGACAAGACCCTGCGCAAGGTGGTGAAGGATCTCTCGCCGCAGGTGCCGTACTGGGCCAGCTCGCCCAGCACCGATTTCGATGGTCCGGCCAACGTCGAGAACGACGGCGACTTCCATTACTGGAAGGTCTGGTCGGGTTCCGAACCCATCTCTCACTATCTCGACATCACGCCGCGCTTCCAGTCGGAGTACGGCCTGCAGTCCTTCCCGGTGATGGCCACGATCAAGGCCTTCGCGAAACCGGAAGACATGCAGCCGGAATCGAAGGTGATGCGTGCGCACCAGAAATTCGCCAACGGCGACGGCAACCAGCGCCTGCTGCTGTACATCCGCCAGGAATACGGCGAGCCGAAGGATTTTCCGTCGTTCGTGTACCTGAGCCAGGTGATGCAGGCCGAGGGCATCGAACTGGCTGCCGAGCACCTGCGCAGCGCACGTCCGCGCAGCATGGGCTCGTTGTACTGGCAGCTCAACGATGTGTGGCCGGGCGCGTCCTGGGCGTCGGTCGATTACTTCAACCGCTGGAAGGCCCTGCAATTCCATGCGAAGCGCTTCTATGCGCCGGTGGACGTGGTGCCGCTGCGCCGTAACGGCGTGACCGAGGTGTTCGCGGTCTCCGATCGCACCAGCGCTTTCGATGCCAGCCTGCGCGTGCGCGTCTACGACATGGGTGGCAAGTTGTTGCGCGAATCCAGCCAGCCCGTGCATGCGGCGGCGCTGTCCAGCACCTCCGTGCTGAAGCTCGATGACGCTGCGCTGCTCAAGGGCGCCGATCCGAAACACACCGTGGTGTCCTTCGAGCTGGTGGAACAGGGCGCGCCGGTCACCCGTCACCTGCTTTACTTCGGCGCGGCGCGCGACCTGGCGCTGCCGAAGCCGGAACTGCAATGGGACGTGCGCGAGGCCGGTCAGGGTCTGGTGGTCACGGTCAAGGCGAAGCGCCTGGCCCGTGCCGTCTGGATCGATACCGCAGACACCGACGTGCGACTTGCCGACAATGCATTTGACCTGCTGCCCGGCGAAAGCCGCGAGATCGCCGTCGATGGCAAGGTCGATGCCGCCACCCTGCGCCATGCCCTCTCGGTCATGTCGCTGGTCGATGCACTGAAGGAGAACATGCCTTGAATCCAAGCCGTCGTAACCTGCTCAAGTGGCTGTCGCTGGCTCCCGGTCTTGCCGTGGCCGGCGGCGTCGGCACGGCCTTCGCCGCGCCGCGCTTCGTGAGCAAGCGCCCCCCGGTGGAGCGTCGCAAGTTCACGAGCCCGGCCGTCGAGGCATTGATCGTCGCCACGAAGAAGAAGATCGCCGATCCCGAACTGGCGTGGCTGTTCGAGAACTGCTTCCCGAACACCCTGGACACCACGGTCGAGGTCGGTCGCCTGGACGGCTTCGAAGATACCTTCGTCGTTACCGGCGACATCGATGCGATGTGGCTGCGCGATTCGTCCGCCCAGGTCTGGCCGTACCTGCCGCTGGCCGCGAAGGACGAAGCCCTGCGCAAGCTGTTCCGCGGCCTGATCCGTCGCCAGTCGCGCTGTATTTCCATCGACCCCTACGCCAACGCCTTCCTGCCCGATCCGAAGGCCAAGAGCACGCTCGACTGGGCGCAGGCCGACGACACGGACATGCGTCCGGGCGTGGCCGAGCGCAAATGGGAAATCGATTCGCTGTGCTATCCCGTGCGCCTGGCGCACGGCTACTGGCAGACCACGGGTGACCGCGAGCCGTTCGACGACAGCTGGCGCGAGGCGTCGAAGCTGATCGTGCGCACCTTCCGCGAACAGCAGCGCAAGGATGGCCAGGGTCCGTATCATTTCCAGCGCCAGTCGCCGCACCCCAGCGAAAGCCAGTTCCTGAAGGGCTACGGCAATCCCACCCGTCCGGTGGGCATGATCCACCAGATGTTCCGTCCTTCGGACGACGCGACGCTGTATCCGTTCAATATCCCCGGCAACCTGTTCGCCGTGATCACCCTGCGCCGTCTCGCGCAGATGCACGCGAGCCTGTATGGCGACACCACGTTCGCGGCCGAGTGCAATGCCTTGGCCGACGAAGTGGCGAACGCCATCGAACAGTACGGCGTGGTCAAGGGCGAGCAGGGCGACTACTGGGCCTACGAAGTGGACGGCTACGGGCAGCAGCTGTTCATGGACGATGCCAACGTCCCCAGCCTGCTGGCATTGCCGTACCTGGAATGCACGCCGCGCGATGCCCGCTACGCGCGTACGCGTGCCCAGGTGTGGAGCACGCACAACCCGTACTTCTTCAAGGGCAAGGCCGCCGAAGGTATCGGTGGTCCGCATGAGGGCCTGCGCATGATCTGGCCGATGTCGATCATGATGAAGGCCTTCACCACCGACGACGTGGCCGAAATCCGCCAGTGCCTCACCTGGCTGAAGACCACGCACGCAGGCACGGGCTTCATGCACGAGGCTTTCGACCAGGACGACCCGGCGACGTATACGCGCAGCTGGTTTGCCTGGGCCAACACGCTGTTTGGCGAACTCATCGTGCATCTTGCCGGCACGACCCCCGATTCACTGCGGCGCGTCTGACGCGCCGCCCCTGTTTGGAGCGATTCATGGTTACTCGTCGACGTTTTCTCCAGGGCATGGCTGCGGCCACCGCCATCGGCCAGCTCGGCTCCCTCTCCGCGCTTGCCCATGGCGTACAGCGCGCCGTGAACACGCCTTCCGCCGGCGGCGGCACCGCCGCGGAGGGCATCCTGGGTTACGTCGACGTTTTCGTCGGCACGGGCGGCCATGGTCACACCTATCCCGGTGCGACCCGGCCGTTCGGCATGATGCAGCTCAGCCCCGATACGTATAACGCCGAGTGGGACGGTTCGTCCGGTTACCACCAGGGCGACGGTTCGATCATGGGCTTCTCGCACACCCACCTGTCCGGCACGGGTGCGAGCGACATGCTCGACTTCCTGGTGATGCCGTCGATGGGTCCGGTGCTGTTGCAGCCGGGTGATCGCGATTACGACGGCGTGAACTACGTGTCGCGCTACGACGCGGCCAAGATCAGCGGCGAGAAAGCCCCCAAGGGCTACAAGACCGGCGTGAAGGGCTACCGCTCGCATTACACGGGCGAGCAGGCGCATCCGGGCTACTACCGCGTCAAGCTTACCAAGCACGACATCCTTGCCGAACTCACGGCCACGCTGCGCGCGGGCATCCATCGCTACACCTTTGCGAAGGATGGCGATGCCCACGTGCTGCTGGACATGACCCACGGCTTCCAGGACAACCCGCGCGAAGCTACCCGCGTCAGCGACGTCGAAGTGCGTGTGATCGGCAACGACACCCTAGTAGGTGGCCGTCGCGTCTACCAGTGGGCTTCGGGTCGCGTGATCTACTTCGCGATGAAGGTGTCGCGTCCATTCAAGGAAGTCACCTTGTACGACGGTGGCAAGGCCCTGCCGAAGGGCACCAGCGAAGCCAGGAGCGATACGCTGAAGGCTGCCATCCACTTCGACCATGCGTCGAAGGAGCCGCTGCTGGTCAAGGTCGGTATCTCCGGCGTGGACATCGATGGCGCCATGCGCAACCTCGATGGCGAAATCCCGGCGTGGGACTTCGACGGCGTGCGTGCCTCGGCCGAGGCCGAGTGGACCACCGAACTGTCGAAGATCCAGATCGACACCACCTCGGACAAGATCCGCAAGACGTTCTACAGCTCGCTTTACCACTCGATGCTCGCCCCGACCGTGTTCAGCGACATCGATGGTCGTTACCGCGGCATGGACAAGGCGGTGCATACGCTGCCGGAAGGTCGTCACAACTACAGCACCTACTCGCTGTGGGACACCTATCGCGCCGAGCATCCGCTGTTCACGCTGTACCAGGCCGATCGCGTGCCGGACATCGTCGATGGTCTCGTGCGCCTGGCCGTGGAAAGCCCGAGCGGTGCGCCCGTGTGGCCGCTGCAGGGTGTCGAGACGGTATGCATGATCGGTTACCACTCCGCCGTGGTCGTTGCCGAGGCGCAGGCCAAGGGTTTCAAGGGCATCGATTATGCGAAGGCATGGCCGGTGTTCCGCCGTCGCGCGATGCAGGACGACTACTTCGGCCTGCCGTACTACCGCAAGATGGGTTTCATCCCAAGCGACAAGGAAGGCGAGGCGGTCAGCAAGACGCTCGAATACGCCTATGACGACTGGGCCGTGGCACACATGGCCGAGGCGCTCGGTCACGCCGACGATGCCGACCTGCTGCGCAAGCGTTCACGCAACTACGCCAACGTGTTCGACAAGGACACGCAGTTCACGCGTCCGCGCGATGCGGATGGCAAGTGGATCGAGCCGTTCGACCCGATCGCCATCGGTCATTCGAACCGCTGGCGTGACTTCACCGAGTCCAATGCCTGGCAGGCTACCTTCCTCAACCAGCACGACGTGTATCACTACATGACGCTGTTCGGTGGCGAGGCGGCGTTCGAGAAGAAGCTCGACGGCCTGTTCAATGCCGATCCGCGCCTGCCGGACAATGCGCCGCCGGATATCGCTGGCATGGTGGGGCAGTACGCATTCGGCAACGAGCCGGGGCACCACATGCCCTACCTCTACGCCTACTCGGGTTCGCACCACAAGACGCAGGCCCGCGTGCGCATGCTGCTCGACACGATGTACATGCCGGAGCCGGACGGCCTGCCGGGCAACGAAGACTGCGGCCAGATGAGCGCGTGGTACATCATGAGCGCCATGGGCATCTATTCGGTGGACCCGGTGAGCACGAACTATGTGTTCGGCAGCCCGGTGATCGACAAGGCGCAGATCCAGCTCGGCGGCGGCAAGGTGCTCACCATCGAGGCGAAGGAAAACGGTGCCGACCGTCCGTACATCCAGTCGGTTACCTGGAACGGCCAGCCGTGGACGAAGACGTGGATCTCCCACGCCGAACTCGCCGCCGGCGGCACGCTCACCTTCGTCATGGGCGACAAGCCGAACGAGGCCTTCGGCAAGGCAATGGCCGACCGCCCGCCGTCCTACGGCCAGCCCGCCGCCTGATAGACCCCGGTCGCGCGCAAGGCGCGCTCCTACAACGCAGCTATTACATGTAGGAGCGTGCTTGCGCGCGACGGGTGTTGCGATAACCTCCGGTCGCGCGCAAGGCGCGCTCCTACAACGTAGCTATGACATGTAGGAGCGTGCTTGCGCGCGACGGGTGCTGCGATAACCTCCGGTCGCGCGCAAGGCGCGCTCCTACAACGTAGCTATTACATGTAGGAGCGTGCTTGCGCGCGACGGGTGTTGCGATAGCCTCCGGTCGCGCGCGAGGCGCGCTCCTACATCCAGTTGCCACCCAGGGCTTGCACCAGGGCTGCCGAATCCTGCAGGCGGGTGGCCTGGGCCTGGATCTTCGCGATGCGTGCCTGTTGCCAGGCCTGTCGCGCCGTAATCGCTGCCAGCGTACCTACATAACCCAGTCGCTGCTGCTCAGCCGTGAGCTTCATCGTGCGCTGCGCCGCCACCTCGGCATCGTTCGCCGCCGCATAGGCATGAGCATCTTCCTCCAGCGCATATAGCGTGTCGGCCACATCCTGGAATGCCCCCAGCACCACGCCGCGATACTGCGCCACCGACTGCCGCAACTCCGCTTCGGCCGAACGCTGCTTATGCTTCAGCGCACCGAAGTCGAACACGCTCTGCGTCACGCTGCCAGCCAGCGACCAGAACACATTGTCATCCGTGAACATCCGCGAGAACGTCGTGGCGCTGCTGCCATAGCTGGCCGTGAGATTCAGCTGGGGCAGGCGGCTCGCCAGTGCGATACCCACAGCCGCACTGGCCGCCTGCACATCGGTTTCGGCTGCCTTTACGTCGGGACGCTGGTCCACCAGCTTCGCCGGCACCACCTCCGGTAACGTCGCAGGCAGCGTCAGGCCATCCATGACGAACTCGGGCGAGCCACCATCGGCCGGCGCCTCGCCACATAACACGGCCAGCAGGTCGCGATTCTGCGCCAGCTGCTTGCGCAAACCGGGCAGGGCCTGGCGAGACTGTGCCAGCGCGCTTTCCTGCGCGGCCACATCCATCGCCGAGGCATAGCCAAGGCGCGCCTGGTCACGAAGAATCGTCAGCGCACGCTCACCATCGGCAATGACTTCGTTGGTCGCATCGATCTGCGCACGCAGCGAGGCTTCCGTGATCGCCGCGTTGACCACGTTGGTTGCGATGGTCAGCCGTGCGGCGTCGAGCTGGTAGCGCTGCCCCTCGGCCTGAGCCGATAGCGATTCGACGGTGCGCCGGTTGAGACCGAACACATCCGGCGCATAGCTTACGTCCAGCCGCGCGGTATGCAGGCTGTAATACGTGGCGTTATTGGAGAGCGTCGGCGACAGGGTGCCCACGGCATCACGCTGGCGCGAAGGCGCATAGCTCAGCTGCGCCGACGGGAAATAAGTGGCCCGCTGTGCCGCAACGTTTTCCCGCGCCGCATCCAGTGCTGCCAGCGCGGCATCCAGCGAGGCATTGTGGGCCAGCGCCTGCTTCACCCGTGCATCGAGCGCGGCCGAGCCGAACATCGTCCACCATTCGCCCTGCACAGGTGCAGGGCTGAAGCGCTGTGCCTGCGCGGTATCCGTGCCAATGACCGCAGGCTGCTCGCCGCGCACGTAGCCAGAAGGTGCCGGCAGCGACGGACGCTTGTAGTCAGGGCCGGCAGCGCAGCCGGCACATATCGTCGCGATGGCGGCACACAGTACGAGGGAGCGGATCATGGTGTGCCTCCACGCTGGCGACGGCGGCGTTGCGACCATTCGACCACCATCACCTGCAAGGCCGGCGCGACAACAAGCAACATGACCGGCCCGATCAGCATGCCGCCGACCACCACCGTGGCCAGTGGGCGCTGCACCTGGCTGCCGATACCGTGCGACAGCGCGGCGGGAAGCAGGCCGATGCACGCCGACAGGGCAGTCATCAGCATCGGGCGCATGCGTTGCTCGGCCGCGCGATGCATGGCTTCCAGCGGCGTCAGTCCTTCGAGGACGAGATGGTTGAAGTAAGTAATCACCAGGATGCCGTTCATGACCGACACGCCGAACAGCGAGACGAAGCCAATGGCCGCCGACACGCTGAGATCCAGCCCCGTCAGGTACAGCGCCACGATGCCGCCTGCGATGGAGAAGGGGATGGCAGCCAGCGTGAGCAGGCTGTCACGCAGGGAATTGAACAAGGCAAACAGCAGGGCGAGGATCAGGCCCATGGCGATCGGCAGTACGATGGCAAGCCGGTGCTTCGCCTGTTGCAGGTCTTGGAACTCGCCCGCCCAGATGAGGTGATAACCCGACGGCAACACGACATGCTTTGCGATCCGCTCCTGCGCTTCGGCCACCGTGCCACCCAGGTCGCGGCCACGTACGCTGAATTTCACGGGCACGAAGCGCTCGTTGCGCTCGTGGTAAATGTACGAGGCACCGGTATCCAGGCTGATGTCGGCCACGTCACGCAGCGGCACGTAACCCGTGCCACCGTCGGAACGCGTGTAGTTGACCTGGATATTGCCGATGTCGGCGAGGCTCTTGCGGTACTCCGGCGACAATCGCACCACCAGCGGGAACTGGCGATCGTCTTCCTGCACCGTCGATGCCTGCGTACCGGCAGCGGCCGCCTGGAGCACCGTGTTCACATCGCCGGTGTTGAGGCCATAGCGCGCGGCCTTCTTGCGGTCCACCACGATGTTGAGGTTGGGCTGGCCCAGCACGTGGAATACGCCGAGGTCCTCGATGCCGCGTACCTGCTGCATCTGGGCCTGCACCTGGTCGGCAAGGTTTTCCAGCACCTTGAGATCCGGGCCGACGATCTTCACCGAGTTGGCGCCCTTCACGCCGGACAGCCCCTCCTCGATGTTGTCCTGGATGTACTGGGAGAAATTGAAATCCACGCCGGGTAGCGCATCCTCGAACTCGTGGGTGAGGTCCTCGACGAGCTTTGCCTTGGTGTGGCCGGCCGGCCAATCGTCCTGGGATTTCAGCGGTACGAAGAGTTCCACGTTGTAGAACCCGGACGCATCGCTGCCGTCATCGGGGCGACCATGCTGCGAGACGACGGTGATCACCTCCGGGTGACGCAGCAGGATCTCGCGCAGCACATGCACCTTGTCTTCGCCGGCTTCCAGCGAGATGGTGGTGGGCATGGTGGCTCGGATCCACAGGTTGCCTTCTTCCAGTGCCGGCAGGAATTCCGTGCCGACACGCGTGCACAGCAGTCCGGCGAGACCCAGGAAGACCACGCCCAGCGTGACGGTCAGTCCCCGGCGCTCAAGTGCCCAACGCAGTGCCGGTGAATAGACCCTGCGGATCGCACGCACGAACCAGGTTTCCACTTCCTCGACATGGCGCGGAAGCAGCAGGGAGGCCAGTACGGGCGAGATGGTGAAGGTGGCAATCAGCGCACCGGACAGCGCATAAGCATAGGTGCGCGCCATCGGATTGAAGATCTGGCCTTCCACGCCCTGCATGGTGAACAGGGGGATGAAGGCCGCCACCGTGATCGCCGAGGAGAACAACACCGCGCGATCCACCTGCAGGGTGCTGATGAACAGGATGCGCAGGCGATCCGTCCAGCCGCGCGATGCAGGCCCGTGCAGGTATTCACGCAGTTCGCCCTGGGCGCTGTCATGGAGCAGGGCCTGCCGTTCTTCCCTGGTCTTCTGGAAGTTACGGAAGACATTCTCGATCAGGATCACCGCCGAATCGACGATGATGCCGAAGTCCACCGCACCCAGGGACAACAGGTTCGCCGAGTCGCCCATGAGCACCAGGATGATGATGCTGAAGAACAGGGCAATGGGAATGTTCGCGCTGACGATGATCGCGCTGCGCAGGTCGCCCAGGAAGACCCATTGGATCAGGAAGACCAGGATGCAGCCGAAGATGAGGTTGTGCAGCACCGTGTGCGTGGTGACGCCGACGAGCGTGGAGCGGTCGTAGAACGGTTGCAGCAGTACCCCATGCGGCAGGGTGCCGTCGCTGTTGAGCTTGTCGACCTCGCTCTTTACCGCGGCCACGACCTCGTTGGTCTGCAAGGTGCGGTTCATCACGACGATGCCGGTGACCACGTCGTCCTGATGATCGCGTCCGGCCTTGCCCAGGCGTGGCACGGCGCCGATCTTCACCGTGGCGACGTCCTTCACCCGGATCGGCGCGCCGTTGTTCTGGTTGAGCACGACCTCCGCGATGTCGTCGACATCCTTCACCAGGCCGACGCCACGGATATTCACCGATTGCTGGCCGATGTTGACGGTGCGGCCGCCGACATTGGTGTTCGCATTGCCGATGGCCGCGACCAGCTGGGGCAGGGTCACGTTATAGCCCTGCAATTTGTGCAGGTCGGCCTCGACGTCGTACTCCTTCGTGGTGCCGCCCCAGGTCACGACCTGGGCAATGCCCGGGACGGAAAGCAGCCGGCGGGTGACCACCCAGTCCTGCAACGTGCGCAGTTCGGTGAGGCTGGTACCCGGAGGCCCCACCAGTTGGTAGCGCATGATCTCGCCGACGAGGCTGGATGCCTGGATCTGCGGCTGTATGCCGCCGGGCAGGCTCACGTTCTGCTGCAACGCGAGCGCGGCCTGGGTGTAGTCGAAGTAGTAATCCGTGCCGTAATTGAAGGTCACGCGCACGAACGACAGGCCGTAGAACGACGTGGAACGGATGCTCTGCACGCCAGGCACGGTGGCGAGGCCCACCTCCATGGGACGGGTGAAGCTGCGTTCCATTTCCTCGGCGGACAGGCCGGCCGACTGCGCGGTGATCTCCAGGATCACGGGTGCGGGGTTCGGGTAGGCCTCGATGTTGAGCCTGGCGTAGGCGGCAATGCCGGCAACGGCGAAGGCCACCAGCGCCATCAGGACGATGGCCCGGCGGGTCAGGGCGAAGGCGACGATACCTCTGAGCACGATGGTTCCTTCGGACTAGCGGGCGCGCAGGGCGAGGGCATTGCTCAGGAAGAGCGCGCCTTCGGCAGCGATGCGGCCATGGCCGGGCAGGCCGGAGAGCACGGGGTAATAGCCATCCCGCGGCTCGCCCAGGTGAACGGGGCGGCGGGTGAAGGTAAGGCCGTCGTCGGTGGTGAACACGACCAGGCCGCCATCGGACTCACGGACCACCGCATCCTCGGGTACGGCAATGTGGCGTTCGGGGGTTGCAGTACGGATGGCGATGGCGGCGAGCATCTGCGCGCGGATACCCTCCGGGCGCTTGTCGAGCACGGCACGCACGGTGACCCGGTGGGTGTTCGCATCGGAACTGTCGGCAACGTAATTGACCGTCGCGTCGATGGGCCTGCCGGCCACCGTAGCGGTCATCGGCTGCCCCACGCGCACCTGCACCGCATCGTTCTCCGGCACATCGGCCACCAGCCACAGCGAATCACGCACGCCGATGGTGAACGGCACCCCGGTGCCAGGCTGGAGCAGATCGCCCGGGGCGACGTTGCGCTGCGAGACCACGCCGGCGATGGGGCTGTCGATGCGCAGCACGCCATCGACCTTGCGCCCGGCAGCGATCTGGTCGATCTCGGCGTCATTCTTGCCGAACAGGTGCAGGGTGCGACGTGCGGCCTGGTAGTTGCCCTCGGCCGTCTGTTCGTCGGCCACGGCCTGTTCCAGGTCGCGCGGCGCATTGGCCTGCACGGCGGCCATGCCTTTCGCCCGCTGCAGGGCCACGTGCGTCTGTTCCCTCGCGCCTGCCGCACCGACGAGCGCACCTTCGGCCTGGGTGAGGTCCGGGCTGTCCACGGAGAACAAAGGCTGACCCTGGGTCACGCTGGCGCCCGCGCGTACGAAGACATCGCGCACGCGACCGGCATAAGGCGAGGTGACCTGGGCGAGGCGGTCCTGATCGAAATCGACGCGACCGGTGGCCTCCACGCGGGGCGCGAAGTCACGCTCGATGGTGGTGGTGACATGCACCTGCTTGGCCTGTTCGGCATCGACGGTGACCTTCTGCGGGTCCTCGGCCGGCGCCGTGGCGGTGGCGGCCGCCGCGCTGGCGCCTCCATGGCGGAACTCCAGGGCGAGTCCGAGGGCTGCGAGCAGGCATACGGTCGTGACGAGCCTTCCGCCCGTGTTTTTCATATCGTCGTCATCCGGGTGGTGTGCCGGTGCGTCATCCGGCAAAAGAGGTGTCGCCCGCGTCATATCGGCAGGGGGGGCGTCGATGGGGAAGTTCGACGCGGGGACGGTTTTCACCTTAGCGCCGGGTTACGGCGGGTGACAGTTACGATCCGGAAAGGTTTGCGACCGGCAGCAGCATGCAGACTTCGAGGCCCGGCGCCATGTTGCGCAACACAAGCCTGCCGCGATGCAGGGCAATCACGGCGGCGACGATACTGAGGCCCAGTCCGTTGCCTGGCCGATGGCGGCTGGCGTCGGCACGGAAGAACCGTTCCGTTGCACGCGCAAGGGTTTCCTCCGGCATGCCCGGACCATCGTCGCGCACGCTGAGGGCCACCATGCCGGGCTCCTGGGCTTGCGTGGCCCTGACACGCACGGTGGCGCCGTCGCCGGCGTACTTCAGGGCATTGTCGAGCAGGTTGGCAAGCATGCCCGCCAGCAGGTGGTGATCAGCCAGGGCCACCGGCTCGCCCACGACATCGGCTTCCAGGTCGATCATGCGCGCCTCGGCGGCGGGCCGGTAAAGCTCCACGATGTCTTCGACCAGCTCACG
Source organism: Luteibacter anthropi (assembly GCF_011759365.1). Lineage (GTDB taxonomy): Bacteria > Pseudomonadota > Gammaproteobacteria > Xanthomonadales > Rhodanobacteraceae > Luteibacter > Luteibacter anthropi. The sequence continues at coordinate 20,491 of NZ_JAARLZ010000012.1, forward strand.
CAGGGGGACCGGTGCGAAGCTTTGCATGCGTACGCCGGATTCCGCCTCGGCAATCTGCAGCAGCTTGTCGAGAAGCGTGATGAGGCCATCGATTTCCGTGATGGCGTTTTCCGCGCCCGTCACCAGTCGCTCGTTGCGCTGGGGCGAGCGCAGGGCCTGTTCCATGGAGCTGCGGATCCGGCCCAGCGGCGTGCGCATGTCGTGCGCGATGGCGTTGGAGACGTTACGTGCGCTTTCCATCAGGCGCTCGATCTGGTCGAGCATGTCATTGACGTCACGGGCCACCCGTGCGAATTCGTCGCGCGACTGGCCGATGGCGATGCGCCGGTCCAGGCTGCCACCGGCCACTTCGGTGGTGACGCGATGGATGGCATTGAGCTGGCGTTGCAGCTGGCGCCGGAAAAGCATGGCGCCGGCCGTGGCGAGCACGATCACGAGGCCGCCACCCAGGGCGAGTGCTTCGATCACCATGCGCTCAAGCTCGCGGACATCGTGCATGTCGCGACCCACCAGCAGGCGGCTGCCGTCACCGAAGCGATAGGCGAGCAAGCGGCTGGACGCATCGCGTCCCAGGCGCTTCACCTGCATGGTGCGCAGTCCGTCGGGCCAGATGGCCGCGGTAGGCCATGCCGTGAGGTTGCCGATGATCTTGCGTCCGCTCGCATCGGTCACCAGGTAGATCTCGGTGTCGATGTCGCGATCGTCGCTCAGTAGTGCATGGATCTGCCGCACCAGCGCATCGGCACCGTGCTGCTCGCGTGTTTCGACCAGCTGGCGCATGGTTCCACGAAGCTGGGTGTCGATGTTCCGCCCGAGCAGCCCCGCGGTGCCCACGTAAAACACGGTGGAAATCAGCGCCACGGACAACATCAGCACCACGCCGTAGCTCGCCGACATGCGGAAAACCACGGAGTGACGGAAGTCAGCCACCGTCGTCGGACCCGTCCGGCGCGCCGATGGTGAAGCCGGCGCCGCGCACGGTACGGATGATGGGAGGAACGCCTTCGCGCTCCAGCTTGCTGCGCAGGCGGCTCATCTGCACGTCGATGACATTCGTCTCGGGGTCGAAGTGATAACCCCATACAGCGGTAAGCAGCATCTTGCGCGTGACCACCTCGCCGCGATGGCGGATGAGGTATTCGAGCAGCATGTATTCGCGTGGTTGCAGCGAGAGCTGGCGATCGCCGTGGTAGATGCGGCGCATGCGCGGGTTCAGTACCAGGTCGCCAAAGGCCAGGCGTTCCGCGTCGCCGTGGGTATAAGTACGGCGCGTCAGTGCATCGACACGCGCCAGTAATTCGTCGAGCGAGAAAGGCTTGGTCAGGTAGTCGTCGCCACCGGCACGCAGGCCGCGGATACGCTCGTCCAGGCTGCTGAGTGCGCTCAGCACGAGCACCGGGGTGCGATCATCGCGCGAGCGAAGCGCCGCCACGATATCCAGGCCATCGTATTCACCCGGCAGCATGCGGTCGAGCACGATCAGGTCCCAGGGTTCGCCGCAGGCGCGCACCATGCCATCGATGCCGTCATGAGACAGTTCGACCCGGTGCCCTGCCTCCACCAGGCCCTCCCTGACCAGGAAAGCGGTGGGCATGTCGTCCTCGATAAGCAGGCAGCGCATCGGCATGATCAGGGTTGGGGTGGTGAGGGCTTGTAATCCAGTACCGACCGGTTTGGCAACCCCTTGGCAGGGAGCGGACCCGCTGCCGTCGTGTCGTACTGTCCGCGGACATGTACGGAGACGGTTTCAGACAGTCCGGTCGGAACCGACGGACAGGGTACTCCAGGCTCGTCGCATGGCACGTTCGTTGCTGCTCCACAGGCTTCCCTTATGGACGTCCATCGCCATGCGCCATGCCTCTCCGATCCCATTCCTGGTCTGCGCCATCCTCGTCCTCATGCCTGTTGCAGGGGCCAGGGCATCCGAACGCTCGGCGGCAGAGGCCGCACAGGCCGCTTTCGCGCCGACGCAGAGCCGCCCCGATGTGGGCCATCGCCGCGCGACCAGTGACCATGTCCTTACCCTGGATGGCCAACGTATCGCCTACCGTGCAGTCGTCGAAGAAACGCAGGTAGACGGCAGTGACGGCAAGCCGGCAGGTGTCGCCGTGACCTACGCCTATATCGCCCGGGACGCCGATGCTGCCCGCCGGCCGGTGACCTTCGTCTTCAATGGTGGCCCCGGCGCGTCTTCCTGGCCGCTGCATATGGAAGGCTTCGGGCCAAGGGTCTACGACGGGAGCCATGGCGCGCTAAGTGACAATCCGGCCAGCCTGCTGGACGTGACCGACCTGGTTTTCATCGATCCTGTCGGCACTGGCGCCAGCTTCCCCGTGGAAGGCGGCGATGCGGGCAGCCTGTGGAACCTGTCCGGCGATGCGCGCTTCTTCGTTGGCCTGATCGGCGACTGGCTGCACAGGAACGGCCGCGAGGCATCTCCCCAGTACCTGATCGGTGAAAGCTACGGCACCACGCGTGCGCTGGCGATGCTGCACGAGGATGCACCGTATCCGCGCCTGCACCTTTCTGGCGTGGCCTTGCTGTCGATGTACGTGGGCGGCATCGACAACGACGATGTGGAATCGATGGCCGTGTTGCCCAGCTATGCCGCCACGGCATGGTTTCACCACAAGCAGGGGATGCCGGCCGCGTCCGCGAGCGAGGCATACGAGGAAGCATGGCGCTTTGCGCGCACGACGTATATGGGCGCCCTGCTTCAGGGCGATCGCCTGAGTGCTGTCGATCTGCACGAGGTCGCGCTGGCGACCAGCGAACGGACGGGCATCCCTGCAGAACGCCTGGAAGCGATGCATCTGCGTCTTTCACCCGATGCATTCCGTACGGGCCTGCTGTCGGGCGGCAAGCGCGTCGGCCGTCTGGACACGCGCATGGTCGTGGACGATTCACTGGACAAGCTGCCGGTTCCCTACGACGACCCCGGCATGAGCCTGGGGCGTCGTCCGTCCGCAGTCATGGACGATTACCTGCGCAGCCTCGGCTACGTGCCTGCGCTGCCGTATCGCGCCCTCAACCTCACGATCAACCGCCAGTGGCGCTATGGCGACGAGTCGCATCCCGTATCGGTGGTGCAGTACCTCGCACCGGCCATGACGGCGAACCCGAACCTGCGCCTGTTCACCGCCGGCGGCTACTACGACACGAATACGCCGCTGGAAGCAGGCCGCTACGCCCTGTCGCGCGCAGGCATCGACATGACCCGCTGGACTTCGAAGGCTTACCCGGCCGGCCACACCATCGGCGACGACCCCACGCAACGCGCGGCCCTCGCCACCGACCTGCGCCACTTCATCCACTAACCCCACCCTTGTAGGAGCGCGCCTTGCGCGCGACCAGTTGTCGCGAGACCGATTACGTTCATCGCATGGCCCGTGGTGCGTAAAGTGAATTTCTTGAGATAGCTCGTTGCTCTGTTATCGCACTGGTACCTGCGAGAACGAATGAAAAGTATCCCTAGATTATATCGTCGACGAATAGCAGCTTGCCTTCTAGCATGCGCTTACTTATTCCGATGACGAGATGGGTCAATTCTTCCAAGAATAGCGTTGCTCGAAAATAGCCTCAGTGGATTAAGAAAAAATGTGATACCGGTTTGCGGTGCTGGTGGCATCGGTGGCTGAATGCCGGGAGTCTTACGGAACGCCCAAAGCAACCAGGTGGATATCGCCAGAGCAAGTAACGCTTGTGCTGGAATAACTGAGGGATCACGAAAATCTATTTTTGTAATGGTGAGCGGCAAGGAAGCAAGCATTCCCCCAATGGCAGCACCGTGCCAGCCATGTCTTAGGCTGAGGACTACAACTGGGAGTAACATCAGTGCCCGGAAGTATGGAAGAGAATCGCCGCCGATGTACACCGATCCTAATAGCATGGCGACGACTATGGGAAGTTCAAAAAATATGATGTCCCGGCGTAGCGATCCTTGACGGATGTTTTTCCATGTAAATGGGTCTCTTACAAGACTGATGCGATCTCGCACAGCAATAAAGCACGGGGTGATGGTTAATATTCCAAGATAGTAGCCAAGAATCGACTCGAGCCAAGACGAGAGAAGTAACGGCATACCTTGGGACCCGTCAGCCATTACAACGGTCGTGATGCTTAGTCGTGTCATGGTTGCGCCAAGTACTGCGCAGAGTAGGGCACTGATGAGGACAGGGAAGATGTGTATGTTTCCGTGTACATCAAGGAAAGATAGTTTTCTCCGTACAAACGTCACGACGGGTATGTATATAAAGTAGTGAGAAATGCTGCAAAGTAAAGCGAATACAAGGCCATAGCGGACATAAATGGAGTGCAGTTGAACGCTCATGGCCAGTGTTTCGCCAGCTATTAACGCAGGCCAGAAGCGCGGAGGGACGAACATGAGGCAGGTAACGCGGAGTCCAGCTGTAAGAACCCAATGAGTAAAGGATGCCTCTCTAAGTATCGTATAGGTTCCAGCATACGCCGCCATTACTGCTGCGTGATGCCACCACGTAGTGGTTTTTTCCATGCTGTCTACCGAGATAACCATCAACAACTTTCTCTCTACTAGCCAATAGGATAGTTTGGCGGTTAGTCAGGGCGATGGCATGCAAATTGCCGATTAAGTGCCTAACTGCATGTGCTTCCATAGGACGAATTTAATCGCTACCGCCAGCCCTCTGGTGCAGTGAGTGAACTGCGCTGTTTGCTGCGCTCAGCAACTTGTAAAAGTACGACTTATGAAGCCTTCGGTCTTCGTGGTGCTATATCGATTCATCACATGGTGCGGTCGCGCGCAAGGCGCGCTCCTACAGGGTGCCTGAGCTGTGACGGGTGCAACAAAACCAGGTAGTCATGGCCCTCATCATGCGAAGACCACCCACGCAGGAGCACGCACCATGCAGCAAGGCACGCGTTTCGCCGTACCGTTCGTCTTCGCGTTGTCGTTCTTTGCCGTGACTACCGCATCGGCGGAAACGACGAAGACTTACCAGCGCAACGGCTACACGCTCATCGTGACGGACAAGGATTCGAAAGTGGCACAGTCCACCGTCGACACGATGGTGAATACGTTCTTCACGATCTATCCCGAGGAAGCCAGGGATTTCAATCCCGATACCTCGAAGACGGTCACCATCGTGCTCGATCCGTCGTACGACGGCGTGGCCGCCACGGCCAATGCGACGGAAACCTATGGCGCGAACTACATGATCTCGCACCCGAAGGACACCGATACCGTTACGCACGAGTCCATGCACATCGTGCAGGACTACGGTCAGCAGAACATCCCGGGCTGGCTGGTCGAAGGCATCGCAGACTATGCGCGCTATCGTTATGGCGTGAACAACGCGGCCGCGGGATGGTCGCTGCCGGCCTATCAGGCAGGGCAGAAATACACCGACAGCTACCGCGTCACCGCTCGCTTCCTGGTCTGGGTGGAGCAGCACTTCCCGGGTGCCGTGCAGCGTTTCGACGCCGCCTTGCGTGGACGCCGGTACACGGCCAATACCTGGGTGCAGATCACCGGCGCCAGCGTGGATACCCTCTGGGACCGCTACACCCGTTCGCCGGGCATCTGAGGGCGGCAGGTACCGCGCGGATCATCCGCGCGGTACATTCACGGTCGCTAGACCTCCGGGTCCACATGCTGCGGGCGACCGGACGTTCCGGGAAGGGGAAACCGATGTCTCACACCGGCCGCATGTATCTACGGATGTACCTGCCCAGCGCCTTCGTGCTGGCTGCGGGTGCCCTCTCGGCATGGGTTGCCCATGCAGTGCAGGACCTGCCGGGCGAACTGGGCATCGCATCCCTTTATTCCCACCTGCCGAGCTGGCTTTTTGCCGGTGCGGCCACGCTGTCGGCCTTGCTGGCCGTGGCCCAGACGGTGAGGGTGAGGCAGTGGGAGCGCGGGGCCTATGCCAGTTGCTACGTCTGTGGTTGCCTGCTGGGCGCTGCCCGGCCTGTGCGCGAAGGGCTGGGAAAGACCCGGCGCTGCCTGGGCTGCGGCCGGGTGCATGGCGTCAACCACCGGCTGTCGCCGCACCTGCGGCCGCTGGCGGTAGTGGAACCCGCCGAGCTGCCGGTCAGGAGCGTACGTTCGTTACCGTGATCCGGTGACCCAGCCGCTCGAGCAGGGCGCGCAGCGCCTCGGCGTCCTCGAGCGAGGCCGATTCATCCAGCGACAGCCACAGCGTGTCGCCGGAAAGGCCATGGACCTTTTCGTTGAATTCGATTTCGATGGCGGCCTTGCCGCCAGGCTGAACGACGGATACCGCGAAATTTCGTGACTGCACTCGCCCGATTCCCCTGTGGATCTGATGGACGAGGTCATTTTAGCGGGCTGGCGGCCGGAAGTGCGGCCTGGCAACGGCGGGGCGTGATCTGGGCCACGTTCGGCCGTGCCATGGGACACCCCAGCGGTTCATGCGTAAATTTGCCGGGCGATGCCTGGGCAGGAGCTTTTTCGGCAAATATCCTTTTCAGCCAACGAGTTCTCATCTTCATCGCTGACAGGGGGCAGGGAATCTGGCACCCTCGACCTTTCCATGGAGACGCTAAGGGGACGGCGTGAGCGCGAGCACGGAGCACTGGAAAGCCTGGGGACAATACATCGCGATTGCCGGCGCCTATGCCGCTTGCTACGAAGTCACCCGTCACGTCACCTTTCCGCATTGGATACTGACGGCAGGGCTGCGCCTCAGCTGCCTCCTGCTGGTACCTGTCCGATATTGGCCTGCGCTGGCGCTGGGCGAATTGCTGCCCATGGTGGAAAACGCCTTGCTGTGCATTCCCCAGTTTGGGATTCCATGGGCTATATCGGCCTCCGTACCGATGATCGTGCTCTGCATGGCATGCATAAAGCCCATGCGCGCCAGATGGTCCTACTACAGCCCGGATGGGCGGCTAAACAAGGTGTTTCTGCTAGGCGCCACACTTGCCTGCGCCTTGCTGACTGCGATCAAAACGTCGGTGACGACTCTTACTGCCCTGATGGACTCCCCGGGGGCATGGCCCGACATAGATCTGCATCTTTATTTCTGGGCCTACCTGCTGGGTTCCTATCTCGGGGCGCTCACGCTCACGCCGATGATTCTGGCGCTTAAACAACGATTCGACGAACAGGGTTTTTTCAGCATGACCATGCTGACGCGCAGTCCGCTTTTCCGGGACACGATGGCCATCGTCCCCATTCTAGGAATGCTTTGCTGGTATGCCTTCTCGACGCACGACGAAGTTGCGAAACAGCTGGCACGATTTGCGATGCTGGTTCCTGTTGTGGCCATGACTTGGCGGCATGGCTGGCATGGAGGTGCCATTGCCGGCATGGTATCGAGCATTGCTTCGGCGGCCACTGCGGACGCCCTGCTGGATCCGAAGATGATCCAGTTTCAGGTCGTTCTTTCTCTGGTGGTTTCGGCAAGTCTGTTTACCGCGGCAAGGTTGCCGAACGCATCTCGCGAGACGCTGATATCAGAGAGGTGATGACCATCGGGCATCACCTTGTGCCGATTACTGTCGCGGTACGCTGCACACAGCAGGATTCGTGCAATCCCCCATCACAGCCATGAGGCGGGCGGTGCCATCCGTCTGCGGAGCCACGAACACCTGGATGCCATTGCCGCGATAGATAGTCTCGCCGGCGACGCTGGCGGGCCTGGGCAACGGCTCGTCCGGCGTGGCGAGGTTCGCCGCATCCGAACCAATGGGCAGGCCGACCAGGGCATAGGGTGTCCGCGCGAATGCGCCGCGTACCTTGCCTTGCGCATCGTTGACCTGGATGTAGCGGGTGTTGCCGCGCTGGAACACATAGACATGCCAGTTGGAGCTGCTGCTGACGTCACTGGCGTTGGGCCAGCTTTCACCCAGTCCGCCTGCCGGCGCCGGCGGATTCGCGGCAAGCGCGGTACCGCACGTGGCAGACAGCGCGGCGAGCAGGGTGAGCGAAAGGGTACGGCGGGCAAACGGACGCATGCGACCTCCTGGTCTGTAAACGAGCCCGTAGCCTAGCGCCTCGTCTTGGCGCTGAACCAGTGCTTTGGAGACGCAGGCCGGCGACGGATGATTCTTGCCGGAGTCGCCCTTTTTCCCCTTCCGAAAAGGAGCATGATGACCCCGCCACAGGGGGCTAAAGCCGGTGGGTCCACCGGTCGATAACGGTTTTCGTATTCACGATGACGCGTGGGGCAGCCGTATGGGAATGTTCGATTGGTTCAGCCGGCGTGCTCGCCCCGAACGGGCGATCCTCGGCGGCCTGTCGCGTTGCCAGGCGGTGGTGGAATTCGGGCCCGATGGCGTCATCCGCTCGGCCAACGAGCGTTTTCTTGCGGCCCTGGGCTGCCGCGCCGATGCGGTGCTGGGCATGCCGCATGCCCGGTTTATCCAGAACGACGACGAAGAGCGCCTGTGGCGTGGCGTGGGCCGTGGCGAGCCGATGACGGGCACCTTCCGCGCGATCGGGCCGGGCGGCCAGGTGGCCTGGCTGCACGGCTCGTATCTGCCGCTGTCGGATGGCGACAGCCGGGTGTCCAGCGTGATGATGTATGCGGTGGACGTGACCTCCGAGCACCTGCGCTCGCTCGACCTGGCCCAGCGCCTGGCTGATGCCGGGCGCGGGCAGGCGGTGGTGGAGTTCTCGCTGGATGGCATGCTGCTGGCGGCCAACGATGCCTTCCTGGAGCTGATGGGGTATCGCAGCGACGAACTGCTGGGGCGCCACCACAGCATGTTCGTCGACGAGGCCGAAAGCCGCTCCGATGCCTATATCGCGTTCTGGCGACGCCTGCGTTCCGGACTGCACGACGCGGCGCTTTACCGTCGCCTCGGGCGCAACGGCAGGGTGGTGTGGTTGCAGGCTACCTATAACCCCGTCTTCGATGCTCACGGCCGGCCCGTGAAGATCGTGAAGTACGCCATTGCCATTGATGCCGACGCTGCCCATCGCCCGGCTCCCGATCTTCAGGACGTCATGGAGCTTGGCGATCATCCAGACACACTGTCGATGGATGCGGCCATAGAGGCCGCGCTCGCGGCGCGCCAGCTGCAGGGTGGCACGCCCGTGGCTGGCGGTTCGGAATAGGCCAACTGGCGAGCTACCGGCCCGCGGTAGCCGATGTCACATTGCGCCGGGCAGGGCTCGCCATTCCGGCGCCGCGCCCTTGCCGGGGGCGACAATGGACGGATGGGACAACGGAAGGGTTCCGGCAATCGTGATGGCGCGCGGGCCGACGGCGCTGGGCATCCTGCGCAGCCTGCGCATGGCGGATATTCCGGCCTACGTGGCGGCACCCGCGGGGGATATGGTCACGTACTCGCGCTGGTACCGCCCCACGCCCGGCGCCGAGCCGTGGGACGGTCGTCCGGGTCCCCAGGCGTACGCCGCACTGGATGCGATGCCGCTGGAAAAGGCCGTGATCGTTCCGGGCGCGGACGATGCCGCCCTGTGGGCGGCCGAGCTGGCCGAATCGCTGCTGGGACATCGCTTCATGGTGAGCACCGCCACGCGCGGCGTGCAGGCCCTGTTGCAGGACAAGTCGGCGTTCGCGGCGTACTTGGCGAAGACCGATATTCCGCATCCCCGTACCTATCGTTTGTCGTCCCTGGCGGATGTGGAGCGGATTCCTTTCGGGGAACTGGATCGTGTCTTCGTCAAGCCGGTGAACTCGCAGCGCTTCAGCGACGTGATCGGCGTGAAGGGGCTCTGGGTGACGCGACGCGATGAGCTGCACGACACGTGGCTGCGCCTGCATGCACAGGGTTTCGACGTGATGGCCCAGGAATACGTGCCGGGACCTGCGACCGAGCATTACTTCATCGACGGCTTCCGCGATACGCATGGCGACTACGCCGGTGTTTTTGCACGGCGCCGCGTTCGCATGTCGCCACCGGACTTCGGCAACAGTTCGTGTTGTACGTCGGTACCGCTATCCGATGTGCCTGCGGCGATGCATCACCTGCGCCACCTGCTCGACGGGCTGCATTACCGCGGCATCTTCAGCGCGGAGTTCAAGCGCGATCCGCGCGACGGCGAGTTCCGCATCCTCGAAGTGAACACGCGTGCCTGGACGTATGTGGAGTTTGCCGCCCGCCATGGCGTGAACGTGTGCGAGATGGCCTGGCAGGATGCGCTCGGCCTGCCCGTCACTCGTGCGCTGCGACACTATCCGGAGGGCAGGCGGTGCGTGGATCTTTACCACGACCTTGCCTCGGTGCGTGCGCTGCGCAAACGCCGTGTGCTGGGCTGGCCGGAGGTGCTGAAGCAATGGAGTGGCGCCAGCCTGCACACCTTTCGCATGGACGACGCGCGACCTGCGCTGCACTTCGTCGGCGACCTCGTGAAACGCCACCTGCGCGAATCAGTCCGCCCGCCCGAGGGGGGCGGCGACGTCCTCCAGGGATCGCCGCTCGGCCGCGATCCCAAGTAGCCAGCCCGCCACGGCACCGATGAGCATGAGGGCCGCGCCCAGCACGTAGCCCCAGCCGATGGATAATCGCTCGCCGCTGCCGATCAGGACACCGAACAGCCAGGGCCCGCCGACGCCGCCAAGCGCAGTGCCGAAGGCATAGAACAGCGCGATCGCCAGGGCGCGCAATTCCAGCGGAAAGCTTTCGCTCACGGTGAGGTAGGCCGAACTGGCGGCCGCCGATGCGAAGAAGAACACCACGCTCCAGGCGATGGTCTGCGAGCGCGCATCGAGATGGCCGTGCACGAACAGCCAGGCGGTAACGAGCAGCAACAGGCCTGACAAGGCATAGGTCAGCGCGATCATGGGCCGGCGCCCCCACGTATCGAAAAGCCTGCCCAGCAGCAGGGGACCGAGGAAGTTGCCGGCGGCAAACGGCAGCAGGTAGAGGCCCACGTCGGCATCGGCCACGCCATAGAAGCGGCCGAGCACGAGTGCGTAGGTGAAGAAGATGGCGTTGTAGAAAAACGCCTGCGTCGCCATCAGCACCACGCCGAGCAGCGTGCGGCGTGGATATTTCCGGAACAGCGTGCGCGCCACGTCGCCCAGCGTGATCGCGTGGGGATGCAGACGCAATACAGGCAGCGGTTCGCGTGGTGGCGGGGCATGCACGCGGCGTTCGATATCGGCCACGATGGCGTTGGCCTCCGCGATCCGGCCGTGCAACATCAGCCAGCGAGGGCTTTCCGGTATCCAGCGACGCAGGAAGAGAATGCCCAGGCCGAGCACGGCGCCCATGGCAAAGGTGAGGCGCCAACCGATCTCGGCAGGCACCCGCGGGTTGTCGAGCAGCCCGACGGCACCCAGCGCCCCCAGGGCGGCACCGATCCAGAAACTGCCATTGATGACCAGGTCCGTGTGACCGCGATAGCGGGCCGGTATCAGCTCCTGGATGGCCGAATTGATCGCGGCGTATTCACCGCCGATACCGGCGCCGGTAAGCAGGCGGAAGATCACGAACGTGGCGTAGTCGGGCGACAGCGCAGTGGCTGCGGTGGCGGCGAGATACAGGCCCAGCGTGAGGGTGAACACTTTCTTCCGGCCCAGGCGGTCGGTGAGCCAGCCGAAGAACAACGCCCCCACCACGGCACCGACGAGGTAGAGACTTCCGGCCAGTCCCACCTGCGCGTCGCTCAGGTGCAGCACGGGGCTGGATTTCAGCGCGCCCGCGATGGAGCCGGTGATGGTCACTTCCAGGCCGTCGAGCACCCAGGTGATGCCCAGGGCGACGACCACCAGTGTGTGGAAGCGTCCCCAGCGCAGCCGATCCAGCCGCGCGGGGACATCCGTCTCCCTGATCGCCCCGCCATGCTGTTCCGATGCTCCGGCCATCCCCGGACCCTACCGGGGCGAAAGTCGTCGTTCTGTCGTCAGCGCGGCACGCGGTAGCCGCCCGGCACGCCGTCGGGCGAAAGGGTGAGCTGCCAGAGCTGGTCGCGCCGGCTGCGGAAGACGCCGGCCGAGCAGCCCAGGTAGAAGTGCCACATGCGCCGGAAGCGCTCGTCGTAGCGGTCGCTGAGTCGTGGCCACGCAGCATTGAAATTCGCCAGCCACGCCATGAGGGTGCGGTCGTAGTCCGGGCCGAAGTTGTGCCAGTCCTCCACGACGAACAGGTCTTCCAGCGCGGTCGCCACCTGGCTCATGGCCGGGATCAGGGAGTTGGGGAAGATGTATTTCTCGATCCAGGGATCGGGGCGCCCGGGATGACCGTTGCTGCCGATGCAGTGGAGCAGGGCGAGACCTTCGGGTCGCAGGCAGCGACGTGCCACCTCGAACCAGCTGCGGTAGTTTTTCTGGCCCACGTGTTCGAACATGCCCACGGAGAGCACGGCGTCGAAAGGCTCGTTGAGTTCGTGGTAGTCCTGCAGGCGGATCTCGATGGGCAGGCCTTTGCACAGCTCGCGTGCGTAGGCGGCCTGTTCCTTCGAGATGGTGACGCCCACGCCGCTGACCCCATAGCGTTCGGCCGCGAACTTCAGTGCCTCGCCCCAGCCGCAGCCGATGTCGAGGATGTGCTGGCCCGGGCGCAGCTTGAGCTTGCGGCAGATCAGGTCGAGCTTGGCTTCCTGTGCGTCGTCGAGGTTGTCGGCCCCGGCCCAGTAAGCGCAGGAATACACCAGGCGCTTGCCGAGCATGGCTTCGAACAGATCATTGCCCAGGTCGTAGTGCTGGCGTCCCACGTCCCAGGCATGGTCGCCGCGCTGCATGTTCACGAAGCGCGCCTTCAGGTGCATCAGCAGGGTGTCGAGCGTGCGCAGCGACTGGTCGAGATGGGACGACAGCACCCGGGTAAAGAAGCCGGGGAGGTCGGCGGCATCCCACCAGCCGTCCATGTAGGCCTCGCCGAGGCCCAGCGAGCCGTGGGCGAAGACGCGCGCATAGGTGCGTTCGTCATGGACGACGATATCGGTGGGACGATGCCCGCCGATGCTGACGCCTGCGTGTTCGAGGATGGATTGTGCGCGTGCCTTGAGAGACGAATCGTTGTGCATGTCCTTGAGTTCCGGTCTGGCCCTCGTGCCGCCCCGCGCGGCGTGTCGCTAGCTGAAGTGCCTGAGTACCCCGCGTGTGATCATGAGGCCGCCGATCGTCATGATGAGCGAGCCGAACAGGTTCAATGCCACGTGGCCGGCAAACCATGCATATTGCTGGCGCAACAGCAGGCCCACGGCTTCGGCGGAAAAAGTGGAGAAGGTGGTGAGGCCGCCGAGGAAGCCGGTGGCTACCAGCAGGCGGATTTCCGGCGGCAGCGACGGAAAGTGGTCGAACACGCCCAGGGCCACGCCCATCAGCAGGCCGCCGGTGAGGTTGGCAGCGAGCGTGCCCACCGGCACGTCGGCAAAGATGGGGTTGAACACCACGGCCAGCCACCAGCGCAGCCAGCAACCGAGTATGCCGCCGATGCCGACGGCCAGGAATCCGGTGTAACCCACGTTACCCCCGAGGAGGATCGATGTCCCCGATTATCTGCCTTTCGCCACGAGACGGCGAGGGTGTGCTTGCGGATTCAAGCTATACTGATTTTCTGCCCCCGTACAGAAACACTGTCGCATGACTACCGCGCCCCGCGATACGCGGCGCTATCTGCCGCTCCTGCTCGCGGCCCTGACGATGATCGGGCCGTTCTCCATCGATGCCATCTTTCCGGGGTTCCCGGACATCGGGCGCACGTTCGGCGTCGGTGAGGTGGCATTGCAGCAGCTGCTCAGTGTCTACCTGCTCGCCTATGGCGTGATGAGCCTGTTCCATGGGGCCATCTCCGATGCCTATGGGCGCAAGCCGGTGATCGTGATTGCCATGGGTGTGTATGCGGCGGCATCGCTGGGTGCGGCCATGGCGCCGAGCTTCGGTTTCCTGCTGGGCTGTCGCATCCTTCAGGGCATCTGCGGTGGTGCCGGTATCGTCGTGGGGCGCGCGGTCGTGCGCGACACGATGAACGGTGAAGACGCTCAGCGGATGATGTCGAAGGTGATGATGATCTTCGGCATCGCGCCGGCCATCGCACCTATCGTGGGCGCGTGGCTATTGGGCCTCGACGGCTGGCGTGGCATGTTCTGGGCGCTGTCCGGCTTCACCGTACTGCTCACGATCGTCACCTGGTACTACCTCGACGAATCGCATCCGGTGGAGCGGCGCACGATCTTCCGTCCGCGCCCGTTGATGCGGCAGTACCTGCATATCCTCAGCGACCGGCCGTTCTGGCCGCTGGCCATCGCGGGGTCCATCAACTTCTCCGGTCTGTTCCTTTACATCGCTTCAGCACCGCACCTGATCCGCGACGTGCTCCACCTGGGAGCCGATGGGTTCCCGTGGCTGTTCGTGCCGGTGGTGGTGGGCATGGTGACCGGTGCCTTCATCTCGGGACGCGTGGCGGGGCGGGTGAGCGCCATTCGCACGGTGGGCTGGGGCTATGCGGCGATGCTGGCATCCTGTGCGCTCAATATCGTGCTGGCCGTAGGGCTCGACCATCCGCGGGTGCCGTGGACGACGCTGCCGCTCGCTCTTTACGGTTGCGGTGTGCAGATTGCGTTCCCGACCATCACCATTCTCCTGCTCGATCGCTTCCCGGAGCAGCGCGGCGGCGCATCGTCGGTGCAGACCTTCGGCAGCCTGATGACCACGGCCCTGGTGGCCGGCGTACTGTCGCCGATGCTGTCGAACGACATGCTGGTGCTGGCGTTGGGTGGCACAGGCCTGTGCCTGCTCGGTATGTCCGGGTGGGTGTGGTACGTGATGATGGAGCGCCGTCGGGTGGATCGGGCGAAGGCAGGTGCCGCTACGGCGGTGGCTGCCGAGGTCGAGGCGGACGAGCCGATGTGATGCGGTCGCCCTGGTGTGGACCGGGGCGCTGGGTTCCTGTTTTCACAGGAACGACGAGCTGAAAGTCCCTACCACCTACCGTCGTTCCAGCGAAAGCTGGAACCCAGCGCGGTGCAGCGGGATGTCGCGAGGGAGTGCCCTACGCCAAAGCCGATGTGGCGCCCTCGCCGTGCTGGCAAACCGGGGCGCTGGGTTCCTGTTTTCACAGGAACGACGAGCTGAAAGTCCCCACCACCTACCGTCGTTCCAGCGAAAGCTGGAACCTGGCGCGGTGCAGTCGGTTGTGGCGGCCACGCCCCTACGAAACAGGCAACCCACGTGCAAGCAGAAACTCACGCGCCTCAACGGCATCCTGCTCGAACCACGCACGGGTCGAACCGAGCCGGTAGGTATACCCCCAGCGGTCCATGTCTTCCATAAGCCGCACAGAACCCACCGAAGGCAGCTGCCCCGCCAGCACGATCTGCAGGTAGCAGGTGGCGTCCTCTTCCTCGATGGAATCGGTGGCGTCGGTATGGACGAGCGCGCGTTTGTCGTCCGGCAGCACGATCAGGTGGCAGGCTTCGTGAAGCAGGGAGTGCACCGGCGTATCCGCGCGGGCATAGACCGTGGTGCCGATGATGCCGGCTTCGGTGTCGCCCCAGTAGCTGCCGGGAATGGCCTCGCCGTTGGCGATGGCAACGAGCGTGAGCCCGTGCGAAGCAAGCAGGTGACGCGGTTCGTCGAAACCGATGTCGCCGACGCGGAGTACCGCGTCGGCGGGATCGGGAGCGTTCATGCGCCGGGCTTGCCCTCGGGGAGGGCAACCGATAGTTCCAGCACCTCGTGACCGCTGTCGCGTTCGAGGTTGATGTTCACGGCCTCGACGTCGACGTTGACGTACTTGCGGATCACTTCCAGCAGCTCGTTGCGCAGCAGCGGCAGGTAGTCGGGGCCGCCGCGCGTCGAGCGCTCCTGGGCGACGATGATGCGCAGGCGCTCTCTGGCGACGCCTGCGCTCGGTTCGGGTTTGCGCTTCAGGAAATCGAGGATACCCATGTTCAGCCTCCGAACACGCGCTGGAAGAAGCCCTTCTTGGTCGGCTCGATAAACCGCAGCGGCCGTTCCTGGCCGAGGATGCGGGCGACAGTGTCCTTGTAGGCGTGGCCGGCATTGGAATTGTCGTCGAGGATCACCGGCACGCCGGCATTCGACGCTGCCAGCACGTTCTCGGATTCGGGAATGACACCCACGACGGAGATGCCGAGGATTTCCTCGACGTCCTTCACGCTGAGCATCTCGCCGGCTTCGACGCGATTGGGGTTGTAGCGGGTGAGCAGCAGGTGCTGCTGGATGGCCGCTTCGCCCTTTTCCGCGCGGCGGGTCTTGCTGGAAAGCAGGCCCAGGATGCGATCGGAGTCGCGCACGGAGGACACTTCCGGGTTCACCACGACCACGGCGTGGTCGGCGAAGTACATCGCCAGGTGGGCGCCCTTCTCGATACCGGCCGGGGAATCGCAGACGACGAAGTCGAAGCCTTCCTTGGTGAGCTCATCCAGCACCTTTTCCACGCCTTCCTGCGTGAGCGCGTCCTTGTCGCGGGTCTGCGACGCGGCCAGCACGTAGAGGGTGTCGTAGCGCTTGTCCTTGATGAGGGCCTGCTTGAGCGTGGCCTCGCCGTGCACGACGTTGACGAAGTCGTACACCACGCGACGCTCGCAGCCCATGATGAGGTCGAGGTTGCGCAGGCCGACGTCGAAGTCGATGACGGCGACCTTCTTGCCTTCGATAGCGAGTCCGGTCGCGAGGGAGGCGCTGGTGGTGGTCTTGCCGACTCCGCCCTTGCCGGAGGTGACGACGATGATTTCAGTCAAAGGATGTCTCCGCGAAAATAACGTTGGACCGGCGTCAGAGGCGCGCGATCATGAGTTTTCCATTATCGAGCCAGCATTGCACGGCCTGGCCCTCGAATTCCTTGGGGATGTCCTCGAACACGCGGTAATGCCCGGCGATCGCGACCAGTTCGGCGCGGAAGTCGGTGCAGAAGATGCGTGCCGTCTCGTCCCCCTGGGCTCCCGCCATGGCCCGGCCGCGCAGCGGTCCGTACACATGGATGGAACCGTCGGCGATGACCTCGGCGCCATTGGCCACCGGGGTCATCACCACGAGATCGTGGTCGCGCGCATAGACCTGCTGGCCTGAGCGCACGGTCGTGCCCACGTGCTTTTGTGCCGTGGACGACGTGTTCTGTTCATAAGCCGGCGGCGCCTGGCGGGTGGCCGCGGGTTCTTCGCGCAGGGGCGCCGGCGGCGGTGCCGACGAGGCGGCCTCGGCGTGGCCCGGCTCGTACTGGGCGCGGAACTTGGCGATCAGCGGCAGGCCCATGCGCTCGGCCAGGGCTTCGGTCTCGCTGGTGCCGTAGGCCAGGCCCACCGGCAGCATGCCTGCGCTGCGGATGGCTTCCAGCAGGGCATCGACCATGCCATCGTCCGGCAGGCGGGGCAGGTGGGAGAGATCGAGCACCACGGCCGTGCGCGCGAACATCTGCGGTGCCGAGCGCACGCGGCGCTCCAGTTCTTCCACCAGCGCGGCGGCATCGACGCGGCGCAGGCGCACGCAGGCGATACCGACCTGGCCGAAGCGCAGGTCGCAGGCGGCTTCGAGGGATTCGGCACGAGCATTCATGCGTGGGCTCCCTTGCCGTCGATGGGACGCGCGCGTCCGCGCAACCAGTCGACGTCGGGCAGCCCGCCGTGTTCGAGATAGCGCTCGCGCACGAAGGGGAAACTGGGCAGTTCGCGGGCGAGCAGGCTCACCTTCGGACCCTCTTCGCCCATCTTCTGCTGGCCCACTTCCTGGAAGCCCATGGTGCCGTGGAACAGCACGGTCTGGTCGTTGCGGGGTTCAAGGAAGACTTCGCAGGTCAGGAGCGGCACACGTACCTCGGCATAACTCTGTACATCGCAATAGAAGATCCGGCCCAGCCCATGGCCGCGGGATTCGTGGGCGATCACGATGCGATCGATGTACACGAAGCTGTCGTAATGGGACTGGAACCAGCGGTAATTCGGACTGTCGTAGGTGGCTTTTTCGCGCAGGGCGATGAGGAAGCCGAGCAGGCGGCCGTCCTGTTCGGCCACGCGGAAGTAATCGGCGATGTCGTACAGGTGGCGCAGGCGGGTAGCGTCCATGGCGAGGATGCTGGTGTCGCCGGCGTTGTTCAGCGCCAGCACGGCGTCCAGATCGTGCTCGCGCACGTCGCGGATGGCAGGGGCCATTCAATGCTCCGCAGGTGGTTCCGGGAATGGCGGCCCCCGGGCCGCCGTATGCGCGCCATTATGCCATGCCGGCCGGTCTGCGGGTGTGCGGGCGCAGATGTAAAACCGTTGTAAAGCCTGCGCTTGCCCACGGCCGTCCCGTGCCATCCGTCAGGTGGCGGTGCCGCGCCAAAGCCCTATGATGCCCGGCATGTCCAAGGTTCAGCTAAACCATGTCCGCCTTCTGAGGTACGCCACGTACTTCGTCTTCCTGTGCGTCGGCCTGCCGCTGTCCATCCAGCGTGCCGGCAACGGCGTGGGCCAGATCAGCGACGTCGCATTGCTGATGTGGACGGCGTGCTACCTCGTCTTCGGCCTCGTCTACTGGCTGTTCACCCGCGACCTGGGCCTGCGCGTGGATGGTCTTACGCGCATGGCGGTGCTGCTGATCCTCACCGGCTCGGCGCTGGCGATCGGCGTTATCAGCAAGAGCGGCCTGGCGGCCCTTCTGCTCACCATCGTGGCCTCCGTAGTGCCCTGGCTGGTCAGCGTGCCGGTCGGCATGGCCTGGATGGTCTTCGCCCACGTGGCGCTGATTCCTGTATTCATGGGTTTTCCCGTGCCCTTCCTCGCGGCGCTGATGCAGTCGTGCCTGTATTTCGGCTTCTCGGCGCTGATGTTCATCACCTCGATGGTGGCCAACCAGCAGGCCGAGGAGCGCGAGGAACTGCGTCGGCTGAACTCCGAACTGCGCGCCACGCGCGCACTGCTTGCCGAATCCACCCGTATCGCCGAGCGCATGCGCATCGCGCGCGACCTGCACGACCTGGTGGGTCACCACCTCACGGCGCTCAGCCTGAACCTGGAAGTGGCCAGCCACCTCACCAACGACACGGCGCGCGAGCACGTGCTGAAGGCGCAGAGCACGGCCAAGCAACTGCTGGGCGACGTGCGCGAGGCGGTGAGCGAGCTTCGCCAGGACGATGCCATCGACCTGACCCAGGCCCTGCGCAGCCTCACCGAAGGCGTGCCCGGCCTGGCCGTCCACCTGGATATTCCCCAGCGTTTCGGCGTGGAGGACCCGCGTCGCGCGCAGATGCTGCTGCGCTGCGTGCAGGAGATCCTGACCAACACCGTCCGCCACGCCAACGCACGCAACCTGTGGCTTACCTTCCGGCATACCGGTCCCGACGAGCTGTGTCTCGACGCCCGCGACGACGGGATCGGCAGCGGCCAGCTGCGCCCGGGCAACGGCCTGAACGGCATGCGCGAGCGTCTGGCCGAGTTCGACGGCAGCCTCGATTTTCGCCTGGGACCCACCGGCGGCTTCGCGCTGACGGCCCGGCTTCCGCTGGGCGAAGAGCAGACCCTCGCCCATGCGCCCTTCCGTCCCTGGCCCGAGATGGGCGCAGGGGATGACCACGACCCGGCGCTCCATGCCAAACTTTCCTCCCCTGCCGAGGGCCAATCATGATTTCCGTCTGTCTCGTCGATGACCAGAACCTGGTTCGCCAGGGTATCCGCTCGCTGCTCGACCTCGCTGGCGACATCCGCGTCGTGGCCGAGTGTGCCGACGGCGCCCAGGCCGTACAGACGATTCCCCAGGTGCGCCCTGACGTCGTACTGCTGGACCTGCGCATGCCCAACATGAGCGGCCTGGAAGTGCTCCAGGCGCTGGGCGGCCGCAACGAGCTGCCGCCGACCATCATCCTCACCACCTTCGACGACGACCAGCTGGTGCTGTCGGGCCTGAAGGCCGGTGCCCGGGGTTACCTGCTGAAGGATGTCTCGCTCGACCAGCTGGTGGAGGCCGTGCGTACGGTCGCCGCCGGCGGCTCACTGGTGGCGCCCATGGTCACCCAGCGCCTGCTGGCCGGGGTGGGGCGCATCCAGAACCAGTTCACCAGCCTGGAACAGCCCGACCCGCTCACCGAGCGCGAAACCGAGATCCTGCGCCTGCTCTCGGGCGGCTACAGCAACAAGGAAATCGCCAATTCCCTCCGCGTCGCCGAGGGCACGGTGAAGAACCACGTGTCCAATATCCTGTCCAAACTGGGCGTCCGCGACCGTACCAGGGCGGTGCTGAAGGCGCTGGAACTGGGCATCGTCTGAGCACAAGCTGACCGAAGCGTGACCCCCTTCACCCCTCCGGCCGAAAATCGGCTTGTGCCAGCTTGGAAAAAAGGGCAGGGGACCCAATAGCGTTCGCCGCCGCGAGCAAGTACCATCAGTCCTTTCGGCGCGGGCGAACCCCTGCCACGGGCCGATTCGCCAGGGGTGACCGCCGGTGTCCACAACCGCGCGTGGAGCCTGTTCAAAGACGTTCGGAGAACCGTGGAATGACGCGTCTGTTAGAATTTATTGTCGCCATCCTCATCGTCGCCGTCCTCGGCGTCGTAGTCGGCGTCGCGATGCCCTCGACGGGACACGTCGAGCGCGAAATGCTCATCAGCAAGGACTTGCGCCAGGTTTACGACGTTTTCAGTAACTTCCGTCGCTTCCCTGATTACACCGTGCTGCGCACCTTCGATCCGAAGATGCAGTTCGAGCTCTCTGGCAAGGCCTACGGCCCGGGTGCCAAGATTTCCTGGAAGGCTTCCGATCCGAAGATCGGCGACGGCTCCCTCGAAATCGCCTCCATCGATCCCTCGTTCGCTCAGGTCACCGACGCTGGCAAGGGCACGATCGTATGGAACCTGGACAACAACTGGCGCGGCCACGACAAGACCTTCACCATCAAGCTCGAGCGCACTGGCCGCAGCCAGAAGCTCGTGAAGGTGAACTGGTCCTATGACGTCGCCTACGGCTGGAACCTGGTCGACCGCTTCTCCAACCTCTACATCCATGGCGATCCCGATGCGCTGATCCAGTTCAGCCTGACGAACCTCCAGAACGTCATGGCCGCCATCCCCAACATCGACTACAGCAAGATGGTCCCGTCGATCGCCGAGCAGCCGGCCAAGCCGATCCTGTTCGTCTCGACCACCGCCCCGCGTACGCTCGATGACGTGGACACCGCTTCGGACAAGGCCATGGCCGAAATCCAGGCGGCTGCCAAGAAGCTGGGTGTGAACATCGTGAGCCCGCGCATCACGTTCACCACCAACTGGGGCGACCAGAACTACACCTTCGACGTGGCCGCCGAGATCGACGCCACCACGCTGAAGATCAACGGCCAGGATGTCGAACTGACCGCCGCCCAGCGTCCGGCGCTCGACGCCGCCGCACCGGCAGAAGCCTCGACCGCCGCCGCCCCGGCCGCCGACAACAGCGCCCCGGGCAGCAAGGACAAGCTCGGCCGCGTGATCGTCGATGGCAACGTCAAGGCCGTGCTGGCCTTCGGTGGCAAGGCGCTCAAGGCCGACTGGAACGGCACCGGTGCCGGCCTGCCGCAGACCCGCCAGATGCTGGCTGCCTACTCGCAGACCCACGGCTACAAGTTCGACGACGTGACCTTCCGTCCGTACGACATCCAGGTGAAGGCGCCGACGAACAACCACGGCACCATCGAGGGTTACGACGAGCAGAAGTTCGAGATCTACCTCCCGCTGCAGGGCGACAACGTCCCGGACCAGACCCCGGAACAGGAAGCCGGCATGAAGCAGCCGGGCCTGGAAGAATCGGCCCCGGCCGCCTCGTCCACGGCTCCCGCCGCTGCGGGCACCGCCCCGGCTCCGGCCAGCACCGCCGCGAAGTAAGTTTTCGCGTCCGGTAGCGGAACTGAAAAGCCCCGGCTTCGGCCGGGGCTTTTTTTTACGCGGGTGAGGCACCGCTTCGCAGGTGGCTCGCCTCGCGGCCTCGCACGCGTCCCCTGTAGGAGCGCGCCTGCGCGCGACCGGATGAATCGAAACGATGATGATGTTCGCGATGACCGGTCGCGCGCAGGCGCGCTCCTACAGGGGGGCGGTAGCTCAAAGGTTTCCCGCACGATCACCGCGAGATGGGGAGAGGCGGCGGGGCCGCCCCCGTCGCCTCTACACCGCCACGCCACAGGCGCCGAGCGCGAGGCCGCAAGGCGAGCCCACCCTACGAAGCGAACACCCCACATCATTGGCTACACTGCGGGCAATGATCGAGACCGAACGACTCACCCGTTGCTATGGCCCGCTGACCGCGGTCGATTCGCTGACGCTGCGCGCCGAGCCTGGGCAAGTGGTCGGGCTGCTGGGCCCCAACGGTGCCGGCAAGTCCACCGCGATGCGCATGATTGCCGGGTTTCTCACGCCCACCTCGGGCACCGCGCGGGTCTGCGGGCACGATGTGCGCAAGGAGCCGCTGGCAGCGAAGCGGGCGCTGGGCTACCTGCCTGAAGGGGCGCCCAGCTACGGTGAGATGACCGTTCGGGAGTTCCTTTTCTTCATGGTGCGGGTCCGTGGGCTGGACAGCGATGTCGCCTTCCGCCGGTTCGACGAGGTGGTGATGCGGCTGGAGCTTGAGGATGTCCTCGAGCAGACCATCGGTACGCTGTCCAAGGGCCTTCGCCGGCGCGTGGGGCTGGCGCAGGCGATCCTGCACGATCCGCCGGTGCTGATGCTCGATGAACCCACCGATGGCCTGGACCCCAACCAGAAGCATTCCGTGCGCATGCTGATCGACGCCATGGCGCGCGAGCGCACGATCCTTATTTCCACGCACCTGCTCGAAGAGGTGCACGCGCTGTGCAATCGGGTGGCGATCATCGCCAACGGCAAGCTCCTGGCCGACGCCACCCCCGCGGAGCTGGAGGCTCGCTCGCGGTATCACGGGGCGGTGTCGTTCAGCGCACAGGGCAGTGGGGTGTCGCGCGAGATGCTGGCACGCATTCCCGGAGTGTCGATGGTAGAGGTCGATCCGCTCGACGGGCGTGTGACCGTGTTTCCCAAGCCGGGGCAGCCGATCATGGAAGAGGTGCAGGCCTTGCTGCGTACGCAGAACCTGGAAGTGTCGGAAATCCAACTGGAGAGGGGGCGCCTCGACGAGGTGTTCCGCCAGATCACCACGACGCCGCGCGGGGGTAACGCATGAGCCCCGTGCTTGCCATCACGCGTCGTGAGTTGTCAGCGTATTTCGTGACGCCCGTGGCCTATGTGTTCATGGTGATCTTCCTGGTCATGGCCGGGTTCCTCACCTTCTATACCGGCGACTTCTACGATCGCGGGCTGGCCGACCTGCAGCCGTTCTTCGACATGCATCCGTGGCTTTACCTGGTGCTGGTGCCTGCGGTGACGATGCCGATGTGGGCGGAAGAGCGTGCCTCGGGCACGCTGGAGCTGCTGTTTTCGTTGCCGGTGTCGATTTCGCAGGCGGTGCTGGGCAAGTTCCTGGCGGCCTGGGTGTTTATCGGCATCTGCCTGGTGCTGACCTTTCCCGTGTGGATCACCGTGAACTACCTCGGTGATCCGGATAACGGGGTGATTCTTGCGGGGTACGTAGGAAGCTGGCTCATGGCTGGCGCGTTCCTTGCCATCGGCACCTGCATGTCCACGCTCACGCGCAGTCAGATCGTGGCCTTCATTCTTACCGCCAGCGTGTGTTTCGTGCTGCTGCTGATCGGGCAGCCGCAGGTGCTGGATTTCCTGCAGGACTCGGTGCCGCCGAAGCTGATCGGCGCGCTGGGCCAGGTGAGCCTGTCGCGACATGCCAACGCCATCGCGCGTGGCGTGCTGGACCTGCGCGACCTGGTCTACTTCTTCGCGACCATCGTGGCGTGGCTGGGTGCCAGCGTGATCATCCTCGACCTTAAGAGGACGCGCTGAGTCATGTCGCCGATCCGTATCTCGCGTTCCTTCATGCTCAGGCTGGCCCTGCTGGGCGTTGCCGTGGCCTTCCTGCTGGTCATCGGGGTGAGTTCGATGTCGCTGCGCACCGCGCGCATCGACCTCACCGCCGACCGCATCTACACCCTTACCCCGGGCACGCTGAAAATCGTGGATGCGTTGACCCAGCCGGTCACCGTGACCCTGTATTTCTCCGAACACGCCACCCGCGATCTTCCGCAGCTGCGCAGCTACGAGCAGCGCGTGCAGGAGATGCTGCGCGAGATGGCGGTGCGGGCGCATGGCCGCATCCGCTTCAGGGTGATCGACCCCGTGCCGTATTCCGACGACGAGGACGCGGCGGAGAGCTACGGGCTCACGCCGGCCACGGGTGGCAGCAACGGCGAGCGGGTGTTCTTCGGGCTGGTGGGTACGGGTGGCCAGGGCGAGGTGCCCCCGCAGGCGATTCCGTTCTTCGACCCGGCACGCGAAGCCTTCGTGGAATACGACATCGCCAAGCTGCTTTATGAGCTGGGCATGCCGAAGAAGCCGCGCCTGGGCATCATCAGTACCTTGCCGGTGCAGGGTAACCCCGTACTGGGCGAGCAGCCGTGGACGGTGCTGCGTCAGCTGGACCAGCTGGCGGATGTCACCACGATCGACGCGTCGTCGCTCACGCGTATCGATCCGGCCATCAAGGTGCTCTTGCTGATTCATCCCAAGAGGCTTTCGGACGACGCCCAGTACGCGATCGACCAGTTCGTGCTGCGCGGGGGCAGGCTGGTGGTCTTCGTCGACCCCGACTCGGAGATGGACAACGCTCCGCTGGTGGATTCGCACGGCATCACTGACGATCACAACTCCGACCTGCACCGGCTGTTCACGGCCTGGGGCGTGGTCTACGATCCGACCAAGGTGGTGCTGGACCGTTCGCAGGCGCTCACCATCGAGCTCAACGGCAACAACGTCGTGCATCCGGCGATGCTCGGGCTGGGTACGCAGGACCTGAACCACGATGACGTGGTAACGGCCAGCCTCCAGCGGGTGAACGTGTCCACGGCGGGTTTCTTCGAGCTGGCGCAGGATACGCATGCGCGCCTGGTGCCGCTGATCCAGACCTCCGACGATGCTTCCGTGGTGCCGGCGCAGAGCGTGCGGGAATCATCGGGCGATCCATCGTCGTTGCTGGAAAGCTACGAACCCACCCACGAGCGCTACGTGCTCGCCGCCCGCCTGCGCGATACCTTCCACACGGCGTTCCCCGAAAGAAAAGAGGCCGGCCACCTGTCCGTCGCGCCGTCGCCGGGTGAGGTGGTGCTGGTGGGCGATACCGATCTGCTGTCCGATCGCCTGTGGATCGACGTGCAGCTGCTGCTTGGTCAGCAACAGCTCACGCCGTTCGCGAACAACGGCGATTTCGTCTCCAACGTGGTGGACAACCTGGGCGGTTCCAGCTCGCTGCTTTCCATTCGCGGGCGTGCGAACCTGCAACGGCCCTTCACCCGCGTGCGTGCCTTGCAGGCGGTGGCGGACCGGAAGTTCCTGGCCAAGAAACGCGAGCTGGAGAACGAGCTGTACGACACCCAGCGACGCCTCACTGAGTTGCAGCCGGCCAAGGCCAGCGGTGGTGCCTCGTCGTCCAATGCCGAGCAGCGACGCGAGGTCGAGCAGTACCTGCAGCGCAAGCTGGCCATCGGCAAGGAGCTGCGCGAGGTGCAGCATCAGCTCAATGCCGAAATCGACGCGCTCGGCCTGCGCCTGAAGTTCATCAATATCGTGCTGGTGCCGGGCCTGGTGGCGCTCTTCGGTCTTATCTACGGCTGGCGCCGGTCACGGCGCGGCAGAAGGGCGGTGTAGCGATGACGGGTGGCGGCCTCATGAAGTGGATCGTGCCCTGGGAGTTTTCCTGGGTGTTCCTGTTCTGCTTTCTGGCGGCCGCCTTCCTGTATGTCGCGGGCTCGCGGCGTCTCAGGGTGCCGATCGCGCGACAGGCGGCGTTCTGGGTGGGCATGGCGATGGTCTACGTGTCGCTGCACACGTATTTCGATTATTACGCCGAGCATGAGTTCTTCATGCACCGCATCCAGCAGGTGCTGCTGCATCATCTCGCACCACTGTTCATCATCGCCTCGTACCCGGGCACGGTGCTGCGTGCCGGGCTGCCGTTGTCGTGGAGGGTTCGCCTGCGCCGCCTGGGTCGCTCGCTGCCCGTGCGCATCGCGAACGTGGTGCTGCTCAATCCGGCCTTCGTCACGTTGTCCTTCGTGGCGTTGATCCTGGTCTGGCTGGTGCCCGACCTGCAGACGCTGGCCATGCTGGACTGGCGCATCTATCGCGCCATGAACTGGTCGATGATCCTGTCGGGCCTGGCCTACTGGTGGCTGGTGCTGGATCACCGTCCCAGGCCGCCGGGGCGCATGTCGCCCGGCATCCGCGTGCTGTCTCCCGCCCTCACGATGACGCCGCAGATCGTGGCAGGGGCCATCGTCACCTTTTCGCGTACCGATCTTTATCCGATCTTCGAGATCTGCGGACGCGCTTTCACCATGAACGTGCTCACCGGCCAGCTGATCGGAGGCGTCATCATGTGGGTGCCGGCGGCCATGATCGAGACGGCGGGCGGCCTGCTGGCGATGCGCCAGTGGCTGCGCCTGTCGCGCCTGGGGCGGCTGCCGAAGCGACCGCCGCCCCGTCGGGTCGCCGTGGCGCGTCAGTAGGCCTTCGGCACCTTTTCCGCCTTCACTTTCACCTTGTCGCGCTTCGGCTTGGCGTCCAGCGGCGGCAGGTCGATCTCCGGCTGCGGGCAGAGCACGTCGGGCACCTGGTCGAGCAGGTGGCGGATGAGGTTGAGGCGACCGACCTTCTGGTCGTTGTAGTCAGCGATGAACCAGGGCGCGTGGCGGGAGTGCGTGCGGGCGACCATGGTGTCGCGCAGGTCGCTCATCTCGCCGTATTTCTCGCGGCCCTTGAGGTCCACAGGCGAGAGCTTCCAGCGTTTCAGCGGATCTTCCGCGCGCTCGGCGAAGCGTTCTTCCTGGATGCCCTGGTCGACGGTGAGCCAGTACTTGAAGAGCAGGATGCCGTCGTCGGTGAGCAGTTTCTCGAAGGCAGGGCAGGCCTTCATGAAGGATTCGTACTGTTCCGGCGTGCAGAAGCCCATGGCGGGCTCGATGATGGCGCGGTTGTACCAGCTGCGGTCGAACAGCACGAGCTCACCGGCGGCAGGCAGGTGGGGCACGTAGCGCTGGAAGTACCACTGGCTTTCTTCGGTCTGCGAAGGCTTGCCCAGGGCCACGACGCGCGCGGCCCGGGTGTCGAGCTTGTCGGTGATGGCCTTGATGGTGCCACCCTTGCCGGCCGCATCGCGGCCTTCGAAGATCACCACCATGCGCTTGCCCGTGCTGCGCAGCCATCGGGTGAGGCCGACCAGTTCGATCTGGAGGTCTTCGAGGGCGTGGTCGTAGGCTTTTTTCTTCTTGCCCATGGGACGGGTTCCTTGGAAGGTAGCGGTCACTATGCCGCAGTCCCCGTCACGGTGGCGTGCCCGCAGGAAACGGTCGCGCGCGAGGCGCGCTGTTGCAGGCGGTGGTTTGATTCGGGGCGGGGCGGTTTGTACCGGTCGCGCGCGAGGCGCGCTCCTACAGGATTACTTCGGTTCTGGGTGGGTCGCGCGCGAGGCGCGCTCCTACAGGGTTGCGTTGGTTCTGGGCGAGGCGCGGTTCTACAGGGCGAATGTGTAGGAGCGCGCCTGCGCGCGACCGTAGAAACCAGGGCACTCCACACCGCCGCGAGCGGCCGTAGAAACCAGGGCACTCCACACCGCCGCGGGCGGCCGGAACCCTCACCCCCCGGCAGTCAACGACTGCAACTCATCCGCCTGGTTCTCGCGGGTGAGGGTGTCCACCAGTTCGTCCAGATCCCCCTGCATCACCTCGGTCAGCCGGTACAGCGTGAGGTTGATGCGGTGGTCGGTGATACGCCCCTGCGGGAAGTTGTACGTGCGGATGCGCTGGCTACGGTCGCCCGAGCCTACCTGGAGACGGCGGGATTCGGCCTGCGCAGCGCTCAGCTTGCTGCGCTCGGCATCGAGCAGGCGCGCCTTCAGCAGGCTCATCGCCCGCGCACGGTTCTTGTGCTGGCTGCGCTCGTCCTGGCATTCCACCACCGTGCCCGTGGGCAGGTGGGTGATGCGGATGGCCGAGTCGGTCTTGTTCACGTGCTGGCCGCCGGCACCCGAAGCACGGAAGGTATCCACCTTCAGGTCGGCGTCGCGGATCTCGATATCGTTCACTTCATCCTGCTCGGGCAGGATTGCCACGGTGGCCGCCGAGGTGTGGATGCGACCCTGCGACTCGGTTTCCGGCACGCGCTGCACACGATGGGTGCCAGATTCGAACTTCAGCCGCGAATAGGCGCCACGGCCTTCCACGCGGGCCACGATTTCCTTGTAGCCACCGTGCTCGCCGTCATTCGCGTTGAGGATTTCCACGTGCCAGCGCTGGCGTTCGGCATAGCGCGCGTACATGCGGAACAGGTCACCGGCGAAGATCGCCGCCTCGTCGCCGCCCGTGCCGGCGCGCACTTCGAGGAACAGGTTGCCCTCGTCACGCGGGTCTTTCGGCAGCAGCAGGATCTGCAGCTCGGCATCGAGGTCGACGAGGCGTGCCTCGATACGCTCGATGTCGTCGGCCGCCATCTCGCGCATGTCCGGGTCGTCGAGCATGGCGCGGGTGTCTGCCAGTTCGCGCTCGGCGTCGTCGTGCTCCTTCAGCGAAGCCGCCACGGGTTCCAGCTGGGCGTATTCGCGCGAAAGATCGCGGAAGCGGTTGCCATCGGCCAGCACGTCCGGCTGGGCGAGCAGGATGCCCACTTCTTCGTGGCGTTCGGCGAGGGCTTCGAGTTTGCGGCGGATCGACGGGGTCATTCGGTGCACGAGGTTCGGCAATAGCCGCACATCATGCGGAAACCTCGTCGTCCGGGTCCAGTCCGTAGAGGCGGCCGGCGGCGTGGAGGAGGTCGAGGTCGCCCGAGAGTGCGGCATCGCGCAGACGTGCGCTGGGGGTATGCAGCAGCTTGTTGGTGAGCGTGTTGGCGAGGAAGGCCAGGGCCTCCTCGGCCGTGCGGCCCCTGGCCAGCATGGCCTGGGCCTTGGCCAGCACCTCGTCGCGATGGGCTTCGGCCGCACTGCGCATGTCCACCGCCGGGTTGCGCAGGGTGAGGGCACGGCGCCAGGCCATGTAGCGCTCGACCTGGAGGTCGATGATGGCGTCGGCTTCGCGGGCGGCCATTTCTCGCGAGCGCCGGTTTTCATCGATGACCTGTTTCAGGTCGTCGATGCCGTAAAGGTATACGTCGTCCAACTGGGCCACTTCCGCCTCGATGTCGCGCGGCACGGCGATGTCCACCATGAACATGGGCCGGCGGCGGCGTTGCGCGATGGCGTCGGCGACCATGCCGCGCGTGACCACGGGCAGGCGCGAGGCGGTGGAGCTGATGACGATGTCGGCCTCGGCCAGATGCCGGGGCAGGTCGGAAAGGGCGATGGCATAGGCGCCATAGCGGCCGGCCAGCTCCTGGGCGTTTTCCAGCGTGCGGTTGGCGACGATCAGGCGGCGTACCTGCTTGTCCACCAGGTGCTTCGCGGCCAGCTCGATCGTCTCGCCGGCGCCGATCAGCAGCACGCAGGCCTGGCGCAGATCGGTGAATACCTGCTCGGCCAGACGCACGGCGGTGTAGGCCACCGAGACGGTGTGCGCGCCGATGCGGGTATCCGTGCGCACGCGCTTGGCCACGGCGAAGGTGTGCTGGAGCAGGCGCTCCATCGGTGCCTTCAGCACCTGGGCGCTGCGTGCCTGCTGGTAGGCATCCTTTACCTGACCCAGGATCTGCGGCTCGCCCAGCACCATCGAGTCCAGCCCGGTCGCCACGCGGAACATATGCCGCACGGCATCCTGTTCGTCGTGCCGGTAGAGGAACTCATCGAGCCGTTGCGGGGTCAACCGGTGCTGATGCGACAGCCATTGTCCGGGTACGCCCTCGAAGCCTTCCGCCACGCTCACATACAGCTCGGTACGGTTGCAGGTGGAGAGGATCATCGCTTCTTCCACGCCAGGCTGGCGTGCGAGATCACCCAACGCCTCGGGCGCCGCCGAGGCGTCAAACGCCACCTGCTCGCGCAGGCTGACCGGCGCGGTGAGGTGATTGAGCCCGAGGGCGATGAGTGGCATGACGGGCGTGAGTCGGTGTCGGTGGCGTCGGCTAAGCTAAGAGCGCATTGTGCGCCCATGAGGCCCCCGCATGTAGGCGAGGCCGATGGAAAACGACGGAGACTAGTGTGCTGAGCGGTCGGTCCAAGTTCAAGCAAGTGCGGCATTTTGTGGCCCTTTCTGCGCTAGCCGCAGCCCTGGCCGGTTGTGCGGCCACCACCACCCGGCCGGAACAGCCCAGGGCCGTACGCACCGGGGTGCAGCCCCTCGACCGGCTTCAGGTGGCCATCGTGCCGCCCGAGCGCGATCTCCAGGCGCAGCTGATGGCGGGCGACTTCGCCATCGCCAACAATGATCTCAAGGCAGCTGCGACGGCCTACGGCAACGCGGCGGCCATCAGCAACGATCCGGCCGTGGCCGCACGGGCGACCGAACTGGCCCTGGCGATCCACGACCAGACGGCTGCCGCCCAGGCGCTTGATCGCTGGGCGGCGCTGGGAGCAAAGCCGCTGGATCTTGCCGAGGGCAGGGCGCGCATGGCCCTCGACCGAGGCGACACGGCCGAGGCCGAGCGCCAGCTCAATGCCATGGTTGCGACGGGTGATCCCAACGCCTGGCGTGAATTCGGCCGGACGCTGGCCATGGGCCGCGACCAGGCCCAGGCCGGCATGCTGCTCGAACGCATCGCCACCCCCCAGCGCCTGCCGAACGATTCGGTGGCCTGGATGGCCATGAGCGAGCTGGGCGAGAGCTTCGGGCGGCACGACTACGCCCGGCATATCGGCGAGCTGGCCCAGGGCCGTTTCCACGACGCCAACACCTACGCATGGACCGCCCAGCAGAAGTACAAGGCCGGTGATCGCGAGGGAGCAAAGAAGCTTTTCGCCAAGGCCATCGAAAAAGACCCGAAGAACACCCACCTGCGCCTGGCCTACGCCACGATCCTGGCGCAGGGCGGTGACGAGAAGACGGCGGGGAAGGTGCTGGCCTCCGGTGCGCAGGACAGCGACACCTACACCATGCGGATGACCCTGGCTGCCCGCGCCCAGGACAAGGCGGCGCTGAAGCGTCTATACGACGAGATCCGTCGCCAGTCCGACGATGTGCAGGCCGACAATGCCTTCATCCTGGGCCAGCTCGCCGAAATCCTCGATCAGAAAGAAGACGCACTGGACTGGTATGCCGCCGTGGGTGATGACGATCCGCGCGCTTTCGATGCATCCGTACGTAGCGCCGTGATCCTGCACCAGCAGGGCAAGGACAACGACGCGCACGAAGTGGTGGCCGACCTGCAGACGACGTATGCCGATCGCCCGGAAGCGCTGCGCAAGGCCTTCGCCGTGGACGCCGAGCTGTACATGGATGCAGGCAACTACGCCGCTGCCGTGTCCTCATACGACAAGGCCCTGCGCGTGAAGCCCGACGACGCGGAAATGCTCTACGGCCGCGGCCTGGCTTACGCGGAGGCCGGCAAGACCGACCAGGCGGTGGCCGATTTCCGCAAGGTGCTGGAGATCAAGCCGGGCGACATCGAAACCAGCAACGCCCTCGGCTACACGCTGGCCGATGCCGGTCGCGATCTCGGCGAAGCGCAGAACCTCATCCAGACGGCGCGAAGCGCGCGACCCGACGATCCGTCCGTGGCCGATTCGTGGGGCTGGCTCAAGTTCCGCCAGGGCCAGCTCGACCAGGCCGAAAGCGTGTTGCGCGGTGCATGGGCCAGCCGCAAGGATGCCGACATCGGCGTCCACCTGGCCGAGGTGCTGTGGACGCGCGGCGAACACGACGAAGCCCGCAAGGTGCTGAACGAAGTGCGCCGCATCGATCCAAAAAACGCCTCCCTCGAAAAAACCGAAAAGAAACTCCGCCCCTGATACCGTCCTTGTAGGAGCGCGCCTTGCGCGCGACCGGTTGTCGCGAAGCAATGATTGCTTCGCCACTTCCGGTCGCGCGCAAGGCGCGCTCCTACAAAAAGCCATATGCATGGATTCCGCATGACCCGTCTCCGTTCCATTCCGATCCTGGCAACGCTCTTGCTCGCCGCCTGCGCCACCACCCGCGGTCCGGTACATCAGCCCGGCGATGCCATCACGCTTGGCATGCAGGAAGATCGTGAGCGCACGCTGGCCGATACCACGCACTGGACGATCCAGGGGCGTCTGTCGGTGTCCGACGGCAAGGATTCCGGCTCGGGTAGCCTGACCTGGCATCAGGACGGCGATCGTTATGAATTCACTGTACGGGCACCCGTCACGGGCCGCAGCTTCCGGCTCTCCGGCGGCCCCGAGGGCGCTCAGCTCGATGGCCTCGACGGCGGCCCGCGCCAGGGTCCGGATGCCGAGACCTTGATGGCCAAGGCCGTGGGCTGGCAGATCCCGGTGGTGGAGCTCAGGCGCTGGGTGCTCGGCCTGCGTGCCGACGCCGGCCCGGCGGATATCGCCTTTGGCGCCGATGCGTTGCCCTCGCGACTGGCGCAGGACGGCTGGACCGTCGACTACAAGCAATGGGACACCACCCGCCAGCCGGCGATGCCGACCAAGGTCTTCGCGGAAAAGCCCCCCTACAAGGTCCGCCTTTCCATCGAAGACTGGAAACTGGGCCAATAACGCCTCCCAGACTGTAGGAGCGCGCCTCGCGCGCGACCGGCTGGATCGCAACGTCGATTCTGATCGTCAACCCGTCCGTACCGTACGCCGCCTCACAGCCCATCCGCTGGTCGCGCGCAAGGCGCGCTCCTACAATTTCGCGTTTACCTGCGTCGGGGTACACCATGCATTTCACCATCGAGCGCGCCCGCCCCGACGATGTCGAGCGCATTTGCGCGATCGAGCGTGCGGCGGTCGAACTCTTCCGCGGGCACGTCGCCTGGTCTGCGTATTCCGCCGTATCGCTGCCGACCGATGTCGTCCATGGTCTCATCGCCCGGGGGCTGGTCTGGGTAGCGGTGGTCGATGACGAGGTGGTCGGCTTCGTCTGCCTGGATACGGAAAGCGCCCGCGATGCCATCGGCATCGCCGAAATCGACGTGCTGCCCTCGCATGGCGGCAAAGGCATCGGCGCGGCCCTGCTCGAACATGCCTGTGCATGGGCGCGCGAGGCCGGCTATCGCCGCGTTGACCTCGGCACCCTCGCCGATGTGCCCTGGAATGCACCGTTCTACGCAAAGCATGGCTTCGTCGAGGTGGACAAGCACGCCCCCGGGTTCGCCGAAGCCCTGGCCCGCGACCGTGAGAACGGGTTCCCCGACCACCTGCGCGTCTTCATGAGCCGCGAGCTGGCGCCGCTGACTCGCGACGACTGGACCCTCTGGCCGGCCCCGGCCAAGCTCAACCTGTTCCTGCGCATCGTCGGCCGGCTGCCCAATGGCTACCACGAACTCCAGACCGTCTTCCGCCTGCTCGACTGGGGAGACGAGGTGCGCCTGCGCATCCGCGAAGACGGAGTGATCACCCGTCCGAAGGCGATTGACGGCGTGCCGGAAGACACCGACCTGACCATTCGCGCCGCCCGCCTGCTGGCCGAAACCACCGGCACGCACCTGGGCGCCGAGATCGAGATATCCAAGCGCATCCCCATGGGGGGCGGCCTCGGTGGTGGCAGCTCCGACGCGGCCAGCGTCCTCGTCGGTCTCAACGAACTGTGGGATACCGGTCTGGACGAAGATGCCCTGGCCGCCCTCGGCCTGCGTCTGGGGGCCGATGTGCCAGTGTTCATCCGCGGGCGTTCCGCCTGGGCCGAAGGCGTGGGCGAGGCCTTGAGCCCCATCCGCCTGCCACGGCGTTGGTACGTGGTGCTGGACCCGCGCGAGCACGTGCCCACGGCCGCGCTCTTCGCTGACCCCGAATTGACACGAAACGCCCCTCGGGCGACAATTTCGGCCTTTGTTTCCGGGGAAACGGCGGATAACGCCTTCGAACCTGTCGTCCGGGCGCGTCACCCGCGGGTGGCTGCGGCGCTGGACTGGCTGGCGGGCTTCGGCCACGCCCGCCTGTCCGGCAGCGGCGGTTGCGTCTTCCTGGAAACAAGAACCCACGAGGCGGCGCTGGCCGTCGCTTCGCGCTGTCCGGCGGGCTTCACGGCCCACGTGGCGGCAGGTGTCGATCCTTCCCCGCTGCATGTCGCGCGGAGCCGGTTCGCCACCGGGAATATCGTGTCGTAAGGACGGGAAGGGCCGCGGGCAGCGGCAAGCCATGGTGGGCCACCGGCTCGCCGGAAGAATTGTTGGGGCGTCGCCAAGCTGGTTAAGGCACGGGATTTTGATTCCCGCATGCGCAGGTTCGAATCCTGCCGCCCCAGCCACCGTCCGCGGTGGCAAAGCCGATCCAACCCATCTCTCGCCAGGAGTTCCCCCGTGGATACGTCCACCCCGATGCTGTTCACCGGCAACGCGCACCGCGCGCTCGCCGACGACGTTGCCGCCCGCCTGGGCATCCCGCTGGGCAAGGCCCTGGTGGGGCGCTTCAGCGATGGCGAAGCCCAGATCGAAATCGAGGAAAACGTCCGCAAGCAGGAAGTCTTCGTCATCCAGCCGACGGGCGCTCCCAGTGCGGAGAACCTGTTCGACCTGCTGGTGCTGGTGGACGCGCTCAAGCGCGCCTCGGCCGGCAGCGTCACGGCGGTGATGCCGTACTTCGGCTATGCCCGCCAGGACCGTCGCCCCCGTTCGGCCCGCGTGCCGATCACGGCGAAGCTGGCCGCCAAGATGATCCAGACGGCCGGTGCCGACCGTGTGCTCACGATCGACCTGCACGCGGACCAGATCCAGGGCTTCTTCGATATTCCGGTCGACAACGTGTACGCCTCGCCGGTGCTGCTGGCCGACATCTGGCGCCACCACAGCATGGACGACCTGATCGTGGTCAGCCCGGACGTGGGCGGCGTGGTGCGTGCCCGCGCGCTCGCCAAGCGCCTTGACGACGCCGACCTGGCCATCATCGACAAGCGCCGCCCCCGGGCGAACGTCGCCACGGTGATGAACATCATCGGTGACGTGGAAGGCAAGACCTGCGTCCTGGTGGACGACATCGTGGACACCGCCGGCACGCTTTGCGCCGCGGCGGCCGCGCTGAAGGAAAAGGGCGCCCGCAAGGTCGTCGCCTACTGCGTCCATCCGGTGCTCTCGGGCGCGGCCATCGACAACCTCGAAGCCTCCCAGCTCGACCAGCTGGTGGTCACCAATACGCTGCCGTTGCGCGACAACGCCCGTAACTGTGCGAAAATCCGCCAGTTGTCGGTCGCGGAACTGCTGGCAGAGACGATCCGCCGCATCGCCTTCGGCGAATCGGTGAGCTCGCTCTACATCGACTGATTCATCGTTTTTCAGACTCCCCTGGTCGCGGGGGAGTCTTTTACAAGCCGCCGCGAGGCGGTTTCACTTGAGGCAACACCAATGTCTACCAACCACAAGCTCACGGCCACGAGCCGCAAGATCGAAGGGAAGGGTGCGAGCCGCCGCCTTCGCATTGCGGGCCACGTGCCGGCGATCGTTTACGGTGCGGGCGAAGCCCCGCAGGCGATCCAGGTCCTTCACAACGACATCCTGCTCGGCTCGCGCTTTGAGTCGTTCTACTCGTCGGTGATCGACCTGACCGTCGACGGCAAGCTGCAGAAGGTCCTGATCAAGGACTGGCAGAAGCACCCGTTCAAGCAGCTCATGCTGCACATGGACTTCCAGCGCGTGAACGAGAACGAAGCCGTTCGCGTTGCCGTGCCGGTCCACTTCCTGAACCAGGAAAAGAGCCCGGCCGGCAAGACCGCCGGTCTGGTCATCTCGCACAACCTGACGGAAATCACCGTCTCGTGCCTGCCGAAGGACCTCCCGGAGTTCATCGAGCTCGACCTCGCGTCCCTCAAGGGCGGCGACATCGTCCACCTGTCCGACATCAAGCTGCCGGCCGGCGTGGAAATTCCTGAGCTGGGCCTGGGCAAGGAACACGACGTTGCCGTCGTGACCGTGGCCGCCATCCAGGAAGAAGTCGATCCGGCTGCCGAAGGCGGCGACGCTCCGGCCGAAGAGAAGAAGTAATCGGCGGCGGCCCGCGCGCCACGGCGTGGCGGGCCGCTCCCGTTTTTTCTCATGGCGTCAATTCGTCTCATCGTCGGCCTCGGCAACCCCGGGGCCGAATACGTCAGGACCCGGCACAATGCCGGGTTCTGGTGTGTCGACGCCCTGGCCATGGATCAGGGTGAGCGCTGGGCCTTCGACGGCAAGCTGCATGGCGAGACCTGCAAGCTGCGCATCGGGGGCGAGAACGTCTGGCTGCTGAAGCCGGCCACGTTCATGAACAAGAGCGGCATCGCCGTTGCCTCGGCGTTGCGCTACTACAAGATCGCGCCGGAGGAGTGCCTCGTCGCCCACGACGAACTGGACCTCCCGCCCGGCACCGTCCGCATGAAGTTCGATGGCGGCCACGGCGGCCAGAACGGATTGCGCGACATCATGGCCCACCTGGGCCATGGCAAGTTCCATCGCCTGCGGGTCGGCATCGGCCACCCGGGGCACAAGGACAAGGTTTCCCCGTGGGTGCTCGGTCGCCCGAGCGCATCCGACGAGGACGCCATCATGATCGGTATCGGGCGTGCCTTCGACGTGCTGCCGCTGGCGCTGTCGGGCAAGTTCGAGGAAGCCATGAAAAGGCTGCATACGGCCGCCTAGCGGCCGGGTTACAGGGCCGACGGCCCGACTTACAGGGCCATGCTCCGTAAGCCAACGACTATTGCGAAGAATCGAGAGCATCGCCCCATGGGTATCAAATGCGGCATCGTCGGCCTGCCTAACGTCGGCAAGTCCACCCTGTTCAATGCACTGACCAAGGCGGGCATCGCGGCCGCCAACTTCCCGTTCTGCACGATCGAGCCCAACACCGGCATCGTGCCCGTGCCCGATCCGCGCCTGGACGCGCTGGCGGCCATCGTGAAGCCGGAACGCATCATCCCGACCACGATGGAATTCGTGGACATCGCCGGCCTCGTGGCCGGTGCGTCGAAGGGTGAAGGCCTGGGCAACAAGTTCCTCGCGCACATCCGCGAGACGGACGCCATCGCCCACGTCGTGCGTTGCTTCGAGGATGGCAACGTTATCCACGTGGCGAACAAGGTCGACCCGATCGCCGACATCGAAACCATCGACACCGAGCTGGCGCTGGCCGACCTGGAGTCCGTGCTGAAGGCGCTCGACCGTGCCACCCGCTCCGCCAAGGCCAACGACAAGGAAGCCCTGGCCCGCAAGCCGGTGCTCGAAAAGCTGGCTGCCGTGCTTGACCAGGGCAAGTCGGCCCGCACCGCGGGTCTGGACGCCGATGAAAAGGCGCTCATCCGCGACATGTTCCTCATCACGCTCAAGCCGCTGATGTACATCGCGAACGTGGCCGAAGACGGCTTCGAGAACAACCCGCACCTCGATGCGGTGCGCGCCCGCGCCGTGGAAGAGGGTGCCGAGGTGGTGCCGGTGTGCGCCGCCATCGAAGAGGAAATGTCCCAGCTCGAAGACGCCGATCGCGACGAATTCCTGAAGGATCTCGGCCTCGACGAGCCGGGCCTCAACCGCGTGATCCGCGCCGGCTACAAGCTGCTCGGCCTGCAGACCTACTTCACCGCCGGCGTGAAGGAAGTCCGCGCCTGGCAGCTGCGCGCCGGCTCCACGGCCCCGCAGGCCGCCGGTGTCATCCACACCGATTTCGAACGCGGCTTCATCCGCGCCGAAACCATCGCCTACGACGACTACATCAAGCTCAAGGGCGAGCAGGGCGCGAAGGAAGCCGGCCGCCTGCGCCTGGAAGGCAAGGACTACATCGTCAAGGAAGGCGACGTCCTCCACTTCCGCTTCAACGTCTGATCTTCCCGGAAACGAAAAATAAAAAGGCCGCGCACCCGCGCGGCCTTTTCGTTTCCACCTCCTGTAGGAGCGCGCCTGCGCGCGACCGTTTGATACGTAGCGTCGCCAGTTGAAAAGGGGCTTACCTACCGAAGGTGTGGGAGCCGATCGCATCGGCGATGTTGCGCTCCGTAGTAAAGCAGCCCGTGTGGTGTTTCGCTCCGTAGGGAGGGTCGCCTATCGACCTCGCATCGGCGCTGGCACGTGGCGCTGCGGAGGCGACGGGGGCGGCCCTTGGCGCTCCGGCCTGCGGTGTCCCTCGGGAAAGGAGGAGCCGCTGCGCGGCTCAGTGTCTTATGGCTTCGCCCCTTCGAGCCCGGGGAGCGGGCGGGGTTTCTCGACTCGGCCTCCGTGCCTCGGCGAGAAAGACGGGTCATCCTGACCCGTCCCCTTCGGGCCTTTTCCGCCCACTCCCCTCACCTCCACCAAGTCACGCCAAGGGCCGCCCCCGCCGCCTCTACCGATCTCACGGTTGTCATGGGGGAAAACCTTTGGGCCACCGCACCCCTGTAGGAGCGCGCCTGCGCGCGACCATTCATCGCGCAGAACATCATCGTTCCCGTCCCACCGGTCGCGCGCAAGGCACGCTCCTACAGGGGATTGCTGGGCAGTTGTTTCATAGGTGCCTGATGAACCGACGCTCGTCCTCGACGAAACCTACGGCCTTGTAGAAGGCATGCGCGTTCAACCGGTGGTCGCCACTGGTGACTTCCACACGCACGCATCGTTGCTGACTGAAGAACAGCATGGCCCTGTCTACGAGGGCCTGGCCGATGCCGGTTCCCCTGGCATCCGCATCCACCACGAGCGACGTGATACGCCCAAGCCGGCCCGCGGCGTGAAACAGTTCGAGGACGTGCGCACTGAGGCAGCCTGCGACCCGTTGATCGATGGTCGCGAGAAAAACGATGTCGCTGTCGGAATGAGAGAAAAGCGACAGCTTGTCGGCGATCAAATCTTCGCTCGCCTCGTACCCCAGCTGACGCATCAATAGCGCGATGGCCGATGCGTCAGCGTCGGTAGCGGCCCGGATATGTGCGGCAACGCTCTTAGTTGGCTGCGGAGTGTCCATACCACACGGTATCTCGATTCCAGAAGCCATGCGATCGGGGCGCATGCGCCTTCCCTAATCAGGTATTCTCATAAAAGAAATTTGATTTTCAAAATATTCTCAAAGAGAGAATGACGATATGGAGCTATCCCAGCTTCGGGCGTTTTGCGCGGTAGCCGAGACCGGGTCGGTGATCGGAGCTTCCCGCGCGCTGAACAAAGTCCCATCGAGCATCACCGTCCGCATCCAGCAACTGGAGCAAGACCTCGGCTGCCCTTTGTTCCTCCGCGAGCGACAGCGGCTCAGCCTTTCGCCGGACGGCCGACGCCTGCTGGAGCATGCCCAGCGGATCGTCGGCCTGGCCGACAGTACCCGGGACCTCATGCGCAACAGCGAGGTGGGTGGCCGGCTGGTGGTGGGGGCGGTTGACGTGGCGCTGATGGCGTTCATGCCGGCGCTCATCGGGCGTTACCGCTCGCGACATCGTTCCGTTGAGCTGGACGTACGGCGCGGCGCATCCGATGTGTTGATCGAACAGGTCACGGATGGCGCACTCGACATCGCGCTTGGCGAAGGGCCGGTGAGCGCGACGGGGCTGGCCAGTCGCCTGGCCTATACGGATGACGTGGTGCTCGTTACCGAATTCGGCCATCCGCCAGTGGATTCACCGCGCGACCTGCGTTGCAACGAGCTGTATGGTTTTCGACATGACAGTTCGTTTCGCTATCGCGTGGATGCGTGGCTCGAAGCGTCCGGGCGTCAGCTTCTTCCGGTGGTGGAAGTCGGCTCTTACCACACGATGCTTGCCTGCGTGACGGCGGGCATGGGCGCGGCATGGATACCGCGTTCCGTGCTGGCGACGTTACCGGGTCACCCGCAGGTGCGTGCGCATGCCCTGGGCGAGGCGGGGCGGTCGGAAATCCATTTCGTTTGGCGCAAAACACATCTTTCCGAAAACGCGGAGCGACTGATGGAGATTCATCGTGACACGTGGTTGGAGAAGTGAGTAAAAGATGAATTTGTCCCTTGAAAAAAGGGGTTTTACCGTGCATGCTCCTTCTACGTTCGGGGGACGTCATCATGGAATTTCTTCAGCTTTCGCACTTCGCCACTCACCTCAATGAAACCTTCGCGGTGGATATCGAGGGCACAAACACGCCATTCACGCTTGTCGAGGCCCGGCCGTTGTCGCATGGGGTTATGGCAGGTGCCGTGCGTGAACCGTTCTCGTTGTTGTTTCGCAACGAAGCGGCCATTGTCTTTCCCCAGCGCATCTACGCGATGAAGAGCGAATCCATGGGCGAATTCGGCATTTTCCTCGTGCCCATCGCGCGGGACCGGGAAGGCTTCATTTATCAGGCGGTGTTCAACTGATCCATCGCATCGGCAGATACATATCGCTGCCTGCATCCACGCCTTCGGGCGTGAGATGCGCAAACCCGAGTCGACGATAAAGGCGTTCCGCATCCGGATTGAAGCGATTGACGTTAAGGAAGACGCCTCGACCTGCACGAGAGGCGTGACTCATTAACGACTGAAGAAGCAGTGTGCCGATACCTCGTCCACGTTCCTCCGCCAGGAGACTGATGTCGATGACATGCAGGTCGTCTCCCGACGCATCGATGTAAAACCGACCGATCAGTCGATCGTCTCTTTCCAGAAGAAGAAAGTCGGCCCTGGAGAAATGCGTGACGTAGTGTTGGTGCTGAAGACGAAATTGGTCGTCAAGGAAACGGCTGCGAACGTCCTGCGGCCAGGGTACACCGGCAAGTTCGGCAGAACGTGCATGCTCGTAGAGCTCACGAAGGAAGGGCAGATCTTCATCACGGGCGTTCCGCAAGCGAACGCCCGGCGGCGCCACCACGAAGATGGTTGACGTCTCGCCGGGAAATTTTCCGCTATTCGTGTTCACTGCGTAGTGGGGAAGACACCATTCAGCGCAATGCAGAAGTTCACTGTCAGGTATGGCTGGCGGTTCTCGTGCGGGCCGGCCGCAGTACCGGGACTCAACATTACAGGCGAAAACGTCGTGTTTGGTGTTGGTGGTGCCGGCGGCGCCGTTGAATTGAGGAAGCTTGCCCCGTGGACCGCCGCACACAGTCCGACACCCGTCGTCGGCGACGAGCTACGTTTCGACGGATCGGGCTGGGCATAGCCAGCCATGCCGTGGGTGTGTGGTGGGATATTGCTGGAGAGCAACGTTACGCCCTCGCTGCCGAATACCTCGCCGATGACACGGTTGCTCAGCCCGGTACCTTGCCCCAGGCTGCACGCCGCATTGCCGCCGAAGTTGGGCAATCCGAACGTGGTTGTGCCATTGCCGCCGTAGTTGGTGCCCAGCAGCGAGAAAAGCGTAGGGTTCTGCTGTACGGCGATCAACGCCCCGCTACAGAGTGCCCAGCCGGTTGGGGCGAAGTTGAAAGCGAAGAGCTGGACTTCGCCGACGAATGGTTCTGTCATGGAATGATCCCCTGGTATCGAAAACGATAGTCGTCAGCTGTGCGGCGGAAATACGCCGCTCCAGCAGATACAGAACGAGCCGGTGAGCGTCGGCATCAGGTTGTCGTGGGGAAGGGGGCCCCCGGGGTTTGGTCCTGTTGCCGTCGTTGCCATGGGTAGCGGCGTCAATGCAGCGGGATTCGTGGCGTACAGCAGGTCGGCTGTCTGGGCTGCCGGTACCACTGACGGTCCGGGCGTTGCGGTGGTGGCGTTGGACGTGCTCGCGAAAGCGACATGCGTATGTGAGGGAATCTGCGCCACGGTCAGGGTTACCGTTTCGGTACCGGCAGAGAGTCCCAGCGGATAATTGGTACCAGTGGTGCCCGTGCCTTGATGAACGGGTAGCCGCCCCCGCAGATCAGGTACACCGAATGTCTGTATACCGTCGCCGCCATAAGTGGTGCCGATCAGTACGAACAGCGGTTGGTATTCCGCGATGGACTTCAGGCTGCCGTCGCACGCGAACCAGCCGTTGGGGATGCGCGTGAATCCGAAAAGACGGATCTCGCCAATATTGGCTTCGCTCATGATGATGTCCTGACGCGGTCAGCTGCGGGAGGGAAAGATGCCCTGGAGGGCGATCGTGAAGTTGATCACGCTGTACGGCTGCATATTCGGATGCGGGCCATTGCCTCCCGCGGGCGTGACGGTCGTCGGGGCAAGAGCGACCGCGGGGTTGGACATGGGGCCATAGATGGCCTCTGCCGCGCTGGAGCCCACGGGCTTGACGGACGCGAAGATGCCACCGCTTGGCGTGGTGGCACGGGCGGTGGTCGTTGATGCGTTTACCGAATGCATATGCGCCGCCAGCTGGCTGGCCGTGAGCGTGACGTTTTCAGCGCCCGCAATGGAGCCTATCGGGTAATTCTGTCCGCTGCTGCTGCTCGGACCCTGTCCCACCGGCACACGTCCCTGCATGTTCGGCAGGGCAAAATTAGTCGTTCCGTTGCCGCCGTAGGCCAGACCCAGCAGTGAGAACAGCGCCTGGTTCTGCGAAATCGGCAGGAGCTGCCCATTGCACAGGGCGAAGCCCCGTGGTGCGAAGTTGTATCCCGCCATGGTGATCTGGCCGAGGTAGAAATTGGTACTCATCGTTGTCCCCTGAGAAACGTGGTCCGTCGTTCGCGACGCCATGGTCATCGGGTGGCCGCCTTCGCGTATACCCCCGAAACCGGTGATATCGCGCCGGGGCCTACCTTGCTCCAATTGCAACGTGTGCGCTTGCTGCTGGATGCAGCGCTGCCGATTCCGCTTACGGGATCGCACGTATGGCGCACAAGCGGCCCAGGTATCGCGGATATGCTGGTGCTGGGGATACATCATTTCGTTCTGGCCCCACGCGAACGTCGCGCGGGGATTGAAGCGGGGCGGGCAGGGGAACGGTACATATGTGGTATTCGATGCGTGTCGATCACGACCGCGCGGCGTTGCACCGTGCGTGGAAGGGCGTTCGCGCCTTCATGGTTCTGTTGCTGTTGTGGTTCGGCGCTGGCGGTGTGGCAGCGGCTTGCACTTCGCCACAGAGCGCGACCATCCCCGCCGGGGGAAGTATCGAGTTCGACTGTTTTGGCGGTGCCTACCAGGATACGGTGATCGCGCCGTTGTTTGGCACCATCAGTCCCGTCGGCTCCGGCCTTTACTCCCTGACCTATAAAAATACGGTGTTGGGCCACCTCAGCGACACCTTCACGGTGATTGATGAGAACGGCAATGACGTCCAGTTCAACATCACCATTCTCCCCTCAGCCCCTTCTCTCACCGTAACGCCGACGACCTTGCCGTCGATGGTGTACGGCCAGGTCTATTCACCGGTGGCGCTATCGACGACGGGCGGAACAGCGCCGTATACGTATTCGTTTACGGGAACGCCTCCGGACGGCATCGCCATATCGGGAAGTGGCGTCATTTCAGGAACGCCCAGCAAGGCAGGCTCGTTCTCGTTCTCCGTCCATGTTGCCGATTCGTCCGGAACCCCGAAGACGACCGACCAGTCGTACACCGTCGCTGTCGCGTTGCCCACGCTCTCGCTGGCGCCCGTGTCGATCCCTTCCGGTACGCAAGGCAGCGCGTATTCCACTTCCTTGACGACGACGGGCGGCACCGCGCCATACACTTATGCACTCAGCAGCGGCACGCTTCCGAGTGGCATCACGCTGAATGCCACGGGCACCATCAGCGGCACCCCGACGCAGGCGGGCAACTTTCCCATCACGGTGCGGGTGACCGACAGTACGCCGAGCGTGGATGGCATCACGCATGCCACCACCACGCGCACCTACACGCTTCAGGTGGCCCTGCCGCCGCCCATCACGTTGCGTCCTTCGCTGCCTGATGGCACGTTTGGCACAGCGTATTCGCAGGCCATCACGGCGAGCGGCGGAACGGCGCCTTACCAGTTCACGGCGACAGGTAGTGTGCCAAC
Organism: Luteibacter anthropi; assembly: GCF_011759365.1. GTDB lineage: Bacteria > Pseudomonadota > Gammaproteobacteria > Xanthomonadales > Rhodanobacteraceae > Luteibacter > Luteibacter anthropi. Next base: position 64,281 of record NZ_JAARLZ010000012.1, read on the forward strand.
GGGGCTTACGCTCAACGCGAACGGCTCGCTCAGCGGTACGCCGACCGGTACGGGTACGTTCAATTTCACCGTGACGGCCACGGATGCCAATAGTTTTACCGGCACGCAGGCATATACCGTCAACATAGCAGCCGTAGCGCCTGGCGCGCCGTCGGTCAGCAGCGTCTCCGTGGCAGCCGGGGGGCTGGGCACCCCGGCATCGGCCGTCGTGGCTTTTGCACCGCCTGGTAGCAATGGCGGCTCCGCGATCACCGGCTATGCCGTGACGTCCAGCCCCGGCGGCATCGTCGCCTCGGGATCGGCAAGCCCGATCACCGTACCGGGGCTGACACGCGGCACCGCCTACACGTTCACCGTGACGGCCAGCAATACAGTAGGCACCGGTCCGGCATCCGGCCCCTCCGGCCCCGTCACGCCGCAGATCACGCAGAACATCTCGTTCGCGAATCCTGGTCCGCAGAATTTCGGCACATCGCCCACCCTTACCGCATCGGTGGATACGGGACAGCCGCTGACGTTCTCGTCGACGACAACCCCGGTCTGCACGATCGTGCCTGCCACGGGACAGCTCACTTTTCTCACCGCGGGCAACTGCTCCATCACGGTATCGCAGCCGGGTAACGGCACCTACGTGGCGGCATCGCAGTCCCAGTCGTTTGCCGTCAATGCGGTCGTTCCGGGAGCGCCTACCATCGGCACCGCGACTGCGGTAGATGGCACGCCGGGCCAGCTCACCGGTGGTGCCTCGGTGGCATTCACGCCGCCGGCGTTCAACGGCGGTGGTGCGATCACCGGCTACACAGTGACGTCGAGCCCGGGCAACATCACGGCGACGGGCAGTGCATCGCCGCTCGCCGTCGCCGGCCTCACCTTCGGCACGGCGTATACCTTCACGGTGACCGCCAGCTCGACAGCCGGAACGGGTGCCCCTTCGGCCGCCAGCAATGCCGCGACGCCCATGGGCAGCCAGACCATCACGTTTGCCAATCCCGGGCAGGTGAATTTCGGTACCACGACGCCGCTGGTGGCGACGACGTCATCCGGCCTGCCTGTGCAATTCACCAGCCAGACCGCGAATGTCTGCGAGATCGTGTCACTCAACCAGCTTCATGCGAAGGCACCGGGTATGTGTACGGTGCAGGCGTCGCAACCTGGCGGTGGTGGCTACCGTGCCGCGCCGGACGTCACCCAGGGGTTCAGTGTCGTCGTTGCAGGCGGTCCGGTCTCGATCACTACGACCACCCTTCCGGCACCGACGCGAGGGGTGCCTTACAGCGCCACGATTACGTCACAAGGTGGTGCGGAGCCTTATAGCTACGTGATCTCGGCGGGCGCGTTGCCGAACGGCCTCACGCTGACGCCAGCCAGCCTGACATCCGCCCTGATTTCCGGCACCGTGACATCCACGGGACCGTACTCGTTCACGGTGCAGGTGACCGACCTGGCGGGTCAGACCAGCACGAAGAACTACAGCGGCTCCATCATCTCTCCCGTATTCACCTTCACGCCGGCAAACCTGCCCGCCGGGACCTGGGGTGGTATTTATCCTTCCACCACGATTGCGGCCAGTGGCGGTATCGCGCCCTACACGTATGCCGTAACGTCCGGCAGCCTGCCCACCGGCCTGGTGCTGGCACCGAACGGCACGCTCAGCGGTACGCCGACGGCGGCGGGTACGTTCAACATCACCGTGACCGCGACGGACAGCTTCACCGTGACCGGCTCGCAGGCCTATACCATCACGGTGGGTGCGCTGAGGCCCTCGGCACCGGTGATCGGCACCGTTTCCGCACCGGCTGCGCCCGCGGGCCAGACCACGGGCAGTGCGGTGGTCGCATTCACGCCGCCGTCCAGCGACGGTGGTGCCGCCATCACGGGATATACGGTGACATCGAGTCCGGGTGGCATCACGGCTACCGGGGGTGCGCCTTCGATCACGGTGCCGGGACTCACCCTGGGCACGGCCTACACCTTCACGGTGACAGCGACCAATCCGGTGGGCACGAGCGATGCGTCGGCGGCGAGTGCCAGCGTGACGCCTCAGGGGCAGCAGCAGATCACGTTCAACAATCCCGGACCGAAGGACTTCGGCACGACGACGCCACTCGTTGCGACGACGACGTCCGGCCTGCCTGTGCAGTTCACCAGCCAGACCGTCAACGTCTGCGCCATCGTGTCGGGCAGCCAGTTGCAGGCAAAGGCCCCCGGCACCTGCACCGTAGTGGCGGCCCAGGGCGGTGACCAGGCCTACCTGCCTGCCGCACCGGTCAGCCAGGGCTTCAGCGTGGTGGTGCCGGGCGGTGCGGTGACCATCGCCACGACGACGCTGCCCAACCCGGTGCGCGGTGCGACGTACAGCCAGAGCATCGTGGCGCAGAACGGTGCGCCGCCCTATTCGTTCACGCTGTCGGCAGGGGCGTTGCCGAATGGACTGGTGTTGAATCCGTCGGGCCAGATTTCCGGTTCGGCGACGGTTTCGGGCACCTTCCCGTTCACGGTGCAGGTGACCGACCTCGCCGGGCAGACGGCGACGCAGAACTACAACGTCACCATTGCCGTGCCCACATTCACCTTTACGCCGGCCACGCTGCCTGGCGGCAAGGTGGCGGTGGCTTACCCCGCCACCACACTGGCGACCAGCGGAGGCATTGCGCCGTACGCCTACGCAATTACATCGGGAGCACTTCCGGCCGGTCTGACGTTGTCGTCGGCCGGTGCGATCGTGGGTACCCCGACGGCGGCCGGTAGCGCGTCCGTCACCATCACCGCCACCGATGCCTTCGGAGCGACAGGTAGCCAGGGCTACACCATCGTGGTGGCCGAGGCGACGCCGGTGGCCGTGGACGACAAGGCCACGGTCGGTGCCAACGCGTCGGTCACGATTCCGGTCACGGCAAACGACAGTGGCCCGATCACCAGCATTGCGATCACGCAGGCGGCCGGTCACGGTACGGCTACCATCGATGGCCTCAACGTCGTCTATACCCCGGCGCACGACTACTTCGGCAACGACACGCTGAAGTACACCGCGACCGGTCCGGGCGGCACGTCGAATGTCGCGACCGTCAGCATCACGGTGGCTGCCGGTCCGGTACCCGTGCCGGTGCCTTCGACGAAGGTGACGGTGTTGTCCGGGCAGTCGGTGACGATCCACGCCGCAGCGGGTGCCACGAATGGTCCGTTCACGTCGGTAGCCGTCGTCGCGCCGCCGTCCAGTGGCAGCGTGCAGGTGCAGGGCACCGACCTGGTTTACACCGCGGCGGCCGATGCATCGGGTGAGATCGGTTTTGACTTCACGCTGAGCAACGCCTTCGGTGCGTCACAGCCGGCCCACGTGAACGTGACGGTGAATCCGGCACCGATCGCTCCGCCGGTAACCGCAGCGACCATTGCCGGCCGTTTCGTGCAGGTGGACATCACCAGCAAGGCGCAGGGTGGTCCCTTCACGGGGGCGAACGTGGCGTCGGTGTCGCCGGCCAATGCAGGCAGTGCGAGCATCCAGGCTTCGGCCACGGGCTACATGCTGCTGTTCACGGCATCGCCGACGTTCGGTGGCACGGCGCAGATCGGCTATACGTTGACCAATGCCTATGCCACGTCGGCACCGGGCTATGTCACGGTCACCGTCACGCCGCGCAGCGATCCGTCGAAGGATCCGGAAGTGCTGGGCGTGCTTTCCGCACAGGCCGACGAAACCCGTCGCATGGCGACCGGCCAGATCAGCAACTTCCAGCGTCGCCTGGAGATGCTGCACAGCGGTGGCACGACCGGCTTCACCAATGGCATCACCATGGCGTCGGCCAGTTCGTCGCGCAGTCGCGACGCCTACGCCGACCTGCGTCGTGCGCAGGACGACAACAACCGTCGTTACCTGGTGCAGCCCGATGCCGGTTCGCCGGAATCGCAGACGGCCGCCAGTTCGCAGCACGGTACGTTGCCTGGCGATGTCTCGGTCTGGACCGGGGGCGCCATCAACTTCGGCAAGAGCCAGGCGGGCACCAGCGACAACGGCATCGACTTCACGACATCGGGCCTGAGTGTCGGTGTGGACAAGCAGTTCAGCGACAAGCTGGCGGTGGGTGCGGGCATGGGTTATGGCCACGATCACTCCGACGTGGGCAACAACGGCAGCCGCAGCACGGTGGACAGCTACAACGTGGCCGTCTACGGCAGCTACCGCCCGACGGAATCGTTCTACACGGATGCGTTGATCGGCTACCAGTGGCTGTCGTTCGATTCGCGCCGCTTCGTCACCGACAATGGCAACCATGTGGAAGGAAGCCGCGACGGCAAGCAGTGGTTCGCGTCGCTCTCGGCGGGTTACCAGATGGTGGGCGACAACTCGCAGTTCACGCCTTACGGCCGCTTCGATGTAGCGCGTGCACGCCTGGATGCCTTCACGGAACACGGTGACGACGTGTATTCCCTGCGTTACCAGTCGCAGACGGTGAAGACGACCACGGCGACGCTGGGTGTGCTTGCGCAATGGTCGGTGAAGCGCGACTACGGCGTGTGGGCACCGCAGCTGCGTGCCGAGTTTGGCCACGACCTGCAGGGCTCCAGCCAGGCGGTGATGCGCTACGCGGATCTGATCGATGGCCCGTTGTATCGCGCCACGCTGTACCGTCAGTCGCGCAACCACACGCTGCTGGGTGCCGGCATCGTGTTGCAGACCAACGGTGGCTGGATGATTCGCGCTGAATACCAGAACCAGCTGGACAACACGACCCGGGACAACCAGTCGATCCTGCTGGGCATCGAAAAGAAATTCGGCCCCTAGGGCCGTTGTAGGAGCGCGCCTCGCGCGCGACCGGGTGGAACGGGGTTATTCCCGATGCCACCCGGTCTGTTTTCGGAGGGGGCGGGATTTCGGGTCTCACGACTCTGTACCGGTCGCGCGCGAGGCGCGCTCCTACAGGTTGCGCAATTGAATCGCTTGCAAAGTAATTGCGCGGTCCCTACATTCCGGAGCATGAGCAAGAAGTCCCTCCCGTCTGGTATCGAAGCGCCCCGCACCCTCGACGGGCAGCTGTGCTTCGCCCTGTACTCGGCCAACCTGGCGATGGGCAAGCTCTACCGCCAGTTGCTGGCGAAGCTGGATCTCACCTATCCGCAGTACCTTGCCATGCTGGTGCTGTGGGAGCGCGACGGCATCACGGTGTCGGAGCTGGGCGAACGCCTGTTTCTCGATTCGGCCACGTTAACGCCTTTGCTCAAGCGCCTGCAGGCCGCCGGTCTCGTGCAGCGCGCGCGTGGCACGCGGGACGAGCGGCAGGTGATCGTCACGCTCACGGACGAGGGCAGGTCATTACGCGAGAAGGCGGGCGATGTGCCGGTGGATGTCTTCTGTGCCATGGATTGCGAGATCGACCAGCTGGGCGCCCTCAAGGCGCAGCTTGAAACACTGAGGTCGAACCTCATCGATCACAGCGGGCGCTGAATTCTTCAGCGATCCGGCGAGCTGATCTGGCGCTGCATGTGGTCCAGGTAGGCGTCGAGTTCCGCCACGTTGGCAAAGACTTCCGCCAGCGGCACGGCTTTGACGATATCGAACACCTTTCTCACTTGCGGCTGCGGGTTGAGCAGGAGCGTGCGCCCGTCGCGATCGCGCATCTGCTTGCGAAGAAGGGCCAGGCTGCGCAAGCCGGCACTGCTGATGTATTCAAGCGCGGACAGGTCGATCACGAGCGTGCCGCCGCTATCCACCAGAGGCGTGACGTCGCGCATGGCCTCGTCGAATTCCACGTAGGTGGCCGCGTCCAGACGGCCTTCGAGCCACACGGTGCTGCGTTCGTGGCCAGGGCTTTCGCTGCGGACGATCAGGGTCATGGGGCGGGCTCGTCGGAGGGAGTGATAAGGAAATGCACGATGACCTGGTTGTGCCGCTCGTGGCGCTGGTAGGTCAGGTCGTCGGCGATGCTGCGCGCGATGTGCAGCCCCAGGCCGCCGATGGCGCGGTCTGCGAGGTCGCCGGGCAGGTCTGGAGGTTCGTGCAGCATCGGATCGAACGCCTGTGCGTCGTCGCACAGGTCGAGCCGTACCGCGTCGGAACGGATCTCCAGGTCGATGTCGATGTAACCGTCGCGACCATCCGGATAGCCGTGACGCACGGTGTTGACCAGCAGTTCTTCCAGGACAAGGCGCACATCGGCGCAACAGGCTTCCGCGACACGACTTCGCCTGAGCGCGACGTCGGCCTGTTCCAGAGCGAGGAATACGTCTTCCAGACGATTAGGAATGCGCAACCGCATCGAGGCGGGCTCCTTCTGCGCCGAGGTCGTGCCAGGTGAGTGCGAGCACGGCGATGTCGTCATAGGCTGGGGCGCCTTCCACGTAGGCGTCCACGTCGCCGAGGATCCGTTCCACGTAGATTTCCGGCGGCGCGCCTTCGGGAACGTCCGAAACGCTGCGCAACAGGCCGTACGTGCCGAAAAGGCGCTGGCCCCCGGTATGCGCTTCGCTGACGCCGTCGGTGTACATGAGCAAGGTATCGCCCCCCAGCAACGAAAGTACGCGTACAGGGTAGCGCGCATCCGGGTCGAGGCCGAGCGCGGGGCCGGTCTCCACATCCACCAGGGTAGCCGTGCCGCCGGCATGCAACACCGGTTGTTCATGACCTGCGCTGGCCAGGGCCAGCAGGCCGGTTTCCGTTTCCACGACACCGCAGAGCAGGGTGACGAACATGCAGGTGTCGTTGCCCTTGCACAGTTCGCGATTCAGCGCGGCGAGGATGTCGCTGGGCGAGCGCGCATGTGTGGCCAGCGTGCGAGCGAGGGTCACGGTGCGCGCCATGAACAGAGCCGCAGGGATGCCCTTGTCGGAGACGTCGCCCACCATGATGCAGACGTGGCGGGCGCCGAGCGCGAAATAGGTATACAGATCGCCGCCTACGGCCGATGCGGGGCGCAGGGCGGCATGCACCTCGATGCGGCCGTCGTTGGCGAGCCAGTGGGGCGACGGGATCAGCGCCAGCTGGATCTGCCTGGCAATATCGAGTTCGCTCGCGATGCGCTCCTGCTCGCGGGCCACGCGTTTCGCGGAGTCGATATGACCCGCCAGCTGGTGGCGCATCTGGTCGAAGGCCCGGGTAAGCCGGCCCACTTCGTCGTTGCGTGTGACGACGGGAAGCTCGAAATCGAGCTCGCCACGCGAGACGTCCTCGGCGCGGTCCGCGAGCACGGTCAGCGGAGCCAGCAGGCGTCGCGTGATGAGCAGGGCGATGACAGAGACGCCGGCGAGGGCGATAAGCCCCAGTACGATGTCCACCAGGTAGGTCTGCCGCAGGTCCGCCATGACCGCACGTTCGGGCATGGAGAGTCCAAAGGTCCACTGGGTGCCCTTGATGGGCACGAAGTAGACCCAGACCGGTTCGCTGACCCGGCCGCCTTCCTCGGGCGTGATCCGGACGGGATTGCGGCCTTCGGCAATGGCGGTGAGGAGCGGATGGCTGCCCTTCGTGCCGATGTACGAGAGCCAGTCGTGGGCGAGGAACCGGCCGTCGGCATCCACGACAAAGGCCGAGGCGTGGGCTGGCTTGCCAAGCGATCCCAGGACACGTTGCAGCCAGCCCAGGCTGATGGTCGCGTCCGCCACGCCCTGCACGGACACCTTGTCGCCCGGAATCGCTATCGAATAGCCGACGAGGGTGTCCGGGCGGGCAGGGGAGTGGAAGGGAGGCTGCCAGCAGCCGGTCTCGCAGTTGAGGCCACGCACGAACCAGGGAGCGGTCCAGTACGCCTCCGGTTCGTCCCTGCGACTGCCCGAGGTGATCTTCCCGGTGGCATCCCTGCGTGCGACGGGTGCGTCTGCCGCCCTGACGCTGGCCGTGTCACGGGGGACGAAGGCGGCACTGATGTCCACGATCTCGGGATTCACCGCCAGGGCATCGCGGACCAGGGCGGGGGCCTGCTCCCGCCGGGTGGCAAGTTGTCCGGCCAGTACGCGGGCGACCCGGGCCACGCCGTCGATGTGGACCTGGATCCGGCTGGACGCCGAGTCGGCGATGGCGGCGGCTTCCCGCGCGGTCTGCTCCAGCGTCTGCTCCCGGGTATGCGACAGCAACAGGCCGCCCGTGACGACCAGGACGATCGCCGAGCCCAGCAGGACTCCCAGGGCCAACCTCGAGGCGACGCTGCGCAGGACCATCGGGCACTCCGGGAGGCGATAGACGCAATCTATGTCCGGCGGGGCGGCGCGACAAGGCGCCGCGCTTCATAATGGGGTTTTCCCCAGCAAGGTAGGCCCATGCCCGGCACCCAGCGAGAAGTCGAATTCCGTTTCCTGGCCCAACCCACCGATGTGAATTTCGGCGGCAAGGTGCACGGTGGCATGGCCATGAAGTGGCTGGACCAGGCGGGGTACGCGTGTGCGGTGGGCTGGAGCGGAGCGTACTGCGTCACGGTCTCGGTCAGCGGCATCCAGTTCCTGGCCCCCATCCTCATCGGCGATCTCGTGACCGTGCGCGCCCGCCTCATCCACACCGGCACGTCGAGCATGCATCTGGCGGTGGATGTCCTGGCCCGCGACCTGCGCAGCGGCGAACAGCGGCTGGCCACCAGCTGCGTCATGGTCTTCGTGGCGATGGACAAGGCCGACGGCGGCAAGCCCACCCCGGTACCGCCCTGGAAGCCGGTGGAGGAGAAGGACCTCCGTCTGCAGGAATACGCGATGAAGCTGATGGAGATGTCGCGGGCGATGGAGCCGCTGGTGCTGGCGACGCGGGAGGCCTGAGGCCTTCCGGCTTCGCCCGGTCGCGCGCAAGGCGCGCTCCTACGTGGTTGCCGTGTAGGAGCGCGCCTTGCGCGCGACCAGACCAAGCAGTGCGCTACGGCCATGTAGGAGCGCGCCTCGCGCGCGACCGGACCGGAGCGGTGCCTGCCCCAAGCCGCCATGTAGGAGCGCGCCAGAGGCCCCAAAACCCAAATGACAGCTTCACAACCCGATAACACCCCTGTACACTTCGCGGCCCACCTGGCGACCACCCGTATCGACAGGAGTTGTCAGGGCATCCGGGTCACAATGAAGCCGTCATGAAAACGTGCTGAAGTTGTTGACAGTATCCGGGACGCTCGCGACAATAGGCGTTCTTTGTTGGAGGAATACCCAAGCGGCCAACGGGGGCAGACTGTAAATCTGCTGGCTTACGCCTTCGGTGGTTCGAATCCACCTTCCTCCACCAGTACGAGTTCCGCGTAGTGCGGGAGTAGTTCAATGGTAGAACTTCAGCCTTCCAAGCTGATTGTGCGGGTTCGATTCCCGTCTCCCGCTCCATTGTTCATACGCGCATTTCGTTTCGTGCTCATGTAGCTCAGTCGGTAGAGCACTTCCTTGGTAAGGAAGAGGTCGCTGGTTCGATTCCAGTCATGAGCACCATCTTCGTCGTACGCGGCGGTTCCTTTTTCTCTATCTCATTGGCTCCAGCGGAGTTTAGCGCTCATGGCAAAGGGTAAGTTCGAACGCACCAAGCCGCACGTCAACGTCGGCACCATCGGCCACGTCGACCACGGCAAGACCACGCTGACGGCTGCCCTGACGAAGGTCGGCGCCGAGCGTTTCGGTGGTGAATTCAAGGATTACGGCTCGATCGACGCCGCTCCGGAAGAGAAGGCTCGTGGTATCACGATCTCGACCGCCCACGTCGAATACGAATCGCCGACCCGTCACTACGGTCACGTCGATTGCCCGGGACATGCTGACTACGTCAAGAACATGATCACCGGTGCCGCCCAGATGGACGGCGCGATCCTCGTGTGCTCGGCCGCTGACGGCCCGATGCCGCAGACCCGCGAGCACATCCTGCTCTCGCGCCAGGTCGGCGTGCCGTACATCGTCGTGTTCCTGAACAAGGCCGACATGGTCGACGACGCCGAGCTCCTCGAGCTCGTCGAAATGGAAGTCCGCGAACTGCTGTCGAAGTACGAGTTCCCGGGCGACGACACCCCGATCATCTCGGGTTCGGCCCGTCTCGCCCTCGATGGCGACCAGTCCGACATCGGCGTGCCGGCGATCATCAAGCTCGTCGACGCACTCGACACCTGGATTCCGGAGCCGCAGCGCGAGATCGACAAGCCCTTCCTGCTCCCGGTCGAAGACGTGTTCTCGATCTCGGGTCGCGGTACGGTGCTCACCGGTCGCGTCGAGCGCGGCATCGTCAAGGTGGGTGATGCCGCCGAGGTCGTGGGTCTGCGCGATACGCAGAACACCACCGTGACGGGCGTCGAAATGTTCCGCAAGCTTCTCGACCAGGGTCAGGCAGGCGACAACGTCGGCGTGCTGGTCCGCGGCCTGAAGCGTGAAGACGTCGAGCGTGGCCAGGTGCTGGCCAAGCCGGGTTCGGTCACCCCGCACACGGACTTCGAAGGCGAGATCTACGTCCTGTCGAAGGACGAAGGCGGCCGTCACACCCCGTTCTTCAGCAACTACCGTCCGCAGTTCTACTTCCGTACCACGGACGTGACGGGCTCCATCAAGCTGCCGGAAGGCACCGAGATGGTGATGCCGGGCGACAACGTGAAGATCACGGTGCAGCTGGGCTTCCCGATCGCCATGGACGAAGGCCTGCGCTTCGCCATTCGCGAAGGTGGCCGCACCGTCGGCGCCGGCGTGGTGTCGAAGATCATCAAGTAATATCCCTGGTCGCCGGCCCGCAAGGGTCGGCTTCCGGTTTCAGGGCGGTATGGTCGTGTACCATCCGCCCTTGATTCACTCCGTTTCATTTGTACGCCAGTAGCTCAATTGGCAGAGCAGCGGTCTCCAAAACCGCAGGTTGGGGGTTCGAGTCCCTCCTGGCGTGCCACTTCCGAGCGCGCATGAACACGAAGGCACAAGAAGCAGCCAAGGGTATGGGCCCGGCCGATTTCGGCAAGCTGGCGCTTGCGCTGGTCGTGCTCGCCGCCGGCATCGTCGGTTTCTACTATTTCTCCGATAACCCCAGCGTGCCGTCGTTCGCACGTGTCGTGGGCGTTATCGTCGCCGTTGCCGCCGCCATGGCGATCGGTTCCTTCACGGCTCCGGGCCGTAAGCTGCGCGGCTTCATCGCCGAGTCGCAGTTCGAGTTGCGCAAGGTCGTCTGGCCGTCGCGCGACGAAACGCTGAAGACCACCGGCATCATCATCGTGGTCGTCATCATTCTTTCGCTGCTGATGGGGCTCATCGACTGGCTGTTGAAGTCGATCGTGCTCGATTGGCTGCTCAAGCTCGGACATTGAGGTAAGGCATGAGCAAACGTTGGTACGTCGTTCACGCCTATTCAGGTTTCGAACAGCAGGTTCGCAAGGCGCTCACGGAGCGCGTTGCGCGTGAGGGCATGGAAGAAAAGTTCGGTGAAATCCTGGTTCCGACCGAGGAAGTCATCGAAATGCGCGGCGGCCAGAAGCGTCGCAGCGAGCGCAAGTTCTTCCCGGGTTATGTTCTCGTCCAGATCGAGACCGATACCAGCGGCAAGACCCCGCGTATCGACGACGAGTGCTGGCATCTCGTCAAGGAAACCCCGAAGGTCATGGGTTTCATTGGCGGCACCGCCGATCGCCCCCATCCGATCCGGGACTCCGAGGCTGACAACATCCTCAGCCGCGTTCGCGAAGGCGTCGAGAAGCCCCGCCCGAAGGTCCTCTTCGAGCCGGGCGAAATGGTCCGGGTCACCGACGGTCCGTTCAACGACTTCAACGGCGTGGTCGAAGAGGTCAACTACGAGAAGAGCCGCCTGCGCGTGGCCGTGCTCATCTTCGGTCGCTCCACCCCGGTCGAGCTCGAGTTCGGCCAGGTCGAAAAGGCCTGATCCAGGGCCCGCGGCACGGGCGTTGCTTAATTTTTGCTCAGTGCCTATAATTCTCGGTCCACGCTGGAGTTTTTACTCCGGCGTGGCCGTGTTTCAGGGGTTCGCAAGGGCGAATCCATCACCCCCAGGGATGGTCTACAGCGAGGAGCCGCAAGGCGCACGCACTCGCGAGGTTGAAGAGAAATGGCAAAGAAAGTCATTGGTTACATCAAGTTGCAGGTGAAGGCCGGTCAGGCCAATCCGTCGCCGCCCGTCGGCCCGGCCCTCGGTCAGCGCGGCCTGAACATCATGGAGTTCTGCAAGGCGTTCAATGCCGCCACGCAGAAGCTCGAGCCGGGTCTTCCGATCCCGGTCGTGATCACGGCCTACTCGGACCGTACCTTCACCTTCATCACGAAGACCCCGCCGGCCTCGATCCTTCTCAAGAAGATCACGGGCGTGGCCAAGGGCTCGCAGAAGCCGAACACCGACAAGGTGGGCAAGGTCACCCGCGCCCAGCTCGAGGAAATCGCGAAGCAGAAGGAGCCGGATCTCACGGCTGCCGATCTCGATGCCGCCGTGCGTACCATCGCCGGCAGCGCGCGTTCCATGGGTCTGGTGGTAGAGGGTTAAGACATGGCAAAGCTCACCAAGCGTATGAAGGCCGCTACGGCCGCCGTCCAGCCGGGCAAGACCTACGGTCTCGATGAAGCCATCAAGATCGTCAAGGACAACGCCAAGGCCAAGTTCGCCGAATCCGTGGACGTCGCCGTCCGCCTCGGCATCGATGCCAAGAAGTCCGACCAGGGCGTTCGTGGTTCCTCGCTCCTGCCGCACGGCACCGGCAAGACCATCAAGGTCGCCGTGTTCGTGCCGCCGGGTGAAAAGGCTGATGCAGCCCTTGCCGCCGGCGCCGATGCCGTCGGTATGGACGACCTCGCCGAGAAGATGCAGGCAGGCGACCTCGACTACGGTCGCGTCATCGCCACGCCGGACGCCATGCGCGTCGTCGGTAAGCTCGGCCAGGTGCTCGGTCCCCGCGGCCTGATGCCGAACCCGAAGGATGGCTCGGTCACCGCCGACGTCGCCACCGCCGTGAAGAACGCCAAGGCCGGTCAGGTCAAGTTCCGTAACGACAAGGGCGGCATCATCCACGCCACCATCGGCAAGGCCAGCTTCGACGCTGCCCAGCTCGCCGAAAACCTCAACGCGCTGCTCGGTGACCTGCTCAAGGCCAAGCCGGCGGCTGCCAAGGGTCAGTACATCCAGAAGGTGGCGCTGTCGAGCACCATGGGCGTTGGCGTGCCGGTCGATACCTCGACCGTGACCACCTCGGCCAAGTAAGAGTTAGGACGACCCTCGCCGGCTTGCCGGCGAGGGCGCGTTTTTGAGGGCGGCCATGGTTGAAATGCCGTGGCAGCCGTCAAAGACCGCAGGCGCGATCAGCGCACGATGGCGACGAGCACGGAGCTCGTGTTGGCAAGGACACGCCGTCGTCGGAAGCGGAATCGCTTAATCGGATGCCTTGTCGGATCCGGCCTGCGTAGATGGTGCAGCCCCTTCTGGTATTCGTTTCGAATCTGGAAAGGCCACCACCCGGGACGTTCCCGTCCCCGACGTCATGGAGGATGTCGCCCAGGACCGCAAGCGGCAGGAGTCGCAAGCGGAGTTCAATTGGAGGAGTGCAATGGCTCTCAATCTGTCTCAGAAGCAAGAAGTAGTCGCCGAGCTGGCAGAAGTCGCCGCGAAGGCTCACTCCTTGGTCGCCGCCGAATACGCGGGCACCACGGTCTCTCAGATGACCGCGATGCGCAAGAAGGCCCGTGAATCGGGTGTGTTCCTCAAGGTTGTGAAGAACACGCTCGCCGCACGCGCCGTGGCTGGTACCGAGTTCGAGGTCGTCGCCGACGCCCTGACCGGTCCGCTGCTCTATGCGTTCTCGACTGAGGAACCGGGCGCCGCTGGCCGCCTGATCAAGGAATTCGCGAAGACCAACGACAAGCTCAAGCCGAAGGTCGTCTCCATCGAGGGCAAGCTGTTCGATGCCAAGCACGTCGACGTGCTGGCCTCGCTGCCGACCCGCGAAGAGGCCCTGGCCATGCTGGCCCGTGTCCTCGTCGAGCCGATCACGATGTTCGCCCGCGCGGTCAACGCCGTGGCGGAGAAGCAGGGTGGTGGCGAAGTTGCCGCCGAAGCCCCGGCTGAAGCCTGATCTCGCTGACTTATTTCATCGAAACCCATTTCAGAAGGTAAGAAACAATGTCCACCCTGACCACCGAACAGATCGTTGAAGCCATCAAGGCCAAGTCCCTGACGGAAATCATGGAACTGGTGAAGTCGATCGAAGACACCTTCGGCGTCTCCGCTGCTGCCCCGGTCGCCGTTGCCGCTGCCGGCCCGGCCGCCGCCGCTGCCGAAGAGCAGACCGAGTTCGACGTGATCCTGAAGTCCGCTGGCGACAAGAAGGTCGACGTGATCAAGGCCGTCCGCGCCATCACCGGCCTGGGCCTGAAGGAAGCCAAGGACCTCACCGAAGCCGGTGGCGTCGTGAAGGAAGCTGCTTCGAAGGAAGACGCTGCGAAGTTCAAGAAGGACCTCGAAGCTGCCGGCGCCACGGTCGAACTCAAGTAATTGGCGCCTTGCGCGCAACGAGTTTGATCTAGCGTCAAGCCGGGCCTGGGGGTGTAAACCCCCGGGCTTTGGCCGTTCCAAGGGCTGTATCCGTGTTCCATCCGTCGGAAATGGGACATCGCGATTCGAGAGCCGCCCGCATGGGGCTCCGCGGTTCGAATCCCGATCTCCGATTTTCGATTCACTAACTCTAAGGCCGGTGCGATCGAGCCGGCCATTGAACCGAGGCGGTAACCACCATGACCTACTCGTTTACCGAGAAGAAGCGCATCCGCAAGGATTTCGGCAAGCGCCCGCCCGTGCTGGGCGTGCCTAACCTGCTGACGATCCAGACCGACTCGTACAAGGAATTCCTGCAGGAGAACACCACCGCCAAGGCACGCGAGGAGAAGGGTCTCCACGCGGCGCTGAAGTCGGTGTTCCCGATTTCCAGCTACTCCGGCAACGCCGCCCTCGAATACGTCGACTATCGCCTCGGCGAGCCGGCCTTCGACGAGCGCGAGTGCCGCAACCGTGGCATGACCTTCGGTGCGCCGCTGCGCGCCACCGTGCGCCTGGTCATCTACGACAAGGACAGCCCGGCATCCAAGAAGGCCGTGAAGTACGTGAAGGAGCAGGAGGTCTACATGGGCGAGATTCCGCTCATGACCGACACCGGCACCTTCATCATCAACGGCACCGAGCGCGTCATCGTCTCGCAGCTGCACCGTTCGCCGGGCGTGTTCTTCGACCACGACCGTGGCAAGACCCACAGCTCGGGCAAGCTGCTGTTCTCGGCCCGCGTGATTCCTTACCGTGGCTCGTGGCTCGACTTCGAGTTCGACCCGAAGGATGCGCTGTTCACCCGTATCGATCGTCGCCGCAAGCTGCCGGTGACCGTGCTGCTGCGCGCGCTGGGCTACAACAACGAAGAAATGCTCGACATCTTCTTCGAGCACAACGTATTCCACCTCGGCAAGACCGGCAGCGTCACGCTCGACCTCGTCGCCGAGCGCCTGCGTGGTGAAACCCTGTCGTTCGACCTCGTGGCCGATGGCAAGGTGCTGGTCGAGGCCGGTAAGCGCATCACGGCGCGCCACGTCCGCCAGCTCGCCAGCGAGAAGATCACCTCGCTCGAAGTACCGGCCGACTACCCGGTGGGCCGCATCGTCGCGATCGACATGATCGACAAGGACACCGGCGAAGTCATCGCCGCGGCCAACGACGAACTCACCCTCGAGCACCTTGAGCACTTCCGCAAGGCAGGCATCGAGACGGTGCCGACGCTGTACGTGAACGATCTCGATCGTGGTGCGTACATCTCGAACACCCTGCGCATCGACAACACGCGTACGCAGCTCGAGGCCCTGGTCGAAATCTACCGGATGATGCGTCCGGGCGAGCCGCCGACCAAGGATGCCGCGCAGAACCTGTTCTTCAACCTGTTCTTCACCTTCGACCGTTACGACCTCTCGGCCGTGGGCCGCATGAAGTTCAACCGTCGCGTGGGCCGCAAGGACATCGTGGGTCCGGGCGTGCTGTACGACCACAAGTACTTCAGCGACCGCAAGGAAGAAGAATGCCAGCGCCTGCTCGGCGAGCTTGGCCAGACGTCGGACATCCTCGACGTGCTGCGCGTGCTCATCGACATCCGCAATGGTACCGGCACGGTCGACGATATCGACCACCTGGGTAACCGTCGCGTGCGTTCGGTCGGCGAAATGGCGGAAAACACCTTCCGCATCGGTCTCGTCCGCGTCGAGCGCGCGGTGCGCGAGCGCCTGTCGCTGGCCGAATCCGAGGGCCTGACCCCGCAGGAACTCATCAACGCCAAGCCGGTTGCGGCCGCGGTGAAGGAGTTCTTCGGCTCGTCGCAGCTCTCGCAGTTCATGGATCAGAACAACCCGCTGTCCGAAGTGACCCACAAGCGCCGCGTCTCGGCGCTCGGACCGGGCGGCCTCACCCGTGAGCGCGCCGGCTTCGAAGTGCGCGACGTCCACCCGACCCATTACGGTCGCGTCTGCACCATCGAAACGCCTGAAGGCCCGAACATCGGCCTGATCAACTCGCTCGCCGTGTACGCCCGCACCAACACCTACGGCTTCCTCGAGACGCCGTACCGCAAGGTCGAGAACGGCAAGGTGACCGACAAGGTCGATTACCTCTCCGCGATCGAAGAGGGTGACCACGTCATCGCGCAGGCGAACTCGCCGCTGTCGAAGGAAGGCAAGTTCCTCGAAGACTTCGTCTCCTGCCGTTTCCGCGGCGAGTCGGAGCTGCGTCCGTCGGCCGAGATCAACTACATGGACGTTTCGCCCATGCAGACGGTGTCGGTGGCAGCGGCGCTCGTGCCCTTCCTCGAGCACGATGACGCGAACCGCGCACTCATGGGCGCGAACATGCAGCGCCAGGCCGTTCCGACCCTGCGCAGCCAGAAGCCGCTCGTCGGCACGGGCATCGAGCGCGCCGTGGCGCGTGACTCGGGCGTCACCGTGTCGGCCAAGCGTGGTGGCGTCATCGACCAGGTCGATGCGGCCCGTATCGTCGTGCGCGTCAACGAAGCCGAAGTGGGCGACGATGATGCCGGCGTCGATATCTACACGCTGACCAAGTACACCCGCTCCAACCAGAACACCAACCTCAACCAGCGTCCGCTGGTGAACGTGGGTGACGTGGTGGCCGTGGGCGACACGCTGGCCGACGGTTCGTCGACCGACCTGGGCGAGCTTGCGCTCGGCCAGAACATGCTTGTCGCGTTCATGCCGTGGAACGGCTACAACTTCGAAGACTCGATCCTCATCTCCGAGCGCGTCGTGCAGGAAGATCGTTACACCTCGATCCACATCGAGGAAATGACCTGCATCGCCCGTGACACGAAGCTGGGTGCCGAAGAAATCACCGCGGACATCCCGAACGTCGGCGAGCAGGCCCTGGCCCGTCTCGACGAGTCCGGCATCGTCTACATCGGTGCGGAAGTGAAGGCCGGCGACATCCTCGTGGGCAAGGTCACGCCGAAGGGCGAAAGCCAGCTCACGCCGGAAGAAAAGCTGCTTCGCGCCATCTTCGGCGAGAAGGCCTCGGACGTGAAGGACAGCTCGCTGCGCGTGCCCCCGGGCATGGACGGCAACGTCATCGACGTGCAGGTCTTCACCCGTGACGGCATCGAGAAGGACAAGCGTGCCAAGCAGATCGAAGAAACCGAACTGAAGCGCATCCGCAAGGATCTCGACGACCAGTTCCGCATCCTCGAGGGCGCCATCTACGCCCGTATGCGCGCACAGCTCAACGGCAAGACCGCGATGAGCGGTCCGGGTGGTCTCAAGCGTGGCACCGTCATCGACGACGCCTACCTCGATACCCTCAAAAAGGACGACTGGTTCAAGATCAACGTCAAGGAAGAGGAAGTCTCGGAGTTCCTGGAGCGCGCGGCCGAACAGGTTCGTCGCCACAAGGAAGCCTTCGACAAGCGCTTCAAGGAGAAGCAGGGCAAGATCACCCAGGGCGACGACCTCGCTCCGGGCGTGCTCAAGATGGTCAAGGTCTACCTCGCCGTGAAGCGCCGCATCCAGCCGGGCGACAAGATGGCAGGCCGCCACGGTAACAAGGGTGTGGTGTCCATGATCGTGCCGGTCGAGGACATGCCGTTCTCGGCGGACGGCCGTCCGGTCGACATCTGCCTGAACCCGCTGGGCGTGCCTTCGCGTATGAACATCGGCCAGATTCTCGAGGTTCACCTGGGCTGGGCCGCCAAGGGCCTGGGCCACAAGATCTCGGCCATGCTCGAGGCCAACGAGAAGCCGGCCAAGATGCGCGAGTTCCTCGACGAGGTCTACAACCACGGCAACGCCGGTGCAGAAGGTGCGGTCCGCCGCGTCGACCTGCCGTCGATGAGCGATGCCGAGATCATGAACCTCGCCGACAACCTGCGTGACGGCGTGCCGATGGCCACCCCGGTGTTCGACGGTGCCGAAGAGCACGAGATCAAGCACATGCTGAAGCTCGCCGGCCTGCCGGAATCCGGCCAGACCATCCTCTTCGACGGTCGTACCGGCGAGGCGTTCGATCGCCCGGTCACCGTTGGCTACATGCACATGCTGAAGCTGAACCACCTGGTCGACGACAAGATGCACGCGCGTTCGACCGGTCCGTACTCGCTCGTTACCCAGCAGCCGCTGGGCGGCAAGGCGCAGTTCGGCGGCCAGCGCTTCGGCGAAATGGAAGTCTGGGCACTCGAGGCTTACGGCGCGGCTTACACGCTGCAGGAAATGCTCACCGTCAAGTCCGACGACGTGCAGGGCCGTAACCAGATGTACAAGAACATTGTCGACGGCAACCACGAGATGGCGGCGGGCATGCCGGAATCCTTCAACGTGCTCGTGAAGGAAATCCGTTCGCTCGCTATCGACATCGAGCTGGAAGAGATCAACAAGTGATCGTCGCGGCTACCGGAGATTACGCATGAAAGACCTGCTCAATCTGTTCAACCAGCAGCGACAGACGCTGGACTTCGACGCGATCAAGATCGCCCTGGCTTCGCCGGAGCTGATCCGTTCGTGGTCGTACGGCGAAGTGAAGAAGCCGGAAACCATCAACTACCGCACGTTCAAGCCTGAGCGTGACGGTCTGTTCTGCGCGGCCATCTTTGGCCCGATCAAGGACTACGAGTGCCTGTGCGGCAAGTACAAGCGCATGAAGCACCGTGGCGTGGTCTGCGAGAAGTGCGGCACCGAGGTCACCCTGGCCAAGGTCCGTCGCGAGCGCATGGGCCACATCGAGCTGGCCAGTCCGACCGCGCACATCTGGTTCCTGAAGTCGCTGCCTTCGCGCATCGGCCTCATGCTGGACATGACGCTGCGTGACATCGAGCGCATCCTGTACTTCGAAGCCTTCGTCGTGATCGATCCGGGCCTGACCGCGCTCGAGCGCGGCCAGCTGCTCAGCGAAGACCAGTACCTGGAAGCCACCGAAGAGCACGGCGACGAGTTCGACGCCCGCATGGGTGCCGAGGCCGTCTACGAGCTGCTGAAGAGCCTCGACCTGCCGGGCGAAGTCATCCGCCTCAAGGAAGAAATCTCCTCGACCAACTCCGAGACCAAGCTCAAGCGCCTCACCAAGCGCGTGAAGCTGATCGAGGCGTTCCTCGAATCCGGCAACAAGCCGGAGTGGATGGTCATGACCGTGCTTCCGGTGCTCCCGCCGGATCTGCGCCCCCTCGTCCCGCTGGACGGTGGCCGCTTCGCCACGTCGGACCTCAACGACCTCTATCGTCGCGTCATCAACCGCAACAACCGCCTGAAGCGCCTGCTCGAACTCGCTGCGCCGGACATCATCGTCCGCAACGAGAAGCGCATGCTGCAGGAATCGGTCGATGCGCTGCTCGACAACGGCCGTCGCGGTCGTGCCATCACCGGCACGAACAAGCGCGCGCTGAAGTCGCTCGCCGACATGATCAAGGGCAAGCAGGGCCGCTTCCGCCAGAACCTGCTCGGCAAGCGCGTCGACTACTCGGGCCGTTCGGTCATCGTGGTCGGTCCGACGCTGCGCCTGCACCAGTGCGGCCTGCCGAAGAAGATGGCGCTTGAGCTGTTCAAGCCCTTCATCTTCGCCAAGCTCCAGGCCCGCGGCGAAGCCACCACCATCAAGGCCGCCAAGAAGCTCGTCGAGCGCGAAGAGCCGCAGGTGTGGGACATCCTCGAAGAGGTGATCCGCGAACATCCGGTCATGCTGAACCGTGCGCCCACGCTGCACCGTCTCGGCATCCAGGCGTTCGAGCCGGTGCTCATCGAAGGCAAGGCGATCCAGCTGCACCCGCTCGTCTGTACCGCATTCAACGCGGACTTCGACGGTGACCAGATGGCCGTGCACGTGCCGCTGTCGATCGAGGCGCAGCTCGAAGCCCGCGCCCTGATGATGTCGTCGAACAACATCCTGTCCCCCGCGAACGGCGAGCCGATCATCGTGCCGTCGCAGGACGTGGTGCTGGGTCTGTACTACATGACCCGTGAGCTGGTGGGCGCCAAGGGCGCCGGCATGGTGTTCGCCAACATCGGCGAAGTGCGTCGCGCCTACGACAACCGTGCGGTCGAACTGCATGCGAAGGTCAAGGTCCGCGTGCGCGTGTTCGAGCGCGACGAGAACGGCGACAACGTCGCCCGTACCCGCGTGGTCGACACCACGGTCGGTCGTTCGCTGCTGGCCGAGATCATCCCGGAAGGCCTGCCGTTCGCGCTGGTCAACACCGAGCTGACCAAGAAGAACATCTCGCGCCTGATCAACCAGACCTACCGTCTGCTGGGCCTGAAGGAATCGGTCGTCTTCGCCGACAAGCTGATGTACACCGGCTTCCGTTTCGCGACGCGCGCCGGTATCTCCATCGGCATCGACGACATGAAGATCCCGGCCGAGAAGAAGGGCATCCTCGAGGAAGCCGAGAAGGAAGTCGTCGAGATCCAGGAGCAGTACCAGTCGGGTCTGGTCACCGCCGGCGAGCGCTACAACAAGGTGGTCGACATCTGGTCGCGCACCAACGAACTGGTCGCCAAGGCGATGATCGACGGCATCGGTACCGAGAAGGTCGCCGATGCCGAAGGCAACCTGGTCAACCAGAAGTCGATGAACTCGCTGTACATCATGGCCGACTCGGGTGCGCGTGGTAGCGTGGCCCAGATTCGCCAGCTGGCAGGTATGCGCGGCCTCATGGCCCGCCCGGACGGCTCGATCATCGAGACGCCCATCAAGGCGAACTTCCGCGAAGGCCTGAACGTTCTCCAGTACTTCAACTCCACCCACGGTGCTCGTAAGGGCCTTGCGGATACGGCGCTGAAGACGGCGAACTCGGGTTACCTCACCCGTCGTCTCGTCGACGTGGCCCAGGACGTCGTCATCACCGGCCACGATTGCGGCACGGAAGACGGCGTCATGATGTCCCCGATCGTCGAAGGCGGTGACGTGGTCGAGCCGCTGCGCGAGCGCGTGCTGGGTCGTGTCGTGGTCGAAGACGTCTACGCCCCCGGCGACGACGACGAGCCCATCGTCACCCGCGACACGCTGCTCGACGAGTTCCTGGTCGACAAGCTCGACAAGGCCGGCGTGCAGCTGATCAAGGTGCGTTCGCCCATCACCTGCCGTGCCAGCCACGGCGTGTGCGCCCTGTGCTACGGCCGCGACCTTGCTCGCGGTCACCTGGTCAACATGGGCGAGGCCGTGGGTGTGGTCGCCGCTCAGTCGATCGGTGAGCCGGGCACGCAGCTGACGATGCGTACGTTCCATATCGGTGGTGCCGCGTCGCGAGCTGCTGCCGTGGACAACGTCACCGTCCGCACCACCGGTGCGCTGAAGTTCAACAACCTGAAGTCGGTCGAGCACTCGGCCGGTCACCTGGTGGCCGTGTCGCGTTCGGGCGAAGTCAGCGTCATCGACGCCAACGGTCGCGAGCGCGAGCGCTACAAGGTGCCTTACGGTGCCACCATCGCCGTCAAGGATGGCGACCCGGTCAAGGCCGGCCAGACCGTGGCCAACTGGGATCCGCATACCCACCCGATCGTCACGGAAGTGGCCGGTGTGGTCCGCTTCATCGACTTCATCGATGGCGTGACCGTGCAGTCGCAGACCGACGAACTGACCGGCCTCGAGTCGGCGGTGGTGACCGATCCGAAGCGTCGTGGTACGGCCGCGAAGGACCTGCGCCCGATCGTCCGCCTGGAAGACAGCCGGGGCCGCGAGCTCAAGCTGCCGGGCACGGATATCGCCGCTCAGTACTTCCTGCCGGCCGGCGCGATCGTGTCGATCCAGAACGGTGCCGAAGTGGGCGTGGGTGACGTCGTCGCTCGTATCCCGCAGGAAACCTCGAAGACCCGCGACATCACGGGTGGTCTGCCCCGCGTGGCCGATCTGTTCGAAGCCCGTAAGCCCAAGGAGCCGGCGATCCTCGCCGAGCGCTCGGGCATCATCAGCTTCGGCAAGGACACCAAGGGCAAGCAGCGTCTCATCATCAAGGACGCGGACGGCAACGAGCACGAAGAGCTGATCCCCAAGTGGCGTCAGGTCATCGTGTTTGAAGGCGAGCACGTGGAGAAGGGCGAAACCGTCGTGGACGGCGAGCCGAATCCGCATGACATCCTGCGCCTGCTGGGTGTCGAGCCGCTGGCCTCCTACCTGGTCAAGGAAATCCAGGACGTCTACCGTCTCCAGGGCGTGAAGATCAACGACAAGCACATCGAAGCGATCATTCGCCAGATGCTCCGCAAGGTCGAGATCACGGAGGCGGGCGACAGCACCTACCTGCGCGGTGAGCAGGTCGAGCGCATCCGTATCAACGAAGAGAACGACCGTGCGGAGGCTCGTGGCGAGCGTCGCGCCGAGTTCGAATCGGTGCTGCTGGGCATCACCAAGGCCTCGCTGGCCACCGAGTCGTTCATCTCGGCGGCCTCGTTCCAGGAAACCACCCGCGTCCTCACCGAGGCAGCGGTCCGTGGCACCCGGGATACGTTGCGTGGCCTGAAGGAAAATGTTATTGTTGGGCGGCTAATCCCTGCGGGTACAGGTCTGGCTTACCACGCTGCGCGTCGTAACCAGAGCGGCCTGACGGCTTCGGAGCTCGAAACCCTCTCGGGTTCGGCGCCGGCTGTCACGTTCGCAGAAGCTCCCGCCGGGTCCAACGATAGCGCCGAGTGAGGCCCCGTACGGGCTTCGCCCGTACATACGAAATGAGGCGCACGGATGCGCCTCGTGTTCGGATTCAAGGACGATGGGTGCCGGCCGCTCCAAGCGGCGGCGCACGTTAAAATCGCTTATACGGCGGGCCGATCTTTCGGTCTGCCTTTATGTTTCTCAGGAATAGCTTCGCATGACGACAGTCAACCAGTTGGTGCGCAAATCCCGCAGCCCCAAGGCGTACAAGAGCGCCTCGCCGGCCCTGCAGAGCAGCCCGCAGCGCCGCGGTGTTTGCACGCGCGTTTATACGACCACCCCGAAGAAGCCGAACTCGGCGCTGCGTAAGGTTGCCAAGGTGCGCCTCACCAACGGTTTCGAAGTCATCAGCTACATCGGTGGCGAAGGTCACAATCTCCAGGAGCACTCGGTGGTCCTGATCCGTGGCGGTCGCGTCAAGGATCTCCCGGGTGTGCGTTACCACACCGTTCGCGGCAGCCTCGACTGCGCGGGCGTGACCAAGCGTCGCAAGTCGCGCTCGAAGTACGGCGCCAAGCGCCCGAAGGGCTGAGAGTAAAGGACAACAATTATGTCGCGTAAAGGTTCCCATCCCGCCCGTGTCGTCCTCCCGGACCCGAAGCACGGAAGCCAGCTGATTGCCCGCTTCATCAATATGGTGATGAAGTCCGGTAAGAAGTCCGTCGCCGAAGCTATTGTCTACGGCGCCCTCGAGCACATCGGCGAGAAGAATGCCGAGCCGGTGCAGCTCGTCGAGAAGGCCCTGGGCAATATCGCCCCGGCCGTCGAAGTGAAGTCCCGCCGCGTCGGCGGTGCCACCTACCAGGTGCCGGTCGAAGTCCGTCCGGGTCGTCGTATGGCTCTTGCCATGCGCTGGGTGATCGAAGCCGCTCGCAAGCGCGGTGAGACGTCCATGCCGCGCAAGCTGGCTGCTGAACTCCTCGAGGCTTCCGAGTCCCGCGGCGGCGCCGTCAAGAAGCGCGAAGAAACGCACCGTATGGCGGAGGCCAACAAGGCCTTCTCGCATTACCGCTGGTAATCCCTTCCAGCTACCCGATCTGAGGAAAGACCGTGGCACGCACCACTCCCATCGAGCGCTACCGCAACTTCGGCATCATGGCCCACATCGATGCCGGCAAGACCACGACCACGGAGCGCATCCTGTTCTACACCGGCGTCAGTCACAAGATTGGCGAGGTGCATGACGGTGCCGCGACGATGGACTGGATGGAGCAGGAGCAGGAGCGCGGCATCACCATCACTTCCGCTGCCACCACGGCATTCTGGAAGGGCATGGATCGTTCGCTGCCCGAGCACCGCTTCAACATCATCGACACCCCGGGACACGTCGACTTCACCATCGAAGTGGAGCGTTCGCTCCGCGTGCTCGACGGTGCGGTGTTCGTGCTCTGCGCCGTGGGTGGCGTGCAGCCGCAGTCCGAGACCGTGTGGCGTCAGGCCAACCGCTACAAGGTGCCGCGTCTCGCGTTCGTCAACAAGATGGACCGTACCGGCGCCAACTTCTACAAGGTCGTCGAGCAGCTCAAGGCTCGTCTGGGCGCCAACCCGATCGAAATGCAGGTTCCGATCGGTGCCGAAGACAACTTCGAAGGCGTCGTCGATCTGCTGAAGATGAAGGCGATCATCTGGGACATGGAGTCCCAGGGCATGAAGTTCGAATACCAGGACATCCCGGCCAACCTCCAGGAAAAGGCCGAATCGGCCCGTACTGCCATGATCGAAGCCGCGGCGGAAGCCACGGAAGAGATGATGGACAAGTACCTGGGCGGCGAAGAGCTGTCCGAGGCCGAAATCATCGAAGGTCTGCGTCTGCGCACTCTGCGCAGCGAGATCATTCCGGTGTTCTGCGGCACGGCGTTCAAGAACAAGGGCGTCCAGGCGATGCTCGATGCCGTCGTCAATCTTCTTCCGTCGCCGATCGACCGTCCGCCGGTCGAAGGCATCAACGAAGACGAGCAGCCGGATACCCGTCCGGCCAAGGACGACGCACCGTTCTCGGCGCTGGCGTTCAAGATCATGACCGACCCGTTCGTCGGCGCGCTGACGTTCTTCCGTGTCTACTCGGGCACGCTGAACGCCGGTGACCAGGTGTACAACCCGGTCAAGTCGAAGAAGGAGCGCATCGGCCGCATCCTGCAGATGCACGCCAACGAGCGTCACGAACTGAAGGAAGTCCGCGCTGGCGATATCGCTGCCGCTGTCGGCCTGAAGGACGTCACCACCGGTGACACGCTCTGCGCGCAGGACAGCATCATCACCCTGGAGCGCATGACGTTCCCGGAGCCGGTGATCTCGATGGCGGTGGAGCCGAAGACCAAGTCGGACCAGGAAAAGATGGGTATCGCCCTCGGCCGTCTGGCCGCGGAAGATCCGTCGTTCCGCGTCAAGACCGACGAAGAGTCCGGCCAGACGATCATCTCGGGCATGGGCGAGCTTCACCTGGACATCCTGGTGGACCGCATGCGTCGCGAGTTCAACGTCGAAGCCAACGTGGGCAAGCCGCAGGTGGCTTACCGCGAGACGATTCAGGCCGCTGACGTCAAGTCGGACTACAAGCACGCCAAGCAGTCGGGTGGTAAGGGTCAGTACGGTCACGTCGTGATCGAGCTGTCGCCGATCACCGCTGAAGACCGCGCTGATCCGAAGCTGACGATCAAGGACGACTTCCTCTTCATCAACGACATCACCGGTGGCGTGATTCCGAAGGAATTCATCCCGTCCGTTGAAAAGGGTCTGCGCGAGACGATCACCAGTGGTCCGCTCGCCGGCTTCCCGGTGGTTGACGTCAAGGTCAAGCTCGTCTTCGGTTCGTACCACGACGTCGACTCGTCCGAAATGGCGTTCAAGCTCGCCGCTTCGATGGCGTTCAAGCAGGGCTTCGCCAAGGCGCAGCCGGTTCTGCTCGAGCCGATCATGAAGGTCGAGGTCGTGACGCCGGAAGACTACGTCGGTGACGTGATGGGCGATATCTCGCGTCGTCGCGGCATGCTGACCGGTCAGGAAGAAACCCCGTCGGGCAAGACCGTCAACGCGATGATCCCGCTCGGTGAAATGTTCGGCTACGCCACGTCGCTGCGTTCGCAGACCCAGGGTCGCGCCACGTTCACGATGGAATTCGACCATTACGAGCCGGCGCCGAAGAATATCGCCGACGAGGTCATGAAGAAGTCCTGATAAGGGCTTCTTCTTTAAAACATACAACGTTCTTTTAGAGGTTTAGAGTCATGGCAAAGGGTAAGTTCGAGCGCAATAAGCCGCACGTCAACGTCGGCACCATCGGTCACGTCGACCACGGCAAGACCACGCTGACCGCCGCACTGACCAAGGTCGGCGCCGATCGTTTCGGCGGCGAGTTCAAGGGTTACGACGCGATCGATGCCGCGCCGGAAGAGAAGGCTCGTGGTATCACGATCTCGACCGCCCACGTCGAGTACGAATCGGCCACCCGCCACTATGCCCACGTCGATTGCCCGGGACATGCTGACTACGTCAAGAACATGATCACCGGTGCCGCCCAGATGGACGGTGCGATCCTCGTGTGCTCGGCCGCTGACGGCCCGATGCCGCAGACCCGTGAGCACATCCTGCTCTCGCGTCAGGTCGGCGTGCCGTACATCGTCGTGTTCCTGAACAAGGCCGACATGGTCGACGACGCCGAGCTCATGGAGCTCGTCGAGATGGAAGTCCGCGAACTGCTGTCGAAGTACGAGTTCCCGGGCGACGACACCCCGATCATCAAGGGTTCGGCCCGTCTTGCTCTCGAAGGCGACCAGTCGGAAATCGGCGTGCCGGCGATCATCAACCTGGTTGATGCGCTCGACACCTGGATCCCGACGCCGGAACGCGACATCGACAAGACCTTCCTGATGCCCGTCGAAGACGTGTTCTCGATCTCGGGTCGCGGCACGGTCGTGACCGGTCGTATCGAGCGCGGCATCATCAAGGTGGGTGACGAAATCGAAGTCGTCGGCCTGCGCGACACCCAGAAGTCCACCGTGACGGGCGTCGAAATGTTCCGCAAGCTTCTCGACCAGGGCCAGGCAGGCGACAACGCCGGTCTGCTGCTCCGTGGCCTGAAGCGTGACGACGTCGAGCGTGGCCAGGTGCTGTCGAAGCCGGGTACGATCAAGCCGCACACCCAGTTCGAAGCCGAAGTGTACGTGCTGTCGAAGGATGAGGGTGGTCGTCATACCCCGTTCTTCAACAACTACCGTCCGCAGTTCTACTTCCGCACCACCGACGTCACCGGCGCCTGCAAGCTGCCGGAAGGCACCGAGATGGTGATGCCGGGCGACAACGTGAAGATGGAAGTCACGCTGCTCAAGCCGATCGCCATGGACGAAGGCCTGCGCTTCGCCATCCGCGAAGGCGGCCGCACCGTCGGCGCCGGCGTGGTTGCCAAGATCACGGCGTAATACCGGTTACCTGCAAGGGTGTCCTGAAAAGCGGGGGCGAAAGCCCCCGCTTTTTTTATGTCCTGAAGAATGCCATGGATGGTTCGGTATCCCTGTAGGAGCGCGCCTTGCGCGCGACCGCTTGTGGCGAAAGAGGGTGGGGTGACCATGATCGTTTTCTGCCTTCCCGGTCGCGCGCAAGGCGCGCTCCTACAGGGGCAGATGGCATCCTGTAGGGCCCCTGAAATCACCTGGTCAAAAAGCTTCCAATTTCCAAACCGATAGGGTATAGTCGTCGGGCTATATCTCCCGGATGCCTCTTGCAGGCCTTCGGATACCGCGAAATGAGGTGCATGGAAGGCGCTTCGAGTTCGCAGGCAAGGAAGCCGGGTAGGGTGCCGGCCAAGGTCATCGGATGCGAGTCCGGTTGACCTGATCTTTTGTGCATTCTATACTTTTTAGTCCGGGCGGGCCGTTTTGTGGTCTGTCTGGCTTTTTCGGGTCGTTTTGGACAGTCCTTGGCTGCTCCTGGCGGCCCGTTGCAGTACCCGTAGTAGCAATAGGGTTGTGCGGGGTGGCGAGAAGCCACTTCGAATCACAAGAACGTTCTTTCGATAACAGGACACGGTTTTATGGCGAACCAAAAGATTCGCATCCGGCTCAAGGCGTTCGATCATCGTCTGATCGACCGTTCGGCCAGCGAAATCGTCGAGACGGCCAAGCGCACTGGCGCTACGGTCCTCGGCCCGATCCCGCTGCCGACCAAGATCGAGCGCTACACCATTCTGGTGTCGCCGCACGTCGACAAAGATGCCCGCGACCAGTACGAGACTCGTACCCACAAGCGCGTTCTGGACATCGTCGACCCCAACGACAAAACCGTGGACGCGCTCATGAAGCTCGATCTTGCGGCTGGCGTTGACGTCCAGATCAAGCTCGGCTGAGCGGATATAAGGATACGAAGATGAGTATCGGACTGGTTGGCCGCAAGTGCGGCATGAGCCGGCTCTTCACCGAAGACGGCCGTTCGATTCCGGTGACGCTGATTGAAGCGACCCCGAATCGTGTGACCCAGGTGAAGACCGAAGAAGTTGACGGCTACACTGCCGTCCAGGTCACCGCTGGCACCAAGCGCGCCTCGCTGCTGACGAACCCCGCCAAAGGCCATTACGCCAAGGCGAAGGTCGAGCCGGGTCGTGGTCTGTGGGAGTTCCGCATCAATGCGGACGAAGCCGGCAAGTATGAAGTTGGCTCCGAGCTGACCGCAGAAGGCGTGTTCACCGTCGGTCAGACGGTCGACGTGGCCGGCGTGTCGAAGGGCAAGGGCTTCCAGGGCACCATCAAGCGTCACAACTTCAAGATGGGTGACGCCACGCACGGTAACTCGCTGTCGCATCGCGCCCCGGGCTCGATCGGCCAGCGCCAGACGCCGGGCCGCGTGTTCCCTGGTAAGAAGATGTCGGGCCACATGGGTGCGGTCAATCGCACCGTGCAGGGCCTGGAAGTGGTCAAGGTCGATGCCGAGCGTCACCTCATCGCAGTCAAGGGCGCAGTCCCGGGCGCGACCGGTGGCGACGTCGTGATCCGTCCGACGACCAAAGGTTGAGGAGACACGCCATGGAACTTAACGTTATTGGCGCCCAGTCGCTCACTGTCTCGGACGAAGTGTTCGGCGGCGAGTACAAGAAGGCCCTCGTGCACCAGGTCGTCACTGCCTACCAGGCAGGCGGTCGTGCCGGCACCAAAGCGCAGCTCTCGCGCGGTGAGATGTCGGGCACCACGAAGAAGTTCAAAAAGCAGAAGGGTGGCGGTGCTCGTCACGGTGACTATCGCGCTCCGATCTTCGTCGGCGGTGGTGTCACGTTCGCTGCCAAGCCGCGCAGCTTCGAGCAGAAGGTCAACCGCAAGGCTTACCGCGTCGCCATCCGCTCGATCATCGCCGAGCTGGCCCGTCAGGGTCGCCTGAAGGTGGTGACGGAGCTGTCGATCGAGAAGCCCAGCACCAAGGGCATGATCGCCAAGCTCGCCGAGCTCGAAGTCAAGGGTCGCGTGCTGCTGGTGTCGGAAGACTCCACCGAAGCGCTGTACCTGTCCGCCCGCAACATTCCGTACATCCACGTCGTCGACGTGCTGGCCCTGAATCCGGTCAGCCTGGTCGGTAGCGACTTCGTCGTCATGACGGTGGACGCGGTCAAGAAGGTCGAGGAGTGGCTCGCATGAGCACCGAACGCACGCTCAACACGCTTCGCGCGCCGCACATCTCCGAGAAGTCGGCCCGTCTTGCGGAAAACAACCAGTACGTGTTCGTCGTGGCGCCCGAAGCGACCAAGGCCGACGTGCGCGCTGCGGTGGAACACCTCTTCGACGTCAAGGTCGTGGACGTGAACCTCGTGAACACGAAGGGCAAGGTCAAGTCGTTCCGCTTCCGCCAGGGCAATCGCCAGGGCAAGCGTAAGGCTTACGTGCGCCTCGCCGACGGCCACACGATCGACGTGTCGGCCAAGGCCTGAGCCAGGAGTTGAATTGAGATGGCACTGATCACTCACAAGCCGACCTCCCCGGGCCGCCGCGACGCAGTCAGCGTTCGGACCGAGGGTCTGCACAAGGGCGCGCCTTACGCACCCCTGACCGAATCGCAGTCGAAGACGGGTGGCCGCAACCACTACGGTCGCATCACCACGCGTCATCGCGGCGGCGGTCACAAGCAGGCATACCGCATCATCGATTTCAAGCGTGACAAGGAAGGCATCGCCGCCGTTGTCGAACGTCTGGAATACGACCCGAACCGCACCGCGCACATCGCGCTGCTGTGCTACGCCGATGGCGAGCGCCGCTACATCATCGCCCCGAAGGGCGTTGCCGTTGGCGACCGTCTGGTGTCGGGTTCCGACTCCCCGATCAAGGCCGGCAACTGCCTGCCGCTTCGTTCGATCCCGGTGGGTTCCACGATCCACTGCATCGAAATGAAGCCGGGCAAGGGCGCGCAGATCGCTCGCTCCGCCGGTGCTTCCGTGCAGCTCGTTGCTCGCGAACAGGGTTACGCCACGCTGCGTCTTCGCTCCGGCGAAATGCGTCGCGTGCCGGTTGAATGCCGCGCCACCATCGGTGAAGTCGGCAACTCGGAGCACTCCCTGCGCAAGCTCGGCAAGGCCGGTGCGAAGCGTTGGAAGGGCATCCGTCCGACTGTCCGTGGTGTTGTCATGAACCCGGTCGACCATCCGCACGGCGGTGGTGAAGGCAAGACCTCCGGCGGCCGTCATCCGGTCAGCCCGTGGGGTACGCCGACCAAGGGTTACAAGACGCGCAGCAACAAGCGCACCCAGCAGTTCATCGTGCGTCGTCGCAAGTAATAGGAAACGATTATGCCGCGCTCTCTAAAGAAAGGTCCGTTCGTTGACCTGCACCTCGTAAAGAAGGTGGAAGCCGCCGTTTCCGCCAACAACAAGCGTCCGATCAAGACCTGGTCGCGTCGCTCGATGATCCTGCCGGAGATGGTCGGTCTGACCATCGCCATCCACAACGGCCGCCAGCACGTGCCGGTGCTTATCAACGAGAACATGGTCGGGCACAAGCTCGGCGAGTTCGCGGTGACCCGCACCTACAAGGGCCACGCCGGCGATAAGAAGGGCAAGTGATGAGCACTGAAGCCAAAGCGATCCTGCGCAGCGCCCGCATCTCGGCGCAGAAGGCACGCCTGGTGGCCGACCTGGTCCGGGGTCTCCCCGTGGGTCGGGCGAGCGACGTGCTTGCCTACACCAACAAGAAGGCCGCCCACCTTGTTCGCAAGGTGCTGCTGTCCGCCGTCGCCAACGCCGAAAACAACCTCGGCGCCGACGTCGACGACCTGAAGGTCTCGCGCATCTTTGTCGACGAAGGTCCGGCGATGAAGCGCATGTACGCCCGCGCCAAAGGCCGCGGTTCGCGCATCCTGAAGCGCACCAGCCACATCACTGTGGTTGTGGGCAACTGACTGGGGTAAGAAACCATGGGTCATAAAGTTCATCCCACCGGTATCCGCCTCGGCATTGCCAAGGACTGGAACTCGAAGTGGTACGCCAACAAGGGTGAGTACGCCCAGTACCTCGCTGCCGACCTCAAGGTCCGCGAGATGCTGCGCAAGAAGCTCGCCGCCGCCGGTATCTCGAAGATCCAGATCGAGCGCCCGGCCAAGACCGCCCGCGTGACGATCCACACCGCCCGTCCGGGCGTGGTGATCGGCAAGAAGGGCGAGGACATCGAGAAGCTTCGCAAGGAAGTCACCGACCTGATGGGCGTCCCGACGCACATCAACGTCAGCGAAGTCCGCAAGCCGGAACTCGACGCCCAGCTCGTTGCCGAGTCGATCGCGCAGCAGCTCGAGCGCCGCATCATGTTCCGTCGCGCGATGAAGCGCTCGGTTGGCAATGCCATGCGCCTCGGCGCCCTGGGCATCAAGATCAACGTCTCCGGCCGTCTGAACGGCGCCGAGATCGCGCGCTCCGAGTGGGCTCGTGAAGGTCGCGTGCCGCTCCACACCCTCCGCGCTGACATCGACTACGGCACCGCCGAAGCGAAGACGCAGTACGGCATCATCGGTGTGAAGGTGTGGGTCTACAAGGGCGAGATCTTCGACCTCGCGGCCGCCACGGCCGAGGCGTCGAAGGAAGATCAGCAGCCGCAGCAGTCGTCGCGTCGCGACGGTGGTGAAAACCGCCGTGAGCGTGGCGAGCGCTCTGCCAAGTAAGGAGCGTTGTCATGTTGCAACCGAAGCGTACCAAGTACCGCAAGATGTTTAAGGGTCGCAATGACGGCCTGGCGTTCACCTCGAACCTCGTGAGCTTTGGCGAGTACGGCCTCAAGGCGACGACGCACGGTCAGCTGACCGCGCGTCAGATCGAAGCGGCCCGTCGTTGCATCACGCGCTTCGTCAAGCGTGGCGGCAAGCTGTGGATCCGCGTGTTCCCGGACAAGCCGATCACCCGTAAGCCCATCGAAGTCCGAATGGGTGCAGGTAAGGGTGGCGTCGAGTTCTGGGTCGCCGAGATCCAGCCGGGTCGCATGCTTTATGAAATCGAAGGTGTCGACGAGGCAACCGCACGCGAGGCCATGCGCCTTGCCGCTGCCAAGCTCTCGGTCCAGACCCAGTTCGTGTCCAGGGCGGTGATGTAATGGCCATCAAAGAAATCAAAGAGAAGTCGGCGGAAGAGCTGAAGCAGCATCTGCTGGACCTTCGCAAGGAGCAGTTCAATCTGCGCATGCAGAAGGGCTCCGGTCAGCTCACTCAGCCGCACCAGCTGCGCCGCGTTCGGCGCGACATCGCCCGCACGAAGTTCGTGCTCGGCGATAAGAAGTAAGGGACGGCTGATATGAGCGATAACCAGAAAACGGCGCGTACCCTCGAAGGTCGCGTCATCAGCAACAAGATGGCCAATACGGTCACGGTTCTGATCGAGCGTCAGGTGCAGCACCCGCTGCTCGGCAAGATCATCCGCCGCTCCACGAAGCTCCACGCACATGACGAGACCGGTGCGAACGAGGGCGACGTGGTACGCATCGCGGAGTGCCGTCCGCTGTCGAAGACCAAGCATCACCGCGTGGTCGCCATCGTCACGCGCGCTGAAGGCTAAGGGAGAGCTGCGATGATTCAGATGCAAAGCACGCTTTCCGCGGCGGACAACAGCGGTGCGAAGGAACTGATGTGCATCAAGGTGCTGGGCGGCTCCAAGCGTCGCTATGCCGGCATCGGTGATGTGATCAAGGTGACCGTCAAGGACGCCATTCCCCGCGGCAAGGTTAAGAAGGGCGAGGTGTACAACGCCGTTGTGGTCCGCACCGCCAAGGGTGTGCGTCGCAACGACGGCTCGCTGATCCGTTTCGACGGTAACGCTGCCGTACTCCTCAACAACAAGCTCGAGCCGATCGGTACCCGTATCTTCGGGCCGGTGACCCGCGAGCTGCGCAGCGAGAAGTTCATGAAGATCGTCTCGCTCGCGCCCGAAGTGCTCTGAGCGGAGACCAGAACATGAACCGTATCCGCAAGGGTGACCACGTCGTCGTGATCACCGGCAAGAACAAGGGCCAGCGTGGCGATGTCCTGCGCGTCGACGGCGACCGCGTGGTCGTTGCCAACGTCAACATCGTCAAGCGTCACACGAAGCCGAACCCCCAGGCCAACCAGCCTGGCGGTATCGTCGAGCGTGAAGCCTCGATCCATATCTCCAATGTCCAGCTCTTCAACTCCGCCTCGAACAAGGGCGAGCGCGTTGGCACCAAGACGCTCGAGGACGGGCGCAAGGTGCGCGTGTTCGCTTCGGGCGAAGTGGTCGACGCGTAAGGAACCGAAGTCATGACCCGTCTTGAAACGTTTTACAAAGAGTCGGTAATGCAGAAGCTCACTGAGCGCTTCGGTTACCAGAACGTCATGCAGGTCCCGCGCATCACGAAGATCACGCTCAACATGGGCGTCGGCGAAGCCGCCGGTAACAAGAAGATCCTCGAAAATGCCGTGGCCGACATGACCAAGATCGCCGGCCAGAAGCCGATCACGACCAAGGCCCGCGTTTCGGTGGCCTCGTTCAAGATCCGCGACGGTTGGCCGATCGGTTGCAAGGTCACGCTGCGTCGTGCCCAGATGTGGGAATTCCTGGACCGCCTGATCAACATCTCGCTGCCGCGTACGCGCGACTTCCGTGGTGTCTCGGGCCGTGCCTTCGATGGCCGCGGTAACTACAACTTCGGCATCAAGGAACAGATCATCTTCCCGGAAATCGACTTCGACCAGGTTGACGCCCTGCGTGGTATGGATATCTCCATCACCACCACGGCCAAGACCGACGAAGAAGCCAAGGCGCTGCTGGAAGCCTTCAGCTTCCCGTTCCGCAACTGATCGCCAGAGAGAACACATGGCAAAGACCTCGATGATCGAGCGCGACCTCAAGCGCGCCAAGCTCGCCAAGAAGTACGCCGCCAAGCGCGCCGAACTGAAGGCGGTTGTCCTGAGCGCCACCGCCTCGTACGACGAGAAGATGGAAGCCCAGACCAAGCTGCAGAAGCTGCCGCGTGACGCGAGCCCCTCGCGTCAGCGCAACCGCTGCGCCCTGACCGGTCGTCCCCGTGGCGTCTACAGCAAGTTCGGCCTCGGCCGCAACAAGCTGCGCGAAGCCACCATGCGTGGTGACGTTCCGGGCCTGCGCAAGGCCAGCTGGTAAGCAATACCGGCCCCGCCTCCGGGCGGGGCAGGGCGTCACCTGGGCAAAACTTGTCCAGGCCGCCTCGGCCTGATATAGTCGTCGGTCTGCGCAATGCAGACCGACGCCTTGTCGGCTTTACAATTTAAAAGATCTCCGGTCATACGGATATCGGTGCACTCTCAAGGGTTTTTACTATGAGCATGACTGATCCCATCGCCGATCTGTTTACGCGCATCCGCAACGCCCAGGCCACTGGCAAAGCGGTTGTCCGTATTCCGTCGTCGAAAGTGAAGCTGGCCCTGGCCAAGCTTCTCCAGAACGAAGGCTACATCCTCGACGCCCGCGTCGCCGACGAAGACGGCAAGCCGGTCCTCGAGATCAAGCTGAAGTATTTCGAAGGCCGTCCGGCTATCGAATCCATTTCCCGTGTCAGCCGTTCCGGTCTCCGCGTCTACCGCGGCAAGGACGAGCTGCCGAAGGTCCTCGGTGGCCTGGGTATCTCGATCATCTCCACCTCCGCCGGTCTGCTGACCGACGCACAGGCCCGTTCCAAGGGTCTCGGTGGCGAAGTCATCGGCCAGGTGGCGTAAGGAGTCCCGACATGTCACGTGTAGCCAAGAAGCCCATCTCCCTCCCGAAGGGCGTTGAACTCACCGTCGCGAACGGCACCGTCACCGTCAAGGGCCCGAAGGGCACCCTGACCACGCACGAACTGCCGGGCGTTTCGTTCCAGCAGGAAAACGGCGTCGCCACGATCGTCCTCGCCGAAGGCGCTGACGACAAGTTCGGTGGCACCGCCCGTGCGATCGTTGCCAACATGGTCACCGGCGTCGCCAACGGCTTCGAGAAGAAGCTCGAACTGGTCGGCGTGGGTTACCGCGCGCAGCTGCAGGGCAAGGCCGTGAACCTTTCCCTCGGTTTCTCGCACCCGGTCGTCTTCGACGCGCCGGAAGGCATCATCATCGAAGTCCCCACGCAGACGGAAATCCTGATCAAGGGTGCCGACAAGCAGCTGGTGGGCCAGGTGGCAGCCAAGATCCGCGCGTTCCGTTCGCCGGAGCCCTACAAGGGCAAGGGCGTCCGTTATGCCGGCGAGACGATCATCCTGAAGGAAGCCAAGAAGGCCTAATCGGCCTATCCGCTTTCTGGAGACGAGACGATGAACAAGAACGAATCCCGCCTGCGCCGCGCCAAGTCGACCCGTGCCCACATCCGTGAGCTCGCCGTCGCCCGCCTGAGCGTGCACCGCACCGGTCAGCACATCTACGCCCAGGTCTTCGCACCGAACGGCACCGTCGTGGCAGCTGCCTCGACCGTGCAGAAGTCGGTTGCCGAAGGTCTCAAGAGCAAGAAGAACGTCGAGGCCGCCACCACGGTGGGCCGTATCGTTGCCGAGCGCGCCAAGGCCGCCGGTATCGAAGCCGTCGCCTTCGACCGCTCGGGCTTCCGTTATCACGGTCGCATCAAGGCTCTGGCCGATGCAGCTCGTGAAGCCGGCCTCAAGTTCTAAGAGGCGTCAGGCAACGACACCGGCCCCCAGGGGCCGGTGTCGCCCGATGTAACTACAACTCCAAGCGGCGACCAAGCCGTAAACAGAAGTCCCGGGTCTCCCGGGCTATCCAGGAAAAGAGATGTCCTCGACAGATCGCGAAAATTCGGACGGCCTGCTTGAAAAGCTGATCGCCGTCAACCGCGTGGCCAAGACCGTCAAGGGTGGCCGCCAGATGAGCTTCACCGCGCTGACGGTTGTCGGCGATGGCGAGGGTCGCGTCGGTTTTGGTTATGGCAAGGCCCGTGAAGTGCCGGTTGCCATCTCCAAGGCCATGGAGCGCGCCCGCCGCAACATGGTGTCCATCGAACTCAACAACGGCACGCTCTGGTACGCCATCAAGGCCAACCACGGCGCCGCCCGCGTCTACATGCAGCCTGCCTCGCAGGGTACCGGCGTCATCGCCGGCGGCGCCATGCGCGCTGTCCTGGAAGTGGTCGGCGTGAAGGACGTGCTTGCGAAGGCCGTCGGCTCGCGCAACCCGATCAACCTCGTCCGCGCGACGATCAAGGGTCTGCAGGCCGTCGCCTCGCCGAAGCGCATCGCCGCCAAGCGTGGCAAGACGATCGAAGAGGTGCTGGGCAATGGCTAAGAACACCGAAACCACCGGCACCGTCCGCGTGCGCCTCGTCAAGGGCCTGCGTGGTGTGCAGAGCCGCCACCGTCTGAGCGTGAAGGCCCTGGGCCTCGGCAAGCTCAACGACG
This sequence comes from Luteibacter anthropi, assembly GCF_011759365.1. Classification (GTDB taxonomy): domain Bacteria; phylum Pseudomonadota; class Gammaproteobacteria; order Xanthomonadales; family Rhodanobacteraceae; genus Luteibacter; species Luteibacter anthropi. The sequence goes on from NZ_JAARLZ010000012.1 coordinate 101,151, forward strand.
TGCGCGAACTGAAGGATTCCCCGCAGGTCCGTGGCCTCATCAACACGGTCTACTACCTGGTCCGGGTCGAGGAGTAAGCAATCATGCGTCTTAACGACATCAAGCCCGGCAAGGGCGCCCGCAAGACCCGCACCCGCGTTGCTCGCGGTATCGGTTCCGGCCTCGGCAAGACCGCCGGTCGCGGTCACAAGGGTCAGCACGCCCGTGCTGGTAACACCCACCGCGTCGGTTTCGAAGGCGGTCAGATGCCGCTGCAGCGTCGTCTTCCCAAGGTGGGCTTCCGCTCGCTGAAGAAGGCCGACACCGAGCAGGTCATGCTCTACCAGCTGGCTTCGATCCAGGCCGACACCATCGACCTGATCGCGCTTCACGCCGCTGGTCTGGTGACCAGCCGCGCCAAGAAGGTGAAGATCGTGCTCAAGGGTGAAATCACCCGCGCGGTCAAGCTCCAGGGTGTGCTCGCGACGGCCGGTGCCAAGGCCGCCATCGAAGCCGCCGGCGGCAGCGTGGAGTAATCCAGTGGCCGGAGCGCAGGGCAAAAAGCTCGGCGGCTCGCTGGGCAAACTGACGGAACTGCGTCAGCGCATTCTTTTCCTTATTGGTGCGCTGATCGTCTTTCGCCTCGGCTCGTTCATTCCCGTTCCGGGCGTGAACCCCGATGCGATGACAAGCCTCGTCGAGGGTGGTGGTGGCCTCCTGAACATGGTCAACATGTTCTCGGGCGGTTCGCTTTCCCGCTTCTCGGTGTTCGCTCTGGGTGTGGTGCCGTACATCTCTGCATCGATCGTGGTGCAGATGATGGGTTCGGTGGTGCCGTCCCTCATGGCGCTGCGCAAGGAAGGCGAGTCGGGTCGTCGCAAGATGACCATGTACACGCGCTTCGGCACGGTGGCACTGGCAGCCTTCCAGGCTTTCGGTATCGCGGTGGCCTTGCAGAAGCAGACGGCTCTGGGCGGTGCCCCGGTGGTCTACATGCCGGGTGCCGGCTTCGTCATGGCATCGGTCGTCGGCCTCACCGCCGGCACGATGTTCCTGATGTGGCTGGGCGAGCAGATTACCGAGCGTGGTATCGGCAATGGTATTTCCATGCTGATCTTCGCCGGTATCGTGGCCGGTCTGCCGGGTGCCATCGCGCACACGCTGACCATGGCGAACAACGGTGAGCTGTCGGTGCTGAAGCTCCTGATGGTCACCGCTGCGATCCTCGCGGTCACCGCATTCGTGGTGTTCATGGAACGTGCGCAGCGACGCATCACCGTGAATTACGCGAAGCAGGGCGGGCAGCGTCAGTTCCAGCAGCGTCAGGTCTCGCATCTGCCGTTGAAGATCAACATGGCGGGTGTCATTCCGCCGATCTTTGCGACCAGCCTCCTGCTTTTCCCCGCTACCGCGGCGACCTGGTTCGGCTCTGCCAACCAGTCCCGCTGGCTGCAATGGCTGACCACGGCGCTGAGCCCGGGTGAGCCGGTCCACGACATCGTGTTTGCGGTGCTGGTGATCGGATTCGCCTTCTTCTACACGGCGATCGTGTTCAATTCTCAGGAAACGGCCGATAACCTCAAGCGTTCGGGTGCGTTGATTCCGGGCATTCGTCCGGGTCGCTCCACGGCAGACTACATCGATGGTGTCATGACCCGTCTTACGGGCGTTGGCGCGGTCTACATCGTTCTGGTCTGCCTGGTGCCCACGTTCATGCAGAACGCCTGGCACGTCCCGTTCTATTTCGGCGGCACTTCGCTGCTGATCGTGGTGGTGGTGGTGATGGATTTCATCTCCCAGGTTCAGGCCCATCTGATGAGCCACCAGTACGAGAGTCTGCTCAAGAAGTCCAATCTCCGCCGCGGCTGAGATTGGATGGAAGTCCCCAAGTAGGGGAGGCCGCGGCGCCCAGCGCCGCAGGACTTCCCGTTTAGGTTAATTCAGGTTAGAATTGCGCGTTTACCGCGCACGAAGCACATCGGAGACAGTACATCATGGCGCGCATCGCGGGTGTCAATTTGCCGGTCCAGAAGCATGTCTGGGTTGGCCTTCAGAGCATTTACGGAATCGGCCGTTCGCGGGCGAAGAAGGTTTGTGTAGACGCTGGCGTGGTTCCGACCACCCAGATCAAGTCGCTGAGCGAAGGTGAGGTCGAGAAGATCCGCGCCGAAATCGCTAAGTACACGGTCGAGGGCGACCTCCGCCGCGAAATCGGCATGGCCGTCAAGCGTCTCATGGACCTCGGTTGCTATCGTGGCCTGCGCCACCGTCGCGGCCTGCCGGTGCGCGGCCAGCGCACGCGTACCAACGCCCGTACCCGCAAGGGTCCGCGTCGTCCGATCAAGAAGTAACGGATACCGAATATGGCTAAGCCGGTTAAGACCAAAAAGAAGATCAAGCGCGTTGTCACGGATGCCGTGGCCCACGTGCAGGCTTCTTTCAACAACACCATCGTCACGATCACCGATCGCCAGGGCAACGCCCTGTCGTGGGCGACGGCGGGCGGCGCGGGTTTCCGCGGTTCCCGTAAGTCGACCCCGTTCGCTGCCCAGGTTGCCGCCGAAAAGGCTGGCCGCGCTGCCGGCGACTACGGTGTGAAGACCGTGGAAGTTCGCATCAAGGGCCCCGGCCCGGGCCGTGAATCGGCCGTGCGTTCCCTGAACGCGTTGGGCTACAAGGTGCTCAACATTATTGACGTCACGCCGATTCCGCATAACGGCTGCCGTCCCCCCAAGAAGCGTCGCGTCTAAGGAGCATAACCATGGCCCGTTATCGTGGAGCTACCTGCAAGCTGGCGCGTCGTGAGGGTGCAGACCTCGGTCTGAAGAGCCCGGCTCGCGCGCTTGACTCCAAGTGCAAGCTCGAAAACAAGCCCGGTCAGCATGGCGCCAACAAGCGCGCCCGTCTGTCCGACTACGCCGTCCAGTTGCGTGAGAAGCAGAAGGTCAAGCGCATCTATGGCGTGCTTGAGCGTCAGTTCAGCAACTACTACACCAAGGCTTCGACCCAGAAGGGCAACACGGGTGAAAACCTGCTTCGCCTCCTGGAAAGCCGTCTCGACAATGTCGTCTATCGCATGGGTTTCGCGGTCACCCGCGCCCAGGCTCGCCAGCTCGTGGCCCACAAGGCTGTGACGGTCAACGGCAAGAAGGTCAACGTTCCTTCGTACCACGTCCGTCCGGGCGACGAAGTTTCGCTGACCGAAAAGGCCCGCAGCCAGCTGCGCGTGCAGGAAGCGGCAACCATCTACGACACCATGGACCTCCGTCCGTCGTGGGTTGAAGTCGACAGCAAGAAGTTCGCAGGCACGTTCAAGGCCGTTCCGGATCGTGGCGATCTGCCGGCCGATATCAACGAAGCCCTGATCGTCGAGCTTTACTCGAAGTAATCCACCGGAGCCTTGCATGGCAGTATCGTCTACTAGTGTGCTGCGGCCTCGTGGCCTCAGCGTCGAGCAGCTTGGAGCGAACCGCGCGAAGGTGGTGGTCGAGCCGCTCGAGCGTGGCTTCGGTCACACCCTGGGCAACGCGCTGCGTCGCGTGCTGCTCTCTTCGATTCCGGGCAGCGCGATCGTCGAAGTCGAAATCGACGGCGTGCTGCACGAGTACACCACTCTGGAAGGCCTGCAGGAGGACGTGATTGAAGTCCTGCTGAACCTCAAGGACGTTGCCATCCGTCAGCACAGCGGTGACGAAGTCACCCTGACGCTGTCCAAGAAGGGCAAGGGCGTGGTCACCGCCGGCGATATCGCCGTCGACCACTCCGTGGAAATCGTCAATCCCGAGCATGTGATCTGCCATCTCACCAAGGATGTGGCTCTCAACATGCGTCTCAAGGTGCGTAAGGGCGTCGGCTACCAGCCGGCAAGCGCCCGTCAGCACCCGGACGATGAGACCCGTCCGATCGGCCGTCTGCAGCTCGACGCGTCGTTTGCTCCGGTCCTGCGCGTTGCCTATGAAGTTGACGCCGCTCGTGTCGAGCAGCGCACCAACCTCGACAAGCTCGTGCTGGACATCGAAACGAACGGCACGATCGGTGCTGAAGATGCCGTCCGCAAGGCGGCTGAAATCATCAACGATCAGCTGTCGGTGTTCGGTGACTTCTCGCGTCGTGAGAGCGATTCGACCAAGGCTGAGAAGGGCGGTTTCGATCCGCTCCTGCTCCGCCCGATCGATGATCTCGAACTGACGGTTCGTTCGGCCAACTGCCTCAAGGCAGAGAGCATCTACTACATCGGCGATCTGGTTCAGAAGACCGAAGTCGAGCTGCTCAAGACCCCGAACCTCGGCAAGAAGTCGCTGACGGAAATCAAGGATGTCCTGGGCGGACGTGGTCTCGCCCTCGGCATGAAGCTCGAAAACTGGCCGCCGCCGGGTCTTTCCCACGGTATGCAGCTGGGTTGATGTTTTACGGGGCGATCGCTTTTCGATCGCCCCGATCCTTTGTACGACCCAGCGGATGCTGCGTGCATTTCCACTGGGAGCCTGAAGCGGTCCATAGAGGCCGTGCTCTTATAACGAGGCGTTCTGACAGCCTCGAACAGCGGGTAACCGCGGGAAGTCGGCCCATCCTGGCCGGTTTTTCATAACAACAGACATAGAGAGTAATCACCATGCGTCACCAGAAATCCGGTCGCAAGCTCAACCGCACGAGCAGCCACCGCGAAGCGATGTTCAAGAACATGGCTTCGTCGCTGATCAAGCACGAGCTCATCCGCACCACCCTCCCGAAGGCCAAGGAACTCCGTCGCGTCGCCGAGCCGCTCATCACGCTCGCGAAGACCGATGGTGTCGCCAACCGTCGTCTTGCTTTTGCGCGTCTGCGCGACAAGCAGGCTGTCGGCAAGCTCTTCGTGGAGCTCGGCCCCCGCTACCGCGAGCGTCCCGGCGGCTACCTGCGCATCCTGAAGTGCGGCTTCCGTCCGGGCGACAACGCCCCGATGGCCTACGTCGAACTCGTGGATCGTCCGCAGCAGACCGACGCCGTCGACGCCGAGTAAGCGTCAGGCATCAAGCGTCATCGAAACCCCGGCCGGGTGACCTGCCGGGGTTTTTTTATGCGTTTGGAGTGTTCGCTTCGCAGGGCTCGCTGTTAGGCCTCGCGCTCGGCACTCGTGCGCGGTCGCCTCTACCGAACGTGATCGCAGGCTGTTGTAGGAGCGCGCCTGCGCGCGACCGGTTATCGCGAACATCTTCATCGTTTCGGTTCAAACGGTCGCGCGCAAGCACGCTCCTACAACGTTGCGGTGCTACCGGAGGGGTTGTATCCGACCGTGTCGGCGATGGCTATTTAGCCATGAGTATGCTTACGCGAGCACCCTTCGCGGATGCAGTCAGCTCCCTCGCCTCCATCAAGTCGCGCCAAGGGCCGCCCCCGCCGCCTCTGCTCATTTCACGGTGATCGTGTGGGAAAACCTTTGGGCTACCGCGCCCTTGTAGGAGCGCGCCTGCGCGCGACCGGTTATCGCGAATGCCTTCATCGTTTCGGTTCAAACGGTCGCGCGCGAGGCGCGCTCCTACACAATCCTGTGCTTGCGTGGATGGCCGGGATCGTTGCGGGCAGCGGCGTTTTGCCGCAGGAATTTTCGTCATACATGAGATCAATCGCCGTCTGCCATCGGTGTGGCTGGTGTAAATGGCCGTTTTGACAGGAAATCGGCTTTCCGGGTGACAGATGTCTTTGCAAATCATTGACATGGTTGCAGACGAAACTTCGGCGGCCTACTGACAACGGCATGCACAAAGCGTTAACGTGGGTATCCCGCAACGCCCCGGCGCGCCATGAATCCCAAGACCTGGTCTTTCCGTACCCGCTACCTCGCCGCGTTTGTCGTCTGTGCGGCGCTGATGGGTTTTGCTCTCTACGCCCAGTACGTGATGAATCTCGATCCGTGCCCGCTGTGCATTTTCCAGCGGATCGCGGTGTGCACCATGGGGTTGTTCTTCCTCATCGGCGGCCTGCATGCGCCGCGGAGCACGAAGACGCGGGCTGTCTACGCCACGCTGGTCACCCTGGGCGGTATCTGGGGCATCGTCACGGCCGGTCGCCACCTGTGGTTGCAGAGCCTCCCGGCTGACCAGGTGCCGGCGTGCGGCCCTGGCCTGGGGTATCTGTTCGACGCTTTTCCCTTCATGAAGATGCTCAAGCTCGCGTTCACCGGTTCGGGTGAGTGCGCCAAGATTGAGCCGATCCTGGGTATCCCGATGCCGGGCTGGACATTGCTCTGGTTCGTCGTCCTCGTCATCTGGGCCCTCGTGGCCGTCCGTCGTTCCGTTCGTTGACTTTCCGCGCCGCCAAAGGCGCTTTAACGCAGGCACCCCCGTCATGCAGCACTCCCTCAAAGCCGTAACTTCCCCGTCCCCCGACTGGGTACCGGGTTCGTGGCGGTCGAGGACCGCTCTCCAGCAACCCACCTATGAAGACATCCCCGAGCTGGATGGGGCCCTGGCCCAGCTTGGCGAGCTTCCGCCGCTGGTCACCTCCTGGGAGATCCTGGCGCTGAAGAAATCCATCGCCGAGGCTCAGGTCGGCGAGCGTTTCCTGCTCCAGGGTGGCGATTGCGCCGAGAGCTTTGCCGACTGCACCAGCCCGATCATCTCCAACCGTCTCAAGGTGCTGCTGCAGATGAGTCTCGTGCTCGTCCATGGCCTGAAGAAGCCGGTGCTGCGCGTGGGGCGTTTTGCGGGCCAGTACGCCAAGCCGCGCTCGGCGGATACCGAAACCCGCGACGGCATCACCTTGCCAGCGTTCCGCGGCGACCTGGTGAACAGCCCGGAATTCACCCCGGAGGCGCGCCGCCCCGATCCGCGTCGCCTGATCAAGGCGCATGCCCGTTCGGCCATGACGATGAACTTCGTCCGCGCGCTCATCGACGGTGGTTTTGCCGACCTGCACCATCCCGAGTACTGGGATCTGGCGTGGGTGGATCATTCGCCCCTGGCGGTGGAGTACAAGCGCATGGTTGCCAACATCGGCGACTCGCTGCGCTTCATGGAAACCCTGGGTGGTGAATCCATTTCGTACTCGCGCGTGGATTTCTACACCTCGCACGAAGCCTTGCTGCTGCACTACGAAGAGGCGCTGACCCGCCGCGTGCCGCGCCAGGACGGCTGGTTCAACCTGTCCACGCATTTCCCGTGGATCGGCATGCGTACGGCGGCGCTCGACGGTGCGCATACGGAGTATTTCCGTGGCATCCGCAACCCGATCGCCGTGAAGGTGGGGCCGACGGTGCAGCCGGACGACCTGCTGCGTCTGATCGACGTGCTCAACCCGAATGAAGAGCCGGGTCGCCTCACGCTGATCCACCGCATGGGTAACGACAAGATCGCCACGCAGTTGCAGCCGCTGCTGGAAGCCGTGAAGCGTGAAGGGCGTCGCGTGCTCTGGGTGGCCGATCCCATGCATGGCAATACCGAGAGCACCAGCAACGGCTACAAGACCCGGCGTTTTGCCAATATCGCGGGCGAGCTCGATCAGGCCTTCGATATCCATGCGGCCGCGGGTACACGCCTGGGTGGCGTGCATCTGGAGCTTACCGGCGAGAACGTCACCGAGTGCCTGGGTGGCGCGCGTGGGCTGGTGGAACAGGATCTCGACCGGGCTTACAAGTCGATGGTCGATCCTCGCCTGAACTACGAGCAGTCGCTTGAGCTGGCAATGCTGATTACCCGCAAGTCGGCCGGTATGGCCTGAAAAGCTGTTGTAGGAGCGCGCCTCGCGCGCGACAGGTGGTCGCATGACTCTGTCGCGCGCGAGGCGCGCTCCTACATGGATCGCAGTAGCGTCCATCCCACGATGGTCGCATGTCTCGTCACGGCGGCCGGGGAGGATAATGGGCACTCCCCATCCCCCGAGCTTGTCCCATGTCCACCGAGCGAATCCGCCATTCCCTCCTGCGCGACCGCGTGGTCTCTGCCGAAGCGGCCGCCGCGCTGATCCAGCCCGGCGAAACCGTGGCGATGAGCGGTTTCACGGGGTCGGGCTATCCGAAGGCGGTGCCCCTGGCCCTGGCGCGTCGCATCGAGGATGCGCATGTCGACGGGCGGGATTTCAAGATCCGCCTCATGACGGGCGCCTCCACGGCGCCTGAACTCGATGGCGCGCTGGCGAAGGCCGATGGCATCGCGTTGCGCATGCCGTTCCAGACCGATCCCGACGCGCGCCAGCGGATCAATGCCGGCACGCTGGATTACATCGATATCCACCTGAGCCATGTTGCCCAGCATGTATGGTTTGGCTTCTACGGTGACATCCATACCGCCGTGATTGAAGTCGCCGGCATTCGCGAGGATGGCAGCCTGATTCCGTCTACCTCGATAGGCAACAACAAGACCTGGCTCGATCTGGCGAAGAAGGTCATCGTTGAAGTCAACGACTGGCAGCCGGAAGGCATCGACGGCATGCACGATGTCTACTACGGAACCGCATTGCCACCGCATCGCAAGCCCATTCCCCTGGTGCACGCTGACGATCGCATCGGCGAGACATCGCTGCACTGCGACCCTGACAAGATCGTTGCGGTCGTGCGCACGCATGGTCCGGATCGCAATAGCCCCTTCACACCGGGTGATGCCACCAGCGAGCGTATCGCCGAACACCTCATCGACTTCCTGAAGCACGAGGTGGCCAAGGGGCGCTTGCCGGCGAACCTGCTGCCCTTGCAGTCCGGTGTCGGCAATATTCCCAACGCCGTGCTGGCGGGCCTGGCCAGCAGTGGTTTCCGCGACCTCTCCGCGTTCACCGAGGTGATCCAGGATGGCATGCTGGATCTGCTGCGCAGTGGCGTGCTCAAGGTGGCTTCCTGCACGGGCTTTGCCCTGAGCCCCGAGGCCAACGAGGAGTTCAAGCGCAACATCGCTTTCTACCGTGAGCGGATCATCATGCGCACGCAGGAGATCTCGAACCATCCCGAGCTTGTGCGCCGCCTTGGCTGTATCGCGATGAACGGCATGATCGAAGCCGATCTCTATGGCAACGTGAATTCCACACACGTCATGGGCAGCCGCATCATGAACGGCATCGGTGGTTCGGGTGACTTCGCCCGCAACAGTTTCCTTTCCATCTTCCTGAGCCCCAGTACGGCAAAGAACGGCAGCATCTCGGCGATCGTGCCCATGGTGAGCCATGTGGACCACACCGAGCACGACGTTTCCATCGTCGTTACCGAGCACGGTCTGGCCGACCTGCGCGGACTGCCGCCGCGTCATCGTGCGCGCCAGCTGATCGATCGTTGCGTAGCCCCGTCGTATCGCGCGCAGCTGGAGGATTATTTCGACCGTGCCTCGCGTGCCAGCTTTGGCAAGCACACGCCGCACCTGTTGCCGGAAGCCCTGTCCTGGCACCAGCGCTGGCTGGATACCGGGACGATGCTCAAGGACGCCTGAGTCCGGATCGCCTGACGACGCCCGTCGTCAGGCTCCCTCGAAGAGGCTCACCAGCGTACCGCCCTTGAAGGGGAGCGTTGCCGACCGGAACGGCGCGCGCGTGAGCCGGTCGATGGCCGAACCCAGTTCGGCACGGAACTGGCCGACGTTGTCGAGTACGACGACGGCACCTTTCGCCAGGCGAGGTTCCACGATGTGCAGGATATCGGCCGCGAGTCGTGGCCACCCGTCGAGCAGAAGGAAATCGATACCGTCGGCAACCTCCCGAAGCGTTTCCCGCGCGTCACCACTTTTTATGTCGACGTATTCGGCCAGCCCAGCCCGTTGCAGGTGAGCGCGGGCGCGGGTGACTTTTGCGGGTACGAGTTCGGTACCGATGACCTTGCCGCCCGATGCATTGTCGCGGACTGCTGCAGCCAGATAGATCGTGGATACGCCGAACGATGTTCCGAACTCCACGATATGCCGGGCGTTTCGTGAGCGGGCAAGAAGGTAAAGCAGCTCGCCCTGTGCCTGATCGATAGGCAGCATCTTGTCGTCGAAGAAGCTCATGTCCTTCGGTGGTCTGACAGGCCTTCCCAGCAGCATGGCCGGAAGACGGGGCAGGTAATGGCCCAGCATGGACCTCAGCTGTCGCTTCGCCATGGCGTGCAGATCGTCGATGGTGGCCTGCGCCAGGGGATCCAGGGGCGATGGTTTGGTTTTCGTGGTCATGGTGTCACCTCCGTGGAGCACCTTAGTGCGGCGCTTGCTGACCGGAGTAAGCTATTCCCGTCAATCCATAGCTCAAATACGTCATGGCTGATTACGTCGCGACCTATCTGCCCTTGCCCGCGGGTCAATCGATCGTGGCGGTGCGTGGCACCAATCCGGCCGGGCACCGGTCCTTGCCGCACCGCCATCCCGAGGGACAGCTTCTGGGTTCGGTGAGGGGGCTGCTGACTGTCGGCACGGAACAAGGTGTTGGCGTGGTGCCTGCCATCCATGCGGTGTGGATGCCACCTCACTGTGTTCACTGGGCCCGGTCGCATGGTGCCATGGATGGGTGGACGGTCTACGTGGATGAACCTGCCTGCATGAACCTGCCTTCGAGGCCATGCGCGATCCGTTCATCGGCGCTGTTGCGGGAGGCGGTGTTCCGGGCCGCCAGCTGGTTGCCCGGCGAAAGGACGGCTGCGGATGAGCGCGTTGCAGGGGTGATACTCGATGAAATCGGCAGCTTGCCGTCGGAGTCCTTCGGCCTTCCGCTACCCAGCGATCCACGTCTTCTGCGCGTCGCGACAGCACTTATCGATGACCCGTCGGATCAGCGCGGCGTTACCTACTGGGCAGCCGTGGCGGCGGTCAGCGAACGCACGCTTGGCCGTGGCTTTATCGCGGAAACAGGGTTTCACTTCAGTGCATGGCGTCAGCGCGCCCGTTTGCTCAAGGCGCTGGAAATGCTGGCCGACCAACGCCCCGTGGTGACGATTGCCCTGGACCTGGGCTATGCCACGGCGAGCGCCTTTATTGCCTTGTTTCGCAGGGTGCTCGGCGAAACGCCGGCTTCGTACAGGGCGAGGCTGATGGGTGCGTAGCGACGGCTACGCGTTGTCGTCACGTCATGCCGTGTTGCTTCATCGCCCATGCGACATGTTCACGCACGACATCGGAAGCATGATGGGCACGGGATTGAAGTGCGCTGACGACATCGGCACTTGTCGGTGCATTGCCCAGTCCAACCGCCAGGTTGCGTAACCAGCCCTCGTAGCCCGTGCGCCGGATGGCCATGCCTTCGGTGCGTGAGAGAAAGGTTTCTTCACTCCATCCGAACAGCTCGACCAGTTTTGCGCCATCCAGGCTATGTCGCGGAGCGAAATCAGGCTCCGTCGCATCCTGCGCGAACTTGTTCCAGGGGCAGATGAGCTGGCAGTCGTCGCAGCCGAAAACACGGTTGCCCATCGGTGCCCGAAGTTCCTCGGGGATGCTGCCCTTCAGCTCGATGGTGAGATAGGAAATGCATTTGCGTGCATCGAGCCGATAAGGCGCCACGATGGCTTGCGTAGGACAGATATCGATGCAGCGGCGACAGCTGCCGCAATGTGCGCTGGCGGGTTCATCGATGGGCAGCGGCAGGTTGGTGTACAGCTCGCCAAGGAAGAAGTACGACCCCGCACGTTTGTTGATCAAGACGGTGTGCTTGCCGATCCAGCCCAGGCCGGCATTGCGCGCAAGCGCCTTTTCAAGCACGGGCGCGGAGTCGACATAGGCACGATAGGCAAAGTTGCCGACGCGTTCGGTGATGCGTGCGGCCAGCTTTTGCAGACGGTTGCGGATCACCTTGTGATAGTCGCGGCCCAGGGCGTAACGGGCCACATAGGCCTTCTCGCCATCGTGGATCACGCCCCACGCATTGGCCGTGCCCGGCGGGATGTAATCCATGCGTACCGACACCACCCGCAGCGTGCCGGGCTCCAGCTCCGCAGGGCGGCTGCGCCGCGTGCCATGCCGTGCCATGTAGTCCATCTCGCCATGGTGGCCGTCGGCCAGCCAGCGTTCGAGGTAGGCCTCGTCGTGGCCCAGGTCGGTACCGGCAATGCCCACGTCGGCGAAGCCGAGTTCACGGGCCCAGTGCTTGATGTCCCGGGCGAGGGCGGCGTAGTCGGTGGCGGCGGGATCGTGCATGCGTCCATTCTACCGGGGGCTCCTATAATTGCCGGATGACCGCCATCTCTCCCGATACCGCTCTCTATACATCCGAGCAGTCGCGCCGCATCGACGCCAGGGCGATTGCCGACGCCGGCATCCCTGGTTTCGAGCTGATGTCACGTGCGGCGGCGGCTTCCTTTGCGATGCTCCGGCGCCGCTGGCCTCAGGCCTCGCGCATCGGCATCGTCTGTGGCGCTGGCAACAACGGCGGTGATGGTTACCTGGTCGGTCGCGATGCCTTGCGCGCGGGCCTGTCCGTGCAGTTGTTCGCCTTGGGCGAGCCTCGTTCGGAAGGCGACGCTGCCAGGGCGCGCGAGGCTTTCCTGGCGGAAGGCGGGCTGCCGCAGCCGTGGCCCGGCACGCTGGGCAACCTCGACGTGCTGGTCGATGCGATCTATGGCACGGGCCTGAACCGTGCGCCGCAAGGCGACGCGCAGGCTGCCATCGAGGCCATCTCAGCTTCGGGGCTTCCCGTGCTGGCGCTGGACGTACCCTCCGGCCTCTCTGCCGATACCGGGGCCACTCCTGGCGTGGCGGTGCGGGCGACCGCGACGGCCAGCTTCATCGTCCACAAGCGCGGCCTGCATACCGGGCGCTGCGAGCTGGCCGGCGATATCGAACTGTTCGACCTGGGCGTGCCGCCCGATCTACGCGGCACCCCTGATGCCGTGCTGCTGCAACCTGCGGCCATGCCGCGTCGCCCGCGCGATTCCCACAAGGGAAACAACGGCCACGTGCTTGCCATCGGTGGCGACCACGGCACGGCGGGTGCCGTGCGCATGGCCGCCGAAGCCGCGTTGCGTACGGGCGCGGGCCTGGTCAGCGTCGCCACCCGCGACGAGAACGTGATGCCGATGAACGCGGCGCGTCCCGAGCTGATGGCCCATGGCGTCAACGGTCTGCAGGCGCTCGCCCCGATGCTGGAAAAAGCTTCCGTGGTGGCGCTTGGTCCGGGCCTGGGGCAGGGCGCCTGGGGGCATGCCCTGTGGACGACGGCACTGGATGCAGGCCTGCCGACGGTGCTCGATGCCGACGGCCTCAACCTGTTGCATGCCGAGCCACGCGCCTTGCCGCGGCACATCGTGCTGACTCCGCATCCGGGCGAGGCCGGGCGTCTGCTCGGTGTGTCCACCGCAGAAGTACAGGCTGACCGGTTCGCCTCAGCCCGCGAGCTGGCGCGCCGGCATGCCGCCGTCGTGGTGCTCAAAGGCAATGGCAGCCTGGTCGTGGCGCCGGATGGTCGCGTCTCGGTCTGCCCCTGGGGTAATCCGGGCATGGCCAGTGGCGGCATGGGCGACACGCTGACAGGCATCATTGCGGCCTTGCTGGGGCAGGGATGCGATCCTTATGAAGCCGCCTGCCTCGGCGTGGGACTGCACGCCCGGGCGGCGGATGTCGCTGCGCGCGAGGGCGAACGTGGCCTGCTGGCAGGGGATCTCCTTACGCCGCTGCGCCGGCTCGTCAACGGGCTGGAGGCATGAGCATGGAACTGATCCTGGCGGACGAAGAAGCCACGCTGGCCCTGGGCAGGCGCCTGGCCGAGGTCTTGCCCGACGGCCTGGTTGCCTTCCTGCATGGCGATCTCGGGGCCGGCAAGACCACCTTTGCCCGGGCCTTCCTCAAGGCGCTGGGTGTGGGCGAGCGGGTGAAAAGCCCCACCTACAGCCTCGTCGAAGGCTACGACATCGGCGAACGCCGGGCCTTCCACCTCGATCTCTACCGCATCGCCGATCCCGGTGAGCTGGAATGGCTGGGGCTGGACAGTCTCTCCGAGCCGGGCGCGATCGTGCTCGTCGAGTGGCCCGAACGAGGGCAGGGTGCGCTGCCGCCGGTCGACCTGGAGCTGTATTTCCGACATGACGGCATGGGACGCGTCGTGGGCTTCCAGCCCCGCTCCGAAGCCGGTCGCCGCCTCGTACAAGCCCTGGGCCTGTAGGAGCGCGCCTCGCGCGCGACCCGTCCTGCGCGAAATCTCACACTTCGCCCCGCGCGGCGCGCGCGAGGCACGCTCCTGCATAGTCAGGTTGTGGACCATACCTGTACGGTCGTTGACGAAGTGTTTGCAGGTTATGGATTACCAAGGGAAAAAATCTTGCAATCAGCGGGCGCTTGCAGTTCAATCCGGCCATATGTGGGGAATCACTAGCAAACTCGGCCTTATCGCGTGCGTGGCAGCCGTCACGGCGCTGGCTCCTGCCATGGGTGTGGCGGCTGATGTAAAGGCCGCGCGCGTCTGGGCCGGGCCCGAGTACACGCGCGTGGTCTTCGACCTGTCCGGCCCGGCCACCTACAAGATGTCCCAGGGCGATGTCCCGGGCACGGTGGTACTCGATATCGCCGGTAGCTCCGTTTCCGGCGATTTCTCGGCGCCCGGCGCCCAGGGCCTGTTCAAGTCGATGTCGTCGGGCAAGCAGGGCGGCAACGCCCGCATGACGGCCAAGGTCGATACCCAGGCCAAGCCGAAGAGCTTCCTGCTCAAGCCGGCCGGCGACTACGGTTACCGGCTCGTGCTGGATCTGTATCCGGGCGGCCAGAGCGATCCAGGTGACAATTCGCCCGGCGACAGCGGGGATACCCCCGCGGTTGCCGACGCTCCGACGCCGCCACCGGCACCGGTGACCCGATCGTCGCGCGGTTCGCGCGGACGTGCCGTGGCGCCGGGCAAGGTGCCGCCCCCGCTCACGGGCGAGCGCAAGGTCATCGTGGCGATCGATCCGGGTCACGGCGGCGAAGATCCGGGTGCTCGTGGCGCTACGGGCCTGCGCGAGAAGGACGTCACCCTGCAGGTGGGCCGCGAGCTGGCCGACCAGATCAATCGCCAGCCGGGTATGCAGGCCTTCCTGACCCGCACCGGCGACTATTTCATCCCGCTGAAGCGCCGTTACGAGATCGCCCGCGAGCACAATGCGGACATGTTCGTGTCCATCCACGCGGATGCCTTCAAGAACAGCGACGCCAAGGGCTCCTCGGTCTGGGTGCTGTCGCCGCGTGGCAAGACCTCCGAAGCCGCCCGCTGGCTGGCCGATCGTGAAAACCGGGCCGACCTGGTGGGCGGCGTCTCGCTGGACGACAAGGACGACAGCCTGGCTGCGGTGCTGCTCGATCTCCAGCAGGGCTACGCCATGCAGGCCAGCGAATCCATCGCAGGCAACGTGCTGAAAGCCCTGGGCCGCCTGGGTCCCACGCATCGCGGCTATGTGGAGCGTGCCAACTTCGTGGTGCTGCGCTCGCCCGACGTGCCGTCGATCCTGGTCGAAACGGCCTTCATTACGAATCCGGCCGAAGAACGCCGCCTGCGCGATGACAGCCATCGTCGCGAACTGGCCACCGCCGTGCTGGGCGGCGTGCGCAACTACTTCGAGTCCATGCCGCCGCCGGGAACCTGGTTCGCGGCACAGGCAGCGCGTCGCAATGGCACCTCGCTGGCCAGCACGGCGGCATCCGCGCCAGCCGCCCCGGCGGTGGCTTCCGATGCCAATGCCGTGGCCTCCGACGCCGTAAAATCGGCCAGCCGGGCCGTGGCGCCCGAGCCGAAAGCCCCGAAAACCAGCGTGGTGGCCAGGGCCGACACACCGAAATCGCGCGGCCGGGCGGACGACAACGTGCGCGACGTGCACCGGGTAACGCGCGGCGAGACCCTGACAGGCATTGCCCAGCAGTACGGGGTGTCGGTCGGGGCGCTCAAGCTGGCGAACAAGATGACCGACAACAACGTGCGAATCGGCTCGATCATGGTGATTCCGTCCGGCTGACGGGCCTGCGCGGGCATTTGACGCGTGGCGCGTGCCGGGCGGTTATAATCCGCCCCGACAGACCGGCATTCCCGCCGTACGAGGTTTTCTTATCTTGAGTTCTCCCGCCCCCCGCAAGGCCCGCTCCGCCGACGGCAACGAAGTACTCCGCCAGCGCGTCGTCGCAGCCCTTGAAGACCTCAAGGCCAAGGATGTCCGTGAAATCGACGTCCGCGGCAAGACCTCCGTCGCCGATACCCTGTTCATCGCCTCGGGCACCTCGGCCCGCCACGTGAAGTCCATCGCCGATGAGGTGGTGAAGTTCGCGAAGGAAGCCGGCGTGATGCCGCTTGGCGTTGAAGGCCAGGCAGAGGCCGAATGGGTGCTGGTCGACCTGGGCGACGTCATCGTCCACGTCATGCTGCCCCGTATCCGCGAGTTCTATGGGCTCGAGCGTCTGTGGACCGTCGGCGACGACGGTGCCGACGCCGCCGCCAACGACTGACGCCCGCGATGCGGGCTCGCCTCATCGCCGTCGGCGAACGCATGCCGGCCTGGGTGGCCGAAGGCTTCGCCGAATATCGCAAACGGCTTTCGCACGAGCTTCCGCTCGATCTGGTCGAGATCAAACCCGGCATTCGTGGCAAGGGCCGCGATGATGTGAAGGCTACCCTCGATGAGGGTGCGGCCATCCTCGCCGCGCTTCCTCGCGATATCCATGTCGTCGCGCTTGATGGGCGTGGCAAGACCTGGTCCAGCGAAGACCTGGGCCGCCAGCTTGAACAGTGGCGCATGGGTGGGCGCGACCTGGCCTTCCTGATCGGTGGCCCCGACGGGCATGCGCCCGAGGTGCTGGCGCGCGCGGACCAGAGCTGGTCGCTAGGGCCGCTGACGCTGCCGCACATGCTTGTCCGCCTCGTGCTTGCCGAGCAGCTTTATCGCGCCACGACGCTCGTGGCAGGGCATCCCTATCACCGCGCCTGAAGGAAACGCCGTGCTCTACCTGGCTTCTCAGTCCCCGCGTCGCCGCGAACTCCTTGGCCAGATGGGCGTGGCGTTCCAGACGCTCGACGTCGATGTTGAGGAAATCCGCCAGTCCGGGGAGTCGCCCGATGCGTATGTCTCGCGGGTGGCGCTGGACAAGGCGCGCGCTGGCTATGCGCTGGTGGCCGCCGACCCGGTGGCACGCGTGCTGTCTGCCGACACCGAAGTGATTCTTGGCGACGAAGTCTTCGGCAAGCCCCGCGATGCCAGTGATGCCACCGCGATGTTGCAGCGCCTTTCCGGCCGCGAACACCGCGTGGTATCGGCCGTATGGCTGAAGGACGCCGCTGGAGAGCGTGGCGAGGTGGCCATATCCACGGTGCGCTTCGCAGCGCTCGACGACGCGCAGATCGCCGCCTACGTGGCCGGCGGCGAATGTTTCGGCAAGGCGGGAGCCTATGCCATCCAGGGCGGCGCGGCCGCTTTCATCTCCCATCTGTCGGGCACGTATTCCGGCGTGATGGGCCTTCCGCTGTACGAAACTTCACGACTTCTCCGGGGTCAGTGACATATCGTCCGCACGCGGGCTATAAAGTGCGGTGAACAAAGGAAAAGGGGCGGCGGTGAGCGAGGAGATCCTGATTAATGTCACGCCGCGTGAGACACGCGTCGCGATCGTTGAAAACGGCATGTTGCAGGAAGTCCACGTCGAGCGCGCGCAGAAGCGCGGCTACGTGGGCAACGTGTACAAGGGCCGTGTGCAGCGGGTGATGCCCGGCATGCAGGCGGTCTTCGTGGAGATCGGGCTTGAGCGCGCCGCGTTCCTGCATGCCTCGGATATCGTGCGTGCGCCCGTGCAGGCCACGGATGCTGCCGAAGGCAAGAGCAACGGCCATGGCCCCGTCCCTCCCATCAGCGAACTGGTGCACGAAGGCCAGGAAATCGTGGTGCAGGTGGTGAAGGACCCCATCGGCAGCAAGGGAGCGCGACTCTCCACGCATTTGTCGATTCCCTCGCGCTACCTCGTGCTGCTTCCGCATTCGCGCACGCTTGGCGTTTCCGTACGCATCGAGGACGAAGCCGAGCGCCAGCGCCTGAAGGATGTCATCACCCCGCTCATTGGTGAAAACCCGCTGGGTTACATCGTGCGCACCAATGCCGAAGGCCAGTCGGAGGAATCCCTGGCCTTCGACGTGACCTACCTGGGCAAGGTATGGCGCGTGGTGCAGGAAAACATCGCGAAGGCGAAACTCGGCGAGCGCGTCTACGAAGAACTTTCGCTGCCGTTGCGTTCGCTGCGCGATTCGCTCAACGAGGGCATCGAGAAGGTGCGCGTGGATTCACGCGAAACCTACGAGAAAACCGTCAAATTCGTGCAGAAGTTCATGCCGGTGCTGTCGGGCCGGGTAGAGCATTATTCCGGCGAGCGGCCCATCTTCGACCTGTATGGCGTGGAGGATGAAATCCAGCGCGCCCTGCGCAAGGAGGTGCCGCTGAAGTCGGGCGGCTATCTCATCGTCGACCAGACCGAAGCGATGACCACGATCGACGTGAACACGGGCGGCTACCTCGGCAGCCGCAACCTCGAGGAAACCGTGTACCGCACCAACCTGGAGGCGGCGCAGGCTGCCGCGCGCCAGCTCCGGCTGCGCAACCTGGGCGGCATCATCATCATCGACTTCATCGACATGGTGGAAGACGAACACAAGCGCCAGGTGCTGCGCATGCTGGAAAAAGGCCTCCAGCGCGACCACGCGAAAACCACCGTCTATCCGATGTCGGCCCTGGGCCTCGTGGAGATGACGCGCAAGCGCACCACGGAAAGCCTCGAACGCCAGCTCTGCGAGCCGTGCCCGGCGTGCAGCGGTCGCGGCACGCTGAAGACGGCCGAAACCGTCATCTATGAAATTTTCCGGGAGATCACCCGTGCAGTGCGCCAGTTCAACGCACAGAAGCTCCTGGTGATGGCCAGCCCGAAAGTGGTGGGACGCATCCTCGAAGAGGAATCGGCCGCCGTGGCCGAACTGGAAGAGTTCATCGCCAAGAGCATACGCTTCCAGGCCGAAGAGCATTATTCGCAGGAACAGTTCGATGTCGTACTCCTCTAAGCCCGGCGGTCACCGCCGGATTCCGGGCCGGTGAGTCCGGCCTGGCGCCATCGCGCAAGACGCCTGCGGTTCTTCCTTCTGGGGCTGGTCGCGAGCGTGCTGGTTGCGCTCGCCATCGTGATGGCCATGGGGCAGTTGCTGCTGCCCCTCGCGGCGCGCTACCCGGAGCGCGTGGCGGCACTGCTCAGCGAAAAACTGCACAAGCCCGTTCACTTCGCCTCGCTGCAAGGCTTCTGGCGTCCGTCGGGTCCGTTGTTCGTGATGCGCGATGTCACCGTGGAGAGCACGGAGGGCGGCGATACGCTGCATCTGCCGCAGGCCGCGGTGAAGCTCGACTTCGGTGCCTTCGTGCTGCCGTCGCGTCATCTGCTCAACCTGCGCCTGCGCGATCTGCGTCTTGGCCTGCGACGCGCGCCGGACGGACGCTGGAGCATCGATGGCTTCGGTGCCGGCGGTAATACGCAGAAGGTATCCTTCGGCAATCTCTCCGCCGATCTGTGGCTGGGCAACCTGCGCCTGGATATTGCGGATGAAACGACGGGGCGCGATTACGCACTCATTGCCGATCAGCTGCGCATCAGCCTGCAAGGGCAAGCCGTTCGCGTCGGTGGCACGTTGCGCCGCGACAAGGGTGGTGGCCTGCTCACCGCTGCCGGCCGCTTCGCTGTCGACGGTTCCGATGGCAAGGTGTATGTGAAGGGCAGCGAGGTGGACTTCGCCGCGCTCACGTCCGATTTCGACATGGCGGGTTATTCGCTCGCCACGGGGCGAGGCAGCTTCGAGGCCTGGCTCGACTGGCGCAACGCTCACGTGGTCAGGGCCACATCGCGCATCGATCTCGACGATCTGAAGGTGCGTGGCCCCGAGCGCACCGTGGCGACGTCCGGGCTGCACGGCATCATCGACCTGCATCGCAACGCCGATGGCCAGCGTATCGACTGGGCGGGGCGCGACGGCAGCGATCTGGCCCTGTTGCTGAAGAGCGCAGGCACGCGCAGCGAGGGCACCATCGTGGCCCGCAAGCTCGATCTTGCGCCGCTGGCGCCGTGGGCGGGCGTACTTCCCGACCTGTCACCATCCATCGCCCGCTGGCTGGGCGAAGGTCATCCGCGCGGGCAGTTCGACAGTGTCCGCGCCGACTGGAATTCCGATGACGGCCTGAGCTTCGCGCATGCCACGTTCTCCGGCCTTGGCATCGATGCGAGCGGCAAGCTGCCCGGGTTGTCTTCGCTCAAGGGCGAAGTATTCGGCGATGCCGAGGCGCTCACCCTCAGCCTGCCACGGCAGGCCACCACGATCGACGCCACCGGTGTGTTCCGCAAACCGTTCGCGATGTCAGCGATCGAAGGTGACGTGACGGTTTATCGTGAAGACGACGACTGGCACATCGGCGTGGACCCCCTCGATTTCCATGGCGAGGGATTCAGCGGGCAGGCGCGCGGTGAATTCGTGGTGCCCCATGAAGACACCGGTCCCTTCATGGACATGTACGTCGCGCTGGGCGAGGGCGATGTGCCGGCTGCCAAGCTGTTCTGGCCGATCCACTCGATGTCCGAAGGCGCGCAGAACTGGCTCAATCGCGGCCTCGTCTCCGGACACATCGTCGGTGGCTCCGCAGTGATTCGTGGCAACCTTCGCGATTTCCCGTTCCATGAGCACCAGGGGCGCTTCGAAGCGCGTGCGCTCATCGACGATACCGTGCTCGACTACGGCAATGGCTGGCCAAAGGCCGAAGGCATCACGGCCGTTGCCAGCTTCATCGACAACGGCATGTATATCGACGCGAGCGAGGGGCACTCCCTTGGCAATGCGGTGAGTGCTGCCACGGCAACCATTGCCGATTTCGGCGAAAGCATGCTCGACCTGCGCGTGAGTGGCGCAGGTACAGGCACCAGTTTTCTCGACTTCGTGAAGAACAGCCCGGTTGCTGGCAACAGCCGCGATGCGCTGGACAAGATGAAACTCGGTGGCACCGGTGAGTTCGGTTTCAACCTGCTCATGCCGCTGAAAGACGCGAAAGACTTCACGCTCGACGGCAAGGCCACCATCAAGGATGCCGATCTCGTTGCAAACGAGTGGAAGCTGAAGCTCGACAAGATCACGGGGCCGATGAGTTTCGATGGCAAGGGCTTCAAGGCGTCTGGCCTTAAAACGTCGTTTCACGGACAACCCGCCAATCTCGATCTCGCCATCGCCGGAGGCACGGACGATCCCGGCAAGATCGTGACGGCCTCGGTCACGGGGGCGTTCACCGTCGACGAGATGGTCTCCGGTTACGACAACCTCAAATGGCTCGGCGATATCGCGAAGGGACGCGGCAATTTCCGCGTCGGTTTCGAGCTGGATCGCGCCGATCAGGGAACGGACCCGCAGTGGCTGACCGTCAATTCCGATCTGCGTGGCGTCGAACTGCTGATGCCCACGCCGGTGAAGAAGCCTGCGGCCGCTCCGCAGCCGCTGTCCGTGCGTATCGGGTTGCCCGTGGACGGTGCGCGGCTGGATCTTGCACTGGGTGACGTCGTGCGTGGGCGCCTGCGCCTGCCGGATGAAAAGAACAAGCTGCCGCTGGCCGCGGCATTCAATCTCGGTGCCACGCCACCGGCCAGCCTGCCGCCGTCGGGATACCTGATCGGCGGCAAGTCGGCACACCTGGATGTGTCGGGCTGGGTGCAATACGTCGTGGGATCGGCCACGGGAAGCGACGGCCCCGGCCTCAATAACCTCGATCTGCAGACAGATGATGGCGAGGTCTTCGGCCAGCATTTCACCAACATGCACCTGGTAGCGAAGCCCGGCCCGCAGGAGCTCTCGTTGCGTGTCGACAGCGATGGCATGGTGGGTGAGATGACCGTGCCCAATGACGATCTTCGTCGTCGCGGCATTACCGCGCGCATGGACAAGCTGTGGTGGCCGGCGGCTGATGACGCCGCAGACGCGGCCAGGAAGGGGCGCGCCGCCGCTGGCGCTGCAACCACGGCGGCCGCGACCGTGGCCAAGGCCGAAGACCATGTCACCGCACCGGCCACGGCCGCCTCGGCTGCGGCGAAGAAACCGGCCGATGCCGCCGATACGGGCGTCACGCCGTCCAGCCTGCCGCCGTTGCACCTGCATGTCAGTGATCTTCGCCTGGGCAAGGCAAAGCTGGGTGAGGCGCGTCTGGAAACCTGGCCCACGGACGAGGGCATGCATATCGATCAGATACGTGCGCAGTCGAAGAACGTGCAAATCACGGCCACGGGCGACTGGAACGGCGACGAGCACAACAGCCGCACGCACCTGGCCATGGATTTTGCGTCCGAAGATGTTGCACGCATGCTCGATGCGCTGGGCTTTGTCGGCATTTTCCAGGGCGGACGCACCGAGGCCCGCCTCGACGCCGTCTGGCCCGGTGGCCCCTCTGCACTGGCGCTGGCGAACATGGACGGTACGCTGAAGATCGACATCGCCAATGGCCGCATCCTCGAAGTGCAGCCCGGCGTGGGCCGCCTGTTTGGCCTGGTTTCCGTGACGGAACTGCCTCGTCGCCTGGCGCTCGATTTCGGCGATGTGCTCGGCAAGGGTTTCGGATTCGACTCGATCAACGGCGACTTCCGCTTCGCCGATGGCAACGCCACGACACAGAACCTGAAGATCCGCGGCCCTGCGGCCGAGATTTCCATTACGGGCCGCACGGGCCTGCGCACACGCGATTACGACCAGGAAGTGCTGGTGGTACCCCATGTCGGCAACAGCCTGCCTGTGGTGGGCGCGCTGGCCGGTGGCCCGGTGGGCGCGGCGGCAGGCCTGGCCGTGCAGGGCATTCTGGGTCACGGCCTCAACCAGGCCGCGCGCAAGCGCTACCACGTCACCGGCACCTGGGAAAAACCCGTGATGACGCCCATCGACAAGGGCGAACCCTCGACAGCCAAGCCGGCACGCTGACGTCGCACGGCTGGCTGGCAGACGAACTGGCCGCCATCATTCCGTGGTCCGAACTGTCCCGCACGCTGCCCGCTCGGAAGGCGCCTGCGGCGGCTGGCGCTGCCAAACGGCGTCCGAAGGTTTAATCTCGTTGTTTCCGGCCCCATCTCGGGGCTCTACCGTTCTACTGCCGGCCATTCCTGATGGATTCCCTGATCACCCTCGCCGAACGTCGTCTGCTCACCCCGGGTGGCCTTGCCGCCACCGATCTCGATCGCGTGTTCTCCCAGCTGATGGGGCCCTCGATCGACGCGGCGGACCTCTACTTCCAGCATTCGCGCAGCGAATCCTGGGTGCTGGAGGAGGGCATCGTGAAGGATGGCAGCCATTCCATCGAACAGGGCGTGGGCGTGCGCGCCATCTCGGGAGAGAAAACCGGCTTCTCCTACTCCGATGAAATCGTGCTGCCCCAGCTGCTTGAAGCCTCGAAGGCCGCCCGTGCCATTGCGCAGGGTGGCGCAGGGGCAGGCAAGCCGCTGGCGCTTGCCACGGGGCGTGGGTTGTATCCCGCCATCGATCCGGTAGAGAGCCTGCCCAACGAAGAGAAGATCGCGCTGCTACGTGAGGTCGACGCCTATGCCCGCTCGCGCGATCCACGCGTGAAGCAGGTGGTGGTCAGCCTGTCGGCCACGCTCGATACCATCCTCGTGGCCGCTTCCGATGGCACGCTGGCGGCCGACGTGCGCCCGCTGGTGCGGCTCAACGTGCAGGTCATCGCCGAGCAGGGCGGTCGCCGCGAGCAGGGACATTCGGGCGGTGGCGGTCGCTACGGCTATCGCGAGCTTCTCGAAAACGGTCGTGCGCACGCGTTCGCCGAGGAAGCCGTGCGCCAGGCACTGGTCAACCTCGAAGCCGTCGATGCGCCCGCCGGCAGCATGACGGTCGTGCTCGGCCCGGGCTGGCCCGGGGTGCTGCTTCACGAGGCCATCGGTCATGGTCTTGAAGGCGATTTCAATCGCAAGGGCAGCTCGGCCTTTGCCGGCCGCATCGGCCAGCGCGTGGCTGCCGAAGGTGTCACCGTGGTCGACGATGGCACGTTGCCGGGGCGTCGCGGCTCGCTCAGCATCGACGACGAAGGCACGCCCACCGAGTGCACCACGCTGATCGAGAACGGCATCCTCAAGGGCTACATGCAGGACAAGCTCAACGCCCGCCTCATGGGCGTGAAGTCCACGGGCAACGGTCGCCGCGAATCGTTCGCGCAGCTGCCGATGCCGCGCATGACCAACACCTACATGCTGGCCGGCAACCGTGAGCCGGAAGAAATCATCCGCTCGGTGAAGCGTGGCCTGTATGCCGTGAACTTCGGCGGTGGGCAGGTCGACATCACCAATGGCAAGTTCGTGTTCTCTGCCAGCGAGGCCTATCTCATCGAAGACGGCAAGGTCACGCGTCCGGTAAAGGGTGCCACGCTGGTAGGTTCGGGGCCTGACGTGCTCACGCGCGTTTCGATGATCGGCAACGACCTCGCCCTCGACGAAGGCGTGGGCGTGTGTGGCAAGGATGGTCAGAGTGTGCCCGTGGGCGTCGGTCAACCGACGTTGCGCGTCGATGGCATGACAGTCGGTGGAACAGCCGCCTGACGTCTTGTTCAAATCTATCGGTGACGCGTCAACCCTGAAGCGCGTCACGAATTGCGATGCCGGTCGCAGGAATTGTCGTATTTTCTGGCAATTTGTATTGTGACGATCATTTCTTGCGTGGATGATCCTGCGTGAAGACAGCGTATGGACGTCCAAACCGGTAGCGACGCCGGGGCTCGTACAGCCCGTTAGCCAGGGCTTGGTTGATCCACCCACGAGCAAGACGAAGGAAGCCGGCGGAAGGATCGCCGGCTTTTCACGTCGTGCGCGATGGGGAAGCGCTGTCCGACAGCGACTTCAACCAGGGGAACCACCCAATGAAGAGTCATCCCGTAGCACCACCAGGAAGCATGGGGCGCAGGAGGCTTGCGGCCTTCATCGCCACTGCGCTCCTTGGTGTAACGGTCACGGCGCAGGCCGTGACCGTGGCGCCATCGGATCGCCAGGACATCAACCTCGGCGCCCAGCCTTGGAAGTACACCAAGCAGTCGATCGTCAATCCGAACGATCCCAACGTCTACGCACCGCTCCCCAACGGGGATGATGGTGCGGCCGTCAACTACGACGACAGCAAGTGGCTCACCGTGGGCCTGCCCCACGCGGCCAACGATTTCACCACCTTCATCAACCAGGAGTCCGGCGGCGGCCAGGGTAGCCTGGACGGCGAGACCAGCTGGTATCGCACGACGCTGTCGAATTCCGCCCAGTGGCGCGGCAAGAAGGTCATGGTGGAATTCGAAGGTGCGCATACGGGCGACCGTGTGTACATCAATGGACACTTCATCCCGGGTACCGGCGTGCTCAACCAGCCGGGCCAGCCGGACGCGCAGGCGACCCATGTGATCGGCTTCCTGCCGCACATCGTCGACCTGACCTCGCCTTCGGTCATCCAGTACATGAAGTTCGATGGCACCGACGTGCTCGCCGTCAAGGTGGGTCGTTCGGGTGGCGGATTCTTCGAGGATCCGGGCTTCTCCGGTGCGTTCCGCTTCGGCCAGTCCGAGGCGGGCATCTTCCGTCCGGTAAAGCTGCACGTGACGAACCTCGTGCACATTCCCGAGAACGTCTACGCCGGCCAGAACACCTGGGGTACCTACGTCGCCACGCAGGCGCTGAGCGCCGACCATTCCTCGGCAACCATTCGCGTACAGACCAACGTCGCCAATGAGTCGGGCGTAGCGAAGACGGTGACGCTGATCACCCAGATCGTCGACGCCAACGGCGTGGAAGTGGCACGCGACCAGCAGGACAAGACGCTGGCACCCACCCAGCCGCAGAACGACAACGCCACGCCGATCTTCGACCAGACGCTGACGGTGTCCAATCCCACGCTGTGGTTCCCGAACGGCAGCCCCGACGGCAAGCCGTATCTCTACCACGTGATCCATACCGTCAGCATCGACGGCCAGGTGGTGGATGCCAAGCAGAGCACGCTGGGTATCCGCATGATCACCTGGGACAAGGATTTTCCCTACGTCAACGGCAAGAAGCAGTATCTCGTGGGCGGTTCCGGCCGTTACGACTACCCGGCCCTGGGTTCGTCGGTGCCCGAGGAACAGCAGTGGCGCGACCTCAAGGACATGGCTGCGATGGGCGGCAACCTTTGGCGTCCGGGCCATTCGCCGTCCAGTCCTGAATTCGTCGATGCGGCCGATGCCCTGGGCGTGTTCATCGTCCAGCCCAGCGGCGACGGCGAGAACGGTTTTGCGAACGTGTGCAATCCGTCGGACAAGGATTACCAGCAGTGCAAGGACATGTGGACAATCAAGCGCGAGGTCCATCGTGACATCGTGATCCGCGATCGCAGCCACCCGTCGATCGTTGCGTGGGAACACGACAACGGCCAGATGGATACGCCGTTCGCACAGGAACTGCGCGCCCTTGCCCGCAAGTGGGACAACGTCAGCCCCCGCGCTGCCGCCGACCGTACACCGAACGACCAGAACGGCGACATCCTCAGCTGCTCGAAGGCCGGTTGCGAAACCCACCTGCACCAGGTCGACTTCCCGAACAAGCCCGCCTGGGGTGCCGAGTACTGGGGCCCGGGTGGTTCACGCAGTGCATACGACACCGAGCTGGCCTTTGCCCTGAACTACCTCGTGCCGTTCTCGCAGGCGCGTGCGGTGAATACCTTTGGCATGGCGCAGTGGTACTACGCCGATACACCGGGTGAAGTGATCGAACAGGTCGATGGCCTGGAAGATGCCACGCACTGGGTCTACCAGCTGGATGCGAACGGCAACATCGTGAAGCATCCGGACGGCACGCCGGTGAAGGCCTTCCGTCACAACTCGCGCGGCAACAACGCGTCGATGACCGACGCGAACCGCTTCCCGCGCATGCTGTATTACATCTACGAATCCGTGTGGATGCCGTACAGCGTCAAGCCGATGGTGAAGCTGGCCAACACCTGGAATCGCAGTGGCGATATCAAGGTGGATGCGTTCAGCAACTGCCCGGCCGTGCGCCTGTTGATCAACGATGTGCCGCAGGGCACCGACCAGGTGCCGAACCGCTGGGATTCCATCGACACCGCTTCGTACGACGCCGAAAACGGTGCCGTGGACGAAAACACCGGCAAGATCGTGGGCGTCAGCACGGCTGAGCAGACCACGAAGCTCCCGGGTCAGGTTCACTGGAATGTGACCTGGCAGTCTGGCAAGGCCGTGGCCCAGTGCATCGACGGTGGCGTGGTCCGCACCGACAGCAATGGCAACCCGGTTCAGGACATCCTGTACACCGCCGGCACCGCCGATCACATCGATCTGCAGGTGGTCAACACCACGGACCCCATCCGCAAGCCGGACGGCACCGTGTTCCAGGTCACTGCCAACGGCTCCGACGCGGCGTTCATCGTGGCCCGTGTGCTCGATGCGCAGAACCACCTGGTGCCTGATGCTACGCAGAAGGTGAACTTCGACGTCACCAGTGGTGACTCGCTGGTGACCTACCAGGGCGGTACGCAGGCCTACGTCGACTACAGCGCGGGTGAAGTGCCCGATCCGAATGGTGGCATCGCCGAACCGATGCATTACTACCATGCGCCGGGCTCGCACGAGCTGCAGTTCGAAGGTGGCTTGCAGAAGATCGCACTGCGTTCGAAGTTCACCACCGGTACCGTGCAGGTAACGGCCACCGCAGCCGGCCTCAAGCCGGGTTCGGTGTCGTTCAACATCGCACCCGTGCCGCAGGCCCCGTCGGTCTCCGGTCCGCCGTCGATCATCGCGCAGCCGAACGACGACAGCGTCACCGTGGGCGATGTCGGCCACTTCTCCGTGACGGCCTCCGGCGCTCCGCCGCTGACCTTCACCTGGAAGAAGAACGGCGTTGAAATCCAGGGTGCGAACCAGGAGAGCTACACCACGCCTGCCACGGTGCTTGGCGACAACAACGCGAAGTACACCGTCGTGGTGCATGGACAGGGTCCGGACCAGGAATCGACGCAGGCCACGCTGTCGGTCTCGGCCTTCCAGCAGGTGACCATCTCGCAAGACCCGGCGCCGGCTAACGTCGACCAGGGTCAGACGGCTCATTTCACGGTGCGTGCGTCGGGTTCGCCCACGCTGAAGTACCAGTGGATGAAGAACGACCAGGTGATTCCGGATGCCAATGGCCTGACCTACGACACGCCCGTGCTGAATGTCTCCGACAGCGGCAGCACGTACTCCGTCGTGGTCAGCAACTTCGGCAGCCAGATGGGTTCGAAGGAAGCGCAGCTCACCGTCAATCCGGCACGTCCGCCGGCCTTCACCGGTACGCTGCCCGACGTTCGCGCCAATCCGGGTCAGCCTGCCACCTTCGACGTCACGTCGTTGGTGACCGGCACTTCGCCGTTCCACTACAAGTGGTCGCACAACGGCCAGGCCATCGGCGACGACCAGCCCACGCTGACCGTCAACGGTGTCACCCAGAACGACGTCGGCACCTACTCGGTAACCGTCACCAACGTGCTGGGCGATGCCGCCGCGGCCACCATCTCGGCCAAGCTCACGCTGGCTCCGCCGGGTGCGAACCTGGCCCGCCAGAAGCCGACGACCTCCACGGAAGTCGAAAACCCGAACGGCACCGCTTCCTGGCAGGCCGTGGACGGCGACGGCACCACCCGCTGGGGCTCCAAGATCGGCGACAACGGTGCGTCGCTGACGGTGGACCTGGGTTCGTCCCGCGTGTTCAACCGTGTCGTGATCAAGTGGGAAAACGCCCACGCGTCCGACTACAAGGTGCAGTACTCCGACTCCCCGGACTCGGGTTTCCAGGATGCATTGCCTGAAATCACGAACAGCCTGGGCGGCGTGGAAGACATGACCTTCCCGCAGCCGGTCAAGGGTCGCTACGTCCGCATGCAGGGCGTTACGCGTGCCACCGACTACGGCTATTCGATCTACGAGTTCGAGGTCTACAACTCGGCCGGTTGCTGCAACACCGGTGATCGTTACCAGCTCGTGCCGGGCAAGCTCGATGGTCAGCCGACCACCGACGTGACCGATACGCTCAGCGGCCTGACCTGGGATCGCATCCAGCGTGGCTTCACCGACCAGGGCGCGCAGTTCACCCAGTCGGTCGCCGCCGGTAAGTGCGCCAAGGACAACATGCGTCTGCCGACCCGTGACGAAGCGCTGGCCATCAGTGGCCAGAATGCCTCGACTGCGGCGTTCCCGGGGGCATGGACGACCTGGACGGACGGCCAGGACCCGACCGATGCCACGTTCGCCTACCAGGTGACGTCGCAGGGCGTGGTCAATCGCGTGGTCGCCGAGAACAACCCGGGCCACGTGCTCTGCGTGCTGGGTAACAAGGCCATCGCCCCGGGCATCGCAACGCAGCCGGCCAGCCAGACGGTGGGTGCGACGCGTGCGGCGAAGTTCGTGGCCGTGGCGACGGGCGTGGCTCCGTTTGCCTACGACTGGTACCGCGTGACCCAGGGTGCCGACGGCCATGACGTCGAAACGTTCCTGTCCAGCACCTCGGACGGCACGTATACGACGACGGCGCTTGCAGCAGCCGACAACGGTGCACGTTTCCGCGTCAAGGTGACGAGCGCGCAGGGCCTGACCTCGGTCAGCAGCGATGCCGTGCTCACGGTCGACAACTCGACCAACGGTGTGGACCCGGTCTTCGGCACCACGCCGAACCAGCCGAACCAGCCGGGCAACCCGAACCAGCCGGGCACCGGTACGCCGGGTGACGGGCAGGGTGGCACCAACATCGCCCTGCATGCGACGGCCACGTCCAACGGCAACGAGAACGATGGTTATCTCGCGCCGGCTGGTGCGGTCGATGGTGACTTCACCACCCGCTGGAGTTCCAAGTTCCAGCCGGAAGCATGGATTGCCCTCGACCTGGGCTCGCAGCAGATCTTCGACCACGTGATCCTGCGTTGGGAGAATGCCTACTCGACCCAGTACACGATCGAAGTGTCCAACGACGGCAATGCATGGCAGTCGGTCAGCAGCCAGCCGTACGCCGGTCTGGGGGGCGTGGAGCGTCGTGACTTCGCCGCGCAGACGGCACGTTACGTCCGCATGCACAGCACCGCGAAGAGCAGCCAGTACGGTGTCTCGCTGTGGGAGTTCGAGGTGTATGCCGCACCGCTGCCGAAGATCGTCGGCCAGCCGCAGTCGGCCGTGGTGACGGCGGGCCAGCCGGTGACCTTCACGGTCGGCGTCCAGGCCAACGGCACGGTGTCCTACCAGTGGCGTCACAACGGTGCCCCGGTCCAGGGTGCCACGCAGGCCACGCTCAGCTTCACCCCGGCCACCGCCGATGCCGGTAACTACGATGTCGTGGTCACCGACAACGCCGGTCGTTCCGTGAACAGCAACCCCGCCACGCTGACGGTGAATGCGGCCATCCCGCCGCAGGCCCCGACGCCGCCGCAGGGCAACGTCAACCTCGCCCTCCACCAGCCGGTGACGGCTTCGGACGTCGAGAACCCGGTGGCCTTCAAGGCAGCCAACGTCAACGATGGTGATACCGGCACGCGCTGGTCGTCGGGCTTCACGAACGACCAGTGGATCAGCGTCGACCTCGGCGCGGTCAAGAACGTCAACAAGGTCGTGCTGAGCTGGGAAAACGCACATGCCAACGACTACGTGATCGAAGTGTCGATCGATGGTCAGGCATGGAACAAGGTGGACGAGAACCCGACCAGCACCGGTGGCGTGGAAACGCGTACCTTCGCTGCGGTGTCCGCACGCTACGTTCGCATGCGCGGCATCACCCGTAGCACCCAGTACGGCTACTCGCTGTGGGAAATGGAAGTCTATGGTCCGGACGACGGCAGCACCACGCCGCCGCCCCCGCCGCCGCAGGGTGGCAACAACGATCCGTCGCAGGGCTTCAACTACGACGTGTATCCGGGCTTCATCGGCGCTTCGCTGCTGAACAAAACCAACGGCAAGTGGACGGATGACCAGATCTTCGTGGAAGTGATCGCGAAAGATCCGGCCAACAACGGTGTGTTCTCGTGGGTGAAGCCGGACGGCACGATTGTTCCGATGAACATCGCGGACAACACCGGCCCGGGCCACCTCACCAAGAATGGCGATACGTTCCCGAACTACGCGTTCACGCTGAAGCAGGCCAAGCTGCTGAAGCTGCCGCCGCTGTTCTCGGGCCGCATCTTCATCTCGCTGGGCGAACCGCTGTACATGAAGAACGTGCTGGGTGCCGACGGCGTCCTGGGCTTCGCGGGTCCCAATCCGCTCAACGCCACGGACCCGAACCTCGACATCCGCTACGACTGGTACGAGTTCACGTGGGGCGACAACGGCATCTGGATCAACACGACCCAGGTCGACCAGTTCTCGATCCCGCTTACCCTCGACCTGTATGGCGATGGCAAGACGAACCACCAGAAGGCCGGCATCACGGAAACCCGTGACCAGATCTTCACCGAGTACAACAAGGAAGTGCCTGCGGAGTTCCAGATCGCCAACCTCGGTCCGGACACCGTTCGTATCCTCGCCCCGGGCAAGGATGCGTTCGACTACAACAAGCCGCAGGCCCATTACTACGATGCATATGTCGATGCGATGTGGCAGTACTACGAAAACCACACGCTGAAGATGACCATCGGCCAGAAGGAGTTCGAAGGTGTCGTGGTGGATGGCGTGCTGACGTTCCAGCACACCAACTGGGCCACGTTCCACGAGCAGGACGAACCGGAAGGCATGCTGTTCAATGTCAGCAAGCCGACCACGCAGGATGTGCTCGAAGGCAAGGGCAACCTCGCCAACTCCCACGATCCGTGGGGCGTGGAAGGCCAGCTCGAAGCACAGCTGTGTGGCGCGTTCAACCGCCACGTGGTGCAGGATGTGACGACGTGGAAGGACGACAGCCAGTATTACCTGCAGGCTCCGTCGAACTACTACTCGCGCTTCTGGCACGCGCACAGCATCGACGGCAAGGCCTACGGCTTCTCGTACGACGATGTCTCCGACCACAGCTCGTCGCTCATCGACGGCAAGCCGGAACACCTGGAGTTCGGAATCGGCTGGTAAGCCGGTAACACGGTAAGAACCAGAGGGGCGGTGGAGCAATCCACCGCCCCTTTTTCATGCCCACTCCTGTAGGAGCGTGCTTGCGCGCGACCGGTTGGATCGAAACGATGATGGTTTTCGCGACAACCGGTCGCGCGCAGGCGCGCTCCTACAGGGGGGGCGATAGCCCAAAGGTTTTCCCACATAGCCACCGTGAGATGGGCAGAGGCGACGGGGGCGGCCCTTGTCGCTCCGGCCTGCGGTGTCCCTCGGGAAAGGAGGAGCCGCTGCGCGGCTCAGTGTCTTATGGCTTGCGCCCCTTCGGGCCCGGATGCCCGGACGGACTTCCCGACTCGGCATCCTGCCTTGGCGGGAAGGGCCAGCCATCCATGGCTGGCCCCATACGGGTCTTTTCGCCCGGGCATCCTCACCTCCGTCAAGTCGCGGCCAAGGGCCGCCCCCGCCGCCTCTCCCCATCGTGATCGCAGGCTGTTGTAGGAGCGCGCTTGCGCGCGACCATTCATCGCGCAGAACATCATCGTTGCCGTTCGACCGGTCGCGCGCAAGGCGCGCTCCTACAGGAGGGGCGTGTCGCACGATGGATATCGAATCGATCGGCGTCAAAGCCGATGTGACCGCGTGGTAGGTGTATGCCGAGGCGATGCAGTCGGTGCTGACCGAATACATGGCGGAAACCGAATTGCCGAATCAACGGTGCGTGGCCCGGGCGATGTCGGGTGTCAACGTGCTCTATCGCATGGGCCTGCAATGTACGAAGCAGGCGAACGTGCGGCGCATGTGGGACGAGGTGCGTGCGCTGGGAGGGGCGAAATGATCGTGGGGCTGTGGGAAGTGGGTGTCGCGCTGGTGTTGCTGGTGGTGAACCTGCTTGTCTACATGAGCAGTTATGGCCGGCCGTGTTCGCTGGCGACGGGGGTGCGGATATTTTCGGTGTTGGCGTTTGTGGCGTTTATCGCCGGGTCGTTCGCCGTGGGTGGTATGGCGGCGCATGGGTGTCTGCTGCCGTGGGAGGTGTGGCCGGGCATGGTATTTGACGCGGCCAGTGCGGGATTGGTGGGCGCGTCGCTAGGGGCGGTCTGTCGCGGTAGGAAGCGATGCGCCTGACGACACCGAGCGCGCCTCGCGCGCGACCGGATGCATCGAAACGATGATGGTTTTCGCACAATCGGTCGCGCGCAGGCGCGCTCCTACAGGGGTGCGGTAACCCCAAAGGTTTTCCCACACGATCACCGTGAGATCGGCAGAGGCGGCGGGGGCGGCCCTTGGCGCGACTTGATGGAGGTGAGGGGAGCGGGCGGAAAAGGCCGCGTAGCGGGGCCGGCCAGGAAGGCCGGCCTTTCCTGCCGAGGCACGGAGGCCGAGTCAGGAAACCCCGCACGCTCCCCGTGCCCGAAGGGGCGTAAGCCATAAGACACTGAGCCGCGCAGCGGCTCCTCCTTTCCCGAGGGACACCGCAGGCCGGAGCGACAAGGGCCGCCCCCGTCGCCTCTGCAACGCCACGTGCCAGCGCCGATGCAAGGCCGACAGGCGAGCCCACCCTACGGAGCGGAAACCCACATGGGCCGCTTTGACTACGGAGCGGCACCATTCCAGCCGGTCGCGCGCGAGGCGCGCTCCTACAACGGTGACGGGGGGTTACTCGGTGGCTTCCAGGTCTTTCAGGATGCGGTAGATCTCGCGGAAGGCGTGCAGGGGCTTGTTGGCCTCGCGTTCTGCGCGCGCCTGGCGTACGAGCGAGCGCAGGTGCTGGCGATCCAGTTCCGGATGGCGGTCGAACAGTTCGCCCAGCGCGGTATCGCCGCCTTCCATGATGCGCTCGCGCGCCGCTTCGAGGCGGTGCATGTGCGCGGCTTCCTGGCGCTGGCGGTCGCGGTCCTCGCCGAGGGCGGCGCGGGC
Source organism: Luteibacter anthropi (assembly GCF_011759365.1). Classification (GTDB taxonomy): domain Bacteria; phylum Pseudomonadota; class Gammaproteobacteria; order Xanthomonadales; family Rhodanobacteraceae; genus Luteibacter; species Luteibacter anthropi. The sequence goes on from NZ_JAARLZ010000012.1 coordinate 134,968, forward strand.
GTCCACGAAGGCTTCGTCGCCATGACGGCGCATCTGCTTGGCGAGGAAGGCCATCTGTCGCTTGCGGGCGATGTGCGAGGTGACCTTACGCGTGCGGCCGATCTCGTCGATGATGTCTTCCGGAAGGTTGAGCTTCGGAATGCGGCTCGGCGGCAGCTCGACCAGCTGCTGCGCGAGCTTCAGGATGTCCAGCGCATTGCGGCGGCGTTCGCTGCGGCTCGGGCCGTAGTCTTCCTCGTCGTCCTGAGAGGGGCGTTCGTCGAAAGGCTTCATGCCTGGGTCTCCTGCGGAATCACGTTGTCGGCGTCGCGCTCGAAGGCGAAACGGGGTTGCACGCGGCCCTCATGTTCCACCGTTTCGGCGAACATCGCGGCAGGCCGCACCCACAGGCCGTGATCGCCGTACAGCGCCTGGTAGACGACGTGTTCTTCCATCGTCTCGCTGTGGCGGGCTACGCCAAGCACGCGATAAGGCATGCCCTTGAAGTGACGGTAGTAGCCGACACGGATGCTCATACGGTTTCCATGGCACCATGGGCGGTGCATTGCTTTTGATCGGGCGGCGCGCCCCCATTTCGACGGGGCGGGTCCGCATGACCCGATATTGTAACCATGAGCCCCCGGGAAGCCCACGTGAGCCACGTTTCCACCCTCGATAGCAGCCATCACGACCTCGACCGCCTCGCCAGCCTGGCCGAGGACACCATCCGCCGGGCCCGTGCCGCAGGCGCCAGCCAGGCCGAGGTGTCGGCCAGCATCGACGTGGGCCTGAACGTGAACGTCCGCCTGGGCGAGGTCGAGACCGTGGAGCACACGCGGGATCGCGGCTTCTCGCTTACCGTGTATTTCGGCCAGCGCAAGGGCTCGGCCAGCACGGCCGACCTCAATCCGGACTCCATCCAGGCCACCATCGACCAGGCCTGCGCCATTGCCCGGTTCACGGAGGAAGACCCGGCCGCGGGTCTCGCCGACGCCGACCGCATGGCCACGGTGTTCCCGGATCTCGAACTCTGGCATCCCTGGGACATCGACGTCGATGGTGCCATCGCGCTGGGGCGTGAGATCGAGGATGGTGGCCGGGCGGTCGACGGCATCACCAATTCCGACGGTTCCAGCGTCAACGCCGGGCAGAGCGTGTCGGTCTACGCCAACTCCCATGGCTTCCTCGGCCGTGAGCGTGGCACTCGGCATTCGCTGTCGGTGGCCCTGATCGCGGGCGACGACGACACCATGCAGCGCGACTACTGGTACGACACGGTCCGTGATGCCCGTAGCTTCATGGACCCGGCCTCACTGGGCCGCAAAGCTGCGGAACGCACGCTGTCGCGCCTGGGTGCACGTCGCCTCAGCACGCGGCAGTCGCCGGTGCTGTTCGCGCCGGAAGTATCCCGTTCCCTGATCGGGCACCTGCTCGGTGCTGTCAGCGGTGGTTCGCTGTACCGCCGTTCCAGTTTCCTGCTCGATCATGTAGGCAAGCAGATCCTGCCGTCGTGGTTCCGCATCGACGAAAAGCCGCTCATTCCGCGTGGCCTGGGTTCCTCGGTGTTCGACGGTGAAGGCGTTGCCACGGCAGAATCCCCGCTGGTGGTCGATGGCGTACTCGAACGCTACGTGCTCGGCAGCTATTCGGCACGCAAGCTGGGCCTCACCAGCACCGGCAATGCAGGTGGCATCCACAATCTCTTCGTGAAAACCGGCGACGACGACTTCACCGGCATGCTGCGCCGCCTGGGCACGGGCCTGCTGGTGACCGAGGTGATGGGGCAGGGCGTGTCCATCATCACGGGCGACTACTCCCGTGGTGCGTCGGGTTTCTGGGTGGAAAACGGCCAGATCGCCTACCCGGTGGAAGAAATCACCATCGCGGCCAACCTGCGCGACATGTTCGCCAACCTGGTGGCCATCGGCGCCGACGTGGATCATCGATCCCATGTGCTTACCGGTTCCTGGCTCGTCGAAAAGATGACCATTGCCGGGGAGTGACCTTCGGCCGGGTGCCGGAAGTCGGCTTGACAGCTCCCGTGGGCGGGATCGACAGTACTTGCGACATCGCCCAGGGAGCTTACGATCATGAGTACGCCGTCCGATCAGTACCCGCCGTCGCCGCCTCCGTACGATCCGGCCCCTCCGCCGCCGGTCACCAGCAATGACGACAAGAACCTCGCCATGCTGACGCACCTGTCGGGCATCATCTTCAGCATCATCGTGCCGCTCATCGTGTGGTTGATCCACAAGGATCGCAGCGACAAGACCTATCTCGTGGCCGAGGCCAAGGAAGCGCTGAATTTCCAGATCACGGTGCTCATCGGCTTCATGATCTGCTGGGTGCTTACCTTCCTGCTGATCGGCGCCATCCTGTCGCCACTGCTGTGGCTGGCGAACCTGATCTTCTGCATCATCGCCGCGGTGAAGGTCAGTTCCAACGGCAGCTATCGCTACCCGTTCGCACTGCGCCTCGTCAGCTGAGGCCGGGCTGGCCGGGGCTCAGTGGCCCCGGCTTGCCGTATAACGTGCCAGTGCGGCGAGCCATTCGCCGCGCTCGCCCAGCGGGGCGATGGCATCCAGTGCCGTTTCGGTCAGTTCGGTAAGCCGGGCGCGTGATGCGTCCATGCCGATGATGGACGGGAAGGTGGGTTTGTCGGCCGCCGCATCCTTGCCGGCCGTCTTGCCGATGACTTCGGATTCACCCTCGATATCGAGGATGTCGTCGCGCACCTGGAAGGCCAGGCCGACGGCGTGGCCGTAGCGTTCCAGCCGTTCCAGTATCTCGTTGTCCTTGCAGCCTGCCGCCAGTGCGCCGAGCCTCACCGAGGCCCGGATCAGCGCGCCGGTCTTGTAGGCGTGCATCCGTTCCAGTTCGGCCAGCTCCAGCCTGCGGCCCACGCCGGCCAGGTCGAAGGCCTGGCCGCCGGCCATGCCTTCCGCACCGCAGGCGGTGCCCAGCGCGCGCATCATGGCCAGCCGGGCCGGGATGTCGTCGCCCTCGGGCGATACGGCGAGAATCTCGAACGCGAGCGCCTGCAGTGCATCACCGGCCAGGATCGCCATGGCTTCGCCGTACACGATGTGGCAGGTGGGGCGGCCACGGCGCAGGTCATCGTCGTCCATCGCCGGCAGGTCGTCGTGGACGAGCGAGTAGGCGTGGATGATTTCGACGGCACAGGCCGGTGCATCGAGGATGGGGCCGTCGCAGCCCAGCGCATGGCCGGCGGCATAGACCAGCAGCGGACGCAGGCGTTTGCCCGGGCCAAGGCCGGCATAGCGCATCGCGCGGTGCAGTTCGACGGGGGGAAGGTCTTCGCCGGGGAGGGCGCGCGCAAGCGCGTCGTCAGCCCGGCCGACCAGCGCCTTCAAGGACGCCGGCAGCTCATTCGGGACGGGATTCAAAGGGCGTGGCGCTGTCGGGGGATTCGGGGTCGAGCAGCAGGCGCACGCGCAGTTCGGCCTGTTCCAGCGCCGTCTGGCATTGCCGGTAGAGGCCGATACCGCGCTCGAACGACTTCAGCGACTCGTCGAGGCTGAGTTCGCCGCCTTCCATGCGCGTGACCAGTTGCTCGAGCTCGTCGAGCGAATGCTCGAACTCGGCAATGGACGACACGGGCGCAGGCGGGGCAGAGGACTTCGGCATGCCGCTAAAACTAGCTCACATGGCCTTTCCAATCAATGAGGCGTCGTTGTATGAGGCGCGATTTTGTAGGTATAGGTGGTTGATAACGTAGGACTATGCCCCTTCGTGTCACGGGCGTGCCCATGATGCGTTGTGGCGTGCTGGAATGCCGATGGCGGGATCCTTGCCTGGACCCGTCCCCTCCAACGATGAAAGGAATCATCATGACATCAGGAAAACGTCCCCCGTTCTGTTGCGCGATGGCCGGTGTGGCCATCGCCCTTGCCAGCCTGTCACCCGCCGATGCGGTGGCCGGCCGCCGCTCCGATCCGGCTGGCCTTCCCGCCTGCCCGGTCGCGTGGTCTGTGGCTTCGAATCCCGATGCGTGCGTCGTGTCCCTGGTCAATCCGGGTTTCGAGCTGCATGCAGACCACGGCTGGTCGAAGGATGGTTCGTCACTGCCGTTTCCGCGCTCATACGACGGCGGATCGTTCGTCGCCGTCCTGGAGGAAGCGGGCTCGCGGCTTTCCCAGACCACGCGACTGCCTTTGAATCAGGCATACGTGGCTGGCAAGGAGGCTACCTACGCCATGCGGTTTCGCCTGAGGTCAAGCGAAGCGGCGCCCGTCCATGTCGGCTACCGGATCCTGCTGGTGGATGAAACCGGCAAGCGCCTGGGGCGGGTCGTTGAAGGCTCCGTGTCTGCGGGTCAGGTATGGGAGGACATGGAGTCGATCGTCCCCCGCCGTGATTTGCCAGAAGATGCCTACATCGTGATCGAGTTCGAACGGGAAGATGACGATGCTTCTTCCTCGGCGGCCTTTATCGACGATGTGTCGCTGGTCCTTCGCGAGCGTTTCTGAACCGTTGTCACGGCACGGGCTTGCCCGTGCCGTGACACAAATGTCCTAGCAGCTCCGATGGGGCAGTCCTATCCTCGAATCGAGGCTTTCCGACCCTGGTGGACGTATGCGAATGAAGAAGATCCTGCTGATGTTGTCGGTGTTGCCGCTTGCCTTTATGGCGCATGCCGAGACGACCAGTTCCGCGAAGGTCGATGTGCTGGTGAAGAGCGACCAGTCCTGGAACGGTATTCCCTATACGGCATATCCGTCCGGTCGCCCCGAGCTGACGGTGCTTAAATTTCACATCCCCGCGCACACGGCGTTGCCGTGGCACACCCATCCCATTCCCAACGCCGGCTACGTGCTTTCCGGCCAGATCACGATCGAGGACCGGGACAGCGGCAAGAAACAGACCTACACGTCGGGGCAGGCGTTTACCGAGTCCGTGGGCGCGGTGCATCGCGGTGTCACCGGCGACCAGCCGGTGGAGCTGATCGTCACTTATTCAGGAACGGCGGGCACGCCAACGTTCGTCGCCGAGAAAGGCCAGAAGCCCGAGTATTGAGCACTCAGGGCAGCGTGCCGCCCCGGTACCAGACGGGGCGGCTGCCGATGCCGTCGAACAACATGGCCCCTTCGGCGGTGATCCATCGGTCGGCAATCGCGACGATGCGGCCGTCATCGTCGACGATGATCGGCATGCGCGGACGGTCCCATGGCGGTACGTTGCCGCGCTGGAACAGATCACGCAATTCGCGGGTGTGTGGATCGCCCGCCGGACGCAGGGTTTCCCCGCCTTCCCGGTAGCGGACCGTGAGCGGCCGGGGCAGACGGCCTGCAAGGGTCAACGTGCCCCCGCCGGGCAGATCCAGCGGTTCACCCCGCCAGTGGGCTTTCCAGGTGGCATCGAAGGGGCGGGGGCGGCGCATGGCCCACAAACGGCCCCGCCACATGCGTACCTCGGTGTCCTGCCAGCCCACAACGGGCAGGCGCTCGGCTGAGGCCTGCCCGACCTGCCGTTCAAGCGCCTCGCGTTGCGCACTGGTGGGCGCCTCCAGGCCTGAGTCGTGCAGCCAGCTGTCCAGTGCAGGCGCCCGGTGGGCAGGGTGCAGCGCCAGCCAGCCGGCGGCGTCCAGGCTGCCGTCGCTGGCTTTCAGCGAGGCGAGAGCCGTCGCCCAGGTTTCCTGTAGCGAGTCGGCGGCTTCGCGGCAGAGACGGGCACTGTGCACGATGCTCCGCGCCGCCTGCGGCCACAGCGGCGCCAGGGCCGGCATCACGGTAGAGCGCAGGTAGGCGCGCGCCACGCGCGGGTTGTCGTTGGAGGGGTCATGCACGGCGTCCAGCCCGTGCGTGGCGACATGGGCCAGCAGCGCTTCCCTCGGCAGGTCCAGCAGGGGGCGCCACTGTTCGCCGGCGCCAAGGGTGCGCAGCTCGCGCATGCCACCGAGGCCTTCCGGGCCCGCGCCGCGCAGCAGTTTGAGCAGGACGGTTTCCACCTGGTCGTCGCGGTGATGGGCGAGCACCAGGCGTTCGCCAGGCCTCATCTCCGCGATGAAGGCGGCCCTGCGCGCATGTCGTGCGGCCGCTTCCATGCCGTGTCCGGTCGTCAGGTCCACGGCCACCCGTACCACGGCGAGCGGCACATCCAGCGATTCACAGAACCGTCGGCAGTGCGCGGCCCACAGGCCGCTGTCGGCGTGCAGTCCGTGATCGATGTGCACCGCCCTCAACCGTGGTCGCGAGGGCAGCGTTACCAGCGCGTGGAGCAGGGCGGTGGAATCGGGGCCACCGCTGTAGCCGACGACCAGGCTTGCGTCGGGATGACCGTCGATTGCGGCGATGAGATGCGAGGAAAGCGTGTCGCTCATTTGCCCTTGCTGCGAAGTCGTACGTAGAGATGCTTGGCGTTGCCGAACTGGCGTTCTTCCACGTCGAAGACGCCGATGCCGTTGATCAGGCCGCTCAGCTTGGCATAGCCATAGTTGCGCGAATCGAAGTCGGGGGTGCGCTTGCTGAGGATGCTGCCCACTCCGCCCAGTGCGGCCCAGCCGTGCTCGTCAGACGCCGCGGCGATGGCGTTGCGCAGCAGGTTCATCAGGCGGGAGTCGCCGCGCAATTCATTGGCCGAACGCGGCGGCGGCATGGCCTCGCCTTCGTCCTGCTCGGTGCCGACCAGCACTTCGGTGTAGACGAATTTGTCGCATGCCGAAACGAAGGGCTTGGGTGTCTTGGTCTCGCCAAAGCCGTAGACCATGAGCCCCGCCTCGCGGATACGCGACGCCAGGCGGGTGAAGTCGCTGTCGCTGGAGACGATGCAGAAGCCGTCGAACCGCTCGGAATACAGCAGGTCCATGGCATCGATGATCATGGCCGAGTCTGTCGCGTTCTTGCCGGAGGTGTAGGCGAACTGCTGGATCGGCTGGATGGAGTGATCCAGCAGGCTGCTTTTCCAGCCGTTTAGGTTGGGCCCGGTCCAGTCGCCGTAGATGCGCTTGACGTGCGCCGTGCCGTACTTGGCGACCTCCGAGAGCAGGCCATCGACGATCGCCGGGCGTGCATTGTCGGCGTCGATGAGGACGGCCAGCTTGTCGGTGATGTCGTTGGCCATGGGGCGCTCCACATTCAGGGATGCACCGATGGTACAGGCAGCTACGTCACGCCCGCGTGGGTTTAGGGGCCTGGCGCAGGGTTCAAACGTGCGCCAGGCCCCGGATGCTCATTCGGTGAAGGCGCCGTAGCCGCGCAGGCGGTGGTAGCGCTGTTCGAGCAGGGTATCGATCGGCAGGGCTTCCAGCGCGTCGAGCTGGTTGAGCAGCACGGCCTTCAGGCGCACGGCCATGGACTGCGGGCTGCGATGGGCGCCGCCCAGCGGTTCGCGGACGATCTTGTCGATGAGGCCGTTTTCCAGCAGGCGCGGCGCCGTGAGGCCCATGACCTCGGCGGCATCCTTGGCCTTGTCGGCGCTCTTCCACAGGATGGATGCGCAGCCTTCCGGGGTGATGACCGAGTACGTGGAGTACTGCAGCATCAGCGTGCGGTCGCCCACGCCGATGGCGAGTGCGCCGCCGGAACCGCCTTCGCCCGTCACCGTGCACAGGATGGGTACGCGCAGTTCGGCCATTTCGAGCAGGTTGCGCGCGATGGCCTCGGACTGGCCACGTTCCTCGGCATTGATGCCGGGCCATGCGCCTGCGGTGTCGATGAAGGTGAAGACGGGAATGCCGAACCGCTCGGCCATCTTGAACAGGCGCAGCGCCTTGCGATAGCCCTCGGGGCGCGGCATGCCGAAGTTGCGCTTGACCTTGGACTTGGTGTCGCGGCCCTTCTGGTGGCCCACGATCATGATCGAGCGGCCGTTGATGCGCGCCAGGCCACCCACGATGGCCTGGTCGTCCGCGAACATGCGGTCGCCCTTGAGCTCGTGGAATTCCTCGCACATGCCCTGGATGTAATCCAGCGTGTACGGGCGCCCCGGATGACGCGACAGCTGGCTGACCTGCCATGGCGTGAGATTTCGGAAGATTTCGGCCGTTTTCAGCTTGAGCTTTTCGCGCAGGCGGGCCACTTCCTCATCGATGTTGAACGCCTGTCCGCTGCTGGCATGGCGGAGTTCTTCGATCTTCGCTTCCAGCTCGGCAATGGGTTGTTCGAAATCGAGGAAGTTGGGATTCATGGAATACGGAGCATCCGGGCAAGACCGGTCATTATAGCCGGGCCGTGGCCGGGGTGGTGTGCGCGGCAGTATGGAGTGGCTTCGGCCTGCAAGTGGCTGAATTGGGTGAGAATCTTCTGGGCTCATGTGAGACTGGCGGAAGATTGCGGTCATCTCACCCGTCAATCCGTAGTCCTCGATACCGTCTCCTGTAGTCCGCGCCCAAAACCTTTCCAGGGATTGCTTCAATGGTGGCGCGGAGGGATTCCGCCCTCGTTCCCGTGTCCGGGGACCGAAAGAATCGACAAGTCAAAGGAGTGATGACGATGCCAATGCAATGGCGCCGCCGGGCGTTCGTAGGTGTGAGCTGCATGGGGCTGGCATGGCATGGCAGCAGTCATGCAAGTGGGCCGCTGCATGACGTGCTGCAGCACCTTCCATCATGCCAATCCGCCACGTGGCTGGATGCCTGTCGCATCCATGTGCCCAATGCGGAATTCTCTGGGCCCTCGGGGGACAATCACTACCATGACGAATTTACCTGGGCGCCCAGTACAGGCAGGAGGCATGGTGTCGCCGAGCATATCGCTCCATGGACTTACACCGCTGGGGCGGGCAGTGAGTTCCACAAAGGGCTCACTGCCACCACCTACGTGACCCTGTACAGCCCGGGAGACCGGATCGTGCAGAAAATGGGTGCACTGACAGCGGCCCCCATGGACATGCGTTACACGCTTGTTGCGTACGTCAGAGGAACGACAGGGCCATCCGATGCGGCCGCGGGTCTGGTGATGCTCAAGAATGAGGCCGTAACCCTTCAATCCATCGGGTACACGCAAGCTGCACCGGGTCGTGGCGCGCCCGTACAGGCTTTCGTAACCCACCTCCTGGTACCCGCAGGTGCGGATGCCCACACGCTTGTCATCGCCTTGGGTGCGGCCGCCCGGGGTGTCGGCCCCGTGATCGTGGATGACGTGATGCTGGTACGGGCTCCTGCCGATGTGGCGTGGGAGGAACTGGTGCCCGTACGGTGATGCGCGCGCTGGATAGTGGAAAGAATAGATGCGCATGCATCGCTGCCGGGGCATGGTTCTTCATGCTGCTGGTGGCTGGTGACGCTAATGCGCAGGTCGTTATTCCAGGACATCCCGGCCTGCATCGCCTGCCGGCGTGCGAGCGTGCCGGCGTCGAGCAACCATGTCATGTCACGGTACCCAATGGCCGGTTCGATGGGCCGCCCGATGACTACCGCTACTCGCATGGTTACCAGCCCTACCTGTTCTGGCAGTGGCCGCACAGCGTGGCGGACCATATCGCGCCCTGGACATACATCGATTACGCGGGCACAGGGTATCCGCAGCAGGATGCAGAAGATGCCTTTCACCTGAAAAGCGTCGGTGACGTCGTCATGCAGACCGTATCGCTTCCCGTGCAGGGCCGTGGCGGGGCTACGGGTTACACCGTGCATGCCCACGTCGGCTCGTGGAGCGGCCACGTCGACGTAAGAATGGAACTGACCCTGCTGGAAGGAGACAAGGTGATTGCCACGGCAAACCGGACCTTGCAGATGCGAACGCCCAGCTACAGCGCGTCACGTGAGCTGACGGCATGGATCGGTTCTTCCGGGACAAACCATCCGACCGCGTTGCGCGTATCCATTGCCACGCAAAGTGGGTGGGGAGCAACCACGATCGATGACGTCTTCATCCTCCGGGCACCACCGGACACATTTGTCCCCGAACTACAGTTTCGCCCCGGTGACGCACGTCATCCGTGGGACAGTTGACATACCAAAGGAATGCAAATGAACAAGGACATGTTTCTCCGCAGCCTGGGCATCGTTGCCCTGGCCGTGACATGCAGCGGCGTTGCAAATGCCGCTTCAGTAATCGATCGCCTGCCCTCCTGCGAGGGCGCTTCGTGGAGCGATACCTGTCGGATTTCCGTGCCCAACGAAACCCTGGGTAGATTTCCCGGCGATGAGCGCTGGCACGAGCCGTCATGGGGCGGGGCCTGGGAGCCGGAGAGCCCGAGGCATAGCGTGGCGCAGCACATCGCTCCCTGGATATATATCGATGGCAGCCGGGGCCGCCACCAGCAGACGGCAGCCGACGAAGTCTTCACGCTCGCACGTCAGCGCGACGGCATCAGCCAGACGATCCGCTTGCCCACGCAGGAAACACCCGCCATGCACGACGTGGTGTATGCGGTTCGTGCCCGGATCGACGCTACGAAAGGAGAGGCTTCTGTCAGTCTGGATCTCTCCTTGCTGAAACGCGGAGGGGCTGCCGGCTCTACACAGTCGTCCGTGGTCCTGTCCCGTCCGGCCCGGGGTGGAGCGGGCGCGGGCCTGATCGGCTGGATTGTCGTACCTGCCGGCGACGATGTAGATGCGCTTAATGTGAAGCTTGCGGTGACCACGGCGAGCGCGCCGGTTACCGTCACCGAAGTATCGGTGGTGCGCATGGACGAGGCAGTAGCGGCGCAGTGGGCCAGGCAGGATTGGTGACATGACGATGCATAAGAATCAGTCACGAACACTCGCCTGGCGAGCTGCGACGGCACTCTGCATCATGTCGGCCTGGACCTGCCCTGCGATGGCCGGATCTTCGGTCTGTGCGAACGAATTGCTTCCAGATTTCAGCACCGCATGCGATCTGGAACTCAAGAACGGCGACTTTACGATGACCGGTCGTATCGGCAGTTCGCGTGCGATTCGCTGGACGCATCTGGTGCACTGGGAAGGAACGCATCGGCGGCACAATTATGCCGGGGAATACGCAGGCCGCTGGGGCGCTGAATTGCACGCCGATGGGCATGCCCTGTGGCAGGCCGTGGCCGCCATTCCATCGCTGGATAGCCGGAGCCACTTCATCGTCCGTTATTCCGCAGGTGCGTTCGATACGGATGGCAGCCGGTTGCAGGTCATCGTGATGTTGCTCGATGCGACGGGCAAGGTGATTCAGGCCCGCGATGAAGTCGTCGTGCCCGCATCGCGAACCTGGGGCCATCATGTGCTTCGCTGGGAGGTGCCGTCGGTTCCGGAAGGGGCGCAGGTCAAGCTGGCCTTCCGCCGCCAGGGCAATGATGGCGGCAAGCGACTGGTGGTCTCGGCGGTAAGTATCGCGCAAGGCAAGACACACGAATGATTCCACTCGACAAAGGATTGAACGAGATGAAAACCATGCATGCGATGGCCATGCTTGTCGCCGCCATGGCACTGGCTCCCGATGCCCGGGCCATGGGTGGCCTTCCGTATCACGCGACCTACGATGTGCCGGTGCCCAATGCGGACTTCGGCGGCGGCACGGGCGATGAATATCGTCATGATGGTGCGCTCATGCGATACAACCTTGTTGCTACCCACAGCATCGAGGAACACATCCACCCATGGGTCTATCGGGAGAAGACCGAGTCGGGACGTGTGAAGCGGCATCTGGTCCAGGCATTCTCCCTGGCCAGCGCAGGCGATTACGTCATGCAGACGTTTGAACTGGGACAGCCTGAATACGTTGACCGAAAGCCTGCCCAGGGCGTGCGTTACGCGATCCGCGTGCCTTTCGGCGCGCGACATGTCGAATCGGCCATCAAGCTTCGCGTTCAATTGCGCGATGACGATAACAAGGTGCTGCTGGAGCAACAGGAGTCGTCGGCCATGGCGACTCCGGGTTGGCCACTTTCCGGCGCCATGCATCTGGAAGTGGATGCGAGCCGGTTTCCATCCGCCCGGCATATGTCCCTCGGCATCAAGAATGTGTCTGGCTCGGAGGTCGAGCTGGGCGAGGTAACCGTGCAGCGCACGGTCACGACGCATCCGATCATCGACCTGGACTTCGGCGACTGATCAATCCGCCGGGCGTACGAGGCGCAGTTCCGTGCCAAGTACGCCCGGCAGCGTGCGCAGCGTGCGCACGAGGTCGGGCAGGGCCCGCACGCGCCATGCCTCGCCCAGTTCCATGCTCGCCTGCCCGATGTCGTTGCGATAGCCGGCCAGCATCAGTGGCGTGCGGCCACCGCGATAGCCCATCAGTGCCTGCTTCAGGTGCTTCGGGAAATCAGGCCCCACGCCGTTGAGTTTCAGCGTCAGCAGACGACCGAAATGCTCCATCGCATCGGAGAGGGAATAGGCCTTGCGTGCGCGCAGCTGGTAGCCACCGGCGAAATCATCGATGCGCAGGCCGCCTTCGATCACGATCATGTTGCCGCGCGTGAGCAGAGGTGCGGCATCGGTGAACACTTCACGGAAGAAACTGGTTTCCAGCAGGCCCGTGGCATCCTCGATCTGCACGAAGGCATCGCTGTCGCCGCGCTTGCGCATGCCGACCACCATGCCTGCCACGGTCCACGGTGTTTCAGGACCGCGACGGAAGCGGTTGCCGCCTTCATCATCGTCGTTGCGACGGGGGCGTGGCGGCTGGTAGCGCTGGGGAATCTCGCCGATGGGGCAACTGGACAACTGCGCCAGTTCGGCCTTCCACGGGTCGGTGGGATGACCGGACAGGTAATGGCCCAGCGTGGTGTGCTCGCCCTGGAGCAGTTGCTCCAGCGGCCATTCGGGCACGGAGCCCGACAGCTCGATGATGCTGGGCGCCCCGGCGTCGCCGAAGGCCGCACCGAAGATATCGACCTGGCCCGAAACGCGGTTCTTGGCTTCCTGGTCGGCCGCGCGCATTGCTTCGGGAATATGCATCACCAGCGTGGCGCGGTTTTCGCCGAGCGCATCGAGCGCGCCGGACTGCACCAGCGCTTCCATCACGCGCTTGTTGAGCTTGTTCGAACCGATGCGCTGGCAGAAGTCCACGAGGCCCTTGTAGGGGCCGCGTGCCTTGCGTTCGGCGGCAATCTCTTCGCAGATGCCCTGGCCTACGCCCTTGATGGCGCCCAGGCCGTAGCGCACCACGCGCGGTTCGACGGCTTCGAACATCCACTCCGACGCGTTCACATCCGGCGGCAGCACCTTGATGCCGATGGCGCGGGTTTCGTCGAGGAAGGTCACCACCTTGTCGGTGTTGTCCATATCCGACGAAATGGTGGCTGCCATGAATTCGGCGGGGTAGTGCGCCTTCAGCCAGGCGGTCTGGTAAGAGACCAGCGCATAGGCGGCCGCGTGCGACTTGTTGAAGCCGTAGCCGGCGAACTTCTCCATGAGGTCGAAGATCGCATCGGCTTTCTCGCCGTCGATGCCGTCCTTCGCGGCACCTTCGCGGAAGGTGGCGCGATGCTTGATCATTTCCTCGGGCTTCTTCTTGCCCATGGCGCGGCGAAGCAGGTCGGCGCCGCCGAGCGTGTAACCGCCCACGATCTGCGCCATCTGCATCACCTGCTCCTGGTAGACCATGATGCCGTAGGTCTCTTTCAGGATGGGCTCGACGCGCGGATCGGGGTATTCCACCGCTTCCTTGCCGTGTTTACGGGCGCAGAAGCTGGGGATGAGGTCCATGGGACCGGGGCGGTACAACGCCACCAGCGCGATGATGTCCTCGAAACGGTCGGCCTGGGCGTCTTTCAGCATGCCCTGCATGCCGCGCGATTCGAGCTGGAAGACGGCGACGGTCTGCGCCTTCTTCAGCAGGTCGTAGACCTTGGGATCGTCGAGCGGCAGGCTCTCGATGACCAGTGGTTCCTCACTACTGGTCGCACGGCGGCGGTTGATGGCCTTGACCGCCCAGTCGATGATCGTGAGCGTGCGCAGGCCGAGGAAGTCGAACTTCACCAGGCCTACGGCTTCCACGTCGTCCTTGTCGTACTGCGTGACGACGCCTTCGCCGCTGGGTTCGCAGTACAGTGGGGCGAAATCGGTGAGCGGGGTGGGCGCGATCACCACGCCACCGGCATGCTTGCCGGCATTGCGGGTGAGGCCTTCCAGGCTGAGCGCAAGATCGATCAGCGTGCGCGATTCTTCTTCGTTCTCGTAGAGGTCGCAGAATTCCTTGACGATGCGGTCCGGCTCTTTCTTTGCCTTTTCAGAGCGGCCGAGCGCGCATGAAAGCGTCAGATCGAGTGGACGCGGCGGAATCAGCTTGGCGATACGATCGACCTGGCCATAGCCCATGCCGAGCACGCGACCGGAGTCGCGCAGCACGGCCTTGGCCGCCATGGAACCATAGGTGATGATCTGGCTGACATGGTCGCGGCCGTATTTGCGCGACACGTAGTCGATCACCTCGTCGCGGCGATCCATGCAGAAGTCGATGTCGAAGTCGGGCATCGACACGCGTTCAGGGTTCAGGAATCGCTCAAACAGCAGCTCGAACTGGAGCGGATCGAGGTCGGTGATCTTCAGCACCCAGGCCACCAGCGAACCGGCACCCGAACCACGGCCCGGACCCACGGGGATGCCGTTCTGCTTACCCCAGTTGATGAAGTCCGCCACGATCAGGAAGTAGCCGGGAAAGCCCATCCGGATGATGACGTCCACTTCGCGGTCAAGGCGGGCCTGGTAGTCCTCGCGTGTCTTGCCCGGAGCGATGGGGTTCGCCGCCAGGCGCTCTTCCAGGCCCATCTGGGCCTGTTCGCGAATGAAGGTGTCGAGAGTGTGGCCCTCGGGCACCGGGAAGTTCGGCAGATAATAGGTGCCGAATTCCAGTTCGAGGTTGCAGCGCTTGGCCAGCTCGATGGTATTTTCGAGCGCCTCGGGAATGTCGGCGAACAGCTCCGCCATGTCTTCAGGCGACTTGAAATACTGTTCTTCACTGAAGTCGCGCGGGCGCTTGGGATCGGCCAGCACGCGGCCCTGGTTGATACAGGTGCGGGCCTCGTGCGATTCGAAGCCCGAGCGTTCCAGGAAGCGCACGTCGTTGCTGGCGATCACCGGCAGTTCGTGCTCGCCGGCCAGTGCCATGGCGGCGCGCACCCAGTTTTCCTCGTTCTCGCGTCCGGTGCGGGTGAGTTCGAGGTAGAGCCTTTCGGGGAAAAGGCGGCGCAGGAAACCCAGGCGACCCGAGGCGGCAGAGAGGCCGGCACCGAGGGCCACGCGCGCCAGTTCGCTTTCGCGGCCGACGATGGCGATCAGTCCATGGACAGCGTCCGGGGTGAGCCAGCTGGCAT
Source organism: Luteibacter anthropi (assembly GCF_011759365.1). Taxonomy (GTDB): domain Bacteria; phylum Pseudomonadota; class Gammaproteobacteria; order Xanthomonadales; family Rhodanobacteraceae; genus Luteibacter; species Luteibacter anthropi. The sequence continues at coordinate 150,118 of NZ_JAARLZ010000012.1, forward strand.
CGACCAGGGCGCGTCCGCTGCCCTGGCCTTCACGCCATGCCCGCGAGACCAGGCGCGACAGGTTGAGGTAACCGTCGCGGTTCTGGCATATCAGGGTGAGCCGCCAGGGGCGCGGATCGTCCGGGCTGGACACCCAGAGGTCGCAGCCGCCGATGGGTTTGATGCCGGCCGCCGTGCACTGCTTGTAGAACTTCACCAGGCCAAACATATTGCTGTCGTCCGTAAGGGCGACAGCCGGCATGCCCGCGCGCGCGCAGGCAGCGATCAGCTGTTTGATGCGGATCGTCGAATCGACCAGCGAGTATTCGCTGTGCAGGTGGAGATGGGCGAAGCGGACTGACATGAACGGCGCCGGTGTAGGCCATTGGAGAGGCTAACCGGGCGAGGGGGGCGGGGCAAGAATTGACAGGACCGAAAAACGGCCCTGCCGGGTGATTCGGGTGTGGTTTCCCGAATCTCAGCGCATGTGCGCCTCGGGATGGTCGATGAACCAGAGGCCGGCGAACAGCTTGGCGTCGATGGAAAAGCCTTCGGCGGCGCGGTCGAACAGCCATTTGCCTGCTTCGGCGCGCGGCACTTCGTGGACGATGATGTTTTCGGTCTCGTCGCCACCGCCCTGGCCGACCTTCACCAGGTCCCAGGCGCGGGCGAAGGCGATCATCTCGGTGCTCATGCCCGATGACGACGGGCCTTCGTGAACGAACTCGATGCGGCCGCAGGCGTAGCCGGTTTCTTCTTCCAGTTCGCGCTTGGCGGCCACCAGCACGTCTTCATCTTCCGCGCCGGCCAGGTCACCGACGAGGCCGGCCGGCATCTCGATCGTGTTCTTCAGGATCGACACGCGGTATTGCTCCACGAAGATGACCTTGTCCTCGGGTGTGACGGCCAGGATGATCACGGCGCCCCCGGGGTTGTTGCGTTCCACGTACTCCCACCGGCCGCGCTTCTTCAGCGTGAGCCACTTGGCCTTGTGCAGGGTTTCTTCCGGCAGGCTGGCGTCGTCGGGGATCGGCGAGGCATGGGGAAGGGGGCTGTGCTGCATGGGCGGCTCCGGATGGGGGCAATCCCCGGAAGGGTAGCGCGAGCATGTGACGTTCGCCTATCGCCCTTTGTAGGAGCGCGCCTTGCGCGCGACCTCGTGCGCCGCCGTCATTCTGGTCGCGCGCAGGCGCGCTCCTACAGGAGGGCGCGCAAGGCCTGTGGCAGGGGCAGGCTCTTTGTAGGAGCGCGCCTTGCGCGCGACCTCGTGTGCCGCCGTCATTCCGGTCGCGCGCAGGCGCGCTCCTACAGGAGGGCGCGCAAGGCCTGTGGCAGGGGCAGGCTCTTTGTAGGAGCGCGCCTTGCGCGCGACCTCGTGCGCCGCCGTCATTCCGGTCGCGCGCAGGCGCGCTCCTACAGGAGGGCGCGCAGGCGGGTGCGGGTCAGGGGGCCGAAGCGGATGCGTTCACATAGTTCGTCGATCGCCACGGCATCGCACTGGCGGCGGCTCAGTGCATCGGCTGTTTCCGCTACCGCGATGTCCAGTGCGATGCGTGTCAGACGGCGGCACAGCAAGGCCTGTTCGGCATGCTCACGCAATCGCGCGGCGCAGGCGGCAGCACCGCGGATGCGCAGGTAGGGCACCTCGTCGATGCGTTCGAGCACGGCATCGAGGCTGCCGAAATGAGCGAGCAACGCCGCTGCCGTCTTCGCGCCGATGCCCGGTACGCCGGGAATGTTGTCCACGGCATCGCCGCAGAGCGCAAGGTAATCGGCAACCTGATGCGGATGAACGCCCATGCGCTCGAACACGCCAGCAGGTCCCCAGCGCACGTTCTTCGCGAAATCCCATTGCTCGTCGTATTCACCGAGCAACTGGCCGAAATCCTTGTCCGCCGACACGATCACGCCACGGAACCCATGCGAGCGCAGGCCCCACAGCGCGCTACCGATCAGGTCATCGGCTTCGTACTGGTGATCGTTGAGCACCGTAAGGCCGAGCGCCGCCGTGATCTCCCGGCACAGCACGAACTGCCGCTCAAGATCGGGCGGCGGCAGTTCGCGATTGGCCTTGTAAAGCGGATAGATCGCATTGCGGAACGACGTCGTGAGCGACGCATCGAATGCCACGGCGATGTGCTCCGCGCGGCTGCGTTCGAGCAGCTCACAGAGAAAACGCGTGAAACCATGCACGGCATTGACCGGATGGCCATCGTGGTCGTGGAACTCGTCCGGCATGGAGTGCCAGGCGCGGAAGATGTAGAGGCTGCCGTCCACCAGGTGGACGAGGGAATCACCGCTCACGGCGCCCATTCGCTCACGATGTCGTCGAACGCGGGGCGCTCGCGCTCGGGCGCCTGCATGGCCGGTGTGCCGATGTGAAGGAAGCCCACGACCTGTTCGCTCTTCTTCAGGCCCAGCAGCTTCGCGACTTCGCGATCGTAAGCCGCCCAGCCCGTGAGCCACTGCCCGGCAAAGCCGAGTGCCTGCACACCGAGCATCAGGTTATAGGCCACGCAGCCTGCGGTGATCTGCTGCTCCAGCTCGGGCACCTTGCTGTCACCGTCGATCTTCGCCGTGACGATAAGTACCAGGGGCGCGTGTTCGTAGCGATTGCGTTCCTTCTCGCGCTTGGCGTCGGAGATGTCCGGGTTGGCCTCGACAGCACGCTTTGCCAGGCGAAGGCCGAACTCGCGCTTGGCGTCGCCACGAAGGATGCGGATGCGAAAGGGATCGAGCTTGCCGTGGTCCGGTACGCGGATCGCAGCGTCGATGAGGCGGCGAAGCGTCGCGTCGTCCGGCGCAGGCTCGGTGAGCTGGCGTGACGGGACCGAGCGGCGCTCGAGGAGGAAGTCGAGGGGGGATGTGCTCATCCCCCCATCTTAACCCGCTCAGCGCGCCGAGGGCGGCGGTGGATGCGAACCCGGAGGCGGCGGCCCCATGCCCGGCGGCGGAGGCGGCGGGGGCAGGGCGTCGTTGGGGCCGATGTTGTCGACCCACTGGCGGCGCTGTTCCGGCGTCTGGCTGTGCCACTTCTGGATGATCGCCTGGCGCTGGTCGGGCGACAGGTTATTGAAGCGCTCGAAAGCGTCGTGCAGCTTCTGGCGCTGCTCCGGCGTGAGGTCCTTGAACTTCTCGCGGTTGGCGCGTGCCTGGGCACGTTCTTCCGGCGTCATCTTCTGCCAGTGGTCGATCCGGTCGCGGATCTCGGCCCGCTTGTCGTCCGGCAGGTCGCGCCACTGCAGGGCCTTGCCGAGGAACCGCGACTTCTTGTCGGGCGGAAAACCGTCCCAGTCCTGCTGGAGCGGCTTCAGGACATCCTGGTCGCGAGCGGTCAGGTCTTTCCAGGCGCGCGGCGGCGGCAGGGGGCCCTGCGGTATCTGCATGCCCTGGTGGGGCGGCGGGTGATCCTGGGCGCCCGCCGCCACAGGTGCGGCAAGGGCAAGCAGGAGTACGGCGCTGGCGGTGAGACGACGCATGACGATCACTTGCGCTGCGCCGCCGAAGGGGCGTCGGCGTAGGCCAGCCAGCTGTAGAACTGCAGGTTCTGGTACAGCGTCGGATCGGCGCTGTCGGCGTCCGGTGGCAGGTCGTTCGGCTCGTTGTCCATGGCCTGGCTGATTGCCGTGGGCTCGCCGGCCGTGCCACCACCGCCGGGCTGCCAGACGATGAGCGACGCCAGGGCGACCATCGCGAAGGCACTCGCGGGAATCAGCAGGCGTCGGGCGATGGACTCGCGCGGGCCGGCCAGCGCCGTGCGGCGGGCCGCCCGGAGGCGTCCAGCCATCGCCGGGTCGACATCACGGCTGGCGCGCAGGTAGAGATCCCGGGCGCGACGTTCGAGGTTCCGATCGTTCTGGCTCATCGCCATGCCTCCAGTTGGTCGCGCAGCGCATGCATCGCGCGCGAAAGGTGTGTCTTGACGCTGCCGTCGGAGCAACCCATCGCGGCGGCGGTTTCAGCGACGTCGAGGCCTTCCATCACGCGGAGGGTGAAAGCCTCGCGCTGGCGCCTGGGCAGCCGGCGCAGGGCTTCGACGATGTCGCCATAAGCTTGTGAATCCTGCAGGCGAGCGGAAGGGTCGGGCGCGTCGTCAGCCGGGTCCCAGCTGGGAAGCTCATCGCCTTCGTCGTCGCGACCGCCACCGATCCAGCCGACGATGATCGAACGGACCTTGCGGCGGCGCTGCAGGTCGACGATGCGGCGGCGCAGGATGCCCCAGAACAGCGGGGTCCACTCGCCGGCCGGCTTCTCGCCGTAATGCCTCACGAGGCGGAGCATGGCGTCCTGCACGGCGTCCATCGCGTCGTCACGGTTGCCCAGGTGGATTTCCGCCATGCGCCAGGCCCGGCGCTCGATGCCCGCCAGGAAGGCGTTCATGTTCGCGGGGACGTCGCGGATATCCTCGAGGGAGGTGGTGTCGAGCGCCAACGAGCCGTTCACGGCGTCGTCCGTTTCGTCAGTCTTGCCATCCTCGTGCTCCATAACGCCTTGGTTCACTCCGCTAAACGCGATCGGCGAGCGCCGGTTGACGGGATTTCTTGCGGTTTATGGTGCGGGTGTCGCCATTTACCTGCCATGAAAGTCAGCTGCGAGGCCGTTTGATGGGCAGGGCGGTGATGGCGGCAAGCAATGCGCCGGCGATGAAAAGCCCCAGATCGGACGGATCCAGGGCCAGTCGTGCCAGGGCCAGCAGCATACCGGGGCCGGCGTCGGAGATGGCCTGGGCGAAGCTGACGTTCATCATGCCGGAAATGGTCGCCGCGGCGACCAGGCAGGAGGTGTAGGTAGCGGCCACCAGGGTGGCCAGGGCGGCCAGGCTGGCTCCCACGGCGCCTTCCATGCTCAGCCAGCGACGCACCACCAGGCCCAGCAGCCAGCCCGCAGGAAGGGCCAGCGCGGGCAGCGCACGGCCGAACATCATGGCGGGCACCATCCACAGGGCACCGGCAGCGAACCCGAACATGATGGCGCACACGGCGCCGAACAGCAGGCTGGCGAGGCGGCGGAGGCTGTCAGCCGCCATGGGTCGGGCTCGGGTGGGGCATGGAGGGGGAGGTCCGGGCAAAGCGGGCATCATAGCCGCTGCCAGCCCGTCATGCCCTTGAGCAGGGCAGGCGCAGCCCCGACCTTGGCGGTAAGCGCTTACGGCAGGCTCCGTGCGGGCGCATAATTACCGACTTTGCGGCCGCAGTGCGGCCCTCTACAGGATTCTCATGAGTGGTTTCAGCCTCAGCAGCGAACCCTTCACCCTGGAGCGCGACTGCCCCGCAGTCATGGTGCCCCAGGGCGAGACGGTGACGCTCCCGGCCGGGCAGATCGGCTACATCACCCAGGCCCTGGGCGGCAGTTTCACCGTGTATGTCGAGGGCAACCTGTTCCGCATCGCCGGCAACGACGCCGATGCCCTGGGCAAGGAACCGCCGCGGCCCATCGAACTGCCGGACGACGCCTCGGATGACGACGTGGAAAAGCTGGTGTGGCAGCAGCTGCGCACCTGCTTCGATCCTGAGATTCCCATCAACGTGGTCGAGCTGGGCCTGGTCTACGACGTCAGCCTGGAAACCAGCGAAGAGGGCGGACGCAAGGCCTACGTGAAGATGACCCTGACCGCGCCCGGTTGCGGCATGGGCGACATCCTCGTGGACGACGTGCGCACCAAGCTGGAAATGATCCCCACGGTGATCGAGGCCGACGTCGACCTCGTGTTCGATCCGCCCTGGAATCACTCCATGATGTCGGACGCCGCCAAGCTCGAGACCGGCATGCTCTGATCCGCCGGCTGGCCCTCGGCCGGTGCGTCGATGAGCTGCGCATGCAGGGATGCGCCGTAGATGGCGACGGCGCGGATGTTCGCATCCGACCAGAAGCAGGCGGGCAGGTGGCCTGCATGGACCTCGACATCCAGGTGGAAGTGAGCGTCCAGCTCCAGCGCCTTGATGGCGGTCACGATCTCATCCTGGCGCGGGCGCAGTGCGTCGAGCAGCTCGCGCAGTGCCGTGTCGGTGGTGTACGTGCGCTGCTCGGGCATACGCAGGCACCAGCCATGGGCGCGGCGCTGGTTGATTGCCGTGTCGTCCAGGTCGCCTTTCTGCCAGGTATGCGCGGCCTCCAGGCCGAGCTGGTCCTTCAGGTGGTCGACGAGATGGCGGTCGGAAGTAAGCCGGAAGGACGCGCGTACACGCGGCGCGCGCTGGCGCAGGTCGGCGTCAGGTAGTGATGCATCGGTCATGACCATTCCCCTTAACCGGCAAGTTCATGCGCCGGCGATGTGTCTAGCATCGCTTTTTTCAGGCTACTAGGGAAATCCCTAGGTAGTCGTTCGCGATAACTTGCGCTAGGTTGGCAAGGACCGTCGGCGGGGAGGCTGACGGTTGGCTCCGTGGGGCATCGACGCAACGTATCGCCGATCCCTTGTTCCGGTCCGCACCGCTGTAGCGAGGACTCAGGGAAGAAGGCGGCGCATTCCGATCAGCGCGGGGTTTGCTGATTCTGTACGGGCTTCGCGCCATCCGGCGCGACTTTCATATCGTTTCGGAATGTGGTCCGTCGACCGCAATGGTTTCGTGCGGCCCTTTCCAGGAGGAGGAACGTAATGGCACGTCATGTTCGCTTGAAACTCCTTGTCGCCTCGCTGGCGATCGCAGGAACGTCGATCGCCTCGGCGGCATCGGAGCAGGCACTGCAGGCGCAGAACCTGGGCGCCGCACCGGTCTCGCAGCTTGCTGCGAAGCTGGGCCTGTCCTCGGACAACGGCTTCGTCGCCAAGGCCTCGGCGCCCACCGTCCGCGGTACGCAGACCGTCCGCATGCAGCAGACCTTCAAGGGTGTACCGGTCTTCGGTCACACCGTCGCCGTGGAACAGGATGCCCAGGGCAATGCCCTCGTCGCCAGCGGCGTGGTCTCGTCCGACCTGCAGGTCGATATCGCTTCGGTGTCGCCGAAGCTCGATCAGTCCCGCGCCGTGGCTGCGCTGGTCCGCAACTCCATTGCACTTACCTCGGCAAAGCCGGAAAACGCCAAGGCTGACCTCTACGTCTATCCGCAGGACGGCGCTCCGGCCCGTCTGGTCTATCTCACCTCGTTCGTGATCGGCGGTGACCATCCGTCGCGCCCGACCGCTTTCGTCGATGCCAACACCGGCGAGATCATCTCGCAGTGGGACGGCCTGACCTACGCCAATGCCACCGGTCCCGGCGGCAACCAGAAGACCGGCCAGTACACCTGGGGTGCCAACGGCCTGGCCTATCTGGACGTGACCCAGTCGGGCACGAGCTGTACGGCGCAGAACGCGAACGTGCGCACGTACAACATGAACAAGGCGACGTCCGGCACCGGCACGCTGTGGACCTTCACCTGCCCGAACTCCAGCGGCGATGCCATCAACGGCGCCTATGGTCCCATCAACGACGCCCACCACTTCGGTGGCGTGGTGCATGACATGTACCAGGCCTACAACGGTGCGCCGCCGCTGAACATGGTGCTGGTGATGAAGGTGCATTACGGCACCAACTATGAGAATGCCTTCTGGGACGGCAGCTCGATGACCTTCGGCGACGGCGCCAGCACGTTCTACCCGCTGGTGGCGCTCGATGTGACCGGTCATGAAATCAGCCATGGCTACACGGAACAGAACTCCAACCTGACCTACAGCGGTCAGTCCGGTGGCATGAACGAGGCTTTCTCGGACATGGCCGGTGAAACGGTGGAGTACTTCGACCGCAACGGCCAGAACGACTGGCTGGTGGGTGCCGAGATCTTCAAGGGCAACGGTGCGCTGCGTTACATGTGCAACCCGACCCAGGACGGTCGCTCGATCGACAACGCCGCCAACTACACCAGCAGCCTCGACGTGCACTACTCCTCGGGTGTGTACAACAAGGCGTTCTGCCTGCTCGCCAAGACCAGCGGCTGGAACACGAAGACCGCGTTCCAGGCGATGGCCCGCGCGAACAAGCTCTACTGGCAGGCCAACAGCACCTTCAACAGCGGTGCATGCGGCGTGGAAACGGCGGCCAATGACCTTGGCTTCACCAAGGCCGACGTTACGGCTGCCTTCGCTGCCGTGGGCGTGAGTTGCTCGGGTGGCACCGGCGGTACCGTGCTGCTGAACCAGACCGGCCTCGCCGGTTCGGCCAACCAGGAGCTGAGCTACTCGGTGAACGCAGCGGCGGGTACCCTCGTCGTCACGATCAACGGTGGCACCGGTGACGCCGACCTGTACGTGCGTCGCGGCGCTGCCCCGACCACCACGACGTACGATTGCCGTCCGTACGTTGCCGGCAACAACGAGACCTGCACCCTGAACGTGGCCACCGCCGGCACGTACTACATCAAGGTGCGCGGCTACTCGGCCTTCACCGGCGTGACGCTGAAGGCAGTCCAGTAAGTCACAAGCGTCATCTCTCCAGTGCGACAAAGCCCGGGCAGGGATGCCCGGGCTTTTTTACACCCCCGTGCGTAGGAGCGCGCCTCGCGCGCGACCCTTTGATACGTGACGTCTCCGAACAAGAGAGCCTCCCTACCGAAGGTGTGGGAGCTGATCGCATCGGCGATGTTGCGCTCCGTAGAAACGCAGCCCGTGTGGTGTTCCGCTCCGTAGGAAGGGCTCGCCTGTCGGCCTCGCGCTCGGCGCTGGAACGTGGCGTTGCAGAGGCGACGGGGGCGGCCCTTGGCGCTCCGGCCTGCGGTGTCCCTTGGGAAAGGAGGAGCCGCTTACGCGGCTCAGTGTCTTATGGCTTGCGCCCCTTCGGGCCCGGGGAGCGGGCGGGGTTTCCTGACTCGGCCTCCGGCGATCTCAACCGGTCGGTGCAACAGTTTGATGAAGTACTTCAGCCGGACACTGGAAGCCCAGTGTCTGCCGAGGTCGCTGGTTTAGTTCTTTGGCCACGGCATTGAGCTGGGCCTG
>NZ_JAARLZ010000013.1 GCF_011759365.1 Luteibacter anthropi
GGGGCCCAGTGCGGTGCGGTGGGTTTTCGCGAGAGGGTCACCTGCACACAAGCCGATGCAGCGTGGCGGTGTTTGCTGGTGAATCGGGGCGCTGGGTTCCTGCGTTCGCAGGAACGACGGGTTGCGAGATTTCGATTCCCTGTCTACCCCTCACGTCGTCCCTGTGAAAACAGGGGCCCAGTGCGGTGCGGTGGGTTTTCGCGAGAGGGTCACCTGCACACAAGCCGATGTAGCGTGGCGGTGTTTGCGGGTGGACCGGGGTGCTGGGTTCCTGCTTTCGCAGGAACGACGGGGTTCATAGAACGGGGTCGAACAGCCTTGCGACATGTAGTGCTACGCGCCGGAAATACGACAGGCGGCGGTAGTCGTTCGGGTTGACCTCATCGCTTTCGGCGAAATCCCGTTGCAGCATCGCTTCGACATCGCTCGCCAATGCTTCATCCACATTCAACGACGTGATCTCGAAATTCAGCCGGAAGCTGCGGTTGTCGAGATTCATGCTGCCCACCACGGCCGTATCGTCGTCGATCAGCATCACCTTCTGGTGAATGAAGCCCGGCCGATAGCGGAACATGCGAATGCCAGCCAGCGTGGCCTCATGGGCATACAACGTCGAAGCCATGAACACCGTCTTGTGGTCCGGCCGGATGGGAATGAGCACCCGCACGTCCACACCGCGGAACACGGCGAGGCGCAAGGCACCGAACACCGCCTGGTCAGGCACGAAGTAGGGCGTGGTGATCCACACACGCTTCGTCGCGGCATGAATGGCCTGGGTAAAGAACAGCGAGCAGCTTTCCTGCCGGTCGGCCGGGCCGGTCGCCACGATCATGGTATTCGCACGGCCGCAACGCTCCGGGGGCGGCTGTGACGGCGGTCGCTCGCCGGTTACCCAGTACCAGTCCTCCGCAAAGGCACGTTGCAGGTCGGCCACGGCGGGGCCTTCGATGCGAAGGTGCGTATCGCGCCACGGCGCGAGGGGCGGTTTCTCGCCAAGGTATTCATCGCCGGCATTCAGGCCGCCGACGAAACCGTGCGTGCCATCCACCACCAGCACCTTGCGATGGTTGCGGAAGTTCAGCTGGAAGCGGTTGCGCCAGCGCCGCGTGGCGAAGGGATGCACCTGGATCCCGCCGTTGCGAAGCGTGGCGACGTAGCTGTCCGGCAGGGCATGGCTGCCGATGCCGTCATAGAGCACGCAGATATCGACGCCGGCCGCAGCACGCTCCAGCAGCGCATCGCGAAGCCGGCCGCCGAGACGATCATCGTGGATGATGAAGAACTGCACGAGCACATAGCGCTCGGCTTTGGCGATGGCCGCGAACATCGCAGCAAAGGCCTCTTCGCCATCCACCAGCAGGGTGAGCGCATTGCCCCCATGCATGGCGGTTTTTAGCATCCGGCCGATGGCAACGTAGCGCTCGTCATGTTCGGGCTGGGGATGAGGCAGCAGGGCGGCCTGGGTCTTGTGCGCTTCCTCGTGGAGCATGAAGAACCGCGCCTGGCGCTGGCGGTGCAGGTCCACGTAGCCGCCGAAGTGACTGGCACCCAGGAACAGGTAGGGAATGAGCGTCACGTAAGGCAGCAGGACCAGGCCCAGCACCCAGGCAAAGGCGCCCTGGGCGGTGCGCGTATGCATCACGGCGTGCATGGCGGCAAAGACGCCGCCCACATGAAGGCACAGGGCCGCCACGGCAATCAGGGTGGCGATCATGGCCGACTTCCTTCGATATTCAAGTTTTCGGCAACAATCTTTGTCGCGTACAGGAGTTTTTGCATGCCTGGCCTGGCTGGAGAATGGACACCATTGCTTTCTTCCGAGCCTATCCTATGCACACCCCGTCGTCCCGTCTGCCCTTGTTGGCACTGTCGGTGGCTGCCTTTGCCATCGGCACCACCGAGTTCGTCATCATGGGGCTGCTGCCCGAAGTGGCTGCCGACCTGAAGGTCAGCATCCCCTCGGCCGGCATGCTGGTGTCCGGCTATGCCCTCGGCGTTGCCGTCGGCGCGCCGGTGCTGGCCGCCCTGACCGCGAAGCTGGAGCGCAAGCGTGCCCTGTTGCTGCTGCTCGGCTTGTTCATCCTGGGCAACCTGTTGTGCGCCGTGGCGCCGGGCTACGACGTGCTGATGGTGGCCCGCGTCATCGCGGCCTTCTGTCATGGCTCGTTCTTCGGCATCGGTGCCGTCGTGGCGGCGCATCTGGTGCCGGCAAACCAGCGGGCCCGGGCCATTGCGATGATGTTCGCCGGCCTCACCCTGGCCAACGTGCTGGGCGTGCCGTTCGGTACCTTCCTGGGGCAGTGGGCGGGATGGCGCTCCACGTTCTGGGCGGTGACGGGGCTGGGTATCCTCGCCGCGATCGCCGTGGTCCGTTTCGTGCCGGCGTTGCCGAACCTGAAAGCTCCCGACATGGCGCGGGAACTGCGGGTGTTGCGCGAACCGCAGGCGCTGATCGCCCTGGCGATGACCGTGCTGGGCTTCGGCGGCGTGTTCACGGTGTTCACCTACATCGCGCCCATCCTGCAGGAACAATCGCATATCAGCCCGCAGTGGACGGGCGCCGTGCTGGTGCTGTTCGGCGTGGGCACCACCATCGGCAACATGCTGGGCGGTCGTCTTGCCGACTGGAAGCTGATGCCGTCGCTGATGGGCATCCTCGTGGTGCTGGCCGTGCTGATGGCGGCCTTCGCCTGGACGATGCATTCCACCGTTGCATCCATCGTGACCGTGTTCGTCTGGGGCGTGGCCGCCTTTGCGACCGTGGCACCGCTGCAGTCGCGGGTGGTGCATGTGGCAGGCGACGCGCCGAATCTTGCGTCGACGCTGAATATCGCCGCGTTCAACCTGGGTAACGCGGGCGGTGCATGGCTGGGTGGTGCGGTGATCGGCGCAGGGTATGCGTTGCCGGTGGTAAGCCTCGCCGGTGCGGCCGTCACGGTGGTGGGCTTGCTGGTGACGATGGTCAGTGTGGTGATGGAGCGGCGCAGCGCGGCTGGCATGGTGACAGCGGGTTGTGCCTGAACCCCCAAGACATCGTCACCTTGTAGGAGCGCGCCTTGCGCGCGACCGGTCGATGCGATGCATGGATGATGTTCGTGATAACCGGTCGCGCGCAGGCGCGCTCCTACAACAGCTTGCGATCACATGGGGTTGGGCCGCCCGTCGCTGCGCCGAGCGTAGGGCCGAAGGCGGCCCCGCCCCACGAAGCGATCCGCATCACTTCGCGGGTTTATCCGCCACCAGCATGTTCGCCACCGCCTGCGCCTGCCTGCGGATCTCGGGAATGGCCGTCGACTCCCACAGGGCCCCGCGCAGCAGGCTGCCGATGGCGAAGAGATTGCCGCGTGCCTTGCCATCCGCATCGAGCAGATGACCATCCGGTTTCGCCTTCAGCCCCAGCCCCAGCGGATCGGGCAGCACGAACTTGCCGACCACCAGCTGCTTCATGAGGTGATGCTCGGTACGCAATGTGTCGGTGTTGAGGCCGACCGTCTGCACGACGATGTCGTAAGACTCGGTGAGTTCGTTGCCACCGGGCAGTGATCGCACGACGTTGAGCTCGCCGTCCGGCGACAGCGTGGCCGAACGCATGCGGCCACGCAGGCGCTTCAGACGGTCGGCTTTTTCAAGCTTGACGATGGCGTCGGTGACCTGCGGTGGCATGCGATGGCGTGCGCGCTCCCAGGCCCAGCGTGCATGGCGCAGGAAACGGGCGCGTTCGGTGTCCGGCAGTTCGGCCCACAAGGACTGCGTATGCGGACGCATGCCATCGATGACGGTGCGCCAGTCCACCGTGCGCTCTTCATCGCTGTTCGTGCCGTGTGCATAGCGACCGAGCCCCATGGCCTTGCGTATGCGCTTCGACCAGTTGCGTACATTGGGGTCGTCACGCAGGGTCTCGATCAGGTCACTGCCGTCGTCACCGGGAACCGAAGGGGAATCCAGGTGCGGTTCGGGCAGCTTGCCGTGTCGCGACAGGGCGGTGAAGCGCGCGTTCGGCCACTTCGCCGACAGCTCCAGCAGGACGTCCACGGCCGTGAGGCCAAGACCGATCACCAGCACGCGCAAGGGGCGCTCGTCTTCCGGTGCCGAGGCGAGGTAAGGCCATGGATCGGTGACGTACCGACCGCTGGCCAGGGCGGCCTCGTGCACGCCCGGCAGGGGACGCGGAGGCAGCGAGCCGATGGCCAGCACCGCCGCGTCGGCCTGGGCCTCTTCATCGCCGTAGCCGATAGTGACGCCGTCCTTCGAGGGCACCAGCGAATCGGCCGTGAAGGGCACCACGTTGACGTGATGCTTGAGGCCCGGCGCATTCTTGATGGCCTGCTCGACACGTTCGCGCAGGAAATTGCCGTACAGCTTGCGCGGCAGGAAATCGGAACCCTTGACGCTGGCGTCGTGCGACTGGGCGTATTCGAGGAAGCCACCGGGCTTGCTCACGAACATGCCCATGGAGGCCGCACGCACGTTGAGCAGGTGGCGCTCGGAGGGCGTGCCGTACGCGACACCGCGACCCGCTTCCGGGCCGCCGGCGTACCAATCAAGGTGAAGCGGCTTTGCCGTGCGCCGCTCCAGCAATTCGCTCACCAGCGTCGCCGCTGCTGCGCCACCGCCGATGATGGCGACTTTCTGAAACATGTGTTGGTCCTTCGCCCGTAGGGTGGGGTGGAGGGCCGTGAGACCGTCAGGCCGTCAGGCGTCCCGCGATGATCGACTGCCTCGGTCGTGCGATCCAGTGTCCCGAAGGACCGGGCTGCTCATACGCGAGGTACTGTGCCAGATCGCCACCATACACGTGAAGCGTGAGCGCGGTGTCGTGCCGCGACAGATTGCGGCAGCGATGCGCATGAACTTCCGTGGCATCGAACCATGTTGCATCCCCCGGCCCCAGCCAGGTACGGCCGCTGCTGCGCAGCGCGTGCTCGTCGTCGCCGCGGTCGAAGGACTCTACTTCGAGCGCGCCGGCGATGGTCACCTCAAGGCCCCACAGGCCGCCATGGTCGTGCACCGGCGTGGTGTATCCCGGCGGCCAGGCCATGACGAGCACGCTCACGGGCGGCCGCGACCGCTCGGCGATCATCCAGCGCTCGAAGCCCCGGCGGCGCTCGCGCAGCGCACCGAGCGAGGCCATGGCCTCGCCGTTGCGCGCGTGCAGCACGCGCCCGATCTCGCGGCCCATGCTGGCAAGGTCCGGGTGCTCGGCGTCCGACAGGTCGAACGCGATGTCCCGCAAGGTGGTGATGATGGAAGAACGTTTACCCATGGAAGGGTCCGCCCCGTAAATCGACTGAGCGGAAGTGGAGCATGGGCGCCGTTAAACACTCGTAACCCCCCGTCATGAAAATCGCTTTAAACTTTTCCCTGGCAGGCCGCATCGAAGGGACGAACCGCCCGCAAGCGGCCCCGCTCAACGGAGAGCCCCGCCATGATCATCCTCACTTCGCTCGTTGTCCTCGCTGCCGGTTTCTGGCTGGTCTTCGCCCTCATCGGCGCCGTCCTGAAGCTGTTCTTCGGCATTGTCGGTGGCGTGTTCAGCCTGGTCGGCAGCCTCCTGGGCGCCGTCATCGGTGGCGTGGCGATGCTGCTGGTCGCCCCCGTGGTGGTCCTGGCCCTGCTGCCGGTCCTGTTGCCGGTGGCCTTCCTGGTGCTGCTGGTGTGGGCCATCGCCCGGGCCACCCGCAAGCCGGTCGTGGTGGTGACGTCGACGTCGCACTGACGCCGGCGTTCCTTGGGTCAGAGTTTTCTCAGGTCAAACGTGACGGGGATGCGCGCCCAGGCGCGCACGGCCCTGCCGTTGGCCGTGGCAGGCTGGAAACGCCATGCGGCCAGCACCTGGTCGCGGGCCGTCTTGTCCAGGATCTCGTGACCGCTGCTCTGCTCGATCTCCACCTGTAGCGGCTTGCCGGCCTCGTCCACCAGCACGCGCAGGGTCACCGTGCCTTCCATGCGCCGGCTGATCGCCGCCCTCGGATAGGCCGGGGCGGGGGCCGAGACGTAGGCCAGGTGGGCTTCCACCGGGGCCGCTTCCACGGCCGGCGGGGACTGCACGACCTCGGTCGGTGCCACCATCGGTGCGCTGCCTTCGTCGCTGGCTGTCGGCACCACGGCGGGCGGTGCCACGGTCTGCGGTTTCACGATGTGGGTCGGTGTGTCGTGCTTCACGACGGGTAGCGGTTTCATGTCGATTGGCGGGGGTGGAACAACCTTCGGCTCCACGGGGTGATCGATCAGCCGGATCGAGGGCGTGGGCAGCGGCGCGGTGACGATCTGCGCCACCATGGGTCGCATTACGGCGATGAGGGCGGCGGCGTTGAGGGCGATCGCTGCGCTCATGGCAACGATGCGGACGGTATCCGGGTGAACCCCGGCCAGGGACTGCGGACGAGCGAACGACATGAGCCACCTCCATGCACTGTGGGGGAAGGTGATGCGCGGTCGGGAACACGGCCGGGTGGGGGCCGGCGGGGATCGTGTTCAGGTCCGGTTTCAGATTAGGCCCGGGTCGAAGGTTCTTGCAATAGGGATGTGCGTGGCGATCGGCACAACCGGTTACGTTGTAGGAGCGCGCCTTGCGCGCGACCGGTTTTCGCGATGATCCGGTCGCGCGCGAGGCGCGCTCCTACAGGGAGCTTTCTAGTGCGCCACGAGCATCGGCACGTCGGATTGCATGAAGAGATAGCGCGTGGTGCCGCCCAGCACCATTTCCGAGAGGCGCGAACGCCCCCAGGCGCCCATCACGATCAGGTCGGCACCGTCGCGGTGAGCGATGTCGAGCAGGGCGGGGCCGGGTGACGAAAGCGCAGACTCGTCGAGCCGGCGGACCTCGGCCTTCACACCATGGGTGTCCAGCCAGCCGCAGATATCGGTATCGGGCAGGGCGCAGGTGCCGGTGTCCTCGTCGCGGCTGCCGTCGATCACGGTCACCCGCGCCGCCTTGCGCAGCAAGGGCAGGGACGAACGCACGGCCAGCGCGGATTCGCGGCTGCCGCTCCAGGCCACCAGGACGTGTTCGCCCAGTGTTTCGACTGGTGCATTGTCCGGCACCACGAGCACACCACGGCTGGAGGCGAAGACCGTACGCGATACCACCCCGAAACCGATGGGTGCGTCGCCACGCATGGTGGACGACCGTTCCATCACCACCAGGTCGTAGCCGGCCGAGGCATGGGCCAGCAGGGTGACGGTATCTCCCGTGCCGACCCGCCAGTTGCCTTTCAGACCCTTCGAAGCCAGCAGAGCGGCCCAGTCGTCCCCGATGGCCTTGGCGTCGCTGGTGCGCTGACGCACGGCGTCCAGTTGCATGGGGACGGCCTCGGGCACCGTAAAGGCGGTAGCCGGCAGATCCACCACATGCATGGCGTCCAGCCGGGCGTCGATGCGTGAGGCCATGGCCAGCGCGGCCCGCAGGCCGGAACCCTGGGGCGGAAGACGGGCGATGTGCAGCAGCAGTTCGAGGGTCATGCCCGCATGGAACACCGCCCCGCGGGGCAGGTCAATGGCCGTTCCGTGATGAATGCCGCGGAAGGCCAATTGCGAGCGGTTCTCGTCAAGGGGGCGGCTGGAGTACGCTCGGGGTCCCCACCCAGCGAACCGACAGCCCATGACCCTCGACAGCGCGCGCCCGCGCTACCCCTTCGCCGAAGAAGTCGCCAGCAGCGTGATCCACGGCATCGGCCTGGTCCTGAGCATCGCGGGCCTGGCGGTGCTGGTGGCCTTCGCGGCGATGTACGGCGGCACCCGTGCGGTGGTCGCCAGTTCCGTGTTCGGTACGACATTGATCCTGCTCTACACGGCATCGACGCTGTATCACTCGATTCCGGGCGAGATCCCCAAGCGCGTGCTGCGCACGCTCGACCATATCGCCATTTTCCTGCTTATCGCAGGCACCTATACGCCGTTCACCCTGCTGGCGCTTCCGGGGGCCTGGGGCTGGGGCTTGTTCGCCACGATCTGGACGCTGGCCCTGGTGGGCAGTGCGGCCGAGCTGGGCATGCTCAAGCGCTACCGCAAGGCGGCCGTGGTGATGTACGTGCTGATGGGATGGGTGGCCGTGGTGGCGATCCAGCCGTTACGGCAGAACGTGGAAACGGGCGGACTGGTGCTGCTGTTTGCCGGTGGTGTCGCCTACACGGCGGGCGTGCCGTTCTATGTCGCGAAGAAGCTGCCGTTCGGGCATGCGATCTGGCATTTCTTCGTGCTGGCGGGGAGCGTGCTGCACTACCTGGCGATTCTGCTTTACGTCATTCCTGACGCGCCGTCGCATTGATCCATCGCCGATGCGATCGGCTCCCACCCCTTCGGTAGGCAACGTTGCACTGAACCTTGCGTTGTAGGAGCGCGCCTTGCGCGCGACCGGGTTGTCGCGATAACCGGTCGCGCGCAAGGCGCGCTCCTACAGGGGTTTTGTACGAATCAGCGGTGAGGCTTATTTCTTCTTCAGCTGTTCGGGAATGAAGCGCGTGCGCACCGCTTCGGCCAGCAGATCAGGCGGCAGCAATCCCTGGGCGACGAGGAAATCGTTGAAGGCCTTGCGGTCGAACTTGTCGCCAAGCGCCGTCTGCGTTTCCCCGCGCAGCTGCAGGATGCGCGTATAGCCGTAGAAATACGACGTGGCCTGGCCGGGCGAGTTGAGCGTGTAGCGATCCAGCTCCTGGCGGGCCATTGCTTCCGACAGGCCGACGTCATGCACCAGGATGTCGTGCGCGCGGTCGCGGGTGACCAGGCCCAGGTTGAGCATCGGATCGAGGAAGGCGCGTGCAGCACGCAGCAGGCGGAACTGCAACGCGATGAACTGACCTGCCGGCGGCTCGTACGGCATCATTTCCGCTTCGGAATACAGCGCCCAGCCCTCGACGTTGACGCTGTTGAAGGCGAACAGGCTGCGCGTGAGCGAGACACCCTGTTCCACCATCGCGGCGAACTGCAGTTCGTGGCCCGGGCGACCTTCATGGGCGGTGAGCGTCCACGCGGCGGCCGCAAAAGTGAAGTCGTCGTACATCTGCGAGGCGTCGCCGTTGGCCGGCGGATTGCCTGCCGTCAGCACAAAGGTGCCGCGTTGTCCGGTGTTGTTGATGAAGGGCGGCGGATCCATGTGCGGTGCAGGCGTGCGCGCCGCTTCGGCTTCCGACGCCATGCGCATGGCCAGCTGGCGCTTGGGCAGTTCGACGATGCGCTGCTTGCGGATCACGTCTTCGATCTTGCCGATCACCTCGTGGTACATCGGTTCGACCTGGTCCTTGGGCAGCTGCTTTTTCTTCAGCGCCTTCAGCACGTCGCGATAGTCACCGTCGGGCAGGCCTTCGGCCTTCGCCACCACGGGAGCGAGCGCCTGCAAGGCATAGGTGGTTTCCATGAATTCCAGCTGCGCACGGCCGATCAGGTCGCGCGGCGCGATGTCCAGGCCGACCTGCTCCAGGTTATAGGCGTACAGCGGCTCGGGCAGGCGGAAGTCGGTACGCGAGCGCGGCAGCACCGTCTGCTTCACCCAGGCGTTGTAATCCTTCAGCTGCTTGTCGAGCTTCGCCATCGCCGCGTCGCTGCCAGCGATCTTCTTTTCGACGAAGAGCTTGCGGATGCCGTCGACATAGCGCTGGGTGTTGCCCAGCTTCTGCTCCACATCGGCCTTCACCGGGCCCAGCAGCGCCTTGTCGCCAAGGGCTGCCGTGGTGCGCGTGCGCGCCTGGTCCACGATGGCCGTGCAACCGGGCGTGATGCCCGTGTAGCAGTTGAGGCGGCCCAGCGCAGCCTTGTTCTGCTCCGGCGTACTCTGTGCGTTGAGCAACGAAAACTCACCGCTGAACACGATCTGGCCGACGTCGAACCAGGGCAGCAGGTACTTGTCGTTGAGGTCGATGCCCTTGATGTTGCCGTCGATCTGCTTGACGAGGATCTGCAGGTCTTGCTTGACGTTGGGGTCCTTTTCCTCGGCCAGTCGCGCGGACAGCTTCTGCTTCGCATCCACCAGCGCGGCACGCTGCTGTTTCTCGGCGTCGGCACTGAGGTCGGCAATCTTCTCGTCATAGCCCTTGATGCCGATATCGGTGGCCGATTCCGGGCTGAAGCGTGCCGTGATATCGAGCAGCACCTGTGCGTCGGTATTGCTGCGGGCGATCCAGGCGGGCTGCGCGGGCTCGGCGGCGTGCAGGCTGCCGACCGCGAAGGTCACGGCAGCGGCAAGGGTGAGTCGTCGGAACATGGGTGTCTCCCGGTGAAGTCCGGCGAGACTAGCGGCAGCCGTGGCGCGTCGCCAATGCCCGGAAGTGGGGTGTACATACCGATTGTCAGCCGGGTCTCGTCGCCGAAGCCCTTCCGGGCTCCAGCGACAGACTCTGCGTCCATGCACCTGTTGGTTTCCATGGTCCGCTTATGGGGTGCCTTATCCGCGCAGTGCGTCGATCAGTCGTGAGGCGGCAGCGGAGGAAGACGCCGGGTTCTGGCCCGTGATGAGCACACCATCTGCCACCACGTAAGAGCCCCAGTCGGGGCCTTTCGAATAGTGCCCACCGTTGGCCTTGAGCATGTCTTCCACCAGGAAGGGCACCACGTCGGTGAGGCCTACGCCCGCTTCCTCGGTGTTGGTGAAGCCGGTGACCTTGCGTCCCTCCGCCAGCGGATGACCGTTGGAGGCCTTCACGTGTTTCAACACACCAGGAGCGTGGCACACCAGCGCCGTCGGCTTGCCCGCCTCGACGAACGATTCGATCAGCGCGATGGAATGCCTGTCTTCCGCCAGATCCCACAGCGGACCGTGGCCGCCCGGATAGAACACGGCGTCGAAGCCCGTGGACGAAACGCTGTCCAGGCGAACCGTGGCATTCAACTGGGCATTCGCATCCGGGTCGGCTTCAAAACGGCGGGTCGCGTCCGTCTGGAAGTCAGGCTCGTTGCTTTTGGGATCCAGCGGAGGACGGCCGCCCTTGGGCGAGGCGAGCACCACCGCCACCCCGGCGTCCTTGAACGTGTAGTAAGGCGCGGCCAGTTCTTCGAGCCAGAAGCCGGTCTTGCGGCCGGTCGTGCCCAGTTCGTCGTGCGAGGTCAGAACCATCAGGACTTTCATGTCGTTCTCCCGGTATCAGCTGGTAGATATTAGTAGACCAGTCGGCTAGTGGATTGGCCCTAAAAAAGCACTTCCGCGGAAGTGCGTGTTTCGCCTGGCTGCCCCCGGTCAGGAGGGCAGGTGAAGCATCTGTTTCGTGGTTTTCATGGCCTGCGCGAAGGGCTCCGGGCTGCGGGCGATTTTCGCCATCAGGCTGGTTCCCAGCCATAGCTGGTAGAGACTCTGTGCCACGTCTTCCGGTGCTCCCTCGCACGTCAGGGAACCCTCGGCCATGCCGGCTTCGATGGCGCGGGCCAGGTGTTCGATGATCTTCGAGGTACCGCGTTTCAACGAGGCGCGCATGGGCTCGGAAAGATCCGAGACTTCGGCGCCGAGTTTCACGGCAAGGCATTTGCCTTGGCAATCCAGGAAGGACTGGTTCTCCTGCCAGCCGCGCCAGTAGTTCGCCAGCCGCCCGGCCATGGTGAGCCCCGGCTGGCGGAGCGTTGCATCCATGTCAGCGAGGTAATCCTCGAAATAGTCTTCGAGCAGGGCCTCGCCGAAGGCTTCCTTCGAGGCGAAGTAGTAATAGAACGATCCCTTCGGCACGCCGGCGCTGGTCAGGATCTCGTTGAGACCCACGGCGGAAAACCCACGGGCGCCCATGATCTGCTGGCCTACGGTCAGTATCCGGTCGCGGACGTCAGGGGTATCGGCGGCAGTCGAAGGGCTCATGGGACGTACCTTATCCAGAATTAGACCGGTCGTCTAGTGCCGAATTCTCTATCGGGCATCCGAAGTGGGATGGCCCGGTTCAGGAAAAAAGCAACGCCAGTCCCGCCATGCCGATCATGAGGAAGGAGATCACCACCTTGGCGACAATGCCCAGCAACATGCCGATCCAGGTGCTCACCCCCACGTGAGCCGAGCGCAGGATGCTCTGCCCGGACCACAGCTCGCCCACCATGGCACCGACGAACGGCCCCAGCAGCAGGCCGGGAATGCCGAAAAACATGCCCACCACGGTGCCTGCGCCGGCACCCCACAACGCTCGTGGACTGGCGCCGATCTTCTTCGCGCCCAGTGAGGCCGAGACGAAATCCAGGGCAATGCCCACGGCGGCCACGATGGCGATCGCCACGATCCAGCCCCAGCCCAGGTGGCGATACTCATCCACGGCAGCGGCAAGCCAGATGCCGCCGAAGATCATCGGGATGCCGGGCAGAACAGGCAGGATGGCGCCCGCCACCCCGCCCACGACCAGTGCCGCCGAGAGCAGGTAGAGGGCGATCTCCATCAGCGAAAGGCCTCGCGGTACTCGGGCTTGAGCCACGCGGAAAACGCGTCGCTGGGCACATCCACGGCCTGCGGGCCCGCCGAATACGCCGCCACCTGGTAGGGAGGGAAGATCAGCGTGACACCGTGGGCCTTGTCATCCGGGCCGGTGAGCAGGTTGAACACACGGAAATGGTTCTTGCCCGGCGCAGTGCCTTCGTCGATCTGCCGGCTGTCCGAGGCCAGGGGCTCGTCGTCGTCGTCCAGGGCGCTGATGAGCTGGCGCCGTGCTTCCGTGGCGAACGCGCCTTCGGCGGCGTCCGGATCGGCGAACAGGTCGCGGATCCCCACCACGCGCTGCTCGTCGAGATCGTAGGTGAAGCTGTCTACGATCGGGGCGGGATGAGCGCCACCGGTGAAGGCCGAGCCGTCCACCTGCACGTTGAGGAAGCGGTCGGTGCGCGACGCCACGGCGATATCGAGGTTGAGGTCCCAGGGCAGCTCACGGGCACGCTCCTGCGCGCCCGGCGCATCCAGGCTGGCCATGAAGGCCTTTTTCTGGCGTTCCACGTAATGGTCGAGCGTCGTGCGCAGGCCCGCGGCCCGGGCAGGCAAGTCAGGAAGCTTCACTTCCACGGTATAGAGGCCTTCCCGGCTCGATTGGGTATCCTTGTCGGCACGCGTCTGGGTGGACGGTGGCGTTTCCCCGCCGTTCGTCCGGTCAGCGCCTTCGCGGCAGGCGGCAAGCCCGGCGGTGGCGAAGACCAGCGACAGGATGTGTCGCACCAGCATTTCGGCTTATCTCCCTGCAAGGCCCGCATCTTAGCGTAGCGGCTGCACAGCGGAGAGAGCGTCAACGAATCGAAGGAATAGCGTGTACGACGCGATGACGGAAACCGTCACCCTGCTCAAGGCCGATGAACTGGGCCGTATCGAACGCGTGGAGCGCGGCGGACAGCTGCTCATCCGTCGCGATATCGCCGCCGCGCGCTGGTGGGCCCGCTGGTTCGCGCGCCGCGCGGCTGCGCGTGAAGCCCGTGCGCTGAAGCGGCTCGAGGGCATCGACGGCGTGCCACGCCTCCTGGCCTGGAATGGCCGCGTGCTTGAGCGCAGCTATATGGCCGGCCTGCCGATGCAGCAGGGCCAGCCGCGCGATGCGGCGTATTACCGCGATGCCTTGCGCCTGCTCGCCGTGCTTCACCGTCGCGGCATCGTGCACAACGACCTGGCCAAGGAACCCAACTGGCTCGTGCGCGAAGATGGCTCGCCGGGGCTGGTGGATTTCCAGATCGCCTGGACACGTGGCAGGCGTGGGGCCCTGTTCCGCCTGCTGGCGCGCGAAGACCTCCGCCACCTGCTCAAGCACAAGCGCACCTATGTGGCCGAGCGCCTTTCCACCCGCCAGCGGGCGATCCTTGCGCAGCCCGCACCGCATTCGCGGCTATGGCGGGCAACGGGCAAGCGGCTCTACAAGCTGATCGCGCGAAAGGTGTTCGGGTACTGGGATAACGAAGGCCAGGGCCGCATCCGCCGCTGACATGCCCTTTTTTGTAGGAGCGCGCCTTGCGCGCGACCGGTTGTCGCGAAAACCATCAACGCATTCGCATCACCGGTCGCGCGCAAGGCGCGCTCCTACACGATGCGTTACTTCTCGACGAATGCCCGCTCGATCACGTAATCGCCCGGCTCGCGCGTGCGCGGCGAGGCCTGGAAACCCTCGCCATCAAGCAGTACGCAGATGTCTTCGAGCATCGACGGGCTGCCGCACAGCATCACGCGGTCTTCCGCGGGGTTCAGTTGCGGCAGGCCCGTGGTGCGGGCCATCTCGCCGTCGGCGATGGCGTCGGTGATGCGGCCGCGGTTGCGGAAGTCTTCGCGGGTCACCGTCGGGTAGTAAACGAGCTTCTCGCGCACCACGTCGCCGAGATACTCGTGGTTCGGCAGTTCGTTCTCGATGTATTCGGAATAGGCCAGGTCGTTGACGTGGCGCACGCCGTGGGCAAGCACGATCTTGTCGAAGCGCTCGTAGGTTTCCGGGTCGCGGATGATCGACAGGAACGGCGCCAGGCCCGTGCCGGTGCCGAGCAGGTAGAGGCGCTTGCCCGGCTTCAGGTCGTTGAGCACCAGCGTGCCCGTGGGCTTGCGGCTCACGATGACCGGGTCGCCGGGCTTCAGGTGCTGCAGCCGCGACGTGAGGGGGCCGTCCTGCACCTTGATGCTGAAGAACTCCAGGTGTTCCTCGTAATGCGCGCTGGCGATGGAGTAGGCGCGCATGAGCGGGCGCCCCTCGACTTCCAGGCCGATCATCACGAAGTGGCCGCTTTCGAACCGGAAACCGGGATCGCGGGTGGTGCGGAAGCTGAAGAGCGTGTCGTTCCAGTGGTGCACGTCGATGACGTGCTCGGTCGCCAGTGCCACCATGGTTTGCTTGAACCTCAGATACAAAAGGGACGTGGGCCACCGCGCGACGCGTTGGCCCTGGATTCGGCTGGGGAAGCGGCCTGAAGGCCGCGCTGCCTCGCACGTCGCGCCGCGCCTTCGTAGGTGCGGGCTCAGGGCCATAAGGATACACCAGGGCGTTACCCGGGGCCGGCATCCCGTCTCGCGCTGGTCTAAGATCACCAGCCACCCACTTCAAGGACGGTGCCGCATGACCCGACCCGAATACGCCCCCGGGCAGGCCTGGACCTACCGGACCCGAGGCGACGAGGAAGCCTCCCGCCTGATGATCCGCAAGATCGATATCGAGCCGGAAGACGGCGAGGTGTTCCATGTCTCCCTGAAGGGAGTGAAGCTTCGCAACCACCGGGTGCCCGGCGGTTTCCAGCCTGCGATGCATCATGCGGTGATGAACCGCGCGGCGCTTGATCGGAGCGTAGTGGACATGGTGGGGGAGGCCGATTCCGATGAAGCCTGGATGGATGGCTATGCCGTCTGGCGCCAGGCCTACGACAACGGGGACGCAGGCGTGTTCGACATCCCTGCCGACCAGATTCTCGGCTATATCGAAAAGGTGGTTGCCGCATCTGGCGAGGCCCGCTGATGCGCCGTGTCCTTAGCGTGATGCTGCCCTTTGCGCTTGTCGCCTGCGCGCATGCGCCCCAGGTCACGCAGGTACCTCAACCGTTACGTGACGGGAAGGTCAGTTACGAAGCCCTGCCCGTCGTTGCCGATGGCAGCTACAAGCTCGAAGCCAGCCAGACCTCGTTTGGTGCCCAGTCCATTGCACGCGATCCACCGGCTTACCCGGCGGAACTTGTCGCCAGCAATCTGCCGCCTGTCACCATTCGCGTGAAGGTCATCGTCGATGGGGAAGGCAAGGTTACCGACGTACGCGACCTGGATGCGCCGGCGGACGAACATCACGCAGCCTTCTTCGCGGCATGCCGTCAGGCAACCTTGCACTGGAGCTATACGCCCATGACCATCGTGGATATCCATGAAGAATCGGGTGGCAGGATATCGCAGATACGGCACACGGCGCCTTTCAGCCTGGACTACGCCTTTCATTTCGAGTTGAAGGATGGCGCGCCACTGGTGTCCTCGGATCGGTGAAGTGCATCTCCCCAGCGATCGCGCACCACAGACCATGTGGCGAGTTTGATCGCCGATGCGATCGGCTCCCATCCCGCTGCCAGCACCGTTGCGTTGTAGGAGCGTGCTTGCGCGCGACCGGATGAATCGAAAAGATGAAGGTTTTCGCGTCAACCGGTCGCGCGCAGGCGCGCTCCTACAGGGTAGCGGTAGTCCCCAAGGTGTTCTTGCATGGCCTCCTTCGCCTCCAGGCGACCACGCCACGCGCGCCGGGCGCGAGGCCGAAAGGCGAGCCCACCCTACGAAGCGAAACAAAAAAAGAGCGCCCGGCTCCAGATCGTCCGGTCGGGGAGGGACCGGACGATCGAAGGGGGCGCAAGTCACACAGGGATTCGTGGTTCGCTGGCGATCAGAAGTCGTACGTCACGGCCAGGCGTGCGTAACGCGGGTCCTGCACGTAGAGCGGCACGCGGTAGATCGGGTTCGGGGTGAAGGGGCGATCCTCGCTCGACGGGTAACGGTAGGTGGCGCGCTGCTGGTTCAGCACGTTGAAGACATTGGCCGAGAAGGCCAGTTTCTGGTCGGCCCAGTTCGGCCGGTAGGTCAGGCCGAGGTCGAGCTGGAACGTCCAGGGCAGCCGGCCTTGCGATCCCGGCGGCGACGGCAGCCCGTTGCAGTAGTGATAGGTGCTGCCGTAGGTCTTCGGGTCGCTGTGCGTGGCACCGTAATAGCCCAGGCATACCTCGGGGGCGCCGGAGATCGCCTGGAAGCTGCCGGAGAGCTGCCATTCCGGGGCGAACTGCCAGTAACCGTACGCCTTGAGCTGATGAGTGTGATCGTTGCCGAGCACACCGTTGGAATACTGCATGACGTAGCTGTTGTCCCAGTCCACGCTGCCCGCAGCGCCGGACTGACGCGTATCCGTGCGTGCCTGGCCTTCCGAGTCGCCATAGGAACGCGAGAACAGGTAATCGACCTTGCCGTACCAGACGCCATCGAATGTGTGCTCGAGGAATCCTTCGAGGCTGTAGTAGCGGCGCTTGGCGGACGGAAAGCCCATCTCGTCGCGACTGAGCGGTACGCCGTAGGCCCGGCCGTTGGCGTCGATCAGGGTGAACGTGTTGGCCGAACCGCCGTTGATCAGGTAGCAGCTGTTGCTGCTGCCGATGGTATGGCCCAGCGCCGTGGCCTTGTCCGTCACCAGGCCCACGTCGCAGAAGTCGTCGATCACGCTGCGCAGGATGCGCTGGGTCGCCTTGACGCCGTAGACCCAGTGCTCACCGAACGACTTGTCGAAGCCCAGGATGAATTCGTCCTGGTGTTCCGCTTTCAGGTTCCTGCCGGCGACGGTGCGAGGGTCGGGCGGGATGCCATAGGAGTTGTTGCCCGAGACCACGCCGCTGATCTGGGTGAGGCCGGTCGGTGCGCCTGTCGTGGGATCGATGCCGGAATAGGTGTAGTACTGCTGCGTCGAGGTGTATCCCGCCGCTGCGCCGGTTGCCGGGTTGAGCGGAAGGCCAAGGTAATAACGGCCCGCATTGGCGAATATCTTGAACGAACCATCGCCATTCACGTCCCACGAGGCACCCAGGCGAGGTGCCCACTGCGGTTTGGTCTGCTTGATGAAAGCCTGGCCGAACTGGTTGTAGTCAGTGAACTGGTCGTTGCGCAGGCCGATCGACAGGAGCCACTGGTCGGTGAGCTGCCACTTATCCTCGATGTACTGCGCGCGTTGCCTGGAGCGCACGTTCACGCGGTTGTTCACGATGTTGCGGCTGACGAAGTAGCCGGTCTGACCATTGGGGAACAGGCCGGGCGCCGGCACGAAGTTGCTTCCTGAGGCATCGGAGATCGGCTGGTTGGGGTTATCGGTGTGACCGTAGTCCCAGACATAGCCCGGGCCGGGGCTGGACGTGCCGAAGTCGAGGACGCGCGAGCCTACGTTGTCTATGCCTGCCGAGAGAGTGTGGTCGCCGAGCACGTAGGCGACGTCGAAACGGAAGTTGGTCGACTTGTTGCCACGACCTGGCGCGCTGATGTCGGGTACCTGGCTGTTCTGGATGGCATGGCCACCGTTCAACAGCGGATTCTGCTTGGGCGCATCGTCGACGCGGACCAGGCTGGGGTCGTAGTCGGCCGCCTGGTCGTAGTTCTTGGTGTCCATCTTGCCGTACATGGCGCTGATGGTGAGGTTGTCGGTGATGTAGCCGGTGTACTTGGCGACGTAGAGATCGCCGCCGGTCTTGGTGTCGTTGACATCGCCGATGCGCGAGGTGCGCTCGCGGTTGACGAAGTCATAGCGGTAGCGGGTGCCGGAGCCTTCGCGCTTGTCGCCGGCGCCGGTCAGTTCGAGGATGTTGCTTTCGTTGATGTTCCAGTCGAGCTTGGCGTACCAGCGCGGCGATCGATAATCGTTGGTCGATGCCGGCGTGTTGTTGCCCACGTCGTTGACGTTGCGCCGTCCCTGTTTTTCGAATTCACCGGCAGCGAAGAAGAACAGCTTGTCCTTGATCAGCGGGCCACCGGCATAGGCGCTCACCGTCGTGGTCCAGGCGCGGTTTTCGCTCTTGGGCTGGTAAAGATTGCCCGCAGGCGCAGAGGCTGGCGTGGCGTAGTAATGCAGGTCGGAATAATGCGAGCGTGCAAAGGCCGGCTCCCATAGCACCTGGGCGCCGAAATGCCATTCATTGCTGCCGCGCTTGCCGACCTGGTTAATCACGCCGCCGTCAGAGCGGCCGTACTGCGCGCTGTAGCCGCCGGTATAGACCTCCTGCTGGTCGATGGCGCCGTAAGGCAGCTGCAGGCCGCCGAGTGCGTTGAGCGGATCGGTCGTGTTGAAGCCGTTGACGTAGTAGGCATTCTCGTTGGCGGCCGCACCGCCGAAGCTCGCCACGGAGTGACCCGTGTCGCTCTGGAAGTTCGCGCCATTGTTCACCACACCCGGGGCCAGCCGGGCAATCGCTTCGGCGTTGCGCCCGAGCGGCAGCCTGGCGAGCTGCTGGGAGGTGATGACGGTGCGCGAATCGACGGACGTGACGTCGATACTGGGCAGGGCGGTGCCTGTCACCGTGACGCCGGTGAGGCTGGTGGCATCGCCTGCCGTAGCGGTTGGGGTGGGTGCGGCGAAGGAGACATCGGTGCTCGCGCCGACGCGCAAGGCAACATCCTTGCGCGTATCCACCGTCGTGCCGTCACGGACCAGGCTCACGGTGTAGGTGCCCAGGGGAAGCTGCGATACCGCATAACGACCACGAGCATCGACGGCAATCTCGCGGCGGAAACCGCTTCCACTCTCGATGACGATGCTCTGGTTGCCGCCGGCCGGGACGCTGCCGTTGATACCGCCGGTGGTGGACTGGGCCTGGACGGCGCTCACGCCGGCCAGGCAGGTACAGATGGCGAGCGCGAGCGCGCTCTTCCGCGAAAAGTTCGGTTTGTTCATGTGCTCCCCAGGAATGTCGGTGCCGCCAAGTGACTCAAGCGGTGACACGCGACGAAGCCCTCGCCCATCCCCGGCGAAGCCCCCGTCCCTCGTCGTTCGTCACCGGCCTATTTGCCTCGATCCAAATAGACCCTGCGAACGATTTACATGAGCGCTCCGACGATGTCCAGACCTCAGGAGCGGCGACGATATGGACGTCCAATTGAAAGTTGCCGATGGCGCGATGCAGCAGAAAACCGCGTAAGTAGAGGTATTTCCGTATGTTGATGACCACCGGTCGCCTGGCGAATCCAGGGAAATCAGGGGCACGATGGCAGGCTTTTCACCGATGCCGCCGAAGTGTATTGGGATGCTGTTTTTGTGACGTGGTTTGGATCGAGGCAAGTCTCGTGCCATATCCATGCTTCCTTGTTCGCGCAAAGAAGGCTTCGACATGTTTTGACGGGATAAAGGGCCGTATATCGCGCTGCGACGACACGCCGCAATCCTGAACAGGACGGTGATTTCCATTGGGAAACCGCGTCTTAGCCGAAATTACCGCTATAAGGGCCAAATTCGGACTTGCCAGCGCACGGCAAGACCATAGACTAGGCGATTATCGCGTAGGGGGCGGGTCAGGCGGGCATGAATATCGATGGCGGTAGCGGTAAGCGCGCCGAACCGGTGATGCTCAGCGAGGCTGCCGAACGTCTGCGCAATCCGCGGATCGATCGCATCGTCGCCAGCTTCCGCGAGTACCGCGTCTCGCTCATGCGAGCGGTCATCCTTGGGTTTATCGTGGTGTGGACGGCGGCGTGGCTTCAGGGGCCCGAGCCGATGGCCCTCGAGGCCCACCGGGTGTTTCCCGTGGCGGGCGGTCTTTTCCTGGGTGCCACGTTCTGGATGCTGTGCATGCACGCGGCCCCCCGCCTGCGGCGAAGCCAGTTCGTGGATGCCATCGGCACCATCGCCAACTACGTCATCGTGTGCGTGCTGTTGAAGACCGCCTTCATGCTGGTCATCACACTGACGGCGGTACTGCCTTTCCTGTCGGTGGCGGTCGGCGTCCGTTATAGCCGCAAGGCGTTTGCGGCCAGCGTCGTCGCCTCGGTGGCGGTGCTGATCGTAAGCGGCCCGGAGGGTTACTGGATTGCCCGTCCGGCCTATGCGTTGTACGCGCTGGCCCTGGTGGTCGTATTGCCCATGACGCTTTACCGGCTGATGGACGCACTGCGCGAAGTATCCTCCGAGGCGATCGCCTCGCGCGAGGCGCAGCATCGCTTCATCTCGATGATGAGCCACGAGATGCGCACGCCGTTGAGCACGGTCATCCACTCCGCGTCGCTGATCGATACCTCGGTGATGAACGACGACCAGCGGCGACTGGTGGCCTTGCTCGCGTCCAACGCCAATGCGCTACTGCATCGGGTCAATGCCGTACTCGACGTCGCATCGTTCGCGGGCGGCCGTTTCAACCTGCGCTATCAGCCATTCAGTTTTGACGAAGTACTCGAAACCGTCGGCGCCGTGTGCCGCCCGCACGCGGCGGAAAAACGCCTTGCCTTCACGCTGTCCCGCGACGCTTCGGTGGGAGGCGTGTTCACGGGTGACCCGGGCCGGATCGAACAGGTGCTCTCCAACCTGGCCTCCAATGCCGTCAAGTTCACGCCACCGGGTGGCTCGGTAGAGGTCCGCGTGGAACTGCATGAGGGCGTGGGAGGGCGTGATCCCACCATCCTGTGCACGGTGACCGATACCGGCATCGGCATCGCCGATGCGGACAAGGCACGGATCTTCGACCCGTTCCACCAGGTAAGTGCGGGCGAAAGCCGCCGCCAGGAGGGCGTTGGCCTTGGTTTGTACATCGTGCGCAATGTTTCCGAGCAGATGCACGGTCACCTGCATGTTGCCGACAATCCGCTTGGCGGCACGGTGTTCAGCTGGCGCTTCTCGCTGGCGCGTGCGGCGGAAGGTGTCCGCAGCGTGGCGGAGATGCCGCTGGTGGAACTGCTCGACGATCATCGCCGCCGGGTCGCCTCCCAGCGTTGCCTCGTCGTCGATGACAACGCGGCCAACCGGGAAATCGTGGGCCGGATCCTGGAGCGTGCCGGTCATGCCGCCACGTTCAGCGCCAGCGGTGACGAAGCGCTGGGCCGTCTTGCGGAGGCCGAGTTCGATCTCATCTTCATGGACCTGCACATGCCAGGAAGTTCGGGCTGGGACGTACTGGGCCGTATCGACGTGGCGCGGCGTACCCGCCCGATTCCGCCCATCGTGATGCTCAGTGCCGATTCCAGCCACGATGCCGTGCGCATTGCCTTCAAGGCCGGTGCCCGCGCCTACCTCACCAAACCCATCGCCGCGCAGCGGTTGCTGGATGTGATCGAATCCATCGCCGAGGAGCGCTGGCTGGAAGATACGGCTCGTGCATGGCAGACGGTCCCTGAAGTGACGGCCGTGGAAACGCAGGATCCTTCCCCGTTGGACGAGATGCGAATGCTCGCCACCGACGAAGAGTTCGCTGGGTTCGTCGATCTGTGCGTGCGTACCGCGGGAGCGCACATCGAAGCGCTCAGGGCGTCGATGTCGTGCCATGACATCGCGGCGGCATCGGAAGCCATCCATGCCCTGCGCAACGTGCTGGGCAACCTGGGACTGCCGGGTGGCTCGCGCGTCTGTGACGACCTTGCCGTGCTGCTGGATGCCGGGGGCGATTTCCACCAGGCCCATGCGGAACTGGACACGCTTGCGCGATCCGTATGGCGCTTTGCCGAGATCCAGGGCATGCGCTCGCGCTCCATGGAAGGTGCGGGCGCCTGAGGCGCTTGCACGCCTGCCGGCTGCTGAGCAGTTTTTGCCGCGACGCGAAGCCTCCGGCCGCGTTATCGTTGCGCCTCACCGGATAGGACAGGACATGCGTCGCCTGCTACGCGCGATGGCCAGGTCGGGAATCGTCGGGCTGGCGCTGTTGGGCTGGCTGGCGAGCGCGTGGGCGGGCGACAGCCGCGACCGGGATATCAGCCAGTTTTTTCATTCCTCATGGACGGTGCGCCAGGGGGCGCCCGGGCAGGTCACGGCGCTGGCGCAGACGGCCGATGGCTATCTCTGGCTGGGCTCGCTGAGCGGCCTGTATCGCTTCGACGGCGTGCGCTTCGAGCGTTATCGCCCGCATGGCAGCGACTTCCTGGCCTCCGCGGTATCCACGCTCTATGCGCCGCCTTCGGGGGGGCTGTGGGTCGGTTTTCGCTATGGCGTGATCAGCTACATCGCGCAGGACGGCCGTGCCACGCACTATGCGGCCGGCTCGGGGCTGCCCACGGCCACCGTCTACGGCATCGCCGGCACGCCGGACGGACGCATCTGGGCCGCGACCTTCAGCGGCCTGGTCCAGCTCGACCACGGGCGCTGGCATGCGGTCAGCCCGGTCATGGGCCTGATCGGCTCGCGCGCACGCAACCTCACGGTAGACCGTGAGGGACGCCTGTGGGTCGCCACGGAGAAGGCGCTCGAATGGCTGCCCAACGGTGGCCAGCATTTCGTGGTGGCGACCACCGACGTAGGCCGCATCAATCGTATTGCCGAAGCACCGGACGGCACGATCTGGGTGGCGGAAGCCGATGGCGGCGTGCGTCCCGCATGGGCCGGAGAGCGCAACCCGGACGACATGGGGCCGGTGCTGCGGCTGGCGTCGGCCGGGCTGTTGTTTGATCGCGACGGTGCCCTGTGGATGCCTACGCTGGGCGACGGCATCCGTCGCGTGCCCTACGTGCGCGAGCTTCCTCGCCAGGTGATCGATGCCAGCGGCACGGTCGCACAACGCTTCGTCGAGCATGACGGCTTGTCGTCGGACTCCGCGGATGCCGTCATCCAGGACAGGGAAGGCAATATCTGGGTGGGCGGCACGGGTGGACTGGATCGCTTCCGGGTCAGCCGGCTTGAGCCAGCCCCCACGCTGCCCGGCGCGACGGACTTCGCCATCGTCGCCGCGAAAGGCCACGGGGTCTGGGCGGGCACGAAGAACCGCCCCCTGGCCAGGGTGGAGCCCTCCGGCGTGCAGGCGACCAACTTCACCAGCGCCATCACGGCGGTGTCGCGCGATGCCGACGGCATCTGGCTGGGAGGGCCCGAAGGCATCTGGCGGATGCGTGACGGTGATCCCATGCCCGTGGCCGACCTGCCATCGCCGCAGTACACGGGCGTGCAGGCCATCGAGAGCGATGGGCATGGCGGCGTGTGGCTGTCGATCAACCGCCCGGGGCTCTATCACTACAGCAATGGTCGCTGGACGTTCGACACCCTGCCCATCATGGCGAACGATCCGTCGCCTCTGATCCTGCACCGGGATGCATCGGATCGCCTGTGGATGGGATTCGCCCGCAACACGGTGCTGGTGCGCGACAAGGAGCACGACCGCCTGCTCGGCCCGGCGAACGGCCTCACGATAGGCAACGTCACCGCGATCATGGACGACGGGAGCATGACCTGGCTCGGTGGCGAACTGGGCCTGGCCCTGGTGCAGGGACAGGAGGTGCGCAGCATTCCCACCCTGGGCGAACCGCTTGCCGGCATTACCGGTCTGGTCCGCGACAGTCGTGGCGACGTCTGGGTGAACAGTGCCGCAGGCGTGGGCCGCATCGCGGGTGCCGACCTTCGCCGTGCAGCAAGCGATGCGACGTACCGGCCTGCAGTGGAGCTGTTCGACTGGCTGGACGGCCTGCCGGGAACGCCATCGCAGTTCCGTCCCCTGCCGAGTGCGGCCGTGGCGGACGATGGCCGGCTCTGGTTCGCGACCACCAGTGCCATCGTGTCGATCGATCCGCTCGATGTGCCACACAACACCTTGCCGCCACCGGTGCATATCCAGTCGGTATCCACCGACATGGGCACCTGGCCCACCATGACGCCGGTGCACCTGCCGGCACGCATCGAGCGGCTGCGCATCGCCTACACGGCCACCAGCCTGAGCATGCCCGAGCGCGTGCGGTTCCGTTATCGGCTCGAAGGGCTCGATACGCGCTGGCGCGATGCAGGTACCGAGCGCGAGGCGATCTATACCGATCCACCGCCGGGGCATTACGTTTTCCAGGTGACTGCCGCGAACGAAGACGGCGTGTGGAACGAACAGGGTGCCGAGTTGCCTATCGACATTGCCCCTGCGTTCTACGAGGCATGGTGGTTTGCCGTGTTGTGCGTGATCGCGGCGGTGGCGATCCTCGCCGCGGCTTATCTTTCGCGCGTGCAGCGGATCAAGGCCAGCCTGCGCGAGCGCCTTCAGGAACGGCATGCCGAGCGCGAGCGCATCGCGCGCGAGCTGCACGACACCTTGCTGCAAAGCATCCAGGGGTTGTCGATGCGCTTCCAGGCGATTGCAAACCGCGTACCCGAAGGCGATGCGCTGCGCGATTCAATGGAGCGCGCACTGGATCGCGCGGAAGACGTGCTGGTGGAGGCACGTGATCGGGTCAGAGGCTTGCGCGAACACACGGTGGACTCGCGCGGTCTCGCCGTCGCACTACAGGAACTGGCTGCGGAATATGCGCAGGAACACACCGTGCCCATCGGCGTCGATGCGCGCATCGATGCGTCCGGCATGGATCGCGCGGTGCGCGACGAACTGTACGGCGTGACCCGCGAGGCATTGCACAATGCGGTGGCTCACGCGGATGCAAGTCGTATCGACATCGTGCTGGATGTCGAGGGCCGTGATCTCGTGCTGCATGTGTGCGACGACGGACGAGGCATGGACGAAGCCATGTTGCGCGAAGGGCGCGAGGGTCACTGGGGCCTGCGCGGCATTCGAGAGCGCGCCGTGGCCATCGGCGGCATGGCTTCGATTACCTCGCGTCTTGCCGGCGGCACGGTGGTGACGGTGCGTATTCCCGTCGAGCGGGCATTCCCCGGCCGTGGTCACTGGTTGCGCCGCCGATTCCGGCGGCGCAACGATTGATGCATCAACGATCACGCACCGCCGCCACGGCAGCGGCGAGACTCTCGTCCGAAATACGGAACACATCGAACACGCCCAGCCGTTCCATGGCAGGCACGAGGGCGAGGGCGTCTTCCAGGGCGGCGGCACGTGCTGCGGTGTCGCTGCCCTCGTCGGCAAGCGCACGGGCATTCACGATGAAGGCGCCCACCGTGCCCTTGCGGACCGTGACGCCATCGAGCACCACGCTGTTCGTGTCGTCGGGGAGGATATCGTGGGGTTTCATGAGCAGGTCTCATTGGGATGTGTGCATAGCGTGAGGCGGCCGGGCTTGGCGCGCGCCCGCGTTCGCGCCAGACTTCGTCGCGTGCACGCCAATCCGCCCCCGCCGCCCCTCATGTCCCTGCCTCCGGTCGCCAGCGCGCACTGGTTGAGCGGGTGGTGGAGCGTCGCGCCGCAGATTCGCGATACGGTGATGCACGATCATCCGCATGGGCAGGTGTTCGGCACCACGCGTGGGTTGCTCAGTGTCGTGACGCACACCGCCCGCTGGCTTATCGGGCCCGGGCAGGCCATCTGGCTGCCGCCTGGCGTTCCGCATGCCGCAAGCTCGCACGGGGCGTTGACGGGATTCAGCATGTACGTGTTGCCGGGAGCCGGGCGCGATCTTCCCGCGGAGGTTTTCCTGGCAGGCGTATCGCCCCTGTTCCTCGCTCTGCTGGAGCGTGTGGCCCAGTGGCGGGGTGACGGTGCATGGAGCCCGCAACGTGAACGCCTCGCGGCCACCTGCTGGGACGAATGGATAGAACTACCGCGTTCGTCGCTGGCGCTGCCCATGCCCGCCGATGCACGCCTGCGTCGTGTGTGCGACGCCCTCATCGCGACGCCTGCCGATCGACGGGGGCAGGATGCCTGGGCCGCTCTGGCCACCATGTCCGCGCGCACGTTCGTACGCCACTTCCTGGCGGAAACCGGCATGGATTTTTCCAGTTGGCGCCAGCGGGCGCGGTTACGCTGGGCGCAGGAACGTCTCGCCGCTGGTGCGCCCGTATCCGCCGTGGCGGTGGATGCGGGCTATGACAGCCTGAGCGCTTTCGCTGCCGCTTTCCGTCGGCATCTGGGCATCGCGCCATCGGTCTACGCGCGTTCGCTCGTATGATCGATTCCCTTCGCGCACGGATGGACCAGATCGACGCAGCGGCGCAATGGCGACAGCCGGAGGCCTTCGCGCATCGCGCCGAACTGGCGGATCGGCTCGATCTGTATCTTGCAGGCGACGCCGCACCGGACGAGAAGGCGCGCGGACAACGGCTTCTGGATGACATGGCGGCCTGTGACGAGCAGCTGTTCGCATCGTTGCGCCAAGCGATACGACGAGGCGAAGGGCGTGCCGCGCTTGCCCCATGGCTGGATGGGCAGTCACCGCGCGGCCAGCACTATGACGCGCTGGATAGCCTCCTGGGTGGTGTGCTGGCGCTTGACGAACCCGTTTCGGACGATCCGGTCCCGCCGCCGGACATGGTGTTCTACCAGCCGACGCCGGCCCGGCACATTGTCGATTGTGTCCAACGCGCGGGCATCGGCGCGGCGGATACGGTGCTCGACCTGGGATCGGGACTGGGCCACGTCGCCATGCTGGTGAACATCCTGAGCGGTGCGCGCACGCTGGGCGTGGAGCGCGAGCCGGCTTATGTCGCATCCGCTGTCCGGGCGGCAAGCGCGCTGGAACTGGGCGATGTGCGCTTCATGGCCGCCGATGCGCGCGAGATAGGTTTCGATGGCGTGGATGTCGTCTACCTGTTCACGCCGTTCATCGGTCGCGTGCTGGCAGAGGTGGTGGCTTCGCTGGAACGGGCGGCAGCAGTGCGACCGTTGCGCATCGTCACCCTGGGGCCCTGCACGCGCACGTTTGCCCGGCTTGCATGGTTACAGCCCGACGGGGAAACCGCGCCGGACCGTATCGTGGTGTTCCGCAGCCGTGCGGATTGACCTCAGCGGATACGACCGCCGTTGAAGTGCCCGGTGCCCGCGCCGACCGAGATGCTGACGCTGCCGGTGGGGTGGTCGCAGCTTCCGAAGGCCTGGGTGACGTTCACGGCACCGCTCTGGTAGTTGCCGCTCATGCCACGGCTGCCACTGACCACGCCGGTGCTGACGCTGCCATGCATCTGCGGTTGGTTGTAGGTGGCATCGTCGCAGCGCGGGCCTTCGTTGGCTTCCGCAACGTTGGCCAGCCGACCCGTGGTATCGCCGTAATAGGTGCCCGGCGGGTCCTTGGGACGCGACGGCGTGACGGCCACGTTCTCACCCGGTTTCACGCCATTGGCGGCGGCCGTTCCGGACTGGCCCGTCTGTGCCGGCGCGGAAGCGGACGAGGATGAGGCCGGCACGTAGTCCGGAGGAAGCTTGAGGTTCAGGGGTTTGGCGGCGTCCTGGGCCCAGGCGCTGGCAGAGGTGGCGACGAACAGGGCGAGGACGAGGATCGGTTTCATGGACATGCTCCGCGGATAGGCCTTCGAACGCTCGAGGGCGCGTCCGGTGTACCGGCCTTGGATCGCCGGAGGGCGGCCCAAGTTCCCGGCCACCGGTACACCTTACTCCGCCAGCATCTCCACGTCGTCTTCCGGCACGCTTTCGCCCAGGCGGGCCTTCAGTGTTTCGATCTCGCGCTTCAGGTTGCGGTTTTCGGCTTCCAGCTCTTCGATCTGCTCGCGCAGGGCCAGGACGTCGTCGCTGGGCTTCTCACGCGGCTTGCGCCTGGATTCGCGTACACGCTTCGCCGCCTGTTTCAGCTCGCTGTCGCCCGCCGTGGCGGCAGCACGCTGTTCGTCCTCGGGGAGGGTGGCCACGGCGGCTGCGGCGCTGATCGAGAGGTTGCCCGACTTTACGGCGGCCACCACTTCCGGCGCGGCTTCCTTGCGGATCTTTTCGATCATGCCGACCTGGTTGGCGCTGATGCGTGCCTCGCGGGCGATTTCCCTGCGGCTGTCTGCAGGGTTGACGCGCGGGGGCTTCGGTTTCGCCGGCTCCGAGCCGGTGGGGTCGAACGGCAGGTCGTGTTCGTCCTTGTGGCCTTCCGCTTCGGCCGTGGCGGCACGTCGCTCGGCCAGGATCTCGCGCTTGCGCAAGGCGAGTACGCCGCGCTGGAAGTCGGAGACGCTGCGCCGGCCAAGGTGCTGTTCGATCATCCACAGGTGCACGTCGTCGACGGACTGGAAGCGCTCGTTCTGCACGGTGCGGAACGGGATGTCGTGCTTGCGGCAGATGCCGTAGCGGTTGTGCCCGTCCACCAGGGTGTCGCCCCACAGCACCAGCGCGTCGCGGCAGCCTTCCGTGAGCAGGCTGCGCTCCAGGGATTCGTATTCGTCCGGGGTCAGCGGGTCGATGTAGGCCTTGAGTTCTTCGTTGACGACGATGTGCATGGGGCGGTGCGACCTGTGACCTGCGGGGGCCGCATTCTAGTGGCTGCGGCCGGTTCGTGCAGGAATACTCAATGCGCGTCGCAGATCCTCAGACCGTCCAGTACGGGGCTGTCCGGCGACAGCTGCTGGTCGGGGTTGGCCTCCAGCCAGGTCTTCGCCCGGACCAGGATGCGCCGGTCGTTCTCGGTGCATTTCCATTCGCCGTCCTGGTAGGCAAGGTTCAGCAGGGAAAAACGCAGCCGGTCGATATCGCGGCGGCGTGAGAACGCCGGGTCGGCTTTCTCCAGCGCCGTCACCGTCATGGCGATATCCGCGAACTGGAAGCTGCGCCGGTTCTGCATATAGAGCCGGCCGAGCACGGAGCCGACGGTCTGTCCGCCGAGGTAATAGCCCAGCCCGCCACTGACGAGCACGCCGAGGAACCAGAGCACATGGATGAGCCAGGGTCGCTTGTTCATGTGCGTATCGCCGGACGGGGAATTCGAGGTGGCGCGAGCTTCGTGCAGATTGCTTGCGCGCGCAAGGGTGATCGCGAAATCGTGTTCATCGCGCGGTCGCGGACACCCATGCCTTCTGGCACATGGCGGGGCCATGTCCTAAACCTCCTGGCCTCCAGAGGCATCCCTTCTCGACTTCCAACGACCAGGGGACAGACGGATGGTGAAGTTGCGTGGATGGACGGCGTGCGTGCGCTGGGCAGCAGGGTGCGCGCTTGCGGTGGCTTCGGTAAGCGTCATGGCGGAGACCCCGCCTGCGCCGGTGGATGTGATGATCGTGGGCACGTTCCACATGGCCAATCCCGGGCGGGATATCTACAACCTCAAGGTGGACGACATGCTGGCGCCGAAGCGGCAGGCCGAGATCGAAGCCGTGACGAAGACGCTTGCGCGCTTCAGGCCCAACCGGGTGGCAGTGGAGTGGTCGGCGGATGATGTCGAACGGCAGTATCCGCGTTACCTCGACGGCACACTGGCGCCGACGGCCAGCGAGCGCGTGCAGCTGGGCTTTCGACTGGGCCGGCTTGTCGGGGCGAAGGGCGTGTACGGCGTCGACGTCGATGGCGATTTCCCGTATCCCGAACTGAAGGCCTATGCAGAAGCGCACGGCCAGGCCGGGTTGCTGACGGAGGCGGGCAAAAAGATCATGCGCACACTCGACGAGGAGCAGGCGGCGCTTAAGGAACATGGCGTAGCGGGAATACTCCGCCTGCTCAACGATCCGGCGAGGATCGCCGCGGATCAGGGGCATTACCGCGACTACCTGCGCATCGGTGGCAAGGACGGCCAGCCCGGCGTGGACGTGCTTACCGGTTGGTATCGTCGCAACCTCACCATCTGCGCCAACCTGATCCAGCTGGCAAAGCCGGGCGACCGCATCGTGGTGATTTACGGGGCAGGGCACGCGTTCCTGCTGAGGCAATGCGTCACCGAGACGCCGGGATTCCGCCTGGTGGAGGCCAACGATTACCTCCCAAGGACATGATGTAAAAAATATTTGACATCATGTGATGTTTGATTAACATGACTCCATCACCAACCGTGGGGGATGGGGTCATGCTGACGAAAGAACGATTTGCCTGGGTCTGGGTGGGCGCGCTCGTGGCGGTACTTGGTGCTTACGCCGGCGTCGTTGCCATCCAGACGCAGGGCGGCGAGCCCTCACCGGGCGTGCGTATCGGCACGCTGGCGGTGGCCCTGTCGATCCTGGGCCTGGTCGCGCTCGGCACCTGGCTGGCCGGCCGTCGTCGCGCCGATCCGCTCGATGAACGCGATCTGATCATCGAGCGACGCTCGGCCGCGATGGCCTACAACGTGTTGATGGCCGGCATGATCCTGGTCGGCTGCGTGATGCCGTTTGGTGCTGGCGGCTGGAAGATCGTGCATGCAGCCCTGTGTGCGATTGTCCTCGCCGAGATCGTCCACCACGGATTGATCATCGTCGGCTACCGCAGGGGCTGGCGTGTCTGATCGTCGGCTCACCAACGACATCCGCACCCTGCGTTTCCTCGCGGGGGAAATGACCCAGGCCGACCTGGGGCAACGGGTGGGCGTCACCCGGCAGACCATAGCCGCCATCGAAGCCGGCAAGTACTCGCCCACGCTGGAGTGTGCGTTTCGCATTGCGGAAGTCTTCGGCAAGGCGCTGGAAGAGGTGTTTCACTGGGAGCGCTGAGCCGGCTCGTTGCCCGGTGGCTATCGCGCCGCGCCTATGCTGAGATCCCGGTGCCTCGGTCATCGCGTGTCGTCGGCTGTAGTGATCCCGCTTCACCTCATTCCGTCAGGCGTTCTCCAGTAGCATGACGGCATACGAAGGATGGTGTTTGCATGACCAAGCCCGGTAACGAAACTCTCCAGGTGGATGCATCGTCATTGATCGACCAGCGTATCGCCGAGCTGGGTGATTGGCGTGGTCATACGTTGGCTATGATCCGCAGGCTCATTCACGATGTCATCCCCAACGTGGTCGAGGAATGGAAATGGCGGGGAACGCCGGTATGGTCGCACGGAGGCATCCTCTGTACCGGGGAAACCTACAAGGACAAGGTAAAGTTCACGTTTGCAAAGGGAGCTGCCTTAAAGGATCCCTCGCGCTTGTTCAATGCAAGCCTCGATGGCAACGTGAGGCGCGCGATCGACATCGCTGAGCACGAAACGATCGATGCACGGGCATTCAAGGCGCTTATCCAGGACGCCGCGGCGTTGAATGCCCGGAAACCCTCCGGGCGCAGCCGGGGCGGGTCGCTACCCTCAACCTGATAACACGAGCGAAGAGTCGACATGACGCTGGAAACCATCGAAATCAAGGCTTTCGTTCCGGCGCAGGACTTCGAGCTGTCGAAGCGCTTCTACACCGATCTCGGATTCACGCTGGCATCGTCATCCAACGGTGTGGCTTACCTCAAAGCGGGTGAATGCGCGTTTCTTCTTCAGGACTTCTATGAAAAGACGCTCGCCGAGCATTTCATGATGCACCTGATGGTGGCTGACGTGGATGCCTGGTGGCATCACGTGGAGTCCACCGGCATGGTGCAGCGCTACGGTGTGCGCGCCGCCGCACCGGAGGACCGGCCCTGGCGGATCCGCGACTTCGTGATCACGGATCCGTCTGGCGTTCTCTGGCGCATCGGCCAGAACATCGGCTGACACCTGCCCTTATGGCTTAGCCGAGAGGGTTCAAGAGCAGCATCGTGCACAACGTCAGCATGAATACGGCGATGGATCCGTCCAGCACGCGCCACGCCCGTGGATTGCGGAACACCGGCTGCATCATGCGTGCGCCGTAGCCCAGCGTGATGAACCAGACGACGCTGGCCGAGCAGGCGCCAGCCGCGAACACCCAGCGCAGTTCGTGCTGGTAGCGGGTCGAGATGCTGCCCAGCAAAACCATGGTGTCCAGGTACACGTGCGGGTTGAGGAAGGTGAAGGCCAGGCAGGTGAGGGCTACCCGCTTCCAGCTTTGCTGGCCACCCGTGGTGGCGGTGAGCGCACTCGTGCCCTGCAAGGCGCGCCTGGCGGCCATGAGTCCGTAGACGGCAAGAAAGGCGGCACCGCCGAAACGGAAGACCTGCAAGGCGACCGGATACTGCTGGACCAGCGCGCCGATGCCGGCAATGCCAAGGATGATGAGGGCGATGTCGCTCAGGGCGCACAGCACCACCACCAGCCCGATGTGCTGGCGCTTGATGCCCTGGCGGAGGATGAAGGCGTTCTGGGCGCCGATGGCAATGATGAGGCCCGCGCTGGCGGCAAAGCCAGCGGCGGCAGCGGCGAAATACATGACGGGAAACCTTTACTGCGGACGGCCCATGGTGCGGGTTTGCAGATAATTAGCCAAACTAAATATCCTGATGCATATTAAGAAAATCTAATTAACGTCAGAGAGGCTCCCATGGATCTCCTGCATCCCCAGCTAGCCGCCTTTGCCGCCGTGCTTGAAGAGGGCAGCTTCGACGCCGCTGCCCGCAGCCTTTCCGTTACCCCCTCGGCCATCTCCCAACGCCTGAAGGCACTGGAAGACCGATTGGGTCAGGTACTCGTGGTGCGCCAGTCTCCCTGCCGGCCCACCTCCGCAGGCGAGCGCCTGCTGCGCCGCGTAAGACCGATGCAGACCCTGGAAGCCGAGGCCATCGCCGACTTTCTTCCCGAGGAGGCGAAGGCTGCCCATGTGCGCCCGCTCACGCTGGCCGTCAACGACGATTCGCTGCATACCTGGTTTCTTCCCGCCGTGGCGGAGCTGCACGATAGCCACGGCTTTCTTTTTGACGTGCGGGTGGATGACCAGGACTACACGCTGGAACACCTGCGCCGGGGCACCGTGCTGGGGGCCATCTCGGCGGAGCGCACGCCGTTACAGGGCTGTAACGTGATGCCGTTGGGCAGCATGCGTTACCACGCCATCGCGTCCCCGTCGTTCGTGGAGCGCTATTTCCCCGACGGCCTGAGCG
Source organism: Luteibacter anthropi (assembly GCF_011759365.1). GTDB lineage: Bacteria > Pseudomonadota > Gammaproteobacteria > Xanthomonadales > Rhodanobacteraceae > Luteibacter > Luteibacter anthropi. The sequence goes on from NZ_JAARLZ010000013.1 coordinate 33,058, forward strand.
CCACGGCGTTCGGCCGGGCGCCCATGCTGGTCTTTAGTCGCAAGGACGAACTGCAATGGCGCTTCGTCCGCAGGATCACGCGCGCCCGGCTGGAACCGCCCATCCATTACCTGCCCACGTCCACGGGTTTTGTCGATGCAGCCGCCCTGGGGCTGGGCTGGTGTCTTGCCGCCGATGTGCTCGTGGAGTCCGCGCTGCGGGACAAGCGCGTAGTGATGGTAGACCCGGATCGCTGGTTCGACGTGCCTCTTTACTGGCATTACGTCGCGGTGCGCTCCGGCACCCTGCAACTGCTGGGCGATGCCCTGAGGAAGGCGGCGCGCAGTGCGCTGCATACCTGACGAACCGTGATAGCCCTTCCGGCATGTTTGCCGGTGACCCCGGACTTGTATATTCCGCGCTTGCCTTCTTATGGGGAATGAGATGTCTGGCAAAGGGATCAAGGGGAGCAGGCGTAAAGGTTCGTGGGTTCATGCGCTCGCAACGGTGGTCGCCGCTGTTGCGTGCACAGGGGCGTGGGCATCGCCCGATCCGGTTCCGGTCAACGTAGGCCAATGCAAGCCGATCGAATCGCAGGTGCTGCACGAGACCAGGAGTTACTGTGTGCATCTGCCGGCATCCTACGGATACCCGGGAAACCAGCAGAAGCATTATCCGGTGCTCTACGTGCTGGATGGCGAGACCTTTTTTGCCATGGCTGCCACCACCACCGACTTCATGGGAGGCGGGGCCAACGGCAATTACGCCATACCTGAAATGATCGTCGTGGGTGTCGCCAACACCAAGCGCACGCGCGACATGAGCCCCACGCATAGCCTCAGCCATACGGGGGGCATCGGCGACCTGAGTGAAAGTGGAGGTGGTACTGCCTTTCTGTCATTCCTGGAAACGGAGCTTGCGACGACCATCGACCGCGACTACCGGACGCAGCCCTATCGCGTCCTCGCAGGACATTCGTTCGCAGGCCTGGCTACGGTGAATGCCTTCCAGAGCCGGCCATCGGCTTTCCAGGGCTATATCGCCATCGATCCGTCGTTGTGGTGGGATAGCGAAGTCATGCTCAGCAAGGCGAAGGGAGCACCTCCGGCCGAGGGACATCAACGGCTTTACATCGCGCTTGCCAATACGGCAGCCATCAAGGGACCGTTTGAAGGTATTGCGGCAGCCCATATGGGTGCCATCCATGCCTATGCTCAATTCATGTCGGATACGTCCAGCATGAAGGATCGCTTCAAGCTGGATTACTTCCCCGACGAAGAGCATGGCTCCGTGCCGATGCTGGCGCTGTACAACGGGCTCAAGTTCGTCTTTATCGATTACAAGCTCACCTTCGCCAAGGGGCTGAATGATCCGGACAGCATCGGCAGGCATTTCGACAAGGTTTCCGAAACGCTGGGCTTCCGTTTTCTCCCGTCGGAGCAGGAAGTGAACGTCATGGGTTACATGGCGCTGCACGACATGAAACAGCCTGACAAGGCGATCAAGCTTTTCTCGCTCAACACGACCTGGTATCCGCAGTCGGCCAATGCCTATGACAGCCTCGCCGAGGCCTATGCCTCCACAGGCAACAAGGCGCTTGCCATAAAGAACTACCAGAAGGCGCTGGAGCTCAACCCCGGCAGCGATAACGCCCGGGCGTGGCTGAAGAAACTGACTACGCCCTAGCATGCCCTTGTAGGAGCGCGCCTCGCGCGCGACCGGGATTCATCGGCTACGCCGGTCGCGCGCGAGGCGTGCTCCTACAAAGTGGCCGGAGCGTAGGCGACCCAGCCACGGAAGGTGAAGCCGGCATAGAACAGTTCGACGTTCTCAAACCCGGCTTTTTCCAGTAGCGCTGCATCTTCTTCGGGGGACAACAACGGCAGACGGGCCTGGATGGCGGTGGCTGCATTCTTCGCATCGGCCTCCGGTACGCCGGACGCCGATGCAAACGCCGCATACCGTGCCAGCCAGCGACGTTTGCCCGACTCGTCACCCGGCACGCTATGGTGCGCAACCACGAAGGGCGCCCCCGGCTTCAGGCGACGACGCACTTCGCCCAGCGTATGCAGGCGCTCTTCGGCGTTGAGGAAGTGCAGGGTAAGCAGGCAGGTGGCGCCATCGAAAGGCCCCGCAGGAGCGGTATCGATATAGCCTTCCTGGAGCTCGACGCGCGATGCGAAAGGGCCCAGCGTGTCGCTGGCCAGCTTCAGCATCTCCGCGGAGGGATCGACGCCCGTAAAGCGCCAGCCTTCGTGCGCCTCGGCAAATGCCTTGAGCTCCAGGCCTCCGCCTGCACCGAGCACCAGCACATGGCCCGCCTGCGGTACCACTTCGGCCAGCAGCAACGTGGTCATCCGTTGCAGGCCGAGGAAACCAGGCACCTGCCTGACAGGGCCTTCAGCGTAACGGGCGACGGCCTTGGGGTCGGAGAAGGACAAGGTGAAGCTCCAGTGCGTGTGATCCTCCATGCTAGCGCAGGGACGGCGGTGTCCGGGAGAGTGCACGTCGTTGTTGAAGGCCTCTGCGCCCCCGGTGACTTCCAGCAGATGTCCCGGTCCCGGCGGGAGCCTAGGCTGAGCTGTCGCCTCGCCCCGTGGACTATCTATGAACCTTTTCGTTCGTTGGTGCCTGCCGGTAGCGGCGGCTTGTCTGGCGATGCCTGTATTTGCCCAGGCAGACACTTTTGTTTTTCTACAGAAACCCGGCACGTTACCTGTCGGGCTGCGTGTCATCGATCAGTATGATCGCTCACGTACCTTTCCTTCTGCGATCAGCAACGCTGGCAAGCCGTCAAAGGGCAGCTATCGGCCGTTGCAGACCTTGATCTGGTATCCCGCACGCCTCCATTCGGGAGCACCCATGACGGTTGGCGACTACGCCGCGTTGGCGGATAGTGAACTTCGATTCGATGTACCCGACGCAAAAGGCAACAAGTGGCGTGAACAGCTTAAAGGTATGTCTTCCGTCGCCTTATGGGCGGTTCGTGATGCCGTGCCGGCGGACGGCCGCTATCCCGTTGTGATCTATGCGCCCAGCGACTCGTCAGTATCATGGGAGAACGCCGACCTGTGCGAGTACCTGGCCAGTCATGGCTATGTCGTGATCGCCAGCCCATCGATGGGGGAGGCGACGCGCGACATGACGGACGATCTGCCCGGCATTCGTGCGCAGGCCCGTGATATCTCGTTTCTGGTGTCTTATGCCAGGACGCTTCCTGATGCGGATGTATCGAAGCTGGCTGTCCTGAGCTGGAGCTGGGGAGGCATATCCAGCGTATTCGCTGCCGCAAACGACTCACGTATTCGTGCGTTGGTATCGATGGATGGGAGTATGCGCTACTTCCCGGGGCTGGTTAAAAAAGCCGGGGACGTTCACCCGGAAAAGATGACGCTCCCCTTGATCTTCTTTACCTCCGAATACCCCAATTACCTGGAGGATTTCGAGGCGTTCTATGATGGGCCGGCCGAAGACCTGGCCGGGCCTAACGTACTTAACGCGTGGAAGCATGGCGATCTCACCACGGTGAACATGATCGGCATGTCGCATGGGGAATTCAGTTCGATGTTCCAGCGGCGCAAGAGTGCCGAGCGCTTTGCCGAGGACCAGATCGCCGATTATGGGCGAGACGAGGCCAATCAAGGCTACGCGTGGGTGACCCGTTACGTTGCCGCGTTTCTCGATGCCCGGTTGAAAGCCGATGCAGAGGCGGGAGCGTTCCTGGCGAGAACACCCGCGGCGAATGGTGTGCCATCACATTTCATGTCGATCCGACGACGCCCTGCGCAGCCGATCAACGCCTTACCTGCCAGTGGCAGGTAAGCGGTGGCGCAATCATCCAAACTCCGGGCCGTGTTTCCACAGTTCACTCAGGGGTGCACGCGTTGGCCCACACACGAAAATATCCGGGTTGTCTATGCTTTCCGTGTTCCGCACGCCCCACGAGTTGAACGTGTGGCCTGCCAGTCGACAGTCGAAGAAAAGTTCATCGACGCGCTCGGATGAACTCCCGACCACGATATAGGTGGAAGGCAGAGGATCAGGATAACCGCGCAGCCAACCCGAGTTGACCGCAGTGATCGGGCGTGGGAGGCCGTGTTTCTCTCCCAGCAGGGTGATGGCCCCGTACTCGCCATAGTTTCCCACCACGATGCCAAGATGCGCCCGCTGTTCGGCTGGCAGGGCGTCGCGAATGGCAACGACCTGCGCGACGATCTCCTCCCAGCCGATCTCCTCGCGCAAGTCATCGTTGTTGTTCAATACGTAGTCGCGCAAAGGGCCGCTCGATGCCAGCGGAACAATGCGTACGATGGCGAAAGCCCCGATCACGGCGACGCCCGCGAATGCCAGTGTACTGATGCTGACATGCCATCCGGGGCGCAGCGAGCGAATCCAGCGATCACCCACGACGGCGCCCATGGCAAGCAGCATGGGATAAGCGCCGGCCATGTAGTAGTAGCGCCCCTGTGCCAGCAGGAACAACGCCAGCGGCACTACGTACATCCAGGCAAGCATGCGGTAGCGGCGGCTTCTGGCGTATGCAATCCATCCCGCGAGCCAGACTGGGGCGGCGAACAGGTTGACGTTTATCAGGAACTGGTCGCAGAGGAATCCTTCCGCGCGACCTATCCGGACATCGCGCTCATGGATGCCTTGCAGAAAATGGTAGGAAATAAAATCGTGGCGGATCAGCCATACAAGATTGGGTGCGAAGATCAGTAGCGCGATGGCGCCGGCCGCCCAGAACCAGCGGCTCGTGATGTAGCGCCGTGCGTCGGTGAAGAGAACGCCTGCGAGGACGCCCGCCAGCTCGAATGCGATCGAGTACTTCGTTTGCAAGCCAAGGCCCGCAAAGACACCAATGGCCAGCCACCAGCGCGGCTCGTTGTCACGCAGCAGGCGTATGCTGGCCCACGCGATCAGCACCCACCACAGCAGGTCGAACGACGAATACTGAAACTCGGTGGCCTGGAAGATCGGCATGGGTGACAGCGCGACGGCGAGCGCGGTAAAGACCTGCGCCCGTCGTCCGCCGCCAAGGTCGCGCGCCATCACGCCGCTGACGAAAATCACCAGGGTCTGGGCAATGACCGAAAATGATCTGAGGCCGACCAGTGAAATCCCGAACGCGTTCAGGCCCAGATATTCCAGTGCAGCGGTCAGGGGCGGGTAGGGTACGAAACCCCAGTCCAGATGCTTGGCATCGCTCAGGAACTGCCATTCATCCCGGTGGAATCCATACTGGCCATTGGTGAGCATGTGCCCCAGTCCGAAGAACAGGGCGATGGCCAGGATCACATAGGAGTCGTTGCGACGGCTCTGCGTTGCATCCTTTGATGAATCCATACCTGGCGCCATGAACGTTTCCCTGTAGGTCGTGTATGTCTTTAACGCCATTCCCCTGGGCGACAAGCCCGCCTCGGATACATGCCGAGGGACAGGTCGATGCTACCGTCATCGTGCAGTTACAGTATGGCGTGAGTGGAGAAACGTCCATATGACTTCCGACAGGCAAGTCCTGGCGGGGGGAGGCTGTCAATCCAATCGGTAGGGGGGAGTGGTGTCAGCAGATACGAAGCTTGAATGTCTTGTCGGTGGTGAATGGCTTGCGCATTCGTTTGCGCCGGTCTTTCACGTGCCTGATCGCGGTGCAACGAACAAGCGCCTGGTGGCGGGGGTGCCGGATGGCGATCCTTCCTTGTTCGCAGGCCTGCTTGGTTGCTTGTCACCGCCTTACTTCCTGCTCTATGTCCTGCATACACCTCGTGGTGAAGCGCAGCCCGGGCGATACCAGAGTCCAGCGCTTTCGCTGGAGCAGACGACCTCATTTATTGATCAATTCGGTACATTCCTTCGTGCGGATGCGCGATACGACCTCTGGGGTCATTCGCCGCACGACAACGCGACCGTGGTCTGGGACAGGCATAATCTGCTTTACGGCTATGGTCCGGTTGAGTTGTATCAGGCCCGATTGATCGACCTGGGATTCTCCATCGACGTCCCGGTCGTTCCCTCACCTCATCAACATTGCTACCGCCGGGATCTGGACAGCATGGCCAAGAGTGTCATCGAGGCTTTCGACTGGAGTTTCTCGGAACTGCGACCGGAGGACGAGCAGTAGTGTGAGGTCCGCGCACTCACGGGATGGAAGATGGCGAGTCGTCTTTTTCACCGTAGCGTATTTTCAAGGGCAGTATCACATCTGCCCGGGCGAACGACGATAGACTCCGGCCTCGGAGGCTAACCGGTGCATGCCCCCGCTTCAGGTCGTATCCGCACCGTCATGCGCATATTGAGGGGAAGGGCGTGAGCAGACAGTTGTTCATCAATCTACCGGTCGTCGATGTGGCGAAGTCCCGGACGTTTTTCACTGCACTGGGTTTCGCGATCGATCCGCGATTCAGTGGGGACACCGCGGTGGCCGTCGTCATCAACGACACGACCACAGTGATGTTGCTCCCGCACGAACGGTTCAAGGACTTCACGCCCAAGGCCATCTGCGACACGAGCAAGGCTGTTGAGGTGCTGTTTTCGATCGGGTGCGACAGTCGCGAGGAAGTAGATAGCCTGGTTGCGAAGGCGCTGGCCGCTGGTGGAACCACCTATGACGAGCCGGAAGACCTTGGCTTCATGTATTCGCATAGCTTTATCGATCTCGACGGGCATGGGTGGGGCGTGCTTCATATGAGTGGCTCGCCGGAGGGGTGAGAGGGGGGCGGTCCTCTGGGGCCGGTCGCGCGCAGGCGCGCTCCTACGGGGGTTGCTAAAATGGGGGGATGCAGCCTCTTGATCCCTCAGCATTTCGTCTGACCGTCGCCCCCATGATGGATTGGACCGATCGACACTGCCGGTATTTCCACCGGCTGTTGTCGCCCCATGCCCGTCTTTATACGGAGATGGTCACCAGTGCCGCGCTCGTACGCGGCGGCCAGCTGCGTCTGCTCGAACACAGCCACGAGGAGCATCCGGTGGCCTTGCAGCTGGGCGGCAGTGACCCGGTGGAGCTGGCGCAGGCGGCGGTTCTGGGTGCACGGGCCGGCTACGACGAAATCAATCTCAACGTGGGCTGCCCGTCCGACCGGGTGCAATCCGGCAAGTTCGGCGCCTGCCTGATGCGCGAGCCGGCCCTGGTCGGCGACTGCGTGCGGGCCATGGCCGACGTGGTGGACGTGCCGGTCACGGTGAAGTGCCGCATCGGCGTGGACGACCAGGACGAGTACGCCGACCTCCAGCGTTTCACCGAGACCATGGTGGCCGCCGGGGTGACAATCCTCGTCGTGCACGCCCGCAAGGCCTGGCTGGAAGGGCTGAGCCCCAAGGAAAACCGCGAGATCCCGCCGCTCGACTACGAGCGGGTCTACCGGCTCAAGCGCGAGTTCCCCCAGCTCACCATCGTGATCAACGGCGGCATCACCACCGTGGAAGCCGTCCGCGAGCACCTGGCCCGGGTGGACGGAGTGATGCTGGGCCGTGCTGCCTACCACGATCCCTTCGTGCTGGCCCGGCTGGAGGCCGACCTCTGGGGCACGCCGTTGCCCGAGCGGGCCGACGTCCTGGAACGCATGCGTATCTATATCGATGCCGAACTGGCCCGTGGCACCCAGCTCAAGCACATCACCCGGCACATCCTGGGCCTTTACCAGGGCGAGCCGGGAGCCCGCGGTTTCCGCCGGTTGCTGTCCGAGGGTGCACACCTGCCGGGGGCCGACTGGTCCCTGATCGAGTCGGCCCTGGCACCCTTCCGGCACGCGGCCTGATTTCGTTCAGCTTCGGGCGGGTAGGCGCTCGGCATGATCGGCCCACTTGCCGAATGCACGCCGTGTCCACGACCGACATGAAAATCACGTTTCATCCGCTACTTTTCGCAGCGCTTTGCCTTGCCTCGCCGCTGGCCGCCCTGGCCCAGGAGTCTTCGCTGACCCTGGAGCAGGCGGTGAGCAAGGTGCAGAAAGAGACCGGGGGAAAGGTGCTGTCGGCGGATACGCGGCTCGTCGAGCGTGGCCGGATCACCGAATATCGCGTGAAAGTGCTCACCCTCGACGGACATGTGAAAGTGGTGCCGGTCCGCACTGAAACCGCCAAGCCCCTGGACATCGGTACCGGGGACAACAAGGAGAGACATTGATGCGTATCCTGCTCGTTGAGGACGAGGCCCCGCTGCGCGAGACCCTCGCCGCGCGTCTCAAGCGCGACGGTTTCGCCGTCGATGCCGCCCAGGATGGCGAAGAAGGCCTGTATCTCGGCCGCGAGGTCCCGTTCGACCTGGCGATCATCGACCTGGGCCTGCCCAAGCTGTCGGGCATGGACCTGGTAAAGGCCCTGCGCGAGCACGGCCAGCGCTACCCGATCCTGATCCTCACTGCCCGTGGCAGCTGGCAGGACAAGGTGGAAGGCCTGAAGCACGGCGCCGACGACTACCTGGTGAAGCCGTTCCACGTCGAGGAACTGCTGGCTCGCATCAACGCGCTGGTCCGTCGCGCCAGTGGCTGGTCCAAGCCGGTGCTGGCCTGCGGTCCGATCAAGCTCGACACCACGGCACAGACGGTCACCGTCGAAGGCCGCCAGGTGGACCTCACCAGCTACGAGTACAAGGTGCTCGAATACCTGATGCTGCATGCCGGCGAACTGGTCTCCAAGGCCGACCTCACCGAGCACATCTACCAGCAGGATTTCGACCGCGACTCGAACGTGCTGGAGGTTTTCATCGGCCGCCTGCGTCGCAAGCTCGATCCGGAAAGCGCGCTCAAGCCCATCGAAACCGTGCGTGGCCGTGGCTACCGCTTTGCCATCCCGCGTAACGAAGCGGACGAAGACTGACCTGTCCCCGGCGGCGCGGCCTTGCGCCGTGCCGCCGGCGAGGTGAACCTGCAGGCATGGATACCGCTTCACCGACCAAACGCCGGCCGCTGTCACTGGCTGCCCGAGCCGCACTCGCCACGGGTTTTGCCCTGGCGGCGTTCCTCGGCCTGACCGGCCTGGCGCAGAACAAGGCCAACTACGCGTCCGAGCTGTCGGCGATGCACGATCGCCTGCACAACTACGCCATCGCATACATCACCGGTACGGACATCACGCGCGCGGGCAAGGTTACCGTGCCCGACAGCCAGCCCAATCCCGACTTCTCCCGCCCGGGCTCGGGGCTTTACGCGATCATCGTGGGCAACGATGGCTTCCGCTGGGAGTCGTCGTCGGCATTGGGGCGCGACTTCGATTTCGTGCGCATGCTGGCACCGGGCGAGACGGCCTTCGAGCCGGTGGAGACGCGTAGCGGCAAGCTTTATGTCTTCAGCTATGGCGTGTCGCTGGACAGCACGGAGCGACGCAGCGTGCCGCTCACCTTTGCGGTGGCGCAGACGGAAGACCAGTTCGAGCGCCAGGTGGCGACCTACCGGCGTACCCAGTTCCTGTGGCTGGCGATGCTCGGCATGATGCTGATGCTGCTCCAGCTGTTCCTGTTGCGCTGGAGTCTGTTGCCGCTGCGCCGCGTGTCCAGCGATCTGGCCCATATCGAGCGCGGTTCGCACGATCATCTGGACGGCCCGTATCCCGTGGAGCTGACGGTGCTTACCCGTCGCCTCAATGCCTTCATCGATAGCGAGCGCGAACAGCGCACGCGTTATCGCGACACGCTGGCCGACCTGGCGCACAGCCTGAAGACGCCGCTGGCGGTGATCCGCTCGCAGCTGGAAACCAATGCCGACGCGCGCCAGCTTCGCGGCGACATCCTCGACCAGGTGCGCAAGATGGACGAGATCGTCGCTTACCAGCTTTCGCGGGCAGCGACATCGGGGCGGCGCATCATCGCGGCTGAGGAACCGATTGCCGGGCACGCCGAGGATCTCGTGCAGAGCCTGGAGAAGGTCTATGCGGCGAAGAACGTACTATGCGAATTCGAGCTGGAGGATGGGGTGGCCTTCCCGGGCGAGCAGGGCGACCTGCTGGAGCTGATGGGCAACCTCGTGGAAAACGCCTTCAAATGGGCCTCGCACCGCGTGCTGCTGACGGCCCGTTCCACCGGCAAGGGCAAGGGACGCAGCGGGCTTGAGCTGATTGTCGAGGACGACGGCCCTGGCATTCCCGACGAGAAGATCGAGAAGATCCTGCAGCGTGGCGTGCGTGGCGACGAGCGAGTGCAGGGCCATGGTATCGGCCTGTCCATCGTGCAGGACATCATCAAGGCCTACCAGGGCGAACTGCACGTGGACCGCTCCGAAGAACTCGGCGGCGGGCGTTTCCGCGTCACCATTCCGCCGGGCTGAACAGCTCGCGCCAGGCCGTGTAGGAGCGCGCCTGCGCGCGACCGTGGGTGTCGCCTCCGTGGCGGTTTTCGCGCTGTAGCGGTCGCGCGCGAGGCGCGCTCCTACAAGGCGGGGCATTCGGTTCGCGTCAGGCCCTGTAGGAGCGCGCCTGCGCGCGACCGCAGGTGTCGCCTCCGTGGCGGTTTTCGCGCTGTGCCGCTCGCGCGCGAGGCGCGCTCCTACAAGGCAGTTGGGGGTGGGCCGTAGAAATCGGTCAGCAGCTTTGCCACCTTCGGTTCGGCCCGGCGCAACTCGGCCGGTTGCGAGAAATGCATCTCGCTGGTCACGGCGAAGAATTCCTCGGGCGCTTCGGCGGCATAGGGATCGATGATGGTCTGTCGGCCGTGGTCCACTGCCTTGGAAAGCGTGTCGTAGGCCGCCTGCATCGTCGTGATCCACTCGCGCCGGTTGATCGACGAGGGCAGCGGCGGCACGCCATTGGCCGGTGCCGCCAGCATGTCGAGCTTGTGTGCCATTTCATGCACGACCACGTTGTAGCCATCCCACGGGGCTTCGAGGTCGAGCGCCACGTCGGCCAGCGACAGCACCATCGGGCCGCGATCCCAGGCTTCCCCGATCAGCGTGTCGTCGCTGTCGGTCACCACGCCGCTACGGGCGTCGTAGTGACTGCGCCGCACATTGAATTCGCCCGGGTACACCAGGACGTTGGTCCAACCGTGGAACGCTTTCGGACCACGCGGCAACGCGGGCAGGCTGGCCTGCATGGCGATGGCCAGCCGCCAGAAGTCGTCCAGCGTGGCTCCGGCCATGGCATGGAAGCGCTTGGTGTGAAGAAACTCCCCGGCCAGCCGGCGCAGGTAATGCGCGCGGGGTTCGTCCAGCGCACGGGCCAGTGGCACGCGGGCCAGGGCCTGCTTCCAGAGGGCATCGTCGATGGGGGGCGCAGGCGCACGGAAACGCGCCAGCAGGGAATCGATCAGGCCCACGAACGACCGCCGTATCCGGTCAGAGCATCGAACCCGGCAGCAGCGACTGCCAGCTGGGTGACGCGGAGCGCACCGGTGAGGGGCCGTCGTGCGGGCCGTCCTCGATATCGGTGGACGTCGGGGGCGCCGTAGGGGCGGTGGGCCGGCTGGACGACGTAGCCGACGAACGACGCACGGGAACGCTGTCCACCGCGCCCGAAGGATCGCGACCGGGGGCCTGCGGTGCGCTCGGTGCCGAGCCTTCGAACGAAGACGACGACGCTACGACACCGCCCAGCGAGAGCAGATTGGTCAGGTCGATGTCGGAAGCGGCGGCGGTGCCGGTGGCACCGACGAGGCACAGACATCCGAAGATGTAAGGTCTGGCGTTCATCGGTAAACCCTGCATTCCCCCGGGGACGCAAGGGGGGACGACCGATCCTCGCAGAATTTTCACGTAGGTGCTAGTGCCGTAGGTGAGTAGGATGACGCCGTGATGACGCGGGTGGGCGATTTCGCGTCACTGCCCTAGAATCGGCGGATGTCCCGGTTCCCCACACCCCTGACAACGGCCGCCTGACGGTCCCCACGGCGCCCCAGCATGCTTGCACGCGACCTCCTAGAAGCCCTTGCCGGCGGCGATGCCGTGTCCGGCGCCTCCCTGGCCCGGCAGGCCGGGGTCACCCGCGCGGCGGTGTGGAAACAGATCGAGGCGCTGCGCCTGAAGGGCGTGCCCATCGAGGCCAAGGTGGGTGGTGGCTACCGCCTTCCGTGGCCTACCCAGTTGCTGGATGACCACAGCATCCGCGAGGCACTTCCTCCGGCGGCGCGCACCAGCCTGGGCATGCTGGAAGTGCATTGGGACATCGATTCCACCTCCAGTGAACTGGCGCGGCGCAACCCGGTGCTGGATGACCTGTCCTTCGTGCTGGCCGAGACCCAGTCGGCCGGGCGTGGCCGCCGCGGTCGGCCCTGGCTGTCGCCGCCTGGCATGAATCTCTACCTCTCGGTGCTCAAGCGCTTCGATAGTGGCTTCGCCGCCTTGTCGGGCCTGTCGCTGGCGGTGGGCGTGATGGTCGTGCGTGCACTGGAAGAACTCGGTATCCGTACCGCTGGCCTGAAGTGGCCCAACGACGTGCTGGCTGGTAATGCCAAGCTGGCAGGCATCCTCGTGGAGTTGTCGGGCGAGTATTCCGGACCGTGCGCCGCGATCATCGGCGTGGGCATCAATATCCGCCTGCCGGACAGCGTGCACGAACGCGCCGGTCAGCCGGTGACCGATCTCGCCGACATGGCCGGCGGCCAGCCGCCGGATCGCAACGCCGTGGCAGCGGCCGTCATCGCCTCGCTCAGTGAAGGCCTGCTGTTGTTCGAGCGTCAGGGCTTCAAGGCTTTTGCCAACGATTACGCCGAGCGCGACCTGCTGCACGAACAGACGCTGCGTATCCTCGATCCGCGTGGTGAATACGAAGCGATCGGCGAAGGCGTGGATGAGCGGGGTGGCCTGCGCGTGCGTCGTGCGGACGGCAGCAGGGTTACCGTCGACAGCGCCGAAGTGTCCGTGCGCCGGAGTGCCACATGATCCTGCTGCTCGACCTTGGCAATACCCGGCTCAAGTTTGCCCTGCTCCAGGATGGAGAATTTACTCATCGTGGTGCGTTCGGCTGGGAAGCGGATATCGCCCATGAACTGGCGACGCTGTGGTCCGACTGGCCCTCACCGGAACGTATCGTGGGCGCCTCCGTGGTCGCGGAAGCGCGCGAGGCCGTCGTCGCTGCGGCGGTCGAACAGGCCTTCGGCAAAGCGCCGCACTGGGTACGCACCCCGGCGCAGGCCTGTGGCGTCACCAATGCCTATGCCGAGCCGCATCGCCTCGGTGTCGATCGTTTCCTTGCCATGGTGGATGCCTACGCCGCCGGTCGCGCGCCCTGCGTGCTTGCCAGCGCAGGCACGGCGCTCACCCTCGATGCGCTCGATGCCGACGGACGTCATCTGGGGGGATGGATTGCGCCGGGTCCCGTGCTGATGCAGCAGTCGATCCTTGGGGCCACCGCACAGGTGCGCCCCGAACGTCCCGGCGCCGTGCGCGACCTTGCGGACAACACGGCCGACGGCCTGGCCTCCGGTTGCTGGCAGGCCTCGGCCGCACTCATCGACCGCTTTGTCGATCGTTCCGCGCCGCTGCTTGGCGGTGCCCCGACGGTAACGCTGGGCGGAGGCGACGCCGACGTGCTGGCGCCGCTGCTGGAGCACGACGTGAGCATCGTGCCGGACGCCGTCCTGCGCGGTCTTGCCGTGTGGGCGGATGTGCACTCCACGGGTGGCGATATCCCCTAGAATCCGGCTGCTGCCGGTTCTTACAGGGGAACGCGAGCAGGCCCAACCGAGAGACCGAAGGCCCCCATGCTGCTGCGTTTGCTTTTTGTCCTGCTGATCGCACTCAACATTGCCGTCGCGGCCTGGTTGCTGCTGGGCGATACGGGAACGCATGCGGTGGATGCGGCGGACAACGGCGTGCCGAAGCTCAAGCTGCTGGCCGAAGCGCCGGCCGCAGCGGCTACTGCGCCGACGCCTGCTGCATCGACGTCGGCTCCCGCGAAACCGGCTACCGTCGCGCCGGTCGCGGTTACCAAGGCTCCGGAAACCAAGGCCCCGGTAGTTCCGGCGCCGCCCCTCGTCAAACCGGAACCCGCGCCGGCGCCGCCCGCAACGGAGTCGTCCGTAGCCACCGCGCCGACGCGCCGGAGCTATCGGTGCCTGGCGGTAGGGCCCTTCAACAGCCAGGTCGACCTGCGTGCCGCCCGCGCCGCGCTGGCCTCGCGCACGGTGCGTACCCGCCAGCGCCAGGAGCAGACCACCGAATCCCACGGCTGGCGCGTCTACCTTCCCGCCCAGGCGAATCGCGAGCAGGCCATCGCCCAGGCCCGACGCCTGGAGGCGAAAGGGATCAAGGACTACTTCGTGGTGAGCGCCCAGGGAGAGATGCAGAATTCCGTGGCGCTGGGCCTGTTTCATGATCCGGCGAATGCCCGCAAGCGCCGCGACGAAGTGGTTGCTGCCGGCTTCCCGGCCCGCATGAGCGAACGCACGGAAACCACGCCGGTCTGGTGGCTCGACGTGGTGGTGCCCGAGGAGGGCAACCCCGACATTCGCCGTAGCATCCGCACCCCGGGTGTGACGGCGCGAACCACCGGCTGCTTCTGATAGAATCCCCGCCTTCGCCGGCATAGCTCAGTTGGTAGAGCAACCGCCTTGTAAGCGGTAGGTCCCCAGTTCGAATCCGGGTGCCGGCACCAGATCCCCCGTCATGGCGAGCACCATGGCATATCAGCCCGCCTCGTCGCGGGCTTTTTCATGCAGCGAGCGCACCCTTCCGATGGCATCGTCTTCCAGCATCCCCAGCGGTCACATCCTCACGCCCGTTTCCGTGGGTGAGCTGGTCGACAAGCTGACCATCCTGCAGATCAAGTCCGAGCGCATCGCCGACCCGGCGAAGCTGGCGAACATCCGTATCGAGCTGGATCGCCTGATGCCGCTGTGGTTGCAGGTGCTCGAAGCGAATGTGGAGCTGGAACCGCTGCGCGCCGAACTGAAGGCGATCAACGAACTCATGTGGGACGTGCAGGATGCCTTGCGCGACCGCGAAAAAGCGCAGGACTTCGACGAGGGTTTCGTCAGGCTGGCCTGCGACGTGGGTCGCCATAACGGCGTGCGCATGCAGGTGAAGGGCCGGATCAACGTGCTGTCTGGCTCGCAGCTGCAAGAGGTGAAGCAGTACCGCGTCGACGGCTGAAAAACGCCGTCGCCCGGACCGTTTCAGGCAACGTGCCAGCCTCCGCCCTGGGTCTCGAACACCAGCTTGTCGGCGTGTGCCGTCGCATCCAGATGGTTCAGGGCGTCGATGGCGCGCCTGATGGTGGCATTGCCGCTCAGGTGTCCGCGCACGATGAGGCGCAGCAGCTTTTCCGCCGTGGCTGTGATCCTGCTGCGGTTCTTTTCCCACAGCGCCACCGACTGGACGCCGATGCCGATCAGGTTGCCGAGCGACTCCTGTGAAAGCTCCATATGCTGGCGGAGAAAGCGGATTTCCTCGCCAGCCAGGACACCGTTGCGCTCGATGAGCGCATGGGCAATGGCCCGGTGCAGGCCGAAGATGTCTTCGAACGCCACGGTCGGGCCATACGGGGAGTTTTCCTCCGTATAGCCGTTGCGAAGCCAGATGTTGGACAGGCCGGATTCGATGAAGTGATACATGGCTAGTTGACCCAGAAGGCAGTGATGACAATGGCCTGCGGACGGCGGATATCGATGGCCACGGCACAGGCCAGGGTATGACCGGCCATGTAGTGCTCGACGCGCAGTTGCCAGTTTCCGTGGAAATCCAGTGTGGGAGATTCGGTGATGCTGCCGCGCTGCAGGCACCTGTAGGCGTGTTCGGGAAGAATGCTGCGCTCGGTCATTCTGTCCCTTGCATGCATCGTGTACCGCACACGGGATGGTTCGTCGGCAATCGCTCGCAGATGCTTCAATGCGGTGGCATCGGACATCCGGAACGGCGCCACGGAGGGCTTGGGCATCTGGCCCGACTCGTTCGGCTGAGGATGGTACAGGCTATAAAAATTATAGGCAACTTGCTGTAGGGGCGGCCGCCAGTCAGCTGCGTTGTCGCTTGGACTCACGTCGGCGAATCGCGATCAGGCGCTTAAACCTTTTCGAGCGACTTCCCATCCAAGCCCAGTTGCCTTCGCCATCAGGACGGAACATGACGAACGAGAAAATGACGGCGGCACATCGTGCCGGAGCGTGGGTGTCGGCTTGCCTGGTTTTGGGGATTGCCGCCGTCAGTGCCCATGGCGCGACGGCGGACGATGCACGGCGTCAGACGGCCGAGAACAGTCTTCGTCCTCGTGTGGAGATCGAAGGTGACGCCCCCATGCGCTGGAATGTGTACGAGCGTATGCGTCGCTATCGCGTGCCGACGATGTCCGTGGCCGTGATCGAGCATGGTCGGATCATCTGGTCGGCGCGTTACCGAAGCGACGGCACCATGCATATGCCGGCCGGTGACGAACGCTACCAGGCGGCATCGTTGAGCAAGGGCTTCGCGGGAAACCTGGCGGCCATTCTTGCCGACAAGGGTGTCGTCAAGCTGGATGAACCCGTGGATGGCTGTCTTGCACCGCTGGCCTTGCCTGCCGGCAAACAGGATGCGGCGCATCCGGTCACCTTGCGAAATCTGCTGCACCACACCGCTGGTGCAACGGTGCACGGATTTCCCGGCTACGTCGTCGGCACGTCCGTGCCCACGGCGGAGCAGGTCGTGCTTGGGCAGCCCCCGTCGAACACGCCGGCAGTGAAGATCGCCACGGTTCCGGGGGCAACATTCGATTATTCGGGCGGTGGATACACCTTCGCGCAGATCGCCATGGCGCATTGTGCGAAAGCACCGTTCGCCAGCCTCATGCAACGCTACGTGCTCGGCCCGGCGGGAATGCGCGACAGTACGTTTGCGCAGCCCCTGCCAGCGGGTCTCGCGCATGCCACGGGCCACACGTCGAACGGCGATCCGGTGCCGGGGGATGCGCATACGTATCCCGAGCTTGCCGCTGCCGGTCTGTGGACGACGGCGGAAGACCTCGCCCGTTGGTTAATTGCTTTGCGCAACGCCGATATGGGCAAGTCGTCCTTTCTTTCACGCAAGGCGGCAAAGGATCTGTTGACGCCCGGCCTCGGTAACTACGGCATGGGCATCTTTGTGTCTGGCGAAGGTGCGCATCGTCGATTCATGCACGAAGGCGGCAATGCCGGTTTCAAGAGCAAGTACGTGATGTTCGCTGAGCAGGGAAACGGCGTGGTCATCCTTACCGATGGCGACAACGGTGTTTTCCTGATGAATGAATTCGCCAAGGCCGTGGCCGTTGCCTATGCCTGGACGGATCTCGATCCGCGTATCGTCTCGCGCGCCAGGGCCGACGAGACAGCGATGGCGAAGCGGGTGGGGCAGTATGTCGTCGACGATCCGGACTGGGAGGGCGAGCGTTCGATGAGTCTCGTGCGCGAGGGTGATCGCTGGTATCTCGATACGGCAGGCCTCGGACATACTGCCCTCGTACCGACGGGTGCGCAGTCTTTCGTGGCGCCGGATACCGGCTATCCCATCGTGTTCGACGACAAGGACGGCCTGACCTCCGGTCCCATGAAGGCGCGCAAGGTCCGCTAGGCGGCGAGGGCGTCCATCCGTTCGCGCAGGAAATCCCGCAGGCGTTGCAGTGCCGGGGTGAGCTGCGATCGATGGGCGCTCACCAGATGCACCGGTGCCAGCTCGCCCTGGCCGGGAAACAGGTCCACCAGCCGGCCGGCCTTGAGGTCGGCGGCGATATCCAGCGCTGACTTGAAGGCGATGCCGTTGCCGGCCACGGCCCAGCGGCG
The DNA here is from genome assembly GCF_011759365.1 of Luteibacter anthropi. Classification (GTDB taxonomy): domain Bacteria; phylum Pseudomonadota; class Gammaproteobacteria; order Xanthomonadales; family Rhodanobacteraceae; genus Luteibacter; species Luteibacter anthropi. The sequence goes on from NZ_JAARLZ010000013.1 coordinate 50,690, forward strand.
CACCACGTCGCCGTCGTCGCTGATCCGGTTGCCTTTGACTTTTACGGTGTGCGGGCCCTTTGGCAGGTCGAAGGCCCAGCGGTCGAGCACGAGGTCGCCCCAGACGAAGCACAGGCAGTTGTGCTGGCGCAGGTCGTCCGGATGCATGGGGCGTGGATGCCGGCTCAGGTAGTCGGGTGAAGCGCAGGCCACGCGACGGTTCAGCGGAGCGAGCGGCTGCGCGACGAGCCTGGAATCTTCCTGCGGTCCGTAGCGCACGGCGGCATCGATGGGATGGCGCAGCAGGTCGGCGGCGCGGTCGCTCACATGCAGTTGCAGCGTGATGCCGGGATGGGTGTGCTGGAACGTGTCGAGCCAGCCGAGCAGCACGCTTCGACCCAGGTCGGAAGGTACCGAGAGCCGTAATGGTCCGGCGATTTCGCCACGCGCCTCGGCCAGGGAGCGCCCGCCATCGGCGAGGGCATCCAGCATGGCACGGGCGTGGGGCAGGTAGCGCTGGCCGTCTTCCGACAGCCGCATGCTGCGCGTGGAACGGACGAACAGGCGGGTACCGAGTTCTTTCTCCAGCCGCATCACGGCGCTGCTGGCCACGGCCGGGGTGCAGTCGAGCAGGCGGGCGGCGGCGGAGAAGCTGCCGGCATCGACGGTCTGCACGAAGACCTGGAGATCATCCAGTCGGATCATTTTCGGATCTTGAGTGAAAGTGACGGCGCCATGGTGCCCGATTTTCTCCCTGATGGAAGAAAACGCGACGGAAGAGCGGCTGACGCGCTGCAACGTGGCTGTTCCATCCCCCGGTGTAAACTTGCGAGATGACCAGCTTCCGCGTGTCGATGTTGCTCGCCCTGTCGTTATTCCTGCCCACCCTCGCGTGGGCACAGGACGTTTCCCGCGAGGCACCGGCCTCGCCCATCGCCACGGCATCGCGTGCCGACCGCTGCGCGCTCGTACTGAACATCCTTAGTCTGTGAGTCCATCCCGATGAGCCCTACCACCCGTTCGGTCGCCCTCGTGGGCGCCCCCACCGATATCGGCGCCGGCCACCGCGGCAGCTCCATGGGCCCTGAAGCCCTCCGCGTCGCCCACCTGGCCGATCGGCTGACCCGGCGCGGCATGCATGTCGTCGATCGCGGCAATCTTTCCGGTCCGCTGAATCCCTGGTTGCCGCCGAAGGAAGGCTATCGCCACCTCGATGCCGTGGTCGCCTGGAATACGGCGGTGCACGATGCCATCTATGCCGAACTGAGCGACGGTCGCCTGCCGATCATGCTCGGTGGCGATCATTGCCTCGCCATCGGTTCGATTTCCGCCGTGGCACGCTATTGCCGCGAGACGGACAAGAAGCTGCGCGTGCTCTGGCTCGATGCCCATGCGGACTTCAACACCAGCGAGATCACGCCCTCGGGCAATATCCACGGCATGCCGGTGGCCTGCCTGTGCGGTTTCGGGCCCGAGGCACTCACCCACATCGGCGGCCATGTGCCGGCGACTTCGCCGGAGGTGTTCCGCCAGATCGGTATCCGCTCGGTGGACGAGGGCGAAAAGCGCCTCGTGCACGAGGTGGGCGTCGATATCTACGACATGCGCTATATCGACGAAATCGGCATAAAGGCCGCCATGGAAGAAGCGCTGGCGGGCGTGGACCAGGATACCCACCTGCATGTGAGCTTCGACGTGGATTTCCTCGATCCGTCGATCGCCCCGGGCGTGGGTACCACGGTGCGTGGCGGTCCGAATTACCGTGAGGCCCAGTTGGTGATGGAGATGATCGCCGATACGGGGCGGGTGGGGTCGCTGGATATCGTCGAGTTGAATCCCGCGTTCGACAAGCGCAACCAGACGGCGAAGCTGGCTGTGGATCTGGTGGAGTCGCTGTTCGGGAAGTCCACGTTGATGCGTTGAGGCACGTCGTTGTGACGACGTGTGACCGGTCGCGCGCAAGGCGCGTTCCTCGGTGGCGGCTTCGTCGCCATGTCTTCGATTCGCTCGCTCCTGCAAACACCGCTTCGGGCCGGTCGCGCGCAAGGCACGCTCCTACATAAGTCGCCCTGTAGGAGCGCGCCTTGCGCGCGACCGGTCCGGAGCGATTCCCCAGGCGCGGCACCCTGCCGCATGCCCGGGTCGCTACAAGGCCGCCACGCGGGCTACACTCGGCCGGTTATCGTCCGTTTCGCAAGCCAAGGTCCCCATGCGTACCCGCGTCCTCACCGGCATCACCACCACCGGCACGCCGCATCTCGGCAACTTTGCCGGCGCGATCCGTCCTGCCATCCAGGCCAGCAAGGATCCCAACGTCGATGCCTTCTATTTCATGGCCGACTACCACGCGCTGATCAAGGCCGATGACGCTGCCCGCGTCGCCGCCTCGCGCATGATGATCACCGGCACCTGGCTGGCCGGCGGCCTGGACCCGAACACCGCCACCATCTACCGCCAGTCGGACATCCCCGAGGTGCCCGAGCTGATGTGGCTGCTCACCTGCGTCACGGCCAAGGGCCTGCTGAACCGCGCGCACGCCTACAAGGCCGCCGTGGATCGCAACGTGGAGCAACAGGAAGACCCGGATGCCGGCGTCACCGCCGGCCTCTACATGTACCCCGTGCTCATGGCCGCCGACATCCTCGCGTTCAACGCGAACAAGGTGCCGGTGGGGCGTGACCAGATCCAGCACATCGAAATGGCGCGCGATATCGCGCAGCGCTTCAACCACGTCTACGGCGGCGAGTATTTCGTGCTGCCCGAAGTGCAGATCGAAGAGCAGGTTGCCACGCTGCCGGGTCTCGATGGACGCAAGATGTCCAAGAGCTACGACAACACGATCCCGCTCTTCGAAGGTGGCCCGAAGGCCCTGCGCGAGCAGATCATGAAGATCGTCACCGACTCGCGCGCACCCGGCGAGCCGAAGGACACCAACGACTCCGCCCTGTTCACGATCTTCCAGGCGTTTGCCTCGCCTGCCGAGAGTGCCGCGTTCGCCGACGCCCTGCACGGCGGCCTGGGCTGGGGTGAAGCCAAGCAGGTGCTGTTCGAGCGTATCGAGGCCGAAGTGGCGCCGATGCGCGAGCGTTACGACGCGCTCATGGCCCGTCCGGACGACATGGAGGACATCCTCCTGGCCGGCGCCGCCAAGGCGCGTGCCATCGCCGTGCCTTTGCTGGAAACGCTACGTGAGGCCGTGGGCCTGCGCAGCTTCCGCAACAGTGCGAAGGTGGCTGTCGAACCTGCGGCAGCTGCATCCGCAAGCAAGGCCAGGCCGCCGCGATTTGCGAGCTTCCGCGAAGACGACGGCAGCTTCCGCTTCCGCCTGCTCGGTGCAGACGGCGAGGAGCTGCTGCTTTCCGCCGCATTTGCCGATCCGAAGGCCGCCGGCAAGCTGCGCCAGACGCTGTCCACGGTCGGCGGTGCCGCTGCGGTGATCGAGTCGCAGGGTGACCACGTGGCGTTGCTGGTCGATGGGGATGTCGTAGCCAACGGTGCTTCGTACCCGGACGAGGTGGCCCGCGCCGCCTTCGTGCTGCGCCTGCGCACCGCGCTCGACGCGCTGGCTGCGGCACAGGACTAAGCAGGCCATGCGCTACCTCGCGCTCCTGCTGCTGGCACCCTGGCTGATCGTGCTGGGCTGGGCGTATTGGGCCTATCCGAAGTCGTTGCTGAAGAATGCGACGCGACGGGGGTTCGATATCCTGGCGCTGCTCGCCGCAGTCGTGGCGTCGGTGCAGGCCGCGTTGGTGGCGTATGACGCGGTGGAGCTTCCGGCCGCGGATGAGTTCGGGCCGAAAAGCGGCGCGATCTGGCAGCAGGTGGTGCCGGCACTGTATGGCTACGGTGCCTTCGTGGCGGTGCTGGTGGCGGCATTGATCATCCGCCAGCTCGTCTGGAAACGCCGCCCCCCCCTGTAGGAGCGCGCCTTGCGCGCGACAGCTACAGGATTGCCTCAGGGATTCCAGATACCGTGAGGTTCCTGGTTGCCCAGGAACTTCGGACACCTGTCGCGCGCGAGGCGCGCTCCTACAGGGGCCTTACGGGCCGCGAAGTTTCAGCGTCATGCCTTTCAGGAAATTGCGCAGGAACTGGTCGCCGCACAGGCGGAAATTGCTGTGCTTGGGCTGGCGGAAGAGGGCGTTCACTTCGCCCTTGGAGGCGCGGAAGCCCGCAGCGGCCATGATGGCCAGGATGTCGTCTTCCTTCAGTTCAAAGGCGACGCGCAACTTCTTCAGTACCACGTTGTTGTTGACCCGCGGCTCCACGGGCCGGGCGGGCTGGCTTTCGTCGCGGCCGCGGCGATGCACGATGAGGCCGTCGAGGAAATGGGCCATGACCAGGTCGGGCATGGCGACGAAGCCGGGCTCTTCTTCTTTCTTCAGCCACGACTCGACGTCTTCGCGGGTGGCTTTGTAGCCTCCCAGGGCGAGGATATCCACGACGTGGACGTCGCCGAGGTCGAGCATGTAGCGGATGCTGCGGAGGGTATCGTTGTTCTGCATGGCGGCAAGGATACCTGTAGGAGCGCGCCTTGCGCGCGACCTGGGGACTGAGGCAATGCCGGGCCTGCCCTTAAATCCCGGTCGCGCGCAGGCGCGCTCCTACAAAAGCGGACGCCGCCCGGTGAGGGGCGGCGTCTGTAGGAGCGCGCCTTGCGCGCGACCGGTGCAGCAGGTCGCGGCTTAGTTCGGCAGCCCCAGGTCGTCGATCATGGCCTTCAGGAAGCGGGCTGCCTCACCGCCGGTGGCGGCGCGGTGATCGAAGGTGAGCGACAGCGGCATGCGGCGGTGCACTTCGATGCCGCCCATCACGGCGACCACGTCGTGGCTGAGCTTGCCGGCGCCGATGATGGCGACGGTGGGCGGTACCACGACCGGGGTGGCGTAGCGGCCGGCGAACATGCCGAAGTTCGACAGGCTGATCGTGTAGCCCGAGAGCTCCGACGGCGGGATGCTGCGGTCTTCCACCGAGGTGCGCAGGCGCTTGATGGCGGCACGCACGCCGGCACCGTCGAGGACGTCGGCGTTGCGCAGGGCCGGCACGAACAGGCCGTCGTCGGTGTCCACGGCGATGCCGATGTCCACGTGCGGATGCAGCGTGCGGGTGAGGTTCTTGCCGTCGAACCAGGCGTTGAGCGCCGGCACCGTCTTGCAGGCCACCACGATCGCGCGCACGAGGCGGGCAGTGATGTCCTGCTTGCCGATCCATGCGTGCAGGTCGGCATCGTCGACGATGCTGGTCGGCACAACGTTGGCGTGGGCATCGGCCATGACGCGGGCCATGTTGCGACGAACACCCTTGAGCTGTTCCGGCTGGCCCATGGCCTCGGCACCCGGAGGCGCGGTGCGCACCGGCTTGCCGGCCAGCGACACGGAGGTGCGCTGCTGCGGCGCCGGACCCGGTTCGGGCAGGCTGGGAGCCAGGTGCTGGGCCGAGGCCGGACGGGCCGGGGCGGCGCCGAGCTGCGCGCTGCCGTTGGCGGCGGCGTTCTTGACGTCCTGCATGGTGATCACGCCACCGGCGCCGGTCGCCTGCACGCGGGCGAGGTCGACCTTGAGCTTCTTGGCAGCGGCACGCACGGCCGGCACGGCCTTCACGCCGCCGGCGCTGGAGACCTGCTCGGTGTGCACGGCGTTGCCGCTGACCATGGCGCCCACGACGGTGCCTTCGTCTTCGCGATCGGCCTTGGCCTTGGGCGGATCGATCTCGCCGCCGTCATCGGAGGCGACGACCTTGGAGGCGTCATCCGGTGCCGGGCTGCCCACGCCCTTCTTCGGGCCATGGTGGTGGCCGGTGGACTCGGCTTCGGCACGCTGGCGGGCGTTCGGATCGATCTCGAAGTCGGCCAGGGCCGAACCCGTCTCGATGATGTCACCGGCGGCGCCGTGCAGCTTCTTCACGGTGCCGGAGTAGGGCGAGGGCACGTCGACGACGGCCTTCGCGGTTTCCATCGACACCAGCGGGGCGTCGAGCTTGATCGTGTCGCCTTCCTTGACGTGCCATTCCACGACGGTCGCGTCGGGGAGGCCTTCGCCGAGGTCCGGCAGGTAGAAGGTCTTGATGTCGGCCATGTGCTGGATTCCTCAGGATGCCGCGAGCGTGCGCTCGGCGGCCTCGACGATGCGTTCGACGCTGGGGAGGTACTTCATTTCCAGGCGGAACAGCGGGATGTGGGTATCGAAACCAGTGACGCGTTCGACCGGTGCGAGCAGGCTGTAGAGGCATTCCTCCGACAGGCGCGCGGCGATCTCGGCGCCGAAGCCGGCCGTCTTCGGGGCTTCGTGCACGATGACGCAGCGGCCGGTCTTGGTGACCGACTCGGCGATGGTGTCGAAGTCGAGCGGCGTAAGCGTGGCGACGTCGATCACCTCGGCGCTGATGTCCTTGGCGGCCAGTTCGTCGGCAGCTTCGAGGCATTCCTTCACCTGGGCGCCCCAGGTGACCAGGGTGACGTCGGTGCCGTCGCGCAGCACGAAGCACACGTCGAGCGGCAGGGCCTCGCCGTCGTCGGGCACTTCTTCCTTGTACTGGCGGTAGATGCGCTTGGGCTCGAAGAAGATGACCGGATCCGGATCACGGATGGCGGCCAGCAGCAGGCCGTAGGCACGGGCCGGCGACGACGGCATCACCACGCGCAAACCGGGGATGTTGGTGAACAGGTGCTCGTTGGCTTCGGAGTGGTGCTCCGGTGCACGGATGCCGCCGCCCCACGGGGCGCGCCACACGGCCGGCACGGTCATGCGACCGCGGGTGCGGTTGCGCATGCGCGCAGCGTGGCAGGCGATGTGCTCCATCATCGGGTAGATGAAGCCTTCGAACTGCGCTTCGGCAACGGGCTTCATGCCCTGGGCGGCGAGGCCCACGGTGAGGCCGGCGATGGTGGCTTCGTCCAGCGGCGTGTCGATGACGCGGTCTTCGCCGAACTGTTCCTGCAGGCCCTGCGTGGCGCGGAACACGCCGCCATTCACGCCGACGTCTTCGCCGAGCACCACGACGCTGTCGTCGTTGCGCATTTCATAGGCGAGCGCCTGGGTCACCGCTTCGATAAGAGTGATCTGTGCCATGGGAAGGAATCCTTACTTGCGATCGAGCGAGGCGACGAGGTCGCGCTGCGATTCGAGGTCGGCCGGGAGTTCGGCGTACAGGTAGTCGAACATGGCCGTGGCCGGTTGCACCTTCGATTCGAGGTACGCGTTGACTTCGTTGTCCATCCAGTCGTCGCACTCGGCCTTCCAGGCTTCTTCTTTTGCGTCGTCCCACTTGCCCTTGGCTTCTAGCCACTTGCGCAGGCGCGGCACGGGATCGCGTTCCCAGGCGTCTTTCACTTCCTGCTCGCCGCGGTAGCGACGGGCATCGTCGGCGGTGGTGTGGTCGCCGAGGCGGTAGGTGACCGCTTCGATGACCGAACCGCCCTGGCCAGAACGGGCGCGCTCGAGTGCGTCTTCCATGGCCTTGCGCACGGCGATGATGTCGTTGCCGTCCACCTGGATGCAGTGCAGGCCGGCGGCGATGCCCTTCTGGGCCAGCGTGCCGGAGCCGCTCTGGATGCGGCGGGGTACCGAGATGGCCCACTGGTTGTTCACGATGACGGCGACCAGGGGCAGGTTCTGCGCACCGGTGACGTTGATGGCACCGTAGAAGTCGCCCTTGGACGAACCACCGTCACCGATGGTGCACACGGCCACGCGCGGTTCCTTGCGGATCTTGAAGGCCATCGCCGAACCGGCGGCATGCAGGCACTGCGTACCGATGGGCACGCACCAGGCGAAGTCGTGCGCGGGGGCTTCGGAGAAGTCGTTGCCGCGCTCGTCACCACCCCAGTAGGTGTAGACCTCGCGGGGCTTCACGCCGCGGTACAGCTGGGCGCCGTATTCGCGGTAGGAGACGGCCAGGGAGTCTTCGCGACGCATGGCACTGCCGATGCCCACGTGAGCCGCTTCATGACCCAGGCACGAGGCATACGTGCCCAGCTTGCCCGTGCGCTGCAGGGCAATGGACTTGGTGTCGAACACGCGGGTGGACACCATGAGCTTGTAGAGCTCGACCATGTGGTCGAGATCCTTGGCGAAGGCGGGCAGCTCCTTGCCGGTTTCCTTGCCGTCCTGGTCAAGGTATTGCAGGTATTCGATTTCGAACTTGGCGGCGATGGACACGACTCGCTCCCAGGGGATGGTTAGAAACGACACGCAGTGGGGGAAGCGGTCGAACCCATCCAGCGGGGTGCGACACAGCTTTTGGGTTCTTGCGAGCCGGACTAGATATCAGGGGTATTATCACCCGGCAAGGCACGGCGCAGCATCAAACGCCCGTTAACGGCCCACGAATGGCGCCGCAGCGCGGTCGTGGCGGCTGTCAACCCCCTCTATGTGAAAACGTCCATGGCCAATCCGCAGCGCGACCTCGAAGCCGGCATACGCACCGATCTCGACGGGCGCCTTACCTACGGGCAGTACCTGAAGCTCGACCAGCTGCTCTCAGCGCAGCAGCCGCGCAGCGAGCCCGTGCAGCACGACGAGATGCTGTTCATCATCCAGCACCAGACCTCGGAACTATGGCTGAAACTGCTGATTCATGAGCTGGACGCCGCGCTGGCGTGCCTGCGCAACGACGACCTCGATGGCACCCAGAAGATCCTTGCCCGCGTCAAGCAGGTGCAGCAGCAGCTCTACGAACAGTGGGCCGTGCTGGAGACGCTCACCCCCGCCGATTACCTGAAATTCCGCGATGTCCTGGGGCCGTCGTCGGGTTTCCAGTCGGTGCAGTACCGCATCGTGGAGTTCATGCTGGGTAACAAGCACGCCGACATGCTGCGCGTGTTCGAGCACGATGCGGCGGCGTATGGTCGGCTGCGCGCCGTGCTCGATGCGCCAGGTCTCTACGACGAATACCTGCGTTTCCTGGCCCGTCGTGGCCATCTCGTGCCGGCCGACATCGTCTCGCGTGACGTGACCCAGCCATGGACATCCCAGCCTTCGCTGCTGCCCGTGCTGCGGCGCATCTACGAAGATACGGGGCGCCACTGGCCCGAATATCACCTGAGCGAACAGCTGGTGGACATCGAGGAATCCTTCCAGCTGTGGCGGTTCCGCCACATGAAAACCGTGGAGCGGATCATCGGTTTCCGTCCCGGCACGGGTGGTTCGTCCGGCGTGGCCTTCCTGCGCAAGGCGCTGGAGCAGAGTTTCTTCCCTGAGCTGATCGAAGTACGCACCATCCTGGGCACCTGAATTTGACGGACGGCGGTCCGGACGGGTACACACGCAGATCGTATTTTCACGCGCGGGCCACGAATCCGCCGCCGTACCCAAGGGAATCCATGACACCGACCGCCCCAGCCGACGCCCGGCCCGTGCCCGACTACCCGCAGACCATGGGGCATCCACGACCCTTGTGGATGCTTTTCATGACCGAGTTCTGGGAGCGCTTTGCCTTCTACGGCATGCGCTGGGCGCTTACCCTGTACATCGTGGCGGAGTTCTTCTCCGGTGATCCGTCGGGGCAGGGCTATGCCAGCCGCACCTACGGTGCCTACCTCGCCCTGGTCTACGCCTCGGCCATCTTCGGTGGCTATGTGGCGGATCGCGTGCTCGGTTACCAGCGTTCCATCCTGGTGGGCGCCATCGTGATGGGCGCGGGCCTGTTCATGGTGATGGTGCCGGATAGAGACGTCTTCCTCGTGGGCCTTTCCACGGTGATCGTCGGCAATGGCCTGTTCAAGCCGAATATCTCTTCCCTGGTGGGGCAGATCTATCCGGTGGGCGATGATCGCCGCGATCGCGGCTTCACCATCTTCTACATGGGCATCAACATGGGTGGCTTCCTCGCCCCCCTGGTCACCGGCTGGATCGCCTCGGTGCTCACCGATACGCCCCTGCAGCAGAACTACCGTGCCGTGTTCCTTTCCACGGGCATCGGCATGGTCATCTGCTTCATCTGGTTCCTGGTCGGCAAGCGCCAGCTCAAGGGCGTGGGTGCGCCGCCGCCGGAACGTCATCCCACCAAAAGCCTCGCCGCCGTGGTGATCGGCATCCTCGTGGCCGTGCCGCTGGTGTACCTGCTGATGGCACAGGCCGGCGCGATCTTCGTGGCCTGGCTGCTGGGTGCGCTGTTCATCGGCGTGGCGGTGATGCTGGTGGCCGAAGCGGTGCGTCACGACCGCATCCAGATTCATCGCGTCATCGCGATGCTGGTGCTGTTCGCCTTCAACGTGCTGTTCTGGATGTTCTTCGAGCAGGCCGGCAGCTCGTTCAACTTCCTCGCGCAGAACATCGTCGACCGCCAGATGTTCGGCTGGGAATTCCCCACCGGCTGGTTCCAGTCGGTGAACTCGGCGGCGATCCTGGTGTTTGCACCGCTGGTGGCACTGGCCTGGGCCGTGCTGGCGCGTGCGCGCAAAGAGCCCTCGATCCCGCGCAAGTTCGGCCTGGGCCTGCTGTTCAACGCCGTGGCCTTCCTGATCCTGATGTATGCGCTGAAGGACCTCGTGGACGGTCGTGGCCTGATTCCGTTCTGGCCGCTGGCCGCCTGCTACGTGGCACAGACCATCGGCGAGCTCTGCCTGTCGCCCATCGGCCTGTCGATGGTGACCAAGCTTGCGCCGCTGCGCGTCGTTGGCCTGGCCATGGGCGGCTGGTTCCTCTCCACCGCCATCGGCAACAACCTGTCCGGCCTGCTGGCCGGTCACATCAGCGGCGAGAGCGGCATGACGGTGGGCTCGGCGCTCTCGGGCTTCACCTTCAGCTTCGAGCTGCTGCTGGGCGCAGGCATCGTGCTGTTCCTGATCGCTCCGCTGATCAACCGCCTGATGCACGGCATCAAGTAAACCCATGTAGCAGCGCCAAGTAACCCCCTTGTAGGAGCGCGCCTGCGCGCGACCGGAAGAACCGTCGCGCGCAGGAAACCTGAGCCCAACGGCGCTCGGGCATTCTCCGGCATAGCGGTATCCCCCGGTCGCGCGCGAGGCGCGCTCCTACAGGGCCTGTCAGGCGGTCATCAGCTTGTCGAGGATGCGGCCCAGCCAGGCGGTTTCGTCGGCGTCCAGCTTCGCCAGCAGAGCGCGCTCGTGCGCTCTAGCCCGGGGCGCCACCTCGTCGTGGATCGCCCAGCCGGCCTCGGACAGCTTCAGCACCGAGCGCCGCTTGTCATCGTCGTGGATGCCCTTGTCCACGCGTCCGGCCTCCACCAGGCGCGCCACGGCGCGGCTCACGGCCACCTTGTCCATCCGGGAGCGGTCGACTACCTCCCGCGCGGAAACCTCCGGAAAACGGGCAAGGATCGTCATCACGCGCCATTCCGTCATGCTCAGGTCGAATTTGTCCTGGTATTCCGAGGCGATGGCCTGGCTGACCGTATTGGACAGGATCGACAGCCGATAGGGGAGGAAACGTTCTAGCTCGAGAGGGGCGTGGGCGGGGACGATCTCTGTGGACATTGCTGCGCCAGTCCTTGCAATTGGTTACAAGTGAAACTATAAGTTCGATTCATAGGGCGCAAGCCGCGCCCGCGCCTGCCAGGAGTATCGCCCATGAGCGCCCAGCCCAACATCGGTATGGAAGTCACCACCTTCGAAAACCCCCAGGGGGTCGATGGCTTCGAGTTCGTCGAATTCGCGGCTCCCGACGCCAAGCTGCTTCATGACCTGTTCCCCAAGCTCGGTTTCGTCGCCGTAGCGAAGCACAAGTCGAAGAACATCACCCTGTATCGCCAGGGCGAGTGCAACTTCCTCGTGAACGAGGAGCCCGACTCCTTCGCGACCGATTTCGTCGCCAAGCACGGCCCCTGCGCCTGTGGCTTCGCCATCCGCTTCAACCGCCCGGCCACCGATGTGCAGGCCACGGCCCTGTCCAACGGTGCGGAGAAGCTCACCGCCTTCACCGACACGCTTGCCCTCGACGTGCCCACCATCAAGGGCATCGGCGACGCCTGCCTGTACCTGATCGACACCTACGGTGAGAAGGGTGACTGCTTCGACGCCGAGTACGACTTCTTCGCGGGCGTGGATCGTCATCCGAAGGGTTTCGGCCTCACTTTTATCGACCACCTGACCCACAACCTGCACTTTGGCAACATGCAGAAGTGGTCGGATTACTACGAGCGCCTGTTCAACTTCCGCGAGATCCGCTACTTCGACATCAAGGGTGCGAAGACCGGCCTGGTGTCCAAGGCGATGACCGCGCCGGATGGCATGGTGCGCATCCCGTTGAACGAAAGCTCGGACCACGGCTCGCAGATCAACGAATACATCCGCGAATACAACGGCGAAGGCATCCAGCACATCGCCCTGTTCACGGACAACATCTACGAAACCGTGGAAGCCATGCGCGAGAAGGACGTGGCCTTCCTTGATACGCCGGACACGTACTTCGAAGTCATCGATGTCCGCATCCCCGGCCATAGCGAAGACGTGCCGCGCCTGCAGAAGAACAAACTGCTGATCGACGCCGATCCGGAGACGCACAAGAAGCTGCTGCTGCAGATCTTCACGCAGAACAACATCGGCCCGATCTTCTTCGAGATCATCCAGCGCAAGGGCAACGAAGGCTTCGGCAACGGCAACTTCCAGGCCCTGTTCGAATCGATCGAACGCGACCAGATGCGCCGCGGCGTGATCTGATCGACACCTGCAGGAGCGCGCCTGCGCGCGACCGGTTTTTGCGAGAGACTACGCAACGCGACAACCGGTCGCGCGCAAGGCGCGCTCCTACAGACACCAGAATCCAGGTAGCCATCGCACCAGGACACCACGATGACCCACACCGACGATACCCGCGGCTACCAGACAGGCTTCGCCAACGAATTCGCCACCGAGGCGGTAGCGGGCGTGCTGCCTACGGGCCAGAATTCGCCGCAGCGCGTGGCGAAGGGCCTGTATGCCGAACAGCTCACCGGCAGCGCCTTCACCGCGCCGCGCCACCGCAACCTGCGCAGCTGGCTCTACCGTATCCGTCCGGCCGCACAGCATTCGCCATTCACGGAGCTGGCGCATGCGAGCTTTCATAACCGCTTCGACGAAGCACCGGCCACGCCGAACCAGCTACGCTGGGACCCGCTGCCGATGCCCGAGGCGCCGACCGATTTCCTGGACGGCCTCTACACCATGGGCGGCAATGGCGGCCCGGCCGAGCAGGCGGGTGTCGGCATCCACCAGTACCTCGCCAATCGTTCCATGGAAGGGCGTTATTTCTACGACGCCGACGGCGAGCTGCTGATCGTTCCGCAGCAGGGTCGCCTGCGCATCCGCACCGAACTGGGCGTGCTCGACGTGGCACCGCTGGAGATCGCCGTGGTGCCGCGTGGCGTGCGTTTCCTCGTGGAGCTGCCCGACGGCCAGGCCCGTGGCTACATTGCCGAGAATTTCGGTGCACCGCTGCACCTGCCGGATCTCGGCCCCATCGGTGCGAACGGACTGGCACACCCGCGTGACTTCCTCACGCCCGTGGCTGCCTACGAAGACCTCGATGGCGATTTCGCGCTGGTCGCCAAGTTCCAGGGCCACCTGTGGCAGGCCGCCATCGGCCATTCGCCGCTCGACGTGGTGGCCTGGCAGGGCAACTATGCGCCCTACAAATACGACCTGCGTCGCTTCAATACCATCGGCTCCATCGCGGTGGACCATCCGGATCCGTCGATCTTCACCGTGCTCACCTCGGCCAGCGACACGCCGGGCACGGCGAACATGGATTTCGTGATTTTCCCGCCGCGCTGGCTGGTCGCCGAACACACCTTCCGTCCGCCGTACTTCCACCGCAACGTGGCCAGCGAGTTCATGGGCCTTATCGACGGTGCGTACGATGCCAAGGCAGGGGGCTTCGTTCCCGGTGGCTCCAGCCTGCACAATTGCATGAGCGGCCACGGTCCGGACGCGGCGAGTTTCGAGAAGGCATCCCATGCCGACACCTCGAAGCCCGACCACATCACCGGCACCATGGCCTTCATGTTCGAAACGCGCAAGGTCATCCGCCCCAGCCGCCAGGCGCTCGCGTCGCCGGCGTTGCAGGGTGACTACTACGAATGCTGGCGTGGGCTGAAGAAACACTTCGACCCGAACGCCGCCTGATCGAAGGACACGCATGAAACTCGCTTCATTGAAGGAAGGCGGCCGCGACGGCACCCTCGTCATCGTCAGCCGCGACCTGTCTCGCGCCGTCAAGGCGAAGGGCATCGCAGCCACGTTGCAGGCGGCACTGGATGACTGGCATACCGTGGCGCCGCGTCTCAATGCGCTGTCGGAGGACCTCAACGAAGGCAACGCCGAAGGCGCCTTCGACCTCGACATGACGGCACTGGCCGCACCCCTGCCGCGCGCCTTCGAATTCGTCGATGGCAGCGCCTACCTGCCGCACGTGGAGCGCGTTCGCCGCGCCCGTGGCGCCGAAGTGCCGGAATCGTTCTACACCGATCCGCTCATGTACCAGGCCACCAGCGCCGGCTTCCTCGGCCCGCGCGATCCGGTGGTGGTGCCCAGCGAGGATTACGGCATCGACCTCGAAGCCGAGGTCGTGGTGATCACCGACGACGTGCCGATGGCCGCCACGCCGGATCAGGCGTCGGGACACATCCAGCTCGTGGGCCTGGTCAACGACGTCTCGCTGCGCGGCCTCATTCCCAACGAACTGGCCAAGGGTTTCGGCTTTCTCCAGTCCAAGCCGCGCTCTGCGCTGTCGCCCGTGTTCGTCACGCCGGACGAACTGGGCGATGCCTGGCAGGGCGACAAGCTGCACCTGCCCATGCGCACGTGGATCAACGACCAGTGGTTCGGCGAAGCCGAATGCGGTGTCGACATGCAGTTCGACTTCTCGCAGCTGGTGGCCCATGCGGCGAAGACGCGCCCGCTCACCGCTGGCACCATCGTAGGCTCGGGCACCATTGCCAACGAAGATACGTCCAAGGGCGCATCGTGCCTGGCCGAACAGCGCACGGTGGAAACCCTGCGCGACGGCAAGCCCGTCACGCCGTTCCTGAAGTTTGGCGACACCGTGAAGATCGACGTAACCGACAAGGCCGGCGTGTCTATTTTTGGTGCGATCGAACAGGTGATTCGCAAACTCTGAGCGTGATGGCCGCGCCCCTCGCAAGGAGCGCGGCCATGTTCGTCAGGAGCCTTCCACCTTGTACCCGTGGCGGATGCTGCTCATCGAGACGGGCATGAGGGCATAGCGCATGTCTTTCTCGCCGGGCTTCAGCGGATCCCAGTGCATCTGTTCGACGGCTCGTGCCAGGCGCATGCCGCTGCTCGGCTCCGGATAAGCGTCGATCAACCAGCGGCGGGTGATATCCCCGTTGGGGGCCACCTCGATAAAGTACTGGGCGT
The DNA here is from genome assembly GCF_011759365.1 of Luteibacter anthropi. Lineage (GTDB taxonomy): Bacteria > Pseudomonadota > Gammaproteobacteria > Xanthomonadales > Rhodanobacteraceae > Luteibacter > Luteibacter anthropi. The sequence continues at coordinate 65,982 of NZ_JAARLZ010000013.1, forward strand.
ACGAACCCTCGTCGCGCTCGGTGTTGGTGATGGGCGCCAGGCGGAACCTCGCAGGGCGATGCAGATTGCCAAGGCCCGGACCGTCAGGCTTGTGCCAGGGGTGCGCTGCACCGAGCTTTTCCAGCCCCGCCATGCGTGTATTCACGTCGGCGATGAGTTTCTGGTCGTCTACCGGTCCCAGTGCATCATTCACGCGCTTGAGCAGCATGGTGAAGTAACCGGCACCGGCGATCGTATCGCCGCCTTCCTTGTTCGCGTAGTCGTGCGTCTGGTAATAGGCGTGTTCGATCTGCACCCAGATCATGGCTTCGCGGGCATGGCCGTCGGTCAGTTCCAGCTCAGCCAGTTTCAACATGGCGCCCAGCCGTCCCTGTGCCGCAGCACCGTTCAGCAGGTCGCGTGCCTTGTCGTGATCTTCCTCGAATACATGGGCCGGGTGCCGGGGCCCCCAGCGATAGAGCGAGCCGGCCACGTCCATGCTGTTGGCATTACCGGCAACGGCCGAGCAGAGCAGCAGGTGGGCCAGCTCCTGGCGCTTTGCGTCAGGCGTGTCTTTATCCAGCAGGCCCTCACCGATAAGTGCGCCGGTAGGCGGCAGATCGCTCGGGCAATCCGCAGCAAAAGCCATCCGGGTGGCGAGCGCCAGGCAGGCGAGGGCGGCAAGACGTCGTGTCATTCGTTTCATCCCCTGAAAGAAGCGTCCACGCAACATGCGCAAACGATGCGATTCTGCCCCCCGATTATGGCGAAAGAGTGGCGGTGCAGAAGCGCGTTTTGCGCGCGATAGCCTTTCGCGATGACCTGACCACCAAAGGTTCAAAAGCCGACCGCGTCGAGGATCCCCACATTGCGACAACCTGCTTGTGTAGGAGCGCGCTTGCGCGCGACCGGTTGGATCGAAACGATGAAGGTTTCCGCGACAACCGGTCGCGCGCAGGCGCGCTCCTACAACAGCCTGCGATCACGTTTGGCAGAGGCGGCGGGGGCGGCCCTTGGCGCGACTGATGGAGGTGAGGGGAGTGGGCGGAAAAGGCCCGAAGGGGGCCGGCCAGGAAGGCCGGCCTTTTTCGCCGAGGCAGGAGCCGAGTCGAAAAACCCCGCACGCTCCCCGGGCCCGAAGGGGCGTAAGCCATAAGACACTGAGCCGCGCAGCGGCTCCTCCTTTCCCTAGGGACACCGCAGGCCGGAGCGCCAAGGGCCGCCCCCGTCGCCTCTGCAACGCCACGTTCCAGCGCCGAGTGCGAGGCCGATAGGCGAGCCCTTCCTACGGAGCGAAACACCGCATGGGCTGCGTCCCTACGGAGCGCAGCATCGCCGATGCGATCGGCTTTCACACCTGCGGTAGGGACGGCTTTGGTTTACTACGGAGCGTTACGTGTTAAACGGTCGCGCGCGAGGCGCGCTCCTACAGGGGGTGGGGCGTGGAGGTGCCGCCCTGCGGGGCAGGGCGGCACGGGGTCTTACTTGGCGGACATCAGCGCCTTGGTCATGTCGAGCATGCGGTTGGAGAAGCCCCACTCGTTGTCGTACCACGAGAGAACCTTCACCAGGGTGCCTTCCATCACGCGCGTCTGCGTCGAGTCGTAGATCGACGAGTGCGGGTTGTGGTTGAAGTCGATCGACACCAGCGGCTGCGTGTTGACGGCCAGGATGCCCTTCAGCGCGCCGTTGGCGGCTTCGTTGATGGCGGCGTCGATTTCTTCCTTGGTGGTCGCGCGGGCGGCCGTGAAGGTGAGGTCGACCACCGAGACGTTGATCGTGGGCACGCGCATGGCGAAGCCGTCGAGCTTGCCGTTGAGTTCCGGCAGCACCAGGCCCACCGCGGCGGCGGCGCCGGTCTTGGTCGGGATCTGGCTGTGCGTGGCGCTACGGGCGCGACGCAGGTCGGAGTGATAGACGTCCGTCAGCACCTGGTCGTTCGTGTAGGCGTGGATGGTGGTCATCAGGCCGTGCACGATGCCGACCTTCTCGTGCAGCACCTTTGCCAGCGGAGCGAGGCAGTTGGTGGTGCAGGAGGCGTTGGAGATGACTTCGAGCTTCGAGGTCAGCTTGTGGTCGTTGACGCCCATGACGAACGTGCCGTCCACGTCCTTGTCGCCGGGAGCGGAGATGATCACCTTCTTGGCGCCGCCCGCGATATGCGCGCTGGCCTTGGCCTTGGAGGTGAAGAAGCCGGTGGATTCCAGCACCACGTCGACGCCGTGCTCGCCCCAGGGCAGCTTCGACGGATCGCGCTCGGCGAACACCTTGATGCGATCGCCATTGACGATGAGGTCGCCGTTGTCGACCGAGACGTCGCCCGGGAAGCGGCCATGGGCCGTGTCGTACTGGGTCAGGTGCGCGTTGGTCTCGGCATTGCCGAGATCGTTGATCGCGACGATCTGGATGTCCTGGCCATTCTTCTTCGACTCATAGAGCGAGCGCAGGATGTTGCGACCGATGCGACCGTAACCGTTGATGGCGACCTTGATGGTCATGTGCAGCCTCCGGGAGTGGACTTGCGAGCGTAGGTAAGGGCAGTGCCGTAAACCTCCATGGTAACGGAAGGTCGCAGGGGCCGGCTTGCTGCAATGCCGCGATTTGTCATTCGTGCCTCAGTCGGGCTGTGGCACACTTGGCCGTTCGCCCGCGACGGAAACGTTTACAGACCCATGAAAACCCTCCATAAGCGCCGCACCATCGCCACCCTGCTGGCCCTGGCCGTCACCGCTGCCGCCGGCACCGCCCAGGCCTGGGGCGACATCGGTCACCGCATCGTCGCCGAACTGGCCTGGCGCCAGCTCGACCCCTCCGCGAAGGCCGAGGTGGAGCGCCTGCTCAAGGCCGATGGCTCCGACTCCCTTGCCGACGTGGCCAGCTGGCCGGACAAGCTGCGCGACATGCCGGGCAAGGAAGACCTGGGCAAGGCCACCGGCCCGCTGCACTACATCAACTTCGCCACCGGTTGCCGCTACCAGCCCCAGGGCGATGCCGGCACCGAGCGCAACGTCGTCGGTGGCCTGCAGAAGTACGTGGCCATCCTGAAGGACCGCAGCAAGTCCAACGCCGAGCGCGCCGAGGCCCTGAAGTTCGTGGTCCATTTCGTGGGCGACGTGCACCAGCCGCTGCACGCGGGTAACCGCGACGACAAGGGTGGCAACGACTACCAGGTGCAGTTCCAGGGCAAGGGCACCAACCTGCACCGCGTCTGGGATTCCCAGATGCTCTACACCACGAACCTCAAGTGGCAGGCCTATGCGGACAAGCTGGCCGCCGAAGGCCCGGTGACGCTGCCGAAGCCGATCCCGCCGCTCGACAACCCCTACGCCCAGTGGGCGGAGGAATCGTGCCAGATCGTGGCGGCACCGGGCTTCTATCCTGACGGGCATACGCTCGACGACGCCTATGTCACGAAGTACCTCCCCGTGGCCGAGACCCGCCTGCGTGATGCCGGCAAGCGCCTCGCCGACCTTCTGAACAAGACGCTCGACTAAGCCGCAAGCGTCCCGACCGAATTCGAAACCCAAGGTAAGCAAAGATGACCGATATCCAGGTACGCCGCACCAAGATTGTCGCCACCCTCGGCCCCGCCACGGACGCGCCGGGCATGCTCGAGAAAATCCTGGAAGAAGGCGTGGATATCGTTCGCCTCAATCTCTCGCACGGTACGCCGGACGACCATCGCGCCCGCGCCGCCGCGGTGCGCGCCGCTGCCGAGACGGTAGGTCGCGAAGTCGGCATCCTGGCCGACCTGCAGGGTCCGAAGATCCGCGTCGAGAAGTTCGCGGCCGGCCCGGTCGACCTCATGGCGGGCGACAGCTTCACGCTCGACTGCCGTCCGGATGCTCCGGATGGCGACCAGACCCGCGTGGGTGTCAGCTACTACGACCTGCCAAACGACGTGAAGGCCGGTGACATCCTGCTGCTCGACGATGGCCTGATCGCCCTGGCCGTCAACGAAGTGGCCGGTGCCGAAGTGCGTTGTACGGTCGCCATCGGTGGCCGCCTGTCCAACCGCAAGGGCCTCAACCGCCAGGGCGGCGGCCTCAGCGTTTCGGCCCTGTCGGATAAGGACAGGAACGACATCAAGCTCGCTGCTGAAATGGGTGCGGATTTCCTCGCCGTCTCGTTCGTGCGTTCGGCGGCAGACCTCCACGAAGCCCGCCGCCTGCTCCGCGAAGCCGGTGGCGATGCGGGCATCGTTTCCAAGATCGAACGCGCCGATGCCATCCCCGTGCTGGGCGAGATCATCGACGCCTCCGACGTGGTGATGGTGGCCCGTGGCGACCTGGGCGTGGAAATCGGCGATGCCGAGCTGCCGGGCCTGCAGAAGAAGATCATCCGCGAGTCGGTGTTGCGCAACCGTTCGGTGATCACCGCCACGCAGATGCTTCAGTCGATGGTGCGTGCACCCATCCCGACCCGCGCCGAAGTGCTCGACGTAGCCAACGCCGTCATCGACGGTACCGACGCCGTGATGCTTTCCGAAGAGAGCGCCGCGGGTGCCCATCCGGACAAGGCCGTGGCCGCCATGCGCCGCATCTGCCTCGGTGCCGAGCGTCAGTTCGAGCCGCGCGACGACCTGGGTCCGGCCACGCATTCGCTCGACCGCTCCGACCAGGCCATCGCCTTTGCCGCCATGCAGCTCGCCTCGAAGGTGGGCGTGCGCGCCATCGTTTCGCTGACGGAGTCGGGCGCCACGGCGCAGTGGCTGTCGCGTTATCGTTTCGCCGTGCCCATCTATGCCATGTCGCCGTCCGACGTGGCCCGCCGCCGCATGCTCATGCTGCGCGACGTGCAGCCGGTGGCCTTCGAGACGGGCAAGCTCGACCCCGCACACACCGCCCGCGCCGCGCTCCAGCACCTGTTCTCGCTGGGCAAGCTGGTGAAGGGCGATCGCGTGGTGCTCACCCATGGTGACCACATCGGCAGCCATGGGGGCACCAACACGCTGAAGCTGCTGGTCATCGGCGACGATGGCATTGCGGACAGCTTGCGCGATCTGTAAGCCGCGGCAGGCCCCGTTGTGTGTTTGGGGCAATAAGGCTTCGACGGTCGCGCGCGAGGCGCGCTCCTACAGGACTGGCCCTGTAGGAGCGCGCCTCGCGCGCGACCGGCCCGAAGCGGCTGTTCTGGAAAGCACTCCGCGCTGCCAACTCCAGCCAGACACACCATGCACGCGCTTGCGGAGTAAACTCGTAGCCCAAGGCAAACCAACGAGGGCGTCATGATCCGCAATCCCGTTCGTACCGGCGCCGTGCTCGCCGCCGTACTCCTCGTCGCAGGCCCCGTGGCCGCGCAGAACGTGCGCAAGGTCGCACCGGACCGTCTCCCGAACTACTGGACCCTGACCAACAGCTCGGTCAACGCGGACGTGCCCAACACCGGCAAGAACCTCGACCAGCCAGGCTGCGTCGCCGTGACCTACATGATCGGGTCCAATGGCCTGACCCAGAACGTCGTGGCCGCCAAGACGGTCCCCCAGGGCGACCTGGACAAGGTCGGCGTCAGTGCCGTCAAGGATTTCCGCTACGGGCCTTCCGGCGTGAATCGTGCCGCCGAACCGGTCAGCACGTACTACGTGGTCGGCTTCAACCTCCCCGAGGACCCGGCTCGCAAGGCCGCGATCATGAAGCAGTGCGAACTGCCCGGCTATAAGACCACTTGATCGCGCCGCACAACGGCTTTCGCGGGGTATTCCCCTATACTCCGCCGGTTTTCGCACTAGCCCCGCCTCGTTACTGGGGGCATACCACTACGTCCACGGAGTTCTCATGAGCATCGATAACCTCGAACAGATCGCGCAGGCGATGGTTGCACCCGGCAAGGGCATCATCGCCGTCGACGAATCCACCTCGACCATCAAGAAGCGTCTCGAGGCCGTCGGCCTGGAGAACAACGAGGAAAACCGTCGCGCGTACCGTGAGCTGCTGCTCACCGCCCCGGGCCTCGGCCAGTACATCTCGGGCGCCATCCTGTTCGACGAGACCATCCGCCAGAAGACCGGCGACGGCCGCAGCATGGTCGAGGCCATGGAAGCCGCCGGCATCATCCCGGGCATCAAGGTGGACAAGGGCACGCACCCGCTCGCCGGCTTCCCCGATGAAGTGGTCACCGAAGGCCTCGACGGCCTGCGCGAGCGCCTGCAGGAATACGCCAAGCTCGGTGCCAAGTTCGCCAAGTGGCGCGCCGTGATCAAGATCACCGACGGCACGCCGACCTCGGCGGCCGTGGAAGCCAACGTGCACGCCCTGGCCCGTTACGCATCGCTGTGCCAGGAAGCCGGCATCGTGCCGATGGTCGAGCCCGAGATCCTCATGGACGACAAGGAAAGCGTCCACGATATCGACACCAGCTACACGGTGCACGAGGAAGTCCTCCGCGCCCTGTTCGGCCAGCTGGCCCTTTTCAACGTCAATCTGCGCGGCCTGATCCTCAAGGTCAGCATGGTCATCCCGGGCAAGTACGCCCCGGCCGAGGAGCAGGTAGACGTCGAAGACGTGGCCCAGGCCACCGTGGATGTCTTCCAGAACGCCGTGCCGGCTTCCGTGGCAGGCATCGTGTTCCTCTCGGGCGGCCAGTCCGACGAGCAGGCCACGGCGCACCTGGACGCCATCAACAAGCTCGGTCCGCACCCGTGGCCGATCAGCTTCTCCTACGGCCGCGCCCTGGTCTCCAAGGCCCTGGACGTCTGGTCGAAGGATCAGAAGGCCAACTGGAAAGCCGGCCAGGAGACCGTGGTGGAGCGCGCCAAGGAAAACAGCGACGCCGCCAAGGGCAACTGGAAGAAGCGGGCCTGACGGTTCCTGCCGTCTAGACCGAAAAAGGCGCCGCTCTGTCGGCGCCTTTTTCTTGTGACCGGATCGCGCTTTCCCGTGGTTTTCGGTTGCGGCACGCTCGGCCCGGCGTTCCAATCGCACAAGGGGGCGTGTGCCACGCCCACGGGCTTGAGGGTTAGGGATGAAACAGCGTGCATGGGTCGCCCTGGCGGCCTCTCTGGCCTGTGCGGCCGCCGGATCGGCGGTGCTGCAAGGTGGTGGTTCACCTGTGCGCTGGGCGCTTGCCGACGGCGGGGACGCCGATGCACCCGCGCCGGCCGTTTCCACGGCTGCCGTCGCACCGCGGATGGCCGTGAATGCCCCGGCCAGACGCAGGGCCTCGGCTGGTGCCGATAACGGCCCCACGCTGCCCCTGCTGGTGATCACCGGCTCGGAGCCTCCCCGGCACGAGGGAGTATTTACCTATTACCCGGTGCGGATCGACGAAAAGCAGGCTCGCGCGGCGATGAAGGGCGGCCACCTGTCCATCCCCACGCCCGACGGCTCCCATCTCGACCTCGCCTTCGAGCATGCCGTGGAACACGAGAACGGCAACTGGAGCTGGGTCGGTCATCTCGACGGCCCGGACGATACCCAGCGCGCCGTGATCACCTTCGGCCCGGATTCCACCGTCGCCACCTTGCCCGACAGCGACGGCCAGCAGCGCAAGCTCACGGTGGAAAGCGGCCAGACCTATCTGGTGAGCGCGCCGCTCTCCAGCCTCCACGTCGGTGTGAATCCGCTGGGCGACGCCATCAAGCCGGTGGGCGTGCCGGGAGCGGGCCTTGCGGGAACCGGTGCCCTGGATGAAGCGCTGGGAACGCCGATTGTTTCCGCTGCCGACGCGGCGGCGGGCAAATCCATCTCATCTGCCGCGGGTCAGACCACGGTGGACGTGCTGGCAATCTATTCCAGTGGCTTCCGCCAGGCGAAGGGCTCGACGTCGGCCGCCATCACCGAACTGACCAATCGTTTCGACGTGGCCAACCAGGTACTGCGCAACTCGCAGATCGATGCATCCTTCCGCATGGTCCGCGCACAGGAAGCACAGGCTCCTGACGACACCGACAACACGCAGATGCTGGATGCGATCCGCACCAGCACGCCCTGGGTACAGACCATGCGCGACCAGGTGGGCGCCGATCTGGTCACCTTCGTGCGCCAGTACAACCAGGCGAACAACAGCTGTGGCGTGGCCTACATTCCGCCGGGTAACTACGCCGCGGCAGGGGACCTGATGTATTCGGTGGTGAGCGACGGCAGCCTGCCCACGGGCTACTACTGCGAAGCGACCACGCTGGCGCACGAACTCGGTCATAACCTCGGCGCCCAGCACAATCACGAGCAGGATGCGACAGGTGGCCTGTTTCCGTACTCGTATGGCTATCGCAACTTCTCTGCGAAGTTCTACGACGTGATGGCCTATGGCCCCGATGCCACCCAGCGCTTCTGGACGTTCTCCAATCCGCAGGTGCAGTGCAAGGGCCTGCCGTGCGGCGTTGCCGATTACGCGGATGTGGCTCGCACGCTACGCCTGACGATGCCGATTGCGGCGAAGTTCAGGACCAGCAAGACGCATTGAATGGAGTGTAGGAGCGCGCCTTGCGCGCGACCGCTCTTGGCGACAATCCGGTCGCGCGCAAGGCGCGCTCCTACAAAAAAGCCGGTGCCCTGGGGCACCGGCTTTTTCATTTCAACACTTGAAACGTGGATCAGAAGCGGTATTCAGCGCTGATCGAAGCCATGTTCGTCGACAGGTCCACACCGTGCTTGTCGGCATCGTAGTGGTCGTAGTTGATGCCAAGGCTCCAGTTGCTGTTGAAGTCGTAGCCCACGCCTGCACCGGCGTACCAGCTGGTCTTGTCGATGCTGCGACGGCTGCTCAGGTCGATGTCGTCGTTGCTGAGGCCATGGCCCTGCCAGCCGTAGATGCCGCCACGAGCGCTGATGTACCACTGCGGGGTGATGTTGAAGTGGCCGTTCACGCCGGCGGTCCAGCCATGCAGCTCCGACTTGCGGCGATCGATAACCCGGTTGCCGTTGAAGAAGTTCTTGGCGTGGATGTTGCCGAGATCGTTGTAGCCGACTTCGACGCCGAGTGCGGCCCACGGTGCCACGGCCCAGCGGTAGCCGCCGTTCAGGGCATAACCGGTGTCATGACCGTTGTAGGCGTTCTTGTCGACCGAGGTGCGACCAACGCTGCCGTTGACGAACCAGCCGGCTGCGCCATTGGCATCCTGGGCGAAAGCGGGGGTGGCGACGGCGCCCGCAGCGACGAGGGCGAGGGCAATAAGGGTCTTCTTCATGGTGATCTCTCCTGCTTTTTGTTCTTGTGAGCGGCGGCGACCTTAGGGGGAATGTCGTCTTTCGCTACCCGCGCACGAGTGGGGTATTCGTGCGTCCAACCTTAGATGTGGCAGTCCTGTGACGATTCAATACCGCGAGGTTTAATATTTAAAATCGGTTAAGTCTTCAAAGCGTGTTAAGCGCGCAGACGAAACAGGCCGCGACGGTTGCCCGTCGCGGCCTGTGAAATACCGTGAAAACCGGTATCTGTACGACTTAGAAGCGGTATTCGCCAGCCAGCGAGACGATGCCGGTGGAGCGCTTCAGGCCGGTCGAGACGTCGCCGGTGGCGTTGTTCTTGACCTTGCCGGCATTGGCGTGGAAGTAGTCGTAGTTCACGCCTACGCTGAAGTGCTGGTTGATGTCCCAGCCCGTGCCGATACCGGCATACCAGCTGCCACGACCCGGACGGCCGCCGTTGGAGAAGCCGATGTCCTGGCCCACGCTGTTGTTGTAGTTGTTGCTGTTGTCATTGGCGCGGAAGTAACCGCCGTGCGCGCTGATGTACCACTGCGGCACGAGGTTCAGCTTGCCGTTGACACCGACCATCCAGCCGCGCAGGGCGTTGCGGCTCTTGCGCTGGTTGACGTCGTTATCGTTGAAGATGTTCTTCACACGGTAGTTGCCGAGGTCGGTGTAGCCGCCTTCGACGCCGAGGCCCAGATCCTGGCCGACCTTCCAGCGGTAACCGCCGAGGACGCCATAACCGGTGCGACGGCCCTGTTCACCGTGCAGGAAATTGAAACCGCTGGCATTGCTGCCGAAACCGCCGGTGTCGCTGCCGTTGGTACGGCCGACGTTGGCGCCGATGAACCAGTTGCCGCTACCGACGGCCTGTTCCGGCTGGTAGTTGCCGGAGACAGCCGAGTTGCTGTCCTGGGCGAAGGCCGGGATGGCCGCGAACGAGATGCAAGAAACCGCAAGGGCAAGAGCTGCCTTCTTCATGGGAATGTTCCTCTTATTGTCGGGGCGGCCACCAGGCTTGGGGTGGGGGAGCTTTGGTGGCCGATACCGATTAGACCCCCCCGAACCTGAAGAGATTCAAAAATGCGGATGAAATTATTAAGGCTTGGTTAACTTGCCCACTGTCCCCTGAATCTCCACGACAACGTGATACCCAATGCGCGACAATGGCGTTTTTTCCGCCGCCTGCTAACTGGAGAACGCCGATGACGACACGCCGCGAACGCGCCAATGCGATCCGCGCCCTGGCCATGGATGGTGTGGAAGCTGCAAAGTCGGGTCACCCCGGCATGCCCATGGGCATGGCCGACATCGCCGAAGTGGTCTGGGGCGATTTCCTCCACCACAACCCGTCGAACCCGCACTGGCCCAACCGCGATCGCTTCGTCCTCTCGAACGGCCACGGCTCGATGCTGCAGTACGCGCTGCTGCACCTGACCGGCTACAACCTGCCGATCGAAGACCTGAAGAATTTCCGCCAGCTCAACCATCACACCGCGGGTCACCCGGAATACGGCCACACCCCGGGCGTCGAGACCACCACCGGCCCGCTCGGCCAGGGCCTGGCCAATGCCGTGGGCTTTGCCATTGCCGAGAAGGTGCTGGCCGAGCGCTTCAACAAGCCGGGCCACGACATCGTCGATCACCACACCTTCGTGTTCCTGGGCGATGGCTGCCTCATGGAAGGCATCTCGCACGAAGTGTCCTCGCTTGCCGGCACGCTCAAGCTCGGCAAGCTCGTCGCCATCTACGACGACAATGGCATCTCCATCGACGGCGAGGTGCACGACTGGTTCACCGACAACACCGCCGAGCGCTTCAGGGCCTACGGCTGGAACGTCGTGGTGGGCGATGACGGCAAGCCGGTGGACGGCCACGACGCCGACTCCATCAAGAAGGCCATCGCTTCCGCCACCTCGCAGAGCGAGAAGCCGAGCCTGGTGATCTGCAAGACCATCATCGGCTTCGGTTCGCCGAACAAGGAAGGCAAGGAATCCTCGCACGGTGCCCCGCTGGGTCCGGACGAAGTGAAGCTGGCCCGCGAGCAGCTGGGCTGGAAATACGGCCCGTTCGAGATTCCGGACGACATCTACGCCTCGTGGAATGCGAAGGACGCCGGTGCCAAGGCCGAAAAGGCCTGGAACGACCAGTTCGACGCCTACGCCAAGGCTCATCCGGAGCTGGCTGCCGAATTCAAGCGCCGTACCGCCGGCGAGCTGCCGAAGAGCTGGCACGAAGGCGCCGCCGCTTATGTTGCGAAGATGCAGGCCGAAGGTCCGGTCGTGGCGTCGCGCAAGGCGTCGCAGATGGCCCTCGATGCGTTCGGCCCGCTGCTGCCTGAGCTGATCGGTGGTTCCGCCGATCTCGCCCCGTCGAACCTCACCATCTGGAAGGGTTCGAAGAACATCACCACGGGTGGTGCGGATGGCAACTACATCCACTACGGCGTGCGTGAGTTCGGCATGTCGGCCATCGCCAACGGCATTGCACTGCACGGTGGTTTCATTCCGTACGACGCCACCTTCCTGGTGTTTTCCGACTACGCCCGTAACGCGGTGCGCATGTCGGCGCTGATTCCGGCGCACGCCATCCACGTCTACACCCACGACTCGATCGGCCTGGGCGAAGACGGCCCCACCCACCAGCCGGTGGAGCACCTGGGTTCGCTGCGCCTGATCCCGAACAACCGCGTGTGGCGTCCGGCCGATGCGGTGGAATCGGCGGTGTCCTGGAAGAAGGCGATCGAGCGCGCCGGCAACCCGTCGTGCCTGGTCTTCTCGCGCCAGAACCTCAAGCACAACCCGCGTACGGAAGCCCAGGTGGCTGATATCGAGAAGGGCGGCTACGTCCTGTTCGAGCCGTCGGAGAAGTTCAAGGCGATCATCATCGCCACGGGCTCCGAAGTCGGCATCGCCGTCGAGGCCGCGCAGGCACTGGGCGACCAGGGCGTGCCGGTCCGTGTCGTCTCGATGCCCTGCACCGAGGAATTCGACGCCCAGCCGGTGGAATACCGTGAAGGCGTGCTGCCGTCGTGGTGCCGCGCCCGCGTGGCGGTGGAAGCCGCCAGCGTCGATTTCTGGGCCAAGTACATCGGCCTGGACGGCAAGGCCATCGGCATGAGCACCTTCGGCGCCTCGGCCCCCATCGACAAGCTGTACGAGCACTTCGGCATCACCACCCCGAAGGTGATTGATGCCGTGAAGAGCGTCATCAAGTAAGCGACGCTGCTTCAGGAACGAAGGCTCCCGCATGGGGGCCTTCGTTCGTTATACGCCCATGGTTTTTCGGATAAGCCGTTCGTCACGATGACATCCTCCCGTTCGCCCCACGCTTATTTCCCCTATATCGACGGCTTGCGTGCCATCGCGGTGCTGTCTGTCGTGCTCTACCACCTGCATGGAAGCTGGCTGCCAGGCGGCTTCGCTGGCGTGGATGTGTTCTTCGTGATCTCGGGTTTCGTGGTAAGCGCCTCGGTGGGATTGCGTGAGCGGTCGTCGCTTGCGTCATTCTGGGGCTATTTCCTGGCACGCCGGTTCCAGCGCATTGCTCCCGCGCTGCTTGTCTGTCTGCTGGCGACTACGGTTGCCGCGACGCTATTCATCCCGGAGGCCTGGCTCAGCGGGCACAACCAGAAGACGGGACGCTTCGCGTTTTTCGGTTTCAGCAACCTCGTGCTGGCGAACAACGACAACAGTTACTTCTCGCCGATCACCGAATTCAACCCCTACACGCACACCTGGTCCCTGGGGGTGGAGGAGCAGTTCTATCTGCTGTTCCCGGTACTGTTCTGGGCCTGGAGTTTCGGCGGTCGCTGGCGTCGCCTGACGCTGGGGCTTTTTGCGCTGTTAGGCGTCGTGTCCTTCGGTTATGCCTGGGCGATCCGGACTACGGACAGTCTCGCCGCCTTCTATCTGCTGGCGCCACGCTTCTGGGAGCTGGCAGCCGGCGTGATGCTGTATCAGGCCATGGCCTGCATGGGGCGGCGTTTTGACACGTCCACAATGGATACGGTGATGCCCTGGAAGGTGGCGGTTGCCACCATCGGGTTCATTTTTATGGGTATCGGATTGTGGTTCTCGCAGCCCGATCAGTTTCCCGTGCCAGGTGCACTGTGGGCCGTTGCAGGTTCGGTGCTGGTGTTGGGCGCGCTTCATGGCCAGCCGGATGCAGTCTGGCCCGTTCGCCTGCTCACGGCATCGCCGATGCGCCTGCTTGGAGGCATGTCCTATTCACTCTACCTCTGGCACTGGCCGGTGTTCGTGCTGTTCCGATGGACGGTTGGCCTGGGCGACTGGCCGTGGCTGCTTGCCGCACTTGCCCTGACGTTTGTGCTGGCATGGTGTTCATGGCGCTGGATCGAGCAGCCGTTCCGACGGTCGCAGCGTATCCGGCGGCTACCACGCTGGGCTGTCGTCGGATGTGGACTGGTGATCCTGGTCATGGGGGCATCGCTGCACCGCTTCATCGACCACCGGCAACCGCGCTGGTCGTTGAGTACGGTCGCCAGGCATGCTGACGACTGGTACCCGACCACGGTCACGCTGAAAACGGCGCCCGCTTGCGGCGTGCCGGAGCCAGCCGTGGACGACCTGGAGCATGGCAAGCGCATCCGTTATGCGAGGACGGCCTGTGACCGTCCGGTGGACGGTCCGGATGTCTTTGTCGTGGGTGACTCGCATGCGATGGCGTTCGGCACGTTGTTCGAGGCCTACGTGGCGCGCACTGGTGCGCATGTCACGCTGTACAACAATTCAGGTTGCGCCTTCCTCGGCCTTCGCCCGGAAAGCGATGCAGGCGATCGGTGCAAGACGGCATCGGCCATTTCCGAGCGCGATATCCTTGCCCGGGTGAAACCGGGGGACGTGGTGTTTCTGCCTTCGTTGCGCATGCCGCGCTTCGTCGACCAATGGATCCGATACCCGCGCGACGCTGCGATCGCCCAGGCGCTGGATGCGGGCCGATTGGCGAAAGAGAGCGGTGCCGAACAGGCGGCGATCGATGTCGTTTCGCGTTTCAGCGCGAAGGGAGCACGTGTCGTGCTCGAAGCGCCCAATGTATTGCTCAACGCGCCGGCTTATCGCTGCGCCGACCCCTGGACGCGCAGCAATCCCATGTGCCTGCCAGGCATGGCCGTTGACCGGTCCTGGTTCTTGCACCTTCGGCAACCGATGCTGGAGGTCGAGATGAATGTGGCACGTGCCGTCCCGGGAACGACGGTGTTCGACCCCCTGCCCACACTGTGCCCGGAAGGAGCGGAGTGCACGGGATTCAGGGGCGGCCGCCCTTTGTTCTTCGACGGCGACCATGTGAGCGGCTATGGCAACAAAGTGCTCGCATCGGCGTTCGAAGCCGCGATGCGCGACGCGGCCAAGGGAACCCTTCACGGCCCAGGGTAGGCGGCCGAGCTGCCTGCGTCGGGCATATTGTGCAAATTCTCACGTGCCGACAGGATGCGCCGGGCGCAAGAAGGACTTTTCTCGATCGCTGGAGTCTGACCGCCCACGGTGGCCTGGCTAGGTCTCGTATCGAGGAACGAATCCGGTCGGATATCACGGTCGACACGGGGAATGGTCATGTCGTAACGGTCTACAGCCGTAGCTATTTCAGAATTCGCGGCGTCGATCGATCAGATCGCGACCGTTTTTTCCTCGGACAAAAGCTCAGAACCTAAGTCGCCAAATATCGAAGGAGGAAGGAATACACCAGGTCGGTGCGGCGCACGGGGGGTGGCCGGGATGTTTTGCTGGGCGACGGTCATACTCTGATGCAGTCCAGATCTCTCTGACTCCATACGTGGTCAAGTTGCCATTTGATGCCAGTGCGAGAAAGCCAAGGGAGCGAATCAAGGAGGTGCTTGGGCCGTACTTCGGCGCGGGCAAGCTACCTGCGTGGAAATTTCTTTTCTTTCCACCTGTTACGTGTAGGCCATTATCGATGTGAGCCGATGAGGCTCGCCAAGTGTGGGATGCCCAGATAGCCACCCCATGACGATACAGCACAAGGTTTCCGTCCGCCTGGAAAATCAGTGTGTGCCCATTGGCATGTGTGTAGTTCTGTCCTTTGTTTAATGCGGTTCCGTTACCAAAGATCATCGGCGTATTGTTGCTCACGCCCGACATGCCGGAGTCGCTGTTCCACGTTGGAACGATGGCGAGGACCATGGCCTGCCCATGTTCGGTAACGGTAAAGAAATGCCCTTGACCATGGCTTCCTGTCTGCCATACGGCCCTATGATCGGGCGTATACAGGACCAAGTTTCCATCAGATTGCATGACGGCGCGGTTTGCTCCGAGACCAGCAGTATTTGTCGACCAGACTGCCGAGTTTGTACCGTTGTTTCGGTAGACGACGAGATTTCCATCAGATTGCATGGCCGCAAAGTAATGAAGGTCGTCGGAGTACAGAAAGCTCCCTTGCCAGAGCGTTTCTCCTGCCTTGAGTGCCGCCGCTTGAGATGGTGTTGAAAACGCAGCCATCATCGCGATAGCGACCACCCGTAGTGGATATTTGTTCATCAGTGTTCCGTATCAGAAGCCAAAAATG
This sequence comes from Luteibacter anthropi, assembly GCF_011759365.1. GTDB lineage: Bacteria > Pseudomonadota > Gammaproteobacteria > Xanthomonadales > Rhodanobacteraceae > Luteibacter > Luteibacter anthropi. The sequence goes on from NZ_JAARLZ010000013.1 coordinate 81,632, forward strand.
TGGCTCCCGAAGCCTGGAACTATCCTTGCGTATGCTCCATCGGGCCGTCACGCCTCTGCACTGTCCAGTTCCTGACAGTCCTCGTACGGTTTCGAGGACCTGAAGTCGGCTTGAAGAAAGGTGACGATCAGGGGCCGCCTTCGTGTGGAAGACTTGATATGACTTACCGCTCATCCAGCGAGTTGTCGTCACCTCTGTGTTGTTAAAAGAGGGCGGATGTCAGGTGGTCGTTGATTGAGCAAAGGGCTGTTCGCTGTCGATCTGAGCGACCTGGTTTGAAAGTATCCTTTGGTCTGAAGTGCCATCGACGTCGCATAGGTGAGCCAGAGCGTCGCGGAATCAGTTCGTGGTGTCTGGTATATGCGCAGGTGGATACGGTTGCTGGATTTTGGCCCCTTACGCTTCGAATCTTCGAAGGGTGGGTGCCACGACGGTGGGGCGCTGGCCTGCCAAATTTCAGCAGCTGCCGATGATTGTGCCGCCACCAAGCAGGTCGTCATAAGAAAAGCCAATGCGGTTGGGTGCATAGGGTCGCTTCGCAGGTCTCGTGAATGAGGGCTACGAGGCTACCTGGCGTGGCCGTTATGACTATAGGCCGGGCAATCAATATGGCGCTGCGGAAACCGCGTACTTCCGTAGGAGATCGATGAAGTACGCGGTTCGATGTTTCCGTCAGGTAAGTGAGCGAAGCTCGGATGGTGTTCCAAGTGTCTTCCATGCCCCGGCTTTTTCCAGTTCATCCTGGTCGCCGAAGCCCCAGAGCACACCCACACCACGCACGTCGTTGGCTACCGCGCCTTCGATGTCGAAGCGGCGATCGCCGATCATGAACACCTGGTCCTTCGGATGGCCGAAGTCGGCGAGGGCGGCGGCGATCATCTCCGCCTTCTCGCTGTGCGCCGTGTCCGGTCCCGGGGCGTAGACGCGTTCGAACGCGGCGCCGAACGGCAGGTGCGGAATGATGCGCGCCGCATGGGTCCGCGTCTTGCTAGTCACCACGGCAAGCTGGTGGCCCGCCTCGGCCAGCGCGGCGATGGCTTCGGGGATGCCGTCATAGACGGTGTGCTCCGACCAGCCCACGTCCTGGAATCGCTCGCTGTAGGCGGCCACGGCAGCTTCGATGCGGTCGCGGTGGTCGCCCAGCACCTGCGCGAAACTCACGCGCAGGGGCGGTCCGATCCAGGAGCGCAGCACGGAATCATGCGGCGCTTCGGCGCCCACGCTGGCGAGCGAATGACGCACGCCAGAGAGGATGCCGATTTCCGAGTCGATGAGCGTGCCATCGAGGTCGAAGAGGAAAAGCATTACTTCGTCTCCCCGCGCGCCTTGAGCGCCGTCACGGCCGGCAGTTCCTTGCCTTCAAGGAATTCGAGGAAGGCGCCACCACCGGTGGAGATGTAGGACACGCCGCTTTCGATGTCGTACTTGTCGACAGCAGCGAGGGTGTCGCCACCACCGGCGATCGAGAAGGCCTTCGAGGCGGCGATGGCGCGCGCCAACGTCTCGGTGCCCTTGCCGAAGGCTTCGAACTCGAACACGCCCACGGGGCCGTTCCACACCACGGTACCGGCCTTGGCGATCAGCTCCGCGTAGCGCCTCGCGGTCTCGGGACCGATGTCGAGGATCATCTCATCGTCGCCAACCTGATCGACGGCCTTCACCGTGGCCTGGGCAGTGGCTGAGAATTCGGTGGCGACGACGACGTCGGTCGGCACTGGCACGTCGGCGCCGCGGGCCTTCGCATCGGCCATGATCTTCTTCGCGGTGTCGAGCAGGTCGGCCTCTACCAGCGACTTGCCTACCTTATGGCCGGTGGCAAGGATGAAGGTGTTGGCGATGCCGCCGCCCACGATCAACTGGTCGACCTTGCCGACGAGGTTCTGCAGCAGGTCGAGCTTGGTGGAGACCTTCGAGCCGGCGACGATGGCCAGCAGCGGCTTGGCGGGATGCTCGAGCGCTTTGCCGAGGGCGTCCAGTTCCTTCGCCAGCAACGGACCGGCGGCGGCCACGGGCGCGAAGCGGATCGCACCGTGCGTGGAGGCCTGGGCGCGATGGGCGGTGCCGAAGGCATCCATGACGAACACGTCGCACAGGGCGGCGTACTTCTTCGACAGGGCCTCGTCGTCCTTGCCTTCACCCACGTTCATGCGGCAGTTCTCCAGCACGACGACCTCGCCATCGGCGACGTCCACGCCATCGAGGTAGTCGCGCACCAGACGCACGTCCTTGCCCAGCTTCTGTCCCAGCCATTCGGCGACGGGCTTGAGCGAGGAGGCCTCGTCGAACTCGCCTTCCTTGGGACGACCCAAGTGGGAGATGACCATCACCTTCGCACCGGCATCGCGTGCGGCGACGATGGTGGGCAGGGACGCGTCCAGGCGCTGGGTCGAGGTGATCCTGCCGTTCTCGACCGGCACGTTCAGGTCTTCGCGGATCAGGACGCGCTTGCCGCGCAGGTCGAGGTCTTGCATGCGGGTGACGGACACGAGGAACTCCAGCTCAGGGTGTAGGAGAGACGCCCATTGTCCCCGGGCGGTGCCGACAGGCGCAAATCATTCCATTGTAGGAGCGCGCCTTGCGCGCGACCGGGAGGGCAGTAGTGCACCACCGTGATCGCCCTACCGGTCGCGCGCAAGGCGCGCTCCTACATAGAATCGGGTTTCACCCAGGCAGGAACGCCCATGCTCGCCCTCTACACCTACTGGCGCTCCAGCGCCGCCTACCGCGTCCGCATCGCCCTCAACCTCAAGGGGCTGGCCTACGAGCCGCGCCCGATCCACCTGGTCAACGACGGTGGCGAGCACCTGAAGCCCGCTTACCGTGATATTTCGCCCCAGGCCCAGCTGCCGACGCTGGTCGATGGCGATGTCGTGGTCCGCCAGTCGATGGCGATCCTGGAGTACCTGGAGGAGACCCGGCCCACGCCGGCCCTGCTGCCCGCCGATGTGCAGGGCAGGGCGCGCGTGCGTGAGCTGGCGCTGGCCGTGGGCACGGATATCCACCCGCTGGGCAACCTGCGCGTGCTGAAGGAGCTTGAGGCCTCCTACGGTGCCGATGCGGCTGCCAAAGCGGCGTGGTGCCGACGTTGGATCGGCAATGGCTTCAATGGCATCGAGGCATTGCTCGAGCGAGGGCCGCAGGGACATTTCTGTTACGGCGACAGCCCGACCATGGCCGACTGTTGCCTTGTGCCGCAGTACTACAACGCCGTGCGCTGGGAGCTGGATCTGGCGCCGTACCCGAATATTCGGCGCGTGGTGGAGGCGTGCCAGGCGCTGGAGGCGTTTCAGAAGGCCGCGCCTGAGGCGCAGCCGGACGCGCCCTGAAGATCATCGCCGATCGTGTCGGATGAGGGTGTCGGGCCGTTGTCGGGATGCCGGTCGCGCGCAGGCGCGCTCCTACAGGATCACCGCACACCTGTAGGAGCGCGCCTGCGCGCGACCATAGAAACGATAAACATCCATGCCCCCGGCGCGCGCCAGGTCACCCCCGACGATCATTCAGCCAGCAACCATCACACCCCGATCCCATAAGGATCACTCGACGCAAACTCATTCCCCGGCGCACCCTCCGACAGGCGGATCTTCAACGCCAGCCCGTCACGCGAATCGGCCTTGGCCAGGCACTCGTCCAGCGTGATCTGCCCGTCCTTGAAGAGCCGGTAGAGCGACTGGTCGAAGGTCTGCATGCCCTCCTGCAGGCTCCGATCCATGGCGTCCTTCACCTCGTGGATCTGGCCGCGACGGATCATGTCGCGGATCAGCGGGGTGTTCAGCAGTACTTCCACGGCCGGCACGCGGCGGCCGTCCTTGCCGATCACCAGGCGCTGGCTGATGACCGCGCGCAGGTTCAGCGCCAGGTTCATCAGCACGTTCTTGTGCGCGGACTCGGGGAAGAAGTTGAGGATGCGTTCCAGGGTCTGGTCGGCATTGTTCGAGTGCAGGGTGGCCAGGCACAGGTGGCCCGTCTCGGAGAAGGCAATGGCCGCCTCCATGGTCTCCGTGTCGCGGATCTCGCCGATCATGATCACGTCCGGGGCCTCACGCATCGCGTTCTTGAGGGCCTCGTGATAGCTGTGCGTATCCAGCCCCACCTCGCGCTGGTTCACGATGGAACGCTTGTGCCGGTGCAGGTATTCGATGGGGTCCTCGATGGTGAGGATGTGTCCCGGGGTGTTCTGGTTGCGGTGGTCGATCATCGCGGCCAGGGTGGTGGACTTGCCCGACCCCGTGGCGCCCACCACCAGAATCAGCCCGCGCGGCTCCATCACCAGCTCACGGAAGATCGCCGGCAGGCGCAGTTCCTCAAGCGAGGGGATCTCGCTCTTGATGGCACGGATCACCATGCCGATCTCGCCGCGCTGCTTGAACACGTTGATGCGGAAGCGTCCGGCTTCCTTCACGGCCAGGGCCATGTTCAGTTCCAGGTCGCGCTCGAACTGGGGCACCTGGCCTTCGTCCATCAGGGAGTAGGCGATCTTCTTGACCATTCCCGCCGGCAGACCCGTATTGCCGAGCGGGTAAAGCTTGCCCTCCACCTTGATGTTCACCGGGGCACCGGTCGTCAGGAACATGTCCGACGCGCCCTTGTCCACCATTAGCTTGAGGAAATAACCAATATCCACCTAAACCCCCGGGCGTTCGCATTACAATCGAGACGAGAGGTCTCTCCGACCCTGTATATCGACAATATCTCGCAAACCTGTAAGAGGAACGAGTGATGGTGCACAACTTGCCGTCGAACGCCCTGTACCGGGGCCGCCGGCTCCTTGCCACGGCCGCGCTGGGCCTCGCGATTGCCACGCTGGCCGGCTGCGCCAGCACGCCGCCACCCAATGGCGTGATGAACCAGGCCCTGGCCCAGCTCCAGGCTGCCCGCGATGCCGGGGCGGGCGACTACGCCCCGGTCGACCTCGACTATGCCCAGGGCAAATTCTCCCAGGCGCAGAAAGCCATGGCCAGCCGCAAATACGACGAGGCGGCCCTCCTGGCCGACGAGTCCAGCGTGGACAGCGAACTGGCTCGTGCCAAGGCCCGCCTGGGTGCTGCCCGCGCCCAGAACCAGTCCAAGAGCAAGGAAAACTCGCGCATGCGTGTCGAGATGATCGACAACCACGCGAATGACACCGTGCCGATTCCGAACAACGTGCAGGAAACCGAGACGGTCCTGCCCGAAGCCACCAACACCCCTCCGCCTCCCCCGGGTGGCGAGACCCAGCCCCTGAACGACCAGGGAGGCCGCTGAGATGAAGCGCACGACCATCCTGTTCTCCGCCCTGGCCTTGGCGGCCGTGGCCTCTCCGGTCTTCGCCGCCACGGACGACCTCGACGTCCGCCGGCTGAATTCGAGCCTCGACCAGCTTTCCAGCGACCCCACCCTCGGTGGTTATGCCCAGTCCGAGCAGGCCCGGGCGCGCGAGGCCATCAACCAGATGGCCCAGTTCAAGCCGAAGGACAAGCAGCACGCCCATTACCTGTACATCGCAGAGCGCCGCGTGGACATCGCCAAGGCGGCCGCCCAGCTCCAGGACGCCCAGTCGAAGACGGCCCAGCTCGATCGCGAGCACGACGCCATCCTGCTGGAGGCCAGCCGCCTCGACGCCGAGATGGCCCGTCGCCAGCTTGAGCAGCAGCGCATGCAGAACCAGATGATCCAGGAAGAGGCCGCCCGCCTGCAGCAGCAGGGCGTGGAGTACTCGCAGGCGCTGGACCAGGCCAAGGCCGAGGGCGAGAAGGCCCGCCAGGTCGCCGCAGCCCAGGCCAAGGTGGCCAACGCCGCCAAGAAGCAGGCCGCCCTGGCCGAAGCCGCCGCCCGCGCCATGCGTGACCTGAACTCCTCCGACAGCGGCGCCCCTGCCAGCACCCCGGCTACCAGCACGCCCAAGAAGAAAAAATCCACCGGCAACTAACCGTTGCTTGTGTAGGAGCGCGCCCTGCGCGCGACCGCCCGTCAGGGCGGCCCGCGCCAGGGTGTGCTGGTTTTAGCGCCATGTAAGTGTTTGCTTAAGAAACCATTTTTCTTTCGTGCCTCTACGAAAATTCGCTCTTGCACCCCCTCATCGAGGGGAGTAGCTTCGATCCCCCGTCACCGAAAAAACGCGTGACGGGATCTTCGGAGCATGCGTGACGTTACCCAGGCACACCGCATCGCGAGCGAACCCACTTCCGATGCGAAGCCGTGCCCGCATGGCTCCCCTCACGACCGGCCCAACGGGCCCGGCCCCAACGCGAGGAGCATGGCTATGTTCGAAAACCAGCAGCGTGACGACGTCGAAAAGTTCATCCACAAGGATAAGGACACCCGTCGTCTCTATTTCCGTCACCAGGAACTCAACGACAAGCTCGACAACGCAGGCCGGGGGTGTCTACCCCTCAGCGACGAGGAACTGACGCGGATGAAGCTGGAGAAACTGCAGGCGAAGAACCAACTCCAGAGAATGTGGGATTCCTGGAACGCACCACGACACTGAATTTATTCCGCAGTACAGCAATACGAAGAAAGGGCGCGGAAACGCGCCCTTTTTATTGTGCGCGTGCAGCAGGAACCGGATCACTTCCGCGTGGTCTGTGCTAGACCGTTTTTCCTCGGCCGGATGACGGGCATCGCGCGAGCGCGCGACCCCTTATCATGTGCGCCCTGAGTGCGGGGTCGAAGGGGCCCTGCCGACTTATCCAATGGAGTATCCATGAGTGTTCATGACAGCATCCTCGAACTGATCGGCCGCACCCCCATGGTGCGCGCACAGCGCCTGGATGCCGGCTGTTGCGAACTGTTCCTGAAACTGGAAAGCGCCAACCCCGGCGGTTCGGTGAAGGATCGCATCGGCATGTCGATGATCGAGGGCGCCGAGCGCGCCGGGAAGATCAAGCCGGGCGATACGCTGGTTGAAGGCACCGCCGGCAACACGGGCCTGGGCCTGGCGCTGGTCGCGCAGCAGAAGGGCTATCGCCTGATCCTCGTCGTGCCCGACAAGATGAGCCGCGAGAAGATCTTCAACCTCAAGGCCATGGGTGCCGAGGTGGTGCTCACGCGTTCGGACGTAGCCAAGGGCCACCCCGAGTATTACCAGGACATGGCCGAGCGCATCGCGCGTGAGACGCCAGGTGCTTATTTCATCAACCAGTTCGGCAACCCGGACAATCCGCTGGCGCACGTGCAGACCACCGGCCCGGAAATCCTCGAACAGCTCGATGGCAAGGTCGATGCCATCGTGGTCGGCTGCGGTTCTTCCGGCACGATGAGCGGCCTCACCGCTTACCTGAAAGAGCACTCCCCGAACACCGAAATCGTGCTGGCCGATCCGGTCGGCTCGATCCTTGCGCAGTACATCAACGAGGGCATCCTGTCCGAGAAGTCGGGCAGCTGGATGGTCGAAGGCATCGGTGAGGATTTCCTGCCGTCGATCAGCGATTTCTCCCTGGTGAAAAAGGCCTATGCCATCACCGACAAGGAGAGCTTCATGGCGGCGCGCGAGCTGCTCGGCAAGGAAGGCGTGCTGGGTGGTTCGTCCACGGGTACGCTGCTTGCCGCCGCACTCAAGTACTGCAAGGAGCAGACGACGCCCAAGCGCGTGGTGACGCTGGTCTGCGACACGGGCAACAAGTACCTGTCGAAGATGTACAACGACTACTGGATGCTCGACAACGGCTTCCTGGAACGCGAGCGCTATGGTGATCTGCGCGACCTGATCCTGCGCCCCTACGCGCAGCGCGACACCGTGGTGGTGAAGCCGGACGACCTGCTCGTCACGGCATACAACCGCATGAAGCTTTATGACGTCTCGCAGCTCCCGGTAGTCGATGGCGATCGCATCGTCGGCATCCTCGATGAATCCGACGTGCTCTTGCACGTGCATGCCGATGAATCGAAATTCCGCGATCCGGTCTCCACGGCCATGATCGCCTCGCCTGAAATGCTCCAGGTGACCGCCCCCATCGAAGCGCTCCTGCCGGTGTTCGAAAAGGGTCACGTGGCCATCGTTGTTGATGGCGAGCAGTTCCTCGGCCTCATTACCCGCATCGATCTGCTCAATTACCTGCGCCGCAAGGTCAACTAAGAAGGATTGCCGCCATGTGTGGAATCGTTGCCGCCGTCGCCCAGCGCGATATCGCCCCTATCCTCATCGCCGGCCTCAAGGCGCTCGAATACCGCGGCTACGATTCCGCCGGCATGGCCATCGCCGATGCCGGACAGATCCGCCGTGTCCGCGCCAAGGGCAAGGTGCGTGAAATGGAAGCGCTGTACGACGCCGATCCGGTTCCTGGTGGTACGGGCATCGCCCACACCCGCTGGGCGACGCATGGCGTTCCCAGCGAGGCCAATGCGCATCCACATGTGCAGGGCCGTATCGCGATCGTGCATAACGGCATCATCGAGAATCACGCGACGCTGCGTGACTCGCTGAGGGCCAAGGGGCGCACGTTCCATTCGGAAACGGATACCGAAGTCATGGGTGCCGTGATCGACGAGCATGTGCAGGCAGGCAAGTCGTTGCGCGAGGCGGTCACGGCTGCCGTTCGTGAACTCGAAGGCGCATACGCCATTGCCGTGATGAGCCTGGACGAGCCTGAGCGTATCGTCGGTGCCCGTCGCGGCTGTCCGCTCCTGGTCGGCATCGGTATCGGTGAGCACTTCCTGGGCTCCGATGCGCAGGCACTCATCAAGGTCACCAACCGGATGATGTACCTGGAAGAGGACGACATCGTGGAGATCACCCGCAATGGCGTGGAAGTCTTCGATATCAACGGTACTCCCGTGGACCGCGCTGCGCATGAAAGCGAAATCAGTGCAGATTCAGTCGAGCGTGGCGAATACCGTCACTACATGCAGAAGGAAATCTTCGAGCAGCCGCGTGCGGTGGCCGATACCCTGGAAGGCCGCATCGGCCCGCACGGCGTGCTGCCGAACATCTTCGGCATCGACGCCGACCCGATCCTGGACAAGACCCGCGGCATCCATATCGTCGCCTGCGGTACCAGCTATCACGCAGGCATGGTGGCGAAGTACTGGATCGAGGAATTCGCCAGGATTCCGGTCGTCGTTGAGGTAGCGAGCGAGTATCGCTACCGCGAGGTCGTGGTGCCGGAGAACACGCTCTTCGTCGCGGTGTCGCAGTCCGGCGAGACCGCCGACACCCTGGCTGCCATGCGCGAGTCGCGTCGGCGTGGCTATCTTGCCACTTTCGCCATCTGCAACGTTCCTGAGTCGTCCGTCGTGCGCGAGTCCGACCTGCGTCTGATGACCCGTGCGGGCCCCGAGATCGGCGTGGCATCCACAAAGGCTTTTACCACGCAGCTCACGGCCTTCGCGTTGCTCGCGCTGGATCTCGGACGCCGCCGTGGCCTGGATCACGCAAAGTACCTGGCACATTGCCAGGAACTGCAATCACTGCCGCGCTACATCGAGAATGCGCTGAAGAGTGAAGAGCAGATCCTGAAGATTGCCGATCATTTCATCACCAAGGCCCACGCGCTGTTCCTGGGTCGTGGTGCGCAGTATCCGGTTGCCCTGGAAGGCTCCCTCAAGCTGAAGGAGATTTCCTATATTCATGCAGAGGCGTATCCGGCTGGCGAGCTCAAGCACGGCCCCCTGGCACTCGTCGACGAGAACATGCCCATCGTGGCGGTAGCCCCCAACGGCCCCCTGCTGGACAAGCTGAAGTCCAACCTGCAGGAAGTGCGCGCGCGTGGCGGCGAACTGGTGGTGTTTGCGGACGAGCGCGCCGAAATGGACGACGGCACGCAGCACGTGGCCATGGTGCGGGTCGATGGTGGCGGTGACCTCATCGCGCCGGCTGTTTTCACCGTACCGATGCAACTGCTTGCCTATCACGTGGCCGTGCAGCGCGGCACCGACGTCGACCAGCCCCGAAACCTGGCCAAATCGGTGACGGTCGAATAACCGGTCGCCCGGGACACTCCTGCCGAGTTGAGTCCTGCTTGCGTCCGGACCAGAATGGCGGTTTTTCCAAGGAAAGACCGCCATGAATTGCTTCAAGGCCTATGACATCCGTGGCCGCGTCCCGGATGAGCTGAACGAAGACATCGCCTATCGGCTCGGAAGAGCGTTCGCCCGGACGGTGGGCGAGGGGGCGGTCGTGGTGGGATTCGACATTCGTCGCGACAGCCCCGCCTTTGCCGCCGCGGTGATCCGTGGCCTGAATGACGAAGGCCGCGATGCCATCGACATCGGCCTGTGCGGCACGGAAGAGGTGTACTTCCAGACGTTCCATCGTCAGGTGGCTGGTGGCGTCATGGTCACCGCCAGCCATAACCCCATCGATTACAACGGTATGAAGCTGGTCCGCGAGGGCTCGCGTCCGATCAGCGGTGATACGGGATTGCGCGATATCGAGCGACTGGTGGAAGAGAACACCTTTGGCGAGCCGGCGGGCACACGTGGTCAGGTGCTGCATGATCACGACAAGTCGGCATACATCAGCCACCTGCTTGGCTACATCGATCCACAGGCATTTCGTTCACTGAAGGTGGTGGTCAATGCGGGCAACGGTGGGGCGGGTGCCATCGTCGATCTGCTAAGCGCGCATCTTCCGTTGGAATTCATCCGGATCAACCATGAGCCGGATGGAAGCTTCCCCAATGGCATCCCCAATCCATTGTTGCCTGAGAATCGTGCTGCAACGGCAGACGCGGTCAAATCCCATGGCGCCGATTTCGGCATTGCCTGGGATGGCGATTTCGATCGCTGCTTCCTGTTCGACGCGGAAGGCCAGTTCATCGAGGGCTACTACATCGTAGGGTTGCTGGCGGCCCAGCTGTTGGAGACGCACCCCGGCGCCAAAGTCATCCACGATCCGCGCCTCACCTGGAACACCATCGACATGGTGGAAAAGGCGGGGGGGCTGCCGATCCAGAGCAAGACAGGCCACGCCTTCATCAAGGAGCGCATGCGGGCCGAGGACGCCATCTACGGTGGCGAAATGAGCGCGCACCATTATTTCCGTGATTTCGCCTATTGCGACTCCGGCATGATTCCCTGGTTGCTCGTGGCCGAGCGGATCTGCAAGACGGGGCTCAGTCTGGCTGACATGCTGTCCGAGCGGATGGCGGCCTATCCGTGCAGCGGCGAGATCAACTTCGTGGTGAGCGATGCTCGCGCCGCGGTCGAGCGGGTCCTGGCTTTCTATGAGCAGGACAACCCCGCGCTGGAGCGGGTGGATGGTGTGAGCGCCGACTTCGGCGCCTGGCGCTTCAACCTCCGGTCGTCCAATACGGAGCCTTTGTTGAGACTCAACGTCGAGGCGAGGGGCGATACCCTGCTGATGGAACAAAAAACGAAGGAAATTTCGGAGCTTATTGAGAAATAACGACGAAATTGCATGACGTTTTTCGCCGTAGATGACCGCATGATGACCGAAATTTTACGGCCTGTATGGCAAATACGGCAAAAAATCGCTTTACCATTCCTGCCCTGTAGTGTGATCATTGTCACAAGCATTGTCACAACAATGTTCATACAGGGCAGGGATAGTGAACATAGAAGTGAAACACTGGAGGCCGACAGGCCGCCTTTCGGACTCGTTTGTCCGCGGGCTTATTGAACTACGGGACGATCTGGACGCTGCCCGCAAGCGCCGCGAGATGCGGGCGGTTGCGTCGTCGGCATTGAATTGTTCTATCGTACCGTTTGGCGCCACGCCCCGTTCCAGAACTCAGTTCGTCAGCGCTTACGAGCCGGCTGCCATGTCGGCGGGTGACCGACGCCAGGCCAAGGGCTGATCCAGTTCCTGGATTGAGTGCGACGCATACAGGTAGAAAAGCACGCATAAAAAAACCGGGAGCCGCGGCTCCCGGTTTTTTTATGCCCGACTGTCGGCTCAGCCTACGGTGCCGGCACGGCCATAGACGTCATCGAAGCGGACAATATCGTCCTCTCCCAGATAGCTTCCGGATTGAACTTCAATGAGTTCCACCGGCACCTTGCCCGGGTTGCGCAGACGGTGTTTGCTACCCAGCGGCAGATAGGTACTCTGGTTTTCCGCGAGCAGGAACACCTTGTCGTCGCACGTGACCTCTGCCACGCCCTTGACGACGATCCAGTGTTCGGCGCGGTGATGATGCATCTGCAGGCTGAGTGCGGCACCGGGCTTCACGACAATACGCTTTACCTGGAACCGGTCGCCGTTTTCGAGGGAGTCGTACATGCCCCACGGGCGCCGAACGACGCGGTGCAGATCGTGTTCGGTGCGACCGGCGGCCTTCAGTTCCTCGACGACGCGTTTTACGTCCTGGGACGCATCGCGACGGGCCACCAGGGTGGCGTCCGGCGTGGTGACGACGACCACGTCGTCCAGGCCGACGGTGGCGATCAGGTGGCGATCATGCGAGCGGATGAAGGAGCCTTTCGTGTCGATCGTGATGACATCGCCTTCAGCATGGTTGCCGTGGGCATCCTTGCCGGCAGCCATCCACAGGGCGTCCCAGGAGCCGATGTCGCTCCAGCCGCAGCTGACCGGCACCACGGCGGCCTGGGAGGTCTTTTCCATCACGGCGTAGTCGATGGAGTCGCTGGGTGAAGCGGCGAACGACTCGCCATCCAGCCGGACGAAATCCAGATCGACGTTGGCTTTTGCGTACGACGCCCGCGCAGCATCGAGCATGGCGGGAGCATGGATACCCAGCTCTTCGAGATAGCGTGCGGCCCGGAACAGGAACATGCCGGAGTTCCAGTCATATTCGCCGCTGCGCACATACTCTTCTGCCGTGGCAAGCACCGGCTTTTCAACGAACTGGCTGACCTTGAACGAGCTTCCATCCAGGCCTTCGCCGCGGCGGATGTAGCCGAAGCCGGTTTCAGCGCGATCAGGGCGGATGCCGAAGGTTACCAGCCAGCCGGCTTCCGCCGAGGCACGGGCCTTGGCCACGGCTTCCGAGAACGATGCGTCATCGCCCACCAGGTGATCGGCCGGCAGCACGAGAATCAAGGCATCGGGCGACTTTTCGAGTGCCCGCAGGGCGCCCACGGCGATGGCCGGGGCGGTGTTGCGAGCCATCGGCTCCAGCAGGATGCTGGCGCCGTCGACCTTCAATTCCTGCAATTGCTCGGCAGCCAGGAAGCGGTGGTCATCACTGGCCACCACGATCGGCGCTCCGGTGTCCGGCAGCTTGCTGGCACGGGTCACGGTCTGCTGGAAGAGGGTTTCGGTCCCGGCGAGCGACAGGAACTGCTTGGGCAGATTGCGGCGCGAAATGGGCCACAGGCGCGTGCCGCTACCGCCGCTGAGAATAAGGGGAATGAGCATGGGACGTTATTCCGTGGGTTCGGAAAGGGAGGTCAGGACCTGGTCCAGGCCGGTTTTCCAGTGCGGGATGTCGAATGCAAACGTACGGGCGAAATGGCGAGTATCCAGCACCGAGTATGCCGGGCGGCGCGCCGGTGTCGGGTAGTCGGCCGTCGTGATGGCAATGACCCGGGGCGTACGGGAAATGAGCTTTCGCTCACTGGCTGCCGTAAGCAGCGCGTCGGCAAAGCCGTGCCACGTGGTGTCGCCGCCCGCCGTCAGGTGATAGGTGCCTTCAACGGCTTTCCGCACTGGCCCCGCACTGGCAAGCCAGCGATCGATGGCCACGAGCGAGGCCTCGACGATCAGCCCGGTGTCGGTGGGCGTGCCATGCTGGTCGGCCACGACCCTGATTTCATCCCTTTCCGCGCCGAGCCGAAGCATCGTGCGAAGGAAGTTCTGGCCGACTGCTGAGTACACCCACGCAGTACGGAAGATGTAATGGGGGGCGTCTGTGGCGCGGAGGGCTTCTTCACCTGCCAGCTTGCTACGGCCGTAGGCACCTGCAGGGGCCGTTGGTGCGTCTTCAGGGTAGGGCAGGGAGGCCGTGCCGTCGAAAACGTAGTCCGTCGAATAATGAACGAGCAGGGCACCATGCTCCGCAGCCCAGCGACCCAGGTAGGCCAGGGCAGTGGCGTTCACCATGGCGGCCGCACTCTCTTCCTGCTCGGCCTTGTCCACGGCGGTATAGGCGGCCGCATTCACGATGACGTGCGGTGCGGTTTCGTCGAGCAGCGCCGCAAGCGCTTCGGGCGCGGACAGGTCCGCCACCACGCCGCGGACGCCTTCAGGTGCCTGGCCGTTACGGCTGCCGGCAAACAGCGTACCGCGGCGGCCGAGGCCGCCATGGCTGAGAAACGTGCGTCCGAGCTGCCCGTGTGCGCCCAGCAACAGGATATTCAAGGCACGTACTCCGGCAGGCGCCCGGGGGCTACCTCGGATAGCAGGGGAGCCTTGGTGTCTTTCTCCGAAAGAACCGGATCCGTCACCGGCCAGTCGATGGCCAGTGCCGGATCGTTCCAGCGGACGCCGCCATCGGCTGCCGGAGCGTAGAAGTCAGTGCACTGGTACGAGAACGTCGCATGCTCGGAGACGACGCAGAACCCGTGCGCAAAGCCTTCCGGTATCCAGAAGTGCCGGTGGTTCTGCGCGGTGAGCATCACCGCTGCCCACTGGCCAAAAGTTGGCGAGCCGTGACGGATATCCACGGCGACGTCATAGACCTCGCCTTCGAGCACGCTTACCAGCTTGCCCTGGGGCTGCGGCCACTGGTAGTGAAGCCCGCGGAGCACGCCACGGCTCGAACGGGAGACATTCGACTGGACAAAACGGCGGTCGATGCCCGCTTCGCGGAATGCGTTCTCGTTGTAGCTCTCGTAGAAGAAGCCACGGGAGTCTCCGAACACCCTGGGCTCGATGACCAGGACGCCGGGCAAGGATGTTTCGGTGACCTTCATTTAACCAGACCGTGCCCGACAAGGTTGTGGAGGTATTCGCCATAACCGGTCTTGGCCAGCGGCTTGGCAAGGGCAAGCACCTGCTCGGCATCGATCCATTTATTGTTGAAGGCGATTTCTTCCGGGCAGCACACCTTGAGGCCCTGCCGGTTCTCGATCGTCTGGATGTAATTGCCCGCTTCCATCAGCGAGTCGTGCGTACCCGTATCCAGCCACGCATAACCGCGACCGAGCTGTTCGAGCATGAGCGAGTCGTCCTCGAGGTAGCAGCGGTTGAGGTCGGTGATTTCAAGCTCGCCGCGGGGCGAGGGCTTGAGTTCGGCGGCGAAGTCGCAGGCACGCTGATCGTAGAAATAGAGACCGGTGACGGCATAGTTCGACTTCGGCTTCGCCGGCTTCTCTTCGAGACCGATGACCCGTCCGTCCGTCGCGAATTCCGCCACGCCGTAGCGTTCCGGGTCGCGGACCCAGTAGCCGAAGACCGTGGCACCGTGCTCACGGCTGGCTGCGCGCTTGAGGCGGTCTGTCAGGCCGACGCCATAGAAGATGTTGTCGCCCAGCACCAGGCAGCTCGGCTTACCGTCGATGAAATCGCGACCGATCAGGAATGCCTGCGCCAGGCCATCCGGGGAGGGCTGCACGGCGTAGGTGATGTTGATGCCCCACTGGGATCCGTCGCCGAGCAGGCGCTGGAACAGGGCCTGCTCGTGGGGCGTATTGATGATGAGCACATCACGAATCCCCGCGAGCATCAAGGTTGCCAGCGGGTAGTAGATCATCGGCTTGTCGTACACCGGCAGCAGCTGCTTGCTGACCGCCTGGGTGATCGGATACAGCCGGGTGCCGGAACCACCGGCCAGGATGATACCCTTGGTGGTCATGCGCCCAGGCGCTCCATGCGATAGCTGCCGTCGAGAATCGACCCGACCCACGACTGATTGTCGAGATACCAGTTGACGGTGGCCTCAATACCCGATTCGAAGGTCTGGGTCGGGGTCCAGCCCAGTTCGCCGGCGAGCTTGCTGGCATCGATGGCGTAACGACGGTCGTGGCCCGGGCGATCGCGCACGAAGGTGATCAGCGATTCGCGAGGCTCGCCGCTAGCCAGCGGCTGGCGCGCATCAAGCATGCGGCAGATGGTCTTCACCACGTGGATGTTTTCCTGCTCTGCATTGCCGCCCACGTTATAGGTTTCGCCCACCCGGCCGGCCTCGAGCACCCGGCGGATGGCCGAGCAGTGATCACCCACGAACAGCCAGTCGCGGATGTTCTTGCCGTCGCCGTAGACCGGTAGCGCCTCGCCCTTCAGGGCTTTCTGGATGGTCAGCGGGATGAGCTTCTCGGGAAACTGATACGGACCATAATTGTTCGAGCAGTTCGTGGTGAGCGTCGGCAGGCCATAGGTATGGTGGAACGCACGGACCAGATGGTCCGAAGCCGCCTTGCTGGCGGAGTAGGGCGAGTTGGGGGCATACGGCGTGGTTTCCGTGAACATGCCTTCGGCGCCAAGCGAACCGTAAACCTCATCCGTGGAGACGTGCAGGAAGCGGAAGGCGTCGCGCTCGGTACCTTCGAGGGCGCGCCAGAAATCGCGGGCTTCTTCCAGCAGGCCGAGCGTGCCGACCACATTGGTCTCGACGAAGGCGGCCGGGCCGTCGATGGAGCGATCGACGTGGGATTCGGCCGCAAAATTGACGATAGCCTGCGGTCGATGTTCAGCCAGGAGCTTGCGCACCAGTTCGCGGTCGCCGATGTCGCCCTGAACAAAGGTATGGCGTTCATTGTCGTCAACGGATGCAAGCGTGCCGAGGTTGCCAGCGTAGGTCAGCTTGTCGAGGTTGACCACGCGAAGGCCGTCGGCAATGGCCTGGAGTACGAAATTCGCACCGATGAAACCGGCGCCGCCCGTTACCAACAATGTCTTCATAAAACCTCTGGTCGTCCGTGCTGCTCTTGGCGGGCCCATGCCCGCCCGGAACCGCGTTCATGGCACGGACGGAACGCATTCCGTATCGTCGTGCCTCTAAACCGCGGAGTGTAAGGCGCCAAGTGTAATATGTAGCGCCGTTTACAAGGGGCGGGGGTTGAACGATTCATGAATCGCCAGGACTATTTCAAGTGAAAAGAACGGCTTACAAGAAAGATGCCCGCTCCGGTCATGGACTCGGAACCCGTGCCATTCACGCAGGGCAGCGTCCCGACCCGTCGACCGGCGCGATCATGACGCCCATTTACGCGACGTCGACCTATGTGCAGAGCAGCCCGGGCAAGCATCAGGGCTTCGAGTACTCGCGCACGCAGAATCCCACCCGCATGGCTTATGAGGCGTGCGTAGCCTCCCTTGAAGGGGGCGTGACCGGCTTTGCGTTCGCCTCGGGGCTGGCTGCTGCCTCGACCACGCTGGAACTGCTTGACGCAGGCAGCCACGTCATCGCGATGAACGACCTCTACGGCGGCACCTATCGCCTGTTCGAGCGCGTACGCCGCCGTACGGCCGGTCTGGAATTCGATTTCATCGATCTCAACGACACCGCTGCCCTGAAGGCGGCGCTGAAACCGAATACCCGGATGATCTGGGCGGAAACGCCGACCAATCCGATGCTGCAACTCGTGGATCTGGCC
Source organism: Luteibacter anthropi (assembly GCF_011759365.1). GTDB lineage: Bacteria > Pseudomonadota > Gammaproteobacteria > Xanthomonadales > Rhodanobacteraceae > Luteibacter > Luteibacter anthropi. Next base: position 99,011 of record NZ_JAARLZ010000013.1, read on the forward strand.
AAGCTGTCTGTTTTTGCCCGCAAGCATGGGCTGATCCTGGTGGTCGACAACACGTTCTGCTCGCCGATGCTCCAGCGGCCCATCGAGTCCGGCGCCGACCTGGTGCTGCATTCCGCCACCAAGTACCTGAACGGACATTCCGACATCGTCGGCGGCGTGGTGGTGGCGGCGAATCAGGAGCTGGCCGAACAGATGGCGTTTCTGCAGAACTCCATTGGCGCGGTGGCCGGCCCGTTCGACGCCTTCCTCGCCATGCGTGGTCTCAAGACCCTGCACCTGCGCATGCGCCAGCACTGCGAGAGCGCTCTGGAACTGGCCGGCTGGCTCGAGAAGCACAAGGCGATCGAGCGCGTGATCTACCCCGGCCTGCGCAGCCATCCGCAGCACGCCCTGGCGCGCAGGCAGATGGACGGCTACGGCGGCATCATTTCGGTCGAGGTCAAGGGCGGCAAGACCCGCGCACGCAAGGTCCTGGAGCGTTGCGAGCTTTTTGCCCTGGCCGAATCGCTCGGTGGCGTGGAGAGCCTGATCGAGCATCCGGCCATCATGACGCACGCGTCCATTCCGCCGGCCACGCGCAAGCGCCTGGGCATTTCCGATGGCCTGATCCGTCTTTCCGTCGGCGTGGAAGACCTGGCCGACCTGCGTGACGAACTTGAGTCCGTCCTGGCATGACAGGAGTCCGACTGAAGTCATCCGCGCTGCGTGTGCCTCTGCATCCGCTGGGGCCGTACGTGTCGCTGGCTCGCCACGGAAGGTTGGTGTGGGAGCTGTGTCGCCGGGACATATCGGGCCGTTATCGCGGCTCCATGGGGGGCATCTTCTGGGCCTTCCTGAATCCGCTGCTGATGCTGGCGATCTATTCGTTTGTTTTCGGCTATATCTTCAAGTCGCGTTGGACGGCTGCCGAGACCGGCGATGTTCATTTCGCCATCATCCTGTTCATCGGCCTGATCGTCAGCAACTTTTTTTCCGAGTGCCTGAATCGGGCACCGATATTGATCACGTCGAATCCGAACTACGTCAAGAAAGTAATTTTCCCCCTGGAAACGCTGTCCTGGGTCACTGTGGGAACCGCCCTGTTCCATGCCTTGATCAGTAGCATCGTGCTCATCGTTGCCCTGGTAGCGACGGGCACGCACGTGGCGTCGACGGCAGTACTTTTTCCGCTGGCACTCCTCCTGTTTCTGCCGATGACAGCCGGGGTCACCTGGTTGTTCTCCGCGCTGGGCGTGTACTTTCGCGATACGCAGCAGATCATGATGGTGTTGACCACCTCGCTGGTCTTCCTTGCCCCCATCTTCTATCCACGCAGCAGCCTGCCGGCGGACTATCGCTGGATGCTTTCGCTTAACCCATTGACCTACGTCGTGGAGACGTCGCGGAGCCTGATCCTGTGGGGGCAGCTGCCGACACTGGAAGATACCCTGGTTTACGCCACGGTATCCCTGGTGGTGGCCTGGTTCGGCTGGCTTGTGTTCAATGCCACACGAAAGGGATTTGCCGATGTCATCTGACGATCTGGTCATCGACGTCCGCGACATCAGCAAGCGGTACGAGATCTATGCCAAGCCCGCCGATCGCTTGAAGCAGATGCTGGCATCGGGAGCCCGCCGCGTTACCGGTGGCCGAGAGGCACGCTTTTTCCAGGAATTCTGGGCGCTGCATGGCGTGTCCTGCCATGTGCGCCGTGGCGAATGCGTGGCGATCATCGGCCGTAACGGTTCGGGCAAGTCAACATTGTTGCAGATCATCGCCGGTACGGTCACGCCTACCAGCGGCTCGGTGAGCGTCGATGGTCGCGTGGCGGCTCTCCTTGAACTGGGCTCCGGATTCAATCCGGAATTCACGGGCCTGGAGAACGTCTATCTCAATGCGTCACTGCTGGGCCTATCCCGGGAGGACGTCGACGCCCGCCTTGATGCCATCCTCGCCTTCGCGGACATTGGCGACTTCGTACACCAGCCGGTCAAGACTTACTCGAGCGGCATGACGGTACGACTGGCTTTCGCGGTGCAGGCGCAGATCGACCCGGATGTACTTATCGTGGATGAGGCATTGGCTGTCGGCGATGCACGCTTCCAGGCCAAGTGCTTTGCCCGCCTGAAGACCCTGCGCGAGCGCGGGACGTCGATTCTCCTCGTGACGCACTCCACCGAGCAGGTGGTGACACATTGCGATCGTGCGATCCTGATCGACCACGGACACAAGCTCGACGATGGTGAGCCGCGTCCCGTGGTCAACCGCTACCTCGATCTGCTCTACGGACGTCAGCGGGTGGAGACCTCTCCTCGTACTGGCGAGCATGCGGGCGAAGCACCGGTCAATGAACAGCTTGCCAGCCTTGACGCAGCGTTCGGCGAGCGCCACGAAAGCCTGTTCGAGACACGCCCTTCGTATAATCCTTATGAGCATCGGTGGGGGGACGGACGCGCCGAGCTCATGGATTTCGCCCTGTTCTCCGGAGACGAGGCCTTCCCGCCCACGCTGCGCAGCGGCCAGGAACTGGCACTTTACGTCCGTTACCGGTTCAAGGCAGCGATAACGCGGCCGATACTGGGCATCACGCTAAAAACCAAGGAAGGATTGACGGTCTATGGGACCAATACGGAAATGACACCGACGGATGAATCCTGCTTTGTGGGTGAAGAAGGTGTTTCCGGCGTGGTGCTCTGCCAGATCCCCATGAAATGCGCCCCTGGCGATTATTTCCTGTCGATCGGTATCGCCAGCCGTGACGGCAGTGGCGAGGCAGTGCCCCACGACCGTCGTTACGACTCGATCCACGTCTGCGTCGAGCCCGACAATCCGTTCATCGGCATTGCCGATCTACGCGCCAGGTTGCAGTTCCTATGAATAATCCAATCGATTCGACCAACAGCTTCGAGGCTTATCGGTTCGACGAAGCCTCGCAATGCTGGCTCCGTGCCGACCAGGTCCACGAGTGGGCCTATTCCGACGGCGAAGCCGTTGAAGAGAATCTCTTCCGGCTTATCGCGGAATGCGCAGATCGATCGGTGCTTTCGCCGGAGCTGGCGGCAAGGATCACGGATTGGCCGACGCGCTACTATCTGAGCGCCCGCCGCGCGAATCTGCTCCGCCCTCTCGCGGACATGCTCAAGGGCGATGTCCTTGAGATCGGGGCCGGATGTGGTGCGATCACACGTTATCTCGGTGAAACGGCCGCGTCGGTTGTCGCGATCGAGCCTTCGCCCCGTCGTGCCCGTGTGGCTGCCAAGCGTTGCGAAGACCTGCCCAACGTCAGTCTCGTGGTCGATAACCTCGAGGCCTTCCAGACCAGTGCTTCGTTCGACGTGGTGACGCTCATCGGCGTGCTCGAATACGCGGAGCGCTTCTCGGATCGTCCGGATGCGGCGGCTCACTGGCTCGCCTGCGCGCGTCGTCTGCTCAAGCCAAATGGCATCCTGCTTGTCGCCATCGAAAATCAGCTCGGGCTGAAGTACTTCGCCGGCGCTCCGGAGGATCACCTCGGCCGGCCCATGCTTGGACTCTCCGATCTCTACGGCAAGAGTGGCGCGCGGACCTACGGGCGCGATGCCATCGAGGCGTTGATGCGCGATGCAGGCTTTGTCGACGTGGCCTTTGCATTGCCTTTCCCCGACTACAAACTACCTACATCGGTATTGCTCGCCCAGGGTGACGACGCAATGCCAGGTTTCGATGGAGGCGCCGCGCTGGCTGCAGCATCGGCCATCAAGGATCCTCAGCTGGGAAGGCCTCCGTTGTTCGCCATTGACCGCACCTGGTCGGTCATAGCGCAGAACCGGCTGCTGGTCGACATGGCAAACTCATTCCTTGTCGTTGCCCACAATGCGGCGGCGGCACAGCCTTTCGGGCCAGCGAATGATGCCGTATCCGGATATCACTTCTCCGTCGAACGCCGGCGTGCTTTCGTCAAGGAAGCGCGCTTCGAGCGCGGTGAAGGCGGTGGCTGGGTCAGGCGACGGTTCCTTGCCGACAGCGAGGCGCGCGAGATCGGGGGCTTTACATGCCGCCCGGTCGACGAATCGTATTTGAGTGGAAACACCGTTTCCCAAAGCATCTACGAAATTATGCTGCAGGATGGCTGGCGCATCGCCGATGTGAGTAACTGGGTGCGGGGTTGGCTCGATGCGGTCGCCCTGCATGTCGGCATTGACTTGGATACGCTACGTGCGTCCAGTTACAGCGCCGAATTGATGCTTCCTGGCAATGTGCTGGACCTGGTACCCCACAATCTTGTCCAGCAATCCGATGGCCAGTCGCGTTTCATCGATCTCGAGTGGGAGTTCTCAGAAGCGATATCCCTCGGTTACCTGGCCTTTCGTGGATTGCTCGAGGTTGTGTCCGGGTGTGTGTCCGTCGCACGACCCTATGACGAACGACACGCCCAGGTTGCCCATTTTGTAGCAGATGCCATGCGTGAAACAGGGGCAGACCTGCTCCTGCTCCCGTCTGATATCGATCGTTATATCGAGATGGAGCGTCGTTTCCAGGAAGCCGCCACGGCGCAGCCTTCCGGCCTGACCTTGCAGATGTTCGAGGAAGGCAGGCTGCCCGTTTCCGTGTCCTCCCAGGTCGAGGGCTCACTGGTACCGGCCATCTCGCATATGCGCGATGTCGAGGAGCACCTGGCGAGCCTGCAGGCGCATCATGATGATCTCATTGCCGAACATGGCAAGGTGGCCGCATGGGCACATCAGGTGGATTCGGAGCTGAGCGACGTCAGGGGCCGGTACGCGGGCCTCGTGGCGGAACACGAAGAAGTGGCGACCTGGGCAAAGAGCCTCGACTCGCAGGTCGAACTGGCGATGGAGCGACTGGATGCATTGATCCAGCTGGCTGAGGATGAAGGCGACGTCGATGGCGCTACCCTCGGTGCCTACATGCTGGAAGTGGTGACGCTACGCCGTAATCTTGGCCTTGCGAAACGACGAGGCGATCGCCTTGCTGCCGACATTGCAGCGCTGGAACGCAGCGTGACTGTTGATTCACAGGTGTCAGACGAGCTTCGCGGTGAGCTCATGGCCACCCAGCAGCGTATCGGCGAACTCTCCTCGAGGAATGAGCAGCTGGAGGTGTCGCTGGAGAATTCCAGACAGCGCTCGCATGAGCTGGAAAAAGAGCTCGTGCGGCTGCGTCGCGTCCTCCAGGGTGCCTATGTCAACGAAAATGGAAGCAAGGACCTCGTCGAATCCCTCACGTTGCAACATGAGACAGATGAGGCACTCATCGCTTCTCTGCGCATGGAGCACAGCCACGCGGCTGATGAGGTTGAGCGCGCGCATTCTCGTGAGAAGGCATCCGCGGATGACCTGAGAAATGCACTTCGCCGGCTTTCCGTACTCGAGTCCGAACTGGCACATGCACGAAGCGAATTCGACACCATCATTGCATCGAAGTCCTGGCATCTGACCAAGCCGATCCGGTTCGGCATGCGCGTGCTGCGTGGCGACTGGGCGGGTGTGGTGGATTCCCTGCGAGGAAAGCGCTGGGTGCAGTCAAGGGCGCTTGGCTTCGTCAGGAAGCCGGCCAAGCGGTTCCTCATGTCCCGGCGCCGGCCGATCGTTCCGCTTCAGACCATTTCCATGCACGCCGAGGGCGATCCGCGCCATCTGCTCGAAGGAGTTTCCTTTCAGCAAGTGGATCAGCCCGAAGTGAGCATCATCATTCCGGCATACGGCCGGCTTGACCATACAGCTGCCTGCGTGAAATCCATTCACGCGAACCTTCCGCGTGTGTCCATTGAGGTAATTGTTGCGGAAGACGCGTCGGGTGACCCGGACATTGGTGCGCTGGCCGGTGTCCCGGGACTGCGCTATTACGAGAATCCGACCAACCTCGGCTTTCTCCGCTCTTGCAACCACGCGGCGAAGCAAGCAAAGGGACACTACGTCTACTTCCTCAACAACGATACGGAAGTTACGGCAGGTTGGCTTGATTCACTGGTGGATACCGCCCGTCGCTGGCCTGCTTGCGGCATGGTGGGTTCCAAGCTGGTGTATCCGGATGGGCGGCAGCAGGAAGCCGGCGGCATCGTCTGGAAAGATGCCAGTGCCTGGAACTATGGCCGCCTGGATGATCCCACCCGGAGCATCTACAACTACACCCGCGAAACCGACTACATCTCCGGCGCGTCGATCATGCTTGAGCGTAGTCTTTTCGAATCCTTCGGTGGATTCGACGAACTGTACTTGCCTGCCTACTTCGAGGACACCGATCTTGCTTTCAAGGTCCGGGCGGCAGGATTGAAGGTCGTTCTCGAGCCCAAGTCAGTGGTTGTGCATTACGAGGGCATTTCGCACGGCACGGATACTAATTCAGGCATCAAGGCTTATCAGGTCGAGAACCAGAAGAAGTTCCGTGAACGCTGGTGTGATGTCCTTGATCGGGATCATCTGGAGAACGCGGATCGCCCTTTCCTGGCCCGAGATAGAAGTCAGCTGAAAAAGGTTGTTCTGGTCATTGATCATTACATTCCGCAGCCAGACCGCGATGCCGGATCGAGAGCAATGCATCAGCTCCTGCTGCTCCTGGTCTCTCATGGTTACTCGGTGAAATTCTGGCCTGAGAACATGTGGCACGATGAAATTTACGCTCGTCCGCTGCAGGATGCAGGCATCGATGTGATGTATGGCGGCGAATACGTGGGTGCGTTTGACCGATGGATAGCAGAGAACGGGCGTTCCATCGACGCGGTGATATTCAGTCGCCCCCACGTAAGCGTGAACTTTGTAGACGCGGTGGCTGCCCATAGCGACGCGAGGCGTCTCTACTATGGACACGATATTCACCATCTTCGTCTTGCGGAGCAGATGAAAGTGGAGCCGTCGCCTGAGGGAATGGCGGAGATGTCCCGATTCAAGCAAATGGAAGAGTTTTTATGGACCAAGATGGACGGGATCTATTATCCGTCCGATCTCGAGTCGGCCTATGTTTCCGAATGGGCGGGGCGACACGGCGTCAATGCTGCTGTCCGTACGGTACCTTTGTACGCTTATGACGGCGTCCTGGAAGGTGTCAGGAATAATTTATCTTCCCGTTCAGGCATTCTCTTTGTTGCAGGATTCGGCCACCCGCCCAATGCGGATGCGGCCGAGTGGTTCGTCAGCAAAGTGCTGCCCCTGGTTCGTATGCGTTTTCCTCAAGCCAGCGTGATTTTGGCTGGCTCCAACCCTAGCGAGCGTGTCCGCGATCTCCAGTCAATCTATGTCACGGTGACCGGATTTGTATCCGATGATCGTCTGGAGGAACTGTATCGTGAGGCAAGGGTGGCCGTGGCGCCTCTGCGTTTTGGTGGAGGAATGAAGGGGAAAGTGCTCGAGGCCATGCGTCACGGGCTCCCCATGGTTACGACCAGTACGGGTATGCAGGGGCTTGCGGACGCTGCTTCCTTCATGTGCGAGGCTGATGACGCCGAGACGTTTGCCAGGCACATCGTGAGCCTCATGGAAGACGACATCGATTGGTTGGATCGATCGCGATCCGCGCAGATATTCATCCAAAATAATTTTTCGGCAGAAACGGTGTTCAGGGCCCTGGCCCAAGAGCTTCCGTCGATGCCAATCAAGGGGTTGTGAAGTGATGAAATACCAGGTCTCCGTACTACTGGTGTTGCTTGGCCTGATCAGCGGGTGCGGGCACTCGATGTGCGATATTCCGCCGAAAGAGACAAGCAATATCTCTACCGACCATCCCGCAGCTAATAATGCCGAACTTCAGGTGATGGACTACGGCCCTCGTGTAGCCAAGGCAGGGGTTGCATTCAACAAGCAACCTGATGGCTTATCGGCGATGTGGTTCAAGCTGGATAGAAGCGTAGAAGGAAGTCTGATCAACGTCCATGTGGGAGATCAGGTACTTAAAGGCGATATATCAGGACAGATGGTCACTGTGAAAATACCCGATTCAATTCACGAAAAGCCCATGGCAGTGATTATCTCGCTCGACAAGGTCGACGGTGCCAACGTCCTTAGAAGCAATGTCGTTACGCTAACCCTGGAACAGCCATGAATGAAACCAAGCTTACGTTGCATTTTGGTGTCGGGGCATGGCGCTTTCTTCTGGCAGTCCTTGTCGCAGCCTCTCACCTTTGGGTGAACATGGTTCAGGGATATGCTGCTTACGCAGTGTGGGCCTTTTTCGTGCTTAGTGGTTATCTGATGACTTTTGTCATCAAGCACAAGTACGGAGTGGACCGACGCGGGCTTAGGGATTTCGCATTCAACCGCTTTCTCCGCATCTATCCTTCCTATCTGGTGGCATTTGTATTTGGCATCGTTGTAATTCTGTGGATGCGATACAACTGTATCGAAGGTACGCGCCTCAACCCGGAATTCTTCATGCCTGAGGGGTGGGGGTGGCTCAATCCACTGACCTTGCTTCCGGTATTTCCCCATAATGGCCTTCCTGTTGCCGTTTCCAACGCATTGTCGGTTGAAATCGGAGCGTACTTTCTCATACCTCTCATGGCCCGGTCTGCGTCGACGGCCTGGATTGCAATTATTGTTTCAGCTGTTGCAACCTGGAATCTGGGATTCCAGACTTCCTCTTTTGCCGACAGGTACGTGCTTTTTCTTCCATGTCTGATGACGTTTGCAACGGGAAGTCTTATCTGTCACTACCGTGACAACCTACTTCGATTCGCTCGCCCGCGCCTAAGCTTGTTGATCTGGATGATTCACGGTGGCCTGTGGGTGAAGTGGGATTGGATCCCGTGGACCGTGGGCTTGTATACCTCCATGGTTCTATCAGCTTGGGTGACACTTTCCCTTACGGCACACAAATCCAGCAAGATTGATTCTCTCCTGGGCGACATGTCGTATCCGATATACCTGATTCACACGACGATCGGAGCCCTCTTCCTTGCTCAGTTTGGTTATGGTCGACCGTTCGTTTTCTTTGCTACTGCATTTGTGGTAACAATCGTGGTTTCACTGCTAATGGCTATTGGTCTCGAGCGGCCGTTGCATAGATTGAAGAAGAAACCACGAGTGCATGACCCAGAGACGGTTCTTGCTGCGCAGTAGTATTGGCTTGAGGTCGATCTGCATCCAATTAAAAAGGTGGCCAGATAAATCTGGCCACCTTTTTTTATGCTGGCATACCCATTGAGGTCATGGGGAGGGGTTATTCTTTGCCTGATTCATTTGGTTGGATTATCTTCGATCCAACGCAAACCATGACGATGCCGGAAGCTCGGGGAAAATACGTTCCATGGTCCCTTGGTCAACTCACCGATGACGTCTTTACGCTTCTGAGGTGTCCATGAGCATGGCACGATGTTCACCGAGCATGGCGTAGGAGTGGCCTCGGGATTCAGCCACAGGGCGTGAATCTGATCTGCCATCTGCTGATTATAAGCCCTGACGTAGGGCTGCTCGATGGCGGTTGCTTTTGCATAAACTATCCACAGGCCCACGACGCACAAGGCGCCAAACGTAATCAGACCTCGTGCTGTCTTGCTAGCTCCTCTGGACCATGCATGGGATGCCATCATCAGTACTGCAACCAGCTGCAGGGTGAAAAAAAGCGCGTACCTGGGTTGCAGCAGATAGTCGAATCCAAATTCCGGTACCCGGACAAGCAAGACTCCGGCGACTGAGCCATAGCAAATCAGCATCAGGCCTGCGGCGATGAAGGGAATTCGCTCATCCGTATGCTTTAGGAATCGCTTCCAGAACCATACAGAGATCAACAGCATCACGGCAGCGCTGAGCCATAAAGATGGCCATAGATAAGCTGGCTTGAATGCGAGGATTCGCGATGGTGACACGATGGCACCACCAAGAGGAACAACGATAACTTTCCAGCTTTCCCTCCATCCGTGGAGCAGGTTGGGCAACTTGGCGATCAAGCCGCCTCCGCCTGGATTGCCGCCAAGAAATATCAGCGTATAGAGAACTTTATAGAGTAATGCGCCGGAAAGTGAGCTGCCGATCAGTATCCAATGGCTACGCGCACCTCCGTGACGGGCATACGAGAGAAGATAAAGCAAGGATATGGCGGCTACAGCCATAATCCCCACGGTATCCATAAGGGCGCAGCCTATGAAGACGGCGATGAGAAGCCGCAGTGGATGGCCCTTTTGTCGACATCTGTCGGCGTAAGCTATCAGTAGCACAGCGCCGAGAATATCGGCAAAAACAAGCGTAACGAGCGACCAGTCGAATACATTTCGTGCATTCAGCGTAAATACTGCGGCAAAGATGGAAACCAAGAGAAGAGCAGAGAACCATGGTTTCTGTGCTGCCTTTTGAAATGGTTCATTTGCTACGTATACGCAGAACGCAGCCAGCCCAGCAGCAAATATACATCCGATGACGCCTTCGACACCGAAGTCCATCTGGAACAGCACCATGTGCAGCCACAATACCGCTCGCTGGATCGGTTGCGAATGGTCGTAACTCAATGGACGTTTCCCGAAGAAATCATCCAGGCTCAACGTGCCGTGGTTCAGATGCGTGACAAAGCCTTCTATGAAGTTCCAGGAATCGGCAATTGCTACCGAAATACCTGCGCGATAGGCATATCGACCCACGAACCATACGAAGAACGCAGCCAGAATCCAACTGGCAGTTCCCATCAAGGAAAAGCGTAAACCAGGGGTAGGAGATAATGCTCTACTCATTGCGTCGCCTGTGCTGCAGATAGGAGGGATCCTATTGCACTGGTAATGCGTGGCATGTGTGGCTCGATGCCCAGCCAGAATGGAAGGCGCACGAGCGTATCACTGACGCGGAGCGTGACGGGGAGCTCGCCATGTGGCCGCCCGTATCGAAGACCAGCCGGTGCCGTATGAAGTGAGAGATAATGGAACACCGCCTGGATATTCTGCTCACGAAGCTTGGCAATGAGCTCGGTGCGGGCCTCAAGGTCTTCCATGAGCATATAGTACATATGTGCATTGTGACGGCATGAGTCAGGGATGGACGGCCGCCGTACCGGAAGCCCTGACGTTCGGGCCCACATATCGTACTGCTCCCAGATAGCTAGCCTGGCTTCGGTGATTTGCTTGCCGGCATCGAGCTGAGCCATCAGGAAGGCCGCTGTGATTTCACCCGGGAGGAACGAGGACCCGACATCGACCCAGGTGTACTTGTCGACCTGCCCTCGGAAGAATCGGCTGCGATTGGTTCCTTTCTCGCGAATGATCTCGGCTCTTTCAATAAAGCGTTCATCGTTGATGAGGAGTGCGCCGCCTTCACCGGAAATGATGTTCTTCGTTTCGTGGAAGCTGAGCGCAGCAAGATGGCCGATGCTACCTAAAGGGCGTTCTTTGTACGTGGAGTAAATTCCCTGCGCGGCATCTTCAATGACGAAAAGTCCATGGCGAGCAGCGATCGCCATGATTTCATCCATCTCGCATCCAACGCCTGCATAATGAACTACGCAGATCGCCTTCGTCCGGCTGGTGATCGCCGACTCGATGAGGCGTTCATCGATATTCAGCGTGTCTTCTCGAATATCCACGAAAACAGGCACTGCACCGCGCAGTACAAAGGCATTGGCCGTGGAAACGAACGTAAACGAGGGCATGATCACTTCATCGCCCGGTTGTAGGTCGAGAAGGATGGCGGCCATCTCGAGGGCGGCGGTGCACGAATGGGTCAGTAGCACCTTGTTGCTGCCCGTGATTTTTTCTAGTTGTGCATGACAGCTTCGCGTGAACGGGCCGTCACCGGAAAGATGTCCATTGGCATGGGCCTTGGCAATGTTATCGAGCTCCTTTCCAGTCATGAAGGGCTTGTTGAATGGAATGTTTTCCATGGTGTTCATATCCTGGTAAAGAAGAGTAGACCGAAAATAATCAGCGCAAGGCCGATCAGTTTGGACGTTGTAAATGACTCGCCGAACAAAGGCACTGCGATAAGGCCCACCAGCACGAAATTGAGTGCCATGAACGGGTAGGCTCGGCTTAGTTCCATTTTGCTGATGGCCGCCATCCAGGCAAGGGATGCGCCAAAAGCAGCAGCGAATGCACTGATCACCCAAGGGTTCAGCAGCAATCGCAAGTAAAAGGACAGGCCGATGCTTTCTCCTGGGAGCGGGGCATGCAGGCCCACTTGCCACTTGAGCATAAGCTGACCATATACGGTCAGAAGAATCGTGAGTGCGATGAAGATATATGCCATGGCTTATGAATGACGCTCTTGTTGGGCCTGATGCACAGGGGGGGCATGGTTTTCGGTTTTTCTGGCGATAATGTAGATAGGCCGTCCCTTGGCGCTCTCGTACACCCGGCCCAGGTAAAGACCTACTACCCCCAGGGAAAAGAGAATGATCCCGCCAAGGAGCCATACGGACAAAATCAGGCTGGTATAGCCAAGTACCATGACCTCGCCGGAGAGATAGCGCACCATTACACATGCGCCGTACAGGATTGCCCCGGCGGCGAAGGTGAAACCAAGGTATGCGGAAAGGCGAAGAGGCTTATCCGAGTAGGATAGAGTGATGTCGACAGCAAGTTTGATGAGCTTCTTCAGGCTATAGCTGCTTTTCCCTTCACTGCGTGCATCGTGCTGCACGTCGATGACGGTCTGGCGAAAACCCGCCCATTTCACCTGAATCGGAAAAGCCCTGTTAGGTTCAGGCATCTGGCGCAAGACATTGATGACCTTCTCATGGAAGATCCCGAAGTTTGCGGTTCTGGCATCATGGTGAGCATCGCTCAGGTAATTGAGCAGGCCATAGAAAATTCTCGAGCCGGCTCGTTTAAGCGTGGAATCCTGTCGTTCCTTTCGGGCTGCAAAAACAACGTCATACCCTTTCTGAGTCTCTGCATATAGGCGAGGAATTTCTTCCGGGCGGTCCTGCAGATCACAATCCATGACCACGATCCATTCCCCGCGCGCCTGCTCCAGGCCGGCGGTGATGGCGTAGTGCTGTCCAAAGTTGCGTGAAAGGAGGAAGCCTCGAACGCGACTATCTTCGGCAGCCAGCTTTTGAATCGCTTCCCATGAGGCGTCCGGGCTGGCATCGCAGACAAGCACGATTTCGTAATCGTCGGTGATGCTGGATACGCTGGCCACGACGCGCGCGTGCAAATCCTGCAGGCAACCTGCGCAGCAGTACACGGGTGAGACGACCGTGATTTTGGGTTGTAAGGAAGGCATGACTGTTCCGTTGTTGGAGCACGACTCGGGTACGAGCGTTACCCGTGGGTCAGCATGGCATTTACGTGCCATGTATCGAATGCGTGGGAAAGGCGGAGACCTTCCCTGGCCCACACGCGTTGGACGGCATAGTTGCCAACTTGCGTAGACACGCTTAGTTCTTCTATGCCGGCCTGCTTGAAATGACCCTGCGCTGTTCGCACCAGGTCGGCATATATGCCCTGGCCGACGTGCGTGCTTAGTACGCCGTTGAGAATGATCTCCGCAGATATTCCAGAGGAATCCAATCCGCAGCAGATAAAACCCACGATGGATCCCTGATCGGTGGCGACCCACGTCATCAGGTTTCTATCGGGCCGCAGGTGATTGACGGCCCATTCTGCATAGCCGGCAAGAACCTTATCCGCAGGGAATACAGGATTAGCGTGATAGTGGTTCTGGTAGCTCGCAAAGACACTCTTCGTGACTTCTCTGAGTTCGGCTTCGTCTTCAGGGGTGGCGATGCGATAGCTGGATCCAGGGCGAGATAACGCATTTATCTCACGATGCTTCAGATCCTGTGAGTAATACACCAGCGTATCGGCGTGAATCAGAGAATTCCTGGGGCCGCTGTAGCCGGACATTGCACGAATATGTTCTGCAGGCACGCGGAAAATCGCCACGTCTGCCCGGACGTTGACGATCTCTTGCCACACATCGGGCAATTGCTGAGCTGATACGTGTCCACGCCAGACCTCTATGCCGAAGCGTGCGCTATCCAGAGATGAGCGATTCAATAATGGCGGCACTTCGATGCCCATGAGTCCATCCTTTCTTTCCCCTGGGGCAGCGATGACGCTGCCCATGTATCGCGAGATCAGCCCAGGGCCGCCTCAAGTTCCGGCAACAGCTTGAACAAGTCGCCCACCAGGCCGATGTCGGCAATCTCGAAGATGGGGGCTTCGCCGTCCTTGTTGATGGCGACGATGGTGCCTGCATCCTTGATGCCGGTCAGGTGCTGGATGGCGCCGGAGATGCCCACGGCGACATACAGTTCCGGGGCGATGATCTTGCCGGTCTGGCCGACCTGGAGTTCGTTCGGCACGTAACCGGCGTCGACGGCGGCACGCGAAGCACCCACGGCGGCTCCGATCCGGTCGGCGAACTTGTAGATCACCTCGAAGTTTTCCTTCGAACCGACACCGCGGCCGCCGGAGACGACCTTGGCGGCGCCCTGGAGGTCGGGGCGGTCGCTCTTGCCCTGCTGGAGATTGACGAAGCGGGTGTGCGACGGCAGTGACACATCGAGCGACAGCGATTCGACGGACGCGTTGCCGCTGGAAGCGGCGGCCGGCCAGGAGGCCGTGCGCACGGTGGCGACGACGATCGAGGCGGCATCGACTTCGACGGTCACGATGGTATTGCCTGCGTAGATGGGACGCTTGAAGCTGTGCGGGCCTTCCACGGTCATGATGTCGCTCACCTGCGACACGCCCAGCAGGGCGGCCACGCGGGGAGCGAGGTCCTTGCCGAAGGTGGTGGACGGCGCGAACACGTGGGTGTAGCCCGCCGCGGCCTTCGCGACCTGGGGTGCAAACACGGCGGCCAGCGCATGGGCGTTTTCACTGCGGGCCACGGTGAGCACGCGGCTGACACCGTCGATCTTCGCGGCTTCGGCGGCGACGGCGTCGGGTGTGTCCGAGAGCACGATGATATCGATGGCTTCCGGCTTGACGGCCGCAGCGGCGCTGACGGCACGGGCCGTGGAAGCGTTGAGCTTGCCATCGAGGTGTTCGGCGATAACGAGGATCTTGGTCATGTCGATTCTCCGGTCGGCTGCCTTACAGCAGGCCCTTCTGCTTGAGGGCCGCGACGAGCTCGGCGGCGTCCTTCACCATCACGCCCTTGCTGCGCTTGGCGGGCGCGGCATAGTGGGTGGTCTTGATGTGATCGGCCGCATCGACGCCGAGGGAGCCCAGTTCGATCACGTCGATGGGCTTGGACTTGGCCTTCATGATGTCGGGCAGCTTGATGAAGCGCGGCTCGTTGAGGCGCAGGTCGGTGGTGACCACGGCAGGTAGTTCGGCTTCGATGGTTTCGAGGCCGGCGTCGACTTCGCGGGTGACCGTGGCCTTGCCGTCGGCGATCTCGAGCTTGCTGGCGAAGGTGGCCTGCGGGCGGTCCCACAAGGCAGCCAGCATCTGGCCGGTCTGGTTGGCGTCGTCGTCGATGGCCTGCTTGCCCAGGATCACAAGACCGGGCTGTTCCTTCTCGACCAGCTTCAGGAAGGTGCGGGCGGCGGTGAGCGGGGAGACACCATCGGCCGTCTGCACGTGGATGGCCCTGTTGGCACCCATGGCGAGGCCGTTGCGCAGGTGCGCGGTGAGATCGGCCGGACCGATGCCCACGACCACCACTTCTTCGGCGAGGCCCTTTTCGCGCAGGCGCAGGGCTTCTTCCAGGGCAATATCGTCAAACGGGTTGGCGGAGAGCTTCACGCCGTCCGTGACGACGCCGGTGCCGTCCGGCTTGACCTGGATGCGGACGTTGTAGTCCACCACGCGCTTGTAGCCGACCAGAATCTTCATTCGCGTTTCCTATGCAGGGCGCCTGGGCTCGTGCCCGGGCCAATGATTGACCCTGCATTCTAGCGAATCGCCCCGTTCCTTGTCTGACGCGGCGCCGCAGGCGAAACGGGCCCTTCAGCCGGTCAGGGCGGCCCGCAGCGCTTCGCTGGCGGCCTGCCAGGAGAAATGGGCCGTTACGTGCTCGAGGGAGCGATCTGACAGTCCCATCCACAGTCCGGCATCCGTGGCCAGGCGCAACGTGGCGTCTGCCATGGCCTCGGGGGTATCGGCCACCAGCACGTCGATGCCATCGTTCAGGTGCATGCCTTCGACGGCGATCGGGGTGCCGATGACCGGCAGGCCGTGACTCATGGACATGTTGATCTTGCCTTTCACCCCCGCACCGAAGCGCAGCGGGGCCATCGAAGCCAGGCAGGTATCCATGAGGGGACCGAGATCGGGAACCCGCCCGTGCATGGTCAGACCGCGTTCCGACAGCGACTGGCGTATATCGGCCGGGACATCGCCTGCCACGTGGATCTGGATCGACGGATCCCTGCTGCGCAGGGCCGGGAGAATGGCGGAGGCCATCCATTCCATGGCATCCGCATTCGGCGGGTGGCCATGGCCGCCCACGAACAGCAGGTCGCGACGGCCTTCGAAGCCATGGCGGCGCCCGTGAACTTCGTGGATGTTGGAGAGCATCGCGACATGGGCCGATGGCAGCAGCCGGGACAGCAGTTCGCGTTCGTATTCGCTCACCACGAAGGTGGTATCCACCGTGGCGATCAGGTCGAGCTCCTGTTTTCGCGTCACCTCGGCCTGCCGTGCGATGGCGGCACTGCCGGCCTGCTTTGCGGCACGCTCCTCACGGAGAAAGTGCAGGTCGACCGTATCGAAGATGAGCCGGGCCTGCGGCGCGTGCCTGCGCACGAACGGTGCGTATTGCATGGCGACCGTGTGCCGGCAGAGGATCGCGGCATGCAGCTGGCTGCCGTATACCGCAAGCCACGCAGGAATACTCAAGGTCGCTGGCGCTACGGCCACTTCGATGCCGTGGCTGCCCAGCTCGCGAATGGCTTCGTCGCTTGCGTGGCCGTCATCGGGTGCGAATACGACGTGCCAGCCGTCGGTGACGAGCAGTCGCATCAGCGAAATCAGACGAAGAGAGCCTGAATCCCGGGACGCGTCGGGCATGGCGATGTCCGAAACCAGGATCATTCCACGTTGTCGGGATGCGTTGACATCGGCAAGGGCCGTTCCGGCGGCGGGCTGCCTTTCGAGTTCTTTTTTCCACTTCTCGGCGAAGGTGCGCTGGTTGATCGCCTGGAACCGTTTCATGCCGGATGCCTGCGCCCCTGCCGAACTGATGCCTTCGGCATGTATCACCACGCTGTCCGGGACGTAGCGAACCTGGAGCCCTGCATCGCGCACGGTGAATGCGAGGTCCGTGTCCTCGTAGTAACCAGGAGCGAAGCGATGGTCGAAGCCACCGACACGTCGGAACAGTTCCACTGGAATGGCGAGGGACGCACCGGACACGTAATCGACGGTACGGGTATAACGGAAGGCGGGTGACCTGCGATTCTCGAATCGGCCGATATTCCAGGCCGAGGCATCGGCAAACACCCATGCGCCGGCTTCCTGGAGGCGGCCGTCGGGATACACCAGCTGACTTCCGGCGATACCGGTATCCGGAAAGCGCTCGAACGCACGCAACAGTGCATCGGCCCAGCCGGAAGTGACCTGGGTATCATTGTTCAGGAAGATAAGGACGCTACCGCGTGCGGCGGCGGCACCGGCGTTACACGAGCCCACGAAACCGAGATTCTGCTCGTTGCGCAGCAAGCGTAGTCCGGCAGCTGCCGCGAGAACGGTTGCCGTATTGTCCGGCGAGGCATCGTCGACGACGATCACTTCGAAGGGTACGCCAGGCGGGGCATACCGGATCGAATGCAGGCAGGCCAGGGTGTATTCGATCTTGCCGTAGACCGGAATGATGATCGATACCGCCGGCGAAGCGGAGGTCGGAAGTGTCAGCGGGCCAAAGGTCGAGTCCAGCGGAAGCAACTGGAGCGAATCGTCTTCGGTAGGGCGTTTTTCGAGGCTGGATGAAATACGAACCAGCGTGCCCCGCCAGCCGCGCAGCGCGATGCTGGTGCGTACCCGCTGGAGCAGGGAACGCATGCGCCGATAGCGCCAGGAAAGGTAGTTCGACACGTAAGGCCCGCCTGGAGATGGATGGGACATTCTACCGGCAGGCGCGTGGCCGGGTATCGCGCGTCAGGCTGCGGGGCGAGCGCTACGCGACCTCGCCCCGCCAAGGATCAGAGGTTCTGGTAATTCGGCCCCGAGCCGCCTTCCGGCGTCACCCAGGTGATGATCTGGTAAGGGTCCTTGATATCGCAGGTCTTGCAGTGCACGCAGTTAGCCGAATTGATCTGCAGGCGCTTGCCCGCTTCGTCCTGCACGATCTCGTACACGCCAGCCGGGCAAAAGCGCTGGCAGGGGTTGCCGTACTCGGTGGTGCACCGGTCGACGCAGATCGAGGTGTCGGCCACCTCCAGGTGAACCGGCTGGTCTTCGTCGTGCTCGGTGGCGGCGAAGTAAACACTGGCGAGGCGGTCACGCGGTGCCAGCGTGCGCTCCACGTAATCCTTTTTCGGTGCCTCGTACTTGCCGAGCTTGTGCAGCGACGACCAGTCGGCGTGGTTTCTCAGGGTCCACGGCGACTTGCCGCCAGTGACGGTTTCCCAGGCCGCATTGATGAGGCCCCACCACAGCCCCTTGTTGAAACCGGGGCGGATATTGCGGACCTTCTTCAGCTCGTCGACCACGGCCGAGCTGCGCAGCTTCGCGTCCCAGCCCTTGCTGTCCAGCGACGAGGCGACCAGATGTTCGGCGGCCAGCATGCCCGAGGCGATGGCCTGGTGGGTGCCCTTGATCTTGGGCACGTTGACCAGGCCGGCCGAATCGCCGACGAGGACCGCGCCAGGCATTTCTACCTTCGGCAGTGACTGGAAGCCGCCTTCGACGATGGCGCGCGCGCCGGCCGACACGATGTTGCCGCCTTCGAGCAGGCCCTTCACGTTTGCATGGTGCTTGAACTGTTGGAACGCTTCGAAGGGCGAGAACTCCGGATCGGGATAATCCAGACCCACGACGAAGCCCACCGCCACGCGGTCGTGATCGAGGTGATAGAGGAAGCTACCGCCGTAGGTGTCGCTGGCCAGCGGCCAGCCCGTGGTGTGCACCACCTTGCCCGGTTCAACGCGGCCCGGCGGAAGCTGCCAGAGCTCCTTGATGCCGATGCCGTAGGTCTGCGGGTCGCTGTCCTTGTCCAGGTCGAATTTCTTGATCAGGGTCTTGCTGATGTGGCCGCGGCAGCCTTCGGCCAGCACGGTCACCTTCGCGCGGATGTCGATACCCTCGGTGTAACCGGGCTTGTGCGTACCGTCGCGCGCGATGCCCATGTCGCCGATGCGCACGCCGTTGACCGCGCCGGCCTCGTCGAACAGTGCCTCGGCAGCGGCGTAACCCGGAAAGACATCGACGCCCAGCGCTTCGGCCTGCGGTGCGAGCCATGCGCACATGGCGCCCAGGCTCACGATGACGTTGCCGTGGTTGTTCATCTGCGGAGGGGTCACGGGCAGCTTCGAGCCGCTCGCGTGGTCGCGCAGGATCCAGAACTCGTCCGTCGACACCGGCACGCAGACCGGCGGCGGGTTGCTGCGCCACTCGGGCAGCAGGCGGTCGAGCGGCGCGGTTTCGATCACCGCGCCGGACAGGATCTGGGCTCCGATGGTGGATGCCTTTTCAATGACGCAGACGGATACGTCCGGGTTGAGCTGTTTCGTACGAATCGCAAACGCCAGGCCGGAGGGTCCGGCACCGACGACGACGATGTCGTATTCCATGGTTTCGCGTTCGCTCATGGCTGGCTTACTCAAACTCGGCTGGCGGGGAAGGGCGGGCACCTCCCCGGCGCCCGCATGACCGTTCATTGTCCGGTTTCACCGGCGGAGGGGCAAATGGCTGTTTCAAACGGTTCATGCTGCGCTGCGGGGGCTTGCATGCTCTTCACATACCGCGTTCATAATCGTCTCACGCGCACACGGAGATCCCATGAACACGATGCCACCGGTCGCCGAGACCGACATGCGCCGCGCCACGCTGCTGCAGACGCTGCACTGGCTTGCCATTGGCCGGATCCAGCCCCAGGCCCTGGCCGATGTCTACCAGGACGCCATCGAGCGCCTGAACCCCCGCCTCAATGCCTACGTCGACTTCAGCGTATCGCTGATCCAGGAACAGTCTGCCGCGGCGGACCGCCGCCGCCGCGATGGCGTCATCGGGCGCCTGGACGGCCTGCCGATCGCCATCAAGGACAACTTCGACGTCGCCGGTGTCACCACCCGCGCCGGCATGCGGCGCCGCAGCGTCGTGCCGGAAGAAGACGCCCACATCGTGGCGCGCCTGCGCGCCTCCGGCGCCGTCCTGCTGGGCAAGACCAACATGGACGAAGGTGCGCTGGGGCTTGCCACGAACAATCCTTTCCATGGCGCGACGCACAATCCGCATCGTCATGGATACACCGCTGGCGGCTCGTCGGGCGGTGCGGCGGCGGCCGTCGCCTCCGGCATGGCGGTGGCCGCCATCGGCTCGGACAGCCTCGGCTCGATCCGCGTGCCGGCGAGCTACTGCGGCGTCTATGCCCTGAAACCGACCCATGGCGAGATTTCCGCCCGTGGTCTGGTGCCCGCCGCGCGCCGCCTGGATGCCGTGGGCCTGCTGGCGCGGGGTGTAGACGACCTCACCGTGCTGTTGCAGACCCTGGCCGGCTACGACGCTGACGATGCCCGCTCCCGTCGCCGCCGCGTTGCCTTCTCGCCGCCCGACTGGGAGCCGGGCAACCTGCGCACCGGTTTCCTGCCCGACCTTGCGGCCGTCGGTGTCGATACGGATGTGTGCGATGTCTTCAACGCGGCGCTGGGCCAGCTGAAGGGGGAGCTCGGCGAGCGTCGCCAGGTCGATTTCTCCGACTGGGATTTCGCCCGCACCCGCCGGGCGGGCCTGTTGCTGATGGAAGCAGAGATGCTTCATACCTTCGCTGCCGAACTGGCCGACGAGGCCTATCCGGTATCGGCGGGCTTCCGGCAGATGGTGGAATTCGCGGCGAACAAGTCCGCCGCTGATTACGTGGCTGCCGATCTCGTGCTCGACGCCGCCACCCTCAAGATGCGTCGCCTGTTCGCGCAGGTGGACGTACTGGTGTTGCCGACGACACCGCAGGGTGCCTTCCCGCTCGACGGCCCGGCCCCTGCCTCGCAGGCCGACCTGTGCAGCTTTGCGAGTCTCGCCGGTTGTCCGTCAGTCAGCATCCCCATGGGTTTCCTGCCCAATGGATTGCCCATCGGCATGCAGCTGGTCGGTGCGCGTGGTTCGGACCTGCGCCTGCTGGAGCTGGCGGCCGTATGCGCATCTTCGCTCGACGCCGAGCCGGCCTATCCGGTGGAGCCTGCCTGACCACCTGGCAAGCCATCGGCCTGCCCGGCGCGGACGTCACGTTCGCGCCGGACTGGCTTGAGCGCGTCGAGGCCGACGCGCTGTTTGCTGTGCTTCACGACGAGATTCCATGGGAGGTGCATCGCCTGCGTATGTTCGGTCGCTGGGTGGATGCGCCGCGCCTGAATGCGTGGCTGGGTGATCCGGGGGCGAGCTACCGGTATGCCGGCAACACCTTCGAGCCTTCGCCCTGGACGCCGACGCTGCTTGCATTGCGCGAGCGGGCAGAAGCGGCCTGTGGCGTGCGCTTCAACAGTGTGCTGGCGAATCTGTACCGCCATGGCGGTGAATACATGGGCTGGCATGCCGACGATGAAAAGGAACTGGGCCCGGAGCCGGTCATCGCATCCGTCAGCCTCGGCGCGCAGCGCACGTTCCGCTTTCGTGCGAGGGCAGGCGGCGATCCTGTCGCAGTAGAGCTTACCCACGGCAGTCTTCTACGCATGGGAGCCGGCACACAACGTCTCTACAAGCACGACATGCCGGTGCGTAAACGCATAGCGACGCCACGCCTCAACCTGACCTTCCGCTGGATCGAACCCGCGCCAGCCACCGAAACGCCGCTACCGCCTCTGTAGGAGCGCGCCTCGCGCGCGACCGTCCTCAATATCCATCCTCGCGAACGAAGCCTTGCGACGATCAGGCGAGCGCTCTACCGTCCGCATGTTGATGCACACCTCTTCATCTGACATCGATCCGCCGGGGCGGTCGCGCACGAGGCGCGCTCCTACAAGGGCGTAGTCGGGACCGTTGCGAACGTCCAGTCGACCACTTCGCCGGAAAGCGTGTCCATGGCCCTGCCAAAAGCCTCGACCACCTGCGGCACCTCCTTCCCGGCCACCGGTTCGCTGACCTCGAAGCGCCGGCTGCCCACGATGCGATGCTTGCGCGTATCGGCGATGACGGCGTCGTAGCGGATCGTCACCACGGGCTTGCCGTCCACGTAATCGGACTGGAACGCGGCCAGGCCACCACCCAGTTCGTAATCGGCGGCGAGGTTTCCGTCGTCGGTGCTCAGCGCGGGAATACGCCCCGTGTCGCGCAAGGCATTCGCGAGACGGTCGCGGAACAGATGCGGCCCGGTGTCGCTCCAGCGTGCGCCGGCATAGACAGTGATGGTGTTGGCCTGCGGCACGACCGCGATACGCGGGGTGTCGAGCACGCGCGGGGCATTCGGCGAGGCGACGCGCAGCGCCCAGCTTACCGGGGCGGGTGCCTGAGGCCGTGCGCCAGGTGCGGCAGGCAACGTGTACACCTTCGACACCTCCTGCTTCGGCAGGATCGAGCACGCAGACAGCAGGGCGAACAGCGGCAGGGCGAGGCGGGCGCGGGTCATGGGGTGAACTCCTGGGTCTTTTCGCGGCCGAACAGGTAACCGCTGGGGTTTTCGTCGAGGCGGCGGGTGATCGAGCGCAGCGAGCCCAGCGTGTCGCGCAGTTCGCGCAATGCCGGTGCCAGTTCGCCCAGGCTGGCGGCGCCACCGTTGATGGCGTCGCTGTTGTCGTTGAGCAGGCGGTCGATCGAGCTCATGGAGCGTTCCAGCGAGGCCATCGCCCGCTGCGCGCTCTCCAGTGTGGCCTTGCCCTGGCCTTCGACGAGGCCGTTGGCGTTGTGTACGAGTTTCTGGCTTTCGGCCAGGGTGTCGTTGGCCTGCTTCGTGGTGACGGCGAGCTGCTTGATCAGCGTGCGGATGTCTTCGCGCTCGTCTGAAATGACGCCCGTGGTGCGGTCCAGGTGATCGAGGATGTGCTCGATGCGGTGGACGTTGTCTTTCGACAGCAGCTGGTTCGCCCGCGCGGCGGCCTGGTTGATATTGGTGATGAGATCTTCGCCGTTGGACAGCAATCGCGCCAGCGGTGACGGGTCGGCGACGATGACCGGCACCTCGCCGTCGTGGCCCACGAGCAAGGCGCTGCCGGGTGACCCGCCGGAAAGCTGGATGATCGCCACGCCGGTGACACCGGTGAGGGCAAGCTTCGCGTGGGTATCACGGCGCAGCGGCGTGTCGCCGGTGACGCGGATGCGCGCCAGCACGCGACGCGGATCTTCCGGGTCGAGCTTCAGCTGCATCACGTCGCCGAGCCGGATGCCGTTGTACTGCACGGCGCCACCGCGCGAGAGCCCGGTGACGGCCTCGTTGAAGACGACGTCGTAGTAGTTCCACTCCTGGTCGGAGTGCGCCTTGGCCAGCCAGACGCCGAAGATCAGGCCGGCGATCACGACGATCACCGTGAACAGGCCGATCAGGATGTGATGGGCACGGGTTTCCATGGAGTCAGTCCTTGCCTTGCGTGGCGGCGAAGGTGGCCGCGCGACCGCGCGGTCCGTTGAAGTACGCCTGTACCCAGGCATCGTCGGTGCGGGCCACTTCGTCGATGGGGCCCACGGCGAGCACGCGGCGCTGGGACAGCACCGCCACGCGGTCGCAGGTGGAATACAAGGTGTCCAGGTCGTGGGTGACCAGGAACACGGTAAGACCCAGCGCATCGCGCAGGGTGACGATGAGGCTGTCGAACGCGGCGGCGCTTATGGGATCGAGACCCGCCGTGGGTTCGTCCAGGAAAAGGATCTCCGGATCAAGTGCGAGCGCGCGGGCCAGCGCGGCACGCTTGATCATGCCGCCGGACAGCTGCGAGGGATACTTGCGCCCGGCGTCCACCGGCAGGCCGGCAAGGGCAAGTTTCACGCCGGCCAGGCGCTGGGCATCCGGACGAGGCAATCGCGCGTGCTCGACTAGCGGCAGGGCGACGTTCTCCGCGACGGTCAGCGACGAGAACAGCGCACCACTCTGGAACAGCACGCCGAAGCGGCGCTCCACGAGCGAGCGCCGGTCTTCCGGCAAGGCCAGCAGGTCTTCCCCGAAGACACGCACTTCGCCGGCCACCGGACGTACCAGGCCTACGATGGTGCGCAACAGTACCGACTTGCCCGTGCCCGAGCCGCCGACGATGCCGATGATCTCCCCGCGGCGCACGTCGAGATCCAGATCCTCATGCACCGTTTGCGTGCCGAACCGGTTGACCAGGCCGCGGACCTGGATCACGGCATCCTGTGCCGGTGACTGGGCGGGAAGTGCATTCACCAGCCCATTTCCATATAGAAGAGTGCGGCCACGGCATCGAGCAGGATCACCACGAAGATCGACTGCACCACGGCCGAGGTGGTGTGCTCGCCCACCGACTGGGCACTGCCGGAGACCTTGAAGCCTTCCATGCAGCCGATCACCGCGATCATGAAGGCGAACACGGGCGCCTTCGCCATGCCGACCAGGAACTGGGCGATCGACATATCGTCCTGGAACATCGTGAGGAACATCGACAGCGACATCTTCAGGGTGGCCATGCAGACCACGGCACCGCCCGCGATGCCGGCCAGCATCGCCACGAAGGTGAGCAGGGGCAGGGCAATCAGCAGGGCCAGCGTGCGCGGCAGCACCAGCAGTTCCACCGGATCGAGGCCCAGCGTGCGGATGGCGTCGATTTCCTCGCGGGCCTTCATCGAGCCGATCTGCGCGGTGAACGCGCTGGCCGTGCGGCCAGCGAGCAGGATCGCCGTGAGCAGCACGCCGAACTCGCGCAGGAAGGCGAAGCCGATGAGGTCTACCGTGAAGACGCTGGCGCCGTAACTGGCCAGCGCGGTGGCACCGAGGAAGGCGACCACCGCGCCCACCATGAAGGACAGCAGCGCCAGGATCGGCACGGCGTCGAGGCCGGTCTGCTCGATATGCGACACCAGCGAGGTGACCCGCCAGCGCGACGGACGCCAGCAGGTGGATGCGAAGCCCTGCAGGGTCACGCCGATGAAGCCCAGCAGCTTGGCCGTCTGTTTCCAGAACGAGGCCACGGCGTTGCCGATCCGCTCCAGCAGCACGACGAAGCCGGCATCGCGGACGGGCTTGCTGCCCTTGCAGTAGGTGTCGATGGCATCGGCGACCGTCTTCAGCAGGGCGCGTCGCGCCGCCGGAAGGCTGGTGTCCTGGGCCAGTGTCTGGGTGCGCGCGCTGCCTAGCAGTTCGGCAATGACGAAGGCGCCGGAGGTATCCATGGCGCCGAGGTCGTGGATATCCACATGGACATCGCTGCCGATGCTGCCCGCCAGTTCGTTGGCGCGCCCCTGCAGATCGACATAGTGAGGCAGGGTCCAGTCGCCGCGCAGGCTCAGCCGGGCACCGCCCGCATCGCGGGTGAGGGAGACCGAACCGGGCAGGGATGGGGTCGTCATGAGGGAAGGCTAGCAGGACTGGATGTTGCGGTCGCGCTTGGCCTTGTGCCCCAAGGGCCCGATAATGGTCGACCGCTTCGCCCGCCATCCCCTTCAAGGTAAGACGATGACCGACAAGACCGAACTGAATGCCTCCCACCGCGAGCTCGGCGCCCGCATGGTCGACTTCGGCGGCTGGGACATGCCGATCGCCTACGGCTCCCAGATCGAGGAACACCACGCCGTGCGCAAGGATGCCGGCATGTTCGACGTGTCGCACATGACCGTGGTCGACCTCACCGGCGAGAAGACCCGCGACTTCCTCCGCAAGCTCGTCGCCAACAACGTCGACAAGCTCACCAGGTCGGGCAAGGCGCTGTACACCTGCATGCTCAACGAGGAGGGCGGGGTCATCGACGACCTCATCGTCTATTTCCTCCGCGAAGATTTCTTCCGCCTGGTGGTGAATGCCGCCACGCGCGTGAAGGACCTCGCATGGATCGAAAAACAGGCCGCCGCGTTCGGCGTGTCGGTCCGCGAGCGTCCGGAATTCGGCATGATCGCCGTGCAGGGTCCGAACGCCCGCGAGAAGCTGATCGGCCTGTTGCCGGCCGACGTCCAGGAGAAGGCCGGCAAGCTCGGCAAGTTCGCCGCCATCGAAACCGAAGGCCCGAATGGCATGCCGCTGTTCCTGGCCCGCACCGGCTACACCGGTGAAGACGGTTTCGAAGTGGTCGTGCCGAACACCCGCGTGGTCGAACTGTGGAACCTGCTCAAGGATGCCGGTGTCGCCCCGGCCGGCCTCGGCGCGCGCGACACCCTGCGCCTGGAAGCTGGCATGAATCTCTACGGCCAGGACATGGACGAAACCGTCTCCCCGTGGGAAGCCGCGCTGGCCTGGACGATCTCGCTCGACGAAGGTCGCGACTTCATCGGCCGCGCCGCGCTCGAGCAGCACAAGGCCGACGGCGTGAAGCGCGTCATGGTGGGCCTGGTCATGGACGACAAGGGCGTGCTGCGCCACGGCCAGAAGGTGCTCACCGCCAACGGCGACGGCGAGATTTTGTCCGGCGGCTTCGCGCCCACGCTCAACAAGTCCATTGCCTTCGCCCGCATCCCGGCCGGCGAGCCGGGCGATGTCCGCGTGGACATCCGCGGCCGCGAGGTGCCGGTGCGCGTGGTGAAGTTCCCCTTCGTCCGCGACGGCCAGCCGATGGCCGGCATCTGATCCACACACGTATATATATGTAGTCAGGAGGGAGTGGCATGGCCACTCCCTCTCTTTCCATCCGGCGCCAGCTTTCCCGTCACGCCCAGACCGGTACAATTGGCCGCCACAATCACCGCAGCCCCGTACCGAGACATCGAGGAGCACCCCCATGAGCGAAATTCCCGGCGATCTGAAATTTGCGAAGTCCCACGAGTGGGCGCGCGTCGAACAGGACGGCACCGTCACCGTCGGCATCTCTGACCACGCTCAGGCACAGCTTGGCGATCTTGTGTATGTGGAATTGCCGGAAGTGGGCAGTTCCGTGCAAGCCGGTAACGGCACGGCTGTGGTCGAGTCGGTCAAGGCCGCCTCCGATATCTACTCGCCGGTGTCCGGCGAAGTGATCGCGGTGAACAACGTGCTGTCCGACTCGCCTGAAACCATCAACGAAGACGCCTTCGGCGAGGGCTGGATCTTCAAGGTGAAGATCAGCGACAAGGCCGAGCTCGACGAACTGCTCGGTCCGGACGAGTACGCCGAACTGGTCGAGAACGAAGACCACTGATCGCGTAAACGCGCTCGACCCCCATGCCGGTCGTCCCTCGACCGGCATTTTTTTGTCCGGAAGGGCATCCGCCGGGAAATTTTTTTCCCGGTCAGTCGTATTCCGTTCATCCCCCGGAAGTGGTCCTCCGGGGGGCCGCCTGGCAGCGGCCGAGGGATGCGCGGGCATGCGCTGAGAGCGCATTGCGTTATTCCAGTGATTAACGGGAAACATCATTATTTAAGGCATTTCTTGAATCGCATTGCTTGCATCAGGACATGCCGGTGCAATGCCGGATTACCCGGTGGCGTGATTCCAAATGACGCCGAAGGCCATGGTGGAAGGAAACCTCAGCAGGGAATATGCACCTGCAAGACCTTCAATTTAGAGCCAAAATTTATTGACACCGGATATGTTCAGGAATAGCTTTTGCGTCAATTGACGGGGAACCCGGAAATGGAAACACAGACATTCATCAGGCCGTATGTCGATCACGGTGCAAAAGCAGGATCGGTTCGCAAGATCACAGTCTCGATTCCGCTGCATGTGCTCCGACTGCTTTCCGATGAACGTACGCGCCGACAGGTGAACAATTTGAGGCACGCGACAAACAGCGACCTGCTGGTTGAAGCGTTCCTCCATGCTTTTACTGGGCAACCACTGCCAACTGATGAGGAGCTGAGACGAATTATGGCCACTGCCAAGAAAGCCACTGCCAAGAAGCGTACCGCCAAGAAGGCGGCCACCAAGCGCGTCGCCAAGAAGACCGGCGTCAAGAAGGCCGCCACCAAGCGCGTAGCCAAGAAGGCCGCCGTCAAGCGCGTTGCCAAGAAGGCAACCGCCAAGAAGGCCGCCACCAAGCGCGTAGCCAAGAAGGCCGCCACCAAGCGCGTTGCCAAGAAGGCAGCCGGCAAGAAGGCCGCCGTCAAGCGCGTTGCCAAGAAGGCAACCGCCAAGAAGGCCGCTACCAAGCGCGTAGCGAAGAAGACCGCCACCAAGACCGCCCGTAAGCCCCGCGCTGCCAAGAAGGCCGCCGGCGCCAAGGTCGTTCGCGCCACCCGTACCGCCAAGGTTGCCAAGGCACCGAAGGCCGCCAAGGCTCCGCGCGCTCCGCGTGCTGCCAAGGCCGCCAAGGTCTAAGCGTCACCTTTTAATAAGAAAGCTCGTTACGAATTCCCTCTCCGCGGTGCCCAGCGCGGAGAGGTATTTCGAAACTTGACCCCGGCCATGCCGGGGTTCTTCGTTTTTGAAAAGCGCGAACCAGGCCGCACCCCGAAAACCTCCTAGGTCGCCGGGCTGGATTCACACCTCCGTTACGATTACCTTTCAGCGGTATCGCGCTGCGGTGACCGGGGGGTCGCCGCCTTGCCTACAGGGGGAGCGCGTCCCTGCGGAAAAGGTTCGTACCGCCATGGTTCCTCGTCACCGTCTTCCGTTGCACCGTCACGATCGTGGCGCGATCCAGCCTGTCACCCTTGCCGTGCTTGCCATCGTCGTGGCGCTGGCGGTGGCCGCGTGGTTCCTCATCATCAAGCCGTATCGCGACGCCACCGGCAACGAGGCGACGGTGGTGGCCGCTGCCCATCCTGCCACCAACCGCGATGCGCCCCTGGCCAACGTCGATGCGCTCAGCGTCGATCAGCTCCTCAATGAGGCCCGCACGGCCATCAACGAACAGCGCCTGGTGGCGCCCGCAGGAAATAATGCCTTCGAGTTCTATATGAAGGCGTTGCAGAAGCAGCCGGGTAACCCCGTGGCCGTGGATGCCTTGCGCGAAACGTTCTCCTACGGCGCGGCGGCAACCGAGCAGACGATCAACCAGCGCGACTTCAACGAGGCGCAGCGCGAGATCGACCTGCTGGCAAAAGCCGACCCGGAAAACTACACGCTCACGATCCTGCGCTCGAAGCTGGACGCCCAGCGCAAGACGCTCGACCGCGAGCAGCAGCAGGCGCTCGACGCCCAGAAGGCCCAGCAGCTCGCGCAGCAGAATGCCGCGGCGGCAGCGAAGCAACAGGCGGCGGAGCAGGCCGCCGAGGCACGCCAGCAGCAGGCAGCGCGTGACCAGGCGGCACGTGTGGCCCAACAGCAACCGCAGGCTCCGCGTGCGA
Source organism: Luteibacter anthropi (assembly GCF_011759365.1). Taxonomy (GTDB): domain Bacteria; phylum Pseudomonadota; class Gammaproteobacteria; order Xanthomonadales; family Rhodanobacteraceae; genus Luteibacter; species Luteibacter anthropi. The sequence continues at coordinate 128,302 of NZ_JAARLZ010000013.1, forward strand.
CGGCACAGGCGCCCGCGGTGGCGAAAGCCGCGGAAGGCGATGCGATCGTCGATGCCGTGCTCGTCAACCAGGTCAAGCCGCGCTACCCGACGGCCGCCATGCGCGCGAACCAGGAAGGCTGGGTGGATATCGAGATGACCGTGGGCACCGATGGCACGGTAAGCAATGTCACCGTGCTCGACTCTCAGCCGCGCCACGTCTTCGACCGCTCGGCCACCGACGCCGTCAGCCGCTGGGAGTTCAAGCCGGCCACGCGCAACGGCGAGCCGATGGTGGTGACCCTGCGCCGTCGGTTGCAGTTCAACCTGGGACGATAGACGGCAGGTCGCGCGCGAGGCGCGCTCCTACAGGGAGTGAGCGGCCGGTGCTGTTGTAGGAGCGGACCTTGTCCGCGACATCCTCAGGATGTCGTATAGAACGGAGAAGCCTTGCGACCATCAGGCGGGCCGTTGGGTCTCCTGCCTGATCGTCGCAAGGCTTTGTTGGTCGTTGTCGCCCTGTCGGGTCGCGCGCGAGGCGCGCTCCTACAACGGGTCAGGGTTTCTTTTTCTTCTTGGGGGCGGCTTTCTTGGTCGGGGCGGCCTTGGACTTCGTCGTCGCCTTGGCCTTGGCCTTCGGTGCCGGTGCGGCGGGGTGTGCGGGGCCTTCCACGCCGGCCCAGTCCACGTGCGGCAGGCCGAGCAGGCTGTCGAACACCATGGGCATCAGGCCGGCGGGCATCGGGCCTGCGCCGTTCCACATGCTGACCACGCCAGCGTGGTACTTGGGGAAGAAGCCGATCATGGTGCGGTAACCCGACACGGCACCGGCGTGGTAGATCAGGTCTTCGTTGCCGTAGCGGAACACGCGCCAGCCCAGGGCGTAATGCGCATCGGTGACGCGCGAGCGACGCCAGGGCAGCGAGCGTTCCTCACCCGGCGTGGATACTTCCGGTGCGTGTAGCACCTCCAGCAGCTGCGCGGGCAGGACGTCCGGACGTCCGCCCATCTGCGCGATCAGCCATTGCTCCATGTCGCGCAGGCTGGCATTCACACCGGCTGCCGGAGCGACACGGTAGTAGGCGTCGTTGGGTTCGTAGGGAATCCAGTTATGCGGGCCGCCGCGGTGCGGACGTGCCCAGCTCTTGCTCGATTCCAGCGCATCGCGGCCGTAGCTGGCGGTGGTCATGCCCAATGGGGTGAAAATGCGGCGCTCGACCTGGCGGAAGTAGTAATCGCCCGTCTGCGCGTAGATGACGTCGCCGATCATGCTGAAGGCCACGTTCTGGTAGCCGTAGCAGGCGCCGACCTTGCACGAGAGATCCACCTCGTCGAGCTTGCGGACCAGCTCCTCATACGGCGCATCGGCTTCGAGCATCGCGTCGTAGGTGTTGCGTGGCAGGCCCAGGCGCTGCCCCAGGATGTCGCGCACGGTGGCCTGCTGGGCTGCCTGCATGTCCTTGAGCTTGAAGTAGGGAATCACGTCGACCAGCCTGGTATCCCAGCTGAGGAAACCCGCGCGCACCAGCACGGCGGTGACGCCGGTGGCGAAGGCCTTTGACAGCGAAGCCAGGCGGAATACGGTTTCCGGGGTGGCAGGTTCTTTCGTTTTCGCGTTGGCGTAGCCGAAGGCACGCTCGTAGACGACCTTGTCATCCACCACGATGGCCGTGACCAGGGCCGGCGCCGCGTCGCGCGCTTCGGCCTCGTCGAGCCAGCGCTTGTAGTTTTCGATGGTTTCCTTCACCCGCTCCGGCGGCAGCTTCACATACTGCGGGTCGTTGCTGACGACGGCAGGCTTCGGCGGAGGCGGTGCAGCGAAGGCGAAGGAGGTGGCCAGCGTGGCGGTCAGCGCGCAGGCGAGCAGGGAAACGGAACGAAACGACGACATGCTTATCTCGCGAAAGCCCGGCGCAGGAGCGCGCCATCAATACCTGGATGCCTCGATTGTCTGCCAGTTCCGGCCTCGCGACAACGCATTCGTAGCCGTGAACGCGTGTTAGGCTTTGCCCGCCTCCACCGGACATGCCGGCCCTCCCCGTGAACGCTCGTCGACACGCCGCCCTGGGCGATGGGATCACCCTCGCGCTCTCGGTCATCGCCTTCTTCTTCGTGATGACCTCCTACTACGTGATTCGCCCCGTGCGCGACCAGCTCATCGGCGCGGCGGGGTCGTCGTCGCTGCCGGTGTTCTACGCGATCCTGTTCGTGGTGATGCTGGCGCTGACACCGGTATTCGGGTGGCTGGTCTCGCGGTTTCCCCGGCGTCGTGTGCTCGGTGGCAGCTATGTGTTCTTCGCGGTGTGCCTCGTGGCCTTCATGCCCGCGTTTTCGGCACAGGATCGCATCGGCGCGGTGAACCTGGGACGGGTGTTCTTCGTCTGGGTCAGCGTGTTCAACCTGTTCGTGGTGTCGCTGTTCTGGAGCGTCATGGCCGACGTCTACCGGAGCATGCAGGCCCGGCTCGTCTTCCCCTTCATTGCCTTCGGTGGCATGGCCGGTGCCCTGGTCGGCCCGCTGGCGACGTCCCTGCTTGTCGCGAAGATCGGCGTGCCTCCGCTGCTGCTGGGCTCCGCGTTCACCCTGCTGCTCGCCCTGGGACTGCTGCTGGCCGTCTCATCGAAGGCCACCGCCAACGACCACAGTGGCGGCGCGCCCATCGGGGGTTCGATCCTCGATGGCGTGAAGGCCGTGATCGCGCGCCCGTTCCTGCGCAACATGACCCTGCTGATGCTGCTCAGCGATGGCGTGGGCACCGTGGCTTACGCCTTGATGGCCGATTACACGAAGACGCACTACATCGATATCGCCGGACGTACGGCGTTCTACGCGCGGCTGGATCTTGCGATCAACCTGTTCGGCGCGCTGCTCCAGCTCACCATCACGCCCATGCTGTTGCGTGGGCTGGGCGCGGTCTGGGCCATGGTGCTGCCGTCGGTGGTGAACTTCCTGCTTCTGGTGGCGCTGGCCATCCACGGACCGGTGGATGTGGCGTTGTTCGGGTGGGCCGTGTCGCTGGTGACGATCGTGCAGATCGGCACGCGCGGCATGACCTATGGCATGACCAAACCGGCCAGCGATGCGCTGTACACGCGCATCCCGCGTGACGATCGCTACAAGGGCAAGAACTTCGTGGAGACCACCGTATGGCGCCTCGGCGACCTGCTGGTCACCACGGGGCTTACAGCGCTGCGTGGCATGGGCGCCACGGTGGCGACGCTGGGCCTGATCTGCGCGGGGCTGGCCGGCGTGGCCGCGTTCGTCGCAAAACGCGCGGCCACCTCGCCCGACCTCTTGCCGGAAAACGACGACGCTAGCTCGTGATGTAGCTTTCGAGCTGGTTGATGGTTTCCTTTTGCTCGGAAATCACCGCTTTCACCAGGTCGCCGATGGACACCATGCCGACCACGCGACCCTTGTCCACCACGGGAAGGTGGCGGAAGCGGCTGTCGGTACACAGGCGCATGCACTCGTCCACCGTGGTGTCCGTGGCGACGGTGATGACGCTCGCCGTCATGATGTCGGCCACGGGCGTCTCGCGCGAGGAACGGTCCTTCAGGATCACTTTTCGAGCGTAATCGCGTTCGGAAACGATACCGACCAGTTCGCTGCCCTTGATGACCACCAGGGCACCGACATTCTTCTCGGCCATGATGCGTATCGCGTCGATCACCGGCGCGTCGGGAGCCACGGCGAATACGCCCTTGCCCTTGGCCTCCAGGAGATGCTTGACCTGCTGCATGCTCGACTCCGCTGGCTGTGCACGGCCTAGTGCCGCGTGGAGTCCCAGTCTAGCGCGGTGCGCGACAGGCGGAGTAAGCGACAGGTGAAGGCGTCAGCGCACGCGTCCGCGGACGGGCGCGGGGCGGTCCAGGTAGGCCGGGCCGCCGAGCTGTCCCATCTGCTGGAGAATCCATGCGACACGGCGTTGCACGTAGGCGCTGGGCGCATCCACGCGGAAGCGTTCCGGGTTGGGCAGCACGGCAGCGAGCCGCGCGGCCTGCGTCGCATTGAGGCGATCGGGCGTCGTATGGAAGTAGACCTCGCTCGCGGCGCCCACGCCGTAGATGCCGTCGCCCAGCTCCACGCTGTTCATGTAGACCTCGAGGATGCGCTTCTTGGGCCACAGGGCTTCGATGAGCACGGTGTACCAGGCTTCGAGTCCCTTGCGCACGAAGCTGCGGCCGTTCCACAGGAACAGGTTCTTGGCCACCTGCTGGCTGATGGTGCTGGCGCCGCGCAGGCGCTTGCCCTCGTCGGCGGCGTCGATGGCATCCTGGATGGCGTCCACGTCGAAGCCATGGTGGAAGGGGAATTTCTGGTCTTCGCCGGCGACCATGGCGATGCCGACGTAAGGCGAGATGGATTCGCGGGGCACCCATCGATGGCGGAACTGAAAGCTATGGTCGCCGTCCAGCATGGCCGTCAGGCGATCCTGGAGCATCACCGAGCTGGTCCACGGCGGCACGAAGCGCAGGACGAACACCACCAGCACGGACAGGGCCAGCCAGGAGGCAACCAGCAGGAGGACGAGGCGGAGCAGGCGGCGGGGCTTCGGTCTCATGGGCACACGATAAGGGGGGATGGCGCAGTATAGGGGCGCGGCGGGAGCGGGCTTGTCGCCGGGCCCCGCAGGCCCCATCTTCCGTCGGATCATGAGGAGAGCACCGTGAGCGATACGACCCCCCACACATCCCTGACCGACGATGTCCTGCACCGCTTCATGCTTGAAAAGGCGGGCGTGCGCGGCGTATTCGTGCGGCTTGGCGCCAGCTGGCGGGAGATCGCCTCGCGCGCCGAGTATCCCGAGGCCCTGCGCGACACGCTGGGCCAGACGGTGGCCGCCAGTGCACTGCTCACGGGCAACATCAAGTTCGATGGTTCGCTTTCGCTGGAGTTCAAGAGCCAGGGCGCGGTGCGCCTGCTGTTCAGCGAATGCACCGACCGTGGTCGCCTGCGTGGCCTGGCTCGCTTCGATGCCGATGCGCTCGGTGAAGCCGTGAACCTGGCCAGCATGGATGACGAAATGCTGGCGATCACGGTAGGCAGCGCCGAGCGTGGCCGCTATCAGGGCATCGTCGATCTCGCGGACAGCGCGAACATCGGCGAGGCGCTGGAAGGCTACTTCAGCCGGTCGGAGCAGTTGCCCACGCGTATCCTGCTGGCGGCGGATGGCGAGCGTGCCGTGGGGCTGATGCTGCAGCCCGTGCCGGGCGAGGGTGGTCACAGCGCGGCCGAAGAGGATGCCGATGCCTGGGAGCGTATCGGCATGCTTACCTCCACGCTGGGCACGGCAGAGATGCTGGAGACGCTTCCGGAAGACCTGCTTTACCGGCTCTATCACGAGGAGACGGTGCTTCTTTACGAGCCGAAGTCGCTGGCGTTCGGCTGCACCTGCTCGCGCGAGCGCGTAGAGGGCATGCTGCGCAACCTGGGACGCGAGGAAGTGGAAGCGACACTGGAAGAGCGTAACGGCGAGATCGAAGTCGTCTGCGAGTTCTGCGCCACGAAGTACCTGTTCGACCGCGTGGATGCAGGGCAATTGCTCACCGAAGGCGATACGCCGCCGGTGTCGCATACGCTTCAGTAGCCGGGCTGTCGCGCGCGAGGCGCGCTCCTACAGCTGCGCCCTGAACAGGTCGCGCGCAAGGCGCGCTCCTACAGCTACGCCCTGGACTGGTCGCGCGCGAGGCGCGCTCCTACGAGGGAGCCTTGGACTGGTGGCGTGCGGAATCGTTTCCACAACGGCGCCCTGGGCCGGTCGCGCGCAGGCGCGCTCCTACATGTTTGCCTTGTAGGAGCGCGCCTTGCGCGCGACCGGTCCAGGGCGATACCCGCTTTTCACGCATCCAACGACAACGGCGCCCCAAGCCACTTGCTCGCCGGCGCCGGCTGGGCGAAGAGAAACCCCTGCCCGAACCGGCAACCGATCCGCCGCAGTGCCTTCACCTGCGTTTCCGTTTCGATGCCCTCGGCAATCACATGCATATGCAGCGAATTGGCCAGCGCCTGGATCGCGCGGACCACGGCCGTGCTGTGCGCCTCGTTGTCCTCGGCCGGCAGTTCGGTCACGAACGAGCGATCGATCTTCAGGGTCTCGATCGGGTACTGATGCAGATAGCTCAGTGACGAATACCCCGTGCCGAAATCGTCCAGCGCGATACCCACGCCATGCGCACGCAGGTTTTCGAGGATGCGCTTGACCTGCGCCGGGTTCTCCAGCAGTGCGCGCTCGGTTACTTCAACGCGAATGCAACGGGCCGGCACCTTGTGCTGGGCCAGCAGGTCGAGCAGCTTCTGATCGAGATCGGGCGAGCGGAAATGGCTGCCCGACACGTTGATGCTGATGAAGCCTTCGTCGCGCGTGAGCGCACGCGTCTGGCGCGCCACCTGCTGGAAGATCTGCCAGTCGATGGCTTCGGCGCAGCCGGTGTCCTCGGCCACGGCGAGGAACTCGCCCGGCGGCAGCAGACCGCGTTCCGGATGGCGCCAGCGCAGCAGGGCTTCGTAGCCCACCACGCGCTGGTTTTCCAGGTCGACGATGGGCTGGAAGAACGGCACGAACTCGTTACGCGTGAGCGCACGGCGCAGGTCGCCTTCGAGTTCCAGCAGTGAAAGCGCTTCACGACGCAGCCGGTCGTCGAACACGGCGGCGCGGTGACGGCCTTCGTCTTTCGCGCGATACATCGCGGAGTCCGCGTCACGCAGCAGTTCTTCCGGACGCGTGTAATCCGGCGTGGGTAGCGCAATGCCGATGGAGGCTGAGGTGAAGATCTCCTTCGCACCCAGCCGGAATGGGGTCTGCAACTGGGCGATGATGCGCTCGGCGATATGCGTGGCGGCCTGCGGATCGGTGATGCCTTCCACCAGCACGGCGAATTCGTCGCCACCCAGGCGCGCCACGACATCGCGCGTCTTCAGGCAGGCGCGCACACGACCGCCGACCTGGAACAGCAGGTCGTCTCCCACCAGATGGCCCACGGAATCGTTGATGACCTTGAAGCGATCCAGGTCGATGAACAGCACCGCGAACAGCTCGCCCGGGTTCTCCCGGTAGTGGTTCAGCGCCTGCTCCAGCCGTTGCAGCAGCAGGGTGCGGTTGGGCAGGCCGGTGAGCGAGTCGTGCAGGGTTTCGTACTTGAGGCGACGCTCCACGCGTTCGCGCTCGGCGATCTGCTCGCGCAGGTCACGGTTGGCCAGTGCCAGCGCACGCGTGCGTTCGGTGACCCTTCGCTCCAGGCTGGCATAGGCCTGCTTGAGCGATTCGGTGGTGTATTTGCGCTGCAGCGCATTGGCGATGTGGTAACTGACGAAGGTCAGCAGTTCCTGGTCGCGCGCGCTATAGGTGTGCTCGGGCGAATAGCTCTGTACAGCGAGCACGCCCATCGATTTTTCGTTCCAGATCAACGGCACGCCCAGCCAGTGCAGCGAACGCGCGCCCGTGGTGGAGAGCACCTGGTCGCGGTTGAGGCGGTCGATCTCGGCACGGTCGGCCAGCAGGGCCTTGCCATTGCGCAAGACGTATTCGGTGAGCCCGCGCCCCAGTTCGCGCGGCTCGCGCGAACCATCGAGTTCGTCGACGGAATAGGGAAAGGTCAGCTTGTTCTGGTCTTCGGAGAGCAGCGCGATATAGAAGTTGCGCGCGTAGAGCAGGCCACCGATGACGCGATGCACGGCGGCGTAGAAATTCTCGATGCTGTCGGAGGTGTTCGCCAGCTCGGCAATGCGGAACAAGGCGGCCTGCAACCGCTCGCCTCGCTGGCGCTGCAGCACCTGCTGGCGCAGCACGCGGTTGGCTTCGCGCAAGGCCGCCGTACGCGTGGTGACCCGGCGTTCCAGTTCCTCGTGTGCCTGGCGGCGTTCCAGTGCCGTCTGTACATGCTGCGCCACATAGGTGAGCAGCTCGCGGTCGTTGGGCGTATAGCGGGTGTCGTCGCGGTAGCTCTGCACCACGAGGGCGCCTACCACTTCGTCGCCGCGCTTCATGGGCACGCCGAGCCAGTCGTCGCTGGGCGGGCCGATCGGCACGCTGGGGCCGGGCAGTTCCTGTTCCAGGTCGGTGCTGGAGCCCATCAAGGGGCGGCCACCCTGGAGCACGTGCCAGGTCAGGCTGTTCTCGATGGCCTCGATGGGGCGGATCGTTTCCGGATCGGGCGGATCGTCGTCCACCGAGTCGACGAAATAGGGGAAGCGCACCGTGCGGCTCTGGGCGTCGTACAGCACGATGAAGAAATTCTCGGCGTACATGAGACTGCCGACGATGCTGTGCAGCGCCGTCATCATGTCGCGCATGTTGTGCTCGGCGCCCGCCTGCTCGGCGATGGCGTAGAGCGCGCGTTGCAGCCGCTCGGCCAGGGCCAGGCGGGAAATCGCCTCGTACAGGTTGGCCGTTTCCGCCAGCTGGCGCAGGCGGGCACCGGCCAGGCGGCCCAGCCAGCCGATCATGTCGGCCCAGGTGCCGCCGTCATGCTCGGGGATGGACAGGAACAGGGTCCGGTCGGTCTGCGGGTCGTTGCCCAGCTCGAACACCGACTCGCCGGCACCGGCCGGGGGCATGCTCTCGTGCCAGTCCACCCGGGCATCCGGCAGCAGGCAACGGGCAAAGGCCTCGCATTCGCCACGCACGACTTCGGCGTCGGCGGCCCGCAACAGGCGCTCGACGGCGTCATGCAACGGCTCGACCTCGCCGGAACCGGCCGTCTGCAAAGCGTGGCTTTGGGATGGAGCGATAGTCATCGCCTGACGTAGGTCCCGGTCGTGGTCGGTTCAGTCTATATGCGTTGCGGCGGTCGCGCGACGGGCCGGCCTCACCCGTCTCACGGGCCCTGCGCCTGAGCGTTGCAACCCCTCTGGACGGTCATAAACGGCAGCTATCCTGATTCCTGAAGGTGCCCTCCCCGGGGTGTTAGTAAAAAGTAAAACGAGCTACACTGACCCAACCACGGGCGTCGGCTTGCGCCGGGGTCCGGGGGGACATCAAGCCGCTTCCGATCAATGGTTTCCATGCGCCGAACCTTGCCCGCATTGCTTCTGCTCGTGCCGCTTATCGCGGCAGGCCGTGGCGTGGGCATGGCACCGGAAGGCACGGGCGAGCGCCTGTATGCCGAGCCGGTGGCTGCGGACGTGGCAGACGGCAGCTCCGATCCCCAGAATTCCTCGGTTCCCCTCTGGCGTTCACCGGATGGCCGGGCTCTTTCGGTCCGCTCCGACGACCGTCCCGACCCCACCAATCCGCTGGCGCCGCGTCCGCTGGGGGCCGGTCAATACGTCTCCAATGGCGTGCAGTACGACCTCGGCCCCGATGTGCAGGCACATGCCACCATCAGTGGCCAGGGCTGGATCAATTCCGCGGAATCCTGCGGTGCCTCCGCCAGCTCCCATGGCGACCGCTGCACGTCGCCGGGTGCGCCGCCGCGCATCGTCGGCAGCGAAGTGGGTGCCACCTGGCGGGGTTCGGGCTATAGCGTGGGTGTCGGCGTGGGCTCCACACGGCCGTCGGGCAACAGCCCGGCCCTGCCGCGCGTGCTGCCCAGCATGTCCACGCTCTCGGGCCTGCCGTTCGGTTCGCTCTCGTCCAGCACGGAGCTCAACGCGCATGGCCGCGTCGATCTTGGCGGCCGTAGTGGTATCGACGTGGGTGCCAGCTTCGGCCGCATCCGCCTGCTGCCGGGCAACCTGCTCGGTGTCGGTGCCGTCGACCAGAAGGCACTGAGCTTCGGCATCGACCGTGGTCCGCTCTACGGCACCATCACCGGCCGCAGCATGCAGCCGGAGCCGGGTGCGGGCCTGAATCCGGAGCGTCGCTGGAACTCCATCGACCTGGGCGTCACCTTCCGCCTGCCGTGGCGGGGTGAGCTGTCGGTGGGTGCGCAGAATGTCTGGTCGTCGGGCAATGGCCCGGCCAACAGCGGGCCCACGCTCACCGAGCCCGACCAGTCACGCACGCCGTACGTTCAGTACCACCAGGATCTTTAAGATCCCAAAAAAAGGCCGCGAATCCGCGGCCTTTTCTGTGACCTGCTCCTGTAGGAGCGCGCCTCGCGCGCGACCGGTTGGAACGTTGCGCTCCGTAGTAAAGCAGCCCATGTGGTGCGTCGCTCCGTAGGAAAGGCTCGCCTGTCGCCCTCGCATCGGCGCTGGAACGTGGCATTGCAGAGGCGACGGGGGCGGCCCTTGGCGCTCCGGCCTGCGGTGTCCCTCGGGAAAGGAGAGCCGCTGACGCGGCTAGTGTCTTATGGCTAGCGCCCCTTCGGGCCCGGGGAGCGTGCGGGGTTTCCTGACTCGACATCCTGTCTCGGCAGGAAAGACGGGTCATCCTGACCCGTCCCCTTCGGGCCTTTTCCGCCCGCTCCCCTCACCTCCATCAAGTCGCGCCAAGGGCCGCCCCCGCCGCCTCTACCGATCTCACGGTGATCTTGTAGGAGCGCGCCAGCGCGCGACCGGTTGTCGCGAAAATTTTCATCGTTTGCGATACCTCGGTCGCGCGCAAGGCGCGCTCCTACTTAAGAGGCGGGTTTTACGTCAGTTGCCGGCCTTGCGCACCTTTACGTCGCCGCTGAACGACTCCAGGTGCACCAGCCCGCGACCGTCACCGATGGTTACCTTCAGCTCCTTGCCCGGACCATCGTCGTTGCGCGACGGGTTGCCCCAGTCGGTGCGGATGTCGCCGCTGAAGGTGCTGGCTTCGAGCTTCGTGGACGCATTGTTCGGCAACTGCAACTGCACGTCGCCGCTCATGGCATCGACGGTGATCTTGCCGGCTGCGGCCGGGCCGCCGTTGATCAGCGTGTCACCCGACACCGTGCTGAAGTTGGCGCTGCTCCATGGGCCGCCACCGATGGTCATGCGGCCGGAAACGGTCTGCGCATCGACCTTGCTGATGACAGACGGCGCGGTGATGTCGCCGGAGACGGTTTGCAGGTCGGCCTTGTCGGCACGGCCGGCGAGGTCGATGGTGCCGCTCACTGTCTGCATCTGCACGTCGGGTGAGCGCACGTTGGCACGCACGCGGCCACTGACCGATTCGACTTCGACTTTACCGCCGTCGAGGCCGTCGATACTCACCGGGGCGCTGACCACCTTCACCTCGACGCTGACGCCCTTGGGCACGCGCACGTTGAGGGTGGTGGATTGCATGGCTGCGTCGTTGCCCCAGCTGAACCACTTCTTGCCGTCGCCACTGCCGCCGCCTTCGATGCGGATGTCGATGCTGTTCGCATCGCCGTCGAGTTCCAGCGGGCGGGCGCCGTTGCCGAGCATGCCGGTGACCTGGATCTGGTTGCGATCCCAGGCGGTGACGGTGACGTCACCCTTGGCGTTGTCGATGCTGATCTTCGCGTTGGGGCGAATATCCTTCGACAGGTTGATGGGAGTGGAAGCCAGGGCCTGGCCGATCGACAAGGCCAGCAGCAGGGGGGCGATGTAGAAGGTTTTCATGGGGGAATCCTGCCTGTTCTGTTAGCCGGCTTGCTTGTCGAAGTTACGCAGGCGCTCACGCTGGCGTTCGGTGCGCAGCATCAGGCGTTGCAGGGCGGCGGAGTCGGGGGCCTCGCGCATCGCCTGGTTGAGCTCCATGCGGGTGGCATCGAGCTGGATCGCGGCACCGGCCAGTCGCGGGTCGGCAGGTTTCCATGCCGGGCCGACGGCCATGTCGTCGAGGGAGGTCGGCGCTACAAGATGCAGGCCGATGCCGCCTCCGAGGACTGCGACACCGGCGATGGCGGCGGCCATCAGCCAGGGGCGGGTCCGGCGCTGTCGCGGGGTGACGGCAGCGGCGGGGCGGCCTTCGTCGAGGCGCGCTTCGATACCGGCCCACAGGTCGCGTTGGGGCGCGACCGGGCGGTTGAGCGAGCGCATCTGGCGCAGGTAGTCGAGTTCGTTCATGGCGTATCTCCCAGCGCGCGGCGTAGCAGGCCGCGGGCACGGTGCAACTGAGCTTTGGAGGAACCCACCGCCATACCGAGCTCGATGGAGATTTCCTCGTGTTTCCAGCCTTCCACGTCGTGCAGCACGAGGACGGCGCGGGCCCGCGGCGGTAGTGCCGCGATGGCCTTTTCCAGTTCGGCGCGCTCGATGGCGCGCACGGGATTGTCGGTGTCGGCGATGTCGGGCAGGTGTTCGTCGTCGACGATGCTGACCGGATCGGCGTTGCGGGCGCGTATGGACATCAGCGCCACGTTCACCGCCAGGCGGTAGACCCAGGTACCGAAGGCGCTCTCGAAGCGGAAGCCGTCGAGCTTCTGCCAGGCGCGGACGAAGGCTTCCTGGGTGAGGTCTTCCGCCCGGGCATGGTCGAAGGCGGCCAGGCGCAGGATGGCACCGTAGACGCGGTCGGAATGCTTGCGGTACAGGGTTTCGAAAGCCTTGCGATCGCCGGCCACGGCGGCCCGCACGATGTCGTCGTCGGTCGACGCGGCGGGCAGCTCAGGCTGCATGAATGAAGTGGCGGCGAGGCATAGGGCGTTCATCTTGCCAGCTTGGATGCCGGCAGGGGAGAAACGGTTTAAGGGGATGTTTCGGCCGCTTCGTCGGACCGCAGGGCGGTTTCGTCGGGACGAGGGCCTGGGAGGGTTGAAGTGGGGCTACCGGAGGGGGTATTGGGGCCGGTGTGGGTGTTTCGATTCGTCCGGTCGCGCGCAAGGCGCGCTCCTACAAACGCCATTTCGGCCCGGCCGCGCAGGCACGGTTTGTGTAGGAGCGCGCCTCGCGCGCGACCGGCAATGCGAAAAGTCCACCCGACACGCCCTGTAGGAGCGCGCCTCGCGCGCGACCGGCAATGCGAAAAGTCCATCCGACGCGCCCTGTAGGAGCGCGCCTCGCGCGCGACCGGCGGTGCCGGAACCTCAGGCCACCCGTTCCGCCCGCTGATCCTGCGCCGCTTCCAGGGCCTTGCTCACCTTCTCCCGCTCGACCTTCAACCGCTCGGGCATGCGCTCACCGAACCCATCAAGGTACGTGCCGATGGCATTGAGCTCCTCGATCCACCCCTCGACATCCACGTGCAGCAGCTCATCGACCGTGGTCGCCGGAATCGCCAGCCCCTCGGTATTGAGCTCGCCACGCGCCGGCACCGTGCCGATCGGAGTGTCGTGCCCGCTGGCCAGCCCCTGCACGCGCTGGATCATCCAGTCGAGCACGCGAAGGTTCTCGCCATAGCCCGGCCACATGAAACGACCATCGGCATCCTTGCGGAACCAGTTCACGTGGAAGATGCGCGGCAGCTTTGCGCCCGGCTTGTCGAACGACAGCCAGTGGGCGAAATAATCGGCGAAGTTGTAGCCGCAGAACGGCTTCATCGCCATGGAATCACGACGCAGCACACCCACCGCGCCTGTGGCGGCAGCCGTGGTTTCCGACCCCATCGCCGCACCCACCAGCACGCCGTGCGCCCAGTCCTTCGACTCGAACACCAGCGGCACCAGTGACGGACGGCGACCACCGAAGACGATGGCCGAGATCGGCACGCCCGCGGCGTCTTCCGATTCCGGCGCCCAGCTGGGGCACTGCTTCGCACTGACGGTGAAGCGAGAGTTGGGATGCGCGGCCGGACCGTTGGCCGGATCGTACGGACGACCCTGCCAGTCGGTAACCGGCTTGCCTTCGTCGAGGCCTTCCCACCACGGACGGTTGTCGGCGGTGACGGCCACGTTGGTGAAGATGGCATCGTGGCCCAGCGTGGCCAGCGCGCTGGGATTGGTGTTGGCACCCGTGCCCGGGGCTACGCCGAAGTAGCCGGCTTCCGGATTGATCGCCCACAGGCGGCCGTCCTTGCCCGGCGTCATCCAGCAGATGTCGTCGCCGACCGTCCAGACCTTCCAGCCCGCCTTGCGGTAGCCCTCGGTGGGGATGAGCATGGCGAGGTTCGTCTTGCCGCAGGCCGACGGAAACGCAGCGGCGATGTAGTGCTTTTCGCCCTTCGGATTCTCGATGCCCACGATAAGCATGTGCTCGGCCAGCCAGCCTTCGCGGCGTGCCTGGTGGCTGGCGATGCGCAGCGCATGGCACTTCTTGCCCAGCAGGGCGTTGCCGCCGTAGCCCGAGCCGATCGACTTGATCGTGAGCTCTTCGGGGAAATGCATGATGAAGCGGCGATCCGGGTCGAGATCGCCCGTGGAATGCAGGCCCTTCACGAAGCTGCCCTCGCGCTCGATGCGCGCCAGGGCAGGGGCGCCCATGCGGGTCATGATCTTCATGTTGGCGACCACGTACGGGCTGTCCGTGATCTCCACGCCGCAACGCGACAGCGGCGAGTCGATGGGGCCCATGCAATACGGGATCACGTACATCGTGCGGCCGCGCATCGCGCCGTCGAAGAGGGCATCCATCTTCGCGTGGGCGTCGGCCGGCGCCATCCAGTGGTTGTTCGGGCCCGCGTCGTCCTGCTCCGGCGTGCAGACGAAGGTGAGGTGCTCGACGCGCGCGACATCCGAGGGATGCGAGCGGTGCAGGTAGCTGCGCGGGTTGGTGGTCTCGTTGAGCGGGAGCAAATCGCCGCTTTCGAGCATGGTTGCTACCAGTCGTGCGTATTCCTGGTCCGAGCCGTCACACCAGAGGACCGAAGCCGCTCCGGTCAGGCGGGCGACATCGTCGACCCATCGATTGAGGGCTTCCAGGGAACTGCCTTGCGAACGCATCCGTTGTGGTCTCCAGGTAAACGCAAGGCGCGACAGTAGTTTGCGCTTCCTGGTATTGGCAAGGCACGGCGCAGCAAAACGCGCGCCGGGCATTCAGCTTCAGCCGTGCGGCCTGGCGGGCGTGAGCGTGGCGATCATGTGTTCGACGTAGGCGTCGAATTCTTCGTGACTGATGCGCGGCAGGCCCAGCGTGAAGTTGAGTTGCAGGAAACCCACATAGGCCGCGTAGGTAAGGCGCGCGCGATGCAGCGCCGCCACCGGTTCGAGACCGGCTTCGCCGTAGAGGCGGGTGAGGAAGTCCATGCGCCGCTGCGAAACGCGCGCCATCACCGGCACCACCTGCGGATGGTCCAGTGCCTTCAGCAGGGCGGCATAGACACGGTGGGGTTGCAGCTCGTGCGCCACGCGGCGGAACAGTTCCGGAAAGCGCTTCAGCGGATCGGGGATGCGCTCGATTTCGGCAAGCACTTCGCGTTCGCCGTATTCTTCCCAGCGTTCCAGCGCTGCCTGAAGCAGCGCCTCGCGGGTGCGGAAGTGCCAGTAAAAGCTACCCTTGGTGACGCCGAGGCGCCTCGCAAGCGCTTCGACGGCAAGGGCGCCGACGCCCTGTTCGGCGATCAGGGCTAGGGCGCCGTCTTCCCAGTCTTCGGCGGACAGACGGACGCGTTCGTTCTTGGCACCTTCGTTCATCGGCGCATGGTAACGGAGACAGGGCCATTTGCAATCCGGGGCACCCCCGGCATGCTGCATAAGACCTTGACTTTGCGGGCCTTGCATGTCCATACGCGAGCGTATTGACGGGTTCTGCCCCAAACCACATACTCGGCCGTATGGTAGCCCAACCGACCACCGTCCCCTCCACCCGGCAGCGCCTGGCCTCGTACGACGGCCTCGCCCTGGCAACCCAGCACTGGCGCGGCGAGCGCGAGCCCGCGCTGGTGTTCGCGCACGGCTTCGGCCAGACCCGGCACGCCTGGAACGGCAGCGCCCGTGCCCTGGCGGGTCAGGGCTACGACGCCACCACCTTCGACGCGCGCGGTCATGGCGAGAGCGCCTGGGCAGCCGACGGCGAATACCATATGGAACAATTCGTCGGCGACCTCCTGGCCGTCACGAAGCACGCCACGCCCGCCGCGGGCCGCAAGCCCGTGCTGATCGGCGCCTCCATGGGTGGCCTGCTGGCCATGGTGGCCGCCGGTGAGCCGGAATACGCCGCGCCGTTCTCGGCCCTGGTGCTCGTGGATATCACGCCGCGCTGGGAGACGAAGGGTGTCGAGCGCATCCTCGGCTTCATGCGCGCCCACCCTGATGGCTTTGCCAGCTACGACGAGGCGGCCTCGGCCATCGAGGCTTACCTGCCGCATCGTCGCGAACGCAAGACGGAAGAACAGCTCAAGCCCCTGCTGCGCCAGGGCGACGATGGTCGCCTGCGCTGGCACTGGGACCCGGCCATGCTCGACGGCGTGGTCCACGAGAGCGAGCGCTACCAGCCCCGCCTGTTCGCCGCCGCGGCGAACATCCAGGTGCCGGTGCTGCTGCTCTCTGGCGCGCGCAGCGACGTGGTGTCCAGCCACACCGTCGACGAATTCCTCCGCGTGGTGCCGCATGCGCGTCATGTCTCGCTGGCCGATGCCACCCATATGGTGGCCGGCGACGCGAACGACGCCTTCACCCGCGAGATAGCACGGTTCGTCGAAACACTTTCCTGAGACGCTTTTCGTAGTAAACCCGGCATCGAGCCGAACGTAATGAGGTGACACCCATGTCTGCGATCCTGGTTGTGCTGGCGGCGCTCATCGCCTCCGGTGCATGTGCCTACCACCGCACGTCCCTTAAGACGTGGGCCATCGCCACGGCGGTGACGACGCTCGTCGTCGGCATCCTTGCCGGCGCCCCGGTCACCACCATCGTCCTGCTGATTTTGCTGGCGATCGTGGCCGTGCCGCTGCTGATGGTCGACTTCCGCCGCAAGAAGATCTCGGCGCCGCTGCTGTCGATGTTCGCCAAGGTCACGCCGAAGCTCTCCGAAACGGAGCAGACGGCGCTGGAAGCCGGCACCGTCGGTTTCGAAGGCGAGCTGTTCTCCGGCAAGCCGAACTGGTCCGAACTGCTGAAGCAGCCGAAGCCGGAACTATCGGTGGAAGAGCAGGCCTTCCTCGACGGCCCGGTCGAAGAACTGTGCGCCATGGTCGACGACTGGCAGATCAGCCACGAACTGGCCGACCTGCCGCCGGAAATCTGGGACTTCGTGAAGAAGCACAAGTTCTTCGGCATGATCATCCCGAAGAGCTACGGCGGTCTCGGGTTCTCGGCGCTGGCCCACTCGGCCGTGTTGCAGAAGCTGTCCAGCATGTCTGCCACGCTGTCTTCCACCGTGGCCGTGCCCAACTCGCTCGGACCGGGCGAGCTGCTGATGCACTACGGCAGCGATGAGCAGAAGAACCACTTCCTGCCGCGCCTGGCCGATGGCCGCGAGATTCCCTGCTTCGCGCTTACCGGCCCGTACGCAGGCTCCGATGCCACGTCCATTCCTGATTTCGGCATCGTCTGCAAGGGCACGTGGAACGGCGAGGAAACCGTCGGCATCCGCCTCACCTTCGACAAGCGCTACATCACGCTGGCGCCCATCGCCACCATCGTGGGCCTCGCCTTCCGCATGTACGACCCGGACAAGCTGCTGGGCGACAAGGAAGACCTGGGCATCACGCTCGCCCTGCTGCCGCGCGAAACCCCGGGGCTGCAGATCGGTCGCCGTCACTTCCCGCTCAACACGCCGTTCCAGAACGGCCCGATCCACGCCAAGGACATGTTCGTTCCGCTGTCCGTGCTGATCGGTGGTCCGCACATGGCCGGCCAGGGCTGGCGCATGCTGGTCGAGTGCCTGTCGGTGGGTCGTGCCATCTCGCTGCCGTCCAACGCCACCGGCGCCTCGCGCATGGCCGTGGCTGCCACGGGTGCCTACGCCCGCATGCGCAAGCAGTTCGGCCTGGCCATCGGTCGTTTCGAAGGCGTGGAAGAAGCCCTGGCCCGCATCGGTGGCCTCACCTACGCCACCCAGGCGCTCTCGCGTGCCACGGCCGCTGCCGTGGACCGTGGCGAGAAGCCGGCCGTGCCCTCGGCCATCGCCAAGTACCACGCCACCGAATGGTCGCGTCAGATCGCGGCCGATGCGATGGACGTGCACGGCGGCAAGGGCGTGATCCTCGGCCCGAAGAACTACATGGGTCGCGGCTGGCAGGGCGTGCCCATCGCCATCACGGTGGAAGGCGCGAACATCATGACGCGCAGCCTCATGATCTTCGGCCAGGGTGCCATCCGCTGCCACCCATACGTGCTGAAGGAAATGCAGACGCTCGGCATCGCCGATTACCGCGAGCGCCTGAAGACCTTCGACAAGGTGCTGTTTGGCCACATCGGTTTCGGCTTCTCCAACGCGGTGCGCAGCTTAGTGCTGGGCCTCACGGCGGCGAAGATCGGCGACACCGCCGGCGATGCCTACACCCGCCGCTACTACCGCAAGCTCAACCGCTACTCGGCGGCGCTGGCGCTGTGCGCCGACGTCTCTATGGGCGTGCTGGGCGGCAAGCTGAAGTTCAAGGAAAAGCTCTCGGCCCGCCTCGGCGACGTGCTCTCGTACCTCTACATCGCCAGCGCGATGCTCAAGCGCTACGAAGACACCGGCCGTCCGGAATCTGATCGCCCGCTGCTCGCCTGGGCGTTCCACGAGTGCATGTGGCGCATCCAGAACGCGCTCGACGGCGTGATCCGCAACTTCCCGGTGCGCCCGGTGGCCTGGCTGCTGCGCGCCCTGGTGTTCCCGTGGGGCCGTCGCGAAGTGCCGCCGTCCGATCGCCTGGGCCGTCGCGTCGCAGCGCTCATCACGGCGCCCAGCGAAGCCCGCGATCGCCTGATGACCTGGTCGTACATCACGCCCACGGCCAACAACACGGTCGGCCGCATGAACGCGATCCTGCCTGACGTGATCGCCGCCGAGCCGGTGGAGCGCAAGTTCGTCAAGGCGCTCAAGAGCGGCCAGCTGCGCGCCCACACGTACAACGAGCAGCTGGTGGAAGCCGAGAAGCTCGGTGCCATCAACGCGGCGGAGCGTGAACTGCTCCAGCGCGTGCGCGATGCGGTGGCCGAATTCATCTCGGTGGACGACTTCGATGGCGACGAGCTGCGCGCCGCCGTAGTGCGCAAGGCCGAGAAGATGCAGGCGTCGAAGGCGGCGTAAGCCCCGACGACAACGCAAAATGAAAAGGCCGCGAGCAATCGTGGCCTTTTTTTAACCCCTGTAGGAGCGCGCCTTGCGCGCGACCGGTTGAAACGATATCGATGGATGCACCTCACGATACCCGGTCGCGCGCAAGGCGCGCTCCTACAGAAGCAGTTGTCTCCATGACGCCGGGTTACCGCTCGCACGGGAGCGACGTCCCATGGCCCGTCGCGCTCCCCAACGCGCCGGGGCCATTTCATCGCGCCGGTGCTGCTACCGGCACGATGTCCCCTGCCTGTCGATCCCGCACGAGCGGTAACCCGGCGTCACGGAGAGAATCAGTTGTAATCGAGTGTCAACATGGCCTGGGCGCCAATGCTGCCGGAAAGCAGAGGCACCGGCTTGCGGAAATACCTCGAAGCAAACGTCAGCAAGCTATCTCCTTTGATCGATGGTGTACTCCATGAGGTATTCATGGCGATGGGACGATCGTCACGTAGCAGTTGAAGCAATACGCCTTGCGCAGTCGAGTCGGCGGCAGGTGACAGCTCTGTACCAAAGTTGCCAGGATTGAGTGCGTCCTTCATTGTCAGGCGAAGGGAACGGCCATCCCCATCGCAGTGCAGGCCGACGGTGAAGCGTGCTGTGTTGGCTGCTGGTCCGGGTGCCGAAAGTTCGGAAGCAGCAATATCAGGCAATCGGAACGATACCTGGGACAGGCGACACGTGGGCTGCGTGACGTTGACGGCTAAACGCAGGCCGGATGGAATGGATATGCCAGGGTAGTCCTGAGGGGTGGTGGTAAAGGTCACAGCCAGTCGGTCCGGGACGGACGTCATCGCTGCTCCCCTGCCGACCACGGCGTACTCGAGATACGCTCCCCGCGAAGTGAAAACGTTGCCCGCAGAGGGTACTTCGCCAGGATTAAGAATGCTCGAGAGATTGGTCACCGGCACGCTGGCGCCTCCACCGGGAACGCTTCCGACATGCGTGACCAACCGGAAGATCAGTAGCGGTGATGAGGGCGTCATTTCATATCCCGTATACCAGTACCCTTCGTTTGGTACGATCGATACGGGTCGAAGGATGCCCTCGCCACGCGAGAAAATAGCGACCCGTTCCGTTAACGAGCAGCCGGAGAAATAATGGTCCTGACCACGCCCGGTCAGCAATGACCAGCCCTTCAGTACGCGCGTGGTGGGTGCATCCGCATCGATCGCCGCGATGGTGATGCGGTCGCCGTAACTGCCTCCGGTGGAGGCGCTGGTGCATGCCATGCTTTTCATTGGCGCCGATACGAGCCCTGCGACGATCGACGCGATGAAGCGATTGGCAAGGTGAAAGCGTCGAAGCATCATTGATAGTCGACCATCAAAGTGGCTTTTCCCCCAATGCTTCCCGAGAGAAATGCACCCGGCAAGCGGTAGTACCGAGCCGCCAGTTCCAGCGTGATGTTGCCTTTGACCGAAGGCGTGTTCCAAGACGTGTTCATGGCCAGCGGCATGCTTCCGCGCAAGATCTGCAGCCTGACGCCTTGTGCCGTGGAATCCGCGGTAGGGGCCAGTTCCGTAGCCGCATTTCCCGGTGTGGTGGCATCCCTGATGCTGAAGCGAAGCGTTTTCCCTGCCAGGTTACAGTCCATTGATACATCGAAGCGTTTCGAATAGGCCGATGGACCGGGAGCAGACAAGGTGGTTGCATCGATATCGTCGAGCTTGATCGCCTGGTCGGGAAAGGCGCAGGTGGGAAGTGGCAGGGTGATGGTCTGGTTGCTGGTAGGGCGGAGCGTCAGAGAAGGATAGTCCACCGGTGTCATGCTGAAGGTAAGGCGACCGGATGCTGCGGTCATGAGGCTGCCGCGTGCAACGATTCGATAGCGTATGAATGTCGCTCTACGGGTTTCCGTGTTACCCGCAGGAGGTATGGCCCCGGCACTGATGATCTCGTCAATGTTTCGCACGGGTGTTTCCGTCTGCGATGTGCTTCCGCTTGCACCGATGATCGCGACATGCTGGAACATGTACAAAGGTGACGTAGGGCTGAGCTGGTAGAGGCCGTAGATCCGGCCGCCATACGCCAGGTCGGTAACGTAGGTGAGTGGCCCTGTGATATGGGCCACGATAGGTACGCGCTCATCCGGCGCACAGCCTGTGTAGTAGGAGCCAGTACCGGTCACCATCCAGTCTGAACTCGAAAGTTTGGTTCCCAGAGATGCTTCCCTGTACTCGATGGGGACATTGGTGGTGTGTCCAAAGCTTCCGCCTCCTGTCGTTCCGGTGCACGCGAGGACGGGCGAGGAGAGTAGTCCGAGAAAGGATATGGACGCGACCTTGCCGCCATGTTGTCCTATGGCGCGACAAAGAGAAATAGTCATGGGCTTGATGGTTACCTTCCTCATGGAAGAATCGCCGTTGTCGTATCCACCGTTGCGCCGTAGTCGTCGATCCACTGAAACGCCACCTTGCCAGCTTCAGGGCGTTTGTCGTTCCTCCCGTCACCGATCGCCATCCGCACGCTGGAATGCGGCGGAACCATCGCGGGTTCTTTCGTCACGCGGCCATCGGGAAGTGTCGCCTCGTTGATCGAGACGTAGTAATGGGTCGGATTGGTAACATCGATATGGTCGCTTTCAGCCTCGCTTCCTACCTGCCAGCGGAGTTTGCCGGCAGCGTCCCGCGGCAGGCCCTGTAGCGCGCTGGGCCTGAAAAACAGTTTGATCCGTGTACGTACTGCCAGCTGGAGCGTGTTCTCGCCCTGTGATGCTTCCGGCGCCGGAGGAATCTCGAGCACATTGAGGTAGTACACCGTAGCGCGATCGGCTGCCATGGGCTTGTCGGGCATGGGGAGATAGGTAAGACGCAGTGTCTGGCCCTGGCCCGGGTCCAGCCGTGTCAGGGGGGGAGTAAGCACGAATGGCACGCGGATCGTACGAGGGCGCGCATTGGCATCGCCATCGTCGATCCAGCTCTGAACCATGGCGGGTACCTTGCCCTGGTTGGTGATCTGGATCGTCTGCTCCTTGCTGCCTTCGTTGAAGACGACACGCGTGCCGCCTACGACCACGCCCGCATGAGCGGGCATGAGCGTGGACGTGGCGATCAGGCCGGCGCATGCCAGCAGGCGGATCTTCCGTGGAAACATGGTTGACCTCGGGGAAAGGGATGGAGCGCGTACCGGCGGCCGGGGTAGGCGGCCGCCGGTAGCGGATGGCTTACTGGTAGACGACGTCGAAGGTGGCGTTGGCGCGGATCGTGCCTTCACCGGCCGGGCCGGTGGCGTAATAAGCCACGGTATGGTCGAGCGCGATATCGCCGTTGGTCGTGTCCTTCCACGAGCTGGCGGTGGGCGCGGCGTTGAACTGCTGCACTTCACCTTCGGTGTTGTAGATGGCCAGCTGCACGTTGGTGGCCGTGCTGGTGGTGTCCGGCTTCAGGTGACCCGTGACCGGATCGGCAAAGTTGGCGCTGGTGAACTTCACCGCCACCTTGCGGCCAGACGCCGAGGTGCAGGTGAGCTTGATGGGCAGCACGTGGTGACCGGCAGTCTGGCCTTCGGCGGACAGGGCGCCAGCATCGACAGGGGTGAGGTTGACGGTGAGGTTGTCGGCGCCGGAGGAGGTATCGCAGGTGGACGCGACGATCTCGCCGGTGAACTGCACGGTGCCTGCCGTAGCGAACGTGGGCGCAAAAGCCAGCGAGGCGGCGAGAAGGAGGAGCTTGGTCTGCATGAGGTGACGTTCCTTGCGTTGATGAGGTGCGTTGGGCCCGGGTGGTGTGGGTCCGACGGCTTTCGCCCGGGCGGGAAGCCGTCGGTCGTGGAGGATCAGTCGTAGGAAACGATGACCGTGGCGGCACTGGAGACGCTGCCCTGGCGTACCTGCTCCACGCCGAGGCGGAAGTAGTACGCCAGTGCGGCGTACGTCACGGCACTGCCGGCAATCGGAAGGCTGACGCGAAAACCCGACGCGGAGAGGACATCGCGCCGCGTCGCGTCGATGAGATGCAAGGCGACGCCTTTTGCATCACCGATGTTTGCATACTGCGCGGCTGCCGGTCCCGTCGTCGTACCGGAGAACTGCAGATACGCATTGCGCACGCCACGGCAATTCACCAGACGAAGTTCGAACGGCGTTTCGCTCGACGGTACGGGCGCATCGTTCAACGAGGTGAGCTCGTCGGCGCGAAGCGACGGCATCGTCACGGATTTCGCGGCGTCGTCGACATGGACATCGCAGGTACCTGCCCGCACCTTGCCCTGGAACGTCAGCGAGCCGTCGGCCAGCACTGGCCATGGCATCAGCAAGGCCATGGTCAGAATGAGCGGGCAGGGGAAATGCGGCATGGCGGCGACCCGTCAGAAGTAGGTGATGCTGACGTTGAACGTCGTGCTGATGTCGCCAGCGGTGATCGACCCGGTGCTTTTCTTGAAGTAAGCCGCACACAGCGGAACCGACTGGCTGGCACTCGAAACGGTGACGGCACGCGTCGCTCCCGGCGTGATGTCATTGCCGGTGGCGGTGCACGACGTATGCCCCAGCCAGATGGCCGTATGCGGTGCAGCGGCCGTGGCCTTGTTCTTGAAGACAGTGGTGGTATCGGTATCGCGATCCGCCGTGGTGCCAAACGTAAGGTCGGCACGCGTGACGCCCGCACATCCCGTGAGCTGTAGCGTCAGTGGTGTATTGCTGGCCGCGATACGTCCGTTGGTGAGCATGTCTTTCGCCGACATCTCTGGCAGCGTTATCGTTGGGTTGCTTGGTGTGCAGGTGCCGGCCTTCACGCGTCCCGTGAGCCTGATGGTGGCTGCATTCTGGGCCTGTGTGGGCAGGGCGGTGAGCAAGGTGATGCCGAGGGCGGTCATCGTGAGCAGGGCATGTTTCGTCATGAAACGGTCTCGGTCGTGGAAGGATTTCAGTTGTAGGTGACGCCGACAGTGATCGTGGCACTGACGTCACCGGCAGTGACATCGTCGTTGCCCTTGTTCCAGTACGTAGCGCACATCGGCAGGGTCTGGTCGGGTCCGGTGATGAGCATGGAGTGGGTAGAGCCAGGTGCCTGCACCGAGCCACTGGTAGGGCAGGCGCCTGCGGCGTTGGCACGCTGCAACCAGATCGTCAGGTGAGGTGCCGGTGAGGTAGCGGTGTTGCGGAATGTGTCCGTCTGCCCCGGATCGTTGTCCGACGCCGAACCGAACGTGAATTTTGCCGAGGCGACGCCGGCGCAGCCGCTCAGTTCGATATCGAATAGTCTGGCACTCTCGGCCACTCGTCCATGCGCCTTGATGTCGCCGGCTGAAATTTCATCCCAGATCACGGCGGGGTGATTGACCACGCAGGTGCCAGCCGTGATCTTTCCGTTGAGGTTGATCTGACTGTCCGCAAGACCCGGGACAGGAAGACATAGCGCGCAGAACATCACCATCGCGATCACGGAAATACGCCGGAGTCGTCGATGGACATTGGCAGGAAAATGAGTTGTGGGACGCCTCATGTGGATGCCTCGTTCAGGGGGAGGGGGATCAGTGATAAGCAACACTGACGGCGATGGTTGCGCTGACATCGCCAGCGGTAACGTTGTTGCTTCCGGTGTTCCAGTAGGTGGCGCATAGCTTCATGACCTGGTCTGCGCTGCCGATGCCCCATGTGAAGGGTGATCCGGGCACAAAGGTCGAGTAATGCGCGGGACAGTTGCCCGACGTGTCCGTGCGTTGTATCCAGATCGACAGGTGCGGTGCCGGCGTGCCGGCGGTGTTACGGAACGTGTCTGTCTCGATGGGGTCACGGTCACTGACGGAGCCGAAGGTGATGGATGCCGACGACACGCCAACACATCCACTGAAACCCAGATCGAAGAACTTCGTACTGCGGGATAAGCGACCGTGTGCACGGATGTCGGCAGCGGACATCGGATCCCATGTCACGATGGGGCGGGTGACTTCGCAGGTGCCGGGGCTTACCTTGCCGCTGATGCTGACCTGGCTGTCTGCTCTTGTCGTACGCACGAACAGCATCTGAAGAAGTACCGCCATGGCGATACCTGATGTGATCTTGATCTTCACAGGGAAGCCTCCGACTGTACGGGTGGGCTTTCGATACGACCGGGATGACAGATAGCCTCTGTCATGCGCAGGCCGCTGGTGTCGGACGTTTCCGGCACGGCATAGTCGAGGCGACACTGCTCGGTATCGGCCTGACCGACCACCAACGTCTTGTGATCGCCCTGCACGCGAATCATGCCGCCCTGGCCCACCGTGCCCACCCGTTCGCCGGCTTCGTTGCGCACATCGCTACCGAAGGGAATGTCGAGCGGACCTCCCGGTGCCCTGGCATGGATATAGACGGTGGTATCGATCTTCGTGGCAAAGGTGAGCTTCACCATCGCGCCGGCCGTAGGAACCACCCGCTGGCTCGTCTGCAACAGCTCCACGTCGTGCGAGAGTCCCTGGGGATCGATGCTGACGCTGTTCCAGCGATAAGGCGTAACCTGCGGCACTACTGCGAAGCCGTTCCGTGCAACGCGGGTCTCGCCCTGGCCCACGTAGGCGCCCCGTGCGCCGCGGGCTTCCACGAGTACAAAGCCATCGCTGATGGTCGGACTGAGATTGATGCCGCCACCGTGGGCAACGATGGCGCCGGATGCACCGATCGCCGTCGTAGTGGCGTCCTGCGAGCGGGCCATCATGGCGCTCCACTGGGCCAGCGCGCTGGTGTACGACGCGCTGGCGTAGTACGAAGCGGAGTCGCCGCGTGTCTGCGAAGCACCGATGTTGTAGCCCAGGTTGCCGCGATCCCCGGCGGTGCCGTTGATAGAAGCCTGCGCACTCGTATCGCGGCGGCTGCGCTGCAACGATGTGCTGAGGCTGGGTGCGCGGCTGCTTCCGCCCAGCGGCATGCTCAGGGTGAACTGGATGCTGTTGTCGTTGCGGCCGACGATATCCCGCGTCCGCATTGCCGAGATGCTGTAACTCGCTGTGCGAACGGCGCTCTGGAAGCCGATCTGATAATCGGTCTGCGTGCCACGGCTCGACCAGTAGCGGACATGACCACCACTGATATAAAGCGAAGACCTGTCGCCAAGCCGTTGCGAAAGGTTGAACTGAAATCGCCGTTTCGCACGCGACAGCGTATAGCCCACATCTTCCCCGCCACGTGACTGCGCGGTTTCCGCCAGCGTGTAAAAACCTTCCGTACTGTAGCGATACGCCGCCAGTCCGAAGTTGGTGCCCGCATCGGCGAAGTTGCGCTGGTAGTTAAGGCGGAAGCTGCTGCCGTTATGGCTTCGGCGGCGTTGCAAGGTCGCGCGCGCCACGGTCATGTCGGCGCCGAACGCACCCCATCGCGTATTGATGGCGCTACCGGCCAGTACCGCGCGGTAGTCGTTGCTGAGCTGCGCGCCGCCGATAAGGGTCAGGTAATTGTTCATGCCATGCGCCCAGGTTCCTTCGGTGAACAAGGGCTTGTTGCCACCTCGGGACTGCGTCATGCGCAAGCGACCGGCAGTGACACTGAAACGGGAAACACCTTCACGCAGTGCCTGGGGAACGGCAGCAAAGTTCACGGTGAAGCGCTGCTCGCGACCGTCGGCCTCGTGAACGGTGACTTCAAGGTCACCGCCATAGCTGGTCGGGTAGAGATCGTTGATCTCGAAGGGACCGGGAGCGACGGTCACCTCATAGAGGACATAGCCATTCTGGCGGATGGTGACACGCGCTTCGGTCGTTGCCATGCCGCGAACCACGGGCGCATAGCCGCGCAGCGCATCGGGAAGCATGCGATCATCGCTGACCACCTGGGCGCCGACGAAACCCACGCCATCAAACAACAGGCCACTGGTATAGCTCTGTCCCACCAGAAGCTGGCTTCGCCAACCGGGAAGATCACGCTCCAGTGAATTGGTGAACGACTGGTAATGCGTATCGGTGCGCGTGCTGTACTGAAGCGATCCGCGATGACGAAGCCGCCAGGCACCGAGGTTCAGTCCACCCATGAGGCTCGCATAGGCATTGGTATTCCCGCGTGTCCGTTGGGCATTCAGCGTGTAATCGAGAAACGACGCTGTCTCGCCGTAGTTCCAGAGCACAGGATCGACATAGCCCCGCGGATCATTGGCCATCACAGCCTGGGGAAGGCTGAGGCTGAGGCGAAGTGCATGACTGTCGTAGGTGGCAGTCGCATCGGGAACGAGTGCCTTGAGGTCGATGCAAGCGGCCTCACCGGAGGGTGCGTTCGCCAGTACATCCGGACGGACACCTGCAACCGTGAGCAGGTTGATCGTGAGGCAGGGCGCTGCATGATCGGGAACATCGGTGGATACGAAAACGATCTCCCGTCGATCCAGCACGACGCCGTTGACGACAAGATCCAGCTGCTTCGGCCCGGCCTCCACAGGATTGCCAGCGGCATACCGTGAGAGATCCACTTCGTCGCCGTCCATGAGGAAAGCACTATTGAACGTAATGGCGCTTCCACCTGGCGCTGCCGAAGCGTCTGCTGCGCATACAGGGTCGGCAGCCGACAGCAGGGCAGCGGCGATGGCCAGGGTAAGAGCGTTGTAATGGACCGGCCTGAGCGGTTTTTGGCCGCAGCAGTCCCTTGCCCCGTTTGTCACAGGCATGTCGCGCACTCGTCGTTCCATTGGTCTGTGTTGCACGCCATCGCGTTGCGCATCGATGGATGCACGACGTGGATGCAGTGATGGCGGTGATCCTCCCCGGGCAAGCGAAGGCTTGCCACGTCGCCGGACTGGGCCGGCTTGAGGAAAAGATTAGGGGTAGGGGATTTATCTGACTATTAGGACTTGTCCTAAAAACTAGTGGCTATTCGGCAAGTTTGTGATGTGCGACACACTGTCGTGTGTTGGTAGTTTTTCTCATTGAATGGTTTTGTTGCGTGTGATTGGGGTTTGTTGTTGCGCAGTTGTGTGGGGTTCGTTCCGTAGGGTGGGCTCGCCTGTCGGCCTCGCGCTCGGCGCGTGAGCGTGGCGGCGAACGAGGCGACGGGGGCGGCCCTTGGCGCTCCGGCTTGCGGTGTCCCTCGGGAAAGGAGGAGCCGCTGCGCGGCTCAGTGTCTTATGGCTTCGCCCCTTCGGGCACGGGGAGCGTGCGGGGTTTTTCGACTCGGCTCCTGCCTCGGCGAAAAAGGCCGGCCTTCCTGGCCGGCCCCCTTCGGGCCTTTTCCGCCCGCTCCCCTCACCTCCATCAAGTCGCGCCAAGGGCCGCCCCCGCCGCCTCTCCACACGTGATCGCAGGCTGTTGTAGGAGCGCGCCTGCGCGCGACCGGTTGTTGCGAACACCATCATCGTTTCGATACCACCGGTCGCGCGCAAGCACGCTCCTACAGGGATGCGGTGTCGCACGATGGAGCGCCGATGCGACCGGCGCCACCTCACGACTAACCTGGCGTAACTACTGTCGTGTAGGAGCGCGCCTGCGCGCGACCGGTTATCGCGAACATCTTCATCGTTTCGATGCATCCGGTTGCGCGCAAGGCGCACTCCTACAGGGATTGTGTGGCGCTGGATGGATATCGAAACGATCGGTGCCAAAGCCGATGCAACGTCATCGTGTTTGCTGGCAAACCGAGGCGCAGGGTTCCTGCGTGCGCAGGAACGACGGGGGTGATTTTTGAGAATATTTCCATACCCAAACGCATCCGCAATTTGCTACGGTGTGCGCGTTGTCTGCTCGTTCGTTGATGGCTCGGCAGACAACCATCGCTCGACGTATCGAGAAAGACGCGGAACGGAGGTGCGCTAACACCTCCGCCCGCTGACCAAACCAACCGCTTAGGAGTTGATTATGGCTGTGCCAAATCTTAAGGCATTCTCACACCCACCGTCTGTCCCGGACGGTCCAGGGACGTCCTAAACGCTCGTCAGGACGCGGCTAACGCCCGCGTTCGTCCTGATTCCTCACGGTTTCTGGCTCTGCCGTCGCACCCGGCGCGTAGCGCCCTGCTCGTGAGAAAACCGGACAAAACGCGGGAATCGTGAGATCTCGTCGCCCGAGTCGATGAGGGGCACGGCCCTTGGCGTGCCCCGCTCGGAAGGCGGCGTACCAGGGAAAAACCAAACCATGAGTGATCCGAAAGACGATGGCGTCCTCGGCGAGGGGAGCTTTGGCCTGAATGTCGAGGCCAGCATGGATACGTTGATGAATGACGCGACCGCGTGGCAGGCGTATGCCGAGGCGATGCAGTCCGTCCTTGCGGAGTACATGGCCGAAACCGAATTGCCGAATCAACGCTGTGTGGCCCGGGCGATGTCGGGCGTCAATGTGCTGTATCGCATGGGCCTGCAATGCACCAAGCAGGCGAACGTGCGGCGCATGTGGGACGAGGTGCGTGCGCTGGGAGGCGCGAAGTGATCGTGGGGCTATGGGAAGTGGGTGTCGCACTGGTGTTGCTGGTGGTGAACCTGCTTATCTACATGAGCAGTTATGGCAAGTCCTGTTCGCTGGCGACGGGGGCGCGGATGTTTTCGGTGTTGTCGTTTGTGGCGTTTATTGCCGGGTCGTTTGCCGTGGGGGATATGGCGGCGCATGGGTGTCTGCTGCCGCGGGAGGAATGGCCGGGGATGGTGTTTGAAGCGGCGAGTGCGGGGTTAGTGGGCGCGTCGCTGGGGGCGGTCTGGCTTTGGGGGATGTCGCGGTAGGAAGCGATGCACCCGACGACACCGTATCCCTGTAGGAGCGCGCCTTGCGCGCGACCGGATGCATCGAAACGATGATGGTTTTCGCGACAACCGGTCGCGCGCAGGCGCGCTCCTACAAGATCACCGTGAGATCGGTAGAGGCGGCGGGGGCGGCCCTTGGCGCGACTTGATGGAGGTGAGGGGAGCGGGCGGAAAAGGCCGCGTAGCGGGGCCGGCCAGGAAGGCCGGCCTTTCCTGCCGAGGCACGGGGCGATCTCAACCGGTCGGTGCAACACCAGCGTCTAATCGGGACGGAGGTGGGCATCATGAGCAGAACAGTCAGGCTTTGGCATCATTTATCGGCAGCCGAACGCAGGCAGATCTGGGCGG
>NZ_JAARLZ010000014.1 GCF_011759365.1 Luteibacter anthropi
GCTGACTTCTTTCTAGTGGGACACTTGCATTTGGTTGACATCGTCAATCCATCGCAAGGCGTCCACACAATTCACCTGCGCATACTGTCAAAGATCAATCACTTAGCGAGAACATTTCGTTCTGTGAAGGGGGTGCAGACACATTTTTGAAAAAAAGTTGGGGAGTACACTCCGCACTTCTCTTCCACACTAATAAGGTATGGCGATGATCAAACGGTTCCTTCCCGCCGCGATGTTTCTTCTGTCGGTGGGCGCCGCCCACGCGGCGACCGAGCCAGCGGTGGTCCTGCACGGCAAGCGATTCTCCGCCGAATTCGCCACGACCGATGATTCCCGCGCCATGGGCTTCATGAATCGCACGTCGATTCCCGCCGATCACAGCATGCTGTTCGTCTTCGCCGACGACGAGCCGCGCTCCTTCTGGATGAAGAACACCCTGGTGCCGCTGGACATCCTCTACTTCGACAAGGATCTCAAGCTCGTGGCGATGCAGCTGAACGCCCAGCCGTGCAAGGCCGACCCATGCGCCATCTATCCCAGCGGCGACCGTAGCGCCCGCTACGTCCTGGAACTGAACGGCGGCGTGGCCGGCAAGCTGGGGCTGAAGCTTGGCGATGCGCTCAAGGTCGACGGCGACTGGGGCAAGGTGCAGTAATCGTCCGCCAGGGCGTGCTCGCAGGGCACGCCCACGTGATACGGGACGAGGGCGGCCGGGTCGATCCGGGCAAGCTCGTCCCACTGGTCGTCGAAAGGAATGAATTGCTGCATGGCTGCTTCCTCCACGGTACGGCTCGCATTGCGCGGCCCTGGGGATCATGGAAGCAGGTTTTTCTGCCTTGCGGCTGGCGGAATGGGGCAAAACGATGTCCGCCCCATCCCCTGATGCTATCGGTGACGTGCCTGAAGGCGCGTCAGTCCATTTCGACCATTTCGAAGTCGTCCTTGGTCACACCGCAGTCCGGGCAGGTCCAGGTATCCGGGATATCCTCCCAGCGTGTCCCCGGGGCGATGTCTTCCTCCGGGAGACCCAGTGCTTCGTCATAGATGAAGCCGCAAACGACGCACATCCATTTGCGAAGGGTGGTTTCGGTGCTCTGGCTCATGGCTTTGCGTACTGTGGTCTGACAAGGAAGTCCCACATTCTGTCACCCCCCGGCGCGGCGGCGCCAGCGCGACGCCCGCCCGAATACAAGAGAATCGCCATGTCCACCCTCCTCCGATCCCGCCTGCACGGCAAGGGCGTGTACGCCATCACCGATGGTCCCCGCCCGGACCTCTTCGCCGCCATGGAGGCCGCCCTCGCTGGTGGCGCCCGCCTTCTCCAGTATCGGGACAAGAGCGGAAACGCCGAAAGACGACGTGCCGAGGCCGACGAGCTGTCGCGGATCTGTGCGCGCTATGAGGTGCCTTTCATCGTCAATGACGACGTCGAGCTGGCGAAGCTCACCGGTGGCGGAGTCCACCTGGGCCGGGAAGACATGTCGATCGCGCAGGCTCGCGAGATCCTGGGCCCCGATGCCATCATCGGTGTGTCCTGCTACGGCTCGCTGGAGCGGGCTCGCGAACTGGCCGGCAAGGGGGCCGACTACCTCGCCTTCGGTGCCATGTATCCCTCGCCCACCAAGCCGCATGCCCCTGTGGCGCCGCATGACGTATTGACGCAGGTCAAGGCGCTGGGCCTTCCCGTCGTGGCGATCGGCGGCCTCACCCCGGACAATGCGAAGGTCGTGATCGACGCCGGCGCGGACTACCTCGCCGTCGTCTCCGCCATCTTCGCCGCTGCGGACATCCAGTCTGCCACGCGTCGTTTCGCCGACCTCTTCACCGGAACCACCCGATGACCACGAACCACGAACTCTTCGCCCGCGCCCGCCAGCTGCTGCCTGGCGGCGTGAATTCGCCCGTGCGCGCCTTCAAGTCGGTCGGCGGCGAGCCGTTCTTTACCGAGCGCGCCGATGGCGCTTATCTGTGGGACGTGGAGGGCAAGCGGTACATCGACTACGTGGGCTCGTGGGGTCCGATGATCGTCGGCCACAACCATCCTGCCGTGCGCGAAGCCGTGGAGCGTGCCGTGCGCAACGGCCTGTCGTTCGGCACGCCCTGCCCCGCCGAAGTGACGATGGCCGAGACCATCGTAAAGCTGGTGCCCTCGGTGGAGATGGTGCGCATGGTCAATTCGGGCACGGAGGCCACGATGTCGGCCATCCGCCTCGCCCGCGGCGCCACGGGCCGCACGAAGATCGTGAAATTCGAAGGCTGCTACCACGGCCATGGCGACAGCTTCCTGGTAAAGGCCGGGTCCGGTGCGCTCACTTTCGGCGTGCCGACGTCGCCTGGCGTGCCCAAGGCTTCCGCCGACCTCACGCTCACCCTGCCTTATAACGATATCGACGCCGCCCGCCTGCTCTTTGCCCAGGAAGGCAAGGACATCGCCGGCCTCATCATCGAGCCGGTCGCCGGCAACATGAACTGCATCCCGCCGAAGCCGGGCTATCTCCAGGCATTGCGCGAGCTGTGCAGCGAGCATGGCGTGCTGCTGATCTTCGACGAGGTGATGACCGGCTTCCGCGTGGCCCTGGGTGGCGCGCAGGCCCACTACGGCATTACCCCCGACCTCACCTGCTTCGGCAAGATCATCGGTGGCGGCATGCCGGTGGGTGCCTATGGCGGTCGTCGCGACCTCATGGAGCAGGTGGCGCCGGCGGGCCCGATCTACCAGGCGGGTACGCTGTCGGGTAATCCGGTGGCCATGGCTGCGGGTCTTGCCATGCTGGAGCTGATTCAGGCGCCGGGGTTCCACGCCGATCTGGCCGAGCGGACCGTACGGCTTACCGACGGTATGGCCGCTGCTGCGAAGAAGCATGGCGTGGCCTTCAGCGTGAATCGTGTGGGTGCGATGTTCGGGTTGTTCTTTACCAGTGAAACGGTGGAGAGCTATGCGCAGGCCACGGCAGCCGACGTCGAGGCGTTCAACCGGTTCTTCCATGGGATGCTGGAGCGCGGGATGTATCTCGCGCCGTCGGCGTTCGAGGCGGGGTTTGTGTCCAGTGCGCATTCGGATGCGGTGCTGGAGGAGACCATCGCCGCGGCGGACACGGTGTTCGCCGCCCTGTAGGAGCGTGCTTGCGCGCGACCGGGGGTGTCGCAACCATCGGTCGTGCGCAAAGCACGCTCTGACAGGATCGATATCGCGAAAAACCGGTCGCGCGCGAGGCGCGCTCCTACAGGTGTGGGGTGTCGCTGAAACCGGTCGCGCGCGGGGCGCGCTCCTACAGGAAAGCCCGGCCATGGCCGGGCTTTTTATTACGCTACTTTTGCCTGTTTCGCCGCGAATTCGGCGAGCGTGGCGTGCAGGCGGTGCAGCCCTTCGGCCACTTCTTCGTCGGTGATGGTCAGTGGCGGCACGATGCGCAGCACGTCGGGGCCGGCCTGGAGGATGAGCAGGCCGTGGGCGGCGGCGATGTCGAGGATTTCGCCAGCACGGCCTTGATGAGCCGCATCGAGCACCGCGCCCAGCATGAGGCCGCGACCACGCACTTCCGAGAACAGGTGGAATTCGTGGTTGAGCTTGTCCAGGCCCTTGCGGATGTCGTTGGCCTGGCGCTCCACGTTGAGCAGCACTTCCGGCGAGGCGATCTTCCGCAGCGCCACGCGGGCCACGGCCGCCGCCATCGGGTTGCCGCCGAAGGTGGTGCCATGCGCGCCGAACTGCATCACGTCGGCCACCTTCGGGCCCACCAGCATGGCGCCGATGGGGAAGCCGGCACCCAGCGCCTTGGCCAGGGTGACGATGTCGGGGGTGACGTGGTCGTGCGTGTGGGCGAACAGCGTGCCCGTACGGCCCATGCCGCACTGGATCTCGTCCAGCACCATGAGGGCATCGTGGGCGTCGCACAGTTCGCGCACCTTCTTCAGGAAGCCCGGATCGGCCGGCATCACGCCGCCCTCGCCCTGCACCGGCTCCAGCATCACGGCGGCGACGCCACCCTGGGCGAAGGCTTCTTCCAGTGCCGCCACGTCGTTGAACGGTGCGTAGCGGAAGCCCCCTGGAAGCGGCTCATAGCCTTCCTGGTATTTCGGCTGGGCCGTCGCGGTCACCGATGCCAGCGTGCGGCCGTGGAACGAGCCCTTGAAGGTGACGATCACGCGGTTCTCGGGCGCACGGCCCTGGCCGGCAGCCCACTTGCGGACGAGCTTGATGGCGGCTTCGTTGGCCTCCGTACCGGAGTTGCACAGGAAGACACGCTCGGCGAACGGCGCGTGCTCCACCAGCTCTTCGGCCAGGCGCAGCGGCGGTTCGGAATAGAAGACGTTGCTGGCGTGCCAGAGCTTGTGTGCCTGGGTGACCAGTGCCTCGACGAGGTCAGGGTCCTGGTGACCCAGCGCGTTGACCGCGATACCGGCACCAAAATCGACATAGTCGCGGCCCTCGCTATCCCACACACGGGCGCCCTTGCCGTGATCGAGGATGACGTCGCGGGGACGGTAGACGGAAAGCCAGTAACGCTTGCCCAGGCCGATGAGCTCGGAGGGTTCGACAGGATGCGACGACATTGCAACAACTCCGGGACCCGGCCGCAGCGCCGGGACCCAAGCAGGGACGGATGGAATCGCACGGTACGCTCTGCGGTCCGACATCGATCCTTCCCTCGCGAGTGGCAGTCGGACCGGGTCCGTGGGGGCGCTCGCGTGGAATCCACATCGTATAAGGGGTGGGCGGCCGGAACAACGGCCTGTGTAGCGCTCGTGCAACGCGCTGATTCTCACCCGCTACAGCCCTGGCATGCCTGCGCTGGGAAATGGCCTGAAAAGTCCTTGCGAATCAGCCTTCGCCCCGGATGGCACGGCGTTTGCTCCTTCCGTCACCGTGGCCCTGTGAAGCCCGCGGAGTTCGACGTCCGACGACCCTGCCAAGTCCGGCGGCGAATGGGACTCCCGGTTCCGCTGTGAACCGGGAGTTTTTTCACCGGCCCCGTTCCCTCAGCGCAGTTCGTCGAGCACGAGCTGGTGTTTCTTGCAAAGCCGGTAGACGGTGACCCGGGAAACCCGGAGCCGGCGGGCGCATTCGCTGATGTTGAAGGCACTGGCCCGCAGGCAGTCCACGATGGCCTCGCGTTCGGCCAGTGTGCGTGCACCGCCCAGGCTGTCGCGATCGGTGCCGGGCGCATCGGCGTTGAGTTCGAGGTCGTCGGGCGTGATCAGCGCATCGTCGGCGATCACGGCGGCACGCTGCACCCGGTTCATGAGTTCGCGCACGTTGCCCGGCCAGCCGAAGGTGCTCATCGCGCGGCGGGCGGCCGCGCTGAAGGTACGTGCCCGCGTACCGTAGCTTTCGCGGAAGGTATCCAGAAAATGCTGTGCCAGCAGGTCTACGTCGCTGCCGCGCTCCCGTAGCGGCGGCATGCGCAGCCGCAGGACGTTGAGGCGGTAGAAAAGATCCTCGCGGAAGCGCCCCTGCGCCACCGCTTTTTCGAGGTCTACGTGGGTGGCGGCCAGCACGCGCACGTCCACGCGGATCGACCGGCAGCTGCCGATGCGCTCGATGGTGCCTTCCTGCAGCACGCGCAGCAGGTTGGTCTGGGCATCCAGCGGCAGGTCACCGATCTCGTCGAGAAAGACCGTACCCCCGTCGGCGGATTCGAAATGCCCGATGCGTCGCGAGGTCGCCCCGGTGAACGAGCCGCGCTCATGACCGAACAGTTCGGACTGCACCAGGTTGGCGGGCAATGCCCCGCAGTTGATCGCCGCGAAGGGCCGGTCCTGGCGTGGCGACAGTTGATGGAGGGTGCGCGCCGCCACCTCCTTGCCCGTGCCCGTCTCCCCCGTGATCAGCAACGGAAGCTCCACGGGAGCGAACTTGCGCAGGTTGTGCAGAAGCGTCCCGATAGCCTGGCTCTCGCCCCATATGGCGCGATGGCCCGACGATTCCTCGTGCGACATGACTGTTCCTCACCCCGTGCCCGTGGCCTGCTGCCGGCCCTTGCGGGTGCTCCCTGTCCCGCCGCCGACACCCCTGCAAGGCCGGCAAGCCCCACGCGCCATGCGCCTCGAAAGGCCACGGCGACGGGGATCGACGTTATAACGGCCTGCCGAAAGCGGCCATACGCCAAACGAGCTAGCCCACGTGGCTCAGCCGCGCTGGAAGCGGGGGAGGATGTCGCGCAGTTCCGCCAGGCGCTGGATGGGGTCGTCCAGTTCGAGCATGTGCTGGCACTCGTCGGCGTCCAGCGGCAGCAGTTCGCACAGGCGGAAGCCGACCCAGCTGGCATCGTCCGCACGGCCGGCCACGTCGTGTCGCCACGGCGGCATCATCTGCTCGGCCAGGCGTTCGAGGATGGTGGCCAGCAGGCCGAATTCGGCCGGCACCGGCAGGGTGTCCTCCGGCTGCCAGAGGGTGACATCCCCGCGCACCTGGCCATCACCGCGCACCCGCGTGCGCGACACACGAAAGCGCTGACCACCCTGCGCAACGATGCCCAGCAGGCCGTCCTCGCGCGTGTGGAAATCGGTGATGCTCGCAAGCGTGCCCACGGCAGCCGGAACCGCGGGCTGCCCTGCTTCGCGGCCTTCGAGAATCATGCACACGCCGAACTCGCGGCCGGTGCGGGCGCATTCGCGCACAAGGTCGAGATAGCGCGGTTCGAAGATGCGCAACTGGAGATGACCGTCCGGAAAGAGGACGTTCGCCAGCGGGAACAGCGGCAGGTCGTGTGTGGGCGTGGTCGCGGCCATGCCCGGAAGTCTAACCTGCGTTGAGCGCGGCAAAGAAGCGCCGGGGCGCCCCTTCGAAGCCGCCGTTGGACATGAACACCACGTGGTCGCCCTCGCCTGCCGTTGCGGCCAGTGCGGCGATCAGCGCATCGACATCGGGCACCGTACTGCCGCGGCCGTCCAGCGCGCCGGTCACCTTGCCCGCATCCCACGACAGTTCGGGACGATGCAGGAACACCACGCGATCTGCATCCGCAAGCGATGGCGCCAGCGCATCGGCATGCGCGCCCAGGCGCATGGAATTCGAGCGAGGTTCCAGCGCCACGATGATGCGTGCGTTGCCGACTTTCGCGCGAAGCCCGGCGAGCGTGGTGGCGATGGCCGTGGGATGGTGCGCGAAGTCGTCATACACCGTGACGCCCTTTGCCGTACCGATCACTTCCATGCGACGACGCACGCTGCTGAAGCTGGCGAATGCCGGCAGCAGGGCGACTGGGTCTACGCCCGTCGCAGCCGCGGCAGCCAGCGCCGCCAGCGCGTTCATGACGTTATGCCGGCCCAGCGAGGCCCAGCGGATCTCACCCAGTACGTCGCCCTGCTTCGACACGCGGAAATGCGAGCCATCGGCGGCGAGCGGTTCCGCCTGCCAGTCGCCACGACCGATGCCAAAGGTTTCCACCGGCGTCCACGCACCCATGGCGAGCACGTCGGCCAGATAGGTGTCTTCGGCGTTGACGATCAGCCGGCCATTGCCCGGCACGGTGCGTACCAGGTGATGGAACTGGCGCTGGATGGCGGCCACGTCGGGGAAGATGTCCGCGTGGTCGTATTCCAGGTTGTTGAGGATGGCGATGCGCGGCCGGTAATGGACGAACTTCGAGCGCTTGTCGAAGAAGGCCGAGTCATATTCATCGGCCTCGATCACAAAGGACTTGCCCTCGCCGCGGCGCGCCGAGACGTCGAAATTGCCCGGCACGCCGCCGATGAGGAAACCCGGCGACTGGCCGGCCGACTCCAGCAGATGCGCCAGCAGGCTGGTGGTGGTGGTCTTGCCATGCGTGCCTGCCACGGCCAGCACCTCGCGACCGCCAAGCAGCGTCTCACCCAGCCACTGCGGGCCGGAGATGTACTTCATGCCTTCGTCGAGCATGTATTCCACCGCCGGATTGCCGCGGACCATCGCATTGCCCACCACCACGAGATCGGGTGCGGGCTGCAGGTGTTCCGGGCGATAACCCTGCATGAGCGAGATGCCCAGCTGTTCGAGCTGGGTGCTCATCGGCGGGTAGACGTTGGCGTCGGAGCCGTCCACCTGGAGGCCCAGTTCGCGTGCGAGCGCGGCGACGCCGCCCATGAAGGTGCCGCAGATGCCGAGGATATGGACGCGCATGCCGTGTTTCATCGCAAGGCGCGACGGCGAGGGCCGTCGCGAAAGGCCCGCCATGAAGGCGGGCCGGTAAGGATCAGGCGCTCACGGCCTTGGCCTCGTGGAGGGCCGCCTGGATGCGGGCGGTGACGTCCGCGAGGTCGCCCACGCCGTCGATGACCTTGAGCTTGCCGCGCTTGGCATAGAACTCGGCCACGGGGGCGGTCTGGTCGGCGTAGATGCCCAGGCGCTTCTTGACCGTTTCCGGGTTGTCGTCCGGGCGGCCTTCCTTCTCGAAGCGCACCACGCAGCGAGCGATGATGGCTTCGTTGGGCACGTCGAGCTTGATCACCACGTCGAGCGGCTGGCCGATTTCCTTCAGCACCACGTCGAGGGCATCGGCCTGCGCCAGGTTGCGCGGGTAGCCGTCGAGGATGAAGCCGGGCTTGGCATCCGGCTGGCTAAGGCGATGGCGGATGATGCCGAGCATGATGTCGTCCGGGAGCAGCTGGCCGGCGTCCATGAGGGACTTGGCTTTCTTGCCGAGCTCGGATTCCGCCTTGATCTCGGCGCGCAGGAGATCGCCGGTGGAAATGTGCGGAATGCCCAGGGCCTCCTTGAGGAAGACCGCCTGGGTACCCTTGCCCGA
Source organism: Luteibacter anthropi (assembly GCF_011759365.1). GTDB lineage: Bacteria > Pseudomonadota > Gammaproteobacteria > Xanthomonadales > Rhodanobacteraceae > Luteibacter > Luteibacter anthropi. Next base: position 8,727 of record NZ_JAARLZ010000014.1, read on the forward strand.
GCCGGGGGCGCCGAAGAGGACGAGTCGCATTGATGCTCCGATTTCGCCGCACGTCCGGGATAACCCCGCCGCCGGCCACGAGAAAATGGGTTCCAAGGTAACGGGTGGTGACGCGCCGCGTCAAACGGCTGTTACACAGACGTGGCAGGACGCCGCACGTGCCCCGCTCGCGGTACCCTCGGGGCTTACGACCCGAAAAGGATGCGACGCATGGCCTCCGGCAAACTCCTCTACGCCCAGTCGGGCGGTGTCTCCGCCGTCATCAACGCCACCGCGGCGGGCGTCATCGAAACGGCCCGGGACAAGGGCATCGTGGTGTACGCCGCCCGCAACGGCATCCTCGGCGCGCTGCGCGAGGAGCTGATCGACACCAGCAAGGAAGCCAAGGCCAACATCGCGGCCCTGCGGCATACGCCCGGCGGCGCATTCGGCTCCTGTCGCTACAAGCTGAAGTCGCTGGAAGAGAATCGTGCCGAATACGAACGTCTCATCGAGGTGTTCCGCGCGCACGACATCCGCACCTTTCTATACAACGGCGGCAACGACTCGGCCGACACGGCCAACAAGGTCTCGAAGATCGGCCAGGCGCTGGGCTACGAGGTGAACTGCATCGGCGTGCCGAAGACCATCGACAACGACCTGGTGGTCACCGACACCTGCCCCGGCTTCGGCTCGGTCGCCAAGTACACGGCCATTGCCGTGCGCGAGGCCAGCCTCGACGTGGCCTCCATGGCCGATACCTCCACCAAGGTGTTCATCATCGAGGTCATGGGCCGCCACGCCGGCTGGATCGCGGCAGCCGCCGGGCTTGCAGGCAACAAGCCCGGCGATGCGCCGCACGTGATCCTCTTCCCCGAGAACGTGTTCGACCCCGAGGCGTTCCTGGCGAAGGTGCAGGCCACCGTCGAGAAGGTGGGCTACTGCACCGTGGTGGTGTCCGAGGGGGTGAAGGACAACGAGGGACGATTCCTCGCCGAGTCGGGTGCCCGCGATGCCTTCGGGCATGCGCAGCTGGGTGGCGCCGCACCGGTGCTGGCGGCGCTGGTGCGCGAGAAGCTGGGCTACAAGTATCACTGGGCGCTGCCGGACTACCTGCAACGCTCCGCGCGTCATATCGCGTCCAAGGTGGACGTGGAGCAGGCCTACGCGGTGGGCAAGAAGGCCGTGGAGTACGCCGCCGAAGGCCTCAACGCCGTGATGCCGGTGATCGTGCGTGTATCCGACGAGCCTTATAAGTGGAAGATCGAAGCCGCACCGCTGGACAAGATCGCCAACCATGAGAAGAAGATGCCGAAGAGCTTCATCTCGAAGGACGGCTTCGGCATCACCAGCGCGGCCCGGCGCTACCTCGCGCCACTGATCCAGGGCGAAGTGCCGCCACCGTATGGCGCCGATGGCCTGCCGGAATACGTGGTGCTGAAAAACGCATCCGTGCCCAAAAAACTCAAGAAATTCAAACCCGCCCCGTAGGAGCGCGCCTCGCGCGCGACCGACCCAACCACAACACAAGACACACCCTCAGCCCTGTAGGAGCGCGCCTCGCGCGCGACCGGGTATGCGACATGCTGCCCGGTCTGCCGATGATCGGCTGTGTCGCAGACCCGGTCGCGCGCGAGGCGCGCTCCTACACGAGTTCTGGGGTGATCAGGCTTAGATCGCGGACAAGGTCGGCGTAGGCGCGTTCGCGTGCGGCTGGGTCGGGCAGGCGCAGCAGGTAGGAGGGGTGCATCGTTGCCATGGCCTTGCGGCCATCGGGCAGCCCGATCCACTGGCCGCGCTGCTCCATCAGCTTGAACGATGCTCCGAACACCGCGTGTGCAGCCATGGCGCCCAGGCACACCAGCGCCCCGGGCCGGATACGGTCGATCTCCGCCGCCAGCCAGCGCCGGCAGGCGGCCTGTTCTTCCGCGTTGGCCCGCTTGTGCAGGCGCATCTTTCCGCGCGGTTCGAACTTGAAATGCTTCACCGTGTTGGTGACATAGAGCTTGTCGCGCGGTACACCCGCCTCCCCCAGCGCCCGGTCGAACAGCTGCCCCGCCGGCCCCACGAAAGGCTTGCCGGCCAGATCCTCCTGGTCGCCTGGCTGCTCGCCGATCACCACGACGCGCGCATGCGCCGGGCCCTCGCCAAACACCGTCTGCGTGGCGGGTTTCCACAGATCGCAGGCACGACAATCCTGCGCCTGACGGCGCAATGCCGCGAGGCTGCCTTCGGGCGCGTCGTCCGCCGCCTTCTGCAAGGGGGTGATTTTCTTCCGGGGCACCGTGGCCTGTTTCTCCACCATCGCCTGCATCCTGGGCAACGCATCGCGCACCAGTTCGGGAATAAGCCGCGCCTCCGGCAGGTTCTTCCAGTATTTCACCGGCATCTCGCGACGCATCGCATCCACCTTCAGCCGGGCCGGATTGAAAATGCTCGCGTAATAGGTGCGCCACAGATCTTCCAGCGCATCATCCGTCGGGGCATCCTCGCGACTCGCACCCGGCCCGAAGGAAAGCGTCGCGCCGTCCCAGTGGGCGGTGCGTGACGGCGTGAGCAAGGACCAGCGCATGCCCGTGAACCGGCGCACGAAGAACGGCGCCACGCAACGCACGATGTCATGCGCCGGCTCGAACCAGGCCACGTAGACGCTGCCATCCTCCGTCGTCACCTCACGGAAGCGAACGAAGGCCTTCATCTTGTGCGCATCGCGGTTGACCTGCCTGGCGCAGGTGTGCGCCCAGATCACATCGTCATCGGTGGCGATGCTCAACAAGCCTTTCTCGCCATGGGTCAGCCGCCACAGCATGCGGTAGAGCACTGCGTGCCGGCGCTCGTCGCTATGCGTGAGCACGACGGCCGCCAGGTCGAGGAAGGTACGCGGTACCGCAGGCAGGGCAATATCGCGTGGCGAAGGCAAGGCAACGCCTCCGAACAATCCCTCCCCTTGCCAGGCCACGTCACGAGGATCTACCCCGGCAAGCAGCAGGGCCCGTGCCTTGGTCCGCCACTCGTCGAAGTCGGACGCATCGTCAAGAACGACGCCGTACATCAGCCAAACAGGTCGGGCTGCGCGGGTTCGCGCAGGTCGCGACGCAGAACCTGGCTTTCGTGGTCGCCACGAGGGCGGTGATCCAGCGTCTGCACGAAGGGCGCCACCTTTTTTACAGGCACGCGCAGCCGGATCAGGTCGTCGTAGCGAATGCGCTTGTGCATGCGCATGGCGATGAGCTTGTCCACCGTTTTCACACCCAGCCCGGGCACGCGCAGCAGCATGTCGCGAGGGGACCGGTTGACGTCCACCGGGAACTGCTCGCGATGACGCAATGCCCAGGCCAGCTTCGGGTCGATATCCAGCGGCAGCATGCCGTCGTTCCCCGCCGGGGCAATCTCGTCGGCGCCGAAGCCGTAGAAACGCATCAGCCAGTCGGCCTGGTAGAGCCTGTGCTCGCGCACCAGCGGCGGCGGTTTCAGGGGGAGGATCTTCGATGCATCGGGGATGGGGCTGAAGGCCGAGTAGTAAACACGGCGCAACTGGTAGTTGTTGTAGAGGTTGCTGCTGGTCACCAGCACCTCGCGATCATTGGCGCTGTCGGCGCCCACGATCATCTGCGTGCTCTGCCCGGCCGGCGCAAACCGTGGCGCCTTCGCTTCGGCCTTCGCCTCGTCGATGGCAAGCCGCAGGCGGCCCATGGAGCGTCGGATGTCGCGCAGATCCTTTTCCGGCGCCAGCGATTTCAGGCCACCTTCGGTCGGCATCTCCACGTTGATGCTGAGACGGTCGGCCCAGCGGCCAGCTGCATCGATCAGCTCGGGCGAGGCGTCCGGAATGGTCTTCAGGTGGATGTAGCCACCGAAGCGATGCTCGGTACGCAACGAGCGCGCCACATGCACCAGCTGCTCCATCGTGTAGTCCGGCGAGCGGATGATGCCCGAGGACAGGAACAGGCCTTCTATGTAGTTACGCCGGTAGAACTCCAGCGTGAGATTGACCACTTCTTCCGGCGTGAAACGGGCACGGCGCACGTTGCTGCTGCGCCGGTTCACGCAGTAGGCGCAGTCGTAGACGCAGAAATTGGTGAGCAGGATCTTCAGCAGGGAGATGCAGCGCCCGTCCGGTGCGTACGCGTGGCAGATGCCCATGCCTTCGGTCGAGCCGGTCCCTCCCGTACCGAGCGAGTTACGGCCCTTGCCGCCGCTGGACGAGCACGAGGCATCGTATTTCGCGGCGTCGGCCAGGATGGCGAGCTTGTCGGAGAGGTTCATGGGTGAATATATGGTGCCGTATCCGCGCCGCCACGGCGTGAACATGCAGGAGCGCGCCTCGCGCGCCACCGGATTGGCGCGGATATTCGGGATTTCCGCGAAACCCTGTCGCGCGCAAGGCGCGCTCCTACAATGGGGGATCGTTAGCCGGAGCTTCCCATGGACCTGATCATCCGCCACGCCACCTTGCCCGACGGGCGCCGCGACATTGATATCGGCATTCGCGACGGGCGCTTCGCCGCCATCGGGCCCGCGCTGGAAGCGAACGGCGTGGAGGAAATCGACGCGAAGGGCCGGCTGGTCACGCCTCCCTTCGTCGACGCCCATTTCCACATGGACGCCACGCTGTCGCTGGGCCTGCCCCGCCTCAACGCCTCGGGCACGCTGCTCGAAGGCATCGCCCTGTGGGGCGAACTGAAGCCACACCTCACCATCGACGCTCTCATCGAGCGCGCCATGGCCTACTGCGACATGGCCGTGGCCCAGGGCCTGCTGGCCATCCGCAGCCATGTGGATATCTGCGACGACCGCCTGCTCGCCGTCGAGGCCCTGCTTGAAGTAAAGCGCCGCGTCGCGCCCTACCTGCACCTGGAACTGGTGGCCTTTCCACAGGACGGCCTGCTGCGCTCGGCGAATGCCAAGGCCAACCTCGTACGTGCGCTGGACATGGGCGTGGATGTCGTGGGCGGTATTCCGCACTTCGAACGCACCATGGCCGACGGCGCCGAATCCATCCGCTGGCTGTGTGAACTGGCCGCCGAACGCGGCCTGCGCGTGGACATGCACTGCGATGAATCCGACGACCCACTGTCGCGCCATATCGAAACCCTGGCCGCGGAAACCCGCCGCATCGGCTTGCAGGGGCGGGTGACCGGCTCGCACCTGACGTCCATGCATTCGATGGACAACTACTACGTCTCCAAACTGCTGCCGTTGATCGCCGAGGCCGGCGTGCATGCCATCGCCAATCCGCTCATCAACATCACCTTGCAGGGCCGCCACGACAGCTACCCGAAACGCCGCGGCATGACCCGCGTGCCCGAACTGCTGGCGGCGGGCGTAAACGTTGCCTTCGGCCACGACTGCGCGATGGACCCCTGGTACGGCATGGGTTCCGGCGACATGCTGGAGGTAGCCCACATGGGCCTGCACGTCGCGCAGATGACCTCCACGCAGGGCGTCGCGCAGTGTTTCGATGCCGTCACCCGCAATCCGGCCCGTGTGCTGGGCCTGGAAGGGTATGGCATCGCCGAAGGCCAGCGGGCCGACCTGGTGCTGTTGCAGGCCGGCGATGCCTATGAGGCCATCCGCCTGCGCGCCGCCCGCCTGCTGGTCGTCCGTGGGGGCCAGGTGCTGGCACGCGCCCCGGAACGGCAGACGGCGCTGCGCCTGCCCGGCCGCCCGGAGCGGATTTCCCTTGAGTTCCGGCCCGGCTCCATCGCCTGAATTCGCTGTCGCGCAGGTGAACGACCCGTGATGCCGTAAGACCTTGCGTTCAGGCGCAGGTTCCTAGCATCCGGGTCGTCGGTCGGCCGCAAGGAGTGCGGCAGGTGACCGCCCCAAGGAGACCTGCGATGAAAACCTTCCTGCTCAGCGCCCTCGCCGGACTGGCCCTGCTTGCGGCCCCGGCCGCGTTCGCCGATCCGGATCACCACGATCATGATCGCGGCCGCTACGACCATCGCCACGATGGCGGTCGTGGGCACAATGATCGCGGCTGGCACGGGGATCGTGGCTGGCGGGGCGATCGCGACCGTGGCTGGCATGGTCATCGTCCGCTGCCGCCGCCCCCGCCGCGCTATTACGGGCATGGTCACTACTACCAGCCGGCGTACTACAACCGCCCGCCTCCGCCGCCACGCTATTACGGCCACTGGGAACGCGGTCATCGCTACTACGGCTCGCACACGGTGATCCGCGATTACGGCTATTACCGCCTGCGTCCGCCGCCGCGTGGCTACCACTGGGTGCGCGATAACAACGACTTCCTGCTCGTGGCCATCGCCACCGGCATCATCCTGGACATGGCCACGCGCTGATCGCCCATGTAACGGTGCAGCGCACAACAGCTTCGCAAGCCTCCGGTGCCTATACTCGGACCGGGCCCTTCCGGGCTCCTACAATTCGGGGAGGCTTCGATGCTGCAACAGTACGGTTTATGGATCGCGCTGGCATGTGCGGTCGTTGCGATTCTGTACGGTGCATTTTCGGTCAGTTGGGTACTGGCCCGATCGCCCGGCAACGAACGGATGCAGGAGATCGCCGCGGCGATCCAGGAAGGCGCCCGCGCCTACCTCAACCGCCAGTACGCCACCATCGGTGTCGTCGGCATCGTGCTTTTCCTTCTCATCGGCATCTTCCTCGACTGGGGAATCGCCATCGGCTTCGCGCTGGGGGCGCTGCTCTCGGGAGCGGCCGGCTACATCGGCATGAACGTTTCGGTTCGTGCCAACGTGCGTACTGCCGAGGCCGCCAGAAGCGGCCTTTCTTCTGCCCTGGCGGTGGCCTTCCGTGGCGGTGCCGTCACCGGCATGCTCGTGGTGGGCCTGGGCCTGCTGGGCGTGGCCGGTTACTACGGCGTGCTGATGCACCTGGGCTACGAACGCAGTCATGCCCTGCATGCGCTGATCGGCCTGGCCTTCGGGTCGTCGCTGATCTCGATCTTTGCCCGCCTCGGCGGCGGCATCTTCACCAAGGGTGCGGACGTGGGCGCCGATCTCGTGGGCAAGGTGGAGGCCGGCATTCCCGAGGACGATCCGCGCAATCCGGCGGTGATCGCGGACAACGTGGGTGACAACGTCGGTGACTGCGCCGGCATGGCCGCCGACCTGTTCGAAACCTACGCCGTCACCCTTATCGCCACCATGCTGCTCGGCGGCGTGATGGCCACCGAGACCGGGCCTTCCGGGGTGCTTTATCCGCTGGTGCTGGGTGGCGCATCCATCGTGGCCTCGGTGATCGGCACCTTCTTCGTGAAGACCCGCGGCGGCAAGATCATGAATGCGCTGTATGCCGGCGTGTTCGTATCCGCCCTGCTGGCGGCCATCGCTTTCTGGCCGATCACGCAGTCGCTGATGGCCGATTCCGCCTACGGTGCCGGGCGCATCTTCGGCTGCGCGATCATCGGACTGGTGCTCACCGGAGCGATGGTGGTCATCACCGAGTACTACACGGCCACGGAATACCGGCCCGTGCGCCATGTGGCGCAGTCGTCCACTACCGGGCATGCGACGAACATCATCGCGGGGCTGGGCGTGTCGATGAAGTCCACTGCATTGCCGGTGCTGGCGGTCTGTGCAGCCATCTGGGGGGCATATGCGCTGGCTGGTCTCTACGGCATCGCCATCGCCGCCACGGCCATGCTGAGCATGACGGGCATGGTGGTGGCGCTGGATGCCTATGGCCCCATCACCGACAACGCGGGCGGCATCGCCGAGATGGCCGAGCTTCCGGCCGAGGTGCGTGGTGTCACCGACCCGCTGGATGCCGTGGGCAACACGACCAAGGCGGTGACCAAGGGTTATGCGATCGGCTCGGCCGGTCTTGCCGCACTGGTGCTGTTTGCCGACTACACGCATAACCTCGGCCTGCATTTCGGCGGAGCGGAGGTGCGTTTCGATCTCTCCAACCATTACGTGATCATCGGTTTGTTGATCGGCGGACTCATTCCCTACCTGTTCGCCGCGATGGCGATGGAGGCGGTGGGTCGTGCCGCCGGCGCGGTGGTGGAGGAAGTGCGCAGGCAGTTCCGCGAGATCGCCGGGATCATGGAGGGCACCACGCGGCCGGATTATTCCCGCGCCGTGGACATGCTCACCCGTTCGGCCATTCGCGAGATGCTGGTGCCGTCGCTACTGCCGGTGCTGGTGCCAGTGGTGGTGATCTTCGGGTTCAAGTGGCTGGGTGGGCCTGAGGCCGGTGCGCAGGCGCTGGGCGGCGTGTTGATCGGCACCATCGTCACCGGATTGTTCGTGGCCATTTCCATGACTACCGGTGGCGGGGCGTGGGACAACGCCAAGAAGTACATCGAGGACGGGCACTTCGGTGGCAAGGGTTCCGATGCCCACAAGGCGGCCGTCACGGGCGATACGGTAGGTGATCCGTACAAGGACACCGCCGGGCCGGCGGTGAATCCGTTGATCAAGATCATCAATATCGTGGCGTTGTTGTTGATTCCGTTGTTGTGAGTTGGGCGCCCGCCTGGGCATCTTCGTGATTCCGGTCGCGCGCGAGGCGCGCTCCTACAAGAGCCATTGCAGTCCACCGGCTCTTGTAGGAGCGCGCCTGCGCGCGACCCAGAAGCCCCACAACGCCCCGAGCGCGCCGGCGCAAATGCCCCGGATAGGGCAAAAGTCATGGGGTACCCCCGGCTCCCCCTGCGTTAAGGTCAAGGATCACGTCTTTTACCGACCAGGAATCCTCGACCCATGCAACGACGCTGGATTGCGCTGGCCATCGCCCTTACCTTCAGTGGCATGACCCAGGCACACGACACTCCGAAGACCGCCCCTGCCGCCGCCCAGGCCGCTGCCGGCGACGACGAAAACCTCTGGCTCGACGACATCGACGGTGCCAAGCCGCTCGAATGGGTCAAGTCGGAAAACGCCCGCACCGTGGCGAAGTACGCCGAAGGCCAGGATTTCAAATCCCTCGACGCCCGCCTGCTCGAAGTGCTCGACTCCGACGCCAAGATCCCCATGGTCTCGCGCATCGGTGACAGCTACTACAACTTCTGGCGCGACAAGGAACACCCCAAGGGCATCTGGCGCCGTACCTCGCTGGCCGAGTACCGCAAGGACAAGCCCAACTGGGAAACGGTGATCGATCTCGATGCGCTGAACGCCGCCGAGAAGGAAAACTGGGTGTGGCATGGTGCCCAGTGCCTTAAGCCCGACTACCGTCGCTGCCTGCTGTCGCTCTCGCGCGGCGGTGCCGATGCCGACGTGGTCCGCGAGTTCGACCTCACCACCAAGTCCTTCATCAAGGATGGCTTCACCCTGCCCGAGGCCAAGAGCCAGATCGCCTGGATCGACCAGGACCACATCTACGTGGCCACCGATTTCGGCCCGGGCTCCATGACCGATTCCAGCTACCCGCGCATCGTGAAGGAATGGAAGCGCGGCACGCCGCTGTCGTCCGCCACCACGGTGTACGAAGGCCAGAAGACCGACATGTCCATCTCGGCCTTCCGCGACCGCACCCCAGGCTTCGAGCGCGACTTCGTGCATCGCGCGCTGGCGTTCTACAACTCCGAAACCTACCTGCGCGGCAAGGACGGCAAGCTCACCAAGATCGACGTGCCCAACGACGCCGAGACCGACGTCGAGCGCGAATGGCTACTGATCGAACCACGCACCGACTGGACCGTGGGCGGCAAGACCTACCCCTCCGGCTCGCTGCTGGCGACGAAGTTCGACGATTTCATGGCCGGCAAGCGAGAGATCACCGTGCTGTTCGCGCCGGATGCGCATAGCTCGCTGGCCAGCTATTCGTGGACGCGCAACCACCTCATCGTCAACACGATGCGTGACGTGGTGAGCCAGCTCCAGGTGCTCACGCCCGCCGCCAGCGGCCCGTGGAAGAGCGAAACGCTCGGGGGCGCCCCGGCCCTCAGCACCGTGCAGGCCTCGGGCGTGGATGCCGACGACAGCGACGATTACTTCATGATCGTCACGGGCTTCCTCCAGCCCACCACGCTGTACTTCGGCACCGTCGGCAAGAATGGCGGCGCGCAGGAACTCAAGCACAGCCCGGCCTTCTTCGATGCGTCGAAGTTCAACGTGAGCCAGCACTTCGCCACCTCGAAGGACGGCACCAAGGTGCCCTACTTCGAAATCGCGCCGAAGTCGCTGAAGACCGACGGTAACAACCCCACCCTGGTCTACGGCTACGGCGGTTTCGAAATCTCGTTGCAGCCCGCCTACTCGGCCGGCGTCGGCCGTGCCTGGCTGGAAAAGGGCGGTGTCTACGTCATCGCCAATATCCGTGGCGGCGGCGAATACGGTCCGCGCTGGCACCAGGCCGCCCAGAAGGCCAACCGTCCGCGTGCCTATGAAGACTTCGCGGCCGTGTCGCAGGACCTGATCGACCGCAAGATCACCAGCCCGAAGCACATGGGCATGATGGGCGGCAGCAACGGCGGCCTGCTGGCGGGCAACATGCTCACCAAGTACCCGCAGCTGTACGGTGCCGTGGTCAGCCAGGTGGCCCTGCTCGACATGAAGCGCTACCCGCACATGTCCGCCGGTGCCTCGTGGATGGCCGAGTACGGCAACCCGGACAACCCGGAGGAATGGAAATACATCCAGACCTTCTCGCCGTACCACAACCTGCACAAGGGCACCCACTACCCGGCCGTGCTGTTCACCACCTCCACCCGCGACGACCGCGTGGGCCCGGTGCACGCCCGCAAGATGGCGGCCCGGATGCAGGCCATGGGCTTCGATGCCAGCTTCTACGAGAACATCGAAGGTGGCCATGGGGCGGCGGCGGACAACAAGCAGTCGGCGTTCATGAACGCGCTGTCGTATACCTATCTTTGGGAACACCTGAAATGAGGTGAGGGTGGGCCTTGCGTGCGGCCGGTGCCGGTCGCGCGCGAGGCGCGCTCCTACGGGGGGCATTTGGACCCTGGGGGGTGCAGGGCTTATTCTATGGGGCGGATCTAACCCCTGAATAAGCAAGGAATACCATGGGCCTGCACCTCGTTCCCGCCGGCAAGCATGTGCCGGACGACATCAACGTCATCATCGAAATTCCGAAGGACGCCGAGCCCGTCAAGTACGAAGTGGACAAGGAAAGCGGCGCGATCTTCGTCGACCGCATCCTCTCCACCCCGATGCGCTACCCCTGCAACTACGGCTATGTGCCGGGCACCCTGGGTGGCGACGGCGATCCGCTTGACGCCCTGGTGATCCTGCCCCTGCCGCTGGTCCCGGGCTCGGTCATCCGCTGCCATCCGGTCGGCATGCTCAAGATGACCGACGAAGCGGGTGCTGACGAAAAGCTGGTGGTCGTGCCCCACGGCAAGATCTTCGGCGGCTACGCCCACATCAACGATATCGCCCAGGTGTCCGGCCACTGGCTGGAGCGCATCGGCCACTTCTTCGAGCACTACAAGGATCTCGAGAAGGGCAAGTGGGTCAAGGTGGATGGCTGGGTCGGCGCCGACGAGGCCAAGGCCGAGATCACCGCCGGCATCGCGCGTTACCAGGCTTCGAAGTAAGACGACCAGGGGCACGCTTTGTGTGCGGCCGGGTCCGGTCGCATTCGAAGCCCCTGTAGGAGCGCGCCTTGCGCGCGACCACAGGTTTATCGCGAAAACCGGTCGCGCGCAGGCGCGCTCCTACAGAGAGACGAAAAAGCCCGCGTCAGCGGGCTTTTTTTGTGGCTCAGCCCCGACCCAGCAGGGCCCGCAGGTCGATGATCGCGGCGTTGGCTCGCGAGATGTAGTTGGCCATCACCAGCGAATGGTTGGCGAAGAAGCCGAATGGCGAGCCGTTGAGAACCACCGGGCTACCCAGCGCCTTCTGCGATTCCTCCAGCTCGCGGATCACCTGCTGGAGGCTGGCATCGGCGTTCTTGGACTTCAGGATGGGCCCGAAGTCGTGGCGGAAGGCTTTCAACTGTTCCAGAAGGGCCCAGGTGTAACCCCGGGCTTCGTAGAAGTTGTCGTCGATCTTGTTCCAGGGCGTCTTCTCGTAGACGGCCTTGGCCGGCGCCGCATTGGCGCCCACGTCGGCGTTGGGCGCCGCGTCGACCTTGAGCTGGCCCACGCTGGCCGACAGTCGCTGGGACAGCGAGCCCAGGCGGGTCGAGACCGTCTGTAGGTAGTCGGCCAGGTTGTCGGCGCGGGCGTAGAAGTGGGCGTTGCCATCCTCCGAGTCACTCAGGCGGCCCAGGTAGTCTTCCAGGTCGTTCGTGGCCTTGCGGTACTGGGATTCCGTGCTGGGAAACAGCCAGCGATCGTTGGGGCTGTTGAGCAGGGGGTCGGCCTCGCCGAGCGCCTTGTCCTCCGTGGACTGGGTCTGCGAACGGCTGAAGTCGTTGCGCAGGGCCCGTACGAGGTCGCGCGAGGCGGTGAGCGAGCCGAATTCCCAGTTGGGGATGTTGTCCATGAACGCCCCGGGCGGCAGCCGGTCGTTGCTCAGGTAGCCGCCGCGCTTGTCCATCAGGGTGTCGACGGAGCGGATCAACGTGTAGGTGGTGACGGCACCCGTGCTCACGGGACGGCCGAGGTCCTTCATGTGTGCGGCGGTCACGGCGACCGGATCGAACTGCTCCGGTTCCTTGTCCCACCACCACATGAAGAACAGCACCAGCAGGATGAGAAGCGCGATCGGCAGTGCGATCACGAGGCTCAAGGATCGGCGCCTGCGTTTCGGGGCAGGCGCGGGGGCGGCGGTCGCGTTCATGGTCATCCTTCGTCAGAGCGAACGTTCGCCCCTAGCTTACCCCTCAATGCTTCGAGGGTGCCGCCGGCTCACCCTTCTTGCCGAGATTCTCCAGCAAGGTCGCCATGTCTTCGGCGTGCTCTTCTTCCTGCGCGAGGATGTCTTCCATGATGCGGCGCGTGGTCGGATCATCGTCGCCGATGTAGTTCACGATGTCGCGGTAGCTGTCGATGGCGATGCGCTCGGCAACGAGGTCTTCCTTGATCATGTCGATCAGGTCCACGCCTTCGACGTAATCGGCATGACTGCGTGAAAGCAGGCCTTCCGGGTTGAAATTCGGGGTGCCGTCGAGCTGGGTGATGCGCTCCGCGATGCGGTCGGCATGCACCTGTTCTTCGTTGGCATGTTCGAGGAATTCGGCCTTGACGCTCTGCGAGTGGATGCCCGGCGCCATGTAGTAGTGATACTTGTAACGGAGCACGCAGACGATCTCGGTGGCCAGCGCTTCATTGAGCAGTTTGATCACCGTTTCGCGATCCGCGCGATACCCCGAGGTAATCGCCCCCTTGTCGATGTGCTCGCGGGCGCGCTTACGAATGTTCTCGATATCGCTGACGAATGGCTTGGCTTTGGACATGGCCTTAGGTCTCCTTGGAAGGTGACGTGGGAAATGTCCCTGACGTTAGGGTGACCGCTGGGAAGAACGGGTGAAGAATCGCCGAATGCGAATCGTGTGCATTTGGAATGCCCGGCAAGCGCCCGGCCCTGTTTCCCAGGACCGGGCGATGTCCTTCGCAACCTTACGCCCGGCGGTACACCTCGCTGCCCTGCTCCCGGAATTCCAGGGCCTTTTCTTCCATGCCCTCGGCGTACTCGCGTACGTCCTGGGTAATTTTCATCGAGCAGAACTTCGGCCCGCACATGGAGCAGAAGTGGGCCGACTTATGGGCATCCTTCGGCATCGTCTCGTCGTGGAATTCGCGCGCCTTGTCCGGATCCAGGCCCAGGTTGAACTGGTCGTCCCAGCGGAACTCGAAACGCGCCTTCGACAAGGCGTTGTCGCGTACCTGGGCACCGGGATGCCCCTTGGCAAGGTCTGCCGCATGGGCGGCGATCTTGTAGGCAATGATGCCGTCGCGCACGTCCTGCCGGTTGGGCAGGCCCAGGTGTTCCTTCGGCGTCACGTAGCAGAGCATCGCCGTGCCGAACCAGCCGATCATCGCCGCGCCGATGGCGCTGGTGATGTGGTCGTAACCCGGCGCGATGTCCGTGGTGAGTGGTCCCAGCGTATAGAACGGCGCCTCGTGGCATTTCTCCAGCTGGCGCTCCATGTTCTCCTTGATGAGCTGCATGGGCACGTGGCCGGGGCCTTCGATCATGCACTGCACGTCGTGCTTCCACGCGATCTGCGTCAGCTCGCCCAGCGTATCCAGTTCGCCGAACTGTGCCGCGTCGTTGGCATCGGCAACGCAGCCCGGGCGCAGTCCATCACCGAGGCTGAAGGACACGTCATAGGCCTTCATGATCTCGCAGATATCCTCGAAGTGCGTGTAGAGGAAATTCTCGCGGTGATGCGCAAGACACCACTTGGCCATGATCGAACCACCACGCGACACGATGCCGGTCACGCGCTTCGCGGTGAGTGGCACGAAACGCAGCAGCACGCCGGCATGGATCGTGAAGTAATCCACGCCCTGCTCCGCCTGCTCGATCAGCGTGTCGCGGAAGATTTCCCAGGTGAGGTCTTCGGCGACACCACCCACCTTTTCCAGCGCCTGGTAAATGGGCACCGTGCCGATGGGTACCGGTGAATTGCGGATGATCCACTCGCGCGTTTCGTGGATGTGCTTGCCGGTGGAGAGATCCATCACGGTGTCGCCGCCCCAGCGGATCGCCCACACCAGCTTTTCCACTTCCTCGGCAATGCCGGAACTGACGGCACTGTTACCGATGTTCGCATTGACCTTGGTGAGGAAGTTGCGGCCAATGATCATCGGCTCGGCTTCCGGGTGGTTGATGTTCGCGGGAATGATGGCGCGGCCACGGGCCACTTCATCGCGTACGAACTCTGGCGTGATCAGGCGCGGCAGCGCTGCACCGTACGCTTCACCGGGATGCTGGGTGCGCAGCGCACTCTCGCCCAGGGCTTCGATGCGCTGGTTCTCGCGGATGGCGATGTATTCCATCTCCGGCGTCACGATGCCCCGGCGGGCGTAATGCATCTGGGTGACGTTGGCACCGGCCTTCGCACGCAGCGGCAGACGGCGCTCGCCGAAGCGGATGGCATCCAGGCGCGCGTCATCCTCGCGCGAACGGCCGAACGTCGACGACAGGCCATCCAGGCGCTCCACGTCGCCACGCTCCTCGATCCATCCGGCACGCAGCGCGGGCAGGCCGATGGCCAGGTCGATGGCGTGCGCCGGATCGGTATAGGGACCGGAAGTGTCGTAGACGACGATGGAGGGATTGGTCTCGCCACCGAACAGCGTCGGCGTGGACGACTGGGCGATCTCGCGCATGGGCACGCGCAGGTCGGGACGGCTGCCCGTCACATGGATCTTGCGGGAGCCTGAGATGGGCTGGGTAACGGATTCGGAAAGCTCGCGCGCGGCGCGGGCAAGATCGGACGGCATGGCATTCATCGGCTTCTCGGTCCTCACGGGGGAAGGGAGAAGCGGACGGCACCGCCACAGGGCACGCGCGCACAGACGCACGTCACCCGTGGGCGAAGCTTCCTACGCCGGTACCAACCGGATCAGGTTCGAAGGGACTCTCTCAGCCCGCGCTTATCGCATGGGCACCCCCGCTTCGCCGACCATTCAATCACGAAGCGGAGCAGGAAGCGAGCGATCAGGCCTCGACGCGCGGCGAATAGGCGCGCATGAACATCTCGACGGCGGCCAGGGCATTGGCACGTACTTCCTCGGCGAACTGCACGGCGCAGTCTTCGCAGCCGAACAGCCGGCGGATCAGCAGGTCGCCCTTGAGCAGGGCCAGGAACTGCGTGGTGGCGCGGGAAACGTCGGGGATATCGAGCTGGCCACGGCTGGTAGCGCCTTCGAGCAGGCGCTGCACGAGCTTGTGCATGCGGGCCGGGCCTTCTTCCCACACCAGCCGGCCAAAGCGCGGGTTGCCGCCGGAATGGCAGTCGGACAGGATGGCGCGGAAGGTGCCCACGGATTCCGTGTTGGTTTCCATGGCCGCATGGCGGCTGGCGATGTTGCCCAGGGTGACGCGGATGTCGGCGCCCGGGCTGAAATCGAACAGGTCGTCCGGCAGGCGTTCCTGCACGTGCGCGCGGATCACCTCGCGGAAGAGGTTGTCCTTGTCGCCGAAATGGCTGTAAACGGTGAGCTTGGACACGCCCGCGGACGCCGCGACGGCATCCATGCTCGTACCCGCGAAGCCACCCTGGGTAAACAGGGCCTTGGCCGCGTCGAGGATGGCCGCGCGTTTCTCCATGTCCTTCGGACGCCCCGGGCCCTGGGGTTTCATTTTCGGGCTGGCGTTCATGGCTACACCTTCACAAACAAAGATTATGACTTTATTATACGCATCGGTTTAGTTATTTCCAGCACGACGCAGTTGGCATCCGCGTCACCGGAAAAAGCGGAGCATCGCCGCCCGTCTACCTTAGAATTGAAGGTGGGGCCGCCCACGGGTGGTTCCCAATGGCTTGAAAGGATGCTCGCCATCGGTCGTTCAGCCGCCAGAACCCCGGATCTCACGGAAGCATGACTTCCGTCAGGTATGTCCGGTGACTTCCGGCACTTCGTCCGATGGCCCGGCGACCTCAGCCTTAACATTAGGGAATGTGGGCGGTAACCGCTTATCCTTCCAGACCTTTTTTTACAGATTTCGTACGGGATTGAACACCATGGCGATGAATTTCGAACAGGCCCGGCAGAACATGGTCGAGAACCAGGTCCGCCCCTGGGAGGTCCTGGATTACGACGTCCTCGAGACCCTCAAGTCGGTCCGTCGCGAAGACTTCGTCGCACCGGCCCACCGTAACGTGGCATTCGCCGACCTCACCCTGCCCCTGGGCCATGGCGAGGTGATGATGAAGCCCGTGATCGAAGGCCGTGTGTTGCAGGCCATCGCCCTGACCAAGACCGACGACGTGCTGGAAATCGGCACCGGCTCGGGTTACCTCACCGCCTGCCTTGCCCGCCTTGGCGGCAAGGTCACCAGCATCGACATGCATGCCGACTTCGTCGAGGGCGCCCGCCAGCGCCTGTCGGCTGCCGGTGTCACCAACGTCTCGCTGGAGACCGCCGAAGCCGTCAACGGCTACGCGCCGGCCGGCGTTTTCGATGTCGTCGTGGTCACCGGGGCAGTCCACGCGGTTCCCGAGAAGTTCGTGCGCTGGCTGAAGGTCGGTGGCCGCATGTTCGTGGTCCGCGGCGATTCACCCGCCCAGACGGCAGTGCTCCTCACCCATGAGGGCGAGGGTCGCTTCCGCGAGGAATCCCTGTTTGAAACGGACCTTCCCTACCTGGCGCATGCTGCGCCGGTGAAGCGCTTCGTGCTCTGACCCACAAGCTTTCCCATCATCCACGAGGCGATACCATGCGCTTGAAGCTGTTCACCGTCGCGTTCGCACTGGCCGCGATGCCCTTCGCCAGCCAGGCGGAAGACCTGCTCGATGCCTACCGTCTGGCCCGGGCTAACGATCCGACGCTGTCCCAGGCCGATTCACAGCGCCTCGCCACGGGTGAAGGTGTGGTCCAGGCCCGCTCCGCCCTGCTTCCGCAGGTGAATGGCACGCTGAGCCTCAACCAGGCCGATCCGGCGGGTCCGTCACGCGTGACGCTCACCGACCCCACCACGGGCGACACCCTGCGTGACGCCCAGGGCCGGCCCATCCTGTCGAGCGACGTGGGTCACACCCGCACGCGCGCACTGGGTGCCACGGTCAACCAGGTCGTCTTCGACTTCAGCAAGATCTCCGACCTGAAGGCCGCCCACTCGTCGGCGGATTCGCAGACGGCCGCCTACGACGCCGCCGCGCAGCAACTGTTCGCCCGTGTGGCCAGCGCCTACTTCCAGGTGCTGACCAACGACGACGCCCTGACCTTCGCCAAGGCGAACGAGCAGGCGCTCGCGCGCCAGCTTGAACAGGCGCAGCAGCGTTTCGACGTGGGCCTGTCGGCAATCACCGACGTGCAGGACGCCAAGGCCCAGCACGACTCCGCCGTGGCGTCGGTCATCACCGCCGAGAACACCCTGTCGGACTCGCGCGAAGCGCTGACCCAGATCACCGGCAAGCCGTCGGAGAACCTGAAGAAGCTGCGCGAGCAGCTGCCGATGGATGCTCCCTCGCCGAACGATCCCAACGCGTGGGTATCCCAGGCGGTCAAGACCAACCCGACCATCATCTCGGGTCAGTACAACGTCGATTCGGCCGAGCATTCCATCACCTCGGCACGCGCCGGCCACCTGCCCACGCTGAATGCCACCGCTTCGTACAACAAGCAGTCGCAGTGGACCGAAAACCTCGGCTCCATCAGCAGCGCCAGCAATCCCAACGGCCGTGGTACCACCACCGTGGGCCTCACGCTGTCGGTGCCCATCTTCTCCGGTGGCTTCACGCAGTCGAAGGTGCGCCAGGCGATCTACCAGCGCGACTCCGCCCAGGACTCGCTGGAAATCACCCGTCGCCAGGTCGTCCGCGACACGCTGAACTACTACCGTTCGGTCGTGGCCGGCATCAGCAAGGTCGGTGCGACGAAGGCCGCCGTGGAATCCGCCGAAAGCGCGCGTGACGCCACCCAGGCCGGTTTTGAGGTGGGCACCCGCACCATCGTGGACGTCCTCATCGCGCAGCAGAACCTGACCCAGGCGCTCAGCAATTACTCGCAGGCACGCCACCAGTTCATCCTCGACAAGCTGCTGCTGAAGCAGACGGCCGGCACGGTGGACTTCAAGGACATGGAAACGATCAACGCCCTGCTGCAGTAATCACGGCACACGGCGTCAGTTCAAAGACGGGCCCGCAAGGGCCCGTCTTTTTTTATGGCAGGCCATGCGCCTGCACAGCGGATCGGCATTCACCCACGCCCCGAGGAGGGGCGGTCCGATCCGGACGCGCCCTTCCAATCAGGACAATGGCCTGCCGGCCAACGACATGGCCGGCCATCCCCACATCATTCAAGGACGAACCATGACGCACTCCGCAGCCCTTGCAGGCATGGCGCTCGCGCTCCTTGGCGGAGCGACCACGCTCCATGCCATGAATCCGGAGAACCCGGCTCCCCCTTCCGACACCGGCGTATCGGTTGTCGCCATCGAATACTCCGTGTCCCAGCTGATCACGGATGGTGAAAGCCATGCGGCGGTACTGGCTGAAACCTGGAAGCGGAGCCTGCACGTGTGCGACGGGCATCGTGGCTTCATGAGCTCATACGACGTCGAAAGCCCGCGGCCAGACGACGAAGTACAGATCATGCACCGCGTTTCCGCGCGGGCACGCTGCCTGCCGGACGACGGCACGTTCGCCACGGATACCGGAGCCGAACCCGTACGCCCTGCCGCTGCATTCGCATACGAAACATGGGGCACACCGGTCAGCGAGGGAAAGATCCACGCGGTAGGAACGCGGCAATCGGCCTATGAAGGGGCGAGGGATACCATCCGGAACACCTGCGCAACCACCGGGGTGAAGAGCGTCCGCCTGGCGCATCACAAGAATGCACTGGGCGGCGAGTCCGTCGAAGGCTATTTCACCTGCCTGCCCGTCGACACGGCGACACCCTGATTCAAGGAAGACATACCATGACGCCTTTCAAACCCATGCTGCGAGTCGCGGCAATGTTCTCGTTATGCTTCACCAGCTGCACCTTCGCCACGGACGCGGGACTGCCATCGCGGATCAGCGAAAATCTTCATTACGAGGCGTTCGACTACAAGGTATTCAAGGAAGACCCTGGTATCGATGCCGATGCCGGCCTGCTGTATGCCGCACTGTGGGCAGACGCTCTCGCCTACTGCGATGCACGCGGAGGCTACCTTGCCTCATACGACAACCATCGGCGGGGCGTAGCTTATCTGGGGGTCGGGAATCTTAAGGAGACCGCCTTCGCTACCTGCGGCATCTATCCGGGCCAGGCCGCATCGGTGCCACCCGCCCCGCCCGCTCGATTGCGCGGGCTCGGCCGTCTTCCCACTGAAGGCGACACCCTGGCGCTGATGGCGCTCGGTGATCGGGACGGTGCTTACAAACTCACTCGTGATGCTGCGTATGCTTTCTGCCGTGGACAGGATCGCCGCATAGCGAACGCAACATTCAGCTACACCCCACGTGCATCGGGTGGATACAACATCGAAGCTTTCGTGCGATGTGACCCGAGGCGCCTGTCGGCGTCGAAAAACTCCTGAGCGCGGGCATTCACTCCTGAAGCAGGTGATCCACCAGCTTCATGACCTTGCCCACGGAGCCACGCTCGCTCTCGAAAACCTGACGCGCCGCACGGCCCATCTGCTGGCGGCGTGTTTCGTCACGCAGCATCGAGAGCACCTCGGCGCCCAGCCCGTTGCTATCGGCCACCCTGAGGCCACCGCCCCGGTCGAGCAGTTCCTGGGTGATTTCCTCGAAGTTGAAGGTGTGCGGACCGACCAGCACCGGCTTGCCCAGCGCGGCGGGTTCCAGCACGTTGTGGCCGCCGATGGACACGAGGCTTCCGCCCACGAAGGCGACGTCGGCCGCGGCGAAGAAACGCAGCAGCTCGCCCATGGAATCGATGACGAAGCACTGCGTCGTATGGCCCGGCACGCTGTCGGCGCTGCGGGTGGCCACGGTGAAGCCCAGGCTGCGCACCGAGGCCTCCACGGCACGGAAACGCTCCGGGTGGCGGGGGGCAATCAGCAACAAGGCATCCGGCAGGCGGCGCAACACGTCGAGGTGTGCCTCCAGCACCCCCATCTCCTCGCCTTCATGCGTGCTGGCGGCAATCCACACCGGACGTCCGGTTCCCCAGGCCTCGCGCATGGCGGCGCCCGCTTCAAGGGCCGCCTGCGGTACAGGCATGTCGAACTTCAGGTTGCCGCAGACCGTGAGCTGGCTCGGCTCGGCGCCCAGCAGGCGATAGCGGGCGGCATCGGTACGCGACTGCGCAGCGATATGGCTCACGCAGCGCAGCGCCCGGCGCACCAGCGAACTCATCCGCGCATAGCCGCGCAGGGAGCGTTCGGACAGCCGCGCGTTGGCGATGAGCAGGGGAATGCCATGCCGGCGGCAGGCGAAATACAGGTTTGGCCAGATCTCCGTTTCCACGATCACCGCCAGTCGCGGACGGGTATTGCGCAGGAAGCGCCGCACGGCAAATGGAAGGTCGTAGGGCAGGTACACGCTGTGCACGCTGTCGCCGAACAGCTGGCGCACCCGCTCCGACCCCGTGGGCGTGACCGTGGTCACCAGCATCGGCGCGCGCGGATATGCCTGCATGAGCGCCTTGATCAACGGCTCGGCGGCGTTCACCTCGCCCACTGACACGGCATGCACCCACAGGCACCCCGCCAGGCGTGGTTCGCGGAAGCTGCCGAAGCGCTCGCGCCAGCGCACGTGGTAATCGCCATAGCGCATGCCCCGGGCCATCAGCCGCAGCATCACCAGTGGCGTGAACAGGTACATGGCGAAGTTGTAGAGCAGGCGCAGCAGCACGCAGTCCCCTGGGATGGCGGGTGGCCGGGCAGTATAGCCGTCCCCATTCGTTACAATGGGCGGACATGCCCGGAATGCCCTACCCCAGCCTGACCCGACGCCTGCTCACGCCCCGCCACTGGCCGGCGTGGATCGGCGTAGGTGTGATCTGGCTCATCGCCCACCTGCCGTTCCGCCTGCTGATGCGCCTGGGGCGCCTTACCGGGCGCCTCGCGCTGTATCTCAACCGCGAACGGCGCAGCATCGCGGCCACCAACATCGCGCTGTGCTTCCCCGAACTGGACCCGGTCAGCCAGCAGGCGCTGGTACGGGCCAATCTCTGCGACGTGGGCATGATGCTGGCCGAGTTTGCGCTGGGCTGGATGGGCTCAGATGAGGCCATCGCCCGGGTGCCGGTCACGGTCGAGGGTCTGGAGCACCTGGAAGCCGCCCGCGCGGCGGGGCGTGGTGTTCTGCTGGTGGGTGGACACTTCTCGCATCTGGAACTCTGCGCCCGGCTGGTCTCCCAGCGGATCCGCATCGCCGGCATGTACCGGCAGATGGATTCCGACGTGTTCGAGTTCGCCGTGCTGCGTTCGCGCCTGCACTATGCCGATGCCATGTTCGACAAGGACGACATCCGTGGCACCGTGAAATACCTGAAGGCCGGTGGCACCGTCTGGTACGCGCCCGACCAGGACATGCGCAGCAAGGACAACGTCTTCGTGCCCTTTTTCGGCGTGCCGGCGGCCACCATCACCGCCACCCATCACCTGGCCCGCATGTCGGGCGCGGTGGTCATCCCGTTCTATCATCGCCGGCTGCCCGGCGACTCCGGCTATGCCATGCGCCTGGGCGCTCCGCTGCCCGGCGTGCCCAGCAAGGACGCCGCCGCCGACACCGCCGTGGTCAACGGTGAAATCGAGCAGATGGTGCGCGAGGCGCCCGAGCAATACCTGTGGGTGCACAAGCGCTTCAAGACCCGTCCGCCGGGCGAGCCGCGCATCTACTGAGGCGATACTTGCGCATGCAAGCAACTGCCTGAACAGGTATTTTTACCCCGCGACAACGAAAGCTCCGCGAAATTCCTCAGGCGTAGAACGACGTCCATCCCCAGACAGATGGACGTCCTTTCATGCAGTCACTCCTCCGTTTCGCGCGTTCGCTGCGCGGCCGGGCCAGCTGGCACAGCAAGCGCATCCGAGGCCTGAGCGCCACGCTGACCTACGTCGGCCGCTCGATGGTGCGCTTCCGTCGCCACGACGCCTGGCTTGCGCTGCTCGAATCGCCGGACATGGCCGGACTGACCAGCGTGGACGTGACCCTGCTCGAGCGCTACCAGCATCGCTACATCAGCCGGCAATGGTCGCGTGACCGTCGCCTCGACGTGCTGCGCAGCCATTACGAATTCGCCGTGGCGCGGTTTCCCCGCGAACTGTTCGACACCCTGTACCGCTCGCGCCAGATCCGGCTGGGCCGCGTCGAACTGCGCGACGGCAGCGGCCTCAACCTGATTCTCAAGGCACCCCGCCTGCGCGATCGCGAAGGCGAGCTGAGCATCTCGCTCACCGATGACAATGGCCTGCAGATCTCCTACGCGTCCATTTCCTTCATCGACGGCGGCCGCAGCATCGTCATCGGTTGCCTGCAGGGCGCGTCGAACAATGCCGGCCGCGATGCCGTGCGCGACTTCACCAAACAGTGCCATGGCCTCAGGCCGAAGAATCTCCTGCTGTCGATGATCCGCTCGCTGGCAGAGGTGTACGGCGTGGAACGTGTCCTGGGCATTTCCAACGCCGCCCACCCGTTCGGTGGCAGGCGCGACAAGATCAAGGCCGACTACGACACGTTCTGGCTCGAAGCCGAAGGCGTGGCCGTGGAAGATGGCTTCTATGCCATGGCGCCGCGTGAGCCGACCCGCTGCGCATCTGAAGTGGAAAGCAAGCGCCGCAGTGAATTCCGCCGCCGCGAAGCGCTTCGCCACCAGGCCTGCGCGCTACTGGTCGGGGCGTTCGGCTTTCGCCTGGAAAACGTTTCGATGGCTGCCTGAGCGGCCGCGCTCGTAGAGCTTGGCGTATTTCAGGAACGCGTAGAACGCATGCACGCGGGCAGCGACGAAGCCCGCCCAGCCGCCACGCCAGTGCCCGCGCCAGAAGTAGTAACGGGCAAAGGCGATCGTCGGATACACGACCATGCGCGTGCGCAGGAAGGATGGCAGGCGCGTATGCCGGTCCGCGACCTGCAACGATGAATAGCGGTTGGCCTTGTCAACGCGACCTTCGATGTCGCGCTCGCCGTAGTGATCGATGACGGCATCCAGCCGTTTTATCGGGCCGTCTACCACGACGCTTTCGTGCACTTCATGGCCACTCATGCGGCCTCGCGTGCGATCGAACAGGCGTACGTAGTGGTTCAGCCGCGCACGGTCAGGTTGCCAGCGCCAGAAAACCCATTCCCTGCGCAGCAGTTCGAAGCCCGCCACATCGGGCGACACCAGCGCTGACTCGATCTTCTGCGCGGCGACCGCCGGCAAGGCTTCGTCGGAATCCAGCAGCAGCACCCAGCGGTGGATAGCCAGGTCGATGGCCGCCTGCTTCTGTGCGCTGTAGCCGGCAAACGGCTGCACCTGTACGCGTGCGCCGAGCCGCTGCGCGATATCGCGCGTGGCGTCCGTCGAGCCCGAATCGAGCACCACGATCTCATCGGCAAAATGCACCGACGCCAGGCACGCCTCGATGGTGTCCGCGTTATCGAAGGTGGTGACCACCACGGATAACGGCTCACGCGCCACGGGCACCCTCCTGGTCAGGAAGATCCGCATGCAGCGCGGCACACCATACCGAGAGCAGCCATGCCGCCAGCAGGCCCCACCAGGCCGAATAGAAGGCCATATGGGTATTCAGGGGAAACAGGATCGCAAGCAGGGCCATCGTGGCGGGAAAGGCCTGCGCTCGTGCGACCGGCCCGGCACGCCACCACTGACGCACCGCGAATACGGTTGCCGCCAGCCACGCCAGCAGGCCAATCGATCCGGTTTCGGTAGCCACCTCAAGGAGCACCTGATGCGCATGGCAGGCCCCTTCGCCGTCACCGCATTTCTCTGCCGTGAGGAAGTGATCGTCGGGTGGTGCAACCTGCGGATAGGCCACGCGGAAACCGCGCACACCCACGCCGTTGACCGGATGCGCCTCGTAGATGCGCAAGGCGTTGACCCAGATATCCAGGCGACCGGTCAGGGCACTATCGATACCCGCGCTGTTGCCCTGGAGCACCGGCAGCGTACGGGCGATGCGTTCATGGAACCGTGGCGATACCTGCCATGCGAGAACAGCGGCCAGAACCAGGACGACAGCTCCACCCAGGCAGCCCAGGGCGAATCGCCGGAACGAACCCGCTTCACGCCAGAGGAAACCCAGGGCCACCAGTCCATAGCATAGCCATGACGCCCGCGAGCCGGAGAGCAGCACGGGGCCCAGCGCCAGCAGGAAGGCCAAGGCAAGACCACGGCGCCCCCAGCGTTCCCGCGCGCCCCACAACAGGAAGGGCGCCAGCGCCGACAGCGCCGGACCCAGCTTCAGGTTGGTGGCGCCAAAGATGCCCGACAGGCGATCCGCATTGGATGCGCCGGCAAGACCATAGCCGGTGAGGGCCTGCACCCAGGCATCGGCCACCCAGATCGCCACGACCACGGCCGTGGCGAAGTAGAGGCTGCGCACCTTGCCGGGCCGGCGGACGGCGAAGCAGGTGTAGATGCCCAGGGGAGCGAAGCGCAGCAGGCCGGCCACGGTGCCCCAGCTCTTGCCCGGCGCCACGGCATCCACGGCCGATACCAGCGCCGCGCCTGCGTACGCCGCGAACAACCACAGGAACAACCGGGCCCCCGGATGGTGATGCAGCGCTTTCGGCTCGCGCACCAGCAGGAGAATCGCCCCCACCAGGCACAGGAACACGCCCAGCTCGGCGCTGCGGCCGAACGGCAGCAGGGCCGGCACCAGCCAGATGGGAAGCAGCGGTGATGCCAGCCCCGCGCGAAGCCTTGCCGCCAGGGTCGCACTCACGCGCTGGGCACGCCTTCCACGACATCGGCATACAAGGCCAGCGTGCTGGTCTGCATGTCGACGAGGCGGTAGCTGCGCGGCGGCGGAATCGGCGGGGCAAAGCGAAGCAGTTCAGCCGCACGCTCCACCAGCTTCTCGCGATCACCCAGCGGCACGCGGCCGGCGGGATAGAGTTCGGCGAGAAGTTCGCCGACACCACCGTGGGCATAGCCCATCACCGGACGGCACAAAGCCAGCGCCTCGACCACCGTGCGGCCGAACGACTCCGGCCGGCGCGACAGCTGCAGGATGAGCGCCGACATCGCATAGATATCGCGGACGTCCGAGCGGGCGGGCGAGATCACCACCTTGTCGTCGAGCCCACGGTCGTGGATAAGCTGGCGCAGTTCGGCGATGTAGGCCTCGCGCCCCGGTTCGTCCGCGCCCAGCAGCAGCAGGCGTGCGTCGATGGAGCGCTGGGCCAGGTCGGCGACCAGCTCGACGGCATCGGCATGGCCCTTCAGGCGCGTGCCGCGTCCGGGAAGGGTGAGCAGGGGAGCACCGGCCAGCTGCGGATACTGCTCGAAAAAGGCCCGCTGCCAGCCATCGTCCGGGCGATAGCCGTACGGAAACGCCTCGGTATCGATGCCCCGCGGAATCACGGAAATGCGCGACACCCCCGCCTCATGCGGATAGTGGCGCAGCACGTAATCACGAAGGGTCTGCGACACCACGATCACCCGCTCGCCACGCAGCAGGATCGCGCTGTAGCGTCCCGGCGTATTGAGCCCGTGCACCGTCGTGACGAAGTGAGGGCGCGGCTTCAGCCCACGCAGCGCCCACCAGCCGATCCAGCCGGGAAGACGCGAACGGGCGTGGACGATATCGGGCTGGATCTCGCGCAGGATGCGACGCAGCTTGCCCACCAGGAACAGCGTGGACAGCGCCTTCTTGCCGATGGGCAGGCTGATATGCCGGCTGCCCTCGGCCTCCAGCTGGGCCACGAGGCGGCCGCCGGCGGAAATCACGATGGAACGGTGACCGGCCTGGACCAGCGCCCTGGCGATCTCCAGGGTCGAGCGCTCGGCGCCGCCCGAATGCAGGGCGGGGACGAGTTGCACGACGGTCATCGTCCGGTTCGGAAAGACGGTGGCCATGGGCGGTCCGTTAGGGGAGATGAGCGGGCGTTGCTGTAAGCACGCCCGCGGAGCGGCTTCAGTCTTTCAGAACGTAGGTGGCGCCGCAGTACGAGCACTTCGACGTGCCGCCTTCGTCTTCGATGGGCAGGTAGACGCGCGGGTGCGAGTTCCACAAGTACATGCCCGGCATGGGGCAGGAAAGCGGAAGATCGGCCCGGGTGACCTCGTAGCGATTTTCGGCGTTGGCCGGAATCAGCGGCGCGGCCGCGGGGTTGGGACGCGCAGCGGTAGGGGTGCTCATGGAAAAACTCCGGGCGATACGGTTTGCACTGGAAGGAAATGGTAACAAGAAACAAAAAGGCCCGCGCCGTTGCCGGCGCGGGCCCCTGGGGACGAGCCCCGGAAAAACTTACTGCTTGTCGCCGTGTGCTTCGGTGGTGATGCGGATCTTGATCTCGTCCGAGACGTTCGGCACGTAGGCGCCCACGCCGAAGTCCGAGCGCTTGATGGTGGCGACGGCGTCGAAGCCGGCCGCGGGCACCTTCAGCATCGGGTGATCGCCCACCTTGTTCACGGTGACGTCGAGGGTGACCGGCTTGGTCACGCCGTGCACGGTGAGGTCACCGGTGACCTTCAGCTTGCCCTTGCCGGCACCAGCGACCTTGGTGCTCTTGAAGGTGATGTTCGGGAACTGGGCGGCGTCCAGGAAATCCTTCGACTTCAGGTGCTCGTCGAGTTTGGGCACGAAGGTGTCCAGGCCGCTCAGCGGCAGGGTCACTTCCACGGAGGACTTCGACGGGTCCTTCTCGTCATAGACGACGGTGCCGTCGGCGTTGTTCAGGTTGGCGCTCGGGTTCGAGTAGCCGAAGTGGTTCCAGGTGAACAGCACATCGGTGTGGGTCGGGTCGAGCTTGTAGGTGACCGGGGCGGCAACGGCAGTACCGGCGGTGGCGAGCAGGCCCGCGAGGGCGACGAAACGGAGAGCGCGCATGGGGTGTTTCTCCAGCAGTGAGGGTTGGGTACTGCGATGGCAGCGGGACCGGGCGGTCACCGCGGGAAAGAAATCAGAGGATTTCGGCGGCTTCGTTGAAATCGAGGCGCGGCAGGCGGCCGAACAGGTTCACGTCCGGGTTGCCGTAGCCGATGTTCACCAGGAAGTTCGACTTGATCTGGGTGCCGGCGAAGAACTCGGCGTCCACGCCAGCCTGGTCGAAGCCGGACATGGGGCCGCAATCCAGACCCAGCGAACGGGCGGCGATGATGAGGTAGGCACCTTGCAGGGAGCCATTACGGTTACCAGCTGCCTGGATCAGCGGGTCGTTGCCCACGAACCAGCTACGGGCATCCGCATGCGGGAACAGCTTCGGCAGGTGCTCGTAGAAAGCGAAGTCGGTGGCGACGATGGCCGTCACCGGTGCGAGCATGGTCTTCTCGACGTTGCCTTCGTGCAGGTAGGGCTTCAGGCGCGCCTTGGCATCCTTCGACTTGATGAAGCGCACGCGCAGGGGCGAGGTGTTGGCCGCAGTGGGGCCCATCTTCGCCAGGTCATAGATCTGGCGGATCTGCTCGTCGGTCACTTCCTTGTCCTGCCACGCGTTGAAGGTACGCGCGGTACGGAACAGCTGGTCAAGCGAGGCGTCGGACAGCGGAGCGCTCATGGGAATCCTTGTACAGTGGCGGGAAGGCCCACAGGGGCCAGCGTCTGGAGAGTGTAAGGGTGAAGACGGGGTTCGTGGATCGCTCTGACGGGGAACGTACTGTCGCAATATCGATAACAATCCAGGCGAGTACCACGCCATGAACCGCCCTGCCGCGCCGTTTTGCTGGGTCATCACGGATGGCCGCGCCGGTAACCGGCGCCAGGCCCTGGCCCTGGCCGAGGCGATCACGCCGTCGATCCGCGAGGTTTCGGTGGAGCTGCGCTCCCCGTGGTCCTGGTTTGCGCCGCGTCTCCTGCCGGGAACGAGCATGGCGCTCAGGGGAAACACCGACGCGCTGCTACCGCCATGGCCCGCCCTGGCGATCGGCTGTGGAAGAACGGCGGCCTGGGTGACCCGCCTGATGCGTTACTGGTCGGGTGGCCGCACGCTGACGGTGCAGATCCTCGATCCGCGTATCGATACGAGCCACTGGGACCTGGTGGTAGCCCCCCGCCACGACGGGCTGCAGGGCGACAACGTGCTGGCCCCGCTGGGTTCGCTGCATCCCGTAAACGATGCATGGCTGGACGACGCGCGGGGCGCCTTCGCCTCCCTGGGCGCCCTGCCCTCGCCCCGCCTGGGCGTGCTCATCGGCGGCGAGCGGCACGGCAAGCCGGTGGACCCCGCGGTCACGGCCGCGTTTCTTGAAGCGGCGAAGGCCAGGCACGGTCGTGACGGCGGCTCGGTGATGGCGATCACCTCGCGACGCACGCCTGCCAGCGTGATGCCGATGGTCCGCGCCGCCTTCGCCGGCATCCCCGGCATCGTCTGGACCTCGGAACAGGACGGCCCCAACCCCTACCCCGGCATCCTCGGCTGGGCCCACCGCCTGGCCGTCACCCCCGATTCGGTGAACATGCTCTCGGAAGCCTGCGCCACGGGACGCCCGGTGCATACGCGCGTGGACGAGCCGTTACCGGCAAAACTGGCACGTTTCCATAAAGAACTCAGAGCCAGCGGCCGCCTGCACGACATGGACGCCGTTACGGCCGACAGCCAGGAACCGCTACGCGAAACCGCATCCATCGCCGCCAGGATTCACCAACACCTGGGCCACCTGTAGGAGCGCGCCTTGCGCGCGACCGATCAACGACGGCACGTCCAGTAAACCCAGCCCGGCCAACCGCCCGCCCGATCATCGCAAGGCATCATTCGTCACCGGTCACCTGAGGTGGTCGCGCGCAAGGCGCGCTCCTACAGGGCACCGCTGCTGTTGTAGGAGCGCGCCTTGCGCGCGACCGGCCGACAACGCCACGCATCAAGGTCATACCGAAAACCGATCCGGCGATCAGGCGTCGACGTAACGGGCCGCGTCACCGACCCAACGGGCGATCAGGCGCTCACAACGCGCCGGGTGGTCGCGCATCATCGCCTCGGCCACGCGCTGCACCTCGGGCATCAGGTGCGCATCACGCGACAGGTCCGCGATGCGGAACTGCAACTGGCCCGTCTGCCGGGTACCCAGCACTTCACCGGGGCCCCGCAGTTCCAGATCCTTCTCCGCAATGCGGAACCCATCGTTGGTTTCACGCATCACGATCAGGCGCTCCTTCGCCAGCCGCGACAGCGGCGTCTGATACAGCAGCACACACGACGACGCGATGGCGCCACGCCCCACGCGACCACGCAACTGATGCAACTGGGCCAGCCCGAGACGCTCGCTATTTTCGATGACCATGAGGCTGGCGTTCGGCACATCCACGCCTACCTCGATCACGGTGGTGGCCACCAGCACGGCAATCTCGCCGCGCTTGAACGCATCCATCACCGCCTGCTTTTCCTTGGGCTTCATCCGGCCGTGGATCATGGCTACGGCAAGATCAGGCAACCCCGTGACAAGCTCCGCATGCGCCACCTCGGCGGCCTGTGCATTGAGCTGCTCGGATTCCTCGATCAGCGTGCACACCCAGTACACCTGACGCCCTTCCATGCACGCGGCATGGATGCGCTCCATCACGTCGTAACGGCGCTCGTTGGAAATGGCAACGGTCTGCACCGGCGTACGCCCCGGCGGAAGCTCGTCGATGGACGAGACATCGAGATCAGCATACGCACTCATCGCCAGCGTGCGCGGGATCGGCGTGGCCGTGAGCACGAGCTGGTGCGGAATGAGTTCACCTTCCGCGCCCTTGTCACGCAGGGCGAGCCGCTGGTGCACGCCGAAACGATGCTGTTCGTCGACGATGACCAGCCCCAGCTTTGCAAACGCCACGCCTTCCTGCATGAGCGCATGCGTGCCGACGACGACGTGGGCGCTGCCATCGGCCACCCGCGTCAGCGCACTCTTGCGCGCCTTGCCTTGCACCTTGCCCGCGAGCCACTCGACATCCAGGCCCAGCGGTTCAAGCCACGCACGGAAATTGCGCAGGTGCTGTTCGGCCAGCAGTTCGGTCGGCGCCATCAGCGCCACCTGGTAACCGCTTTCCACGGCGGCAACAGCCGCGAGTGCCGCCACCACCGTCTTGCCGCTGCCCACATCGCCCTGCACGAGCCGCAGCATGGGATGCGGACGGGCGAGATCACGTGCCACTTCACCGCAGACGCGCGCCTGGGCTTTCGTCAACGCGAAGGGCAGCGATGCCAGCAAGCGATCGCGCAAGGTACCTGCGCTTTTGAGCGCCGGCGATTTACGCTCCTTCACCGCTGCCCGCATGCGCCGCAACGTGAGATGCTGCGTGAGCAGTTCCTCGAACGCCAGGCGTTTCTGCGCAGGATGCACGCCGAGCTCCAACTGGCGCAGATCCACATCCGGCGGCGGCCGATGCACGTACAGCAAGGCATCACGAAGCGAAGCCATGCCGAGCGGGCGACCGATATCGTCGGGAATCAGTTCGAGCCGGTCATCCTGCGGCAGGTGTGCCAGCGCCTTGGCAATCACACCGCCAAGACGACGTGGCCCCAGCCCTTCCGTGGTGGGATAGACCGGCGTCAGCCGCTCATCCACCACCACCGCCTCACCGGCCTCGATACGCTGGTACTGCGGATGCACCATCTCCAGGCCCTGCGGCCCCTGACGCACTTCGCCGAAGCAGAGCACGCGCGTGCCTTTCGGCAGCTGATCGACCTGGCTCTTGCGGAAATGGAAGAAACGCAGCAGCAGTGCACGGCCGGATTCGTCGGAAATGATCACCTTCAGCTGTGGCCGGAAGCGGAAGCCCCGCTCGACGAAATCGACCGTGCCCTCGACCTGCGCATGATCACCCGGCCGCAGGTCGGCAATGGACACGACCCGCGTGCGGTCTTCGTAGCGCAGCGGCAGGTGAAACCAGAGATCCTGCACCTCGCGCAGGCCGAGCTTGCCCAGCGTCTCGGCGAGCGCCGGCCCGACGCCGCCGAGTGTCGTCAGCGGCGCGCGGCCCGGGTCCGCCGGCGGTGCGGCGGGAGTCGACCTCACGCTGGGAGCCACGGCGATGGCGAGTCTCTTACGGCAGGACGAGGATCGCGTCGACTTCGACCTGGGCGCCCTTGGGCAGGCCCGAGACCTCGACAGTCGAACGCGCCGGATACGGCTGCTGGAAGTATTCGGCCATCACGGCGTTCACGGCGGCGAAGTTGCCCAGGTCGGTGACGTAGATGCCCACGCGCACGATGTCCTGGAGCTTGCCGCCGGCGGCTTCAGCCACGGCCACGAGGTTGTCGAACACGCGACGCGTCTGCGCGGTGATGTCGCCTTCAACGAGGTTGCCGGTAGCCGGATCGAGCGGAATCTGGCCCGAGAAGTACACGGTGTTGCCTGCGCGGACGGCCTGCGAATACGGGCCGATGGCGGCCGGTGCCTTATCGGTGGCGACGATGCTGCGGGTCATGGGGTGTCCTCGTGATGATGCCGACGAGTCTAGCCGCAGCGCCCCCCACCCGCCACCAACACCCCTTGTAGGAGCGCGCCTCGCGCGCTACAAACCAACGAAGCGGTGACGAGGGATTCTGCCATCTGACGCTTCGACACAGGCCTGTCGCGCGCGAGGCGCGCTCCTACAGGGGTGTGGCTTCGCCTGTCGCGCTTTTACAGGGGGTGGCGGTAGACGCCGCTTACCACGCCGGTGCGGCGCACGCGGCGCATCACGTCGGCCAGGTGCTTGCGATCCTTTACTTCGATGGCGAACAGCAGCGTTGCCGCCGTGCTGTCACGCTCGATGTATTCCACGTTCTCGATGTTCGAGCTGGCATCGGCAATGGCCGCCGCCACCGTGGCGAGCACGCCGGGGCGGTTGAGTACTTCGATGCGCAGTTCGGCACGATAATCGCCGCTGACGTCGCGGTCCCATTCGATCGCCACGATGCGTTCCGGCGACTTGCGGAATTCCGTGACGTTGGGGCATTCCACCCGATGCACGACGATGCCCTTGCCCGAGGAGAGATAACCCACGATCTCGTCGCCCGGCAGCGGATGGCAGCAATTGCCGAAGCTCAGCACACCGCGCTCGGCACCGCTGATGCGGATCTTCTCCGCATTGAGCTGGTCCGCCACCGACGGCGCATGGCCCTCGCTCGGACCCAGCAGGGCCACCAGCTGGGTGGCCACCTGGTCGGCGAAACGGTTGCCCAGCGCAATTTCCGCGAGCAGTTCTTCCAGGCGCTTGAGCTTGGCGTCGTCGAGGAAGCGGTCGAGCGTTGCCGGCGGCACGGAATCGAGGCTGAGGCCGCGCGCATCGAGCGCACGGTCGAGCATGCGATGACCGAAGTCCACGGCGTCTTCGTGTTGCAGGTGTTTCAGGTACTGGCGGATGGCCGTGCGCGCCTTGCCCGTGACCACGGCTTCGAGCCACGCCGGATTGGGCACGGCCGAAGGCGCGGTGATCACTTCCACCACCTGGCCGGAAATCAGGCGTGTGCGCAACGGCACCAGCTTCTTGTCGACGCGCGCCGCCACCGCGTGGTCGCCCACGTCGGTATGCACGGCATAGGCGAAATCCAGCGCCGTGGCATTGCGCGGCAGCGAGAAGATGTCGCCGCGCGGCGTGAACAGGTAGACCTCGTCGGGGAACAGGTCGATCTTGACGTTTTCGAGGAACTCGGACGCCGACGGGGTGTTGGCCTGGCTGTCGGCCAGCGCCGAAAGCCATTCGCGCGCGCGCAACTGCGCGCTGTTCGCGGGGCCGGAATCGGATTTGTAGGCCCAGTGCGCGGCAATGCCGCGCTCGGCCACCGATTCCATTTCCGACGTGCGGATCTGGATCTCGATGGGCGCACCGAACGGCCCCAGCAGTACCGTGTGCAGCGACTGGTAGCCATTGCCCTTGGGAATGGCGATGAAATCCTTGAAACGCGCGTCCACCGGTTTGTACAGCCCATGCACGGCGCCCAGCGCCATGTAACAGTGCATCGCCGTGTCGGTGATGACGCGGAAACCGTAGACATCCATGAGCTGCGCAAACGACTTGTGCTCGTTGCGCATCTTCGAATAGATGCTCCACGCCGATTTGATGCGGCTGACCGCGCGACCTGGAATCTTTTCGGCGGCGAGGCGGCCTTCCAACGCCATCTCGATCTTCGCCATCGCTTCGCGCCGGTTGCCCAGCGCGGCGCGGATGCGCTCGCCGATGATGCGATGGCGGTCGGGGTATAGCGCCTTGAAGCCGAGATCCTGCAACTCGGCCTTGAACTTGTTCATGCCCAGGCGCTGCGCGATAGGGGCGTAGATTTCCAGCGTTTCGCGGGCGATGCGCCGGCGCGAGGCGGAATCCTTGGCGCCCAGCGTGCGCATGTTGTGCAGGCGGTCGGACAGCTTGATCAGGATCACGCGCAGGTCGCGCGCCATCGCCAGGAGCATCTTGCGGAAGCTCTCGGCGTCGGCTTCGGCGCGACTGGAGAAACGCATCTTGTCGAGCTTGGTGACGCCATCGACCAGTTCGGCCACGGTCTCGCCGAATTCGCCGGCCAGCTCCTCACGACCCAGTTTCGTGTCTTCGAGGGTGTCGTGCAGGATCGCGGCGATGATTGTCTCGGCATCGAGCCCGAGCTCAGCCAGCACCTGGGCCACGGCCACCGGATGCGTGATGTACGGCTCGCCCGACTTGCGGGTCTGGCCGTCGTGCGCGGCGGCGCCGACGAGGAAGGCGCGCCGGATGCGCAGCACCTGTTCCTTCGGCAGATACGCGCCCACGCGATCTTCCAGCGCCTGCACATACGAGGGCACCGGATCGGTATCGACCACGTCGGTCAGTTTTTTGGCAGGGATGACATCCATGGGAGACCCGTGCGCCTCAAAGGGCGCCGCCTCCCGCGCGCGGCCTCGTCAGCCGCGCTTCAACGTACTGCGCAGGGAACGGATGAATGCAGGGCCGACAGCGACCCGGCGTCATCAGTCATCTCCACCCTTCGAGAGGTCGTCGTCCACTTCGGTGGCGGCCCACTCGAGGGCTTCGCGCTCGGCACGCTCGCGTGCAGCCTTGTCGATCGCATCGATCATCGTCTCGTTGACGCGACGCTCGGCGATCTCGCGCAGGGCGACGACCGTCGGCTTGTCGTGATCCGGATCGATGGTGGGTTCGGCACCCTTGGCAAGCTGACGGGCGCGCTTGGTCGCCAGGAGCACGAGCTCGAAGCGGTTGTCGACTACCGTGAGGCAGTCTTCGACAGTAATACGGGCCATTTCAAATCCTTGACAATAAAGACACTTCTGACCGCGCAGTGTAGCTGTCCGGCCGGTTGGCTGGCAATCGGGGCAGGGGTATGATGCCCGGTTCCCGCCGGGATCGACCTCCCGGGTGAAAATAATAAAACCAAGCGGTACAATAAAGCACCGCCTCACCCCGCCAAAGCAGACCCCATGCACCCCAGCCTCCTGTCCCGGTTCGTCCGCCCCGCGCTAGGCCTGCTGGTCACCGGCCTCCTGGCTGCGTGCCACATCGCCCCGCCGCGCACCGACGACCCGAACGAGCACTTCAATCGCAAGGTCTACGCCTTCAACGACAGCCTCGACAAGACGCTGATCCGGCCCGTGGCCGTGGGCTACCGCAAGGTGACCAACGCGCCGGTCCGTACGGCGGTGAGCGACTTCTACACGAATATCCGCCTGCCGATCACGGTGGCCAACGAGCTGCTCCAGGCCCGTCCCAAGCAGGCCATACAGACCACCGGCCGCTTCGTGGTCAACCTGACCATCGGCTTCCTGGGCTTCAAAGACCCCGCCAGCCTGCTGGGCATGCCGCTGTACGACACCGATTTCGGCGTGACCCTCGCCCGCTGGGGCGTGCCTGAGGGCAGCTACCTGGTGCTGCCCTTCATCGGCTCCACCACCCCGCGCGACGTCCTGCGTCTGCCGGTGGACAGCTATTTCTTCGATCCGCTCAGCTACTTCGCCCGCAACCACGACTTCAAGGCCGGCCAGTACTACGTTCCGTCCGTCCTTTATCTCGTGACCCTGCGCGCCCGTGCGATCGACGCCGAGAGCTTCCTGAATTCGGCCTACGACCCCTACGTGTTCATGCGCGACGCCTACCGCCAGCAGCGCCTCTACCAGATCTACGACGGCAACCCGCCGGCCGACGTGATCGAGCGCATGCAGGGCATCAGCGGCAACGACAACTCCAACTTCGACCCCGAAGAGCTGCTCGACCAGCAGCACAAGTGGGAACAAAAGAACGGGCAGAAGCCCGAATAAGAGAAAGGGGCCCGATGGGCCCCTTTCTTTTTGTTGCTACCGGTTGCTACCGCCTGCTTTTGTAGGAGCGCGCCTTGCGCGCGACAGCCTATGAAACGATGCAGCGGCAACCGATGCTTTCG
This sequence comes from Luteibacter anthropi, assembly GCF_011759365.1. Taxonomy (GTDB): domain Bacteria; phylum Pseudomonadota; class Gammaproteobacteria; order Xanthomonadales; family Rhodanobacteraceae; genus Luteibacter; species Luteibacter anthropi. Next base: position 44,607 of record NZ_JAARLZ010000014.1, read on the forward strand.
TAACCCCGGTCGCGCGCAAGGCGCGCTCCTACAACGGCATGTCGGTTACAGCAGCGGTTCGACGCCTGAGACGCGGGCCAGGGCCTGGAGGCCCGTCGGCACGTGGGCCACGCGGATCGCCCTGCCCTTGCCACGACCGTGCGCCAGCAGCGCCAGCACCGTGGCGAGCCCGGCGCTGTCCGCCTGGGATACCCCCGCGAGATCCAGCACCGTCTGCGCGCCGCGATCCAGTTCGGCACGGCCCGTGGCCAGGGCGGCCGTGGCGGTGCCGAACGTGAGAGCACCGGATACCGCGAGGGTATCCGGCGCCGGAGTCGTCAGCTGGAAGGCCGGCTGGCTCACTTCTTCTTGCCGCCCGAGTCTTTCTCGAGCTGGTCGATGGCCGCCGAGCCCTTCTGCTCCAGATCGGTGATCAGCTTGTCGAGACCTTCTTTCTTGATCTCGGCATCGACCTGGTTGCGGTAGTTGGTGATGTACGAGATGCCCTCGATGATCACGTCGTAAGCCTTCCAGTCGCCGCTCTTGCTCTGGCGGAAGGCGTAGTCGACCGACACCGACTTGCCGTCGTCCAGCATGACCTGGGTGCGGACGACCGTGCGCTTGGGATTCTGATCGCCCGTGAACGGCAGCACCTTCACCCGGCCACGGGTGTAGTTGAGCAGGCCCTCGGCATAACGATGGGTGATCGAGTTGTAGAACGCCTTGGCGAAACGCTCACGCTGCTCGGGCGATGCCTTGGCTGCGTTCTGGCCCAGCACCAGAATCGAGGCGTAGTCGATGTCGAAGTGCGGCAGGAAGGTGTCGTCGATGACGGCGATCAGCTTTTCCTTGTCGTTCTTCAGCTCGGCCTGGTGTCCTTCGATGGCCTTGCCCAGATCGTCGGAAATGGTCTGGACGATCTGCTGGGGCTGCTGGCCCTGGGTGGCGGCCGCCGAAGCGGCATTCTGGGCGAGAACCGGCGCGGCCACGACCGTGCCGATGGCCAGGGCGATGGCGAGGGAAAGCTGACGCAGCATGCGAGTCTCCTGAGCCGGCATTACTTCTTGCCGGCGTTGTCTGGTTTGGCGTCGCCGGAGGCGCCGCCGTTCTTGTTGTCGCTCGGCGAGCCGTTCACGAGGAACTTGCCGATCAGGTCTTCCAGCTGCATCGCCGACTGCGTGAGGACGAGCTCGTCGCCTTCATGCAGGTATTCCGGCGAGCCGCCCGGCTGGAGGGCAACATACTGGCTACCGATCAAACCGCTTGTGAATACCGCAGCGGCCGAGTCATCAGGTATCTGGGAGTAGCTCTTGTCGATCGCAAGGGTCACCGTGGCCTCGCTGGAGCCCGGCTTGATCACGATGGAGTCGACGCTGCCGATGGGCACGCCGGCCATCTTCACGGCCGCGCCCGTCTGCAGGCCGCCGATGTTGGTGAAGTTGCCGGTGACGTGGAAGGTGCCGCCCAGGTGGTCCGGAGCGCTGCCGCCGCCGAAGAACTTGCCGAGCATTTCCTCCAGCTGCTGCGCCGGGCGGGTGAGACTCAGCTCGCCGCCTTCCTTCACCGGGCTCTTCGACCGGCCGAACTGGATGCCTACGTACTGGTCGCCCAGCAGGCCGCTGGTGTAGATCGTGGCGACCGAGTCGTCCGGGATGTCCTTGTGGTTGTCGTCGATCGACAGCGTGACCTTGGCTTCTTCCTTGCCCGGCACGAGGTCGATGGCCTGGACCGAACCGACGCGCACGCCGGCGATCTTCACCGGGGCGCGGACCTTGAGCTGGCCCACGTTGGCGAAACGGGTTTCCACGGCATAGCTGGAACCCTGGCGCGAGTTCGCCACCGAGGTGGTCTGGGTGGCCAGGTAGGCCAGGGCGGCAAAGCCGAGCACGATGAACAGGCCGGTGCCGACGGCATAGGAGCGTCTCTGGGTCACGGCACGATCCTCGGGTTGAATGCGGAAAGGGATACGGTCATGGCGGGCCTCCGTGGCCTCAGATCAGGAATGAGGTGAGGACGAAGTCCAGCGCCAGGATGGCGATGGACGATGCGACCACCGTGCGCGTGGTCGCATACGCGACGCCTTCGCTGGTGGGCGGGGTGGTGTAGCCCTGGAACACCGCGATCAGGGAGACCACGATGCCGAAGGCGAAGGACTTGAGCAGCACGCCGTTGATGATGTCCTTGTGGACATCCACCGCGGCGGTCATGTTGGACCAGAAGGTGCCGTTGTCGATGCCGAGCCAGGTCACGCCGACCAGATGGCCGCCGAACACGCCCATGGCGCAGAACACCACGCCCAGCAGCGGCAGCGCGATCACGCCGGCAAGGAAACGCGGCGCGGCCACGTAGGCCATCGGGTCCACCGCCATCATCTCCATGGCGTCGAGCTGGTCGGTGGCGCGCATCAGGCCGATTTCGGCGGTGATCGAGGTACCCGCACGGCCGGCGAACAGCAGCGCCGTGACCACCGGGCCCAGCTCGCGGTAAATGGCAATGGCTACCACGGTACCCGTGGCCGAAGTGCCGCCGAAGATAGAGAGCACGTCGTAGAGCTGCAGACCCAGCACCATGCCCACGAACAGGCCGCAGGTCATCACGATGGTGAGGCTCATCGCGCCCACGAACCAGATCTGGCGAAGCGTCTCGCGACCGTGGCGCAGGCTGCGCGGAATGGCGGCCAGCACCGTAAGGAGGAACAGCCCGCAGGCGCCGATCTGCGCCAGGCTGCGAATGACGACGTTGTCGTCGCGGGTGGTCATGCCTTGCCTCCGGGGAAACCGAGCGCGGTGGCGTAATCCCCTGCGGGGTACTGGAAGGGAACGGGGCCGTCGGGCTCGCCGCCGAAGAACTGCGCCGTCCACGGCGAACCGTCGCTGGCCAGCGTATCGGGCGCACCCTGCGCCACGACCTTGCCGTTGGCGATGAGGAACACGTGGTCGGCCACCTTCTGCACCGCCGCGAGCTCGTGCGCCACCAGTACGCTGGTGATGCCGAGGGTCTCGTTGAGCGTGCGGATCAGCAGCAGCACCTGGTTCAGCGCGATGGGGTCGAGGCCCACGAAGGGCTCGTCGTAAAGAATGAGCGCCGGGTCGAAGACGATGGCACGCGCCAGCGCCACGCGACGGGCCATGCCGCCGGACAGCTCGGTGGGCATCAGCTTCGCGGCGCCGCGCAGGCCCACGGCCTGGAGCTTGTTCAGCACGATGTTGCGCACCAGTTCCTCCGGCAGCTTCGTGTGCTGGCGCAGCGGGAAGGCCACGTTCTCGAAGACGTCGAAGTCGGTGAGCAGGGCCGAGTTCTGGAACAGGTAGCCGATGCGCTCGCGCAGCTCGAACAGCTTCTCGCGCGACAGCGAGGGTACGTTCTGGCCGTCTACCTCGATGCTGCCGGCATCGCCGCGCATCTGCCCGGTAATGTGCTTGAGCAGGGTCGTTTTGCCCGTGCCGCTCGGACCCATGATCGCCGTGACCTTGCCACGGGGGATATCGAGGTCGAGCGAGTCGAAAATCGTCTTTCCGTTGAGGACCGTGGTCAGTCCGCGTACGCGGACGATGGCGTCGTCGGTCATGGGGCGATCAGCTCCTGGATCAGCGTCTCATGGCGTTTGGCGTTCAGCGGCGAGCGCAGGCGCACGGCGTGGACGATGGCCCGGAGGTCGCCCAGGGCGTCCTCGAAGCTGTCGTTGACGATGATGTAGTCGAATTCGTGCGCATGGGCGATCTCTTCGCGTGAATTGATCAACCGGCGCTCGATGACATCCGCCGCGTCCGTGTTACGACCGCGCAGGCGGCGTTCCAGTTCCACGCGCGACGGCGGCAGGATGAACACGCTGACGCAGTCCGGCTTGCCCTTGCGCACCTGGCGCGCGCCCTGCCAGTCGATTTCCAGCAGTACGTCGGCGCCCGAATTCAGTTTTTCTTCCACCACGGTACGCGAGGTGCCGTAGAGGTTGCCGTGCACCACGGCATGTTCCAGGAAGATGCCGTCTTCGATTTCCTTTTCGAAATCGGGGCGCTCCACGAAGAAATAGTGCCGGCCGTACTGCTCGCCCACGCGCGGCGGGCGGGTGGTATGCGAAATGGACAGCGAAATCTGCGGCTCGCAGTCGAGCAGCGCGTTGACCAGCGTCGACTTGCCCGCACCCGACGGCGCGGCCACCACGAAAAGGGTGCCTGGCGTCATCCGCGGGTCTCTCGATGGGGGTTCATGGCTCTCTCCCGGAACACCGCCCCGCCGGCAAGGCCGATGGGGCGCGGCATTACGTTGCGCAAAACGGGATTGTAGCCGGATTCACCCCCGGACGGCCCTTACCCGTGATGCAGGGCCGTCATGAGGGCCACGCTGACGATCAGGATCAGCAGCCCCGGAACGCACCAGAGCACCCAGAACACGGCCTTGGGTGCGGGCGGCTGGGTCTGGCCGGTCTGCCGCCAGCGCGCCACCCAGCTCATCTGCCCCTGCATGTAGAACGTGGTGAAGAAGAACAGCGTGATGCCGCCGACCTCGGGGACCAGGCCCAGCGGGGATAACACCCGGCGCATGGAGCTGGCCATCGAAAAGAACGCCACGATCATGCAGGCCCATTGGGCGAGGCCGATCACCAGTTGCGGAAAGATCAAGGCCACCGAGGTCAGGCCGTCGCCGACTCTCGCGACCTGGCTGCCGATGCCGAATCCCCACACCACCAGCGTCAGCAGCAACGACGCCACCAGCCAGCCGGTGGCCTTGCTCGACGGATCGATCTTCTTGATCCAGCTGGCCTGCACGAAGGGCCAGACGATGCCCATGACACCCAGGGTGGGAATGCACAGCAGGAGCACCAGAAACCAGTGCAGACTGGGGGGCTCGGGCAAGGCCCTCACAGCGGCATCGTGGGCCGCCAGGCCACCGAAGGCGTCCGGCGGCAGCGGCGGCACGGCCTCGGGCGCCAGCCCCAGCATCTCGTGCAGCGGGCGCCACTCGGCCATGCCGTCCACCCAGGCCAGCATCGACGGCGATACCTTGCGTTCGGCCAGCCACTGATGAATCAGCGATTCGGCATAGGGTCCGAATTTCTCCTGCCCCCTGCCCAGCCAGATCTGACGTTCCTCGCCCATTCCCCGATCCCCTTCGCTGCAAGTCGCCGGAGTATGCCCAAGGAAGCCACGGTGGGCGAGATGCCTCCATACGGGTTCGTTCGGACGCCCGCAGGGGCTATGCTCGACCCTTCCCCTCCCCGCCACGCCGTGCCTTCATCAGTGAACACGTTCCGAGCCAGAGACATCCTCATCCTGGGATTCATGAATTTCGCCCTGTACGTCGGTGCGGGCAACATCATCTTTCCGCCCTTCATCGGCCTGCAGGCCGGCACCTCGGTATGGGCAGCGGCCGCGGGCTTCCTTCTTACGGGTGTGGGGCTGCCGGTGATCACCTCGATCGCCATGGCCCGCGCGGGCGGCTCGATGTCGGTGCTGACCCGGTCGGTGGGGCGCACGAGCGGCACGGTGCTTACCATCGTCTGCTACCTGTGCATCGGTCCGCTCTTTGCCATTCCGCGCACGACCACGGTGTCGTACGAGACGGCCATCCAGCCCTTCGTGGGCTCGGATCACTGGCTGTGGCTGTTCAGTCTTGCCTATTTCGCCGTGGTGATCGCGGTGTCTCTGCATCCGGGCAAGCTGATGGATACCGTGGGCAAGGTACTCTCGCCCATCAAGATCGTCGCGCTCATCGTGCTGGCGATCACCACGCTGCTGTGGCCCGCCGGCCAGCCGGGCCAGCCTACGGAGCTGTATGCGCATGCCGCGTTCTCGCAGGGCCTGACCAACGGCTACCTCACGATGGATACGCTGGGCGCCCTGGCCTTCGGTATCGTCATCGTCAACGCCATCCGCTCGCGCGGCGTGGACTCACCGAGCCTCATCACCCGCTATGCCGTGCTGTCGGGCATCATCGCCGGCATCGGCCTGGCGCTCATCTATATCTGCCTGTTCCTGCTGGGCACGGGCAGCAACGCCATTGCCGGTAGCGCCACCAATGGCGCCGAGGTGCTGAGCGCCTATGTGCATTACAGCTACGGCCTCGGCGGCAGTGTATTCCTGGGTGTGTTGATCACCATCGCCTGCATGGTCACCGCCATCGGCCTGACCTGCGCATGCGCCAGCTATTTCAGCGGCATCACGCGCATCGGGTACAGCACATATGTGTGGATTTTCGCGGCGTTCTCGTGGGGCGTCTCCAACCTGGGGCTCACGCGTCTCATTGGCGTGTCGGTGCCGATCCTCACGTCGATCTATCCGGTCTTCATCGTGCTGATCGCCACGTTCTTCATGCGCCCGCTGTTCCGTTCGCCGTCGCGCGTGGTGGTGCCCGTGGCGATCGTCGCGCTCATCGTCGGCAGCGCCGATGCGCTCAACGCCGCCGGTTTCGATGCGCTGTCGGTGGTAAAGCAGCTGCCGCTGCACGACCAGGGCCTGTCGTGGCTGCCGCCTGTGCTGGTGGTAATGGCCATGGCGGCCCTAGCAGATCGCCTCGGCGGCCCAGGCCGCGAACTAGGCACAGACACACCGTAACCCTGTAGGAGCGCGCCTGCGCGCGACCGGTTTTCGCTTCGGTCCGGTCGCGCGCAAGGCGCGCTCCTACAACAGCATCAGGCCGCGGTAGCGCACACGCATCCCGTAACCCTGTAGGAGCGCGCCTGCGCGCGACCGGTTTTCGCTCTGGTCCGGTCGCGCGCAGGCGCGCTCCTACATGTGTGGAAGGTAGTGGCTGGGGGCTACGCCTACGATGCGCTTGAAGGCGTGGCTGAAGGCGCTTTCCGAGGTGTAGCCCAGGTCGCGCGCCAATACCGATACCGGCTGGTCGCCCTTGCGCAAGGCATGGCAGGCCAGCCGCATGCGCCACTGCGCGACATAGGCCAGCGGTGCCACACCGGCCACGCACTTGAAGTGCGCCGCGAAGGCCGTACGCGACATCGCCGCCAGCTTCGCCAGTTCATCCAGCCGCCACGCACGCGCCGGCTCGGCATGCACGCGCCGCAGCACACCAGACAGGCGCACATCCGTCGCCGCACGCAGCCAGCCCTCGCGCGGCACTTCGCCGGTGGCGAGAAACGCCCTCAGGATATGCAGGAACAACAGGTAAGCCAGCTGCATCGTCGCCAGCGAGGCACCCAGGCGGTCACCCGACTGTTCCTCCATCATCCGGTCGATCAGCCAGCGGATCACCACCGCATCCGCTGCGTCCCCGTGCACATGGATGAAGGTAGGCAACGCCTCGATCAGCAGCGGCGCATACACGGGATGCAGGCGCACGTGACCGCCGATGAGCAGCACCTCGTCGCTCTCGTTCACGGCGGCGATGGGCCAGCCTCCCGCTTCGAATGCTTCTCGCGCATCCCGGGGCGGAAGCGCCGGATCGCTCGCCAGTACGAAACGCTGTTCGTTGATCAGCAGGATGACATCACCCGCCTGCATGAACACGGGCGTGGCATCGTTGCCGAGGCATGCCCAGCATTCACCGCGCACCACGGCGAAGAACTTCATCTTGTCCGCGGCAAGGAAGCTCAGCGACCAGTCGCCGCCCGCGTGGAATCCGCCGGAAACGACCGACTCGACCTCGGCCAGTCGCAGCATGTCAGTGATGGGATCGTGGGTCATACCCGGGACGATTGAGCATGTAACGGGGACTTTCAAGTATTCATCGTTCGGCCGCGCGTCCCTACCTTGGTGTCATACCTGACCCAAGGAGCTCACCATGCGCACACCACAGCAGCCCATTTCCTCCGGACACGGCCCTGCCACCACGGCCGATGACATCCTCGCGGGCATCGACCTGACCGGACGCACCGCCATCGTGACCGGCGGTTACTCGGGCATCGGCACCGAGACCAGCCGCGCCCTGCGCGCCGCAGGCGCCCGCGTGATCGTACCCGCCCGCGACCTGGCCAAGGCACGCGAAAATCTCAAAGGCATCGACGTCGAGATCCTGCCCATGGACCTCGCCGATCCGGCCTCCATCGATGCTTTCGCCCGCGAAATCCTCGCCCGGAACGAACCGCTGCACATCCTCATCAACAGCGCCGGCGTGATGGCCTGCCCGCTGGAACACGACGCACGCGGTTACGAGCGCCAGTTCGCCACCAATCACCTCGGGCACTATCAGCTCACCGCACGTCTATGGCCTGCCCTCGTGCGAGCCAACGGCGCCCGTGTCGTGGCGCTGACCTCGCGCGGCCATCGCTTTTCCGGCGTGGATTTCGATGATCCGCACTTCGAACGCCGCGAGTACAACCCCTGGGTGGCCTACGGCCAGTCGAAGACGGCCAATGCGCTGTTCGCACTTGCGGTGGACACACGCGGCCACGCCCAAGGCATCCGCGCCTTCTCCGTGCACCCCGGCGCCATCATCACCGACCTCGTCCGACATCTCAGCGAAGAAACCCTGCGCGGCTTCGGCGGCCTGGACGAACAGGGTCGCCCTGTCGCCGACCTCGCCAAGGGACTCAAGAACGTCGCGCAGGGCGCGGCAACCACCGTATGGGCGGCCGTGAGTCCGCAACTCGACGGCATGGGCGGCGTGTACTGCGAAGACTCGGACATCTCGCCCATCCTTCCCGATGACAGCGTCGCGGAACCCGGCCGCATATCCCAGGAAATCGGCGTGCGCCGCTGGGCCATCGATCCGGATGCGGCGGAAAGACTGTGGAACTTGAGTGAAACCCTGACCGGCGTGCACCTGCCGGCCTAAACACCCCGGCGCGGGTCGCTTCGCTCACCCACCTGCCGCACGTGATCGATAAAACGTCGCACCACGTGCGGCACGTGGCGCGTGTTCGGATACACCGCATAGACGCCTTGATCCGGAAAGCGATGACGGCGTAACAGTGCCACCAGCGTCCCCTCGGCGAGCGACGGGGCTGCAAGCCAGCGTGGCATGAGCGCCACGCCGTGGCCTGCGCGGGCGAAGGCCAGCAGCGTCGATGCGTTGTCCGCGCTCAGCATCACCTGCGCGGGATTACTGGGAAACGGGATGTCCACGCCGTCGGGGCCGTGCAGGATCTGGTCCGGCAGGCGCGGGTAGCCGATACGCGGCAGGTCGAGCACCCAGGCCGGATCGTTCGGGCGTGCGCGGCCTGCGCGTTCCAGCAACGCTGGCGCGGCAACCGCCATGATGTCGTAACGCGACAACTCGGTCGCGCGGTATTCCGCGTCCTGGAGACGGCCGAGGCGAATGGCAAGGTCGAAGCGTTCGGAGATCAGCTGTGCCGGTGCGGAACTGGTGGAGAGGTGGATACGCAGGCCGGGATGTGCGGCGTGGAAATCGTTCACCCAGCCGATCACCGCATGCGCGGCGTATTCGGCCGTGGTGGTGATGCGCAAGCGCCCCAGCAGGGGCGCATCGTCGCCACGCGCTTCGTCGATGGCGCGTCGTGCGCTTTCCAGGGTTTCGACGCAGCGCTCGTAGAAACGCTCCCCCGCGTCGGTGAGCGTGAGGCTGCGCGTGTTGCGGGTGAGCAAGGCCACGCCGAGGTCGGCCTCCAGCCGCTTGAGGTTGAAACTCACCACGGCCCGGCTGAAGCCCAGCGCTTTCGCAGCCGCCGACAACGAGCCGGCATCGACCACGGCCTTGAAGATGTCGAACCGGTCCAGGCTGATCATGGGCATTCGTCAAAAAGTTTTTGACAATCTATACGCCATCGTGGGCTATTTCCAGACGAGCGGATTCCCTAGGCTTCACGCTTTGACCGGAGCCCTGTCGTGGACGAGCGCAACCGCGTCGCCTGGATCTACCTGCTGGGCTTCGCCCTGGACCTGGTGAACATGTTCGCCGCCAACGTGGCGATGCCCCGCATCGGGCATGACCTGGCGGCCAGCGTGACCCAGCTGTCTTGGGTGAGCGGCATCTACACGCTGGGGCTCACGGTAGTGATTCCTGCTGGTCCCCGGCTTGCCGCATGGCTGGGTGAAAAGCCGCTGATCTGCCTCTCCCTTGCCGGCTTTGCCGTGATGTCCGCGCTGGCCGGTACCACGAGCGATATCCATACACTGATCGGCTGGCGGTTCGGTCAGGGGCTCTTTGGCGGAATGCTCATTCCGGTGGGGCAGGCCTGGGCGTATCGGCTTACGCCACCCACCGAGCGCAGCGCGCTCACCACGCGGGTGATGTTCGTGGCGCTGCTGATACCGGCGCTGTCGCCGATGCTGGGTGGTGTGCTCGTGGATGCCGTGTCGTGGCGCTGGCTGTATCTGGCCAACGTGCCGCTTGCATTGATGACCCTGGCGCTGGCCGTGCTGTGGCTGCCGCGTGGGCAGCACATCGCGGCGAGTGCTTCGTTTCTGCCCGCCATTCCGTCGCTGCTTCGCCTGCGTGCCCTGCATACGGCGATGCTGGTCTATCTGTTCGTCCCGGGCGTTTTCGTCGGCGTGAACCTCATCGCCGCACTGCATCTGGCCTCGCTCGGGTATTCACCCGGGGGCATCGGTGCACTGATGCTGCCGTGGGCCATCGCCTCGGGCGTGGCCATTCTCACCACCCGCAGGAGCTTCGGCCGCCTTGGTGCCAGACCGCTGCTGCTCGTCGGCATGGTCACGCAAGCCCTGGGCATCCTGGCACTCGGCAAGGTGACGGCGCCCGGCGATCCCTGGGCTGCCGGCGCGTTCGTGCTGATGGGGCTGGGCGGCAGCCTGTGTTCAAGCGCTGCACAGACGCTGGCCTTTACGGGCGTCACGGACGCACGCATGGGCCAGGCCAGTGCGCTGTGGAACATGAATCGCCAGCTGGCCTTTTGTGCCGGACCCATCGTGATGGGTGCTGTTTGGCAATGGCTGGGTGGCTCGTATGCCTTTGCCGTGGCGGCCTTGCTGACCCTGCTTCCGGCGACCCTCGCCCTGGGCTTGTCCCATCGCCATACTTTCCCCATCGAGGAGACTTCCGCATGACCGATATCGCGCACCAGGAAATCATCGAACTGCATCGGCAGATCGAAAGCCTGTTTGGGGGCACCGCCGAGGAAGATGCGCTGGATGCGCTCGTCGCGTGTTTCGACCCGGGTTTCCGCATGGTCACCGTGCGCGGCGACCGGATCGACCGCGATGGCGTGGCGACGCTGTTTGCCAGCCTGCGTGGAGCGCGACCGGGCATCCACATCGATATCGCCGATGTCGTGACCCATTCGGATGCCGATGGGTTGTGGGTGTCGTACACCGAAACGCAGACCCTGGGCGATGGCAGCGGTAATCGCCGTCATTCCACCGCGTGGTTGATGCCTGTGCCAGGCGGTCGTCCTGTCTGGCGGTATCTGCACGAGACCTTGCTGCCGTAGCGATGCAGCGCATTTGTAGGAGCGTGCCTTGCGCGCGACCGGTTGTCGCGAAATCATTCATCGCATTCGCCACATCGGTCGCGCGCAAGGCGCGCTCCTACAGTGGATCGGTGAGGCCATTAGATATCGGCTTTCAGGGAGGCCACGAGGTGGGGGTGGAATGGTGAGCCCGACTCGTGTGCATCTGTATCCCAGTAGCGCAGGTCCGTGCTCCACATCGGGCTGAATCGCCACGTCACACCGATATTCCACGCGTTGTAGCCAAATGCACCGATGCGCCCGTTGCCGTGAAACATCGCATGGGCTTCCTGCTGCCGCGCCACCACACCTGACAGCGTCCACGCCGCGTCGATGGCCCAGGCGGCACTGGCTTCCGTGTAATACGCACGCCCCGCCATGCCGGGATAGTCCGGCGAATAGTTCACTGAAAGCCCCAGCAACACGGGCCCCGCGGGAACACTGCCGCGCACATACCACTCGGCATATCCCAGCCTTCCGTCGCGGGGCTGGTGGCTGTAGATGTACCGGGCATAGCCAAGGTCGAGCGTAAACACCCCCAGCGTCCGACGCCAGCCGGCATACACGTCGTACTCGCGCTGCGTATGACGATCGCCGGAGGCCGAGAAATCCACGTTCGACGACCACGTGCCGACATAGAACGTATCCCGCCATGCCACGTCGGCACCGAAGAACCGCGACGGGTTGCCGTCCGTCTGCCCGATGCCTCGCGATACATAGGTGCTGCGCAAACCCACGTTGCCAGAAAGAGCCCAGTCACTGGCCGCACGCGCTGGCGGCATCGCCACCAGCGCGCAGGCACACAGGATCGGTCGCAGCGTCACCCGCGGCTACCGCGTGCGACGGACCGGAGCGCCGTTGGCCTTGTAGTAAGGCGCCAGGCTGGGCGGCAGCGCAGTGCGGCCACGGATGGCGTCGGCCATCTTCTCTGCGATCATGATCGTGGGCGCATTGAGATTGCCCGTGACCACCTGCGGCATGATCGACGCGTCGATGACGCGGAGCCCTTCCATGCCGTGCACGCGACCGTAGCCATCCACCACCGCCATCGGATCGCTGGCCGGGCCCATCTTGTTCGAGCACGACGGGTGATACGCCGTCTCGGCGTGCTCGCGCACGAAGGCATCCAGTTCCGCATCCGTACGCAGGTGCTGGCCCGGCGAGATTTCCTTGCCGCTGTAGGCCGACAGGGCCGGCTGCGCGAAGATCTCACGCGTGATGCGGATGGCCGAGCGGAACTCGCGCCAGTCCTGCTCGTGCGACATGTAGTTGAACAGGATGCTCGGATGCACGCGCGGATCGCGCGAGCGTACGTGGATGCGGCCACGGCTGGGCGAACGCATGGAGCCTACGTGCATCTGGAAGCTATGCACCTTGATCGGGTTGGATCCGTCGTAATTGATGGCTACCGGCAGGAAGTGATACTGCAGGTTCGGCCATTCGAACTCGTCTTCGGTACGAATGAAGCCACCCGCCTCGAACTGGTTGCTCGCACCGATACCCGTGCCCATGAACAGCCACTGCGCGCCGATGGCCGGCTGGTTGTACCACTTCAGTGCGGGCGCCAGCGACACGGGCTTTTTGCACTCGTATTGGAGGTACATCTCCAGATGGTCCTGCAGGTTCGCCCCCACGCCGGGCAGATCGTGCACCACCGGGATATCCAGCGAGCGCAGCAACGCGGCCGGGCCCACGCCGGAACGCTGGAGCACCTGGGGCGAAGCGATGGCGCCGCTGCACAGCAGCACTTCGCGACGGGCGAAGGCTTTCTGCAATTCGCCCTCCCCGTTCTTCAGCCACGCCACGCCCTCGGCGCGCTTGCCGTTGAACAGGATGCGGTCGGTGAGCGCATGGGTGACGATGGTGATGTTCGGACGCGGACGGGCCTGATCGAGGTAACCGCGTGCCGTGCTGGCACGACGGCCCTGCGGCGTCACCGTGCGGTCCATGGGGCCGAAGCCTTCCTGCTGGTAACCGTTGAGATCGTCGGTGCGCGGATAACCCGCCTGCACACCGGCATCCACCATCGCCTGGAACAGCTCGTTATGGCCGCGCTTCGGCGTGGTGACCGACACCGGGCCGTCGCCACCGTGGTAATCGTTGGGGCCGATGTCACGCGTTTCCGCCTTGCGGAAGTACGGCAGGCACTGGTTGTACTGCCAGTGCTCAAGGCCCTCGGCCTTGGCCCAGTTGTCGTAATCCATGGCGTTGCCGCGGATGTAGCACATGCCGTTGATCAGCGACGAACCACCCAGGCCCTTGCCGCGACCGCAATCCATCACGCGGTTGTTCATATGCGGCTCGGGGTCGGTCTTGTAACCCCAGTTGTAGCGACGGCCTTGCAAGGGATACGCGAGCGCAGCCGGCATCTGCGTGCGGAAATCGAGACGGTAATCCGGGCCGCCCGCTTCGAGCAGGAGCACGGTGACGTCGGCATCCTCGGTCAGGCGCGTCGCGAGCGTATTACCCGCGGAACCGGCGCCGATGATGATGTAGTCGTATTCGTTTGGCTGGGTCATGGACGTTTTCCTCGAACGTGCGGCACCATCGCGGCGCCTGGCCACGATCCCGCGTGAGTGTGGAAAGGCGCGCCACGACCGCGGCGCGCCTTGAGGTTCGTCAGAAGACGCTGGCGAACTCGCCCATCTCGACCTGCACCGACTTGATGCGGGTGTAATGGGCCAGGGTGGACAGGCCGTTCTCGCGACCCACACCCGACTGCTTGTAACCGCCCACCGGCATTTCCGCCGGCGATTCGCCCCAGGTGTTGATCCAGCAGATGCCGGCCTGGAGGCGATGGATGACGCGATGCGCGTCGGCGACGTTCTTCGTGACCACGCCGGCCGCAAGGCCGAAATGCGTGTCGTTGGCACGATCGATGGCTTCGTCGAGCGTGTCGTAGACGAGGATGCTCATCACCGGCCCGAAGATTTCCTCGCGCACGATGGTCATGTCGTCACGGCAATCGCTGAACACCGTGGGCAGCACATAGGCACCCTGTGCACGCGCGCCTTCCGTATCGCGACCGCCGCCGATGAGCAGGCGGGCGCCTTCGGCCTTGCCCGACTCGATCATCGACAGCACCTTTTCCATGTGCGGGAAGCTGGCCATGGGGCCGAAGTTCGTGTCCGCGTCCAGCGGATCGCCGATACGGATGCGCTTCACGCGCTGCACCACGGCCTGCTCGAACGCCGCCTGCATGGCGCGCGGCACGAACACGCGGGTGCCGTTGGTGCACACCTGGCCCGAGCTGAAGAAGTTAGCCATGACTGCAATGTCGGCGGCGCGGTCGAGGTCGGCATCGTCGAGCACGATAAGCGGCGACTTGCCGCCCAGCTCCATGGTGACTTCCTTCAGCGACGAAGCCGCCGCGCTGGACATCACCTTCTTGCCGGTTTCCACGCCACCGGTGAAGGAAATCTTCTCGATCACCGGATGCTCGGTGAGCCACTGGCCCACGTCGCGGCCCGGGCCCTGCACCACGTTGAACACGCCATCGGGCACGCCGGCCTCGGTGTAGATCTCTGCCAGCTTCAGCGCCGTGAGCGGGGTGACTTCCGACGGCTTGAAAACCATGGCATTACCGGCAGCCAGCGCCGGGGCGGACTTCCACATGGCGATCTGGATCGGGTAATTCCACGCGCCGATACCAGCCACCACGCCCAGCGGCTCGCGACGGGTGTAGAAGAACGAGCTTTCGCGCAGCGGCAGTTGGATACCTTCGACCACGGTGGCGAGCCCGGCGTAGTACTCCAGCACGTCGGCACCGGTGACGATGTCCACGGTGCTCGTTTCGGCGATGGCCTTGCCGGTGTCCAGCGTTTCCAGGTGGGCCAGTTCGTCGTTGCGCTCGCGCAGGATGTCCACGGCGCGGCGCAGGATGCGCGAGCGCTGCATGGCCGTCATCGCGGCCCACACCTTCTGGCCTTCGGACGCGCTCTTCACGGCACGCTCGACGTCGGCGCGCGAGGCGCTGGCCACCTTTGCGATGACTTCGCCGGTGGCGGGGTTCACGGTGTCGAACGTGGCGCCGCCTTCCGCATCGGAGTAACGGCCGTGGATGTAAAGCTTGTGCAGGGGAAGGGACATAACGCTCCTTGGGTCGGGCGACAGCGCGGGCCTTACGGCGTCAGCTGGCTGTCGATGTAGTCATAGGCGATGCGGCGGGCGTTATCCGCGTCGAATTCCTTTCCGACCAGGCTGCCACGCAGCCACAGACCGTCGATCATCGCGGCGAGGCCGCGTGCCGCGCTGACCGCGCGTTCGCGCGGCAGCACACGGCTGAACTGGTGCGCCAGGTTCGAGTACAGGCGCTTGTCGTTGGCCCGCTGCAGGCGCGCCAGAGGCGGCTGGTGCATCGAGGCCGACCAGAAGGTGAGCCACACGCGCATCGCTTCGGAGTTCACCTGGCTATCGTCGAAGTTGCCATCGACGATGGCGCGCAGGTGATCGCGCGGCGAATCACTGGGCGCCTGGGCGCGGTAACGCGCCACGGCATCCTTCAGGTCGCGCAGGATCGTGCGCATGGCGGCGTTAAGCAGGCCGTCCTTGTCGCCGAAGTAGTGCGCCACGATGCCCGTGGACAGGCCGGCCTTGCTGGCGATGGTGGCGACCGTGGTCTCCGCCAGCCCCTTCTGGTCGATGGACTGGAGGGTGGCGCGGATCAGCTGTTCGCGTCGCAGGGGTTCAACACCACGCTTGGGCACGGGAATCACTCCATCGTGACCGCCTGGGCGGCCGGGCAGTCCGAACACTTTAACGGACATTGATTGAACGTTCAATCAACAAAGCGTAGGATCATTCGGCGCCTTGGCCCGACAAGGGAAGTCGAGGAGGCGAAACGCCTGGTATTGGCTCCATCTCTTCCAGAGACCTTCCCCGATGTCCCGTCCTGCCCCTGCGTCGCACGCGCCCATGCGACTGAACCGCGCCGTCTTCATCAGTTCCGCCCTTGTCGCCGCCATCCTCGGCGGCCTCACCGTGGCCTTTCCACAGGCGGCCGAGCATTGGCTCGAATCGGCGCAGACCTGGGTCGGCACCAGTTTTGGCTGGTATTACATGCTGCTGGTCGCCAGCACCCTGGCCTTCGTGATCTGGCTGGCATGCTCGCGCTACGGCAAGGTGCCGCTGGGCCAGGACGGCGAGAAGCCGGTGTTCGGCTACACGGCGTGGGTGTCGATGCTGTTCTCCGCAGGCATCGGTATCGCGATGCTTTATTACGGGGCGTTCGAGCCGCTGGATCATTTCGTCGAGCCACCCACCGGCCAGGGCGGCACCGTATCCGCCGCCCGTGACGCCATGGTGCTGACCTTCCTTCACTGGGGCCTGCATGGCTGGGCGTTGTATGCACTGGTCGGCGTGACGCTGGGTTACTTCGCGTATCGCCGCAACCTGCCGCTGGCCTTGCGTTCCGCGCTGGAACCGCTGTTCGGCGAGCGCATCCATGGGTGCATCGGTCACTTCGTGGATGGCTTCGGCATCGTGGCGACGCTGGTGTCGATGATCACCAACCTCGGCATCGGTGCGCTGGTGCTCCATTCCGGCCTCGTCTACCTGTTCGGCGTGCCGAACACCCCGCAGGTGCTGGTAGCGATCGTGCTGGTGATGATGATCGTCGCGACGCTGGTGGTGGTGACCGGCGTGGAAAAAGGCATCGTGTGGCTGTCGAACCTCAACGTGCGCCTGCTGGTGTTGCTGCTGGCCTTCGTGCTGTTCAGCGGCCCCACGCGTTACCTGCTCGACGGCCTCTTGCAGAACACAGGCGATTATCTGTCCCGCTTCGTCGGCAAGACCTTCGACATGTACAACAACGACAAGGCCGGCCGTCACTGGCTGGGCGCGTGGACGGTGTTCTACTGGGCGTGGTGGATTGCGTGGGCGCCGTTCGTGGGCCTCTTCGTGGCGCGCATCTCGCGCGGACGTACCATCCGCGAAGTGATCCTCGGCGTGATGCTGATTCCGCTGGGTTTCACCCTGGCGTGGCTTTCCATCTTCGGCAACACCGCGATCAACCTCGTGCTGAACAAGGGCCAGGATGCCCTGGCGGCGGTGGCAAAAACGGATGCGGCCATGACGCTGTTCAAGCTGCTGGAATACCTGCCCTGGGCACCGTGGGTGGCCGGCGCGGTGATCGTGATCGGTTTCGTGCTGTTCCTGACGCCGGTGGATTCCGGCACGCTGATGATCTCGAATCTGTCGATGCGGCATGACGTAACGCCATCGTCCGACGAGCATGCCGACGCCCCCGCGTGGGTACGCGTTTTCTGGTCGGTGATGATCGGCGTCCTCAGCATCGGCCTGCTGCTGGCAGGCAACTTCGGCGCCATGCAAACCGCAGTGACCCTCTGCGGCCTCCCATTCTCCGTCGTGCTCATCCTCTACATGGCCGGCCTGCTAAAAGCCCTCCGCACCGAACCCCTGTAGGAGCGCGCCTGCGCGCGACCGTTTATCGCAATGCCCGCACGATTGCGTGGTAGTGGCTTGGTGGAAGCCGATCGCATCGGCGATGCTCTTACGCTCCGCAGGAAAGCAGCCTTTGGAAGTTTCGCTGCGTAGGAAGGGCTCGCCTTCGGCCTCGCACGCGGCGCTGCTACGTAGCGGAGAAGAGCCGTCGGGTCGCCACCGTGGCGCGCCGGCCTGCGGTGTTCGTGCGGATAAAAACCGGCGCACCGTGCTCTTGTAGGAGCGCGCCTGCGCGCGACCGGTGATACAGAAACGTTGACGGATATCGCTAAGCCCGGTCGCGCGCAGGCGCGCTCCTACAGGTGGATGTCGTCGCCGAAGGGATGCATTCCCACACCGTGTCTGGGGGAACGCATCGTCATGATGACTCATTCGCCCGGATGATAGGTCCGCTCAACATGGCCTTGCAGGTCTTCCGGCCAGAAATACACCTTGCGCAGGTTGCCTTTCGTGTAGCGCTCGGCTTCGTCGGCAAAATGCGGGGAATCCGGATGGCCGCTTTCGCCACCAACCGTGATGGCCCGGGCGCTCACTTTCGGACCGAACTCCACGACCGCCACGAAACTGTTGCCGCTGGTGCCGTAATAGCGCTTCGTGCCGGGCCAGCGATGCGCACCGAAGGACGCCAGCGAACCCCAGCGCGATGAGGTAAATGGCACTGAAATACTGGGCTCTGCATCGTCGAAGGTCTGCGCGATAGCTCCATCATTTCGCTGGTAGCGATTGACCTCGCCCCACGGTACGCCCCAACTACCGAAGTCCAGCTCCAGCTTGTCCACGGCATCCGAAAGCGCCTTGAGCCGTCGCTGTGAACCCGCTCGCTCCGCCATCACGTCGTAGATGGTGAGGCCTTCCTGCGTATCGTCCTTGCTCACGGCATCCCACAGGTTGTCGCCCCAGTACACGGCGAGGGTGGTCGGCATCGAAGCGATACCCCAGCGATAGTCCCAGCTGCGCAGCAGACCGATGGGGCCGGCAAGCCGGTGCTTGAGCGGGTCGGTGCTCGGTAGCGCGTCGTAGTCCCGGATGAGCAAGGGAAGCTGACGCTCAAACGCCGGTAGATAAGAGTCGAAGGCGGCGGCGATCAGCGATGCTGGCGTCATGTCACGTTGCCCCGTCAGTACGCGAATGGCATGCAGGCCACGCGGATTTTCACCCACGGCATCCATGTAACGCGGGTAAGCATCACGCCGTGGGCTGTCTTTGCCTGCCGCCGAGTAGGGCCAGTTATTGGTGTTATAGACCCAGCCACAGCGCGGGTTGAGCACACGGGGCGCCTTGTCCAGCGGCAGCAGACCCTGCCAGTCGGTGGCAGGATCGCTGCCGTCCACAGGCTTCGTATAGTCGAAACGATCGTCGCGCTTCGGAATGAACTGCGGATGCAGATAGGCGATGTTGCCCTTGTCATCGGCATAGAGCGTGTTGTTCGATGAGTTGGCCTTCAGCTCAGCCACTTTCATATAGCTGGCGAAGTCCGTCGCCTTGGTGCGCAACCAGCTCTGCTGCAAGGCATCCAGCGGCTTGTTCATCAGAGCAACAGCAATCCAGCGACCGTCCTTTTCGCGAACCACCGGGCCATGATGGGTGGCATAGGTGGTAAAGCGGCGTTCGGTCATGCCGCCATCCGTGCCCTTGACCTTGACGGTAATCTCCCGAGTGCGGACCGGCCGGTTCTCCTTGCCATAGCGATACGTCAGCTTATCGCCGTTGCGCACGATGGTTTCCGCAAACTCGTCCACCACATCCACACCCGACGAGGTGTGCATCCAGCCAAGGTGCGGGTTGAACCCCTGGTAGATAAAGAACTGCCCCCAGGTAACCGCACCATAGGCGTTCAGCCCCTCGTCGCTGCTCATCTGCAATTCGGAGCGGAAGAAGAACGACGTGTGCGGGTTGATCAGCAACAGCGCATGACCGTCAGCGGTGATCTTCGGCGCAATGGCAATACCGTTAGACCCGGTGGGCTCCCACCAGCTCGAAGGCGACGTGACCTGGGCCAGCGCACCTGCCGGGTCCTTGCCGTAGAACACCTGCAAATCCTTCGTGGACACCCGTTCAATGTCGCCACCGATGCTTCCCTCGCTAAAGCTCAGGGCCATCCACGCCTCGAAATGCGTGATCACGCGCGGGTGGACTTCGGGGTGCTTCGCGAGATAGTAGTTCAGGCCATCTGCCCAGCCATCCATCAAGGACCTGAGCCATGACGGGCTACGAGCATACAGCCGCTTCAATTCGTCCTCGTCAACGAACAGGCGCTGACGAAGATCCTTCCACAGCGCGGATTCCCCCTCAGCCTCGGCAAGACGACCCAGCGAGACCAGATAGTTCGTCTCGACACGATTGAAGTCATCTTCGGCTTGTGCATAGGCCGCACCGAAAACCGCCTGCGCATCCGTCGTGCCATGGACATGCGCAATACCCCAGTCATCGCGAACGATAGTCACAGCCCGAGCCATACGCTGCGTGCGCTCCACCGACACATCCGCCGCGCGCACCGCAGGCATCAACAGCACCGCCAGCACCACGGCCAGCCGCAACGAACAAGGCTTCATCGTCACCCTCCCCCGAAAATCATCCCCGATGCTACCGGCCACGCCCATTCCACCGTCAAGTGCCAAACCACCCCACCTCCCCCGTAGGAGCGCGCCTGCGCGCGACCGGTTGTCGCGAAGAATTAACTATGCCGCCATAAGGCCCTCAACAATATCGAGGCGACCGAAGGCTGAGGCCGGCGGATATCGCTCAAGTTTCGCTACATAAACATCAGAAGCGTGTGAGGCGTAAGTACTTTTGACACACCATCATCTCTCTGATTCCTACAAGGGTATAGCCACGGACATCCGGTATAACCGCGGGAGCGTCCTGGTTTCAATCACATGCCGGCGTGGGCTTGATCCGTCACGCCGCAGGACACCAGCCCGGTGGTCGAGTTTCAATCCACACGCCCGCGAGGGTGTGACAGGCCATGCAGAAAATCTCCGTTGTAACCCCGAACGTTTCAATCCACACGCCCGCGAGGGCGTGACACTCCGTGATGGGATGTGCCGCTACGGGCTTCGGGTTTCAATCCACACGCCCGCGACGGCGTGACCCCACGGCGTTGCGTACAACGGCAAGGTCCGTGACGTTTCAATCCACACGCCCGCGAGGGCGTGACGCGTTCCTCCGCTCGTCCCTTGGTGCCCCGCAGACGTTTCAATCCACACGCCCGCGAGGGCGTGACTTCTCGTAGGCAGCGTCTAAACGCTTCAACCCTTGTTTCAATCCACACGCCCGCGAGGGCGTGACCGCCGCCGATGCATGGCCTTCTCGTAGACCTTCACGTTTCAATCCACACGCCCGCGAGGGCGTGACCTCGTGCGCGGACTGGGTTACACGATGGACCATCGCGTTTCAATCCACACGCCCGCGAGGGCGTGACGCGTTGGCGAAGACATGGTAGCTACCCTGGACTACGTTTCAATCCACACGCCCGCGAGGGCGTGACTCCGCCAGCATAAGCCAATGCCAACAAAGGAAAAAATCCCGAAAATTCGCAAACCTCACGAAGAATAGGCGCGGGTCAGATCACCGCGCCCTTGAGACGAACAGATAACCGGTAAAATCAACAAGATAAAAATTCGCGAACCTCCCGGGATTATCCAGGACGCTACCGGTTCGCGCTAGAAGATCAACGGCCCCTTGAGGTCCAGTACCGGCTTTGCACCGATATGCTCCACCTTATCTTGCCAGCGGGATCCAAGATGATAAAACCGCAGACTATCCACCTCCGGATCAATGATGTCGCACAGGCGCTTCCTCAATGCGACCCACTGCGCCGGCTCCACCTCAATCTCGAATACGGAGTACTGAACCCGCTGTCCAAAATCGAGGCATGCCTTGGCAACCCTGCGGAGGCGACCCGGGCCATCCTCCGTAGAGGTTCGAACGTCGTAGCTGACCAGCATCATCATGGATAGCCCACTCCCTCATTTCCATAAAAAAGGAGGATATCCATCCAGGTCACCTCGCAAATATCGCGCAAGGAGCTGCGACTGGATGAATGGCAATAGACCTATCTCAACCGGTTCATCGAGATAGGCATGCTGTAATTTCTCACGCTTTCGTTCTTGATAAGCAACAAGAACCGTTTTTCTCGCATCGTCCTTTAATTGAACCGCACCGCTATCAAATACCTTAAAGTCCTTTTCATTCAGCTGCCTTCGGTTGATTAATGACAAGGCGAGCCGTTCACCGAGCAAAGGCCGAAACTCTTCCGCCAGGTCCAACGCCAGACTGGGGCGCCCCGGCCTGTCACGATGAAGAAAACCTACCGCAGGATCCAGGCCCACCGTTTCCAGGGCGGATCGGCAGTCGTGTGTCAGCAACGTGTACAGAAACGACAACAGCGCATTGAATGCATCACGCGGTGGCCTGCGATTCCGCCCGTTAAACTGTAAAAGCGGCGACTCAGCCCGGATCAGATGCCCGAAGACGCCGAAGTAGGCCTGCGCCGCCTCACCTTCCAGCCCTCGTAACACGTCAACATCACCTTCGACCAATAAACGAGAGGGAATTCGCTTCAAACGCTGCAAAGCGTGCCGAAATCCAGGCACATCACGAAGATGTTTCCCATGGTCACGCCAGCCTCGCGCCAGAACCGCACGTTGATTGTGGATCTTACCCGCAAGAATATTTCTCACGATAGCAGCGCATTGCGCCGGATTATCCGTTCGCCGATATTGCTCCCTACGGAGCAACACATTACCGGACACCGGCCCCTCAACACGCGCAAGAAAACGCCCTTGAGGCGTCAGGTAGCAAATGGATATGCCTTGTTCAGAGCAATAGCCAAGCAACTGAGGCGACACCGCAACCCGCCCGATGCACACAAGGCTTTCGAGCATATGGACCGGAAGGCGAACCCGTTCTTCCCGCTCAACCTCCATGACGATATTGGCGCCATCCTTCCGCAGCCAGGCGCCATCCGTAGTTGCATATAACGTGTTCAGTTGCCGACGCATCCTTACTCCTCCTCATCCAGGCGATGGGTCAACCAATCGGCGACGCTTCCATGAGAAAGCCACCTGGGTTGGCATACATCCATAAGAGAGCAGCGGTCACATCGCTTCGCCTCATACTCTGCCGACGGTGTGATTGCCGTGCTGAACATGTCGCGAGTCGCCCTTATGACATCCCGCGTCAAAATCCTCAGCTCGTTATTAAATTCTACGTCCTTTCGCCGGCGCGTCTGACCGTAAAACAGAGCCCCATGCTCGACGGATACGGCGATCATGGATTCCAGACACAGCGCCTGGGCACAAAGCTGAACTTCGTCAGCCCGATGAGCCTTCGGCCGTCCTCGCTTGTATTCGACAGGAAAGGGAACCTGGATGCCATCCATGTCGTGAAACTCGACAACATCTGCCTTTCCCGTAATACCCTCTTCCAGGGATAACAGTGGCATGGCAGTAACTACCCGTACGCCCCGACGCCTCTCAACAGCAGGAAGGTCGGCCCTCTCATGCAAAAGCCGACCCTCGGCCGTTTCGCGACTCTCTGCCCACTGCTGCTCTATGTGGATCAGCGCGCATTGGCGTGGACAGAACAGATAGTGCTGGAGCGCGGAAATTGGAATCAGATCGTCGTCGTTGACCATCACCGCGCTCCCTTGCGTCAGAAGAGTTCTTCCACTGTCACGCCGGCCGGCAGGTTACGGTCAATCTCTACCTGATAGTCAGCAAAGCGCCTGGCCGGGCCTTCCGCATCCGTTGCGCGTCGCACGGCCACCTTGTCGAACAGGACGTGAGCCGGCGCGTTACCCATCGGGTGCTCGTGTTTGAAGACAATGAGCTTACGAGCTGACATCTCGCCACGAGCCGCAGAGCGGTCATGTTCGAACAGATTCGTGAGTGAGCGCCAGAAGAGCTGCAGGTCGTCTTCGGAAAAGCCGGTACGCTCGGCCAGTTTGGCCGAAATGAAACCGTGAGCCCGGTACAGGCCATACGGAAGCACATGCTTCCGGCCCATGGTCCGTTCCTTCTCTACATCGCGCTCGTTGGTAACGGCAACACGCGTAATGGCGACCTCCATGGGAAGTACGGGCTCGATGGATGTGGCAAATGCCATCTGCACCGGGCCACGAACCTGACCGGCATTGACATCGGTCGTCATGACAGCGCCGAACGTACGCACGTCGAAGAAATTAGCGCACATCCATGCCGTCAGTTCCCGCGCCTTGGCCTCGTCCTTTGGTAGTTTCTTAGACTCGAACTGAATGCCCTTGGCCTCGTAAGCCAGCTTGTGCTGATTGTTCAGCACCGACTTCTCCTGCATGTAAATGGCGTAACCCGGCTTACCTTCCGTCTCCAGAGCCACGTAGTTCCGGATCTTCCGCTTCAAGGCGACATCGGTCACAAGACCCTGGTTGGTCTCCGGGTCGAGGCGTGGCAGGTTGCCTGCATCCGGGTCACCATTGGGATTGCCGTTGGTGACGTCGAAAAGGTAAACGAACTCGTAGCGATTGGCGATGACGCTCATTCGGAATCTCCTTCGGAGGCGTTGTCAGTGACGTCCTGGCTGTCGTTGGAAGTGAAACGCGCCTGGGTCTGGTGGTAGTAGCCAATGGCAAACTGGCCTTGCTTGCGAATGTCGAGGGTGCGCGGAAAATGGGGCGGCAACGCGTCTACGATGAGGCGCATATCCTTTTCCAGGGTAATGGACAACCCCGGCTTATCTTTACGGATCTTGCCGAGATGATTCTGCGTATTGCGAATCAGCACCGGAAAAATGCCCGCTGGCGTCGCAGAGGCAGCGCCATAATAGCGATCGCGAATCGTCGCGTTCACTTTTGATCCCAATGCGGCCTGCTGGATGTTTTCCAATGCGGAAAACAACCGCCCCAGTACATAGCCAGGTTCCTTATTGTCTATATCGAGACTCACAGGGGGTATCTCCTTTGGTGATGCATCCAGTCGCGCTTCGCGAGCCAGTACGGCACGGCACAGTGCGACACGAATCGCCGAGACGTGGCCGTCCATGCGAAAACGCATGATCAGATTGGCAAGCACGCTGCGGGGGTAACGGGAACCGGACAGGATGGCCCGGGTGAGCTCTCCTGCCAGCTGCGGTGGAATGTCCTCTGCCTTTCCTCGCCCTTCGAAAAACGGCGCCGTCTGCAAGGCCAGGTAGGAAGGTGACGGCGGCCAGCCCTTGGGAAGCGGCCTCAGTTCGAGATCGTCATAGTGATCCGCCAACCGGCGGGCGAAGGTCGCCAGGTCCTGCGTCTCCCAGAACCGGATCGACAGGCGGGAGGCATTGGGAGCCAGACCCAGCACATAGATGCGTGTGCCGTCATCCAGATGGCCGGGAAGCTCCCGTAGCGGACGCATCTGCCGGATCTGGCCCAGCACGTTACCCAGGCGTGTCGTCGCCTTATCGTCGCCCGATCCTGAGGAAAATGCCGCCGCGAACAGGTCTTCCGCCTCTTCCGCTGCCTCGTTCGTCGCTGCCTGAGCCCAGAACACGACCGTGGTATCGCCGATCTGAAGCCGCTGGCGATTGGAAGGGTCACGTCGAAGCAGGTGATTCAGGGTCGAGGTATAGGCTTCTGCGACCTTTTCCGAGACCGGCGCATTCTCGCCCTGAGACTTCTTGTAGGAAGTGAAGGATTCAAGATTGAACGATACGATGGACGCACCTGAACTCTGGGCTCCGTTCACGCCCCTGATAGCGGGATGCAACCGAGCCAGGGCGGCCTCCTTTCCGGTCACCAGGCACATCCCCCGCGTAGCTCCCGATGCCACGGCTTGCAGGTCGCTCCAGGCATCTCGTGACGCCGGGCGATCATGCAGGTAGTTACGCTCCGTGCCGAAACGGAACACGATATTGGCATCGAGAATACCTTCACCGTGTGGCACAAACTGCGGGTGCGTGGCGAACTGTGCCGGCTCCCAACTGTCCAGGAATGCCAGCAGTGCTTTCAGTGCAGGATCGGACTGCCCTTGCAAAGCCTCCCTGTGAAGCGCCTTGAATGCCTCATGATCCTGTGGTGCTCGTGCAGGATTGCTGCTGACACCAAGTACGTAGCTGGTCTTGTCCCAGAGAAAGAAGGCCTTCGATCCAATGCCGGGACGCTTAAATGAGGCTGGCACTGCCATTGATGTGTCGATGGATTTCTTGCCGCTTTTATCGCGCAGGTCATGAACCGCGGTCACCGTGCCATCGGCATCCAGCAGGATCGCGAATCCGATTCGTTCCGTGCTGTACCCGGGCGGGGCAATACCAGACTTTGGATCATCCAGCAGGCGGTCATAATAGTCGTTCAGCGCGGCGAGAATCATGATCGCACCTCGGGGCTATCGAAGGGCGGCACCTTGATCAGCCCATCGACCATCTGCGCACGAAAGAATCGCGCATTGTTGCCGCAAGCGAAATCGATATCGTGCAACATCCAGCCGAAGTCGCGACTCAGCTCTCGCAGACTTTCATGCTGCACGGGCCCCGGCTCGCCGTCTTCGATGAGCGCGAAATGTGCCGGAAATTCACGCGTACCCATGCAGGGCGCGTGGAAGTACTGACCACGACGGGCACGCCGCTGGAAGATATCCAGATGCTTACCCTCGTTATCGTCTGGACCCGCCTTCGCGGTGAGTTCGAAATGCGCTTCGATGACATAACCCACGTCACGAAGGATGGTGGCCGCACGCTGCTGACGGTCTTCGTCCACATAGGCTACGACCGAATCCGTACGCCCCGCCCTCATCGCCTTGCCGACACTCGCTGCAGACAGCTTGCCGCCCACCTCGTTGCGTCGTATCGATTCAAAGCGAACAGGCTTGAGCACCCGGATGCCGTCAATCACCCAGCGTATGGACGGCTTCCAATGGATCGCCTCCAGAATGCCCCGCGCCGCCGATGGCGTGATGACATCAAAAGACATGCGCTCTACTTTCATCTCCGGCCGCGTGAACAGCGCCCGGTCGCCCCAGATGTGGAGCTTGATACCGTATGCCATGGTTTTCCCTGTGTTGAGTCCTTGAACAGCCCCCCACGGCCAGGCCGTGGGGGGCTCCAACACACTTCTCTTCCCTATGGGGGAGACAATCACTGTTTCTATCCACACCCCACGGCTGCCATTGCCGATGCGCCAGCACCCGGGTAAGGTGACAACGTCGAGCAAGTGCTCGGCAACGGCAGTTGGCCTCATGCTCTTCTGAACATATTGCTATGCGACATATACGCACCCTCCTGTCGGCACATCAGTGCCGTCAATGACACGCCCCGACGGCGTGAGATCACCTGCCCTAGACAGCCCCTGGTCCGCTAACCAGGGGCTGTTTTTTTTGAGGAAGTTATCCTCAATGCGCAGGGAGGCTATCCACATTTTACGGGCATGTCAAATATTCTTATGAATGTCTCCTCCCTATGGTTGTAGACATTCACTAAAGGACGAAATAGACTTCGTCCTGTCTTCACCATATCGTTCGCTCAGCTTCAACGAATTGCGGGTTGTCCCAATGCAGCCCGCTGTGCCGGTCATACAGCTTGGACTTACTCAACTTCACGAACTGCTCTCCGTACTTGGGGCTGACCACTTCAATAGCACCGAATTGCCAAAGGAGATCGTAGGCTTGCTGAGGAACTTGCACCACGAAAGGTTGCAACTTGCGCGCAGCCCCAGGTCCATTGGAGATATCTTTAGAGAGATCGTTAAATATCGATGTGATGCCTGGATCGACCTGCCCGTTAACGTCAAACGGAATGATGATCTGCCGCATATTCTCGGGCATCATTTTGAAGTAGGTTGCCAGGGTCTCTAACGGCATGCTCTCTGGTCCAGAATCCTGAACCAGCTTCAGAATACTTTTTTGATCCAGTCGAGCACCCTTTCTCCAATAGACCTCCTGGAAGTAAGACGTAATCGCCTGCGGTCCCAGCAAGTCTTTTTTATGTTTAGGCCGGACTAAATTGAAAGCCTCCACTAGCGGCCTAAAGCTCTGCGGCGGCTTATGTTCGGAGGCAAGTGTCCTGAACACCAACACTTCACTGTCCTCAGCCTTCTGCAGCCCTTCCCTATTGCAACGCCCGGCCGCCTGAGCAATGGAATCAAGCCCTGCTTCTGCTCGAAGCACGGTGGGAAAATCGACATCCACTCCCGCTTCAATTAGCGATGTGGCGATCAGCCGACAGGGCTTTTTATCTTTAAGACGCTGACGTATATCACTCAACACCTCGCTCCGATGCTTTGCACACATGAGCGTCGTCAGATGACACGCACCCGGTTCGTCGGCGATGGACTCAAACAACTGCCTTGCATGTAGCCGATTATTGACAATGCAAAGCACCTGTTCACGGCGGCGAAGATGACTCTCAAGCTCGTCGTCATCCACATCGCCTATATGCTTCACCGTGACACGTCGAAATGTTTCGTACAGGGCCTCAGGTGAAGGCGCCAACTCACGCACGCCGGTAAACCCGTCCTCAAAGCCCTTGTCTTCGTCCAATGCAGGTTGGGTGGCCGTGCATATGACGGGACTGACACGGTAGTTGTGAGCCAGCTCCTTGAGCAGGGTGACGCAAGGCTTCAGGAGCTCCAGCGGCATCGTCTGCGCTTCATCAAGGATGACAACGCTCCCGGCGATGTTATGAAGCTTCCTGCATTTCGAAGGGCGGTCTGCAAACAGGCTCTCAAAAAATTGCACTGCCGTGGTAACGATGACCGGAGCATCCCAGTTCTCCGTCGCGAGCTTGCGTTTTTCAATGGATTCGAGTTTTTCGCTAGGATCATCAAAAAAAGCACTGTGATGCTGCACGACCGCGTCTTTCCCGAGATCACCAAATGCCTCCTCAAAGACACTGGCATTCTGTTCGACGATGCTTGTGTAGGGAATCACGTAGATAATGCGCTCCAGCCCATGCGCAATGGCGTGATCCAACGCAAACGCCATGGATGCAAGCGTCTTGCCGCCTCCTGTGGGTACAGTCAGGGAGAACAAGCCAGGGGACTGGCTGGCACCCGATCTCACATGATCAAGGATATGTTTCCGCTGATGGTTGATAGTACCTTCGGTATTCAGCCCTGCCAGATGTGCATTTAGCTGATCTCGCAGTGCTACCAGAGAGGGCCGGCCATGGGATGGCCTGGGTGGCTTACCTTCAATGGACCGATAAAAATTATCGGTATCGATGAAGTCCGCATCCACAAGGCATGAGAACAGCATCCGGGTCAGCAAAGTCAGCTGAAACATGGCGCAGGATTTGTCGACGCGAAACCCCTCGGGCAGACCGAGTTTCTCTGGCAAATCGACCTCTCCCTCCCAATCGGGGAGCAGGGGCGGTAACTCGGCCAGTGAATCCTTGGATAGACGATCGAATAAGGCGCGGCGTCCTTCACCAAGCTGACCGTTGGCCAGTCCGGCATGGTGTCCGGCGATGCCATAGGCCAGCATGACGCCCCCGGTTTTGTAGCGCTCTACAACGATCTGGGCGCCCCGGGTGGAATGATCCAGCGACGGCCCCTGACCGGAGAGACGATCCCGCTGAAATCGCTCGCAGTATTTGCCGAGGTCGTGCAGAAGCCCTTGAACCCTTGCCAGCTCGCGTGCGCCGAAAGCCGCCCCGAAATCCCCGGCCAAATCGCCAACGTTGCGATGGTGCACCCGTAGCAGCTGCCAATCCGATCGGTCTGTTCGCGATGTTGAATGTGCGTAGAACTCCATCCCTGCTCCCTGTTCATGATGGCTACCGAACTGCTGTGTCCTTAAGGTACACACACTCGTCTCATGGACTGCGACAGATGTTGTTGACTCTTGTCGCCTGTGCGCGGGGGACATCCTAATCAACAGGCATGACGGTATGGAATGGAAGGATTCTCAAAAATGGGGTTGACGTTATTCCTTGTAAGTGACAGGCAAGGTCTATCGAGCGCGAACCGAAAGCGTCCGGGGAAATCCCAGGAGGTTCGCGATTAGCTCAAGTTTATGATTTTTCTTATGTTTACCGATCCGGAGGTTGGGATGGATCGGCTTCCCGGTAGTTCAAAGACCAGGTTCGCGGAATTGATGGTATTTGGCCTTTGGAATTCGGCGTTTATGATGAGGGGAGTCGCACCCTCGCGGGTGCGTGGATTGAAACATGGCTGCAAGGGTGAGTTCGGCTGCGTCCATCGTGTCGCACCCTCGCGGGTGCGTGGATTGAAACAAGGCAGTCGCCATGAATCGCGCGGCCATGCGGGTCGCACCCTCGCGGGTGCGTGGATTGAAACACGGATCCGCACGCGCGGCAGCGGAACGCCAGAGGTCGCACCCTCGCGGGTGCGTGGATTGAAACTTTGACCGTCGATAACTCAATTCAACTATCAATGGTCGCACCCTCGCGGGTGCGTGGATTGAAACTATGGCGGGTACCATGACCTGCTGAAATCGGTTTAGGTCGCACCCTCGCGGGTGCGTGGATTGAAACGTGTCGGTGGTGACGGGTGTCTGGTTTGCCCGCGTCGCACCCTCGCGGGTGCGTGGATTGAAACCGGTGAACGATGAGGCTGACGAGCTCCCCAAGCGTGTCGCACCCTCGCGGGTGCGTGGATTGAAACCCATGGCGGATACGTACTATTTTCGAGTCCGTACGTCGCACCCTCGCGGGTGCGTGGATTGAAACGAGGCGTTCCGCGCAGTATTGACCACTGGCCTGGTCGCACCCTCGCGGGTGCGTGGATTGAAACTCGTTGGCCAGCTTCGCGAAGGCCGCGACGCTCTCGTCGCACCCTCGCGGGTGCGTGGATTGAAACGATCATGTTCGGCTCCTAAAGCCAGCTGGGCGGCGTCGCACCCTCGCGGGTGCGTGGATTGAAACGTGGTGGCCTATGAGTTGCGCTTGCAGCTTCCGGAGTCGCACCCTCGCGGGTGCGTGGATTGAAACTATTCGGCGATACAGCGACAACGCGCCATCCGTAGTCGCACCCTCGCGGGTGCGTGGATTGAAACTTCAACGACATCACGGGCGCGGTGCTGGTCTTGTCGTCGCACCCTCGCGGGTGCGTGGATTGAAACGATCAGGTTCGCAGCAAGAAGGGCCGTTGTAGCCTGTCGCACCCTCGCGGGTGCGTGGATTGAAACAGCCGCATATCGTCGATCGTCACCACAAGCCGCGGTCGCACCCTCGCGGGTGCGTGGATTGAAACTGGTCAACCTCCTCATCCTTGCCGACGACCTTCGTCGCACCCTCGCGGGTGCGTGGATTGAAACACGGCCACTTGGCGGCTGTTTGCGATCTGCTTGAGTCGCACCCTCGCGGGTGCGTGGATTGAAACGGGACGACCAGGGGCATCATGGAACTGGCCGAAACGTCGCACCCTCGCGGGTGCGTGGATTGAAACCATCTCCACCCCTCGAATATCAACTACCAATAGCCGGTCGCACCCTCGCGGGTGCGTGGATTGAAACTTGTTCTCAAGGTAGATGAACATACCGACCATGTCGTCGCACCCTCGCGGGTGCGTGGATCGAAACGCCCTGCGCTCCAGCGACCCGCGACAGGCTGGGGTCGCACCCTCGCGGGTGCGTGGATTGAAACACGCCGACTTGCTCTCGACCTCGATCCGCACACCGTCACACCCTCGCGGGTGCGTGGATTGAAACGGCTGGGTGCGAAAGGTAAGTGGTCTCCGCCGCTTGTCGCACCCTAGCGGGTGCGTGGATTGAAACCACCCCCGATGTAGTGAGCGGGGATGTGGTGGGGCGCACCCTCGCGGGTGCGTGGATTGAAACTCATACCCACCGCCTGACCCTCGGGGTCCGGGGAGTCGCACCCTCGCGGGTGCGTGGATTGAAACCTGACCCGCTATCGCACCTACGCCACCCGTCACATGTCGCACCCTCGCGGGTGCGTGAATCGAAACCGGATCACCGCATCGCTGAAGAAATCACATCTTCGTGGCTGCGTTGTCTGAAACAGCTTGATGCCAATGCCATCCATATAAGCTTCAAGTCTCATAACCATATGTATGAAGTCACAGCCGGATACCTCTCTACCATCCGTCCACTATTCCATTGCATAAGTAATCTATGCGCCTTACGTACGACACAACCGGTCGCGCGCAAGGCGCGCTCCTACAGAGTTAGCGGGACATTAGCCAGAGCAAGGTTGCGCCCAGCGTCGAGCCCAGCAGGCCTGTGCTGGAGAGGTCCAGCATGTCAGCGGGCCTGGGTCCCTGCCTTCGCAGGGACGACGTGGTGGTCTGCAACGATGCGTCTTGTCGCAATGACTAAATGAACGAGTACTATCACAACAGCGGCCATTGATGATCACGGAAAGTGCCGCACGTGCTGCACTACCCTTTGCAAAGCCAACCTATCCGGACATCACCACATGATCGATGCAAAGTGGCGAACGGCCACGCTTTCATTCCTCACATTTATCGCGGCATCCCCGGACATCGGCATGGCGCCGCCCGTCGAGGATATCGGCACCATCATCCAGGCGACACGAAACACGTCGTTTTTTCAGAAGGCTGTTGCTACGGCAGGCGGCTGGGACGCGTTCCGAGGCCTGCGCGACGTCACCATGATGGTGCCTGACGACTCGGCCTGCCCCTTGGATGATATGGCCGCCGGCCACCCGCCTTTTCGTACTGCCGACGAGGCCAGGTCATTCGTTGAAAGGCACACTTTCAAGGGCCAGATCAACCTGCAGAGCCTCGACAGGAACACGAGCCTTGGCGTGCGTGATGGCGAACGGATCATTGCCCACTGGGTCGCCCCCGACGGCAAGGTGACTACCATCGGCGAGAGCCAGTCCACAGCGATTTCCTCACTGGCCGGCGCGTCGTATACGCTGAAGATTACAGATCAGCATGCCTACATCGGGCGCGCCATGCTTGTCGGATCGTCAGGCGCCGTTGGCCTGGGTGGCAGCGTCTTCATTGTTCGCGCGTGCGAACCCTGAGAGTCGGTATATGCGCGATACCGGTGACAGGATGTACGTGTGCCACGACGCCATGGCTGCCCGCATACGATAAGCCTGTCGCGGCCAATCGTGAGAAGCTCGCGCACACCGACCGGATCCCCAGGAATCTCCCACCGAGGGTTTGCGCTAGTGCCAAACCCGGGTTACATGCGTTCGGGAACGCGGATGCCCAACAGATCCAGTGCTTTCCCCAGGACATGGCGTGTCAGCGCCACCAGTGACAGGCGTGATGCGCGCACCTCGGCGGAGCTGGCGGCCAGCACGGGGCACTCCGCGTAAAAGCGGCTGAATGCCTGGGCAAGATCATAGGCGTAGT
The DNA here is from genome assembly GCF_011759365.1 of Luteibacter anthropi. Taxonomy (GTDB): domain Bacteria; phylum Pseudomonadota; class Gammaproteobacteria; order Xanthomonadales; family Rhodanobacteraceae; genus Luteibacter; species Luteibacter anthropi. The sequence goes on from NZ_JAARLZ010000014.1 coordinate 77,627, forward strand.
CCGCCAGGTCGTTCGGTGCGTACCGGCGTGCAGCGGATTGCACGGCTTCAGGGAAGCGCGAGCACAACAGCACGAGCGTACGTTCAGCGGCTTCGGCGATATCCATGGTGCCCATCGCTGCCGACTCCGCATCGGCCCTGGCCAGGATCGAAGTCACGCGCACGCATGCGTATTGCATATACGGCCCTGTACGACCTTCAGTGGCCACCATGCGCTCGGCGTCAAAGACGTAGCCCGAGGTGCGATAGGTGGAAAGGTCAGCGAACTTCACCGCCGCCACGCCTACGGCGTGTGCCAGCTCGGCACGGTCAACACGCTCATCCAGGCGACCGGCCGCGCGCTCGATGGCTTCATCAAGCAATTCGTGAAGTTTCGCCACGCCGCCTTCGCGCGTCTTGTATGGCTTGCCGTCCTTGCCGTTGACGGTGCCGAATCCGACATGCACCAGTTCGATGCCATCGGCATATCCGGCCTGCCGTGCACCACGGAATACCTGCTGGAAATGCAGTGCCTGGCGCTGATCCACCACGTAGACGATACGCTGCGGATGCAGGCGGTCGCGACGTTCAAGAATGGTGGCAAGGTCGGTGGTGGCATACAGCGCGGCACCATCGGACTTTTCCAGCAGCAACGGCGGCATCGGCGAGTCGTCGCTTTCTTCCGCCACTTCGACGATCAGCGCGCCTTCGCTGCGCTTCGCCACACCGCGCGTCGCAAGGTCTTCCACCATGCCCGGAATCAACGGCTGCACGAGGCTTTCGCCATTGAGTTCGTCGAAGTGGGCATCCAACGTGTGGAAGTCCGTCGTCTGCGCATCGAGCGATACGCGCCGGATGGTTTCCCACAGGCGCATATCGTCGGCGTTGCCAGCTTGCAGGCGCGCGGTGGCTGCGCGGGCTTCCGTCATGCGCCCTTCGTCAGCCTTGCACTCGGCGGCCACGCGCGGATAGATCGCCTGGAGATCGTTCATGGAGAACGGCGGATTCGCCGTCCACTCACCGTCGCTGGTCAGTTCAGGCCACAGGCGCGACAGCTCGGAAATGAGCATGCCCATCTGCAAACCCCAGTCGCCCAGATGCACGTCGCCGATCACGCGATGGCCCTGCGCCAGCAGGATGCGGCGCAGGCTTTCGCCGAGCACGAGCGAGCGCAGGTGACCCACGTGCAGCGGCTTGGCGACATTGGGGCCGCCGAAGTCGATGACGATGGTTTCCGGCGTTTCACCGGCGATGCCCGCCTGCGGATCGGCCAGTTGCCGCGTGGCCTGTGCGGTCAGTAGCGCGGGCGACAGGCGCATGTTGATGAAACCTGGGCCGGCGATATCTACGCTGGTGAATTCCGCATGCTCGCGCAGCAGGGTCGCCACAGCCTCGGCAATCTCACGGGGCGGCCGCTTTGCCGCGCCGGCCAGCGCCATCGCGGCATTGCATTGCAGGTCGGCCAGGTCCGGTCGCTGTGCCGGCACCGCACGCACCCCCCGGCCTTCCAGGCCTGCGGCCTCGAACGCGGCGACGAGCAGGCGCTCGACATGGGTGGCAAGGGTGTCGCTGGACCGGATCTGCATGGGTTCTCCCTGGTTAATGGAACGACCGTGGTGACGGCGGCCCGGGGATCATAGGGAAACCCCGTAACATCTTGAAGCACGACGCGCGCAATGCGCGCCGACATACCGTCTTCCATCGCCGTTTTCCCGACATGTGAACACCCCTGCGAAACAGGGACTGGAATTCTGCCGACACCCGCCCCATAATTGAGCGAACACTCAGCTATATCAGGTTTGTCCGTGGCCCGCCCTCTTAGTCCCGAAAAACGCAAAGCCCTGCTGCTGTCCGCGGTGAATGCCGTGGCGGAGCTTGGCGTGCTCGCCAGCACGGCCAGCATCGCGCGGGGTGCCGGCGTGGCCGAGGGCACCCTGTTTACCTATTTCGAGACCAAGGAAGTGCTGCTCCAGGAGCTCTACCTGCATATCAAGCAGGGGCTCGCGGATGTGGTGATGCCGGATTACCCCCATAAGGCGGATTACCGCGATCGCGTGCAGCACGTGTTCCAGCGCTATGTGGACTGGGGCCTGTCGCACCGGGCGGAACGCTCGGCCCTGGGCCGGCTTTCGGCCTCCGGCCTCATCCTGGAAGACACCCGGATCAGGGGCATGGAGTCCATGCAGACCATCGCCACGATGATGGAACAGGCCATGGAAGACGGCGCCTTCATCGATGCCCCGATGGGCCTGCTTTCCTCGGTGATCGAGGACATCGCCGGGCGCACCATCGAATACGTCGAACGCTTTCCCAAGGACACGGCACGTCACCGCCAGCTCGGTTTCCGCATGACCTGGGAGGCCATCAAGGCCTGACTTTTTTTGTTTATTTAATTGCGTGCGTACTCACGCATCATAGCGAGGACAGGCAGATGTCGAAGCAGAAGTGGTTCATTACGGGTGCCTCCAGCGGTCTGGGGCTGGCATTGACGAAGAAGGTGCTGGAACAGGGCCACGACGTGATCGCCGCCGTGCGCCGTGTCGAGGCCATGGATGCATTGACGAAGGTTTACCCGCAAGCGCTGGTGGTGGAGTCGCTGGACGTGACCGATCCGGCCGCCATCCGCAACGTCGCCGCGCGGCATGCCGACGTCGATGTCGTGATGAACAACGCGGGCGGCGCGGTGATCGGCGCGATGGAAGAAATGAGCGAGGACGATATCCAGCAGCAGATCGCGCTCAACCTGCTGGCACCCATCCATGTCACGCGTGCTTTCCTGCCTGCCCTGCGCGAGCGCAGAGACGGCACGCTGATCTATGTGAGCAGCATGGGCGGTCGCGCGGCCTTCCCCAGCGGTTCGCTCTATCACGCCGCGAAATACGGCCTGGAGGGCTTCGCCGAGTCGCTGAGCCAGGAAGTGGCCGGCTTCGGCATCCGCACCGTCATTATCGAACCGGGCTCCATCAAGACCGATTTCATCGCCAATATCCGCTGGACCGCGCAGCACGACGCGTACAAGGACAGTGTCGTCGGCAAGCTACGCGAGCAGATCCGCGAAATCGCTGACGAGCAGATCTCCGGCGACCCGGTAAAGATGGCCGACGCGATCTACACCGTCAGCCAACAGCCGGAACCGCCGCTACGCACGGCCCTGGGCAGCGATGCGTACGCCGTGCTGGAAGCCGGCTATGGCAAGAGCCTGGATGCCCTGCGCGCGCAGAAGGATCTGGCGCTTTCCGTGGGCATCGAAGGCAAGAGCGGCTTCAACCCTACGTAAGCCCCCCGTATCCCTCCCCTTTCCCAAGGCAGAACGATCATGTCAAAGACCTGGCTTATCACCGGCGCGGCCCGCGGGCTTGGCCGCTCCATCGTCGAAGCCGCATTGCAGGACGGCGGCAAGGTACTGGCAACGGCGCGCGATACGCGTAGCCTCGCCGATCTTCAGGCGCGTCATGGCAAAGCACTCGCCACCTTCGCGCTGGATGTCACCCACGAAACGCAGGCACGCGATGCCGTCGCCGAAGCGGTGAAACGCTTCGGCCAGCTGGATGTGCTGGTCAACAACGCTGGCTACGGCCATATCCAGCCGTTCGAGCACGTGCCTTCCGATGCGTTCCGCGCACAGATCGAAACCAATCTGTTCGGCGTGGTGAACCTCACCCGTGCCGCCATCCCGGCGATGCGTGCCAGCGGAGGCGGGCATATCTTCCAGGTGTCGTCGGCCGGTGGCCGCATCAGCACGCCAGGGCTGTCGGCCTACCAGGCGGCCAAGTGGGCGGTGGGTGGTTTCAGCGATGTGGTGGGCAAGGAGGTGGCGCCGTTCGGCATCCACGTCTGCACGCTGGAACCCGGTGGCATGCGTACCGACTGGGGCCACGAAGCGCGTACCACGCTCGAACACCTGCCGGAAGGCTACGAGGCCTCGCTTGGCGAGTTCAAGGCGTTGATCGATGCGTATGCGGGGCATGAGGTGGGTGATCCCGAGCGCATCGCGAAGCTCATCGTCGCGCTCGCCTCGCGCACGTCGATTCCGTCGCGACTGGTGCTGGGCTCGGATGCATGGCACGTGATCGAAACGAAAGAGAGCCAGCGCCACGCGACAATGCAGCGTTGGAAGCCGGTCACGCTATCCACCGACTTCGACGCCGCACCTGCAGTGTGGCCCACCGAGTAACCCCGGCCCCATCTCCGGGCAGCAAGGTTCCGCTGCCCGGAGGTCGGGCTTGATTCCATCAAGACCGGCGCTTTCGCGCCGGATAGATTGCGCCCGGACTGTTTCCATCATCATGACGTGATACCGGGGGTCGCATGTTCGTTCGGCGGATGGCCCAGGCACTGGCCTGGGGCGTGGTGAGCATGGCGACCCAGGCAGCGACGCATGCCGATGGCGGCGATATCGCCGGCCATGTAGAGCTGGCGGCCAACCCCGGCCAGACCCTCGCCACGGGCGAAGTGACGGACACGGTGGTGTACTTCGTGCCAGCGGCCGGTGCGCCGCGCCTGCATCCGGGCGCCTATACGGTGAACTCGGTCGACATGGATTTCCGCCCGGGCGCCATGGTGGTGCCGGCTGGCAGCAAGATCAGATTCGCCAATCTCGACCAGGTGCTGCACAACGTTTATTCGTCTACGCCCGGCTCCGTGTTCGACTACCAGTTCCAGAAGGTGGGCGATGTGGTGGAGCGTCGTTTCACCACGCCGGGCCCGGTACTTGTGAGCTGCAACGTGCATCACTTCATGGAATTCGACCTGCTGGTGCTGCCCACGCCTTACGCAAGCTCCGTGGGCGCCGATGGAAGCTTCACCCTGCGGCATGTGCCTTCCGGTCCGGGCACGCTCTATTTCTGGAATCCGCGCACCCAGATCAGGACACAGGCTGTCACCGCGCATGGGCAGAACGTTACGCAGCGACTGGTTGCGATCAAGCCGCGTGTCACTACCGAACTGCATCTGGGAGCCGGATCGTGAAGCTTGCGACGAAAGCCCTTTGCAAGGGCGTGGTGCTCGTGGTGGCCGGCGTGGCCATCGCCATGGCAGGTGTGTTGCTGAATGCACAGCATGCCGCTCGCGAGCGCGCCCAGGCGAACCTGCGCATGTCGATCGAAGTGGTGCATGACTTCGCGGACCAGTCGTGGGAGCTGTTGCGCCTGCGCGGTCAGGTGCTGGCAGGCGATCCGGCCTTTGTCGATTACGTCACCCAGTCGCTGGTGCCCGACGCGAAGCTCGGAGGCGTGGTGGACAAGCTTTCCATCAGCCGGCTGCTCAACGAGCGCCGCCAGGGCGACGACATTCTCATGCTGCTCGATGCCGAGGGCATGGAAGTTACGGGCATCGGCGTGATCGGCAAGACGCCGGAGGTGATCCAGCACGATCCGCTGGTGATCGCAGCCATCAGTGAAGGCAAGACCGCGCAGGGCATCTGGCTCGATAACGGCGCCATGGCCTGGGTGGTGATCCATCCCTTGATGCGTGGTCGCACGCCGCAGGGCTACCTGGTGACGGCATCGCGTGCCACCGATGCTTCATTCGCGAAGCTTGCGCGGCTGGTGCATGGTGATGTTGCACTCCTGACGTCCCTCGCTCCGCATTCGCTTTATTCGGGCGGGCTCGATGCGCGTTACGTTGATCTTCTCGGTGCGCACCAGCGCGATGTGCTCGCGGTAAAGACCCCGACAGGCCAGGCACTCGCGCTGGACAACGAAGCGACCGCTATCGATACGTGGATCACGCCGTTCGACACGGCGCAGGGGCATGCCGCGTGGGTGGTGCTCAATTCACGCACCGGCTTCCTGCACAGCCTCGATACGGAAACGCTCCATCTTGTGCTGGGCATCGCATTCTTCGGCCTGTTCGCCCTGGCGTGCGTCATCGTGCAGTGGGCCAGCACATGGCGCCCCCTGGGCCAGCTTGCCGACGCCTACGACAGCGGTCGCGGCACGATCGGACGCGTGAAAGGCAACGCCTTGCTGCGCGATGTGCGCGACCGCCTTGAACTGGCGAGCCGCACCCGCCGCTGAGGTGGTTCAACCGAGCGGCAAGGGACGCGGCGGCACCACCTCCTTCATGACCAGGGTGGAGGTCAGGCGTAACACGCCCGGCAACCCTGAAAGGCGCCGGTCGTAAAGACGCTGGAACGCGGCAAGATCCTCGGTCGCGACATGCAGCAGGTAATCCGGCTCGCCGAACAGGCGCTGCGCATGCACCACCTCGCGCACATCGGACAGCGCTTCCTCGAACGCATGCACCGTGCGCTCCACGGTTTCCTTCAGCGTCACGAACAGCACCGCATAGAAACGCAGGCCTACGGCGTTCGGGTCGAGATCGGCGTGGTAGCCGCGGATGACACCGGCGTCTTCCAGCGCGCGCAAGCGCCGGTGGCAGGGCGACAGGCTGAGCCCCACCCGCTCGGCCAGCTCGGTGACCGTGAGGCGTCCGTCGGCCTGGAGCTCAGAAAGAATCTTCTTGTCGAATTTATCCATGGGGAAGAATCTTCCAAAGAGATCATTCAGAAGCGCCAATAATAGGCGAATGTCACCGACACGAGGGACATAAGCTATGGGCCAGTCGCCGGGATGCACGCCCCGGCATGTCTCCATTCCCGGCGTCCCCGCGCCACTGGCAGCCCCCATGACCGCAACCGCACTCCTGGCCTTCTGGGCCGTGGCGATCCTCCTGATCCTCACCCCCGGCGCCGACTGGGCCTATGCCATCGCTGCCGGCATTCGCGGGCGCGGCATCCTCACCTCGGTCACCGGACTGATCCTGGGCCATCTCACCATGGTGACGGTGGTGGCCATCGGCGCAGGGGCCATGCTCAACGCCCACCCCTCGGCCATGTCGGCACTGACCTATGCCGGCGCGGTCTACCTCATGGTGCTCGGCGTGCGGATCAGCCGGAATCCCCCCGTACCCACTGCCGAGGATGGCGAACAAGCCGCTTCGGCCAGACGCTGGCTCGTCGGCGGCTGGGGCGTAAGTGCGCTCAATCCCAAGGTCTTCCTGCTGTTCCTCGCCCTGCTTCCGCAGTTCGTGCTGGCCGACAGTCCGCTATCACCCGGTATGCAGATGATGCTGCTGGGCATCGTCGAGGTGGCGACGTGCATGGTGGTGTACCTGGCGGTGGGCTACGGCGCGAAGGCGATCCTGGGGTCGCGGCCAGCGGCAGCACGCTGGGTGGGCAGGGTGTCGGGAGTGCTGATGGTGGTGGTGGGTGTGTTGCTGGTGGTGCACCAGGCTCGGCACCTGGCTTGGCTTCTCACCTCAACGAGAGGATAAGGTGCAATAAAGCAGCCCTTATCTTACTTAAGGGTCATTATGCCAAGATGGTCGTCGAGGCAGGCCGAATCATCGATGCTTTTTGCCAGGCGAAACGTGTAATCAAGCACGTGTTCGTCAGGCTTCCTTCCTGGCACTCGTCCAAACTCAGGAGCCAAGCCAGTAAACAGGATGTCCGGCAAGGTTGGAACGAGTTCGTCTACTTGAGCCGCTCGGACCTTGCTGAATTCCGTCCATGCTCCTTCTACTGCCCTTGATCTTCGCTCAAAACTGCATGTCGTAGTCGGCCTGTGCGGCCATTTCGCGCTTGATGACCTTGAGCCAGGACTTCAGTTTTCTGGGATCATCAAACACACGCAAGTCTTCTTCGAAAACGCGCACGCCGTTGCGCAGCTGGTTGATGTTCGTGTTCAACGCGTACTTGACGTTCCTTGGCGAAACGGGATGCCCTGGCCTCATACCGCTCCGTATCGCGTACTCGATCTTAATCTCGGACAGCTCCTGATCGAGGCCACGCAACTGCTCTTTCAGAATCTTGTTCCAGCGGTTGAGCCTCTCCTCGCTTACGCTTTCCAGTGCGGACCGATCGATGTGTTCCAGCTCCAGCTGTAACTCGAGCAGGTCGAGGAGGCTCTTGTTGGCGTAAGCATGGTTGACCCGTTGCATCAGGACGGCCTTGCGCTCCCGCTCGACGGGGTCGGGCTCGCGATCGGGATGAAGCAAGCTGGCCAGCTTGCGGTAGACCTCCCGGATCGACAGGTGCACCTCTGCCTCCTCGGCGCGTGCCCGCTCATCGGCTGCTGCCTGCTTGGGTGACTGCTTGCGCTTCGCGTGGTGCGCTGCTTTCGCCTCATGACGGGCGCGTTCACGCTCCCCGTCCTGGTCCAGCTGCTCCTTAAAGTGGAGACGCATGTCGTCGATAGAAGCGAAGTTGACGTCATCCGGGATATCGACGCGGAGTACATCCTGTAGCGCATCGCGCATCATCTTGATCGCAGCCGCCTCTTCCTCGGCACTTGCCGCGTTGTAGCGCTGGAAGATTTCCTTGATAGCGGGGTCGTCGACGACGGCGAGTAAATCGCCGGCGACATGGGTGATCAGTTCCTCGACTATCTGTCGCTCTGCATTCGTCAGGCCTTTGGTACCGTGCGCCTGATCCAGGCGCTTCACCATCTGAATCCGCAACGTGTTGAAGCTGCCCCGCAACGGCAGCAGTTCGTCGTTGAACTTACGCCGGAAGTCGGCGCCGAAGGCTTCCCAGTCGGCCAGCGTCGCGCGGCGCTTCTCGATCTTCTCGATCAACCTGTTGAAAGCCTGTTGGCCCTTTGACGGCGTATGCGCGAGTTCGTGTCTCGCGATACCTAAAGGGCTAACGATATTCTTCGTCATGAAACAGATCTCTTGGGCGTAGAGGCATGGAGAGAGCGACTGTCAGCTTAAATAGCGCGAACCGGCCCGTCCTTCGGTCATTTACGGACCGCCCGAGACTCTGAGATACATCACTCGATATTCTGCACCTGCTCACGCATCTGCTCGATCAACACCTTCAGCTCCACCGCCGCATTCGTCGTACGGGAGTCCACCGACTTCGAACCGAGCGTATTCGCCTCGCGGTTGAATTCCTGCATGAGGAAGTCGAGGCGGCGGCCGATGGGCTCTTTCAGCGCCAGCACGCGGCGGGCTTCGGAGATGTGGGTGGCGAGGCGGTCGAGTTCTTCGTCCACGTCGATGCGGGTGACCTGGAGCACCAGTTCCTGCTCAAGGCGGCCCGGTTCCACCGGCTGGCGGATGTCGGCCAGGCGGGTTTCGAGGCGGGCGCGCAGGGCGGCGCGGATTTCAGGGAGCCAGCCGCGCACGTCGGAGACGATCTTCTCGATGCCGTCGAGACGTTCGCGGAGGATTTCTCCGAGCTTGCTGCCTTCGCGACCACGGGTGTCGGCCAGGGCATCCAGCGCGCGGTCGAGCACGTCGATGAGTGCGGCCTGGAGGGCGTCGGCATCCGATTCGGGCTGCTGGAGCACGCCGGGGAAGCGCAGCAGTTCGGTGAATTCGATGGACATGCGCGGGAAGCGCTGTTCCAGGTCGAGGGCCAGTTCGGACAGGCGCGAGAGCATCGTGCCGTTGATGCGCAGGGCATCGCCGGAGCCGGCTTCGCCGCGCAGGCGGACGGTCACGTCTACCTTGCCGCGCGACAGGCGGGTGGCGATGCGCTCGCGCAGGGCACTTTCGAAACTACGCAGATCGTCCGGCAGGCGCGGGCTGATCTCCAGGTAGCGATGGTTCACCGTGCGGAGTTCACAGGTCAGCGTGCCGGACGGGCCCGCGCTTTCGGCGGACGCGTAGGCGGTCATGCTACGGATCATGGGGAGGTCGCTCGCGCGGTGACTGGGGGCGCAATGGTAAACTGACCCACCGCCCGCGCCCAAATCAGGCCCACCCATGTCCTTTTCCCGTCCGAGCGGCCGCGCCGCCGACCAGCTGCGCACCGTCAGCATCGAACGCCACTTCACCCGCCATGCCGAAGGCTCCGTGCTCGTGAGCTATGGCGACACCCGCGTGCTCTGCACAGCCTCCATCGAAGAGCGCGTGCCGCCGTGGCTGCGCGGCAAGGGCGAGGGCTGGGTCACGGCCGAATACGGCATGCTGCCCCGGGCCACCAGCGACCGCACCCAGCGCGAAGCCGCCCGTGGCGGCCAGGGTGGCCGCACCATGGAGATCCAGCGTCTCATCGGCCGCTCGCTGCGCGCTTGCGTCGATCGTGCCGCCCTGGGCGAGCGCGTGATCACGCTCGACTGCGACGTGCTCCAGGCCGATGGCGGCACCCGCACCGCCGCCATCACCGGTGCCTATGTGGCGCTGGTGGATGCCATCGCCACCCTCACCCGTCGCAACGCCATCAAGCGCAACCCCATCCTGGGCGCCGTGGCCGCCGTTTCCGTGGGCATCTACGAGGGCGTGCCGGTGCTGGACCTCGACTATGCCGAGGATTCCAACTGCGATACCGACATGAATGTCGTCATGAACGACGGTGGCGGCCTCATCGAGGTGCAGGGCACCGCCGAAGGGCATGCCTTCCGTCGTGAAGAAATGAACGCCATGCTCGACCTGGCCGCCAAGGGCGTCGACGAGTTGGTGGCCGCGCAGCGCGCCGCGCTGGAGTCCACGCCATGACTGACGTGCGCCCGGCCACCGCCGCCGACCTCGATGCCATCGTGGCCCTGCACCACGCCGCCTTCGGCCGCCCGGCCGAGGGCGATCTCGTGCGCCGCCTGGTGGATGCCGGCAAGGCCAGCATCTCGCTGGTGGCCGTGGATGACGACGACACCGTGCTGGGTCACGTGCTGTTCTCGCCGGTCACGGTGGAGAACGGTGACGACGGCAAGGCCCTCGGCCTCGCCCCGGTCGCCGTGCATCCGGATCACCAGCGCCAGGGCATCGGCCGCGAGCTGATCGAGGAAGGCATCGGCGCCTGCTTCGTGGCCGATGCGCGCGCGATCTTCGTGCTGGGCTCGCCTGCCTATTACGCGGGTTTCGGCTTCGGCAAGGCCTCGGCGCACGATCTGCACGATGCCTTCGAAGGCGGCAACGCCTTCCAGGTGCTGCCGCTCACCATCGACGGCCTGGCGGGTTACGCCGGTCGCGTGGAATACGCCAGCGAATTCACCGGGGGCCTGTGATGCGCATCGTTCTCGCGTCGAGCAATGCGGGCAAGGTGGTCGAGCTGGAGCAGCTCCTGGCCGGCAGCGGCGTCGAACTGCTGCCGCAGAGCACCTTCGGTGTCAGCGATGCCGATGAAACCGGGCTCACCTTCGTCGAGAACGCACTCATCAAGGCACGCCACGCCTCCCGTGCCACCGGCCTGCCCGCCCTGGCCGACGACTCGGGCATCTGCGTGGACGCGCTCAACGGCGCACCGGGCCTGTATGCCGCGCGCTATTCCGGCGTACACGGCGACAGCCCCGCCAACAATGCCAGGCTGCTGCGCGAACTTGACGGCGTGCCGATGGAAAAGCGTAGCGCCTACTTCATCGCCGTGCTGGTACTGCTGCGTCATGCGGACGATCCGGCACCGCTGATCGCCGAAGGCCGCTGGCATGGCCGCATCCTCGAAGCCCCGCGCGGCGAGGGTGGTTTCGGGTACGACCCGCTGTTCCTGCCTGACGGCTCCGACCTGGGCGCCGCCGAGATCGAACCCGCCCTGAAAAACCGCATGAGCCACCGCGGACAGGCCCTGGCCGTGCTCAAGGCACGCTTCGCCGAGCTGGCATGAGCCTTATCCTGCCGCCGCTGTCGTTGTATGTGCACATGCCATGGTGCGTGCGCAAATGCCCGTACTGCGACTTCAACTCGCACGGCGTGCGTGGCACGCCCGAGTACGAACGCTACGTCGATGTGCTGCTGGCCGACATGGATGCCGACCTGCGCGACTTCGGCGATGCCATCGGTGGCCGCAAGATCGAAACGGTGTTCTTCGGCGGCGGCACGCCCAGCCTGTTCATGCCGGAGCTGATTGCGCGCTTCCTCGATGGTGCACGCGAACGCCTGCCGTTCGCGCATGGCGCGGAAATCACGCTGGAAACCAATCCCGGCACCGTGGAACACGGCCGTTTCGATGGTTACCTTGCTGCAGGCGTGAACCGCATCTCGTTCGGAGTGCAGAGCTTCGACAACGACAAGCTGCATCGCCTGGGCCGCATCCACTCGGCCAACGAAGCCGCCGATGCCGTGCGCCACGCGCAGGACGCCGGCATCGAGAACATCAATATCGACTTGATGTATGCATTGCCGCAGCAGGATCTGGCCGATGCCCTGAACGACGTCGATCGTGCGGTAGCGCTTTCGCCCACGCATATCTCGCATTACCAGCTCACGCTGGAGCCGAACACGGCCTTTGCTGCCAACCCGCCGCCGCTGCCGGACGACGACGCGGCATGGGGTATCCAGGAAGCCTGCCAGGATCGCCTGGCGGACGCCGGGTATGCCCAGTACGAGGTATCGGCCTACGCGCGCGACGGACGCCGTTGCGCACACAATCTCAATTACTGGCGCTTCGGCGACTACCTGGGCATCGGCGCCGGTGCCCACGGCAAGATCAGCGACGCCAACACGGTGCGCCGCCGCTGGAAGACCCGCCTGCCCGCCGCCTACCTTGCCGCCTCGGGCGAGGCGAAGCGCATCGGTGGCGACTCCATCGTGGAAGCGGCTGACCTGCCCTTCGAATACATGCTCAATGCGCTGCGCCTGATCGACGGCGTGCCGATGGCGGATTTCACGGAGCGCACGGGGCTGAACCACTCGATCATCGAGCCGGTCCTCACGCAGTGCCTGCGCAAGGGCTGGATCGAAGACGATGCAACGTTGTTGCGTACCACTACGCTCGGTCAGCGCTTTCTTAACGACGTGATCGAGGCGTTCATGGAGATCGCGCCGACCGGCGAATGATGGTCAGGCGCTGAGACGCGTCTTGCGACCGCCGCTGGCGAATGCCTCGAACAGGGCGACGATGGCGTGGTGTTCCCCGCGCTCGGCGTCCTGCACGGCGGAGTTGCCCCAGCGATCCACCCGGTCGAACTGGCCGCCGTTCTGCAGGATGTAGCGCACCGATTCCAGCTTGCCTTCCGACGCAGCGATGTGCAGTGCCGTACGGCCGTCGTAGTCAGCGCCGTTGAGATTCACGCCGCTGGCGACCAGGCGTTGCATTTCCTTGATGTCGCCGTGCATGGCGGCCCAGCACAGGTCCACGTGGCGGGCATTGTCGAGCGAAACGTTGCGCCGGGTCGGGTCGATGCGCTCGCTGCCGTCATGGCCGGTGACGATGTCGAAGTTGTGGAACGAGTACATCGAGGTGAGGCCCTTGCAGAACTCGATGCCGCGTACGCTGTTGCCGTTCTCGTCCAGCGGCGGCGACCACACGCAGAAGCCCAGCTTCTCGGGCACCACCACCATGATGCCGCCACCTACGCCCGACTTCGCCGGAACGCCGATGAGGAAGGCGAATTCACCCGAGAAGTCGTACATGCCGCAAGAGTGCATCAACGACAGGCAGTGCTTCACCGTGCCCGACGAGAACACGCGTTCGTTGGTAAGCGGGTTGACGCCGCCATTGGCGAGCGTGGCGGCGACCACGGCCATGGAATCGCAGTTCATCTCGATGGAACAGCACTGGAAGTAGAAATCCAGCGTCGCGGCCACGTTGGTCTCCTTGGAGAACGCGCCGTTCTCGCGAAGGAAATAGGCCAGCGCAAAATTGCGATCGGCCGAATCCCGCTCGGAGAGGAACACGGTGTTGTTGAACGATACCGCACCGTTGGCCGCCAGCTTCTTCCAGGTATCGAAGACATGCGAGAAACGCGCAGAAGCCGAATCCCCGGGCCGGATGAGCGAACAGCTCACGATGGCACCGGCGTTGATCATCGGGTTATGCGGACGACGGCGGGGATCGAGCGTGATGGCGTTGAATGAGTGGCCGCTGGGCTCGCGTCCGATGCGCTCATGCAGGCGCTCGTTGCCGGCTTCTTCCAGGGCGATGCAGTAGCTGATCGTCTTGGAAATGGACTGGATGCTGAACATCTCCTGCGCGTCACCGTAATGCGCGCGCTGGCCATCCACGCTGCACATGCTGAGGCCGTAGCGATCAGCCGGTACGCGCGCCAGTTCCGGAATGTACGCCGCCACCTTGCCGCCATTATTGGAGCGGCGTTCGTTGAAGATCTTTCCCACCGAACGGGCGAAATCGCTCCACGCGGGAACCACCATGGAATCTTCCGCGATGCGCATGAACAGGCTGGGGTTCATGGCAAACACCACGGCGAACTCGGTCACCGACAGGCTGGTTTCGTTGCGCTGGCGTGCCTTGTCCAGGTAATCGTAGATACCTGCCGCGCGCGGATCGTCGGCGAGAATGCCGGAACGGCGGAAATGTTCGCGCAGTTGCTCGGGAGAAAGACTGGTTTCACCCGGCTCCATCAACAGGTTGTAGAGGCGCGCCTCGTCGGGCACGAGCTGGACCACCGAGGGCCGGTCGTCGGCCGGAGCGGGGGAGTGTCGCTTTGACATGGGGCATGCTCGATAGAAGGAAGTGATGGCATCCCGGCCAGCGCGCAGCCATCTCCACCGCCGACTGCGAGCGCAACGTAACATTGGATATGCGCATCCATCTTGGACACAAACCCTGACTGAGCTGCCGTAAACGCGCGTCCGTTCATGTTTGTGATGACGAGCGTCACACATCGCCAAAGAACGATAGTCCGGTCCATAACCGTTTTCGTATGGACGTCCATATGCATATTCGCGCCATTGGCCGAATGTGCGCCATCCGCCATCCGGCGCAACGCGTACGCTGCCTCCAGACCCGGACCCGGTCCGGGGGAGGAACTGTCATCGATGAGCCCTGGCACATCGCCTCCGGACGAACGGACGGTCTCACCCACCGTGCCTGCCTCCCCGCGCGTGGAGCGCGAAGTACAGCAGGGTCTTTCGCTGTGCCTTGCGTGGCTGGATGCCCCATTGCGCGAAGCCCTGCGTGATACCGACCGCCGGCTCTTCGCCATTGCCGATGCCAGCCGCAACCATCTGGACCAGCAGCATTGCTTCGAAAGCCGGGCCATCCTGGAGCGCGAAGGGCCGGCCTTCCGCAATCGCTTTGCCGCCGGGGTGGCGGAACGCTTCCGGCGCCTCGGGGCGCATTCCGGCGTCCATCCCTCGCATGACGATCACCCCTCACTGAGCCTGCTCGACGCCAGTGAGCAGGAGCAGGCTGCCACCTTGTCCAGCATGGCCTCGCGGGCCGAGTCGCGCAGCGCCGGCAGCCTGTTCGAGCTCGGCTATCGCATGGCGGTGCTGGCCGGCGCGGCACCCCTGGAGGGAGCCGCACTGCCTTTCGGCCCCCGCGCACTCGTGGCCGCGCTGGAGGACGCCGCGAGAGCGCTGACGTTGCCGGCCGCGCACCGGATCATCCTGTACCAGGCCATCGACGCCCAGGTGCTGGCCCACAGTGAAACCTTCTACGAGGCCTTGAACGGGCACTACCTCTCCCACGGCATTCTTCCCGGCTTCCGGATCTACCCCACCGTTCGCGTGGTACAGCCGCCTGCCCTGCGGGCCACGGGGGAAGCCTCATCGGATACCCACCGGGCACATGACGCCACCAGCGTGCTCGAAGGGCTGCGCACGCTGCTCGCCGATCATGTGGAACACGACCACGGCACCCGCATACGTGCCCGGCTTGCGACGAGCGCCGAATGGCAGGCGGCGTTGCATGCTCTTCAAGGCAAGGCCATGCAGGGCAGCCAGGTCGAGCGTCGCGACATCCTCGATGCCCGCAGCCTGCACGATGAACTGCTGGCGGCGATCGACCGTACGCGCCCGGCCGGCGCCCCGCCCGCCAGCCTCACCGAGCTACAGGACGACACGGTCACCCTCGTCGCCCTGCTGTTCGACAACCTCGCCCGGGAGCTGCCCCGGCAAGGTCCTGCCCTGGCCGTGCTGGGCAGCCTGCAATGGTCCGTGCTGCGCTCCGCCATGGACGACCGGCGCTTTTTCGACGACCCGACCCATCCGGCACGCCAGTTGCTCGACACCGTGAGCCGGGCGGCCCAGCCATGGCTCGACCCGGCGGAAGGCGAAGCGGACGAGGCACTGAGTGCAAGGCTGGAGCGCCTGGTGACCGATGCGGGACAGGCGCAGACCATCGATCCTGCCTGGCGCGAGGACATCGAACAGCATCTGGCCCAGCTCACCCGCAAGGCGCATGTCGCCGAGCGGCGACAGATCGAAGCCATGGAAGGCCGCGACCGCCTGGAACGCGCGCGCCAGCACGCCACCGAGCTGATGGCCGAACGCATGACCGAACGGAACGAACCCCGCGGCGTGCTGCGCATCCTGCTGGAACGGACCTGGACGGATGTCCTTGCGCTTCACCTGCTGCGCGGTGGCGAAACAGGCGAATCCTTCCTGCACTGCCTCGGTATCACCGAGCAGTTGCTCGCAAAGCAGGGCGACCCGCAACGCCTTCGCCACGATATCGAACGCGGGCTGGAACACCTGGGCATGTCCACCTCGGAAGCCGCACAGGTGGTGGCCGGCGTTTTCGATGCGCCGGGCCAGGAAACGCCCTCGCAGATGGATATCGCCATGCGCCTGAAGCAGAGGCCGCGCCTCGGTGAAGGCACGGCACATGGCGAACCGTTGCCGCCCGTGCAACCGGTTCCGCTCGATCCGGCCTCCCAGGCCATCTACGAGGGCTTTGCTCGCACGCGTTTCGGAACGTGGTTCGAGTTCCGCAGGCCGGACGGCCGCCCCGTGCGGCGCAAGCTGGCCTGGTTTTCCCCGCCCACGGCCCGCTGCCTGCTCGTGGATTCGCGTGGCGTGCGCGTGGACGACATGGACCTTACCCGCCTTGCCACGCAGATAGCGCGCGGTGATGCCCGCGAATGGAACGAACATCGCACACCGCCGGTTGATCGCGCATGGCGTGCCGTGGCCCGCCACCTGCGCCGCGACGGCGCACACTCGGCGGGCCATGCATGACACACGATGCCGAACAGCGCCGTTCGCCGCGCAAGCGCGTGACCAGTCCCATCACCGTCACCGATGCGATGACGGGCGTGGAACTGGGGCAGTTGTGCGACCTGTCGGTGGGTGGGCTCATGCTGCTGGGCGTGGGCGATACGGCTCCGGGCGCGGTGCGCCAGGTGCGTTTTTCATTGCCTGCCCTGCGCGAAAGGGAGCGGACGCTCGAAGTGGGTATCCACGAACTGTGGCGCGAACAGGCGTCCTCGGCGACCCAGTGCTGGTCGGGACATCGCATCGTCGCCATCGTGGATGCGCATCTGCACCTCATCGAGGAATGGATCGGACCGCAGGCGGACTGAACGAATGACGTGACACGTGCTTTACGTAGACCGGCGCGCGCCTCACCATCCACCCATGAGCGATGCCACCACCATCCTGGTCGATTCACGACTCCAGCGCGACGACGCCGCAGCCGCCGCCACCGACCTGTACCTGCGTCTGGTCGGCAAGGGCGTGATCTCGCCACATCTGTTCGGCGCCGGTGAGCCGCGTTTCCGCACCATCGACGAGGACCTGCGCGAGCAAGGCATTCTCGCCATCGGCCTGCACGCCGCCGGGAATCGCTGGGTCGAGGGCGAGGAAGGCGCATATCTCGTCGAAGGCGGGCCGGAAAACGGGATCTTCTGTCGTTACGACGCCGGATTCCGGATCCGCTGCCCCGATTGCCGCGCCGTGCTGGCCCCGGGCGAGGAAGGCAGCGATGCCCTGGAAGAAGCCCTGGCCGTGTGGTGCGATGCGCCGGACTCGGCCTATGTCGCCTGCCCCGCCTGCGCCAGTTGGACGCCGCTGGCCGACTGGCGCTCGCCCGATCACGACTTCGCCGTGGGGCATTTCGCCATCACCCTCTTCGGCGCCCACCTGCGCAGCCTGGCCGGTCACAGCGACCACAGTGCCACGGCGCTGCGCCAGAGCCTGGGTGACCTCGCGGGTGACTTCGTGCTGGTGTTTGCCCGCGCCTGATCCGGCGCGCGGGGTTGGCGTGGCGGCGGCATGAGCGCACCATTGGCGTTTCCCCCGCCCCACTTCTCCCGGAGAACACCGATGAACGACGCGCTGGCAGCGCTTTATCCCCAGCACCTTGCCACCCTGCGCGAGCGCACGGACACGGCGCTGGCCCGGGGTGGTTTCGACCACCTGGTGATACCCGCCGGCCAGCCGATCACGAAGTTCCTCGATGACCAGGACTACCCGTTCGTGGTCAACCCGCATTTCAAGCACTGGCTGCCGCTGGTGGATGCCCCGGGCAGCTGGCTGGTGTACACCCCCGGGCACAAGCCCAAGCTGGTGTTCCTGCAGCCGCGCGACTACTGGCACGTGGTGCCCGAAGCGCCTACCGGCTACTGGGTGGAGCACTTCGATATCGTGATCGTGCGCAAGCCCGTCGATGCCCTGGCCGAACTGCCGGCCATGCAGTCGCGCTGCGCGATCATCGGCGACACGATGCTGGATTCGGTGGTGCCGAACAATCCATCGGTAGTGGTCGATCACCTGCACTACCACCGCTCGTTCAAGACGCCGTACGAGCTGGAGCTGATGCGCGAGGCCAGCCGCCGCGGCACGCGTGGGCATCGTGCGGCCGAGCAGGCTTTCCGTGATGGTCAGAGCGAGATCGGCATCCACCAGGCCTATCTGGCGGCCGTGGGCCAGATCGACGCCGAGCTGCCTTACTCCAGCATCGTCTGCCTCAACGAGCATGGCGCCGTGCTGCATTACACGCACTTCGATCGCAGCGCCCCGGCGGAAAACCGCTCGTTCCTCATCGACGCCGGTGCCAGCGCCTCGGGTTATGCCAGCGATATCACGCGTACCTATGCGGGCAAGGGTGCGGGTGAGTTCCAGGAGCTGATCGATGCCATGGACGCCGCCGAGCGTTCGTTCGTGGCGAAGGTGCGTGCGGGGCAGAGCTATCCCGAGCTGCACGTGCATGCGCATCACGTGATCGCGGGTGTGCTGCGCGAGCACGGGTTCATTCGCATGAGTGCGGAGAGTGCCGTGGAATCGGGCGTGTCGTCAGCCTTCTTCCCGCACGGCCTGGGTCATGGCATCGGTTTGCAGGTGCACGATGTGGCCGGCTTCCAGGCCTCGGAAACCGGCGGCACCATCGCCCGACCGGATGGTCATCCCTATCTCCGCCTCACCCGCCAGCTCGAACCGGGCATGGTGGTGACGATCGAACCGGGCCTGTACTTCATCGACATGCTGCTGGCCGAACTGAAGGACAAGCCGGTGGCTGCGGATATCGACTGGGCCAGGGTGGATCGCTTCCGCAAGTACGGCGGCATCCGCATCGAGGACGATGTGGTGTGCACCACGGGCGAGCCGGAAAACCTGACGCGGGATGCGTTCGCGCTGTTGAAGTAAGCGTCGCGCACATAGGGACGACGGCTGGCAAGTTGGGAAAACGCCCCCGAAGCCGTCGTTCCAGCGAAAGCTGGAACCTAGCGCGGTGCAGACGGTTGTCGCGATAACACCCCCTACGCCAGAGCCGATGCAGCGCCCTCGCCTTACTGGCAAACCGGAGCGCTGGGTTCCTGTTTTCACAGGAACGACGGGTAGAAGGTAACGACAACCCCGCCCGAAGCCGTCGTTCCAGCGAAAGCTGGAACCCAGTGCGATGCAGCCGGTTGTCGCGCTAACACCCCCTACGCCAGAGCCGATGCAGCGCCCTCGTCTTACTGGCAAACCGGGGCGCTGGGTTCCTGTTTTCACAGGAACGACGGGTAGGAAGGTAACGCAACCCCGCCCGAAGCCGTCGTTCCAGCGAAAGCTGGAACCCAGCGCGATGCAGCCGGTTGTCGCGATAACACCCCCTACGCCAGAGCCGATGCAGCGCCCTCGCCGTGCTGGCAAACCGGGGCGCTGGGTTCCTGTTTTCACAGGAACGACGGGTAGGGAAGGTAACGCAACCCCGCCCGAAGCCGTCGTTCCAGCGGAAGCTGGAACCCGGCGCGGTGCAGACGGTTGTCGCGATAACACCCCCTACGCCAGAGCCGATGCAACGTCCTCGCCGTGCTGGCAAACCGGGGCGCTGGGTTCCTGTATTCACAGGAACGACGGGTGGGGAGGGGGCGGTCGCTTTACACCTTCAGGTAGATACGACGGTGGTCCATCCAGCGGACCACCAGCCACCACACGGCGACAAACGCCACGCCCCAGGCGGCCGAGGGGACATACGGCCCGAAGAGCGGCGTCATCCATGACGCGAAGGCCCAGTGGTACAACGGCTCGGTGATGCCCAGGGCGATCAGGATGTAGACCATCAGCCCGGACCCCGCATACGCCGCAATGGCATTCACGCCGAATGCCCGGCCCGGCAGTCGCCAGCCGCGACGGTCCACCAGCATGTGGGCTGCCGCCAGCAACAGGAACGACCAGCCCCCGGCCCACAGGGCATAGCTCGGCGTCCACAGGTTCTTGTTGAGCGGCCACACCCCCTGCGCCAGCCAGCCTGCGGCCAGCAACACCACGCCAGCGATCACCAGCCGGCGGACCTCGCCCCGCACCAGCCACGCGCCCGCCCGCATTCCCAGCAGGGTGCTGGCCAGCGCCGGCAGGGTGGCCAGTAACCCCTCGGGGTCATGCCCTCGGCCGGTCGCCGGGTCGGTCATATAGACAAAGGGCCCGAACACGGCCGTATCCACCCGGCTGGGCAGGTTGGTCCATGGCTCCATGCCGCCGATCAACAGCAACGCCCCATAGCCGGCCAGCAACCCCAGCGCCAGCAGGTCGCGGGTCCATGCCCCCACATGGATCGCCAGTAGCGATGCGGCAGCGAAACACAGGCCGATCCGTTGCAAGACCCCGGGCAGGCGCAGGTGTGCATCCGGTATGGCCAGCCACGCAACCACGTTCAACAGCAGCCCCAATCCGGCAATGCGCAGCGCGCGGCGTATCGCCGCATGCCGAATCGGTGCCTTCGGTGCGCCCGCTTCGACACGCGGCACGATGGCGAGCGAGACCGACACGCCCACGATAAAAAGGAACAGGGGAAAAACCAGATCGGTGGGAGTGAAGCCATTCCACCCGGCATGCTCCAGGGGCCACCAGACATGGCCCCAGTCTCCTGGATCGTTCACCAGCAACATGGCGGCGACGGTGATACCGCGTAGTACATCGACTGAGGCGTAACGCACTTTACTCTGGGTCATCGAAGCGTATGCTGTGGCGACAGGGGAAAACGCAAGGATACGCGGTCAGCCCGTTGCGACAATCGGCCATGGCTCGCGTCGGAACCGCCAGGCTTACGATGCCAGGCGAATATTCAAGGGAATTGCTGGAGTCGTACACATGGTTGACGACATTCCGACCAAACGCCGCCGATGGCGCGACAAACCACTAAAGAAGCTCGTTTTCGAGCTTTCGGTGATCGTCGTCGCCAAACTCGCGGTGCTCATGCTCATCTGGTACGTGGCCATACGCCCGCTGCCCCGGGCCGATGTTTCGCCCGCCGGCGTCAGCCGCGCACTCGCACCCGCTTCTGCCTCTACCCAGGGAACCCAGCCATGATTGTCGACCCCGATGTCGTCGGCTTATCGCGCCTGCAATTCGCGCTGACCGCGCTTTATCACTTCCTTTTCGTGCCACTGACGCTGGGCCTGGCCTTCATGCTTGCCATCATGGAAAGTGTGTACGTCATGACCCGGCGCGAGGTATGGAAGCGCATGACCCAGTTCTGGGGCGTGCTCTTCGGCATCAACTTCGCCATGGGTGTCGCCACCGGCGTCACCATGGAATTCCAGTTCGGCACGAACTGGGCCTACTACTCCCACTACGTCGGCGACATCTTCGGTGCCCCGCTGGCTATCGAAGGCATGATGGCCTTCTTCCTCGAAGGCACCCTCGTCGGCCTGTTCTTCTTCGGCTGGGATCGCCTCTCGCCGCTGAAGCACATGCTGGTGACCTGGTTCCTCGCCCTGGCCACCAGCCTGTCGGCGCTGTGGATCCTCATCGCCAACGCATGGATGCAGAACCCGGTGGGCGCAGCCTTCAACGCCGAGACGATGCGCATGGAGGTCACCTCGTTCAAGGAGGTGATCTTCAACCCGGTCGCCCAGTCGAAGTTCGTGCATACCGTAAGCGCGGGCTACACCATGGGTGCGATGTTCGTGCTGTCGATCAGTGCGTGGTACCTGCTGCGCGGGCGCAACATCGACTTCGCCAAGCGCTCCATCACGGTCGCGGCCAGCTTCGGCCTCGCCGCCTCGTTGTCCGTGGTGGTACTGGGCGACGAGTCGGGCTACACCGTCTCGGAAAACCAGAAGATGAAGATGGCCGCCATCGAGGCCATGTGGGAAACCGAACCGGCACCGGCGGCGTTCACGCTGTTCGGCCTGCCCGACGTGAAGAACCACCAGACCCACGCGGCCGTGAAGATTCCCTGGGTGATGGGCCTGATGGGCACGCGCTCCATCGACGAGCCGATCCTGGGCATCGCCGACCTCGTGGACGATGCCAAGGTGCGCATCGCCGACGGCATCAAGGCCTACGATGCGATGCTGATCCTGCGCGAGAACAAGAACGATGCGCAGGCCAAGGCCATCCTCGCCGCGCACGACAAGGACATGGGCTACGCGCTGCTGCTGAAGCGTTTCATGGATGATCCGCGCAAGGCTTCGCCGGACGACATCCAGAAGGCGGCCGACAGCACCATTCCCAACGTGCCGGTGCTGTTCTGGTCGTTCCGCATCATGGTCGCCTGCGGTTTCTGGTTCATCTTCCTGTTCGGCTACGCGTTCTGGCGCGCCAGCAAGCGCCGCCTTGAAGGCCGCCGCTTCCTGCGCGTGGCACTGTGGAGCCTGCCGTTGCCATGGGTAGCGGCGGAGCTGGGTTGGATCGTGGCCGAGTACGGTCGCCAGCCGTGGGCCATCGAGGGCGTGCTGCCCACCGCATTGGGCGCCTCGTCGCTCACCAGCGGACAGGTATGGATCTCGCTCGGCGGCTTCGTGCTGTTCTACACCGCGCTTGCCGTGATCGACGGCTACCTCATGGTGAAGTTTGCCCGCAAGGGACCGGACGGCCTCGGCATGTGGCCGAAGAAGCCGGATGCCATTCCCACCACGGCGCAGACGGCGTAAAGGAGAACGACATGTTCGATTACGAAACCCTGCGCATCATCTGGTGGGCTCTGATCGGCATCCTGCTGATCGGCTTCGCCATCATGGATGGCTTCGACTTCGGCGTGGCCGCCCTGCTGCGCGTGCTCGGCAAGGACGAACACGAACGCGTGGTGCTACTTGAAACCATCGAGCCCACGTGGGAAGGCAACCAGGTGTGGTTCATTCTCGGCGGCGGCGCGGTATTCGCCGCGTGGCCGCTGCTCTACGCCGCCTCGTTCTCGGGGCTGTACGTGGCGATGTTCGTGCTGCTGGTGGCCTTCATCATCCGACCGGTGGGATTCAACTTCCGCGAGAAGGTGCACAACGCCACGTGGAAGGCCGTGTGGGACTACGCCCTGGTGGCATCGGGCGTCATCGTGATGCTGGTCTGTGGCGTGGCCTTCGGCAACCTGTTCCTGGGCCTGCCGTTCCACTTCGACGGCGACCTGCGCATGACCTGGGATGGCACGTTCTTCCAGCTGTTCCGTCCGTTCGCGCTGCTGAGCGGGCTGGTGAGCCTCAGCATGCTGCTGGCGCACGGTGCGGCATGGGCGGCGATGAAGGCCGACCACGTCATCGCCGAGCGCGCGGTGCGTGTTTCGCGTATCGCTTCGCTGGTGTACGTGGTGTTGTTCGTGCTCGCCGGCGTGTGGCTGGCCTACGGCATTCCCGGCTATGCGGTGGCCGGTCCGGTGGTGACCGATGGCGTGTCGAATCCGCTGGCCAAGCAGGTGGCCATGGGTGGCTCGTGGTTTGCGGGCTACCTGACGCACCCACTGTTCTGGGCCGCTCCCGTGATCGCCTTTGCCGGCGCGCTGGGTCTTCAGGTGTTCATCGGTCGTCGCGGCTTCATGGGTTTCTTCTGCAGCAGCCTGGCGGTGGCCGGTACGATCCTCTCGGCGGGCTTCGCGCTGTTCCCGTTCCTGATGCCATCGGCCACCAGCCCGACATCGAGCCTCACGGTGTGGGATGCCTCGTCGAGCGAAGGTACGCTGTTCCTGATGCTCTGCGTGACCGTGGTGTTCATGCCGATCATCCTGCTCTACACCGGCTGGGTCTTCCGCGTGATGCGCGGCCGGGTCACTCTCGAACACGTGCGCAAGTCGCACAGCATGTACTGAAGGAGCGCCGCCATGTGGTATTTCGCCTGGATTCTCGGCCTCGGCCTCGCCTGCAGCTTCGCCGTGCTGAATGCGATGTGGTACGAGGTGCATTCGGATGACGAGGCACATCGACGCAAGGATGTGCTGCCGAAGGGACCGTGAGATGAAAAGGCCGCCGTGAGGCGGCCTTTTTCTTTGCCAGATATCGCGATCACCTACTTCTGTAGGAGCGCGCCTGCGCGCAACCGGCTTTGCGATAACCCCGGTCGCGCGCAGGCGCGCTCCTACAGGGCATCGGGGGACTTGGGGACGATCGCCGTCATCACTTCGGGGGCGCCGCGGGTGACGATCACGTCGTCTTCGATGCGGATGCCGATGCCACGCCAGCGTTCGGGTACCGAGCGATCGTCCGGTGGCACGTAGATGCCCGGCTCTACCGTGAGCACCATGCCCTCTTCCAGCACGCGCGGTTCGCCGTCGATGCGGTAATCGCCCACGTCGTGCACGTCGAGGCCGAGCCAGTGGCCCGTCTTGCTCGGGAAATACGGCTTGTAGGCGCCCTCCGCGATTACACGATCCACACTGCCCTTGATGAGGCCCAGTGCGCACAGCCCGCTGGCAATGACCCGCACCGCGGCCTCATGCGAGTCGGCGAACGAGCGGCCGGGACGCACGGCGTCGATGGCCGCGAGCTGCGCTTCATGCACGATGTCGTACAACGCGCGCTGTTCTTTCGAGAAGCGACCACCTACGGGGAACGTGCGCGTGATATCGGAGGCATAGCACTCCACTTCCGCACCCGCATCGATCAGCAGCAGGTCGCCATCGCGCAGCATGGCGCGGTTCTGCTGGTAATGCATGATGCAGGCATTGGCACCGCCCGCCACCGTGGGCGGAAACGCAGGCACCGCACCACGACTGCGAATGGTGCGGAGGATTTCCCCTTCGATCTCGTATTCGGCGACACCGGGCCGCGCCATGGCCATGGCCGCAAGATGCGCGGCACCGGCCACCTCGGCCGCGCGGCGCATCAGGGCCAGTTCGTCGCGCGACTTGAACAGGCGCATGTCGTGCAGAAGATGACCCAGTGCCACCAGGTCCTTCGGTGCCACGCCACCGCCGCGCGCGGTGCGCAGGCGCCGCATCCAGGCCAGCAGCCGGGCATCGAAGTCGGGCTCCTGGCCGAAATGGCAGTACACCCGCGAACGGCCTTCGATCATCCCGGGCAGGATGTCGTCGATATCGTCGATGGGAAACGCGTCGTCGAGTTTCAGCTCGCGTGCGGCACGATCCGTGCCCATGCGTTCGCCGTCCCAGCGCTCGCGTTCGGCGTCGCGCTCACGGCAGAACAGCACCGTCTCACCGTGCGCGCGACCGGGCAGCAGGGCCAGCACCGCCTCCGGCTCGCCAAAGCCGGTGAGGTAGTGAAAATCGGAGTCCTGCCGGTACGGCCACGGCGCATCGGCATTGCGCATGCGCTCGGGAGCGGCGGCGAGGATCAGTACCGCATCCTCGCCGACCATGCGCATGAGCTCCCGGCGCCGCCGGGCGTATTCGGCAGGCGCTATCAATGCAGCGTGTCGCTCGTGGGGTGCGGGCCCGTCGCCAGCTCCGCATGCAGCAGCATGGCGCCCGCGCGGACGAATTCTTCCAGCTCGATCAGGCTTTCGTCGTTGACGTCGTCGTCGGCGTCGAATTCGAATTCCGTGGCGGCGATGGCGGCCATGTCCTTCAGGATCTCCTTCGCGTCGTCGCTCATGTTCTGGTTGCGCGCGACCGAGCCACCGAGGCCCAGTCCGCCGAGGAAGCCGCGGATCCAGTCCGTCAGGCCATCGGCACGCTCGGCGATGGGGGCGTCGTCGTCCGGCAGCCAGGGAGAGAACGTAAGCTCCGGATCGGCGAGCCATTCCTGCGTCTGGTGGCGCAGGCGCACCAGCATGGCCGTCTCATCGGCGCTGGGAGCGGGATCCGGCTCCAGTTGCAGCGCGCCGAGCACGGAGTCGCCCGGGAAATGACCGCCCGAACTGATGAAGCCCACCAGGGAGCCGTGGAACTCGCTGACGTTGGTGGCAAGCTTGCAGCGCCCGATCAGCTCGGCGATGTCTTCTGGATCGACGGTGAGGTTGGCCGACATGACAGGGGCACTCCTTCAGGATAAGACCATGAATTCTAATGCACCCGTCATCGCATCGGACCTGCCGGGCTGCCAACTCCCCTGTTATAGTCCGCCTCATGACGACCCCGGACGCCTTCAAGACCGAACTGGAAGCCCTGAGCGCTACGCTCGACCGGCTCGTCGATACCGTTCGCCGCCTCTCCGAGGAAAACCGCAGCCTGCGGCACAGCCAGGAACAACTGGCCGGTGAACGGGCCAGCCTCATGGCGCGCAACGAACAGGCGCGCAGCCGTGTGGAAGCGATGATCCAGCGCCTCAAGGCGCTTGAGAACACGGGCTGACAGACCAAGCATGAATGCCATGACCAGCGAACCGGTGGCCTTGCGCCTGCTCGATCGCGAATTCCATATCGCCTGCGCGCCCGATGAGCGCGCCGGACTCGTCGCCGCGGCCCAGTTCCTCGACGGCAAGATGCGCGAGCTGAAGTCAAACGCCAAGGTGCCCGGCTTCGACCGCATCGCCGTCCTGGCGGCCGTGAGCATCGCCCACGAGCTGCTTACGCTCCGAAAGGAGCAGACCTCGCAGGAACAGGTGCTGACCGACGGACTGGCCGCCCTGCGAAAGAAGCTTGATGCGCTCGTCGACGGCTCTGTAAAATAAGCGTCGGGCGTTCTCTGCGCTGTTCGACAGTGCACTTTACATTTGCCTTGTTCCTACATACGACCCCGGGTCGACCTTACGTGACGGTTGCGCATGTCCGCCAAGTGCGGAAAGCCTTGAAGTCACGTGGTTCTCCCACCTGATCCTTTGGATCAAGGTCGTTTGGTGCGCAACGGCAGGGCGGAGGACGCCTCCCTTTTCTTCGCCGGCCGGTCTCACGCGACCGGTCAGCGTTCCCTCCGCGGCACCGGAGGGAGCGGCTCGACGGCAATCCCGCCTGTGCCGTTCGGCTGAACCACCCATGTCAAAGCTCCCCGAGAGACGTGAACTGCGCGCGGACCTCGTCCAGCGGCGCCGTGAGCTGAAACCCGCCGAGCGCGTCGCCGCAGCCCAGGGCCTGCGTGCCTCGCTGGAACAGCTCCCCGAATTCCTTACCGACAAGCACGTGGCCGGTTACTGGGCCACGGGCGGCGAGCTGCCGCTGAACCTCGCCATCGCGCCGCTGGCCGAGCGCGGGCAGACCTTCTACCTGCCCATCGTCACCAAGGTGGGCGGCAAGCGCCGTCTGCGCTTCGCCCCGTGGACCACGGGCGAGGATGTGGAGGCCAACGAGCTGGGCATTCCCGAGCCGAAGGCCTCCGAGCGCATCATCGAGGCCGACAAGCTGGAGCTGGTGCTGGTGCCGCTGCTCGGCTTCGACCGTCGCGGCAATCGCCTGGGTTTTGGCGGCGGCTACTACGACCGCAGCTTCGAATTCCTCCGCGACAAGGAGCGCCCGGCCCAGCCCCTGCTGGTGGGCGTGGGGTATTCGTTCCAGGAAGTGCCCACCCTCGAAACCGCGGAGTGGGACATCGCGCTCGACTACGTGGCCACCGAGAAAGAGCTTATCGACTGCACGGGCGTGAAGGCATGAAGTACTGGCTCATGAAGTCCGAGCCGGACGCCTTTTCCATCGACGACCTGGAACGCAAGGGCACCGAGCCCTGGGACGGCGTTCGCAACTACCAGGCGCGCAACTTCATGCGCGACGGCATGAAGGTTGGCGACAAAATCTTTTTCTACCACTCCAATACCGACGTGCCGGGCATCGTCGGCCTCGCCACGGTGGCCTCCACGGCCTATCCGGACGAAAGCCAGTTCAACCCGAAGTCGAAGTACTACGACGAGAAGAGCAAGCGCGAAGAACCGCGCTGGTTCCTCGTGGACGTGAAATTCGAGCGCAAGCTCAAGCGCACCATCTCGCTCGACGAGCTGAAGGGTCGCGACGAACTGGTGGACATGCCGCTGGTGCGCAAGGGCAACCGCCTCTCCGTGATGCCGGTCGCCAAGGGCGACTGGGATTTCATCCTCACGCTGGAAAAACGATGAGCCAGGACAATGAGAAGCGACTTGCCGCCGAAACGGCTGCCCTGAAATACGTCGGCAACGGCGCGTTCAAGGGCGGCATCATCGGCGTCGGCACGGGTTCCACGGTGAATTTCTTCATCGACGAACTTACGCAGTATCGCGACAAGATCAAGGCGGCCGTGTCCAGCTCCGAGGCCTCCAGCGAGCGCCTGCGCAAGCTGGGCATCGACGTGCTCGACCTGAACGCCGCCGGCCGCCTCGACCTGTACGTGGATGGCGCCGACGAGTGCGACCCGCACAAGCGCCTCATCAAGGGCGGTGGCGCCGCGCTCACGCGCGAGAAGATCGTCGCCGCGGCGTCCGACAAGTTCGTGTGCATCATCGATGCCACCAAGCAGGTCGATGTGCTGGGCAAGTTCCCGCTGCCCATCGAGGTGATCCCGATGGCGCGCAGCCTCGTGGCGCGCGAGATCGTGGCCATGGGCGGCCAGCCGGTGTGGCGCGATGGCGTCACCACCGATAACGGCAACTGGATCATCGACGTGCACGGCTGGCGCATCGCCGATCCCGTGGGCCTGGAAACCAAGCTCAACCAGATCACCGGCGTGGTCTGCGTGGGTCTGTTCGCCAGCCGCCCGGCCGACGTGGTCATCGTCGGCAACCGCGAAATCTAGTATCCCTGTAGGAGCGCGCCTTGCGCGCGACCGGTGTTCGCGATGATGTGAAGATTATCGCCATGCCGGTCGCGCGCAAGGCGCGCTCCTACAATATTTAGCGGGTAACCTTGGGGCATGACGCTCGAATCCCTTCTCCTTATCGCCCTTCTTGTCATCGCCCTGGCCTGCCTGGGCCTGCTGGTGGTATTGCTCACCCGCAGCCGCGCCACCGATGACGGCGCCGCTCGCTTCGACGCCCTGCGCGATGATTCCCGCCGCCTCGAAGCCGTGCTGCGTGAAGAACAGCGCGCAGGCCGCAGCGAACTGGGCGACAGCTTCGGCCAGTTCCGTGGGCACGTGCAGGAGCAATTGCAGGCCGCTTCCACCCTGCAGCAGGAACGCATCGAAGGCTTCAGCCGTCGTCTCGACCAGCTCACCGAGCGCACCGACAACGGCCTGCAATCGCTGCGCATGGGCCTGGCCGACGACTCGCGCAAGACCCGCGAGGAATCCTCGCTCACGCTGAAGCATTTCGGCGAACGCATCGACCAGCGCCTGGCGGCACTCACCACGGATAACGAGAAGCGCCTCGCCGATGTGCGTGCCACGCTGGAAACCCGCCTCGCCGCCATCCAGCAGGACAACGCCGCCAAGCTGGAACAGATGCGCGCCACGGTGGACGAAAAGCTCCAGTCCACGCTGGAAACCCGCCTGGGGCAATCGTTCCAGCTTGTTTCCGAGCGACTGGAAGCCGTGCAGCGAGGCCTGGGCGAAATGCAGGCACTGGCCGCCGGCGTGGGCGACCTCAAGCGCGTGCTCACCAACGTAAAGACCCGCGGCACGTTCGGCGAAGTGCAGCTCGGCGCCCTGCTGGAGCAGATCCTTATCGCGGAGCAATACGCGTCCAACGTGGCCACGGTACCCGGCTCGGCCGAGCGCGTGGAATACGCCATCCGCCTGCCCGGCACCGACGACGGCGAGCCCGTGTGGCTGCCGATCGACGCCAAGTACCCGGTCGAGGACTACCAGCGCCTGCTGGACGCCCAGGATGCCGCCGATGCCGATGGCATCCTCAGCGCCGGAAAGGCCCTGGAATTGCGCGTCCGCGAGGAAGCCAAGCGCATCCGCAGCAAGTACGTGGCCCCGCCGCACACCACCGATTTCGCCATCCTGTTCCTGCCCACCGAAGGCTTGTACGCCGAGGTGATCCGCCGGCCGGGCCTGTCCGACCAGCTCCAGCGCGAGCACCGGGTCACCGTGGCCGGCCCGACCACCCTCACCGCCCTGCTCAACAGCCTGCAGATGGGCTTCCGCACCCTGGCCATCGAGAAGCGTTCATCCGAGGTCTGGCAGGTGCTGGGGGCTGTGAAGAACGAGTTCGGCAAGTTCGGCGTGGTGCTGGAAAAGACCCGCAAACAGCTCGATACGGTGCGCAAGAGCATCGACGGCGCCGAGGTCCGCACCCGGGCCATCGAGCGCAAGCTGCGCGGCGTGGAAACCCTGGGCGGCGACGAGTCGCAGCGTGTACTCGACCTGGTACCCGACGAGGAACCGGGCGAGGGCGATAGCGAGTCGGAAGGCCTCTAACCCCGTCGTTCCTGTGAAAACAGGAACCCAGCGCCCCGGTTTGCCAGTAAGGCGAGGGCGTTGCATCGGCGTTGGCGTAGGGAGCTTTATCGCGACAACCGGCTGCATCGCGCTAGGTTCCAGCTTTCGCTGGAACGACGGCTTCGGGTGGGGTGTCGTCACCTCCCCCACCCGTCGTTCCTGTGAAAACAGGAACCCAGCGCCCCGGTTTGCCAGCACGGCGAGGGCGCTGCATCGGCTCTGGCGTAGGGGGTGTTATCGCGACAACCGGCTGCACCGCGCTGGGTTCCAGCTTTCGCTGGAACGACGGCTTCGGGCGGGGTTGCGTTAGCTCCCCCACCCGTCGTTCCTGTGAAAACAGGAACCCAGCGCCCCGGTTTGTCAGCATGGCGAGGGCGCTGCATCGGCTTTGGCGTAGGGGCGTTATCGCGACAACCGGCTGCATCGCGCTGGGTTCCAGCTTTCGCTGGAACGACGGGGGGTGAGGTAATCGGGTGGTGGGCGGGCTACAATACGCGATTGTCTCTTGTAAGGAATTCGCCCCGATGAGCGACGAGTCCAGGTCCCGTCCGGTCACCCGCGAACAGGCCGAGGAAGCCGTGCGCACCCTGCTCCTGTGGGCCGGCGAGGATCCGAAACGCGAAGGCCTGCTCGATACGCCCAAGCGCGTGGTCAAGGCCTACGGCGACTGGTTCAAGGGCTACGACGAAGATCCGGCGGAATACCTGCGCCGCACCTTCGAGGAAGTGGCCGGCTACGACGAGATGATCGTGCTGCGCGACATCGAGTTCGAAAGCCACTGCGAACATCACATGGCCCCGATCATCGGCCGCGCTCATGTCGGTTACGTGCCTACCGACCGCGTCGTCGGCATCAGCAAGCTCGCCCGCGTGGTGGATGGCTTCGCCCGCCGCTTCCAGGTGCAGGAAAAACTCACCGCACAGATCGCCCACTGCATCGAAGACACCCTGCGTCCTCGCGGTGTCGGCGTGGTGATCGACGCCAGCCACGAATGCATGACCACCCGCGGCGTGCACAAGCGCGGCGTGTCGATGGTCACCAGCCAGATGCTGGGCAGCTTCCGGGAAGACCCGCGCACACGCGGCGAATTCCTCCGGTTCGTCGGCGTCGACCGCCGCTGAACTTGAACGGACCCACTGACACTACCGTCCACGACGAACGCCTGCAGGATATCTTCCGCGACGGCGTCGTCGCAGAGGATGTTCCCGAGTTTTTCCCGCTGCTGCGCGGGCGTCCCCTGCTGCGCACCTTCTCGGCGCTGTTCCACGGCACCGAGGAACAGGTGCTGCTGCGCCTGCTGGTGCTTCGCACGCTGGGCAACCGCCCGCATGCACCGGACTGGGCACCGCAGGAAATCCGCGACCAGTTCGCCTATGTCGAGCCGGTGAAGCTCGAAACGGTGGTGCAACGCCTCAAGGACCACGAGCTCATCGCGTGGGAAAACGAGACGATGCGCTACCGGATCAGCACGATCGGCCGCAAGGCGCTGGCCGCGCTGGCGACGATGCTGGAATTCGAGAACGGTGACGACGACGGCCTGGGCTACCTCACCGCCCAGCTCGCCGCCGGACAGGCCGTGGGCCGCATTTCCACCGATGAACTGGGTCACCTGCTCTCGCGCCTCACCGAGCTGAAGGACGACTTCGACCGCGCCGTGCTCTCCGGTTCCGAACACCGCATCCGCCGCGCCGCCGAGCGCCTGGAATCGGTGTGGACCTGGGTGGAGAAAGGCACGAGCGTCGTCGCGGCCATCACCGAGGGCGACGAGATGGAACCGGCCGCGCATCGCCTGGCCCAGGCGGTCGGTCGTGCGCAAAGCGCCCTGCTCCGCCAGGCCGGCACCTTCCAGCGCGAACTCAACAAGATCGACCAGCACCGCGTGCACCTGGGCCGTACCGGCCTGTCGTCGTCGGACCTGGTCGGCTGGCTGCGCGCACAGGATGCCGACACGCTGGCCGGCTTCGAGGACGGCCAGCTCCTGCTGCCCCTGCCCGCGCCCTTCATCCACGACCAGATCGCGCTCGACGTCGCGGAATTCGAACTGCTCGAACGCGAACGCCTGGCCGCCGAGGTCACCACCCTGCCGGGCGCGGAAGAACCGCCGGACACGGCCGACCTGCCCATGGGCGAGGAAGACCTTCGCCACCTCGAAGACTGGCACGCGGAACTGGCCGGCATCGCCGCGCCGCGCGAGCTATCGGAGACCCTGATCGGCGACGACTACGCGCTGTCGGCCTACCGCCTGTCCCTGCTTGGCCTGCTCGGCGACCCCGAGTCGGCGGCGCTGGAAGGCGGCACGGCCGACCTCGCCCGCCTGCCGCTGGCGCTCGAAATCGAGCCCGTGCTGATCGATCCCGACCTGCCCCAGATCGCGCTGGTCAGCGCCGGACGCCTGCGTCCGCGCGGCGACGCGAAGGACACCACCGATGCATGACGATACCGCCAGCCTGGTAACCCGGCTGCTCGCCCAACGCTGGCTGCCGCGCGATGACATACAGGCGCGCAAGGCGCTGCTCGACCCGGCGTACCGCGATGAACTGGACCGCCGCCTCGACGCCGTGGGCCTGCAACTGCGCGAGCACCCCTACGCCGCGTATATCGGCCTGGCCGTGGCGCGCAAGAGCGAACGCGCCGTGTTCGGCGGCAGCGACAGCTGGATCTCCAACACCTTGCAGCTCGACCGTGACGGCGTTGCCCTGCTCGTGGTGATCTGGGCGCTCATCGTGCTGCCCAAGCGCCAGCGCCAGGTGGAACGACAGGATGCCGATGCCGCCGCGTCGCAGAGCCAGATGTTCGCCGAAGAAAAGCCCATCCCGCGCGATCCCACGCTGTCCCCGGTGATCGCCGAACGCACGCTCATCGCCGACTTCGCCGACAAGCTCGGCGGCAAGACGCGCGTGAACTTCAACCTGGGCACGCTGAACCGCCTGGGCTTCATCGTGCGCCGCAAGGGCGAAGTGGCGGAAGGTCCGCTGCTCGACCTCGCCTTCGACTACGAACGCACCGCCCGCCGCATCCTCGATGGCGCGCTGGGCGACCTGCTGGCCGATGCCGCATCGCGCGCCGCATCCGCCGGCCCGGTAGACGACGCCGACGACGAGCCGCTGGACGACACCGGCGTGGAGGAACACACCGATGTTTGATTTCCGCAGCCTCGAAGTCGTCCACTGGGATTACTGGCAGCGTTTCAGCCTGCCGCTGGACACCAACATCGTCACCGTCGTGGGCCCCAACGGCTCCGGCAAGACGACCCTGCTCGATGCCCTGCGCACGCTGCTCACCATCGACTGCGCCGGCAACCGCGACTACAAGAGCTACCTGCGTCATAACGGCAAGCCCTTCGCGTGGCTGCGGGCCCGTGTCGGCAATATCCCCGGCCCCAACGGCGAGCGCCCTTTCTTCCCGATCATGGACCGCGAGGTCACCCTCGCCTGCCGCATCCAGAAGAAGGGTGGCGAGTGGACCCGCCAGTACGCCGTGCTCGGCGGCGACGTGAGCGTGGAAGAGATCGAGGCACGCAACGACTTCATGGGCCTGCGCGACTACCGCGTGCGCCTGGAAGGCGCGGGCCTGTCGCAGGCGATCCGCCGCGTGCTCACCCTGGAACAGGGCGCCACCGACAAGCTCTGCCAGCTGCCGCCCAAGGCGCTGCTTGATCTCGTGTTCGACGTGTTCGGCGACAAGGTGGTACTCGATGACTACCAGCGCGCACGCAACGAGCAGGACGAAGCCGACCGCGAACAGCATGGCCTGGAACACCAGCTTTCGCTGATTGGCGTGAGCCTGCAGGAAGCCGAAGCGCGCGCCCGTTCCTTCCAGGAATGGAACGCACTCAAGAGCGAGCGCGTCACGCTGGTAGCCGATATCCTGCCGCGCACCGAGCTGGCCGATCTCGGCGCGAGCGTGCGTGGTGCACGTCCGCAGCTCAACGGCGTAAAGCGCCGCGCCAGCGAGCTGGAACAGCGCGATGTCGAACTCACCCGCCAACTGGCCGAGCTGGACGCCACCGGCGAAGCGCTGCGCGGCGAACAGCATGAAGCCGACATCGGCCGTCAGGCCACGCAGAAGAGCCTCGACGCCGCGCGTGCCGCGCTGGCCCAGAACGACCTGCTGATCCGCCAGGAAACCCGGTTGCGTGACATGATCGCCGCACAGGGCGGCGCCGATCACGAACGCCTGGCCGATATTGCCCGCGAAGCCCGCGCCAGGATCACGGTGCTGCAAGGCGAGGAAACCCACCTTCGCCAGTCGCTCACCACGCTCACCACGCAGCTCGCCGCATGGCGTAGCGGGCGGCGCTACACCCCGGATTTCGAAGCCGCGTTCCGTCGCGCGCTCGACGAGGCCGGCATCCGCCACAGCATGCTGAGCGAGATCGTCGAAATCATCGAGCCGCGCTGGCAGCCCGCCGTGGAAGCCGTGCTGGCGGGGTATCGCCATGTCGTGCTGCTGGACGACCCGCGCGACCGCGAAAAGGCCTGGAAGCTCGGCGAACAGCTGCGCTACAAGCATTTCGTGGTGGCCGACCGCGCGCCGGCCGATGCCGCCACGCGCGGCTCGCTGCTGGAAGTGGTGGAATTCTCCGCCGCAGCGCCTGACTGGCTGCTGCGCAATCTCGACCGCATCCGCCGCGTCGACGATATCGCCGAAGGCTCGAAGTTCGGTCGCGAGCAGGACTGGATCACGCCGCAAGGGTATTTCCGCGAACGCCGCGGCGGCCGCCATCTTGGCGTGGACGACATGTACTTCGGTGCAGCGGCACGCGATCGCCAGTTGCGCGATGGCGAAGCGAAACTGCGCGAGGTCGAAACCCGCCTGCGTGAGATCGCCGAAGAGCGCAAGCAGGCCATGGCCCAGGCCAGCGATGCCGAAGGCGTGCTGCGTGGCGCCAGCGCCAGCAGCCAGCTCGCCGATCGTGCCGATGAATTCAACGAAGCCCGCGAGCAGCAGCCGCGCTTGCAGGAAGACGTGCAGCGCACGGCCGACAGCCATGTGGCCGCCGAGCAGCATTACGAAGATGTGCGCGAGAAGCGCCTGAAGACGTCCAACGCGCGTGACAACGCCGCGCGTGAACAGCGTTCCGTGCAGAACCAGCTCGCCGAGGCGGTGCGCCAGCATCATCAGCTGCGCGGTGAGCAGGTGGATCGCCTGAAGGCTTTCCGCAGCAAGCGCAAGCAGGTGCCGCTTGCGCATCGCACGCGCACGGCCACCAGTGAGCTGCGCGAGCGCTACGAATCACCGGCTGCAGTGCGTCGTGAAATCGACCGCATCGAGCGTCGTCTTGAAGAAGGTCATTGGGAACAGGATCCGAGCGTCGTCGCCCTGCGCGAAAAGCTCTGGGCCGACCATGAGGGCCTGAAACACGATCTCGACAAGCGTCGCCTCCATCTGGAACGCGCGGGCAAGATCACCCACGAAGCACGCGGCGCGTATATCCAGGTGCTGCGCAATACGGTGCGCCGTTACGCGAAGAACCTGAAGGTGCTCGCGGAGCTTGCGGGCATCGGCGTGGACGTGGACCTGCCGGAACTCAGCAACGACGACCTCGCGCTCGCATCCGCAGCGTTGCAGGTGCGTTTCGAGTTCGACAAGAAGGGCTGGATCGGCATGGACGACGGCGAGGCGTCGGGAGGCCAGCAGGTGATGAAGTCGCTGTTGCTGCTGGTGGCGCTGATGCGCGACGAGGATCGTCCCGGCGGCTTCGTCTTCATCGACGAACCGTTCGCGCACCTGGATATCTTCAACATCGACAAGGTGGGCGCGTTCCTGAAGTCCACCCGCGCGCAGTACATTCTCACCACGCCGGCCACGCACAACGTCAATGTGTTCCAGCCATCGGAACTGACACTGGTGACGAGCAAGCGTCGGCCCGGGTCGACCTGGGCACAGCCACTGGCCGTACTACGCCGCCGCGCCGAAGTCGCCTGAGATCATTGTAGGAGCGCGCCTTGCGCGCGACCGGTATATGCGAGGTGTATCGCATGACCGGTCGCGCGCAAGGCGCGCTCCTACAGTGTGTGGTTGGGGCCAACCGGGGTGTCAGCGCGTCGGATCGTATTCGTCGTAGACATCCTGCTCGGCGCGATGGCGACGGGCCAGAAGCCATGCGGCGGTGAGTGCCGCGATGCCCAGTCCTGCGCCGATGGCGATGCCGGTGCGCGGGTGACGGCGGACCTGGGTCAACGCACGGCTGGCGACAACGCCGGCGTGGCCGGTGTACTGCCGGGCAGCACCCTTCAGCTCATGCGTGCGGTTATGCGTGATGGAGCCCGCCAGGCGCTGCGCACGGCCGGTCAGTTCGCGGGTGAGGCTTTTGCGGAAGAGGGTCATGGCGTGTCTCCTTGAGGCATGGAGACCACCATGAAGCCCAGGGCGTGACGAAAACGCGTTGAGCACGTCACGGCTGCAGGAGCGTGCTGTGCGTGCGGGCACAGGATGGGGGAGCGTACAGGTTGCTGTATCACCGGTCGCGCGCGAGGCGCGCTCCTACAAAGGCTTACGTTGCCCCGCGCCCCCCACAGAGGCTCGCCCTGCCCCTGTAGGAGCGCGCCTCGCGCGCGACCCCTGCCTGACGCCACGCACAAGTAAACGCAGCAGCGCCCCTCGCAAAGACCTCAGAGCGCGTTCAACCACTCATCATCAGAACCCTCATTCACCCCCTCGAAGAGGAAGGTGGAGAGATACCGCTCACCCGTATCGGGCAGCATCGCAAGAATCACGCTTCCCGCTTCAGCCGTCTCGGCGAACCTGAGCGCCGCTGCCACCGTGGCTCCCGCCGAGATGCCGACGAACAATCCTTCTTCCGACGCAAGGCGACGCGACGTATCGCGCGCCAGCACTTCATCCACCGGAAGATCGATATCGAACACCTTGCGATTCAGCACCTCGGGCACGAAGTCCGGTGTCCAGCCCTGGATCTTGTGGGGGTTGAATCCCTGCTCTTGCAACAGCTGCGCATTGACCGGTTCGGAGACGACGATCTTCACCTCGGGACGCGCCACCTTCAGCACCTCGCCCACGCCGGTGAGCGTGCCGCCGGTGCCCCAGCCCGTGACGAAGGCGTCCAGCCGGCGCCCGGCGAAATCCTGGATGATTTCCGCTGCCGTGGTGCTGCGGTGATAGGCCGGGTTGGCGGGATTCTGGAACTGCCTCGGCAGGAACCAGCCGTGCTGCTTCGCCAGTTCTTCCGCACGGCGGACCATGCCGGTGCCACGCTCCGCGGCCGGCGTGAGGATCACCTTGGCACCATAGGCGCGCATCAGCTTGCGCCGCTCCACCGAGAAGGTCTCGGCCATCGTCGCCACGAACTTGTAACCTTTAGCCGCGCAGACCATGGCCAGCGCGACACCCGTGTTACCGGAGGTGGCTTCCACCACGGTGTCGCCGGGCTTCAACAGGCCCTTGGCTTCCGCATCGAGTATCACACCGATCGCGAGACGGTCCTTCACCGAACCACCCGGGTTGAACGATTCCACCTTCGCATACAGGCTGACGTGCGACGGTGCCACGCGATGCAGGCGTACGATGGGTGTACGACCGATCGTGTCGAGGATGCTTTCGTGGATCATGAGCGGTTCCCGTGACTGGAAAGGACAAGGGTTCAAAGGTACTCCCACCATGGCTGGCATCACAAACCCCCTTTCGGTGTATTCGCATGTTTAGACGTCCATATGGAATGCTTGCGGATGGACCTGAACCACGACGGCTACCTCGTGACCCACCCTCCCCTGTAGGAGCGCGCCTTGCGCGCGACCGGATCGAAGCGGACGGTTCACGGCGTTGATCCGGTCGCGCGCGAGACGCGCTCCTACACAAGGGAGTTGCGGTCTTGCCGGGTTCGCGCCGGTCGAGGCGGTTTCCGGCCTGATAATGGCCGGCCTGGGGGGAGGGAATTCCCGTCAGCACGAATGTCATGCCGGCCGGGCAGACTGGCCGGGCATACCTTCATCGCCGTATTGCACGGTGCCGAGCCTGGCGCCACGACCTGACTCACCCTACGACGGGAACGCCAAGGCCATCATGGACACGATCCTCCCCCGCCCCGCCCGCGCTGCCGCGGTGACGTTCATCTTCGTCACCATCCTGATCGACATCCTCGCCTTCGGCATCATCATCCCCGTGCTGCCGCACCTCATCGAGGAAATGGCCGGCGGTGGCGTCTCCCGGGCCGCGTGGTGGGTGGGCGTCTTCGCTACCGTCTTCGCGGCCATCCAGTTCTTCTGCGCGCCGATCCAGGGCGCGCTCTCGGACCGCTTCGGCCGGCGGCCGGTCATCCTGCTGTCCAACCTGGGACTGGGGCTGGATTTCATCTTCATGGCGCTCGCCCCGTCCGTGTGGCTGCTGATGGTCGGTCGCATCATCTCGGGCATCACCTCGGCCAGCTACACCACCGCCACCGCATATATCGCGGACACCACGCCGCCGGAGAAGCGCGCCGGGGTGTTCGGCCTGATGGGTGGCGCGTTCGCCCTGGGCTTCATCGTCGGCCCCGCGCTGGGCGGTCTGCTCGGCGAGATCGACTTGCGCCTGCCCTTCTGGGTCGCGGCCGTCCTCGCCTTGCTCAACTTCCTCTATGGCCTGTTCATCCTTCCCGAATCGCTGCCGCCGGAGAAACGGGCCAAGCGTTTCGAGCCGCATAGCGCCCACCCCATCGGCGCGCTGAAGATGCTGCGCCGGCATCGTGAGGTGGCCGGCCTGGCCATCGTGATCTTCCTGTTCTATCTCGCACACTATGTCTTGCAGACGGTCTTCGTGCTGTACGCGGACTTCCGCTACGCCTGGGGTCCGCAGGCGGTGGGCCTGGTGCTCGGCCTGGTGGGCATCAGCGACGGTGTGGTGCAGGCCGTGCTCACCGGCCGGCTGACCGCGCGCTTTGGGGAGCGCCCCGTGCTTCTGGCTGGCATGTGTTTCGGCGTGGTGGCGTTCCTCATCTTCGGCCTCGCACCCACCGGCTGGATGTTCCTGGTGGGTATTCCCATCATGTCGCTGTGGGGACTGGCCGGGCCGCAGATCCAGGCGCTCATGACCCGTCACGTGGCCCATGACGAACAGGGCAAGCTGCAAGGCGCCATCGCCAGCCTGGGCAGCTTCGCGGGCATCTTCGGGCCGTTCCTGTTCGCCCAGATCTTCGCCTACTGGATCTCTCCCGAGCGCACGGTGCACCTGCCCGGTTTCCCCTTCCTGCTGGCCGCCTCACTCGTCGCGGTTGGCATCGTGGTGGCGGCCAGGGCTACCCGCACGGATGCGGTCGCGGTAACGGAGCAGTAAGCCAAAACACCCTTTATCGGCGTAAGATGTGCCGGATTTCGGCATATCAATGCAACGGTGTTGGGGCAGGCGTTTGGACAACCCGCAGTGGGAAAGCAAGTATGTCGAGGCCGTCGAGCGGCTGCGCCGTGAAGAGGCCCAGTGGCGCGACGCCGAAGGCTTGCTGCGCGAGCTGATCGGCTGCCTGTCGCGTGTGGCCCTTGGCGCCAACGACGGCATCGATCCGCATATCGAACGACTCAATGGCGCCATGCAAGGTGCCTCCGAATCGCTTGAGCCAATCGTGCGCGAGCTGAGCGACGCCATCGACAATCTCGGCGCCCAGCGCGAGGGTGTCCGCGAGGCGCCCCCGATTCCCATCACCCGCCCCCAGCGCACGGAACACGGTTCGTCCGTGCAGTCGTCGCTGAGCCGCCTGGTGGATCGCATCGTCGTGCTGCCCAAGCTCGCCGACCGGGCCAACGACCTTCGCCACGACGTGGCCGATGCCGGCGACCTGGTGGCCCTGGCGGCCTGCGGCGACCGCCTCGCCGACCTGGTCAACGAGCAGCGCATCGGCCTGCAACGCGAGATCGACGCCCTCCAGGCCGTGCTGCGCCATGTCACCGGTCGCCTGGACGAGATGACCCAGTACATGTCGCGCGAGCTGGTCGACCAGTCCACCGGGGAAGCCAACGGCCAGGCACTGGATGCCTCGGTGGCGCACGAGATGCGCCTGCTGGGCGAAGCCGCGCTGGAGCTGGACGACGTGCACGACCTGCGTGAGCGC
This sequence comes from Luteibacter anthropi, assembly GCF_011759365.1. Classification (GTDB taxonomy): domain Bacteria; phylum Pseudomonadota; class Gammaproteobacteria; order Xanthomonadales; family Rhodanobacteraceae; genus Luteibacter; species Luteibacter anthropi. The sequence goes on from NZ_JAARLZ010000014.1 coordinate 118,074, forward strand.
GTGAACGAAAGCCTGGAAACCATCTCCGAATGCTTCCGCGAGTTCCGTGACCGCGAAGGGGCGCGTCTTACTGCCTACCGCGAACGCGCGGAAGCGATGCGCCTGCGCGTGGAGCAGCTGGAAACCGAGCGCAATGCATTGCAGCGCTCGCTTGAGCGTGAGCACGAGCTGTCGCAGACCGACACCATGATCGGCATGCCCAACCGGCTGGCTTACGAAAAACGGATCGAGACGGTGTTCGAGAACTGGGTGGCCACCTCGCGCCCGCTCAGCATCGCGGCCATCGATATCGATCACTTCAAGAGCATCAACGATACCTACGGCCATACGGCGGGCGATGCCGTGCTGCGCATCATCGGACAGGCACTGGTGAAGTACGTGCGGCCGGTGGATTTCGTGGCGCGCTACGGCGGCGAGGAGTTCATCGTGATCTTCGATGGCGCCGACGAAACGGAATCGTTGCAGGTGTGCGAGCGGTTGCGCGGCAAGGTGCAGCATCTCAATTTCCACGCCGCGCGCCAGCCGGTGCGGGTAACCGCCTCGATCGGGCTGGCCCAGTTCCGGCCCGGCGACACGCCGCGCTCGGTGTTCGACCGCGCGGACCTCGCGCTCTATACGGCAAAAAACGGCGGCCGCAACCGCTGCGTCATCGGGTAGGAACGCGCCTTGCGCGCGACCGGGGTGGCGGGCGAGTTGATGATTTTCGCGATGACCGGTCGCGCGCGAGGCGCGCTCCTACAGTTAGACGCCGAAGAGGCGGCCTACCAGGGCGGTGAGCGCCATGGCACCCGCGCCCCAGAAGACGATGCGCAGGACCGAACGCGGCACGCTGCCGCCACCCATGCGGGCGGATGCCGCACCAAGGATCGCCAGGGCCACCAGTGAGACGGCCACGATGGCGACGGTGACGTCGTCGCGTGGCGCCAGTGCCGCTGCCAGGATGGGCAGCACCGCACCGCTGGCAAAGCTCACCGCCGAGGCGGCGGCGGCCTGCACGGGACGCGCGGCGGTTTCGTCCGACATGCCCAGCTCGTCGCGTAAATGCGCACCGAGCGCATCGTGCGCCATCAGCTGCGTGGCGACCTCGCGAGCGAGGTCGCGCTCCAGCCCGCGATGCACGTAGATTTCAGTGAGCTCCTTCAGCTCGCCCTTCGGGTCTTCGCGCAGCTCGCGCGACTCCAGTGTTCGCTCGGCGTGCTCGCTGTCGGCCTGCGAGCGCACGGAGACGTATTCACCCGCTGCCATCGACATCGCTCCGGCGACGAGGCCGGCAACGCCTGCGATCATGACGTTGGCGGGGTTGGCCTCGGCCGAGGCCACGCCCACCACGAGGCTGGCCGTGGACAGGATGCCATCGTTCGCCCCAAGTACAGCGGCGCGCAGCCAGCCCAGTCGTCCGACGCGGTGTACTTCACTGTGACGTGGATTCACGCCTGATCCTCTTCCTTCCGTTCCACCCGCTCTTCGAGGCGGGACACCAGCCAGCCGATGGCCAGCGCGCACAAGGTACCGAACAACACCTCGCCCAGTCGCCAGGCTGCCATTTCCCAGCGTGGCCCTTCGGCCGGCACCAGCAGGACAATGGCCGAGGTGATGCCGCCCACGCGCGCCGCCGCACCCGCGCCGGCCAGCCAGCAGGCCACCGTGACCAGGCACAGCGCAAGCAGGAAGGAAAACAGGTCGCCGGTACCGCCCACCCAAAGGCCGAGCAAGCCTGCGACGGCGCCGAACAGGGTACCAAGCACCCGGTCGTGCCCCGCCCCGCGGGTATCGCCGAAATGGGGCTGGGTCACCGCGATGGCGCTGATGGCGGCCCAGTAGGCCTGTCCGGGGTGCGCCAGCCAGCCCACGCCGTAGGCCAGGCCGGCCGAGGCCATGGTCTTGAAGCCCATGAACAGGCCCAGGCGCGCGCGCCGTCGCAGGGGCAGGTCGCGGAACAGGTGATCGAGCAAACGCTGCGCGCGACGCAGGCGCAGGATGCGGATGGCATCGGAACGCGGGGTCTTCGGATCGGGTGGGCTCATGGACGACATCCTACCGTCGAAGGCCGTCGACGGGCCGCCAACGAGCCCCCACAATAGCCGCCTTCCGGCCATACCGGCCGTTCCCTCGCAGAGAGTCCCACCCATGTCCATCTCGATGTACCAGGTCTCCATCCCTGTCCTCGTCCGCGCGCTCAACAACCTGTCCGCCGTGCTGAAGAAGGGCGCCGAGCATGCGAAGGAGCGTCACATCGCCGAGGAAGTTTTGCTGCATACGCGCATCACTCCCGACATGTTTCCGCTGGTGCGCCAGGTGCAGATCGCCACCGACATGGCCAAGGGTGCCGGCTACCGCCTCGCCGGCCAGGACGTGCCGTCCATGGCCGATGACGAGACCACCTTCGAGCAGCTCCAGGCGCGCATCGAGAAGGTCATCGGCATGCTCAACGCCTTCACCCCCGCACAGATCGACGGCAGCGAGACGCGCGAAGTCGTGGTGAAGTCGCGCAGCGGCGAAACGAAGTTCAACGGCCAGGATTACCTGCTGGGCTTCGTGATGCCCAACGTGTATTTCCACTGTACGACCGCTTACGCCATCCTGCGCGGCGTGGGCGTGGTGCTGGGCAAGATGGATTTCATCGGCGCCCGCTAAACCGCATTTTCTGCAGGAGCGTGCCTTGCGCGCGACCGGATATCACGTCACGTCCGGTCGCGCGCAAGGCGCGCTCCTACAGTGAATCGTCAGGCTTTTAGTTTCCAGCCGGTGCGGAAGATCCACCACACCACGGCCAGGCAGATGAGCAGGAAGGCCACCGTAGCGCCTGCGCTCACGATCACGTTAACGTCGGCCTTGCCGTAGAAGCTCCAGCGGAAGCCGTTCACCAGGTAAACCACCGGGTTGAACAGCGTGATCTTCTGCCATACCGGCGGAAGCATCGAGATGGAATAGAAGCTGCCGCCCAGGAAGGTCAGCGGCGTGATCACCATCAGCGGCACCACCTGAAGCTTCTGGAAGTCATCCGCCCACAGGCCGATGATGAAACCGAACAGGCTGAACGTGATGGCCGTGAGCAACAGGAAGCCCACCATCCAGAACGGATGCATGATCTGGTACGGCACGAACAGTCGCGCCGTCACGAGGATCAACAGGCCCAGGATCACCGACTTGGTCGCGGCCGCCCCCACATAGCCGATCACCACCTCCACGTACGATACCGGCGCGGACAGCAGCTCGTAGATGGTGCCAGCCCACTTGGGCATGTAGATGCCGAACGCCGCGTTGGAGATGCTCTCGTTGAGCAGCGACAGCATGATGAGGCCGGGAATGATGAAGGCCCCGTAGCTCACGCCGCCCACGTCGCCCATGCGCGAGCCGATGGCCGCGCCGAACACCACGAAGTACAGCGAGGTGGAAAGCACCGGCGAGGCGATGCTCTGCATCAGAGTACGGAACGTGCGGGCCATCTCGAAACGGTAGATGGCGCGGATTGCGTGGATGTTCATCCGTGTCCCCTGACAAGGCTGACGAAAATGTCTTCGAGCGAGCTTTCGCTGGACCGCAGGTCCTTGAAATCAACGCCCAGCTCGCCGAGCTTGCGCAGCAGTTCGGCAATGCCGGTGTCTTCGCCTTGCGTGTCGAAGGTGTAGACCAGGGTCTGGCCGTTGTCGGACAACTCCAGCGGCCAGCCTTCCAGTCCGGCAGGCACTGCCGCCAGCGGCGACTGCAACTGCAGCGAGAGCTGCTTCTTGCCCAGCTTGCGCATCAGCGTGTGCTTGTCTTCCACCAGCATCAGCTCGCCGCGCGCGATGACGCCGATGCGGTCGGCCATCTCCTCGGCCTCTTCGATGTAGTGCGTGGTGAGGATGATGGTGACACCCGACTTGCGCAGGCGGTGCACCATCTGCCACATGTCGTGGCGCAGCTCCACGTCAACGCCCGCCGTGGGTTCGTCGAGAAAGAGCACGCGGGGTTCGTGGGCAAGCGCCTTGGCGATCAGGACGCGGCGCTTCATGCCGCCGGAGAGCGTCATGATCTTCGCGTCGCGCTTCTCCCACAGCGAAAGCTCGCGCAGGATGCGCTCCAGGTAGACCGGATTGGGCGCCTTGCCGAACAGGCCACGGCTGAACTTCACCGTGGCCCAGACGCTTTCGAAGGCATCGGTGGACAGCTCCTGCGGCACCAGGCCGATGAGGCCACGCGCCGCGCGATAGTCGCGCGCGATGTCGTGGCCATCGACGACGACCTTGCCTTCGCTGCCGTTGACGATGCCGCACACGATGCTGATGAGGGTGGTCTTGCCCGCCCCGTTGGGACCGAGCAGCGCGAAGATCTCGCCACGACGGATATCGAGATCCACGCGCTTGAGTGCCTGGAAACCGCTCTTGTAGGTTTTGGACAGGCCACGTACCGAGACGATGGCGTCGGCGATCGGTTCGCTGGGAGTCATGGTTTCCGAAGGGGTCAGATGATGAGGGCCGATGGTAGTGTGGGGATCAACCGAGGGAAACCAACGGCACCGTGATCTGCGCAGCACTCACGACCCGGGTGCTTCCGACGGGGGACAGGTGAATGCCAACCCAATGAAAAACAACGATTAACAGGTTTTTTAGCCCCTCGGGAGCAGGATGTTGACCAGGGGCCGCGCAAGCGGCCTTCCTTGTCAGGCCCACTCCACGTCAGCGAGGGTCCCATGGCTTCGAGTTCCGCCCAACTGTTCATTCCGTACAGCGAATCGACACAGGGACCGTGGATCGTCCGCCGTGCCGCCCGTCCCCTCGGCCGCTATGCCACGCAGGCCATGGCCATCGCCGCCGCCGAGCAGATGGCGCCCGGCCTGTCCGATCATCTCGGCCGCCCCGTGGAGATCCACGTGCAGCAGGCGGACGGCTCCTGGGAAGAGCACACCTTCGTCGTCGCGGGCCTCGTCGGCGGCGTCATGCCGCGCAACGGCATCCATCGCCACGCGTGAATGCCACGGGCTGAGACGGCGATAAGGTAACCTTGCAAGGTTGCCTCTACCGCTTTCTGCCTGCCTGATGCTCACTGACGACACCAAAGCCGCGATCCGCGCCGCCTATGCGCGGCTGAAGGACGGACTCACGGGTTTTCGTGGGCGTTCGTCGCAGCTGAAGATGATTGCCGAGGTCGCCAAGGCCCTCGCCGAACCCACGGGTGCCGCCGTGATCGAGGCGCCCACCGGCACCGGCAAATCCATGGCGTATCTCATCGCCGGCCTGGAAGTGGCGCGTGCGCAGAAGAAAAAGCTGGTGATCGCCACGGCTACCGTGGCCTTGCAGGAACAGCTCGTCCAGCGCGATATCCCGCAATACCTCACGTTGTGCGGCATGCAGGCGAAGATCGCCCTCGCCAAGGGACGTGCGCGCTATCTTTGCCCGCGCAACCTGCGTATGGCTGGCGCGGAACCTGCGGCGCAGACCGGTTTCGATTTCGATGCCGACCTCGCCCTGTGGTCGCGACCGCCCGCCGAGCGCGATACCAAGGCCATCGAGATTCTCGGCAAGGCCTTCGAGGCCAAGACCTGGAACGGCGACATCGACACCAGCCCCGAGCCGCTGTCCGACCTGGTGCGCGGCATGGTGACCACCAGCGCCGGCGGCTGCACGGGGCGCAAGTGCGGTTCGTTCGCCGTATGTCCCTTCTTCGTGGCACGACGCGCCATCGGCGAGGCCGACATCGTGGTGGCCAACCAGGATCTCGTGCTCGCCGACCTCACCATGCCGCGCGACGAGGATACCTTCGGCGGCGTCATCCTGCCCAAGCCGGAGGACACGCTCTACATCTTCGACGAGGCGCACCACGTTCCATCGAAGGCCATCGACCGTGGCGCCGCCGACGTCCACCTGGCCACGACCATGCGCCGCATGGGCCGCCTGCAGAACCAGATCCACGGCGCGTATTCGCTCACCGACAAGGAGAGCATCGGCAACCTCTCGCTGGAAGCCGGGGACGCGAAAATACTGGAGCTGTCCGGTGCGCTGGAAGAGATCGAGCGCGAGATACGGATGGGCTGGACACCGTCATCGAGCGAAACGGAGCCGGTGTTCCGCGCGTCACTAGGCCAATTGCCCGACAACTGGAAGATGCATGCGGAGCACCTTCACCTGCTTACCCGCGATATCCAGCGCTGGATACGTACCGTGCGCCGCACCGTGGTCGAGATGGAAGCCGGCGGCCCCACGCAGGAGGCGCTGTCGCGCGAGCTGGGCGTAGCGCTGGAACGCCTGGAGCGGCAGGTGCGCACCTGGTATGCGTGGTCTACCGACGATAGCGAAAACGGGCCGCCTCTTGCACGTTGGGTGAGCATGACGCCGGAGCAGCAGCTGGTCTGCCATGCCTCCGCCGTGTCGGCGGGCGGGCTGCTGCGCAACGTGCTGTGGGACAACGCATCGGCCGTGGTGATGACCTCGGCAACATTGAGTGCCGGTGGCAATTTCCGTGGCTTCGCCGATTCGGTCGGCCTGCCCAACGAAGCCGTGACGATCAGCCTGCCCTCGCCGTTCGACCTGGAAAAACAGGCCACGCTCGCCGTACCGGCCCTGCGCACCCTGCCGGACGACCGTGAAGGGCACGCGCGCGAAGTCTCCGAATGGCTGGCGAAGCACCTGGATTGGAACAGCGGCAACCTCGTGCTGTTCACCTCGCGCGCCAAGCTTGATCGTGTCTTGCAGATCCTGCCCATCGAATACGTGCGCAAGGTTCGTGCGCAAGGCTCCCTGTCGAAGGCCCAGCTCATCGCCGAGCATTGCGCCGATATCGAGGCTGGCAAGGGCAGCACGCTGTTCGGCCTGGCTTCGTTCGGCGAAGGCCTCGACCTTCCCGGCAAGCTCTGCGAAACGGTGGTGGTCACTCAACTGCCCTTCGCCGTGCCGACCGACCCCGTGGGTGCCACTTATGCGGAATGGCTGGAATCGCGTGGGCGCAATCCATTCATCGAGGTCAGCGTGCCGGATGCCACGCGCATCCTCACGCAGTACTGCGGCCGCCTGATCCGCACCGAGACCGATACGGGCCGCATCGTGCTGCTGGATCGTCGCGTGGTTACCAAGCGCTACGGCACCGGCATGCTTCGGGCCCTCCCTCCCTTCGCACGAGATATCGAGCGCGTTGCATGAAAATCATCCGTTTCGACGAACTGAAGGTCGTGCCGTGGAAGAACGGCCTGGGCATCACGCGCGAGATCGCGGTGATGCCGGAAGGTGCTGGCACGGATGATTTTCTGTGGCGGGTGAGCATCGCCGACGTGGATACGGCATCGCCGTTCTCTACGTTTCCCGGCATCGATCGCACCATTGTCCTGCTGGAAGGCGATGGTTTCACGATGACACTGGATGGCGAGCGGGAGCATGCGCTGACCGTGCCTTGCGAGCCGTTTTCGTTCGCTGGTGAGGCAAAAGTCGAAGTGCGGCTGGCCGGTGGTGCCACGCGGGATTTCAATCTAATGGTGCGACGGGGGAAAGCGCGTGGCGAGGTGCGAGCCCTGCGCGGTGAGGCCGACGTGAGCCGTGCAACACTGGTGTACCTGAGCAGCGGGCACGGCACGGCTGACGATGAGCCCGTGTTTGCCGGCGATACCGTGTTCGATGCGACGTCGCTCCAACTGAGTGCGGATGCCACAGCCCTCGTCGTCACCCTGACCCTGTAGGAGCGCGCCTTGCGCGCGACCGGTTATCGCGAAACCCTGGTCGCGCGCAAGGCGCGCTCCTACAAGGTGATGTGTCGGGTTGTCGCGATAACCGGTCGCGCGTCAGGGGCGGTTCCACAGGTCTATCGACGTGAGCTGGTAGGGTACCGACGGCACGGCATCCTGCCAGCGCTCCACGCCCGGAAATCGATCGCGCAGATCCAGGATAAGCATCGCAAAGCCCTTGTCCGTCTCCGCCACCACCAGCACATCCCCGTCATCCAGATGGAAGAACAGGAACACGGTGTCGTAGGACGCATCATCCCGGTTTCCTGCCTCCACGCGACGCACTGTGGACACGGCCACATGCCGCACGCTTAGCGGTCCGTTCACGTGAACGATGGTCTGCTCTACACCGTCGAAGCGCACGCTGGGACGTGTCGTGAGGCGCTCGCGCAGCCTGCCGACCAGCCCGTGAGGATCGTTTCGCTGCATGTGTCCGATGCCCTCCCCGGCACGAAAACGATGGCGATTCAAACGAGGTTCACGCCTGAGCCGCATCGTAGGGGGTCGCCCGACAGGAATCCAGCCATGCGCGACGTTCATCTTTCCCTGCTTCACGCCATGACCAGCGGTCCCGTCGCCAGCGCGCCCGTGACCGCCGTGGCCCATCTGGACCTGGAGCGCTACGCCGGCACCTGGCACGAAATCGCCCGCCTGCCGATGTATTTCCAGCGCAAGTGCACGGGCGCCGTCACGGCGACCTATACACCGCGCCCGGACGAAACCGTCGCCGTGGAAAATCGTTGCGATTCCAGCGAAGGCCCGCTGGTTGCACAAGGGGTGGCGCGTCGGCCGGAACCATTCTCGCGCGGCAAGCTGGAAGTGAGCTTCGCTCCGCGCTGGTTACGCTGGCTTCCCATGGTATGGGCCGATTACTGGGTGCTCGCGCTGGATGAAGACTATCAATGGGCGATGGTAGGGCAGCCGGGGCGCAAGTACCTCTGGATACTGTCCCGGACGCCGACCCTGTCACCCGAAGTCTTCGAATCGCTCAAGGAGAAAGCGCTTGCCATGGGATACAACCTGGGCACGCTGATCGTCGCTGCCGGGCAGGAATAACCGGGAAGATATTCGGGCACTGCGATAGGATCATGAGCTTTCGAAAGTGAGTGCTTCATGGCTGCCGATCGATCCCTTCCCTGCCCTTGCGGCAGCGGCAAAACCATCACGGCCTGCTGTGGCCGCTGGCATGCCGGCGAGCCCGCACCCACGGCCGAGGCCTTGATGCGCTCACGCTACAGCGCCTATGTCCTCGGGCTGGAGGACTACCTGCTAGCCACCTGGCACATCAACACGCGCCCGGCTTCGCTCGGACTGGCCGACCAGTCACCCCAGCCCGCATGGCTAGGCCTCACGGTAAAACGCCACGAAAACCCCACGGCGGAAACAGCCGTCGTGGAGTTCGTGGCGCGGATGCGCATCGGGGGTGGCAGCGCCCAGCGCATGCACGAAGTCAGTCGCTTCGTGCGTGAGGATGGGCGCTGGTATTACATCGATGGCGTGGTGAGCTGAGGGTCAGAACACCTGGCGTGCGACACCGCCGTCCACACGCATCGCCGTACCGGTGGTGCCGGAGGCCTGTTCCGATGCGAGGTACACCGACGCATTGGCGACTTCGTCGACCGACAGCAGGCGCTGGATGATCGAGGTCGGACGGTGGGTCTGGATGAAATCCTGCTCCACTTCGTTTTGCGTCTTGCCCTGTTCCTTTGCGATCTTGCCGAAGAACTCGCTCACGCCTTCGGAAAGCGTCGGGCCGGGCAGTACGGAATTCACCGTGACGCCAGTACCTGCGAGGGTTTCAGCCAGCCCACGCGCCACGGCAAGCTGCGCCGTCTTGGTCATGCCGTAGTGGATCATCTCCGTCGGGATCTGCAAGGCCGATTCGCTGGAAATGAACTGGATACGGCCCCAGCCGCGATCCTTCATGCCTTGTGCGTAGTGACGCGAGAGGCGAATGCCGGAGTTGACGTTTACTTCGAAGAAGCGCGTCCACTCGGCGTCTTCGATGTCGAAGAAACCCTTGGGCTCGAAGATACCGAGGTTGTTTACCAGGATATCCGTCTGCGGAACGGCCTTGATGAGGGCTGCGGCGCCTTCGGCCGTGCCGAGGTCGGCGGCCACGCCGGATAGCTTTGCTTCCGGCACATCCTTGCGGATCTCGGCGATGGCGGTATCCACGCGGGCCTGGGTGCGGCCGGTGATGACCACGCTGGCGCCAGCAGCGGCCAGCCCCTTGGCGATGGCAAGGCCGATGCCGGCCGTGGAGCCTGTGACGATGGCGCTGCGCTTGCTGAGGTCGATGTTCATGGGAGTTACTCCGGAAGGGAAAGTGATTCCCTCATCGTCGGGGCACCGGTCCTCGCGATCAATCGTCGCTCAGGCAAAAGACTTTCGCCCGAAGGCGAAAGATCAGATGGCGGCCAGGTCGAAGCGGGTTTCGCCTTCAGGGATACCGTTAGGTCCGAACCGGCGTTCGATGATCGTGGCGGCATCGTCGTAATCCACCAGGATCACGGTGCTGGCGCGGGTTCCATAGTGTTCGCCGACGATGAAGGCGCTGGAGAGGAAGCGCTCACGCTCGATGCCGATGCCGGTATCGGGCAGGAGATCGTCGGCCCAGCGACCCTGGTCGGACACCATGTCGAACAGAGTGTCGATGCTTTCGTCTGCGCTTCGCACCCAGTGTTCCAGCTTGCCAACGAGTGCCCGGGTCTTGGGCCAGGGCGCGTTGAAGTCGGCGTTGGAAAGGCCGTGGACGCCGGGCATGACTTCCTGCTGCCTGGCTTCGGGGTGATTGCCCAGGTAGTAGGCATGGTCCTGGTCGAAGGTGAGCAGGTTGAACGGACGATAGTCTTTGGCCGTGGCCAGCAGTTCGCCGGCATGGGTGGCCGCTGAGACGTTGGAGCTGAGGTAGTCAGCCACCAGCAGGCCACGGGACAGGCCGCTGTGGTCAGCGGTCAGGTCACGTACGTTGGTGATGACGCCCACCCGGCCATGCGCCGCGAGACCGGCCCAGGTGCCACCGGCTTCAAGGTCACGCCCGGCATGGACCTCGGGCGCTTCGTCCCAGGAGGCCAGCGGTGCGGTAGGACGGGCGTGGAATTCGTCGCGATTGCCGACGAGAACGAGACGCCAGCGCGGGTGCACGCGCCAGGCGAAGGCGATGAGGCACATAGGGCGGTGAGGCCTTGTGTGGGGGCATCGTCCTATTGTGCGCCTTCGGCTTGCGGCAGGCGAATGAACGCTTTCGGCGGGTTGGTGGACCGCCGGTGCGGGGTTCCTGCGTTCGCTGGGACGACTGCAAGATGGCGATTCCCTACCTGTCCATCACG
>NZ_JAARLZ010000015.1 GCF_011759365.1 Luteibacter anthropi
ACTCAGAAGTGAAACGCGCATGCGCCGATGGTAGTGTGGCTCAAGCCATGCAAGAGTAGGTCACCGCCAGGGGCTTTATCCTAAAAACCCGGTCTTTTCTGAGACCGGGTTTTTTCTTTGCCCCAAATCCCTGTAGGAGCGCGCCTGCGCGCGACCCCTGGTCCCCAGCGCTTCGCATCACCGATGCCTTCCTGCCCAACCGGTCGCGCGCAAGGCGCGCTCCTACAATGGCCCCGCGCCGGCGTCGGCGTCGGCACCGACCCGGTCGGCCAACGCCGGGCGCGCGCAAGGCGCGCTCCTGCAGAAAATCAGTGAGTACAGCGCTTTCCGGAGGCTAGTTTTCAGGCTCGTGCCAGGGCTCGGTACCAGCGACGAGGGCACAAAAAAAGCCCGGTTCTCACGAACCGGGCTTTTTACTTTCATGCACGCGTTACGCGCCAAAACACCCTCAACGAATATTGATCTGCGTCGAAATCGTATTCCACGGCGCATTGGTCGACGTGTTCTGGTACTTGAACAAACCCGACTGCTGGCCATCCAGGTTGTACTCGTTGAGCCAGCCCACGACAGTCTGGCCCGCCGTGCACGGCCAGGTGTAATTGCTGCCCGTGATGCATACCGTGGTGCTCGCATACTGAGCCGATCGCGGCAGCTGTCCGCCATTCATCCACGCAATGGCATTGCTGCCATAACCGATCTCCAGCACGGCAACGCGCAGCTGCGCGCCACCATGGTCGCAGTTGGTCGTCATCTGGCCGGCGGCGGGATACTCCCAACCGCAGTTCGACGAACCGACGCCGTATACACGAATGCTCGAAAGCGCAGGTGCAGGGGCAAACACCACGAAGGGGGACGGTGCTTCGATCTGCACAGGCGCATCGGCGGGTTGGACGAGCGGCGGCAGGGTGACGATGCTGGTCGGCAGGTCCTGGGCCTGGGTAACCGCCGAGGCGGTGAGTACAGCAGCGAGTACGGCAAAACGAAAGGTCATTGGTACGAATACTCTTCGAAGGGAATCATGGCCCGCGGCAGGGCTTCACCTCCCAGCCATGGCGTGGAGGATCGCGGCTGCCGTTCGGGTGTGAATGCGCACGGCTGTCCGTCGCGCGAACGCACAGGCACCGGTCGGTGCCCTGAACGCCGGGGGATGATCCGGGGATACGAGGCCAACGAATGTCGTTTATCTCCGTTATCGATAGGCGGAATGGGCAAGCGTAAGGAGGCACCCTATGCGGACGCCGCATGACACCTATCCGGGAACGCGTCATGATGGTTCCGTACGCTGCAGCAACGGAACGACGATGGACCCAAGACTCAACCGCCGCCAGGAAGAACTGATTGCCCTCGTCCAGAGGGAGGGTTTCCTCGGTGTCGACGAACTGGCCAGCCATTTCGACGTCGCACCGCAGACGATCCGCCGTGACCTCAACCTGCTGGAGGACGGAGGCCTGATCCGTCGCTATCACGGCGGTGTGAGCGCCCCGTCGAGTGTGGAGAACGTGGCCTATGCCGCACGGCAGACGCTGCAGGCGGAAGAGAAGGGGCTGATTGCCCAGGCGATCGCCCGTGAAATCCCGGATGGCTCATCGCTGTTTATCAACCTTGGCACCACGAATGAAGGTGTCGGCCGGGCGTTGCTTGACCACCGGGATCTCCGGGTTATTACCAACAACCTCAATATCGCCATCCTGCTCAGCGACAACCCCACGTTCGAGGTGATTGTGGCCGGCGGTGTCGTGCGTCGACGCGATCATGGCGTGACAGGCGAGGCCACCATCGAGCTGATCCGTCAGTTCAAGGTGGACTACGGCATCATCGGTATTTCAGGCATCGAGCTGGATGGCACATTGCTGGATTTCGATTTCCATGAAGTCCGTGTTGCGCAGGCCATCATCGACCATTCGAGGCAGGTTTTCCTGGGCGCGGATCACAGCAAGATCGGCCGCAATGCCATGGTACGGCTGGGCGATTTCTCCAGGGTGGATGCGTGGTTCACGGATCGCCGCCCGCCGGATGAACTGGTATCCGTGCTGGAAACCTCGAACACCCAGCTCCACATTGCAGGCTGATGCAATAGCGCCACTTTTCGCGACAAGCTGGTCGCGCGCAGGCGCGCTCCTACAAGGTGCCGAGAGGGTGCCAGGCGTAGCCTGAGGTGGTGCCGTGAATAGTTCCCAGGCCGGGGAAGGGAGCATGGGCGGCGGCAACGATATCGCCACGATGATCGGCCTGCGCCAGGAAGGCTTCGCGCGTGGCCCGTGCCTGTCCGGGGGCGCTGTCATAGCAGACCGTTACGGCCGGTGTAGCCAGCTGCACCGCGGCTACATGAAACAAGTCACCACAGAAAACGACATCCGCCACATCCGTGCGCAAGCGATATCCGGTGTGACCACAGGTATGCCCCGGCAGTGATTCAGCGGTAAGCATGTCGAACCAGCAGGTGCCAGGATCGAAGGTTCGATAACGTCCCGCCTCGATATATGGTGAAAGGGTATGCCGCGCATGATCGAACGTCGCACGGACGCTTTCGTCCACATCGCCTAGGCCCCCCTCTTTCAGCCAGAACGTCGCCTCATCGCGCGGCACATGGACGACGGCCTTTGGGAACACGGCTTCGCCATTCCGGGTAATCCCTCCCATATGGTCCGGGTGCAGATGGGTAAGCAGGATGGTATCGATGTCGTCGACGCCATATCCGGCCTCTGCCAGATGCACGTTCATCCGCCCAAGCGTCGGATCCTGCAAGCTGCCCGCGCCGGCATCGACGAGCACACGATGCTCACCATCATCGATGAGGAACGCGTTGACGTGGCTGGGCACGACATCAGTAAGCCGCGCCTGCGACAACAGGCTGTCCAGTGACGCAGGCCCGCTGCGTAGTACGTCATGTGCCACCAGTGGAAAGTGTCCGTCGCACAGGGCAATGATCGTCATCGTGCCGATGTGTACACGATGGAGAGTTGCCTTATCGACGGTCGCGAACGATGCAGGAGGCAGAAGGGCAGTATCGACGTCGCACATGAAAGGAACTCCATGAAAAGGAGCCCCAGCGTGCCGCGACCAGGCGAGTCGTCACACTGACACCGATGTGCCCCGGTCCTTCAGGAATGTTCGGCTTCGCCACCAAGCAGCCGCGTGGCGATATCGGCCAGCGCGCGAACCCGGTCCATGCCGCGCATGTCTTCGTGGTAACCCATCCAGATATGGCGCGAAGGCGGGGCATCACCCACGTCCAGGCGCTTCAGCCCGATGCTGGTATCACCCACCGCGCACGGCAGCACCGCCAGCCCCATGCCTCGCTGGCACAGACGTGCCTGCAGCGCCCGATGGTTGGTCGTCGCGACGGCCTGCGCGTGCGGAAGCACCTCGCGGAGCCAGTCCACCTCCGGATACCGATGCACCGAGGTATCCATCAGCACCACCTTCGTGCCGCGGCCATCGCCCCGTGCGGGCATGTCGGCGTCGTCCCGCGCATACAGGCCGTAATCGATCCGCAGCAGCCGGCACTGCACCACGCCGGGTTCCTCGAAAGGCACCACGCGGAAAACCACGTCGGCTTCGCGCCGGGACAGGTCATAGCGTCGGGAACTGACCAGCAGCTCCGGCTCGATGCCCGGGTGCTCGTGCAGCAGGGTCTCGATGACCGGAGGCAGCACATAGGTGGCGAACCAGTCGGCAGACGAGATCCGTAGTGGACCGGCCGTCTTGCCGTCCTCTCCGGACAGCCGGCGCTCGATCGCCAGCGCGGAGGCTTCCATCTCTTCCGCGAGCCGGAACACCCGGGTGCCGGCGTCGGTGAGCAGCACACCATCCTGATGGCGCTGGAGCAGGGGGTGACCGGTGTCCTCTTCCAGCGCCCGCACGCGACGCCCCACCGTGGGATGGCTGAGGCCGAGCGTCCGCGCGGCAGCGCCCAGGGACCCCTGGCGGGCCACGGCCAGAAAGATACGTACGTCACTCCACTCCATGGCGGGACTCCTGACGGCGAAGACCATGACTGTGCGCGAGCCGGCCCCGGGCTGGCAAGCCGGCTATCCGTCCGCACGCTGACTTGCCGATTCGCTGCAATGCAGCGTGCGATGTTCGTTTGTGTTCGAATATGCTCATTTCAACGCGGGCTAGGCGCCGCTGAACGTGTGAAATGTTCGTATACGCGCAGGATTTCGCGTATCGGTTACCGAAAACGAACGTACCCGAGCGTAGGGTGCCCCTTCAGCGACGTCTCGCCTCCAGCCAAGCGGAGTGCGTGATGGTCGAGCAGGTCGATGTTCTGGTGGTCGGTGGTGGCGTCAACGGCGTGGGCATTGCCCGCGATGCCGTGGGGCGAGGCCTGAGCGTGTGGCTGTGCGAGCGCGACGACCTGGCGTCCCATACGTCCAGTTCCAGCACCAAGCTGATCCATGGCGGTCTGCGTTACCTGGAGCAGTTCGAATTCGCCCTTGTGGGCAAGGCGCTGGCCGAGCGCGAGGTGCTGTTGCGCGCGGCACCACACATCATCTGGCCGCTGCGTTTCGTGCTTCCGCACCAGCCGCACCTGCGTCCGGCGTGGATGATCCGCATCGGCCTGTTCCTGTACGACCACCTCGGTCGCGGCCGGCGCACGCTGCCGGGCTCACGTCGCGTGCGCTTCGGCAAGCACGTCACCGGCGAACCGCTGCGCCAGGAATTCAAGCAGGGCTTCGTGTATTCCGACGCCTGGGTGCAGGACGCCCGCCTCGTCGTGTTGAACGCCATGGATGCCGCCCGTCGTGGCGCCCACATCGAAACGCACACCCGCTGCGTCAGTGCCCGCCGCGACGGCGAGGGCTGGATCGCCGAACTGGAAGCCCGCGACGGTTCCCGTCATTTCGTGAAGGCCCGTGCGCTCGTTAACGCGGCCGGCCCCTGGGCGGCCTCGTTCCTCGACGACGTGGCCCACGTGAAGCATGACCACTCGCTGCGCCTCATCAAGGGCAGCCACATCGTGGTGCCGAAGATCTTCGAGCACCGCTATGCGTACATCTTCCAGCAGCCCGACCGCCGCATCGTCTTTGCCATCCCCTACGAGCGCGATTTCACGCTTATCGGCACCACGGATATCGAATACAAGGACGACCCTTCGAAGCCGAAGATCTCGGAAGAGGAGACCTCCTACCTGTGCGAGGCGGCCAATCGTTACTTTAAGAAACAGCTCACCCCGGCCGACGTCGTCTGGAGCTACAGCGGCGTCCGCCCGCTTCTCCAGGACGATTCGGGCAGCGCCTCCGAGGTCACGCGCGATTACCTGCTCGACATAGACCAACACGGTGCTCCCCTGCTGAACGTCTTCGGTGGCAAGCTAACCACCTTCCGCAAGTTGTCCGAGGAAGCCGTGGATCGTCTTGCCCCCTTGCTTGGCAACCACAAGCCCGCGTGGACGGCGGACGCCCCGCCGTTGCCCGGCGGCGGCGAGCGCGACATGGACGAGCTCATCACCGACCTGCGTTCCAGCCGCCCCTGGCTCACCGAAGACCACGCATGGCGCCTTGCGCACAGCTACGGCACGCGTGCCCGCGACCTGCTCGGCGAAGCCGGCGGGCTCGACGCGCTGGGCCAGCACTTCGGCGCCGATCTCTACCAGGCCGAGGTCGACTACCTCGTGCGCCACGAGTGGGTCACCGAAGCCGAAGATGTGCTCTGGCGTCGCAGCAAGCTCGGCCTGCGCATCGACGCGGCCGGCGTGCAGCGCCTTACCGATTACCTCGCCCACCGTTTCGCGAAAAACGAAAAAACAACGAACCCTTAGCGCCGTGGTGGGCGCCACACCGTGAAACCAATGGAGAGTAGGGTCATGCGGCAACAGATTGGCGAGTTGATATCCGAAGCGCTGGCGATGTTCATCATCATCGCGTTCGGCGATTCCGTGGCGTGCATGTATGTACTCTACGATCCGAGTCCGTACCAGAACGCGTACTGGGGCGTGTGTATTGCGTGGGGCCTTGCGGTCACCATCGCCATCTATGCCACGGCGTCGGTGTCGGGCACGCACGCCAATCCGGCGGTGACGCTGGCCCTGGCGCTGTTCCGCAATTTCTCCTGGAAAAAGGTGGTGCCGTACTGGATCGCCCAGGTCATCGGTGCCTTTCTCGGCGCGGCCATCGTCTACGTGCTGTTCGGGCCGGTGATCGACCACTTCAACGCCACGCACAACCTCACCCGTGAAGCGGGTGGTGCGGCCGGTGTGTTCTTCACGCATCCGGGCCTGGCCATCACGCCGATGCATGCGCTGTCCGACCAGGTCATCCTGACGGCCTTCCTGCTGTTCGGCATCTTCGCCATCACCGAGCAGTACAACGAGACGGCGCCGGGCGCCAACTCCGGTGCATTCATGATCGGCCTGCTGGTGGCCACCATCGGTGCATCCATGGGTTACCTGGAAGCATGGGCGATCAATCCCGCGCGTGACTTCGGCCCGCGCCTGTTCGCCTATTTCGCCGGCTGGGGTCCGTCGGCCCTGCCGTCGCCCGACAACTACTGGTGGGTGCCCATCGTGGGTCCGCTGATCGGCGGTGTCGTCGGTGGCGGTGCATACCAGCTACTGGTGCATCCCTTCCTCCCGGCCCGCCAGCGTGCGCTTGAAGAAGCGCGTCTTGCGGCGGCCGGCAAGTCTTCTCCGCAAAACATCAAGTGAGGCCGGACATGGGCAAGAAATACATTCTGGCGATCGACCAGGGCACGACCAGCTCGCGCACCATCCTGTTCGATCATGACGGCAACATCGCTGGCACCGCGCAGCGCGAATTCACCCAGATCTTCCCGCAGCCGGGCTGGGTCGAGCACAATCCGCGCGAAATCATGACCAGCGTGCTGTCGACGATGACCGAGGTCATCAGCAGCTCTGGCATCGACGCGTCGCAGATCGAAGGCATCGGCATCACCAACCAGCGCGAAACGGCCGTGGTGTGGGAGAAATCCACCGGCCAGCCCATCTACAACGCCATCGTGTGGCAGTCTCGCCAGACGGCCGAGATCTGCGAGCGGCTGAAGTCCGAAGGCCATGAAGAGATGGTTCGCGAGAAGACCGGCCTGCTTATTGATGCCTATTTCGCAGGCACCAAGGTGCGCTGGATCCTCGATCACGTGGAAGGTGCACAGGAGAAAGCCGAGAAGGGCGAGCTACTGTTCGGCACCATCGATACGTGGGTGATCTGGAACCTCACGGGCGGCAAGGTGCACGTCACCGATTACACCAATGCCTCGCGCACGCTGATGTACGACATCTACAAGCGCCAGTGGGACGACGAGCTGCTGAAGATGCTCAACGTGCCCAAGGCCATGTTGCCCGAGGTGAAGTCGTCCAGCGAAGTGTATGGCAACACGTTGGCCAAGCATTTCTTCGGTCGCGAAGTGCCCATCGCAGGCGTGGCCGGCGACCAGCAGGCGGCGCTGTTCGGCCAGGCCTGTTTCGAGCAGGGCCTGGCGAAGAACACCTATGGCACGGGTTGCTTCATGCTGATGAACACCGGCGAGAAAGCGGTGCGTTCGAAGAACGGCCTGCTTACCACCATCGCATGGGGTGTCGACGGTAAGGTCGAATACGCACTGGAGGGCAGCATCTTCGTTGCCGGCTCGGTGATACAGTGGCTGCGCGATGGTCTGCGCATGCTGGGCAAGGCGTCCGATTCGCAGGCCTATGCGGAGCGCGCGAAGGACAACGATGGCGTGTATTTCGTGCCGGCCTTCGTGGGCCTTGGTGCGCCGTACTGGAAGAGCGATGTGCGCGGTGCCGTGTTCGGTCTGTCGCGCGGCACCACGAAGGAGCAGTTCATTCGTGCCGCGCTGGAATCCATGGCCTATCAGACGCGTGACGTGCTCGAAGCGATGCAGACCGATTCGGGCATCCAGCTGAAGGAGCTGCGCGCCGACGGTGGCGCCATCGCCAACGACTTCATGGCGCAGTTCCAGGCCGACATCCTCGATGTGACGTTGCTACGCCCGAAGGTGCAGGAGACCACGGCCCAGGGTGCGGCGTATCTCGCCGGTCTTGCCGTGGGTTTCTGGAAGAGCAAAGACGACATCGCCAAGCGCTGGGCCGTGGATCGCGAGTTCAAGCCGGCCATGGCGAAGGATCGTCGTGACGATCTGTACGACGGGTGGAAGCAGGCGGTGAATGCAACGATGGGGTTCAAGCCGCGTAATTGATCGCGATACCGGTCGCGCGCGAGGCGCGCTCCTACAAGGGCGTCGTGTCCTGCGCGCACCGGCATGAGCGTGCCCGCCGCGCAACGACGTAACGGTGCCCGCCGCGCAACGACGTAACCGTGTTCGCTGCGCAACGACGTAACCGTGCCCGTTGCGCAACGGCGTAACGGTGCCCGCTGCGCAACGGCGTAACCGTGCTCGCTGCGCAACGGCGTAACCGTGCCTTGTAGGAGCGCGCCTCGCGCGCGACCGTCTGAGCGAAAACACCACAAAAAAAGGGGCGACGCATCACTGCGCCGCCCCTTCTCACAAAACCAGCCTCAACCCAGCTCGTAACCGAACTGCGCCTTGAACTCCGCCGCGAACTGCTCGTGCGTGAAGTACTGGTTCTGCGTGCCCGGATGCTCCACCTTCAGCGCGCCCATGAGCGACGCCATGTTGCCGATGGTCTTCCAGTCGTAGCCCTTCATGATGCCGAAGATAAGGCCGGCACGATACGCGTCACCGCAGCCGGTCGGATCCACCACCTTGCGCTCGCGCGCCGGTCCGATCTCGATCGTCTCGCCACCAACATGAATCTGCGAACCGCGCGGCCCCAGGGTGACGATATACGCCTTCACCTTGGACGCGATCTCGGCCGCGCTCCAGCCCGTGCGCTGCTGCAGCAGCTGCGACTCGTAGTCATTGACGATGACGTACGTGGACTTCTCGATCATCGAGCGGAACTCGTCGCCGTTGAACAGCGGCATCGCCTGGCCCGGATCGAAGATGAAGGGCACGCCGCGGGCGGCGAACTCTTCCACGTGCTGGAGCATCGCCTCGCGACCGTCCGGTGCCACGATGCCGAATTCGTAGTTCGGGATATCGCGCACGTGGTTGTCGTGGGCGTTGGACATCGCGCCCGGATGGAAGGCGGTGATCTGGTTGTTGTCCAGGTCCGTGGTGATGAAGCACTGCGGCGTGAACATGTCGTCGTACTGGCGCACGCCTTCGAGGCGGATGCCGTGCTTTTCCATGTGGGCGCGGTAGGGCAGGAAATCCTGGCCCACGGTGGCCACGGGCATCGGGTCGCCGCCGAGCAGCTTCAGGTTGTAGGCAATGTTGCCCGCACAACCGCCGAACTCGCGGCGCATGGCCGGCACCAGGAATGACACGTTCAGGATGTGGACCTGATCCGGAATGATGTGGTTCTTGAACTGGTCCTGGAACACCATGATGGTGTCATAGGCTAAAGATCCGCAGATTACGGCAGTCATGCGTGGGCGACCCTGAAGTGAATGGCGCGGCCGTGACCCGGCCGCTGCGAACCCGGCCCATGCAGGGTCCGGTAAACCCATCGATGGTACCGAAAAACATTTCCGTAGGCGATAACCCGGAGTCGTACAGATTTACGGGACTGGTACAGCATTCTCACGCATCACCCGGACTTACAAGGCTTTCTTAACTTCTTTGCCCTTGCGTGGGGGAGGGCGCCAATCTAGACTTCCACGCTTACTTTTTCCCGCAATTGGCGCCCGCCGCATCATGTTTAAGAAGTTCCGCGGAATCTTTTCGAACGACATTTCCATCGATCTCGGCACGGCCAACACGCTCATTTATGTGCGGGGCCAGGGCATCGTCCTTAACGAACCGTCGGTTGTTGCGATCCGTCAGGACCGCGGCCCGGGTGGTCCGAGGGCGGTTGCAGCCGTCGGTGGCGACGCCAAGCGCATGCTGGGCCGTACCCCGGGCAACATCGCCACGGTGCGACCCATGAAGGACGGCGTCATCGCCGACTTCACCATGACCGAAGCGATGCTCCAGCACTTCATCAAGCAGGTGCACCGCTCGCGCATGTTGCGCCCGAGCCCGCGCGTGCTGGTCTGCGTGCCCTGCGGTTCCACCCAGGTGGAACGCCGCGCCATCAAGGAATCGGCCGAAGGCGCCGGTGCCCGCGACGTCTTCCTCATCGAAGAGCCGATGGCGGCCGCGATCGGCGCCGGTATCCCGGTGCACGAGGCCCGTGGCTCCATGGTGCTCGACATCGGTGGCGGCACCTCCGAAGTGGCGGTGATCTCGCTGAACGGCATCGTCTACTCGCAGTCGGTGCGTGTCGGCGGCGACCGCTTCGACGAGGCCATCATCAACTACGTGCGCCGCAACCACGGCACCCTCATCGGTGAATCCACCGCCGAGCGCATCAAGCTCGAAGTGGGCTGCGCCTTCCCGCAGAGCGAAGTCCGCGAGATGGAAATCTCCGGCCGTAACCTCGCCGAAGGCGTGCCGCGCATGTTCTCCATCAACTCCAACGAGGTGCTGGAAGCCCTGCACGAGCCGCTCTCCGGCATCGTGGCGGCGGTGAAGGCGGCGCTGGAGCAGACCCCGCCGGAGCTCTGCTCCGACGTGGCCGAGCGCGGCATCGTGCTCACCGGCGGCGGCGCGCTGTTGCGTGACCTGGATCGCCTCATCTCCGAGGAAACCGGCCTGCACGTCATGGTGGCCGACGACCCGCTTACCTGCGTCGCCCGTGGTGGCGGCAAGGCGCTGGAGATGATCGACCAGCACGGCAGCGACTTCTTCGCCTTCGAATGATGATCGCGCGCGCCGCGCATACGGCCGGAGCGCGTTGATCCATGGCCCTGAATCGCGACGACAAGTCGCCGCTGTTTTCGCCCGCGGTGGCCGGCACCCTGCGCCTGATCGTCTATCTGGCGCTCGCCTGCGTGCTCATGGTGCTGGATCACCGCGGCGGCTGGCTGGCCAACGTGCGCTATGGCCTGTCGCTGGTGGTGGAGCCCATCTACCGCGTCGCGGGCCTGCCGTCGCAAGGTTTCCATGCGGCCACGGTGGCCTTCGCCGATCGCCAGGCGCTCACGGAGGCCAACCAGCGCCTGCGTGAGGATCTGCTGCTGGCCAATGCCAAGCTCAACCGCATGGCCTCGGTAGCCGAGCAGAACCAGCGCCTGAAGGAACTGCTCGACACCCAGCACAGCCTCTCGCTGAACGTGCAGCTGGCACGCCTGGTCGGCGTGGATCTGGGGCCTTACCGCCACCGCATCGTGCTGAACGTGGGTGCCCGCGACAAGGTACAGCCTGGCCAGGTGGTGATCGACGCTCGCGGCATCATGGGCCAGATCGTCGAGGTGATGCCCACCACGTCCGTCGCCATGCTCATCACCGACCCGAACCACGCCATTCCCGTGACCATCGAACGCACAGGCCTGCGTACGGTCGCCTATGGCTCGCGCGCCGGCGACATGCTCACGCTGCCCAACATTCCCGTGGCCGCCGATGTACAGGCAGGCGACAAGCTGGTCACCTCGGGCCTGGGCGGACGTTTTCCGCCGGGCTTCCCGGTAGGCGAGATCCGCGACGTGGCGCAGACCCCGTCGGGCACCTTCCTGTCCGCGCAGGCGAAGCCGGCAGCGGATCTCGACCGCAGCGAAGACGTGCTGCTGCTGCACGACCTGGCCGAGCCGGCCGGTCCCCCGCAGCCCGCGCCGAACGCCGGGCCGCCCACGAGCCTCGCGCCCGATCCCAACGCGCCTCCGCCGCCGACCCTGCCGTCCGTGACGTCGCCATCGGTGACGCCGGTGCCTGCGCATGCCGCGACCTCGGGAGCGACCCAGCCATGAACAAGGTCCGCGTCCGCCAGCTGTGGTTCGCCGTCACGCTGCTTATCTCCCTGTTCCTCATGCTGATCCCGATGCCGGGACCGCTGGCGCCGTTCAAGCCGTACTGGCCAGCCCTGGTGCTGCTCTACTGGTGCCTGCAATCGGGCGACCGCGTCACGCTGGGCATGGCCTTCTGCCTGGGCGTCGGCGCCGACCTGTTCGACGGCATGGTGCTGGGCGAACAGGCGCTGCGCCTCACGGCCATGGTCTTCATCGCGTTGCGGTTCCGCTCGCGCCTGCGCTTCTTCCCCATGTGGCAGCAGTCGCTGGCCGTGCTCGGCCTGCTGGTGAACGACCGCATCCTGCTGTTGCTGGTGCGCGTGTTCGGTGGGGATCCGCTGCCGCCGCCGGAATTCTGGATCTCGCCCCTGGTGGGCGCGGCCCTGTGGCCGTTCGTGTTTCTCATTCTCGACGACCTGCGTGCGCGCCTGCGCATTCATGACGCATGAGCTCCCGGCGCGCCTCGCTGAAGGAGCTACGCGGCGAAGCGGCGCTGTTCCGCCGTCGAGCGCTCACGGGCTTTGCACTGATCCTGCTTGGCCTGTGCGCGGTGGTATCGCGCTACGTCTACCTGCAGGTCTATCACCACGACGAGTTCGTGGCGCGCTCGGAGCAGAATCGCGTGAAACCGCGCGCGATTCCGCCCGCGCGTGGACTCATCTACGACCGTAACGGCGTCCTGCTGGCCGACAACGTTCCCGCGTTCCGCCTTGAGGTAACGCCCGAGCAGGTCGGCAACATGGACGAGATGCTGGCGCGCCTGAGTGCCGTGGTGCCGATCAGCGACGACGACATCACCACCTTCAAGAAGCAGGTGAAGCAAAGCCGCCGTTTCGATGGCGTGCCGCTGAAGCTCAAGCTCACCGAGGACGAGATCGGTCGTTTTGCCGTGAACCGCTGGCGCTTCCCCGGCGTGGACGTGGTGCCGTACCTCACCCGGCGCTACACGCTCGGCCCGCTGATGGCGCACGTCATCGGTTACGTCAGCCGCATCGACGCCGACGACCTGCAACGCGTGGACGAGGCCCGCTACAAGGGCACCACGCATATCGGTCGCATCGGTATCGAGCGCTACTACGAAGACGTATTGCACGGCGCGCCCGGCTACGAACTGGTGGAAGTCAATGCCGATGGCCGCACACAGGCCGTGCTCGACACCACGCCGCCGACGCCGGGCAAGAATGTCTACCTGACCATCGACGTGCGCCTGCAAAAGGCGGCCGCCGAGGCGATGGCGGGCAGGGCGGGCGCGGCGATCGCCATCGATCCGCGCAACGGCCAGGTGCTGGCCTTCGTCAGCGTGCCGGACTTCGACCCCAACCTGTTCGTCAACGGCATCAGCTCCGCCGACTACAAGGCGCTGATCGACGCACCGGACAAGCCGCTCTACAACCGTGCCCTGCGTGGCGTGTATCCGCCGGGCTCCACGGTGAAGCCGTTCCTTGGTCTGGGCGGTCTTACACTGGGCTTGCGCCGCCCTTCGGACACGGTGCTCTCCACCGGTGAGTTCTGCATCCCGGGGCAGTCACGTTGCTATCGCGACGACGTGCGCGGCGGCAACGGCGTGGTGAACCTGGTCCGCGCGATCGAAAAATCGACCAACACCTATTTCTACAAGCTCGCGCTCGACATGGGCATCGACCGCCTGTCTGAATGGATGGGCCGCTTCGGTTTCGGTAGCAAGACCGGTATCGACCTGGTCGGTGAAGTCACCGGCGTGCTGCCATCGCGCGAATGGAAGGCCGCGCGCAGCAAGGCCGGCTGGTTCCCCGGCGAGACGATCATCTCGGGTATCGGCCAGGGCTACTGGGCAGTGACCCCGTTGCAGCTCGCGCATGCCACCGCCACCTTCGCCGGTCATGGCGTGCCCTACGTGCCGCACCTGATGCTGGACACGCAGGACGGCGTGGATTCACCGCGCGAACCCCAGTCCTTCCCGCCGAGCGGTCCGTCGCTGATCCGCAAGCCCGCCGACTGGGATGCGGTGAACGAAGGCATGGAGGCGGTGATCAACTCGGGCACAGGCAAGAAGCTGGGTGGCGGTTTCCCATACCTCATCGCGGGCAAGAGCGGCACGGCCGAACGCTTCTCGCGCAAGACCGACGCCTACGACACCAACAAGAATACGGCCTACCTGGCCAGCCGCCACCGCGCGCTGTTCATCGCCTACACGCCGGCCGACGATCCGAAGATCGCGGTCGCGGTGGTGCTGGAAGCCGGCGCCTGGGGCGCCCAGGATTCCGGCCCCATCGCGCGAAAGATCCTCGACCAGTGGGTCGTGGACGAGGGCGGCCAGCGTCCGGTCGATCCGACGCCAGGGCAGGTGGTCACGGCGGATGCCGCTCCGGAGCCCACGGCGGCTCCGGCGGAGAGCTCGTCCGTGCAGGGGGCGCAGCCGGCCGAGCCTTCGAGCGTGCTGGCGCCGCCTGAAGACGGCGGAGAGGACCAGTAACCATGATCGAGCAATTCACCGTCCGCCTGAAGCGTTTCGGCCTGCGCCTGCTCACCCGGCCACGCCTGGACCTGCCGCTGCTGCTGGCGCTCATCGTGCTGGCCGGCGCCGGCCTCGCCACGCTCTACAGCGCAGGTGGCGGCAACTATTCGCTGGTGGGCGGGCAGGCTGCGCGCTTCGTGCTGGGTGCTGTGCTGATGGTCGTCATCTCACGCATTCCGCCTTCGGTGCTGCGCTCGTGGACGCCGTGGCTCTACGCCGGCAGCACGGCACTGCTGCTCGTGGTGGCCGCGCTGGGTGAAGGGCGCGGCGCTTACCGTTGGCTCGATCTCGGCATCATGCGTTTCCAGCCCTCGGAGCTGCTGAAGCTGACCATGCCCATGATGGTGGCGTGGTACCTGCATCCGCGGCAGCTGCCGCCGGGCTGGAAGGACATCGTCGTGGTCGGCCTGCTCATCGCCGTGCCGGCCGGTCTCATCGCGGAACAGCCCGACCTGGGCACCGCGCTGCTGGTGGCCGGCGCGGGCGCGTTCGCGTTGTTTTTGTCCGGCATGGCGTGGTGGCGTATCGGCCTGCTGGTGGGCAGCGCGGCGGGCGCCGTACCGGTGGCCTGGCAGTTCCTCCACGAATACCAGCGCAACCGCGTGCGCACGCTGCTCGACCCGGAATCCGACCCACTGGGCAACGGCTGGCACATCATCCAGTCGAAGATCGCCGTGGGTTCGGGCGGCATGTTCGGCAAGGGCTGGCAGAACGGCACGCAGTCGCGCCTGGACTTCCTCCCCGAGCACACCACCGACTTCATCTTCGCCGTGTTTTCCGAGGAATTCGGTCTCATCGGCGTCATCGCGATCATGCTGCTCTACGCCTTCATCATCGGCCGTTGCCTGTGGATCGCGATGAACGCCCGCGACACCTATTCGCGCCTGCTGGCAGGCGCCATCGGCATGAGCTTCTTCGTATACGTCGCGGTGAACGGCGGCATGGTCGCCGGCATCCTCCCGGTGGTGGGCGTGCCCATGCCCCTGGTGAGCTACGGCGGCACCTCGGCGGTGTCGCTGCTCACCGGCTTCGGCGTGCTCATGTCGATCCACGCCAACCGGAAGCTTCACGACTAGGGCTGAACGGCGGCCGAAGCGTGCCCCGGAATGGCCATTCTCGCGTGCTACGCTTCGGCGCATGGATGATGTTCTGATCGCGCGCCGCGCCCGCCCCGTACGCTTCCTCCCGCGCCTTGCCGGCGCGATGCTGGCACTTCCCCTGATGTTCGCCGCCGTCGCGGCGCAGGCCGAGACCCATCCGGGGCAGGCCGCGCTCGTGCGCGAGGTGGCGCGCGATACGGGCAAGAGTCCGGCGGCGCTGAACAAGCTGCTCGATGGCGCGAAGAAACAGCAGTCGATCATCGATGCGATGAACCGCCCGGCCGAGGGCAAGCAGTGGAAGGACTACCGGCCGATCTTCCTCACCGAGGAGCGTATCGCCGCCGGTGCCGAGTTCTATCGCACCCATCGCCAGCTGCTCGATACCATCGGCCGCAAGTACGGCGTGCCGCCGGAATACATCGTCGCCATCGTCGGCGTGGAGACCTTCTACGGGCGCAATACGGGCAAGTACAAGGTGCTCGATGCGCTCACGACGCTGGCGTTCTACTACCCCAAGCGTGCGCCGTTCTTCCGTGGCGAGCTGAAGACCCTGCTCGAACTGCCGTCCAATCATCTCGGCGGCCCGCTGGACACCCTCACGGGCTCCTATGCCGGCGCGCAGGGCTGGGGTCAGTTCATGCCCACCTCGATCCGCGAGTGGGGCGTGGATTACGACGGCGACGGCCGTATCGACATGAAGGGCTCGATGGGCGACATCTTCGCCAGCGTGGCCAATTATTTCGCCCAGCACGGCTGGGAAACCGGCGGCCCCGTGGTCGCCCGCGCGCAGCCGGACCGTCGTGCCCGCGCGCCGGACCTGCCGAAGAACTGGAAGCCCGTGGCGCCGGTGGAGGCCTTCGTGGCCGACGGCTTCGCCCCCGTGCAGCATCTCGACCCGGGCCGCGACGCGCAGCTGGTGCGCCTCGATGGGCCGGCGGGTGACGAATACTGGTTCACCTTCCAGAACTTCTACGTCATCACCACCTACAACCGCAGCCCGATGTACGCCCTGGCCGTGGATCAGCTGGCGCAGGAAATCCGCGCCCGCGTGAAAGGACCGAACGCGCGATGACGGGGGACACCGTGGGGGCGGTGATCGTTGGGAGCAGGATTCCCGCACGCAAAACCTGTAGGAGCGCGCCTTGCGCGCGACCGGTCGTCGCGATAGATACCGGTCGCGCGCAAGGCGCGCTCCTACAGGTCATCGTGATCGTCATGCTGGCGCTCGTACTCACCGCGTGTGGCGGCGGCAAGAACACCCGCCCGGGTTCGCGTGGCGGCAGCAAGTCGTCGCGTGGCTACGACGACATCAGCAAGTCGCAGTCGTCGCGCTATCGCTCGCGCAGCGACAGCGTGCCCACCGATATTCCCGACGTCAGCAAGCTCCCCGAGCCCGTGCCGAAAGTGGAGCCGCGCTCGCTCTACGGCAACAAGTCGCCGTACTCGGTGCTGGGCCAGAGCTACACCGTGCTCGATAGCCCCCGCGGCTACGTGGAGCGCGGCATCGCCTCGTTCTACGGCAACAAGTTCCACGGCTACAAAACCTCGAACCTCGAGGAATACGACATGTACCAGTTCTCGGCGGCGCACAAGACCCTGCCGCTGCCGAGCTACGCGCGCGTCACCAACCTGGAGAACGGCAAGAGCGTGATCGTGCGCGTCAACGATCGCGGGCCGTTCCACGACAACCGCGTCATCGACCTCTCGTTCGCCGCCGCCGTGAAAATCGGCGTGTGGCCCAAGGGCACCGGCCTGGTCGAAGTCCGCGCGATCGACCCCTCCGACCCGCGCAGCAATACGGCGCCACCCATCATCGCGACGGCGCCGGGCCCGGCGCCGGTGAGCGCACCCCCACCGCCTTCACGCCCCGCTGCCTCGCCGCCGCCTCCTTCCGCACGTACGGCCCCCACGGCTGCCAGCGTGGCCGCGGCTACCATCGTCGCTACCTCGCCGAAGCCGGCACCCTCCACGAGCACGGGCGAGCCGCCGGAGTACATCCCCGGCATGACCGGAGTGACCGCCGCGGAAGCCCTGCCGCCGATGCCATCCGCCGGCCAGCAGGCATCGAATACGCTCGTGCCGTCGTCCGCCCAGTCGCTGCCGGCCGCGCAGGCCCCTGTATCGCCCCCGAAGACCGGCACCGCCCCGGTCGTGGCCGCCACGGCGCAGCCTGCCGCTGCGACGAGCCCCGCCGGTCCGGCCGTGCTAGGCAAACCCAGCATCTACCTCCAGGTAGGCGCCTTCTCGGACATGGCCAACGCCTCCCGGGTGGCCGACCAGCTGAATCGCGCGGGGCTCGGCCCCGTCAGCGTGATCGAGACCTCCATCGGCGGGCGCAGCGTGCGCAAGGTCCGGGTAGGGCCACTGGCCGATGTAGACACCGCCGACAAGGTTACCGACCAGATCGAGAAAATGGGCCTGCCCAGGCCCCAGGTCGCGGTAGACTGACCCTCTTTTTTCCTGCTTTGACTGGACCGTTGAAACGATGAAGCTCTTGCCCCGTTCCCTGTTCGCTTTCGCCGCCGCCGCGCTCGTCGCCGGCGTGACCGTGGCGCAGCAGACGCCGCCCCGTCCCAGCGTCCCGCGTCCGGTGATGCCCGAGGCGCCGGTGCCGCCGCCGCCGGATGTGGAGGGCAAGAGCTGGGTCCTGATGGACTACAACACGGGGCAGATCATCGCGTCGAAGGACCCCGACCTCCAGGTCGAGCCGGCCTCGATCACGAAGGTGATGACCGACTACGTCGTCTCCGCCGAGGTCGCCAACGGCAAGATCCACATGACCGACCCGGTCACCATCAGCGAAAACGCCTGGCGTGGCGGCGGTGCCGGCACCGACGGTTCCACCAGCTTCCTGAAGCTCAACAGCCAGGTGCCGCTGAAGGATCTGCTCTACGGCCTCATCATCCAGTCGGGCAACGACGCGGCCATCGCGCTCGCGGAGCACACCGCAGGCTCCGAGCCGGCGTTCGCCAACCTGATGAACGCCTATGCCAAGCAGATCGGCATGACGCACTCGAACTTCGAGAACGCATCGGGCTATCCCATTGCCAACCACTACACGACGGCCCGCGACATCGCGATCCTGTCGCGCGCGCTGATCCACGACTTCCCCGAGGACTACGCTATCTCGGCCGTGAAGGAATTCGAGTGGAACGGCATCAAGCAGCACAACCGTAATCTGCTGCTGTGGCGCGACAACACCGTCGACGGCATCAAGACCGGCCACACTGCCGCCGCCGGCTACTGCCTCGCCGCCTCGGCCAAGCAGGGCGATGCCCGCATGATCGCCATCGTGATGGGTGCCGGCAGCGAAAAGGGTCGCGCCGATTCCGCGCTGGCGCTCATGAACTACGGCTTCCGCTTCTACGAAGCGCACAAGCTCTACGACGCCAACAAGCCGCTGGCCACGCCGAAGCTGTGGAAGGGCGCCGAGAACACCCTGCCGCTGGGCGTCAGCGAGAATGTGCTGGTTTCCGTGAAGCGCGGCGACTACGACAAGCTCAAGGCCAACCTCGACGTGCCGTCCACCCTGATTGCCCCGTTCAAGAAGGGCCAGCAGGTCGGCACCCTGCGTGTGACGCTCGACGGCCAGCCCGTCGTCACCGTCCCGCTGGTCGCGTTGAACGACGCGCCGGAAGGCGGCTTCTTCTCGCGCCTGTGGGACACGATCATGCTGTGGTTCCATAGCGACAGCGACAAGAAGTAAGGAGCACGCCATGCGTGAGATCGACTTCAGCCAGGCCCAGAAAGACGGCAAGGGCTTCCAGTTTCCCGGTGAGTTCGAGATCACCGCCATCGGCAACGCGAACGCCGGGCTCGACAAGCACGTCCCGGCGCTGTTGCACGGTATCGGCCTGGAAGTGCTCCACGAAACCCTGTCGACGAAGCTGACGCCGGCCGGCAACTACCAGTCGGTCACGGTCTCCTTCGTGGCGCCCAGCCGCGAGAAGTACCTCGAGGCGCACAGCACCCTGCGCGCCGACGAAAACATCCGCTTCACGATGTAACGCAGCCCTGTAGGAGCGCGCCTCGCGCGCGACCGGAAGAACGACGGCCTCCGGTAACGCCTCACCGCGATCGGTGCGGCGATAGGTTCCCCGGTCGCGCGCAAGGCGCGCTCCTGCAGTTGTATATCGGCTCCCGGGCCCATAGGTTCCGGGCATTGCCCACCACCGCTCCCATTCCCATGACCCTCCCCCTCAACGTCCGCAGGCTGGGGCGCGTCCCCTACGAATCCACCTGGAAGGCCATGAGCGCCTTTACCGACAACCGCACCGACGATACCGTCGACGAGCTGTGGGTGCTGGAGCACGACCCGGTGTTCACTCTGGGGCAGGCGGGCCTCGAGGAACACGTGCTGTTCGCCGGCGACATCCCGGTGGTGCGCGTGGATCGGGGCGGGCAGGTGACCTACCACGGCCCGGGCCAGATCGTGGCCTACCCGATGATCGACCTGCGCCGCGTCGGCGTGGGCGTCCGCGAGCTCGTGGACCGCATCGAACAGGCCCTGATCGACACCCTGGGCGAGTGGAACATCGGCGCCGAACGCAAGGACGGTGCCCCGGGCGTCTACGTCGCCGGGGCCAAGGTCGCCGCGCTGGGCCTGCGCATCCGCCGGGGCTGCAGCTTCCACGGCCTGGCCTTCAACGTGAACATGGACCTGGAGCCCTTCCACCGCATCAATCCCTGCGGCTACAAGGGTTTGGAAACCACCCAGGTGATAGACTTGGGCGGTCCGTCGCGGTTGGCAGACGTGGAAGACGTCCTGGTACAGGAATTCTGCAAGCAGTTTGGCTTCCACGCCGTGTCGGCCGACGCCTCCCTCCCCGAACTCCCCGCGCGCCTTGCGGTCTGAAGGCCTAGTCATCATGAGCCAGACAGCCACTTCCCCCTCCCGCAGCATCCCCATCGCCGTCGTCGACAAGCCCGGCGAGAAGATGCTCGGCAACGACAAGATCGCGCTGAACCGCGCGGGCTTCGATGCCGATCAGCCCGCGCTGCGCAAACCCAGCTGGATTCGCGTACGCCTGCCGCAGGGCAACGCCGTGCAGCAGCTGAAGGCGCGCCTGCGCGAAAACTCGCTGGTGACGGTGTGCGAGGAAGCCTCCTGCCCGAACATCCACGAGTGCTTCTCCAAGGGCACGGCCACCTTCATGATCCTGGGCGAGGTCTGCACCCGCCGCTGCTCGTTCTGCGACGTGGCCCACGGCCGCCCGCTGGCTCCGGATCCGCTCGAGCCGGCACGCCTGGCCGAGACCATCCGCGACATGCGCCTGAAGTACGTGGTGATCACCTCGGTGGACCGCGACGACCTGCGCGATGGTGGTGCCGAGCACTTCGCCTCGTGCATCCGCGCGGTGCGTCATGCCAGCCCCAACATCCGCATCGAGATCCTCACCCCCGACTTCCGCGGCAAGGGCCGCATGGAGCGAGCACTCGAGGTGATGAAGGATTTCCCGCCGGATGTCTTCAACCACAACCTCGAAACCGTGCCGCACCTCTACCGCGAAGTGCGCCCGGGTGCCGACTACCAGTGGTCGCTCGACCTGCTCAAGCGCTTCAAGGCGCAGCACCCGGACGTCCCCACCAAATCCGGCATCATGCTGGGCCTTGGCGAAACCTACGACCAGGTCATCGAGACGATGCGCGATCTACGCGCCCATGACGTCGACATGATCACGATCGGCCAGTACCTGCAGCCGACGGCGCACCATCACCCGGTGGTCCGCTACTGGACGCCGGACGAATTCGAGGCGCTGCGTGTTGCCGGCGAGGACATGGGCTTCTCCCATGTCGCTTCCGGCCCGTTGGTGCGATCCTCCTACCATGCCGACCTGATGGCCCACGCCGCCGGCGTCGTCGAATAACCGAACAGCATTCCGAGGCCTCCATTACATGACTCTTCGCCCCGTGTCGCTCGCCCTCCTGCTGGTCCTCGCTACCGCAGGGGCGCAAGCCCAGAATGCTCCCCAGCAGCCGCAGCCGGGCGCGACACCGCCGGTGAAGAGTTCGGCCCCCCAGCCGAAGGACGCCTCGGAGGCCGCCACCTCACCCGAGCCGCAGCGCAAGGAATCCAGCCTTCCGCTCAAGCCCACCGCAGCCGAGGCCCAGGCCGCGCAGCTTTCCGCGCGCTTCCTCACCCGTTTCCACTACCAGGCCCAGCCGCTCGACGATGCCATGTCGGCCAAGATCTACAAGGCCTACTTCGACTCGCTCGACGGTGAGAAGGTGTTCTTCACCCAGGAAGACATGGCCAAGTTCGAACCGCTGAAGACGCAGTTCGACGACGCCATCTGGAACCAGGACCTCTCCGGTCCGTTCTCGGTGTTCAACCTGTACATCACGCGTGCCGTCGATCGCATGAACTTCGCGCGCGGCCTGCTGAAGAAAGGCTTCGACCTCAGCGGCAACGAGAGCTTCAACTTCGACCGCAAGAAGGCCGCGGTGCCGAAGGACCAGGCCGAGCTGGACGACATCTGGCGCAAGCGCACGATGAACGACTGGCTGCGCCTGAAGCTGGCCGGCAAGAGCGACGACGACATCCGCAAGACGCTCGACAAGCGCTACGCGAACTACATCACCCGCGTACGCCAGCTCGACGACGAAGACGCCACCCAGGCCTTCATGACGGCCTATGCGAACTCCACCGATCCGCACACCGACTACCTCGGCCCCCGTGCGGCGGATGCGTTCGACATCGCCATGCGCCTTTCGCTGGAAGGCATCGGCGCGGTGCTGCAGGCACGCGACGACTACACCACCATCCGCGAGCTGGTCCCTGGTGGCCCGGCGATCAAGTCCGGCAAGATGAAGCCCGGCGACCGCATCGTCGCCATCGGCCAGGGCGAAACCGGCACCATGGTCGACGTGGTCGGCTGGCGCCAGGATGACGTGATCAAGCTCATCCGTGGCAAGAAGGACACCACGGTGCGCCTGGAAATCCTCCCGGCCGATGCCGGCGTGGATGGCAAGCATGAGATCGTGACCCTGGTACGCAAGAAGGTCACGATGGAAGAGCAGGCCGCCAAGTCGAAGGTCATCGACG
Organism: Luteibacter anthropi; assembly: GCF_011759365.1. GTDB lineage: Bacteria > Pseudomonadota > Gammaproteobacteria > Xanthomonadales > Rhodanobacteraceae > Luteibacter > Luteibacter anthropi. The sequence goes on from NZ_JAARLZ010000015.1 coordinate 22,453, forward strand.
TGAAGGACGGCGACGTCACCCGCAAGATCGGCGTGATCGAGCTGCCCACCTTCTACCAGGACTTCGGCGCGCGCCGTGCCGGCGACGCCAACTTCAAGAGCGCCACGCGCGACGTGAAGAAGCTCCTGACCGCGCTCAAGGCGCAAAAGGTCGACGGCATCATCATGGACCTGCGCAACAACGGCGGCGGCTCGCTCAACGAAGCCACCGAACTCACCGGCCTGTTCATCGACACCGGTCCGGTCGTGCAGGTGCGCGATGCACGTGGCCAGGTGGAAGCACAGGGCGACGACGACCCGGGCATGTCGTGGGACGGCCCCATGGCTGTCATGGTCAATCGCGGTTCGGCGTCGGCGTCGGAAATCTTCGCTGCCGCCATCCAGGATTACGGCCGCGGCATCATCATCGGCGAGCCCACCTTCGGCAAGGGCACCGTGCAGAACCTCGTCGACCTCGACAAGTTCGGCAAGGCCACCACGGGTGAGGACGCCAAGTACGGCGAACTCAAGATGACCATCGCCGAGTTCATCCGCATCAATGGCGACAGCACGCAGCTGCACGGCGTCACGCCCGATGTCCGCTTCCCGGAAAATGGCGACGCAAAGGAATTCGGCGAATCCACCTACGACAACGCGCTGCCGTGGCGTCATATCGATCCGGCCGACTACAAGCCGGTGGCGAACCTGAAGCCCATCTTCGGCCCGCTCAACCAGAAGCACGAAGCGCGCGTGGCCAGCTCCCCGGCGTGGAAGCTGATGCTCGACGAGCTGGCGCAGTACAAGAAGATGCGCGACAAGACCGACATCTCGCTGAACTTCGCCACCCGCATGGCCGAGCGCAAGCAGTTCGACGCCACGCAGGCCGATTTCCGCAACCGTCGCAAGGCCATCTTCGGTGACAGCGCCCTGGACACCACGGATGACAACAGCGGCGACGACGGCCTGAACGCCAACGAGCGCAGCATCAAGTCCGACCTCAAGCAGGAAGCCGACGCGAAGAAGGCCAAGGACACGCCGATGGATGAAGCCGCCCACATCGTCAGCGACGAAGTGGCGCTCATCAAGGGCGATGCGAAGCTGGCCTCCCAGGTGCTGCCGTACGGCGGCCGCAAGGTCGACGCCCCGCAGACGGCCCAGGCCGACAAGCCCGCTCCGAACAGCCCGTAAAACCCTGGGCGCGGCCGGTACACACACCGGCCGCGCCCAGCCCTTGTAGGAGCGCGCCTCGCGCGCGACCGGCCCCTCTCTTCCGCCGCATGCAACCCTCTTCTGTAGGAGCGTGCTTGCGCGCGACCGATTTCTCCGTCATACCCGGTCGCGCGCAAGGCGCGCTCCTACAACAGCAGGTTTGCTTCATGTCCATTCCCGTCCGGCTTGCCCATCGCGTCTGCGAACAGTTCGGCCTTTCCCGTGCCGACGCCGAGCAATTCATCCGCAACGGCTGGGTGTCCGTGAACGGCGACGTCATCGAACTGCCGCAACACAAGGTCACCGACGAGCGCGTCGAACTCGACCCCGAGGCCCGCCTCGACGCGGTGGAGCCGGCCACGATCCTGCTGCACAAACCTGCCGGCTTCCACGCCATCGAAGGCACCCGCCCGGCCAGCGCACTCGTGACCCCGGAAACCCGCTGGGCCGACGATCCCAGCGGCGAACGCCTGCTACGCCGCCACTTCCATCGCCTCACCCCGCTCGTATCGCTGGACACCGAAGCCAGCGGCCTCGTCGTGCTTACTCAGGATGGCCGCGTATGGCGCCGCCTGACCGACGACGCCGACCTCATCGAGCACGAATACGTGGTGGAAGTCAGCGGCCAGATCGCTCCCTATGGCCTGGCGAAACTCTCCCGTGGCATGAGCTACAAGGGCCGTTCCCTGCAACCATGCAAGGTCAGCTGGCAGAACGAAACCCGCCTGCGCTTCGCCATCAAGGGCGCACGCGAGGGCCAGTTGCGCGACATGTGCGCGCAGGTCGATCTGGATGTGATCTCGATCCGTCGCCTTCGTATCGGCAAGATCGGCCTGGGCAAGGGCCCGAATGGCGCAATGCCTGCGGGCGAGTGGCGTTATCTGCCGGTAGGCGAGCGCTTTTGAATCACGTATGTACTGACGCCTTGCCCCTGCGTCAGTAATCTTCTTCCGCCGCTTCACGACCCTGCTGCCGGATCAATGCTTCCTCGCGGGCGTCGTTGATCGACTGGCGGATGCTGTCCAGATCCACCTCGGATTCGTCCGGCGTGAATTCACCGGTAAGTACGGTATCCGGATGCAGTTCGCCGGCCTCGAACAGCGCCCACATCTCCTCGCCGTACCAGGTTTCCAGCAGTTCGTTGGCCCAGCGCCCGAGATACGCGGTGAGGTTGTTGACGTCACGCAGCAGCATCGTGCGCGCGGCATTGTTGCCGGCGGCGCTGACGACCTGCGGGAAGTCGATCACCACGGGGCCATCCGGCGCGACCAGCACGTTGTACGGGGACAGGTCGCCGTGGATCAGCCCGCAGCAAAGCATCAGCAGCACCTGCCGCACCAGCACGCCGTGGTACTCCCGTGCCTGTCCGGCGGTGAGCTCAACCTCGCCAAGACGTGGCGCGGAGAAACCGTCGGCATCGGTGACCAGCTCCATCACCAGCACGCCGTTGAAATAACCATAGGGCACGGGCACGCGCACACCGGCATCGCGCAGCTGGTACAGCGCATCCACCTCGGTGTTTTTCCAGGCCATTTCCTGCTGCTTGCGACCGTACTTGGTGGATTTCTCCATGGCGCGGGCTTCGCGACTGCCGCGGACCTTGCGACCCTCCTGGTACTGGGCGCGCTGCTGGAAGCTGCGCTGGGCCATGTCCTTGTAGACCTTCGCGCAGCGCACGTCGTCGCCGCTGCGGACGACATACACAGCCGCTTCCTTGCCGCTCTTGAGCGGGCGCAGCACTTCATCGATGACGCCGTCATCGATCAGCGCCTGCAATCCTGGTGGGGTCTTCACGGTATCCGGGTGGGTCGTTGGCGCTTCGAGGGCCGCCTTCAACCGCAAATTTTCGCATTTTCAGAGAGATATGACCATTGCTGCCGTTTCCATGAGCCGGTGGAAGCGCAGGTCGGCCCATGATCGCGGTGGTGTCATCGATCCGGATCGGTATCCGCGGATACAGAAACCGGGTATTCACAAACCCGTTGCTAGCCTTTGCCGCGAATTCCACAGAGGCAAGGGCCCGCCCATGATCGATTTTCTCGACCACCTAGGCATCGACCACGCCACGCGCGTGCTGCTCATTGGCTACGCCATCCGCATCGGCCTGTCGCTCGTTGCGCTGGTCATCGGCATCTGGATCGCCGCGCGCCTGGCCAACGTCGGCCGTCGTGCCCTGGAGCGGGCGCGTGTCGATGTCACGCTCGCCAACTTCCTGCGCAACGCCATCTACGGCCTGTTGATCGCCTTCATCATCGTCCAGGTGATGGGCATGGCCGGCATTCCCACGGCCTCGTTCATCGCCGCCCTCGGCGCCGCCGGCCTGGCCATCGGCCTGGCCCTGAACAGCTCGCTGTCCAACCTGGCCTGGGGCGTGCTGCTGATCCTGTTCCGCCCGTTCCGCATCGGCGACTACGTGCTGGTGGGCGGTGTCGAAGGCACGGTGCAGAACATCAATCTCATGCACACCTATATCGTCACCGCGGACAACCGCGAGGCCGTGGTGCCCAATGCCAAGGTGGGTGGCGATGCCATCATCAACTTCAACGTGCGCGGTACCCGTCGTTTCGAGTTCAAGGTGGGCATCGGCTACGGCGACGACATCGGCAAGGCCATGGAGGTGATCCAGGAGCTGTTCGCCGCCGATCCGCGCATCCTGAAGGACCCGGCCCCGGGCGTCTGGACCGACACCCTCGGCGATTCGGCTGTGAACCTGGTGATCCGTGCCTGGGCCAACGTCCCCGACATGTACGGCGCCCAGACCAACCTCCTGCGCCGCATCAAGGAGCGCTTCGCCGACGAGGGCATCACCATCCCCTTCCCGCAGAGCGAGATCCGCCTGATCAACCCGGCCGCCCCCGAAACCCCGGCGACCTGAAACCCTGCGTCCTGCAATCCTTGTAGGAGCGCGCCTTGCGCGCGACCGGGTAAAAACGGGGCGTTTCCGGTCGCAAGGCGCGGACCTGGAAACGCTTCTCTCCGTGCCGGTCGCGCGCAAGGCGCGCTCCTACGGAAGGGCGGAATGTCCTAAACAATCGTTTGAATCGTGGGAATCGGCTTCTGAGGGATTACAATCGATGGGTTGCGCCGCAGCACGGCGCCCTTTCTTCCCCCGACGCCGGGTTCGCCGCCCGTCGCCGCAAGTTCCTCAGGAGGTTCCATGGCCGACGTCAAAGAAGCCCGCGTCCCCGATATCGGTGGCAAAGCGGTTCCCGTCATCGAAATCATGGTCAAGGTCGGCGATCGCGTCGAGAAGGACCAGAGCCTGGTGACGCTCGAGTCCGACAAGGCCACGATGGAAGTTCCTGCGCCGTTCGCCGGCGTCATCAAGGAACTGAAGGTCAAGGTCGGTGACGAGGTCGACGAAGGTGCCGTGATCGCGCTGGTCGAAGCCGAGGGCGATGCCCCGGCCGCCAGGGCCGAAGCGCCGAAGCAGGAAGAAAAGGCCGCCGCGCCGGCTCCCGCTCCCGCCCCGGCTCCGGCCGCCGCCAAGGCCGCCGCACCGTCCAAGGCTTCCGGCCCGGTCGACGTCAATGTCCCGGACATCGGCGGCAAGCCGGTGCCCATCATCGAGATCATGGTCAAGGTCGGCGATACGGTCGAGAAAGACCAGAGCCTCATGACGCTCGAATCCGACAAGGCCACGATGGACATCCCGGCGCCTGCCGCCGGTGTCATCAAGGAAATCAAGGTCAAGGTCGGCGACGAAGTGAACGACGGCGACCTGATCGCCATCCTCGAAGGCCAGGGCGGTGGCGAAGCCGCTGCTCCGGCACCGGCCGCACAGCCCACCGTTTCCGAGGCCCCGGCCCCCGCGCCTGCGTGCGAAGCCGCTTCGGCCCCGTCGAAGTCTGAAGCGGCTCCTGCCGGCGGTACGCCGCGCACGCCGCCGGTGTCGTTCGACGCCTCGGTGATCATGCCGGGCAACGCCCCGTACGCCAGCCCCGCCGTGCGCGCCTTCGCGCGCGAGCTGGGCGTGGACGTGGCCGAGGTGAAGGGTAGCGGCCGTGGCGGTCGCATCCAGCGCGAAGACATCACCGCCTACGTCAAGAACGTGATGACCTCCGGTGCGCGTCCGTCCGCTGGCGGCGCCGTGGCCGGTGGCAATGGTCTCACCCTCCTGCCGTGGCCCAAGGTCGACTTCTCGAAGTTCGGCGAAGTGGAAGAAAAGCCGCTGTCGCGCATCCAGAAGATCTCCGGCGCGAACCTCGCCCGCAACTGGGCGATGATTCCGCACGTCACGCAGTTCGAAGACGCCGACATCACCGAGCTGGAAGCCTTCCGCAAGAAGCTCGGCGAAGAAAACAAGGACCTCAAGGTCACCCCGCTGGTGTTCCAGATCAAGGCGGTGGTTGCGGCCCTCAAGAAATTCCCCACCTTCAACGCCTCGCTGGACGAGACGGGCGAGAAGCTCACGCTCAAGAAGTACTTCCACGTGGGCATCGCCGTGGATACGCCGGACGGCCTCGTCGTGCCGGTGATCCGCGACGCCGACAAGAAGGGCCTTCTCGAACTCGCCGCCGAACTGGGCGACATCTCGAAGAAGGCGCGCGACAAGAAGCTCACCGCGGCCGACATGAGCGGCGGCTGCTTCTCCATCTCCTCGCTCGGCGGCATCGGCGGCACGGCGTTCACGCCGATCGTCAATGCACCGGAAGTGGCGATCCTCGGCGTCTCCAAGGCGCAGATGAAGCCGGTGTGGAATGGCAAGGAATTCGCGCCGCGCCTGATGCTGCCGCTGTCGCTGTCGTACGACCACCGCGTCATCGACGGCGCGCTGGCCGCGCGCTTCGCCGTGTACCTGGCCCAGCAGCTCGGCGACATCCGTCGCCTGTTGCTCTGACGCGAGGGACACGATCATGGCAAACATCGAACTGAAGGTTCCCGACCTCGGCGGCTCGCACGACGTGCCGGTCATCGAGATCCTGGTCAAGGTCGGCGACACCGTCGAGAAGGACCAGAGCCTCATCACCCTCGAATCCGACAAGGCCACGATGGACGTGCCCGCCTCGCAGGCCGGCAAGATCATCGAGATCAAGGTCCAGGTCGGCACCGAGGTGAACGAAGGCACCGTCATCGCCACCATCGAAGCCGCAGGCGAGCAGCCGGCGGCAGAAAAGGCCGTCGGCCAGGCCTCGGTGAAGGACGCCCCGGCGGCTCCCACACCGTCGCCGGCCCCGCCGCCGCCGAAGCAGGACGCTCCGCGCGCCGCCGCTCCGCAGGCGGCCGGCGCCTCCGGTCGCAAGGCCGACATCGAATGCCAGCTCGTCGTGCTGGGCTCGGGCCCGGGCGGCTACACCGCCGCATTCCGTGGCGCCGACGTCGGCCTGGATACCGTGCTGGTCGAGCGTTATGAAACGCTCGGCGGCGTCTGCCTCAACGTGGGCTGCATCCCGTCCAAGGCGCTGCTGCACGCCGCTGCCGTGATCGAGGAAGCCGAAGCCATCGGCGCGCACGGCATCAGCTTCGGCAAGCCGAAGATCGATCTCGACAAGCTGCGCTCGTTCAAGGACAAGGTGGTCGGCCAGCTCACCGGCGGTCTCGGCAAGATGGCCAAGGCCCGCAAGGTACGCACCGTCACCGGCGTGGGCAGCTTCATCTCGCCCAACGAGATGGAAGTCCAGACGGCCGATGGCGTGAAGCTCATCCGCTTCGAAAACGCCGTCATCGCCGCCGGTTCGCAGTCGGTGAAGCTGCCGTCGTTCCCGTGGGACGACGAGCGCATCATCGACTCCACCGGCGCGTTGGAACTGCGTGACGTGCCGAAGAAGCTGCTCGTGGTCGGCGGCGGCATCATCGGCCTGGAAATGGCCACCGTGTATGCCTCGCTGGGCGCGGAAGTCACCGTCGTCGAACTCGCCGACCAGCTCATGCCGGGCGCTGACATCGACCTGGTGAAGCCGCTGCAGCAGCGCATCGCCAAGCGTTACAAGGGCATCCACCTGAAGACCAAGGTGGTGAAGGCCGAAGCCACGAAGAAGGGCATCGAAGTCACCTTCGAAGGCGACAGCATCCCCGAAACCACGCTGTACGATCGCGTGCTGGTGTCGGTCGGCCGCTCGCCGAACGGCAACAAGGTGGGTGCGGACAAGGCCGGCGTGGAAGTGACCGATCGCGGTTTCATCCCGGTCGACCGCCAGATGCGCACCAACGTGAAGCACATCTTCGCCATCGGCGACCTCGTGGGCCAGCCGATGCTGGCGCACAAGGCCACGCACGAAGCCAAGGTGGCCGCAGAAGTGGCTGCGGGCATGAAGAGCTTCTTCGACGCACGCGTGATCCCGTCGGTGGCCTACACCGATCCGGAAATCGCCTGGGTCGGCGTGACCGAGCGCGAAGCGAAGGAAAAGGGCCTGAAGATCGGCGTGGGCAAGTTCCCGTGGGTGGCCTCCGGCCGCGCCATCGGCATCGACCGCACCGAAGGCTTCACCAAGCTCATCTTCGACGAGGAAACCCATCGCATCGTCGGCGCCGGCATCGTCGGTCCGCACGCGGGCGACCTCATCTCCGAGCTGGCGCTTGCCATCGAAATGGGCTGCGAAGCCGGCGATATCGGCCGCACCGTCCACCCGCATCCCACGCTCGGCGAATCCGTCGGCATGGCTGCCGAGGTGTACGAAGGCACGATCACCGACCTGTACATCCCCAAGAAAAAGTAGGTCCCCTGTAGGAGCGCGCCTCGCGCGCGACAGCCCACAAGGCGTAGATGCGGGAACCCGGGTCATTCACAGGGTTCCCCAGTCGCGCGCAAGGCGCGCTCCTACAGTCACACGGCATGGCATGATCGATGCCCCTGTAGGAGCGCGCCTCGCGCGCGACAGCCCACAGGGCGCAGATGCGGGAACCCTGGTCATTCACAGGGCTCCCCAGTCGCGCGCAAGGCGCGCTCCTACAGCCATACGGCATTCCAGTACGGGTAATCGCCTATCCGGTGCACCAGTCCGGCTCTGAGCGGATTGGCCACGATATACCGTGCCGCCGCTTTCAGATCATCGTCCTCACGAAGCGCCCGGTCATGAAACGCCCGCTGCCATAGCGGAGACGTTCGCCCTTCTTCCCGAAACGCCCGCGCAACCAACGATTTCATTTTTCCCACCGCTTTGGACAGGTCGCCTCCGTCATCAAGGCGAAGTAGCCCGTGCCAGTGATCCGGCATCAATACCCATGCCAGGCACTCGGCCTGCCGCCAGGTTGATCTTCCGTGGATGATGCGCGCGGCAATCCGGGCAGCACGGTAGTCGCGGAAAACGGGAGCGCGGTTCCAGGTCACCGTAGTGACGAGATAGATGCGATCAGTTTCGGAAACGCGACCATGGCGCAGGCGTGAATGTCCGGTATTGAACGTCATCCCGTAACCGTCGCTGATAGTTCGACATCAAAGCATCCTCCTGTAGGAGCGCGCCTTGCGCGCGACAGCCGACAAGGCGTAGACGCCGGAGCCCTGGTGATCCACCGTCTTTCCCGGTCGCGCGCAAGGCGCGCTCCTACAAATCGCCAGGCACGGCCTATCGCACACCGCCGTCGCTTATGGCATCGTCGCCGGATGCCAGCCCCTCAGCCCGCTCATTACCTCCGTCGCCTCGGCATCTGGGATGCCGCGATGATCGTCATTGGCGGCGTCATCGGCGCGGGCATCTTCCGCACCCCCGCGGCGGTGGCCAAGAGCACGGGCTCCGGCACGGAAGTCATCCTTCTGTGGACCATCGGCGGCCTGCTCACCCTGGCCGGCGTGCTCTGCTACGCCGAACTGGGCGCAAGGCGCCCCCAGGCCGGCGGCACCTACGTTTACCTGCGCGAAGCCTTCGGCCAGCTACCGGCTTTCCTTTTCGGCTGGACGATGGCCCTTATCAACTACCCCGGCAGCGTCGCCGCGGTGGCCACCACGTTCGCGGATTACGCCGCGCGTGCCGTAGGCCTGCCGCACGAATGGGTCAAACCCATCGCCGTCGGTGCCATCAGCTTCATCGTGGCCGTGAACCTGTTCGGCATCCGTGCCGGCGCGTTGATGCAGAACATCTTCACCATCCTGAAGCTCAGCGCCGTGGCGTTGCTGATCGTGGTGGGCCTGTACCTTGCACGCGGTCATCTGGGGCTCGCCTTCGTCGCGGACACCACCCGCGAGGTGCCGACGAGCATGCTTATCGGCGCATTGCTGCCGGCCATGTTCGCGTACGGCGGCTTCCACTACCTCAACGATCTCGCCGGAGAAGTGCGCGACCCGCAACGCACCCTTCCGCGTGCGCTCGGTCTCGGTATGGGCAGCGTGGTCGTGTGCTATGTGCTGGTGAACATCGCCTACATGGCGGGGCTGGGACATGCCGGCCTCGCGGCGAGCACGGCGCCTGCGGCCGACCTCATGCGCCGTGTGTTCGGCGAAGCCGGCGCCACGGTCATTGCCGTCGGTATCGCCTGTTCCACCTTCGGCTATTGCAGCATCGCCATTGCGGGCGGTGCGCGCGTGCTCCAGGTGATGAGCGCCGATGGCATGTTCTTCAAACCGATCGCGCGTATCGACCCGCGCACGAATGCACCGCAGATCGCGCTGATGGCGCTGGGTGGCTGGGCGATTGCGCTGATTCTTTCGGGTAGCTTTGAAGCGCTGGTCGATTACACGACCGTAGGCGAGTGGCTGTCGCATGCCTTTGGTATCGCGACGATCTTCTGGTATCGCCGCAAGTTGAAATCGGAGCCATCGCCGTACCTCGTACCGGGCTACCCCGTGGTGCCGCTTATCTTCACGACAACGGTACTCTGCGTGATCGCCGCCACGGCCATCGCCCAGCCGCAGAACGCTGGCATGAGCCTGTTGATCATCGCGATCGGTGTTCCCGTCTACTACCTCTGGCGCCGCCGCAAGTAGGAGCGCGCCTTGCGCGCGACTGGGATGACCGGGGCGTAACCGGGTCGCGCGCAGGCGCGCTCCTACAAGGTGGTCGATGATGTGTAGGAGCGCGCCTTGCGCGCGACTGGGATGACCGGGGCGTAACCGGGTCGCGCGCGAGGCGCGCTCCTACAGTGATAAGGTCCGCTCATGCGTCCCATCATTCCTCTTCTGTTGGCAGGCACCATCGCTTCCGCCCACGCGGGAACGCTGGATCTCACGCATCCTGGCGATGCACTCCGGATAACGGCTACCGATGCGTCCGTCGATCCCACCGTGCGCAAGGCGGCGGACGGCCGCGACCTTGTCGCGGTGACGTTCAAGCCCTCGCCATCGCCTTCCGTCGTGCTGGCACCGACCCAGGGTGCCTGGTCGTGGTCCAACGATGGAACGCTGCGCCTGGACGTGCAGAATGGCATGCCCTGGCCGGTCACCCTGCTGGTGGATGTTGCATCGAATGGTAAACACCTGAAGACGACGGTGGGATTGCCACCTGGTCCGCCGCAGATTCTTTCGATTCCCCTGCATGCCACCTCGCCGCGCGCATTCGGCATGCAGGTCGGCCCACCGATGCCATTCGACGACGGGGCGACCAAGCGCCTCGTCGCCACGAACGTCGATGGCGCGTTCGATGCCAGCGCGGTGCAATCCGTGACGTTGTCCATGCCCCAGCCCGGCGCAGCGCAGACGGTGCTGTTCGGCAAGCTGGATACCGTGGCCGGCGATGACGAACTGCGCGCGGCCTACACGGGCATCGTCGATCGCTACGGCCAGTTCACGCGTGCCACATGGCCTGAAAAGATCGACAGCGACGCCGCACTGAAGAAACGCGCCAACGAAGTGACGGCCTCTGCCGACGTGCAAGGCCTCGACCGCTACGGTGGTCGCACCGATCTTCCCGCCATGAAGGTCACCGGCTGGTTCCACGCACAGAAGCAAGGCAACCGCTGGTGGCTCGTCACGCCAGAAGGCCATGCCTTCTTCTCGCTGGGCGTGAATGCCGTGAACCGCACCGACGGTCGCACCTACGTGCAGGGGCGCGAGTTCATGTTCACCGACACTAACGGTGCAAACGGTCCCTACGGCGGCGCGGCGGACAGCCGCAGCAACAACGGCTCGCAGCGCGACAACGGCATGAACCACGGCCGCTGGTGGGATATCTACGCAAACAATGTCGCCCGCACGTTCGACGGCAACATCGAAGCGTCCTGGCGCAAGCGCAGCGTTGATCGCCTGCGCGCCTGGCGTTTCAACACGCTCGGAAACTGGAGCGATCCGGCCTTCGCGAACGACAAGCGCATGGCCTATACCGTGCCCATCCTGATCCGCGGCGACTTCAACACGGTGAGCACCGGTTACGACTACTGGGGACGCATGCCCGATCCGTTCGATCCACGCTTCGTGCGTGCGACCGAAACCGCCGTGGCGAACGCGACCAAGAACGTGCGCGACGATCCCTGGCTGCTGGGCTACTTCGCCGATAACGAACTGGCGTGGGCAGGGCAGGGTCCCCAGGGACGTTGGGCGCTTGCCGTGGGCTCACTGGTGCAAGGGCCCGACAGTCCCGCCAAGCAGGCTTTTCTCGCGTATCTGAAGAAAACGTATCCGGACGCTGCGGCCTTCGCGAAGGCATGGGGCGTGGAAGCGCCTGACTGGAACCACGTCGAGGCCGCCGGATTCCATGCGCCGGATCCTTCCGAAGCGCACCCGGCCATCGCCGCCGACTACATCGCCTTCCTGAAGCTCTATGCCACCCGCTATTTCCAGACCGTGGCCGACACCCTGAAGAAGGCCGACCCGCACCACATGTTCCTGGGTGGTCGCCTCGCCGTGCGCACGCCCGAAGTAGAAGAAGCCAGTTCGCATTTCGCCGATGTCACCAGCATCAACACCTATACAGACTTGCCCGAACACGGCTTCGACGTGGCCGAATTTCGCAAGTGGGATAAACCGGTACTCATCACCGAGTTCCATTTCGGCTCGGCGGACCGCGGCCCCTTCGGCAATGGCGTGGCGGCGGTGGCGAACGAGGAAGAGCGGGGCAAGGCCTATGCGCGCTTCGTGGACGCAGCGGCCGCGTCGGGCGTGATCGTCGGCACCCACTGGTTCCAGTATGTGGACCAGCCTGTCACCGGACGCATCCTCGATGGCGAGAACGCGCATATCGGGCTGGTCGGCATCACCGACATCCCGTTCGAAGGTTTTACCCGCGCCGTGACCACCGTCAACGCGCGCGTCGGTGGTGGATCAGGCGGCGGGCGTTAGCTGGAAACCGGCACGGGTCTCGCGGGCCACGTTACGGCCCAGTGCGAAGGCGAACGGCTCGGCGATGCCCACCAGGGCGCTGATGGCGACGTTCTGGTTCACCGCATAGCTCATCGAGAAGGCGATGCTGAAATGCGTCGCCGCGTATTTGATTTTCCTGGCCATAGCCGGACTCTCCAATAAGAATGAATCTCATTATGGGGACGCCATCCCCAGAGTCCAACAGATGCTTTGGATGATCCTGATAGGGGATTCCTATCGATGGATCGTGGTTCCCACCACCAGCACCACCACCATGACCAGGGCCACGGCCATGCAGGCGCTGGTGGGCTTCACCCGGCGGGCGTCGATGCGCGGCACCAGTCGCCAGATGAGGAGGGCGCCCAGCAGCATGTCGGCCACCAGCACGCCGCGCATCCAGGGCAGGGCGAACAGCGACTGCCCGGCCGCGCTGCCGTGCTGGGCGGCAATCACCAGCCCGCAGGTGGCAACGATGGCCAGGGCCCAGAGCAGGCTGGCCAGGTAGGCCCGGTTGAACACCACGGGCACGCGTTCCAGCCAGCGCAGCGCCGCCCAGACCATCACGGCGGGTATCACCGCGGCGGCGCTGGAATAGATGATCCACCAGATGGCAGCCGAGAGCAGGGTCAGCAGCGATTGCGTCATCAGTAGCTGACGCCGAAGCGACCCAGCGCCTTGCTCATCAGCCACGCGGGGCCGATCAGCAGGTACTGGAGGTCGGTGAAGAAGGAGGGCCGGCGGCCTTCGATCTTGTGGCCGATGAACTGGCCCACCCACGCCACCACGAAGACGCCGATGGCGAGCCAGGCCAGGCCCGTGATGCCCAGGCCCTGGTAAAGGGTGTCGGTGACGAAGGCCAGGATGAGGAAGGCTCCGGCCATGGCCAGGCCGATCTTTCGCGACAGCCGGTAATAGTAGAAACAGAACGCCAGAAACATCGCCAGCACGGCCCACAGGCCCGGGCGCCCCAGCCAGGACGGGACCGGGATCAGCCACACCAGCGCCACGACGGTCCAGGTGATCGCCGGCACGCAGATCCAGTGGATCAGGCGGTTGGTGGGGTTCTGGTGGTCGCGGCTGTAGTTGCCGAACCAGGTAGCTGCATCGCGCATGGGTTGGGTGGTCTGCCTTGGCGGAAAGCGTCCTGCATTGGACGCTTCCACCTTCTACACCGCCCGGGCATCCGGCTCAATTCGCGATGCCGCATTTCGCCACGGGCGGAAGACTCAGCCCAGGCGCAGGTCGGCCAGCTTTGCCAGCGCTTCGGCGTACTTCGCGGCCGTGCCGTCGATGACATCGGCAGGCACCTTCGGAGCCGGCGGCTGCTTGTTCCAGCCAATCCGCTCCAGGTAGTCGCGCACGAACTGCTTGTCGTAGCTGGGCGGGCTGATGCCCACCTGGTATTCGTCGGCCGGCCAGAAACGCGAGGAATCCGGGGTGAGCATCTCGTCCATCACGTGCAGCACGCCGTGTTCGTCGGTACCGAATTCCAGCTTGGTATCGGCGATGATCACACCGCGCTCGGCCGCGTATTCGGCGGCGAAGCGATAGATCTTCAGCGTGGCCTCGCGCACGGCGTTGGCCAGGTCGGCGCCCACGTCGGCCACCACCTTCTCGAAGCTGACATTCTCGTCGTGGTCGCCCACGGCCGCCTTGGTCGACGGGGTGAAGATCGGCTCCGGCAGCTTCTGTGCCTGCTTCAGGCCTTCCGGCAGGCGGATGCCGCAGATATCGCCCGTGGCCTGGTACGACTTCCAGCCCGAACCGATGATGTAGCCGCGTGCGATGGCTTCCACCGGCACCGGCTTCAGGCGCTTGGTGACGACCGCGCGCTTCGCGTACAGCGCCGGATCGACACCGGGCGGCAGCACCGAGGCGACATCCTCGCCGGTGAGGTGATTCGGAATGATATGGGCCGTCTTGGCGAACCAGAAGTTGGAAATCTGGGTGAGCATCTCGCCCTTGCCCGGAATCGGGTCGGGCAGCACCACGTCGAAGGCCGAGAGCCGGTCCGTCGCCACCATGAGCAGGCGGTTGCCGGGCAGGGCGTAGACGTCGCGGACCTTGCCGCGATGGATGAGGTCCAGGCCGGGCAGGTCGGATTGGCTCAGGGTGGTGGGCACGGCGGGGCTCCGGTGAGGCGGGGAATCCCCCCATTGTACCGACCCTGCCTGTAGGAGCGCGCCTCGCGCGCGACAGCCGACGAAGCGAAACCGCCATGGAATCGATAGCTTTGAGGGGGTAGCGCCGTCCAGCGCACCTCTCTGAACCCGGTTGCGCGCAGGCGCGCTCCTACAGATCGCGCGGTGTAGGTGGGGCAGCACGGGGGAGGTGAGGGGCCTGCTAGAATCGGGCGCTTCCGTCCCCACACCTTGTCCATGCGAATCCTGACGACCGCGGCTATCGCCCTGGCCCTCTCCGCCCCCGTCCTCGCCGCGCCGCCCACGAAGCCGGCGCGCCTGGGCCTGTGCGCGGCGTGCCACGGCGAAAACGGCATGGCACGGATTCCCGGGGCGCCGAATCTCGCTGGACAGAAACTCGACTACCTGCGCGAAGCCTTGCACCAGTATCGCGACGGCCGCCGCAACATCCCCGTGATGCGTGCGGCGGTCGGTCCCCTCAATGACGCGGAACTCGACCAGCTTGCCGAGTGGTTCTCCGCACAGACCCCCTCCAGGGCCGCTCCATGAACTTCTCCGGTACGCTCATCGGCGCCGTCATCGGCATGTGGCTCACCCACAACCTGCTCGGCGCCCTCATCGGCGGTGCGCTGGGCTTCATGTTCGACGCCAGTCGCCAGCAACGTCGCCGCACGCCTGCTCAGGGCGGTTACGTGGGGCCGCTGTTCGCGCTGATCGGCGCGGTCGCCAAGGCCGATGGCCGCATTTCCGAAGCGGAAATCGCCATTGCCGAACGCATGATGTCGCGCATGGGCCTCGACCAGGACGAGCGCCGCCGGGCCATCGAGGCGTTCAACGAGGGCAAGCAGCCCGAGTTCAACGCCACTGAAGTCATCGACGAACTGCGCCAGTGGGTTGGCCATCGCCGTGACCACGCCTTCCCAGTGATCGACGTGGTGATCGACACCGTGCTGGCCGAAGGCGCGCCGTCGCCGGAGAAGATGGCGATCCTGCGCCAGCTGGCCTTTGCGCTGCGCGTGAGCGACATGGAGCTTATGGCGCTGATGGCCATGAAGGGCTATGCGTGGAACGCCGGCACGGGCGGTGGCAATCGGTCCTACGGTGGCGGTGGTGGCGGCTACGTGCCTCCCCAGCGGAACACGCAGGGGCCTGATCCTTATGCCGTGCTCGGCATCCAGCGCGACTCCGATGAACGAGCAATCAAGCGCGCCTACCGCAAGCTGATCTCCGAGCACCACCCCGACCGCCTGGGCGACCTGCCGGAAGACATGCGCCGCCGCGCAGAAGCGCGCGCCAGCGAAATCAACGCCGCCTACGAACGCATCAAGGCCGAACGCGGCTTCAAGTAAGCCCTGTCAGCCGCCGCCTTCTGTAGGAGCGCGCCTCGCGCGCGACACCCAACGAAGCAAAAAAGCCGCACCTATCGCCACAAAGCGCAGCTTCCAGATGCCCCCGGATCAGGTACGCCAATAAACCCCGTCCATACCGGTCGCGCGCAAGGCGCGCTCCTACGGAAGCGGACTGCGGTAATCTGGCGGCTTGTGCTGAAACCGAACGGTATCCCCCATGGCCAAGCAATCCCCCATCATCGCCCCGTCCATTCTCTCCGCCGATTTCGCCCGGCTCGGCGAGGACACGCGCAAGGTGCTCGACGCCGGTGCACAGTGGGTGCATTTCGACGTGATGGACAACCACTACGTCCCCAATCTCACCATCGGCCCCATGGTGCTCAAGGCGCTGCGCGACTACGGCATCACCGAGCACATCGACGTGCACCTCATGGTGAAGCCGGTGGATCGCATCGTGCCCGACTTCGCGAAGGCCGGCGCGCGCAGCATCAGCTTCCATCCCGAAGCGTCCGAACATGTGGACCGCACCATCCAGCTCATCAAGGACGAAGGTTGCGAAGCCGGTCTCGTATTCAACCCGGCCACGCCGCTGAACTGGCTCGATCACGTGATCGACAGGATCGACATCGTGCTGATCATGTCGGTGAACCCGGGCTTCGGCGGCCAGAAGTTCATCCCGCATGCGCTGGAGAAGATCCGCCAGGCGCGCGAGCGCATCGATGCCAGCGGCCGCGCCATCCGTCTCGAAGTGGACGGTGGCGTCAACACCGACAATATCGGCCAGATCGCCGCCGCTGGCGCAGACACCTTCGTCGCCGGTTCGGCCATCTTCACGGCCCCCGATTACGCGGACGTGATCCGCCGCATGCACGCGGCGATCGACGCAGGCTGAGTCGCTCCACGGCGAGCCAACGCGACAGGTGATATGTTCCCCTTCGCTCGGGGGAGCGAATCGCGGAGGAACCGCCGATGAAGACGACTGTCGTTCTATCGTTGTGCCTTGGACTGATCCTCGCCGGCAGCGCATCTGCCGGCGAACGCCCGCAACCGTTGCCCGACCAGAAAGACAAAGTGGGTGAGCTGCTTTCGCCCTGTCCAGGCGGCCTGGAGCGCTTCCTGCCTGGCGAATACTACTTCTGCTCGGCAACGCGCCATTACTGGAGCGGCGAATTCGGCGCGGCGCGCGAAAGCCTCAAGGATGCCGCCGCCTGGGCCAGCAAGCCGGCCCAGTACGCCCTGGGCATCATGTACTTCAACGGCGATCGCATGGAGAAAAACCGCCCGCTGGGCCTGGCCTGGCTGGCGCTTTCGGCCGAGCGGCACGACCCCACCTATGAGCCGGCCTTCATTTCCGCCTTTCGCTCGGTATCGCCCGAAGAACTGGCCCAGGCCAACGTCTACTGGAAGGACCTGAAGACGAAGTACGCCGACGAAGTAGCCGCTCCCAGAGCCGAGCGGCGCTTTGATCGCGAGTACCGGCAGATCGCCTGGCTGGCCGACTTCGGCGGGGGCATCTTCATCGATGGCCTCACCTCGCCCAGCGGCATGGCACCCGGCATGGCGGGCGCCCAGAGCGCGCTGTCCTTCACCCGTTTCCTGCAGACGCGAAAGGCGGAGTTCTTCTACGGGTATTCCACCCACGTCACCGTCGGCGACATGCAGCTGGTGCCGATAGGCGATGCCGCGGCGCGCTCGCAAAAAAGCTCCCCCGGCCAACCGGCGGGGGAGTGAAGGGGCTCCGGCTGAAGGAGCGTCCCGAGGGGAAACGGGTCAATCGACGGGAACCGGCGTCCAGGCCCCTCGACCGGCGCACTTCCCTGCGCGCCGGTCGCTCCTGTGCCATCCCTGGCACGTTCCACGAAGTCAGTGCAGACCGAACAGGATGCCCAGCACGAGCGCGCCAAGGGCGAGCATCACCCGCAGGGGTTCGAAGTTGCGTTCCAGTTCGGTGTTGTCGGCGTCGAGCTTGGTCTTCATGGGGTCTCTTCGGAGCGGATCGGGTACGGGCCGCCGTGGTGCCTAGTTCATCGCCCGGTGGGGCGGCGGCAGCGGCGACGCCGGGGCAATCTACAGGCCGTTTATGGCAAAGCCCGGGCAAAGCGGCGTGAAGGGGCTTAATCGCTTGCGGTAAGGCCCTGCGCGTTGCACCCTGCGCACGCCGATTCACTTTACGGAAATACCCATGGCCCGCAGCATCGCCATCGTCGAAGACGAACCCCTGATCCGTGCCAACTATGTCGAGGCGCTCAATCGCTTCGGCTATGAGGCGCGGGGGTACGGCTCGCGCGCCGAGGCATCCAACGCCTTCGCCATGCGTTTGCCGGAGCTGGTGATCATCGACATCGGCCTGGGCGACGAGCCGGAAGGCGGCTTCGACCTGTGCCGCGAACTGCGTGCCAAGTCGGCCACGCTGCCGCTGATCTTCCTCACCGCGCGCGATTCGGATTTCGACGTGATCTCCGGCCTGCGCCTGGGCGCCGACGATTACCTGTCGAAGGACACCAGCCTGCACCAGCTCGCCGCGCGCATCGCGGCGCTGTTCCGCCGCATCGAGTCGCTGAAGACGCCGGCGGCGAGCGAGACGGTGATCGAGCATGGTCCGCTGCGCCTGGAATCCGAGCGCATGCGGGTCACCTGGAACAACATCGAGATTCCGCTCACCGTCACCGAGTTCTGGATGGTGCACACGCTGGTGCGTTTCCCCGGCCACGTGAAGAACCGCGACCAGCTCATGCGCGAAGCGGAACTGGTGGTGGACGATGCCACCATCACCTCGCACATCAAGCGCATCCGCAAGAAGTTCGTGGCGCTGGCGCCAGACTTCGACGCCATCGAAACGGTGCATGGCGTCGGCTACCGCTGGACACCCTGATCGGTCGCTGTAGGAGCGCGCCTCGCGCGCGACCGTCCCTGCGATATCTTCCAGACACCCGGTCGCGCGCAAGGCGCGCTCCTACAACAGCCCTGGTATGACGCTTCGTCGCAAACTTCTTCTCGTCGCCCTCTGCACACTGGCCCTGCCGGTGGCCGGATGGCTGTACGTGCGCCAGATGGAAACCCTGCTGCGCGAAGGCCAGGCGCAGGCACTGGTGGCTTCCGCCCGCGCACTCGCGCGCAGCCTCGTCGTGGTGGACGCGCCGCTGCCGCCGGCCGGCAAATCCTGGTACGTGCAGCGGACCAACGTGCCCATCACCGTCGACGGTTACGGCGATGACTGGGCACCGCTGAGTCCCTGGGCGCAGTCGCTGGATCGCAACGGCCGGGTGATGCTGGCCGAGGACGATCACTGGTTCTACGTCTATGTCGACGTACGCGCGCCATCGCGCCGTCGTGCGGATGCGGGTGATCGCCTGGCCCTCTCGGCCGATCATCTGATCGTGTCCATCGCCAGCGGCGACGATGCGCAGCGCTACCTGCTGGCGAGCGCCGCACCCGGCCCCACCACGGCCATCGCACTTGATCCCGGTGCCGGCGTGCTACCCGACCGGATCAACGCCCAGTGGCAGGAAGACGGCGGCGGCTTTCATGCGGAATTCCGCCTGCCGCGTGGGCTGCGCCTCGATCACTTCGGCATCGGCGTGCACCTGGCCGCCGATGGCGGTGGCGAGCCGTTGTCTGCCGACAACCGGCCGCTGCTCGATTTCTCCACGGCGCTGTCGCAGGAGCTGGCGCGTCTGGCGCCCGATGGCGTGCGGGTGCGCGTGCTGTCGCCCGATGCATGGCTGCTGGGGCAGGCCGGCAAGCTGTCGCTGCCGGACATGCCGGCTGCCGATCGTCCGGGCTGGTTCGCGTCGCTGGTCTACCGTTCGTTGCTCGCCACGCGCCTGGACGATGCCGCTCCCTGGGCCGAGGATGCTCCACGCATCGACCTGCCCGAGGTGCGTCGTGCGCTCCAGCAGGATCACCCCTCCACGGCATGGCGTGCCGGCGAGGCACGCGGCAGCGTGGTGCTGGCGGCGGCGATGCCGGTGACCATGCGCGGCAAGCTGCACGGCGTGGTGCTGCTGGAACAGCCCAGCCGCTCCGTACCGCTGCTGGCGAACCGGGCATTGTTCGGCCTGCTGATCACCAGCTTTGCCGTGCTGCTGGTGGCCGGTGGCGTATTGCTGCTGTTTGCCACGCGGCTCACCTTCCGCCTGCGTCGCCTGCGCAATGCCGCCGAGCGCGCGCAGCGGAACGACGGACGGCTGGACGGCCCCTTCCCCCTCACCGATGCCACCGACGAGCTGGGTGACCTCGCGCGCAGCTTCGAGCGCCTGTTCGAGGTGGTGGGTGGCTATACGGATTACCTGCGAACGCTGGCTTCCAAGCTGTCGCATGAGCTCAATACGCCCCTGGCGATCGTGAAGTCGTCGCTGGACAACCTCGATCATGCCGGCCTGCCGAAGGAGGCCGAGCCCTACCTGGCGCGTGCCCGCGATGGCGTGGCCCGTCTCGGTGCGCTGGTGCGCGCCATGAGCGAGGCCAGCCGCATGGAGCGCGCCATCGCCGCGGCCGAAGCCGAGGACGTAGACCTGGCCGAGATCGTGCGCGGCTGCGCCGAGGGGTATCGCGGGCTGGCCGGCCAGCGGCGTATCCAGACCGAGCTGCCGCCCGGCCCGGTGCGCATGCACGTGGCCCCCGAGCTGATCGCCCAGGCGCTCGACAAGCTGTTCGACAACGCCTTGTCCTTCACCCCGGCCGACGGCTGGCTGCGCATCGGCCTGCGGCCGGTGGCCGACGGCGCCGAGATCGAGCTGGCCAACCAGGGACCGCCCCTGCCGGAGGCCATGCAGGGCCGCCTGTTCGATTCGCTGGTGAGCCTGCGCGACAAGGCCACCCCAGGCGATGCCCCACATCTGGGCCTGGGCCTCTACGTCGTGCGCCTCGTGGCCGAACGCCACAGCGGCACCGCCAGCGCCCGCAACATCGACGACGGCGTCGCCTTCACCCTCCACCTGCGCGGCATGCCCCGACAACGCCTCTCCGTGTAGGCGCGCGCCTGCGCGCAACCGGATAAACCGGAATGGCATCCCCTGTAGGAGCGCGCCTCGCGCGCGACCGGTTTTGGCTTGAACGTTCCGGTTTATCCGGTCGCGCGCAAGGCGCGCTCCTACAGGGGCGTGCCTCTGGTCGTCGGCTGGGCCTACAATCGGGAGTCACCCCTCAATGCACTCCCCATGATCTCCCGCGAACAATTCGACGCCTACGCCGCGCAGGGCCACACCCGCATCCCGCTGGTGCGCGAGGTCTTCTCCGACCTCGATACCCCGCTGTCGGTGTACCTGAAACTGGCCGACGGCCCGTATACCTTCCTGTTCGAGTCGGTCGAGGGCGGCGCCACCTGGGGACGCCACTCCATCATCGGCCTGCCGGCGCGGCGCGTGTATCGCCTGCGCGGCCACGAGCTGGAAGTGGAAGAAAGTGGCGAGGTGGTCGAGCGCCGTCACCTCGACGACCCGCTCGCCGAGATCGAAGTACTGCGCAAGCAGTACGACGTGCCCAGGCTGCCCGGCCTGCCGGACTTCACCGGCGGTCTCGTCGGCTATTTCGGCTTCGAGACCATCGGCTACATCGAAGAACGCCTCGCCCAGTGGGACAAGCGCGACGAACTGGGCACGCCCGACGTCCTGCTCATGCTGGCCGACGAAGTGGCCGTGTTCGACAACCTCAAGGGCCGTCTGTACCTCATCGTGCATGCCGACCCCTCGCGTCCGCAGGCCTACGCGGAAGCCTCGCGCCGCCTCGACGCGCTGGCCTTCCGCCTGCGCCAGGGCGGCGTGTCGTATCCGCAGCTGCTGCAGCCTGCGGCGCTCGATGAATCCGATTTCAAATCCTCGTTCACCCGCGAGGAATACGAAGCCATGGTGCGCACGGCGCAGGAGTACATCCGTGCCGGCGACATCTTCCAGGTGGTGCCCTCGCAGCGCCTGAGCATCGGCTTCAACGCGCGGCCCGTGGACGTCTACCGCGCCCTGCGTGCGATGAATCCCTCGCCGTACATGTTCTTCATCGACATCGGTACCACGCAGATCGTCGGCTCGTCGCCGGAAATCCTCGTGCGCCTGAAGAACGGCCGCGTGGTGCTGCGTCCCATCGCCGGCACGCGTCGCCGTGGCAAGGACGAAGCCGAAGACACCGCGCTCGAAACCGAGCTGCTGGCCGACCCGAAGGAGCGCGCCGAACACCTGATGCTGATCGACCTCGGCCGCAACGACGTGGGCCGGGTGAGCGAGACGGGCACGGTAGAGCTTACGGAATCCTTCGTGGTGGAGCGCTACTCCCACGTGATGCACATCGTGTCCCAGGTGGAAGGCAACCTGAAGGGCGACATGTCGTACATGGACGTCATCAAGGCCACCTTCCCGGCGGGCACGGTCAGCGGCGCGCCGAAGATCCGCGCGCTGGAGATCATTCAGGAGCTGGAACCCTTCAAGCGCAACATCTACGCCGGTGCCATCGGCTGGCTGGGCTGGTGGGGCGATGCGGACACCGCCATCGCGATCCGCACGGCGGTCATCCAGGACGGCCGCCTGCATGTGCAGGCCGGCGGCGGCGTGGTCTACGACTCCGACCCGGGCGCCGAGTGGGAAGAAACCATGAACAAGGGCCGCGCGCTGTTCCGCGCCGTGGCGCAGGCGGCCAAGGGGCTTTAAGCCATGCATACCCGTATCCTCATCGCTGCCGGTTCCATCGCTGTCATGGCCGCCACCAGCAATGCTCCCGTGCAGGCCCGCGAAGCGTGGAGCGACGACGTCGCCTCGCGCACGCAGGCCCTGGCCTTGCTGGAAACCCTCAACGCCGACCTGCTCAGCCATCCCAGCGCCACGCTCACGCTGGAGCGCTGGTGCGGCGATCACGGACTGGCCGGTGAGGCGAAGATCCTCGCCCGGCGCGTGAAGGGACAGGACAAGCCGCTGGCGGATGAAGATCGCAAGACGCTGGGCATCGGCGCCGACGAGCCGGTGCGCTATCGCCGCGTGCAGCTGGCCTGCGGCGAGCATGTGCTTTCCGAGGCGGATAACTGGTATGTCCCCGCGCGGCTTACGCCGGAGATGAACCATATCCTCGACACCACCGACCAGCCGTTCGGCAAGGTCGTGCAGGACCTCCACTTCCGCCGCCAGACGATCAGCGCCGACCTCCTGTGGGCGCCGCTGCCGAAGGGCTGGGAAATGGACACCCCGCTGCCGGCACCGCGTGCGGGCGCGCTGACGATTCCGCACGAGGTGCTGAGGCATCGTGCGGTGCTGTACACGGCCGCCAACGAGCCTTTCAGCCTGGTGGTCGAGACCTACACCTCCGAAGTGCTGGCGTTCGGCAAGCGCTGAGGGGCTAATTTTCGGCTTCGCCGGTCGCGCGCGAGGCGCGCTCCTACAGGGAGGCGCTAGTCTGGTCGTGCTGCTGCTTGATGGTCGCGCGCGAGGCGCGCTCCTACAAGTCGCCGATGTCCTTGTAGGAGCGCGCCTTGCGCGCGACCGGCAAAGCCACAACGCCCGGCCGCGCGACCCCACCACCCAGGCCTAGACCATCAGGCCGATTGCCTCACTGATCCAACGATACGACCCTGTCCCCGTCACCCACGGAGGACATCCCATGAGCGTGTCGAGCTTTCACGGTGCCCGGATCGCCACCGTCACGCCCAGCGCCGCCGCCATCGGCGCGCTGCTCACTGTCGCGGGTACTCCGCGGCTTGGCCCCCAGCCAAACTCCCTCGACAACGCCGTCAGCGGTGCCACCCACTGGGTGCGCCTGGCCGACGGCAGGCGTTCCGATGCCATGTGGCTGGAAGCCGGGGCCTTGATGCAGAAGCGCGTGCCGCGCGGCGAATGGCAACGCTACCTGCGCCGGATACGGATCGACCGCGGGCCGCTGCAATCGCGCGAGTGGTTCGAGGTGACGCGTGTCCGCGATCCCGTGGGCCTGCCGGAAGGCGATTACCTCAACGTGATCTTCATCGCGCACTTCGTCCATGCGACGCAGTACGAGACCGTGTCGTTGGCACCCGGGGCGCAGGGCTGGTTACCGGTCGGGTACGTCGTGCGCCCGGTGCAGCGGGAAGCCTGAGGATGCAGGTATCACAAGCGGAAGCACACACCCTGTAGGAGCGCGCCTTGCGCGCGACCGGACGCTGCGATCATGTTCAACGTTCGCGCAATACCGGTCGCGCGCAAGGCGCGCTCCTACAAGAGCGGCGAAGGCGCAATGACGGCATACTGACCCGCCGACTCCCCCAAGGCCTTCGCATGACAGACCAGGACATCCCCGCGCGCGAATACACCCGGCCGCCGATGACGCGTGGCGTCGATCCGCAGCGCATGAACTGGCTATGGCAACTGGTGTTGCAGGCTACCGATCTCGACCCCGCTGACGTGCGCCAGGCCCTCAACGCCATCGGCGTGCCGGCCACCGACCAGCGCATCGCCAGCTGGCAGGCCTCGGACCGGGACGACAACTATTTCCCGCTCACCCTCGCGGAAATGGAGCGCAACCTGCGCGCGGTCATCGCGTGGAAAGCCAGGAGCGCGCAGGTTGCCGGCGAAGGCGCCGATCAGGAATAACGTTCGGACAGGAAGCGGAAGAACGCGCGCAGGCCCTGGGCCTCGCCACCGCGCGGATGCGCCGGGCGGTCGCCGTCGTTCCACGAGTAGGTGTCCAGGTGCATCCAGTTCTGGCTGTCGGGAATGAAGCGCTCCATATACAGCGCCGCCGTGATGGCACCGGCATGACGCGACGGCCCCGCATTGGCAAAGTCCGCGAGGTAGGAATCCAGCATGCGACGGTACGGACGCCACAGCGGCAGGCGCCACATCGGATCGTGCACGGCCTCGGCCGAACCGATCACGTGATCGGCGAGCTGGTCGCGGTTGGTGAACAACGCGGGTAGGTCCGGACCCAGCGCAATACGCGCGGCACCGGTGAGCGTGGCGAAATCCACGATGAGATCCGGCGCCTGCTCGGCCGCGAAGGCGAGGGCGTCGCACAGGACCAGGCGACCCTCGGCATCGGTGTTGTCCACTTCCACCGAATGACCGCCGCGCGTGCGAATGATCTCACCCGGACGCATGGCATTACCGGCGATGGCGTTCTCCACGGCAGGCACCAGCAGGGTGAGGCGCACCGGCAGACGGGCGCGCATCACCAGGCCGGCCAGCGCAATCGCATGCGCCGCGCCGCCCATGTCCTTCTTCATCCAGCGCATGCCGTCGGACGGCTTGATGTCCAGGCCGCCCGTGTCGAAGCACACGCCCTTGCCGACGATGACCAGCTTGGGGTTGGAGTTCTTGCCCCAGGTGAGCTCGATGAGGCGTGGCGGACGATGGCTGGCGCGACCCACGGCGTGGATGGTGGGGAAGTTGGCTTCCAGCAGTTCGTCGCCCACCCACTCGCGCACCTTCGCCTTGTGCTCGGCGGCATGCGCATGGATCGCCTCGGACAACTGCTCCGGCCCCATGTCTTCGGTGGGCGTGTTCACGAGGTCGCGCACCTGCGCGGTGGCCTCGATCAGCGGCTGCAACGTGCGCAGGGTGGAGCCGTCGACGCACAGCGAGGCCGGTTCGCGGCCCGTGCTGCGGTAACGCTCGAAGCGATAGGCACCCAATGCCCAGCCGAGCGCCAGCAGCTCGTGATCGTCGATGACGCCATCCTCGACCAGCTCGTAGGAGCCTTCCGGCAGCCTGCGCGCCAGGTCGCCCAGTGCGGACACCGGGTCGGCGCGATCCACGCCCACCAGTACGCGATGGATGTGGCCCTTGGCGTCGGGAAGCAGCGCCAGGGCGCCAGGCGTGGGACGGAAGCCGGTCGCCGCCAGCCACTGGCGGTGTGTCGCGCTGAGCCTTGCCTCGACCGCGGCCATGCCGGCGGCGTCGACGGTTTCGATGGCGACGACGTTACGTTTTCCAGACTTGCGTTCGATCAACGACATTACGGCTCCCGTGCCTCGCGGTCGTTGGCAACCGCGACAATGGATGATTGCAATTGAAGGCCGCTATTCTACCGGCGCGCATCGACCGAGTTGTCAATCCAGTCGGCAAGAGCGGTCATGTCGGCGAACTCGAAATCGGGTGTGGGGCCATGCGACCAGCGCTCGCCCGTGCGATTCAGCCACACCGTGCGCAGCCCGGCTTCGCGGGCACCCACCACGTCCAGCAGCGGGTCGTCGCCGACATGCAGGATCTCGGCTGGGCTCACGCCCAGCTCGTGGGCTGCGGCGAGGAAGATCTTCGGGTCTGGCTTGGCAAAGCCCACGCGGCCGGCGCTGAGGCGGGCCTTGAACAGGTGGTGCAGGCCGATCATTTCCAGGTCGGCATTGCCGTTGGACACGCTGGCGATAGGCACTTTCGCAGCGATGCGTTCCAGGGCCGCGAGGCTGTCGGGATACAGCTCGACGTTGTTGCGTGCCACGTAATAGATGCGCCAGAGCTCTTCGACCGGGGCATCCTCGATGCCGCAGGTGGCGAAGGCGTGGCGGATGGTGAGGCGACGCTGCTCGCTGAAATCGTGGGCGAGGTGCGGGTAGTCGCTGGAGATCTTCTCGCGCAGTTCGCGCATGGCCTGGATAGGCCATGCGCTGGCAACCGCGGGGTGATGCTCCTTGAGCCAGCGATCGGCGCAGTGCTCGGCCTCGATCAGGGCCGGCAGTACCGGCCACAGGGTGTCATCGAGGTCGAGCGAGACGGCGCGGATCAGCACGGCTTAGCGGGCACCGACCTTGAGCACCTGGCCGGGCTTGACGTTGTTGTCCTTCAGGCCGTTCATGGCACGAAGCTGGTTCACGTCGATGTTGTGGCGCTTGGCGATGGAATAGAGCGTGTCGCCGGTGGACACCTTGTAGGTGTGCGAGGCAGCAGCAGGCTTCTTCTCGGCCTTGGCCACTTCCTTCTTTTCCGCCTTGGCGGGCTTGGCTTCCTGCACCCTGGCCGGCTTGGCTTCGCTCACCTTCGGCGTTTCGATCTTGCCCGAGGGCTTCTCGGAGCTGTCGGTCGGAGCCAGGGGCTTGGCGACCGGCTTGCCCTTCACGGTGACCACGTCGGCCGTGACCTTGGCGAACTTGCCGCCACGCTTGCCGTTATCGGACACGGTGATGGCATCGGCGTGGATACCCGAGAAACCGACGTGCGCCGTGGTGGCGACGGTGCCCTGCACCTTCGCGAACTGCGACGGCTCGGCGGCGGCGACCGCGGCCTTCGGCTCCTTCGTCTTGCCACCCTTGCCCTTGGTTTCGGCCTTGGCGACGGCTTCCGGTGCAGCAGCCGGAGCGGCAGCCACGGCGGTCGGCGTGGTCATCGGTTCGCCCACGTTCGCGCGGGTACCGACCACGGAGGCGATCTTCGCGCGACGCGCGGCATCGCCCGAGGCGAGGGCCAGGCCATCGGCGTAGGGCACCAGGCTATGCGCACGCAGCAGCGAGCTGCCGGAACCGGACGTGACGAACGCCAGGAATTCCTTGATGTCGGCCGCCTTCGGATTGGCATCCTTGGTGACCAGGTAGAGTTCGGTGTAGAGCGGATAGGCGCCGCTGCCCACGGTGGACGACGACGGCGCGACGCCATCGATCGAAAGAACCTTGAGCTTCTTGTTGCCTGCCGCGCCGGCGAGCGTGCTGGCGCCGAGGCCGTGGCGGTCGAGGGTGACGCCCTCTTCGAGCTTGGCCACGTTCACGTAGAGGCGGGGCGCCGCCACCGGCTGGTTGCCGCGTCCGAACAGCAGCTTGCGCATGCTGTATTCCACGCCGTCACCCGGGCTGGCCACCGAGTAGAGGTTGATCGGCGCGTCGTCGCCGCCGAGGTCCTTCCAGTTGGTGATGCGGCCCATGTAGATGTCATGCAGCTGCTTGAGCGTGATGTTGCTCACCGGGTTCGACGGGTAGGTGACCATGACCAGCGCGTCCCACGCCACCGGCGTGAAGGTCAGCGCCTGTTCCGCGGCGCCCACGCTCGGACGAGCCGAACCGGCGAGGTCGGCCGTGCCGTTGACCACGGCATCGATGCCCGAGGCGGTGTTGAAGGGCTGCAGTTCGATCTTGCCCTTGCCGGATTTCTCCCATGCCTTGGCAACATCGGTGACCACGCCACGCGCGGTGGTGATGTCGCCACGCCAGACAAGTTGCGTTCCAGCGGCAAGAACGGTGGCAGAGGCGCTAAGGCCGATCAGCGTGGCGGTGAACAGTCGCGCGAGACGAAGAGACATGGACGGCAAGAACCTCGGAAGGAACGGGGTAGGCTGAAGGGCGCAATTGTGGGCTATTGAAGGCCCGCGCGCACCATTGACGTCGTTCAGCATCCTGCCCTCCCGAAGCCGAACCAAAGCTGACGCTGTAGGAGCGCGCCCCCACACGCCCGTTTTTGTAGGAGCGCGCCTTGCGCGCGACCGGATCGGAGCGACCCGCTCACATCTTTCGACCCGGTCGCGCGCAAGGCGCGCTCCTACAGGACGACGTAGTAGACGGCGTCGTCACGGACGACCGAGAGCAGCAGCTGCCGCACCGGCAGCGAGCCCGTCGTGGGCAGTGACTTCACACCGTTGATGCGCTGCTGGGCGATGGCGACAATCACGTCGCCGTCACGTAATCCGGCCTGATAGGCCACCGAACTGCGCGACACCGCACTCAGGGCGATGCCATACAGCCCCTGCGATTTCTGGTCCGACGACAGGTCGTTAAGCGTGACCCCCGCCAGGCGCTTGTCCACCTTCGCGCCATCCAGCGTCGCCAGCTTCACCGCCTCGATCGTGGCCTCCACATCGCGCGGCGTACCATCGCGGCGCACCGCCAGCTTCACCTGCGCGCCCAGCGGCAGCAGGCCCTCGGCATTGCGCAGGTCCTGTGCGCCGCGCACCGGCTTGCCGTCGATGGCGGTAAGCACGTCGCCCGTCTGCAAGCCCGCGCCATCGGCAGGCGAGCCCTGGTTCACCCGCGTGACCACGGCGCCATTGGTGTCCTTGAGCCCCAGCGCCTGGGCGATGCGTGGCGTGATGTCCTGCACTTCCACGCCCAGGTTGCCGCGACGGACCTTGCCGTAGGCGAGCAGTTGCTTCATCACGCCCGTGGCCAGATCGGTGGGAATGGCGAAGCCGATGCCCACGTTGCCGCCCGAGGGCGTGAAGATCATCGAGTTGATGCCCACCAGCTCGCCGCGCAGGTTCACCAGCGCGCCACCGGAATTGCCCGGATTGATCGAGGCATCCGTCTGGATGAAATTCTGGAAGCCCTTGCCCAGGCCCGAACGCCCCAGCGCCGAGACCATGCCCGACGTGGCCGTCTGTCCCAGGCCGAACGGATCGCCCACGGCCACTACGAAATCGCCGACTCGCAGCTGCGAGGAATCGGCCACGGGCAGCGCCTGCAAGCGCTCGGCGGGAATCTGCAACACCGCGAGGTCGGTATCCGGATCGGTACCGACCACCTTCGCCTTGAAGTCGCGCCCGTCCTGCAGGGTGACCGTGATGTCGTCCGCACCACCGGCGACATGATTGTTGGTGAGCACATAGCCCTTCCCGGCATCCACGATCACGCCCGAGCCCAGGCTCTGCTCCACGCGCTCGCGCGGCACGCCCTGGCCGCCGAACAGCTGGCGGAAGATCGGATCGTCGGCATACGCATTGCGCGTGCGCACGCGTGTCTTCGTGGAGATGTTCACCACCGCCGGCGTCACCTTCGCCAGCATCGGCGCGAGGGAGGGCAGGGGTTCGCCGTTGACGGCCGGCGGCAACGAGGCGAAGGCGGGCGGAGCCAGCGCCATGGCCAGGGCTGCGCCGAGCAGCAGGGAGGGAAGTGGCCGGTGAAGGCGAGAGGTCATGGAAACGCTCCTTGGCAGGTGTGCTCCGGGCACGTGGATCGCCGCATTCGACCACGCCGGCACGCATCGGTTTCATGATGCGCGACAGCGTTTTCCGACACTTTACATCGCCATGCGCCGGGGGTAAGGTTCGCCACGTCAGCAACCACAACATCTTGTGTTTCGTTAACTGATGATCATCAAGAAGTGGTGTTGTGGCTCGTGAGATTCCTGCTTCAAACCATCGCCCGCAAACGGTTTTCCGCGCGCGGTAACGTAAGAGACGGTCGATGGGTCGGCGCCGCTTCCGGGGGAGGGCGCCGACACGGTGCGACGACGCTCCCATGGCAACAGGCCGGACACGCATCCGGCTGAGAGGATGACGACGACATGAGCACTGCACGTGCGCACGCGATGGGCATCGATCCCGCGGCCATTCCGTTACAGCCTGCCTCGTACGACATCTGGGACAAGAAGTACCGCCTGAAGGCCAAGTCCGGCGAGCCCGTGGACGACTCCGTGGACGGCACCTTCCAGCGTGTGGCCCGTGCGCTGGCCGACGTGGAGGCCACCCCCGAATTGCGCGAACACTGGAATGCCCGCTTTCTATGGGCGCTGCGCCGTGGCGCGATTCCGGCCGGCCGCATCACCTCCAACGCCGGTGCCCTAGCGCACAAGCCCGCCACCTCCACGATCAACTGCACCGTGTCGGGCACCATCGCCGATTCGATGGACGACATCCTCCAGAAGGTGCACGAGGCGGGCCTCACCCTGAAGGCCGGCTGCGGCATCGGCTACGAGTTTTCCACGCTGCGTCCGCGCGGCGCGTATGTGTCCGGTGCCGGCGCCTATACGTCCGGTCCGCTGTCCTTCATGGATATCTACGACAAGATGTGCTTCACCGTGTCGTCGGCCGGCGGCCGCCGTGGTGCGCAGATGGGCACCTTCGACGTGAGCCATCCGGACGCCCGGGAGTTCATCCGCGCCAAGCGCGAAAACGGCCGGCTGCGCCAGTTCAACCTCTCGCTGCTGATCACCGATGGCTTCATGGAGGCCGTTGAGCACGACCGCGACTGGCCCACCGTCTTCCCTGTGCACGTGAAGGAGCGCGACGAGATCGACCTGGACGACGCCAGCAAGGTTCTCTGGCGCGAATGGCCCATTCACGAGAACTACGTGGTGCGCGAGGACGGCCTGGTGGCCTGCAAGATCTACGGCCAGATCCGCGCTCGGCATTTGTGGGACATGATCATGGTCTCGACGTACGACTACGCCGAGCCCGGCTTCATCCTCATCGACCGCGTCAACGAGATGAACAACAACTGGTGGTGCGAGCAGATCCGCGCCACCAACCCCTGCGGCGAGCAGCCGCTGCCGCCCTACGGCTCGTGCCTGCTCGGCTCGGTGAACCTCACCCTGTTCGTGCGCGACCCGTTCGGCCCCAAGGCCCGCTTCGACTGGGACGAATACCGCGAGGTGGTGCGCGTGTTCACCCGCATGCTCGACAACGTGGTGGAGATCAACGGCCTGCCGCTGGCAGAGCAGCGCGAGGAAATCCTGTCCAAGCGCCGCCACGGCATGGGCTTCCTCGGCCTGGGTTCCACCCTCACCATGCTGAAGATGCGCTACGGCTCCGCCGAGGCGGTGTCCTTCACCGAGGATGTATCCCGCGAGATGGCGGTGGCGGGCTGGGAAGTGGCGCTGGACCTGGCGAAGGAAAAAGGCCCGGCACCGGTGCTGGCGCGCGAGTACGTCGTTACGGGCGACATGCTGCGCAAGCGCCCGGAAATGGCGAGGGATGGATGGGAATCCGGCGACCGTATCCGCGGCAGCGTGCTCCACGCCAGGTATTCCCGCTACATGCAGCGCGTGGCCGGCGTGGCCCCGGCCCTGGTGGACGCGCTGGCCGAGACCGGCGCCCGCTTCACCCACCACACCTCCATCGCCCCCACCGGCACCATCTCGCTGAGCCTGGCCAACAACGCCTCCAACGGCATCGAGCCCAGCTTCGCCCATCACTATTCGCGCAACGTGATCCGCGAAGGAAAGAAATCGAAAGAAAAGGTCGAGGTGTACAGCTACGAGCTGCTGGCCTACCGGGCGCTGATCAACAGCGAGGCGATGCCGTTCACCGACGATCCGAAGATCCGGCTGCCGGAATACTTCGTGGCGGCCGACGACATCGGCCCGAAAGAGCACGTGGACATCCAGGCCGCCTCGCAGAAGTGGATCGACAGCTCGATTTCCAAGACAGCGAACGTCCCTACCGATTATCCTTACGACGACTTCAAGGACATCTATTTTTACGCCTACAAGCAGGGTCTGAAGGGCTGTACCACCTTCCGTTTCAACCCCGCCGCGTTCCAGGGTGTACTCGTCAAGGAAGCCGATCTTGAGAGCACCCACTACCGCTTCGAATTGGAAGACGGTAGCGTTGTCGAACTGAAGGGCAATGAAGAAGTTGAATATGACGGCGAGATGCACACCGCCGCCAACCTCTTCGATGCCCTGAAGGAAGGTTATTACGGCAAGTTCTGAAACCCCGCGGAGAGGGAAACCTATGTCCATTGAAAACCAGACCGTCGAGGGCGAGTTGCCCGTAAACGACATCCAGCCCGAAGACAACGTCACCACCGTCACCGGTGAAGACGCTGCCTCCGACGACACCCATGCCTCGTCCGAGTCGGTCGAAGACACCGCCGCTCCGGTCGCCCCGAAGCCGGTGGTGAAGAAGAAGCCGGTCGCCAGGAAGGTCATCGAGGCCGCTCCGGCTCCCGCCGACCTGTTCGAAGGCACGGCCGATCACAGCGATTCCGACTTCGCCGATCACCCGGTGACCGACGAAGCCCCGGTCGCCAAGGTCAAGAAGCCGCGCAAGCCGGCCGTGAAGAAGGCCAAGCCGGTTGCGGCCGAAGCCGCTCCGGTGGCTGACGTGGCCCCGGTGGTTGCCGATGAACCGGCCGCTCCGGCGCCGGCGAAGAAGGCTCGCAAGGTGGTCAAGAAGGCCGCCGCGAAGCCGGCTGTCGTCGAAGCCGCTCCGGCCAAAAAGGCTGCGAAGAAGGCCCCGGCGAAGAAGGCCGCTGCTGCTGAAGAAGCACCGGTGAAGGCTGCTTCGAAGAAGGCCGGCAAGAAGGCCGCTCCGAAGAAGGCCGCCGCCAA
Source organism: Luteibacter anthropi (assembly GCF_011759365.1). GTDB lineage: Bacteria > Pseudomonadota > Gammaproteobacteria > Xanthomonadales > Rhodanobacteraceae > Luteibacter > Luteibacter anthropi. Next base: position 55,207 of record NZ_JAARLZ010000015.1, read on the forward strand.
GAAGGCTGCCAAGAAGGCCGCGCCGACCAAGGCTGCGTCCAAGAAGGCTGCAAAGAAAGCCGCTCCGAAGAAGGCTGCGGCCAAGAAGGCCGTGAAGAAAGCCGCTTCGAAGAAGGTGGCCGCCAAGAAGGCGGTGAGGAAGGCCGCTCCGAAGAAGGCTGCCGCCAAGAAGGCCGTGAAGAAGGGTGCTTCGAAGAAGGTGGCCGTCAAGAAGGCCGCCCCGAAGAAGGCCGCGGTCAAGAAGGGCGCAGCAAAGAAGGTTGTCGCGAAGAAGGCGGTCAAGAAGTCGGCAGCGAAGAAGGTTGCCGTCAAGAAGACCGGCCGCAAGGTTGCAGTAAAGAAGGCCGTCAAGAAGGCAGCCAACCGCGTCGTCCGCAAGGCGACGGCCGCCAAGAAGGCGGTGAAGAAGGCAGTCGGCAAGGTCGCCCGCAAGGTGACGGGCCGCGCTGCTGCCAAGAAGACGGTCCGCAAGGCCGCAGGCAAGACGGTTGCCCGCAAGGCAACCGGCAAGAAGACTGTCGCCAAGGCGGCGGTCAAGAGGTCCACTGCCAGCAAGACCGGCCGTACGTCGGCGCGCAAGACCGCCGGCCGTGGCCGTCGCAAGTAAGTAGCACCCATCCGACCCGGCGCCTGCGCCGGGTCGGATACCCCGTCGGGCACATCGCTCGCAGCAGGAAACCGAGTCATGGCGATCAGGATCGAGAAGAAGATCACGGGCTACCAGGTCATCAAACCCGATGACAAACCCGCCCCGACCGCCACGCCGGCCGAGGAACCGGCCGCCGAAGTCATCCAGATGCACGAAAGCCTGGAGCGCCCGGACACCCTCCTGGGCAACACGTACAAGATCAAGTCGCCGCTCTTCGAGCACGCGCTGTACGTAACCATCAACGACATCGTGCTCAACGCCGGCACCCGGCACGAACAACGACGCCCCTTCGAGATCTTCATCAACTCGAAGAACATGGACCACTTCCAGTGGATCGTGGCCCTCACCCGCATCCTCTCCGCCGTCTTCCGCAAGGGAGGCGACGTGACCTTCATCGTCGAAGAGCTCAAGGCCGTCTTCGACCCCCGCGGCGGCTACTTCAAGGCCGGCGGCATCTACATGCCCAGCATCGTCGCCGAGATCGGCGCCGTCATCGAACAGCATATGAAGTCGATCGGCCTGATCCAGGCCCCCGAACTCGACGAAGCCACCCGCCAACTCATCGCGGAAAAACGCGCCGCCTACGAATCCGCCACCACCCCCACCCCTGTAGGAGCGCGCCCTGCGCGCGACCCATCGCCCGAATCACAACCAGACACCGAACCGCACACCAACGCGGCAGGGTTCCCTGCGGGGGCTACGTTGTGCAGCAAGTGCAATACGCAGGCGTTGGTGATGATGGATGGGTGTCAGACTTGCTTGAATTGTGGGTATTCGAAGTGTGGTTAACTTATTGATTAAATGAGTTCTTCTTCGGGTGGGTTAGTGAGGCGTCATGAAGCCGGTCACGCAACTCCTGAACCGTGATGACATCCTTCTTTCTATGAAGCATGGCATGGCAATTGGGGCAGACCGGAATGAGGTCCTTGATAGGATCAACTAGATAAGGCCCGCTCGCTGAAGATATCGGTTTGTGATGATGGACGTGAATAAAACCTTCGCCCCAGGTACCGTATTTTTTAGCAAAATCCATATCGCACACCTGGCAAGTTGCACCGTAATGCTTGATGCACTGGGCTCTTGCCGCGGGGCTTCTTTCGTAGTGCTTCGCGATCGCCTCGACTGAGGCTCCTTCTTTGTGTGTGCTTATGGCGCGGACGTATGGATCTCCTGCGCTGTTCTGCAACGAGAATGACCACCAAACCCCAACAGGCACGGCATCATCAACGCTCACAGCGTGTGCTAGGCCGATGTAAGTAAATGGTTCTGAATTGTTTTCTCGAAAAAAACGTGAACTTCCGCGCCGGCGGTAACCATGCGTCTTATAGATTCATGAGTAGCCTTAGCTCCCGTTTTTCCCGTCCAAAATAGATCATCTCCTTCAAATCTATTCGCATAGTCGTGCCCGGTCCTGCCGGCGACTCCGACATTGCAGAAGATGAAGTAGGCACCTTGATACTCGAAATAGCCGTTTACGTACGGTCCCCACCTAGGTACGGGATTCATGCCCAGAAGGGCTAAAACATCGTTCCTAGAATACCTATGGCTGTTTACAAATGAGAATGTCGTCATGGCTTCCCCCTTCGGAAGACAAGACGCATTCTAATATAGAAGTGAGAATACTCTCATCACTAATGGCTGGCTCCGGCGATTGAGGCCTTGCTATACGGTTAGAGCCACGCTTTGAGATGTGGCATTCCGCATGCAATGGGCTCATGGGATGACATCAATGCCAGGTTTTGCGGAGAATCAATGCGATGTCTGTTCAGGTGGGCATACTTTGCCTAGACTGACATGGGTCTAGGAGGGGCTCGAAATCTTCGGGAGCAAGGCTTGGATGTGGTGTAAATCTATTTCTGCCGTGTTGCTATTTACCACTATCCTCAATTCCTCGGTGGCTTTGGCTAAACAATCTTCTGCCGATCGCCCAGCCGAGATTGGCCTACGCCTTTCTTATCAGGAGTGCATCAACGCTTCTGGCGGAGTAAATCCCGCTATGCGAGATTGCATGAGTGTCGAATTCGCATTTCAGGACGAGCGCCTGAACGCCGTATACAAGAAACTCATGGGAACGTTGGTCGCGGAAGAGAAGCAGTTGCTTCGAAATGAGGAGCGGAGTTGGATAAGGCATAAAGATGCTGCCTGTAGCGCGGGCGACGAACCAGGTCAAACGGACGAGGTCACGGCATATGATTGTGTTGTCATTGAAACGGCCCGGCGTGCGCAGGAACTGGAACACCGGATTGGGAAGTAATGGATAAAACTCAGCCATGACAGCCTGGTTGGATATCTGGCCTTTCAAAACTAAGTAGATGCGGTTCCGGCGCCATAGCCTTGAGGATGGACTCGCGATATTCCGGCATCAAGATCGCTTGCATTCCAATTCGAGAAGCAGCCGAACCTCACTCTCCTTCCAAAACCGGAGTCGTCCTCTCAAGAATCTTCATCGACTCCGCGTTCTTCCGCTCCCACTCCTTCATGTCATCGACTTGCTCTGATGTTACGGCATGGATCGATGGGGCATTCTGCCCAGAAGAAATTGCCGGGATCTGCCGTGCAGCATAGACGACATTTAATTGGGATGGCGTCGAATTGATGGCATGAAGTGCCGGGGAAGCCGTGGTGCTTGGCTGTCGCAAATGCTCCATGGCCGACGCTTGCTGCTTACGGAGCATTTCCTGTGTGTCCTGACCGAACTTTTGCATGGTGTACTGGTAGTAAAAATAGCCGCCGAGCAGAGGGGCAAGTGGAATGACCGTCTTCAGAACAAGCTTGGCGATCCACGATTCAGGCTGCGATTTCCTGGGCTGTCGTTTGTGTTGGCGTCCGGCTTGCCTTGCCCATGAAGGTATGTCGCTTCCGGTGCTGAACGTAGCGTCCTCCAGAGGTAAACCGAGCAGCTTTCTTAGCTGGAGTCCGTCGATAAGTTCAATCGACGACGTGCGCATAGATGCTTCACGAGCTGCCTTGGTGAATTCCCCGGAAGTGATCAGGATAGCGCCCGTTGCGCCTTGGGTGTGCATTACGCCGATGAGTTCATGCACTGCGTTGTGAGGAACTTGTAGTGCATTCCAATGCTTGCACTGGACGACAATGTACTGATTGTTGCGGTAGAGCTTCAGGTCAATGCCGCCATCGGTTTGCCGGCCACCTTGACCGGTGCCGCTATGGTCGACCCGATATCCCTGCCCAACGTAGTGGTTTGCGATCAGGCGCTCGAACGCATCCCAAGATATGCCCGTCAGCGTATCGGTCCAGCGCTCACCTACCGGTTTTCCGCGTCGGCTCATAGCATGACTTCGTCGCGCCACGTCGCCGTCTGGTTGAATGCTCTATCCATGTTCGCCCCTGTCCGCCTTCTAAGGCGGCTCGTGTTGAGCCGCCTGTTAAGAATAATGGACGGGATAGTAGTTTGGGATTACGAGATAGCCGGATTTGCCGTAAAGGCTTAAATGCATCAGCTACTGGTAAGGGCTCTCAGTGGATGCCATTAATGCCGAAGCTTCTCTGCTTTTGGGTCAGCTTGCCCGAGCCCACTGCACAGCATCTTCCCCGGCTGGGATTAGCATCGCACTCTCCGGCTCATTCACCGCCCGCCACACCGCTTCCGACACATCCTCCAGATATGTAATCGGCCCCGGCTCCTGGAACCTCGCGAACACCTGTTGCGCAAGCCCCGCATAAGCCTCCGGAATAGCACCATCCATCCGCGTCTGCGCGTTGTCACCAAACCGCGTGTCCGGTGCCCGGCCAGGCATCACGACACGAACGTGAATACCAAACGGTTCCACTTCCAGGGCCAGCGACTCCGTAAAAGCATTCACCGCCGCTTTGCTCGCCGTATAAACAGGCAGCAGAAGCAACGGCCGCAGCGTGACGGATGACGTGACATTCACGATGGCGCCTGCCTTACGTTCCCGGAATTGGGGAAGCACGGCCTGCGTCATGGCGATGGTGCCGAGGGTATTGGTCTCAAAGACCTCCCGCACCGTTTGCATCGGCATCCCTTCCAGCGCGCCCAGCCAGCCGATGCCGGCATTGTTGACGAGGGCGTCGATGGGGCCTGCGGCCTCGATGGCCCGGCGAATGCTTTCTGCATCGGTGACATCGAGTGGCAGGATACGAAGATTGGTCGAATGGGGGAGCACATCCTCGCGAGGCGTACGCATCGTGGCGATGACCTTCCAGTCGCGTTCGAGAAAGTACCGCGCGATGTCGCGGCCAAAGCCGGACGAACAGCCAGTAATAAGGACGGTTTTCATGAGCCACTCCATTAAGTGATCGGGACCTGAAAGACGATAGGTCCCGGCCTTCGGACTTGCTACCATTCCAAGTCCGAGTTTCTTTAGCAGGAGTCCGACCGTGACCGATCCCTTGGCCGAAGTCGTCGCGCTGCTCCAGCCGCGTGCCGGCATAACGAAGCGGGTATGCGGGGCAGGGCGCTGGCGTGTCCGGCGTACGGAGGTGGGGCAGCCGTTCTATGCGGTGATCCTCGAAGGCACCAGCTGGCTGTTCCGCGAAGGCAAGGAACCCACCGTGCTGCGCGAAGGTGACTTTGTCCTGATTCCGGCGGCGCAGGATTTCACCATGACCAGCTTCGATCCACCTACCGCAGAAGAAGCGGAAGTGCCACCCCTCGTCCTCGCGCCGGGTGAGATCTGGCTGGGCACGCCCGGCGTGCCACCCGATGTGCGTTCCCTCATTGGCCACTGTTCGTTCGAGTCGGCGGATGCCTCCTTGCTGGTATCCCTGATGCCCGAGGTGGTGCTTGTCCGCGATGGCGGCCGCCTTGCGGCGCTGGTCGGGTTGGTCAGGGATGAATTCCGGGCGGAACGTCCCGCGCGTGATGTGGTGCTGACTCGTTTGCTGGAGGTGTTACTGATCGAGGTGCTGCGATCAACCATGGATGTCACGGCATCCCCGGGTCTGTTGCGAGGGCTTGCCGATGTGCGGCTCGCGGCGGCCATTCGTCGGATGCATGAGCGCCCCACGCAGGCGTGGACAGTGGCTCAGCTGGCGAAGGAGGCGGCGCTATCGCGCTCGACGTTCTTCGAGCGATTCAACCGTGCGGTGGGCATGGCACCGATGGAGTACCTGCTCGCCTGGCGGATGGCGCTGGCCAAGCACATGCTGGGGAAGAAGGAGGCCAGCGTGAGTGAGGTGGCGCAGCGGGTGGGGTATGGGTCTGCGAGTACGTTTAGTGTGGCGTTTACGCGGTATGTGGGGGTGGCTCCATCGAAGTACGTCGTTCAAGTCGTGCCCTGAATAACGCCTCGTGAAACGACTTCATGACCGGCAATTCATCTAGGGAAGGCGTCGGTAAATCACGTCACTGAGACTGTTTATCTGACTTTTGGTAGCGGGAGGGTTTTGGAGGACCTGCCCGGCTAAAGGGTGGCTCGCCATGGCTTCCCTGGTGTTAAGTTCGATAGAAGGGTCATCCTTGAACTTCTGTTTCAAATGGTGATGGGCGCTGTTGGCCAGGATGTCCGCGGCCAGCGTCATGGAGGACTGTTCGCAGCGGATACCTATATCGATATGGGCGAACCTGACGGAAGCGCTGACGCTCGATAAATCCGATGTCATCACATGCGTGACCCGTTTAGCGGGATCCCTGTCACGCGTTTTCTCCTCATGGACAATGGGTTCGCCCTTCATGACCTGGATATAGCTTTCAATTTCCTGAAGGAGTCGCTTCCTGACGCCATTGTCGATCGTATCGGTGATGACCTCGATGCACACGCCTTCCTCGCGGTATGGATGGAGGCATGCAAGTGCTTTGATCATGACGTCACTAAAAAGCTTGGCGTGAAGCAATTCCCCGTCGTTTTTCGCACCACCTCGTTCCGGATCGAACTCGGATTGATAGAGGCCTTCGACGAAAATCGCCTCATATAGCCAAGGGATGCCTTCTTTTTGAAACGTGTCGATTAACGCCTTCCTCAATCTCGCCTGCTCCTCGGGCGGAGCCTCCGTGATGTGTGCCTTCCCATCAAACTCGGCGGATTGGATGGCTTCATCAAGTAATGACTTGTAATGTTCGAACCGGTTGGCAGGCAGGAGGAAGCCTGCCATCACCCCCAACTCACCTTCGAATTTTTCCTTGGCTCCGGCATATCCCTTTGCGCCTGACTCGTCGATGATCAGATAGTGCTTTTGCATATTCCCTCACGCTGAGTGGTTCAGGCCTTCGTACGTCGCCTGCATGCCCTTGCCGATATCCGGGCAATACGATTGGCGTCAGTCTAGCGGTCTCGCCCGGTACGTGGGCATGGCGCCACCGAGTCGTGTGGCGCCAGTTCTTGGATAAGTTGCTAGAAGTATCTATTCAAATATAAAGCATGCATATTCATAACTATTTGAATTAATTGACACTTGACGATGATAATCTATTCAAGTATCTATTCAGGCATGGCCTTGCCCACCGACAACCCATCGCCTTTACTCGCCCTACTTCAGCGGCACGGACCTTCGTCGGCTCAGCAGCTGGCATCTGCACTCGGTGTCAGCCAACCGACAGTGTCGCGAATGCTCGACTCCGAGGGGGATCGTGCTATCCGCATTGGAAGGGCTCGCCGTACGCGATATGCCGCTGTGCGCAATGTGCGCGGGCTGGGCACGCACTGGCCCCTGTTTCGCATCGACGCCCGGGGGCGTCCACAGGCATTCGGTGAGATGAGGGCCCTTTACGGTGCAGGGGTGCAGGTATCGATAGACAGTACGCCTGACTGGTTTCGGGACGAGTTCGTCGATGGGGTCTTTCCCGGCGTCCCATGGTTTCTGGACGATCAGCGCCCCCAAGGATTTCTCGGCCGTCTCTTCGCCCAGCGATGGGCGCGTGAGTTGGGACTTCACGCCGATGTACTCATGTGGGACGACGACGCTGTGCTGACCGCGTTGCTTCTTCAGGGAGGCGACGAGCAAGGTAATTTCGTTCTCGGTGAAGGTGCGCTTGAGCGCGCGCTCACGGGTTCGCATGATGAAGTGTCCGTATCCGACAGGGACACCCGATATACTGTTCTGGCAGAGAAGGTACTGGCCGGAGAGTCGGTAGGTTCATCGGCTGCGGGTGAACAACCCAAGTTCACAGCCATGGTGCGAGATGCAGATGGTTCTCCACGTCATGTCATCGTGAAGTTCAGTGAGTCTGTCGGAAGTTCTCCTGCGGCTAGGCGCTGGGCGGATTTATTGATCTGCGAGCATCTGGCAGATGAGCTTCTGGCAGAGCATGGTGATCACAGTGCGAAGACGAATCTCGTCTGGTCACAGGATCGCCTGTGCCTTGAAGTAAGTCGATTTGATCGCCTCGGCGCTTATGGACGACGAGGTTGCGTCACCCTTGCTGCATGGAGCGATGCTCACGATGGTGAGCGGGATGACTGGCCGCGCGCAACGGAACGGATGCGCCGGGCCGGTTGGGTGCAGTTGGAAGATGTCGAGCGTGTACGACGTCGCTGGTGGTTCGGGCGAATGATCGGCAACACAGACATGCACTTCGGTAATCTCTCGTTCTTCCTTGACGATTCGCTTCCCATGTCGCTCACGCCGAGCTACGACATGCTTCCGATGTTGTATCGGCCGGCTAGTAATGGAGCGATTGTCGCCAGGGATTACGCGCCACCGGTGCCGATGCCAGCGGATATGGCGGTATGGCAAGAGGTTGCAGGCTGGTCCGAATCTTATTGGAGGACCGTTTCCAATCACGCCGAACTAAGTCGTGAAATGCGCGACATAGCCCGGAAAAATCGGATTCTGATGAGTCAGGCCCGACAGCGTTTTTCGTCATAGCATCGCTGGTACCGTGTCTTCGCTGGGCCGTTCCGTTTTTTGCTTCAAGGCAATGGCTTCATGCAAATACATGTCCATGGCTTCGACGCGCGATCTCATCATCGCAGACATCCAGTTCAAAGCATAAAGAAGCGCCAGGACCAAGCCGGCCAACGTATCGACCAGGCCTAATGGCTTTCCCTGCATGTACTGTTCGGCCTGAAGGTAGACGGCGATGAATACAGGAATGATCCCGAGCGTTGCCGTGCTACCGAATAAGAGTGGGAGCCTTTGATTGAATCGTTCTCGCCGAAAGGTCGCCATGGCGGAATGGCGTTCAAGCGTGTCGATAGGCAGGCTGGCCAGCCAATCGATCAGCCCGAAATGATATTTGGTGTCATGGTCAAGCTGCTCGGCGAAGTTCCTTATCGGTGCGCGCAGGCTGAAATACTCCTGGCGCGTATACCAGAAATTCAAGGTGATGCCGAGAATTTCCAGCGCCAGAAAAAGCAGCATGATGACGATCTGGATACCTCCCGGAATGGGAAGGTTGCTCACCAGGATGGACAGGGAGAACGCCAGCACCGCCAGGGCCAATCCGAACTTCGCTTTCTGGGGCGATGTTGACCTTCCTGAGTCGTAATCAGGCATCTCACTCAATCGACGATTCAATTCGACGAAAGTGAGCTTCGAACTATGGGTCATGCGAAGTTCTTCCCTGATGGAGTGTGAATCAGCCCAACGGCCGAACCCGGAACGACCGCCCCTTGATCTTCCCTTCGCGCAACCGCGCGAGGGCCTTCCCCGCCAGATCCCGCTTGATCGCCACATACGCACGCGTGGCATACACATCGATCTTGCCGATATCCGCCGCCTTCAACCCGGCATCGCCCGTAAGCGCGCCAAGAATGTCGCCCGGACGCAGCTTGTCCTTGCGACCGGCATCGATGACGATCGTCTTGTTCGGCGCGAGGTTGAGCACTTTCTTCCCATCCCCCGGCTTCGCGGGATAACGCGCAATTGCTCCACCCGCACGCTCCTCAATGGAACGCAGCTTATTGAGCTCACGCGAGCCCACGAGCGTGATGGCAAGCCCGGTAGCCCCCGCACGACCCGTACGACCGATGCGATGCGTATGCGTATCGGCGTCATGTGCCACGTCGTAGCTCACCACCAGCGGCAGGCCTTCGATGTCGAGGCCGCGTGCGGCGACGTCGGTGGCCACCAGCACATTGCAGCTGCGGTTGGCGAAGCGCACCAGCGCTTCGTCGCGGTCGCGCTGTTCGAGGTCGCCGTGCAGGGCGAGGGCGGAGAAGCCCAGGCGGTCGAGTTCGGCGGCGAGGTCGTCGGTGTCCTTGCGCATGTTGCAGAAGACGAGCGTGGATTCCGGCTTCTCGTGGGCGAGGATGCGCGAGAGTACGGCGGTCTTCACCGGTGGCTCCACTTCCACCACGCGCTGTTCGATGGTGGTTTCGTTGTGCGGTTCATCGATGCGCACGATCACGGGATCGTTCTGCACGCGGCCGCTGACGGCGCGGATCTCGTCCGGGTAAGTCGCGGAGAACAGCAGCGTCTGGTGATGCTTGGCGATGCGCTTGACGATGTCGTCGATGGCTTCTTCGAAACCCATGTCGAGCATGCGGTCGGCCTCGTCGAGCACGAAGGCCTTGATGCCGCCGCCGTGCAGGCTGCCGCGCTTCAGGTGCTCCTGCACGCGGCCGGGCGTGCCCACCACGATGTGCGGGTCGTGCTCCAGCGAGGCCAGCTGCGGGCCCAGCGGCATGCCGCCGCACAGGGTGAGCAGCTTGATGTTGGGGATGTTCACCGCGAGGCGGCGGATGGCCTTGGCTACCTGATCGGCCAGCTCACGGGTGGGGCAGAGCACGAGGGCCTGGAGGCGGATTTCCTCCGGGTCGATGCGTTGCAGCAGGCCCAGGCCGAAGGCGGCGGTCTTGCCGCTGCCCGTGCGGGCTTCGGCCATCACGTCCCTGCCGGCGAGGATGTGCGGCAGGCTTTCGGCCTGCACGGGTGTCATGCCGGGGTAGCCGAGGGATTCCACGGCGGACAGCAGGGAGGGGGAGAGGGCGAGCTGGCTGAAGTCGTTCATGCGCCTATGATCGCATGAACGACTCCCCTCACCCGTCAATGTCCCTGATTTTCCTGGGATCGCAGCCACGCCTGGAGGATGGCCTCGCCGATGTAGAGGTCCTGCACGGAGATGCCCGAGCTGTCGAACACGGTGATCTCGTCGTCGCGGGTCCGGCCCGGGTGGCTGCCGTCGAGCACATGGCCGATGGACGTGGCGGGGACGTAGGCCGGCGCGTGCTGGAATTCGCCCACCACGCGCGACTGGCGTTCGAGGTCACAGAACAGCGTGCCTTCGCGCAGCAGGGCCACGGGCAGTTCCTGCTTGCCCACGGTGTCCGAGCCCATCGACGAAACGTGCGTGCCGGGGCGCACCCAGGCGGCGTCGAACAGCGGTGCGCGTGAGGTGGTCACGGTGGTGATGATGTCGGCCTGCCGGCAGGCCGCTTCGGCCGCCTCCGGCCGGGCGTTGATGCCTTGCGCCTGAAGGCCGTCGCAGAAGGCAGCCACGCGGGCCGGGTCGCGGCCCACCACCAGCACCTGGCGAATGGGGCGCACCAGCGCCAGGGCCAGCACCTCGTGGTGGGCCTGGTGGCCGTTGCCGAAGACCGTGAGCGTGGCGGCATCCGGGTGGGCCAGCACGTCGGTGGCCACGGCGTTGGCGGCGGCGGTGCGGAAGGTGTTGACCTTGCCGCCTTCGATCACCGCCGCGATGCGGCCGCTTTCCGGATGGAGCAGGACGATGCTGGAATGGTGGTTGGTCTCGCCACGCGCTTCGTTGCCCGGCCAGTAGCTGCCCACCTTGAAGCCGGTGAGCGTGGGCGTGGTGGCGGACTTGATACCGAACCGCTGCCCTTCGCCCGGTCCGTTGCCGATCACCACGGGAAAGCTCTGGCAATCCGGCAGGACGGCGGCGGCAAGGGAAGCGCGGATGGCGTCATAGGCCATATGCCGGGTGATGAGCGTGGCGGAGGTGGCTTCGTCGATGATATGCATGAGGTCGTTACCAGCCCCGGAATCGCGGCCAGTAGGGAGCGGCCCCGGGGGCATCGGAAATCACGTGGTAGCCGTCGAACTGGGCGGCGGTCGAACAGGCGTGGTGGGGCAGGACGCGCATCAGCGTGCCAACCGGAAAACCGGTGGTACGCAGGCCTGATTCCGGCATCGGTTGCAGGATACCGTGCTCCTGATTGAGCGCGATTGGACGAATCCCGCGAATGGCTTGACCGTGTACACCGCAGAAGCCCCGGCCTGCCGCTCGTGAAACACGGCGGCGGGCTGTCGTAGGAGCGTGCTTGCGCGCGACCGACACGAAGCGTTATCTCCATAATCACCGGCACCTTGCATGTGGCCTGTCGCGCGCAAGGCGCGCTCCTACAAGGGGATGGTGATCGTGTGATGCCTAGCGAAGTTCGCTTGTCGATGCGTCAAGAATCTTCATCGACTCGGCGTTGCGTCGGGTCCATTCCACGACATCGTGTTTGGATACGGGAGCCTCGCGTGCCACCGCCGGACGACCATGGATGGTATTGAGCTCGCTCGCACCATGCGGCGTGGATATCGATGGTAGCGGAATCGGTGCAAGCCCCATCACCGGCTGGCTGGGCGGCGCGTCGCGCAACGCGGCCATCTGCGCCTGCTGGATTTCATGGATGTAGAACCGATAAAGCGTCATCAACGCCACCGCCATCACGAGTACGGCTGCGGCGGCGGCCATCAGGTGCATATGTCGCATGGGTGTACGTGCGGAAGGTACCGAAACGATCGTGTGTCCCCGTATGCTGGTTTTCCACGACGGTGGCGGCAGGGGAGGCGGCGGTGCGATGGCCACCGGCTCATGGATGGGGCCAAGCATCGCGCGCACGGCGCGACCATCGATCAAACGGATATGCCGGAACTTCGCCGCGGCATCGATGGCGGCCTTGGTGAATTCGCCGGAGGTGATGACGATGGCGCCGGTCGCCCCGGCCGTATGCAGCATGCCGATCAATTCATGCACGGCGTCGTGCGGCACCTGGAAGGCAGGCCAGTGCTTGCACTGCACGAGAATGGTTTCCGGTGCGCGATGCAGCTTGAGGTCGATGCCGCCATCGGTGTGCCGGGTCTTCTGGCCGCTGCCGGTGTGTTCCACTTCATAGCCGTTGAGGCGGAAGTGTTCGGCGATCATCCGTTCGAAAGCCTGCCACGACACGCGGGTCAGCGCGTCGTCATGGCGATAGCGAACGGGACGGAAGCCGCTCATCGGACGACGTTCCGCAACGACTGGACCCTGTGACGCCGAAGAGCGTCCGTGCAGACTTCCATGGCATTCCCCTGTGCCATCCTGACGCCCGCCCCCTCGGCCGGCCGGATGGATCGCCCGACTATAGCGGCTTATCGGAGGGGCGCGGCCGGCGCCAAAGGGTTGTGGCCGAATTTGGGTATCGCCTGTGTCGGTTGCGTTACAGGGCTGCGGGTGGTGATCAAGCCTCACCCGATGAACGTCTGCTTAGGGTCACGATAGACGCAGCAGGTCCAGCCATGGTGTCCCGGTACCCGGCACGGTCTAATTGCGCCGGGACGAAGACGGGCCATCCTGGTCCGCCGTCGGGAAAGGAGTGTCGTCGATGAAGGGTCTGATCGGGCTGGCGCTGGTGCTGTTGGCGCCGGGCGCAGCAAGTGCGGCGGGTTTCGATTGCGCGAAGGCGTCCAGCGAGGCAGAGAAACAGGTATGCGCCTCGCCGAAGCTTTCCGCCCTGGACAGCGACCTGGGCAAGGCATTCCAGGCCGCCGTGCAGGCGCATCCCGAGCTGGCCGATGCGATCCGCCTCGATCAGCGGCACTGGCTGGCCGGTCGCGACGATGTGACGTGGGGATTCAAGGCCAGTGCGCTGGACAATTCGATCCAGGAATCGCTCACCGGCCTGTATCAGCGACGTATTGCCGTGCTGAAAGGCGTGGGCAACAAGCCGGGCGGTCCCCTGGATGCCGTGCAGTCGGCGTTGCCAGGGATTCCCGCGGGAACCACCGATGTGGTCAAGGCGCTGGCTTCGGCAGGTGTGCTGACGCTTGCCAAAGAGGTTGAGGTACCGGACCCGAAGTCGCTGCCATTCCAGGCCGACGAATCGCTGCGCAAGCAGATCGATATGGACGACGGTCGCCTGACGAACCGTGTGCTGGATGGCTCTCCCATCGGGTCGCTTTATGCGCTCGGTGGCACGGCCAATTGCTATTCCGAGGCGCCTTATCGACGGGATGGAAACAAGGCAGTGGGCGTGGATATGCCTCCAATCTGGGGCACCGACTGCATGACGCGACATGAAATCGCCCGCATCGGTAGCGATGTCGTCGCGTTGAGGGTGGACGGTGGCACTGCGGAAACCACCTTTGCTGCCAGCCGCTGGCAGGGCAACGCATTCGGCCCCGCCGTGGAACTGCTTGCACGCTTCGACGTCACCCTTGCCCTGAAAGGCGCCGCCTGCGCACCGAAGGAATCGCCCTGCGATGAGTTCGGCAAGCTGGCCATGCAGTACGCCACGCGTTATGCGTTGCGTCCGCAGCCGGGCACCATCGACCGGCTGGACAAGGGGATGGACAAGGCGGCTTATGCGGCAGCCGTCGCCGTGGCCACCGCACCCGACGGTATCGCGCCGAAGGGCAAGGACACCGGTGCCGCCGAGCTGCCCACCTTCGGCAGCAAGATCACGGGCTACAGCATGAGCGGCTATGCCAGCGAGGCCACCACCTTTCCGATCCGTTTCCGCAACGAAACCCTGCTGGGCCTGATCGGGCACGGGCATGTGGGCTGGCGTCAGAACGACGACTGGCTGGTGTCCGCATGGCGGCTCAAGGGCGGCAAGCTGGAGCCCGTCGCTTCTGCATATATCGAGGCCAACCCGGGGCGTATCCTGTTCTCGTCGTCGGTACCTCCCACGCCCAGGCCCTCCTTGTGAACGTTTTCGCCACCACCATGAGCAGGTCGGTCCGCTGGACGGGCATGCTCACCCTCGTGATCCTGTTTCTCGTCGTAGGGCTGATGGCCTCACGGCCGAATGCCACCTTCAGCGTGCCGCTGTCCGGGCTGTTGCTGGTGATCCTGTCGATCACTTATGCCTTGTCGCCCTTTCGCTATGAAGTGGCTGACGGGCAGCTGGTCGTGCGCCGTCAGGTAGGGCGTGCCACGGCGAACCTGCGCGGGGCGAAGGTCGAGATCGATCCGGAGGCCTTCCAGGGGTTGATTCGTACCTTTGGCAACGGTGGGTTCTTTGCCGTGCATGGCATGTACTGGTCGCGGCGACTGGGTTCCGTGCGCGTGTTCGCCCGCAACCGCGATCACGGCGTGGTGCTCACGCTGGCGACGGGCAAGAAATGGGTGCTGTCGCCAGATAACCCGGCGGCCTTCGCAGCAGCGATAAAAGCCCAGTCCTGACTCTGTAGGAGCGCGCCTGCGCGCGACCGGTTATCGCGAGAACCTTTTTCTTTCGCAATAACCGGTCGCGCGCAAGGCGCGCTCCTACAGGGGTGGGTCAGGCTTTTTTGCGGCGCAGGAAGTAGCCGGCGCCCAGGATAGCGAACCAGACGGGGCTGGCGATCAGGGCCTGGCGGGTGTCGCTTTCCAGGGTGAGCAGCACCAGCACGAAGGCGAAGAATGCGAGGCAGGCGTAGCACATGAACACGCCGCCGGGCATCTTGTAGGTCGATACGGCGTGCAGCTCGGGGCGCTTCCTGCGATACGCGATATAGGCGCACAGGATCAGCGACCACACGAACATGAAAAGGATCGCCGAGAGCGTGGTCACCAGGGTGAATGCGGTGACCAGGTTCGGGATCATGTACACCAGCATCGCGCCGCCGAACAGGCAGATGCACGAGAACAGCAGGCCATTGGAGGGCACGGCGGCGCGCGAGAGCTTCTTGAAGGGCTTCGGCGCGTGGTCCTCTTCCGCCAGGCCGTACATCATGCGGCTGGTGGAGAAAATGCCGCTGTTGGCCGACGAGGTGGCCGAGGTCAGCACCACGAAGTTGATCAGGCTGGCGGCGGCGGGGATGCCGGCAAGCACGAACAGCTCCACGAAGGGGCTCTTGCCGGGCAGCACTTCGCGCCACGGCGTCACCGACATGATGACGATGAGCGACAGCACGTAGAACAGGATGATGCGCACGGGGATCGAGTTGATCGCCTTGGGCAGGTTGCGTTCCGGGTTCGCGGTTTCCGCCGCCGTGGTGCCCACCAGCTCGATACCCACGAAGGCGAATACGGCAATCTGGAAGCCGGCGAAGAAGCCGCCGACGCCCTTGGGAAAGAATCCGCCGTCGCTCCACAGGTTGGTCAGCGAGGCCTGGTGGCCGTCCGGCGAATGGAAGTGCCAGGCGATCATGCCGAAACCGGTGACGATGAGCGCGCAGATGGCCACGATCTTGATCAGGGCGAACCAGAATTCCAGCTCGCCGAAGAGCTTCACGGTGGTGAGGTTCAGCGTGAGCAGCAGGAGCACGCACAACACCGCGGGAATCCATGGCGCCAGTCCGGGGAACCAGAACTGCGCGTAGGAGGCGATGGCGATCACGTCTGCGATGGCGGTGATGATCCAGCAGAACCAGTAGGTCCACCCGCAGAAGAATCCGGCCCACGGCCCGAGCAGGTCGGTGGAGAAGTCGATGAACGACTTGTACTCCAGGTTGGACAGCAGCAGCTCGCCCATGGCCCGCATCACGAAGAACAGCATGATGCCGATGATGAGGTAGACGAAGAGGATGGACGGGCCGGCGAGGCTGATCGTCTTGCCCGAGCCCATGAACAGGCCCGTGCCGATGGCGCCGCCGATGGCGATGAGCTGGAGGTGGCGGTTGGAAAGGCTGCGCCGGAGATGCTCGGGCGAAGCGTCCTGCGGAAGGGACATGGGCGGCGGCTCGCAATCGTACGAAGCCCCGCAACATACGGGGGCCGCGGATCGGCCACAAGGGATAAAAGTATCGTGTCCTGTTAAATGAGGCGGGGCGCGTGGGCTGGCCGGAGTGGAGAGCCGTATGCTGCGACGCGGCATGACACACCCTGTAGGAGCGCGCCTTGCGCGCGACCGATCGGGCGCAGGCATCCGGTCGCGCGCAAGGCGCGCTCCTACACGGTGACTTCGCGTAGGGCGGCTAGCAGGGTTTTCCGGTCGTAGGGCTTGGCGAGGTAACGCATGCCTCCGGTAAGCCAGGGGTGCTGGTCCTTGTGCTCGCCGGAGGTGACCAGCACCGGCATGTCGCTATGGCGCAGGGCCAGTTCCTGCCCGGTCATCGTGCCGGGCATGCGCACGTCGGTGAACAGCACGTCGGCCTTGCCGGTCTGGAGCCATGCCTCGGCCACATCCGCGTTGGGTGCGGTATGCACGGTATGTCCATCGCCCTCGAGCAGCATCGCGGTCAGTTCGCGGATGGTGTTGTCGTCTTCGACGAGCAGCACGACGAGGGGGGATGGGTGGGTCATGGGTATCCGGGAGCCTGGTGGAGCGGTTGATCGCGTGCAGATATCGCCTTGGACGTGAAGCCAATGTCAACGCGAACGCCTTGCATTCGCGCTATTCCATTGCCGCCCGGCTCCCCGCATCATAGCGTTTTTAAAGGGGGTACCCATGTCCGCACTCAGCCAGCGCACCATCGATGCCATTCGCAGCAACGAGCCCACCCTGCTGGCGAGCTGGTCCGCCAACCTGGAGGCCAGTGGTGCGTCGCGGGATATCCGTATCGCCCACTCCGAATTTGAGGCGCAGACGCGGGAATTCCTCCGCCTGCTGATCAACGGCTCGTCCACGGGCGATGCAAGCAGCGTCGCCAGCAACGAGTGGAGCGAAACGCGCGCCTTCCTCGAAAAGCTCTCGCGCAGCCGCGCGACGCAGGGTTTCGATTCGGCGCACACGGCACAGTTCATCTTCTCGCTGAAGCAGCCGCTGTTCGAACTGCTGCAAAAAGAATACGCAAGCGATCCGGCCGACCAGGCGGGGCAGCTGTGGGCCATTTCCGAACTGCTCGATTCGCTCGGCATGCACACCATACGCACGTTCCAGAAGTCGCGCGAGGAAGTCATCGCCCGCCAGCAGGAGGAAATGCTGGAGCTGTCCACGCCCGTGGTGAAGCTGTGGGACGGCGTGCTGGCATTGCCGATGATCGGTACGCTCGACTCACAGCGTACCCAGGTGGTGATGGAATCGCTGCTGCAGCGGATCGTGGATACCGGTTCGGAAATCGCCATCATCGACATCACGGGCGTACCCACCGTGGATACCCTGGTGGCGCAGCACCTGCTGAAGACGGTCACCGCCATCCGCCTCATGGGTGCCGATGCCATCATCAGCGGCGTGCGTCCGCAGATCGCCCAGACCATCGTCCACCTGGGTCTCGATCTCCAGGGCATCGTGACCAAGGCCAATCTCGCCGATGCGCTGGCCCTGGCGCTCAAGCGCTCCGGTGTCCAGGTCAGCAAGGCAGGCTGACGCCATGGAACGCATCCCTATCCTGCGCATGGGCGAGTTCCTGCTCGTCACCATCCAGGTCGATATGCACGACCAGCTGGCACTCACCCTGCAGGACGATCTTTCAGAGCGCATCAGCCGCACCTCGGCCAAGGGCGTTCTTATAGATATTTCAGCGCTGGACATGGTCGATTCCTTCATCGGTCGCATGATCGGCATGATTTCCGGGCTCTCGAAGGTCATGGATGCGGAGACCGTGGTTGTGGGCATGCAACCTGCCGTGGCCATCACGCTCGTGGAACTGGGGCTGGATCTTCCGGGAGTGAGCACGGCACTTGATGTGGAGCGCGGCATGAAGCTGCTCCGCAAGCGCGTGCACGACCAATGACCTCCGCTCGCAGTGGTTCGCAACCGATCCGCACCGAGCAGGACATCGTGCTGGCGCGCCAGATGGCACGCAAGCTCGCTGTCGAATGCGGGCTGCGCCTGGTCGATCAGACCAAGCTGGTGACCGCGGCCAGCGAACTGGCTCGTAACGCCGTTACCTACGGTGGTGGTGGCGACATGGACTGGGAAATCGCGGAAGACGGTGTACGCAAGGGGCTGCGCCTGGTCTTTCGTGACGAAGGGCCGGGTATCCCCGATGTGAAGCTCGCCATGACCGACGGCTGGACCTCGGGCAACGGGCTGGGCCTGGGCCTTACCGGCGCACGTCGCCTGGTCGACGAGTTCTCGCTCGAAAGCGCGCCAGGCGTCGGCACGCGCGTGACAATCTGTAAATGGAGCTGAGATTTGCCGGCGGCCTGACGCATAGGGTTCCCATCGAGGACAGCACGCAGATTGGCCATGCGCGACGCGTGGCCCAGCAGCTGGCCCTCGAAGCGGGCTTCGACGAAGTGGATACCGGCCGCGTGGCCCTGGTGTGCACCGAGCTGGCCAGCAACGTGCTGCGTCATGCCCGGGGCGGAGAAGTCCATATCGCGGTCGTGCCCGGCACCCGCGTTCGCGGGGTCGAGGTGATTGCCGTCGATCGTGGTCCGGGTTTCGTACTGGCCCAGTGCCTGCCGGACGGTTACTCCACGGCGGGTTCGCGCGGCGAAGGACTGGGTGCGATACAGCGACAGGCCCAGGTCATGGATATGTACGCCGACGAGCGTGGCGCCGTGGTCCTGGCACGTATGTATCCCCGGGCTTTTCCCGGTTCCGACATCCGCTTCGGCGCTACCCAGCAATTGCTGGCCGACGAACTGGTATGCGGCGATGGCTGGGCCTTCGCCGTGCACGACAAGGGCCGGGCCGCCGTCCTGGTGGACGGGCTGGGGCATGGGGCCCTGGCCCACGATGCGGCCCTGGCCTGCGTGGAGGCCTATCTTGAGGGCCCTGGCGATGAACCGGTTGCGTTGATGGGCACGCTGGGCGCCGCCATGTCGTCCACGCGCGGTGGTGCGGTGGCGCTGGCGCGTTACGACGCCACCACGGGTGCACTGCGTTTCGCTGGCATCGGCAACGTGTCGGCCAGCCTGCAGGACCTCGGCGGCTCGCGCGGGCTGGCCTCCTATCCCGGCATCGTGGGCGGCCCCACCCGGCGTACGCAGGGCTTCGATTTTCCAGCGGCACGAGGCAAGCTTCTGCTCATGCATAGCGACGGTCTGCAGTCACGCTGGAACCTGCGTGACTATCCGGGGCTGGTGACCCGCCATCCCGCCGTCGTCACGGCGCTTCTGTATCGTGATTACAACCGCGGCCGTGACGATGTCACGGTCTTTGCCATGACCCTGGAGGATCGCGCATGAGCGGCAATGACGATACCGCGCGCCTTCGCGCAGAGAACGACGCGCTTCGCGCGGAGCTGGATGAAACCAACCAGGGCGTGCTGGCGCTGTACGCCGAGCTGGACATCCAGGCGGAGCAGTTGCGCCAGGCCTCCGAGCTGAAAAGCCGCTTCCTGTCGTACATGAGCCACGAGTTCCGCACCCCGCTGGGTTCCATCCTCAGCATGACGCGCCTGTTGGTCGATGAACTCGACGGGCCGCTCAACGAAGAGCAGCACAAGCAGGTCGGTTTCGTCGCCGGGGCGGCACGGGAACTGAGCGACATGGTGGACGACCTGCTCGACCTGGCGAAGATCGAGGCCGGCCGCATCACCATCTCCCCGGCGTGGTTCGAACTGGTGGACCTGTTTGCCGCCCTGCGCGGCATGTTCCGCCCCATCGTGGACACGACGGAAGCCGACCTGATCTTCGAAGAGCCGCAGGGCATGCCGAAGCTCTACACGGATGACAAGAAGCTTGCGCAGATCCTGCGCAACTTCATTTCCAATGCGCTGAAGTTCACCCCACGTGGCGAGGTCCGTGTCTCGGCCGAGCTGGAAGCCGATGGCCGGGTGCGTTTTTCGGTCCGCGATACGGGGATCGGCATTCCGCCCGACCTCCAGGGCATTCTTTTCGAAGACTTCACCCAGGTCGATTCACCCTTGCAGCGGCGGGTACGCGGCACGGGCCTGGGATTGTCCCTGTGCCGTCAGTTCGCGCATCTTCTGGGAGGCGAGGTGGGGCTTGAGAGCACGCCGGGCAAAGGCTCCGTCTTCCATGTCGTGCTGCCCAGGCAACTTGCTCCCGAGGTGACCGATGGCGCCTGTTGATCGCCTGCTGATCGTCGATGACAACGCTGCCACGCGTTATGCGATGCGGCGCACCGTGGAACGCCATGGTTACGTGGCCGTCGAGGCCGGCACGGGCACCGAGGGGCTGATGCTGTTCGAAACGACCGAGGTGTCGGCCGTGATCCTCGACGTGAACCTGCCCGACATGAGCGGCTTCGACGTGGTGCGCAAGCTGCGCGACACACCGGCGACAGCACTGTTGCCCGTCGTGCATGTATCCGCCGCCTCGATCGATACCGGTGACCTCATCACGGGCCTGGATAACGGTGCGGATGCTTACCTCATTTATCCCGTCGATCCAGACGTGCTGCTGGCCACCATTCGTACGCTGTTGCGCGTGCGCAAGGCGGAAGACGAACTGCGCGATGCCGAGGCGCGGTTCCGGGAAATATTCACGAGCATCGCCGCACCCATTGCCGTCATCGACGAGGGCCTGCGCGTGATCGAGGCCAACGATGCGTTCCGCCGTCTCGTCGGCGATGCAGGCTGCGACGACTCACTGGTGACCTGCTTTGCCCAGGGCCAGTCGGAAAGCTTGCAAGGCATGCGCGAGGCGCTGCAATCCAAGCAGCGATGGCGGGGCGTGCTGGCGATGCATGCGGCAGCCGGCGAAAGGGAGACCGAATGGCGCATCACGCCGCACCGGCATGATGCCGGGCTCGTCTTCGTGGACGACGTCACCGAACAGCGCCGGCGCGAGCGCGACCAGCTGGAGCGCATCGACACGGCCAATCTCCAGCTGGCGTTGGAAATTGCCGAGCGCGAGCGTACCGAACTGCAACTGCTACAGGCGCAGAAGATGGACGCGCTGGGCAAGCTCACCGGCGGCATCGCACACGATTTCAACAACCTGCTCACCAGCATCATCACGGGTATCGACCTCATCAACCGGCAGATCGGTGATGCGAATCCGGAGCGCCTGCATCGTTTCGCCGATGCCGCGCTGGGTTCGGCACGCCGGGCGGCGGCGCTGACGCATCGCCTGCTTGCGTTTGCCCGCCAGCAGGCGCTGGATACGCGGCCTACCGATCTCAACGAGCGCGTGCGTTCGCTGGAAGACATGCTGCACCGTACGATCGGCGAACACGTGGAGCTGGTGCTGGAACTGGCGGAAGGATGCACCATTGCCAATGTGGACCCGAACCAGCTCGATAACGCCATCATCAACCTGGTCATCAATGCACGCGATGCGATGCCCCATGGTGGTGTGGTGCGCGTTAGCACGGCAGGCCTGTGTATTCGTGGCGATGCGGAACTCGCCGACGGCGACTATGTGGCGCTTACCGTGAGTGATAACGGCCAGGGCATTCCGGCGCAGGTGCTTGCGCAGGTGTTCGAGCCGTTCTTCACCACCAAGCCGCTTGGCCAGGGTACGGGGCTGGGCCTGTCGATGATCTACGGCTTTGCGCGGCAGTCCGGTGGGCAGGCGCGTATCCAAAGCGAGGTCGGCAAGGGCACGCAGGTAAGCCTGTTGCTGCCGGCCAGCGAGCAGGCGGTGGAGGCGGTGCCTGCATTGCGCAGCAGTGTCGAACGCGGGCGCGGCGAGCGGGTGCTGCTTGTAGAGGACACCGCATCGTTGCGCATGATGGCCGCCGAGGTGCTTCGCGATGCGGGCTACGATTGCATCGTTACCGATGACACGGAGCACGCATTGCGCGTGCTGCGTGGTGATGACGCCATCGATCTGTTGCTGACCGATGTCGGCATGCCCGGCATGAACGGTCGCGAGCTGGCGGAAGTGGCGCGCGCGTGGCGGCCGGCGCTGCCGGTGCTGTTCATGACCGGCTACGCGGAAAACGCGATGGACCGGGCCAGCTTTCTCGGCCAGGGCATGGACATGATCACCAAGCCCTTCGAAATCGACGACCTGCTAGCCCGCATCCGCCACATACTCGACTAACCCCTGTAGGAGCGCGCCTGCGCGCGACCGGTTTCAGCGATATGGATCGGTATCGCTGAAACCGGTCGCGCGCAGGCGCGCTCCTACAGGGAGATCAGAAGCTTTCGAGGACGATCTTGCCTTTGGCCGTGTGGCTTTCGATGAGCTTGTGCGCGCGGCGCAGGTTTTCGGCGGTGATACGACCGAAGTGTTCGCCCAGGGTCGTGCGAAGCGTGCCTGCATCCACCAGCGAAGCGACACGTTCGAGTAGTTCGTGCTGCTTGATCATGTCGGGTGTCTGGTAGGTCGAGCGGGTGAACATCGACTCGGTGTGCAGCGAGATGCTCTTGCGCTTGAGCTTCATGCCGTCCAGCGTCTTCGGATCGTCGATGAAGGCCAGCTTGCCCTGCGGTTTGATGATCTCCACGAGCTGGTCGTAGTACTGGTCGGTGTGGGTCAGGCTGATGGCATAGTCCACCCCCTGGATACCGAGAGCTTCGAGTTGCGGGCCGAGCGGTTTGCCGTGATCGATGACATGGTGCGCACCCAGTTCCCGCACCCACTGCTTTGTCTCGTCGCGCGACGCGGTGCCGATCACCGTGATGCCGGTGAGCTGGCGCGCAAGCTGCACGAGGATCGAACCGACGCCTCCGCCGGCACCGATCAGCAGCAGGGTCTGGCCCTTGCCGCTCTTTTCGGCAATATCGAAGCGGTCGAACAGCAGTTCCCAGGCGGTGATGGCGGTGAGCGGCAGGGCGGCGGCGTGGGCGTCGTCGAGGCTGCGGGGCTTGTGGCCGACGATGCGCTCGTCCACTAGCTGGAATTCCGCGTTGCTGCCCGGGCGGATCAGCGAGCCGGCATAAAACACCTCGTCGCCGACCTTGAACAGACTTACCTCGTTGCCGACAGCCTCCACACGTCCCACCGCGTCGAAACCCAGCACGCGGGGTTCGCTGGTGGCCATGCCGTTGCGCACCTTGGTATCGACCGGATTCACCGAGACGGCGCGCACGGCAACCAGCAGGTCGCGGGGACCAGGAACGGGGCGGGGCAGGTCCACCTCGACGAGGCTGGCAGGATCGTCGATGGGCAGGCCGTGCTGGGTATAGGCGATGGCTTTCATGGCGGAAGGTCCGTTGAGGGGATGAGGCCTATGGTGGCCCTCGCTTTCAACGAGAAAAACCCGTATCCGGAGGCATCACTTTCGTTATTCGATTGAAAATGCCCCGCTGCCTAAAAAGCAGATATCCAGCCTCGCCGGCCGCGCCTATGATGCGCGCACGGCGTTACGCCGTGACAGGGGCATAGGGATGTCGGAAGGGAAAACAGCAGGGCCCCCGGTCGATCGGCAACTGGCCGAGACGATGGATGCCTTACAGGCATTCGGCAGGATGGAGCGCGATGCGCAGCTGGGCAATGTGGAAGCCCAGTTCCTCGTTGGTGAAGCTTATTTCGATGGCCGTGAAGTGGCGCGTGACCGCCAGCGCTCAGCTCATTGGTTCCGCCGCGCGGCGGAACAGGGGCACCTGGAAGGGCAGTGCCGGCTCGCCGAGCATTACGCCGAGGGGCAGGGCGTGCCGCTCGATCCCATCGAGGCGGTGATCTGGTACCAGCGTGCGGCGGACACCGGTTATGCCGAGGCGCAATGCGCGCTAGGCACGATGCATGCGCGCGGCCAGGGCGTGGAGGCCAGTCGTGAGCAGGCCTTGCACTGGTGGGGCCTGGCCGCTGACCAGGGGCATGTCCAGGCCTGCCTGAACCTGGGCGTGTCGCATTATTTCGGTCGTGGCGTGCCGCGTGATGCCGAGCTGGCGTTTGCTTTCTACAGCAAGGCGGTGGAACGCGGCAGCCCGGAGGCCCGGGGCTATGGCGATGCGTTGTGCAGCATCGCGCATATGTACTGTGATGGCATCGGCGTGGCACGCAGTACCCGTCTCGGTGCGCTGCATTACCGCCGCGCGGCGGAAATGGGCAATGCCAGCGCGCAGTTCGCGCTGGGGCGCATGTTCATGGACGGCAGCGATGGCCTGCCTGTCGATCGTCCGCAGGCGAAGCACTGGCTGGGGCTGGCGGCGGAGCAGGGCGACAACGAGGCGAAGCAACGCCTGGCGATGCTCGATGCCGAGCCGGAGGCTGAAGCAGTACCGGAAAGGATTGCCCGGCTGGGGCCGCAGGATGCCGAGGGGCAGTTCGACCTGGGCAGGCGCCTCGCGTTGGGCGATGGCGTGGCGCGCAATGATCCGGAGGCGATCCGCTGGCTGGCGCTGGCGGCCGAGCGTGACCATGTGGCCGCGCAGTGCCTGCTGGCGCAGATGATCGACGGAGGGCGCGGCGTGCCGCGCAACGTCGAGGAAGTGCTGCGGCTGTACCGGCTTGCCGCATCGCAGGGCTATCCGGAAGCCCAGTACGAGCTGGGACGTTTTCATGAAACCGGCGATGGCGTACCGCGAAATCTTTCGGTGGCGCGCGCGTGGTATCGCAAGGCAGCGGCCCGCGGCCACCTGAAAGCCATCCGCCGCCTCGAACCCCGCCCCTGGTGGAAGCTCTGGTAACCCTGTAGGAGCGCGCCTTGCGCGCGACCGGTTCTTGCGATCTGCTTCCATTTCGCGACAACCGGTCGCGCGCAAGGCGCGCTCCTACAGGGGGGACCATGACTTCCGGCGCTTCACGCCCTTGCTCGCCCGGCGCGACTATCGCCGGGTCAACTTCCCCAGGGGCACCCTTTCCATGCGCAAACCTCTCGTCCGTGCGCTCGCCATCGCGCTCGCCGGTGTCTCGTCGGTCGCGTTCGCCGCGCCGGCTGCCGATCCGGCTGCCCAGACCACCACTCAGCTGCCCCGTGGCATCACGCCCACGCACTACGACGTGTCCATCGCCACGCACGCCGACAAGCTCAGCTTCGACGGCAAGGTGTCCATCGACCTGACGGTGGCCACACCCACGAGTTCGATCACGCTCAATGCGATCGACATGAGCTTTGCGAAGGTGTCCCTTGCGCCGGTGAAGGGCAAGGCCAGCTTTGCTGCACCGAAGGTCAAGGTGGATGAAGAGGCGCAGACCGCCACATTCACCTTCGACCATGCGATCCCCGCCGGCGACTACCGCCTGACGATGGATTACTCGGGCAAGATCGGCACGCAGGCCAACGGCCTGTTCGCCATCGATTACGACACCGAGCACGACGGCAAGAAGCGTGCGCTCTACACGCAGTTCGAGAACTCCGATGCACGCCGTTTCATCCCGTCGTGGGACGAACCGGCCTACAAGGCCACCTTTACCCTCGACGCCACGGTGCCTAGCGGCCAGATGGCCGTGAGCAACATGCCGGCCGCCTCGACGAAGGATCTCGGTAACGGCCTGTCGAAGGTGAGCTTCGCGCAGACGCCGAAGATGTCCACCTACCTGCTGTTCTTCGGCACGGGCGATTTCGAACGCGCCACCACCACGTCCGATGGCGTGGAAATCGGTGTCATCACGCAGAAGGGCAAGATCTCGCAGGCGCAGTTCACCCTCGATACGGGCAAGGCCGTGTTGAAGGAATACAACGCGTATTTTGGCGTGCCGTATCCGCTGCCCAAGCTCGACAACATCGCCTCGCCGGGCCAGAGCCAGTTCTTCTCGGCGATGGAAAACTGGGGCGCGATCTACACCTTCGAGTATTCGCTGCTGCTCGATCCGTCGTTCTCCACCCAGGGCGACAAGCAGGAAGTGTTCAACACCGCCGCGCACGAAATGGCGCACCAGTGGTTCGGCGACCTGGTGACCATGCGCTGGTGGGACGACCTCTGGCTTAACGAAGGGTTCGCCTCGTGGCTCGCCTCGCGCACCACGGAGCGCCTGCACCCGGAATGGCATACCGAGCTCGACGCCGTGGGTACGCGCGAGGCGGCGATGAGCCAGGATTCGGTGGCGACCACGCATCCGGTCGTGCAGCACATCGATACGGTGGAGCAGGCCAGCCAGGCTTTCGACAACATCACCTATGCCAAGGGTGAATCCGTCATCCACATGCTGGAGGCCTATGTGGGCCCGGATGCATGGCGCAAGGGCGTGCAGGATTACATCAAGGCGCACGCGTATTCGAACACGGTGTCGGACGATCTGTGGAAGGCCATCGATGCGGCGGCCGGCAAGCCGGTGAGCACGATCGCCCACGACTTCACCTTGCAGCCGGGCATTCCGCTCGTGCGCGTGGATGAGGTCACCTGCGCCAATGGCAGCACCACGCTGAAGCTTTCGCAGGGTGAATTCACCCGGGATCGCCCGGACAAGACGCCGCTGCGCTGGCACGTGCCGGTGATTGCGAAAACGCTGGGCGGTGCGCCGGCCTCGACCCTGCTCGACGGCGAAGGCACGCTCACCGTGGCCGGCTGCGGCCCGGTGCTGGTGAATGCCGGACAGACCGCCTACTACCGCACGGCGTACAAGCCGGAGCAGTTCAAGGCCTTGCAGCAGTCGTTCGCGAAGCTGCAGCCGATCGACCAGCTGGGCCTGGTGGCCGATACCTGGGCCCTGGGCATGACGGGTCTGCAGCCGGCATCCGACGTTCTTGACCTGGTGAAGGTCACGCCGCGCGATGCATCTCCGGTGCTGTGGAACGACATCGCCGGCGACCTGGCCGGGCTGGATACGTATTACGACGGCGAAGCGAAGCAGCAGGCGGTGTTCCGCAAGTTCGCCATCGCGCGCCTGAGCCCGAAGCTCGACGAACTGGGCTGGGAGCCGAAGGCGGGCGAAGCCTCGCCGGTGACTCTCCTGCGTTCGCGCCTGATCGGTACGCTGGGTCGCCTTGGCGATGCCAAGGTGATTGCCGAAGCCCGCAACCGTTACCAGAGCGACAAGATGGCGCCCGACCTGCGCAAGGTGATCCTCGGCGTGGTGGCGTACAACGCGGATGCCGCGACGTGGGACAAGCTGCATGCGCAGGCGAAGGCGGAGAAGACGCCGCTGGTGAAGGATCGCCTGTATGCCCTGCTGGCCTCGACGCGCGACGAAGCGCTGGCGAAGCGCGCGCTCGAACTGGCCATCACGGACGAGCCGGGCGCGACCAACAGCGCGAGCATGCTGACGCGCGTGTCCGGCAGTCATCCGGAGCTGGCCTTCGATTTCGCCGTGAGCCACAAGGACAAGGTGGATACCTTCGTCGATGGTTCCTCGGCGTCGCGTTACTACCCGCGGCTGGCCTACGGTTCGCTGGACGAGGCGATGATTCCGAAAGTGGAAGCGTTTGCGCAGAAGTATCTCGCGGCAACATCGCGTCGCGAGGCCGAAAGCGCGGTGGCCAACATCCGTTATCGCCTGCAGGTGCGCAAGGAGCGCCTGCCTGCCGTGGATGCGTGGTTGCAGAAGAACGGTTGATGGTGGTTTGAAAACGCCCGCCGGTCACACGACCGGCGGGCGTTTTTTTAGGAGCGCGCCTCGCGCGCGACCGGTTGTCGCGAACGGGTACATATCGCGACAACCGGTCGCGCGCGAGGCGCGCTCCTACAAGGGTGAGGTTACTCGCAGGCGGCGGTGAGGGCGTCGCGGAAGCGGGGGGAATCGACCAGGGCTGCTGCCAGCAAGCCCTTGAAACGATCACCCTTGCCGCAGGTCGGCAGGCGGTAAAGCTCCGCGTCGTCACCGCGCCGGTCCACGCCATGCGAGACCAGGCAGCTGCGATCCAGCGACACTACCACCGTGCCCGCGCACAGACGTCGTGCGAGGGCGTTGATCGTCGTATCGCCCATACCGGTGACCGCTTGCGCGGTGACATCG
This sequence comes from Luteibacter anthropi, assembly GCF_011759365.1. Lineage (GTDB taxonomy): Bacteria > Pseudomonadota > Gammaproteobacteria > Xanthomonadales > Rhodanobacteraceae > Luteibacter > Luteibacter anthropi. The sequence goes on from NZ_JAARLZ010000015.1 coordinate 83,439, forward strand.
ATATTGAGAAAGCGCCCGCAGGCGTGGGCAAACTCGTACACGTCAAACAGCAGCACGTCGGTGCTGGCGAATTCACGCACGGAAAGACGCGGCGGCAACGGACCCGGATCGAACAGGCGCAGCATGCGTCGCTCGCCGGCCAGTTCCAGCGTGGCGGCCACGGCATCGATATTGGCCTGCGCCGAAACCAGCAGGACGCGGGCATCAGCGAGCAGGTCGGTCTGCCGGGCGATGAAGTCGCCGTCGAGATGTTCGTTGGCCCCATCGGCCACGACCGAAAGCGTCGGGCTCTTGCCGTCGCCGATCTCGGTGGCCCGGCCGGTGCGCACGCCGGCTACGACCTGCCAGCGCGCAGTACCGCGTGCCGGCAATCCGGATGGATCGATGATGTCGTCGCCGATGGCGGCGATCAGCGCGGTGGGCACACCGCTGCGTGACGCGGCGAGGGCCTGGTGCCAGGCCTTGCCGCCGGGTGCGCGTTCGAACGAGGTGGCAGCGACCGGCTCGCCCGGACGAGGAAGGCGCGGCACATGCCAGCGCTCTTCCTCGTGGTAACCGCCGACGACCAGGAGACGCGCGGCGGTCATTCGATCAGAAGCGTTCGAGCACGCCGGCGATGGTCGCCGTCATGAAGGTGGCGATGGTGCCGCCCAGCACGGCACGCAGGCCGAGGCGGGCGAGGTCGGCGCGACGGTTCGGGGCAAGGCCGCCGATGCCGCCGAGCTGGATCGCGATGGACGAGAAGTTGGCGAAACCGCACAGCGCGTAGGTCGCGATCAGGCGGCTTTCCGGCAGCATCTGGGGCAGGTGGCGGGCGAGGTCGGCATAGGCCACGAACTCGTTGATGACCACCTTCTGGCCGATGAAGCTGCCGACCAGGGTGGCGTCCTGCCAGGGCACGCCGATGAGCCAGGCCACCGGGGCCAGCACCCAGCCGAAGATGGTTTCGAGGCTGAGGCTCACCGGATGACCGGCCTGCACCGACAGCCATGCATTGAGGCTGTGGTCGCCGCCGAGCGTACCCACCCACTGCACCGGCGCATTGACCAGCGCGATGAGTGCGATGAAGGCCAGCAGCATGGCACCGACGTTCATGGCCAGCTTCAGGCCGTCGCCCGCGCCACCGGCAGCGGCGTCGATGACGTTGGCGGTGGTCTTCTCCACTTCGATGCGCACGGTGCCGCGGGTGAGCGGCTCGCCGGTCTCGGGCACCAGGATCTTGGCCAGCACCATGGTGGCCGGGGCGGCCATGACGCTTGCGGTGAGCAGGTGCTTGGCGAAGAACATGCGCTGCGCCGGGTCGTCGCCGCCGAGCATGGCGACGTAGGCGGCCATCACCGAGCCGGCGATATGGGCCATGCCGCCGATCATCACGGTCATCAGCTCCGCCTGGGTCATCCGCTCGATGTACGGCTTGATGGTCAGGGGGGCCTCGGTCTGGCCGATGAACACGCTGGCGCAGACGCTGGTGGTCTCGGCACCGGACACGCGCATCACCTTGGTGATGACCCAGGCCATGCCCTTGACGATCTGCTGCATCACGCCGAGGTGGTAGAGCACGCCGGTAAGGGCAGCGAAGAAGACGATGGTGGGCAGCACCTTCACGGCGAAGATCACGCCGAACTTCTCGCTGTCGAGCAGGCTGCCGAAGATGAAGCGCGAGCCCACGTCCACGTAGTCGAGCAGGCGCACGAAGCCGGTGGCGATGGTGTCGAAGACATCACGGCCCAGCGGCACCTTGAGCACGATGGCGGCGAAGACGATCTGCAGGCCAACACCGGTGGCGACGAGCTTCCAGTCGACCACGCGCTTGTTGTTGGAGAAACAGAAGGCGATGGCGATCAGGGTCGCCAAACCGAACAGGCCAAACAGAACGTGGCCCAAGAGACCCAGCATCGTGACTTACCCCTTGCAAAGGCCGGGGGTAGCCCCGTGACCGCTTTAAAAAACGGGAGGTTACGGGAGGTGGCGGTGTGGGGCAAGGCGCACTGCGAAAAAACCGTCTCGCCAGTCCGGAGACCGGGGCGCCGGGCTCCTGCTTTCGCAGGAGCGACGGGTGGTTAGCGGGTGGGCTGGTGGGAAGGCCAGGGATCGCAGCGGGTGCGGTGGAGGCAACCGCGGGTGTCTTGCATCGACGGGGGCGACGGCGCTTAATCTCGTGATTCCCCAACGCTCGATGCGACAGGTCGTTCCATGAACCTCTTCCTCACTATCGCCCTGGTGCAGCTCGTGGCCCTGATCACGCCCGGACCGGACTTCTTCTTCGTTTCCCAGCTGGCGGCCAGCCGCTCGCGCCGCGAAGCCATTGCGGGCGTCATCGGCATCGCCATGGGCGTGGCCGTATGGGCGGCGCTGGCCCTGCTCGGCCTGCAACTGCTGTTGCACAAGCTGGTGTGGCTGGAGCGTGGCATTGCCATCGCCGGCGGCGCCTACCTGTGCTGGATGGGCGTGAAAATGCTGCGCGCTTCGTGGAAGGCCAACCCGGACGCGGCCGTGCCGGTGGTGGACGTGCGCGATTCCAGCCCGGGCCGGGCCCTGCTGCGCGGGCTGGCCACGAACCTTGCCAATCCCAAGGCCGCGATCTTCTTCGCCTCGATTTTCTCGGCCTTCCTGGGTGAAGGCGTGAACCCGGCCGCGCGCTGGGGCCTGTGGGCGCTGGTCACCGGGGAAACCATGCTGTGGTTCGGCGTGGTGGCGGCGGTGTTCGCCCTGCCGGCAATGCGTCGCGGCTATGTACGGGCGGCGCGCTGGATCGACGGTGGTGCAGGGGTGATCTTCACCCTGTTCGGCCTGCACCTCATCCTGGGTCGCCGGGCGGTCTGACGACCGCCCTTGTCGGTTCAGCTTTTTTCGAGGTTTCGTCCCACATGCGACAGGCTCGCCGCGAAGCGGGCCAGGTCGGGTGGGAGCATGCCCTTCAGGGCATCGCCGGCCACTTCGGCCACCAGGGTGCGCACCCGGTCGGCCATGCGCTTGCCCAGCGGGGTCAGCGCGATGTCCACGAGGCGGCGGTCGGCGGTGTTGCGCTCGCGGCCCATCAGGCCACGTTCGATACCGGCATCCACCGCATGGGTGACGGTGCTGGCGTTGACGCCGCAGGCCATCGCCAGCTCGGTGGAGATCATGCTGCGGCGACCGGCCAGCAGCAGGAGCATTTCCGCCTGCAGGGCGGTGATCCCGAATTCGCGCTGGGCCCGGCGCCCCACCGCATCGCGCAGGCGGGAGCCGGCCAGCATGAGATCACGTCCCAGGGCGAGCGCGGCGGAAGGACTCGCGTCGCGCTCGACCACGATGGCGCCGTGCTCGAAAGCCGGACGTTCGGCGTGGGTGGCTGCCGTAGCTGTCATGTCCACGCCGCTCATCAGTTTGCCGACCTCCGCCATGCCCCCGGCGGGATGCCGACGGTGCGGGTGAATACCCGGGTGAAATGGCTTTGTTCGGCGAAACCGCAGGCCAGGGCCACATCGGCCAGCGACATGTCGCTGGTGCGAAGCAGGGCCTGGGCACGTTCGATACGACGGTCGAGCAACCAGCGGTGTGGCGGCTTGCCCATGCTCCGGCGGAAGGCGCGGGAGAAATGGTTCACCGACAATCCGCAGGCCTCGGCCACCGCGGCCACGGGGAAGGACTGGTCGAGCCGCTCTTCCATGAAGGCCACGGCGCGACGCTCCTGCCATCCGGCCAGGCCGCCGCGGGTGATGCCGCTGGGTTCGGCAGTCGAGGGGCTGCACGGCAGGATCGCGCGCAGGGCGAGGGCAACGTGGGCGACCAGCGGTGTATTTGGCATATCCGTGCGCAAGCTGTCGAAGAGGATGCTGGCCAGCGTCCGTACGGCAGGCGGATGACCCTGCGTGCAGGTCAGCCCGTCGGCCTGGCGACGGAAGAAGATGGCGCCGGCGCCGTCTCCATCCGTGGCGCGGGCAGCCCGGTAGACCAGCAACAGGTCGTCGGCCGTCCCGTCGAGAACGATCTCGGTCAGGGCGGCACGTCCGCGCAGGTTTTCCAGCAGGTTTTCCGCACCGGGACGGTCGCCCCGGTCCAGTGCGGCTGAGCGCTGGGCAAGGTCGACGATGACGGTGGCGGGGCGGGGGGGGACTGGGGGAAGGCTAGTGTCGATGCGGTACATCGGTGCCGATCCTCTCGGCGCTCGGGGGGAGGATCAAAGCATTGCGCACGCAAAGGTTGAGCCCTACCCCCGAATGGGGGACGGCCGGAAATGGTTATGTGACGCAGCGCACGACACCCGCCAGGATGGTCAGGATCACCACCGCGAGCACCACGTGCCGGAGGTACGAACCCCCGGAAATACCGCCGTCATAGCTCGCATCGTCGAATTCCTGCGAGGCATCCCGGGGATGTCGCACGAAGGGCAGGCGCAGGCGTTTGCGGCGTGTCATGGGGTGATGTTCCACCGTCGCACGTCAAGGGACCGTCGCTCAGCGGGCGATGCGCGAGGTGTTTTTCAGCTCTTCGAGGATATCGGTGCCGCGCACGTCGATGTGATCGAGGTTGTTGACGTAGAAACGCACGAAGGGCTCTTCGGTGTTTTTCGGCATCCAGGGCTTTGCCCATACGAAGACCACGCAACGGCCGCCTTCGTCGATCAGCTTGTCCAGCCGCGCGCGCAGGAGCCGGCGGACTGCATAGGCGTCGATGTCCCTGGCCGTCAGGGTGATGGTGGGCCGCAGCTCGCTGTCGTCGTGCCGGAAGGGCCGGGTAAACGTGAGGAAATAGCCGCCCTCCTTCGTCGCGCGCAGGGTGGCCTTGCCCCACCACACGGCACGCGTGGCGGTGAGATCGGCGACCTTCTGCCGGTAGACGTTGCGAAACAGCTCGGCATAGGTGGTGCTCTCGCCACCGATCTCCACGCTGGCCTCGTCGAGGTCGTTGTCGCGACGGTGTTCCAGGAACTTCTGCACCAGCGACGAGAGCCGGTAGTAGTGGCTGGCCCGGGGTAGGTTGCCACCGCCGCTGGTGGTGCGCCGGGGCAGTGGCGGGGTGGTCGTAGCGGTGGCCGGCGCCGTGACGGGCGGCACCGCACGGAAGTGATCGAGCGGCCGTTGGGCCTCGAACACGTCAGGCAGTTTCTCCTTGCGGTCGCCGTCCTTGCCGCGCACGACCTCGCAGGTGTCGGCGTGGTCTTCCAGGCGCCGCGAGCGGAAGTAAGGGCGGATGCGCAGGTTCTGTTCGGGCTTCTCCAGACAGGCGCAGATCAGGAGTGCCTGGCAGCCTTCGCCGATGCACAGGAAGGTGGCATCGGCACCCAGCAGGTCGGCCCAGTACAGTTCGTAGGCACGTTCGGCCGTGAGCCGTTCGTCGCGTCCGGGGTTGATCGCCTCGTCGATCGCCACGTGTATCCCTGCATCCCTGATGGTGCCTGCAATGTACACCGTCGACGGTTGCACGGATGACGTCGGGGTTTGCTACGCTCCGCCCCCATGATCGTACCCTTCTTCCTGCTGCTTCTCGTCATCGGACTCCTTCTGCTGTGGCGTCGTCGCCGCCGCTCGGGTCCGGTCTTTATCGTGCTGGCCCTGGCCTGGTTGTTCTATGCCGGTTGCGGGCCGCTTACCGGCACGCTGCTGGGCAACCTGCAATCGGGTTTTCCGCCGGACGTGACGAGCTGGGGGCAGCGTAACTACATCATCCTGCTGGGTGCCGGCACGGTACGCAGTGGCGCGGGCGTGGTCGAGCCCAGTTTCTATGCCAACGGCCGCATTCTCCGGGCCACTGAGCTGTATCGCTCGTGCAAGGCCACCGGGGCCGAATGCAAGCTGGAAGTGAGCGGCGGCGATGCCATGAAGCTCGGCCGTTCGGAAGCCGAGACCTATGCCATCACGCTCGACCGACTCGGCGTGCCGCGTGCTGACCTGGTGCTCGAAGGCAACAGCATGAACACCTTCCAGAACGCGCAGTTCACCCAGCCGCTACTGAAAACCTTCGGGGCCGACAAGGTGGTGCTGGTGTCCTCGGGCGTTCACCTGAAGCGTTCCGTGCTGTACTTCGCGCATTTCGGCATTCGTGCCGAGCCGGTCAGGGGCGATTACGTCAACGCGCGATATGACTGGCTGCCCTCGTCGGAGAACATCTTCTACGCGGATTTCGCGATCCATGAGTACACAGGGATCCTTCGTTACCACCTCTATAACGCCATGGGTTGGAATGTGCCGAAGATTCCTGAAGAAAATCTGACCGCACCCACACATACGTAACATTCGGCCTTTTATGCTGGCCCATCGTCCAGCCACGACCGATTTCAAGGAGACGCCCGTGAAACATCGCTATATTCTCGCCGCGCTGCTGGCCACCGCCTCTCTCGCACCTGCCGCTTTCGCGCAGCAGGCCGCCCCGGCTCCGCAGGCTCAGGGCAATGCCGCGCCGAACCCGGCCGCGCAGATCCCGGCCTCCGACAAGCAGGCCATCCAGGATTACAACCTCAACGACGACGTGTTCAACCGTATCGTGAAGGTGTCGCAGGAGGCCAAGAAGCAGGGCATCCAGCCGAAGAACGCACAGACCGATTTCAGCAAGATCCACTCACTCGACGACCTGGCGAAGCAGATCACCGATTCCGATCCGCGTATCGGTCCGCTGATCAAGGCCAACGGCTTCACCCCGCGTGAATTCCTGCTGGCCAACCTGGCCGTCACCAATGCGGCTATCGCCTCGGAGGCCAAGAGCAATCCGCAGCTGGCCGGTTATGTCGACCAGTCGAAGGTGAACCAGAAGAACGTGGCCTTCTATGAGTCGCACAAGGACAAGATCAACGCGCTGATGGCCGAGGATCAGGGCAAGTAACAGAGCGGTCGCGCGCGAGGCGCGCTCCTACAAGGCTGCGAGCCGCTGTAGGAGCGCGCCTCGCGCGCGACAGCCAGCCCCACCGCGTACCTGTAGGAGCGCGCCTCGCGCGCGACACCAACCTACGAAGCAAAAAAAGGGGCCCTCAAAGGGCCCCTCTGCATTTCGCCAGATGCTTACTTGGCGCCATGCAACGCATGCTTCAGATCACGCATCTGGTCATGCCCGCTCTTCACCGACACATACGCTTCGTTGATCAACGAACGCGTACCCGCGGTGACATCGTTATCTTTCAAGGCATCCTCATACTTCGCCTTGATGTGATCCTCGCCGCGCTCGACTTCATCGACGATGGCCACATCGTCCTTCGATCCGATCTTCGCGCGAAGCTCCACGAACATGCGATGAGCCTTCGCAAGCACGGTGCCGTCATCTTCCGGCTTGCCGCCCAGCGAGCTCACCTGCTGCTGAAGGCGCGTAGCCACCTGGCGACGTTCGGCGGCGCGCTGCTGGAAGGAGGCGGCGTAACGCGTGTTGTGCGCGTCCTTGGCCGCTTCACCATAGCCCTCGGCGCTGTCGATCGTGGTCTCGATGAGATTGTTGAGGACCTTGATGTCGTGGTCGGTACTGGACATGGCGTATCTCCGTGTGGGGTGTAAGGAAGGTCCAGCATCGCTGCCGGAACCGGCACGGGGTCGTGAAATCGCCGTCGCCACCACCACCACGGACGTGCATTCGTTCATGCTGGCGCGGTGCATACTTGCGATCGACACCATTGCAGGCAGAAGCATTCCATGGCATCCAATCGACGCGCACTGGTCACCGGCGCTTCCTCGGGCATCGGCGAGGCCTTCGCCCGCGAGCTGGCCCGTCGCGGCCACGATCTCGTGCTCACCGCGCGTCGTGCCGACCGCCTTGAAACCCTGGCCGCCGAGTTGCGCGACCGTCACGGGGTGGACGCCATCGTGGCGCCACTGGACCTGTCCCGCGTGGACGGACCCGAAGCACTGGTCGCTGCGCTCGATGCGCAACACCTGCACATCGACGTACTGATCAACAATGCCGGCTACGCGGTGCCCGGTTTCTTCGACGAAGCCTCCTGGGAAGCGCAGGCGGCCTTTATCCAGGTGCTGATGACGGCACCCACCGAACTGGCCTATCGCCTGCTGCCGGGCATGAAAGCCCGCGGTTACGGCCGCATCGTCAACGTGGCCTCGCTGGCAGCGCATATCCCCGGCTCGGCAGGGCATACGCTGTACGGCGCGTCCAAGGCCTATCTGGTGAAATTCTCGCAGTCGCTGGCACTGGAAACCCGGGGCACCGGCGTTCACGTCACGGGATTGTGCCCGGGCTTCACCTATTCCGAATTCCACGACGTCACCGGCTCGCGGGCCATGGTCGCGAAGATGCCCAGCCATCTGTGGATGGACGCCGTGACGGTGGCGAAGCAGGGCATGGATGCCGTAGAGGCCGGAAAGGCCGTTTACGTCAACGGAAAGGTAAATACGGCGATCAAGATCCTGTTCAAGCTGCTTCCCGATGCCCTGGCCCTGAAGATGGTCGAGCGGCAGTCCCATCGCTTCCGCGTGGGCAGGGATGGCGGCCATCCATGACCAATGGCATACGCCGGCCTGCGCCCCGGGGGATAGCCTCGCCCATTTAGTGGCTGTTCCTGCTGCCGTGCCTCCACGGGGAATCCTATGCACAAACTTCACCCGGCGCTGTCTGGCGTCGTTCTTTTCGGCCTGATCGGGGCGGCATCTGCCCAGACGGTGAGCGTCGAGGACTATCGTCGCGCCGATGCCATGCTCGCCAACAACACGATGCCGCTGGTCGATCACTCGATCCAGCGAGTGAAGTGGATCGATGACGGCCACCTGTGGTATCGCGATCACGACAAGGACGGCGACCAGTTCCTGCGCCTGGACCTCGCCACGGGGCAGGCCACCCGTGCATTCGACCGCGACAAGCTTGCCGCTGCGCTTTCTGCCGCGACGGGCAAGAAGGTCGACGTCGCCAAGCTGCCGGTGAGCGATTTCGTAGTGCGTCCGGATGATGGCGTCGACGTCACCTCGGGTGGCAAGCAGTACGTCTGCGACAAGCTCTTCGACAAGTGCGAGCTTGCGGCGGTGAAGAAGGATGCGAACGGCAAGCCCTATGGCGACGAGCCGGGCCTGAAGTCGCCGGACGGCAAGTCCGAGGCTTTCATCCGCAACTGGAACCTGTGGGTGCGCGATATCGCCACCGGCGCGGAAACACAGCTGACCACCGACGGCATCAAGGATTACGGCTACGCCACCGACAACGCCGGCTGGAAGCACACCGACGAGGCGATCCTCGTGTGGTCGCCGGATTCGAAGAAAATCGCGACCTTCCAGCAGGATCAGCGCAAGACCGGCGAGATGACGCTGGTGAGCGTGAACGTGGGTCATCCGAAGGTCGATACGTGGAAGTATCCACTGCCGGGCGACAAGGACGTGACCATGATCGAGCGCGTCGTGATCGACGTGCCGACGAAGAAGCTCGTGCGTTTCAAGATGCCGGCCGACCAGCATCGCTCGACGCTGTGCGACGACGTTTCGTGCAGCCCTGGTGTGTGGGACGACGTGCGCTGGGCCAGCGATGGCAAGAGCATCGCCTTCGTTTCCACCTCGCGTGACCACACGCAGGAATGGTTCCGCATCGCCAACCCGGAAACGGGTGACGTGCGCACGGTGTTCGACGAAAAGGCCAAGACATACTTTGAAAGCGGCAACGGCACGGCCAACTGGCAGTACGTGCCCGAGACCGACCAGGTGATCTGGTTCTCCGAGCGGAGCAACTGGGGTCATCTGTACATGTACAGCCTGAAGACCGGCAAGCTGGAGCACCAGATCACTAGTGGCGACTGGAACGTCACCCAGGTGCTGCGCATCGATGCGAAGACGAAAACAATCTGGTTCCGCGGCGTGGGCCGTGAGAAGGGTGTCGATCCGTATTACCAGCAGTTCTACAAGGTGGGCTTCGACGGCAAGGGTCTGACCCTGCTCACGCCGGAGAACGCAGACCACACGGTGTCGCTGTCCACGGACGGCACGTATTTCTTCGACTCGTATTCCACCATCGATACGCCTCCGGTCGCGCTCGTTCGTCGCAGCGACACGGGTGCCACGGTGAAGGAAGTGGCGAAGGCCGATATCTCGCGCCTGAAGGCTGCGGGCTGGGTGCCGCCGACTGCGTTCACGGTGAAGGCGCGCGACGGCAAGACGGATCTCTACGGCCAGATGTTCAAGCCGTCGCATTTCGATGCATCGAAGAAATATCCGCTGGTGGTCTACATCTATCCGGGCCCGCAGGTCGGCTCGGTGCGCACGCGCAGCTTTGCCCCGTCGCACGGTGATAACCAGGCGCTGGCCGAACTGGGCTTTGTCGTGGTGGCCGTGGATGGCATGGGTACGCCGTGGCGTTCGAAGGCGTTCCACGATGCGTATTTCAAGAACATCGGCGACAACACGCTGCCCGATCAGGTGGCGGCGGTGAAGCAGCTGGTGCAGAAGAATGCGTGGATCGATGGCGATCGCGTGGGTATCTGGGGTCATTCCGGTGGCGGCAATGCCACGGCTACGGCGATGTTCCGCTACGCGGACGTGTTCAAGGTGGGCATCTCGGAGTCGGGCAACCACGACAACCGCAACTACGAAGACGATTGGGCCGAGAAGTGGCAGGGCCTCCTGGTCACCGACAAGGATGGCAAGTCGAACTACGACGACCAGGCCAACCAGAAGTGGGTGGACGGCCTGAAGGGCCACCTGATGCTGGCCCACGGTACGTCGGACGACAACGTGCCGCCGTATGAAAGCCTGCTGGTGGTGGATGCACTGATCAAGGCCAACAAGGACTTCGATCTGGTGATGATCCCGAACGCGCACCACGGCTACGGCGCCGCCACGCAATACATGACACGCCGCCGCTGGGACTACTTCGTGCGCTACCTCAAAGGCGAAACCCCGCCCAAGGAATTCAAACTCACCCCCATGTAGGATCACGCCTCGCGCGCGACCGGTTGGAACGGTGTCGCTCCGTAGTAAAGCAGGCCGTGTGGTGCGTCGCTCCGTAGGAAGGGCTCGCCTATCGGCCTCGCATCGGCGCTCATGCGTGGCGGAGCAGAGGCGACGGGGGCGGCCCTTGGCGCGCCGGCCTGCGGTGTCCCTCGGGAAAGGAGGAGCCGCTGCGCGGCTCAGTGTGTTATGGCTTGCGCCCCTTCGGGCCCGGTGAGCGGGCGGGGTTTTTCGACTCGGCTCCTGCCTCGGCGAAAAAGGCCGGCCTTCCTGGCCGGCCCCGCTACGCGGCCTTTTCCGCCCGCTCCCCTCACCTCCATCAAGTCACGCCAAGGGCCGCCCCCGCCGCCTCTACCGATCTCACGGTGATCTTGTAGGAGCGCGCCTGCGCGCGACCGGTTGTCGCGAAACATTTTCATCGTTTCGATATCACCGGTCGCGCGCAAGGCGCGCTCCTACAGGGATACGGTGTCGTCAGGCACATCGCTACCGCGACATCCCCAAAGCCAGACCGCCGCCAGCGACGTGCCCACCAATCCCGCACTCGCCGCGTCAAACACCATGCCCGGCCATGCCTCCCACGGCAGCAAACACCCGTGCGCCGCCATGTCCCCACGGCGAACGACCCGGCAATAAACGCCACAAACGCCAACACCGAAAATATCCGCGCGCCCGTCGCGAGTGAACAAGACCTGCCATAGCTGCTCATGTAGACAAGCAGGTTCACCACCAGCAACACCAGCGCGACACCCACTTCCCACAGCCCCACGATCATTTCGCCCCTCCCAGCGTACGCTCCTCGTCCCCCATACGCCTGACGTTCGCCTGCTTGATGCACTGCTGGCCCATTCGATACACGTCGTTCCTGCGCACGCAGGAACCCAGCGCCTCGGTTCGCCAGCAAACACGATGACGTTGCATCGGCTTTTGTGTGAGCAGCGTATTCGCGCAAACCCGTTACACCGCCATCGCCGATGCGATCGGCTCCGACTCCGTTGGTGGCAGCGCTTTCGCGAAGATGCTGTCGCGCGCGAGGTGCGTTCCTACACGCCAGTAGCTACGTCAGCTTAGTTGTGAGCTGGCGCAGGTCGCATCGGCGATCCATCGTGCGACACCGCATACCTGTAGGAGCGCGCCTTGCGCGCGACCGGTTGCATCGAAACGATGATGGTTTTCGCGGCAACCGGTCGCGCGCAGGCGCGCTCCTACAACAAGCCGCGATCACGATGGGGAGAGGCGGCGGGGGCGGCTCTTGGCGCGAGGTGATGGAGGTGAGGGGAGCGGGCGGAAAAGGCCCGAAGGGGACGGGTCAGGATGACCCGTCTTTCTCGCCGAGGCACGGAGGCCGAGTCGAGAAACCCCGCCCGCTCCCCGGGCCCGAAGGGGCGCAAGCCATCAAAACACTGAGCCGCGCAGCGGCTCCTCCTTTCCCGAGGGACACCGCAGGCCGGCGCGCCAAGGGCCGCCCCCGTCGCCTCTGCAACGCCACGTTCCAGCGCCGATGCGAGGGCGACAGGCGAGCCCACCCTACGGAGCGAAACACCACACGGGCTGCTTTACTACGAAGCGGTATCGTTTCAACCGGTCGCGCGCAAGGCGCGCTCCTACAGTGGGGTTGGGGTGTTTCAGGACAGCGTGATGTGTACGCCCGGGACGGGTACGAAGTGCATTGCTACCGCGTTCATGCAGTAGCGCAACCCCGTCGGATCGGGGCCGTCGTCGAACACGTGGCCCAGATGCGAGCCGCAGCGTGCGCAGCTTACGGCCGTGCGGTCTTCGATGGCGAGGCTGCGGTCGTCGGTCTGCACGACGTTGCGCTTGGATATGGGCTGCCAGAAGCTGGGCCAGCCGGTGCCCGAGTCGAATTTCGTCGCTGAGTCGAACAGCGCCGTATCGCAGCCGATGCAGCGGTAGATGCCGTTGTCGTGGCGGTTCCAGCCGGGGCCGGAGTACGGCGGCTCGGTGCCTTCGTGGCGGGTGACGTAGTAGGAGCGCTTGTCGAGCTTCGCGCGCCACTGGTCGTCGGTCATCACCACGCGGGGCTCGGTGCATGGGCCCAGGGGCTTCTTGTCGGGTGCGAAACAATCCAGCGTCACATCGCCCGTGGCCGGTGGCGGGGCTTCCGCGGCCACGGCGGGGCGGGTGCCGCGCACGATGAACGGCAGGGACACGGAAAAGGCCGCGGTGGCGGCCAGTACGCCGAGGAATCGCCGGCGCTCGGGATCGGTGCTCATACAGCCTCCGGGGGAGCAGGGAGGGGCGCCTTTGCACCCTCCCCATGAGAGACCGGGGTTCCCGCCGGCGCCTTACATCAGTCGTCGACCCAATGGCATTCGCGCTTGGTCGTGTAGGTGGCGTTCTTGTCCTGGTGGTTCTTCTGGATCTGGTTACCGGCGTAACCGCCGCCTACGGCGCCGGCCACGGTGGCCAGGGTCTTGCCCTTGCCGCCGCCGACCTGATTGCCGAGCAGGCCGCCCGCCACGGCGCCGACACCCGTACCGATCAGGCGGTTGTCGTCCTTGGAGTTGATCTGTTTGACCTGCACGTTCCGGCATACCTGGTGCTGGCTGCGGCGTGCCTGGGCCTCGACGGGCGCCGAGGCGATGGTTCCGGCGGCGAGCGTGAGCACGGCGGCTGCGATGAGATGCGTCTTCATGGCGAGTCCTCCTTTCTGTGACTGTCATAGATACCCGCAGCTTCGTGAGTAGCGGGTGGTGTCTTCGTGGACATGGCGTAGGGACGGGGCCGGATGGGCGTGCCACGGGCCTCGGCGACGGCTTCGGTCAGCTCCGCACCCAGCAGCAGGATGAGCGCGGAGTAGTAGACCCAGACCAGCAGCACCACCACGCCGCCGGCCGGGCCATAAGGGCCGCCGACGTTGCTGCGCTCCAGGTAGATGCCGATGGCGAACTTGCCGATGACGAAGAGCAGGGCGGTGAGGCTGGCGCCGATGATGGCGTCGCGCCATTCGATGATGGCATCGGGCAGCACCTTGTAGATCGCGCCGAAGATCACGATGAATACGGCCAGCGAGACCACCATTTCCAGCAGGTGCCAGCCGGTGGTGCCGCCGCGCACGAAGACGGCGATAAGGGTGCTGGCGGAGAAGGAGATCACCAGCAGGAAGGCGAGGGAGAGCAGCAGGCCCAGCGCGTGCAGGCGGGCGCGCAGCCAGCCGAGGATGGCGCGGCTGGTGTTGCCGGGCCGGGGCTGGAGGTTCCAGACGCGGTTGAGGGCGCCCTGGAGCTGCGCGAACACGGCGGAGGCGCCGACCAGGGTCACGCCCAGGCCGATCAGGCCGGCCATGCTGCCGACGCTGGGTTTTTCTTTCGCGTTGGCGATCACCAGGCGCACCGCGTCCGAGGCGCGCGGGCCGACGAGGCCGTTGAGGCTGTCGATGAGCTGGGCCTGCCATTCGGGGCGCAGCGAGGCCACCACCCAGAGCAGGAGCACCAGCAGCGGCGCGAAGGAGAGGGCCGAGTAGAAGGCCAGCGCGGCGGCGCGGGTCATCAGTTCGTCGTCGCTGAAGCCCTTCGCGGTGGTCCGGACCACCTGCAGGCCAAGTTTGATCCTTCGATCCACGCGTGTCCTCCGTTGGTACGGGGACAGGGTGGTGGCAAGGGTGCGAAAGAAATGTGTGTGCAGGAGCGCGCCTCGCGCGCGACAGCCTCAGGACGTGCTGTAAAACGGGGATGCCATGAAATGAGGCGGAGCGGCGGTTGGGCGCGGTTCTGATGGCCCCTGCGTTTCGGTTTTAACGGTCGCGCGCGAGGCGCGCTCCTACAGGGTTTGCATGCTTTGGATGGCGGCGGGGATGCCGTCGGCGCCGCGGACTTCGACCACGCGCTCGGTCATGGTGAAGCCGGTGACCACTTCGTGGGCCCAGGTGCTGTGGTAGGGCATGTAGACGCCCCAACCGCCCAGCTCCACCACGGGCGCGATGTCGGACTTGAGCGAATTGCCCACCATGGCGAAGCGTTCGGCCGGTACGTCGAATTCGCGGAACAGGCGCGCATAAGCGGCCGGGTCCTTTTCCGAGACGATCTCGATGCGATGGAACACGTCAGCGAGGCCGCAGCGGGCGACCTTGTTTTCCTGGTGGAAGAGGTCGCCCTTGGTGATCAGCACCACGCGGTGGGTGGCGGCCACGGCTTCCACCGCCGCGCGGATGCCCGGCAGCAGTTCGACGGGGTGGGCCAGCACGTCCTTGCCCAGGCGCACGATGCGATGGATGTCGCGGGCCTCGATGCGGCCATCGGTGAGTTCGATGGCCGATTCGATCATCGACAGCGTCATGCCCTTGGCGCCGTAACCGAACAGGGCGATGTTGCCGCGCTCCGTGGCCAGCAGGCTGTCGTGCAGGCCGTGGCTGCCCAGATCGATGTACTTGCCGAGGATCGCTTCGAACTCGTCCTGGGCACGGTCGTAGTATTCCTGACTGTGCCAGAGGGTATCGTCGCCGTCGAAGCCGATGAGTTCGATCATGGGTAGGTATCCGTGTTGCCGCAACGGCGTAGCATAGCGCCATGTACGAATTCACTGATATTGCCTGCCCCTACTGTGGCGAGACCATCGAGGTGGCCGTGGACACCTCGGCCGGCAGCCAGACCTATATCGAGGACTGCCAGGTGTGCTGCCGCCCCATCGTGATGCGGCTGGTGGTCGATGAAGGGGACGAGGGCTTTCAGCTCTCCGCCTCGGCCGAGAACGAAGCCTAGGCCTGGCCGCTGCTGTCTACTGGAAGGGTGGGAGCTGACCGTGTCCGGCGATAGCCATTCGGTATGCGAGCACCCATCGCGGATACGATCCGCTCCCACCCTTCGGTAGGGGCACAAAAAAGGCCCGGGCAGTGCCCGGGCCTTTGGATCAGAACGCTACGCTGGTCTTCAGGCCCAGCACGAACGCGTTGTCGCGCTTGTTGCTGCCACCCGGGTCCTGGATGTACTGCAGGTTGGGGCGCAGCGCGATCGACGGGATCGGCGACCAGCTGTAGAAGACTTCCGTGACCTTCTCGTAGCCGCTCTGCACGATCTGCGCCTGGCCGGGGTTGGCGGCGTTGAACAGGCGCTGGCGCTTGGCGTATTCGCCGTTGGCGTGCGATCCGCCGAAGGCCACGCCCACGAAGTCGTTCGGGCGATCGAAGATGCCCTTGTACTCCATGCCCAGCGCGATCTGGTTGTTGGTCTGCGAGGTCGCGTGGTCGGCCGAGGTGATGTTCAGGAACACCGTGGCGCCCTTGCCACCGGCTTCGCCCGTGACCTGCTGCTGGAAGGTGATCCACGCGCCCTGGCGCGAGTCATGCTGCAGCGGCTTGCCATCGGTGAGGGCGATGGGCTGGTGGTTCACGTCGTAGAACAGGTCGTTGCCCTTGGACGTGTTGTACCAGACGCCGACGCGGTAGGAACCCGGCAGGCCGTTGACCATGGGCTTCCAGCCGAACTCCAGCGGGATCAGCGCGCCGGTGGTGCCGCCGGGGTTGTTGAGCTTCCAGCCGTTGCGGCGGGCCCACTGGTCGTTCACGTAGTTCGGATTGACCTGGTAGGCGGCGATCTGCACCCAGGTTTCCTTCGTGGTATCCAGCTTCAGGATGGTGGCCCACTGGCTGGTGGGCCAGTTGACCCAGTAGTCGCCCACGATGTTGCCGGGCTGGGCGCCGCAGAAGGTCAGGTTCTGGAAGTCGCACGAGAACGAGCCGATGTTCTCGCCGACCGGCAGGCGGCCGAAGGTCCAGGTCAGGCGGTCGTTGAAGAACTTCTGTTCCAGCGAGAACATCGTCAGGTGCCAGGTCTGGCCGCGGCCATAGACTTCCTGGATGAGCTGGTTGTTGCCGATGTTGGCGTCCGCGCCGATGTTGCGGCCGTTACGGTCGGTGATGATCAGCTTGAAGGTGCCGCCCCGCCAGCCCCAGAGCTTGTCGAGGTCGAAGGTGCCGCCGAACTTCCACTGGTCGGTGTAGCGGGTGATGTGCTTGTCGCCACCGGAGAAGTTATGCGCCGCCTCGAAGCCGTAGCCAAAGTCGAAGGTGATGCCCTTCTCGGCGAGCCGGGTGCGCTCGCCACCCCAGTCGCCGAACAGGTACTTGCTGTTGGCAAGGTCGTCTGCATGGGCCGCAGTTGCGGCGAACCCCAGGCAGGCGACCACGATTCCGGCAAGTGGCCGTATTTTGAGATTAATGCGCATGTACCCTTCTCCCTGAAATGAAAAATTACGCTTTTTCGTGATTGGGTTTTGATTATTTAAGTTGCAACGCACAATGCTCCCCGTGCGTTCAACCGGCGCATTCTAAGGGTTTTGTCGTACTAATGTGTGGGCATCGCGAATTCAGCGCCAGCGCTTTCATCGTGGTTCAGCCAACGCTGTGTAATGGCTTTCTGTTTTGTGTAAAAGCGCACAGATTCAGGACCATGAGCGTGATGATCGCCCATGAGGCTCTTTTTCCATCCACCGAAACTGTGAAATGCCATCGGCACGGGAATGGGCACATTGATGCCGATCATGCCCACCTGGACGCGATGTCCGAATTCGCGTGCGATTTGTCCATCGCGCGTGAAGATCGCAGTGCCATTACCATATTCATGTTCATTGACCAGAGCTAGCGCGCCGGCAAAATCCGGCACGCGGACTACGCACAATACAGGGCCAAATATCTCCTCTTTGTATATGCGCATTTCCGGTGTCACCCGGTCGAACAGGGTGCCGCCCACGAAGAAGCCCTGCTCGCAGCCCGCCACTTGGTAGCCGCGGCCATCCACCACCAGTTCGGCGCCCGAGGTCACGCCATCGTCGATGTAGCCGGTGATGCGGTCGCGATGCACGCCGGTGACGACCGGGCCCATCTCGATGCTTTCGTCCAGGCCCTGGCCGATGCGCAGGGCTTCGACGCGGGGTTTCAGCTTCGCCACGAGGGCGTCGGCGGTGGCCTGGCCGACCGCCACCGCCACCGAGATCGCCATGCAGCGTTCACCGGCCGCGCCGTAGCCGGCGCCCATCAGCGCGTCGGCCACCTTGTCGAGGTCGGCGTCCGGCATGATCACCATGTGGTTCTTGGCGCCGCCCAGTGCCTGCACGCGCTTGCCCTTCGCGGTGCCGCGCGCATAGATGTACTCGGCGATGGGCGTGGAGCCCACGAAGCTGACGGCGCGCACCAGCTCATGGTCGAGCAGCGCGTCCACGGCGGTCTTGTCGCCGTTGACCACGTTGAACACGCCATCGGGCAGGCCGGCTTCCTTGAGCAGCAGGGCCAGTTCGATGGCCAGCGAGGGATCGCGCTCGGACGGCTTCAGCACGAAGCTGTTGCCGCAGGCGATGGCCATGGGGAACATCCACATGGGCACCATGGCGGGGAAGTTGAACGGGGTGATGCCCGCGCACACACCGAGCGCCTGGCGCATCGTCCAGGCGTCGATGCCGTTGGAGATCTGCTCGGTGTACTCACCCTTGAGCAGTTCGGGGATGCCGCAGGCGTACTCGACTACTTCCAGGCCGCGTACCAGCTCGCCCTTGGCATCGGAAAGCACCTTGCCGTGCTCGGCGACGATGATCCGGGCCAGGCGATCCATGTCGCGTTCGATCAGTTCCTTGAAGCGGAACATGACGCGGGCACGGCGAAGCGCCGGGGTCTGCGACCAGGCGGGGAAGGCCGCATGCGCGGCGCGCACGGCCGCATCGATATCGGCGACCGAGGCAAGATCCACTTCGGCCGCCACATGACCATGGGCCGGGTTGTAGACGGGGGAGGTGCCGATGGGCGAGCCGGCGAAGGGCTTGCCGGCCACGAAATGACTGACGCGTGGCAGGGAGGGGGAGGAGGGCTGTGCGGACATGTTCGGTTGCTCCGATCGCGCGCTCAGCGCGCGATCATCCATTCGTGGGCGGGGTCATTGCGGAAATGCCATTCGCGACGGGGACCGGCCATCACGTTGAGGTAGTAGCCGCGATAGCCATGCGGCATCACCACGGGGTGATAGCCGCGCGGCACCATCACGACGTCGTGGTCGCCCACGGCCATGGACTCGTCGATGTCGCGCGAGTCGGTATAGACGCGCTGGAAGGCGAAGCCCTGCGGCGGATCGATGCGGTGGTAGTAGGTTTCCTCCAGCACGCTTTCTTCCGGTAGCGCGTCGGTATCGTGCTTGTGCGGCGGATAGCTGGACGAATGGCCGGCAGGGGTGAGCACTTCCACCACCAGCAGGGATTCGGCGGGTTCCGTTTCAGGGAGGATGTCGCAGACGTAGCGCGTGTTCGCGCCGGTGCCGCGCACCGAGCGCTTCATGGAAGCCGGCTCGATCAGGCGGGCGTGCAGCTTGCCCGTGGCCGGCGCGCTGGCGATGGCCAGTTCCGCATCGGTGGAGGCGCGGATGAAGTACACGGAGCCGGGCGGTGCGTAGATGGCCGTCGGCGACTGGTCATCGAATACGCTGGCGCGGCCGCCGAGGCCCTTGAAGTCGCGACCGTCGACGGAGATGTCCACGGTGCCGGTGAGCACCACGAGGCAGCCTTCGCGATCCGTCGGCAGGTTCACGGTGGTGAAACCGCCGGCCTGGACGCGACGTGCCTCGAAGCCCACATGTTTCCAGTGCGCGGACTCAGGCGTGACGGTGACGATGCTCTCGCCGCGCGGTGAGGCTTTGACGAGCAGGCTCATGCGACCTCCCGGACCGCCTCGCGGTCGAGCAGCGAACGCAGGGTGCGGTAACCCTTCTCGGCGAATTCGTAGCTGGGTGCCACGGCAGGGTCCTGTTCGGCCTCCACCACCAGCCAGCCCTGGTAACCATGCGACTTCAGCCGGTCGATGATGCCCGCAAAATCGATGATGCCGTCGCCGGGTACGGTGAAGGCACCATTGAGCACGGATTCCAGGAAGGTCCAGTGACGGTTGCGCGCCAGGCGGACGACGCCGGGGCGCACATCCTTGCAATGCACGTGGCAGATGCGCTGGATATGGCGATCGAGCACGGTCAGCGGATCGCCCCCGCCGAAATAGGTATGACCGCTGTCGAACAGCAGGCCCACTTCCTCGCCGGTGTTCGCCATGAGCTGGTCGACATCGTCCGGGGATTCCACATACGCACCCATGTGATGGTGATACGCGAGGCGTACACCGTGCGACAGGGTGAACTTCGCGAACTCGGTGAGGCGTTCGCCGTAGCTCTTCCACTCGTCGGCCGTGCGGAAGCGCGGACGCTTGTACAGCGGTACCGCCTCACCCTGGATGGCGTTGGCCACTTCGCCGTAGACCATCACCTTGCAGCCGTTTTCCGCGAGCAGGCGCAAATGGCCGCCGACCGCTTCGCATTCCTCTTTCGCGCTGCGCGCGGCGACACGGCCGGAATACCAGCCGGACACCACGTCGAGGCCATAACCGGCCATCAGCTCGCGCAGTTCGATGGGATCTTTCGGGAATTTGTTGCCCAGCTCGAAGCCTTCGTAGCCGATGGCCTTGCCTTCGCTCAATGCCGTGGACAGCGGAGTCTCGCCGCCGAGCGACGGCAGGTCGTCGTTGCTCCACGAGATGGGGTTGATGCCGATGCGGATGGGATCGTTCTTCATGCTGACGTGTTCCTGGCCTTGCGGCCCACGGTGGCGGATTCGTAGCCGTTGCGCGCGTCGCGTACGGCGTCCCGCGTGGAGACTTCCGGCACGGCCACTTCCCACCAGGCGCCGCCATCGGCGGTGGTGCGGGTGTGATCGGTGTCGATGCTGATGAGATAGGTGCGGTCGGCCGCGCGTGCGCGTTCCATGGCCGATTCAAGGCCCGCGATGTCGGCCACGTGTTCGGCGATGGCGCCCATGGCACGGGCATGCGCGGCGAAGTCGATGCGCGGCGCGCCGTGGCGACCCTGTACGCAGTCGTCGAACATGTTGTTGAACGGCGCGCTGCCGGTGGCCTGCTGCAGGCGGTTGATGCAGCCGTAGCCGCGGTTGTCGAGCACCACGATGATCAGCTTGGCGTCGAGCATGACCGAGGTGGCGATCTCCGAGTTCATCATGAGGTAGCTGCCGTCGCCCACCATCACGATCACCTCGCGATCGGGCGCCGCCATCTTCACGCCGAGGCCGCCGGCAATCTCGTAGCCCATGCACGAGTAGCCGTATTCCATGTGGTAACCGCCGGCCGTTTCGGTGCGCCAGAGTTTTTCCAGCTCGGCGGGCAGCGTGCCTGCGGCGCAGACCACGATGTCGCTCTGTGCGGAGAGCGCGGACGAGCGCTGCACGGCACCGATCACTTCGCCGTCGTAGGGCAGGCGTCCCGCCGGTGCCTTGCGCTCGCCGGTGATGCGGGTGACGGTGTCCACCCATTCGCGTGCTGCGTCACGTGCGCGGGTGGTCCAGGCTTCCGGGGCGGCCCAGTCGTCGAGGCCGAAGCTGAGGTCGTCGAGCGCAATGGCGGCATCGCCGATCACTTCCACGCCATCGCCCTTGAGCGAGTCGAAGGCATTGACGTTGATCGAGAGGATGGGCACATGGCGGAAGAGCGCGTTTGAGCCGGTCGTGAAGTCCTGCAGGCGCGTGCCCACGGCAATCACGAGGTCGGCATCGCGCAGCAAGGTGTTGGCGGCGGTGGAACCGGTGACACCGGCAGGCCCCAGCTGCAAGGGATGATTCCACGGCATGGCGCCCTTGCCGGCCTGCGTTTCGCAGACAGGCACGCCGTGCTTGTCCGCGAAGGCCATCAGCTCGGGTGTGGCCTTGGCATACAGGCTGCCGCCACCAGCGATGATGACGGGCCGCTGCGATACTTCGATGGCGTCGAGGGCCGCCATCAGCTCGTCGTCGGTGGGAATCGGCGCACGGAAGACGATTTCGCGTGGTTCGAAGAACGACACGGGGAAATCGTAGGCTTCGGTCTGCACGTCCTGCGGCAAGGCCAGTGTGACCGGACCGCAGGCGGCCGGATCGGTCAGTGCGCGGATGGCGCGGGGCAGCGCGGTGAGCAGTTGTTCAGGGCGAACGATGCGATCGAAATAGCGCGAGACGGGGCGCAGGCAGTCGTTGACGGATACCGTGCCGTCGGAGAAATCCTCCAGCTGTTGCAGCACGGGGTCGGGTGCGCGCGAGACGAAGATATCGCCCGGCAGCAGCAACACCGGCAGGCGGTTGACGTGGGCGAGCGCGGCGGCGGTGACGAGGTTGGTGGCACCGGGGCCGATGGAGGTGGTAACCGCCATCATGCGACGGCGCATGTTCGTCTTGGCATAGGCGATGGCAGCGTGTGCCATCGCCTGTTCGTTGTGCGCTCGGAAGGTGGGCAGTTCGTCGCGGGCGGCGTGCAGGGCCTCGCCCAGTCCGGCCACGTTGCCGTGGCCGAAAATGGCGAAGACACCGCCGAACAGTGGCGCACTGGTTTCCTCGTCCACGTCGCGACAACGCAGCGCGGCGAGGTAGCGCACCAGCGCCTGGGCACAGGTGAGGCGGACGGTGGCACTCATGCGGCGGCGCCTTCCTTCAGTGCGGGGTGGGTAGCCCGGCGGCCCTGCTGCCACAGGCCGATCATTTCTTCGAAGGCGGCCCGCGCGCGGGCCACGAAGGTGGCGTCATCGATACGGCCGGCGAGCCAGTCGGCGGACGGTGCCTTGAACAGCGTGCGGCCCACGGCGAAGCCACGGCAGGTGCGGCTGCCCGCAGCAGCGACGAACCCTTCGGCCAGTGTTTCCACGGAGGCGCTGAGGCCCAGCAGCAGCACGCCACGGCAGTACGGATCACGCTCTTCGATCAGTGCATCCACGGCCTGCCAGGTGTCGCGGCCCAGCGGGCAGAGCTTCCACCAGTCGGGCTTGATGCCGATGTTGTAGATGCGCTTGAGCGCACGCAGGGTGAGTTCATCGCGATGCGCCTGGTCGTTGCAGTTCGGCGGAATCACTTCGAGCAGCAGCTCGTGCCCGCTGAGCTTTGCCGCGTCGTAGAGCGCGTGCAGCTGGGTTTCCTGCTCAAGGCGATGCATGGCCGGCGCGTCGGGATCGAAAGCCACGAGGCACTTGATGACGTGTTCCTTCGGCCAGCTCACCAGCTGGCTGCCGATGGAGCGCCCACGTTCGAATTCCAGCGGATTGGAACCGGGAACCTCGACCGGTCGGCCGATCCACCAGCCCCGGCCGGTGGCGGCATTCAATGCATCCTGGCCGTAGCGGTCGTCGGCCAGCAGGCCCACATGGCCCTGGAGCCTGCCAGCCTGTTCGGTGGCGGCCACCGCTTCGACCAGCAGTTCCTTCAGTCGCGGGATCCGTGCCTCGTCGCCGCCCACCTCGCGGGCCAGTTCGAAGAAGGGCGTGCGGTGGTCGAAGGCGAACACGTACAGCTCGTCCCAGCGCTTGCGGGCGATGGCGGCACGATGCAGGTGCGACAACTCGGCATCGAGATCCGGACGACGAATGGCGCCGTCACGCGCGAGGAAGGCGTCCAGTTCGTCGCGGCACGGCATGGCCGGTGCGCAGCCGTGGCGGGAGACGACGATGGCACCGCAGGCGTTGGCAAACGCACACGCCCGTTCCAGCGATTCGCCGCCCAGCCAGCCGGCGAGGAAGCCGGACAGGAAGGCATCGCCGGCGCCCAGCACGTTGAGCACGTCGACGCGGCTGCCGCGATAGGTGGGCGCATCGTCGATATCGGCGGGGACCGGTCCGTCGACCACGCTGCAACCCATCGGCCCGCGCTTCACCACGAGGGTGGCTTCGCTCACGGTGCGAACGGCACGCAAGGCTTCGATGAGGTTCTCGCTGCCTCCGGCGATATGGAATTCTTCTTCCGTACCGACAATGACGTCGAACTGGGGAAGAATCGCCTGCAGATGGCGGGTGACATGGTCGGCGGCGATGAAACGCTGTTCGCCATCGGCACGACCGGTAAGCCCCCACAGGACGGGGCGGTAATCAATGTCGAGCACGGTGCGCACGTCGTGCTTGTGTGCCAGGGCCAGCGCACGGCTGGCCGCGGCATGCACGCCGGGCTGTGAGAAATGCGTGCCGGTGATGGCGAGCGCACGACAGCCGGCGAGGAAACCCTCGTCGATGTCGCCCGGCACGAGCGCCATGTCGGCGCAGTTCTCGCGATAGAACAACAGGGGAAAGGTTTCGCGATCCTTAATGCCAAGAATGGCCAATGCGGTCAGGTGCTCGGGATCGATGCGGATCTGGCTGGTGTCGCTGCCTTCGGCGGCGAGCGTTTCGGTGAGGAAGCGCCCCATGTGGTCGTCGCCGACGCGGGCCAGCATGGCCGAGCGCAGGCCGAGCCGCGCGGTGCCGAAGGCCACGTTGGCCGACGAGCCGCCGAGGTATTTCGCGAAACTGGTGACATCCTCCAGGCGCGCACCGATCTGCTGGGCATAGAGGTCGACCGCGAGACGGCCCAGGCAGGCGATGTCGACGGGACGGGAGGGAGAACGAGGCGGGGGACTACGCATGGGTGGTTTTTCCGTGTTCAGGCCGCGCGGCCTTCCAGTTCGTCGACAAGGCTCTGGATCTCGGTACCGCCGGCCATCATGTCGAGCACTTCTTCCTTCGAGATGTCGCTCTTGGCGAAGGTGCCCATGGACTGGCCACGGTTGAGCAGGGTGAAGCTGTCGGCGATGGGATAGGCGTGATGGACGTTATGGGTGATGAAGATCACCGAGATGCCTCGCTCCCGGGCCTTGTGGATAAGCTTGAGCACGTTGCATGACTGCTTGACGCCGAGCGCGGCGGTGGGCTCGTCGAGGATGAGCACCTTGGCGCCGAAATGAATAGCGCGGGCGATGGCAAGGCACTGCCGCTCACCGCCCGACATGGTGCCCACGGCCTGGCCGGCGTCGCGCACGAAGATGCCCATCTCGGCCAGTTTCTCGCGCGCCGTCTCGTTGGCGTAGTTCATGTCGATCACGGGTATCACGCCGAACAGCTTGCGGCGGGGTTCGCGACCGGCGAAGAAATTGCGCGCCACGCTCATCAGCGGCACGAGCGCCAGATCCTGGTAGACGGTGGCGATGCCCTGGTCGAGCGCTTCGCGCGGCGAGGCAAAACGCACCGCCTTGCCGTCCACGCGGTATTCGCCGCTGCTGGGCTGGTGCACGCCGGCCAGTGTCTTGATGAGGGTGGACTTGCCCGCGCCGTTGTCGCCCAGCAGGCAGTGCACCTCGCCGCGCTTCAGGCGCAGGGTCACGCCTTGCAGGGCGATCACGGTGCCGAAGAACTTGCTGACGTTGTCCAGTTCGAGGATGTAGTCGTCGGCCATGGTGGCGGTCCTCACTTGGTGCTCGCAGCGCGGCTGCGGATGTAGTGGTTGAACAGCACCGCCAGCAGCAACATGCCGCCAAGGAACACGCGGTACCAGTCGGAATCGATGTTGGTGTACGAGATGCCGATCTGCACGACACCGAAGATCAGCGCACCGAAGCAGGCGCCGATGACGGAACCGAAGCCACCGGTAAGCAGGGTGCCGCCGATGACCACGGCGATGATGGCTTCGAATTCCTTCTGCAGGCCGCGATCCGCCGCCGCCGAACCCACGTCGGCCACCTGCAGCACGCCGAACAGGCAGGCGCAGAAGGCGGTGAGCACGAACAGCGAGATCTTCACGCGGCGCACGGGCACGCCGACGTTCTTCGCCGCGTTGGCGTCGCCGCCCACCATGTAGATCCAGTTGCCGAAGCGGGTGCGGGCGAGCACGAAGCCGGCCACGATGGCCATGAGCGCCCACCACAGCAGCACCTTGGGAATACCGCCGACCACGGGATCGCCATTGGGCAGCTTGTCGATGAGGTTCATGCCGGCCAGTGCGCTGAACAGCCAGTGCATCGTGGTGCCGTCGAACAGCGCGCTGCTGATCGGGTCGGCCGTGAACTTGTCGCCCACGCCGCTCACGATGGTGCTGTTGGCAAAGCCCGTGGACAGCACCAGCGTGAGGCCGCGCAGGATGAACATGAAGGCAAGGGTGACGATGAACGACGGCAGCTTCGTGCGCACCACGAGGTAACCGTTGAGCCAGCCCAGCGCCATGGACGCGGCGAAGGCGAAGATCACGGCGGCCCATAGCGGCCAGCCCAGGTACATGGGGGGAATGGCAACCAGCACGCCCGAGAAACCGATCATCGAACCCATCGACAGATCGAATTCCCCGGCGATCATCAGCAGGCAGGCACCCACGGCGAGGACGCCGAGGTAGCCCGCCACCTGGGCCCAGTTGATGACGCCATCGAGGGCGAACATGCCCGAGCCGCCGGCGGTGAAGCCGAAGAACACGAAGACGAGCACGGTGCCCGCGATCGAGCCCAGTTCGGGCCTTTCGAGGAGGATGCGCCAGGGAGAGACCTTCCTGACGCGTTCGTCCGAGGGTTTCGCGGCTTGCGGCGACGTGTCGCGCTGGCGCTGGATCATGTGGGTGACGCTCTCGTTGATGGCACTCATGTTCGACTCCCGACGATCAGCGGTACTGACCGGCGTATTTCTCTACGGTGGCAACGTTGTCCTTGGTCACGAAGGCCGGACCCGAACTGACGCCGGTGGCGGTGTAGATGGGCTTCAGGTCGTACTGCTTCAGGCGGGCCTGGAACTTCGGATTGGCCTTGAGCGCGGCGATGATCTTTGCCGGGTCGTTGGTCTTTTCGTCGTGGGCGATCACGAGGGCGGCGATGCCCATGTAGCCCTGCAGATAAGGCTGCTGGTCGATGGCGTACTGGATGGTGCCGGACTTGATGCCGTCGATGATGGCGGGCGAGAGGTCGAATGTGCCGAAGTTGATCTTGCCCACCAGGTGCATGTCCTGCACCACCTTGATGGCCGGTTCGGCGGCGTTCGGGCCGAGCGCCAGGATCGCCTGGGTCTTCGGGTTGGCGCGCAGGTAGGCGCTGAGCTTGCTGGCGACCACCGTCGGGTCCATGCCCGTGTCGATCATGGAGGTCTTGCGCCAGTCCTTCAGGCCGATGGCATCGGCAAAGCCCTGGCAGCGTTCGAACGAGGCGTTGTTGGTGGCATAGTGGTTCACGCAGACGAAGCTGGTGATGCCGGCGGCCTTGGCGCGTTCACCGGCGGCCTTGCCTGCGTCGTACTCACCCTGGCCCACGTGCATGATCGCGCCGAGTTTCTTGCTTTCGTCGGGCGTGCCGGAGTTGATGGTGACGATGGGAATGCCCTTGGCGGTGATCTTGGCGGCAGGGGCCTTCAGCACGGCGTAGCTGGCGATATCGAACGACACGCCCTGGTAGTTGCGGGCGGCGGCGGATTCCAGCTGGCGGGCCATTTCGCTCAGGTCGCCGTTGCCGGAGCCCCGGTAGTCCACGGCCACGCCGAAGTCTTCGCCAGCCTGCTTGATCGCATTCTTGATGGTGTTCCACCAGGAGTCCGAGTCGGCCGCATGGGAGACCAGCACGTAGCGGTCGCCGGGGGCGGCGTGGGCCGAGGGGGTGGAAAGACCGAGGCCGAGGGCCAGGGCGGCCGCCAATGAGGCGTGGAACAGTTTGGATCGCATAGTGCCTCCACAGGGGGCCGGAAACCCGGCCGGGATGGTGTCGAACGCGATACGGCCTGACGGCCGCTGTTTTGCCGAAAGCGGGCTGAGCATGGACCCGTGGAATGCGGGTTGCAATTTGCATTGCAGCAAAAAAATAAATGGAAAATATGTTCCATCGCGTGCTTCAATGCCGTCCGTCCCCGACACGGAGCCACCCATGGCAAAACGCAGCGAAGCCGACGCGCTCATGCAGCGCATTGCGGAGGAATTCGAGGCCTTGCCGCGCCAGTTGCAAGGCGTGGCGCGGTACCTTGAGGAACACCGTAGTTCCATCATGGTCCAGCGGGTGGGTGAGATCGCAGAAGGTTGCGGTGTCCACGCCTCGGCCGTGGTGCGCTTCGCCCAGCGCTTCGGCTATTCCGGCTTCACCGAGATGCAGGCGGTGTTCCGCGAGGCCTGGGCGGCGCAGTCCGCTCCCTCGCGCAGCTACCAGCAACGCATCCGTCGGGTGATCGAAGACCGCGAAGGCGGTATCCCGGCCGGTGAGATCGCATCCCGCTTCATCGACGCCAGCCGTGCAGGCCTCGACGAACTGGCCTCCGAACTCGACGAACGCCGCTTCCAGAAAGCGGTGGATATCCTCGCCGAGGCCGAGAACATCTACGTGGTGGGCGTGCGTCGCTCGTTCGCCATTGCCACCTACATCGCCTACGCGTTGCAGCACACGCAGAAGCGCGTGCACCTGGTCAACGGCCTGGGTGGCATGTATCGCGAACAGCTTCGCAGCATCCGCAAGGGCGATGCGCTGATCGCCATCAGCTTCCCGCCGTTCGGCAAGGAAACCCTCTATGCGATGCGCGTGGCGCAGCAGCATCGCGCGAACGTGCTGGCGATCACCGAGAGCGATCTCGGTCCGCTGGCGCGTCATTCGGATGTGTTGCTGAAGGTGAAGGAGGGCAGTGCGTTTGCCTTCCGTGGCCTCACCAGCACGATGTGCCTGTGCCAGGCGCTGTTCGTCGCGCTGGCCTACAAGCTCGAACTCACTGTCGAAGAAACGATTCCCCGAGGAGAATACGATGATTGAAGTTGCCGTTTTCGGTGCCGGTCGCATCGGCAAGATCCACGCGGGCAACGTCGCCCGTCACCCGGAAGCGAAGCTGCGCTACGTGGTGGACGTGCACGAACCCTCGGCGAAGGAACTGGCCGGAAAACATGGCGCCACCGTCGCCAGCGTCGACGAGGCGCTGAACGATCCGGCCGTGGGCGCGGTGGTGATCGGCTCCAGCACCGATACCCATGCCGACCTCATCCAGCGCGCGGCGGCCGCCGGCAAGGCGATCTTCTGCGAGAAGCCGGTGGATCTCGACGTGGAACGTGCGCGTGCCTGCCAGGCCGCGGTGGAAAAGGCGGGCGTGGTCTGCATGATTGCCTTCCAGCGCCGCTTCGATCCCACGTTCTCGTCGCTGAAGAAGCGCCTGGACGATGGCGAGATCGGCACGCCGGAAGTGCTGGTGGTGACCAGCCGCGATCCAGGCGCGCCGCCGGTGAATTACATCAAGAGTTCCGGTGGCGTGTTCAAGGACATGCTGATCCACGACTTCGACATCTTCCGCTGGGTGCTGGGCGACGTGGCGGTCAGCGTGCATGCGGCGGGCAGCTGCCTGACCGACCCGGCCATCGAAGGTGCGGGCGATATCGATACCACGGCCGTCACCATCCGCACGAAGAGCGGCAAGCTGTGCCAGATCAATACCTCGCGTCGCGCCGCCTACGGTTACGACCAGCGCTTCGAAGTGCTCGGCAGCAAGGGCATGCTCCAGGCGGGTAATGTCACGCCGACCCAGGTCGTTTCGCACACGGCCACGAACATCGCGCATGACCTGCCGGAGCACTTCTTCCTGGAGCGCTACCGCGAGGCCTATGCCGCCGAGATCGCGCACTTCTTCGATGCCCTGGCGGCCGGCACGCCGGTACGCACCACCATCGCCGACGGCATCAAGGCACTGGAACTGGCCGAAGCCGCCGCGCGTTCCTGGCGTGAAGGCCAGGCCGTGCAGGTGAACATCTGAGGCCACGTCCATGACTACCCTTCGTATCGGCCTTGCCGGCCTCGGCCGGCTTGGCCAACGCTATGCGGAAAACCTCGCCCGGGCCGTGCCCCGGGCGGAACTGGTGGCCGCGTGCAGCCCCGTGGAAAGCGAGCGTGAATGGGCGCGCGAGACACTGGGCATCCCGGTCATTCATGACAGCTACGAGCGCATGCTCGCCGATCCATCCATCGATGCGGTGTTCCTGGTCACGCCGACCTCGCTGCATCCGGCGCAGATCGAGCAGGCGCTGGATGCCGGCAAGCATGTGTTCTGCGAAAAGCCCTTGTCGCTCGATCTCGACGAATGCCGTCGTGCCGCCGAGCACGCGGATAAGTCCACGAAGCGCGCCATGGTAGGTTTCGTGCGTCGCTTCGATGAAAGCTATCGCAACGCTTACCGACATATCGCGGCGGGCGGCATCGGGCATCCATTCCTGGTGTATTCGCAGACGGCTGACCTGGCCGATCCGTCGGGCGCCTTCATCAAGTTCGCACCGACCAGCGGCGGCATTTTCCTGGATTGCAGCGTGCACGATGTGGACCTGGCGCGCTGGTTGCTGGGGCGCCCGAAAGCGGTGAAGGCCTATGCGACGGGTACGGTGGCGATGTATCCGGCGCTGAAGGAGATCGGCGACATCGACAACGGTATTGCCATCGTGGAATTCGAAGGCGGCCGCATGGCGATGTTCCATGCCTCGCGCACGCAGGCGCACGGGCACGATACGCATACCGATGTCACGGGTACGGCCGGCAAGGTGAGCGTGGGCCGCAATCCGAGGGCGGACCGGGTGGAGATTTCCGATGCGGCGGGCGTCCGCAATACGGTGCTGCCGTCGTTCTACGAGCGCTTCGCACCGGCCTTCGTGACGCAGGCGAAGCATTTCGTGGATGCCATCCTCGACGAGACGCCGTTCGACCTGACCATGGAGGATGCCGTCGAGGCGACGCGCATTGCCATCGCGATGCGTGAGTCGTTGCAGAGTGGGCAGCCGGTTTTGCTGGATTGATGCAGGTACCGCTTCGATCCGGTCGCGCGCAAGGCGCGCTCCTACAGGGGAGCCTTGCGCACGACCGGACCGAGGCCGGTGTAGGAGCGCGCCTTGCGCGCGACCGGTATCCGTCAAAATAACCGGCCCCCTCATCGCCCCATGAAAAAACCTTCATGCGACACGATGACGCAGTGCAGCAACGAAGCCTATAATAGGCCGCCATGTCCCTCCCCTCTCTCGTTCCCCATCGTGGACGGCGCTTCGCCGTTACCGCGCGGATTCTTTCCGCAGTGGTCTTCACGTTCGTCTGCTACTTCAGCATCGGCATCCCGCTCGCTGTACTGCCGGGCTTCGTACATTCGAACCTCGGCTACGCCACCGTCCTCGCGGGGCTGGCGGTCAGTGCGCAGTATCTTGCGACCCTGCTGAGCCGGCCGCACGCCGGCCGCATGGCCGACGCCATGGGGCCCAAACGCACCGTCATCGCCGGCCTCATCGTGCTCGCGCTCTCGGGCCTGTTTCTGGCCCTTGCCGCCCTCGTACCGAAGATGCCGGCGCTGTCGCTGGCCCTGGTGCTGATGAGTCGCCTCGGCCTCGGCTTCGCAGAGAGCTGGGTCAGCACCGGCTCGATCACCTGGGGCATCGGTGGCATCGGCGGCGAGCACACGGCGCGGGTGATCTCCTGGAACGGTATCGCAACCTACGGCGGCATCGCGCTCGGCGCGCCGCTGGGCGTGAAGCTGGCGGGCGATTACGGCCTCATTTCCCTGGGCATCCTCACCTTTGCCCTCGGGCTCGTCGCCTTGCCGCTGGCCTTGTGGAAAGCCCGCGTGCCACCAAGCCACGGCGAGCGCCTGCCGTTCAAGAGCGTGCTGTCGCGCGTGATGCCCTACGGCATCGGCCTTGCACTGGGTTCCATCGGGTTCGGCTCGCTCTCTACCTTTGTGGCGCTCTACTACGCCAACCGTGGCTGGGCCGACGCCGCGCTGTCGCTGTCCGTGTTCGGCGGCTGTTTTATCGGCATGCGCCTGATTTTCAGCAACATGATCGGCCGCTTCGGCGGCTACCGCGTTGCCATTGTCTCGTTGCTGATCGAAGGGGCGGGCCTTGCCTTGCTTTGGCTCGGTGACACGCCGCACCTGGCGCTGGCCGGTGCCGCGCTCACCGGTTCGGGGTTTGCCCTGATCTTCCCTGCGCTGGGCGTGGAGGCCGTGGGCCGGGTCAGCATGCACAACCGTGGCGCCGCGCTGGGCGCGTATTCGGTGTTCCTGGATGTGGCGCTGGGGCTGACCGGCCCCGTGGGTGGCTGGGTTGCCGGTCGCTTCGATTACCCGGCGATCTTCCTCCTGGCCGGTATCGCATCGGTGGTGGCGGCAGGACTCTCGCTGTCGCTTTACCTGCGCTTCGGCCGCGATGAGCCGACGCAAGAAAACCGGGCCGACGCACGGGCATAATGCCCGTCTGATCCCTTACGAGAGCGTTGCATGCCCTACGATCGCAGCTGGATGGGCTTTGGCATGACCGGTGCCCTGGAAGCAGGTGGCATCGCCTTGCTCGTCGGTATCGTGGTGTATCTGCTCGTGCGCCTCATGTTCGGCAAGGGCGGCGGCTGGAGCGCGGGCAGGGAAGTGTCGGTGGCCTTCGTGCTCACCCTGCTTGTTGCGGGCGGCGAGGACATGTGGAACCTCTTCTACTTCAACGTGGTGCCCATCCAGTCCACCACGCTGCTGCGCCTGAAGCTGGCGGCGGTGCACGACCCGGACGCCATCGGCCTGCGCGTGTTCTTCGAACTGGTGGGCGGCCTGGTCGGCGTGTGCATCGGCTGGGCCGTGTTCTCCGGTGGCTTCAAGCGCCTGGTCGGCCACGTCAAAGGGCCCTGATCCGGGGCTCCCTCGGGAGCCGACCTTCTCGGTGACGGATGTCGCAAAGGCCGGCTAAGGCCGCCTCTGCGCAAACATCCATGTCCAAAGATCCGGCGTGCCGTATGCCTTGTCCCACGACCCGTGGTTC
Source organism: Luteibacter anthropi (assembly GCF_011759365.1). Classification (GTDB taxonomy): domain Bacteria; phylum Pseudomonadota; class Gammaproteobacteria; order Xanthomonadales; family Rhodanobacteraceae; genus Luteibacter; species Luteibacter anthropi. The sequence continues at coordinate 115,778 of NZ_JAARLZ010000015.1, forward strand.
ACCCCGGGAAACTCGGTATACCTGACCGTCGCCTGCCGGTCGGTCAAGGCGGCATACATCCGGCGGGACTGCCAGGTAGGCACGACCCGGTCTTCGGCGCCATGGAAGATCCACACCGGCAGATGGCCGATCTTCCGGGCCGTCCATTCGAAAGGATCGACATCGGACGGCATGCCGTGGACGACAAGGGCGCGTTCGTCGTCGAACGCCGTGACACCACCGCAGATGATCGCCGCCGCCGCGAAGGTGCCCGGATACTGCGCTGCAATCTGCCACGAGCCGTAGCCGCCCATGGACAGGCCCGTCAGGTACAGGCGATGCCGGTCGCCGTGGAATTCCGTGATGCTTTGCTCCAGGGCGGCCATCGCCATGGAGGTATTGGCCTGATCGGTCCACTCCTGGCCGTCCGGGGTCTGCGGTATGACGACGATGGCCGGAAAATCCGGATGCTTGTCGAGCCACGGCGGCAGGCCCTGGGCCAGCTGCTTCGTGTTGTCGTCACCACGCTCGCCACTGCCGTGCAGGAACAGCACGACGGCAGGGTGTTCCGGTGGCGAGGTGGGAACGAAGACCTGGTAACGATACGTCCTGCCATTGACGTCGACGCTACGCTCGACGAAGTGTTCGCTGGCGGCAAACGCGGGTGTAACCATGGCGGTAGTGCCCAGGAAAAGCAGGGTACGCAGCATGCATCATCTCCGTGGCGTGTGAACAGTTGAGTTCAGTAACAGCGTTTGCGCAAGACATATCCTTACGTCGTCCCTGTGAAAACAGGGGCCCAGTGCGGTGCGGTGGGTTTTCGCGAGAGGGTCACCTGCACACAAGCCGATGCAGCGTGGCGGTGTTTGCTGGTGAATCGGGGCGCTGGGTTCCTGCGTTCGCAGGAACGACGGGCTGCAAGCTTACGATTCCCTGCCTACCCCTCACGTCGTCCCTGTGAAAACAGGGGCCCAGTGCGGTGCGGTGGGTTTTCGCGAGAGGGTCACCTGCACACAAGCCGATGTAGCGTGGCGGTGTTTGCGGGTGGACCGGGGTGC
>NZ_JAARLZ010000016.1 GCF_011759365.1 Luteibacter anthropi
CGCCTGCGCGCGACGGGCTGCGATAGCAGCCCATTTGGGCATCTGCTGTTCATGGCCTCTGGAACGGTCGCGCGCGAGGCGCGCTCCTACAAGGGTGAGGTGGCGGGCAGGCTGCCGCGCAAGGCGCGCTCCTACAGGGTAAGCTGCGGGCGCCGGATTGGCCCGGCGTCACGTAGGGGTTCGCCATGCGTACGCAGTTCCGTGTCCTTGCCGTTTCCACCCTCCTCGTTTTCGCCGGGTCTGCCTTCGCGGCCCAGACACCTCCCGCCAAGACCCTCACGCCGCAGCAACAGCGGATGAAGGACTGCAATGCGCAGGCCACCGGGAAGAAGGGCGACGAGCGCAAGACCTTCATGAGCAGCTGTCTGAAGGGCGAGCAGCCCGCAGCGGCTGCCGCCCCGGCCACCCAGCAGGAGAAAATGAAGACCTGCAATGCCGACGCCTCCGCCAAGAGCCTCAAGGGCGATGAGCGGAAGACGTTCATGAGCACCTGCCTCAAGAAGTAATCCACTCCCCTGTATGAGCGCGCCTCGCGCGCGACCGGTCATGCCGGGCGCCATGGCGATACCGGGCGTTCCGGCGATGCCGGGCGTTCCGGCGATGCCGGGCGTTCCGGCGATACCGGGTGTCCCGGCGATACCGGACGTTCCGGTGATACCGGTCGCGCGCGAGGCGCGCTCCTACAAGGGAGGGTTGGGCTTCGGGTGGGGCGGTTACAATGGGGTTTTCTGCCCAGCCGGCCGCCCATGAAGATCGTCGAAGTCCGTCACCCCCTCATCCAGCACAAGCTCGGCCTGATGCGCAAAGCCGGCATCAGCACCAAGGAGTTCCGCGAGCTGGCTTCCGAAGTCGCCGCCCTGCTCACCTACGAAGCCACGGCCGACCTGGAAACCGAGACCAAGACGATCGACGGCTGGGCCGGCCCGGTCGAGGTCACCCACATCAAGGGCAAGAAGGTCACCATCGTGCCCATCCTGCGCGCGGGCCTGGGCATGCTTACCGGCGTGCTGGAGATGATTCCCGCTGCCCGCGTCAGCGTGGTGGGCCTGCAGCGCGACGAGGAAACCCTCGAACCGGTGGCCTACTACGAGAAGCTTACCGGCGGCATGGACGAGCGCACCGCGATCATCGTCGACCCCATGCTGGCCACGGCCGGCACCCTGGTCGCTACCGTGGACATGCTCAAGGCCGCCGGTGCCAAGCGCATCAAGGGCCTGTTCCTGGTGGCGGCGCCGGAAGGGCTGGAGCGCGTCAAGGCCGCTCATCCCGACATCGAGATCTACGTGGCATGCATCGACGACCACCTCAATGAGCTGGGCTACATCATCCCCGGCCTGGGCGATGCCGGCGACAAGATCTTCGGCACCAAGCAGCTTCCGGCACACCGCTGATCGTCGCACCAAGGACTGGGCGCCATACCGCGCTCAGTCCTTGAAGATGGCCGGCGTGCCCACCCAGATCATCCGCACCTCGTCCGTGCCGATGTTGCGCACGCCATAAGGGTGCCGCTGGTCGAAATGCGCGCTATCCCCGGCGTTGAGCACGAATTTCTTCTTGCCGACGTTCATCTCCAGCGACCCGCTCAGGATGTACCAGAAGCCCTCGCCTTCGCGATGGATCGTGGGCGCCGCGAGGCCGGGCGGTACGACCAGCCGCAGCGCTTCCATCTTCCGTTCGGGATGCCTGCCACTGAGCCTCTCGTACACCACGGGCGAGCCGAGCTGGATGCGCTCATGCTCGTCGGCACGCCGGACGATCTGCCCCGGATTGGGCACGCTCACGAAGTAGTCCACGTCGACGCCCAGCGCCTGCGCGATGGCTTCCAGCGACAACAGCGACGGCGATGCCAGGTTCCGTTCCACCTGCGAGAGAAACGGAATCGACAGGCCCGAACCTTCGGCCAAGGCCTTGAGCGTGAGACCCAGTCCGCTGCGCCGGTCGCGAATGGCCGCACCGATGCTGCGTGCGGGGATCTTGTCCGGCGAGCTGTCGTTGCCCTGCATGCGTCAGGAGGTGTGATCGTTGGCGATCAGCCAGCGACCGCCCTGCTTGTGGAACAGCAGCGTCGTGATGCCCGACGGTGTGCTGCCGTCGGCCTGGTGCAGGGTATAGCGACCCACGACGAAGGCGTATTGCGAGCCGATTTCCTTCACGTCCAGCACCTGAAGGCTCAGCTTGCCCATGTCGGCACCCGGCTTGAAGCGTGGCGCGTACTTGGCCTTGATGGCTTCGTACCCTTCGGTGACGCCGCTTGAATTGATATAGCGGGTGGTCGGTGCGTTCTCGTACAACTGCATGAAGGTATCGAGGTCGCCGGCCATCCACGCCGCGGCGCTGGCGTTGAGCGCTTTTTCGATGGAAGCACGCGTGGTTTCGGCGGGCGTTTCAGCAAGCACCGGCGCCACCAGCAGGACAGTGGCGGTCGTGCACAACAGCAAGGGCAGGTTTTTCATGGCGCTCCGTGACATGGCATGAAGGTGCAAGCGACAGACAAGGGGCTGGCTTCCCGTCGCCATGCAGACATGGCCTGTGGTGTTGCCTGGTGTCGAACATCGTAGAACCCCCTGCCCCCCGGCTGGTTGGCCTCCCGCTGCACTGGAAAGGCCCTGGGTTGCATCCTAGCCGGAATTGCTTGACGTCATCAAAACTTTTTGATCTGATCAAAATCACGTGAAGACACCTTCGTCGGCGTGCCCCTCGGGGTCATGCCGCTACGAAGGCCGTAAGGGCCAGGGATGCCGACATCCGCCGCGCCATGTGTTTTCGCAGTCCGCAGTACCGATACGCCCGCCTCTGGGGAGAGAGGGGCAACGTCAGGATCGACCTCCGCTTTCGGACATACCGTCCGCGAGACGGGCTCGTCTGGGCCGTTTACGGCCGCCCCTGGCGAACGATCGCTTCGACCATCAAATAGAGGGGGTTTGGATATGCACCATCAACGCGAACGCGTGTTCCTGTGTACGGCGATCATGGCCGCACTGCTGGCCCATCCGGTCCATGCCCAGGAAGCTGCACCTGGAAAACCCGGCACCACCAAGAAGACAGACGACGCGCCCGTTGCGCTGGAAAGCATCACCGTCACCGCGACCAAGCGCGAACAGGACGTGCAGAAGGTACCCATCAGCATGGCCGCCTATACGGGCGAGCAGCTGGAACGCCAGGGCATCACCAGCCTGTCGGATCTCTCGCGCATCGCACCGGCGTTGAGCGTTGCCTCGTCGGGCCCGGGCGCCAATAACCTGATCGTGCGCGGCATTTCATCCAGCGCCGGTTCGGCAGCCACGGTGGGCTACTACCTCGACGATGTGCCGATTGCCGCGTCGAGCAATGCCGCGCTGATTTCCACCCGTGGCGTGATCGATCCCTCCGTGTTCGACATCCAGCGCGTGGAAGTGCTGCGTGGCCCCCAGGGCACCATCTACGGCTCCAGTTCGATGGGCGGCACGGTGAAATACATCACCAACCAGCCCGATGCGAACAGCACCGAAGTGCGCATCAAGGCCGATGCATCGGGCACGTACCATGGCGGCCCCAATGGCAACATCAACGGCGTGGTGAACATCCCCCTGTTACAGGACAAGGTAGGTCTGCGCATCTCGGCGTACTACCGCGATGACGACGGCTACATCGACCGCTACCGCATCGATCCGAAGAACTACCTCGCTGCCGACCCGAATGGCGGCAAGCAGGACAACGTCAATACGTACAAGACCTACGGCACACGCATCGCCCTGCTCATCACGCCGGACGATACGCTGACCATCACGCCGAGCTTCATCTACCAGTATGCAAAGGTCGGCTCGCCGTTCACCTACGACAAGATCCCCGCCTCGTTGCAGGATCCCTACCAGGTGCGCGACGTCAACGAAGCCAACGTGCAGAAATCGACCATCTCCAACCTGGCGATCCACAAGCAGTTCGATGCGTTCGAGCTCATGTCGTCCACCTCGTACTTCACGCGCAACATCGACGTAAAGGACGACAGTTCCAAGGTGATCAACTACTTCTTCAACCTGCCCAGCGTGTATCCCACCACGATGTACGGCAGCTACAAGAACAAGGAATTCACCCAGGAATTTCGCGCCACGAGCAAGTTCGACGGCCCGTTCCAGGCCATCCTCGGTGCGTTCTACCACGATGTGGATGCGCCGCTGCATTCGGCCATTCCGTATCCGGCGGGCTTCAACCAGGCTTTCAACACGCCCTTCCCCACTTATTCGACGATCTATGCCGGCGCCCGCCACGCGACGCTGGATGAGTACGCCGTGTTCGGCGAGCTGTCGTACAACGTCACCGACAAGCTCAAGGCCAGCGTGGGCCTGCGCGCCTTCGAGGTGAAGCAGAGTTTCGACCAGAGTGGTGACGGCCTGCTCAACGGCGGCCCGAGCAGCGTCCACAACACCTCGAAAGATTACGGCAGCACGCCCAAGTACACCTTGCAGTACCAGATCTCGCCGGATCACATGATCTACGCCACGGCCTCGCAGGGGTACCGCCCGGGCGGCCCGAACAACCCCGCACCAGCGGCGCTTTGCGGTGCGGAAGTGAACGGGCTGGGTCTCAGTCAGTCGCAGCTGAGCAAGTACGGCCCCGATTACCTGTGGAACTACGAGATCGGCGCGAAGACGGCATGGCTCGATCACCGCCTGATGATCAATGCATCGGTGTATCACATCGACTGGACCAAGGTGCAGCAGCAGATCGTGCTGGGTTGCGGCTACAACATCACCGCCAACTTCGGTAATGCGGTGAGCCAGGGCGGCGAGCTGGAAATCACCTGGCTGCCCATCGCCGGCCTCACCCTGGGCGCGGGTTTCGGTTACACCGATGCGCACCTGAAGAGCGACGTACCCGGCACGCCCGCAAAGGATGGCGACCGCCTGACCAACGTGCCGCGCTTTACCGGTTCGTTGTCGGCCGAATTCCGTCGCCGGGTCAACGCCGAATACATGGGTTTCGTACGCGCAGACATAGGCTTTATCGGCAACGCCACCTTCCTCTACGACCGCACCAGCCCGTTCTATCGTCGTGGCGGCTTCGCTACGACCAACATCCGGGTGGGTGTCGAAGGGAACAGTGGCTTCGATGTCGCGCTGTACGCGACAAACCTGTTCGACAAGCGCGGTGAAACCGATCTTCCGGTGGCGATCTCCGCCGACCTGCCCACCACCCGTCGCGTGGCCCTGAACCAGCCGCGTACCGTAGGCGTGACGGTGCAGTATCACTACTGAGGTATCCGCCGGGCCGTGATCCTCACGGCCCGGCGGGCTGTTCGTCGCACGCGCTGCTTATAGCAGACTATTTCGTAGGAATCTGTCACATCCCCCTGTCATAAACTTGCGGCACACTTCGCAAGCGGACCTGACAGGGGGAACACCGCGCCAGCCCATGGCAGGTGCTTCGGGTCGCGTACAACCTCACGACTCGAAGGGGAACAACGCATGCGTTCGACCACGTCTCGGCGCGCCCTCTGGGCGGCGCTGGCCGGCCTTGCCACCATCGCACCGCTGCAAGCGGCCGATCTCTCGATCACCCAGTTCCGTCTCCGCGGCCCCGCGGGCGGCAACGACGAATTCATCGAAGTACAGAACACCGGCACCGCGCCGCTCGACCTGTCGGGCTACAAGCTCAACGCGTCGAATGCCAGCGGTACCACCGGCACCCGCTTCACGTTTCCTGCCGGCGCCACGGTGGCACCGGGTTGCTTCGCCCTGCTCGCCAACACGGCCGCATCCGGTTACTCCGGCAGCGTCACGCCTGACTTCAAATACAGCACGGGCGTCACCGACGACGGCGGCATCGCACTGCTGAATGCGTCGGGCACGGTGCTCGACCAGGTGGGCCTGAGCAGCGGCTCCGCCTACAAGCTGGGCACGCCGCTCGCCAGCCTGGGCAGCAGCAACGCCGACCAGGGCTACGGCCGCAAGACCAATGCCGGTGGTTTCCCGCAGAACAGCGGCAATAATGCATCGGACTGGGTGAAGGTTGCCCCCACCGCGCCGCGCAACAGCACGTCACCGTGCGTAGCCCAGGGCCCGTCGCTGTCGATCGCGGACAGCACCGTCAGCCTGCGCAACGGTGACGATGTGCAGATGCCGTTTACCGTCACTCTCAGCAAGGCTGACGACAGCGACGTCACCGTGCATGCGGCTACCGCCGACGACACGGCCACCGTGGCTGCCGGCGATTACGATGCCGTCAACACCACGCTGACCATTCCGGCCGGTGCGACCAGCGCCACGATGAACGTCACGGTGCATGGCGCCAAGGCCGCCGGTCCGGACAAGGCCTTCCGCGTGAACCTGACCGATGCCACCGATGGCATCGCGATCTCGAAGGGCTCGGCCATCGGCGCGATCCTCAACGAGATTCCGGTCGCCGCCGAGATCTGGCAGATCACCGGCCGCGGCCAGGTCTCGCCGATGCTGGGCAAGCGCGTGGCCACCAAGGGCAATATCGTAACTGCCGTAGGCCCGGCCGGCTTCACGATGCAGACGCCGGACAACCGTGCGGATGACGACGCCCTGACCTCCAACGGCATCTACGTGTTCACCAGCGCCGCCCCGACCGTGAAGGTGGGTGACCAGGTGGACGTGGAAGCCACGGTGGACAACTACTACAACCTGCCGGAGCTGAAGAACGCCACGGTCAGCACCACGATGCACGGCGCGCGCCTGCCGAAGGCCGTCGCCTTCAACGACAAGGTACCCTCGTCCGATCCGAACGCCCTGTCCTGCGGCACCACCAACTTCCAGTGCTTCGTGGGCATGCGCGTCACCATCAACGATGGCATGATCACCACGGGCAACCTGCGCTTCAGCAACGAGCCTTTCGCCGAGGTGTACATCACCGCCAACGGCAAGCGTTCGCTGCGCGAACCGGGCGTGCGTTACACGGTGCCGGTGCCCGAGGGCGTGAACCTGCCGAACTGGTCGGGCAACCCGCAGGTGCTGAAGATGAACACGGCCGACTTCGGTGCCGTGCCGGTGAACACGCCGTACAACGCGGGCACCACGTTCAGCGCCGAAGGCGTGATCTCGTATGCGTTCGGTGCCTATACGTTCATTCCGACCAAGGTCACCGTCAAGAAGGCCGCACCGCTGCCGCGCGCGGTCGATCCGCGTCCGTTCTTCGCCGTGCGCGTGGGTGGCTTCAATACCGAGCGTTTCTGCGATACGGAGTTCAACACCACCTTCACGTGCAGCGGCGGCAGCAAGGAGCCCACCGCCGACGAAGTGAAGCTGAAGACGCAGCGCCTGTCTGCCTACATCGGCAGCGTGCTGAAGCTGCCGGACATCCTGTCGGTAGAAGAGGTGAAGAGCCTCACCGTATTGCAGGGCCTCGCCAAACAGCTGGGTGACGATTATCCGGTGCAGTACGAAGCCTTTCTGCAGCCGGGTCATGACCCCAGCGGCATCAACGTGGGCTTCCTCGTGCGTACGGATCGCGTGCGCGTGGTGAACGTGCGCCAGCTCGATGCCGACGCCACGTGGCAGGACCAGGGACAGACTTCGTTCCTGCATGACCATCCGCCGCTGCTGCTCACCGCCGACGTGCCGACCCTGCTGGGACGCATGCGCGTCAACGTGATCGCGGTGCATCCGAAGGCGCGCCAGAACGTGGACAAGACCGGCCCCACCGCCGATCGCGACCGCCAGAAGCGTTTCCTCCAGGCCCAGTCGCTGGCAAACCAGGTGCAGGCCTTGCAGACCGACCGCAAGAACCTTTTCACCCCGCTGCTGGTGGTGGGTGATTTCAATGCTTATCAGTTCAGCGATGGCTTCGCGGACGTGGTCGGCCTGATCTCGGGCAAGTACGACGACAGCCAGAACCTGCTGAAGCTCGGCAAGAACATCGTCAAGCCGGCGCTGTGGAACGCCGTGGATTCGGTGCCCTCGAACGATCGTTATTCGTTCTTGTTCACCGAGAACTTCGGCAACGTACAGGGTCAGGCCCCGCGCTCGGTGCCGACGCACCAGGTGCTGGACCATGCGCTGCTCAACACCAATGCGCGTGCGCTGTTCCTGAAGATGCAGTACGGCCGCGGCAACCTCGACGCACCGGTGCAGACGCTGGACGATTCGGCGAAGGCCACCGATGTGAAGAAGGCGCTGGGCTCGTCCGACCACGATGGTTTCGTGGTGGATATGCTGGCGCTGCCGACGATCCTGCTTTGATGGCGTGATGTAAAAAGGCGCCCGGCTTCGGCCGGGCGCCTTTTTTAACTTCACGATGACTCCAGCACCGAACTTCGCTGGACTACGCCACAACTAGATACATCCGGTTTATCAAAAACTTAGGATAATTCATCATATGCCGGTGCTTTCTGAAACTTGACCCGGCTTCCACCCGCTTGGCTCCCAACAGGCTCCTGGAAATCGGTTCTTCCGAGGAGTCATCATGGCGAAAATCAAACTCACCAAGTCCGCAGTCGATGCGGCACAAGCCCAGGTGCAGCCAGTCGAACTTCGCGACACCCTGGTTCCTGGCTTTCTGTACAAAATCACGTAAGCTCCCCCGTCAAGCAGACACTTCAAAACTAGAACTTCTAGCGTGCGTGGTGCGGAATTCGACGGGGCTAAGACCGCCGAGTGCATCGTGGGGTCGAACTTCGTTGTAATCGATCATCCACCAGTGTGCCGCCTCGCGAAAGTCCTGAAGGCGGGCGAAGAGGTGCTGATCCAAGTAGCTCTTCACGAAAGGTGCGGTTGAAGCGTTCGATAAAGGCATTTTGGCTGGGTTTGCCGGGCTGGATATATTGGATCGCCACGCCATTGGCTTGTGCCCACTGCGTAACCGCCTCCCCCAGAAACTCGGGACCATTGTCTGACCGTAGAACCTGCGGCAGGCCGTGGTCGCGCTTGATTTGATCGAAAACACGCACCAAGCGGTTGGAAGTAATCGATGTATCCACTTCGATGTGAAGTGCCTCACGATTGAAGTCGTCTAGTATGTTGAACGTTCGAAACCGACGGCCGCAAGCCAGGGCATCGCTCATGAAGTCGATGGAGCACACGGTATCCGGAAGCTTCGGTACATAAAGCGCCACACGCTGGCGTTTGGGAGGCGGCGCTTCGCTGCGCGCCGAAGGTTTAGCTTCATGGCCTTGTACACCCTGTAGATCCGCTTTGGATTCCAGTCCTTCCGTTTCTTGCGTAACTGGTCGCTGCACTTCCAAAATCCGCGGCTAGGGTGCTCTTCCACCAGTTTCGCTAGCGCGGCAATGATGTCGGCGTCAAGCACCGTCCAGTCCAGCGGCGGCGAATACAAGGCCGCTCGTGACAGCACAAGAGATCCGCAGGACCGGCTCAGTGGGCGGGCATGCTCCTCGGTCAGGAAGCGCACCGACTCTCGCTTCTGGACCGGTCCTAAAGTTTTTTTGCAATCAGATCCTTCAATGCAGTGTTGTTCAACGCCAACTCTGCGTACATCCGTTTTAGCTTGGCATTCTCCGCTTCCAAGTCCTTCACCCGGCGCAATTAGGACGCCTCTAGGCCACCGTATTTGCTCTTCCACTGGTAGTACGTGGCGACGCTGATGCCCGCTTGCCGGCAAAGGTCTTTCACAGGCACTCCGGCGTCGGCCTGCTTGAGGATTGAGACGATCTGCGTCTCGGTGAACTTCGATGTGCGCGTGGAACCTCCTGACGGGGAAACAATGGCAGAAAGTTTTAGTTATGAGGTACCTGTAGATGGGGGAGCTTACGGAAGGAGCCACAATGTCGTTTGCAGAACCCGGACTGATCTGAGTTGTAGGGGCTTCGGCGCTTTTTTTGTTCGGTGACAACAATTTCCTTAAGCACCTTTGTCATCGCTCAGAAAGTATCTCCTGGTATTTTTCATCTATTAAATTTTTCAGATTCTCATTTATTAACTTGGATATTAATTTTTTTGAATCTTGATTCACCTTGCTGCCGTGACTCAATCTTATGCAAGAGAATGTCAGCTCAGATTTTTTGTAATCATCTTCTGCGCGGGTTGAGCTACTAAATAGGAAGCATATTTTGCATTTCCCTGAATTTACTCCCTGAGTATAGGGGTATTCGACATCCATCTTCTGAATGTGATAGTGCTTGTAATATTTTTCCTCAGAAATCAAAAACACATCATTCAATCTTTCCCCGTCAATTTTCATTCTCTTAACGGAGTTTTTCATCCATGAGATTTGCGGGTCACTCGGGAGAGGTGGACCGTCGACATCTATATTTATCTCAATATTGTCAACATCTCCGGTGGATATTATCTTGCCAAACCCAGCGGTAAGTCTCTTGAAAAATCTAATTCTCTCCTCATTATCAAATGAATCAAACTTAATTTGATGCGGCTCAGGTGATGTGACAATGCTGGCATCGTTAAGTATTTTAGAAATATTGATTGTAATTTTTTTGTTAATAATCTCTGTTTCTTTGGAGGAATGACTTGATGAGAAATCCAGCAATAAGGTGCCATCTTTTTTCTTTATGATTATTTCACCATCGAAGCGTAAATCTCGCTGCAACCAGTCCTTGCTGTAGTCTGATTTTGTCAATCTGTAAGGTATCCTGATCGAATCAGAACTCTCAACGATAACTTCAGGTGCTTCCACGAAAGAAACATTATCCGACTCGCCAGTTAACCAGCTTGAGTCGTCAAACAAGGAGTCCTTCAGCGGTGTTATCCAATCCAGGGAGTCAGACACCAACTCCAAACTTGAACCTTTCACTTTAGGTTGTGACTCTCGATCGACACTGGCCTCTATTAATCGAGAGAAGTTATCTGGAGTCAAAAGAGTTGCTGAGAGTATAGGAACAGTGGTGGATTTTTCATTTTCCCCAACATAAATTCCTTTTTCTTTTAGGGCTGCATGCACTTCCCCATAAGAAATATGGTCGCTATTGAGTAGAATTCTAAGATCTGCTCCTGCGAGAATAGTCGAACTCGTATCTAATTGGGACTTCATATTTCAATCCTCTGTGGAGAGAAGGCTCAAAATCGACCTATTAAAAGAAAATGGAGTTATTTCCTCGTCACGATCTGGAAAATGCAGTCTTGCAAGTTTAGCTTCTTGCTCATTTAGTGCTGGATTGTAGTCGGGCATGCCTATCTTGATTTTCGCAACCAGTCCGCTTGAAAATTGTAGCGCATACGATAAAAGCTTTTTATATGCATCTTTGGTGAATGCTTGATCGGCGTAGATTACCATTTCGCGTGAGTCATCGGACTTCACAAGGAATGGAACTACATCGGACGCGATAAGCTCTAGCGGCAAACTGCTTCCCGATCTAGCTTCATTGACGTAAACAGATGTTCCTATGCGGGGGTAAAAGAATTCTATTTTTTTATCCTGAAACCGCCTATTCATATCATCAATTATTTTTATCAAAAATGATGCTCTCGCGTTATCTATCAAATAGATGGGAAATTTTGCGTCTGGCTCTAATCGGCTACTGGCAAGGCTGGGCTTAATATTGCACTCTATATCCGAGCCATCATTGTGTAGCCATACTAAAAGTCCAGAGTGGCCTTTCTTCCCCCTGGTGCCATGAGAATTAGATATTAATTTAACTTCAGGACTATGTTTGGCGCACTCAATTATTTCTTGGCATTCTTTAAAATGAGATTTGAATTTTGTTTTTAAAGTCGCCTCGCTCGGAGGGCCGCCGAGAGTATTTTTGACAGAAACGTGAACTATTTCTGTCCTGTCGTCATGGAATGGACTGTGATAGATGAATACCTGATCCTCGCCATGTGTTGATCGTTGGTTTCCTTCTTCATTTTTATGCTTAGGGGAATTACAAGCAATGCTTATATTGTGGAGGGAGTTATTCCATCCGATTAATTTAAGCAATTCGGTTGATATTTTTTCCCCAATCTCCCCGGACTTTTTGGACTTCTCTCCCATTATTTTTCCTCCCTTGATAAAATATCAATAATTGCTTGAAATCCATTTGTTTTTTCTTTAATAAGCAATCCGGAAATGAAGTAATCCGGATCGCTAACTATCAAACCAACACCACTCTTTATTTTTATTTTTCTGGTTATCGGATTGGCAAGCTTTGCGAAGTCCTGAGATTTGAACTCATAACTTTCGGAAATTTCAGTGCCAGCACTACTGGTGACGCCAGACATGACATCGGAAAGGAAGTCCGAATCAATGTATTGAGATGATATGGACTTTATATCTCCAATGGTTGTTGTTTTTGATGTTTTAATTATTTCTTTTACTTTTTCAGAAAAACCAACTGCTGCTTGAGCATCCTCAATCTTCGAGGTTATTCCCTTTAATATTATTCCGGCAATTTTGGCATAAGATTTCGAGGTGGCTCTGGGCGAGGCTTTCAAAAACGAATCCACCCAGTATTTTGTTTTTTGCCCTAGGTTGTCGACAACAAAGACACCTTTTGAGTCGGGAAGTATAAGAGCGCCTTTTTGTATCTTGCTTAAAGAAATTCCGGATCGCTCGATTATCTCAAAAGATCCAGATGATTCTTTTATGTCAATAAAATCATCTTTGTTTTCTATTTTTAATATTGCAAGCGCGCTGACCGCATCTTCTTCAACCCTGACCTCTGAAAACAGCAAAAATACCACCTCACCACCTGATATATTGGGATGAGTTGAGGACGCATATAGATGTTTTGCAATCCCCTGAGTGTGCTTAACAAAGCTGGCCTGATCGCCAAAAATTTTCTCAGAGATATTTGAAACAACATTTAGTGATAAATCTGACTCATGGAAGAATTCATAATTGTTTCCCTGTTTTGCCAGCGGAAGCAAGTAATGCTGAGCCAGGGAGTTACGCAATGAATCACTTATGACTGATTCTTTATCGGCGAGACGCATTCCTTCTTCGCGTATTTTATTTCCCACTCGATGTACAACAACACTTGTTAGCTGCGCCGAACTTAAATCAATCATTTTTCAATCCTTTGATTTTTCAGAATGGATAGAGACTCTTCTTTTATGCCTGGCGTCTACGGTGAGTCGCTTTTGTAGGAGCGCGCCTGCGCGCGACCGGTTGTCGCGCGATGCATCATCGTTCCCGATCAACCGGTCGCGCGCAAGGCGCGTTCCTACAGGGTTGCTCAGGTGGCGAAGCGGTTTGTCGCCTTCACCAGCTCGCTTGCAATGCCCGGCTCAAATGCCGAATGGCCGGCATCCTGCACCACCGTCAGCTCGGCTTCCGGGAAGGCGCGGTGCAGATCCCACGCACTACGCATCGGGCAGACCACGTCATATCGGCCCTGCACGATCACCGTCGGGATGTGGCGAATCTTGTGGACGTCACGCAGCAGCTGGCCATCGACTTCGAAGAAGCCCGCATTGACGAAGTAGTGGCATTCGATGCGCGCGAAGGCCAGTGCGAATTCGTCTTCACCGTTGGACGAGATATGGCCCGGGTCCTGGTGCAGGTGGCTGGTGCCGGCCTCCCACACGGACCACGCACGCGCTGCCGCGACACGCACGGCCGGATCGGTGCTGGTAAGACGGCGATGGTAGGCGCTGATCAGGTCGCCGTGCTCGGCCTGCGGAATGGCCGCCAGGTAGGCCTCCCACGAATCCGGATACAGGTCGCTGCAACCGGACTGGTAGAACCACTCCAGCTCCGTGCGACGCAGGGTGAAGATGCCGCGCAGCACCAGCTCGGTCACGCGCTCCGGGTGGGTCTCGGCATAGGACAGCGCCAGGGTGGAGCCCCACGAGCCGCCGAAGACCTGCCACTTTTCGATGCCCAGGTGCTCGCGCAGTCGCTCGATGTCGGCGACGAGATCCCAGGTGGTGTTGTCGGTGAGTTCGGCGTGCGGCGTGGATTTGCCGCAGCCACGCTGATCGAACAGCACGATGCGGTACTTCGCCGGGTCGAAGAAGCGGCGGCAGTTGGGGTTGGTGCCGGCGCCGGGGCCGCCATGCAGGAAGACCACGGGCTTGCCCTTCGGATTGCCGCTTTCCTCGAAGTAGAGGGTATGCAGGGGCGAGACCTTGAGCATGCCGCTGTTGAACGGCTCGATCGGCGGGTAGAGGTCGGTGGATTCCGGGGCCATGGTCGGGTCCTTGGGAGGGGGAAAACCCCAAGGCTAGCACCACACCCGTTGTAGGAGCGCGCCTCGCGCGCGACCGGTGGCGTGGAGACAATGATGATCGCCGCCCCGCCCTGTAGGAGCGCGCCTCGCGCGCGACCGGTGATGCGATGATCTCCATCGATTCCGCATCACCGGTCGCGCGCAAGGCGCGCTCCTACCAGGAGATAGATGGTTCGGGGCGGCGGGGTCACGCGCGAGGCGCGCTCCTACAGGAGTTTTCCGGGGTTCATGATGTTTCTGGGGTCCCAGGCGGCCTTGATGCCGCGCATCAGGGTGATCTCGGCGTCCGAGCGTACGCTGCCCAGCCAGGGCTTCTTTACCAGGCCGATGCCGTGCTCGGCCGAGATGCTGCCTTCGTGCCGGTGCAGTGTTTCCACCAGCAGCGAGGTCACGTGCTCGCACTGCGACACGAAGGTGTCGTTGGCGAGATCATCCGGCTTCAACACGTTGATGTGCAGGTTGCCATCGCCGATGTGGCCGAACCAGACCACGTCGAAGTGGGGATACTCCGCGGACAGCAGCCGCTGCATTTCCTCCATGAAGGCAGGCACCACGGAGATGCGCACCGACACGTCGTTCTTGTAGGGCTTGTAGCGCGCAAGGCTCTCGGTGATGCCCTCGCGCAGCCGCCACAACGCCGCTGCCTGCGCATCGCTGGAAGCGATCACGCCATCGACCACCCAGCCCTCTTCCACGCAGCGCTCGAAGAAATCCAGTGCGTCGGCTTCGCCAGCGGCGTCGAACTCCGTGACCACGTAGAACGGATGATCCTCCGCAAACGGCTTCTGCGCACCATGCGCAGTCACATGCGCCAGCGCGCGGTCGGTGAAGAATTCGAACGCTTCCAGCCGCAGACGATGGTTTGCCTCGGCGAACACCTTCATCAGGGCATCCATCGCCGGTATGGCGAGCAACATGACCTGGGTGTCGGGCGGTGGCGCCGTGAGCCACAGCGTGGCCTCGACCACGATGCCCAGCGTGCCTTCCGAACCGATCACCAGATGGCGCAGGTCATACCCCGAAGCGTTCTTCACCAGCCCCTTGTTGAGGTCGAGCAGTTCGCCCGTGCCGGTGACGACCTTCAGCCCGGCTACCCACTGGCGCGTGTTGCCGTAGCGAATGACCCGGATTCCGCCGGCATTGGTCGCGATGTTGCCGCCGATCTGACAGGAGCCTCGTGCGGCGAAGTCCACCGGATAGATCAGACCCCGGTCGCGGGCCGCTTGCTGCACCGCCTCAAGCGCGATGCCGGGCTGCACGGTGAGGGTGCGGTCCACGGGATTGAAGTCGAGGACCTTGTTCATCCGGTCCAGGCTCAGTACCAGCTCGCCATGGGCTGCCACGGCACCGCCGGACAGGCCGGTCCGGCCACCGGAAGGAACGATGGCGACACCCGTCTGCGCCGCCCAGCGGACGATGGCCTGCACCTGCGCGATATCGGCCGGAAAGGCCACCGCCAGCGGGGCCGGGGTCCAGCGCCGGGTCCAGTCGCGGCCATGGTGTTCAAGGTCGCCGGGGTCGGTCGACAGCTTCAGGTCGGGCAGCAGGCGGGCAAGCTCGGACAGGCGCGGATCGGTCATGGGGGCTTCGCTCGGGTCGATCCCCCGAGGGTGCCAGCGGCGGGAAGCGGCGTCCACTGCACTGCAACAATCCCGTCGCCCATCTGGCATAGTGGACGTCCACTCACGCGGAACCTGGCCGGCCATGAAGCGCACGTCGTATCCGAAAGAAGACATCAAGGTCCTGCTGCTCGAAGGCGTCAGCCGCAGCGCCCTCGACACCTTTCGCCAGGCCGGATACACCCAGATCGAGTTCCACGAAAAATCCCTGCCCGACGACGAACTGCGCGAGCGCATCGCCGATGCACACATCGTGGGCATCCGCTCCCGCACGCATCTCTCCGCCGAGGTGTTTTCCCATGCCCGCCGCCTGATGGCCGTGGGCTGCTTCTGCATCGGCACCAACCAGGTCGATGCCGCCGAAGCCGAGCGCCTGGGCATCCCGGTGTTCAACGCGCCCTACTCCAACACGCGCAGCGTGGCCGAACTGGTCATCGCCGAAACGATCATGCTGGTGCGTCGCATCCCGGAGAAGAACGCCGAATGCCATCGCGGCGGCTGGTCCAAGTCGGCCGCCGGCAGCTACGAGGTGCGCGACAAGGTGCTGGGCATCGTCGGCTACGGCCACATCGGCACCCAGGTCGGCGTGCTCGCCGAGTCGCTGGGCATGCGGGTGATCTTCCACGACATCGAGCCCAAGCTCTCGCTGGGCAATGCCCGCCCGGCTGCCAGCCTGGATGACCTGCTCGAACGCGCCGACGTGGTCACCCTGCACGTCCCCGAAACCGCGCAGACGAAGGACATGATCGGGGCGGCCGAACTGGGCCGCATGCGCCCGGGCTCCATGCTGGTGAACGCCTCGCGCGGCACCGTTGTGGATATCGACGCCCTGGCCGAAGCCCTGCGCTCGAAGCACCTGGCCGGCGCCGCCATCGACGTCTTCCCGGTGGAGCCCAAGGGCAATGGCGATGCGTTCCTGTCGCCGCTGGTGGGCATGGACAACGTCATCCTCACCCCGCACGTCGGCGGCAGCACGGCCGAGGCGCAGGAGAACATCGGTATCGAGGTGGCCTCCAAGCTGGTGCGCTACAGCGACAACGGCAGCACCCTGTCGGCCGTGAATTTCCCCGAAGTGTCGCTGCCGGGCCATCCGACCAGCCGACGCCTGCTGCACATCCACCGGAATATCCCGGGCGTGCTCTCGCGTATCAACGAGGTGTTCTCGCGCGCCGCCGTGAACATCGACGGCCAGTACCTGCAGACCTCGCCGCAGCTCGGCTACGTGGTGATCGACGTGACCACCACCGAAGAGCATGCCGCGGCACTGCGCAACGAACTGGCCGCCATCGACGGCACGCTGAAGGCGCGCGTCCTCTACTGAGGCGCGTCGTCGGAGACCACCCGCGCCCTGCCCCGCTGCTTGGCGGTGTAGAGGCGGCGGTCGGCCACGCCGATGAATGGGTTCACCTCGTCGTGTTCCTTCGGCACCAGGGTGTGTACGCCGGCACTCAGGGTAAGACGGGCGCCCGGACCGATGCCCGTATGCGGGATGAGGGCACGGTCTACCAGGTCGAGGCAGCGCCAGGCCTGCGCCATGGCCGTGGGCTCATCGGTGTCGGGCAGCAACAGCACGAATTCCTCACCGCCGAAGCGGCAGAGCACGTCACGCGGCCCGCGCAGGATGCCGCTGAGGGCCTTCGCCACCCGCTTCAGGCATTCGTCGCCTTCAAGGTGACCGTAGTGGTCGTTGTACTGCTTGAAGTAATCGATATCGAGCACCACCACCGATACCGGCTGCCGAAGGCGCTTTGCCTCGCGCCATTCGATGTCCATCATGCCGTCGAAGCGGCGACGGTTGGCGACGCCCGTCAGGCCGTCCTTGTAGGACAGCTCTTCCAGCTCGCGCTGCATGTCGAGCAGTTTTTCTTCCGTACGCTTGCGCTCGCTGATGTCGAACATGAAGCCGATCAGGGAGTTTGGCGTGCCATCCGGGTTGCGCACCACGTGGACCACGTCGCGGATCCACACGAAGGTGCCGTCCTTGCGCAGCGCTCGATAGTCGGCCTCGTGATCGATGCCCGCCTGCGACTGCGCCACGCAGAAGTTGAACACCCATTCGCGGTCTTCCGGGTGCATGCGGTCGGCCCAGTCCTGCACCGTCGCCCACGACTGCGGCGACCAGCCCAGTAGTTCCTCGATCTGCGGGCCGATGTAGTCGAACCGCAGGGTGGCCCAGTCGATCTTCCAGGGAATGGCCCGGGTGGATTCCAGCAGGGTCTTGTAGACCCCCGGTTCCTCGGTGAGGATCACGTCTTCAATGCTCATGGGGATCGGTACGCTTGGGAGTTGGCCCGCTTAAGACGGTCGAGTGCGCGCTGATGCAACTGGATGAGATGACCAGGATCATCGTAGTCGATCCGCCAGCCGCAGCGTAGTTCCCGGCGCATCAGGCGGATCATGGCCTTGATGACAACATCACTGTACGCCTCCGGCTTATCTCCCGTCACTTCGGCGAGACGACCACGTACGCACTCGTCGTCGCTCAGCACCGGGCAAATGCGATAGCGGTAGCGCCCGCCGATCAACTCCGGGGGCAGATCCATGAAGCGCTCGCCCTTCTGGCGGAAGACACTGTGCGGCAGGCGATAGGCGTTATGCCCGAAGATCGGAAGATCGTCGGGCATGGGCACCTCGTCATCCAGCACCTGCAACTCGGTAACGAGCGGCGTCAACTGGTCGAGCCGGTAGTCCGCCTGGACGGATGGGTTGCCCACGCGCGTGAGGTTGGCCAGCAGTTCGCCCAGTGACGCATGGCCTATCACTGCCGCCTTCTTGGGCAGGCCACCCCACACGCCGTCCGCGCCCTGAAGCAGGGCTTCGATCACGGAGGCATTCTCGAAACCTGCACCGGCATGGATGTGCACCAGGATCTTGAAGGGAGCCGGCAGGATCTCGCGCGCCGCCGCGACATAGGCGCCCACCTGGAACGGAAGATACGTACCGCGGTCGTCCTCCATCGTGATCCCCTCGATCGGCAGTGAGCCGATGAGTTCGAGCACGTCGAAGGTGTCGTCAGGGACTTCCGAAAAGGCGTCGCAACCGTCGACGATATTGATGAAGATGCGAGGCTTGCCACCGTCCTCGCCCTTCACGTTGTCGAGCAGCCATTGGACGCTGGCCGGGATGCTCCGCTTGAGCGTGTCGAGGTCGTACAGGCCGTCCATGCCGAAGGGGCTGAGATAGATTTCGTGGACGGTGTTGGGGACGCGGTAGTCGCGCAGCTTGATCTGCGAGGGATCGGGCGTGAAGCGCCCCTTGTCGTCGACGCGGCCCAGGGCGGTGAAGGCATAGCAGCCGTGCAGGTCGGCATGCGTATCGCGCAGGAAACGCATGAAGTCGTCGTCGACTTCCAGTTCCCCGGGTGCGCTGTAGTCGAGCGTGCCAAGCGAGATATGACGGAAGCCGAACTCCCTCAGCCTGGGCAGCAGTTCCACTTTTTCTTCCAGCGTCTGGCCCACCCGGGAGCCCACCGGGTTCTCGCGCAGCGAAAGATCGATCAGGAAGGGCTGGATGGAGGCCAGCCTCGCGAGCTTTGTCTGTGCCTCGGCGAGCACGGCGCGGGCACGATCCCGTGCAACGGATGACGACATGCGATTCCCCCCGGAAGCGGCGTTGTAGCCGTGTCTGTATCGCAGGGATATCGGCAGGCTGGCAAGGCCCTTGAGCCCTGTCCGTGGCGGGGTGAACCCAAGGGCGTGGCAGGTGTTTCATCCATGAAACACGATCGATTACCGGGAAAGACTTACCACTGGTTGTCGTCGAACGAATCGCTGCCGCCGGACGAGCTGTCGTCCCAGGAATTGTCGTTGTTGCCGAAGTCCACCGGATCGTTGCGGAGATCGTCGTAAGCCTGCCCTGAAGGGTCCGGCGTCACGTTGCCGGAAGAACCTACCTCCCGGATGACTTCCCCGTCCCGATGCGAACGGAGAGCCTCGTCGAGAAGCACGCCTGCGGCGAGGCCACCCAGGCCTGCGGCGACGGCGCCACCCACGCCGGACGACGGCGGCGGGGCATAAGGCGGGGCGTAACCGTTATAGCCGTTGGGGTTGTAGCCACCGCCCGGAGGTACGCCATTGAACGGCGAGGCTTGGTTGCCATTGCCAAAGGGGCTGGCGGCCGGACGCTGGCGACGCGACCACAGCACGGCGATGAGCACGATCACGCCGACGATCACCAGCAGGCCGGTCAGCAGTGACACGCCACCGTGCTCCCGGGCCGGACGGGCGCCTTCGGACATGACCTGGGCGCTGCCTAATCGCGAGCCTGAAGACGGCGCCAGCGCCGTGTTCAGCTCTTTCTGGAATTGCTGGAATTTCGCCGGGTCCGTGAAATGGGTAGCCGGATCGAGCGTGGCCGCCTGCGTGGCCTCGGCGCGCGCTTCACCGATGTTGCCCTCGTGGGCCAGCACCTGGGCCAGCACGTAGTGCGCCTTGGCACTCTGCGGGTGATCCTTGATCGCCTCGCGCAGCAGGGCCTCGGCCCCCGGATAATCGCCCCGGACGATGAGCGCCTGAACGTCGTGCGGTGAATCGGCGGCACTCGCCAGCCCCGTCAGGGCCAGCAGGACAAAGGCAAGAATCAGCTTCTTCATGGCACGCTTCGGCGGGGTGATTCCCGTTTGAGTGGCGCCGACCACGAAAGTTCTCAAGGCCCAGCACGACCGGCTCATGTAGGAGCGCGCCTGCGCGCGACCGGAAAGGCGAAGCGCCCCCATCCCGCCATGCCGTGGAAAACCCAAGCCGTATGTATTGCGATGTCGCGAAAACCGGTCGCGCGCAAGGCGCGCTCCTACAGGGGTATTCGGCTGATCCGAACGCAACCCAGCCCTTGTAGGAGCGCGCCCGCGCGCGACCGTTCAAAGCCGTGAGCCTCCCGCTAACGAATCTGTCGCGCGCAAGGCGCGCTCCTACAGGGGCATTCGGCTGATCCGAACGCAACCCAGCCCTTGTAGGAGCGCGCCTGCGCGCGACCGTTCAAAGCCGTGAGCCTCCCGCTAACGAATCTGTCGCGCGCAAGGCGCGCTCCTACAGAGGTATTCGGCTGATCTGGACGCAGCGCTCCCTTGTAGGAGCGAGCCTGCGCGGGACCGGGACGGGCGATACCTCAAAAGCAAAAGGCGCCCCAACGGGACGCCTTTTGCTTTGAATAATGGTCGGGGTGGCGAGATTCGAACTCGCGACCACTACACCCCCAGCGTAGTGCGCTACCAGGCTGCGCTACACCCCGACGAGCTAACGATTGTAGCAGCTTCGACGCCGCCTGCGGAAGCAGGTCAGCGACGAAGCAGAGTGAGAACTTCTTCCAGCTCCAGACGCACCTGACGCACGATCTGGTGCGACATGGTGGCCTCCACGCGGGCCTGGGGGCCCTCGAGGCGGGCGCGGGCGCCCGTGATGGTGAAGCCCTCGTCATACAGCAACGAGCGGATCTGGCGGATCATGAGCACGTCATGGCGCTGGTAATAGCGGCGGTTGCCGCGGCGCTTGACGGGCTTCAACGCGGGAAACTCCTGCTCCCAGTAACGAAGCACGTGCGGCTTGACGCCGCAAAGCTCGCTCACCTCACCAATGGTGAAGTAGCGCTTCGCCGGTATGGCCGGAAGCTCGGTGTTATTCCCTGGATCCAGCATAGCCCTCGACTCTTACCTTGAGTTTCTGGCCGGGACGGAAGGTGACCACCCGCCGGGCCGAAATGGGTATTTCCTCGCCGGTCTTCGGATTGCGACCGGGCCGCTGATTCTTCTGGCGCAGGTCGAAGTTGCCGAAGCCCGACAGCTTTACCTGCTCGCCCTTCTCGAGCGCCTCACGCACGACCTCGAAATACGCGTCCACGAATTCCTTGGCCTCGCGCTTGTTGAGGCCCACGTCGAGGAAAAGCCGCTCGGCCATTTCCGCCTTGGTCAGCGCCATCTCATCCTCGCATTCTTGCCTTGCATGTCTTCTCCAATACCCCCACCGCTTCTGCCACGCGAGCGTCGGCATCGTCGTCGGTAAGGGTGCGTGAAGCGTCCTGTAAAATCAAGCCCATAGCGAGACTCTTTCGCCCCTCGTCGATCCCCTTGCCCGCATAGCGGTCGAACAGGCGGATCTCCTTGAGGACGTCGCCGAGCACGCCACGGACGGCGCCCTCGACGCTGGCCCAGGTCACCTCTTCCGGCAGTTCCATGGCGATATCGCGGCGAACGGCCGGGAAACGGGTCACCCGCGACGCCCGCGGCAGGCGACGGGCCAGGATCGGCTCCAGTGCCACTTCCAGCACGTGGACGTCGGTGCCCAGGTCGAGTGCCTTCGCCAGCGCGGGATGCAACGCGCCGATGAAGCCGGCCGGGTGGCCATCACGCAACACGCGGGCACCACGGCCCGGATGCAGCCACGACGGCAGATCATTCGTATCGGTCGACCAGCGCTCCGGCTCACCGGTGCGTGCGATCAGTGCATCCAGGTCGCCCTTGAGGTCGAAGAAGTCCACGGTGCGCGTGGCTTCGCCCCACTGCTCTGCCCGGGCCGCACCCGAAGCGACCACGGCTACGCGGCCGATCTCGTCCGGCGCGCCGCCTGTGGCATGGAAACTGCGCGCCACTTCAAACAGGCGCACGCGCTCCTGCTGGCGGGCACGGTTGTAGCGCAGGGCCTCGATCAGGCCCGGCAGCAGCGAGGTGCGCATCACGGCCAGATCGGCCGACAGCGGATTGGCCAGCGGTACCCAGGCATGGTCCACGCCCCAGGTCTTCAGCAGTTCGGCGCTGACGAAGGAGAGAGTGACCGCCTCGTAATAGCCGCGGGCGGCGAGCTGATCGCGCAGCTGCATCTCGGAAAGACGGGTCTCGGCCTCCGGCATGAGGGCGATCTTGCCTGCCGGGGTGGTCGTGGGAATCCGCTCATAGCCATGGATGCGGGCGACCTCTTCGATGAGGTCTTCCTCGCGCTCGATGTCGAAACGGCTGCTGGGCGGGGTGACCTGCCAGCCATCGGCCACCTCCACCACACCCATGCCGAGCGCGGTGAAGATGCGGGTGACTTCGGCGGCGGCCACATCGATGCCCAGCACGCGACGCAGGCGCGCGTGACGCAGCAGCACCGGCGCGTGGTCGCGCAGGTCTTCCGGACGCTCGGCTGAGCTGATCGGACCGGCCTTGCCGCCGGCAATCGCCAGCAGCAGTTCGGTGGCTCGCTCCAGCGCACGCCTCGGCAGCGCGGGATCGACGCCACGCTCGAAACGATGCGAGGCATCGGTGTGCAGGCCGAGCTTGCGGGCGCGGCCCATGATGGCGGACGGCGCGAAGTGCGCGGCCTCCAGGAAGATGTTGCGGGTGTCGTCGGTGACGCGCGAATCGAAACCGCCCATCACGCCGGCCACGGCCAGCGCCTTCGCATCGTCGGCAATGACCACGAAGGACGGATCGAGCTTCGCCTCGCTGCCGTCGAGCAGCTTCAGGGTTTCACCCTCGGCCGCATGACGGGCAACGACGGTGCCGGAGAGCGTGTCGTTGTCGAAGGCGTGCAGCGGGTGGCCCAGTTCAAACATTACGTACTGGGTGACGTCGACGATGGCACTGATCGGGCGGATGCCCGAGCGACGCAGGCGCTCGGCCAGCCACAGCGGCGACTTCGTGCTGGCGTCGATGCCCTCGATGACGCGACCGAGATAGCGCGGCGCGTCGGCGCCAGCGTCCAGCTTCACCGCACGGGTGGCGGCGGAGGTCACGGGCGCGTCGCCCACGCCGATCGACTTCACATGGCTGCCGAACAGCGCGGCCACGTCGTGGGCCAGGCCGTTGAGGCCGAGCACGTCGGGGCGGTTCGGCGTGATCTTCAGCTCGATGCTGGCATCGGGCAGGCCGAGGTAGGCGGCCAGTGGCGTGCCGACCGGTGCATCGGCCGGCAGTTCGAGCAGGCCGGAGGCATCGGCGTCGATGTCCAGCTCCTTGGCCGAGCACAGCATGCCGAACGATTCGACGCCGCGCAGCTTGGCGGCCTTGATCTGAATGCCACCCGGCAGGCTGGCACCCACGGTGGCGAGCGGCACGCGGATGCCTACGCGCGCATTGGGCGCACCGCAGACGATCTGCAAGGGTTCGCCCTGCCCTGCATCGACCTTGCAGACCTGAAGACGGTCGGCTTCGGGATGCTTGGTGGCCTCGATGATCTCGGCGACGACCACGCCGTCGAGACCTTCGCCCAGCGTGGTGACCTCTTCGACTTCGAGGCCGGCCATGGTCAGCGCGTGCACCAGCGCGGCGCGGTCCGCGTCGACGGTCACCAGTTCACGCAACCAGTTTTCGGAGAATTTCATGGGAGCGACTCGTTCAAACGGGGGTGGCGGATCAGGCGAACTGGCGCAGGAAGCGCAGGTCGTTCTCGAAGAACGCGCGCAGGTCGCCCACGCCATAACGCAGCATGGCGAAGCGCTCCACGCCCAGCCCGAAGGCGAAGCCGGTGTAGCGCTCCGGATCGATGCCGCAGTTCTTCAGCACGGTGGGATGCACCATGCCGCAGCCGAGCACTTCGAGCCAGCGCGTGGAACCGTCTTCGGCATCCCAGCGGATGTCCACTTCGGCCGAGGGCTCGGTGAAGGGGAAGTAGCTCGGACGGAAGCGCATTTCGAAATCGCGCTCGAAGAACGCGCGGATGAACTCAGCCAGCGTGCCCTTCAGGTCGGCGAAGCTGGAGGTCTCGTCCACCAGCAGGCCTTCGATCTGGTGGAACATCGGCGAGTGGGTCTGGTCCGAATCGCTGCGATAGACCTTGCCGGGCGCGATGATGCGGATCGGCGGCTGGCGCCCCTGCATCGAACGGATCTGCACCGGCGAGGTATGCGTGCGCAGCAGGCGGCCGTCACCGAAGTAGAAGGTGTCGTGCATCGCGCGCGCCGGATGGTGCGGCGGGAAGTTGAGCGCTTCGAAATTGTGCCAGTCGTCCTCGATCTCGGGACCGTCGGCGCGCTGGTAACCCAGGCGACCGAAGATGTCGGCGATGCGTTCGAGGGCGCGGGTGATCGGGTGGATGCCACCGAAATCGCCGGCGCGACCCGGCAGGGTGACATCGATGCGTTCGGAGGCGAGGCGACGATCCAGCTCGGCCTGCTCCAGTGCCTGCTTGCGCACGGCGATGGCGTCGGTGAGGCGCTCCTTGGCCCGGTTCACTTCCGCGCCGCGCGCCTTGCGCTCGTCGCCGGATAGCTGGCCCAGGGCCTTCAGGGCGGCGGTGACCGCGCCGTTCTTGCCCAGGAGGGCGACACGCAACGTGTCCAGCGCCTCAAGCGAGGCCGCCGATTCGATGTCGCGGAGGGAGGCGTCGATATGCTCGATCGATTCCATCGGTTTTCCCTGATTTTTCGGGCACACAAAAAAGTGTGGGGAGAAGGCAAGGCCTTCTCCCCACGTCATCCATCATCGCGCGATAAAAGTTACCGCACGTGGTAAAGCGGATTACGCAGCCAGACTGGCCTTGGCCTTCTCTGCGATCGCGCCAAACGCCTTGATGTCGTGCACGGCGAGGTCCGCGAGAACCTTGCGGTCGACCGAGATGTTGGCCTTGGCCAGACCGTTGATGAGACGGCTGTACGACAGGCCGAACTGGCGAGCGGCAGCATTGATACGGACGATCCACAGCGCGCGGAACTGGCGCTTGCGCTGCTTGCGGCCGATGTAGGCGTACTGACCGGCCTTGATGACGGCCTGGTTAGCTACGCGGAAAACCTTGCGACGGGCGTTGTAGTAGCCCTTGGCACGGCCGATGATTTTCTTGTGACGACGACGAGCGGTAACACCACGCTTAACACGAGCCATTTTTCTTAGCCTCCCTTAGAGATACGGCAACATGCGAGCTACACCCTTGGTGTCGCACGCCTTGACGTGGTTGGGAGCGCGCAGGCCGCGCTTACGCTTGGTGGACTTCTTGGTCAGGATGTGCGACTTGAACGCATGGCCTGCCTTGAACTTGCCCGACGCGGTCTTGCGAAAACGCTTCGCGGCCGCCCGGTTGGTCTTGATCTTGGGCATGGGAATGCTCCGTATTTCGGTTGCTGACTGATCCGGCGGCGGGCCCTGGGGCCTGCGCTTTCCATCCTGCCGGGTACGGTGATCGGCCCATCCATTCGGACCGAGCCGGCGAGGATACACGAAATTCGTGGGTTTATCACGCCTTGTGATGCGTGACATCACAACCTGTGATTTTCGTATCACGGTGCGTGATATTACCCTCATGGCTCGTTAGCCCAGGCTCGTCGTTCCTGTGAAAACAGGAACCCAGCGCCCCGGTTTGCCAGCATGGCCAAGGCGTTGCATCGGCTTTATGTAGGGGGAGCCCTCGCGACAACCCATTGCATCGCACTGGGTTCCTGCGTGCGCAGGAACGACGGGTAGTCGCGCTGTCTCAGCCAGATATGAGAACGGCGCCCTGAGGCGCCGTTCCGAGTGATCAGATCTTCTTTTTCGGACCGATCATCATGACCATCTGGCGGCCTTCGAGGCGGGGGAAGGACTCCACCACACCGTCTTCGCCGATGTCGGTCTGAACCCGGCGAGCCAGGTTCTGGCCGAGGTCCTGATGGGACATTTCACGGCCGCGGAAGCGGATGGTGACCTTGACCTTGTCGCCTTCCTCAAGGAACTCGCGCATCTTGCGAAGCTTGATCTGGTAGTCGCCCTCGTCCGTGACCGGACGGAACTTCACTTCCTTGATTTCGACCTGCTTCTGCTTCTTCTTGGCGGCCTGGGCTTTCTTCTGGGCTTCGAACTTGAACTTGCCGAAATCCATGATCTTGCAGACCGGCGGATCGCCGTTCGGCTGGATTTCGACGAGGTCGAGACCGTCCTCTTCGGCGCGGCGGATAGCGTCACGGGTGTCCATGATGCCCAGCTGCTCACCCTCGGGACCAAGCACGCGCAC
Organism: Luteibacter anthropi; assembly: GCF_011759365.1. GTDB lineage: Bacteria > Pseudomonadota > Gammaproteobacteria > Xanthomonadales > Rhodanobacteraceae > Luteibacter > Luteibacter anthropi. The sequence goes on from NZ_JAARLZ010000016.1 coordinate 26,568, forward strand.
TTTCGGCACGCGGATCTCGTTGTTCTTGCGATTGCCCTTGTTTTCGGTCGTAGCGATACCGCTATCCTCCAGAAGATTGAACCCTAACGGCGAGCCCGCAGCCTAGCGGCGGGTCTCAGCCTCCAGTTTCTTGGCGAAGTCGGCCAGCGGCATGCTGCCGAGGTCTTCGCCACCGCGCGTACGTACTGACACGGTACCCGTTTCCTTCTCGCGATCACCGACCACGATGAGGTAAGGCACCTTCTGCAGCGTGTGCTCGCGGATTTTATATCCGACTTTTTCGTTGCGCAAATCGGCCGCCACCCTGAAGCCTTGTCCCACAAGGGCTTGCGTGACTTCACGCACATAATCGGCCTGGGCGTCGGTGATGCTGAACACCGCTGCCTGAATGGGGGCAAGCCAGGGCGGAAGCAAGCCTGCGTGGTGCTCGATCAGGATACCGATGAAACGCTCCATGGAGCCCACGATGGCCCGGTGGAGCATGACAGGGTGCTGACGCTGGCTGTTTTCGTCCACGTACTCGGCGCCGAGGCGCTCGGGCATCATGAAGTCGACCTGCATCGTGCCGACCTGCCAGGTACGGCCGATCGAGTCCTTCATATGGTATTCGATCTTGGGACCGTAGAACGCGCCCTCGCCCGGGAGTTCTTCCCATTCCACGTCAGCCACGGACAGCGCCTTGCGCAGGGCATCCTCCGCCCTGTCCCAGACTTCCTCGGCACCGATGCGCTTTTCCGGGCGCAACGCGATCTTCATCGCGATGTCCTCGAAGCCGAAATCCTGGTACACGGCCATCGCCTGGCGATGGAAGGCCGCCACCTCGTCCTCGATCTGTGCCGGGGTGCAGAAGATGTGGCCGTCGTCCTGCGTGAAGGCACGCACGCGCATGATGCCGTGCAGCGCGCCCGAGGGCTCGTTGCGGTGGCAGCCGCCGAACTCGCCGTAGCGGATCGGCAGGTCGCGGTAGCTGTGCAGGTTGGCGTTGAAGATCTGGATGTGACCCGGGCAGTTCATCGGCTTCAGCGCATAGGTGCGCTTCTCCGACTCCGTGAAGAACATGTTCTCCTGGTAGTTGTCCCAGTGGCCGGACTTCTTCCACAGGCTCACGTCCATGATCTGCGGCCCGCGCACTTCCTGGTAGCCGCTGTTGCGATAGACGCCGCGCACGTACTGCTCGACCACCTGCCAGATGGCCCAGCCCTTCGGATGCCAGAACACCATGCCCGGGGCTTCTTCCTGCAGGTGGAACAGGTCGAGCTGCTTGGCGATGCGGCGATGGTCGCGCTTCTCGGCTTCTTCCAGCTGGTGCAGGTAGGCTTTGAGATCCTTGTCGTTGAGCCAGGCCGTGCCGTAGATGCGGCTGAGCATCGCGTTGTTGGAGTCGCCGCGCCAGTAGGCGCCGGCCACCTTCATCAGCTTGAACGCGCGCAGCTTGCCCGTGTTGGGCACGTGCGGGCCGCGGCACAGGTCGGTGAACTCGCCCTGCGTATAGAGCGACAGCTCTTCGCCGGCAGGGATGCTCTCGATGATCTGCGCCTTGTATTCCTCGCCCATGCCACGGAAGAAAGTCACGGCCTCGTCGCGGTCCTTCACCGAGCGCGTGACGGGGATGTTCTCCTTGACGATCTTTTCCATCTCGGCCTGGATGGCGTCGAGATCTTCCGGCGTGAAGGGACGCTCGTAGGCAAAGTCGTAATAGAACCCGTTGTCGATCACCGGGCCGATCGTGACCTGCGCGCCGGGGAACAGGCGCTGCACGGCCTGGCCCAGCAGGTGGGCCGTGGAGTGGCGGAGGATCTCGAGGGCGTCGGGGCTCTTCTCGGTGACGATTTCGAGCGCGGCGTCGCGGTCGATCGTGTAGCTGGCATCCACCAGCTTGCCGTCGACCTTACCGGCCAGGGTGGCCTTGGCAAGACCGGCGCCGATGGAGGCGGCCACCTCCTGCACGGACACGGGGTGGTCGAAGGGACGCTGGCTGCCGTCGGGGAGCGTGATCTGGATCATGGGAAGCGTTTTCCGGACAAACAAAAAGGGCGCCAGGCGCCCTTCGGATGAAGACGAAGACGTGGCGTGGGAATCAGGTTGGAAAGCGGGTAGTGCTCATGTCGCACACTCGGCCGGCGTTGCCGCGGGCCACCTCTCGTCTCGTAGATACCTGTAAAAAGCTAGTGCAGGGCTGCCTCCATGTCAATCCGGGCGCTCCGTTACAATGGTGATCCGCTCCACAGGCAGGTCATCCCCATGCGCATCCTGGTCACCGGCAGTGCCGGCTTCGTCGGCTCCGCCCTCACCGAGCGCCTGCTCGCGCGTGGCGACACCGTGCTCGGTTTCGACAACCACAACGACTACTACGACCCGGCCCTGAAGGAAGCGCGCCTGGCCCGGTTCGCGAACCACCCGAACTACACGCACCTGCGCGCCGACCTCGCCGAGCAGGCGGCGGTGGACAAGGCCTTTGCGGATTTCCAGCCCGAGCGCGTGGTGAACCTCGCCGCCCAGGCCGGTGTGCGCTATTCGCTCACCCATCCGCATACCTATGTGCAGAGCAACCTGGTGGGCTTCGTGAACGTGCTGGAGGCCTGCCGCCGGCATGAGGTGGGGCATCTGGTCTATGCCTCGTCCAGCTCGGTGTATGGAGCCAATCGCAAGATGCCTTTTGCGGTGGAGGATGCCGTCGACCATCCCGTGAGCCTGTATGCGGCCACGAAGAAATCCAACGAGCTGATGGCGCATACCTATAGCCACCTGTTCGGCCTGCCGACCACGGGGCTGCGCTTTTTCACCGTGTATGGCCCCTGGGGTCGCCCGGACATGTCGCCGATCCTGTTCGCCAACCGCATCGTGCGAGGCGAACCGATCGACGTGTTCAACCACGGCAACCACAGCCGTGATTTCACCTATATCGACGACATCGTCGAGGGCGTGATCCGCACGCTGGATCATCCGGCGCAGCCCGATCTGTCCTATGACCCGGTGGCGCCGAACCCGGGCAGTTCTGCCGCGCCTTATCGCGTCTACAACATCGGCAATGACGAGCCGGTGCAGTTGATGGACTTCATCGGCCTGCTGGAAAAGCACCTGGGCCGCACGGTGGAAAAGCGCCTGCTGCCGATGCAGCCGGGCGACGTGCCGGATACCTGGGCCGATGTGTCAGCCCTGCGCCGCGACGTGGGCTACGCCCCGTCGACGTCGATCGACGAAGGCCTGCGCAAGTTCGCCGCCTGGTACAAAAGCTTCTACCTGTAGGAGCGCGCCTGCGCGCGACCGGCACAGCGAAACCATTCGTTGAAACCGTCACAACCGTTGAGCAACGACCCGTAAGCTGATCACAGCCTCACCGTTTCATTGGGTTTGTCGCGCGCAAGGCGCGCTCCTACAAGAAGCGGTGTGCCTTGACGCGATCACGACCGCACCGCTTCGTCGGGTTGTCGCGCGCAGGCGCGCTCCTACAAAAGGCGGGGGAGCAGGCCGGAGGCGCGTCGGGTCTGGCGGGCGATGGCGTAGGCCATGATGTCCGGCGTGGCCAGCAGGGTGAAATGGGTTTTCGCTCGCGTCACGCCGGTGTAAAGCAATTCGCGCGTGAGCACGGCCGAAGGCTCCGTCGGCAAGGCCAGCGCCGTGTGCTCGAACTCCGAACCTTGCGACTTGTGCACCGTCATCGCGTACACCGTCTCCACTGCCGCGAGGCGACTGGGCACGACGAAGCGCACGCGTTCCTTGCCGTGCTCGTCCAGCACGGCGAACACCACCCGCAAGGCCATGCCGCCCTGCCCGTCCGGAATCCACAGGGTGATGCCCACATCACCGTTCATGAGGCCGATGGCGTAGTCGTTGCGGGTCACCATCACCGGGCGGCCTTCGTACCAGTCGCGCTCGATGTCGATCAACCCGCGCGCCGCCAGCCCCTGGGCAATGCGTTCATTCTGCGCCGGCACACCGGTGTCGCCATGCCGCGAGGCGCACAGCAGCTGGAAGCGCGCATAGGCCTGCAGGGCTCCGCCGCCCCAGGCTTCGAAGGCATCGAACGGTGCATCGGGCTGCGGTCTTTCCCGTTCGATCCAGTCGAGATACGCCCGATAGCCCGGCGTGCCTGCGCGTCCCTCGATCGCCAGCGTGGCGATGCCATCGGCCGTGGGTACCTGGAGAGCGATATCGCCGGAAGACGCCTTGAGGGTCTGCCCCGCCGCCTGCGTATCACCCTGGCGGATGGCATTCGCCAGCGCACCGATGCCACTGTGCTCACCAAACCGGCGACTACGGCGCAGCATCACCACGCGCTGGTCGAGCGCCCTCGCTTCCTCCGGATCACGCCACGCCGCCATGTCCACGTCACAGACCTCGGCCAGCCATTGCACCGTATCGGCGTCGTAACGCCCCGCTTCCGCCCGCGCGCAGAGATCGCCCAGTACCGCACCGGCTTCCACCGACGACAGCTGGTCCTTGTCGCCCAGCAGCACCAGCCGCGCATCCGGTGGCAAGGCATCGAGCGTGGCGGCCATCATTTCCAGGTCGATCATCGAGGCTTCGTCGATGACCAGCACGTCCAGGTGCAGCGGGTTGTCACGATCGTGGCGGAAGGCCCGGCTATCCGGCCGGCTGCCAAGCAGTCGGTGCAGCGTGGTGACCTCGGCGGGAATCGCCTGCTTCACCTGCGCATCGACGTTCAGGCGCTCGATCTGTCCTGCAATCGAGGCATTCAAGCGCGCTGCGGCCTTGCCCGTGGGCGCCGCAAGACGGATGCGCAGGCGCGGCTCGCCGCGCCGGATCGCCAATGTCTGTAACAGGCCGAGCAGGCGGACCACCGTGGTTGTCTTGCCCGTGCCCGGACCACCGGTGATGACGGCGAACGCACCGCGCGCCGCGATGGCGCAGGCGATCTTCTGCCAGTCCGGGGACATATCGTCCGGTGGGAACAGACGCGCCAGCTCGGAAGCAAGCCCGGCTGGCGTGCCCTCGTGCGCCAGCCGGGAACGAATGGCACCGGCCACCCCTACTTCATATCGCCAGAAGCGGCGCAGGTAGAGCAGGTCGCCATCCAGTACCAGCGGCGATGCGTTGTCTTCGTACGTGGTGGCAACCAGCGGTGACGCCCGAAGCTCATCGGCGACATCGTGCAACCATGGCACACGCTCCGCCAGTTCGTTCACATCGACACAGATATGCCCGTCGCCCAGCTCCTTGCTGGTCATGGCCGCTGCCGCGAGTACGCGGGCATCGGCACTGGCATCCAGCGTTGCGAGGAAGCGTGCGAAGGCGCGATCCAGCGGACGAAGCCGCTGTTCGATGATCTCAAGATCCAGCCAGGGCAGGATATCGACCGTCATGTCGCGCGACCTTCGAACAGGACATCCATGGCCTCGATCATCGCCAGGGGCGGCCGCTCGGCATGAATGCCATGCCCCTCGCCATCCACGCCACGCAGGTAGAGGTATACCGCGCCACCGATATGAGTGTCGTAATCGTAGGCATCGCCAAGGCGCGAGCGCAGCAGGCGATGCAGGGCCAGCAGGTATAGCGCGTACTGCAATTCGTAGCGTGCTTCCAGGATCGAATGGCGCATGGCCGCCGCGCCGTAGGCGCCAGCATCGTTGCCCAGCCAGTTCGACTTGTAATCGACCACGTACCAGCGTCCTTCGTGTTCCACGATGAGATCGATGAAGCCCTTGAGCATGCCATTGACCTTTTCGGCGGCCAGCGGCACACGGCGTGCGCCACCCAGCGTGTGCTCGCGTACGATGCGGTCCAGCGCGAGGGTATCCACGCCACGGGCTTCAAACAGGAACTCAAGCTCCGCGCGATACCGCGACGGATCATCGAAGGATGCCAGCGTCATCGCGCCTCCTGACGGAAGCGCCAGTGGCACCTGCAGCAAGCCCAGCAGCCAGTCTGTCAGCGGGTCGATCCAGGTCGTCCAGCCATGCCGTTCGCAACGGCGCGCCACGGTATCGCGCAGGCGCGGCCGGGCGTGCGCCATGGCCGCGAAGCCCTCCTCCGCCATCCATTCCAGCAGGTCGTGCAGGAAGGTGCCGGCATCCGCGCCGCGGTGAAAATCATGAATGCTGCCAGCCACGATGGGCACGACCGGGCGTTCCTCGCGGTATTCCACGATGACGTCGTCGATGGCGGTCTCGGGCGCCGCGCTCTTGTCGTCGTGACGCAAGGCGCTGTAGCTGGTAATCCACCATGGCTCCGCGCGGGCGATCTTCGGCTCGCGTGCGGGCAGGGAACGTATCTCATGCACCGGTGGCACGTAGACGGCATCATCCGGCTCGGGCACGTATTCCACGACGATCGACGCCACGTCGCCTTTCAGTTCCTGGAGCAGGTTGGCAAGCACGCCGTTGTCGATCTCCGCACCGCCACGCAGGAGGTGGCCGAACGCGGAACGATGCACCTGGGGTTTCTTCGCCGCGTTGTAGCAGACCGGCGCCACGCCCAGCCAGCAGGCATGACGCGCACGCGTCAGCGCCACGTACAGCAGGCGCAGGTCTTCCTGCAACGAAGCACGCTCGGCAGCCTCCTTGGCTTCGCGCACGGCATCGCTGCCGCTGGCGCTGGCCGAAAGCAGCTCGATCTGCGCCGACTCGCCGTCGTGGTAACGATAGCCCTGCCCGGCACGCAGACCGCCCTGCCCACAGACGAAGGGCAGGAACACCAGCGGGTATTCCAGGCCTTTCGACTTGTGGATGGTGACCACCTTCACCAGGTCATCGTCGCTTTCCAGGCGAACGATCTGCTCGTCGCCCGTGTGCCCGGCACGATCCGCAATGCGCTCGGCCAAGTGGCGGATCAGCGCCTGCTCCCCTTCGATGGTGGACGCGGCGTGCTGCAACAACTCGGCCAGATGCAGCAGGTTGGTAAGACTGCGCTCGCCGCCGGGCAACGAAAGCAGACGCCCCGGCAGGTCGAACTCGTGCAACATCCGGTGCAGCATGGCCAGCACGCCGGCCTTGCGCCAGACCTCGCGCAGGGCGAACAACTGCTGTCCGCGATGCTCCCAGTGACGCTCGTCGAGGTTCAGCTTTTCCAGTTCCGCGTAGCCCAGGTCGAGCGTACGCGTCGCCAGTGCGGCGCGCATCGCGCCATCGGAGGTGGGCTCGGCAACGGCGCGCAGCCAGAACAGCAGGTCGCTGGCCTCGATGCTGTCCAGCACCGAGTCGCGATCGGAAAGGAATACGCTGCGCACGCGGCGCGCCGACAAGGCAGCACGTATCTCGGCCGCTTCGTTGTGGCTGCGCACGAGGATGGCGATATCTGCCGGCGCCAGCGAAACATGCCGGCCATCGTCCGTCTCGAAACCGCAACGGCCGTGCGCCGCCGCATCCAGCAGGCGCACGATCTCGCTGGCGCATGCCTCCGCCATCTGCTGACGGTACATGCGCACACCGACCGGCGCCTCGTCGTCGAGCAGCCATAGTCGCAGGGCCGGCTGCGGCTCGCCATCGCGCACGAAACGCTCGTCCCTGCCCCGCGCCCTGACCGGCTCGAAGGGCAGCCCGCGATCCGCAAAGTGGAAGGCACCGGTCGCATGCGATTCGGCCCGCACGAAAAGCCGGTTCACGGCCTCCACCATGCCCACGCTGGATCGGTGATTGGTGTCGAGGCTGTAATGCGGCGCCATCGCTTCCGCGCGCGCCGTGAGATACGTGTGGATATCCGCGCCGCGAAACGCGTAGATGGCCTGTTTCGGATCGCCGATGAGTAGCAGCCCCGTGCCTTCCGCCTGCGCATACACGGCGCGGAAGATGCGGTACTGCAACGGATCGGTGTCCTGGAATTCGTCGATCAGGGCCAGCGGAAACTGCTGCCGGATGGTGGCTGCCAGATCACCGCCCGACGGCCCTGCCAGCGCAGCATCCAGACGCAACAGCAGGTCGTCGAAGCCGATCTGCGCACGGCGTCGCTTCTGCATGACGAAGCGCTGGCGCACCCACGACATCGCTTCGGCGAGGATCGCGTGACGCACCACCACCTTGCCAGCCTGCCATTCGTTCCAGTGTTCCAGCGCGCCGAAGGCGGGATGCTCTGGAGAGCTCTTGCCCTTGCCGGTGGCCTTGCCCAGGCGCGATGTCGAATAACGCGCGATGTCGAACCCCAACGCATCGCCGCTCGTCGCCCAGCGACGCATCGCCATCATGTCCGACGGCATACGCTCCGGGCGATACCAGCCGTTGTGCAGCACCTTGTCGCGCACGGCAGCCAGCAGCATGGCGTCGAGGCCATCGGCGGCGTGACGCCAGGTGGCGGCCGCGTCGTCCAGGCGCCTGCGATCTTCTTCGTCCCAGCGGCGACGCTCGGCCAGCACCTCGTGAGCGGCGACGTCTTCCCGCAGCACCTCGCCATCGACGCGCAGCACGGCTTCGCCACCGAACAGCAAGGGCTTCAGATCGCGCATCAGCGCATCCGGCGTGCGCCATTCCTCCAGTACGGGGGCCAGCTGGGCTTCGTCCAGAGGATAAAAAGCCTTGCGCCAGTAGTCGCGCACGCACTCGGCCAGGAGTTCGGTTTCGTCCGGTTCCAGCGTCTGCGCAAAGGCATGACCGCTGCCGAATGCATGCTGGGTCAGCATGCGCTGGCTCCAGCCATGGATAGTGAAGATGGCCGCCTCGTCCATCCATTGCGCAGCCAGTTCCAGACGGCGCGCACAAGAAGGCCAGCTGTCGGCGGGCAGGTCCGCCAGCAGGTCCGACAGGAAGGCTTCACTGGCTGTTCCGGCCCGGAACGCCCGGGCCGCATCCACCAGCCGCGCGCGGATACGCTCGCGCAGTTCCTGCGTGGCGGCCTCGGTGAAGGTCACCACGAGGATCTGCGGCGGCAGCAGCGGCTGCCCCGTGCCATGCCCCAGCACGGCACGCACGTAGAGGGCCGCGATGGTCCAGGTCTTGCCGGTGCCGGCGCTGGCCTCGATCAGGCGCATGCCGTCGAGCGGCATGGCCAGCGGACGCAAGGGCTGTGCGGAACTCATGCGCTGCCCTCCACCCGCAGAACCCCAAGAAAATCACGGTAAGGACCGAGCCAGTCGGGGAATCCGCCGTCCATCAGGGTGTTGAACGACGGCCACGCGCGTGTCAGGTAAGGATCGCCATCGACCTCGCCGTGCATGCGATCCTGCGCGCCTTCGTAGGCCGTGCGCGCCTTGCCCGGGGCGTTCTCTGCCGTATCGGCCGTCAGCCACGCCAGCGCCGTGCGAGCAGCCATGGGAAGCGGACGGGTCATGCCCTCGCGCCAGCTGCGTAACAAGGAGGCGAGCATGCGGCGGGCGTCGTCGGTGTCCAGCGGCGCCATCACGAGGGTGGCGTCGGGCCCGATATAGCGGCTTTCCAGGGCAAGTCCCGCGGCCTGCGCTACCAGATGGTCGGCCCAGGGCATCACCAGACGATGCAGCTTTGGCGCGCCATCGGCGTCGAGCACGCCGGATGGCGAGGGCAGCAGCCAGGCCAGGCGTCCGTCAGTGTCCATGCGCAGGTCGGCCAGCCAGTCCTCGATGGACAGGCCCTCGATATCGATGCGCACCTCGCGCTTGCCGGCGTCATGCGGCCACGCGCGACGCTCCGTGAGATAACGGCCGTGCACGGCTTGCGCCGCTTCGACGAGATCGCGACGCAAGGGCGCGGCGAAACCCCCCATGGGCAGCACGCCACTGCGTTGCAGGCGCGCAGCGGCGAGATCGATCGCAGCGTTGCCGCCTTCGTCGCGCAGGGCGGCACGCAGGAGGGTGTCGGTCATCGCGTAGCGGTCGAGGCCATCGAGGCTGAAGGGTTCCAGCTCGTCGCTGGCCACGTCAGGTGCCTCGAAGCGCACGCCGAGCCGGCCCTGGAAGAATTCACGCACGGGATGGCGCAGGAAACGCCGCAGCGTGGCCAGCGTGAGCGGACGCTCAACGACCGGGGCGGCCAGCGTCACGTCTTCCCGCTTGTCGCGCATCGCATGGACTTCGCGCCATTCGTTGGCATAGGTGAACAGGCGCGGATCGCCTGCCTGGAAATAGTCGCGACCAAACGGTTGCAGCGGGTGTTCCACGGTGAGCGCGGCAAGCGAGCCACTGCCATCACCGGCACGCCAGCCGGCCGCGAGATAGTCGCGCAACTGCCCCACAAGCACGGAAGGCGCGCGTTCGCTGTTATCGCGCACGCTGCGTCCCACCCAGCCGATATGCAGGGCGTCGCGCGCCGACAGCAGGGCTTCGAGGAAGAGATAGCGATCATCCTCGCGACGCGAACGGTCGCCGGGGCGCCATGCGCCCGCCCGCGACATGAGGTCGAAATCCATCGGAGGCCGCGCGCGCGGATAGTCGCCGTCGTTCATGCCCAGCAGGCAGACGATGCGGAACGGAATGGCACGCATCGGCATCAGCGTGCCGAAGCTCACTGCGCCAGCAAGAAAGCGCTTGGAAAGGCCGCCATCGTCCAGGCCACCCAGCCATGCCTCGCGTACGACATCGACAGGCAAGGGCTCGGCGAAGCTGGCTTCCGCGCAGGCGGTCTCCCATGCATCGAGGGCGTCGTGCAGGCGTTCGAGACTCATGCGGTCGTCGGCGTCCGCGGGATCGACGAAATCGCGCAGCAGATGCCGCAGGCGCTCGGCCCAAGCGGCAGGCGCAACGCGCTCGCTCATCGCCCGCCAGTGCTCGCCCAGGCGGTCGAGAAGATCAGCCAGGGGGCCGACGAGGTGCGCATCGAGTCCACCGACCTCTCCATAGGGCTCGATGTCGCCCCAGGCCTCTCCATCGCCCACGGCATAGCCGAGCAACATGCGGCGCAGGCCGAAGGCCCAGGTGTTCTGCGTCAATGCCGGCAGATCGAGGGAGGCACGCTGCTCGGCGTCCAGGCCCCAGCGGATGCCGGCGCCTTCGACCCAGCGATGCAGCAACGGCAGGTCGTCGTCGCTTAGCCCGAAGCGCTGGCGCACGGCGGGTATGTCGAGCAGGTCGGCCAGCTCGCCCGCGCCGAAGCGGGATTCGGTCATCGCCAGCAGCATGTCCAGCGCCACCACCAGCGGCACGCTGCCGCGCGAGGCGCGGTCGGCCACGCTGTAGGGAATGAAACGCGGATCGTCGCGCGGCACGCGGCCGAACACGGCATCGATGTGCGGGCCGTAGGTCTCGATGTCCGGCACCATCACGATGACATCGCGCGGACGGATGGGGTCGCCCGCCAGCGTCGACGCTTCGAAGCGCGCGAGCAACTGATCGTGCAGGATCTCCACCTCGCGCTGTGGCCCATGGGCCACGTGGAACGCGATGGAATGATCACCGGGCGCCAGCATGACGGGTTCGGCAGGTGGCGGTTCCAGATCGAGGATGGCCGCCTGCACCTGACCCAGCAGATGCGTGTTTGCCGGTTCGGCGAACAGGTCGATGCGCTGGTCCCAGGCGGTGAAGCGCTCGCGGTACGACTCCGGGTGATCGAACTCGTCGAGCAGGCGGATGTAGTCACGCCCCTGCTTGCCCCAGGCCGCCAGCAGCGGCTGGGCAAACAGGTGCATGTCTTCGTCGGACAGCGACAGCGGCATGCCCGGCTTCGCCGTCTGGCGGCGACGCTCCGCACGCAGCAGTTCGCGATCGTCGACGATATCCGCCCAGTAATGCCGGCATGGATTCATCACCACCAGCACCACCTGCGACCAGCGCCCCAGTGCGGACAACGCCTCCAGCGTCTGCCGTGGCAGTGACGACATGCCGAACACGACGATGCGGCGTGGCAACGCGGCAGGTCGCGTCGTCGCTCCGGCGACGGCACGCAGGAATCGCGCATGCACGGCCGCGCGATGACCATCAGCCTCCTGCGGGCCCACGTCGTCGAGCAGGCGCCGCCACAAGGCGGCCTGCCAGCGATCGGCCTCGATCATGGCGGGCGCACCGCCGCGCGCGTCGCGCAGGATGTCCTGCCCGGCCGCCCAGTCTTCGAGCCAGTCGGCGCGATAGACCTGATATTGGTCGTACAGATCAGCCAGGCGCTCGGCGAGCTGATGGCACTTACGGGCATCCTCGCCGTCGCTCAGGAAGGCGGCCAGCGGCTCGAACACCGGCTCGCGAGCCAGCGACGGCAGCAGCCGCATCAGTCGCCAGACCAACCGCGACTTGTCGAAGGGCGATTCCTTGGGCACGGCCTCGATGCCGAGCACAGCGCGATAGGCCTGCCACAGGAAACGACCGGGCAACTGGACATCCACGGCGGCCGCGATACCCAGGCCGCCTTCGTTCACGCCACGCGCCAGAGCCAGTCGGAACCACTGGGCGATGCCGTTGGACTGCACCAGCACGTGCTCGTCTTCCAGCGGCCCCAGGGGCGCACGACGCAGCCACGCCGCCAGCACGTCACGTAGTTCTTCCAGGCGATTTCCGTGCAGGACCATCAGGCCCGGCGCGATGTCGTTGCGCTCAGTCAAAAAGATGCCCCACGGCAGGTCCGGCGCCCATCCTGGCTCCTGTGCGTCTCAAGCCGTGAGACCTCAGAACGGCTTGGCCACGACAAGGAAGATGATCGCCAGCAGGACCAGCACGGGCAGCTCGTTGAAGATGCGCAGCGTCTTGCCGCTGGGCAGCGCGCCACCGGCCATGCTGCGCTTGAGCAGGCGCCCGTTCCAGATGAAATAGGCCAGCATCACGGCCACCAGGGTCAGCTTGGCATGCAGCCAGCCGCCCGTGATCCCGAAATAGAGCCAGAGCACCAGGCCGAACAGGAAGGCCATGCCGAACATGCTGTGGCCGAACTTGTAGAGCCGGCGTGCCATCAGCTCCAGCCGGGCTCTCACGGCCGGCTCGTCGCCCGCCTCGACCACGTTGACCAGGATGCGCGGCAGGTAGAACACCGTCGCCATCCAGGCGATGACGAACAGGATATGCAGGGACTTGGTCAGCAAATAGGCCACCGTCTGGCGCTCCCTCGTGAAAGGTCGCCAGTGTAGCCGCTGGCACGGCCAACCCGGTGCGGCACAGCGCCCCGGGGGCGGCACGTATCCCGGGCCCCGGCTCTTCTATATAATGCAAATCATTCTTATTAACATTCGTTATTTCTTTCGTTCTCGCCAGCCCAGGATCCACCATGTCCCGCCCCTGCTTCTCCCCCGCCCGCCTCGCGGCTTCGGTCCGTCTCGCCCTCGCGAGCACCCTCCTCCTCGCCACCGCCGCCCACGCCGCGGATGCCGACGTCCCCGACAGCCAGCGGAAGGCCAACGAGAACTCCACCACCCTGTCGGGAGTGCAGGTGCAGGCCAATGTCGCCCCGCCCACCGCCGCCTACGCTGGCGGCCAGGTCGCCAGGGGCGGCCGTTTCGGCGTGCTGGGCAACCAGGACACGATCAACGTGCCCTTCAGCATGACCAGCTATACGGATACGCTGATCCGGGCGCAGCAGGCGCGCACCCTGGGTGATGTCGTGGACAACGACCCCGCCGTGCGCACCGGCTTCGGCTACGGCAACTACTCGCAGGTGTTCACCATCCGCGGCTTCCAGCTGGACAGCGACGACATTGGCTTCGACGGTCTCTACGGCCTGCTGCCGCGCCAGCTGCTCGCCCCCGAACTGATCAGCCGCGTGGAAGTGTTCAAGGGTTCCAACGCCTTCCTCAACGGCATGAGCGTCGGCGGCTCAGGCATCGGCGGCGCCATCAACATCGCGCCCAAGCGTGCTGAAAAAGACCCCATCACCCGCGTCGGTGTCGATTACGGCAGCGACAGCCAGATCGGCGAAACGGTAGACATCGGCCGTCGCTTCGGCGCCAACAATGAATTCGGCCTGCGCGTGAATGCCGTGCATCGCGAAGGCGGCACCGCCATCGATGGCGAGAAGCGTCGCGTCACCGCGGCTTCGGTGGCGTTCGACTACCAGGGTGAGCGCCTGCGCGTCACCACCGATGTCGGCTACCAGAAGCAGGTGATCGACGGTGGCCGTTCGGTCGTCTTCATCGGCAGCGCCACCAGCGTGCCGCGTGCGCCGTCGGCCAGGACCAACTACTCGCAGGCGTGGTCCGGCTCATCGCTGGAAGACACCTTCGGCGTCGTCCGTGCCGAATACGACTTCACGCCGTGGCTTACGGGTTACGTCGCTGCCGGTGCGCACCACGGGAACGAGTTCGGCGATTACGTAAGCCCCACGCTGAAGAACAACGTCGGCGATGCGACCGAAGGCCGTTTCACCGTGCCTTACATCGCCGACACCGGCACGGGTGAAGCAGGCTTCAACGCCAACTTCAACACCGGCGACGTGACCCACCGCGTTACCCTTGGTTTCTCGGCACTCAGCACGAACAAGAAGGCCGCCTACGCGGGCTCCAGCTCGTTTACCACCAACATCTACGACCCCGTGCAGGTCGCATTGCCGAACTACTCTTATAACGTCGGCCCGATCAGCAGCCCGGGTTATACCGGTCGCACGCAGCTGCGCAGCCTCGTGCTGTCCGATACGCTCGGCTTTCTCGACGATCGCCTCCAGGTTACCGTGGGTGCGCGCCGCCAAAAGCTGCACGTGGTCGGTTACGCCTACGCCGTCAACGGCGTGAGCGGTGCGAAGAATTCGGAGTACGAGCAGTACTCCACGAGCCCGGTCGTCGGCGTCAATTTCCGCCTCAGCGACCAGTGGGCGATCTACGCCAACCACATCGAAGCACTCACCCAGGGCGGCCAGGCTCCGGTGAACTTCAACGGCAAGCCGGTGACCAACAGCGGCCAGGTGTTTGCCCCGTACAAGGCCAAGCAGAACGAAGTCGGCGTGAAGTGGGATGCCGGCAACATCGGCAGCAGCCTCGGCCTGTACCAGATCAAGCAGCCGAGCGCCTATGTCGATGCGACCAACACCTATGTGGTGGATGGCGAGCAGCGTAACCGTGGCGTCGAGTGGAGTTTCTTCGGCGAACCGGTAAAGGGCGTGCGCATCCTGGGCGGGGCTAACTACGTGCAGCCGGAGCTCGTGAAGACGCAGGGCGGCCTCAACAACGGCCACGACGCCATCGGCGTACCGCGCTTCCAGGCCAACGCCGGTGTGGAGTGGACCATTCCGAACACACCGGATCTCACCTTCAGTGCGCGTGCGGTGCGTACGGGCAAGCAGTATCTCGACGCGGCCAATGCACTGCGTGTTCCGGCGTGGACCACCTATGACATTGGCGCACGCATCACGCCGACGCTGGAAGGCAAGCCGGTCACGTTCAACGTGAGCGTGGAGAACCTGACGAACAAGGGTTACTGGGCGTCTGCGACTGGCGGCTACCTGACGCAGGGTATGCCGCGCACCGTGATGGTGTCGGCGATGTTCGACCTTTGATGGGCGTGGCGGGAGAGCGGTTTCCGCTCTCCCGCTGGCGCCTGCACCGTGTTGCGGAGTGCTTCGTAGGGTGGGCTCGCCTTGCGGCCTCGCGCTCGGCGCTCTTGCGTGGCGGCGAGCGAGCCGGCGGGGCCGGCCCTTGGCGCGACGGCCTGCGGTGTCCCTCGGGAAAGGAGAGCCGCTGCGCGGCTTAGTGTCTTATGGCTTCGCCCCTTCGGGCCCGGGGAGCGTGCGGGGCTTTTCGACTCGGCCTCCGTGCCTCGGCGAAAAGGGCCGGCCTTCCTGGCCGCCCCCGCTACGCGGCCTTTTCCGCCCACTCCCCTCACCTCCGTCAAGTCGCGCCAAGGGCCGACCCCGCCGCCTCTCCCCACCGCACCGTGCTTGTGTAGGAGCGCGCCTTGCGCGCGACCGGGTATCGCGAAACATTTGATCTGATCGCGATACCCGGTCGCGCGCAAGGCGCGCTCCTACAAAAAACTGCTACACCTCCCAGCGCGACAACACCCAGAACGCCACTGCCCCTGACGTCGTCAACCCCATAGCCGTCATCGATAGACGAAACACGACAAACGCCGTTTCATCGGCCGGATGAATCCACACCTGCATCATCAGCTGATTAATCGTCAACAACGCCACCACCGCGCTGGCAAACGCCGCCACGGCAAATCCCCGCGCTCCACGCGTGGCGATCTTCATACCGTCGCGGCGATCCACGAACACCAGCACGTTGATTACCATCAACGCCAACGCCATCGTGATCTGCACGATTTCAATCCCCATGAATGACGTCCTCCGTATCGCGTAACAACGGCGAATCAAACAATACCTGTGTATGCGCCCGCTGCACGCAGTAATGCCCTACGGCGACCAACGCCGCCACGCCACCGATGGCCAACGCCAGATCGCGACCATCGCTTTCGCATGAGGCTTCATGCGCAGCTTCCACCAGCACCCGCGCCGTCCCCTGCGCATACGCCAACCATTCCGTCGCTTCATTAAGCAACCGCTCGGTGGACGCATCGTCATCGTCCAGAATCCAGTGTTCGTTGATGTCCTTCATAGACAGCTCCCTAGGTCAGCACCGCCCTCTCCTCCCAGGTGTGGCACGCCATGGACTCCATGAACGTGCCACGGGGTAACGCAACGTCAGGTTGACGTTTTCTCGCGCATCGCTCCGGGACGATGAGGCCTGCCGGCGTGTCCGTGACCGGACGCCGGGCGGCGTGATTGTCGAAGTGGATGCGGCGTCAGCAGGCCTTTACCGCACAGCCGGCAACGCGCCGGGTGCTGACGGCAAGGCTTCAAGCGCAGGTGCGCGGCTCACGCCGCGGTTCGTCAACCGCGTTCTGGCAGGGCCGGAACGGCCCGGGCACCGGCAGGTGGGCCACCGCGGAGAAGCGGCGGGCGGACGAGTGACGTAGAATAGCTTTTAGCCATTGGACGATTCCTTGCTAGTTTGCGCTAGTTGAGGAGGACTCGGTGGTTAGTGGGCCGGGGTGACGCCAATCACCCCGGTTCCACGCCCCCACCGCCTTGGAGCGAAGGCTGCCTGCGAAGTACGAGTGAAACGCGAGCGCGGGCAGCGGTGACAACGTAACAAAACAACACAGAATTGTCTGTAGGCGGCGCCCGCATAAAGTTGCCCTGTTCTTGTATTTACCTCGCCTACCGAAAGGCAGGAACTGTGCGTATTGCGAATGGGTGAATCCCTTCATGATCGGTCTCCTTGTGCGACTGCCTCTCGCAACCATTCTCCACTCATAAATTCCTTGATACGTCAAAAACCCGTGCGCGATGAATTTCCGGATTCGTTCCTACCTCAGGTATTCCGATGTAGATTCGCGACAGGAAGCGTAGGCGAACCGAGTCACCTCACCAGGAACCGACACATGGGAAATTCGAAAGCGTGGGCTTTTGCTGCCATAACAGCGGCGGCAATGATGTCAGGAACAGGGAAAGCAAGCGCACCAACACCGAGTGGCTCGTTCGCGATGATGGCGGCGACCAGTAACTGCCCAGCCGATACCTCGGGAGACCAGAACACGTGCTACATGACGAACCTGGATCAGGCACTGAAAGCCGTCACAAATCTCCAGACGGCGGGCGTCGAATACTTCATGCTTCCTTCCGCTACGACGGCAGAAACCGAACTCATGGCATCAGCCATCGAAGCCAGAGGTGGAAAATTTCTTACCATGGAACGATGGACGTTCGAGGACGCCGTTAATAAGGGCGCTGGCACGTTCAGCTGCGACAGCTACACTGCCAATCGAATCAATGCGCTTCTCGTGCCGCTTAAAAAACAGCATCCAGATTCATTTTTCGGCCTCGAGTTGAAAGACGAACCACCTTCCAGCACACATTCAAATCTAGGGTCTATGGTCGCTTGTGTCCGCGCCCAACCTCTACTATCAGATCTGAAAATTTTCGTAAATCTGGTACCAGTCAACGCAAACGATGCAAGCCTCAACGGCCCAAAGTCGCCGGAGGATATCCCGGATGCCCTCAAGCCCATCGATATTGGAATCGACTGTAATAGCAACACCCTGGTAGACCGGACAAAGTTCAACGCGATGGTGGCCCGTTACACCGACCACGTCATATCTGCCTTGGACAAAATAAAACCAGACTACATCGCCTACGACATCTATCCGTTCAATGCGGCACTAGATAGCTGCACTACGGCCCGCGAGCAACTTATGACCGCAAATGCGAGCATCATTGCGCAACAGGCAAACGTTCGCGGAGTTATCCCGATTGCGTTCTTACAGAATGTGCAACAAGCCGTACCCACCGGGAGCCCATACGATCCAAGGCACGCCTCGTTCCACGAACTTCGGTGGTTCGCCGCATGGTTCTATGCTTTCGGTGGACGAGGCACGGCGAACTTCCTTAGTCACGATTGGGAACAGTACTTCGGCATGCTCGATGCCTCGAACAACCCTCGAGACATTGCCATCGAACAACAAAGTGTTTTTGGCTTCACGCATCAGGTCCAGGATGCGCTAGGTGGATATACCTACGTCGATTTCGTAGCGCCTTGGCTCGGGGTCCCGACCGCCGCCGTGGTCGGCTGGCTGCCAGCGCAGAACATCATGGCTAGCGAGTTCACGAATCCTGACAATGGTTCGAATATCGTTGTATTCGTAAATCGAAATAACGGCCCTACACCAATCACTCTTGTCGGCTTGAACAAATGGCGTACGAAAATCGAGAAGCTGAATTTCTGGACGGGCTTATGGGAGACCGTTGGACAAAGCACGAACGCCATCAGCGTCGACTTCGGCGACATGCCCGCTGCTGTTTACCGCTTAACGGACTGAAATATTCCTTAATCAGTACGTACCGGCCGCAAGAACTCAGCCGGTTTTCGGTGATGCCAGATAACAATCAGGACGTGACGCAAAGTGCCGAACGATCGTGGTCCGAGGTATTTTCGCCATCGAACTTGTGATCCTGCTCCGGTTGCAAAGGCCGGACGTCCTGGCCAATCTGGCGTCGCGACTTTTCCGTTCGTATTCATCACTTCCATCCAGGCGCGCTCCTGCAAGGGTGGGATGTCGCAAAGACTGATCGCCGACGCGATCGGCTTTCACCGAATATAGGCGAGGCACGGGATACTTCCGGTCGCGCGCGAGGCGCGCTCCTACAGGGGGTCGAATCGGTGGGAGGGGCGATCTCAACCGGTCGATGCAACACCGGCGTCTAATCGGGAAATCCCGCTCCGGCGTCCGCGCCCCGAAGGGGCCAGGCGACGTGCGGCCGAAGGGAACGCCAAGCGCTCCGCTTGCCCCGGTCCCCACCGCTCATCGCGCCAACGGCGCACGCCCACGCACAGTCGCGCACATGAATGAATCAACCGCCAAAACACAGGCAAAGAAAAAGGAGCCTCACGGGCTCCTTATGTCTTGGTCTTCATGCCACTAACCCGATGGAGGGAAAGTGGTGGGCGGTACAAGGATCGAACTTGTGACCCCTACCATGTCAAGGTAGTGCTCTACCGCTGAGCTAACCGCCCGGAAGAGCTGCGCAGTTTACCGGCACCCAACCCCTCGTGCAAGGGGTCAGGTGAAAATTCATCGCAGGGCCCGTTCCCGCAGGCGGTGGATCTCGTCGCGCAGCTTGCCCGCCTCCTCGAATTCGAGGTTCTGGGCGTGCTTGTACATGCGGGTTTCCAGCTTCTTGATCGTGACGCCCACCTGCTCCGGGCTGAGGCTGGCGTAGTCGGCGGCCTGCTCGGCGACCTTCTTCGCATCCTTGCCCTTCTTGCCCTTGCCCCGCGAGCCCAGGTCGGCGCGCGCGCCTTCCATGATGTCGGCGATGCGGCGGACCACGGTCTTCGGCGTGATGCCGTGGGCCGTGTTGTATTCGATCTGCTTCTCGCGGCGGCGGGCGGTTTCGTCCATCGCGTCCTTCATCGAGCGCGTGATCTCGTCCGCATAGAGAATCGCCTTGCCACGGACGTTACGTGCCGCACGGCCGATGGTCTGGATCAGCGAGCGCGTGGAACGCAGGAAGCCTTCCTTGTCGGCATCCAGCACCGCCACCAGCGACACCTCGGGCATGTCCAGGCCTTCGCGGAGCAGGTTGATGCCCACCAGCACGTCAAACTCGCCCAGGCGTAGGTCGCGGATGATTTCGGTGCGCTCGACCGTTTCAATGTCCGAGTGCAGGTAGCGCACCTTGACGTCGTGTTCCGAGAGGTAATCGGTGAGGTTTTCCGACATGCGCTTGGTCAGCGTGGTGACCAGTACGCGATCGCCCATGGCGATGCGCAGGCGGATCTCGCCCAGCAGATCATCCACCTGCGTACGCACCGGACGCACTTCCACTTCCGGATCGATCAGGCCCGTCGGACGCACCACCAGTTCGACGATATTGTCTTCGGCCTGTTCCAGTTCGTATTTCGCCGGCGTCGCCGATACGTAGATCGCGCGCGGCTTGCGGCGCTCCCATTCCTCGAAACGCAGCGGACGGTTGTCCATCGCCGACGGCAAGCGGAAACCGAACTCCACCAGGGTTTCCTTGCGCGAACGGTCGCCCTTGTACATGGCGCCCAGCTGCGGCACGGTGACGTGCGATTCGTCCACCACCATCAGTGCATCGGGCGGCAGGTAATCGAACAGGGTCGGCGGCGGCTCACCCGGACCTCGGCGGGTCATGTGGCGCGAATAGTTCTCGATGCCCTGGCAGAAACCCACCTCGGCCATCATTTCCAGGTCGAAACGCGTGCGCTGTTCAAGGCGCTGCGCCTCCACGAGCTTATTGTCTCGATACAGCTGCTCCAGGCGCTCCGACAGTTCGACCTTGATCGTCTCCATCGCGTTCAGCACGCTCTGCCGCGTGGTGGCGTAATGGGTCTTCGGGTACACGGTGTAGCGCGGTACGCGGCGCAGCGTTTCACCGGTGAGCGGATCGAACAGCGAGAGGTTTTCGACATCGCCGTCGAACAACTCGATGCGCAGGGCCTCGCTCTCGGATTCGGCCGGGAACACGTCGATCACCTCGCCGCGCACGCGATATGTACCGCGGCGCAGTTCCATCTCGTTGCGGATGTACTGCAACTCCGTGAGCTGGCGGATCAGCGCGCGCTGGTCGATATGCTCGCCACGCGAGAGGATCAGGCGGAGGCTCATGTAGTCCTCCGGATCGCCCAGGCCGTAGATGGCGGAGACGGTCGCCACGATCAGTGCATCCTTGCGCGACAGCAATGCCTTCGTGGCCGCCAGGCGCATCTGCTCGATGTGATCGTTGATGCTCGAATCCTTCTCGATGAAGGTATCCGAGGCCACCACGTACGCTTCGGGCTGGTAGTAGTCGTAGTAGCTGACGAAGTACTCCACCGCGTTGTTCGGGAAGAACTCCTTGAACTCGCCGTACAGCTGCGCCGCCAGCGTCTTGTTCGGTGCCAGCACGATGGTCGGCTTCTGCACCTGCTCGATCACGTTGGCGATCGTGAAGGTCTTGCCCGAGCCGGTCACGCCAAGCAGGGTCTGCGCCGCCAGGCCGGCCTCGAAGCCGTCGACGAGCTTGCGGATGGCCTCCGGCTGGTCGCCGGACGGCTTGTAGGGGGAAACGAGCTGGAAGCGATCAGTCATAGATGACGAAATGCGGGTGCGGACCCCGAGTTTAAAGCGCGGGCGCCCACGCGGCGTGACGTAGCCGGCTGGCGGCGAATGACTGCTGACAAACCCAGTATCAGGCGCCCTGCCTGGATATCCGATGCCACACCACCCTTCCCCGGGCTTTACCCTCGCCGAACTGGTCGTGGTGCTTGCCATCGTGGGCCTGCTGGCCGCCTTCGCCGTGCCGGCCTATCGGGAGACCACCATGCGCCGGCAATTGCGTATTGCCGCCGAGGAACTACGGGCCGATCTGGATCGAGCCCGGCTACTCGCCATCACCACTGGCGAGCCGGTGCACGTCATCGCCCACGACGGCACACGGCGTTGGGCCGGGGGCTGGAGTGCCCGGCAACGCGGCGGCATCGTGACTTCCATCGGGCATCCGCCGCTGGATGCCCATTTCCGCACAGGGCGTCGCCAGCCAACCATGGTTCATTTCAAACCCGATGGCACCGTCATCCAGGGCCACACCCTTACATTGTGCGCAAGGAAGCAGTCAGCGACCGCCATGTCCATCGTCATTGCGCTCGCGGGGCGCATACGTACCGACGCCTCCGACCCGGCCGACGCCCGCGATTGCGCGCGATGATACCCAACGAAAAAGCCACGCATTCCTGCGTGGCTTTCGATACGGCGGGACACCTGCGACAAGTGGCGTAAGCACCTTCAGGCGATCGCTCGCCTTGAGCGCACAGCCTCAACCGTGAGCAAGCTTTCGCGCGATGGCCGCACGCACGTGCTGCATGGCCTGCACGGCCACGGCATCTGCCTCGGCCGACGCATCGACGACCGCCGTATGCGCCAGATCGAGCGAGCGGAAAATCTCCCGGCAACGCGACAGATTGTCGTTTGTCTCGAAAAGATTCGGTGCATCGCCACGTGCGCGAATGCGGCTCAGGCCGACGGCCGGAGGCAGGTCGAGAAGGAGCAGGAGGTCGGGGCGCGGTGCGAAGGCATTCGCTTCCATGACCTTGTCGACTGGCAGCCCTGCGGCGCCCTGATAAGCCACGTTGGAAGGGAAATACCGGTCGAGGATGACGACTTCACCCCTGGCGAGCGCGGGGCCGATGAGTTCCTCGACGTGCTGCTTGCGGTCCTTGATCAGGAGGTCCAGTTCTTCGTCGGGTGTCAGACGGCCTTCCGCAGCGGAATTGCGCATCTTCATGCCCCACGGCCCCGTGGTCGGCTCCTTGCTGAGCGACACGGTGGCGCCGTTACGCGTCAGCTCGTCGCTGAGGGTGCGTGCGAGGGTCGTCTTGCCGGCACCGTCGATGCCTTCGATGGCGATGAGCAGACCGCCGGGAATGGGATGAAGTGCCATAGGGCCGGACTTTACCTGATTTAGCTCGCCAGACTAGCGTCGCTAATTTTTGGACCAATGCTACGAAACGTCCGCGCGGCGTACCCTGCTTAGAGAGCTAGTGACCTGCGTGATCGGCAGCAGCTTCGAAAAAGAAAAGGGCCAGCATTTCTGCTGGCCCTTCTCGAATATGGCGCCCGAAGTTGGACTCGAACCAACGACCCCCTGATTAACAGTCAAGTGCTCTAACCGGCTGAGCTATTCGGGCGGGGAGCTACGTATTTTGTGGATATCGGGGTGGGCTGTCAAGCGTTGTCTTCACATTCCGTTTCATCCACTCAACTGTCGATCTGGGTGATCGACTGGATGCGCCCGTTGACCACCTCGAACTGCACGGATTTGCCGTCGCGGAAGTATTCCAGGCGATAGCCCCGGAGGCCACCGCGCGAGGTTTCGATGGGCGTTTCGCGATCCGGCTTGCCCATGACTTCGCGCAGGCGGCCTTCGCTGTCCCCACTGCCCAGCACCTTCGAACCGGAGCGATAGGTGTCCGCGGCGGCGCTGCCGATGACGAGCAGCGTGGCGAGACCGATGACGAACATGCGCTTCATGCGACATTCCTTTGACTGGGTGGACGTAAGCCTAACGGTGGGGGCCATCACGAGGCCAGCCCCGTCCTAGGCACGGGAAACGTGGGTATTGCCCGCCACATACCAGCGCCACAGCAGGTCCGTGCCTTCGCGGATGCCGATGCGTGCCGAGCCGGGCACGTTTTCCGGCGCAGGCGTGCCGTCGTCGACCACCGTATAGCCGTCCCGCGCGCGCACCAGGTCGATGCCGTTCTGTGCGCCGGTGATGCCCAGCGCCTGGGTCAGGCGGGCCGGGCCGCTGCACAGCTCGCGATCTTTCTTCGCCTTCGGGCGGGCCTCGCGCATGTGCTCGATACCGGCGATCGGTTCCAGTGCCCGGATGAGCACGCCGGAGCCTTCCCCGTCCTCACCGCAGACGGTGTTGCAGCACCAGTGCATGCCATAGGTGAAGTACACATACATGTGTCCCGGCGGCCCGAACATCACTGCATTGCGTGCCGTCTTGCCGCGATAGGTATGGGCGGCCGGATCGATGGCCCCGCAGTACGCCTCGACCTCGACGATGCGCCCTGCCCGGCCATCGGCGCAGGCGAGCACCTTGTTGAGCAGCAGGGGCCCTACGATCCGCGGATCGCGCTGGAAGAACTCACGCGGCAGGATGCGACCCGGCCAGCGCGTGGAAGAACGAGGCATCAATGCTCCAGCGGCTCGCCATCGGTGTCGGGATCGGGACCCGGACGCTCCACGG
The DNA here is from genome assembly GCF_011759365.1 of Luteibacter anthropi. Lineage (GTDB taxonomy): Bacteria > Pseudomonadota > Gammaproteobacteria > Xanthomonadales > Rhodanobacteraceae > Luteibacter > Luteibacter anthropi. Next base: position 50,591 of record NZ_JAARLZ010000016.1, read on the forward strand.
GTTCATGGTCCAGCGGCGGCGGCGATGTGCCGGATGGCAAAGGCTCCGCATCAGGAACCGGGCGGAAGCGGCGCGGCATGGCAGGTCCTCCGGCGAATCAGGCGTATTCGTCACCGGCATGGGCATAGGCCGTGATCGGCGACCGGTACGGTGAAGGATAGTAGCGGAGCTCGACATGCGCCTGCCCGGCCAGGGCCTCACGCGCCTCTTCCGCGCTGCCCGAGAGCCAGGCCGACCATGCATCCGGCGCGATGAATACGGGGTCACGGCGGTCGTTCAGGCCCCTGGCCAGCAGGGAGTACGAGAGCACCCCGTCCCCCGAGCGGTTCCAGAGCCCTGCCATGCACAGCAGGCGGCCCCGGACGGGGCGCGCCAGCAAGGCGTCGTCGTGGTCTTGCGCCACCAGCAGTCCGGTCGCCGGAACGAGGCAGCGGCGACTTCCGAAGGCCTCACGATAGGCCGGTCGCTCATGGGCGCCATCCGCCTCGACGAAGGCCGTACGGGCCGCCAGCGCCAGCCGATCGGACCAGCCGGGCAGCATGCCCCAGCGCTTGCCGTGCAGGGAAGGATGCCCATCCACGCAGCAGACCACGGGGGCATAGCTGCCGGGCTCGATACGGGGAAAGACGCCATAGGCACCCAGCGCGGCCCTGGGATCGATGCCCAGGGCGCGCAGCGCGCTCCTTGCGCCACCAGTCACCGCCCAGGGCGGCATGAGTTCGTAGCAGGCGTCCATGGCCTCATGATCGCGCGTTCAACCGGCCCGGACCGTGCGTCCGTCGCATTCCGGCCACGAACGCCGGCATGGTCAGAAGACGCCGAGCAACCAGCAGACGAGGATGATCGCGAGGATCACGCCGATGCCGCCGCTGGGACCGTAACCCCAGCTACGCGAGTAGCCCCAGGTGGGCAGGCCACCGACCAGGGCAAGAAGCAGGATGACGAGAAGGATGGTAACGAGCATGGGCAACTCCGGCCGTAGGCGCTTGTCAGGTCGCGCATCCTCGCTCGGAGTGCCGTCTAGGCATCGTGATGCCGGGGCCGTGCCCCGGCATCACGTTCAGCGGGCGGAAAGCCGGCTCAGGTGCGAACCACGTAGCAGGGCTCGTACGCGGTGCCGCCGGGGAGCTTCATGCGGTGCTGTTCGACGAAGGCCTTCAGCAGGTCGTCGAGTGCACGCATGATTTCCGGCTCACCGTCGATCACGAACGGGCCGTGATCGGCGATGGCGCGCACGCCCTCTTCCTTCACGTTGCCGGCCACGATGCCCGAGAAGGCACGACGCAGGTCGGCCGCCAGCTCGTGGCGCGGACGGTCGCGGTGCAGCGCGAGACCGGCCATCGCCTCGTGGTTGGGGCGGAACGGCTGCTGGAACGGCAGCGGGATGTCGAGCGCCCAGTTGAAGAAGAAGGCGTCCTTGTTGTCCAGGCGGTGGTTACGCACCTTGTCGATGCCCGCCACCATGGCGTGCGCCACGGCCGCCGGGTCGTCGATGATGATGCGGTAGTGCTCCGCCACGCTGTCGCCCAGGCAAAGGCGCAGGAAGCGATCGATCTGCTCGAAATACGGCGCCGACGCCTGCGGACCGGAGAAGATCAGCGGGAACGGAATGCCCTTGTTCTGCGGCAGCAACAGGATGCCGAGCATGTAGAGGATTTCTTCCGCCGTGCCCACGCCGCCCGGGAACACGATGATGCCGTGGCCGAGGCGCACGAAGGCTTCGAGACGCTTCTCGATGTCCGGCATGATCACGAGGTTGTTCACGATCGGGTTCGGCGACTCGGCCGCGATAATGCCCGGCTCGGTCACGCCGATATAGCGGTTGCCCTTGCGACGCTGCTTGGCATGGGCAATGGTGGCGCCCTTCATGGGGCCCTTCATCGCGCCCGGGCCGCAGCCCGTGCAGATGTCCATGCCTCGCAGGCCAAGCTGGTAGCCCACCCGCTTGGTGTATTCGTATTCGTCGCGCGAGATCGAGTGACCGCCCCAGCAGACGACGAGGTTCGGGTCCACCTGCGGGCGCAGGATGCGCGAGTTGCGCAGGATCTCGAACACGGCATGGGTGATGCCCACGGTTTCGTCGAGGTCGAAGCCGCCTGTCTCCAGCTGCGTGGAGATGTAGACGATGTCGCGCACGACGGCGACCAGCAGTTCGTTGATGCCGCGGATGATGCGGCCGTCGACGAAGGCCTGCTCCGGGGCGTTCTTCAGTTCGATCTTGATGCCGCGGTCTTCCTGCAGCACCTGGATGTCGAAATCGGGGTACTGCTCGAAGATGGAGCCCGGCTCGTCGGACAGGTTGCCCGAGGTGAGCACGGCCAGCGCGCAGCGGCGCAGCAGCTGGTGGAGGCCGGACCCGCTGGCGTCGCGCAGGCGGGCGACTTCGTTGCGGGAGAGGATATCGAGACCGCCGGCCGGCGAAACGCGGGCGCTGACCGTCTTGCCGGAGACCGGTTCTCCGAACTGGTTGGCATTCATGGAGTTACATGTCCTTCTGACCGCGAATTAGCGGCGAACTCCGCTCCGGGGTCTGGAGCGGACCTCTTAGGATCACGCGGGGCGCCCACGGGGGTCAAGTCCGCCCAAAGAAAAAGCCAGCCCCTCGCGGGGCTGGCTTTCGTCCTTTGCGACCGGAGCCGGCTTAGAACGTGTAACGCAGGGTCAGCTGAGCCGACCAACGCGAGACCGGGTTGACCTTGGTCGCACTGTTGTCCGAAGGCGAGTCGTAGATCGTCTTCTGGCCCGGCTGATAGTTACCGTTCGCGTCGGTGAGCAGGTTGTAGATGTACTTGCCGGACACCGGGTCCACACCACCGAAGGCGGCGAAGTTACGGGTGTACGGGAAGCCGATGTACGACTGCTGGCCCCACTTCTTGTCGATCAGGTTCAGCACGTTGTAGATGTCCAGACGGATTTCGCCCTTGTTGCCGGCGAAGATGCCCGGGACTTCCTGGCTGATGCTGAGGTCGATCTGGTTCACCCAGGCCGAACGGGTACCGTTGCGGCGGGCCACTTCACCCTTGTGCTTGCGCAGGTAGTCGTCGCTCTGGATGTACGAATAGAACTGGTCCTGCAGCTGCTGCGAGGCAGGCGCGGTGCCACCGGAGTTACGCAGGATCACGTCGCCCGGGCCCTTCGGGATGTAGACGAGGTCGCGGGCGTAGCTGTCGCCGTTGGCATCGTTCGAGAACACCCAGCTGTACGGCACGCCGTCGTGGCCGTCGTAGAAGGCGCTGACCGTGGTGTTGTAGTCACCGAAGAACTTGTGCTGCCAGGTGAGCGAGGCGTTGAGGCGACGTCCGATGTTGGTGTTCGCGGTCGAGGCGACGTCCTCGTTCGGGTTGTACCAGGCGTTGTTCGAGTAATTCGAGCTGGCCTGGCTGGAAGTACCCGGATTGACCTCGGTCGAGTGACCGGCAGTCGCAGCGACGCTCCAGGCCCAGCCGTTCTGCAAGGCCTTGCTGAACGACAGAGTCACCGTGTCCGCACCGCCCTTCTTGGTGTTGGTCAGGTAGGTGACAGCCTGTGCGAAGCGATTGTCCGAACGCTGTCGATTGAAGTTATTGGTCGTGCCGTTGCTGACCTGGCCGTTCGGCAGAGCCGCGCAGTTGGTAGCGCCGGTCGGACCACCCAGCGGCGTCGCGCCACCAATGCACCCGTAGTAGGTAAAGCGACCGTCCGGCAGCTTGCCGGTCGGGTTACCGATGTTGAGGTTCTGGTAGAAGATGCCGTTGTTCACCTCGAGATGCTGCCACTCGATGCTACCGATGATGCCATCCCACGGCAGCTCGCGATCAAAGGCAATCGAGGACTTCCACACGCTCGGCAGCTTGAAGTTCTTGTCGACGGTATCGACGGCCATCTGCGGGATGGTGCCGGCGCCGCTGATCTTCTGGGCAAGCGGATCCGGGCTGAACTGCGGGCAGGCCATCGTGGTCTTGCTGTTGCCCAGCGTGCACTGGCCGTTCGGCTGGCGGTTGTACGTATACGTGGCGATGTTGATACCGTTGTTCTGGTACGGGTTCGCCAGCCAGACGGTCGGCGGATCCGACTGGAACAGGCCAACGCCGCCACGCAGCTGGGTCTTGTACTCGCTGTCGAAGGTGTAATTGAACGACAGGCGCGGCTCGATCAGCTTGCTACCATTGATGGTGTTGGCGTTGCTGAAGCCGAACTTCTGCTGGAAGGTCGGGTTGTAGATCGGCTGGTCGTCCGTCAGGTACTTGTTGACGCGAATGCCGTACTGGACCGAGAGGTTGTCGGAGGCCTGCCAGGTATCCTGCAGGAACCAGGTCTGGCGACGCAGCTCCACCTTGGCGGCGATATCGGCGAGCGAGTAACCCGGCGCCGGCTGATACAGCACGTACTGGGTGTAGTCGCCTGCGGCGAGACGCGCCGCGCCATCGAAGGTGTAGGCACCGAATTCGGTACGACCGAACAGGTTGTAGACGCGGCTACGCTCCCACTCGACGCCACCCTTGATGGTGTGGTCGCCCAGGTACAACGTGCCGGCCCACATGGCGTTCAACGTCTTCACCGAAGCCACGTTGTAGTGACTGTACTGGTCTTCGCCGAGGTTGATCGTCGGCGAGGTACCCGGGTTGGTGCCGTTGTTGACGCGTACGGTGACCTGCGGCTGCTGCGTAGCAACCGAGCGGTTCAGGCCGTAATCACTGTAGCCAATCTTGGTTTCCGACGAGAAGATGTCACTCCAGTCGTCGAACGACTGCAGGGTGTAATTCTTGATGTCGGAGTTGACCGTGTACCAGTAGCTCGAAAGGCCGATGCTGTTGACGCTATTGCCCTGCGGATTAGGCTTGACTTCCTTGGTACGCGAGTACGCAAGGTTCATGCGGTGACCGTCGGTAATATTCCAGTCGATCTTCGCGATGTAACGCTTGTCGGTCAGCGTGCCGGCGTTGGCGCCGAGCGTACCGGGGTTCAAGCCGATGTTGCGCGCGCCGTTGATCGTATTGGTCAGATCGGTCTGCGAAATCTTGTTCGAGGTCGAATTGACAAGCGACGGATCGAGGCCATTGACGGCACCCGAGCTCAGGCCGGTCACTTCTTCCTTTTCGAAGCCGGCGAAGAAGAACAGCTTGTCCTTGATGATCGGGCCACCGATGGTGACACCGCTCTTCCAGTTGCGGTCGAACTCGGTGTAGCCGCGGTTCTGGTTGAGCCAGCCCGCGTCGCCGACCATGCTGCTGGCGTTCTTGAAGCCGTAGTAGACCGAACCGTGGAAATCGTTGGTACCGGACTTCGTCACCGCGTTGATTTCAGCACCGATCGTGTCGGAGTTGACGTCGTAGTTGGCGGTGGAGATGTTGAACGAGTCGATGGTGTCCATCGACACCGGCGAGCCGACGGTCGGCATGCCGGTGGAGTTCAGGCCGAACGGGTCGCCCACGCCAAGGCCATCGACCTTGATGCTGTTCATGCGGGTGTTCTGGCCGTTCGCCGAGATGGCGCCCGTGCCGTGATCGACCGTGACGCGCGGATCGAGACGCGCGATGTCGGCGATGTTGCCGCTGGGAGCCGGGGTGTTTTTCAGCTGTTCCTGCGAGATCGAGGTGGACAGACCCTTGTTTTCCGACGAGAACTGGCCCGACACGGCGGACACGGTCACGGCGGAGAGCGCCGTCGCGTCGGCGCTGCTGGCGGCGCCGGCACCCACGGTGAGGTTCACGGCCGTGTCGTTACCGACGGCCAGGAAGATGTTGTCCTGACGGGCGGACGGCGCGCCGTCCTTCTTCACCGTCACGTCGAACGGACCGCCCGTGCGCAGGCCCAGGGCGTTGTAGCGACCGGCAGCGTCCGTGGTGACCGTCTTGGTGGTACCCGACGGCTCGTGCACGATGACGACGGTGGCGTTGGCCACCGGCTGGCCGGCGGCATCGAGGATGCGGCCGCTGATCGTGGCGGAGGTTTCCTGCGCGAATGCAGGTGCCGCAAACAGCGATGCGATCGCCAGCGGCAAGAGTTTGGCGCGGATTCGGCTATTCATTTAATGGTCGACCCTGTGGCTTGCAACGAAAAAATGGCCAGACGAAGGGACGCCCGGCAACGTGCCGGGTTGTGCGATTCGTCCTGGTTTGTCCCCAAAGTGCTACGTAGGCTCTACGTGACCGGCGTCACATCCTGCGAACCGGTGGTGACAGTTGTTAAGCCCACTTTAACGGCATTGTATGACAGATTTGTAACTCTTTCACGTAACTTTGATAAATACCACTTTTTCTTAGAGGCAGACCCTTCCCGCCTACCTCATTGAAAAATCAGGCATTCTTTGTCAGGTAGCGTGAACGCTTCGCAGGTTTCAGTGAGGCCAGGTCGAGCATTACGAGGCCGTCGACGCATCCCGAGAAGTCGGGATCCTCACCGAACGCAAGGAACTGCACGCCCGCAGGCTCCACCAGATCGACATACTGGCGATAAAGTACGGGCAAGGTGACACCAAGAGCGTCCAGGCGATGCTTGAGCCGGCCCAGACCTGCCGCCGGATCAAGGCCTTCCAGCTCGGCACGCACCGAATCGATGGTGGCTTCAGGAATCACGAACGGCTGGCGGGCCGCCGCAAGACCCTGCACGCCGAAGAAATGCTGGTGCGCGGCTGCGATCCATTCCCGCGCCTCACGCGGCATGCTTACGGACATGCTTACCGGGCCGAACAGGTAGCGCAGGTCGCCGTGGCGCTGCAGATACAGGCCGATGCCCTGCCAGAGCTGGTCGAGGGCGCGCGAGCGCCAGTAGGCGGGCGCAATGAAGCTGCGGCCCAGCTCAAGTCCTTGCGCCAGGCGTGATTCGAGCGCCGGCGAGTAGTCGAACAAACTTGAGGTGTAAAGCGAGTTCATGCCGCGCTCGCCGATGATGCGACCGCCGTGACCGAAGCGATACGCGCCCACGATGCGCAGGGCTTTGGCGTCCCACAGCACCAGGTGCTCGTAGTAGGGATCGTAGGCGTCGAGATCGCGGCGCTTGCCGGTGCCCTCGCCCACGCGGCGGAAGGTCAGTTCACGCAGGCGGCCGATCTCGCGCAGGGCGGCGCTGTCCGACGAACCCTGCATGAGGATGATCTTCTTGCCATCGGGCAGCTCGGCGAGCAGCTCGGCCTTGTCCAGCTCGGCGGCCACGCGCTCCACCGGCTCGGGATGCGCCAGCGGTGTCTGTCCACCGAAGATCAGGCCACGCTGCGCGCCCACACGGTAGATGTGGCGACGCATGAGCTTCGCCGCCTGCTCCGTGGACCCGCCACTGACCTGCTTGAGTTCGTCGGCATCCACCAGCTTGCCGATGCGGAAGCTCACGCGCTGCTTGCCCGAGGTCGCCTCGCGCGGAAGCATCGCGGTGCTGAGCGGCTTGGCCAGCATGGACAGGCCATAGAAGGCCACGGAATTACGGGCGTTGATGTGCACGGGCAATACGGGCACGCCTGTGCGCATGGCGATGCGGGCGAAGCCGTCCGACCACTTGCCGTCGCGGACGCCGCCGGGGCTCATGCGGGACACTTCACCGGCCGGGAAGAGGATCAGCACCTCGCCCGCCTCGATGGAGCGGAAGATGGCGCGCATGCGCGAGCCGGCGCCCTTGCCGAAGACATCCACCGGCAGCAGCAGGTTGCCCAGCTGGGGCACGGCGTTGAGCACGTCGTTACCGAGGATGCGGACGTCGCGGCGCACCGACCCGAGCAACTGGATCAGGGCGATGGCATCGACCATGCCCAGCGGGTGGTTGGCAACGACGAGCAGCGGCCCATCGACGGGGATGTTTTCGCGCTCGCGCTCGGTGACGCTGCAGCTCACGCGCAGGTAGTCGAGCGTTTTCTCGCAGAATTCGAAACCCTTTGCCGTACCCGCGACTTCGAGGGTGCGGTTGAAGCGATCCTCGTGGGCCAGCGTTTCCAGCATGCCCACCAGGGGCTTGCGCAGGCGCGGATGCTGGGCCAGCCAGGGCATGCGCTCAAGCAGGGTCTGATCGATGCTCAGCATGATTTAGGCTCCCTTTGACGTCGAACGGTCGTTGCCGAACGTGGCCGGTGCGGAGTCGTGTTTTCTCATAGTGCCTTCGAACGTCCTATGTGCCCCCACCTCGGGGGCCTCGACCCATGCCCGAGGACGGATACGCTCCGCCCCCGCCCATGCTCGCGGGCAATTATGACAGCTACCCTACCGTCACGTATGTTCCTACGGCAATGTGCCGCTGTAATCAGACGGCGATGTGCAGGTAGGAGGAGATGCCGCCCAGGAACATCTGCACCGACAGGGCGATGAGGAGCATGCCCATCAGGCGCTCCAGCGCCGTCAGGACGCTCTCGCCGAGCCATTTGAACAGGAAGGTGGAGCTCAGCAGGATCACTGCGGTGGCGAACCAGGCCAGGAACAGGGCGATGCCCCATTCGGCCGTGCGACCGGGCTGGGAATTGGTGAGCAGCAGCAGGGCCGCCATCGCCGAGGGGCCGGCCACACCGGGAATGGCCATGGGCACGATGAACGGCTCGCCCTCCCCTGGCTTGCCGAACACGCCACCCTCCACGGGCGGAAAGACCATGCGGATGCCGATGAGGAACAGCACGATGCCGCCACCGATGCTCACCGACTCCTGGCGCAGCTGCAGCACCTTCAGGATGTACTGGCCGCCCAGCAGGAAGGCCACCAGCACGCCCAGGGCGATAAGCAGCTCGCGGATCAGCACCTTGCGGCGCCGCTGCGGGGGCACGTCCTTCAGCAATGCCAGGAACAACGGGATGTTGCCCAGCGGGTCCATGATGAGGAACAGCAGGATGCCCGCCGACAACGTCGTCATCTGCGTTTCCATGGAACGACTCCTTACTCGCCCTGGCCATCAGCGGCCATGCGAACGATCAGTGGGTGTGGCGAATATCGAGCACGGTGCCGCGCGCGTCGGCGCCGGCACCTGAAAGCAGATAGACGATGGCCTCGGCCGATGCGGTGGGCAGCGGACGGTCGAGGGTGTTTTCACCGTAATAGGCAGCGCGACGAAGTGCCGTGCGCATCGGGGCGGGAAGCAGGGCATGCACGCGCATGGCACCCTGGCGGTTTTCCGCGTGGAGCACGGCGGTCATGCGTTCGACCGCCGCCTTGGAGACGCCATAACCGCCCCAGTGCGCACGCGAGAGCAGCTCCGGATCGTCGAGCACGAAGATCACGGCACTGTCGTCGGCGCGGGTCAGCAACGGCATGCAGGCCTGGGTGAGCGCGAACGGCGCGGACACGTTGACCTGCATCGCACGCAGCCAGTCGTCCGGCTTGTGCATGGCCATGGGAGTCAGCTCATTGAAGTGAGCCGCCGCATGCACGATGCCGTCGAGGCGACCGAATTCGTTCTCGATGCCTTCGGCCAGCGCGGCGTAATCGGCCGGCGTGGCGCTTTCGAGGTCCAGCGGATGGATCACCGGCTGCTGGCCGCCATCGGCCACCAGTTGGTCGTAGAGTTTTTCCAGCGCCCGCACCTTGCGGCCGGTGATGACCACCGTGGCGCCTGCCCGCATGACGGCCCGTGCCGTCTCACCACCCAGCCCACCGGTGGCACCGGTGACGATGATGACCCGGCCGGCCAGCGAGCCCGGCGTGAAGGACCAGCCTTCGGGAAGTCGTGCGGACGGCAGGGCGCTCATGTCTCGGCCCCGCTCACTTCAACGGCCATGCGCTTGAGTTCACCTGCCGCATGCAGGTCTTCCACGACGTCGCAACCGCCGATGAATTCTCCTAGGACGAACAGCTGCGGAAACGTAGGCCAGTTGGAGTAATGCGGCAGGCCCGCACGTATGCGCGAATCGGCCAGGACATTGATGACGTGGAACGTGGCATCGGCCGCCGAGAGCGCCTTGGCGGCCCGGTCGGAGAACCCGCAGGTGGGATATTCGGGCGTGCCCTTCATGAAGAGCACGATCGGATGAGTCGCCACGGTGGCCTTGATCTCGTCTACGACGTCCATAGCTCGGGTTTCATCATTAGAATGCTGACAGTTGCGTAGTGTAGCAGTGTGGCGCCCGCGCCCCCTGCTCCCCTTTTCCCATCCCCCAGCCACCGCTAAGGAGTCCGCCCATGGCGTTCGAACTTCCCCCGCTCCCCTATGAGAAGAATGCACTTGAGCCGCACATCTCGGCCGAGACGCTCGAGTTCCACTACGGCAAGCACCACCAGGCGTACGTGACGAACCTCAACAACCTCGTCAAGGGCACCGAATTCGAGGGCAAGAGCCTGGAAGACATCGTCAAGTCCTCCTCGGGCGGCATCTTCAACAATGCAGCCCAGATCTGGAACCACACCTTCTACTGGCACTCGATGCGCCCGACCGCGCAGGCCTCGGAGCCGAAGGGCGCCCTGAAGGATGCCATCGACAAGGCCTTCGGCTCGGTCGACAAGTTCAAGGAAGAGTTCAACAAGCAGGCCGCCGGCAACTTCGGTTCGGGCTGGACCTGGCTGGTGCAGCGTCCGGATGGCTCGCTGGCCATCGTGAACACCTCCAACGCCGCCACGCCGATCACCGGCAGCGACAAGCCGCTGTTCACCGCCGACGTGTGGGAACACGCTTACTACATCGACTACCGCAACGCCCGCCCGAAGTACCTCGAGAACTTCTGGCACCTGGTCAACTGGGACTTCGCGGCCAAGAACCTGGCCTGATCCTTCCCAGGGTCCGATAAACGAAGAGGCCGGGTCGCAAGACCTGGCCTCTTCTGTTTGGCGCCGCCTTCTTTTTTGTAGGAGCGCGCCTTCCGCGCGACCGGTTTTGGCGATGAGTTGATGAATATCGCCAAACCGGTCGCGCGCAAGGCGCGCTCCTACAAGGATGGTCAGCCCGGGAAAGGGTTCAGGCCAGGGTTTCGATGGCCGGGGCTACCTGCGCCTCACGGCCCAGGCCCTGCCCTGCCTCGGCCAGACGCGTACGCAATGTGCCGGCATCCGGCGCGCATATCGTGGCATGGCCCACCTTGCGGCCCGGACGGGCCTCCTTGCCGTAGTCGTGCCAGTGGCCATCCACCACCGAAAGCACCGGCGCCGGATCGGGCATGTCGCCGATCCAGTTGAGCATGGCGCTGCAACCGCGCACGCCCGTGTCGCCCAGCGGCATGCCCAGCACGGCACGCACGTGGTTCTCGAACTGGCTGGTGTGGGCGCCTTCGATGGTCCAGTGCCCCGAATTGTGGACCCGGGGGGCCATCTCGTTGCCCAGCAGCTCGCCGTCGCGGACGAAGAGCTCCAGGGCGAAGACGCCAACGTAGTCCATCTTTTCCGCAATGGTGCGGGCATGGGCATTGGCCGCACGTTCCAGCTCGTCCGTGGAACCCGGCGCAGGCGCCAGGCTGAGCGACAGCACGCCATCGACATGCCAATTGCGGGTGAGCGGCCAGCTGCGGAACGAGCCGTCGCGGCCACGCACCGCCACCACCGAGACCTCGCGATCGAACGGCACGAAGGCTTCCAGGATCAGGCCGACGCGAGCGGCGGCCTCACCCAGGGCGGCCCAGGCAGCGTCGATATCGGCGGGCTCCTTGAGGCGGAACTGGCCCTTGCCGTCGTAGCCCAGGCGGCGGGTCTTGAGCACGGCCGGCAGGCCGATGCGCTCCACGGCGCGAATCAGGTCATCGCGGGTGTCCACCGGCTCGAACTCGGGCGTATTGAGGCCCGACTCGCGGAACAGGGTCTTCTCGGCCAGGCGGTCCTGGGCGATGGCCAGTGCGCGTGGATTGGGGAAGACATCGACCAGCGCGGCCAGCTTCTCTGCCGTGGCGGCGGGGACATTCTCGAAATCGAAGGTGACCACATCGACCCGGCGGGCAAACTCCGCCAGGGCGGCCTCGTCGTTCCAGTCGGCCACGACCAGCTCGGCCACCTGGCCGGCACAGGCATCATCGGCGCCATCGACCACGAGCGTGCGCACGCCGAGCGGCGCGGCCGCGATGGCCAGCATGCGGGCCAGCTGGCCGCCTCCGAGGACGCCAAGACAGGGCAGCTTGCGATTCACGCGCGGGGATCCGGGTTATCGAGGACGGTCTGGGTCTGTTCGGCGCGGAAGGCATCGAGCGCCGCGGCCACGGCCGGGTCGTGCAGGGCCAGTACCGAGGCAGCCATGAGGGCGGCATTGGTGGCCCCGGCCTTGCCGATCGCCAGGGTGCCCACAGGGATACCGGCCGGCATCTGCGCGATGGACAGCAGGGAATCCATGCCATTCAAGGCCTTGGACTGCACCGGCACGCCGAATACGGGCAGCGGGGTCTTCGCGGCGATCATGCCCGGCAGGTGGGCGGCGCCACCGGCACCGGCCACGATGACCTGGATGCCGCGCTCGCGAGCCGTGTTCGCGTAGTCGAACAGCAGGTCGGGCGTGCGGTGGGCGGAAACGACCCGGACCTCGTGCACCACACCCAGGCGCGAGAGCATCGCCGAGGCGTGCTCCATCGTTTCCCAGTCCGAACGAGAGCCCATCACCACGCCGACGCGCGGAGCGGTTGCTTCGTTGCCTACAGTCATGGCCGGAGCTTCCAAAAGCGGCTATTGTACGAGCATTCCCGTTTCTCAGGTTGGCCGCCCGGCCACGTCCCATGGACAAGCGACTCATCGATATCCTCTGCTGCCCCGTCAGCAAGCGCCCCGTGCGCCCGCTCACCTCCAGCGAACGCGACAGCCTCAATGGCGCCATCCGCGCCGGCTCCGTCGACACGGTGGCAGGCGAAAAAGTCAGCGCAACGCTCACCGAGGGCCTGATCACCACCGACGGCAAGCTGGTCTACCGTGTGGAAGACGGCATCCCCGTCATGCTCCCCGAGGCTGGCATCGGCACCACCCAGTTGACCGGTTTCACCCCTGATGCGGGATTCGCGCAAAATCCGTGACAACAGTCACGCTATAAGAACCTGCATCCCGCACAATGCCTTCACGGGCGGGGGCCAGCGGTAATCCAGGAAGCGCGATGAGCAACGCGAGCGAGCCATCCAACGTGATCGATCTGAGCCAGCGGCTCGACCCGCGCAGCGACCGGGTGGGTGCCCTGCTGGTCAGCGTTCGCGGCCTCGCCACGAAGCGCCTGCACGCGCTCGCCAGCAACATGTTCGAGAACATCGACGACGCCCTGTTCGATCTCGCTGAAAAAGCCGAGAACAACGCGGCGCAGACGCAGTTCTTCGATGGCATGCGCGAGGTGCGCAAGAAGCGGGCGATCGTCGAGCGCACCTTCCTGGGCCAGGTGGCCCGCGACCTCGCCGATTTCGCTTCCGGCCGCGGTCGCGCACCCGAAGCCGATGTCAGTGCCCGCCCCCTCGCCAACATCGAGCTCAGCCTCGTGGGCGAGAACGAGCTGGAAGAATCCCTCGCCGTCACCGGCATGGTGAGCAAGAACGAACAACGCCTCGCCCGTGCCCTGTTCGCGGTGAACCAGCGCCTGTCGGTGATCTGTGGCGGCGCCCGCATGGACGACGCCACCAATCCCGTCGGCCCCACCTCGCTGACGGCGGCATTCCGCCAGGCCATGCGCGAGCTGCTGGTCGAGGTGAAGGTCAAGCTGATCATCTACAAGCTCTTCGATCGCTACGTGCTGGCTGGCATCGACGACCTTTACGACGACATCAACAACGAACTGGCCGCCGCCGGCGTACTGCCGCAGCTGCGCCACGAGATTTCCACGCGGCGCAGCGATGCGCCGGTATCGACCGCCACGACGGCTCCGCAGGCTGCCGCTCCGCAGGCTGCCGTGGCCAACCCCGCCGTGGTCTCCGACGCCGTCGCCGCCGAGTTCATGCAGACCCTGCATGCGCTCTTCAGTGCACGCCGTGGCCCCGACATGGCCGCACCGGTAGCCGTAGGCCCGCTGCCCAGCGCCACGGAACTGCTGGGGGCGCTCACCCTGCTGCAAAGCCAGATATCGAGCCTGCCCATGGCCGGCTCGCCGCTGGCGACGCAGGCGGACGTCACCCGTGACGTGGCGCAGCTGAAGGCCCAGCTGCTGGCGCAGATCGGCCAGCTCCGCGGTCAGCAGACCACGCATGTGTCGGGCATCGACGAAGACACCATCGACCTGGTCGGCATGCTCTTCGAGTTCATCCTCGAAGACCACAACCTGCCCGCCGAGATGCAGGTGCTGCTCGCACGCCTGCAGATTCCCTATCTCAAGGCCGGCCTCATCGACCGGCGCATGTTCGCGCACAAGACGCATCCGGCGCGCCAGTTGCTGGATGCGCTCGCCGACGCCGCCAAGGGCTGGTCGGTGGAAGGCGACCGCGACGGGCGCCTGTACGACAAGGTCAAGTCCATCGTCGAGCGCCTGCTGCACGACTTCGACGATGACATCGCCATCTTCCAGCGTCTCGCGACCGAGCTTCAGGAATTCCTGGACATCAGCCGCAAGCGTGCCGAGCTGGCGGAACAGCGCGTGGCCGAATCCACGCGTGGTCGCGAAAAGCTCGAACATGCGCGCCGTCGCGCCGCCCAGGAAATCGTGGGCCGCATCGGCGGTGAATCGTTGCCGCCACTCATCTACGGCGTCCTGACCCGCGCATGGGCCAACTACATCGTGCTCACCCTGCTTCGCCAGGGTGAAGAATCGCCTGAGTTCCACGAGTCGCTTCGTTTCATCGACGACTTCGTTGCCAGCACGCATGCGGCACACGATGCCGAGAGTCGGCGCCGGCTGCGCTCGCTACTGCCTGGCATCGAGCGTTCGCTTCGTCGCGGGCTGGCCTCGGTGGCTTTTCAGGAGGCCGATACCGAGCAGTTGCTGGTTCAGTTGCATGCCTTCTATCGCCAGCAGCTTGGCGAGGCACCTGCTGCCTCGGAGCCGCCGGCCAGCGAGATGCCGCTGCCGCAGGCCATCCAGGCCATCGAGGAGCCCAGCGCACCCGAGCCGGAAGACGAGTCCGAAACCCTTTCCGACGATGCGTTCGACGAGCGCTACCTCTCGCAGGCTCGTGAGCTCAAGGTGGGACAGTGGCTTGAATTCGTCGCCGAGGATGGCACGTCGGATCGCGCGAAGCTGTCATGGGTCAGCCCCATCAGCGGCCGCTACCTGTTCGTGAACCGTCGCGGCCTCAAGGTGGCCGACCATAGCCTCGGCGCCCTCGCCCAGGCCTTCGCCAGCGACTCGGCCCGCGTGCTCGACTCCACCCTGCTGTTCGACCGCGCGATGGACGCCATCGTCGAAAAACTCCGCAGCCCCCTGTAGGAGCGCGCCTGCGCGCGACCGCTTTTCGCCATCCCAGGCCCGATTGCCATACCGGTCGCGCGCAAGGCGCGCTCCTACACGTGCACCTGCGCTTCTCCCTGTAGGAGCGTGCTTGCGCGCGACCGGTCGTACGAGTCAGGTAATGGGATCGCGAAAAGCGGTCGCGCGCAAGGCGTGCTCCTACAGTGGAGCGGGGGGCGCGGGGGGAGTAAGGTAGCGCCCTCTTCCCATGCCGCGCTCCATCGATGACTGCATCCGATTCGCGACACCTCGCCGATGCCCTGCCGTCGGACGACGAGATCCTCGCCGCCGTTGATCGCTCCTTCGCCGAAGACGTCGGCCCCGGCGATGCCACCGCCGACCTGATCGACCCCGCAAAGCGCATCACCGCTACGCTCACCTGCCGCGAAGATGCCGTGCTCGCCGGCGCGCCGTGGTTCGAAGCCTGCTTCCGCACGCTCGATCCGGACGTAAGCATCGACTGGGCCTTTCACGATGGCGACCGCATACCTGCCGGCTCCGTGGTGTGCCGCATGGAAGGCCTTGCCCGGGCGCTGGTGACAGCAGAACGCTCGGCGCTCAACTTCCTGCAGATGCTCTCGTCCACCGCGACGGCCACCGCGCATTTTGTGGACGCCATCGCCGGTACCCGCACGCGGATGCTGGATACCCGCAAGACCCTCCCGGGCCTGCGTCGTGCCCAGAAATACGCCGTGCGCTGCGGCGGCGGCACCAACCATCGCATGGGCCTGTTCGATGCGATGATGCTGAAGGAAAACCACATCATCGCCGCGGGCGGCATTCCCCAGGCCATCGCCGACGCCCGGCGTATCCACCCCGAGCTGCCGCTTATCGTCGAAGTCGAGAATCTCGACGAATTGCAGCAGGCCATCGACGGCGGTGCCGACCGTGCCCTCATCGACAATTTCACCCTGCCCATGATGCGCGATGCCGTCGCGCTTACCGCCGGACGCATCCCGCTGGAGGTTTCCGGCAACGTCGAGCTCCATACCCTGCGCGATATCGCCTCGACCGGGGTGGACTTCGTGTCCAGCGGCGCGCTGACCAAGAACGTCCGCGCCATCGACCTGTCGCTGCGCCTGGACCTGTAATCACACGCAAGAACCTCCGGGGACTTGTCCTCGGAGGCCGCCGGCCACACACTCAAGCCATGGCATCGATCACCGACCTGTTCTGGCTTCTGGTCCTGGCCGCCGTTATCGGCGCCTGGTATCGCCTGACCCGTGCCCGCGAGGTCGCCGTGCAGGCGGCTTCGGCGCTGTGTCGGCGCTATGGCCTGCAACTGCTCGACCAGTCGGTGGGCCTGCGCGCCATTCGCCTGCAAGGCGTCAACGGCGCGCGCCGGTTTGAACGCTGCTATGCGTTTGAAGTCAGCGAAGATGGCACATCCCGCCAGGCCGCCCGTCTTTGGATGGTCGGCAACGAGGTAGCAAGCTTTTCGCTACCGCTTTCCGGCAATCCGGAGCTGGAAACCGTGGTGGCTACCGACCCGGGCAGCTATGCCGGTAATGTGATTTCGCTGGCGGAACGTCGCCGGCTACATTGAAAGATGCCCCCTGTAGGAGCGCGCCTTGCGCGCGACCCGTCCGTGCGGTCATCCCGGTCGCGCGCAAGGCGCGCTCCTACAGTGTGGATAGCACCGCTTGGATAAAAAAACCGCCTTCCGGCGGTTTTTTTTATTTCACCACACGCAGATGCGGTGCGCCGCGCTTGGGGCGATCATCGTCGCCACCAGCCTCGGGGACCGGCGCCTCCGGCGCATCGTTATCGACGGCTTCCAGACTCGGCGATTCCGCTTCGCTCTCGTCGGCCGGGAACATCATGCCCTGACCGTTCTCTTGCGCGTAAAGCGCAAGGACGGCGCCCACCGGAATCACGATGGACTGGCTCACGCCCGAGAAGCGTGCCTGGAAGGAAATGCGATCGTTGCCAAGGTCGAGATTGGCTACGGCGCGCATCGCCAGGTTAAGAACGACCTGGCCGTTCTTCACCACATGCGACGGCACGCGGACACCCGGCTGGCCGGCGTCGACCAGCACGTAGGGCGTGAGGCCGTTGTCGCTGATCCAGTCGTAGATGGCGCGCAGCAGGTAGGGCCGATTGGAAGTCATGCCCGTGCTTTCGTTGGTATCCATGAAAAGCGTCCTCGTCGTTCCCGCCGGTTGGTCGGGGATCACCAGAGCCCCGGCAGGGCAAGGTCAGGGCACAGTTTACAAGGATACGGGGGACCGGGGACAGCCGGCCCCGCCGCCAGTCTCAGACCCGGCCGAAATCGAAGTCAGGACGCATGGCCTTTTCTTCCGCCGTGAGGCTGCGCTCGAAGCCCTGGCTGTGAAACAGGCGCTCGCCGTAGTCGACGATGGGCTTACCGGCCGCGCCCAGATCCACGCCCAGCGAGGGCAGGCGCCAGACCACCGGGGCCACCAGGCAGTCGATGAGGCTCATTTCAGGGTTCAGGAAGAACCGGGACGCCTTGAACAGCTCCACCGAGACCAGCAGGTGCTCGCGCAGGCGCTTGCGGGCCGCCGAGGCTTCCTTGCCGCCTTCGCGGATCAGGTCGATCTCGGGCAGCCAGTCGTTTTCGATGCGCCAGGTGGCCAGCCGCAGCCGGGCCCGGGATAGAGGATCGATGGGCATCAACGGCGGATGCGGATAACGCTCGTCGAGGTATTCCACCACCACGAGGGTGTCGTAGACGGTGAGCTCGCGATCCACCAGCGTCGGCAGGGTGCCGTAAGGGTTCAGATCGAGCAGGTCGGCCGTGGGCTGGTCAGGTTTCAGGATGATCCGGTCGTAGGCGACGCCCTTGGCCGCCAGCACGAGTCGCGTGCGGTGGCAGTGGATGTCATCGACGCTGGTGTAGAGCGTGAGCGCCGTGCGCGCGCGTGCATGCTGGACCATCTTTGCTATCTCCCTCCCTGTGCGGCCGGTATACGAACGGGGCGACCAGGTGGCCGCCCCGCAGGGACGCCCTCAGTGACTTTCGTGGACGTCCTTCCAGTACTCATGTTTCAGAAGGTACAGCAGGAAGGTCAGGCCTACCAAGAACAGGATCACCCAGATGCCGATCGACTGGCGTTGAAGGGCGGCCGGCTCGGCGGTGTACTCCAGGAAGGTGGCGATGTCGCGGGCCGCGCCCTTGAATTCCTCGGGGCTCATGCGGCCGGGCTGGGCGATCTCCAGCTTCTCCACCACGGCCTCTTCGCCGGGCTTTGCCTCGCCATGTACCGCGACCTGCAGGCCCTGCAGCTCCCACAACGGGTTGGGCATGGAGGCATTGGGGAACACGGTGTTGTTCCAGCCGACCGGACGGCTCGGGTCGAGATAGAACGACAGCAGGTAGTTGTAGATGAAGTCGGTGCCCTTGGCGCGGGCTTCCAGCGAGAGGTCCGGAGGATCCTTGCCGAACCACTGCTTTGCCGAATCCGCAGGCATGTGCGAGATCACCGGCTCGCCGAACTTGGCTCCCGTGAAGTTGAGGTTCTTCATCACCTCGTCTTCGGAGAGGCCCAGGTCGGTGGCCAGGCGCGAATAGCGCACGTACTTCAGCGAGTGGCAGCCGACGCAGTAGTTGAAGAAGAGCTTGGCGCCCCGCTGCAACGAGGCCTGGTCGGCCACGTTGGCGCCGGCGGAAGGCAGGCCCTCCCCTTCGGCGGCAAGGGCGGGAACGGTGGCGGCGGCAAGGCCCAGCGCCAGGGCGAGGGAGGAAAGATAGCGCTTAATCATGCATCGTCACCCGTTCCGGAACCGGCCTGGTCTTCTCGAAACCAAAGCGCGTGTAGATCCATACGAACACGAAGAAGCCGAAGTAGCCGAGCACCATCAGGCGGCCGAAGGCGTTTTCCCATGTGGTGACGTCGGCACCGGGGAACCATTCGGGGATGACCTCCGCCGTGACGCCCGCGCCGACCAGGCCCAGGGCCAGGAAGGAGACCACCAGCACGCCCAGGGCGATGCGGAAGCCGAGCCCACGGAAGCGCACCGAGCGGACCTGGCCCTTGTCGATCCACGGCAGCAGGGCCAGCAGCAGGATGGCGCCGAACATGCCGATGACGCCCCAGATCGCCGTGCCGAAGAAGGACGGGATCATGCGCAGGATCGCGTAGAACGGGGTGAAGTACCACGACGGCTTGATGTGGCTGGGCGTGACGAGGTTGTTCGCCGGGGTGAAGTTGTCGTGTTCGAGGAACCAGCCACCGAAGGTGGGGGCGAAGAAGATGATGAAGGCGGCCACGGTGATGAAGAAACCGCTGCCGAAGAGATCCTTCACCGTGTAGTACGGATGGAACGGGATGGCGTCCTTCGGCTTGTCCGGGCTCCAGCGATTGCCCTTCGGGCCGTGCTTCACGTCCACGCCGTCGGGGTTGTTGGAACCCACTTCATGCAGCGCGGCCAGATGCAGCACCACCAGCAGCAGGAGCACCAGCGGCAGGGCGATGACATGCAGTGCGAAGAAGCGGTTGAGCGTGGCGTCGGCGGGCAGGAAGTCGCCCATGATCCACTGCACCAGGGTGTCGCCGATGAAGGGGATGGTGCCGAACAGCGAGATGATCACCTTCGCGCCCCAGAACGACATGTTGCCCCAGGGCAGCACGTAGCCCATGAAGGCCTCGGCCATGAGCACGAGGAAGATGAGCATGCCGAGGATCCACACCAGCTCACGCGGCTTCTTGAACGAGCCATACATGATGCCGCGGAACATGTGCAGGAACACCACGACGAAGAACAGCGACGCACCCGTGGAGTGCATGTAGCGGATGAGCCAGCCCCATTCCACGTCGCGCATGATGTACTCGACCGAGTTGAAGGCTTCCGCCGCACTCGTCTTGTAGTTCATGGTGAGGAAGATGCCGGTGACGATCTGGTTGACCAGCACCAGCAGGGCGAGCGAACCGAAGTAGTACCAGAGGTTGAAGTTCTTCGGCGCGTAGTACTCGGTCATGTGCTTCCGGTACGTCGGCGCCAGGTTCGGAGCGCGTTCGTTGACCCAGTCGCCGATGCGGGAGAATACGTTTGCCATCAGCCGGCCTCCTGCGGATCGACGCCAATCTGGATATGGGTGTCGTCGATGAAGTGGTACGGCGGTACGGGCAGGTTCTTCGGCGCGGGAACGCCGCTGAACACGCGCCCGGAGAGGTCGTAGCGCGACTTGTGGCAGGGGCAGTAGAAGCCGCCCTTCCAGTTCGCGTCGAAGGGCTCGGGCTTGATGTCGGGAACGAAGTCGGGAACGCAGCCCAGATGAGTGCACAGGCCGATGACGACCAGCCACTCGGGCTTGATGGAGCGTGTTTCGTTGGTGGCGTACTTCGGCTGTTGCGCCGAATCGGACGATAGCGGGTCCAGCAGGCGGGGCTCCAGGCCCTTCAGTTGCGCCAGCTGGTCCTTGGTGCGGTTGACCACGAAAACAGGGAGGCTACGCCAGGCGAAGGTGACTTTCTGCCCCGCCTCGATGGCACTTATGTCGACCGTGACTGGCGCCCCCGCCGCCTTGGCCCTCGCACTCGGCTCCCACGACTTGATGAAGGGGACTACTGCCGCTATCACCCCTGCGCCGCCGACAACTGCTGTCGTTACGGTCAGGAAGCGACGGCGACCGTGATCGACGACTTCTTCGTTCGCCATCAGGCTCTCCGGAACTTTGCCATTGAGAATGCGGGCCCCGTTCGCCGGTTTACTTCTGGAAATCGGCTTCCGCAATTTCTGGCAGTGTAACGGCACCATCCGCGACGTACAATAAACTGAACCGTACCCTGTCCAGACTGATGGAGAGGGCTGCCAAGTACCCGCCAGGATGCGGAAAATCGGCTCGGCTCCTTCGTTACGGCGAATGGACCCGCCACAGGCCACCTCGCCCATGGGCAAGGCGACGACGACAGGATCCCCCGTTCTTAGATGAAACATGCCGCCCGCACGCTCGCCTTCGTCGCCCGCTTCGTCGTGCTCGGTCTTGCCGTCGCGTTCGTCATCGGGCTGGTCTGGCCCCGGGCCGGTGCGTTGCTGCGCCAGCGCCTCAATAGCGCCGAGCCACAGGCTTCCATCGGCGAACCGGCCTCTGCGGCACCGGCTTCCTATGCCGATGCCGTCGCCAAGGCGGCGCCATCGGTGGTCAACATCTACGCCAACAAGCTCGTGACAGAGCAACCGCGCGAGCTGTACTCCGATCCGGTCCTGCAGCGCATCTTCAGCGTGCCGTCGGGGCCGGTGCGCACCCGCCGCCAGCAGAACCTGGGCTCCGGCGTGATCGTGAGCGACGATGGCTACGTGCTGACGAACAACCACGTCATCGCCAACGCCGACGACATCCAGCTGTTGCTCTACGACGGTCGCGTGGCCAAGGCGCGGGTGGTGGGCTCGGACGACGAGACCGACCTGGCCGTGCTGAAGGTCGATGCGGGCAACCTGCCCGCCATCCACATGACCGACACCAGCAGCAGGCCCCGTGTCGGCGACGTGGTGCTGGCCATCGGCAACCCGTTCGGCATCGGCCAGACGGTGACCATGGGCATCGTCAGCGCCCTGGGCCGCCAGCTCAACCTGTCGAGCCTGGAGAACTTCATCCAGACGGATGCGGCAATCAATTTCGGTAATTCGGGTGGTGCCCTGGTCAACGCGCACGGCGAACTGGTGGGCATCAATACCTCGCTGATCGGCCAGGCGGTGGGTGCCGAAGGCATCGGCTTCGCCATTCCCGTGCAGAGCGCACGCGACGTGCTGGAGCAGATCGTGAAGACCGGCCATGTCGTTCGCGGCTGGATCGGTGCCGATTACGGTGCGGTGCCCGTGTCGGCCGATAGCGGCCTGCCATCGGCGGCACGCGGCGTCGTGGTGAACGAGATCTCACCCGGTGGCCCGGCGGCCATCGCGGGGCTGCAACAGCGCGACGTGTTGCTGAAGATCGGCGGCGAGGACATCCTCGATCCGTCGGACCTGCGTCGCCACGAGGCATCGCTGAAACCCGGCCAGACGGTGACGGTCACCGGCCTTCGCTATGGCGCACCGTTCTCGGTAAGCCTCACCCCCACCCAGCGCCCCCCAAGCTCGACCCTGCAAGCCCTGAAGACCACTCCTTGAAAAACCCCTACAGGAGATTCGACTGACTCGGAGGCAGTGCTGCCCATGTAGGAGCGTGCCTGCGCGCGACCGTCCGAGGACGTGAGCCACCCGCTACCGAACCGGTCGCGCGCAAGGCGCGCTCCTACAGGAGAGTCGGCTGACTCGGAGGCAACCCTGCCCATGTAGGAGCGCGCCTGCGCGCGACCATCCGAGGACATGAGCCACCCGCTACCGAACCGGTCGCGCGCAAGGCGCGCTCCTACAGGAGAGTCGGCTGACTCGGAGGCAATGCTGCCCTTGTAGGAGCGCGCCTGCGCGCGACCGTCCGAGGACGTGAGCCACCCGCTACCGAACCGGTCGCGCGCAAGGCGCGCTCCTACAGGAGATTCGGCTGACTCGGAGGCACTCTGCCATGTAGGAGCGCGCCTGCGCGCGACCATCCGAGGACATGAGCCACCCGCTACCGAACCGGTCGCGCGCAAGGCGCGCTCCTACAGGGCGCGTTCGGCCAGGGGGATGTAGCGGGTGGCCTGGTGCCGCAGGCTTTCGCCGTAGCGCCTGCGCAGGATGCCCACGCGCTCCACGTAGACCTGGGTTTCGTCGTACGGCGGCACGCCGTTGTAGCGCTCCACGGCCTTCGGTCCGGCGTTGTAGGCCGCGGCGGCAAGCCGTTCGTTGCCGTTGAAGTTGCGCAGCAGCAGCGCGAGATACCGGGCGCCACCACGAATGTTCTGATTGACGTCGAAAGCATCGAGCACACCCATGTCACGGGCCGTGCCGGGGATCAGCTGCATCAGCCCCTGCGCACCAGCAACCGACAGGGCCCTCGGATTGAACGCGCTCTCGGCATGAATCACCGCGCGCAACAAGGCTTCATCCACACCGTACTCGATGCTGGCGGCACGGATCACATCGCCGTAAGCGGCCAGATTGAGCGCCACGTTGTTGAAATCGATCTTCGAATGGACATCGCAGGCCACGCAGGTGGCGATATAGGTAAAGAGCATCTTTACCGTCTGTCCCTTCGGCGCCCCACCCGGCGCAATGTTGGTGTATTCCACCCCACCATCCGCTCGCACGATGCGATAGACCGCGCCACGCAACACCCGCGAACCCTTGGCCGCCTCCGGAGCCGGGGCTGCCGTAAGGTCGGTAGACGCCGATTCCTGATACGACCATCCCCGCTTTGTCGGCGCGACAACCGGCGCCTTCTCGCTCCCATCGCCGGGGTAGGCCACAACCGAGGCCGTGACACCGGCCAGCGAAGCGATGGCTGGAGCTGGCGGTTTACCTGGCGCGACGTTCTCAGGGGGCTGATCCGGGGCCCCCGCCAGGCGTTTACCGGGTGCCGGCGCCGAAGCCAGGGACGCGGCCGCGGGCAAGGATGCAAGCGCCGCACCGACCGCCGATGCCGGCGGCAGGGCCGGTGCTGCGGCCGCCGCGGATAGCGGTCGCGAGGCCTTCGCCGGCAAGGCATTGCCGATCTTCTTGCAATTACGGTATCCGGCCGCACTACCTGCAAAGACGGTCTCGCCCGTGGCCCCCGTGCAGCGATACATGGCGCCGGCCCAGGCAGGCCGGGCCAGCGGCAGGGCCAGCAAGAGGACGCACGCCAGCGCGACCCTTTGCAGGATCGGGCGAAGGGCACGGAAACGCGGGCCGGCCCGGCCGGCGCATTCCCCTGGCGACACGTCCTCGGTCATGGGCGCCAGTGTGCCCAAAGCCCCCTGCCCCGCCAAGGGCCGGGAACGTGATGCCCTTCACGCAAGTCATTGATAGATGGCGGCCATCTGGCGATGGCCCTATTGGCGGCGTAAACTACGCGGTTCGGTATTCACCCACGAAACACGGTATCCAGCCCCATGAGCGGCAAGCTTTTCATCAAGACCCACGGTTGCCAGATGAACGAGTACGACTCGGCCAAGATGGCCGACGTGCTGCGTGCGTCGCACGGGCTGGAACTGACCCAGGACGAAAACGAGGCCGACGTCATCCTCGTGAACACCTGCTCCATCCGCGAAAAGGCGCAGGAGAAGGTCTTCAGCCAGCTCGGCAAGTGGCGCGAGCACAAGAAAAACGGCAAGCCGGTGCTGATCGGCGTAGGCGGCTGCGTGGCCTCGCAGGAAGGCGATGCCATCCTCAAGCGGGCACCCTACGTCGACCTGGTGTTCGGCCCGCAGACCCTGCACCGCCTGCCCGAGATGATCGAGGCCAAGCGCAGCAGCGGGAAGGCGCAGGTGGACATCAGCTTCCCCGAGATCGAAAAGTTCGACAGCCTGCCCGAGCCTCGCGCCGAAGGCCCCACCGCCTTCGTCTCGATCATGGAAGGCTGCTCGAAGTACTGCTCGTACTGCGTGGTGCCCTACACCCGTGGTGAGGAAATCAGCCGCCCGTTCGACGACGTCATCGTCGAGGTGGCCCAGCTTGCCGAACAAGGCGTGCGCGAGGTCAACCTGCTGGGCCAGAACGTCAACGCCTACCGCGGCCCCATGCACGACGGCGACATCGCCGACCTGGCCGTGCTGATCCACGCCATCGCGCAGATCGACGGCATCGGCCGCATCCGCTTCACCACCTCGCATCCGCTGGAGTTCTCCGACTCCCTGATCGAGGCCTACGCCAACGTACCGCAGCTGGCCAACTACCTGCACCTGCCGGTGCAGGCCGGCTCCGACCGCATCCTCTCGGCGATGAAGCGCGGCTACACGGCCATCGAGTTCAAGCAGAAGATTCGCAAGCTGCGTGCCGTACGCCCGGATATCTGCATCTCGTCCGACTTCATCGTGGGCTTCCCCGGTGAAACGGACGACGACTTCGAGAAGACGATGAAACTCATTGCCGATGTCGGTTTCGACCAGAGCTTCTCGTTTATCTTCTCGTCGCGCCCCGGCACGCCGGCAGCAAACCTGCCCGACGAGACCACGGCCGAAGCCAAGCACGCGCGCCTGTCGCGTCTGCAGGCGGCCATCAACGAAAACGCCCGCAAGATCAACGAAGCCATGGTCGGCAGCGTGCAGCGCGTGCTGGTCGAGAAGCCCAGCCGCAAGAATCCCAACGAAATGACCGGACGCACCGAAAACATGCGCTACGTGAATTTCCCCGGCCATCCGCGGATGATCGGCCAGTTCGTCGATGTGGTGATCACCGAGGCGATGGCCAACTCCCTGCGCGGACGCGTCCGTCTCGACGAAGAGGTCGCGCTCGCCTCGTGAATGCCATGAGCCAGCTTTCCCAGCACGACTTCGCCCTCGACCCCGAGGACAACGCCCGCCTCGCCAACCTCTGCGGACCGCTCGACGAGCATATCCGCCAGATCGAGCTGCGCCTGGGCATCGAGATCGACCATCGCGGCAGCCTGTTCCGCGTGATCGGCGACGAAGCCGCGGCCAGGGCCGGCGAGCGCGTCCTGAAGGCGCTGTATGCCGCCACCGAGACGGAAATCCTCAACGGGCAGACCATCAACCTGCACCTGGCCGAGTCGGGCATCGACGCCCTGAACGCCCAGGCCGCCGAGTCGGCGCAGGAAGTGGTGATCAAGGTGAAGCGCGGCGTCATCAAGGGCCGCGGCCCCAACCAGGCCCGTTACCTGCACGCCATCACCACCCACGACATCAACTTCGGCGTGGGGCCGGCCGGCACCGGCAAAACCTATCTCGCCGTCGCCAGCGCCATCGAGGCACTGGAAGCCAACCGCGTGCAGCGCGTGCTGCTGGTGCGCCCGGCCGTGGAAGCCGGCGAGAAGCTCGGCTTCCTGCCCGGCGACCTCAGCCAGAAGATCGATCCTTATCTGCGCCCGTTATACGACGCCCTCTACGAGATGGTCGGCTTCGAGAAGGTGGGCAAGCTCATCGAGCGCAACGTGATCGAGATCGCGCCGCTGGCCTACATGCGCGGCCGCACGCTCAACGATTCCTACGTGATCCTCGACGAGGCGCAGAACACCACCGTCGAACAGATGAAGATGTTCCTCACCCGCATCGGCTTCGGCTCGGTGGCGGTGATCACCGGCGACGTGTCGCAGGTGGACCTGCCCCGCCACATCCGCTCGGGCCTGCGCCACGCCATCGAGGTGCTGCGCGGCGTGGACGGCATCAGCTTCACCTTCTTCACCTCGCGCGACGTGGTGCGCCACCCGCTGGTGGCGAAGATCGTGCGTGCCTACGAGGCCTTCGAGCAGAAGCAGGACGACACCCCGTGAGCAAGGTCGATGTGGCCATCGGCTATGCCGTGGCCTCGCGCAAGGGCATCCCGGCCTCCGCCAGTTTCCGCCGCTGGGTCGGGGCCGCCCTGAAGGGCGCCAGGCGCCGCAAGGCCAGCGAGATGTCCATCCGCATCGTCGAGGCCGGGGAAGGCCAGGCGCTGAACCTCCAGTACCGCGGGCGCGACTACGCCACCAACGTGCTGTCGTTCCCCGTTGACCTGCCGCCGGGGGTCGACGTCCCCCTGCTGGGCGACCTGGTCATCTGCGCCCCCGTGGTCACCCGCGAGGCCGCCGAACAGGGCAAGAAGGCCACCGACCATTGGGCCCACCTCACCATCCACGGCACCCTGCACCTGCTGGGCTTCGACCATATCGAAGAGGCCGAGGCCGAGGAAATGGAAGCCCTGGAGACCCGCATCCTGGCGGGGCTGGGCATAGCAGACCCCTACGAAGCGATGTAGGAGCGCGCCTGCGCGCGACCCTTCCGAAGGCCGACGGCCAGAAAACCCGCCATGGCTGCTACGCAGCCGTCGCGCGCAAGGCGCGCTCCTACAGATCCCTCCTTGCCCTGAACCGTCATCAGAATTCCAGTAGACTGCCCCTTCCGCCCATCCGGGCAGAAAACCAAAGAGTGATGAACGAGGACCCTGGTAGTACCAACGGCCCGGCCCACCGATCGTGGTGGGATCGACTGGGCCACCTGTTTTCCGGCGAACCGCGCAACCGCGACGAACTGATCGAGGAGCTGCGCACCGCCCAGGCCAACGGCCTGATGTCCAACGACACCCTGACCATGGTCGAGGGTGCGATCAAGGTCACCGAACTCAGCGTCGACGATGTCATGGTGCCCCGTGCCCAGATCGTCAGCCTCCCCGCCGACGCCCCCCTCGCCGACATCCTTGCCACCGTGGTCGAATCCGGCCATTCGCGCTTCCCCGTGCACGGTGAGGACAAGGACGAAGTGCTCGGCATCCTGCTGGCCAAGGACATCCTGAAGTATTTCGGCCAGAGCGAGGCCTTCGACGTGCGCGCCCTGCTGCGCCCGGCCGTGCTCATCCCCGAATCCATGCGCCTGAACGTGCTGCTGGCGGAATTCCGCCTCACGCGCAACCACATGGCCCTGGTGGTAGATGAATACGGCGGCGTGGCCGGCCTGATCACCATCGAGGACGTCCTGGAGCAGATCGTCGGCGAAATCGACGACGAGCACGACGACGAGGAAGACCCGGTGCTGGTGCAGGCCCTGGCCGAAGGCGGCTTCTCGGTCAGCGCCCTCACCCCCATCGCCGACTTCAACGAAATCGCCGGTTCGCATTTCTCCGACGAGGAATTCGACACGGTCGGCGGCATGGTCACCTCCGAGTTCGGGCACCTGCCGTCGGCAGGCGAAGAAATCTCGGTGGGTGGTTTCGTGTTCCGCGTCACGCAGGCGGACGATCGCCGTGTGCAGGAGTTCCACGTCGCCCGCACCGACGAAGTATCCTGATCCCAGAACAGGCCCTGTAGGAGCGCGCCTCGCGCGCGACCACCTTTCGCGATACAGCGGCAGGGCCTGGCTACGTCTTCGCAAAAACCTGTCGCGCGCAGGCGCGCTCCTACAAGGGATGGCGCACGGCTCATGCATTTTGCCAAGAACCTGTCGCGCGCGAGGCGCGCTCCTACAAGGGATGGCGCACGGCTCATGCGTTTTGCCACGAACATGTCGCGCGCGAGGCGCGCTCCTACCACGGATGTCGTACGCCCCATGCGTTTTGCCCTGATCCTGTTGCTTGCCCTGTGTATCACGCCGCTCGCTCGCGCGGGCGTAGTCGATGCACCTGCAAGCGACCTCGAAATCTCGCTGATGACCTATGGCCCGGGCGATATCTACTGGGAGCGTTTCGGCCACGATGCGCTGGAAGTGCGCGACACCGTGAGCGGCCAGGCCATCGCCTTCAACTACGGCGTGTTCGACTTCGACCAGGACGGGTTCATCCTGAATTTCGCGCGCGGCATCATGGCCTACCGCATGGATGCCGAGCCCACCGAATCCGACGTGTCGTTCTATTCGGGCGAAGGCCGCTACGTACGCAAGCAGCGCCTTGCACTGAACGATGAACAGAAGGATCGCCTGCGACGGTTCCTCGTCTGGAACGTGCAACCCCAGAACGCCGGCTACAACTACGACTATTACCTGGACAACTGCACCACGCGCGTCCGCAATGCGCTGGATGACGCGCTCGACGGCGCCCTAGGCGCGCAGCTGCGCAGCAAGCCTGGCGGTATGACCTACCGCGAACAGACCGCGCGCCTGATGAGCAACCAGCCCTGGCTGATGCTCGGCATGGACCTGGGCCTTGGCCCCTTTGCCGATCAGCCCATGAATGCCTGGAAGGAAGCCTTCCTGCCCATGGTGCTGGAAGACGAGATCCGCAGCGTCCGTATCGGCAGCGGCTCCGACGAGCGTGCGCTCGTGGCCGCCGAGGATACGCTCGCCCCGAGTCGCCTCGACGCGCCGCCCGGGGAAGCTCCCGACCTGCGCTGGCCACTGCTGATCGCCGGCCTCGTGCTGGCCGCGCCTCTTTCCCTGCCCGTGTTTTCCCGTACGCGCATCGCGCGTGGCATCTTCGTCGCCTTCGGCACGCTGTTCACCGTATTCGCGGGGCTGGCCGGCCTGCTCATGATCGGCCTGTGGGCGCTCACGCTGCACCGCTCGGCATGGGGCAACTTCAACCTGCTCGCCTACCAGCCGCTGGCATTCCTGCTCCTCCCCGGGATATGGAAGCTGCGCCGTGCAGGACGTCCGATGGGACACCTTGCGCCACGCGTGGCAGGGCTATCGTTTGCGGCCTGCATCATTGCGCTGCTGCTTCACCTGTGGCCCGGTTTTCCTCAGCGCAACATGCCCTGGCTGTTGTTCGCCCTGCCGTGCTGGACAGCGCTTTTCGCGACATTCTGCCGACGTCACGACTGAAACCACCCACAAGCCACTTCATCGATTGCCCACGATGGGGCGGCCTGTAGAATGACGACCTCTTCGCAAGACCAGGACGGTATTGCGAGCTGGATCGGTGATGACCCTGAAACCTAGCGAACTTCCCCTCCTCGTCGCACTGGATGTGCTGCTCGAGGAATGTAACGTGACCCGTGCAGCCTCCCGCCTGCATGTGAGTCAACCTGCACTCTCGGCACAGCTGGCAAAGTTGCGGCGCCTGTTCGGCGATCCCTTGCTCGTGCCGTCCGAAACAGGGCGCGGCATGGTGCCCACGCCCCGGGCCGAGAGCATGGCCGGTGTGCTGCGCGATGCCCTGGCCAGGCTCACCGCCATCCACCGCCCCGACCAGGGATTCGATCCACGTCGCGACGCGGCCACGTTCCATATCCGTGGCAACGACAGCGCCAATGCGATGCTCGCACCGCTCCTGTTGCAACGCCTGCACGCCTTCCACAACCCTTCGCTGAGACTGGCATTTCGCATCGACGATGAAAATGCCGATGCGCTGGCCCAGTTCGAGCAGGGCGAGATCGATATCCTCGTCGCACCCGAAGAACGCATACCTGCCTCCCTGAAAGCCCGTTCCCTGGTGACGGATCAGTTCGCAATGATCCAGCGCAAGGGACATCCCCGTGGATGCGATGCACCCGACCTCGATGCCTACTGTGCGCTCGCGCACGTCATGGTGTCTCCTTCGGGCCATCTGCACGGCGGCATCGACCGGCACCTGAAATCACTGGGCAGGCAGCGGCACATCGTTGCCAGCGTGGCTTATGCAGGGCTGCTGAGCGAGGTCCTGGTCACCACCGACCTGGTCTGCACGCTGCCCGGCAGCATGGCACGTGCCATGGGGCCGGACGTGGACATCATCGCCCTCCCCTTCGCCCTGCCCTCCCTGCGACTGTCGATGGCATGGCATGTCCGCGCCGACAAACAGGCCAGCCATCAATGGCTGCGCGAGATCCTGATGGCCGTGGCCCATGAGCGGCCGGATACCAACCTTTGCCAGAATAAAGCGTACCGCCATGCGTGACCTGTCCCCTTACATACTGGCCATGGACGAGGCTTGCCCCTGCGGCCCCAATCTGGAGTACGACAGTGCTTTCCTGGCGCTCGAACGACTGGCCACGCCAGACGAAGAGCGCGGTGTCGGCGCCACGGTCAGGCAGGCGCAGGAGCCCGATTGGCGGGACGTGGCCCGTATGGCGGAAACCCTGGCCTTGCGCACGCGCGACCTGCGGGTTGTCCTATGCCTGGCCCAGGCCTGGCTTGCCCTTGAAGCCCTGCCGGCCATGGCCGATGGACTGGCCGTCGTACAGGCCCTCCTGGAACAGCACTGGGAACATGTCCATCCCTGCCTGGACGACGGCGACCCCACGGAGCGGATCAATGCCCTGGCGTTACTGGGCGCCGACCCGGGCATCCTCGGGCATCTGCGCCGCTGCACCGTGATCGCGATCGAACGCGTAGGCGTCGTCACCCAACGTGACCTGCGAACCTTGGCGGAGACCGCGTCGTCCACCAACGACGATGACCTGCACAAGACGCTAAGGGAACACGTGGCGACTGTCTTCGGCCATGCCGGGCATAGCCGTCTGCAAGAAATCGATGCGGTCGCAGTCCGCGCCATCGGGCATCTGGAAGCAATCGGGCAGGTGTTCGCCATGCACACCCCGGGTCGCGGGCCCGACATCGAACCGTGTATCCGGGAACTGGGCATCCTGCGACGGGAAGTGCAGGCCTACCTGCCCATGGACAACGCGCAGGCCCCGGCTTGTGTATCGCCTTCGCCGGAAAACGAGGCAACGGATGCGTCGCCTGCCGGTGCCGTCCATCGGTTGCCACGGTCGCTTGATGCCGACGAAATACGTCACCGCCTTGATGAAATCTGCGAATGGTATGCCGCGAACGAACCCGCAAGTCCGGTGCCCGTCATCCTGCGCCGGGCGCGCGGCCTGATCGGTCTTGATTTCACCTCGCTTCTTCAGGCGATAGCCCCGGGTGGCCTGACGGAATTCCGTTCACTGGCCGGGGAAGACTAGCGCAGCCTCCGCCACCATCCACCACCTGCAAGGCCGCGCAGGATATCGTCCACGCCGGCAGTCCGGTGTTCCGCATGGAACGCCAGCGCTGCACGCAACGCACTGGCATGGCGCCAGCCCAGGCCTGGGATATCCGGCGGCGTCCGTCGTCGCCGCATGGCCGTTAGCGCATCCTCCCGCTGGAAGGGATGTTCACCTGTCAACGTCTCCGCCACCACGCAGGCGAAGGCATAGACGTCGTCCTTGTGGCAGGGCACGGCGCCTTCCAGCAAGGCCTTGCTGGCATAGGCCGGCGAGACACCGGCGAGACAGCCACGGGTAGCCCACCCGGTGCCGAAATCAAACAGCTTCACCGTTCCCGCCCCGGTCACGATGACGTTGTCGGGTTTTACGTCACCATGCACCACGCCTGCCATATGCGCATCACCGATGGCACGGCCAAGCTGGATGATCCATGGCCATGCCCTTGCCAGGGGCACGCCATCGGGACCGGCCTCCCGAATGAGCTGGCGCAACGTGCTCCCCTGTACATATTCCATGGTCATGAACCACTCATCGCCATCGCGATCGAAGTCCATCGTGCGAATCACGTGCGGGCTGCTTACGCGCATGGATCGCCGTGCCTCTTCCTGAAGTGCCATCCAGGCACCAGGGTATTCACGCCAGCGGGGCGCCAGTACCTTGATGGCAACATAGGGATAGCACTGCCGTGCTTCGACGCGTCGCGCATCGCGCGCCAGGAAAACCACACCCATGCCGCCCTGACCCAGGTGGCGGATGATGCGGTAGCGATTGGCCAGCCATTGCCCCGCGCGGACACCACCCTTGGGCGGCGCCATCAGGGCGGGCTCCCCTCCACCTCCTCGACGACCACGCTGGCATCGGCAAGCGGCTTGCGAGCCTTGCTCTCTTCGCTGGAATTGGTGGGGTCGCCATCGACATAGTTGAGAATCCAGTCGCTCAGCCAACGCTCCATCTGCTCACGGGTGCTGAATGAACCCACCTTGTCGCGCACGATGCATTTCAGATAGTGCGCGAAGCGTGCGCAGGCAAACATGTAGGGAAGACGGGCACTCAATGCGGCGTTGGCGGTGGCCGTCGGGTCATCGTATTCCTCGGGCCGGGCAAGCGATTGCGCACCGATGAAGGCGGCCATGCTCGTGTTCTTCCGGTGCACCAGGGGAAGCAGGCCCATCTTGTCCAGTTCCGCCGAACGACGATCGGTAATGGCGATTTCCGTGGGACATGTCATGTCCACGCCGCCATCGTCCGAGGGGAAACTGTGCGCAGGCAGATTCGCGACAGCTCCGCCGGATTCCACACCACGAATACGCGTGCACCATCCGTACTGACGGAACGACCGATTGACGTTCACACCGAAAGCATAGGCCGCGTTCTGCCACACATAACCGCTGGCCGCACCACCCGACGTATCTTCCTCGAAATCGAAACTATCCACCGGATCGGTCTTTGCACCGTACGGAAGCCTGGCCAGGGTTCGCGGCATGGCCAGCGCGAGATACTTGGCATCCTCGCTATCGCGCAGTGCACGCCAGCCGGCGTAATCGGGCGTGGTAAATATCTTGCCCAGGTCGCGCGGGTTGGCCAGTTCGTCCCAGCCATCCATGCCAAGCAGCGAAGGCGCCGCCGCGGCAATGAACGGTGCGTGGGCGGCGGCAGCAATACGGGCCATGCCGGAAAGAAGCTCCACGTCCTGCGGTGTATGGTCGAAGTAGAAGTCACCAATGAGGCAACCATACGGTTCACCACCGAGCTGGCCGTATTCTTCTTCGTAAATACGCTTGAAGACCGGGCTCTGGTCCCACGCGGCACCTTTGTAGCGCTTCAGCACGCGGCCCAGGTCGCTCTTTGCGATGTTCATTACCCGGATCTTCAGCTGGCTGTCGGTTTCCGAGTTGCTCACCAGATGATGCAGACCCCTCCATGAACCCTCCAGCGCGCGGAAGGCGGGATGATGGAGGATGGCGTTGATCTGTGCCGTGAGTTTGCGATCGATCTCCGCCACGCAGGCATTGATGGTCTCGGTCACGTCATCGGCAACGATGTCCGCACGATCGAGCACCTGCTCGGCCAGGGTCGCTACCGCAGACAGCACCTCGTCGCGGGCACGCTCGCTCTTGGGCCGGAACTCCTTTGCCAGCAGGGCGGCGAAGTCGCCGGGGGCCTCCGTGGTGATGGCCGTGTCGGTCGCGGCTTCCTGCAACTGCTCGCTCATGGTCAGGCGCCCTCCCCGTCAGCGTCGACCACCGGCGCCTTGGGAGCCAGGGTCGCCAGCAGGGACGCATCCTTCAGGGCCTGGGCAAGCAGGTTCTCCGCGCCGGCCTTGCCGTCCAGGTAGGTACCCAGATTCGCCAGTTGCGTACGCGCTTCTAGCAGCTTCGCCAGGGGCGCTACCTGGCGCGCAATCGCCTCCGGGGAGAAGTCGTCCATGTGCAGAAACTGCATGTCCACGTGAAGGCTGCCTTCATGGGTCAACAGGTTGTCTACATCAAACGACAGGGACGGCGCGATGGACTCCATCCGGTCGTTGAAGTTCTCGACATCGAACTCCGCGGCCTTGCGCTCGTCGACGGGAGGCAGCACGCTTGCGTTGCTACCCGAGAGGTCGGCCAGGACCCCCATGGTGAAAGGAAGGCTTACCTTCTTCTGCGAGCCACCCAGCTCGACGTCATATTCGATCTGGACACGGGGGGCGCGATTGCGCCCGATGAATTTCTGACTGCTTTCCATGCAACGTCCTGTCGCTGGTTGGAACGCCTCTATGACATCTTCAGGAAGAAGCCGAGGCGTCGGATGAGGATTTCATCGTAGGCCAATGCCAACGCATGGTGAAATCGTTCATCCATATGGCAGTCATAAGGCCGGGTGATATACCTGGCGACGCTGCCAGCGGCGCCGTCCAGGGATCGGGTCCGTAGATTGCCGCGTCACGCGACCCACGGCATCATGGCCGCCATGGCACCCCTCCCTCTTCTCCCCGAATCCGCCCCTGGTCCGTCCCAGGCAGGCATGGTCGTCAACTGCGTGGCCTACCGTAACGACGGCAGGCGCATCGGCGACATCACCCTGGACGCCATCAGTGACATCCTTCAGGAGCCGGACACCTTTGTCTGGGTAGGCCTGCACGAACCGGACGAAGCCCTGCTGCTGAAGCTCCAGGAGGAGTTCGACCTGCACGATCTTGCGATCGAGGACGCCCAGCACGCCCACCAGCGCACCAAGATCGAAGCCTACGGCGACTCGCTGTTCATCGTGGCGCAGACCGCCCAGCTCGTCGGCGGCAACATCGCCTTCGGCGAAACCCAGATCTTCGTAGGTCGGCGCTATTTCGTGACCGTGCGCCACGGCGCTTCGCTCTCCTACGCCCCGGCACGACGCAGCTGCGAGCAGTCGCCGGAGCTGCTGGGCATGGGCCCGAGCTATGCGCTGTATGCCGTGCTCGACTTCATCGTCGATAACTTCCTTCCCATCGTGCGCGACTTCCGCCAGGAGCTGCACGAGCTGGAAAACGACATCTTCGCCGAAACCTACAACCGCAACACCATCAAGCGCCTGTACGACATGCAGCGCGAACTGATGACCCTGCGCCTCGCGGTGGTGCCGTTGCAGGATATCGTCGCGCAACTGGTACGCCTGCATCCGCACCTCATCCACGATGAATTGCGTGCGTACTTCCGCGACATCTACGACCATGTATTCCGTGTAAACGAATCCATCAACGCGATGCGCGAGATGCTTGGCGCCGCAATCAGCGTGAACCTCTCGCTGGTGACGTTCGGGCAGAACGAGGTGATGAAAAAGCTGGCCGGTTGGGCCGCCATGCTTGCGGCACCGACACTCATCACCAGCTGGTACGGCATGAACTTCGCGCACATGCCGGAGCTGGAGAAGCCCTGGGCCTATCCCACGATCATCTGCGTGGTGGCGTGTATCGTGGGTGGCATTTTCATCCTGCTCAAGAAGAATCGCTGGTTTTGAGGCGTTTTTTTGGGTGGGGTGTTTGCTTCGTAGGGTGGGCTCGCCTGGCGGCCTCGCGCTCGGCGCCTGTGGCGTGGTCGCCTGGAGGCGACGGGGGCGGCCCTTGTCGCTCCGGCCTGCGGTGTCCCTCGGGAAAGGAGGAGCCGCTGCGCGGCTCAGTGTCTTATGGCTTCGCCCCTTCGGGCACGGGGAGCGTGCGGGGTTTCCTGACTCGACATCCGGCGATCTCAACCGGTCGGTGCAACACCAGCGTCTAATCGGGACGGAGGTGGGCATCATGAGCAGAACAGTCAGGCTTTGGCATCATTTATCGGCAGCCGAACGCAGGCAGATCTGGGCGGATTGGCAAGCCGGTGTGCCGCCAGCGAGTATCGCTCGGTCGCTGGGGCGGCACGATGAGATCATTCATTACGTTCTAAGACAGCGCGGCGGATTCGCGCCTCCACCACGCAAACGGGCCGCTCGGACGTTGCAGTTGGCTGAGCGCGAAGAGATCTCCCGAGGCTTGTGCCAAGGGCACTCCTTGCACCAGATCGCCCAGACTCTGGGACGGGCGCCGTCCAGTATCAGTCGTGAGGTACGACGCAACGGAGGTCCAGGTCGTTACCGGGCGGCTAACGCCGATCAGCGAGCCTGGGCCCAGGCCAAGCGGCCAAAGGCGTGCCGGTTGGCCTGCCACGGTGCCCTTCGTCGGGTGGTGGCCGCCAAGCTGGCTCTTCGCTGGGCACCGCAGCAGATCAGTGGATGGCTTGCTCAGCGCTATCCACAGGACGACAGTATGCGGGTGTCCCACGAAACCATCTATCGGAGCCTGTTCGTCCAAACCCGGGGCGTGCTGAAAAAACAGCTCCTAGCGC
>NZ_JAARLZ010000017.1 GCF_011759365.1 Luteibacter anthropi
TTCTGCTCATGATGCCCACCTCCGTCCCGATTAGACGCTGGTGTTGCACCGACCGGTTGAGATCGCCCCGTGCCTCGGCAGGAAAGGCCGGCCTTCCTGGCCGGCCCCGCTACGCGGCCTTATCCGCCCGCTCCCCTCACCTCCATCAAGTCGCGCCAAGGGCCGCCCCCGCCGCCTCTCCCCTCGTCGCGGCAGCTTGTTGTAGGAGCGCGCCTGCGCGCGACCGGTTATCGCGAACATCATCATCGTTTCGATATCACCGGTCGCGCGCAAGCACGCTCCTACAACGCCACTACTAAAGGGGTGGGAGCGGATCGCATCCGCGATGGGTGCTCGCGAACGCGCATCAATCGCCCCATAGCCATCGCCGACACGGTCGGCTCCTGCCCCTTCGGTAGCCAGTGCACACCTGCCCATGGCGTTGCTGACGCCCTGTAGGAGCGCGCCTGCGCGCGACCGGTTGTCGCGAACATCTTCATCGTTTCGATATCACCGGTCGCGCGCAAGGCGCGCTCCTACAGGGGAGCGGGGTTGCAGGATGGGTCGCCGACCGCCTGCCTGGCGCGGGCGGGGCTGCGTGGGTGACAAATGTCGTATCGGCGATGAACGTGCTTCATCGCTGTGTTGAAAGACAAGTCGATATCCGATGCACCGAGGTTGCTAGGATGACGGGCATCCCTATGGAGCCTTTCCCATGTCCTACCGCGCCGCCCCCGACCGTTACGACAACCTCATGCCTTACCGCCGCTGTGGTCGCAGCGGTATCGATCTGCCTGCCATTTCGCTCGGCCTGTGGCAGAACTTTGGCGGCACCGATGTCTTCGAGACCGGCCGCGCCATCCTGCGTCGTGCCTTTGATCGCGGCGTCACGCATTTCGACCTGGCCAACAACTACGGTCCGCCCGCGGGATCGGCCGAGGAAAACTTCGGGCGTGTTCTCGCCACCGACTTCGCGCCGTATCGCGACGAGCTGATCATTTCCACCAAGGCCGGCTGGGATATGTGGCCCGGTCCGTATGGCGGCATCGGCGGCAGTCGCAAATACCTCATCGCCAGCCTCGACCAGTCGCTGAAGCGCATGGGCCTGGACTACGTGGATATTTTTTACTCACACCGCGTGGACCCGACGACGCCGCTGGAAGAGACCATGCGTGCGCTGGCGCATATCCATCGCCAGGGAAAGGCCTTGTACGTCGGCATCTCCAGCTACTCGCCCGAACTCACCCGCAAGGCCGCCGCCATCCTTGCCGACGAGCACGTGCCGCTTTTCATCCACCAGCCGAACTACTCCATGTTCAATCGCTGGATCGAGGATGGCCTGCTCGATACGCTGGATGATCTCGGTACCGGTTGCATCGCATTCTCGCCGCTGGCGCAGGGGCTGCTCACCTCGAAGTACCTCGGTGGCGTGCCTGCCGATGCACGTGTCACGCGTGATGGCTCGTTCCGCAAGGACATGTTGAGTGATGAAAATCTCCAGCGTATCCGTGCACTCAACGCCATCGCCGAGCGTCGCGGCCAGACGCTGGCGCAGATGGCCATTGCCTGGGTGCTGCGCGATCCGCGTGTTACCTCTGCATTGATCGGCGCGCGCACCGTCGAGCAGCTGGACAATTCGCTGGATGCCGTAAAACAGCTGTCGTTCTCCGCAGAAGAACTCGCGGAAATCGACCGCCACGCCACCGATGGCGGCACCGACCTTTGGCGCGAATCCGCCGTTCTCCAATCACGTTGACTGTAGGAGCGCGCCTTGCGCGCGACCGGGCATGCGATATACCCCTTCGCGCGCAAGGCGCGCTCCTACAACGGCCGGTGTCGCCAGGACCGGGCCACTGGCGCGAATCCTCATCCGCCGACCAGATACAAGTCGACCACCTAAAGACTGTAGGAGCGCGCCTCGCGCGCGACCGTTTACCCTCAAGCGGGCAAGTCCACATCGCGCAGGTTGGCTTGCCGGCACGAACTCACGGGTGGCAGTGATCGCCGAGCGAATCGCACACATTTAACGTGGATGGTCCATTTATAAAGGACCATCCTCATGCGCTGTCCGTTTGCCGTCGTCGTGATCCTTGCTCTGGGCACTTTCAGTGAGGGCGCCTTATCGTCCACCCGCTACATCGTCCGGTTCTCCAGCCCACAGTCCGTCTCCGAAACAAAACCACCAGGAAAACGTGTCCGGCGATCGGCGGCACCGACCCAGGACATCGCCGCGAATCGGCTCAGATCGCTCGGCGCCGATGCAGCGGTATACGAACAAGAGGTGGCCGATGCCGACGCACTACGCGCACTTCCCGGGGTCGTTTCCGTCGAAGAGGATCGCCGCCTGCAGCTCACGGCCGTGACCGATCCGCTCTGGCGCCGCCAGTGGTACATGCACGATCCACGCTACGGCACGGATGCGGAAGTGGCCTGGCGTTACACACAGGGCGACGGTGCCGTGGTGGCTGTCGTCGATTCCGGCATCGTTTCTCATCGGGAATTCGAAGGACGCCTGTTGCCCGGTTATGACTTTCTGTCCGACGCGCAGGAAGCCCGCGACGGGGACGAAAGGGATGCCGATCCCACCGACGAAGGCGACTGGCGCGATCCGGGTGAGTGCGGATCGCTCGTGGCGCATCCGTCGTCCTGGCATGGCACGCATGTGGCGGGACTCGCGGTCGCGCGTGGAGGCAATAGCTACGGTGTTGTCGGCGTGGCTCCGGGGGCGATGTTGTTGCCGGTTCGTGCCGCGGGCATGTGCGGTGCCTGGACATCCGACGTGGTCGATGCCATCACCTGGGCGTCGGGTGGGGACGTGGAGGGTGTGCCTCCGGTCGAGCGGCGGGCCGATGTGATCAATCTCAGCCTGGGTGGTCCCGGTGCATGTGGTGAGGCGTTTGCTTCGGCCATCGCCGCCGCACAGGCGAGGGGGAGCGTCATCGTCGTCGCGGCGGGCAACAATGGCGTCAAGGCATCCACTTTCTCACCGGCTAACTGCCCGGGCGTCATTTCGGTGGGTGCGCTGGCGCGCGATGGCAGCCAGGCGTGGTACTCCAACCATGGCGACGGGTTGACGCTATCCGCACCGGGCGGCTCGAAGTCAGGCATCCGTCGGGACGATATCGTGTCCACGCTCGATCTTGGCCGCACGTCTGCAACGCGCCCGGTGTTCGGCTACCTGGCGGGTACGTCGATGGCCGCGCCGCAGGTGGCGGGGCTGGTGGCACTCATGCGCTCGGCCGATCCGCAGATCAGCGTAGAGGAGGTAAGGCAGCAACTGGTGGACAACGCGCGGCCCGTGCAGGGGCGCTGTCCGAAGGGCTGTGGCGCTGGCGTCATGGATGCCGGCGCCACCGTGGATGCCGTGGTCGAGGACCGGGCGCGTCGCGAGGCGACGCGCTGAATCAGACGGCTTCGAAGCGGTTGGCGTCGCGGTTCTTGCGCACCGTCTTCGGGTCCCACACGCGGCCGTTCATGGCGATGTACACGCCATCGGACAGTGTCTGCACGGCGCCAACGGCGCAGCCGATGTTGAACACGGCGTCAGAGCCCTGGAAGCGGGCGGGGTTCAGGGCACCGGTGAGCACGATGACCTTGCCCGGAATGCCTTCGAGCACCTTCGCCGTTTCCACCATGGTGTCGGTGCCATGGGTGACCAGTACGTGGCGGTGCGGTTGTGCCTCGATGGTGCTGCGCATGAGGGCGCGGTCTTCGTCGGTGACGTGGAGACTGTCCTTGCGCAGGATGGGGATCACGTCGAAACGGAATGCCACGCCCAGCTGGGTGAGGATCTCACCGATCTGCGGCGAGCCGATCTGGTAGTCGGACTTGTCGTCGAAGTAGACCTTGTCGATCGTGCCGCCGGTGGTGACGATGGTGAGATGCTGCATGGGCTGACCTGGGACTGGCGTGGAGCGGGGCGGCCATTCTACATGGCCGCCCGCACCTTCCGGGCGCAGGGTGTCGCCGGTCGGTCATACGCCAGCGTGGCGTCGTCGTCGGTGTGGGGCAGCGACAGCCGGTCCAGGCCCCGTGCAATAAAGCGACGGCAGGCCGCCAGCGGGCGATCATCGCCTGCCGCTTCTCCCCAGCCGGCCGAGCGCACCAGCAGGGCCGCAGCCATGCTCCGGGCCAGCGTGAAGGCGATGCCGCGAGCCGAGGCCTCGAGTGCGCCACGGTCCGAGGCGGTATCGGCGAGCAGCGATTCGGTGGCGTCCAGCGCCGCATGGATAGGCCGCAAGGCGGTCGAGCCGGCCGGCACCAGAGTGGCCACGGTTTCTCTCAAGGCAGGAAGGCCTCCGGCGCTGAGGGTTCGCAGCATGTCCAGGGAGAGCACGTTGGTGGTGCCTTCCCAGATGGCGTAAACCTGCGCGTCGCGAAGCAATTGGGGCAGGCCGGTGTCCTCGATATAGCCGGCACCACCGAAGCATTCCAGGGCTTCGGACACGACGGCGATGGATGACTTGGCCGTCCACAGCTTGGCCAGCGGAGTAAGCAGGCGAAGCAGGGCGGTTTCACGGGGAGAGGCTTCGCCCTGTTCGCTGCGACCCAACAGGTCGGCGACGAAGAACGCGAGCGAGAACGCGCCTTCGAACTCGGCCTGCATGTCGGCCAGGGTACGTGCGTGCAACGGCTGGTCGATGAGATACGCACCGAAGGCCTGGCGCCGATGGGCATAGTCGCGGGCCAGCGAGATTGCCCGGGCCATGCTGGCGACGGCGCACACGGCGTTCCAGGTGCGTGTGATGTTCAGCATGGGCGTCACCTGCCTTACGCCATGTTCGAGCGGTCCGACCGGTGTCGCGGGCAGGCCGTCGAGATGAATTTCAGCGGTGGGAAGCTCGTGCGTACCGAGTTTTTTCTTAAGCCGGTCGATGGTGATGCCGCGCCAGGCGCCGTGTTCGTCCTTCGTTTCCACGTAGAACAGGGCCAGGGCGGCGGTGCCTTTGCCAGCTCCCTCGGGGCGGGCCAGCGCCAGCGCAGCCTCACCCACGACGGCCGAGCTGAACCACTTGCGGCCGTACAGGCGCCACTGGCCGTCGGGATCGCGACGGGCCACGGTCTCCGTCTGGCCGACGTCCGAGCCACCATGGGTCTCCGTCATCCACTGACCGGACAGCCAGAAGGTGGCGGGATCGCGGCTGAGGAAATGGGGCAGGGCGCGGTCCATCAGTGCCTGCCCGCCTGTCGCGCGGATGGCCGTGGCGGCGCCGTCGGTCATCGCCAGCGGGCAGCAGTAGAACTCACTGGCCGGGTGATACAGATAGACGCGGGCGAACTGTTCCGTTCGCGCCCAGGGCGTCGAGGCATGGCCAGCGGCCAGTACGCCGTGCCGTGTGGTGAGGGAGGGGCCTTCTTCCCAGGCCGGCGTCAGGGCGATGCGATCGACGCGGGCGCCCCAGGCATCCCAGTTCGTGAGGACCGGTTCGGTGCGCGGCGTGCGCTGCCTGCGCTCCCAGGCATGGACGGCGTAGTCGCCCAGGGCGACCAAATCGGGAGTGGTGGTGGCGAACCGGTCATCGGGCAACGTGCGTGCGAGCCAGGCGCCGAGCACGCGGTCGTTGCGGAACGGGTGGGCCAGTCGCGGCGAGTCCTGAAGGAATCCCATCGTGCGGTCCTCTTCGTCGGTATCCGCGATCTAGCCTGCACCGCCGTGCAACGGAGGTCGAGACGCTGCGCAGCATTGGCGCAGGACGCGCCAGCGCGCCGCCGGCCATTCAGCGTCGGCGACGGACGCCGGCACCGAGCGTGCCGATAAGGAGCAGGGTAAAAAGGATCTCCAGCACGGCAAGCCAGCGGTCGGCCGTGGAGCTCCACACCTCCGATACGCCGTGGCAGAAATAGAACAGCGAAAGGATGCCCACCCACAGCAAGGCGCGGATGACGTTGGGCAGGGCCAGCAGCGGGAGCAGCAGCGGCGGCACCGTAAGCGCGAAGGCGACCCAGCGCGGAATGGATACCGGCGCGTAGAGCGAATACCACAGCACCTGGACCACCAGCAGGGCGGCCCAGGCGATGAGTCCGGTCTTCTGCGTGGCCGTGAGCGGCGACGTCACGCCGGCGTGCCCAGGCGGCGGGCGACATCCGCCAGTCGCTTGCCAAGCGCACGCGCCAGTTCGCGTTCAGCCTCGGAAATGGGCTGGTCGCCTCGGTGCCCGGCGACATGGCTGGCCCCGTACGGCGTGCCGCCGCTGGTGGTGCTGCTGAGGGCAGGTTCCGTGAAGGGGATGCCGACCAGCAGCATGCCGTGGTGAAGCAGGGGCAGGGCCATCGACAGCAAGGTGGATTCCTGTCCGCCATGCATGGTGCTGGTGGACGTGAACAGGGCGGCCGGTTTGCCGGCGAGCGCCCCCGAGGCCCATTCCGCACCCGTGGTGTCGAGGAAATGCTTCAGTGGCGCCGCCATGTTGCCGAAGCGCGTGGGGCTGCCCATCGCCATGCCCACGCATTCGATCAGGTCGGCCCGCGAGACATACGGCGCACCTTCTTCTGGCTCGGGTGGCATGGCCGTTTCGGTGACCGGCGCCACCGGAGGCACCTGGCGCAGGCGGGCGCGCATGCCCGGCACTTCCTCGATACCGCGCGCCAGCAGGCGGGCGAGCTGGGCCGTGTGGCCCGTACGGCTGTAGTAGAGTACGAGTACGTCGTGGGACATGGATGGTC
The DNA here is from genome assembly GCF_011759365.1 of Luteibacter anthropi. Taxonomy (GTDB): domain Bacteria; phylum Pseudomonadota; class Gammaproteobacteria; order Xanthomonadales; family Rhodanobacteraceae; genus Luteibacter; species Luteibacter anthropi. Next base: position 6,643 of record NZ_JAARLZ010000017.1, read on the forward strand.
GCCTTTTCGAAGGCGCTAGTCTCGCAGAACTGCCACACGTTCCCAATCGTTCGGGAAGAAAGGATGGACATGCGCTTGCGTTTCGATCGGGATCGCGCCCTCAGCTTCACTCGTTTCACCTGGTCGCGTTTCCTCGACGACAAATGCTTCGAGACGGCCGGCGCGCTTTCCTACACCACGCTGGTCTCGCTGGTGCCGTTGACGGTGGCGGTGTTCGCCATCCTGTCGGCGTTTCCCGTGTTTGCCGAATGGCGCGGCAGCATTGCCGACTATGCCTTCCGCAACTTCGTGCCGGCCACGGGCGCGAAGATCCAGGAATACATGCTCGCCTTCGCCGACAAGGCGAGCCAGCTCACGGGCATCTCCGTGCTGGTGATGCTGTTCAGTGCCGTCACCATGATGATCAGCATCGAAGACCGCCTGAACCGCATCTGGCGCGTGCGCAAGCCGCGCGGCTGGACATCGCGCCTGCTGCTGTACTGGGCGGCGCTCACGCTGGGGCCCATCCTCGTGGTGGGTGGCCTCGTCTTGTCGTCCTATCTCACGGCCTTGCCCATGCTGCATGCGGCGGCGGATCAGATCGCCACGCAGAGCACTTTGCTGAATTTCGTGCCGTTCGGCATCACGTTCGTGACGCTGTTGCTCATGTACACGATGGTGCCGAACCGGCGCGTGTCGTGGCGGCATGCCGCCATCGGTGCGCTGCTGGGTGCCGTGCTTTTCGAGATCGCGCGCTGGGGCTTCACCCAGTTCATCCGCCGCTCGCCGAACTACGAGGAAATCTACGGCGCGCTGGCCGCGATTCCCATTTTCCTGTTGTGGATCTACCTGTCATGGATCATCGTGATCCTTGGCGCCTCCATTGCGGCGTCGATTTCCGCCTTCGAGTACACCACGCCGCACGAGGCCTTACCCGATGGCGCCGAGTTCATCGGCCTACTGGTGGTGCTCCAGCATTTCGTCTGCGCGCAACGCCTGGGCGAAAGTGTCGATCCGGCCATCGTCCGCGTGCGCGAGCCTTATCTGTCGTCCAATGCCATCGCGAGTTACTTCGACGACCTGCAGAAGGCCGACATGATCCAGCGTGGCGAGGCCGGTGGCTGGTTGCTCAGCCGTTCGCTCGACGCCACCGAACTGCTGCGCGTGTATCGCTGCGCCCAGTACCGCCTGCCGCTGCATCCGCGCGAGCAGGTGGAGCGCCTGGGCATCGCGTTGCCGGCCGAACTGCTGGTACTTCTGGACAATCTCGCGCTGGCGCTGGATGCCACGCTGGGGGCCCGGCTGGATACACTGTTTCCTCCCCAAGTCGTCCGTTCCCCCAACGAGGACACCTTCGAATGATCCTGCGCTTCGCCGCCGCCCTGGCCCTGGCCGCCAGTGCGCCTGTCCTGGCCACCGCCGCCACGCCTACGCTCAAGGTCACCACGGTCGATGGCCATGCCTTCGACCTGTCTGCCCAGCGTGGCAAGTGGGTGATCGTGAATTACTGGGCCACCTGGTGCGTGCCCTGCATCAAGGAAATGCCGGATATCTCCGGTTTCGTGAAGGATCACAAGAACGTCGCGGCGATCGGCCTGGCCTTCGAGGACACCGACGTCAAGGAGATCAAGGCATTCCTGGCCAAGCATCCGGTCGTCTATCCGATCGCGCAGGTGGATGTCACCGAGCCGCCGAAGGATTTCGATCCGCCGCAGGGGCTGCCCACCACCTATCTCATCGCACCGGATGGTCACGTTGCCAAGCGTTTCGTCGGCCCGGTGGATGCAAAGAAACTCGGCGAGGCCATTGCCGGAGGAAAGTGAGATGAATGCCGCACGCTTCATCGTCAGGGGTCGGGTGCAGGGCGTGTTCTTTCGCGCGTCTACCCGTGACCGGGCCGTGACCTTGAAGCTTGCCGGCCACGCGCGCAACCTGCTCGATGGAAGCGTCGAGGTAGTGGCGTACGGCGAGGCGGTCGCCATCGATCAGCTGGAGGCATGGCTCCATCAAGGACCCCCGACGGCATCGGTAGAAGAACTCTACCGCGAAGAACTCCACCCCCACGAAGCCCCCGCCACCTTCGTCGTGAAATAACCCTGCCCACCACCTTCTTCGTGAAATAACCCTGTAGGAGCGCGCCTTGCGCGCGACAGGTTTTCGCGAAACCTTGATCACGATGGCGTTACCGCGATGATGGATGCTTACTCACGGCCGGTCGCGCGCAGGCGCGCTCCTACAGGGGATATCCATCGTGGTGCTTGCGCGCGAAGCTGTCGCGCGCCAGGCGCGCTCCTGCGGGTTAGTCGTGGGGGCCGGTGGCGTTTGCCGGGCGGGCCAGCATTTTTACAGGCACGGCTTCACCATCGGAGAGCTTGAACGTCACCGTGAGCGTATCGCCGGCTTTCACCGGGTGCTTCGCGTCCATCAGCATCACGTGATAACCGCCGGGCGAGAACGACGTCTTCTGCTTTGCCGGCAGCGGCACGCTGTCCACCATTTCCATGCGGCCCATGCCACCTTCGGTGCTGCTGCGATGGATCATCACGTCGCCGTAGTCGGCACTGTCCGCCGACACGATCGACAGCGCCCGGTCCGAGGTGTTCTCGAATGTCACGAAACCACCCGCAGGCAGCGTGCCGGGCAATACGCGAATCCATCCGTCCGATGCAATGACGGGCGAGGCGGTCGCCGGCGTTTTCGCTACAGCTTTGTTTGCGGGTTTGTCGCTGGCATGTGTGCCACCGGCGACAAGAACGAGCGCGAAGGCAAGGGAACGAAGCATCACGAGTGGTTCTCCAGCGTGGTGAGCAGCGTGAGATCGTGCACGATGTCGTCCTGCGAGGCCGATGGCGTGGCAAGCAGTCGGGCCTTGCCCTGCGCGTCGAAGATGAAGATGGCCGAGCTGTGGCTCACCTCGTAGTTGCCATCGCCACGGTCCGGTTCACGGGAGAATGCCGAGCGATAGCGCTTGGCCAGTTTCTCCAGTTCGGGGTCGGGGCCGCTGAGGCCGATGGCACGCTTGTCGAACGCGGTGACATAGCTATGCATCACCGACGGCGTGTCCCGCTTGGGATCGACGCTGACGAAAAGAATGCGCACGTTTTCCGCCGCCGGCCCCAGGCGGTCTAGCACCACGTGAAGCTGGGTCAGGGTGAGCGGGCAGACATCAGGGCAGTGGGTGTAGCCAAAGTACAGGATGGCAACCTTGCCCTTGTAATCGGCACCGGTCACGTTGCGGCCCTGGTCGTCCACCAGCTTGAAGTCGAGGTCGGGCAGGTGGCCGGAGACATCATTCAGACGCCACTCGGGCTGCGGTTCGCGCTGGCAGCCGGCAAGACCGGCCAGGGCGACGAAGGCGAACAGGGCCAGCACGACCCTGCGGAAAGAGGACGACTTCATGCGACACTCCGCGAGATATCGTCCGAAGCATACGCCACCCTTCCCGCCGTCATGGCTCCAGGAGACAGGAATTCCCCATGATGCGACATCGTGTCAACGGCGCCACGGCACTCACCGTCGCCCTGTCCGGCGCCACTGCCGTGATCCTCGGTGCTTTTGGGGCCCATGCCCTGCGCGGCCTGGTCGATGCGCAGGCGATGCAGCCGTGGCACACCGCCGTGCAGTATCACTTCTGGCACACGTTGGCCTTGCTCGCTGCCGCATTGGGCCTGCCGGCCGGCGGCGGTCGCAAGACGGCCATCGTGTCGTTTGCCGTGGGCATCGTGCTCTTTTGCGGCAGTCTTTACGTGCTGACGCTGGGTGCCCCGCGCTGGGTCGGCATCATCACGCCGGTGGGCGGCATTGCCTTCATCGCCGGCTGGCTGGCGGTGGGCTGGTCGCTTGCCCGGGGATCTTCCGGCGACTGACGCCTTCAGCGTTCGCTGCCCGCACCTGCCGAGCCAACGAAACCACCTTCGGCCGGACCAGGAAGGTCGATCAGGTTCGACGATGGCTGGGCCTTGTCGATGCGTATGTCTCGCAAGGTATTCATCGCGGCGAAGAAACGCCACGGGTCACCATTGCCGGTACCCAGGGCGATGTGCGTCGAGTCGAAACGTCGCTCGGCGGAATCGAAACTGATCCAGCGCCCGTCGATATAGGCCTGCGTCCAGGCATGCGGCACGAAGACGCGCGATGCACCTCCCATCCGTTCCACATAGGCGATGCCGGTAACCATCCGCGCCGGAATGCCGAGCGAACGCGCCAGTGCGGTGAGCAGAACGGCATGCTCGGTGCAGTCGCCACGACGGCTGTCCAGTGTTTCCAGGGCCGATGCGTAGCCCACGTCGAGGCCTTTCTGGTCGATGTAATCGGACAGGAAGGCACGCAGCTTGCGCATGCGCTGCAGGTCGGTTTTCGCGTCTCCGACGATCGATTTCGCGAAGTCCGCGATTCGGGGAGAATCGGATTGCACCCATGGGCTGGGTGCCGTGTCCTCGCCAGAGGGCGAGCTTTCCCTGCCAGGGCGTGCAAAGCCGATATCGACGTAATACATGCCATCGCCCAATGACGATACATGTTGTTCGTCCGTCTCGATGAACGGCTCGGGATGGTTGCCGCGCACGGTGATGGTGTAGCGCATCGGTGCGGAGCGGAAGTTCGGTGTCAGTGCCCGTGGCGAATCGATCAGCGCTGCACGCAGGATATCCAGGTCCTGGTCGGGGGCCTGGGCGCACGCCTGGTTGCAGGCGGTCATTTCCAGGCGGAAGCCAAGCAGGGGTGAAATGCCACGCCGGATGGCTCCCTGGTCGTCCACCCAAATATCGACCGGATGCGCCGAAGGTACGTTGACCAGCGATTGGCGCAGGTGATGAAGGTGCTCATGGCTGCCATCGGGCATCTCGATGGTTTCGTCGCCCACGACGGCGACATCCACCGTGGCGACCTGCTGTCTCACCGAATCGAAGTTGCGCACGCGATACGTCGTTCCTGCACGAAATCCGTGGGCGACCGTCGCCAGTCGCTGGCCCTCGATCAGTGCCGCCCCGGTTGGCCAGATCAGCAGGTTGACCTGCGATTCGCCGCCGACGGTGTTCGATACCTGGAAGGTGCCGTCCTGACGGGAGGTTCCTTCCACCACGCTCTCCTTCGACGACATGTTGCTGTTGGCATAGAAGGCCAGCGGGGTGCCGTCGGGCGCCTCCACGGTCTTCACCGTGGTGTGCGTCACCAGGGGCGTGTGGATGCGGGTCAGGCGGAAGTCGAGGGTCTGCGTCGTGGTGACGGCATCGGGCGTGACGTCGCGATCGATTTGCAGGCTTCCCACCTTGCGGCCGTCCAGCAGGACGGTCATCCAGCGACGTTCGGCCAGGGCCGGCTGGATGGCAAGGCACGAAAGTACGGCGAGAACGGCAAGACAGCGTCTCATGGGCGTACGTCCGGCAACGGGGACAGCTGCATCTCATCACGTTCGCAGCCGGAGTCAAGTGCCGACGGAGACAGGGGGATCAGCCGGTACACTAGGCGTTTCCCGACCCCGGCAAGGCCTCCTCATGCATACCTTCGGCACCCCCCATTCCGATAACGCCCTGCGGGTGCTGCTGCTGGGTTCCGGCGAGCTCGGCAAGGAAGTGGCCATCGAACTCCAGCGCTTCGCGGTCGAGGTGATCGCGGTCGATCGCTACGCCAATGCGCCCGCCATGCAGGTGGCCCACCGCAGCCATGTGATCGACATGCTCGATGGCGCCGCCTTGCGCGCCCTCATCGAGCAGGAAAAGCCACACCTGGTGGTACCGGAGATCGAGGCCATCCATACGCCGACCCTGGTCGAGCTTGAAAAGCAGGGACTGAAGGTCATTCCCACGGCAAAGGCAGCGTGGCTCACGATGGACCGCGAGGGCATCCGTCGCCTTGCGGCGGAGGAACTGGGCCTGCCCACCTCGCCCTACCGGTTCTGCGATACGCGCGAGGCCTTTCTCGCCGCTGTGGCCGAACTGGGCACGCCTTGCGTGGTGAAGCCGGTGATGAGTTCGTCCGGCAAGGGGCAGAGCGTGGTCCGCCGCACGGAGGATGCCGACGCCGCCTGGGAATACGCGCAGTCGGGTGGCCGCGCGGGCAAGGGCCGGGTGATCGTCGAGGGGTTCATCGATTTCGATTACGAGATCACCCTGCTGACGGTGCGCCATCGTGATGGGGTGTCGTTCTGTGCGCCCATCGGGCATCGCCAGGAGGATGGTGATTATCGCGAGTCGTGGCAGCCGCAGCCGATGAGCGATGCGGCGAAGGCTGCCGCCGAGGGCCAGGCCGATGCCATTACCGCCGCGCTGGGTGGCTGGGGGGTGTTCGGCGTGGAGTTCTTCGTGCGCGGCGACGAGGTCATTTTCTCCGAAGTCAGCCCGCGTCCCCACGATACTGGTCTGGTTACGCTTATTTCGCAGGATCTTTCGGAATTCGCCCTGCATGCGCGCGCTATCCTGGGCCTGCCGGTTCCCGAGATTCATGCCTTCGGTCCGGCGGCATCGTGCGCGGTGCTGGTCGAGGGCGAGGGTCATGCGCCCACCTACCACGGCATCGCCGAGGCGCTGGCCGAGACCGGCACCATGCTTCGCATCTTCGGCAAGCCTGAGGTGCGTGGCCGTCGTCGCATGGCGGTGACCCTGGCGCGGGGAGGTAGCATCGACGAGGCCCTCGAGAAGGCCAAGCGGGCCGCGACGAAGATCCGCGTGCAGCTTTGAACCAGTGAATACCGCTCCGCCCGGTCGCGCGCAAGGCGCGCTCCTACACGAGCGCCATGTAGGAGCGCGCCTCGCGCGCGACCGGGCCGGAACGAAGCCCAGCCACTGTAGGAGCGCGCCTCGCGCGCGACCGGCGAAGCCGAAAGCAGAGGATTAACCGCCCTACAACGCCCGTTCACACGCGAATGTTAAGCTCCGGTGCTGGTAAGGACGATCCATTCCCATGAGCGGACGCAGAGATTCCCACGACCACCACGGCCGTACCGAGCCCACGCTCGGCCGGCTCGACGACCTGGACAAGCCCACACCGCCGCCCGCGGACGACGGCCTGCCCCATATCGTCATCGACGAACCGCGCCGTCGCGGCGGGCATGCGCCCGTGCCGCCGCCGAAGCGTCCGCGCAAGCGCGGTTGGCTCATCCCGTTCCTCGTGCTCGTGCTCATCGGCGCAGTCACGGCCCTGTGGCTGCAGCAGGATCGCCTGCGCACCATGCTGCCGCGCACTGAACTCAACGATCTGCTGACCCAGGCCAACCAGGCACTCGATGCCGGCCGCCTCGACGGTAGCAACGGCGACAGCGCCCGCGAACTCTTCGAAAAAGCCCGCGACCAGCAGCCCGACAGCGATCAGGCCCGCGACGGCCTGCGCCGGGTGGGGCAGGCCGAGGTGGCCCGCGCAGACGCCGCGCTCAGTGCCGGCCACCTCGATGAGGCGGAAGCCGCGCTCAATGTCGCCCGCGAACTCCTGGGCGGCGGCAGCGATATCGAACAGCTCAGCCAGCGCCTCTCCACCGCGCGCAATCCGCAGTCGCAGACAGAAACCCTGGTTGATAAGGCGCAGCAGGCACTCGCCGCCGGCAAGCTCGATGGCGACGACGGTGCGGGTCCGCTCTATCGTCGCGTGCTGGACGCCGACAAGAGCAATGCCGTGGCGGCGCGGGGCCTCGACAAGGTGGGCGACGGTCTCGCAGCGCAGGCGCGCCAGGCCATTGCCGACAATGACAAGGCAAAGGCCAACGCCCTCGTAGACCGCATCGCCCTGCTGGTGCCCAACTATGGCGACCTCCCCGCACTGCGCGCCTCGCTGGCCGAGACCCGCAAGCAGGACGACCAGGCCGTGGCCGCGCTCGTGCAGCAGGGTACCGACGCCATGCGCGCCGGACGCTTCACCGGCGAGGGCGACGACAATGCCCTGGCCCGTTTTCGCGCGGCCCTTGCGCTCGACCCCGACAACGCCGACGCGAAAGCAGGTCTCGGGCAGGTGGCCCAGGCGCTCATCGTGCAGGCCAATGCAGCCATCGACAGCGAAGACGACGATCACGCTGCGAGTCTGCTCGACGAGGCGGCCAAGCTGGCGCCGAAATCGGCAGAGCTGGTCGCTGCGCGCGCCCGCATCGCTGGCGCCGACCTGAGGAGCGCCGCACCCGCCGCGCCGAAGGCCGGCAAGTTGCCCATGGCGCAGGCGGGCGGCCAGCAGGGCGATACGGCCGAAGCATCGCTGGCCGTCAGCCCCGAGCAGAAAGCCCGGGTCGCCGCGCTGGTGCAGCGGGCGCAGGCTGCCGTCGGCCGTGGCGAGATCATGGATCCACCCGGTGACAGCGCCTACGACCTTTATCGCAATGCGCTGGCCATCGACGGCAACGACCCGGCGGCCCGCGCGGGGTTGCAGGGCCTTCCCGCGCAGGTGGAAAAGCTGATGCTCCAGGCGGTTTCCAACGGCAACGTGAAGCGCGCGGAAGATCTCTACGCGACGATGTCCGACCTGGCGCCAGGTGATGCCTCGCAGGGCGAAATGCGCCATCGCCTCGGCAGCGCCTGGATCGACAACGCCTTGCAGCGCGCCTCGCAGGGTGATCGGCAGGGTGCTTTCACCTCGCTCGATCGGGCCCGCCATTACGTCCCAGACGATCCCCGCCTGCAAAGCGCTTACGAGCGCATCGCGACGGGACGCTGAGTCAGCGCATGACGATTCTTGTCATCGGTGCATCCAGCCAGATCGGCCATTACCTCCTGCCCCGGCTGCATGGCCTGGGTAACGAGGTGCTCTGCCTGAGTCGCAGCGCTCCGGAAGGCAACTCAACATGGATCAAAGGTGGCTTGCCGCATGCCATGCCATCGCTGCCGCGCCTGCGGGCCATTCTGTCCTGTGGCCCGCTGGATTGCCTGGCCGAGTGGCTGTCCGCGACACGGCTGGAAGGCACGCCCCATATCATCGCGACATCGTCGATGAGCGCCGAAAGCAAGCGCGACTCCGATGTGCCTGCCGAGCGCGACCTTTCACGGCGGCTGCGTGCCGCAGAGACACTGCTCAGTGCTTCCTGCGCATCGCGCGGCATGCCCTGGACCTTATTCCGGCCCACCCTGGTCTACGGTGCGGGGCTCGATAACAGCCTGACGCCGATGGTGAGGCAGGCCACCCGTCGCCGTGTGTTTCCCCTTCCGGGTGGACGGGGCCAGCGCCAGCCGGTGCATGCCGACGACATTGCGGCAGCCATGGTGGCGGCCCTCGTTCGTAGCCAGGCGCGAGGCAAGACCTTTCCCATCGGCGGAGGCGAGCGTCTGGGGGTCACTGAAATGTTCCGCCGGGTGCGTCGCAGCAGTGGCTTTGCCACCGTGCCGATCCCCGTACCGGGTTTTGCCCTGTCGCTGGCCGCATGGCTGGTGCCGCGCGTGCGTGGGCCCATTCAACGGCTCGATAGCGACCTGATCGCCGACAATACCGCCCTTGAGCAGGTGCTGGACGTGCATCCGAGGCCGTTCCGGCCGGATCCGGCCATGTGGCGTCCTCCCGCCTGACCCCGATCGCCACCGCATTGCCAGCATCCGTTCAGATGGGCGCCGGGGGTATGCCCCTATGATCCCCACTCATACCTACTTCCCCAGGACCTCCCCGCGTTGGCTTTCCTGACTCGTCTCGGTTCCTTCCTGCGTACGGCGTGGCCCTGGCTGCGCATCCCGTTCTGGCTCGTGATGGGCCTGCTGTTCGGCTTCCTGCTGCCCTATACGCTGATCCTGAATTCGCGTCTGCAGGAGCGCTTCAATGATCTCGTCTTCGCGGTGCCCACGCGCGTCTACGCGCGCCCGCTGCTGCTGGAGCCGGGCCGGGCGATGACGCCGACCACCCTGGAACTGGAGCTGACCTTCGCCGGCTACACGCCGGAGGGCAACGGCAAGGTGCAGGGCAGCTATTCGAAGAACGGCGCCCGCTTCATCATCGCGTCGCGCGGTTACTCGGGTCCGGATGGCGGCGAGCTGCCGCACCGTATCCGCGTCGTGCTGGGCAACGGCACGGTGGCCTCGCTGGTGGACGACACCAACGACAAGCCGATCAAGTCGATCCATCTCGATCCGGCGCGTATCGCCACCTTCTACGGCGCGGCGCAGGAAGAGCGCCGCATCGTTCGCCTCGACAACGTGCCGCCCCTGCTCGTGCAGGGTTTGCAGGCCGTCGAGGACCGTGACTTCAAGAACCACATCGGCCTGGATTTCTCGGCCATCGCCCGCGCGTCCTTCGCCAACCTGCGCGCAGGACACACGGTGCAGGGCGGCTCCACCCTCACCCAGCAGCTGGTTCGCAACCTGTTCCTCGATCGCAGCCAGAACATGCTGCGCAAGGTGAACGAGGCGATCCTCTCGCTGCTGATGGAGGCGCATTACTCCAAGGGACGCATCCTCGAAGCCTATGTGAACGAGGTCTTCCTTGGTCAGCAGGGCAACCAGGCCGTGCATGGTTTCGCGGCAGGTGCGGAGTTCTTCTTCGGCCGTCGCATGGAAGACCTGCGTCCGCAGGAAATCGCACTGCTCGTGGGTCTCGTGAAGGGCCCCAGCTATTACGACCCGCGTCGCTATCCGGACCGGGCCCTGTCGCGCCGCAACCTCGTGCTGCAACAGTTCCACGACACCGGCCTGCTCGACGACGCACAGCTGAAGACGGCACAAGCCTCGCCGCTGGGTATCGCGGCCAATGCGCAGCTGCCGCACAACCGTTTCCCTGCATTCATGCAGTTGGTGCGTGCGCAGATCACGGCCGACTTCGACGAAGCCGCATTGCGCGACGGCAGCCTCAGCATCTTCACGACGCTCGACCCCGCCGCCCAGCTTTATACGGAGCAGGCGATCCTCACCACGGTGAAGGGCCTCGGCAAGCGTGGCGAAGAGGCGCAGGCCGCCGCCGTGGTTACCGACACCAGCAACGGCAGCGTGCTGGCGATGGTCGGCTCGCGCGATCCGGGCGAGCAGGGCTTCAACCGTGCGCTCGATGCGCGTCGCTCCATCGGTTCGCTGGTGAAGCCGCTGGTCTACCTCGTGGCGCTGTCGCAGCCGTCGAAGTGGTCGCTCGCGTCCATTGTCGATGACGAACCGGTCAACATGATGCAGCCCGACGGCACGCCATGGACGCCGAAGAACGACGACCGGCAGATCCACGGCCAGGTGCCGATGCTCGACGCCCTCGTGCATTCGTGGAACCTGGCGACGGTGAACCTCGGCATGCAGGTGGGCGTGGCACGCATCAAGGGCTTCCTCGAATCCTTTGGCCTGGAGAACGTCAACCCCAGCCCGTCGCTGTTGCTGGGCGCCATCGACCTGTCACCGTTCCAGGTAGCGCAGCTTTATGAATTCATCGCTTCGGACGGACACGCCTTGCCGCTGGTGGCGGTACGCGGCGTGGTCGATGCGAAGGGACAGACGATCAAGCGCTACGAGGTGAAGGGTGGCGAAGGCGAATACCAGGCGCCTACGCGACTCATCAAGTGGGCGATGCAGCAGGTGGTCAACGGCGGCACGGCCTCGGCCATCGGTAACTCGGCGCTCGGCGTGTTGCATGCGGCGGGCAAGACGGGCACCAGCGACAGCCAGCGCGACAGCTGGTTCGCGGGTTTCACCGGCCAGCACCTGGCCATCGTCTGGATGGGCCGCGACGACAACAAGCCCACGCGCCTGTACGGCGCCACGGGCAGCATGCGCGTGTGGCAGGAGCTGTTCCGCAAGCTGCCGACGCGTCCGCTGTCCACGGACCTGGGCGACGGGCTGGAAATGGCCTGGGTGAATCCGCAGACGGGCAAGCGTACCGATCCGTCCTGCCAGGGCGCCCGGCAGTTCCCGTTCGTGGCCGGTTACGTGCCGGAAAGCGAGGAGGGCTGTTTCTGGCAGCAATTCAAGGGTATGTTCGGCGGCGGCGACGCGGAACCCGCGCCGGCCGTTCCCAGTAATCCTACGGATTGACCCATGTATCGCCTTCGTATCTGCGCCATTGCCACCGTCGCGCTCGTCGCCGCCTGCAGCCAGCCTGCGCCGCCGCAGGCCACCCGTCCCAGCAAGCCCAACTACGACATCGTCGCCCAGATCCGCGCGGCGGGTGAGCGCGAGAAGTCGGCGATCGAAGTCGCGCCGCTGCGCGATCCGGGCGTGCAGGGCCTTGAACAATCGGCCCTCGCCGATGAGCGTGCGGGCAAGTACGACGATGCCGACACCAAGCTGGTGCAGGCCCTGAAGATGGCGCCGGAAGCCCCGGAGCTCATCCAGGACCGCGCGGAAGTCGCCGTGCGCAAGCAGGACTACGCCACCGCCGAGAAGCTGGCGAAGCAGTCCTTCGAAATGGGCCCGAAGTCGGGCAGCCTTTGCGCGCGCAACTGGCAGACGGTGTACGAAATGCGCCTGCAGGCCGACGACCAGGCCGGTGCAACGACCGCGCATGGCGAACTGGCCAAGTGCCACATCGCAGGCCCCAACCGCTTCTGATCGCATCGCAGGAGCGCGCCTCGCGCGCTAGCGATACCCCTGTAGGAGCGCGCCTCGCGCGCGACCGGATATGCGACACCCTGCAAAGGTCTTCGCCATATCCGGTCGCGCGCAAGGCGCGCTCCTACGGTGTCAGTTGTTGTTCCGGATTATCCGGCCGTGCTCATGCACGGTATCCACCAGCACCTTCACGTTGTCCGGATCCACTTCCGGCGTGATGCCGTGGCCCAGGTTGAACACATGGCCCGGGTGGTTGCCGAAGGCATCCAGCACGGCGCGTGCCTCGCGCATCACGATCTCCGGCGACGCACGCAGCACGGCCGGATCGAGGTTGCCCTGTAGCGCCACGCGCTCACCGATGCGGCGGCGCGCCTCGCCTATGTCGATGGTCCAGTCCAGGCCCACGCCCGTACAGCCGGTGTCGGCGATGGCCTCCAGATGCCCGTTGGCACCCTTGGAGAACAGGATCACCGGCAGTTCGCGGGCCACGGCGTCGGCCTTCAGCGCATCGACCACCTGCGCCATGTAGCGCAGCGAGAACTCGCGGAACGGCACCGGGCCGAGCAAACCGCCCCAGGTGTCGAACACCATCAGCGCCTGCGCGCCGGCATGTGCCTGCGCGATGAGGTAGGCGGACACCGAGCGAGCGATCACGTCGAGCAGGCGATGGGCGAGGGCGGGTTCGTTCCACGCCATGGCCTTGACCCGCGCGAAATCGCGCGAGCCCTGGCCTTCGACCATGTAGCAGGCGAGTGTCCACGGGCTGCCCGAGAAACCGATGAGCGGCACGCGGCCGTGCAGCTCCTTGCGGATCAGGCGAACGGCATCCATCACGTAGCGCAGGGCGCCATCCATGTCGGGCACGGTCAGCCGCTCAATGGCGGCCGCGTCGCGCACCGGATGCGCGAACTGCGGACCCTCACCCTGCGCGAACGAGAGGCCGAGGCCCATCGCATCGGGGATGGTGAGGATGTCGGAAAACAGGATCGCCGCATCGAGCTCGAAACGCTCCAGCGGCTGGAGCGTGACTTCGCAGGCGTATTCCGGATGCGTGGCAAGCCCCATGAAGCTGCCGGCCTTCGTGCGAGTGGCGCGGTATTCCGGCAGGTAGCGGCCTGCCTGGCGCATCACCCAGACCGGCGTGGTGTCGGTGGGTTCGCGACGCAGCGCGCGAAGGAAACGATCGTTGCGGAGGATGTCGGTGGTCACGGTGCCGACTCCTGGCCCTGGCTGAACATCACTTTCAGGCCCTTCTTCAGTTGTGCGTCACGGGCACGGACGAAGGCCACGAGGGCCTTGTCGTACTCCAGGTAGACATCGCGCTTGAGCGAGGCCTTTCCGCCCTGCACGCCGCTTTCGCGGTAGAGGGTCCAGCCGCCGAACAGATCCTGTTCGAGCGAGATCTGGACATACCGGGGTGCTTCCGCTCCCGGTTCAGGCAAGGTTTGCAGGTAGATCCGCATCGGATGATCCGAACAGCGCATGGCCGGCCATTGTAGGCGCTCCCCCTGGGGGGCGCACGCCGTGCGTCATTGCAGCACGGCGAGCACATCGGCGTCGGGTACGCCGGAAACGATCTCGGCCTTGCCGATGCCTCGCCAGAGGATGAGCCGCAGCGTGCCGGCGGTGTTTTTCTTGTCCAGGCGCATCAGGTCGAGCAGGCGGCTGGCCGTATGCACTTTCGACGGCTCCACGGGCAGGCCCAGGCGTGTAAGCAGGGCGACGAGTCGCTGGGTGTCTTCCGCGGGCGCCATGCCGAGGCTGGCGGACAATCGCGCCGCCAGCACCATGCCGATGGCGACGCCTTCGCCGTGCAGGATCTCGCTGTAGTTGCCGGCGGTTTCCAGCGCATGGCCGAAGGTGTGACCTAGGTTGAGCAAGGCGCGTTCGCCCTGTTCGGTTTCGTCACGGGCGACCACGCCGGCCTTGTAGCGACACTTGCGGGCGATGGCCTCCACCAGCACGGCGGGTTCGCGTCGCGCGAGTGCGTCGGCGTTGGTTTCCAGCCACTCGAAGAAGGGCAGGTCGCCGATGGCGGCGCCCTTCACCACCTCGGCCACGCCGGCCAGGTATTCGCGCTGTGGCAGCGTGGCGAGCAGGTTGGTATCGGCCACCACCGCGCGCGGCTGGTGGAAGGCACCGGCGAGGTTCTTGCCCACCGGCAGGTTGACGCCGGTCTTGCCGCCCACCGACGAATCGACCATGGCCAGCAGCGTGGTCGGTACCTGGATGAAATCGATACCACGCATCCAGCAGGCCGCCGCGAAGCCGGCGAGGTCGCCCACCACACCGCCGCCCAGGGCGATGACGCAGGCATCGCGGGTCGCACCCAGCGCACCCAGTGCGTCGAGTACCCGGCCCACGTTGGCGAAGGTCTTGTGCGTTTCGCCGTCGTCGAGCAGGAAGGACGACCAGTGCAGTCCTTCCAGGCCGCGTGCCAGCGCATCGAGATAAAGCGGCGCCACGGTGGTATTGCTGACCACGAGCACATGGCGGCCGCGGATGCGTTCGCGCCAGCGGGCGCTGTCGGCGAGCAGGCCGGGGCCGATCCAGACGGGGTAGCTGCGCCCGGCAAGGGCGACGTCGACGGTATCCATCAGCGGCGTTTCCAGTGGCGTTCGAGGAGGGCGACGGCGCGCGGGGCGGCGTCTTCGACGCTTTCGTGGCGGCCGTGGAAGATCAGGTCCGCGATTTCCTCGTAGAGGTGATTGCGTGCATCGGCCAGGGCTTCCAGCCGACCGCGACGATCGGCGCCGGCGATCATCGGGCGGGCCGTGTCGTGTTGCAGGCGGTCGAGCTGTTCGTCGACTTCCACGCCGAGCATCAGCACGGTGCCACGGGCCATCAGGTGTTCGCGGTTGCCGGGATCGAGCACGGCGCCGGCACCGGTGGCGAGTACGATGCCGTCGCGACGGCTAAACTCGTCGAGGTGCGCGCTCTCGCGCGACCGGAAACCGGCCTCGCCTTCGCGTTCGAAGATCGTCGCCACCGTGGCGCCGTAACGCGATTCGATTTCCACATCGAGGTCGACGAACGGCAAACCGTAATGCGCCGCGAGGCGCTGTCCGATCGTCGTCTTGCCGGCCCCCGTGGGGCCTATCAGGAAGAGGTTGGGCGAAGGATTCATCGCTCCCATGCTAGCAACAAGGCCGTCCTCCGGATATGAAACGATCCTCGTCGCGGGGGCGGGCGATATCGGTCTGCGCGCGGCGCGCCAGCTTGCCCTGCGCGGGCATCGCGTCTATGCCATGCGCCGACGGCCAGTGCCGCTGGCCGGCGATCCGGTGACCTGGCTGAGCGGCGACCTGACCGACCCTGCGACATTGCGCCGCCTGCCGGTGGTGGATGCGGTGATCTTCGCCCCCGCGCCGGATGGGCGCGACGAAGCACTTTACCGGGCGCTGTTCGTGGACGGACTGCGTAACCTCCTGAAGGCCCTGCCAGACCCGCCCCGGCGCACGGTATTCGTGTCGTCCTCGGCGGTGTATGGCGCACAGGGCGAGGGCTGGGTCGACGAGGACACGCCTCCCGATCCGCCCGGCTTCAACGGCCGCGTGTTGCTGGAGGCCGAGCAGTGGCTGGCGACGCAAGGCATCGGTGGCGTGGCAGTGCGCTTCGCCGGGCTCTACGGACCGGGGCGTACGCAGCTGCTGGATCGCCTGCGCGAGGGCAAGGTCGTGGTACCGCGCGGACAAGAGGTGTTTGCCAACCGCATCCATGTGGACGATGCGGCGGCCTCTCTGGTGCATGTGCTGGCGCTGGACAAGCCGGCCTCGCTTTACGTCGGCGTGGACGACACACCGCTGCCGATCGACGTGTTGTACGACCATCTGGCCGACCTGCTGGGCGTGCCGCACCCGGCCGACGGGCCCGGCCCGGCGGGTGTCGGTAGCAAGCGGCTGTCGAACGCACGGTTGCGGCAGAGCGGCTTCCACTGCCGCTGGCCGGATTCCCGCGAAGGCTACACATCGCTGCTCCCGCCCCTGTAGGAGCGCGCCTCGCGCGCGACCGTTTATCGCGATATCGCACGATTCGACCCCGTCGGTCGCGCGCAAGCACGCTCCTACAACGCTATGTTGCTACCGGAGGGGGAGTCGACCGTGTCGGCGATCCGCCGGTCGCGCGCAAGGCGCGCTCCTACAGGGTGGGGTGGCGTTTGTGGTCGAGGGGGATGCACCAGTCGGCGTTTGCGCCCAGTGTGGCCAGGGCGTGCCGGCTCAGTCGCTCGTAGTGCTGGAGAAAGCGCGCCAGTGCCGCTTCGTCCATCGCACGTGGCTCGCCACGCTCGCGCAGGGGCCGTTCGGCCTCGTCGCGCCAGCCCGCCACGACATCCCAGGACGGCGCCTGCAACACCACCAGCGCATCCAGCTGGTGCCAGATGGATGCGTAGCGGGTCAGCTGGCCGTTCACCCAGCGCCGCCAGCGACCGTCGGCATCCTCGTCGCGCTCCAGCGCATTGATGGGGCGCTCCAGGGCGGATTCCGTTTCCGGCCCGACCCCGAGGCACCAGCCTTCCAGCACCACCAGTCGCGGCGCCCCGGCGACCGTGGGCCACAGGTGGGCGTCGTAGCGGTCATCGTGACCCTTGTCGAATCGCGGTACGGCAATCGGGTTTTCAGGCGACGCCTTCGCCAGTGCATCCAGCGTGGTACCGAGCAGGGACAGGTCGTGGGTGCCGGGTACGCCACGCGTGCGCAGCAGGGGATGGACATCGCGGCCCAGCGCGTCGCGTTCGGCGTGGGTCAGGTAGACGTCGTCCAGGGACAGCGCCACGGCACCCCAGCCACGATGCCCGGCCTCCGTGACGAGGGCGGCGGCGAGGGTGCTCTTGCCGCTGCCCTGCAGGCCGGAAACACCGAGCACGAAAGGCCGACGCGACGGCTCGATCCCCGCGACGAAACGTCCAAGGACGGCCTGGGCCAGCGTGCTAGCATCGGGGGCTTCCATGGCCTGAAGCATAGCCCACCGTCATGCTCACTCCCGAGATCCTCGATACCTTCCGTGGCCTGCTCGACGAAGCCAGGGCCAGCGGCGACCGCGAGCCCACGGCGATGAACCTCGCCACCGTCGACGGCACTGGCCGCGTGCATTCGCGCATTGTCCTGCTCAAGGCCATCGATGAGCTGGGCCTGCGTTTTTTTACCAACTACGAAAGCGCCAAGGCCGGCGAGATCGCCGAACACAAGCAGGTCGCCCTCTGTTTCCACTGGAAGCAGATCCGCGAAGGCATCCAGGTGCGTTTCGAAGGCCGCGCGTCGAAGGTCGGCGATGCCGAGTCCGATGCCTACTTTGCCAGCCGCCCCCGTGGCAGCCAGATCGGTGCCTGGGCTTCAAAGCAGAGCCAGGAACTGCCCGACCGGCAGACCTTCGAAGAGCGCGTGGCCCACTTTGAGAAGGAATTCGCCGGCCGAGACGTGACGCGTCCGCCGCACTGGGGCGGCTACCTCGTGGAACCGGATCGCATCGAGTTCTGGTACGGCGCCACCTTCCGCCTGCACGAACGCATCGTGCACACCGATCACGGTACAAGCTGGACAAGCCGCCTGCTTTATCCGTAAGAGGCCCGGTCAGCCCGGCATGGGTATCCAGCGACCATGCCGGCGCACTTCCAGCGCGTTGAAGCGGCGCTTGTAGTCCATCTTCGGGTGCCCGGCGATCCAGAAGCCCAGGTACACATACGGAATGCCGCGCCGCCGCGCCAGCGCCACCTGCTGGAGGATGCCGAAGGTGCCCAGGCTGCGCGCGGCTTCGTCCGGGTCGTAAAACGTATAGACGGCCGAAAGCCCGGCCAGCAGCACGTCAGTGACAGCCACACCGAGCAGGCGGTTTTCCTTGCGGAATTCGAGGAACAGCGTGGGACTCCACGGCGCGCTCAGGAAGCGCTGGAAATCTTCCGCATCCGCCGCATCCATGCCGCCGCCGCTATGCCGCGCATGCAGGTAGCGCTCGTAAAGCGCGTGCCGTTCGGCGTTGTAGCCGGGCATCGACTCCACCACCGTCAGGTCTGCATTGCGCTTCAGGCCGCGGCGCTGGGTACGGTCGGGCTCGAAACGCTCGACGTCGATACGGCAGGGCACGCAGGCCTGGCAGGAGACACACTGCGGCAGATAGAGATGGCCACCCGCGCGACGGAAGCCCTTGGACAGTGCCGGACCGTAGAGCCGGTCCAGGTGAGGTGCCCCCGGATCGACCACGAGATTTTGCGCCGTCCGCTCGGCGTAATAGCCGCAGGTATGCGGCAGGGTTTGGAACAGGCGGACGCGGTCGGTCATGCCCCCATGTTATAGCGCCGCCCGCCCCACATTTGTAGGAGCGCGCCTTGCGCGCGACCGGCCTAGCCCAAGGGATGATGCACCGACATCCAATGGGTAATTCCCCCATTGCGATCAGCCACGGCCTCCAGCTCGACCTGCCCCGGCACGAGCGTCTCGTCGTCCCGCCGCAGGCTGATGCGTACCGCCGCGCGGGCATCCAGCGACTGCGCCAGCGCTTCGGTATCTCCGCCCAGCAAGGCCGACATGGGCAATCCCGCCACGGCTTCCGCCATGCGTCCCGTGAGACGGCTATAGGCGGCGTTGACGAAAACCACGATGCATTCACGCCAATCGGCGCTGGACGCATCGGTGATGACTACCGCATCGGGAAGGCGTCCCAGCGAGGCACGAAGCAGGGCAAAACTCTGCTGGTAGTGTTTGCGCTCCATCATCTCGATGAGCACGCGCAGGCCGCGCGCGGAATCCAGGTGCTGGCGCGACCAGGGGCGGGAGCGGCCCCGCACGGTTTCCTGCCAGGACGCGAAACTCTGCCGTGGCGACAGGCGGGCGCCTGCGATGTTCTCCAGCTTTGCCAGCGCGGGATTGCCCGCCCAGCGTACATGGCGCACCTGTTCCGTACGCGTCCAGATCACCGCATTGTGTGCGTCGACCTGGAGCGGCATGAAGATGATGCCGGCCGCGAGCCCCGTGACCTCGGCGCCGGCAAGCTCCGGATAACGGCGACCGATCTCGTCGGTGTTGAGCACGCCGGCAATGCCATCCTCGCCCGAGGGCTGGCCAGTACCCACGAAATCGCGGATGCGCAGCAGGGTGGCTTCGTCAGGAAGGATGCCGTGACGCATGACGCGATTGCCAGCAAACACAGCCACGCCGTCGGCATCGACCACCTCGAGCAGTTCGGGTGCGAGCGAGGCGAGCAGGTCAGGATCGATCTGCTCGCTTTCGTTGAAGGCAGTGATCAGCTTCTCGCGGACCGTGAGCAGGGTGCTTTCGACATCGATCTTTTCCAGCTCCTCGATGGCCGACACGCGCGTGGCGAACGCACGGGCCACGCCATCGGCCACTTCGCGCATCTGGTGGTCCGCGAAGAACGGGCTGTAGTGGTGGCAGGAAATCAGGCCCCAAAGCCGGCCACTGGTGATGATGGAGGCGACCAGCGTGCCGGTGACGCCCATGTACCCGAGGTATTCCAGGTGCACGGGAGAGACGCTGCGCAGCGACACGTCGGAGAGGTCGGTGGCGTCGCCGGTTTTCGGATCGGCCGCCGGCAGGATGCGTGCCGGCGTGTACTTGCAGTCGCTGATCTGGCGCACGCGATTGCGCAGGTAGAGTGCGCGCGCCTGCACAGGAATGTCGGTGGCGGGGTAGTGCAGGCCGAGATAGGCCTCCAGGTCGTCGCGTCGCGCCTCGGCCACCACCTCGCCGTGCCAGTCATGGTCGAAACGGTAGACCATCACGCGGTCGTAGCCGAGCACGTTGCGGATGACACGCGCCACACGGGTCGCGGCGCGTTCCACGTTGGGATCGTTTTCGAGCTTGCGGGCAAGATCGTAG
This sequence comes from Luteibacter anthropi, assembly GCF_011759365.1. Classification (GTDB taxonomy): domain Bacteria; phylum Pseudomonadota; class Gammaproteobacteria; order Xanthomonadales; family Rhodanobacteraceae; genus Luteibacter; species Luteibacter anthropi. The sequence goes on from NZ_JAARLZ010000017.1 coordinate 26,864, forward strand.
GCGACCCGGATCGGGTCGTCCTCGAAGTAGGCCTCGCGCGGTTCGATCTCGATCATCCAGCGCGTGTCGTACGCGTGCACGGCGGCATGCCAGGTGCCATCCGTGCGGCCATGCGGGAAGAACACCGGCACCCACGCGCTATGAGCGGGGCGCTCGTCGTCATCGAAAAGGCCCAGTGGCAGGGTGAGCACGTCGTCGAGCGGTGCCCCTTTCAGGGCGTCGTTTTCAACGCCCAGCAGTTCGTTGGCGTTTTCACTGGCCTGGAGGATCTCATGCGTGGCTGCATCCACGACCAGCAGGACACCATGGGGCTGGATCGAACCGGGAATATGGATGGGTTCGCGGTCGCAGGCGGTGAGGTCGGGCAACTCAGACATGGGCGACAGCATCCTCGAGGGTCTGTTGAAAGCGCGCGAACATGGAGCGGGCGCCCGTCAGGGCGTCGTGTCGCGCGTCATCGTCGGGCAGGGCGGCATCCAGTACGGACTGGAAGCGGCGCCAGTCGGTGGGCGAGGTCTCGCCCATCGCGTAGAAGTGGTGCGGGTGCGAGGGAAGCATCGCACGCAGGTGTTTCACGATGACGCGAGCACCCAGTGAAGAGCCTTCGATGACATAAAGCTCCCCCCAGCACACGGCATCACCGCAGGAGCGCGCCTCGCGCCAGCCGGCGGTGTCACTGTAGGAGCGCGCCTTGCGCGCGACCGGTCGCGCGCAAGGCGCGCTCCTACAGAGATCGGCTTCGAGGGAGGTGACCCTGGATGCGTAGCCCCACTGCTCCTGGATCGACAGCAACCACTCACCACGCCCGGTTTCCCATGCGCGGAACAGCTCCAGCTGTGCACCGAGTACCGCTTCGTAGGCTGACTCATCCAACGCCGCCCCCATCAACCACCGCATACCCGCCGTGGCCTCGGCCGCCTCATGGGCGTCGCGGGTCTGTTCGCGCAGGAATCGGTGGGCGGGCGTGGCTTCGGCGACGCCGCGCATTCAGAGGACCTGGGTGGCCTTCAGCACCACGACCAGCATGACGCCGGCGACGATGGCCAGCACCATGAGGCGTACCCGTGCGGCCGTGCGCTGCGCCGGCGGCCGGTAATCCGGCCTGCGGTGAAGCTGGAGTTCTTCCTGGAAGCGCACGACCGGCTCGATGCCGATGTCCTTCAGCAAGGCGCGGGCACGCGGGAAATCATCCGCATGCTTGACCCATACCTGCGGCCACGACTCACGGTCGTCCTGGCGCTGCGAATAGCTGAAACGCTGATAGCTGGGGCGTTTCCAGTTCGACCGGTTCGTGACCGTGGTTTCGATCTCGTGCTCGCCGAGAAGGGCCACGATCCGGTCGATGTTTTCCTGGCGGGGAGAGGTATAGATCTGGCGCATGCCCGGGATTCTACGGGATTGCGCCAGATCGCGGGTCAGCGTGCCAGCAGGCCCTTCACTTCGTCGAGATGGCCGTCGTTCGGCAGCGGCGGCTGGCCGAGCAGGTGCATCACGAGGGGGTACACGTCGATGTTCTGGAACGGCGCCACGGTCGCTCCCTGGCGGAAGCCGGGGCCGCGGCCGATGAAGAGCGCGCGCATGGTGGGATCGAGGTTGTCGTAGCCGTGTTCGCCCAGCGACATCGGGTCGGTGCGTTTTGCCAGGGCGTCGTGACTGATGATGGCCCAGCCGGTGTCCGCGAGGCAGAGAATGGCCGGCACACGGCGATGGGTGCCGTAGTTCAGGCGCTTGGGCAGGTCTTCACGGCGATAGCAGTGCATATGCTCGTGCGGACCCAGCAGGCGCGCGATGGCCTGGGAGGCGTCGTGGCCCGGCTTCGGGTTGAAAGTGGCCATCACGCCGTAGGACACCGCATCGAGGGCATCCAGGTCGGTTGCTTCGTCGGCGAACACCGTATTGCCCTTGGGCACCGGCGCCATGCCGTGGTCGGACACCACGATGATGTTCATCGTGTCGTAGAGGCCGCGACGACGCAGCTCGGCCACCAGGTGGCCCATCGCATCGTCCACTTCGCGCAGGGCGTCGTTCACCTCCGGCGAATCCGGACCGTGCTCGTGACCGGCGTGATCCACCGTGTCGAAGTAGAGCGTATCGAAGACAGGCTTCGGACCCGGCTCGTCGATCCACGACAGCAGCTTGTCCACGCGCTGGCGCGAGGTCAGCCGGCCGTCGTAGGGAATCCAGTGGTCGGGACGCACGTTGTGGATGGCGGCCTCGGTACCCGGCCAGAACATCGTGGCCGTGCGCAGGCCGCGCTTCTGCAAGGTGACCCAGATCGGTTCGGCATCGGCCCACCAGCGACCGTCGCTGGTGGCGGCGGGCAGCGACAGGCTGAATTTCCCCAGCGCCGGATCGACCATCGTGTTGTTCACGATGCCATGGTGGTCGGGCACCAGGCCCGTGACGATCGTGTAGTGGTTCGGGAAGGTGAGCGAGGGAAACGACGGGAACATGTACGCCGGACGGGCGCCTTCCGCCGCGAGCTGCGCCAGATGGGGAGTGAGACCGCGATCCATGTAGTCGGGCCGGAATGCGTCGATCGAAATCAGCAACACCGGGGCGGGGGAGGATGCGGCGGGCCTGGCGGGCTGCGTGGAGCAGCCGGCCAGCACCACCACGAGCAGCGCGATGGCAACGCGCCACGAGGTGGGCAACGTGACGTTCATGGGGGCAGACGTAGGCTCTGGTTTCGTAACAACCGCCTATTTTGGACCACGAGCATGACTAATTCATCACGCAAGAAACTGTTGCTGGCGTGCCTGGTGCTCCTCCCGGCCGCTGCCATGGCCCAGTCGCAGCAGCAGTCCAACGTTCCCGCAAGGGCCGCCGCGCCCGCACCGAGGCCGGCCCCCCAGCCGCCGAGCCAGGCACAGCATGACTGGCAGCGGGCTGCGGACCGTGGCGCGATCCAGAGCCAGCAGCGCCAGGCCGACCTGCAGAACCAGCTGCGCCAGAACAGCATGAACCAGCAGATCAATGGCACCACGGACCCGAACCAGCGCAACCAGCTGCAAAATGCCTCGCGCGCGCAGCAGCAGCTCGATCAGTCGCGCCAGGATGACGCTGCACGGCGCTACCAGGAGCAGCACCCCACCCAGCCGCCGCCGGCAGGTAGCAGCGGCCACTGACCAAGCCGCTGGTCATTGCTGCATCGCGTATGGCGAGGCGCGGAGTGGCGCGACCATAATCGGGGCTTCCCCAGGATCATGGAGCCCCCGATGACGGCCGTGACGCGCATCGACACCACCCGCACCATCCGCGCCCCGCGCGGCACGGAACTGACCTGCAAGAGCTGGCTCACCGAGGCGCCGTTCCGCATGTTGCAGAACAACCTCGATCCCGAGGTCGCCGAGAATCCGGCCGAACTCGTGGTCTACGGCGGCATCGGTCGCGCGGCCCGCAACTGGGAATGCTTCGACGCCATCCTGCGCGCCCTGCGCGAACTGGGCGACGACCAGACGCTGCTGGTGCAGTCCGGCAAGCCGGTCGGCGTGTTTCCGTCGCACCCGGATGCACCGCGGGTGCTCATCGCCAACTCCAACCTCGTGCCGGCCTGGTCGAACTGGGAGCACTTCAACGAGCTCGATCGCAAGGGCCTCATGATGTACGGCCAGATGACGGCCGGTTCGTGGATCTACATCGGCTCGCAGGGCATCGTGCAGGGCACCTACGAGACCTTCGTGGAAATGGGCCGCCAGCACTACGGCGGCAACCTGGCCGGCCGCTGGATCCTCACCGCCGGCCTGGGCGGCATGGGCGGCGCGCAGCCGCTGGCGGCCAGCCTCGCCGGTGCCTCGTCGCTCACCATCGAATGCCAGCAGAGCCGCATCGATTTCCGCCTGAAGACCCGCTACGTGGACGAACAGGCCACCGATCTCGACGACGCCCTGGCACGCATGGATCGCTACGCGAAGGAAGGCCGCGCCGTCTCCGTGGCCCTGCTGGGCAACGCGGCCGACGTGCTACCCGAGCTGGTGCGCCGTGGCGTGCGTCCCGATGCCGTCACCGACCAGACCAGCGCACACGATCCGGTCAACGGCTACCTGCCGTCGGGCTGGACGGTCGAGGAATGGCTGGAGCGTCGCAAGAGCGATCCGACCGGCACGGCCCGTGAGGCCAAGCGCTCGATGCGCCGTCACGTGGAGGCCATGCTGGCCTTCCACGCCCAGGGCGTGCCCACCTTCGACTACGGCAACAACATCCGCCAGATGGCCAAGGACGAGGGGCTGGGCGAGGCCTTCGCCTTCCCGGGTTTCGTGCCCGCCTTCGTACGCCCGCTGTTTTGCCGGGGCGTGGGTCCGTTCCGCTGGGTGGCGCTTTCGGGCGACCCGGAGGACATCTACAAGACCGACGCCAAGGTGAAGGAGCTGATCCCCGACGATCCGCACCTGCATCGCTGGCTGGACATGGCCCGTGAGCGAATCAGCTTCCAGGGTCTGCCGGCGCGTATCTGCTGGGTCGGACTGGGCCAGCGCCACCGTCTGGGCCTGGCCTTCAATGAGATGGTTCGTAAGGGTGAGCTGAAAGCGCCGGTCGTGATCGGCCGCGATCACCTGGACTCGGGCTCGGTCGCGAGCCCCAATCGCGAGACGGAGGCCATGCGTGACGGCAGCGATGCCGTGAGCGACTGGCCGCTGCTCAACGCCATGCTCAACGTGGCCGGTGGCGCCACCTGGGTCAGCCTGCACCATGGCGGCGGCGTGGGCATGGGTTACAGCCAGCACAGCGGCGTGGTCATCGTGTGCGACGGTAGCGAGGCTGCCGACAAGCGCATCGCCCGCGTGCTCTGGAACGACCCCGGCACCGGTGTGATGCGGCATGCGGATGCGGGCTACCCGGAAGCCATCGCCTGCGCGAAGGAGCAGGGCCTGAACCTCCCGATGCTGGGCTGAACACCCCCCTGTAGGAGCGCGCCTCGCGCGCGACCGGTGCGGAGCCGAATATGCTCGCTCCGCACCGGTCGCGCGCGAGGCGCGCTCCTACAACCGCACTTACCGGCCGTTGGCCCACTGGGCCACGTACATCTGCGGGTAGATGCGCTCCAGCGCCAGCACCTTCGGCCGGTCGTTGATCGCGATGTAGATGGCATCCGGGTTCAGCCGCATATAGTCCTGGTGCTCGCCCTCGGCCAGGTAGAAACCCTTCAGCGGCGCTACCTGGGTCACGATCGGCCGCGCAAAGGCATGCGCTGCCGTGAGCTGGGCGATGTATGCATCGGCCACCGTCTTCTGCTCGGGTGTCGCATAGAAGATCGCCGACCGGTATTGTGTGCCGGAGTCGGGCCCCTGCCGGTTGAGCAGGGTGGGGTCCTGGACCACCGAGAAGAACACCTGCAGCAACTGGCCGTAACTGACCTGTCCGGGGTCGTAGACGACCCGCACGGATTCGGCGTGGCCGGTGTCGCCCTCGCTCACATCGTCGTAGTTGGCGTGCCTAGCGTCGCCGCCCGAGTAACCGGTGCGGACGCTCTTCACGCCCTTGACGTGCTGGAAGACGCCTTCCACGCCCCAGAAGCAGCCGCCGGCAAAAACGGCGCTGGCCTCGCCCGTGGCAGGGGCGGTGTCCTGTGCGGGAGGAGGGAGCCGAAGGCCGTCTTCCCGCGCCGAGGCGCTGGAGCAGGCGGCAAGAGCGAGGACGAGGACGGAAAGTGCGCGGACCATGAATCTCTCCTTCGGACAGTGGCTTACCGCAGCAGACCGGATAGTCGTCGTTTTCCTGACAAGCTGGCGTCTTCAGTTCGCCGGGAACTGGCCGATAAGCCTCCGGTCAACCGTAGGTGGTCTGTCATGGCGCAATTTCGGCATTCTGTTCAGCTGGCATTGACGCCGGCCAGACGGTGGCACGACCATGCGGCGCGCCATGCCGGGGCCGTCGCCCGATGGCTGGCGTGCTGGCAGGTAGATCCAAAGGAGCAGTAGCAAGTGGCGTACGATCTGGTGGAGAGGCGTGTCTTCGTGTCCGACCTGGAAGTCGGCATGTTTGTCAGCCGTCTCGATTGCGAGTGGTCCGACACGCCGTTCCCGTGGCAGGGCGTGCCGATCACGTCACGCGAGGACATCGAGAAGCTCAGCCGGTTCTGCAAGTTCGTCTTCGTGGACATGCAGCGACGGGTGATGCCTGCGCGCGTCGTCACCAGCACGGCCCCGCGCCCGGCGCTGAATACCCGTCTCATCTCGCAGTGCACCTATACCGACACCGCGACGGCGGCGGAAGAACTGCCGCATGCGGCCGTGGCCTTCGAGCGGATCAATACCTTCGCCGGGAAACTGCTGGCCGACGTGCAATCCGGCCGCACCTTCGACGCGGCGGAACTCAGCGCCTGCGTGGCTCCCATGGTGGCCAGCCTGCTGCGCTGCCCGGATGCCTTCCTCTGGGTGGAAAGCCTGCGCCGCTACGACAGCTACACCTACCGCCACGCCGTGGGCTGCGCCAGCCTGGCGGCGGTGTTCGGCCGGCACATGGGCATCGAGCAGGAGGCGATCGTCAGCCTGGCGGCCGGCGGCCTGCTGCTGGACGTGGGCAAGTCGCGCTGGCCCGATGACCTGCTTCATCGCGAAGGCCCCCTGAGCGAACCGGAGTGGGCGATCGCCCGCCGGCATGTCGACGACGGCCTGCGGATCCTCGACGGCTCCGGCGTCACCGACAACGAAATCCGCGACATGGTGCTCACGCACCATGAACGCTTCGACGGGAGCGGCTATCCTCATGGACTGGCGGGCACCGCCATTCCACTGGCCGGTCGCATCGCAGCCATCGTGGACACCTATCATGCGATGTCCACGCCGCGTCCCTACCGGGCGGCGGTGTCACAACATAATGCGATCCGGCAGATCTACGCCGGTCGCGACCGCGAGTTCCAGGGGGAGCTCGTGGAACAATTCCAGGCCTGCGTCGGTGTCTATCCCACAGGCTCGTTGGTGGAACTCAACACCGGAGAGGTCGCCGTGGTGACGATGCAGAACCAGACCAGACGGCTGCAGCCGCATGTGGCGGTACTCACCCGGACCGACAAGCAGAAGCTCGATCGCCCGGTCATCGTCGACCTGCTCAGCCAGGACGGAGGCGTCCGCCGCGAAATCCAGCGGACGCTGGCGCCGGGGAGTCATGGCGTCGAGCCGAGGGAGTCCCTGGCCTCATGAGCGAGCGTAGCCACATCCTGCCGGCCGTGCAGGTGATACTGGATCGGGCATTGCCCGAGACCGGCCTGTGTGCGGTGCTGGTCGTGCGCATGAAGGGCATGCGCGAAATGCAGTTGCGCTTCGGCTATGGCTTCGGCAACGAGATCATGCTGGCGGCCCGCGAACGCATCGTCGATGCGCTGCGCCATATCGACAAGGTATTCGTCGCCGGCGACGACAACTTCGTGATCGTGCTGCCTGCCGTGCGCAACCGCACCCATGCCATGCTTGCCGCCACTCGCATCGTGGGGGCTTTTGACACGCCGCTGCCGCACCCGGAGCGCCCCTGGCATGGCCGCGTGGTCATCGGCGTGGCCATGCACCCGGACCACGGCAACTCCGCCGAATGGCTCTACCGCCGCGCGGAGATGGCGCACGACGACGCGGTTCGCCTGGGCGAGCCTTTCGCCATCTACGAACCGGACGTAACGCCGGTGGAAATCCTCTACGGCGAGTTGCGCGAGGACATCGAAAGCAACCGCCTGCACGTGGCCTTCCAGCCCCTGCGTGACCTGCGCAGCGGCGACATGGTGCGGGTGGAATCACTGGCCCGCTGGAGCACGCCGATGCACGGCGATGTCGCACCGGGCGACTTCATTCCCTTCGCCGAGCGCAGCGACCTGATCGTGCCGCTCACGCGCTGGAGCCTCAATGCGTCGCTCAGGCATGTCGCGGCATTGCACCGGGGCCGGTGTCCGCTCGACGTGGCGATCAATCTCTCGCCGAAGGTGTTCGTGGAGCACGGCTTTGCCGAGCACATCCTGAGTGCACTGGAAATATGGGGTGTGCCGGCGGAATCCGCGATCGTGGAAATTACCGAAACCGCCCTGCTCACCGATCTCGACATGAGCGTGCGCGGCCTGCGTCGCCTGCGTGATCGCGGTGTGCGGGTAGCCATCGACGATTTCGGGACGGGCTATGCCTCGTTCGCCTATCTGCGCCATTTTCCTGCGACCGAGCTGAAGATCGACCGCTCCTTCGTCAGTGCCATGACCAGCGACGTACGTACCGAGCAGCTTGTACGCGCGATGGTCGAGGTGGCCCATCGCCTGGGCATGGAAGCGGTGGCCGAAGGCGTGGAAAACGAGGAAACCCTGCTGCGCCTGGTAGAGATGGACTGCGACGTCGTCCAGGGCTATCACATCGGCCGCCCGATGCCGGCCGACGAATTCGTCGCCGAGCGCCTGGCGGCATCTTCGATGGTGTAACCCCATCCGTGGTGAGTGCATGGGGCAACAAGACCCCGTCGTTCCAGCGAACGCTGGAACCCAGCGCCCCGGTTCACCAGCAAACACCGCCACGCCTCATCGGCTCGTGCGTAGAAAGCCCTGGCGCGAAAACCCGCTGCACCGTACTGGATCCGAAGCTTTCACAGGGATGACGTGAAGATATTCTGCACCGCGGGATTCTACCGATGGGTGGACAGCTCGATGTAGTGCTCATGCAGCACTTCGACCCGTTTCGCCAGTGTGGCCTCGTCGCCATCGTTGACAATGACATCGTCGGCAATGGCCAGACGTTCCTCGCGGGACGCCTGTGCCGCGATCATCTTCTCTGCCAGCGTCTCATCGATGCCGTCACGTTTGACTAGGCGTTCGATACGAAGGCCTTCGGGAGCATCCACCACCAGCACCCGGTTCACCCACGCATAGTGCGCATGGTTTTCCACCAGCAGGGGAATGGAAAGGACGCAGTAAAGTCCGTCACTGGCCTCGACCGCATCGCGCAGCCACTGGCGGATGCGCGGATGGAGAATGCCTTCGAGCGTGGTCCGGGCCGAGGGATCAGTGAAAATGTGCTGGCGCATGGAGGCACGGTCCAGGCGACCCTCGGCGTCGAGGGCCTCAGCACCAAAAGTCCGGGCGATCTCGGTCAGCGCCTCTGCCCCTGGTTCGACGACGGCACGCGCCGCGACATCGGCATCGTAGGTGCGCACGCCGAGAGCTTCGAAGCAGCGTTCCACGGCGCTCTTGCCCGAGGCGACGCCACCGGTCAACGCAACGACGAAGCGACTCACGCGAGCCCCGACATCCGCAGGTAGGTGTCCAGCAGTCGGTCACCGACCAGCAGCCAGACCCAGCCGGCCGCTGCGATGTAGGGACCGAAGGGCATGGGCACATCGCGCCGGTGGCGGTTCAGTGCCATGAGCGTGCCGCCGACCAGTGCACCGATGAGCGAGGACAACAGGACGACGGGAAGAATGGCAGACGGCCCCATCCAGGCGCCCAGGGCGGCCAGGAGCTTGAAGTCGCCATGCCCCATGCCTTCCTTGCCCGTGAGCAGCTTGAACAGCCAGTAGACGCTCCACAGGCTGAGGTAGCCGATGAGTGCGCCGAGGATGGCCGAAGAAGGAGCGATAGGCAGGGTCTGCCAGGCGGGGATCAGTGTCAGGCCGAGCCCGAGCCAGAGCAGCGGATAGTTGAGCTCGTCCGGCAGCAGCTGGGTGCGGGCGTCGACGCCGGACAGGGCGATCAGCAGGCAGGTAAACAACAGCGCAGCCAGGGCGCCGGGCGTGGGCCCGAAGCGCCACACGATCAGTGCACTGCCCAGGCCGGTAAGCAGCTCTACCAGCGGGTACTGGGCAGAAATGCGTTCACCGCAGTAACGGCAGCGCCCACGGAGGAACAGCCATCCCAGCACCGGGATGTTGTCGCGAACGGCAAGGCGGTGCGAGCACTGCGGACAATGGGACGGTTCGAGAGCGACTCCCGGCGGCTTGGGTTCGTCCACTTCCGGCAGTTCGAGCACCTCCCTGGCCTGCCGACGCCATTCCCACTGCATGCGGACAGGTGTGCGAAGGATGACCACATTGAGGAAGCTACCCACGATCAGGCCGAAAACGGCGGCGAAGGCGATCCAGAGGGGAAGCGGCAGTTCCGGCATAGCGAGTCCGTGTAGAAGAAAGGCCCTCCCGCCGTCAGGGCGGAAGGGCCTGGTATTGTGCCCCTGAAAGGATCAGGTCGTGCCCGCGATCTTGAAGATGGGCAGGTACAGGGAAATCACCATGCCACCGACCAGCGTGCCGAGGATCACCATGATGAAAGGCTCCAGCAGGCTGCTCAGCGTGTCCACCGCGTTGTTGACCTCTTCCTCGTAGAACTCGGCCACCTTGAACAGCATCGAGTCGAGTGAGCCGGCCTCCTCGCCGATGGCCGTCATCTGCACCACCATGTTGGGAAAGAGGTTGGTCTGGCGCATGGCCAGCTGTAGCTGGTGACCCACGGAGACGTCGTCACGCATCTGCAGCACGGCTTCGCTGTAGACGATGCTGCCGGTGGCCCCGGACACGGCCTCGAGGGCTTCCACCAGCGGCACGCCGGCCTGGAAGGTCACGCCCAGCGTCCGGGCGAAACGAGCCAGTGCGGACTGGCGAAGGATGTTGCCGATGACGGGCAGCCTGAGCGACAAGCGATCGAGGAAATGCGCGAATTTCTTCGATCGTTTTTTTCCCATGATGAAGGCGACGACCAGGCCCACCATGCCGCCAATGACCAGCCACCAGTACGCCTGCATGAACTCGGATGCCTTCACGACCACGAGGGTGGGCACCGGTAGATCGGTACCGGCGTCCTTGAACGTCTGCTGGAAGACCGGCACTACGAACAGCAGCAGGATCATGGTCACCAGGATCGCGACCACGAACACCATGGCAGGGTAGAACAGGGCTTTCTTGATCTTCCCTTTGATGGCCTCCACGCGTTCCTTGTAGGTGGCAACCGTGTCCAGGATGGTGTCCAGCACACCGGCCTGCTCACCAGCATGGACGAGGTTCCGGTAGAGCTCATCGAACTGCAGGGGGTACTGGGCCAGGGCCTCGTGCAGTGAAGCACCGCCTTCGATGTTCGTCTTGACGTCGGTGAGGATGTTCTTGAAACGGATGTTCTTCTGGCCACTGGCTATGATGTCGAAAGCCTGCACCATCGGTACACCCGACGCCATCATCGTGGCGATCTGTCGGCTGAAGATCGCCACGTCGCGGGGTTTGACCGTCGAGCCGGCAGCCCCGAACAACGGTTTGGGCTTTTCCCTCACCTGCTGAGGATTCATGCCCTGGCGGCGCAGTTCTGCTTTCACCAGGGAGGCGTTCTTGGCCTGCATCTCGCCGTTCATGCGCTTGCCGCGCTTGTCCAGGGCACTCCATTCGTACATCGCCAGCTTGGCGACGTCAGCGCGGGCGGCACCAATGGCCTTGTTGTTCTTGTTGGCGGTGGCAAGTGCCATGTGGCGAAGGTCCCCGGAATCAAACTATTGCCGGGGCGCCCTGAGGGCCCCGTACCGTCGGATAGTCTGAACGACTTTCCGCTTATTTTTCTGCCATATAGCGCACATCCTGACGCTACCGGCCGGTCGTATCAATCCTTGGTGACGCGATTGATCTCGGCCAGGCTGGTGACGCCGTTGCGCACCTTGAGCAGGGCGGAGGCCCGCAGGTCGTTGATGCCCGCCTTGCGCGCCACCTCGGCGATCTGCAAGGCGTTGCCGCCTTCCAGAACAATCTTCTGGATGTCCTCGACCATGGGCATGACCTGGTAGATGCCGACACGGCCCTTGTAACCGTCGTTGCATCCATCGCAGCCGACGGGCTCGTAGACGGTCATGCCGGCATCGATCTCCTCCTGCGTGAAGCCCTCGGCGAGCAGTGCCGCGGCTGGCAGGTGGACTTCGCGCTTGCAGTCGTGCAGGCGGCGGGCCAGGCGCTGGGCGATGATCAGGGTGACCGACGAGGTGATGTTGTAGGGCGCGATGCCCATGTTCATCAGGCGCGAGATGGTCTGCGGCGCGTCGTTGGTGTGCAGGGTGGAGAGCACCATATGGCCGGTCTGGGCGGCCTTCACGGCGATTTCGGCCGTTTCCAGGTCGCGGATCTCGCCGACCATGATGACGTCCGGATCCTGGCGCAGGAACGAGCGCAGGGCCGCCGCGAAGGTCATGCCGCGCTTGGTGTTCTGCTGGACCTGGTTGATGCCCTCGACGCGGATTTCCACGGGGTCTTCCACCGTGGAGATATTGCGTCCCTCGATGTTGAGGATGTTCAGCGCGGTGTACAGGGAGACTGTCTTGCCCGAGCCGGTGGGGCCGGTGACCAGGACCATGCCGTAGGGTTTGTCGATGGCATCGAGGTATAGCTTTTTCTGGTTTTCTTCATAGCCGAGCTTGTCGATGCCGAGTTTCGCTGACGAGCCGTCGAGAATTCGCAGCACGATCTTCTCGCCGAACAGCGTGGGCAGCGTGCTCACGCGGAAGTCGATGGCCCGGGTCTTGGTCAGGTTGAGCTTGATACGGCCGTCCTGCGGCACGCGGCGTTCCGCGATATCCAGTCCGCTCATCACCTTCAGGCGCGAGGCGATGCGGTTGCCCAGCTTGATCGGCGCGTTGGCCACGATGCGCAGGATGCCATCCATGCGCAGGCGCACGCGATAGACCGCTTCGAACGGCTCGAAATGAATGTCCGAAGCTCCGCGCTTGATCGCGTCGACAAGTATCTTGTTGACGAACTTGACGACCGGGGCATCGTCATTCGCGTTGGCATCGATGCCGGTGGAACTTCCGTCGGCCTCGTCCTCGCCGCTTTCCAGCGAGAGTTCGTCCAGACCTCCGCCGTCCTCGAAGCCGGGGACGTTGCTGGTCATGGTCGAAAGGGCGTTGTCGATTACACGCCGGAGTTGGGCGCGCTCGACCAGCACGGGCTCCACCATATGGTTGGAGTGGAACTTGATCTCGTCCAGCGCATGCGACTGCATGGGATCGGCGATGCCGACGAAAAGACGCTTGCCCCGGCGGAACAGGGGCAGGGCCTGGTGCTTGGAGACCAGGGCTTCCGTAACCAGGTCCAGGGGAAGGTTGGCCGGCGTCATGGCCGACACGTCCATCAGCGGCATGCCGAATTCGGCGGAGGCCACCTGCGACAGGCGGCCGCTGTCAACCAGGTTGTGGTCGACCAGCCACGATGAAAGGGACACTCGCTTGTCGGCGGCGTCCTGGACGGCCTTGCGGACGTCGGCTTCCGGCAGGACGCCTTCACTGACGAGCCGCCGAGCCATGCCCGTCAGTCCGGCGAGCATGGGTTGCTGCATGTTTGAAACCATGATGGCTTCCGTTTACCCCGAGATTCGGGGGCAATCTACTCCAGAACGTGTGACCGGTCACGTCACCGGAGGTTAATTTCAGGGCCGGAGAAGGGCCTGTGACAGCGAAGGGCGGCGCTTTCGCTTATCATCCACGGGTTAACCGGGGAACATCTCTTGAGCCGTATCAGCATCATCCTTCCCGCGAAGAACGAAGCCGCAGCGCTGCGCGACCTGCTTCCCCGCCTGAAGCGGGCCCAGCCCGGCGCCGAGATCCTGGTAGTCGACGACGGTTCCACTGACGATACGGCCGCGCTCTGTGCAGGTCTGGGCGTCATTTGCCTGTCGTCACCGTATTCCATGGGCAACGGGGCGGCGATCAAGCGAGGTACCCGGGCGGCCAGTGGCGAGATCCTCGTATTCATGGACGGCGACGGCCAGCACGAGCCAGCCGACATCGACCGCCTGGTGGCACGCCTGGAGCAGGGCTACGACATGGTGGTCGGAGCCCGTGATTGGGCAAGTCAAGCCGGGGTGGGGCGAGGTCTCGCGAACACGCTCTATAACTGGCTGGCAAGCCGCATGACGGGGCAGCCTGTTGCCGATCTTACCTCCGGGTTCCGCGTGGCCCGGGCGAACCGTTTTCGTGAGTTCCTGCACCTGCTGCCCAACGGCTTCTCGTACCCCACCACCAGCACCATGGCGTTTTTCCGAAGTGCGTATGGCGTGGCTTATGAGCCGATCAAGGCGGCGCAGCGGATAGGCAAGAGTCATATCAGGCCCTTGAAGGACGGCCTGCGGTTTCTGTTGATCATCTTCAAGATCGCCACGCTCTATTCACCGCTGAAACTCTTCGTGCCGGTGAGTGCGTTGTTCTTCGGACTTGGCGTGGTTAATTACGCGTGGACCTACCTGAGCGTTGGGCGACTCACGAATGGAAGCACCCTGCTCTGGATCGCCGCCGTGGTGGTCTTTCTCATTGGCCTGGTTTCGGAGCAGATTACGGCCTTGACCTACCGCCGGGATGACTGATCTCGCCAAGCGGCCTCGCCTGCTTGTTCTCTCCACGACTTATCCCCGCTGGCGGGATGATCACGAGCCGGGTTTCGTGCATGAATTGGCAAGGAGGCTGACCGATCGTTTCGACGTGGTGGCGATCGTGCCTCACGCCGAAGGCGCTTTACGTCGGGAGGTCCTTGACGGAGTCACTGTGTTTCGATACCGCTATGCGCTGGAGCGCTGGGAAACGCTGGTGCAGGATGGCGGCATCACCACGCATCTGCGACGCTCTCCGTGGAAGTGGTTGCTGGTTCCGGGTTTCTTCGCCATGCAATGGTTTTCTGCACGATCCGCACTGGTGGCGGGAACCGTTGTGCATGCCCACTGGATCGTGCTGCCGGGTATCGTGGCCCGCCTGCTACGCAAGCGCTACCTCGTCACGTCCCACGGGGCAGACCTGTTTGCCTTGCGTGGCAAGCTTGCCGTTCGCCTCAAGCGCTGGGTGATGCAGCGAGCAGATGCTACGACGGTCGTCAGCCGGGCGATGCTGCCCATGGCCACCGAACTGTCAGCGGGGAAGTTGCCGGTGGTGGCGCCGATGGGGGTAGATCTTTCGGTCCGCTTCACGCCTGATCCGGCAATCCTGCGTGAGACCGATCGTATAGTATTCGTTGGACGACTGGTTGAAAAGAAGGGGCTGGATGTCCTCTTGCGTGCTATGCCTGCGGTGCTCGCGGAGCGACCGCATGCCCATTTGTGCATCGTAGGTCATGGGCCACTCCTGGAAACACTGACCGGGCTCGTCCGTCATCTTGATATAGGTCACGCCGTGACCTTCGTGGGGCCAGTGCCATCGATGGCTTTGCCCGAGCACTACCAACGGGCATCGCTCTTCGTCGCACCATTCCGTCCGGCTTCTTCGGGTGACCAGGAAGGACTGGGTCTTGTGCTGGTTGAAGCTCTCGGCTGTGGCTGCCCGGTGGTAACGACGGATGTCGATGCGGTGTCGGACGTTCTGGAGGGCATGTCGGGAGTGGTGCAGGTGCCTTCCGGTGATGAAAGGGCACTGTCATCGGCGATTATCGCCAGTCTGCAGGATCAAACGGTAGTCGAGGCCGTGGCATCAACTCGTTCCATACTCGTGGATCGATTCGACTGGAATCACGTTGCCCGCCGTTATGGTGACATCCTGTCGGGGCTGCTCGACGATCAGGGAAACTAATCGGGAACGTGGGGCCTTATTCTCGTGAGCGGCGGGTACCGTCCATGAAGGCCGCTGCAACCGTGATTCGCACCAGAAGCGCCTTTATCCGGAATGGAATCCAGGGGGCGGCTAGCCAGCTTTCCCATCTCGTCAGATGGCGAAGGAAGAACCAGGCGCCTGCGGCAATTTCTCCTCGCCAGGGATGGATTCTTGCATCAATGGCGGCATAGCCCAGACCACGATACTCATCGGGATACAGATCGGAAAAGCGCAGGGATGTCACGGCCCCGGCTTCGCCCATTTTTCGGCAAACGCCTTCTAGTGAAAGCGTGTCGCGATGCGACACAGCGGCCAACGGCGCACACACGAACCGCGCCCCCGCATTTGCGAGCCGGATGGCGAGGTCGCGATCCTCGAATCCGTAGCCGATATAGGCTTCGTCGAAACCGCCGGCGTCGATAAACGAAGAGCGCGCGATCATTACGTTCTGTGTCGTGAAGGTGGCTGACGGCGTATGCATGGCCAGCGCGTTTCTGCGGTGTGTGGCTGCGTCCTGATAGTCGTGCCAGAACCCATCATCCTGCCCGACGATTCGGCCAATCGAAACCTCGGCCGCGGTAATGGCTTGCACGTGGTCGACGAGGAAGTCTTCGCCGATGGGTATGCAGTCACTGTCCAGGAAAAGAATATAGCGGGCATCTGACGTCATGGCGGCCGCATTTCTGGCACCCGACCGGCCCCGGTTGTCGGCAAGCCGAATCAGATCGATGCGATCACCGAACGACTGCTCGATCATATCGGGAGTGCCATCGCCGGATCCGTCATCGACGACCCGGATACGTACTTTAGTATCGAGCGGTGGTCTGCACGCCAATAAGGCATCGATGGCCATGGATGCCTTGTCGGCGTTCCTGTACATGGGAACGACCACATCCAACCGTTGTGGGGCCGGGAAATTATCGGACACGCGGATCGGTTTCCATGAAAGGAGGCTATGAAGGTCCTGGCCCTCAAAGCGGATTATGGGGGGCCAGGGTACCTGTGCGGTAGTGCTGGGGTCGTGCTGCCCGTTATGATTTCCCGTGGCGCCTTCTCGCGTCCGGCCAACGGCATTTCGTCCTGTGAATTCCCGTATTACTACCGTCATACCTACCTATAAGCGGCCAGCACTCCTGCTACGGGCCGTTCGCAGTGCATTGGGGCAGGGTTCCGCCGAAATTCGTGTACATGTGCTGGATAACGCCTCCGGTGACCTCACCGGTCCGCTCATACAGCGCCTGGCAGAGAATGATCCCCGTGTGGTGTATAGATGTCACGCTACGAATATCGGGGGCATCGCGAATTTCGAAGCTGGACTGAACACGGTCGACACGGAATTCTTCTCCATTCTCTCGGATGACGATTACCTGTTACCAGGATTTTATGCAAAAGCAATCGCCGCACTCGACGCACACCCTGAAGCGGCATTCTGGGCGGGAACGACGCTGAATGTGGACGAGAACGGAGTTGTATTCGATGCCAGGGTGGCGAAATGGAGCAGACACGGCTATTTCAGGGCTGGCGAGACGATGCTGGCGATGACTGGCGGCATGGCTCCGCTGTGGACGGGTATCGTATTTCGCCGCACGGTGCTGGAAAGCATAGGCCTGCCTGATCGCGAAGCGCTGGGACCAGCCGACCTGGATTTCATCCTCCGGGTTGCGGCTCGTTCTCCCTTCATCGTTGAAGCGCAAGCCGTGGCGGTCTTCACACTGAGTGTGTCGTCGTTCGGCGCCACCCAGCCCCTTTCTTCGTTCTGGCCGGGTTGGCTGCATGTGATCGCCAAGGCGCGCTGCAATGAAGACTTGCCAGAGGGCTCGCGGAAGGCCCTTGCACGGGCACTGGAAGCCGATGCGCGAAAAATGCTTTATCGTCGTGGGATTAACGCAATGGTGAACGGCCGACACGACTTCGCAACTGAAGCATCAAGCCTGTTGCGGGCGCAACCGGATGGCCGTTCGCGGGGCTGGATGCTTTTCGTTGCCGAGTGGTTGGCACATCATGTTCCCATTATCCGGCGCGTCATGGACCATACGTATCGTTTTCTGGAGCGTCGCCTGCTGGCATCGCGAAAGGAACTTCAGCGGCGATATGGTCCGCAGCTGATCGGCGTGGAAGACCTGCCTAACGATGCCTTGGCACGCGATCCATAAGGGCGAACAGGCGTCGACGGGATTCCGTGACGCTGAGCGATGCTGACAGCAGAGTCAATGCGCTGACAAGAACCAAGCAGGCCAGTCCCTGAAAATTACGCTGTAATGATGGCGTAATCCATGCGCACAACGCAGCAACGCAAGCGGCGGTCAGTGTAGGGGGCAATACCGTGTCGCGGAGCCAGCCTGCAAGTTCTCCTGGCAAAAGTCTTCGGTGCATGAGAGGCAGTCCGACGGTCAGCAGCACAAGGTTGGTGACGAGCCAGAGGTAGGCCGCACCATCGACGCCGTATGTACCAATGACGTAGATACCCAGCGGAACGGAAATCGTTAGCGCCAGCAGGTTCGTGCCGATGGTCAGTCGTGTCCAGCCATGCGCAAGTTGCATTGCATAGGGCAGGTTCATCAGTCCGTTGAGGAAGGTGCCTGCAACAAGGATCGCCAGTGGCATGGCTACGATATCGGCAGCCTTCGTGTCTCCGGTCCAAAGGAGCAGAGTGGCATGTGGGAAGGCGATCAGCACGGCTGTAGCAGAGGCTACGACTATGCAGAGGTACCGCGTGGATGATTTGTAAAGCTCGCGCAGTGCCGTCGCATCGCCAGCCGCGACGAGGCGGCTGAACCGGGGATACACGGCATTGAACATCGGCTGGATCAATCGTCCCAGGCCGGCAGCTACCGTGATGGCCAGGGTGAAGTAGCCCACTTCCTGTAATGGCCGCAATGTCGACAGGAGTAACCGGTCCAGTTGTGTCAAGGCGATCGAGAGTGCCGTGATACCGACCAGGCCAGCGGCAAACCGTTTTGTTGCCACAAGTTCCTGGAGGACGAAACGCGCACGTCCCGGTGGCAGGGCGCGCCATACCATTCCGGCTGTCAGCAGGGAATGGGTCGTACCTACCACGGCCTGCCAGATCATGAAGGCCTGGACCGAGCGGTCGACCAGCAGCAACACCGCCACGGCACCGGCGCTGCGCAACGTGGCGAACACGGCGTTGACGACGTTGGCGGCAGGTTGCCGTTCCAGGCCCGACAACGCGTTGGTATAAAAGGCCGCCGGCCACTGGAGCGCGATGGCGATGCCCATCATTCTTATGGCATGCGTAGCTTGCTGTACGCTAAGTTCTTTTGGATGCAGCCATTCACTGGCCATCCAATACGCCATGGTAGAGATGATGAGTGCGATGACAAGTGCGACAGGCCAGATAACCCATTCCAGTGTGCGCACAAAGGAGCGCATGGATGCTTGTGTACCTTCAAGTGCGCTCCGGCGGGCCAGCTCCCTGTTAACTACGCCACCCAACCCCATGTCGAGCAGCAACGCCATGGCTTGCAGGCTCAGCATGACGCCAACAAGGCCGAAGGCTTCGATGCCTAGCGCATCTGCGTACATCGGCACGAATGCAATGGCGACAAGTGCTTGCCATGCCTGACCCAGATAGTTGGCAATGATATTGGTGCGGACAAGCGTCATGCGTCAGAGCCGGCGTAGATAGCCGTCGGGTGCCACGGTGATGAGCAGTTTGTTCTCGATGGACTTTTCCACGGCCAGGGCAAGACGTTCGCCATCCTGAGCAGTCACCTCGTTGCTTGCCAGATACTCCAGATAAGACCAAACCGCGGTTTTGGGGCTGTTCCCGGGCGCCCACGGGCGATCCGGATACAGTGTGCCTGGCAGGTCTTCCACCACGGTATCGAAGACGACGCAGTAGCTACCTTTCGAGGTGAGAGGTGCATACGCCTTCAGTTCGGCGAGCACGTGTTCATGGGTATGGTTGGAATCTAGGATGACGAGAATCCTTTTGTACCCGCGTGCAATGGCGTGCACAGCCTCGATAGTCTCGGGAGAGACCGACGAACCTTCAATCATCGTTATGAGGTGCGCCATCGGATGACTTTCGATGGCGCTGCGGTTGTGTGCACGGATATCTATATCCAGGCCGATGACCCGGCGATGGGAGATTTTTGGGTCAAGCGCACGGCCCTCCTCCACGGCTTCCGTGTAGTCGAGCAGGGCGAGCATCGAGGCGTGAAGGATGAGCGACCCGCCGTGGGCAATGCCTGCTTCGATGATGAGATCCGGACGCGCTTCCCAGATAAGTTCCTGCATTGCGACCATATCCTGCGGATATTGGATGATCGGTCGGCCGAGGGCTGTGAAATGATAGGAATAGCGATGCGGCAGTGAGCGGAGCAGCCAGTCCGAGGTGATGTTCCTGAGTTCGGTATCGTGACCGAGAGCTTCGACGTTCGCAGCCCTTTCCAGTTCGAATTGCTTGATGGGATCCATGGTCTTGCCAAGTCTCTGAAGTATTAGATGGATGAACGCAAAGGACGCGCCGGGTTGCCGGCGACAGTCTCACCCGATTCGATATGACGTGTGACGACAGCTCCGGCTCCGACAATGGCGCCCTGCCCAATATGCAAGCGAGGCAGCACGACGGCGCCCGCGCCGACAAACACATCGTCACCCACGACGACCTCTCCGGCGAGACGCGCGCCTGGTCCGATATGCACGCCATGTCCGAGCACGCACTCGTGATCCACGCTTGCCGAGGTATTGATGATCACGGCGTCACCCAGGCACGTTCCTGCGGCAACGGCGGACATCGCCAATATCTGACAACCCGCGCCGAGCTGTGTATCGGACGCAATGAATGCCCGTGGGTGAACGACCGTTAGGGGGGTCAGCCCATGGCTTATCAACCATGCCTGCATGTGCCGACGGTCAGCACCTCGCGCTCCGCCTATGGCGACACAGAAGTAGAGATCGCCCGGACCGTCGTATCCTGATTTCCAGTCGAGGAAACCAGCCTGGCCGAGGTGCAAGGGAACGTTGGTAAACGGCGGTGCGATGTCGCGGTTGTCGAACAGGGCGACGAGCTGCAGGTCGAGGTAGCCGAGCGCTTCGCGCAGCACCCGGGCCTGGCCCGTCGCACCCCAGAAAATGACGGATTTCATTGCATCTCAGCCAGGGCCGATCGAAGGCATGCGATTACCCGGTCCTGGTCTTGCCGCGTCAGGTCATGGTAGCTGGGCAGGTTGATCGCACGCGGCGCAATGGCCCGGCTGACGACATTCTCGGGAACGTCATCGAACATAGGTAGTGATGACAGCGGCCAGAAAAAAACACGCCCGTCGATGTTCGACTCGCGAAAGCGGGACAAGAGGATATCCCGATGGAACGCCATGTGCTCTGGAAAGACGACCGTAGGCATCCAGTATCCGTTGCGGGTCCCCGCCGGCTCGGGATTCATCGGCAAGCCCAGGTCAGACAGGTTCTCGCGGTAGTAATCGAAGATATGCCGCTTTGCAGCCACCAACTCTTCGACACGCTCCAGCTGGGCACAGCCGATGGCTGCCTGGATATTGGATATCTTGTACTTGAAGCCAATCTGGGCTGGCCAGAACTGGCGTGGCTCGCCGCTGGCCCTGCCATGGTTCGACAGTGTGAGCACCCGCCGGTAGAGTGCATCGTCGTTCGTGACGAACATGCCGCCCTCTCCGGTGGTAATGGTCTTGGTACCGTGGAAGGAAAATGCACCGAAAGCACCCATCGAGCCTGCGCGGCGGTCCTGCCACATGGATCCGATGGCTTCGGCGGCATCCTCAATGACGGCGATGCCATGTTCCTTGCCGATCTGCCGCAAGCTATCCATGTCGCAGAGGTTGCCGTACAGATGCACTGCGAGAATGGCCTTGGTCCGTGGCGTGATGGCACGCAGTACTGCCTGGGTATCGAGGCACCAGCCATCCGGCGTCACATCGACGAACACAGGAGTCGCACCCAGGTGCACGACAGGTGCTGCGGAAGCGATCCAGTTGATGTCGGCAAGGATGACTTCGTCACCCCGGCCTATCCCCATGGCTGCCATGCCCAGGTGCAGTGCACCGGTAGCGCTTGACGTAGCGATGGCGTGCCGTGTGCCGATGTGCGCGGCGAAGGCGCGCTCGAAACGATCAATGTACTCGTAGCAGCGCTCTCCCCAGCCATGGGTCGCCGCATCGGCCGCATAAGCCGTTTCCAGTGCAGTGATGGACGGCTTGGTGTAGTGGATCTTGGGCGGCGCGCTCATGAAACCTCCAGGGACGGCACGGCGACGGCGAACTGACCGCCCCATTCGCGGATATAGGCAAGCTGGTTCGTAATCTCGTCCCGAAGGTTCCACGGAAGGATGACTACGATATCAGGCCGGTCATCGCGTAGCACCTGTTCAGGCACCACGGGGATGCGTGAGCCGGGTAACCAGCGCCCCTGTTTGTGGGGCGATGCATCCACCACATAACGCAAAAGGTCTGGCCGGACGCCTGCGTAGTTGATGAGGGTATTGCCTTTCGCGGCAGCACCATAACCGGCGACGCGCAGACCCTTACGTCGACATTCAAGAAGGAAGGCGATGAAGTCGTTCTTCACCTTGTCGGCGGCGTACTGGAAGCGTTGGTAATACGAAAGTTCCAGCATGCCGGCCTGGCGTTCGTCTTCCAGGATCTGTTCCACCGACGGCAATGGTTCACGTACGCCTGTATGTGATGCCCATACCCTCAGGGACCCTCCATGAGTCGGCAGCCGCTGTACATCCCAGATCTCCAGGCCATGCATGTCGAAAAGGCGGAGCACGGCGTGTAGTGAGAGATAGGAGAAATGTTCGTGGTAAACCGTGTCGAACTGCCTGTTGGTGACCAGTTCCATGAGGTGAGGGAACTCGATGGTCACGGTGCCCGTTGCGGCGAGGGCCACACGGAATCCTTCGACAAAGTCGTTCACGTCAGGCACGTGTGCAATCACGTTGTTGGCGATGATCAGGTCCGCCGGCTGCTTTGCATCGGCGTACTCGCGTGCGAAAACGCTTCCGAAGAACCGACCAATGGTCTCGATACCCCGGGCACGGGCCGCATTCGCGGTGCTGGCGGTGGGCTCGATTCCGACGCAAGGTATATTGCGGGAGGCAACGTACTGCAGGAGGTATCCATCGTTGGACGCGACCTCCATCACCAGGCTGGTGTCATCCAGCAACAGGCGTTTCACGGCCTCTTGTAC
Organism: Luteibacter anthropi; assembly: GCF_011759365.1. Classification (GTDB taxonomy): domain Bacteria; phylum Pseudomonadota; class Gammaproteobacteria; order Xanthomonadales; family Rhodanobacteraceae; genus Luteibacter; species Luteibacter anthropi. The sequence goes on from NZ_JAARLZ010000017.1 coordinate 49,540, forward strand.
GTATCGCTCTGCATGGGCGAGCCACGATGCGGAGAATGATGAGAAATAGACGTAGTCGTCGTCGAACAACGCGGTATGCGAGCGGATTTCACCTACCTGCACGAGCAGGCACTGGTGGCACGTGAAAAGCTTGAGCGGATACCATGCTTCGGGAGCCAGCAGGGTTTCTGCGGTGAGAAACGCATTGGAGGGAGGTGCGGAACCCAGATCGAGGAACACATCCCCGAGTACTGTTCCGCACAGGCGGCAATTCATGCGATGACTCCAGGGAAGTCGTTTGTTAGCGGAGGAGTCGCCAGGTCACGCGCGGATACGATACCCGTGGCGAGGGGCCATGCGATGCCGACACGTGGTTCGTCGAAGCGGATCCGCCCGTCATGCTCCGGACTGTATGCCGCGGAATGCATGTAAAGCAGCTCTGCATGGTCTTCCAATAACTGGAAGCCATGGGCGAATCCTTCCGGGATAAGGAGCATGCGCTCGTTGTCTTCGCTGAGCTCCTCGCCATGCCATTGCAGAAAGGTAGGAGAGCCGGCGCGAAGATCGACGGCTACGTCGAATACGCGGCCGCGAAGGCAGCGTACGAGTTTCAGTTCGCTCGCAGGAGGATGCTGGAAATGCATGCCGCGAATGGCTCCACGGCCATGCGTGGCCGACAGGTTGGCCTGCTGCCAATGGATGCCTGGGCGTATCGGTGTCAGTTCGTCTTCGCAGAATGTGCGAACGAAGCGGCCCCGCTCGTCGCGCATGGGATCGGTCCGTATGACATGCAGACCTGCCAGTGCAGTCGGGAAGATGGTCATTCGGCCCATGGCGCACCTTGTGACTTTGCTTCGATCGTGTAAGCGTCTAGGTCCCTGGCCGTGCCAAGTGTGCCATCGTCATGGAAGGCGCGGTACCACTGAATTGTGCGGGCGATCGCCGTCTCCGGCGTCCAGACCGGGCGCCATCCGAGCTTTGTTTCCGCCAGGCGCGAGTCCAAGCGGAGTACCGCCGCTTCATGCGGATGATGATCCGTGTCATGCGCGACGTCAAAACGTGGCCATTGCAGTCGGGCCGCTTCGACGATACTGGTGACGGGTAGGTCAGCATCGGGACGTGGACCGAAGTTCCAGGCGTTCGAATCAAGCCCTTCTTCCCAAGCCGTCTCAGCCAGGCGAAGGTAGCCGGACAGTGGCTCGAGCACATGTTGCCACGGCCGGATGGCCTGTGGGTTTCGAATAAGAAGGGTGTTGCCGGAGACACAGGCGCGAACGATGTCCGGTACCAGCCGATCCTCGGACCAGTCGCCACCGCCGATCACGTTGCCTGCGCGCGCCGTGGCCATCCGAACCTGCTGGCCGAGGAAACTCTTCCTATAACTCTCCGTCACCAGTTCCGCACAGGCCTTGGACGTGCTGTAGGGATCATGCCCGCCCAGGGGCGCGGATTCCGCATAGCCCTGCGCGGTGTCGTGCTCGGCATATATCTTGTCGGTGGTGGCGTTGACGAATACGCGAACGCTATCCGTTGTTCGGATGGCTTCAAGCAGATGTACGAGCCCCATTACATTCGTGTCGAATGTTTCGACGGGCTGGCGATAACTACGCCGTACGAGCGGCTGCGCGGCAAGATGGAACACGATTTCGGGCTGCGCGTTCACGACGGCGGTGGCGACCGCCTTCGCATTCCTGAGATCGATGCGCAGGTCCGTCACATCGGGGAGCGCCAGCAGATCCCAGTGGGAGGGCGTCGTTTCCGGAGCCAGGGACAGGCCGGTTACGCGAGCGCCGAGTTTCGTAAGCCACAAGCTCAGCCATGACCCTTTGAAACCGGTATGACCGGTGACAAGGACGCGCTTACCGCGAAAGAGATCATTGAACATGGTCAGGGCCAGACTTTCCACGGTGCCTGACCGCTCTGCCACAACTCTTCGAGGCGGATCTTGTCACGCAATGTGTCCATGGGCTGCCAGAACCCCTGATGGGTATAGGCCGACAGCTCGCCCTGACGCGCCAGCGTTTCGAGCGGTTCTTTTTCCCATACCGTGTCGTCGCCGGAAATCAGGTCGAGGACCGAGGGTTCAAGAACGAAGAAGCCACCGTTGATCCATGTGCCGTCACCCGACGGTTTCTCCCTGAAGTTCGTGATGCGGCTGCCATCCATGTCCAGCGCGCCAAAACGTCCGGGGGGTTGTACCGCCGAAATGGTCGCTTTCGTGCCGCGCTCCTGGTGGAACGCGACGGTGCCCGCGATATCGATATCTGAAAGGCCGTCACCATAGGTAAAGCAGAACGTCTCGTTTTCGATATAGCGGGCGACGCGCTTCAGCCGGCCCCCGGTTTGCGTCGTTTCGCCGGTGTCCACGAGCGTGATACGCCAGGGTTCTGCATGCTTCTGATGTACTTCGAGACCGTTGTTTGCAAGGTCGATGGTCACGTCGGACATGTGAAGGAAGTAGTTCGCGAAGTACTCCTTGATCATGTAGCCCTTGTAGCCCAGGCAGATCACGAAGTCGTTGATGCCGTGATGCGAATACACCTTCAGGATGTGCCAGAGGACGGGGCGACCCCCGAGCTCGATCATCGGCTTCGGGCGAAGCATGGTCTCCTCGCTGATGCGGGTGCCAAAGCCCCCGGCAAGTATCACGGCTTTCATCGATGAATCGTCCTCCCGGTCGGTTTCGCCATTATAGGCGGTCCATTACCGGCTTTCGGAGGCCCCGTCGGCGCTTTCCCGGCGGGAAAGACGTGCATTCAGCGTATCGAGATCGGTATCCAGCCGGCCAGCCACGTTCAAGGGGCGTAGTGCCGCGATCTGCTTCCGGGCATCCTCGAATTGGCCGGCGGAGATCAGCAGGCCGGCGTAATTGATGCGGTAAGCTGGCTCGTCGGGGGCCTTCCGGACTGCCTCGGCGGCGAGAACCAGGGCACGCTTGCGGTCATCCAGTACCGACCAGGCGTACTGCGCAAAGGCACCCACCAGCCGGGCACTTCCGGTGTCATCCCTTGAAGCCAGCTCGAAGGCGTGCACGAGCTTGTCCGAAGGAATCGCGCAGGCACCTGAACGTGCGCAGGACTCCAGGGCCAGCAACGAGCTGTCGTCCTGCACGGTGGCCCGTTGCGCGGCCAGCTTGCGATACATGCTCTCCCACCAGGCGTCTTTGAGCGGCAGGGACATCTTTGCGTTGAGGAAGATCAGTGCCTGCTCGGGAAGAATCGATGACCCCGGCAGGGCGGCAGATCGTTCGAGCGCAATCCTGGCCTGCTCGGCCAGGGGAGATCCCGACTGGTAATGGGACGCGATGATCAGTGCCCGACCCTGTTCGTACTGTGCCCGGGGCGAGGAGGGTGCCCGTTCAGCGAGCTCCGAGGCGAGCGGCAACGCAGCTCGCCAGGCATAAGCGGTTCGCGCGGTGAAAATACCCCAGGTGGCAACAAGAAGGCAGCTCGCGATCACGACGATGATGCGAAGGGAGCGGCGCGCCGGGTAGAGACCGCTCATTGCCAGGTCGCAAAGCACCATGAGCAGGCCGATGCTTGCCGGATAATTGCGATGCTCGTAGATCAGTTCGAGGGGAATGATGGTCGCCGTCAGCGTATGGCAGGCGAAGAACCAGATGATACCCAATGCCATCAGGGGGCGTCGTTTACGTATCGCGAAGGCCAGGGCGAGCGCAGCGGCGATGGCCAGAATCGACGCGAGCGTGGTACCTGGGGTAAGCAGTCCGGTGCTCTGCAGGAAGTCGTCGTGATAGAACGACAGGCCATTCCGTGAAGGCGCCAAGGTCCAGATCACATAGTCGACGATGATCCGGGGCTCCGATAGCAGTCGTGTCGCCAGGGTGAAGTCGCGTGTCGCCCAGGCGTCCGGCGACAGGATCCGCGGCACGATCACTCCTAGCCCGACTAACATCGGTAGCAGCAGGATCAGCGCGAACAGCGCCACCACCCCCTGCTGGTACCGTCCGGTACCATTCCTGAAGCGAAACAGCACCCATTCCATCGCGCAGGCATATAGCGGGAGCAGGATGGCCGTTTCCTTGAATCCCACTCCCACGATGGTTGCCAGCAAGAGGATTGCCGCAAGGACAAACGAGCCGCCTTTGCCGTTGAACTGCCTCTGGCGTAACACCACGTAGCCAAGCAGCCCCGCCAGCACGCAGAGCTGTGCGGCGGATTCCATGCGCTGGACGACGTAAAGCACGGCCGTGAGGTTGATCGGCAGGAGGAGCCAGGCCAGGGCGACCCCGGCTGCTGTCAGCATGCGGTCCCGAGGGGGTGACGCAAGGCGGACGATGGCCAGAATGCGGCCCATCAGTACGAATAGCAGCCAGCCGCTCGCAATATGGATGGCCAGATTGGTGCCTTTCATGGCCGGTGCGTCGAGACCCGAAGCAAGGAAGTTCAGGGCAAACGAAAGCGAGGCAAGAGGCCTCTTGAGCTCGCTGGAGGGTGAGGACAGAGCGGCGGCAACCAGTTCTGGTACGGAAGCGTGGGCTGGCTGAACGAGGGCGTTGTCGACGATATTGGGATAGTCGTCGAAAACGAAACCGCCGCCCAGGCCGGGCGCATAGGCCAGGAAAGTCATCACTGCCAGGATGGCCATGCAGGCCAGCTGGCGCAGGTGGCTTGCCAAAGGGGTGGAGGCGTCTGGCTTCACGGCCGTCGCGTCGTCTAACGGGGGCGGCGGCGTGGTATCGCTGGAACTCAAGGCGGCCTCGCGGGCGAATTTCCGTCGGGCATCCTAGCATCAATGGCCCAGGGTGGCCCTTCGGGCCTCCCTTACACGTTCATGGATGGCCCGGCTCGGAGGAGGCACCGATGCGGCCGCCGGCAAGTGCTTTGGAAAACACATCGACGGCCTCGACCAGATCGGCGTCGCCCGTGTTCATTCGGGAGCGCAGGTTGGCCAGTACTGTCTCGCAGACGTCGCGACGTCCGAGACTGGCGTTGAGCTGGAAGAGCAGGACGCCGATGCCTGTGTTGTAGCCGCTGTCGATCCAGGCCCGGTGAGCATCTGCCTCGGCCTGCACCAGATTGCCCGTTGCCCCTTCCATGCGTGCAAGGTTGTATCGCGAGCGCCAGATAAACTGCGACGTCGGAGCGGATGCATCGTGGTCGATCCAGCGACGTCCCGCGATGGCCAGCCGTTTGGCGTCCAGGCGTCCGAGCTCCGCAAAGGTAGCCAGGCGCTCCCAGTAGCGCATCGAGTTCATCGTGATCGGCATGTCCGTCCGCCGTTCGAACTCCTCGTAGATCGCCTCAGGAACGGGCAACTGGGCGTTGCAGTAGGCAATGAAACGCCAGATGGTGGCATTCATGCCTTCGGTGGGCGGATCGAGGCGTTCCTGCAGGTCGATATGGCCGAGCGCGGACCGAGTGTCTCCCCGTTCGATGGATAGTGCAGTCAACGTTGCCTGCAAGCGCGGCGACGTCGGGTTGTACGCCACCTGCATCTGGTAGAGCGTGTCGATGTTGCTCCAGCTGCCGACCTGCACCCAGGTGGCCGCTGCGTAGATGGCCAGGATCAGAAAGGGGCACAGGGCGACGGTCCGCCGGAAAGAGGCGGTGGCATGCGGGTGGTGCAACCACAATGTGCGCCCCATACCGACGAAGACGATCAGGATGCCAAGGTCGGGCAGATAGTTGCGATGCTCGAAATAGAGTTCGAGAGGTATGATCGTCGATTCGAGCAAGTGTCCGATCAGAAAGAAGCCGATGCCGAACGACACCAGCGGATGCTTCCTCCGTGCCTTGATCGCAACGCCGATCGCCAGCAGCCAGGCCAGAATGGCGAGCGCTGTGGTCCAGGGAGTGAACCATCCGGTCGAAAGCACGTAGTTGTCGTGGAACAGCCCCATGTCCTGGCCTACGGGCAGGAGCATGGTCTTCACATAGGACCCGAGTACGCGCGGCTCAGTGAGCAGGCGCTCGCCAAGTGTGAATGGCCGGCCCTGGAATCCGTCGATGATCAGGTTCGGGTGGAGCGCCAGCCAGCCGATGATGAGGATGCCTGGCAACACCACCGTGAGGAGAAAGAAAGCCGTGACGGAGCGAGGGCGTTGATGCGTTTCGCTGGAGCGGAAGAAGACCATCTCGATAAGCATGGCAAGGGGAAGCGCGAGTACCGCGTTTTCCTTGGCCAACGCGCCCACGCCGACGATAAGGGGGACGGCGATCCAGAGACCTAGAAGTGGGGCCAGTCCCCGGTTGCGCTCGATGTGCTGCCGGAGATACACGTACAGGGTCAGTGCTAGCAGGATGAACAACGCCCCCAACTGGGCCATGCGCTGGACGATATAGAGCACCGTACTGACGTGCAGGGGGAGAAACAGCCACCATGCAGCGATGAACAGGGCGGTCGTGGAAGCGACGCTGCACGTGATCTCTACGCGACGCAGCACCTGGCGGCACAGCACGTAGGCAAGCAGTCCGCAGAGAATGTGGATGACAAGATTCGTTGTCTTGAATGTCTGCGGGTACATGGCGCCGCTGCGCGCGGCGTCCATCAGGAAGGTCAGCATCGATACCGGGCGACCCAGTGGACCTGAATGGTTTTCGAGGGCCGAGTGCCAGTCGAGCCTGCCGTTGACCCATCGCTGGATGGTCTCCAGGTTCGGTGGATCGTCGACCAGGTAGGGGCCATGCAATCCGTTCGCGTAGATGAGAGCCGTCAGAGCTGCGATGGCCAACAGGATGGCAATTCGCGCTGTGCGGCTACGCTCGAACAAATCGATCATGGATTGATTCCGGGGGATGGAAAAAGAAAAGCCCCGCCGGATGGCGGGGCTTTTCATGATGCAATAGCTAGGCGATCAGCGGCAGCTTGCCGGAGCATACTGCGGCTGGAGCGAGCTGGAGCACTTCCAGGTGATCGCGCCCGTTGTCGTGGTGGGGGTAAGGGAGAGGGTCTGACCGTTAATACCCGTACCGATACCCTGATAAGTGACCTTTACGACGCCATTGGCTTGGATGGCGATAGCTGACACGTAAGTGGTAGCAACCGTGGTGTAACCAGCTGCGGTGTTCGTGCCCGGCATCACACCCTGCGACTGGAACGTTTCAGCCACGGCCAGCTTGGCCGCGTCGGCCAGCACGATGCCTTCGGACACCTTGGCGCGCTTGGTGTAGTTCTGGTACTGCGGGATGGCGATGGCCGCCAGGATCGCGATGATCGCGACGACGATCATCAGTTCGATGAGCGTAAAGCCCTTCTGGATGGTCTTCATGGAACTTCCTCGGTAATTTTGGTTGGCTAACCGCAAGTTTGTGATGCCCCTGAGCTGTAGTGCCGGATCTTTCCCTACTGGCTGATCCGGCCCCCTCATCACGAGTACGAGGACTGACCAGGACGCTCATTATCCCTCGAAGCATGGACTATGCCAGCCTTTTCAGGACGGCCAGCCCACACGGTGGGCGAGCTGATTTTGCATAGGGGGGGAGAATTGACAAGCTGTGACAATCCACAATTGCAGAACGGATCACAGCAGGACACCGTATTCTGACCCCTGGCGTCACACTATGACGTAACGCGTCCATTCGCAACTTGGCTGTTTCGTCGTTTGCGTAGGGTGGAAACCGTCAACGCCACGGCGAACACGGCCAGCAGGACCTCGATGCCGCGGAACGGCGTGGAGTACCGGGCATCCGATTGTAGTATTCCATAGACCAGGGTGACCCAGATGCCGAGGGCCGTGGCGATGCGGAGCCCGGGGGCAGCCTGCAGCCGGGGGATGAGGGATAGGCATGCGCCGACCAAGGCGAGCAGCATGATGAATGGCGACAGGAAGAACAGGTAGCCGGTGATGGCGCTGAGTGTCGGTTGCATGAGCAACGGAGATCCATACGCGGGGAACACATAGATATCGCCATATCCGATGCCGATGACCCAGCCCCACAACTCTGCCGGCTTGCTGAGATACCACCCCGCGTAGTGCCCTGGTGCCTCGCTTATGCGAACGGCCATGGTCCGGAACCCGGCGCCCGGCTCATGCCGGAGCAACTGGTATTCGCCATCGATCTGCTTCATGAGCGCTTTTGCCTGCGGAGCGCCGTCGATGCTGGCCTGATAGGCCGTGTGATAATCAGGCCAGGAGCCCTGCACGAAATTCATTACGGCGCGGTCCGAGGAAGAATTCCCGCCATGTGGCAACAGGGCGCCGCGAAGCGACCATGCGGCCAGGGGAAGCAGTGCGGCGGCCAGGAAGACGATCCACAGCCGCCGGTTCGAGCGGTCCCGCCATGCCATGGCAAGGGCCAGCAAGGGGGCAAATGGTGCCACCACGGCATTGGTTAGCCCGGCAACGGCAAACACGATGCCTGCCGCAGCCGCGCGTATGGGGTGGGGACGGCGGAGCATGTTATCGGTGAGCAGCAGGGCCACGGCCACCAGGAAGCCAAGCAGGGTCTCGCTCAGCACGCAGTCCGCGAGGGTCATCAGGTGCGGCCAGAATGCCATCAGCATACCAACGGCACAGGCCGACACGAAACCTGCCCAGCGATACGCGAGGATCGCGAATATCCATACGGTGGCGGCGGACAGTGCTGCCTGTGCCATGAGCACGCGCTGCACGAACTCGTTTTCCATGGCCCCGCTGCCGGACAACAGGGCAAGGAAGGCCGGGTATCCCGGGTCGCGAAAACTGTCGGCGACTACCTGGGCTGCCTTGGGCGATGCACTGGAAAAGACGCCATGATGAACGAGGTTCCAGGCATAGGCGTAATACTGCACGGCATCGCCGCGTATTGCCTGTTCCACCATGGTGGCGTGCACGTAATGCACGCGCAGCGCCAGGGCTCCCAGCGCGATCAGGATGAGAACGAGGTGCCCGACCTGCCATCGGCGTCGCGCGGAGATACCCATGAAAGTCTTCCCCTGACCAAACGCCGGAGTCTAGCCGAAGGCTCCGGCAGGTACCTTGCGCCAGTTCCCGAACTTGCACCCAACGCCCCCGCCCCGTACCGTGCCGGGCTAGTTCCGTCAAAGGGAGTCCCCCAACCCATGAAGCCCCTGCTCGCTGCGCTGGCCCTCGCGCTGGCGTCCGGCCCGGTCCTGGCCGCCGATGCCGACGCGGTCGATACCTCGCCGCATCCGTTCTCCATCCGCGACCTGGTGATGATGGATCGCGTCGGCGATCCCCAGCTCTCGCCCGATGGCCGCTATGCCTTGTTCACCTTGCGCAGCACCGACTACGCCGCGAACAAGGGCTCCACGGCGATCTACCTGGTCGACCTCGACAAGCCGCCGCAGCCGGTCAAGGTGGTGGAGAAGGGCTCGTCGCCGCGCTGGGCGCCGGACGGTCACTCCATCTATTACGTGGCGCCGAAGGACGGCACCGCGCAGGTTTTCCATCGCGCCTTCGATGCCGGCAATGGCGGCAAGGGCCTCGCCCTGGCGTTGCGTAACGGCGATGCCGTCACCGACGCCCCGCTCGACGTCAACGCGTTCAAGCTCTCGCCGGACGGCGCGAAGCTGCTGCTGAGCTACGACGTCTTCACCGATTGCCCGGACCTGGCCTGCACGAAGGAGCGTCTGGACGGCCGCGAGAAGGACAAGGCCACCGGCACGGTCTATGACAAGCTGTTCGTCCGCCACTGGGATACCTGGGCCGACGGTCGCCGCTCGCAGCTCTACATCGCCGACGCCCGTACGGCGTCGCAGCCGGTGCTGCTGAGCCGTGGCATCGACGGCGACGTGCCCAGCAAGCCGTTCGGCGGTGACGACGAATTCTCGTTCTCGCCCGATGGCAAGACGGTGTTCTTCGACGTGCGCATTGCCGGCAAGACCGAGCCGTGGTCGACCAACTTCGACGTGTACAGCGTACCGGCCGATGGCTCCGCCGCGCCGGCGAACCTCACCGCCGACAACCCCGCCTGGGACGCCAACCCGCTGGTGTCGCCGGACGGCAAGACCCTGTTCTACACCGCGATGAAGGAGCCCGGCTCGGAAGCCGACCGCTTCGGCATCATGGCGCTCGACCTTGCCACGGGCACGAAGCGCGAAGTGGCCCCGTCGTGGGATCGCACCGCTGGCGCCCTGCAGATTTCCGCCGATGGCAAGACGCTTTACACCACCGCCGACGACAACGGCCAGCATCCGCTGTTCGCCGTGGACGTGGCGACGGGCAAGGTCACCACGCTGGTGACCGATGGTTCGGTGGCCGGCTACTCGGTGGGCAAGTCGAAGATCCTGCTTACCCGTGACGACCTCAAGCGCCCGGCCGACATCTACACGGCCGACGTGAAGGGCAAGGGCCTGAAGCAGATCACGCACTTCAACGCGAAGCGCCTGAAGAATGCGCAGGTCGGTGATTTCGAGTTCTTCACCTTCAAGGGCTGGAACAACGAAAGCGTTCAGGGCTATGTGGTGAAGCCGGTAGGCTTCAAGAAGGGGCAGACCTATCCGGTGGCCTTCATCATCCACGGCGGCCCGCAGGGTGCCATGACCAACAGCTGGAGCTACCGCTGGAACGCGCAGACGTATGCGGGCCAGGGCTTCGCCGTGGTCACGGTCAACTTCCACGGCTCCACGGGCTACGGCCAGGCCTTCACCGATGCCATCTCGGGCGACTGGGGCGGCAAGCCGCTGGAAGACCTGAAGCTGGGCTGGAGCTCGGCGCTGTCGAAGTACAAGTTCCTCGACGGCGACCGCGCCTGCGCGCTGGGCGCCAGCTACGGCGGCTACATGGTCTACTGGATCGCCGGCAACTGGAACCAGCCGTGGAAGTGCCTGGTCGATCACGACGGCGTGTTCGATGCGCGCTCGATGTACTACGAAACCGAAGAGCTGTGGTTCGAAGAAAAGGAGAACGGCGGCACGCAGTTCGACCATCCGGAAAACTACGAGCGCTTCAACCCGGTCAACCACGTCAAGGACTGGCGCGTGCCGATGCTCATCATCCACAGCGGCAAGGACTTCCGCATTCCGGATACGCAGGGCATGGGTGCCTTCACCGCGCTGCAGCGTCGTGGCATCCCGAGCAAGCTGCTGCACTTCCCGGATGAAAATCATTGGGTGCTGAAGCCGCAGAACAGCGTGCAGTGGCATGAGACGGTCAATGCATGGCTGAAGGAATGGACGGCGCCGCAGGGCAAGTAATCTGTCCCCAGGCGTAAAGAAAAGCGGCGGCCCAAGGGCCGCCGTTTTTTATGGGACGCATCGGAAACTGTTGCTAGGATGGGCACCTCTTCCGGCTGGCGGCATACCCATGGCTTCCGCACCTCCCGATAACCTGCCTGTCTATCGCCTGATCACCGGCAAGGACGATGCTACGTTCTGTCATCGCATTTCAGAAGCGCTTGCACTGGGCTATGTGCTGCATGGTTCCCCGGCCGTGACCTACGATGCACAGAAACAGTGCGTCATCGCAGCGCAGGCCATCATCTGGCCGGGTTGACCACGAACGAATGCTTCACCGGGCCTGTTCAGTGGTCCGCGTGAGCCTGCACGATCGCCTCGATCCAGATCGCCACGGCGACCGCGCCGCCATCGGGGATGCCTGAGGCACGATCACCGAGATAGCTCGCCCGCCCGGCGCGCGCCCGCATGGCGGCCGTCTGGTCCGCACCGTGACGTGCAGCCTGCGCCACCGCTTGTAGCGCACCGCCGGATGCAAGCGAGGCCGGATGCAGTGCATCCAGCATCGTCCGGTCGCCGGGCTTCGCGCCGCCAAGGTCGGTAATGGCCTGCGTGGCCGCTGCCAGTGCCTTGTGCCAGTCCTGGCGCCCTGGTGCATCGATGCCAGCGAGTTCGCGGGCGGCGCGCGTGAGCGCCGTGGCATAGAACGGTCCGGAGCTGCCGCCGATGGCACGGCGCATCGCATCGGCCATGGCAAGCAGCGCGACCTCGGGCGATACCCATGCATGATCCTGCAAAGCAAGCACGGCCTCGGCACCGCGCCGCATGCTTATACCAAGGTCACCATCGCCTGCCTTGCGGTCGAGTTCGGTCAGTTCGTCCTCTGCGGCGATCAGGGCATGGGCCGCAGCGTGAGCGGCAGATTTCACCTTCAATCCGGCCGCAGAAGGCCTGGCTGATGACGTTGCACGTTCGGCCATGCGCGGTGCGGCTATCACACGAACTTCGTTGAGCTTGCCACCGCCAGGCCATGCAGGCGCATCGGTGGTGGCATCAAGCAGGGCCACCAGTTCGTCATTCACCTTCATGACGGAAAGCGAGCAGCCCGGCATATCCAGAGCAGTGAGAAAGTTTCCACACCACGCACGCTCCACGACGATACCGCGCGCATCCAGCCAGTGCAGCGCGTCACGCAGCAGTACATCCAGTTCCATGGGCGGCGTGGCGCCGAGTCCGTTGACGAGCAGGGCGATGCGCTGATGTCCGGAGAGGGAAAGATCGCTGGCGATGGCCTGCAACATGGTATCGACAAGAGTTTCGGCACTCGCCATCGCACCACGCCGCACGCCGGGTTCGCCGTGGATGCCAAGGCCGTATTCGATCTCGCCTTCACCCAGTTCGAAGCCGGGATGGCCCACCGCCGGCACAGTGCACGAGCCCAGCGCGATACCCATCGAACCCAGTCCGCCGATGGCGCGACGGGCGAGGGCGGCGACCTCCGCCAGCGGTTTGCCGGCGGCCGCTGCCGCGCCCGTGATCTTGTGCACCAGCACGGTGCCGGCGATGCCGCGACGCCGGTCCGGCGGCACGGTATCCCGCAGCGCCACGTCGTCGGCCACGGTCACCACCTCGACCGGAATGCCTTCGGCCCGCGCCATTTCGGCGGCGAGGCCGAAGTTGAGGCGGTCCCCCGTGTAGTTCTTGACGACCAGCACGGCACCGGCCGGTCCGGCGACACAGCGCAGGCCGGCAAGCACGGCGTCGACGCTGGGCGAGGTGAAGACATCGCCGGCAACGGCGGCAGTAAGCATGCCATGGCCGACATACCCCGCATGGGCGGGTTCATGGCCACTGCCTCCACCGGAGAGCACGGCCACCTGCCGGCTTCCGTCGGCATCTCGCCGTACGACGACGTTCTCCGTGTCCAGCAGGGCCAGTCCGGGAGATCGGGCGACCGTGCCTTCGAGCATGTCGCGGACCACGTGGCGGGGATCGTTGATGAGCTTCTTCATGGTGCCGTACACCTTTGCGCCTTGGGCGCGGTGGAGGGATGCATTGAGCTTAGCGGCAAGTCGCTTCATGAGGCACCGGCCCGCGCCACCCCTGTAGGAGCGCGCCTCGCGCGCGACCGGTTGAAACGGTGCCGCTCCGTAGTAAAGCAGCCCATGTGGTGCGTCGCTCCGTAGGGTGGGCTCGCCTGTCGCCCTCGCATCGGCGCTGGAACGTGGCGTTGCAGAGGCGACGGGGGCGGCCCTTGTCGCGCCGGCCTGCGGTGTCCCTCGGGAAAGGAGGAGCCGCTGCGCGGCTCAGTGTCTTATGGCTTCGCCCCTTCGGGCACGGGGAGCGGGCGGGGTTTTTCGACTCGGCTCCTGCCTCGGCGAAAAAGGCCGGCCTTCCTGGCCGGCCCCGCTACGCGGCCTTGTCCGCCCGCTCCCCTCGCCTCCATCAAGTCGCGCCAAGGGCCGCCCCCGCCGCCTCTCCCCACGTCGCGGCAGCTTGTTGTAGGAGCGCGCCTGCGCGCGACCGGTCATCGCGAACACCATCATCGTTTCGATCCCACCGGTCGCGCGCAAGCACGCTCCTACAGAGATGCGGTGTCGCACGATGGACCGCCGATGCGACCGGCGCCACCTCACGACTAACCTGGCGTAACTACTGTCGTGTAGGAGCGCGCCTGCGCGCGACCGGTTATCGCGAACATCATCATCGTTTCGATATCACCGGTCGCGCGCAAGCACGCTCCTACAGGTATGCGGTGTCGCACGATGGATCGCTGATGCGGCCGGCGCCACATCACGACTAACCTGACGTAACTACTGTCGTGTAGGAGCGCGCCTGCGCGCGACCGGTTATCGCGAACATCTTCATCGTTCCGATGCATCCGGTCGCGCGCAAGGCGCGCTCCTACAGGGATTGTGTGGCGCTGGATGGATATCGAAACGATCGGTGCCAAAGCCGATGCAACGTCATCGCGCTTACTGGTAAACCGGGGCGCTGGGTTCCTGCGTGCGCAGGAACGACGAGCGTGTGGTGACGATTTTTCAGAATCCTTCCATATCCAAACGCGTGCGCAATTTGGTACGGTGTGCGCGTTGTCTGCTCGTTCGTTGAGGGCTCGGCAGACAACCATCGCTCGACGTATCGAGAAAGACGCGAGCCAGAGGTGTTCGAGCACCCCTGACCCGCTGACCAAACCAACTATCTGAAGGAGTTGATATGGCTGTGCCAAATCTTAAGGCATTCTCACACCCACCGTCTGTCCCGGACGGTCCAGGGACGTCCTAAACACCTGTCAGGACGCGGCTAACGCCCGCATTCGTCCTGATTTCTCACGGTTTCTGGCTCTGCCGTCCTACCCGGCGCGTAGCGCCCTGCCTGTGAGAAAACCGGACAAAACGCGGGACTCGTGAGATCTCGTCGCCCGAGTCGATGAGGGGCACGGCCCTTGGCGTGCCCCCCGCTCGGAAGCGGCGTACCAGGGAAAAACCAAACCATGAGTGATCCGAAAGACGAAGGCGTCCTCGGCGAGGGGAGCTTTGGCCTGAATGTCGAGGCCAGCATGGATACGTTGATGAATGACGCGACCGCGTGGCAGGCGTATGCCGAGGCGATGCAGTCGGTGCTGACCGAATACATGGCCGAAACCGAATTGCCGAATCAACGCTGCGTCGCCTGGGCCATGTCGGGCGTCAATGTGCTCTATCGCATGGGCCTGCAATGCACCAAGCAGGCGAACGTGCGGCGCATGTGCGATGAGGTGCGTGCCTTGGGAGGGGCGAAATGATCGTGGGGCTGTGGGAAGTAGGCGTCGCGCTGGTGTTGCTGGTGGTGAACCTGCTTGTCTACATGAGCAGTTATGGCCAGAGCTGTTCGCTGGCGACGGGGGCGCGGATGTTTTCGGTGTTGTCGTTTGTGGCGTTTATCGCCG
>NZ_JAARLZ010000018.1 GCF_011759365.1 Luteibacter anthropi
CGTCGGTCGTAAATTTCTGCGGCACCCAGATCTGGCTGTCACCCTGCTTCTTGAGGGTTTCCACGCGGCCGTCGGTGCGTTCGACCGTCATGGTCGTGTTGTTGTCCGTCCAGGTGATTTTCACGGCGGCGTTCTTGAAGGTTGCACCCTTCTTGACGTCGATCACCTCACCGGTATGCAGGGTGAGGTCGTCGTTCTTCTCGTACCAGGTGGTGACGGCAAATGACCAGCCATCGCCGAGGGCGGCCATGTTGTTCACCACAGGGGAGTAGTACAGGCTCAGGTCCATGACCGGGCCCTGTCCGGCATTGCCGGTGATCTTTTGCAGTGGCACCAGTGCCTCGAACAAGCCCGTCCGTGGGTCGACATGCGTGCGCTTCTGCGTGGTGGTGTTGAAGATGGCGTCGTTCTGGCTATCGCAGGGGTCCGTGCCCATCGCATTGTGGTCCATGTCGCTCTCCTGTGCGCTGCGGATGTGGGGTTCGGGAGGCGCGCGTCGACGCGCTGGCGAGCAGCGTGCCCCGTGGGATGGGGTGGCGATATAGGGCGTCCGTTGTAGGCGCGAATAGGCAGAAACGGTCGGGAGGATGCGAGGTATCGGTTTCTGCGCGAGATTCCTGCATGTGTAGGAGCGCGCCTTGCGCGCGACCGGACGAAGCGAAGGAATGGAGATGATCGCGAACGATGAGCGTGAGGCGTGATCGCAAAAACCGGTCGCGCGCAAGGCGCGCTCCTACACAAGCAGGTGGTCGCGCGCGCTATCCTTCCCCCATGCCCAACCGCCAAGCCACCGCCCTGCAACCCCTGACTGGCGGCCTCATCCTCGCAGGCGGCCGCTCCTCCCGCATGGGCCACGACAAGGCCCTGCTGAAAATCGACGGCACCACCTTGCTGAATCGCACGTCCCAGGTACTCCGTGACGCCGGTGCCGACCTGGTCGTGGTCAGCGGTTCTCGCCCGGGCGGCATTCCCGATCACTTCGATAACGCCGGCCCCCTCGGCGGCATCGCCAGCGCCGCGCCTTTCCTCCCCGATGGCCGTTGGCTCGTGGTCCCGGTGGACATGCCGGGATTGTGCGTATCCGTCCTGCGTCCCTTGCTGGAATGCGCGGGGGCGGCCGCCAACTGGCAGGGCCATCCGCTGCCCTTCGTCCTTGATCTCGACGATGAGGTGAGGGCGCTTGTGGAGCAGTTGATGGAACGACCGTCATCCGAACGATCCCCAGGCACCCTTCTCTCGTGCCTGAAGGCAACGCACCTGCCGCTCGACACACTGGACACACGGTGGCTGGTCAACTGCAATACACCGGACGAATGGCGCGAGGCGAACACATGAGGGTGCAGCTGGAAAACGACACGATCCGGGTGCGGATCAATGAAGACGAACTGATCGAGCTGCTCGACAACGTGGCGCTGCTCGGCTCCACCGCCTTCGGCAAGGCGTTCACTATGCGCTATGCCATCGATGCGACGGAGCGGGATGCCTGCGTGCTGGCTGGCACGGCGCATGAGTGGAGGCTGGAGGTGCCGCGCGTGCAGTTATTGGCCCTGAGGGAGCGGCTGCCCAGCAAGGATGGGCTGGTGTTCGATATTCCCGGGCTGAACACGGCGGCGACGAAGGTACTGTTCGACGTGGATGTGAAAGACAGCCTCCGCCGCCGCAATAACACCTTGTAGGAGCGCTCCTTGCGCGCGACCGGTTGTCGCGAGACCCTTCAACGCATTCGCACCGCCGGTCGCGCGCAAGGCGCGCTCCTACAGGGGGCTGTGCGCGGGCTGGATTCTTTGGGGATGCGAATACACGTTGAACCGCCCGGGCCGCGCGAACCCTGCCAGCGTCACGCCACAACGTTTGGCCAGCTGCACGGCCAGCGCCGTCGGCGCTGAGATCGCCACCAGTGTGGTGATCCCCGCCGTCGCGGCCTTGGTCACCATTTCATAGCTGGCGCGGCTGGTGATCAGGGCGAAGCCTGCCTGCGGATCAACGTTGGCAACGAGCATCGCCCCAATAAGCTTGTCGAGCGCGTTGTGGCGGCCGACGTCTTCACGGATCAGCGTGATGTTGCCCCCGGTATCGAACCATGCCGCGGCGTGCACGGCACCCGTGACGGTGTTGAGGTGCTGGTGCGGGCCGATGGACTGTAGGGCCTGCTGGATCGTGGTCGGATGCAGGACAGGGCCGGTGCCTACGTTCGGCGGCTGACGGATCACGTCTTCCAGGTCGCGGGTGCCGCAGATGCCGCAGGCGGTGCGGGAGGGGAGGGTACGTGCCGGCTGGTCGCGCGCCAGGCGCGCTCCTGCACGGGATTCGATGTTGACCTTGATGCCTTCCAGCAGGTGTTCGACGGTGAGGGCGGCGATGTCGTCGGCGGAGCAAAGCAGGCCTTCGGTCAGTGCGAAGCCTCGCGCGAAGTCCTCGATATCCAGTGGGGAAGCCATCATCACGGCGAAACTGTCACCATCGAGGTGGATGGCGACCGGAACTTCTTCGGCTAACCGGTCGGTGGCGTCCGTGCCGTGACCGGCCTCGTAACGCCACATGGTGCGTGTCGCGCAGCCGGACAGCGGCGGGCCGTCATGCATGCGATGGCTTCCTGCGCGTGTTGCTGGCAGGAAGCGTCGAGGCGACGATGCGTACCGGCACCGACTTGTAGGTGGGCGTGCCGGATGCCGCGTCGTGGTTTTCCAGCGAGATGAGCGCATTGCCTTCGGGGTAGTACATCGCCACGGAACCTTCGGCGATGTCGTATGCAACGGCCGTGAATCCACGCACCACGCGTTCGCGGCCATCGGCGACGTTTGCACCCGTGGCATGGATGTCGATGCGATCACCGTGCGCCAGGCCCCGTGCAGCCAGGTCACTGGCGTGCATGAAGACGACGTCGCGTCGTCCGCTCACGCCACGATAGCGATCGTTGAGTCCGTAGATGGTGGTGTTGTACTGGTCGTGCGAGCGCAGGGTGGTGAGCACCAGGATGTCCTGGTCCGTGGCGTCGTCTTCGTTCAGGCCCGCCGCCAGCAGGAAATGCGCCCGCTTCTCCGGCGTGGCCCAGTCGCGTTCGCTGGCGGCGACACGCAGGCGGAATCCACCCGGTACGTTCACGCGCTGGTTGAAGTCGTAGAAGATGGGGAACACCTTCTCGATATCGTCGCGGATCAGGTTGTAGTCACCGACCAGTCGGTCCCAGTCCACCTTTGTCGCCGGCAGGGTGGCCTTGGCGATGCCGGCCACGATCCAGGGTTCGGAGCGCAGATGCTCCGAAGCCGGTGTCAGCGAGCCCATCGAGGCATGCACCATCGACATGGAATCCTCGACGGTCACCGCCTGCGGTCCCGTCGCCTGCTCGTCAAGCTCCGTGCGGCCCAGGCACGGGAGGATGAAGGATTCCTTCGCCAGGAGCAGATGAGAGCGGTTGAGCTTCGTGGCGATGTGCACGGCAAGATCGAGTTTGCGCATCGCTCCGAAGGTTTCATCGGTATCGGGCATCGCCACGGCGAGATTGCCACCCAGGGCGATCATGGCCTTCGAACGACCTTCGCGAATGGCGAGCACGGCCGCAACGGCATCGTGACCGTGTTCGGTGGGCGGCTCGAACCCATAAGTGCGGCGGATACCGTCGTTCAGTTCCGCATTGGGCTTCTCGGTGATGCCCACGGTGCGATCGCCCTGCACGTTGCTGTGTCCGCGCAAGGGGCATATGCCGGCACCGGGACGGCCGATGTTGCCGCGAAGCAGGAGCAGGTTGGCGATCTGCTGTACGTTTTCCGTGCCGTGCTTGTGCTGGGTGATGCCCATGCCGTAGCAGATGATGACGTTGTTCGCCTTCGCATAGATGTCGGCGGCCGTTTCGATCTGTTCCTGCGTGAGGCCGGACTTGCGCTCGATATCCGCCCACGACGTGCCGAGCACGTCGGCGGCGAGTGCGTCGTAGCCCAGCGTGTTGTCCCGGATGAATTCGTGATCGAGCACGGGAGGCTCGCCGAGGGTGAGCGCAATGGCGTCCGTCTCGATCAGGGTCTTCATCATGCCCTTGAGCACGGCCACGTCGCCGCCGATCTTCACCTTGTAATAGGTGGAGGCGATGCGCACCGAGCGTCCGGTCAGCATCTCGGTGGGATGCTGCGGCGAGGTGAACCGTTCCAGCCCGCGCTCGGGCATCGGGTTCAGCACCACGATGGGCACGCCGCGCAGCGAGGCTTCGCGCAGGGTGGAAAGCATGCGCGGATGATTGGTGCCGGGGTTGTGGCCGATGCAGAAGATCGCATCGCATTGCTCGAAGTCGTCCAGCGTCACGGTGCCCTTGCCGGAACCCACCGACTTCGGCAGGCCCACGCTGGTGGCCTCGTGGCACATGTTGGAGCAGTCCGGGAAGTTGTTGGTGCCGTATTCGCGGACGAACAGCTGATACAGGAAGGCCGCTTCGTTGGAGGCACGTCCCGAGGTATAGAACTCCGCCATGTCCGGATCGGGCAGGGCACGCAGTGCCGCGCCGATGCGCTGGAAGGCCTCGTCCCAGCCGATGGGCCGGAAGGTGTCGCTGTCACGGTCGTAGGCCATGGGGTGGGTAAGCCGCCCCAGCCCCTCCAGGGTGTAGTCGGTCAGCTTCCATAGATCGCTGACGGTGTTCTTTGCGAAGAACTCGGGCTTCACGCGCTTGGCGGTCGCTTCCCAGGACACGGCCTTGGCGCCGTTCTCGCAGAATTCGAAGGAGGAGGTTTCCTTCGGATCGGGCCATGCGCAGCCGGGGCAGTCGAACCCGTGCGGCTGGTTGACCTTGTGCAGGGCGATGGACTCCCGGGCGATCGCCATCTGGCCGCTGAGGGCGCGGGCCACGGCGCCCAGGGCCCCCCAGCCGCCGGCGGGGGCGTCGTATTCCTCGATACCGGGGACTTCTTTCTCGCTCATGGCGGGCGCTCGGTCGGTCGTCGGAAAGCTGATTCTACGCCGCGCGCCGTGAGCATGAAGTCGGCCCACGGGTTCTTTCACACCTCCTTGGCGGCCGCTCGGCCAACCTCCGCGCGCTCGCGCCCCTCCCCAGGCGCCCGGAACGACCCACGGTGAACCTGTCCAAGCTCGAGGCCGTATCGCACGGCCAGCCGCCGTCGCGCGGCCTGCCACTCGGTGACCTGCGTGGTTTTGCGCGGGTCCGCGCCGATGCGGCCCTGGCCTGTCTCGCCATCGATCGCGAGGCGGGATTGCTGCGTCCATCACACGACGAGCGCGACCTGCTGAGCCTGCATGTCGATGGCGAGGTGGAATGGCAGCAGGCTTATGTGCCAGGCACCAACGTGCTGGAGACCACGGGACGTCGCGAGGGAGCGGAGCTGCGTGTGGCGGATTTCATGCCGCTGACGGAATCACGGTCGGGCCAGCCGCTACCGAAGGGCCGCTTCGTCCGTATCGTGACCTGCACCGAAGGCGATATCGCATTCCGCCTGGTGTGCGCCGCAGGGATCGAAGGTCGTCCCGCGACGTCTGCACGAACCACGCAGGGCTGGTACGTTGCCTGCTCGCAACCGATGGGCGTGGGCGCCGACGTGGCTGCGACGAAGGTTCGCCTGGGCGAGGGCGAGAGTCTTGTGCTCGTGATATCCAACGAAGCGGTGCAGGGCGGTGAAACCCTGCTGGCCGATGCGTTGCATGGTCTTGGCGATACGATCCACTACTGGAGCTGGTGGAGCGATCGCTGCCGCTACCGGGGCGAGGATGCGGAGGCGAAGCTGCGTGAGGCGCTGTCGATCAAGGCGGCCTGTGGAGAGGCTGGCATGCTGGTGGAAGATCCCGGGGTCCGTTCGTTTGCTCCGGCCCCGTTGGGCGACGTAGCCCGGGCGGCGGCCTTGTTCCTGGAACTGGGCTATCGCAGCGAATGCGCCAGCCTGCTGGCACAGGTCGCGCAGGCGAGCCACGCGGATGCCTTTGGCCGCCGTCCGTCGGACGAGATGTTCTACGACACGGTGCGTGCCTACACGGAGCGTTACGGACGCGCGGCCTTGCCATCCTGTGTCGCGTTGCCGGACGACACGCCGACGCGGATGGCCCGGTAAGCGCGGTGCATTGTTGACGCAAAGGCATGACACATATGCCGTCCAGGCCATCGCAGCGGCATAGGGAAGGCGTCACCATGGGCGGCGGTCAACTTGCGGAGTAGCGACAATGAAAGTGACATTCCTTGGATTGGGTGGCATGGGCCGGCGCATGTGCGCCCGGCTGATCGCCGCGGGCCACGAGGTGACGGTCTGGAACCGCACCCGTAACGACGAGATCGATGCTTCGGTACGTGGAGCGGCCTGGGCCGCTACGCCGCGCGATGCGGTCAAGGGCGCGGAATACGTCATCGCGATGCTGTCCGATGACGTGGTGTCGAAACATGTCTGGATGGATGCATCCGACGGTGCGCTTCATGGCATCGCATCCGACACCATTGCGATCGATAGCTCGACGCTCTCACCTGCCTGGATTCGTGAGCTTGGCGAAGCGGCGGCCGCACGGCATGTCCGCTTCATCGAAGCACCGGTCTCCGGCAGCCTGCCCCAGGCCGAGGCAGGGCAGCTGGTGTACCTCGTCGGCGGTGACGAAGAGACCTGCGCGGCCACGGCCCCGTTGCTCCTGCACATGGGTTCCACGGTGAAACGGGTGGGCCCGCTGGGCTGTGGTGCGCTGACGAAGCTGGCGACGAACACCATGCTCGGCGTGCAGGTGACGGCGCTGGCGGAAATCAGCGGCATGCTGTCGAAGGCCGGTGTGGATGCGGCCCCCATTTTCGACGCCATGGCCGCCACGCCGGTATGGAGCGTCATCGCCGGGCGCATCATGGCGTCCATCACGGCGGGTGACTTCAAGCCGATGTTTCCGGTCAGACTGATCGACAAGGATTTCAACTACACCGTAGCCGAATGCGGATCGGCGTCCGATGCGCCGACGATTGCCGCGGCCCGCGACGTGTTTGATCGTGCATTGGCCGAAGGCATGGGCGATCTGCACATGACGGCGGTGGTGAAGTTGTTTGCAGAGATTCCGTCGGCCGGTAAATAACCTGCACCCTGCTTTTGTAGGAGCGCGCCTTGCGCGCGACCGGTTATCGCGGAACGAAGATGTTTCTGCCACGCCTGTCGCGCGCAAGGCGCGCTCCTACAGGTGACGGGCGGTCAGGCGGCCAGGGACACGCCCGCCGCGAGGGCGTCGAAGTACTCGCGCGTGAGGCGTAACTGGGTGGCCGCGTCTTCGGCGCGGTTCACCACATGGCGGAAGGCCGCGTTTTCAGGGCGGTCTTTCGCATACCAGCCCAGGTGCTTGCGCGCGATGCGCACGCCCATCACCTCGCCGTAGAACGCGTAAAGGTGTTCGAGGTGGCCGACGAGGATGTCGCACACCTCGGTGGCCGTGGGTTCCGCGAGGTAACCACCGGTTTCCAGGTGATGCGCGATCTCGCGGAAGATCCACGGTCGCCCCTGCGCACCACGGCCGATCATCACCGCATCGGCACCGGTGGCGGCGAGCACTTCGCGCGCCTTGGCCGGCGTGGTGATATCGCCGTTGGCGAGCACGGGAATGCCGATGCTGGCCTTCACGGCAGCGATGGTCTCGTATTCGGCGTCGCCTTCGTATTTATCGGCCCGCGTGCGGCCATGCATGGCAAGGGCGGCGATACCGGCGTCTTCCGCGATGCGCGCGATGGTGAGGGCGTTGCGGTGGTCGCGGTCCCAGCCGGTGCGGATCTTCAATGTCACCGGGATATCCACCGCGGCGACCACGGCTTTGAGGATGCGCGCCACCAGCGGTTCGTCCTGCAACAGGGCAGAGCCCGACCACACGTTGCACACCTTCTTCGCCGGGCATCCCATGTTGATGTCCACGATCTGCGCACCGTTGTCGGCGTTGTAACGGGCGGCTTCGGCGAGCATGCCCGGGTCGTAGCCGGCGATCTGCACGCTGACCGGTTCCGGTTCGCCGTCGTGGTCCATGCGCCGCAGCGATTTGCGTGTGTTCCACAGGCGCGGATCGGCGGTGGTCATCTCTGACACGGCAAGGCCAGCCCCCATGCGCTTGCACAGCAGGCGGAAGGGCTTGTCGGTGACACCGGCCATGGGCGCGAGGACCACGGCCGGCGCGATATCGTAGGGACCAATGCGCATGAAAGGCATTTTACGTCAGTGGAGATCGCAAGATCCTTCGATGAGGTTATATTCCCGGGAATGAATATCCGACCCTATACCCCCGCCGACCGCGACGTGCTGCTGGATATCTGGCTCCGCTCCGTCCGCGCCACCCACCATTTCCTCTCCGAGGCCGATATCGAGGGGCTGATTCCCGCCGTGCGCGATGGCGCGCTGCCGATGCTCGAGGTCTGGGTGCTCACCACCGCCGAGGGCCAGCCGCTGGGCTTCATGGGCCTGGATGGCAGCAAGCTGGAAGCGCTGTTTCTTGATCCGGAGCACGCCGGCCAGGGCGGCGGCTCGCGGCTGCTGGCCCACGCGCGTGGCCTGAAGGGTGCGCTTACCGTCGATGTGAACGAGCAGAACCCGGATGCGCTGGGTTTTTATCGCGCCCGTGGTTTCACGGTGGGTGGTCGCTCGGAAACCGATGGCGAGGGACGTCCGTTCCCCCTGCTGCATCTGGTCGAAGCGTAAGAAGCCGGGTTTCCTGCCGGAAATTACGGCCAAGATCGGGATCTGCCGACTAGGCTAGGCTACGCGCCCCATCAGCGAGGTAGCCCATGCGCAGCCTGTTCGCCGTCGCGACGTCGTTCGCGCTTTCCGCGTCCCTGGCGCAGGCCGGGACGGTCCGCGTCGAGGTCGTCGATGTCGATGGCCACCCGGTACCGGATGCCGTGGTCAGCCTCAGCCCGGACGGCGACAAGCCGGCCCGGGCCATCCGCCCGGTCACCCGCTACGTGGATCAGAAGGACCAGACCTTCAACCCCTACGTCACGGCCATGCATCCGGGTGACAGCGTGGTCTTCCGCAACAGCGACGAGATCGACCACCAGGTCTATTCGTTTTCCGACATCGCCCGCTTCGAGTTCGTGCTGGACACGGGTGAATCGTCCAAGCCACTCAAAGTGGACAAGACCGGGGTGGCCGCCGTGGGCTGCAATATCCACGACCGCATGCTCACCTACCTGTACGTGACCAAGGACCCCGACCTCGTCGTGACCGACGCCCGGGGCCAAGCCCATATGGACGGCGTTCCCGCCGGCCACTACATGGCGCACGCCTGGCATCCGCAGCTGCGTCCGGCCATCACCCTGCCGATCCAGGACCTGACCGTCGCCGGGAATGGCGACACGGTGTTGCGATTCGTGGTGGCGCCCCTCCTGCCCGACCCCCGTACTGCGATGGATCGCACCCACCCGGGCATGTGACGGTTTCGTGCGGCTCCCCGGCTTCCGTACGCGGCTGGCGATGTTCTTCGTCGCCGCCCTGATCCTCGTCCAGGGCCTCACCGCCGGACTGGCCTACGAGGTGGCACGCCGGCACCTGCTGATGCAGGGGGGCGACCAGCTCACGGCGAATGCGGAAGCCTTCGTCGCGCAGATGAACGACCTGTCCGGGCGCGTGGCGTCCGGCGTGCAGATCATGTCGCTCGATTACGCCCTGCGTTCGGCCATCGGCACGCGCGACCGCGGCACCATCGTGTCGGTGCTGCGCAACCATGGCAGTCGTGTCGGCGCGGCGCGCATGCAGCTGATCGGCCTGGATGGCCGCGTGCAGATCGACTCCACGACATCGGCGGGCGACGGCCAGCCATTCGCCTTCCCTGACCTGGTGTCGGGAGCGTACGACGGGCATGCCGCCGCCGTGGTGGTGATGAACGGCAAGGCGTTCTGGGTCGTGGTGGTGCCGGTGTATGCCCCACAGCCCGTGGGCCTGGTGGCGGCAAGCATTCCGCTGGACGATGCGCTGGTGGCGCATATGCAGCGGCTTTCCGCACTCCCGCGCGACGTCGAGCTGGTGTCGCGCGATGGTGCGCATGGTTACCGGGTCATCGCCCATGGTGATTCGCTGCCGGAGCTGACCGCGAGTTTCGCGGAGCGTGGCGAAGGCCTGCCCGGTGCACCCACCCTCACGCACATGAACGGCCGCGAATACATTGCGCTGGCCCAGCCCTTGAAACAGCCGCGCGGCAGCGGCGACGTACTCGCGGTGATGGGTTACTCGCTGGATGACGCGATGCGTCCTTACAAGGCCATCTGGAGTGCGTGGCTGGGGCTGCTGGCGCTCGGGCTGGCGGGCGGTCTGGTGGCGTCGTGGCTGGTGGCGCGCGGCGTGTCGCGTCCGCTGGAAGCGCTGGCCGAAGCGGCCCGGCGCATTGCCGGTGGCGACTACCAGGATGCTCCGCCGGTCAGTCGCAAGGACGAGATCGGTGATCTGTCCCGGGCGTTCCGCACCATGGGCGAGGCCGTGCGTGAGCGCGAACGGCGCATCCGCCATCAGGCCATGCACGATCCGGTAACTGGCCTGCCCAATCGCGCCGCCGCCGAAGATGCGATCGATACCGACCTGGGCATGCAGCCGGATCGCGGCGGCGCGCTGCTCATGGTGGGGGTGACCCGGCTCACCGATATCGTGAAGACCCTGGGCCACGCGCTGGCCGATCGCCTCATGGACGACGCAGGCCGCCGCGTGGGTACCATCGCAGGCAGGCATCTCGTGGCGCGGGTGACCGATACGCAGTTCGCCATCTGGTTACGTGGCGGTGACGTCAGCGCGGCCGCGATCATGGCGCGACGAGTGATGGACGCATTGGCCGAGCCCTACCAGGAAGCGCAGATTTCCATGGACATGGGGCCTGCGGTCGGCATCGCGCTGGCGCCGTCGCACGGCGACCGCGCGGCGGCGCTGCTGCGGCGTGCCGAGGTCGCGGAATTTGCGGCCATCGGCTCGTCCGCCGGCGTGGAGGTCTACGACCCATGCACCGATCCGCACCGGCCCGAACGCCTGTCGCTGATGAGCGAGCTGCGCGATGCCATCGACGGCGATGCGCTGGAACTGTGGTTCCAGCCCAAGCGTCATCTTGCCGACGGCAGCATCGATGCGGCGGAAGCGCTGGTGCGCTGGCACCGGCCCGGTCACGGCATGGTGCCGCCGGACCAGTTCATCGGCGTCGCGGAGGAAACCGGCAATATCGGCCGCCTGACGCGCTGGGTGCTGGCACGGGGAATCGCCTCGGCGGCACGGCTGCATCATGAAGGCCGTCCGCTCAAGGTCTGGCTGAACCTCTCTGCCCGCGACATCGGTGATATCGGCCTGCCGGATCGCGTCGCGGAACTGCTGTCGATGCATGGGCTTCCCGCCCGTGCCATCGCACTGGAAGTGACCGAAAGCGCGGTGATCGGCGAACCGGAGGCAGCGCTCGGCGTGCTGCGCCGCTTCGCCGACATGGGTATCGACGTGGCCATCGACGATTTCGGCATCGGCCAGACCTCATTCGCCTACCTGCGTCGCCTTCCGGTCAGCGAGCTGAAGATCGACCGCATGTTTGTCCGCCAGCTGGCCACCGATGCCAGCGACCGCACCATCGTGCGTTCACTGGTGGAGCTGGGCCAGCGCCTCGGCTTCCGGGTGACGGCCGAGGGCGTGGAAGACGGAGGCAGTCTCGACTATCTGGTGGGTGTCGGTTGCGACCATGCCCAGGGTTATTTCATCGGCCGGCCGATGCCGTTTGCCGATCTTTGCGATTTCTACGATGCGCAGACCGTGGCGTCGGCCTGAACGGGGCGTAGGATGTGCGCCAACGTCGATCGGGTCGGGGGCGCGGGTGGAGCAGGATCAGTGGGAGCGGAAATACCATCTCGCGCTGGAACGGATGGAGCGCGACGAGCACGACTTCCGCCAGGTGGAGGAAGGCCTGCGTCGCCTCGCATTGCGCCTCGCCCTGCTGGCGCGGGGCCAGAGTCCCGATGCCGATGCATTGCTCGACCGCCTGACGGGCAGCCTGCACTCGGCCCAGTCGGTCGATGTCATCGAACCGTTGCTGGATGACCTGAGCGCAGCCGTCGCCGCCCTGGACGTTCCCCATGTCGCGGGCGATACCGATACGGTAGAGGCCCTGCGTGAAGATATCGCCCGACTCCAGGATCTGCTGGCGGAAGTCGGTGCGCGGCTCGGCGACGTCACCCGTTTCCTGACGGGAGGGATGCGCGAGGCAGAGGAAGGTGAGAACCAGACCCGTACGCTGGATGCCCGCGTCCACATCGAAATGCGCCTGCTCGAAGAGCAGGTAAGTGCCGCCACCGACCTGGCCGGGCTGCGAGCCCAGGTCAGCGAACGACTGTCCATGATCGACATCCATTTCCGCGAGCATCGCGAGCGCGAGGATGCGCGACTGACGGCCTACCGCGACCGGGCGCGGCGCATGCGGCATCGCGTGGAAGAACTGGAAACCCAGGCGAGCACCCTGCAGGACTCCCTGCGTCGCGAACACGAAAGGGCGCTCACCGATCCGCTGACGGAACTGCCGAACCGGCTGGCCTGGGAACGGCGTATGGGCGATGTGGAGCGCGAGGTGCGCCAGGGCGGCAAGGCCTGCGTCGCCGCTTTCGATATCGATCACTTCAAGGCCATCAACGACACCTACGGTCACGCGGCGGGCGACGCCGTGCTGCGCATTGTCGGGCGCACGCTCACGCAGGCGCTGGGTGAAGACAGCTTCGTGGCCCGTTACGGCGGCGAGGAGTTCGTGGTGGTATTTGCCGACCAGGACATCGATGCCGCGCTGGCGGCAGCCGAAGGGCTCTGTGCCACCGTGGCCAGACTGGCCTTCCACGCGGGCGGCAAACCGGTGGCGGTGACGATGTCAGGCGGCATCACGCGCTTTGCCTCGCGCGACACCGCCATCACCGCCTTCGAGCGGGCCGACCAGGCGCTTTACGCGGCCAAGCGCGCCGGGCGCGACCGCTGCCTGGTCGGCTGAGTTGCTCGCTCAGTCGCGGCGAGCCAGCAGCATGCCGACGAGGATGCCCACGCCGAAGCCGCTGAGGATGGCACCGAGCGGACGGTGGGCCACCGCTTCGCGCACGCTTTCCACCGCCTCGCCGGCCTTGGCCTGCACACGACCGGCGGTTTCGCGGACGGCGCCCTCGGCTTCGAGTTCGTGATCGCCCGTAAGGGCACCAGCGGCACGCTGCACACGGCCGCCTACGGTATTGGCCGCACCGCGGATCTGGTCTTCGTTCATGGTCCTCTCCTCGCTTGGGTGACGATCGACAGACGGTGACGGGGCGAGGGTGCACGTCGCGTCAAGCTGGCGCTTTCACCGTGTCGATGCGGCGACGCGTCATAATGGCCCCTTCGTTTGCCACAGGGGTGCTGCCCGACCCATGGAAGCCACGACCGACACGACGCCCCAGGGCGCCGCCGCGCAACCGGAAGCCACCGTGGAACGGGGCGAGGTTCGCTTCACCGTGCTGTCGCCACGCCTGATCCGCCTGGAATGGAGTGCCGACCGGCAGTTCCGCGACGGGCGTACCCAGATCGTCGTCCACCGCGCCGTCGACGTGCCGATGTTCTCGCTGAACGAGGACGACAGCACGCTGGACATCGATACCGGCAATCTCCGCCTGCGCTACCAGAAAGGCACGGGCCGTTTCACGGCCGCGAATCTTGCCATCGACGTGCTTCGTCCCTCGGGTGATCTCACCTGGCATCCCGGCGATGTCCAGAAAGACAACCTCGGCGGCACCTACCGCACCCTCGACCGCTACGAGGGCGATACCTGGCAGGACGGCAGCAAGCTGCCGCTGGAAGAAGGCCTCATCGCGCGAGATGGCTGGCATGTGGTGGACGACACGGAAGGCTTCGGCATCGACGACGAAGGCTGGGTGATACCGCGTCCGCACGGTGAACGCCAGGATCTGTACTTCTTCGGGTATGGCCACGATTACCGTGCGGGCCTCGCCGATTTCGCCGCCATCGCCGGGCCACAGCCCGTACCGCCGCGTTTCGTCTTCGGTTACTGGTGGTCGCGCTACTGGAATTACGCCGACGAAGAACTGCGCACCCTGGGGGCGCGTTTCGAGAAGGAGCGCATTCCGCTCGATGTGCTGGTGCTCGACATGGACTGGCATACCACGCCGGGCCTGTCGCTACGGCCGGGCCACGAACAGCACGACGTGTTCGGCGAGCAGTCCGGCTGGACCGGCTATACCTTCAATCGCAGCCTGTTCCCGGAGCCGGCGGCCTTCATGCGCTGGGCGCACGGACAGAACCTGCGCATCACGCTGAACCTGCATCCTGCCTCGGGCGTGATGCCGCACGAGGAAAAGTACGACGCGATGGCGAAGGTGCTGTCGTGGGATACCTCCACGCGCGAACCCATTCCCTTCGAAGGTGCGTCGCAACCGTACATGCGTGCCCTGTTCGACACGATCCTGCATCCGCTGGAAAGGCAGGGCGTGGATTTCTGGTGGCTCGACTGGCAGCAGTGGCCCGAATCCAGGGCGGTGCCGGGCCTGTCGAACACATGGTGGCTCAACCATGTGTTCTTCACCGAGATGCAGCGCGACGACGACCGGCGCGGGCTGATCTATCACCGCTGGGGTGGCCTGGGTAACCATCGTTATCCCATCGGTTTTTCCGGTGACAGCGTGATCTCGTGGACGTCGCTGGCCTTCCAGCCGCATTTCACGTCGATGGCCTCGAACGTGCTCTACGGTTACTGGAGTCACGACATCGGTGGCCACACGTTCCACAAGCACATACCGCGACCGGAGCGTCACCTCGATCCGGAACTCTATGCACGCTGGATGCAGCTGGGTGTCTTCAGCCCCGTGCTGCGTACGCATTCGGCGAAGGAAGCCAGCCTGCACAAGGAGCCATGGCACTTCGGGCCGCCCTATGGCGACGCGATCTTCGCGGCGATCCGCCTGCGCTACCAGCTGGCGCCGTATATCTACGATGCCGCGCGTGCCGCGTATGACACAGGCACCTCGATCGTCCGGCCGATGTACTACCACTGGCCGGAGCACGAGGAAGCCTATGCGCACCCCGCGCAATACATGTTCGGAGAAGACATCCTCGTCGCACCCGTGACCGTTCCCGTGAGCGAGGATGGCTCGGCCGCCTTCGCCGTCTGGCTGCCGCCGGGCCTGTGGTACAGCCGCGACGGTGCGGAGGCCTATGAGGGCGGACAGGTGCTGGAGCGCAATTACACGCTGGCGGAAATGCCCATCTTCGTGCGGCCCGGCAGCGTGATTCCGCTTTATCCCGAAGGCCTGCGCGATCTCGCCAGCGTGCCCGATACGCTGATTCTCCAGGTGTTTCCCGGTGACGAAGGTCATACGGCGCTCTACGATGACGATGGCCGGAGCCAGGGTTACCAGCGCGGCGAGTTTGCCCGCACGCCGGTCCGCAGCCGTCGTGGCGATCGTGCGCATCGGGTGCATATCGATGCGATGGATGGCCACTATCCCGGCAGGCCGTCGACGCGTGCCTACATCGTGGAGCTGCTGGATGCCGGTATTCCCGAAAGCGTCGAGGTCAACGGCCGGGCGCTGCCATACAGCGCCACCCCTGCACCGGGCTCATGGTTGTTCGACACCGCATCACTGAGCATCCGCATCGACCTGGGCCAGGCGCCTGTCGATCAGGCCCACGATGTGGTGGCGCGTTTTGCGCCGGAGCACGGATTGCCGCGAGGCCTGCTGCATCGCATGCGCCGCGCCGGGCTGGCCGTGGCTTACCTGAAGCAGGTCTGGGGCGATATCTCGGCGTTGCCGGACGATGTCGATCTGGCCGGGCAGGCGGCGCGCGCGCTGGCCTACGCGGTGGAAGAGGGCGACGACGAAGGGCGGGCGGAGCGTTTCACGCAAGCGGTGCGCGCCTTCGAGCAGCGTTTCATTGGCCTGCCTGCGAGCGTGGACGCGACACCGATCGACGAGGCATTCAAGCGGACGTTCGCCGATTTGCTGGGTCGCTGACTTGCGGCGCCTCCTTGTCGCCCTGCTGTGTCTGCTCTGTATAGCCGTCGCCCAGGCGGAGGTACCGGTACGGGTGGGTTCCAAGGCGGACAACGAGGGGGCTGTGCTGGGGCAGATCGTGCTCCAGGTATTGCGCCGCGAAGGGATCCCGGTGACGGATCGCACGCAGCTCGGGCCTACCTCGATCGTGCGACGTGCGCTCGTCAACGGCGATCTCGACGTGTATCCGGAATACACGGGCAATGCAGGTTTCTTCTTCCATCGGGAGGCCGACCCTGCATTCCGGGATGCTGCGCGGGCCTATGCGCTGGCTTCGTCGCTCGACCAGGAGGCAAACCACCTGGTCTGGCTGCACCCCGCGCCAGCCGACAATCACTGGGCCATCGGGGTGCGTGCGGATATCGCAAAGGCCAACCGATTGCGCACGCTGGATGACTTCGCACGCTGGGTGAATGGCAACGGACGCGTCTATCTGGCGGGATCGGCGGAATTCGTGGAAAGCGATGCGGCGTTGCCTGCGTTCCAGGCCGCCTATGGTTTTCGCCTGCGCGGTGACCAACTGCTCGTGCTGGCCGGTGGCGATACCTCCGCCACCATCAAGGCTGCCGCCGAGGGCACGTCGGGGGTGAATGCGAGCATGGTCTATTCCACGGATGGGGCCCTGGCGATGACCGGGCTGGTGGTTCTTGAAGACCCGCGTCACGTCGAGATGGTCTACCAGCCTGCGCCCGTCGTACGCGAACAAGTACTGAAACGGTATCCGGTGATGCGCGATGCACTGGAAAAGGCCTTTCGCCCGCTGACCGTCGAGGTGTTGCAGCATCTCAATGCGCGCACGCAGATCGATGGTGAGGATGCATCGAAGGTGGCCGCCGATTATCTG
The DNA here is from genome assembly GCF_011759365.1 of Luteibacter anthropi. Classification (GTDB taxonomy): domain Bacteria; phylum Pseudomonadota; class Gammaproteobacteria; order Xanthomonadales; family Rhodanobacteraceae; genus Luteibacter; species Luteibacter anthropi. The sequence continues at coordinate 16,800 of NZ_JAARLZ010000018.1, forward strand.
CGCGGGCAGGGTGCCGGGCCATGACGGACAGCGCCCGTATTGCCCGTTTCCTGCCGGTGGTCATCCTGTGCGCCATCGGTATCGCGGCGGCCGGGCTGCCTTTCCTGCATGTGGCGCCCAATCGATTGCTCAGTGGTGTGCCGCAAAACCCGGATGCGATCGCTCTGCTCGTCGCGTGGTTGCTTGTTGCCGTGGCGGGATGTTCGCGGTTCCGCTGGCTGGCGACAGCCTGCACGGCCGCCATGGTGATCACCTTGCCATGGCTTGCGGGCCACGATGCAACGCGGTTGCTGGAAGGTGCATCGCCCACCACGCGTATCCAGACGGGTGCCGGTTTCTGGACGATGTGGCTTGCCGCCCTGCTGTTGCTGCTGGACCGCATGCGTGGTCTTCGCATCGCCTGGCAGGCCGGTATCTGGGTGGGTGTGGCGTTTGCCCTCGTCCTTGGCGGCATGGCCGGCGCTTTCGATAACGTTGCCGTCATGCGTGAGTATCACGCGCAGCGTGGTGCCTTTCTCGATGCCTTGCAGACTCATCTGGTGTTGTCGCTGATCACCCTTGCGCTTGCCCTCGCGCTGGGTCTGCCGCTGGGCGTATGGGCCTGGCGGGCGAAACGGGCAGGGGGCGTGTTGCTCGGGGTGTTTTCGTTCTTCCAGACCGTGCCCTCCCTGGCGCTGTTCGCCTTGCTGATCGGCCCGTTCGCGTGGCTTGCCCGCCAGTGGTCTGCGCTGGCTTCCCTCGGCTTTGGTGGCACGGGCGCGGCGCCGGCGGTGTTCGCACTGGTGCTTTACGCGTTGCTTCCCGTGTTGCGCTACACCGTCACCGGGCTCGATGCCGCACCGGTGGATGCACGCGAGGCGGCGCGTGGGCTGGGCATGAGCCGCTGGCAGCTGTTGACCCGGGTGCAGGTGCCGCTTGGTCTGCCCGTGTTGCTGGCCGGATTGCGTATCGTGGCGGTGCAGACCGTGGGCCTGGCGGCCGTGGCGTCGCTGATCGGCGCAGGTGGCCTGGGGCGTTTCGTCTTCCTCGGTATCGGACAGGGAGCTACCGATATGGTGTTGCTGGGTACGCTGGCGATCATCGCGCTGGCGCTCGCGATGGACCTGCTTTTCCAGGGATTGCACGCATTGGCGGAGTCGCGTTCATGATCGTCTTCGAAGGCGTGGGTAAGCACTTTGCGGATCGCACGGTGATCGATGCGCTGGACCTTCGCGTGGATGACGGCGAATTCTTCGTGCTGGTGGGGCCTTCAGGCTCGGGCAAGTCCACCCTGCTGCGCATGGTCAACCGACTGGTGACGCCCGACCGCGGACGGGTGCTGGTCGATGGCGACGACATCGCCATGATGGACGTGGAGCAGCTTCGACGCGGTATCGGCTATGCCATCCAGTCGGTGGGCCTGTTTCCCCATCGCACGGTGGCCGAGAACATCGCGACGGTGCCGCGACTGCTCGGCTGGTCGAAGCAGGCCATCGCTTCGCGGGTAGGCGAGTTGCTCCATCTGTTGAAGCTGGATGAACCGGGCATCGGCGATCGTTATCCGCGTACGCTGTCCGGTGGCCAGCAGCAGCGCGTCGGCGTGGCGCGGGCGCTGGCGGCCCGGCCCCGCATCGTCCTGATGGATGAGCCGTTTGGCGCGCTCGATCCTTTGACGCGCGAATCCCTGCAAGCGAGCCTGCGCACGATCCAGCGGGAAACGGCGACGACGATCCTGTTCGTTACGCACGACATGGACGAGGCGTTCGGCCTGGGGGATCGCGTGGGCCTCATGCTCGATGGCCACCTCGTGCAAGTGGGGACACCCCTGCAATTGATTCGTGAGCCCGCCGATGACCGGGTTCGCGAGTTCGTGGGTGGATCGCGTGCGCATCTGCGTGAGCTGGCGATTCGTCCGGTGCGGGAGCGGCTTCGGCATGGAGAAACCGCGGAAGGCGAGGCGGTGGATATCGCTGCCAGCCTTCAGGAGGCGCTGGGCGCGATGCTGGCGCAGGGGCGTGATCGTCTGCCGGTGACGGAAGGCGGCCACGTGGTGGGATCGATTGCACTGGTCGATCTGGTGGACGGGAAACGATGAGGGCGATGCTTCCATTGCTGGGCCTGCTGGCGCTGTTACTGGTGTTGCCGCACGCATCGCCCTGGTTCCACGCGTGGATGCCCGAACTGTCGCATCCGTTGTATACGCGTACGCCATTTCATGTGCTGACGCTTGCGCATCTGGCCCTGGTGCTCGGTGCGACACTGGTGGCGACCGTGCTGGGCCTTTCGCTGGGTATCCTGGCGACGCGACCTGCGGGTCGTTCGCTGTTGCCGACGGTGCGCGCTGTGGCGGTGATCGGCCAGACGTTTCCGCCTGTGGCCGTGCTGGCCATTGCGGTGCCGTTGCTGGGATTTGGCGCGGCGCCGACCTTCGTGGCACTCGTGCTCTACGGCGTGTTGCCCGTATTGGGCCAGACCGTCGCGGGCCTGGATGCGGTATCTCCCGCCGCACTTCACGCCGCCGATGGCATGGGCTACGGCCGCTGGCGTCGCCTGTGGGACGTGGAACTGCCGCTGGCGGCCGGCCCGATCATGGCCGGCATTCGCCTTTCCGCCATCGTGAGCATCGGCACGGCCACGATCGGCTCGGCGGTAGGCGCCACGACGCTGGGCTCGCCCATCGTCGAGGGCCTGGTGGGCAACAACACCGCCTACGTTCTGCAAGGCGCCCTGCTGGTAGGCGCCCTGGCCCTCACCCTCGACGGCATGCTGGCCTGGCTGGAACAAAAACTCCGCCCCTTGTAGGAGCGCGCCTGCGCGCGACCGGTTGTCGCGAAGAAATCATTTTTTCGCGACAACCGGTCGCGCGCAAGGCGCGCTCCTACACAGCAGGACTACGAGATTTTCAGGCGTTGGGTCGCATCGAGCACAAGCGGGGGTTACCAGATTTTTACGCGCTGGGTGGGGTCGAGGTAGAGCTTCTGGCCGGCCTGCGGCTTGAATGCGTCGTACCAGGGATCGAGGTTGCGTACCGTCTGTGCGCGGAACTGGCCCGGTGCGTGTCCGTCGCCGATGACCTGCTGGCGCATCGCTGCATCGCGGGTCTTTTCACGCCAGCTCTGTGCGAAGGCGAGGAAGAAGCGCTGGTCGCCGGTGAGGCCGTCGATGACCGGCGCCGGCTTGCCGCCCAGGCTTTCTTTGTAAGCCGCGTAGGAGATGGTGAGGCCGGAGAGGTCGGCGATGTTCTCGCCCAGCGTCTGCTGGCCGTTGACGTGCAGGCCGGGCAGCGGTTCGTACTGGTCGAACTGCTTCACCAGGCGCTGGCCGGCGTCCTTGAAGTGCTTCTGGTCGGCGTCGGTCCACCAGTTGGCGAGCTTGCCCTGGGCGTCGAACTCGGCGCCGGTGTTATCGAAGCTGTGGCTGATTTCATGGCCGATCACGGCGCCGATAGAGCCGTAGTTGGACGCGGCGTCGGCCTTCGGATCGAAGAACGGCGCTTCGAGAATCGCGGCGGGGAAGTTCAGCGCGTTCTGGAGCGGCAGGTTCACGGCGTTGACTGTCTGCGGGGTCATCCACCATTCGTCGCGGTCTACCGGCTTGCCGAGCTTGGCGACCTGGTGGTGGTACTCGGCCAGTCCGGCGCGCTGGTGATTGCCCAGGGCGTCGTCCGGGCGGATGTCGAGGCCTGCGTAGCTGCGCCAGGTGTCCGGATAACCCACACCGACCTTGATGGTGGCGATCTTGGCCTTGGCTTTCTGGCGGGTGGCGGGCGACATCCATTCCAGGGTGTCCACGCGGGCGTCGAAGGCCTTCAGGATGTTCTTCACCATGTCCTGCACTTCGGCGCGCGAGGAGGCGGGGAAGTACTTCTTCACGTAGATCTGGCCCACGGCATCGCCGAGGTCGCTATTGACGGCGCCCAGGCCGCGTTTCCAGCGGTCGCGCTGCTTCGGCGTGCCGGTGAGGGTCTTGCCGTAGAACTCGAACGAGGCCTCGTCGAAGGCCTTCGGTAGCACGAAGGTGTTTTCGCTGATGGCGTGGAAGCGCAGCCAGGCCTTCCAGGTGTCCAGCGGTTCGCTGGCGACGAGCGCGGCTAACTTCGTCACCGTGGCCGGCTGCCAGACGATGAAGGTGGGCTGGTCGTCGAGGCCGGCGGCCTTGAAGTAGGCGGTCCAGTCGATGCCCGGGGCCTTCGTGGCGAACTCGCCGCGCTTCCACGGATTGTTGGCCTTGTGGATGTCCTCGCTCTCCACGATGGAGGCCTGCGCTTCGGCCAGCTTGGTTTCCAGCGCGACGATGGCCTTCGCCTTGGCGGCGGCATCGGGCGTGCCGGCGTGGGAGAGCAGGGTTTCGACGAAGGTGGCGTATTTGGTGCGCGCTTCCACCATGTCCTTGTCGTTCTTCAGGTAGTAGTCGCGGTTGGGCATGCCCAGGCCGCCCTGCAGGAGGTACGGGTAATTCTTCGACGGGTCTTCGAGGCCCTGGGCCACGAACAGGCCGAGCAGGTGGCCGGTGTCGAGGTTGGTGGCATTGATGGGGTCGACGTCGGCGCGCAGCTGGGCCCCCAGGGCCGTGGAGAGGGCCTGCTTGTCGGCGATGGCATCGATGGCGGCCAGTTCGGGCTGGAGCGGCTTCAGGCCTGCCTTCTCGATGCCGGCCTGGTCCATGAAGGCCTTGTAGTAGTCGGCGATCAGGCGCTCGTTGCTGCCCGCCGGCGCGTTGGCCGCGGCGGCCTCTTTCACGAGGTCGGCGTTGCGCTTCTCGGCCTTCTGGAACACCTGCAGGAAGATGCCCGTGCTGGCGCGGTCGGCGGGGATCTGCGCCGTTTTCTTCCAGTTGCCGTTGGCATAGCCATCGAAGTCGTCGCCGGGCTTCACCGCGTGGTCGATGCCCTTCAGGTCCACGCCCGAGGGTGGCTCCGCGGCCGCGACGGTGGAGGACGCCAGCGCGCAGGCGATGGCGGTGGCGAGCAGCCGGTGGATGGTGGCCATGAGGGCTCCTTGGGCGTGGAAAGGGGCGTCCACGATAGCCCCGCACCTGGCTGTCGTGTGTATGACCAATGGCACCCCCGTATCCGGCAAAGCGTGACGGGGGATGTGCCCTAATGGCTGTCCGGCCCCGCAATGGGGACCGGCTGGGCGGGCCGTGGGTCGCCCCGGTCTGCCCGGACCTTCCAATGGCAGCTGATCTTTAGGGAGATCACTTATGAGCGCTCGTTTCGAACTCACCGGTCCGCAGATGGACATCGCCAGCTATCCGACCTGGGCACAGGACATGGTGTCCTCCTGTGCGGATGCCCGTGCGGCCATCGTCCGTCATGACATGTGGTCGGCGATGTGTGCCGCCACGCTCGATGCCCAGACCACCCGCCACTTCATGGTGGGCGTGTGGCCGGTCATCGAGGGTTTTCCGGGGTACATGGCCCGTAGCCTGCTCAAGACCCAGTACGGCCGCAGCCGGGGCGACGATCTCGCCCGTCGCTGGCTCGTGCGCAACATCCGGGTAGAGCAGAACCACGCGGAATACTGGCTCAACTGGGCGGAATCGGCGGGGGTGTCCCGTGAGGAGGTCCTTTCGGGTGAACCGCCCAAGGGCTCCCAGGCCCTGGCCGACTGGTGCCAGGAGGTGTCCCGGCATGATTCACTGGCCGCGGGCATGGCCGCCACCAACTATGCGGTGGAGGGCGCGACCGGTGATTGGTCGCAAATTGTCTATGAAAGCGTGGCATATGCGGAAAGTCTGCCGATTTCCGGCCGCAAAGCCGGTTTGCGCTGGCTTCAGCTGCACGCCGCGTATGACGATACCCACCCGTGGGAGGCTCTTGAAATCGTCTGCACCTTGCTGGGAAGCAACCCTCCGGTAGACCAGGTCGAACACGTGAAGGAATGCGTCCGTCGTAGTTACGTCGCCATGACGGTGACGCTGGATCGTTGCATGGACGGCATCCTCTCCATCCGCAAGTTGAACGAGGCAGCCGCGTAACTCGTAAGTTGCAGCTGAAGTAGCGCAATATCACGTCGGTTTGAGGAATCGGGGATTCGATGCGACGCATTGAAGCCAGTCAACAGCGACCGCTCGCAAGGCGCCTGAGGCCTCTGGCCTATGCGCTTGTCGCCGTCGTGGGCCTCATCCTCACCCTGACGTGGGTCGCGCTGCAGACCCAGGTGACTCTCGCCGGTTTCCTCAACGGCGAGAGTCTTTGGTCGAAGGCCCAGAAGCAGTCGGTGATCGACCTGGACGATTACGCCCGTCACGGGCGTGCCGACGACCTGATCGGTTTCAGACGTAACTATGCCGTGCTGATGGCCGACCGCGCGGCCCGCGACTCCATCGCCAGTGGCAGCTTTTCCCATGCCGAGGTCGAAGACGACTTCGCGCGTGGCGGGGTCATCCCCGAGGCCATCCCGGGAATGGTCTTCATCTTCCAGCATTTCTCCGGCATGCCGTACGTGCGCGAGGCCATTACGGAATGGCGCTCGGTCGACGACAGCCTTGCCGAGATGAACCGTATCGCCGACCGCCTGGAAAAGGGCTACGCGGACGGCAGCCTGACCCAGGCGGATCTCGATGCGGAGCGCGTGCGCATCGGTGATCTCAATCGCTTCATCGAACCGCGTGCCAAGGCTTTCTCGCTGGATATCGCCAACGGCGCCTCCTGGCTGGGCCGGGTGCTGTTCTTCACGGTGCTTGGCGTGGCGGCGTTTGCCTCGGCGTTGTGGCTGCGCTTCGCCAGCCGCATCCTCGCGGGCATCCGTGGCACGGAGGAGCGTTACAGCCTGCTGTTCGACAGCGCCGCCGATGCCATCTTCATGGTAGACGAGGAAACCGGGCGCATCCTCGATGCAAACCGTCGCGCGGCCGCCTGGATCGGATGCGCGCGACACGACCTTACCGGTATCCAGCTGTCGAGCCTTTTCACGGAGGGTTCGGCCTATTCCGGCGTGGGCACGTTGCGCAACACGGAAGGTGCGACGCGCCCCGTGGAAACGCAGAGCAGTCTCGTGGTGTGGGGTTCTCGCCAGGTATGCCAGGCCATCGTCCGCGATATTTCCGATCGCGTGGCGATGGAGCAGGAGCGCAAGATCGCCGCCGAGGCACTGGCGAGCATCGCCGAGGGCGTGATCATCGCCGACGCGGATCGTCGCGTGACCACGGCCAATGCGGCGATGACGAAACTCACCGGCATCTCCGTGCAGGCGCTGCGCAAGACACGCTTCGATGCCACGCGTACGCTGCCGGATGGTCGTCCGCTGCCGGCATCGCTGTGGGAAAACATTGCCGCCGGCGACAACTGGCTGGGCGAAGTGGAAAGCCGCCGCGCGGATGGAAGCACGTATCCGGAGCTGATGAGCATCAGCACGATCCGGGATTCGGACGGCCGCCCGCAGCATTACGTAGCGGTGGTCTCCGACATCACGGCGCGCAAGGCCGACCGCCAGCGCCTGCAACACATGGCCACGCACGATCCGCTCACGGGGCTGGTCACGCGTTCGGAATTCGAGCGGCTTTGCGCGGAGGCGATCACGCGCGCGGCCCACGAGCGCGGTGCCGTGGCCGTGCTTTTTGTCGATCTCGATGCATTCAAGGTCATCAACGACAGTTACAGTCACGCCACCGGCGATGCACTGCTGATGCGCGTGGCGGAACGCATCCGCGCACAGTTGTCGGCAAACGACATCGCGGGGCGCATCGGTGGTGATGAGTTCACCATTCTTCTGGGCGACCTGCGTTCGCGCGAAGAGGCACTGGTAACAGCCGAGGCATTGCTGGCCGCGCTGGCGCGTCCGTTCGACCTGGGCGACTACGAGTTGTACGTCAGCGCCAGCATCGGTATCGCGGGCTACCCGTTGGATGGCAACGATCCGGTCACCCTCATCGCGAATGCGGATGCCGCGATGTATGTGGCGAAAACGGAAGAGCGCAACGCATTGCGGTTCTACACGCCGAAGATGCATGCGGATGCACGGCGTCGCCTGAAGCTTGCCTCCGAGCTGCGCCAGGCGCTGGCCCGCAACGAATTCCAGTTGCTGTACCAGCCCAGCGTCGAAATCCGCAGCGGGCGCATCGTAGCCGTGGAAGCACTGATCCGCTGGCGCCATCCCGAGCGCGGCGCCGTACCTCCGGATGAATTCATCCCCATTGCAGAAAGCCTCGGCCTGATCCGGCAAATCGACGAATGGGTGATGGAAACCGCCTGCGCCCAGCTGGTGGCCTGGGATCAGCTGCGCCTGCCGCCGCTGCGCGTGGCGGTGAACGTTTCCGCAGGGTCTTTTGCGCATCCGGAATTCCTTCCCGGCGTGGAGCATGCGCTTGCCACCACCGGCGTGCCCGCGAACCGCCTGCTGGTGGAGCTCACCGAGAGCGCGATCCTGCGCCTGGGCGAGGATACGGAGCGGACCATGGTCGCCCTGCACAAGCTGGGCATCGCCGTGGCGATCGACGACTTCGGCACGGGCTATTCCTCGCTGGCCTATCTGAAGCTGCCTGCCGTGGCCTATCTCAAGATCGATCGCTCCTTCATCACGGGCCTGCCGATCAATGGCAACGACGTGGCGATCACCGAGGCCATGCTGGCCATCGCCCGCAGCCTGGACCTGCACACCATCGCCGAAGGCATCGAGACCGAGCCCCAGCACGATTTCCTGCTGCGTGCCGGCTGCGAAGAGGGGCAGGGTTTCCTCTACTCGCGCCCGTTGCCGCCGGATGAAATCGCCCGCCTGCTGGCTCCCAAGGCCTCCACGGCGGCCAGCAAGCGTCTGTCGCTGGTGCCGCCCAAGCGCGCCTGAACGTTGCCGGCCTTCGGATCGTCACGGCTGTCCCCATATGATGGGCATCCGCATTCCGTACGAGGCTGTGCCGTGTCCGACCGCGATTCCATCGTCTTCCTGTTCGACGTCGACAATACCCTGATCGACAACGACCGTTTCAGCGCCGACCTGGCCGCCCGGCTGGAGCATGAATTCGGTGACGGGGGCAGGGAACGCTACAACGCCATCGACAAGGAGATTCGCGGGCAGGTGGGCTATGCCGATTACCTGGGCGTGTTGCAGCGCCTGCGTGGGCAGCAGAGCGATCGCTCGTTCATGGAGATGTCGTTCTTCCTGCTCGACTATCCGTTCGAGCAGCGGCGTTTTCCGGGTGTGCTGGAAACGATCGATCATCTGCGCACGCTGGGGCGGCCGGTGATCATGTCCGATGGCGATACGGTGTTCCAGCCGCGCAAGATCCGCCGTGCGGGGTTGTGGGAAGCGTTCCGGGAAGACGTGCTGATCTACGTGCACAAGGAAGAAATGCTCGACGACATGCAGGCACGGTATCCGGCCGATCATTACGTGATGGTGGATGACAAGCCGCGCATTCTCGTGGCGCTGAAGAAGCTGCTGGGCGATCGCGTCACCACCGTGTTCGTGAAGCAGGGGCATTACGCGGCGGCCGCGGGCAAGGAGCTGGTGGATACGCCGCCGGATATCACCGTGGAGTCGGTGGCGGACCTGGCGAAGCTGGGGCGTGAGGCGTTTCTGGCGGCGGCTTGATGCTAGTGTGACCGGTCGCGCGAGGCGCGGTCCTGCAAACCCCGCTTCGGTCCGGTCGCGCGCGAGGCGCGCTCCTACAGGGGCCGCTTTGGTCTGGTTGCGCGAGGTGCGGTCCTGCGAGGGCCGCTTCGGTCCGGTCGCGCGCGAGGCGCGCTCCTACAAGGGCCGCGTTGGTCTGGTTGTGCGAGGCGCGCTCCTGCAAGGGCCGCTTCGGTCCGGTCGCGCGCGAGGCGCGCTCCTACAAGGGCCGCGTTGGTCTGGTTGCGTGCGGGCGCGCTTCTACGAGGCGGCTTGTGTAGGAGCGCGCCTTGCGCGCGACCGGATACCTGGAAACTCACCCATCAAACGCCCCTCGCACCCACTCCACCACTGCACCCTCAAACCCCACCACATCAAACCGGCACGGCCTGCGCGCATCGAACGGCCTCCCCGCCAGCCAGATATGCGCCGCGCTCACGATGCGCCGCCGCTTGGCTGCCGTGACCGATGCCAGCGCCCCGCCGAACGCGCTACCGCGCCGGTAACGCACCTCGACGAACACGACCACCTCGCCATCGCGCATCACGAGATCGATCTCGCCATGCCTGCAAAGGAAATTGGCTTGTATAAGGCGCAACCCGCGCGCCTGCAGAAACGAAAGCGCCGCGCCTTCGAAGTGGTCTCCGGTGGCGCGGCGCGGGGTGGTTTTACGAGGTGCTTTCAACGCGGACTCCTGTCCGCGCCGGTGGGAAATCAGCCGCCACCGCTCTCGACGGTGGGAGCCGTGGCCGGCGCTTCGAGTTCGAGACTACCGGCGACCGGACGGGCCACGCCGTCAGTGAAGCGCGCCCAGATGAGTACGCGGCGCACGCGACCGAATTCATCGGCCACCAGCTGGCCGGTGGCACCCGGCAGGTAGCTGCCCGGGTGGCCGCGCATCCAGTCGATGTAAGGCACCAGCCCCCACGCATCCATGCCGAAGGCGAACAGACGGGCGGCCACGCCCCGGGTGGCGGGGATCGCGCCGGCCAGATCGGCGCGGCGCGGCAGACCCGGCTGTGCGTCGAACAGCCAGGGCGCGTCGCAGAACTCCACCCCTTCGAGGTCGCGGTCCGCTGCCGCATCGTCGCTGCCCGTGTAGACGTGCGAGGTGGCGAACACCGGCTGGGTGTTGCGGGTCAGGCGCAGCTGCGGCATCAGCAGGCGGGCCTGCTGCGGTTTCATGCTGAGGAAGACACCACCATCGGTATCGCCCTCAGGCGTGGCGCCGATGCCGGCGCCGGAAAGCTGCGAGGCGAAGTCGATGCTGGTGGCGTCAAGCGTGACCTGCCCGGCGAGCTTGCCGCCACGGGCCTGCCATTCCGCCTTGAAGGCATTGCCTGCGCGGCGTGCGAAGTCGTCGGTGGATACGATCACCACCGCCGAGTGCAGGCCACGGTCGGCCATGTGGTCGGCCACCTGCGCGCCTTCGGTTTCCGGCAGCAGGCCGAATTCGTTGGCGCCGGACGGCGGCAGGTTCTTGTTGTCGTTGGGATAGTTCAGCGTGAGCATCGGCGCGGGCAGCGCGCCCTTGGCGAAGATCGCCGAGACGCCGTCGCGGTTGAGCGGGCCCACCACGAAACGGGCACCTTCGGACACCGCCTTGTCGTAGGCGGCGACCGCGTGCGACGCGTCATTGCCGGAGTCGTAGACAGCGACCTCCGGGCGCGGCGCATTGGTATGCGCGGCATCGATGTAGTTGGCGAAGAAGCCGTCGCGGATGGCGGCACCGGCACCGGCGAGCGGGCCGGTGAGCGGCAACAGCAGGGCGACCTTGGTGGGCACCTTGTAGCCTTCGCGCACGCCCTTGTCGCCGGTGACCGTGCCCACGGCCTGATCGAGCACGGCAGGCGAGCGCGTGGCGCTGCCGAGCTGGGTCTGTGCCTCGAGCACCCAGGGACGCAGCGGATCGTTCGCCGGCAGCGCATTGCCACGGGTGGCCAGCGGTTCGGCGCCGAGGCCGGTGAGCAGGGCGAGGATCTCCTTGCGATTCTGTTCGCGGTCGATGCCGCGCAGCTGGCCGTCGAGGTCGACGCGGGTCTGGGCGGCGCTCCACGGATCGCCCGATGCGGCCTGGGCGCGGGCATGCAGTTCGGTCAGGCGCTGTTCGATCTGCGGGGACACACGCGACGACGGCTTGCCGGTAAGCGACAGGGCGGTGGCCGGGTCGTTCTTCTTCAGGGCGAGTTCGGCGCGAAGGGCGTCGAAGCGCAGGGCGTCCTCGCCTTCCAGTCGCGAGCGGCGAATGTCACCGAGCACCGGGGCGGCGCGGTCGAGGGCGCCTTCCTGCCGGTACGACTCGGCGGCGAGCAGGCGGAAGTAGTCCCGATGATCGGAGTCCTGGTTGGCCAGGGCGAGGTAGGCCTGCGCCGCCTGGTCGAACTGGCCCTTGGTGTAGAGCGCCTGCGCGGCCTGGGTGGCCTCGCCGGTGGGTGCCGTGCCGTGGGGCTGGGTCGTCGTGCCGCCCTGGGTGGCACAGCCGGCGAGGCCGGCAGTCAGCAGGAGGCCGAGGGTAGTGGCACGCATCGCTCGCATCGGAGTTTCCTTTGGTAACGCGGGAGGCGCCCTCCGGCGCCGAAACGCCCGGATCATAGCCCATCGCTTCGCGAGCCCGGCGTGATCGGGCGCGGGGTGTGACATGGCGGTAGGGGGCGGTTTATCGGAGGAGGGCGCAGGCCACGTGGGGTTTGGCGTATGCGTTGTGACCGGTCGCGCGCAAGGCGCGCTCCTACAGTGAGCGCCTGTGTAGGAGCGCGCCTGCGCGCGACCGGCGAAGCCGAATGTCGGCTGACAGGAAGCTCAAGCCCCGTAAAGCGCCTTGCGCGGCGCACCGGTAATCGCAGCCGCCAGCTTCGCAGCCTTGGCCGGCGGTAGTTCCTCTTTAAGGATGCCGAACACCCGCAGCCCCTCGGCCAGGCGTTCGTCTTCACCCGCCTCACGACCGGCCACCATCACCACGAACTCGCCCTTCTGCTGGTTCGGGTCTGCGGTGACGCGCTCCACCAGCTCGCCCAGCGGTGCACCGAGCACCGTCTCGAACAGCTTGGTCAGCTCGCGCGCCATCACCGCCTCCCGGGCGGCGCCGAACACCTCGCGCATGTCTTCCAGGCACTCGACGATGCGATGCGACGACTCATAGAAGATAAGCGTGCGCGATTCGCCGGCCAGTTCGGTCAGGCGCGAACGCCGCGCGCCACCCTTGGCGGGCAGGAAGCCTTCGAAGATGAATCGATCGCTCGGCAGGCCAGCCACCGACAGCGCGGCGACGACGGCGCTGGGGCCCGGCACGGGACTGGCCTTCAGGCCGGCAGCCCGCACGGCGCGCACCAGGCGAAACCCCGGATCACTGATAAGCGGCGTGCCGGCATCGGACACCAGGGCCACGTCGTCGCCCTGTCGCAGACGCTCCACCAGCGCATCTACCGCCGTGCGCTCGTTGTGGTCGTGCAGTGCCACCAGTGGTGTATCGATGCCCAGGTGCTGGAGCAGCGGACGGGTATGCCGGGTGTCTTCCGCGGCGATCACGGCCACCTTGCGCAGGGTCTCGATGGCGCGTGCGCTGATGTCGTCACGATGCCCGATGGGCGTGGCGACGACGTACAGGGTGCCGGGGCGGGAGGAGGACATCGGGGTTTCCGCGGTGACTGGCCGGTCATTCTAGCGAGCATGGCGTATAATCGGCGGTGGAGTCGGCCGGACAGTCGCGTCGCACCTTGTGTGCATCGAGGAAAGTCCGGGCTCCACAGGGCAGGGTGCCAGGTAACTCCTGGGCAGCGTGAGCTGACGGCCAGTGCAACAGAGAGCAGACCGCCGATGGCCCCGCAAGGGGATCAGGTAAGGGTGAAAGGGTGCGGTAAGAGCGCACCGCGTGCGGGGCTAACGTCGCACGGCACGGTAAACCCCACCCGGAGCAAGACCAAATAAGGGAACCATGACGCGGCCCGCGTCGTTCCCGGGTAGGTTGCTAGAGCCTGGCGGTGACGCCAGGCCGAGAAGAATGACTGTCTCGTCGCAAGACGTACAGAACCCGGCTTACAGGCCGACTCCAACCTTTCGTTGCGATCGGGGCATCCCATGCCCCGATCGCGCTTCTCCCACCAATCTCCACGACCTCCTGCCGCCTACACGTCAATTTCACGGCGTGCGGGACGCCTTCGCACAGGCGTTTCCGTCAAAAAATCCCCGCGATTCAACCACCTTCCGCTGGTTCCTCAGAAAAGGCTGGAATTGGTCATGAATGGCAGCTTTCTCTTTGATTCACAAGAAAAAATTCCTTGACAGTCTCAAGGGGCGAGACTATCGTGGGCTCCAGTGTGAAATCGTGGGATTTAGTGGGGTAGCCAGCAGACATGTTTCAAGGCGAAACCGCCATCACGGTCGACGACAAAGGTCGTCTGACGATTCCGACTTCTTATCGGGATCTGGTGGCTGACGCCTGCGCAAACCGTCTGGTGATTACCTACAACCCATTCGAGACGGGATGCCTGTGGATTTTCCCGTATGCCGAGTGGGAGCAGGTCCGCGACCAGGTCAATGCGCTGCCCAGCGTGAAGGCCGTCCACCGTGCGTTGCAGATGAAGCTGGTGGGCGCAGCCGCGATCGTCGAACCCGACGGCGCAGCACGCGTCCTCCTTCCGGCCAGTCAGCGCGCCGCGGCGGGCATAGAAAAAAAAGCCGTGTTGCTGGGCATGGGCAACAAGTTCGAGCTTTGGAGCGAACAGGCCCACCTCGCCAAGATCAGGCAGACGATCGGCGAGGACGAGATCAGCGACGACATGGCGGAGCTGCGGTTGTAACGACTAACTGAACTTAAGAAGTAGAACGGGAGCGGGATGTGGCGATGGCGGGGCGCGAAGTGCACATCCCGGTGATGCTCGAAGAAGCGGTGGAGGGCCTCGCCTTGCGCGAGAACGGGCGTTATCTGGACGGGACATTCGGTCGGGGCGGTCACGCCCGGGCCATCCTTGCCCGGTTGTCCGCCGACGGCCGCCTGTATCTGATGGATCGCGATCCCACGGCCATTGCCGTGGCCGAGGCTGGCCTCGCCACCGATCCGCGTGTTTCCCTGCGCCACGACAATTTCGCCACGATGGGCGAATGGCCGGCACTCGAAGGCGGCCTCGACGGCATCCTGCTCGACCTGGGCGTCTCGTCGCCGCAGCTCGATGACGCAAGCCGCGGCTTCAGCTTCATGGGCGATGCACCGCTCGACATGCGCATGGACACCACCCGCGGCATCAGCGCAGCCGACTTCCTGGCCGAAGCCAGCGAGGCAGAGATCGCCGACGTGCTGTGGACCTTCGGCGAAGAGCGCTTCAGCCGTCGTATCGCCAAGACCATCGTTGAGCGTCGCGCCACGGCACCGATCGCCCGCACCGGCGAGCTGGCCGAACTGGTCGCCCGCTGCGTCGGTCGCCGCGAGCCGGGCAAGAATCCCGCCACCCGCACCTTCCAGGCGCTGCGCATCCGCGTGAACGCCGAGCTGGAATCCGTGGAGCGTGGCCTCGATGCCGCGCTGGAGCTGCTGAAGGTCGGCGGCCGTCTCTCGGTGATCAGCTTCCACTCGCTGGAAGACCGCACGGTGAAGCAGTTCATCCGCTCGCACGAGGGGCGTGTGCAGGGCAATCGCCGCGCGCCGCCCGCCGAAGCCAAGACCGCGCGCCTGAAGCCGGTCGGCAAGGCCATCTTCCCATCCGACGCCGAAGTGGCCGCGAATCCGCGTTCGCGTTCCGCCGTGCTGCGCGTGGCGGAGAAACTTGCATGAAGATCTTCGGCGCGTTCTGCCTCACGATCCTGCTGCTGGCGGTCATCGTCAGCGCGATCGGCGTGGTGTGGACGCGCCACGAGAGCCGCATCCTCTTCGTCGAGCTGTCCCGGCTGCAAAGCCAGAAGGACGACCTCGGCGTGGAATACGGCCGTCTCGAACTGGAACAGGCCACCTACGCCGAACCCAGCCGCATCGATGCAGAAGCCCGTGCCCGCCTCAGCATGTACACGCCGAAGCAGCAGGACATCCAGCTGGTGCGTCGATGAAGGCCCGTTACGGCAAGCCGGTGGTGCCGAGCCGCCGTCGCGGCCAGGGCCCCAGCCCGCGCAAGCGCATGACCGTGATGGTGGCGCTGCTGTGCATCGCCGCCTCGGGTCTGGTGGTGCGTGCCTTCGACCTCCAGGTGGTGCGCAAGCAGTTCTACCAGGATCAGGGCGACGCGCGCTTCCTGCGTGAAATGCCCATCGCCGTGTCGCGCGGCACCATCTTCGACCGCAACGGCGAGCCGCTTGCCGTGTCGACGCCGGTCGCTTCCATCTGGGCCAATCCGCCCGAAGTGCTTGAAAATGCCGACCGCATTCCCGAGCTGGCGCACGCGCTGCATGTGGATGCCGACGATCTCAAGCAGAAGATCGAAGCCCGTGCAGACAAAGAGTTCATGTACATCGCGCGCCAGATGCGTCCGGAAGACGCGCAGGCTGTCGTCGACCTGAAGATTCCCGGCATCGCGTCGCAGCGCGAGTACCGTCGTTATTACCCGTCGGGTGCAGTGAACAGCCATATCCTCGGCTTCACCAACATCGACGACCACGGCCAGGAAGGCCTGGAACTGGCCTTCGACGAATGGCTGGCCGGCAAGCCGGGTGCCAAGCGCGTCATCCGCGACCGCATGGGCCATGTGGTGGAAGACGTGGAACTGGTGCGCGAGCCGCAGCCGGGCCGCGACCTCACGCTGTCCATCGACCGCCGCATCCAATACCTCGCCTATAGCGCGCTCAAGGATGCGCTGGACAAGAATAAGGCCGATTCGGGCTCCATCGTGGTGATGGACGTGCACACCGGCGAAGTGCTGGGCATGGCCAACCTGCCGTCGTTCAACCCGAACGCGGTGCGTGGCAGCACCCCGCAGGAACGCCGCAACCGCGCCGTCACCGACGTGGTGGAGCCGGGCTCCACCATGAAGGCGTTCACCATGGCCGCCGCACTCACCAGCGGCAAGTACACACCGACCTCGCCGCTCATCGAGACCTCGCCGGGTACGTGGATGATGGGTGGTCACCCGGTGCGCGACACGCATAACTGGGGCACGCTCACCCCGACCGGCGTCATCACCAAGTCGTCGAACGTGGGTGCCGCCAAGATCGCGATGACGCTGGATACGGATTTCCTCTACGGCATCTACAAGTCGTTCGGCATCGGCAACAGCACGGGAAGCGGCTTCCCCGGCGAAGCCTCCGGCTACCTGCCGGTGGGCCGCACCTGGAAGCCCATCGAGAAGTCGCGCCTGGCCTACGGCTACAACCTCAACGTGACGCCGCTGCAGCTGGCTACCGGCTACGCCGCCATCGGCAATGGCGGCCAGTATCGTGCGCCCAGCTTCATCAAGGGTGCGGACAACCCGCCCAACCAGGTCGTCACGCCCGACGTGGCCCATGAGCTCGTGCGCATGCTCGAGACTGTGGTTGCCCCGGGCGGCACCGGCTACGGCTTTGCGTCCGTCGCCAACTACAGCGTGGCCGGCAAGACCGGTACCTCGCACAAGAATTCCGCCGGCGGTTACTACGCCAATAACTATATTTCGCTGTTCGTGGGCATGATTCCGGCCAGCGCTCCCCGCATCGTCACCGTCGTGGTCATCAACGACCCGAAGGGTGGCCGGTACTACGGTGGCTCCGTCGCCGGTCCGGCCTTCGTCCAGGTGATGCAGGGTGCGGTGAGGCTGCTGGACATCCCGCCGGACAACGTGGGTCGCTGGTACGCCGGCGGCCCGAGCCAGGGTGGCATGATCAGTACGAACAACGCACCGCCACAAGCGGACGACAGCGCGGCGGAAGAGGTGGTCCCGTGACCATGCGCCTCGCCGATCTACTCAATGGTTTCGCCGACGCCCCGGGTGCCGGCGAAATTCTCGTTTCCGGACTCTCGCTGGATTCGCGCGCCATCATCGAGGGCAATGCCTTCGTCGCGCTGCGTGGCACGAAGGGCCATGGCATCGACTTCGCCGCGAAAGCGGTGGAGCAGGGTGCGGCCGTGATCCTGGCCGAGCCGCCGTTCGACGCCGTTGATCCGGGCGTGCCCGTGGTCACCGTGAAGGATCTGCGCGAGAAGACGGGTCGCATCGCTGCCCGTTTCTACGGTTCACCGTCGCAGCCGCTCCAGGTCGTGGGTGTCACCGGCACCAACGGCAAGACCTCCACGGTGCAGCTCATCGCCCAGGCGCTGGCCTTCCTCGGCCGTAAGCCGGCCACGGTGGGCACGCTGGGTGCGGGCATGCACGGTCATATCGTCGAAGGCGAGCGCACCACGCCGGATGCGATCAGCATGCAGTCGCTGTTCGCGGATTTCCGCGAGGCCGGTGCCACGCACGTGGCGATGGAAGTGTCCTCGCATGCGCTGGAGCAGGGCCGGGTCAACGGCGTTGCCTTCGACGTGGCGGTGTTCACCAACCTCACCCGCGACCATCTCGATTACCACGGCACCATGGAAGCGTACGGGGCCGCGAAGGCGAAGCTGTTCGGCTTCGAGGGCCTGCGTACGGCGGTGATCAACGTCGACGACGCCTTCGGCGTGAAGCTGGCGAAAGGCCTGGCGGAAGGCGTGACGAAGCTGCGCACGTCGATGGCCCACGAGGCCACCGAGAAGGACGCCGAGATCCGCGCCGACATCATCGTCACGTCGGCCAAGGGCCTGTCGTTCAACCTGAATACGCCGTGGGGCATGCGCACCGTGCGCAGCGCCCTGCTGGGTCGCTTCAATGTCGCCAACCTGCTCGCCGTCGCGGCGGTGCTGGGCGCACTGGACGAGCCGTTCGAGCGCATCCACGCCGCGCTGGAATCATTGCAGCCCGTCAACGGGCGCATGAGCCGTCTTGGCGGCGATGGCAAGAAGCCGCTGGTGGTGGTCGATTACTCGCACACGCCCGATGCGCTGAAACAGGCCTTGCTGGCGCTGCGTTCGCATACCAAGGGTCGCCTCATCTGCGTCTTCGGCGCTGGTGGCGATCGTGACCAGGGCAAGCGCCCGATCATGGCCGGCATTGCCGAGCGCCTCGCCGATGTGGTGATCGTCACCGACGACAATCCGCGCAGCGAAGACGGCGACACCATCGTTGCCCAGATCGTGGCCGGCTTCGCCCACCCCGACACCGTCATGGTGGAGCGCGACCGCGCGTCCGCCATTGCCCTGGCCCTGGCCGATGCGAAAGCCGACGACGTCGTGCTGATCGCAGGCAAGGGCCACGAAACCTATCAGGAAGGTCCGGAGGGCAAGCAGCCCTTCGACGATCTCGCCGTCGCCCGTGAGGCGATGGCATCCAGCACCAAGGGAGCCCGCGCATGATGCGCCTTTCCGCCGTCGCCCTCTGGACTCGCGGCCGCCTGCAGGGCGCCGATACCGAGGTGACCGGCTTTTCCATCGATACCCGCAGCCTGAAGGCCGGTGACCTGTTCGTGGCGCTGCCCGGCGAGCGCGTGGACGGCCACGATTTCGTGGCCATGGCCGCCGAGCGTGGCGCCGTTGCCGCGCTGGTCACCCGTCCCGTGGATGCGCCGATCGCCCAGGTGATCGTCGACGACACCCAGCTCGCTCTGGGCGACCTCGCCAGTGCCGTGCGCGCGCAGCGCAACGTGCGCGTGGTGGGCATCACCGGTTCCAACGGCAAGACCACGGTGAAGACGCTTACCGCGTCGATCCTGTCGCGCCATGGCCGCACCCACGTCAACGCCGGCAACTACAACAACGAGCTGGGCATGCCGCTGACCCTGCTGGCGATGCCCGAGGACACCCGTTACGCCGTGCTCGAAATGGGCGCCGGCAAGCCGGGCGACATCGCCTATCTCGCCGCCATCGCACGGCCCGATATCGGCCTCGTGAATTCCATTGCGCCTGCGCACCTTGAGCGCATGGGAACCATCGAAGGCGTCGCCGAGACCAAGGGCGCGCTGTACCAGGCGCTGCCGGTGGACGGCGTGGCCATCATCAACGCGGACGACGAGCGCTTCGCCGGTTTCTTTGCCGGCCTGGCCGGCTCGCGCCGCACGCTGCGTTATGCGCTGGGTCACCGCGCCGACATCGGTGCCGATATCGTCGAAGAGACCATCGACGGCACGCACTTCGTGCTGTCGACGCCCCATGGCGACGGCGACGTACGCCTGCCGCTGGCCGGTCGTCACAACGTAGCCAACGCCCTTGCGGCAGCGGCCATCGCCATCGCACTCGACGTGCCGGTGGAGACCATCGTGGAAGGGCTGGAACAGGTGCCGCGCGTTGCGGGTCGCCTCAACCTCGAACCGATGCCGGGCAACTGGACGCTCATCGACGACAGCTACAACGCCAATCCGGGTTCGGCCGCCGCCGCCATCGACACGCTGGCCCTGGCCAGGGGCGAGCGCTGGCTGATCCTGGGCGACATGGCCGAACTGGGTCCGGATGCGGTGAAGATGCATGCCGATACCGGTCGCCTCGCCCACGAGCGCGGCATCGAGCGATTGTTCGCCATCGGTGCGAAGAGCGCCGCGGCGGTGGAGGCCTTCGGCAAGGGCGCACACCATTTCACCACGCAGGAAGCCCTCATCGAGGCGGCCTGTCATGACATCCACGCGGGCGTCACCGTCCTCGTGAAGGGGTCGCGTTCCTCCGGTATGGAGCGGGTCGCGGCAGCAATGAAGTCGTACGCTGAAGGAGCATCCCATGCTGCTTGAACTGGCGGAATGGATGGCTCGGCACTTCACGTCGCTGCATCTTTTCCAGTACATCACCTTCCGCGCGATCATGGCGGCGCTTACCGCGCTGGCCGTGTCGCTGCTGCTGGGGCCGGCCATGATCCGCAAGCTTGCCGCGCTGAAGGCCGGGCAGGTGGTGCGCAGCGATGGTCCGCAGACGCATCTTTCCAAGGCCGGAACGCCCACCATGGGCGGCACGCTGATCCTGTTCGCCATCGGCATCTCCACGCTGCTGTGGGCCGACCTCGGCAACCGCTACATCTGGGTGGTGCTGCTGGTGACCGTGGCTTTCGGCGCCATCGGCTTCTACGACGATTACCGCAAGCTGGTGCTGAAGGACAGCCGTGGCCTCGCCAGCCGCTGGAAGTACTTCTGGCAATCGGTGTTCGGCCTGGCCGCCGCCGTGTTCCTTTACCAGACGCATCAGCTGCCGGCGGAAACCGCACTTTACGTGCCGCTGTTCAAGCAGGTGGCGCTGCCGCTGGGCGTGCTCTTCGTCGTGGTGGGCTACTTCATCATCGTGGGCTTCTCCAACGCGGTGAACCTCACCGACGGCCTCGACGGCCTCGCCATCATGCCGAGCGTGCTGGTCTCCGGTGCACTGGGCATCTTCGCCTACCTCGCGGGCAACAAGCTGTTTTCCGAATACCTCGGCATCCCGGCCATTCCGGGGGCCGGTGAGCTGGCGATCTTCTGCAGCGCGCTGTCGGGTGCGGGTCTCGGGTTCCTCTGGTTCAACACCTACCCGGCCCAGGTCTTCATGGGCGACGTGGGTGCGCTGGCCATCGGTGCCGCACTGGGTTGCGTCGCGCTGATCGTGCGCCAGGAAATCGTGCTGCTGGTGATGGGCGGCGTGTTCGTGATGGAAACGGCTTCCGTGATGCTTCAGGTCGCAAGCTTCAAGCTGCGTGGCAAGCGCATCTTCCGCATGGCGCCGATCCATCATCACTTCGAACTGAAAGGCTGGCCCGAGCCCCGGGTCATCGTGCGCTTCTGGATCATCAGCGTCGTGCTGGTGCTCATTGGTCTGGCTACGTTGAAGGTGCGCTAAGACATCATGTTCGGCTTCGGTAACAAGCAGGCACAGCGCCGTCAGGGCCCGCGGGGGAGTTTCGATCTCCCGCTGCTCGTGGCTGCGCTCGCGCTCGCCACGATGGGCGTGGTGATGGTCACCTCCGCCTCCATCGCCGTGGCCGACGGCTCGCACGTGGGCGCGTTCTACTACCTCAAGAAGCACCTGAGCTTCCTGGCGCTCGGCTTCGTGCTGGCCGGTGTTGCCATGCGTACCGAACTGAAGACGATCGAGAAGCACAGCACCCTGCTGCTGCTCGTCGGCATCTGCATCCTGCTGCTGGTGTTCGTGCCGGGCTTCGGCATGCGCATCAACGGTGCGCGTCGCTGGATCAACCTGTTCGTCACCAGCTTCCAGCCGGTGGAAGCGGTGAAGCTGATCCTCGTGGCCTATCTGGCGAGCTACCTCGTGCGCCATCGCGAAGGCGTGGAGTACGAACTGTTCGGCGTGGTGAAGCCGATTGCCGTGGCCGGTTTCATGGTGCTCCTGCTGCTGGCCCAGCCCGATTTCGGTTCGGCCGCCCTCGTGGTCGCGACCACGGTCGGCATGGTCTGGCTGGCCGGTGCCCGCATGCGCAACCTCGTGCTGCTGGCGATGCCGCTGATCCCGCTGCTGATCTACGCGGCCACCGCCGAGGACTACCGCATCAAACGCCTCACCTCCTTCCTCGATCCGTGGAAGGACCCGTTCAACGATGGCTTCCAGCTCACCCAGGCGCTCATTGCGGTGGGTCGTGGCGAATGGACCGGCGTGGGCCTGGGCTCCAGCGTGCAGAAGCTGTTCTACCTGCCCGAGGCGCATACCGACTTCATCCTGGCCGTGCTCGCCGAAGAGCTGGGCCTGGCCGGTATCGTGGTGGTCATCGGTCTCTACATCGTGCTCGTCGGCCGTGGCCTGTATATCGGCCTGAAGGGCGTCGAGCTGGGCCAGCGTTTCTCGGGCTACGTGGCCTACGGCATCTCGCTGATGATGGGTTTCCAGGCGATGGTGTCCATCGGCGTGAACCTCGGCGTGCTGCCTACCAAGGGCCTCACCCTGCCGCTGATCAGCTCCGGCGGTTCGTCGGTGCTGATGACCTGCGCCATGGTCGGTGTGCTGCTGCGCGCCACCTTTGAAATCAATCGTGCCGAGGACGCCCGCCAGTCGGCGGTGCGTCAGCCCGCCAATGCGGTGCCTACCTCGGCACCGGCAGGAGGCATGGCATGAGCGCTCCTGTGCTGATCATGGCCGGCGGTACCGGCGGCCACATCTTCCCGGGTCTGGCCGTGGCGGACGAACTGCGTTCGCACGGCGTGCCCGTGGCGTGGCTCGGTGCCGAAGGCGGCATGGAGACCCGTGTCGTGCCGTCGCATGGCCTCGACCTGCACACCGTCAAGGTGGGCGGCCTGCGCGGCAAGGGTATGAAGACCCGCGTGCTGGCGCCGCTGATGCTGGTGCGCGCCCTGTTCGAATCGCTGGCGCTGCTGCGCAAGCTGAAGCCGCGCTGCGTGCTGTCGATGGGCGGTTACGTCGCCGGTCCGGCCGGCGTGGCTGCACGACTGGCAGGCATTCCGCTGGTGGTACACGAGCAGAATGCCGTGGCCGGTTTCACCAATCGCAAGCTCGCCTCGTTCGCGAAGCGCGTGCTCACCGGTTTTCCGAATGTGCTGCCGAAGGGCGAGTGGGTCGGTAATCCGGTCCGCGCGCGCATTGCCGCGCTGCCTGCGCCGATCGATCGCCTTGCCGGTCGCGAGGGCGCGCCGCGCCTGCTCGTGCTTGGCGGCAGCCTCGGTGCGCGCACGCTGAACAGCGTGGTGCCGAAAGCCATCGCCCGCCTTGCGGCGATGGGTTCGATGGTGCCGGAAGTAGTGCACCAGACCGGCGAGCGCCACCTCCAGGACACTGTCGATGCCTATAACAAGGCTGGCAGCGCCGCGAACATCGTGGCCTTCATCGAAGACATGGCCGGCGCGTACGAATGGGCCGACCTCGTGCTCTGCCGCGCCGGTGCGCTGACCGTCGCCGAACTGTGCGCCGCCGGCCAGGAAGCCGTGCTGGTGCCGTTCCCGTTCGCGGTGGACGACCACCAGACCAGCAATGCCCGCGCCATGGTCGACGTGGGCGGCGCACGCATCGTCACCGATGCCGCGCTCGCCGGCCACGAGTCGCCCGACCTGCTCGCGAAACTTCTCGACGAGCTGCTGGCCGATCGCAACCGTATTCTTTCCGCCGCTAACGCGTCCCGCACGCTGGCTAAACCCGACGCAGCAGCAACGATTGCCCGTCATTGCATGGAGGTATCCGCATGACGCCCGGTCGTTTGCGCGCCCACGACGATTTCATGACCTCGTTCCGCCGGGTCCACTTCATTGGCGTGGGTGGCGTGGGCATGAGCGGCATTGCCGAAGTGCTCAACAACCTCGGCTACAGCGTGTCCGGTTCCGACCGCGCGACGTCGCCGACCACGGAGCGCCTGGCCAGCCTGGGCATCCAGATCCATGTAGGCCACGACGCCGCGAACATCGACGGTGCCGACGTGGTGGTCACCTCCAGCGCCATCCGCAAGGACAACCCGGAGCTGGTCGCCGCGCACGCCTCGCGTATTCCCACGGTGCCGCGCGCCGAGATGCTGGGTGAGCTGATGCGCTTCCGTCGTGGCATCGCCATTGCGGGTACGCACGGCAAGACCACCACCACCAGCCTCGTCGCCAGCGTACTGGCCGAAGCCGAATACGATCCGACCTTCGTGATCGGTGGTCAGCTCAACGCCGCCGGCGCCAACGCGCGCCTGGGCACCGGCCAGTACCTCGTGGCGGAAGCCGACGAGTCGGATGGCTCGTTCCTGATGCTCTCGCCGGTGATGGCGGTGGTGACGAACATCGACGCCGATCACCTGGAAAACTACAACGGCGACTTCGCCCAGGTGAAGAAAGCCTTCCACGATTTCCTGCATCGCCTGCCGTTCTACGGCATGGCCGTGCTGTGCATCGACGACGAGGAAACCGCTAAGCTCGCGGAAGACACCTCGCGCCGGATGATCACCTACGGCATCGACAACCCGAAGGCTGACGTGGTGGCCACGAACGTGCGCCAGGTCGGTTTCCAGATGCAGTTCGACGTGCGCCTGCCGGGCATGGCCGATGCGCTGGCGATCACGCTGAACCTGCCGGGCCGCCACAACGTGCAGAACGCGCTGGCCGCCGCCGCGGTGGGCTGGCAGCTTGGCGTGGAGGGCGAGGCCATTGCCCGTGCGCTGGCCGGTTTCCAGGGCGTGGGTCGTCGTTTCCATCGTCGCGGCGAGATCGCACTCGACAGCGGTAACGCCCTGCTGGTGGACGACTACGGTCACCATCCCCGCGAACTGGCGGCGGTGTTCGCCGCCGCGCGTGGCGGCTGGCCGGAGCGCCGCCTCGTCGTCGCCTTCCAGCCGCATCGCTACAGCCGCACCCGTGACCTGCTCGACGACTTCGCCAACGTGCTGGCCGAAGTGGACGTGCTGGTACTTACCGAGGTGTACCCGGCAGGCGAATCGCCCATTGCCGGTGCCGACGGCAAGGCCCTGGCGCGCGCCATCCGCGCACGCGGCAAGACCGATCCGGTGCTGGTGGACCACCCGCGCGACCTGCGCGACACGCTGCCCGCGCTGGCGCGCGACGGCGACCTGATCATGCTGCTGGGCGCCGGCGACATCGGCGCGGCGGCCATCGAGCTGGCCAACGCCGGCAACCTGAGGACCCGCAAGTGATGAGCACCACCCGTTTCCCGCGCCTGGTCACCGATCCCGCCGATTTCGGCCGGGTGGCCGTGGTCTATGGCGGCAATTCCGCCGAGCGCGAGGTTTCGCTGAATTCCGGACAGGGCGTGCTGGAAGCACTGCGCGCCCGTGGCGTCGATGCGCATCCGATCGACGGCATCCCCGCGTTGCTCGACGCCGTGCGCGCCGGGCATTTCGCACGCGTGTTCAACATCCTGCATGGCGCCGGTGGCGAAAACGGAGAATTGCAGGGCGCCCTGCAATCGCTGGGTGTGCCGTACACCGGTTCGGGCGTGCTGGGTTCCGCGCTGTCGCTGGACAAGATCCGCGCCAAGCAGGTGTGGCTGGCCCTCGGCCTGCCCACGCCGAAGTTCAAGGCGCTGCCGCGGGGTGCCGACGTGCATGCCGCCGCGCGCGAAGTGGGTTTTCCGCTGATCGTGAAGCCCGCCTGGGAAGGTTCCAGCGTAGGCGTCACGCGCGTGTTCAAGGAAGCCGATCTGGACGCCGCCGTGGAACTGGCGCACCGCTACCCGGGCGACCTGCTGATGGAAACCCTGATCGAAGGCGATGCGAACGAGGGCGGCGAATTCACCGTCGGCATCCTCGGCCGTGAAATCCTGCCCACGATCAAGATCGTGCCGGCGCAGGAGTACTACGACTACAACGCCAAGTACATTGCCGACGACACGCAATACATCTGCCCGGGCCTTTCCGCCGGCGCCGAAGACGAGATGCGCGCACTTGCGCTGCGCGCCTTCGATGCCGTGGACTGTTTCGGCTGGGGACGCGTGGATATCATGCGCGACCGTCACGGCAAGAACTGGCTGCTCGAAGTGAACACCGCTCCGGGCATGACCTCGCACTCGCTCGTGCCGAAGGCCGCTGCCGTGGCAGGACTGGATTACCAGGCCCTGTGCTGGCGCATCCTGGAAACCTCCATGGAAAGGAGGGCATAACCACATGAAGGGAGCCGCTGCCACGCGGATCGTCGCCTGGGGCATCGCCATCACCTTGGTGGCGTTGCCCGTGGTCGGCGTGATGCAGGGCTGGTTTGCCGCCGGCCGCTGGCCGGTGACGCAGCTGAAGGTCGAGGCGGAGTTCACGCACGTCAGTGCCGAACAGATCCGCGCGGCCGTGCTGCCCAGCCTGGGCAAGGGCTTCTTTGCAACGAATCTTGAAGCAGTACGCCGTTCCATCGGTGGGCTGCCGTGGGTGGAATCGGTCGAGGTGCGCAAGCGCTGGCCGGACACGCTGCTGGTGCGCATCTACGAGCGCCAGCCCTTCGCACGCTGGAACGGCGACCGCCTGATCAGCCGCCAGGGCCAGGTGTTCGATGCGCCCGGCGCCGACCAGATGGGCGACCTGCCGCGACTGTCGGGACCGGACTCCCGGCTGGCCGAGGTGGTGAGCTTCTATGCACAGGCTCGCAAGGCTTTCGAAGGCCGCGCGCAGATGTCAGTGGTGGGTGTGAGCCTGTCCGAGCGTGGCAGCTGGAGCGCCATCACCGACAGCGGTGCGGAGATCGTGATCGGCGACCGCGAGCAGGCGGACCGTCGCCTCGCGCGCTTCCTCGACGTCTACCCGCAACTCCTTTCAGGCCATCGTGGCGGCTTCGCCTACGCTGACCTGCGTTACACCAACGGATTCGCTATCCGGTGGCCGCAATCGGAAAACACGGCCACCCCAAAGGTCGGAAGCTGAGCTAATACATGAGAAACAAGAACGACAAACAGCTCGTCGTCGGCCTCGACATCGGAACCTCCAAGGTTGTCGCGATCGTGGGCGAGTACGAGCCGGGCGAGCCGATCGAAGTGATCGGCATCGGCACCCATGTCTCGCGCGGCATGAAGCGCGGCTCCGTCGTGGACATCGAATCGACCGTGCACTCGATCCAGCGCGCGGTGGAGGAAGCCGAGCTGATGGCCGGCTGCGACATCCGTTCGGTTTACGCCTCCATTTCGGGCAGCCACCTGGAAACCCGCAACTCGCACGGCACCGCCGCGATCCGCGACCGTGAGGTGATGTCGGCCGACCTGGAACAGGTGCTGGAAGCGGCCAGCGCCGTGGCGATCCCGGCCGACCGCAAGGTGCTCTACAAGGAATCGCAGGAATACCGCATCGACGGCCAGGATGGCATCCGCCACCCGGTCGGCATGAGCGGCGTGCGCCTGGAAGCCAGCGTGCATCTGGTCACGGGTGCGGCCAGCGCCGTGCAGAACATTTCCAAGTGCATCCAGCGCTGCGGCCTCACGGTGGACGAACTGGTGCCTGCTGCTGTCGCCAGCGCGAAGTCGGTGCTCACCGAGGACGAACTGGAACTGGGCGTATGCCTGGTGGATATCGGCGCGGGCACCACGGATATCGCCATCTACACCCAGGGTGCGATCCGCTACACCAAGTCGCTGCCTGTGGGTGGCGACCAGGTGACTAACGACATCGCCTACGGCGTGCACACGCCAACCGCTCACGCGGAAGAGATCAAGATCAAGTACGCCTGCGCGCTGGCCCAGCTGGCCCACGCAGAAGAAACCATCCAGGTGCCAAGCGTCGGCGATCGCCCGCCGCGCCGCCTTGCACGACAGGCGCTCGCGCAGTCGGTGCAGGCGCGCTACGAGGAAATCTTCGAGATGGTGCAGGACGAACTGCGTCGCTCGGGCTACGAGAGCCTGGTCGCTGCCGGCATCGTGCTCACCGGTGGCGCGGCGCGCATGGAAGGCGCCCTCGAGCTGGCCGAGGAAATCTTCCACAAGATGGTGCGCGTAGGTGTGCCACAGCATGTTTCGGGGCTGGGTGATGTCGTGTCCAGCGAACTGCATTCCACCGGCGTGGGCCTGCTGTTGCATGGTTCCCGCGCCAATGGCGGTAGCCGGCAGATGAGTTCCGCCGCCGGCAACGTCGGCAACATGGTCGAGAAGTTCCGCAGCTGGTTCAGCAAGAACTTCTAGACCGGATAGTTCATCGGCGCCCAAAGGATGGGGGGCGCCGGGGCATAAGGACGGCCCGCCGCTCGCGATCGACAGGAGTCGGTCACGGGACACAAACCAAAATAACTAAAAGTTCTGCGGAGGACGGGAAATGTTTGAACTCATCGAAAAGCTGGCACCGAACGCGGTCATCAAGGTCATCGGCGTGGGTGGCGGCGGCGGTAACGCCGTGGCCCACATGGTGAATTCCAATATCGAAGGCGTCGAGTTCGTCGTCGCCAATACTGACGCGCAGGCCATGAAGAGCTGCGGCGGTCGTACGCACCTGCAGCTCGGTGGCAATGTCACCAAGGGCCTGGGCGCGGGCGCCAACCCCGAAGTGGGCCGCCAGGCCGCACTGGAAGACCGTGAGCGCATCGAGGACATGCTCGAAGGCGCCGACATGGTCTTCATCACCTGCGGCATGGGTGGTGGTACCGGCACGGGCGCGGCTCCGGTCGTGGCCCAGCTCGCAAAGGAAAAGGGCATCCTGACGGTCGCGGTCGTCACCAAGCCGTTCCCGTTCGAAGGCCGTCGCCGCATGCAGGTCGCCCTGAAGGGCATCGAGGACCTCTCGCAGCATGTCGACTCGCTGATCACCGTGCCGAACGAGAAGCTGCTCTCGGTGCTGGGTCGTGAAGTCACCCTGCTGAACGCCTTCAAGGCCGCCAACGACGTCCTCCTGGGCGCCGTCCAGGGCATCGCCGACCTGATCACGGCCCCGGGCCTGATCAACGTCGACTTCGCCGACGTGCGTACGGTCATGAGCGAGATGGGCATGGCGATGATGGGTTCCGGCACGGCCCGCGGCGACGACCGCGCGCAGGCTGCCGCCGAAGCCGCCATCAACAACCCGCTGCTGGAAGACGTGAACCTGGCGGGTGCCTGCGGCATCCTGGTCAACGTCACGGCCGGCCCGAACCTCACCATGCGCGAGTTCGACGAGATCGGCCGCGTGATCCACGACTTCGCCTCGGAAGATGCGACCGTGGTGATCGGCACCTCGCTCGACCCGGAAATGCAGGACGACGTCCGCGTCACCGTGGTGGCCACCGGCCTCAATCGTGGCACCGTGGCCGCCAAGCAGCCGGTCCGCCAGCCGGTCCAGCAGCAGGTCGAAATGCGCCAGCGTCCGCGTCCGGTCGTGCTGCGTACCGGCACTGGCAACGAAGTGGTGGACTACGCCCATAATCCGGAACCGGCACTGCCCCAGGCGTCCTCGCGCGCCGAACCGGCCCAGCCGGCGAAGAGCCAGGAACCGGCGATCGACTACCTCGATATCCCGGCCTTCCTGCGTCGCCAGGCCGACTGACCGGGGAACTGATCGTGTCAGCGAGAAGTCTCAAGGCACGTTAAGGAAAACGTGAGGACGACCCGGCACGAAGCCGGGCCGCCCACCGCGCCGCCGCCGTTCCCGTCCGGGCGGTGGCGCGGTGCCGTGCCGCCTGGAAGGCAAGGCGGGAGGGAATTCAATAAGTTGCAAGTGATTGATGCGCCGCGCAAATCGGTCGCATGCTAGCTGAGAGCTGTTCTCAGAAAAAACTGAAGCCTCGGTGAAAGGAAGGATGAGCTGTACTGTCCGGTTTGTTTATTCCGAGGTTAAGACTGTGTTAGCATGTACGTTACTCAGGCTGCTGCCAGCAAGGTTTGACACAACATGATTAAGCAGCGCACGCTCAAGAACATCATTCGCGCCACCGGCGTCGGTCTCCATACCGGCGACAAGGTCTATATGACCCTCCGCCCGGCGGCGCCGAACACGGGTATCGTGTTTCGTCGCGTCGACCTCAATCCGCCGGTCGAGCTCAAGTCTCGCCCGGAGAACGTCGGCGACACCCGCCTGTCCACCACGCTGATCAACGGCGACGTCCGCGTCTCCACCGTGGAGCACCTGCTCTCGGCGATGGCTGGCCTCGGCATCGACAACGCCTATGTCGATCTCTCGGCACCTGAAGTCCCCATCATGGACGGCAGCGCAGGCCCCTTCGTGTTCCTGATCCAGTCCGCTGGCATCGAGGAACAGGACGCCGCCAAGCGCTTCATCCGTATCAAGAAGCCGGTCATCGTCGAAGACGGCGACAAGTGGGCCAGGCTCGAGCCGTTCGATGGCTTCAAGGTGGGCTTCTCGGTCGAGTTCGACCACCCGCTGTTCAACAAGCGCAATTCGCAGGCCGAGATGGACTTCTCCACGACCTCGTTCGTGAAGGAAGTCAGCCGCGCCCGCACGTTCGGTTTCATGCGCGACATCGAGATGCTCCGCGAGCGTAACCTCACCCTCGGCGGCTCGATGGACAACGCCGTGGTGCTGGACGACTACCGCGTGCTGAACGAAGACGGCCTCCGTTACGACAACGAGTTCGTCAAGCACAAGATCCTCGACGCCATCGGCGACATCTATATGCTGGGCCACAGCCTGATTGGTGCCTACTCGGCACACAAGTCGGGTCACGAGCTCAACAACAAGCTGCTCCGCCGCCTGATGGCCGACGCCACGGCATGGGAAGAAGTGAGCTTCAAGGACCCGGCCAAGGCGCCGATCTCCTACGCCCATCCCGCCCAGGCCGTCTAAGCAACGCATCCGGGTAGAAAGCCAAAGGCCGCGAGAAATCGCGGCCTTTTGCATTCCCCTGTAGGAGCGCGCCTGCGCGCGACCGGTTGAAACGTAACGGGCGATCTCAACCGGTCGGTGCAACACCAGCGTCTAATCGGGACGGAGGTGGGCATCATGAGCAGAACAGTCAGGCTTTGGCATCATTTATCGGCAGCCGAACGCAGGCAGATCTGGGCG
>NZ_JAARLZ010000019.1 GCF_011759365.1 Luteibacter anthropi
AGCTAACTGGGTCATGGATGCCCAATGGCTACCAGACGGAAATCGTGCAGGGCAACAGAAAGACGATTCATGTCTACACATCAAGCCACGCAGAGAAGGAGGAAACCACGGTCACCGATGAAAAGCACATTTTCATCTCTCATCCGGATCATGAGTTACTCATTCCAAAAAGAAAATCATCAATTAGCTTAAAAACATATCGCCACATACGAAAGGAAGCCGCTGAGAACTACGTAAAAGCAAAAACCGACGAGGAGAAATTTGAGGCATTAGCCGACGAGAAAACGACGCATGCATCCATCTCGTACATCCGCTTTATAGACGGAAGATCATCATTAAAACTGGATGTATCGTCACGAACAGCTTATGCCTATGCATCCTCCGACCCTGAGTTTGACGATGCCAATCCCACGAAAGAAATAGGCGTGTTCGCGACGCCCACAGAGAATGACTTCACGTCGCTTTATTTTGGAAGAATGGATCCGGAAAAAGATTCATCGTTGCCTAAGAATTTCTTCTCCAAGCCAGGCGAACAAGACGACCCATCCTCACTGCAGGCAGGCATGGTCATTCCACCGACGCTCGCACAAGGATTTATCAAAACGATCGACAATCGCCAGACCATCGTAGCGATGATCGAAGAAGATGAATCATGCATCACCTATTGGAAGGACTATAACTATCACAACATCACCGGATTGAACCGAAAGAAAATAGAAACCACCAAACAAGCCTGCGGACCGATGCTCGACGCCACGCTCATCCAGAAAATTACATGGTGGGAGGACGACGACTTCCGGAAGGGCCTGAAGAAAAGCATCACTCAAGGCAACAACGATGCAGACGATGATGGTAACGAAAACATCGTCGCCGGCACCGGAACGTCTCTGGCATTCGCCTACGAACTCAACGACGACCAGACCGAGCTGACCACGACGACGACGGAAACGCGCAGCGGAATCTCTCGCACCACCAGAGAAACCGTCAGCACGCTCAGCGGCCGGCTCATCGAACACGTCGATGCCGATAACAACAAGGCAACTTATGCCTACGATGCCCATGGCCGGCTCGTCACCCACGTCGTCTGCGCACAGAGCCCCACCTACGCAGAAACCACCACCTATGCCTACCCGTCGCCGGGCCGCGTCGAAATCACCGATCCCGACGGCCAGAAGCACGCCAGCGAACACGATGGCGGCGACCAGCCCATCCTTGAACAGGTATGGCACGCTGACACCTCGGCGTGGCGCAACGTCAAGACCATCACGTACGACGCGCTCGGGCGCGAATCTGTCGTCAGGGAATTCGACTATCTGGCCGACGGCACCGCTCTGCAGAGCGCCTGCACGACCGAGTACGACGACTGGGGTGAGGCCTGCCGCCATACCTACAGCGATGGTCGCAAGGAGTTTAACGAATACGACCCCATCGCCCGCGTCCGCGAGGAATGGTCAGGCACCGCCAGCGACAAACAACGCAAGCGCACCACCTATAACCTTAACGGCTCGGTGGCCAAGGTCGAATCCGTCGACACCAACGGTGATGTCACATGCACCGATACGTATACCTATCGTGAGAACGGCTGGCTCCTGGAGCTGTCCCGTGTGACGCCTCACGGCACGCATACCACCACCTATCGCTACGACGCCATCGGCCGGGTGACCAGGGAAGCCCACAAGGAGGGCGGCAGCACCTATGCCTATGACTACGAATACCCCACCGACTGGCTCATCAACGAACCCACCAAACGGACCGTGACCTGGGACAGCACCACCCGAACCCTGGGCGAACGCACCTTCGACACCTGGGGACGCTGCACGACCCTCACCCGTGCCGGGATTACGGAGACCTATACCTACAGCGGCGCCACGCCTGCTCCCGCCACCAGGACACATGGTGACGGTACCTCGCTGACCTACACGACCCTCCCTGAGATGGGGCATCAGCTGGCATCCCTCAGGCAGGGCACGCTGTCGCAATCCTTCAGCTACCTGCATGGCAGCACCCGTACCTCCTCGGCCACCGAAGGCGCGGCCAAGGTCGACTGCGAGCACGACATCAACGAACGGATCATCAAACAGACGACCACCGTACGCACTGGCGTCACACGCACCGTGGAGCGCAGCTACACCTCGGCTGGACGCCTGCTCTCGGACAACGACGGTGGCGGGCATGCCGCAAGCTATACCTACAACACCCAGGGACAGCGCGTGACCACCACCGCCGGTGACGTCACCACCACGCATGCCTACGATGCCCAGGGGCGCCTGGCAAGCGACACCATCGTCCGTGGCGCCGATACCGTTACCGTGACTTATACCTATGACAGCGAGGGCAAGGAAACCCGCCGGCGTTTCCTGAAAAGTGGTGCCGGTGGCTTTGACTACACGCTGACGCACAGCTATTTCGGCGATGATCGCATCGACAGCGTGGAGTGGCAGGACGGCAGCACCAGCAAGGGCAAGCGCAGCTACACCTACACCGCGTCCGGCTGCATCAAGTCGTGCCGCTATACCGGCGATTGGCAGCCGCGGACACCGGCTGACAAGACGATCAGCCAGCAAGACTTCACCGTCGATGGCCTGGGCAACGTCACCGCCTGCACGACCACCTTCGATGGCGGGAGCTGCACCAGCCGCTACACGTACGATACGACCAGCGGCTGCAAGCTGACCGGCGTCACCCACGACCATGCCGACTACCCGGCCGCGAAAGTGCCGGTTTACGACACGAACGGCCGGGTCACCAGGGACATCACCGGCAGGACCTACACCTACGACTGGCTGGGCCGGCTGACCCAGGCCGGGTCGCGGTATTACACCTACACCCCGTTGAACGGCCTGTCGGCCACCGGCCAGGGTAACGCCGAGCATCATCTGGTCTACGACGGCACCAACCTGCGCAGTGAGCTGAAGCCAGACAACGATGGTCGCTGGCTGGCGCCCGGCAGCGCAGGGTGCACCGTGCAGACCGTCAAGCGCTCAGGTGTGCTGCGTATCCTGTTCGAGCTGCGCGATATCGACGGCACCGTGCTGCTGACCTTCGATGCCACGGCGAAAACACCGAAGTACCACACCTATACCGCCTGGGGGGCGCACAGCTCCACCGAGACCGATTCGTTGCTGGGCTTCAAGGGCGAGTACCGCGACCCCCTCAACGACCAGTATCCGCTGGGCTGCGGCTATCGCTCGTACCACCCCGATGGCATGCAGTTCGGCGTACCCGATGACTGGAGCCCCTTCGGCGATGGCGGCCCACAGTCCCACGGCTGCTTCGATGGCGATCCGGCGAATATGGCCGATCCGAGCGGGCACATGGCGGTGGGATCGGGCGCGATGAACCGCGGGCTTCGCAGGATATGGGGTGACACTCTCCCCGGGCCCTTGGGCATGGGCAAAGAAGGAGGGATCTTCAGTGCCGTGCTGTGGAGTGTGCTTGGCATCATGACGGCTGCTATCACAGGAGGCGCATCACTCCTGCTGACCGCGGCATTGGTGGGACTGGCCGTCGTAGCCGCCGCCACATCCATTGCCGCGGTGATCATCCAGGATACGAATCCCGAATTGGCCGCCATACTGGGCTGGGTGTCCTTCGCAACCACCATTGCTGGCGGCGTGGGCTTTCTTGGCATGAAGATCGCCGGACTGACGATCAAGCTGGCCCGGTCGGGCTATCAGCTCGCGAGGAAACTGATCGAAAAGGGGGCGCAGGGAGCGCAATGGCTTGCCAGGCAGGGACGCGATGCGTTGTCACGCATCAGGGGCCAGGCGTTTCGTTCACCAGGAACGGTACTTACACCAAAAGCGAGCTATGCCAACCAGATGCTTGGTGATCCCCTTCCCCGTGGAAAGCTGCCGTCCGTGTGGGGCGACCTGAAAGACAAGGTGGCGGACTTAACCTTCGATAGTATCCATGGCACCTGGGGTGAGCATCTGAGTGGTTTTGTGAACCTGGGCGATGTCAATACCGTGGTATGCACGGTGACCGGAGCCATCGGTAACGCCGATGCCGCACATTCGGACATGGGTGGCTACTTCAACAGCTTGACCAATAACATGACCTGGGCGCCCTGGGGTAATTGGACTGCCCCGAGAAGCGCGTCCAACTCCTCATTCCTGGGCAGAACGATTGGCCGTGGCCTCAGGTTCCGGTGAGAGGAGACAGAACGCCACATCGGAGGTTGACGCGCAGGCTGAGTGTTGCCGGGCCACAGCCACTGACGTCTGCTCTGTAGGAATGCGCCTTGCCCGCCGGGTATTGCGAGATATTCGAACGATTTCGCTTACGTAAGAAAACGCCCCGTGAGGACGGGGCGTTTTCTTTGCTCGGAACGAGGCGATTATTTGCTACGTGGACGCTTTGCCGTGTGCTTTGTGGCAGGTGCCTTGCGTACCGCTGTCTTCTTCGCGGTTACCTTTTTTGCAGCAGCTTTCTTTGCCACCGCCACTCGGGACGACGCTACCGTCT
This sequence comes from Luteibacter anthropi, assembly GCF_011759365.1. Lineage (GTDB taxonomy): Bacteria > Pseudomonadota > Gammaproteobacteria > Xanthomonadales > Rhodanobacteraceae > Luteibacter > Luteibacter anthropi. Next base: position 4,468 of record NZ_JAARLZ010000019.1, read on the forward strand.
TCTTGCCTGCACGCTTTTTCGTAGTGCGCGGCTTGCTCGCGGCGGGTGTGGATACCGTAGGCGTAGCCGATTCTGCTTTCTGCCGTGATGACTTGCGCCCCGCCGGTTCCGTGGAGGAATTCAGCGGTCGCCACGAACGGCCGCCCATCGCCAGAAGGGTATCCGACGACGCCGGACCCGCACTGCCCGAGGCGTAGTTCGGGAAATCGGCCGGGGTGCGCTGGGCCCAGTCATCCAGCACCGGCTGCACGGCGCGCCAGCAGGCTTCCACCATGTCGGCGCGCTGGAACAGCGTGGCGTCGCCAGTCATGCAATCGTAGAGCAGCGTTTCGTAACCCACGGCCGGCTCGGCGCGGAACCAGTCGGCGTATTTGAAATCCATGCGCACGGGTGCCAGCTCCACGCGCGGGCCCGGACGCTTCACGTCGAACTGCAACGAGATGCCTTCGTCCGGCTGGATCTGCAACACCAGCCAGTCGGGGCCGAATGCATCCATGCCCGTGCTGCGGAACGGGGCGAACGGCGCCGACTTGAAGCGGATGGCGATTTCGGTAGTGCGGCGACCCATGTGCTTGCCGGTGCGCAGGTAGAACGGAACGCCGGACCAGCGCCAGGTATCGATGGACACCTTCATGGCCACGAAGGTCTCGGTGACCGAGTCCGGCGCCACGTCGGGTTCGTCGCGGTAGGCGCGGGCGAGCTGGCCGTTCACCGCGCCGGGACCGTACTGGCCCCGGATGGCGTCTTCGGGAAGGATCGGACGGATCGCTTCGATGGTTTCGGCCTTGCGCGTGCGCACGGCCTCGGCATCGAACGAGGTCGGCGGCTCCATCGCCACCATGGCCAGCAGCTGGAACAAGTGATTGGGCACCATGTCGCGCATGGCGCCGGTCTGCTCGTAGAACGAGCCGCGACGCTCCACGCCCACGGTTTCGGCCACGGTGATCTGCACGTGGTCGATGCGATCGCGGTTCCAGATGGGTTCGAACAGGCCGTTCGCAAAACGGAAGGCCATGATGTTCTGCACCGTTTCCTTGCCGAGGAAGTGATCGATGCGGTAGATCTGGTCTTCGCGCAGCACCTTGAGGATGCGCTCGTTCAGCGCACGCGCCGAATCGAGGTCGTGGCCGAAGGGCTTCTCGATGATCACGCGACGCCAGAAGCCGCCTTCGTGGCTTTCGTCTTTCACAAGGTCAGCATCGCGCAGGCGTTCGATCACGTCACCGAAGAAGCGCTCCGGCGTGGCGAGATAGAACAGCACGTTACCCTTGGTACCACGCTTGCGATCGATCTCGCGCAGGCGCGTGGCGAGGCTCTGGAAGGCCGAGGCGTCGTCGAAGTCGCCGGCGTGGTAGGTCATCTGCGCACTGAGCCAGTCCCAGGCGTCTTCGTCGAGCTTGCCGCCGCCGTTGCCGACGTAGCGCTCAAGCGCCGTGTGCAGGTTCTTGCGCCAGGCGTTGTCGCTCATCTTGCCGTGGTTGAAACCGACGACGGCGAAGTTATCCGACAGCAGGCCGGTGCGGCGCATGTTGTACAGCGCGGGCATCACGAGGCGGCTGGTGAGGTCGCCGGCCGCGCCGAAGATCACGACGGTACACGGATCGGCCGGATGAGCCCGCGAGCTGACTCGCTTCGGTTGGGCTTGGCTCATGCACTGACTCCTTGGGGAATGGTGGACTCGGGGGTGGAATGGACATCCGCCGTTGCACTGCTGCCACGCGCCAGGCTATAGGCCGCGTTGACCAGCGCGACATGCGAAAAGGCCTGCGGGAAGTTGCCCAGCAGACGCTTCGAATGCGGATCGTACTCCTCCGCGAGCAATCCGAGGTCGTTCGCAAGGCCGGCCAGCCGCGAAAACAGCTCGCGCGCCTCGTCCATGCGGCCCTGCTGCACGTAGTTTTCCACCAGCCAGAAGCTGCACGGTAGGAACTGGCCCTCGCCCGGCGGCAGGCCATCCACGCCGCTGCGGGTGTCGTAGCGGAGCACGAAGCCGTCTACCAGAAGATCCTGTTCCACGGCTTTCACCGTGGCGACGATGCGCGGGTCGTCCGGCGGCAGGAAATCGGTGAGGGTGACCAGCAGCAGGCTCGCGTCCATCTCCGTCGAGCCATAGGCCTGGGTAAAGCAGCCGCGTGCCGGATCGATGCCCTTGGCGAGGATATCGGCCTTGATCTCGTCGGCAATGGTCTGCCAGCGCTTCGCGTAGCGCGGATCGCGGCCGCTGAAGTCCTGCTCGGCTGCCCGCTGGAAGGCCAGCCATGCCATCACCTTGGAATGCACGAAGTGCTGGGATTCGCCGCGGATCTCCCAGATACCTTCGTCGGGCTGGCGCCAGATGCTGGCCAGGTGGTCGAGGAAAACAGCCTGTACTTCGTCAGAATCCGATTCGAACTCCACGCCGTGCTTCACGGCATGCGAGAACGCGCCGACCAGCTCGCCGAAGATATCGAGCTGGAACTGTGCCGAGGCCGCATTGCCAACCCGCACAGGGCGCGAGCCTTCGTAACCTGCAAGCCAGGGCAGTTCGTACTCTTCCAGGCGACGCTCGCCAGCGATGCCGTAGAGCACCTGCAGCTGGTCGGGCGAACCGGCCACCGCACGGCGTACCCAGTCACGCCAGGCGGATGCTTCCTCGTGATAGCCCGCGTTGACCAGGGCGGACAGCACGAAGGTGGCGTCGCGCGCCCAGCAGTAGCGGTAATCCCAGTTGCGCTCGCCACCCAGCTGCTCGGGCAGCGACGTGGTGGGTGCGGCAACGATGCCGCCGGTGGGCAGGTAGCTCAGGCCTTTAAGCACCACCAGCGAGCGACGCACGATGTCGTTCCACTCACCGACGTCGACGCAGCGGCCGGACCACTCTTCCCAGTAGGTGATGGAGCGTTCCAGGGCCTCCAGCGCATCGGGGGTTTCCGGGGGCGGCAGATGGGAGGGCCCCCAGGCCAGCACGAAGGGCACGCGTTCCCCGGCCGATACGGCGAAGCGGGCGATGCTGTGCATGCCCTCGCCTTCCACCGCCACAGGGCTGCGTACCACGATGAGATCGGGGCCGGCCACGGCGGTGAGGGTCTGGTCATCCACACGGCGTACCCAGGGCACCGCGTTGCCGTAGTCGAAACGCAAGGTAAAGATGGACTGGAAGTCCACCCGGCCTTCGAGACCCTCGACGATGCGGGTCACGCCGACCTGGTCGCCCGCGAAGGGCATGAAGTCGGTCACCTTCGCCCTGCCGGTGGCCGTCTGCCATTCGGTTTCCAGCACCAGGCTGCCGTCGTTGTACTGCCGGATGCAGGTGGCATCGGGGTCGGAAGGGGCCAGTTTCCAGTAGCCGTTCTGTCTGTCACCGAGCAGTGCGGCGAAGCAGGCGGCCGAGTCGAATCGCGGCAGGCACAACCAGTCGATCGAGCCGTCGCGGGATACCAGGGCCGCGCTCCGGCAGTTGCCGATCATCGCGTAATCTTCGATCCGGGAAGCCATCGTGTCCTCGTTTTATCGAAAGCCAACCTCTCAAAGTTAGCGATCAGGACGTTAGGACGACGTGTCGACCCCTGTAGGAGCGCGCCTTGCGCGCGACCGGTTGAAACGATTCACGCATCGCTTCGAACGGTCGCGCGCAAGGCGCGCTCCTACAGGGTTAGTGGGAGGACGGCGCGGGCCTGGGGCCCTTGGCCGCCTCGAACATGCTGTGCGCCAGTTCTTCCTCGCCGTACAGCACCTCGCTGGCACCCAGGCCCGAGAGATGGGATACGCATTCCTGCGAGTGGGCGCGGGCGACGATGGGCAGGTCGGGACGCAGCGCACGGGCGGCACGCACGATCTGGCCGCCTTCGAAGGGATCGGGTACCGCCACGATCAGCGCGCGTGCGCCGGACAGGTTGGCTTCGGCCAGCACCGGGGCCGAGGCCGCGTTGCCGATGACCACCTGTGCACGCGTGTCGTCGCGCAAGCCGCGCACGGCATCCTCGTCGGTTTCGATGACCAGGATCGGCGTACCGGCAGATGCCAGTTCGGTAAACACGCGGCGCCCCACCCGGCCGAAGCCCACCAGCACGGTGTGCCCCTTTACGTCCGGATGCTCGTCCGGTGCATCGGCGTCGTTCTTCGCCACCCATTTGTCGAGCGCCACGAACAGCAGCGGATTGACCAGGATCGAGACGATGGCGGCTGCCAGCAACACGTCGCGCGCCTGTTCGCTCAGCAGACCCTGCGATACGCCCAGGCTGGCGAGGATGAAGGAGAACTCGCCGATCTGCGCGAGGCTGGTGGCAATGGTGAGCGCGGTCTTCGGCGGACGGCCGAACGCACGCACGATGGCATAGGCCGCGACCGACTTGCCGAAGATGATGATCAGGCAGGCCGCGAGCACGATCCACGGATGCTCGATGAGCACATGCGGGTTGAACAGCATGCCGATGGACACGAAGAACAGCACCGCGAAGGCGTCACGCAACGGTAATGTTTCTTCCGCTGCCTGCTGGGACAGCTTGGACTCGCCCATCATCATGCCGGCGAAGAACGCGCCCAGCTCGAAGGACACGTCGAATAGCTTCGCCGCCCCGAAGGCCACCCCCAGTGCGATGGCGAGCACGGCCAGGCGGAACAGTTCGCGCGAGCCGGTGGCCGACACGGCCTGCAAGGTCCAGGGGATGAGCCGCTTGCCCACGATGAGCATCACGGCAACGAACAGCACGACCTTGCCGATCGTCCAGGCCACGGTGCCCAGCAGGGCCGCGGTAGTGGGTGCTTCCGCACCGTTCTCCGCGCCAAGGAAACCACCGATGGCCGGCAGCAGCACCAGCGCCAGCACCATCGCGAGGTCTTCCACGATGAGCCAGCCCACGGCGATGCGGCCGCGGTCGGTATCGAGCAGGCGACGTTCCTCCATGGCCCTCAGCAGCACGACGGTGCTGGCCACGGACAGCGCCAGGCCGAAGACGAAGCCCTGGGCCATGGGCCAGCCCAGCGACCAGCCAAGCAGCATGCCCAGGCCGGTGGCCACACCCATCTGCACGGCGGCGCCGGGGATGGAGATGGCCTTGACCGAGAGGAGGTCTTTCAACGAGAAGTGCAGGCCCACGCCGAACATCAGCAGGATGACGCCGAGGTCGGCGAGTTCCTGGGCGATATGGGCATCGGCGACATAGCCGGGAGTGAACGGGCCGGCGACTACGCCGGCCAGCAGGTAGCCGGCCAGCACGGGCAGGCGTAACCGGTTCGCGATGGCACCGAAGAAAAAGGCGAGGACGAGACCACCGACAATGGTGGCAATGAGTGGCGTGGCGTCGTGCATGGGCGGCTCCCTGAGTCGTCGTTGGCCGCCACCGGGAAGTGACGGCATGCACCCTCGTCATCGTCACGTCGGACAGGCGAACGTATCGATTGGGGCTAACCCCGAAGGTTTGGGGACGGCACGGCTTCGATGCAAGCGTCGCTGACGATTTTTTTCAGGCGTGGCGCGGAGTTGAGAATAACCTCAACACAGAATGACGTACATCAGACCACTACCGGTGGAGATGCAGAAACGACCATCGAAGGAATGTAGGAGCGGGCCTCGCCCGCGACCCCTGTAGGCCATCTACGGCGAATGAGGCATTGCATCGAACGGGGCGAGCGGTTCGGTCGCCGTCATGGAGGTGAGGCACATTTGAAACGATGACGGCCCCCGGTCGCGCGCGAGGCGCGCTCCTACAGGGGGCAATGGCCTATTCCGCGTGGGTCAGTACGGCCAGGAAATCCTTGCCGTAGCGCTTGAGTTTGTTCTCTCCGACACCGCTGATCGAGCCCAGTTCGTCTTCGTCCTGGGGTAGCGAGCGCAGCATCGCCAGGAGGGTGGCGTCGTGGAAAATGACGTAGGCGGGCACGCCGTGCTGCTTTGCCAGTTCGGCGCGTACGCGGCGCAGTTCGTTCCACAGCGGCATCTCGATTTCCTCGATGCCCAACGAGGCGCCGGAGACGGCCGGTGAGGATTTGGCAGTGCGCCGGCCGCGCGTCGGGCGTGCGTCCTCGCGCAGCCATACCTTGCGCTCGCTCTTCAGCACTGGCCCGCTCTGCGATGACAGCCGCAGCGTACCGTAGCCTTCCGGGTCGGCCTCGATGAGGCCGGCGGCCAATAGCTGGCGGAACACGGAGCGCCATTGCGTGGCATCCATGTCGGCGCCGACACCGAAGGTGCTGATCTTGTCGTGACCCATGTCACGCACGCGCTCGCCAGCCTCGCCACGCAGGATCTCGATGAGGTGCCCTGCCCCGTAACGCTGGCCACTGCGGTAGATGCAGGACAACGCCTTCTGCGCCGCCACCGTGGCATCCCAGGTCTTCGGCGGCACCAGGCAGTTATCGCAGTTGCCGCAGGGCTCCGGATAGATTTCGCCGAAGGCTTCCAGCAAGAGCTGGCGACGGCAGCGCGTGGCTTCGGCGTAACCCAGCAGCGCATCGAGCTTCAGCCGCTCGATGCGCTTGCGGTCGTCGCCTGACTCGGACTGCGAGATCATCTGGCTCATCGTCACGACGTCGCCCAGGCCGTAGACCATCCATGCCTCGGCGGCGAGGCCGTCGCGGCCGGCGCGGCCGGTTTCCTGGTAATAGCCCTCCATGCTGCGCGGCAGGTCGAGGTGCGCCACGAAGCGCACGTCGGGTTTGTCGATGCCCATGCCGAAGGCCACCGTCGCCACCATCACGATGGCGTCCTCGCGCAGGAAGCGCTGCTGGTGGCGCATGCGTGTGTCGGCGTCGAGGCCGGCATGGTACGGCAGCGATTCCACCCCGGCCTCGGACAGCCACGCGGCCGTTTCGTCCACCTTGCGGCGGCTGAGGCAGTAGATGATGCCTGCCTCGCCGCGGTGTGCATCGAGGAAATCGAGCAACTGGCGACGGCCGTTTTCGCGAGGTGCCACGCGATAGCGGATGTTCGGTCGGTCGAAACTGGAAACGAAGCGCCGTGCCTGCTGAAGGCCCAGGCGCTCGGCGATTTCCTCACGCGTGCGCTCGTCCGCCGTGGCGGTGAGCGCGATGCGCGGTACTTCGGGGAAGCGCTCGTGCAGGATGGTGAGCTGGCGGTATTCGGGCCGGAAGTCGTGACCCCACTGCGAGACGCAGTGGGCTTCGTCGATGGCGAACAGGGCGATGGGGATGCGGTCGAGCAGCGCCAGGAAGCGGCCGGTGAGCAGGCGCTCGGGCGCGACGTAGAGCATGTCCAGTTCGCCGGCGACGAGCAGGTCTTCGATCTCGCGCTGGGTGACGGCATCGAGGCTGGAGTTGAGATAGCGCGCCTTGACGCCGGCTTCCAGCAGGGCGTCTACCTGATCCTGCATCAGGGCGATGAGCGGCGACACGACGATGCCGGTGCCGTATCGCATGAGTGCGGGTATCTGGAAGCACAGCGACTTGCCGCCGCCGGTGGGCATCAGGACGAGAGCGTCGCCGCCCGCGGCGACCTCCTCGACGATGGCCTGCTGCTGGCCGCGGAACGCGGGATAACCGAATACGGTGTTGAGAAGGTCGAGAGCCTGGGACTGCATCCGCGAATGCTAGCAAACCCCGCCCCTGCTCAACCGCCCGGCCAGCCCCAGATCGCGCGATCCAGATCGTGATCCAGGCCGAAGGCACTCATCGGCACGCGGCCGTCCTTCACCGTGACGCCCTCGGCCTTCAGCCGCTTGCATTGTTCGCGATAACTCCGCGTGCCTGCTGGAATACCGATCTTGCCATCGGCACGAAGCACGCGGTGCCAGGGCAGGTCCGGGCGATTGGGCGCATCGCCCAGCACCCGCCCGATCAGGCGGGCACGGCCGGGGTAGCCGGCGCGGGCGGCGATGGCGCCATAGCTGGCGACGCGCCCACGCGGAATGGCGGCCACGGCCTGGAGGATGCGGCTGGCACGCAGCTCGCGGGCTTCGTCGTCGTCGAGTTCGTCGGTCATGGGCGTGGCGTGCATGCGGGGGAAACATCCGGGAGCGTACCATCGGATTCCCGAACGACGGACCCCAAGGCCATGCGTCACTTCGAGGCGATCCGCTCCCATATCGGCGGGCTGCACAAGCTGCGCCAGAACGAGCCCTATGTCATCAGCTTCGACCTGCAACTGCGGGGTGGAAGGCATCAGGGCATCTATCTTGCCGAGTTGGAGGACGATGACGGGCGGCGGTATGTGCGGCTGTCTACGCCGATCGGGCCGCTGGCCGGGGTGGATGCGCGGCGCTGCCTGCGGTTCAACTGGGAGCAGCGCACGGGGTTTCTGGCCGAGGCGGATCTCGATGGGTCGCCGTATCTGCATCTGTGCGAGAACCGGCCGTATGACTCGCTGGACGAGCGGGAGCTGGCACGGTTGATCCAGGTGCTGGGGTATACGGGGGATCAGCTGGAGCAGGTGGTCAATGGGGAGGCGGATGCGCTGTAGGCATCGCGGACGCGGTCTGCTCCTACGCCTTCGGTAGGAGATTCATTGGCGGAGACGGTCGCGCGCGAGGCGCGCTCCTACATGGGGCCGGTGGCCTTGGCGACTGATGGTCGCGCGCAGGCGCGCTCCTACATGGGGATGATGGCCTTGGCGACTGATGGTCGCGCGCAGGCGCGCTCCTACATGGGGATGATGGCCTTGGCGACTGATGGTCGCGCGCAAGCGCGCTCCTACACAAGTCGCCTTGTAGGAGCGCGCCTCGCGCGCGACCGGACCGAAGCGGCGTTTGCACGTGAATCAGACACGGCGGTAAAGCCGCAACCTCGGAAAGCGCCTTGTGCGCGACCGGTTCTGGCCGCGACTCAGAAGAACAACCGCCCCAGCTTCACCAGCCCGTAGCCGATGGCCGCCGTGATCGGCAGCGTGAGGATCCACGCCCAGACCATGCGCTCCACCACCGACCAGCGGATGGCGTTCAGGCGCTTGGCCGCGCCCACGCCCATGATCGAGGCCGATACGTTATGCGTGGTGGATACCGGCACGCCCAGCATCGAGGCGGTGAGGATCACGGCCGCCGAGCTGCCTTCGGCCGCAAAGCCATTGATGGGATGCAATTTCACCATCTTGTGGCCCAGCGTCTTGATGATGCGCCAGCCGCCACCGGCCGTGCCGGCCGCCATCGTGAGCGCGCAGACCACCTTCACCCAGATCGGGATCGGGAAACCACCAGCGGCAGCCGGATCGTGCGGAATACGCAGGAAGTCGAGGAACACCGGCAGGTGGTCGAACTGCCCCGCCGCCGTGGCGCCGGCCAGGGCCAGCGCGATGATGCCCATGCTCTTCTGCGCGTCGTTCATGCCGTGCGACAGCCCCATGGCGCTGGCGGAGAGGATCTGCGCCTTGCCGAAGAAGCTGTTCACGAAGGGCGTACGACCCAGTCGATGCAGGAAACCCTTGCGGCTGGAAAAGAAGCCCAGCAGCGCATACAGGCCGCCCATGATGAGAAAGCCGATCACGAAGCCGAGGAAGGGCGAGACGATCATCGGCACGATGACCTTGGGCAGCACGCCCTTGCCCAGCCACCAGTGCGCCCCGCCCTGCCACCAGATGATCGAGTGGACATTGCCTTCGGACGCCGCCAGCGCGGCGCCGCACAGGCCACCGACCAGCGCATGGCTGGAACTGGACGGCAGGCCCATCCACCAGGTGATGAGGTTCCAGATGGTGGCGCCCAGCAGCGCGCTGATCAGCAGGTGCGAGCCGACATCCACCACGCCGGTGTCGATGAGGCCCGAGGCGATAGTGGCGGCCACGGCCGTGCCCCACAGGGCGCCGGCAAGATTGGTGACGGCGGCCAGCAGGACGGCCTGACCGGGCGTGAGTACCTTGGTGGCGACCACGGTGGCGATGGAGTTCGCCGTGTCGTGGAAACCATTGATGTACGTGAACGCGAGGGCGATCAGGACGACCGCGATAACCATGCTCATGAGACGGCCGCCGTCAGGAGTTCTTGAGCACGATGGAATAGACGACGTTGCCGACGTCGCGACACTTGTCGACCGCCTTCTCCACCAGCTCGAAGAGATCCTTGGCGAGCACGGCGCGGATCGGGTCGGAGCCTTCGGCGTAGAGCGTGCGATAAGGATCGAGCAGCAGGCGGTCGGCCTCGGACTCCAGGGCCTGGAGCTGGTCGCGCAGTTTCTTTACCGGATCGATCTTCAGGCCGTGGCGCAGTTGGCCGATCATGGCCACCACGACGTCGGCCGAGCGCTCCAGCAGCACCGCGCGCTGGCTGAAGTCGATACCCTGGAGGCGTTCGGCCACGATGACGTAGCGCTCGGCGAACTTTTCGATGGTCTTGGGGATCTTGTACAGCGCCGAGTTCAGGGCTTCGATGTCTTCGCGGTCGAGCGCGGTGACGAAGGTGTTGACCAGTTCCTCGCCGATCTGGCCGTGCAGGGCCTTCTCGCGGGCCCGGGCCGTGCTGAAGGCGGCCATCACGGGCGTACGGTCGGTCTGGGTCACCAGTTCGCGCATGGCCTTGGCGCTCTCGCGGGCGGCTTCGGCACTGGCCTCGAGCAGGCCATAGAACTTGTCGCCCTTACCGAAGATCGTCTGGAGTGAAAACATGGGGTTGCCTGAAGGGACATGGGAAAATATGACGACTATGTTACCGGACACCTTCGTGCGACCGCAGCATCCCGCCCACACCCCGGGTCTGGTATAAGGCCCGCGCATGCTCACCGAACTCCTGCTGGTATTGCTCCTGTCCCTCGGCAACGGGTTCTTCGCCCTGTCCGAGATGTCCGTGGTCGCCTCGCGCAAGAGCCGCCTGAAGCAGCTGGCCCGCGACAGCCGGCGCGCCCGGGTGGCCCTGCAACTTGCCGAATCGCCCGAACGGTTCCTCTCGACCGTGCAGATCGGCATGACCCTGATCATCCTGGTCACCGGCGCCCTGGCGGGCGACCAGCTGGCCGAGCACTTCGCCGAGCTGATCCACGGCGACGGCCCCGCTTGGCTGGAGCCCTATATGCGGGTGCTGGGCTGGCTGGCCGGTTTCCTGCTGATGTCGCTGGTGCAGATCGTCGTCGGCGAGCTGGTGCCCAAGCGGGCGGCCCTGACCGCGCCGGAGCGCATCGCCTGCCAGATCGCCGTGCCCATGCTGGTGATCTCGCGGATCGTGCTGCCCATGGTGTGGCTGCTGAACCACCTGTCCACCGCCATCCTGCGTGTCATGCGACTGCACCGGCACAGCTCGTCGGCGGCCACGGAAGAGGAAATCCGCCTGCTGGTGGCCGAGAGCGCCGAGCAAGGCATCCTCGACAGCGACGAGCGCAACATGGTCAATCGCGTGCTGCGCCTGGGCGACCGCACCGTGGGCTCGGTCATGACCCCACGCAAGAAGATCGCCTGGCTGGATATCGGCCTGTCCCGCGAGGACAACCTGGAAATCCTGCGCGCCACGCCGTATTCGCGCTACCCCGTGTATCGCAACGATGAGAGCGAGGTGGTGGGCACGGTCGAGGTCAAATCACTGATCCGCTCGCTGGAACGCGGCGAGGTAGACCTGTTTGCCCATATCGCCCGCCCCCTGTTCGTCCCGGCCACGGCGCGTGCGCTCGACCTGCTGGAATCCTTCCGTGACGCCGACACCCAGCTGGCGCTGGCCGTGGACGAGTACGGCGACATCGAGGGGCTGGTCACCCTCAACGACCTGCTCTCGGCCGTGGTGGGCGCCACCGCGCCAGGGGCGGACGACACCGACCAGGACGGCCCGATCATCCGCCGCGACGACGGCAGCTGGCTCATCGACGGCGTCCTGCCCGCCGACGACCTGCGCGAACTGCTTCAGCTGGATCGCCTGCCGAACGAGGACGAGCACGACTTCCGCACGGTGGCCGGCATGATGACCACGCAATTCGGTCATATCCCCCGGGCGGGCGAAGCCTTCGACTGGCAGGGGCATCGCTTCGAGGTGATGGACATGGATGGCGCGCGCATCGACAAGCTGCTGGTCAGCCCGGCCACCCCCACCCCGGACCCGGAAGCCCTGTAGGAGCGCGCCTGCGCGCGACCGGGTGGAACGAAAAACCTGATATTTCCCGCACACTCGGTCGCGCGCGAGGCGCGCTCCTACAGGGACGCCCGCGCCCGGAGCCGTCGTTCCAGCGAAAGCTGGAACCCAGCGCGGTGCAATAGGTTGTCGCCATAGGGCTACCTACGCAAAAAGCCGATGCAGCGCCCCTGCCTCACTGCCAAACCGGGGCGCTGGGTTCCTGTTTTCACAGGAACGACGAGTAGGCAGGTGACGTCACCATGGAGGTCTCAGTCGCCCTTTTCCGCCATGTAGGTAGGTGGCCTCACCGTGGATATCTACGTCGCCCTTTTCCGCCATGTAGGTGGGTGGCCTCACCGTGGATATCTCAGTCGCCCTTCTTCGCCATGCCAGCCATGCGCTGAGCGTCGGCCAAAATGCCGTGCAGGATGCGTAGCTCGCGCAATTCGGGGCGTGCGCGCAGGAACAGCTTGCGCAGCTTCAGCATGATGGTGGTGGGCGAGCGGCCCTTGTGGAACTCGATGTCGTCGAGCGTCTCGGCCAGGTGGGTGAAGAAGCGCTCCACCTGCTCCGCGTCGGCCGGTACCTCGTCAGGGTCGAGGGCGACCTCCGGGACCTTGGCTTCCTCGGCCACCAGGGCCATGCGGATCTCATAGGCCACCACCTGCACGGCCTGCGACAGGTTCAGCGAGCTGAAGTCGTCCACGCTGGGAATGCGCACCATGGCATGGCAGCGCGACAGCTCGTCGTTCTCCAGGCCGGTGCGCTCGTTGCCGAAGACCAGGGCCACCTGTTCGCCACGGCGGGCGGCGGCAATGGCCTGGGCAGCGCCCTCGCGCGGGTCCAGCTCGGGCAGGTTCACCCCACGGCGGCGGGCGGAGAGACCCAGGGCGAAGGTGGTGCCGGCCAGGCCGGAGACCAGGTCCTCGTGGATGGCCGCGTTCGCCAGCACGTCGTCGGCACCGGCCGCCAGGGCCGTGGCTTCCGGGTCGGGGAAGCGGTGCGGAGCGACCAGGGTCATCCTGTCGAAGCCCATGGTGCGGATGGCGCGGGCCGCCGAGCCGATGTTGCCCGAATGGGACGTCCGGACAAGGACGAAGCGAAGACGGTCGTGCAATTCGGACAGGGCCATGCGGACAAAGGGCTGCTAAGGACGGGTCGGAAAGTCTACACCGCCCCTCGGCTTGGGCCTCACGGCTGCCGGTGGTAAACTTCCCGGTCGTTGCGGCTTAAGACCGCATCCCTGTTCTTTTGCCAAGCCGATCCCCATGCCAAGACCCGCCGTCAACGTCGCGGCGCGCGCCGCGCGCTCCGCAGGAAACATCATCCTGCGCTACATGAACCGCATCGAGGGCCTTTCGGTCGTCGAAAAGCAGCGGATGGACTTCGCGTCCGAGGTTGATCGCCTCGCCGAAGCCGAGATCGTCAAGGAACTCCGCCGCGCCTACCCCACCCACGCCATCCTGGGCGAGGAGTCGGGCCAGATCGGCAAGGGACCGCTCACCTGGGTCATCGACCCGCTGGACGGCACGCACAATTACCTGCGCGGCATCCCCCACTTCTGCGTCTCCATCGCGCTGCTCGACAAGGGCGAGCCGGTGTATGGCGTGGTCTTCGATCCGCTGCGCGACGAGCTGTTCACCGCCAGCAAGGGCGACGGCGCCTACCTCAACGACCGCCGCATCCGCGTCGGCCGTCGTGACGGCATCGCCGGTGCCTTGCTCGCCACGGGCTATCCCTACCGCGTGCGCAACCACATCGAGTCGCAGCTGGCCATGACCAGCGCCCTGCTCCGTGAGGCCGAGGACATCCGCCGCATGGGTTCGGCCGCGCTGGATCTCGCCTACGTGGCCGCCGGCCGTATGGACGGCTTCTTCGAGCCGGGCCTCAACGTGTGGGACATCGCCGCGGGTGCGTTGCTGGTAGCCGAGGCAGGTGGTGTCTACAACGACTTCGCCGGTCGCAAGGGCCTGCCGGAAAGCGGCAACATCATCGCCGCGAACCACAAGGTGGCGCTTGCGATGACCGAAGTGGTGGGTGCCAATGCCACGCCGCGCCTGTTGGGTGTGTCGGACTGATTCGCTATACCGGTCGCGCGCGAGGCGCGCTCCTACAAGAGCACGGTGCCTTGCGCGCGCACGATACCCTGTAGGAGCGCGCCTCGCGCGCGACAAGCCAACGAAGCCCTGACGCCGCAAGGCTCATCGCTCACGCTAGCGTATCGTGCGTGGGGCGTATTTTCTGGGGTTTACCGTGTCACCCGGTCGCGCGCAGGCGCGCTCCTACATGGCCTTGAGCAGGTTGCGCAGGAAGGGCACGGTGACGCGGCGCTGTGCCGCCAGGGTGGCGCGGTCGAGCGTGTCGAGAAGATCCAGCAGGGCGCCAAGATCACGCGCGTGATGCGAGAACAGCCAGTCGAGCACGGTGTCGTCCAGCTCGATGCCACGGCCCCGCGCATGCTCGCGCAGCACGTGGCGACGTTCGGCGTCGTCCAGCGGCTTCAGCGTGAGCTGGGTGAGCGAACCCAGGCGCGAACGCAGGTCGGGCAAGGCAATGCCCAGCGACACCGGCGGACCGCTCGCTGCGAACAGCAGTGTGCAGCCTTCCGCGCGATAACTATTGAAGGTGTCGAACAGCGCGTGCTCGGCATCGGCATCGCCTGCCACGGCTTCCAGATCGTCGATCGCCAGCACGTCGCTGCCCGCCAACCCCCGGATGGCTTCCGCGCGCGAACCGCGAAGGGCTGACAACGGCAGGTATTGCACGGTACGGCCCGCATCGATCGCTGCCTGGCAGGTGGCGATGAGCAGGTGGGTGCGACCGCTCCCCAGCGAACCACTCAGGAAGACCCACGGCGCATCGGCAGACACCGAGGCTGCGCGCAGGGCTTCGACCGCGGCGGCATTGCCCACGGGATGGAAATGCTCGAAGCGCTGGCGGCGTGGCCAGCGCAAGGCGAGCGGGAGTTGCTGACTCGTCATGAATTTCCGTCGTCGGGAAGCATCGGACGAGGACGCCGGGCATTGACCGTGACGTCCACATCCACATCGACATCCACCTTCGCCGGCTCGGGATCGGGCTGGGCAGCCGGCTCCGTGTAGAGATCGCTCTCACGGTAACGGGCGAAGACGTAGCGCAACAATACCACTACCACCGACGCGGCCGGCAGGGCCAGCAACACGCCGAGGAAGCCGAACAGGTGACCGCCTGCCAGCACGGCGAAGATCACCGCCACCGGATGCAGGCCGATCTTGCCGCCGACCAGCCGGGGCACCAGCACGTAGCCTTCCAGCAGCTGGCCCACGGTGAATACCACCGCCACCAGGATCACGTGCAGCCAGTCACCGTACTGCACGAGGCCGGCGATCATCGCGGCCACGAAGCCGATCATGAAACCGAGGTAAGGCACGAAGCTGAGCAGGCCCGCGATCATGCCGATCAGTGGGCCGATGGAAATGCCTACAGCGGTGAGCGCGATGCCATAGAACACACCCAGCGCCAGCATCACCAGCAACTGGCCGCGGACGAAGGCGCCAAGCACCTGGTCCGATTCGCGCGACAGGCGAACCACGGTGGGTTCGATCGAGCGCGGCAGCAGGCGCTGGATGTGCGCGATCATCGTGTCCCAGTCACGCAGCAGGTAGAACGCCACGACCGGGATCAGCACGAGATTGGCCATCCAGGTGATGATGCCCATGCCCGACTGCGTGACCTTGGCCACCGTGCGGGCGGCGATGCTGCCGATGGAGCCCATATGCTCGCGAATGGCGGCCAGCACCTTGTCGGCATTGAACGTATCCGGCTCCAGGTGCAGGCGCTGCTGGATCCACGGCAACGCCGTGCCACGCACCCATTCGATGTAATGCGGCAGGTTTTCCGAGAGGTTTTCCACCTGGTGCGAAATCAGCGGCACCAGCAGGATCAGCACGCCGATGAAGATCACGATGATCACGGTGAACACGATGCTCACCGCCCAGGCGCGGCCCATGCCCAGGCGTTGCAGGCGATCGGCCAGCGGGTCGCCCAGGTAGGCGAGCATGCCCGCGATGGCGAAGGGCATCAGCACCGGTGCCAGCAGCCAGATCACGAAAACGATGACGGCGGTGAGGCCCAGCATCTGCCAGCGGCGCGAGTTGTCGTGAGTCATGCGTGTCCTGGATGGGCATGGGAGCAAACCGCCATGGTCCGGTGGCGGAAGTGACGGCATTGTCGCGGATCGTGCCCCCTTCGGGCGAATCCTGCCGTGTCAGGGAACCCAGCGCACGGCGAGGTCGGCACCATCGTGGGCGGCGGCCTGGAGCACATGGCCACCCGAGGCGTAGCCGGCCACGAGACGGGCCAGCGGCGCGCCCGCGCTCACGTTGAGCATCACGCCATCGGCCGTGGCGCCGACCGGCACCACCGACTTCACGGCCGGGTCGTTCTGGAAGGTGGAGAGCAGGCCGGCGTAATCGTTGGCCGAATGCAGGCCGGTGACCCAGACCTTGCCGCTGGTGCTGCCGCCCTGGGCGGCCGCGAACTGGCGGTCGAGCTTGTCGGCCACGGCATTGGCGCCGTTGGTGAGCAGGGCCGGACGGGCTTCGCCGCTGTCTTTCCAGTCGCTGGAGCGGCCGCCGGCCAGCAGGGTCCAGTCGACGGTCTGGTCGGCATTCAGCCGGCCGATCAGGACGGTGCCCGTGTTGTACTGGCGCGTCACGGTGGCCATGGCCGCCGTATCGCCCTTGGCCAACGCATCGGCATCCACCGGTGCGTCGGCGCGCGGGGTCACCACCTGGTAGCCACGGGTGTCGGCCATCTGGGCCAGCGGGGTCACGTCCTGGGCACCCAGCGGCTTGCCCGCGGCATCGTGGATCACCACCAGCAGGGGCGGCTTGGGCGCTGCCACGGCCGCATCGCCTACGGCGAGCACACGGCGGATGGCACCCGGGTCGAACACGATCTCGAGACTGAGCGGCGCGCCGTTGGCCCCGCCCGTGCGCGAGTACTGGTACTGCTGGACGAGGCCACCGGGCGATTTCATGGCCTCGGCATAGCCTGGCTTGTTGCGCGGATCGGCGCCATTGGTGGCCCGTGCCAGCACCTGGGTAAGACCGTTGGAGAAGGCCTGGTCGCGCACCGCCGCGCTGGTGTCGGCCACGGGCACGGTCACCGTATACAGCGGGGTCTGGGCCATCGCGCCGCCCGCGAACAGGGTCAGGGCGAACAGCAGGAAGGCAAGGAGGCGGACTGGGCGCATGGTCTTGGCGTCGCTCTGTGAAGGCGGGAAGTCTGCCCAAAGCGTGTCATGGCGTCCATCCAGGGGGCGTGAGAATCCCGGACGCCAGTCAGCTTGCTGCTATCATGCACGGTTTCCCATACGTGCCGGAACCGTCCATGTCCTCCGATCAGGGCTCCCTCACCTACCGCGACGCGGGTGTCGATATCGATGCGGGCAATGCGCTCGTCGAGCGTATCAAGCCGATGGTCAAGCGCACCTTCCGTCCCGAAGTGATGGGCGGGCTGGGCGGCTTCGGCGGCCTGTTCGACCTTTCCGGCCGCTACAAGGAGCCCGTGCTGGTCTCGGGCACCGACGGCGTGGGCACCAAGCTCAAGCTGGCCCACCAGCTCGACCGCCACGACACCATCGGCATCGACCTGGTCGGCATGTGCGTCAACGATGTCCTGGTGCAGGGCGCCGAGCCGCTGTTCTTCCTCGACTACTTCGCCACCGGCAAGCTGCACGTGGATACCGCGGCGGCCGTGGTCTCGGGCATCGCCCGCGGCTGCGAACTGGCCGGCTGCGCCCTCATCGGTGGTGAAACGGCCGAAATGCCGGACATGTACCCGCCGGGCGAGTACGACCTCGCCGGTTTCACCGTCGGTGCGGTGGAGAAGTCGGCCATGAACGACGGTTCGAAGATCGTCGCCGGCGACGTCATCCTCGGCATCGATTCGTCCGGTCCGCATTCCAACGGCTACTCGCTGGTGCGTCGCATCCTCGAGCGCGCCGGTTCGCCGCTCGACACCGACGTGGGCGGCGTGAAGCTGGTGGACGCCCTGATGGCGCCCACCACCATCTACGTGAAGCCCATCCTCGACCTGCTGTCGAAGGTGGACATCCACGGCATGGCCCACATCACCGGTGGCGGCCTCAAGGAAAACATCATCCGCGTGGTGCCGGACGGCCTGGGCCTGTCCATCGATGCGTCCTCGTGGGAGCTGCCGCCGGTGTTCCAGTGGCTGCAGCGCGAGGGCAATGTCGCCCGCGAAGAAATGTGGCGCACGTTCAACTGCGGCATCGGCTTCACGGTGCTGATCTCGGCCGGACAGGTCGAGGCCACGCAGGCCGTGCTGAATGATCATGGCCTCGCCTCGCGCGTGATCGGCAAGGTCGTCGCCGCTTCCGGCGACGAGCGCGTCCACATCGCCTGAGCCCGTCCGTGGATCGCCCCCTGCGCGTCGCCGCGCTCGCCTCCGGGCGCGGCAGCAACCTCGCCGCCCTGATCGCAGCGCGGCTACCCGTGGAGTTCGTGCTGGTCGGCAGTGACAAGGCCAGGGCCGGTGCGCTGGCCGTGGCCGCCGAGGCAGGCATCCCCACGATGCACCTGAGCCCGCGCGACTTCCCCGATCGCGTAGCGTT
Organism: Luteibacter anthropi; assembly: GCF_011759365.1. GTDB lineage: Bacteria > Pseudomonadota > Gammaproteobacteria > Xanthomonadales > Rhodanobacteraceae > Luteibacter > Luteibacter anthropi. The sequence continues at coordinate 23,035 of NZ_JAARLZ010000019.1, forward strand.
CGACCGTGCGCTTTTCGGCAAGGTGGCCGAAGCGAAGCCCGATTTGCTCGTGCTGGCCGGCTACATGCGCATCATCGACGGCAGCGTGGTAGCCGGCTGGGCAGGCCGGGCCATCAACATCCATCCGTCGCTGCTGCCGAAGTACCGGGGCCTGCATACGCATCGGCAGTGCCTTGAAGCCGGCGATGCCGAGCATGGCGCCAGCGTGCATTTCGTCACCGCCGAACTGGATGGCGGCCCGGTGATCGCGCAGGCGCGCATTCCGGTGCTTGCCGGGGACACCGAGGAATCACTGGCCGAACGCCTGCTGGTCGAAGAGCACCGGCTGCTGCCGGCGGTGGTGTCGGCAATGGCCGCAGGACGCCTGTCCTGGTCGAACGGCCCGATGTTCGACGGCCACCCCCTGAAAGCCCCCCTATCCCTGTAGGAGCGCGCCTCGCGCGCGACCGGCCAGAGCCGTGAATCCCAAAAACCCCGCTATCTCCGTAGGAGCGCGCCTCGCGCGCGACCGATCAAGGCCGTGAACCCCCGGGTTTCTCGCGACTACCGGTCGCGCGCAAGGCGCGCTCCTACACGAGCAGGCGGTGTTGAGGGAAACCGTCGGGTTGTCGACCAACGTTCAGTCAGGGCCGTTATATTGAGCCCATGAAGACGCCCAACCTCCTCCGCGCCGGCCTCGCGCTGGCTCTCGCCCTGCCTGCCGCCGCGTTCGCCGCGGACGTGCCGCAGTCCTTCACCGCCACCTATCACGTGCTCCAGGGCGGCAGCCCGCTCGGCGATGCCACCGTGACCCTGAAGCCGGCCGCCAACGGCCAGTTCGAGTACACCAACAAGACCCAGGGCACCTCCGGCCTTGCCGCCGCACTGGGCGCCAGCACGTCGGAGACCTCGGTGTTCACCTGGTCGGGCAAGGTGCCGCAGGCGGTGTCGTACCGCTATGAGCTGGCCTCCACGCTGAAGCCCAAGAGCCGCTCTCTGACCATCGAAGGCGGCAACGTGCAGGTGCAGGACAACAAGAAATCGTACAGCTACCCGGCCCAGCCCGGCATGGTCGAGCGCAACACCCTGCCGCTCGCGCTCGGGGTCGCCCTGCGTGGCGGGGCCAAGGAAGCCAGCTTCCCGGTGGCGGTAAAGCAGCGGGTGGAACAGCAGGCGTTCAAGATCTCCGGCAACGAAAAGGTGACGGTGCCCGCGGGTTCGTTCGATACCGTGGTGGTGTCGCGCAGTGACGGCGAAGGCGGTTTCAGCGCGTGGTATGCGCCGACCAGGTATCCCGTGCCGGTGAAGCTGGCACAGAGCGACGGCGGTGACCTGACGCTGGAACTGGTGAGCTACAAGGGGCAGTAAACCGACGCACCCGGCAACCATCGGCCTCGTCGCTCGCGTCCTGCCGAATAAGCGCGCTTCCACCTACAACCAAAGACCTACTTGCGCCTCGTGCTGCCTGACAGCAGCATGAATTCATCAGCCAGCCCGTCGACAAGGACGTCGAAATGAAACGTACATCCGTTGCATCGGCTTTCTTCTGCGCCATCGCCATACTGGTCAGCGGATGCACCTCCGTACATCCACCTTCGCAGGTCCCGGCACAAACACATGCGGCACTCCCTCCAATAACGGATGGGCCTACGGTCGCGAGGCATCTGCAAAAGCGATTTGATGAAGCAAACACGGCTTGCGGCAGCAGCCCGCCTCTCCCAGCCGTACTGTGTTCAGGCGTTCTGGTAAGAGCGACCAGCCACTCCACTTCGTATCACGCCTGGGATCCGAATCCCAACAACCCCAATGGCGGCGGCGTTTCCTTTTCGTGGATGCGTCAGGATGCCACCTTCAGGCAATTGGCCAGAGGTGCAGGCAATGGCTTCGTGCTTCTGCCGAAGTTCTTCTCCGATACCCCTGGCGATGGTTATTACCAGATGACCGTCCTGTGTGCGTATCCGATGGATGGGTTCACCGACAAACGACACGACAAAGGGTGTGGGGAACATTGGGAAACGCCTGGAAAGAGTGGGCCGTGCCAGAGCATCGGCGTCACCACCGGAGCGGCCTGGAAGGACCGTTACGTTGCCAACAAGCTCGGCATCTACCGGTGTGGCTTCCGACTGGTCCAGGGAACCCCCAACTCAGCAGACGCCTTTGCCCAGATTCCTGTCGCCATGCGCCTCATCGGCGCCGATGCGTTCAATGAATGGAACGAAGTCGTGATCCAGCAATGGCCCCAGGGAATCGCCACCAGTATTCCCATTGAAGCATTCTTCTACGTCTCAGGAACAAGCGGCCTGAGCATTGCGAAGTACGATCAGAAGGATTTCTACAACACATCGGGGCGGCGATGGGTTCCTATCATTCGCGTCTCCATGCCGACAAGCATAGGCGCCAGAGCCACCTTCACCTACGCTGCAGCCGACCAGGAAGTGCCTTACCCCTGACAACGCACCCCATCTACCGCGCTGAGCGAGTCGGATGGGGTGCGAACCATCAGCCCGGCAGGCGGCGGATGCGCGCGCCCAGGACGCCGAGCTTTTCCTCGATGTTCTCGTAGCCGCGATCGATGTGGTACACGCGATCCACCGTGGTGTCGCCTTCGGCCACGAGGCCGGCGAGCACGAGGCAGGCCGAGGCACGCAGGTCGGTGGCCATGATCGGGGCACCGCTCATCTTGGGCACGCCAGTGATGATGGCGGTGTTGCCTTCAAGGCGGATATCCGCACCCAGGCGCTGAAGCTCAAGCGCATGCATGAAGCGGTTTTCGAACACCGTTTCCGTGATGACGCCAGTGCCCTCGGCCACGCAGTTGAGCGCGGTGAACTGTGCCTGCATGTCGGTGGGGAACGCCGGGTACGGCGCGGTGATGATGTTCACCGCCTTCGGACGGCGACCCTGCATGTCGAGCTCGATCCAGTCCTTGCCCGTGCTGATGTGCGCGCCGGCTTCTTCCAGCTTCTGCAACACGGAATCCAGCGTGTCGGCACGCGCGCCACGGGCGCGGACCTTGCCGCCGGTCATCGCGGCGCCAACGAGGAAGGTGCCGGTTTCGATGCGGTCGGGCAGCACTTCGTAGTGCGCACCGTGCAGGCGTTCCACGCCTTCGATCACCAGCGTGGAGGTACCCACGCCGTCGATCTTCGCGCCCATCGCGATGAGGCAATGCGCCAGGTCGACGACCTCGGGCTCCTGCGCCGCGTTTTCGATGATGGTGGTGCCCTGGGCCAGCGTGGCGGCCATCAGGATGTTCTCGGTACCGGTGACCGTGACCATGTCCATGACGATGCGGGCGCCCTTCAGGCGGCCGGCCTTCGCCTTGATGTAGCCGTTCTCGACCGTGACCTCGGCGCCGAGCGCCTGCAGGCCGCGGATGTGCTGGTCGACCGGACGCGAGCCGATGGCGCAACCACCGGGCAGCGAAACCTCGGCCTTGCCGTAGCGGGCCACCAGCGGACCGAGCACGAGAATGGACGCGCGCATGGTGCGCACCAGCTCGTACGGGGCGATGCAGGAGTTCTCGGGGCGCGGGTCGATGTGCATCTTCATGCGGTCGTCGAGGACCACGCTGACGCCCATGCGGCCCAGCAGTTCGATGAAGGTGGTGACGTCGTGCAGGTGCGGCACGTTGCCGATGCTGACCGGTTCGTCGGCGAGCAGGCAGGAAGCGAGAATCGGCAGGACGGCGTTCTTCGCGCCCGAAATACCGACCTCACCCTGGAGCGGCTGACCGCCGCTGATAAGGATCTTGGCCATGGATGGATGCCTTGAAAGGAAAGACGTGACGGAAGTCGAAGGGCGCCCTAGCGGCGGCCGGCGGCTTCTTCCGGGGTGAGGGTCTTGAGGCCCAGGGCGTGGATGGCGCCGCCCATGAGGTCGCCAAGGGTGGCGTAGACCAGGCGATGACGGGCGAGAGGCAGCTTGCCGGCGAACTGTTCCGAGATGACGTCGGCTTCGAAGTGGACGCCGTCGTCACCGCGCACGTCCACCCGGGCGCCGGGCAGGCCGGCTTCGATCAATGCCTGGATGCGGGCAGCGTCCATGGATTCTCCGGTAGGGGGAGTCGCTGCGGTCGGGCGGAGGTTCCGAAACGGAGCCTGAATCGCCGGTCGATGGCAGCGACGATAAAATGAGAATATGTAATGGTAATGGAAATCCGGTGTCGCAGAAATGGACATCCCGGGTTCGCCGCCCCGACCCGGACCCCAGAGGCCGCATGAACGCCCGTACCGCTTCGCACGCCGAGCAGCCCCTCGTGAACGCCGACACCGTCGTCCGCAGCGCCCGTACCGTCATCGCGACCGAGGCCGCCGCCATCCGTGCGCTCGAATCGCGGGTGGATGCCGCCTTCGTCACCGCCTGCCAGATGATCCTCAGCTGCAAGGGGCGCGTGGTGGTCTCCGGCATGGGCAAGTCCGGCCATATCGCGCGCAAGATCGCCGCGACCCTGGCATCCACCGGCACGCCGTCGTTCTTCGTGCACCCGGGCGAGGCCAGTCACGGCGACCTGGGCATGATCCAGCCCGACGACATCCTGCTTGCCATCTCCTACTCCGGCGAGACGGACGAACTGCTCTTCATCCTGCCGGCGATCAAGCGCCAGGGCATTCCCCTGATCTCGATCACGGGCAAACCCACGTCGTCGCTGGCGAACCAGGCCGAAGTGAACCTCGATGCCAATGTCGCCTGCGAGGCCTGCCCGCACGGCCTGGCCCCCACGGCAAGCACCACGGCCGCGCTGGTGATGGGTGACGCCCTGGCCGTGGCCCTGCTGGAAGCCCGTGGCTTCACTTCCGACGATTTCGCGCGCTCGCATCCGGCCGGCAGCCTTGGCCGCCGCCTGCTGCTGCGCATCTCCGACGTGATGCATGCGGGCGAAGACGTGCCCCGCGTCACCCAGGAAGCCACCGTCAGCGAGGCGCTGGTGGAAATGACCCGCAAGCACCTGGGCATGACCGCCGTGGTCGACGCCGAGGACCGCCTGCTGGGCGTGTTCACCGATGGCGATCTCCGCCGCGCCCTCGACGATCACGCCGTGGACCTGCGCGGTGCCACCGTGGCGCAACTGATGAGCCGTGGCCCGAAGACCATCGGCCCCGACAAGCTCGCCGGCGAAGCCGCGCAGCTCATGGAACGCCATGGCATCCACTCCCTGCTGGTTACCGACGACAACCAGCGCGTGGTCGGCGCGTTGAACATCCACGACCTCCTGCGCGCCCGCGTCGTCTGACGCCCTCCCGGCGCCAGCCTCTCGTCCCCATATTGCTGACCATGGCCTATACCCACTATTCCCCGATTCCCGCCGATGTCGCCGAACGCGCCGCCCGAGTGCGCGTGGCCGTATTCGACGTGGATGGCACGCTCACCGACGGCCGCCTCTGGTACGCCGAGGACGGCCGCGAGACCAAGGTCTTCCACGTGCATGACGGCCTTGGGCTGAAGCGCCTGCAGGAAAACGGCGTGAAGGTCGCCATCATCACGGCGCGGATCAGCCACCCGGTGTCGCTGCGCGCCGAGGAACTGGGCATCCAGCACGTCTACCAGGGCCAGAAAGACAAGCGCGCCTGCCTGATCGAGCTGCTGGACGCCCTGCGGCTCACCCCCGAACAGGCCGCCTTCATCGGCGACGACCTGCCCGACCTGCCGGCCATGGGTATCAGCGGCCTGGCCGTTGCCACCGCCAACGCCCACCCCTGGGTGGCCGAACGCGCCCATTGGCGCACCCGGCTGTCCGGTGGCTATGGCGCCGCCCGCGAGGTGGCCGACATGATCCTCGCCGCCCAGGGCAAGGCCGAAGCCGAGCGGGACCGCTGGCTGTGAGTGTGCTGAACTTCTTCAAGGACCGCAGCACCGCCGGCGTGGCCGGCATGCTCGCGGCCGCCCTCGGCGCCAGCGTCCTGCTCTATTACTGGGTCGCCCCGGCAAAGAAGGTGCAGGATTTCATCGGCCCGCCGCGCTCCGGCTACACCCTCACCAATTTTCACCTCGACTCGTACAACGATGAGGGCAAATACGGCTTCACGCTGGTCGCGCCCCACCTGGAGCGCCGCGAGGACGACGATTCGCTGTACATCAACGCCCCCGATTTCGTGCTGCCCTCCGTAAAGGAGCCAGACAGCCCGCCCTGGAAGGGACACTCGGAATATGGCTGGGTGAACAAGGACGGCACCATCCTGAAGCTGCAGGGCAAGGTCCACATGGACCGCATCGCCTTCGACACGAACCCGCCCGCCAGCATCGATACCTCCGAGGTCACCGCGTGGCCCAAGGAGAACCGCCTGGAAACGGCCGAGGCGGCGCGTATCGTGCAGGGAACCTCTACAATGGACGGCGTCGGCATGCGCGCCAACCTCGATACCAAGCATTTGGAGCTCCTCGATGCAGTCCACACCGTCTACATGCCGCGCAAGCGCTAAGGCCGTCCTCGCGGCGTTCGGCGTGGCGCTCCTGGCGAGCGGCGCCGCCTTTGCCAAGCAGTCCGATCGCCAGCAGCCGATCAACGTCATCTCGACCTCGTTCGACGGCACGCAGCAGCAGCCCACCGACAAGAATCCGGGCCATGTCATCTGGACGGGCAACGTCAAGCTCACCCAGGGCACCCTGACGGTCACCGGCAACAAGGCCACGGGCTATCTGGATGCCGACAACCAGCTCATCCGCGTGGTCGTGGACGGTAACGCCCACATGCAGCAGCAGGACGAACAGAACCTGTGGATGCGCGGCAACGCGAACAACATCGACTACACACCCGACAACGGCGACGCCAAGAACACCTCCAGCGGCATCGCCGTGCTCACGGGCAAGGCGCACGTCGAGAAGGAAGTCGACCCGGCCGATCGCAAGAAGCTCAACCAGAGCAACGGCGACAAGCTCACCTACAACACCAACACCAGCACGATGACCGGCGAAAGCAACGGCGCCGAACCCGTGCACATGATCTTCCAGCCGAAGCAGCAGCCCGCGCCTGCGCCTGGCGCCGCCCCGGCCAAGCCCGCCACGCCGCCGGCCGTTCCGGCCGCACCCACCAAGAAGCCCTGACACGATGCTTTCAGCCCAAGGCCTGCAGAAGCGCTTCCGTGCGCGCCAGGTGGTCCGCGATTTCGCCTTCTCCATCCGCGAAGGCGAAGTGGTGGGCCTGCTTGGCCCCAACGGCGCCGGCAAGACCACCTGCTTCTACATGGTGGTGGGCCTGATCCAGGCCGACGCCGGCGAGATCAAGCTCGACCAGCAGGACATCACCGGCCTGCCCATGCATTCGCGCGCCAAGCTCGGCATCGGCTACCTCCCGCAGGAAGCCTCGGTGTTCCGCCGCCTGAGCGTGGCGGACAACATCATGGCCGTGCTCGAACTGCGCGAAGGCATGACGCAGAAACAGCGCGAAGACGAACAGGAAAGCCTGCTCGACGAGCTGAAGATCACCCACATCGCCGAACAGAAGGGCATCAGTCTCTCCGGCGGTGAGCGTCGTCGCGTGGAGATTGCCCGCGCACTGGCCGCGCGCCCGCGTTACATGCTGCTCGACGAACCGTTCGCGGGCGTGGACCCCATCTCGGTGGGCGAGATCCAGCGCATCGTGCGTCACCTGAAAGAACGTGGCATCGGCGTGCTCATCACCGATCACAACGTGCGTGAGACCCTCGGCATCTGTGACCGCGCCTACATTCTCAACGACGGCGTCGTGCTATCGCGCGGCACCCCGCAGCACATCCTCGCCGACGAAAAGGTGCGCGAGGTGTACCTGGGACGTGAATTCCGGATCTGATCCTGCCCCCTTCCGGCCAGAACACCCCTGTAAGGGTGCTGGCCGGGTGCCACGCAAGGGGTTACGATGGCTTCGGCACCCTGAGCATTGCAAGGCATGAAACCCGGACTTCAGTTTCGCCTCCATCAGCAGCTGACGCTGACCCCGCAGTTGCAACAGGCCATCCGCCTGCTGCAACTGTCGCAGCTTGAGCTCGAGGCCGAACTCCGCCAGATCGCGGAAGGCAACCCCCTGCTCGAGTTCGCCGAAGACGCCGAACCCGAAGCGGAAGCCACCGTCGAGGAAGGTTTCCAGGCCAACGATTTCAGCGTGCGCGACGACACCTCGTCCAAGTCGACGAAAGAAGTCGACTCCGCCGCACCACCTTCCGACGAACACACGCCCGAATGGGGCGACGACGATCGTTTCCATGGTGAAGGCGGCGACTACGCAGGCGCGCCTTCGCGCGCCTCCGGCAGTGGCGACGACGACGGTTTCGAACCGCAAAACGCCGCACCGGAAAGCCTTCAGCAACACCTGGCGTGGCAGCTCAATCTGTCGCAGTTCACACCGCGCGATCACGCGATCGCCACGGCAATCATCCACGCGCTCGACGAAGACGGCTACCTGCGCGACGGCGTGGATGCCGTGCATGCGGCGTTGCCTGCCGAGTTAGGTGCTACCGCACAGGAAATCGAAGCGGTACGCCAGCGCGTGCAGCGTTTCGATCCCACCGGCATCGCCAGCCTCGATCTTCGCGACTGCCTGTTCTGTCAGCTTTCGCAGTTCGCCGACGACACGCCGCATCGCGATCTCGCCATGCGCATCGTCAACGACGAACTGGAACTGCTCGCACGCAACGACATCCCGAAGATCGCGCGCAAGTTCAAGGCGCCAGAAGACGAAGTAGCCGCAGCCGCAGCACTCATCCGCACGCTCGATCCACGCCCCGGTGCGGCGCTGGATGCCACGCCCGTGGAATACGTGGCACCCGATGTCTACGCACGACGCGAGAACGGTCGCTGGCAGGTCAGCCTCAATCCCGACGCGCAACCGCGCCTAGGTCTCAACCAGCATTACTGCGGTCTCATCGCCCGTGCACGCGGCGACGACGCCACATGGATGAAGGGCCAGCTCCAGGAAGCGCGCTGGTTACTCAAGAGCCTGCAATCACGCGCCGAAACGCTGACCAAGGTGGCCGAAGCCATCGTGCGCCGGCAGAGTGCCTTCCTCGATTACGGCCCGGAAGCCATGCATCCGCTGGTGCTGCGCGAAGTGGCCGAGGAAGTGGGCATGCACGAGTCCACCATCTCGCGCGTCACCACGCGCAAGTACATGCACACACCGCGTGGCACGTTCGAACTGAAACACTTCTTCTCCAGCGGCGTGGCCACGGAGGATGGCGGCAGCGCGTCCGCCACGGCCATCCAGGCGATGCTGCGCAAACTCATCGGTGGGGAGGACCCACGCAAACCGTTGTCCGACCAGGCGCTCGCCGAAGAGCTTCACGGTCGCGGTATCCAGGTGGCTCGGCGTACGGTCGCCAAATACCGTGAAGCACTTCGCATACCCAGTTCAAGCGAACGCGTGCGCGCGGGTTGAACCGGCACGGGGAACCCCAACAGAGGTAATACGGTCTACCGAAAAGATGCATTCCGGGAATGACACACCGTCATTCCGATCTCGCCGCCGGCGAGGCGGCAACCTCAGCAAGAAGGAGGCGTCATGCAAATCCAGATCAGCGGCCAGCACATCCAGGTCACCCCCGCCCTCCGCGAACGCGTGGAGCAGCAAATCGGCCGCTTCGAACGCCTTTTCGACAACATCACCGGGTTAGACGTGGTGCTCTCCGTGGACAAGGCCGAGCACAAGGCCGGAGGCACCCTGCACTGTTCGGGAACCCGCCTGCACGCCGAGGGCCATGCCCGCCTCCAGGACGGCACCATCAGCGACCGCATGTATGCCGCTATCGACGAGATGGTGACCAAGCTCGCCGATCAGCTGAAAAAGCATAAGGAAAAGCTCAAGGACCACCATAACGCCGAGGGTCGGGAGGCCCGCGCGGCGGTGGAATGAGCCCAGACGGGTCCTCCCGGGCGCCCCGGGCGGACCCGCACCACGCTTGATGGCACAATAGGCAGGCCGGCGCCCATGCGCCGGCTTCGTCTTCCTGATGGAACCTCAGCGTGGAACGGCTCACCGCCAGACAACTCTTCGACGGAGTACACGAGCGCATGGCGCTGCGCTGGGCCGCCGGCATGCGCGGCGAATCGCGCGTCCTGGAGCCCAACGCCAAGCAGAGCCGGCGCCCGTCGCTGGTCGGCTACCTGAACGTGATCTACCCCAACAAGGTGCAGATCATCGGTACCGAGGAGCTCAATTTCCTCGACGGCCTGGATTCCCGACAGCGCTGGGAAGCCATCCACAAGATCGCCGCCTACCAGCCCGCTGCGCTCATCGTCACCAAGGACCAGTCCGTCCCGGCCGACCTGCGCGAGGTAGCCGAAGAAACCGACACCCCGCTGTGGCAGAGCACCAAGCGCGGCCATGAGCTGCTGACTTACCTGCAATACCACCTGGCCCGCACGCTCGCCCCCCGCATCACGCTGCACGGCGTGTTCCTTGAGGTGTTCTCCATCGGCGTGCTGATTACCGGCGAGCCAGGTTCGGGCAAGAGCGAACTGGCGCTGGAACTGATCAGCCGTGGCCATCGCCTGGTGGCCGACGATGCCACCGAATTCACCCTGATCGCCCCCGACGTCATCGACGGCGCCTGTCCCGAACTGCTCCAGGATCTCCTGGAAGTGCGCGGCCTGGGCGTGCTGAACATCCGCGAGATGTTCGGCCACACGGCGGTCAAACCGTCCAAGTACCTTCGTCTGGTCATCCACCTGAAGCCGCTGCGCGACGGCGAGGAAACCGATGCCATGACCCGTCTCACCGGCGACGTCAGCCGGCGCAACGTGTTGGACGTGGACGTGCCCAAGATCACCATCCCCGTCGCCCCCGGCCGCAACCTCGCGGTGCTGGTGGAGGCCGCCGTGCGCAATCACGTGCTCAAGAGCAAGGGCATCGACCCGGCGCAGACCTTCATCGACCGTCAGGCGCACCAGATGCGCCGATTCTCCCCGTGGTGACCGACGTGAGCGAAACCGTGATGCAGCCCATCGTCGAGCCCGACGCCATCCACCTGGTGGTGCTCACCGGCATGTCCGGCGGCGGCAAGACCGTGGCCCTGCGCGCACTGGAAGACCTGGAGTTCTACTGCGTCGACAACATGCCGGCCGAGCTGATTCCCCAGCTCGTGGCCGCCGTGAGCCAGGGCGAGCATGGGCCGCGCCGTCGCATCGCCGTGGGCGTGGACGTGCGCAACCGCCGCAGCGACCTCCAGCGCATGCCTCACGTGCTGTCGGAGCTGTCGTCCATCGGCGTGCACGTGCACCTGATCTTCCTCGATAGCCGCGACGATGTACTCATCAAGCGCTACTCGGAAACCCGGCGCCGCCACCCGCTGGCCGCCGAACGGCTGTCCCTGGCCGATTCCATCGCCGAGGAACGCCGCCTGCTGCGCCCGCTGGTGTCCATTGCCGAGAAGGTGATCGACTCCAGCGACCTCAACGTGCACCAGCTGCGCCGCCTGTTCGCCACCGGCTATGCGGCCGCCAGCGACGGCACCACGATCCTGTTCGAATCCTTCGCCTACCGGCGCGGCCTGCCGCTGGACGCCGATTTCGTCTTCGACGCCCGCTGCCTGCCCAACCCGCACTGGGACCCGCGCCTGCGGCCGTTCTCGGGCAAGGACCTGCCCGTGCGTGAATTCCTCGACGCCAATCCGCTGGTGGACGAGTACTATGTCGATGTCGCCCGGTGGCTGGATACATGGCTGCCGCGCTTCGAAGGAGACGACCGCAGCTACGTCACCGTGTCCATCGGGTGTACGGGCGGTCGCCACCGGTCGGTCTACCTGGTAGAGCGACTGGCCCGGCATTTCCGTTCCGAACGCGGCAACGTACTGACTTTCCATCGCGAGCTAGAGTGACACCATGACCCATCCCCAGTTACAGCGAGCATCCGGGCGATGAGCGTCGGCGTCCTCCTCATGACCCATGAAGCGGTCGGCAAGGCGCTTATCTCGGCCGCCCACCACGTCATGCCCAAATTGCCCCTCACGGTCGATGCCGTGGAGGTGCCGCCCAGTGCCGATCCCGACGTGATGCGTGGCCTTACGGCCAAGCACGCCCGCGATCTGGACACGGGCGAAGGTGTGCTGGTGCTGGCTGACCTTTACGGCGCCACGCCCTGCAACATCGGCCTTTCCCTTGGCGAACTGGGGGTTCGCCTGCGCTGCGTGTCCGGGCTCAACCTGCCCATGCTGCTGCGCGTACTCAACTATTCGGAAAAATCGCTACCCGAACTGGCCGAGATCGCGGCCACCGGCGGTCGCGGGGGGATCTTCATCGATCATGCTTGAACAGGACATCACCGTATCCAACCGCCTGGGGCTGCATGCCCGGGCGTCCGCCAAGCTTGTCCAGCTCGTCTCCAGCTTCAAATCGACGGTGCACCTCATCAGCAAGGGACGCGAAGTCAACGCGCAGAGCATCATGGGCGTCATGATGCTGGCGGCGGGCCTCGGCACGCCGCTGACTATCCGGGCGGAAGGCCCGGATGCCGAAGCCGCCCTCGCTGCCGTGGTAAAGCTGTTCAACGACAAGTTCGACGAAGGCCAGTAACCATGCGACACGACATTTTCGAGAGGCCTGCATGAGACATGTGCTGACCGGTACGCAAGCCGCACGAGGCATGGCCCTCGGACGGGCGCGTCTGGTCCAGCCGAGCATCTTCGCGGTGGACACCCGGATGCTCGACGAGGCCGAAGTCGGCCCCGAAATCGAAAGGCTGCACAAGGCCCTCGATACCGCCCGCACCGAGCTGCACGAACTGCGCGGCAAGCTGCACGGCGCCCTCGCCCGCGAAGTGGGCGACTTCATCGACGCGCACAGCCTGCTGCTCGATGACGAGGAACTGCTCCGCGGCCTCGACGAACTGGTGTCCGTCGGCCATTACACCGCCAGCGCGGCCCTGAAGATGCAGCGCGATCGCCTCGCCGCCGTCTTCGACGCCATGAACGATCCCTACCTGAAGAGCCGCGGCGAAGACATCGACCAGGTCATCGGACGGGTCATGACGGCCCTGCAGCAGCAGTCCAGTCGCGAAGAGCGCAAGATCGCCTCGCGCGTGGGCGAAATCGTGGTGAGCGATACGGTGGCACCCGCCGATCTTGCCAGCATGGCCGGACAGGGCCTGCTGGGCGTCATCGGCAGTGCCGGCAGCGTGTATTCGCATAGCGCGATTCTTGCGCGCAGCTTCAACCTGCCCATGCTGGTAGGCACGAAGGATGCCCTGGCCACGATCAACGACGACGACCTCGTGCTGATCGACGCCGAGAACGGCGAAGTCATCGTGCACCCCACGGCACAGGATCTCACCCGTTACCGCCAGTGGCAGCGCCAGGCGGCGGCCGAAGGGCGGCGCCTTGCCGCGCTCGCTTCAGCGCCCACGCTTACCCGCGATGGCGCCCACATCCGCCTCTACGCCAATGCGGAAATGAGCAGCGATATCACGCTTGCCCGTGCGCGTGGCGCCGATGGCGTGGGTCTGTACCGCTCCGAATTCCTGTTCCTGCGTCAGCGCGGCCTGCCTTCGGAAGAAGAGCAGTTCGTCGCCTATCGCGATCTCGTACTCGGCATGGGCGGCCAGCCTGTCACCATCCGCACGCTCGACCTCGGCGCCGACAAGGCCGATGCCGCGGGCCTCGCCATTCGTGGCGAAGACAACCCGGCACTGGGTGTGCGAGGCATCCGCCTGTCGCTGCGTTACGCGGATATCTTCAGCGTGCAGCTGCGTGCCATCCTGCGTGCAGCCTGTTATGGCCCGGTGCGCGTGCTGATTCCCATGGTCACGCATGTCGGCGAGCTGATCTCGGTACGCACCCTCATCAAGAAGGCGCGCGCCGAACTCGCCGAGCAAGGCCAGGAACTGCCCGAGCGCCTGGACATCGGTGCCATGATCGAAGTGCCCGCCGCCGCCATCGGCATCGGCCCCATCCTCGAAAAGGCCGACTTCCTCGCCATCGGCACGAACGACCTCGCACAGTACGTACTTGCCGCCGACCGCAACAACGACGCACTGGAAGGCATCTACGACCCATTGCAGCCCGCGTTCCTGCGCCTTATCGCGCATGTGATCGCGGCCGGTCGTCGTGCAAAGAAGCCCGTCAGCCTCTGCGGCGAAATCGCAGGCGACACGCAATTCACCGCCCTGCTCCTGGCCATGGGCCTGGAAGAATTCAGCATGCACCCGGGCCAGCTGCTCCAGGTACGCGACCGCCTCGCGTCCCTCGACTGCCAGTCCCTGCGCCGCGCGGCCCCGGCCCTGTTCCGCTCGCACACCCGCGACGACGTGGAAGCCCGCCTACTGGAAGTCATCCAACGCCAGGCCGAATGCCCCACCCAACAAGCCATCCCCCTGTAGGAGCGCGCCTCGCGCGCGACCGGTTGGAATGGTGTCGCTCCGTAGTAAAGCGGCCCTTGTGGTGCGTCGCTTCGTAGGGAGGGCTCGCCTTCCGGCCTCGCACTCGGCGCGTGAGCGTGGCGGCGAACGAGGCGACGGGTGCGGCCCTTGGCGCGCCGGCCTGCGGTGTCCCTCGGGAAAGGAGGAGCCGCTGCGCGGCTCAGTGTCTTATGGCTTACGCCCCTTCGGGCACGGGGAGCGGGCGGGGTTTCCTGACTCGGCCTCCGGCGATCTCAACCGGTCGGTGCAACAGTTTGATGAAGTACTTCAGCCGGACACTGGAAGCCCAGTGTCTGCCGAGGTCGCTGGTTTA
>NZ_JAARLZ010000001.1 GCF_011759365.1 Luteibacter anthropi
GCTGACTTCTTTCTAGTGGGACACTTGCATTTGGTTGACATCGTCAATCCATCGCAAGGCGTCCACACAATTCACCTGCGCATACTGTCAAAGATCAATCACTTAGCGAGAACATTTCGTTTTTCGCTTCAGGACATTTCGTCCTGAGTGAGCCGCCCATTCTATATCGTTTTTCGTTTCTGTCAACACCCTCGTGAATCTTTTTTTCGAGGGGGTCGCTAGTTCCGAAGAACATCGACACCGTTTGCGAAGCGCATTCCGTGTCAGCGGGGAGGCGAATAATACGGATTTAAAAAGGGGCCGCAACCCCTTTTGTGAACTTTTTTTGAAAGTCGCGTTAAATCAGTCGGATACGGGCGAAGTTTCTTTTGCCAACCTGCAGCACGCCCTCGAATCCGGCCTCGAAGACGCGGGAAGCGTCTTCCACCACTTCGCCATCGATGCGTACGGCACGCTCCTTGAGCTTGCGATTCGCCTCCGAATTGCTCGGCGTGACCCCCGCGGCGGTCAGCAAGGCTGCAAGACGGAAGCCCTCTGCCGGTGCCTGGATCTCATCCAGAGGAAGCAAAGAGGTATCGCCCTGCCCCGTCACCACGGCATTCCAGCCGGCGATGGCCTGTTCCGCCGCCGCGGCGTCATGAAAGCGCGTGGCCAGTTCGCGGGCCAGGCGCAGCTTCACCTCACGGGGATTGAGCGCACCGGAGGCGACACCAGCCTTCATGGTGGCCAATTCATCCATGGAGACGTCAAAGCTCAGCAGCTCGTACCAGCGCCACATCAGCTCGTCACCGATCTTCATGGTCTTGGTGACGATGTCGATGGCCGGTTCGTTGATACCTATGTAGTTGCCCAGCGACTTGGACATCTTGGCCACGCCGTCCAGGCCCTCCAGCAGCGGCATCGTCAGTACGATCTGCGGCGCCTGGCCATGGTGTTCCTGCAGGGCGCGGCCCATGAGCAGGTTGAACTTCTGGTCCGTGCCGCCCAGCTCCACGTCGGCCTCCAGCGCCACGGAGTCGTAGCCCTGCACCAGCGGATAGAGGAATTCGTGGATGGCGATGGGCTGCTGGCCCGCGAAGCGCTTGGAGAAGTCGTCGCGCTCGAGCATGCGCGCCACGGTGTGCTGGGCAGCGAGCTTGATCATGTCGGCGGCGGTCATCTTGCCGAACCACTCGGAATTGAAGCGCAGCTCGGTCCTGTCGCGGTCAAGCACCTTATAGACCTGCTCGGCGTAGGTTTCCGCGTTTGCCAGCACGTCCTCGCGGGTGAGCGGCTTGCGCGTCACGTTCTTGCCGGTCGGATCGCCGATCATTCCGGTGAAGTCGCCGATGAGGAAGATCACCTGGTGGCCGAGATCCTGGAACTGCCGCATCTTGTTGAGCAGCACCGTATGACCCAGGTGCAGGTCAGGCGCGGTGGGATCGAAGCCCGCCTTGATGCGCAGCGGCCTGCCCAGCTTCAGGCGTGCCTCGAGGTCTTCCTTCTTGATGATCTCGTCGGCGCCACGCGCGATGAGCGCCAGGGCCTGCTCCAGCTCGTTCATGCTTTCTCTCTATATAGGTAAGTTCGTCGCCCCTGCACCGGGTGCGTGAAGCGGGCGTGGGGTTAATTGTGCGTTAACCCCGAGATGCGATGCAAAGCCTTGATGGAAAAGGCGTTGACTGTCTTTGCACGAGGCCGTTATGGTACGCGGCAACCTCGGGGCGAGCGGACATACAGACGACAATGGGTGATGTGAAACGGGCAGCGCACCATGCGCGCAAGCAGGCCATACGCCGCAAGGCGCAACGCAGCCATTCGCACTTCTACGATAGCCGCGCCCACTGGTCGTTCAGTCGCAACGCTTCGTCGGAGCCGCTCAGCTGGAGCCGCGAGCGCTGGATCCTCGCCGGCACGGCCTTTCTGCTGGTCATTCTTTCCGCGCTGGTGATTCCCGCGTGGGCCGGTGCGATGAAGTCGCCCAAGGTCACCGAGCCCCTCGTTCATTCCGTCGTTCCGCTCGCCCTGCCCAAGATCGACCCCGCCTCCGTGAAGCCGGTGGCTCCCGTCGAGGAATGGCAGACGGTGCAGGTGCAGCCGGGCCAGACCCTGGCTGACATCTTCCTCGACCAGAATCTCACCATGACCGACCTGCAGCACGTCATCGACGGCGCGGGCGGCAGCAAGGTGTTCCACCAGATCAAGCCGGGCCAGGAATTCCAGTTCCTCATCGGCGCGGACAGCACGCTCAAGGGCGTGCGCTTCGACCAGGACGAAAGCAAGATCGCCACCCTGCGCCTCGACGGCGCCAGCCCGCAGCTCACCACGCAGACGCGCGACGTGCAGCGTCGCGAGCACATGGCCCACGGCGTCATCGACGGCTCGCTGTTCGGCGCCGCCACCAAGGCCGGCATGAGCACGGCGATGGTGCTGAAGCTGGCCGAGGTGTTCAAGTTCGACATCGACTTCGTGCAGGACCTGCGCGTCGGCGACAACTTCACCGTCATCTACGACGACGTCTACAGCGACGGCGCCTTCCTGCGCGAAGGCGACATCGTGGCCGCCGAGTTCGTGAACCAGGGCAAGCGCTACACCGCCTACCGCTTCAAGAACACCGACGGCAAGGTGAGCTACTTCAGCGAGGAAGGCCGTCCGCTCACCGGCTCCTTCCTGCGCATCCCGGTCGACTTCACCCGTATCTCCTCGCAGTTCAGCGCCGGCCGCATGCACCCGATCCTGGGCAAGATGCGCGCGCACAAGGGCGTGGACTACGCCGCCCCCACCGGCACGCCCATCCATGCGGCGGGTGACGGCGTGGTCAAGTTTCGCGGCTGGATGAATGGCTATGGCAACTTCGTGGTTATCCAGCACAACGCCACCATCAGCACCGCCTACGGCCACATGTCGCGCTTCGCCAACCTGCGCGTCGGCCAGCGCGTGAGCCAGGGCAGCACGATCGGCTTCGTCGGTATGACCGGCCTCGCCACCGGTCCGCACCTGCACTACGAGTTCCGCGTCAACAACGTCCAGCGCGACCCGCAGACGGTCACCCTTCCCAAGCCCGAACCGCTGCCGGCCGCGCAGCTGGCGAAGTTCAAGAAGGAGGTCGTGGCACCGCAGCTTGCGCGTCTCAACCGCGTCGACAGCAACGTCAAGCTCGCCAGCGCCGACACCAAGCCCGGCAACGACAAAGCCAAGAGCGACGACTGACCGTGGCACTACACGACGGCCTCTACGTAGGCCTCATATCGGGCACCAGCGCGGATGGCATCGATGCCGCGCTGGTCCGCTTCCGCAACGAAAGGCCCGCGCTTGTCGCGGGCCTCACGCATCCATGGGACGAAAACCTGCGCCGGCGCATCCTTGCCGTGGCCCAGGATGAGGAACGCCTCGACCTGGATGCCTACGGCCGGCTCGACGTCGCCGTGGCGCGCGCCTTCGCCGAGGCCACGCATGCCGTGCTGGCGAAAGCCGGCGTTGCTGCGAGCGAGGTCGCGGCCATAGGCTCGCACGGCCAGACGATCCGTCACCGCCCCGACGGCGACCTGCCCTTCACGCTGCAGATCGGCGATCCCTCGGTGATCGCGGAAAACACCGGCATCGATACCATCGGCGACTTCCGCCGGCCCGATGTGGCCGCCGGCGGCCAGGGCGCCCCACTCGTGCCCGCGTTCCACGCCACAGTGCTGCGCCCGCGCGAAGGCGCCCGCGTGGTGCTCAACCTGGGCGGCATCGCGAACGTCACCCGGCTCACTTCCGACGGGGGCGTCACCGGTTTCGATACCGGCCCGGCCAATGGCCTCATGGACGCCTGGTGCCTGCGCCACCGTGGCGAAGCCTACGATCGCGACGGCCGTTTCGCCCTGTCCGGCACGGTCGACCCCGACCTGCTCGCCGAACTGCTGGACGATGCCTACTTCGTACTGCCGCCGCCCAAGAGCACAGGCCGCGAGCATTTCCACCTGGGCTGGCTCGACCGGCATCCGCGCGTGGCGGAACTGGCACCGGAAGACGTACAGGCCACCCTGCTCTCCCTCAGCGCCGTCTCCATCACCGATGCCATCCGCGAGCACGCCGGCGACGCACTGGACATCGTGGCCTGCGGCGGTGGCGTGCACAACCTCGCCTTGATGCAGGCCATCGCGATGCGCCTGGAAGACAAGGCCCTGGTGGTGAGCGCCGATTTCGATATCGACCCGGATCTGATGGAAGCCATGGGCTTTGCCTGGCTGGCCTACCGCCGTCTGCGTGGCGAACCCGGCAACCTGCCGGCCGTTACCGGCGCAAAGGGCCCCCGCCTGCTGGGCGCGCTGTACGCCGCACCCTGACCGGCTTCAAAGGGATTCGTCGGTCGCCTTGCCGGCCGGCTTCGCCAGCCGGTCGGGCGAGGCCTGGGCCAGGGCAGACAGTGCCTCCTGGAAGGCGGCCTGTTCGCTGGCATCCCAGGTGCCGTGAAGATGGGCGATATCGCCCGGATCGAGCAGCAGTTCGCCGAATGCGTCGCTCGGGCCAAGGCCGAGGCCATGGCGCAACGCATGCAGGATCACCTCATTGATCGACCAGCGGCGTTCGCGGGCAAGTGTCTTGATCCGCTCGGCCATCTGGTCGTCGATATGTCGCACTACGATATCCGGCACGTGCGTGACCTCCTCGCGCATGCCCCCTGTGCTGCCGATCTTACACAGGTTTGCCGTCAGGGCGCATTGACCGGAACCGGCTTCGACAGGCCCGGAATACGCGGCCACAGCCACGCCAGCACGAGCAGCGTGGGCACGATCGACACCGTGCTGATGATGAACAGTGCCGGGTAGCCCGCACCCTTCACGAGGAAGCCCGAAAAGCCGCCGATCAGCTTGCCGGGCAGGTTGGCCAGCGAGCTGAGCAGGGCGTACTGGGTGGCGGTAAAGCTGCGATTGACCAGCGATGACATGAAGGCCACCAGCACCGGCCCGGCGAAGCCCTGGGCGAGGTTGTCGCCCGACAGCGTCGCCACGAAGGCCCAGGTCTGGCCGGGGTTCTGCGCCATCAGCAGGTAGAGCATGTTGGACAGCGCCACGCCGATCGCGGAGATCACCAGCAGGCGCCGCATCTCGAACCGGGTGACCGCCCAGCCGCCCGCCAGGGCGCCCACGATGCCGATGATCAGGCCATAGACCTTGGATACCTCGGCGATCTGCGTCTTGCTGAAGCCGGCGTCCAGGTAGAACGGATAAGCCATTGCCCCCAGCATCTGGTCCGGCAGGCGGAACAGGGCCACGAAAACCAGCAGGCCCGCCGCCAGCACGAGTCCGAAGCGCGAATAGAAGTCGCGGAATGGCCCGATGAAGCTTTCTTCCACCGCCTGGCGCAACGGCACCCGCTCGCGTACACGGTGTTCGGGCTCGCGGGCGGCAAAGACCGCCGCCACCGGAATCAGGATGAGGGCGCAGATCACCACGTAGCCGCGCTGCCAGCCCACCATGTCGGCCACGATGAGGATGCCAGCGCCGCCCGCGATGAGACCCAGCCGGTATCCCAGCGTATAGGTGGCTGCGAGTGCCCCCTGTGCCTCGATGGGCGCAATCTCCACGCGGTAGGCATCCACCACGATGTCGATGGTGGCGCCCGCGATGGCCGCCAGCAGGGTCATGCCCATGAACACCTGCAGGGAAAGCGTCGGCGGCATCGCCGCCATGCCCAGCAGCCCCGCCGCCAGCAGCAGCAGGGCAAACAACAGCCAGCCACGTCGCTGCCCCAGCCGGCAGAACAGCGGCAGGCGGAACTTGTCCACGACCGGCGCCCAGACGAACTTGAAGTTGTAGGCGAAGGTCACGAAGCTGGCGATGCCGATGGCACCGTAATCCACCCCCGACTCCTTCAGCCATGCGGACAGCGTATTGCCGACCAGCAGGAACGGCAGGCCCGAACCGATGCCGAACAGCAGCATGGTGATGGCACCCGGCTGGGCGAAGGCCGCAAGGACACCCCGCAGGCCCTTGTAGCGGACCGTTCCCGACGCTTCGCTCACTCGGCGTAATCCACGGTGTAGGGCGCGTGGTCGGAGAAGCGCTCGTCACGGTAGATCGAACAACCGCGCAGGCGATCGCGCAGGCCCTGGGTGACGATCTGGTAGTCGATGCGCCAACCCACGTTGTTGGCCCGTGCCTGGCCACGGTTGGACCACCAGGTGTATTCCACGGCATCGGGTTTCAGTGCGCGGAAGCTGTCGACCCAGCCCAGTTCGTTGAACAGCAGGTCGAGCCATGCGCGTTCTTCGGGCAGGCAGCCGGAGTTCTTCTGGTTGGAGGTCCAGTTCTTGATGTCGTTCTTCGTGTGCACGATGTTCCAGTCGCCGCACAGCACGTAGTCGCGGCCGCTGGCGGCCCACTCGCGCAGGATCGGGGTGAGCCATTCCATTACGCGGAACTTGTACTGCTGGCGTTCGTCACCCGAGGAACCCGACGGGATGTAGAACGACACCACGCTGAGATTGCCATAGCGGGCTTCGATGTAGCGGCCTTCGCAGTCGAAATCTTCGCGGCCCAGCGAAGTACGCACTTCATCGGGTTCACGACGCGAATAGATGGCCACGCCGCTGTAGCCCTTCTTGCTGCGGGCGTCGTGATAGAAGCAATGATGGCCATCGGGCCGGAACATCGCATCGGTGAGCTGCGATTCCTGGGCCTTGGTTTCCTGCAGGCAGACCACGTCGGCGTCCTGCTGGCGAAGCCAGTCGAACACGCCCTTGGTGGCGGCGGAACGGATGCCGTTGGCGTTCAGCGAGATGATGCGCATGGGATCTTCTTTGCGACGTCGAGGACCGCATGATAGCGGCTTGCGCCGACGGCCTCCTGTTAGGATGTAACAATGATGCCGAACATCGAAGTGCGCCCCGTCGACGACAGCCTGCGTGCCGCGGTCAGCGCGCTCGCCGTCCACCCGGCGCAAACCATGTTCGTAGGCCAGGTATCCGACTCCCTGGCCGATGTCGCCGTATGTCCCGGCAGCGAGGCGCTGGCCCTGCTGGAAGACGGTGCGGTGGTGGGTTATGTGCGCATCGATCGCACGGCGGCGGCGCTGGGTGATTCGCCACTGATCGCCGGCGCAGTGGCGCTGCGCAGCTTCCTCATCGATGCTCATCGACAGGGCCGGGGCCTGGGTACACGTGCGCTCGCAGCCATCGCCGCATACGTCGCCGGACGGCACCCGGACCGCCAGCGCATCCTGCTTACCGTGAACGTACGCAACGAAGGCGCCGTCCGCGCCTATGCCCGGGCCGGCTATGTCGACAGCGGCACGCTGTACCATGGCGGGTCGGCGGGCCCGCAACATGTGATGTGGGCCTCGCTGCCCCCATCGAACCCAGCAGAGATTTCCTGACGTGCACGATTACCAGCGCGAATTCATCGAACTGACCCTTTCCCGCGACGTCCTGCGTTTCGGCGAGTTCACGCTGAAATCCGGCCGCAGCAGCCCGTACTTCTTCAATATGGGCCGCATCGACTCCGGCGCCGCACTGGCCCGCCTGGGTCGCTCCTACGCCGCGGCGGCCACCCGCTCCGGCGTGGCCTTCGACATGCTGTTCGGTCCGGCCTACAAGGGCATCGCCCTGGCCGCCGCCACGGCCATTGCCCTGGCGGATACCCAGGACCGGGACATTCCCTGGGCCTACAACCGCAAGGAAGCCAAGGACCACGGCGAGGGTGGCACGCTGGTCGGCGCCCCGTTGAAGGGCAAGGTGCTGATCGTCGACGACGTGATGACCGCCGGCACCGCCGTGCGTGAATCCCTCGAGCTCATCCGCGCGCAGGGGGCCGAACCGGCTGGCGTGCTGATCGCACTCGATCGCCAGGAACGCGGCCAGGGCGAGCTGTCGGCCGCCCAGGAAGTATCGAAGCACTTCGGCATCCCCGTGATCGCCATCGCCAGCCTCGCCGACGTGCTCGCCTATGCGGGCGAGCGTCCGGAACTGGCCGCCGAGCACGCGCGCCTCGTGGCGTATCGCGAGCAGTACGGCGTCAAGGCCTGACAAAAGCGCGACTGCGTCACGCAGGGGGTCGCGATAGCGGCCTGCGCATGGTTCCCCTCCGATGGCTGGCTATACTCCGGCTTCAGGAGGGAACACCATGCGAGCTGTACGTTACATCCTGGCGGGAGCCGCGCTGTGCCTTGGCACGGCGGCACTCGCCCAGAGCAACACATCCAACAACAACGGCGTCCGCTACAAATGGAAGGACGCCTCGGGCGCCTCCATCTTCAGCGACACGCTCACACCCGATGCCCTCAAGTCGGGCTATGACGTGGTGAACGGCCAGGGCATGACGGTACGCCATGTCGACAGGGCGCTCACCGCCGACGAACGCGCCGCAGCCCGCAAGCTTGCCGACCAGAAAGCGGCACAAGACCAGGCACAGGAGCAACGCCGGCGCGAAGACGCGCAGATGCTCAATGCCTATCCGGACGAAACCTCGTTCATGGCGGCGAAAAACGCCGAGGTCGATAATTTCGAACAGGCAGCCCGTACCACGCGCCTCAGCTTGCAGGGACAGGAGAAAGCCCTTGCCGACCTGCTCAACCGTGCCGCGGATCTTGAGCGCGCCAAGCAGCCCGTGCCGCCGTATCTCAAGGATCGCATTGCCGCCCAGCGCGATACCGTGACCAACCTGCGCACCACGCTCCAGCGCCAGCAGGCGGCCAAGGACACCGCAAAGGCCGGGCTGGACGCACAGCTGAAGCATTACCGCGACGTCAAAACCGCCGCGCAGACCCCCGCCGGCCAGTAGGCCGGCTCAGAACGGCAGCGAAATCCCGCTGTCCACCGCATGGATGTGCTGGCGGAATGCGTCCCTGATCCGCTCGAACGCCTTGCCGTCGTTCGCTTCGAAACGGAATACGAGCGCTTCCTCGGTATGCGAGGCGCGCACGAGGCCCCAGCCATCCGCCCAGTCGACGCGAACGCCATCAAGCGTGGTCACTCGCGCATCGTCGAACGGTATGTCGCGGAACGCTGCCATGAAGCGAGCCGACGCGCCCTCCTCCATCGCCAGGCGCAGCTCCGGCGTGGACATGCCGTGCGGAAACTCGGCGACCAGCGCGGACAGACCACGCTCTTCCGGATCGCCCGCGAGGATTTCGAGCAGCCGTGCCGCCGCATACACGCCATCGTCGAAGCCGTACCAGCGATTGCCGTCGGCAAAGAAGAAATGGCCACTCATTTCGCCACCCAGCGCGGCGCCGGTCTCGCGCATCTTCGCCTTGATCATCGAGTGTCCCGTACGCCACATCAGGGGCACGCCTGCCGCCTCCTGGATGACCGGGCGCAGGTGCGCGCTGCACTTCACATCGTAGACGACCGTGGCACCCGGATTGCGCAGCAGGACGTCTTGCGCAAACAGCATCAGCAGCCGGTCCGCCGGTACGATCTCGCCCTCGTGCGTGACGACACCCAGGCGGTCGCCATCGCCGTCGAACGCGATGCCGAGATCGGCGCCCGTGGTGCGCACGGCGGCGATCAGGTCGGCGAGGTTATGTGCATCGGACGGATCGGGATGATGGTTCGGGAAGGTGCCGTCCACGTCACAGTAAAGCGGCATCACCTCGCAGCCGATGTCTTCCAGCACGCGCGGCGCCACGACGCCTGCAATGCCGTTACCGGCATCCACCACCACCTTCAGCCGGCGCCCGGCGGAAACATCGCCGACGACACGGGAAACGTAGGCACCGGTTGCGGATACCTCCCGCAGGCTGCCATGCCCATCGACAGGAAGCTGGCCTTCTTCGATACGCCGGCGCAGGTCGGTGATGGCGTCGCCGGCGAGGGTTTCACCGCCGACCACGATCTTGAAACCATTGTGACTGGCGGGGTTGTGGCTACCCGTCACGGCCACCGCGCAGCCCGTGCCAAAGTGAAAGGCCGCGAAATAGATCACCGGCGTGGGCGCGGCACCGATGTCGATCACGTCGATGCCCGCTGATCGCAAGCCGTCGGACAGTGCATGCGCAAGCTCCGGCCCCGACGTACGACCGTCGCGGCCGATCACGATCTCATGCAGGCCATGCTCACGCATGAGGCTGCCGATGGCACCGCCGATCTGGCGGGCGGTGTCCGTGCCCAGGGAGCGTCCCACGACACCACGTATGTCGTATGCACGAAAGATCGAGGCGTCCACTGGACCCGCCGTGACTTTCGGGATATCGGACACCACCTCCTCCGCGGCATGCGCGAGGGCTGGCGCCGCTGCGGGAGGCAGGCGTGGTTTGCGCACCACATCGGCAACAAGGATGTCCGGTTCCGGCTCGTCATCCACGGGCGGCGGAAGATGGTTTCGTCGCCAGGCGAGAAAACCACCGCCACCCAGGCAGAGCAGCGTCAGCACGCCAGCGACCACGACCGAATCGGGCAGCACGATGAAGGCGCGGGGCATGGCTGCCATGACGGAAAACATCGTTCCCGGCACCGGCATCCCGGTCGCTTCCAGTTCCGCCGCACGGGAACCGCGGGTCAGCAAGGGAGCGGCATTGTCGCCCTGGTGCAGTTCAAGGCGGCCGCCTGCGGGGGAAACAGCCTCGAAGTGCTGGGTGATTGCGTCGAACGGAAATTCCAGCCAGATCCAGGCGCGTGGATCCCGGATATCACCGATGGGCTCCACGAGGGACATTCGCCGCTGGCCATTCACCAGCAACGTGGACGCAGGGACAGCCGTTTCCGTGCCCAGCGCACTCATCAGCTGTGCGGCCTTGGCATACCCGAAGGTGCGGTAGTCGGCATGCACCACTTCATCGAGGCCGTTGCTGTAGACGTCCACAGCCCGCGCATCCGGCATGGCAAGGCGAAGGCGGGCGGCCACGGCCGGATGGTCGTCAAGGATGACGGCGAGCGCCGGGTCGCCGATGGCCTTGCGAAAGGCGCCCTGGTATCCGTTCACGACGCCCGCGATGGCCTGCACGGCCTCCCGCTGGGCAGCGTGCGTACGCTCGGCCGCGCGCTCCTTGTCGGCGATGAGCCAGGTCTGCCACGCGCAGAAAAACCCCAGCACGATGAGCAGCGTCGCTCCCGCCAGCGGCAGCGTGCGACGCAGATCGATACGGAGTCTCCGCCCCACCCCTCCCGTTATCCGAGCCATGCCGCCCCTTGTCGTCGTGTCAGCCCACGCCGGTGGAACCGAATCCGCCTTCGCCCCGCTGCGACGGCTGGAATTCGTTTACCACGCGCAAACGCGCGCGGCCTACCGGCACGAGCAATAGTTGCGCAATCCGGTCGCCCGGCGCGATGGTCACCGTCGCATTTCCGCGATTCCAGCAGGAAATCATCAACGGGCCCTGGTAGTCGGCATCGATGACGCCCACCAGGTTGCCCATCACCAGGCCCTGCTTGTGACCCAGGCCCGAGCGCGGAACGATCAGCGCGCACCAGGCCGGATCGCCGATGTGGATGGCCATGCCAGTGGGCACCAGCAGGCTTTCGCCCGGAGCCAGGGTCACGGGTGCCTCGGTGGCCGCGCGCAGGTCCATGCCTGCGCTGCCTGCCGTCGCCGGTTCGGGCAGCGGGATGCTGTCGCCCAGGCGCGGGTCGAGGATTTTCAGTTCGATGTCGATCAAGGTGTCGGTCCGTGGCCGGAAAGGAAGCGTTCGGCGATGTGCTCGATGAGCTGTCGCGCCAGTTCGGTCTTGGGCCGGGTGGGGAGTACGAGATCGCCACCGGGCCAGTACAGGTGCAGTGCGTTCTCGGCCACTTCGAAGCCCTTGCCCGCGCCCACTTCGTTGGCGGCGATCATGTCCAGGCCCTTGCGACGCAGCTTGTCCTGCGCGTAGCTGGCCAGCTCGTGCGTTTCGGCGGCGAAGCCCACCAGGAAGGGATGTCCGGGTTGCGCCGCGAGGGCCGCAATGATGTCCGGGTTTTCGGTGAGCTCCAGGTGCAGCGGGGACCCGTCGACCTTCTTCAGTTTGTGGTCGGCCGTGCCTGCCGGGCGGTAATCACCCACGGCGGCCGCTCCCACGTAGATATCGCTGCGCTGGCAGGCCGCGAGCACGGCGTCCTGCATCTGCCGCGCGCTGCGCACATCAATGCGCGTGACACCTGGCGGTGTCGGCAGGGATACCGGACCGGCCACCAGCGTGACCTCCGCACCGGCATCGCGGGCCGCGGCGGCCACGGCGAAACCCATGCGACCGGAACTGCGGTTGCCGATGAAGCGCACCGGATCGATGTCTTCGTAAGTGGGGCCCGCGCTCACGACCACATGTCGGCCGTGCAAGGCCTGGCTGCCGAACGAGGCCACGAGGCGGTCACGCAGGTCGTGCGGTTCGAGCATGCGACCGGAACCGATGTCGCCGCAGGCCTGGTCGCCATCGGCCGGCCCCAGGATGCCCACGCCACGCACGCGCAGCGTGCCGATATTGGCCTGCACTGCCGGATGGGCCCACATCTGCTGGTTCATCGCCGGCGCCACGTACACGGGTGCCGCGGTGGCGAGCACAACGGTGCTGAGCAGATCGTTGGCAAAACCATGCGCCAGACGGGCAATGGCATCGGCGCTGGCGGGGGCGATGAGCACACGCTCGGCCCATCTGGCCAGCTCGATATGGCCCATGGCGGCTTCGCCGTGCTCATCCCACAGGCTCACCCGCACCGGCTGTCCGGACAGCGCCTGGAAGGTGGTGGGCGTGACGAAGTGGGTGGCGCCCTCGGTCATCACCACACGGACCTCGGCTTCGAGATCACGCAGGCGACGGACGAGCTCGCAGACCTTGTAGGCGGCGATGCCGCCGGTGACGCCGATCAGGATGCGACGCTGACGAAGACTCATGGCGAAACAGCGTTTGCTCTAAAGGCTGGTTAGCTTAGCGGATTTCGCGCCTACCTCCGTCGCGGGCGACGAGCGGCGCTTTTTCAGAATCCTTCCATCGCGGCTTGCCGGTCATCCGCCTACCGTGGGCCGTCGCCGACACCGGAACACGAAGATGAAACAGGATACCCACGCGCAAGGGGTGGGGGATGCCCGCACGCCTCGCTACACCGCCGGAACCATCCCGCAATGGCCCGAAAGCGAACGCCCTCGCGAACGGCTGCTGCGCCATGGTGCCGTGGCGCTTTCCGATGCCGAACTCATTGCCGTCCTGCTGGGTAGCGGCAGTGCCGGCCGCGATGCCGTCGCCACGGGCCGGGCGCTGCTCGGCGAGGCGGGCAGCCTGGGGCGCCTGCTCGCCGACCCGGACCACATGCCCCGGGTGCACGGCGTGGGCCCCGCGAAGCGGGCGCGCATCGTCGCCGCGCTGGAGCTGGCCCGGCGTTCACTCGCCGAAGGCCTGGCAGACCTGCCTGCGCTCCGCTCGCCCGCCGACAGCACCGCCTATCTCGAATCACGGTTGCGGCACCTGGCCCACGAGGTGTTCGCCTGCCTCTTCCTGGACACCCGCCATCGCGTACTGGGCTATGAAGAATTGTTCCGCGGCACCATCGATGGCACCAGCGTCTATCCAAGGGAGGTCGTGCGAGCATGCCTGCGCCATCAGGCGAGCGCGGTTATCTTCGCCCACAACCATCCGTCGGGCATCGCCGAACCCAGCACGGCGGATCTGGACATCACCCGCCGGCTCACCGAAGCGCTGGCGCTGATCGATATCCGCGTGCTCGACCACATCGTGGTCGGCCATGGCGAAACGGTGTCCATGGCCTCACGGGGGCTTATCTGACGATCCGTCAGGGCTGCTTCAACGGACCATAGGTCGCCGCATAGCTGCGCGGGGTGATGAACGGCATCAGCAGGCTGCGCAGCGCATGTGGCAGGCGGGCTGCCTTGGAGAGCTTGTCGGTCATCGCCTGCACGTGTTCGACGCGGGAACGGCGTGCTGCCTCGAAACGCTGCCCCACCGCCGGGCCCGCGCCCTCCTTCGCGACGATATCCGCCAGCACCAGGGCGTCTTCCATCGCCAGCGCGGCGCCCTCGGCCCAGACCGGGGCCGTGGCGTGCGCGGCGTCACCAATCAGGAGGATGCGGTCGCGGCTCCAGGAAGTGAGGCGCACCTCTTCGATGGGCGAGTGATACACCGACCCGGGATAGGCCAGCACGGAGTCCATCGTCTCGCGCACCCGCGCGGGGAAGTCGCGCACTACATCACGCAGCAGCGACAGGTCGCTGTCGGCGGCGCCGGCCGACGTGGCCGCGGCCCAGCCATAGACCGTGCGCTCATCCACCGGCAGCAGGAGCACCATGCCGCGCTCGCCGGTCCACAGGGTCCAGCAATCGAGGCCGGGGTTCGGGCCCATGAAACGCCAGCTTGCCGCGGCAAGCCGCGCGCTGGAGGCTCCGGTCGTGCCGGCCACGCTGGACCGGATCGTCGAGCGCACGCCATCGGCACCGACGAGCAGGTCCGATATCCACTCCTGGCCATCGGCCAGGCGGGTGCGGACGCCCGTGGCGTCTTGCGAGACCGAGGCCACGCCGGTTCCGCGCAGGATGTGGGAGGCATCCTGGCCGCTGGCGAGCATGTTCATCAGGTCCGAGCGACGCACCGCACGCGGCCGCATCGCATCTCCCCAGAAAGCGTCCTCATCGATCGACGCGAGGATCCGGTCCTTCCGCGTGCGGTACTCGCGACGCTTCACCGGATACCCCAGGCGCTCGATCGCCTCGCCCAGCCCCAGCCGGTGCAGGGCAGCCACGGCATTACCGGGCAGGTTGATGGCCAGACCGGCGTCGGCGGCCTGGAGGCTGCGCTCGACGATGGTGGCCGGCACCCCCTTCTGGGCCAGGGCCCGCAAGGTGGCGAGGCCGGCGATGCCGCCTCCGGCAATGAGGACACGCTGATTCTGGGGTTGATCCATCCGCTGGGCTTCCGGGTGTCGAAGAGCCGACATCTTCCCGGATCGGGCATGGGGTGTCCGGTACGAAACCATCAAATCGTGCGAGTGACCCGTTTCCAGACCACCTGGCCCGGCTGTCTGTAGGAGCGCGCCTTGCGCGCGACCAGCTCGTTTCCTGGCCACGTGACTCGGCTTCTGTAGGAGCGCGCCTTGCGCGCGACCGGGGGGCCATCGCAAGCGGCTGTCGCGCGCAAGGCGCGCTCCTGCAAGAGCGCTGCGTTCGTCGGATGGTCTGGCATCCGGCGAATCGCAAAAATAAAGGCGCGAGTGCCGCTCGCGCCTTCGTGGGTCATCTATCGAGGGAGGGGCGTCGATAACCCGTCGTGCCATGGCGGGGAGACACCGGGCACGGACAAAAGTGTGACAGTGGCCGATGACAGACCCATGACGTGCCGAAAATCCCCCGAAGGCGACGGCCACCGAAGGACTTATGCACATTTGCGATCTTTCCCACTTGCCGGTCACAGCTGCTGTCCTTGCACAGGTCAGGCACTTAACTTACTGATCTCAAATACCTTTACTTGTGACGCAACGATGTCAAGAGGGGCTGGGGGGCTTCGAAGGCACTTGACGGGAGCTTTGTTCACAGAGTTATCCACAGGCAGCAAGGGATCTGTGGACAGACCCGAAGGGCGGGTTTTGCCTTTCTGATAGGATTGCGGGTTCCATCTCCGCGTCGCACATCCCGTGAAACATCCGCTGAAACAACTTGTCCTTCAGGCGATTGGCGCCCTGCGGGAGTCCGGCAAGCTGCCTTCCGACTTCGTCGCCCCCGCGTTCGTCATCGAGCGCACGCGCAGTCGCGAGCACGGCGATTTCGCGACCAATGCCGCCATGATGATGGCCAAGGCTGCCGGCCGTAAGCCGCGCGACATCGCCACCGACCTGGTGGAGGCCCTTCCGGTTTCCCCGCTCGTGGGCAAGGTCGAGATCGCCGGCCCCGGCTTCATCAACTTCTTCCTGGCCCCGGCCGCGTTCCACGCCGAAATCCGCCAGTCCCTCGCGCTGGGCGACAGCTACGGCCACAACCAGGACGGTGGCGGCCGCACGGCCGGCGTCGAGTTCGTCTCGGCCAATCCCACCGGTCCGCTGCATGTCGGCCACGGCCGCGCGGCGGTCATCGGCGACAGCATCAGCCGCCTGCTGCACGCGGCCGGCTACAAGGTATTCCGCGAGTTCTACTACAACGACGCCGGCGTGCAGATCGCCAACCTGGCTCT
The DNA here is from genome assembly GCF_011759365.1 of Luteibacter anthropi. Classification (GTDB taxonomy): domain Bacteria; phylum Pseudomonadota; class Gammaproteobacteria; order Xanthomonadales; family Rhodanobacteraceae; genus Luteibacter; species Luteibacter anthropi. Next base: position 16,042 of record NZ_JAARLZ010000001.1, read on the forward strand.
CTCCACCCAGTGCCGCGCCAGGGGCATCGGCCCGGACGACGCGGGCTGGCCCGAGTCGGGTTATCGCGGTGACTACATCGCCGACGTCGCCCGCGCCTTCCTGGCGAAGGAATCGGTGGAAGCCGATGGCGAGGTCGTCACCGGTAGCGGCGACGTCGACAACCTCGACGACATCCGTCGTTTCGCCGTGGCCTGCCTGCGCCACGAGCAGGATCTCGACCTGAAGGCCTTCGGCGTCGGCTTCGACGTGTACTACCTCGAATCCTCCCTCTATACCGGGGGCAAGGTGGACGAGACCGTGCGCGAGCTGGTCGCACATGGGCACACCTACGAGGAAGGCGGCGCGCTGTGGCTGCGTACCACCGATTTCGGTGACGACAAGGACCGCGTCATGCGCAAGTCCGACGGCACCTACACCTACTTCCTGCCCGACGTGGCCTACCACCGCACCAAGTGGCAGCGTGGCTACGAGCGCGCCATCACCGAGCTGGGCTCCGATCATCACGGCTCGCTGGCCCGCGTGAAGGCCGGCCTGCAGGCGCTGGACGCCGGCATTCCGAAGAACTGGCCCGAGTACGTGCTGCACCAGATGGTGACGGTGATGAAGGGCGGCGAAGAGGTGAAGATCTCCAAGCGCGCCGGTTCGTACGTCACCCTGCGCGATCTCATCGACGAAGTGGGCCGCGACGCCACGCGTTACTTCCTGATCGCCCGCAAGGCCGATTCACAACTGGTGTTCGACATCGACCTGGCCCGTTCGCAGAGCACCGATAACCCGGTCTATTACATCCAGTACGCGCATGCGCGCGCCTGCCGCGTCTTCCGTGAGCTGGCCGATCGCGGCCTGGCGACGGATCGCGCCAATGGCCTGGCGAAGCTCGACCTGCTCGACAACGAGCACGAGCAGGTGCTGATGGTGGAGCTGTCGCGTTATCCAGAAGTGGTGGAGGCGGCCGCGGCCAATCTGGAACCGCACCTGATCGCGCAATACCTGCAAGAGCTTGCGCGCGCGCTCCATAGCTACTATCACGAGCACAAGTGGATCGTCGACGACGCCGATCTGCGCGACGCCCGCCTCGCCATGGTGGCCGCCACGCAGCAGGTGCTTCGCAACGGTCTGGATCTGCTGGGCATTTCCGCCCCGGAGAGCATGTAAATGGCAACACGCAAGAAGGGCAAGGGCCGCCAGGCCGTTCGCAACAGCTCCGGTGGCATGCCGGGCTGGGGCTGGGCGCTGATCGGTATCCTCGCCGGTGCCGTGCTGATGGCCGTCGCGATGCGCGGCAGCATCATCCCCATCAAGAAAGACGGCCCGGAACCGAACCCGCAGGCCACCGCACAGAAGGGCAGCGACCCGGGCGTGGCGGACCAGGCCGAGCCCGAGAAGCCGAAGAAGCCGTCGTACGACTTCTACTCAGTGCTTTCGGAGAAGGAAGTCCGCATCCCCGATGCCGAGATCCGCGCGCAGGCCAGTGCCGAGGCGCAGCAAAAGCAGCAACAGCAGGCGGCCCAGCAACAGGCCGCACAGCAGGCCGCCGCACAGCAGCAGGCACAGCAGCCTCCGCAGCAGGCCGCCGTCGTCGCCGCGAACCTGCCGAAGGCCACCACGCAGACTGTGACCGCCACGCCCTCGCAGCCGGCCCAGCCTGCCGCGCAGTCGGCGGGTTCGGGTTACCTGCTCCAGGTGGGTGCATTCCCGAGCGCATCGGATGCCGAAGCGCTGAAGGCCAAGCTGGCCTTGCAGGGTTTCGTGGCGAACGTGCAATCGGTGAAGGTGGGCGCGCAGACTTACAACCGTGTGCGCCTGGGGCCGTTCAAGTCGGCTACCGACCTGGAAAGCACGAAGCAGCGCTTGCAGTCGGCGGGGATCAGCGCCATTGCCTTGAAGGAAGGCAGCTGAGTCTTTGGCACCTCGCATAAAAAAGCCCGCTTCGGCGGGCTTTTTTATGGCTGGAGTTTCGGCCTGATCCGGTCGCGCGCAAGGCGCGCTCCTACATGGACTGGGGCTGTCGCGCGGGGGCGCGCTTCTGCACGAGCCGCCCTGTAGGAGCGCGCCTGCGCGCGACCGCTACGAAGCGCCCCTCAGCTCTTCCGCTTCAACCGGATCAACGCGGAAATATCGTCATCGCCATACCCCTGCGACATCAGCTCGGCATAGTTCGCCAGCGACTGCTCGATGATGGTCCGATCCGTGCCCGCGTCCTGCGCGATACCACGCACGATGCCGAGGTCCTTGTGCAGCAGGCCCAGCTTGAAGCCCACCGAGAACTCGTTGCGCAGCATCGTGCCGCCACGCTTTTCCAGAAACCAGTTGCCCGCCGCGCCCGCACCCAGCGTGGGAATCAGGCGATCCGCCTCCAGCCCCAGCGCCTCGCCCAGGGCCAGGCCTTCTGTCACCGCCTGGGCGATACCGGCCACCAGCACCTGGTTCACGGCCTTCGTCGCCTGGCCGCTACCCACCGGCCCCATGTGGGTAATACGCGCGCCATAAGCCTCAAGCACCGGCCGCGCGCGTTCGAGCACGTCTGCCTCGCCGCCGACCATCACCGACAGCTTGCCGTTCTTCGCGCCTTCCACACCGCCGGACACCGGCGCATCGAGGAAATGCGCACCGACATCGGCAAGGATGCGCGCGGCACGCTGCGCCGTGGCGGGCGCCACCGTGGAATGGTCGATCACGATGTCGCCCCTGGACAGCGATGGCGCCAGCGCCTCCACCACGCCGATCACATCGGCATCCGCGCTGACGCACAGCGCGATCACATCACACGATGCGGCGATGGCCGCCGTATCCGGGGCCTGCACGCCCAGTTCCTTCGCCAGTTCGTCCGCGCGCGCCTGCGTGCGGTTGCCGACGGCGGCAAGCAATCCCTTGTCGTGGAGGTGCCGGGCCATGGGGGCGCCCATGGCACCCAGTCCGATGAATGCTGCCTTGATCGTCATTGCGTTATCCGTCGTCGTACGTGCAAAAAAAACGCGGCGCATGAAGCGCCGCGTCCGGTTCAGCGCCCCGCGGTCTCCGCGAGGTAGGTGTAGCCTGTAAGGCCTTTCTCCAGCGCCTCGGTGAGCGTCGCCGCCTCGTCGCCGCCGATGCCCGCTGCCGCGATGCGGTCCGCGTAGGACTGGCGCAGCGCCTTCAGGTCGTAGCCCACATAGTCGAGCATCAGGTCGGTGGTGTCACCACGACGGATGTGCGCGAACTCGTAGCCGCCGGCCGTAGCGCGGACATTCACCGCATCGGTGTCGCCGAACAGGTTGTGGATGTCGCCCAGGGTCTCCTGGTAAGCGCCCACCATGAAGATGCCCAGGCGATACGACTCGTCGTCCTTCAGTGCATGCAGCGGCAGGCTGACGTCCACGCCCTCGGCGTCCACGTAGTGGTCGATGCGGCCATCGGAATCGCAGGTGAGGTCGGCGATGACGCCGCGACGGGTCGGCTCTTCGTCCAGGCGCGAGATCGGCACGATCGGGAAGATCTGGTCGATGGCCCAGATGTCCGGCACCGACTCAAACACCGAGAAGTTCACGAAGTACTTGTCGACCAGCTTCTCGTCGAGGTCGTCCAGCGCCTGGCGATGGGCGCGTTCGGCCGGCAGCAGGCGCGTACGCACTGCGTTGGCGATGGCATAGAACAGCTCGTCGAGACGGGCACGATCGCGCAGGTCGAGCTGACCCAGTGCATACAGGGCCTGGCCTTCGGCGAAATGGTGCTGGGCCTCGTGGAACAGCTCCAGCGGCGGACGCTGGTCCAGCTCGGCGTGGGTCTCGCGCAGGTGGCGCAGCACCGTCGGCTCGCCGTCGCGCTCGGCCGGAATCGTACCCTCGGGCACTTCTTCCACTTCGCTGACGTTTACCACCATCACGGCGTGGTGCGCGGTCATCGCGCGGCCGGACTCGGTGAAGATCGTGGGCGCCGGCATGCCGTACTCGGCCACGGCCTCGGCCAGCGGCTGTACCACGCTGGCGGCGTACTGGCCCATGCTGTAGTTGATGGAGTTGAAGCTGCGCGAGCGGGTGCCTTCGTAATCCACGCCCAGGCCGCCACCCACGTCCACGATGTCGATGGGCACGCCCAGGCGATGCAGTTCGACGAAGTAACGCACCGCTTCACGCATGCCGGCGGCGATATCGCGGACGTTCGAGATCTGCGAGCCCATGTGGAAGTGCTGCAGGCGCAGGGTGTGCTTCAGGCCGGCGGCATCCAGGCGGTCGATCAGCTCCAGCACCTGGCCCGGGCTGAGGCCGAACTTGCCCTTGTCGCCACCGGTGTTCTGCCACTTGCCCGCGCCGATGGAGGCCAGGCGCACACGTACGCCCAGCAGCGGCTCGACGTCGAGCACCTTGGCCTCGGCGAGCACGTGGTCCAGCTCCGAGAGCTTCTCGATCACGATGTGCACGCGCAGGCCGAGCTTGCGGCCGATCAGCGCCAGGCGCACGTACTCGCGATCCTTGTAACCGTTGCAGACCACCATGCTGCCCGGACGGGCATGCGCCAGCACGGCCATCAGCTCGGGCTTGGAGCCGGCTTCGAGGCCGAAACCGTGCTCGCCGGCGGCGACCAGCTCGCCGACCACGCCGCGCTGCTGGTTCACCTTGATGGGGTAGATAGCCGTGTACGAGCCGGCATAGTCCGCATCGTCGATGGCCTTGGCGAAGGCCTCCTGCAGGCGGGAAAGGCGGTCGGCCAGGATGTCGGGGAAGCGCACGAGCAGGGGCAGGCGCAGCCCTTCGCGCGTGGCCTGCTCCACGATGGCCGGCAGGTCGAGGGTGGGGCCTTCATCGCCGCGGGGGCGGATGTTGAGATGGCCGTTGCCCGCTACGTCGACGTAGCCGTTGCTCCAGTGCGGGATCGCGTAGGTCAGCTTCGCGCGATCGATGGTCCAGTTCGCCATGGCAAACGTTTCTCCAGGTGAGTGTGTCGAGCCCTTTCCGGGGGCGCGGAACAGTCGCAGCGGCGAACCTTGACTCAAACGGGCCTGGCGGCCGGGAGCCTCGCACGCCGCGGGGCCGACCAGGCTGGGCCCACCACCCCTTGGAGGCGGGCAGACCTCGTATTGTAGCGGGCACCCATGACATCCGTGTATCCATCCGGCCAGGATCCGCGGGGACGGCCTTGGCCGCTTTTTCATCAGGAGCCGGTACAATCCCCTGTTCAGACCCCTTACCGTTTCCAGGAACAAGCGTCATGTCGCAGCAGCAGCTCAGCTGGTTTACCGAAGCCCACCAGGCCTCGGGTTCATCCATCGGTTACCGCGTCGAGCGCCTGTTGCACGCCGAGAAGACGCCGTTCCAGACCATCGAGATCTACCAGACCACCGACTGGGGCAACCTCATGGTGATCGACGGCTGCGTGATGCTCACCAGCCGCGACAACTTCCTCTACCACGAGATGATGACCCACCCGGCGCTGTTCACCCACGCCCGCGCCAAGCGCGTCGTCATCATCGGCGGCGGCGATTGCGGCACGCTGCGCGAGGTGCTCAAGCACGAGGAAGTAGAGAAGGCCACCCAGGTCGAGATCGACGAGCGCGTCACCCGCCTCGCCGAGCAGTACTTCCCGGAACTGTGCGACGCCAACAACGACCCGCGCGCCGAGCTGCTGTTCATCGACGGCATCAAGTACATGGCCGAGGCCGAGCCGGAATCCATCGACCTCATCATCGTCGACTCCACCGACCCGGTCGGCCCGGCCGAAGGCCTGTTCAACGCCGCCTTCTACGCCAGCTGCTACAAGGCCCTGCGCCACGGCGGCATCCTGGTGCAGCAGTCGGAATCGCCGATGGCCCACATCGAGCTGATCAAGGCCATGCGCTCGGCCATGCGCACCACGGGCTTCAAGGCCGTGCGCACCCTGCCCTTCCCGCAGCCGTGCTATCCCACCGGCTGGTGGAGCTGCACCATGGCCCGCAAGGACGGCGATCTCTCGGGTTTCCGCGAGCGCGGCGCCCTCAGCAAGAACTTCGCCACGAAGTACTACAACGCCGACATCCACAAGGGCGCCCTGGCCCAGCCGGAATTCATGCGCGAGGCGCTGGGCGAGTAAGCCTGCGGATCACTGCTGCATGCGAAAAAAGGCGCCCGATGGGCGCCTTTTTTCATCCCGCCAGACCTCGCGGATTCACTCGCTTGTGTAGGAGCGCGCCTCGCGCGCGACCCCTCACCCTTTCCTGTAAAACGATGAGGCCTTGCGATGGTCGGGCCGGCGGTTAACCGCTCGCACGACCATTGCAAGGCCTCGTTCGCCATAGCCGTTCTGAGGGGGCGCGCGCGAGGCGCGCTCCTACAGGGTCAGCGGGTGCGGGTTGGTCACTTGGCGCTTTCGAGCTTGCCCGGCTCCCAGCCGGGGGGCGCTTCGGCCTTGATGCCGTAGGCGTTGAGCGCGGCCAGCACCACGCTCATTTCGGTGCCGCCACTGCGGGCCAGGGAGAGCAGCTTCTGGGCCTTCGAGCGGTCGCCGAGGCCTTCCATGTGCAGGCGGGCGAACTGCTGCATCTGCCAGACGAGGTTGAGGCGGGCATTCTTCGCCGAGAGCTGGTCGGCGGCTTCCGGTGCCAGGGTCTCGCGCAGGTGCAGGCCGAGCGAGCGACCCAGCGGGCTGCTGCCCCATTCGAGCACCTTGGCGAGCTTCAGGCAGTCGGTCACCACGCTTTGGTCATCCTTGTGGCCTTCGCAGTACTGCGCGGCGGCCGGGAACATCGGCAACGGCTGGGTCGCGGCCAGACCGAAGACGATTTCCAGCTGCACACCGGCCGCACCGGCGCCCTGCAACGGATCGAACGTATCCGGCGGCGGGGGAAGCTGGCTGACCGACATGGCCAGCGCCTTCATGCTGGCGCCGAGGTAATCGTCGTACGACTTCGCGCTGGCGGCCTTCGCCAGATCCTCGCGGGCCTGCTTGTCGTTGCCCTGCGGCATGTCCATGCCGAGCTTGAGCAGCCACACTGCCGCGTTGTCGGGGGCCTGGTTCACCAGGCTGGCCACCGCGTCGGCATTGGGGCAGCTGCCGGCCTTGGCATCGCAATCGGCCAGCTGCGCCCAGGCCACGCGTGGACCAGCGTCGGCATTTCGCGCGGCGCGCTCCAGCAGGGCGTGGTAGGTGAGCACCTCGGGCGGATTGACCAGCGGACGCGCCAGCAGGGCGGCACCCAGCAGGGGCTCGGCCTCGGTGCTCAGCGCGACGACGCTGGCCAGGTCCTTCTGGAACTGCAACAGGGCCTTGGTGCGGTTCTTCTGCGCGGCAACAGGCCCCTTGGCCGGCGCCTTGGCGGCCTGGTAAGGCGTGGCGGCGAAAGCAGACAGCGAAAGCAGGCCCGAAAGGGCAAAAGCTACGGCGCGACGTCCCCGCATGGGCCATCTCCATGACATAAAAAGGGAAGGATACCGCCCCACCATGAACGGAAGCTGCCGGGTACGCTTTCACAAACGAAAGACATTGCTACCATCGGAAGCTTGCGCGGGGGGACCACCGGCAGGGGGCCGGCACGACCGCTGCATCAATCCTGCGACAGAACAGGAACCTACAATGGATCAATTTGCCATCCTTGCCAGCGAACGTGCTGGTTTCTTCGTCGGCTGGGGCACGCTGGCGCTCATCAATGCCGGCCTCGCCCAGGGCAAGAACCGCGGCGGCCTCGCCTGGTGGGCCCTCTCGCTGATCCTTGGCCCCATCGCCACCCTCATCCTCGTACTGTTACCGAAAGTGCGGACCAAGATCTTTTGACCCGGGCGCCAGCCTGTGTAGGCTAGAGCCCTCCCCATCGCAGGTGCGCGCGGATGCTTACGACGCTCGTGGCAAGCAGCAAGGGTGGTTGCGGGAAGACGACGCTGGTCACCCAGCTGGCCACGCACTGGGCGCAGGCCGGCAAGCACACGGCCATCATCGACGCCGACCGCCAGCACTCCAGCCTGCGCTGGGTGGACAGACGCCCGGAGAATGCCCCTGCGGTGACCGCCATCGAAGGCAGCCGCAAGGCCTTCGACCGGCTGTCCGACGATATCCAGCGGGTGATCGTCGACACCCCCGCGGGTGTCGACGAGAAGGACCTCGAACCGTATCTGGAAAAAGCCGACGTCATCCTCGTGCCGGTGCTGCCTTCGCAGTTCGACCTGGATGCCACGCTCGACTTCCTCGGCACCTTGCAGGGCATCGGCCGGGTCAAGCGCGGCAAGCTGCCCGTAGGGCTGGTCGCCAACCGCCTGAAGCCATGGACCAATGCCAGCCAGGCCGCGCTCGCGGAGCTGGCCGGACGTGCGCCGTTTCCCGTGGTCGGGGAACTTCGCGACTCGCAGGCGTACGTCTTGCTCACCGCCCTCGGTAAGGGCATCTTCGATTACCACTCGGAAAACGTGCGCGGGCACCAGGAGGACTGGGCCAGGGTGTTGCGCTGGATCAAGCGCAACAGCTGACGCACCGACCACCACGCCACGTCATGTGGCTCTAGCGGAGGGAGACATCCATGCGAGAACTCATCCTGTTACGCCATGCCGAAGCGACGCCGCACGGCAAGGAAGGCAAGGACGACCGCGAGCGAAAACTCACCGAACACGGAAAGAACGAAGCCCGCGCAGCCGGACAATGGCTCGCCGAGCACAAGATCACCTACGACCGCGTCCTCTGCTCGCCCTCCGAGCGCACCCGTGAAACCGCGGCGCTGGCCCTGGGCCAGATCGAACCTTCCTACGAAGACAGCATCTACGACGCCACCGTCGGCGACCTCTACGACCTGCTGGATCAACAAGCCGACGCCGAGCGCGTGGTCCTGGTCGGTCACAATCCCGGCATAGAGCAACTGGTAGCCTTCCTCACCGAAGGTCGTTCCGAGGACTATCGCGGCATGCCGCCCGCCGGCATGGCACGCCTGGTCTTCGATGGCCCCCTGCAACCCGGCACGGCGAAACTCGAAACCTTCTGGTCGCCACCCAACTGAGCCACCGAATGCGTTTCCTGCTGCCGGCGATCGCCCTGCTCCTGACGACGACGCCTCTTGCCGCCGCCGACCTGCACATCGATCCGCTCCGCTCGCGCGCCGAGTTCAGCGTTCGCCTGCTCTGGGTCAGCACGGTCTCCGGCAGCTTCGACGGCATTCGCGGTGAAGTCTCCATCGACCGCCAGGCCCGAACGGCCGTGGTCAAGGCCGACATCGACACCGAAAGCATCCGCATGGAATCCGCGCGCCTGCGCCGCTGGGTGCTGGCGCCGGAGTTCTTCGATGCCGAGCACCATCCGCAGATCCACTTCGTGTCACTGCCGGTGTCCCTGCATACGCTCAGCGGAGGCAGCGACATCGAGGGCAGCCTCACCCTGCGCGGCATCACCCGCCCGGTGACCTTCCACCTGGAACCCAACCATTGCCCGGCCGACGCCATGGCCGGCTGCGTCCTCCAGCTGGAAGGCAGCATCGACCGCACCGACTTCGACATGCGCGGCCATCGCGGCGCCCTGTCCGACCGGGTCACCCTCGGCATGGCCATCGTGCTGTCCGCTCCCTGAGCCGGCGGCCATCCATGGACGAACTCACGTGGCGTTGCTCCGCGTCGCCTAGAATCCGCGCCATGCGTCATGTCCTTATGTTCGTCATCCTCGCCGCCTCGCTCGCCACCGGCGGCTGCACGGTGTCGCGTGCGCGCATCCAGCGCGCCGACGCCGTGGTCAGCCTGACGGTGGACCGGCAGAGCACCTGCGACAGCGCGGACCACTGCGCCATCCCCTCACCGCTGATGGAAGCGGCCAGCGAAGCCGATGCCGCTTCCACGGCGAAGGCGCCGGTGCATGTGGCCACCTTGCTGGAAGATGGCGAATCGGCCCTGGCAGCCCGCATCAACCTGATCCGTGCCGCCACCCGCAGCATCGGCGTGCAGACCTACATCTGGGAGCAGGACGACTCCGGCAAGCTCGTGCTCGACGAACTCATCCATGCCGCCCGGCGCGGCGTGCGTGTGCGCATCCTGGCCGACCAGCTGTTCTCCTTCCGCGACCCGGGCCTGCTTGCCGGCCTCGCACGGGCCAGCGATCACCTGGAGATCCGCCTCTACAACCCGACCTTCCACAGTGCCCGCACGCCACCGCTGGAATTCGCGGCCGGCATCGTCTGCTGCTTCTTCAAGTTCAACCAGCGCATGCACAACAAGCTGCTGGTGGTGGACGACCTCATCGGCATCACGGGCGGAAGGAATTACGAGGACCGCTATTTCGACTGGGACGATGCCTTCGACTACGTCGACCGCGACGTCATGGTCGGCGGCCCCGTGGCGCGCACGATGGGCAAGAGCTTCGAGCAGTTCTGGGTGCACAAGCGCGCCGTACCGCTCACCCATCTTCGCGACGTCAACCGTGAGCTGGTCAACGACACCGACGATACCAAGCGCTGGAAGGAGCCGGCCTACGAGCATCCCGAGCGCGTGGCCCAGCTGCTCGCCAATGCGGAAGACGCCGGCTGGCTCGGCAGCCACATCCAGGCGACCTCGCTGCGCCTGAATCGCGTGGAGTACTTCTCCGACCTGCCCGGCAAGACCGACGAACCCAAGCGTCGCGAGGCGCGCACCCTCACCCGTCACATCATGGGCATGGTGCGCAACGCGAAAAGCGAGATCGTGCTGCAGACCCCTTACCTGGTGATGAGCCGGCCGGCCAAGAAGATCTTCGAGCGCCTGCGCAAGCAGCCCGACCCGCCCCGCATCATCGTGTCGACCAATTCGCTGGCATCCACCGATGCGTTCGCGGTGTATGCGCTGTCGTACAAGCACCGCAAGCGCTATCTCACCGACTACGGCTTCGAGATCTACGAGATGAAGCCGCATCCAACCGATGTCGATCGCGATGCGCTGGAGGGCCGCTACCACGCGCTCTACACGCCGCCGGTCGACACCACCGACGAGGACGATACAGCGACGCTGACCGGCAGCCGCGGACGCAGGCAGTCGCGGGCCGAAGCCGAGCGCGCCGCGGGGCCGCCGTCGGAGTCGTCGGGTTACCTGTCGGCGGCCATCCGCTCCCGACGCGGCCCACGCCATCGCCCCGCCCCGCTGCTCACCAGCGGCATCCGCTTCGGATTGCATGCGAAATCCATCGTGGTGGACGACACCTTCGCCATGGTGGGCACGCACAATTTCGACCCGCGCTCGGACCACTACAACACCGAGGCGGGCGTCATCGTCTACGACAAGCGCTTTGCCGACCGCCTGCGTGGTTCGATCCTGCAGGACACTCTGCCGGGCAACGCGTGGGTGATCGGACCGAGGCAGAAGTCGATTCCCGTGCTGTCGTCGGTGAACGAGTTCATCGGCGATGTGTCGGAGAGGCTGCCATTTTTCGACCTGTGGCCGTTTCGCTATGCCACCAGCTATGAGCTGAAGCCGGGGTGCATTCCGATGCGCTGGAGCGACCCGCGATTCTTCGAGTGCTATCAGGCCGTGGGCGACTTCCCGGAGGTGGATGTGTCGCTGAAGCTTATCTACACGCGGATGATCACGGCCTTCGGTTCATCAGCGGCGGGGATTCTGTAGGTTTGCGTTCTTCCGGTCGCGCGCAAGGCGCGCTCCTACAAATGCGGCAGGGCTACCGAACCGGAGCGGCTGTTGTAGGAGCGCGCCTGCGCGCGACCGGACCGAAGCGACATGGCAGGAACGCCTCGCTGGCGCCCCCCTCAAAACGGCCGCGTCAGCTCGAACCGCACCGGAAGCTCGGCAGTGAAATGCGCCGGACGATCAGCCGCCGCAAAGCGCCAGCGGCGGATGGCATCTTCCGCCGCACGATCCAGGTCGAAGTCACCGCTGGAACGCCCCACGGCCACACCCATCACGTCGCCTTCGGGCGTCACCGTCACGTTGAGCACCACCTGGCCCTCTCGACGGGCGCGCAAGGCGGAGATCGGATAACGCGGCGACGGCATGTACACGGCACGCAACGGCTCCGGCTTCGCTGCCTCGGCCACCATGGGCGACGACTCAGGTCGTGACCGGTTCACCACGCGCGGCGGCGGCTCGTCGCGCAAGATGCCCGCCGGGGCCGGCGCCGTGCCGGAACGCGATGCAGGCTTCGGCATAACCACCTCGGCCAGCGGCCGGGAGGCAGGTGCGCGTTCATAGGTAAGCGCGGTAAGCCAGCTCGTGCCGGCAATACCGAGGACAAGGCCCAGGGCGCTCAAAGAAGTGCTGGTACGTAATGCGAGCATGCAGATGTTGCCCGGCCGGCACCCCTTCGATGCCGGCCGTTCTTCCTTATTGTCAGGGGCGTTCGAGGATCGCCGTGACGCCCATGCCGCCTGCGGTGCAGATGGAGATCAGGCCGCGGCCCGAGCCCTTCTGCTCGAGCATCTTCGCCAGCGTGGCGACGATGCGCGCACCCGTCGCCGCGAAGGGGTGACCCGCCGCGAGACTGGAGCCGTTGACGTTGAGCTTCGACGGATCGATCGATCCCAGCGGGCCGTCGAGGCCCAGCCGGTTGCGGCAATAGTCGTCGTTCTCCCATGCACGCAGCGTGCACAACACCTGGGCGGCGAAAGCCTCGTGGATTTCGTAGAAGTCGAAATCGCCCAGCGTGAGCCCGGCCTGCTTCAGCATGCGGGGCACGGCCACCGTCGGCGCCATGAGCAGGCCTTCGCCGTGGACGAAATCCACCGCCGAGACCTGGGCATGCGTGAGGTAAGCCTGGATGGACAGCCCGCGCGCCGCCGCCCAGTCATCGCTGGCGAGCAGCACCGCCGCCGCGCCATCGGACAGGCCCGTGGAGTTGCCGGCGGTGAGCGTGCCCTGACCCGAGGTCTTGTCGAAGGCCGGCTTCAGGGAGCCCAGCTTCTCCAGGGTGGAATCCGGCCGCAGGAAGCCGTCGCGCTTCAGGCCACGAAACGGCACCACGAGGTCGTCGAAGAAACCGGCATCGTAGGCGGCGCCGAGCTTCAGGTGACTGGCAAGGGCCAGTTCGTCCTGCTCGGTGCGGCCGATCTTCCACTCCCTGGCCATCAGCTCGCAGTGATCGCCCATGGACTTGCCGGTGCGCGGTTCTGCCACACCCGGGAACGAGGGCTTGAGCTCCTTCAACGAGAAGCCGCGGGTGGCGACCTGTAGCTTTTCCTTGAGAGTCTTCGCACGATTGAGCGCCAGCAGGCGCTTGCGAAACTTCTGCCCGTAGACGATGGGCACGTCGCTGGTGGTGTCCGAGCCGCCCGCGATACCCGCGTCGATCTGGCCGGTGGCGATCTTGTTGGCGATGAGGATGGCGTTGTCCAGCGAGGTGCCGCAGGCGCGCGCCGTGGTGATGCCCGGCGTGGTGGGCGCCAGGCCCGAGGACAGCAGCGCTTCGCGGGCCAGGTTCCAGTCCGACGAGTGGCGGATCACCGCCCCCATCGCCACTTCGCCCAGCTCCACGCCATGCAGGCCGTACTTCTCGACCAGCGCGCCGAGAACCTTGACCGACATGCCGAAGTTGCCGACGTCGGCATACGCGGTGTTGTTGCGGCAGAAGGGAATGCGGACGCCGCCGACCACACCCACGCGCTTTTGCGTCTTATCCATGCTGTTGTGAGGAACTATCCGGAACCGAAGGGGAGTGCCCGAGCGGGCGAACCCGTTCGAAGGCGAAGATGCCGTGGACGCCGACGATCGCCGACGAACGCGTATCGGCAAGGCTAACCCGCATCCCTCCCCGGCGAAAGCCCGAAGAGCCCGGATGGTAGAATGGCGTTCCTTTGCCGTTGTGGAAAACCCGCCGTGTCCGAGTCGCCGCTGATCGCCTGCCCCGCCGTGCTGGCGCTGGAACTGGCCGGGGGCGACAGCCCCGACCGGCTCGAACTCACCCGCGACGAAGCCCAGGAACTGGCCGCCCTGGTGGCAGAAGACCTGCGCGCCCTGGTGCCCGGCGTGGAAGCCGCCCGCTTCGCGCTGGCCGGTGCCCTGTTCGACGGCGTGGAGATTCTTCGCCCCGGTTACCCGGTGTTCGCCACCCTTGAGGAACTGGCCCGGCGTATCCCGCGCGTGACCACGGCCGGTGGCGTGGTGGCTTTCGGCACGCACGAGGGCCACATGCCGGCCCAGCCGCTGGTGCCCGATACGCGCTACGCCGGTGGCCCGATGCGACTCATCCCGTGGATGCTGCTGGTGCCGGCCGACCAGGCGGACGACATCACCGCCGCGATGGAAGTAGAGCTGGTGGGTCGTGGCGAAGCCGGCGCGCGCACGGCGGATTTCCTCATGCGCACGCTTGGCGTCCGCCTGGAACACGCGCGCTACCTCAGCCGCAACGACCTGCTGGCCCTCACCTGCGTGCAGTACGAGCACGTGAACCTGGCGCCCCTGTGGACCATGCTCGAAACCGCCCTGCTCACGCCCTACCAGCAGGAGACGGCGCTGGGCTCGCGCGGCCTGCCGCTGCGCTATGCCGACGGGCAGGTGAGCATTCCCGGCATCGCCGGCTGGTTCACCCGGGACGGCGAGCACCGCGACAGCGCCGCGCACGAATTCGCCGGCACGCTGTTCGAACTTCGCCAGTACGCTGCCCTGCTCGACGCCCACCACGTGCCCCTGCGCATGGACGGCGACGCCGCCCGCAGCGAGCCGTATTTCATCGAGCATGTGGCCGACGCCGATCCGGCCCTGCCGACGCCCGAGCTCTACGCCCATGAAGCCGCCGGCCTGGGCATGGCCGCCATCACCGTGGCGCAGCCGTCGGCCGGCAAGGCCCGCATTCTCGGCCACGGTTATCCGCTGGCGCCGAACGTGCTGGGCCTCCTGCTGGAAAACCTCGCCGACCGCTACGCCGCCACGCCGAATGTGCACGCACTCGGCAAGATCCTGCTGGATGCGAATGGTGCGCTCGACGCACCTGCTCCGGCCCTTCACTAAGGTCTTCACGAACGATATACGCCGGCCGCGAAGGGCGGGTAGAGTGACGGCATTCCGCAGCCGGCGCCTCCATGCAACCCACGGTTCCACCACCGACCGCATCTCCGGCCGACTGGCCGGCCTATCTGCTGGATCGCGCGCCGGCGATGATCGCGTACGTGGACGCGGACACCCGCTATCGCTATGCCAGCCCCTCTTACCTGACATGGATGGGCATCGAGGGCAGCGTGGTCGGCCGGCGCATGGAAGACGTGATTCCCGCCTCGCTCTACAAGCGCATCATCCCCGGCTTCGAGGCTGCCCTCAGCGGTGACCAGACGGTGGCCGACCGCGAGATCCGCGACGACGATGGCCGTCACTTCGCGCAGGCCACCTTCTCACCGGACATCGACGAATCAGGAGGCGTGCGTGGTGTCTTCATCATGCTGGCCGACGTCTCGGTACGCCGCGAACTGGAAGCCCGCCTGCGCGAAAGCGAACGCCGCTTCGCACTGGCCTTCCGCCATGCCGCCATCGGCATGGCCCTGGTACGGCCGGACGGTCGCTGGCTGCAAGTGAACGAAGCCATCTGCGACATCCTCGGCTATACGGAAGACGAACTGCTCACCTCGGTGTTCCAGGACATCACCCATCCTGACGACCTGGCGGCCGACCTCGCCCTCACCGAGCGCGTGCTCAACGGCGACCGGCAGTCGTTCCACATGGAAAAGCGCTACATCCACGCCGAAGGCCACATCGTGCACGCGCTCATCAGCGTTTCGCTGGTACGCGACGAACGCGGTGAACCGCTGTACTTCATCTCGCAGATCCAGGACATCAGCGAGCGCAAGGCCTTCGAAGATGCGTTGTTCCGCGAGCGCGAACTGGCCGAGGTCACGCTGAAATCCATCGGCGATGCCGTGATCACCACCGACACCCACCTGGTGGTGACCTCGCTCAACCCCATCGCCGAAGCGATGACCGGCTGGAGCAGTCACGAAGCCGTGGGCCGTCCCATGGACGACATCTTTCGCCTGCGCGATCCGCTGACCCGCCAGCCCATTCCCAATCCGCTGCATGCAGCAGTCACCCGCAACACCATCGTGGGCCTCACCACCGACGCCATCCTCCTGCATCGCAACGGCTTCGACAGCCCCATCGAGGATTCGGCCGCACCTATCCACGATTACGCCGGCAACGTGGTCGGCGGCGTGGTGGTGTTCCACGACGTAAGCGAGACACGCGCGCTGGCCCTGAAGATGGCCCACCTCGCGCACCACGACACGCTCACCGGCCTGCCCAACCGCACCCTGCTGCAATCGCGGATGGACTTCGCCGTGACCGTGGCCGCCCGGCGCGGCCAGCGCGCCGCCGTGCTGTTCGTGGACATCGATCACTTCAAGCAGATCAACGACACCATGGGCCATGCGGCAGGTGACTCCCTGCTACAGGAAGTGGCCCGGCGCATCCGCTCGGCCGTGCGTCCCGACGACACCGTGAGCCGCCTGGGTGGCGATGAATTCGTGGTGCTGCTGCCGCACGTGGAATCCGCTTCCGACGCCTCCATCGTGGCCGAGAACGTGCTGCAGGCCTGCGGCGAGGCGATCGGCATGGGCGCGGGTGCCGCCGCCCTGGCGATCAGTTTCAGCATTGGCATCAGCCTGTTTCCCGACGACGCGCGCGACGCGGAATCCCTGCTGCGCAATGCCGACACCGCCATGTACGAGGCGAAGATGCAGGGGCGCAACGGCTACCGCTTCTTCAATGCCAGCATGAACGAGCGCAACAGCGCCCGCGTGCGCATCGAGATGGAGCTGCGCCGCGCGCTGGCCCGCAACGAACTGACCCTGCATTACCAGCCGAAGGTGGATGTCGAACTGGGCACCATCGTGGGCGCCGAGGCACTGCTTCGCTGGCAGGTGGATGGCGAGGATGTCTACACGCCCGAGCAGTTCATTCCCGTGGCGGAAGACTGCGGCCTCATCGTGCCCATCGGCGACTGGGCCTTGCGCGAGGCCTGCCGCCAGGCCGAGGTCTGGGCGCGCACCTATCGCCCGCTGTCGGTCTCGGTGAATGTCTCCGCGCTGCAATTCCAGCACACGCGCTTCTTCGAATCCCTGCACAGCGTGCTGGAAGACACCCGCCTGCATCCCACCCTGCTCGAACTGGAACTGACCGAACGCACGGTGATGGAAGGCGGCGACCACATCGCCCACCTGCTGCGCCAGATCAAGCAGCTGGGCGTTACGCTGAGCCTCGACGATTTCGGTACGGGCTATTGCAGCCTGTCGTACCTGAAGCACTTCCCCGTGGATACGCTGAAGATCGACCGCGCCTTCATCCGCGACGCCGCCTGGGACAGCGACAGCGCCGCCATCGTGCGGGCAATCATCACCATGGGCAAAGGCATGCACAAGCATGTGCTTGCCGAAGGCGTGGAAAGCCAGGAACAGGCTGACTTCCTGCGCGCATCGGGCTGCACGCAGATGCAGGGCTTCCTTTATGGTCGCGGTGTCAGCGCTCGCGAATTCGAAGCCCGCATCGCGGAAGTGGACACGGGCCTGCCCGGCGCGCGCTGACTCAGCGCGCCAGCATCGCCTCGTACATGTAGTAGTGGCAGCGCTCCATGCCCAGGCCGGAGTATGTGGCCTGGGCGCGCTCGTTCTCCGTCTCCACGTAGAGACGGATGCCCACGGCACCCGCTTCGTCGGCCAGGCCTTTCACGTGCGCATACAGCGCGCGGAATACCCCGGCACGACGAGCCTCCAGTGGCACGTAGACGCTCTGGATCCACCAGAAATCACCGCAGCGCCAGTCGCTCCATTCGTAAGTGATCATCAGGCACCCGGCCGGCATGCCATCGAGCATCGCCACGAGATAGAAGCCGCGACGCGGCTCATCGAAGACGGCGCGCACGCCACGACCGATGATGTCGGGATCGAGTCGCTTCTGCTCGGTCTCCCAGGCCATGGCGCTGTTCCAATGGGCGATCGTGTCGGCATCCGCGACCGTCGCCCGGCGAATCTCCAGGGTCATCGTTTCATCCATTGTTGGGCCGGCGCTTGCGCGAGGCGCCGAGTTTTCGGGTCAGGGTGTTGCGGCCGACGCCAAGCGCCGCCGCGGCCTGCTGCCGGTGACCGTCGTTGGCCACCAGCGCGACCTGGAGCAGGGTGCGGTCCAGCGCCTCGCGGGCGCGCGCATGGATATCCGCCTCTCCCTGTGCCAGGGCATCCTGCGCCCACAGGCGCAACGCGTCCGTCCATTCACCCGACTTCGTCTCGCGGCCAGGAAGCGCGCCGAGATCCGATGCAAGGATTTCGCTGCCGGGAGCAACCACGGCAAGACGGCGGCAGAGGTTTTCCAGTTCGCGGACGTTGCCCGGATAATCACGTTGCTCGATCAGCTTCATCGCGGCACGCGAGAAGCGCTTCGGCGGCAGGTTGAGTTCCGTGGCCGCGCGGGCGAGGAAATGCTTTGCCAGCAACGGCACATCGCTGCCTCGCTCGCGCAGCGAAGGCAGCGCGATGCGCACGACATCCAGCCGATGCTTCAGGTCGGCGCGAAACAAGCCAGCCGCCACGCGTGCATCCAGGTCCTGGTGCGTGGCCGCCACGATGCGCACGTTGCCGCGCAGGGATTCGCGGCCACCCACGCGGTAGTACTCGCCACCGGAGAGCACGCGCAGCAGGCGTGTCTGCAAACCCACCGGCATGTCGCCGATCTCGTCGAGAAACAGCGTGCCGCCGTCGGCCTGCTCGAAGCGGCCGATATGCCGACGCGCGGCGCCGGTAAAGGCACCGGCCTCGTGGCCGAACAATTCACTCTCCAGCAGTTCGGCCGGAATGGCGGCCGTATTGAGGGCGACATAGGGTTTGCCGCTGCGCGCGCTTTCCTCATGCAGCGCGCGAGCCACCAGCTCCTTGCCCGTACCCGTTTCGCCGGTCACCAGGACGTTGAGATCGCTGGCCGCCACGCGACCGATCAGCCGGAACACCTCGCGCATGGCCGCGCTTTCGCCCAGCAGGGCATGTGGGTCCTGGCGCAGTTCGGGCACCACCACGTCTTCATGCGACGCCGCGATGGCGCGTTCCACCGCCGCCACCGCCTGGTCAAGGTCGAACGGCTTGGCGATGTAATCCACGGCGCCTGCGCGATACGCGGCAGCGGTGGTCGCTACATCGGTGAACGCGCTCATGACAATCACCGGACCGATATTGCGCCGGGTCAGGTCTTCAAGCAGGCGCAGGCCATCTTCACCCGGCATGCGCACATCGGTGACCAGCAAGGCCGGCCGCGCATCGTCGAGCGCCGTGCGCACCGCATCGCCCGCGCTGAATTCGCGCACTGAGTGCCCGGCATCGCGCAATGCCTCGGCCAGCACGAAGCGCACGCCGCGATCGTCGTCGGCGATCCAGATGTCAGTCATGCGCACGCTCCATCGGAAGGTAGAGGGAGAACGTCGTCTCGCCCGGGCGGCTCACATAACGCAGGTCGCCGCCGTGTTCCTGCGCGATCTCGCGTGACAGCGCCAGGCCCAGCCCCGTCCCGTCGGGACGGCCGGAGACCAGTGGCTGGAACAGGCTGTCACGCAGCGCATCGGGCACGCCGGGACCATCGTCGATCACATCGATGCGCAGTGCCGACCGTACCGACCGTTCGCCAAGGCGCACGCCATGCTCCACGCGCGTACGCAGCACGAGCAGGCCCGCCCCTGCCTCACGTGCATTTCGAGCCAGGTTGAGCAGCACCTGCAAGAGCCGGTCGCCGTCACCAAGGCTGTCCGGCAGGCTGGGATCGTAGTCGTGACGCACGCCAGGTGCCCCCGGCTCGGCACCGATGATGTGTTCCAGTCGCTCCAGCAGTTCGTGCACATTCACCGGCGCGATCCGCGCCGCGCCGCCATGCCGGAGCAAGCCATCGGCCAGCGCAGCCAGCCGGTCGGCTTCGCCGATCACCATCCCGGCCAGTTGCCGTAAATCGTCATCCTGCACCCGGCGCTGTAACAGCTGCGCGGCACCGCGCAGGCCGGCCAGCGGGTTCTTTACCTCATGCGCGAAGCCGCGCAGCGTGGCCGACAACGGCGTCGTCGTGCTGCCCTGCTCCCTCACCAGCGGATGCACCTCGACCAGCACCCGCTCGTCGTCCACCGGCTGCACCATCAGGTCGGCCGTCACCTCCCGGCCGCGCGCCACCCCGAAGGTGACTGCCCGCAGATGAAACGCCCGCCGCTCCCGCTGCGCCCGCGCCAGGTGCGAGACGAGACCCGGCTCCCGCATCAGCTGCGGCAACCGCTGCCCCACCGCCGTCCGCGGCCCCACCCCCAGCACCTCGCCCAGGGCGGGGTTGATCCACAACACGGCGCCTCCTGCCCCGACGAGGGCAAGGCCGGTACCCAGCAGGGTCAACAGGTCGTTCGTATCCGGTGCATGCATTGCACCAATGTAGGGAGGTTGGATAACGGTGGCAATCGGGGGAACGCGATGGCCAATGGAGATGCCAGCATGGTACGCGCACGTGTACTACACCTATTTGGCCAGCCGTCGCGGACCACTGACCGGTGTATGGCGGCTCGCGGTAGGCCACAAGTACGGAGGCCGACCGGCACGTACGCCTGGGCCTGGCCCTCCATAGGATGCATCCATTCATTCATCGGAGCAGGGGCCGCCATGGCAAAACATATCGCGGGTCTGTTGATGGCCCTGGTCCTGTCGCAGGCGCCGCTCGCGCATGCGGAAACCTCCATGGCGGTCCAGGTGGACGACGTGGTGGCCAAGGATATGGCGGCTCGCCATACGCCTGGTGCATCCGTCGCCGTGATCAAAGACGGCAAGGTGGTGCTCGAGAAGAGCTATGGGCTCGCCAGCGTCGAACTGAACGTGCCAGCGACGAACGCGACGCTGTATCCGCTCGCTTCCACGACCAAGGAATTCACTGCCGTAGCGATCATGACACTGGTCGAGCAAGGCAAGCTCGCGCTCGACGATCCGGTCAGGAAGTATCTTCCGGAACTCCCCGCCTCATGGATGCCCGTCACGATACGCCACTGCCTTTCCCACACATCCGGCCTTCCCGACAATGTGCAGGACGATACCGTCAACGTGCTGCCATTGGCGGGTACGCGTGCGGACCTGATGGCCTTGCTTGCCAGCAAGCCGGTCAAGGCGCCAGGCACGTCGATGGCTTACAACCAGACCGGCTACATGTTGCTCGGCGACATTATCGCGCGTGTCAGTGGCATGCCTTACCAGCAATATATCGACGACCGCTTGCTGAAGCCGCTGGGTATCACCGGCTTGCGCTGGGGTGATACGTGGACGCTCGTGCCGGGTCGTGCTTCGCTGTATACCGCCCTGCAGCCAACGGCCGATCACTCGAAGCTCCAGCTCGATGCGAAAGGTGCACCCGTACTTTCCACCGACGGCATCCACCCATTCGGATCGAAGATAGCGACGGAATGGTTGCTGCCCGCCGCAGGACTGAGCGGCAATATCGAGGCGATGGCCACCTGGGAGAACGCGCTATGGAGCGGCAGGATCATCAAGCCGGAAAGCCTCGCGCTGATGGCGAAACCCTACGTGATGACGGACGGCAAAACCGGCGACTTCGGCCTGGCGCTCATGCACGACAGCCAGCAGGGGCATGTAACGATACACACCGGGGGTGGCGCGGCCGTATGGATCACCACGATCCCCGATCGACACCTGACGGTGATCGTTCTGACGAATCTCCAGGCATCGCAGCCTTATAAGCTGGTCGCAGGCATCCTCGATGTGTACCTGGATAGCCCGCACTGAGATTGTCCCTGACAAACTTAAGAAATTCATGCACCCAGCGTTGTTTCATTTCCGAGTGACTTTCTCAGGCTGATCAGATGAATTTTACAGCGTCTATTCCATACCTGAAAACAGAACGCCTGATACTTCGGGAGTACAGGCCTGGCGATTTTGAAGCTTTTGCTGCGCACCTTGCGGACCCCGATTGCATGCCGCCTCCGTACCTGTCTGACCGGAAAACCGCGTGGCGTATATTCGGATCTCATACCGGCTTATGGATCCTGGGTGGCGCAGGTTGGTGGGCTATCGAACACCGGGACACCGGTGAGCTGGTCGGCAATGTCGGAGCTTTCTTCCGCGACCGGGATCCGGTGCTTGAGCTTGGCTGGAATACATACAAGCCGTTCTGGGGGCAAGGCATAGCCGGGGAAGCCGCGACGGCCGTGCTACAGCACGCTTTCGATGTCCAGTGTAGATCACAAGTGCAAGCGCTTATCGGCGCTGGCAACAGAAGATCAATCCAGGTGGCGGAACGCCTAGGGTTTCGTTATGCCAACGACACCGACCTCGACGGCCACATCATGCGGAGATATATGCTCGAACGAGTGTGAGGACACCCATGAATGTGAAGCCACGGAGCATGCCAAGTTGGTATGCGAGTGGTCCCGAATGTATTGATCGCCCGGTCAAGGTAGGTGCAGCTTGCCGCTGCACTCCTACCAACGATGTACCTGTTCTATCGCCACCGGGTCATGGATATCGCGGATACGCTGCCAAAGTATCTCGACGAATGGGATGGACCGACGATCTGACAGACCACTTTTAATGGCAACGGCGTGTCCCCATTGGATGGCGGGGTCACCCACCGACCATTCGCCGAGACTACTCATGCCACGAGCCGCCATTTCATGACCACCGGATTCCAAGAACTCCGCCGTTACGATTTCAGGGATACGAAGACGCTGGTCTTCGCCGGTGGCGGTAACCGCTGCTGGTGGCAATCCGGGGCACTGCGCCATCTACTCGATGCCGGGATGTCGCTACCAGGACAACTCGTGGGAACGAGTGCGGGAGCCGCCGTCGCTGCATCGTTTCTGACGAAAAGTGACGGCGAGGCATTGAAAGCCTGCCTGCGGCTCTATGCCGAGACGCCGAAGATCTTCGACTGGTCGGGCATCGCAAAGCTCAAGCTCCGCTTCGCCCACCAGCGCGTCTATCCGGCCTGGGTCGATGCGTTCCTCAATGCCGACACGCTCGACACCTTGCGCCAGTCGTCGTCGCGGCTCACGGTGGGCCTGACACGAACGGCACGCTTTCTCGGCATGCGTGGTTCCGTGGCGGCAGGCACGTTCGCCTACCTCATCGACAAGTACGTGTGGAACAGCATCCATCCGCGCCTCCCGACACTGATGGGCCTGCGCCGGGATTTCATGGTGCTCAACGACTGCACCGACATCCAGTCTGCGCAGGACCTGCTGATCGCGGCTGCATCCGCACCGCCCATCATGTCCGCACGCCCTGTCGGCGGCGCGCATGCCATCGATGGTGGCTATACGGACAACGCACCCATTCCTCCCCAGACCGATGCCGAACGGACGGGCACGCTCGTGCTGCTGACCCGGCACTACCCGAAGCTGCCGCCGCTGTTCCGCTGGGCCGGTCGCACGTACTGGCAGCCGAGCAAGCGCATTCCCGTCTCCACCTGGGATTGCACGCCCCGCGCGACGGTTCGTGAAGCCTACGAACTGGGCAGACAGGATGCGGTGGAAGCCCTGCGCAGCCATCGCGTGTTCTGAGGCGGTTATATGTCGCGCGAGGGGTATTACGAGAAGGGCGCCATGGTCTGCACGAGTAACGCCAACGGCAGTCAGGATCGGTCTGACTCAGCTTCGTGCCAGACCGAGGAAAATCCGGGCCTTGGTCCAGCGAGTGACAAGTAGCCGCTCCAGCATAAGAACCACCAGCAAGGTTCCGCCAAAAAGCGGCAGGCATATCCCCAGAAGGACAATGACCGCTATCAACGCGCCAGACACGCGGGTGCTTCCGTGCGCAGGTGGTGCCCCCAGCAAGCCGGATGGTCGGCGACGCCACCACAGCACCGTGGCGCTGACGGACATCAGCAAAAGGCCGAGTGCCGTGGCTACGCCGAGCACCTGATTCAGTGGTGCGAACAACTGGCCTTCGTGGAGGGCCACCCCATAGCCGATAAGCCGGTCGAGGAACGGACGATCCTTGAATCGCGTCACATCGATGATCTTTCCCGTGGACGGATCGATGCGCGCGTCGATCCGCCGAGGGCGGTCCTGGACATCGGAGTGAGCCGACCAGAAAGGCGAACGCTTCGAAGGTGGGCTGATCAATACCGGCGCGGGCCAGTGCTGGCTGGCCATGCCGGGAACGATACGGTCGATCGGTGAATAGTCCGGTGCCACGACAGGCATTGAAGCCGTCTTGTCATCCATGGCCATGCCCGGCATCGACATCCCGGCCATGCCTGCGTGTTCATCCGTGACAGGTGCATTGGCTTCGCGGTTGATCCTTCGCTGGTCAGCGCTACCTGTGGTCCAGTCCTGGGCAACCACCACGTGGGAATAAGCCTGCCTTGCATCTTTCAGCAAGCCACCCCATGACTTCGCCCACGGAAGACCTGACAAAAGCAGCACGAGCGCCATCGCGGAAATCCATACGCCGGTCACCGCATGCAGGTCACGCCAGAAGATACGTGATCCCTGTCTCAGCCGGGGAAGTAGCACGCCGCGCAAACGCGTGCCACGCGGCCACCAGAGATAAAGACCCGTCAACAACATCACGATGGTCCATGATGCCGCCAGCTCCACGAGCATGGAGCCCGGTGTACCGGCCAGCAGTTCACCGTGCAGATAGAAGATCACCCGCATGAAGCGATCTTCGTCGTTCACGACGTGAAGCACCCGTGCGGTAGAAGGATCGACGAAGACACGAATGACTTGCGGGCCCTTGCCCACGAGGACTCGCGTGGCCTGCTCCGTGGTGACGGGAAGTTCGTAGGCGTTGAGTACGCTGCCGGGTACGGCGGCCAGCGCCGCAGCCACCTGCGCCGAAGGTGGTAGCGCCGGGCCATGGGCCACATGCGCATAGCCGCGTTCCAGCCACGGCTCGATCTGTGGCTTGAACAGGTAGACCATGCCCGTCGTCGCCAGCCAGACAATGAAGGGAAGGCAGAACAGCCCGGCATAGAAGTGCCACCGCCAGATCATGCGGTAGCGCGCGCCTCGCGATAGCGTCACCGCCGCAGGCGATGGCTCCGGGAACCGGTTTGTATCTGCGTTCACGCCGCACCTGGAGTAGGGACCAGGGTTGGGATGGTGGCATACGAACTGGTGACCGGCGGCACCACCGTGGCAACGTGTCGCGGTGGCCTGCGCGATGTCCGTCCATCCTTGCGACAACGCTTCTGGACGTTTCTATCCCACGCCTGAAGGCATGAAGTTACGTCCAATAAAACCGCCACGACTGGACTAGAATCGAAGCACCCGCACCACCGTCGGAGTCGCCATGAACACGCGTAGCCGCTTCCTGCTGCTGGCACTGGGAGCCAGCGTCGTGATGCCCGCCTGGGCCGCCAAGGACGATCCGGCCGCCCAGCTGGCGAAGCTCACCGAAGGCCGCATCGCGGGCAAGCCCCAGCGCTGCATCGACCTCAGCCAGGCCTATGACAGCCAGGTGATCGACAAGACCACCATCGCCTACCGCGTGGGCAGCATCTGGTACGTAAACCAGCTGCGCTCGGGCGGTGAATTCCTCGATTCGCGCGATGTGCTGGTCACCCGCACCTTCGGCTCGCAGTTGTGCGAACTCGACAGCGTGCGTCTTGTGGAGCGCTATACCGGCGTACCCGGTGGCTTCGTGGTGCTCGGGCAGTTCGTCCCCTACCGGCTCCCGCCGAAGGATCACTGAGTATTTTTGTCGTGGCCCGATGGCTACGGTTTACATGAGTACACGGCGGGTTACCTCTTTCAGGAAGCAACCCGCCGTGTATCGATCAGGCTCAGCCGAGTGACGGATAGTCCGTATAGCCGTGCTCGTCGCCACCGTAATAGGTGTTCGGATCGCTCGGGGCGATCGGGGCACCGGATTTCAGGCGCTCGACGAGATCGGGATTGCTGATGAACGGACGGCCCATGGCGATCACGTCCGCGCGACCTTCGCGCAACGCGGCATCGGCCAGCGCAAAGTCGTAACCGTTGTTGCCCATGTACTTGCCGTGGAAGGCCTTCTTCAGGGCCCCGAAATCGTAGCCCGGCACGTAGTCGCGCGAGCCGCCGGTGGCGCCTTCCACGATATGCAGGTATGCCGGGTTGAAGCGGTTGAGCCCTTCCACCGCATGCAGGTAGAGCGGCACGGGGTTGCTGTCGCTGGAATCGTTGACGGGCGATACCGGCGAAAGACGCACGCCGGTGCGACCGCCACCGATGGCGTCGGACACCGCGCCCATCACCTCGAAGAGGAAGCGCGTGCGGTTCTCGATGCTGCCACCGTACTGGTCGTGGCGCTTGTTGGAGCCATCGCGCAGGAACTGGTCGATGAGGTAACCATGGGCGGCATGCACTTCCACGCCGTCGAAGCCGGCCTTGCGGGCCATCGTGGCGGCATGGGCGAAGTCGGCGACGATCTGGCGGATCTCATCCACTTCCAGCGCGCGCGGTTCCTCATGCGGCTGGAAGCCACTCTCGGTGAATGCATTGCCTTCGGGCTTCACGGCGGACGGCCCCACCGGCTTCACGCCCTGCGGTTGCAGCGACGGATGCGAGATGCGGCCCACATGCCAGATCTGCACCACGATGGAACCTCCCTTCGCATGCACGGCATCGGTCACGTTCTTCCAGCTGGCAACCTGCGCATCCGTATACACGCCCGGCGTGAACGCATAGCCCTTGGCGCTGTCGTCGACCTGCGTGGCCTCGGTGATGATGAGGCCGGCCGAGGCACGCTGGCTGTAGTACTCGACGGCGGACGGACGCGGCACGTCGCCCTTCAGCGCACGGCTGCGCGTGAGCGGTGCCATGGCGATGCGATTCCTGAGATCGAGGTCACCGAGGCGGATGGGCTGGAACAACGGGCTTGCGCTGCGATTTTCTGACATGAATATGGTCACCGGTATAGTAAATGTGGGCCGTTATTAGGACGGAACGGACAAAATAAGCTGCCCGTCTTCCTGCGGGCAGGTGACCCCACATTCAATCCCCGGTGACGGGATCAGGCGCGCGCCAGCATGCCCTTGCGAAACTGGTCCGGTGTGCAGCAGGCCTGGCGCTTGAACATCTCGATGAACGACGACGCGGTGGCGTAGCCGAGTTCGCGGGCGATCGTCTCTACCGACTGCTGCTTCGCCAGCAACTCCACGCCCAGCGTGAATCTCAGGCGCTGACGCCATTCACCGAAGCCGATGCCAAGCTCGCTCTGCGCCAGGCGTTCCAGCGTGCGTACGCTCATATGCTGCGACCGGGCGATGTCCCGCACCGAATCGCCACGCGCAATGTATGTTCTTGCGAATGCCATGGCGGCGACGAGGTGCGGCTCTTCGCTGGATGGCAAGAAGTTGGCCACCGGTCTTGCGGCGAGGATCTGGTCGATGACCACGCGCGACATGCGGACGTGCGCGGGCTCGCGCGGCGTGATGATGTCCAGCCGTGCAAACTCGTCCAGCAGCACTTTCAATACCTCGCTGATGGATAGCGCACAGGCTTCGGCCGGCATCTTCGCTGCAATGGCCAGGGATACATACACCGCGCGAAATTCCAGCGCATTGCGATTGACCGCACCATGGGAAACGCCCGGCGGAATCCAGATACCGTACTGCGGCGGTGACACCATGCGTCGCGAGTCGACGGTCAGCTCCATCAGGCCTTGCGATACGTAGTTGAGCATGCCCCACGGATGCACATGCGACTCGAACACCGAGGGCGGCATCGTGCCGTGGCGGAAATAGATGGGGCCGGGCAATTGCTTGAAGGTAGGGATCGGACGCATTGGCGATCTCCCTTGCTGTCGCAGAACCGGGAGGCATTGTCGCATTTCAGGGATGCCCGGCAAATGCGTCACTGCTACGCTTTACCTGCCGTATCCCCTCCCCTGTACGACCCCATGAATTACCTCTTCCCCGTTATCGCCGCCCTCCTGTGGGGCGTGAACACGCTCGTCACCAAACTGGCCTCCGGCACCGTCGGTGCCGTGGACATCAGCCTGCTGCGCTGGTTTTTCGCGGCAGTGGTGGTGTCGCCCTGGGCGATACCGCGATTGCGTCGCAACATGGCCGTCATCCGCCCCAACCTCGGCCGGTTCTTCCTGCTGGGCCTGCTGGGCAGCGTCGTCTACCAGTGCGCCGCCTATTACGCCGCCCATTTCACCTCGGCGACCAATATGGGCGTGATCCAGTCGCTCATTCCACTGATCACCCTGATGCTCTCGGCAATCTTCCTGCGCCACCGGGTCACGGCGCTGGTCGTGGCCGGTGCCCTCGTTTCCGCGTTCGGTGTCGTCATGGTGATCTCGCACGGCGATCCGCGCCAGCTCACCGTGCAGGGGCTCAACCGTGGCGATGGCCTGATCGTGCTGGGTGCCACGGCGTTCGCGCTCTACAACCTGCTCATGCACAAGTGGAAGCTGAAGGTCTCGCTGGTGGAGTCGCTGTTCATGCAGGCCTCTACGGCCACCATCATGCTCGTACCGCTATGGCTGGCCTTCGGTGAAGGCGTGCACGGAGCGGCGGCATGGGGATGCATTGCCTTCGCCGGCATCGGTGCCTCGGTGATGGCCCCGCTTTGCTGGATGGCCGGCATCAGCCGCCTGGGCGCGGCCCGCGTCACCGGATTCTTCAACCTCGTGCCTATCGTGACGGCCGTGCTGGCGGTGTTCGCCCTGGGCGAAAAACTGACCGTGACCACGGCCTGCGGCGGCCTGCTGACGATTCTCGGCGTGATCGTCGCGGAGTACGCCGGGCGACGCACGTCGCAGCCTGCGAAGGAAGCGCTGGCCTGAGGCGTGCTCGCGGCGGCACCCCGCATGAGCCGAATCCTGCCTATAATCGGCTCACAATCTGAGCCGAATAAGTCCTGGATTCGGCTCATCGCCCCGGAGCAGGCCCATGAGTACCCTTCGCTGGATCTGGCAGGCACCGGACTGGCCCCGATTCACCTGGCAGGCTGATACCCTGGCCCCTCTGCTGCGCGAATGCCAGCTGGCGCAAGGCCAGTTGCTGGGCATGGCCGGCACGGCGGGCGTGGAAGTCCAGGCGGAGGATGCCCTGGATACGCTGCTGTCCAACATCGTTACCTCTTCCGCCATCGAAGGGGAGCGCCTCAATGTCGAATCGGTCCGGTCATCGCTGGCCCGGCGACTGGGGCTGGCGGAACACCCGCCCCGTCCATCCACGCCCCGGAGCGAAGGGCTTGCCGACCTGATGCTGGATGCCACCCGCGACATCGATGCGCCGCTCGACAGGGCGCGCCTCTTTCGCTGGCACCAGTGGCTCTTCGTGAATCACGACGCGTTGCTGCCTTCGCGCATCCGCGTGGGTGGCTTGCGTGGCGACGAACCCATGCAGGTCGTATCCGGTCGTATCGATCGGCCCGTCGTTCATTTCGAAGCACCGCCACGCGATGGACTGGAAAAACAGCTCGATGGATTCCTCGCATGGTTCGACGCATCACGACGCGATGCGACGCTCGATCCGCTGCTGCGTGCGGGCATCGCCCACTTCTGGTTTGTCACCCTGCATCCTTTCGATGACGGCAACGGCCGCATCACGCGCGCCCTCACCGATCTCTCGCTTGCCCAGTCCCAACCCCAGGCCATCCGTTTCCATGCCATGTCGGCAAGCATCCTTGCCGACCGCACGGGCTATTACACGATCCTCGAATCCAGCCAGAAAGCAGGGCTGGATATCACGGCATGGCTGGAATGGTTCCTGCGCACGCTGCTGGATAGCCTCGTCCACGCACAGCAACGTATCGATAGCGTCCTGTCCAAGGCCCGGTTCTGGCAGGCTCATCGACACCGCGGCCTGTCGGAAGATCAGGTCAAGGTCCTCAATCGATTACTGGACGGCGGTGAGCGGGGCTTCCTGCAAGGTATCAGCGCCTCGCAGTACCAGGCCGTGGCAAAGGTATCCAAGGCCACGGCGACCCGACACCTCGCCGACCTGGTCGAAAAAGGCTGCCTGCGACGTCTGCCGGGCGGGGGCAGGAACACGCGTTACGAGCTCGACGTGTGACGGAAAGGCCCGGTCACTCTTTCTCAAACCGGGCAATCTCTTCCAGCATGGCTTCCGTGCGGACCACGGAGCGGCCGGCGTGGACGGTCATCGTGCGGATCGTTCCCCTGGGTACGGAACATGATTCGCACGGGGCGGGAGAAAATCACAGTCCATGTTTCGCCAGGGCCGTGAGCGGCGCGGCATTGACAAAGCAGTGCCGCGTTATCGCAGAATGGGGGCCCTGCCGGCGCATGCCGGCCTTCCTGGCGTGATTTCCCCGGTGAACACTGTGGACCTCGACACGACGAACGACACCACCCTCTTCACGGCACTGCCGTGTCGCGCGGGCGGCCGTTCGTGTTGTCGTCCCTGTTGAGCGTCTCCCGGACACACGCTGCCTGCGCCTGAGCGCCGGCCACCCCCTCCCCCCGAACACCACGCCCTCCGGCATCCCGCCGGATGGCATGCAGCGTCGTCGACGCGCACCGAACCGCAGGAACTTCCGATGGCTTATCTCCACGATCACGGCACCGATCCCGGCGAGCGCATGAGCGCCGAACAATGGCGTGCCGCCACCCGCTTCGACGGCACCGACGTGGGCTGGGTGATGATGAGCATCGGCATGGCCATCGGCGCGGGCATCGTCTTCCTGCCCGTGCAGGTGGGCCTGATGGGCATCTGGGTCTTCCTGCTGTCGGCCGTGATCGGCTACCCGGGCATGTACCTGTTCCAGCGGCTGTTCATCAACACGCTGGCCGATGCGAAACAAAGCCAGGATTACCCGAGCATGATCGCCGGGTATCTCGGTCGTGGCTGGGGCGTGGCGCTGGGTCTGCTGTACTTCGTGATGCTGACGATCTGGATGTTCGTCTATGCCACCGCCATCACGCGGGACAGCGCGTCCTACCTGCAGAGCTTTGGTATCACGCAGCACCTGCTTTCGGACAGTCCGTGGTATGGCCTCATCCTCATGATCGTGCTCGTGGCCCTGGCATCCCGTGGCGAGCGGGCCTTGTTCCGCCTGTCGTCACTGCTGGTGCTGACCAAGCTGCTCATCGTGGCGGCGCTAGGCTTCCTGATGATCTCGCGCTGGAACCTCGGCAATCTTGGCACGCCACCCGCCCCGGGCACGCTGGTGAAGAACGCCGTGGTCACCCTGCCCTTCACGCTTACCTCGATCCTGTTCATCCAGACGCTGAGCCCGATGGTGATTTCCTATCGTGCGCGCGAAACCTCCATCGCCGTCGCGCGGCACAAGGCGCTGCGCGCCATGAACATCGCCTTCGGCATCCTCTTCGCCACGGTGTTCTTCTACGCGGTGTCCTTCACCCTTGCCATGGGTCACGACGATGCGGTGAAGGCCTATGAGCAGAACGTGTCGGCACTGGCTATCAGTGCGCAGATCTTTCCCGGCAGCTGGGCCAGCCTGGTCGGCGTGGTGCTGAACATCTTCGCGGTGATGACGGCATTCTTCGGCGTGTACCTGGGTTTCCGCGAAGCCTGCCAGGGCATGCTGGTGACCCTGCTCGGGCGGTGGTTGCCGCAGGAACGCATCCCGCGCCACTGGGTGTCGCGCGGCGTCATGGTATTCGCCGTACTGCTCGCATGGGGCGCCATCGTGGGCAATCTCCCCGTACTGTCCTTCACGACCCTGAGCAGCCCGATCTTCGGCGTGCTGGGCTGCCTGATTCCCGCCTGGCTGGTCTACAAGGTCCCGGCATTGTCCCGTTACAAGGGTGCCGGTCTCGCCTTCATCGTGCTGATCGGCCTGCTGCTGTGCGTGTCGCCGTTGCTGGCGTGGCTCTGATGCTGGCGAAGGCTTTTTGTAACGAAACGTAGGCGCCGCAGCCAAGGGGCCGCTGCATGGCGGCCTTGCGCCCAGGCTCGTTACAAACGCTACATTCGGTTACGGACAAGGCACGATCTTGAGGCGTAACGTCCTCCCATCATTCAACGCCATGGGAAGACATGCCATGAAAGCTGCCCTGTTCGTCGCCACGATCCTCGCTGTTACAACTGCAAGCCATGGAGCTCACGCCGACGGTGCCATGCCAACCGGCGTGCACCGCACCGATCTTTCGCGCAACGACCTCGACCTGCCCGGCTACGAGGAACTGCAGGTCCGGGTGGACATTGATCCCGGCCGCATCGCACCCAACCACCGTCATCCCGGTGAAGAAATCATCTACGTGATCGAAGGCACCATCGAGTACACGCTCGATGGCAGGCCGCCCATGACGTTGAAGGCGGGCGATGTGCTTTTCGTTCCCACCGGCGTGGTGCATAGCGCCAGGAATGTCGGCAAGACCCGTGCCGCCGAACTGGGCACCTATATCGTTCCCAAGGGCAAACCGCTTGTCGAACTGGTGAAGTGACGCGTTACACCATGCGACGCAGCGCCTCATGAACCTGCGGAAGCGCCGTGAACCCATCTTCCGCCATGAAATGACCGCCGCCGTTCACCACCTGGAGATCGCTGCCGAGCGATTCCGCCAAGGCGTGTGAATGCCTGGTATCCACGATGACGTCGTTGTCCGAAACGATCGACACGATATGCGCGGCACGCTTGCGGACTACGTCGTGATCCAGGGGTGGCGAGGTAAACGCTGCCAGCGCGGGAATGGTATCCAGTGGGCAATCGAAGCCGGAAACCAGCACGATGCCTGCCGCGCGCGTGCCATTGGGCAGCGATTGCAGATGCCGCAACGCCGTCACGCAGCCCAGGCTGTGACCGATGATGAAGGTGCGGTCATTCACCACCGGAAGCGCTTCCTTCAGTGTTCTGGCCCACGCATCGACCTGCGGTTCATTCGATTCGGGCAGCGCCACGACATCGACCTGCGCACCTTCGACTTCCAGCGAGCGTTTCAGGGCAGGAAACCAGTGGTCCGTCGGCGAGGCCATATAGCCGTGAACGATGACGACACGTTTGTTCGCGAAGGGGCGGCTCGACGACATGGCACGTCCTTTGACCAATGTGGAGCCCCCTATCCTACGATACCTTCCACCGGCTACGTCGGGGGGAGCGAAAAGTAGCGCCTCCGGCGCCAACGTTCTACCGCACATCCCGCACGTACCGCCGACGGGAGCTGGCCCGCCGGCAGCCCTTGCGCTGGAATGGTCGCAGGGTCCAGGGACGGCCCCTGCCAATGCAGCTCCGGAAGGGTAGGATGCGGCCAGGGAGCCCGCAGCTTCCTTGCCGATTCCCCCTACCTTCGCAGACCGCCATGCCGTTTCCTGTTCCGCCACGACAGCGCGTGCCCTTCCTGCTGCCCATCGCGGCCGGATCGCCCATCGTGGCCTGCATGGCCGTGGTCGGGCTGGCCGAGTTCGGCTACGAGCACGCCTTCGCGGTGCGCATCTTCCTCGCCAGCGCGTTCGTACTGTGGAGCATCCCGCTCACGGTGTTGCAGCGTGCTTTATGGCGACGTATCCCCATGTGGATGCTGGTCGTGGCCATGCTCGCCGCCGGCTATGTCATGTCCGTGCTCAACAATGCGGTGCTCCAGCTGCTGGCGATCCACTGGGGGCGCGTACCGAGTTTCAGCTGGTTCCGTACGCTTGCCGGACTGGACGGTTGCTGGCTGGCGTATATCGCGTTCTGCGCCATCCATGCCATCGTGGCCCATGCGTACGAACTGAGGACGGCGCGCGAACGGTTGCATGAGGCCGAGGCGCTGGCCCGTGAAGCCGAGTTGCGTGCATTGCGCTACCAGATCAATCCGCATTTCCTCTTCAACACGCTCAATGCCATCTCGGCGCTCGTGACCGAACGGCGCAACGACGATGCCACCCGCATGCTCTCGACATTGGGCGATCTGCTGCGCACCACGCTCGAAGGTGATCACGCGCATGAAGTGACGCTGGCCGAGGAACTGTCCACGACCGGCCTTTATCTCGACATAGAGAAAGCCCGCCTGGGCGAACGACTCATCGTCGATGTCCGCGCCGGACCGGATGTGCTTCGCGCCCGGGTGCCGGGCCTGTTGATACAGCCGCTGGCGGAGAACGCGATCCGGCATGGCATTACTCGCCTGCGGACACCCGGCCGCCTCGACCTGCGGGTCGCACGCGAAGACGGGAACCTGCGCATTACGCTCCATAACGATGGGCCCGTGGCGGAGTCCAACGATACCGTGCGGCCCGGGGCCATCGGTCTGGCCAATGTTCGCGAGCGGCTTGAGCGCCTGTATGGCGAAGCGCAGCAGGTGGCCGTCGTCATGCTCGACGACGGCGGCTGTCAGGTCGACATCCTCCTGCCGTTCCGCCTGCATGCCTCGCCGGAGGTGGCCTGATGCGCGTACTGATCGTCGACGATGAGCCCTTGTCGCGACGCGGCGTGCTACTGCGCCTGGCGCGGCATGCCGATGTGCTTGCCACCGACGAATGTGCCGATGGCGAAACGGCCGTCGCCATGCTGAAAGAACAGCGCTTCGATGTTGCCTTTCTCGATGTGCGCATGCCGGGGATCAGCGGCTTCGATGTACTGGAGGCACTGCCGAAGGAACGCCGCCCGCTGCCGATCATGCTGACCGCCTACGACCAGTACGCCTTGCGTGCCTTTGAGGCCGCTGCGCTCGATTATCTGTTGAAGCCCATCGACGACACGCGTTTTGATGAAGCGCTGTCCCGGGCACGGCAACACCTCGGGACCCGGGAACCGACGCCCCAGCGTCATTCGCCTCACGCACGCTGCTTTACGGCGCGCTTGGGCCATCGCGATGTCGTGGTAAGAACGGACGATGTCGAGTGGATCGAGGCCAGCGGCGACTACGTGGGCCTGCATGTCGGCGAACGCTGTCACCTGGTACGGGAGACCATGCAGCAGGTGGAGCGCATGCTCGATCCGTCGTGTTTCATCCGCATCCACCGTTCCACCATCGTGCGCGTGGACTGCGTGGCCGAGCTGGAAGCGCTATCGAACCGGGATTGCCTGGTGCGCCTTCGCGACGGCACCCTCGTGCGCGCCAGCCGGTCCTATGTGGATGGCTTGCGACGCGCACTGGGGCTCTGAGAGAGGGCCACCCAGGCGCCGCCAGGCGAGGGTCCGGGGGTCGGGGCGCGCGGCACCGGGTGGCCCGCGACGAGCATGGGCCGTGAGTGTGGAGATTGGTTCCAGATTCGATGGAGATCGGATCGAGCCGCTGCTCAGGCCGCAGGCGAACCCAAGCGGCGCAGTTCCACTGGCGTGAGGCCCGTCAGCTGACGCAGCGTGCGGGTCAGGTGGCTGTGATCGGAGAAGCCGCAGCGATGCGCCACATCCGTTACCGAGTGGCCGGTGCGAAGCAACTGGCATACAGCCTGTTCGGTCTTGAGCAGGCGCACGTATTCCAGCTGTGTGTAACCGAAGTGGATCGGGAAATACCGGGCGATGGTCACCGGGTGACACTCGGCGATTTCGCCCAGCAGTTTCAGCGGGCAGCGCTCGTTCCAGTGTTCGGCGAGAAAACCGCGCAGGCGTGCGGCCCAGTGCGTGCGCGACTGCGCGGCGATCCGCTGCGACGACGCCAGCCACTGAGCCAGCATGGCGCGGGCTTCCCAAGGCAGGTGTTGCACGTTGGTGCGCGACTCTCGGAACAGGCGCAGCAGCACGAGACTGGCACCCGGTGAGTTGGTGAGGGCGAGTGCGATATCGTCTTCGCTGAGCCCGAGGTCGCGCAGGTAAGCCGGCTGCACGTCGAGGTTGATCACATGACCGGACAGCGAATCGGCATGCACGCGATAGGTCTCGCAGCGACGTACCAGCAGCACCTCACCGGGCGAGGCCTGCTGGCGGCCCGAGCGATGATCCATCAGCAGGCGGCCGGAAGCCATGAGCGTGATGCGAGTGGATGCCAGGGCGATGCGTCCGGCATATCGCGGCACTTCCAGCCACGCCCGCGAGGCCAGCAGACCGTCCAGTGGCCGGCCCACGTCGTCGCCGGCCACCGTATCGGTGCGCTGGGAGCGCTGGACAGCCCAGTCCGGTCCCGGCTCGCAGGCGGCATCGAAGTGCGGCGGATGGATGGACGCAGGCATGCGGGGAAGCGAGGTCGGCTTGCGGAAGATGACGCATCTTCCATGGTTCTACCTTTCGCGACAATTACTTGCGAGCATCCGGCCGATCAGGTGTTCAGGCGTCCCAGACGGGTGCCAGACCTTCGGGGCTCACTTCGCGGCCACCCCGTTCCAGCGCTGCGATGGCTGCCATGTCGTCGTCGCCCAGATGCAGGTCGCGGGCCAGCAGGTTGCTGGCCAGGTTCTCGCGCCTGGTGGACGACGGAATCACCGCATAACCCTGCTGGAGAGCCCAGGCGAGCGCCACCTGCGCCACCGTCGCCTGGTAGCGATCGGCGATGCGGGTCAGCACGGGATCGGCCAGCACCTTGCCGTAGGCCAGGGTCATGTACGAGGTCACGGTGATGTCCTGCGATGCAAGGAATGCCGTGAGCGAGCGGTTCTGCAGGTAAGGGCTCAGCTCGATCTGGTTGGTGGCGATCTCGCCCGCACCCAGCACGTCGATGGCCTCGCGGGTCAGGGCGATGTTGAAGTTGGAGATACCGATGGCACGGGTCAGGCCGCGTGCCTTCACCGCGGCCAGGGCTTCCAGCGTTTCGGCCAGCGGCACGCCGTTGCCGGGGGCCGGCCAGTGGATGAGGGTGAGATCCACCCGGTCCGTGCGCAGCTTTGCGAGGCTTTCTTCCAGGCTGGTAGCCAGCTTGGCGCGCGAGTGGTTCTCCACCCAGATCTTCGTGGTGAGGTAAAGGTCGTCGCGGGATACGCCGGACTCGGCTACCGCCTGGCCGACCTCGGCTTCGTTGCCGTAGATCTGTGCGGTGTCGATGGCGCGGTAACCGAGATCCAGCGCATGACGGACGGAATCGACGACGGTCTGGCCGGTCAGGCGAAACGTGCCCAGGCCGAAGGTGGGGATGCCCATGGCATGCTCCGGGGAAGTGAGGGAGGCGCGCATTCTCGGCCTCTTACCTTTGTCGAAAAAGCCGCGTATAAGCGAAATACACTTGAGCCGAACGCAACGATGAACATCACCCTCGACGAGATCCAGAACTTCATCACCGTCGTCGACACCGGCTCGATCACCAGCGCGGCGCAGCAGCTCGATCAGACCGTCTCCGCCGCCAGCCGCACGCTGGGCCGGCTCGAACAGAAGCTCAAGACCACCCTGCTGCGCCGTACCACGCGACGCATCGAACTCACCGACGAAGGCCAGGCCTTCCTCGAACGCGCGCGCGAGATCGTCTCTGCCGTGGAAAGCGCCGAAGAGCAGATGGCCTCGCGACGCAGCCGGCCAGCGGGACGGCTGCGCGTCGATGCCGCCTCGCCCTTCATGCTGCATGTCGTGGTGCCGCTCATCGCGGGCTATCGGGAACGCTTTCCCGAAGTGGACCTGGAACTGCACAGCAGCGAAGGCTTCATCGACCTGCTGGAACGACGCACCGATGTGGCCCTGCGCATCGGCCGGCTGCGCGATTCCACCCTGCATGCGCGCTCCATCGGCAGCAGTCGCCTGCGCTGCCTCGCCAGCCCGGCCTACCTCGAACGGTACGGCACGCCACGCAAGGTGGCCGATCTCGAAAAGCACATGCTGCTGGGCTTCACCGAACTGGACATGCTCAACGAATGGCCTTTGCTCGATGCCAGACGCCAGCCTGTGCACATCAAGCCGGCCATCGGTTCGTCCAGCGGTGAAACGCTGCGCTATCTCGCCCTCGAAGGTAACGGCATCGTCTGTCTGTCGGACTTCATGACGCGGACCGACCGCGAAGCCGGCACACTGGTCGAGGTGTTGCCGAAAATGACTATCGAGCAACGCCAGCCGATCAACGCCGTGTACTACCGCAATACCGCGATCTCCGCGCGCATCGCCTCCTTCGTGAACTATCTGGCCGAAACCATCGGTGACCACGGCTTCGAACACTGAGGCGAAACGCCCGAAGTGCGAGGCAGGTCGCACTTCCCTGCCCGCGTTGTCCCCAATCCGTCATCGCTTGCGGCAAGAATGACCGCCTCGCGAACGGGGGATCCGTCGCCTTCTTGGGGAACAACTCATGCTCAATCGTCATGCGCGCGCGTTCTGCGTGGTTTTCGGCCTGCTTGTCGGCGGCGCGGTCCACGCGTCGGACACCCAGTGTCCCCAGCTCTTCCAGGGTGGCCAGGCTCCCGACCTGACCGATACCTCGCTGGCCGAACGCACCACGCCGCTGTGCTTCGATGCCTACTCCCTGCTTGCCTCCGGTGTCACCAAGGGCCCGCTGTGGTCCGCGGAGCACCTCACCGCGCAGCAGATCGCCGATGCGCAGAACACGCCGCGCAAGGATGCCTTTCACGCCGAGACTGCCATCCCCGTGGCGGATCGCGCCCAGCTGGCCGACTACAAGGGCAGTGGTTACGACCGCGGCCACATGACGCCGTCGGGTGACGAGCCGAATTCCAGCGCGCAGTACCAGAGCTTCTCGCTGGCGAACATGATCCCGCAGAGCCACACGCTGAACACCGGCAAGTGGGAGCGCATCGAAACCAGCGTGCGCACCATGGCCACCAACGACGGCGAAGTCTTCGTGGTGACCGGCCCGGCCTTCGACGGCCCGACGCCGGACACGATCGGTGCCGATGCCGTGATCGTGCCGAACTACACCTGGAAGGCCATCTACGATCCCAAGGTCGGCGCCAGCGCCTGGCGTTGCTCGAACATCGACACGCCGGTCTGCTCGGTGGTGTCGATCAACGCGATCATCACCGAGACGGGCGTCGATCCCTTCCCGTCGCTGTCGGCCACGCTGAAGTCGCGCACCATCTCGCTGCCGCTGCCGAAGTGATGTGACGCCGGTCTGCCGGGCTCGTATGCCCGGCGGACCGGTGGCATCGGCAGCGCTCGACGGCGTGTGCGTCCAGGCTGGACAGAAAGTCTCGCCGAACCCATGATCGTCGCATGACCGATGTCCTTACCACCTTCATCCCCGTTGCCGATGCCATTGCTGCCGTGCTGAAGCCGCATGCCGAAGTCGTGATCCACGATCTCGGCAACGGCCGTATCCGGCATATCGCCAATCGCATGTCACGCCGTGCACCGGGCGATGCATCGCTTACCGATATCGCGGATATCGAATCGCTCGACGATGCGGTGATCGGGCCCTATCCGAAGACCCATGCGGACGGACGTTCGATGAAATCGGTGACTGCCGTGCTGCGCGACGGGCGGCGCAAGGCGGTGGGGCTGCTTTGCATCAACATCGATGTGAGCATGTTCGAGGCGATGCATGCGATGTCGAAGGAGTTCCTGCACTTTGCGAAGGTGGCACCGCGACCGGATGCCTTGTTTCGCGAGGACTGGCGCGAGGAGATCAACGATCTGGTGGGTGCGTTCCTTGGTGAGCGCGGCACGAGTCTGGCCGGTTTGGATGTAACCGAGCGCGAGGCACTGGTGGCGCAGCTGGATGAACGTGGGTTGTTCGATATCCGCCACGCAGCGAACTACATCGCCAAGGTGCTCGGTGTATCACGGGCGACGCTCTACAAGTCGCTGAAACGCGTCAGGCAAGACGACATGTAGGAGCGCGCTTGCGCGCGACCGGGGTGTCTCGATCACCCGGTCGCGCGCAAGGCGCGCTCCTACAACCGCATTCATCGTGATAAGCCGGCTGCGCGCAGGCGCGCTTCTACGTGAGCTCGAAGTACGCCACTTCGCGACGGAGGATTTCCGCGCTCTCGCGCATGGCGCGGCTTGCGGCGGCGGCCTGCTCCACCATTGCGGCATTCTCGCGCGTGGTTTCGTCGATGCCGCGGATCGCGCCGTTCACCCGGGCGATGCCGTCGTTCTGTCCGCGCGTGGCTTCCATCACGGAACCTACGAGACCTGCTAACGAGGTCACCCGCTCACCGATGCCCGTCAGTACCGCACCAGCGCGGTCCACGGAGGTCACGCCCGCCTGCACGGCTTCGTCGCTGGCACCGATCAGGCCGCGGATGTCGCGTGCCGCCTGCGCGCAGCGTTGGGCCAGTTCGCGCACCTCGGAGGCGACCACGGCGAAGCCACGGCCGTGCTCACCGGCGCGGGCGGCTTCCACGGCGGCATTGAGCGCCAGCAGATTGGTCTGGAACGCTACCTGGTCCACCAGATCAAGCACCTCATTCATGCGCTCGGTGGTGCGCAGGATCGTCCGCATGTTGTCGATGGCGGCCATCGCCACGCGGTGGCCTTCGTCGGTCATGTCGCGCGCCTCGTTCACCGCGGAATGCGCGGCACTGGCATGGCCCAGACCTCCCGATACGGCCCGTGCCATGTCTTCCATCGACGCGGAGGTATGCCGCAGGTGCTGTGCCTGGGTGCGCGTGCGATCGTTGAGCGCATCGTTGCCGTGCGCGATGCCGCTGGCGGCATGCGCCACCAGGTCTGCGCGATCGCGTACCTGGGTCACCACATGGCCCAGCTGCGCGTCCATGGCGGTGAGCGAGGTCAGCAAAGCACCGATCTCGTCGTTACGGCCCACGTCGATGCGCGCGCCCAGGGTGCCGCTTGCGATGGCCGATGCGACGTCGGTCGCCTGGCGCAACCGCCGGCCAAGTGAACGGATGATCGCCAGATCCATGGCGCTGGCAGCCAGCAGTGCGATGGCGAGCAGCACGGCCGACACCGCCGCGCCGCGCTGGATATCCGCGTGCTGCGCTTCGGCCTGCGCCTTGCCGCCCGCGAGCGCCAGGGCGAAGAGATTGGAGAAGTCGCTCTTCAGCGGTACGACGGCCGACTGCACGTCATTGGACAACTGAAGCTGTGCCAGGTCGAACTGTTCGGCCTTGAGCAGTTCCACGACATCGTCGATGGCCTTGTCAGCGGCCTTGCGGTGTTCGGCAGCCAGCGAGACCAGTTTTTTCTGCGCCACGCCTAGCCCGCTGGCTTCGAGCGACTTCCACTGTTTGTCGATGTCATGTCGATCCGCACCGATGGCGGTCACCGCATCGTCCACGGCCGAGGGCAGGCGCATCAGCGTGGCATGCACGAGCGCATCGAGCAGGTCGTTGTAATCGTTCTGGATGTGGCCGACGTCCGCCACGGGTGCCAGCGTGTCGCCGACAACGGACTGCAGGCGCTCGTTGGCGGTACGCAACTGCACGCCACCCACGATCCACAGGGCGAGCAGCAGGCAGATGGTACCGGCAAGGCGCAGGAGCAGGCGCGCGCGCAACGTCAGCTCAGGTAACGGAAGGCGGGAGAATCGCATGGCGCACTCACGGGGGACGGGGATGCCTTCGTGTCGGCCGGAGTTTCTGCAACTTTAGCGATTTTTGGCAAATTATACTTTTGTTTCAGTTAGTTGAAGATGTCATGACAACGCATTCACCGGGCGTCCGTCGAAGTGCACCACGTGCAGTCCGATGCCCGAATGCTTCGCCACGCGCTTGGCCGAAGCGGCAAGGCTGGCCACGGTCTCCGCATCGCGCGGAAAGGCTTCCGTGAAGCAGGCCACGCCCACGGCGACCGTGGTGATCGGAAAGAAACGCTGGTGACCGTGGCGGTCTTCGCTGTCGATGCCACCGCGTGCACGATCCACGTCATCGAACAGGTTGCCGGCCATCGCGTTGAAGCGCACCCGCATCTCCTCGCATCGCGACGTCCAGTCACTGCCCTGGAACACCACGAGGAAATCGTCGCCACCGATATGACCGACGAAGTCCGCATCCTGGCGAAGATCGCCGGTCAGCGTGCTCGCCAGCAATCGGATCATCTCGTCACCACGGAAATAGCCGTACTGGTCGTTGAACGGCTTGAAGTTGTCGAGATCGAAATAGGCGGCGGCGAACGCGCCACCGGATTGCAGCAGGCGCTCGATATGTTCGGTCACCGGCAGGTTGCCAGGCAAAAAGGTCAGCGGGTTGGCGTAGCGCGCTGCTTCCACGCGGATTTCCGTCACCCGTCGCACGAGGGCTTCGCCCGTTCCCAGCCCGAGGTAGCGACCCCGCGAGGTGATGACGAAACCGTCGCTCAGATAGCGCTGGTCTTCGCCGCGCAGGATGTCGGCCATGTTCTGCAAGGGCATGTGCTCGTCGCAGAGCAACGGTTCGGCGTGCATGAACGTCGTGCAGGGTTTGCGGCCGAACAGCTCGCGGGCGAACGGCTGCGCCATGCGTTCGGTGAAGACACGCCGGTTTACGATGCCCAGGGGACGACCTTCGTCGACGATGGCCACCGCATG
Source organism: Luteibacter anthropi (assembly GCF_011759365.1). Taxonomy (GTDB): domain Bacteria; phylum Pseudomonadota; class Gammaproteobacteria; order Xanthomonadales; family Rhodanobacteraceae; genus Luteibacter; species Luteibacter anthropi. The sequence continues at coordinate 58,050 of NZ_JAARLZ010000001.1, forward strand.
CAGGCGCGGTTCGGCGGCAAACAAGTCCACGATGTCTTCGTTGAGCTGCACGGATGACAGGCAGGGCGCCTCGATCAGCATGTGCCCTGCCGTGAAGCGGCTGCCCGATACAGGACCGCGCGGACGCGGTGGTACGGGTACATGGCCCAATGACAATGCAGCGACGACACGAGATGGCGGCTCGCTCAGGGACTCCGCGCTGGGACGGGCAATCAGGAAACCCTGCGCGTACGGAATGCCCAGTTCGCGAAGCATCAGCAGGTCGGCTTCTTCCTCCACGCCTTCACCGACCAGCTCGGCACCGAGGGTTTCGGCGACGGAACACAGCGCACGCACGATGGCGAGACGTTCGGCGCTGTGCGCCAGGCCGTTGATGAGGTAACGATCGATCTTGACGATCTCCGGGTGCACCTCGTTCCACATCTCGAAATTCGAATGCCCGTTGCCGAAGTCGTCGAGGGCCACGCGGATACCACGCGCACGCAGGAATCCCAGTGCGTGGGCCAGTCGTGCCGGGTTGTCGACGATGTCGCGCTCGGTGATCTCGATGGTCACGCGGCTCACGTCGAGACCGTGCACCGACAAGGCCTCGATCACCTCCTCGGCCCGCACGCCTTCCTGCACCAGCGCCTGCGCGCTGAGGTTCACCAGCAGGCGCCCCGACAGGCCGCTTTCGACGAAGCGCTCCGCGATGCGGCGCACCGCCGCCAGTTCGAAGACACCAAGGCGCCCACGCGCCCGGGCCAGATCCAGCAGGTCCGGTGGCGTCAGGTCGAACTGCGGCAAGGCCGACCGGATCAGGCCCTCATGCGCCACCACCTGTCCGGTGTCGATGCGGATCACCGGCTGGAAGACGGCGGTGAGGGATGTTCCGGCGAGGGCCTGCTCGATCAACGACGGTTCGCGACCGCCGGCTGGGCTGTTCATGGGCATCGTCGTGGCAAGGCCGGGGAACTGCCCCGTTAATCGGCCACCGAAGCGAATGCTTTAGTAAAAACCCTTCGAAATCAATTATTTCTGATTTGTGACATGGGCCGTGACGCTCAAGCGTCAGCCAGTTCCAGCGCGCTCAGGTTCCAGCGGTCGAAGGTGAAACGGCCCTCGCGCAGCGCCAGCGGCGTATAGGCGCAGTTACCGTGGTGGTAATTCGCCGTGTTGCCATCGCCCAGGGCGCCTAGCACCGCACGCAGGCAATGACCGTGCGACAGCACGGCCACGCGCCGGTAAGGCAGTGCCCGCGCGGCTTCCAGCGCTGGCAGCATGCGCGCCGCCACGTCGTGCAGGGACTCTCCGCCACGGGCCGCCGCGCCCGGCTCGGTACCACGCAGCACCTCGATCCATCGCGGGTTCTCGGCCATGGCCTCGGCGACCAGACGCCCCTCCAGTTCGCCAAAGCTGCGCTCCACCAGGCGCTCGTCGAGGCTCACCGTGCCACCGATGGCGAGTGCGGCGATCTCGGCCGTGCGACGCGCGCGCAGCAAGGGAGAACTGATGATGTGCCCGACGCCCAGGCTGGCGAGGCGACGCCCCAGCGCTTCGGCCTGTTCAAGGCCGGCGGCGGTGAGCGGACTGTCCTCCCTGCCCTGCGCGCGGCCGGCAACGTTCCATTCCGTCTCGCCATGGCGGGCGAGGATCACTTGTTCGAGCATGGGAATGCCTGGGGAGAGAGTTCGCTCATTGTAACGGCGCGCTTCAACGCAGCTGGCTGTCCTTGCTGCCGCGCCGGTTGTAGCCGCTGAAGGCCGCTTCCTCGTGATCGGCCGCTTCCTGGCAGGCCACGCACAGCCGCACGCCCGGCACGGCCTTGCGGCGCGCTTCGGGAATCGGCTTGTCGCATTCCTCGCAGTGCTCCAGTCCGGGGCCATGGGCCAGCCGGCTGCGCACCCGCTTCACCGCGTCGTCCACGGTGGCATCGATCTGGTCCTGTACGGCGGTATCGCCCGCCCATCCGGTCGCCATGGGGCACCTCCACGCCATGCGGTCCCAAGTGACTGATTTATGGGCGGACGCGCCGTTTCAAAGGTCAGCTCGCAGCGGCCTTCAGCTTCGAGATATCGATCTTCGTCATCTGCATCAGGGCGCCCATGGAGCCCGCATTGCCGGCCAGATCGGCGATATCCCCTGGCACCACCTGCCAGGACAGGCCGTACCGGTCTTTCAGCCAGCCACAGGCCGACGGACTGCCGCCGTCGGTGAGCGCATCCCAGTAATGATCGATCTCCCGCTGGTCGTGACAATGCACCACCAGCGACAAGGCCTCGTTGAACCGGAACACCGGCCCACCGTTCAAGGCCGTCACCGGCTGGCCATCGAGCTCGAAGGACACCGTCATCACCGAGCCCTCCGCACGTCCGGAGGCGGCGGAGGCTTCCTTCGGGTAGCGGGTGATCGAGAGGATCCGGGAGTTCGGGAAAATCCCGGTGTAGAACGTCGCGGCCTCCTCGGCCTGCGTGTCGAACCAGAGGAACGGGGTGATGCGCCGGAAAGCGGACATGCGGTTCTCCCAGGACAGGCCACGGCGTGGCCCTTCATACGGTACGTCGAACGGCGGCAGGCTATCTCGACATCATGGCGCAGCGGCCAGCCCCACGCAGAAATCCACGAAGGCCCGCACCTTGGGCGGCGCGTTGCGGCGCGAGGGGTAGAAGGCATAAAGCGGGAAGGTCTCTTCGGCCCAGTCGGGAAACAGCTCCACGATGCGGCCATCGGCCAGCGCGTCACGCATGCTCAGCTCAAGTATCTGGGCGATGCCCACGCCGGACACGCACAAGGCGTACATGGTGCCGGAGTCGGTCGCCAGCACCGGACCGGTGGTCTCCACCGTGACGATCTTGCCCTTGCGATGGAATTCCCAGTCGAACGGGCGCCGGGTCACGGGGTCACGGAACTGGATGCAGTGATGGCCGATCAGATCCTTCGGCGTGGCGGGCCGGCCGTGGCTGGCGAGATAGCCTGGCGTCGCCACGGTAAGCACGCGGGTATCGAGCAGTTTGCGGCCCACCAGCGACGACGACGGCGGCACGCCGAAGCGCACCGCCACGTCGATGCCGTCGGAGATCAGGTCGCCCAGCTCGTCACGGGTGACGATTTCCAGTTCCAGGTGCGGGTGCTGGTCGAGAAAGCTGCGCAGGCGGGGCGCCAGGATCTGGGCCGAGAACATCGGATCGACGCTCACCCGCAGGCGGCCGCGCACTGTCTGGCCGTCGCCCGCCGCCGAAAAGGCCGCATCCTCGATGCCGGACAACAGGGGACCCACCTGGGCATAAAGGCGCTGGCCCTCGTCGGTCAGCGTCACCGAGCGGGTCGTCCGGTGGAGCAGACGCACGCCCAGGCGTGCTTCGAGGCGGCCGACGGCGCGACTGACACCCGAGGGTGACAGTCCCAGCGCATCTGCGGCGCGGGCAAAATTGCCGGTCTCCACGACGGAGACCAGCACGCTCAGGTTGCCCAGCAGGCGGCCATCGGCAGGCATGGCAAAGACTCGTGATCAGGAGTCATGAAAGATCCTCGTCACCTGGCGTAGCGTCAATAGTCCTGGCCCCGCTCACGGAACGGGGCCACGGACCAAGTAAACTGAACCTTCATCGATTTCAGCCAATCCCATGCTCGCCTCGCTCCCTGCCGTCCTGCGCATCCCCCTCGCCTGCCTGCTGCTGTTCGTCAGCACGGTGCTGCATGTGGTGCCGCTGTTCGTCCTGACCGCCGTGCGCCTGCTGGTCCCGCTACCGGCCGTGCGCCGCCTCTGCGCCGCCGTGCTGGTGGGCATCGCCGAGAGCTGGCTTGGCTTCAACAGCTGGATGTTCGGTGCCTTCACGCGGACCCGCTGGATCGTGGAAGGCACGGAAGGCCTTGGGCCGCGTGAGAATTTTCTCGTGGTTTGCAATCACCAGAGCTGGGTGGATATCCCCGCCCTGCAAAACGTGTTCAACCGTCGTATTCCGTTCATGCGCTTCTTCCTGAAGAGCGAGCTGATCTGGGTGCCCCTGCTGGGGCCGGCATGGTGGGCGCTGGATTTTCCGTTCATGAAGCGCCATTCGCGCCAGCAGCTGGAAGCCCGGCCGGAGCTGCGCGGCAAGGACCGCGAGGCCACCCGTAAAGCCTGCGAGAAGTTCAGGCAGGTGCCGGTGGCGATCATGAATTTCACCGAAGGCACCCGTTTCACTCCCGCCAAGCACGACGCACAGCAATCGCCGTACCGCTACCTGCTGCGCCCCAAGGCGGGCGGCGTTGCCTTCGTCATCGATGCCATGGGCGAGGCTATCCGCGACATCCTCGACGTCACCATCGTGTATCCCGATGGCCCGAGCACGATGATGGACATGATTGCCGGCCGTATCCGCGAGGTGCGCATCCACGCGCGTCGCCTGCCCATTCCGGCCGCGATGCGTGGCGATTACGAGAACGACACGGCCTTTCGCGAGCGTTTCCAGACGTGGATCAACGATCTGTGGGCCGAGAAGGATGCACGGATTGCGGCGATGCTGGCGAAGTAGGCGTCCTTGCTGCCAGCTGTCCCGGCGTTACCCCAAGGGCCTTGCGGAACATTGCGATGAAATTGCTGGGCGACGCATAGCCCATCGCATCGGCCACGACAGCTACGGCATCGCCCTGCGCAAGGCGGTCCAGTGCATGCAGCAGCTGCGCCTGCTGGCGCCACTGTGCGAAACCCAGGCCGGTTTCCGCCCGCATGGCACGACGCAATGACCGTTCGGACATGGTCGCCAGCGCGGCCCACTCGTCGAGCACCCGCTCGCGGCCCGGATCTTCGAGTATGGCGTGTGCCACACGCAGCAGGCGCGCATCGCGTGGCATGGGCAGGTTGAGCGATTCGTGCGGTGCGCGGCCGATCTCGTCGCAGATGACCTGTGCGATGTGTTCTTCATCTGCCGCCAGCGGCCGGGCTTTCTCCCAGCTCGCCGCGCGATGGGCCAGGACAGCCAGCACCTCGCTGATACCGATCACACACGGTGCCACAGGCAGGCTCGCACAGGCGGCCGGGGCCACGAAGATCGTCCATCCGCTCAGGGCGCCCGTAACGCGAACCTGATGGCGCACACCAGGAGGAATCCAGCCAGCACGATGCGGTGGAAGCAACCATGTGCCCTCTTCCGCCTGCACATGGATCAGCCCGGTCTCGACGCAGAGCAACTGGCCGCGGTGATGGGCATGCCAGTCGTATTCGCGCGTACCCAGGCGATATTCGTTGTCCGCCGACGCATCGCCTGCGATGACGATCAGCGAAGGACCATCGACACGTTCACTGTGATCCGTCATCGCGCACCCTGGCCGGTTTCCAACAGTTGTCGTCCGCGCTTCGTTACCGCCGCGCGCGACTGCCATGTCACCGTTCACGCCTCATTTCACGGAACCGCTGTGCATGAACGATGCATTCCACGTTGCCATCGTAGGCGCCGGACCTGGCGGGCTTTGCCTCGCCCAGGCGCTGACCCGGGCAGGTATCCGCTGCGACGTCTACGAGCGTGATGGTTCGGCGAACGAACGGACGCAAGGATATCGCATCAGGATCGATGCAGCGGGGCAGCGTGCGCTGGCGAAGTCCCTGACACCTGCCATGGACCATGCGCTTCGCCTCACGGCATCGCTGGCCACGTCGCCCGGGCAGATACTGGACACGCAGTTACAGCCCATAAATGCACAGCGGCCGGATAGCTGGCAGGACGACGAGGAACAAAGCGATCTCGGTATCCACCGGCAGAGCCTGCGCGAGGTACTCATGACCGGCATCCGCGACAGGGTGCATTTCGGGCACGCTTTCGCTGGATACGACACGCTGGATGATGGGCGTGTGCGTGTCGCCTTTGACAACACCACGAGCGTGACGACCGATGTACTCGTCGGCGCCGACGGCGTGCATTCGCGTGTGCGGACGATGCTCGCCCCTGAGGCAACGCCAACGCTTACGGATGCCGTCTGTCTCTACGGCAGATCCACCCCCCATGCGCACGAGGCCCTCATGGATGGCACTCGCATCATCCTCGCCCAGGATTGCGCGGCGATCATCGAAGCCATGCGCTTTCGCCATGACCTGCCCGATACCGTGTCGCCGGTGGACGATTATCTCTACTGGGCCTTGCTCACCACGCGCGAACGCCTGGACCTGTCCGCCGCACTGGCAGGCGACGTACCTGTGGCCATCGAACGAATCACGCATGCATGGCATCCCACCCTCCGCAGCGTGATGTGCGGTAGCGGGCCGTCGGATATCGCCATCGCACCGGTACGCACGGGCCGTACCGACGTCCGCTGGAAACGGGGGCGGGCAACCCTGCTCGGCGATGCCATCCATGCCATGAGCCCTGCGGGCGGACGGGGCGCGAACATGGCGCTGGAAGATGCAGTCGCCCTGGCCGCATGCCTTGCCGGTGCACCGGCGAACCCTTATGGGCTTACCCATGCCCTGGATCGCTACGAGGCGGAGATGAGGCGCAGGGCGGATGAGGCGATCGCTGTGTCGGTGGCCGGCATGGACAGGCTGCTGGGCAAGACCACCTGATCACGCGACACCGTGCCGCAGCGGCCCGGATGTCGTTCGTGCCATCATCCCTTGACCCATGTCCAGGGTTTTACAAAGGGGCGCCCGGGTGCGTCGTGGCATGACAGGCAAACGCGGCTGGCTGTGGATGGCGCTCGTCGCCGTCTGGCTGACCGTGCTCGCCCCGACGGTCTCGCGGACCGCCGCAGCGGCGTTTGCCCTGCCCGACTTGGGTGCCTGGTGCGAGCCGGTGGGCCATCATCACGAGGATGGTGCTGCCGCGCATACGGACGAAGACGCCGCCTGCGGTTACTGCACCCTGTTTGCCAGCACACCGACGCTGGGCGGCGGCGCGTTCGTCGCCGGGGTGCCCTTCATCGCCGGCCCGGTGGAAACCGCCGGCCCCCCGTTGCCACGCGCCGTCACCGCCAGCTTCTTTCCGACCCATCCCCGGGGACCGCCCGTCGTCGTGACTGCCTGATCGCTACCGATCCGCCGCCCGACCACTTCCCGGACCCCAGTCATGACCATCCTCGCCCACGATGGCCGCGCGCTTGCGCGCGCCATTGCCTGCGCCCTTTGCACCACGACGTTTGCACTTCATGCGGCAGATGCGCCCGATACACCCCAGAACGCGACGAACCTGCGCGAGGTGAGGGTTTCCGCCGCCAGGCAGGACCGTGCCATCGATCCGGACATGCCTGCCGCCGTTGAAACCATCACGGCCGACAAGCTCGACCGGCTCAATGCCGTGAACGCCGAAGACGCATTGAAATACCTACCGGCCTTCGGCATCCGCAAGCGCTTCATCGGTGACGAGAACGCCACGTTCTCCGTACGCGGCACCAGCAACCAGCAAAGCGCGCGCGGCCTGGTGTATCTCGATGGCCTGCTGCTCTCCAACCTGCTGGGCAACAGCTGGTCGAATCCGCCGCGCTGGTCGATGACCTTTCCGGACAACCTGGCTCGCGTGGACGTGATCTACGGCGCCTATTCCGCGCTGTATCCAGGTAATTCCATCGGCGCCACGGTGGTGATGAGCACCCGCATGCCCGACACGCTGGAAGCCACGGGCGAGGTGCAGGCCTTTACGCAACACGTGGACAGCTACGGGCTGAACCGTAACTACGGAGGCAGCCGGCAGAGTGCAACCTTCGGCGACCGCGTGGGACGCGTTGCCTTCCTCATCGGCGTATCGCACCTGCAATCGAACGGACAACCGCTGGTCTACGCCACACAAAACCTCTCGACGCGTCAAGGGACGCTGACTCCCGTCACCGGCGCCATCGGCGACACGGGCGCGAACGGCTTGCCGCGCCAGGTCGTGGGGATCAACAGCGAAGGGCAGGAAGCCACCAGCCAGGACGAAGCCCACCTGCGCCTGACCTACGATTTCACGCCGGAACTGACCGGTGGCGTGACCGCCGGATACTGGAGCCAGGATCTCTCGCATCGCACCGACACCTTCCTTCGCGATGCCGCCGGACAACCCGTATGGTCCGGCCCGGTAAGCATCGGCGGCCGCACGTATACGCTGCCTGCCAACTTCTTTGCACCGAGCACGCGCCAGAGCCGCAATTATCTCTATGGGGTGTCCCTGGGCACGCATCGCGATACCGGCTGGAATATCGAGGGCAATGCCTCCTACTTCGACATGGACCGCAACCGCGACCGTGTCGCCTCGGCATTCACCGACAACGGCCCCGGCCTGCTCACCGCGGGCGACGGCAGCCGCTGGCGCACGTTCGACCTGCGGGCGAGCCACACGCCCGATACGCAGGGGCCGAACACGCATACGGTAAGTTTCGGTTACCACTACGACGGCTATCTGCTGCGCACCGGTAACTACGCGCTGGCGCAGTGGCGCGATGGCGGCAGCGGCGCCTTCACGGGAGGTAATGGTGGCAGCACACAGACACAGGCGATGTACCTGCAGGATGCCTGGCAACTGGACGAGCGCTGGCGGCTGGTGGCCGGGGCCCGCTACGAACAATGGCGTGCCTTCGGGGGTACGCGTTCCACCGCCACTGCCAGCACGGGTTATCCGGAGCGCAAGGAATCGCATACCTCGCCCAAGCTATCGCTGAGTTACGCCGCTACCGATTCGCTGACCCTTCGTCTGTCCGGCGCGCGGGCCTATCGCTTCCCCACGGTGAGTGAGTTGTTCCAGGGAACGTTCAACGGTATCTCGCTTATCAACAACAACCCCTACCTGAAGCCCGAGAACGACCTGTCCCGCGAACTCTCTGCACAGTGGTATCGAGGCAATAGCGTGACGCGCTTCACCCTGTTCCGCAGCGATACCCGCAATACACTGTTCAGCCAGACCGATACCACCGTCTTCCCCAACGTGACCAACGTGCAGAACGTTTCGCTGGTGCGCACCCGGGGCGCGGAAGCCAGCTACGATGGCACGGGTGTGTTCTGGCCGTGGCTCGATCTGACGGCGAATGCCGCCTATACGCAGGCCACCACGGTGCGCAATCCGCAGAACCCGGCCTCGATAGGCAAGCAGTTCTATCGTATCCCCCGCTGGCGCGCGAACATCGTGGCCACCTGGCATGCCAGTGAGCGAGTCGGCCTCACGCTGGCCGGACGCTACTCCGGCAGGCAGTACAACACGCTGGACCACAGTGATATCAACCCGGATACCTTCGGAGGCGCCAGTGATTTCCTCACCTTCGATGCCAAGCTGAACTGGAAGATCAGCGAGCACGTCGAACTGGGTGCCGGTGTCGACAACCTCACTAACCGCCGTTATTACGTCTATTACCCGTATCCATCGCGGACTTACCTGATGGAAGCGAAGTTCCGGCTCTAGGCGGCTGCCAGCCTGCGGGCACCGGCCATGGCCGGCAGGTGCTCGTCGAGCATGAACGATGCAAGGCCACCATGCCTGAAGCGATGGAAGAATTTCGCCACGCCCGCACTGCCCGTGGCGAAATCGCAGCTGAGCCGCAGCAGGCGCGCGCCCGGGACAGCCAGCCCGTCAGGCCTGCGCACGAGGAACGGCTCGATGCCATTGGCGAGCTTGCGGGCTTCACGCAGATAGATATCCGAACGCTCGGGGAAGAAGGCCGCCAGGTCCAGAAGGGTTTCACCGATACCGGCGAGTCCCTCGAAAAGGCCGGGATGGATGGCGTGGTGCCGGAACAGGTCCGCTTCCGCCGTGAGCACCATGTCCTGATAGCACTGCTCGCCCGTGACCGCGTACATGCGCGCCAGGACGGCAACGATGCCAGCGGTACCATGCGCAAGATAGGGCTGGGTTACCGGGCGCCCCAGGGCTACGGGCCAGGTAGGGTCACCGTCGGGATTCAGGCGACGCTGGGCGAAGTCGAAAGCAACCGCTGCCTGTGCTGCCGTCATGAATTCCTGATCACCGGTTGCGACATGCAGATGCATGAGGAACAAGGCGATACCCGAGGCCCCACGTGCCAGTCCCACCGGCTGCTGCTCACCCGCAGGCCAGTACATGCCCTGTTCGTTCCTTATTGCCGCTTGCAGTAACGCGCTTCCAGCTTGCCTTGCCTCGTCAAGGAAGGCAGCGTGCGAAGTCGCATGCCAGGCCTTGATGCGACCCAACCCCCATCCCGCAAGCCCGTCGTGCAACCCATAATCGCCCCATGAGGCAGGCGCTCGCGTCGACATGCTATCCATCAAGGTGTCGGCGAGTGCCCGTTCACCCAGCTCATACAGGACCCAGGCAATACCCGTGTCGCCGGCCATCAGGCTGGCGCCACGATCGCGAGCCTGCGAGACTCCATCGATCAGGTAGTTCTGCCACTCCACCGGCGTGTTTTCTGAAATCTCCCGGCAGGCATGAATCACACCCGCCGCTCCATGAGCGATGCCCCAGGGATGGGTCTCGAAAACGCCGATGTCGGCGGGCACGAATCGATCAGGCCGGGCTTCAGCGGCGCGTGCGCCGATGAAACGAAGCAGTTCGGATGTCGGATCGCAAACCGGAGGATACTCAACGCTGCGATGAGGTACCGGCAGGTTGCCATCGTCCATCTGCAGGACGGCTTCCCGCAAACGAACCATGGCATCTTGCGGGCGCGGCCGCCTCGCTGCGTTCACGGCGGTCAGATCGGCTACAAGGTCGACCAGTGCGGCGGGATACCCCATGTCACGCACCATCATCACCACGAAGCGTGATGCTGCGCCGGTATCCAGGTACATCATGGCGTTTACCGGGATCACCGCGGCCAGGAGGTTGGCGCCGAATGCATAGTAGTCTTCGGACATCGCTGACGCGAGGTCCGTGCGCTGCGGTGACACCGACGCAAAGCCGGGCGTGCGCAAATCGACCGGCTCGTCCATGCCGTGTTCGATCGACGCTTCAAGATCAATGAATCGTACCCCGCCTCCTGCATCGACGATGCAGTTTTCAGAGGACAGGTCGCCGATGGAAATACCCTCGGCATGTACCTTCGCCATCGCTTCTGCCAGATGAGTGAACACCTTGCAGATCTCGTGCAGGTACTCGGTGACATCGGCGCGGGTTGCGCGGCACTTCAGCCATGGATACCTCTTTACCAGCCAGCTGCGCAGGGTGTCACCCTCCAGGTAGTCCTCCACCAGAAAAGTGTGCTCCCAGTCCCGGAAGTGGGCGTAGGGTTGCGGCGCCACATCCAGGGAGGCCAGTCGGCGAAGCAACCGGAACTCCTTGCGTAGGGTTGCCGTCGCACCTGTGCCTTCACCGACGTAAGGCCGCGCCTCCTTGACGACCACGCGCTTGCCGCTGTGCAGATCGTCCGCAAGGTAAATACCGCCGGCGGCAGAAAAGGCCAATGCCTTGTGAACGCGGAATCGACCGCCGCCAATGGCAATCTCAGCGGTCGAGGCTCCCGAAGGGTCTTCGCCAAAGGGGTCTTTCAGCCAGTCCGGTAGCCAGTAACAGGGGGCCCGCGCGTCGAGCAATTTACTACCGTCGGGTGCCGTGAGCAGCCACTCCCGGCGCGCGTCAGCGCGAATGCGAAAGTCCGAGCGAATGCCGCCATAGCGATAATGCAGTACACGCGAATCCCGATACCCTCGATCCGTGAGCACGCAAGGGCCTACGTAACCCGATAGTGACGAGTACAGGTCTTCCATGACGCTACGAAATTCGTGCACGTCGCAGGGATAGATCGTGATGAACTTGCCCGAGGCCGAGCGCGAGCAGCGCTTGCCGTTGATGACCCGCAGGAAACGCAGGTCCGCAGCGAACTTGAAGGCAACGCCACGCTCCACGAGCAGGGCGGTCACGATGGACAGGACAATCCGTGAGGTGGCCTCTACCGAGGACACGTGGATTTTCCATCCTTGCGCAGGAAGGACGATGCCCTCGGGCCGGCAATGCATCCAGATACCGGAACGTTCAAGCTCCCAGCGCCGGACGCGCATCACGGGAACAGTGCGACGGCGACGGCGGGCGATCTGCGCGCGTACCGGATCGATAAAGTCCTCGTCCTGTGCCACCCGGTATCCCGGCGCGTCGAAATATTCCCTGTCGACACCTATAAAGGGTGAAAAATCGATGCGCTGCTCCATGACCATCCATTTCCGTTTACCCCAACACTACCGGCACGTGGAAGAAAGGCCGGACCCCTTCCTCCACGTGCCGCCTTCCCGGACTCAGACGATATCGATCGACATGACGCTCGCTGATCCCGGCCTTCCATCACCTGCCCATTCCCTGGACGGGCATGTTCAGCATCCCGCGGTGCTGGACGTGCTTCCGATGTTGCTGGTATCGGTGATGAACGCTTGCTGGGACTCTGGTTCCTTGAGCATCTGCAGTCCCTTCACCAGATCTTCCAATGACTGATTCATGTTCTATGTCCTCCATGTCGATATCGTCCCGTACGCCCCGTGGGAAGACCGGGGCGTGGGGGAAATGTACGTATCGGCGACGTGTAGCGGCAACGCCCGGGAGGCGAAAATCAGCGGCTTTCGGCCCTTGCGCGTGACTTTCTTCGGCACCTGGCCGGAAGCGGTCACGGCGCATGTCCGCGAATGGACACTTCCGTCCGCAAGCGGACGCTCAGGAGGCCATGCCGTAGGGCAGGCGGATCAGCGCCTGCGCACCAGGTGCCCCATGCCTGGAGCGTAGTTCCACCGTACCCCCGTGGGCTTCGATGATCAGGCGACTCAGGCTCAGGCCAATACCCGATCCCTCGGGCTTCGTGGTGAAGAAGGGAACGAAAAGGCAGTCGCTGGCAGGTAAACCCACGCCCTCGTCGTCTATCGTCACCAGTACATCGTCCACATCCACCTGCCAGTCCACCCACACACGGCCTTCGGCAACCCTGGCCAGGGTTGCCTCGACCGCATTGCGCAACAGGTTCACAAAAACCTGGCCGAGCTGATCTTCGTCGCCCTCGATGGTCACCGGGCGCGATCCGGCGATGTCGATGCCCAGCCGGTGCTCGAGTCGTACAACCCGATGAAGCAGTTCGTCGAGCCTGAATCGCGTGCGCTGCTGGGGAGGCAGGCGCGCAAGCCGCCCGTATCCCGAAAGAAACCTCGCCAAGGCCGCAGCGCGGCGCCCTATGGCGTCCAGGCCATCAAGCAGAGGCTGCCGCGCCATCTCCGCCGATTCTTTTTCCAGCAGTACGGCCAGGCTTCCAGCCAGCGAGCCGATCGGTGTCAGCGAATTGTTCAGTTCATGACTCAGCACCCTGATCAGACGCTGCCAGGCGCGGCGCTCTTCCTCGCTCAGTGCCGCGCTCAGGTCGTGGAGCATGACCAGGGTGTGTCCTCTTCCATCGCTGTACCAGGATGCACGACGAACGGCCCAGCGCCCCTTTCCCGCAGGGAACTGGTGATTGACGATTGTGTCGTCCGCTGCTGCCAGCACCGGACCCAGCCCCAGTTCGGCGGCATCGCGCCCGACCACCGCCGTGCGTTCTGCGCGCAGCAGGCGACGGGCCGCAGGATTGATCAGGCGCAACGCGCCTGCGTCGTCGATAACGAACACGGCACTGTTGAGGGCTACGAGAGTCTTGCCGAGAAATCGCGAGGCTTCCGTTCGTTTTCGGCGACCCTGCCGTAACTCATCCGACAGGGCATTGATGTCGGCAACCAGTACCTGGAGCGGGTCACGCCGCCATCGGACATGCCCACGCAAGCCGTAATCACCTTCCCGTAATGACGCCAGGAGATCGAAAGCCGTCGCCAGCGAGGAGAGCAATCGTCCACCGAGCAGGCGGCCCACCAGCAGGGAGCCGGATAGCCCCGTGATGAGAAGGCCCAGCCTTGTCGCAAACGACAGCTCGTCGCACAGCGCAAGCAGAAACCCTGTCACGGCCAGCGGAGCCGCGAAACAACCTGCCCAGACCTTGGCCCGGCGGCGAAGCAGGCGAGGATGCATCGCGGATGCCGTGGCTACTCCCGTGGAATCAGGCATGTGGCGTCCGTTACCCGGTCTGCTCGAAGTGGCCCCTGGACTTCATCTTGTCGATGCGACGATACAATGCCTGCCGGGAAATGCCCAAGGCGTCGGCTGCACGCTGGAGATTATGATCGTTGCGCTCCAGTGCATTACGAATGAGCATCTCTTCCGCTTCGGGAAGGGTGAGCCTGTCGAGCAGGAGTGGCGACTCATTGGGTGGCGTGGTAAGCGAAAGTACGGTGGAATCGATTTCGTCATGACTGGCCAGTAGTACGGCACGCTCGATGGAGTGTTCGAGCTCGCGCACATTTCCCGGCCAGTGATAGCCGCGCATCAGGCGTTCCGCCGACGGAGTAAAGATCATCGCGCATCGTCCCAGGCGGCGGCATTCACGTAGCAGAAAATGCCGGGCCAGTGGTATCACATCCTCGACGCGTTCTCGCAGAGGAGGCAACCTCACCTGCATGGCATTCAGGCGGTAGAGCAGGTCACGGCGGAAGCGGTTCGCGCGAATCGCCGCCTCGAGGTCCGCATTACTTGTGGATACGACACGGACATCCACCTTGCGCGTTCGGGCCGACCCCTCGCGCTCCAGCTCGCCTTCTTCCAGGACACGAAGAAGTTTCACCTGGTGAAATATGGGAATGTTCCCCACCTCCTCCATGATGAGCGTACCCTGATGTGCCAGCTCGAATCGCCCCGGCCGCGACATGGGCTTGTCTTCGCCGAACATGTCTTCATTGAAGCGTGATTCGGGAAGGCTCCCCATATCGGTGCGTATGACCGCCTGCTCGGCACGCGGCGACAGGGAATGAATTTCCCTGGCGAATACCGATTTTCCCGTGCCATTCTCACCTAGCAGAAGTACGTTCGAGTGCGTAGTGGCGACCTTGTATATCAGGTCGACCACTCGTCGCATCGACGACGATTCACAAACTCGCAGGACATCATTGTCCTGCCTCGACAGGGCGGCTTCGCTCCTGAGCCTCTGGTTTTCGTCCCGCATCTGCCCCAGCGCGATCTGGTTCCTTACCGATTGCAGCATCCGCATGTTGTTCCACGGCTTTTCGATGAAATCCGCCGCGCCGAGCTGCATCGCCTTTACGGCGATATCCACGCTTCCCCATGCGGTCATGACCAGCAAGGGCAGCTCCGGATAGGTTTCGCGCAGCTTCGCAACCAGTGCGAGGCCATCATGACCGGACGTGGTATCGGCGCCGTAGTTGAGGTCAAGCACGGCACAGGAAAATGCGGAGCAAGCCACGGCGGCCAGGGCAGCGGCAGGGGACTCGACCTGGACGGACGGGATGTTTTCCGTGCGCAGGAGGATATGCATCGCCAGTCGCACATCGGAATGGTCATCCACGACAAGGACAGGCAGGCTGTGATCCGGACCAGTCATTCGCATACTCCTGTCTCTTGGCTTTTGGCTTTTGGTTGGCAGGACGTTTGTCAGCGGATTACATGAAGCGGATCGATCCGGGCAGCCCTCATCGCCGGGATTCCGCATGCAGCGAGTGTCAGCAAAACCATGACCAGGCTTACAAAGGTCACGACGGTCGTATCCACGATCTTCCAGCTCGTCAGTCGATCCATCCATCCCCTTCCGGACAACCAGGCGGCGATGGCAAGCCCGATGGCTACACCGGCGAACGCAGGTCCGCAGCCCCGGGAAAGCACCCTGCCCAGCAGATCGCCTGGCGTGGCTCCCATGGCTCCCATCATGGCAAACTCCCCACGCCGCATCGCAACGTCCACCGACTGGCTGGAATACAGGCCGATGCATGCCAGTATCACGGCCACCATCGCAAAGGCGGTGGACAGCACCGCGTCACGGCGTGACGGATCCAGTACCGCATTGATGTCGCTTTGCAATGCACGCACATCGGAAACCGCCAATGCAGGCGCCACGGAGTGGACGACGGATGCAATCGTCGTCGCATCGAGTGTCAACGCTCCCGGGCCACGCATGATGACGTGCATCGCCATGAACCGGCGGGCAAAGGTAAACGTAGAGCGCGGCACCTGCGCCAGCGGAAGGAATACCGTGGGCTCAGGGTCCCTGTCGGGTCCAGCATGCCGCGTATCGGCAACCACGCCCACGATATGCAGGGGGTCGATCGTGTCGCCGGGCAAGGCAGGCCTCACCACGTCATCGGACCCGAATGCCCGCAGATACGCCTCGTTCACCAGGGCCACAGGCAAGGTATCCGGCGTATCTCCTTCTTCCAGCTGCCGTCCGCGCAGTATCTCCATGCCCATGGCCTCCATCGCGCCAGGGGTGATCACGGCATACTGAATGTGCTGGACCCCGCCATCGGTTGCCTTGAAGGGCATGATGAAACGCCCCGTTATGGGCAGGTGGTTGGATAAGCCCACGCTATCGATCCCCGGCAGGGCCCCCAGGTGATGGCGAAGGCGGTCGGCCAGGGTTACGACGTCATTCAATGATGGATACTGAACCTCATCGGGCGATACCTCGAAGAGCAGGGCCTGATCCGCACGAAATCCCAGTGGCACCTGGTCCAGGTTCCACCAGCGAACGATCATGCCCACGCTCAGCACGAGCAGGATCGTGGCCAGTGCCGTCTGCGCGGTACCGACGATGCGTCGCGCATGGACAACAACTGCGCCGCTACGCGGAGCACCGTCATGGTGGCGCCTGGATATCCCCTCTGGTCGTCGATAGAGCGGCCTTCCCGAGGTTGCGATGGCCAACACGATCATTGCCACGACGACGGCAAACAGTCGAACACGCCAGTCGATCCTGACCAGGGCGTCCGGTGCAAACCAGGCGCCCGGCAGAAACCGGGTGAACATGTGTGCCAGAAAGCCGCCCAGTTGCAGCCCCATGGTGACGGCCAATGTGCCGATCAGCGTTGCTTCTGCGGCAAGTGGCAGCCACAGGCGGTAGCCACGAGCTCCCAGCGCCACCTGCAGTTCCACTTCGCGCGACTTGGCCATCGCGCGTACAAGCATGAGGCTGGACAGATTGAGGCCTGCAATAAGCAGCACGAGCGCACCGCATCCGAGGAATAGCAGCAGCGTCGGACGCGAGGATGCCGTTACCTGTGCAGCAAGTGATGTCGCGCCATAGCCACCAAGCTGATCCTTTGGAATGCCCAGTTCTCCGGCATGGCGCGTGGCCACCTGGTTGACCTGTCTTGCGAAAGAGTCGATGGATGTGCCCGGTGCAAGCCATGCCACGGCCATCAGATTGGAAGCGTGGTCCGCAACGTCGCCCTCATTGCCAAGGGGCAGCAGGACGTCCACGTCCTCAAAAAGCCGGTAGCTTGGCGGCAGCACGCCACGGACATGGAAGGGCCGTCCATTGATGAGGATCGTGCTACCGATGGCATGCGCATCGGCTTCCAGCCAGGTTCGCCAGAAATCCCACGAAACCATGGTTTCATCTGTATCACCAGAAAACGGATGACCTATCTCGGGCATCACGCCAAGGGTCGGGAGAAAGCCCATGTTCACCCGTTGCCCGCGCAGCAGAAGTATATGTTCGCCCACGCTGACATTGATCGCTTCGGATACACGCGCCACGCCGGTTGAACGTACACCCTCAGGCGTGGCCAGCAGGTTGTACAACCGTGGTGATATCGACCGATATTCTGCTCCCCTGCCGTAGAAAGCCACGTGTTCGTGATTCGGAAACGGCGGCGGCCTCAGAAGCAAGCCGTTGACAGGTACAAAGGCGCTCACCATGGCGGCGACGCCGAGCGCCAGCGTAAGCGACGCCATGGCCAGATAGCCGGGGTGACGGAAAAGACCGCGCAAGCGGCCGATCAGATCGGGCAGGCGGCTCGTCACAGAAACGACTCTGCTGCCCGACGTTCGTCTAGGCCGCATTCGGCCTCCCGCCGCAACTGCTGGAACGTGCTTTCATCGACGACGCGCCCATCCAGCAGGCGTACGACCCGGTCGGCCATGAAACCGAAGCGCTCGTCGTGCGTCACCATGCAGATGGTGCGCCCCGCCGCATGCAGGCGGGCCAGCAGGACCATCACGTTCTCGCCGTTGCGCAGGTCGAGGTTTCCCGTCGGCTCGTCTGCAAGAAGGATGGCCGGATCCCCCGCCAGCGCACGTGCCACCGCGACACGTTGCTGCTGACCTCCCGACAACTGGGCCGGGAAGTGACTTATGCGATGGGCCATGCCCACGCTCGCCAATGCCTCGGCCGCCCGTTCCATGCGCTCACGTCGGCCCACGCCCGGCCGGAAGGTCAAGGGAAGCTCCACATTCTCCGCAATGGTCAGGTCAGGCAGCAGGTTGAACGACTGGAAGACGAAGCCGATGTAGGCGTTGCGCAGCGCCGCACGGGCATGCCTGCCGAGCCCGGCGACATCGTGCCCGACGACCTGCAGTTCGCCATGGGTCGGCGTATCCAGGAGCCCCATCAGCGACAGCAACGTCGTCTTGCCACAGCCGGAAGGGCCGGCAATGGAAACGAACTCGCCACGACGGATATCCAGATGGATATCCGTCAGCACGTGGTTTTCCATCGCACCGGCATGGAACACCTTACCGATGCCGCGCATCTCGACGACGGAGGGGACGGTTTCCGCCAACACGGCATGACCTCGCTGGTGAGGCAAGTACGGGAGAGCCTACGCCCGGATCATGTCGGTTGTCGCGGTACCGCGAAGACTGCGTCAAAGCAGTTTTTGCTTATATGCCGAATACGCTTAGTGAATGCGCCGAACCGGCACAGACAACGTCAGGACTTAACCATTTTCTTACAAAAGAAACCTAAAGGATGATCTAAGCAAAAACTAAGCTTAGAATTAGGCTTACGGGGTTGGGACGTGACCGCAGGGTCACGGTGTTTCTTGGCGCGCAGGCAGGCCACGCGGGTGACCGTGCAGGCAGCCTGTGTACGGAGAGCCCCGCATGGTGCAGAAATTCTCGTTGGGCGGTCGCACCGCCTGGTTGAAACGCTACGACCCGGACAACTGGCTGAGACCTGCCATGGTACGTCTCTGGAACGGTCTGGCCTCGCGCCTGGAGCTGGCCGCGCTACGCTCTCCGCCTCGCTATGCCGGCGAGCAGGCCAAGGAAATCGAACTTCGCCGTCTCGAAGCGCTGCGGGCCTGCGGTGCGCCGGTGCCGCGTATTCTTGGCGAGGGCCCTCGCAGCCTCATCCTGAGCGACATGGGTCCCACCCTCGCTCATCGACTGAAGCGCCTCAAGAGTGCCAACGACGCTGACATCCTCGTGCGCCAGACGGTGCATGCCATCGGCGAGCTGCATCGCCACGGCGGTTACCTGGGACAGGCCTTCGCCCGGAACATCACCGTCGGCGACACCGGCGTCGGCTTCATCGACTTCGAGGAAGACCCCAGCGAGATCATGAGCCTCGCCCAGGCCCAGGCGCGGGACTGGGTGCTCTTTACCACCGGGGTAGGCCCCTATTTCACGGGTCGCATGGATGTCCTGAGTGAACTGATCCGCGAGCAGGCAAGCCAGGCCGAGCCACAGGTCGCCCGGGAAGTCCATCGCATCGCCAGCAGGTTGGGCTTCCTGGAACGTACAGGGCGTTTCCTGGGTCGCAAGGCGTCGGCGATGGGCGCCGCCATTGGTGCCATCCGCAAGGGCTTTGCCACACTGGCGCTCGCCGCCATCCTCGTGGACGTTCTCAGTGATGGCGACTGCGACATGTGGCTGGCCCTGGTCGACGTCGTACGCCATAGCGCTATCTGACTCCGTCGCGCGCTACCATCGCGGGTCAACCGTGTGACCCGCACAGGCCCGCCGCATGTCTTCCCTGCCGACCGACTATCCCTGGTTCCTGCCTGCCGATCGCGAACTGGGGCGTCTGATTCGCGAGCAGGACTGGACACACACCTCGCTGGGCCCGCTGGATAGCTGGCCCGATGCCTTGTGCCACACCCTGGCGTCGATGCTCCGCACCGAAGCCCCCATGGCGCTGTTCCACGGCACCGAAGGCGTGCTGTTCTACAACGATGCCTACCGTTCCATCGCAGGGCTGCGACATCCCTCCGTGCTGGGCCAGCCCGTCACCATCGGCTGGCCGGAGGTGGCGCCGTTCAACCGGCGTGTGCTCGACACGGTGCTGGCGGGTGGCACGCTCTCCTATCGCGACCAGCACGTGGTGCTCAACCGCACCGGCGAGCCCGAGGACGTCTGGCTGCACCTGGATTACAGTCCTATCGTTGGTGCCGATGGCGTCATTGCCTGCGTACTCGTACAGATCAAGGAAACCACCCATCGGGTAGAGGTGGAGCAACGCCTGCGTATCGCCCAGCAGGCCGGCGGTGTAGGCACCTTCGAGTGGTTTCCCGAAACCGGGCGCCTGGAAGTGTCCGACGAGTACCGGCAGATCTGGGGACTGCCCGAGCATGGACCCGTCACCGACACCATGCTCTACATGCTCCTGCACCCCGATGATCGCACCGTGGCCGCCATGCATCGCCTGGAGCAAGGCAATCCGCTCGACTACATCGAATACCGCCGCGTCGATCCCGTCACCGGCGAGATCCGCTGGATTGCAAGACGGGGCGAGGTAGTGCGCCATGAGGGTCGGGCACGCCGCCGCTATATCGGCATCGCCATGGATATCACCGAACGCAAGCGGGCCGAGGCCGAGCTGGCCGATCTCGCCGCCACCTTGCAGGAGCGCGTGGCCCAGCGCAGCGCCGAACTGCTGCGCACGCAGGATGCCCTGCGCCAGAGCCAGAAGATGGAAGCCATTGGCAATCTCACCGGCGGCGTGGCGCACGATTTCAATAATCTGCTGCAGGTCATCAGCGGCAATCTGCAATTGCTTGCCGACGACGTAGGTGACAACGAGCGTGCCGCCCGTCGTGTATCCAATGCGCTGGCAGGCGTGGCACGCGGCTCCAAGCTGGCCTCGCAGTTGCTGGCCTTCGGCCGGCGGCAACCGCTCGCGCCGAAAGTGGTGAACATCGGCCGCTTCATCCGTGACATGGACGACCTGCTCCGGCGCACGCTGGGCGAGGCCATCGAGATCGAGACCATCATCGCCGGCGGCCTGTGGAACACGCTTATCGACCCCGGCAACATCGAGAACGCGTTGCTCAACCTCGCCATCAACGCACGCGATGCGATGGACGGCCAGGGACGCCTGACTATCGAGGCTGGCAATGCCTATCTTGATGCCAACTATGTCGATGCACTCGACGACGTGAACGCAGGACAGTACGTGCTGCTGGCCGTCACCGACACAGGACACGGCATCGAGGCAGGCATTGTCGACAAGGTATTCGATCCCTTCTTCACGACCAAGCCGGAAGGCCGGGGCACCGGCCTTGGGCTTTCGATGGTCTACGGCTTCGTGAAACAGTCCGGCGGCCATATCCGCATCTATAGCGAGCCGGGCCACGGCACGACAGTGAAGCTCTATATGCCGCGCACGACCCAGTCGGAAGATGTGATCGTCGACATCGATGCGGGTCCGGTGACCGGCGGCAACGAAACCATCCTGGTGGCCGAAGACGACGATGCCGTACGCGATACGGTCGTCGCCATGCTCGTCGACCTGGGTTATCGCGTACTGAAATCGCGTGATGCATCCAGCGCGTTGTCCATCGTGGACAGCGGCATTCCCATCGATCTGCTGTTCACCGATGTCGTGATGCCTGGCCCACTCAAGAGCACCGAGCTGGCCCGCAAGGCCTGCGAGCGACTTCCCGGTATGGCCGTGATTTTCACGTCAGGCTATACGGAAAACTCGATCGTGCATGGCGGACGCCTCGACGAAGGCGTGGAATTGCTGAGCAAGCCCTATACACGTGAAACCCTCGCCAGGAAACTTCGCCAGGTATTTGTCGCACAAGCCCAGCGCAACGCGGCACGGCCCGCCCACACGTTCACCATGATCCATTCGCCGCCAAGGGTGCGCATCCTTGTCGTGGAAGACGACTGGCTGGTGCGCACGACGGTGGTCGAAATGCTGCAGCTACGTGGGCACGATGTGTGCGAGGCCGGCGATGCCGCCCATGCCATTGACCTGCTTGCCAGTCAGGGCATCGACCTGCTGATCGCCGATGTCGGTCTTCCCGGCATGTCGGGCATCGAGCTTGCGGCCCGTGCGAGGGATATCCAGCCGGAACTGGCCGTCATCTTCGCCACAGGGCATGCGCATGCCGCCGGTGCCACGGCAGATGCGCGCACCGTGATCCTCGGTAAGCCTTATGGTTCGGATGGCCTTGCCGGTGCCATCGCCCGCCTTTTCCCATCCCGGCCGGCAGCCTGAGAAGCCTCGTGCCTTCACCTCAGTGAAGGTCTTGGCGCCCAACGACGTAATCGTTTACATGTAACGTCATTTACGTGCCCACTGCACGGATCGATGCCGGTATCCTAGCCCGCTTCCGGCCACGGCCGACGCTTTGCAGAACGCACCGACATGACTCGTGACTCCCGCATCGAAGACCTCATCACCCGCATGACCGTGGAGGAAAAGGTCGGCCAGCTCGGCATCTTCGCCGATGCCGTGCGCCCCTTCGCCCCGGACATCAACCCCGAGGTCAACGCGCGTGGCGCGGCCGAAGTGCTGGAGCAGATCCGTGCAGGCACGGTCGGCGCACTGTTCAATGGCGTGGGTGCCACGGAAGGACGCGAAGCCCAGCGCGTCGCCATCGAGGAGAGCCGCCTGGGGATTCCCCTGCTTTTCGGCTCCGATGTCATCCACGGCATGCGCACGGTGTTTCCTATTCCGCTGGGCGAAGCCGCCAGCTTCGAACCGGATCTTGCCGAGCGCACGGCGCGCGTCACCGCCGTCGAGGCCACGGCTGCCGGCGTACACTGGACATTCGCTCCGGCCGTGGATATTTCGCGCGACCAGCGCTGGGGACGTGTCGCGGAAGGCTCCGGCGAGGATGTCGTGCTGGGTTCGGCCTTTGCTGCTGCGCGTGTACGTGGCTTCCAGGGCACGGACCTGACGGCCCCGGATTCGCTGCTCGCCACGCCCAAGCACTTTGCCGCCTATGGTGCGGTTGCCGGCGGCATGGAATACAACACCGTGGACATCGCACCGCAAACCCTGCGTGACGTGCACCTGCCGCCGTTCAAGGCGGCGCTCGATGCCGGCGCCATCACCATCATGAGCGCGTTCAACGACATCAACGGCGTACCCGCCTCGGCCAATCGCGAGCTGATGACGGGCGTTCTTCGTGACGAGTGGGGCTTCGGCGGGTTTGTGGTGTCCGACTACACCGCGGACATGGAACTGATCGCGCATGGCTATGCCGCCGACGAGCGAGACGCCGCGCGCCTCGCTTTTCTTGCTGGCGTCGACATGAGCATGCAGAGCGGATACTACGCAGAGCACCTGGCCGATCTTGTTGCGAGCGGTGATGTTCCGATGGACGTACTCGACGAAGGCGTGCGGCGCGTATTGCGGGTGAAGGAAACCATCGGCCTGTTCGATAATCCGTATCGTTCGCTTGACCCCGATGTGGAAGCCGATACCTCGAAGCTCGCTGGGCACGACGCCCTGGCGCGCGATGCGTCCCGTCGTTCCATCGTGATGCTGAAGAACGATGGCGTGCTTCCCCTGCGCAAGTCCGGTACGCGGATCGCGCTGATCGGCCCGTTCGCCGAAGACCGCGACCACATCGAAGGATGCTGGACGCTCTTCGGCGACAAGACGCGTTATGTCGACATCGCCAGCGGCATCCGCGATGCACTTCAGGGCAGTGAACTGGACATCGTGGCCGGCAGCGGCATCGAGGAAGCCATCGATGGCGGCATCGAAGCCGCCGTCGCCGCCGCCCGGCGCGCCGACGTGGTGCTGCTGGCCATCGGCGAGCCGCAGAACTATTCCGGTGAAGCCCAGTCCCGCACGCAGATCGTGGTGCCCGCTGCCCAACAGGCGCTCGCCGAAGCCGTAGCCGCCACCGGTACGCCCGTGGTCGTGCTGCTGAAGAACGGTCGCGCCCTCGCCCTGTCGGGGGCGGTTCGCGATGCGAACGCCATCCTCGTCACCTGGTTCCTCGGCACCCAGGCAGGTCACGCTATCGGTGACGTTGTTTTCGGTGACTACAACCCGTCCGCCCGCCTGCCCGTCAGCTTCCCGCAGGACTCGGGCCAGCAGCCCTTCTTCTACAACCATGCGCGCACGGGCCGTCCCGAACTGACAGACCAGCCGTCGGCCTTCAAGGCACGTTATCGCGAAGCCACCTTCGAGGCGCTGTATCCCTTCGGGCACGGCCTCAGCTACACGCGCTTCAGCTATACACCGCCATCGGTAAAGACCACGGCAGCCTGGGACGACACCATCGTCATCACCGCCACGGTCACCAATACCGGCGAGGTCACCGGCGAGGAAGTGGTGCAGCTGTATATCCACGATCGTGTCGCCAGCCGCGTGAGGCCCGTGCGTGAGTTGAAGGCCTTCCGCAAGATCCTCCTTGCACCGGGCGCATCGGAAGAGCTGTCGTTCGAACTGACCCGCCGCGACCTGGCTTTCACCCACGTCGACGGACGCACCTTCGAGGCGGAACCCGGATTGTTCGACGTGTGGATCAGTGGTTCGTCCACCACGGGTGACATGGCGTCGTTCACGCTGACGAAACCCTGATACGACATGGTCTAAGCTTCGTCCTGTCCCCTGACGGAGCCACACCATGCACGATCTGGAAGGCAAGGTTGCCCTTGTCACCGGCGCGGCCAGCGGTATCGGTCGCGCTATTGCCGAAGCCTATGCAAAAGCCGGCGCACGCGTCGTCATCGCCGACATCGACCACGACAAGGCCAGCGAAGCCGCACGCGCGATAGGAAACGGTGCCATGGGCATCGCCATGGATGTCACCGACGAAGAACAGGTCGACGACGGTTTCGCGCGCACGCAACGTGAGCTTGGGCCGGTGGACATCCTGGCCAGCAATGCCGGCGTGCAGATCGTCGCCCCCCTGGTGGATTTCCATTTCGCCGACTGGAAGCGCATGCTGGCCATCCATCTTGATGGCGCCTTCCTTACCTCACGTGCGGCGATGCGGCAGATGAAGAAAAAAGGCCACGGTGGAGCGATCATCCTCATGGGTTCGGCCCACTCCCATGTCGCCTCGAAACTGAAGGCGCCCTACGTCACCGCCAAGCACGGCCTGCTGGGGCTGGCACGCACCATCGCAAAGGAGGGAGCCACGGATGGCATCCGCGCGAATGTGCTGTGCCCCGGCTTCGTGCGGACGCCGCTGGTGGACAAGCAGATCCCTGAGCAGGCCAGGGAGCTGGGTATCGACGAGGATGCCGTGATTCGCGATGTCATGCTTCGTGACACGGTGGATGGCGAATTCACCACCCTCGCTGATATCGCCGATACGGCGCTGTTTCTTGCCAGTTTCCGCTCGAACGCGCTTACAGGCCAATCGATCGTGGTAAGCCATGGCTGGTACATGCAGTAGATATCGCCCACATGGCAGGCAGCTCCTGGTACCAGCCGACCGGGGCTGCCTCCTGTAGAAGACACGCTTTGCCCTCCGTAGCCTGATGGGCCGCTAACGGAAAGAAGGATGGCCATGAAGGCCCCTTCGTCAGGAGGATGAAGCTTGTCACGACGACACCCCGCGAAACCCGCATACCTCTTCGCCCTGATGGGTGCCCTGGCATCGCCCTCGATGGCTACGCCCAGCGTGGCATGGGAACGCTGCCCTGCCAGCTATTTCTTTCACCCTGGTGAAGGCAGCGATGCCCGCTTGCAATGCGCCGAGCTGGACGTTCCCCTGAGCTATCGCAACGACGACGGCCAGACTACCCGGGTGAAGGTCATGCGCGTGCATGGCGGTCCGGATGTGCAGATCAAGCCCGCCATCTCGGTGAACCTCGGCGGTCCGGGATCGGACAACCGCCAGGCATTCGCAAACCTGGCAAGCGTCTGGCTATCTATCCCCGCACATGACGTCGAGCTGGGATCCTTTCGCCGCATCATGGATACCTATGACCTGACTTTCGTGCTTCCACGCGGCCTGGATCCCGATCGTCCCATGCAGTGCGATGCGCTGGACACCAGGGCCTGGGAGTCCTTCCTCGAACAGCCTGTCGACCTTCGCTGGAATGCCCTTGTCCGCGAGGCGAGTCGTTTCGCAATGGCTTGTGGCCGACAGGCCATGAACGCCCAGGTTGACACGGATACGCATGCACGCGATATCGATCGCCTGCGTTCTGCCATGGCGCTGGATCGCATTCACCTGTTCGGCCAGTCGTACGGAAGCTGGGTGGCGCTCTGGTATGCCTCGCTCTTCCCACACCAGGTAGGCAGGACGGTCCTGGACGGTGCCATGGATATCGGACGCCGTCTCGACAAGGCCGTCATCGACGATCTGGAAGAAAAGGATCGCCTGCTGGTGGTCTCCGCCTTGCAACCCATGGCAGATTCCCCGGCGACCTACGGTCTTGGCGACAATATGGTAGCCATCGCGGGCAAGTTGTTGCGCATGGATCGCTCGCTCCGGGTAGGTTTTGCATCCCTGTTCTACGGGGCACCGAGCGTTCTTGCCGCGATCCGCGTTGCCGAATGGGTCGATCGCTTTGACGCCACCCAAGTCTCCCGCCTGGTGGAGACCTATCGCTTCAGTCCCTCCGCCGAGGTCGACCGCCGTGCACGGAGCAGCGCCCGCGCATACCTCGAACGCATGGGGGTCGCCGCCCTGCATAGCGCACAGCCCTTCGATGCGGCCGAAGGCATGGACATTGCGGTGAACTACGCTGTGCATTGCAATGACACACCATGGGACCGTTCGCTGGACAACTGGAAGCGCTTCGCCACCCATAGCCTGGACTGGACGGTCAGCGCGCGTACCGTCGACATGCTGGTGCCGCTTATCTGTGCGCTATGGCCGCGCCAGGACATACCTGCACCGCCCATCGACAACATCGCGAAGCTGTCGTCACTGCTTATCGTCAACAGCGAGTAAGACCGCGTCACGCCGTGGGCGTCGGTACAGCGTCTGCTCGACCGCTACCCGCGTGCCCGTGCGGTGAAGCTCCGCGGCTCGGCCATGCACGGCCTGGTAGGACTGAGGGAGGCGCCATGCGTAGAGCATGACGTTGGCCGTTACCTGCTCGATGACCGCCTGCCTCCACTGCGCACGACCGAGTGCGAGCTGGAGACGGACAACCGCACGACGACCATGCCTGCCGTCGGTCGTGATGAACTGCGCTGAGGAAAGGACATGTCACATACCCGCCTGCGACTCATGGCCGTTGCCCTCGCCTTCGCTTTCAGCGGCAACACGCAAGCAACGCAACTCCTCTGGGGCCCGTGCCCCTGGTCGTCACCGTCGGATACTTCACGCGTGACGTGCAGCCGCCTGAGGGTGCCTGTCGACCACGATGTACCCACGGGCCCGGCCATGGACATCGGGATCATGCGCATCCCTGCCATGCGTTCCGATGTACGTGAAGGAGCGATCTTCTTTCACTTCGGTGGTCCCGGCCTGCATCCCCGTGATTTCCTGCCTTCGATGATCGCGCGCTGGGAAACCTACGACGCCGCCGATCCACTGCATGGCGACAAGCGACGGATCGCTGAACGCTACGATGCCATCGCCGTCATCCCGCGAGGCCTGCCAGGTGGCACCCGTGTCAGTTGCGAGGCACTGGCGCAGGATGAACCGCGGCGACCATCGCGTCCGCCGGATGATGCCCAATGGCAGGAGATGCTCGGCTACACGCGGGCCGTGGTCGATGCATGCCAGAACGAACCCCTGGCACCCTTTATCGACACGTATCAACACATAGGCGATACGGAAGCTGTACGCGTGGCGCTCGGAGAGCCTTACGTCAACTACTTCGGAACCTCCTACGGCACCCGGGTTGCGATGGCCTACGCTTCACGGTATCCCGGATCGGTCCGCCGACTCCTGCTGGATTCCTCGATCGATCCCACCGTGAGCGTCGCAACGCTTCTGGACCAGGGCGTGGAAGAGCGTGACCGCATCGTGTCGCGGCAGGCCATCGGGCTGGCAGCGAATGATCCTTCACGCTGGCAGCTTGGCGCGGATCGAGAGGCGATACGCCTGCGCGTGAAGCAGATGCCGGGCGACCTGCGGGGTAACGTCGTGCCATGGCTGGACGGACCGGAAACACTGGCTGCCGCCCTCACGCTCTCGGACTGGATGGCCGGCACGGCCCATGCAGCTGCCGATGATCTCAGGAAGCGCGTGGCGGAATACCGGTTTCACGTTGACGACGACACCCATCAGTTGATCCGCTCACGTGCCGAATGGCTGGTGGAAATGCATGCCGGCGAACGGCCTGATATCGATGCGGACGAGCTTTCGGCGTTGTCCGTCAACCTCATGACCCTCTGCAACGACGAGCGCTGGACTACATCCACCGATGAGATCCGTGACATGACGTCCATGCTGGCCCGGCGACACATCACGTGGGACGGGCGCGAAGCGGCCCAGAAGCTCGTTTGTGCCCACTGGCCGCATCGCCTCCAGCGTCCGGCAGCATCCGTGCCGGTCATGCCGCCCCGACCCTTTCTCATGATTCAGGCCGAGTACGATGCCTACACGCCATTGCGGGGCGCTGCCCGCATGGCCGACCGGATGGAAGGTGCCCACCTCGTGGTCGGTCGCGGCCTGCAAGGCCATTACCTTTTCGACCGTACCGATACACCGTGCATCGAACAGGCAGCCGGCCGCTATCTGCTCAGTGGCGAGCTGCCAACGCTGAAACATACGTCGTGCCCGGGCCAATCGCGAAAGACATCACCGTAGAAGCCGCCGACATCCGCGGCCGACATGCATTTCCTTCAGACATGGAATTGACCTGCCTACGCTGAGCGTAGGCAAGATCCCACAGGCTTGCGTCCTTCTACTGGCTAGTCTGGCCACCCTCCGCCGAAAAGATCGCGGGCGGCCATGTCGCGTCAAAAGGAGTTCGTCATGAGGAATGCGCTGCTGCTCCTGCTTACCCTTCTCATCACCTCCGGTGCCTGCGCATCCGTCACCACTCCTGCGAGCGGTGACGGCTTTGTGCCGGTCACCTGTGATCGCGCCATCGCCAGTTCGCCCCTGATGGCCTCTCGCATCACATGCCATGTCTTGTCCGTCCCGCTCGATCACACCAATCCCTCGAATCCAGCGCGCATCCGGCTTGCCGTTTACAGGATCGCAGCACGCCTTCCTCAGTCGCGCATAGGAACACTTCTGGTACAGCCTGATGGCTTCAACCAGGACCCCCTGGCATCTCTCACGAAAGTTGCGGAGCAGAGGTTTCAACGCCCGGGACCATCGGAACCCGAATCACTGTTGACGCTGGCCGATCATTTCGACCTCGTGACCCTTCAACCGCGAGGCACGGGTGACACGCAACTCCGGTGCACGCAGATGTCGGCAGGCGCTGCCAGTCGCTACCTGCTCGATCCGTCTGATGACGCGGCATGGCATCAGTGGGTGGCAGAAGCTCGCGCTTTTGCCATGTCATGTGGCCCCAATGCAGCGTTCCTTGGGACCACGCAGGCCGTCAATGATATCGATGCACTGCGTACCATGCTCGGCGAGCCGTCCCTTTATTTTTATGCACAGGGGCGTGGGGCTTGGATAACGACCTGGTATGCCGCCGCACATCCCGACACGACAGCACGAATGCTGCTCGATGGTGCGATATCGTTTCATCTGCGCCGCTTTCCCTGGCAGACCAACGTCCATCAGGTGTACCGTGAGCGCATGCTGCGCGAAAGCCTTGTGCGTCCCGCCATCGACCTTGCTACTGGCGACGTCCCGGAGCAGACGACCACCAGCATCATGCAGCGCCTCCGGCACATGCCACTTGTATTTCGGCGCGCCTGGCACGACCGGTTGAATCAACCCACCGATATCATGGCTGCGCTTGCCGTGGCGGACCGATGGCCCCTCCTTCTTTCCGGCGAGCGTATCCGGGAAATGAATCGTCACCGCTTTCATCCAGACCCAGCGCTCAATGCAAGGATTCGCCATGCTGCCGGCGATCTCCTTGAAGCCATGCCCGCCGACCACGCCGCATGGGATCGCCAGGGGATCGATGGCGCGACACTTGCGACGCTATGCAACGATTCACCTCACCAGACGGATGTTGATGCATTGCGTGCCGACGAATCCTTTCATCGTGATGTCTTCTCGTTACCCGATACGGATGCCATCGTGCATGGAGTGGCGTGTCATGCATGGCCCTTCGGATCATCGAATCGTCCGCTTCCGCAGACAAGCTCAAAGGCTCCATCCATCATGATGATTCACGCCGGTGTCGATCATATGGCGCCACCGGGCGGAGTAGAAGGTGTGGCACACGATTACCCCAATGCCTATCTTGTAGTTGAGTCGTCATTGGCAGCTCGCCCTGTGTTCGGACACCCCGCAAGCCAGTGTGCAACGCGCATGGCTCTCGATTACCTCATGACAGGCCGGTTGCCCGCCACCCATATCACCCGCTGTTAGCCGGACGTCTCCGCACGAGGGCCTGACGATGCCCGTCCATTCCATGGAGAGGGATGGCATATCGTCCGGATGCCGCGCGTTCGCGGTCACCCGGCATCCGTTTCCCGACCGCGATCACAAGGAAGATATCGCATGCAAGGACTTGCTCTACGTACGTTACCCCTTCTTCTCATGGGGTGTTTTTCTGCACATGCCTCACATTCCGCCACCATCGCATGGCGAACCTGCGATGGCATCGTCGATCATCAGGACATCGAAGCGCTGGGCCCGCGATTGAAATGCGGGAAGCTTGAGGTACCGTTCGACCATGCCCGCCCCGGCGATAGTCGCACCCTCGCACTGGATGTCGTTCTTGCCACGGCAGGCGCACCTTCTGCTACGCAGCGCACACTGCTTCTCGAAGGCAGTGAAAAGCACGCGAACCTCCCGGCCAGGGCGGTACAAGCATGGGATGCTGCCATGTCCGGCGCCAGCAACGGGGCACTGGGCGACCTCGCAGATGCCTTCGACATCGTGGCGCTGGCCAATCGCCATGACATCTGGAAGCCTTCCGCCGGTTGCGCCACGCTTGATCTCGCGGCACTTGAACGTGTTTCGACCGATCCGGAAGACAACCAGGCATGGGATTATTTCAAAGACTATGCGGGCCGATGTGCGGATGAAGCGCAGCACCTTGGCACGTCGCAGCGTGCGGCCGACGTTGAGTGGCTTCGCCGGGCGCTGGGTATCGACAAGCTGGATATTCTCGCCGGTGGCCACGGCGCCGGGCTCGTGACCTCCTACGCAACGCAATATCCGCAGTCCACAGGTCGCGTGCTCATCGACAACGGTATCAACCTGGACCACGGCTGGGACCGCTACTTCGTCGGATCCGCCGAATCGCTGGAGCGTGAACGCCATCGGCAGGCCTATGTGCCCGCCGCCATGGAACCCCGCCGCTGGGAGCTGGGTGACTCGGCCCAGGAAGTACGGGATAACGTCTTCGGCCGGGTTCCTATGCTCTTTCGTACGCGCTGGGCAGGGCTTCTGTGGGAACCGGCCGATCTTCGCGCTGCCGTGGAGGTCGCACGTCTCTATCTCAACGCCGACGATGTAGCGCGCAAGGACATGCTCTCACAGGTGGAGCATCATCGATTCATGATCGATGATGCCGATGACGCTCGTGTGCGTCGCACGGCACGAGCCATGGTCGCCGCATTTCCGGAGCAAGGCATCTGGCGTCTGGGCACATTCCGTGCGTCGTTCCTTCCGGCGCTATGCAACGATCTTTCGCTCCGGCGCGATGAAGAGGGCGTGCGCCAGTGGCTGCGTAGTGCCCAGGACCAATGGCTTCACTGGGATCAGCGGATGATTGCCGCGATGGTCGTGTGCAGCCAGTGGAAGGAAAGCAGCCAGCCGAAAGCCACCCTCGATGCACTGTCGAAACTGCCACCTTTCGTATGGCTGCATTACGGCGAGCACCGGACCTACCCCCTTGCGGCGGTACAGCCCTATCTGGACGAGCTGCCCAATGTTAGGCAGGTGGTGATCGGCGGCCCGCAGGCGGTGGTGAACGGCAGGCCGAACCTGTATGCGCTCGGCCCGGCCCAGCCGTGTGCGGGCCAGATCGGTGCGCATTATCTTCTCACGGGCGAAACCCCATCCCAGAGTGTTACCGCCTGCCCGGCGCAAGGCACACCATAAACAAAAAAAGGAGGCGCTTTCGCGCCTCCTTTTTATTTACCCACCGACGCGATCAGATCGCGTAGTACATCTGAAACTCAAGCGGGTGGGTGCTGGCACGGTAACGGGTGACTTCCTGCATCTTCAGCGCGATGTAGCCGTCGATGAAGTCGTCGGTGAACACGCCACCGGCCTTCAGGAACTCACGGTCCTTGTCGAGGGCGACCAGCGCCTCGTCGAGGCTCGCGCAGACTTGCGGGATGTTCTTCTCTTCTTCCGGCGGCAGGTCGTAGAGATCCTTGTCAGCCGGCGCACCCGGGTCGATCTTGTTCAGGATGCCGTCGAGGCCGGCCATCATCAGCACGGCGAAGGTGAGGTAACCCGACTGCATCGGATCCGGAAAGCGGATTTCGATGCGGCGGCCCTTGGGGCTCGACACGTACGGAATACGGCACGAGGCCGAGCGGTTGCGGGCCGAATAGGCGAGCATCACCGGCGCTTCGTAACCCGGCACCAGGCGCTTGTAGCTGTTGGTGGTGGAGTTGGCGAACGCGTTGATGGCCTTGGCATGCTTGAAGATGCCACCGATGTACCACAGCGCCGTCTGCGACAGGCCGCCGTAGAGGTCGCCCGCGAAGAGGTTCTCGCCGTTCTTCGACAGCGACTGGTGCACGTGCATGCCCGAGCCGTTGTCGCCGACGATCGGCTTCGGCATGAAGGTGACCGTCTTGCCCTGCTGGTGGGCGACGTTCTTGATGACGTACTTCATGGTCATCAGTTCGTCGGCCTTCTTCACCAGGGTGTTGAAGCGGGTGCCGATCTCGCACTGGCCGGCGTTGGCCACTTCGTGGTGGTGCACTTCGACCACCTGGCCCAGCGACTCCAGCACCTTGCACATGTCGGCGCGCAGGTCGCCCAGACTGTCGACCGGGCTGACCGGGAAATAGCCGCCCTTCACGCCCGGACGATGGCCCGTGTTCGTGCCGTCGTACTTGTAGCGCGACGACCAGGCGGCCTCTTCGGAGTTGATCTCGTAGAACACGCGGCCCATGTCGTTCTGCCAGCGGATCGAGTCGAAGATGAAGAACTCGGGCTCCGGACCGAAGAAGGCGGTGTCGGCGATGCCGGTGGACTTCAGGTACGACTCGGCGCGCTTGGCGATGGAGCGCGGGTCGCGGCCGTAGGCCTGCATGGTGCTCGGTTCCAGCACGTCGCAATGCAGGATCAGCTGCTTGTGGGCGCTGAACGGATCCAGATGCGCCGTTTCCGGGTCGGGCATCAGCACCATGTCGGATTCGTTGATGCCCTTCCAGCCGGCGATCGACGAGCCGTCGAACATCTTGCCGTCTTCAAAGGTGCCTTCATCGATGGCATGGGCCGGGAAGGTCACATGGTGGTGCTTGCCGAGCATATCGGCGAAGCGCAGGTCGACGAACTCGATGTTCTCGTCCTGGATCAGGTTCAGCACTTTGGAAGCGGCGGACATACAAACCTCGGATAGGTATGGGGCGGAATGCGTAAAGCAATCGCTATGCCAGCGGCGGTGCCTGCGACGGACCGGCCTGGATCAAGCTGGGGCATCATAGAACGGGTATGCTACGGCTGCATGATTGCACCAATATGGTGCTTTATGGGCTGCCGTGCACCATTCCGGATGCAGCCAGCCGTGCAGAATTGCCCTTCATCACTCACGCAATGGCATCGTGGCGATGTGGATGGATGCGGCATGACCCCGAAGCCCCTTTCGTTTACCCTGCCCGGTCTATCGTGACCCCATGCATGGATGGATGCGGACACTCACGGTCCCCCACCACCTCGGCAGACAGATAGATCATGAGCAAACCCGAAGACGACAAGCCCGATGCCGGGCGTCGCCGCCTCCTTGGCGGCATGGCCACCACGGGCGCGCTGATCGCGCTGGGTGGCGGCAGCGATGTCATCGCCGCCGGCAAGGCTGTTGCGGCCACGCCCACCCCGACCGAACTCGATGCCTTGCTGGACAAGCACATCCAGAACGTGGTCGTGATCTATGCGGAAAATCGCAGCTTCAACAATCTGTTCGGCAATTTCCCGGGCGTAAAGGAGCCCCTGTCGGCCGTGCCGAAGGAACGCTACGTGCAGCGCGATCGCGACGGCAAACCCTTCGCGAAGCTGCCGCCGATCTGGGGCGGCATGGTGCCGGAGTCGCAGACGGTCAACCACCGCGTCTACAAGGTCGCGGAAAAGGACCTCACCGACCTGCCGAACGCCCCCTGGGCCCTGCGCATGCCCGACGGCGAGCCCCTGCCCCACGGCGTGGTCACCCGCGACCTGGTCCATGCCTTCTACAACAACCAGTTGCAGATCAACGGCGGCAAGAACGATGGCTTCGTGGCCTGGGGTGACAACGGCGCGCTGACCATGGGGCACTACGATGAAGCACCCGTGCACCTGCGCCTGTGGCGCCTGGCCGAGCAGTTCACGCTCTGCGACAACTTCTTCATGGGCGCCTTCGGCGGTTCGTTTCTCAACCACCAGTACCTCGTGGCCGCCCAGCCGCCGTTCTACCCGAACGCCGACAAGAGCCCGGCCCAGTTCGGCATCGCGGTGACGCAGAGCGGCTCGGCCACTGATTACCGCCTGAAGATGGCGGACGACTCCCCGGCCAGCGCCATGCAGGGCAAGCCGAAGTTCGCCCATCACAACCAGCTCACCCCGGACTTCTACGCGGTGAACACCATGGGTCCGCCGTATTCGCCGGGCTTCAACGTAGACCACAAGAACCCGGCGCTCGCCGACGCCAGCAGCCCGAACACCCTGGTGCCGCAGACGCACAAGCACATCGGCGACATGCTTTCGGCGAAGAACATCGACTGGGCCTGGTACGGCGGTGCCTTCCAGGCCGCACTGGATGGCAAGGGCGACAGCGAGAACGGCACCTTCCCTTCCACGCCCAACTTCCAGGCGCACCACCAGCCGCTCAACTATTTCGTGAGCCTCGCCCCGGGAACCGACGCACGCAAGAAGCACCTGCTGGACGGCGGCCTGGGCGAAACGGCGAAGACCAACCGTTTCCTCGCCGATGCAAAAGCCGGCAAGCTGCCGCCGGTAGCCTTCTACAAGCCGCAGGGCGATCTGAACATGCACGCCGGCTATTCCGACGTGGAAGCCGGTGACCGCCATATCGGCGCCATCATCCACGAGCTGCGCCAGAGCAAGCAGTGGAAGAACATGCTGGTGGTCATCACCTTTGACGAGAACGGCGGCTGGTGGGATCACGTGGCACCCCCCAAGGGCGACCGCTGGGGACCGGGCACACGCATTCCCGCGCTGGTGGTGTCGCCGTTCGCGAAGAAGGGCCATGTCGAGCACACCATCTACGACACCGGCTCCATCGCGCGCTTCATCACGCGCCGGTTCAAGCTGGAAAAACTGCCGGGCCTGAAGATGCGCGAAGACGCCATGACGGCCGCTGGTGGCCCGCCCCCCGGCGACCTGACCGAAACCCTCCAGTTCACCTGATCGTAACCATGTAGGAGCGTGCCTCGCGCGCGACCGGCCCGGAGCCATGCAGTCATCGCTTCCGAACGGTCGCGCGCAAGGCGCGCTCCTACAGTTCGCTTCGTAGCCATCGCATCCGCGATCCGGCGGCAGCCGGCCTGGATACAAAGGCTCAATGTGCCGGCGTGCCACCCGAAGCAAACGGCGGCTTCGCAAACCAGATCGCGATCATCGCCAGGCCGAACATCAGGCCGAAGAGCCAGAACACATCGTTTACCGCCAGCGTCGCGGCCTGCATGTCCACGATGCGATTAAGCGCCGCGTTGGCCGTGGGGCCCTGCACGCCGAAGGTCTGGAAACGGTCGAGGTATTCCATCGTTGTACGATCGCCCGAGCCGATGTGTTCCGCCAGCGTCGCATGGTGATACGTGGTGCGATGCGAGTACATCGTCGTACTGACCGCCGTGGCGATACTCCCTGCCAGCGTGCGGAAGAAGTTCGACAGACCCGATGCACTGGCCACCTGCTCATCAGGGATGCCAGACAGGATGATCTGGTTCACCGGCACGAAGAACAGTGCCACGCCCGCACCCATCATCAAGCGCGGCAGCGCCAGCTCCGCATAAGGCGCCGTCGTATTCAACGTCGCCATCCAGAATGAAGCACCGGCAAAGATCGCAAAACCCAGCGTATTCAGCAGGCGCAGGTCGAACTTGTTCTGGAACGCGCCGACCAGTGGCGACATGAAGATGGCAAGTATGCCGATGGGTGCCACGACGAAACCGGCCCAGGTGGCGGTATAGCCCATCACCTCCTGCACCCACATGGGCATCACCACGGTGCCGCCGAAGAACGCGAACATGCCCAGCGACAGGCACAGCACGCCGATGAAGAAGTTGCGCTTGCCCAGCAGGCGCAGCTCCACCACGGGGTTCTTGTGCATCAGTTCCCATGCCACCAGGAAGGTCAGGCACACCAGCGCCACGATCGCCAGCACCGTAATGGTCTTTGAGGTGAACCAGTCATCATCGTTGCCGTTGTCCAGCATGAACTGCAGGCAGCCCACGCCAACCGCCAGAAGGAAGAGGCCAATGGCGTCCACCGGCATCTTCACCACCTTCGATTCCCGGCCGCGCAGCAGGGTGATGGTGATGATCAGGGCGAACAGGCCCACGGGAATATTGATGAAGAAGATCCACGACCAGTGATAGTTGTCGGTGATCCAGCCACCCAGAATCGGGCCGAAGACGGGAGCCACCACGACCGTCATCGCCCATAGCGCCAGCGCGATGGGGCGCTTGGCCGGCGGATAGTTGTTAAGCAGCAGGGTCTGCGACAACGGCACCATTGGCCCCGACACGGCACCCTGCAACAGGCGGAACACGATGAGCATCGGCATGCTCTGCGCCAGGCCACACAGCGCCGAAAAGACCACGAACAGCAGCACAGAGACGCTGAACGTCCGCACCTCGCCGAAACGCTTCGCCACCCATCCGGTCAGCGGCTGCATGACCGCACTGGCCATGGAATAGGCACTGATCGCCATCGTGCCTTCGTTGCTGCTGACGCCGAGATTGCCCGCGATGGTGCGCACGGAGACGTTCACGATGGAGATATCGAGCACCTCCATGAACGTCGCCAGTGCGACGCCCGCCGTGAGCAAGGCCAGTTGGCCGCCTCGCAGCGGCGCCAGTGAAGTGCTGCCGCCTGCCATGGCTTAGCTGCGCTTCGCCGGCACGGGCGCGGGCACCTGCACGGTGTTCGCGCGGATGATCTCCAGTGCGTGCTGATCGGCCTCGCCCATTTCCTGCTCGTAGACGTTGGTGGTCATCAGCGGCTTGCTGCGTGGTGTCTCGGACAGCACGCGACCATCGCGATCATGCGTATCGACGGTCACATCCGCGGACAGGCCCACGCGCAACGGATGCTTGCGAAGGTCTTCCGCGTCCAGCGACACGCGTACCGGCAGGCGCTGCACGACCTTGATCCAGTTGCCCGTGGCATTTTCGGCCGGCAGCAGCGAGAACGCGCTACCCGTGCCCGCATTCAAGCCGATGACCTTGCCGTGGTATTCCACGCCTGAGTACATATCGGTAGTGACTTTCACCGGCTGGCCGATACGGATGTGCTGGAGCTGGGTTTCCTTGAAGTTGGCATCGACCCACAGATCGGACAACGGCACGATCGTGAGCAGGTCCTGCCCCGGCTGTATGCGCTGGCCTACCTGTACCTGACGACGGGCTGCGTACCCCTCGATGGGCGAGACGATGGCGTTGCGGCCGTTGTTGACCCAGGCGTTACGGAACTGGGCCCGGGCCTGGACCACCGCGGGGAAATTCTCCACGGTGGTGCCATCCACCTGCGCGTGGGCCGCTGCGGCCTCGCGTTCGGCGGCCTGCAAGGCAGCCTGTGCCTGCTGCATCTGTCGTTTGCCCGTGTCGACTTCCTCGGCCGATACCGCACGACGCTCCAGCAGCGGATGGCGACGGTTGTACTCATCGCGCGCCTGTTCGTACTGGGCACGTCGCTGCGGAATGGCCGCATCGGCCTGGTTGGCCTGCTGCATCTTCGCCTGTGCCTCGCGCACGGCCTGCGCCAGCTGGCCTTCGGCATTCATGAGCGACACGCGTGCATCCACCGGATCGAGGCGGATCAGCACCTGCCCGGCATGGACGCGATCGGTTTCCTCCGCAGCCACCTCGACGACGGTGCCCGCCACACGGGACGAGACCGTCACCATGTCGCCCTTGATGTAGGCATCGTCGGTGGTTTCGCGCAGGGAGAATACGAAGAGGTAGAGCAACAGCCAGGTAATGCCCGCCAGGATGAAGACGGCGGCGATGATCGAAAGAATCAGGATCTTCTTCCGCTTCGCCTTCGGATCATCTTCTTTCTTCTTGTTCTCGTCTTTTTCCTTGTCGCCATCCTTGCCCTTGTCTTTGTCACCGCCAGCGGCGTGATCCTTGTCGTCCGCCTTGCTGCGGTCATCGGCATGCCTGTCGTCGCCCTTTTCCTCCGGCGACGATTCATCACCGTACTTGTGCAGGTACTTGTAGCGATACTTGTAGGGCAGCGGTTCGCTCGCGCCTTCGTCGCGGGGATCGTCGTTTTCGGGAGTCATCGCGTGGATTCCTTGCCGGCGGCGGTGGCCGGTAGATCGGGCAGGTCGTCGGCGTGGTAGCCGCCACCCAGCGCATGAATGAGTGAGAGGTTCGCGGAAATCATCTGGCCGGTGAGCTGCAGGCGGGCATCGCGTTGCTGGTCGACCTGCATGTCGGCATTGAGCCAGTTGCGGTCGTCGATCAGTCCCTTCGAGCGACGGTCACCCGCCTTGCGCTGCTGTGCCTGCGCGGCATCGAACTGGCGGTCCTGCTGCTGCTTCTGGGCATCGAGCATGCGCAGCCGCGCCACACCCTGGGCGATATCGCCGGCGGCCTGCACCACGGCACCGTCGTATTGCGCCACCGCTGTATCGAGCTGCGCCTGGGCGCTCTCGAACTGCGCTTTCAGCCGGCCTCCGCTGAAAATGGGCAACTGCACCGATGGACCGATGTTGCCGAGGGTCAGGTCCGTGCGAGTACCGGAGCCGAGGTTCGGATAGGTGCGCAGGAATGCACCCAGGGCCATCAGGCTCACGTCCGGGTAATAGGCCTTGCGTGCCTGGTCGATCTGCCGCGACGAGGCCTCGATCTGCCAGCGCGCGGCAGCAATGTCAGGACGACGGGCGAGCAGGCCCAGGCGTGCGTCGGGCGGCAGTTCGGTATCGGGCGTGGGCAACGGCACGGACGACAACGTACCCAGTGCCGTCGGCGACACCCCGGCCAGCGCGGCGAGCTGGGCCAGGTCCAGCGCCGACGCGCCCTCCAGTTGCGCCACGGCGCCGCGCTGCTGCGCCAGCTGGCCATCGGCCTGGTCGAGCGTGGTCGGATCGTCCAGCCCGCCGTGCACGCGAAGCTCGACCAGTTCCCGGTATTGCGCGGCGCTGTCCGCTGCATGCTTCGCCACCGCAAGGCGCGCCTGCTGTGCCTGCCAGTCGAAATACGTGTTCACGACGTTGTATTGCAGGGATGCGGCGGCCGACGCCCGCTCGGCCTCGGCCGCCCGGGCCTGGCCCACGGCGGCGGCCACGGCATCCTTCTGCTTGCCCCACAGGTCGATGTCCCAGGTGGCCAGCGCGCCAGCCACGCCGCTGTTGCTCCAGCTATGTCCTGGGCTCAACTGGAAGCCCTGTGCATTGCCGGTGGCACCGGGCGCCTCGCCACGCAGCGTGACGTCGCTGTAGCCATGCGAGCCGCCCAGCAGCCCGCGCACCTGCGGATTCAGCTCGGCGCGGGCCGAATCCACGGCACGCGATGCCGCGCGGTAACGGGCCTCGGCCTGCTCCAGGTTGGGCGAGCCGCGCATGGCGAGATCGACGATCCGGTCCAGTTGGGCATCGCCATAGCGATGCCACCAGTCGGGCTCGGGCCAGCCGGCCTTGCCCGTCGGCAGGCCGGCCAGGGGCACCTCGTCACGCGGGACGAAGCTGGGTGGCCGGACCGGCGGCGCGCAGGCGCCGAGGGTCAGGGTCGCCGCCAGGATGGCGACGCGTATCCGGAAAGTGGGAGGCGCCATGGGCAGGTCCGTATGCGAATTCTTGCGAATGGACGACCGCCGGGGTCGTCCATGCGTCGGGCGAAAGTAACAGTGCCCCGCGTGGGCACGATGTGACGGTGCAGGCCGCTCAGCG
The DNA here is from genome assembly GCF_011759365.1 of Luteibacter anthropi. Lineage (GTDB taxonomy): Bacteria > Pseudomonadota > Gammaproteobacteria > Xanthomonadales > Rhodanobacteraceae > Luteibacter > Luteibacter anthropi. The sequence continues at coordinate 98,207 of NZ_JAARLZ010000001.1, forward strand.
GCTAAGCTATGGCGCCGCCCCAACGAGAAAGCGAGTCACGTGAACGACCTCATCAGCGCCATCCTGCTCGGCATCGTCGAGGGAATCACCGAATTCCTGCCCGTCTCCAGCACGGGTCACCTGCTGATCGCCGAACGCTGGCTCGGTGCACGCTCCGACCTGTTCAACGTGGCCATCCAGGCCGGCGCGATCCTCGCCGTCACCTTCATCTACTGGCGCACGCTGTGGAGCTTCGTGCTGAACTGGCGGCGCCCGGAAACCCGCGCCTACATCGCGAAGCTCGCCGTGGCCTTTCTCATCACCGCGGTGCTCGGCCTTATCGTGACCAAGCTGGGCTTCAAGCTGCCCGAGAACATCACGCCGATCGCATGGGCGCTCATCATCGGTGGCATCTGGATGATCGTGGCCGAACGCCTCGCCGCGAAGCAGCCCGATCGCACGACGGTAACCTGGAAGGTAGCGATCCTCGTCGGCTTCGCACAGATCGTTGCCGGCGTGTTCCCGGGTACGTCGCGCTCGGCGGCCACCATCTTCGTCGCCATGCTGGCCGGCACGAGCAATCGCGCCGCCGCCACGGAATTCGCCTTCCTCGTCGGCATCCCAACGATGTACGCCGCTACGGGCTACGAGCTGCTGAAGACCTTCCACAATGGCGGAGCCGCCGGTGAGGACTGGACCGGCCTGGCCGTGGCCTTCGTCGTCTCGACCATCGTCGCCTTCGCGGCCGTGAAGTGGCTGCTCGGCTACATCCGCTCGCATCGCTTCACGGCCTTCGCGGTGTATCGCATCGCCCTGGGTGCTGCGCTGCTGTTGTTCCTGCCCTCGGGCGTGTGAGCGCAAAGCTCGCGCACCGGAATGCCTATGCACGGTGCGCGACCAACGACAGGTCGGTGTCGTCCGGCAACGCTGGGCCAGCAATGGCTCACTGCGGCGGATGACACGCACATCAAGGATTTCATGACAGCGTTGTCGCCCCTTGGCCGGTCGCGTCCCTCCATGCACCTATAGGCCACGCAACGCCCATGTCCTACGTTCGGACGCACCATCGGATACGCCACATCGCGTACCGATGGTTCCAGCAACGAACAAGGACATTTCATGCAGGAACGCAAACCCCGCTCCACACGTCATCCGCTGGCCATGGGCATCCTGGCTGCCTGTCTTTTCCATGCAGGCGATACGCTGGCCTCCACGACCGATCTCGACTGGGATACCTGCGAGCGCTCCAATCCGTATATCGGCGAGGAACATCCGGGCACCAGCGTGCTGTGCGCCAGTCTCCGCGTGCCCCTGGACTACCGCAACCCCACCGGGAAGACGACCGAGGTGCAGGTCATGCGCGTACGTCATGGCCACATCGACACGCCACGCAAGGCCATCTTCTTCAACTTCGGTGGCCCCGGCCACGACCCGCGTGAAACGCTTGAGCGAACCGCCGTGAACTGGGTCGATGTCGCGCCGGATGACGAAGTGTTCGGCGAATTCAACAAGGTCGCCGGGCAGTTCGATCTCATCACGCTCGTGCCCCGCGGCATGAACCCCGATAACCGCCTGGAGTGCGACTACGATCGCGAACTCCCCCTGCATGAGCTGTATGAAAACCGTGACAGCAACCGTGCATGGCGTGGACTCCTGGAGCTGACACGAAACTATGCGAGGAACTGTGGCCCCGCCTCGCAAGCACTGGGTGTGGACACCGATACCTATGTGAAAGACATCGAATCCCTTCGCATGGCCAGCGGTTACGACAAATTATCGTTCTACGGAGCATCTTATGGTTCGCTGACCGCGCTCTGGTACGGCGCCAGCTATCCGGACCGGGTAAGCCACATGGTGCTGGACGGTGTCATGGACGTCACCAGGACGTGGAACGACATCGTCAAGACGGACCTCGCGCGCCGCGACCAGGCCCTCATCGACGCAGCGGTGCAGCCTGCCGCCAACGATGCTCAGGCCTACGGGCTGGGGATGCAGGCCGGCAGCGTGCTGGTGAAGCTCATGCGCATGCCGCTGTCGCTGCGGGTGGCGTGGCAGGCCGACATCGAAACGCCCGAAGACGTGCTGGCTGCCGTCACGCTGTCGAACTGGCTGACGAACGGGATGACGCTACGCCAGGTGCGCGCAGCCCTCGACACCCACGACTTCAGCAAGGACACGCAGGTCAACCATGCCACCATCGTGGCAGCTGCGCATCTGTACGCGGCTATTCCGCGTCCGCCCATGCTTCACCGCACGGGCAACGACGAATCCGATATCTCTACCGGCACCAACCTTGCCGTGCAATGCAACGATGCTCCCTGGGAACGGAACGTCGATACCTGGCGGCGGTTCCTGCTCAACAGTATCGGCTGGTCGTTCAGTCTGGGCGAAGGCGATATCGTGACCTCGCTGGTGTGCGCCCAATGGCCACGCACGCAGAATCGTTTCCCTGATGTCCGCAAGCTGGCGAAACTGCCTCCGGCACTCATCCTCAACGGCGAATACGACCGCACCACGACCTGGGAGGGTGCCCGTGCCACCATGGCACTGATGCCCCGAGCACGGGCCGTGCTCGCACGCGACACCAGCGATCATGGCCTGCTCGGCAAGAGCCTCTCGCCGTGTATCGAACGAACCGCCGCCCGTTACCTGCTGACCGGCGCACTGCCGGCCAGCGCCGTCACCAAGTGCCACTACGAGCCCATGCCCGACAAACGCTGAACGCCTTCCCATCGACGTTGCTGACCTGGCTTCCTTGCCGGAGGACTACACAAGCGTCCTCCGGCACCTCTATCCGATGGCGGGCGCCAACCCTAGTGTCATGGGTTTGAATGGACAAGGACGCCCCTCATGGATCGCATCGTGCCTTCCGTTTTTCGCCACGCCTGGCTGCCGCTGCTTGCTCTGGCGGCCAGCCAGGACGCTGGCGCCACACCTGTCGCCTGGACCCCTTCGGCCACGCCGGGCGTTGACTGCACCAGCCTCTCCGTTCCACTCGATTATCACGGCGATACAGCGGAAACCCGCCAGATCGAGGTCTGTCGGATGCGTCCGGCGGAACCGGCACACCGACGTGGCGTCATGCTGCTGGTTCCAGGGGAGAGCGACCTGACACCTGCCCAGGCGCTTAGCCAGCAGGTCGAGCGTTGGAGGCAGAGCACGCTCGACGACTGGAAGGCGCTGGCACGCACCTTCGATGTGGTCACCGTCGCCCCTCGCGGACTGACACCCGGTGCCGACAATGCCTGCCTGTCGGCAGCCGACGAGGGCGGCCTCGCTACCTACCGCCGCTTCGGCATCGATACCTCAGCGGCCAATCTTGATGCGGCGGCCAATCGTGCCGTCCTGCTGGCCTTCACGTGTTCCGGTGACTCCATGGCCCCCTACGCAGGCATCCGCCAGCGCCTGGGCGACATCGAGAGTCTGCGCAGCCGGCTGGGTGAAGACTTCGGCGCCATCTACGCCACGGGGCAAGGCGCCTGGGTCGTCGCCCGGTATCTCGCCGTCCATCCTGGCGCCATGTCTCCCGTGGTCCTGGACAGCCCCGTGGATTTCACCGCCACCCGCTGGGGGGCCACACTATCGGGCCTGATGGCGCGCGGCGCGCTCTACCGGAATGCATTATCTCTCGTCGATGCATCCATCGATGCGACGGCGGGATTTGCACGACTTCCCGCCTGGTTCCGCGTACTGGTGGACGACCATATCGCCGAACCCCGCGTCCTGAAGAACGCACTGGAGGTCGGCCGCTGCATGGCATCGGCATCGCCCGAGCTGCGGCCCTACTGTGCAAAAGGCTACGGCCCAGTGGGGGCGGACTTCCTTCCGGACGCCACCTTCCGCCTGATTGCGTCGGACTCACCTTCCGACCAGGAGAACCTGTCCGGTAGCGGGCGCAAACCCACCTCGCAGGCCCATACGCGTGACGTCATCGCTCGCGCATGCGTGGATGACGATTCCTATCGCGCTCCCCTTGGCCTATGGAAGCAACGCATCGTCGGGCTGGATCGTGAGGCACCGCTGGCGCAATACGGCGAAGGCTTCGTCGGCATGGTCTGCTCGCACTGGCTGCGCAACGTGGCGCCGACGCCGGTACATCCGGATGCCGGCAATACGCCGGTGCTGGCATTGCGCAAGGAAGGCGATACCGCGGCGATGCATACCGATATCGTCAAGGCGATGGCATCGACACGCCATGGCACGCTGGTCATGAGCAAGGACCCCGTCATGCATGACGCCTGTGCGGCGCACCTTGCCCGGGCGTTCCTCATCGACGGGCATCGCCCGGCGACGCCCCTCGTGAACTGCGCCGCCGAGTGACCTGACCGCCGGCGGTCAGGCGACCTTCGCCACCGCCGGCATCGCCATCTTCTGCATCTTCATGAGTTCGGCCTGCTGCTGTTCCACGATCTTGCACTGCGGTTCGCTTGTGCGCTGGAACAACTCGCTGGTCCACTCGATAAAGGCCTGCACGCGCGCCGAAAGGTGGCGCTTCTGCGGGTAGACGATCCACAGGTTGGAGCCAGTGGAAATCGTGTCAGTCATGATAATTTCCAGCATGCCCTTCTCCAGTGCGCATGCGGCAAGGCAATGCGGCGCCTGGATGATGCCCAGGCCCGCGATGGCGGCCTGGATCACCGACTCGCCGTCATTGATCAGCATGTGTGCGTCCACGTCCACCGAGACGCGGCCGCCCGGAGTGTCGAACTGCCACTGCGACGGCTTGCCCGTGCTGGGGTGCACGAAGTTCACCGTCTTGTGCTGGCGCAACTCCTCGATGGTCGAGGGCGTGCCGTGACGGCCGAGGTAGCCTGGCGAGGCGCACAGCACGTTGCTGAAGTGGCCGATCTTGCGTGCGATGAGGCTCGAATCGGCCAGTTCGCCCATGCGGATGGCGCAGTCGAAGCCTTCCTCGTTCAGGTCGAACGGGAAATCGCACATGGTCATTTCGAGGCGGATATCGGGGAAACGGCGCTCGAATTCCGCGAGATTCGGGATGAGCGCGGCACGCCCCACGGCCGATGACGCGGCCACCTTCAGCTTGCCCGCCGGCTTGGTCCTGGCGTAGCCCAGGGCCTCCGTGGCCTCGGTGAGATCTGCAAGTATCTCCTTGCATCGTGCGTAGAACGCGGAGCCATCGTCGGTCAACCGCAGCGAACGTGTCGAGCGGAAGAAAAGGCGCGCCCCGAGGTTTTCTTCCAGGCGGGAAATAGCCCGGCTCACCCCCGAGGGGGTCATCTCCAGATGCTGCGCCGCGGCGGAAAAACTCTTCGCCTCGACCACCCGGACAAACACGCTGATAGCGGAAAAGTCTTCCATCGCCGACTCCCCAAAGGATGCATTCGTGACTGGCCGTCACAGGCGAGGTGATTGTAGACCCATTTTTCGCTTGACGGGCAAGACCTAGATTTCGCCACCTGAAGCGGACCGCCTTGACCTCAACTTAAGTTGAGGCTCGATCATGCGGCACCGCAACGCCATTCCGATCAGCTCCCAGGACTACCATGAAGAAGAAAATCCTGTTCGGTTCGTCCGCCCTGGCGGTTGCGATTGCGTCGGCCCTCTGGTTGAGCGCGGGTGGTCCCAGCCACGCCGCCGAGCCGGCGGCCGCCATGCCAGCCCCCGAAGTCACCGTCGCCCAGGTCCTCCTGCGCCCGGTCGCCGACACTGCCGCCTTCACCGGCCGCATCCAGTCGGTGGACACCATCCAGATCAAGCCCCGCGTCAGCGGCTATATCGACTCGGCCCATTTCCGCGAAGGCGCCTCGGTGAAGAAGGGCGACCTGCTCTTCACCATCGACCCGCGCCCGTACACGGCCGAAGTGGACCGCCTGGCGGCCAACCTGATCCAGGCCAAGGCCCAGGCGAAGCTCGCCGATGCCAACGCCGCCCGCGGCACGAAGCTGGTGGAACAGCACGCCGTGTCGCGTGAAGAGGCCGACAGCCTCGACACCGCCTCGGCCAGCGCCCGCGCCCAGGTTGCTTCGACCCAGGCTGCGCTCGACGCCGCCCAGCTCAACCTCTCGTTCACCCAGGTGCGCGCACCGGTCGACGGCAAGGTCAGCAATCAGCTGATTACCCCGGGCAACCTCGTCACCCCGAACGACACGCTGACCAGCGTGGTGAGCGTGGACCCGATGTACGTCTACTTCGACGTGGACGAGCAGAGCTTCCTGAAACTCGATCGCCTGCGCCGCCAGAACGGCCGCGCGCCGGAAGTGGAAATGGGCCTGGCTGACGAAGACGGCTACCCGCACAAGGGCAAGATCGATTTCGTCGACAACCAGATTCGCAGCGGCGCCGGCACGATCCGCCTGCGCGCGGTGTTCCCGAATGCCGATGGTGCCTACACCGCCGGCCTGTTCGCACGCGTCGAACTGCAAAGCGGAGATACCCAGCCGCGTGCCCTCATCGACGACAAGGCCGTGGGCACCGATCTCGGCAACAAGTTCGTCTACGTGCTCGGCAAGGACAAGAAGGTGGAATACCGCCGCGTGTCCACCGGCGCGCTCGTCGATGGCCTGCGTGTCGTCGAGGGCGTGAATGCCGAAGACGTGGTGGTGGTGAACGGTCTGCAGCACGTGCGTCCCGGCGTCGAAGTGAACGCCAAGCGCGTCGCCATGACCTCGCTCACGCCAGACAACGGACGCAGCGTCGCGTCACGCCGGGCAGGCGTGGACAGCGTCGCCCAGAACCAGGACTGATCCTTCCATGAAAATCGCCCAATTCTTCGTCGAACGGCCGATCCTCGCGGGCGTGCTGTCGGTGCTGTTCCTGATCGCGGGCGGTATCGCCGTGTTCAAGCTGCCGATCAGCGAATACCCGGAAGTGGTGCCGCCCACGGTGGTGGTGAAAGCCACCTACCCTGGCGCCAACCCCAAGGTGATCGCCGAAACCGTCGCCACGCCGCTCGAAGAGCAGATCAACGGCGTGGAAGGCATGCTCTACACCTCGTCGCAGTCCACCAGCGACGGCGCGATGACCCTCACCGTGACCTTCGCCCTCGGCACCGACCTGGACAACGCCCAGGTGCAGGTGCAGAACCGCGTGTCGCAGGCGCTGCCGCGCCTGCCCGAGGAAGTGCAGCGCCTCGGCGTCACCACCAACAAGAGCTCGCCCGACCTGACGATGGTGGTTCACCTCACCTCGCCGGATCACCGTTACGACATGCTCTACCTGTCGAACTACGCCCGCACGCACATCAAGGACCAGCTCGCCCGCCTGGACGGCGTGGGTGACGTGCAGCTGTTCGGCGCCGGCGAATACAGCATGCGCATCTGGATGAACCCGGAGAAGCTCGCCATCCGCAACCTCACCACGGGCGACGTGGTGAAGGCGATCCGCGAGCAGAACATCGAGGTGGCCGCCGGTGCACTGAACGCGCCCCCGGGCCCGAACAGCAATGCCTTCCAGGTCAACATCAACACGCGCGGCCGTCTCATTACCGAAGACGACTTCCTCAACATCATCGTCCGCAGCGATGCCAGCGGTTCGGTCACCCACCTGCGCGACGTCGCACGCGTGGAACTGGGCTCGAACAACTACGCGCTGCGCAGCCTGCTGAACAACCGCGAGGCGGTGGCGATTCCCATCTTCCAGCGCCCGGGCTCGAACGCGATCGCGATCTCCGACGAAGTGCGCAAGGAGATGGCCGAGCTGAAGAAGGATTTCCCCCAGGGCGTGGACTTCTCCATCGTCTACGACCCGACGGTGTTCGTGCGCGGCTCCATCGACGCCGTGGTGCACACGCTGTTCGAGGCCATCGTGCTCGTGGTGCTGGTGGTGATCCTGTTCCTGCAGACCTGGCGCGCCTCGATCATCCCGCTGGTGGCCGTGCCCGTCTCGCTGATCGGCACCTTCGCGATCATGTACATCGCGGGCTTCTCGCTCAACGCGCTGTCGCTGTTCGGCCTGGTGCTGGCCATCGGTATCGTGGTGGACGACGCCATCGTGGTGGTGGAAAACGTGGAGCGCCATATCGAGCATGGCCTCGATCCGAAGATGGCCACGCGCCAGGCCATGACCGAAGTGACCGGCCCCATCGTCGCCACGGCCCTCGTACTGTGCGCCGTGTTCGTGCCAGCCGCCTTCATCAGCGGCCTCACCGGCCAGTTCTATCGCCAGTTCGCGCTGACCATCGCCATCTCGACGGTGATCTCGGCCTTCAACTCGCTGACCCTGAGCCCGGCGCTGTCGGCCATCCTGCTCAAGGGCCATAACGAGCCGAAGGACAAGCTCACGATCTGGATGGACAAGAGCCTCGGCTGGCTGTTCCGTCCGTTCAACCGCACCTTCGAACGTGCAGCCAATGGCTATGTGAGCGGCGTGCAGAAGATCCTGCGCTTCTCGGCCATCGTGCTGGTGATCTACGCGGGCCTCGTCGGCCTCGCTTTCCTCGGCTTCTCCAAGACGCCGACCGGCTTCGTGCCCCCGCAGGACAAGCAGTACCTGGTGTCGTTTGCGCAGCTGCCCGATGCCGCCTCGCTCGATCGTACCGAAAACGTGATCCGCCGCATGGGCGATATCGCGCTGGCACAGCCTGGCGTGGAAAGCGCCGTGCAGTTCCCGGGCCTGTCGATCAACGGCTTCACCAACAGCACCAACGCCGGCATCGTGTTCGTCACGCTGAAGCCGTTCGAGGAGCGTCGTTCGGCCGACCTCTCGGCCAATGCCATCGCCGCTGCCCTGAATGCCAAGTTCGCGTCGGTGCAGGATGCGTACATCGCGATCTTCCCGCCGCCGCCCGTGAACGGCCTCGGCACGATCGGCGGTTTCCGCATGCAGATCGAAGACCGCGCCGACCTTGGCTTCGAGGAGCTGTTCAAGCAGACCCAGGGCGTGATCGCCGCCAGCCACAAGACGCCCGAGCTTGCCGGCCTGTTCACCAGCTACCAGGTGAGCGTGCCGCAGTTCGACGCCGACGTGGATCGCGAGAAGGCCAAGTCCGAAGGCATCGACCTGGGCGACGTGTTCCAGACCATGCAGGCCTACCTCGGCTCGCTCTACGTCAACGACTTCAACCGCTTCGGCCGCACCTACCAGGTGAACGTGTCCGCGGAGCCGTCGTTCCGTCATGAGCCCTCGGACATCGTGGGCCTGAAGACGCGCAACGCCAACGGCGATCTGATTCCGCTGGGTTCGTTCCTCACCGTGCGCCAGACCAACGGCCCGGATCGCGTGCAGCACTACAACGGCTTCCCCACCGCCGAAATCAACGGCGGCCCGGCCCCGGGTTACAGCACGGGCCAGGCGCAGGATGCGATGGAAGCACTGGTGAAGGCCAACCTGCCCAACGGCATGACCTTCGAGTGGACGGAACTGACGTATCAGCAGATCCTCGCCGGCAACACCGCGGTGCTGGTGTTCCCGCTGTCGGTGCTGCTCGTGTTTCTGGTGCTGGCGTCGCTGTACGAAAGCCTCAGCCTGCCGCTGGCCGTGATCCTGATCGTGCCGATGGTGCTGCTGTCCGCCATCTTCGGTGTGCTCATCACCGGTGGCGACAACAACATCTTTACCCAGATCGGCCTGATCGTTCTGGTGGGCCTGGCGTGCAAGAACGCGATCCTGATCGTGGAATTCGCCCGCGAAGCCGAAATCGAAGGCATGAACCGCGTGGATGCCGTGCTCGAAGCGGCCCGACTGCGACTGCGCCCGATCCTGATGACGTCCTTCGCGTTCATCATGGGCGTGGTGCCGCTGGTCACCTCGCACGGTGCCGGTGCGGAAATGCGTCACGCCATGGGTGTGGCCGTGTTCTCCGGCATGCTCGGCGTCACCTTCTTCGGCCTGATCTTCACCCCGCTCTTCTATGTGCTGATCCGCGCGTGGAACGAGCGCACCGAGGCCCGTCGCGCCATCCGCCGCGAACGCCGCCTCACCGCCCATGCAGCACGGGAGTCGTAAGTCATGAAAACGCTGTTCCGCAGCACTGCCCTGTTCACCGCCCTCGTGCTCGCCGGTTGCGCGAGCGTGGGGCCGGACTACCACGCACCGAAAGAAAGCCCGGTAACCCTGCAGGGCGTCGATCCGTCGCAGCAGCAGGCCACCGACTTCCAGGCGCAATGGTGGAAGCAGTTCGGTGATCCCACCCTCGATTCGCTAATCGGACGCGCCGCGAAGAACGCGCCTGACCTGCGCATCGCGGTGGCTCGCCTGAAGCAGGCGCGTGCGGCGCTGGGCAGCGAAGAGTCGCGGCAGATTCCGGATGTCGAAACCGGCGTGTCCTACTCGCGGGCACGCCAGCAGCAGCCGGGCTTCAGCGACCAGCGTTCGACCGTTACCAGCTATCAGGCCGGCTTCGACGCCTCGTGGGAACTCGACCTGTTCGGCGGCATCCGCCGTTCGGTCGAGGCTGCCCGCGCCGATGCGGACGGCAGCATGGCCGCCTTGCAGAATGCGCAGGTGAGCCTGTTCGCCGAAGTGGCGCGCAACTACTTCGACCTGCGTGGCACCCAGCTGCGCATCGACGTGGCCAAGCGTGACATCACCAACCAGCAGGATTCGCTGAAGGTGATCGCCGCCCGTGTCGAGATCGGCACGGGTGCCGAACAGGATCTGGCCAGCGCCAAGGCACGTCTTGCCGCCGTGGAGGCACAGCTTCCGGTACTAGAAACCCAGGCCAAGGCCGACCAGTTCCGCATCGCGGTGCTGCTCGGCGAACGCCCGGGCGAACTGGACGTCGATCTGTCGCCGGCCACGTTCAAGCCCATCGACGTCAGCCTCGCCATCGGTGGTGCCGACGAAGTGCTTTCGCGTCGTCCGGACATCCGCATCGCAGAGCGTCAGCTGGCTGCTGCCAATGCCCGCATCGGCGTCGCCAAGGCCGACTGGTTCCCGCACATCTCGCTGGGTGGTTTCGTCGGTTTCCTTGCCGGTCGCAGCAACGACTTCGGCGGTGCGCAATCGCGCGCATGGTCCATCGCCCCGAGCATCTCCTGGGCCGGCCTCAACGTGCAGCGCGTCAACGCCGGTGTGAAGGGTGCCAAGGCGCAAGCCGAAGAAGCCCGCGCCAACTACGACCGCACGGTGCTCTCCGCACTGGAAGACGTAGACAACTCGCTGGTGGGCTTCAACCTTCAGCGCGAGCGCGTGCAGAAGCTGATCGTGCAGGCCGACGAAAGCCGCAAGGCGGCACAGCTGGCCAAGCTGCGCTACGACGCCGGCCGCACCGACTACCTCGAACTGCTCGACGCCGAACGTACGCAGCTCTCGGCCGAAGATCAGCTCGCCGAGGCCGAAGCCGCCATCAACACCCGTGCCGTGCAGCTGTACAAGGCACTGGGCGGCGGCTGGCAGGCCTGCGGCGACACCACCTGCTCCCAGGTGGCGGCTGCCCCATGAACGTAGCGAAGGTCCACCGCCTGCCGGTCACCGGCAAGCGGGCCCTTCCGACCGCCGTCGAACCCCCGCTCACCCAGCGCATCGCGCTGGTGACGGGGGCCAATCGCGGCATCGGTCTGGAAGTGGCCAAGCAGCTCGCCTCGCTCGGCGTCACCGTCTTCATGGGCATGCGCGAGCCAGGCAAGAACGACAAGGCCGTGAAAGCGGTTCGCGAACTCGGTGGCGATGCCTACGCACTGAAACTGGATGTCACCAAGGCCGCCGATGTCGAAGCCGCCATCGCCACCATCGACGGCAAATTCGGTCGCCTGGACATCCTGGTGAACAACGCCGGTGGTTACTTCGACCACGACGCCCGCGCCGAACGCCCGGACATCGACGCCATTCGCGGCGCCCTCGACGTCAACCTGCTCGGCGTATGGATGCTCACAGCCGAAGCACTACCCCTGATGCGCCGCCACGGTTACGGCCGCATCGTCAACGTATCAAGCGAATGCGCCACCGTCGCGATGTGCGGCGACAAGGCACCCGCCTATCGCGTATCGAAAGCCGCACTCAACGCGTACACGCAGGTCATCGCACGCGAAATGAGCGGCAGCGGCATCCTCATCAACGCCGTCTCCCCCGGCTGGACCGCAACGACGATGGGCGGCAAAGGCGGCCGCCCCGTAGCCGAGGGTGCGGAAGGCATCGTATGGGCCGCCCTACTCCCCGAACGCGACTCCGGCAACGGCCAGTTCTACCGCGACCGCGCCAAAATCGGCTGGTAACTCCCCTGTAGGAGCGCGCCTCGCGCGCGACCGGTTGAAACGGCGCGCTCCGTAGCAACGCCAAGCTCCCTACCGAAGGGGTGGGAGCCAATCGCATCGGCGATTAACGCTCCGTAGGAAAGCAGCCTTTGGAGGCTTCGCTCCGTAGGGTGGGCTCGCCTTACGGCCTCGCTGCTCGGCGCTCGAACGTGGCCAAGACCGAGCCGACGGGGGTGGCCCTTGTCGCGCCGGCCTGCGGTGTCCCTCGGGAAAGGAGAGCCGCTGCGCGGCTCGGTGTCTTATGGCTGCGCCCCTTCGGGCCCGGTGAGCGTGCGGGGTTTTTCGACTCGGCTCCTGCCTCGGCGAAAAATGCCGGTCATCCTGACCGGCACCCTACGGGCCTTTTCCGCCCACTCACCTCACCTCCATCAAGTCGCGCCAAGGGCCACCCCCGCCGGCTCTCCACACGTTGCGGCAACTTGTTTGCTCTGCCTACGTTACGACAGCCTGCTTGCTCTCCCCACGCCGCCGCAATCTGCTTGCTAGCCAAACGCTGCGACAACCTGCTTTTGCTCCCCACGTTGCGACCATCTGCTTGTGTAGGAGCGTGCTTGCGCGCGACCGGTTGTCGCGAATGACATGATGGTTTCGCCCTGACCGGTCGCGCGCAAGGCGCGCTCCTACACAAGCAGGTGATCGCGAGGTTGATCGCCGATGCGATCGGCTACCACCACACCGTAGAGAGGTTGCTACCGAAGGGGTGGGAGCGGATCGCATCCGCGATAGGCGCTCGCGATACGCCTACCGTGGCCCCGGCGCCAACCACCCCAACCACAACGCCGCCATCGTCGCCCCAAACAACGTCGCCCCGGCGATATCCAACGTCCACGTCCACACCGGCTCAATCACCGTACACGACTCCGACGCAAACACCGCCACGGCCAACGCGCCGACCACGAATGCACTAAACGCCAACGCCACATTCCACTTCGCCCCCTTCGATAGCGGATCGCCATCCTCGCGCTTCCCCATCAAGACGGCGATATTGATGCCCAGCAGCACCACCCCACACATGGCCTTGGCGATCTCGACACGCTGCGCCATCACTTGGCCCCTCCCAACGCGCGCACCTCATCCCACATACGCCGCACGTTCGCTTGCTTGGTGCATTGCAGGCTCATGCGATAAAGCACGTTCACACCGGACATGGCTCTGGCGACACACCGCTGATTCGGCAATTCGCTTTCGGCCATGTACTCGGTAAGCACCGACTGCATCGCCTCGGCATACGCCTGCCACGCCGTCGCATCATTCATCAGCGTGTCCATACTGGCCTCGGTATTCAGGCCAAAGCTCCCCTCGCCGAGGACGCCATCGTCTTTCGGATCACTCATGGTTTGGTTTTTCCCTGGTACGCCGCTTCCGAGCGGGGCACGCCAAGGGCCGTGCCCCTCATCGACTCGGGCGACGAGATCTCACGATTCCCGCATTTTGTCCGGTTTTCTCACAGGCAGGGCGCTACGCGCCGGGTAGGACGGCAGAGCCAGAAACCGTGAGAAATCAGGACGAACGCGGGCGTTAGCCGCGTCCTGACAGGTGTTTAGGACGTCCCTGGACCGTCCGGAACAGACGGTGGGCGTGAGAATGCCTTAGTATTTGGCATAGCCATATCAACTCCTATGAGGTTGGTTTGGTTAGCGGGTCAGGGGTGGTGCAAACACCTCTGGCTCGCGACTTTCTCGACACATCGAGCGATGGTTGCCCACCACGACATGACACGGACGCGTGGGCAACGCACACACCGTACCAAATTGCGGCCGCGTTTGGATATGGAAGGATTCTGAAAAATCGCGTTGATGTGTTTGCCAACGCGACATCCTTTACACGATCACCGCCCCCTGTAGGAGCGTGCTTGCGCGCGACCGGTCAGCACGAAACCATCGAATCATTCGCGACAACCGGTCGCGCGCAAGCACGCTCCTACAAAAGCGGGTTGTCGCGATGTAGGGCGCATCTGTCGTGTTCGCGATTTCATCCGCACGTCTACCGCACCGTTTGGGAGAGCCGGCGGGGGCGGCCCTTGGCGCGACTTGATGGAGGTGAGGGGAGTGGGCGGATAAGGCCCGTAGGGTGCCGGTCAGGATGACCGGCATTTTTCGCCGAGGCAGGAGCCGAGTCGAAAAACCCCGCACGCTCACCGGGCCCGAAGGGGCGCAGCCATAAGACACCGAGCCGCGCAGCGGCTCTCCTTTCCCGAGGGACACCGCAGGCCGGCGCGACAAGGGCCGCCCCCGTCGGCTCGGTCTTGGCCACGTTCGAGCGCCGAGCAGCGAGGCCAATAGGCGAGCCCTTCCTACGGAGCGAAGCCTCCAAAGGCTGCTTTCCTACGGAGCGTTAATCGCCGATGCGATTGGCTCACACCCCCTTCGGTAGGGAGCTTGGTTTTACTACGGAGCGGAACGTTTCAGCCGGTCGCGCGCGAGGCGCGCTCCTACAGGGGGGTGCGGGGTTAGCGGGAGATCATGTGCGCGAACCATTGCCAGCCGCGGAGTTTTGCGGTGATGAGCTTGACGCAGGTGAGCATCGGGACCGCGAGGATGGCGCCGGGGATGCCCCAGAGCCAGCCCCAGACAAGTAGCCAGAGCAGGATGGCGACGGGACTCAGGCGCGAGCGGCGGCCTTGCAGCATCGGGGTGAGGAGGTTGCCTTCCACTGCCGTGATGCCGGCGAAGGTTGCTGCGGGAAGCAATGCCGTGCCGAGGTCCTGGAAGTGCAGTGCGCCGACGATGGCCAGTACCGTTGTCGTCGTGATGGCGCCGACATAGGGAATGAAGTTGGCGATGGTGGCGAAGCTGCCCCATAGCAGGGGGTCGGGAACGCCGTAGAGATACAACATGCCCGATGTGACCAGGCCGAGCGTGACGTTGATCGCCGCTGTGAGCAGCAGGTAGCTCGATACTTCGATCTGGATGCTGCGTACGATGCTTACCGTGTGGCGCTTGTAGGCGAACGTCGGGGAGATTTCCACAGCGCGGCGCAGGATTTCATCGCCGTATACAAGGAAGAAGAACACCAGCAGGGCGACGGTGAGCACGCTTGCCACCACCTTCGGCGTACCGGCCATCACATCCCATGCGGTGAATGCGATGTCGCTGTTTGCCTGCGGCTGGTTGCGCGCGGCGCTGCCGCCCACGAGCGTCTGCGTGGCACGACTCGCGGCTTCGATCTGTTGCGTCATCGGCTTGATGCGCGGCGCGATGGAACGCATGGCGCTCGGTGCCTGGTGCAGCCAGTTGAGTGCGGGTTGCGACAGCGTGGCGGCACCGGCGACCAGGCCGGTGCCCAGCAGCAACATCACGGTGACGGCGGCGAACCAGCGTGGAATGCGCCAGCGTGCGGCCCACGCGACGATGGGATTGAGCGCCAGGCCGATGAAACCCGCCAGCACCAGCGGCACCAGCAACGACTTGCCGATGGCGACGGTATAGACCAGCGCCAGCAGGATCATGCCGGTGAGTGAAATGCGGATCGACTTCAGGTGCCGGGATACGCGCCGCGTGCTGCGGCCGGCATTCGATCTGCGACGTGGACGGGTGGCGAGCGTCGAGACGGCAACGCCGGGCGCCGCGGCTGAGGCAAGCGGCAGGTGGGTACTGAGCGGGTCGTTCACGGCGGGTCGGTGGCGGTGTCGGCCGGATCGCCGGCGAAGTCGCCAAGGATACCGCCGGCCGCCATGGAAATAATCTTACCGATGAGGTCTGCGCTGCCGCCCGCCACGAGGCTGCTCACCCCGGGTACGGCCAGCGGATTCACGTTGACGTTGCTGAGCAGGAAACCCGAGCCGGCCGCGAGGCCGAGCACGGTGAGCGGGTGTTCGTAGCCCCGTGCGATGAGCGCAGCGGCCGGAGCCACGGTCTCCTCGCGGGCAATGGCAACCTTTGCCCGCGCCTCGGTCACCTTGGCCATGCTGCTGAAGATACCCATCGCTTAGCCCTCGCCTTCGGCGCGTTCGCCTTCCGCCTTGCCCCGCTTGACGGCTTCCTTCGCCAGCAGGGCAAACTCGGCCCGGGTGGCGGGAAGGGTCAGCCAGTGCATGCCGCGGCGGAATACCAGGATCGACAGCACCAGCAACAGCAACTGGATACCGGCCAGGGCGGTGAGTGCCCAGGCCCAGGACCCGAACCACTGTGCCAATCCCCAGCCGGCCAGTGCCAGCAAGGTAAAGCCCAGTGCCACGGCAAATACGATGGCAGCCAGGCCCATGAACAGCATCATGACGATGCCGCTTCGCGCCAGGCCGATCTCCGCCAGCGCCAGCTTCAGCTGGGCACCGAACAGGTTCTTCAGGCCAGTGCCGAGACGGCGTACATCGTCGATCCAGTCCGGCATCGACAGCTTCGGACGGGCGGCGCGTTCTGCGCCGCCGCCGATGGGTTCCTCGCTTTCGCTACGCCCCGAGGGATCGTTTTCCAGCATGCCTCACCCCCGGGTGGATGGAATCAACGACGGAGGATGCGGCCCGCCAGCCAGCCAGCCGCCACGGCCAGCGCGATCGACTGTACCGGCTTTTCGCGCACGTAATCACGGGCCACGTCGAGCCAGTCGTTGGCCTTGTCGAGGGCGTCGTCATAGGCCTCCTTGCCGCGCAGCTTGGCTTCCTCGGCCTTCTCGGCCGCGCGGGTGGCGCCATGGGCAGCCTTGTCGGTCGCCGAGTGCAGGGTGCTCTCGACCTTGTCCGCGGCACGATCGACCGCCTCACGGGTGCGGTCCACGGCGTCGGTGGTCGCCTGCTTCACCTTTTCGGCGCGATCCTCGATGCGCTCGGCGGCCGAGACGGTGTTGGCCGCAGCGGTGGCTGCGTTGGCGACATGGTCGGCGGACTTGGTCATGACAGGTTTCTCCGTCGAAAACTGGGCAAATCAGGTTAGGGGAGGATAAGTGACGCGGAAGTCATCGTCGCGGACCCACGGCTACACACTGCGGCCGCGGAAGAACGAGATGATCGCAAGGATCAGGAAGATCACGAACAGGACCTTCGCGATACCCGCTGCCGTACCGGCGATACCGGCAAACCCGAAGATGGCGGCGATGATCGCGATGACCAGGAAGACAAGGGCGTAGTGCAGCATGGCGGGTTCTCCGGTGGGTTGGCGCGGAACCATTTAGTCCCGCGCCCCGCGCATGCCATGTGAATCTGCCCGACGCCACTCGCGCAGCGTTCAGGCTTCGGCTTCACGTACCGATCACGCCCTCGCCTTCGGGTTGAGGGTGTAGGTGCCGGTAAGCACGGCCTCGTCCACCACATGCCCCTTGATGACATCACGCAGCTCGGCCAGGGTGAAGCCGTTTTCCAGTGCCACGTGCTCTACATCCAGTGCATAGACATGGAAGTGGTAGTGGTGGATGCGGGTGTCGTTCCACGGGGGGCAAGGGCCGTCGTAGCCATGGTAATGGCCGTCCATGTCCTTGTCGCCCTTGAACCAGCCGGTGTAGTCGTTGAGACCCTGCACGGCCTTGCCCGGGCCCGTCAGATCATCCTTCAGCTTTCCGTTGCCCTTGCCGCGCGGCACGATGCCTTCGCCACAGGCACCTTCGCCCAGCTCACGACACTCCAGCGGAATGTTGGCCATTAGCCAGTGCACGAATTCCACGCGCGGCAGGTCGTAGCGCACTTCGCGGCCTTCGACGTTCACGTCGTCGGGTTTCGACGGCACGTCGGTGTCGATCACGGCAATGACGAACGACTTCGCGGTGGTGGGGACTTCGGTCCACACCAGGTGCGGTGTCTTGTTGGCGGCGAGCTTTGCCGGCTCGCCGATCTCCATGAAGGCGTTGTCGGCCGGAATCGGCTTGCCGTGTTCGAAGTTGTCGCTCTTGAGGCGCATGCTTGTCTCCTTCTTATTTCTTGTAGGTCACGCGGTAGATCGCGCCGTTGAGATCGTCGCTGACGAGCAGGCTGCCATCGGGCAGCGCCTGTACGTCGGCGGGGCGACCCAGCGCCTTCTCGTCGGCAAGGAAGCCCTCCACCAGCGGCTCGTAGCTGGCAACCTTGTTGCCGTTCAAGCGCACGGTCATCACGCGATAGCCGGATTTCTTCGTGCGGTTCCACGAACCATGTTCTGCAACGATGATCGCGCCACGGTAGCTGGCCGGGAACTGCGTGCCTTGATAGAAGCGCATGCCAAGAGCAGCCACGTGCGCTCCGAGCTTCAGCACGGGCGGGGTGTAATCCTTGCAGCTCCTGCCCTTGCCGAAGTCCGGGTCGAGCGTGTCGCCCTGGTGGCAGTACGGGTAGCCGAAATGTTCCTTCGGCCTGGTGACATGGTTGAGCTCGTCGCTGGGCAGGTCGTCGCCCAGCATGTCGCGACCGTTGTCGGTGAACCACAGCGTCTTGTCGGTGGGGCGCCAGTCGAAGCCCACCGTGTTGCGCACGCCGCGCGCCACCACTTCCGAACCGCTGCCATCGGGATTCATGCGCGTGATCTGCGCAAAGCCTTCGCTATCGCGGTCACAGATGTTGCAGGGCGCACCGATGGGTACGTAGAGCTTGTCATCGGGACCGAAGGCGATGAACTTCCATCCGTGATGGGTCTCGGTCGGTAGTTTGTCGGTGATCACCTCGGGCTTCGGCGGTGCATCGAGATGGTTCTCGATATCGCGCAGCACGTAGATCTTGCTTACAGCCGACACGTAGAGGTCGCCATGGCGGAACGCCACGCCCACGGGAAGCTCCAGACCGGTGGCGATGCTGCGCACCTTGGTGACCTTGCCGTCGTCGCCGTAGGTCACGGCATAGACCTTGCCGGCGTCGTTGGAGCCGACGAAGACGGTGTTCTTCGTACCCAGCGCCATCTCGCGCGCATTGGGTACCTGGTCACTCCACAGGGAGATGGAAAAACCTGCCGGAAGCTTCAGCGCCTCCATCGGCGGTGGCGCGGCGAGTGCCGCACCGGTGAATAACAGGGAAAGACCGAGGACGAGGGCACTGCGCATGTGACGAACTCCCGGATGCATGGATCACGATGGACCCTATCGTGCGAACGCGGCGTCAGCGCTGGATCGCGTCGAATCGGGCGGCGATGTAATCGTCGGTGAAGCTGGTCATGCCGTAGTCGCGGATGAAACCGCAATGGCCGCCATAGGCGGCGATGTCCAGCTCGATGTTCGGCGGCAGGTCGAGCTGGTCGAACGCGCCGACCGGAATCACGGGATCGTCGCGTGCCGTGAGGATCGTGGCCGGCAGGTGCAGGTCTTTCAGGCGGTTGCCCGCCACCGAGTAGCCGTCGAGATAGGCTTCGAGGGATTCGAAATCGGTATGGCGCAGCACCAGCGAGCGCGTGAGGTCACGCATGTTCTGCTTCAGCTCGGCCAGCTCGAAGTACGTCTGCTGCGGAAAGGCTTCCTGCTTCAGGCGCAGCGAGCGGCGCCATTTCTGCATGAAGTAGGCCTGGTAGAACCAGGGCGCATCCTTCTCCAGCGAGAACAGGCCTTCGGACGGGTCGATGATGGGACACACCGCCAGCACGTAGTCGAGCGCCACGCCCAGCGAAGGCGCCAGCATGGCGGCGCGCAGCGCGAAGTTGCCCCCCAGCGAGAAACCGGCGAGGCCGATCGCGCGGGAGGGGAACATCTTCACGATCTCGCCGAGGGCGACCACCACCTCGTCGATGCGGCAGGAATGGAACAGCGCCTCGTTGAGGCCGTGGCTGTCGCCATGGTCGCGGAAGTTCAGGCGGAAGATGTCCCAGCCGTCTTCCAGCAGGCGGCTGCCGGTCTGCAGTACATAGGTGGAATCGACGCTGCCTTCCCAGCCGTGGAACAGGATGGCCAGGCCACGCGACTCGCGGCCCGTGGTCTGCGCGGTGTAGCGCCCGCTCAGGCGGTCGCCGTTGCCCACGTCGATCAATACATCCCGGGCGTTTTCCTGCACGCGCTGCGCGCGGCGCGGCAGCAGGCGCCGGCGGATGCCGCTGGACGAGAGCATGGTCTGGATGTGGCCGCTGCGCAGCGGCCAGGGCGGCTGGAAGTCCGAGCCCCTCGGCAGGCTCATGCGCGCGGGCCGCTATCCAGTGCGGCGGCGATGCGTTCACGGGCCGTCTCGGCCATGCGGCGACGGGCGTCGGGCGAGAGCGGCACGGGTTCGAGGAAGTGCACCTCGACATCGAGCGGCGGCTCGCCCAGCAGGCGGATGAAGTTGCCCAGGAAGCTTTCGCCGTCGCGGAACCCCGCGTCGATCAGGCGCTGGCCGTTGCGGGTGAAGCGCAGGGCCACCGGCTGCACCGGCACCTCGGCGTCGAGTGCCGCCTGGAAGATGCGGGCATGGAACACGCGCAGCACGCCGTTGTGGCCGGTGCCGCCTTCGGGGAACACGGCGACCGAACGGCCTTCGCGCAGGCGCTCCACCATCACCGCCATGACCGAGGCCAGGGAGTGGTTGTTGCCACGGCGGTGGAAGATCGTGCCCCCGCGCGCAGCCATCCAGCCCACCAGCGGCCAGCGGGCAATCTCGGCCTTGGCCACGAAGCAGGCGGCGCGCTGGGAATGCAGCAGTTCGATGTCCAGCCACGAGGTGTGGTTGGCCACGAAGAGCACGGGGTCGGGCAATGGCGTGCCGAAGCGGCGGCTGCGGAAGCCGAACACCCCAAGGAGCATGGTCGACCACAGCCGGATGGTGCGGTGGGCGAGCGGCTCCCGGCCGTTCTTCATCACCCCGCCGGCCCAGCTCAGGATGAGCGTGCAGACCAGGATGCCGAACAGCACATGCAGCAACAGCAACGGCACCCGCCATACATAGCGCAGCGGACGCAGACGGTCACGTGGGGTCGGGTTGGCGGTGGCGGCTTCCATCGAGCGCACAAGATTAACGAGGGGCGGTCCCGCCCGCTAGGGGAAATAGCTATTGTCTTTATCTATAAGGCAGTTGCGTACCCCTACCCGGCAACGTTGCCCAGCGGCAGGGCCGCCGAGGCCTTCACCGTGCGCAGGACGAAGCTCGTATTGACGTCGGCCACTCCGGCGGCGTTGAGCAGCCGGTCGAGCAGGAAGCGGGAGAAGTCGTCCAGGTCGGCCACGTAGACCTGGAGCAGGTAGTCCATGTCGCCGGTGAGGGCGTAGCAGGCCACCACCTCTTCCCAGGCGCCCACGTGCTCGCGAAAGGCATCAATGGCTTCGGATTCGTGCTGGCGCAACTGCACGCGGACGAAGGCCTGCAGGCCCAGGCCCAGGGTGCGTGGCTCCAGCCGGGCGCCATAGCCGGCGATGACCCCTTCGGCTTCCAGCCGCTGGACCCGGCGCAGGCAGGCCGACGGCGAGAGGTTCACCTCCGTGGCCAGCTCGGCGTTGGTGATGCGGCCGTTGGCCTGGAGGGTGGTGAGGATGCGCAGGTCGGTGCGGTCGAGGTTCGTTTGCACGATTATTTCCTCAGATCGATTCAGATCGATGGATCATTGCATATCAAGCTCTCAGTCATGCAACAAAACAAGCTCATTGCGTGCCTTACTCGCTAAGCTGTTGTTCCATCACCAGCAAACAGCCCCAAGGAGGCCCGCCATGGACACCACTCCCCGTCGCGTCGAGCATCAGCAGACCGATCGTGGATATGTGCCCGTCTACGCGACCGGCACGGTGGAGCAGCCCTGGGCGAGCTATTCGAGCACCGACCATGAGGTATGGGACACCCTGTACCGCCGTCAGAAGGCATTGCTGCCGGCCTATGCCTGCAAGGAGTTCCTGGAGGGCGTGGAGCGCTTCGGCTTTGGCGAAGGCGGCATTCCCCGCTTCGACGACCTGAACGAGGTGCTGGGCAAGGCCACCGGCTGGAAGATCGTCGCCGTGGAAGGCCTGCTGCCCGACGAGGTGTTCTTCGACCACCTGGCCAACCGCCGTTTCCCGGTGAGCTGGTGGATCCGCAAGCCGGACCAGCTGGACTACCTCTCCGAGCCCGACCTGTTCCACGACCTGTTCGGCCACGTGCCCCTGCTGCTGAACCCGGTGTTCGCCGACTACATGCAGGCCTACGGCAAGGGCGGCATGAAGGCGCATGCGATCGGTCCGGAGGCGTTGATGAACCTCACGCGCCTGTACTGGTACACGGTGGAGTTCGGCCTGATCCGCACCGACGAGGGCCTGCGCATCTACGGCGCCGGCATCGTCAGCTCGAAGGGTGAGTCCATCTACTCCATCGATTCGACGGCGCCCAACCGCATCGGCTTCGACCTGGAGCGGGTGATGAACACGAAGTACCGCATCGACACCTTCCAGCAGACGTACTTCGTGATTGACGACTTCGAGCAGCTGTTCGATGCCACCGGACCGGATTTCACGCCGATCTACGCGAAACTGGCCACGGGCGAGGCGACGTCGGCCGCCGAGGTGCTGGATACCGACAAGGTGTACCAGCGCGGCACGCGTGAAGGCTTTGCCACCAGCGGCGACAACTGAAACTCAACGGCGGCCTAACAAGCCGCCGTCTACGATGCACCTACGTTGCACAAAACAGGGTGGATCAACCGTGGTCGTCTTCGATATCCCTTTCGACTCCGTCGCGCCGGGGCTGTGGCTCCTTCAGAAGAACGAGACCGAGTACGCCGAGTTCTGCTCGCGCGATGACGCGCTCGCCCACGCCCTGAACGAGGGCCGCCGCATCGAGGCCAGCCGCTGTGCGCGGGTGGTGCTGAACATCGAGGGCAATGACGGTCATTGGCGGGCGTTCGATACGTCGATCAAGCCTTACGTGAACTGACCCGGCATCACCGGGTAACACACGCTGCCCATCGTCGTTCCAGCGAAAGCTGGAACCTGGCGCGGTGCGGTGGGTTGTCGCGAGGGAATTTCCTACGCTGAAGCCGATGCAGCGCCCTCGCCGTGCTGGCGAACCGGGGCGCTGGGTTCCTGTTTTCACAGGAACGACGAGCTAAGGGCAACCGTCACCCCACCTACCGTCGTTCCAGCGAACGCTGGAACCCAGCGCGGTGCAGCGGGTTGTCGCGAGGGAATCTCCTACGCCAAAGCCGGTGCAGCGCCCTCGCCGTGCTGGCAAACCGGGGCGCTGGGTTCCTGTTTTCACAGGAACGACGAGCTAAAGGCAACCGTTGCCTCACCTACCGTCGTTCCAGCGAAAGCTGGAACCTAGCGCGGTGCGGCGGGTTGTCGCGAGAGAGTCCCCTACGCCAAAGCCGATGCAGCGCCCTCGCCGTGCTGGCGAACCGGGGCGCTGGGTTCCTGTTTTCACAGGAACGACGAGCTAAAGGCAACCGTCCCCCCACCTACCGTCGTTCCAGCGAACGCTGGAACCTAGCGCGGTGCAGCGGGTTGTCGCGAGGGAATCTCCTACGCCAAAGCCGGTGCAGCGCCCTCGCCGTGCTGGCGAACCGCGGCGCTGGGTTCCTGTTTTCACAGGAACGACGGGGGTGGGCCCGGGACTTCGTCGGATTTCGGGCAAAATAAAACCCCGGCAGCCAGGGGAGGAGCTACCGGGGTCGCGTCGGGTCCAGGCTATCAGGGGAAATAGCGGGACCCGGGACAATCGTCGAATATCCGTTCGATTGCCAACGGGTCGCCTCTCGGCGATCGAATACTTAGATAGGGGCGAAGCCGTGAAGTTCCCGTATCACTTCATGGTCGCGTTCGGGTTCTGTTTAACTTCGGCAGCCGTCGCGTGCTCCGCCAGCCACGGGCGCACCTGCGCAATCCACAGCGCATAGCCGTTCGGCTTCATGTGCAGGCCGTCCTCCTTGAACAATTCCGGCCTGGGTTGGCCGTTTTTATCGAGCATCGCCGGCGCCACGTCGAGAAACGCCACGCCCTTCTGCTGCATCGACCAGTCGCGCACCAGCTTGTTCGCTTCGGCGATCTGCGCCAGCAGGTTTTCGCGGGCCACGCTCGGCTTGATCGAGATGAAGGCGATGGGCACCTCGGGCTGATCCTGGCGCACCTTCGCCACGAAGGCCGCGAAGTCGTCGCGGACCTGGGCCGGCGTATCGCCGCCCTGGAGATCGTTGTCGCCCGCGTAGAGCACGATGGCCACCGGGTGGTACGGCTTCACGATGCGGTCGGCGAAAGCCGTGGAGTCGTCCAGGTCGGAGCCGCCGAAGCCGCGGTTGATCACGCGGTACCCGGGGAAGTCGCTCGCCAGGCTTGTCCACATGCGGATCGACGAGCTGCCGATGAAGAGTACGGCGTGGGCCGGCGGCGGGTTGTTCTTGTCCGAGGCCTCGAACGCCTGGATATCGGGTTCCCACTTGGCGTGGTCGGCATCCTTCGCAAGCGCGCCGAGGGACAGGAACAACAGGGTAAGGAGGATCGTCAGGCGTTTCATACGGACGACCGTAAACGCTTACGCCCTTCCGGGCAAATTCTCACGCTCCACGGCAGTCACTTTCAGCACCGCTTCGATGCGCGTTCCGTTCCAGCGATAGATGTAGTGCGCGGCCTGCACGCAGGGCGCCACGAGGTCGGGATAGAACACGGCCACGCACTCGCCACCCGCGTGCCGGGCGCTGTCGTAGACGATGCCGTTGGAGCCCGTCTCGCGAAGTGCCCTGGCCAGCTTCACGCTGGCAGCGTAGGAATCCGGATCGTGTTCGGCGGACCAGCCGCCACGGATGTCGTGGAACGATCCGGCGATGGCGGTCTTGTAGCAGCGCACCTGCACGTCGGTGGGCGGTTCATGGGTGGCGGCGAGGAACGCTTCGCGGTGGAACACCGTTTCCTCGATGGCCGTGGGGATGCTGTGGGCGGCGTAGAACACGCCCCAGTGGCCGTCGGAAAAGCGACTGCCCTCGGGCGGGATGTGCGCGAATGCCGCCATGACGGGGGTGGTGCCGGGGCCCGAGATGCGGCGTTCCGGAGGCACCAGGCTCAGCGCGCCGATTTCGTCGCGCAGGCGGGGATTGGTGATGGATTCGATCGCCATGACGGCGTCGATGTCCTTCGCATCGGCGATGCGGTCGAACAGGCCCACGGGTGGAAACCGGCTGGGGACGATGCGGTAGGCCTGGGTCCAGCGGATGCGCCCCACCGGCGGCAGCGGGTTCATCCGTTCCAGCCGCGCTGGGCGTCCAGGTATTGCCGGACGACGTAGAGATCGGCCACGTTGCCCGAAAGCATGCGCTCCAGGGCCGAGCGGCCGCCGAACAGGGGGGCCGTGCTGGGCTTGCGGACCCAGGCGTCGGCCTGGGCCGGGTCGGGGAAGAGGATCTGGAGGTCTTTCCAGATACCCAGCAGGTAGCTGATGCGCTCGATCACGTCGCGCGAGGGAGCGCCGTCCTGCTGTTTCTTCCACTTGAAGTAGGTGGATTCCGGCGGATCGCCGAGCAGTGTGCGTTGCTCGGCGGCCTTGAGTTTCCAGTGCTCGGCCAGCGCGAAGAAGGCCCGGAGGGCGGGGCCGCCCAGGTCACCGGCATGGATCGGTTCGGCATGGCGTGCGGGCTGCATCACGGCTTCACCTGTGGAGTTGTGATGGAGTATACGCCACAGGTGGAGTTTTTGCGATTCGTGGGGTGTTTTCGGTGGGTGGGACGTGTCGCCTGGCCCGGTCGCGCGCAAGGCGCGCTCCTACACAAGCCGCGTTGTAGGAGCGCGCCTTGCGCGCGACCGGTACGAAGCGGTGCAGGTCCAGACATCCCATGTAGGAGCGCGCCTCGCGCGCGACCGGTACGAAGCGATGCCAGGTCCAGACATCCCATGTAGGAGCGCGCCTTGCGCGCGACCGTTACGAAGCGATGCCCTGGAAGCTCGCCTGCGCGCGACCACCAAGGCAAGCCGCCTCACTGCCGCGACTTGATCCACCCGTCGATGCGCTCCTCCAGCACCGGCAACGGCACCGAACCCAGCGCCAGGATCGTGTCGTGGAACGCCCGCAGGTCGAACTTCTCGCCCAGCTGCTTCTCCGCACGCGCACGCAGCTCACGGATCTTCAGGTAACCCAGCTCATACGACAGCGCCTGTCCCGGCCAGCTGATGTAGCGGTCCACCTCGTTGGCGATCTCGCGCTGGCTGAGGGCGGTGTTCTGGGTGAGGTAATCGATGGCCTGCTGGCGCGTCCAGCCCAGGTGATGGATGCCGGTATCCACCACGAGGCGGCACGCGCGCCACATCTGGTAGGTGAGATAACCGAAGTGCTCGTACGGCGTGTGATAGATGCCCATCTCCTCGCCCAGGTACTCCGAGTACAACGCCCAGCCCTCGCCATAGGCCGAGATATAACCGTCACGCCGGAACGGCGGCAGCCCCTGCTGCTCGTCTGACAACGACAGCTGCAAGGCGTGCCCCGGCATCGACTCATGCAAGGTCAGCGCCGGCATGTTGAACAGCGGTCGCGACGGCAGATCGTAGGTATTCACCAGATAGGTATCCGGACCACCACGGCCGGAGGTGTAGTACGGCGCGATATCCGCCGGCACCGGCTTGATGGCGAAGCGCTGGCGCGGCAGCAGGCCGAAGTACTTGTCGAGCTTGCCGTCCACCTGCTTGGCAACCCACGCCGTGCGCATCAGCAGTTCGTCGGGCGTCTTGGCGTAGAACTGCGGATCGGTGCGCAGGAATTGCAGGAAGGCCGGGAAATCGCCCTTGAAACCGGTCTGCTTCATCGTGTCGAGCATCTCGGCGTGGATCTTCGCTACCTCGCGCAAGCCGATGGCGTGGATGTCGTCGGGCGAAAGATCCAGCGTGGTGTATTCGCGGATCTGCTGGCGGTAATAGTCCTTGCCGTCGGGCAGCGCTTCGGCGGCCAGCGTGGGCCGTGCCTTTGGCACGTATTCGTCGCGGAAGAAATGCAGCAGCTTCGCGTAGGCCGGGATCACATCATCGACGATGGCCTTGCGCGCCTCGGCCTGCAACGCGGCGGCATCGGCGGTCGGCATGGTGGCTGGCATCGAGGCGAACGGCTTGTACAGGTCGCTGTCCTCGGGCTTCTTCAGCTCCGCCACGGCGGCGATGGACACGTCGCGCCCCTTCAGTACTTCGCGCGGCACGGTAAAACCGCGTGCCAGGCCCAGGCGCATGTTCGCGACTTCCTGGTCCATCCACAGCGGTATTTCCTTCAGGCGTGCGATGTAGTTTCGATAGTCCTCGCGGGTGTGCAGATCGTTGCCGCGCAGCACGTAGCCGATATCGGACCAGAACGCGGAGTCGCTGTTGAACGGCATTTCCCACTGGTGGAACCGCTGGGCCGCAGCAAGGTTATGGATCTGCTCGTGGTAGATCTCGTAGTTCACGCGCTCCGCATCGCTCAGCGTCTTCGGGTCGATGCGGTCGAGCTGGGCGAGCACGTCGTTCCAGTAGGCCAGGCGCTTGCCCTGGCTGGCAGCATCCACGGTATTGAGCTGGCCACTGCCCGGCTGCGCCTCGCCCGAGGTGAGGATGCCGGCCTGGCCGTTGCGCCAGGCCCATTCCTTCTCATAGATGGAACGGAAGGTGTCGTCAGGCGAGGCGGCGTGGGCGGCACCGGCGAAGAGGCCGGCAAAGGCAATGGCGCGGATCCAGGGAGACATGCGGGTTCCGGGTGGCGGCGGGGAAACCCCGATGATGGCACCGCCCCGTGCCCTGCTCCACCGCCAAGGGTCATGCCCAGCTCCTGTAGGAGCGCGCCTGCGCGCGACCCTACGCCAGCGCATATCCGGGAAGGCCCGGCAACACCTGACGGAGTGGCATGACCGGTCGCGCGCGAGGCGCGCTCCTACAGGGGTATCTGGCGCCGCGATACCTACATGGCGTAGTAGTCGCGCATGGTGTCAAGGTAGGCCTTGAGGTTGCGGTCGGCTGCGTCGACGAACACCTCGCCCGAATGGCGGCAGTCTTCGATGCGGTCGGGGCGGAAGTTACGGAAGGCCTGCCGGTGCCGGCACCAGGTGCCCAGCGTCCACGAGCCGCCCCAGAACGACAGGCAAAGTGGCTCCACCTCGCGCGTGCTGGCGCGGCCTTCCACGTCGCGATACTCCAGGCAAAGCACGAAGCGATTCAGCACGGCCTCGTGCAGGCGGTCGAGCATCATCGCGATGCGGTTCTGCGCCGGATCGCGCCAGATCGGCGCGAAGATCTTCGCCTGTGCCGAACGCTCGCGCAGTTCCGGGGGCAGCACCGCCTCGATCTTGATCAGCGCGGACTGCGCCTCGCGCGCCAGCCGCTCGCCGGCAAATGCGCGGACGAAGCGCGTGCCGGCCACCAGGGCTTCGAGTTCGTCGGCAGAGAACATCAGCGGCGGGATGTCGGAGCCCTTGCGCAGGACATAACCGACACCGGCCTCGCCCTCGATGGGCACACCGGAAAGCTGGAGATCCGCCACGTCGCGATAGACCGTGCGTGGCGAGACCTCGAGCATGTCGGCGAGCTGTCGCGCGGGCAGTGCCGTGCGACGCCCGCGCAGGGCGTTGATGATGAGGAAAAGGCGATCGGCGCGACGCATCGGCACATCATCGCCCTGACAGCAACGCGCGGAAAGCGATGAAGGTCACGACCGCGCATCGTCCCGGCCTCACGCGGCCGCCAGCATCTGCGAACGGGCCAGGGCAGCATCCTGGTCGGCGGCACGCCGGATGGCCGGGCGGGCCATCAGACGCTCGACGTAGGTCTCGAACACCTCCTGACGCGCCACGATACCGGTGCCCATGGCCCAGGCCAGCGCATGCCCCCACAGGACATCCACGGCACTGAAACGCTCGCCGAGCAACCACGCCCCCTTCGACAGCTGGGTCGCCACCGTCTGCATGGTCGTGTCGTAGTCCCCGTAGGGGCACTGGCTTACCGGCGAGGCCGGCCGCTTCAGCAGATGATCGATCAGCGCCGGTTCGAAACAGGTGCCATAGAAGGCCAGCCAGCGCAGGTATGGACCACGCAGCGGATCGCTCAGGCCGGGCGCCAGGCCCGCTTCGGGGAAGATGTCGGCCAGGTAGGCGAAGATCGCCGGTCGTTCCGTCACCAGGCCGCCCCGGTGCTCGATCGCCGGAACCTTGCCCATCGGGTTGACCTTCAGATAGGCCGGCCGGCGGTTCTCGCCCGCGGCCAGGTTCATCACGTGCATGTCGTACTGCGCGCCCAGCTCTTCCAGCAGCATCAGGGTGCTGGTCGAACGGCTGTTCGGGGCATGGTGAAAAACGATGCGATGCGTGGTGTTCATGCCTGCAATTCCTTCAAGCGATGGATCGTGGTCCTGGCGGCAGGCCGCGGCCGGGTGGCCTTCTGGCCCCCGGGGCGGTCGGGTGCGAAACGGAATCGGCCGTCCATCAGTCGTCCGCGATGGCCCATGGGGGCAAAGGCAGCAGCAAGGCGTTCGAGAATGCGGTTCATGCAGGTCCCCTCCCGTGGCTCGATGGAAGGAAGTCTGCCGGGGGGCTACTGACAACGTTCTGTCAGCAGCCCTCTGGCGCCGTTCACCCGGCACCCGGACAATGCAGGCTTTCGCGCCAGAGTCCGTCCCGATGTCGAAACCGATTTCACTGATCCAGTTCCTGATCGAAGAGAAACGCGCCGGCCATGTGTACGGCGAGCTGAGCCTGCTCATCGAAGTGGTGGCCCGCGCCTGCAAGCGCATCTCCGTCGCCACCGGCAAGGGTGCGCTGGGCGGCGTGCTCGGCAATGCCGGCTCGGACAACGTGCAGGGCGAGGCCCAGAAGAAGCTCGACGTCATCTCCAACGAGATCCTGCTCGAAGCCAACGCCTGGGGCGGTCATCTCGCCGCCTGCGCCTCGGAGGAAATGGAAGACCCGCAGCCGATTCCCGACGCCTACCCGAAGGGCCACCACCTACTGCTGTTCGATCCGCTGGACGGCTCCTCGAACATCGACGTGAACGTGTCGGTGGGCACCATCTTCTCGGTGCTGCGCTGCCCCGATGGCGTCACCGAGCCCACCACGGAGGATTTCCTCCAGCCGGGCACGGAGCAGGTGGCCGCCGGTTATGTCGTTTACGGCCCCAGCACCCTGCTGGTGCTGACGTTCGGCCACGGGGTGCACGAGTTCACGCTCGACCGCGAGCACGGCAGCTTCGTGCTGACCAAGCGCGGCATCACCATTCCTGCCGACACCAGCGAGTTCGCCATCAACATGTCGAACCAGCGCCACTGGGAAGCCCCGATGCAGCGTTACATCGGCGAGCTGCTGGCCGGCACCACCGGCCCGCGTGGCCGCGACTTCAACATGCGCTGGGTGGCCTCCATGGTGGCCGACGTGCACCGCATCATCACCCGCGGTGGCGTGTTCTTCTATCCGCTGGACGCCAAGATCACCGCCAAGGGTGGCACCGGCAAGCTCCGCCTGATGTATGAAGCCAACCCGATGGCCTTCATCGTGGAACAGGCCGGCGGCGCCGCCACCACCGGTCGCGAGCGCCTCATGGACATCCAGCCCAGCGGCCTGCACCAGCGCGTGCCGGTGTTCCTCGGCTCGAAGAACGAAGTGGAAGTCGCCACGCGCTACCACCTCGAAGCCGACCAGACCCGCGTCTGAGCCGGCCCGGTCCGGGGCGGCACGCGTCGCCCCGGATCCGCCATTCCCCGGCCACCGGCCTGCCGCCGCGTGGCCCGATCATCCGCCAGCCCCCTTCCCGGTCATCACCATGTCCCTGCGCCGCGCCCGCACCTGGCTTCCGCTGTTTCTGACGGCCCTGCTTTCGGGCTGCCTCGGCGGCCACAAGACCGATACCCGCCTGGACACGGCCGTGCCCGTGCTGGCGGCGAAGCCGCGCATCGGCCTGGCACTGGGCGGTGGTGCGGCGAAGGGCTTCGCGCATATCGGCGTGATCAAGATGCTGGAAGCCAGCGGCATCCATGCCGACGTGGTATCCGGCACCAGCGCCGGCAGTGTCGTGGGCGTGCTGTACGCCAGCGGCATGGACGCCTTCGCGTTGCAGCAGGAAGCCTTCTCGCTGGACGAGGGCAAGATCCGCGACGTGCGTATCTTTTCCGGTGGCCTCGTGCAGGGCCAGAAACTCCAGGACTACGTGAACCAGCTGGTGAAGCAGCAGCCCATCGAAAAGCTGCGCATTCCCTTCGCCGCCGTGGCCACGGAGCTGGAAAACGGCGAGCGCGCCATCTTCATCAAGGGCAATGCCGGCCAGGCCGTGCGCGCATCGAGCAGCATCCCGGGCGTGTTCGAGCCGGTGGAAATCAACGGCAGGCATTTCGTCGACGGCGGCGTGGTAAGCCCCGTGCCCGTGGACGCCGCGCGCCAGCTCGGCGCCGACATCGTCATCGCCGTGGATATCTCGGCTCGCCCCGATGGCAGCAACCCGGGCAACATGGTCGGCATCGTGGGCCAGTCGATCACGATCATGGGTCGCAAGCTGGCCGAGCAGGAACTGACTCGTGCGGACATCGTGATCCGTCCGAAGGTAGGCCAGATCGGTCCCACCGACTTCGACCAGAAGAACGTCGCGATCCTGGAAGGCGAACGTGCCGCCCTGGCGGCCATTCCCGCCATCCGCGCGAAGATCGCCGAGAAGACGGCTGCCATGGGCAAGCCGCCTGTCCCGGCGCACTGATCAGGCGGTTTCCACCAGTTCCATCGCGGACTGACGCCCAAGCGAGAGGATTTCATCGGACAGCGTGGTGTCGTCCACCGCACGCGCCAACGAGAGGCTGCCGACGAGCGAGGAAAACACCGACATCGCCAGCGCGCGACGGCGCTTGCCGCGTACGGCGTCGGGCAGTGTCGATACGATCAGTTCCACCATGCCGCCGTAGCCTTCGGTGAAGGCGGCGCGCGTCTCGCTGGGACGACGTGCGACTTCGGCGGAGAGCGTCGCGGCGACACAACCGGTTTCCGGATGATCGCGGTGATCGCTCGACAGATAATTGTTGACCAGCGCGCGGTAGCTGTCGCCACGTGAAGCGGCCACTTTCGCGGCCATGCGCTCGGCCGCGGTGCTGGCACCGGTGGCGACGCATTCGCGCACAAGGTCTTCCTTCGAACCGAAGTGGTTGTAGAAACCACCCTGCGTGAGACCCACGTCGTTCATCAGGCTGACGACGCCGACGGCATCGATGCCATCGGAGCGGAACCGCTCGGAAGCCGCCTCGATGATCTTCTGGCGGGTCTGCTCCTTATGGCCTTTCTCGTAACGCATGCTGTTGCTCCTAGGGTTCGTTCCCCGGCCCTCTTTCGATTGTAGCTGGTCCTTGCGCATTGAAATGATGGGCGGCATGGCCCTTGTGCGACATACCTTTTTGTGTTCGACATTTTTCATTTCACACATCCAAGGACAGTACCCGCGCGTGTGAAAACATGCTGTTTCATTGCGCAAATAACTATGTGGCAACGATTTGTTTCGCACGAAAACGACGCGAAACCTTGCCGGAAACGTGATGATCTGCTTGCCCACTTTTTGGATGATGACCACCTTTCACGCAATGCGCCGCGCCCACGCGCGCGATGCATTGCCTACATCCCAAGGAGGTTCACTTGAAGCGCACGATGCACCGCAGCAAATGTTTCGCGTTCGCCTGCATGACCCTGGCTGTCGCTCCGTTCGCCATGGCACAGGATGCGCAAGGCCTGCAGGCCGCCCAGCGCACCGTCCTGCTCAGCAAGCTCCTGGCCGACGAGGCCGCGCAGACGAAAGCACCTTTCATGCAGTCGGTGAAATCCTCCGTGCGCACGCTCGACAACGCCTCCGTCGAAGCCGTGTCGCCGAAGCGCGCGCAGAACCCGGCCAACGTGCGCCGCGTGGAATCCATCGTGGACGAAGCCACGTTCAACTACATCTTTCCGCTGCGCCGGCCGGAATACACGTATCGGGGATTTCTCCAGGCCGTGGCGAAATTCCCTGCGGTATGCGGCAGCTACACCGATGGCCGCAATGCGGATGCCTTCTGTCGCAAGACGCTTGCCACCATGTTCGCCCACTTCGCCCAGGAAACGGGCGGCCACGAAGACTGGCGGCCGGAGGAAGGCTATCGCCAGGGCCTCATGTACGTGCGCGAGGCCGGCTTTACCGAGCAATCCAACGGATACAACGGCGAATGCTCGGCGGATACCTGGATGACGCGCACGTGGCCCTGTGGCCGCTGGCCGGATGGCCGCTTCAAGAGCTACTTCGGCCGTGGCGCGAAGCAGCTGTCGTATCACTACAACTATGGTCCGTTCTCCGACGCCATGTATGGCGATGTGCATGTCCTGCTCGATGCGCCGGAACGCGTGGCGGATACGTGGCTCAACCTCGCCAGCGCCACCTTCTTCCTCGTCTATCCGCAGCCGCCGAAACCCTCGATGCTGCTCGCCGTCGACGGCACGTGGGTACCGAATGCCGCGGATCGTGCAGCGGGACGCGTATCCGGCTTCGGTATCACCACCATGATCATGAATGGCGGTATCGAATGCGGTGGCACCGGCCCGGAGCACCCGGCATCGGCCAACCGCATCACGTATTACCGCGCATTCGCCGCCAAGCTCGGCGTGCCCATCGATCCGAGCGAAAAACTCGGCTGCCGCAACATGCAGCAGTTCACGGCCGACAGCGCAGGCGCGCTGCCGATCTACTGGGAAAACAACTGGACCGAAAACCCCGGCTGCAAGCTGGTGAACTACCAGACGCCGAACTCGGCGCTGAAGCCCGGCGACTACGTGAAATGTGTACGCGCCTCATTCCCTGACGTGCAAATCGTGGACGATACCAAGAGCTGAACATGTAGGAGCGCGCTTCGCGCGCGACCATTCCGGCGATATCGCATCACCGGTCGCGCGCAAGGCGCGCTCCTACAATGGGCTTGTCAGAAACGGTAGCGGGCCATGCCCATGATGCTGCGGCGGGGGCCGTAGAAGCAGTCGCCGCGTGCCAGGCAGCTGGCGTTGTAGATCTGGTTGGTGAGGTTCGCCGCGTTCACGGAGAAGCGCCACGGCCCCTGCGTATACGCCACCATCGCGTCGAACAGCACCTTCTTCGGCACGCGGATGGTGTGCGTCTCGTCGTAGTTCACGCCGATATAGCGCGCACCCGCGCCGAAGCTCAGGCCGTCGCCATCGACATCGTTGACGTGGTACACGCCCCAGGCCGAGGCCTGGTTCTCCGGTAGCCCGGCGATGGTGGAACCGTCGCTCGGCCGTGCATGCGTCCAGGTATAGGTGCCGATCAGGTCCACGTGTCGCGCGATGCGGGTGGAGGCTTCCAGTTCCACGCCGCGCGTACGCGCACGGCCCGCCTGGATCTGGTTCAGCGGATTGACCGGGTCCGGCGCCAGACGGTTTTCCTCGCGCAGGTCGAAGTACGTCGCCGTGACCAGCGTGGGGCTACCCACCGGCTGGTACTTCACGCCTGCCTCGTACTGCTTGCCGCGCAGCGGCTGGTACGGACGGTTGTAGACATCCAGCTGCCCCAGCGGCTGGAACGACTCCGTATAGCTCACGTAGGGAACGATACCGTTGTCGAAGCGATACATCAGGCCATAGCGCGCGGTGGTGGCGTTATCCACCAGGCGCTGGTTGCCCGTGGTCTGCGTGGCGCGGTCATGCCGGAAGCCGATGGTGCCGATCAGGTGCTCGCCCCAGTTCACCTGGTCCTGCACGTAGGCACCCGTCTGGCGCGAGCGCGACGAAGGCGACTTCGCCACCTCCGGCGCCACGAAGCCGTTGTGGTACACGGGTGCGTACAGGTCGAACGGCGTCAGGTCCACGCCGCTGCCCTGCTTCGCATCGCTGTGCGAGTAGCCCAGGTCGAGACCGACGATCACCTTGTGATGGGTCGGGCCCAGGTCGAAGTCGGCTTCGCCGTGGGTATCGGAAGTGAAGCGGCGATAACGGGTCAGCGCCACCCACGAATACCGCGATACCGTGCGCTCGTCCGCATCCAGGAACGGGTCGGCCGGCTTGCCGTACACGTTGGGATAAGCCGAGCGGTAGTCCACGTTGTCGTGCGAGAAGCGCGTGTTCTGCACGATCTTCCACGTGTCGTTGAAGCGATGCTCGAAGAACGACGAGATCGAACGCTGGTTCGTATCGTAGCGGTCGAAACCCGGCTCGCTGACGAAACGGTTCGTACGAATGCGTCCGTTGGGATTCGGGTAGATGGTGCCCGCGTGCGGCAGGAAGTTGAGCGTGCTGCCGTTGTGGTCGAACTGGAGATTCGCCAGCAACGTCCAGCGCGTGTTCTCGTCCGGCATCCAGGTGATGGCCGGCGAGATCGCCTTGCGGTCGTCGGGCACATGGTCGATCTGGGAATCGGAATCCCGGTACACACCGATGAGGCGATACGCCCAGTGGCCTGCCGTATCCAGCGGCCCGGTGAAGTCAAAGGCCAGCTGCTTGCGGGCATGGTTGCCCAGCTGCGCCACCACCTCGTGCGAGGCGGTGAACTGGGGACGCTTGGAGGTCAGTGCGATAAGACCGCCCGTGGTGCCCTGCCCGTACAGCACCGACGACGGTCCACGCACGATTTCCAGGTGATCCACGAAGTACGGCTCGGTGCGCGCATAGGCACCGCCGAAAGACTGCCGCAGGCCGTCGAGGTACTGCACGAACGACGTACCGCGCAGCATGGCGTCATCGCCACGGCTGTCCACGCCATAGGAATCCGCACGCACACCGGCCGAGTAACGCAGCGCGTCCTGCACGGTGAGTACGCCCTGGTCGAGCATCTGGGCCGCCGAGACGACGGAAATCGCCTGCGCCGTTTCGATGAGCGGCGTGTCGGTCTTGGTGGCGCTGGAGGCGTTCGAGCTGGCATAGCCCTCGGCCAGGCGCGTGCTGCTGACCGCGACCGGGGCCAGTTGCACGGCCTTGTCGTCGGTCTTAGTGGTCGCGCCGTCCGGGGCGGTCTGTGCCTGCAAGGCAAAAGGAAGCAGTGCCCCCGCAATCAGCAGGGACAGCGAATTTTTACGCAGAATCATGGACTTTCCCGGAGCGGGCCGCGGAACCCTTCTCTCCGCGACCGGCAGTTATTGCGAATGAATCGCATTACATGATGCCGGATACGCGTGATTCGTGCAATATTGCGAACGAATCGCATTCGCGTACACTTCGGCGTTTGCCGATATCGCCGCGCGCCATCCCCTCGTCCGGGTAGCTATCCGCGCCAGCACCGGGGCCCTCTGATCGCGAGCTATGAGCAAGCGCAACCACACCGCTTTTGACGTCCGTTACGCCATGCAGGTGGCGTCACGCGCCATTGCCGCCCTTTTCGGCGGTTACGCGCTGGCGGCCATGACCACGGCCGGCCTCTCCCGCTGGCTGCCGTTGCCCCGCGTGGAAGCGGTCATGACCGGAATGCTGTCGTCCTTCGCCATCTATGCCACGGTGGCCATCGTGGCCTTCGCCGTGACCCGGGCGTGGCGCATCTGGCTGTATCTCGCCGTTGCCGGTGTGCCGCTGGCCATTGCCCTGGCCTGCACCGGACCGGGGATGACGCCATGAAGGGTGGACTGCGCCAGTCGATGGCCTGGCTGCATACCTGGACGGGCCTGCTGGTGGGATGGCTGCTGCTGGCGATCTTCATGACCGGCACCAGTGCCTATTTCCAGGACGAGATCACTCGCTGGATGCAGCCGGAGATCCATGGTGAGCGCGATCCCGTCGCAGCAGCCGAAGGCGTCGTCGGCTGGCTGGGCGAACGCGCACCGGATGCTGCAAGCTGGTCGATGATGCTGCCCGGACACCGGGCGATCGCCACCACGGCGTACTGGGAAGACGCCGATGCGCGCCGCGGCGGCTGGCGCGACAACAGCTTCATCGTGGACGGTGCGGGCCATCGCGTGGACGCGCGCGAGACGCTGGGCGGTTTCTTTCTTTACCGCATGCATTTCGACCTGCATTACCTGCCGGTGATCTGGGCACGGTGGATCGTCGGCTTCTGCGCCATGTTCATGCTGGTGGCGATCATCAGCGGCGTGATCACGCACAAGAAGATCTTCACGGACTTCTTCACCCTGCGCTTCGGCAAGGGGCAACGCTCGTGGCTGGATGCGCACAATCTTTCCGCCGTGCTCGCCCTGCCCTTCCACCTCATGATTACCTACACGGGCCTGGTCACCCTGGCTTCGATGTATATGCCCTGGGGCGTAACCGCTGTTTACAAGGATCGCGCCGAATACTTCGCGGACGCCTTCGGCATCGAGGCAACACCGGAGCGATCCGGAAAACACGCACCCATGGCTCCCATCGCCGACATGATCCGCCAGGCGCGCCAGCAATGGCACGGTGCCGATCCGGGTTATATCGATATCTCCCTTCCCGGCGACGCGAACGGTACCGTTCGCATGATGCGCGGCGGTGGCGAGGCGATGGGTGTACGTGGACAGACCCTGGTCTTCGATGCCGCGACGGGCCATATGCACACGCCACCGTCGCTCAAAGGCCCTGCGTTTGAAACCGAGAGCGTGATGATCGGCCTGCATGCGGGACGTTATGCTCCCATCGTGCTGCGCTGGCTGTATTTCCTCTGCGGTCTGGGTGGCACCGCGATGGTCGCGACCGGACTGGTGCTGTGGACCTCGAAGCGCCGGCTGCAACTGCCCGATCCGGAACGCCCACACCTTGGCTTTCGCCTCGTCGAGCGGCTGAACATCGCCACGATTGCCGGGCTGCCTTTTGGTATCGCCGTGTACTTCCTCGCCAACCGGCTTCTGCCGATCCACATGGCCGGACGTGCGGATTGGGAAGTGCACTGCCTGTTCATCGCCTGGGGACTGACGCTTATTTATGCCTGCGCGCGCAACACGCGAAGGGCCTGGATAGAGACGATATCGGCAGGTGCACTGGCATTCATCGCCGTACCTGTCGTCAATGCACTCACGACGAATCGCGGACTGTGGAATAGCCTGCGCGATGGCGACATGGTTTTCGTCGGCTTCGATCTGGCCATGATCGTGCTGGCGGCAACGTTCGGATTCATGGCATGGAAGCTGTACACGCGCCCGGCACAGGCCATGCGCAAATCCCGCGCGGCAAGGGAGGTGACGGCATGATCCTGGTCTCGTTGGCGTGCGCGCTGGCAGGCTTTCTTTGCCTGTGCCTGGCCATGGCGCGTCACCAGCGCGACGTGCTGGGCCGCATGCTCCCGGCACGCCTGTCACGTGTGCTTTCAACGTGCGGATGGCTCGCACTGGGCGCGACGCTGGCCGTTGCCATGGAAGTGGAAGGCGCCGCCCTCGGCGCGGTTTATGCCGTGGGCATCTATACACTATGTGCTATCACGGTTTCAGTGAGCGTGACTTATCTGTCGCGTCGCTGAGAACATATCGTCGTCGCGGGCTTTTCTCCTGCGCCCTTCATCTTCGAACTTCCGTGTATTTCTACCTGTGAGCGGCTCAGTGCCGGAAAGAACCGATAGGCAGATCCAGAAAGCTTCCAGGCAACCAGTTGATTTTCAAGGGCTCCCCGGCGTCGGCCGCCGTCTCGGCGCTCACGTCGTTCCCCGTACCCATGTTGATCTGCTGCCCCGCGCCCTTCACCACGGCCACCGTCACCACGAGACGGCTGCCGGGTTCGAAACGGCGGCTGGTGGTACGGCTGTTGGTGAAGTCCAGTGCGATCGGCTTGCCTGGCGTGAGCAGCTTGCGCACCGACCGGTCGGCAGCGTAGCTGGCACGCGTTTCGTACCAGGACAGCTGAAAATAGCTTCCGTCGGCCTTCTTTTCATACAGCGTGATCATCAGGTCGAAGTCGTGCTTGTTCGTCACCAGGTCGAGGTGGCCTGAGAACAGGCCGCTCAGTTCCGTTCCGTCGGGCAACGGCTCGCTCGTGAACACCAGCGCGTTGCGATCGTCCAGCTCCGGAGATTTCGCGTCCGGTGCCGGCAGGTCGTCACGCTTGCCCAGATCAACCGTGAGTGTGGCTGGCGTGGTGCCCTTGCCATCCGCCAGCGTCAGTGCCTTTCCATCGTTGGCGAGATACAGGCGACGATGACCCGGCGCCATGGCCGCCAGGGTCGGTGCATGTTTCCAGATGTTTGCGCCCATCACCTCATAGTTGATCCGGTCAGCCAGCAACGCGGGTCTGGGTGCGCCACGGAAGACGTAGTCGAACCACTGGTAGCGCAAGACCCTGCCTATGTCCTGCTTTGCCACCGCATCGATGGCATAGCCATCTACCACCGGGCGGGCGCTGCGCTGTGCGCCGATATGGTCCCAGGGGCCGAGCAGCAGGTAGTGATCCGCCTTCGGGTTGTAGCGGTAGTGCTGGGTCAGGTAGTACAGGGCGCCAATCTGTGCACCGTCGAAGTAGCCGGTCGTGGTGAGCACCGGGATGTCGATGTTCGCGAATTCCTCCTTGTACGGAATCATCGCCTGCCAATAGGCATCGTAGGACGGGTGATCGAGCCAGCGGCGGAAGACCGGATTGGGCTTTCCGTCGAGTACGTCCAGATCGCGATACGCCTTGCCACTCTCGTACCAGCGCCGGTACAGGCCCTGCCAATGTGCGTTGTCGTCGTAGGCGACCTGGTCCAGGGCCTTGCCCTCGGTGACGTAGGGCACCCACGAATACACGAAGCTCAGGAACACATTGCCTTCCATGGGTACGTCGATGCCCGGTGCCGCCGTCACCGAAGGCATGAGGGCACGCAATGCCTTCGGCCGGTGCTTGGCTGCCGCCCACTGGGTGAAGCCGTTGTAGCTGCCACCGTACATGCCTACCCGGCCGTCGCTCCATGGCTGTTTCGCGATCCATTCGATGACTGCGTCGGCATCGGCGCCATCGTGCTCGTAAGGCACGGCCTGATCCGGGCTGATGCCCTTGCCGCGTGTATAACCCACGACCGCCGCGTAGCCGTGCGCCGCGGTGAGGCGCAGTTCCAGCTCGGACCACACCGGGTTGGCGTATACCGTAAAGCCGAGCAAGGCAGGCAACGGCTTGTCGTGTTTCTTCGGCAGCATCACCAGTGCCGTGACCTGCGCGCCATCGGGCGTGCGCACCAGCACGGGTGCGTGCACGTCATAACGGCGCGCGTCGTCTTCGGCGACCAGCTTGGCCGTATAGGGACGGAAAGCGGTATAGGCCTCGGCCATCAGATGCGCCTTGACCAGGGCCACCGCGTTGTCCTGCGTGATGCTGTCCTTGCCCACCTGCGCCTTCAGCAACGTGCCGAAGTCGCGGCGCAGTTCCACCGGCTGCACGTTGTACGGGTCGTCGTCGGAACCGAAGCTGGCCATGACCTGGGAGGACAGCACATTCTCCAGGGGTGGAACGATCTCGTGGAACGCATTCGCATATGCGTCGCCAAAGGCGGTGCCCTCCTTCGCCTCGATCTGGCGCGCCCGCGCGTAGATCTGCCAGCGGACGGTGCCCGCCGCATCCAGGGGGCGGACGCTGTCGCGACGCAGCGGCAGAAGTTCGGCGAGGGTCTTCAGGGCGTCGTCATAGCGACCGGCGGCTATCTGCAACTGAGCGCGCGTGTCGAGCAGGATGACGGGATCGGGCGAGTTGTAGCGCGGAATCAGGCCCGCGGCGAGCTGGCGCAGCGCCTCGCCGTTGTCCGTGCCATGGGGCACGCTCCAGGCGATGGGCGTATCGTCCGCCGCCCATGCGGGAATCCCCCATGCCAATCCCAGCGATACCGTCCAGCACAGCATTCCCTTCCGCATGGCTCGTTTCCGACGGGTATGAGGAAGGCCGATGCTGCCAGCGCCCGATTGCCCGACGCCAGTGCCCTTAGTCGCGAACCAGCAGGTCTTCGTAGAAGGCGCCGATGGCGCGTTCGGGATGGGCGATCTGGATCTCCAGGATCCATAGTCCCGACACCGGCACGGCGTCATGATTGCCCAGCGAACCGGCCTTGTGTACGGCATGCGGGAAGTCGCCCACCCGGTGTCCCTTGGTCTCGTGGTTCAGGCGCCAGCCCATGGCTTCGGCTTCCTTCCCGGCATAGGCGTAGAGCGCGATGCCATCCAGCCCCTCGTGCCAGCGCGCGGCAGTGCGCCGGAACAATTCGCGGGCGGCTTCCGCACAGGCGTGCATGACGGGGTCGCCACCGACCACGAAGGTGTCGCCAACGTCGCCTTCGTGACCATCGAAGACAGGGCCCAGGTCGACGAAGAAGATATCGTCCTGCCCCAGCACCGTGTCCGGCTCGGAGCGCTGGCGGAAGGTCTTCAGGGTGTTGGCACCGAAACGGATGATGCTCGGATGCCAGATGCGCTGCATGCCGGCGGCATGCAGGCGCTCACCGGCCATCGTGGCTGCGTCGGCTTCGGCCATGCCCGGCGCGATACGCGATGCGATGTCCCGCAGGGCAACCCAGGCCTGCTCGCGGGCATGCAGCATGTGCTCATGGGAAAAGGAGGAGCCTACGTTCTCGGCGGTGGCGACGGGCATGGGGACATCCTGCTCTGGCGGAGCGGGACATTATCCGCTTAGTGCCGATTTGCTGCATGGGCCATAGCGCCGTCCTGTGCAAGGCGGGCAAGCGGATTTGTGAGCTGTGCCACGTCAGCGAATGCCACTGATGCAATTAGGACAACACCGGATATCGGGATAGACGCCTCACAGCGAGAATC
Source organism: Luteibacter anthropi (assembly GCF_011759365.1). Lineage (GTDB taxonomy): Bacteria > Pseudomonadota > Gammaproteobacteria > Xanthomonadales > Rhodanobacteraceae > Luteibacter > Luteibacter anthropi. The sequence continues at coordinate 139,688 of NZ_JAARLZ010000001.1, forward strand.
GCGCCACCCTTCGGTTTTCCGTCTCATCAAAGGAGTGAAGAGTGAATACATCCGTTCCGCTGCCGTCGCGTGCGCGCGTCCCCCTGAAAGTCGGCCTGGCATCCGTCATCGTGGGCCTGTGCGCCCAGTGGGCGCCGTCCGCCGTCGACGCCCATGGCATGGCCTCGCGTCCCATCGCCCGGCAGTACCAGTGCAAGAAGGACGAGGGTTACTGGGGTGCCGTTGACGGTTCGAAGATTCCCAATGCGGGCTGCCGTGCGGCGTATCTCGCCGTCGCCGCCACCGAAGGCCAGCAGGCCGGCATCTATCCGTTCCAGCAGTACAACGAGGTAGCTGCCAACCCCCCGCGCTACGAGGACATGGCATCGATCATGGTCACGGTTCCCAATGGCCTGCTGTGCGCAGGCGGCGATCCGCGCAAGCGCGGTCTCGATGTCCCGCAGTCGAAGGGTTGGGCAAAGTCGGTGTTGCGCCCGGCAGGCGGTTTCGTCGACATGGCATGGGAAGCTACGGCGGCACATAACCCGTCCTTCCTCATGGTGTTCCTGACGAAGCCGGGCTGGTCGCCGGGCAGCGAGCTGCACTGGGAAGATCTCGACCTCATCTACAAGGGCGAATCGCCGGAGCCGGATCGCAGCGTATACCCGAACGTGTACCGCTACCGCGTGCCGTTTCCGGCAGGCCGGCATGGCGATGCGATGGTGTACAGCGTCTGGCAGCGCCGCGATCCGGGTAACGAAGGCTTTTTCAACTGCAGTGACGTCACCATCCAGGATGCCGGCATTCCGGACTTTCCGTGGGTCGAAGAGAAGCCGTTCGTCGCCGAATCGATGAAGCCTGTACCGGGCGAGCAGGTGCAGTTTCGCGTGCTCGGTGGCGATGCATCCGGCAGGGAAGTGGTCGATGTGAAGCTGGCCATTACCGATGGCAACAGGCATCCCGTGCAGTGGGTTGCCGAGCTGGCTTCCGTACTGAACCTTTCGCATGCCGCGCATGTACAGGTGGGCGTGCGTGACGGCGATGCCGTGCGCTTCGATGGCGCCAGCATTTATGCGAACAAGGTGTGGCTGCGTGATGAGGGTTCCAGCAGCGCCATGCGCATCATCCCGGCCGATGGCCCGGGACCTGGCCCGGGTGATCATCCTGCATGGCCCGAGGGGTTGGGTGCTTACAAGGCGGGCGATGTCGTGAAGGGCATCGATGGCAACCTGTGGCGTTGCAAGGGCCACCCTCACGGCGCCTGGTGCAATATCAAGCCGAACACGGCACCGGAGTCGTGGCCTTATGCGCCGGGTAGCGCGGCCATGCCCGCCGATGAGGATCAGCGTGCCTGGGTGAGGGCTGGTTGAACGCTGGTTCGTAGGGGAGGTAGTCGCTAAAACCGGCTGCCTCGCGCTGGGTTCCTGTTTTCACAGGAACGACGGGTAGGAAGGTGGCGGTAACCCTACCGAAGTCGCCGGTTGGGAGATGGAGGTAATCTCCCTACCCGTCGTTCCAGCGAAAGCTGGAACCCAGCGCCCCGGTTCGCCAGCACGGCGAGAACGTCACATCGGCTTCTGAACAAGGCGTGGAATAACGCCCCCCCCTTAAAGACGCAGGATGCGAACCGCCTCATCCAGCATGCGCCTGGCAATGACACTGGCCGATTCCTCCCGCGCAAAAACCCCGGCCTGCCCCGACCACAACGGCTGGAAATCTCCCTTGCCCTGGGGCTCCGTCGCCGCACGCAGCGGTGCAAGCGGTCCGCCCGCCAGGGGAAACGGTAGCGCATCGTCCGACAATGGCCCCACTTCACGCATGACCCGGTTGATCACACCACGCGCAGGACGCCCGGTGAGCACGTTCGTCACCGCCGTATTGTCATCCCTGGCAACACGCAGCGCAGCCTTGTGTACCGTAGCGCTGGTGGATTGATCGGACAGCAGGAACGCCGTACCCACCTGCACCGCCGCCGCACCCAGGCAAAGTGCAGCGGCCATGCCGCGACCATCACCGATGCCACCGGCCGCGATCACAGGCACATCCAGCGCATCGGCCATCTGCGGAACAAGCGCCAGCGTGGTCGGCTGGGTCGCCATGTCGTCGGTAAGAAAATTGCCACGGTGCCCGCCGGCTTCGTATCCCTGTGCGATCACAGCATCACAGCCGTGCTGCTGAAGATAGCGGCCTTCCTGCACGGTCGTCGCGCAACCGATCACCTTTGCACCGGTCGCCTTCACGCGCTTCAGCAGCGCCGTATCCGGCAGGCCGAAGTGAAAACTGACCACTTCCGGCCGCAGTCGCTCCACCATCGCGCACATGGTGTCGTCGAACGGCGCACGGCCCCCCGCGGCGGCGATGGCCGATGTATCGACAGCGAATTCCTTGAAGTAAGGTTCAAGACGCGACAACCAGCGCTGCATGTCCTCATCGGTAGGGGCGATGGGCGTATGCGCGAAGAAGTTGAGGTTGACCGGTGCGTCTATCGCTGCACGAAAGCGTTCCACTTCCGCCGTGACTTTTTCGACGCTGATGGACGAACACGGTATCGCACCAAGTCCGCCGGCTTTCGCCACCGCAATGGCGAGATCGGCAAGGCCGGAACCGGCCATGGGTGCCAGCAGCAAGGGCTGCGACACATGGAGGAGATCGAGGACGCGGCGGTCCGTCCAGACGGTCATGACGACTCCTTTACATGATTGGCAGGCGCGTGAAGGGGAGCGTCACGCATCCGTCCGAGTATACGCCTCTTGATCCACACGGACCGAGCTCCCATGTCACCGCATTGAAGTGTGCAGCTGGCAGGGCAGGACGATGGTGCAAGGCATACCAGCGGATATCTGGTGGAACGACGAAGGTGAACTGGTTGAGCCTGCGAATCAAGGCCGTGGTGGCACCAGCTGGGTGAAGCGACGCACCATTCACGGTGCCGGTACGTTCTACGTGAAACGCCAGCGTGGATACCTTTATCGCAGCCTTCGCCATCCATTCGGAAGGCCCACCGCGCTACGCGAGATGCTTGCCATGCGTGCTTTGCGCAAGCTCGGCATCGCAACACCTGAAGTGGCGTATTTCGACATGCGCTACCGCGATGGCGCGTGGGAAGCCGTACTTGTCACGCATGCACTCGAAGGTTACGTCAGCCTGCAGGATGGCCTGCTTTCTGCACGCTGGCGCCATGCACAGAAGGAGGCCATCCTTCGCCTTCTCACCGATGCCACGGAGATACTGCACCGTGCACGACGCCGGCATGGCCACCTCTATCCCAAGGAAATCTTCGTTGATGATCGCGGCACGCAACCACGACTGTGCTTTCTCGATCTTGAGCTGAGCCGTCGCCAGTTTCGCGTGCGCGATGCTGCCGAATCCGATCTTCGCCATCTGCTGCCATCGCTGCGCAACCTGGGTGTAGAGGCTCCCCTGTGCCAGGCCATGGTGGATCACTACAGACGTAACGGTATCGCCTTGCGCGACGAGCGCATCGCACCACGCGCAAGGCAACGCGCTTATTGAAGACGGGCTCATTCGCGCCATTTCCTCCTGGTGAGGCATCTCGGCCGACATGGGTAGGTCACCGCCAGTAAGGTCTTGCGCCAGCTCGAAATATTCCATCACGGAATTGACACTTAAATGATAACCGTTATCATTCAAGCGTCCTTTCCCTACCGGTTCGTCCATGCCTTTCCTGCCTGCGCGGCGCCCGCTTGCGGCCGCCCTTTCGTGCCTGTCGCTCTGCTCGGTGACCCTTGCCGACGATGCGCCCACCGACACCCGCCCCACCGCGCTCAAGGAAGTCAGCGTCACCGCCACCCGTACGGAGGGCTTTGCGGCCCGCCGGGTCGAGGTGGGTCCCTTCCAGGGGCAGGACATCCTGGATATTCCCGCCACGGTAAACGTGGTGACCCGCGACCTGCTCGACCTGCAGCAGCCGTCCGGCCTGTACGACGCGCTGCGCAACGTGGCCGGCGTGACCCGGCTCCAGCTCAACGGCCTGGCGTACGACAACCTGTCGCTGCGCGGCATCGCGCTGGACAACCGCTCCAGCTATTACTTCAACGGCGTGTTGCCGTTCGACAACAATATTGCGATTCCCATGGAGGACAAGCAGGGCTTCGAAGTGCTCAAGGGTGCATCGGCGCTCTACTACGGCTTCGCCGTGCCCGCCGGCATCGTCAACATGACCACGAAACGCGCTGGCGATACGCCAGTAACCCAGATCGGTACGTCGGTGGACAACAACGGCTCGGTCAAGGGCACGATCGATGTCGCCCGCCGCTTTGGCGACCACCAGCAGTTCGGTGTACGTGTCAACGCCGCCACGCAGAGCATCCACGCCCCTATCGACGACGCGCACGGCAATCGCCACATGGCGAGCCTCGCCGCCGACTGGAAGGTCTCCGATAGCGTGCTGCTGAAGTACGACTACGAACATGTGGAGCAGGACCTGCCCGAGCAGGCCGGCATCACGCCGCTGCCTGCCGTAAAGGGCCAGGTGACACTGCCGAGGCTTCCCGACCCCGGCCAGTTGCTGTCTTCCAGCCAGCACAACACCCGCGCGCGTGCCGACACGCACCTGCTGCGCGCCGACTTCGCCCTGAGCGAAAACTGGGCAGGCATGGTGTCGATCGGCCGCTCCACCACCGAGCGCGACCGCTGGGCCTGGATCTTCCGCAACTACAGCCTCGTCACCGGCAAGGGCCAGCTCCAGGCCAGCCAGCAGAACGGCCAGCGCTACCAGAACACCAATGGCCGCGCGGAGATCAATGGCGCCTTCGATACCGGCCCGGTCACCCACAACGTCACCATCGGCTTCTCGCGCAATCGTCTTTTCCAGCCCGACTTCACCACGAATTTCTTCGTCGCCAGCCAGTCTCTCTATGACCCGACACAGAACCTGGTGCTGAAGTCATCCGGCGCACCCAAGCCCTTCTATGCGCAGACGGTGTGGAACACGGGCACCTACGTATTCGACCGTGTCTCGCTGGGCGAAAGCTGGGAAGTCACTGGCGGCCTGCGTCGCTCCACCTACGAAAGCCAGCAGTTCGGCACGCCTTCCACGGATATCACCAAGAACACACCATCGGCCAGCGTGGTCTATCGCCTCGACAGCCAGAGCAGCCTGTATGCCAGCTACATCGAAGGCCTGGAGTCCGCCGGCAGCGCACCAGGTACGGCGGAAAACCCCTACCAGGTACTGCCCGCCGCCGTGAGCCGGCAGAGTGAGATCGGCTACCGGCACCGCTTCGACAACGAGATGCTGGTGTCGGTGGGTGCGTTCGACATCCGCCAGCCATCGGCCGGCGTGGACGCCAACAACGTGTATGCGCTGAACGGCCGTGCCCGCTATCGCGGCATGGAATTCTCGGCACAAGGACATGTCACCACCCAGCTGTCGGTGGCGGCCTCTGCCATGTGGCTGCATGCGCGCCAGGTGGCTTCGACCGATCCCACCATCGAGGGCAAGACACCGGAAAACACCCCCCACACCAGCGCCAGCCTGTTTCTCGCCTACGATATCGCGTCCCTCCCCGGGCTCGATGTCAACGCGGGTGCGTTCTACACCGCAAGCCGGCCGATCAACGACCAGGACCAGGCATGGATCGGCGGCTATACGCTGTTCTCCGCCGGCTCGCGTTACCGCACGGTGCTATCCGGCAAGCCCGTCACCTTCCAGCTGAACCTGGAGAACCTCGGCAACAAGCGCTACTGGAGTGCGGCGGGTTCCAACCTGCTGTCCGTGGGCCTGGGCCGTACGGCGATGGTCAGCGCCACACTGGATCTGTAATCCGTGGCCCTGTAGGAGCGCGCCTTGCGCGCGACCGGTCAGGCAAGAGGGTATGGGTGATTTGAAGACATCGCTTGTACCGGTCGCGCGCAGGCGCGCTCCTACAGAAGCAAGGGGCCGGATCAGCGTCCGGCCCCTCTTTTCTTACCAGTTGACGCGCACGCCGATCGTGCCGTTCACCGCCTGGATACCACTGCCGAAGGCCTTCTGGTAACCGAGGTTGGCGTAGATCGACGTCAGGCGACTCACCTGTGCGCTGACACCCGCCGTCACTTCGTACCAGCTGCCGCGCAGGTTCGAATGGAACGGTACGAAGCCATCTTCGGAGGAAATCTCCGTGCGCGGATTCGCCGAGAACTCCTTCCATACGTTACCGCGCAACCACGTCGTGAGCAGGCGTGGCTGCATGCCGTCGTCGAGTGCCCAGGTACGTGCCAGTCGTGCACCCGCGCGGCCGGCCAGTGAATTGGCGGTACCGAAACGTACGGTAGCCACGGGGTCGGAGGCCTCATCGGCAGTAACGCCCTGGTAAACCAGCTGTGCCTGCGGCTCGATGATCCAGTGATCCCGCAGCTGGATCGGGTAACCGGCTTCCAGTGAGGCGGCAAAACCGAAGGCATCGGTTTTCAGGTCGGCAAGCTGGCCCGAACCCGAGCGAGCGGTGTACCAGGTGCCCTGCATCACGGCATCCAGATACCAGTTCTTCGCGCCATAGTGCGTCCAGTAGCCACCGAAGGTGTAGGCATCGAACTTGTTCGTGCCCGCACGGCTTCCGTCGTAGTGGGTGACGCTGCCGTTGCTGTGGCCGATGGTGGCATACAGGCCGGCACGATTGCGCGAGCCGTCGGCAAAACGCTCGTGGACGAGGTCGCCGCCTGCCTGCAAGGCCACGAAGTTGTCGTCGAACGACGGCCCTTCGTTGAACAAGCCGCCGCGACGCGCATTCCACTTGCCATCCTGGCCGATCACGCGGGCCCAGACACCATTGCTCTGGTCGGCCGTGAGGTCGGCCTGCTCGCCCATGCGCTCATGCAAGGTGCCCAGCGTGGCGCGGCCATAGTTCACCATCATCGACGACAGCGCGGTGTAGTCGGAGATTTCGCGACGGTAGTCCGGGCGTGGATCGGGACCGGGACCCGGGCCCGTATCCGGATCACCGCCATTGTCACCCTCTCCGCCATCGATGCCATTGGTATCCGGACCGTTGTACTGCGAGCGCAGGTACCACGCTTCCGGCGTGGCACCGTCGCGGCCGCCACGATACAGCGCGTACTCGTAGGGGCCTGCAATCGCGCGGCCACCAAGCGCGAAGGCATCGGCCATGGTCGTCGCGCCGCGCTGGGCGTCGACAAGCAGGATGCCGTTGCCCGGCGTAGCCTGCCCCAGGCCGCCGACATTGGTCACGTTCAATGTCGAGCGGCCGCTCGCCTGGCCACCGTTGATCACGATGCGATCGGTCGGCGAATTGTCGCCGCCCAGCACCGTGTTCATGTTGACGACCGCGTTCTGGCCCACGTAATTCGTCGTCGTCAGCGTATTGCCGGTTCCCGTGCCGGCAAGGTTGAGCGCACCGGCGTTGACCAGCGTGCCGTTTACCGTGAAGTTGCCCTTTGCCTGCCCTGCGAACAGGGGCATGGCGTCGGCTACCGCGACGGTGCCAAGATTGTTTACCGTGCCGGACACGGCGCCATAGCCACCCAGCGTGGTGCCGGCGGCCACCTGCACGCCGCCATTGCCAGAGATCGTGGCCTGCGCGTTCCGTGCATCACCGACGACGAGGTTGCCCCTGGCGATCGTCGTCAGGCCGGTATACGTGTTCGCGCCATTGAGCACCGTCGTTCCGGCTCCTGCCTGGGTCAGCGTGCCGCTGCCCGAGATGGTTCCACCCATGGACAGCGTATCGCTACGGTTCACGACCAGTGCACCGTTATCCACGACATTGCCAAGGATGCTGCCGCTGGTGCCACCCGTGCCGAGCTGCAAGGTGCCGCCACTGATCGTGGTGCCGCCGGTATACGTGTTGGCGGCGGTCAGTACGGTGGTGCCACCTTCGCTCTTGGTCAATGCACCGTTGCCGCCGATGGCACTGTTCACCGTGAAGGTGGTGCCGGCTGCCGTGGCGAGCGTGCCACCGCCGTCATGCAGGGTGAGTGTACGGTTCGTACCGAAATTCGTCGTGGTACGCAGGGTGCCCTGGTCGAAGTCGACACCCGTATTCGCGGCACCCAGGTTGGTGTCCTTCGAGACCTGCACCGTGCCACCGTCGATGGCAGTACCGCCCGTATAGGTATTGTCGGCTCCGAGCACGAGCGTGCCCAGGTCGGACTTGCGCAGTGCGGTCTGTCCCGTCAGGACGCTGTTGATGGTGGCTGTATAGCCCGCACCGAGGGAGCTGCCGTCGCCGACGCGGATGGTCGACTGGCCGGGATCAGCTGCCGTGCCGACCATGGTGATGGGATCACCGGTGACGACATAGCCATCGCTGGCGAACTGCATGCCGGCGACATTGACGTTGCCCAGGCTGTTGTCCACCGTGACCGTCCCCGGGGCGGCCGAGAAGATGGCGAAGGCGCGGTCCGAGAACGGCGCGTTGACGGCGCCACTGGCGTCGGTCCAGTTGTCGTTGCCGCTGAAGTTCTGCCAGGTGCCGTCGCCACCGTCGATGTGGCCGTCGTTTTTGGGGCCTGCCGCGCCATCCCAGTAATTGAGGGTGAGGCCGTTGGTGTTGACCAGGTTGACCTGCTTGTCCACCGAGGTCTGCACGAAGAAATCCGGCGAGGGAATGGTGCCGATGTCCAGTCCGTTGTCGGTCAATGATCCGGTGTAGTCGATCACCCGGTACAGACCGGTGTCGAAGGTGCCGCCCTGCGCCACCGATACGTTCAGCGTGCCATCCAGCACGAGGTCGCCACCCACGCGCGTGAGATCGTTAAACGGACCGCCTGCCACGTTGGCCTGCCCGAAGCTGTAGTCGAGGATGGAGCCGCTGCCCAGGTTGAGGTTACGGCCGATGGTGAGCGTACCCGGCGCGATGCTGTTGTCGCCCGGCGACAGGGTGGCGCCATCGGCGACAATCACCGATCCGCCGATCGTGCCACGGCCGCCCAGCGTCGCACCGCTGGCGACGTTCGTATCACCCGTGGCGGCGGACTGATTGCCGTTGACATAGAGCGCACCGCTATCAACGTCCGTGGTGCCGGCATAACTATTGTCTGCGGTGAGCACGGTGGTGCCCGTGCCTGCCTGGCGAACGGCACCTGCTCCTGAAATCGTGTTGCCCAGGGCCACCGTATCGGCGCGATCAAGCCACAGCTGCGCGTTGTTGATGATATTGCCCTGCACGCTGCCACTGGTGCCGCCATCACCCAATTGCAGCACACCGCCGGTCACGGCGGTGCCGCCGGTATAGGCATGGGTGCCGGTCAGGATCAGCGTGCCATCGCCTGTCTTGCCGAGCTGGCCTGCGCCGGTCACCGGCTGGGAAAGCGTCGTCGTCACCCCCGCGGCGGTATCGATGGCACCATTGTTTGCCGTCACCGAGACGGCGCGCTGTGCGCCGAGATCGAAGCTGTTGATGAAACTCAGCGCACCGCCATCGAGCGTTACCGCACTGCCGCCCGCGCCGATCTGGTTGTCGGCACTGATGGCAATGGCACCGCCCTGGATCGTGGTTCCGCCGGTGTAACCATTGATGCCGGTCAGCGTAAGAATGCCCGCCTGGGTCTTCTCCACGGCACCGCTGCCACTGATGACACCGGTATAGGTGCCGTCGTCAGGCTGCGTGAAACGCACCAGGCCACCATTGGCGATGGCCTCGGGCAGGCTTTGTGCCCGCGCCTCCAGAATGCCGGCAGCATCCACCTGCACGCTGCCATTGAAGTTCGTATTGTTGCCGGTCAGGGCCAGGGTGCCCTGCTGCACGTTGACCGCCAGCGGGCTGCCACCCGCATTGCCGATGGAGCCATAGAGCGTCCAGATGCCGTCACCGGTCTTGGTCAGCGTCTGGAAGTTGCTGATATTGCCCGCCAGCGAGTCGCTGGATCCGGAGGCACCCGCCAGGGTCAGCGTGTTGGTCCCGCCGCCACCATCGAAGCTGCCGGTAATAACCGAATTCGCTTCCAGCGTCAGGTTGTCGTTGCCCCCCGCGAAGGACAGGCTGCCCTCCACGCGGGCGCCACTGCGATTGATGAAGGTGACATTGCCGCTGCCGCTATTGCCGATGACATTGGCATTGGCCGAGGCGCTGCTGCGGATGATGCCGTAGTTGTCCACTACGTTCGATGCGCCCGTCGAGCGATCCTCGAACCAGATGGCCGCGGCGTTCTGTGCGGCAATGAGGCCGTTGTTGACGATGCGGTTGCCCGACCCCATGACGTTGATCGCTTCGGCATTGGTCTGCGTACCGGTAGCGATGACCTGCGCACCCTGCGCGATATTGATCGTGCCGTTGGAACCGAACTCGATCGTGTTCTTGCCCGCGTTCCACAGGCCCGCACCGGAACTGGCATTGTTCTGCACGCTCGAACCCTGGTTCAGCGTGATCGCCACGTTGTCACCGAGGCTGATGGCGCTGGTGTTGCCCACGGTGAGCTGCGCGTTGGGCGACATCGTTACGGTAGAGCCCGAAGCCGTATTGGGGCCGTTACCGATGATCGACGTATAGGGATTGGGGGCGTTGGCATCGCATGTCGTGGCATTGCCATTGGTGACACAGGTGGCCTTTCCCGGCTCCGCATAGAGCACACCGAAAGCAAGCAGGCCCACGAGCAGGGACGACGTAAGAGCGCCATGCGCATCGCGCGGCGACGGACTGAGCAACATGATTTCCTCCTTCTGGACAGGCGCAACAGCCCGTGCCCGTGCAAAGGCACGGACAGCGATTCGCTGTGTTGTTGGGGAGCGGGGGCCAGGGCGCGCTTGAAGCGCTAGCGCCTAATCAAAAATGTGACCCAGATCACAATATTACCATTGCGTTGCCGAATCAGCGGGTGTGATGAGTGCCTGGCACCTCCTTTTCCTGGAAGCATTCAGCGTTGCCGCGACGCCGTGTCTGCGTCATATGCCGGCGTCCATATGCACGGCAGGCGCATGGCGCACCCTTGAATGCCTTGATACATCTGGTTTTCCGCTGGCGACGCCCGCGCCTTCATTTACCGGGAATTTTCATCGGATCACCCTGAATTACGAAACGTCTCATTATTTGAAAGGGCTTCGTTATTCAGGAGATGCATTATCTTTATTCACGCCACGTGCACGAATGTGTATGACTTCGCACACGTTGGATGCTTGATGCCCTTCGGAACTCATGGTGTCCCCACTTCGTGCCGGCGATACCTGCATTACCGGCAATAAGGCGCATGGACACGCGGTATTTGCCAATTAAGCATGGGCCGTACATGCGCACATCGCCCCTGTAGGAGCGCGCCTTGCGCGCGACCGATGCGAGGCGAAGCGACTAGAACGTATGCCACCTTCAACGCAACCTGTCGCGCGCAAGGCGCGCTCCTACAGGGGTTTCGCGATCAGCTGGATTTGCGGAGCCAGCCGCCGCCGTAGCGACGTATCCAGTCGGGTGTTTGTGCGGGCAACGGATTGCTGTCCAGGCAGATAAAGCCCCTTCGCCGCTCGATGCAGGCGATATCGTCGAAGGCCACCACCATCGCATCGCCCGTCTCGATCAACGTCAGTCTGCGCTGGGACCAGTCCACGTCGTGGAGCATGCCGCGACATTTCCGTGTGCTGTTTCTCCGGTGGCGGAGAAATGACGCCACCACGTGGTGACCGATGCAAAGCCGGGTCAGGCGAGCTTCAAGCGCTGCCACTGCGGTGCTGGAGAAATGGCGGATAGCCAGCACGCCATCGAAAGGCACCTCGGTCTGCCGGTGCTCATTCATGCCATGGGAAGGCAACGGGTTGGGATAGTCGAACCGTAGGACGCGGCTTCGCGCGTCAACCGCGTCGACCATCCCCAGGACATGTGTTCCGCCAGTGCACCACAGTTTGACATGGTGGCCTCTTTCGATACCTCGAAAAGGCGTGTCTTCGCCCATCGTATGGTGCATGCGGCGTTCCTGGCAAAAGGCGAACTGTCGGCAGGAGGCCAGCATGTGTCTGTCGGATACATCGCCAAAATCGGTTTTTCGGACTAGTCCTATGGTTGTTTTGTGACGGGAGTCGCGGACACTGGATTTATGGCTTATTTGTCTGTCGGTACCTTGTACGTTTCTTTGCTGGCCTGGTCGCGCGCGAGGCGCGCTCCTACACAAGATGCTCTGTAGGAGCGCGCCTCGCGCGCGACCGGTTCTCACCGTATATATCGATCAGGCGTCGACGGAGAGAACCTCAACCACGTAATGATCCCGGCCGTCCTCGTCCACCTCGACGATAAGGCCATGCACGTCGGATTCGAAGCCTGGAAACTGCTGGTTCTGCTCGCGCGCGAGCTGAAGCGATTCAAGGATGGCGTGGTTCGTACCGCCATAACGCTCGCCAGGCATGATCGTGGGGATACCGGGCGGATAAGGCACGATCATCGTGGCCGCAATGCGGCCGTCGAGTGCATCGATATCCACGCGCTCAACCTTGCCCTGGACAAGACGGTCATAGGCCTCCGCCGGCGTAACGACGGGCTCGGGAAGTTCGGTGTACATCTCGCTCATGATCCGGGCGACATCATGGGTGACGTTGAAGCGGTGCAACGCATCGCAAAGATCACGCAGGCCGACGTCCTCGTACACTTCCGGATAAGCATCCACCAGCGACGGCAAGGCATTACGCAATGATTCATTGCGATCGTAAAGACCCTTGAACGACAACAGCTCAGTGGCCAGCGTGCTCCACTTGCCCTTGGTCACGCCCATGGAGAACAGGCACAGGAAGGAATAGAGATTGGTCTTCTCGACGGTGATGCCGCGCTCCCACAGGAACTTGGTCACCACGGCGGCGGGGATGCCGCCCTCTTCGGTCGACTTGCCATGCATGTCCAGGCCAGGCGTCAGCACGGTGACCTTGATCGGGTCGATCATCACGTAGTCGTTGGGCAGGTCGCCGAAACCGTGCCAGGCCGCACCGGATGCCAGCGACCAGTCCTTCTGCGCCGTGGTCACCGGGCCGATGGTGTCGAGATCTTTTTCCAGCTGGCTGCGCAATGCATCCGGCTGCCATACCTGGAACCACCACTCCTCGCGCGACAGCTCGCGCTCGATATGCAGCATGGCCCGGCGGAAGGCGATGGCCTCGTCATGGGTCTCCTGTACCAGCGAACGACCCGCCTTGCCTTCCATCATCTTCGAGGCGATGTCGCAGGAAGCGATGATGCCGTAGTGCGGCGACGTGGACGTGTGCATCATGAACGCTTCGTTGAAGCGCTCGGCATCAAGGCTGTGCTCGCGACCGTCGCGCGCGTGGATCATCGATGCCTGCGAAAACGCCGCCAGCAGCTTGTGCGTGGACTGCGTGGCGAACATCACGGCGTCCTGCGTCCGCTCCTTGCCCTTGCCCATCGCATAGTGGTTTTCATACAGCTCGTGGAACGCTGCATAGCCATACCAGGCTTCGTCGAAATGCAGGTAATCCACGGCAGAGCCGATACGCTCGGCAATGGACTCGGCGTTGTAGCACAGGCCATCGTAGGTAGAGTTTGTGACCGTGGCGATGCGCACCTTCGCACCGTCCATATGGGCCTTGCTCGCCAAGGGGTGTGCTGCGACACGTGCGGCCATATCGGCCGGGTCGAACTGGTCGAGGCTGATCGGGCCGATGATGCCGTGGGCATTACGGCTCGGACGGAAGTAAACCGGGACACCGCCGGTCATGATGATCGAGTGCAGCAGCGACTTGTGGCAGTTACGGTCCACGAATACCACGTCGCCACGGGCCACGACGCCATGCCATACGATCTTGTTCGACGTGGATGTTCCGTTGGTGACGAAAAAAGTATGGTCGGCGCCGAAGTTGCGGGCGGCTTCCTGCTCCGCCGTCTTGATGGGGCCGCTGTGGTCCAGCAATGAGCCCAGCTCCGGTACGGAAATGGAAAGATCGCTGCGCAAGGTGTTTTCGCCGAAGAACTGGTGAAGCGCACGACCCACCGCCGACTTGGTGAAGGCGATGCCGCCGGCATGACCCGGCGTATGCCAGCTGTAGTTCGAGCGCGAGGAATGGATCAGAAGCCCCTTGAAGAAAGGCGGAAGCAGACGCTCCATGTAATCGTCGGCGGCGCGCATGATCTGCCGCGCAATAAACGCCTTGGTATCTTCGTAAAGATAGATGAACCCGTGCACGCGCCCCAGCAGCTTCGTCGGCACCTGCTCGATGGTGCGCCGTTCACCGTAGAGGAACACCGGAAGGTCGCCACGACGGGCATCCTGCTCGTCCAGGAACTGGTACAGGTCGTCGAACTGGGACGGCCCCTCTTCCGTGCCGTCGATGGAGATCAACACGGCCGACGCGGCCGTGTAGGTACGACCGGCTGCATGCGCATCGGCCATGTTAAGGCCCGTGAGCACACGCTGGTTATGCGTGGCGATCTCTTCGGCCAGCGCGCGGATCAGGATGCCGTTGATGCGCGGCGAGTTGAAGTCGTCGTCGATGATGACGATCGGGTAATCCAGCGAATTGAAATACATGGCTCAGCTCCGGGCGGACGGGGATGCGATCTTCTGGGAGAGCGTCTTCTTGCGCCGTTCCTCGCTGAAGAACGGGTAGAACACGGTGATGAAGAGCATGAACAGGAAGGCCCAGGTAACGAGCTGGCCTTCGGTGCCGAAGATGGCCCACAGGCAGTAGCAGACCACGATACTGGTCAGCACCCAGTACACGCCCACATGCACCGTGCTATGGCTCTGCTCCACGACGAAGTAGCAGGCCACGCAGGAATAGATATACGGCAGCAGGGTCAGCACCACGGCCGCCGACGTCACCAGGCCGAACTGCGCCGATGCCGACGGCGAGGTGGCCGTGGCCAGTACCACGAGCGACATCAGCACGCCCACGATGATCAGGCCCTTCACGGGCGTGCCGTCCTTGTTGGTGCGGCTGAACACGGCCGGGAACAGGCCGTCGTCACCCGCCGCCTTGGCCGACAGCGCCGTCAGCAGGATCCAGCCGCCCAGCGAACCGGCCGCGCCCAGCGTGGCGCACAGGCTGACGATGCCGCCACCGACCTGGCCGATGGCGACCTGCGCCGCCAGGGCAAACGGCGCATCGGCCACCTGGAGCTGGTCGTTGGGCACCATGCCCATGATCACCGCCGAACTGGCGATATATACGACGGCAGCAAGCGCCACGCCCGCGAGCGTCGCGATGGCGACATTCTTTTCGGGATTGCGCACCACACCGGCGGACACCGATGCCGACTCCACGCCGATGAATGCCCAAAGTGTCAACGATGCCGAACTGGAGATGGCCTGGAAATCGCTCTTGCCAGAGACGTTGTAGGCTGCCGTGAATACGTCAGACTTGAACCAGAACCAGCCCAGCAATGCCACGCCGAAAAGCGGTATCAGCGCAAACGACGTGGTGATCGACTGGATGCGCGTCACCACATGCGCACCGGCGATGTTCGCAAACGTGAACAGCCAGATCAGGCCCACCACCGCCAGGGTACGTATCCAGGGATTCGCCAATGCGGGAATGAAGTAGCTGAAATACCCCACGGCCGCGATGGGAAGCGCCACGTTGCCGATCCAGTTCGCAAACCAGTAGATGGTGTTGGTCTGGAAGCCCATGTAAGGCCCGAAGGCATCACGTGCGTAGGCGTAAGGGCCACCTTCCTTCGGCGCCAGTTTGCCGAGCTTGGCGAAAACAAACGCCAGCAACAGGGAACCCAGCGTGGTCACCGTCCAGCCCCACATCGATACCGAACCCAGCTTGGCCAGGTTGCCGGGCAGCAGGAACGCCCCCGACCCCATCATGTTGCCTGCCACGAGAAACGTGGCTGCCACCACGCCTATCTTTTTGTCGCCAGCCGCCATGGGATGCTCCTGTTATTTGATGAAGCTGTACTGCACCGATCCTTGCAGCCGGGTATCGTTGGCCCGGCTGCCATTGCGTTGCTCAAGCGTGCCGTGGAGCAGTTCCATGCCCATCGTCCAGGTGGGTGTCGGGCTCCAGATCATGTTCAATGCCGCGTAGTCGGTCATGGCGAACGCGGTATCGTCGTTGAGGTGATTGGACGGTACGCGCGCCTGCCCGTAGACCAGGTTCGAGCGCCACTGCTGCGACCAGTAATGGGTGTATGCGCCATACCAGCCCCAGGCCTTGCGGGCATGCAGGCGCCCGGCATCGTCCACCGTGGCATCGAGCCGGCTGCCGCTGGTGTCGGAGAGATAGCGGGCGATGCCCTTGCCATAGACGCCGCTGATCATCAGCAGGTCCTTGTCGATCAGGGCAAAGGTGCCGCTGAGGGCCACGCCCCAGCCCGTGGCGTAACCATCGGACTTGCCGTCCGTATAACCCAGCCTGCGCAACAGCATGCCGGCCTGCACATGGCCCCAGTCGCGCTCGCGACGCAGGGCGACCACCAGGTCCGGCACCCGCGTCGCCCCCTTCATGTCCGCCCGCGTTACCGTGGATGCCACCTCGGACTGCGGCCGCTCGCCCGAGATCGTGAGGCTGTTGCCTTCTCCAAACGGGAACGCCTGGTGGATGCCCGGCTGCAGGACGAACATCTGCCCGCCCGGACCCGCGAAGTCGAGCGTGTCCGGCAGCGCATCCGCATCCATGAAGGCGGAATAGCCATAGCCCGCATAGGTATTGCCGATCTGCCCATACGCGTGACGCAGGTGGAACTGGTAGCTGTTGGCATCGCCACCGTAGAAGTCGTTTTCGAGATAGAAGCGCAGGCTGCCGTATTCCGTGGGCCGGCGCGCCTCGAAGGTGAAGCGGGTCTGACGCGCGTGCATGTTGAAATGCTCGTGGTCGCGCGAGGTGCTTCCCGCGGGAAACGCCCCGGGGATGAACTGCTCGTCGTTGCCGGCATCGTGGTTGTCGGCAATGGCATCCAGTTTCGCGTACCCGCCGATGCGGATCTTCGTTTCGGTACCCGGCACGTCGAAAAACCCCTTGAGCTCGGGGTCCGTGGGCGGGGGGGCATTATTGACACGCGAGGCACCGGCGCCCTGGTCAGCGACCGAGTTCTGTGAGGGAAGACGTGACGCGGGCACACCGACCGCCGTCGCCGTGGATACCTTTTCTGCCGGGGTCGTCGCCACGATGGGCTGGCTGCCGGGAACGGCCCCGGCTGGAGGAACCGAGGCCGGTGCCGCCTTCTGTACCTGCGCGGTCTCTACCGCGTCCAGCCGTTCACCCATGCGCTTGACCACGTCACGCAAGGCATCCACCTCGGCGCGCAGCTGTGCGTTCTCTTTGCGCAGCTGCGCCTCACCGCTGTCCTGCGCCTGGGCCCCCATGGCGAAACACGCCATGCCCGCCGCGAGGGCAAGCCATCGAATCCGTTTCATGTACCGGATGCCTCCTTTCCCACCCATGGAAATACGCCGCCCGCGTATAAGAACGCGGTGCCTGCCTCGACGAAATATAGGAGCCTTCAGCCCACCCTACCCGCTCATTTGCGGCAAGGTTGTGACAGCTCTCACAGTAGCCTGGCCGTCGCACGGCGATGGTAGTGGCGCAGCCGCAAGGGCCCTCCTTTTGTCCGGGCGGTGCGACACCGGACCGCAAGCAATCACCTCCTCTGTAGGAGCGCGCCTGCGCGCGACCAGTGTTTGCGATATCACCGGTCGCGCGCACGCGCGCTCCTACAGAAAACAAAAAGGGCGGTGGATTGCTCCACCGCCCTTTTCTTTACAGCATGCCCTGCAACGGCTTACCAGCCGATGCTGAGCTCCAGGTGCTCGGGCTGCGTGCTCTGCAGCGACGAGCTGTGGTTGGCCACGTCATCGTAGGAGAAGCCGTAGGCATTCCCACCGATGTTGTGCTTGTGCCAGAACTTGGCGTAGTAGTTCGTCGGCGCCTGCAGGTAGTACTGCGTGTCGTCGTTCCACTTCGTTACGTCTTCCATCACGTGGCGGTTGAACGCACCCGCCATCTGGGCTTCCAGCTGCTCCACGATGCCCCACGGATCGGTACCGTCGGCGAGATGGCCTTCGCCGCCGAACACGTCCACGGAGGCAGGCTTCTTGATCTGGTAGAGCCTGCCCTGCTCCTCACCCGGCTGCTGGGTATCGGCCCAGTTGGTGTGGGTCAGGGTCAGCACGCCGTCGATCACCTTGCCATCGAACTGCATGGCACCCATGGTCATGTGCAGGTTGTTGGTCGTGTAGTACTGCCACACTTCGTCGATGTACGGATCGAAGTAGTGGGCCTGCGAACCACTGGCCTGGAATGCATCGTCGTTCGGAGCCGGGATGCGCAGCGAGCTGTCGCCGAGGTTCGGAATCTGGAATTCGGGGCCGACTTCCTGATTGTACTCGGTGAAGATCTGCGAACGCGTCTCCGTGATGCCTGCGGTCTGGTGCGTGGTCTTGTTGTCGCCGTACAGATCGACCACCAACGGGAACGAGAACTGGTCGACCTGGGTGGTGTTGATCCACATGCCGTTGTCGGCCCAGGTGTACTCATACCAGTCGTAGTAGGTGTTGATGTTCGGATCGGTGGCGTTGGTCAGGCTCGGACCCGCAAAGCCGACGGTTCCATCCGCCGCGACGTTGTTGGCCATGTACAGCGGTTCGCCGAACGAGATGAAGATACGGCCCGCGAACGACTTCGGCAGCTTGAGCAGCTTGGTCTGCGCCAGCGTGAACGCATAGTTCGGGTACGGATTTCCATTCTTGGTCAGGTGGCCCGTGGCGGTGTTGTCGGCCACGGTGATCGGCGCGATGTCACCGTTGGGATCGATCCAGGCGTACTGCTGGGTTGCCGGATCCTTCGCGATCACTTCGACGTAGATCTGGTCGTCGCTCCACTTGCCATTGGTCGTGTTGCGCAGCTGCACGCCGACGAAACCCGGATAGATGTCGTAGTTGAAACCTTCCGGCGGATCATTGTTCGCACTACTGCCACCGTTGCCGGTGCCGCTGGTACCCGTACCGCCCGTGCCCGTACCGGTGCCCTGGTTGCCCGAGCCCTGTGCCGCTGCCACGCTTAGTACGGCCGCATTGCTGGTTACGCTCTGGCCAAGGCCATTGGTCACCACCACGTCGTAGCTACCCGCGTCCGTCGTGGCCACCACCTTGGTGTAGGTGGCCTGGGTCGCACCCGGGATGTTCACGCCGTTGAAGCGCCACTGGTAGGTGGGCTGGCCGGAGGCCTTGACGCTGACCGTGAAGGTCGCCGTCTGGCCGG
Source organism: Luteibacter anthropi (assembly GCF_011759365.1). Taxonomy (GTDB): domain Bacteria; phylum Pseudomonadota; class Gammaproteobacteria; order Xanthomonadales; family Rhodanobacteraceae; genus Luteibacter; species Luteibacter anthropi. The sequence goes on from NZ_JAARLZ010000001.1 coordinate 158,754, forward strand.
CCGTGAGGGCCTGCGCGGAAGGCTGCGACACGAACTGCGGGGTCACCGGCTGGTACACCTCGAATTCCCACAGCGATACACCGTAGCCCACCGTATTCTTCGCCAGGCTGTGCATGCGCACGTAACGTGCGGTCTGCGCCGGGAAATCCACGCGTTCCACGCCGCCCTGGCCGGTGAACGGCTGGGCCGTCACAGGCTGCCAGTCGGTGCCGTTGCCAGTGTTGGACACCTCGATGTTGTGCGACGTCGAGTAGGCATTCTCCCAGCGCAGGATCACGTGGTCGAAGGTCTGCTGCGAACCTAGGTCGAGTGCAATCCAGGCTTCCGGATCGAACGACGAACCCCAGCGGGTGGTGAAGTCGCCATCGACCGCATTGCCCGGGCCGAGGTAGGTGTCGTTCTCGTTCTTCAGCGAGGTAGCCGACGCATGCAGCGCAACGTTGACGCCGTTCTGGCCGTCACCCGGCGTACCCGGATTGTCCGAGTTGCCGCCGTTGTTGCCCTGATTGCCACCGGTGTTCTGCGGAGGGGTTTCCCACGGCGGCAGGTCGAAGCCGCTGGTGGAGTTGTCCACCGTCAGCTGCACGACGTTGCTCAGCGTGGCGATACCCTGTGCGTTGGTGACCTTCACCTGGTACTGCGCCGTGTTGTCGGCCGCGGTCAGGGCCGGCGTCGCGTAGGTGCCGTCATAGGTCACCGACACGGAGTCGCCGTTCTTGAACCACTCGTAGGTCATCTGACCGGTGCCGGTGGCCGCCACGGCGAAGTGCGCCGAACGACCCACGCCGGCGGTCTGGGCCACGAGCGGTGCCGAGATCAGCGGTGCCGGAAGTGCCGTCGCCGAACCCGAGACGCAGATGGCGCTACCGGGATAGTTTTCGGCAAGCTGCGGCGTGACATCACCGGATCGACTCACCATCAGTGCCTTGTCGGCATCGCCCGGATCATTGTCGGTGGTCCAGGTAGACCAGTCCTGCGGGAAGGCATTGGTGGACAGGTTCTTGCCGCTGATGGCCAGTGCTTCGGCAGCGGATGGCAGGCGTGCATTCACCTGGGCGCAGTCGTCGGCCGCCTTGGAACGCTTGTACTGCGCACCTTCGTCGGCCAGGCTGCGTTCGTGACGCTCCCAGGTCAGGCCGCTGAGCGTGTCGGTGACGTGGTTATCGTCCTGGACGATGTATCTTGACGGCGCATCGCAGCAACTGGGCGTGTTGAACACCTCGAACTCATACATCGAGTAGCCGTAGTTGGTACCACGCTTCACGCCCTGCATGCGGACATAACGACCGCTGACCGGGTGGGGGAAGCTCAGGTCATCCGTGCCGCCCGTACCGGTCGAGTTCTCCAGTACATCGGTGAAACCCGTGTCCTTGTCGTTCGACACCTGGATCTTGTAGTCGGCGCCATAAGCCGCTTCCCACTTGATCACCACGTGATCGAATGTCTGCACGGCACCCAGGTCCACTTCGAACCATGCGGCATCCGTCTTGGCCGGATCGGAATCCTGCTCCGATGCCCAGCGCGTGGTGTCATCGCCATCGACGGCATAGGAGGACGGCGTACCGTTCGCATCCTGCACGCCACTGGCATAGGTCACCTTCTCACGCGCCAGATTGGCGCCCGGGGGAGCCAGGGTCAGCTGTGCCGTATTACTGGTGGCAGCCGAAGCACTACCCAGGATATTGGTCACGATGACCTGGTAGCCGCCCACGTCGGTCTGGCTGACGGCGGGAATGGTGAGCGTCGGCGAATCCGTACCGACAGCCAGGGTCCCGTGCATCCACTGGTAGTGGAACGGCGAGGAGCCGGCCACGTTTGCGGTGAACGAGGCAGACTGGCCGAGGTTCGCGCGGACATCACCCAGCGAGGCGGTGAAAACCGGCGGACGAGCCGCATTCACGGTCAGCGCCACCGGGCCCGACGTAGCGGGAGCCACCGGGTTGTCCACTTCGACCGAGAAATTGCCTGCATCCGAGGCTTGCACCGCCGCAATGTCGTACGACGGACCATCTGCACCGACGATCTGCGTTCCGTTGTGGAACCACTTGTAACTCAGCTTCGGCGAACCACCGGCGGCCACCTGGAAGTGCGCTGGCTGGCCGGCATCCACCGTCACGGCCTGTAACGGCTGGGTGATGGTCACGGCCTGCGCCGCGAACACGTGCAGCGTGGCAGGTGCCGAGTCCGGCGTGTCGCCCAGGCTGTTGTGCGCGGACACCGTATAGGTCGAACCATCGTCACCCTGTACGGTAGCCGGCGTGTCGTAGGCCGACGTGGTCGCACCATCGATCACCACACCGTTCTTCTTCCAGGTGAAGGTCATCGGCTGGGCACCGGAGACGGCGGCTTCGAAATGCCCACTGCTTCCCACGGTGACCGAATCATCCTGTGGAGTGGCGATCAGCGAAGGCGGCCCCAGCGGCGTCGACGGCTGCTGCACCGGCGAAATCTGGAACGTCGCCGAGCCGGCCGTCATGCCCGTCGCAGTGGCGGTGACCGTCACCTGGCCTGGCGTGAACTTCGTGCGCAGCGCGATCTTCTGCAGGCCGCCCTCGAACTTCAGTTCATGATCGCCTGGCGAGTGGTAACCGTGGATCGGTTCCTGCGAACCATCGAAGTTCGTGGTCGAACCGGCGGACCAGTCCACCAGCTGCTGCGTACCGCCCTGGTAGGTCACCAGCGAGTCGCCGCTGGTGACGGTAAAGGTCACGTTGACGTCACCCTCGACCGGCACGAGCACGTTGTTGGCATCGAGCACGCGGGCTTCGATGAACGCGGCGTCGGAGCCGTTCGCGGTCACGGCGAAGGAGCTGCCATCCGGCTTCGTCAATGCCACGTCGGGCACCACGGTGAGCAGGATGTGGTCCGGCTTGCCGGCCGTGTTCAGCACATCCTCTACCGGCTGGTTATTGGCGTCCTGCACCACGTTGCCGTCGGTGCCGATGCACTGCAGCTTGGCGGTACCGGACTGCCAGGTCACGTCCCAGTGCACCTGCTGGGGCAGCTTGGTGGTGGCGGCGGCCTGGGCCACGTTCTGCATCTTGCCCGTGGTCTCGCTGGGACCGTTCGGATCGCCCGCATTGCCGTTGACGAGGTTATAAGAAGCCTGGTCGATGCTGGTCCAGTCGTTCGGCTGCTGGTCGGTGCCCTGCTGCACATCGTTGATGAGCAGGCGGGCGGCCGGGCAGTTGGTGAAGCCGCTGACGCGGATGTCACCCGACCGGTTCCAGGTGTTGGCGAGCTTCACGACCGGCTGCAGCTGGAACGGAGTCCAGAGGGCATCGTATGCGTAGTAGATCAGCTTCGGGAAACGATTCTGGTCGACCATGGAATCGCCCAGCGAACGCACGTTGTGGGCGAAGTTCTTGATCTGCGTGCCATCGGGATACTGCGCGATAGGCTGGTTCGGATCGCCGTTCACATGCTGGTAGGTCCAGTGCGTCGAGTCTTCCGTGCCTTCGTCGAAATTGCCGGTTTCACCCGGGGTATCCGCGAAGTACCACTGGGACATGCCGAAGGTACCTACGCTTCGCGCCTGCGAGTACGGCACCATGTAGTTCAGCAACATCGCCAGCTGCGCGTCGTAGGCCTGGCGCTGGGAACCGATACCCCAGTACTCGGCGCCCCAGACGGGCAGGTTCTTGAAGGCACCAGCCTTCATGGAGGTCTCGCAGCCGGCCTTGCTGCAACTGAACAGGTCACCGTTGATGATGGGCTGGCCCGTCGTGGGATCGGTTGCTCCGCTACGATCCGACGCTGCCCTGGGAGCGATGTTGTCCCACTTCGCGGCCAGGGCACGCAGCTCCAGCGCGAACGAGTTCAGGATCGCACCGTTGTCGGTTTCCCATGCAAGGATCGATGGGTGGCTGCGATCGCGGATCACCATGTCGCGATGCACTTCGCGCTTGACGTTGCGCATGTACAGGCACTGCGACACGGCGGTGGCGTCGCCCTTGGACGCGCACTCCTTGTCGAAGCCGCCTTCGCCGTCACCGCTGGGCTGGATGATGAATACACCCAGGGCATCGGCCGCCTCGACGAACTCGGGGCTCGACGACGAATGGCCAGGCCGCCACATGTCACCGCCACCGGCGGCGAACAGCTGCAGGTCGCGCCATTGTTGTTCTTCCGGCACGGACGAGCCGAGCGCCGGGTAATCGTAGCGGCCCGAAGCGCCATCGGCGCGGAAGCGCTCGCCGTTGACGTAGGGATAGCTCTTGTCCCAGGTGATCATGCGGATGCCCAGAGGGCTCTGCTTGGCATCCACGATGGCGCCGTCGATGCTGACGGTGTGGAACACCTTGTACATGTACGGACGCGGACGGCCGGTGTCGCCAGGCCGCGCCACGTTGTGCAGGCTGCCGTTCGGCCACCACAGGTGCAGGTCGGCGCCCGACACCGTCAGGTGCTGGTCGAACACCGGCGCGACGTCATTTGGTGCCTGGTGCGGAGCCAGCTCCTGCTGCTTCTGGTCGCTGGCCACCACCTTGCCGTTCTCGTCCACGATCTGCGTGGTGAGCGTGACGGTCTTCGGTACGTCCGTGTCGTTGACGACGTTGGTCTGTACGTCGATCACGGCCGACTGGTTGTTCGCACCCAGGCTCTGGGTGCCGACGTAGGTACCCCAGGTGTTCTGGCCTTCGTACACGTTCTCCGGAATGTGCACGAGGTTGGTCACGTGCAGCTTCACCGGACGGAAGATACCCGCCTCGGACTGGCCGAAGCGAAAGGCACCGCCGAAGCCCGGGTCCTGGAAGATGTCACCACCATCGCGCTCGACCTTGACCGCGATGACGTCCGTGCCGTCGTAACGCAGGTATGGGGTCAGGTCCACGATATGCGGAATGAATCCGTATACATGGGTGGCGTTGGCATTGGGCTGGTTCGGCTGGTTGAGCGTGCCGGTACCCGGGATGAACTGCCCGTTGACGTAGACACGGTCGCCCGTGTGCGCGCCTTCGAACTCGATCATCACTTTCTTGCCACGGTACGACGCCGAGTCGGTCAGCACCTTGCGGTACCAGCTCAGGCTACCGTCGAGGCTGCCCTGGCCGCCACCGGATTCCTGGTTGATGAAGGTGGTGAAGTCGTTGGCCGCATGCGGCAGGCCCACCACTTCCCACTGGGAATCGTCATAGGACGGATTCGCGCCGTCGTCGCCGTTCGGCACGGCGGCATGACCCGACTGGTTGATGTACTGCTTGATGTACTTCCACGGCGTGGCGCCGATGTTGATGTCCTGGCGATCCGAAGGCGCGAGTGTCACGGCGTGGGCCGTGACCGTCGCACCAAGGAGCGCCATGGCGATGAAGGCGGATAGCCTTCCTCGCCCCGGGCTGCCCGGTGGTGACGCGGGGTGACTCTTCATGGGGTGTACGTTCCCTGGTTGAAGTCGCGGTGAGGACAACTCCCGCCCCAGGTCCGGGCATGGCCGGAGGCCGTTGCAATCACCGTCGATGTCGCCGACGGTGCACAGCGGTGATTCCCCTGTTTGCGCGTCGAAGCACTCCCACCGTGTCGGGTGGACGAGGGCATCGGGACGATGTCGCGGGGGAGCGTATGGATGCGTTCATCCACCGGCATACCCTATTCAGGGGTGTACGCCCTTGATCGCCTGCTCCACGATGCCGTTCCATGAACCGGCCCGCACAACGCGTGGTGCCGACAGGTTTATCCAAGACGACCGGACCACCTGCCACGATATTTCGAGCGCTGGACTAACCCTCAGGAACTTGCATGGGCGCACAAGTGCGTATCGCCGCCAGTGACTGGCGCTGCTGACCGTCGCGGTCGAAATTCCTCTCGGACAGCCATTGGACGAATCCATCGCGCAACGCAGGCCATTCGCCGTCGATCACCGAAAACCACGCCGTGTCCCTGCTGCGTCCCTTGTAGACGCTCGCTTGCCGGAAGATGCCCTCGAACATGAAGCCAAGTCGTAACGCTGCCTCGCGCGAGGGCGCGTTGAGGCTGTCGCACTTCCATTCGTAACGGCGATACCCCAGTTCATCGAACACGTAGCTCATGAGCAGATACTGCGCTTCGGTGGATATGGGCGTGCGCTTCAGCCGGGGCGAGAACACCACATGACCTACTTCGATCACACCATTGCCCGGATCGATGCGCATCAGTGACATCGTGCCTACGGCTGCCCCCGTGCGCTGGTCCACCACGGCGTAATGCAACGGATCGCTGCTGGCTGCCGCATCGCGCACGTAGCCTGCGAAGGCGGCTTCGCTGGTAAACGGCCCCACCGGCAGATAGGTCCAGCCCGAGGCATCCGGTGCCATCGCGTGGGCATTCCACAGCTCGGAAGCGTGGCGCTCCGCTTCCAGGGGCTCCAGCCGGCAGAAGCGCCCTTCCAGGCTGACGCGGGCGGGTCGGGTACGCGGGCGCCAGTCCGGCAGGGCGATGCCAACCGGTTGGCCGAGGGAATTAAGGGTGTCTGCCATGTCGTTCTCCGGAGAAGGGCTCGACAGCAAGGCTAGGCTTTCGTGGCTCTTCCGGTAGTGCCACATGCTGGCACTATGATGGAGCCACACTGCAGGATCGCCATGCCCATGCCACCCCATGCCGATGACGCCGCCTGGTCCGACTTCCTCGCCGGATCGCCGCCCCTGCGCCGCGATGGTGCATCCCTGCAAGGTCAGCTGCTGCGCCACTTGCGCGCGGGCATCCTCGACGGCCGGCTGCCTGCGGGCAGCCGACTGCCCGGCTCGCGTGCGCTGGCGGATGCCGTAGGCGTATCGCGCAATACCGTCACGGCTGTCTACGAACTGCTGGGAGCCGAAGGGTTCATCGCTGCCGGCCGCCAGGGCACCCGCGTCGCCGCCCTGCCCCGTTTGCGAACATCACCTGCCGACGTCCGCGTGGCGCGGGCGCCGGTGCTGTCGGAGCGCGCCATGCGCATCCCTCGTCGTGCCGCTACGGCAGACGATACGCTGGCCTTCCGGCCTGGCGTCCCTGCCCTGGATCACTTTCCGGCAGGAACCTGGAAGCGTTGCATGGACAAGGCCATGGCAGCCCATGGCGACACGTTGCTGGGCCACGGCGATCCTTTCGGCGAACCGGCGCTTCGTGCCGCTGTGTTGCGGCATCTCACCCTCTCGCGTGGCGTACGGGCGACGCCGGAGCAGGTCGTCATCACCACTGGCGCGCAGGAGGCCCTTGGCCTTTGCGTGCGCCTGCTGGCCGATGCCGGAGATGCGGGGTGGATCGAGGACCCGGGTTATCGCGGTGCACAGCAGGCCTTCGCCGCGGGTGCACTGGACGTCACGGCCTGTCCGGTGGACGACGCTGGCATCGTCATCGCAGACGAAGCATGGCAGGCACGTTCGCCGAAGCTGGTCTACACCACGCCATCGCACCAGTATCCGCTCGGTTCGGTGCTTTCCGCGGCACGTCGGCTGGCCTTGATAGAGAAGGCTACCTCGCACGGCACATGGATCATCGAGGATGACTACGACAGCGAGTTCCGCCGCTCGGGCGAATCCATCGGTGCCATGCAGGGCATGCTCCCGGACGCGCCGGTGCTCTATGTCGGCACCTTCAGCAAGACACTGTTCCCTGCATTGCGGATGGGTTTCATGATACTGCCCGAGGCCTTGCGCCCCGTGATGGCGCCTGTGCTGGCCGAACTATTGCGTGGGGGGCGACGCGTGGAACAGCTGGCCCTGGCAGACTTCATCCACGGCGGCGGCTTCGGTCGCCACCTCTCCGCCATGCGCCGGCTCTACCGTCAGCGCCGGGATGCATTGCAGGAGGCCCTGGCGACGCAGCTGTCCGTGCCACACCGGATCACCGGTGGCGACAGCGGCATGCACCTGAGCCTTCACCTGCCGGCTCATGTCCCCGACCGCCGGCTGGCCTTCATGGCGCGGGAACACGGCATGGCGCCCGAGCCCTTGTCCGCCTTCGCGTCCTCAGCGCATCCCACATGCAACGGGCTCGTACTCGGCTATGGAAATACCGATGCCTCACGGATGAAAGCACTAGTGCGCAGCCTTGCAACGCTCATCGAACGAGCGGTCACGCGCTAGGGAGGCAGCGCTTATCGCGCTGCCTCCTGGCGGTGTCGTCAGGCCTTCGACTTGCCACCGAAGTGATAGTCGAACTGGATCCACCATTGCCGCCCGTAGATGTCGTAGATGCTGGACGGATAGTTGGGCCATCCCTGCGTGCGATCCACGGGCATGCGATTGGCGATGTTGTTGATGACGAGAGAGACGGATGCCTCCTTGTTCAACTGGTAGGCCACGCTCGTATTGAACAACGTGTACGGCGCCCGGTAACCCAGCTGGTTTCCGTACGGGATTCTTCCGTAACGGATGCCGTTGACCGTGGCCGACCAGTCGTTGCGATGCCAGCTCAGTGCCGCATTGACCTTGCTGCGCCATTCGGTCTGGTAGGCGGGGCTCAGGTAGTCCTGTATCGCATCGCCACCGAACTGCTCGTACTTGTGGCTGAACACCGTCGTGTAATCGAGCTTCAGGGCGAACAGGCCGAAGCGGTCACCGCCCCAGCGGATGTTTGAACTTGCATCCAGTCCGCTGGTGTGTTCGTTGGAAGCGTTGATCGGATTGACGTCCACGCTCGTCACGCCATTGGCATTCACCAGTGCATTGGCTGCAACACGGTGGACACGGGCAATGGCATCACTGCAAAGCGAGGACTGCGGGTCCACCGGTGTACCCGACAGGGTCTGGCCGGCAAGGCAGTCGGCATCGGTTCGCAGCAGCTGGTCCATGCTGAGGTTCGTCACCTCGTCGGTGATGGCGATATGGTAGTAATCGACCGACAGATCGAAGTTCCTGCTGGGCGACCACACTACGCCATAGGTGAAGGAGCGGGCCGTCTCCGGCTTCAGTTTGCTGTTGCCGCTCTGGGTGTAGTTGATGTTGTAGGTCTGGTCGCAGCTTCCGTACGGCTGGTTGCCGAGGCGGCACAGGTAATAATCGGTCTGCCCGGGGTTATAGCCCAGCGTGGCATTGGAGAAGATGTAGTTCATGTCCGGCGCACGGAAGCTGGTGGCGTAGTTGCCACGAATCAGCAGGCTTTCCACGGGTCGGTATTCCAGGCCCACGTTGAAGGTGGGCTTGCTGATCCTGTTGCCGGCGAAGTGGAAGACGTCGTAGCGCGCGGCACCCGACACCGTCAGTGACGACAGCACGGGCGCATTGAATTCCACGCCTACGGCCTGGTTGCGCCGGGTGCCCCCGGACGAATCGGCGGTACCCGTGTTCCAGAAGTAGCCCTGGTCGATACGTGGATCCGGGTGCTGGTGGTAGCCCTGGTCGCCCAGCTCCGCAATCGCCGCTACGCCAAAATCACCGCCGGGCAGTGTGAATGGGGTGCCGTTTACCGCGAGGCTGGCGGTCTGCGTCCATGAACTGTTCTTGCTCGTGCTGGATGCCGCGAGGCTTTCGTACTGCGCTGCTGATAACGGACTATAGAAGTTGGCCAGGTTCGGCGCATAGGAGGGAAACGTCGTGCCATCGACAACGTGGCTGCCTACCTGCTGGCCGAGAAAGTACGTATCCACGCTATTGAGGAAGCGTTGCCGCGTCTGGTCGCTGCTGTAATGGGAGTACGTGTAGTTGGCATCGTAGTGCCAGTCGCTGCTGCCGAAGTCACCCCGGGCACCCACCGACGCCGTGAACGAGCGCTCCAGATAGGTGCGGTCGTACCCTTGCAGGCCGATGCCTTCGTCCGGGGCAAGGACGCGCGTGAGGTTTTCCAGGCGCTGGGTCTGGGTATCCCAGAACGGACCTGCGACGGACGAACTGGACCAGCTGGGCGGCCCGATCAGGTGGCTGGTGACACGGGTGTCGTCGGCCAGGAAGTCGCCATAGAGCGAGGTGTGGTCATTGATCTTGTACTGCAGGCTGGCAAAACCGGAGGCCTGCTTCTTGGCCGCTCCCAGCGTGCCGACGTTGTAGTACCGGTCGCTCCCGCAGTACGTGCCAGGGCGCTTCGGATTATTGCTGGTATCCAGGCCGACGCTGCCGCCCATCAGGCCGCCGAGGCCCTGGCATGCGCCATCGGGTGGCGCGAGATAACGCCCGGATATCGGATCGCGAATGGTCGCCACGCCCGGTACGGAGGTGGTGGGGTCAATCGCATTACGCGTGTAGGACGAACTCAGGTGCCGGTCGCCGAACTCCAGCGGCTGGGTGTTGTTCAATTCAAGCCCGGCAACACCGGTCAGCTTGCCCGCATCGATACCCTGGGTGAGCTGGAGGCGCTGGTTGGCGCCACCGCCACCTTGTGTTCCGCCCGCACGTACCTTGATGTCGGTGCCGTCGTAGTGCTGCTTCAGGATCACGTTGACGACGCCGGCGATGGCGTCCGAACCATAGATTGCCGACGCACCCGCATCGGTCACTTCGATGCGCTCGATGGATTCGGAGGGAATATTGGCGAGGTTGACCGCATTGACGCGGCCATCGTAAGCCACCGGATACTCCGCCAGGCGATGACCGTTGACCAGCACCAGGGTGTGGTTGGCACCAAGGTTGCGCAGGTTGAGGAAGTTGCCCGCCGGCGTGAAGGTGCTGCCGAAATCCTGACCCTGCACCTGTCCGGTGTTCTGCGTGAGCTGCGACAGGGCATCGAAGGCATTGCGATAACCACGGGCGTCGATTTCATCGGCCGTGATGGTGGTAACGGGCGATGCGCCTTCCAGTTCGGTGCGTGGAATGCGCGAACCGGTAACCACCACTTCCTGCAACTGCCGCGGCGAATCCTTGCCATCGCCGGGCGCTGACGAAGGTGCGGCGTCGGACGTCGGTACCGTCGCCGTCTGTGCCCATGCCGGCATCGCCAGCATGATGCCGACGGCGAGGGCCGTTCGTTGGAAAACCCGGGTAGCGCGAGTGGAAGTAAAGCCTGGACTGGACATGGGAGGGCAAATCCTGGGTTCGGCAACCCGTCCCGGCATCAGGGCCAGGATTTCAGGGTGCAAGGTGATCGACAGCGTGCGCTGTCAGTGGGCATGGGAGGTGGAGCAGGAATCAGGCTGTGGGGACAGCCGTACGTAACGACCCGATCAACAACAGTGCGCGACGCCACGACAACAAGCGTCGCAGGTAGCGATTTTCAGGCACTGGATGTTCATAGCCATTCGTGGTCGTGAAGAGGTGGGGGAACAGGCACGGATCATCATTCGTGATGTCCGGCACGATCATTCTCTTCATCTATTTTTCATGGTGTCAATAAAGTTCCGCAGCGCACTTGCGGAACATGGACCAACGTGGCGGCCCGGAGCAGGAAATCACGAAAGTCGCGCCGCAGGACGGAGGCGGCCGCGTTTCCAGAAATCACCGGCAAAACCATGGACATGGATTGAGGTGACCGCTACGTGCACAGGATCTGGAGCGACCCGTCTTATAACCGATGGTTATAAGTACATAAGAAATGACCATATAGAAAAGGGCCGGTGACTGCCGTCATCCAGCCCTTGAAACGCGCACTCGACCGTCGATACGACCGACACCTGGCAGGGTACGGCGACCTATGAACGAGCCATCGCGCGGATCGTTTACTGGCGTCCGGCGGTGACGCCACCGTCCACCGGAAGCACCGTACCCGTAATCCAGCCAGCCTGTTCGGAGGCAAGGAACAGGATGGCTTCGGCCACATCGCCGGGCTGGCCGTTGCGGCCCAGCGGGTGGAAGGCATCGAACGTGGGCAGCACTTCCTTCACCTGCGCGTCGCTCATGAAGGTGTTGTACACCGGGGTCTCGACCACGGCAGGTGCCACCGCGTTGATGCGGATGTGATGTGGTGCCAGTTCGATGGCCAGGTTGCGCACCATGGCGTGGACACCGGCATTCGCCGCCGAATACGCCGCCGACGGCGTGGCGCCGATGGCCTGGATCGCCCACATCGAACCGGTCTGCACGATGGCACCGCCGCCAGAATCCTTCATGGCACGCGCCGCGGCCTGTGCCGTGAAGAACTTGCCCTTGAGGATCGTGTCCAGGTACCAGTCGTAGTCGGCTTCGGTGAGGTCGAGGAAGGGCTTCGGATTGAACACACCCGCATTGTTCACCAGCACGTCGAGACGACCGAAGCGACGCACGGCGGTGTCCACGAGCTCCTGCCCCGTGCGCGGATCGGCGATGTCACCGTCGGTGACGATCACGTGGCTGCCCGACGGGTCGATATCCTTCGCCGCGGCGACAAGCTTCTGGCGATCGCGGCCATTGATGACCACCTTCGCGCCTTCGGCGACGAAGCGCCGTGCGGTTTCCTTGCCGATACCCGAACCGCCACCCGTGATGGCGATGACCTTGTTTTCGAAACGCATGTCGTTGTGTCCTGTTGTCTTTAAAGGGAGATCAGATCTGGGCAAAGCCGCCGTCGACGGCAATCTCTGCGCCCAGCATGTAGCGGGAGTCGTCGCTGGCGAGGAAAAGCGCGGCCTGCGCGATGTCGTCGGCCAAACCAAGCCTTCCAAGCGGTACGCGTTGCGCAATGCGGGCCTTCGCAGCGGAGACATCCGCATCGGATGCGCTGCCGTGAATGGGCGTGTCGATGGCGCCAGGGCTGACGGCATTGACGCGGATGCGCCGCGCCAGCAGCTCTGCTGACCATGTGCGCGCCAGCGAACGCACGGCTGCCTTGGATGCCGACAGCATCGACAGGCCTGGCGTGCCCACTTCGTTGAGCCACGAGGTGTTGAGGATCACCGAGGCTCCCTCGCGCAACAGCGGCGACACCGCCTGCATGGAAAAGAAGACGCCCTTGACGTTGATATCCATCAACTCGTCGTAACGAGCTTCCGTGGTGGATTCCAGCGGTGTGCCAAAGGCCACGCCGGCATTGGCGAAGAACACATCGAGTCCACCGAGCCGATCGCGCAGCACGTGATGCATGCGATTGAGGTCGTCGTGCGAACACACGTCAGCGACGATGGGTATCACGGCATCGCCAAGTGTCACTGCCACCTCATCCAGCCGTGCCGCATCGCGCCCGGTGATTGCGACACGTGCGCCTTCGCGAGCGAACAATGCTGCCGTCGCAAGCCCGATACCACTGCTGCCGCCCGTGACGAGCGCCGTCTTGCCTTCGAGTTTCATGAATTCACTCCTGCTATGGGGATGCCAGCGAGCGCGACGTCGACACCATGGTCCGCCGCCTCTATAGCACCGGCGATGTAGCCGGGCATCGAGGGCGACCACTCGCTGGCAATGCCGGTCATGACGGCATGCCAGGGCGCGTCGACACGCGAGATGGATACCGCTGGTTCGTGATGACCCGTGGCCATCTGGTCGTCTTCCGTAGCCGTCAGGGCATCGCATGCCCAGTCTTTCAGGTATTCGGCACGCGGCTTGGCCGCCCGCTCGCCGAATAGCCTTGCCAGCTCCGCCCTGCATTGCATACGCAGGTCTTCATCCGAAAGGCGACGCCGCATCGTGGCCGGTATGCCGATGAAGCCGAACAAGGCGCCGCTGCCATCGCGAGGCGACGCATCGTGTATTTCGACGAGCGGCCCCGTGTTGCTACGCGCATGGCCCGACAGGCCTTGTTCGCGCCAGAAGGGCTCGTCGTATACGGCCACGTACTTTGCGTGGGGCGCCATCCAGGTGCCCGTCGATCGCCACTGCCGCATCACGCTGGCTGGCAGCGCGGGAACCAGATCAAGCGTGGCTGCCGCCAGACGTGGAGGAAGCGCCAGCAACACATGGGCTGCCTGCCATGAAACCGAAGCTCCATCGCCACGCACTGCATGCACGTCCACCGTTTTTCCATCGGTGGCGATACGTGTTACGCGGTGCTCCGGCCACAGGCATTCATCGGGTATGCGCCGCGCCAGTGCTTCGGCCAAGGCCACCATGCCACCTTCCAGCCGCAACGACGAAGGCGCAGAGATAAAGCCGGAGAAACGATCCGGCGCGCGACCGATGCTGCGTTCGACCAGCATGTCCCCCGCCTCGTGCTGACCGATAGTGATCAGGCCAAGGCGGGAAACCAGTTCGTGCAGCTCGTGTTGCATGCCGGGCCAGTACCAGGTGGCACCGAGGTCATAGCGGTTTCCATGATCTCCTTCGGGAAACGACAGCAGTCGCCCGCCGATGCGCTGCCGCGCTTCAAGCAGCACGACCTCGCGATGACCACGCTCCAGCAGCCGCGCAGCGGCATACAGGCCGGCTACGCCAGCACCGATGATGACGATGCGATGGATCAGCACGGCAGGTGTCCCGTTTTCAGGTAGACCGTGACGCCTTCGCTGCCCGCCACGAATTGCACGGGACACCCAGAAGGAAACCGCAGCCAGCTACCTTGTGGATAAGCTGTGGTTTCGCCGTGCAGTTCACCGCTGACGACGAATATCTCCAGGTTATCCACAGGTTCGTCGAACAGCGCGTACCCCGCATCCAGCCGATGTATGGCGACGCTTTCATCCGCGTACGTGTGCAGAATGCACACCATCCCGCCGGGCCGTGGCGCCCATTGCGATGGATCGCTCGTGTCCACGCGGACATCGCGCGTATCGCCTTCATCCATCTGGCGAAGCTTCACGAAGATCGTCGTGCCGTGCGTGCTGGATGGTGCGTGCGACGACCCTGAAGGATGACGCAGGTAGCAACCCGCTGGGTGGTCACCGCCGTCATCGCGGAAGATGCCTTCGAGCACCAGGATTTCTTCGCCGCCCGGGTGGACGTGGCTAGGAAACGACGTACCGCGCTCATAGCGGACCAGGCTGGTAGCGCGTGCACATTCCTCGCCGATGCGGTCGAGCATCATGCGGTTGACCCCCTGCTGCGGCGAATCCACCCAGCGATAGTCGCCTGGTGTAACGATCGCCGGCTGAGAGAGATCGGCGTGGATACGCATGACCGCCTCAGGCTGCCGGCAATGCGTCGAACGCATCCAGCGTACGCGCCGTATAGGTCAGGGCAGCGCCGGCATTGAGTGCGATGGCCGTACCCAGTGCCTCGGCGATTTCCTCGCGCGTCGCCCCGTGTTCGGCCGCCATCTTCACATGCGTGGCAATGCAGCCGTCGCAACGGGTCGTGATGGCGACCGCCAGGGCGATCAGCTCATGGACCTTCGCACTGAGGTGGTTGCCCTGCTCGCCGCTGGACATCATCGACAGCCCGCGCATCACGGGCGGGTTGAGCCTGGCGAAGTCGCCGACGGTGCGATGCAGCTCGTCGCGATAGGTATTCCAGTCATACAGCATGGCGTTGCTTCCCATGGGTGATCGAGGTAGAAAAACTATTCACACCCCGGCAAGGCGGTGTGCTCGGTTCGCTTTATGGGAAGCATGGTGATCCCCGGCTTGCGGGCTCACAAACGGTATATTCTTGGGCTCATATAAAGAATTTCTTTATCGCCATGAAATCACCCGTCTTCCTCAACGCCCTGCGTGCCTTCGAGGCCAGCGCCCGGCACCAGAGCTTCTCGGCCGCCGCGGCCGAGTTGAGCGTCACCCCCGCGGCCGTGGGGCAGCTGGTGCGCAGCCTGGAGGACTGGCTCGGCACCCGGCTGTTCCATCGCAGTACCAGCGGCAAGGCCCGCCTGGTGCCCACCGAAGCGGCGGAACGCGCTTTGCCCGACATCCGTGCGGGATTCGACCGCCTTACGCTGGGCCTCAGCCGCCTGCGTGAGTCGTCAGCCAGCGGTGTCCTTACCGTGACCGTAAGCCCGGCATTCGCGGCCAAATGGCTGTTGCCCCGCCTGGAACATTTCCAGGCCGAGTACCCGGATACGGACGTACGCCTCGATACCAGCCTGAAGCTGATGGACTTCACGGCTCAGGGCATCGATATCGGCGTGCGCTATGGGCGTGGCGAATGGCCAGGCCTCGTAGCCGAGAAGCTGATGGACGAACAACTCTTTCCCGTATGCTCGCCGCAATGGCTTCGGCAGCACCCGGACGTCAGCGAGCCATCCTCGCTGTCGGCACGCATGCTGATACACGATCAGTCCGTGGATACGCATATCGGTTTTGCATCCTGGCCCACATGGCTTGCCCACGCGGGTACGCCGGAGGTGGATACCACGCGTGGCCTGCGCATCAACAACTCGGCCGCCGTGCTCCAGGCGGCCATCGACGGCCATGGTGTCGCGCTTGCCCGCAGTGTCATGGTGAGGGACGACCTGGCCAGCGGCAGGCTCGTGCGATTGTTTCCCCATATCGGGCAGGCTTCCGAACTGGCCTACTTCGTGGTCTATCGTGCCGAATGCGCCTCGCTGCCGAAGCTGCTGGCGTTTCGCGACTGGCTCATGCACGAGGCACGTGCCGCCTGAACGTCAAGGCGTCCTCACAAACAACGCACGGGTCGTTCAAGGTCTTCTGGTAAGGCTGGAATCTCTTTTCAGGAGTCCTGTCATGGCCAACGAGAAAAACCGTCCGCCGCAACACCCCGGCCAGAACGATCCGCCGGAGCATCCGCGCAACCCCACGCGCCAGCGCGAAACCAACGATTCGGGTGACCCGAAGGACGATTCGGGCGAAGACAACCAGCAGCAGAAATAACCTGTCCTGCACCTTCGAGGAGAACGCCGATGCTCCAGCTCAACCCGCCGCTGCCGATGAACACCCCGAAGGGCGAAGGTTTTGCCCATATCCTGATCGACTATGGCCCGGAGTCCGATCTGTACTGGACGGTGTTCATCACGGCGACCGGGGAGATCTGGACCTTCTCCAACCGTGAGGTGCGCGCGTCGAAGAACATCACGCTGGGACGCACCTCCCCTTCGGTGCCACGTGCGGTACGGCGCGCGGAAGCGGGTGACGGCGCCGTCGTGGCACTGGGATCGAAAGACGCCCTGTAGGAGCGCGCCTTGCGCGCGGCCCAACGGTGCGGATGTGGCATTAACAGCGGTCGCGCGCGAGGCGCGCTCCTACAGGGGGCCGATGGTGTGCGGGCATCTCGCTGGCTTCACCTGGTGGGGCACACGCTGCCAACGCCCACCCTTCCACACCGGGCGAAGGAATCTGCGAAATCCATGTCCCGCTCCGAAGCCGTCTCTCCCGACCGTCGCGAACCCCACCTCACGGCCCTGCGCAATCTCAAGATGGCGCGCTCTGCGCATGCCTTCGTGCGAGGGAACACCCTGCAGTTCTACGAGTGGCTGGAAGGTGCGGATCGCACCCTGCCCAAGGGACCCGATATCTGGATCTGTGGCGATTGCCATGTCAGCAATATCGGCCCGGTGGCTGACCGCGAGGGCGGGCTCGATATCCAGATCCGTGACCTCGACCAGGCGGTGATCGGCAACCCCGCGCACGACATCGTGCGGCTGGCGGTCTCTCTCGCTACCGCGGCACGCGGTTCCGACCTGCCCGGCGTGATCACCACCCGCATGGTGGAGCAGCTGATCGCGGGATACGAGCGCGGCATGGGTGGCGGTCGCAAGGAGTACCGCGTGGTGGCACGTCCGGACACCATCCGGCTGGTGATGAAGGCGGCACTCAAGCGCCGCTGGAAACATCTGGCACGGGAACGCATGAAAGGCGTGCGCCCCGATATTCCCGAGGGTAAACGCTTCTGGCCCGTGACCGACGAAGAGCGGGCGCAACTGGAGAGCCTTGCCGCCACCGATGGCATGCGTGCGCTGGTGACCCAGCTGGTTCACCGCGACGACGATGCCACGATCGAACTGCTGGATGCGAAGTACTGGGTGAAGGGTTGCAGCTCGCTCGGGCGCCTGCGTTATGCCCTGCTCGTGCGATTGGCCGCCAAGGGTTCGCCGGACGAGTTGTGTCTGGTCGACGTCAAGGAAGCCCTGAAGGCTGCCGCGCCCCGCAGTGCCGATGCGGGCATGCCACGCGATAACGCCGAACGCGTGAAGCAGGGTGCGTTGCACCTGGCCCCCAACCTCGGCGAACGTATGATGACCGGACGCATCCAGGGCCGCACGGTGTTCGTGCGCGAGCTGCGCCCGCAGGACCTAAAGATCGACCTGGAGCGCCTGGCCGACACCGAAGCCATGGACGTCGCCCATTATCTCGGCAATGTGGTGGGCCGTGCGCATGCGAGCCAGCTCTCATGGCCCGAACGCAAGAGCTGGCTGGGCGAGCTGGCGCGTAACCGGCCCAGGAGCATCGATGCCCCCTCATGGCTGTGGCGCAGCGTCGTCGAGCTGGTCCAGGCGCACGAGGGTGGTTACCTGGAACATTGCCGGCGCTTCGCCAACGAACTGCGTTGAGGCGAGTGCGCCCGCCGGCGCCTTGTGGATAACCCGGTAGATATCCACAGACATACCGACAAGCGCGCTTGTGCTGCTACGCATGGCTTGTGGATAACAAAGCACATATCCACAGGTTGATCCCCTGCTCGAAAAGAGCCTTACCTCGAAAGGGGTAAGGCCATGCCCGCCACGACGTCCTCGAACGAACGATGGCCCCGCACATGTTCGGCCCCCTCGTGATCGAACGCGATATGGCCACTGTTGATCGCCTGGTTCATTTCGACGAAGCCCCTGATCGCAGTTCGTGAGAACGGGTTCTGCGCCAATACGCCTTCCCATGCGTTTTCATCGAGGGCCGCGGCCGTTACCGTCCGGCCCAGCGCGTGGCCCAATGCCCTGGCAATCTCATCCGGAGAGCGGGCTTGCGGACCTTCCAGGTTGATGATGCGACGGCCTTCCCACGACTGCCGCAGCATGTCGGCGGCCACATCGCCGATATCGGCCGTAGCGATCATGGGAAGCGCTTTATCCACAGGCGCCAGCAGACTGGGCAGCACACCCTCGCTGGCCGCCACGGCAAAGACCCGCTCCCAGTTCTCCATGAAGTAGGCGGCGCGCAGGAAGGCCACGGGGATGCCAAGCGTCGCCATGCGTTGCTCGGCCATGCGGTTGGTGGCGATCACGCCGACACCATCGCGATCCGCTCCAATCGACGAAAGCAGGACGAGCTTCGGCAGACCAGCCCGACGGATCGCTTCCGTTACGGCATCCGTCGTCCTCTGCGCATGCTCGAAGAGGTCTTCGCGGTCGTAGCCCGGCGGCTTGACGAGGTACGCTGCGGTGGCTCCCGCAAAGGCAGCCGCCATGCCCTCCACGTCGGAGAAGTCGGCCACGACGACCTCCGCGCCGCGCTCCTGCCATTGCGCAGCCTTGCTGATATCCCTCAACACCACGCGTACCGGCTCGCCTTCTGCAAGAAGACGCAAGGCCACGACGCGGCCGGTACGACCGGTGACACCTGTGACGACGTACATGATTCACCTGACATGCATGCCCGGACCGGGCGACCCGCCTAGAATGGTGATCGCACGCCCCCTCCCCAAATGCAGCAAAGACATAGCCGACATGCATCCGGTGGATATCGCTTCGCTCGATCTCAACCTGCTGAAGGTGCTGGACGCCTTGCTGAAGGAAGGCAGCGTCACGCGTGCCGGTGTACGACTGGGCCTCAGCCAGCCCGCCGCCAGCCGTGCCCTGGCGCGGTTGCGCAAACTGCTCGGGGATCCCCTGCTGGTGCGCACACCGCAGGGACAGGAACTGACCCCACGCGCACTGTCACTCGCGGAGCCGCTGGAACGCCTGTTGGTAGAAGTCCGGCAGATCGTTGCGCCGGTACGCTTCGAGCCATGGACACTGGTAGGCCGCTTCACCGTCGCCAGCATGGATCACCTGACGACGCTGGTCGTACCTGGCCTTTCGGCGCGCCTGCAAGAGCTTGCACCCAACGTGGATGTCGCCGTGCTTCCTGCCCGGGGCGACAACGTGGACCTCGTTACGCGCGGCGATGCCGATGTCGCCATCGGTCGTTTCGACGTCGATGCGCTACCCGCCAACATGCACTCGAAGCAGCTGTACGACGAACGGCTGGTGTGCGTGATCCGGCGTGATCATCCGATTCGTCAGGCACCATGGAATCTCCCGGCCTTCCTGTCGCTGGCTCATGTCGTGACGACCATCACGGGCGATGGCCCGGGCCTCGTCGATACGGCGCTCGCATCGATGGGGCATTCCCGCCGTATCGCGTTGCGTCTTCCCCAGTTCCTTACGGCCCCCCTGGTGGTGGCACAGGGCGACATGGTTGCGGTAATTCCCGAACGCCTGGCGTTGTACCTGTCGCGCCAGCTACCGCTGGCCCTGCTTGAACTGCCCTTCGCACTGGCGCCTTTCCCGTTGTCCATGATCTGGCATGCGAGGACTCATCGCGACCCGCGGTCCGCCTGGTTACGCCAGCAGCTGATGGCCGTCGTAGCGGCGGTTCCGGTCACGGAAACCCGAGGTATCGAACCGGACTGAATGTACGTCGTTGTGGATAACTGCATACATATCCACAGGGAAGTCCACATGCATCGGCGGTGCGATACACAGATGATTCTCAAATCTTGAGACTTACTTCCTGACCATGTAGCCGAAGCCACGAACGGTGCCGATGGCCTCTTGCCCGAGCTTGCGACGTAAGGAGTGCACCAGCACTTCCAGCGCGTTGGAGCCCACGTCGGAATCGCAGCCATAGACCGAGCGTTCGATGACATCACGCTGCACGATGCGACCTGGCCGGCACATCAGCGCGCGCAAGACGGCGAATTCCCTGCGGGTAAGCTCCACACGGCGTCCCTCCAGCGAGACTTCGAGCCGGCCGATATCCATGTGGATAGGGCCTGCCTGCATCCCGTTGTCGGCTTGTCCTTCATGGCGTCGTGCCAGGCAGCGGGCCCGTGCCGTGAGTTCGTCAAGGTCGAAGGGCGTGGCAAGACAGTCGTCGGCACCAGCATCCAGGGCGTCGATACGCGCCCTGGCGCTGTCGCAGGCCACGATGACGAGAATCGGCGTGCGTACTCCGGCGCGCCTTGCATCACGCAGCAACCCGGTATCCACGGGCTCGGGCAACGCAATTACCACGAGATCCGCATCGGGCTGGCGCAGCGCTTCCAACGCACTATTGCCCGCGTTGATCCACAAGACCGTACAGGCCATCTGTTCGAAGGCGCGCTTCATCGCCATGCCCTGGCGTGGATCTTCTTCGACGATGATGACGTACATGTGGCAACCGGCTCCTTTGGAGAACCCGATTGTGCCGTGAATCACGCCACTTCCGTTACACGACTTCGGCCAGCCCACTTATCCACAGGACCTACGAAGCCCCTGTAGGAGCGAACCTTGTCCGCGACCGCACAAGCGAAGACAAACCAGGTAAAACACCCGATCCGACGAAGCGAGCGATCACCGCCCGCCCCATCAGCACAACGCTTCCCTCGCCATAGCCATCATGACGATGGTCGCGCGCAAGGCGCGCTCCTGCCGTTACTTCGGGCCCAGGATACTTTCGAGGCCGCCCGAGCGCGGCATGCCGCCGAACTTCGACAGCTTGCCGTCCGCACCCTGCTGCACGATGCCCGGCGTACCCTGGATATCCAGCGACATCATCAGCGCAAGGTTGCCGTCGAGCTGCTTCTGCACCTCGGGCGAAATGGTCTTCTCCGCCGCAATGCCACCCTTGGAGAACGCTTTTTCGTTGCGGGTAAGGGCTTCGGCCGGATCCTTCGCACCGAGGATGGCCGCCGCCTTGGCCGGGCTGTCCTCGCGGATGATGCCCACGACCAGATAACGGATCTGCACCTTTCCGCTTTCCACCCACGGCCGCGCCGCTTCCCAGAACGCATGGCAGTAGGGGCAGTTCGGATCGGTGAAGACATAGACCACGCGCGGCGCGCTGGGCTTGCCGTCCAGCACCCACTTCGACTCGGACAGCTGCTTCATGATCTTCGCCGCACGCGGCTTGATCACCAGCTCGTCCATTTTCTTCGCATCGATCCGGCTGCCCTGGGCATCGACGCGCGTGCCGACGATGGCATTGCCGTCAGGCGTGACATAGACCGACATGGGCTCGTCGCCGACGATGCCTGCAAAACCCCGTACGCTGCTGCCCGCGTCGAACTCCTGGACGTCGGTGAGGCCTTGCGCCTGCAAGGCCTTGAGCACGGGTGGCGGGGTCTTGCCATCGGCCGCATGGGCTCCGGTCGAGACCATGATGGCCATGGCGAGGACGGCGCGGGGCCACAGGGGCAAACGGATCATGGGCATTCCTTCATCGGTTGTTCTTCAGGGACAGACCGATGTTCGCCGGTTTTCCTTACATGCGAAACCCAAGGGGCGCCGGATCAGCTTTTGGCTGAGAGCCTAGCGCAGCCGCAGGCTGTAACGAACGAAGTCATCGGCGCTGACGAATTCGTCGTAAAGACGCCTTGCCGGATTGTCCTGGCGCGTGTGCCAGTAGAGGCGCGACCAGCCCTGTGACTTGCCTGACGTTACGAGGTCTTCGATGAGCTTTCGCCCGATGCCCTTGCCACGGCAGGACGGATCGACGAACAGGTCTTCGAGATAGCACACCGGTTCCACTACCCAGGTTCCCTCATGCAGGAGGCTGATGCTGAAGCCGACCACGGTGCCGTCCATGTCGGCCACGCGGCAGGTCAGTGCGGAATCCGTGCCGAGGATGCGCTGCCACGTTCTCGCTGTGACTTCCGGGGCAACGCTCGCTTCGTAGAACGCGTTGTAGCCGGCCCACAAGGCCAACCACGCAGCTTCGTCGGCGGTGTTGGCATCCCGGATGATGAGGTGATCAGACATGCGAAAGTTTTCCTGGAACTGCGTGGGGTATCAGGTCAGCGCAGGCAACGTGTCAGCAAGAAAGTCTACCAGCGCCCGCACAGAGGGCAGCATGTACCGCCGCGACGGAAAGACAAGGTGCAGCACCAGCTCCGGTGTGCTCCAGCCTTCGAGTACCTTGACGACGTCGCCACGATCCAGCGCTGCCTTGCAGGCTGCGTCGGGCAGCATGGCGATACCCAACCCGCGCATGGTGGCGTTGAGGACGGCTTCGCTATCCATGCAGGTAAGCACCGGCTGGTGGCGAACCATCGCCGACTGGCCCGTCGCATTGACCAGCGTCCATTCCTGCCACCCGTCTCCTGCCCCATAGACGAGGGTGCGCTCCTGGCGCAGGTCTTCCGGATGCGACAGCGCGGTATGTGGTTCGTAGTTTCTGCCTGCAACAAGAATGCGCCTGCTCACTCCGAGCCGCTTGGTAACAAGATCGGGCTCCATGTCGTCAGGACGATAGAGCCTTATCGCGACATCGATGGACTCTCCCTGGAGGTCGACGCGCCGGTCGGTGGTCACGACCACCAGGCGAACGTTCGGATAGGAGGCCATGAACGTCGGAAGGTGCGGAGCAAGATAGAGCCGCGTCGCCAGGGCGGGGCAACTCAGGCGGACCAGCCCGCCCGGACTGGCGCTCGCCACATCGACGACTTCCTGTGCGGCCAACGCCTGTTCTATCGAAGACTGGCTGTGCGCAAAGAACCGGGTACCCAGCTCGGTCAATGTCACCCGCCGCGTGGTCCGGTGAAGCAGGCGTGCACCAAGACGCTCTTCGAGCATGGCAACCCGGGCGCTGAGTCTCGACTTCGGAATATCCAGCACGCGAGCGGCCGCGGAAAATCCACCGTGCTCGGCCACCATCACGAAATAGTAGAGATCGTTGAGATCTTCGAGGATCGCCTGGGTCTTCACTGGATTGTCCGGTCAGGGGTAACGGCGCGTTCGACTATGGCGGCTATATGCCCGTTTTTTCGTGTTCTAGCCTGTAGGAACCTCCCACGCATGGTCAAGTTGGCCGGGAATGCTCCGTTCCCGAAGACGCTCAAGACCTGATCGACATGCCCCGGCTCCATAGGGGCTTTGTTCCCTGACGAAAAGAAAGCAGGAAATCCAGTATGAGAATCGGCATCCTCGGTACGGGCCGTCTGGGCTCGGCACTCGCCTTGCGCATGGTGCGCACAGGACATCAGGTGGTGCTCGCCAACCGGCGTGGACCAGA
The DNA here is from genome assembly GCF_011759365.1 of Luteibacter anthropi. GTDB lineage: Bacteria > Pseudomonadota > Gammaproteobacteria > Xanthomonadales > Rhodanobacteraceae > Luteibacter > Luteibacter anthropi. Next base: position 182,557 of record NZ_JAARLZ010000001.1, read on the forward strand.
ATCCCTTTCCCGCCTCATGGGCCAGCTGGGCCCTGGTGCTCGCGCAGGTTCCGTCGCGGAGGTGGCTGCACAGGATGTGATCGTTCTGGCTGTCCGCTGGGAGGATGCCGGCGAGGCCATCGCCTCGCTCGGCTCGCTGAAGGGAAAAATAGTGATCGATACGACCAACCCCTACATGGAGAAAGACGGACATATTTCCCTCATCGATATCGGGGATAAGACTTCGAGCGAAGTCATCGCCGGCATGCTGCCCGGTGTCCATGTCGTCAAGGCCTTCAATACCTTGCTGGCGGATATGCTGGGTTCCAATCCGGGCAAGGGCGGTGGCCGCAGGGTGATTTTCTACTCCGGTGACGATCCCACCGCCAAGGCTACCGTGAAATCCATCATCGCCACCTCGGGGTGGGCATCTGTGGATCTGGGTAGTCTGGTACAGGGTGGACGACTGCAACAGGCCGGCGGGTCGCTTGCTGGTCTCAATCTGGTGCAGTTCACTTAAGTGCGTCTGTCGTCATCGGCCCGGGACACCTGGCGCATCGCATCAACCGGAGTCGACGGAACGGCGCCGGTAGTTGCAACACACGACAAAGCCCGGGAGTCAGTTATCTGGCTCCCGGGCAAATGAGTCTACCGATCCGGTCTAGCCGAGCATTTCGCCCGCCAGCCCGGAAATCCACAAAATGATCTTCCAGACTGAAACAAGGATGTTCATCGTCATGCCAATACTTGCCTCGAGCTAAAGGTATTTCGTTTATTCACTGACGGGAACGGGTCAGGTGGCGTCCGGGGCAAGGTCGGTGCGCATCGGCCACGCGGGAAGCCTCCGCATGGTTCGTCAACGAATGCATTCGCACCGGTGACCACAGGAATGCGTCTTTGCCGGGTTCTGTCACGGAAGGTTCCCGATGAACTCGGACAGCGCCTGTCCGATGTCACGTGGCGAATCTTCCTGCAAGACATGCGATCCCTTCACTTTCACCTCTTTCTGGTTCGACCAGCTCCGGGCGTAGTCCAGCGCGGCGCCGGAAAGCGCTGCCCCCGGATCGCCGGCGATAAGCAGCTTCGGGATATCCGATCTCGCTATCCATTCGCTTGCGGAAGTCACGATATCCGCCACTTCTTCGGGCTCGCCATTGATGGGGAGCTCTCGTGGCCATGCGAGCATGGCTTCGCGCCTTTCCGGATCGCGATAGGGCATGCGATAGCCATTCATGGTCTCGTCGTCCATCTTTTCAATGACCGTATGCGGAAAGATGCCTTCAATGAAGAGGTTTTCCTCCATGATCATCTTCCTTCCCACCGGCGACCTCAGTGCCTGGAACATCTTTCGCATGCCATCCGGAAACTCGGACCAGCGCGATGGCCTGATGATCCCCTCCATATAGGCGAATCCCGCCACACGTGACCGGTACCGGCTCGCCCAGTACGAGGCCAGCGCCGTGCCCCAGTCGTGGGAGACGAGCACGATCTTCTCGCCCAGGTTCATTTTCCCGAACCATGCATCCAGGTAACGAACATGGTCATGGAAACGGTAGCTGCCCGAAGGCGATAGCCCCGACAGGCCCATGCCGATCAGATCGGGGGCGAGGCAGCGCCCGTTTCCTTTTACATACGGGATGACATTCCGCCACACGTATGACCAGGTGGGATTGCCATGCAGGAAGACGATGGGCCGACCTTCACCCACATCGACATAGCTCATGCTGGAATCGAGTACAGGCACGCTACGGCGCTGATGCCGGTCGCCATGGGACTCAGGATCGGTGGAAAAGGAAGTCGAACGCGCGGTTGACACGGTGAAGCCCTCACGATGAATGATTGATCCGGCGTCACGAAGCCGATCGTCGATACCTCAACGATCCAGGCCTTCTGGCCCGCTCGATCAGCGTTTGGTCAGGCTATTCCGGTCGACAGACGCTATACAGCCGTCCGCTCCGGACGATCTGTTACCGCTATCCGGACAATCGGGATCTAGGCGACGGATTCGGCCGCGGCGAGGGTGAGTTGTTGCTGCATCCACTGCATTTCCGGATGCGGCATCAGGGCGGCGGACGCCAGCATGCTGCACGTGACTGGCTCGGCATCGAAGGGCAGCTCAAACACGGCCATGGCCGTCGTTTTATTGCCTTTCGCGCCAGTCGCTCTGGCAGGACTCCAATCAGCCCCGATGCTTCTACGATCAAGGGTAGTACCAGGAAACTGGGCACCGTCATCGCGAGAAGATGGGCCAGGCCACCATCAGGGTCGCGACGACACCGGCCAGGAAGGCCAGCGTGCGTATGCCCGGGATACCAGCGGCATAGACGACGTAATGAACGATACGCGCGACCAGGTACAGCTTGGCGGCCAGCACGGTACCTGCCGTGCTGATACCCACCAGCGAAGCAATGAGTACCAGCGGCGCATACACCGCCAGGTTCTCGATGGCATTGGCATGCGCCGCGCGCGCCCGGCGCGCCCAGGCCGGATCGGGGCGACGCTCGAAATCCGGGTTGGCGGCCGCCGCCATCGGACCGTGCGCCACCATGCGTCCCAGGATATAAGGCACCCACATCAGGGCCGTGACGACGACGGTGATCGCGAGGTAACGCAGTTCGATGGTCAGTGTCACGGTGGGTTCCTCCGGTAGGTATCGCATGCCTTGGTGATCAAGGTTGAGGCGAGTCTAGACCTCGTCCTGTCCGGTCGATAGAGTCGCGAACGACATAATGGGAACTGTTTACGACATGAAGATCTGCGTCCTCGCCCTGGATGGTGTCTTCGATACGGGCATGACGGCGCTGCTGGATACGCTGGAAACCGCGAACGAACTCGCGCTCCAGGGCGGCGCGCGAAAAAGGCCGTTCGACGTGGCGCTGGTCGGCGTACGCCGGAGGATCAGGACCGGACTGGGGTTTTCCTTGCAGGTCGATGCCGCACAGGCCCATCCGCGTCCACATTGGGTCGTGGTTCCCGCCATCAACGAAAAGCGTCCCGAACGCCTGCTGGCCGTTCTGGAGCGACGCGATGTCATCGCCGCCAGCGAATGCCTGCGTACCTGGCATGATGCCGGTTGCGGTATGGCGGCAGCGTGCATAGGCACCTTCCTGCTGGCCGAAGCGGGATTGCTTGACGGGCACGATGCCACGACGACCTGGGCACTGTCGCCGCTGTTCCGGCAGAGATATCCACAGGTCTGCCTGGATCATTCGCGCATGCTGGTTACCTCGGGCAAGACGGTGACGGCCGGTTCGATGATGGGCCATCTCGACCTGGCGCTCTGGCTCGTGCAACAGGCAAGCCCGGATCTCGCCTCCGTCGTTGCCAGCTATATGCTGATCGACCGGCGTGCCACCCAGGCCCGGTATGTCATTCCCGATCACCTGGCCCGGGCCGACCCGATGGTCGCGCGATTCGACCGCTGGGCCCGTGCGAATCTTGCCATGGGGTTTTCATTGCAGGATGCGGCCGACAAACTGCATGTCCATCCGCGCACCCTCCAGCGACGCACGGAAGATGTCCTGGGCAAATCACCCCTGGCTTTCTTTCAGGACCTGCGTCTGGAGCGTGCGCAGGAACTGGTGGCTGAAGGCATGCATATCGATGCCGTGGCCAGCGAGGTGGGTTATGCGAATGCCGGCACGCTGCGCAACCTGCTTCGCCGCAAGCTCGGCAAGGGTGTACGCGAGCTCCGGTCACCGATGCGGGGTACTTGAAACTCGCTTCAGCGCCCTTGGCATCGATGGGTTCACGCCTTCGGGTCTAGTATCAGCAGGCGCCAGCACGGTCCATCCACCGAAGGAGCCCGACGATGTCCATCACCATCACCGCCTTTGACAGGTCGCCCGATGGCGGCAAGGGACTTGCGCGCGACACGCGTGTGCGTTGGGCGCTGGAAGAGCTGGGGCTGCCCTACGAGGTGCGCTTCGTATCGTTCAAGACGATGAAGGAGCCCGCACACCTGGCCCGCCATCCGTTCGGGCAGATTCCCACCTTCGAAGAAGGTGAGCTGGTGCTGTTCGAGACCGGATCGATCCTTCTCCATCTTGCCACGCATCATGCGGGCCTGCTGCCCGACGATGCCAATGCAAGGGCACGCGCCATTACCTGGCTGTTTGCCGCCCTCAGTACGGTGGAACCACCCATCCTCGAACTAAGCAATGCCAGGTTCGCCGAAGGTGACAAGCCCTGGACTGCCGAACGCATGCCACTGGTCAAGGAACGCATCGGTCAGCGGCTTCGCCAGCTCGCCATGTGGCTTGGTGAGGCTGAATGGCTTGATGGTGCATTCAGCGCAGGCGACCTGATGATGATCTCGGTGATGCTGAGGCTGCGGCCATCGGGCATCCTGGATGAACATCCCTCCCTGGCCGCTTATGTCGCCCGGGGTGAGGCCAGGCCTGCCTACCGTCGGGCTTATGCGGCGCAATGGGCCGTCAACGCCGGGCCTGATGCGGGCTGCGCGTAGGAAGAGCGACTCCGCCGTAGCCATCATGGGTGCCATGCCGGCGTTTCGGGCACTCCCTTCGCAAGTTCATGCGCATTTACGGCATAAATAGAGCGACCGCTCACCGGGAAATACCCTTTTCCACCCGGCACTGACCAGTGAACATGCCGAATCGGCGGCAACTTCACGGCTCTTTCATGGATCGCATGAATTATCGGGCCCACCAAAGCGCCGGGGCAGCCGGCTGCAAACGTCAAGACCCGCAACAGGTCGAGCGTCACGCTCAAGGGATCCGCACTTCTTCCGCATGCCATGGCCCGAAGCCGGCAGGCACCACCGTGCGACATGTCCTGAATCAGCGTCGGTAACGTCAGGCCTGCACGGATAAACACGGCACAACAGGAGTGCAAAGGCGGAAAAGGGGCTACCTGTCAGATGCCATTCGAATTGTCGCTTGCGACGCGTTGCGTTGTATCGCCACTCGTCTTCATGCAGGCGACAAGTGTGAGGAGAACGTAGGAAGGCTATAGAGAGCCACGCAGTGAGTAGAGATCAATACTTCAATCACTCAAGGAGACAACACGTGCGAATTCAAGCAATCAAGGCGGCTGCCTGTACGATGTTCCTGATGTTTTCGGCCACTGCCATCGCGCAGGATGCCGGACAGGATGAGTCGCTGAACTTCTCCCATGGCGTCAGGAGCATCACCCCTGCCCCGTCGATAGCACTTGCCGGTCCGTATACGCACTTCTGCCTGCAGAGCAAGCTCAAAGACACCGGCGGCACGTACAAGTGCAACTGGATGGAAAGCTTTGCGGCCGCCTGCGAAATCAAGGATTTCGTGGGAGAGATCTACAAGGGCGCCATCATCGATGGCCCCAAGGTCCTCGGTAACTGCCCCAACGGCAGCCCTGTCGTCATGGTGACCCACTACTGACGATGGATGGATGGAACCTCCAGGCATGATCCCGGGGGTTCCATCCTTCGGTAGCGCACGGATCAGATGGTCTTCAACAATGCCCCTGCCACTTCGTGCCGAAGTACCTTGCCCATGGCATTGCGCGGAATACGATCGATGGTATGCAGGCGATCAGGTAGATGGAACGCACCGAGCTGGGTATTGAGCCAGGTCATTACCGATGCCAGGCCGTCCTCTCCTGCATCCGGAGCCAGCTTGATCGCTGCTACGACGAGTTGCCCACGCCTGTCGTCGGGTATCCCGACCACGGCGACATCGGCGACCAGTGCATGCTGAAGAAGCCTGTTTTCGACGGCCGTAGGTGAGATGTTGAAACCCTCGCGCAGGATCATGTCCTTGCTTCGCGAGACGAATTGAAGCATCCCGTCTTCGTCTTCGCGCATCTTGTCGCCCGTGGCCAGCCAGCCGTCGTCCGTGAGATGCGTCCTGACGACGCCCGGTGCCTCCCAGTAGCCCAGGCTCGTGTTGGGACCGCGCATATGTACCTCGCCGATCACGCCTCGCGTCACGGTATTCCCGTCAGGGCCGACCAGACGGACGCGATCCGGCCTGGGCCGCATGACATCCCAGGTATCACCCAGGTCCATGCTACCGAGGCATTCGGTCATGCCATAGGTATTCCTTAAGCGCACGTTGAACGCACGCTCGAAATCGAGGGCCACTTCGGAGCGACAGGCATCGCCACCGATGCCGCATATCCGCAAGGAGCTGACATTGCGGGGGTTGCGCAGCTGCGCATCCACCATGACGGGACAGATGAAAGGCACCACGAACATCGCCTGCACGCCATGCTGTTCGACGGCATCCAGCACATGATCGATAGTGGGGCCTTCGGGCATGACCAGCGTACAGCCGGTGGAAAGGCCCACGAAGAGAATCATCGTTCCGGACACATGGGCGATGGGGCTGTTGGCCATGAGGCGCATGCCCGGACCGGTTTCCCACTGTTCCATGGATTCAACAAGATGGTGAATCGCCCGCTGGTTATAAGTCACCAGTTTCGGGACACCCGTGGTACCCGACGTGGCGAGAAGCAAGCAGACTGCTTCCAGATCGGTGAAAAGCGCATCGGATGTCTGTTCAACCGAGAGACTCCTCCACGAGATGTCGCCCTCATCGGCGGACGTCACGATGCGACACGGAAGGCCGGCACCCGCGGATGCGATGGATGGCCCCATGTCCATATCGTGGAAGATCAGCGAGGGCGACAGACGATGGAAGAACTCACCCAGTTCGACGACGGTCAGCTCTTTCTTCAATGGAACGATGATTGCGCCGGCCAGCACGCTGGCGAGCATGAAAATCGCAGCATTCGGCGATGTCTTGGCCAGCGTCACGATCCGGTCGCCCTTGACGATGCCCGCCTTGCGCAGGCCGCGGGCAAGCTTCAGCACTTCGCTGGATAGGCGTGAATACGTCCATGCTTCATCGCCGATGATGATGGCGATGGCATCGGGGTGGTTACGGGCAAAGTCGAGGAGCGACCGCAAGGGTCCGGCGACCGGTGAATCGTCGATGGTGCTCATGTCACATGGCGTCCGGCAGGGGTAAGTGTGCCGTACTTGACCACGTGTGGAACGGGCTCTCTAGATCAAAATCCTTGGTTATTCATCCCTAGGACAATTCCATGAAACATGGATGTTTTCGTCATAGGGACATGCCCTGGCAATGAAGCGCATTGCCAGACCTCAATGGTAGTTATGCATATGTGCGACGTTCGCTGACCGGAACCCGGCGAAAAACAACCCTATCGGCATGCCATGCTCAGAACAATTCGCCTTGAGGTGAATGAATACGCGGCGGCACGAATTGCGACGTATCCAACACCGTATCCCAGGCACGGTATAGACCGGCTTTTCTTGAAGCCACCTGCACTCGTTTCCGGATGATGTCCGCGAAGACGCCCTGCCCGCGCATCCGGGTAGCGAAGTTGCTGTCGTAATCCTTGCCACCGTTCATCTGCTGGATCAGGCTGATGATATGTGCGGCGCGATCGGGGTAATGGATATCCAGCCATTCGCGAAAGAGCTGCTTCAACTCATGCGGCAGACGAACACACGTATAGCCAATCGAATTGGCGCCGTTCGCCGCAGCGCGCTCGATGATCCCTTCCACGTCCTTCTCGTTCAATGCAGGGATGATAGGCGCGACGAGAACGCCTACCGGCACGCCGGCATCGCACAGGGTTTTCACGACCTTCAGCCGGCTATGCGGCGCCGATGCGCGAGGCTCCAGTTTCGAGGCCAGCTTGTTATCCAGTGAGTTGATCGAGATGAACACCTGCACCAGGTTCCGCTCAGCCATCGACGCGAGGATATCGATATCGCGCTCGATCAACGCATTCTTGGTGACGATGGTGCAAGGGTGGTTGCACTCATTGAGCAGCGCCAATGCTGCCCGGGTCAGCCGCCACCGCTTCTCGATGGGCTGGTATGGATCGGTATTGCTGCCGATGTTGATCGGCTTGCACACGTAGTTCTTCTTTGCCAGTTCGCCGCGAAGGATCTCGGCCAGATTGCTTTTGGCGAAGAGCTTGGTCTCGAAGTCCAGGCCGGCAGACAGGTTGAGATAACCGTGCGATGGCCGGGCATAGCAATAAACGCACCCATGCTCACATCCCCGATAAGGATTCATGGCCTGGTCGAAACCGATGTCCGGCGAGTCGTTCCTGGTAATTACGCTTCGGGCCAGTTCCTCGCGGACCTCGGTCACGGGCCGGTGCTCGTCGTCTTCGCGATACCAGCCGTCGTCCTCGGCCTGGTGGCGCGTGGATTCGAAGCGCCCCTCTGGATTGGAGGCAGCACCGCGGCCTTTGTGGACCCGGATCATGGGGATGGGCTCGGACATTGTACAAATGTACACTATCCAGATCTCATCATGCGAGACAGCCCTGCTGGTCGCTCAATATTCTGAAAAACAAAAAAAACCGCCCCCGGCCCATGCGCGGCCGGGAACGGTAATTGGGGGTTTGCACTGGGCTTTTTGTTAGAAGCCGTGAAATCGGTTTCTTACTACTTAAAAGTCGTACTGCACCGAGAAGCGGACCGCACGCGGGGCAGAGTAATCGACCGCACGCTTGTAGATCGCAAGCGGGTTACCGCCGTTCGGGACGCCAGCCTTGTTGTGCGTACCGTCATCAACCGGGCCACCCATGGCGCGCTCTTCGTACACGGTGACCTTCTGCGTGTTGAACACGTTGAAGACCGTAGCGGTGAACGCCAGCTTGTGATCCGCAAACGCTGGAGTCCAGGTTACACCGAGATCAAGCGAGTAAGTCCAGGGGAGATTGCCCTTCGCACCACGCGGCGACGGCGTGCCATAGCAGACGTGATACGCGCCACCGGCGGTGGGACGCAGCATGTAGCCATTCGACGGATCGGTGAAGACACCGTTCGCATCGCGGAACCATGCGCCAATGCAGCTCTTCGGACGACCCGAGTTGGCCGTGGCCGTCGCGCTGAGCATCCACTCAGGATTCAGCTGGTAGTAACCAAAACCGCGGATCTGGTGGCGACGGTCATTGGGTAGGTTACCGTTGGCATAGCGCATGAATTCGGGGTAGTCCCAGTCCTGCGATGCTGCAACGTCCTGCTGGGCGATGTCCGACTTGACCTGTCCTTCGGTGTTGCCGTAGCTGTGCGACCAGGTGTAATCGATTCGTCCATACCAGTTGTTCGAGAACGGATGCTCGGCATAGACATTCAGCGACAGATACTTTCGCTTAGGGTCCGGCATGCCCAAATCTTCCTTGGACAACTTGATGTGACGCAGATCGGCGGGCTGACCCGAGGCCGCAACGTTTACGTCAAATTCGGCGCCACGGCCCGGATTGAAGATGACACCTTGATAGTTGAAATTATCGAGGCAGTCCTGCGCGCTCGAGAAATCGCTGTAGTGCGAGGCCATGTAGCGGCATACCGGACGCGGATCGGACGTATCGTCGACCTGCGACTTCAGGTCACGATAAATCGCACGCGCACCGACCGTCAGCTGATCGTTAAGCTGCTTGTCAAGGCCAACGATATATTCATCCTGATAGTGCGAGCGAAGACCCTTGATGCGGGCTGTGCGTGGGTCGCGCGTCTGGCCGAATTCGGAGTTGGCCGACTCCACCGGGCCCAGCGGTACGAGGTTGAGCGGCATGTCGGTATTGGGATCAATGCCGTTGAAAGAGAAGTTCTGCGTTGTGAACAGAGAACCACCGGCACCGCGGACGGCCACACCTGTCGGAAGGGCAAGGTAGTAACGGCCCGCGTTGGCGTACACCTTGAGGCTCGAATCGCCGTTCACGTCCCAGGCCACACCCAGTCGCGGTGCCCACTGGTTTTTCTTGGACAAGAACACCTTGTCGAAGGAGTTGTAGTTCTCGAACGATTCGTTACGTAGACCGATATAAGCAAGCCAGCGATCCGAAACCTGCCAGTTGTCCTCGACATAGTACGACTTCAGCTTGAGCTTGTAGTGGCCGCCGTTCGACAAACGCGTCTGCTGGACGATACCCTGCGGATAGGTCTTGGTAGGATCAGCAGCGAACAGGTATTCGCCACCGAATGCGCCAAGATTCGCCGTGTCCTGACCTGTGGTGGTCTTCAGGGTCTGGTGATCGATACCGCCCTTGAGGTCATGGTCACCCAGGCGATATTCCAGATCGATGCGCCAGCCATCGGTCTTGTTCTCGCCGTTGCGCGCAGGGCGCTGGTTGGCGTCGGACAGATAGTTGTGGATCTGGTTCACGACCGGGCTATCCGGATTGGCGCGCACGTAAGGCACGTTCGGAATGACCGACAGGTTAGGATCGATCGTCCGCGTACGACCATAAAGGGCGCTGACCGTGAAGTCATCCGTGATGTAACCGGTGTACTTGGCGATGTACAGGCGATTGTTGTTCTTGCTCTTGGTGTCCTGGTCAGGACGACGACCGAGCTTGTTGAGCGTAGCGTACGACCAGCCATAGACCTCGTTGTCGCGACGAGTGTTGTCCTGCATGCCCGTCAGTTCGAGGAGGTGGTTGTCCGTGATGTTCCAGTCGAACTTGGTGTACCACTTCACCGCCTTGACAACGCGATCGCGATAGCCCGAGGCAAGATTGTTGGCCGTGGCTGCCGTGAGGCTTCCGTTCTGCGCGTAGGAAGCGCTACCGGTGACTTCCTGGCCGTCGTTCTTCTGGAAGCTGGCGGCCGCGTACATGAAGAGCTTGTCCTTGATCAGCGGACCGCTCAACTGCAGGCTGTACAGGGTTTCGGTGTTCTTGGTCTTCTTCCTGTACTGGCGCAGCTTGCCATCGGAGCCGAAGCGCTCGGTGATACCCGCACCGCCGTGGTTGTACCCGATGACGTCGCCAAAACCCGCATCTTCCGGATTCTTGGAGTTGTAGAGGTTGTGCATATCCGAGCGCAGCGACTCAGGCGTCCAGTCGATACGCGCACTGAACTTCCACTCGTTCGTACCACGCTTGCCGACGATGTTGACCACCCCACCGGTGCTCTGGCCGAACTGGGCACCAGCGCCACCCGTCAGTACCTGGGCCTGGTCAATCGCGAAGAACGGCATTTCGAAGAACGTTTCGTTCGACTGCGGATCGGTGACGTTGTAACCATTGATGCGATAGGCATTCTCGGAAATACCCGAGCCGCCGATGGCCAGACGTGCCTTGCCGTCGGTGTTGAAGCGCGAGTCGCCGGCCACGACGCCAGGCGCCAGCAGGGCGGCCGCGCCGACGCTGGTACCCACCGGCAGTTTTTGCAGCTGCTCGGCTGTAAACACCGAACGCGTATCGACCGACGAAACGTCGATCTGCGGAAGCGCGGATGCGTTGACCGAGACGCCTTCGAGCGTCTGTGCGCCGCTGGCCGAGGTGTTCCCGCCAAAACCGACTTCTGTCGCGCCGGAAATGGTCACGGCGACGTTGTCACGCGTGGACACGGTCTTGCCGCCATCCATGAGTGTGACGCGGTAGGTACCGACCTGTAGCTGTGACGCACGGTAACGACCATCGGCGTCGACCTTCAGCTCACGCTTGGCACCCGTGTCCACGCTTTCCACCAGGATGGTGGAACCCGGAGCGGCGTTGGTGACGGTACCGAAGATCGCACCGGCACTCTGCTGGGCGATGGCTTGGCCAGCCATGCCGGCGATGCAGGTACCCAGAGCGATGCTCAGAGCCGAGCGACGCCCCACGCGTCCCCGGAAGGATTCGTTCGAAAACATTCGGTTGTACTCCCCAGATAGAACAGAACGTTCAAAAGCGAAGCCACCCAACCCTTGCGTTCCCCAACCGGGTGGCTTCGAAAAGAAGAGCGTGTTCCCTCACACGCTCTTGACAGGTCTATAACGGGGAAAAGTTCCGTTAGCAACAATTTGCGAATCAGCTCACATCACGGTGTGCGTGCCGTATCCACTTGATCTATAAAAAGATCCCCGTGAACATGGCTATAAAATCGATGCGAAACACGGGGTTAATTCGCAATATCACAGGGCATGAAATCGAAGGATCATGCCGTACTTGCCGAATACGCTTATTCGTTTTCGAAAGAATGCGTGGTATCCGGGGCGTCGTAGCTCACGCTCCTGAGCCCTTCCAGGTCGCGAAGCGAGTCTGCCAGTGACGCCAGTTGCTCCCTTCCGACAGGCCGGGCAAACAGGATCGTGACCACGTCATCGCCCGATGCGTCGCGCCGCAAAACGGTTTTCGCGAAAGGGAGATGGTGTTCGGCCAGCGCGGTTTCGCAGGCGGCCAGTGCCGTCGTGCCACTCAGTCTGACGGTCATTCGTGGGCGCCGGTTTTTCTTTCCGACCAGCCGTCGTTCAAGCGGTTTGAGCAGGGCGAGAATCACCCAGATCACTACGGTGGCAATGATGGCTCCGGTATAGAGCCCACCGCCTGCAGCCAGGCCGACAGAAGCCACGGCCCAAAGGCTTGCGGCCGTGGTGAGGCCACGCACGATCTGGTCGCGTTCCACGAAAAGAATGGTGCCGGCGCCCAGGAAGCCGATGCCACTGATGACCTGTGCGGCGATACGCGACGGGTCCAGCACCACGTGCTGTTCGTTCAGTACATCGTTAAAGCCGAAGGCCGATACGATGATGGCCAATGCCGCACCCACGCCGACGAGCATGTGGGTGCGCAGGCCGGCGGTCCATTCAAGCCTGCCGCGGTTGGCGCCGATGATGCCGCTCAGGATCGCGGCAGTGACCAGGCGGTAGAAGATATCGAGCGGATGGATCATCCGTGCGAGCTTAAGCCGGCCCTGGTATAGGGCGTGTGACCTCGTGCATGCGGACATTTAAGTGTTTAAACGTTATTGCTGCCGTTTGTTGCACGGCAGCAATGCATGCGTTGCAGCAGCGCCTCGCGCGCGACCAGGACTGGTGATGAACCCGGTCGCGCGCGAGGCGCGCTCCTACAGGGGGTGGTCTTTGGTTTCGCGTACGAAGAACAGGCCGATCACGAAGGTCATGAGGGCCACGGCCACGGGGTACCACAGGCCGTAGTAGATATCGCCCTTCCAGGCCACCAGCATGAAACCGATGGTGGGAACGAAGCCGCCGAACCAGCCGTTGCCGATGTGATACGGCAGGCTCATCGAGGTGTAGCGGATGCGCGTGGGGAACATCTCCACCAGCCATGCCGCGATCGGGCCGTAGACCATGGTGACGTAGATCACCAGCAAGGCCAGAAGCACGATCAGCATGGGGTAATTCGCCTGGTCCGGGTCGGCCTTTGCAGGATAACCGGCGGTTTTCAGCTGTGCGTCGATCTTTGTCGTGAAGTCCTTGTTCTGTGCGGTGAACGTTGCCTTGTCGAGTGCACTTCCCTCGAACGAGGCGATCACCTCATCGCCGATCTTCACGCTGGCCAGCGTGCCTGCCGAGGCTGTGATATTCGAATAGGGAATGCCTTTCTTTGCCAGCACGCTCTTGGCAACGTCGCAGGAACTGGTGAAGGTTTTCTTGCCCACCGGATCGAACTGGAAGCTGCATGCCTGTGGATCGGCCGTCACGCTCACTGGCGCCGAGGCCGCGGCGGCTTCCGCAGCCGGATTGCCGAAGTGGGTGAGTCCCTTGAAGATCGGGAACATGGTGAGCGCCGCGATCAGGCAGCCGGAGAGCACGACGGTCTTGCGGCCGATGCGGTCGGACAGCCAGCCGAAGAACACGAAGAACGGCGTGCCGATCAACAGCGCGGCGGCAACGAGCAGGTTGGCGGTGGTGGCGTCGATCTTCAGGCTCTGGGTAAGAAAGTAGAGCGAGTAGAACTGTCCCGTGTACCAGACCACGGCCTGACCGGCCGTGGCACCCAGCAGGGCGAGGATCACCAGCTTCAGGTTCTTCCACTGGCCGAAGGCTTCGGTGAGCGGTGCCTTCGACTGCTTGCCTTGCGCCTTCATCTGCTGGAACACGGGCGATTCGTGCAGCTGCATGCGGATATATACCGACACGCCCACGAGGATCGACGAGACCAGGAACGGAATGCGCCAGCCCCAGGCTTCGAAGGTCTCGCCGCCCAGGCCCAGACGTGTACCCAGGATCACCAGCAGCGACAGGAACAGGCCGAAGGTGGCCGTGATCTGGATGAAACTGGTGTACAGGCCACGCTTGCCCTGCGGCGCGTGCTCGGCCACATAGGTGGCGGCACCACCGTATTCACCGCCCAGCGCCAGCCCTTGCAACAGGCGCAGCAGGATGAGCAACACCGGTGCCGCCATGCCCATCGTGGAATAGCCGGGCAGCACGCCCACCAGGAAGGTAGACGTACCCATGATGATGATGGTGACCAGGAAAGTGTACTTGCGCCCGATCAGGTCGCCGATGCGACCAAACACAATGGCACCGAACGGACGCACGGCGAAGCCCGCCGCGAAGGCGAGGAGGGCGAAGATGAACTGGCTCGTCTCGTTGAGGCCGGTGAAGAACTGCTTGCCGATGATCGCGGCGAGCGAGCCGTAGAGATAGAAGTCGTACCACTCAAACACGGTGCCCAGGCTGGAGGCGAAGACCACGCGCCTGTGGCTCGTGCCGATGCTGCCGTCGGCACGCAGGCCGGATGCTGTCGTTGCCATGCGTTATCTCCCTCAGAACCGGTAATTGCCGTTGAGCGTGAACTCGTTGGCGGAGGTCTTCTGCCGGCCGAGGCCGTTGGTAGTGGTGGAATCCAGGTTGGAGTGGATCCACTCCACGCTGAAGTCATAGGCACCGGCGGTGTATTGCAGGCTGAGCGCCTGCTGGCGGTTTTTCAGCAGGCCGGCCGTATTCGGTGCGCGCCAGCGCAGCACGTCGTCCCGGTCGGGCTTGCTGGCCGAGATGAAGCCGTAAAGGGTCCAGTTCGGCGTGAACTTGTAGCCGGCCTGGAAGTAGCCGCCCTTGTCCTTGATGTCGCCGAACTGCGACAGGCCGCCGAAGATCTGGCCGATGGCGTTGCCCGTGTACACCGCACTGCGGAAGATGAAGTCGCCGGGCATCCACATGCCCCCGATTTCCACGGCGGAACTGGTGATGTCGCTCTTGATCGGCGTAACGGTCCCGCCGTCCACGCCGTGCAGGTCCAGCTTCGACCAGTGCGCGGCCGCGAAGGCCTGCCACTTGTCGCCCTTGGCGGTCAGGCGTGCCTCCACCTGTGGCTTGAAGCCTGCGTTGCCGGCCGTGAGGTAGTTGGTGGTGAGACCCGGGCCATTCCAGCTGCCCTCGAAGGCGGCCAGGTCGAAGCGCCACTTCACGCCGTCGGAGTGATGGTTGAGCTCCTGCATCCAGATGATGCCGGGGTAGCGCCAGCCGATCACGCCCGTGCCATAGCCCAACGGAAAAGCGATGTGCGAGAGCGACTGCGGGATGTATTCCAGGGGGAACATCAGGTCCCACATCTGGCCGATGCGGAACGTGGTGCCGCTCTCGACATTGGTGAGGTCCATATAGGCACCGCGCAGGCGGGCAATCGGCTGCTGCTGGCTGTAGGCACCGGTGCCGTTATAGCCACCGAAGAAATCCATCTCCAGGCGGCCGCCGCCGGTCCAGTGTTCATTGAATTTCGCGCCGCTGAAATCGAGCCAGAAGCGGGTATTGCGGACATCGACGCCACTGAGCGAATCATTCACCCGGCCGCCCTGGCCGGGGATCGGATACTCGGCATTGGCACCGTTGCCGAAGGTGTAGCCCTTGCTCTGCGAGAAGGCGCTGGCGTTGATGAAGCCGTGCAAGGCCACCGACAGGCCAGGCGTGGTGCTCAGCACGGGCTTGGCGGGCACCGAGGCCACGGTCTTCTCGACCTTGGTCACCTTTTCGTCGGTTTGCTGTGCCTGGGTCTGTGCAGCCTGGGCCGTGGCTGCAGCCTGGTTCGTGGCGGCTTTCTGCTCCTGGATCATGGCCTTCAGCTCGGCCAGCTGCTGTTCGAGCTGGTTTACCCGGGCTTCCAGTTCGGCTTCGTGACTGGCGGCTTTCTTCGCGGTGGACTGGGCGTGAGCTCGTCCGGGCAGGGCTGCCAGCGGCAGCATCAGGGCGCAGGCGATACTTAAGGCGACCGCGTTGCGGCCTCCATTACGGATCGGTTTCATCATGGTCTCCCCAACCATTGGCGGCCCGAGCATGTGGCAGGCCCGTGCAAGCCTTCCATTGGCCAAAGGTCGAAACTCGACCAAAGTCGAACGGGGGGTGCGCTCTTACGTCGCACGGCAAGGGTAAACTCGACGATCCAAGCCCCACGCAACCGTTCGGCACGGCCGAAACCCCGTCACGCAGGAGCCCGCATGTCCGAGAAGTACCCGGTCGACCCCGCTTTCGCCGAGAAGGCGCGTGTCCGCAAGGACGACTACGAGCGCATGTACGCCGAGTCGGTCCAGAACCCCGACGGTTTCTGGAAGACCATGAGCGAGCGGATCGACTGGATCGTGCCGCCGACGAAGATCAAGAACGTCTCCTACGACCCGGCCAACCTGCATATCCGCTGGTACGAGGACGGCCAGCTCAACGTGGCCGCCAATTGCCTCGATCGCCACCTGGAGACGCGTGCCGACAAGACCGCCATCATCTTCGAAGGCGACGATCCCGATGAGACCCGCCGCCTCACCTATCGCGAGCTGCACGGCGAGGTATGCAAGTTCGCCAACACGCTGAAGAACCTCGGCGTGGTCAAGGGCGACCGCGTGGTGATCTATCTGCCGATGGTGCCCGAGGCCGCCGTGGCGATGCTGGCCTGCGCGCGCATCGGCGCCATCCATTCGGTGGTGTTCGGCGGTTTCTCGCCCGATTCGCTGGCCAGTCGCATCGCCGACTCGAAGGCCAAGCTCATCATCACGGCCGATGAAGGCTGCCGCGGCGGCAAGAAGATCCCGCTGAAGGCCAATGTCGACGAATCGCTTACCCGGCCGAACACCAACAGCGTGGAAACGGTGATCGTCGTACGCCGCACGGGTGGCGCCATCCAGATGCAGTCGCCGCGCGACCGCTGGTACCACACGCTGATGGAAGGGCAGTCCGCCGACTGCCCGGCCGAACCGATGAACGCGGAAGACCCGCTGTTCACGCTGTACACCTCCGGCTCCACGGGACTGCCCAAGGGCGTGCTGCACACCAGTGGCGGCTACCTCGTGTACACCAGCCTCACGCATGAACTCACCTTCGACCTGCGCGAGGACGACGTTTACTGGTGTACGGCCGATGTGGGCTGGATCACCGGCCACGGCTACGTGGTGTATGGTCCGCTGGCCAACGGCGCCACCGTGGTGATGTTCGACGGCGTGCCGAACTATCCGGATTTCAGCCGCTTCTGGCAGGTGGTGGACAAGCACCAGGTGACGCTGTTCTACACCGCGCCCACCGCCATCCGCGCGCTGATGCGCGAAGGCGACGCGCCGGTGAAGAAGACCTCGCGCAAGAGCCTTCGCATCCTCGGCACGGTAGGCGAGCCGATCAATCCGGAAGCCTGGAGCTGGTACCACCGCGTGGTGGGCGACGAGCGCTGCCCCATCGTGGATACCTGGTGGCAGACGGAAACGGGCGGCTTCCTCATCACGCCGCTGCCCGGCGCCACGGAACTGAAGCCGGGTTCGGCCACGCTGCCGTTCTTCGGCATCAAGCCGGCCATCGTCGATGCCGACGGCAAGCCGCAGGATGGCGAGTGCAGCGGCAACCTGGTCATCACCGATTCCTGGCCGGGCCAGATGCGCACGGTCTACGGCGACCACCAGCGCTTCATCGATACCTATTTCAAGACCTATCCGGGCAACTACTTCACCGGTGACGGTGCGCGCCGCGATGCCGATGGTTACTACTGGATCACCGGCCGTGTCGATGACGTGATCAACGTCTCCGGCCACCGCATCGGCACGGCCGAAGTGGAAAGCGCGCTGGTGGCCCATCCCAAGGTGGCCGAGGCTGCCGTGGTCGGTTGCCCGCACGACATCAAGGGCCAGGGCATCTATGCCTATGTCACCCTCAATGCCGGCGAGTCGGGCAGCGATGAGCTCAAGAAGGAGCTGATTGCCGGCGTACGCAAGGAGATCGGCCCCATCGCGGCGCCGGATCACCTGCAATGGGCGCCGGGCCTGCCGAAGACCCGCTCGGGCAAGATCATGCGCCGCATCCTGCGCAAGATCGCGGAAAACCAGCCGGACCAGCTGGGCGACATCTCGACGCTTGCCGATCCCGGCGTGGTGCGCAGCCTCGTCGAGGAACGGCTCGTGAAGTAATGGGGCCCCCCGTGCAGGTTCTCATCGCCGACGACCACCCGCTGTTCCGTGACGCGCTCCAGCGTGCGGTGGTCGCGGCCGTGCCGGATGCGACCGTGCATGCGGCGGACAGCGTGCCCGCGCTGTTCGCCCTCATCGAATCGCTGCCGGAGGCCGATCTGCTGCTGATGGATCTGCATATGCCCGGCGCGCGAGGCTTTTCTGCGCTGGCGCATATCCGTGGCCAGTATCCCGGGCTGCCGACCATCGTGGTATCCGGACATGAGGAAGCGCAGATCGCACGACGTGCGATCGCGCATGGTGCCTCGGCCTATATTCCGAAGTCGGCGGCCGTGGACACTATCGTGGAGGCCGTACGCAGCGTGCTCGACGGCGACGTCTGGCTGCCGCCGCAGTTGGTGATCGGGCAGGCGGAACTGAAGCCCGACGAAGCGGACATGGCTGTACGTGTCGCGTCGCTCACGCCACAGCAGTTCCGCGTGCTGAACATGATTGCCGAGGGTCTGCTCAACAAGCAGATCGCCTACGACCTGGGCGTATCGGAAGCCACGGTCAAGGCACACATGACCGCGATCATGCGCAAGCTTGGCGTCTCCAATCGCACCCAGGTCGCCCTGGCCGCCAGCCACCTCGACGTAGAAAAAACACCCCTGCCGGAGTTTCCGGACTCCCTGTAGGAGCGCGCCTTGCGCGCGACCGGTACAGGGCCGTGCATGGTTCGCTTCGTAACGGTCGCGCGCAAGGCGCGCTCCTACATGGTGCGTTTGGCCAGCGCGACCAGCAGCGCGCGTAATGCCGCCGGCTTCACCGGCTTGTGCAGCAACGGATAACCCAGCTCTCTCGCGCGCTGTTTCAGTTCCGTGCTGCCATCGGCCGTGATCATCGCTGCCGGCGGCAATGTGCCCACCCGGGAGGCGAGATGCGCCAGCGCATCCAGGCCGTTGCTTCCCTCGGCAAGATGATAGTCGGCCAGGATAAGGTCCACGCGTGTCTGCCGCAGGATAACCTCGGCCTGTTCGACATCGATGGCCGTGCGGCAATCCACGCCCCAGCGCCCCAGCAACGCCTGCATGCCTTCGAGAATGGTCTCGTCGTTGTCGAGGCACAGCACCGTCAGCGGCAGCTGCTCGCCGCCCGGTCGTGCCACGGATGCCTTGCGCTTGCGTGCCACGGCGTTTGCCCGGGGCACGGTGATGGCAAAGCAGCTTCCGTGACCCATGCGCGAGCGCAGATCCAGCGGGTGTCCCAGGATGCCGGCGAGGCGATCGCAGATGGAGAGCCCCAGCCCCAGGCCTTTCTCGCCCCAGGGCGACGGACGCTCCAGGCGCTGGAACTCCCCGAAGATGCGTGCGCGCTGTTCTTCAGCGATGCCCGGGCCGCTGTCCCAGACTTCCACTCGCACGTCGTCGCCTACACGGCGCACACCCACCACGACACCGCCGACGCGGGTATAACGCAAAGCGTTGGACACAAAGTTGGCGACGATACGGCGCAGCAATTGCGGATCGGAGCGAACCGCCATCGCCGTTGGCACGACGCGCAAGGATAGTCCCCGCTGTTCCGCCACCAGGGCGAACTGCTGCTTCAGCGAATCGAACATATCCGCCAGCGCGAACGGCGCCACTTCCGGACGATAGCTACCCGCATCCAGCCTCGATACATCCAGCAATGCATCCAGCAGGTCTTCGGCTGCGCGGAACGAAGCATCGATGCGCTCGGCCAGCTGCGTGGCTTCGCCATCCAGGTTCGGATGATGTCGAAGCGCCGACGTGAACAGGCGCGCGGCATTCAGTGGTTGCAACAGGTCATGGCTCGCCGCCGCGAGAAAGCGCGTCTTGGATGCGTTGGCCGCTTCCGCTTCGCGCCGCGCAATGGCCGTGGCATTGAGCGCTTCGCTCAGTTCTGCCGTGCGATCGTCGACGCGTTGTTCCAGCGTCTCGTTGGCATCGATAAGCGCCTGCTCCACGGCCTTATAGGCCGTGACGTCGGTAAAGGTGGTGACGAAGCCGCCACCGGGCAGCGCGCGACCGCGCATCTCGATCACCGTGCCATCCGGCCGCACACGCTGGAACACATGCAGGGAGCCGGCACGCATATAACGGATGCGCTTGGCGACATGCTCGTCGACTTCACCCGGGCCGCACTCTCCGTGCTCTGCATTCCAGCGGATGAGGTCGGCTACCGGCAGACCGACATAGACCATGCCGTCGGGATAATCGAACAGCTCGAGATAGCGCCGGTTCCAGGCGACCAGGCGCATCTCCCCATCCACCACGCTGATGCCCTGTGACACATTCTCAAGCGTAGTGGACAGCAACTCGCGATTGAAACGCAGCTCCTGGGATGCTTCGTCCATGAGGGCCATCGCTTCGGCGATGTCGAGCCCCGTACCGGAGAGTGCGCCCATCAGGATGCGCCGCGCACTGGCCGCGCCCACGGCGCTGGCCAGCAGGCGTTCGGTGAACTGGATCAGCGAACGATCCGCGGCATCGCCGGGGGCCAGCGTGGCGCCGTGGCGCTGCCCATAGTCGCTGAAGGCACGTGCCGTCGCGCGCTCGCCGACGATGCGGCCGGCGATCGTGCCCAGGTCACGCACCGTCACGCGCCCCCGCCAGTCGCCGGCACCGCTGGCGCCACGTACGAAGGGATCCACGAACAGTGCGGCATGCAGACGTTCCGCCACACTCGGACGGAAGCGCAGTGAGATGAAGACCAGGCATGCCACATTGGTCAGCAACGACCAGAACGTGCCGTGGGTGACTGGTTCCCAACCACTCAGATGGAACAGTTCGGTCGGTTTCAGCCAGCCGATGCCGAAGGGGCCGTCGTCCAGCCAGGGTGAGGCTATCCAGCCCGTGCGGGTCATGGCGGGAAGCAACAGCGTATAGGCCCACACGGCGAAGCCCGCCAGCAGCCCGATATAGACACCGACCCGGCTGGCGCCGCGCCAGTACAGCGCGGAAACGATGGCGGGTGCGAACTGGGCGACGGCGGCAAAGGACAACAGCCCGGTGGCGGCGAGGTTCTCCGCGCCGGCAATGATGCGGTAATACGCATAGGCCATCGCCGCGAGGCCGACGATGGCAATGCGGCGAACAGCCAGCACCACGCCGGACAGGTCACCGCGCCGTTCCAGGCCCAGCCGCTCGATACGCAGCAGCATCGGCATGACGAGATCGTTGCTGATCATCGTTGCCAGCGCCACGGCCGCCACGATGACCATGCCGGTGGCGGCGGAGAAGCCGCCAACGAAGGCGAGAAGGGCGATGCCCTTGTTACCCAGCGCAATTGGCAGGTTCAGCACCCAGGCATCCACATGGCCCTGCGTGACCAGCGGTAGTCGCAGGCCTGCACTCACGATGGGCAGCACGCCCAGTGAAATCACCACCATGTACAGGGGAAACATCCACCGCGCACGACGCAGGTCGCGCGGGTCCGCACACTCCACGACGCCGATCTGGAACTGGCGCGGCAGGCAGAACATGGCGCAGAACGCCAGTAGCGTCTGCGCGAGGAAGCCGGCGGGCAGGCTGTTTTTTTCCAGTTGCAGCATCGGGGCGCGCAAGGTTTCCGTGAGGCCCGGGCCGTGCATCCACGCGTACACGCCGATGGCGACGAAGGCCAGCAGCTTCACCAGCGATTCCAGTGCCACGGCCAGCATCATGCCGTGATGGTGTTCGGTGGCGTCGATGCTGCGGGTGCCGAACAGGATCGCAAACACGGCAAGCAGCGCGGCGCACCACAGCGCGGTGTCGCCCGTCGAATCACCTGCGCCCAGCACGTTGAAGGACATCGTTACTGCTTTGAACTGCAAGGCGATGTAGGGAATGATCGCGATGACGGCAATGATGGCCACCAGCGCTGCCAGCCCATGCGACTTTCCGAAGCGCGCGGCGATGAAGTCGGCGATGGAGGTGATGTTGCGTTCGCGCGCTACCAGCACCAGCCGCTCGAACAGGCCGAAGCCGAGCACGAAGAGCAGCAAGGGGCCGAGATAGATGGGCAGATAGGAGAGGCCGGAGCGTGCCGCGGTACCGACGGCGCCGTAGAAGGTCCACGACGAGCAATAAACGGCCAAGGCCAGGCTGTACACGATGGGCCGCAGGCGCGGCTGGCGCGGATAGAGCGGACGGCGGTCGCCCACGTAGGCAACCGCGAAAAGCATGCCGACATAGAGCAGCGATACCAGCAGCAGCAGCCAGCCTGCGATCACTTCGATCCGTTCCCCGTGGAGCCCCTCGCCATTCTAGGGCTTCGATCCTGATGATGGGCGCCTCGACAGATCTTCTGCGCTAGCATCCGGGCATGCATCCCGATGTTCCTTCCCTCGCGTCCGATGAAATCCACGTCTGGCGCATGCCATGGTCCGGCACCACCGAGCCACCCTTCCTGTCATTGCTTACGGCCTATGCCGGCGACGGGGCGCCCGCGGTCGTCCGGGGCGAGCACGGCAAGCCTCTCTGGCCCGCCCCGTGGAGCCAATGGGGATTCAGCTGGTCGCACAGCCGGGATACGGCGTTGTTCGCGATAGGCCGGGGTACCGAAGGATTCGAGCTGGGCATCGATGTCGAGCGTGTGCGCCCGCGGCCACGTGCACTGGAGCTGGCGCGTCGGTTCTTCGCTGCCGATGAGACGGCCTACCTGGAACAACTCCCTGCAGACGCGCTATTGGCTGCCTTCCTGGACCTGTGGACGGCCAAGGAGGCCGTATTGAAGGCACAAGGAGGGGGCCTCTCCTATGGATTGCACCGCGTCGCTTTCCGTATCGATGACGGCAACCTGCGTCCGGAGGCCTTTGATGGCGAGGTGGCACCTGCCGCGGCCTGGCAGGTCCGGCCGCTGGCGCTTG
Source organism: Luteibacter anthropi (assembly GCF_011759365.1). GTDB lineage: Bacteria > Pseudomonadota > Gammaproteobacteria > Xanthomonadales > Rhodanobacteraceae > Luteibacter > Luteibacter anthropi. The sequence continues at coordinate 205,488 of NZ_JAARLZ010000001.1, forward strand.
GCGAGGGCCTGGTGGCTGCATTGGCCTGGCGCGGCCCTGAACGCCGGATTCGCGTCTTCACATATCCGCTTTGAACCTTTTCGCCGTGAGATGTGTCTGATCTTGCGTGTGTGTGGAGCCGTGAGTGCGCCACATGGATGTTGCGCGTTATGCTGGGAAGACAGTCATTACGCACGTCGCGTTGGCGACGTGCGTTTTTTTTGTTCAGGACCGTCGATGACCCTTCTCAGTGTCAACCTCAACAAGATCGCCGTCCTTCGCAATTCGCGTGGCGGTAACGAACCGGATATCGCTACTGCTGCGAATACCTGCATTGATGCTGGCTGCGGGGGGCTTACCGTGCATCCACGCCCGGACATGCGCCATGTCACGCCGGCGGATGTGCGCACGCTGGCCGGCTTGTTGCGCGGGCGCGTGGAATACAACATCGAGGGCAATCCTTTCGCTGCCGCGCGCGGCGCTTATCCGGGTCTTGTCGAACTGTGCCGCGAGGTGAAGCCGACGCAGGTCACGCTGGTGCCTGATGGCGACGGACAGATCACGTCCGATCATGGTTTCGACCTGACGAAGGACATCGAGATCCTGAAGCCCGTGGTCGCCACGTTTCGTGAGATCGGTTGCCGCGTGAGTGTGTTCGTCGATGCGGGAGCCGAGGGTTTCGAAGATGCCGTGAAAATCGGCATCCAGCGCGTCGAGCTGTATACCGGGCCTTATGCCAAGGCATTCGCCGATGGCGATGCGCGCAAGGAAATCGCTTCCTTCGCCAATACGGCGCAGCGTGCACAACAGGCGGGTCTGGCTGTGAATGCCGGGCATGATCTCAGCCAGGACAACCTCGGCACGTTCAAGTCGGCCATTCCCGGGCTGGCTGAAGTGTCGATCGGGCATGCGTTGATCAGCGAGGCGCTGTATCAGGGGCTGACGCCTACCGTGAAGTCGTATTTACGGATTTTGTCCTGAGGTTTTGTGTGGTGTGGCGTGTCGCCTGATCGGTCGCGCGCAAGGCGCGCTCCTACAAAAGCTGCCCTGCGCGCGACTCTTGTAGGAGCGCGCCTTGCGCGCGACCGTCCCGAAGCGATACGCACATCCTTCCCGCGAGCATAAAAAAACCCCGCCCAAAAGGCGGGGTTTTTAGGTCTTACGGACGAGCGACCGATCAGTTCGAGTTAACGAAGCCGATCTTGGTCAGGCCCTGGCCCTTGGCGTCGGAAAGCACGCGTGCCACGACCTCGTACTGGACCGCGTCATCGGCGTCGATCTGCAGTTCGGGCTGGTTGGACTGCTGGGCAATCACCGCGATCTGAGCTTTGAGGCCCAGCTCGTCGACCGGCGTATCGTTCCAGTAGAGCGAACCATCCTGGCGAATCTGCAAATGGACGGGATCCGGCGGATTCTCGGGGTTGACGATGTTCGGGTTCGGCTGCGGCAGATCGATCTTGATCTTATGCGACAGCATCGGCGCCGTGATCATGAAGATGATCAGCAGAACCAGCATCACGTCGACGAGCGGCGTGACGTTGATATCGGCCATCGGGCCACCGGAGTTGCCTGAGCTGAATGCCATGTTCGCTTACTCCTTGCCAGTCGACATGAAGCCGACGTGGACCATGCCGGCGTCCTTGGCGTCGCCAAGGATCTTCTTCACCACCTTGTATTCGGTGGTGCGGTCGGCACGGATCTGGAGTTCCGGCTGCGGCGACTTCGCCGCCGCAACCGCAAACTGGGCCTTCAGCTCTGCCTCGGTGACTTCACCGTCATTGAGGAAGTACGTGCCGTCCGGCTTGACCGCGAGATCCATCGGCTCCACCGGGGTGTCATCCTTAACGTTCGGATTAGCCTTCGGCAGATCGATCTGGACCTTATGGGACATCAGTGGTGCCGTGATCATGAAGATGATCAGCAGAACCAGCATCACGTCGACGAGCGGCGTGACGTTGATTTCTGACATCGGCCCACCGGAGTTGCCCCCGCTGCTCATAGCCATGGGTCAATTCCTCTAGCTAATTACTTCGTGCCTTCGACACGGGCGCCCGTGGCGAAGAAGTCGTGCAGGTCGTGCGCGAATTCGTCGAACTGGGCGTAGGTCAGGCGGTTCGAGCGCATGAAGAAGTTATACGCAAGCACGGCCGGGATAGCGGTGAACAGACCGAACGCGGTCATGATCAGCGCCTCACCGACGGGGCCGGCGACCTTGTCCATGGAAGCCGAACCGGACGCGGCGATACCGATCAGCGCGTGGTAGATGCCCCACACGGTACCGAGAAGACCGATGAACGGAGCCGACGAACCGACCGTGGCGAGCAGGGTCAGGCCGCCTTCAAGACGCAGGCTCTCGCGAGCCACGGCCTGGCGCAGGGCGCGATCGATGAATTCCGAGCGCGACAGGGTTTCGGCGAGGCGACCGCCAGCAGCCTGCTGGTGGTGAGCGACGGCCGAAGCGGCGTCGAGCGCGATCTTCGAGAACGGTTCGCCCTTCGGCTGCTCTTCGAGCACGCGGATGGCTTCCTGGGTGGACGAGGTGCTCCAGAAGCCCTGGATGACCTTGTCGGCGCGAGCGCGCACCAGGCTGTTACGGATGAAGTTGGCGACGATGAAGTACCACGAGAGTACCGACATCACGACCAGCACCACGAACACAATCCAGCCCAGGGGGTCGAAGTTGTGGATGAGGTGGTCGAAGCCCATCTGCTTGAGGGCGTCGGCATTGGAGTTCTGACCTGGATTTGCAGGCTGTGCGGAGGTGTCTTGCAACATAACGCTACCCTTGGGAAGTCAAGCGTGAACTTAAAAGATGTAAGTAAGTGTGAGGACTACTTACAGCTGGTTTAGGTTGAACGTAACGGGGACACGTGCATAGCCTTCGACGGCCTGACCGCCTCGCTTGCCCGGGTTGAATCGCCAGTTCCTGGCCGCATCCTGCGCTGCCTTGTCCAGTTCGCGGAAACCGCTCGACTGGTCGACCTGGATGTCCTTCGGCGCACCGTCGACACCCACGAGGACCAGAAGTACCACCGTACCCTCATGCCGCTGACGTACCGCCTGCGGCGGATACTTTGGCGGGTTGCGCTGACGGTACGACAGATTCTCGCTCGGCGCGATATCCGCCGGCGGTGCAGGCGGCGCGGGAGGCGCCGGCGGCGGGGCCGGAACGGCATTCGTGCTCGCTTCTTCCACTGCCGGCGGCGGCGGAGCCGGCGGCGGCGGTGTCGGCGGCGGCTTCACCTGCTGAATGATCTTCGGCGGCGGCTGCTTCGGCGGCTCCGGCGGCGGCGGCGGGGGAGGCGGCGGGGGCGGCGGCGGTTCGATAAAGTCGACCTGCACCACCTTCTCCTTCTGCTTCTCCTGCGTCTTGGGCGGCGCCATGGGCGCGACCAGCACAAGGAAAGCGAACGAGTGCAGCGCGATGGCTACTGCCAACGCACTGGTGCGCCCCCAACTGAACGGCGCTTGGCCGGTTGATTCGTTACTTGAGGCCATCAGTCACACTATCAAGAGCTAATCAAGCGGAAGTGAGACCCGCACTGCACTTCCGGCGTTCGGCGATTGACATTGCCGAAAACGCAGGTTTCTGCAAGCGGAAAGATATGCAAGTTACACCAGCATATGGCGTTTGTATAGCACCTGAAGGGAAGATTTATGGCTTGCCATGTGATCTCCTTCAGGCACTTTACAAATGCCTGCCGATTACTTTGCAGTTTTCAACCAGGCGTTAGCCTTGGCAGCAGTTTCAGGGTCCTGAGCCGCGAGCTTCATGTCCGCGATAGCACCCTGCTTGTCTTTCTGACCACGCTTGGCTTCCGCGCGCACCATATAGGCCTGGCCCTTATGCTGCACACCCTTGCTGATGGCGTCCGTCGCGGATTTCTGGGCGGCGGCGTACTGGTTTTCCTGCAGCTGGACGCGCGCGGCCTTGAGGGCCGGCTCGCCATTGGTGGCAACCGCGGCGGCCTGCTGGTAAGCAGCCAGGGCGCCCTTCATGTCGTCACCGGTGACAGCGGCGTCACCGAGCAGGTTGTAGTTATCGGCGGTCTTCTGGATAACGCCCTTGGAGAAGCCTTCGTTCAGCACGGCCACGGCCTTGCCTGCATTGGTCTTCTGGCGATCCTGGTTTTCCTGGCCGTCGATCAGGTAGATCTTGGCGAAGTTGATGTACTGCTTTTCGTCCTTGATGGCGCCGGCGGCCTGCGCCTTCTGGTAGAGCGCGATCGCGTCCGGATACTTCTGCGCCTGGATCAGCGCCGAGGCGGCGTTGTTCAGCGCGGTGGAGTCGTTCGGGTTCTTCGCGAGCTCGTCGGAGGCCATGGCGGCGGCCTTGTCACCCTGGCCGGTTTCCGAGTAGCTGGCCATCAGGATCTGGTCCCACGAGGCCTGCGGCTTGGCGTCCGGCATGGCCTTCGCCTTGGTGATGGCGTTGATGGCGTCCTGGTACTTCTCGAGGCGGTAATCGATGTTGCCCTCGAGGCCGTAGGAGTCGGCCGTTTCCTTCTTGCCCTGGTCGCGCCATTCGTGCAGCGACTGCAGTGCCGGCGCGTACTGTTCGTCGGCCACGAGGAACTGGGTGTACATGTACTTCAGCTGGAAGTAGGTGTCGTTCGGCATGACGCCGATGTCGAGCGCCTGCTTCAGCGTGGTGATGGCGCCCTTGATGTCGCCATCGTTGTATTTCATGTTGGCCAGGCCCTGGAGGGCGAGCGCCTGGGCGTACTTGCTGCTCGTGCCCGAACCGTCGGCCAGCGGCGTGAGGATCTGGGTGGCCTTGTCCTTGTCACCGTTGTTGGCGGCGTCGAGGCCTTCATTGATGGCCTTCTGGTCCTTCTCGCTCTTGAGGTCGAGCTTGGGCTCCGTGCGAGTGGCGTTCGGGTACAGCGCCTCTTTCTTGTCCTTGGCCGGCGTATCGCGTGCAACCACTGCGCCGCTGACAAGAGAAAGTGCGATCGCGGTAGCGAGCGCCATCTTGCTGAAGGAACCCTGTTTCATTGACTGGCCTCTGTTGAAGGACTCGTCGCACGGTGTAGTGCTCCGGGGGACTACAGAGGTTAACCCGATTCGATTCCTAAGAACAAGTCGCAGCGCCACAAAAATTTACTGTCAAAACAATGACTTGTTAGAAGAATGTTGTGAGGGGTCCGGAATCGCGTCTTTTGGCTCTTGAAAACACCGTTTTCATCCCCCTTCCGGAACGCACCGCAGAAAACGCGAAGGCCCGATTGTCCAGGACAATCGGGCCTTCGTTTTCATCGTGATGTCGCCGGTGTTACACGTCGAGGTTGGCGACCTTGAGTGCATTGGACTCGATGAAGTCGCGACGCGGCTCCACGGCCTCGCCCATCAACATCGAGAACATCTGGTCGGCGGCCACGGCATCCTCGACGCCCACCTGGAGCATGCGGCGGGTTTCCGGATTCACCGTGGTCTCCCACAGCTGCTCCGGATTCATTTCGCCCAGACCCTTGAAGCGCTGGATGGTGCGGCCCTTCTTGGCTTCGTCGAGCAACCAGCTGCGCACCTCGGCAAAGCTCGTGACGCCTCGCGACGCATTACCGCGCCGAACCACGGCGCCCGGCTGCAGGCGAAGTTCGGCCAGCTGCTCGGCCATGGCATGGATGGCACGGTATTCAAGGCCGTTGAAGAAGGCCTGCGGCACGATCCAGCTGTGGCTGAGGCCATGCTGCATGCGCTCGATTTCCACCGCTGCACCCTGCTCGTTCAGCGCCGGACGGAAGCGCAACTTGTAGGTGGGCTTACCCAGGCCGCTGGCACGCAGGCGCGTCGCCACGCCATCCAGCCAGGCCTGCATGCGTGCTTCATCGGACCAGAAGGCCTCCTGGAGCGGTGCATGTTCGATCATGGCGTTCAGCGCTGCCGGATCGAAGCGGTGATTGAGGCGTTCGATCTGGTCCAGGGCCGTCTGAAAGTCGCGCAGGAGCTTTTCAAGCGTGACGCCATCGATGCCCGGAGCGCCCTCTTCCGGCATCAGCGACGCGTTGTCGACCGCGCTGGCAATCAGGTACTCGTTGAGGACGGCGTCATCCTTGATGTACATCTCCTGCTTGCCCTGCTTCACCTTGTACAGCGGCGGCAGGCCGATGTAGACATGGCCGCGCTCGATCAGCTCGGGCATCTGGCGGTAGAAGAAGGTAAGCAGCAGCGTACGGATGTGGGAACCGTCCACGTCCGCGTCGGTCATGATGATGATGCGGTGGTAGCGCAGCTTGTCGGGGTTGTATTCCTCCTTGCCGATGCCCGTGCCAAGCGCGGTGATCAGCGTGCCGACTTCAGCGGAGGAAATCATCTTGTCGAAGCGGGCCTTCTCGACGTTGAGGATCTTGCCCTTCAAGGGCAGCACCGCCTGGGTACGGCGATTGCGGCCCTGCTTCGCGGAACCGCCTGCGGAATCACCCTCGACCAGGAACAGTTCGGACAGCGCCGGATCCTTCTCCTGGCAGTCGGCAAGCTTGCCCGGCAGGCCGGCGATGTCCAGCGCGCCCTTACGGCGGGTCATCTCACGGGCCTTGCGGGCGGCCTCGCGGGCGCGGGCGGCATCGATCGCCTTGGAGGCGATGGCCTTGCTCTCGCCCGGGTTTTCGAGGAGGAACTCGGCGAGCTTGTCGTTGACGACCTGCTCCACGGCCGTCTTCACTTCGCTCGAGACCAGCTTGTCCTTGGTCTGCGAGGAGAATTTCGGGTCCGGCACCTTCACCGACAGCACGGCGATGAGGCCTTCGCGCATGTCGTCGCCCGACAGGCCTACCTTGGCGTTCTTGGCCAGGGCTTCCTTCTCGATGTAGCTCTGCAACGTACGGGTGAGCGCCGCACGGAAGCCCGTGAGGTGGGTGCCGCCGTCACGCTGGGGAATGTTGTTCGTGAAGCAGAACATCGTTTCCTGGTAGGCATCGGTCCACTGCATGGCGACTTCGACCGTGATGCCCTCGGAGAACGAGCTGAAGCTGATGACCGTAGGATGCAGCGCGGTCTTCAGGTGAGCCAGGTGCTGCACGAACGACTTGATGCCACCTTCGTAGGCGAAGATGTCCTTGCGGTCGTTGCGCTCGTCCACCAGCTCGATGGTGACACCCGAATTCAGGAAGGCCAGCTCGCGCAGGCGCTTGGCCAGGATGTCGTAGTGGAATTCGTTGTTGTTGGTGAAGGTGAGCTTGCTGGGCAGGAAACGCACCATCGTGCCGCGCTTCGGGCTGTCGCCCGTGGCTGAGATGGGAGCCACCGGCTCGCCATGGGCGTATTCCTGGTTGTGCTCCTTGCCGTCACGCCAGATGGTGAGCCAGAGCTTTTCGCTGAGGGCATTCACCACCGAGACGCCCACGCCGTGCAGGCCGCCGGACACCTTGTAGGAATTGGCGTCGAACTTGCCGCCCGCGTGGAGCACCGTCATGACCACTTCGGCGGTCGAACGCCCCTCTTCCGGATGAATGTCCACGGGAATACCGCGGCCATTGTCCGAGACGCTGGCCGAGCCGTCCTGGTGGATGGTGACCGTGACGTAATCGCAGTAGCCGGCCAGGGCTTCGTCGATGGCGTTATCCACCACCTCGAAAACCATGTGATGGAGGCCGGTACCGTCGTCGGTATCGCCGATGTACATGCCGGGGCGCTTACGAACGGCTTCCAGGCCCTTCAGGACCTTGATGCTGCCAGAGTCGTAGGCGTTCGAATTCGTCGGATCGATAGGTTCGTTCATGCGATGCCTGGTGATGGCGCCAGAGAGCTGCCCCGCTGCGGCGCGAGAAGCTTCGGGACAGTCGGTCGATTATAGCAAAGCCGTCACGGCACCCTGTTCCACGTGGAACACAGTGGCCGGTTGGTCGACGAGGGCTACGGGGATCTCGGTTCCCGTGATGAGGACCTGGACATCCCGCCCGAGAAGTTGGGCCACAACCCACTCTTGATGGGTACGATCGAGCTCGGATGCAAGGTCATCCAGGCAGACAACGGGCCATTCTCCACGGATTTCAGCGTGAAGCGACGCTTGTCCGAGGAGGCATGCCAGGGCACAGAGCTTTTCTTGCCCACGGGACAGGTGCTCTCGCAAGGGCGCGTGCTCGAAGGCGACCGAAAAATCTGCCCGGTGAGGTCCGGCGGTGGTGTGACCGCGGCCCATGTCCCTGTGGCGCCGTTCCAGAAGCGTAGTCGCCAGATCGGTCGTTTCGTCCCAGCCCGATTTATAGCGGATGCTGAAGGTGCCGAGTTCGGGAAGAACCTTGGTCATGAAGCCCTGGATATGGGGAAGCAACCGGTCGAGATAGCCCTTCCGGAAGGCGGAAATGGATTCCCCTGCCCCTGATAGTTCGTTTTCCCACGGATCCATGAGACTGGGGTCCATGGGCGGACCGCTTCGAAGCAGGGCATTTCGTTGTTTCAGGGCACGTTGATACCGGCGCCACTGTGAAACAAAACCATGTTCCACGTGGAACAAACCCCAGTCGAGGAATCGCCGACGTTCATCCGAAGCCCCCGCGATCAAATCGTGCGAACCGGGCTCAAAACACACCACGGCGCATTCCTGGACAAGTGCCCCGAGTGAAGCGGCCGAATCCCCATCCACCCTGGCCTGCCACCGGCCACTTTCACGGCCCAGGCCCAGCCGACGGGTACGGCCGTCGTTTGCAGAGACCTCGGCAAACACGGAAAGCGATGATGCGCCGCGCTTCAGGAGGACATCCCGGGAACCCGCGCGAAACGAGCGACCGTGGGACAGCAGATAGGCGGCTTCAAGAACGCTGGTCTTCCCTGCCCCGTTCGCACCGACAAAAACGTTGATACCGGGCGCCGGTGTCAGCGACACGCCATCCAGGCAGCGCAGACCATTGATCCTCAGCGTTTCGAACTTCATTCCCGGAACATCCCCAGCCTGTAACGAAAAACGCCGGGGTGTCGAAGACATCCCCGGCGTCGTGGGCCGAACTCTACCTTGTTCGCCGGTCAGAGGCGAAGCGGCATCACCACGTGGCGGGCCTCGTCGTTGCCTTCTTCCTGCAGGAGGCAGCTGGACTGCGCATCGCGCAGGTTCAGGCGAACTTTTTCACCACGCAGGGCGCCCAGGGCGTCCAGCAGGTAGCTCACATTGAAACCGACCGCCAGATCTTCCACGGAGGTCTCGGCTTCCACTTCTTCCTGGGCTTCTTCCTGCTCAGGATTGTGGGCAACGATCTTGATGCGACCGGCCGACAATTCCAGCTTCACGCCGCGATACTTTTCGTTCGAAAGAATGGCGGCACGCTGAAGCGCACTGCGCAGCACATCGCGTTCGATCGTGGCCTGCTTGTCGGCGCCAAGCGGAATCACCGCTTCGTAATCCGGGAAACGACCGTCGATGAGCTTCGAAGTGAACTGCACGCCACCGCGACGGACACGCAGGTGGTTACGGCCGAATTCCAGCTCGACGGTGCCATCCCCGGCTTCAAACAGGCCGACAAGTTCATTCACGCCCTTGCGGGGAATGATGATCTGGCGACGAGCGGATACGGCGCTTTCCAGCTTTGTTTCCTTGAGCGCCAGGCGGTGGCCATCGGTGGCGACGCAGCGCAGCGTGTGTTCCTGCAGATCCAGCAGCATGCCGTTCAAGTAGTAACGGACGTCCTGGTTGGCCATGGCGAAGGACGTGCGATCCATCAGATCACGCAGAACTTCTTCCGGAAGCGTCACACGCTCAACCAGCTCGATCTCGTCGATGGTCGGGAATTCATTGGCGGGCAGCGTGGCAAGCGTGAAACGGCTCTTGCCTGCGTTCAGCGCGATGCGTTCGCCATTCAACTTGATGTCGATGTTCGCACCGTCCGGCAGAGCCCGGACGATATCGAACAGCTTGCGGGCCGGAATCGTGATCTCGCCGTCCTGGACCTTGTCGGCCGCAGTGGTGGCGATCATCTCGACTTCGAGATCCGTGCCGGTAAACGAAACCTCGTTGCCGGAGACCCTGACCAGGAGGTTTGCCAGCACGGGTAACGTCTGACGGCGTTCAACGACGCCAACAACCTGCTGGAGGGGTTTGAGCAGTACTTCCCTCTGGATGCTGAATTGCATGCGTCCCCTACTCCTGCTTTTAAATGTTTTTAAAGATTTTATGTAGTGGTTGTAGGGCCGGTGGATATCTTGAGAAGTCCAAAAAAATTTATCATTTCATGAACTTAGCTAAAAATATCGACTAGCCAAACCATCCGGTTTCATGTGGGTGTCTTGTGGATAACTCCAAGGTCCAGAATCATCCTCCGTCCATCCACCTATTATCCACAGCTTCTCAGCCCGTCAATATGCGAATCAGCTGCTCCCAGTCCTGCCTCATGCGCACGTCCTTCTCGGTAAAACCGCGGATCGTGCGGCAGGCATGGAGCACCGTCGTGTGGTCACGGCCACCAAAGGCCTCACCGATCTCAGGCAGGCTGTGCTCGGTCAGTTCCTTGGACAGGGCCATGGCCACCTGCCGGGGGCGCGCCAGCGAGCGCACACGGCGTTTGGACAGCAGGTCCGAAAGACGCACCTGGTAGTAATCAGCCACCGTCTTCTGGATGTTCGGCACCGTGACGGCCTGTGCATGCGTGTTCAGCAGGTCGCGCAGGGTCTCTTCGGCGAAATCGGTGGTGATCGGACGGCGATAGAAGTTGGCTCGCGCGGCCAGCGTATTGAGCGCGCCTTCCAGGTCGCGCACGTTGGAGCGGATACGCCGGGCAAGCAGCATCGCGACGTCTTCGGAGACTTCCATCTCCTTGTCGGCCGCCTTGGAAAGCAGGATGGCCGCGCGGGTCTCGAAGTCCGGCGGCTCGATCGCCACCGACAAACCCCAGCCCAGGCGCGATTTCAGGCGCGGCTCGAGCTTGTCCAGTTCCTTCGGGTAACGGTCGCAGGTGAGGATGATCTGCTGCTTGGCCTCGAACAGCGCATTGAAGGTGTGGAAGAACTCCTCCTGCGTCGTGTCCTTGCCGGCGAAGAACTGGATGTCGTCGATCAGCAGCGCATCCACGGAGCGGAAGCGACGCTTGAAGTCGTCCATGTTCTTCTGCTGCAGGGCCTTCACCATGCCGCTGACGAACTGTTCCGAGCGAAGGTAAAGCACCTTCGCCTCGGGGTTGTTCCGCAGCAGCATGTTGCCTGCCGCGTGCATGAGATGCGTCTTGCCCAGGCCCGTGCCGCCGTAAAGCAGCAACGGGTTGTATGCCCTGCCGGGATTCATGGCCACCTGCATGGCGGCGGCCTTGCCCAGCTGGTTCGATTTGCCTTCCACGAAGGTCTCGAACGTGTAGTGGGGATCGAGGTTATGCACATGCGCAGGTTCTGCCGGGGACAGATCCTCCACGCGCGGCATGACGGGCGCCGGTGCCGGCGGTGGTGGCGCCACGGAAGACGCCGGCCGTGCCGGTGTCGGCCGGCTGCTGCCGAACGAGCCGATTTCCAGGCGTACAGGCGTGGCCTGGCCGCTCAGGTGCACGACGATGGCCTGGATTTTCGCCAGGAACTGCTCGCGGACGGTGTCCAGCGAGTACGGGTTAGGTGCGTAAAGATGCAGTCCGAAGACGTCTTCCCGGGCCTGCAAGGGCATCAGCCAGGTATGGACATCCTCGGCGCTCAATTCGCCTTCAAGACGCTCGAGACAGCGCCTCCACAGATCACTCATCAGGTATTCTTGCCACGGAAAGGGGCGCGTACGCGCGGGGTGGACACTCAAGTCTACCAGCGTTCCGTCCCCCACTCGGAGTTCGCCCCGGCGTAGCTCCGCCATCTGCCCGTGCCCAAGCGGTTGACAGTCTTCAAGATTGTCCCGCATACTCTCGGGCCTTTTTCACTCTTTACCCCGGATGTAAGCGCCATGAAGCGTACTTACCAGCCCAGCAAGCTCAAGCGCGCCCGTACCCACGGCTTCCGCGCTCGCATGGCCACCGCCGATGGCCGCAAGATCCTGAACGCGCGTCGCGCGAAGGGTCGCAAGCGTCTGATCCCGTAAGCGGTTCGCCAGTCGTGCGAGCCGCAGCCCTGCCGCGCGATGCGCGGCTACGCCGCGCCGCCGACTTCGCCGCATTGCGAACAGTCAGCGGTCGCCTCGGCGGCCGCTGTTTTCTTTTGCGCTTCGGAAACAACGAAGCCGGTACGGCCCGGCTTGGTCTGGCGATTTCCAAGCGCTGTTCGAAGCGGGCCGTCGATCGCAACCGCATCAAGCGCCTGGCGCGTGAGGCGTTTCGTCGCGTGCGCGAGGACCTACCACCCGTGGATATCCTCGTGATGGCCCGCGATACGGCGGTGAAAGAGACCGGTGCGAACCTCCTGGCCGAGCTGGACACCCTGCTCCGCAGGATCCGGCCGTTGAAGCGCGAGGGTGCCGACGGCACAATCGCGCGTTGATCTATCAAGCCCACCCGCCTTCTCCGGCCAGCCGGCCGAGGCGTCATCCGGATCTGGCCTAAGCAATGAATCAAACGCGCACGCTTCTTTTCTTCGCGCTCATGTTCGTGGCGTACCTGCTGTGGACCGAGTGGGAAAAGGACTACGGTCCCCACCCCCAGGCTGCCACGCCCGCCGCGCAGACCGACGCCGGCAAGAACGCGGACGGCAGCGTCCCGAGTGCGGCCAACCCGGCCAACGTGCCGAACGAATCGGCGGCCAGCGACGGCAAGGGCCAGCTGGTTACCCTGTCCAACGACGTGCTGCGCCTCACCATCGATACGCGTGGTGGCAGCATCGTTCGTTCGGAACTGCTCGCCTATCCGGACGAGCCGGTTACTAAGAAGAATCCCACGCCGCCGCCGGCACGCCTGCTGGACGACAGCCCGGAGCACTTCTTTGCCGCACAGGACGGCCTGGTGAGCAACACGGGTGCCGCGCCCGATCATCGTGCGCTGTTCCAGGCCGCCACCACCGAAGCAAAGCTCACCGATGGCGAAAAGTCCGTCAGCCTCGACCTGACCTGGACCGATCCGTCGGGCATCAAGGTGGTGAAGCGCTATACGCTGGGCCGCACCACCTACGTGGTCGATTTCGACCAGCGTATCGAGAACGGCTCGTCCGCCACCTGGACCGGCAACGCCTACCAGCAGTTGCAGCGCGTGCCGGCGCCGAAGGCGAACTGGTTCAAGGCCTATACCGATCCGGCGCAGCACAGCTTCTTTGGTGCCGCCTGGTACAGCCCGGAAAACAAGTTCGATTCGCTGTCGTTCCTCGACTTCGCCAAGAAGCCGCTCAACCACGCCTTCAGCGGTGGCTGGGTCAGCATGATCCAGCACTACTTCTTCGTCGCGTGGATTCCGCCGGCCGACCAGACCGTTACCTATAGCAGCAGCATCGTCGATCCGACCTCGGCCACGCCGCGCTATCTCGTACGTGCCTTCGGCCCGGCCATTCAGGTGGCGCCCGGCCAGAGCACCGACAGCGTTGCGCGCCTGTACATCGGTCCGAAACTGCAGGGCACCCTCGATGCCGTCGCGCCGGGCCTTGAGCTCACCAGCAACTACGGCTGGCTCACCATCATCGCGCAGCCGCTGCACTGGCTGCTCTCCCAGCTGCACGCCATCAGCGGCAACTGGGGCGTGGCGATCATCCTGCTCGTGCTGATCATCAAGGGTGCGCTGCTCAAGCTTACCGATGCGCAGTTCCGCTCGGGCGCCCGCATGCGCAAGCTTCAGCCTCGTGTCCAGGCGCTCAAGGAGCGCTATGGCGACGATCGCATGAAGATGCAGCAGGCGATGATGGAGCTGTACAAGAAGGAAAAGATCAACCCGATGGCAGGCTGCCTGCCCATCCTGATCACCTTCCCCATCTTCATCGGCCTGCTGCGCGTGCTGTCCGAGTCGATCGAACTGCGCCACGCGCCGTTCTTCGGCTGGATCCACGATCTCTCGGCACCCGATCCATTCTACGTGCTGCCGGTGCTGTACTTCCTGGTCACGCTGCTTACCCAGCGCATGATGTCCACGGTGGGCATGGATCCCACCCAGGCCAAGATGATGAAGGTGATGCCGCTGCTGTTCGGTATCTTCTTCGCCTTCTTCCCGTCGGGCCTCGTGCTCTACTGGACCGTCAACGGTGCCACCAGCCTGCTCCAGCAGTGGTGGATCAACCGCAGCGTCGACAAGGCGCACGAGAAGGCACGCACCGCGTGACCTTCCGGGCGGCGCGTCTTCCGACGCGCCGCCTCGTCATCGAGGACATCGCATGACCGACGGCGTCGACACCATCGCGGCTATCGCCACAGGCGCCGGCGCGGCGGGTGTCGGTGCCGTTCGTGTTTCCGGGCCGCTCGCTCCGGCTATAGCCACGCGCTTCCTTGGCCGCGAGCCGGCACCTCGTCATGCGCACTTCGCGGCTTTCCGCGATGGGGCAGGCGAACTGATCGACCGTGGCATCCTGTTGCACTTCCCTGCCCCGCATTCCTACACCGGCGAACACGTCGTGGAGCTGCAGGGCCACGGCAGCGCCGTACTGCTCGATGCCTTGCTTCGTCGCTGCATCGAGCTCGGTGCGCGGCTCGCGCGTCCGGGTGAATTCACCGAACGTGCTTTCCTGAATGGCAAGCTCGATCTTGCCCAGGCCGAAGCGGTTGCCGACCTTGTCGCGGCAACATCGCAGGCCGGTGCCCGTGCGGCCTTGCGTTCGATGGAAGGCGTGTTCTCTGCGCGTGTCGACGACCTGCTCGCCGAGCTCATCGAACTGCGCGTGCATATCGAAGCGGCCATCGATTTTCCCGAAGAGGAGATCGACTTCCTTGCAGACCCCATCATCGGTGACAAGCTTGCATTGCTGCGCAATCATCTTGATGAACTGCTGACGGAAACGCGACGCGGCGTCCGTTTGAACGACGGCATCGCCGTTGCCATCGTCGGCCGTCCGAATGCGGGCAAGTCGAGCCTGCTCAACGCACTGGCCGGCGAAGAGCGCGCCATCGTCACCGACATCGCCGGCACCACCCGCGACGTACTTCGCGAAGCGATCCATATCGATGGCGTCGCACTCGAACTGGCCGACACGGCAGGCCTGCGCGAGTCTGATGACATCGTCGAACGCGAAGGCATTCGTCGTGCACGAGCCCAACTCGAACGCTGCGATGTCGCCCTCCTCGTCACCGACGAAGCACATGCCGATACCGATCAGGCCTTTTTTCATGGTGTTCCGGCACACGCCGCACGTCTGGTCGTGATCAACAAGATCGACCTTGTGAGTCGTCATGCGCAACGTGAAGGCGATACGTTATGGATTTCGGCGCGCACGGGCGAAGGTCTGGATGCGTTGCGCTCACGCCTGAGGGAACTCGCCACGGCCGGCGCCGGCGAGGGCGCCTTCAGCGCACGGCGCCGTCATGTCGTTGCGCTGGAATCCGTGCGTGGATACCTGGACCACACGGCCGACGCCCTGCATGGCACCCGCTCCGGCGAACTTGCCGCCGAAGAGCTCCGGCACGCGCAGCAGGCGCTGGGCGAAATCACCGGCACCTACTCGTCGGACGATTTGCTCGGAGCGATCTTCGGGTCATTCTGCATCGGGAAGTGAGGTGGGGCTCAAGGACATTCATTGAAGTCTGCTGATGCGCCATTAATTCGCATAAATAAAGGGATTTCTGTCTGCTGAGTGATTCGGTGATACAGTCAAAGCCATCGCTGTTCGGGCCCCTGTATGGGGCCCAGCTCACTGTATAGCCTTCCAGAAGACCGCCGCGTTCGTCGAAAAATTCAAGGGGTAGGTGGGCAGATGTAACCGGCCAGAGTTATCGAACTGGCGTTAAAGCGTGCCTGGTCGACGTACAGACCACGTGGAGATACTCGGTATGAATGGCAAAAAATTGATACGCAACAGCACAGCCGAGTTTCTGATCTTCACTGGCCAGGCTGGCGAGCAGAGCATCGAGGCCCGCTACGAGGACCAGACCCTATGGCTGTCGCAGAAGCTGATCGCCGAGCTATTTGGTATAGATGTACGTACCGTCAGCGAGCACCTGAAGAACATCTTTGCCAGTCAGGAACTTATGCCTGAGGCAACTATCCGGAAATTCCGGATAGTTCAGCAGGAGGGCCAGCGGGAAGTATCACGGTCGGTGGACTTCTACAGCCTCGACGCCATCATTTCCGTCGGCTATCGGGTCAACTCCATACGTGCGACACAGTTTCGTCAGTGGGCGACCGGCGTCCTGCGTGAGTTTGCCATCAAGGGCTATGTGCTGGATCGTCAGCGAATGGAAAACGGCAGCTTCCTGGGCGAGGATTACTTCGAGCGGCTGCTGGCGGAAATCCGCGAGATCCGTCTCAGCGAGCGACGCTTCTACCAGAAGATCACCGACATCTATGCCACCAGCGTGGACTACAACAAGGACGCGCCGACCACCAAGGCCTTCTTCGCCAAAGTACAGAACAAACTGCATTACGCCATCCACAGCCATACCGCTGCAGAGTTGATCCGCAAGCGGGCCGATAGCAGCAAGCCACATATGGGATTGACGTCCTGGGCGGGCGCGCCCGAAGGCAAGATACTGAAAACCGACGTGGCCGTGGCCAAGAACTACCTGACCAAGGACGAGTTGGATTCATTGGGTCGTATCGTCAACGCCTATCTGGAACTGGCCGAGGATCGTGCTCGCCGCAAGATTCCCATGAGCATGGAAGACTGGTCCAAGCGGCTGGACGCCTTCCTAGAGTTTGATGACCGGGAAGTGCTACAGAACAGCGGCAAGATTTCTGCGAAACTTGCCCAGACACATGCGGAAAGTGAATTTGAGAAGTACAGAATTGTGCAGGATTGCCTGTTTGAAAGTGACTTCGACAAAGCAGTGAAAAAACTGGCAGCCGATGAGGCGAACATCAGAGATGATAAATAAACCTCTGGTCCGCTTGCTGCCTGAGGCGGCCTGTGATCAAGTTGTACGCGACACATCGCGCCCAACGGGAGAGCGATAAGCGTCCATCGATGGCTATCCGCCGCTACCGGAGTACAGCTTTGTTTTTGTACTCAAGAATCGATCCAAGCATGTTAAAGGAATTAAAAACTACTTTGACCAACAATAGTGATGCATCGGAGGCGTCACTTCTGCATCAACAGGTAGAACGGCCGAGCGGGCGATCCGTCAGGAGCCGCTGAACCCTGACGCAGGGAACTCAGCGGGAGCAACCGTCTGCATCACGGCGTCCACCAGCGTACGTGACCACACGTTCTTTGCACTGCCGTTGGTGAGATAGACGATGATGTAAGCACGCTCATCAAGCGGTTCCTTGAAGATGATTCGGACCCTGCTGCGTGCGCCGCCATCATGCCCCACTTCGCGATAGCCATGGCTCTCGCCATAGTCCCAGCCTGTCGCGAACCAGCCACGCTGGCCTGTGGATAACTCGCGGGGTTGCCATGATCGCTGCAACGTTGCCTGGCTGACGAGCTTTCCTGACGCAACAGCCTGCATGAAGTGTGCGAGGTCGCTCGCGGTCGTATAAAGCTCAGCGTGACCGTACGCATACGATGGCCACGCAATGGCGGCATCTTTCTGAAGCCTGCCATTCTTGCCGGTGTACGCCGTTGCCCGAAGCTCTGGTGGAGCATCGGAAGGTCCCAGCCACGTGTGATTCAGTTGCAGCGGGCGGATGATGCGTTGCTGGACAACCTGTGGATAAGGCTTGCCATAGCAAGCGGCGAGTAGGGCCGACAGCACCAGGTAATTGGTCTGCGTGTAATGGGTCTCCGTGCCGGGTACGAACTGTAGTGGAGCGTTCGCCAGGGAAGCAAAGACCGCGGTTATATCGGGCGGAAACCTCGTGTCGGCGGTCAGTTCCTCGCCTTGCCCGCTCCCGAAGTACTCGGGAACACCCGAGGTGTGATCGAGAAAATCCCGCACGCTTATGCGCTTCCATCGTTCGGGAAGCCCCGTGACGTACTCGCTGGCCGGCCGGCCCAGGTCGAGCCTGCCCTGGTCGGCCAGCTGCATGATCAGCGTGCTCACGAAAAGCTTGCTGATTGAAAATGCGGGGAACACGCTGTCGTTCTTGACGGGGCGATGGCTGTCGATATCGATCTGCCCATCCACGCCGCTGAAGATCACCTTTCCATCGTGCATCACGACCAGGGCCTGGCCCGCGATACCGTGATGCTGGCGATTTAAGCGCATCAATGCCTGCAGTCGCTGTGAAAGATCGTTTTGTTCACCAGCGGCAAATGATGGCGCCATGCCTGCCATGAAGAGCAGGAGCGTCGCGACCACGCGAGCCCTGGCCGATCGTTTATCGAAGATTCGCATGACGAATCCTCAATGGACAAAGAACGCAGTACGAGCGACGCCCGCATTGTTGCTTGATCCCATCCATGCGCTGACTTCCAGTTCGTAGAGTCCGTGTGAGTCGGCAGGAATATCCGCAACGAAGACTCCCGCTGCGGCATCGAAGCGCAAGGGGATGATCCTTGCCGCCCCACCATCGATGACCAGCGAGGCCTGCACCTCGGTATCGCTGGCACGCCAGGGCCCTGCGGCGGTGATCGCGCAGCCGCACAGCATCGTCACGCCGACGCGCACCGGCACGGTCGTACCGGCTTTCACCGTCTGATAAGCCAGGGGGCTGGCCACGTCCACGATGAGGCCCGGCAGTTCCATGAGCCATCCATCGCCGGCCGTGAGGGAATGCCCGGGCAGGATCCATTGCGTACTGGTTGCCGTGGTCGTCGCCTGCGGCTGGCTGAGCGGACCGGTCACGCTCAGGGTGACCCGGCGCGGCCGGTCGAGATCGAGCGACGTGTGGAACACGGCCGATCCCTCCGTGGATCGCGTTCCGCCCTGCCCCATGATCTTCGCGGTGTCGCCGGTCGTACCGGCGGTCTGCCCGTGGGCAAGTACTTCGCCCGTGTCGGCATCGGTAAGGACCACACGCACCGGTGCGGCATAGCCGCCGAGGAACTTGGCGCCGCGCGCCAGCACGCGGACATCCACCTCGGTATGGGTCGCCCGGGCGACACCGAGCAGGGTAAAAAGCAGGCACAAGGCCAGGGCGGACAGGATGCGCATGAGCGGGTTTTCCTCGCAGAAGTGCCACGGGTGGCTTCGGGAAAATCCTGGGGCCTTCTGCCAGAATGGTCCACCGACATGTCATGAACTCGCCTGACATGTCGTGACCATCAAGGGATTCAACGCGTTACGCGGGGGTAGGCACGATGCTTCGCTTTGACGATATCCGGCTCGACCCGGTCCTGTTGCAGGCGTTCCGGGGCGACGTCCCGCTTGATGCACCGCCCCAGGTTGTCGAGGTGCTGGTTTACCTGGTTCACCATGGCGAACGGATCGTGCCGCGCTCCGAGCTGCTCGAACGCTTCTGGCCACGTGCGGGTACCGGCGGGGATGCGGCCCTCAATACCTGCATTCGCCGGATGCGCACCCTGCTGGACGACGATGCCGAAGCCCCCCGCTATATCCAGACACGGCCTCGCGCGGGCTATCGTTTTATCGGCACGCTGTCCGGCGACATGCCGGTCGTGCCGCCACGCAGGCCCTGGTTTTCAGGCGCGCGCATGGCCATGGGCGGTCTGTCGGCCGTGATCCTGCTCGCTGGTGTGCTCTGGGCCCATGCCGCTATGCGCACGTCGTCGCAACGTATCGCCGTGGAGCCCGTGCAAGGCATGTGCGAGTACGTGCTGTTTCCGAACTTCAACGCGGGTCTGCGTGAAAGTCTTGTAGCGAGGGTGAGTCGCGGATTGCCGGAGGGTTACAGCATCGCCACCGATCCGGCCGGTGCAGACCTGCATGCCCGCGTCAGCGTGCGGCAGACACCGCAACAGACCGTCGCGGTCATAAGTCTGCTGGATGACAGCAAGGGACGCATCGTGTGGTCGGGAGAATTCGCCGAACCCACCGACACGAACGACTATGTGCCTCTCCAGGGCGTGCTTGCCGATCGCATGGCAACCGACCTGCTGATCGCCCTCGGCAAGCGCTCCTGAAAAAGTTATCAACAGGCTTCGATGGCGTTGCCTGAGGTGTCGCGACGATCCACCGCCACCGACGCGCCCCACAGCAGCAGACCACCCAGCGCCAGCACGCTGCCGACCCAGCCGGGTGAGGTCCAGCCGTAGCCGTTGGCGATGGCGAGGCCGCCAAGGAATGGGCCCAGCGCGTTGGCGGTGTTGAATGCGGAATGGTTGAGCGAGGCGGCCAGGCCCTGCGCATCGCCGGCCACATCCATCAGGCGGGTCTGCAAAACCGTGCCCAGGGCCCCGCCAATGCCGATCAGGAAGACGGTAACGCCCAGAGTCCAGACGTTTCCGGCCGTGAACGGGAAGATCGCCAGGATGACGAGACTCCACAGCAGCAGGCCGCCGGCCGTGCGCATCAGGGCCCGGTCGGCGAACACCGGAACCACCATATTGCCCAGGGTCATGCCGATACCGAACACGCCCATCACCCAGGGCACGGTGTCCAGCGACATGTGCGTGACGTGCAGCAGGATGTCGGCGAGATAGGTATAGACGGCAAACATGCCGCCGAAGCCGATGGCACCTATCCCCAGAGTTATCCACACCTGCGAGCGCTTCAGCGCACCCAGTTCACGCAGGGGGCTGGCCTTCGCATCGGCCGGCGTATCCGGCGCAAAAGCGAACACCGCGCTCAGGGTGGCGATGCCCAGCAGTGCCACCAGGGCAAAGCTCCAGCGCCAGCCGACGGCCTGGCCCAGCCAGCTGGCTAAAGGCACGCCGACGACGGTGGCAAAGGTGAGGCCGAGGAACATCTGGCCTACGGCGCGGGTCCGCCGGTTCGGCGGTACTAGCGAACTGGCCACCAGCGCGCCGACGCCGAAATACGCACCGTGCGGCAGGCCCGCGAGGAAGCGGAACACCAGCATCCAGTGGTAATTGGGCGACAGGCCGGTCAGGCCGTTGAACACCGTGAACATCGCCATCAGCAGCAACAGCAGGCGGCGGCGCGGCAGGCGCGCGCCGAGCACGGTGATGATCGGCGCACCCACCACCACACCCAGCGCGTAGGCGCTGATTGCATGGCCGGCCGTCGGCGCATCGATGCCCAGTCCCTGTGCAAACAGCGGCAGCATGCTCATCGAGGCGAACTCGGTGGTGCCGATGGCAAAGCCACCGACGGCCAGGGCGAGGATCACCAGGCCCACATGGGGCGCGCGAACGGGCGGTGCCGCCCGGCTGGAGACAGGGGAGGAAGACATCGAAGGACTCGTTGCAGGCGCGTACGCAGGGGATAGTGATGCGATGTTGCAGTGCATCACGGTCAAGCATACGGCTTTTCGGAGTCAAACGGGCTAAATCGCAGGGTGAATCAGGCTCATCGATCCCGTCGGCGCATGCAGGTCCAGACCACGATGGCGGCGAGGGCCGCCACCGCCCCGGCGAGCAGGAAGGCATGGGCGAAACCGATGCCGTAGCTGGCGTGGGCCAGGGCGTCGAAGGTGGCGGCAGGTGTTGCCGGGGACGCGGCCCGGGCCTGTTCGAAGTCGCCCACCACCAGCCGGTCCAGCGCCATGCCCGACAAGCCCAACCCCGCCTGGGAGAACTGCTGCACGGCGGCGTCGTGCACGCCGGAGGCCAGGGCGGCGCCCAGGGTGGCGAACCCCAGCAGGATGCCGGCGAACCGGGCCGTGGTGGAGATGCCCGAGGCCATGCCCGCGCGGTCGGCCGGCACCGTGCCCATGATGGCTTTCTGGGTCTCGCCATTGAGCAGGCCGCCCCCCGTGCCCAGCACCGCCATGCCGGTGACGAGCCAGTTGGCATCCCCGCCCCCGGCCGCCAGCACCAGGATGGCGTTGCCGATCGCCGTCACCACCAGGCCCAGCGCCAGTATGTCGTGAGCCGACAGCCGCTGGCCGAGGCGACGCCCTACATGCGGGAATACCAGCATGGCCAGTGCAAACGGGAGCATGCCTATCCCCGCACCCAGGGCGTCGTCACCGCGCGCGTTCTGAAGGAACAGCGGCAGCAGCGAGGCCATCACCTGGGCGGCGGCGGCATAGGCGAACATCGCCAGCACCGCGCCCACGAACGGGGCGCCACGGAACAACGACAGGTCCAGCATCGGGTGGGCGCGATACCGTTCGACGACGACGAAGGCGACACCCAGCGCGATACCGGCCGCCAGCCGTCCCAGCACGGTCGGGCTGGCCCAGCCGTGGGCGGGGCCGCCGATCAGGGCCCAGGTCAGGCAGAACATGGCGCCGGAAAACAGCAGCATGCCGGGCAGGTCGAGCGTGCGTGGCACCGGGTCGCGCGATTCGGGAATGACTGGCAGCACCGCCAGGCCCAGCACGAAGCAGATCGGTGCATTGATGTGGAAGGCCCAGGGCCAGCCCACGTAACGATTGATGAGGCCACCGGCCAGCGGCGACAGCACCATGGTCAGCCCCATCACCGTACCCCAGGCCGCCCAGGCGCGGGCGCGCTGCTGGGGCTCGGTAAAGGCGTGGCCGATGATGGCCAGCGCCGGTGCAATCTGGAAGGCGGCGCCGATGCCCTGCACGGCGCGTGCGAGGTACAGGGCCGCTGCGCTCGGCGCGAGCCCGCAGGCCACCGAGGACAGGCCGAACACGGTCAGGCCGAACAGGTATACGCGCTTGCGGCCATAGCGATCGGCGATGGCGCCCGCAGGCAGCAGCAGGGAGGCGAAGCACAGCACGTAGCTGGTGATCACCCATTCGATGTCGGCAAAGGAGGCGTGCAGGTCGTGTGCGATGGTGGGCAGCACGACCCCGACCACGTTGGTATCGAGCACGGTGAGCGCGCAGCCGGCGGAGGCGACGATCAGCAGGGCGCGTTGGGCGGCAGAGGGGTTCATGGACGGCAGGTGCAGCGATGGGAAACCCATTGCAGCAGTCGTCCACGTTCATCGCATTGCCGCCAGGGTGGCAGTTGGTTAGCTTCTACCTAAGCTTGGCCCCAGCTCCTGCAGCAGGTCGATGAAGGCGCGCAGGGCCGAGGTGACTTGGCGCTGGCGCGGGTAATACAGCATGAACCCCGGATAGGGCGGCAGCCAGTCGTCCAGCACGCTGACCAGTTGCCCCTGCCGGATGAATGCTTCCACCTGTTCCTCGAAGACCAGCATGAAGCCTATGCCGGCAAGGGCGGCATCCAGTGCGGATTCGAAGGCATTGAAGGTGCAGCGCCCGCGGACATCCACCTCCAGCTTCGTTTCACCCTGCTCGAACTCCCAGTGATAAAGACGGCCGCTGGGAAACCGGAAACGGATGCAATCGTGCGACAGCAGGTCGTAGGGATGCGTGGGGATGCCACGCGCGGCGATGTACTCGGGCGTGGCCACGCAGATGCTGCGCTTCGGCCCGCCGAAGGGCACGGCCACCATGTCCTCGGGGATCGACTCATGGAAGCGCACGCCTGCGTCGTAGCCATCCGCGACGATATCGATCATGCCGTTGTTGTCCACCGCCTCGAAATGGATGTCCGGATAGCGGCGCAGGAAGATGGGCAGCACCGGCGGCAGCAGCAGCCGACCGGCCACGCTGGGCATATTGATCCGCAGGGTGCCCGCCGGGGTACCCCGGAACTCGTTCATTTCCGCCAGCGCCTCGCCCACGTCGCGCAGGGCCGGTTGCAGGCGTTCGAGCAGGCGCTGCCCCGCTTCGGTAAGCGAGACGCTGCGGGTGGTGCGGTGGAACAGGGTCACCCCCAGGCGTTCCTCCAGCCCGCGGATGGCATAGCTGATGGCCGAGGTGGACAGCGACAGCTCCACCCCTGCCTTGCGAAAGCTGGCATGGCGGGCGACGGCCGCGAAGGCGGCAAGATGGGAGAGATTGTCCGGTCGCATGATTATCTAGGATATCTCAACGATTCGTTGCAAAAATCCCGCTGGCCCGCCGGATTGTTGAAGTTTATGGTTTCCTGATTTCCCACCCGGTTGAGGACGACACCCATGTTCGAAGTACGCGGATATGCCGCCAAGGACGCTAAGTCCCCCCTCGTCCCTTTCAATTTCAAGCGCCGCGACGTTGGCGCGCACGATATCCACATCGAAATCCTGTACAGCGGCATCTGCCATTCGGACCTGCACCAGGCGCATAACGACTGGGGCAATTCGATCTACCCGATGGTCCCCGGCCACGAGATCGTCGGCCGCGTCGTGGCGGTGGGTGCGCAGGTGAAGAAGTTCAAGGTGGGCGATATCGCCGGCGTGGGCTGCATGGTGGATTCCTGCCGTGAGTGCGCGTCGTGCAAGCGCGACCTGGAGCAGTACTGCCTGAACCACACCAGCTTCACCTACAACGGCACCGAGCAGGACAAGAAGACCCCGACCCAGGGCGGCTACTCCACCGACATCGTGGTCGAGGAGCGCTTCGCGGTGAAGATCTCGAAGGATCTCGACCTCAAGGCCGTTGCTCCCCTGCTCTGCGCCGGCATCACCACCTATTCGCCGCTGAGCCACTGGAAGCAGAACGTCGCAGGCAAGAAGGTCGGCGTGATCGGCCTGGGTGGCCTGGGCCACATGGGCGTGAAGTTTGCCAAGGCCATGGGTGCCCACGTCACCATGATCACCACCTCCGAAGCCAAGGGTGCGGATGCCAAGCGCCTGGGCGCCGATGCGGTGCTGGTGTCGAAGGACGCCGAGGCCATGCAGAAGGCCGCCGCCAGCTTCGACTTCCTGCTCAACACCATTCCGGTCAGCCACGACATCAACCCGTATATCGCGCTGCTGGCGCTGGACGGTGTGATGGTGCTGGTGGGCGTGCTCACGCCGGTCGATCCGGTGTTCGGTGGCGGCCTCATGCTGCCGCGTCGCTCGGTGGCCGGTTCGGCCATCGGCGGCATGGCCGAAACCCAGGAAATGATGGACTTCTGCGCGAAGCACAACATCGTGTCCGACGTGGAAGTGGTGGACATGGCGTCGGTCAACCAGACCTACGAGCGCCTGGTGAAGAACGACGTGCGCTATCGCTTCGTGATCGACATGGCCACCATGAAGGACGCGCCGGTCGCGGCCTGATGGCATGCGTTCCGGGCCGTCCACGGACGGCCCGGAACGGTTATCTTCGGCGCCGGCAGAACCTGGAATTGTTCCGTTGAAGCGCTTCTTTCGTTACCTGGCGATCCTCGCCGTTCTTCTCGTCGTTTTCCTTGGTGTCGTTGCCCTCACTGCGTGGCCGAACGTCGGCGCGCTATCGCAAGGGCACGAGCTGGCGCGCGACGAAGCCTCGCCGCAGTGGCACGGCGGTCGTTTCGCCAATCCGCAGCCCATGTTCATCGACCTCAAGGGCGGCATCCTCCAGCTGTTCGCATCGCGACCGGGCGAAGAGCCCGATGCGCCGGTGCCCACGGTGGACGCCTCGGCCGCGTATCGCACGCCGCCGGCCAGCGGCCTGCGCGCGAGCTGGTTCGGGCACTCATCGATGCTGCTGGAGATCGACGGCACCAACGTCATCGTCGATCCGTTCTGGAGCGAGCGCACTTCGCCGTTTTCGTGGCTGGGTCCGAAGCGCTGGTATGCACCGCCCGTGTCGATCGATCACCTGCCGCACGTCGATGTGGTGGTGATCTCCCACGACCACTACGACCATCTCGATCGCCCGTCGGTGCAGGCCTTCAATCAGCGGGGTGTGCGTTTCGTCGTGCCGCTGGGCATCGGCGCGCACCTGGAAGACTGGGGCGTTCCCCGTGAACGCATCACTGAACTGGACTGGTGGCAGGACACGACGGTGGGCACGTTGCGCATCGTGTCCACGCCATCGCGCCATGCATCGGGACGCCTGAACGGCAACAGCGGCCACACCTTGTGGACGGGCTTCGCCCTGCTCGGTCCGGCGCATCGCGTGTTCTATTCCGGCGACACCGGCATGAACGACACCTTCGTCGATGTCGGTGAGCGCTATGGCCCCTTCGACGTCAGTCTCATCGAGACGGGTCAGTACGACGCTCAGTGGCCCGACTGGCACCTCGGTCCGGAGCAGGCGGTGCGGGTACACCAGGAAGTGCGCGCGCGCACCATGATCCCGGTGCACTGGGGGCTGCTCAAGCTGGCGCACCACGCCTGGACGGAACCACCGGAACGCGTACTCGCCGCCGCCCGCTGCGTGCATGCTGACGTGCTCATTCCCGAACCGGGCCAGGCGGTGGAACCGACTACGCATCCGGTCATCCCGCGCTGGTGGCCGTCCATTCCCTGGCATACCGCCGTACAGCGCCCCATCGTCGCCACGCATCATGGCGATCCGGCTGACCGCTTTGCTGCCCTGACCTGTCCCTAGGGATCAGGCCACGCCCTCGGGCAGCACGAT
The DNA here is from genome assembly GCF_011759365.1 of Luteibacter anthropi. Taxonomy (GTDB): domain Bacteria; phylum Pseudomonadota; class Gammaproteobacteria; order Xanthomonadales; family Rhodanobacteraceae; genus Luteibacter; species Luteibacter anthropi. The sequence goes on from NZ_JAARLZ010000001.1 coordinate 231,680, forward strand.
CCGCGTGCGCACCTCTCCGAAGGGCGCTCCGGTGGCTTCGTCCACCACGATGGCGTTCGCCCGCTCGCCCGTGTCCTCGTTGACCAGGTAACTGAGCGGCGCGCCGCAGCCGTTGTGGCGGCGGCCCCACTCGCCGATCGCCGCCAGGATTGGCAGGAATTCCCTGCCGGCCTGGGTCATCACGTATTCGTCGCGAGGCGGCCGCTCGTTGTAGCGGCGCTTTTCCAGCACGCCCACGTCCGTAAGCGCCTTCAGGCGACGGGACAGGATGTTGGGCGCGATGCCCAGGTTCGAGCGCAGCTGGTCGAACTGGGTCTGTCCACGCCCTACCTCGCGCAGGATCAGCGCACTCCACGCGTCGCCCACCAGGGCCAGGCCCCGGGCGATCGGACAGGTGCCGGAAGAAAGTTTCTCGGGGTCCATTGCAATATGGTAGCGACGTCCCTATCGTACCGCAACGCAGTCACTATCGTTTTGATATCCACAGGTACGGAGAGATCCCATGAGCAATGAACAGAGCAAGGGTACGGCGCTGGTCACCGGCGCCTCCGGTGGCATTGGCGAGGTGTATGCGGAGCGTCTGGCCGACCGGGGTTACGACCTCATCCTTGCAGCGCGCCGCACGGATCGCCTTGAAGCCCTGGCAGCGAAGCTGCGCGAACGCACCGGCCGCCAGGTCGAGGTGCTGCGCGCCGACCTGTCCCGGCGCGCGGACATCGAGGCGCTGGAGCAGCGCCTTGCCACGGATGAGGCCATCACCCTGCTGGTGAACAACGCGGGCATCTCGCTCAACGGCAGCATCCTGGAAAATGGCGCCGACGCCATCGAAAGCCTGCTCACCATCAACGTCACGGCACCGACCCTGCTGTCGGCGGCGGCGGCCAAGGCATTCAAGGCGCGCGACAAGGGCGGCATCATCAACATCGCCTCGGTGCTGGCGCTGGTTCCGGAACTGTTCGACGGAATCTACAGCGGTAGCAAGGCGCACCTGGTGAACGTGACGCTGGGTCTGGCGAAGGTCCTGCAGGGCACGAACGTGCACGCGCAGGCGGTGCTGCCCGGCGCTACCCGCACGGAAATCTGGGACAAGTCAGGCAAGGATGTCGATGCCCTGCTACCGGGCAAGGTGATGGAAACCGCCGACCTCGTGGACGCTGCCCTGCTGGGCTACGACCGCGGTGAAGTCGTGACGATTCCCACCCTGCACGAGGAAGGTCATTTCCGCATCTACGACAGCGCGAGGAAGATCATGGCACCACTGCTGTCCAACAAGGACGTCGCACCGCGTTATCGCGCATGACGCAAGAGGCGGTCGCAGGCGTGGCCTGCGACCGCCCGTCTCTTACGGCTTCGGGGTGATCCGGCGCAGCATGCCGTCGCCACCGCCACGCACGTACCAGATGCTGCCATCGGCGGCGACCTTCAGCGCGCGCACGCTACCGGTATAGGTGCCCTTGGCATCGCGACCGTAGCGCTCCACGCCCGTCACGTTGCCCGAGGTATCGAGGATCACGCGATACAGCGCGATCGACGAGGTGGAACCCAGCAGTGCGGAGCCCTTCCACTGCGGGAACAGGTTGCCGTTGTAGAAGGCCAGGCCCGAGGGCGACATCGAGTTGGTGGTGGGGAACCAGCCCCAGTACGCCGCCGGCTGCACGTACTGTGGTGCCGTGTCGTGACGCGGATACGGCTGGCCCGGCATCCAGGCATCGCCGTTGTAGTGATTGCCGTTGCTGACCAGCGGCCAGCCGTAGTTGCCGCCCTTCACGATGAGGTTGAACTCATCGCCGGAAGCCGGGCCCATCTCGGTTTCCCACAACTTGCCGTCGGCGCTGAACGCCAGGCCGTACGGATTGCGGAAGCCGCTGGCCCAGATCTGGCCGGCCACGCCAGGCTGCGATGCATTGGGGTTGTCGCTGGGTGTGCTGCCGTCGAGGTTGAGCCGGATGATCTTGCCCAGGCCGGAGTTGGGCAGCTGCGCGGTAAAGCCACGATCGCCCTTCGCATCCGGGATGTCACCATCGCCGGCAGAGAGGAACACGTGCTGGCCATCCGGCGCGAAGGCGATGCGTGCCCCGGGCTGGCCGCGCACCGAGTAATTCGACGGCTCCTGCCAGACCACCTGCAGGTTGGCGAGCGATGCGCCCTGTGCCGATTCGTCCAGGCGTGCCTTGGCGAGGGTGAGGTGGTTGTTGCCGTCGGTGGCCTTCGCCACATAGCTGAACCACAGCGTGTGGTCCTGTGCGAAGGTCGGCGATGCAGCCACGTCGTGGAAGCCGCTCTGGCCGCCGCCGCCGTTGGCACCGACCGAGGTCGGCAGGCCCGTGATCGAGGTCTTCGCACCGGCGGTGGTCACCACGTACATGTGGTCGCTCTTCTCGGTCACTACGACGCGGCCGTCGGGCAGGAAGTCGAGACCCCAGGGGTTGTTGAAGGAGGCGACGTCGGCGATGACGAACGGTGCCGGCGGCTCGGTCTGCGCACCGGCGACGCGTGCGTTGTAGGACGTGGTCGGGCCGTTGCCCGGATTCGGCGGGTTGCCGTTACCTGGATCACCGGGGTTGCCAGGATTACCGGGATCACCCGGGTTGCCCGGATCACCGGGCGTGGAATCGTCTGCGCCGAACACCTGGAATTCAAACAGCGAATAGCCGTACTGGGTGGTGCGCGTGAGTCCGTACATGCGCACATAGCGCGCCTTGGCCGGGGAGAAATCCAGCGTTTCGCTGCCACCCTTGCTGGTGGGCTGGGTAGCGACCGGCTGCCAGCTCTGGCCGTCGGTGGAGACATCGATGTGATACATCCCCGCGTGCGCACGCTCCCAGTCGAGCGTGACGCGGTTGATCTTCTGCACGGAGCCCAGGTCGACCGAGATCCACTGCGGATCGGAGGCGGCGGACGACCAGCGGGTGTCCATGCGTCCATCGTTGACGTTGTCGGCCTTGAAGGCGATGGCGTTCTCGGTGCTGCTCGCGGTGACGGGGCGATGAAGCGCGAGGTTGACCGGCGTGCTCTGCGCGAAAGCACAGGGCGCGGTCAGTACGGCGGCTAGCGTAAACAGGATCGGCGATACGCGACGCATGGCAAGCTCCATCTCGGGGAAGGTCGCAAGAAGCTACGCCAGGGGGCGTGCGCATTTTTGACCAAAAAACGCGTCGATGCGCGAAAGCGCGACCCGGTCGCAGATTCTTGTATCCGAACGCCGGGGTTACCTGGCTTTCACGCCTCGCAGGCTGACTTCGTGCTGGCTCTCATAAAGTGGGCCCTGTCAACACAGACAGGGGGTTAGCGGGGGTTTCAGCGACGATTCGTACAAATGCACGCTAAACTACGGCTTCTGCTCGATTCTCTCTCCCTCGGTAAGGCATGGCTTCCTTCGTGTTCGGCGCCTTCGGGCTTTCCACTGTCTGGTTGCTTCCCCTGTTATGGCGCTCGCTCGTCGCCCTGGTCCGTCGCCGGCCGCAGCCGGGTGCCGGGCCGGGTGCCATTCGCTTCTGGGCGGGCTTTACCCTGGTTCTGCTCTCGAGTGCCATGCTCGAAGGGTTGGTCGTAGCCCATTTCACGGACGATCCTGCGGCAGGTGGCAGCGTCTGCCGGTGGCTTGCCGGAACGCTTGGCGACCTGCCCGGGCCCATGATCGGCAGCGTTGTCGCCATCGTCCCGCTGCTGCTCGCCCTGCCCTGGTACCTGGGCGTGCCCTGGGGCCGCATGCTGTCCGCTGCCACGACCCTCGTCGAGCCACTGGGTGCGCTGGCCATCGCGCTGACGCATCGCGCGTTCTCGCGAACATCGTCATCGCGCGCAGCCCCGCGCCGGGCCTCCGGTGCCGTGCGTCGTGCAGACCGCCCTGCGGCACGTCGTCGTGGTCGTCCGGCACCAGCGAAGAAACCCGCTCCGGCAAGCAAGGCGCCGCGGGTGGAAGCGAAGCTGATCGAGCCCATGCGCGCCGAGCCTTCGCGAACGAACGGGCCTCGTCCTTCCGTGACCACGCCCGTGCCGCCGCGTCACCGGGCGGAAGAAGACATCGTGATCCGCGAGCCGTGGCTGGCGCCGCGCACGATGGCTCAGGCCTCCGTCGCCGAAGAACCGGACCACGTGCTGCCGGCATCCGAGCCGGCACCGGCACCGATCCCGGCTGCGCGCGACACCTACGTACCGGCAGAAATACCGACGACGCCCATCGAAGAAGATGAGCCGGAGATCGCCATTCCCGTACTGGCGGCACCACCACCTGCGCCCGTGTCGCGTTTTGCCATCGCGGCAAACGACGAAAGTCCTGCGACGTCTGCGCAGGTCGTCACGCTCACACCCGTGCGCGCGTTACGCGCCACCACCAGCAACAGCACGGTGACCTTGCCGCCGCTCTCGTTGCTCGCTGCCGCCACGCAGAACCACCTGGCCATTTCCGACCACGAACTGGCGGAGACGGGCGAGCTGATCGAACAGCGCCTGCGCGAGTTCAAGGTGCCGGTGCAGGTCGTGGGTGCGTCGGCGGGTCCGGTCATCACGCGTTACGAAGTCGAGCCCGCCGTCGGCGTGCGCGGCAACCAGATCGTCGCGTTGATGAAGGATCTGGCACGTGGTCTTGGGCGCAGCTCCATCCGCGTGGTGGAAACCATTCCCGGCAAGACCTGCATGGGCCTGGAGCTGCCGAACGAACAGCGACAGATGATCGCGTTGTCGGAGATCCTCGATTCCAGTGAATACCGCGGCTCCGATTCGCTGCTGACGCTTGCGATGGGCAAAGGCATCACGGGCGAGCCGGTGGTGGCCGATCTCGCGAAGGCGCCCCACATGCTCGTTGCGGGCACGACGGGCTCGGGCAAGTCGGTGGCGGTGAACGCCATGATCCTGTCGATGCTGTACAAGGCCACGCCCGAAGACGTGCGCATGATCATGATCGATCCGAAGATGCTTGAGCTTTCGGTCTACGAAGGCATTCCGCATCTGCTGGCGCCCGTGGTCACCGACATGAAGCTCGCCGCCAATGCGCTGAACTGGTGCGTGGCGGAGATGGAAAACCGCTATCGCGTGATGTCCGACCTGCGCGTGCGCAATCTCGCCGGCTTCAACCAGAAGGTGCGCGAAGCGCGCGCGGCGGGCAAGCCGCTGTTCAACCCCTTCCCCGCACATCCGGAAGTGCCCGAGCATCTCGACACGCTGCCGATGATCGTCGTTGTGATCGACGAGCTGGCCGATCTCATGATGGTGGCTGGGAAGAAGATCGAAGAACTGATCGCACGACTCGCACAGAAAGCACGTGCGGCAGGCATCCATCTCATCCTGGCGACGCAGCGTCCGTCGGTCGATGTGATCACCGGCCTCATCAAGGCGAACATTCCCACGCGCGTCGCCTTCCAGGTGTCGTCGAAGATCGACTCACGCACCATTCTCGACCAGATGGGCGCGGAAAGCCTGCTCGGCCAGGGCGATATGCTGTTCCTGCCGCCGGGCACGGGTTATCCACAGCGTATCCACGGTGCATTCGTTGCCGACGAAGAAGTGCATCGCATCGTCGCGTGGCTGAAGCAGTTCGGCGAGCCGGATTACAAGGAAGAAATCCTTGCCGGTCCGCCGAGCGATGCGATGGACGGCGAACCGGGCGAAGACGGCATAGATGCAGAGCTGGATCCACTCTATGACGAAGCGGCGGCCTTCGTGCTGCGCACGCGCCGTGCATCCATCTCGTTCGTGCAGCGCCAGTTCCGCATCGGCTACAACCGCGCGGCGCGTCTTGTCGAAGCGATGGAAAGCGCAGGCATCGTCTCCCCGATGGGCATCAACGGCCAGCGCGAAGTCGTGGCACCCGCCCCCCAGGACTAACAATCACTGTAGGAGCGCGCCTCGCGCGCGACCGGTGATGCGAATGCGTTGATGATTTTCGCGAAAACCGGTCGCGCGCAAGGCGCGCTCCTACAACCGCATCACCGGGCCTTCCTGCTGCATGGCCATCTGTTGAGCCTGTTGCATCGCCTGTTGCTGAGATTGCTCAAATACGTGCTGATCCAGCCCCCGTGCCAGTGCGATGCTTTGCTCCTTGGGCGGCGCCGGCGTATCCATCGCTACCGTTACTTCGCTCCCCGGCCGCACGCCCCGACACACCAGCTCCCTCCCCTCGACATCCACCCCGGCCAGATCACGCTCGTGGTGAATGCCGATACCCCTGGCCCGCACTGCCATCTGCGCTACCTGGTCATCGGACACGTCCAGCGGCAGCTGAAGCCGCATGCTGGCGTAGACAGGATCATCTGCCGCTGAAGGAAAGCTCGACGACGGCCGGCTATCCGCCAGCGGATGCGGCGACGCCTGCAGCTTGCCTGGATCATCCGGATGAAACGCCTCGCGGGCGGCTTTGCGTTCCAGGCGAAGGCTGCGGGTGTCTTCCAACTCCTGGATGGTCTTCGGATCGGTGACGTCCCGCATGTCGGTCTCGGTGCCGACCGCCGTATGCAGGGTGCGGAATTCGCTCCAGTCACCATTGCGGTCACGACCGAAGTAGTGATCCTTCTGGCCGATGATGTCGGGTGAAAGATGGGAGCGACCCTTCATGGCCGTGAAGTACGCTGCTGCCATGTCGGTGATGTAGCCCTTCTGATCGTCCGGTGACATGACGCGATCGACCGACGCTTGCAGGGCCGTGGCGCTCATGCGGTGCAGTCCGCCGTAGCCGTTGTTGAGCATCGTGGACCAATGCGTGTCGGCGTGATGCCCGGCTTCCTCGGGGCACATCTCACCGCGATCTATTCGGTGTTTTTCCTCTATGTCCTTTTGATGTGCAGCCTCCAGCAGCTTGCGGGGTGTCCAGGCATTGGGGTCAATCTGGATGTTGTTGAATGAATCATCATGAGCTTTCTGAATATCGCGTGCTGGTAAATTTAACGCCAACTGGGTCTCGCCCGACCGAAATCGCTCAGATCGGGCAACGTAATCGCGCTTCATCAGGTCAACGCCAAAGGAATCCCATTCGCGCTCCGTGAGTACTTTCCCATCATGTTCACGTGCGTAGGCCTGGGCATAAGCATTCGCCGTTGCACCCGGCATGTTGTCATTTCGTACGACACCCAAGGCAAGAGCGCCGTACCCATCATTGCCAGGAACGCCAGCCAGATAGTTCCAATACAGTTCACGATTTCCCGTTTCGGCATACGACGACAGAATGTCGATATCGCGCTATCCAAAGCTCCCTTTTGGTTGCTCATTATTTCAGCTCACCGTCTTCCATGATCGAAATAATTTTCTGTTCGATACGTTTCCAATCGAACATGACGGCGCGGTTGTAATCTATTTCTACAATGGCTTTGTATTTTGGCAAGAGGAACAAGTGAAGGCAGGACGATCGCCTGCGATCTTCTGGATTATCCACAATTCGTCCATTGACGAGCTTTACGCCGTCAGGTACCGATTTCACATTGCACCTGATAAAAGTCAACGGAAAACCGGTTTCTCCCGTCGCAATATACCAATCATGATGACCATCGGGTTTACTTGCATGAAGGGTTTCCTGGGATGCGAAGCCATATCGCCTCTCGTAATACGAGACCAGCCTTCTGAAATCAGCGTAGTACGGAGTGAGTCCATAGACCGGGTCGCCTTTGATGCGTAGATCCAGGTTGTATTCTGGATGGTCTTTCTGACTGTCAAACGCTTCCATGGAGCGTCCCAACCTACCGGGATAAGCCTCATCGGAAATCCGCGAAAGATGCATCACCGTGATTCTCACGCTTGAGAGAAACATATCCGTTGAATCGTGGTAATCCACCCCTTGCGGCACCGGTGTGAGTTCGGGCCACAGCAGGACCAGATCGAGACGCCTCGGATCGTCGTCCTGTCCCGCTTGTCCTTCAAACAGATTGACAGGAAGGCGGAATCGATGCGGCCCCAGGCACGCGCCAATGAATGCTGGCTGGCCCTCAATGCCGCTCGAGATATCGCATCGACGGTTGCTGTCATAAGCCGTTACGGATGGGGTCACCGGGGTTTCGGGCGCTTTTGCCGAGCACGCTGCCATCAGTGAGGCCAGCAGGCCGGCGAGAGAACGGGGGAAAGGCATGGCATCTCCATCAGGAGGTTCTGGCAAGGTGGCAGGCCGGTAGCGCATAGTGGGTATGCGGCATAGACGCGGTATCGAATGCGGAAGGATCAGCACGAGTTGGTGATCGGCCTTCAGTTCGCACAGATCGCGTGTCGTCGCCGGTCGCGTCGGCGGATGCCGGTGCGGCTCATGCACGGACACATAAGCTTCCAGTGCGGCCTGTTCAGCTTCCGCGGTGGTTTGATCGGGAACGGTCTGCATGACCACGCAGGGAAAGCGCTGAAGCAAGGCGGGAAAGTCACGACCGTAGACCGTGCGGAGGTTCGACAAGCGGCGCGTCGTGGCAAGGTATGGCAGGTCACCATCCAACAGCACAGGCAAATGACCGAGGTGGTCGAGTCCATCGAGGATCAGCCGTCGATGCGATACGTCGCGCGTGGCATGTCGCCACCACGCGATAAAGGCATCGACCAGAGGCCGGGCCTGTCGCTGCATGTCGGCCGGAAGTTCAAACAGGACGACCGCCTTCGTCAGGTCGATGCCGGCAAGGTCATTGCCCCGGGTCGCCGCATCGGCCAGCGGACGGCTGAACAGGCCAAGGCCACCCCGCAAGGCCTCGCTGACCCGTGCGAAGGCCTTGTCGTCCAGGGCGCACCAGGGCTGCAGCGCCTGCCGCGTAGCTTCCGAGATACCCGGTGCCGCGATGAGGTGATCCAGATAGGACCGGCGTGAATCCCTACTCAAAGGCTCAATGAAACGCTGAAGGTCACCCGGCGCCGGGATAACCACCTCGCCACCATGGCGAAGTACGTCATCGATGGCCCGGACCAGCGCCACGAACGCCTGCCGCGCATGGCTGGTGAGCAAGCGCTGGCGAGGGTCGGTGACCGGAAACCAGCGTTCGGCGAGACTTTCCAGCACAGGCAGGTGCAGCCCGTTTTCGGTCCACGCTGCCGCGAAGGGATTCCAGCGATGGCCGTGGCCGAACGGAGCGACGCGAACCACAGGCCGGCCTCGGGTCTGCGACGCAGCGGCAGCAATGACCTCAGGGGTGCCGACGAGCAGCCAGGGGCCAGGCGCGCGGCGCAGGGTTGGCACGAGGGTGCCTTGCAGTGCGCGGCGGGCATTTGGCGCGACGACCAGTACCGAATGATCCGTGGCGATACCGCGCGCGAGGACGACGCCATGCCGGAAAGCTGCCGATACCGTGGTCAGCGGTTCGAAGCGCAGAGTCGCGCGCAAGGCACGATGAGCGCGAAAAGCGCGAATCAACGTGACGACGCAGGCGAGGATCACCAGCAGCGGTATGCCGAAGCCCAGGCCACCGGCGAGACGGATGCGCCATGCGTAGGCGGCATAACCGGCCTGATGCATCACCCGGGCGTAGTCCGACCACAGGTGCCAGGTCACCGGAGGATCGGTGAGGCTGAGAAGCCAGTGCGTAAATTGGCCGGCCAGATAAGGGGCCGCCATGATCGACAGCGCGAGGCCGATCACCGGAAAGAGCCTGTTGCGCAGCCTCAAGGGAGGCGACCTCATCAGTGACTGAAGAGGTTCCCCAGTGTAGGCATGCGAAGGGGAATGTCTTTAGGACTGGTCTGAAAATGTGGTCGATGTTTCCTAGGAACACGGCGACCGATACCGTAAAACCCGATCCCTGTAGGAGCGCGCCTTGCGCGCGACCGGATGGATCGGAACGATGATGATGTTCGCGACAACCGGTCGCGCGCAGGCGCGCTCCTACAAGGTATTTGCACCACGACCCCGTATCCCTGTAGGAGCGCGCCTTGCGCGCGACCGGATGGATCGGAACGATGATGATGTTCGTGACAACCGGTCGCGCGCAGGCGCGCTCCTACAATACGCCGCGATCACGTTCGACAGAGGCGGCGGGGGCGGCCCTTGGCGTGACTTGATGGAGGTGAGGGGAGTGGGCGGATCAGGCCCGAAGGGGACGGGTCAGGATGGCCCGTCTTTCTCGCCGAGGCACGGAGGCCGAGTCGAGAAACCCCGCCCGCTCACCGGGCCCGAAGGGGCGTAAGCCATAAGACACTGAGCCGCGCAGCGGCTCCTCCTTTCCCGAGGGACACCGCAGGCCGGAGCGACAAGGGCCGCCCCCGTCGCCTCTGCTCCGCCACGTAGGAGCGCCGATGCGAGGCTGATAGGCGAGCCCACCCTACGAAGCGAAACACCACATGGGCTGGGTTCCTACGGAGCGCAACATCGCCGATGTGATCGGCTCTCACACCTTCGGTAGGGACGGCTTTGCTTCACTACGGAGCATTACGTTTCAAACGGTCGCGCGCGAGGCGCGCTCCTACAACAAGCGGGCTGTCAGAAAAACGGGCCTTTCGGCCCGTTTTCCTCATTCCTTGGTGAGCAGCTTCAGCGGCACGGCGATGGTCTTGTCCACCGGCTGTTTGTCGATCAGCTTCTTTGCTGTCTCGACACCGAGCTTGCCGATCTCTTCTGGCTGCTGCGCGACGGTGGCGGCCATGGTGCCGTTCTGCACGGCGGCCTTGCCGTCCGGCGTGCCGTCGAAGCCGACCACGAGGATCTTCTTGTCTTTGCCTGCCAGCGCCTGCACGGCGCCGAGGGCCATCTCGTCGTTCTGGGCGAAGATCGCCTGCACGTCGGTGTTGCCCTGGAGCAGGTTCTCGCTGACCGAGAGGCCCTGGGCGCGGTCGAAGTTGGCCGGCTGCTGGGCGACGATCTTCAGGCCGGTAACGGCGATGGCGTCGTCGAAGCCCTTGCCGCGCTCGCGGGCCGCCGAAGTGCCGGCCACGCCCTGCAGTTCGATGACGTTACCCTTGCCGTTGAGCTGCCTGGCAAGGAAGTCGGCGGCCATCTTGCCGCCGGCGATGTTGTCGGAGGCGATATGCGAGGCCACTTCGGCGCCATCCACGCCACGGTCGAGCGTGATCACCGGGATGTTGGCGCGCTGCGCCGACTGCACGGCACCGGCCAGTGCCGACGAATCGGTGGGGTTGAGCAGGATCACCGACACGCGCTTCTGGATCAGGTCCTCGACGCTGGAGATCTGGCGGGCCGGATCATCCTGGGCATCGACCACCACCAGCTGCACGCCGGCATCCTTGGCCGCCTTCTGTGCGCCGTCCTTGAGTTCGACGAAGAAGGGGTTGTTCTGCGTGGACAGCGCCAGGCCGATCACCGGGGTGCCGGCTGCACCGCCACCTGCCGAGGAAGACGCCGAGGGGGCGGACTCGCCCGGACCCTGCTGCGAGCAGGCCGCAAGAAGCGTGGCCGCTGCGGCGGCGAAGAAACTGAGTTTGCGCATGGGATGTGTCCCTCGTGGTGATTACTGGCGCCGGTCGAGCAGGACGGCGATCAGGATGACGATGCCCTTGACCACCTGCTGGTAGAACGAGCTTACGCCCAGCAGGTTCAAGCCATTGTTGAGGAAGCCGATCAGCAGCGCGCCGACCAGGGTGCCGAACAGCCAGCCGCGGCCGCCCGCCAGGCTGGTGCCGCCGAGTACCACCGCTGCGATGGCATCCAGCTCGTAGCCGGCGCCGGCCGTGGCCTGCGCGGAGTACAGGCGCGAAGTGAGCACGATGCCCGCGAAAGCGGAGAGCAGGCCGGACAGGCCGTAGATGGCGAGTTTCATCGGCGCCAGGCGCACGCCGGAGAGGCGTGAGGCCTCTTCGTTGCCGCCGATGGCGACCACGTGGCGACCGAACACCGTGCCGCGCAGCAGGAAGCCGCACAGGGCGAAGGCCACGAACATCCAGATCACCGGTAGCGGGATCAGGTTGGCGACATAGCCGCCGCCCAGCAAGGCGAAGCCCTGGTTGGTGACGGGAATGGGGCTGCCTTGCGTATACGACAGCGTGACGCCGCGCAGCAGGGTCATCGTGCCCAGCGTGGCGATGAAGGGCGCCACCTTGCCCCAGGAGACCAGCACGCCGTTGAGCATGCCCAGCAGCAGGCCCAGGCCGAGGCCTGCACCCACCGAAAGCACCATGCCGTGGCCGGCCGCCATGAGGCCCGCCGTGACCGCGCCGGTGAGGGCGAGGATCGCGCCTACCGAGAGGTCGATGCCACCGGCGAGGATCACGAAGGTCATGCCGAAGGCGATCAACGCGTTGATCGACACCTGGCGCAGCACCGTGAGCAGGTTGCCCGTGGTGAGGAAGTCGGGGCTCATCACCGAGAGCACGATGAAGAGCAGCACCAGGCCGATCACCGAACCCAGGCGTTGGAGCAGTGGCGCCACGCGGCTCCAGTTGATTTGCTGCGTCATGTCACTTGCCTCCGGTGGCGGCGGTCATCACGGCTTCCTGGGTGGCGCCGTGGGCATCGAGCAGGGCCGTTGCATGGCCCTCGTGCATTACCAGGATGCGGTCGCTCATGGCGAGCACCTCCGGCAGTTCCGAGGAAATCATGAGGATGGCCACGCCCTGCTCCGCGAGTTGGTTGATGATGTGGTAGATCTCGGCCTTGCCGCCGACGTCGACGCCACGGGTGGGCTCGTCGAGGATGAGCACGCGCGGTTTCAGCGCGAGCCACTTGGCGAGCACCACTTTCTGCTGGTTGCCGCCGGAGAGCGCACGCACGTCGAGCTCCATGTCGCGCGTGCGGATCTTCAGCGCGTCGATGAGGCCGTGGGTCTGTTTCTTTTCCGCCGGACGATCGACGAGGCCGGCGCGCGCTGGCACGCGCGGCAGGCTCACGTTCTCGCGCAGGCTCATGTCGAGCACGAGGCCTTGCGCCTTGCGGTCTTCGGTGACGAAGCCGAAGCCGGCGTGGATCGCCTCGCTCGGTGTCTTCGGGGTGACCACCGTGCCTTCGAGTGTCACCTTGCCGGCTTCGAGCTTGTCCAGGCCGAACAGCAGGCGGGCCAGTTCGGTACGCCCCGCGCCCATGAGGCCGGCCACGCCGAGCACTTCGCCGGCGTGCAGCTCGAAGCTGACGTCCTGCACGATGCCGCCGCTGATGTGTTCCACCTTCAGGCGCACGTTGCCGATGTTCGGCGTGCGCTCGGGGAAACGCGCATCGAGCGTGCGGCCGACCATCATCTTCACCACTTCATCGAAGGCCAGGCCCGGAATGGGGCGCGTGCCGACGAACTGGCCGTCGCGCAGCACCGAGATGCGGTCGCAGATGGCGAAGATCTCTTCCATGCGATGGGAGACGTAGACGATGCCGGTACCGTGCGCGCGCAGTTCGCGGATCAGTGCGAACAACGTGGTGGTCTCGCGTTCGGTCAGTGCGGCGGTGGGTTCGTCCATGATCAGCACGCGCGCTTTCTGTCCCAGCGCGCGGGCAATCTCCACCATCTGCTGCTGGCCGACGGAAAGACGCTCCACCAGCGTGTCCGGATCGAGGCGATCCATGCCGACGCGCGACAGCCATTCCTTCGCACGGATCTCCATGGCCTTGCGGTCGAGCAGGCCGAAGCGATGCAGTTCGCGACCGAGGAACAGGTTGTCCGCGACGCTGAGCGACGGGATGAGGTTCAGTTCCTGGTGGATGATGGCGATGCCGTGCTTCTCGGCATCGGCGGGCGAGGTGATGGACACCGGCTGGCCATCCACTTCGATGGTCCCCGCGTCGGGCGCGTAGATCCCCGTGAGGATCTTCATCAGCGTGGATTTGCCCGCCCCGTTCTCGCCCATCAGGGCATGCACTTCGCCCGGAAGCAGCTCGAAGGCGACGCCTTCGAGCACTTTCACCGGTCCGAAGGCCTTGTGGATATCGCGCATCCGGACAAGTGGCGTGTTCATCAGAAGGTCACGCCTGCATGCAGGATCACGTTCGCGTAGGGGGCGGTTTCACCCGTGCGCACCACGGCGACGGCGCGCGAGGTCAGTTGCTTGAAGTCGTCGTGAGGCACCTCAGCGATGCGCAGGCCCTCGCCTTCCAGGCGATTGCGCAGCGCGACCATCGCAGGATTGTGCGTGCGGATTTCGCTGGCGAGGGTGAGGCTTTCCACCGCCAGTTCCGCGTATACCGCCTCGAACACGGCCGCGAACGATGGCATGCCGGGCAGCACGGCGAGGTCGATGCAAGGCACGCCGGGGGGTACCGGCAGGCCCACGTCGCCGATCACCAGGGTATCGGTGTGACCCATGGCGGCGATGACGCGGTTGAGTTCGGCGTGCAGCAGCCCGCTACGTCTCATGCATGCTTCTCCAGGAACGCCGCAACCTCGTCGGCACGCGGCATGCCACCCTGGGCGCCCAGGCGGGAGACGGCGATCGCCGCGGTGGCGCAGGCCTTGCGCACCGCCACGTCGAGACCCTCGGCGAGGTACACCGCGAGGGCGGCGTTGAAGGTGTCTCCGGCGCCGGTGCTGTCCACCGCGTCGACCTTGAAACCGGCCTGGTGGCGCGGCTCGTCGTCCGTGTCGCGGAACCACGCGCCTTCCGCACCGCGGGTCAGCACGACCGGACACGGTGCGCGACGCATGAGTTCGCGGAAATCGGTTTCGCCCGCGTCACCGAGCACGGTGGCCAGCTCGTGCTGGTTGGGCGTGAGAAAGCGCACGCGATTCAGCCATTCCACCGGGAGGCGCTGCGCGGGCGCAGGGTTGAGGATCACCGGCACGCCCTCTTCCTGCGCGATACGCAAGGTGGCGTCCACGGCGTCGAGCGGAATCTCCAGCTGCACCAGCAGGGCATCGGCGCCGCGGATCGTGTCGCGCGCGGCCTCCACCTGGGCAGGCGTGACGCGGCCATTGGCGGCGGGCACCACGATGATTTCGTTCTCGCCACCGGCGACGGTGATCGACGCCGTACCGCTGCCGATGCCTTCCACGCGGGTGACATGGCTGACGTCGATGCCTTCCGCTTTCAGCCCGTCGTAGAGCTGCTGGCCGAAAGCGTCGTCGCCGATATTGCCGACCATCGCCACCTTGGCGCCGAGGCGCGCGGCCGCTACGGCCTGGTTGGCGCCCTTGCCGCCGGGGATGGTGAGGAAGCGGTCCCCGGTCAGGGTTTCACCCGGCTCGACGAAACGCGGCGCGAGGGTGACCAGGTCCATGTTGATGCTGCCGACGACGACGATTCGCGTCATGCCTTGGTGCTCCGGTGTGAGTACCTTGGAACGTCCGTTGTTCGCCGGTGTGTGGTGCGGGATGGCGCGCAAATATACGCCTTGCGTGCGCGCAATGCTTTCATCCCCGTGCGCTCATTCGCGGGAAAGACCTTTTTCTTCGAGCTGCGCGAGATAGGCGGGCCAGGCGCTTTCGTAGGCGCGGCCGAGGTCGTGCAGGGTGTCCCAGCCGAAGATGCCGCTGGCGTGTCCGTCGTCGAAGCGCAACAGCACGCCGTAATGGCCGGTGGGTTCCACGGCGCTGATGCCGACATGGCGTTTGCCGGATACGAGGACTTTCTGGCCCGGGCCGTGGCCCTGCACCTCGGCGCTGGGTGAGTTCACCCTGAGGTATTCGTAGGGAAGCCGGAAGCGTTCGCCGTTGTCGAAGACAACTTCAAGAACGCGGGAAGCCTGGTGCAGGGTGATGTCGAGAGGGCGCGGGCGGGACATGGGGATGGACTTGTCGTTGTAGGAGCGCGCCTTGCGCGCGACCGGCGAAAGCGTCGCGCGCAAGGCGCGCTCCTACAGGTAGGTGTCAGGTGGCGTGGCCGAAGCCGCCGCCGGTGCCCTGCTCCAGCGGCGGGGGATCGCCCGCCACGGCCAGCAGCGATGTCGCGTAGGCGTCTTCCATGCTGATCGTGGAGATTTCATCCCACGAGAAGAACGACGGCTCGCGCAGCCATTCCGCGTCGGGGGTGATCTCCTGCATGTTGAAGCCGTCTTCCTCGACGCTGACCAGGCGGCCGATGTAGCAGACTTCTGCCTCGTCCTCGCTGTCGACATGCACGCCGATGACCGGCGCCATCGTCGAGGCGGTCTTCACCACCTGGCTGATGTCGTCCAGCGGGAAGTCCACAGGCGGTGTCGGGACGATGCCCTTCAGCGCCATCGCCTTTTCGAGGAAGCCGGCATGTTTGTCCGGCGCCTCGAATTCGGAGATGTCGCGGTGCCGCATGATGTACATGCCGTCGTAGCTCACGCCGTCGCCGACGACCCACAGCAGGAAGAACTCGCGGCCGACCCCGCCCACGTAGCCACAGAAGCTCCCGTGCTCGAGTTCGCCGCGCCAGATGCGAATCAGCTGGCGACTGTCCTGCGCTTCGCGCAGGGAGGCTCGCTGGCCGTTCGTTTTGAGTTGGATAACCTTGCCCATAGTGGTCAATAGCTTAGCAGAGGGGAGGGGTCATCCATGTTCAGAGGATGTAACGGCTCAGATCCTCGTCCTTGACCAGCGAAGACAGGTTTTTATCGACGTATTCAGCGTCAATACCGTAATTTTCGCCGGACTTGTCGGCCGCTTCGAAGGAGATCTTCTCCAGAAGACGCTCCATGACCGTATGCAGGCGGCGGGCGCCGATGTTCTCGGTGCGCTCGTTCACCTGGAAGGCCACCTCCGCCAGGCGGTCGATGCCCGTGTCGGTGAACTCCAGCGTGACGCCCTCGGTCTGCAGCAGCGCAACATATTGTTTGGTCAGGGCGTTGTTCGGCTCGCGCAGGATGCGCTTGAAGTCGTCCACCGACAGCGCGCTCAGCTCCACGCGGATCGGCAGGCGGCCCTGCAGCTCGGGGATGAGGTCCGAGGGCTTGGCCAGCGAGAAAGCGCCCGAGGCGATGAACAGGATGTGGTCGGTCTTGATCGAACCGTACTTGGTGGAGACCGTGGAGCCCTCGACCAGCGGCAGCAGGTCGCGCTGCACGCCTTCGCGGCTCACGCCGGCACCGCCCCACTCCGAACGCTGTGCCACCTTGTCGATCTCGTCGATGAAGACGATGCCGTTCTGCTCGGCGATATCCACCGCGCGGCTGCGCAGTTCCTCGTCGTTGAGCAGCTTGCCGGCTTCTTCCTCGACCAGCAGCGGGCGTGCCTGGCGGATGCTCATCTTGCGCTTCTGCGACTTGCTGCCGCCCAGGTTCTGGAACATGCGGCCCAGCTGCTGGCTCATTTCCTCCATGCCCGGCGGAGTCATGATCTCCACGCCCACGTTCATGGCGAAATCCAGCTCGATCTCGCGGTCGTCCAGCGCGCCCTCGCGCAGCTGCTTGCGCAGCTTCTGGCGGGTGTCGTTGTCGATGGCCGGCGCGCCCGTGCCGGTGTCGTCCCAGCCGGTGGACTGGCGGCGCGGCAGCAGGGCGTCGAGCAGGCGGTCTTCGGCGGCATCCTCGGCCTGGCTGCGCACGCGCGACTTGGCCTGCTCGCGGACCAGCTTGTACGAGACATCGGCAAGATCGCGGATGATCGACTCCACATCCTTGCCGACATAGCCCACTTCGGTGAACTTCGTGGCTTCGACCTTCACGAACGGGGCGTTCGCCAGGGTGGCCAGGCGGCGGGCGATCTCGGTCTTGCCGACGCCCGTGGGGCCGATCATCAGGATGTTCTTCGGGGTGACCTCGTCACGCATGCCCGGTTCGAGCTGCATGCGGCGCCAGCGATTGCGCAGCGCGATGGCTACGGCACGCTTGGCGTCGTGCTGGCCGATGATGTATCGGTCGAGTTCGTTGACGATTTCGCGGGGGGTGAGTTCGGACATCGTTCAGAGCTCTTCGATCGAAACGTTGTGATTGGTATAGATGCAGATATCGCCAGCGATCTTGAGCGCTTTTTCGGCGATCGTGCGTGCATCCATGTCGGTGTTCTCAAGCAGGGCCAGCGCGGCGGACTGCGCATAGGGGCCGCCCGAACCGATGGCGATGAGGCCGTGCTCGGGTTCCAGCACGTCGCCGTTGCCCGAGATGATCAGCGAGGCCTCGCGGTCGGCCACGGCCAGCATGGCTTCCAGGCGACCCAGGCGACGGTCGGTGCGCCATTCCTTGGCCATCTCGACGGCGGCGCGGGTGAGGTTGTAGCCGTGCTTGACCAGCTTCTCCTCGAACAGCTCGAACAGGGTGAAGGCGTCGGCGGTGGCGCCGGCGAAGCCTGCGAGCACGTCGCCCCGGCCCAGCCGACGGACCTTGCGGGCGTTGGCCTTCATCACGGTGTTGCCGAGGGTGACCTGACCGTCGCTGCCGATGACGACCTTGTCGCCGCGGCGGACGCAGACGATGGTCGTGGCGTGCATCGATTCCATGGTGCGTTCCTTGGGGGAGAGGCCCAACGTGGGGCCGGAAGGCGGTCCGGGCAAGTGCCGAAAATGCGTCACGACTTCCGTTTGGCCCGGGGATGGGCGGCGTCGTAGACCTTCGCCAGGTGCTGGAAATCGAGGTGGGTGTAGATCTGGGTGGTGGCGATGTCCGCATGGCCCAGCAGCTCCTGCACCGAACGCAGGTCGCCGGAGGACTCCAGCATGTGGCTGGCGAAGGTGTGCCGGAGCATGTGCGGATGGACGTGGCGGGACAGCCCGGCCGAGAGCAGGCTGAGGCGCTTCTGCACGGTACGCGGATGGATGGGCAGCCCGGCCCGGCCCTTGAACACGGCCTGCTCCGGTGCGTTGCCACCCTGCGCGGCGAGGTTGCGCAGGGCCGTGACGGCGTAACGGCCCACGGGGAGGATGCGTGTCTTGTTGCCCTTGCCGAGCACCCTCACCTGCCCGTCGTCCAGGTCGAGGTCGCCCCAGCGCAGGCCGCACAGCTCCGAAAGACGCAGGCCGCTCGAATAGAGCAGTTCCAGCATGGCCGTGTCGCGCGGTGCGTGGGCGTCGTCGAGCGTGGTCTCCACCAGTTGCTTGGCTTCGTCCACGTCGAGTACGTGCGGAAGCTTGCGCCGTACCTTCGGGCCACGAACGCCGGCGGCCGGATCGTGGGCGAGCCGGCCCTCGCGCTGGAGGTAGCGGAACAGGGTGCGGCAGGCGGAGAGCAGCCGTTGCAGGCTGTTCGGCGCCAGGCCGTAGCGATGCTCACGGGCGATCATGCTGCGCAGGCGATCGGGTACCAGGGCGTCGAAGCCGGTGATGCCCTCGGCCTCCATGAAGGCGAGCAGCTTGCCGAGGTCGCGACGGTAGGCGTCCAGCGTGTGGGCGGACGGTGCCCGCTCCGCCGCGAAGTGGCGGAGGAAGGCCTCGACGGCCTCCTGCGGTGTCACGCGGCCTTCCGGGCCCGTTCGATCGCCGAGCCGACGCTGGTGGAAATCATGTCCAGGAACAACGTGCCCATGCCCGGGTGGAAGCGACCGGCGTCGTTGCTGCCGATGGCCAGCATGGCGTCGCGGCCGATGCGCATGAGGGCGGCCGAGCGCACCTCCCCGGCTTCCTCGCCGAACAGGCGATGCAGTTTCTCGGGCGCGAGGCGGCCGGCGACCGGGTCGCCGTGTTCGAGGAACGAGGCAAACTCCGGCAGGCCGGCACTGCCGCGCGCTTCGCGCAGCAGCCACGGTTCGTCGGGCAGGCCGGCGAGGTCGCCGAAGAAGACCAGGCGCACGCGCTCGGAGCCGAAGTCGTCGGTGAGCCGGCGGACCACGCTGCGCACGGTTTCCGCGATGTCGCCCGCGCTGAGCAGGGCCAGCATGAGGCTGTGTACGCGGCGCATCAGCGTTTCGTTCTCGCCGGCCACGGTGGACAGCTCGCGCAGCCGGGTTTCGAGTTCGGTGTTCTTCTCGCGCAGGCTGCGCAGCTGGTGCACGGCCAGCGAGGTGGCCGGACCATTGCGCGTGGGCAGCACGAGCAGGTCGGCCAGGTCGGGGTGATCGGCCAGGAAGTCCGGATGCCGGCGCAGGTAGGACGCCACGGTAATCGGCTCGATGTCGCCTTCGATCGCGGTCTCGCTCATGGGGCTGTCCTTCATCTGCTGCGTGCCTGACCCAGTGTGCCGCGTTCGGAGGCTGACGTCACACCTCGCCTTCGAAGACGAAGGCGGCCGGACCGGTCATCCATAGCGTATGGCCTGGACCCTCCCACGCCATGGTGAGCGTGCCGCCGGGAAGCTCGACATGCACGGTGTCGCCGGCAAGACCCAGGACGCGTGCCACGGCGGCGGCCGCGCAGGCGCCGGTGCCGCAGGCGCGTGTCCAGCCACTGCCGCGCTCGTGCACGCGAAGGCGCAGGCGATCGGGCCCCAGGCGCTGGGCGAAACCGATGTTGGCGCCTTCCGGGAAGACGGGGTGACGCGTGAGTTTCGGCCCGAGCTGGTCGACACGCGGGTCGGCGACATCATCGACGAAGATCACGCCGTGGGGGTTGCCCATGGAGACGGCGCCGAAGGTGGCCTCGTCGCCGTCCACGTCGAGCGTGTAGGTCGAATGCGCCGGGCGGTCGAGCGGGATATGCGCGGGCGTGAAATCCGGTTCGCCCATATCCACCGTGACCATGTCCGCTCCGAGCACGCGCACGGTGACCGGCCCGGACGGGCTTTCGAGCCTGACCGGCACGTCGCGCTCGATGGCGCCATCGCGATAAAGCCAGGCCGCCACGCAACGCACGCCGTTGCCGCACTGGCCCGAGGGCGAGCCGTCGGCGTTCCAGATGCCGTAATAAAACGCACAGGAGGGATCGCGCGCCGGCTCGATGCTGATGAGCTGGTCGAAGCCGATGCCTGTCTGGCGGTCGGCCAGCGCGGCGATGCGCGCCGCGTCGGGGACGCGGCCGGCATCGTCACGCCAGTCCACGATGGCGAAATCGTTGCCGATCCCATGCATCTTGGTGAAGCGGGAGGGCATGGCGGCTTACTGGTGGATGATCGGGTTGAACGGCGACATCGTGGTGCTCACGGGCGCGGGGCCCTGCACCGTGGACGCGGCAGCCGGATGCGGAACGGCCTGTGGCTTGGCGGTGCTGCCCGGCGCAGGCGGAGGCGGCATGAACAGCGGGCCCTTGTTGCCGCAGCCCGACAGGGCGACGACGGCAATGAGGAGGGCGCATGGGAGGATCGATCGGCGCATGGTCGGTTCCCTGGAAACGAGGGCCAGTATAGCCCCGTGACCGCTCAGAGCTGCTTCTCGAAACGCAGGGCGTCGGTGCCGTCGGCGTAATACGCCGCGTACTCGCCGATCTTTTCGTAGCCCAGACGCTCGTAGAGGCGGATGGCGACGCCGTTGTCCTTGCGTACTTCAAGGCGCAGCGAGCGGCAGCCACGCTGGCGTGCCGATACCTCGGAAGCCTCGATCAGCGCCGAGCCCACGCCCTTGCCCTGGGCCGCCGGCTGGGTGGCGAGGGAGTACAGGCGTGCCACGGTGGTGCCCTTGCGGAAGAACACCACGGCGGTACCGAGGAAACGGCGGTGATTGGCGCTGGCCACCAGGACCAGGGCGGTTTCGCTGTCGAGGTGCTTGCGGTACTGGGCGCGGCTCAGGCGATCCTGGGCGAAACTCGATTCCTCGAGCGCGACCAGGTCGTCGAGATCGCTGACTTCGGCGCGACGAACGCGTACCGCGGCGGTAACCGGGGGTGGACGCATGCGTGATGGAACTCCGGCGCGGGTGGGACAGGACGGCTGCGGAGCCGGACAGGGGTATTCGGCAAGCGCGGCACTGTAGACCCCTCGCCCCCATCGATCAATGACTTTTTCATGAACCCGTTCAATCGGGCTTCAGCGCCCCGGCTTGTGCGTCGTGGCAGCGGGGAACACACTGCCGGCACCGGCGAAACGCGGCGGCCCGATGTCGGGCCCCGGACACGGAATCGTCGTTTGCTGAGGTCTCATGAGCCGGCTCGTCATCGTCGTGGAGAAAGCCTCGGACTGGGGCTCGTACTACCCTTCAGCCGACGTCGTCAGTGCCATGGATTACCTCCGCGAGCCCATCGGTGGCGACGACGAGCGCACCCATGTCATCAACCTGTGCCGCAGCTACAAGTACCTGGGCACCGGTTACTACGTGTCACTGCTGGCCGAGGCCCGCGGCCACAAGGTGATCCCCTCGGTGCGCACGGTGAACGACCTGCGCCGTCGTTCGCTCTATGGCCTTGACATCGACGACCTCAACCAGAGGCTGCAGAAGTTCCTGCCGGCCGGCGGTCGCGACACCACTGATTTCGGTGTCCTGGTCTACTTCGGCGAAACCGCCTATCCCGACCTGCAGGATCTCGCCCGCCAGGTCTTCGACATGTTCCCCTGCCCGCTCATGCGCATCGAGTTCGAGCGCGAGCGGATCTGGCAGGTGACGGCGGTGAAGCCGGTGGGCCTGCATACGCTGGACGACGCCCAGGAAGACGCCTTCGCTGCCGCGCTGGAGAAGTTCTCGCGAAAGATATGGCGCAAGCCGCGTACACGCCGCCGCTATCGCTACGACATCGCGATGCTGGTCGACCCCAACGAGGCCATGCCGCCGTCGAACCGCAAGGCGCTGAAGCATTTTGTCGAGGCGGGCAAGCACCTGGGCATCGAGGTCGATCCGATCGGCAAGAACGACTACCAGCGCCTGGCCGAGTACGACGGCCTGTTCATCCGCGAAACCACGGCCAGCGACAACCACACCTACCGCTTCGCGCATCGCGCGGAGAAGGAAGGCATGGTGGTGATGGATGATCCGACCTCGATCCTGCGTTGCACGAACAAGATCTTCCTTAACGACCTGATGGTCTCGCGCAAGCTCGCCACGCCAACCACCGAGATCATCTATCGCGACGACCCGAAGCAGCTGCGCGAACTGCCGGACCGGCTGGGCCTGCCGCTGGTGCTGAAGATCCCGGACGGTTCGTTCTCGCGCGGCGTGGTGAAGGTGGAAAGCCGCGAAGCACTGGAAAAAGCGGCCGGCGAGCTGTTTTCGCACAGCGCCCTGCTCATCGCACAGGAATACCTCTACACGGAATTCGACTGGCGTATCGGCGTGCTCAACCACGAGCCCTTGTATGCATGCCAGTACTTCATGTCGCGCGGCCACTGGCAGATCTACAACCACGGTGCCAAGGGCACGGCGAAATCCGGCGGCTTCCGCACGGTGCCCGTGCGCGATGCGCCCAGCGAAGTGGTGAAGCTGGCGCTCAAGGCAACGCAGACCATCGGCGACGGCATCTACGGCGTCGACCTGAAACAGGTAGGCGAGCGCCCGGTAGTGATCGAGGTCAACGACAACCCGTCCATCGACGCAGGCGTGGAAGACGCCTACCTGGGCGAAGACCTCTACCTGCGCATCATGCAGGAATTCCTCCGCCGCCTCGAAATGAAACGCCTCGGCCTAAGCACCTGACCCCACCACCCTGTAGGAGCGCGCCCCGCGCGCGACCATTTGAAACGTGACATCTCCGAATGAGAAGGCTTCCCTACCGAAGGTGTAGGAGCCGATCGCATCGGCGATGTTGCGCTCCGTAGGAATGCAGCCCTTGTGGTGTCTCGCTCCGTAGCAAGGGCTCGCCTATCAGCCTCGCATCGGCGCTCATACGTGGCGGAGCAGAGGCGACGGGTGCGGCCCTTGGCGCTCCGGCCTGCGGTGTCCCTCGGGAAAGGAGGAGCCGCTGCGCGGCTCAGTGTTTTGATGGCTCGCGCCCCTTCGGGCACGGGGAGCGGGCGGGGCTTTTCGACTCGGCCTCCGTGCCTCGGCGAAAAGGGCCGGCCTTCCTGGCCGGCCCCGCTACGCGGCCTTATCCGCCCACTCCCCTCACCTCCATCAGTCGCGCCAAGGGCCGCCCCCGCCGCCTCTCCATACGTGATCGCAGGCTGTTGTAGGAGCGCGCCTGCGCGCGACCGGTTGTCGCGAAAATTTTCATCGTTTCGATATCACCGGTCGCGCGCAAGGCGCGCTCCTACATGAAACTCAGCGGCGCAGGAGTGCCGCCAGCAGCTCCAGCGGCAGCTTCGGCCGCATCGCCAGCAACACGCTTGCCGGCGCCAGCACCAGCCAGAACAACGGCGACCAGCCCAAGGCGTCGCTGCGCGCGGACAACGGGGTGAGCACCAGCAGCAGGCTGCCCACGGCCAGCCAGGCCAGGGCGATAAGGGCGCGAAGGCGGTGCGGCGAGAGCGTGTTCATGGCGGGATTCCTGCCGGTGGTGGTGGGGCCTAAGGTAGGCAGCCCCTGTCTCACGGGTCGCGACAGCCCTTCCACCGCCGCATTGCTAGAATCCGTCCGCCGGACATGGTGTCCGGCCAAGAGCCAGGAGAGTCCATGAGCGTCGAAGCTCGTCGTTACGCCGTGTTCGGTCATCCGATCGCGCATTCGCTGTCCCCCGAAATCCATTCGGCTTTCGCGAAACAGCTGGGTATCGCCCTCGATTACCGTGTCATCGACGCCGCGCCCGTGGTCTTCGAAGCCGAGGTCCGTCGCTTCTTTGCCGAAGGCGGCCATGGGGCCAACGTCACCATGCCCCACAAGCTGGTGGCGCTCGCCATGGCCGACGAGGTGACCGAGGCGGCGAAGCGCGCCGGTGCCGCGAACACTCTTACCCATCTGGGCAATGGTCGCATCGAGGCTCACAACACCGATGGCAGCGGCTTTGTCCGTGACATCACCGAACGCCACGGCTTTGACCTGCGTGGTCACGACGCGCTGCTGCTCGGTGCCGGCGGCGCGGCCAAGGCCGTAGCCTGGGCCCTGATGGATGCTGGCGTAAAGACGCTGACCATCGTCAACCGCACGCCCGAGCGCGCCGACGAGCTTGCCGATGCCATCGGCGAACCTGCGCGTTGCCACACGCGTTACTGGGACGGCCTGGACGGCGAGTGCTTCGATCTCGTGGTCAACGCCACGTCTATCGGTTTCGACGGTGGCAAGTTCGACCTGCCGATGTCCATCGTGCAGGACCATTCCACCGCCTACGACATCTGCTACGGCACCGCGGCTGCCGGCTTCAAGGGCTGGGCGGTTGCCGCTGGCGTGCGTCCGGACTGGTTCCGCGACGGCCTGGGCATGCTGATCGAACAGGCTGCCGACGGCTTCGAGCGCTGGCACGGCCAGCGTCCGGATACGGATCCGGTCTACCGCGAATTGCGCCAGCGCTTCTGAGCATGGCTCTTGCCTGCCGCCCCGGGTGTGGCGCGTGCTGCATCGCTCCGTCGATCAGCTCGCCCATTCCCGGCATGCCCAACGGCAAGCTGGCAGGCGTTCGCTGCATCCAGCTCACGGCGGACAATCGCTGCGCCATCTTCGGTCGTCCCGAACGGCCGAAGGTGTGTGGCGGCCTGCGTCCCGAACAGGAGATGTGCGGGACGGACAACACGTATGCCATGGCCTGGCTCACCCAACTGGAACGCATGACGGCAGCCTGATCATTCCGTCGCTTGTCTCGCCTGCGGCCAGGGAGCACCCTACGCCACCAGCCATCGATGGCTTGAGAGGGTGATCATGAAATCAGCAGGAATTTACGCACTGACGTCCTTGGTGTGGTTGATCGCTCAAAGCGCGTTCGCGGCACCACAAACGCAGAAAGGCGTGGATGCGGCGGCGCCATCGACGGGTGATGGTACGAGCACGTCGCCCTATCCAGCAGATGCCATCGCCGCAAAGCACGAAGGTCTTGTCGTCGTAAAAACCTTTGTGGATACCGAAGGCACAGCATCCCGCGCAACGGTTGAGAAATCGTCCGGGTATCCGGAGTTGGACGATGCCGCGAAGAAGATGGTGACGCAGCACCATTTCAATCCGCATGTTGGCAAGGACGGCAAGCCGGATTCGGGTTACGCAATCATTCCCGTGAAGTTTGCGCTACCCCCATCGAAGTCTTCCTGAGGATGAGTAGCGATGCATGATTGAGGGCAACGATGGGGTCATCGATGGATAGCCGTTCCCTATGGCGGGTGTTGAATCAATCGATTGGTCTTGCCATCCCCTGAGATGGACACTCCCCTGATCAACCACAGGGAATCCCGCCATGCAGTCCATCTACGAGCACCAGCTGCGCACCATCGACGGCGATATCGTGTCCATGGACACCTATCGTGGCAAGGCGCTGCTTATCGTCAACGTGGCCTCACGCTGCCAGTTCACGCCGCAATACCAGGGCCTGGAAGCGATGTACCAGCGTATGCGCGGGCAGGATTTCGAGATCCTCGGTTTTCCCTGTGACCAGTTCGGAAACCAGGAGCCGGGTGCGGACGCCGAGATCAAATCGTTCTGTGACCTTACCTATGGCGTGACCTTTCCGATGTTCTCCAAGGTGGAGGTCAATGGCGCCGGGACGCACCCGTTGTTCGCTTCGTTGAAGCATGCCGCGCCCGGCCTGCTCGGGGCGGAGGACATCAAGTGGAACTTCACCAAGTTCCTTGTCGATCGTTCGGGCAGGGTGATCAAGCGCTATGCGCCGGCTTTTACGCCGGACTTCATCGAACGCGAGCTGGCCAGCGCCGCCCTGGTGCATTGAGCTGTGTTACTTCGGCGCCAGTGCCGTCACGCTATGCGGACACGTATAGGTTGCCCGGTACTGGTAGCTCGACTTGCCGTGCTGGTCGACGCCGGTAGTCACTGGCGTGGCCAGCACCAGGTGGATCGTATCCACCTGTGGTGACTGGCACGACTCGCGGGCCTGTGCAATGCAGGGCTGTTCGGTCATGGCGTCCGTCGTACAGGAGACGGCGATGGGAGCCACATGGTGTGTGACCACGGCTACCGGCGGCGGGGATGACGTGGCGCACGCGGCCAGCCATGCCGGCGCGATGGCGATACCCAGGAAACGCAACGCGGAACGACGCATCGGATCCTCCTGACAAACGGGTCGTGTACCGGACCCAAGGCTGGCCGGATGAGCGGCCGTTTTCAGTGAACGGGTTGGCGAACCTCGCCGCTCAGTGCGACACCGATTTCGAAAAGACGTTCACCACGATCACCCCCGCGATGATCAGGCCCAGGCCGATGAGTGCGGCCAGGTCCAGGGCCTGGCGGTACCAGACCCAGCTGACTGCCGAGATGAGCACGATGCCTACCCCGGACCATATCGCGTAGGCGATGCCGGTGGGAATCGTGCGCAGGCACAGGGACAGGAACCAGAAGGCGATGCCATAGCCGATGACCACCACGACGCTGGGCCACGGACGACTGAACGAATCCGAGGCTTTGAGGGCGGATGTGGCGACCACCTCGGCGACGATGGCGATGGCGAGGTAGAAATAAGGCATGGCGTCGCGCTCTTTTGGACGAAACACGCATGACGATAGCAGCCGAGGCCGGTATTGGCGTAAGACGCCCGTCATATACGAGTAAGCATCGTTACATGAAGTCAGGCGACGCTTTCGCGAATGCCCAGGAAGGATTTCCCGATGACGTTCGCCCGTACCGCACTCCGTCGTACCGCCCTCGCCACCGCCCTTGCCCTCACCCTTCACGTGGGCCTTGCCCAGGCCGCCGACGACGGCGCCAAGCCGGCTCCGGCTGCCGCGTCGACGGATGCGGACACCAACACGGACGGCAACAGCAGCAAGACCGCCCGCCAGCTCGACGCCGTGTCGGTGATCGCGCCGGGCGAAACCCGCCAGATCCAGAGCATCGGCACCGACGAGATCGTGCGCCAGCAGGTGCCCGGCACCAGCGCCTTGAAAGCGCTGGAAAAACTGCCCGGCGTGCAGTTCCAGGCAGCCGACCCGTTCGGCGCCTACGAGTGGTCTACGCAGATCAACCTGCATGGTTTCGATCAGTCGCGGCTGGGCTTCACCCTCGACGGCATCCCGCTCGGCACGATGGGCTACGGCGTGACCGACGGCCTGCAGGTGACCCGCGCCATCACCACCGAGAATCTGTCGACGGTGGAACTCGCCCAGGGCGCCGGTGCCCTCGGCACCGCCTCCAATACCAACCTCGGCGGCACGGTGCAGTTCTACTCTGCCGATCCGGACATGAAGCCGGGCGTGCGCCTGAGCCAGGTCATCGGCTCGGATTCGACCAAGCGTACCTTCGCCCGCGTGGATACGGGTGACCACGGCGGCTTCTCTGCCTACGTGTCCTTCGTGCACGCCGATACCGACAAGTGGAAGGGCTTCGGCGACCAGAAGTCGAACCAGGCCAACCTGAAGGCCGTGTACCAGTGGGGCGACGGCAACCGCATCAGCCTGTTTGCCGACAGCAGCAAGCGCAAGGAATACGACTACATGGATCTGTCCCTCACCAGCCAGCGCGTGCTGGGCTGGAACTGGGACTACCTGCAGCCGGACTGGAACACCGCCGTGCAGATGGCGAATGCGCTCAACGGCAAGGGCGCCTACCCGGCCGTGCTCAACGGGCTGCCGGCCAATTACGACAAGGGCGACGCCACGTACTACGCCGGCGGCGGCATCCGCCAGGACAGCCTTGCAGGCCTGTCCGGCTCGTTCAACCTCGGCGAGGGCATCACCCTCGACAGCACGGGCTACTACCACACCGATCGCGGCGAAGGTCAGTGGGCCACGCCGTACCAGGCCTCGTCGCCGACCGTGCCGCTGTCCATGCGTACCACCGATTACGGCCTGGACCGCTATGGCCTGACCTCGGCGCTGAAAGCCACCGTCGGCAACAACGACATCGAAGTGGGCGTGTGGGGCGAAGAGTCCAATACCAACCAGGAGCGCAACTTCTTCCCCCTGGGCGGCGAGTACACCGCGCTGTACCGCGTCTATAACGACCAGACACCGTTCCTGCGTGCGTTCCTGCAGCACTATGAAACCAAGACACGCATGGCCTACGCCGAGGATACGATCCATCTCCTCGACGACCAGCTCACGATCAACGTCGGTGCCAAGTCGCTGAGCGTCACCACCGATGCCACTTCGCGGGTGCCCACCACATCGTTTGCCCAGGGCAGCATGAAGGCCAGCAAGGGCTTCCTGCCGCAGGCAGGTATCGACTACAAGCTCGACGCCAACCAGGACATCTACGCCTCGTACGCGAAGAACATCTCTGCCTACGGCATCACGCCGTTCAGCACCTCGCAGGCAGCGTTCGATGCGGCCAAGTCGCACCTGAAGCCGGAAGAATCGCAGACCTGGCAGGCTGGTTACCGCGCCCACGGCGACACCTTCGAAGCCTCGGTGGGCGTGTTCTACACCCGCTTCCAGAACCGCCTGCTGGTGGTCACGCCCTGCCCCGCCGTGGTCACCTGCGCCTCCTCGCTCAACAACGTCGGTGACGTGAAGAGCCAGGGCGCCGACCTGGCCTTCCTGTGGAAGCCGGTGCAGGGCCTGAGCTGGCTCAATTCGTTCTCGTACAACAAGTCGCAGTACCAGGACGACTACGTGACCGGCGGCGTGACGATCAACACGGCCGACAAGTACGTGGTGGGCGTGCCCAAGACCATGTTCTCCAGCTCGGTCAGCTACGAGATCGCCGGCTGGCGCGCCAACCTCGAAGGCAAGTACACCAGCCAGCGCTACATCACGTACATCAACGACTCCAAGGTGCCGTCGTACTGGATCTTCAACGCCGGCCTCGCGTACGACTTCGGCGACCTCGACGTGTTCAAGGGCCTGAGCGTGGGCCTCAACGTCACCAACCTGCTCAACAAGCGCTACTTCGCTTCCACCGGCACCAACGGCTATGTGGCCTCCGATCCGGACGGCTACAACCAGACGCTGATGGCCGGTGCGCCGCGCCAGTACTTCTTCAACGTCAGCGCGAAATTCTGACGGGACATATCGGTGAAATCCCCCGGATGACAGGCCCCGTGGCCTGCCACTCCATGTCAAAGTGAAGGGTGCATGCGTAGCGGATGGCTCGCATGCGCCTTTTATGTTTCATGACACGGAGTCACACCATGTATCGATGCATCACCCTTGCCCTTCTTGGCCTGGCGGCGTCTACCGCCGCTGCCGGTGACACCCATACCACCACGCGCCTCGTGGTGAAGAAAGTATGCAGTGATGCCCAGCGCCAGCAGGTTCGCAAGCAGTTGCTGGACGGCCATTCGCTGGAAACCGTACGACAGGCCAACCCCTGTTTCGACCGGGAGATTGCCGCGCTGGCACTTGAACCGGATCTTCGCAGCCTGGGTGGTGTGCACCACGCCTCGTCGAATCATCTGTAACACGTTGTCTGCAACTGCCACGGTACTGCAACGAAGCTGCGATACCGTCCGCGTCCGTCGGCCACAGTGGGTGTGTCGGCGGATGCCCCATTGCGAGCCGCCCCCATGCTCCTTGCCAAACCGGTCGTGCCATCCCGTCGCGCGATCCTTATCATCGGCGCAGCCGCCATCGTGGCCTGTGCGATAGCCTCGACGATATGGCTGCGCGGTCATCGTGCCGATACCGGGGCGATGATCGGGCATACCCTCAGCGTATCCACGGACCCGGCGGGGCATTCGAGCGAGGTCGACATCCTGCTCGGCCTGGCGCGGCAGGCAACGAAGGAGGGGCGCCTGGTAGCCCCCCAGGGCAATAACGCCTACGAGTATTACCTCAGCATCATCCAGCTCGACCCCGACAACCCGTCGGCGCTGGATGCCCTGCGCGAGACGTTGCCCTTCGCCTCGCAGGAAATCGAGCAGCAGATCAACCGCCGCCAGCTCGAAGAAGCCCGACGTGAAATCGCACTGCTGCGCGACTTCGACCCCACCAATTACACCCTCATCATCCTGGGCGCGAAGCTCGATGCGCAGCAGCAGGTGGTAACCGCCGAAGACGAGGCGAAAGCCGACGCGAT
Source organism: Luteibacter anthropi (assembly GCF_011759365.1). GTDB lineage: Bacteria > Pseudomonadota > Gammaproteobacteria > Xanthomonadales > Rhodanobacteraceae > Luteibacter > Luteibacter anthropi. The sequence continues at coordinate 262,171 of NZ_JAARLZ010000001.1, forward strand.
GCGTCGGCATGGCGGATAGGCGAATTCAGGAAGCGGTTGGCGCCGGATGCCCATAGTGGCCGCCCGCTCTTCGCCACGGCGAAGGACGGACAACGACCACCACAGGAAACGGAACCTCCTTCATGAACCACATCGTTCGCAAGGCCCTCGTGGCCCTTTTCGTCGCCGCTCCGGCCATCGCCGCCGCCCAGGTCTCCACGCCCGTCGTCGATGCCCCGGCCATCCAGCCGGTACCGTCCCGCTGTGGCGTGACCGACCTCAACGAATTCGCGGCCTTCATCGCCGGCAAGCCCACGCCGGCGGAGTTCCGTGCCTTCTATTCGTGCGTCGGCCTCGTGCTCCCCGGCGACGTCACCACCACCGAAATCCGCTACGACAACAGCCGCTATTTCGCGCAGCTCGACGCGCATGGCCGTATCGTCGGCGGCCGCTTCCGCTGATTCAGCGAATCAACCTATCCCGGCAAGGAGCCACACATGTATCGCATCCTTCTTTCGGCCCTGTTCGTGGCCGCTCCGCTGGCTGTATCGGCCCATACCCCCACCGATAGCATGGTTTTTCCGGCCGCTGCATCGCAGGCGGACCGACCCGTTCCGGGTTTCGGTGGCGGCAACGACGTGCGTCGTTGTGGCATCACCGACATGGCCGCTTTCGACGCCTACGTCGCCACGCGTCCGACCCCGGTCGAATTCCGCAGCCGTTATTCGTGTCTGACCCTCGTGCTTCCCGGTGACATGGCCACCCGCGAACTGCGCATGGACAACAGCCGGTACTTCGCTGATCTGGACGCGCACGGCCGTATCCAGGGCGGCAGCTTCCGCTGATTCCGCAGGCAGGAAGGAGGCGACCCTCCTTCCTGCCGAATACGTTCATGGTTGGCATACCCCATTCGGGGGATAATCGGCCCTCCCCCAAGGCAAGGAGCCTGCCCCATGCACCGTCTCGCCACGCTTTTCTTCATGGCCGTTCTCGGCGTCGCCATCCTCAGCGCATGCCGCACTGCGCCTGCCGCCAGCCAGCCAGCGCCGGTCGCCGGTTTCGTCACCGATACCAAGGCCTTTGACGCCTTCATCGGTACGCATCCCACGGCGGCCCAGTTCCACGCGGCCTATCCCGATGTCCTGCTGGTGATGCCCAATACGGCCACCACGATGGAAATCCGCATGAACAACAGCCGCTATTTCCCGCAGTTCGACGCGGATGGGCGCATCACGGGCGGCCGCTTCCAGTAAACCGGTCCGGGCCGGGGCGCGAAGGCGGTATCCTGCCGGCTACGTTCACGGTCCCTTGAAGCTCATGCCCCATGCCATCCGCCCGTTCCGGGGCATCCTTCCGCGCCTTGGTGCCCGCGTCTACGTCGATCCGGCCTCTACGGTCATCGGCGACGTCGAGCTGGGCGATGACGTGTCGATCTGGCCGGGTGCCGTCGCCCGCGGCGACGTGCATCACATCCGCATCGGTGCCCGCAGCAATCTCCAGGACGGCGCGGTGATCCATGTCACCCATGATGGCCCTTACACACCGGGCGGCTTCCCCACCCTGATCGGCGAAGACGTCACCATCGGTCATGGGGCGGTCATCCACGCCTGCACCATCGAAGACGCCTGCCTGATCGGCATGCATGCGACGGTGCTCGACGGTGCGGTGGTGAAGAAGCATGCCTTCGTGGCCGCCGGTGCCCTCGTCCCTCCGGGCAAGGTGGTCGGCGAGCGGGAGCTGTGGGTGGGCAATCCGGCGAAGATGGTGCGCGTGCTGAGCGACAAGCAGGTCGAGCAGCTCTACTACTCCGCAGCCAACTACGTCCGCCTGAAAGACGAATACCTGCTGTAGGAGCGCGCCTTGCGCGCGACCGGTGAGCGCGATAACGGTCATCCGTCGCGATGACCGGTCGCGCGCAGGCGCGCTCCTACAGGGGGCGGCTGCTTGATTTGATGCGCCGCTGGCTCCACGCTGGGAATCCGAGAGGAGATCCCATGGACAGCACCACCAACCCCCTTCTTGATCCCAGCGGCGACCTGCCGGCGTTTTCGGCGATCCGGCCCGAGCACGTGGAGCCTGCGGTCGACCGCCTGATTGCCGCGCAGCGCGCCGGCATCGATGCCATCACGGCAGCGGGCGCAGCCCGCGATTTCGAGCACGTGATCCTCGCCCAGGAACGCCTCGACCAGACCCTTTCGCGGGCCTGGTCGCCGGTAAGCCACCTGCATTCGGTGGCCGACTCCGAAGCCCTGCGCAAGGCACACGGCGCGGCGGAAGAAAAACTCACCGACCACGGCATCGAAATCGGCCAGAACCGCGATCTTTATGCGGCGACCCAGGCCGTGGCCGACCGGAGCGACTTCGCTTCGCTGCCGGTGGCGGCCCGTGCGGCCGTCGAGCACGCCTTGCGCGATTTCCGCCTGTCCGGCGTAGCCCTGGAAGAACCGGCGCGCAGCCGCTTCCGCGAGATCGGGGTGGAGCTGTCCAGGCTCAGCACCGAATTCTCCAACGCGGTGCTCGACGCCACCGAGGCCTGGCACAAGCACATCACCGACGAGCGCGACCTCGCGGGCATTCCGGAGTCCGGCCGTGCCGTGCTGCGCGAATACGCCCGCGAAGCCAACCTCGACGGGTATCTGGTCACCCTCAAGCAGCCCAGTGTCCAGGCCGTGCTGACCTATGCCGAGAATCGCGACCTGCGTTTCGACGTGTACTACGCCTACCAGACCCGCGCCTCGGACCAGGGCCCGAACAAGGGCAAGTTCGACAACTCCGAGCGCATCGACCGGATCGTCGCCCTGCGTCACGAAGCCGCCCAGCTCCTGGGCTTCGCCAATGCCGCCGAGGAATCGCTGGCCACCAAGATGGCCACGTCCCCGCAGGTGGTGCTCGACTTCCTGCGCGACCTCGTCGCGAAGGCCCGCCCCCGTGCGAAGGAAGAACTGGCAGAACTGCGCAAGTTCGCCACGGAACGCCTGAAGATCGACAACCTGGAGCCGTGGGACGTCGGTTTCGCTGCCGAAAAGCTGCGCGTCGAGCGCTACGCGCTCGACGAAGAGCAGCTGAAGCCCTACTTCCCCGCCCAGCAGGTCGTCGACGGCCTGTTCGCCGTGGTGAATCGTCTCTACGGCGTCACCTTCGCGCCGCGCGACAACGTGGACACCTGGCACAAGGATGTCCGCTACTACGACCTGCGCAATGCCGACGGCACCGTTTTCGCGGGCGCCTATGTCGACCTCTACGCACGCTCGGGCAAGCGTGGCGGCGCCTGGATGGATGTCTGCGAGGCGCGCTTCCGCGACGGCGGGCACCTGCAACTGCCGGTGGCCTTTCTCACCTGCAACTTCCCGCCCCCGACCGACGGCGCGCCGGCCCTGCTGACGCACGACGACGTGCTCACGCTGTTCCACGAATTCGGCCACGGCCTGCACCACATGCTGACCGAGGTGGATATTCCGTCCGTCGGTGGCATCGACGGCGTCGAATGGGACGCGGTGGAGCTGCCCAGCCAGTTCATGGAGAACTTCGCCTGGGATCGCGAAGCCCTGCGCCTGTTTGCCCGTCACTACCGCACGGGCGAGGAGCTGCCCGACGAGCTGTACGAGCGCATGCTCAAGGCCCGGCATTTCCACACCGGCATGTTCCTGGTACGCCAGCTGGAGTTCGGCCTGTTCGATTTCCGCCTGCACCTGGAATACGACCCGGCAAAGGGTGCCCGTCCCATGGACGTGCTGGAGTCGGTGCGCCACGAGGTGTCGGTGCTGCATCCGCCGGCCTGGCAGCGTTTCCCGCACGGCTTCACGCATATCTTTGCCGGCGGTTATTCGGCCGGTTACTACAGCTACCTGTGGGCCGAAGTCCTCTCGGCCGATGCCTTCGAGCCTTTCGAGGAAGCCGGCGTGCTGGATCGTGCCACGGGCGAGCGGTTCCGCCGGCAGGTCCTGGCCGTAGGCGCCACGCGTCCCGCGCTGGAATCGTTCAAGGCCTTCCGTGGCCGCGAGCCGCAGCCGGGCGCCCTGCTGAAGAGCTACGGGCTGGCCTGACGATGAAACCCGTGTGACGCCGGGTCGTCACACGGGTTTCCTTTACAATGGGGCGATGAAGATCGCTTCGTGGAACGTCAACTCGCTCAAGGTCCGCCTGCCCCATCTCCAGCAATGGCTGGCCGAGGCGCAGCCGGACATCGTCGCGCTGCAGGAAACCAAGCTCACCGACGACAAGTTTCCGGTGGACGAGATCGCCGCCATGGGCTATCGCTCGGTGTACTCCGGGCAGAAGACCTACAACGGCGTCGCCATCCTGGCGAAGCAGGAGCCCGTGGACGTCGTGACGGACATCCCCGGCCTCGACGACCCGCAGCGACGCATCCTCGCCGCCACCGTTGGCGATATCCGCGTCATCGATCTCTACGTAGTGAACGGCAAGGCGCTGGGCGACGAGAAGTACACCTACAAGCTGCACTGGCTGGCAAAGGTGCGCGACTTCATCGAGAAGGAAATCGCACGACACCCGAAGCTCGTGGTACTGGGCGATTTCAACATCTGCCGTGACGATCGCGATGTCTACGATCCGGTGGCCTGGGGCGAGGACATCTTCTGCTCCCCGCCCGAGCGTGCCGCCTTGCAGGCCATCCTCGATACGGGCCTGCACGACAGTTTCCGCCTTTTCACCGAAGAAGGCGGCCTTTTCAGCTGGTGGGACTACCGTCAGGCAGCGTTCCGCCGCAACATGGGTCTGCGAATCGACCTCATCCTCATCAGCGATGCGCTCAAATCCGTGGCGACCTCGTCGATCATCGACAAGGCCCCGCGAAAATGGGAGCAACCCTCCGACCATACGCCGGTGGCACTGGAGCTGACGCTTTGAACGTACCCAAGTCCGAATGGCCGAGTTCCCTCGACGACAAGGAACTCGAAGAACTCGACACCTACCTGCGCGCGCACGGCGGTGAGGGCGATCTCATGCTCGACGGCGTGCATGGTCTGCTCTCGGCGGTGGCGGTGGGCCCGCTCGAAATCAAACCCGAAGAGTGGCTGCACGAAGTGCTGCACGAGGCGTTCGACGACGAGGACGAAGGCAACCGCGTGCTGGCGCTGCTGGCCAAGCTCAACGACTCGATCAGTGCCGAGCTCGACGTCGATGCGTACGAGCCCATCCTTGGTGAGATCGATACCGAGGAAGGTCCTCTGCTGTCGGCCGCCGGCTGGTGCGAGGGTTTCAGCCGCGGCATCGACATGCGTGCGGGGGTGTGGGAAAACCGCCTCGCCGAAGACCCTGACCTGATGCAGCTGCTGGGTCCGGTGATGGCCCTGGCCGTCGATGAAGGCGTGCTCCAGGCAGACGCCGAGTTCGAGAAGCTCAGCGACGAGGAATACGATGAGTGCCTGGGGCAGCTGCCCGAGGTGCTCAATGCGGTGAACGAATACTGGCGCCAGAAGCCGCCGACCGAGGACGAGATCAAGTCGATGGTGGCTCCGCGTCCCGAGGGGGACGATCATCCGCCGCGGCAGCGTTCCGGGCATTGGGTGCATTGATCGGGATGTTTCGCCTGGCCGGTCGCGCGCAAGGCGCGCTCCTACAGGATCGCGGTGGGCCCGGGGGGGGCGACGTGGCTTGTTGTGTAGGAGCGCGCCTTGCGCGCGACCGGCCAGGCGATAACCCCGCACCCCCACACCGAAACAGATCGTTCACCCCACACACCTAGGCATCCCCCGTCCCCGGGCGCATCTTGTGCGCATCAGAAGCACACCCCGGAGCACGACATGACCCATCGCAGCATCATCCGCCGCGTCCGCGGCATGGATACCGCCGACGGCGCCGGCGTGAAGCTCAAGCGCGTCATCGGCCAGCCAGCCCTCGACATGCTGGACCCCTTCCTGCTGCTCGACGAATTCCGTTCCGACGACGCGGGCGACTACATCGAAGGCTTCCCCGAGCATCCCCATCGCGGCTTCGAAACCGTGACCTACATGCTCGCCGGCCGCATGCAGCACGGCGACAACCACGGCAACCGGGGCGACCTGGGTCCGGGCAGCGTCCAGTGGATGACCGCTGGTCGCGGCATCCTGCATTCCGAGATGCCGCAGCAGGAAGCCGGCCTGATGTGGGGCTTCCAGCTGTGGGTGAACCTGCCGGCCTCGGACAAGATGACCACGCCGCGCTACCAGGACATCCCGCCGGTCGACATCCCGACGGTGCATCCGGCCGAAGGCGTGACCGTGAAGGTCATCGCGGGTGAGCTGGACGGCGCGACGGGTCCGGTCTCGGGCATCGTCACGGCGCCGGTTTACCTGGATATCGCGCTCGAACCCGGCGCGACGCTCGACCTGCCGCTACCCGAGGGCCATAGCGCATTCGCCTACGTGTTCGACGGCGGAGCCGCCCATGTGGCCGGGCAGGTGCTGGATCGCAGCGAGCTGGCCGTGTTCTCGCGCACCGGCGATACCGTGCCGCTGGCGGCTGGCCAGACGGTCACCCGTATCCTCGTGGTGGCGGGTCGGCCGCTGTCCGAGCCGGTGGCCCGCTACGGCCCGTTCGTGATGAACACCCCCGAGCAGATCCACGAGGCCATCGCGGACTTCCGCGCCGGCAAGTTCTAAGGCCGCTGCAGGAGCGCGCCTTGCGCGCGACAAGCCAATGAAGCGGCGATGCGGGGTATTCCGGAGACATTCGGTAACTCCGGTCGCGCGCAAGGCGCGCTCCTACAGGTGTAATCTTCGGGTATGTCCAGACAAAAGCACGCCTTCCTCTTCGATCTCGACGGCACCCTCGTCGACAGCGTCTACCAGCATGTCCTCGCCTGGAAGGAATCGCTCGACATGGAGGGCATCGATCTCTCCGTGTGGCGTATCCACCGGAAGATCGGCATGAGCGGTGGCCTGTTCACCGATATCCTGCTGCGTGAGACGGGTACCGAGATCACGCCCGAGCGCATCGACCGCCTGCGCCGCAACCACGCCGCCGCCTATGGCCGGCTGGCCGAGGCAGGCGCCGTGAAGCCCCTGCCGGGCGCCGTGGAGCTGCTGCGCTGGCTCACCGACGCGAAGATCCCCTGGGCCATCGCCACCAGCGGCCGCATGGAAACGGCGGCCCACAACATTGCCGCGCTGGGCGTGGACCCGCACACGATCCCCGTCGTCACCCGCGACCAGGTGCGCCACGCAAAGCCCGATCCGGACCTCTTCGTCACCGCTGCCGAGCGCCTGGGCACCGATATCCGCGATGCCATGGTCATCGGCGACGCCATCTGGGACATGCTGGCCGCCCAGCGGGCCCGGGCCCTGGGCATCGGCCTGCTTTCAGGCGGTTATGGCGAGAATGAACTGGAGCGTGCAGGCGCCTATCGCGTCTTCGAGGATCCGGCCGATCTGCTTCGCCATATCGATGAAGTGGCGGCACGAAGCTGAACGAACGCAAGAAGTTCCGTAGCGCGTTCAACTTACGGACGGGTAACGGCACTTAGCATCGGACGTCTGACGCTGTTGTGAGGTCGATGTACCCATGCGTTCCATCATCAATCGCTTTCTCTTCACCGCCGTGCCGCTGACGGCGGCGCTGATCATCGCCGCCTGCTCGCATGCCGAGCCTCCGGCCCCCGAAGCTGCATCCGCCGCGGCCACCACGGCAGCGTCCTCCCCTGCGCCGGGCAGGGCCGCTCCGGCCAATCCGGCTCTTGGCTCGCCCGAGTGGCTTGCCTGGGTCGACAAGATCCTTGCGGTCAGCGATGACGGTCACGGCCCCACGCCGGGTTCGGCGGAATGGGATGACGCCGTGAATCGCAAGCTGGGACAGGAAGCGCCGCAGGCCAAGCCAGGCTCCGCCGAATGGCAGCAGTCGGTGGATGCGCTGCTGCGTACGCGCGTGGCGACGCATTGAGCCGGTAGGTCGGGTGCTTTCGTAGCGCGTCGGGTGCGAGTGTCTACGTGGTGGGTTTCCGGGATGCTGGGTCGCGCGCAGGCGCGCTCCTACATTCCCCTGTAGGAGCGCGCCTGCGCGCGACCGCCGAAGGCGCATGAGCCCATGCCCTCGACTACAGAGAGACCTCCTGCGCGGCACCGGTCTGCGCCAGCCTCACTTCCTTCCCCGGCAATGAAAGCACCAGTCCGCCCGGCGGCCGGATCGCCTGTGTGACAGTCACCCAGGCACGCCCATCCTTCACCTTGAGCGTATAACCCAGCCGCCCATACGGCGTACGCAGGTCACGTACCGACACGCCCTCACCTTCCAGCCAGTCCATGGGCAACCCTGCGCCGAGGACGATGGCATGGTCATCGGTCCGCTCGTAGGCGAACAGGTCCAGCGCCGAGCGTACGTAATCCGACGCAATCCACGCGTGCGGCATGTCGCCGACAAAACGCGGCTTGCGCGGATCATGACCGACCACCTCTGCCCACTGGTTCCAGGCGGCAGGCCTGCGATCTGCAAGGAAAAACGCCAGCAGCTCGCCGACGCGATCACGCCAGCCCAGCCGGACGAAGGTGGCGATCACGCGAACCTCATAAGGCGTGTAATCGTCCCAGTCGCGCCGGCCATCGCGACGCGCGACAAAGTCGCGCCAGTAGCGTTCAAACGTGGCGTCGAGCAAGGTCCTGGGCAGATGCGACTGCTCACCACCCGGCGACAACGCAATGGTCGTCGACGTCGCATCGAAATCCCCCAGCTCGGCTGCGCCCGGGATGAAATCGATACCTTTCTCCTTCACGGCCGCAGCGATGGATGCATGCAGATCATCGCGGAACTGATCGCGCGATGCCGTAAATCGCCGGACATCCTCGCCACGGCCCATCGCCTGCGCGAGGCTTACGGCATCGTCATATCCCTTCAACGCCCAGAAATCGTCCCAATACGAATGCATCGGCTTGGCCGAGTACCCTTCGTGGCTGATCGATGCAGGCATGAGTCCGTACAAAGCCCGATCAGCACCATCCAGGCGGGCGGGCTGTCGCTCCGACAAACGTAGGCGGTCCATGTAATCGATAGCCTTGCCCGCATACGGATAGAGCGATGCGAGCATCGTGCGATCGTGTGTGTAACGCCACAACTCGGCCATGGCGAAGACCAGCTCGCCATGGCTGTCGTTCTCGGGCACCGGATCGGAACCCCGCGCATCCACACAGCACGGTACCTTGCCGTTACTGAACTGGTGCGGCGCGTACCAGCGTACGAACTCACTCGCCACATCTTCGTGCCCTGTTCGCAGCAACCCCTCAAGCATCATCGCGCCGTCGCGCACCCATGTCCGCGAGTAGGATCGGGTGCCCGGTTGCAAGGCCGGCCCGTCGCGTGAGATCAGCATATGGGCGATGCCGGTCTTCATCGTATCGACCACGGGTTGCGCCATGGCCGGTACGCGCAGATCGACCCGATCGAGCGCTTCATGCCATTGCGACGCTACGGTATCGGCATGGGCCTCAAGCCAGTGCGCCGCGTCGGCGGGACGTGGTACATCGATGCCGGGCGTTGACGGCACCACGAGGCCCAGATCGACATGCCCATGCGCCGGCAGGCGAAGCTCATAGAGCAACGCACCTTGTGCGAAACCCTTCGGATCGCTGACCCGCGCTACGCCATCATGGGGTTGTACCGTCGCCACGGTGTCGCCCCTGGACCATTGGTCCACGAGGGTACTGGCTTTATCCGCCTGGGCCACGAAACGCGATGGCGTCTGCAACGGAATCACCCGTCGCTCGCTGTTCACGACCAGGGCATCGCCTATCCACGACATATCGTGGATAGGCGACATGCCGCCCGGTGCATTCAGGAACTGCGTCGGCGGGTTGACCTGGAAAGGACGCGCAGCCAGCGCGAGCGTGACGTTTCTCTCCTTGTCGCTGTCGTTGGCCACCCGGTAGGACAGCACGAGCAACGACCCGCCTGGCTTGCCTTCGGCAAAAGCCGCACTCGTAAGCCGGAGCCCATCGCGTGCCCACGTTACCGACGGCATCGGAAGATAGCGTTCGCGCAATGCCTGGGTGGCCGTGACGTCCGCCCATGTCGTCAACCTGCCGTTCTCGATGAGAAACGGCTCGATGGTGAAGCCGCCCCGCGTTACTTCGACGGCACCATCCTCGGAGATCAACGCCGAATCCTTCGATCCGCCATCGACACCGATGATCGTCCAGTACGACTGCTCACCCGAGAAACCGCGCGGATAGATCCCGCGGCGCCCGTGCTTCGCCCGTGTCTCGAACATCGCGTTCGATGTGACTGCAACGGGCGGAACGGCTGCGATCTGGCGAGGCGTGAGCCGCAGATTGTCGAAACACACCTCGCCCTTGTCGGCAGCACCCGCTGGCTGGGCCTCCTTGTAGACCATGAACTCGATGGCCTGTGTATGGCGCAGCACGCGGTCCTTCGTCGGTCCCCAGGCGAACTCCACCTCGCGACTGGTGGCCTGAACGGTCCGCCAGGAAGCCGACGGCACGAAGCCCGGCTTCTGGAACCACCATACATTGTCACCGCTGCCATCGATGAGCTTGAGCTGCAGGGTATTCGCCGGCATGTCGCCACGCACATCGAACGACAACATGAATCCGGCCGGGAAATCGACGGGTAGCTCACGACGCATCGAGGCCGAGCCGGACACGCCGTTGAAGTCGAACGCCAGGCACAAGGCACGGCCATGCTTGCCGGACACCGGATGCAACGACGCAGATACATCGTCGGTATGCGCAGCGGTCCATCCCGAAGCAGCATCGAATCCATCGAGCAGGCGCGGCGCATCCGTTGCGTGGACGAAGCCATATGGAAGCAGCCATGCCAGCAGGAAACGACGCATGGATTCAGCCCTTTACGCTGCCAAGCAACAAGCCTTCAAGGTAATACCGCTGCAAGGCGAGGAACAACACAAGCACGGGAAGGATCGTCACCACCGAGCCGGCCATCATCAGTTCGCTGTCCTGCACGTGCTCGCGTGATAGCGACGCCAGTGCGATAGGCAGCGTGTAATGCTCCTGCCCGGTCAACGCGATCAACGGCCACATGAAGTCGTTCCATGCGGCCAGGAAGGTAAAGATCGCCAGCGTTACCATGATGGGTTTGAGCAACGGCATCACGATGGTGGCGAAGATGCGGAATTCGCCGGCACCGTCGATCCGGGCGGCTTCCAGAAGATCGTTGGGGATGCCGCTCGCATACTGGCGTACGAGGAAAATGCCGAAGATCGTCGCCAGCGCGGGCACGATGATCGCACCGTAGGTATTCACCAGACCCATGTACTTCAACAACAGGAACAGGGGCAGCATCGCTACCTGGGCGGGAATCACCAGCGCGCCGAGCAGGCCCTGGAACAGCTTCTGCCGTCCGGTGAATTCCAGCTTGGCGAAGGCATAACCCGCCATCAGGTTGAAAGCCAGCGAGATCACCGTGATGGCGGTGGAAATCAGCAGGCTGTTGAACAGGTAACGCCCCATGCCGGCATTCATGAACAGCTGGCGATAGTTCGCCAGCGTCGGGTGGTCGGGCAGGATGGGCGGCGGCAGTGCGCTGGCCTCACCCGGTGTCATGAACGACACCGACAGCATGTACAGCAGCGGCGCAATGGCGATGCCTGCCCAGGCGATAAGCAGGCCATTGATCACGGCCTTGGCGCTACGCGGACTCATGCGGCTTCTCCCCGCTTCGACAGGCGAAGCATCGTGGCGGTAACCGCGAACATGATCGCGAACAGGATGAAGGCCACGGCGGAGGCGGAGCCGAGATTCCACCACTTGAAGCCTTCTTCGTACATCAGGTAAAGCACCGAGGTCGTGCTTTGCAGCGGGCCGCCTTCGGTCATCACATACGGCTCGGCAAACAGCTGGAAATAGCCAGAGACGGTGAGGATGCTCACCATGGTCATCGTCGGCTTCAGCATGGGCAGCGTGATATGGCGGAACTGCGCCCAGGCCGACGCGCCGTCGATGCGCGCGGCTTCGTAAAGATCACCCGGAATCGCCTGCAGGCCCGCCATGAAGATGATCATGTTGTAGCCGAAGTTCTTCCACACGGCGAACAGGATGATCGTGGGCATCGCCCAGTGCGGGTCACCCAGCCAGTCCATGGTGGGCATGCCGATGGAATCCAGTGCGTAGTTGATCAGGCCGTACTTCGTGTTGAACAGGTAACGCCAGATCACCGCCACGGCGACCACCGTCGTCACCACGGGCGCGAACAACGCCGTACGGAAGAACGGCTTGAACCGGGCCAGGGGCGAATTGAGCAGCATGGCTGCACCAAGCGAGGCCAGCAGCGATAGCGGCACGCCCACCACCACGAAGTACACGGTGTGCCCCAGCGCAGACCAGAACAGGGGGCGGTGCAGCAGGGTCCAGTAGTTGTCCAGCGCAATGAAGCGCAGGTTGCGGATATCCGCCAGCGCGTAGAGGTCGTAGTCGGTCAGTGACAGCGCCAGCGCGGCGATCACCGGCAGCAGGAAGAACAGACCGAGGATGACCAGGGCGGGGGTGATGAAGATCCAGGCGGCGCGTGAGGGCTTCATGGGGTTGCCTTGTGGCCGCGGTCGAGCATCCAGCGGCGTTTCTCCAGCAGGCGGTCGGCGCGGCGATCAATTTCCGCGGCGGCCTCGTCGACGGTGATATCGCCATGGGCGGCCTGCGCGGCCACCAGCTGCATCTCCGTGACGATGCGTTCCCACTCGGCCACCTGGGGCGTGGGTTTCACCCGCTCAAGCTGCTCGCGGAACGCGGTGGCCTTGTCGTCATGGCGCAAGGCCGGGGCGTCCCAAGACGAACGGCGCGGCGGCATGTCGCCCAGGATGGCGTAGAAGCGCTCCTGGATATCGGGACGGGAGAGGAACTCCACCAGCGCCCAGGCCTCGTCCTTGTGCTTTGACGCCTTGTAGATCACGAGGCTGGAACCGCCGGCATTCGATGCGCCGGGGCCATCCGGTCCGGGGAGCGGCGTGGTTCCCCAGTCGTCCTGTTGCTCCGCAGGCAGGCGCTTGCGGAATTCGCCGATGTTCCACGGGCCCGATAGATAGAACGCGTAGAAGCCCTGTCCGAATGCTGCCCACGGATTGCCGATGCCGACGTTGGTCATCATCGGGGCCTGCTGGTCGCGGAAAATCGAGACGTAATAAGCCAGCGCCTTGCGGAAGCCCGCGCTGCGGAAATTGCCGTAGCGGCCATCGTCACGCAGCAGCGGTTCGTCCTGCTGCAGGGCCAGCGCGAGCAGTTGCTCGAATTCATTGGTCGGCAGCAGCACGCCATACGCCTGGCCCTTCGGCTGGGCCAGCTTCGCCATCATGGCCTGCCACTCGGCCCAGTCGCGCGGAGGATGGTCGTAGCCAGCCCTGGCCAGCAGGTCCTTGCGGTAAAACAGCAGGCGTGTATCGACATACCAGGGCACGCCATACAGGGTGCCGTCGATGACATTGGTCGACCAGATCGCCGGGAAATAATCCTTTGGATCCACGACGCGGGATGCCGTGACGCGCTTGTCCAGTGGTTCGAGGGCACCCAGGGCCACCATTTCCGGAATCCAGGTATTGCCCAGCTGCGTGATGTCCGGAGTGGAATCGCCGGCATAGGCCGTCAGCAGTTTCTGGTGCGCGGCCGTGAGCGGCAGCTGCTGCACGACGACATGCAGGCCGGGATGCTCGCGTTCGAACTCCGGCAACAACTGGCGCACGGCTTCGCCTTCGCGGCCGATGGTCCAGAACTGCAATTCACGCGTCCCTGTGTCGGTCTTGCCGCAAGCGGTGGCAAGACAGGCGAACGCCAGGAACAGCGCGGTAGCGAACGACTTCACCACAGCTCGGCCGCCGTGTCCGCGTCGAGCCAGCCGCCGCTGAAGCCTGCGCGCTGCAAGCCCTTGCGGATATACGGATTGCGCTTCATCACGTTCCAGACGAAGTCGCTGCGGTAGTTCTCGATCATCAGCACGATCGGACCCTGGTCGATGCCAAGGTGCACCGTGTCGGCCCAGCCGAAGCCCGGCACGACGCGCCCGGTGCGCAGGTCCGTATGGGTATCGAAGCTGAGGTTGAAGGCATCCACGAAACCGTATTTGGTATAGATGTACTGGCCGTAGCGCTTCTTCATCTCTTCCAGCGCAGGAATCACGATCTCCGGTGCGAAGGCAATCGAGCCACCGGCCGCCGTCGGCACGATGGTGCCGTCGTCCGAGATGTAGTCGAGACCGGCGCCGCGCGCCGTATAGCCGTGGAAAGTGCGCTCCTTGTCACCCTGCTTCACGATCAGGCCGCCGGGGCCGTTGCTGGCCGTGAGACCCCAGACATCCTTGCCGTAGCCCTTCCAGCCGCCGGGGTTGGCGATGGCATAGGCCTGCTGCGAATAGGTGGCGCGGCGGCTGTTCTCGAAATAATCGAGGTTGTGCTCGCGGTTCCATTCGTCACGGATGCCACGGAAGTCTACCCAGGTATGGCTGTACTGGTGACCGAACATCGGTGCGAAGTTCAGGAAGGTCTGGCCGTGGAATTCGCCCCAGGTCTTGTCGTAGGTCTTCGTCCAGGCGGACCAGGCATCGTCGCCCACCGGATGCGTGGGAGAGCCGAGCGCGAGGATATAGACGAGCATGCCTTCGTTATAGCCCTCCCAGTCATGCGGGATGGTGCGGCCGCCCGGCGTCCAGCCCATGCTGATCAGCGGTGAACGCTTCTGCAGCCAGGTCCAGTCGATGCCGCGATAGATGGCGTCGGCAAGCTCGCGGATTTCCTTTTCCTTTGGCGTGTCATGGTCGTAGTAGCTTTGTGCGAACAGCACGCCACCCAGCAACAGGGTGGTGTCCACCGACGACACTTCGACCCAGTTGGCAAAGCGCTTGCCGGTCTTCATGTCGAGGAAGTGATAGAAGAAGCCGTGGTTGCCCGTTTCGCCCTCTTCGGCGTCGCCTTGCGGCGCGTTCTTGAAGAAGCGCAGCGTGGCCAGCGTGCGATCGATGGCCTGGTCGCGGGTGATCCAGCCACGCTCCACGCCCACGCCATAGGTGGTGAGGCCAAAACCCACGGCGGCGATGGAGGCGAACGAATCGCCGGGGTAATGATCGGGAATGAGTCCGTTCTCCGGGTTACCACTGTCCCAGAACCACTGGAAGCTGCGCTTCTGCAGGTCGGCGATGGTCGCCGGAATGGCATGCGGTTCGCTCGCCACCGCATGGTGTGTGGCACGGGCTTCGGCTTTCTGGGCCATCGAGAACGGTGCGACGGTGGCCAGCAGAACGCCCAGGGCGACGGAGAGGCTTTTCTTCATGGAGGCTTGCATGGCGATCCTTGGAGGAGGCGGTCACGAACGCCGTGGGGCCGGCGGTATACGGGTAAAACGGATGGCGATGGACGTTAGCATGGTGGTGCAAACGTTTACATTGCCGTGTGGAAAATTCTCCGTTCCGTCACTCCGCTGCCTTCGACTCAGCGGAGTGACGGACGAAGCGATGCATCAGAAGCTGTAACGCGCACCGACCTGATAACTGCGGGTCACGCCCACGATGCAGGCCGGTTGGCCGAAGTTTGGCTCGGTAACCAGCGTGGTATAGCAACCGTAGTTCTTGAAGTTGAAGACGTTGAACGCGTCGGCGCGTAATTCCAGTGCCTGGGTGCCGGCGAAGCGGAAGGTCTTCGACAAGGCGAGGTCGACGTTGCGATAACCCCAGGCATTGGGAATGATGAAGTTGCCCTTCTTCGGTGCGGCAGCGCCGATATGCGTGCCCCGGTTGGGGTCGTTGTATGCCGTGCCGTAGGCCACGTCGTATGGATCGCCCGAACCCAGGGTGATGAGTGTGCTGAGCTTGATATCCCAGGGCAGCTTGACCGAGCCGTTCATCACCAGGCGATTGCGCTCGGCGGTGCGGCCGCCGGGATAGGCGCCCGGGGTGGCATAGTCGAGCGAATAGGCATCGTTGCCCTGCTTCTTCGCATCGGTATAGGTATAGGCGATGCCCACCCCCCAGCCGGATTCATCGGTATACGGCTTGTCGATGCCGATCAGCACGGAGCTGGACGAATATTTCTTCGTCGTATTGATCAGCACCGTGTTGTACGGGCCTACGGGTACGGAGGTGTAATCGGGACCAGGACGATTGCCGAAGATCCAGGTGAACTGGCGATAGCCCAGCATACGGCTCAACGTGAGTGAGCCCACCCAGTCGCCCATGACCTGGCGCACGCCGACACTGAACTGGTCGGTGAAAGGCGGCCGGGTCTTGTTGTTGAGCAGGTCCATCTCGCCGCCGCCCGGATTGCCGCCGCTGATCAGGCCATCGAGGCCGGCACGGGTAAGGTATTGCGACTGCCAGGGGATGGTGGCATTGCCTTCCTGGTTCGGCGCGCCGTTGGCCGAGAAGAAGAAGTTGTAGTACGGGAACTGCGCGTGAAACGACTCCTGGATGATGTTGTCGTACGGCGTGCGGTCGTAATACCGGCCGGCACCACCGAACAGGGTCGTGCTCTGGTCCCCGCTGGGGCTCACGTCGAGCGAGAAGCCCACCCGTGGCTGTATCTCACCCTTGTAAGCGCTGCGATTATGCCCGTTGCTTATGTAATCCTCGGATAGTCCAAGCGCTCGCACCACGGCGGCCTGGTCGGCGGGCGTCACGTAGAATCGGTTGATCGCGTTGGTCTCGTAGTCCCAGCGCACGCCGAGGTTGAGCTGCAGGCGGTCGGTGACGTCCCAGTCGTCCTGCACGTAGATGCCGTACTGCTTGTTCTTGAGGCTGGCGCGCTTGCCGGACGGTGAATACACGGCGGCATACGGGATATCCAGCCCATTCACTGAATCGGGCCGATAGGTGTACTGCGGGGTGAAGCTGTTATTTTCGAGCAGGCGCTGGTTGACGGTGGCGATCTTCACGCCGGTCTTGATCACGTGCTGGCCATGCCAGTTGAGATCGTCGAAGGTCACGTCATCACGGATCGTGAAATTCGTCTGTTCCTTGCTCTGCAGGCCCGATGCGCCACCGATCTGCGCGATGCCCACGTAGTTCTGCGAGGGAATGTCCGGATTCACCGGGCGCGGGTTGTACTTGTAGAAACCCCGGTCGATCAGCACTTCGTTGACGAACGCATTGCCACGGTACTGCCACTTCAGGAGAAGGTCGGTGACCTTGTTCTCACGCACCTGCCGGGCATCGTATGCCGTGGTACCGCCGAAGTTGATCGTTTCCGAATCCTTTCGGTTGGAGTAACTGAGGTCGACGTCGTTCTTGTCGTCCGGGTGCCAGCTCAGCTTGCCGAAGTACACCTTTTCGTCGAAGGGTGCGGAATAAGTACCGTTGTACTGCTGGAAGCGGTCGGCATACCGTGGATTATTGATGAAGACGGTCTTGTTGGCGTCTTCCTTGTTGCCTTCGAAGTTGATGAAGAACTGCAGCTTGTCCTTGATGATGGGGCCGCCGAGCGACGCGCCGTACTGCTGGCGCCGGTACGCAGGCTTGCCGTCGCTGACCTTTCGCGAGAATTCATCCTGGGTGACCATGCCGCGGCTTTGCAGGAAGTCGTACACCGAGCCATGGAACTCGTTCGTGCCCGACTTGGTCACGGCTGACACGATGGCGGTGCCGGCCTGCTCGTACTCGGCCTTGTAGTTCTGCGTGAGAACGCGGAACTCCTGGATGGCTTCCTGCGAGAACGGATTGCCGCGCGAGGAATCCTGGCCGACCAGGCCACCCTGGAGGATATTGTTCTTCAGGCTGGCGCCGTCGATGAAGACATTGGTCTGGTTGCTCGGCTGGCCACCGGCGCTGAACGACTTCGAGTTCTTGTCCTTCGGCGTGCTCACGCCCGGGGTAAGGCCGGCAAAGTTAAGGAAGTTGCGCGAGTTCTGCGGCAGGTCGCGGATCTGCTGCGTGGTGATGTTGCCTGCCACTTCCGACGTACGCGTCTCGATCAGCGAGTTCGCCGTGACGGTAAGGCCTTGCAGGTTGGCCGCATTCTCCGGCTTTACCGCGGCGCCGGCCACATCCATGTCCAGTACCAGCGACTGTCCGATCTGCACCGTCACCGTCTGGCTGGCCGTGGCGCCATTGGCGGTGGCATCGATGCGATAGGTGCCTGGCTGAAGTCCTGCGAGCGTATACGTGCCATTGTCCCGCAGCGGTACACGTGCGACGGAGCCGTTACTCACACTCGTAGCGACCACCTCGCCCTTTGCCTGGGTGGGAGCATTATTCAGGTGGCCGCGGATGGTCGCCGTGCTGGACTGTGCGAACACGGGGACGGGAGCCACGGCGGCGGTCATCAGCCCGAGGGCGATGGCGACGTGCCTTGCAAGCTTCGCGTTGGTCTTTCCCATGATCAGTGCCTCTCGGTGAATGAGCGTTGCTGTCGGCCAGCCGTAAACGTTTACGGCTGCATGGAACAAAAAAGGGCCACTGGCGGCCCTTCCCTGCGCCATGTGAAACGAGGTCCGCGAACGGACCCCGGTTCCCGGTGTGGCTTACGTCAGAACTTCAGGCCCACGGTGAAACGAGCGGTGCGCGGAACGAACGTGATGTTGCCGTGGCGGTTGTAGGTGACGCCGTTCGGGTTGAAGACGCCACCGCTACCCCAGTTGGCGGTGTAGTCGGCGTAGTTCTTCCAGTTGAAGAGATTGAGCACGTCGAAACGTGCGTAGATCTTGGTGTCCTTGTCGATCACGAAGTCCTTGGTCAGCTGGACGTCGATGTCGCGATAGCCCCAGATGTCGCCACCGATAAGGAACTTCGATCCGCTGGGCGTGCCGACCGACGGGGTGCACTTGGCACCGTTGGCGGCGATGGCATCGAAGCAGGCATTGGCGGTGTATGGAATCGGCGTCGCAAGGGTCAGCTTGATGGACGCGTTCAGGCCCCAGGGCAGGTCCACGGCAGCCGTACCGACGAAGCGATGCTTCGACACGGCGTTCGAGGTAAGCACGGGGAATTCCTGGATGGTGGGCTCTTCGAACGCATAGTGTTCGTTGATGTCGCGGTTCTGCTTGGCGTGCGAATAGGTGTACGCGAAGCTGGTGCTCCAGCCCGATTCCACCGTGTAAGGCTTCTGCGCCGAGAGCAGCACCTGCGTCGTACGCGTTGCAATACCGTTGTTGCCGATGATCAGGCCACCCAGGCCCGGGATGCCGCGGTTCCAGGCAGCTTCGCCGGTATGATCGACACCATCGGTGAAGTACTTGTTGTCAGCGGGGGTGGCGAAGTAATTGCCGCCCGGGAAGCGATTGCCGAGCGTGAAAGCGAAGCCATCCCGGCTGATGACGCGCGACACGGTGGCGTCGGTGATCCACTCGCCGATCGTGTTGGACATGCCCAGGCTGAACTGGTCCGAATACGGTGCCTTCAGCTTATTGTTCATCATGTCCACTTCCTGGCCGCTGTTCGGACCGATGGCCAGCCCTTCTAGTGCGCCCTGTCCCTGCAGCAGGGCCGGGTTCCATGCGATGCAGTTAGACTGCGAGAGATCACAGCCATGGCCTGGCACGTTGAAGAACAGGTTGGTCTGCGGCAGCGAAAGTTTGGTCTGTTCGAGCTGGAGGTAGTCGTACAGGTTGCGGTCGTAGGCACGGCCGGCACCACCGTGGATCACATGCGCCTCGTCCGCGAATACGTCGTACGAGAAGCCCAGCCGCGGCTGCCATGCACCACGGAACGAGCGACGGTTATGGCCGTTGCTGATGTAGTCGTTGATATTGATGCCGCCGGCGGCAAGCGTCTGCCGGAACGTCTGGCCGGCCGGGGCGCCCGGATCCTGCGAATCGATGGCATCGAGCACGCGCTGTGGCGTTACGTAGTTCACGTACGACGGCGTCACTTCGTAATCCCAGCGCACGCCGAGGTTCAGCGTGAGGTGGTCGTTCACCGTCCAGTCGTCCTGGGCGAACATGCCGTACTGGCGTGCAGTCGTCTGCGCGATACCGCTTTCGCCGGGCACGCGCTGTGCGTAGAACGCCTTCCAGGGCACCGGGGAGGTGCCGTTCTGTGAGGTCACGTCGTAGTAGAACTGCGGGTTGTTGGCTGCGGCATCTTCCGCGCGCAGTTCGACGGACTTGAACTTGTAGCCGAACTTGACGACGTGGTCGCCCTTCCATTCAAGGTCATTGAACGTGAAGGTATCCGAGATGCTCGGGCCTTCCTGGCTCTTGTTCTGCGTGGCGCGCGGATCGGCCGAGCCCGTGTTGAGGATGATGTTGTCCTGGTCCAGGCGCGACGTATAGATGGAGCCTGGCGCATCGTTGAACGCCGAAGCCTTCACGAACGCGTTCTCGTACGTGAACATCAATTCGTTGAACCAGCTCTCGCCACTGTGCTGCCACTTGAACGTGCCGCGGGTGTCGTGATTGGTGTTGTTCAGGCCGGTGGTCGCCGCCAGGCCGGTACCGATGCCGCCGACCTGCGTCTCGCGGCGCACCTGGGTGCTGAGCTCGATGCGATCGCGATCGGTCAGTTCCCAGTCGATCTTGCCGAAGTAAAGCTTCTCATTGAACGGAACGTTCGCCGGGCCCAGCTGCGCGCGCGCGCTCGCCGGCAGGAAATTACCCGGGTCCTGTCCGTCGAAGTGGCTGATGTTGGCGCTGTTGGGCACCACCGTGACCGGCGTATCGAACTTCTTCTGCTCGAAGGCCACGAAGAAGTGCATCTTGTCCTTGATGATCGGACCGCCGAACGCGAAGCCGTATTCCTTCGACTCCGACTCCGCCTTGGAACCGGCGTACTTCTCGGCCGGCGTGCGATTGCGGAAGGCATCGTTGGTGTAGGTGCCGAAGACCTCGCCATGGAACTCGTTCGTGCCCGACTTGGTTTCCGCGGTGATCGCAGCGCTCGACACCTGGTCGTATTCGGCCTTGTAGTTCGAGGTGATCACCTTGTACTGGCCGATGGCCAGCTGCGGGAAAGGGTTGCCCTGGCTGCCGCTCTGGCCGGAGACGCCGCCCTGCTTCACGTAGCTCTTCTGGCTGACGCCATCGATGTAGACGTTCGCGGAACTGTCGTTCATCGCGCCGCCGCGCAGCGACGTATTGCCCTTGTAGTCCACGCTGAACACCATGCCCGGCACGGTGTCGGCGAATTCGAGGAAGTTGCGCGATACCTGCGGAATGGTGGCGATCTGGTGCAGCGAGATCGTCTGGCCGACTTCCGGCGTCTTCACTTCCTGGATCGTGGTGGCCGCAACGGACACCCCCTGCAGCGCCGTGGCGTCAGCGGCGCTCGCGGACGTGGCGGCTGCCGGGGCGGTGATGTTCACCGTGGCGATCGAGGCCACCTGCAGCGTCACGTCCTGCTCGGTGCCGGGACCGGCATCGACGCGATAGGTGGCCGGGGGAAGGCCGCTGATGACATAGGAGCCATCGTCGTTGGCAGTCGCCTTGCGCGTCAGGCCCGTTGCCGGGTTGAACACGGTGACGTTGGCGCCGGGCGTGGCCTTGCCGCGCAGCGTGGCATTGGCCGACTGCGCATGAACGGACGACAGGCCTGCCGCGGCAACCGTGGCGGCGATGACACTGACCAACAGCTTTTTCTTCAACTGCATCGAAGCCTTCATGCTTCCCCTCTCCCAAAGTGAGTGTCGTTCCGATCCGTCATGCAGGGATCACGGTGGCGGTCCAAACGGACCCCGTCGCGCGTGGTCGAGCCACGTTCGTCATGGGCGATCTGCCCCGTATTCCCTGCGATACCGCGTTCGCGGACCGGCGTTGGCGTTTGAAATACTGCGGGTGCTGCTTGTCTTGCCGGGGGCGTCGCGGCACGACGCCCCCAAGGGCTGGCGAAACGGCGGTCAGCCCTTTCGCGTGCTCGCGTCGCGGCTGCCGGTGGAGGCGCGCACGACCAATTCGGTACCGACCACGATGCGTGGTTCGGGCGGGCTGTCTTCGTCGGCATCGATCATCCGCACCAGGCGCTCCAGTGCGGCTTCGCCAAGTTCGGCGATGCGCACGCGGACCGTGGTGAGTGGCGGCGACACGTAGCGCGCCATCGGGATGTCGTCGAAGCCGGCCACGGCGATGTCGTCGGGTACGCGGATGCCTGCTTCGGCCAGCGCGGACAGGCAGCCGATGGCCATCATGTCGTTGGCGGCGAAGATCGCATCAGGGCGTACGGCGGCTTCGAGCGCCTGCTTGCCTGCGTGATAGCCGGATTCCTCGGTGAAGTCGCCCGACAGCACCGTTGCGTATTCGCCCAGGCCGGCTTCGGTCATCGCCTCGCGGTAGCCGCGGCAGCGTTCCTGCACGTCGTGGTTCACTTCGGGGCCGGCGATGAAGACGATGCGGCGGCGGCCCTGCGAAAGCAGGTGCTCCACCATGGCGCGGGCGCCACCGTAATCGTCGACGTCGATGGCGGCATGTCGCTCGGAGCGCACGTGGCTGTTGATCAGCACGGTCGGCAGCACGATGGGCAGGCTTTCGTCGAGGAAGACCCGGTCGGCATGCGGCGACATCACCAGCAGGCCATCCACGCGGCCCTGCATGGCCCGCAGCGCGATGGCCGCCTCGGTGGCATCGCCGTGGGAACTGGATACCAGCAAGTAGAGCCCACGGGCACGCGCGGCCAGATCGATACCGCGGATCAGCTCGGAGAAGAACGCGCCATGCAGGTCGGGCAGCAGGGCCCCGATGGTCTGGGTGCGCCGGGTGATCAGGCTGCGTGCGGCGTTGTGCGGCACGTAACGCAGGCGGGTCGCCACTTCACGGATACGCTTCTGGGTTTCGGCGGTGACGCCGGTGTGCCCGTTGAGCGCGCGCGAGACCGAGGCCACGGATACGTTGGCCATTCTCGCGACGTCTTTGATCGTCACACTCACGTGTCTTCTCGCCCTTTCCCCTGCCGCAGAGGGCATGTGGGCGCGCAACGTAAACGTTTTCACGCAAGCTGTAAAGCCTGATAAATCAATAGCTTGTTGCGATGCACGAGTAACGGGGGTTACGTGCTGCGGCCCCCTCGGGAGGACACCGAAAAATCTTTCGGTGTCAGTTGCTTGGGTGCGCCGGAAACGCATGTTGCGGTGCAGCACGCGTTTCCACGCGCTTTTCACCAGCCTGAATGCCTGTCGTGGCTATCGGTTCCCGATGTAGGCCCTTCGACGGGGACCGGGATAACTCATGCGGCCTGCGTTTCGTCGCCGTGACGATGGCGATCCGTGCGCCCACCGAACCAGACACTGCACGGGTCGCCCGCTCGCGCGCGCCGCCGCGTGGCGATGCCGAGCCAGCCGAAGCCCAGGCCCATGGCGATAGCCACCAGATCGACACCGATGACGTCGTAACGGCCATCGGCCAGCGTGCGAAGCAGGCGATCGCCATGCAGGATCATGTCGAGCACGCCGACCGCAACGCTCAGCAGGGCCGTGGCGAACAGCAGGTCCACGGCGGCACGCGCCGGACGGCGCACGAAGGTCCAGATCACGGCGACTGCCACGGCAATGAAGAAGACTGGCTGCACGAAGGCGGTGGGCGCATAGCCCGCGTACGACCCGAGCAGGTTGGCGACGAAGACCACCGAGATGCCGAAACAGGTGCCCAGGCACACGCCCACGGTGGCCGTTGCCATGGCGCGTACCTTCAGCGGCTGGTCTACCTGACGACGTTTGCGGCGTGTCTCGATGTAGAGCAGGTTGCCCGAGTAGAACAGGAACGCACCGGCCAGCCCGAGCAGGAAGTACAGCCAGCGCAACGACAGGCTGCCGAAGGTGCCGAAATGCAGGCCGAAGATCGCCGAGTACGTGGCGTGGTTGGCATCGCGCGTGCCGCTGACCTGCACCTGGAGGACGTGACCATCGGTGGCATCCAGGGCCACCATGCCGTACTCGCCGAGCGTCTTCGTCGATGTGCCTCGTACTTCGGCGGCAGCGCCCGGCTTGCCGTAATGCATGTAGCGCATGTAATCCGGATGGAAGTCCGCCGCACCGGCTTCCATGGCGGCGCGGCGCGCACGCTGCGCGAGTTCCGTCGGCGACAGCATCACGGCGTGGCCGTCCTTCGCCTCCACCGCCGGCATGGCGCTGGTCATGCGCTCGAAGGCGGGCATGAGCCTGCCGTCGAAGGCGAGCGTGTTGAACGCCAGCAGCGCAACGGACGTCAGGCAGAGCAAGGCACCGGTGATGGCGAAGATGATGTGGAACGGCAGGCTGAGGATGCCGATGACGTTGTGCGCGTCCTGCCACAGGCGCTTGAGGTTGTGTCCCGGACGCAGCGCGAACAGCTCGCGCACGAGGTTGGGCAGGTGGATCAGCAGGCCCGTGAGCAGCGCCAGGCCGTAGATCACGCTCACCACGCCCATGAGGTAGAGGCCGGCCGTGGGAATGCCCAGGTCGTAATGCAGCTCGTACACGAAATCCGCGAGGCCGTGCTCGTGGTCTTCGGTGCTGCGCGGCTGCGTGTCAGCCAGCGTCTGCGTCTTCCAGCCGTCCTTGTCCATCCAGTATGCGGCGATCTCGTGCGAGGGATGATCGGCCGGGTAGGTCAGGCCGATCTGCTCGCTGGCCGCCGGATGCTTCGCCACGATGTCCTTGAGCATGTCGCCTGCGCGATCCAGCGAATCGGCGTGTGCCGCCTCGGCCTTCGGTAGCGCCCAGGTGTCGATTTCCTCGTGGAACATCGTCAGCGCGCCGGCATAGAAGGCGACGAACAGGGCGAAACCGGCCAGCAGGCCGGCCCACGTATGCACGGTGGTAAAGGTGCGCAGGGTGGCGGCTTTCATGGGATCAGAGTCCGGGTAGCGTGTGCTTGGCGAGGAACAGCGCCGCGAAGGCGAGGATATTGGCGGCCACGAGCCAGCCCCAGGCACGAAGCCCGCTGCGGAACAGGAAGGTGCAGGCCATCACGCCGATCCACAGCGGGAAGAACAGCACCAGCAGGGGGATGACGGCGCTCTCGCTGGAGCCGGGCCAGAGCCAGATCGCCAGGGAGACGATCGCGATGGACAGCGGAAAACCGAGCACGGCGCCGGCAAAGGTGCGGGCGAGCATCAGCGGGACCTCCGCTCACCGGCCGGCCGCAGCCACCAGCACAGGTAGGGGAACACCACGGCGCCGAACATCAGGGCGGTCAGCGCTGAGAAAATTCCCGGCAGCGTCGTTTCCCCAGCGACCCAGGCCACGAGGGCCAGCACCGCGAACACGCCCGCCAGCCAGCGGGCGGCCCGGCCCAGCGGGCGCGCCATCGCCCGCTGGTTGGGCGAGGCGAGATAGACAAGGAGCATGGCGACGAAAGCCGCCGCGCAGCCGAGGAGATTCATGGAAGTGGCCGGCCGGTACGATGATTGATAATTGTTATCATTCGTGTCGGAGCGGTCAAACTTTGATCGTTTCTGCCCCGCGCCCTGGTCGTTTTATGACCGCTGCTCAACTTTTGACCAAACCTTCCGCTAACTGAACATGGGGGTTTGGTAAAACTGGCGTTAACGACGGCCGTTAAATTAGAATTAAACCCCTAGTTCGGTCACGGCAGTGCAGCACTTTCTTTCGCACTGCAACAGGAATCGCCCATAAGTTTCTGACGTCGCAGCCATGTTGATCAGCATCCTCCTTGCCAGCTCGATCGCCCTCCTCGCCCTTGTGGCGGCGTCGGTGCGCCGTGTCCCCGAGGGGCAGGTCTACAGCGTGCGCCGGCTTGGCCGCACCCCTGCGCTGCTCACCACGGGCACGCACCTCCTCGTTCCACTGCTCGACAAGGTCACCCACAAGATCGACCTGGGCGGCCAGGTGCTGCGCTTCGACGGCGGCACGGTCTACTGGCAGGTGCTGGAGCCCGAAGTGGCCGATGAAGTGATCGACGAGGCACCGGACATGATCCGCCGCAACGTGGTGGCCGCCCTGCGCGACAGCGCCACGGCCCACCCGGCCGACCGCCGCGCGGTCGGCACCCAGCTCAAGCACGCCGTCAACGGCTCGCTGCGTTCGCGCGGCATGCTGGTCACCCGCGTCGAACTCGACGCCGCCTGAGGCGAAGGCAGCGGGCCTCAGCGCCGGTTGGTACGCAGGATCGTCCGCATCGTCTCCGGAGAGGTCGGAGACTCACCCGTCCCCTCGGGCGTTTCGTAAGGGGATTCGTCGACACGCTTGTCCACGGGCGGGGCTTCCACGGCCTGAGCTGCCGGGCCGTGCGCTCGCTCGGCTTTGCGGGCTTTCCACGCCGCGAATTCCTCATCGCTCATGTCTGCCGATTTGTAGACGATCTCTTCTGCAAGCGGCGCGGGTTTCGCTTGCATGCTGTCACGAGGCTTGCGGGGTGCCACGTGGACGGGGTCGGGCGCTGGCCGGGCCACGTCAGGCTTGCTTGCTTTCGCAGAGGCGATGCCTGCTTTAGGAGGCGCTACCTGGGGCGATTCGACGGGTTTGTTTTCAGGTGCGGGCGTTTTACTTGCCACCGTCGTGGAAGGCCGGATCGTAATGATCAGGGCCACGGTCGCAGCGAGCATCGTGCACGCGGCCAGTGCCAGCCACACGCCACGTCGTGATGTCAGCGGCGCTACGGGGCGGCTCGTGATGGAGTTTCCGCGTACTTCACGATAGGCATCGGGGCGGGTGATCGATACCGGGGCATCCTCGACAGAAGGAGCCTGTCGCAGAATGGGCATCGTCGGGTGTACCTCGGCGTCGGATGCCGGGGGAATGGGCTGCGTCTTGTCCAGCAACCAGGATAGATGAGGAGCAATCATGCTTCTCAGCTTCTTGCCATCGATCAGCTCTACGCCATTCGCGTCGGCGGTTTTCTTCGCCGCGTCCTTGAACTGCCCCGAATTGACGACGATACAGCCCTGAGCCTTCTCCTCGGTTCGCAAGCCGGCAAGCTGCGCCACCGGGTTATAGGGAACCTGGTAGACCTTGTGGTGTTTGCAGTCCACGATGATCCGCCGTCCCGATTTTTCAAGGACGAGGTCTACGCCGCCATCCACGATGGATCTGCCTTGACCCGTTCCCCGATGGGCGACCTGGAAGCCCTGGTACGTAAACCAGCGCGCCATGACACGCTCGAACTCCTTCCAGTCGATACGCGCCAGCGCATCGTTGAAACGGTAGTCGTCACTGACTTCGACTGCCCCGGGTGGGGCATTCCGTTTGCCTGCCATGAACGCTCCTTGTCGGAATCTTCGATGCCGGGACGGTAGCGGGTTTGGACTGGGCCAACCATACTTCGCAGCCAGCCGTGACACCGGAACCTGCGCATGACGACCCGCGAAGCCCTTCAAGACCAGCTCCAGCGCGGCATCGCCGACCTGCGCCTGACCCTGCCGGAGGGCGCCGTGGAGCGCCTGCTCGATTATCGCGAGCTGCTTGAGCGCTGGAATTCGGCCTACAACCTCACCGCCATCCGCGACGACCGCGAGATGATCGCGCGCCATCTGCTGGATTCGCTCACGATCCTGCCGTATGTGCATGGCCGCACGCTGGCCGACCTGGGCACCGGTCCGGGGCTGCCCGGCATTCCGCTGGCCATCGCCGAGCCGGCGCGCGAGGTGCTGATGGTGGACTCCAACGGCAAGAAGGTCCGTTTCCTGCGCGAGGCGATCCGTTCGCTGAAGCTCGGCAATGCGCGTGCCTTGCAGAGTCGTGTCGAAGAGGTCGAGGGCACGTTCGAATGCATCACGGCCCGCGCCTTTGCCTCCCTGGCCGACATGCTCGGCTGGGGTGGGCATCTGCTGGCTCCCGGGGGCACCTGGCTGGCCATGAAGGGCAAGCACCCGGCCGAGGAACTGGACGGGGTGCCGGCCGGCTTCCGGGTGGAGGCGATCCATACGCTTTCGGTGCCGGGGGTGGAGGGTGAAAGGCACCTGGTGGTGATACGGCGGGGGTGACAGGGGCTGTCGAGCGCAAGGCGCGCTCCTACAGGGGGCTGGGATGCTAACCTAGCGCCCTTTCCGCGCACGGCAGCAAACCACACTCCATGGCTCGCATCATCGCAGTCGCCAATCAGAAAGGCGGCGTCGGCAAGACCACTACCTCCGTGAACCTCGCCGCGGCCCTTGCCGCTGCGAAGCGCAAGGTGCTGCTTGTCGACCTGGACCCGCAGGGCAACGCCACCATGGCGTCGGGTGTGGACAAGTACGAAACCAAGCCCAACGGCTGCGAAGTGCTGATGGACGAAGTGCCCATCCGCGATGTCCTGGTGCGTACCGAAGCCGGCTTCGACCTGCTGCCGGGCAATGGCGACCTCACCGCCGCCGAGCTGAAGCTCATGGACGGCATGGCGCGCGAGCACCGCCTGAAAGAGCAGCTCGCCAAGGTCGCCGGCGATTACCACACGATCATCATCGACTGCCCGCCCACGCTGCACCTGCTCACGCTCAATGCGCTGACGGCCGCCGATGGCGTGCTGATTCCGGTGCAGTGCGAGTATTTCGCGCTGGAAGGCCTGTCGAGCCTGCTCGATACCATCAGCGCCGTGCGCCAGCGCCTGAACCCGGCACTGGAAGTCGAAGGCCTGCTGCGCACCATGTACGACGTGCGCAACAACCTCGGCAACGAGGTTTCGGCCCAGCTCACCCAGCATTTCGGCGACCAGGTGCTGCGCTCGATCATCCCGCGTAACGTGCGCCTGGCCGAAGCGCCCAGTCATGGGCAGCCCATCCATCTGTACGATCGCGGTTCGCGCGGCGCCATCGCCTATATCGGCCTGGCCGGCGAAATCATCCGTCGCGATCGCGTCCGTAGCCAGGGCGCGGCGGCAGACGATGCCCCTGTCGAAGCCGCCACGGCGGATACCGGCACCGACGATCCGGCGCAGACGCCTTAAGGAGCCCCCATGGCAGCAGCGAAGAAACGTGGACTCGGCCGTGGCCTGGATGCCCTGCTCGGCGGAGGCAGCGGTCCCGATGCCGCGCCGTCGGTGATCGAACAGGAAGGCGAGCTGCGCACGCTGCCGATCCACCAGATCCAGGCCGGCAAGTACCAGCCGCGCCGTCACTGGAACGACGAAGCCCTCGACGAACTGGCGGCGTCGATCAAGGCCCAGGGCCTGATCCAGCCGGTGGTGGTCCGTGCCATCGGCAAGAACAGCTATGAGCTGATCGCCGGCGAGCGCCGCTGGCGCGCCGCGCAGCGCGCCTCCATGAGCGAGATCCCGGCGCTGGTGAAGGACGTGCCCGAGCAGTCCGTGCTGGCCATGGCGCTCATCGAGAACATCCAGCGCCAGGAGCTCACCCCGCTGGAAGAAGCCCAGGCCCTGCAGCGCCTGGTCGACGAATTCGACCTCACCCACCAGCAGGCCGCCGATGCCGTCGGCCGCTCGCGTGCGGCGGTGTCGAACCTGCTGCGCCTGATGGAGCTGCCGTCCTCGATCAAGCAGCTGATGGACGAAGGCAAGCTGGAAATGGGCCATGCCCGCGCCCTGCTGACCCTGCCCGCATCGGTGGCGGAGGCGCTGGCGCTGGAAGCCTCGCGCCATGGCTGGACGGTGCGCGAACTGGAAGACGCCGCCCGCAAGGCGCAGATGGCGCCCAAGGGCAAGGCCAAGTCGGCCACGGCGGCCGATCCGAACGTGGCCGACCTCGAACGCGAGCTGGCCGAGCGTTTCGCCACCCGTGTCGAAGTGGCCACCGGCCGCGGCGGCAAGGGCAAGCTGGTCATCCACTATCACAGCAACGACGAGCTGGACGGCATCCTCAGCAAGATCCGCTGAGGCATGTCCCTGTAAGGAATCGGCGATGGCTCCGGTCCAAGGGAACGTGAACCCGAAACAGCGCCAGTACGAAGCCATGGTGCGTGCCCTGTCGGCGGACCTCTACCGGTTCGCGTTCTGGCTGGCGCGCTCCGAATCCGTTGCCCAGGACCTGGTGCAGGAAACCTTCCTGCGCGCCTGGAAAAACCTCGACGCCCTGCGTGACGCGGAAAGCGCCAAGCCCTGGCTGTTCACCATCCTGCGCCGGGAACACGCCCGTCTCTACGAGCGCAAGCACTTCGATACCGTGGAACTCGACGACACCGTTGCCGAAGACGCCGCGTTCGCCAGTCCCGAACGCAGCGGCGATGCCGCCCAGGTCCGTGACGCCATGCAGAAACTGCCCGACAAGTACCGCGAGCCACTGGCCATGCAGGTGCTCGGCGGCATGAGCTGCGACGAGATCGCCGCCGCCACCGACCAGCAGCCCGGTGCCGTGATGACCCAGCTGTTCCGTGCCCGCCAGCGGCTGAAAAGCCTGCTGGGCGGCAAGAGCGCGGCCGAAGGAGGTCGGGCATGAACTGCCTCGAATTCCGTCGCCGCATCGGCGCCGAGCCGCGTTCCACCGATCCGCAGCTGCTGGCGCATCGCGACAGCTGCCGTGAGGGCTGTGCCGCCTTCTGGCAACGCGCCCAGCGCTTCGAGGATGGCCTGGAAGCCGCGCTTGCCGTGCCCGTGCCTGTGGGGCTGGCCGACCGTATCCTGCTGGCCCAGGCCACCGGTGAGCGACGGCGTCAGGTCGGGCGTCGCCGGGCATGGATGGCGATGGCGGCCTCGGTGCTGATCGCATTCGCGGGCGTGGGCATGCTCTGGCGCCATACCGACCTGAACTCCCTGCCCGCCCTGGCCGTGGCACACATGCCCGAGGAAATGAATTCCCTGGGCATGACCCATCCCATGACCGATGCCCAGGTGGAAGCCGGTTTCGTAGGCCGTGCGGCGCCGCTGAAGGGGCCCGCGCCGAATGGCGTCACCTATGTGCACGACTGCACGGTAGGCCCGTATCCGGCCGTACACGTCGTGACCCGGATGGACGACGAGCCTGTCGTGGCCCTCTACATGCCCGGCAAGATGACCGATGGCGACAGCTCATTCCGCCGCGATGGCTGGGACGGCCGTCAGCTGGCCCTGAGCGGCGGCACCCTCGTGGTGATGGCCCAGGGCGCCAGCCGGCACACCATGGATGCCGTGGCCCGCGCCTGGCGGTCGGCCATCGAGGGTCCTTCCACACAGGCCGTGGGCCGGATCTGAACGGATGTGGGCGCCACGGCGCCCAAGCGGCGCCGGTTGGGCGATAATGCCGCCCCTGAATTCCTGCCTCCGGAACCGCGATGACCGACCTCGCCGTGGTCGTGCCCGTCTTCAACGAGCGCGACAACATCCCGCCCCTCCTCGCCGAGATCGCCTCGGCCCTGCGTGGACGGATCGACTTCGAGATCATCTACGTCGACGACCTGAGCACCGACGACAGCGTAGCGGTGCTTACTGCCGCCCGCGCCCAGTATCCGGAGCTGCGCATCGTGCGCCACCTCACCCGCAGCGGCCAGAGCACGGCCGTGTGGAATGGCGTGCGCGCTGCGCGTGCGCCATGGATCGCCACGCTCGACGGCGACGGCCAGAATGATCCGGCCGATATTCCGAAGCTGCTGGATGCGCGTGCAGGTGCCGCACCCGACCTGAAGCTCTTCGCCGGCTGGCGCGTCACGCGCCGCGACAGCTTCAACAAGCGCATTTCCTCGAAGATCGCGAACGCGGTGCGCTCGCGCATGCTGCGCGACGACACGCCGGACACCGGCTGCGGCCTCAAGCTGTTCGAGCGCGAAACCTTCCTGCGCCTGCCCTACTTCGACCACATGCACCGCTACCTGCCCGCGCTGGTGAAGCGTGCGGGTTTTGCCAGCCAGAGCGTGCCGGTGGGCCATCGCCCGCGCACGGCGGGCACCTCGAAGTACGGCATGCTCGACCGCCTGTGGGTCGGCGTGGCCGACCTGCGCGGCGTGGCATGGCTGATGCGCCGGGCGAAGGTCACGAAGACCGAGGAGCTCTGAAGCATCGCCGATAGGGTCGCGCGCGAGGCGCGCTCCTACAGGTGTAACGGTGCGTTGCATTGGGTCGCGCGCGAGGCGCGCTCCTACAGGGGCGGGGCGTGGTCGGTTTTTGTAGGAGCGCGCCTTGCGCGCGACCGCCCGGCGAAGCGGCCCACACTCACCCCTTCGGCAGATTCCGCGGCTCCCACCCTTCCAGCATCTTCTCCGTCCGCTCGCGCCCCAGCTCGATCAGCTCACGCGCCCGGTAAAACTCGTACACCGCGGACACATTGCGCGGCATCTCAATGAGCAGGTCAGGCGGATACGCCGCCAGGCGCAGCCGCGACAGGTTGGCCTGCATCAGGTCCATCGCCTGGGTCATCAGCTCGAACGCGCCCGGGTCTTTCGGCTTCGGATCGGAATGCGGCAGCACCTTGCCGATGAGACGGCCGAGCCGCGCGGCATAGCCCTGCTCCGGCACGGCGGTGACATTCTTCTCCGGTGCCTTCTGCAATTCGGCCGCGCCGTCCACGCTGACGGCGATGACGTAATCGGCTTCCTCGCGCATCAAGGGAAGCACGGGCAACGGGTTAAGCAGGGCGCCATCCACCAGCCGCCGACCATCATGCTGATACGGCCGGAACAGCGTGGGAATCGCAATGGACGCGCGGATTGCGTCGAACAGCGGCCCCTTGGTGAGCCACACCTCGCGCTCGCGATCCAGGTCCGTGGCAACGGCGGTGTAGCCGATGTCGAGGTCCTCGATGTTCACCTCGCCGATCAGCTCGCGCAGCGCCGCCATGATGCGATCGCCCTTGATGAAGCCGCCGCCGGAGAAGCTCCAGTCCACCAGGCGCAGCACGTCGAAACGGGCCAGCGTCGACACCCAGTCGCGGTAGACATCGAGCTTGCCCATCGCATAGATGCCCCCCACCAGCGCACCCATGGAGGTGCCGGCGATGGCGACGATCTCGAAGCCGTGCTCTTCAAGCACCTCGATGGCGCCGATATGCGCCAGCCCCTTCGCAGCACCCGCACCGAGTGCCAGCGCGACGCGCGGCTTGCGCGGATGCCCGTGAGTGGCGGGGAGAGCCCCGGGGTCGGCGATATCGATGTCGCTCATGGAACGCTATGGCTAGTGATTGGCGTCGGACCCGTTCTGGTAACCCGTGAGGGCCAGCTGGAGCAGGATCTTCATTTCCTCGCGCAACGGCAGCGGTGCGACGATCTCGGCATCGGGGCCGTACTTGAGCACGTCCATCAGCAGTTCGCGTGAGTTCGAGTACGGCACCTTGAGCTCGTAGCGCCCGTCGGGCAGCCACTCGCCCTTCTGCTGCGAATGCCAGTGCTCGTCGGCTACCCAGCGTGCGGCATGCGAGGAGAAGCGTATCGTGGCCCAGGCCTTGGGCTTGCCGGCGAAGATGCCGTAGCTGGAGGCGAGCAGGTCGTTGAGTTCGGCCTCTTCCACGTCGCGTGCGCGGGCTTCCAGCGCCTGCGGTTCGGCGATGCGGTCCACGGCGAAGCTGCGCAGCGCCTCGCGGTCGTGGTCCCATACGTCGAGGTACCAGTTGTCGCGATAGTGCGTGAGCCGCTGCGGCGAGACCGTGCGCTTGGTGTCTGAATTGGTGGTGCGCGCACGATAGCGGAAGGTGACCTGGCGCCGCTCCAGCACCGCGCCCGCGACGATGCGGAACACCTGCTGGTCCATCTTGCGCGCGCCCCAGGAAATCACCCGGATGCGGTCCACCGGCAGGGCCTTGCCGCTGCCATGGTCGGAAAGCAGCCGCTCGATGCGCGCCTTGAACGGTGCGAGCGCGCCGGCCAGCACGCCAGGGTCGGAGCGTCCGATGAGTTCGTTGAGGGCCATGAGGGCCGCCAGCTCGTCGCTGGTGAGCCACAGGCCGGGAAGTTCGAAGCTGTCGCCCTCGCCCGCTTCGTAGCGGAACGACGCCTGTTCGCCGGCAACGCTCTGGACGGGGGCGCCCAGGGCATCGCGCAGGAAGGCGACGTCGCGGTAAAGCGTGGCGCGCGAACACTCCAGTTCGTCCATGAGGCGGGACAAAGGCACCGGATAGTGCGCGGACTTCAGCAGTCGGTGCAGGGTAAGAATGCGCTCGTAGCGGTCCATGGGTGTCGCCGGCAGATGAAGCGTGGGTAGTGTGTCCGTACGGGTGTGACGCCCGTATCTACGCAACCCAAGCATGGCGGTGGCCGGGGCGCTCCGCAAGGGCGTCGGCCTGGGGCCCCGTCCGCCTTCCGGTTTGCGCCCGAGGGCGGCAACCCGCAAAATGCTGCTTTGCGATTCGCCGCAAGGCTTCCCTCCATGGCGGAACCGAACGACACGTCGACCGTCGCCCTGGGTCGCCAAGACCCGCCCGGCGACAAGCGGCGTGCCCAGTTGCTCTTTTCCGTGCCGACGGCAGTCATCCAGACCGCCACGGCAGCGGGCCATGGCCTGTGGATGGTCCTGGGCACGTCACTGGCCCTGGGCCTGTATCCCGATGGCCGTGGCGAGGTGCTGGTACCGCTGGCGATCGGCCTGGTACTGGTGAGCCTGGGCCTGCTGGCCACCTGCCTGCGCCTGCCCTTCGCCCCTGAGTGGCATGGCTGGAACCCGGTCCGCCGGATGATGCCGACCGCGGAAGGCCTGGTGGCGATGCTCAACTACATGCCCATGCTGGCCCTGGCCGGACTTGCGCGCGGTGGCAACGACTTCTGGGCCACGCGCGTGGCCGGCGCTGCCCTCATGCTGTGCAGCCTGGCCACCCTGGTGTTCACCAGCCGGGGCACGACCCGGCAGCTCGCCCTGCCGGTGGATCTGGCCACGATGGCCAATGTGCAGCCGCTGGGCCGCACGGTGGGGGCGCTGTTTGCAGGTGGCCTGTGGTTCTGGCTATGCGTGGCCGCACAGACGGAAACCCGGGGCGAACCGTTCAATCCCTGGCGGCTGGCGCTGCTGGCCGTGGGGCTCGCCACGGGTGTGGTCGAGGGTCTGCGCTGGCGCTCGCTGCGCCAGCTGGCCGAGGAGCGCGGCCAGACGGCATGGCTTACCACCGGCCGCAGCGGCGCATCCCTGCTCGGCTGGCGCTTTGGCGTGGCAGCCCTCTCCGTGGGGCTGCCCTGCGTGCTGCTGGTCACCCATGGCGAGGGGGTGGGGCAGATCGTGAGCGCCGGTGTGGCCGCGTTAAGCTGCCTTGTCGGTCAATGCCTGGAGCAGCGGCTTTACGGCCGCGCTTACGCCCAGCTGCCGCAAGGCTGAGGCGTACCAAAAGAACACGGCGCGGGGGTGCGCCACGTCCGGTCGCTGGAGCGGCCGGGCGCAAAACCATTCCAATCACCTATTCGGGAAGACGATGAAACAACTGCTTATCGCCACGCTCGTCCTCGCCGCGCTGCCCTTCGCTGCGTCGGCCCAGGACGCCAACGCCACGCCGCCTGCTGCCGACCAGAACACCAATGCAGCACAGAACGGCGGCTGGACCGGCTCGGGTGAATTCGGCTTCGCCTCGGCCCGCGGCAACTCGCGCTCCGAGAACGCGAACGCCAAGCTCGGCCTCAGCCAGGAAAACGAGGTGTGGAAGAACAACTTCTTCCTCAACGGCCTGCGCTCCAAGGGCGAGGTCTCGGTGCAGGACGGTGAAGGCAATACGGTCAACAAGTTCAGCACCACGGCGAACCGTTACGACACCGGCGCATCGGTAGGCTACAAGTTCGACCCGCGCAGCTACGTGGTGACGGCGGCGCGCTATGAGCACGACGACTTCGGCGCCAATACCTGGCAGGGCATTCTTTCGGTCGGCTACGGTTATATCGCGCTGAAGAACGAGCGCGCCGAGCTGTCCTTCGAAATCGGTCCCGGTTTCAAGCGCTACCAGCCGGCCAAGTCCACCCGTGACATCACCAACCCCGACGGCACGCCGGCGCTTGGTCCCAACGGCTCGCCGCTGACCGAACGCTACACGCCGAACGCCGAGAGCGAGGTGGTGGGTCGTGGCCTGGTCAACGGCAAGTATCGTCTTACCGCCAACACGGCGCTGGAAGACACGCTGCTGATCGAAGCGGGCTCGAAGAACCAGTACTACCAGAACGACATTGGTATCTCGGTCAGCATGACCAAGAAGATGGCGCTCAAGGTCGGCTACCAGATCCGTTACAACAGCGACACCCAGCCGGGCACGGTAAGCACCGACAAGCTGACGACGACCAACCTCGTCTACAACTTCTGATCGTGTAGGAGCGCGCCTTGCGCGCGACCGGTTGTCGCGAAACCATGGATACATTCGCGACAACCGGTCGCGCGCAAGGCGCGCTCCTACAGTTAGCGGTTATCGCTGGGGTTTGAGGAAATCTTCGGCGCCCTGCCCTATCAGCATCGCGGCCACTTCGTGGCCAAGCTCCACCGGCCGGTCGCCCTCGATTTCCGCACTGGCCCGGATCAGCTCGCCGGTGGCGGCATTGCCCACCAGTCCGTGCAGCACCAGGCCGCGCTCGGTTGGCACGCACCAGGCACCGATGGCCACGGCACAGCTGCCACCCAGTCGCTCGTTGAGTGCGCGCTCTGCGTCGATGGCCGTGCGGGTGTTCTTCTCGTCCAGCGCGGCCAGAAGGTCAAGTACACGCAGGTCGCCCTCCCGTGCCTCAACGGCAATAGCTCCCTGCCCCGGTGCCGGCAGCCAGTCCGGGCTGGCGAGACGGGCGCGGATGCGGTGTCCGAGACCCAGGCGTTCCACTCCGGCACAGGCAAGGATGATGGCGTCGTACTCGCCTTCGTCGAGCTTGCGCAGCCGGGTGTTCACATTGCCGCGCAGGTCGAGCAGTTCCAGGTCAGGGCGCAATGCGCGGGTCTGGGCCTGGCGACGCAGCGACGAGGTGCCCACCTTCGCGCCCTGCGGCAGGTCGGCGAACGTGGCGTAGGTGTTGCTGATGAAGGCATCGGCCGCATCGGCCCGCTCCACGATGGCGCCGAGCGTGAAACCCGGTTCCAGTTCGGCCGGCACGTCCTTCAGCGAGTGCACTGCGATATCGGCGCGACCCTCCAGCATGGCGACTTCCAGTTCCTTCAGGAACAAGCCCTTGCCACCCAGGGTGGCGAGTGAGCGGTCGAGGATTTCATCGCCCCGGGTGGAAAGGGGAACCAGTTCGACCAGCAGGCCCGGATGGGCACGGCGCAGCAGGTCGGCAACATGATTGGCCTGCCAGAGGGCCAGGGCACTCTGACGAGTGGCGATGCGAAGCGGGGCTGTCATGGATATTCCGTTGGATGGCGCGCTCATAGCCCGCCATTGTCCCGCAAACCCCCGTCGCGCGCAGCGCGACGATCAGCCGCGCAGCAGTTGCCGCAAGGCTGGCAGGTTGCGCCGGCTGACCTCCAGGCTGGCCTCGCTGCCATCGAGCCGGGCCATGACGCGGCCATCGGTGAGGGACTTCAGGCCGAGCAGGCGCTCCCGGGGCACCAGGCAGTTGCGGTGCAGGCGGATCAGGCGATCGCCGTGGCTGGCTTCCAGCTGGCGCAGCGAGTCGTCGATGAGATGGACGCCATGGGGGTGATGCACGGCGACGTATTTGTCCTCGGCCAGCAGGTAGAGCACCTCGGCGAAGGCAATACGGATCTCGTCGTTGCCCCGGCGCACACGCAACCATGTGCCGGAGGTCGACAATCGCACGGGCAGCCTGGCGGCGGCACGATCCAGCGCCTCGTCGAGGCGCTCGGTGCGGACGGGTTTGAGCAGGTAATCGGTGACGCCCAGGTCGAAGGCCTGCAGGGCATGGCCTTCATAGGCCGTGCAGAACACCACCTGTGGACGCATGGCGAGCGCGGCCAGACGGTTGGCCACATCGGTGCCGCGCAAGCCGGGCATCTCGATGTCGAGCAGCACCAGATCGGGATGCAGGGTTTCGCAGGCGGCGATCACGGCCTCGCCGTCACCGACGTCGCCCACCACTTCCACGTCGGTGCGTCGCGCGAGCAGGCCGGCCAGGCGTGCCCGCGCCAGCGGTTCGTCATCGGCGATCAGCACGCGCATGGGCGACCTCCGGAAGAAACAGGCGCACGACGAAGCGGGCGTCCTGTGCGGCGGCATCCACGCGGGCGCGTTCGCCGTAGTGATAACGCACACGTTCGCGGACGCTGCGAAGGCCGTGCCCCGTACCTGCGGGTGCGGGAATGCGTGGCAGAGGGTTATCCACCTGCACGTCCACGCCGCCTGCTACGCGTCGGATCACGATGCCCAGGGTGCCCCCGTCGATGCGTGGCTGGATGCCATGACGTATGGCGTTCTCTACCAAGGGCTGCAGTAACAGGCGAGGCAGCGGGAGTGTGTCGGGTGCATCCAGCACGCGCTCCACGACGAGGCGATCTCCCAGCCGCAGTGTCTCGATTTCGAGATAGCGGTCGATCAGTCGCCATTCGTCGCCCAGCGTGCCGATGGCATCGCGGTCGTTGCCCAGTGCCGCGCGGAAGAGTTCGGAGAGGTTTTCCACCGTGCGTTCCGCCGCGGGCGGGTCCACGGCGATCAATGCCGCCACGGTGTTCATGCTGTTGAACAGGAAGTGCGGCCGGATGCGTGCCTGCAGCGCAGCGACCTGCGCCTGCGCCTCCGCCGCGACACGTGCCTGCCATTGCCCTACGACATAAAAGTAACGCAGCAGGCAGGCGCCAAGCAGGCCGGCGGAGAGCATGGCCATCACCGTGAACCGTTGCGGTTCGGCAGGCCCGATGCCCAGGGACAGGCCATGATCGAGCCAGCCCAGCACGGCGGCCGCGACGCCCGCCATCGCCACCAGCACCAGCCAGACCGCCGCATACGGCCAGGGTCCTGGCAGCCGCTGCATGGCCGGACGCAGCTTGCACAACGCCACGGTCAGCAGCATCGACAGCCAGCTGGTGAACAGCACCGCGGCACTGTATTCGCGCCAGCCGCCGGTGGCGCCCGGCGCGAGCCGCATGAGGCTGACCGTAAGTGCCCCCACGACCAGCAGTGCGAACAGCACCGGCAGGCTGCAGAAATCGGGCAGGGGCGAGGACGGGCGGGGCGCGGTGGACATGCGCGGAGTATGCCGGATGCCTCCCGGCACGGACGCGCGCAACGTCACGCAGCGGTGAATCGCTCCGTGAGCCACGCGCGAATATCGGCGATTTCCGGCAGGGATACCTGGTGACCCATGGGATAGGTATGCCAGTCGATGCGATGGCCGAGGGTTTCGAGCAACTGGCGGGAGTGCTCGCCTAGCTGCAGTGGCACGACGGGATCGGCGACGCCGTGACCCCAGAAGATGGGCGTGGCGTGGTTTGCACCGGCGCGCTCGGCCTCGATGGTGTCGTGCAGCGGCAGGTAGGCGGACAGCACCAGCAGGCCGGCCAGCGCTTCGCGATGGCGCAGGCCCGCGGAGAGCGTCATGGCGCCGCCCTGCGAGAAGCCGGCCAGCACGATGCGTGAGGTGGGCACGCCACGCTCGTTCTCGCGGGTGATCAGCTGTTCCACTTCGTCGATGGATGCGCGGATGCCTTCGGCATCCTGCTTGTCGGCGATGGCCAGGCCCTTGATGTCGTACCAGGCGCGCATCGGCACGCCGTTGTTCACCGTGACCGGCCGCACGGGCGCATGCGGAAACACGAAGCGGATACCAGGCCATGCCGGATCCACCAGCTCGGGCACGATCGGCGCAAAGTCGTTGCCATCGGCCCCGAGGCCATGCAGCCAGATCACCGACCAACCGGGATCGGCCTGGGTTTCGTGTTCGACAGTAGGCAAGGTCATCGCAATGATCCAGCAAGGCAACAACCCCACATCCTAACGTAACCCTGTAGGAGCGCGCCTCGCGCGCGACCGTTTGATACGTGGCGTCTCCGAATGATGGCGCCCTCCTACCGAAGGTGTGGGAGCCGATCGCATCGGCGATTCTGCGCTCCATAGGAACCCAATCCTTATGGTGTTTCGCTCCGTAGGAAAGGCTCGCCTTTCGGCCTCGCGCTCGGCGCGTGAGGCGTGGCGGCGCACGAGGCGACGGGGGCGGCCCTTGTCGCTCCGGCCTGCGGTGTCCCTCGGGAAAGGAGAGCCGCTGACGCGGCTAGTGTCTTATGGCTTCGCCCCTTCGGGCCCGGTGAGCGGGCGGGGTTTCCTGACTCGACATCCTGTCTCGGCAGGAAAGGCCGGCCTTCCTGGCCGGCCCCGCTTCGCGGCCTTATCCGCCCACTCCCCTCACCTCCATCAGTCGCGCCAAGGGCCGCCCCCGCCGCCTCTCCATACGTGATCGCAGGCTGTTGTAGGAGCGCGCCTGCGCGCGACCGGTTGTCGCGAAAATTTTCATCGTTCCGATATCACCGGTCGCGCGCAAGGCGCGCTCCTACATGAGGTCGGTGCGTAGCTCGCGTACTCCCCTGCCCAGTCGCTGGCGTAGCAGGCTGCGCAGCGTGGCGCCGTCGCCGTAGCCGACTTCCGCGGCGATGGATTCCAGGTCGAGCTTGCTGCCGTGAAGCAGCGACTGCGCGCGCTCCACGCGCAGGTCCTGGAAATAGGACAGCGGCGACTTGCCCAGCACGGCTTCGCAGCGACGTTGCAGGGTGCGCGGGCTGGTGGCCAGTGCGTTTGCGGCATCCTGCAACGAAAAACCTTCCTTCAGCCGGTCGCGTGCCCAGCGTTCGAATCGCTGCACGAGCGGATCGGCCTGCGCGAGGTGGTTGGGAATGATGTAAGGCGCCTGCAACGAGCGTAGGTCGGCCAGCAGGTACCGCGACACGACGGAAGCCAGTTCCGGACTGGTGCGACGTATCAGCCACAGGGCGAGGTCGAGGTGTCCCATCGCGGCACCGGCGGTGACGCCGATATCCGTGGGCACCAGCATGCGCGATTCATCCAGTTGCACACGGGGATAGCGCTGGCGGAACAACGGCCCCAACCACCACGTCGTTGTCGCCTCGCGGCCGTCGAGTAGGCCGGTTTCGGCCAGCAGGAAGGTGCCGATGCACGAGGCGGCCAGCTGCGTGCCATCGGCGTGCCAGGCAAGTAATTGCGCCGTGGCTTTCCTGACATCCGCGCGTGCCAGGGCGGGAACGAGTGTATCGGGCGTTCCCGTGGCCAGCGCCGGCACCACGATCCAGTCGGGGCTGGGTGTTCCGGCCATGGGTGTGGTGGGCATGAGCATGCCCAGCGCGGTCTTCACCCGTTTGCGCATGCCCACGACGGTGAGCTGGAAAGGTGGCGTGCCACCCTCGCGCATGGCGAAGCGGTTGGCCATGGACAGGGCGTCCAGCAGGACGGTAAGGCCCGTATCGAACAATCCTTCGAGGGCGAGGATGTGAATGTGCATGGCGTGAATGCCTCTAATGTTGTCGTTTACGACAATACCAGCGCCGCGTGCCGATCACTAGATTGAGCCCTCCCCACACACGGTCCCTCAAGGAGGCCACTCATGAAAGTGTTCGCAATCGGCTCGGGCAACGCTCCCCTTACTCCGGAACAGCGCCAGCAGTACATGCCGAGCGAGGTACCCGCCACGCTCAGGCTTTACCTGGACGGCAAGATGGACCAGTTCTGGTTCCGTGGAGACACGCCTGGCGTGGTCTTCCTCATCAACGCCGAAACGGTCGAAGAGGCACGCGACATCGTCGGAACGTTGCCACTGGCGAAGGCAGGCATCCTGAACTTCGACTTCATTCCGGTGGGCCCGCTGGCGCCGCTGGGCATGCTGATCGCCTGATGGAGTGACATCACCTGCCGGGCGCGAGGGTTCGGCAGGTGATGCCTTGAAGGCAGGGACATCCGGCGGAAATTCCTGCCGCGTCAGAATGTGTAAAGCTCGCTGGCAATCTTCCAGCGATCACCGATTTTCACCAGCTGAAGCACTTTCCATCCGGCTGCGGATTCCGGCTTGCCCGACACGCGCTCCGTCACGAAGTCGAGCGAGACCTGCGCGAGCGGCCCGTTCTGTTCGATGTGGATATTCGAGAAGCGCTGTCGGAAGTGCTGTCCGCTTGCGAACACGGCCTTGCGAAAGGCTTCGTATTGGCGCAGGTCTACCGGTGCATTTGTGGCAGGTGTCGTTGCGACGTCAGAGAACGGAATCCGGTCATCCAGAAGCATGTCGCGAAAACCTGCTTCATCGCCCTGCGTGACGCATCGCGTGTAGTTCGCCAGCAGGGCTTCGATGGCCCTGCGATCGCTGTCGTTAGACCGGTGTGCGGTAGTCGTCGGTGCAGGAGAGGCAAGCGCAGATACGGTAACCAGCTGCGCGGCGAAAAGCGCGAGACAAAGCGGAAGGGCTTTCATGCAGGGGGCTCAGGGGGCGGGTATCCAGAGCATAAGCGACGGCGGGTATCCCTTGTAGGAGCGCGCCTGCGCGCGACCGGTTGTCGCGTAAACATCCATGCATTCGTCATGCCGGTCGCGCGCGAGGCGCGCTCCTACAGGGGGGCGTTGGTCGTCGGTACGGTCGGCCCGGTAGCCGCGGTGCATTGTAGGAGCGTGCTTGCGCGCGACGGGTTGGGCGGCAACGCCGACAGATTGCGCAATGAACGGTCGCGCGCGAGGCGCGCTCCTACAAGGAGGCGCCTGCGCGCGAGGGGTTTATTCGCCCAGGCCAAGCTCCGTGGCGAAGAATGTCATCGACAGCGCCGCATTGCCTACACGCTGGCTGAAAGGCGCACCGATGCCATGCCCCGCATTCATGCGCGTCAGCAGCAGCACCGGCTGGCCGGACGTGGTGGCGTCCTGCAATGCCGCGGCGAACTTGCGCGACTGCCAGGGCGCGACGCGCGGGTCATTCGCTCCGGTGGTGAGTAGCACGGCGGGATACTTCGTGCCCTTCTTCACGTTGTGCAGCGGCGAATAGGCCAGCGTGGCCTTCGCCTGCGCGGCATCCTTCACCGTGCCGTATTCGCTGACGTTGTACGGGCCATTGGCGAACGCTGTTTCGTGACGCGGCACGTCGTAGATGCCGACCATGCCGACCACGGCACGGTACTGCTCCGGGTGCTGCACGAGCGACGCGCCCATCAGCAGGCCGCCGTTGCTGCCGCCGAGGATGCCCAGGTGCTGCGTGTCGGTCCACTTCGTGTCGATGAGTGCCTGCGATGCGGCATA
The DNA here is from genome assembly GCF_011759365.1 of Luteibacter anthropi. Classification (GTDB taxonomy): domain Bacteria; phylum Pseudomonadota; class Gammaproteobacteria; order Xanthomonadales; family Rhodanobacteraceae; genus Luteibacter; species Luteibacter anthropi. The sequence goes on from NZ_JAARLZ010000001.1 coordinate 304,828, forward strand.
GAAGTCGTCGAAGACATTCTGCTTGTGCAGCTTCTGGCCCTGCTCGTGCCATGCTTCGCCGAACTCGTTGCCGCCACGGATGTTTGCGTACGCAAGCACGCCGCCGCGTTCCAGCCAGGCGAGGTTGGGGCCGATGAAGCCCGGCGTCACCGGGATGCCGAAACCGCCGTAGCTGTACAGGATGGTCGGGCGCTTGCCGTTCGGTGCGATCCCGTCCATCGAGATCACCGTCACCGGGACCTTGCTACCGTCCTTCGAGGTGCCGTCGATACGGGTGACACGCACCTTCGAATAATCGGCCGCTGGTTTCACTTCGAAGATGGTCTTCAGGGTGCCGGTCTTGCCGTCGTACTCGGCCCAGTGCGTGGGCGTGGTCCAGCCGCCGTAGGTGATCAGTGCCTTGTCCTGGCCCTTCTCCGAGGCGATGCCGCCGATGCTCACGCCCGTGGCGGGCAGCGGCACGCGGCGCACGAGCGTGGCCTTCGCATCGTACTGGTCGGCCCACCAGTCGGGACCGGCGCTGCGCACCACGAGGAAGCCGTCGCCCAGTGGCTTTACCTTCTGGATGGCGCCGTCGCCCTGGGCCAGTACGTCGGTCGTCTTGCCCTGGGCATCGACGGCCACGATGCGGCCGCGCGGTGCGTTGGCGAAGGTGACGACGAACAGGCGGTCGCCGACCCAGCTGGCCGAACGCACATCGGCGTCGCGACCCAGCACCTTGCGGAATTCGCCCTTGCCGTCGCGCAGGTAGACCTCGGCCGGACCGCCGTCACCCTCGTTGGCCAGCAGCGCGGTGGACTTGCCGCCGCGACCTTCGTCGAGAATGTATTCGGCGATGGGCGAATAGCCCTTGCCGAACACGGTGGTGTCCTTTGCCGCCGGCTGGCCTATGACGTGATGGGCCAGGTAGGCGTCGAAGCCGGTCAGCGGCTTGTCCTTGGTGGGGGCATCGAAGCGGGCATAGGTGACGCCCTTCTCGTCGGCGTCCCAGGCCAGTGCCTGCGGGGCGGTACCGCCACCGGCCCAGGGCAGTTCGTCCGGCAGGGCCTTGCCCGTGCTGGTATCGAGGATATGGATGGTGGTCAGTTCGCTGCCGCCTTCGGCCGTGCCATAGGCAAGATAACGACCGCTCGGCGACGGCCAGTATTCGGTGATTGCCGTATTGCCGTCACCCTTGTTGAGATCGACCAGCACGCGGGTGTCGCCGTCAGGCCATTTCTTCGCGACCAGTACCGGCTGCGGCTGGGGCGGCGTGTTCTCGAAGTAGAACAGCGTGCCGCCGGCCAGCGTCGGCGACGAGCGGGTGGTGGAGGTGATCGCCAGCTCGCGGATGCGCGCGCTCAGCTCCTTGCCCAGCGGCATGGCGCCGATGGTGGACTCGGTATAGGTGTTCTGGGCCTCGATCCACTGCTTTACGTCGGCCGCTTCGGGGTTTTCCAGCCAGCGGTAGGGATCGTTCACCGGCACGCCGGCCAGCGTCTCGGAGACCATCCGCTTGGGCGTCTGCGGTGGCGTGCCCGGGGCGGCATGGGCGCTGAAGGCCACGAGCAGGCTGGCGGCGAGGAGACGGGGCAGGATGACGCGCATGGAGGCGGCCTCATGACAAAGGGGGACCCGAGGGTAGCAAACCCTCCACCCACCCCACCCCTGCCGGGAGTCCTGTATGTAGGAGCGCGCCTTGCGCGCGACCGGGGTATCGCAAGACATGATGGATATCGTCACCCCCGGTCGCGCGCAAGGCGCGCTCCTACAAGGGGTGTGTGGCGGTTATGCTGGCTTCTTTTGTCCTCGCGGAAGCTCTTTGTTTATGCGCGTACTCGCCGCTGCCCTCATCACCGCCCTGGCCGCTGCGCCGGCCCTTTCGGCCCAGGCGCCGCTCGACATGGAAACGATCATGGCCGATCCGGACTGGATCGGGCCGGCGGTGGAACTGCCTTACTGGAGTGTCGACGGACGCCAGGTCTACTACGCGCTCAAGCGCGATGGCAGCCCGGTGCGCGATCTCTATCGCGTCGCTGCGTCGGGCGGGGCGCCGGAGCGCCTCGACCCCACGGCGGTGGCTGCGGCCGACGGCAATCACATCGTGTACGACCGCGCACACCGTCACGCAGCCTTCGTGCGCCACGGCGATGTCTTCGTGCGCGACCTGGCCAATGGCAGCACCACGCAGGTGACCCGTACTGCCGCGAAGGAAGCCGAGCCGCGCTTCTCGCTCGACGGTCGCCTGCTCACGTTCCGCAGCGGCAATGACTGGTTCGCGTGGTCGATGGCCGGTGGTCCGGCGGCGCCGGCGGCCGTGCTCAAGGAAGGCGAAGACCCGAAGCAGCGCAAGAGCGACGACCTGAAGGACGACCAGCAGGCGCTGTTCAAGACCCTGCGCCAGCTGCGCGCGGATGAAGACGCCATGCGCGCGGACGCCGACGCACTCGCCGCCGCCGATACGGGTCGCGCGCCGCAGCCGTTCTATCTGGGCAAGGATGTGTCGGTCTCCGATACCTCGCTCTCGCCCGATGGCCACTGGATGATCGTGGTCACCCAGGCCAAGGATGCCGATCAGGGCAAGGTCGCCGACCTCACCCGCTACGTCACCGATTCGGGTTACGCGGAAGCCGAAGCCACGCGCCCCTACGTGGGTCGCAACGATCCGGCACCGCAGTCGCTGCACCTGCTCGACCTGCGCAAGCACGCCAGCTTCGACCTCGATACGGCCACGCTGCCCGGCATTTCCGACGATCCGCTGGCCGACATCCGTGCGAAGACCGTCGCAGCGTTGCGCAAGGACGGCAAGAACGATCGCGCCGACGCGCTCGCCGCGCCGAAGAAGCGCCCACTCATCGTCAACAGCGAATACAGCCAGGGCATCGTCTGGAACGATGAAGGCAGCCAGGTGGCCGTGCAGCTGCGCGCCATCGACAACAAGGATCGCTGGATCGCCACGGTGGATTTCGACCGCCATGCGCTGGTCACCCAGCATCGTCTCACCGACAAGGCCTGGATCAACTGGGATTACAACGATTTCGGCTGGCTGCGTGACGGCCGCACGTTGTGGTACCTCAGTGAGGAAAGCGGCTGGTCGCAGCTGTATACGCGCGCGCCCGGTGGCAAGGCCACGGCGCTGACCTCCGGCCACTTCGAGGTGGATCACCCGGTGCTGTCGCCGGATGGCAATACCTTCTATGTGCGTTCCAACAAGGTGGCGCCGTACAGCTACGACATCTACAAGGTGCCGGCTGCCGGTGGCGAGCTGTCGCGCATCACGCGTTACGAAGGCCTCGACGACTTCTCGCTGTCGCCCGACGGGCGCTCGCTGGCCGTGCTGCATTCGTCGGCCTACGTGCCGTCGCAGCTGGCGGTGATCGGCGTGGATGGTGGCCAGGGTCGCGATCTCACCGATACGCGCAAGCCGGGCTACAAGGCGCGTGAATGGATCGCACCGAAGGTGGTGGAAATGCCCTCCAGCCATGGTGCGGGCACCATCTACGCCAAATTTTATGGCGAAGGCGCGGCACCGGCCTCGGGGCGTCCGGCGGTGATCTTCGTGCACGGTGCGGGCTACCTGCAGAACGTGCATCTGTCTTATCCCGCGTACTTCCGCGAGCAGATGTTCCACAACATGCTGGTGCAGCGCGGCTATGTGGTGCTCGACGTGGATTACCGCGCATCGAAGGGTTACGGCCGCGACTGGCGCACGGCGATCTACCGCCAGATGGGTCATCCGGAACTGGAAGACCTGCTCGATGGCAAGGCGTGGCTGGTGAAGAACCAGGGCGTCGATCCGAAGCGCGTGGGCATCTACGGCGGCAGCTACGGCGGTTTCATGACGCTGATGTCGCTGCTGCGCGCACCGGGCGAGTTCGCGGCAGGCGCGGCCTTGCGTCCGGTCACCGACTGGACCAGCTACAACCACGAGTACACCTCGAACATCCTGAACGACCCGCAGCTCGATCCGGAGGCGTATGCCACCAGCTCGCCGATCCGCTATGCCGAGAACCTTTCTGATCCGCTGCTGATGGAGCACGGGCTGATCGACGACAACGTGCTCGCCAGCGATACCGTGCGCATGTACCAGCGCTTCATCGAGCTGCACAAGAAGAACTTCTGGATGTCGCTGTACCCGCTGGAGCGCCACGGCTTCGTCCACCCGGATTCCTGGTACGACGAATACCGCCGCATCGACGAGCTGTTCAAGGAACGCCTGGAAGGCACTCGCTGAGTAGCCAGCGAAGGTAACCTGCACAGGAACGACACCCACGCTCGTCGTTCCTGTGAAAACAGGAACCCAGCGCCCCGGTTTGCCAGCAGGGCGAAGACGCTGCATCGGCTCTGGCGTAGGGGGCGTCATCGCGACAACCGGCTGCATCGCGCCAGGTTCCAGCTTTCGCTGGAACGACGGTTGCTGGTGGATATCAGGGCCATATAAAAATTTACACAAACGTTACGCCCCCTCCCCGCCCCGATACACCGTAAATATCCGCGGAAACGAACAATACGCACCGTCCCTTCATGACGGATTGCCCCCGTGGAATTCCTGTACGTCCTCCTTGCCGTCGTGCTCACCGCCATGACGATCGGCTTCCTGATGATCTGCGACCGCCTGGGTCGTCGCTGAGGAAGCTGCCGTCATGTCTTTCGTGTACATCGTCGCCACCGCCATCGCGGTCGCGCTGGCCGGCTACCTCTGCGTGGCCCTGCTGAAGCCGGAGTGGTTCGAATGACCGCCAACGACTTCTTCCAGGTCGGCCTGTTTCTGGTCGTGCTGCTGGCCCTGGTCAAGCCCATGGGCAGCTACATGGCCCTGGTCTTCTCCGACGAGCCCAACAAGGTCACCCGCTTCGGTTCAGGGGTGGAACGCATGCTTTACCGCCTGGCGGGCATTCGTGCCGACGAGGACATGGGCTGGAAGCGCTACGCGCTGGCCATGCTCGTGTTCAACGTGGCCGGCCTCGCTGCCGTTTACCTGCTCCAGCGCACCCAGCAGTGGCTGCCGCTGAACCCCCAGCACTTCGGCGCCCTGGCCCCGGACCTGGCCATGAACACCGCCATCAGCTTCGCCAGCAACACCAACTGGCAGGCGTATACGGGCGAGTCGACCATGAGCTACCTCACGGACGCCCTCGGCCTCACGGTGCAGAACTTCCTCTCGGCCGCCACGGGCATTGCCGTGCTGGTAGCCCTGGTGCGCGGCTTCGTGCGTCGCGGTAGCGCGGCGGTGGGCAACTTCTGGGTCGACATGACCCGTACCACGCTCTACATCCTGCTTCCGCTTTCGCTGGTGATGGCCCTGCTGCTGATCTCGCAGGGCGTGGTGCAGAACGTATCGGCCTACCTCGACGTAGCCACCGTGCAGCACGGCACGCAGACCCTGCCGATGGGCCCGGCCGCTTCGCAGGTGGCGATCAAGATGCTCGGCACCAACGGCGGCGGCTTCTTCAACGCCAACTCCGCGCATCCGTTCGAGAATCCCACGCCGTTCTCGAATTTCATCGAGATGCTGGCGATCTTCCTTATCCCTGCGGCGCTTTGCTACACCTTCGGCAGCATGGTGGGTGACCGCCGCCAGGGCTGGGCGATCCTTGCCACCATGCTGCTTATTTTCGTGCCGCTCACCGTAGGCCTCGTGGCAGCGGAACAGGCGGGCAACCCGGCGCTGCACGGTCTGGCCATCGACGCACAGGCCTCCGCCCTGCAAAGCGGCGGCAACATGGAAGGCAAGGAAACCCGTTTCGGCATCGCCTCGTCGGGTCTGTTCGCCGCCATCACAACGGCCGCGTCCTGCGGTGCGGTGAATGCCGCGCACGACTCGCTCACCCCACTGGGTGGCCTGGTGCCGATGTGGCTGATGCAGCTGGGCGAAGTGATCTTCGGCGGTGTCGGTGCAGGTCTGTACGGCATGCTGGCCTTCGCCGTGGTCGCGGTCTTCATCGCAGGCCTCATGGTGGGCCGCACGCCAGAATACCTCGGCAAGAAGATCGAAGCGTATGAAATGAAGATGGCGAGTCTCGCCGTGCTGATTCCCGCCGCCCTGGTGGTCATCGGCACCGCCGTGGCGGTGATGAGTCCCGCAGGCGTGGCCGGTGTCTCCAATCCGGGTGCACACGGCTTCAGCGAAATGCTTTACGCCGTGAGTTCGGCGTCCAACAACAACGGCAGTGCGTTTGGCGGTCTGTCGGCCAATACGCCCTTCTGGAACGTCCTGCTCGGCATCTGCATGTTCCTGGCACGCTTCCCGCTCGCCATCGCGATGCTGGCCATGGCCGGTTCGCTGGCCGCCAAGCGTCACGTGCCGCCGTCCGCCGGCACCTTGCCCACGCATACGCCGCTGTTCGTGACCCTGCTCGCCTGCGTCGTCATCGTCGTCGGTGCGCTCACCTTCCTCCCGGCACTCGCCCTCGGGCCGATCGCCGAACACCTGATGTCCGCCACGGGCCACTGATCCATGAACACCCATGCTCATACGCCGCGCGGTTTCGATCGTGCGCTGGTGATGCGCGCCCTGCGCGACGCGTTTCTCAAGCTCTCGCCGCGGCTGCAGTTCCGCAATCCGGTGATGTTCGTCGTCTTCGTGTGCAGCGTGCTCACCACCCTGCTCTGGGTGCAGGCGCTCACCGGTCACGGCGAGGCACCCACGGGTTTCATCTTCTGGGTGAGCCTGTGGCTGTGGTTCACGCTGCTGTTCGCTAACTTCGCCGAGGCGCTGGCGGAAGGTCGCGGCAAGGCCCAGGCCGATGCACTGCGCGGTTCGCGTCGCGACGTGGCAGCAAAGAAGCTGGCTGGCCCGGATCGCGAGGCTGCCATTACGTTCACGCCGTCGAGCGACCTGCGTACCGGCCATCACGTGCTGGTCGAAGCCGGCGACATCGTGCCCGGCGACGGCGAGATCGTCGTCGGTGCGGCCAGCGTGGACGAAAGCGCCATCACCGGCGAATCCGCACCGGTGATCCGCGAGTCCGGCGGCGATCGCAGCGCGGTCACCGGCGGCACCCGCGTGCTGTCCGACTGGATCGTGGTGAAGATCACCAGCAATCCGGGCGAGAGTTTTCTCGACCGCATGATCTCGATGGTGGAAGGCGCCTCCCGGCGCAAGACACCCAACGAGATCGCGCTGACGATCCTGCTGGCGAAGTTCACCCTGATCTTCCTGCTGGCCTGCGCCACCCTGCTGCCTTACTCGATCTACAGCGTGCAGGCCGCCGGCAGCGGCGAGCCGATCAGCCTGACCGTGCTCATCGCCCTGCTGGTCTGCCTGATCCCCACCACCATCGGTGCCCTGCTTTCGGCCATCGGTATCGCCGGCATGGATCGCATGATCCGCGCCAACGTCATCGCCACCTCCGGCCGTGCCGTGGAGGCCGCAGGCGACGTGGACGTGCTGCTGCTCGACAAGACCGGCACGATCACCCTCGGCAACCGTCAGGCCGTGGCCTTCCACCCGGCACCGGGCATCGAGGAACGCGAACTGGCCGAAGCCGCCGAACTGGCCTCGCGCGCCGACGAAACACCGGAAGGCCGCAGCATCGTGGCCCTTGCCAACGACACCTTCGGCTGGAGCGGTCGCCGTCGCGACGATGCACGTGCCGTGTTCGTGCCCTTCACCGCGCAGACCCGCATGAGTGGCGTGGACACCGGCACCCGCCACATCCGCAAGGGCGCGATGGATGCCGTGGAGCGCTACCTGGATTCGCAGGACAGCCACATGCCGCCGCTGGTGCGTCGCATGGCCGAAGACGTCGCTCGTCGTGGCGCCACGCCGCTGATCGTGGTCGACGGCGCGCTGACCCTGGGCGTGGTCGAGCTGAAAGACATCGTGAAGGACGGCATCAAGGAGCGCTTCGCCGAGATGCGCCGCATGGGCATCCGCACGATCATGATCACCGGCGACAACCCGCTCACCGCCGCCGCCATTGCGGCCGAGGCCGGCGTGGACGACTTCCTCGCCGAAGCCACCCCTGAAGCGAAGCTCAAGCTGATCCGTGACATCCAGGCCGAGAACCGCCTTGTGGCCATGTGCGGTGACGGCACCAACGACGCCCCGGCGCTTGCCCAGGCCGATGTCGCGGTGGCGATGAACAGCGGCACGCAGGCGGCGAAAGAAGCCGGCAACATGGTCGACCTGGATTCCAATCCGACCAAGTTGATCGAGGTGGTGGGCATCGGCAAGCAGATGCTGATCACCCGTGGCGCGCTCACCACGTTCTCCATCGCCAACGACATTGCCAAGTATTTCGCCATCATCCCGGCGGCGTTCGCCAGCACCTATCCGGCGCTCAATACGCTCAACGTGATGCACCTGGCGACACCGCAGAGCGCGATTCTCTCCGCCGTGATCTTCAACGCGCTGATCATCATCTTCCTCATTCCGCTGGCCCTGAAGGGCGTGGCCTATCGTGCGCTCGGCGCCGGTGCGCTGCTGCGCCGCAACCTGCTCGTCTACGGCCTGGGCGGCATCGCGGTGCCGTTCGTCGGCATCAAGCTGATCGACATGTTGCTGGTCCTGGTCGGACTGGCCTGACCCGAGGTATCACCATGCAATCCGTCAAGCTCACCCTGCTCATCGAAGAAGGCGCCGACCTGGACATGGAAGTGCGCGTCGTGAACACCGAACAGGCTACCGGCGCGAACACTGCTCCCGTCACGACGCTGCGTCCGCGCGTCGTGATCGTGGGCCGCGATGACGACGAATACACGCTCGGCGGCTACGCCGGCATCTGACGCAACACCCACTCACACACACCGAAAAGGGGTCCCGGAAGGGATCGGTCCAACCATGCGCACCACTCGTTATGCTTTTCTTGCCGCCATCCTCGCGGTCGCCCCGGTCTCGAAGGCGCTTGCCGCCGACGGCAGCGACGACTGCTCCAAGGGCTTCTTCACGCGTCTTGCCGCTGCCTATAGCGAAGACGCCCAGCCCGCCGACCCGAACGCTCCGGCGCCGGCACGCCGCGCCATGCCGTCGCCGCTCCCGTCGATGCCGTTCCCCTCGGCGGAGTGGCAGCTAGGTGGTGTCGAATACCCCATCGGCGTACCGAACCTGAATTCGCAGTACCCGCTGGAAAAGGCATTGACCTGCACCCGCGTCGGCAAGTGGATGAAGGACAACCGCATCGAGGTATACGGTTGGATCAATCCGTCGGTCAACGCCAGCAGCTCGCAGCACACGAACTACCCGCTGTCGTATGCCACGCGTCCGAATCGTGTCGAGTTCAACCAGGCGCTGCTGCGCATCGAGCGCCTGCCGGACACAGTGCAGACTGACCACATCGACTGGGGTTTCCACATCGATAACCTTTACGGTTACGACTACCACTACACCACGATGAAGGGTGTCTTCAGCAACCAGTACCTGAACAATCCGCGTGCGGACCAGGCGCTGCCGGGCAAGACCTATGGTTACGACCCGATGCTGTTCTACGGCGAAATCTATCTGCCGCATATCGCCGAGGGCATGGTCGTGCGCGTGGGTCGTTACCTGTCGCTGCCCGATATCGAGGCGCAGTTCTCGCCCAACAATTATCTCGTGACCCACTCGGTGCTCTATACGGTCGACCCGTATACACAGATGGGCATCATGACCACCACACGCCTCAACCAGCAGTGGACGGTGCAGATCGGCATCAATGGTGGCAACGACACGGCTGTGTGGAACCATCAGTCGCGACCCACCCTGCAGGCCTGCGTGCGCTGGGTGTCGGCCGACAACAACGACATGCTGTATCCCTGCGTCAACAGCTTCAACTCGTCCGACTACAACTACAACAACGTGCAGATGTACGTGACGACGTGGGGCCATCGCTTCAGTGAGAGCGTGCACATCCTCACCGAGGCGTACTACATGTACGGCCGGAACATCCCGGGTTATGGCCCGGATGGCACGCCGGGCGTGCCGGGTTCGTCGGCCACGGCCGGCAAGGCGGGTGAGTACGGCATCGTCAATTACTTCAACGTGGCGATCAACACCACCAACATGTTCTCGTTTCGCAACGAGTGGTACAACGACCAGAAGGGTCAGCGTACCGGTTACGCCACGCGCTACACGACGCACACGCTGGGCATGACGCACTGGGTCAGCCAGGACCTGGAGATCCGCCCCGAGCTGCGTTACGAGAAGTCGTACGACGTGGCCGCCTACGACGGCGGTCGCAAGAACAACCAGCTGAGCGCCATCGTCGACGCGATCCTGCATTACTGAGGCAACACCCATGAGCACCCTGCTGCGCAACGCGATCGTCCTTCTCCTGCTGCTGACCGCCGTCACGGGGGTGGCTTATCCGGCCGTGGTCGGTGGCCTGGGCCACCTGCTGTTTCCGCATGAAGCCGGCGGCAGCATCGTGGAGCGTGACGGCAAGCCGGTCGGTTCGTCGCTGATCGGCCAGTCGTTCACGGATCCGCGCTATTTCTGGAGCCGTCCGTCGGCTACGACGCCGACGTCCAACAATGGCGCGTCGTCGTCGCCGTCCAACCAGGGCCCGACCAATCCGGCGCTCACGGATGCCGTGAAGCAGCGTATCGCTGCCCTGCAGTCCGCTGATCCGGGCAACCAGGCGCCCGTACCGGTGGACCTGGTCACCGCCTCGGGCAGCGGCCTGGACCCGGAGATCAGCCCGGCCGCTGCCGAATACCAGCTGGCTCGCGTGGCGCGGCTACGTGGGCTGGCGCAGGCGAAGGTGCGTGAACTGGTAGCCGCCCATACGCAGGGTCGGCAGTTCGGTGTGCTGGGTGAGCCGCGGGTCAACGTGGTGCAGCTCAACCTCGCGCTGGATCGGGCGTCGCGGTAACCGCGGTCGCTCCGGACCGGTCGCGCGCAAGGCGCGCTCCTACACGGCACCCCTGTCGCGCACGACCGCCACAGGCGATACGCAACGGACCCATGTAGGAGCGCGCCCCGCGCGCGACCGGCCCAGGCGATACGCAACAGGCTCGTGTAGGAGCGCGCCTCGCGCGCGACCGCTCCGAAGCGATGCCCCACCCACCCCCACATCCATTAGGATTTTCCCATCCCCCCAGGCCATCGACCCATGACCGACACCCGCGACGCCCGGGCCGATGCCCTGCTCAACACGGTAAAGAACGATGTCGGCCAGCGACTGAAGATCTTCCTCGGCGCCGCGCCCGGGGTCGGCAAGACCTACGCCATGCTCTCCGCCGCGCGCGACCTGCGCCGGCAGGGCATCGACGTAGTCGTGGGCCTGGTCGAAACCCACGGTCGTGCGGAAACGGCCGCCCTTCTCGACGGCATGGAAGTGCTGCCGACGCGCACGGCCCAATACGCCGGCCGTGAATTTCGCGAATTCGACCTCGAAGCGGCCCTTGCCCGCCGCCCGGCGGTGATCCTCGTCGACGAGCTGGCTCACACCAACCTGCCCGGCGGCCGCCACGCCCGCCGATGGCAGGACATCGCCGAACTGCTCGACGCGGGCATCGAGGTGTACACGGCCCTCAACGTGCAACACCTGGAAAGCCTCAACGACCAGGTGCGCCGCATCACCAACGTGGCCGTGCGCGAGACGGTGCCCGATGCCTTCCTCGACCGCGCACGCGACATCGTGCTGGTGGACCTGCCGCCGCGCGAACTGATCGGTCGCCTGAAACAGGGCAAGGTCTACGTGCCGGAAACGGCAGCCGTGGCACTCGATGCCTTCTTCTCCCCGACCAATCTCGCCGCACTGCGCGAACTGGCGGTGGAAACCGTTGCCTCGCACGTGGACAGCGACCTGCGCGAACACATGCTCGCGCGCGGCGGCGCCATGCCGGTACGTCGTCGTTGCATGGCCGCCATCGATGGTCACGCACAGAGCGAATACCTCGTGCGCATCGCACGTCGCATCGCCGAACGCCGTGGTGCGCCATGGAGCGTCGTCTTCGTGGATCGCGGCGGCCTGTCCGACGAGCGTCGCGAGCGTGTCGATGCCGCGATGCGGCTTGCCCGCCGCCTCGGCGGCGAGGCCGTGATCCTGCGTGGTCACGCCGTGGCCGACGAGCTGCTGGCCTGGGCCGATCGCGAAGGCGTAGGCCAGATCATCGTGGGGCGCACGCGCGAGCGGCCCATCGCCCGCCGGCTCGGCTATTCGCTCACCCAGCAACTGCTCCGCCGCGGGGCACACCTGGAACTGACGATCGTCGCGACGCCGACCGAGCGCGCCCGTGCACGCCGCCGGCTGCGCCTGCCCGAGCATCCGAACGACCGCAAGGACTACGTCTTCGCCACCCTGGCGACCGTGGCTGCCATGGCGCTGGCTTTCGTGGCCGACCGCTTTTTGTCTGTCGCCAACCTCTCCCTGATCTTCCTCACCGCCGTGCTGGCCGTGGCGGTGCGCACGCGCATGGCGGTGGCCGTCTACACCGCATTGCTCTGCTTCGTGGGCTATAACTTTTTCTTCGCGCCGCCCCGCTACACGCTGGCGATCGCCAACGCAGACGACGTGCTCGCCGTCGTACTGTTCCTGGCGGCGGCCCTGGTATGCAGCCGGCTCGCGACACGCCTGGCGGGGCAGGTGACGTCACTGCGCGCCGCGCAAGTGCGCGGCCGGGCGCTGGTGAGCCTCGGCCAGCAGCTGGCGACCAGCGCCGATGCCGATGGTATTCGCGCCGCCGGTGCCCGCGCGCTGGCGCGCACGCTCGATGCCGAGGTGGCGATCCTCGCCCGCGATGCGAGTGCCCACCTGGGCGTGGTGACGTCGATGCCGGATGCGTTCGCCCTGTCCACACAGGATCGCGCCGCTGCCGACTGGAGTGAGATCCATGCCGAACCGGCAGGCCGCTACACCGATACGCTCAATGCCGCGTCGTGCTGGATGCTGCCGCTGGGTGCGGAACACCAGCGTGCGGGCGTCGCCGCGCTTCGCTTCCCGCTTGGCGCACGCGAGCCTGACGCAGACCGTCGTGGCCTCGCGCTGGCGATGGTGCAGGACATCGGCCAGGCGCTGGAACGCGCACGCCTGGCCACCGAGCTGGAAAGCGCCCGCGTGCAGGGCGAAACGGAACGCCTGCGCAGTGCACTGCTGTCGTCCGTGTCGCACGACCTTCGCTCGCCGCTGGCTTCGATGATCGGCTCGGCGGGCACCCTGCTCAGCTACGAAGCCCAGCTGCCCGTGGAGGAGCGGCGCGAACTGCTGGAAGCCATTCTCGGCGAAGGCCAGCGCCTGGATCGTTACATCCAGAATCTTCTCGACATGACCCGCCTGGGCCACGGCACCCTCAAGCTCAACCGCGACTGGGTGGATGCCGGCGAGATCGTCGCCGCCTCGGTAAGCCGCCTGCGCAAGCTGTTTCCGGATACCCGCGTGGACGTGCACCTGCCAGCCGATACGGTACTGCTGCACGTGCATCCGGCGCTCATCGAGCAGGCGCTGTTCAACATCCTGGAGAACGCGGCCAGCTTCTCGCCACGTGACGAAGCCGTGCGAGTGATCGTGCGCACGGAGGCCGGGCGCCTGCTCGTGGACGTGGCCGACCGTGGCCCGGGCATCCCCGAAGACGAACGTGCCCGGATCTTCGACATGTTCTATTCGGTATCGCGCGGCGATCGCGGCAAGCAGGGCACGGGACTGGGGCTTGCGATCTGTCGCGGCATGATCGGTGCGCATGGTGGTAGCGTGGAGGCCTTGCCCCACGTGGGCGGTGGCACGACCATCCGGGTCTCGCTGCCACTGCCTCCGCCACCTGACGACACCCCATGAACCCAACCGCCCACCGTGTGCTGGTGATCGACGACGAAGCCCAGATCCGCCGATTCCTCGACATCGGCCTGCGTGCCGAGGGCTACCAGGTATTGCTCGCCGCCAACGGTGAGGAGGGCCTGGGCCTTGCGGCCACGCAGTCGCCGGACATCGTCATCCTCGACATCGGCCTGCCCGACATGGAAGGCCACGACGTGCTGCGCGAGATCCGTGGCTGGAGCCCCGTGCCGGTGGTGATGCTGTCGGTGCGTGACGCGGAAACGGAAAAAGTGAAGGCGCTGGATGCTGGCGCCAACGACTACGTGACCAAGCCTTTCGGCATCCAGGAGCTGATGGCGCGCCTGCGTGTGCTGCTGCGGCAGAGCGCGAAGGGCGGCGAGCCGCAGGCGCCCGTGCGCTACGACGACGAACGCCTGTCGGTGGACCTGGCCCGGCGCGAGGTGTTTCTCGATGACCAGCCGGTGTCGCTGACCCGCAAGGAATTCGCCGTGCTCTCACTGCTGGTGCGCCACCCCGGTCGCGTGGTGAGCCAGCAGCAGATATTGCGCGAGGTCTGGGGCGGCACGCACGTGCAGGACACCCATTACCTGCGCATCGTCATGGGCAAGCTGCGCCAGAAGCTGGGCGACGATCCGGCCACGCCGCGCTGGCTGAAGACCGAACCGGGCGTCGGCTACCGCTTTCCGGCGCACTGACCTCCCATGCAGACAGGCCTCGCCTTCGTAGGCGACGTCTTCACATTTTTTGAGAATCCTTCCATATCGGTCCGCTCTTGCGGCCGTCACGCTGCCCCGTCTGGAAAACGTCCCTTTACGAGGAGCCTGGGGTGGGAACTCTTCAACCGACGCGGCGGCGCATGCCGTCCGTGTTTGTCCTGATTCTGTCGCTGTGCCTGTTCGCACCGGCGCTCGCCGTCGTGGTCGATTGCGGCGAAGAACACTACGTCAGCGGCACGCATCGCCTGCCAACCCACGAGGAAGCCATGGCGCAATGCCGTGAGCAGGAAACGGCCATGGTCGGCACCGGCGCATGGCGAAGCGTGCGCTCCTGCTACGACGTGGCCGCTCCCGGCGAACATGGGCCATGGGTGCATGGCCGTATCGGCGTCGATGTCGTTGCCAGTGCCGGTGGCGATCCCATGACCTTCGAAGCGCTATGGATGTGCAAGCCGACGACGGGGCGCGACATGGACGGCCCCGCCTTCGACTGATGCCGCGATCAGCCTGCCGCCTGTCGTGCGAGATAACGCCCCGGCGAATCGCCAAAGGCCTTGCGGAACATCGCCACGAATGCACTGGGCGTGGCATAGCCCAGTGCATCGGCCACCACCGACACCGGTTCGCCGGTGGCCAGTCGTTCCAGTGCGCGCGTGAGCCGCGCCTGCTGTCGCCATTCGGCCACGCTGCACTGCGTTTCCTGACGGAACAGGCGGGTGAGCGTGCGCGTGGACATGCCGGCCCATGACGCCCATTCCTCGATGCAACGCGTGTCGTCGGGCCGTTCGTACATGGTCATGGCGATACGACGCAGGCGGCGGTCCACCGGCATCGGCAGATGCAGCGGTTCCACCGGTGCGCGGCGCATTTCGTCGAGCAGCACGGCGAGCAGGCGCTCGCGTTCGGGCGTGGGCTCGTCTTCCACGCTCCACAGCGAGGCGCGCTTGATGATCTCGCGCAGCAGGTCGTCCACGCCGACCACGCAGGGCTTGTCGGGCAGGCCCTGGGTCATGGTCGGGGTGATGAAGACACCCCAGGCCCTGCTGGGCCCGGCAATGCTCACCGTATGCAGTTCGCCCGGCGGCATCCAGCCGGCCCGTTTGGGCGGCAGCAGCCACGAGCCGTGCTCGGTCTGGGTAACGAAGACGCCCTCTTCCACGTAGAAGAACTGGCCACGCACATGGCTGTGCCAGTCGGTTTCCTTCAGGGGGATCTCGCCCCGGGCGTGATAGGCGATCAGGGGAGGCCCGTCGGGGCTCTCCAGGAGCTGATGGAGTCGATCATTAAGCATATTGGCCGACCTTCGACATAACTTGGCCTGATAACGTTATCAGGCCGATACCTTCCTTGGCTAACATTTGCTACCCCAAGTAACTGTCCTGACAGCTGTCCCCTCAAGGGACCTGACGGGGCAACCGACGCCGGAGGTCCCCCATGATCCGTCTCGTCACCACCCAGTTTTCCGAGGAAGCCGAGGATCGCCAGGCCGGCGATGCCCTGGTCACGTTCGTCGCCTGCGCCCATTCCATGCTCGACCCGAGCACCCCGGAAGAGCAGCTGCGGCGCCTGGAACCGCGGCTTCTCGCCCAGTTGCCGACCCTGCGGGCGCTCGGCGTCTTCGAGTTGTTCGAGGTGCGCGACCCGGCGCTCGCCGCGCTGCTGGCCGATGAAGGATAAATAAACCCGGATAACAAAATATCCGACGTGCGCATATTTGCCTTGACAACTATATTCCGGGCAATAGAATGCACGTCCATGAACCCTTCCCTCTGCTATTCCCCTGACGGCCGCGACAGCCTCGGTGCCCTGATCGGCATGGTGCGCAGCGAGATCGTCAGGGCGATCGAGACCGATCTCGCCGCGCAGGGGGCGGACCTGAAATTCACCCAGTTCCACGTGCTCAAGCGCCTCGCCACGATCGGCCCCATGACGGCCACCGAACTGGCCCGTGCGGTGGACCTGGATGGCGGCGCCATGACCCGCCAGCTCGACCAGCTCGAATCGAAGGGTTACCTGCGTCGCCAGCCGCACGAGCTGGACCGCCGTGCCCTGCGCATCGAGCTGACCGAGGCGGGCGACGCGCTGTGGAGACACCTGCACGAAAGCAACGTCGCCACCCTGGAGCGCGCCCAGCGCGATCTCTCCGGGACGGAGCGCGAGCAGTTGCACGATTACCTGGAGCGGGTGCTGACCGCGCTCCGCGACAAAGACTGAACCCACACGTTCGAGGCGAAACGCAATGCGTCTGCACACTCTCGTGGCGGCCGTCGGGGCCGCATTGGTCCTTTCCGGCTGCGTCACCAGCCGCGGACTGGAGCCGCAGGGCAAGCTGACCGACCCTGCCACCCTTCATGCCGAGCGCAGCCTGGCCAAGGTGCAGGTGTCGCCTGCCGGCTGGCCGGCGGCCGACTGGTGGACGGGCATCGGCGACAGCCAGCTCAGCGGCCTCATCGAGGAAGCACTGAAAGACAACCCTGACCTCGCCGCCGCGGATATCCGCGTGCGCCAGGCCCAGGCCCAGGTCGGTGCGGCCGATGCCGCGCGTGGCCCGGATGCCAAGGTCGGTGCCGGCGTGGCCGGTGCCCACCTGCCGGGCACGTTCTTCCCTGCGCCGCTGGGCAACCACTTCTCGTGGACCAAGTACGGCTACGGCGACTTCAACTGGGGCCTCGACCTGTGGGGCGGCAAGCGTGACGCCTGGGAAGCGGCGCTGGGTGCGCAGCGCGCCAGCGAAGTCGATGCCCGTGCCGCGCGCATCGAGATTTCGACCAACGTCGCCCGTGCCTACGTGCAGCTCGGCTACGCCTTCACCCAGCTGGACGTCGCCCGTGCCGAACTGGATCGCAGCAACGCCTCGCGTGACCTGACCCGCCAGCGCGTCGCCGCCGGCGTGGACAACCAGATGCAGGTCAAGCAGGCCGACAGCGAAGTGGCTTCGGCCGAACGCGAGATGGCCGTGGCCCAGCGCGCGATCGATTCGGCACGCAGCTCGCTCAGCGTGCTGTTGGGCAAGGGCCCGGACCGTGGCATGGACATCACCCGTCCTTCGGCGCTGAATCCGACGGCCGTCGCGATCCCGGTGAACCTGCCGGCCGACCTGCTGGGTCATCGCGCCGACCTGGTTGCCGCGCGCTGGCGCGTGGAAGCGGCATCGAAGGAGATCGCCGCGGCCAAGACCGAGTTCCTGCCCAATGTCTCCATCGGCATCCTTGCCGCGCAGGCGGCGGGTGGCTCGAAGGACCTGTTCAACTCGCGCGCCCGCTTCTGGCAGGTGCTACCGGCCTTCAGCCTGCCGATCTTCGATGGCGGTCGCCTGCGTTCGAACCTCGCCGGCAAGGATGCGGACTACGACCTCGCCGTGGCCCAGTACAACAAGACCCTGGTCGGCGCGCTCAACGAAGTGGCCGACGACCTGTCGGCGCTGGACTCGGTGGGCACGCAGCTGCAGGCGCAGCAGCGTGCACATGAAGCCGCGCAGCAGGCCTACGACCTCTCGCAGCAGCGTTACAAGGCAGGCGTGGGCAGCTACCTCGATTCGCTGGTGGTGCGTCAGCAGTTGCTCGAATCCGAGCAGCGCCTGGCCGCCCTGCAATCGCAGCAGGTGGATACCTCCGTTCAATTGATCCAGGCGCTCGGTGGCGGTTTCCGCCCCGAAGCCGCCGACCAGCCGGTCGCGTCCGCCGCGCCGGCCAACCACTGAATTACGTTCCTCGAGGCAGCTAACGATGTCACAAGAAACCACCGCCCCTGCCGGCGCCGTCGTGGCGCCGCCGCCGAAGAGCCGTCGCGGGTTCTTCCTCAAGCTTCTGCTTGCCGTCATCGTCCTCGCCGCCATCGGCTGGACCGTCTGGTACTTCGTGGACGGTCGCTGGTACGAGGACACCGACGACGCCTACGTCAACGGCAACGTCGTGCAGATCACGCCGCAGCTCGCCGCCACCGTGCTGTCGATCACCGCCGACGACGGTGACCTCGTGCACAAGGGCGACGTGCTGGTGAAGCTCGACGACAGCGACGCGAAGATCCAGGTCGAAAGCGCGCGTGCCGATCTGGCCAACACCGTCCGTCGCGTACGCGGCCTGTACAACAACGTCAGCTCGGCGCAGGCCGACATGGCGGTGCGCCAGACCGCGGTGGACCGCGCCCGTGCCGATTACAACCGTCGCCGCGACCTGGCGAAGACCGGCGCCATCTCGGCCGAAGAACTGTCCCACGCCCTCGATGCGCTGACCTCGGCCGAGAGCAGCCTGTCTTCAGCGAAGCAGAGCTACAGCACGAGCAAGGTGCTGGTCGATGACACCGTGGTCGCCTCGCATCCTGACGTGCGTGCGGCCGCCGCGAAGCTGCGCGACGCCATGCTCACCGAAGCGCGAACCTCCATCCTCGCGCCGGTGGATGGCTATGTCGCCAAGCGCAGCGTGCAGCTGGGCCAGCGCGTGCAGCCGGGTGCCGCCCTGATGGCGGTGGTGCCGCTCCACGAAGTGTGGATCGACGCCAACTTCAAGGAAACCCAGCTCACCCACATGCGCATCGGCCAGCCGGTGGACGTCACCGCCGACGTGTACGGCAGCGACGTGGTCTACAAGGCGAAGATCCGCAGCCTGGGTGTCGGCAGCGGCAGCGCGTTCTCGATCCTGCCGGCGCAGAACGCCACGGGCAACTGGATCAAGATCGTGCAGCGCGTGCCGGTGCGCGTGGTCTTCACCGACCCGAAGCAGCTCGACGAAAAGCCGCTGCGCCTGGGCCTGTCGACCAAGGTCACGGTGTCGCTGCATGACCAGAGCGGCGGCCTGCTCGCCAAGCAGGCTCCGACCGAGCCGGAGTTCTCCACCGACGTCTACAACAACCGTCTGGCCGGTGCCGATGCCGAGATCGCCCGCGTGATCCACGAGAACGCGTCGGCCGGCGGCGGCGAACAGGAAAAGGCGCCGAAGTAAGCGTCATGGCGGACGGGATTTCCTGCCCCGTCCGCCGCTCGCCTGCGGCCCCCTCCCCCATCGATCAGGTTCTTCCATGAGCACCGAATTTCGACCGCCCAATCTGGCGCTGTCCACGGTCGGCCTCTCGCTCGCGACCTTCATGCAGGTGCTGGACACCACGATCGCGAACGTCTCGCTGCCCACCATCGCGGGCAACCTCGGCGTCAGCTCCAACCAGAGTACGTGGGTCATCACCTCGTTCGCGGTGAGCAACGCCATCGCGCTGCCGCTGACGGGCTTTCTTACCCGTCGCTTCGGCGAAACCAAGCTGTTCGTCTGGGCCACGCTGCTGTTCTCGCTGGCCTCGTTCCTGTGCGGCATCGCGCAGAGCATGAGCATGCTGATCCTGTTCCGTGCCATCCAGGGTGCGGTGGCAGGCCCGATGTACCCGATCACGCAGAGCCTGCTGATCTCGATCTATCCACCCGCCAAACGCGGCATGGCGCTGGCGCTGCTGGCGATGGTGACCGTGGTGGCGCCCATCGCGGGCCCGATCCTGGGTGGCTGGATCACCGACAACTACACCTGGCCGTGGATCTTCTTCATCAACGTGCCCATCGGCATCTTCGCCAGCATGGTCGTGTCCAACCAGATGAAGGGGCGTCCGGAAACCACCGAGAAGCCGCGCGTCGACTACGTGGGCCTGATCACGCTCATCATCGGCGTGGGCGCCCTGCAGGTGGTGCTCGACAAGGGCAACGACGAGGACTGGTTCAATTCCACCTTCATCATCGTCACCAGCATCATCGCGGCCATCGGCCTGATCGTGTTCCTGATCTGGGAGCTCACCGACAAGGACCCGATCGTCAACCTGCGCCTGTTCCGTCATCGCAACTTCGCGATGGGCACGTTGTGCCTGGTGCTGGCCTATGCGGCGTTCTTTGCCATCGGCCTGCTGGTGCCGCAGTGGTTGCAACGCAACGTGGGCTATACGTCCACATGGGCCGGTTTCGCGGCGGCGCCACTGGGCATCCTGCCCGTGATCCTCACGCCCTTCGTGGGTCGCTACGCGCACAAGTTCGACCTGCGCCTGCTGGCCACCGGTGCGTTCCTGGTGATGGGCGCCACCTGCTTCATGCGGTCGGATTTCTATCTTGAAATCGACTTCTTCCATGTGGCGGGCGTGCAGCTGATCCAGGGCCTGGGCGTGGCGCTGTTCTTCATGCCGGTGCTGTCGATCCTGCTGTCCGACCTGCAACCGCGCGAGATCGCGTCGGGCTCCGGCCTGGCCACCTTCCTGCGTACGCTGGGCGGCAGTTTCGCCGCCTCGCTCACCACCTTCCTGTGGGATCACCGCGCGATCGTGCACCACGAGCGCCTGGCGGAGAACATCACGGCGTTCAATCCGGATGCGCAGCAGGCGCTGACGGTGATCGGCGGTGGCGATCCGCAGTCGCAGTACGCGGCCGCCTCGATGAACCAGCTGATCACCCAGCAGGGTTACCAGATATCGTTCAACGAAGTATTCCAGCTGCTGGGTTTCATCTTCTTCGCGCTGGTCTTCGTGGTGTGGCTCGCCAAGCCGCCGTTCACGGCCAAGGCAGGACCGGCAGCGTCGGGTCACTGACTAGCCACCCCTTCACTGTAGGAGCGCGCCTGCGCGCGACCGGGAGATGCCTTGGGCACCACGGTCGCACGCCGGCGCGCTCCTACAGGGGCTGGGCGTGATGGCGCACGCGTATCGGGCGATATCTCCGCTGGAGCCGCGCATCTTCCGACACGGACAATGGCCGGCCACTCACCGGAGCCCGCCATGATCAGGACGATCGCTTTTTTTACCGCCGTTATCTGCGCCCTTCCGCTGTCCGCTTCTGCTGGCAGCCTTCCCCGTTCGGTTGCCGCATCTACCGGATCGTCCGATGCGCGCTGCCTGCAGGCCTTCCAGCAGTCGGCAGCGGCCGCCACGTGCTCGGCAAACGTTTCTGCAGGCAACGAGCCGGGTACCTGTGCGGTCCAGGCATCCTGCCGCAACAGCCGCGGATCGATCAGCAAGTCATCGACGAAAGCCAGCTACCCGGAAGGCGTAGAGAAGCTGGTCAACTGCAATGGCAACCTGCGCCAGCGTCGTTGCTGACACCATGAAAAAAGCCCGGCCGCTGGCGGCCGGGCTTTTTTCATGCGCGAATCAGGGCTGGCGCAAATCAGATATCGAAACCGATACCCACCAGTGCCATCGTCTCGCCACGGTTCGGCTCCTTGAAGCTGCCGTTGGAGATGTGGCGGATCTGGAAGCTGACGTTCTTGAACTGGTAGCCGAGCGTGCTCACGAATTCGTAGCCGCTGGAAAGCGCCTGCGTGTGGCCGCCGGCCGCGCCGGCCACCTGGAAGCTGAAGAACAGCGGCTGGTACCAGTCGCCATCGTTGCCGTAGTGGAAGCGGGCGCCGGCCGCGCCGATCCACACGTTGTTGCGTACGCCGGGATGCGAATCCCTGAAGCGGCCGATGTCGCGGCCCTTGATGTAGCCGATCGACACATCCGGCGACCAGGTGAAACGGCTCTGGCCGATGGTGTGCGGATCGAACACCGATTCGATGAAGAACGCGGGCGTGCCGTAGCTATCCATGTAGCTGCGGCCACCCTGTACCTCGATGTGGGTGGCAGCGGCTGGGGCGGCCACGGCGGCGAGGGAGAGGGCGGCTAAGGTGCCGAGGGCAAGGCGTGAGGGACGCATGGGGGAGAGTCCTTATCGGGAGTACTTGTTGTTGTTTTGACGGGCCGTAAGTTTGTGAACCGCATCGTTCGGTAAATAGTGTTCAGTTGGCGTGAATAAAGGGGGTGGGATGAGAAATTTCATCTCAAAGAGTGCAAGATGCCCGATGCCCCTTTTCGGGGCTTGCACGTTCAAGGCGGCCACGGGCCTGCCGTTAACGTCGCACGGGTCCCGTGTGCTGCTGCGCATGGGCGACGAGGGCACTCACGAGGGATGAGGGGACGGTGCGGGAAGCGAAGGCAAAGGGGGCCAGGAGTCGACGCGCCCGCCGGATGCGCCTGGCAACCTGGGCCGTATCCCTGGCGGTGACGGTCGGCGTGGTCGCCATCGTCGGTGCGTTGCAACTGGAAGGCTACGAGCGCCTGCAGGTGGGCTATCGGCGGCAGCTGAGTGGCGTGGCTACCGCGCTGGTTCGCATGGTCGACCAGCAGATCGACGCCAGCCTCGGCCCCCTCCTCGCGCTGCGCAATGCCGTGGATGGACCTGACGACGAATCGTTGCGGCACCGCCTCGCCGAGGTGCAGGCCCGGCATCCCGAGCTGCCGGGTTTCGTGGCCCTCGAAGCCCGTGGCGATGTGCTCGCGGCCGTCGGCAATCCGGCCTCCGACTGGCGTCCCGGCATGGAGACACCGAAACGTACTGTCCTGGGTGTGGGTGTTCGCGTGGGTGTCGCGCAGACCAGCGGGACGGTGCCGGCAGCCATCCGCGTGATAGCGGATGCGCGTGTGGACCGGCCCGCGGCTTTCGGAACCCTCATCGACGCCGCACGCGTGAGCGAAGGCATGCGCCACATGATGCCCGGCGGCGGCACCATGGGCGTGTTTTCCCCGGATGGTCAGCTCTTCGCGGGAAATCGCGACGACCTTCATGCGGTCTGGCATGGCCAGGGTCCGCGCGCGGGGACCAGTGATCACGGCGAGGAAGGCGACAACCTCTACGCCTGGTCTGCGTCGGCGCGTTATCCCTTCGTGGCACTGGCCGAACTGGATCGGGCGGCGATCCGGGCCGAGTGGGTGCGGCAGGCAGAGCCGACCGTATTGGCGACGCTCGGCCTCGTGATGCTGCTGAACCTGGGTGCGGGACTTTTCTCGCGTGCCTATCGCCGCCAGGATCGCCTGCTCGATGCATTGAGCCGCACGGCGCGCCATCTCGGCGATGTGCAGCGGACAGGGCATATCGGCCTGTGGGAAGCCGACCTCGCGACCGGCACCATCGCCTGGTCGGGGCAGGTCCACGAGATCACCGGCCTGCCGCCCGAGCGTGTCGGTGGCCGACAGGGCACGTACTACAAGCTGGTGCATCCGGAAGACCAGCCCGCCATCGTGGAATGGCTGCATCGTTTCAACGAGGGCGATGGTCCGTACGACATCGAGCATCGCCTGTGCCGCCCCGATGGCCGCGAAGTGCAGGTGAACCTGCGCGGCACGCGGATCACCGACGAGGCGGGCAAGTCGATCCTCGCGGGCACGATTTCGGAAATCACCGCCCTGCACGAAACACGCCTGCGCCTGCGCGACAGTGATCGCTACCTCGCAGCGAGCGAAGCGGCCTATCGCCGCCTGCTGGCGCGCGTGCCGTTGCCGCTGGTCATCGTGCGCAACGATCGCATCGCCTATGCCAACCTGCTGGCCCAGGAGCGCCTTGGACACGACGGCGGCACGCTGGTCGGCAAGGAGGCGGCGGGCTTCATGGATGAAGACACCTTGCAGGCCGTACGTCGTGGCGGCGAAGGCGGCAGCATCGCCGCGTGGCTGGAACCCGTAGAGGGCATGCCTTTCGAGGCGGAGCTGGCACTGTCGGGCATGCGCGACGAACACGGTGAAGGCACGCTGGTGATCGTGCGCGACGTCACCGAGCAGCGCAGCTACGAAGAGCGCCTGAATCACCAGGCCACGCACGACGACCTCACCGGCCTGCCCAACCGGCGCTCGTCGCGCGAGACGCTGCAACGGATGATCCTGGAGGCACGCGTCAACGGCACCGGCGTGATGGTGCTGTTCGTCGACCTGGATCATTTCAAGGTCATCAACGACGCGCTGGGCCACGAGCTGGGCGACCAGGTCTTGCGTGACATCACCCTGCGCCTGGGCGACGTGCTGGGCAGCGAGGCCCACGTGGGTCGTTTCGGTGGCGATGAATTCCTCGCCGCGCTGCCCTTCACCACCTCGCCGGCCAAGGCGCTCGACGTGCTGCCGAAGCTCCAGGGCGCCATCGAGGAGCCGCTCGAAGTGGGTGGCACCGTACAGCGCCTGAAATGCAGCATCGGCGTGGCCTTCGCATCACGCGATGGCGCCGATGCCGACACACTGATCCGCAACGCCGACACGGCGATGTACGACGCGAAGCGTTCGGGACGCCATACCTGGAAGCGTTATTCGCCCGACATGCACGCTACCGCCATGGCAAGGCTCACCGTGCTCACGCGCCTGTCGGGTGCGAACCTCGATCACGAACTGGCGCTGGCCTGGCAGACCCAGCATGCCGGTGACGACGGACGCGTGATCGGTGTCGAGGCATTGCTGCGCTGGCCCACGGCGCCCGGCGACCTGGGCTCACCGGACCGGCTCATTCCCTTGCTGGAGGAAACCGGTGCGATCGTGCAGATCGGCCAGTGGGTGCTGCGCGAGGCCTGTCGTCGCCAGCGGCGCATCGCCGAACTGCTGGGGCCCGACTGCCGCATCTCGGTCAATGTCTCGGTACACCAGCTGGTACACAGCGATCTGGTGGCGGAAGTGCGGCAGGCCTTGCAGGAGACCGGTGCACCGGCTTCGTCGCTGGAACTGGAGCTGACCGAAAGCGCCTTCATGCACGAACCGGAGCGGGCGATCCGCACGCTGCACGAACTGCGGGCGCTGGGCGTGAGCGTGGCGCTGGACGACTTCGGTACCGGCTATTCCAACCTCACCTACCTGTCCCGCCTGCCGCTGGACAAGATCAAGATCGATCGCCACTTCACGGCCACGCTGTTGCAGGACGACGTGGATACATCGATCTGTCGCTCGATCATCTTCCTTGCCCGCAACCTCAATCTCGAAGTGGTCGCCGAAGGCGTCGAGACCGAGCGCCAGCGTGGCTGGCTGCTCGCCGAAGGATGCGTATCGATGCAGGGCTGGCTGTTTTCGCGAGCCGTGCCGCTGGAGCAGCTGGGTCCGCGGTCGACGCCGCTGGACCCGGTGATGTCCTGACGCGGCCCTCAGGCCGCGCGGGACGCCTGTCCCTGTCGATGCTCACCGGGCCGCACCCGTGCGGTCTCCGCCGGCATGCGCGGACGCGCCTTGTCGATCGCGGCAAGCTGCGCCCGCAGGCGTTCGAATTTCAGCCGGGCGCGGCGCGCGTTGTGGCGACGGCTCATCGACGTGAGCGGCAACACGTTCTTCTCGCCGAAGCCATCAATGATCACCAGTCGCGGGCCGCCCCGCGAATCCGTGCCATACACGACATTGGCCGCGTGCAGGTCGTTGACGATGACGTAGTGACGCAGCACTTCTTCGAACAGGCGGTTGATCAGTGCGTTGATTTCGGGCGTCATGCCCTGCGCCTTCACCATGGATTCGAGCGAAGGCGCCATGCGCCCGTCATCGCCCGTCACCTTCTCCGAAACCAGTCCCAGGCCCTGGTCGGTATCGACCAGGCCCACGATACGGGCCACGGGCGAGGGCTCGTCCGAGAAGCGACGAGAGGTCAGGTACTCCTTGAATTCCCGCATGTAGCTCACGTACGGGCCGGTGCGCGCCAGCCTGCGATACCAGGGCGCGTTGAACCAGCGATGCTGCAGGTTATCCGGCCGCATCACCTTGATGAGCAACGACGGATGGTCCGGGTGCTCGTAAATGTACCGACGGCCGCCTGCGGCGACCGGTTCGATCCCCTCTAAAGAGATGATCATGTTGCTCCTCTAGTCCCTCCCTACCCGCTGGGACCAAGGGCCGGACAGGCACTGCCCTGCCATATTCCTGTAAGCCAAATGTAAGGTTCCCACGGAACTTTTCAACGCGCAAGAAAAAACGTGCATTTCGTCGTTCACCATTCGGCGCCAATGCGTTCGCCGGAAGACGATTTATAGCGACGGGGAGAACTCCTACATTGGGAGGGTGGCGACCGCCACGGCCCGTCCCCAGGTGTCCTCATGATCCGCGCCCCCGCCCTCTTCATCTCCCACGGTGCTCCGACCTTCGCGTTGCAGCCCGGCCTGCTCGGCTCGAAGCTGACGCAGATCGGTGAGCCGCTGGGCGCGGCGGCGGCGATTGTGGTGGTTTCGCCGCACTGGCAGACCTGCGGCATCCGCGTCACCGGGGCGGCGACGCCCGCGACCATCCATGACTTCGGCGGATTCGCGCCAGAGCTCTACACGCTCACCTATCCCTCGCCCGGCGCCCCGGCCCTGGCGGCCGAAACGGCCTCGCTGCTGATCGATGCGGGTTTTGTCGCCATGGTGGACGCCGAGCGCGGCTACGACCACGGCGCCTGGGTGCCGTTGCGCTACCTGCGCCCGGATGCCGATGTTCCGGTGATCCAGGTATCCATGCCGCATAACCTGGATACGGAAGGTGCCCTGCGCCTGGGCAAGGCGCTGGGCAGCTTGCGCGAGCGCGGCGTGGTGGTGGTCGGCTCGGGCAGCCTCACGCACAACCTCTACGAGATACGCCGTGATAGTGGCCAGGGCCATGCGGCCTATGCGGCGGAATTTGCCCGCTGGACGCGCGAGGCCGTGATGGCTGGTGATATGCGTTCGCTGCTCGACTACCGCCGCCTAGCCCCCAGCGCCATTCGTGCCCATCCGACCGAAGAGCATTACCTACCCTTGCTGGTGGCTGCAGGTGCCGCCGGCTGTGACGCTCCCAGCGCGATCGATGGCGGCATCACCTATGGAGTGCTGTCGATGGATTCCTACGTCTGGATGTCGGCTAAATCAGCGGGCAGAGATGACTTTATAAGTCATTGATTTAGATGGTCGCTTCCGAAATCTTTTCCGAGCTCTTTGTGAGAGAATTTCTTCTAGGAAGAATCTTCATAGAACAGGTGGATGATTTGGGAGTGAATTGGACGGCGGGTCTTATGCGGTGGGCTCCGCACAGATGCAAGGAAAACAAATCGTACCCTCTAAATCATTTGCATCCTTTCAAATTCGATATTGAGCTACCCGCTACTTCGAAGATGGAGGGCGTTGTTGTAAATGTGCACGTAGGTTTTGGCCTGCACTGCTTCACAAGGAAAATTCTCCCTGGTGATTGTGAGAGCGAGCGGTACGGAGATGATCGTGAGCAGCGTACTTTTTGTAGGGAGCGGTACGCCCTATCGAAGGGTTTGCGCGCTGTCGTGGAAAGTCTGAAAAACCGGCAGTGCGGGTTCGCGAAGGATGACAATTACGTCACGGTGGATGTGACGGATGTTCCCGGTCAGAGCATTCGATATGGTGTTTTCTTCAACGTCAAACGCTGGCGAGAACGCGGAGCTTCAGCGGTTCTACTCGTTGTGCAGAGCGCCTACGCCTTAGACCATGGAAAGGCTGCCCCCATGCAGGGCAAAATCCGGTTGAACGTACTGCTTGGTCATGCGCTTCGTGGAACGAAACCAAAACGCGGGCGTTGAAAAAGCGAAGGCCCCGCAAGCGGGGCCCCGTAGTCTGGTCCTGTTACCTCCGCACCGGGCGGAACCACTTTCGTGGTAGGCAACGCCGTCTGATAAGACGCCAGCTATCGCGTTAATACCGATGATCCTCGTGAGGGCGGACCAAGTCAAGTCCGTACCGGACAGAGAAACTCGAAAGACCAAGGGCTGCTAATTAATTTATTGTTTTGTAAAGATAAATTGAAGATTCCCGTCACTCGGTGAGCTTGCTTATATTTAACCCGGGTAATATATTTCGCATCCGATCGACTCATAGAGAATGTCAGATGCCCGCCATCTATGCAGCTTTTGACGGCTACGTCTGCGTGGCCGCCGGGTCGCTCGCGGACGTGGCCGAGCGTTGCAAGCAACTGCTTGATGCCCGGCCCGATGCGTCTCCCATCGTCTACGACGACACCACCGGTCGCCCGGTAGACATCGACTACCGTGGCAGCGTGGAAGACGTGCTGTCGCGACTGTCCGCCGATGAGACCGAACCGCCGGCAAAACGCGGCCCCGGGCGGCCGAAGCTGGGCGTCGTGGCTCGTGAAGTCACCCTGCTGCCCCGCCACTGGGACTGGCTCGCCAACCAGCCGGGCGGTGCCTCGGTGGCACTGCGGCGCCTGGTCGAAAGCGCCAGTCGCGAAGGGGCACCCGCCGAGCGGGTGCGTCAGGCGCGCGAAGTCGTGGACCGGGTGATGTTTGCCCTGGCCGGTGACCTGCCGGGTTATGAAGAAGCCTCGCGTGCCTTCCATCGTCATGAGGCCGATCACTTCGACGAACTCATCGCCGGCTGGCCCGAGGACGTGCGACGCTATGTGAACCATCTCGTGGACCGCACAAGGGCCGATGCATGAAAGCGAATCCTTCCCTGATCGAGGGACCGATCGGGCGCACGCTGTTGATGTTTTCCATGCCCATCCTGGCGACGAACATCCTGCAATCGCTCAATGCCTCGGTCAATGTGATGTGGATCGGCCGTTTCCTCGGGGAGGCGGCCTTTGCCGCCACGGCCAATGCCAACCTCATCCTGTTCTTCCTGCTGGGCCTCGTGTTCGGCATCAGCATGGCCACGACGATCATGGTCGGGCAGGCGCTGGGCGCACGTGACATCGCCGAAGCGCGTCGCGTCGTCGGTACGGGACTGGGTTTCTTCGTGCTGTTGTCCGTGCTCGTGGCCACGGGGGGATTCATCACCACGCCGGCCATGCTGGCCGCCATGGGTACGCCGGCGGACGTGCAGCCCTACGCCATTGCCTACCTGCGGATCATCTTCCTGGCCCTGCCTTCGGCCTATCTGTCCGTGCTGCTGGCGATGGTGCTGCGCGGTGCGGGCGATTCGCGGACGCCCCTGCTTTTCATGATTCTTGCCGTGGTGCTCGACATCGCGCTCAATCCGGTCTTCATCTTCGGCATCGGCCCGATTCCCCGGATGGGTATCGCCGGCTCCGCCGTGGCGACCCTGATCGCGCAGGTCGTCTCGGTGATCGCGCTTATCGCCTGGCTTTACCGGCGCAAGCATTTCCTGTGCATCCATCGCCATGAACTGCACATGCTGATTCCCGATCGCGCGGTGATGCGCAGCCTGATCTTCAAGGGCATGCCGATGGGTGCGCAGCTGGTGGTGATCTCGTCGTCGGCCATCATCATGATGGCGCTGGTGAACCGCCACGGCTCGCAGACGACGGCGGCCTACGGTGCGGCCGTGCAGCTGTGGAACTACATCCAGATGCCTGCGATCGCGGTGGGTACGGCGGTGTCGTCGATGGTGGCGCAGAACGTGGGCGCGCGTCGCTGGGATCGCATTCCGGGCATCGGCAGCGCCGGTGTGCTGGCCAGCCTGGGCATGACCGGGGCGCTGGTCGTGATCGTGTGCCTGTTCAACCGCGGTGCGCTGTCGATCTTCCTGGGTTCAGACAGCACGGCCATCGGCATCGCGCAGCACCTGAACCTGATCGTGGTCTGGTCGTACCTGATGTTCGGCGTGACCTTCGTGCTGTTCGGCGTGGTACGCGCCACGGGCGCGGTGATGTTCCCGCTCTGCGTGCTGGCGCTCACCATGTGGTTCATCCGCTATCCGTTCGCGTACTTTCTCGGCCCCTACTGGGGCGCTGATGCGATCTGGTGGGCCTTCCCGGTGAGCTCGACGATATCGGTACTCATCACGGTGGTGTACTACCGCGCCGGCACCTGGAAAAACGCCAGCATCTTCCCCGCCGCAGCCTGACCCCCGCTTATGCAGGAGCGCGCCTTGCGCGCGACCGGGTTGTCGCGATAACCCGGTCGCGCGCAAGGCGCGCTCCTACATGGGTCGGCCGGCAGGTCAGGAGCGCTTCTTTCGTATCGCCTTCCAGCGCTTCAGCCGTTTCTTGAGCAGTTTGCGGTGCTTACGGCGGGCCTTGCGTACCTTGCGGTCGTGATTCCACAGGTAGATCGCCGGTGTACTCAGCAGGGTAAGCAGCTGGGAGACCAGCAGGCCGCCGACGATGGCGATGCCCAGCGGGCGGCGCATTTCCGAGCCCACGCCGAAGCCGATGGCCAACGGCAGCGCGGCGCCCATCGCCACCAGGGTGGTCATCGTGATCGGGCGGAAGCGCACCAGCGCGGCCTGCCGGATGGCCTCTACCGGTGTCATGCCCTGCTCGCGTTCGGCGACCAGCGCGAAATCCACCATCAGGATCGCGTTCTTCTTCACGATACCTATCAACAGCAGTACCGAGATAATCGCCATCAAGGTCAGCTGCGTCTGTGTGACCAGCATCGCCAGGAACGCACCGGCACCGGCGGCGGGCAGCGTCGAGAGAATGGTGAGCGGGTGGCCCAGGCTCTCGTAGAGGATGCCCAGCACGATATACACCGCGAGAATCGCACCGATCAGCAACACCATGCCATTGGATTTCGCATCCTGCAGGCGCTGGTTGAGGCCCGTGACGTCCATGCGGATGCCTTCGGGCAGGTGGATCGCACGCAGTGCCTGTTCGATCAGGGCGTTGGTCTGGTCCGGCGTGACACCCTGCGGCAGGTTGTAGGTGACGTCTGCGGATTCGAACTGGTTCTGGTGCGTGACGGCCGTGGGAGCGGCTCGCGGCAGGATCTTCGCCACGGCCGACAGCGGTACCATCGTGCCCGTGGCGCTCTTCACGTAGGTATTGAGCAGGGCTTCCGGGCTCATCGCTTCCGTGGCGGTGGCCGTGAGCACCACCCAGTATTGGTTGATGTCCGAATAGATCACCGACACCTGGCTTTGTCCGAAGGCGTTGTATAGCGCCGTGTCGATCAGGCCCATGCTCACGTTGAGCCGGTTGGCCGTATCGCGGTCCACGGTAAGCATCTGCTGCTTGCCCACCACGTCGAAATCGCTGCCGACGTCCTTGAACTGTTTCATCGTGCGCATCTGGCGCACGAGCTTCAGCACCCAGGGCTGGAGATCCTGGCCGTCGGTGCTGATGAGCTGGAAAGAATACTGGCCGCGGTTGCTGTTGCCACCACTGCCACCCAGGAATTGCACGGGCGACATGAACACCTGCACGTCCGGCAGTTTTTCGTAGACCTTGCCCAGCCGTTCCATCACCTCCTTGATGCCTTCATGGCGCTGGCCGGGAGCGCTTCCCTTCGTTTTCAGATCGATGAACATCGTGCCCTGGTTGCCCACGGCACCACCGTTGTCGCCACCCAGGATGGTGGTGACATCCAGCACGGCATCGTCGTGTTGCATGATCTCGCCGACACGCTTCAGTCTCTCGTTCATCACATCGGGCGAGATGTTGGCATCCGCGACGACGTCGGCCTGCAACATGCCCGTGTCCTCGTCGGGCATGAAGTTGCCGCCCGCCGTCTTGACCACGGCGATGCCCAGCAGGACGGTGGCAAACAGCAGGGTCAACGGCTGCCAACGCATGATCCGGCGATGGTGCATGGCCCAGTCGAGCGCGCGTTCATACAGGCGCAGCAGGCCACGGTCGAAGCGTTCCAGGCGCTGTTCGAGCCGGCCGGGCTTGCGGTCGGGATCGTCGTGCTTGAGATAGCGCGCACACAGCGCAGGCGTCAGCGTGAGCGAGACGATGGCCGAGATGAGCACGGCCGAGGCGAGCGTCACCGAGAACTCGCGCAGCAGCTTGGTGATCATGTTGTTGCCGAACAGCAGCGGAGCGAACACCGCCACCAGCGACACCGTGATCGAGATCACCGTGAAGCCGATCTCGCGCACGCCGTCGAGCGAGGCCGGCATGGGTTCCGAGCCGTTCTCCATGTGGCGCACGATGTTCTCGATCACCACGATGGCATCGTCCACGACGAAGCCGATACACAGCACCAGCGCCATGAGCGACATGGTGTTCAGCGTATAACCGAGCACCCACATCACCACGAAGGCGCCGGCCAGCGACAGCGGCACGCTGAGGGTGGCGATGAGTGTGGGCCCCAGGCGTCGCAGGAACACCAGCATCACCAGCATCACCATCACGATACTGATGAGCAGCGCCACCTTCACTTCGTGCAGGGCGGACTGGGTGGTCTGGGTGAGATCGAAGATCGGCGTGACTTCCGCATCGGCGGGTAGCATGGCGCGGAAGCGAGGCAAGGCCTCGCGGATCGCCTCGGCCGTGGCGATCGCGTTCGCCTCCGGCCGCTTGTTGATCTGCATGGTGACCGAGCGCTGGCCCTGGAACCACGCGGCCTGGTACTGATCCTGCTGGCCGCTGTAGACGCGGGCGATGTCGGACAGCCGCACCGGCACGCCATTGCGCACGGCGATGAGGATTTTCGCAAAGTCCTCCGGCTCGCGCAGGCCATCGTTGGCGATCACCGTCATATTGGTGAGGCCGTCGCTGAGCAGGCCCTGTGGCGAGTTCACGTTGGCGGCGCGCAAGGTATTGGCGACGTCGTTGGCGGTGAGCCCCTTGGCGGCCAGCGCCTGGGTGTTCAGCTCGATGCGCACCGCATGCGGCGTGCCGCCGAAGACCTGCACGCGTGACACGCCGTCGATCTGCGCCACGGTCGGCCGGATTTGCGTATCCACCAGATCGTAGAGCTTGTCCGGCGGCATCGACTTCGATGTGAGCGCGACCAGCAGTACCGGAATCTGGCCTGTATCGAATTTGAAATACTGCGGCGGCGAAGGCAGTCCGGGCGGCAGGTCGGCCGCCGAGGCGTTGATGGCGGCCTGCACGTCGCGGGCCGCGGCATCGGTGGTGCGATCCATCGTGAAACGGATGCGCACGAAGCCGCTGCCTTCGGCGCTGTTGGAATACATCTGGTCCACGCCGGGGATGCGCCCGAAGTGGCGTTCCAGCGGGGCGATGATGGTCGTGGCCATCGTCTGGGCGTTGGCGCCGGGCATCTGCACCTGCACGAACACGGCCGGCACTTCCACCGCCGGCAAGGCGGCGACGCCCAGCAGCAGGTAGGCCAGGAAGCCGGCCAGCGTGAGGCCCGCCGCCATGAGCGAGGTTCCGATCGGCCGGCGGATGAATGGAGCAAAGAAGTTCACAACACTCCCTGTGATCGCGGGGAACATGCCCGCGCCCGGGCGCACTTTATGACGTCCGGGCTTCTTTGTGGCTGTGCCTATGGTAAGGCCCCTGCCGGAAGGCAGGGGCCTCGTTTATCTTCGTGTGGCTTTTTTCCGTAGGAGCGCGCCTTGCGCGCGACCGGGGTGGCCGATGAAGCTGCCACTGGCGTCGTTTGAAACTCGTGGCGTATCGCTTCGTACGGTCGCGCGCGAGGCGCGCTCCTACAGGGGGGTATCAGTGGCTGGGGGTGTAGTTGAGCGTCAGGTAGTAGGTGCGGCCCAGCTGGTTGTAGAACGCGGCCGTTTCGTAGCGCTTGTCGCCCACGTTCGCCACGCGGCCCTGCACGCTCCAGTCGCTGTCCACGTGCCAGGTGGCGCGCAGGTCGACGGTGGCATAGCCGCCAAGACGCAGCGTGTTGGACGCGTTGTCGTAGCTGCGGCCGGCGGCGTAAACCGAACCGCCCACGGTGAAGGCGCCCAGGTCCTTGTCCACGTCCGCGCGGGCGAAGCGCTCGGGACGACGTTGCAGGAGGTTGTCGTACGTGGGGCCCGCGCTGCGGTCCTTCGGCTGCTGGAAGGTCGCCGAACCGCGCAGGTGCCAGCCGTCCACATCGGCACCCACCTGGCCTTCGAGGCCGCGCAGGCGGGCCTTGCTGACGTTCGCGGGTACGAAGTCATCGTTCTGGCCGATCAGGTCGTCGATCGTGGTCTGGTAAGCCGTGACGCCCCAGTTCCACACGCCCTGGCGGCCCGTCAGGCCGAGTTCCGCCGTGCGCGATTTCTCCGGCTTCAGGTCCAGCCTGACGGTGCCGTAGTAAGGGGAGAACTCGTCGTTGAAGGTCGGGGCATGGAAAGCCGTGCCATACGAGGCCGTGAGCTTGATGCCGTCGCTGAACGAGTAGCCGTACGCCGCCGACCCGGTGGTGTGGTTGCCGAACTGGTTGTTGTGGTCGTGACGCGCCGACAACTGCACCTCGTGCGGGCCGAACACGCCCTGGTACAGCGCGAACACGCCGTTGTTGTCACGGCTGCCGCGCACATAGGCCGGCGAGCTCTTCAGCTTCTCCTGCTGGAAATCGACGCCGGCGCTCAGCGTCTGGCCCGGCGCGAGGGTGACGTCGTTCTGCCAGGAGGCCTGGTTGCGCTTCGAATAGAGATAGCCGGTACGGTATTTGTCCGGGTCGGTGACGATGGGAAGGAAGGTCACCTGGTCGAGCACCACCTTGCCCTGGCCATTGAGATAGCTGTCGGCGCGGTCCTGGTTCTGGCTGAGGCTGACGGACATGCGCCAGTTCTCCAGCACGTCGAAGGCAAGCTTCGCACCGGCCACCTGCTGCGACTGGCGGGTGAGGTTCTGGTAGTCGCCGTCGTACTCCACCATGCCCTTGCTGCGCAGCCAGCTGCCGGTCAGTTCGGTGCCGTTGTCCCAGCGGTAACCGCCCGAGAGCGCACCGTTGTAGGTACGGTAGGCGTCGTCGTGCGCCACGTCGTTCGTGAAGCAGCCGGCGCCGGCCGCGGCCGAGCCGGGGCGGCAGGCCTTGATGCCGGAGGTGTACTGGCCGCCCAGGCTGGCGTTGTACCAGCCATGTTCGGTGCCGCCGGACAGGCCGACCTGGCCGCTCGCATAGCCATGGCTACCGCCACCGATGGACACGCTCGGGGTCGGTGCCTGCCCGGTCTGGCCGCGACGGGTGAAGATCTGGATCACGCCGCCGATGGCGTCGGAGCCGTACAAGCTGGAACGCGGCCCGCGCACGATCTCGATATGGTCGATCTGGCCCACCGGCAGCTGTTCCCAGGCGGGAGCGCCCGTGGTGACCGAGCCGACGCGGACGCCGTCGATCAGAAGCAGCACATGGTCGCCGTTGGTGCCACGCATGAACATCGTGGTCTGCTGGCCGATGCCGCCGGTGCTGGCCATCGAAATGCCAGGCAGGCCGTTGAGCAGGTCGCGGACATTGACCGGCTGGATGCGGTCGATATCGTCCCGGGAGATCACGGTCACGGGGGCCAGCACCTGGTCCAGCGGCGTCGCGGCGCGATTGGCGGTGACTACCACCGGATCGAGGCGGTCGGGGGCGTCGGCCGCGTGGGCAGCGGCCATGGACGACAGCAGGGCCATCGCGAGCAGGGTCTTCTTCATGGAACGGGTTCCTCCGCCGCGTGGGTAGCGGCAATCACGAAGCGATGGACGAACGTGAAGGAGGAAAGACGAACGCGTGCGGCCGCGAACGGCCACAGGGCGGTCCGGATCCGCCCTCCGCGAATCGTCCGAAACAGGCAGAGCGCCCACGAAAGTTCGCAGGCGCATCCATCGGGCCGGTCTCCGGACTCGCGTCATGGGACCCGGCGCCTTCCCGCTTTCGCAGTGGCTGCGAGCCGATTCCCCGGGAGAAAACGCCTCCCGACGCTTACCGTTGCGGGGGCAGTGCCGGCCTTGCCGCGACGCGGCGCACCGGCTTCCCGTTTCATCCCGCCGGCCTGGAGCCAGCCGGGACACCCGAACGGCGCCACTGTAGCCCCCGGCCGGACGTGTGTCACGAATTTCTAACAATCGCTTGACAGTCGTAAGCAATTGCGGCTACACCGGTTGAGATGCCCACCGAAGCGCAACTACTTGCGCACGGGCGGGCGCCCGGGTGGGGGGTACCAGCCGGGCGTGGTGGTCATCAGATGTGCACTTGCTTGGCGGTCGCGCTGCGGCCGTCGCCTTGTTGTTCATTCCGGGGAGACCACAAATGAAGCGTTCCTTGTTTCGCGGCATCCTGCCGCGACGTTCGTCGCTCTGCACTGCCCTCGCCCTCTGCCTCGTAAGCGGAACCACCCTCGCCCAGTCCAATGCATCGGGCGTCATCTTTGGCCGCGTGGCCCAGCCCGAAGGCGCCGTCGTGCGCCTGCAAAACCTCGATACGGGCTTTGCCCGCGACACCTCGGTGGATTCCGAAGGGCGCTATCGCGTGTCTTCGCTTCCCGTCGGCCGCTACAAGATCACGCTGGAGCGCAGCGGCCAGGTGGTGGAAAGCCGCGACGACGTCCAGGTCGCCCTGGGTACCGGTGTAGACGTCTCTTTTGCAGGGGCTGCCGCATCGGCAGGCTCGGCACAGAACCTCGAAGGCGTGCAGGTCACCGGCAACGTGCTGCCGTCCATCGACGTGTCATCCGTCGACTCGCGCACCGTGCTCACCTCGCAGCAGTTGCAGAAGCTGCCGCTGGCGCGCGACGTCACCGCCGCCGCCCTGCTCGCTCCTGGTGTGATCTCCGGCGACAGCCGCTACGGCAACGTCGCTTCCTTCGGTGGTTCGTCGGCCTCGGAAAACCAGTACTACATCAACGGCTATGCGGTCACCAACGCGCTCACCGGCCTGGGCTTCACCAGCCTGCCCTTCGACGCCATCGACCAGCAGCAGATCTTCACCGGCGGTTACGGCGCCGAATACGGCCGCTCTACCGGTGGCGTGATCAACATCGTGACCAAGCGCGGTGGCAACGAATGGAAGGGCGGCGTGGGCATGTACTGGCAGCCCTCGGGCCTGCGCCAGAGCCCGCGCAGCATCTATCGCAAGAATGGCGTGCTCTATCAGGATCGCTCGGAAAACAAGAGCAACGACACGCAGTACACCGGTTACATCAGTGGCCCGCTCATCAAGGACAAGCTGTTCTTCTTCGCGGCGGGTGACTTCACCCGTTCCAACAGCAAGAACATCAGCCCCATCATCGCGCCGCAGAAAACCAACCAGGAACAGAAGGCCACCAAGTGGATGGCCAAGATCGACTGGAACATCACCGACAGCCACATCCTCGAACTGACCGGCATCGGCGACAAGACCAACACCGAGCGCAGCGTCTATCGCTACGACTACGCCACGGGCAGCCGTGCCAACTACATCGGCACCGATAACCTCAAGAACTTCGACGCGGGTCCGGGTTCAGCGCCGGGTGGCGACGTCTACATCGGCAAGTACACCGGCTACATCACCGACGACCTCACGGTGAATGCGCTCTATGGCCGTTCCAACACGCGCCACGTGCGTAACCTCCGCTACGCCGACAATCCCAACTGCCCCTGGATCACCGACCAGCGCACGGTCAACGTGCCCATCACCGGCTGCGGCCTGGTAAACAACACGGTGCTGGGCCAGGGCGCGAAGGACAAGACGCACGGCTATCGCCTCGATGTCGAATACCACATCGGCGATCACGACCTGCGCGCCGGCATCGATAACCAGACGCTCGAATCCTATTCGGGCAACGTCTACGAAGGCGGCTACCGCTGGGTCTACAAGGATGCCGGCGCGGTGCCCAACCGTCCCGACATCGTGCCGCCACCCGGCGCCCAGTACTTCGTCGAAAAGCGCCTGTTCCAGACCGGTGCGTCGGTGAAGACGGAACAGGAAGCCCAGTTCATCGAAGACCGCTGGCAGGTCAACGACCGCTGGATGGCCTACATCGGCCTGCGCAACGAGCAGTTCAAGAACATCAACGGCAACGGCGATGTGTACGTGAAGCAGCGTCACCAGCTCGCCCCCCGACTGGGCCTCACCTGGGACGTGTTTGGCGACTCCACGTTCAAGATCTACGGCAACGCCGGTCGTTACCATCTGGCGATTCCGTCCAACGTGGCCATTCGTGCCGCCTCGGCATCCACGTATTACAGCGAGTACTACTCGTACACGGGCGTAGGCCCCAACGGCGAACCCACCGGAGCGCAGCTGCTGGGCTCGCGCCGCTACCTCAACGGTGAAGACGGCACGGTACCGAATCCGAAGACCGTTGGCGCCCAGGGCATCAAGGCCTATTACCAGGACGAGTACATCCTCGGCTTCGACAAGGCCATCAATGCCGACTGGAGCTACGGTGCCAAGGCCACGTATCGCAAGCTGAAAAGCTCCATCGACGACTTCTGCGATTCGCGCCCGTTCGAAACCTACGCGGCACGCAACGGCATCGACCTCAGCAACGCATCGATTCCCGGCTGCTATCTGTTCAACCCGGGCAAGTCGAATACCTTCCTCGTCGACGTGGGCGGCGGCAACCTCGTGCCGTTCAAGCTGAGCAAGGCCGACTTCACCTCGCCGCCGCCGGGCAACGTGCCCTTCCCCGACCTCAAGCGCAGCTACTACTCGCTGGACCTGTACCTTGAACATCACTTCGCGGACGGCTGGTTCGGTCGCGTCGATTACACGTTCTCGCGCAGCTACGGCAACTCCGAAGGCCAGCTGAAATCGGATATCGGCCAGCTCGATCCGTCGGTGACGCAGGATTGGGATGCCCCGGAAATCATGCAGTACACCAACGGCCCGCTGCCGAACGACCGCACGCACCAGCTGAAGGCTTACGGTTACTTCCAGGCCACCCCGGAATGGCTCTTCGGCGCCAACCTGTCGGTCGCCACGGGGCGTCCGAAGAACTGCATCGGCGTAGACCCGGTAGATGCCATCGACTACGGTGCGTCGTACTTCGAATGCGGCCTCAAGCCATCACCCCGCGGATCGAAGGGCCGCCTGCCGTACACCTGGAACCTCGACCTCAATGCGGAATACCGCCCGGTATGGGCAGGCGAAAAACAGCCGCTTGCTTTCACCGCCGCAGTCTTCAACGTGGTCGGCAGCCAGCGCCCCGTCGCACAGATCGACGTCGGCGAAACCGGCACCATCCGCGACGGCATACCAGTCGTAAGCCAGGACTACCAGCGCCCCATCGCCTTCCAGAACCCACGCTACTTCCGCTTCGGCGTCCGCTACGACTTCTGACGCCACCAAAGGGCATCCGGGCAACGTATCCGGATGCCCCGCGAATCCCCAGAACTGGCCGGCGCGGACACGCCGGCCCTTTTTCTGCCCTGTAGGAGCGCGCCTCGCGCGCGACCGGTTGGAATGTTGCGCTCCGTAGTAAAGCAGCCCATGTGGTGCTTCGCTCCGTAGGGTGGGCTCGCCTTCCGGCCTCGCATCGGCGCTGGAACGTGGCGTTGCAGAGGCGACGGGGGCGGCCCTTGGCGCTCCGGCCTGCGGTGTCCCTCGGGAAAGGAGGAGCCGCTGCGCGGCTCAGTGTCTTATGGCTTCGCCCCTTCGGGCCCGGGGAGCGGGCGGGGTTTTTCGACTCGGCTCCTGCCTCGGCGAAAAAGGCCGGCCTTCCTGGCCGGCCCCCTTCGGGCCTTTTCCGCCCACTCCCCTCACCTCCATCAAGTCGCGCCAAGGGCCGCCCCCGCCGCCTCTCCACACGTCGCGGCAGCTTGTTGTAGGAGCGCGCCTGCGCGCGACCGGTTGTCACGAAAACTATCATCGTTTCGATTCCACCGGTCGCGCGCAAGCACGCTCCTACAGGGATGCGGTGTCGCAAGATGGATCGCCGATGCGACCGGTGCCACCTCACGACTAACCTGGCGTAACTACTGTCGTGTAGGAGCGCGCCTGCGCGCGACCGGTTATCGCGAACATCTTCATCGTTTCGATGCATTCGGTCGCGCGCAAGGCGCGCTCCTACAGGGATTGTGTGGCGCTGGATGGATATCGAAACGATTGGTGCCAAAGCCGATGCAACGTCATCGTGTTTGCTGGCAAACCGAGGCGCTGGGTTCCTGCGTACGCAGGAACGACGAGCGCGTGGTGACGATTTTTCAGAATCCTTCCATATCCAAACGCGTGCGCAATTTGGTACGGTGTGCGCGTTGTCTGCTCGTTCGTTGATGGCTCGGCAGACAACCATCGCTCGACGTATCGAGAAAGACGCGAGCCAGAGGTGTATCGAGCACCCCTGACCCGCTGACCAGAACCAACCGAATAGGAGTTGATCATGGCTGTGCCAAATCTTAAGGCATTCTCACACCCACCGTCTGTCCCGGACGGTCCAGGGACGTCCTAAACGCTCGTCAGGACGCGGCTAACGCCCGCGTTCGTCCTGATTTCTCACGGTTTCTGGCTCTGCCGTCGCACCCGGCGCGTAGCGCCCTGCCTGTGAGAAAACCGGACAAAACGCGGGAATGGTGAGATCTCGTCGCCCGAGTCGATGAGGGGCACGGCCCTTGGCGTGCCCCGCTCGGAAGCGGCGTACCAGGGAAAAACCAAACCATGAGTGATCCGAAAGACGAAGGCGTCCTCGGCGAGGGGAGCTTTGGCCTGAATGTCGAGGCCAGCATGGATACGTTGATGAATGACGCGACCGCGTGGCAGGCGTATGCCGAGGCGATGCAGTCGGTGCTGACCGAATACATGGCCGAAACCGAATTGCCGAATCAGCGGTGTGTGGCCCGGGCGATGTCCGGCGTCAATGTGCTCTATCGCATGAGCCTGCAATGCACCAGGCAAGCAAACGTGCGGCGCATCTGGGACGAGGTACGCGCGCTGGGAGGGGCGAAATGATCGTGGGGCTGTGGGAGGTGGGTGTCGCGCTGGTGTTGCTGGTGGTGAACCTGCTTGTCTACATGAGCAGTTATGGCCAGAGGTGTTCGCTGGCGACGGGGGCGCGGATGTTTTCGGTGTTGTCGTTTGTGGCGTTTATTGCCGGGTCGTTCGCCGTGGGCGATATGGCGGCGCACGGGTGTTTGCTGCCGCGGGAGGTGTGGCCGGGCATGGTGTTTGAAGCGGCCAGTGCGGGATTGGTGGGCGCGTCGCTGGGCGCGGTCTGGCTTTGGGGGATGTCGCGGTAGGAAGCGATGCACCCGACGACACCGTATCCCTGTAGGAGCGCGCCTCGCGCGCGACCGGATGCATCGAAACGATGATGGTTTTCGCGACAACCGGTCGCGCGCAGGCGCGCTCCTACAAGATCACCGTGAGATCGGGAGAGGCGGCGGGGGCGGCCCTTGGCGCGACTTGATGGAGGTGAGGGGAGCGGGCGGATAAGGCCGCGTAGCGGGGCCGGCCAGGAAGGCCGGCCTTTTTCGCCGAGGCACGGAGGCCGAGTCGAAAAACCCCGCCCGCTCCCCGTGCCCGAAGGGGCGAAGCCACAAGACACTGAGCCGCGCAGCGGCTCCTCCTTTCCCGAGGGACACCGCAGGCCGGCGCGCCAAGGGCCGCCCCCGCCGCCTCGTGCGCCGCCACGCCACAGGCGCCGAGCGCGAGGCCGGAAGGCGAGCCCTTCCTACGGAGCGACGCACCACACGGCCTGCTTTACTACGGAGCGACACCGTTCCAACTGGTCGCGCGCGAGGCGCGCTCCTACAGGGACAGAGTGCTGGGGGTCAGGCCTGGATGTAGACCCAGGCTTCGTGGCCGGACTTCAGGCGTACCGAGACACGCTTGTAGTCGGAGACTTCGTAGCGATCGGCTGCCGCGAGTTCGTCGGCGGTGATGCGGAAGACCTTGCCGGCGACTTCGTCGGTCGGGTTGCCTGTGTGGCTCACGATGGGATGGAAGCGTTCGCCGCTGGTGCGAAGTACGTCCGGATCCGTGATTTCCACCATGGTGCGGTGGTAGCCGGGGATGGCGTCGTCGGCGCCGTCGAGCAGGCGGCCGAATGATTTCAGCTGCACCGTGTCGAGTTGCAGGGTGCCGTAGGAGAACAGCAGGACGTCGCGTTCGTTGCTCATGCCTTGCTGTAGACCTTCTTGCCGCCGATCCAGGTCTCGGCCACGCTGAAGTCTTCATCGGCGACGACGAAGTCGGCGCGGTAGCCGGCGGCGATGTGGCCGTGTGTGCGATCCAGGCCCAGGAAGGCGGCCGGGTATGTGGCTGCCATGCGTGCGGCTTCGTCATGCGAGACGCCGACCATTTCGACGGTGTTGCGCACGGCCGTGGCCATGTCGAGTGCGGAGCCGGCGAGCGTGCCGTCTGCCGTCTGGCAGACGCCATCACGTGCGGTGATCGTCTCGCCCTTCAGTACGAAGTTCGGATCGTCCGAGCCAACCGGCGGCATGGCGTCCGTGACCAGGATCATCTTCGCGCGGGCCTTCGCCTTGATCGCGACGCGCAGCGATGCCGGATGTACATGGTGGCCGTCGGCAATGAGGCCGCACCAGCTGCCTTCGTCGTCGAGGGCGGCGCCGACCACGCCCGGTTCGCGGCTGGTGAAGGGCGTCATGGCGTTGAACAGGTGGGTGAAGCCGCGCACGCCCAGCTTCAGCGCCTTCACGGTGGTGTCGTAGTCGGCTGCCGTGTGGCCTGCACAGACGATCACGCCGTTTTCTACCAGTTGGCGAAGCACCGCATCATCGGCACGTTCCGGTGCAAGGGTGAGCAAGGTCACGCCGCCGTGGCGGCGCGCGACCATCGCGATATCGTCGGCATTGGCGATGCGGAACTTCTTCGGGTCGTGCACGCCCTTGCGTTCCGGCGCGATGAACGGGCCTTCCAGGTGAATGCCCAACACGCCCGGCACACCCTGCGCCACGGCCTCGTTCACGGCATCGATGGCCTTCGCCATTACCGTTGCGTCATCGCTGATCAGCGTGGGCAGGAAACCCGTGGTGCCGAACTTTGCATGCGCCTCGCCGATACGGCGGATCGCATCCACCGTGGGCTCGTCATTGAACAGCACGCCACCGCCGCCGTTCACCTGGCAATCGATGAAACCCGGCAGCAGCGTACGGCCACCCAGGTCATGCTTCTCGGCCGCACGCACGCGCGGATCGGAAGGCAGGGCCAGCCCGGTGATCGTGCCGTCATCCACCAGCACGGCGAAGCCGCTCTGGAATCCGTTGTCGGTGAGTACGCGTCCGTTGACGAGGGCGAGAGTCATGGGGAGATTCCTTCGATGGGTCCAGTGCGTAAATGACGGCGAAGCGTGGTCAGACGGTCTCGGTCACCTTGTTGAGGTGCGGCGGCACGTCCGGATTGAAGCCGCGCTTCAAGGCCAGCGCCGCGGTGGCGCGGTAGAAGCTCTGCACGGCGATCAGAGGCGCGGCAATCGGTGCGCTGCTGACCAGCGGCAGGATGTCCTCGCCCTCGACGCCCGGCGCCGCCACCCACACGCGCGAGCCGCGCTTGCGGAACTCGGCGGCCACATCGAGCACGCTGGGCAGCGTGTCGTCGTTCTGGGTGAAGAACAGCACGGGGAAGCCCGGGCCGACGATCGCCATCGGGCCATGCTTCACTTCGGCAGCGCTGAATGCCTCCGCGTGGATGCCCGAGGTTTCCTTGAACTTGAGTGCGGCTTCCAACGCGGCGGCGAAGCCGAAGCCACGGCCCACC
Source organism: Luteibacter anthropi (assembly GCF_011759365.1). Classification (GTDB taxonomy): domain Bacteria; phylum Pseudomonadota; class Gammaproteobacteria; order Xanthomonadales; family Rhodanobacteraceae; genus Luteibacter; species Luteibacter anthropi. Next base: position 348,147 of record NZ_JAARLZ010000001.1, read on the forward strand.
ACGAAGAGGTTGTGCGCGGTGACCAGGCCATCGGTAAGTGACGACCAGTCGGCGTCCCAGTTGGCGCGCAGCTGTGCCGGCAGTGCGGTGAGTGCGTCGGCGATGTCCTTCTTGCCGCTCCAGCGGGCGGCGATGTGCAGGATCGCGAACAGCGCACCGAGATAGCTCTTGGTGGCAGCCACACTCTTTTCCGGGCCCGCATGCAGCGGAATGACGACGTCGGCGACTTCCGCCAGCGGCGAGTCCACGACGTTGACCAGCGCCACCACATAGGCACCGGCACGCTTGGCGGCTTCTGCATTGCGGACCAGGTCCGGGCTCTTGCCCGACTGCGACACGGCAACGTACAGCGAACCATCGAGGTGCTGGTCGGCGTGATAGATCGACGTCACCGATGGCGAGGCCGATGCAGTGACCACACCCAGCTGGGTCTCGAACACGTACTTGGCATACATCGCCGCGTGGTCGGAGCTGCCGCGGGCACAGGTGATGATCATGCGTGGCGGGTTGGCGCGCAGGCGCTCGGCGAGTGCGGAAACCACCGCCTCGTTCTGAGCGAGCTGTCGCTCGACGACCTCGGCAGTCTCGTGCGCTTCGCTGTACATCAGGGTGTCTTGCGGCTTGATCGTCATGGGCAGTGGGCTCTCAGTCGCTTTGCAGTTCCGCGACGAAGTCGTAGATGTCGCCGCGATACCAGGAACAGGTGAATTCGACGATGCGACCATCGTCGAGGAAGCTGCGTCGCTCGATGTTCAGCCCGGCGCTGCCGGGTGAAAGGCGAAGCAGGCGGGTCTGTGCGGGGCCCAGCACCACGGCGCGCAGGCGTTGCAGGGCGCGCAGCGGTCGGTTGCCGAGCTTGTCGAGGGCCTCGTAGAGGGAATCCTCAACCAGGTGCGGATCGGGCAGCAGGTCGTGCGGCACGGCACTGCGCTCGATAGCGAGTGGTTCATCGCCCGCATAGCGCAGGCGATGCAGGCGTACCACCTGCGTACCGGGCGAGAGGTTCATTGCCATGGCCTCTTCCGGCGTGACTTCGCCGATGGCCTTTTCGAAGAACTCCGAACGCGGGTTGAGGCCGCGGGCGCGCAGGTCGTCGGTGAAGCTGGTGAGGCGGGAAAGCGGCTTGACGATGCGCTCGGAAACGAAGGTGCCCGCCCCGTGCCGCTGGGTGAGCAGGCCGTCTTCCACCAGGCCGCCGATGGCCTTGCGAACGGTGACCCGGGACAGGGTGAGGGCCCTGGCCAGGTCGCGTTCGCTGGGCAGCGCATGACCCACCTGCACCTCACCATTCTCGATGACGTTGCGGATGGCCCGGCGCAGGCGCATGTACGCCAGCGGCTGCCGGGCGGCCGGGTCGTGCTGCAGGCGTTGGTATTCGGCGACGAGGGCGCTTTCCATCCAGCGAAGATACCAATCAGCGACCAGTGCGGCAAGCACTTGGGCTTGCGCGCATACCACCGGCCGGATCGAACGCTTGTTTGCACGATTTAAATTGCAAGGAAAACGTTTTCAGACTGTAATCGGGCCGTCAAAGCGCCCGTAAGGATTCGCGAAGTGGTACGGGGCTGGTACGTCCTGGTATGTCACTGGTACGATCCGGAGGCATCTCAATCCGAATCCCATGAGGCGACTGTCGTGAGCGCTCCCCTCCCCGTGATCGAACCCTTCGATCTGGTCATCTTCGGCGGCACCGGCGACCTCGCCGTACGCAAGCTCCTGCCCGCGCTGTACCACCGCTTCGTGGACGGCCAGATCCAGGGCGGCAGCCGCATCATCGGCGTGGCCCGCGAAGGCCTGGACGACGCCGGCTACCGGGAACAGGTCCGCGCAGCGGTCGAGAAGAACGTGACCCACGTGGTGGCGTCGCAGCTGGATGCCTTCATCCAGCTGGTGAGCTATCGCGCGCTCGATGCCCGCAAGGCCGAGGGCTGGGATGACTTCGCTGCCCTGATGGCGCAGCAGGCGGACCACATCCGCGTGTTCTACCTGTCGACCTCGCCCGAGATCTTCACCGACATCTGCCAGCGCCTGGGCTCCCTGGGCCTCAATGGCGAGCGTTCGCGCGTGGTGCTGGAAAAGCCCATCGGCCGCGACCTCGACAGCGCCAACGCGATCAACGACGCGGTGGCCGAAGTCTTCAGCGAATCGCAGACGTATCGCATCGATCATTACCTGGGCAAGGAAACGGTACAGAACCTGCTGGCGCTGCGCTTCGGCAACGCCCTGTTCGAACCGCTGTGGAACGCCCAGCACATCGACCACGTGCAGATCACCGTGGCCGAAACCGTCGGCGTGGGTCATCGAGCCGGTTACTACGATCGTGCCGGCGCCCTGCGCGACATGGTCCAGAACCACATCCTGCAGCTCCTGTGCATGCTTGCCATGGAGCCGCCTTCGTCGCTCGCACCCGACGCCGTGCGCGACGAGAAACTCAAGGTGCTGCGTTCGCTGCGTCCCATCGACGCCAGCAACGCAGCCCAGCTCACCGTGCGCGGCCAGTACCGCGCCGGTGCAGCGGAAGGTCAGGGCGTTCCGGGCTACCTCGACGAGCTCGGCAGCGACCAGTCCAGAACCGAAACCTTCGTCGCCCTCAAGGCGGAGATCGGTAACTGGCGCTGGGCCGGTGTGCCGTTCTATCTGCGCACCGGCAAACGCCTTCCCAATCGGGTCTCGGAGATCGTGGTGACGTTCCGTGCGTTGCCGCATTCCATCTTCGACCCGACCAGCGGCCCGCTCCTGCCCAACCGTCTCACGCTGCGCCTGCAGCCGGACGAAGGCGTGAAGCTGTGGCTGACAATCAAGCACCCGGGTTCGGGTGGGCTGCGTCTGCGTCACGTGCCGCTCGACATGAGCTTCGCGGCAGCGTTCGGTGTGCAGCAGCCCGACGCCTACGAGCGCCTCATTCTCGATGTCGTGCGCGGTAATCCCACGCTTTTCATGCGTCGCGACGAAGTCGAGGCGGCATGGAACTGGGCGGGCCCGATCCTCGACGCGTGGGAGGCCGCGGGCGATACGCCCAAGCCGTATACCGCAGGCACCTGGGGTCCGAGCGCCGCCGTGGCGCTCATCGAACGTGATGGCCGCACCTGGGCCGAGGATGCCGCATGAACGCCAAGATCAACCGCCATGAATTCGCCGACAAGCTGACCCTCGCCGACACGCTCGCACGCGATGTCGCCGCGAAACTCGACGCCGCCATCAAGGCGCGCGGCAAGGCCACCCTCGCCGTCTCCGGCGGCGGCACGCCGAAGATGATGTTCGCCGTGCTGGCCGAGCAGGAGATCGACTGGTCGAAGGTCACCGTGACGCTGGTGGACGAGCGCTGGGTGGATACCGACAGCGATCGCTCCAACGCGAAGCTGGTCGCCGATCACCTGCTACACCATGAAGCGCATACGGCTCAGTTCCTCCCGCTGTTCGATGCAGCCCACAAGGACGACGTGGATGCCGCGCTGTCCGGTGTAGGCGCACGCATCGATGCGCTGGGCCTGCCGTTCGACGCCGTGATCCTGGGCATGGGCCCGGATGGTCACACCGCCTCGTTTTTCCCGGGCGGCGATCACCTTGCCGAAGCCATCGATCCGCACGGCACGAAGACCGTGCTGTCGATGCGCGCCGGCGGTGCCGGCGAGCCGCGTATCACGCTCACGCTGCCGAAGGTGCTCGACACCCGCACGCTGTACCTGCACATCGAAGGTGCCGACAAGAAGGACGTGCTCGCCAAGGCCGAGGCCGGCGAGGATTTCCCGATCCGTTCCGTGCTCACGCAGGACCGCGTTCCGCTCGACGTTTACTGGGCGCCGTAAGACGCCTTTCCTGCCGCCGATGGGGAGTCGGCGGCTTTCCGCCACTCCCGCGCGCCATGATGGAGCGCGCGGCACGGTCAAAGCCTTCAGGAACATGCCATGACCATCCATCCTGTCCTCGCCGAGGTGACCCAGCGCATTGTCGAACGCAGCCATGCGTCGCGTACCGCCTACCTCGCGAAAATCGAAGCCGCACGCGGGAAGGGCGCGAAGCGGCATCATCTGTCCTGCGGCAACCTCGCACACGGCTTCGCCGCCTGCGGCGAGCAGGACAAGAACGCGCTGCGCAACGGCCATGCCGCGAACATCGCGATCGTCACCGCCTATAACGACATGCTTTCGGCGCACCAGCCGTACGAGCGCTACCCGGAGCTGATCCGCGGCCTGGCGCGCGAGCGCGGTGCCACGGCCCAGGTGGCCGGTGGCGTGCCGGCGATGTGCGACGGCGTGACCCAGGGCCGTCCGGGCATGGATCTGTCGCTGTTCTCGCGCGACCTGATCGCCATGGCCACGGCCGTGTCACTCTCGCACGACATGTACGAAAGTGCCGTTTACCTCGGTATCTGCGACAAGATCGTGCCGGGCATGCTGATCGGCGCGTTGTCGTTCGGCCATTTCGCCAGCGCCTTCATTCCGTCGGGACCGATGCCCTCGGGCATTCCCAACGAAGAGAAGTCGAAGGTGCGCCAGGCCTTCGCGGCAGGCAAGGCATCGCGTGCCGAACTGCTCGAAGCCGAAGCCCGTTCGTACCATGGTTCGGGCACCTGCACCTTCTATGGGACGGCCAACTCCAACCAGATGCTGATGGAGATCATGGGCGTGCACGTGCCGGGTGCAAGCTTCGAGGCACCGGATACGCCGCTGCGCGATGCACTTACCGCAGCAGCTATCGATCGCGTGCTTGCCTCGGACTGCCTTGGCGAGCATTACCTTCCGCTGGGCCGAATCATCGACGAGCGTGCCATCGTGAACGGCGTGGTCGGCCTGCATGCCACGGGTGGTTCCACGAACCACCTGCTGCATCTGGTCGCCATCGCCCGCGCGGCGGGTGTCGAGCTGCGCTGGGATGACTTCGATGCGCTTTCGGCGGTGGTGCCGCTGCTGGCGCGCGTGTATCCCAATGGCTACGCGGACGTGAACCACTTCCACGAGGCTGGCGGCATGGCCTTCCTGATGGATCAGCTGCTCGATGCCGGTCTGTTGCATGGCGATGTGAACACGATCATGGGCCACGGCCTCGACGCGTACCGCCAGCAGCCGTCCTTGGTGGACGGCAAGCTCACGTGGACGCCGGTGTCGAAGGAAAGTGGCAATCGCGGCGTGCTTCGTGCCATCGCCGAGCCGTTCCGTCATGACGGTGGCCTGCGCATGCTCAAGGGCAACGTCGGCCGTGGCGTGATCAAGGTATCGTCGGTGCCCGAAGACCGCATGGTCGTCGAAGCTCCTGCCATCGTCTTCGACGAGCAGGATGACGTGAAGGCTGCTTTCGACCGTGGCGAGCTGAACCGCGATTTCGTGGCAGTGCTGCGTTTCCAGGGGCCGCGTGCGCGTGGCATGCCCGAACTGCACAAGCTCACGCCGACGTTGAGCCTCTTGCAGGATCGTGGTCATCGCGTGGCGCTGCTGACCGACGGCCGTATGTCCGGCGCGTCGGGCCGTGTTCCCGCTGCCATCCACGTCACCCCCGAGGCAGAAGCCGGTGGTCCCATCGCGCGTATCCGCACAGGTGACATCGTGCGCCTGGATGCCGTGACGGGAAGCATCGAAGTGCTGGTGCCCGCCGACGAGTGGAATGCGCGCATTCCCGACAACATCGACCTGTCCGCCCACCATGTGGGCATGGGCCGCGAACTCTTTGCCATGTTCCGCCAGTCGTCCGTCACGGCCGACCTCGGTGCGGGCGTCTTCTGAACCACCGGAGTAGAGATGAGCAACGAAGCGAAGCAACAACAGGTCGAATCCACGCTGCGGCTCGCGCCGGTGGTACCCGTGGTGATCATCGAGGACGCATCGAAGGCCGTCGGCATGGCGCGTGCGCTGGTCGCCGGTGGCGTGCCAGCCATCGAGGTGACCCTGCGTACGCCGGCCGCGCTGGATGCCGTGCGTGCGATTGCGGCTGAGGTGGAAGGTGCGTTTGTCGGCGTGGGTACGGTGCTCACGGCGAAGGATCTGGAGGCGGCTTTCAAGGCTGGCGCGAAGTTCGCGGTGTCACCGGGCAGCAGCCCGAGGCTGCTCGATGCGGCGGACGACTCCGAGCTGCCGCTGCTGCCGGGCGCCGCGTCGGCCAGCGAGGCGATGGAGTTGCTGGAGCGCGGTTACCGTTTCCAGAAGTTCTTCCCGGCCGTGCCGGCCGGTGGCCCGAAGCTGATAGGTGCCTGGGCTTCCCCGCTGCCGCAGATCCGCTTCTGTCCCACCGGCGGCGTCAGCCTCGCCAATGCGCACGAGTTCCTGTCGCTGCCGAACGTGGTATGCGTGGGCGGCTCGTGGCTCACCCCGGCCGACAAGCTGGCCGCAGGTGACTACGCTTCCATCGAAACCCTGGCCCGCGAAGCGGCCCAGCTGAAACGCTAAGGCTAACGCACGGTAGAAGTCCCCACCTACCGTCGTTCCAGCGAAAGCTGGAACCCAGCGCGGTGCGGTGGGTTGTCGCGAGGGAATCTCCTACGCCAAAGCCGATGAGACAACCTCGTCCATCTGGCAAACCGAGGCGCTGGATTCCTGTTTTCACAGGAACGACGAGCCAAGGGCAACCGTCACCCCACCTACCGTCGTTCCAGCGAACGCTGGAACCCAGCGCGGTGCAGCGGGTTGTCGCGAGGGAATCTCCTACGCCAAAGCCGATGAGACAACCTCGCCCATCTGGCAAGCCGAGGCGCTGGGTTCCTGTTTTCACAGGAACGACGAGCTAAAGGCAACCGTCACCCCACCTACCGTCGTTCCAGCGAACGCTGGAACCCAGCGCGGTGCAGTGGGTTGTCGCGAGGGAATCTCCTACGCTAAAGCCGATGAGACAACCTCGTCCATCTGGCAAACCGAGGCGCTGGATTCCTGTTTTCACAGGAACGACGAGCCAAGGGCAACCGTCACCCCACCTGCCGGAACGAAGAGTGGGGTATCCAGGGTGTTTGCGCCGGGCGCGCTACGGGCGCATTCTTCGCCACCTTGAACCCGGGCGTCGTTTCCATGCGCTACATCCTTCTCGCCGTCGCCTTCAGCGTCGCCGTCTCGATCCTGCTCAAGCTTGCCCGCCGGGCCGGGATCGACATCGTGCAAGCGGTCGGCACCAACTACATCGTGGCGTCGGCGCTCACCTGGTGGTTGCTCAACGGCACGCCACGGGCTGCTCTCGATGCGCGGGCGACCTGGACACCTCTGATTGCCCTCGGCGTGCTGCTGCCCTCGATCTTCATCGTCATGGCGCGCTCGGTGCGCACCGTTGGCATCGTGCGTACCGACGTGGCCCAGCGACTCTCGCTTTTCGTTTCCCTGTTTGCCGCCTTCGTCTTCCTCGGCGACACGCTCACGCCGCTCAAGGGTGCCGGCATCGGCCTGGCCCTGGTCGCTGTCCTGTGCGTGCTCTGGCGCAAGGAGCGCGGCAAGGTGGAAGCCGGAAGCTGGTGGGCGCCCCTGCTCGTCTTCGCAGGTTTCGGCGCCATCGACGTCTGTTTCAAGCTCATCGCACTGGCCGGCGCATCGTTTGCCAGCGCCCTGCTCGCCGCCTTCCTGATCGCGATGGTGCTGTGCTGGCTGGTGGCCTTCGGCCGGGCTGTGGCCGGCAAGGCGGCGCTATCCCTGCGCAACCTCGGTTTCGGCGCAGTGCTGGGCGCCTGCAACTTCGGGAACATCCTGTTCTATATCCGCGGCCACCAGGTCCTGGCGAGCGAACCGTCCCTGGTCTTCGCCTCGACCAATGTCGGCGTCGTACTGCTCGGCACGCTCGTGGGCGCGTTCGCGTTCCGCGAGAAGCTCTCGGCGCTGAACTGGCTGGGCATCCTGCTCGCCATTGCCGCCATCGGCGTGATGACGCTGGCCCGCTAGGCGGGCTTCGCCTCACCCTCGGCGTTACTGTCTTCAGGCAGTGCAGGCAGCGTTTCATCCACCGTCAACGGTGCATCGCCGGCCAGCAGTTCGCGTGCCTCTGCATGATCGGCCACGGCTGGCGGCGAGCCACGCAGCGGCATGCCGGCGGTTTCGGTCACGAACAGCATCGTGATGATGCCGATGATCGCGGCACCCATCAGGTAATACGCCGGTACCAGCGGATCGCCACTGCGCTCCACCAGCCACGCCGTGACCAGGGGCGTCGTACCACCGAACAGCGATACCGACACGTTGAACGCGATGGACAGCGCGCTGTATCGCACAGGCGTATAGAACAACGCAGGCAGCGTCGACGGCATCGTGCTCGTGAAGCAGACCAGCATCACGCCAAGTGCCATGAGGCCGGCGAAGATCAACAGGTCGTTGCCCGTGCCCACCAGCAGCATGCAGGGAATGGCGAGCAACAGCATCGCCACGCACGCACCGATGATCATCGGGCGACGGCCGATACGGTCGCTGAAACGCCCGCCCACCACGTTGAGCGGCATCATCACCAGCATCACGATGATGATCAGCAGCAGGCCTTTGGCCTCGCTGTAACCCATCGTCACCGTGAGATAGCTCGGCATGTAGGTGAGCAGCATGTAGTCGGCGACATTGAACACCAGCACCAGGCCCACGCATTTCAGCAGCTGCGGACCATGCACGGATACCAGTTCCAGCAGGCCGATGCGCGGCGTATCGCCATGTGCTTCCATCGCTTCTGTATGTGCCTTGAATGCAGGGGTTTCCTCCAGCTTCATGCGCATGTAGAGGCCGAGCAGGCCCAGCGGCCCGGCAACGAGGAACGGCACGCGCCAACCCCATGCGTGCATGTCCTGCGTGCTCAGCAGCATGGTGAGTGCGGTGACCACGCCGGCGCCGGCGATATAGCCGCCCAGGGTGCCGAACTCCATCCAGCTGCCCATCTGGCCGCGCCGTGCATCGGTGGAATACTCAGCGATAAACGTGGCCGCGCCACCGTATTCACCACCGGTGGAGAAACCCTGCACCAGTCGCGCAAGCAGCAAGAGGATGGGCGCCCAGATGCCGATGCTGTCGTAGCTGGGAATCAGGCCGATGGCGAAGGTGCCCAGCGCCATCATGATCATGGTGGCAGCCAGTACGCGCTGGCGCCCGAAGCGATCGCCCAAGGGACCGAACACGAGTCCGCCGATGGGGCGAACGAGGAAGGCCACGGTAAACGTCGCGAAGGTGGCGATCACCTGTGCGGTGGGGCTGCTGCCGGGAAAGAAGACATGCCCCAGCGTCACGGCGAGATAGCCGTAGACACCGAAGTCGAACCACTCCATGGCATTGCCAAGGGCGGCAGCGCCCACGGCGCGCTTCAACATGGGTTCGTCGACGATGGTGAGATCGTCGGGTTTCAGATGCTTGCGACGGCGGGTAAACCAGCCGAAATGGGCGTCATGCCCTGCGGAATCCTGCATCGTGTGTGCTCCTGTTCACGCGGACGCGCAGGCACACGAACACGTGGCCGGGATTGCCGTCCTGGGGATAGGGATGCGCAACGCGAAAGGCGGCGCTCGAAACGGTCCGCCGGTAAACGATTGGGGGACTCGCGGGATGTCCTGCACAAGGCGTCGAGGCTCGACGCGGGGAGGACATCCCGCAAAGCATAACAAACCGGGCGTTAAGACCCTGTGGACTCCCGAAAACCCTGTAGGAGCGCGCCTTGCGCGCGACCGGTCATCGCGAAACCATGGGAATATCCGCGACAAGCGGTCGCGCGCAGGCGCGCTCCTACAGGCGTCTTGGGGCCGTGGAGCCGCGGACCACCAGTTCGGGGCTGAAGCCTTCGTTGTCGATGGCGGTGCCCTCTTCCCGCTCCAGCTCCGCGATGAGCCGTTGGGCCGCATGCCGGCCGATCTCGTCGGTGTTCTGCCGAGCGGTGGTGAGTGCCGGCCACGACTGCTTGGAGAACGGGCTGTCCTCGAAGCCGGCGATGGAAAGCTCCCAGGGCACGTCGACGCCACCGGAGCGGGCGGCGGCCAGCACGCCGGCGGCGATTTCGTCGTTGGAGCCGAAGATGGCCGTCGGTGCTTCCTTCAGCGCGAGCAGCTTGCGCGCACCTCGAAAACCGTCGTCGAAGGAATAATCGCCCTCCACCACCAGCTTCTTGTCAACGGGCAGGCCGTATTCGCGCAATGCATCCTCATAGCCCTGATAACGCTCGGGGCTGGAACGATGCCCCTTGCCTCCCCACAGGAAACCGATGCGGTGGTGGCCTAGCTGGATCAGGTGTTCGGTGATGGCATAAGCGGCGTCGCGGTCGTCCACGAAGACGCAGGGCCAGCCGTCCTTCGGATCCTGGCGTGCCGAAATGATCCGCACGAAGGGTACGTTCTGCTCGGTCAGCGAGGCCAGCAGGCCCGGCTGTTCGGACATGGGTGGGCACAGCACCAGCCCGGCAAGGCGGTTGCGCCGTACGAGGTCGCCCAGCTGCTCGGCCAGCCGCGGGGCGGACGAATCGCAGGGGTGGATCTGCAGGCCGAAACCGCGCTCCCGGCACACCGACAGCACGCCGTTCTGCATGGCGATGACGTAGTGCGCGTTGGGGTTGTCGTAGACCAGGCCCAGGGCATACGTACGCGAGCTGCGCAGGCTGCGCGCGGCCTGGTCGGGCTGGTAATCGAGGGCTTCGATGGCGCGCTGCACCTTGTCGCGGGTGCGCGCATGGACGGAAGGTTCGTGGTTGATGACGCGGGACACCGTCTTCAGCGAGACGCCCGCGCGTTCGGCCACGTCCTTGATGGTGGGGCTGCGCAATCTACGACCCTCATAAGCAAGACGGCCATCCTAGCGGATGGCCGTTGCACTGCGAAGATAGGGTGTCAGTCCTTGACGTGCTGACCGACGCGATGGCCTGCCGCCCCGTAGTACAGGATGTACAGGTAGCACGGCACCATGATCGCCAGGAACACCCCCTGGAAGTCGAACACCTGCTTCAGGTGGGCGAACAGCACCGGGATAATGGCGCCGCCGGCGATACCCATGACCAGGAAGGCCGAGCCGAATTCGGTCAGGCGCCCCAGGCCCTTGATGGCCAGCGGGAAGATCGCCGGCCACATCATGGCGTTGGCGAAACCCAGGGCCGCGACGAAGCCCACCGAAGTGTAGCCCGTGGTCACATAGGTGCCGATGGAGAAGATCACGCCCAGGATCGCCGAAAGCGCAAGGTATTTCTGCTGGGAAACGAACTTCGGAATCAGCACGAGGCCGGCGATGTAGCCCAGCAGCATCGCGAACAGGGTGTACGAGGTGAAGTGCTTGGTTTCGTCCGGCGAGATGCCAAAGCCCTGGCCGTAGGTGCCGATGGCGTCGCCGGCCATCACTTCCACGCCCACGTACACGAACAGGCACAGCACGCCCAGCCACAGGTGCGGGAAGCTCAGCAGGCTGCCCTTGGCGTGGCCGATGGCACGCTCGGAGTTCTCATTCGACGGCTTGATCTCGGGCAGCGAGGAAAACACCACCCAGATCGCCAGCACCACGAGCAGGCCGGCCATCACCATGTACGGCATGTGCACCTTGGCGGCAAAGGCGGCCAGCAAGGCGTCCTTGTCGGCGGCCGTGGGGGCGGAGGCGATCTGCTTGTCGAAGCTGCCGATGTTGCTCATCACCAGGGCGCCGAAGACGAACGGGGCGAGCGCGCCGGCGATCTTGTTACAGATGCCCATGAAGGCGATGCGCTGGGCGGCGCTGTCGATGGGACCCAGGATCGAGATGTACGGGTTCGAGGCCGTCTGCAACAGCGACAGGCCGGCACCGATCACGAACAGGCCGGTGAGCGCGCCCGGATAGATGCGCATGGTGACGAACTGGCCGAACAGCGCGGCACCGATGGCCATCACGAAGAGGCCCAGGCCCATGCCTTTCTTCATGCCGGTGCGCTTCAGGATGAAGGACGACGGCAGGGCGAGGAAGAAATACGACAGGTAGAAGGCCATCGGCACCAGGAAGGCACCCACGTCATCGAGTGCGAAGGCCAGTTTGACGAAGGTGATCAGCGGGCCGTTGAGCCAGGTGACGAAGCCGAAGATGAAGAACAGGACACCGATGATGACCATCGGTACCAGGCTGGATTGGCGCGTCTCGTCGACGGCGACCGTGGTGGACGACATGGGAACTCCCCGCTTAGTTGTATGTGGTATCCCGGTCGGCATCACCGACGGACACGCCCCGGTTTTGTCCCTTTATTGACTCGTGTGCGCAACGTTGTCAATCAGCGAAAGCGATCCTCCGACTTCGTTGTCATTCCCGGATGACTTTCGATGCTGCGATGCAGCAAGTATCTGACGAGCAAATAATCACGATTGAAAAGCGGGTGTTTTGCTTATCCCGGGAAAAACGGCAGGAAGCGGCTATTGCGGCGCATGACGGAAACCGGCATGTCTTGTCCGATAGTCATGTTGACAACGTTGTCATTCCACTCAAGACTGCGCCGGAATGCAGGGCGTCACGGAACATTCATGTGACGACAGGGAATCAGTCATAAGGGGCAAGGCGTGGGCGAGTCGGCCAAACAGCGGGAAATCGTGCGTGCTTCGCGTCAGGAGGCGTTTCTCGCCGCCGACGTGGGCGGAACGCATGCCCGTGTAGGACTCGTGCAGCGCGCCGGCAACGGCATCGAAGTGCTGCGCTACGAGCGCTATGCCTGCGCCGACTGGCCGAGCCTTACCGCCGTGCTCAAGGACTTCGTCGGTCGCCTTGAAAGCCACGCTCCCATCGCGCATTGCGCCGTGGCCAGCGCCGGTTACGTTCTGGGCGACGCCGTGGTCAACGAGAACCTGCCCTGGCCGGTCTCCATCGGCGACATCCGCACGACGCTCGGCCTTTCCGGCCTTGCCGTGGTCAATGACTTCGAGGCGGTGGCCTATGCCTGCCAGTTCCTCGAAAGCCACCAGACCACCGCGGTGATCGAAACCACCGCCGAGCCGGCCGTGGGTCCTGTACTGGTCATGGGTCCGGGCACCGGCCTGGGTTCGGCCGTGCTGCTGCCGGGCACGCCGCACGCCACCGTGCTGGCGACCGAAGCCGGACAGATCTCGCTGGCGCCGGGCAACGAGCGCGAATCCGCCATCCTCGGTGTGCTTTCCCGTGGCCGCGACTACGTTTCCTACGAGACCGCCCTCTCCGGGCCCGGTCTGGTCAACCTCTACAACGCCATTTCGACATTGCACGGTGTGCCGTCGATCCTGGCCCAGCCCGCGGACGTCACCCGCGCCGCACTCGACGGGAGCGATCCGGTCGCGGTGGAGGCGCTGGATGTGTTCTGCGGATTGCTGGGCAGTTTCGTCGGCGACCTCGCCATGCTCTACGGCGCTCGCGGCGGCGTGTATCTCGCCGGCGGCATCCTGCCGCAGATCCGCGACCGGCTGCTGCAGAGCAGCTTCGCTACCAGGTTTTTCAACAAGGGCGTCATGCGCGCCTTTCTACAGCAAGTGCCGGTACGTCTGATGGACCACGGACAGCTGGGAGTGATCGGTGCCGCCGGTCTCTACCTGCACGGTTCGACCGCTCATTGAAGAGCGGGGAAGGAACGCTGACTCGTTAAAAAACCGGGCCCTCCAAGGCCCTTCGATAGCAACAAGGCACGGCGCGGTCGCGAAACCCGTCGACGCTTTCATCCTCTGAGGGGAGGACATCATGTCGCATCGTAGAAACCTGCTCACGGCGAGCATTGTCGCCGCACTGTGCTGTATGACCGGAGCTGCCTTCGCGCAGGATTCGGCAGCACCCGCCAAACCGCAGACGGCCCAGGAAAAGGCCGATGCTGCCAAGGCGGCCCAGCTCGACGCGATCACCGTCACCGGTATCCGCGCCAGCCTTGAGAAGTCGCTCGACACCAAGCGCAATGCAGACGCGGTGGTGGAAGCGGTCACGGCCGAGGACATCGGCAAGTTCCCGAATACGAACGTCGCCGAAGCGATGACCCAGATCCCGGGCGTCGTCATCGATCGTCAGTTCGGCCAGGGCGACCGCGTGTCGATCGACGGCACCGACCCCAGCCTCAACCTCACCTTCCTCAACGGCCAGCCGATCTCGCAGACGCCGTGGCAGTACGGTGCGCAGCCGAACCGCGGCTTCGATTTCACCATGCTGGCGCCGGAAATCGTGGGTCGCCTGGAAGTGTACAAGTCGCCCGAAGCGCGCCTGCCGGAAGGCAGCCTGGGCGGCACCGTGATGCTGCACACGCTGCAGCCGCTGGACCTGCCGGCCAACACCGTGCGCGCGTCCTTCGGCCTGAACTACAACGACCAGGCGTCGTCGGGCAGCCGCCCGTCGGGTTCGGCGCTGTACAGCTGGAAGAACACCTCCAACACCTTCGGCGTGATCGCTTCGTTGCAGCACTACGAAGAGAAGATCGATCGCCAGGGCCTGGAGATCTTCAGCTACAGCCCGGTCTCCAAGTGGGCCGCCAGCCCGGCCGTCGCCGCTGGCATCGCCAACGGCACGCTCGATCCGAACGCCAAGGTGCCCGACGAGGTGAACTCGGCGTGGTTCCAGCAGAAGCGCAAGCGCGATACCGCCACGCTGGGCTTCCAGATCCGTCCGACCGACAACTGGGACATCGACGTCACCTCGCTGTTCGTCCGCGAGAACTTCGACAACTGGAACCAGTCGCTCTATCCGTTCACCGGTTCGGCAGGCACGCTGGGTAACGTCACCAGCTTCAACCAGGGTCCGAACGGCGTCGTTACCGGCGGCCATGTCTGCGGCAACGACAGCCCGAACTGCCCGGCCATTGCGCAGGGCACGTACGACAGCAACGTCCGCAAGTCGGTGGTGCGTACGTCGGCGTTCGATGTGAAGTCGACCTACCACGGCGACGGCTGGAGCCTCGGCGGTGCGGCCGGCTACAGCAAGGCCGTGAACAACAATATCTCGCAGGCGGTGATGGAACCGGTGTATGCCGGTGGCTACACCTGGGACATCCGTCGCGGTTTCAACTTCGACAACCCGGCTGCCGCGCGCGATCCGAACAACTGGCACATGGGCGACACCCCGGGACTCGGCGGCTGGCCGGGCAACTACGGCTCGTACAACGCACGTTCGCGTGACAGCTATGGCCAGCTCGATTTCACCAAGGATTTCGACTCCTTCGTCAACCAGCTGCTGGTCGGCTACCGCTGGAACCGCCACGAAGAGGGCATGAACGCCCACGTGTACGGCGGCAACGGCCCGATCTCGCTGGCCGACCTCGGCACCTCGGGCTATACCAACCTCGACGGCGTCAGCATGTGGGATGGCGCGGCCAGCCACATCATGCCGGACCCGGACAAGCAGTACGCCTGGGTGCGCGCCACGAACGGTGGTAACGAAGATCCGGGTACGTTCCTCAACGGCACGTACAAGATCATCGAGAAGACCAACGCGGCCTACGCACAGGCCAACTTCGCCGGCGGCGATTTCCACGGCAACGTGGGTATCCGCTACGTCGACACGAAGACCGATGGCTTCGGCTACAACTACCTCGGTGCCCCGGTGCTTCCGGCGCCGGCAGGCTCGTACGTGAAGTCGTCGCAGACCTCGAAGAACTGGCTGCCGTCGGTGAACATCGCCTATGACGTCGCCGAAGACGTCGTGCTGCGCTTCGCTGCCGCGAAGGTGCTGGCCCGTGCGCCGTACAACATGCAGGTCAACAACCTGTTCCTCAACGACACCGTGCTCACCGGCGCGGGCGGCGATCCGAACCTGAAGCCGTACAAGTCGAAGAACTTCTCCCTGTCGGCCGAGTGGTACTTCGCACCGCAGTCGTACCTGGCCATCACCGGGTTCTACAAGAAGATCGACGACTACATCTTCATGGACGTGTTCCAGGAGCGTCACTTCAACTCGGCCACCTCGACCGATCCGAAGACCTTCGCCAGCCAGCTGGCAGCAGGCCTGTGCACGGCCGACGGCTTCTGCACCTATAACGTCAGCCGTCCGACCAACGTCGGCTCGGGCAAGATCAAGGGTGGCAGCATCAGCTACCAGCAGGCGTTCGGCGAAACCGGTTTCGGTGTCAC
The DNA here is from genome assembly GCF_011759365.1 of Luteibacter anthropi. GTDB lineage: Bacteria > Pseudomonadota > Gammaproteobacteria > Xanthomonadales > Rhodanobacteraceae > Luteibacter > Luteibacter anthropi. Next base: position 364,069 of record NZ_JAARLZ010000001.1, read on the forward strand.
GGCGAACTACACCTATGCCAAGGGCACCCTCGATTCGGGCGGCTCGCTGCCGTACAACTCGAAGAACGCCTACTCGCTCAGCCCGTACTACGAAAAGGGCGCCTTCAGCGCACGTCTTTCGTACAACTGGCGCAGCAAGTACCTGGCAGGTGGCTACGTCGCGGGTGCGCCGCCGGCCACCACGGAAGACTACGGCGACCTGGGCGCCACGCTGGGCTACAAGCTCAACGACAAGGTCTCGTTCACCCTGGCAGGCATGAACCTGACCAACGAAGCCTACAAGCAGTACATCGGCATCAAGGACATGCCGGTCGCGCATTACACCACCGGCCGCCGCTACATGGCCTCGGTGCATTTCGACCTCTGATCGAATGTGATGGATCGGCGGCCACGGACGGCCGCACCACCCCTCGAAGCTTCATTCCCCACGGGCCCGACAAACCCTACTTTTCGGGCCCGCTTTTTTTGCACGAAACAAGCGTGCCATGTCGCGCTGCCCGGCCCGGGCCTGTGCCGATCCTGCGAAACCTTCGCGGAACACGCGGCACTTTACGAATATCCAACCTGTGCGTAGGGTCGAAGCTTTTACACTTCCCGCCCGGTTCAAGACTTCTCAACATCCACACAGGGGTAACTATGCGTCGCACTCTCATGCTCGCCCTGGCTCTCGGGTTGAGCGCATGCGCCAGCCAGCAGCCACGACACGACAACGCACCGGTCGATACGACGCCGTTATCCCTGATTCCCATGCCCGCGCAGCTCGCGCGTGCGCCGGGTCACTACCGCATCGATGCCACGACCACGATCGTCGTGCCGGCTGGCAACGCCGCCGCGAAGCGCGTGGCGGCACAGTTGCAGGGCTGGGTGCGCCAGGCGCGCGGTTTTGCGCCGGCCATCGTGGAAGGCAAGCCCAGGGGTGGCGCCATCAACCTGGCGACGCAGTCCACGGCGAAGGGCCATGAGGGTTATACGCTCGATGTGGACGGCAAGGGTGTGTACATCGCCGCCAACGACGAGACGGGGCTGTTCTATGGCGCGGTCACCTATTGGCAGCTGCTGACCGATCCGGCGTCGGAGAACGGCGTGCCGGGTGTGCACATCGTGGATGCCCCCCGTTTTGCCTGGCGTGGCCTGATGCTCGATTCCAGCCGGCATTTCCAGTCGGTGACGGAGATCGAACATCTCATCGACCAGATGGCGATGCACAAGCTCAATACCTTCCATTGGCATCTCACGGACGACCAGGGCTGGCGCCTGCAGATTGATAAATATCCGAACCTCACCCAGCAGGGCGCATGCCGCCAGCCGGTTGGTCCCGATATCGCGCTGACCGGTGGCGCGAACAAGCCGTACTGTGGTTTCTACACCAAGGACGAGGCACGACAAGTCGTGGCCTATGCCGCCGAGCGTCACATCACGGTGATTCCCGAGATCGAGATGCCGGGCCATGCGCAGGCCGCCGTCGCTGCGTATCCGCAGTTCGGCGCAGGCAAGGGCAAGCATACGGTGTCCTCGGACTGGGGCGTGAACACTGCCTTGTTCAATACCGACGATGCGACCTTCACCTTCCTCGAAAACGTGCTCGACGAAGTGATGGAGATCTTCCCGTCCACGTACATCCACGTGGGTGGCGATGAAGCCGCGAAGGACGAATGGGAGCATTCGAAGTCCATCCAGGCGCAGATGAAGAAGCTCGGCATCACCGACGAGGAAAAGATGCAGGGCTGGTTCGTGGCGCGCATCGGCGACTACCTCGACCAGCATGGCCGCCGCCTCATCGGCTGGGATGAAATCCTCGACGGCAAGGTGCCGGCCAGCGCCACCGTGATGTCATGGCGCGGCACGAAGGGTGCGATCAAGGCGGCCAATGCCGGGCACGACGTAGTACTGGCGCCCTCACCCACGCTCTATCTCGACCAGTTGCAGTCCACCCTGCCGGATGAACCGGCCGGGCGTCCTTCCGGCCAGTCGTTGCAGACGGTGTACGACTTCGACCTGGTGCCGCCGGAAATCGACGCGGCCAAGGCGGCTCACGTGCTGGGTGCACAGGTCAACCTGTTCGCCGAATACCAGCCTACCTGGGCGCGTATCCAGCATGCGATCTTCCCGCGCATCGCGGCGCTCGCGGAGCGTACGTGGTCGCCGAAGGCCGACTGGAATGGTTTCATCGCCCGCCTGCCCGCGCAGATGGCCCGCTATCGTTCCGCCGGCATCGTGCCTGCCGACAGTGCCTATGCCGTGGCGATCTCCGCCGAGCGCGTGGATGGCGACAAGGCACGCGTCACGCTGTCCAACCAGGTGAACTACGGCACCTTGCGCTACACCATCGACGGCTCGGCCCCCACGACGCAGTCGAAAGCGTACGAAGGCCCGTTCGAAGTCACCTTGCCCACCACGATCCACGCCAATGCATTCTCGGGCGGTTTCGGCCTGGCCGGCCCGCGCGAGGAAGCCATCGATGCGAAGTCGCTGCTGTCCCGCAGCAGCGATCAGCTCGACAGCTGCGGCGACAAGCTGGTGCTGCGTCTTGAAGCACCCGACGCCATCGATGGCGTGCGCCCGGTGTACAAGGTGGACATCATGAACACCTGCTGGGTGTGGAAGAAGGTGCCGATGGATGGCCTGTACGGCATCCAGGTCAAGGTGGATCGCCTGCCGTACAACTACGCCCTGTGGAAGGACGCATCCGGCATCGTGTCGCGCAAGTCGAAGACCAGGGCCGGCGAGATCGAAGTCCACCTCGACAGCTGCGACGGCCCGAAGATCAGCACCATTCCGCTGGCCAAGGCCAACGACGGCCGCGCCACGCTGGACGGCATCCTGCCTAAGCGCGAGGGCGTTCATGACCTTTGCTTCGTGATCACCGGCAAGCCTGGGCCGAAGCTGTGGGTGATCGGGGATATCCAGTTGCGTTGAGGCTGACCGGTCGCGCGCGAGGCGCGCTCCTACAGGGAGCGCGCCTCGCTGCCTTCTGTAGGAGCGCGCCTCGCGCGCGACCGAAGCGAAGCGAGCGCTTCCCTACCCGCCCCCGGAAGAAACCCGCATATCCGATCGCCGCTGTAACGCCCCCAGCACCTCATGCTCTTCCTCTGCCGACAACTCGGCCAGCGTCACAAACTTCCCCGCAACCATCGCCCCCACCGGCACGCCATCGCGTATCGCAACACGCGTACCCAGCACGGCAGGCAATTTCGTCCCGGCGATGATGCCGCCCACGATATTGAGCGGATCGGTACCAGCAATGCACACGATCTCGCCATCATGCGACCGATGCCGGATCTGCCGCAGGGCCACCAGGGCATCCGGCAACGCAAACTGCTCGCCGACCAGCCCATCGACGAAGCGGCCGCCGCGGATCTCCCCGCGCGCCTCCAGCCGGTGATACACCCGCCGCAACTCGCGCCACGGCGGCAGCCACGCCGCCTCGCGCTCAAGGATGCGCCAGCTCACTACGCCATAACGACGCAGCAACGTGCGGGCGATATGTTCCAGCCCATCGGCATCCGTGCGCTCGTCACGCGGACGCCGCGCCAGCGACCAGCGGCCGGCATCCTCGATGCCGCTCAACATATGCCGGCGCGTACGCCGGTGGCGATGGTTGTCGCGCCTGGATGCCGGCAACAACAACGCGCGCAGGCCCGCAAAGCTATCCGCCGTGACACGACCGCTGGCGACCAGCTCGCCCAGCGCGTCTTCCAGCTCGGTACGCAGCAACCGGGTGATCGACGCCAGCTCATCGAAGAACAGCGCGCCCTCGTCACGCAAGGCATCGGCCACGGCCTGCGCGCGCGACGACAGCTTCACGTCTTCGTTGGCATTCGGCGCCGCGGCCGACCAGATGCCGAGCTGCCTGCGCGGCAGCAGCACGATCGGCGTCGCGCGCACGGGGCCGCTCGTTCCCGTGCCCGGACGCAGTCGACTCCACACCACGCGCCCTGCACGACACAGGTCGTCAAGCCAGCCGATGCTGTAATCGCTCACGCGCGCCGGCAGCAATTCGGCCTCCCACGCTCCGGCCGCACCTTCGAAACCTTCCAGTTGCGCTATGACACCAGCCAGGGCATCCGGTCCGGCCACCTGCGAGGATCGCGTGACATGCTGCCAGTCGAGCAGGAACCGGTAGAAATCGCGCCGCGTCACGGGCTCGATCTCGCGACGCAGGCGACCGATGGTGTAGCGGTGGATGCGTGCCAGCAGATGACGCTCGCACCATTGTGTGGTGGTGATGCCCGGTGAGAACAGGCCCTGCATCACATAGCCCTCGCTTTCCAGCGACGTGAGCGCCAGTTCGATATCGGCGACGGGCACATTCAACGACGCGGCAACCTGCACGGCAGATACCGGACCAAGGCCGCCCAGGCGTCCTCGCACGATATCCACCAGCGCCGTTTCGCGTGTCCATGCCTGCGCGACATACTCCGCCGGCGCTTCGATGGCCGGTCGCATGGAGGCATCCGGATGCAGCGCACGCCACGCAGGCAGGCGCTCGGCCGCGATCCACAATGCGGTGTCACCCTTGCCCAGAAGCGTGGCACGCGCATCCTTCGCCAGCACTGCAAGCAGTTTGTTCCACCCCGCGTTGTCCATCACTTCACTCAGGGTCACCGCACCGAGCAGCATCAAGGCTTCATGCATTTCATCGGCACTTCGCGCCTCTGGCCACGCCTCTTCGCGCACGGAATCGATGGCTTCGGCATCCAGTCGACCAAGATCGTCGGCGCTCTGCGCTTCGTTCCAGCGGCGCGACTGCACGGCCTGGGTGCGTCGTTCTTCCAGCGGCGCGTCGTCGAGGAAGGCATAAGGTGCCGCGCCCAGTACTTCGGCCGCCAATGGCGACGGCGTGGCGAGGTCGCGCGCGATCACGCGGATGCGTCCGGATTCCAGCCCACGCAACACGTCGAGCCAGCCTTCGCTGTCCATCGCCTCATGCAGGCAGTCGTCGAGCGTCTGGTTGACCAGCGGATGATCGGGCACCTCGCGTTCGCCCACGATGTTCTCCAGGCAGGCGACCTGGTCCGGAAACACGGTGGCCAGCAGGTCCTCGCTCTTCATGCGCTGCAACTGCGGCGCGACCTTCTTGCCACCGTTGAAACGTGGCAACGCAAGCGACGTCGTGGCATTCCAGCGCCAGCGCACGCCGAACAGCGGCGCATCGAGCAGGGCCTGTACCAGCACGTGTTCGGCGCTGTTGGAGTGCAGATAGCGCGACACCTCTTCCAGCGGAAAACTGTGGCTGGTGGACAACGACAGGATGATCGCGTCTTCCGTGGCGGCCGCCTGGAGCTCGAAATTGAACTTGCGGCAGAAACGCTTGCGCAGCGCGAGGCCCCAGGCCTTGTTGATACGACTGCCGAATGGCGTGTGGATGATGAGCTGGGTGCCGCCCGACTCGTCGAAGAATCGCTCCATCACCAGCGTATCGTGCGTAGGCAGCGCGCCAAGCGCGGCGCGTGCGCGGAACAGATACTCCACCACCTGCTCGGCCGCTGCCTTCGAAAGGGATAGCGTCTCCATCAGCCAGTGGAGCGCATTTTCACGACCGCCGTCATCGAAACGTGCGGATAGTTCGCCACGCAGTCGCGACACGCCGGCCGACAGCTCATCGGTGCGACCGGGCGCCTCGCCCAGCCAGAACGGAATATTGGGTGGCTGTCCCTGCGCATCCTCGACACGCAGGCGTCCCATCTCCACGCGGATGATGCGGTAGGAACGATTTCCCAGCTGGAACACGTCGCCGGCAAGGCTCTCCACGGCGAAGTCTTCGTTCACCGTGCCGATCAGCGTGGCCTGCGGTTCCAGCACCACGTTGTAATCGCCGGTTTCCGGAATCGTGCCGCCGGAGGTCAGCGCGGCAAGGCGCGCGCCGCGTCGTTCGCGCAGGCGCCGGTTCACGGCATCGCGATGGATATAGGACCCTCGTGGACCCACGCGCGTGGTGAAGCCATCGGCCAGCATGCGGACGATGGCGTCGTAGGATTCCCGTTGCAGCGCGCGATACGGATACGCCCGTTTCACCAGATCGTAGAGCGCATCTTCGTCCCACTCCTGGCAGGCCACTTCGGCGACGATCTGCTGTGCAAGCACATCCACGGGCTGCTTGGGAAAGATCAGTGCATCCAGTTCGCCGCGTCGTACGCAGTCCAGCAGGGCCGTGCATTCCACGAGATCGTCGCGGGAGGTGGGAAACAGCCGTGCCTTGGGTGTGCCGCCCACGGCGTGACCCGCACGCCCCGCGCGTTGCAGGAAGGCGGCAATGGAGCGGGGCGAGGCAATCTGGCAGACCAGCTCGACATCGCCGATATCGATGCCCAGTTCCAGCGATGCGGTAGCGACCAGTACGCGCAGTTCCCCCTGTTTCAGGCGCTGTTCGGCGTCGAGGCGTTGTTCGCGGGAGAGACTGCCATGGTGCGCGGCGACGATCTCCTTGCCCAGCCGCTCGGACAGGTGCCTGGCAAGACGTTCGGCCATGCGCCGCGTGTTCACGAACACCAGCGTGGTGCGATGCTGTTCCACGAGGTTGGCGAGCCGGTTGTACACCAGCTCCCACATGTCGTTGGACATCACCGCTTCCAGTGGCACCGGTGGTACTTCGAGCGCCAGGTCGCGTTTGCGTGCATGTCCGATGTCCACGATGGCGCAGTCCGTACGCTCGTCGCCCACGAGAAAGGCCGCCACCTTGTCGATGGGTTTCTGCGTGGCCGACAGGCCGATGCGCACGATGCGCCGTTGCGCCAGCGCTTCGAGGCGTTCAAGCGACAACGCAAGATGGCTGCCGCGCTTGCTGGCCGCCACGGCGTGGATTTCGTCGACGATCACTTCGCGAACGTCACGCAACATCGCCCTGCCCGACTCGGAACCGAGCATCACGTACAGGGATTCCGGCGTGGTCACGAGGATATGCGGGGGACGCTTGCGCATGCGTTCGCGATCCGCCGATGGCGTGTCGCCCGTGCGCACGGCGGTGCGTATCTCCACATCGGGCAGGCCCTGCCTGCGCAGTTCCTCGCGAATGCCGGCCAGGGGCGCATCGAGGTTGATGCGGATGTCATTGGACAAGGCCTTCAACGGCGAGACGTAGAGCACGGTGGTGCGATCGCGCAATCCACCGTCGCGCACACCTTCACGCACCAGGCTGTCGATGGCCGAGAGAAACGCCGTGAGCGTCTTGCCCGAACCCGTGGGCGCCGCCACCAGCGTATGGCGACCGGAACGGATCATCGGCCACGCCGCTATCTGCGCGTCGGTGGGCGCAGGAAAAGTGGCCTCGAACCAGGTGGTCACGGCGGGGTGGAATTCGGCGAGCGGCATCGACTTTTGTGAATTCATTGAACCACTTAAGTGGGGTCTTCAGACCCTGCTGGCAAGGTCCAAGCCTAGCGCGGACCCGCCTGCCCAGTTGCGATGAAAACGTTACTGGAACAAGGTGGGACGTTTTCCTTGCAACGGAACCATGCCCATGACCGTCGATGTGCGCCGCACCGCCCTCGCCTTCGCCATCACCGCTGGCCTCGCCGCCTCCGCCCATGCCGCCACCCCGACGGATCGTCCCTGGATGGATCGCTCGCTTTCGGCAGATCGCCGCGCCGATCTCATCGTCGCGGCGATGACGGACGACGAGAAATTCCGTCTCATCCGCTCCGAGTTCGGCCAGAAGAGCGAGAAGTTCGAACAGCCCGAAGGGGCGCTGGGCGGTGCCGGCTATATACCGGCCATTCCCCGCCTTGGCCTGCCTGCCATCCAGGAAACCGATGCCAGCCTGGGCGTGACCCGCACCGGTTCCGACGGCAAGGGGGCCATCTCGCTCCCGGCCGGTCTGGCCACGGCGGCCAGCTTCGATCCGGCGGTGGCCCATGCCGGTGGCCGCATGATCGGCGGCGAGGCGCGTGGCAAGGGTTACAACGTGATGCTCGTGGGTGGCGTGAACCTCACGCGTGATCCGCGCAACGGCCGCAACTTCGAATACGCCGGAGAAGATCCGGTGCTGGCGGGCACCATCGCCGGCGCCGCCGTGAAGGGCGTGCAGGAACGCCACGTGGTGGCCACGGTGAAGCACCTGGCCATCAACGATCTCGAATCCGGCCGCAACACGCTCAGCTCGGACATCGATCCCGTCGCGTTGCGCGAATCCGATCTGCTCGCCTTCCAGCTGGCGATCGCCAAGGGTGATCCGGGCTCGGTGATGTCGGCCTACAACAAGGTCAACGGCGTCTATGCGGGCGAAAACGAGTGGCTGCTCAACGACGTGCTGAAGAAGGAATGGGGCTTCAAGGGTTTCGTGATGTCCGACTGGGGTGGCGTGCACAGCGCCACCAAGGCGGCCATGGCCGGGCTCGACCAGCAGTCGGCCGGCGAGGTTTTCGACAAGGAGGTCTTTTTCGACAAGCCACTGCGCGAGGCCTACGCCAAGGGTGAATTCCCCAAGGCACGCCTGGATGACATGGCGAAGCGCATCCTGCGCAGCCTGTTCGCGCATGGCGTGATCGACGAGCCGATGAAGAACGGCAAGGTGCCTTACGCTGCCGATCGCGTTGTCGCCCGCGACACGCTCGAAGCCGGCGCGGTGCTCCTGCGCAACGAAGGCGGCCTCCTGCCGCTGTCGGGCAAGGGACAGTCCGTGGTGGTGATCGGTGGTCGCGCCGACGAGGGCGTGCTTGCCGGTGGCGGCTCGTCGCTGGTGACCGATGAAGCCGGCGATCCGGTGCCGGGCCTCGAGCCCACCGGCTGGCCCGGTCCCGTGCGCTACCACCCGTCCGCCCCGCTGGATTTCATCCGCAAGTTCGCCAGCAAGGCGAGCTTCGATCCCGGCACCGATCCGGCCGCGGCCGCGAAAGCTGCTGCTGGCGCGGATGTGGCCGTGGTGTTTGTCACCAAGTGGGCGGCGGAGTCGTTCGACACGCCGGACCTCACCCTGCCCGACCACCAGGACGCACTGGTCGAGGCCGTCGTGAAGGCCAATCCGCATACGGTGGTGGTGCTGGAAACCAACGGCCCGGTGAAGATGCCGTGGCTGGATCACACCGCTGCCGTGATGCAGGCCTGGTATCCGGGCTCGGGTGGTGGCGAGGCCATCGCACGCCTGTTGTACGGCAAGACGGCGCCCTCGGGGCGCCTGCCGATCAGCTGGCCGCGTGACGAGTCCGAACTGCCGCGTCCGACGATCCAGGGTGCCGGCCTGTATTCGAAGGAGAAGCCGGCCGACAACGTCGACTACAACATCGAAGGCGCGGACGTCGGCTATCGCTGGTACGAGAAGAAGAACCTGAAGCCGCTGTTCGCCTTCGGCTATGGCCTCACCTACACGAGCTTCGCCTACAGCGATTTCGCCGTGGACAAGGATGCCAGGGGCAATCCGGTGGCCCATGTGACGGTGAAGAACACGGGCAAGGTCGCCGGCGCCGATGTACCGCAGATCTATGTCACCGGCCCCTCCGGTGGCACGCGTCGCCTGGCCGGCTGGTCGAAGGTGCAGCTCGATGCCGGTGCGAGCCGCCGCGTGGACATTCCGCTGGAAGCCCTCGCGCTGGCGCGCTGGGACGACGCCGGCAAGCGCTGGCACATCGCGGCCGGCCACTACGCCGTGAAGCTCGGCCGTTCGGCCACGGACGTGGCGGCTGACGCCAGCATCGACCTGGCAGAAACGTTCCCGGTGGTGAAGGCGCCCTGAGGTCGTGACGGGAGCGGCCCGGCGCCGCTCCCGTTTCCTTCGCACGGGCGTGACGGGCGCCGTCGACAATGCCCGCATGAATTTACGCCGGCTGACGCCCCTCCTCCTGCTCGTTGCCTCGCAAGGCGTCCTCGCCGACCCGCCCGACTTCGACCGCCCTGGCGCGGGTTTCGCCACGACGACCGTGCCGGTGGGCACGCTCGCGTGGGAACAGGGCCTGCCGACCTATCAGCGCGAGCGTCCGGGCGGCGTCCTGCAAGGCACGTATACCGCCGACAGCCTGTTTCGTATCGGGCTGGGTGGCCCGCTGGAATTGCAGTTCGGCGGTTCGGCGTGGAACCGCTTCGAAGAGAGCGACGTCGGCCTGCATCGCCATCACCTGGGCCACGGCGACAGCAGCGTCGGCATGAAATTCGCACCCGGGGGTTCCGGTGACGCGGGTGCCTTTTCCTGGGCAGCGCTCGCGAAAGTCACCTTCGCCAACGGTGACCACGACCTCAGCAACGATGCACGCCAGTACACGCTGGGCACCACCATGCAGTGGAAGCCCGACGACATTCACCAGAACACGCTCTATGTAAACCTGGATCGCCTCGGCCGCCACAACACCTGGACGGTGGCTCCCACGTTCGGCCGCCGCTTCGGCGATCACTGGACAGCCTATGTCGAGGCCGATCTCATCCACGACGCCGACAACGGCAACGAAGTGCAGGCCGGCGGCGGTGTAGCCTACGACATCGGTAATCACGCACAGCTGGATGCCTATGCACTACACCGGATCGGCAGCCACGGCCCATCGCTGATTGCCGGGCTGGGCGTGTCGGTGTTTTTCGGCCGGCCGGATTAACGGTTTGCCCGCCGCATCGCGCGGAAGACGATCACGGTGAGCACCAGCCCGACGAGCAGGCCGATACCGGCGCCCCACAAGGAGCCGGGACGCGAGTCGACCAGGTAACCGATGCCGCAGCCGAGCAAGGCAAAGAGAGGAATTGGTAAGCAGCCCATCCGTCGAGCCTAGAGGTCGGTGCACGCGGCTGTAAAGTCGATGGCACCAAAAAAACATGGCCCTGGCGCTCACGCGCAGGGCCATGGTGACCGTCCCTGGGTCTGATGGCGCTAGCCACCGTTATAACGCGGCCCGGCGAAACCGACGCGGCGCTATCGCCGATGAAGGGGGGATCGATCCTGGCGCTAGGGACGGACGGCATCCTGCCGTCGGATCGGTCATCGACGATATCGTTTCCCGCCGCTGGCAGGCTGAGCGGGAGACGGCCTTCATCTTCCAGACGTGAAGGCCGGCCGGATATAGGAGAAGTCTTAAAATTCGTACGGCTTTACCGATACGGCAGTGGTCGCCATAAATTCAGCCTATGCTGGCGCATGCGTCTCATGACGAGGCTTGCGCGCAGGCGGACGCACGTCCCTGGGTGCGCGTTTCACAGGCGTGGGCACAGGGCTTCCCCGGCTCGCCAGGCTGCGCAGGCGTGCGCAATCAGATGTTCCGTAGTCGCGTTTTCCCGGTTCTCGTTGCATGGTTCTTCTCCGCGCACGCCTCCACCCGCACAGGCAGGTTGAACGCCGGAAGAGAAATTTCCGGTGGCGTGCGGGTGAAGCTTTCGTGACGAAGCGGCCGGGTGAATCGGCCGATTCCCGGTTAAGGCGATGTGGAGGCGCCGGCCGGCATGCGCTGGATCAGCTCGGTAGCCAGCTTTTCGTAGTTCTCGTCGAAATGGTGCGAGCCGGGTTTCTGGTAGACCGTGACGAAGGACGGCAGCCGGTGATCGGTGCAGAGGCTGTCATCGGCGTCTTCCTGGCCGTAGTAACAGGCCATCGGTGGCTTGCCGCCGAGTTGCACGATAGGCGGCATGGCGTCGGTATGCACCACGGGATTGAGCCATTGCAGGAAGTTGTGCGTGTGGGTGGTCCACCAGCCCTGCTTCATGTAGCCCTCGAGCTCGATCTCGAAGTTGACGTCGCGACTGCCCGAAAGCAGCACGAGCTGTGCCAGCTTTGCCCGGTTGTCGGGCCGGATCATGCCGACGATGGTGGGCAGCACATCGGCGCCGAACGAATAGCCGATCAGCAGCACGCGCTTCTTGCTCCACTGCGCCGTGTACTTGTCGAGCAGGCCGTCGAGGTCGTGTGCGGACTCCTGGGGTGAGCGATAGCGCCAGAAATACTTGAAGGTGCTGACGCCGGCCACAGGGATGCCGCGCTGGACGAACACGGCGCCCAGGCGCTGGTCGAGATCCCACCAGCCCCCGTCGCCGGAATAGATCACCACCAGCAGGTCTTCCTCGCCCTTCGGAGGCGAGGCAAGCGCCGGCAATTCCACGGTGGATTTCTCCATGGATGCATGCGTCCATGGATGCCAGGCCAGCAGTGCGAGCGCGCCCAGCGCGACGATCGCAAGCAGCACATAGCGAACAACTTTCTTTGCAGTAAACGTCACCGGCGCACCACTCCACCCAGACCACCGGAAATCAGGCTGGCGACATTCGCCAGCGCGAGGGGCACGGCAATGCCGGCGGCCACGGCGATGTAGCGTGGCTCCCATTCCGGATCGAATTTTTCCTTGTACTTGTGCAGGCCGCGGAAGTTGTAGAAACGCTCGCCCCGGCCGAACACCATGGCACCGAAGCGACTCCACAGTGGCGCCGTGCGCCGGTTGGTGAGGCCTGACAACGGGGCCATGCCCAGGTTGAACCAGCGATAGCCCTCGGCTTTCGCCCAGACCATCAGTTCGATGAACAGGAAATCCATGATGCCGGAAGGGCCCTCTGGGAGGTGGCGCATGAGGTCGACGGAGGCTTCTTCCTTCGACTCGGTGAGGAACATGTTGGCAAAGGCCACGGGCTCGTCGCCCTGCCAGACCACCGCCATGGGTGTGCGGGCGAGATAGCGCTCGTTGAACAGGCCCAGCGAGAAGCGCTTTTCGCGCACCTTCTTGTCGCGCATCCAGGCGTCGGAGATCTTCTTCAGGCGCGGCAGCAGGGCCGGCACCTCGTCGATGGGCACGATCTCCAGGCGCAGGCCGTCGCGCGTGAGCTTGTTGACGGTGCCGCGCAGGGTCTTCTTCGATTTGCCGTCGAGGTTGAAGGTTTCCAGGCGCACGCGTGCTTCTTCGCCGATCTTCAGCAGGTTCATGCCTACTTCGAGATACAGGTCGAGATCTTCCGGGCGCACCTGGTAGAACAGCGGCCAGCCGCCGGCACGCTCGCATTCCTCGCGGAAGGCCCAGACCAGCTCACGACGGGCTTCCTCGTCGTCACCGACGGGATCGCCCATCGACACCCAGCTGCGGCCCTCGATGTCATACATGATGAAGGCGCGGTCGTCGGGCGCGAACATGAGCATCTTGTCGCCGACCAGCGCCAGATGGGCCTGGGCCGAGCCGAAATGCTTGAGCAGCGGCATGGCCCGGCCAAGCTCGGCTTCGCCGGGCAGCGAGCGACGTGGGCGTGCCGGGCGGATCAGGTTGGCCAGCGCGAACAGCATCACCACCGCCGCGGCACCCACGAGCGCGCGCAGGGCGCGCGGCGCACCGCCGTGGCGGAAACTGAATTCCCACCAGAGATTGTTGTTGTATTCGACGTGCTTGAAGCTGAAGAACACCAGCCAGGTGGCGCAGCCGAGCACGGCCAGGATCGCGACCACCCAGCCCACCGAGAAGGTGGCGCGGAATAGCGATGCACGCCGGTAGAAGTGCTTGTGGGCGGGTGCCAGGGCGAGGGCCAGCAGCGACAGCAGGGTGGCTTCCTCGTAGTCGATGCCCTTGAGCAGCGAGAGGATTGCTCCGACGAGCAACAGGATCAGGGTGAGTACGTAGGCGGCGTCCAGGCGGCGTTGCAGGCCGCGCGCGAGGATCAACAGCAACATGCCGACCATGCTGGACAGGAAGTGCGAGACCTCCACCAGCGGCAGTGGCACGAAACCGCGCAGGATCTCCATGCGTCCGGGGATCGCCAGCGTGGCGCCCGAGAACAGCAGTACCGCGCCGCAGACCAGCGTCAGCCCCGCGAAGAACGGCGGCAGCAGGCTGCTGAACCAGGGCGTGATGAGTGCCGCATGGCGCAGCGCTCGCACCTCGCGCCAGATCACCATCAGCGTGGCCACGGCCAGCGGCAGCAGGTAGTAGACGAGGCGATAGGCGGCCAGCGAGCCCAGGATGGGGGCTTCCAGGCCCTGGTTGCCGGTGGCGCCGAATCCCGCCAGCAGCACGGCTTCGAACACGCCCAGGCCGCCCGGCACGTGGCTGATGAGGCCCGCCATCTGCGCCAGCACGAACAGCGCCAGGAAATGGCCGAAACCGCCCACGATCTCCTGCGGCATCAACACGTAGAGAACGCCGGCGGCCAGGCCCCAGTCGAGCGCGCCGATGAGGATCTGCCGGGCGGCCACGGCTGGCTTCGGCGCGTGCATGGCCCAGCGCCACACCCTGATCGGACGACGCATCGTCAGCGAAAGGATGAACCAGGCCAGGGGCACCAGCGTGAGCACGATGGCCAGCGGAATGCGCAGGCCCGACAGTGGTACCTCGGGCGGTATCGGCACGATCAGCAGCGTGACGCCCGTGATCGCGGTGAGGCCCAGCCAGAAACTCAGCGTCGTATAGAGCACGACGCGGGCGATCTCGCTCGTGGTGAGGCCGGCCTGCAGGTAGAAGCGGTAGCGGATCGAGCCGGAAACCAGCAGCGACATGCCCAGCGCGTTCGAGAAGCCGTAGCTGATGAACGAGATGAAGCCCACCCGTTTGGCCGGCAGGCGCTTGCCGACGCTGGCCAGGCCAAACCAGTCGTACAGCGTCATCACGGCATAGCCGGCGCCGGTCAGCAGCACGGCCAGGGCGATGTCCGTATTCGGCAGGCGGTGCACGTAGTGGGCGATCTGCCGGTACGTGACCTCGCTGGCCATGGCATGCAGGGCCCACAGGGCGAGGCACAGCAGGGCCACCGACAGCAACGGGCCACCCGCACGGCGCAGCAGCGTCGCGTACAGCGCCGGCTTCGCCAGGGTCGGGTCGGTCGTCGTCGGGAGCTCGGTCCTCGTTTCGTGCTCCACCCTGCCGCGACTCCACTTGTATCGATAAAGGTCGTGTAGGGTGCCACAGAGCGGCTTGGGAGGGCAGCGGGAACGACAATCCCGTGTGATGAAAGGTTCCCCTAAGCTTATGGAAAGCCACCCGTAAGCCCGGATTCTTACGATTCCGCGACAGCCCGCCGTCCCGGCCGGTTCTGATCGCGAGGCATCATGCGTCCTGTTAACCCGGCACCCGGCGCGCTACGGCAGCGTTTCCGGCCTCTTATCTGGTTCGGCGCCCTCTTCGTGGGCGTGGCCTTCCTGGTTCGTCTGGTGTTGCTGGTGCATACGGGGCACGAGGTGCCCCATGACCCCGGCATGTGGCTTTACCTGTTCGCGGTGGGCCTGGGCTACGACCTGATCACCTATATCTATATGGGCTGGCCGCTGCTGCTGGTGCTCTGGCTGCTGCCGCGACGGGCCTACCTTTCGCGCTGGGGGCACCGGATCTTCCTGGGCTTCTGCTTCGTACTGGCCTTCGCCATCCTCTACCTGGGTGCGGCGGAGCTGGTGTTCTGGGGCGAGTTCGGCGCGCGATTCAACTTCATCGCCGTCGATTATCTCGTCTACACTCACGAAGTGGTCGGTAACATCCGCGAATCGTACCCGATCGTGACGTGGTCGCTGCTGCTGCTTGCGGCCACCATCCTGGTCATGTGGTTCAGTCGTCGTCCCCTGCGCGCCGAAGACAACGGCTCGCGCTTCCGCGGCCGCAGCGCCGTGGCGGGCGTGTGGCTGCTGCTGACCGTGGCGGTGAGCTTCGCGGTCGATGGTTCCATGAAGGACCAGTCGCGCAACAACTACGTGAACGAGCTGGCCGGCAACGGCATCTACCAGTTCTTCGCGGCCTTCCGCGACAACCAGCTCGACTACACCAAGTACTACCCCACCATCCCCGATGGCGAAGCCTTCGCCAACCTGCGCAGCCTGCTGAAGACGCCCGACGCGACCTTCACCAGCACCGACCCGATGGACCTGACCCGGCATATCACCGCCGACCGTCCTGAGAAGAAACTCAACGTGGTGCTGATCAGCGTCGAGAGCCTGTCCGGCGACTACGTGGAAGGCCTGGACGTCAGCAAGCACCGCGGCCTCACCCCGAACCTCGACGCCCTGGCCTCGAAGAGCCTGTTCTTCACCCAGATGTATGCGAACGGCACCCGGACGGTGCGCGGGCTGGAGGCGCTGGCGCTCTCGGTGCCGCCGACGCCGGGCGAGTCCATCGTGAAGCGTCCGGACAACGAGAACCTCTGGTCGCTTGCCGACGTGTTCAATGCGAAGGGCTATGTGTCGGAGTTCGTCTACGGCGGCTACGGCTACTTCGACAACATGAACCACTTCTTCGCCAGCAATGGCTACGCGGCAGTGGATCGCAACGTCATCGACAGCAAGGACATCCACGCCGAGAACGTGTGGGGCGTGGCCGACGAAGATCTGTACACGCTGGTGATCAAGCGCATGGACGCGGCGTATGCGAAGGGCAAGCCGTATTTCGGCCACGTGATGACCACTTCGAACCATCGCCCGTTCACCTTCCCGGCCGGCCGCGTGCCGCTGCCGCAGGGCATGCGCAACGCGGCGGTGCAGTACACCGACTGGGCCATCGCCGATTTCCTGAAGCGTGCGGCCACCAAGCCGTGGTTCGACGATACGATCTTCGTGATCACGGCCGACCATTGCGCCACCAGCGCGGGCAAGACCAGCCTGCCGATCGACCGCTACCACATCCCGCTTTACATCTATTCGCCCAAGCACGTGCAGCCGGGCGTGATCGACCGCGTGATCAGCCAGATCGACGTGCCGCCGACGGTGCTGGGCATGCTGGGTTTCAGCTACGACTCGCGCTTCTATGGCTACGACCTGTTCCGACTGGAGCCGGGTCGCGAGCGGGCGTTCGTCAGCACCTATCAGGAGCTGGGCTACCTGCACGACGGCCGCCTGACCTCGCTGGTGCCGCGCATGCCGGTGAAGGAAATGGTGCCGCAGTTCACCACGGGTGACGCCACGCCGGTGGAGCATCCGGACCCGCGCGACGGGAAGGATGCGATCACGTATTACCAGACGGCGGCTTACCTGTTCACGCACGGGTTGATGAAACACAAGCCGTGACCGGTCGCGCGCAAGGCGCGCTCCTACAAGGCACCGAATCCCTGTAGGAGCGCGCCCCGCGCGCGACAGCCATCAAGCGCGACGCCCAGGATACCCCCTGTAGGAGCGCGCCTTGCGCGCGACAGCTGACGGAGCGGCAAAGCCACCCCGCCGGCTACCTGCTACTTACGCCGCACTATCCACCAGCACCAGCTCCGCATCCTCCTTTGCAACGATCCGCAGCACGGTCTCGTCACGGATTGCCGCGCCATCGCCCTTGCCCAGCGCCTGGCCATTGATCTCCACCGAACCCACGGCCGGCACCATATAGGCGTAACGACCCTGGCCCAGCGGATACTCCACGCTCTCGCCGGCCTTCAGGCTGGCGCCGAGCACGCGGGCGTCGGTACGGATCGGCAGAGCCTCGTCATCACCGGGCATGCCGCTGGCCAGCGCCACGAAACGGCCCGAACGCTCGCCCTTCGGGAACGGGCGGGTGCCCCACGAGGGTGCCTTGCGCTCACCATCGGGGATGATCCAGATCTGGAAGATCCGGGTCGCGCCGGGTTCGGCGTTGTACTCCGCATGGCGGATGCCCGTACCCGCGCTCATCACCTGCACATCGCCGGCCGTGGTGCGGCCCTTGTTGCCCAGGCTGTCCTCATGGGTGATCGCACCTTCACGAACGTAGGTGATGATCTCCATGTCCGAATGCGGATGCGGCGGAAACCCGGTGCCCGGGGCGATCGTGTCGTCGTTCCACACGCGCAGCGCGCCCCAGCCCATGCGCTTGTGATCGTTGTACGAGGCGAACGAGAAATGGTGCTTTGCATCGAGCCAGCCGTGGTTGGCACCACCCAGGCTGCTGAAGGGACGGATGTCGATCATGGTGTGCTCCCCCGGGGTTAACCGGACTGGTTGGACGAATGGGTACATTTTCCTCCCCTCATCGTTCCGCGGCGCATCGCTGAGCCGAACGGATTGTTTCCCCATCGTGCCTTGTAAGGGTTGTAAAGCGGCCTGCGGTGCCCATGTCGGACGCATTGGCGGTCTGCCGCCTCCCCCTATTCGAGGTGACCTTAAGGATGATTCCGTTCTCGGTGCTCGACCTGTCCCCCGTGGTGCGTGGCGCCACGCCGACAGATGCCCTGCGCAACTCGCGCGATCTCGCCATTCACGCCGAAGCGCTGGGCTTCCACCGCTACTGGCTGGCGGAACACCACAACATGACCGGCATCGCGAGCGCCGCGACCGCCGTGGTGATCGGCTACGTGGCCGAGGCGACGAAGACCATCCGCGTAGGCTCCGGCGGCATCATGCTGCCCAATCACGCGCCGCTGGTGATTGCCGAACAGTTCGGTACCCTCGCCTCGCTCTATCCGGGCCGTATCGATCTGGGTCTCGGGCGTGCACCCGGCACCGATCAGGGCACGGCGCGTGCCTTGCGTCGCGCGATGGGACCGAGCGACGATCGTTTTCCGGATGACGTGCTCGAATTGCAGCGCTATCTCGGACCGTTGCAGCCGGGCCAGACCGTGCGTGCCGTGCCCGGCGTGGATACGAACGTGCCGCTGTGGCTGCTTGGCTCAAGCCTGTTCAGCGCGCAGCTTGCAGCGCAGCTCGGCCTGCCCTTCGCCTTCGCCTCGCATTTTGCGCCCGATTTGATGATGCAGGCGCTGCACGTGTATCGCACGATGTTCCGTCCGTCGGATGTGTTGCAGAAGCCGTACGCGATGCTTGGCATCAACGTCGTGGCTGCCGACACCGACGAAGAAGCACGCCGCCTGTTCACCTCGCAGCAGCAGGCGTTCTGGAACCTGCGTCGTGGCGTGCCAGGCCAGCTGCCGCCGCCGGTGCACAGCATGGAAGGGGTGTGGACTCCGATGGAGAAGGCGCAGGTGGATCACGCCTTGTCGTGCGCCATCGTCGGTTCGCCCGATACCGTGCGTGACGGGCTTGCGGAATTCATCGAACGCACGCAGGCCGATGAACTCATCATCACCGCGCAGGTGTTCGATCATGCGGCGCGCAAGCGCTCGTACGACATCGTGGCCGCGCAGCGCGAACGGCTTGCAGGTGCGGTGGCCTGATGCCGGCACGGGTTGTCCTCGATACCAACGTCTGCCTGGATGCGTTTGTCTTCGGAGATCCGCGTGCAGAGCCGCTGCTTGCGGCGATCGAAAGCGGCGAGGTCGAGGCGGTGACGCATGCGGAATGCCGCGAGGAATGGCTGGCCGTGCTGTCGTATCCGACGCTGAAGCTCGACGATGCGAAGCGCGAGGTGGCTGCCTCGCGCTTCGATGCGCTGTTGCAGGTGCTTCCCGATATGTCTGCCGTGAACCGACCGCCGAGATGTCGCGACAAGGATGACCAGAAGTTCCTGGATATCGCGGCGGCGTCGGGTGCGTCGGTCCTGTTTTCGCGCGATGCGGAGGTGCTTCGCCTGGCGCGTCGCACGCGGCGGGAGGGCTTGTTCGAGATCATGCGGCCGGAGGACTGGCCGGCGTATCGCGATTCGGATTGATCGCGGCCTGGCCGCGGTTGCGCGCACGGTGCGTTCTTGCAATGTTGATCCACTCCGGCCGGGCAATACGCCTTTCGCTCCGGTCCGGTCGCGCGCAGGCGCGCTCCTACACAAGCCGCGGTGTAGGAGCGCGCCTGCGCGCGACCGTCAGGGCGAAAGCGTAGCGATGGATACCGGAGCTCACCTCGCGCGCAACCACAGAATACCCATGCCCCACATCACTCCCCCCAACGCCACGCCTCGCGCAACCGCTCCGAACAAAAGTCCACGAATCGCCGCACCCTCGGCGCCAGATGCTGCGCGTTCGCATACACCGCCTGCAACGGCGCGGCAGGCACGGTGAATTCGGGCAGGATGCGCACGAGCCGCCCCGTGCCCAGGTCGTCGCCGATATCCCATACCGACTTCTGCACGATGCCGCCACCGGCCACCGCCAGGGTATGCGCGGCCTCGCCATCATTGGTGTGAAAGGCGGCCGTGATTTTCACCGCCACGGATTCTCCATCGCGATGAAACGTCCATTCTTTCCCGGGCCCCGGTCCGAACACGATGCAATCATGCGTAACAAGGTCGGCTGGTGTTTTCGGCATGCCCTTGTGCGCCAGGTAGGAAGGCGCCGCGCACAGCACGCGGAAATTCGGCGCCAGCGGCCGTGCGATCAACGAGGAATCCGAAAGCATGCCAAAGCGGATGGCTACATCCAGGCCTTCATCCACGATGTTCACCAGCGCATCGTTGAGATCCAGATGCACGCTCACCCTGGGGTGCTGTTCGCGGAACGCGACCGCCAGCGGTGCGATCCAGCGTCGCCCGAAACCTCGCGTGGCCGTGATCCGCAGCACGCCGGTCACCTCATCCCGACTGTTCGACAGCGCCGCTTCCGCCTCCTGCACTTCGGCGAGGATGCGCACGCAACGCGCATGGAAGCTGTGCCCTTCGTCGGTGAGCGATAACCGACGCGTGGTGCGCTGGATAAGACGCACGCCCAGCCGTGCCTCAAGGGCGGACAGTCGCTTGCTCACCACGGCCAGCGACAGGTCCAGATCGCGTGCGGCGGCCGAAAGGCTGCCCGTGGAGGCGATGCGGGCGAAGACGGTCAGTTCCAGGAGGTTATCGAGCATTCTCAAGGTCCGGGAAAGAGTGCATTCGTCTGACGACGGTTTGTTGGCAATGTCGCAAGGATCATAGTGCCGGGTATTCCATTCCGACAGTGAGGTGCTTGCATGTTCTCGTTTTCCAGCCAGGACGTTCTCGTCGTCGGCGGCAGCTCGGGTATCGGCCTGGCCACCGCCCGGGCTTTCGCCGAAGCAGGTGCCCGCGTCACCATCGCCTCGCGCTCGCCGGGCAAGCTCGATGCCGCCGTGAAGGACATCGGCCACGACGCCCGCGCGGTCGTGCTCGATACGGCGGATGCACTGGCCGTCGAAGCCCTGCTTTCGACGCACACCTGGCACCACGTGGTGGTATCGGCCGCGAAGACGCCTTCCGGCCCCGTGCGCCAGCTGTCGCTCGATGACGCCTACAAGGCGATGGAGAGCAAGTTCTGGGGCGCGTATCGCGTGGCCCGCGCCGCGCGCATCCACGATGGCGGGTCGCTCACGCTCGTGAGTGGTTACCTCGCCACGCGGCCCAGCGGGGGTGCCGTGTTGCAGGGGGCGATCAATGCGGCGCTGGAAGGGCTTGTGCGTGGCATGGCGCTGGAGTTCTCGCCGGTACGCGTGAACGCCGTATCCCCCGGCACGATCCGCACGCCGCTATGGGATGGCATGGACGACGACAAGCGCGAGGCGATGTTCGCCTCGGTGGCTGGGAAGGTTCCGGCCAGACGCGTGGGTGAGCCGGAGGATGTGGCGCGCGCGGTGCTGTACGCGGCGGCCACGCCGTTTACCACGGGCTCGACGATCATCGTGGATGGCGGCGCATCCATCGGTTGATTCAACCCGCCATGTAGGAGCGCGCCTCGCGCGCGACCGGGCCAAGCGATGCCATACCGGGCCCTGTAGGAGCGCGCCTTGCGCGCGACCGGGATACGCGATGGCACGTCCGGTCGCGCGCGAGGCGCGCTCCTACAATTCAGTTGAGGGGTACCAGGGCGATGAGGTTGCGCAGGCTGTAGAAATGAGGGCGCTGCGGCCATTCGGCCGAGGCAATGGCCTTGTGGCCAGCGGCCCAGGGCTCGTTGTCGAGCAGTACTTCGACCTGCGTCTTGCCGTCGCCCACGTTGCCGTAGAACACGCGGATCCAGTGCACGTCGTTCGTCAGCGGTGCCGTGGCGATGGCCGCTTCCAGTGCCGACAGCACATCCTCGGGAATCTCCAGCTCCGCACCCTCGTTGCCGCGCAGCGCGAAATCGCCGACGTACACGGTGAAACGATGCGTGCCGGCAGTCAGCTCACGCACGGCAAGCCGGTCGCGATCCACCGTGTGCCAGCACGCGGCCAGCACGACGTAGAGATCGTTACGGGCGAAACTATCCAGTGCATCACGGCAGCCGACCTTGCCGCCGCCCATGCCTCCGAAGCTTTCCTCGATGGTGCGCTCCTCGTCGAGCACGATATCGAGGTCGAGCCGTCCCATGCCGCCGTCCTTGCCTTCGTGCCATATGCCGCGCAAGGCGGGGAAGTCGTCGCCCTCGGTGAGCAGCCAGTCTTCATCAGGTTCGAGGCCGATCTGGTGCTCGGCGAAAAGGTCGATCAGGGTGTTCTGGATAAGACGATCCATGGGGCTTCCGTAAGGGGAACAAATCAGGCGTCGCGATGGACACGTGTGTCCAATGCGACCGCGGCGGCAGGATTGCGTTCCTTCGCCGCCGAGATGAAATACACGAAGACGTCGCGCGGCACCATCGTGGTGGAGGGGCCTTCTACATGGGGCAGGTCGGCAGGATCGCCCCCGGCGGCCCATTCACCAGCGCGCCGGGCCCAGTGGTCGAGCGCCTTTCCCGGGTAGCCGGAGGTCTCCCCGGCCTGGCTGCGCATCAGCCGGGCATAGACGAAAGGGCCGGTCAGATCGGCCATGGACGGGTGCTCGGTGGAGTCCGTGAAGACCGTGGCGATGCCCCGGCCCCGGGCCAGTTCGCACCAGCGCGGGTCGAGAAAGCTCTCGTGGCGCACCTCGATGGCATGGCGCAGTGGCAGGCCCGAATGCGTTTCCGGCAAAAGGTCGAGGAACGCCGCGATGTCGTCCGGATCGAACCGTCGCGTGGGCAGCAGTTGCCAGAGGATCGGTCCGAGGCGATCACCCAGCCCGGCGGCGCTCTCCACGAAACGCTTCACGCGCTCGCCCGTGGAGGCCAGTGCGCGTGACTGCATGATCGTCCGTGGTGCCTTGACCGAGAACACGAATCCATCGGGCGTCTGCCCGGCCCAGCTGCGCCACGTTGGCGCATCGGGCGAACGGTAGTAAGTGCCGTTGATTTCAAGGGTTCTCAGCGCGCGACTGGCGTATTCGAGCTCACGCCGTTGCACCAGGCCCTCGGGGTAGAAGGTTCCACGCCACGGTGCATATACCCAGCCACCGATGCCGCAGCGAATCCTGCCCATTACCGGCGTGTCTTGGGTTTTCGTGCTTCGGGATCTGCTCATTGTGCGCAGAGTCGCAATTGCCGGGTGCACGGCGTGTCATGGAATGTAGACCACCATATATTTGCGCGTCTCCCCTTTGCGCGATACTCGGGGTACCCACTTTCTGGCCAAGGCTCCATGGCGTCCATCCGTATCATGACCGTCGACGATCACCCCCTGCTGCGAGAAGGCATCGCCGCGGTGATCGAGGGGCAGCCCGGCCTCGAACTGGTCGCGGAGGCCAGCACGGGCGAAGAAGCGATCGAGCGTTATCGCCAGGTGCGTCCCGATCTCACCCTCATGGACCTGCAGATGCCGGGCATGGGCGGCATCGCCGCCATCGAGAAGATCCGCGCGGAATTCCCGGATGCTCGCATCCTCGTGCTCACCACCTATCGCGGTGACGTGCAGGCGATGAAGGCGTTTCGTGCGGGTGCGCAGGGTTACCTGCTCAAGAGCGAGCTGCGCAAGGACATGCTGGCCACCATCCACCAGATCATGGAAGGCAAGCGCCGCGTGCCCGAAGAGATCGCCAACGAGATGGCGGAATACGCGGCCGACGACGAACTGACCCCGCGCGAGACCCAGGTGCTACGGCGTGTGGCCATGGGCGAGGCCAATCGTGACGTGGCCGGCGCACTCGGCATCGCCGAGGAAACGGTCAAGGCGCACATGAAAAGCATCCTCGCCAAGCTCCAGGCCAACGACCGCACCCACGCAGTAGCCATCGCCCTGCGCCGCGGCATCATCGACATCTGACGTCCCCGCATTCAACGCCCGGCGACACCCTGCCGTGCCACGCCTGACGCCCGCTCCGCGTGACCACGCCCCTGTAGGAGCGCGCCTCGCGCGCGACAGGTCACCGCGCAAACGCATGCCGCTTCCGATACTCCGCCGGCGTCACCCCCAGCCGCCGCACAAACGCCCGCCGCAGCCCGTTGACGTCGGCATACCCACACCGCGCCGCGACCCGCTTGGGCGTCTCATGCCCTTCCTCCAGCCAGCGCCGCGCCGCTTCCACGCGCATCGCCTCCACGAAGTCCGCAGGCGTCATCCCCGTCTCATGCCCGAACACCCGAGCGAAATGCCGGGGACTCATGCCCACCCGCGCCGCCATCGCACCCACGGAATGGTCTTCCCCCGGATGCGCCGCCACGTAGCGCTGCAACTCCTGTAACGCGCCCCGTCCGGCTGGCGCAGCCTCGCCGTGGCGGCTGAACTGCATCTGCCCGCCCGGCCGCCGGTAGAACACCACCAGCTCCGCCGCGACGGCCATGGCCACTTCCTTGCCGAGGTCTTCCTCCACCAGGGCGATGGCGAGATCCATGCCCGCCGTGACACCCGCCGCCGTGCAGACGGCGCCGTCGCGGACCACGAAGGCATCGGCTTCTACCTGGAGCGAGGGATAGCGCTGGGCGAGCAGGTCGGCCACCTTCCAGTGCGTGGTCACCCGACGGCCGTCGAGCAGGCCCGTGAGGGCGAATAGCAGGGCGCCGCTGCAAATCGAACCGTGGCGGCGTGCCCTGGCCGCATGCCGGCTCATCCAGTCGATCACATGCGTCTCGGTCGCCGCATGGGGCAGATCGGGCGAACCGGCCACCAGCAGCGTATCCAGCCGCTCCATGTCCTCCAGCACGCTGCGGTCGGGCAGAAACCGGATGCCCGACGACGAGGCCACGGCCAGCGGCGCCGTGCCCACGGTGACGACGCGATAGACCTCGCGCCCTGCCTGCCGGTTGGCCTCGGCGAAGACATCGGCCGGTCCGGTGACGTCCAGCATCTGGACCCCCGGGGGGGCGAGGATGACGATGGGTAGCGGTGTCTGCATGCTGCGCAAGATGGCAGTATTTGCCATATCGCGTCAAATCATGACGGGCATGCCTCGCGGTGGAATGGTGCTCCTTTCCCCTTCGATGGATTTCCCGCCATGACCGTCATCGCCGGCATCGCCATTCCCGACAGCACCCTCGCGCGCGACATCACCCAGCTTGTCCGCGACACCGAAACCGACCTGCTCTACCACCATTCCCGCCGTGTATTCCTCTTCGGTGCCCTGAGCGGCAACGCGAAGAACCTGGGCTACGACCCCGAATTGCTCTACGCGGGGGCCATGTTCCACGACATGGGCCTGATGCCGGACTACGCCAGCGCCACCGAGCGTTTCGAGGTGGATGGCGCCAACGCCGCCCGGGATTTCCTCAAGACGCGGGGCATCGCCCAGGGCGACATCGACGTGGTCTGGGCATCCATCGCGCTGCATACCACCCCGGGCATTCCCGTCCACATGAAGCCTGAGATCGCCCTGGTCACGGCGGGCGTCGAAATGGACGTGCTGGGACTGGGTTTCAGCACCGTGAGCACGGCCGACCGCGAGGCCGTGGCCGTGGCCCATCCGCGCGGCCCGGCCTTCAAGCAGGGCATCATCAACGCCTTTTACGACGGCGTGCGCAGCAAACCCGACACCACCTTCGGCAACGTCAAGGCCGATGTCATGGCTTACAAGGAGCCGCATTTCCACCGCACGGATTTCTGCCAGTGCATCCTTCACAACGCCTGGCCGACCTGACATCCTTGCGGCTTCAAGAATGATGTATTTGATCTGATAATCATTCGCACTTACGATGGCGGCCTTTCGCTTTACGCCAGGCCGCCTGAATGTCGCTTCGCCCCACCCTGCTCGCCGTCGCTGTTGCCGGCGTTCTTTCCGTGTCGCCCGTCCGCGCCGAAGACGTGCCGAATCCGCCGCCGGCCGAGCTGGAGGGTGTCAAGGTGGTGGGCGACTGGCTGGGTGAAGCCGCCAACAACACGGTGCAGAACCATCCGGGTGCACGCACCGTCGTACGTCGCGAAGAGCTGCGCGAGGCCGGTGCAATCAACCTGCGCGATGCGCTGCGTCGCATCCCCGGCGTGCAGGTGCAGGAAAGCAATGGCACGGGCGGCAGCGACGTATCACTGAACGTGGGTGTGCGCGGCCTCACCTCGCGCCTGTCGCCCCGCTCCACCATCCTGCTCGACGGCGTGCCCATCGCCGTAGCGCCCTATGGCCAGCCGCAGGTGTCCATGGCGCCCGTGGGCCTGGGCAACCTCCAGGCAGTGGACGTCGTGCGCGGCGGGGGTTCCGTGCGCTACGGGCCGCAGAACGTGGGCGGCATCATCAACTTCGTTACCCGTGACATTCCCGAGACCTTCGGCGGCAGCGCGGGCGTGCAGTTCCAGGGCAGCGACAAGGGCGGCATCCGCACCAACAGCAACCTGTTCCTGGGCGGCACCACGCAGAATGGCCTTGGCGTGGCCCTGCTCTACAACGGCGTGCATGGCCCGGGTTTCCGCGAGCGCGAAGACAACGAAAGCATTGACGACGTGATGCTGAAGGCGAAATACGCCATCACGTCCGAAGACACGCTGAGCGCCAGCATTCATCACTACGACGGCCAGGCCGGCATGCCCGGCGGCCTCACCCAGGCCGATTACAACGCCGACCCGTTCCAGTCGCGCCGTCCGTACGACGATTTCCACGGTCGTCGCACCGACTACGTGATGAAGTACAGCCATGTGGACGATCGTCGCAGCTTCGAGGTGCAGACCTATTACACCGACAGCTTCCGCGGCAGCCACATCGAGACGATCAACCAGAATCCGAACGGCACCTACTCGCACCAGCTGAACGCGTATCCGCGCAACTACCACACCTTCGCCATCGAGCCGCGCTATTCGCAGCTGTTCGACTGGGGCCAGGTGACGCACGAGATCGGCGTGGGCTATCGCTACACCAGCGAAGCGATGCACGAGCAGACCTATCGCAACAACAAGTACAACTCGCCGCTGTGGTACACGCCGTTCGACAGCAATCCATACAATGGCCCGTATGTGCTTTCG
The DNA here is from genome assembly GCF_011759365.1 of Luteibacter anthropi. Taxonomy (GTDB): domain Bacteria; phylum Pseudomonadota; class Gammaproteobacteria; order Xanthomonadales; family Rhodanobacteraceae; genus Luteibacter; species Luteibacter anthropi. The sequence continues at coordinate 390,863 of NZ_JAARLZ010000001.1, forward strand.
GGCAACAACACCGGTGCCAACGAGGCGCATGCGCTCTACGTCGACGACACCATCAACGCAGGCAACTGGACGATCACGCCGGGCATCCGTTTCGAGCGCATCCACAGCCAGTGGGAAGCGCATCCCAGCAGTACGGTGATCGTGAAGGGACCGACGACGCGCCGCGAGGAATACTCCAAGTCGCTGCCGTCGCTCAATGTCATCTATCACCTGAGCGATGCACTGAAGCTCTATGCCAACGCCGAAACCTCGTTCGGCTCGCTGCAGTATTTCCAGATCGGCCAGAAGGATTCCACGAACCAGTTCGCCTCGGGCCTGAAGCCGGAAACCGCGCGCACCTATGAAATCGGCACGCGCTACGACGACAAGGCCTGGGGTGGCGAGCTGTCGCTGTTCCGCATCAACTTCGATCATGAATTGCAGTTGGTAGGCAAGCTGCCCAATCAGCCCGATTCGCACGATGGCTGGACCTCACTGGGTGCTACCACGCACAAGGGTGTCGAATCCGCCGGCCATGTGGATCTGGGCGCATTCAGCGATGCGTTGAACGGCCTTTCGCTGTGGGGCACGGCAACCTATACCCATGCGTTCTACCGTCATGGATCGTTCGCCGGGCTGGATATCCCCTTCTACTCGCGTCGCACCGCGAACCTGGGCCTGCGCTACGGCATCTCGCAGTGGACCTTCAACCTCGACGCCTTCGCCCAGTCGAAGCAGCATTCGCCGGGTGCGCCGAGCTTCGATCCCACCCGCCCCAGCGTGTACCAGCGGGTGCCGACGCCGGATGGCGACCTGGGCGACATCCCGGGCTGGACGACCTGGAACGCCCGAGCCGAATATGCCTTCGGTCCGTCGTACTCGAACCTGCGCATCGGTGCCGGCGTGAAGAACTTCACCGACAAGCGCTACTTTACGCGTTCGACCGACAACAACGACGGCATCTATGTCGGCCAGCCGCGCACCTACTTCGTACAGGCCTCCGTGGACTTCTGATGAGCCCGACACCACGCCGCTTCCGTGCCGCCCTGAAGACCCTGCACCTGTGGCTGGGTCTCACGCTCGGCCTGTTGCTGGCGCTGGTGACCTTGTCGGGCAGCGTGCTGCTCTTCGAAGACCCGCTATTCGAAGCGGCACATCCCGAGCTGACGTCGCGCCAGCTGCCCGATCTGGCAACACAGGGGCGTGCGCTGGACAGTCTTTTGCAATCGACTGAAGGCAAGCAGCTCCGCACGGTGGCCGCTCCAGACGCAGAACTGCCGGTATGGGATGGTCAGGCCCGCAATGGCGATCACTACTATTTCGATCCCACCTCGGGCGAGCTTCTGTTCCACCGCGTGCAGGCGCGCGACATCCTGCTGCTGCTCAAGGAATGGCATACCAAGCTACTGACCGGCGAGATCGGTGAAACCGTACTGGGCATCGTCTCGATCACCGGCCTGTTCATGCTGTTTTCCGGTGTGTGGCTGTACTGGCCGGGCCGCCAGCGCGCCCTGCGCCACCTGAAGCCGCACACGCAGCCTCCGATACTGCGCTGGGCCAGCTTCCATCGTTTCGTCGGCGTGGTTGCCCTGCCCCTGCTCATCGTCTCCCTCGGCACAGGCGCCACCATGGCGTACCGCGGCGCCGTGCGTGACGGGCTGGCGGCGGCCTTCCATGAACCGGCCCGCCCCAAGCCGCCGAAGCGTCCCGCCGCGTCGCATATCGACTGGCCGGCGATCCTGGTCGCCGCACAGGCCGTTGCCCCCGACGCGGCCCTCACCCGTCTCACCCTGCCAACGAAAGACAACGGCACGCTGGTGATGCGCATCCGCCGCCAGGGCGAATGGAACCCGATCGGCCGCAGTACCGTCTGGCTCGACCCCGCCACCGCCCAGGTGCTGGGCGGCGAAGATGCGACGCAACTTGGCCCGGGCGGTCGCCTCGCCAACACCCTGTTCCCCATCCACTCCGCCGCCGTGGGCGGCATGCTCTGGCGCGTCGTGGCCTGCGTTGGCGGGTTGCTGCCGATGTTCCTGCTGGTGACAGGTTTCCTGTTCTGGCGGGCCCGCAAGCGTCGTCGCTGACGCGCTGCCCGCGACAGGCCATAAGTCCGGCTCGTTCATTCCTCCCTGGTAGCCGTATCCTTCTGTCGACTTTCGTCCATGGGGAACACCTGAATGCGCCGTATCCTTCTTGCTCTCGCGGCCTGTGCCGCCCTGCCCGCTCTTGCCGATGACCATGCTGCGTGGAGCGAGCCGGTCGCGCCGCACGTTGTCTTCGGTAATACGTACTATGTCGGCACCAAGGGCTTGTCAGCCATTCTCGTGACGTCGCCGCAGGGGCATGTGCTGATCGACGCGCCGATGAACGACACCATTGCCGCGCAGGTAGAGGGAAACATCCGCAAGCTGGGTTTCAAGGTGGAAGACATTCGCGTCATCCTGAACTCGCATGCCCATTTCGATCACGCGGGTGGTCTCGCGAAACTGGCGAAGGACACGGGCGCGCCGGTACGCGTCACGGCGGCAAGCGCAAAGGCGATGATGCTCGGCGGCCGGGATCCGGACGACCCGCAGTTTGGCGAGGCGTCTGCGTATACGCCGGTGAAAGCACGCGGCGATATCGTGGATGGCAGCGTGGTCACCATGGGCCCGTTGAAACTCACCGCCCACATCACGCCGGGCCATACGCCGGGTGGCACGGCATGGACATGGCGCTCCTGCGAAGGCGGCACGTGCAAGGACATTGCCTACGTCGATAGCTTGTTTGCTTTCTCGTCGGACAACTATCGCTACAGCGCCCACCCGGCATTCGTAGCGGCCTATCGTAAAACCTTCGAGCGCGTTGCCGCCCTGCCTTGCGAGATCCTGCTGACGCCCCACCCCGAACAAGGCGAAGGCGAAACCTGCAAGACCTACGCCCAGGCCGGCGCCAAACGCCTCGACGAAAAACTGGCCGCCGAACAAAAACCCCACTAGCCCGCTTGTGTAGGAGCGCGCCTTGCGCGCGACCGTTTGATACGTCTCGTTGACGACCGCAGAGGCCTTGCTACGAAGGAGGAGCCGCTGCGCGGCTCAGTGTCTTATGGCTTCGCCCCTTCGGGCCCGGGGAGCGGGCGGGGTTTCTCGACTCGGCCTCCGTGCCTCGGCGAGAAAGACGGGCCATCCTGACCCTTCCCCTTCGGGCCTGATCCGCCCACTCCCCTCACCTCCATCAAGTCGCGCCAAGGGCCGCCCCCACCGCCTCTCCCACCGAGATCGCGGCGTGTTGTAGGAGCGCGCCTGCGCGCGACCGATTGTCGCGAACCATTTTCATCGTTTCGATTCCACCGGTCGCGCGCAAGCACGCTCCTACAGAGATGCGGTGTCGCAAGATGGATCGCCGATGCGACCGGTGCCACCTCACGACTAACCTGGAGTAACTACTGTCGTGTAGGAGCGCGCCTGCGCGCGACCGATTGTCGCGAAACTTTTCATTGTTTCGATATCACCGGTCGCGCGCAGGCGCGCTCCTACAGGGGTGGGTCAGGTTTCTTCTTCGCGGTAGCTGGCGTGTTCGGCTACGCCGGGGAGCGTGGTGGAGGCTACGTCGCGTGCTACGACGGCGCGGTTTTCCACGTGCAATCGAGCTACATAGGCCAGTGGGCCCTGGGCGCCGTTGATCACGACGTCGTAGCCGCGCTCGGCCAGCTCGACGGCTATCCATAGCGGATTGCCGAGGTCGGCGAATGCTTTTGCAGGCACCTTGACCGCGCCATCGTTGCAGCGGATGTGGAGTGCCGAGGCGAGCGTTTCGGGCGCTACGCCTTCCGCGCCCCAGATGCTGGCAGGCCATGTGGGTTTGTCGATGGTGAGCGAGGCGTGGCATGCCACGCCGTCGGCGCGGTGAAAATCGACTTTCTTGACGGTGGTGGCTTCGGCGGTCGCGCTTGCGAAGTGGAGTGCGAGTGCAGCCGTAATCATGCAGTGCCAGGTTTTCAACGGTGGGGCTCCTTGTTCCATGCGCGGCGCCGGAGGGGCGTGCCGCCGATCTGGACGGGCCACCGGCGAAATCGAATGGCAATCCATACGTGATTATAATGATGATTCGTCAGAAATTACTGTTTTCGGATAATTTGGCGTATATATTACGTTTAATGATGGGTTTGGCCTACATTTCTATCAATATGGCATCTTATAGTTGTCATATGGGGTGTGGGTATCTGGCCTTTCGCAGTCTTTCGGGGGAGCCCCTTCTTCCCGGTCGCATTCCATGGCTATAGTCCGATCCATGACATCGACCGCCTTTCGCCATCGTCTCCGCATCTTCGGCCTCGTGGCTTTTTGCCTCGCCTGCGGTCCAGTGGTTGCCGCCGACCTCGTCGTCTCGGCCGCCGCCAGCCTCACCGATGGCTTCCGGGCCGTGGGCGTGGCGTATGAAAAGACTCGCCCAGGCACGCATGTGGTCTTCAACTTCGCGGCGTCGGACGTGCTGCTGCGCCAGGTCGAGCAGGGTGCGCCCGTGGATGTGTTCGCGTCCGCCGATGAGGCAGCGATGGACAAGGCCGTGGCCGGCAAGGTGGTCGATGCCACGTCGCGCCGCGATTTCGCCAGCAATACCCTGGTGCTGATCGTTCCCATGGGTACGGGGCAGGCCATTACCGCGCCGACTGATCTGGCCACGCCAGCGGTGAAGCGTGTGGCTTACGGCGATCCGGCGTCGGTGCCGGTGGGCCGCTATACGAAGGCGGCGCTTGAGGCGGCAAAGCTGTGGGATGTTGTGTCGGCCAAGGGCGTGCTGGCGCAGAACGTGCGACAAAGCCTGGATTACGTGGCGCGTGGCGAAGTGGATGCGGGCTTCGTGTTCGCCACCGATGCGGCCGTTGCGAAGGGCAGGGTGCGTGTCGTGGCGACCGTGCCCACGCCGGTGCCCGTGCGTTATCCCATCGCCTCGGTGGCTGGATCGAAACAAGCAGATGAGGCGCGCGCCTTCCGCGATTTCGTGTTGTCGGCCGAAGGGCAGGGCATTCTTGCCCGCTACGGCTTCGGCGCGCCCTGAGCGACGCGTGGACGGGCTCTGGATTCCACTGGCGCTGTCACTGAAGGTTGCCGCCTGGGCCACCGCGATCGACGTGGTGCTGGGTGTCGCGGTGGCGTGGGGCCTGTCGCGCTGGCGTTCGCCGGCGCGTGAGCTGGTCGATTCCATTCTGACCCTGCCGCTCGTGCTGCCGCCGACGGTGCTCGGTTATTACCTGCTCGTGCTGTTCGGGCGGCGCGGTGTGCTGGGCGAATGGCTCGATCGGATCGGTATCCAGCTGGTCTTTACCTGGCAGGGCGCGGTGATCGCCTCGGCGCTGGTGGCGTTTCCGCTGGTGCAGAAGGCAGCGCGAACGGCTTTCGAGGCCGTGGACCCGCAGATGGAGAGTGCAGCGCGGGTGCTGGGGCTGCGGGAGATGGCGGTGTTTTTTCGTGTTTCGCTGCCGCTGGCATCGCGCGGCATCGTGGCGGGTGCCTTGCTGGCGTTCGCACGGGCCATGGGCGAGTTCGGTGCCACGCTGATGATCGCGGGCAACCTTCCAGGGCGGACGCAGACCTTGTCGGTAGCCATCTACGCCGCGGTACAGGCCGGTGACGACGCCGGCGCCGGGGTCATGGTGGCGGTGACCTCGGTCACCTGCGTGGCTGCCCTGCTGCTGGCCGGCTGGCTGGCGCCGAAACATGCGCCGAGGGCCAGCGCATGAGCGTGGATGTTGCCATCCGCATGGCGGTGGGCGAGGGCGATCGTCGCTTTGACCTGGATGTGGCGTTTGCGTCTTCGCAGCGCCGTATCGTGCTGTACGGGCCTTCCGGTGCGGGCAAGAGCCTGACGTTGCGTGCCATCGCGGGCCTGCTGACGCCCGATGCGGGTCATGTGCGCATCGACGGACGCACCCTGTTCGACGAGCGCACGAACCTGCCGGCGCGGGATCGCGGGACAGGCTATGTCTTCCAGGATTACGCGCTGTTTCCGCACCTGACGGTGGCGCAAAACATCGGCTTCGGGCTGTCGCCCGGCTGGATCAATCCGTCGCGGCGCAGGCGTGATCCGCGCGTGGAGCGCTGGCTGGCGCTTTTCGAACTGGGGCAGGTCGCCGGCCACCATCCGGCGCAGCTGTCCGGAGGCCAGCGCCAGCGCACGGCGCTGGCCCGAGCCCTGGCTGCCGAGCCGCGCATCGTGTTGCTCGATGAGCCGTTCTCCGCGCTCGATCCGGCGCTGCGTGGCCGCATGCGCGAGGAATTGCGCGAACTCCAGGGGCGTCTCGACCTTCAGCTGCTCGTAATCACCCACGATCCGGCCGATGTGGCGGCGCTGGACGGTCACACCGTCGAGATCCGCGACGGCCGTGTGGCGGCGTGACTTGAGATCGGCGGAGCCAAGGGGGATCATGCCGCCCTTCGATTGCGCCACGAGTGATGCGGTGACCCCAACGGACCACAAACCCACCGGCAGGCAGCTGGCCAGCCGCGTGGCGAAGTACGCCGTCACCCTGGTGATCGTGGGCATGGCGGTCTTCCTGCTGCACCGCTATATCGCACGGATGGCCTGGCACGACGTGCGTGACGCCATCGACCGCATTCCGCACTGGCATGTGGTGGGCTCCATCCTCGCCACGCTGGTGAGCTGGGGCTGCCTCACGGCCTACGACGTGTTCGCGGTGGAAACCGTGGTGCCGGGCAAGGTGCCGATGAAGATGAAAATCTTCTCCGGCGTGACCACGCATGCCATCTGCAATGCGCTCGGCTTCCACGCCATCACGGGCACGGCGCTGCGTTACCGCATGCTGTCCACGCAGGGCGTGAGTGCGCCCGATGTGGCGCGCGTGGTGGGTCTGGTGGGTTTCTCCGTGTCGATGGGTTTTGCCGCGGTGATCTGCATCGCGCTCATGCTGGAGCCGGACATTGCCTATGGCTGGGGTCGCTGGCCCGGCGTCGTACTGGTGGTGTTGTTCGTATTGTTGCTGCGCTGGCTGGCGGGCAGGCATGACGAGCTGAAGATCTGGAAATTCTCCATGCCGGTGCCGTCGGCGCGGTCGGCTGCCGCGCAGATCGTGCTGGGCGTGATCGAGATGACCGGCGCCACGCTGGCGATGTATTTCCTCATGCCACCGGAAATCGCAGGCGATTTCCTCGACTTCGCACCGATCTACGTGGGCGCGATCATCGCGGGCATCATCAGCAACACCCCCGGCGGCATCGGTGCTTTCGAGGCGCTGACGCTGGCGGCATATCCGCAGGAGCAGCGCGCGCAGGTACTCGCGGCGCTGCTGGCCTACCGGGTCATCTATGGCCTGGGCCCTGCGCTGCTGTCGTCGGTGGCCGTGGGCATCTTCGAGCTGAGGCGTCGTGTGCTGAAGCCGCGCGTGGTGTCGCGCGCATGATTCGCTACGTGCGTCTCCTGCTTGTGCCGGGCCTGTTGCTCCTTGCCGCCTGCGCCACGCCGCATGCGCGGCGCACCGATGTGCTGTTCTGGAACGAGCCGCAGCGCGAAGCGGCGTTCCGTGCGATGGAAACGCATTACGCAAGCAATACGGTGCGACATGGCACGCCGCATCCGCTCGCCGCGGGCGCACCCCTGCTTCCTCGTTTCGACGATGGCAGGACACTCGACGATTACATGCGCGAGCACCATGTCGCCGGCATCATGGTGCTTCAGGATGGAAAGATCCGTCTTGAGCGCTATGGGCTCGGCGCCACGGCGGCGACACGCTGGACATCGTTCTCGGTTGCGAAATCGTTCACGTCCACCCTCGTGGGCGCCGCATTGCGCGACGGCTATATCCATAGCCTCGACGACAAGGTCACGCGTTACATCCCGCAGCTGGATGCCGGTGCGTATCGCGACGTCACCGTGCGCCAGTTGCTGACGATGACCTCGGGCGTGCGGTGGAACGAAGACTACGTCGATCCCCATTCCGATGTGGCACGCATGTACGAAGGCGAGCGCCAGAAGGGCGTGCCGCTGCTGGTCACCTACATGGCGAAGCTTCCCCGCGAATTCGCGCCGGGCGAGCGCTGGGTCTACAAGACAGGCGAGACCGATCTCATCGGCATCCTCGTCGAGCGAGCCACGGGCAAGACGCTGGCGTCGTACCTGTCGGAAACGATCTGGAAGCCCTACGGCATGGGCACGGACGCGATCTGGCTGAAGGACGAGGTGGATGGCACCGAGGCCGGTGGCTCGGGTGTATCCGCCACGCTGGCCGACTATGCCCGGCTGGGGCAGTTCCTGCTCGATGGTGGCGTGGCCGCCGGCAAGCCGGTACTGGCGGACGGCTGGATCGCCGATGCGACCCATAAACATGCGGATATCGGCGTGCCCGGCCGCGGTTATGGCTACCAGTGGTGGACCTGGGACGACGGTTCGTTCGCGGGCATCGGTATTTTCGGGCAGTTGCTGCACGTGGACCCGACGCGCCACCTGGTGATCGTGCAGCTTGCCGCATGGCCCGTGGCTACCAATGACGCCCAGGCCCGGGCGCGGTCGGAGTTCGTCAGGGCGGTGCAGCGCGCCGCCGATGCCCCGTCGTCCGGGATGGGAGTAAACTAGGGCATCCCCGCACGTATCCCTTCCCCCGTATGTCCCTTTCCTGGAACGATCTCACCTGCACGCCGGACAAGGCGGCCATCGACGCGCTTGCCGAATCCTGGCGCTGGCGCATCGGCGATGCCTTCACCCCGCTCCTGTTCACCGCGTTGGGCGACATGTTCTACGAGGCGGACGAAGGCGGCGTGTACTGGCTCAACACCGGCACGGCCGAAGTGGAGCAGGTGGCTGACGACGTCGAGCAGTTCAACGCTCTGCTGCGCGAGGAAGTGGCCGAGGAATGGCTGCTTCCGCCGCTGGTCGAGGCGCTGATCGAAGCCGGCAAGCCCTGCGCCGAGGGCGAGTGTTACACCTATGTCACGCTGCCGATTTTTGCGGAAGGCGAATACTCGGTGGAAAACCTCAATCCTGTATCCGCCCTGGAGCACTTCGAACTCACCGGCTCCATCCTGCAGCAGCTGCAGGACGTGCCCGATGGCACCAAGGTCAACATCGACGTCACGCACTAGGCGAACCAGTCGTCCTCGCGCTGGTGACGGATGGCGAGGATGGTGACGTGAGCGGCTTCAATTTCAAACAGCGCGATGTATCCACTCGCGCCGAATGACACCACGAGCTCGCGCAGAAACGGATTGCCGTGCTGGGCCTTGCGGCAGGTGAAGGGAAAACGTTCGAGCAACGACGTGGCGCGGATGATGGTATCCAGCGCCCGTGACGCAGCGTCTGCATCGTGTTCTGCGAGAAAATCGATAAAGCGGAGCAGGTCGGTTCGCGCGGTTTCCGTGTAGCGAACCTCGTAGCTCATCGCTTTCCCTTGGGCAGGTCGCCGAGGCGTTCGGCGATCTCCTTATGTACGTCCGCAGCGGCGTGATAGACGCCCGTACGCGCGGCGTCATCGCGTGAGGCGAGCCCGCGGGCGATGAAGTCCCGTTGCATGCGGCGCCGGTCGATGGCTTCGGCCAGCGCGGTTTCCACGAAGGAGGAGAGGGTCTCCCCGGCAACCAGCACGTCTTCGGCCTGTTCGCGGAACGCAGGTTCGACCCGGATCGAGGGGATGGTGGCGGTTTTCATGGCGGCACCTGTGCATTGCAATTGCGATGCAGGCTAGCACGTCAGGCTTCCAGGCAGCTATTCGCCCGCTGGGTCAGCACGCTCTTCTCGCGTTCGTTCCGCGTCATCGCGGCGGCACGGAGAAACGCTTCGCGGGCTTCGGGCAAGCGGCCGAGGCGGTAGAGCAGGTCGCCCTGCACGCTGGGCAGCAGGTGATAGCCGCGCAAGGCCGGCTCGTCGAGCAGGGGCTCCAGGATGGCCAGTCCTGCGGCCGGGCCGTCGGCCATCGAGACAGCCACGGCGCGGTTGAGCTCCACGACAGGCGATGGCACCACGTCCACCAGTTCGGCGTAGAGCGCGGCGATACGGGGCCAATCGGTATCTTCCGCGCGAATGGCTCTCGCATGACAGGCCGCAATGGCCGCCTGCAAGGCATACGGACCGTTGCGGCCACCGAGCCTTTCGGCACGTTCCAGCGCGGCCAGCCCGCGGCCGATCAGCAGGCGATCCCAGCGTCGGCGATCCTGATCGAGCAGCAGCACGGGAGCACCGTGGCGATCCAGTCGCGCAGCGGTACGCGAGGCCTGGATCTCCATCAGTGCCACGAGGCCATGGACTTCCGGCTCCTGCGGCATCAGCTGGGCAAGCATGCGCCCGAGCCGCAGGGCGTCCTCGCACAGGGCCGGACGCATCCAGTCGTTGCCGGCCGTGGCGGCATAGCCTTCGTTGAAAACGAGGTAGATCACGCGCAGTACGGCCGCCAGTCGCGCCATCCGCTCTTCGCCGCGCGGCACCTCGTAGGCCACCTGCGGATCGGCGAGGCTGCGCTTCGCGCGCACGATGCGTTGCGCGACGGTGGCTTCCGGCACGAGGAAGGCGCGGGCGATCTCGTCGGTGGACAGGCCGCCCACGAGGCGTAGCGTGAGTGCCACGCGCGATTCTTCCGACAGCACGGGATGGCAGGCCGTGAAGATCAGCCGCAGCATGTCGTCGCCGATATCGTCATCCAGCGCCTCGATCAGGGCGTCATCGCTCGATTCGAGCAGGCCCTCCATGTCCTGGCCCAGGGCTTCCAGCTTGCGGCCGGCCATGCGCTCGCGGCGGATGCGGTCCACGGCACGATGGCGTGCCGTCTGCGTCAGCCACGCGCCAGGGTTGCCGGGTACGCCTTCCGTGGGCCAGCGCTCCAGCGCGATCACGAGCGCATCCTGCGCCAGTTCCTCGGCCAGTCCGACGTCACGGACCAGGCGGGCGAGGGTAGCGATGATCCTTGGCGACTCGATCTTCCAGATCGCGTCGATGGCGCGATGCGCGGCGTCGTTCGTCATGGCGACGGATGACAGCATCCGTCGCCATGCGAGGCAAGCCGCGCCGCGGCATCAGCCGGCTACGGGGATGAGATCCCTCATGCGGTACAGCTCGCGGATTTCCAGCCGCGCGTCGTCGCCGTCGGGGAAGGGGTAGGTTTCCGTCCAGGCGATCACATCGTCCAGCGAGTTCACCCGGAGCACCCAGAAACCGGCCACCATTTCCTTGATTTCCGCGAACGGCCCATCGAACACTGTCGCCTTGCCCTGGCCGAAGCGCACCCGCTTCGCATGCCGGCTCGACGACAGGCCCTGGCCGGCGATGAGGAATCCCGCATCATGGCCCTGCCGGTTGGCCTCGGCCATGCGCCCGAGAATATCCGGGCCCGGATTCCAGTCGGTCTCGCTGCGCGGGTTGGCCTTGAGCATCACCATGTAGCGCGGCGTGTCCGACTCACCCTCGGCGGGGTCGCCGAAGCCGCCCAGCCCACCCGGACAGCCGATCGGCCGGATCTCGACCTCGGCCTGACCATGGGCATCTTCCGCCGGCCAGTCGCGTACCCAGGCCACGGCGTCCTCCATCGATTCGACGTCGATGATGCTGAAGCCTGCCACCAGCTCCTTCGCTTCGGTGAAGGGACCATCGACCGTGACGGCCTTGCGCCCCGGCCCGAAATGCACGCGCACGCCCTCGCGGCTGGGCCGCAGGCCCTCGCCGGCGAGAAAGCGACCGTCGGCGGCCAGCGTGTCGACATAGTCGGCCATCGCTTCGAGCAGTTCGCGATGCGGGCGGACCCCGGCCTCGCTGTCATGGTCCGCCTTGCGGACGATCAGGAATCGCATGGGGTGTTCTCCTTACGGCACGGCTTTCGGGGTGCCGGCGTTGACCATCCACGATACGCCGAAGCGGTCCACCACCATGCCGAAGCGTTCGGACCAGAAGGTCTCGCTGAAGGGCATGCCGACCTGACCGCCTTCGGCCAGTGCATTGAACGCTTTCTCACCCTCGGCCACCTCCGCGAAGCCCAGGGTGATGGAGCAGCCCTGGATGCCGTCGTACTTGAAATGCGAGGGGCAGTCCGAAGCGAGGAGGACCTGGCCGCCGAAGTCGAGGCGGGCGTGCATGACGCGGTTTTCGTTTTCCTTGATCTGCTCGGGCGTTGCCTTGGGGCCACCGTCCGGATCTTCGGAGGGCGGGGGCATCGGAGCGTCCTTGAAGCGGGCGAGCATGGAGATCGTGCCGCCGAGCACCTTGGCGTAGAAGGTGATGGCTTCTTCGCACGTGCCGTTGAAGAACAGATAGGGCTGGAGATACTGCATGACGATGTCCTCGTGGAAGAAGGGATTCAGTACCGGGTGGCCATGTCCGCGCGCAGGCGCTCTTCCTGCTCGCGCGCTTCGGGCGTGAACTCGGCGCCGAAGTCTTCGGCCTCGAAGACCTGGCGCAGTTCGATCTCGGAGAATTCCGGTTCGTCGAACGGCGTAGGACAACGCTTCACCCACTCGATGGCCTCGTCCAGCGAGCGCACCTGGATCAACCAGAAGCCGGCGATCAGTTCGCGGGTTTCGGCGAAGGGGCCATCGATGACCTCGCGGCGGTCGCCCGAGAAGCGTACGCGGGCACCCTTGCTGCTGGGATGCAGGCCTTCCATGGCCAGCAGCACGCCGGCCTTGGCCAGTTCCTCGTTGTAGTTGCCCATGGCCGTGAGCAGTTGCTCGCTGGGCATGGCGCCGGACTCGGACGTGGGGTTGGCCCGCACGATGACCATGAATCGCATGACGTTTCTCCTTGGCTGGGGGTGGGAACCTTCCCACCCTTCATGAAGTACGTCGATTGCGCCTTGTCCGAATCGACACGGCCGACAAAAAAATTCGTCAGCCGCCTTCCATCCGCAGGGAAGGCTCGCCCAACCGACCACTGAGCCGGAAACCTGCACGGGCCGGCGCCTCGAAGACACAGCGTACGCCGTCGGGCTCGAAGCGCACCTGGGCCATGCCCCGCGCCTGGTCGGCCAGCACGCGCTCGATGAACCGGGTGCCGAAGCCGCGTTGGCTGGGCAGGTGCACAGCGGGGCCGCCGGCTTCCTTCCATTCGATGCGCAGCATGCCGCCGCTGGTCTCGCGGTAGCTCCAGTCGATGCGCACGGTGCCCCGGGCGACGGAGAGGGCGCCGTACTTGCCGGCATTGGTCGCCAATTCGTGCAGGGCCATGGCGACGGAGACCGCCGTCTCGGGCCTCAGCATGAGGGCCGGCCCATCCGCCAGGATGCGATCTCCGCCTGGATCGTGCGGGGCGATGGTGGCCTCCACGATAGCTCGCAGGGACACTTCCTCCCACGACCGTGCGATGAGCAGGTCGTGCGCACCGGCCAGGGCGAGCAGGCGTTGCTCGAAGGTCTGCCGGGACTCGGCGAGACCGCGATCGTCGCGGAAGCTCTGCGCGGCGATGGCCTGCACCACCGCCAGCGTGTTCTTCACCCGGTGGTTGAGTTCGTTGATGAGGATGCGCTGGGCCTGCTGGGCATCCCGATGGGCCGAGACATCCACGCAACTTCCCCAGTAACCGGCGAAGTGACCATCGCGGTAATACGGCGCACCGTTGTCGAGCAGCCAGATGTATTCGCCGTCGGCTCGGCGCAACCGGTATTCCATGGAAAACGGCTCGCGCGCATGGAAGGCGCCGAGATAGGTTGCCAGGCAGCGGTCGTAGTCGTCGCGATGAACGCCTTCGGTCCAGCCTTCTCCCACTTCTTCAGCCATGCTGCGGCCGGTGAAATCAAGCCATGGCTTGTTGAACCAGTCGCAGAGTGCATCGGTGCCGGAACGCCAGATCATGACTGGCGCAAAATCGGCCAGATCGTGAAACGCGGCGTCACCGGTAGCCAGGGCCCTCTCGAAAGGAGTCTCTCGATACTCGCTCATCATGGTCACCGTCGCGAGTCGCGCCGCGTGTTTCTTCCCCCCTCCCGGCACGACATGTCCGTGATAGGCGCACCGCCCCCCGCGCGTGCGTCGCCCGCCAAGGAGAGTCGAGAGGCGGACGACCAGACGATAACGCAACGCGCGAGCATGTGGCATGCCCGGAAGGCATGTCGTGAAGTATTTCACGCCTTCACGTGTCCGCAGGATTTTTCAGAATCCTTCCATGGGCATCGGTCGTGCCACAAAAAATTCCGAAGAAAGGCGGTGCTGTGTCAGAATCCCGTCGCTCGCAGGACATCCGTCGCGAGCAGGCTGCGCATGGGGATACCGATCCTGTTCGCGCCACCGCCAACGCGGTGGTGCCGTCGGCGTATCCGTCATCGCGGCCACAGTCGTCACCCGACTCAAGGATCAAGGGAACATGGATCTTCTGCGCTTCATCCTGCTGCTGCCGGTGCGCCTGGTGCGCGGCCTGCTCTGGCTGCTGGGCCGCCTGCTACGGCCTGTTTTCGGCAACATGGCCTGGTCGGCCCCTTCCTGGGTGCCCGCCACCGGTCGGGTGGCGCGCAGCCATCCCCTGAAATTCACCGGTTCCATTGCCGGTGTGTTGCTGCTTGCCGCGGCCGGGTGGTTTGGCTGGCACTGGTGGGAAAACCGCCCGCGTCCCGTGGAGCCCAATCGCATCACCTTCCAGGCCCCGGCGCCTGACATCTCGGATTACGCGCGCACGCCGGTCAGCATCCATCCCCTCGTGGTGAGCTTCTCGGCGTCCGCGGCGAAGCTGGAATCACTGGGCAAGCCGGTGACCGATGGCATTGCCATGGAGCCGAAGCTGCCGGGCCAGTGGAGCTGGGAAAACGACCGCACCCTGAAATTCGTGCCGGCCGGCGACTGGCCGGTGGGCCGCAAGATCGACGTACGCTTCGACAAGGCCAAGGTGTTCGCGCCGCATGTGCTGCTGGCTGACGATCAGCTTAGTTTCAGCACGGCGCCGTTCACGGCGCGCGTGGTCAACGGCGAGTTCTACCAGGACCCGCAAGACCCGACACGCAAGAAAACCATCATCCAGCTCGGCTTCAACTACCCGGTGGATGCCGCCCAGCTGGAAAAGCGTATTGCGCTGGACCTGCGTGAGCGCGATGCGAAGCGTGGCGACGCGCTGAAGTTCAGCGTCACCTACGACGAACGCCGCCTCAGCGCCTTCATCCATTCCCAGCCCCTGCAACTGCCGCGTGACGATGGCTCGGTGGGCCTGAAGCTCGGCGATGGAGTAACCAGCAGCCGGGGCGGGGAGGGCACGGAGAAGGCGCTGGAAACCTCGGTGCGGGTGCCCGGCCTGTACAGCCTGAAGCTCGACGAGATGTCGGCCACCCTGGTCGACAACGAACGCTACGAGCCCGAGCAGGTCGTGGTGATGAATTTCAGTGGTGCGGTCAGCGACGCCGAGCTTGGCAAGCGCCTGCATGCCTGGATCGTGCCGGACGACTTCCGGTTTCCAGGTAACAACAACATCAGCGAAAGCGACCTGCGCCGCTTCACGGCGATCAAGCCTGAGGTGGTGCCCACCGAGAACGACTGGTCGCAGGCGCAGAGCTTCCGTTATCACGCACGCCCCGGCCAGCGCATCTATGTGCGCGTCGACAAGGGCATGACCTCGTTCGGCGGCTATGTCATGGCGTCGCCGCGCGTCGAGGTGCTGCAGGTGCCGGACTACCCGCGCCTGCTGCGCTTCATGGCCGATGGCGCCTTGCTGTCGCTGTCCGGCGACCATCGCATTTCCGTCGTATCGCGCAACATGCCCGGCATGCGCGTGGAAGTGGGGCGTGTGCTGCCCGACCAGTTGCAGCATCTGGTGTCGCTCAACTCCGGCAGCTATGCCAAGCCGCAGATGTACGGCTTGAGCGCCGACAACATCGTGGACCGCTTCGTAAAGAAGGTGAGCTTCCCGGACGAAGGCCCGGGCAAGGCACATTACGAAGGTTTCGACCTCGGCCAGTACCTCGCCAGCGGCAAGCGCGGCGTCTTTCTCATCAAGCTGTCCGGTTACGACCAGCAGCAGGCCGACGAGCAGCTGGAAAACCGCCGCAAGGCCGCCCGCGAAGAAGCATCGCGCCAGGCGGGTGGGGATCCCGACGCGGCGGCCGCGGCCGTGGTGGCCAGCGATGACTCGGGCACCCATTACGACTGGCCGCGCGACGAGCGCCTGGTGGTCATCACCGATCTCGGTGTGATCGCCAAGCACTCGCAGGATGGCAGCCAGGATATCTTCGTCCAGTCGATCCGCAGCGGGTCGCCGGTGGCTGGCGCCACGGTCAGCGTCATCGCCAAGAACGGCAGCACCCTGTTGACGCAGGTCACGGGCGCGGACGGTCGTGCGCACTTCGGCAATGTCGATGGCTTCAATCACGACAAGACGGCCGCGATGTTCGTGGTGCGCCAGGGCGAGGATCTCTCGTTCCTGCCCGTCACCTCTTACGACCGCACGCTCGACTTCTCGCGTTTCGACATCGGCGGCGAGCCCAACGCGCATAGCCAGGGCCAGCTCTCCGGTTACCTGTTCTCCGATCGCGGTATCTATCGTCCGGGCGACCTGTTCCACATCGGCATGATCGTGCGTGCCAACAGCTGGACGCGCAACGTAGCCGGTATGCCGCTCATTGCCGAGGTGGTCGATCCGCGTGGTACCACGGTGCGTCAGCAGAACGTGTCGATGGACCAGGCCGGCTTCGCCGAACTGGACTACACCACCGCCGAGACCTCGCCCACCGGCAACTGGACGGTGAACCTGTACATCGCGAAAGACGGCAAGCCGTATTCGCAGATCGGCAGCACCTCGGTGCAGGTGAAGGAATTCCAGCCCGACCGCATGAAGGTCTCGGCGAAGCTCTCCACGGCGGTCGCCGAAGGCTGGGCCAGGCCCGACAAGCTCAAGGCACTGGTGGACGTGCAGAACCTGTTCGGCACGCCGGCTGCCGATCGCCGCGTGGAAGGCTCGCTGGTGCTGCGTCCGGCGTTCCCCTCCTTCCCCAGCTACCGCGACTACCACTTTTACGACATCCGTCGTGCGAAGGAAGGTTTCGAGGAAAAGCTGGCGGATGCCAAGACGGACGACAAGGGCCATGCCGAGTTTGCCCTCGATTTGTCCCGCTACGCCGATGCGACCTACCAGCTCTACTTCCTCGCCAAGGCCTACGAGGCCGAGGGTGGCCGCAGCGTGGCCGCTGCCACGCAGGGCATGGTGTCGTCCAATGACTGGCTGGTGGGCTACAAGTCGGTCGACAACCTCGACTACGTCAGCCGCGATGCGAAGCGTTCGGTGAACCTCGTGGCCATCGATCCCACGGCCAAGCGCATCGATCTCTCCGGCCTGAAGCAGGCCATCGTCGAGACACGCTACGTGTCCGTGCTGACCAAGCAGGATTCCGGCGTCTACAAGTACGAATCCAAGGCGCGCGAATCGGTGATGTCCGAAACGCCGCTGACGATTCCCGCGGCCGGCCTGGATGTGACGCTGCCTACCGACAAGCCCGGCAACTTCGCCCTGGTGGTGAAGAATGCCGACGGCAAGGAAGTGAACCGTGTCGCATGGTCGGTGGCCGGCGAGGGCAATGTGTCCCGCTCGCTGGATCGCAACACGGAACTCCAGCTCAATCTCTCGAAGAAGGACTACGCCCCGGGCGAGGCGGTGGACGTGGCGATCCGTGCGCCGTACCCGGGCAGCGGTCTCATCACCATCGAGCGCGACAAGGTGTATGCGCACGCATGGTTCCACGCCGACACCACCAGTTCCGTGCAGCACATCACCGTGCCCGCCGATTTCGAGGGCAACGGCTACATCAACGTGCAGTACGTGCGCGATCCGTCGTCTGACGAGATCTTCATGAGCCCGCTGTCGTTCGGGGTGGTGCCGTTCTCCGTGAACATGGATGCGCGCCGCAATGCCATTGCCGTGGAATCGCCGGCCCTGGTCAAGCCAGGCGACACGGTGACCTTCCACGTGACCTCCCCGGTACCGACGCGTGCCGTGGTCTTCGCCGTGGACGAGGGCATCCTCCAGGTCGCCCGATACAAGCTGGGCGATCCGCTGCAATACTTCTTCCGCAAGCGGATGCTGGAAGTTTCCACTTCGCAGATCCTCGATCTCATCATTCCCGACTTCCAGAAACTCATGACGATGGCGGCACCGGGCGGTGACGCAGACGGTGCCATCGGCCGCCAGCTCAACCCCTTCCGGCGCAAGCGCGACAAGCCCGTGGCCTACTGGTCGGGCATCGTCGACGTGGACGGCTCGCGTGACCTTACCTACAAGGTGCCCGACTACTTCAACGGCAAGCTGCGCGTAATGGCGGTGAGTGTGTCGCCGGACAAGATCGGTACCTTCGAGGGCGCCACCACCGTGCGCGGTGATTTCGTGCTGTCTCCCAACGTGCCTACCACGCTGGCTCCGGGCGACGAAGCCGAGATCAGCGTCGGCGTGGCCAACAACCTCACGGGTCTGGGTGGCAAGGAGGTGCCGGTGTCGGTCGGGCTCAAGACCGGCCCGCAACTCCAGGTGGTCGGTGAAGCAACGAAGACGCTGAGCCTGGGCGAGATGCGCGAAGGCGTGGCGATCTTCCGCGTGCGTGCCACCGACAAGCTCGGGTCGGGCAACCTCAGCTTCACGGCAGGCGCCAACGGCAAGTCCGCGAAGCAGGGTGTGGATCTCTCCGTGCGTCCGGCCTCGGCGATGCGCACCGATCTCGCTTTCGGTCGCGTCGATGCGCATGCACGCGGCGACGTGACGGCGCTGCGTGACATGCACGATGAATACGCCCGTCGCGACGTGTCGTTCTCCACGGTGCCCGTGGTGCTGGCACGCGGGCTGGCGGCTTATCTGGTCGACTTCCCGCACTACTGCACCGAACAGGTCATCAGCGCGGCCATGCCCGCCTTGATCCTCGGCAAGCGCCCTGAGTTCGGTGATGTGAAGCCGGCGCAGATGCGTGATGGCGACACCCCGCCCGCCGATCCGGTCGCCGCGCTGTTCGACGTGCTGCGTGCACGCCAGAACGGGCAGGGCGGTTTCGGCCTGTGGACAGCCACGCCGGATACGCACACCTTCGCGACCGACTACGCCGTGCATTACCTCATCGAGGCGGCCGATCGTGGCGTGGCGATCCCGCGCGACATGCTGGCGTCGGCAGACAATGCGCTGAAGCAGATCGCCGCCGATGACAGCGACGATTCACTGGCCGGCATGCGTCAGCGGGCCTATGCCATCTACCTGCTGACTCGCCAGGGCAATGTCACCACCAACGACCTGGCCTCGTTGCAGCGTCGCCTTCAGGACATGCATGCGAAGGAATGGAAGAACGACGTCGCGGCAGCATGGCTGGCCGCGTCGTACCAGCTGCTGCACCAGGATCGCCTGGCGTCCGACCTGATATCCGGCCCGCGCAAGCTGCTTGCGCGCAAGGGTACCGACGAGACGTACTCGTATGCCGACTATTACGACCCGGCCATTCGCGATGCGACCGTGCTTTATCTGCTGGCCAGGCACTTCCCGGACCAGGCGCGCGCCCTGCCGGCGGAGACCGTCGACAATCTGGTGCGTCCGCTGGGCAACGGGCACTACAACACCTTGTCATCGGGCATGATCATCCTGGCGCTGGACGCCTGGGCTGCGCAGGCACCGGACGACGTGAGCAAGCTGTCCATCGGCTCCGTGGCCGCCGACGGCAACGTCACCCCTATCGGGGCAGTGAAGGGCTCGCTGGTGGATGGTCACTGGAAGGCGGGGGCGCAGCGCTTGCGCCTGGTCAACGATGCTGACGCGGCCGCATGGTATGGCGTGGCGCAGGCGGGTTTCGACCGCAAGCCGTCGACGCAGACGCGCAAGGATGGCATCGAGGTGACCCGCACCTATACGGACGCCAAGGGCAAGGCCATCGACAAGCTCAGCGTCGGTGACGAGATCGATGTGCATCTGCGCATCCGCTCCACGCGCGACACGGAAGTGTCCGACGTGGCCATCGTCGATCTGCTGCCCGGCGGCTTCGAGCCGGTGCTCAATACCGAGGCCCCGGCCGATGCGCCATCGACGGACGAGGCGGTATCGCCCACGGACAACGAAAGCGAGGGAAGCGAAGGCGACGAGCCCGAAGGAGAAGCCGACGACACGCCCGCCTGGCATGCGCCGATCGGCACCTCGGCCTCCACCTGGTCGCTCGATTACGCCGACGTGCGCGAGGATCGCGTGGTGGTCTACGGTTACGCCTCGCCCGATGTCGCGGAGTTCGTCTACCGCATCAAGGCAACCAATGCAGGTACGTTTGTGATCCCGCCGGTGCTGGCACAGTCGCTGTATGACAGCAGTGCCCAGTCCACGGCACCAGGCGGCGGCACGATCACGGTAGAACGGAAACCCTAGCCATGTAGGAGCGCGCCTTGCGCGCGACCGGTACGAAGCGAACAGCTCACGCTTTCATACCGGTCGCGCGCAAGGCGCGCTCCTACAGATAGAGCACCATGGTCCTGATCCGTCTTTTCCACCCCATCAAATGGCACAACGCCCTGGTGGCGTTGCTGCTGCTTGGGGCGATCCCCCTGGGTTTCCGTCTCTGGCCGCACGAGCCCCTGCGCGCCTGGTTCCCGTCATCGACGGCGGTCTACGACGCCGACGGTCGCCTGCTGCGTCTTACCCTCGCCAGCGATGATCGCTACCGGTTATGGGTGCCGCTGGAAGACATCTCGCCTGCGCTGGTGGATGGCGTGCTGCTGCATGAGGATCGCTGGTTCCGCTGGCATCCGGGCGTTTCCGCCTGGGGCCTGTTGCGCGGCGCATGGATGACGTACGTGCGCCACGGCAACCCCCAGGGCGGCTCGACCATCACGATGCAGCTCGCGCGACTGGTATGGCACCTGGACACCCGCAGCCCCGGCGGCAAGTTCATCCAGGCACTGCGTGCCGTGCAGCTGGAGCTGCAGTATTCCAAGCACGACATCCTGGAGGCTTACCTCAATGCGGCACCCTACGGTCGCAATGTCGAAGGCGCAGGTGCGGCAAGCCTCGCCTACTTCGGCAAGGCACCATCGAAGCTCAACCTGCCCGAAGCACTCACCCTGGCGGTGATCCCGCAGGAGCCGGCGCGCGGGCTGCCCGGCAATGTCGACGGCACCAGTGTCATCGACAATGCGCTCAAGACCTCGCGTGATCGTCTTTTCCAGCGCTGGGTCGCGAAACATCCGGCCGACGAAACCTCGCGCCCCTTGTTCGATCTTCCGCTGCGCCTGCGCCCGCTGTCGCGGCTTCCGTTCGAAGCACCGCACTTCGTCGAACAGGTACTGGCCGAGCGACGTATCGATGGCAACGATGACATGCGCGTCACCACCACGCTCGACCTGGGCCTGCAACACAGCCTTGAGCGGCAGGTGCGCCAGTACGTGATCCGTGCCGGTGACCGGGGCATCCGCAACGCGGCGGCCATCCTCGTTGATACGCGCGACATGGGTGTCAAGGCGATGGTCGGCTCGGCCGATTATTTCGGCTCGTCGATCTTCGGCCAGGTGAACGGCACGCTTGCGAAGCGTTCGCCTGGTTCCACGCTGAAGCCTTTCATCTACGCACTGGGATTCGACCAGGGCCTGCTGCATCCGGAGACCGTTCTGCGCGACGTACCGTCATCGTTCGGACCGTATACGCCCGAGAACTTCGACGGTCACTTCCTCGGCCCGATCACCGCCACCCAGGCGCTCGTACGCAGCCGCAATATCCCTGCGGTGCAGGTGGCTTCGCGTCTCGACAGCCCCAGCCTTTACCAGTTCCTGCGCGATGCCGGCGTATCGCGCATGGCGAGCGAAAAACACTACGGGCTCGCGCTGGTGCTCGGCGGCGGTGAAGTAACGATGCAGGAGCTGTCAGGCCTCTACGCCATGCTGGCCAACCGGGGCGAACTACGGCCCTTGCGCCTGCTCGCCGACACGCCACGTACGAAAGGCACGCGGCTGCTCAGCGAAGAAGCCAGCTTCATGGTGATGGACATGCTTCGCCAGAACCCGCGTCCCGACGATGCCGTGGCCGCACAGCCCTCGCGACTTCCGCTGTACTGGAAGACCGGTACGTCGTGGAGCTTCCGCGATGCATGGACGGCGGGAAGTTTCGGCCCCTACGTGCTGGTGGTCTGGATCGGAAACTTCGACGGTTCGGGTAATCCGGCCTTCGTGGGCGTGGACGCCGCGGCACCGCTGTTCTTCCGCATCGCCGATGCCTTGCGTGCGGAGCGCCCGGGGCTGGCCGAACCTGTCCGCCGCAATCCGCCCAACCTGCGTCGCGTGCCGATCTGCATCGCCAGTGGCGACCTGCCCAATGCGTGGTGTCCCCAGGTCGGCAGCACCTGGTTCATTCCCGGCAAGTCGCCGATCCGGGTGAGCACGGTGCATCGTCCGGTGGTCGTGGATACCCGCACGGGCAAGCCGGCGTGTCCTCCCTACGATCCGCAGGCCACGCGCACCGAGGTCTACGAATACTGGCCCTCCGACCTGGCGCGGGTCTTCGCGCAGGCCGGCATGCCACGGCGCACGCCGCCACCGTTGCCCGATTGCCAGGGCGGTGGCCAGCTTGCCGGTGACCCGCCGAAGATCACCTCTCCGCTGAAAGGCAGCACCTACCAGATGCGCGTCTCCCGGCTGGGCAGCGAGAAGATCGCCTTCACGGCCACCAGCGATGCCAGCGCACGCACGCTTTACTGGTTCGTGGACGACGCCTATCTGGGTAGTGTCCCCAGCGGCCAGGTGCTGATGTGGGCGCCGGAGCGCACGGGGCGTTTCCTCGTTCGCGTGGTCGATGACCAGGGGCGCAGCGATTCCCGCCAGCTCGGCGTAGGTGCCGTGGAATAGCGTTTCGCAGCAAGTTATATGTTTTTTCGGCAACGCCAGTTCAGCGATCTTCGGAAATCGACGATAAGAACGAGCGTCATTGAGCGCTGGGGGTCGCCATGGCAATCGACATCATCGCCGGAGTTCGTGCCCTGTTCGGCACATCTTCTGCCGACATTCGCGGAAAACTGGACGCGATCAACCGTACGCAGGCGGTGATCGAGTTCGCCCTGGACGGCACCATCCTTGCGGCCAACCAGAACTTTCTCGACGCCATGGGCTATGCCGAGCGGGAGATCGTCGGCCAGCACCACCGGATATTCGTCGATCCCGACGATGCCGCCTCGCCCGAGTACGCGGCGTTCTGGGAGCGGCTGGGCTCGGGGCAGGCGGACGTGGGCCTGTACCGTCGGCTGGGAGCCGGCGGCCGGGAAGTATGGATACAGGCCAGTTACAACCCGGTGCTGAATCGCTGGGGGAAGCCGGTGAAGGTCGTGAAGTTCGCCACCGACGTCACCGGGCAGCGATTGCGCATGGCAGACATGGAGGGCCGGCTCTCCGCCATCGACAAGGCGCAGGCCGTCATCAGCTTCACGCTGGAGGGCATCATCCTCGATGCCAATGACAACTTTCTCGCCACCATGGGCTACTCGCGCGACGAAGTCATCGGCCAGCACCATCGCATGTTCGTCGATCCTGCCGATCGCGAAAGCCTGGAGTACCGGGAGTTCTGGGAAAAGCTCGGGCGTGGCGAGTACGACTCATCGCTCTATCGTCGTGTTGACCGGCGAGGTCGCGAGGTGTGGATCCAGGGCAGCTACAACCCGATCCTGGATATGGCAGGGCGTCCGTTCAAGGTGGTGAAGTACGCCACCGACGTCACCGCTCAGACACGCGCCACGCGCACCCTGCATGCATCGCTGGCCGAGCTGGCCGATACCGTGCCGGCGATCGCCGAGCAGGCGCGCATCACCAATGCCCTGGCCAACGAGGCCAGTCGCTCGGCCACCGATGGGGGTGCCTTGGTGGAAGCGGTGATCGCGACGATGGCCGCCATCCAGGAAGGCGCCCACGATATCGCCGAGATTGTCGGCATGATCGATTCCATTGCCTTCCAGACCAATATCCTCGCACTGAATGCCGCTATCGAAGCCGCTCGCTCAGGCGTGCATGGCAAGGGCTTTGCGGTAGTGGCGCAGGAAGTGCGCATGCTCTCGCAGCGCAGTGCCGACTCGGCCCGGGACATCCGCGCCCTCATCGAGCGGACGCTGGAACGCGTGCAGGAGGGCAACGACCGCAGCGGCGAAGCCGGGGCGGCCATGCGCGACATCCTCACCTCGGTGGAGACCCTGCTGGACCGTGTCTCTGACGTGGCCCGCGCAACGAATACACAGGCCGGCGGCATCGATACGGTACGCCGGGCCGTATCCGAACTGGCCTGACGACTCAGCGCCGGCCGCGTTCGGCCATGTAGAGGCGGATCTCGTCTTCGGCCAGCGCGGCCAGCGCGCGCATGCCGGTGGCCTGCACCTCGCTGAGCCGGCGCGGACGCCAGTCGAGGATGCACAGCGTGCCCACGGCATGCCCGTCTGGTGTATGCAACGGCAATCCTGAGTAGAAGCGGATATGCGGCGCCCCCGTCACCATGGGGTTGTCGCGCACGCGCACGTCCTGGCGTGCGTCCTCGATTTCCAGCGCGGCGCTACCCATGATGGCGTGGCTGCAGAAAGCCCACTCACGCGGCGTTTCCGCAAGATCGCTGCCGAAGCGTGATTTCACCCACTGCCTGTGTGCAGTCAGCAGTGACAGCAGGGCTACCGGTGCGCCGGTCAGCTGCGCGGCCAGCCACGTGATGCGATCGAAGGAGGCTTCGGGTGGTGTATCGAGCAAGCCGGTGCGGCCCACGGCGCGCAGGCGTCCCGCTTCGTCGGCGGGTGCAGGGTAGGCCGGTGACCGATGGGGCCGCAGTTCGGCAGATGATGGCGAGCCGCCTTCGCTCGCCCTGGCCGTGCGCTCGTCGAGCAGGGCAAGCACCGCGCTGCGGTGCATCCGGCGATGGCCACCTGGGGTTTTCCAGGATTCCAGCGCGCCGCTTTCGATCCACTTCTGCGCCGTGCTGATGGAGATGCCGAGCAAGCGGGCCGCTTCGCCCGTGGTGATGGAGGGATCGGTGGAATGATGGGTAACGTCGGACTTGGCCAAGAGCAGGTCATGCGTGGGAATAACGCAGCGACGCTACCACAGGCCTGACGAAGCGACGCCACGTATTCGTCGCAGGGTTGCTGGATATCGTGAAGCGGTTGCCGGCAGGGCACGGTTGAATCATTTGTGGGACTTTTCATGGCTCGATGCGCCAGGCTGATCGGTGCTCGTCGGGCGGCCGGGTTCCATGCCGGGGCGCGCTGCGCAAAAGATTTTTGCCGGATAAGGGCAGGGCGCCCCATGCCTTCCAGGCACGACATTCCCCTGAACCCCGAGCCGCAAGCTCACCCGCGTGAGACACCGCGACGACGGAACGAACACATGTCGAGGCATCCAATTCCGGGAACCCTTTCACATTCCTGAAGGTTCCACAGCCATGGATACCGCCGTCAAACAAGAGGTCGATACTGCCCATCCCAAGGCAGCGATCGTCACCACCTGTATCCTCGCCGCGCTGGCCGGACTGATGTTCGGCCTGGATATCGGCGTGATTTCCGGGGCCACCCAGTTCATCCAGGCCGAATTCAAGATCAGCGACCACATGATCGAGTGGATAGTCAGTTCCATGATGGCCGGAGCGGCGGTGGGTGCACTCGGCGCCGGCTGGATGTCCGCATCGCTGGGACGCAAGCGGTCGCTGATCCTCGCAGGCGTGCTTTTTGTTGCCGGCTCGCTGTTCTGTGCGGTGGCTGGATCGCCCGAGATTCTTATCGTGGCGCGCTTCGTCCTGGGCCTGGCTATCGGCGTGGCAACCTTCACGGCTCCGCTCTATCTTGCGGAAGTGGCGCCGGAGCGCATCCGTGGCGCCATGATTTCCACCTACCAGCTCATGATCACCACCGGCATCCTGCTGGCCTTCCTGTCGGATACCGCATTCAGCAGTTCGGGCAACTGGCGCTGGATGCTCGGCATCATCGCCGTGCCGGGCCTGTTGTTCCTCCTCGGTCTGTTCTTCCTGCCCGATAGCCCGCGCTGGCTGCTGCTGAAGGGGCGTCGCAAGGATGCGCAGGTGGTGCTGGCGAAGCTGCGCGGCGACGAGAAGGTGGTAGAGAAGGAAATGGCCGATATCGACGAGCAGCTGAAGACCAAGCAACACGGCTGGAGCATGTTCCGCGAGAACAGCAATTTCCGTCGTTCGGTCGGGCTGGGTGTGCTGTTGCAGGCCGTGCAGCAGTTCACCGGCATGAACGTGGTGATGTATTACGCGCCGCGCATCTTCAAGGATATGGGTTACGACACACATGCGCAGATGTGGTTCACCGCCGCCGTGGGCTTGACCAATGTGCTGGCGACGCTCATTGCCTTTGGTCTGGTCGATCGCCTGGGCCGCAAGCCCATCCTCTATGTCGGTTTTACGATCATGGCCATCGGCCTGGGTGTGGTCGGCACCATGATGAGCATGGGTATCCATACCCGCGGCGAGCAGTTCTTCACCGTCGCCATGCTGCTGGTCTTTATCGTGGGCTTCGCGATGTCGGCCGGTCCGCTGATCTGGACCCTGTGTTCCGAGGTGCAGCCGCTGAAGGG
This sequence comes from Luteibacter anthropi, assembly GCF_011759365.1. Taxonomy (GTDB): domain Bacteria; phylum Pseudomonadota; class Gammaproteobacteria; order Xanthomonadales; family Rhodanobacteraceae; genus Luteibacter; species Luteibacter anthropi. Next base: position 417,265 of record NZ_JAARLZ010000001.1, read on the forward strand.
TCGTGACTTCGGCATCGCCTGCTCCACCTTCACCAACTGGGTGACCAACATGATCGTGGGCGCCACCTTCCTCAGCCTGCTGAGCGGCATCGGCAACGCCCAGACGTTCTGGCTGTATGCGGCGCTCAACGCGGTCTTCATCTTCATCACCTTCTGGCTGGTGCCGGAGACCAAGGGCGTGACGCTGGAACAGATCGAGCGCAACCTGATGAGCGGCAAGCCCCTTCGCCAGATCGGCCGCTAACAGCCCTGTGCAGGAGCGCGCCTGAGCGCGACCGGTCGAAAGCGAGGCCCCCAGGGCTTACCGCCAACCCGGTCGCGCGCAAGGCGCGCTCCTACAGGGCTGCGTTTTCTCCTGCCGGTACATTGCTTTTGTAGGAGCGCGCCTGCGCGCGACCGGTCGAAAGCGGGGCCTTCCAGGGCTTACCGTCCAACCCGGTCGCGCGCAAGGCGCGCTCCTACAGGGCTGCGTTTCCTCCTGCCGGTACATCGCTTTTGTAGGAGCGCGCCTGCGCGCGACCGGTCGAAAGCGAGGCCCTCCAGGGCTTACCGCCAATCCGGTCGCTCGCAAGGCGAGCTCCTGCCGTTAGAATCGGGGTTCAGTCATCGACCCCTACGATCATGCGCAACCCCCTCCAGGAACAGCTTCTCAAGGCCGGCCTCGTCAAGAAAGACAAGGCCGCCAAGATCGTCCGCGACCAGGCCAAGCAGCGCCAGGGCAAGGCCCCTGCCGCGCCTGCCGAAGAAAAAGTCGATGCCCGCCAGCTTCAGGCCGAACGTGCCGAGCGCGACCGGGCGATTGCCGCCGAGCGCAATGCCGAAGCCCGGCAGAAGGAAATCCGCGCCCAGGTCCGCCAGATCATCGAAACCACGCGGGTCAAGCGCGACGGCGACATCGCCTACCGCTTCACCGATGGTGAACGCATCACCAGCGTGCTGGTGAATGAAGCGCAGCGAGGCCAGCTGGCGGCGGGTACGCTGGTCATCGTTCGCCATGGCGAGGGTTATGAACTGATTCCGCGCCTTCCGGCCGACAAGATCCACCATCGCGGACCGGATCTCATCGTGCTCGACCACGGCCGCAAGGAAGGCGATCCCCTGCCGCCGGACGATGACGACGAGTACTACAAGCAGTTCGTCGTTCCCGACGACCTGGTCTGGTAACAACGCATGCGCATTCTCGTCACAGGAAGTGCAGGGCATCTGGGCGAGGCCCTGGTGCGTCGTCTTCGCAAGGATGGCCGTGCCGTACGCGGTATCGACATCAAGCCTTCCGCTTATACCGACGAGGTAGGCTCGATTGCCGACGAAGCCTTTGTGCGCGAAGCCATGCGCGGTGTGGATGCGGTGATCCACAGTGCCACGCTGCACAAGCCGCACGTGGCCACGCACAGCAAGCGCCAGTTCGTGGACACGAACGTCGCCGGTACCGTGGCCCTGCTTGAGGCGGCGGTCGCGAATCAGGTGCGCTCGTTCGTGTTCACGAGCACCACCAGCGCCTTCGGCGCGGCGTTGTCGCCTGCGGCCGGTGAGCCCGCGGCATGGATCGACGAAGACGTGGTGCCGATCCCGAAGAACATCTACGGTGCAACGAAGATTGCCGCCGAAGGGATGTGCGAGCTGGTGGCCCGCAAGGATCGCCTGCCGGTGCTGGTGCTGCGTACGTCGCGGTTCTTTCCGGAAGACGACGATCAGGCCGGGGTTCGCGCGGAATACGACACGCTGAACATGCAGGCGAACGAGCTGCTTTATCGCCGCGCGGATATGGCCGACATCGTGGATGCGCACCTGCTGGCGGTGGAGCGTGCACCGGCGCTGAGGTTCGGTCGCTACATCATCTCGGCGCCGCCACCGTTCGCGCGTCACGATGTGGCGCAGTTGCGCCACGATGCACCTGCGGTCGTGCGTCGCCTGTTTCCGGAGGTGGATGCGCTCTATGCGACACGTGGCTGGAAACTGCTTCCGTCACTCGATCGCGTCTACGACAGTTCACGCGCCGTACGCGACCTGGGCTGGACACCGAAACGCGATTTCGCCTTCGTGCTCGACTGCCTGCGTCGCGGCGAAGATTTCCGCAGCGACCTCGCCCGGACCATCGGCGTAAAGGGCTATCACGACACCGTGTTCGAGAACGGCCCCTATCCCGTAACCAACTGACCCACTTCTGTAGGAGCGCGCCTGCGCGCGACCGTTCGTAGCGAAACAATCCACCCTGCCGTCACCCGGTCGCGCGCGAGGCGCGCTCCTACAGGGTTGCGCTCGCCATGGCCGGTTTTTGTAGGAGCGCGCCTGCGCGCGACCGTTCGTAGCGAAACAATCCACCCTGCCGTCACCCCGGTCGCGCGCGAGACGCGCTCCTACAGGGTTGCGCTCGCCATGGCCGGTTTTTGTAGGAGCGTGCCTGCGCGCGACCGGTTGTCGCGACCGCATCCACTTTGTCGTCACCCCGGTCGCGCGCAAGGCGCGCTCCTACAAGGTATTTGCCAGTTTGCGTTCGTGGCGTAGCAGCCAATCCTTTCGCCATAAGCCACCGCCGTAGCCGGTGAGCGACCCATCCGCCCCGATCACCCGGTGGCAGGGGATGACGATGGCGATCTGGTTGGCGCCATTGGCGCGCGCGACAGCGCGCACGGCCGTGTGCCGGCCGGCGCTGGTCGCGATCTGGGAATAACTGCGCGTGGTGCCCACGGGAATCGCCATCAGCTCGTCCCATACCGTGCGTGTGAACGCCGAGCCATGCATGGCCAGCGGCGTCTCGAAGCGGGTGCGCGTTCCGGCGAAGTACTCCCCAAGCTCCCTCTCGATCCGCTCGATGACCGCATTGCGCCCGAAAGCCACGGCGGAGCGAGTCGCCTCACGCAGCTTCTTCAGCTCGGACGGCAGGGCGGTGCGGTCGACGAATTCCAGCAGGTGCAGGGCCGTTGGGTCCGCCACGGCCAGCATCGGGCCGATAGGGGTCTCCACCCAGTCCGCCTTGAGCAGGTCACGACCGCGCAGATGCAGCGGCGTGTCTTCGAGCAGTCGCGCCACGGCATCGCGGAAGCCGCTGCCCGACTCGAATCCGGCAGATTGTTGTGCCTCGATCACGGGCGCGCCGGTGGCCAGCTTGTCCATGCCGAGCCCTGTCCGGCGCAGCCGGGCCATGTCGAGGAAGGTCAGGCCGAGCTGGCGCTTGAAGGTGCGCCGTACGGTGGACGGGTCGTAGCCCAGGGTTACCAGGTCGTCCTCGGACCAGATCCGCTCCGGGTCGTCTTCCAGCCGGGCCAGCAAGGCCCGCACCATGGGCTCGCGCTCGCCCATCGGGTCGAGCGGGCGGCAGCGCAGGCAGGGCCGGAACCCGGCCTCGAAGCAGGCAGCCACCGAGTCGTAGAACTGCGTATTGCCGATGTTCGGCTTGCGGGCCGGGCAGCTCAGCCGGCAGAACACCCCTGTGCTGGTGACGCCCACGAAGACATGGCCGTCATAGGCGGGATCGCGGTCCAGCAGAGCGCGGTACAGGGTGTCGTGGTCGGGCAGGTCGAAAAGCATGGGTAAAGGGTACCCGGCCCGCAGGGAGGCTGGCGACGGGAATCGGGCGGTTATTCAACAGAGCGATACCCTGTAGGAGCGCGCCTCGCGCGCGACCGGTACGAAGCCATGAGCCATACGCTTCGTACCGGTCGCGCGCGAGGCGCGCTCCTACGGGGTGTGGTTACACCGGGGTTTTGGAGCGTTCGGTTTCCAGGGCCTTGTTGATGCGCAGGGCCAGCAGGGTGCAGACCACGCCCGAGAGCAGGTACGCACTGACGGCGATCAGGCCGAAGCGCTGCGACAGGCCCAGGGCCACCAGCGGGGCGAAGGCCGCACCGATCAGCCACGCAAAGTCGGTGGTGAGGGCGGCACCCGTGTAGCGGTAGCGCTTGGCGAAGTTGGCCGTGACCGTGCCGGCCGCCTGGCCATAGGACAGGCCCAGCAGGGCGAAGCCCAGCACCAGGAACAGGTCTTGCGCCAGCTTGCCGCCGTTGAGCAGGAAGGGCGAGGCGATGGCGAACAGGCCGATCAGCACCGCCATGGTGCCCAAGGTGTTGCGGCGGCCGATCTTGTCGGCGATGACGCCCGAGGCCACCGTGGCCAGGATCGCCACGAAAGCGCCAACCAGCTGCACAATCAAGACGTTATTGATGTCCTGGGAGTGATTCAGGGCAATCCACGACAGCGGGAACACCGTGACGATGTGGAACAGGGCATAGCTGGCCAGGGCGGCGAAGGCGCCGATGAACAGGTTGTAGCCCTGGGCCTGGAACATCTCGATGATGCCGATGGGCTCCAGCTCGCGCTCTTCCATCAGCTGGGTGTATTCCTCGGTGACCACCAGGCGCAGGCGGGCGAACAGGGCCACCACGTTGATGGCGAAGGCCACGAAGAACGGATAGCGCCAGCCCCAGCCCAGGAAATCCTCGCGGGACAGCTGGGTGTTGAGGAACAGGAACAGGGCGCCGGCAATCAGGAAGCCCGTGGGTGCGCCCAGCTGGCCGAGCATGGCGTACCAGCCGCGACGCCCCTTGGGCGCGTTGAGGGCCAGCAGGGAGGGCAGGCCGTCCCACGAGCCGCCCAGGGCGATGCCCTGGAGGAAGCGCAGCAGGGACAGGATGATGATCACCCCGTAGCCGCCGGAGGTGTTGGCGGGCAGGAAGGCGATACAGACCGTGGAGGTACCCAGCAGGAACAAGGCCGCCGTGAGCTTGGTGCTGCGGCTCCAGGTGCGCTGGATGCTCATGAACAAGGTGGTGCCGATGGGGCGGGCGATGAAGGCCAGCGAGAAGATGGCGAAGGCCATCAGGATGCCGTCGAGCTGGCTCAGGAACGGAAAGAACACCGACGGAAAGACCAGCACCGAGGCGATGCCGTAGGTGAAAAAGTCGAAGTATTCCGAGGCCCTGCCGATGACCACGCCCACGGCGATCTCGCCGGGCGCCACGGGCGCGTGTGCCGCACTTCCATGATGGTGAGTGAGATCCCGCTCGGCCTGTGCCCCCGCACTGGCGTGATCGGCGTGTGAAAGGCTTGACATCATGATCCTTCCCCGCTTATTGGCGTTGGGGACAGCATAACCAAGATCGCGTCCCGGGCAATCCCCGTACATGGGACAATGTGTCCTATGGTCCAAAAAAGCGGATCGGCGTACCTTTTTGTGTCCCCACGATTGCCTCCATCATGCGAATGTCCATGAAGATGATGCGCGGATTGCTGATCCCCGCCCTGGTCCTGCTCCTGTCGGGGTGCGATGCCGTCCTGATTTCCCCGGCCGGCGACGTCGCCCGCCAGCAGCGCGATCTCATCGCGATCTCGGTGGTGCTGATGCTCATCATCATCATCCCGGTCATCGCCATGACCCTGCTGTTCGCATGGAAGTACCGCGAGTCGAACAAGGCAGCCCATGCCGAGTACGACCCGGAGTGGAGCCACTCCACGGTGCTCGAGCTGATCGTCTGGTCGGCCCCGCTGATGATCATCATCGCGCTGGGCGCCATCACCTGGACCAGCACCCACAAGCTCGACCCCTACCGCCCGCTCGACCAGATCGGCCCTTCCCGGCCGGTCGCCGAAGGCACCAAGCCGCTGGTGGTCGAGGTCGTGGCGCTGGACTGGAAGTGGCTGTTCCTCTACCCGGAACAGGGCATCGCCACGGTCAACGAGATGGCCGCACCGGTCGATCGCCCCATCGAGTTCCACATCACGGCCTCCACCGTGATGAACGCCTTCTTCGTCCCCTCCCTGGCAGGCATGATCTACGCCATGCCGGGCATGGAGACCAAGCTCCACGCCGTGATGAACAAGACCGGCGACTTCGAGGGCATCTCCGCCAACTACAGCGGTGCCGGCTTCTCGGACATGCGTTTCCGCTTCCACAGCCTCTCCAACGGCGACTTCGACACCTGGGTGGCGAAGGTCCGTGCGGGCGGCGGCGAGCTGGGTCGGGACGATTACCTCAAGCTGGAGCAGCCCAGCGAGCGTGAGCCGGTGCGTTACTTCGGCAGCGTCAGCAAGGGCCTGTACGACCGCATCCTCAACCGGTGCGTCGAATCCAACCGTATGTGCCAGAACGAAATGATGGCGCTGGACAAGCAGGGCGGGCAGGGCATCGTGGGCACGTACAACGTGGCCTCGCCGGATGCCGCCACCCGCTCGCGCCTGGGCTTGTCCGAGGCCGAAAAGCGCTACGTCGGTTCGCTGTGCATCAGCCGCACCGACGATGGCGTGGCCATGTCCCCTGCCGGACGCCCGCTGTAAAGCGGCGGCCACTTACGAATTGAAGCCTAGCCGAGCCCGGTAATGAACACGCCAGATCTAGTCAAACTGATCTTCGGTCGCCTCACCATTGAGGCGATCCCCTACCACGAGCCGATCCTTCTCGGCACGTTCGCCATGGTCGCCATCGGCGGCATCGCCCTGCTCGCCCTGATCACCAAGGCGAAGCTGTGGGGCTACCTGTGGAAGGAATGGTTCACCAGCATCGATCACAAGAAGATCGGCATCATGTACATGGTGCTGGGCATCGTGATGCTGCTGCGTGGCTTTGCCGACGCGCTGATGATGCGCGCCCAGCAGGCCATCGCCTTCAACGGCAACCCCGGCTTCCTGCCGCCGCACCACTACGACCAGATCTTCACCGCCCACGGCGTGATCATGATCTTCTTCGTGGCGATGCCGCTGGTGACGGGCCTGATGAACTACGTGGTGCCGCTGCAGATCGGTGCGCGCGACGTGGCCTTCCCGTTCCTCAACAACTTCAGCTTCTGGATGACCGTGTCCGGTGCGCTGCTGGTGATGGCCTCGCTGTTCGTGGGTGAATTCGCCCGCACCGGCTGGCTGGCCTACCCGCCGCTGTCCGGCCTGGCGCAGAGCCCCGATGTCGGTGTCGATTACTACATCTGGTCGCTACAGGTGGCGGGTGTCGGTACCACGCTGTCGGGCATCAACCTGATCGCCACCATCGTCAAGATGCGCGCGCCGGGCATGACCATGATGAAGATGCCCGTCTTCACCTGGACCTCGCTCTGCACCAACGTGCTGATCGTCGCCGCCTTCCCGGTGCTCACCGCCGTGCTGGTGCTGCTCTCGCTCGACCGCTACGCCGGAACCAACTTCTTCACGAACGACTTCGGCGGCAACGCCATGATGTACGTGAATCTGATCTGGATCTGGGGCCACCCCGAGGTCTACATCCTGGTGCTGCCGGTGTTCGGCGTGTTCTCCGAGGTGGTGTCCACCTTCAGCCGCAAGCGCCTGTTCGGTTACGCCTCGATGGTCTACGCCACCGTGGTCATCACCGTGCTGTCGTACCTTGTGTGGCTGCATCACTTCTTCACCATGGGATCCGGTGCGAGCGTCAACTCGTTCTTCGGCATCACCACGATGATCATCTCGATTCCCACGGGCGCGAAGATCTTCAACTGGCTGTTCACGATGTACCGTGGCCGCATCAAGTTCGAAGTGCCGATGCTGTGGACGATGGGCTTCATGGTCACCTTCGTCATCGGCGGCATGACCGGCGTGATGCTCGCGGTGCCCCCGGCCGACTTCCTGTTGCACAACAGCCTGTTCCTGATCGCGCACTTCCATAACGTGATCATCGGCGGCGTGGTGTTCGGCGTGTTCGCCGCCATCAACTTCTGGTTCCCGAAGGCCTTCGGCTACAAGCTCGATCCGTTCTGGGGCAAGTGCTCGTTCTGGTTCTGGCTGGTGGGCTTCTACCTCGCCTTCATGCCGCTCTACGTGCTGGGCTTCATGGGCGTCACCCGCCGCATGAACCACTTCGAAGATCCGTCGCTGCAGATCTGGTTCCAGATCGCCGCCGTCGGCGCGGGCCTCATCGCCCTGGGCATCGGCTCGTTCATCATCCAGCTCTTCGTCAGCTGGAAGCGTCGCGACGCCCTGCGCGACGTCACGGGCGATCCGTGGCACGGCCGCACCCTGGAGTGGTCCACCTCGTCGCCGCCGCCGGATTACAACTTCGCGTTCACCCCGGTCGTGCACGATTCCGATGCCTGGTGGCAGATGAAGGAACACCACGCCGAGCGTCGCACCGAGGGCTACCTGCCGATCCACATGCCCAAGAACACGGGCGCGGGCATCATCCTCGCCGGCTTCGCCTTCGTGCTCGGCTTCGCGATGATCTGGCACATGTTCCTCGTGGCCGGCCTGGCCTTCGTGGGCCTGCTGGTGACCGCGATCGGCCACACCTTCAACTACAAGCGCGACTACTACATCCCTGCGGAAGAAGTGGCTCGCACCGAGACCGCACGTACGGAAGAGCTTGCCTCCCATGTCTGATATGCATGCCACGTCTTCCGCGGGCACCGCGGGCCAGAAGCTCCAGTTCTGGATGAAGGAAGACCACCACCCGGCCAACGGCACGCTGCTCGGGTTCTGGATCTACCTGATGAGCGACTGCCTCATCTTCGCCACCCTGTTCGCCACCTATGGCGTGCTCGGTCGCAGCTACGCAGGCGGCCCTTCGGGTGCCGACCTGTTCGAACTGCCGCTGGTGGCGATCAACACCACCATGCTGCTGCTGTCTTCCATCACCTACGGCTTTGCCGTGCTGGAGATGCAGAAGAACCGCAAGGGCACCATGATGGCCTGGCTGGTCATCACCGCCCTGTTCGGTGCCGCGTTCCTGGGCATCGAGCTGTACGAGTTCGCTCACCTCATCCATGAGGGTGCGGGCCCGCAGCGCAGTGCGTTCCTGTCGTCGTTCTTCACCCTGGTGGGCACCCACGGCCTGCACGTCACCTTCGGCATCGTCTGGCTGGTGACCCTGCTGTTCCAGGTGAGCAAGCACGGCCTCACCGCCGCCAACAAGCGTCGCATCATGTGCCTGTCGATGTTCTGGCACTTCCTCGACGTCGTGTGGATCGGCGTCTTCACCTTCGTTTACCTGATGGGAGTTCTGCCGTGAGCGCGCACGCCGAATCGCACGATCATCACGACGATCACGGCCACGACGACGCGCCGCACAGCACCATGAAGGGCTACATGACGGGGTTCTTCCTCGCCGTGGTGCTGACGGCCATCCCGTTCTGGCTGGTAATGGACAAGGTCATTCCCGACTCGCGCACCCTCGCGGTGGTGCTGCTGATCTTCGGGGCCATCCAGATCGTGGTCCACATGATCTACTTCCTGCACATGAACACGAAGTCGGAGGGCGGCTGGAACATGCTCGCGCTCATCTTCACCCTGGTGCTGGTGGTGATCACGCTGACCGGTTCGATCTGGGTCATGTACCACCTCAACACCAACATGATGCCGGGCATGATGCATGACATGACCGAGCAGGTGAAAAACCTGCCTTGAGCGGGAACGACGCCACTGTCGAGAAGACGCCGCGCTCACCGCGCGGCGTCTTCGTTCTGGGGTTGCTCGCCCTTGTCGGGGTGATCGTGTTCGTGGGCTTTGTCGCGCTGGGCACCTGGCAGGTGCACCGCCGCGCGTGGAAGCACGAGCTGATCGCCCGCGTCGATGCGCGCGTGCACGCCGAAGCCGTGGATGCTCCTCGCAAGGGGCAGTGGCCGCAGGTAACCGCCGCCAGTGACGAATACCGGCGTGTACGCCTCACGGGCATCTTCCTCGACGACAAGAGCGTGCGCGTGCGTGCCAGCACCGAGCTGGGCATGGGTTCGTGGCTGCTGACCCCGATGCGGCGCAAGAACGGCGACATCGTGATCATCAATCGCGGTTTCGTCTCGCCGACCTGGTGCGATGGCAAGGCCACCTGCGTGACCGGGCCCGAAGGCGAAACGACCGTCTCCGGCCTGCTGCGCATCAGCGAGCCCAAGGGCGCCTTCCTGCAGAATAACGAGCCGGCGAACGATCGCTGGTTCTCGCGGGACGTGGCCGCCATCGCTGCCGCCAAGGGGCTCGACGACGCGGCGCCGTACTTCATCGACGCCGATGCGCTGTCCTCTCCCGGCAAGGGTGATGGCAACGACGGCCCGGTGGGTGGCCTCACGGTCATCGCTTTCCCCGACAATCACCTGCAATACGCCATCACCTGGTACGCCCTGGCCGGGATGACCCTGGTCGGAGCCTGGATCGTCTGGCGCGACCAGCGTCGCCGGTCCCGGAACCGCCCCCTGTAGGAGCGCGCCTCGCGCGCGACCGCTTGGTAACCGGACATTCACGGCCCTGACCGGTCGCGCGCGAGGCGCGCTCCTACGGGAAATCCGGGGTCGGTTTCACTTTTTCGCCCCTGATACGTCATAAGGACATGAGTGCGCACCATCACGCCCCCCAGACGCTTTCCGACCTGCCTCTCGGCTGGCCGGGCCAGCCCGGCCACGGTGGTCTGCTTGCCTTGCTCGAACACGCCAGGCGCCGGGCCGCCCTGCGGCGCCGCCAGGTGCTGCCCGAGGGGCGGCTGCGGTATCTGCTGAACAGCCTGGTCGCACTGCCACGGCATGCCGCATGGCTGAAGCTCGTGGGTTCCTCACGGACGATGCGCGCCGCGGCGGAACTGAACCCCCGGCTCTACGAACGCTGGCAGCCGCACTACATCTCCCGCGATTTCGATCTGGCCGCCCGCGCCCGCATGGTGGATGCGCATTACCGCTTCCTTTCCAAGGAGCTCCCGGAGCGCCTGAGCCGTCGCCTGCTGAAGGGGCATGATGTGCGCCTTGCCACGCTCCCGCTGGGCGGTGGTGAGATGGCCTATCTGCATGCCCGTGCTCCCGAGAACGAAAGCTGCGGCGAACTGGGCCTGGTTCTGCTCAACGGAGACAAGGAGGTGATCGCCTCCTGCGCCATCACCTTCGCCGGGGAGGAAGGCGTGCTGCTGGGCGCCCTTCGGGGTCCCTGGGCCTGCCTGGATCGCAGTGCGATGCTTCCCCTCATCCGGGCCAGCGGCGGCCTGCGCCCGCGCGACCTGTTGTTCGCCGTGGTGCGCGCGCTGGCGCGGCACTACGGATTTCGCAGGCTTCGCGGCGTGTCTGCCGAAGCGCATCCGCTCGGCCGGAGGGCCGGCGTCACTATGGCGGCTTACGATCGCTTCTGGCGTCGCCACGGAGGTATCGCCGGAGACCACGGCTGCTACGAGCTTCCGCTGGTATCGGTGGCAAACGACGAATCTGGCGAACGCGAGACGTTTCGTCACGAGGTCTGCGAGGTCACGCTGCGTGCGTTTACGCGCGCAGCCGGTACAGCGGCCTAGAAGTCGTAGCTGCCGGTGAGCAACACGACACGGCCCTGCCGGATCGGCACGAAGGTCTCGTCGAAATTCACGGCATACAGCGTGCGGGCGAAGAGATTCTTCACGCCCAGGGTAACTCGCCAGTTCTCGCCGTAGCGGGTCACATTGGTTTCGACGCTGGCCTGCCCGGGAATACCGAAATACTGTCCGTCACCGCTGGTGCGTCCCAGGCTGTGGCTGCGTGCGAGGATGCCTGCGGCAACACCCCAGGGCTGGATGCTTCCCTCGCCGAAGCGATAGCTGGCCCACACGGCCGCCTGGTGGCGAGGCGCGCCGGTAGGGCGCGTGTCGTCGCTGTTGTGGATGCGGGTTTCCGTGAGGCTGGCGAGCACATCGAAACCGGGTGCGACGCGGCCGGTGAATTCCACTTCCAGCCCATGATTGGTCTGTCCGGGCCCGGGCGTGGCGAAGAACGGCGGTTCCGGCGAAACCAGGCTGACGCTGTGATCGACACGGATGCGATAAAGCGCGGCGGTAAGTCGCGCCCGCTGGTCGAACAGGTCGAACTTGCCGCCCACTTCCACCTGCCGTGAGGTGGCAACGGGCAGGGGCTGGCCATCCTTGCCGAGCAGCGGATTGGGCTGAAACCCGGTGGATGTGTCCGCATAAAGCGACACATCGGGGGTGAGCTTGTAGACCAGGCCAAGCTTGGGAATCCAGCGCGATTTGTTCACCCGCCGCGGTGCGCCGTCCGTCCAGCTCGTATCCAGCCGGTAGTTGGTGCGACGTAAGGCGGCAAGTACGATCCAGCGCTCGCCGATGGAGATCTGGTCTTGCAGGTACAGCCCGGAATTGGTCTGCCAGGAGCCGCCGAGCGATTGCACGGTGGTATTGATGGGCACCAGGGCTTCGGCGAACTTGGCTTCGGAGAATGTGTTGCCGCTCAGCAGGTCGATGGCTAGAGGACGGGTAGAAATGAACGCGTCGCCCTTGCTTACCTTGTCGTTGGTTTGGACTTCGGTGGTGCCGCGATCGGAATCGTCGCCGGCATGCGTCCGCGCCACGTCGAAACCGATCAGCACGTTATGAGTCACATTGCCGTGCTGGAAGCGCGCGGCGAGGTCGTTCTGCCAGGTCCAGTACTTGGCGGTGTAGCGAAAGCTTCGCGTTACCGGCGCAAGCAGGCCGTAGACGTTGTCGGAGTCGTAGGACCAGCTGCGGCCGTCACTGCGCTGGCGCACGTATTGTCCACGGCTGTGGAAGGTCCAGTCGTCCCAGAAATCGTGCTCCACATCGAACACGGCCCGCGTGGTCCGAAAATTGGACCGGTCATCCGGGATGTCGGGCAGGTCGCGGACCGGTGATCGCGATGACAGCGTTGCGCCGAGCAATACGGTGTGTTCCGGGCCGGGTATGCGGTTGTTCACGTATTCCAGGCCGGCCATGACGCGCGTGTGCTCACCCTGCCATGCAAAGGAGGGCGCGAGATAGTTGCTGCGGCCGCCACCGTCACCCTGTGGTGTCTTCGCGGCCCGCTGGCCCGCCGCGACCAGGCGATAGGTGAAGGCACCATCTTTTGACGCGGCGCCGGCCAGATCCACGCCCAGTCGCGCGCCATCGTATTCGCCGACGGAATAGGTGAGGTTGCGCACCGTATCGGCCTGTGGGCGCTTCATCACGACGTTGATCGAGCCGCCGAAATTATTGTTCTGCGACGTGTCGCCCAGGATCGCTTCGGGGCCGCGCAGCACTTCGACGCGCTCGATGCCGATCAGTGGCGGCAGGTCTTCGGTGCGCGCCACGCCGTTGGGCATGCCGTCGGTGAGGCCGAGGCCCGCGTCGAAACCGCGAATGAGAAAGATCGGGGAGCTGCCGTAGCCATCCACATACTGCACACCGGCGACATAGCGGGCGACGTCGCCCAGGTCCACGGCCTGCTGCGATGCGATCACTTCACGGTTCACCACGGTCACGGACTGCGGCACGTCGGCCAGCGAGGTCTCCGTGCGGGTTGCCGAGCGCGTCGTATCGGCCTTGAAGCCCCCATCGGTGATCAGGCCACGCACGTCCACGGTGGCCAGGGGCACCACGCTCGATGGATCGAAAGCCACGTCGGGCTCGGGTGGCGTGGCGTCGCCCGGCTTCTGCTTCTGACGCACCACCACGGTATGCGGATCGTAAGACTCCGGCACCAGATCGGTGCCGCGCAATAGCTCGTCAAGCGCGGCGCCCGGGGTGAGCACCCCTTGGGCGCCATCGGTGCGCCAGTTCGAGATGGAGCCCGAGGAGGTGAGTACCTGTACGTTGGACTGTTTGCCCCAGGCAAGCAGGGCCGTCGCCAGGGGTTGGGGCGCAATGGCGAACGACATGGCCGTCGCCGGCGGCGGAAGATCGCCACCGTCCGCGAAGACGGCCGGAGGAAGCGCGATCAATAGCGCGAGTGCGCCGGTGGATACGCGCCGGCGCCCGCGAACCGTGTACGGCAAGAGTGGCGGCCCCAAAACGTTTTAACGCGGCCTGGCACTCCGCGCGGTCGAAGTCTGACGGGCAAGTTCGAGCCGGTCGGCATACGAATCCACCCGCACCGGGAAGACGCGCGGCAGCGCGGCAACCCAACTGTCGATGGTATCGACCTGCACGGTGCCGGTAAACGTCAGCCTGCCCAGCGCCGGATCGGCCAGACGCACAGGCCGGGTCGCATAGCGATTGACGTTGGCCAGGACCGAGGCCAGCGGCTCGTTGACGAATTCCAGGCGATTGTCGCGCCAGGAGGTGGCCGTACCCGGATCGACGTTGAGGAAGCGCATGGCCTGGGTCTCGGGATCGAACGAGACCTGGCGGCCTGCGCCAAGCTCCACCGGACCTCCACCGTCGGCGCCGGACGGCGATATGCGTACACGGCCTTCCGTGACGGTCACGGTCACCCGGTCGCCAGTGCGGCGCACATTGAATGCCGTACCCAGGTCGCGGATATGCAGCGGGCCCGCGTTGACCACGAACGGCCGCGCCGCGTGGGCGACATGGAAATACGCCTCGCCCTCGTCCATGTCGATGGCGCGCTCGTTCTTGCCGTAGCGGGTCGTCAGCGACGTGGCGGCGCCCAGCTCGATGCTGGACCCGTCGGGCAGCGAAATATCGCGATGCCCGGCGCGTTCGCTGGCGTACTGCGTCGTTGCCTCGCCGTGGGTGCCGCGCAGGCCCAGGACCAGGGCGCCTGCCGCCAGAGCCACGGTGGCCACGCCGGCAGCGAGCCCAAGCGCCAGGCGCGGACGCCGGGCGCGAGCCATGACACGGCGCTGTGGAGAAGCGAAACGATCGACGAACGCCTGGCGCTCGGCCGGCGCCATGTCGCCCATGGATTCAGCCAGGGCGGCGACATGATCGAAGGCATGCGCGTGGCGCGGATCGGCTTCAAGCCAGTCGCTCCACTGCAACAACGCCTGCTCGGGAAGAGCCGGGTCACGCAGTCGTGCCCACCAGTCCGCGGCGGTGTGTTCGATATGCCGGTCGTATCCGGTCGGCATGGTGTTCATCGTGGGGTCTCCGCACGGTCTCGGTGTTCTCGGCAGTGCGCCAGCGCATTGCCTACGTGGTAGCGAACCATGCGCTCGCTGAGGTTCATGTCGCGGGCAATGGAGGCGAAGTCGCGACCATCGATCACATGCATCACGAAAGCCCGGCTGGTCTTGGGCGGCAGCTCGTCAAGGGCCTCGCGCAGCCCTCGCCATTGCTCCACGGCCGAGGCGTGCTGTTCGGGAATGGGGGTGACGTGCCAGTCGTCGTGATCAGGATCGACCGGGGCTGCCGCGCGGACATTGCGCATGCGCAGGCGGTCCACGGCGAGATTGGCCGCCGAGCGGAACAGGAAGGCACGCGGCGAATCGATGGCCGTGTCCGGCCCCAGCGTCAGCAGCTTCAGGTAAACCTCCTGCGCCACTTCCTGGGCATCGGCGAGCGAATTGAGGCGCGCCCGGAGGAAGCCCACCAGGGCCGCGTTGTGCTCGCGGAACAGCGCCACCACCTGGGAGGCACGTGTCTCGCTTGCCGGTGTTCCCGCCGGCGGGGTTCGTTCCATGGCTCTGACCGCATTCATGGGGCTGTATCGAGTCTATAAGGTCGCACGGTGGGAAATCGGCGCCCATACGGGCAGGGACAGACGCCGATTTCCGCACCGGCGAACCTCCTAGACGTGCGGTCTCGTGAAAATTGAAATGGTGCCGCGAAGAAATTTCGCCGTGAGCTGTCGCAACGAGGGCAGGGCAGAGCTAACTACCTGTCACATTTGCCGAAAATTCCTAAGGTCTTTGTAAGGGCGCGGACAGGCGGGTCCGTTAGGATGGCTGCCGACCTGTCCGGCCCATGGTTTTCATGCTTTCCAACGACGAACGTTCCTTTCGCCGCGAGTTCGGCTGGTTCATGCTCATCGCCCTTCTGGTGCTGGCGGCGGGCATCGGCCTGCGCGACCCGTGGCCGCCGGATGAACCCCGTTTTGCCCTGGTGGCCCGGCAGATGCTGGAGTCCGGCCAGTGGCTGTTTCCGCACCGGGGCATGGAGTTGTATTCGGACAAGCCACCCATGCTCATGTGGACGGAAGCCTTCTGGATGTGGCTCACCGGCGGCTGGCGCGGTGCCTTCCTGCTGACCTCGCTGTGCTCGGGCCTGGGCACCCTGGCGGTGGTCTGGCACGTGGGCCGTCGCCTGTGGACCCCGCGCATCGGCCTGTATGCCGCGGCCATTGTCCTCATGACGATGCAGTTCGTCGGGGTGATCCGCCACGCGCAGATCGATCCCCTGAACCTGTTCTGGATTACCCTGGGCAATGCCGGCATCCTGCTGCACTGCCTGAAAGGCCCGGACTGGCGCATGTACTGGCTGGGCTGCTTCGCGGCCGGCCTGGGCGTGATCACCAAGGGCGTGGGTGTCATCGCCCTGCTGATGCTGCTGCCTTATCTGGCGATGCGCATGCGCCGCTGGCCGGGCGTGACGCTCACCCGCGGCGACGGTTGGCGCTGGGCGGGTGGTGCGCTGGCCTTCCTGCTCGCCATCTCGCTATGGCTGGCACCGATGCTGGTCACGGCCTACGGCATGCGCACGCCGGAATACCTGGCCTACGTGCACGACATCCTGTTCCGGCAGACCGCCGAGCGCTACGCCAATTCGTGGGCGCACGAGGAAAAACCCTGGTTCTTCCTGCTGGTGATCCTGCGTACGTGGATTCCCACCTGGCTGCTGGCGGCGCTCATCGTGCCGCGCTGGCGCGAAGCATGGCGACTGCGCGAGCCGCGCGTGTGGATGCCGCTGGTGTGGTTCCTGCTGGTACTGGTGTTCTTTTCGATCCCTCGTGGCAAGCGCGAGATCTACCTGCTGCCTGCGTTGCCGATGGTGGCACTGGCGATGGCACCTTATGTGGGCGAGCTGCTGAAGACGCGCTGGCTGCCGAAGGTTTCGTTCTGGGTGACGGTGGCCTGCGCGGTGGTGTTCGGTGGTGCGGGCCTGTGGGCATGGAAGACCGCGCCGAAGATTGCCCAGCGCTTCGCTGAAGGTTATGAGCTGCCAGGTCATGGCGAGGCGCTGTGGATCTGCGTCGTGGCCGTCGGTGTCGCCTTCCTGGTATCGGCCCTGGTGTTTCGTCCGAAACGCGGCGTGGCCGCGTTGCTGGGTGGCATTGCACTGGCCTGGATCGTCTGGCCGCTGGGCAGCTATCCGTTGCTCGATGCCAACCAGTCGACCCGTGGCCTCATGACGACAGCCGACGAGGTGATCGGCCCGGACGGCCAGCTTGGCCTGGTGTCCTGGCGCGAAGAAAACCTCCTGCAGGCCCGTCGCCCGGTGGCTGAATTCGGCTTCTCGCGCGATGCGGTGTATCAGTTGCAGGACGCTCGTCAGTGGCAGGCCGCCGATCCCGTGCATCGCTGGCTGCTGGTCAACGACGAGGCGATCGACCGTTGCGCGATCCGCGAGAAAACCCGCCATATCGGCGCGGCCAACCGCATGAGCTTCTCGCTGGTACCGGCCGATGCGTGGATTCCCGGCTGCGCGTCGTCGATGGAAACCCGCATTCCCCCAACCCAGTAAACCGCAACCCACCGTCGTTCCTGTTTTTGTAGGAACGATGGTAGGTGAAGTTACGGTACCCGCCCACGAAGCCGTCGTTCCAGCGAAAGCTGGAACCTAGCGCGATGCAGTCGGTTGTCGCGATGAAGCCCCCTACGCCAGAGCCGATGCAGCGCCCTCGTTGTGCTGGTAAACCGAGGCGCTGGGTTCCTGTTTTCACAGGAACGACGAGTAGGGAGGTGGCTGTAATCCCACCCGAAGCCGACGGGCGGGGGGACGACGACCCCACCCGAAGCCGTCGTTCCAGCGAAAGCTGGAACCTAGCGCGGTGCAGTCGGTTGTCGCGATGAAGCCCCCTACGCCAGAGCCGATGCAGCGCCGTCGCTGTGCTGGTAAACCGGGGCGCTGGGTTCCTGTTTTCACAGGAACGACGGGTAGGGAGGTGGCGGTGAACCCGCCCGAAGCCGACGGGCGGGGGTGACGACGACCCCACCCGAAGCCGACGGGGGGGGTACGACGACCCAGCCCGAAGCCGTCGTTCCAGCGAAAGCTGGAACCCAGCGCGGTGCAGTCGGTTGTCGCGATGAAGCCCCCTACGCCAGAGCCGATGCAGCGCCCTCGCCCTGCTGGTAAACCGGGGCGCTGGGTTCCTGTTTTCACAGGAACGACGGGTAGGGAGGTGGCGGTGAACCCACCCGAAGCCGACGGGCGGGGGTGACGGCGACCCAACCCGAAGCCGACGGGCGGAGGGACGACGACCCAACCCGAAGCCGTCGTTCCAGCGAAAGCTGGAACCCAGCGCGGTGCAGTCGGTTGTCGCGATGAAGCCTCCTACGCCAGAGCCGATGCAGCGCCCTCGCCCTGCTGGTAAACCGGGGCGCTGGGTTCCTGTTTTCACAGGAACGACAGGTAGGGAAGGTATCGACAACCCCGCCCGAAGCGGTCGGGTAGGGGCGGTGGCGGTGGCGGCGACTACTTCGGCGCTTCGGCCTTCGTCCGTTTCAGCATCCGCTCGTACTTCTTCTTCGTGCGCGACGCATTGTGCGAGCGGCTCATCGAGCAATGCGGAATCAGGTTCTTCTCCCCGAACCCGTCGATCATCACCAGCCGCGCACCACCACGAGAATCCTCGCCGTACACCACGTTCCAGGCATGCAGGTCCGCCGCGATGACATCATGCGACAACAGCCGCGCGTAGAACTCCTCCAGCGCAGCCTGCGTGCGATCGGTAAACCCTTCCGCCTGGACCCAGGCATGCAGGGTAGGCGCCAGGGACCCGTCGGGCGAGCGCACCTTCTCCACGATCTGCCCCAGCCCGATGTCGGTCATCTCGATGCCGACCACCCGGGCCACCGGCGAAGTGGCATAGTCGCCCTTGTAGATGCTGGTGACGTATTCGCGAAACTCGCGCACGAAGTCCTTGTACGGACCTGCGCGGCCCAGCCGGCGTATCCACGGGCCGTTGTCCCAGCGCTCCTTGATGGAGGCCGTGGAGATGACCTTGATCAGCAGGTCGGGGTCGTCAGGGTGCTGGTAAACCTCGCGCACATGTCCCGTGGCGATCGGCTTGGCCTGGGCCAGTCTGAACATCGTCGTCCTCATGCGGCGGCCGAAAGGCTGCCGTAAGTCAATCGTGGAAGCGTTATATTGTCACAACCCGTGACATCACCGTACGGCAAGCCCGCCGTACCCAGCCGGACCCACCCAAGTGCGCAAGCTTACATGGCGATTCATTGTCGCCACCCTCGTCTTCCTGACACTGTCCCGCCTGGGACTGTCTTTCTGGCAGTGGCAGCGCGTTCATGACTCGGGCGGCCTGTGGCCCGTGCTGTCCGGCGGCTGGCGCATCGACCTGTCGCTGATCGCGATGGTCGTGGCGCTGCCCGCCCTGCTTTCCCCCTGGCTCGGCCACCGCCAGTGGCCCACCCGCATCACCGCCTGGTGGTATCGCGTGTGGTGGGTGCTGTTCGCACTGCTGGAAGTCTCCACGCCGCAGTTCATCGTCGAATACGACACGCGTCCCAACCGTCTCTACTTCGAATACCTCACCAGCCCGCATGAAGTCGCGGCCATGCTCTGGCACGGCTACAAGCTGTCGGTGGGCGCGGGCCTGATCGCCCTGGTACTGATCGCCTGGATCGGTTTCCGCCTGCTGCCCACCCGCAAGCCCGACCGCCGGTCGGTGCGTGGCTGGGTGCGTCCGGTGGCGACGGTGATCGGTTTCGCGGTGCTCTTCCTCGCCGCGCGCGGCACCTTGCAGCATCGTCCGCTCAATGCGTCGCAGGTGGCCTTCACCAACGATGCCATGGTGAACACGCTGCCGTTGAACTCGCTGTACAACGTGCTGAACGCGGCGATTGCACTAGGCAACGAGCGCTCGGCTTCGGCCGTGTACGGACGAATGGACGACGCCGAGATGCAATCCCTCGTGCGCCAGGCCGCCGGTCTCGATGGCTCGCCGCTCGACCCGCAGTATCCGAGCCTGCACAAGCAGGAGGCCACGCGCCAGGGCGACAAGCCGCTGAACCTCGTGATCATCCTGGAAGAAAGCCTCGGTGCGCAGTTCGTGGGCAGCCTGGGCGGCGACGGCTACACGCCCGAACTGGACAAGCTCTCCAACGAAGGCTGGTGGCTCACCCGCACCTACGCTACCGGCACGCGTTCCGCACGCGGCCTTGAAGCGGTGACCACGGGCTTCATGCCCACGCCGGCCGAGGCAGTGCTGAAGCTGCCCCGCAGCCAGCGCGACTTCTTCACGCTGGGTGCCCTGCTCGACACCTTCGGTTATCACACCCGCTTCCTCTACGGCGGCGAAGCGCACTTCGACAACATGCGCTCGTTCTTCTTCGGCAACGGCTTCAACGAAGTGGTCGATAGCGCCAACTTCGAAACGAAGCCTTCGTTCGTTGGGTCGTGGGGTGCGTCCGACGAAGACATGTTCAACGAGCTGCACCAGCGCCTGCTCGACGATGGCGAAAAGCCCACGCTCACCGTGGCCTTCTCGGTCTCCAATCACACGCCGTGGGAATACCCGGCAGGTCGCATCAAGGCCGAAGGCGAGCCGGCAAGCAACGCGAACGCCGTGCGCTACGCCGACTGGTCCATCGGCCGTTTCTTCGAGCGCGCCAAGCAGTCGCCGTACTGGAACCACACCGTGTTCCTGATCGTGGCCGACCACGATGCACGCGTGTTCGGTGCCAGCCTCGTGCCGGTGCGTCACTTCCACATTCCCGCGCTGATCCTCGGCGCCGGCGTGCCGGTGAAGAAAGACGACCACATCGTCAGCCAGATCGACCTCGCACCGACCCTGCTCTCGCTGATCGGCATCAGCAGCGAACATCCGATGCTCGGCGCGGATCTCACCAAGCGCTATCCCGACCGCGCCATCATGCAGTACGGCGACAACTACGGTTACCTGAAGGACGACACTCTCGTGGTGTTGCGCCCCAACCAGCCGGCCACGCAATACCATTACCTGGTCGATGGCGAGAAACTGGAGCCGCAGCCGGTGGACCCGCAGTTGGAGAAGGTCGTGCTGGCGCACGCCCTGTGGCCCAGCTGGGCCTACAGCAAGCAGCGCTACCGCCTGCCCGAAAAGACAAAATAACCCCTGTAGGAGCGCGCCTTGCGCGCGACCGGACTATCGCCAAAACCCGGTCGCGCGCAAGGCGCGCTCCTACAACGTAATCGGGACAGCGACCGAAGGTGCGGGAGCCGATCGCATCGGCGATCAACCCCGCGGTCCGCTTCACGCAGTGCGCCCCGCGAAACCATCACCTGCCTTCCGGCCTATTGAACCCGGCAGCCCGCCTGTAGTGTACTACTTGAACTAGTACACATGGTTCACCATCATGGCCCGTACCCAGGCACTTCCCATCCAGATCACCACTGGCGATCCGCGCCCTATCGGCCGGCAGATCATCGATGCCGTGCGCATGCGCATCGCTACCGGCGCCCTGCGTCCGGGCGCACAACTGCCCAGCGTGCGCGGCCTGGCACAGCAATTGACGATCAACCCGAACACCGTCGCCAAGGCCTATGCCGAGCTGACGGCCGAAGGCTGGCTCGAATCGCGCCAGGGGCTGGGGCTCTACGTCGCCGAACCGCGTCAGCGCCTGAGTTCGGCCGAGCGCGACCGGCGCATGGACGAGGCCATCCAGTCCTTCGTGCATGAGGTGATCGCGCTGGATTACCCGCCAGAACGTGCGATGGCGCGGCTCGACAAGGCATTGGCGATCCTGGACAGGAAGACGGCCTGAGCGCCGCGGGGGAGGGGATATGAACGACGATCCGGTGATCCGCACCATCGGGCTGTGCAAGCGCTATGCGGGCAAGATGGCGATTGACCATCTCGATCTGGAGATCGGACGCGGCAGTATCCATGCCATCGTCGGCGCGAACGGTGCCGGCAAGTCCACGCTGTTCCGCATCCTGCTGGGCTTTCTCCCGGCCAGCTCGGGGGAGGCCTTCATCCTGGGTCGCGACTGTCGTTCACTCACGCCGCATGATCGCGAGCGCATCGGTTTCGTCAACGAAGAACACACGCTTCCGGGATGGATGAGCGTGGATGCGGTGACGGCGATGCAACGTCGCCAGTATCGCCACTGGCACCAGGAGACCTTCGACGAGACGATCGGCCATTACAACGTGGTGCGCACGCAAAAGGTGTCGCAACTCTCGCGCGGCGAACGTGCCGGTTTCAACCTGGCACTGACGCTGGCGCAACAGCCTGAACTGCTGGTCTTCGACGAGCCGACCCTGGGCCTCGACGTGGTCGCCAAGCGGGCCTTCCTGGAAACCCTGCTTTATTCGAACGCCACGCGTGATTGTACGGTGGTCTACTGCTCGCACCAGATGGAAGAGATCGAACGGGTCGCAGACAACCTCATCATCATGGAGCGTGGTGCGCTGAGGAACATGTCGCCGCCGGATGATTTCCGTGCACGCGTGATGCACTGGGTTGCCGACATTCCCTTCCGTGGCCCGGATGCCCGTCTCGTTCCCGGCCTGCTCGAAGTGCAACGCATCGATGGCCTGTATCACTACCTTGTGCTGGACCAGGGGGAAGGCTTCGCAGGATTCCTGCACGCCTGTGGGGCTCGTGATATCCATCACCTGCCCGTCAGCCTGGATCGCGCGGTGAACGGCTTTCTCGCCAAACACCACGCCGTGCCGCGTGCGGCCTGACGCGAGGACCGAAACGATGCCTGACATCATCCGCGCCGAATGGCTCCGCTATCGCCTCTGGGTACTGCTGTATGCACTAGCGCACTTGCTCGCGCTTGCGTTCCTGAATCGTCTTACCGATCTCGGCCAGCAGCCGGTCAATGTGCGCCGCGTCTTTGCAGCAGGTTATGTGGTTACCGGCCTGTTGCTTGGCCTGCACCAGATGGGCACCTGGAGGCGTCCCAACCAGTGGCTCAACCTGCTGCATCGCCCGATGGCACCCTGGCGCATCGGACTGGGGTTGTTCATCGCCGGTTGCCTCGGCCTGCTCGTGGCGATCATGCTGCCTCTGCTACTTGCCGTTGCATGGCAGGCTTATGGGACGGCACGCGTCGTCGACCTGCGCCATGTACTGATCCCGTTGGCCGCGTTCCTGGTAGCCATGTGTGCCTACTTCGCAGGAGCGTACGGCCTGCTTGCCGACCGACGGTACGCAGCGTCGGGGCTGGTGCTGATCCTGTGGATCATGGTTGCGAAGGCGTCCGGTCCGGCGGCGATCCTTTTGCAGCTCATCGCCAGCGGTTACACCTTTGCCCTTGCGATGCTCGCCTTCAGACCGGACCTGGGTTCACCGCCACGTTCCCTGCCTGCCATGGTCCTGGTCGCGATTCCGGTACAGACAGGTATATACGTGCTGATCCTGCTGGGCGGTTTCATTGCCGAAATGGGCTGGATCATGTCAGGTACGCATCCCGGCAACATGGTGACGCCGCCGAAGGGTGGCTTTACCGAGGCCATGCGCATGAGCCCGCGTGATCGCATGCTCGCGGGCCTTGAAGATGTGTCGCTGCCCGATGCACCGTTATGGCGCGAGCAGGTGGCGCTTTCGGAAGTCCACGTCATCGAGCGACCGGCGGGTGCGCCTGCGCTACGCAATGAGATGAGCAACAGCGCACCCATGGCGTTCGAGGATCACGATGCGCGTATCCAATGGACGTTCAGCCACCGGCATATGCGTTACCAAGGGGTCGATATGGCGACCGGGCTTCAGGCCGGCATCCTCGGCGCAGGCGAAGACAATGCGGCCTTTCCAGCCCTTGCCACACCTCTGGGCGATATGCCCGGATTGTCCAGAGGCGATGTCATCCTGGCGGCGGGACCGACGCTCTATCGATACGTGGCGGCGGTAAAACGTATCCTGCCTTTGCTGACGCTTCCCTCCGGCGAACGTATCGTGCGCATGACGCCGATCGGTGGCAGCGTTGCCGTGTTGAGTGATCGGGCGGTCTACCTCTACGACGGTCGCTACCTGGCCGATGGCGATCATGCGATGCATCCGCGGCAGCGAGTCGCCATTCCCGGTCATGCGGGCGATCTTTCCGCCATCGGGCTGGTGGAACTGGTTGACGGCTATCTGGTCTCTTTCACTTTCGCCGCACAGGCCTATGACATGGTGGGCGTGCCGCCTTACCTGACCGTCCTTCGCGTCAACGATCAGGGCATGGTGACTCCGGTTGCCACCCGTGCACTGGGTGAGGACTATCCGGCGATCTACCGTTATCGCGCGTGGTGGCCTTCGCCGGTCATCCACGCGTTGCGCCTGTGGGCGGTGGGGTTCCTCGCGCCGGTCGATGACATGGACAGTCACGATACGCCACCCGTCCCCGCGCCCATTCGCACACTGGCATGGGCGCTCATGGGAATCAGCCTCCTGTGGGGTGCATGGCTGGCCCGGCGGCGCGAGCTGTCGACTCCCGCACGGCTGACATGGACGCTGGCCTGTGGGCTGATCGGCCTGCCGGCCGTCGCAAGCTTGTGGCTCATTCTGCCGGCCCCCGGGCCGGTACCTCGCCTGGAGCATCTTCCCCACCACGCCTGACTCCGATCCGGAGGTTTCATGAAATCGTTCCGGCCATGGCTCGGGGCGCTGGCCGCGCTCGTCTTTTGCAACACCCTTCAGGCTATGGATTTCGCAACGCGGTTGAAGATAGAGGCGGCCCGTCCCGTGGCGCCTCATCTGCCACGCGCCGGTTTTCTACAGCCTACCGCCATCGAGGAAGCAGTTATCTCACCCGACGGAGGCCGCGTGGCATTCCTGCGCTCGAAGGGAGGTGACAAAGGAGTCTGGTTGATGGATACGACCAGTGGTGCCGAACATCCGTTGCTCGCGCGCAGCGATGCTCGCCGCCTGGCGTGGACCCGCAATGGGGAATGGCTGCTGCTGGTATCGCCGGGCAAGGTCTTTGCACTGGCCGCAGGCCGCGAGCGCGGTGCGCGGGTTGTGATTGAACTGGGCGGCCCTCAAAAGCGGGAATTCATCGATATCGATCCCTCTACACCCGCATCCATCGTGGTTCGCGAGCGGCTGCCAGATGCCATGGGTCGGCCCGTTGCATGGCGGCTGTCACGGGTTGGCATCGATGGCCGGGTGGACGTGCTGGATACCGATACCGACCGGATCGAAGGCTATGCCTTTGCCGGTACCGGCGTGCTCGCGTATGTCCAGCACCTGCGCGGGAAGTCGCTTGTGACGACGCGGATCGATGCATCCGGCGCCCGTAGCGATGTCATGCGATGTCAGGTCATGCGCCGCTGCGAGCTATGGCCCTTGCTGGACAGCAGCGGCGACCTGTTTTTTGTTGCGGATGAAAACGGCTCGCCCACACGGCTGTACCGGATGAAAAATGGTGCGAGGGACGTCATCGCAGGCGATCCCGGTCGACTTGCGGATATCGCCGCCATAAGCGCAGATCCTGCATCCGGTCTGCCATGGCTTCTGAGTGTTCGCGGGCCCGTGGCCATGATCCGGGGCCTCGACGACAGGGCGAGGCAACGCCTCGCAGGTCTGGAGCACCGTCTCCCGGGTCGGGCCCTTGCCATCGATGCGGGGCGTTCGCACTGGCTGATCGTGGAGCAGGGCGGTGATATGCAGGGGCGGCGATATTACTTGCTGGATACCGCCAGCAACTATCTGCTGCCCGTACTCGAAGAGTTACCACTACGCGCCCGCGATGATGTGGCCGGACGCTGGCTGCCCTCCGATGCACTCGCCAGCCAGCTTCCCTTCGAATGGACGGCGTCCGATGGCATGCGCCTGCACGGTTTCGTCCGTGTGCCGCCGGGGCGTGACGCAAGGAACCTGCCCATGGTGGTTCTCGTTCATGGCGGTCCATGGGCCAGCGTGGCGCCGGATGATTTCGGTTCCGGCGTGGCGGCCTTTCTTGCCAACCGTGGCTACGCGGTATTCGAGCCGAACTACCGTGGCTCGGTGGGCTACGGAACGAACTATATGCTGGCCCCGCATGGCGATTTCGGTAACGGTCGCGTGCAGAAGGATATTGTCGAAGGCGTGCAGGCATTGCTTGCCCAGGATGTCGGTGACCGCGACAGGATCGCTATCGCAGGTGCATCCTTTGGTGGCTACTCGGCGCTGCTCGGCCTTACCTGGCAGGGCGATATGTTCCGCGCAGGCATCGCCATCGTCCCGCCCACCGACTTTGCGTGGGATATCGAATGGGTGCGGCGCTCGCGCGAAGCGAACGTGCTGTCGTCGAAACTGCCTTATGAAGACTGGATGTCGGCGGTGTCGCTGGACCCATCGAATACATCGACCATGGCACACCTCCATGCGCAGTCTCCGCTATCCAATACAGACCGGATGATGCGCCCCGTGCTGATCGTGGCCGGAGGTAACGATCAGCGCGTGGCGCTGCGCGGTGTGCTGGGCTATGTGGCGAAGTTGCGCTTGCGGGGTCACCCGGTCAGCCTGCTGGTCGACCCTGCGGCAGGCCATGCGGATGATCTTCCCCTGGCCCGGGAGACCACCTTCCATGTCATGGCGGCCATGTTGCACCGGTATCTGGGTGGCGATGCGGACGATCCCGCCGACATACCCATGGAAGATTATGTGCGACGCAATGGGCGATCCGATACCGCAGGCGTATTCCTCCTGCCTGTGCCGGATGCGCATCCATGAATCCCTGTGCCGCCGATGTCATGAAGGTGCGCGAGGTGACGGCACCTATCCGTCTCTCCGGTCGGCGTTATTCATGAATATCTTGATATCCACGCGCCGATCCGGCGCCATGCACTCGTCCAGTGCCTTGCCTGTCATCGTGGCCGGGCAGGTCGCCGATGCGGAAAGTGAGCCTTTACCCGCTGAGCTAATGCGCTTGTCGTCTTTACCCAGGCCAAGGCTCTTGGCGAGTTCATCGGCTACCGCCCGGGCGCGATCCTCTGAAAGCTTCTGGTTGGTGAGGCCGGCTTCCTGAGGAATGCGTCTGTCGGCGTGACCGGTCACAACGATGTTGCTGATCGCAAGGCCCGCAGATTTCATCCTGGCTTTTTGTTCCGTCCCAAGCTGGCTGATGATCGCGGTGCCTTGAGGGGTAAGCTCCGATCGCCCCCCTTCGAAAAGTATCTGGGTATCCAGGTTAACGCAGTGACTGATTTCCCCTGATTTGCTCTCGCGAACGATCCGGATGCCTTCACGACGCACTTCGATTCGCGCTTTATCCGGGGCGCCTGCCTTGTCACCGGGGATGGCAATCAGCGAGCGATCGCCGGGACCATGCCACCATACCCGCATGCCGTCCACGGCGAAGTCCTGCGTGCCTTCGACGCTGCAACTGAAGATGGGCGCATCGATCTTGGCGGCCGCAGCCTTGATGACGCGAAATTCTTCCGGCGTGGCGATGATCCGGACATTGTCCGCATAGATACCCATGTCCCGGAACGTGGCCAGCTCCATCCGGCCGACCAGCCAGGTCGATATGAGCATTGGAAACAGGATGCCCAGGGCAATGAGTATGACTCCCACCCTACGGCTGCGCTTCGTATGCGCGGGCGTCGACCGGTTGGGATAGGCGATGCAATCGATGCCGAGGACAATACCCAGGCCGCCCATCATGAGAGCTGCCAGAAGCTTGAACCACTCGAATGCATCCAGGACCGCCCAGGCGATGTATAACGTCAAGCCGAGGATGGTGAGTGAGGGCAGCAGGAGAAGCAGGCCGAGGCCGAGGTTTTCATCCTTGACGCCCGGCCATGTTCTTCTGGCCTTCAGGCCCTTGTAGACCAGGTTTATACCCAGGCAAACGGCACTCCCTACCAGAAGCCAGAAAATATAGATGAGCCCGAAAGCCAGTGCCGCAGAGAGGAAAAGCAGCGTGTCGCCTATCTGGACGCCGGATGGGAAGAAATGGGCGTAGAAGTAACAGTACGCGAATACGATAAGCACACCGATCGCGGAAGCGATGCCGATGATGAGTTTGCCGATAGCCTGCATGGCCTCGGCCATCTCCTTGAGACTCGTCACGAGTGTTTCCCCTGAATCATCCATGGATGATGCGTCAATGCACGGATATATTCGCCAGTGGTGGCCCGCGCCGCAAGAGGGCAATGGGGCCCCGTGGGGCGCTACCTTGCTTTGTCCAGCCGACGACACAAGGCCTCGACTCCTTCAAGGATCGATGGCGAAGGAAGCGACAGCGTCGGGGCGTCAATAGCGAAAACCTGGCCATTCCTTGCCGCATTCAGGGAAGGGCTTTTCTTCCAGTCGGCGAGACTGTCTTTGTCGTCGCCTGTGGTGATGATGACATCCGGGTTACGGGAAAACACGGCCTCCCTGGTTACTGTCGGGGCTGCCTGGGGCAGGTCCGCGAAGATGTTCGATGCGCCGCACAGGCTGATGGCGTCGTCGATGATCTGCGTATGGCCGATGGTCATCAGCGGCTTGTCCCATATCTGGAAAAACACGCTGAGCCGTCGACGTCCGGCATAGGTGGCCCGGAGCGACCCCAGTGCTGCATCGAGGCGCGTCGCATTGCGATTCGCCGTCTCGGTGGTGCCGGTGAGCGCGCCTAGCCGCCGGACAGTGGGAGCGATCCCCGAAAGGCGTGTGGTTTCCACGTAGAACAACGGAATGCCAAGGTGGGACAGTTTCTCTATCTGGGCTGTCGATGTGCCGCTCTTCCACACCATGATGATGTCGGGCTTCAAGCTGACGATGCGCTCCAGGTCGAGCATCGTGGCATCCCCGACAACAGGAATGGCCTTGGCAGCTTCCGGATGGTCGCTGAATCGCGATGTGCCCACGATGCGATCACCGGCGCCCGCTGCGAACAGGGCATCCGTGATGTTCGGCGCCAGGCTGACGATACGTGCTGCAGGCGCTTCCAGTGTCACCGTGTGACCTGCATCATCGGTGACACTGACGGATGCATGGGCAGCACCGGTGGACAACAGCGCGAGAAGGAATAGCTTTCGCATCATGGTTTCGGATTCGTCAGGCGACCGGCACGGAAAAAGCGTTCTCCGTCGATGTCCACGCCGTGGATGGGATGCCGGAATGCGGCGCTGAGGTTGTCGCCGGTGACGACATCGAGCATCGGCCCGGCCAGGGCCGTGCCGTTTCCATCGAGCAGGATGGCATGCGTTGCATGCCGGATGGCGAGGTTGATGTCGTGCACGCTGTAGATCACGGCGCGCTCGTCGCGTACGGCCGTGCGCTCAAGTTCCTGCAGTACCCTCATCTGCTGGTGCAGGTCCAGCGACGAAAGCGGTTCGTCGAGCAGTAATACATCCACATCCTGCGCGAAGATGGCCGCGATATTCACGCGCTGCCGTTCGCCGCCGGAGAGCGTGGTGATATCGCGATCCGCCAGTGCGTCGAGTTCAAACGTGGCCAGTGCTTCACGGGTGGGTTCATCATCCTCGTCGCCCCAGTGCCAGAACGACAGGTGCGGATAGCGGGCCGAGGCCACCGCATCCCATACCGTAAGACTGAAGGCATCCGTGACGGCTTGCGGAAGGAATCCACGTCGCCTGGCAAGTGTCTTCGGGGAATAACGGGATAGAGGCTTTCCATCAAGGCTTACCTCGCCGCCGTCCACATCGCGCAGGCCGGCCAGTGTCCGTAGCAGGGTGGATTTGCCGGCACCGTTCGGCCCGATCACGGCCCATACCTCACCGGCACGCACGTTCAGATCGAGCGAATGCACCAGCACTCGCTCCTGCATGCAAAGGTGCAGCTCTTGCGTCGTCAGCAAGGTTTTCATCGCCGCCTCACCAGCAGCATCAGAAAGGCGGGCACGCCGATGATGGCCATTACGGCGCCTACGGGAAGCTGGATGGGCGCCACGATGCTGCGTGACAACGTATCGGCCACTACGACGAGCGTACCGCCACCGATGGCACTGGCCGGGATGAGCACGCGCTGGTCGTTGCCGACGAGCCGGCGCAAGGCATGCGGTACCACCAGTCCGACGAAGCCGATGGTGCCTGCCGTCGTGACGGCAATGGCCGTGGCGATGGATGACAGCGCGAAGATCGCCGCTTTCACCGCTCCCGGTTTCACGCCCAGCGCGCTGGCGGAATCTTCGCCGCGCGTGAGCAGGTTCAACTGACGCCCCAACGGCACCACGACAAACAGGCAGGCGAGCAGGCAGATCGCGGGAATCCCCCACCAGGCCACGCCGCTCAGGTCACCCATCATCCAGAACAGCATGCCGCGAAGATCACGGTCGGGAGCGAGGACCAGCATCATGCTCACGATGGCGCCGGAGCCGGCGGCCAGTACCACGCCGATGAGGATGAGGTCGGTGGTGTCGTCGCGTTGTTCTGATGTCTGCCGCGACAACAGATCGCGATGCGCGAGCACGAACACGGCGATACAGGTGATGAGCGCGCCGATGCCCGCACCCATCGCCACGAACACGCTGCCCAGTCCGGCGAGCATCGCCCCGAGGGCACCTACGGCGGCGCCACCGGACAGGCCCAGCGTGTAAGGATCAGCCAGTGGATTACGCACCAGCACCTGCATCAGGCAACCGGCCATGGCCAGCAGGCCACCGACGCCAAACGCCGCTACCGTCCTTGGCAGCCTCAGTTCGTGGACGATGGTCCGGGCCGGTGTTCCGGTATCGGTCCACAGGGCCGCCCATGCCTCCGTGGCCCGGATCTCGCCACCGCCACACAGCAGGCAGGCCGCGCCCACGACACCTGCGACCACGAGCATGACGATCCACAACCGCAGCGCCGAGGCGAAGGTCGCGTTACGAGGAATCCGTCGGGGGGTGTCACCGTGCCGCACGCCTGCTCCGTCATGGGTCGGGCGGCCTCGGCCGCATGGCGGCAGGATAAAGGATCGCCGTCCAGGCGGTAAGGACGCGGCCTCAGTCGTCCACGAGGATGTCGAAATCGGCGCGGCAGCCCTTGTCTACCCATACGGAGTGACGGCTCCAGCCCCAGCTGCGTCCGTATTCGCACTCGGATACCGACAGGCGCTCGCGCAGGCGCACCTTCAGCAGGCGTCCATCCACCTCGCATCGACGATAGGCATTCTCGTAGCTGGCACAGGACAGGCCTTTCGACTCGCCGCGATCGCGACCATGGTCCGGATCGTGGCCGCGCCAGCCGGGATCGGCGGCGCATCCGGCGAAGAGGATCAGGCCGAGCAGCGAGAGGTAGTGCAACACTCGTACAAAGGTCACGTACATGGTGTGTTCCTCCCTCAGAAGCGGTAGTCGACGGATGCGCCTGCGAGATAGCCCATCTTCTTCTGCACGATGGGGCTGTCGCCGACGTCCTTGAGGTAGCGGGTGCCTTCGGCCGTGAAGCGGGTCATCCAGTGTTCGCCGAAGCGGTGCGTCCAGGTCACGCCGGCCGTGGCCGCGTGCAGGCCCGCGCCGGGCGCAAAGCGCTGGAAGTGCGTATTGGCGGCCTGTTTATCCGTGACGCCGAAGTAGGTCTGGTTGTAGTCGGCGTTGCCGTAGTGGAGGGCGGCATTGAGATCGATGCTGTCGTTCTCGCCGCTCCAGGCCAACACATGGCCGGTGAGGTGGTAGCTCATGCCGTAATCAGCATGGTTCACGGCCTTGCTGGCGACGAGACCGATGTCGGCACGCTGGCCAAGCTTCAGGCCCATGCCCACATTGGCGAGCACGGACGGCTTGATATCACCCATGCCCTTGAGGAAGTCCGAGCCGGGGCGCGCCACGTCGTCCTGGTCCTTGCGGCCCGCGTCCATGCCGGCCGACGTGGTGATGAAGAACTGGTCGGTAAGGCGGAAGCGAAACCCGACGCCCTGCATGCCATCGATGAAGAAGCCATTGCGGAAGGTGAAGGAGGCATCCAGCAGCGGGGAGACGCGGTAGTCCTTGCTGCCGGCATAGCGCGGCACATAAGCGGCACCCAGGCCGACGTAGGCCGGCGGGGGCGTGTCGCCGCTGCTGTCCTGGGCATGCGCGCAGGGAGCCAGCAAGGGCAGGGCAAGGGCGAGATACAGGGGGCGGATCGATTTCACGGGGGGGTACTCCGGACCTGGGAATGGGAACAGGACAGGAGCGTAGGTACCCTGCGGCGGAAAGACTGTGGGGTCTTTGCGGGGCAATTGTGCTTATGTGTAGATGCCGGTTACAAATAAACACAATTTCGCCGGCGTAATCGATGGTGGGGCGCCGGGGCCAATGCTATGTTGCCGACGAATCCGGTTCGTGACGCCATGCATAGACTACTTCTCATCGAGGACGACCAGCGCCTCGCCGCGCTCGTATCGGAGTTCCTCGGCCGCTACGCCTTCGACGTTCGCATCTGCCCGCGGGGTGATATCGCCGTGGCGGCATTCAACGACATCGCACCCGACGTGGTGGTGCTCGACCTGATGCTTCCCGGCATGGATGGTGTGGAGGTCTGTCGCCGTCTGCGGCAGTTGAGCGACACGCCCATCGTGATGCTTACGGCACGTGTGGATACGATGGACCAGATCTCCGGGCTTGAACTGGGGGCAGACGATTACGTGCTGAAGCCCGTTGAGCCACGCTTGTTACTGGCGAGGATTCGGGCAGTGATGCGCCGGACGACGGCGGCTGAGCGCACCGCGGAAACATCGCGCGATAACGTACTGACGTATGGCAACCTGCGCATCGATGAGCTGTCCCGCGACGTAGCCTGGAAGGGCGATCCGGTGGACCTGAAGACCACCGAGTACAACCTGCTTTTGGCGTTCGCGCACGCACCAGGTCGTGTGTTGAGTCGCGACGAGTTGATGAAGCAGTTGCGAGGCATCGAGTTCGACGGGCTGGATCGCACCATCGATGCGGGGGTGTCGCGGTTGCGTCGCAAGTTCGACGACATGGCGCAGGAGCCGCAGAAGTTCAAGACGGTGTGGGGCAGGGGCTACCTGTTCAATCCGTATGCGTGGGACGAGTAGGCCGCCATGTTGCGTACGTTCTACAAGCTCTATCTTTTTCTCATCCTGGGGTTGGCAACAGCCGCCGTCGTGGTGGTGCCTGCCATGCAGTACGTGCTGCTGATACGCCTGAGCCCTTCAGATGCGGAGGATTTACGCTCCACCATGTATGTCCTTCGCGACATGCTGGCCAAGCAGGACGCCGCAAGGCGGCAGAAGACCCTGGATGAAGTGCAGCCATCACTGGCGATGATTCGTTTTGAATTGATGGATCGCGCACGGATTTCCCTCTCGGAGGAGCAGGGCCGGCAACTGGACCTGGGTTATGCCGTGGATATGGGGCCGGACGATATTCTGCTCGCCATTCTGCCATCGCATCAGGTGTTGCATACGCAGCAGATTCGTTCGCTCGGTTCAAGTACGGTGTTCCGGTTACTGGCCTGGTCCATGGTGGCCGCGGTGATGCTCGGTGGCTTATTTCTCTGGCTGCGATCACATTGGCGGGATCTTGAAATACTGCGCGAGGCCGCGCAGCGTTTCGGTGACGGCGAACTGCATGTGCGCTCCGGCCTCCCCGCACGGTCCAGCGTGGCACCCCTGGCGACGCGCTTCGACAGCATGGCCTCGCGCATCCAGACCCTGGTATCCACGCAGAGCGAAATGATCAATGCAATATCGCATGAGCTGCGCACACCCATCGCGCGCTTCGGCTTTGCGCTGGCCCTGCTGAAATCCAGTGATGATGAGGACGAGCGACGCCGCTATATCGACATGATGTCGGAAGACATCGGCGAGCTCGACCAGCTCGTAAGCGAGTTGCTTTCCTACGGCGCACTGGGCCAGCCGGGCCGCGAGCCGGAGCGCTGCAAGGTCAACGTCACCGAGTTCATCGACAGCGTAACCGGCAGCCTCGCGCTGGAAATGGAACTGCGGGACATCCATTGCCACGTATCGGTGTTTCCAGCGGATGCGGTGGCACAGTTCGATCCGAAGCTCACGGCCCGCGCCCTCATGAATCTCATCCGCAACGCCATGCGCTACGGCCGTAGCCACATCGACATCACGGCCACCATGGAGCGCGGCATCCTGGTCATCCGCGTCGACGACGACGGCATCGGCATCCCCGCCGCCGACCGCAAATCCATCTTCGAACCCTTCCACCGCCTCGACCGCAGCCGCGACCGCAGCACCGGTGGCTTCGGCCTGGGCCTGGCCATCGTCCGCCGCGCCATCACTTCCCAGGGCGGCCACGTCGACGTAGGCGACTCCCCCACGGGCGGCGCCCGCTTCACCCTCCACCTCCCCCTGTAGGAGCGCGCCTCGCGCGCGACCGGTTGGAATGGTGTCGCTCCGTAGTAAAGCGGTCCTTGTGGTGCGTCGTTTCGTAGGGAGGGCTCGCCTATCGGCCTCGCGCTCGGCGCCTGTGGCGTGGTCGCTTAGAGGCGACGGGTGCGGCCCTTGTCGCTCCGGCCTGCGGTGTCCCTCGGGAAAGGAGGAGCCGCTGCGCGGCTCAGTGTTTTATGGCTTACGCCCCTTCGGGCCCGGGGAGCGGGCGGGGTTTTTCGACTCGGCTCCTGCCTCGGCGAAAAAGGCCGGCCTTCCTGGCCGGCCCCGCTTCGCGGCCTTTTCCGCCCGCTCCCCTCACCTCCATCAAGTCGCGTCAAGGGCCGCCCCCGCCGCCTCTACCGAACGTGATCGCAGGCTGTTGTAGGAGCGCGCCTGCGCGCGACCGATTGTCACGAACACCATCATCGTTTCGATTCCACCGGTCGCGCGCAAGCACGCTCCTACAACTTTTCCGCCCGCTCCCCTCACCTCCATCACCTCGCGCCAAGGGCCGCCCCCGTCGCCTCTCCCCACGTGATCGCAGGCTGTTGTAGGAGCGCGCCTGCGCGCGACCGGTTGTCGCGAAAACCATCATCGTTTCGATGCATCCGGTCGCGCGCAAGGCGCGCTCCTACAGGGATACGGTGTCGTCGGGCGCATCGCTTCCTACCGCGACATCCCCCAAAGCCAGACCGCCCCCAGCGACGCGCCCACCAATCCCGCACTGGCCGCTTCAAACACCATGCCCGGCCACACCTCCCGCGGCAGCAAACATCCATGCGCCGCCATATCCCCCACGGCAAACGACCCGGCGATAAACGCCACAAACGACAACACCGAAAACATCCGCGCCCCCGTCGCCAGCGAACACCTCTGGCCATAACTGCTCATGTAGACAAGTAGGTTCACCACCAGCAACACCAGCGCGACACCCACTTCCCATAGCCCCACGATCATTTCGCCCCTCCCAGCGCACGCACCTCGTCCCACATGCGCCGCACGTTCGCCTGCCTGGTGCATTGCAGGCCCATGCGATACAGCACGTTGACACCCGACATCGCCCGGGCGACGCACCGCTGATTCGGCAATTCGGTTTCCGCCATGTATTCGGTCAGCACCGACTGCATCGCCTCGGCATACGCCTGCCACGCGGTCGCGTCATTCATCAACGTATCCATGCTGGCCTCGACATTCAGGCCAAAGCTCCCCTCGCCGAGGACGCCTTCGTCTTTCGGATCACTCATGGTTTGGTTTTTCCCTGGTACGCCGCCTTCCGAGCGGGGCACGCCAAGGGCCGTGCCCCTCATCGACTCGGGCGACGAGATCTCACGATTCCCGCGCTTTGTCCGGTTTTCTCACAGGCAGGGCGCTACGCGCCGGGTGCGACGGCAGAGCCAGAAACCGTGAGAAATCAGGATGAACGCGGGCGTTAGCCGCGTCCTGACAGGTGTTTAGGACGTCCCTGGACCGTCCGGGACAGACGGTGGGTGTGAGAATGCCTTAAGATTTGGCACAGCCATATCAACTCCTTTGGATAGTTGGTTTGGTCAGCGGGCGGAGGTGTTAGCGCACCTCCGTTCCGCGTCTTTCTCGATACGTCGAGCGATGGTTGTCTGCCGAGCCATCAACGAACGAGCAGACAACGCGCACACCGTACCAAATTGCGGATGCGTTTGGGTATGGAAATATTCTCAAAAATCGCCCCCGTCGTTCCTGCGCACGCAGGAACCCAGCGCCCCGGTTTGCCAGCAAACACGATGACGTTGCATCGGCTTTGGCGCCAACCGTTTCGATATCCATCCAGCGCCACACAATCCCTGTAGGAGCGCGCCTTGCGCGCGACCGGATGCATCGAAACGATGAAGATGTTCGCGACAACCGGTCGCGCGCAGGCGCGCTCCTACACGACAGTAGTTACGTCAGGTTAGTCGTGATGTGGCGCCGGTCGCATCGGCGATCCATCGTGCGACACCGCATCTCTGTAGGAGCGTGCTTGCGCGCGACCGGTGGAATCGAAACGATGATGGTGTTCGCGATAACCGGTCGCGCGCAGGCGCGCTCCTACAACAAGCTGCCGCGACGTGGGGAGAGGCGGCGGGGGCGGCCCTTGGCGCGACTTGATGGAGGTGAGGGGAGTGGGCGGAAAAGGCCGCGAAGCGGGGCCGGCCAGGAAGGCCGGCCTTTCCTGCCGAGACAGGATGTCGAGTCAGGAAACCCCGCCCGCTCCCCTTGCCCGAAGGGGCGCAAGCCATAAGACACTGAGCCGCGCAGCGGCTCCTCCTTTCCCGAGGGACACCGCAGGCCGGCGCGCCAAGGGCCGCCCCCGTCGCCTCTAAGCGACCACGCAGCAGGCGCCGAGCGCGAGGCCGACAGGCGAGCCCTCCCTACGAAGCAGAACACACCAGCCCCGAGCCCATTCAGCTTCCCACGGCCCACCCCACGTTTCGCGTGTAAAATGCCCGTCTTTTGGCCAGTAGACCCCTAAGTGCAGGCACCTGAACGAACGACTGTCCGCGGCCCGACGTTCATCCGCTTGATCGCCCGTCTCAGCCGCGCCCCGGCGCCGCAGCCGGGCGGCTCGCTGCCGGACCGGCTCAGCCGCTGGCTGGCCTGGAGCCATGCCATTGCGCTGTCCACGGCGCTGGACGGCAAGCTGCCCGAGGCTCCTGAGGATGCCCCCCTCTTTGGCAGTGCCGTGGAGGAGGAGTGTGTCCGGGCTCGGGCGCAGCTGGCCCAGGCCATCGTGACGGGACGCGAGCCGGTGGCCGTGCCGGCACGGGGTGGGCAGGTGCCTGCGGCTGATGCGCCGCCCGAATACGTCGTTTTCCGCCAGCGTTACCTCACCATGCAACGGGCCATGCAGGCCGCCACCGGGCGCCTGCGCGGCGACCTGCGCGATATGCTGGCCGGTCGTTCCCCTGACATGGGGCGGCTGGCAGAGGTGGATGCCGTGATGGAGCGCTCCTTGAGCCCGCTCGAACACGGCCTGCTGGCTAATGTCCCTATCCTTCTCGCCGAGCGCTTCGAACGCCTGCGTCGCCTTGCCCCGGAAGACTCCCTCGCGTGGGTCGATGTCTTCCGCAAGGACATGCAGAGCGTGCTGCTCGCGGAGCTGGATGTCCGCTTCCAACCGATCGAAGGGCTGCTTGCCGCCCTTCGCGCCAGTTAACCGGAAAATCATGTTCAGAAACCTTATTCCTTCCGTCGTGTTCCTTGCCGGCCTGGCCGTGGTCTGCTGGATCGGTGTGGGCTACGTGGGCTCCAATCCGCTCGGTGCCGCCATCGCGATCCTGGTGGGCGTGTGCTACCTGGCCGGTGCGATGGAGCTTTACCGCTATCGCCAGGGCACCACGGCGCTGCGTTCGGCGGTTGGCGAACTGAATGCGGCACCCGAGAGCATCGATGGCTGGCTGACCCGCCTGCCCGAAGGCCTGCGCAATGCCGTCCGCCTGCGCGTGGCGGGTGAGCGCGTGGCGTTGCCCGCACCAACCCTTACTCCTTACCTCGTTGGCCTGCTCGTCCTGCTGGGCATGCTGGGTACCTTGCTGGGCATGATGGCAACGCTGCGCGGCACCGGGCTCGCGCTGGAAAGTGCCACCGACCTGCAGGCCATGCGTGGCTCGCTGGCGGCACCCGTGAAGGGGCTGGGTTTTGCGTTCGGCACATCGATCGCGGGTATCGCCACGTCGGCGATGCTGGGCCTGCTTTCGGCGCTGGTCCGTCGCGACCGCATGCTGGCGGTGCAGTCGCTTGATGCGAAGCTCGGCACCACCTTGCGCGAGCATTCGCAGACGCATCAGCGCGAGGAATCCCTGCGCCTGATGCGGCAGCAGGCAGAGGCCATGCCGCTGCTGGTGGATCGCCTCGAAGCGATGATGGCGTCGATCGAGAAGCACAACGTGGACGCCACCGAGCGCCAGCTCGCCAGCCAGCAGGCGTTTCACGCCACGGCGGAGGCGATCTACACGAAGCTTGCCGCGTCGGTGGAGCAGTCGCTTAAGGAAGGCATCGCGGATAGCGCGCGTGCCGCCAGCGCGTCGATCCAGCCTGCCGTCGAGGCCACCATGGCCGGGCTTGCCGGTGAGACTACCGCCCTGCGCGAAACGGTGACGCAGGCGGTGCAGCGTCAGCTGGACGGCCTGTCGGCGGGTTTCGATGCATCCAGCAAGGCACTG
Organism: Luteibacter anthropi; assembly: GCF_011759365.1. Lineage (GTDB taxonomy): Bacteria > Pseudomonadota > Gammaproteobacteria > Xanthomonadales > Rhodanobacteraceae > Luteibacter > Luteibacter anthropi. The sequence continues at coordinate 455,342 of NZ_JAARLZ010000001.1, forward strand.
TCGAGTACGTGGGGGGATGCCTTGTCGCAGCAGCGCGAAACGAATGCGGCGCTTGTGCAGGATCTGCAAGGCTCGTTGGCGAAGTTTGCCGATACGTTTGAAAAGCGCTCCGCTGATCTGGTCGATGGCGTTGCAGCGCGTCTGGATGCGGTGGGAGCCGGTGCGGTCAGTGCATGGAATGATGCATTGGCGAAGCAGGAAGCGGCCAACGATGCGCTCGGGTCGCGTAACGCCCAGGCACTGGATGTCGTTACGGCAGCCTTCGGCGAACGCGCTGCCGCCCTCGTCGATACGGTGAGCCGCTCGCATGCCGAGATGCAGTCCGTGCTGGAGTCGCGTGACGCGCAGCGTCTTGCGCAGTGGAAGGACGCGCTGGCTGAAGTCACTACCGGCCTCAACACCCAATGGACGCAGGCCAGCGAACAAGCGTTCGCAGGTCAGCAGGCCATCGTCGACGGATTCGAGCGCACGGCGAACGAGATCGTTGCCGGTGTGCAGGTGCGTTCCAGCGAAACCATTGCCGAAGTTGCGCGCCTGGCGCTGGGCTCGGTGGACGCACTTGGCTCGGTCGCCACGACCTTGCAGTCCCAGTGGGAACAGGCGGGTGAAAAGGTTGCCAGCCAGCAGCAGGCCATCTGCGACACGCTGGAGCGCACGGCTGAATCCATCACGGCCAGCGCAAAGACGCATGCCGGCGAAACCATCGCCGAGATCTCGCGTCTGGTCGAGGCCGCGGCCGAAGCGCCGAAGGTGGCGGCCGAAGTGGTGGGCGAACTGCGCCAGAAGCTGTCGGACAGCATGGTTCGCGATACTTCGATGCTGGAAGAGCGCACCCGATTGCTGGCCACGCTCGAAACCCTGCTCGATGCCGTCAACCACGCATCGGTCGAACAGCGCACGGCCATCGATGCCCTGGTCGGCACCTCGGCCGAACTGCTTGAGCGTGTCGGTACGCGCTTTACGGATCACATCGAAGCCGAGACGGGCAAGCTGGAAACCGTGGCGGCACAGGTCACCGGCAGCGCGGCGGAAGTTGCGAGCCTGGGCGAGGCCTTCGGTGCGGCCGTGCAGATGTTCGGGCAATCGAACGACCAGCTCATGGAGCGTTTGCAGCACATCGCCCAAGCGCTGGACCAGACCTCGACGCGCAGCGACGAACAGCTGGCCTACTACGTCGCACAGGCGCGCGAAGTGGTGGACCTCAGCGTGCTGTCGCAGAAACAGATTCTCGAAGACATGCAGCGCCTCGGTGCCTCGCGTGAGAGCGAAGGAAACGACGCCGCATGAATGACGAGATCGATCTCGAAGGGGAATCGTCCACTCCGATCTGGGCCGCCTTCGGCGACCTGATGTCGGTGCTGCTGGGTGCCTTCGTGCTGATTCTCGTGGGCGTGATCGGCGTGCAGCTGCAACTGACCAGCCGGCTCGACCAGGAAGTGAAGCAGCACCAGGCGGAAACCCAGCGGCGCGTGTCGCTGGAGCAGGCGCTGGCCGTGCCGCTCGCCAGCGGCCGGGTTACGCTGGTCAACGGCCGCATCGGCATCAGCGGCAGCGTGCTGTTCGCACTCAATTCCGATCAGCTCCAGCCGGAAGGCCTGGAGCTGTTGAAGAGCCTCGCCGGCCCGCTCACGGCCTACCTGCGCTCGCGCGATGAAATCCTCATGGTCAGCGGTTTCACCGATGATCAGATCGTGCACGAGGGCAACCGTCGCTATGCGGATAACTGGGAGCTGTCGGCGCAGCGCGCGCTGACCGTGACCCGTGCGCTGGTAAGTGAAGGCGTGCCTGCGTCGTCGGTGTTCGCGGCGGCGTTCGGACAGGAGCAGCCGGTGGCATCCAATACCGATGAGGATGGCCGGGCGAAGAACCGCCGCGTGGAGATCGCGCCGATCCCGAAGCCATCCAATGCGCCCGCGAACGCCCATGGTCCGTGAAGCGACCCGCGCCATCCGGCATTGCCTGATCGAGGCGCTCGAACGCCGGGCATCGTCGATGGAAGGTCCCGCGCGGCGCCTGCTCGACGAGCGCATCACCGCGCTGCGCGCGACGCCTGAGGAAGCCGGCGACGTCGTTGCGAGCGAACGCACGCGTGGCCCTCTGGGCCAGCTGGTCGATGGCATGACGCCCCCGGCACCTACCTGGCCTGAGCTGCCGGAGCTGGAAGCCTTTCATCTGCTATGGGATGCACAACGCTCCGAAAGCCAGTTCCGCCAGTCGCTCGATCATGTGCCGACGGATGCCGGGCCGCTGAATTCCAGCGCGCTGGTGCATCGCTCGATCGCCTTGATGCAGGAACTGTCGCCGCCTTATCTGCGCCACTTCCTTTCCTACGTCGATGACCTGTCCTGGCTCGAACAGATGAGCGCGGCATCGGCGCCGGCAGTAAAGGAAAGCCCGAAGCCGAAGGCGGTCAAGGCACCCAAAGCTCCCAAGGCGCCCGCTGCGAAGAAGCGCACGCGCAAGAAGACCTGAGTGGGTGTGAGAAGAGGGGCGCCGGGAGGCGCCCCTCTTTTTCAAGCAGGTTTCAAGCGGACGCCGTGCGCTCGTGTCGCCGGATGGTCGTCGCTAGTCCGATGGCCGCGCCGATGGCAACCGGTATACCGATCAGCCAGGGCAGCGTTGCGGCCATGCCATACAGAAGCATTCCCGTTGCCGGACCTGCGGAGTCCTTCAGGTCATTGACTGTCGAGACCGCCGCCATATAAGACGCGCGTGATTTCGGGGGAGCCAGGGCATTCACCGTAACCGGCACCAGGGGACCGAACAGCACCTGTGCCAGGGAGAACAACGTCACGCTGGCATAGAGGGTGAGCGCCACCGGTGGCAGAAGCAAAAGCAGGAAGGCAGCGGCCAGCGTCATGCCGGATGCGATGACCAGCGGGTACGACGAGATGCGCTCGCTCCACTTCGTCACGGGCCATTGCAGCAAGGCCATTACGGCGGCACCGTAGGTAAACAGCAGGCCCACGCCAGAAGGTGACAGTGCGTGCTCCCCGTTGGCATACAGGGGAATGACCGCCGCCGACCAGCCGTCCACGATTTCCAGAAGCACGAACCACAGCAACAGCATGGCAAGTCGGCGGTCGCGGAAGGCGGGAAACAGCGCGGACAGCCCTTCTTCGTCTTCCTCATCGTCGTGCGCCGATCGCTCTTCCAGCGGACGCGTTTCGGGCAGCAGGCAGAACACAAGCAGTGCAGCGACCAGAAGCGATATTCCGCAACCGACAAACACGGTGTTCAGCGATAGCAGTGCCAGCGCGGCACCCAATGCGGGACCGGCAATATGTCCCGCACCGGATGCGATGCGTGCCGATGCAAAACGCATGCGCAACCGATCTTCCGGCACCACATCGGCAATCACGGTCTGTACGGTCGGATGCAAGGCACACTCGAAAATGCCGATCGCCAGCAGGCATAAAGCGATGGCGAATACACCGTGCATCTGCGAGAGAAGCACGAAGCCAAGCCCTACACCAAGCGTGGAGCACAGAAGCACGGGGCGCCGTCCGATGCGGTCGGCGATGCCACCGAGCAGGGGCGTGGCCAGAAGCTCTCCGCCGGCATAGCAGGCGAGCAAAAGGCCGATGTAACGCGTGGGAATACCCGCCTCATGCTGCGCCCACAGGGCGAAGAACGGCATCAGCGCGCCGTCGGCGAGGCTGGCAAGGAAAAACAGGAAGAGCCCGAGGCGGTCCGGGGCGATGGGGCCGCGGCCAAGGAGGGGCGCGGCAAGGAACGTAGGTGGTTTCATGTCGTCAACTCATGCGCAAGGACGCGAATGCAGGCATTCGCGATACGGAGCGCGTTGGTTGACGTGAACGCTTACGACAGCCCGGTCAGGGCCGCGAGCGAAACGTAGCAGGGCCTATCCGGCACTTCAAGTGCAGTCGCCGGGCGTATGGCGCAGCAAACCTGGCTAGGACGATCTGGCCCCACAACTCACAAGGTAAGCGCAAAGCATGTCCGCGACGGCATCGGAATAGGCGGAAATCTCGCCCGCATCGTGGCGTTGCTCGGAGAATTCCTTGCCGAGGGCGCCGAGCGTGGTAGAGACGATGTCTGTCACCGTGGCAATGGTGGTTTCAGGGGCTGCAGGCAGCACCTCACGTATGAACGTTTCATAGCGTCGCGTTCCCTCGGTCCTCAAATCATGGGCTTCCGGAGCGACGCGGTATAGCGGCGCCGCATCGTTCAGCGCTGAGCGTACGCCGACTTCATCGCATTCGGACTGGATGAAGGCATGCGTCAGCCGACGAAGTCGTTGCAGGGGCGAGGTGGCCTTGTCTTCAAGGATGTCCCGCATCATTGCCGAGGTCTGCTGCCATTCATCGCTTTGCAGGCGAAACAGGATGGCGGCCTTGTTAGGGAAATACTGGTAGATGGAGCCGACGCTGACGCCGGCCTTTTCGGCCACTCGGGCCGTGGTGAAGCGCTGCGCGCCTTCCTTGGCCAGAACCTGAGCTGCGGCTTCCAGGACGATGGCGATCAGCCCTTCAGAGCGTGTCTGCTTGGGTGATTTCCTTAAGGAAATCGTTGGGTTGCGGCGCTCTGGCATGGGCGGGTCCTAATGCGATTAGAAAACCTGACGAATTGATCGCATTCTAGTCCGGCGTCGACCAGTACGCATCTGCCCCGGAGATTCTCCCTTGTCTACCCTGACCTGCGCCCCCGTGGCGCCTCTTATCGACCGTCTTTTCGACGAAGCCGCCCGCGCTTCGCCGCTCGACGTGCCCGCCGTGGCATCGCTGACGGCAGGCGAACGCAATCGCCTGATGCGCAGCAAGACCGACTACCTGGACTTCTATGGGCACCTGAAGGACATGCCGCTGGCGGTGTCCCGCGAAACAGGCATGTTGCTCTACATGCTCGTACGCCACAGCCGTGCGCGTAGCGTCGTGGAATTCGGTACGTCGTTCGGCATTTCCACGTTGTATATCGCAGCGGCACTTCGTGATAACGGCGGTGGTCACGTCATCACCTGCGAGTTCGAACCGTCGAAAGTGCAGCGTGCGCGCCGGCACCTTACGGAAGCGGGCCTCATCGACCTCGTGGAAATACGCGAAGGCGATGCGCTGCACACCTTGCGCAGCGACCTGCCCGCGTTGGTGGATGTCCTGCTGCTCGACGGTGCCAAGGCCCTCTATGCCGACGTGCTCGACCTCGTTGAAGCGAATCTGCGGCCCGGTGCACTCGTGGTGGCCGACAATGCCGAGTACAACCCCGAGTATCTTGACCGGGTACGTTCGGCGGGAGGCGGATACCTCTCCGTCCCCTTCGCGGATGACGTGGAATTGTCTCTGCGTCTGTACTGAGGTTCAGGCCTGGGCGACGACCTGTACATCGCGTATCTCGATTTCCACATCGTCCATCGGCTGCCAGTGATCGCTGGCCATTTCGAAGAACGCTTCCGGTACCTCCATGGCGAAGGTGGGGCCTTTCTCGCGGTTGCGCCGCTGGACGCGTTCCCTGCGAACCTCGCGGGGTGCATCGAGCAGGTAGACGGTCATGTCGTAGCCGGTTTCGTCGACCATGGCGTAGAAGCGTTCTCGGCTGGCCCGTTCGACCAGCCCCAGTTCAAGCACCACGTCGTGTCCGCGATCCAGGATGTCGCGGGCTGTGGTCCATATCTGGGTGAAGCAGCGTTCCTTGCGTTCGACGTACCAGGGCATGAGGCCTTCGGCGGGACGGTCCGGGCTGAACAGGCGGACGAACCAGGCATCGAGGATCAGCGCCGGTGCCGCGTGCAGCAACTGAAGGCTGGCGACATACGTGGACTTGCCGGCACCGACCGGGCCTTCCACCAGATGAATCCTTGCCATGCGTGCTCTCCTTAAAATCGTATTGTAGCGGAGCGATGTTTCAGGGCGAACGCCATGGCGTCGTCGAGACGGTCGTCGCCCCAGAACATTTCGTCGCCCACAAAGAAGGTGGGGGCGCCGAAGATGCCGCGTGCTGCGGCCCGGTTGGTCTGTTCGCGAAGTTTGTCCTTGTTTGCCGTGGATACGGCTTCATCAAGAATGGCTTGCGCAGGCAGGCCAAGCCGGTCGAGCACGCGGGCAAGGGTATCGGCGCTGTCGATATCCTCGTCTGCGGCGAAGTTGAGCTTCATGACTTCACGTGAAAACGCAGCGATCCACGGCTGCTGCGCGCCGACGAGTGCGACTCTGGCCGCAAGGATCGACCGTCGCGGAAAGACACTGGGCACCGACCAGGGAAGGTCATAACGCTCGCAACGCCGGGCCATGTCGCGCCATACGTACTGGCGTTTCAGGTCCTGCGACACGAAGGGCGAGGATTCCCAGCCCAGCGACTGGAAGATCGGGCCGAGCAGGAAAGGGCGCCATGCGATATCCACGCCGTGCCGTCGCGCGAGTGTTTCAATGCGCATCACCGACAGATAGCTGTAGTTGCTGCCGAAGTCGAACCAGAACTCGATCATGGACGGTCTCAATCGAAGATGACGAGGCAGCGGGCCTCGATGCTTTCACGCAGGGGCGTGCCTGCCGGCACGTCCGGCAGTTCGAAGGCGGCGTGGGGGGTGTAGCGCGCGACGCCGCTCACCTGCGAGTCGTATTGCTTGAAAACCAGGGCTTCGTGCCGATCCATTCCGGAGAAGTACGACCACCGGTGACGATGGCCATGGCGAAGCATGTAGATCTCGCCCTTGCGTTTCGGGTAGTGGACATCGGCGACCACCAGCTCCGAGGCATCCACCGTACGGGCATCGCAGACGGCCAGTGGCGTATCGAGCACTGGCCCCCGGATGGATCGCCAGACATTGACGATGGCATAACGAGATCCATTTGCCATGGCGGCATCTTCGCCGATCACCAGGCCCAGGCGTCGCTGCCCGGACTGTTCGGTGTAGTCGTTATGGATGCGGCCGTTGGCGGCGGCAGGCTGGCCGCGTGACGAGCGGCCGAACGACAACGCACGACGGTCCGCCTCGCGCTTGCGTACCAGGTGATCGAAGACGTAGGCACGCGTAGCCCCGGTCGCTGCCAGGGCCAGGGATGCCACTTCCGGGTAATAGACGCGGGCCAGCTCGTCCTTGTCCTCGAAGTCGCGCACACCGGTAGGGGCATCGCACAGCACGAAGCCGCAATCGTGCACCGAGCCCTCTGTTCGGCGCGCATCGGCGATGAACGTGGCACGGATATCGTAATCGGCGCTCTCCCAGGGCTGGCCGTCCGGGGGCGGATAGGCGTACTGAAAGGGGCGCTCCTCAGTGCGAGACAGGTAGCTCATGCTCGCAATGACGCCAGGAAGGCGTTGGGACAGGGGGAGATACACGGCACGGTTCCGGCGAAAAATCCGTGCCTATTGCACCGCCCGGCGGCGGCCCGTTCAAACGCTCAATCCTCATGCCTGCCATGCGCGGGGAGCATGCGTCAGGCGGATGGGCGCGCCTGCGCAACGAGCCAGTCCACCACCGTGCGCGCATCGTCGCCCGTATCTTCACTCAGCAGCCAGTATCCATGATCGCTGCCATGCGGCGCTTCGGCAGGTGCCAGGGCCACGAGCTGTCCTTCCGCCAGCATGGTGCCAAGCAGTGGCACCCGGCCCAGTGCAATACCCTGGCCGGCCATGGCCGAATAAGCCACCTGATCGTACTGGTTGAAGCGCAGGATGCTGCGTGGCCGGCCGTGGGCCATCGCGTGCGTTTTCAGCCAGGTATCCCAGTGCAGCCAGGGACGGGCAGGATCATCGAATTCAAGCAAGACCTGGTCATCGACAAGGTTTTCGCCCATACGCAGGGAAGGATGCGCGACCGGGGCAATCGCCTCGTCGAAGAGATGCAGGGCACCTTCGGGCGCAGCCGATCGCGAGCAGTAGCGAATCGCGAGATCGACGTCTTCCCTGGCCAGATCGGTGAGGCGGTTCTGCGCGGCGATGCGTAGTTCGATATCGGGATGCGCGGACTGGAATTGGCCCAGTCTAGGAAGTAGCCAGAGGCCGGTGACGCCGATGCTGGCACTGAGCGTGACGATGCGACGCCGCGCCTCGTCACCAATGGCGCCTACGGCTTCCTGCAGCTGTTGTAGCGCGGCATCGGCGGTGCGGAACAGGCGCTCACCCTCGGCAGTGAGCGTGATCGAACGATGCCCGCGCACGAGCAGCTTCACGCCCAGCCGGCTCTCCAGTGCATGCACCTGGCGGCTGATGGCCGACTGGGTCAGGCAGAGGTCTTCCGCTGCGCGGGTGATACTCATGCGCCGGCCCACGGCGACGAAGCCGCGCAACGGGTCCATCAGGGACGATAGTGAAAGCAGCGATACCGGCATGGGGCAGGTCCGACGGAGCAAGGCCACATCTTACCGGCGGATCGTGCCCGCTCCCCAGCCGGGTCGCTCCAGCCTTTCGCCACATTGCCGTGTTGCCATGCCAGGACAGGGAATTCATGGCTGGGGATCGGATCATGTGCATACGTATAGCGTCGTTTTTTGCGTTCATCGCCGTCGCGCTGGGTTGTGCCTCCGTGCGCGCCAACGACTGGGTACACCCAGGGCCCGCATGGGAGCCCGAAGCACCACGCAAGCAGGTGCCGCTATGGCCGGAGGGCCTTGCGATAGCCAGGCCGCCCGTGAAGGGGCCGGAGGGCGTATGGAACGAACAAAAACCCGGAGCGCCCGCACCCTTGGTTGCCATCGTGAACGTCAGTCGCCCGACCATGACCATCTATCCACCCAAGGGAAAGAACAGCGGCGCAACGATGGTCGTGTTCCCTGGCGGGGGGTATCGCGTGCTTGCCATCGAACTGGAAGGCACGCAGATCTGCGACGCATTCACCGCCAAAGGCATGACCTGCGTCGTACTCAAGTACCGGGTGCCGGGTTCCGGACCCTGGTGGAATGACGACTGCAACTGCGGCAAGGAGCCAACGGCGCCGATGGCATTGCAGGATGCGCAGCGCACCATGGTGCTCTTGCGACATCAGGCGAAAGCGCTGCAGATCGATCCGCAGCGCATCGGCGTGATCGGCTTCTCGGCGGGTGGTCATATGGTGGCTGATATCAGCAATCATCCTCGCCTGAGCTACAAGCCCGTTGACGATGCGGATAAGGAGAATCCTGTTCCCGATTTCGCCATCGCGATGTATCCGGGGCATCTGTGGGACCAGGACGAACACGGCATGAAGCTGCATCCCAGGAACAAGATCAGCACCAAGGCACCGCCCACCTTCATCGTGCAGGCGCAGAACGACCCCGTCGACGATGTACGTAACTCGGTGAGCTACTACCTTGCGCTCACGAAGGCAGGTGTTCCGGTGGAGATGCACCTGTATGCGAAGGGAGGGCATGCGTTCGCCCTGCGCAAGACAACCGATGCCATCGGCGGCTGGCCCGCGTTGCTGGATACATGGTTGCGCGGGCTGGGGGTGCTCACCGACTGACGATGGTATCCCCCGGGGCACCGGCGGCAGCCATGTCTTCATGGTCGCTACCCGGGGGCTTATCGTCGAACATTGGCGCAATGATCAGGCGGCGAGGCCGAGTCGAAGGGCTTTCAAGCGGCGTCGGACGCCTGCACTGATGGATTGATGCAACGCTTCGGGAAAATCGCCTGGCAGACTGGCTTCGAGCTGGTCGAGTGCGCGGTCCATGTGCGTTGCGATATCGTCGATAGCCCTGGCCGAAAGGGCGGGCGGTATTTTCGCGGCATCTGCACTTTGCTGGAAGTGTCGCGCCTGAATCTCATCGATGCGGTAGTGGCGCTTGTCACCTACGGACATCGCCATTTTCATTTGCTTGCGTTCGATCTTGCGCGCATCCACGGCGGGCTGGGCACTGAGGACATCGTAAAGCGGAGTCAACGCATAGTTTCCGCCCGGGCGAAGAAAGAGGCTGAAATTCTTGGCATGACCATCGGTGGCACCCAGTAGCCAGAACACCAGTTGAGCCTGCAGCACGGTGCGGTGATCCTCGGCCGGACGATCGGCACCGCTAAGAAGCCCGGCTATATCACGGAAGCCTGGACCACCATCGCTTTGGTACTTGCGGGAAGGTGGTACGGAAAGTGCCTGGCAGAAATCTTCCTGTGGAAGACGAATCAGGCGCCCTTCGCTCCAGTGTCGATCAAAACGCTCGATGACCAGGGCCTTGGTGTTGCCAAAGCGCATGATCTGCGCATTGTTCACCGGCAGGCCTAGGTGTTTCAGAAGCTGAAGACAATAGAATTCGTTTTCGACGCTGTCGGAAAGGTCGACGCCGTTGGGCAATGTTCCGATCTGTGTCTTGAACAGGTGCGTGGTTGGCGTGGTTCCGTGGGGTTTCAGCCATTGACCATCGAGGCGAAGCAGGGCGGTCTTCTCCTGGGCACCCGCGATGGATATCCGGAAGTCATCATCCTTGCGAAGCCCCAGCGGGGCTTGTGCCAATGACGTAAGCAGCTTTTCGATGGCCTGATCGTCGACGCGTTCACCGGAGATCGCGGTTGTATCATTCGGTGTATCGTCGTCGTCACTTTCAAGGAATTGAAGCGCGCCAACGCAATCCCTGCCGATAGCGGCCAGCAGGCTGTACGCATCGGGTCCGGCGGCGCCGATTTTTTCTGCCACGCGCTTGCGCAGCTCCGGAGAGTCAGGCAGAAGATTGTCGAATACGGCCACCACGGGTTCACCGTGCCATGCCTCCTCGCGAAGCGGCAGCGACAGCGAAACCGGGAAAGCCTGCGCGCGATCAAGCCATTCGCGATCGTAGCGGAACGCGATGGCTCCGCTGGTTTCCTTGAGCAGATGCCCTACGAGCCGATGGTTCTGATAAACGCGTAACGGCGGATGTCGTCGGCTTCTTGCCATCAGTCAATCAGCTCCCGGATATCGATTCCATGGCGGCGGTCGCCGATCTGGAATTCAAGATCCAGCGCGGCCAGGATCGCCAGGATGGTATCGATCTGACTGCCCGGCTTCCCGTTCTCGATCTGCGAGATCGTGGCCTGCCGGAGCCCGGTGCGCTCTCCCAGTTCGTTCTGGTTGAGTCCCAGGCGCTTACGGTGACGGCGGATAACGGCGCCAATCTGCTTGGTTGAGCGGGCGAGGTCGGGCATGGAATAAGCCTCCTTATCGAAATATGCGCTATCTCGTATAAAAAGGCAATATACAACTTGGCGTATATTTTATACATATACGCCAAAGCGAATAAATTGAATTTATACGCCATGGCGTATGTTCGCACCGCTTCCGGCGACGTAGCGAATTCGATACGCCGTTAGCCCGGCAAGCTGACGACCGATGTAAAGCCGCCAAAAATCATGCGCTTGGCGTCGAAAGGACAGTCACTGGCGGCGGCCATGCGCGGGTCGTCCATGAACTTCGCCATGCCCGCATCGCGGGTGGCCTTGTCGGGCCATTCGACCCACGAGAACACAACGGATTCCTCCTGCTGTGCCTGCACGGCACGGCGGAAGTCGGTGACCTTGCCGTCGGGCACGTCATCACCCCAGCACTCCACCACCCGCAGGGCCCCCACTTCCAGGAAGAAGGGATCGAAGGTGCGGGCGTGTTCAATGAACTTTTCGCGGTTGGCGTTGGGCACGGCGATGACGAAACCATCGATGTAGGACATGACTCTCTCCTGGCATGAGGGCGGCCGGGATGGCCGCCTTCATGTATACGACGAATGAGCGCCCACGGTATCGACATGAGCTTCCGCGGAGTCGTGGCGACGCCTTGCACCCGGTTCCATCCCTGTTGCGGCATGTCTTGACACCGGTGTCAGTCCCGTTACACCCTGATGTCCAATCCGGTGCGGGGGCATGCGGATCACGTGATTCACCCGTGGGTTTCAAAGGGGTGGGGGACATCGGGAATGCAATTTCTTGCGGGCGATATCGGCGGCACGAATGGCCACGTCGCGCTTATGCGCGCTGCCGACGATGGGACGGGCGTTTTCGAGACGCTCGCCTATCGCGTGTTTCCCTGTGCCGCGTTTCCCTCGCTTGCCGCGCTGCTCCACGCATTCATCGAGGCGGAGGTGCGCACCCCGGTTGCGCATTGCGTACTGGCGTGTGCCGGTCAGGTGATGGGCGACGAGGTGGTGAACGACAACCTCCCGTGGCCCGTGCGGATCGACGACTTGCGCGCCACGCCTGGCCTGGTCGAGATCGCGCTCCTCAATGATTTCGAAGCCCTTGCCTACGCCATCGACGGTCCGTTGGCCGCCAGTGGCAGGCATCTGTGCGGGCCGTCCGATCGAGGCCCGGGGCCGTCCCTGGTGGTCGGCCCGGGCACGGGGCTGGGTGCGGCCTTGCATGTGCCCGGTGTAACCCGGCCAACCGTACTCACGACGGAAGCCGGCCAGATGGATTTCGCACCCCACTCGTTGCGTGAGCGCGACGTACTCGCGTGGATTGCGCCGGAAGGGGGCTATGTACCGGTCGAAGCCATCGTATCGGGGCCGGGTCTGCTGACCATCTACCAGGCGCTTTGCGAGCTTGATGGCGAGACGCCGGTGCTGGCGACACCGAAAGACGTCACGACAACGGCCTCGGCGCAGGCCAATCCGCAGGCCGTGGAGGCGGTGGAGCTGTTCTGCGCCGTCCTGGGAAGCTTCACCGGCAGCCTTGCCATGACCTGCGTGCCGACGGGAGGCATTTTCCTTGCCGGTGGTTTCCTGTCTTCGCTGTTCGATCTGCTCAAGCGCAGCGCGTTCGAAGAGCGTTTCCTGCATGGTCGCAGTGCGCGTCCCCTGCTGGCGCAGGTGCCGGTGTGGGTGACCGAGCATGGTTGCCATGGCGTGCAGGGAGCCGCGCGCTGGTTTCTGGGGCGTCGCGAAGTGCCCGAAGCCACGTTGTCCGAGGGGCTGGTCGCATGAGGCAGCGTAAGCCGACGCGATGTAAACGCCACTTCGTACTGACGTGTGCCGCCATAGTCATCGCTGTGCACGCGATAAGCGGGTTCGCCACCGCTGCACCGGTACCTGCGTGGTCGCTGGTTCCCATGCCCGCCGTGGTGAAGCCGTCGGGTGCCGGCGTGTTGGACATTGGCAATGGTGCGGGCGTCGTCGTACGTGGAAGCGATGACGCGGCCATGGCCGCTGTCGTGAATCACTTCGTGCAGCGGGTCGCCGACGTGCGTGGGCTGACGATAGGCAAAACAACGAGCGGCAACGCGCCCGTGGCGGTGACGTTCGATGTGCGCCCGGATGCGGCTGTCGTGGGTGACGAGGGCTATGCACTGGTTATAGGCCCGCAAGGGATTACCGTCACGGCCCGTACCGCACGCGGTGCGTTCTATGGAAGCGTGACGGCGTGGCAGCTGTTGACGCCGCCGGGCTGGACACGAGGTGCCATCGCACATGTGCCCTACGGCACGATCGAGGATCACCCCCGGTTTGCATGGCGCGCCCTGCTGCTGGATTCCAGCCGGCACTACCAGGACGCCGACAAGATCAAGCGGCTGATCGACTGGATGTCGCTCGACAAGCTGAATGTGCTCGTGTGGCATATCACCGATGACCAGGGCTGGCGTCTGCCGGTACCGAAGTATCCCGAGCTGTCTACGGCGGGTGCATGTCGCGACGCCGTAGGTAATGACAGTGAGGTGTCGGGCGGGCGATCCAGGCCTTATTGCAAGGTCTACACGGCAGCCGAGATCAGCGACATCGTGCGCTACGCCGCTGAGCGCTACGTCGACATCGTTCCAGAGATAGATCTTCCCGGGCACTCGCAGGCCACCATCGCCGCCTATCCCTGGCTGGGCGTGACAGGCAGGCGCCCGGCCGTGTGGACCGACTGGGGTGTCAGTCCCTGGCTGTTGAACCCGAACGCCAGGACGCTGCGATTCGTCAATGACGTGATGGACGAGGTCATGCGCCTGTTCCCGTCGCGCTACGTCTCCATCGGCGGCGACGAGGCGGACAAGCAGCAGTGGAATACCTCGGCTGAGGTCAATGCGCAGATGACGGCGCTGAAACTGGCCAGCATGGATGAGCTGCAAGGCTGGTTCATGCAGCAGGTCGCCACGTACCTCGTCGACCACGGTCGCACCCCGGTGGGCTGGGACGACGAAGTAGCCGCTGGCGTGGCGCTGCCACGCGGGCAGGTCGTGATGTCCTGGCATGGCGATCACGACGAGCGCGTGGCGCTTGCGGCGCTTCGCCAGGGGCACGATGTGGTGATGACGCCGCAGGAATCGTTGTACTTCGATCACCTGCAATCCGGGCACCCGGACGAATGGGCCGGGCCGCCGCCCGAGGTGACGTTGCGCCAGGTGTACGACTCGCAGCTGGTGCCGCCGGGTACTAATGCAGACGAAGCGAAGCACATCATCGGCGTGCAGGCCGGCCTGTGGGCCGAGCAGATGCTGACGTTCGCACACACCCAGCATGCCGCGTTCCCGCGTATCGCCGCGCTGGCGGAACTGGGCTGGTCGGCGCCCTCGGCTCATGACTGGAACGGATTCCTGGCACGACTCCCCGCTCAGATGGAGCGTTATCGCGCCTTGGGCATTGGCGTCGCGGATACCGCCTTCGCGCCGACGTTCCAGTTATCGCGTGCGACGGGCGGCGCGTTCAGGGCGGTGCTCGACAACCAGGTCCATAGTGGTTCCATCCGCTACACCACCGACGGTACAGCGCCGTCGGCGACATCCGCGATGTATGCGCAGCCGCTCACGATGCCCGCCGGGGTGACGTTGCGAGCTGCAACGTTCGCACCGGACGGCAGCGTGCTCGCCTCGGCCCGGTCAGTCCAGGTCACCGAAGCTACCCTGTCAAGTCGCGACAGCACTGCACTGGAAACCTGCTCGGGTGAGCCGCCGTCGCGCTTGCAGGGCAGCAGGCCGGCACATGGCCCGAGTCCGGTGTATGCCGTCGAGATCGGAAACGCCTGCTGGATGTGGCGCATGGCAGACGTAAAGGGCGCCAGCCACGTCGCCGTGACGGCCGAAAAGCTGCCGTGGCGCTATGGCGACGAAGCCCGGGGCGCCGTAGTGCGTGGAAGCCACGATGGACAAGACGCCATCGAGATCCATGCAAACGCCTGTGATGGCCCACGGCTCGCGACGCTGCCGCTTGGTCGCGCCACGCCTTTGGGTAGTCAGGTGCATCTGGAAACGAAGCTTTCCACGCCCATCGCGGCGGATGCGCATGCCTTGTGTGTGTTTGTGACCGGCGACCCTCGCGAGGGGCAGTGGGCGCTGGGAAGGATGTCGTTCTCGAAGTGAAGTAACGCGGTGCGCGGGGGCGCGCCGGGGGTTTGGGGAAAACAAGCACTGGCACCACGACGGCGTGCGCTTTCGCGCGCGTCCGGGCATTACGCGTTCCTGGCAGGCAACAGTCACGAGGTCACGGCCCATGTCCACACCACTTTGTAAGCATCCCTTGTCGTTCGCTATCACGCTGACGCTGCTGGCTGTCGCTTCGACGTCGGCAAGCGCTTCCACGTTCTTCGATATCCGGCAGGACGCGCAAGCCGCGCCGCCCGCAACGCCGGCCGCGCCGAAGAAAGAAGGCGACAAGGACGATCAGGACGGCGCCAGGAAGGCTGTCGACCTCTCGGGCGTCACGGTTACCGGCGTGCGCGCATCGCAGATGAAGGCGATCGACGTAAAACGCGATGCCGACAAGATCCAGGACAGTATTACCGCCGAGAACATCGGCGCGCTGCCCGATACGACGATTACCGATTCGCTTCAGCGCATCACTGGCGTGCAGATCAATCGCGATGCGGGCGTGGGTACATCAGTGGACGTCCGCGGCCTGCCCCAGGTGGGCACCATGCTCAATGGCGAGATCTTCATCACGGCGGACCAGATCGATTCCCAGCAGCCGGATTTCAGCATGCTGCCGTCGACGCTGTTCCATGGTGCGGACGTGGCCAAGTCGGCGACCGCCAGCGAAACCGACGCGGGCATCAGCGGTGCCATCGACCTGCATACCTACCGTCCGTGGGACCTGCCTTCCGGTTTCACGTACAGCTACTCGGCCAATGGCGAACGCGGTTCGACCACGAAGCACACGGGGCCCGAGGGCAACGGCCTGATCTCCTATAACGACAACGGCCGCTGGGGTTTCCTGATCTCGGGTGACTACTCCGATACCCGACGCATGAACTCCACCGAAGGCCTGGACCAGTATGGTGCCGTGCTCAACGGCGAGAACGCGGTCAGTTCCGGCGGCTACAACGGCTTCCTGACGCCATGGAACGGCGCACCCATTCCGTCGAAGATCGTGCAGAACGCCGATGGCAGCGTGGACGTGAACGGTGACGGCAAGTCGAACGGCGTTTTCCTGGGTAGCCAGAACTTCGGCGTCAACCAGATCATTACCGAGCGTAAGCGGAAATCAGGCAATGCCTCGTTCCAGTTCGATATCGGTAACGGCTTCAGCCTGACGAGCGATTACTTCTATTCACAGCAGCACGAGTTCGATCGTAACGTCGGTATCCAGTTCAACTCCACCAATTGGCAGGGCGCGACCTATGTGCCGCTGCAATCGCGGGATACCGGCCGGCCGGCACTTGGCCAGTACGGCACGCCCGAGCCTGGCTGGGAAGGATCGAATATCTTCACCACGCAGGTGTACCAGAAGTGGCCGGGCGACGTGGAATCGTATTCGCAGATGATCCGCAAGTTCTCCGTGGCGAAGAACCTGAACCTGCAGCTGGACTATGACGACGGTGGCCCGTTCACCGCATCATTGCGGGGTATCCACGACACGGCGTCGCAGTCGCTCCAGGAAACCGATGTCAACGTATCCGATTCGGATGGCGCCCTGTGGCCCAATGTCCTGAAGGATGGCGTACCCGACGACGCCGTGCCGCCCGGGACGATGGTGTATCCCGCCGCACTGGGTGGTAACCGTGTATTCAATCCCTCGGGTATCCCGCAGAACACCTTGCCCATCGTGGCCGACTTTCGTGGCCGCTACCTGAAGATCGATACACCGGCCGAATTGGCGGCAGCATTCGCCAATCCGGCCGCCTGGACGATGAAGACGCTCGAATCGTCGGGCAACTACGACCGCAAGGTGGCCCTCAACGCCTTGCGGTTCGACGGCAAGTTCGACTTCAACGATGGGTTCAAGCTCGAATTCGGCCTGCGCAACAGCATCCGCAATGCAAGCAACAAGGGCTGGACCTTCGAGACCCCGGTGTATGGCGGCATGGGTGCGAGCGATCCGAACGGGTGTCTGGTGCGCTATGTCGGCGCCGACGTGGTGTTGAACAGTGGCTCGTGTACGGCCGGCAACGACCAGGGCTATTTCCGTGCCGGCCCGCTTTCGGCCATCTCCATGCCGAATACGGTCGCACCACTGGCGAGCAACTTCAAGGCCTACAACAACTTGCTCGGGTCCGGCATCAACTTCTGGGCGCTCGACCCCGATGCCATGAAGAATCCCGAGGCGTTCTGGAAGTCGCTGTATCCCGATACCGTTCGGGTTGGCGAGCCGGGTACCACGTGGGGCGTGCGGCTCAAGGAGCTTTCGGGTTATCTCCAGGGTGACTTCAACGGCACGATCGGTGATATGCCCTATAGCGGCAACGTGGGCGTGCGCATCATCCAGAGCAAGCTCAACGTGACGCAGCACCTGACGGGCGCACCGGGTGCCTATGGTGACGAGCCGGAAGACGTGGGTACGGATATCACCCGGCGATCGTACCGGGACATCCTGCCGTCGCTGAACTTTGCACTGGACGCGACCGACAGCCTGAAATTCCGCTTTGCCTATTCGAAGAACATGATGCCGCTGAACCTGAGCACCTGGGCGGGCGGCCTGACGCTGAACTACTCGTTGTCCGAGACGCCCGATGGCCCGGTGTTCCGCGTTGCCAACGGTACGTCCACCGGCAACCCCAACCTCAATCCCTGGCGTTCCACCAATTTTGGCGCCTCGGCCGAGTACTACATCAACCCCACCAGCATGATCAGCCTCGCGCTGTTCCGCATCAATGTGGACAGCTTCATCAAGAACGGCAGTGTCACCAACTGCACGCTGCCCGATGAAGACGGCGTGGTACGCAATCACTGCATCGTCATTACCCAGCCCGTGCAGGGCACGGGCAACAGCATCAAGGGTGCGGAATTCGACTATCGGCAGGGCTTTACCTTCCTGCCAGGCATCTTCTCGAAGACGGGCATGGAGCTGAATGCCACTTACGCGCCCAGCAATTCCGGCGAGCGCGACCTGGCAGGCAAGAAGATCCCGTTCCAGGACAACTCCACCAAATCGGGCAACTTCATCCTGTGGTACCAGGACGACCGCTTCCAGGCGCGCGTGGCGTACAACTACCGCTCCCGGCGCGCGGTATCCGACAGCGTTGGCGGCATCACGGGCCTGGAGCTGTACGAGGCCCCGCAGGAATACATCGATGCGTCGGTCTCCTACAAGTTTGCCAAGCAGATGGAAGTGTTTCTCAACGGCACGAACCTGACCAACGAATACCAGCGCTATTACCTGACATGGTCGAACCAGCCCGGGCACTCGACGTTCTCCGAGCGCATGTTCATGTTCGGCATTCGTGGCCAGTGGTAGGGGGACATCATGAGTGAGCGTAACTTCCATCGGTCGATCGGGGTTTTCTCCGGTACCGCCATCAACATGACCCAGATGTGCGGCATCGGCCCGTTCATCACCATCCCGTTGATGGTGGCGACCATGGGCGGTCCACAGGCCATCGTCGGGTGGATCGTGGGCGCCTTGCTGGCGATGGCCGATGGGCTGGTGTGGGCAGAGCTGGGCGCGGCCATGCCGGGCTCCGGTGGCACCTATGTCTACCTGCGCAGGGCGTTCCAGGAGCGCAGTGGCAAGCTCATGCCGTTTCTCTTCATCTGGACGATGCTGCTGGCGATTCCCCTGCTGATGTCCACGGGCATCATCGGCATGGTGGAGTACCTGCAATTCTTCTTCCCCGGCATGGGCTGGTGGACCGCGCATCTGGTGGGGGTGGTGGCAACGGCTCTGGTGACGTGGTTGCTGTACCGCCGCATCGAGTCGGTACGCATCATCACCATTGCGCTTTGGGTGATCATGCTCGTTTCGATCATCGGCGTGGCGGCAGCCGGGTTCTCGCACTTCGATGCCCGGCTGGCATTCGATGTCCCGCCGGGCGCGTTCGGTCCGCATTTCTTCGCCGGACTCGGCGGGGGGCTCATCATCGGCGTCTACGATTACCTTGGTTACAACACCACGGCCTATATCGGCGACGAGCTTCGTGATCCCGGGCGCACCATGCCGCGCACCATCATCATTTCGATCACCGCGATGATGGTGATCTATCTCCTGCTCAACATCAGCGTGCTGGGCGTGGCGCCATGGCAGGAGATCGCGACATCCAAATCCGTGGCATCGCTGGTGGTAGAGCGGAGCTGGGGCCATGCGGCTGCGGCGGTGATGACCGTGCTCATCATCGTCACGGCGTTGGCATCGGTGTTCACCGGTCTGCTCGGCGGTTCGCGGGTACCGTACGAAGCGGCACGTGACAAAGTGTTTCTTTCGACATTCGGCCGGCTCCATGGGAAGGAAGGTTTTCCCCATATAGCCCTGCTGACCATGGGTGCGGTCACGGCGGCCGGCACCTTCTTCGACCTGACCGAAGTCATCAACATGCTGCTGACGGCGATCATCCTGGTGCAGTCCATCGCCCAGGTCGTGGCCCTCATCACGCTGCGGCGGCGCGAGCCGGGGCTTCACCGGCCTTACCGGCAATGGCTCTATCCGGTGCCCTGCATCATTGCGCTGCTGGGCTGGATATACGTCTACGTATCCGCTTCGACACTATCGTTGTTGCTTTCGGGTGCATGGATCATCGCCGGGCTGGTTGTTTTCCTGGTGTGGGCGCGTGTGAATGCCGCATGGCCGTTCGCGCCGCAGGAGATCCAGCGCACGGCAGCCAGGGAGCATTGACGCCATGCAGAACGCAGTACGAACGATCTTCGTGACCGCCATCGTGATGGGCGTGGCCCTTGGCCCAGCCGCGATGGCAGGTACCACGTACGCCGATACGCGCGTTGCCGCGGAGGCAGGAACCGCCAACCCCATAAGCCGGTGGCAGATCCAGGACGACGCGAAAGCCCAGCAAGGCGGCGCCGCGATCTCTGCCAGTGGTTTCGCCACCAGGGAATGGTATCCGGTCACCGGACGCGCCACCGTGATGGCCGGCCTGCTGGAAAACGGCGTCTTTAAAGACGATGTATTCCACAGCGACAACCTTCGTGCCGTGCAGGTGCCTGACGCCAGCGGCAACCTCTTCGTGACGCCGTGGTGGTACCGGGCGGGTTTCGACCTGCCAAAGGCAGCCGCAAAGCGATACACGCTGCTGCGCACCCACGGCATCATCTCGGCCGCAGATGCCTGGGTGAACGGGCAGAAGGTTGCCGACCGCGCGGATCTGGCAGGGGCCTATCCCGAGCACGACATCGACGTCACCCGCTGGGTACACGCAGGTGCCAATGCGGTGGCCTTCAAGGTGTATCCGGGTGATCCGCGAATGAGCCTGTCCATTGGCTGGGTGGACTGGAATCCCACGCCGCCGGACAACAACATGGGGCCCTGGCGTGGGGTGGACATCGTCCAGACGGGACCCGTGGCGTTGAGTGCACCGCATGTGATGTCCACACTGTCGGCAGACCTCAAGCAGGCGACCCTGGCCGTGAGCGTCACGGCGACCAACCTGGATACGGTGGCCCATGACGTCACCGTCTCGGGCACCGTTGCCGACAAGCCGGTGCAGCAGACGATCCGTCTCGCCCCTGGTGAGGTGAAACGGGTATCGCTGGCCTCCGGATCGACGCCAGCGGTGACGCTGGACAACCCCAGGGTGTGGTGGCCCGTTGGCATGGGCGACCATCCGATCTATCAGATGGCGTTGACCGTGACGGTCGATGGCGCTGCGTCGGATCGCTCGGCAACAACGTTCGGCATTCGCCGCGTGGAATCCACGCTCACCCGCCAGGGCTATCGCCAGTTCACCATCAACGGCCAGCCCCTGCTGATACGCGGTGGCGGCTGGGCGCCCGACATGTTCCTGCGCGACGATCCCGCGCGCATGGAGGCCGAGTTCAGCTATGTGGTGAACCTGGGCATCAACACCATCCGCAGCGAGGGCAAGCTGGAGAACGACCGGTTCTACGACCTGGCCGACCGCAACGGTATCCTCGTGCTGGCCGGCTGGGAATGCTGCGACAAGTGGGAGGCCGCCGCGAAGACGGGCGGCGAACCCTGGAACGACGCCGATATGCGGGTGGCGAAGGCGTCGATGGCCAGCGAGGCCCGCCTGTTGCGCAACCATCCTTCGGTGATCGGCTTCTACATCGGCAGCGACCATGCCCCACCGCCGACGCTTTCGAAGATGTATACGGATACGCTTCGCGACGAAGGCTGGTCGTTGCCTGTCATTTCCGCCGCCGTGGATGAGAAGACGGAAGAGGCCGGCCCATCGGGCATGAAGATGGCGGGCCCCTACGACTGGATTCCGCCGTCCTATTGGTACGGGGACAAGCAGGGCGCAGCCTTCGGCTTCGATTCGGAAGTGAGTGCGGGTGCGGTGATTCCTCGCATCGAAGATGTGCAGCGCATGCTGTCGGTGCAGGAGCAGGAAGCCCTGTGGAAGTACCCGCAGGCGCGTCAGTACCACGCCTCGGCCGACTGGTCGACGTTCGCCGTGCTCACGCCGTTCGATACCGCACTGGCAAAGCGCTACGGTGCACCGACGGGCCTTGCCGACTACGTGGCGAAGGCACAGCTCGATAACTACGACAACGTACGTGCACAGTTCGAAGCCTTCAACGCCCGCATGGGAGCTGATAACCCTGCCACTGGCGTCATCTACTGGATGCTCAACAGCGCCTGGCCGTCGTTGCACTGGCACCTGTACGACTACTACATGAATCCGGCCGGGGCCTACTACGGCGCAAAGAAAGCCAACGAACCGGTGCACATCCAATATTCGTACGATTCGCGTTCCGTCGTGGTGGTGAACCACACATTGGATGAATGTCACGGGCTGAAGGCGTTGGTAAAAGTCCGCAACCTCGATGGCAGCGTGCGCTACCAGAAGCAGGTCGAGGATATCGAACTTGCGGGAAACCACGCGCAGCCGGTGCTCGATCTGCCGTCGGTCACCGGGTTGTCCACGGTCTATTTCGTCGAACTGGAACTTGCCGGCGCGGACGGCAAGCCTGTCAGTCGCAACGTCTACTGGCTGTCCACGCGTGAAGATACGCTCGATTGGGCGAAGTCCAACTGGTACCTCACACCAGTGACGCAGTACGGCGACTTCACGGCCCTGGCATCCTTGCCGAAAGCGACTCGCAAGGTCCAGGTCTCCACCGTTCGTGAAGGTGATGAGGATGTCACCCGGGTGACGCTGTCCATCCCTGCCTCATCGCCATCGGCCGCCGTACAAGAGCACCTGACGATACGCCGCGGCGCGAAGGGCGACCTTGCGCTGCCCGTGAGGTGGACTGACAATGACGTCACGCTATGGCCCGGCGAATCCGTCGTGCTCACGGCGCGCTATCCGGCGCAAGGCTCGGTCGGTACGGTGGTCGAGGTATCCGGTTGGAATACGCCCGTGGAGCAGGTGGCCGCGGGAGTCACCCAGGGAACGAAGCATTGAAGAGGCCTTCATGTCGCGCGTGACCATCAACGATGTGGCTCGTGCGTCCGATACGTCGAAGAAGACCGTTTCGCGCGTGCTCAACCAGGAGCCTGGCGTGCGTGCGGAAGTGCGCGACCGCGTCATGGCCGCCGTGGCCGAGCTCAATTACCGGCCACTCGCGTCGGCGCGCAGCCTCGCCTCCAATCGCTCCTTCATGATCGGGCTGCTCTACGACAACCTGTCGCCCAGCTATGTCATGGAAGTGCAGGCGGGCGTGCAGGAGGCCTGCGAGGCGCAGCAGTACAGCATGATGGTGCAGCCGCTGGATTCCACGGCGAAGGATTTCATGGAGCGTGTCGAGGGCATCCTCTGGCGGCATCGTCCCGATGGGCTGGTCCTTACGCCACCCATCACGGACCACCCGGCGCTGCTCGCCCATCTGCGCGCCACCGACGTGCCGTTCGCCTCCATCGCACCGCGCAAATCCAAGGGCATCGCCGGGGTCATCCTGCAAGAGCGCGAGGCCGCCGCCGCCATGGTGGATCACCTCGTCGCGCTGGGACATCGCCGCATCGCGCACATCATTGGCGACCCGAAGCACGGCGCAGGCGTATGGCGCCTGGCCGGGTACCGCGACGGGATGAAGCGTGCCGGGCTGGAGGAGCGTGCCGACTACATGGTGCAGGGCCAGTTCTCCTTCGAGTCGGGCGTGAAGGCGGCCCGCCAGCTGCTGAGCCTGAAACAGCGGCCCACGGCCATTTTCGCGGCCGACGACGATATGGCCGTCGGCGCCATCTGGGCCGCGGCCGAAGCCGGCGTGCGGGTGCCTGACGAGATATCCATCTGCGGCTTCGACGACACCACGATTGCGACACGCGTGTGGCCCCTGCTCACGACAGTGCACCAGCCGGTGCGCGACATGGGTAAACGGGCCACGGAAGAACTCCTGCTGGGCCTGCTCGGCAAGGGCGATCCCCGCATGGTCGAAATGGATTACCAGATGCGCCTGCGTGCATCCACGGCGCCCGCACCCCGATAGAGGAAACACCGCATGTCAGAGCGCCGGTTCCATTTCATCTCCGGCCTGCCCCGCGCGGGCACCACCTTGCTCGCCGCGATCCTCAACCAGAATCCGCGCTTCCGCGCCGGCATGACCAGCCCTTTGGCCGACATCATGGGCGTGGTGGTGGCCGAGGCCAGCAGCAAGAACGACTTTGCCTTCGACGTCACGGATGAGCAGCGCGTGTCCCTGCTACGCGGGCTGGTGGAAAACTTCTATTCGGTCGATGCGCGGCCGGAAGCGGTATTCGACATGAGCCGCCTGTGGTGCAGCCGCATGGGGCTGCTCAATACGTTGTTCCCCGGCGTGAAGGTTATCGCCTGCGTACGTCAGCTGGCCTGGGTGCTGGACAGCATGGAACGGCTGGTACTCAAGCAGCCGGTGAGTGTCAGCAAGGTGTTTCGCTACGACACGAACACGACGGTGTACTCGCGTGTCGAGGCACTGACCGATCCGCGCGGGATGGTCGGGTTTGCCTATCAGGCGACCAAGGAAGCGTTCTACGGCGAATACGCGCGCGATCACCTGTTGTTGCTGACCTATGAAAGCCTGGTTCGCAATCCAGAGGCAGCCATGCGAGCGGTATACCGTTTTCTTGGCGAACCCTGGTTCAATCATGACTTCGACAACATCGCCTACAGCGCCGACGAATTCGATGCGCGCGTGGGCATGCCGGGACTGCATGTCGTTCGAGCCAGGGTCGAGGCCGTGGAGCGCACACCCGTCCTGCCGCGCGAGGTCTTCGGGCGCTTCGCCAACGAGGCGTTCTGGGCGGATCCGAAGAACAACGTCAACCAGGTGACGATCGTTTGACCACGCTGGTCGAGCCGCACGGCGGAGTGCTGAAGGAGCTATACCTGCCCGAGGCGGAGGCTCTCGCTGCAAGGCGTGCCTCCGGTGCGCTTCCCAGCGTGGTGCTCGATCACCGGCATCTATGTGATCTTGAACTGCTTCTGGATGGCGCGTTTTCGCCGCTGGACGGTTTCATGCGCGAGGCGGATTACGATGCCGTCGTCGATGGCCTTCGCCTGGCCGATGGCACGCTCTGGCCCATGCCCATCGTGCTCGACGTTTCCGAAGACGCTGCGGCATCGCTTTTGGTCGGTCAGGATATCGTGCTGCGTGATGGGCAAGGTACAGCGCTGGCGCTGCTCACCCTGTCCGACATCTTTCGCCCGGACAAGGCCCGTGAAGCCTTGCAGGTCTACGGCACGCTGGATGTGCATCATCCCGGTGTCGCCGACCTGCTGAAGCGAGGCGGGGTCTATCTGGGCGGTCGTGTTCACGGCTTGCAGCGGTTGGCTCATCACGACTTCGTCGACCTGCGGACGTCACCTCGCCAGATGCGTGCCTACCTCGCCAATCAGGAATGGGAGCGCATCGTCGCCTTCCAGACGCGCAACCCGCTGCATCGTGCGCATGTCGAGCTGACGCAACGTGCCATGGCTGCCGTGGATGGAAAGCTCCTTCTGCATCCCGTCGTCGGGCGTACCAGGGACGGGGATATCGACACCTACACGCGCGTCCGCTGCTATCGCGCGTTGGTGAAGCACTATCCGGCGAAGGCGGTGAAACTGTCGGTCCTGCCACTGGCCATGCGCATGGCGGGACCACGCGAAGCGTTATGGCACGCCATCATCCGCAAGAACTTCGGCGCGAACTTCTTCATCGTCGGTCGCGATCATGCCGGCCCGGGAAAGGATGTGTCTGGAAGGCCGTTCTACGAGGCACGAGCTGCCCAGGCTCTGGTCCAGGCCCACGCCGACGAGCTGGGTATCACGGTGCTTCCCTTCGCTCCCATGGTGTATTCGGCCGTGAGACAGGCCTATGTCGCCACCGACGAACTGCATCCGGGTGAAACCGCAAGTGACGTCTCGGGCACCGAACTGCGCAAGTACCTGCGTGACGGTAGCCCTATCCCGGCATGGTTCACCTATCCGGAAGTGGAAGCCATCCTTCGCGAGCGCTTTCCGCATGCGGCAAACCGCGGATGCGCCGTTTTCTTCACGGGGTTATCCGGCGCCGGCAAGTCCACCCTCGCACAGGCGCTCATGGCCAGCCTTCTCGAAAACACGGGGCGGCAGGTCAGTCTGCTCGATGGCGACGAAGTGCGGCAAACCCTGTCCGCCGGCCTGGGCTTTTCGCGTGCCGACCGCTCGGCAAACATCCGGCGGATCGCCTATGTGGCAGCGGAAATCGTCCGTCATGGTGGCATGGCGATCTGTGCCCCGATTGCTCCCTATGCGGACGATCGGGCAGTGGCGCGTGCGCTGGTGGAGGTGCATGGTGATTTCATCGAAGTGCATGTGAGCACGCCCCTCGATGTATGCGAAGCGCGCGATGCGAAAGGACTCTATGCACAAGCCCGCTCGGGGGCGCTTAAGCACTTCACCGGCATCAGCGATCCTTACGAGACACCGGACTCCCCGGAGCTTCGCCTTGATGGCTCGGAGCAGTCGCCTGCCTTTCTCGCAGCCCGCATTGTCGAGATGCTTCGGGAGCGTGGCTTGTTGGGTTGACCTCAAGCTTGCGCCGCGCTGGCAGTATCTAGTCGTCGGATTCCGCGAGGCCCCAGCCCAGGCCGAGCAGCGACATGCCGCCTACGACAAGCAACAGGGCGATGGCGGCGGTCGAGGGGCGACTATGCATCCAGTCGCTCCACCCGGCATGCAGCACGGGGCTAGGCCACAGGCTGAGGCAGCCTGCGATCAGTCCGACACCGGCACCGGCCACCGCTAGCCAGGGCACCGGACGACGGCGTGGGGGCAGGCGTTGCATGAGTCGATCAGTGAAACCATCGTCCGCGACCGGGCCGTCGAATCCTGCGCGCAGCAACGCGCAGATTGCATCGTCATTGTCGGGTGTCATGCGGTGTCTCCGTGATGATCGGTATCTTGCCATGGGGTAAGCCACTGCTTCAGCTTCTGCTTGCCGCGTAATGCGTGGCTCTTCACCGTGCCCAGTGGCATGCCGAGTACATAGGCTGTCTCTTCATGGCTCAGGTCGAGCTGAAAGCAATGCAATAGCACCGCCTGTTCGCCGTCGGACAAGCGTTGCATGGCGCGGGAAAGATCCAGTAGCAGGTCGAGCGGCTGCGGCGGTGCCGATAAGGAGGCAGTGGCCTCGTCATCACTACGGACATCGCTCCAGCTTGTCCTGCGTCGCGCCTGCAGGAAACAGCTATAGGCAATGCGGTAGAGCCACGTGGAGAACAGCGCATCGCCACGAAACTGGTCCAGTTTCTTCCACGCCTGCAGGAAGGCTTCCTGCGCAAGATCATCCGCCGTGGCGTCGTCGCCATGCGTCAATCGCCTGAGCTGGGCGCGCACCATGCCCTGGTGCCGACGCACCAGCTGGTCGAATGCCCGTCGATCGTCGCTGGACAGGACGCGCCTGATGAGCGCCCTGTCCATGTCGCCGATGCCGCTCTCAGCCATGCGCCTCACCACGCTGGTTCAACCACCAGCTGGCGAGATAACCGAAGCCGGTCATCAATGGCAGGAGGCCGAGCCCCCAGAGGCTGCGGATGCTCAAGCCATCGTCCAGGTGGCCGGGCAGTGCGAGTAGCATCATCGTCAGGCCAAGACCTCCGCTGATGAGTACCAGTGCACGGCGCCGCTCCGAGTACTCCACGCGCTGCTCGACGAGCAATTCGTGAGGCAGCGTGACGCCCTTGTCGGCCAGCTCCAGCAGCATGCGATAGCGTGCCTGTGTCTGCATGTGGCGATAGCGCAATACGAAGAAGATGGCCAGCACGGGGGCTGCCAGTACGATGAGGGGAATCAGGTAGACGGCATCCATGGGATCGCTCCGGTCATGATCGAATAAGGTGTCAAGGCGCCGGTGATGCCGGCGCTTCGGCGGCAAGCAGGTCGGCGATGTGTTCGACGAGCATCCAGTGCTGCGTCGGTCCTTCGTTGCTGGTAAGCGCCACGATGGCGCCGGTCTCCCATACGATCTGCAGATTGGCCGTGGTCCCCTCGATGCCGCCCGTATGGCCACGGATATGCACGCCGTGGGACAGCCGGTCACCGAAGCCCGCGGCGTACGCCCCTGGTCCGGCCGGTACCTCGTCGTCGAACAGTGTCGACAAAGTGGCCGCGTTGACCAGTTTGCCATCGCGCAGCGCCGTGGCGAAGGCGATCAGGTCGGCGTTGGTCGAGTAGCCGCCACCGGCCGGGCCACCCTTGGCGCCGAGCTTCATCCATGCGGCTTTCCAGTCGCGGGAGAAAACCCCTTCCCGGTAGTAGCCGGTGGCAAGGCGGGGGGTGACATCGTCCAGCCTGTCGAAGCCGCTGGATGTCATGCCGGCGAGGGCGAATACATGATGCTGGATGTAGTCGTCGTAGGTTTCTCGCGACACCTTTTCCACGATCCGGCCGAGCAGGACGTAACCGGCGTTACTGTAGTTCCACTGCTTACCGGGCTCGCCAGTGACGGGCTGGTGAGCGATGAGACTCAGGTAGTCCTCGGGATCGATATAGCGTTCGCGGTGCTGGAAGTATTCGTCCACCATGAAGTCGCCCAGCCCGGCGGTGTGGTGCAGCAGTTGCCACAGCGTGATGCGTCGGGCGAGTTGCTGGTCGGGATATTCGGGTAACGCCTCCGCCAGCGTTGTCTTCCAGGAGAGCTTGCCGGACTCGACGAGCTGCGCGATCGCGACGGCGGTGAACATCTTGCCGATCGATCCGACATGGAACCGGGTGTGATCGTCGATGGGCACGGCAAACGATCGCTCTGCCATGCCCCGGCACTCATTCACCAGCACCGCCCCGGCGACCTTGACCGTCACGCAGCCTGAGAACCCGTCGGCAGTGGCAAGCCTGTCGATAGCGCCTCTTACGAGTCTGGCGATCTGCTCTTGGGATACAGGCCCCTTCGGCCATGTCGCGTAAAGGCCGGCATCCTCCATGGGGAAGAGCGTGGCCTGGGCGAGCTTATCTGGCTGCTTCGGATCGACAACGAGGACAAACAGACCCTGCCGACCGTCGCGGCGTGCCCTGACCGCCAGCTGGAGCATGCCGGGCTGGTGCGCATCGGAGCGACGATCGACGACATCCAGGCCGCCGCTTTCACGGTTGGCGATCATCAGCTCACTCAGGAAGGCCGCGCGGTCGTCCTTGGGCATGGTTGGCGCGATGACACGCTCGGCCCATGTCCGCAGTGTGGCCGGGTTGTTCGTGTCGATCCGTTG
Source organism: Luteibacter anthropi (assembly GCF_011759365.1). Lineage (GTDB taxonomy): Bacteria > Pseudomonadota > Gammaproteobacteria > Xanthomonadales > Rhodanobacteraceae > Luteibacter > Luteibacter anthropi. The sequence continues at coordinate 484,135 of NZ_JAARLZ010000001.1, forward strand.
GACCAGCTGATCGCCCAGCTTTCCTTCGGGCGAGTCCTGAATGGCAATCGCGGCGTTTACGGTGAAGGGTAGCGCAGCCAAGGCCGCCGCGAGGGTTGCAATGCGGAGTGTGAAACGGATTCCTTTACGACGTGCCAGGTGCGACGCAAGCATCTCGGTACCTTCCGTTGGGTGGTCTCGAAGGCTTGGATGCGTGGGAGGCGTTGTTTGGATGCAGGATCACTTCAGCGGTGAACGGTCACTGCGCGTTTGCGCCTATGGTGGAGTCAGATCGGCGAATGCCGTGGGCGTCATCGTAGTGACCTGGCGAAACGCATGCGCGAAAGCGGCCGTACTGGCGAAGCCGACATCGCGCGCAACCTTCGCCGGCGCATCGCCGCGCCCCAGATGCTCCATGGCTCTGACGATCCGCGCGCGCTGACGCCAGGCCTTCAACGTCAATCCGGTTTCGCGCGGAAACAGCCGGCTCGCGGTGCGTGCCGATGTAGCCGCCCGCTGGGCCAGCGTGTCCAGGTTCAGTCGCTGGTGCGGGTCGCCAAGTAGCAGTTCCGCGAGGCGCCTTGCGGCGGGGCTTGAAGGCAGCGGCAGGAAGGTGGGGGCTTTCTCCATTGCAGTGAGCTCGTGCAACATGAGCCGCAGCATGAGATCAGCTTTGTCTGACGCAGGATCGCTCCCGATGGACTCAGTGAGCAAGGATCGCAGTAACGGTGTCACTCGTAGTGCAAAGGCTCGATCAAGCAGGCCTTGGCCAACCCAGGCGCCTAGCGCGGATGACTCCCAGTGGACCATCCACAATTCGGCGTCCGTCACGATATCCAGCCGGTGAGCCACACCTGGCGGCACCCAGGCTGCCAGGTGCGGTGGCACCAGCCATACGCCGTCGTTGGTGTGGATCTGGACCATGCCTGAGGCGGCATAGGTCAGTTGCGCTTCCGCGTGTGCATGCAGGGGCAGGCTTTCATCAGATCGCTTGACGACACGGCTGATGGTGTAGGCATGGCTCATGGTTATTGGCGTCTTGGCGATGTGGGATGGCGTCACATCGATAAAACGGCAATCTATCATCGTCCGCGTCCACCATCCAGCGGAGTACCACGATGAAGGCAGTAGTCATCCATGAATACGGCGCCAATGACGTTGTTGAAATTGCCGATGTGGCTCGGCCCGCCCCGGGGCCCGGTCAGATCCTGGTCAAGGTGCAGGCGGCGGGCGTCAACCCTATCGAGTGGAAGATCCGCAACGGCGCTGGGCAGCGCCTGGGCATGACTCTGCCTATCTATCTGGGCAGCGAGCTGGTCGGTACGGTCGCGGAGGTGGGCGAGGGCGTTGAAGGCTTCATGCAGCACGAAAGCGTATTTGCCCTGGTGCCCTCCGGTGCCTTCGCTGAATACGCCGTGGTCGAGGCCGTTGACGTTGCGCACGTTCCGGCAAACCTCACTATGGTCCGGGCCGCCGCATTGCCTTTAGCGGGACTTACCGCATGGCAGGCCCTGTTCGACAAAGCGAGCCTCGTCGGCGGCCAGCGGTTACTGATCACCAATAGCTCTGGTGGCGTAGGTTCACTTGCCGTGCAGTTCGCCAAGGCTGTCGGTGCTCATGTCACCGCTGTCACGTCCTCGCGCAACGAAGCGTTCGTTCGCGGCCTGGGCGCCGACGAAGTCATCGATTACACCAGCCAGCCGTTCGAGGAACAGGTTAGCGACATGGACGTGGTCTTCGACACGGTCGGCGGCGACACCTTCGAACGCGCCTTCCAGACGCTAAAAAAAGGTGGCTGCATGGTGACGGCGGTGGCGTTTCCGTCCGACGAAGCACGACGTCATGGCGTGCGCGTGGAGCGCGCCTTTACCGTCTCCAATGCGAAGCAGCTCAACGAAATCACGGATTTGGTCGAGGCGGGCAAGGTGACGCCTCATGTCGAAGCGATACTTTCGCTTACCGACGTCAGGGAAGCGCTAGCGCTCTCGGAAGCGGGGCGTTCTCGCGGGAAGATCGTCCTGCAGATTGCTGGGTGATAGGCAAAGAATCGCGTAGTATAAAAATCTTAAGTCGTGGTCTTGCTTGCGAAACTGGCGAAGAGGGTGGGATTCGAACCAGCTGCAAGCTGCGTGCACGCTGGATTTTCAGCCGTGCCATTGGTGACCCCATCCCTGCCATTAGTGGCATTTCGAAGTAGAGTGAGCCGGTGAAACCGCCCCTGCGAGGGATACGGTTTTGCCATGAAAAAGACCAAGTGCAGCGAAGAACAGATCGCCTTCGCCCTCCGCCAGGTGGAGACCGGGACGAGCATCGCCGAGGTCTGCCGGAAGATGGGCATCTGTGAGGCAACGTATTTCAACTGGAAAAAGAAATACGGTGGACTGGGTCTGCCCGAGCTCCGACGGCTCCGGCAGCTGGAAGAAGAGAACCGCAAGCTGAAACAGCTGGTTGCCGACCGGAGCCTGGACAAGGCCATGCTGCAGGACGTTCTGCGAAAAAACTCTGAAGCCGGCGCAGCGCAAGGCGCTCGCCGGCACCCTTCAGCAGACCTACGGGGTGAGCATTCGCCGCTCGTGCGCGGTGATGCGGCTGTCGCTAACCGGCTGGTACTACCGGCATAGACGACCGATCATGGACGCTCCGCTACGACAGCGGATGTGTGAGATCGCTCAGGTCCGCGTGCCTACGGTGCGCGGCGTATCCACGTGCTTTTGCGTCGGGAAGGCTGGGCGTAAACCACAAGCGGGTACATCGAATCTACGTACAAGCCGGCCTTAATTTGCGGACACAACGGCCGCGGCGCCGCAAAGCGGCGGCGACCCGTCTGGACCGCCCAGTCCTGACGACACCGGATCAGCTGTGGAGTATGGACTTCGTGGCCGATGCACTCTTCAACGGTCAACGCTTTCGTGCGCTGACCATCGTCGACAACTTCACCGGGGAATGCCTTGCCATCGAGGTGGCCCGCCGTCTTCGCGGCGAAGACGGCGTCGCGACCCTGGATCATTTGCGGCAGCGTCGTGGCAGCCCCACATGCATACAGGTTAATAATGGCCCGGAATTCATTTCGATGGCTTTGGACTGGTACGCCTGCGAGTATGGGGTCACGCCGGATTATTCGCGTCCCGGAAAACCCACCGACAACCCGTTTATCGAGTCCTTCAACGGTTCGCTGCGCGACGAATGCCTGAACGCCCACTGGTTTCTATCGCTTGCAGACGCACGGGAAAAGATCGAATCTTGGAGAGCGGACTATAACCATTTCCGCCCACACTCGTCCTTGCGGATAGGATGCCAGCGCAGTTCGCGGAGGCGTTCCGCAAAGGATCAAAACCCGACGACAGCTCCACTTTAAGGTGCTAACGATTTGGGGATGGGCTCACAATCTAATCAGGTAGCCATGCAATCTGGGCTAGAGAAGCGATTTGCGGATCGCGCCGCCAAAAGTGCAACCGTCGATCGCTAAAGTTCGCCGTCCGGCATAGACATCCCTCGGTTAAAGATCAGCTACCCTTCGCATCACGAGCCACATGCTTCTCACGCCTTCGACTAGCCTGGTCCTGCGTTCACACGTGAGAAGATCGCCGCCTGTACGTGGAAAACACTTTCCTCGAAAAGTTGAAAGGATTCTGCCCCCAAAAAAAAGGCATGCTCGCTCCGGACGGGATCAACTACGTACCCGAGTGAGTACGGATGAAAGAAAAAATCTCTTTGTGTCTTGCGATCTGTTCCACTAAAGAAAGCGCCGAGATTGGGGTGGCTGTGGAACCAGCCAACCACAAGCAAACCCGAATCCGTGTGTTCTCGAGCCATATCCCAAACTGACGGCCCCATCTGCAAGGAAACGGTAGTGCCGATGTATTCGTGTGATGGCGCCGCCTTTGATACGACGACAAGCGGGTAAGGAATTGCGGTCGTCCCTTCGCATGGAATAAAAGCGTGTCCGAGAAGCAAGCCACCACTCTCCTCCCTTCGAGCAGACACGTGATGCTGAATGATTGACCTCGCCTCGTCGTTGAACAAAACAACCGGCGCTCTTAAGAGCAGCGCGGTGATAGACATTGCATCGAGAATAGGGAGCTTAGCCAACGCATCCGCCAGCTTGGCTGCACCCGAGTCAGGCTTAACCGCTTTCCATTGAATCATGTTTGAGCCGAGAACGAATTTTTGCAAGTAGGGCAAGCAACAGTTCCAACCCGACCGGAAGGCAGCCGTATATTTGCTCTGCAATGGGGGCACGAAACTATAACTTTTGCGGTTTGCGATTCAGGATCATCTGTCCATCGCACCGCTGGCTTCTGATTCACCGTCGCCCCCACAAGCGAATCGCTAGGAAAACTCTGCGGATTTGAGTGCTTAGTCCTTAGGTACCAGCGCGCGGCGTCTCCATTGGCTGCCGATGCAACATTGATGATTGAGTCGTCAAACGACAAAATCTTGAACAACCGTTGCGCAAGCAAGTCAAGATACTCGGTAGCGATCCACTTTGAGCCTAAACATACTCGCCCGCTCGTGTAGATGTTCGGGTTAAAAACCTTCGTTCTCACTGAAATCGAAGGTTCCTCAAACGGGTAGCGTGAGCTCAGTTGTATGATGGCATCAACCTCTGACAAGGATTTCACCGGATACCTATCATCGCCTGCGGTTCTCACCTGATACCGCAATGAAATCTGAGAAATCGGGTGCCCAGAGCACTCAATAACACGAATCCGACCACTGGTCGCTTGCTCGAGTTGCTTGAGCTTTCGTACATCCTCATCTCGGCGCGCGTTGAATGCGTTCATAGCTCACTTAGCCTGCGACAAGCAGGGGCTGGACTTCAAGAATGTCGCCACTCTGAACTCCCTGTACATCGAGTGCCACAGCAGGTTGAACTGCCTTCGACAGTCGAGTATTGACTAGCGAGTAGTCCGTATCCTTGGGCAGGGCCCAATTGTCCACCGCGGCCTGAATAACGTCCGCACCCGTATGGGATCCCGGAAGCGAAACCTCTGCTTTCCGGGTCTGGTCTGCGGTTCGAATTATTACACTGACCTCACTCATGCTCTTCTCCGTCGTACAACTCAATCAAGATTTGGGTGTCGCTCTCTTGCATTGATACAAACTTTCCAGGAAGTTTCATTCCCCGAAACTCGGCGAGTTCCTCTATTGTAAATTGGTCTCGAATCAGCGCCAGTCGATGCTTAAGCCCACATCTGCGACAACTCGTGTCTGCGTCCGAAAACTCTGAAGCCAATGCGAATACAAGTTCTCGACCTTCCTCACAACTAGGATCTGCAGACGTCTCCCATGAAACCAAGACGGGATCGCTGAGCGTAATCGGCGATCGAAGGGAATCCACGCCGCCTAAAAGTAGGTTGTCGATGTTTCTGCTTGCCCTAATTGTGACCCGCTCTTTCCCATGAGTCGAACAGCACGCGCACATTGGGCTCTTGGATAGGCTCATCGAAGAGCTGGTATGGGAGATTGAGTCCAGGAAGATACGTCGAGCCCCCGGCGCCGCATCCTCTCTAAACGAATACAAAAAGAGCGATGTGGCCAGAGCGCCGGCATAACTAGCGGTTATCGCTGTTGTCGGAACCTTCTTCTCTTCGAAAGCAATCTTCTTCAACCAGCCACATGAAAATCTTTCGCCTATCCGTTGGTAGACCGATGGTGGCAAATTGCACTCGTAGCATGCGGTTTCAGGGTGCCTAAGAAATGGGAAAATCTCTGCAGAGACAGCTCTCGAGTCAATGCCAGCGTTGATTAGGTCGACACCCAAAAGACTGCATAGCTGATTTATTCGGATTCTCGCGAAGAAGCCATCAACGCATGAGAACACCACGGTGGAGCTACGTAGTCGCGAAAAATCGACAGCATTCCAAACGTCACCGACTAGAAACTCTACTGTACAGTTAGGATCCAGCTTTTTGGTCGCGGCTGCAGCTACCTCGGCTTTATACCTCCCAACATCTTCCTCAGAGAAAAGTGCACTCCGCGTCAAGTTGTGGAGCTCAATTCGATCAAAGTCAACAATGGTGATCGCGCCAACGCCCAAAAGCGCCAAGTTCTTTATCACCTCGTTACCAACGGCTCCTGCGCCTATAACCAATGCACGAGTGGAGCGAAGATGCTCTTGATCAAACCAATCGATGAGATCGTGTCTAAGGTATCGGTCCATCACATTCCCCGAATTCGACAAATCCGCTCATAGGCGGTGTTGACGATCTTTACGACCTCCTGAGCATGTAAGCGGACAAATTCATCCTGTTTGTCAGGATGGTATGCGCGAACCCTCTTTCGGTAGGCCAACCTTATCTCCTCATCACTCGCTGAGGCGTTTACTCCAAGTACTGAGAATGGGTCGCGATCGAGTTGCTTGCTTAGCTCGGCGATCCGGTCCTTGTAAGTGCTAGAAATATTGCGCCACTTCATCAGGAGACACTCAAGATCATGGCGGGATCGTCAACAATGATTTCGGGTCCGAAGGTCCTATCGTTAATGAGGAGGCCGCGGACAGTAATGGTCTTGCCCGCGTAGGCCTTCAGTTTCTGTGCGCCACCGATCTTTGCAACGCCGCCACGGAACGCAACCATCTTCAATCCCTTCGTCCACGATTTGGCCTCGAACATTACAGCGTAATCCGTTCCCCTTCGGCTTTGCTTAACTTCGTGGACAAAACCAGTGAACGTCACCACCTGTCCTATGTGGTCGCGATAGTTGCTCAATGTGATCGCGTCCGGAATGTGGTTCCGAGCACTTGCATTCGATTCGCCACCGCCGTATCGCCTTAGCTGGGAGCTGCCGCACACCATGCACTTGGAGGCGTTCGCTTCACGAAGGACCGCCATGCTCGCTTCTTGGTAGAAGACATGGCAGCTGCCACATTCGAAGATCGGCAGAGAAGGTTTGAGGCGTTGGCCTGTAAAAGCATCATTGATGCCGCTGAGGTCTTTGCTCGCATCTGTCCTAGGCGCCGACTTGGGACCGAAGTCAATTGGCTTTGTCGCCGCTTTTGCCGCCGGTCGATATGTATCCGTCGCGGGAGGCTTGGTACGGGGCAGAGGAGTTTGACTATGAGCGGAGGAAGGCCGGGCAGCGTCATTCCGGGGTTGGCGATTCTTTCTAGAGCTCAGCCAGCCGACGATGACCCAAAAGACCACGAGACCAATGAGAATTTCCAAGCGCTTCCTGCCCCTATTCCAAAACTCTGACCACGTCGCGGACGGATCGGACCAGGCTAGAGGGTAAGCCAGTTCCGTGATGGAATAAATCGCAAAATGTATACATGTGATAGGCGCCATCGGCACGCCAGCACGCCAAGCGCGATGCGAGGTTCCTTTCTCTACATCGAGAAAGTAAGGGCGTGGCGGAACAGATTTACGATGGTTCGCGGGAATACCCACACGCCGGTCCCTGCCCGCGCGTGGCGTCTGCGCCTTCGATGGGCATATAAGGTCTTCTGTCGTCGGCGCGGCCGCTCCGGACATGGGCATCGGCCCACGGAGTCTGCCTTCCGGATAACGTATGCCGATGTGATCAGTGATCACCGGCCCCTTTATGCTTTCAGAACATCATAAGTTGGCCAATCAGGCCAATTATTCCTTTCAGAACAGGGGCTCGTGAAATAAATTCATTTGGTGGGCCCACCAGGACTCGAACCTGGAACCAAAGGATTATGAGTCCTCTGCTCTAACCATTGAGCTATAGGCCCTTGCGGAGCGGGGAGTGTAGCGAAGCCGTGCTTTCTCGCCCAGCCTGATACAGGTGCTTCTGGCATTTATGGCGTTGGTACTTGGGTGGAGGGCGCATGAATCCACCTTGGATTGTCCGATTCATTTCTCATTCTTTGGGATATTCCCTATGAATGTAAGGATTTGGCTGGCGGGTTCTACGCTGAGAGTCAATTTCCTTTCGTTCGTGAGGATTTTGGATGCATCTACGTGCTAACCGCTCATATTCCTTATGATCGTAAGGAATTCATCGGCTATCGTGAGGCGCAGCCATTAATCCGCACGAACACGAGGAATTGGGATGAAGATCCGACTGAACTCCGCCAGGGAGCTGGGTCCCCTGGTCAGGGGAGCCCGTAAGGCTCAGGGTCTGCGCCAGGACGCCACGGCGGAAGGCATCGGAGTGAGCGAGAACTTCCTCGCCAAGGTCGAGCGGGGCGGCGAAAGCGTCCAGTGGGGCAAGTTGTTCGACGTACTGAACGAATTGGGCCTTTATGTCGAGATCGATGTGCCGGAAGCGGCCGTATCCATGGCGCAGAGGCGCCAGCGGGAAACTCCACGATGAGTGACGCGGTCATTCCCGCTCCACGCTCTAAGGTGAGTCGTACTGCCTGCGTACGACCGCTTATGTCGTGATCAAGGAGATGGTGGACCGCATGCTACGGACTTAGCGATAAGGAGGGGGCGTGGGTGAGGTCAGGGCTCGCCTACTTAGGCAGTATAATATGCGTTATACGGAAAGATCCTGGCCTTATTGTGATATAAAAGTGCCTAAATGACCCATTTGGCCCACATTGAAATCTGGATGGACGGCGTCTGGCGGGAGGCGGCGGTCGTTTCTCTGCGCGATCCGTCCGAACGTGGGTGGGAGGCGGGTACAGATGTCGGCTATGGGTTGATCTATCTATTCGACTTCATGGGCCGGAACGATGCGGCCGCCGTGGGGGTCAATGCGCCCGTGGCGCTGCAAACCTACACCCAAAGCACCTGGCCGCCTTACCTGATCGATCTCTTGCCCCAGGGGTTCGGGCGACAGCGGCTGCTTCGGCAGATGGGCTTGCCTGAAACCGCAGGGGCATCGGCCGACTGGGCGCTGTTGTCCGTGGGTGCGGGCAACCCTGTCGGCAACGTGCGCATCCGCGAGGCCGCCGAGCGCTTTGGGCGCCATGTAGTGGATGACCGGACGGGATTCGCCTGGGATGAGATCGTCGCTCGCGATGGCAACTTCATCGACTACCTGGCGGCCCATGGAATGTTTATCGGTGGCTCGTCGGGGGTGCAGGGCGAGTGGCCCAAGCTGCTCCTGGCCGAGGGACGTGATGGTCTGTTCTACCTCGATCATGCACTGCCTGATGACGAGGTGGCGAAACACTGGCTGGTGAAGTTCGCGGTCGGGACGCATGCGGCCACGGTGTCGATCCTTCGACAGGAAGCGCTCTACATGGTGCTGGCCCGAAAGCTTGGCCTTCATGTATACGGCGAACTGCGTTATGCCCCGGGCGTGCTCTTTGTTCCCCGCTTTGATCGCGAGGTCGAAGGCGGGCGCGTCACGCGCCATGCTCAGGAGAGCGCGGCGTCGCTATGCGAAGTTCCCGGGTTCGGCGTGGCGCCGTCGCACAATGAAGTCTGCCGACGACTGGGCAACGTCTGCACGGAACCGCTTCGGGACATTGCCGAGTACCTTCGTCGTGACGTGGCGAACGTCGCCCTGGGCAACAAGGACAACCACGCGCGCAACACGGCTATCCAGCGCCGTGCCGATGGCTTCATCGGCCTGACGCCCTTGTTTGATTTCGCGCCGATGATGCTGCACCCGGACGGTATTGCGCGACGCATGCGCTGGGCGGAAGACGATCTTGGCCATCCCGTGTGGCGTAGCGCCGTACGTCAGGCTGCCGAGGCGGGCGGCGTTCCCGAGGAGCCTTTGCTTGACGCGCTCACTGGCATGTTGCCGGCCCTTAAGGCGTTGCGTGCGAACGCGCTTGCGCTTGGCGTGGATGAGGCGGTGATGGACATGCAGCGCGCGACAATCGAGAACGTCGTGCGCCAGATCGAGGCGTTCTGATCGTGGACAAGCGCTTCCATCCCATGTCGGCGAGCGAGCAACTCGAAGTGCGGCTGGCCTTGCTTGAGGACATCGAGGGCCATCCCGATCGTCCGGTGGCCGATACCATCCGGTTCATACGCACCACACTGCGTCTGACGATCGCCGAGTACGCGAAGCTGTGCGGCGTCTCGGCGCGAGGGCTTGCCGATATCGAGCGTGGCCTCACGAGCCCCACGCTGGATACCGTGGCGAAGCTGCTGAAGCCCATGGGCCTGCGAGTAGGTGTCATGACGCGAAAGCAGATGGATCGTTCCGGAGGCACCGGGTAAACCCCGGTACCCTGGCTCCGACAAAAAGAAAACGCCCGCTTGCGCGGGCGTTTCTTCATCTACTTTTCGTCGCTACCGATCAATCGATATCAAGGAACGAGCGCAGCGTCTCCGAGCGGCTCGGGTGACGCAGCTTGCGCAGGGCCTTGGCTTCGATCTGGCGGATGCGCTCGCGGGTAACGTCGAACTGCTTGCCGACTTCTTCCAGCGTGTGATCCGTGTTCATGTCGATGCCGAAGCGCATGCGCAGCACCTTGGCTTCACGCGGGGTGAGGCCAGCGAGCACGTCGCGCACGGTTTCCATGAGGCCCGTTTCCGTCGCCGACTCGACCGGCGAGCTGGCGTTGGTGTCCTCGATGAAATCGCCAAGGTGGGAATCCTCGTCGTCGCCGATGGGGGTTTCCATGGAGATCGGCTCCTTCGCGATCTTCAGTACCTTGCGGATCTTGTCCTCGGGCATCTCCATTTCCTTGGCCAGTTCTTCCGGCGTCGGCTCGCGGCCGAACTGCTGGAGCATCTGGCGGGAGATGCGGTTGAGCTTGTTGATCGTCTCGATCATGTGCACCGGGATACGGATGGTGCGTGCCTGGTCGGCGATCGAGCGCGTGATGGCCTGGCGGATCCACCAGGTGGCGTACGTGGAGAACTTGTAGCCACGGCGGTATTCGAACTTGTCCACGGCCTTCATCAGGCCGATGTTGCCTTCCTGGATGAGGTCGAGGAACTGCAGGCCGCGGTTGGTGTACTTCTTGGCGATGGAGATGACCAGGCGCAGGTTGGCCTCGACCATTTCCTTCTTGGCGCGACGGGCCTTGGCCTCGCCCACCGACATGGCGCGGTTGATTTCCTTGATGTCGGTCAGCGGCAGGTACAGGGTGCGCTCGATGGAGGCGAGCTTTTCCTGTTCTGCGTCGATCGCTTCGCGGAAGTTCTTGATGTTCGGCGACCACTTCTGGCGCTTGCGCGACAGGTCGGCGGCCCACTCGAGGTTGCCCTCGTTGGACGGGAAGCTCTTCAGGAACTCGGCGCGCGGCATCTTCACCTGCTTGACGAAGATGTCCATGAGGATGCGCTCGTGGTGACGGATGTCGTTCACCACTTCGCGCAGCTTGCGCACGAAGCTGTCGATCAGGGCCGACGGCAGCTTGAGGTTGAGGAAGGCTTCCGACATCTGCTCGCGGATCTTCGCGACCTTCTTGTCGGCGATCTCGGCCTTGGGCGCGGACTTCTGGAACTTGCCGTGCAGCGAGCGCAGTTCTTCCATGCGGCGCTTCACTTCTTCCGGATCCGGACCGCTCGGGCCTTCGTCTTCGTCGGTGCCGGAGGCATCGACGCCATCGTCGTCGTCGTCTTCGGAGTCGGCGTCGGCAACTTCGGCCGGGTTGGCCGCGGCGGCCGCCTGGGCCTGGTCCTCGGCGGCTTCCAGGTCGGCGAAGCCGGCCAGGATCTCGCTGAGGCGGCGCTTGCCTTCCAGGTGCTGGTCGTACTCTTCGAGCAGGAGCTGGATGGTGAGCGGGAAGGACGACAGCGCGGTCTGGACCTGGTTGAGGCCTTCTTCGATGCGCTTGGCGATGGCGATTTCGCCTTCGCGGGTCAGCAGCTCCACGGTGCCCATTTCGCGCATGTACATGCGGACCGGGTCGGTGGTGCGGCCCACCTCCGAGTCGACGGCAGACAGCAGCGCCACGGCTTCTTCGGCCGCGGATTCGTCATCCGAGGCGGAGCCGGGGGCGGCGCCGTCGCTGATGGTGTCGGTGTCCGGGGCGGAATCATGGACTTCGATGCCGACGCCCTTGAGCACCGCCATGATGTCTTCGATCTGCTCCGGATCGACGATGTCGTCGGGGAGGTGATCGTTGATTTCCGCGTAGGTCAGGTAGCCCTGCTCCAGGCCTTTGGAAATGAGCTGCTTGATTTCCGACTGTTGCTCGTGAGCTTTATTAGTCATGCCGACCGCCGCGGGGGTTACAGGAACCGATCAGTATAGTCATTTGATGATTTTTTGACCAGTTTTCAAGTGGATCGGCCTCATCGGGGGTACGCAAAAATCGCGCCAGAACGGCCATTTGGGCCAAACGGACACGATCCGGTGAGGAGGAAGGGGCCTTTCGCCCCATGGGATGACCTCAGCGCACCTCCAGACGGAAGGTGACCGGGCCATCGTTGATCAGGTGAACCTTCATATGGGCCCCGAACCGGCCGGTTTCCACCCCGGGGTGGGCTTTCCGGGCCAGGGCGACCAGGTGATCGAACCATCGCAGGCCTTCTTCGGGCGGGGCGGCGCTGGTGAAGCTGGGGCGCATGCCCTTGCGGGTGTCGGCGGCCAGGGTGAACTGGCTCACCAGCAGCAGGCCGCCGCCCGTGTCGTTCAGGCTCAGGTTCATCTTGCCCTCCGCGTCGGAGAACACCCGGTAGCCGAGCAGGCGCTCCAGCATGCGCTGGCACTGGGCTTCGCCGTCGCCGGGCTCCACCGCCACGAGCGCAAGCAGGCCGGCGCCAATGGCGCCCACGGTCTCGTCGTCCACATCGACTCGCGCGGATTCGACGCGCTGGATCAGTGCAATCATGGAAATCCGTAGCGGCTGATGGCGCCATAGCTTAAGGGAGGAACGCGCCCCGGGCGATTCGGTTCACAGCGGCCTGGATGCCCGGGGTGGTCATTCGTTCAATAAAACGCGCTGCGCTGCCTGCGCCCCACTTCCCGGCGCCCTTCTCCTAAACTTCCCCGGATGCGTCCGGATATCTACCTCCTCTATCTCCTGCTGCGCCTCGTCAGCTTCCTGCCCCTGCGTACGATCCACGCGGCCGGCGCCTGGATCGGCCGGCGCTCGCTGGCCTCGCGCTCGCGCAGCGCGCGCTACACGGCGGTGAACCTCAAGCTCACCCGTCCGGAACTGACGGAAGCGGCGCGTGCCGCCCTGCTCAGGGAGACGATGGAAGACTCCGGGCGCTCGGTGACCGAAGTAGCCGCCATCTGGGGCGGTGGTGCCGAGACATCGCTCGGGCTCGTGCGTGAGGTGGTCGGTGGTGAGTTGTTCGAGGCGGCGCTGGCTTCGGGCAAGGGCGTCATCATCGCCGCGCCGCACCTGGGCTGCTGGGAGCTGCTGAACTACTGGCTGTGCAGCAAGACGCCCATGGCGATCCTGTATCGGCCGCCGCGCATCGAGGCCATCGAGGCCCTGCTGCGCAAGGTGCGCGGCAAGCTGGCGCCGGAACAGGTGCGTGCCGAGGGCGCGGGGGTGCGCACGCTGTTCAAGCGCCTGGGTGCCGGTGGCACGGTGGGGATACTGCCAGACCAGAAGCCGCGCGAGGGCGAAGGCGAGTTTGCGCCGTTCTTCGGAGTGGATGCGCTGACCATGGTGCTCTTGCCACGGCTTGCCGCGCGCACCGGGGCCACGGTGCTTTTCAGCTTCGCCGAGCGGCTGCCGGAGGGCCGGGGCTTTCGCATCCATGTACTGCCCGCGCCCGAAGGCATCGACAGCACCGACCTCAAGCTGGCCTGCGCGGCGCTGAACCGTGGCGTGGAGCAGTGCGTGGAGCGCGCCTTCACGCAGTACCAGTGGCACTACAAGCGCTATACCGCCTACGACCGTGCCGACCCCTACCGGACGATCAACCCTTTCGCGCCAGGCGATTGAGGAAGACGGTCATTTCCTTTTCGGCCTGCTTGTCGCCGCGTGCCGCGGCGGCTTCGATGCCCTTGCGCCACGCATCGGCGGCGCCGGCTTCGTCGTCTTTCGCCAGCAGGGCCTTGCCCAGCAGCTTCCACGCCGCCGAATAGGCCGGGTCGAACACCAGGGCCTCGCGGAAGGCGTGCGAAGCCTCCAGATACTGTCCCTCGCCGAGCAGCGCGTTGCCGATGGAAAAGCGCAGCAGGGCCCCGTCGCGGGGGCCGCCGATCTGCGCACGCAGGCGTTCGACGAGGGGATCGCTCATCGCAGTGCCGTCCGCGTCCGCCAGTATTCCTGTGGATACAGCAGGGTGGGCTGCTTCGGCTCCGATGGTTCACGGCCGCTTTGCAGTGCTTCCAGCGTGTCCGCGTCCCAGATCATCAGCCAGCCGGTGCGCGAGGGCTGGATCAGGCGGGCGTAGCGGAAGGCCTCGGCCGGCGGGTGCTTGGCGTAGGAGACGATCAGGCCGTCGGGGTGATGGCGGGCGAAGTCTTCCAGGCTGTCGCCGTCATGCACTTCGTCGTCGTCATCGTCGTCGGCGGGATTGGACATGCCCGGGACGTTGTTGATCCGCGCGATGGGATGCATCAACCGGCCGGCGAAGTGGTACTGGCCGTTGTATTCCGTGCCGAGGTTGCCGATGGGGCGACCGGCGGCGTCCGCCTGAGCGAGGTAGGCCGAGGCGGGGGCGAGATCGTAGCGGTACCACAGGCCCATGGTGAACAGTGCGTTGAGCGCCACGGTGCCGATGAGGCCTGCGAAGGCCAGGCGGCGCATCTCGCCGCGACCGCGCAGCAGGAGCAGGGCGCCCAGCACCACGAAGATCACGGCGAAGAAGCGGGCATACGGCGCCATGCTGGTGAGCCACATGTTGTCCGCAAAGCGCGCCGGCACCACCGACGGCATCGCGAACAGGCCGATCGCCAGCAGGAAGGCGCCGAGCGACAGCGGCCAGGTGCCCAGAGCGTAGTGCGAGGCCATGCCCTTGTGGCGTTCGCGCAGGTCGGCCACGGAGGCGGCCACCAGCATCGTCACGCCGGCCAGCTCGGGCAGCAGGTAGTAAAGCTGCTTGCCGCTGATGAGCGAGAAGACGAGCAGGCCCGGGAACAGCCACGCGATGAGGAAGCGCAGGCCGGTTTCCAGCGGCTGGCGCATCAGCGCGACGAACAGCGGCACGAAGGCGAGGATGACCAGCGCCTGCTCGATGCGTGTATTGAAGTGGGCGAACGCTGCGGAGATCAGCAGCAACACCAGCGAGGCCACCGTGATCCACACGGCGATGCCGGTGCCCGGTCGCCAGGGCTTGCGCAGCAGTGCCGTGGGCAGCGCCACGATGCCGCGCAGCCATCCGCTGAGCGGGAACGCGATCACCGGCAGGAACATCAGGTAATACCAGGCCGGGCGGGCGTGGTTCTGCAGGCCGTGGGTGTGTTTGTCGACGACACGGCCGGCGGTCTGGGTGAAGAACAGGCGCTGGCGGTAGGCCTCGCCGCCCGCTTCTCCGGCCGGAAGCGCCCAGGCCAGCAAAATCGCGAAGCCGAGCAGCAGGCCCAGCATGCCGAAGCCATACCAGCGGGCCTTGTTCTGTCGCGCCCAGTCGTTCCACAGCGGGCCGAACAGCAATGGGAAGATCACGTGCACGATCATCACCGGGCCCTTGGTAAGCAGGCCGGCGCCGATGAGGAGGCCGAACAGCCACCAGCGCGGTTGCGCGCGCGTGGCCGTGGGCGTGAGGCAGACAAGCGCGGCCAGCACCCAGACGACGAGCAGCACCTCGTACATGATCTGCAGGCCGAACAGGAACGAGTACGACAGCGCCATCAACAGCCACGGCGTGGCCTTGGCTACCCAGGGGCGCCCCGGGAACAGCCGGCTGGCGAGCACGGAGGCCAGCACCAGCTGGGCACCGCCGAAGATGACTTCGAGTACGCGTGGCCACACGTCGCTGACGCCGAATACGGCCCAGCCGGCGTGGATCAGCCAGAACAGCAGCGGCACCTTCTCGCTGTATGGCTCGCCGTTGATATGCGGCACCAGCCAGTGGCCATGCGCCCACATTTCCCAGGCCACGGCCAGAGTGCGCGTGGAGAACATCGGCATGGGGCCGTGCGCGAAGATGGCAAGCAGGGCCATGGCTGTCCACAGGGGCAGCCATGGCCATAGGGCACGAAGGTGTTCCGAGCGGGTATAGGCGCTGTAGGACAAGGGCGTCGTCACCGTTAAAAGATCATGAACAGTCTAACGTGTCATGCCCGGTTTGGCTGACTGCAGTCCTACCGCTTACCCCGTGGTGGAAGCGTGCAGAGGCATTGGTTCAGGCCGGTCCCCAATACCCGATGCGCTTGCGGATCTTCAGCTTTCGCCACAGGTTGAGCGGCTTGCGGCGCCGGTTACGCGCACCTTCGGCAATGAAGGCGTCGATGGCGTCGAGCACGCGCTCGCTGGAGCGGCCATCGCGATAGGGATGGATCGCATTGGCGTAATCATCGATGGCCTGCATCAGCTCGGGCGGACGCGACAGCGCGCGCTCGATGGCCGGCTCGAACTGCGCCGGATCGTCGATGTCGATCAGCTGTGGGCCGGGGCGACGGTTCTTGAAGGTGACCACCGGCTTGCCGGTGAGCAGGAACTCGTTCAGCGCGGAAGATGTGTCGGAGCACATCATGTCCGCCTCGCTGAACAGTTCAAGGATGTTGTCGTTGTCCGCGAAGCGCAGGTAGTCGTTTTCCAGCGCACGGAACCTGGCCGTCGTCTCCGGGTTCATCTTCGGGTGGAAGGTGACGACGAAACGATAGCGGCCATCGCGCGACAGCTCACGCACCTTGTCGTAGAGGATTTCCGCGGCACTCCACGAAGGCGAGAAGGTGGAGTGGTAGAGGATCACCGGCGGCTTGCGCACGTCGGGCACCGGGCGCCGTCCCATGTCGCCCATGTACGGGTCGAGCTTGGGCCAGCCGGTTTCCTTCACGGCGAAATGGCCGAGCTGTGCGGCGATCTCGCCGAATGACTTCGTGTCGCGCGGGCCGGTGGTGCAGTACAGGTCGAAGAAGCCGCGGATATAGATGTGGCGCGGCTTGCCGGCATCGAAACCGTGGAAGGTTTCCACCTTCACACCCGGGAAGAAATGCGGCACCGCGTTGCTGGAGGTGACCACCGCGATGGGGTTGTAGCGACGTACTTCCTCGGTGGTGCGCAGCCAGACTTCACCGTCCACCAGGTCTTCGCCACCGGGGCCGTCGAAGAACCAGGCGGCCTCGTGGCCGCGCGCGCGGATGGCGTCCTGCAGCGGGCGCAGGATGGCCAGGGCGTAGCGTTCCGATCCGTAGAGGAGGTAGTGCTTCTTCATGTCGTGGTGTCCGAGCCCCGGTCGAGTCCGTGGCGATGCAGGGCGGTGGCGGCCGAGTCGCGGGAGACCGGGTTGTGCCGCATTTCGTAGTAGCGCATGCGCTTGTAGACGGCGTAGCTGGCGGCCGTCTGCGCAATGATGAAACCGCGCCAGCCGTCGAGGAAGGCGAGGCGGAAGAAGTAGTCCTTGATGAAGGCCAGCCAGAACACGAACGGGGTCTGCCACATGCGCGTGGATTTGCCCTTGTCGTACCAGTCGCGGCACTTCAGCTCGGAATAGCGCAGCACCTTCAGCTGCTTCTCGACGAGGCTGGGGTTGTTCACGTGGTCGAAGGGCGCGCGCAAGGTGCGCGAGGCGCCCTCGAAGCGCAGCGATTCATGCACGCGGGCGTCGGTCCAGCGGGCGCGGTCGCGGTGCCACAGGCGGGCCATCTTCTCGCCCATGGCCGGGCGGTACCAGCGCATGGGGCGGCCCATGTAGATGGTGCGCCGGCGCAGGTACGCCGCGGCATCGCCGCTGGCCTGGATGGCCGGCAGGGCGGCTTCCAGTTCGGCGGCCAGTTCGGGCGAGAGGAATTCATCGGCATCCAGCGCCAGCAGCCATTCATGGCTGGCCTGGGTGGTGGCGAAATTGCGCTGGGGGCCGAAGCCCAGCCAGTCCTGGTGGACCACGCGGGCGCCGTGGGCCTTTGCGATGGCCACGGTATCGTCGGTGCTGCCGCTGTCCACCACCACCTTCTCGGCGGCAAAGGGCACGCTGTCCAGGCAACGGGCGATCGTATGCGCCTCGTTGTAGGTGATAACGACTAGGGTCAGGGGGAGGCTCGCCATCGGCGAAGTCTAACCGAATCGCTCCCGGGCCCGGACGGAAACGGCTATTCTTCGGCGATCATGCGCATCTCCGTCGCCATCCTCACCTATAACTGGCCCCTTGCCCTGGAGCGCGTGCTCGAAGGCCTGGCTCGTCAGACCCGCCTGCCCGACGAGGTCATCGTCTCCGACGATGGCTCGCGTGCCGAGACACGCCAGATGATCGAGCGCGTGGCGGCCAGCTTCCCGATGCGGCTGGTCCACCTGTGGCAGCCGGACGACGGCGCCCGGATGAGCCGGGCCCGCAACCGGGCCATTGCCGCGGCCACCGGTGACTACATCATCCTGCTCGATGGCGACATGGTGGCCGAACCGCACTTCGTGGCCGACCACGAGGCCTTCGCCATGAAGGGCTGCTACGTGCAGGGCTCGCGCGTGCTCAGCGATGAGCCGCTTACGCAACGCATGCTGGCCGACGGCTCGGTGAGAGCCACGTTCTTCTCCCCGGGTATCGAGCGACGCCGGCATACGTTGCGCCTGCCGTGGCTGGCGCGCCTGTACGCGAAGCCGGGTCGCAAGACGCGTGGCATCAAGAGCTGCAACATGGGTTTCTGGCGCGACGACCTGCTGGCGCTGAACGGCTTCAACGAAACCATGACCGGCTGGGGTCGCGAGGACACCGAGCTGGTGCACCGGGCGTATCACATGGGGTTGCAGCGTCGCGAGATGCGTTTCAGCGGGCTGGCCACGCACCTGTACCACCGCACGCGCAAGAACATCATCGACAACCCGAACGACCGCATCCTCGACGACACCCGCCGGCGCAAGCTGGTGCGCAGCGAGCTGGGCCTCGATCAGTATCTTGCCGAATTCGCCACGCCGCCGCCCGATGTGCGGGCCGGATCAGTCAAACGAGTCTAGCGCCGCACCGAGGCGTGCCGGGAAGGCAATCTGGTTGGTGAGATACCACGCCCGGGCGTTGGCGCCGAGGGTGCGTTGCTCGTCATCGCCCATGGCAAGGGCGCGCTCGATGGCCTGTTCGAGTGCGGCTTCATCCACATGCCAGGTGCGTGCGAGATGGTAGGCCTCGCCTTCGCGGGCCGCTACCGGGATACCTCGGTTCTCGTTGATCATCTGGTTCATGGGCGCGCCATCGCAGGCGATCACCACCGCCGCGCAGCTCATCGCCTCCACCAGGTAATGTCCCCAGCCTTCGGTCTGCGACAGGCACAGGTGAAAGGTATGCTCGTTCTGCAGCCGCTGCACATCTTCATCGGACAACCGTTCGCGGACGATGCGCAGGTTGGAGGCACCGCCGTCATCCTCGGCCGAAGGGCCGGCTCGCAGCACGGTGAGCAGTGGCCATTCGGGATGGCGCTTCCACACCTCCACCAGCGTGGCGGTGCCCTTCAGGTGGCTGGAGCCTGCGGCATGCAGGAACGACCGTGGCTTGCGTGCCACGGTGGGGTCGTGACGATCACGGCTGCGGAACCCGATTTCGATGGCCCGGAGTCCGCGGGACTCGAAGATGCGCGTGGCTTCGTGTGTCTTGGTGAGCAGTGCATCGTAGCGGGGCAGGTAACGCAGGCTGCGCGAGGAAACCCACTCGGGGTTCGGCATCAGCAGGTTGAGATCGGCCAGGCCGAAGCTGGCAGGGCGTACGTGTTCGAGCGAGAGGTTCACGTCGAAGCGGGCGGGGCGCTTTCCGAAGCTGAGCCATGAGCGCAGTTGCATGCGTGCACGCATGCCGCGAAGGCGCCATGCGCCGTCGTGCCGGCGTGAGCCCAGGCGAGTGACGGTGACCTCGTGACCCAGGTCGCGTAAGGCTTTCTCGACCACGTCGATGTCGTGGGAAAGGCCGCGCTGGTTGTCCCAGGCGAGCAGGTGTACGCGAGCCATTACGCCGCCGCTCCCCTCGGCAGGGCGACACGCACCGGGCGTGCCGTTGCGAGCATGAAACCGAGCGTGAGGAAGAGGTAGACCGAATGCGGCATGGCCCGGTAGAAGACGTTGTCGGTCATGGCGGAAAGGGCATAAACGATGACCAGGGCGAGGCCGCCCGTAGCCAGCGTGGCCGTCCATTCGTCCGGGCTGTCGACGCGTCTTGCGAAGTGAACGACGGGCAGGACGAACAGCAGCAGAATGATGACCAGCAGCGGAAGGCCTCCGGCTGCGGCGGCCTCCAGGTATTCGTTGTGGGGGTGGTCGTACTTGGCGATGGTTTCAGAGGCCTCGCCCCGCGCGATGCGGGCCCGCGAATAGACGCCGAACTGATCCAGGCCGACGCCGGCGATCGGATGCTCGCTGAAGGCGGCCAGCGCACCCTCCCACATGGCAAGGCGTTCCCGCACCGGACCGGCCGTGTTGTCCTTGCTGAAGGTGGATATTTCGCCGCTGACTTCGCCGAAGCGGTGAATGACCTTGTGGTCGAGCACGGTCGTGGTACCGGCGACACCCACGGCGAGGATGCCGATGAAGACCAGCGCGCCACGCCAGTGGCCCGTGCGTCGCACATGAATGGCGATGACGACGAGCAAGGCCGGCACGAAGGCGATCATCGGCCCACGGCTCTGCGTGAGGATGGCGCCATAGGCGCCCACACCGACGGCGACGGCATGCAGCCAGCGCTCGAGGCGCGACACCTCCGGCTGGATAAGCCGGATGACGGAAAACAGCACCATGCACAGCGTGACCATGGTGAATTCGATGGCACTCCATTCGCCACCGCTGATGCCGTAGGCACGTTCGACGCCCATGACATGATGTTGCACGATGCACGAGCCTCCCAGCACAAGCGTCACCAGGGCGAACAGGTTCCAGATGAGGCGCCAGTCCAGGGGAACGGTGAAGACGGCGGCGATGCCCAGGAACAGCAGCGTCTGCGCCGGGAGGTCGAGCTCTCCCCAGCCGAGCTTGTGCCAGGCGATGTTGGCGATGGCGTAGACGAAGCGCAGCAGGCATACCGCGACCATGGCCCCGGCCAGCCGGTAGCGAAGACGGGTGTCCGGCCTGCGCACGAGAAACACGATACCGGTCACCAGCAGGCCCAGCAGAAGCAGCGCCTTCGGCTTGTAGGGTACGGAAACGGCCAGGGGCACGAGGGCGACGAGGGCGCTCAGCAGGACGGTACGCCAGGTGTAACCAGGTTCGGCGGCCGTGGTGGCTGCGGTCATGCGTGTTCTTTCCATCAACGCCCGTCGGGAAAACCGCGGCCACGTGAATGCAGGCAGCCGTACGGTGCCGCCGGAGCCCGGCATGCGGGTCGATGTTACATCACCGGCCTGTCGCTTCGGATGACCATGCCGCTGATCTCGTTCAGTTGGCGCTCTTTTCCAGGAGGGCGTAATACATTCCGTCGAGGTCCCCGTCGCCTGGCAACACCTGCCAGCCGATGGCGGCCGGCTGGCCGGCGGGAAGGGCGACGGCTAGCACCGCTGCATCCGCGTGGTTGCGGAGAAAGGCTTCGATCACCCCTTCGTTTTCACATCGAAGGATTGAGCAGGTGACATAAAGCAGGCGACCGCCCGGGGCGAGCGTCTTCCAGCACGCTGCGAGGATGCGGGACTGTTGCGCCACGAGGGCGGCGATGTCCGCCTCCCTGCGGTGAAGACGGACATCCGGCCGGCGCCGGATGACTCCCGTCGCCGAGCAGGGAGCGTCAATCATGATCCTGTCGAAGGGCTGGTCGTCCCACCATGCACTCGTATCGCCTGCGTCGCCCACGACGACCTCGGCATGCAGGCCCAGCCGGTCGAGGTTCTGGCGGATGCGCGGCGCGCGACGGGCATCGGCTTCCACGGCGAGCAGATGGACATCGGCTCGCTCAAGTGCGTGGCACGCCTTGCCGCCCGGGGCGGCGCAGGCATCCAGCACGCGCTGGCCGTTCGTGAGGGCAAGCAGGTCGGCAGGTACCTGTGCCGCGCCATCCTGTACGGCGAAACGACCTTCGGCAAAGCCCGGCAAGCGGGTGACGTCGGTGCTGTGCGGAAGGACGAGGCCGTCGGCAAGCCAGGGATGAAGTTCGACCTGCTGTCCCGCGGCACGCAGTTCGTCGGCGACGACGGCCCGCTCGGCACGCCGGCGATTCACGCGCAGCATGAGTGGCGGCTCGCGATTGGCCGCCGTCAGCACGTCGTCGGTCTGGTCGGGCCAGTCGCGGGCGATCGCGGCAGCCAGCCAGGCGGGGTGGGCGTGCCGGGTAGCGGGTTCTGCATCCAGGGCGGTAAGCAGGGTCTGGCGCTCGCGCAGCCATCGACGCAGTACGGCATTGGTGAGGCCGGCCAGCCGCGGGCGACGCAGTTCGCGCACGGCTTCCACGGTGGCCGCAACGGCGGCGTATTCGGCCAGTTCGAGGATTTCCAGCTGGACCAGCGCCGTGACCAGCAGGGCGTGGATCACCGGTTCGTTGCGACGGATCGGCTTGTCCAGCAGGCGATCAAGTGCCGCGTCGAAGCGAGGCCACCAGCGGGCGCCTTCGTTGAGCAGTGCGGTGAGCAGGGCGCGGTCGCGTGCGTCGGGCAACCGGGGCAGCGCGCGGTCGGCCACTTCGCGCAGGGAGTGCCCGGACAGGGCGATATCCGCCAGCGCCTGTGCCGCCAGCGCGCGAACGGAAGGAGCCTTGCTCACGAAGCGGCCTTCCGCAGCTCCGGGCGAGCGTTGAGGTAATCGGCTGCACCGATGCGGCGTCCGCCGTCACGCTGTACGGCCAGCAGGCGCAGGGCGCCAGCGCCACAGGCGATATCGATGCCCTCGCGCGACGAGGCGATCACTTCGCCTGGCGTGGCATGGCCTTCGGCTGCGATGGCGCGGGCCGACCAGATGCGCAGGCGCTCGCCGGCCACTTCGGCTTCGGCGACCGGCCAGGGGTCGAAGGCGCGGACCTTGCGCTCCAGTTCAATGGCCGGCCGGGTGAAATCGAGCTTCGCCTCGGTCTTGTCGAGTTTGTGGGCGTATTCGACACCCTCCCCGGCCTGCGTGCGCGGCACCAGCGTCTCACCGTCCATCGTGCGACGCAGGCCCTCGGCAAGAGCTTCGGCACCCAGGGCGGACAACCGGTCGTGCAGGCTGCCGCCGGTTTCGTCGGCGGCGATGGGCGTGCGCCGTTCGACCAGTACCGGGCCGGTGTCGAGGCCGGCTTCCATCTGCATGAGATCGACGCCGCTCTCGGCATCGCCCGCCAGGATCGCGCGCTGGATCGGCGCCGCACCGCGCCAGCGGGGCAGCAGGGAGGCGTGTACGTTCCAGCAGCCCAGGCGCGGGATGGCCAGCACCTTGCGCGGCAGGATCAGCCCGTAGGCCACCACGACCATGAGGTCGGGGGCGTAGGAGGCCAGCTGGTCACGGTCGGCCGAGGCCTTGAAGGATTCTGGCTGTTCCACGGGGATGCCGGCGGCGAGCGCGGCTTCCTTTACCGGACTGGCCGCCAGCTTGCGGCCTCGCCCCGCAGGGCGGTCGGGCTGCGTGTAGACGGCCACGACCTCGGCGCCAGCGGCGCGGCAGGCTTCGAGGCAGGGCACGGCAAAGTCGGGTGTTCCGGCGAACACCACGCGCAGGGGACGAAGGCCCATGCTCAGGCGCTGGCCTTGCGCTGTTTTTCCATCCGCTTCAGCAGCATGCCGCGCTTGAGCGGGGAGAGGTAATCGACGAAGACCTTACCGGCCAGGTGGTCCATCTCGTGCTGGATGCATACGGCCAGCGGACCTTCGGCCTCGACCACGATCTCATTGCCGTTCACGTCGTTCGCCCTGACCTTCACCTTGAGGGCGCGCGTCACGTCGGCATAGATGCCGGGGAACGACAGGCAGCCCTCCTGGTAGACCTGCTGGCCGTCCTTTTCGAGGATCTCGGGATTGATGAGTGCCAGGGCTTCGCTGCGGTCGTCGCTCATGTCGGCTACCAGTACGCGCTGGTGCACGTTGACCTGGGTGGCGGCGAGACCGACGCCGTTGGCGGCATACATGGTTTCGTACATGTCGGCGACGAACTGCTTCAGCGCATCGTCGAACGTGGTGACCGGCGCGGCCTTGGTACGCAGGCGCGGATCGGGGAATTCCAGGATGGTGAGGGTGGACACGGTGTCACCTTGATCGTTGCGTGGCCCACTGCGGCGCCCTTGGCCTGCAAAATGCGGGCAAGTCGGCGAAATCCAAGCAGATGGACCTTGTAGGATGGCCGCCTATTCTACGCGTGAGCGGCAGGCCGGGCGAGCGGCCTGCGTAGTGCGCGCGTGGTCGATTCAGCTAAACTCGCCACAGCACCGGGGAGGGGGAAATCCCACCATGATCAAGAAGTTCGCCATGCTGCTGGGCGGCATGTTTTTTACCGTGGCCGTCTACGCGGCCGCATCCCAGCTGCGCCCCGGGCATCCCGATACCTACACGGTCCGCAAGGGCGACACGTTGTGGGCCATTTCGGCGAAGTTCCTGAGTAAGCCATGGCTTTGGCCTGAAATCTGGCAGGCCAATCCGCAGGTGGGCAACCCGCACCTGATCTATCCCGGCGACGTGCTGAACCTGTCCCTCGATGGCACGAATACGCCGCGCATCAGCCTGGAGCCACGTGTGCGCCCGGAGGGAGAGCCCATTTCGGCCATTCCCCTGGCGAATCTGCGTACCTTCCTCAAGGAACTGAGGGTCATGAGTGCCGACTCAGTCAAGCGCGCGCCCTACTTGGTGGGCTTCGAGGAAAACCGCCTGCGCGCCGCGCCCGGCAACAAGATGTATGCCCGCAAGCTCGACTCGGCACAGCCGGGCCAGCGCTGGGCCATCGTCCGCCCCACCCAGCGTTTCCGCCAGCACGAGGGGCAGGGCCATGTGGATGAACTGACCCGGCCTGGCCAGGGTTCCTTCGTCGCCGACGAACTGGACGACGATGTCACGGCCTATCCCTCGCCCTGGATGGAAGACA
Organism: Luteibacter anthropi; assembly: GCF_011759365.1. GTDB lineage: Bacteria > Pseudomonadota > Gammaproteobacteria > Xanthomonadales > Rhodanobacteraceae > Luteibacter > Luteibacter anthropi. Next base: position 508,937 of record NZ_JAARLZ010000001.1, read on the forward strand.
CCATCCACGATACCCACTGGGGCACCGGCCAGGATCGTGGCGTGGAAGTCTCGGTGATCGGTACGGCCGAAGTGATCGCGACCAAGGGTGACGTGGCCAGCCTGGTACTGGTGGATTCGACGCTCGAAGTCCGCAAGGGCGACCGCCTGATGCCGGTCGACGACAAGCCTTACGACCCGTATTTCTACCCGCATGCGCCGAAATCGATGCCGGCCGATCCGCGTGTGATCGCCTTCAGCGACGCCAAGAATGCCGTCGGCGCCATGCAGGTCGTAGCCATTTCGGCTGGTTCGGCCGACGGCGTCGACAACGGTACGACCTTCACCATCATGGCGCAGGGTGACAGCATCGCCGACGACGTGGGGGGCAACACCTATCGGCGCGACAGCTCGCCGTCGGTCCAGTTGCCCGACGAGTTTGCCGGGCACCTGATGGTCTTCCGCACCTTCGACCATGTCAGCTACGCCCTGGTGATGGACTCGCTCCGCCCGGTTCATCGTGGCGACCGCCTGTCGCTTCCAGAGTGAAGCGCTTCGCCTGCGGGCAAGGCTGACCCGTTGCGCCGGCCTTGCGCCAGTCCCGTGGCGGCTGGCGCGGGTGCCCCGGGTGGCCCCGGGCTCGCCTAGACTGGCCGGATGACCGATTCCACCGATCTCCGCGACTGGCTCGTTTTGCTGCGTACCCCGGGGCTGAGTGCCCGCCGCCTGCGTGAAGGCCTTGTCGTACGCGGCGGGGCACGTCCGCTGCTGGCCTGGCTGCAACGGCACGAAGAAGCCCTCGACGAAGACGGGCGCCGCTGGCTCGCCCATCCCGACGAAGCGACCCTGGAAGCCGACCTGGCGTGGATCGAGGGAGCCGGCCACCGCCTGCTCCGCTGCATCGACGAGGACTTCCCGCCCCAACTGGAAGCCATGCCCGATCCCCCGGCAGCGCTGTTCGTGAAGGGCGATGCCTCGCTGCTGCTGCACCCCCAGGTGGCCATCGTAGGCGCCCGGCAGGCGCAGGCTCCCGGACTGGCCAACGCCGCCCGGTTTGCGAGCGAGCTGGCAAGCGGCGGCCTGCTGGTGACCAGTGGCCTGGCCGACGGCGTGGACGGGGCGGCGCATGCGGCGGCACTGGACGCAGGCCAGCCCACCATCGCGGTGATCGGCACCGGGCCCGACCGGGTCTACCCGCGCAAGCACCATGCCCTGGCCCGACGTATCGCGGAGCAGGGTGCCATCGTCAGCGAATATCCGCCCGGCACGCATGCCCAGGCGTTTCACTTCCCGCAGCGCAATCGCATCATCGCCGGCCTGTCGCTGGGCGTGCTGGTGATCGAGGCGGGGGTAAAGTCCGGCTCCCTCATCACCGCCCGACAGGCGGGGGAGCAGGGCCGGGAGGTGTTCGCCCTGCCAGGTTCCATTCACAACCGGCTGGCCGAGGGCTGCCATGCCCTGATCGCCGACGGGGCGAGGCTGGTCCAGCGTCCCGATGAGATTCTGGCGGCACTGGCACCGGCCGCCATGGAGCTGGGCGCCGAGCTGCGCCGCCGGCTCGATCCCCCGGCCGCGGGGGCGCCAAAGGCCCGGAAAGGGCCGTTCGACTGGCGCCAGGATGAGGAATATCGCCGCCTCCTCGACGCCATGGGTTACGATCCCGCTTCTTTGGACACCCTGGTGGGCGTCACCGGTCTATCCCCCGGAGCCCTCTCCTCGATGCTGCTGATGCTGGAGCTCGAAGGCGAGATCGCTACGTTGCCCGGGAACCGCTACCAGCGCGTCGTCTGATCGCCACGGCTTGACAGCCATCCCGGCGATATGTTTCCAACTAAATATATACACACGCTAGGGTCCACTCTGGTCCCTGGCGATATTCCGGAATCGATCAGCGCATGGCAAAGAACCTCCTCATCGTCGAATCGCCCGCCAAGGCCAAGACGATCAACAAGTATCTGGGCACGGATTTCCAGGTGCTGGCGTCGTACGGTCACGTCCGTGACCTGCGGCCGAAGGAGGGCGCGGTCGATCCTGACCACGGCTTCGCGATGGCCTACGAGGTCATCGACCGCAACGAGAAGCACGTGGATGCCATCGCCAAGGCGGCCAGCAAGGCCACCAGCATCTACCTCGCGACCGACTTGGATCGCGAAGGCGAGGCCATCTCCTGGCACATCAGCGAGATCCTGAGGGAGCGCGGCCTGCTCGAGGGCAAGGATGTCCAGCGCGTGGTGTTCAGCGAGATCACGCCCAAGGCCATCAAGGAGGCCGTGGCCAACCCGCGCAAGCTGTCCCACGACCTCGTGGATGCCCAGCAGGCCCGCCGCGCCCTCGACTACCTGGTGGGCTTCAACCTGTCCCCGGTGCTCTGGCGCAAGGTGCAGCGCGGCCTGTCGGCCGGTCGCGTGCAGTCTCCGGCCCTGCGCATGATCGTCGAGCGCGAACTGGAGATCGAAGCCTTCAAGGCCCGCGAGTACTGGACGATCCAGGCCAGCCTCACCCACCAGGACGGCGCCTTCGAGGCCCGCCTGGTCAAGCTGCACGGCAAGAAGTTCGAGCAGTTCGACCTCACCAACGAAACCGACGCCCTGGCCGCTCGCTCTGCCCTGGAGAAGGCAGCCGGTGGCCGCTTCACCGTGGGCGAGGTCACCAGCCGCGAGCGCAAGCGCCGCCCGGCGCCGCCGTTCACCACATCCACGTTGCAGCAAGAGGCCGCCCGCAAGCTCGGCTTCTCCACCAGCCGCACGATGCGCGTGGCCCAGGGCCTGTACGAGGGCGTGTCCCTCGGCAGCGAGGGCAACGTGGGTCTCATCACCTACATGCGTACCGACTCGGTGGCACTGTCGGACGATGCCGTGGCCGAGCTGCGCGACCTGATCGGGCGCGAATACGGCAAGACCGCCTTGCCGGACGCCGTGCAGGTCTACAAGTCGAAGTCCAAGAATGCACAGGAAGCCCATGAGGCGGTGCGTCCGACCTCGGCCATGCGCATTCCGCGCAGCGTCGCCTCGTTCCTCAACGACGACCAGCGCAAGCTTTACGAGCTGATCTGGAAGCGCACGGTCGCCTGCCAGATGGTCCACGCCACGCTCAACACCGTGTCGGTGGAGTTCCCGGTCGACGACTCGGCCTTCCGCGCCACCGGCACCACCGTCATCGACCCGGGCTTCCTGGCCGTCTACGAAGAGGGGCGCGACCAGAAGGGCGAGGACGACGAAGAACAGCGTCGCCTGCCGCGCCTGACCCAGGGCGATGTCGTGCCGGTATCAGCCATCGCCGCCGACCAGCACTTCACCGAGCCGCCGCCGCGCTATTCCGAAGCCAGCCTCGTGAAGGCGCTCGAGGAATACGGCATTGGCCGCCCGTCCACGTATGCCAGCATCATCCAGGTGCTGCTGAGCCGCGAGTACGTGTTGCTCGACAGCCGTCGGTTCAAGCCCACCGACGTGGGTCGTGCCGTGAGCCAGTTCCTTTCGGGCCACTTCACGCAGTACGTCGACTACGACTTCACCGCCCGCCTCGAAGACGAGCTCGATGCAGTGAGCCGTGGCGAAGAGCAGTGGGTGCCGTTGCTGGAGCGCTTCTGGCAGCCGTTCAAGACACTGGTGGACGACAAGACCGAAAGCGTGGATCGCAGCGAGGCCACGGGCGCGCGTGAACTGGGCGCGGATCCCAAGTCCGGCAAGCCGGTGTCGGTGCGCCTGGGCCGCTACGGCGCCTATGCGCAGATCGGCAGCAAGGACGACGAGGACAAACCCACCTACGCCAGCCTGCGCCCCGGCCAGAGCATGCACACGATCACGCTCGACGAGGCCATGGAGCTGTTCAAGCTGCCGCGCAACCTCGGTCAGGCGGAAAACGGAGAGGACGTCACCGTCGGCATCGGCCGCTTCGGACCCTTCGTGAAGCAGGGCAGCACCTATGCCTCGCTCAAGCCGGAAGACGATCCGTACACCATCGAACTGCCGCGCGCGACGCAGCTGGTGCAGGAAAAGCTCGAGGCCATCGCCAATCGCATCATCCTGGACTTCGGCAACGACGTTCAGGTGTTGAACGGCCGCTATGGCCCGTACATCACCGACGGCGAGAAGAATGCGCGCATCCCGAAGGATCGCGATCCGAAGACGCTCACCGAAACCGAATGCCTGGAACTGCTGGCGGCCGCTCCGGTGAAGAAGCCGCGTGGCGGCAAGGCCACGAAGAAGTCGGCCAGCAAGAAAGCGGCAGCGAAGAAGGCGCCGGCGGCGAAAAAGGCTGCGGTGAAGAAGACGGCGACCAAGAAGGCCGCAACCAAGAAAACGGCCACCAAAAAGACGGCCACGAAGAAAACTGCGGCCAAAAAGACGGCGGTAAAGAAGGCTGCGACGAAGAAGGCCTCCACGAAGGCGGCCACTCCGGCGGCCGAGTGACATGTGTCGCTTTGATCGTTCCTCCGTCGGCGATGCGGCCGTCTTCCTTCGCGAAGGCGGCGTGCTGGCCTATCCCACCGAGGCCGTGTTCGGCCTTGGCTGCGATCCGCACGACGAGGCGGCACTGAATCGCCTGTTCGCGCTGAAGGAGCGCCCGCCCACCCAGGGTGTGTTGCTCATCGCCGCCGACTTCGAGCAGGTGCGGCCGTACATCGACTTCGGCCGGGTATCCGATAAGGTGCTGGCGCAGGTACGGGCGTCATGGCCCGGTCCCAATACCTGGATATTCCCGCGCAGCGCCCACGTTCCTGCCTGGGTGGCTGGTGCGCACGATGGCATTGCCCTGCGGGTGACGTCCCACGAGCCCGCTGCGGCGCTTTGCCAGGCCTTTGGCGGGGCGCTGGTGTCCACCAGCGCCAATCCCCATGGACAGCCGCCCGCGCGCGATGTGGCGACGCTGGAACGGTATTTCGGCGAACGGCTGGAAGCGGCGCTCGACGCGCCGCTGGGCGGCCTGGATCGCCCCAGCACCATCCGCGACGCCCTGAGCGGGGCTATGATCCGCACCTGAGGGGGAGGGCGCCATTGTCGATCGTCTATGAATCATCCGGGCGTGCTGCCGCGCCCCGTCTGCCGTTGCTGGCCGGCCCGCCGTCGCGTGTGGTCGCGTGGAGGGATGGCCGCGCCGTGTCCGCTGGCGAATTTCTTGCTCACGCGCAGCGGGTGGCGGCGAGCCTGCCCGATGCCAGCGCTGCGGTGAATCTTTGCGAAGACCGCTACGCCTTCCTCGTAGCCTTCGTTGCGTTGATCCTACGAGGTCAGATCAATCTTCTGCCGCCCTCGCGCGCGCCCCATGCCGTGGACGAAGTGATGGCGCAGCATGCCGGTGCCTACGCCATTGGCGATCTGGCGCTTGCGCCGGCGCCCTTCGGCTATGTGCGCATGCCGACGCTGCACGAAAGCGTGCCAGCCTATGGCGAGGTGCCCGCCATTGCCGCCGATGCCATCGTCGCGATTGGCTATACCTCCGGTTCCACCGGGCGTCCCAAGCCCAACGTGAAAACCTGGGGGGCGTTTGTCGCCAGCAATGCAGGCAACGAACGGATGCTGCGCAAGGTCATCGGCGACGGCTTTCACAGCGTTGCCACCGTGCCGCCGCAGCACATGTACGGCATGGAGACCTCGGTGCTCATGCCCTTGCTGTCCGAAGTCGGCATCCATGCCGGCCGCCCGTTCTTTCCTGCGGACGTGGCCGCCGCCCTTGCGCAGCTGCCGGAGCCACGGGTGCTGGTGACCACGCCGGTACACCTGCGCGCGCTCGTCGAGTCGGGAGTGGCGTTTCCTTCCCTGGCGGCGTTCGTATCGGCCACCGCCCCCATGCCACGGGAACTGGCGATGGCCGCCGAGGCCCGTTTCGGTGCGCCGCTGTACGAGGTGTTTGGCTCGACGGAAACCTGTGTCTTTGCCAGCCGGCGCACCTCGACGGACGACGACTGGCTGCTTTACGAGGGGGCCTCGCTGCATCCGCAGCCCGATGGCACGCAGGTCGAGGCACCGCAACTGGCGGAGCCGATCGTGCTGGCCGATATCGTCACGCTGCATGACGAGGGCAGGCGTTTCCGGTTGTGTGGCCGCAACACCGACCTGCTGGAGATCGCAGGCAAGCGGGCCTCGCTGGGCGACCTCAACCGGCGCCTGCTTGCCATCGAAGGCGTGCGCGACGGCGTGCTGTTCCAGCTCGACGAGGCCGACAACTCCGGTATCCGCCGCATCGCCGGGCTGGTGGTCGCGCCCGGTCTCGGTGAACAGGACGTGCTGAACGCCCTGCGCAGTGCGGTCGATCCCGTCTTCCTGCCGCGCCCCCTGCGCTTCGTGGCCGAATTGCCGCGCAACGAAACGGGCAAGCTGCCCAGAGGCGCCCTCCTGGCCCTCATCCACCCCACCCTGTAGGAGCGCGCCTGCGCGCGACCGGTAAAGCCGTAACGCATCCGAACGACAGACTCCGCCGTGCCCCCGGTCGCGCGCAAGGCGCGCTCCTACAGGTGGGCGGGTAGAATGGGCGATTACCCGGCCTGGAGTCCCCTCATGAAAGTCCTCGTCATCGGCAGCGGCGGTCGCGAACACGCGCTGGCCTGGAAGATCGCGCAGTCGTCGCGCGTGGAAGAGGTGATCGTGGCACCGGGCAATGCGGGTACCGCCATCGAGTCGAAGCTACGCAACGCGGCCGTGGTCGTGACGGACATCGACGGCCTCGTGGCCCTGGCGAAGGCCGAAGGCGTGGGCCTCACCATTGTCGGTCCGGAAGTGCCGCTGGTCGCCGGTGTGGTCGACCGCTTCACGGCTGAAGGTCTGCGCTGCTTCGGTCCGCGCGCGGCCGCCGCGCAGCTCGAAGGCAGCAAGGCATTCGCCAAGGATTTCCTGGCCCGTCATCGCATTCCCACGGCGCACTATGCCGTCTTCACCGAGCTGGCCCCGGCGCTGGCGCATGTGCGTGAGACGGGCGCTCCCATCGTGATCAAGGCCGACGGCCTGGCGGCCGGCAAGGGTGTCGTCGTGGCCATGACGCTGCCGGAAGCCGAGGCGGCGTTGCAGGACATGCTTGGCGAGAAGGCCTTCGGCGATGCCTCTTCGCGCGTCGTCATCGAGGAATTCCTCGATGGCGAGGAAGCCAGCTACATCGTCATTGCCGACGGTAAGCGTGCGCTGCCGATGGCGACCAGCCAGGACCACAAGCGTCGCGACGATGGCGACAAGGGTCCGAATACCGGCGGCATGGGCGCGTATTCACCGGCGCCGGTAGTCACCGACGAGGTCTCCGCCCGCGTCATGCGCGAGATCATCGAGCCCACCCTCGCCGGCATGGCGGCCGATGGCGCACCGTTTACCGGTTTCCTCTACGCTGGCTTGATGATCGACAAGAGCGGCGCGCCGAAGGTCATCGAGTTCAACGTGCGCTTTGGTGATCCGGAGACCCAGCCGATCATGTTGCGCTTGCAGTCCGACCTGGTGGATCTGGTCGAGGCGGCGCTCGACGGTGACATCGGCCGTGTCGATGCCATCTGGGACGAACGTCCGTCGCTCGGCGTCGTGCTCGCGGCCGGCGGCTATCCGGGCAAGGTGCGTACGGGTGACGTGATTACCGGTGCAGACGGCGATTTCGGTACCGATGTGAAGGTATTTCACGCCGGTACGGCCACCGATAGCGAGGGTAGGCCTGTGACCGCAGGTGGCCGCGTGCTGACGGTGTGCGCACTGGGCGCCACGATCGCGCAGGCTCGTGAAAACGCCTATGAGGCGGTGGAACGCATCCACTTCACGGGTGCGTTCCACCGCCGCGATATCGCCTATCGCGCCCTGGAGCGATCAAATGCGGACATCACAGCTCGTTCATGACGGGTTTGATGATCCATCGCTCACCATCGGATACCCGCTTGAACTGCAGGTAATACGGAGGCACCGGGTCGCTCTTTCCGTCCGGATTGGGAATGAGGCTGCCGGCACGGGGTGCTTCGGGGTAGTTCGACCAGGGCTTCAGTAGTTCGTGTCGTGGATTGAATTCGACAAGGTCGTGAGCGGACTCGATAAATCTGCCGCTGGGCTCCCCATGGAGAACGTGCAAGCGCTCGCTATTGCCGCCATTGATACCGGCGACGATGCGATCGGCTGCCCAGGTCCACTGTTGGTTCAGACCGCTTTTGCACGTTGTGGCGGTGATGTCGCCGGTCTGCCTGTTGACAGTGAGGCAGTGATTGCTTGCGCGATTGCGATAGCGTCGCTCTTCGTCCAGCATCCACTGCTGCTCCGGGCCGCTTTCGCCTGCGTCACATTCGGCGAGGTCGATTCGCGATGAGGATGCATCTGGCTGGGCCAGGCAAAAGCCATCCATCGCTCTCGATTGCAAACGCACGACGGGTTGTCTGGCCAGGAGCGGAGAATCAAGGTCTACGCGATACGTGACATGGATATCGTCCCGTTTATCCGCAGAGAAGATAGGCGCTCCCAGCTTCGGATCCCTGAACTGGATGTTCTGAATGGTAGCCCTGGTCGTCAGGTCGACCGATCCTCGCCAGTGACCCGGCACGTTCCAGGTCGACAGCGTGGTCAGCGTCGCGGCTCGCATCATGGGGGTGGACTTCTTCATCGAGTAGTTCTTGTATTGCCCGTCTTCCCCATCTTCGAAGCGGGAGTTGTCTAACTGGATGGATCTATCCAGTTCATAGATCCACATGGCCTGCTCAGCGCCATTGGGGGCCTTGAGCTTCGTCAGTTCGACACCGTAGTCGGTAAGGGTTGTCGTGCTTGATTTCCTCTCGGTGCGTTGATCCGATGGCGTCGAGAAAAGCACAGGCAACTTCGCGAGTGCGCCCTTGGGGCCATCGACGAAGCCGCTCAGGAAATCGACGATCTTTCCGGTTGTGTTCGATCCAGCCTGGGTCTGGACTTCGGTTTCATAAGTGATCTGCTCCGAAGACGGGCCACGTCCCATGGGCTGTGCCTGGTCCAGCTGGATGTCTGCGGTATCACCTACCGGCTGCACGGAGGTAAGCACGACGTATTTCTGGGGAATGATGAGCAGTCGGCCGCGATCGACATTGGGTTGTCCATTCCAGGCGCCATTGCTTGTTGGCCGGTTGATCGTTGTGGTTTTTATAGAGATGACTTTGTTGTCATTACCGGCCCTGATCTGGCGAACGACAGCGACGTCATACTCGATCGAGCGGCCATTGGAAAAAAATTCGGTCTTGCTGAATTCTTTTCGCGGATGATAGGTGCTCTGGGCTCCAGGTCCGTTCATCAGCCGGGCACATCGTGAAGTAATCGCCGGGCGCACCGTGCGCTGGTCAATCCAGTCGGCGATGAGTGTCGATGCTTCCGATGGCATCAGGGTATCGGCGACCGACGCTGCTTCAAGTTTTCCACCGGCCTGCCGGTGATACACCGTCCTCTGGCTGGTGGCTTCGATGCCGAAGATGTTCGAACCATTGGATCGATGCGCGCCAGTCGCCGTTACGAGGACAAACAGTCCGGCATCGAGCGCGGCATGAGCATGCCGGCGTACGGCAGGATCGTCCAGGTCATGTTCGTGTATCCACGCGACCCGGCCGTCAAAGGCACGGGTGATTCGCGTATCTGCGGTATCGGGTGTCGCACCTGGAACAAGTGCGGCCGCCATTTCGGCATGTGGGAGAGGAGACAGTGGAATGACGACGGAGGAGGCAGAACAGGTGGCGGCATGCAACAAGGCGACGGATACAGCCAGGGTAAGGTATCGATGTTTCATAGCCAATCCTTTGGCGTGGGGGTGGGTAGGCTTAGATTGCCTACATCGCCCGGTCACGACTGTAGGTGAACTCCTAAAGTGAAGGAGGGCTCGGCGCCTACACTGTAGGGTGCATGATGGCTACGATAAGGCGTGGGTAACTGCGATGGCGGATCTCCCGGATAAAAAAAGAGGCGACGCCATCATTGATGAACGCCGCCTCGTGCCCGGGCATGACGGATGATGCAGGGGCTGCTCGTCAGCTGGTGAGCTTAACGACTTGAATCGACGGGAACCGGCTGCCAGCGCTCGTCATTGCCTATGGCTTTGTAGCTGAGCAGGCCTTGCGATATCTGGGGTGAGGTTCCGACAAGGGCAGGCACCACATCGCCCTGGGTAGGCGCGTGCGGATATGACGACCATGGCTTCAGCAATGCATGAAACGGATTGCTGGGGGTGTTCTGATGCCTGACAGGGTCGAAGATAGTCATGGGCTTTCCGTCACGCACATAAAGGCGCCATGCGCCGCCATCCATGAAACGCGAGTGGATTCGGTCGGCGCGCCATTCCCATTGCTTGTTGAGCATGGCGCCATCACATGCCTCGGCTGCGGCACCTCCGCTGAGTACATCGGCGGCGAGGCACATGCCGCTCGCACGATTGCGATAAGTACTGTCGTTATCCAGATACCATTGCTGTTCGGGCATCACATCGCCCGAGGTGCATGATTCCAGCGTGATCGCGGGTTTGTCCGTGTGCTTCTGGGTGAGACAATCGCCATTGCCGGACAGCGACTGAAGCCTGACGACCTGCTGCCTGGCGAGTTGGGGTGTAGCCATGTCCACTTCCGTGAGATGGCTGACCTCGGATGCCGGGTCACGTTCCACGAAATTGGCGCCGGCCTGACCGCTTCGCGTGCGCGAGTCAACGCGACTGTTTGTCCAGATGTATATCGGACCTTCATAGCTGCCTGGAATCCGCCATTCCGAAACCACCTCGATGGCCGCCTGTTGCATCATGGGTGTGAACTTCGCGAGGTTGTAGAGCCAGCCTGGACCGATGCGATAGTGTGAATACGAGTACCACAGGTCGTTGGCGATATCGGGAGCAAGGCGGAATGCCCACGCCGCTACCTGCGAGTAGTCGGTTCTGGTGACGAAACTATCCGTGAAATAGTCCTTCAGCGTCATGCTGACGGTACGCTCGGTCGATTGCTCTAACCCGCTCGTGAAGCTGATCGGTAGCTTGCCCAGGGAAAGGCCGCCATCCTTGGCCAGGGGGCCATTGGTTTCGACTCCGGTTCCTATGCCGACACTGGTCTTGAAGCTGATCTTGTCCTGTATCGTGCGGTCGGTGGCGCCATCGGATCGCGGCGCCTGACGCACCAGCCTTACCTGGTCGCCAGGCAGCCCGGGCGCCACGACTTGTGTCCAGACATGGTAGGCGTCCGCCATGCTCAGGGCTATGCCATATTCGTGCTCCGGCTCGTCAAAAGGCCAGACCAGGCCGGCGTAAGAAGGCCGCTGCTGGACGGTGGAGCGGACGAGAATGACCTTCTCATCCCTGTACCGGTTGACATCACGTACGACCACGATGTCGTGATGGATGCTCCGGTTCCCCTCGAAAGCGTCACCATCGCGTATCTCGATGTGCGGTACATAGGCGGAAGATGGAAGGCGGACATCCTCCGCATTTGCGGCCAGACACCCTGTAGTGGCGAGTGCGGCCAGAATGGCCCTGGGGGTTTGCAAAGTGGGCATGATCGCTCCTTGATCGTTGTTTTGGGGCATGCAGTCTCCGGCGCCATGGCCACGGCGTCTGTCGGTGCCTGCCTTGCCGTGATGCCGGACCTCTGGGATACACTGCTTCCAAACCATCAGGCTGCGCATGGCATGTCCCAGTTTTCCCTCCTTGGCAAGCGCCGGTTCGCGCCGTTTTTCTGGACCCAGGCACTAGGTGCGTTCAACGACAACGCATTCCGTAATGCCATGGTCATGCTTGTGGCCTTCCAGATGGCGCTTCCGGACAAGACGGTATCGCTTTACACCAATCTTGCGCCGGCGCTGTTCATTCTTCCGTATTTCCTCTTCTCCGCCACGGCGGGGCAACTGGCCGAGAAATTCGAGAAGGCCCGGATCATCCGTTTCGTTAAGTTGTTCGAAATCCTGGCAATGGCGATCGCCGCCGTTGGCTTTTTCACGCATCATGTTTCGCTTCTGCTGGTGGTGCTGTTCCTGATGGGCATGCATTCCACGGTGTTCGGTCCCATCAAGTATTCCATCCTGCCGCAGGCGCTCGAGCGTAGCGAACTGGTAGGGGGCAATGGCCTCGTGGAGACGGGTACGCAGCTGGCCATGCTCATCGGCATGATCGTCGGCAATTCGCTCATGCTGATTCCGGGCTATGGGACACTGGCGGCATCGGCGGCGACCATCCTCATTGCTCTGACGGGTTACCTGGTCTGTCGCGCCATTCCGGCTGCTCCGGCCACGGCACCCGATCTCAAGTTCAACTGGAATCCGGTCAGCGAAACCTCGCGCGTACTGAAGATCACGCATGAAGACCGCGCCATCTGGAATGCGGTGCTCGGCATTTCCTGGTTCTGGTTCTTCGGCACGGTGATGGTGGCGCAGCTGCCGAACTACACGCGTCATATCCTCGGCGGCGATGGCTCGGTCAATACGCTGGCCCTGACGTTGTTCTCGCTGGGTACCGGCATCGGTTCGCTCCTGTGCGAGCGCCTGTCGGGGCGTCGCGTGGAGATCGGCCTTGTGCCGGTGGGCGCCTTCGGCCTTACCGTATTTGCCGTGGATCTCTTCTTTGCCCATCCCACGCTTCCCGTCGGCGTGATGCTCGACTGGAAGGGTTTCCTTGCCGCGCCGGGTGCATGGCGCGTGGCATTCGATCTGACGATGATCGGTGCCTTCGCGGGTTTCTACGTCGTGCCGTTGTTTGCCTTTGTGCAGAGCCGGGCACAGCGCGACAAGCTGTCGCGCATCATCGCTGGCAACAACATCGTCAATGCGTTGCTGATCTGCATTGCCTCTGGTTTCGGTATCGGCCTGACACTGCTTGGCCTGGATGTGCCGACGATTTTCCTGGTTACCGGTCTCATGAATATCGCGGTGGCCGTGTACATCTTCACGCTCGTGCCCGAATTCATGATGCGATTCATCACCTGGGTGCTGGTGAATACGCTTTATCGCGTGCGGGTGGATGGACTGAAGAACGTGCCGGATGAAGGTGCCGCGCTCGTGGTGTGCAACCACGTCAGCTTCATGGACGCATTGATCCTGATGGCATGCGTGCGCCGTCCGATGCGCTTCGTGATGTACTACAAGATATTTTCCATTCCCGTGCTCAACTTCGTGTTCCGCACGGCGAAGGCGATTCCCATCGCCGGCCGCAGCGAAAACGAAGCCTTGATGGAAGAGGCTTTCGAGAAGATCGATCAGGCGCTGGCTGCGGGGGAAGTCGTCTGCGTGTTCCCCGAAGGGGCGTTGACGAAGGATGGCTCGATCGCACCCTTCCGGCCTGGCGTCGATCGCATCCTGGCGCGTCGCCCGGTGCCCGTGGTGCCGCTGGCGCTACGGGGTATGTGGGGAAGCATCTTCAGCCGTCGCGACGATGCGCTGCATCGTGCCCGCCTGCCGCGCCGGTTCTGGTCGCGCATCGAGCTGGTGGGTGGCACGGCGCTACCCGTGGGCAGTGCGAATGCCGTCGTGCTGGAACAGCGCGTGGTCGAATTGCGTGGCGACAAGGCCTGAGGTGAAGCCTCAGGCGAACCACGCCGCCAGCACGATCACGGCGACCACGGCCAGCCACACGATCAGCACGCGGCGTATGACGCGGCGTGCGTCTTCGAGTTCCGCGATGGGGTCGCTTACGTCCTGCACGTAGCCGTCGCCGGCTTCCACGTCGGCATCGACTCCTGCGCGGGCGACGGCGCCGAGGAAATCCGGTTCCAGGCGCGAGCGCGGGCTGCCGGAGTGACGGTGCCAATGGCGCCACGCGCCGACCACGGCATCGAAGTCGGATACGAGGGCCATGGCGAACACCATGAGGTGTGCGGGGATCCAGTCGAGTGCGTCCACGAGGCGTCGCGCCGCAGAGCGTGCGTCGCCATCCAGCGAAAGCGATGCGTCGCGGCCCAGCAACTGCGCCAGCCGGTAGCCGAGGGCACCGACGGGGCCCAGAACGAAGAACCAGAACAACACGCCGAAGCGACGACGCAGGGCAGCGTAGAAAGTTGCTTCCACGAGCGCCGGTGCAAACCACGGCAGGGGCTGTTCGTCCTGGCGCAGGGCGGCCACGGCCTCTTCGCGGCGAAGCGTGTCGGGGGCATGCAGGACGGCATCGAGGTCCGTCTCGATTTCGCGCGGTCCCAGCGCATAGATCAGCACCAGCACCGCGAAGACGAACCAGGCAATGTCGAACAGGGGCAGGGCGCGGAGGATGCCGCCGATGATGGCGCAACCGATGACGGGTACGAGCAGCACCACCGCCACGCGACCCGCGCCGGAGAGATCGCCCAGCCGGCTCACCCAGGCGCGGAACCAGCGATCGTCGCGCCAGCGGGCAAGCTGGGGCACGCTCCAGACGATGACCAGGGCGATGAGTACGGCGAAGAGGCGTAGGGCCATGACGATGCAGTCCGCGTGTCGATGGCCCGATTGTAGGCGAAGGGCGCCGGGCTGTGGATCAGCGGCGGGGCGTGGCTGAAACCAGTTCATCGAGGCTGACGCCTCGTTCTGCGAGCCAGTGCTCAATCAGCCGGTAGGACACCGATAGCGGTGGCGGTACGCCGAGCGTGCCGTTGGCCATGCCTTCGACGATGTCGGCCACGGTGAACCAGCGGGCGTCTTCCAGTTCGTCGTCGCGCAGGCGGATGTCGCGGTTCTTCGCGGTGGCGGTGAAGCCGACCATCAGCGAGGCAGGTAGCGGCCACGGCTGTGAGGAATGGTAGGTGGCGTGGAGTACCTCGACGCCGGATTCCTCGCGTACTTCGCGTTTCACGGCGTCTTCCAGCGACTCACCGGGCTCGATGAAGCCGGCCAGCGTCGAGTAGCGTCCCACGGGCCAGCCGCGCTGCCGCCCGAGCAGGCAGGCATCCTCGTGTTCGACGATGACGATGATCGCCGCGTCGGTACGAGGGAAGTGCAGGTGGGGCTCGTCCGGATTCGTGCACTGCACACGATGCCCGGAGGACACCACCATCGTCGGTGCGCCACAGAGGCTGCAAAAGCGCATCTGTCGCTGCCAGTGCGTCACGCCCTTGGCGAAGGCAAACAGACCGGCCTCGAAGGCGGGAAAGGCCAGTCCGGCATCGCGCAAGCCGACGCGACGCGCTCCGGTGAGGGCGACGAAGATCTCCACGTGGGCTTCGTCGAGCACCAGCGCGAACCAGGCGGAATCGCGGGCAAGGCCCAGAAAGGTGGCAGGCACGTCGCCGAAGCGTTCGGCACGCATGTTCGACGACATCCACTGCGGCAGGTCGGCACCGGTAAGGGCCATGGCGCGGCCTTCGGTATCGAGCACCAGGAAGCGGGTATCCGCTGCGCGTTCGGTTTCTTCCACCCACAGGCGGTCGTCGCGGCGTTCGGCCATGCGATCGATGTCGACGCCTGCGAAGACGTTCTCGCGGGCTTCCGCCGCCACGGCCTTGTCGCGATCCATCCGTGCGCTCACGCCCGGTGGCTCAGGCGCTGAAGGACGAGCCGCAGCCGCAGGTCGTCTTCGCATTGGGATTGCGGATGACGAACTGCGAGCCGCTGAAGGATTCCTTGTAGTCGATCTCTGCGCCCGTGAGGTACTGGAGGGAGAGCGGATCGACGAGCAGGGTGACACCGTCGCGGGAGATGGCGAGGTCGTCCTCGGCCTGGTCTTCGTCGAAGGTGAAGCCGTACTGGAAGCCCGAGCAGCCGCCGCCGTTGATGTACACGCGCAGCTTGAGCGACGGATTGCCTTCTTCTTCGATCAGCTCATGCACCTTGCGGGCAGCGGCCTCGGTGAAGATCAGGGGTGCACCGGCCGACCGGTAGTCCGGCGCGGCGGCGGTGGGAGCCATGGGGAAGGGGTTGTTCATGCGCCCATAATGGCGCCGATCCGTGACAGGTCAAGCCTTGGTCAGTGCCCGGGTGACCTCGGTGGCGCTTTCGGCGAGCTGGCGCACGGTGGGGGGCGCCCGATGGATCATCCGGCCGTTCACCTTCGCGCCGGCTGCCATTTCCAGCACCTGGTACTGCACGTCGCCCTCGATATGGGCCAGCGGCGCCAGTTCCAGGCGGTCGCGGGCTTCGACGTCGCCCGTGACGCCGCCGTTGATGACGGCGTGTGGCACGTCCACGCGCCCGACGACACGCCCGGTCTCGCTGATGGTGAGAATGCCATCACCCTCCGCCCGTACGTTGCCCTCGATGGTGCCGTCCAGGTGCAGCGCGCCACGGAAGTCGATATCACCACGCAGGACGACGCCCTGGGCGATCAGACTGGTGGCGGCGGGGCTTACGGCGGGTGGCTGGGTCTTGCGGTTACTGCCGAACATCGTTGGTGTCCTCGTTTCGGGTGGCGTCGGTCCAGGCGATCGTGGTGTCCACGGATTCGCCGCCGGGCACGGCGGCTACCAGTCGCAGCCGTGCCGGCTGGAATCCGGTGGGCAAGGTGAAGCTGGTCTGCACCTGCTGGAAGTATTTGAAGGAGAAGGGCTGGTCCACGAGGTCGCCGGACTGGCCGAGGGCCGCACCTTCGAGGGTGACGACCTTGCTCGCCTGGATGCCTTCCACGCTGAGGTGGAGGGTGCCTTTCACCAGCTCGCCGCGGCGGGCGTTCTGGGTAAGCGTCACGACGAGGTTCCAGGCCTGCGGGGAGTCTTTTACCGGCGTGCCACGGGCGCCCTGGATGCGCAGGCCCTGGCGCTGGCTGTCGCCGCCGACCAGCCGGGAGTAGAAATCCAGATCGGTGCGCAGGCCGCTGATTTCCTCGTCGCGCTCGGCAAGGTTGCGTTTCAGCTCGCGGGTGGCGACATCGCCGACCTGGGCATCCCGCTGGAGATTGGCCACCTGCTGGCGGAGGTCTTCGGTTTCCGTGGCCGTGCGCTGCGCATCGCCATGACCGGCCGTGCTGGCTGGCTTGCGGCCGCCGTACCACGCGCCCAGCAGCAGGGCCAACGCCACGCTCACGGCCCAGCCGCCTCCCAGCAGGAGGCGCCGGCGGCGTTCGCGGGCCGCGTCGTCGAGCGTACGCACGACGAACCGTGGCGGATGGCGTGGGGCCATGGACGGGTCCGTGGATGAAACGTGAAGGGCCGATGGTATAGCCCTTGTGTTTCGGAACGGTCAAGGAACCGTGCCGCAGACCCGGAAACAGTAAGGCCGCCTTGCGGCGGCCCTTCTGAGATCAATCGTGGTTGATCGATCCGACCTTGCTGAGCATGTAGCGCTCGGGGCCGATGTCCTTGATGAGGCTGAACTGAGTTTCGAGCCAGTCGATGTGCTCTTCTTCCTGGCCAAGGATGAACTTGAACAGGTCGCGGCTCACGAAGTCGTGGATGCCTTCGCTGTAGGCGATGGCTTCACGCAGGTCCTTGGTGGCGATCATTTCGAGATCGAGGTCGCCCTGAAGGGCCTCGACCACGTTTTCGCCGATGCGCAGCTTGCCCAGGTGCTGAAGGTTCGGCAGGCCGTCGAGGAAGAGGATGCGCTCGATCAGCTTGTCGGCGTGCTTCATCTCTTCGATGGACTCTTCGTACTCGTGCTTGGCCAGCTCGTTGTAGCCCCAGTCCTTGAACATCCTGTAATGCAGGAAGTACTGGTTGATGGCGGCCAGCTCGTTGTAGAGCACCTTGTTGAGGTATTCGATGACCTTCGCGTCGCCCTTCATATGGGGTCTCCCTGGATAAGCAGGGTGCGACTATACGTCGCCCGGAAAGACGATGACGTAACGAGAATGAAGACGGTTTGCGTCCGCGCTACGCGGTGTGCCGACTCAGGCCGGGGTGGGCAGGAAGCTCAGTACGGAGCGGGTCTCGGCCACGGCCTCGCGCAGGCACTGGCGGGCTTCCGACTCGCAGGCCCCGCAGCAGTCGGAACAGCCCGTACGGGCCTGGAGTTCCGAAAACGACTCCACGCCCTCGGCCGCGGCGCGGCGGATGGCGTGGTCGGTGACGGCATTGCACATGCAGATGTACATGGCGCGCATTCGAACGCGAATGCGAACGATTGTCAACCGCGCGATTGTGAACGGGAGGCTAGCCGCCCTCGACGGCCCGGCGCTGGGCCTCGGCCTGCTGCGGGCAGCGGCCCACCTCGACCCGGCAGATCGTCTCGACGGTAGGGGCGAACTGGCGCAGGGCCCGTTCGTAGACCTGGCGCTTGAAGTTGACCACGTGGTTGGCCGGGTACCAGAAATCGACCCAGCGCCAGAGGTCGAACTCGGGCTTCTCGCAGGCATCGAGCTTCAGGTCGCCCTCGCAGCCGACCAGGCGCAGCAGGAACCAGACCTGCTTCTGGCCGATGCAGGTGGGGCGCTGGTGATGGCGCACGAAACGGCTCGGCAGGCGGTAACGCAGCCAGCCACGGGTCTCGGCCAGCACTTCGACGTGATGGGACAGCAGGCCGGTTTCTTCCTCCAGTTCGCGGTACATGGCTTCCAGTGGCGTTTCGTCACTGCGCATGCCGCCCTGGGGGAACTGCCAGCCGTCGCGATTGACGCGGCGCGCCCAGAACAGGCGCCCGTCCCCATTGAGGAGGACGATTCCCACGTTCGGTCGGTAGCCATCTGCGTCGATCATCAACCCTCCGCAAAACCCCGGCGCGCTTACGAAAACCGTCGCGCTTCGCCCCGATTCAACCACAGCGCCGGAAGCGGGGGCAAGGCACTACTTGAATGGCGAGCCAGCCCCGATTAAACTGCCCGGCCTTCGTGAGCCCGTCTCACGAACGACCAGGTTCCATGGCTAGGTAGCTCAGCTGGTCAGAGCGCGGCACTCATAATGCTGAGGTCGGCGGTTCGAGCCCGCCTCTAGCCACCAAAACGAAAAGGCCGTGCCCCAAAGGGCGCGGCCTTTTTCTTTTCATCCCGTCACCGGTTCGGTTTCCGCGGGCGCTTCGTCCCGTCGTCCGACGGCAGGTGGCTCCAGTACCACGCGGGCCAGTTCCACCACGTTGTGAACCCTGAGCTTGGCCATCAGGTTCGCCCGGTGCAGTTCCACCGTCTTGTGGCTGATGTTCAGTTCGGCGGCGATCACCTTGTTGAGCTTGCCGCTCATGATGCCGTCGAGCACCTGGGATTCGCGCCGGGTCAGGCTCACGTCCGGGCGCAGCATGGCAAAGCTGTTGGGCGTGGGCTCGTCGCTGCCGGGTTCGTCGTCCGGCAGGGGCATCAGGAAGGCGGCGTCGAAGGCGGCCGGTGCGAGATCCAGCGGCTGCCGCGTCAGCCGGAACCGGCGCGGCGCCCGTTCCGCTATGCGGATCACGAACTCGTCGTTCGCATTGCCCGGCTCCAGGTGCGTGGTGAACCAGTCGGGCAGGCTCGTGGGAAGCAAGCTCCCGAACTCGCGCCGGAAAGCTTCATTGGCCATGACGGCCGGGCCCCCGTCCCGGGGCCAGACCACGCAGGGCCAGGGCAATGCAGCAAATACCTCCTCGGCCAGTCCGCTCACGGGCGAACCACCGGGCGAATCACGACCAGGGCCCATCGAAGGCCTCCTTGTGAGCGCTATGGGCAGGCTGTGCGCGGGACCCCTCGCCCCCGCGTGAAGTTTCCACTGCAACCGTTCATCGGGGAAAAGTCCAGTCGCATCGCCGGAAATGCGACAGGGATCGTGAAGACCTGCCGTATCCACGCGTTTTGACGGGGGTGCCGCTAAACTAGGCGGTCACCAGCCTCCCGGACCGGCCATGCGTATCTTCAAGACCTTCAACATCGAAGCGGCCCATCGCTTGCCGAATGTGCCTGAAGGGCACAAGTGCGCGAGGCTGCACGGGCACTCCTTCCATGTGGAATTGCACGTGGAGGGCCCCACCGATCCCGTGCTGGGCTGGGTCATGGATTTCGGCGAGCTGAAGGCCCGCTTCCAGCCGCTTTACGACCGTCTCGACCATCACTACCTCAACGATATCGAGGGTCTCGAAAACCCCACCAGCGAGAACCTTGCCCGCTGGATCTTCGAGCACCTGCGTCCCGAGGTCCCGTTGCTGTGCAAGGTGGTGGTCCACGAAACCTGCACCTCCGGCGCCGAATACACCGGCTGACGGATACGGGCATTTCCGGCAAACGAAAACCTGTCACCGCAACAAATTATGGTTGCTGCCTTGCAGCAGGCGGGACTACACTCCGGCATCCCCCCGTTCCCCGACGGTAGACACCCATGGCCAACGCAAACGGATACGCCGATTTCGCCCGTTTCGTCGAGCAGGCCGCCGCTGCACAGGCGCTGGCCTGGCGCAGCATGGAACGTGTCGCCGACCTGCATCTGCAGGCCATCGAGGGACATGCCAGGGCCGCGACCGGCCTGATGGCCGATGTCATGCTCGCTCCCGATGCCGATGCCCTGCGTGCCGTCCTGGCGCGTGGCGAGCACCTGCAGCGCGAGGGCGTCGAGCGTGCCGCGACAGCCGCAGGGGACATCATGGACGTCGCCGTCGCAACGGCCACGTCACTTGGCGCGATGGTGGGCCGGCCCGCCAGGGCCTGACCCCGCCGCGCCGGCGTTCCAACGACGCGACGGATCGTCGCGCCGGCGAGTGGTAGCGCCCTTTCCTCGCTTGTCCAGTCGTTTACGCCGCTGGTATACTTTTCCGGATTACACCGTGGCCCGTTGAACCAGCTGGTGCCGCCTTGCGCGTAACCACGGGAGCCTCGCGTTGCTCAACAGTCTTGCAGCCGGTCGTCATCTAGCCATGCGCGTGGTCATCGCGCAGCTGGTGATAGCCGTTGTCGTAGGGCTCGCTTTCACCCTGGAGGGGCGGTCGGCCGGTCTGGCCGCTTTCGGGGGCACCCTGATCGTCGCCATGGGCACCGCGCTGCTTGCCGCGCGAGCCTTCGGTGCGCTGGGTGGAGCGGGAGCAACGTTCATGCGGTTCCTGGTGGGCATGATCCTTCGCTGGGTCGTGCTCATCGGTGGACTGCTGCTCATTCTGGTTCAGTGGAAGCTGCCACCCTTGCCCACTCTGGTGGGCCTGGTGGTCGGCTACGCGGTCAACGTATTTGCATTCAGATTCAAGGGTTGAGGCATGGCGAGCGAACCGCAAGGCGGTCTGACCGAATACATCCAGCACCACCTGAACCATATGACGGTGAATTTCAGCACCGATCATTTCTGGTTCTGGAACCTGCGTGCCGACTCCATCATCATCTCGTTCGGCCTGGGCGTCGTGTTCTGCCTGTGGTTCTGGCTGTTCGCGCGCAAGGCCACCTCGGGCGTGCCGTCCAAGGGCCAGGCCCTGGTCGAGCTGGCGATCGAGTTCGTCGACACGCAGGTCAAGGACACCTTCCACGGCGATCGCCGTACGGTGACCCCGCTGGCGCTGTCCATCTTCATGTGGGTGTTCTTCATGAACGCCATGGATCTTCTCCCGGTCGACCTGGCCGGCTGGCTCATCCAGACCTTCGCGGGTCATGAAGTGGCGCATCACACCTATTTTCGCCTGGTGCCCACCGCCGACATCAACACCACCGTGGGCCTGTCGGTCGCCGTGCTGCTGATCGTCATCGGCCATGGCATCAAGGCCAAGGGTGGCTTCGGTTTCACCAAGGAACTGATGACCGCCCCGTTCCACGCACACAACCCGATCGCCAAGGCTGTACTGGTGATCCCGAACTTCCTTCTCAACGTCGTCGAAACCCTGTCGAAGCCCGTGTCGCTCGCGATGCGACTGTTCGGCAACATGTACGGCGGCGAACTGGTGTTCATGCTGATTGCCGGTCTGATGGTGAGCTGGGTCAGCTTCGTGCCTGGCGTCGTGTTCAACACGGCCTGGGCGATCTTCCACATCCTGATCATCGCCCTCCAGGCGTTCATCTTCATGATGCTGACGATCGTCTACATCGCCACGGCGCGGGAACACCACTAACTCACCGCACCGACGTTCCACCCTCTTTCAGTTCGTTTTCTTTCCACCTTTCGCTATTCGTTTATCCAGGAGAACACCATGGAACTCGCCTCGCTTCTCGCCCACGTGCAGGGCATGACCGCCATCGCCATCGGCGTGATCATCGGCCTGGGCGCGCTCGGCGCCTGTCTCGGTATCGCCATCATGGGCTCGAAGTTTCTCGAGTCGGCCGCCCGTCAGCCGGAACTGGTTCCGCTGCTCCAGGGCCGTATGTTCCTGCTCGCCGGCCTGATCGACGCGGCGTTCATCATCGGTCTCGCCGTGGCGCTGCTCTTCGCGTTCTCGAACCCGCTGGTCGGCGCCGTCCGCGCCGCCGTCGGCGGCTAAGAAGCCGTTCGTTCCGTCACCGTGACGCCCTGGCGTCACGGTGATCGTCAGTACACAAGCGTTCGGAGTCTTTCGGAGAGATCATGGAAATCAACATGACCTTCCTGGGCCAGATGATCTCTTTTGCGATCCTGGTCTGGTTTACCACCAAGTTCATCTGGCCCCAGCTCAACGGTGCCATCGAGGAGCGCCAGAAGAAGGTGGCCGAGGGCCTGGCCGCGGCCGAGCGCGCGCGCGCCGAGCTCAAGGATGCCGACGCCAAGGTCGCTTCCGAGATCAAGCAGGCCCGCCTGCAGTCCACCGAGATCATCGACAAGGCACAGGCCCAGGCCAACGCCATCATCGAGAAGGCTCGCGTGGAAGCCACCGACGAGATCAACCGTCTGAAGGCCCAGGCCCAGGACGAGATCGCATCGATGGCACAGCGTGCCCGTGAGCAGCTGCGCGAACAGGTCGGCAAGCTTGCCGTCCAGGGCGCGGAGAAGATCGTCCAGCGTGAAATCGATCCGGCGGCCCACAAGGCGCTGCTCGACCAGCTCGCTGCCGAGATCTGATCATGGCCCAGGCGCTCACCCTCGCCCGTCCCTACGCGCGCGCCGCCTTCGAGGTGGCGCACGCGTCGGGTGCGCTTGCCGACTGGTCGGCAGCGCTGAATTTCGCCGCCGCGGTTGCGGTCGACCCCCAGGTCGCCGGCCTCGGCAACGATCCGCGCGTGCTGCCGACGCAGCTCGTTGCGATCCATCTTCCGCAAGGCATGGCCGCCGATGCGCCGTTCGCCCGTTTCCTCGAGGAACTGGCAGAAAACGGCCGCATGGTGCTCCTGCCGGAAATCGCCGCGCTCTACGACCAGTACAAGCTGGAGTCGGAGTCGACCCTGAAGGTCAAGGTCACGAGCGCACTGGATCTCGACGCGTCGCAGACGGAAACGCTGCGCGCATCGCTGAAGCGCCGCTTCAAGCGCGAGATCGAACTGGATACGCACGTCGATGCGACGTTGCTCGGCGGTGTCGTCATCGACACGGGCGAGCAGGTCATCGACGGTTCGGCGCGAGGCCGCCTGCAACGGCTGGCCAGCGCGCTGACGCACTGATACGAGATTCTCATACCACCGGGTGCCGTGAGAGCGGCGCAACCCAAGGAACCGACCATGTCCAGCACCACTCTGAACCCGTCCGAGATCAGTGAGCTGATCAAGACCCGCATCGAGCAGTTCAAGCTCGGCGCCGAGGCACGCAACGAAGGCACGATCATCAGCGTGTCCGACGGCATCGTGCGCATCCACGGCCTGGCCGATGTGATGCAGGGCGAAATGATCGAGCTGCCGAACGACACCTACGCCCTCGCGCTGAACCTCGAGCGCGACTCGGTCGGCGCTGTGGTGCTCGGTGAGTACCAGCATCTGCGCGAAGGCGATGCCGCCAAGACCACCGGCCGCATCCTCGAAGTGCCGGTCGGCCCGGGCCTGCTCGGCCGCGTCGTCGACGCGCTGGGCAACCCCATCGACGGCAAGGGCCCGATCGACGCCGTGGGCACCAGCCCGGTCGAGAAGGTTGCTCCGGGCGTGATCTGGCGCCAGTCGGTCGACGAGCCGATGCAGACCGGCTACAAGTCCATCGATTCGATGATCCCGATCGGCCGTGGCCAGCGCGAATTGATCATCGGCGACCGCCAGACGGGCAAGACCGCCGTCGCCATCGACGCGATCATCAACCAGAAGCACTCGGGCATTAAGTGCATCTACGTGGCCATCGGCCAGAAGCGCAGCTCGATCGCCAACGTGGTGCGCAAGCTCGAAGAGAACGGCGCGCTGGCCAACACCATCGTGGTCGTCGCTTCGGCTTCCGAAGCCGCCGCCCTGCAGTACGTCGCGCCGTACTCCGGCTGCGCCATGGGTGAGTACTTCCGTGACCGCGGCGAAGACGCGCTCATCGTGTACGACGATCTCTCCAAGCAGGCCGTGGCCTACCGCCAGATTTCGCTGCTGCTGAAGCGTCCGCCGGGTCGCGAAGCCTATCCGGGCGACGTCTTCTATCTCCACTCGCGTCTGCTCGAGCGCGCCTCGCGCGTCAGCGCCGAGTACGTGGAGAAGATGACCAACGGCGAAGTGAAGGGCAAGACCGGTTCGCTTACCGCGCTGCCGATCATCGAAACCCAGGCCGGTGACGTTTCGGCCTTCGTGCCGACCAACGTGATCTCGATCACCGACGGCCAGATCTTCCTTGAAACGGATCTGTTCAACGCCGGTATCCGTCCGCCCGTCAACGCCGGTATCTCGGTGTCGCGCGTCGGTGGTGCTGCCCAGACCAAGATCATCAAGAAGCTCTCCGGCGGCGTGAAGCTCGCCCTCGCCCAGTACCGCGAGCTGGCTGCGTTCGCGCAGTTCGCTTCGGATCTCGATGCCGCCACCCGCGCCCAGCTTGATCGCGGCCAGCGCGTCACCGAGCTGATGAAGCAGGCGCAGTACTCCCCGCTGTCGATCGCCGAGCTCGGCGTGTCGGTCTACGCGGCCGAGAAGGGCTACCTCGACGACCTGCCGGTCAACAAGGTGCTCGCCTTCGAGAAGGGCCTGCATGCCTTCTTCCGCCAGAACCACGGCGAGCTGATGGCGAAGATCGACAAGACCGGCGACTGGGACAAGGACATCGAGGCGACCTTCAAGTCGGCCGCCGACGAGTTCAAGAAGACCGGTAGCTGGTAATAGCGAGACCCACGGGGCGGCGACATCGCCCGTCCCGTGATCCGGCGTCACCCTTTACAGACGAGTAAGCCATGGCAAGCGGCCGCGAAATCAAAACCAAGATCAAGAGCACGCAGAACATGCGCAAGGTGACGCGTGCGCTCGAAATGGTCTCGGCGTCGAAGATCCGCAAGGCGCAAGACCTCATGAAGGCCTCGCGTCCCTATGCGCGCCTCATGCGCAAGGTCATCGCGCACGTTGCCCAGGCCAGCACGGACTTCGTGCATCCGTTCCTCACCGAGCGCGAGAATGTCGCGCGCGTCGGCTTCATCGTGGTGTCGACGGACCGCGGCCTCGCCGGCGGCCTCAACTCCAACCTGTTCCGCCGCACGCTGGCCTCGATCCGCGAGTGGCAGGGCAAGGGCGCCGAGATCGACGTGGTGGCCATCGGCCAGAAGGCCGTGCAGTTCTTCCGTCGCATCAAGGGCGTGAACCTCATCGGTTCGGCCACGCACCTGGGCGAGAAGCCGAAGCTCGAAGACCTGATCGGCGTGATCAAGGTCGTGCTCGATGCCTATGCCGACAACAAGCTCGATCGCGTGTTCCTGGTCTACAACGACTTCGTGAACACCATCGTGCAGAAGCCGGTCATCGAGGCCCTGCTCCCGGTGTCGCTGGTGGCCAGCGAGCTGGAAGGCGCCGAAGGCAAGGCCAGCGAAGGCGTGAAGCTGGAGCAGACCCACGACTGGGACTACATCTACGAACCCGATGCGCGCACGGTGCTCGAGCACCTGATGACGCGGTACATCGAGTCCGTGGTGTACCAGGCCGCACTGGAAAACCTCGCCAGCGAACACGCCGCGCGCATGGTGGCCATGAAGGCCGCGTCGGACAACGCCAGCAAGGTCATCGGCGAACTGACGCTCGTCTACAACAAGGCACGTCAGGCCGCGATCACCCAGGAAATCTCGGAAATCGTCGGCGGCGCCGCCGCGGTCTGACCGAAAACTACACGCGATGGCGACGCATCACGCGGCGCCTCACCAGAACCTTACGAAGATTCATCCGGAGCATTCCATGAGCCAGGGCAAAGTTGTTCAGATCATCGGCGCGGTCGTCGACGTCGAATTCCCGCGCGATCAGGTACCGCAGGTTTACGACGCACTGAAGATCGACGGCACCGAGATCACCCTCGAAGTGCAGCAGCAGCTCGGTGACGGCATCGTGCGCGCCATCGCGCTCGGCTCCACCGACGGCCTGCGCCGCAACCTCGTCGCCCGCAACACCGGCGAAGGCATCAAGGTGCCGGTCGGCGGCGCCACGCTCGGCCGCATCATGGACGTGCTCGGCAACCCGATCGACGAAGCCGGCCCCATCGGCGAGAAGGAACAGTGGGTCATCCACCGCGAAGCCCCGTCCTACGACGAGCAGGCCACCGCGAACGAACTGCTGGAAACCGGCATCAAGGTCATCGACCTGATGTGCCCGTTCGCCAAGGGCGGCAAGGTCGGCCTGTTCGGCGGCGCCGGCGTGGGCAAGACCGTGAACATGATGGAGCTCATCAACAACATCGCCAAGGCGCACTCGGGTCTGTCCGTGTTCGCCGGCGTGGGTGAGCGTACGCGTGAAGGCAACGACTTCTATCACGAGATGAAGGACTCCAACGTCCTCGACAAGGTCGCGATGGTCTACGGCCAGATGAACGAGCCGCCGGGCAACCGCCTGCGCGTCGCGCTCACCGGCCTCACCATGGCCGAGTACTTCCGCGACGAGAAGGACGCCTCGGGCAAGGGTAAGGACGTCCTGCTCTTCGTCGACAACATCTACCGCTACACGCTGGCCGGTACCGAAGTGTCCGCGCTGCTCGGCCGTATGCCGTCGGCCGTGGGTTACCAGCCGACGCTGGCCGAGGAAATGGGCGTCCTGCAGGAGCGCATCACCTCGACCAAGACCGGTTCGATCACCTCGATCCAGGCCGTGTACGTGCCCGCGGATGACCTTACCGATCCGTCGCCGGCCACCACCTTCGCGCATCTCGACGCGACCGTGACCCTGAGCCGTGACATCGCCTCGCTGGGTATCTACCCGGCCGTGGATCCGCTGGCTTCCAGCAGCCGTCAGCTCGATGCCTCGGTGATCGGCCAGGAACACTACGACATCGCTCGTCGCGTCCAGGGCACCCTGCAGCGCTACAAGGAGCTGAAGGACATCATCGCCATCCTGGGCATGGACGAGCTGTCGCCGGAAGACAAGGCTTCGGTGTCGCGCGCCCGCAAGATCGAGCGCTTCTTCTCGCAGCCGTTCCACGTGGCCGAAGTGTTCACCGGCTCGCCGGGCAAGTACGTGCCGCTGAAGGAAACCATCCGCGGCTTCAAGATGATTCTCGACGGCGACCTCGACTACCTGCCGGAGCAGGCCTTCTACATGGTCGGCAGCATCGACGAAGCCATCAAGAAGGGCGAGGACATGGGTGCGAAGAAGGCCGCGTAAGCGCCTTCTTCCCTCCTATCCTCCACTGACGGAATCCAGCCCATGACCCATACCATCCGCGTCGACATCGTCAGCGCCGAAGCCGAGATCTTCTCCGGCGAAGCCACGCTCGTGGTCGCCACCGGTGAGCTTGGCGAGCTGGGTATCGCGCCGCGTCACGCGCCGCTGATCACCCGCCTGAAGCCGGGCCACGTGGACGTGGTCGGCAGCAACGGCGAGCGCCAGCAGTTCTACGTCTCCGGCGGCATCCTCGAGGTGCAGCCGCAGGTTGTCACGATCCTCGCCGACACGGCCGCCCGCGCGGCCGACCTCGACGAGGCGGCCGCCCTGAAGGCGAAGGAAGAAGCCGAGGCCGCCCTGGCCAACCGCGGCGAGCAGCTCGACGTCGCCGAGGCCCAGGCCAAGCTGGCCGAAGCCCTCGCGCAGCTCCAGGCCCTGGAGCGCATGCGAAAGACGCTCAAGCACTGACGCTTCGAAAAAACCCCGCCCCGGCGGGGTTTTTTTTGGGGGGCCCATTGTAGGAGCAGACTGACGGCTCTTCATCTTCCGATGACCCCGGGCCTTCCACACTGCCGGCCATGCACGTCCGCTACCGCCACAGTCTCTGGACCCTCCTTGCCGTTGCCCTCATCCTGCTGGCGGCGCGGATTGCATTGCCTTACGTCGTGCTCCAGCAGCTCAACGGCCGGCTCGCGCACATGGGCTCGTACTCCGGCCATATCGACGATATCGATATCCACCTATGGCGCGGCGCGTACACGATCAACACCATGAAGATCGTCAAGGTGGATGGCAAGGTGCCGGTGCCCCTGTTCGAGGGACCGCGTACCGAAATCGCCCTCAGCTGGCGGGCGCTGGTCAAAGGACACTTGCGCGGCAAGGTCGAGTTCTTCGATCCGGTGGTGAACTTCGTCGACGGACGCGGCGAGGGCGATACCCAGACAGGTAAGGGCGTGGACTGGCGCGAGCAGTTGCGTGCCATCGTGCCCACGCGCATCGATGAGCTGAATGTCTACAACGGCACGGTCACCTTCAATAACTTCGTCTCCAGCCCCAAGGTGGACCTGAAGATGGCCTCGGTGGAGGCACAGGTCAGCAACCTGACCAATGTGCAGCGCGAGGGCGGCTCACGCGTGGCCCACCTGCATGCGACGGCCAAAGTCCTGGGCGATGCACCGCTGGAGGCCTCGGCAGAGTTTGATCCGCTGGAGAAGTCGGGCGATTTCCACTACCAGCTCACGGTGAAGAACATCAAACTGGTGAAGGCGAACGAACTGGCGCGCGCCTATACCGGCCTGGATTTCGCAGGTGGCGAAGGCGATTTCGTGATGGAGCTGCAGGCCAGGGATCGTCATATCGAAGGTTATGCGAAGCCGCTGTTTCGCGGGCTGAAGATATTCAGCTGGAAACAAGACGTGGAGCAGGAAAAGAAGAACCCCTTGAAGCTTGCCTACGAGGCCGTGGCCGAAGGCGTGACCAAGGTCTTCAAGAACCACGAGAACGATCAGTTCGCCACCCGGGTTCCCATCTCCGGCACCATCGACGATCGCAGCGTCTCCACGGTGCAGGCGATCCTCGGCATCCTGCGCAATGCCTTCGTCCAGGCCTATAAGCCCAACCTTGAGCATCTGACGGAACGGCCCAGGGATAAATGACAGGCCACCCGGCCGACTTGGCACGGGGCAGCAAAAGCGCGACAGTTCGCGTCACGTTTTCCATGGCATGCATCATCCATGACAGCAGAACCGCTCCACGTCCTCATCCTCGCCGCTGGCGAGGGCAAGCGCATGAAATCCGCCTTCGCCAAGGTGCTGATGCCCTTGGCTGGCCGGCCCTTGCTGGCTCATGTCATCGACGCGGCTCGTAGCCTCGATCCTGCAGGTATCCATGTGGTATATGGCCATAATGGTCAGCAGGTACGCGATGCCTTTGCCGCCGATGGTTCACTGGGCTGGATCGAACAGACCGAGCGGCTGGGCACGGGCCACGCCGTACGCGTTGCGCTCGAAAACCTCCAGGCGCAAGGCCTGCTCCAGGGCAGGGTGCTGGTGCTCTATGGCGACGTGCCGCTGATCCGCCCGGAAACACTGTCGCAGCTGGCGACAGCCGACGATTCGCTGGCAATGCTCGCCACCCGCGTGGACGATCCGCGAGGTTATGGCCGTGTCGTTCTGGATGCCGCCGGCAAGATCCGCCATATCGTGGAGGAAAAGGACGCCAGTGCCGCCGAGCGGGCGATCGACCTCATCAACACGGGCATCATTGCCGGTGACGCCGCGGCACTGCTGGCATGGACGCAGCGTCTTACCAATACCAATGCGCAGCGCGAGTATTACCTGACGGATGTCTTCGCCATGGCGGCTGCGGAAGCTGCCCCGGCCGCGTGCATCGATTGCGATGCCACGGAGGCGACCGGCGCCAACGATCCCTGGCAGCTGGCCGAGCTGGAAGCCCTGTATCGTCGTCGCATGGCCCGCGAACTGGCGCTTGCCGGCGTACGCATGGCAGACCCTTCGCGCCTCGATGTGCGCGGCAAGGTATCGGCGGGACGCGACGTGGAGCTGGATATCGACGTGATCCTCGAGGGCGAGGTCACCCTGGGCGACAACGTGCGCATCGGTGCCTTCACCCGGGTGCGCAATGCATCGCTGGCTGCGGGCACTGTGGTGTTGTCCCATTGCGACATCGATGGCGTGGTCACGCATGGTCCCTGCACGATCGGCCCCTTTGCGCGCCTGCGTCCCGGCACTGACCTGGCGGCCGGCGTGCACATCGGCAACTTCGTCGAGACGAAGAACGCACGGATCGCCGAAGGCTCCAAGGCCAATCACCTTTCCTACCTGGGCGACACGGTGATCGGCAGCAGAACGAACATCGGTGCGGGTACGATCACCTGCAACTACGATGGCGTGAACAAGAGCCGCACCACGATCGGCGACAACGTGTTCGTGGGTTCCAACAGTTCGCTCGTGGCGCCCGTCACGTTGCACGATGGCGCCACCATCGGTGCGGGTTCGGTGATTACCCGGGATGCGCCGAAAGACACGCTGACCCTGACCCGCGCGCAGCAGACCAGCATCGAAAGCTGGAAGCGCCCCACAAAAAAACAGTGACCTTGTAGGAGCGCGCCTTGCGCGCGACCGGTTCAGGGCGATCCACCCAAAGCTCCGTACCGGTCGCGCGCAAGGCGCGCTCCTACAGGTGAGCGGTAGCGCACAGGTGAGCGGTAGCGCGCAGATAAGCGGCAGCGCATAGGTCAGCGATGCCGCCCATGTCAGCGGCATCGCACGGATCAGCGATAGCGCCAGCCGTCGATTTCCACCAGCAGCTCCTCGCGGCAGATATCGCCATGCAATACCAGCATCGGCGCGTCGGGCCAGCGCTGTGCCGCGAAGGCCCGCACGATGTCCGCATGCCCGGGATGGCGCACATAGGCCTTCAATGGAGCATTCCCATCAAAACCGGCAGGCAGGTTTGCTGCGGCCAGCAACGCATCCAGGTTGCGTGCCGTCTCTTCCAGCTGTGCACCGATATCGCCCGCATGCGCAGATGCATGGCCGACGACCGCGGCCGTTCCTGAAATCGCCAGCACATCGTCATCGGGCAGCAGGGTGGCGCGCGCAAAACTCGGCGGCGTAACGCCGTACTGCCTGGGGTAGCGCCACGCACTCACCTGGCGGGGATTCTCGACACGCGTACCGGCTGCATCGGTGGCAAGCAGGTAGACCTGGAGCAGGCCCGGGTCGCCGTGATGGCCGATGGCGGTCGCCGCGGGAAAACCCTGCGAGAACACAGTTCCCATACCACGGATGCGCCCGGTGCAGAAGCGCTTGTAGCGCTCTTCATCGGACGTGCCCTGGTTGATGTCGCCGAGGTAATTCCAGATACGCTGCACATGTCCGGTATCACTGTTTTCCACGAAGCGGGAAAGTTGCCCGTAAGCATGGGCAGCGGTTTCTTCAGGGCCGCCGTGATCAGCCTCGTGGACCTCGATGGCCGCAAAGAGCCATCCGCCGCCGCATGACCAGCGCACGTCGTCCTGGATGCCGTGGCTGACCTCTCCTTCGACCTCCCATACCTCAGCGGGAGCGTCGCCCAGGGGCGGCAGCGGAACGTGAAGTATCCGCGCATCCCCCGGGGAGGGCGTCGTATCGAAGCGGAGCCGGACCAGGGTCCGCGACGAGGGCCCGGCCGTGCCGGTTAGGTAGCCCACCCGGGGCGCGGGGCGGGTGGACGGCGCGTGATCGCGCATTTCGCGGCCTTGGGGCATCACGGGATCCATGGCGGAACGTGACGGCATCATAGCGTCCGCCCGTGGGCTCACGTCGTGAAGACGTTCGGGTGGCTTTCATGTGCCTGAACCCTGTCGATCAGGCGCCGCGAGGCCGTATGTTACACTCCGCGGCCGCTGCCATCCGGGGGGAGGCAGGACATCCGGGAGCCTGGAACTACAGATGGCAACGCAAAACGCAGCACAGCAAGAACTCGCAGAACTGATCATCTCCAGCCTGAATCTCGACTCGGTAAAGCCGGCCGACATCGATCCCGATGCGCCGCTGTTCGGGGGCGAGCTGGGCCTGGATTCGATCGACGCGCTGGAAATCGCCCTGGCCGTCTCCAAGCGCTATGGCTTCCAGCTGAAGTCAGACAACCCCGAGAATCGCACCATCTTCACGAGCTTGCGCTCGCTGTCCGATCACATCGAGCAGCACCGCGCTGCGGCCTGAGTGCCGTTCACGCTGTAGTTCGTCCAGGCATGCTTCGCTGGGAGGCGACATCGCCCAGAACGCCCCTGCCGGAAGCCTCGCCGATGACTGACACCGCCGACATCGCGTCCTTCGTCCGCCCGCTGTGCTTCGACGCCGACCACCCCAGCTTTGCCGGGCATTTCCCGGGCAGACCGATCGTGGCCGGGGTGCTGATGCTGGAGCAGGCGGCCGATGCGCTGCGCGAATGGCGTGGCATGGCAACGCGCCAGGTCATCGACGCGAAATTCCTCGCGCCGCTCCTGCCGGAGCAGCGCGCCTTGCTTGAGCTGGTGGCGCTCGAAGCAAATCGCTTCCGCTTCACCATCCGCCGCGGCGACGACGTACTGGTACGCGGCACGCTGGAGGGCGTCGTATGAGCCACTGGCAGCAGCGGGAAGGCGGCGGTCGCTTTGCGTTCTGGCTGATCCGCACCATCGCCTTGCACCTGGGGCGCCGGGTCACGCGTGTCCTGCTCTATCCGATCACCCTGTATTTCTTCGTGCGTCGCGCCGACGAAAGGCAGGCTTCGCGTCTGTACCTGGAGCGTGCACTGGGTCGCCCGGTCACGACGCGTGATGTCTTTCATCATGTCCATTTCTTCGCGGCCACCTTGCTCGACCGCCTGTTCTTCCTTGCACGCGGAGATCGCGATTTCCGCGTGGAAGTGGAGGGACTGGCCGAACTCAACGAACGCATCCGTAGCGGCAGCGGCGTGCTGCTGATCGGCTCGCACCAGGGCAGCTTCGAAGCCCTGCGCGCACTGGGCGCACACAGCCCCGACGCGCCGTTGCGGGTGGTACTCGACAAGCAGAAGACCCCTGCCATGACCGCCATGCTGGAAGCGCTGGCGCCGGAAGTGGGCGCTGCCGTGATCGACGCCTCGCTGGGGGGTGCCTCCGTGGCCCTGGCGATGGCCGAGGGCGTGGCGCAGGGACATATGGTGGCCCTGCTGGCCGACCGGGGACATCGGGGCGAAGCCTCGCGCACGGTGTCGTTCCTGGGCACGCCGGCCGACTTTCCCGTGGGCCCGTGGCTGCTGGCGTCCGCCCTGAAAGTGCCTGTCATGCTGTGCATGGGCCTTTACCTGGGCGGCGACCGCTACCGGCTGATCTTCGAGCCCTTCGCGGCTGCCATCGACATCCCGCGTGCTGGCCGCGCGGCAGCCCTGGACGATATCGTCGGGCGCTATGCCGCGCGCATCGAGCATTATTGCCGTGCCTATCCCTACAACTGGTTCAACTTCTATGACTTCTGGCAAGAAATGGGTCCTGCTGACGAGCCTGCTGTTGCCACTGGCATGCCTCGCCGCTCCGACGCCTGAACCGGCGGATGCCAAGGCGCTGGTCGCGTCGCTGAAACGTCCCGCGCCGGCACGTACGCCATTTGCGGAAGCCCGCTTCATGAAAGTGCTCGACAAGCCGC
Organism: Luteibacter anthropi; assembly: GCF_011759365.1. Taxonomy (GTDB): domain Bacteria; phylum Pseudomonadota; class Gammaproteobacteria; order Xanthomonadales; family Rhodanobacteraceae; genus Luteibacter; species Luteibacter anthropi. The sequence goes on from NZ_JAARLZ010000001.1 coordinate 542,358, forward strand.
TGGTGGTGTCGGGTGAGCTTGCCTGGCTGGGTGGCGACAAGCTCGAGCGCCGCGTCGACAAGCCGGCGAAAGAAGTCTCCACCATTGCCGATGGCGAGGTGACCCAGGAGCGTGAAGGTCGCAAGCCGCGCACGTTTTCACTGAAGCGTGCGCCGCAGCTGCGGATCCTGCTCGACAGCTTCGTCGCGTTGCTTGGCGGCGATGCGTCGCGCCTGGACGACGCCTTCGACGTGCAGCTGGGACGTGATGCCGATCGCTGGGCACTGACCCTCGCACCGCGCGACCCCAGCCTCGCGAAACAGATCGTTTCCATCCAGGTTTACGGCAGCGGCAACCAGCCGCGCTGCATGCGCATGAACGAGAAGGATGGCGATACCACCATCGACATGCTTGGCGATCTGGCCGGTCACATGGTCGCGGAGCCGGAGCTTGCCGATGTCATTGCCCAGTGTGGCGGCGCGATGTGAAGCAGGCTCGCCTCGGTCTGCTCATCCTGTGGTTGCTGCTGCTGGCCCTGCTGGGCTGGTTCGCATCGCAGCACCTGAAGATCGGCACCGATCTGCGCAGTTTCATGCCGGCGCCCGACACGCCGGACCAGAAGCTGCTGATGGAGCAGGTGGGCGAAGGCCCGGGCTCGCGACTGCTGCTGCTCGCCATCGACGGCGGCAATGATGTGCAGAAAGCGACATGGAGCCGCGGCCTTGCGATTGCGTTGCGCAAGGATCCCGAGTTCACCCAGGTGGTGAATGGCGATTTCGACATGGGTGCGCTGGACGAGAATCTGCTTCCCTATCGTTATCTGCTGTCACCGACGCTGGACACGCAGGCCTTCGATGAAGATTACCTCGCCGATCAGTTGCAGCAGCGCCTTGATGACCTCAGCTCACCGGCCGCAAGCCTTCTGAAGGGATTACTGCCCCGCGATCCCACGCTTGAAGTGCTGAAGATCGCGGAGCGCTGGACGCCGCCCCACTCGCCGGACGTGCGCGAAGGCGTCTGGTTTTCATCGAAGGGCGAGGCACTGTTGCTGGCGCAGACGCGTGGCGCGGGTTTTGATCCTGCAAGGCAGGGCGAGGCCGTGGAGCACATCCGCACGGCGCTCGCCGCGCTGCCCGGTGGCAAGGATGCCCGTCTCACGATCAGCGGCCCGGGTTATTTCACCGTGCTGGTGAACGCGCAGACACGCGAGCAGGCTGATTGGATCGGCCGCATCTCCACCGTGGGTTTCATCGTGCTGATGTTGCTGGCCTATCGTAGCGTACGCAGCCTGCTGCTCGGTGCCTTGCCGGTGGCTACCGGTGCGCTGGCGGGTATTGCCGCGTTGCTGGCCATGTTCCCCGAAGTGCACGGCATCACCCTGGCTTTTGGTTTCACCCTGCTGGGCGTGGCGCAGGAATACCCGATCCGCTTGCTCAGTCATCGCCGTGCCGGCGAATCGGCGGTAGCCAGCGTGCGCGGCCTGTGGCCACTGCTGCTGACCGCCATCGCATCCGCGTGCATCGCCTACCTGGCGTTTTATGCGTCGGGCGTAGGTGGCTTGCGGCAGCTGGCCGTCTTCACCATCAGCGGCCTGCTCGCCGCCGGATTGTCCACGCGCTACCTCCTGCCGCATCTGCTGCCCGTGCAGGTGCGTGACGTGGCGGATACGCCCGGCCTGGCGCGTTTGCGCGTATGGCTGGATGCGTTGCCGCGTCCGCGCTGGTTGCCGGTGCCGGTCACGCTTGCCGTGCTGGCGATGCTTTTCCTTGCGCCCGGTCCGTTCTGGCAGAACGATCTTTCGGCGCTTACGCCCGTGCCGCGCGACCTGCTCATGACCGACGCCCGCCTGCGCGGCGAGCTGGGTGCACCCGACGTGCGCTATCTGCTCGTGGTACAGGCCGCCGATGCCGACGGCGTGCTGGTGGCGTCAAGAAAGCTGGAACCGATCATGGACTCGCTGGTGAAGGCGAAGGCACTCGATGGGTACGAACTGGCATCGGTGTACCTGCCGGATAGGGCGACCCAGCGTGCGCGGCAGGCGAAACTGCCGGACAAGGCCACCCTCGATCACGATCTCGATGCGGCCTTGTCCGGCATGCCATTTCGCAAGGATCTATTCGCTCCCTTCGTCAGCGACGTCGAAGCGGCGCGCAACCTGCCGTCGCTGACGCCGGAAGCGTTCGCCCGTTCGGCATTGGGCCAGCGCCTTGCCGCCATGCTGGTGCACCGCGACGATCACTGGGTGGGGCTATCCACCCTCAGCGGGGTGCGTGACCCGCAGGCCATCGGGCACGCGTTGTATGCCACGGGCGTCGACGTGCGGCTGCTCGACCTGAAGGACGCATCGGAATCACTGGTCGCCGCCTATCGCACGCGCATCCTGTATGCCGTGCTCGCGGCGGGGGCACTGCTCTTCGTCACCATCACCGTCGCCCTGCGCAGCGTGCGACGGGCATGGCACGTACTGGCGCCGATGACCCTCGCCACCTTTCTTGTACTGGGTGTCGAGCGCATGGCGGGTATTCCCATCTCGCTGTTCCATCTCGTTGCGCTGATTCTCGCCGCGGGTCTCGGGTTGCATTACGCGCTGTTCTTCGAGCGGGATACCGGTGACGCGGCAGAGCAGCGTCGTACGCTGCACGCCACCATCGTCTGCGTGCTGTCCGCCCTGCTGGTGTTCGGCATGCTCGCGTGGTCCAGCATTCCCGTGCTGCGCGCCATCGGTCTCACCGTGGCACTCGGCGTTGCCTTCCATTTCTGCCTGTCCATCCTGATGGCCCCGCATGTACGCGAAGACTGATTTCATCGACCTCATCCCGCATGCGGGCGATATGTGCCTGCTCGACGGGGTGGATCGCTTCGATGACGACACCATTCATGCGTGGAGCAGCACCCATGTCTCGCCGACGCATCCATTGCGCGGGCCGGACGGCATGCATGCGGTGCATCTGGCGGAATATGGTGCGCAGGCGACGGCGGTGCACGGTGCATTGAAAGCAGCGCGCGAGGGTGGCAGGCCGCCGCGGCCCGGCATGCTCGTGAGCCTGCGAGGTGTCGTTCTGGCGGTGCAGCGCGTCGACGACTTGCCGGGGCGTCTCGATGTCTACGCGCAGTGCCTGATGGCGGACGACAACGGAGCGCAGTACACCTTCCGCATCGAACACGATGGCCGCGAGATCGCCTCGGGCAGGGTGGCGGTGATTCATCCGCCGGCATGACCGGCGGCCCGGAGGGGCTGCGGAAAAGGGTGACTGATGAGGAGCCTGACCGGCCCCTCCGGGCCGACCGACGTAGTGTGCGCGAGCGACATCTCAAACCCTGAGACCAATCCGCCCTTGTAGGAGCGCGCCTTGCGCGCGACCGGAATGGCCCGCACGTTGGCGATTTCGCGACAACCGGTCGCGCGCAAGGCGCGCTCCTACATGGTGATGGGGTGGTCGTCGATGATGGTGGGCAGGCTGCGCGAGCGGCGGTAGCTGGCCAGGATGTCGCCGTAGTGGAAGACGCGACCGATGGTGTAGGTGGTGATGCGGGTCACGTCGCGCACCGGCTGGAAGTGACTGAGCCGGAATTCGCCCTGGTAGCGCGAAGCGATGGGTACCGAGACGACGCCGATGCCGCGCTCCCGGCAGGCCGTGATGAGCAGGGCGGCCTCGAAGACGAAATTCTCCGCATGCAGGTCGACCAGGTCGAGCGCTGCGCGCGGATAGAAACGCTGGCCGCTCTGTGTATCCACGATCGGCCTTCCGCATGCCCAGGAAATCCCCCAGTCAGCCACGGCGTTCGCACGGCGGCGACCGTTCGGCTGCTGCTGGCGATCGAGCAGGCGCGCGCCGATCACGATGCTGTCCGGATAGCTGCGAGCGGCGTCGAGAATGGCGGGAATATCGGATGCCAGGTGCTGGCCGTCGCCGTCCATCGTTACCACGCCGTCGCAGTCCATGCGCAGTGCTTCGCGAAAGCCCGAACGCAGCGCTTCGCCTTTGCCCCGGCGCTGCGGATGGCGGATCAGGGTTACCGGTAGCGCAGCTACGATATCCGGCGTGCGATCGGTGGAACCGTCATCGACCACGATCACCGGCAGGCCCAGCAAGAGTGCATCGGCCACCACGCGGCCGATTGCCTTTTCCTCGTTGAGGCAGGGAATCAGTACACAGTTGCGGTCGACGTATGCGTTCATGCGGGGTAACCCAGGTCGATGTGCAGATCGAGTCCCTGCGCTGCGGGAAGGCGCAGGGCGGTGGCATGTGTTCGCGCAAGCGCCGCCATCAATGGCACAGACAGGGCGCTGGGGTTGCTTGCGGCAAGCGTGTCCAGCCAGGCATCGCCGCTGGCCTGCGTGCCGATATTGCCCGGCTCGGGCGTGAGATCCATGCGTGCGGCCGCGCCTTGCGCATGCGGCGACAGCACCAGGGCCACGGCGAAGGCGCCGGTGCTGTCGGTCATCTCGCCCAGCGGGCCGCTGCCGGCGATGTCGTAGCAGGCCATGAGCACGGGGCGATCATCGGCCACGGCCTGCGCGGCGCTTTCCAGCAGGCAGGCACCGAAGGCGTGATGTCCACCCGATACCGCGCTGGAGGCCGCATGGCAGTGCGTGGCGATGGTCCAGTAGCCCGCGGGTGCGTTGTGCACGGAGTTATGGAACTTCGTTGGCGACAGCTCTCGCGGCGCATGCGCCAGCGTCTCGCACATGTAGTCGGTGATGGCCTGGTCGCCGTGCGCCGAGGCGAAGACGCAGGGAAGTGTCGCCACATCGAGGCCGCTCATGTATACGGCCTGTCCGGCTACGGCGGCGGCAAGCAGCACGCTTTCCGGTGCGCGGCGGCGCTCGTTCGGCGGCAGGATGTCGGCATTCGGGCGTGTGCTGGCGGAGGGTTCTGCCTTTCCGGCCACGATGTCGCTGAAGCCATGCCAGTCCGACGCTCCCGGCGCCCACAGGCCGATGCCGTGAACCCACACGGTAAGGGCGGCGCTCAGGCCGGTACTCCCTGCCGGGCGAAGGCAAGGCAGGCATTGTTGCCGCCGAAACCGAAGGAGTTGCTGAGTGCGATGCGCAGTTCGGCCTGCTCGGCCTGCCACGCCATCTGCGGGCCACACAGCGGATCAGGCGAGTCGGCACCCAGATTGGCGGGAACCACGCCATCGCGCATGGCGAGCAGGGTGATGGCCGCTTCGAGGATGCCGGCGGCGCCCAGCGTGTGGCCAGTAAAACCCTTCGTGGAGCTGGCGCGTGTGGTGGCCGGGAAGAACCGGGTCAGCAGGGCGGCTTCCACCTCGTCGTTCTTCTGGCTCGCCGTGCCGTGAAGGTTGAGATAGTCGACATCGGCAGGGGTGATGCCTGCGCGTTCAAGCGTGTCGCGCAGGGCGAGTTCGGCGCCGAGCCCTTCCGGATGCGGCGTGGACATGTGGTGCGCATCGCTGGCTTCGCCATAGCCGATGAGCAGGGGCGCGTCTTCGTTCTCGCGTGGACGCTCGATCAGTGCGAAGCCGGCGGCCTCGCCGATGGAGATACCGTCGCGCGCCGCATCGAAGGGGCGGCATGGCGTCGGCGACACCAGCTCCAGCGAATTGAAACCGAACAGCACGCTGTCGCAGAGCGTATCCGTGCCACCGACGACGGCGGCATCGATCAGGCCCAGGCGGATCATGCGCTCGGCGTTGGCGAACACTTTCGCGCTCGACGAACATGCCGTGGCGACGGTGAGGCAGGGGCCTTCCAGGTCGAACACCGCGGCGACGAAACCGGCAAGCGAGTGCGGCGTGTGCAAGGCAGGGCGGTGCAGGTCGGCAGGCATGTGGCCGTGATCCAGGCGCCGGTACCCTTCTTCGGTGGCGCCGATGCTGGCCGTGGACGTGCCCAGCAACACGGCTACACGCGATGCACCGTAGCGGTGGCGCGCATCGCGTACGGCATCGGCGAAGCCGTCCTGCTGCAGCGCGATCCAGGCAAGACGATTGTTACGGCAATCCCATTCGGCGAACGGGCGGGGCAGGGCTTCGTCTTCGATACCGTCGACGCGTCCGATCCAGCAGTCCAGCGGTGCCGAACTGATGTCGTTGGGACGCAGGCCACCGCGCGAGGTGGCCAGGGCTTGCGCGTGGGCATCGAGGCCGCGTCCGAGCGCGGAGGTGGCGGTATAGGCGCGAATGGCCAGGGGTGACATGGGATGAGGCATGGCGGGAGCCTAGCGTTTTTGATCCCTAGCGTCGCGTGAACGCCGCACCGGGATTCAGCCAGCGGCACTGGCGGGTACACTGCGCGTTTTCCCGGACGCCTCGGAAGCGCTATGTCCTCCGGTCTGCTGAAGCCCTTGCGGCGTGGCGTATGGCGCTACCTGAGTGATCGCGACATCCTCGTGGCGGCCTTCGTCACGGCGTTTGCCTGCGTGGGCAGCCTGGGCCTGCTGTATGTGGCGCACCTGGTACGGGTGATCCGGCTGGCGCGGGGTGCGCCGGTGCGGGCAGGGCATCGCGGCGTGTTCCTGGTGTTCGGTCGTCGCCTCGTCGATGACCGGCCCGAGGCCGATTTTGCCGCCCGTCTTTCGCGGGCCCGGGATAACGCACTCGACGGGCGCGCGGACCGTGTCCTGTTGCTGGGTGGCCTGAGTGGGGGCGGCATAAGCGAGGCAGAGGCCGGGCGTCGCTGGCTTCAGGCACGCGACTGGCCCCCTGGCGTGCCGCTGGATCTGGAGCAGATATCCATCGATTCCCTGGAAAACCTGCGTCACGCCCGGGAGCTGCTCAGGGCCGGCGACGAAGCTCCGTTGCCGCCCGTCTGGCTGGTCACCAGCCGCTACCATCTCGCCCGCTGCATGTACCTCGCCGGACGCCTGGGCTTCGACGCCTCTGCGCTGGGGGCGGAAGAAGCCATGCCGTGGACGCGGCGCTATCTGCTGCGCATGGCGATGGAGGCCGGCTACCTCATGTGGATCGATACGGGCATGCGCTGGGCGGCGCTTACCGGCAACCGCCGCATGGCTGCACGCATCGCCTGAGGCGTCACGCCTGCGCGGCTGCGTGCCGCAGCGGGGAATCAGGGCTCTCTTGATAAGCTGCACGCCTGCCAAGAGGATGCGGTGCCCATGTCCGAACAAGCCGATATTGCCGAATCGTTCCTGCGTGAGCTGCAGGACCGCATCTGCGCCGCCATCGAAGCCATCGATGGCAAGGCACGCTTCCAGGAAGACGCATGGACCCGCCCCGCCGGTGGTGGCGGTCGTACGCGCGTGCTGCGCGACGGCGCCATCTTCGAGCAGGCGGGCGTGAACTTCTCGCGGGTCTCCGGTACCCAGCTCCCGCCGAGCGCCACGGCCCACCGGCCGGATCTGGCCGGCGGCGGCTTCATCGCCACGGGCGTTTCGCTGGTACTGCATCCGCGCAATCCGTACATCCCCACCACGCATGCCAACGTGCGCTACTTCGAAGCCTCGAAGGAGGGCGTGGAGCCGGTGTGGTGGTTCGGTGGCGGTTTCGACCTCACGCCGTTCTATCCCTTCGACGAGGATGTACGTCACTGGCATGGCGTGGCGCGCGACCTGTGCCGGCCGTATGGCGAGGATGTCTACGATCGCTACAAGCGCTGGTGCGACGAGTACTTCTTCCTGAAGCATCGCAACGAGACACGCGGCGTGGGCGGATTGTTCTACGACGATCTCAACGAAGGCGGTTTCGAACGTTGCCTGGATTTCACCCGCGACGTGGGGCAGGGCTTCCTGGATGCCTATCTGCCGATCGTGGAGCGTCGTCGGGATACGCCTCATGGCGAGCGCGAGCGGCAGTTCCAGCTTTATCGCCGTGGGCGTTATGTGGAGTTCAACCTGGTCTACGACCGCGGCACGCTGTTCGGCCTGCAATCGGGCGGACGCACGGAGTCGATCCTGATGAGCCTGCCGCCGCAGGTGCGCTTCGAGTATGCGTATGCGCCGGACGCGGGGAGTGACGAGGCGCGGCTTTACGAGTACCTGAAGCCGCGCGACTGGGTGTGAGGGTGGTCGCGCGCAAGGCGCGCTCCTACAGGGGCATGGCGTAGCCGTTCGCGAGGCGTGCTCCCTTGTAGGAGCGCGCCTCGCGCGCGACCATTCGAAGCGATATCGGCAACAAATCCCCTTACGGAGCCGACCCCGAGAACTTCTTCGCCGTCGCGCCGCTCACGTTACCCACCGATGCCGAATCGCTCACGAACAGATCCACCGGACGCTCGAAGGTAAGGTCACCCTTCACCACGGCATGCGGCCCGATCACGACCTTGGGATTGCGGTTCTCGCTGCGCCAGTTGTTGCCCTGCGGCTTCTTGTAGAGGACACCGCCCTCCACCTGCGAATTCGCACCCACGGTGAGGTCGGCATTGACCGTCTCGATGCCCTGGCCCACATGGGCGGCGTCCAGCTCGATCTCGCCATTGACGTTGTACAGGCGGCCCTTCACGTCGGCGCCCTTGTCCAGCGAGACACGGCCATTCACCGACTTCAGGTCGCCGCTCACCTTCGCGTTGCTGTTCAGCGTGATGGCGCCATTGACCGTGTTCACCTGGTCGGCCGAGGCCGAATCGCCCAGCTTCACCGAACCATTCACCGTCTGCGCCTTCTGCACCACCGCGCGGTCGCCGACGCGGACGCTGCCGTTGACGGTGCTGACCTTGTCCACGTGTTCGCCGGAGGATACCTCCACCGAGCCGTTGACCTTGTTGTAGGGGTCGGTGTCCCGCGCCATGGCGCTGCCGGCAACGGAAAGGGCGACGAGGATCGAAAGCAGGGTGCGGCGCATGGTGTGTTACTCCACGAGTAGGCTGGTAGGCCTAGGATGCCCCTTGCGGCCGCAAGGTTTAGCGTGACTTCCGGCAGGGTCCCGAAGTTGACGGCCCCAGGGCCACGGCCCACCATCGCCTTTTTCCCTCGCAGCGTTGGACGCCATGTACAAGCTCGTCATGATCCGCCACGGCCAGTCGGCCTGGAACCTCGAAAACCGCTTCAGCGGCTGGGCCGATGTCGACCTCAGCGAGCTGGGCGTGAAGGAAGCCCAGGAGGCCGGCCGCCTGCTCAAGGAAGCCGGCTTCACCTTCGACCTGGCCCACACCTCCTACCTCAAGCGCGCCGTGCGCACGCTGTGGCACGTGCAGGACGCGATGGACCTGATGTGGATCCCGGTGGTTACCGACTGGCGTCTCAACGAGCGCCACTACGGTGCGCTGACCGGCCTCAACAAGGCCGAGACCGCCGCGAAATACGGCGACGACCAGGTGAAGATCTGGCGCCGCAGCTACGACACCCCGCCGCCGGCGCTGAAGCCGGGCGAGATGTCCTTCGCCGACGACGCCCGCTACGAAGGCATCGCCGACGTACCGCTCACCGAATGCCTGAAGGACACCGTGGCCCGCGTGCTGCCGTACTGGCACGAGGTGCTGGCCCCGGCGATCACCTCGGGCAGGAACGTGCTGATGGCGGCCCATGGCAACTCCATGCGCGCGCTGGTGAAGTACTTCGACAACATCTCGGATGACGACATCGCCGAGCTGAACATCCCCAACGGCATCCCGCTGGTGTATGAATTCGACGCCGATCTGAAGCCGGTGAAGCACTACTACCTGGGCGACCAGGCCGAGATCGCCGCCAAGATGGCCGCCGTGGCCAACCAGGGCAAGGCCTCGGCGTAAGCCGCGCCGCGCCTGGCCGCCTTCGTCCAGGCGGCGGGACGGGCTGACAGTCGTCACCCGCAAAGGGTGGCGACTGGCCCTCGTGGCGGCACCGGCGCGTGGCTAAGCTGTGCCCATCCGACGAACGCGAGAGCCTCGCCATGCTTGCCCAGATCGCCACGCAGTCCCCCGCTTCCCTGTTTACCCCGATCCTCATCGGCGGCCTGGTGGCATTTGCCATCTATCGCCGGGTGCGCGGCAGCTTCGGCCGGCAGCCGATCCGCACGCGCCGCATGACGGGTCGCGTGGTGTTGTTCGGGGTGATCGCCCTGCTGATCCTGTCCTCGGGCCTGCAGGACATCCGCCTGGCGGAGGGCGGCTTCGCGGGGCTGCTGGTGGGCGGCGCCCTGGGCCTGCTGGGGCTGCGCCTGACCCGCTTCGAGCTGGGCACCGGCGGCCAGGATTGCTACATCCCCAATCCATGGATCGGCGCAGCGCTGACGGCCCTGTTGCTGGGCCGCCTGGCCTGGCGCTTCCTGGTGCTGGCGCCCATGTTCGGCGGTGCGCAGGCGCACCCGCATGCACCGGCACCGGGTAACAGCCCGCTCACGATGGTGATCGCCGGGCTGACCATCGGCTACTACATGGCCTACTACATCGGCATCCTGATGCACCACCGCCGCTTCAAGCGGCTGGGGCAGGCCGCGGCCTGAGGATGCCCTTAAGGACGACGCCCCTCAGAGGGCGTCGTTGTCCAGCTCACCGGTGCGGATCCGCACCACCTGATCGAGCGGACTGACGAAGATCTTGCCGTCGCCGATCTTGCCGGTACGGGCGGCCTGCTGGATGGCTTCGACCACGCGCTCGATCTGGTCGTCGGCCACGGCGACCTCAAGCTTGATCTTGGGCAGGAAGTCCACCACATACTCGGCGCCCCGGTACAGTTCGGTATGGCCCTTCTGCCGGCCAAAGCCCTTCACCTCCGTCACGGTGACGCCCTGGACGCCCACATCGGCGAGGGCTTCGCGGACGTCGTCCAGTTTGAACGGCTTGATGATGGCGACCACCAGCTTCATGTATGGCTCCTTGGGGCGCAGGCGGGTGCCGGCGCGGGGGATGGACATTGTGCCATCCGGGCTGCCGGGCGTCTTCCTGGGTCCTTTGTAGGAAAAACCCTACAAGACGTGTGGGCGTACGCCTATAGCGCCTACAATCCCATCACTTAGAATTCATTCCACGACATCGAGGTGCGCAAGATGGATGTGCAGGGTATCGATCAACTCGCACAGCGATTGGCATCGTTGGTTCCGCCAGGGTTGGCGCAAGCGCGTGAGGACATGCACGCCAACATCAAAGACATTCTGGCGCAGGGATTACGCCGCCTCGATCTCGTAACCCGCGAGGAATTCGACGTCCAGAGCCAGGTCCTGGCCCGTACGCGCGAAAAGCTCGAAAGTTTGGAAAAGCGCATCGCTGATCTCGAAGTCAGCGCAGCGCACGGCGGCCAGTAGGACTGACCGCAAGTCCCGGGACCGCCTCCGATCCGTCACCCTCACCCCGAGAGCGGTCGGGGGCGGTTATTTTCCCCGCCGGCGCAAGGAGCGCGTATGCGAACAGGATCCCCGCAGGATCGACGACGTTCGCTACCCGGCCAAATCCGTTACCGGTTACGATACCTCCACTTATGAGTCTCGCGGTCACCTTGTCGCGGGCGCAGGAAGGTGTTGCCGCGCCGCAGGTCGTCGTCGAGGTTCACCTGTCCGGCGGCCTGCCCTCCACGTCCATCGTCGGCCTGCCCGAAGCGGCGGTGCGCGAGGCGCGTGACCGCGTCCGGGTAGCCATCCAGAACACCGCCTTCGAGTATCCCAACCGCCGGGTCACCGTGAACCTGGCGCCCGCCGAGTTGCCGAAGGATGGCGGACGTTTCGACCTCGCCATCGCCCTGGGCATCCTCGCCGCCGGCTCACAGGTGCCCCGCGAACGGCTCGACGACTGTGAATTCCTGGGCGAGCTGGCCCTGTCCGGCGAGCTCCGCCCCGTGTCCGGCATCCTTCCCGCCCTGATCCGCGCCCGTCGCAGCGGCCGTCGCATCGTCGTACCTCGTGCCAATGCCGCCGAGGCCGCCATCATCGGCGAGGCCGATGTACTGCTTGCCGACAGCCTTGCCGAGGTCTGCGCCTGGCTGAGCGGGCAGGTCGAGCTGGTGCCACCACCGGTATCCACCGACTTCTACGACCTGCCGCAGTCCGGCCCCGACATGGGCGACATCCGGGGCCAGCACCAGGCGCGCCGGGCACTGGAGATCGCCGCGGCCGGCGGCCACCACCTGCTTCTCATCGGCCCGCCCGGCACCGGCAAGACCATGCTGGCCGAACGCCTGCCCGGCATTCTTCCACCCATGACTGAATCCGAGGCGCTGGAGAGCTGCGCCATCCGCTCACTGGCTGGCGAAGATATCGATCCGGAAGGCTGGCGCCGCCGTCCCTTCCGCGCCCCGCATCACACGGCATCGGGCGTGGCACTGGTCGGCGGCGGCTCCTGCCCCCGCCCGGGCGAAATCTCGCTGGCGCATAACGGCGTGCTGTTCCTCGACGAGCTTCCCGAGTTCTCGCGGCATGTCCTCGAAGTGCTCCGCGAGCCACTGGAATCCGGGCAGATCGTTATCTCCCGTGCCGCGCGCCAGTCCACCTTTCCGGCGGAATTCCAGCTGGTCGCTGCAATGAATCCCTGCCCCTGCGGTTACGCAGGCGATCCGTTGCACGAATGCCGCTGCACGCCGGATCAGGTGCAGCGCTACCGTTCGCGCATTTCCGGCCCGCTGCTCGATCGCATCGATCTGTGCGTGGAAGTACCGCGCGTCCCCATCTCGGCCCTCACGGCCGGCCCTTCACCCATGGACGAAGATAGCGCCACGGTGCGCCGTCGCGTCATCACGGCGCGTGAGAAGGCGCTGCTGCGTTCGGGGCAGAGCAATGCGGAACTGAGCGTCGTGAACCTGGAGCGGGACTGCGCGTTGCCGCATGCGGAGCGCGAGTGGCTTGAATCGGCACTCGACAAGCTGGGTGCCTCCGCACGCGCCTATCACCGCATTCTCCGCGTGGCGCGCACCATCGCCGATCTAGAAGGCGGCACGGGGTGTGTCGAACAGCCGCATCTGGCGGAAGCGCTTCATTACCGGCGTTTCTGATCGACGTGAGCCGGCGAAACCAGCGTTGCTGGCAGCCTGCACTCAGCTCATGGCACAAAGCGGCTTTTCGTCAGGCCTGAGCGTCAGCACTCGCACGCCGTGTCGTGTCACGGCCACCGTATGTTCGAACTGTGCGGACAACTTGCCGTCACGCGTGTACACCGGCCATTGATCGGGATGCGACACGATGGCGGGCCTGCCCTCGTTGAGCATCGGCTCGATGGTGAAGGTCATGCCTTCCTGCAATTCGACGCCCGTGCCGCGATGTCCGTAGTGGAGCACCTGCGGGTCTTCGTGCATCTCCCGGCCGATGCCATGGCCACAGAATTCCTTGACCACGCTATACCCGTGTTCGCGCGCGTGGCGGGCGATAGCGTGACCGATGTCGCCAAGGCGTGCGCCGGGGCGTACTTCGGCGATGCCTTTCCACATGGCCTGGTAGGTCACATCGACCAGGCGCCGGGCTGCATAGCCGACTTCGCCGATCAGGTAAGTGGTGCTGGAATCGGCAACGTAGCCGTCTTTTTCCAGCGTGATATCCAGGTTGACGATCTGCCCGTTACGCAGAATATCGTCTTCCGACGGCATGCCATGGCATACGACGTTGTCGATCGAGGCGTTCAGTACATAGGGAAAGTCATACTGTCCCTTGCTGGCAGGGCGAGCCTTCAGTTCATCGACGATCATGCGCTCGACGAAATCGTTGATCTGCATCGTGCTCATGCCTTCCATGGGCAGGCGATCAAGGGCATGGAATACGGAGGCCAGCAAGCGGCCGGATTCCGCCATGCGAACGATTTCGTCGGGCTGCTTGATCACGCCGATGCGGCCAGTGGCTGTGACCTGACGCCGGCCTCCCTCAGTTCCCTCGCCACCAGTTCCTGGAAACTCAGCTCGGGATGCAGCTCGCAAAGCATGCCGATGCGAATCCAGAAATTGGCCTGGGCGTTGATCGAACGGCTGGTGACCGTACATGCGCGGCGCAGCTGGTCGTGCAGTTCGTCGTCGATGTTCACGATGCCCATGGGTGTTCCTGCCTGAAGAATATGCGAAACATATATGAATCGTATATCCCATTCAAGGCCAACAGCCGGTGGAAGAACCCGTCTTCACATACCGGAGAGTGATCCCCGTCACGGCCCGGCTACCCCCTGTCCGGGGTAAACAAAGCGCGCGATTTTTTGCCATGCACGGGAGTGCGCCAGGGGCTAGCGTGTCAAAGGGCCATGTTTGCGCGGCACGTCATGCCATGACGTATGCCGAGGCAAGGGATAGTTCATGACCGTCCGGTTCGCCATGGATCCGCGAGCGACTCCATGCCGTGCCCATGCGCCCGATCCCTTCCTTACGAGACGAGCGTGATGATCGATCGCATCCCTTCCGCCCCGCGTATCCTGAGCATGCTGATTCCGGCCCTTCTGGCCGTTTCCGCCGGTGCCCAGGCCAATGGCGCACATACGCCGTTCACCAGTTACGAGGCCGAAGCCGGACACCTCAACGGCGCGCACCTCGTTGCCCTCACGGCACCTCCGGCCGACCGTTTCGCGACGCCCGCGTTGGAAGCTTCCGGCCATTCCTATGTGGAACTGCGCAACACCGGCGAAGAAGTCTGGTGGAGCAACGACACCGGTCAGCCGATCAGCTACATCGACGTTCGCGCCAGTGTGCCCGATGCCCCGCAGGGCGGAGGCATCGAAACGACGCTCAACCTCTACGTCAACGGCGTTTTCCGCCAGCACGTCAATCTCAATTCCCACCAGTCGTGGATCTACGAGGGCCAGCAGTACCAGGCGAGCGACCAGAATCCCGCCAGCGGTCGTCCGCGCGCCTTCTTCGACGACAGTCACTTCTTCGTGCAGGGCGATCCGATCGCACCGGGCAGCACGTTTTCGTTCCGCAAGGACGGTGACAACTCCGCGAGCTTCTATGACCTCGACGTGATCGACGTCGAGAACCCGCCCGCACCGCTCGCGCAGCCGGCCGGCTCGCTGTCGATCACCGATTGCGGCGCCGTAGCCGACAACGCGCCGACGCTGGGCCGTGGCGATACAAATGCGCCCGACAGCTCGGTCGCCATCCAGAACTGCATCAACCAGGCGCAGGCGCAGAACCGCGTGCTGTGGGTGCCGGCCGGTACGTTCTACCTGAAGGGTACGCAAGGCCTCATCGTCAACGGCCTGACCATCCAGGGCGCAGGCATGTGGTACAGCACCATCTATCGCCAGGTGAGCCTGCCCAACAACGCCGGTGGCCTCGGTGCGCTGTTCCAGGTGCACTCGTCCACGATTCGCGGGCTGCACCTGGATTCCAACGCGACCAGCCGTGAAAGCATCGACGGTGCAGGCGGCGCGATGGATATCGCGGGCACCAACTGGCTACTGGAAAACCTGTGGACCGAGCATGTGCTGTCCGGCTACTGGGCCGCAGGCAACGGCGGCACCATTCGCAACAACCGCGTGACCTCGGTATGGGCGGATGGCTGCAACCTCAACAATGTGTCGCTGGATGCCACGCAAGGCAACAACCTCACCGCCACCAACAATTTCATCCGTGGTACGGGTGACGATGCGATGGCGATTAACTCGGTGCATTACAACGGATCGGGTGCAGGGCAGGTTTTCTACAGCCCGATGACCAACATCCACGAAACGGACAATACGCTCATCGCCGCATGGAATGGCAAGGGCATCGGTGTGTATGGCGGTACCGGCCATGACGTGGAAGACAACCTGATTGCTGACACCGCGCGTTATACCGGCCTTGGCGTAGGGCGTTTCGGCGTCAATGGCGACGACCTGCACAATTCGCGTATCGCGGGCAATCGCATCGAGCGTGCAGGCGGCAACGGTTTCGATCAAGGGCAGCCAGCCATTCACATCGGCAACGGCAGCGATGGTCAGAACACCGGCATCGTGGACGGCAACGTCGTGACGGGCAACGTCGTCGTGCAGCCGATGTTCGACGGCATCGGTTTCTCGACGTCGACCAACACGACGCTGTCGAACAATACCGTGGTGTCACCATGGCGCAACGGCATCGTCATCGGAGCGCCGTTCTATCCGGCGAAGAACGGCAATGCCACGCTGACGGCAAATACGGTGAACGGCGTTGCCGCCGGTCAGTTGCCCTACCAGAACAGCGAGCCGACTTTCAGCGCTACGCTCAATGGCAATAGCTGGCAGTCGACCGTGGTCGATACGGCGTTCTCCCATGCGCTGGCGTTCCCCGGCACGCTGGCCTTCGCGAGTTACGACCTGGGCGGCCAGGCCATTGCCTATAACGTGCTGTCGGCCAACGGCGGTGCGAATGTCTCCCGCGCCGACAGCGTGGACCTGGAAACGAGCGCGGACACAGGTGGTGGCTATGACCTCGGCTGGACGGCCAGCGGCCAATGGTTCCACTACACCGTGAACGTGGCGCGCCCGGGCACCTACCAGCTTGCCTTCCGCGTGGCATCGCCGGGTGGCGTGCCCCGTGCCTTCCATCTGGCCGATGCCCAGGGGCACAACCTCAGCGGCAGCATTGATGTCCCGTCCACCGGTAACTGGCAGGCATGGACCACGGTCACCGCCTCGGTACAACTCCCTGCCGGGACCCAGGTCCTCACGCTCAATGAGGATGCCTCCGGCTGGAACGTACATCAGGTGACGGCGTCACCGCAGTAACACTCCGCTCCTGCGCCTGCGGATTTTCCGGGGCGCAGGACTCCATCGGCGTTGCCAGGGCATAAGGCGGAAGGCACGTCCTGACGAGTAGCCAGCGAATAGTCGGGGCATCAGTATTTGCCGGGGCAGCGATTTTCTGGCGATTTCGCGAAGAAATATTGTTATTCCTCCGCCAGGAACGATAGTTTTCGCGCCTCGCAGCCCAAACGGCCAAGTCACGGCGCGCAAGGCGCCATACCCTAGGCCTGCAATCTCGCCAGGATCGCAATCACGGCCAAGATGCCGGGAGCGAATCGGCCGGCGTCAGGAAGACTTACAGACCGCGCAGTCCTTGAGGGGGGATTGAGTCGATCGACAGGCGCCATGTGTCGATCCTCCATGCCGTCGTTTGAGTGAACCATCCATGTCCGATATCAGCATCGACTCCGCCGCTGGCGGCGTCGGCCCCATCCCGCGCACGCGTCCGTCGGCGACTGCCCAGCCGGTGACGTTGTCCGATCGCATCGTCACGATCGATGCCCTTCGCGGGTTTGCCTTGCTGGGCATTCTCGTCATGAACATCGATGATTTTGCGATCCCCGGTGCATTCGGCGGTATTCCGCTGAATGCATTCACGGGCGACCACGCCACGCTCAACATGATCATCTGGGCGATCAAGTGGATCTTCTTCGAAGGTCGTATGCGCGGCATGTTCGCCATGCTGTTCGGTGCAGGTGTGGTTCTTCTCACCGAGCGCATCTCGAGGCGGGATGGCGTCACATCCGCGTCGGACATTTATATGCGACGCAACATGTGGCTTCTCGTCATGGGATTCCTGCATGGCGTATTCATCTGGACGGGCGACATCCTGTTCCATTACGGCCTGTGCGCGCTTATCTTTCTTTATCCGTTTCGTCTGCTCAAGTCGCGCACACTGATCATCACCGGCACACTTGTTTCCCTGTTCATCGCAACAACCAGCATGTCGCTTTTCTACCTCAAGCTTCCGCAGCGTCTTGCACTCCAGCAGCAGGTAACGGCCGAGGTAAGCCACACGTCGGGCGCCCACCCGGATGCAGAAGCGGTCAAGCGCGCGAAAGAATGGAAAGAACTCAATACATCGCAGGTGACCGACAAGGAAGGCTATGCCGAGCAGGTCGCCGAGGTTCGCGAGCAGAGCTATGTGGAAGGCGTGGAGGCGCGTTTTACCCGTCTTTATGGCGATAGGTCGGGCCGCGGTTACCTGGAGATCTTCGATGAATTCAGTGCCATGCTGATCGGCATGGGGCTTTTCAAGAATGGATTCCTCACCGGACGTCAATCCACGAAAGTCTACGCCTGGACGGTAGCCATCGGTTTCCTGATCTCGGTGCCGCTCTCGTTGCTCGGGCTATGGCACGTGCAGCAGGACGGATTCACCACGTGGAGCATGAGCCTGTGGCTTTACCTGCCTTATTACCTCAATCGTGAAGCCGCATCGCTCGCCATCACGGCGCTCATCCTGTTGTTGATGAGGCAAGGCGTGGCAAAGGGCCTGTGGAATGCGCTTTCGGCGGTGGGCAGGACAGCGCTCAGCAACTACCTCCTTACCAGCCTCATCGCGCGTGCCCTGTTCTCGGTCGGCCCCTGGGCGCTCTACGGCAGGCTGGAGTACTACCAGATCACCTACGTGGTCGCCGCCATCTGGGCGTTCAATATCGTGGCAAGCATGCTCTGGCTGCGTGCTTTCCGTTTTGGTCCGGTCGAATGGGCGTGGCGCTCGCTTACGTACGCACAGTGGCAGCCCATGCGTATTCGTGAGCCGGTGACGGCCTGATTCCCGATACGGAAAAGAACAGAGCGTGCGCACCGAACGCTTTCGCTGTTGCCACGAGGTCGTGTCGTGATGACGTGAAACAGTGCGTTTCCTCCGGTGAACTTTATTTCATGTACTGAAGAGTTGACAAATAGGGGGTGGGGGCGGAGAATTCTGTACCAGGCGGTTCTCTTAATAATGGCCCGCCCGCCCCGTCCCGATGCTGGATACCCCTCCCTCCCCCCGCTCCAGCATCGGGACCCGGCCTTTCTTCACATTTGGATCCTTATGATCCCCGTTGGCGACCGGCTCCCCGAGCTGGTCGTTTTTCTTTTGGGAACAAGGATCTGCACCTCTATGGAACTGGCAATGCTGCTGACCCTGATGCTCGGCATCGGGTTCCTGTGCCAATGGCTGGCCTGGCGGGTGCGCCTGCCGGCGATTCTCTTCCTGCTGCTCGCCGGTATCGTCGCCGGCCCGGTGACGGGGCTGCTGCATCCCGATCAGCTGCTGGGCGACCTGTTGTTTCCCATCGTTTCGCTGGCGGTGGCGGTCATCCTGTTCGAGGGCAGCCTCACGCTGCGCTTCGGTGAGCTGAAAGGTATCGGGCACGCCGTGCGTGGCCTGGTCAGCTACGGCGCCATCGCGGCGCTGCTGATGCTGGCCGCTGCCGCGCACTGGATCGGCGGACTCAGCTGGGAGTTGTCGCTGCTGTTCGGTGCGCTGACCTGTGTGACCGGACCCACGGTGATTGCGCCGATGCTGCGCACGGTACGGCCCAATGCGCGCATCTCCAACATCCTGCGCTGGGAAGGCATCGTCATCGATCCGATCGGCGCGCTGTTCGCCGTGCTGGTGTACGAAGCGATCGTGTCGCACCGGCAGGGGCATTCCATCCAGGTATTCCTGGGCACCGTGGCCTGTGGCGTGATCGTGGGTGGCGTGGCCGCCTTCGTGCTCGGCCGGCTGTTACGTCGGCAGATCATTCCCGAGTATCTGCAGAACTTCGGCACGTTGGCGGCGGTGCTGGCCGCCTTCAGCGTGTCCAATCACTTCGAGCATGAATCGGGCTTGCTTGCCGTGACGATCATGGGCATCGCGCTGGGCAACATGCGCGATGTGCACATCGACGACATCATGGACTTCAAGGAGCACCTGACGACGCTGCTGGTGTCCACGTTGTTCATCCTGCTGGCCGCGCGACTGGACTGGCCACTGCCCAACGGCGCGTTGTTCGCGGGTATTGCGATCTTCGTAGTCGCGCAGCTGTTCATCAGGCCGCTATCGGTGCTCATCTCCAGCGTCGGCAGCACGCTGGCGTGGAAGGAGCGTGCGCTGATTGCATGGATCGCACCGCGTGGCATCGTGGCCGCATCGGTCTCTGCGCTGTTTGCCATCCGTCTGGAAAAGATCGGCCTTGAAGGCGCGGACAAGATGGTGCCGCTGGTGTTCCTGATGATCATCGGCACCGTGGTATTCCAGAGCGCCACGGCGCGGCCCCTGGCCCGCTGGCTCAAGGTGGCCGATCCGGAACCGCGTGGCGTACTGATCTATGGTTCGGACAATGTGGCGCTGGAGATTGCGCAGGCCCTGGCGGCGAACGAAGGCCTTCGCGTGGTGGTGGCCGACGACGACTGGAATGGCATTCGTGCCGCACGCATGGCGGGTCTTTCCACGTTCTTCGGTAACCCGGCCTCGCAGGCGGCGGATCGCAATCTCGATCTGGCCGGTATCGGTCATCTTTTTGCGATGTCCACGCATCGCGAACTGAATTCGCTGGTGAGCGTGCATTACCGCGAAGAGTTCGGGCGCGACAAGGTATATCGCCTGCGCAACCTGTCGCCGGAGGAAAGCCATGGTCGCGCATCGCTGGCAGGTAGCCTGCTCGCCACGGCATTGTTTGCCGACGACATGACCCATGCGCGCTTCGCCGATCTGTTGAAGGAGGGCTGGCGGATCAAGTCCACGCGCCTCAGTGAAACCTTCGACTGGCCGCACTTCATCGAGCAGTACGGTTCGCGCACGGTGTTGTTGTTCGGCATGGAAGAGAAGGGCGCCCTGCGCATCGCATCCGGACATCGCGAGCTGGAACCGCGCCCGGGCTGGACGGTGATCGCCCTGGTGCCGCCGGAACAGCGCGTCATTCCTTGACGCGCCGCCACAAGAGACAGAAAATACGCACCGCGACCGCGCGCAGTCTCCCCGCCCTCGGTCGCAGTCTCCCCCTCGACAGCCAGCCAAGCCCCCTTCCGCGTGGGCCCAGCCAGCAATCGCGCGAGCTGCTATTCCAGTAGGAGCGCGCCTTGCGCGCGACCGGGACATGCACGGCGCACCTGTCGCGCGCAAGGCGCACTCCTACACGAGCATCAGGCGGCCGAGGCGGGGTGGAACTGCTCTTCTTCCGTCGAACCTGACAGCGCCGACAGCGAGCTGAGCGAGCCCGAGATCACCTGGTTCACCGCATCGAAGTAGCCCGTGCCCACTTCGCGCTGGTGCTTCACTGCCGTGTAGCCGTCCTTTTCCGAAGCGAACTCCGCATCCTGCAGTTCCACATAAGCTGCCATCTGGTGCTGGCGATAGCCGTTGGCGAGCTGGAACATCGAATGGTTGAGTGCGTGGAAGCCGGCCAGGGTGATGAACTGAAAGGCGTAGCCCATCTCGCCCAGGCGCTTCTGGAAGCTGGCGATGGTCTTTTCGTCGAGGTGTTTCTTCCAGTTGAAGCTCGGCGAGCAGTTATAGGCCAGCTTCTTGCCCGGGAACTTCGCATGGATCGCTTCGGCGAAGCGGCGTGCTTCGTCCAGATCCGGCGTGGATGTCTCGCACCAGATCAGGTCGGCATACGGCGCATAAGCCAGGCCACGGCTGATGGCCTGCTCAAGGCCCTGGCGGCTTTCGTGAAAGCCTTCCACGGTGCGCTTGCCGGTGAGGAAGGGTTTGTCGTTGTCGTCGATGTCCGACGTAACGAGACCTGCGCCCTGGGCGTCGGTGCGCGCGATGATGAGCGTGGGCACGCCGGCCACGTCGGCGGCCAGTCGTGCGGCAACCAGCTTCTGCACGGCTTCCTGCGTCGGCACCAGCACCTTGCCACCCATGTGTCCGCACTTCTTCGCGCTGGCGAGCTGGTCTTCGAAATGCACGCCGGCCACGCCGGCTTCGATCATCTGGCCCATCAGCTCATAGGCGTTGAGCACGCCGCCGAAGCCGGCCTCGGCATCGGCCACGATCGGTGCGAGCCAGTCGCGGCCATCCTTGCCTTCGGCGTGGTGGATCTGATCCGCGCGCAGCAGCGCCTTGTTGATCCGGCGTGCGACATTGGGCACGGAATCCACCGGGTACAGTGACTGGTCGGGATACATGGTGCCTGCCGTATTCGCATCGGCGGCGACCTGCCAGCCAGAGAGATAGATGGCCTCCAGCCCGGCCTTCACCTGCTGCATCGCCTGGTTGCCGGTGAGGGCGCCCAGTGCATTCACGAAGGGGCGCTCGTGCAGCGAGCGCCACAGGCGTTCGGCACCACGACGGGCCAGCGTGTGTTCCACCTGCACGCTGCCGCGCAGGCGCACCACGTCTTCCGCGCTATAGGGGCGCTCGATACCGTTCCAGCGGTCGTTGTTCTTCCAGTCCAGCGTGATGTGTTCGGCGTTGTGCGTCTTCATGGTGGTTCTCCTTGGAATCTCAGGACAGGCGCTCGTAGGCGGGCAGGGTGAGGAAGTCGCGCAGTTCGTCGGCACGGGTAAGCGCGGACAGCAGGGTGGCGGCTTCGTCGGCGCGTGAGGCACCGGGTGCGGAGGAATCACGCAGGCGGTGACGATGTTTTTCCAGTGCGTGATCGAACAGGGCGAAACTGATGGATGCGTGGTCGCTGAATTCGATCGGCCCGTGGTGCAGCCATTGCCATAGCTGTGCGCGGGCGATCTCGGCGGTGGCTGCGTCTTCCATCAGGTGATGGATGGGCACGCAGCCCTGGCCGTCCAGCCATGCGGCTGTATAGCGCAGGCAGACTTCCACGTTGTTGTCGAAACCCTCGCGGGTGACCGTGCCGATGGCGGGCGCGATCAGCGCGTCACGCGATGCGATGACGTCGTCGCGGCGCACGTGCAGCTGGTTCGGTGTTGGCATGTGTTCGTCGAACACTGCCTGAGCCACTGCGACGAGTGCCGGGTGAGCCACCCAGGTGCCGTCGTGGCCGGCAGTCACCTCGCGCAGCTTGTCGGCGCGCACCTTGGCAAGCGCGGCTTCGTTGGCGGCCTCGTCGCCCTTGATGGGAATCTGCGCGGCCATGCCGCCCATGGCGAACGCGCCACGGCGATGACAGGTGCGGATGAGCAGCTCGGAGTAGGCCTTCAGGAACGGTACCGTCATGCCCACCTGTCCGCGTTCCGGCAGCAGTCGCTCGCGGTGTGCGCGAAAGGTTTTCAGGTACGAGAAGATGTAATCCCAGCGGCCGCAGTTGAGGCCGACAACGCGATTGCGCAAGGCATGCAGGATCTCGTCCATCTGGAACACGGCCGGCAGCGTCTCGATCAGCACCGTGGCCTTCATGCAGCCGTCGGGCAGGCCGAGTTCGGTTTCGGCATGGCTCATCACCTCGTCCCATAGCGCCGCTTCTTCCATGCTTTGCAGCTTGGGCAGGTAGAAGTAGGGGCCACGATCGCGCTCGTGCAGCGTCCGCGCGTTATGAAAGGCGTAGAGCCCGAAGTCGAGCAGGCTGCCGGAGACGATGTCGCCATCCACTTCCATGTGGCGCTCCGGCAGGTGCCAGCCACGGGGGCGCACGACGAGCACGGCAGGGTGAGGCCCCACGGTGTAGCGCTTGCCGGCGTCGTTGGTGAACTCGATGCTGCCGTTCACGGCATCGCGCAGGTTGCGCTGGCCGTCGATCTGGTTGTGCCAGGTGGGTGCGCTGGAATCCTCGAAGTCGGCCATGAACACCTTCGCGCCCGAGTTCAGCGCGTTGATGATCATCTTGCGTTCGACCGGGCCGGTGATTTCCACGCGGCGGTCCTGCAAGGCGGCCGGGATGGGGGCGACGGCCCAGTCGCTCTGCCGCAGGGCGGCCGTGTCGGGGCGGAAGTCGGGCAGCTCGCCCGCGTCATAGCGCTGCTGGCGGGCGCTGCGTTCGGCCAGCAGGGCGAGGCGGCGGGTGTCGAAACGCCGATGCAGCCCGGCGACGAAGGCGAGGGCCCCCGGGGTCAGGACATCGGCGTGGGCCTTGCGGTCCTCCACGCGGACGCCGGACAGGGGATCGATCGCACTCTTGGGAACGGCCATGACGTGATGCCTCCAGCGACGGGTCGGGAGTTCACGCTACGCCTCGATCATTGAATTTGACAAAGCATATGTTTCAAAGAAACATATTGAATAAATTAATAGTAGTTCCAGTTCGCTGATTATCATCAGGAAATCGGAGCATGAAAAAGCTGAATGACGGGCGGAAAACCACGCCGAAGAGCCGTTCCAGGGTTTCAAAGGCCCAGGAGGGCGAGGACACCGGCGGCCGTTTCTACTACAAGGGCAACCGCCTCAAGCAGCTGCGGGCCTTCGTCTATATCGCCCGGCTCGGCAGTCTCAGCCGGGCGGCTGAAGCCCTGTTCCTGTCTCAGCCCTCGGTGAGCCTCCAGCTGAAGGCGCTGGAACGGGAGCTGGGCGCCACCCTGCTGGAACGCACCCGCCGACGTATCACGCTCTCCGATGCCGGCGAGGCGTTGTACGAGATGGCCCGTCTCCTCGTGGAGGGCTTCGAGGACCTGGACCAGGCGTTCCGCACGCGCGTACAGGGAGCCAGGGCGGGCAGGCTGACCATTGCGGCCGGGTCGTCCACCATCCAGTACCTGCTGCCCGAACTGGTGAAGACTTATCGTGAGCGCTACCCGGGAGTGCATCTGGCGCTGTCCAACGTGACCAATCGCGATGGCATTGCGCTGTTGCGCAGTGACGAAGTGGATATCGCGGTCGGCTCGATGATCGACGTACCCCATGACATCGCGTGGGCACCGGTCTATCACTACGACCCGATGCTGATCATGCCGCCCGATCATCCGCTGGCGACGAAGAGCGACATCCGGCTGGAAGACATCGCGCAGTACGGGCTGATCCTGCCGCCGAAACGGCTCACCACCTACCGCCTCGTGGACATGGTGTTCCAACAGCGTCACGTGCCCTACAAGGTGGCCATCGAAGTTGGTGGCTGGGATGTCATCAAGCAATACGTCGCCATGGGACTGGGCATCTCCATCGTGACCGGCATCTGCCTTACCGAGGCCGATCGCGAGCGCCTGGCGATACGGAACATGCGCCAGTACCTGCCACAACGCAGCTATGGCGTGGTGATGCGCAAGGGCAAATTCCTGAGCCCGGAGGCACGGGCCTTCGTCGATCTCATCCGGCCCGGTCTGCTGACTCATCGCGATTACGACGAGTCGGGGCATTCCGAGCGTTGATGCGGATCAGACGTCGCGGTGCTTGCCGTGATAACCGGCAAACATCGCGCGGATGCGAATCATGTCGGCGTCGATATCGTCGCTGGCGTGCACGAGCGGGCCAAACGTGAAGGTCTTCGTGGGGTAATCGATGAAGATCGGCTGGATGGGCACGCCCGACGCGCGGGAGATGCGCAGGAAACCGGATTTCCACTGTGTGACGGCCTTGCGCGTGCCTTCCGGTGCGATGCCCAGCCACATCTTCGGGTGGGTGGCGAAACGCTGCACCATCTGGCCGACGATGTCGGTGGCGGCCTTGCGATCGATGGGAATCATGCCGAGCTTGCGCACGATGGGACCGAACGGGCCGCTGAACACTTCGCGCTTGATCATTACGCCAAGATCCAGGCCAATGGCCGATTTCATCAGCAGGCCCCAGATGCCGTCCCAGTATGACGAATGCGGCGCGCCGATGAGAATGACGCGCGAGAGGTCGGGCAGGTCGCCCACGATGCGCCAGCCGCTGATGCGGATGGCCCAGCGTGAGAAACGACGCCACGCGGAATCGGGCAAGGACGGCACGTTGGGTGGCAGGCGCTCGGGGATGCCTGTCATTCGCGGCTCCAGTCGCGGGAGCGGCCACGCTTGGTGTCGCCGCGTTGCGATTTGCCGGCGAGGCGGCGTTCTTTCGAGGCGCGCGTGGGCTTGGTCGCCACGCGCTTCTTCGCCACGACGGTGGCTTCGCGGATGATCTCCACAAGGCGGTCGCGCGCGTCGTCGCGGTTGCGTCCCTGGTCGCGGAAGCGGCGTGCCTGGATCACCAGGATGCCAGCATCGGTCATGCGCCGGTCGCGGCGGGCCAGCAGTCGCGCACGAACTTCATCGGGTAGCGAAGCCGACGAGGCAACGTCGAAACGCAGTTCCACCGCACTCTCGGTACGGTTCACATGCTGCCCACCGGGACCGTCGGCGCGCATGAAACGCTCGACCAGTTCGGTCTCGGGGATGGCGATGGATCGGGTGACGGTGAGCATGGTGGGGGATTCTAGCAGCGCAGATGATGCCGTCATGATGCGTTGCGGCGGGTTTGCGCCAGAGGGCCTCTACGCGAAAGCCGATGTGGCGTGGTCGTGTTTGCTGGTAAACCGGGGCGCTGGGTTCCAGCGTTCGCTGGAACGACGGGTTACCAGACTGAGAATCCCCGCCCATCCCTCACGTCGTTCCTGCGAAAGCAGGAACCCAGCGCGGTGCGCTGGGTTTTTGCACGAGGGTGACCTACGCACGAGCTGATGTGGCGTGGTCGTGTTTGCTGGTAAACCGGGGCGCTGGGTTCCAGCGTTCGCTGGAACGACGGGTTGCCAGACTGAGATTCCCCGCCTATCCCTCACGTCGTTCCTGCGAAAGCAGGAACCCAGTGCGGTGCGCTGGGTTTTTGCACGGGGGTGACCTGCACACGAGCCGATGTGGCGTGGTCGTGTTTGCTGGTAAACCGGGGCGCTGGGTTCCAGCGTTCGCTGGAACGACGGGTTACCAGACTGAGGTTCCCCGCCTATCCCTCACGTCGTTCCTGCGAAAGCAGGAACCCAGCGCGGTGCGCTGGGTTTTTGCACGAGGGTGACCTGCACATGAGCCGATGTGGCGTGGTCGTGTTTGCTGGTAAACCGGGGCGCTGGGTTCCAGCGTTCGCTGGAACGACGGGTTACCAGGCTGAGATTCCCCGCCTATCCCTCACGTCGTTCCTGCGAAAGCAGGAACCCAGTGCGGTGCGCTGGGTTTTTGCACGAGGGTGACCTGCACACGAGCCGATGTGGCGTCGTCGTGTTTGCTGGTAAACCGGGGCGCTGGGTTCCAGCGTTCGCTGGAACGACGGGTTACCAGCCTGAGATTCCCCGCCTATCCCTCACGTCGTTCCTGCGAAAGCAGGAACCCAGCGCGGTGCGCTGGGTTTTTGCACGAGGGTGACCTACACACGAGCCGATGCAGCGTGGTCGTGTTTGCTGGTAAACCGGGGCGCTGGGTTCCAGCGTTCGCTGGAACGACGGTCAAGCGAGGCTCCAGTTGTCGTAGGCGGTTTGCCAGTTGAAGTGTTCGAGCAGGCGGAGCCACGTCGCATCCAAGCCTGCGTCGATACTCATGGGGCGGCCATCGCGGGGGTGAGTGAACTCCAGCCTCGCGGCATGCAGCAGCAGGCGATGCGATGCGAAATGCTGCTTGTACAGCCGGTTGTGATCGCCGCGTCCGTGCTGGCTGTCACCCACGATGGGGTGGTGGATATGCGCGAAATGCTTGCGTATCTGGCGGAAGCGCCCGGTGCGTGGCTCGGCGGCGACCAATGCGTAACGCTGCTTTTCGTAGCGACCCAGCGGAATATCCACCTCGATGATGCCCAGCCGCCGGTAATCGGTCTGAGCCTCCCGCCGCGGACCGGTCTCGCGCGAGCCGGGCAGCGGGTAGTCGATGCAGCCGTCTTCCGGATCGGGCCATCCACGCACGATGGCGGCATAGCGCTTGCGTACCGTGCGCCCCATGAACTGCTCGCCGAGCTGCGCGGCGACTTCGGATGAGCGCGCCACCAGCAGCACGCCGGAAGTAGCGCGATCAAGGCGGTGCGCAAGATGCAGTTTTCCCTCGACCTGCTCGCGCAGCATGTCGATAAGAAAGGCGTCGTCCGGGCCGACGAAGGCCGAGCGATGCACGGCGAGGTTCGCAGGCTTGTTGACGGCGACGAGGTCGTCGTCCTGGTACAGGATCTCGAGCATGTCGGTCAGCGACTGCGACGCGGCCATGCGGCCACGAAGGCTGCAACACCCACGATGCCGAGCACCAGCGCCACGGGCCACGCCGCATGCGGCGATAGCGCGTACAGCAACGACGCACCAATGAACAGCGAGCCACCGAGCAGGCCACAGGCGATGGAGCGGTGCAATCGGCGCGCATCTTCGCGCGCGAGTGCCAGCGCCAGCGGATCGGCCACGTGGCGGCGTTCGCCACTGGCGACCTGACGCAACGCATCGCGCACCAGCTCCGGCATGCGAGGTGCGTTGTGCAACCACTCCGGCACGCGACGACGTACGTCGCGCAGCGTGGAGCGAAGGCTGTAGCGCTCGCGAAGGATGCGCTTGAGCACCGGATGCGCCACGGCCCAGATGTCGATCTCCGGATCGAGCATGCGGCCCACGCCTTCGATGTTCAGCAGTGTCTTCTGCAGCAGGATGAGCTGCGGTTGCAGCGTCAGCTCGAAACGACGCGCCGTCTGGAACAGCTTCACCACCAGCTCGGCGATGGAGATCTGCGATAGCGGGCGCGTGAAATACGGCTCGCACACGGTGCGCACGGCGGCTTCGAGCTCGTCGAGGCGGATGTTCGACGGCATCCAGCCCGCGGCGACATGCAACTGCGCAATACGCGCATAGTCACGCTCGAACAAGGCGATGAAGTTCTCAGCCAGCCAGTACTGATCGGCCTCGGGCAGCGAGCCCATGATGCCGAAATCCAGTGCGATGAAGCGCGGTTCGTCGATACGCGCGGTGTCTACCCAGATGTTCCCCGGATGCGCATCGGCGTGAAAGAAGTTGTCGCGGAAGACCTGCTCGTAGAACAGGCGCACGCCCTTCTCGGCAAGGCGCTTGCGATCCAGGCCTGCGGCCTCGATGGCCGCGATGTCGTCGGCGCTGACGCCACGAACGCGTTCGAGGGTGAGCACGCGCTCGGTGCTGTAGTCCCAGTGGACTTCGGGCACGTAGAGATCGACACCGCTGGCGAAGTTGCGCCGGAGCAGGCTGGCGCTGGCGCCTTCGCGCTGGAGATCGAGCTCGTTGGCGAGCATCTTCTCGACTTCGGCCACCACGTCCAGCGGGCGGATCTTGTCGGCATTGGGATGCCAGCGCTGGGCCAGTTCACCCAGCGCCTGGAGCAGGTCGATGTCGCGTGCGATGCGCTTGTCGATGCCGGGGCGCAGCACCTTCACCACTACCTCGCGGCCATCGTGCAGCGTGGCCGCGTGCACCTGGGCGATGGAGGCGGAAGCCAGCGCGTTCTCGTCGAAGCGGGCGTAGACCGTGGTGACCGGTGCCTTCAGCTCGCGCTCGACGATGGCGCGGGCTTCGGCGCCGGGAAACGGCTGCACCTGGTCCTGCAACAGCGCCAGTTCGTCGGCCACGTCGCCGGGCACCAGGTCGCGGCGTGTGGACAGCACCTGGCCTGCCTTGACGAAGATCGGGCCGAGTTCCGTCAGCGCGAGGCGCAGGCGCGCCCCTCGCGACATGCCACGCACATCGGCAGCCGGACGCGGGAAAAGCGGCCGCACGAGCTTCAGGGGCCGGAACAGGTGGGCGCCATCGACCAGCTCATCGAGCTGGTATTTGAGCAGGACGGCGGCGACGCGCAGCAGGCGCGGAACGAGGCGCAGCGACGTCATGCGTTGTTGCCTTTAAGCGAGCGCTCCAGACGCGCAAGGCGCGCCTCGGCACGTTCGGTGCGCTCGCGCAGCGCGTCCACACCGTCAAGGAAGACATCCACTTCGCCGGGCGCCACGACGACACGGCCTTCGTCACGCAACCAGTCCGCGCCATCCTCGGTGAGATGGCCGGCGGTCTGCTTCGCATGCACGAAGGCCTTGTGCAGGGCCTGCGCCAGCGGTACGCCGATCGCATCGCCGAAACGCTGGGCGAAGGCTTCCTCGATATCCGGTGCGTACTGGCGGGCAAGGCGTTCGAGCCGGCGGGCCAGTTCGGCGTCACCGGCGATATCGACCTTGCCCGGGGATACGCCGTCATCGTCGCGGCGCAGGGCCATGGCGAGCAGGCTGCCTGGCGAGGCGGTGACGCGCAGGCTGCTGTCGTCTTCGCCGGGGCCGACACGCAGGCGGCCTTTCTCCACCGAGATGCGCAAGGTCAGATCGGGGCCACTCAGGTGGACCTGCACGCTGCGGCCATCGAGGGCATCGAGGCGCTGGCGGGTATCCGGGTCGAGATCCACGGCACGGTTGAGCACGGACTCCATCGCGCGGCCGGCGAGGACACGCAACGGACGGGGAAGGAAACGGGTCGGGCCGGCGTCGGCCGAGGGACGATCGGAGGTCATGGCCGGATTGTAGCCTGCCACCCCCGGAAGGGACGTATCCGCAGTGTCGCGGTCAGCCCGCGCCGTCGAAACCGGTCTGCCGCCAGGTCTCGAAGACCGCCACGGCCACGGCGTTGGACAGGTTGAGGCTGCGGTTGCCCGGCCGCATGGGCAGGCGCACGCGCTGGTCTTCCGGGATGGCGTCGAGTACGTCCTCGGGCAGGCCGGCGGTTTCACAGCCGAACAGCAGGGCGTCGTCGCTGGCGTAGGTCACGTCGGTATGCAGGCGATGGCCACGGGTGGAAAACGCGAATACCCGGGTGGGACCGATCGCCTTCAGGCAGGTGTCCAGGTCGTCATGGACGGCGACACGGGCAAACTCGTGGTAGTCGAGGCCGGCGCGGCGCAGGCGCGTGTCGTCCAGTTCGAAGCCCAGCGGGCGGATCAGGTGCAGGTCTGCACCGGTATTGGCGCAGAGGCGGATCACATTGCCCGTGTTGGGCGGAATCTCAGGACGGAACAGGATGACATGAGGCATGCGCCCATTATGAGGCAGAGGGCACGCACATGACGCCATCGTGTGGCAGGGCGCAGCCGGTCGCGGTAGCGGTGGCGCCCTTGGCGGCGAGCTGGATGGGGTCGCCGGAGTAACCCAGCATGTTCCCGAGGATGAGGCCGCAGACGATCATCGAGGCGACCAGCAGGCTACGGAGCAGGAGCAGTTCGTGTTTCATGGCAGTGTCCTTTGGGTGGTGTGGGATGGTCAGACCATCAGGCCCAGGGTGAAGCCGCACAGCAGCATGGAAGTGACCAGCAGGGCGGCGAGCATCGGCAGTTCGTACTTCATGGCGTGATTCCTTCAGTGGGTGGTGGGTCGGGCCGTCTGGTCCCGGCATGGGTATTAAGGCAAACGCCGTGCCAGCGGGTCAGAGGCTGCAATCAGCTGATTCGTATGAGGTTTGTCAGGTGTCGTTGTCGGTACTGTCTGTCCGCGGACAGGCGCACCCGCAAAGCGGACAGCCAGAGGGCCAGCGGACACGCCTACAAGGGGCATGACCGATGCCGATTGCGCCCGGTGAACCACGCGGGCTAGCCTCGGTCGATAACGTGGCCATTTGGCTTCCAGGAGCTCGCATGAAGAAACGCCTGACCCTGCTCGCGGCAGGGCTGATTTCCCTGGCCGGCGGCGCATCCGCCGCCGACGGCGCGTCCGCCACCCTTCCCGAGATCCCCTTCACCCGGTTCCAGCTGCCCAACGGCCTGACCGTGGTGGTCCACGAAGATCACAAGGCTCCCGTGGTGGCCGTCAGCGTGTGGTACCACGTGGGCTCGGCCGACGAGCCGGCGCGCAAGACGGGCTTCGCACACCTCTTCGAGCACCTGATGTTCTCCGGCTCGGAGAACCACAAGGGCACCTACTTCCAGCCATTCGAACTGGCTGGCGCCACCGACATGAACGGCACCACCTGGTTCGATCGCACCAACTACTTCGAGACGGTGCCGACCACTGCCCTCGACATGGCGCTGTGGATGGAATCCGACCGCATGGGCCATCTGCTGGGCGCCATCGGCCAGAAGGAACTCGACACCCAGCGCGGCGTGGTGCAGAACGAAAAGCGCCAGGGCGAGAACCAGCCCTATGGCCGCGTCGATGAAAACGTGCTCGTCAACACGTATCCGGCAAACCACCCCTATCACCATGACACCATCGGCTCCATGGCCGACCTGGATGCGGCGTCCCTCGCCGACGTGAAGCAGTGGTTCCACGATTACTACGGCGCCGCCAACACCACGCTGGTGCTGGCCGGCGACATCACGGTGGAGCAGGCCCGCGCGAAGGCGCAGAAGTACTTCGGCGACATCCCCGCCGGCCCGCCGGTGCCGCGCCAGCAGCCGTGGGTGACACCGCTGGCCACCTCCACTCGTGGCGTGCAGCACGACCAGGTGGCTCAGCCGCGCATCGTGCGCACGTGGATCGCCCCGCAGCTGGGCACCGACGATGCCGTGCAGCTCGACCTGGCCACCACCGCCCTCGGTGGTGGCAAGTCCTCGCGCCTGTATCAGCGCCTGGTCTACCAGGACAAACTGGTAGACGACGTCAGCATTTCCATCGGTCCGTTCGCCCTGGCCAGCCAGGTGCAGCTCACCATGGACGTGAAGGAAGGTGTCGATCCGGCCAAGGCCGAAGCCGTGGCCAATGATGTGCTGGCCGAGTTCCTCGCCAAGGGCCCGACGGACGACGAACTGGAGCGCGCCAAGGTGAGCAACCTGGCCGGCTTCGTGCGCGTGCTGGAAAAGGTGGGCGGTTCGGGCAAGGCCACGATCCTCGCCGAGGGCCAGGTCTACCGTAACGATCCCGCGGCCTACCGCAAGGATCTCGAACGCTCACAGCAGGCCACCACGGCCACCGTGCTCGCCGCCTCGAAGCATTGGCTCGGCAAGGGCAGCTATACGCTCACCGTGCTGCCGGCGCCGGCAGGCTTCGATCCGGAAGCCGAAGACAAGGCAGTGAAGGGGCTGGGCGATGCCGCCGGGCGTCCGAAGGCGGTGCTGCCTGCGGCCAAGAGCTACACCGCGGGCAAGTCCGAGGTCGATCGCGCGTCGGGCGTGCCGGCCGTCACCAGCTTCCCGGACCTCAAGTTCCCGGCCCTGCAGCGCGGCAAGCTGAAGAACGGCATCGAGGTAGTGCTGGCCGAACGCCACACGGTACCGGTCACGCAGATCCAGCTGCTGTTCGATGCGGGCTATGCAGCCGACCAGGGCCGCAAGCTCGGCACGGCCAGCTTTACCTCGGCGCTGCTCAACGAGAGCACCACCGACCTGGATTCGGTGGAAGTGTCCAAGCGCAAGGAGCGCCTGGGCGCCATCATCGGTTCCAGCTGCTCGCTCGATACGTGCGCGGTGGCCCTCAATGCCCTGAACAGCGAGCTTCAGCCGTCGCTGGAGCTGTTTGCCGATGTCGTTCGCCACCCGGCCTTCAAGCCCGAGGACATCGAACGCGTGCGTGGCCAGTGGATCTCCGGCATCGCCCAGGAGAAGACCGAACCCACCAGTCTTGCGCTGCGCACGCTGCCGCCGCTGCTCTACGGCAAGCAGCATGCCTATGGCATCCCGTTCACCGGCAGCGGCAACGAGAAGGCCATCGCGTCGCTCACCGCCGCCGACCTCACGGCCTTCCAGCATGACTACCTGCGTCCGGATAACCTGCGCATTCTTGTCGCGGGCGACACCACGCTCGATGCCATCCTGCCGAAGCTCGATGCGGTGTTCGGCGACTGGAAGGCGCCGGCCAGTGCCATTCCGAAGAAGAACATCGGCGAAGTTGCCGCTCAGGCGAAGCCGCGTGTGTTCCTGATTCATCGCCCGGATTCGCCGCAGTCGCTGATCCTGGCCGGCTTGCTGGCGCCTTCGACCAAGGCGAAGGATGCGCTGGACCTGGGCATCGCCAACGGCGCCTTCGGCGGCACCTTCACCTCGCGTCTCAACATGAACCTTCGAGAGGAGAAGCGCTGGGCCTACGGTGCGGGCAGCATGCTGTCCGATGCGAAGGGCCAGCGCCCGATGCTCATCTACGCACCGGTACAGACCGACAAGACGGCCGAGTCCGCTGCGGAGATCCTCAAGGAGGCCCAGGCCGTGATCGGGTCGAAGCCGTTGACTGACGATGAGATCGCCAAGATCCGCGCACAGCGCGTGCGCGCACTGCCGGGCAGCTTCGAAACGACGGGGTCGGTACTGAGTGCGTTGTCGAGCATCGTGATCTACGACCGCCCTGACGACTACGTGCAGACGCTCAAGTCGCGCATCGACGCGGTGGATCGTTCGGCAGCGGAACACGCGCTGTCCGAGGTGGTCCATCCGAACGCGCTCACCTGGGTGATCGTCGGCGACCTGCGCAAGATCGAAGCCCCTGTGCGTGCGTTGAACCTGGGCGAGATCCAGGTGATCGACGCCGACGGCAATCCGGTGAAGTCGCCCAGGTGACCTCATCGGCCGTGCGCGCGATCAGGGTGATCGCGCGCACGGCGCCATCCGGCTAGCATAGCCGCCGACCGTGATTCCGGAGTTACCCATGCGCAAGGCCATCGTTCTCATCCTCCCTCTCGCCCTGTCGGCCTGCTCGTGGGGCATCAAACTCGACGACAGCGCACGCAACGTACGTACCGCGTGGAACGGCGACGTCTCGGGATGCCGGGAGCAGGGCAAGCTGTCGGTGTCGGTGATGAACCGCGTCGGCCCGGTCGATCGCAGCGACCTCAAGGTACGCGACGAACTGGAAGTGCTGGCCCGTAACGAAGCTGCGAAGATGGGTGCCGACACCGTGAAGCCCGCCGGCGAGCCGAACGAAGGCGCGCAGGACTGGATCGCCTACACCTGTGGTGCCCGTGCACCTTCCGCCGCAGCTCGCAGTGCACCCGCTCCGGCGCCGCAGAGCCCGGCACCTCAGGGTGGCTTCGAAACCGTTCCGCTCAAGAATTGACCGCGCTCGTCACGGCGGGCGGACACCCTGTTCCTCGCTCGTGTCGAATACCGACACCAGCCAGTCGATGAAGACGCGCACGCGCGGCGACAGCTGGCGACTGTGCGGATAAAGCACCGACACCGGTGACGGTGTCGGTGGATAGTCAGGCAGCAGACGCATAAGGCGACCCTCTGCGAGATAACCCGCCACGTGGTACAGCGGCACCTGCACGATGCCCAGGCCCAGCAGCGCCAGGTCCGTGTTGGTCTCCGCGCCGGTCACCGTTACGGTGGACGGCAGCGTGACGTAGCGCACCTCGCCATCCACCATGAACTCCAGCGGGATCATCGCGCCCGTGGCCGATGACAGGAAGCCGATGGCCTGATGGCCCTGCAGGTCATCGGGCGATGACGGCTGGCCATGGCGTTCCACATAGGCCGGGCTGGCGCAGGTCACTTCCTCCAGCATCGCGATGCGCCGGGCCACCATCGTGCTGTCGCCCAGCTCACCCACGCGCAATACGCAGTCCACCCCCTCCCGCACGAGGTCGACCCAGCGATCGCCTTCGCCGATGTGCATCCGCAGGCCGGGGTAGAGGGCGAGAAAATCCGGCAGCGCGGGCAGTACGAACGTGCGCGCCAGGATGCCGTGCATGTCTACGCGCAGGAGACCCGTGGGTCGCGCATCGACGAAGGCGGCTTCGGCGTCCTCCACGTCGGAGAGGATCGTCACGCAGCGGCGGTGATACGCCTCGCCATCCAGGGTGGGGCTGACCTGGCGCGTCGTCCGCTGCAACAGGCGCACACCCAGCCGGGTCTCCAGTCGCTTGATGGCCTGGGTAGCGGTGGAGCGCGGCAGGTTCAGGTCCGAAGCTGCCAGGGTGAAGCTGCGCCGTTCCACGATCCGGACGAACAGGCGCATGGTCTCGAAGCGATCCAGGCTCATATTGTTCCATCCGAAGGAATAGTGAAGCCAAATCTAAGGGGATTATCCGGAAGTTGGCAACGGCCATGCTTTCCCTGCCCGGCAATGGTGCCGGTACCGGAGCCTCCCCATGAACGAGCAAACCCAGAAGGTCGCCATCGTCACCGGCGCATCCCGCGGCATCGGCGCCGCCGTTGCCTCACGCCTTGCGAAGGATGGCTTCACCGTCGTCGTCAACTACGCCGGCAATTCACAGGCGGCCGAGGCCGTGGTGCGTGGTATCGAGGCCGGCGGCGGTCGTGCCATCACGGCACAGGCCGATGTTGCCAGCCCGGCCGATGTGCGTCGTCTTTTCGATACGGTGGAAGAGGTTTACGGCGGCGTCGATGTGCTCGTGAACAATGCCGGTGTCATGGCGCTTTCGCCCGTGGCGGACCTGAGCGACGAAGACCTGGACCGCCTGCTCGGCGTGAACGTGAAGGGCAGCTACTACACGATGCGCGAGGCGGCGAAGCGCCTGCGCCAGGGTGGCCGCATCGTGAACTTCTCGTCCAGCGTCGTCGCCTTGCTGCAACCGGGCTATGCGCCTTACGCCGCGACCAAGGCGGCCATCGAGGCCACCACCATGGTGCTGGCTCGCGAGCTGCGCGGTCGTGGCATCACCGTGAACGCGATCGCACCGGGGCCGACCGGCACCGAGCTGTTCTTCACGGGCAAGTCCGACGAGCTGATTGATCGCCTGGCGAAGCTCTCGCCGCTGGAGCGCCTGGGCACCCCGGATGACATCGCCGCCGCCGTCGCTTTCCTTGTCGGCCCGGACGGCAGCTGGATCAACGGCCAGGTGCTGCGCGCCAACGGCGGCGTGATCTGACCGCGCTCTTTTCCTGGAGACCTCATGCCATGAAACAAGTCATTCTGATCACTGGTGCGTCCAGCGGCTTTGGCCTGCTTACCGCCCGTGCGCTCGCCGAAGCCGGGCATACCGTCTACGCCAGCATGCGTGACCTTGCCGGCACCAACGCCGGCCGGTCGCAGGAGGTGCTGGCCGAGGCGAAGGAGCGCGGTATCGACCTGCGCACCGTCGAACTCGACGTCACCTCGGAAGCATCGGCCGAAAGCGCCATCAGCACGGTAATGGCGCGCGACGGACGTCTGGATGTCCTGATCCATAACGCTGGACATATGGTATTCGGCCCGGCGGAAGCCTTCACCGCCGAACAGTACGCCCGGCTTTACGACGTGAATGTACTCGGCACCCAGCGGGTGAATCGCGCGGCGTTGCCGGTGATGCGCAAGCAGGGCCGGGGCCTGTTGGTCTGGGTGTCCAGCAGCAGTACCCGCGGCGGCACTCCTCCTTTCCTGGCGCCGTACTTTGCCGCCAAGGCTGCCATGGATTCGCTGGCCGTAACCTACGCAGGCGAACTGACCCGCTGGGGCATCGAGACGTCGATCATGGTGCCGGGGGCCTTCACCAAGGGAACCAATCATTTCCTTCATGCAGGCAAGCCGGATGACCCGCTACGTGTCGCCGCTTATCTCGATGGCCCGTACGCGGGCGTTCCGGACCAGGTGCTGGCCGGTCTTTCCGCACTGGAGCCGGCCGATGCCGACGCCTCGGAAGTAGCCCGGAAGATCGTCGAGGTGGTGGATATGCCCTTCGGCAAGCGCCCCTTCCGCGTACACGTCGATCCGTCGCAGGACGGGGCCGAGATCGTGAACGGCGTGGCCGACAGGGTACGCAGGGAGTTGTTCTATCGTGCGGGTATCGACGACCTGCTCGTTCCTGCCGGAACCTGACTAGCGATTTTCACGCGTTAAGGCCTGTTTGCGAACATTTTTCGCAAACAGGTCGTGAATTCGATAATACGGTTTATATCCATGGAATGGATAAATACGAAAGCGCTGACGCAGGTTTCAGCAAATAAGTCAGAAGTAATGGTTGCGCCACGTCTTGTTGGCTAGCGTTCATATAAGTGAATGGCATATGCCGATATTGCGAAACCGGGGAGCGAAAGAAATCGCAATATCATGCGCTTATGGATCGATACACATATATATTTCAAGGCGTTGCAATATCAAGTTATTGCGAGAAATTTCCACTTTCACTTAATACTTGTTCCAGACCCGCAAAATTGGATGGTTGTGTTAACTGCTTGTAAATCGAAGGTGATGCTGGAAGACTCGAATACAAGACGAGGTATTCCCCATCTGTGACCTCGTTATTACCAGCGTTCTTCAGCCAACCTGATCATCGTATCGGGCCAGCTCACTTCGTCCAGAATTCAGGGTAAGGGTCATCATGAAACGCAATCAGCTCGCCGGCGCCTTGGCCGCGTTGCTCCTGGCTCCCGTTGCAAGTAGCGCGTGGGCGCAGTCCGCCGACAACGCCAACCAGCAGGACACAAAGACCAACCCGCAAAACCTGCAGACCATCACGGTCACGGGTTCGGCGATTCCGCGTATCGACACTGAAACCGCCTCGCCGGTGACCACGATCTCCGCCAAGGACATCGCCCGCAGCGGTTACACCACGATCACCGACGTGGTGCGCTCGATTTCTGCCGACAACAGCGGCTCGATTCCCAACAGCTTCACCAATGGTTTCGCGGCCGGCTCCTCCGGCGTGGCCCTGCGCGGCCTGACGGTCAACTCCACCCTGGTGCTGATCGACGGCCATCGCGCGGCCAACTACGCCGTGGCGGACGACGGCCAGCGCTCGTTCGTCGACCTGAATACGATCCCGCTCGCTGCGGTCGATCGCATCGAAGTGCTGAAGGACGGCGCCTCGTCGCTGTACGGCGCCGATGCCATCGCCGGCGTGGTCAACGTCATCCTCAAGCCGGGCTATCAAGGCGTGGAAGCATCCGCTGATGTGGGCAACTCCGCACACGGTGGCGGCTTCACCCGCAAGGGAACCTTCCTGGCCGGCGGCGGCGACCTGAACAAGGACGGCTACAACGTCTACTTCAGCGCGCAGTACCAGGAAGACAATTCCATCAGTGCGGGAGACCGTGGTTTCCCGTACAACACGGCTGACCTCAGCCGCATCGGTGGTCCAAACCTCCAGGCCGGTCAGCCTTCGCAGAGTTCCGGTTCGATCTATGGCTCCGTTACGCCTGGCACGCTTGGTACGCTGGGTGATGTCACCACGGGTGTCGCGAACCCGGGGGCGACTTCCAGCATCCTGCAGGGTGGCTGCGGCGCCAAGGGTACGCAGACTACCGACAGCACCGGCACGTATTGCCAGCAGAACATGGTTTCGCAGTACGGCCAGATCCAGGCCAAGATGAAGCAGGGCGGCGCTTATGGCCGGTTGACGCTGAAGATCAACGATACGACCAAGGCATACGTGTCGCTCAGCTACATGGAAACCAAGACCTATGCGGTCAACGGCCCGGCACAGATCCAGAACTCCACGCCGAACAACACCAACAACATCGCCCTGCCGGTCTACCTGAGTGACGGCGTCACCCTCAACCCGAACAACCCGTTCGCGGGAGCCGGCCAGGCTGCCCTGCTGAACTATGCTTTCGGCGACATTCCGCGTGGCACCAACTACGACAACCACAACCTGCGCATCGTCGGCGACATCGCGGGCACCTGGGGCGAGTGGAATTACGACGCAGCGCTGATCTTCAACCACACCAGCCTCGACACCCAGCAGTACGGCTACATCAACTACAACGCCCTGATCAACTCGATCAACAACGGCACCTACAACTTCATCAATCCCTCGCTGAACAGCGCTGCCGTTCGCAGCATGCTGGCGCCGGGCTACAACAAGACGTCCACGTCGGACCTCAACGCGCTGGATCTCTCCGCCAACCGTGCCCTGTTCGACCTGCCGGGCGGCTCGTTCGGCATGGCAACCGGCGTGCAGCTGCGTCATGAAGCGCAGGCCGATCCCACGCTGAACCCGGACAACGAATTCCAGGGCCTGGGCAATGCCCAGACCAACGGCAGCCGCAACGTCGCGGGTGCCTACCTCGAATTCGACGCACCGCTGCTGACCTCGTTGGAAGCCGACCTGTCCGGTCGCGTCGATCACTACTCCGATATCGGCACCGAATTCGCGCCCAAGCTGGGCCTGAAGTGGAAGCCGCTGGACTGGCTGGCCGTGCGTGGCACGTTCTCCAAGGGCGTGCGCGCTCCGAGCTTCTCGGAAAACGGTTCCAGCTCGAGCGAAGGCTTCACCAGCTACAGCCCGCCGCCGGATTTCGCCGCGGCGCACGGCAACAACGGCTACGTGCAGACCTACCAGCTGGCGCAGTTCACCGACGCCAACAAGAACATCAAGCCGGAGCGTGCCAAGAGCTACACGCTGGGCCTGGTGCTGCAGCCGACCAGCTGGCTGAATGCATCGTTCGACTACTATCACATCAAGAAGACCGATGTGATCACGCCGACCAGCCCGAATGCGATCCTGGCCGCCTACTACGCGGGTCAGCCGCTGCCGGAAGGTACCCAGGTCATCGCCGACAAGCCCGATCCGGAAAACCCGAACGCGCTGGCACGCCCGATCGAAGTGATCGGCAGCTATATCAACGCCAACTCGCTGAAGACCGACGGCCTCGACGTCGACCTGCAGGCGCACTTCACGTTCGCCAATGGCATCCAGTACATCTCCGAGTTCAACGGCACGGACATCTTCAGCTGGAAGCTGAAGCTGCCTGACGGCACCACGCAGTCGTTCGCCGGCACGCATGGTCCGTACAACCTGTCGTCGGGTGCGGGTACGCCGAGGTACCGTGAGTCGTGGGCGAACACCATGATCTGGCACGACCTCACGCTGACCGGCACGCTGTACCACACCAGTGGCCTGAAGAACACGGCGCCCGATGTCTACGGCACCGAGTGCATTCCGGATGGCTACGACAGCTGCCACGTGGGCTCGTTCACCGAGCTGAACCTCACCGGCAGCTACCAGTTCACGCCGCGCATCTCGGTCACCGCGTCCATCATGAACGCGCTGGACCGCAAGGCTCCGCTGGACGTCGCCAACTACGCGGCCGTCAACTACAACCCCACCTATGCGCAGGACGGCGCCATCGGCCGGTTCTACAACCTGGGTGTGAAGGTCAAGCTGTAAGCCTGACCCCAACGCTGGAACATGAATGGCGCGCCGCAAGGCGCGCCATTTTTTTTGCCCTGTAGGAGCGCGCCTCGCGCGCGACCGGGACTGCCCCGCCGCCCCGGTCGCGCGCAAGGCGCGCTCCTACAGGAAAGTTAGTACACCTATTGATATTTCAGAATTAAAATATATATTTGTGAGGGAAGCCATCCCGGACCCCTCCCATGAGCGATTTCGCCCCCACCGAAGCCCGCCTTCAGGTCACCCGCACCAAATACCCGGCCTTTCCGCGCCAGCCGGCGGCCCTGGTGCGCCTGGTGAAGCACCTGTTCAAGGAAATGAGCGACCAGGCCAACGCCACGCTGCGGGCCTACGGGATCAACCATCCCGAGTACAACATCCTGATGATGCTGTACGGCTCGACGGACAACGCCCTGCATCCCTCCCAGCTGGCCGATGCGGCGGGTGAGAAGTCGGCGAACGTCACCCGGCTGACCACCCAGCTCTGCGACAAGGGCTTTATCGCCCGCTCGGGTAGCGAGGACGACCGCCGCAAGGTCACCCTTACCCTCACCCCGGAAGGCATCGCGCTGATCGAGAGCTTCATGCCCGAGATCATCACGTTGCTTCACCGGCAGACGCGTAACCTGTCCGAGACCGAGCAGGGGCAGCTGGAGACCCTGCTCAAGAAGATGCTGGCCGGCTTCGGGGAATGAGCGAGCGCTCGTCATGTCGACCGTGAACCCTACCAACGCCGCTCCCCCCTTCCGTCAGGTGCTCGCCGAGAGCCTGCGCGAAGAGGCATCGGTGTGGCTGTTCGTCGTCAAGACGCTGATCTCGTTCTTCGCGGCCGGCTGGCTGGCCATGCGCTTCGACCTGCCGGCACCATCTACGGCGATGCTGACCACGATCATCGTGGCCAACCGCCAGTCGGGCATGGTGCTGGCGAAGAGCTTCTACCGCACCATCGGCACCCTGGCCGGGGCGACGGCCGCGATCGGCATCGTGGCGTCCTTTCCCCAGCAGCGT
This sequence comes from Luteibacter anthropi, assembly GCF_011759365.1. Lineage (GTDB taxonomy): Bacteria > Pseudomonadota > Gammaproteobacteria > Xanthomonadales > Rhodanobacteraceae > Luteibacter > Luteibacter anthropi. The sequence goes on from NZ_JAARLZ010000001.1 coordinate 583,557, forward strand.
GACCTCTTCCTGGTGGCGCTGTCACTGTGGATCGGCCTGTGTGCGGGCGGTGCCACGCTGTATCGCAACTTCAAGTCCTACGCCTTCGTGCTGGCCGGCTATACGGCGGCCATCGTGGCGGTACCGGTGATCGACAATCCGCCAGGCGTGTTCGATTCCGCCGTGGCACGTATCAGCGAGGTATTGCTGGGCCTGCTGGTGAGCGGCGTGGTCAACGACGTGGTGTTTCCCAGCCGCATGCGCGATGTGCTTCGCCGTGCGGCACGCGACCAGTTCGCGCACTTCGTGGGTTTCGTGCGTGACAGTACGGAGGGTGCCATTCCCCGCGATGCGATGGAAAAAGCCCACCTTCGCTTCGTGCGCGCGGCGGTAACGCTGGAAGACCTGCGCAGCTCGGTGATCTTCGAGGATGCCGAGGCACGTGCGCGAAGCAACCACATGCGCCTTTTCAACCAGCGTTTCATGGCAGCATCCACCAGCTTCCAGTCGTTGCATCACCTCATCAACCGCCTGAAGCGTGCTAAGCGGACGCGCACGGCGGATACGCTGATAAAGCTTTACGCCCCACTGGGCGAGGCCTTGCATGCGCCGATCGATGCCGGTCTTGCCGCGCGCGTGCTGTTGCCGCGAATCGTTACGGCGCGCGATGCCATGCGTCGCCAGGCCGCCGAGTTGCGCACGACGCTCGACGATCCGCAGGATCTGCGTGATTTCGATACGGGTGCTTCGTTGCTCGGCCGCTTTGCCGAGGAGCTGCATGCCTACGTGGACGCGGCGGCCTCGTTGCAATCGCCGCGTGTCATTGGCGGCTCCGCTGAACGCGTGAGCTTCGACCGGGGTAACGATTTCATCGGTGCGAGCATCGCCACCTTCCGTACTACGCTGACGATGCTGGTGCTCGGTGCGTTCTGGATCGAAAGCGCATGGCCCATGGGGGCAAGCGCCATGCTGCTGGCGACGATCTTTGCGGGCCTGTTCGCCACCACGCCGAATCCCACGCGGGTAACCTGGCTGGTCATGCTTGGTTATCTCGCGGGCATGGTGGCGGGCTTTGTCTGCCTGTTCTTCGTGCTGACGCAGGTGGATGGCTATGGCCTGCTCATCATCGGCGTGGCGCCGTTCCTGGCCATCGGACTCGTGATGATGATGACGCCGAGCCTGGCCTCGATCGGCCTGGGCTGGGCGATGGGTTTCGCCTACATCCTCGCGCTGAAGAATGTGCAGACCTATGACCCGGCGCACTTCATCAACGACGCCATTGCCCAGGTCATCGGCCTGGGTGCGGCGGCGGCATCCTTCGTGGTGATTCCGCCGGCCATCGGCAGTGCGTGGCTGCGTCGTCGCCAGCTGGCCCGTCTGCGTTCCCAGGTGGCGCTGGCTGCCGAAGCGCCGTTGCCGGGTCTTCGCCATCGCTTTGAAAGCGTGAACCACGATCTTGTCAGCCAGGTCGTGGCGCAGACCCAGCCGGGCAGCGCCGATTCACGCGCGCTCATTGCATGGGCGCTGGCGGTGCACGAGACCGGCCGTGCGCTGATCGAACTGCGTCACGACATGGGGCGTCGCGACGTGCCCGGCACCCTGCGTCCCTACCTCGACGAAGCACTGCACACGCTCGCGCGCTTCTACGAGAAACCCGATGCACCCGGTTATCTGCTCGCGCGCGATGCCGTGGCCACGGCCATCGCCAGCGTCGGCGAGCACCAGGGCGAGGGTTACCTGCTCGAACACCTTCATCTGGTCCGGCTGGCGTTGCTCGATGGCGAATCCGTGCTCGCCGCGTACATGCCGACCGCCCCGCTCACCAAGGACATCGCCCATGCCTCGTGAAATCGCCCTCGGCGACGCCCTCGTTCCGGGGCTGCTCGTCCTTTTCGTCCTGTCGTTGCTGCTGCTCTGGCTGCTGGATGCGGTCGCCGGCCGTTTCGGTCTGTACCGGCTGGTCTGGCATCCGCCGTTGTTTCGCCTGGCCGTCTTCGTCTGTGTCTTCGGCGCCTTCGCGCTGTTCCTGATCTGAGTGATATCGCCATGAAACTCGCCACCGTCGTCCGCTTCGCCGTCACCGCGGTCATCGTCGTCATCGCTGCCTTCGTCGGCCATGCGTTGTGGAAGCACTACATGTATTCGCCATGGACACGCGATGGCCGCGTGCGTGCGGAGATCGTACGCATCGCGCCCGATGTCGCCGGCCTGGTCACCGATGTACGCGTGGTGGACAACCAGACGGTAAAGAAGGGCGACCTGCTTTTCGTGGTGGATCGCGCACGCTACGAGAACGCCGTGGCCCAGGCCCAGGCCAACCTCAATGCGGCCGAAGCCTCGGCGCGTGCCTCGGGCGCCAACATCAACGCGGCCAGCGCCAGCGCCCAGCAGAGCCGGTCCAACTACGAGATGTACGAGGCGCAGTCGGAGCGTCGCCAGAAGCTCATCAACAACGTGATCTCGGCCGAAGACAAGGCCAACGCCCAGGCCGCCGCCAACGCCGCCAAGGCCGGCTGGCAGGCCGCGCAGGCCAGCACCCGCCAGGCCTCCGCCGCGCAGGAGCAGGCCCTTGCCGCCGTAGCCCAGGCCCAGGTCGAACTGGCCGCCGCGCAGCTCAACCTCGACCGCACGGAAGTGCGGGCACCGGTGGATGGCTACGTCACCAACCTCGACGTGCGCGTGGGCGATTACGCCAGCGCGGGCAGCGCACGACTGGCCCTGATCGACAGCCACTCCTACTGGATCTACGGCTATTTCGAGGAAACCAAGTTGCCGGGCCTGCGCGTGGGTGACGCGGTGGATATCCGCCTGATGAGCGGCGGCGTGCGCTTGCAGGGCCGAGTGGAAAGCATCGCCCGCGGCATTACCGATGCAGACAACCCCACGGGCAGCGACCTGTTGGCCTCGGTGAACCCCACCTTCAACTGGGTGCGCCTGGCGCAGCGCGTACCGGTGCGCGTGAAGATCGACACCGACCACCTGCCGGCCGGTACGGTGCTGGCTGCGGGCATGACAGCCACCCTGGTAGTGCACCCGTCAGGCCCCACCAACCAGCTGGCGGAACGCTGAACCAACCATGTAGGAGCGCGCCTGCGCGCGACCGGGACGGGTGGCTCCGTACGGGTCGCGCGCAGGCGCGCTCCTACATACGGTATCGCCCGGGACCGGCTCCGCTCAGGCGTCCAGGTCCGGGATGAGACGGCTCTCGATGCGTGAGATGGCGTCCTTCAGCTGGAGCTTGCGCTTTTTCATGCGGGTGAGCTGGAGCTCGTCGCGGCTGATGGTTTCGACAAGTTGCTCGATGGCCGAGTCGAGCTGGCGATGCTCGACTTTCAGCTCGGCGAGCATGCGGTTGAGTTCGGTCGGGTCCTGAACCTGCATGGCGAAAGGCCGGGCGAAGGGGGAAAGGTGCAAGTCTACCTCCCGGCGCGGCGGCCCGCAGCGGCTACAATAGGGGGCCGCCCGTCTCAAAGCCCGCCCGATGTCCGCCTCCCCCGAAACCGCCCGCAAGCAGACCTACGAAGCCGCCAAGCTGGCCAAGCGCCTGCGCCGGCAGGTGGGCCAGGCCATCGCCGATTTCGGGATGATCGAGGACGGCGACAAGGTGATGGTGTGCCTGTCGGGCGGCAAGGATTCCTACACGATGCTCGATATCCTGCTTTCGTTGCAGGCCAAGGCGCCCGTGCGCTTCGAGATCGTGGCGGTCAACCTCGACCAGAAGCAGCCCGACTTTCCGGAACACGTGCTGCCGGAGTACCTCACGGCGCGCGGCGTACCGTTCCACATCATCGAACAGGACACCTACAGCGTCGTGACCCGCGTGATCCCGCAGGGCAAGACGATGTGCAGCCTGTGCTCGCGGATGCGCCGTGGCGCGCTCTACCAGTGGGCCGCCGCCAACGGCATCACGAAGATCGCCCTGGGCCATCATCGCGACGACATCCTGGGTACCTTCTTCCTGAACATGTTCTATCAGGGCAGCCTGAAGGCCATGCCGCCGAAGCTGCTTTCGGACGACGGCCGTCACGTGGTGATCCGCCCGCTGGCCTACTGCCACGAGGACGACATTGCCGCGTTCGCCGAGGCCAGGGCCTTTCCCATCATCCCCTGCAACCTCTGCGGCTCGCAGGAAAACCTCCAGCGCAAGGTGGTGAAGCGGATGATGGTGGAATGGGAAAAGAACCATCCCGGCCGCAGTGAGACGATCTTCCGCGCCCTGGGCAACGTGGCGCCGTCGCAGCTGGCCGATCGCGGCCTGTTCGACTTCGCCAGCCTGGGCGCACGCGAAGGTGCGGCACGCGCCGACGCGCACGAATGGCTTTCCGGTGGCGACACCGGTGACGACAACGACTGATCCTTCCACCTTTAGACGCTTCAAGGCCTGCCGATCATGACTCTCTTTTCCTCCGTGGAACTCGCCCCGCGCGATCCGATCCTTGGCCTCAACGAAGCCTATGGCGCCGATACCCGCGCCGATAAGGTCAATCTCGGCGTCGGCGTGTACTACGACGCCAACGGCCGTCTCCCGCTTCTGAAAGCGGTGCAGCAGGTCGAGGACGAACGCGTGAAGGCCCACCTCCCGCGCGGCTACCTGCCCATCGACGGCATCGCGCTCTACAACGCCGGCGTGCAGAAACTGCTGTTCGGCGCCGCCTCGCCGCTGCTGGAAGAGCGCCGCGTGGTCACCGCCCAGGCCCTCGGCGGCACGGGCGCGCTGAAGGTCGGCGCCGATTTTCTCAAGCGTCTGAATCCGGACGTGCCGGTCGCCATCAGCACGCCCAGCTGGGAAAACCACCGTGCCCTGTTCGAATCGGCCGGCTTCCAGGTGGTGGAATACCCGTACTACGACGCGGCCACGCACGGCCTCAACCTCGACGGCATGCTTGATGCCCTGGGCAAGCTGCCCAGGGGCGCCGTCGTCGTGCTGCACGCCTGCTGCCATAACCCCACGGGCGTGGATCTCGCCACGGCCGACTGGAAGCGCGTGATCGACATCGTGCGCGAGCGCGGCCTCGTGCCCTTCCTCGACATTGCCTACCAGGGCTTCGGCGACGGCATCGAGGAAGACGCCACCGCCGTGCGCCAGTTCGCCGAAGCGGGCGTGGCGTTCTTCGTCGCCAGCTCGTTCTCGAAGTCGTTCTCGCTGTACGGCGAGCGCGTTGGTGCGCTGTCCATCGTCACCGGTTCGCACGACGAAGCCGTGCGCGTGCAGTCACAGCTGAAGCGCATCATCCGCACCAACTACTCGAACCCGCCCACGCATGGCGGTTCCATCGTGTCTGCCGTGCTCAACCACGACGAACTGCGCAAGGTGTGGGAAGACGAGCTGGGCGGCATGCGCCAGCGCATCCGTCAGATGCGCAGCGGCCTCGTGCAGCGCCTGGCAAAGGTGGGCGATTTCAGCTTCATCCAGACCCAGCGCGGCATGTTCTCGTACTCCGGCCTGTCGGCCGCGCAGGTGGATCGCCTGCGTGAGGAGTTCGGCATCTATGCCGTGAGCACGGGGCGCATCTGCGTGGCCGCGCTGAACGACGGCAACATCGATCGCGTCGCCGACGCGATCGCCAAGGTCGTCTGACCGTTTAGACTGGACCGTTCGCCGGCGGGCGCCTCGCGCCCGCCACGGCCCTTCATTCGCCAGAGAATCCCTGATACATGTTCTTTCGCAATCTCACGCTGTTCCGCTTTTCCGCTACCGTTTCCGACGACCTCGAACGCCTCGACGAAGCCCTGCCCGAACACCGCCTGCGCCCCGTGGGGCCCATGGAGCTGTCCACGCGTGGCTTCGTGTCGCCGCTGGGTCGCAACGACGAGGCGCTGACGCACAGCGTGGGGCGCAACACGATGGTCACCGTGGGTAGCGAGGATAAGCTCCTGCCTTCGTCCGTCGTGAACGACGAGCTGGCCAATCGCGTGCAGAAGATCGTGGACGAGGAAGGCCGCAAGGTCAGCGGCCGCGAACGCAAGCGCATGAAAGACGACGTCATGAACGAGCTGCTGCCGCGTGCCTTCGTGCGCAGCTCCCGCATGCGCGCCTACGCCGACAAGAAGAATGGCTGGCTGGTGCTCGACACCTCCAGTCGCAAGTCGGCTGAGAATACGTTGAGCCAGGTTCGCGAGGCGCTGGGCAGCTTCCCGGCCGTGCCGCTGGCACCGGAAGAATCCCCCCGCATCCTGATGACCCACTGGGTCGCCTCGGGCGACCTGCCGGGTGGCCTGGCGCTGGGCGACGAATGTGAACTGCGTGATCCGGCCACGGCCTCGGGCGCCATTGCGCGCTGCCGCCGCCAAGATCTCGACACCGATGAGATTCGCGAGCATCTGCGCACGGGAAAACAGGTCTTCCAGCTTGGTTTGGTCTTCGATGACCGCATCTCCTTCGTACTTGGCGAAGACCTGATCCTGCGTAAAATCAAGTTCACCGACGTCGTGCTGGATGAACAGGCCGACAGCCCCGAATCCGCCGCGGCCGAGATGGACGCGAACTTCTCCCTCATGGCCCTCGAATACGAGCGCCTGCTGGGCAAGCTGGAAGAGTGGTTCAAACTGCCGCGTCCGGAGTAAGCGTCGCAGTCGGTGACACGGGTGGATGGGATGTTCGTCGGGATACGCACGAGAACCGGCACATGGCATCAGACGATAGCGAGTGGCTTGAGCTCTCCACCCCCACCGGCGGCACCATCCGGGTGCTGAAGGCGGCGCATCCGCGTGCGCGTCGCCTTCGCCTCACGGTAACGCCCAAGGGCGCGAGGCTCACCTATCCCAACGGCACCCACCCGGCGCAGATGACGGCCTTCCTGCGCCATCACGCCGACTGGCTGGAGCAGAAGCTCGGCGAATTCCATATGGATTCGGCGCCGCTGCCGCGTCTGCGCGTGGGCGTGCCAGCCACGTTCCCTTTCCGTGGCGAGGACATCACGCTGGACTGGGCCGAGGGGCCTTATCCGAAGGTCGAGGCGCACGAAGGTGGGCTCACGCTCATGATTCCCGGCCCGCACAGCCGGGCCTTGCTGGTTGCGCGTGGCCTGCTGGCGAGTCACTTCGAGGCGCAGATCCGCCGCGATGTGTCGCGCTGGCTGCCGGCCTATATTCCGCAGATCAATGCGGCGCCCACGGCGTTGCGCATCCGCCCGTTGAAGAGCCTGTGGGGAAGCCTGGATACGCGTGATCGCATCAACCTGGATCTCGCGCTGGCGCTCGCACCGCCCGCAGCGCTGCGCTACGTGCTGGTTCACGAGCTTTGTCACCTCAAGGTGCGCAATCACTCGCCACGTTTCTGGCATTGGGTGGAAAACCTGATGCCCGATCACAAGGAGCAGCGTACGTGGCTGCGGGCGCATGGCAGCGAGCTGAAGATGCAGCTGGATAGGCTGGTGGCCGACGTGGCGGATTGACGGCGGCAGGCTTTTGCAGGGGATGCCATATCCGGTCGCGCGCAAGGCGCGCTCCTACAAGGCCCCGATTACCTCACCACTGCAGGAACGCGCCCCACGCGCGACGGTCCCGCGACCACGCCACAACAAACACGCTCCCTTGTAGGAGCGCGCCTCGCGCGCGACAGGCCCCCGCGACCAAACCACAACAAACACGCTCCCCTGTAGGAGCGCGCCTCGCGCGCGACAGGCCCCGCGACCAAACCACAACAAACACGCTTCCCTTGTAGGAGCGCGCCTGCGCGCGACCGTTCATGCCGAAACGTAAAAAAGAGGGCGCCAAAGGCGCCCCCTCTTCGTCAATGCGCCAGCGCAAAACTGCTCAACACCCGCGCCGTTTCTTCAGGCTTCTCCAGCATCGGCATATGCCCGCAACCGCTGAGCACCGTGGCACCAATGGCCGGTGCACTCTTCAACCCGCTACGCAGCGTATCCAGTGCCGACACGTCGATCAGCTTGTCGTCATGGCACCAAAGACCCAGCACCGGCATGTTGAGCTTGCCGATCACCGGATCGAGCGCAAAGGCCTGCTCCGGACGCTTCAGCTCATCGAACGTACGCGCGATGAAATCGTGATCCTTGCGGTTACGCGCCAAGAGCGCGTCTTCCACGCGGCCCGGAAGGTGCGGCGGCTTCAGGAAAGTCAGCGCAAGGATGGCTTCCAGATCGGCACGGTTTTCCATCAGGAACGGATTCTTGCCTGCCTTCACCTCACGGGTGAAATCGTTGTCCTTGAAGGTCAGCCCCAGGGAGCTGACCAGCGCCAGGCTGGCGACGCGCTGCGGATGCTGCTCGGCGTAGACACCTGCGATGGCACCCCCCATGGACTGGCCCACCAGCATGAAACGCTGCGCGCCCACGGCGGCCACGAAATTCTCCAGGCGCGTGGCCTGGGCGGGGATGCCGTAATCGCCACCGGCATTGCGCGAGGATTCGCCCCAGCCCGGCAGGTCGGGAACGATCACGTGGAAATGGCTACCGAGGCTCTTCACCATTTCCAGCCATACTTCCTTGTTCGATGCGAAGCCGTGCAGCAGCACGATGGTGGGGCCTTCACCGCCTTCGTAATACGACCAGGTGGTGTCGCCGGCAACGACGGTCTTCTTCTCCACATGCGCCTGCATGGCCAGGCGTGCGGCATCGGCCTTCAGCAGAAGCTGTGGGGCAAACAGGTAGACCAGGCCCGCGCCGACACCCAGCACGAGCGCCACGACGACGAGGAACTTCAACCGGCGCAGGAGCAGGCGCTGCCAGAGGGGACGCGAGCTGGTGGAGAGGGTAGGGGTCTTGGCCATGGATTGGGGAGATCCGGATATGTGACGCCCCGCAAGATGCGGGGCGCGGGCTCAGGATGCAAGCCTTGCGGGGGCCCTGAGAGCCCCCGCAGGTTCCTGCGTCACTTCTTCTTCGAGGTGCCGGCGAGAATGCGCTCGACCGCCTGCTGGGTCAGCGGGTGGTAGCCGCTCTTTGCCTTGGCGTAGACGTCCTTGGCGTACGCGAGGCCTTCCGGCGTGCGGGCGAAGGCGCGGTAGATCGGCATGGACAGGTACATGCGGCCGATGCGGGTGATGTGCTCGGCGGCGGCCGTCCACACGTCCTTGTCGCCTGCGGCGATGGCGTGGCTGTACCAGCGCATGCCGATTTCCGCGTTCGGCGTGCCGGTGAGGTGCCAGGCGGCGTCGATGGCCCTGATGCGGTCCAGCGGGGTCACGTCAGGCAGGCGATCGAGGAAGTACATCCATTCCTGCGTATTCCAGCCCTTGGCATCGAGCTTTGCCGCATCGAGCTTGCCGGCGAGGAAGTCGGTGCGTTCCTTGTCGATGGCATCGAAGCGCGGCGACGTCGGCAGCGGCGCATCCTTCGGGATGCCCGGCTGCCAGATCCACTGACGCGCCTCGGCTTCGCTCATCTTGCCCGGGTACTTGTCGAGCAGATTGGCCTTCATGTAAGCGAACATCGTTTCCGTGTCGATGCTCTGGAAGGCGAAGTGCGCGAAATAGCCCTTCAGGTAAGTGTCGAACGTGTCGCGGCCGAAACGCTGTTCCAGCGTGCGCAGGAACCACGAACCCTTGTCATAGGCCACGGACGACAGCGAATCGTCGGCGCCTACGCCGTGCGGCTCCGGCGCCAGTTTCTGCGAATTGGCCGGGATGTCGCCGATGGTCTTCTGCAGCTCGCGTGCGGAAAGCAGGGCTTCCTCGTCGGCCTGCACCTTGCCGTACACGGCCTCGGTGATGCGGCCCTGCACGTAGGTGGTGAAGCCTTCGTTCAACCAGATGTCGCGCCAGGCAGCGCTGGTGACGAGGTTGCCCGACCACGAGTGCGCCAGTTCGTGCGACACCAGCGAAACGAGGCTCTTGTCGCCCACCAGTACCGTCGGCGTGGCGAAGGTCATGTTCGGGTTTTCCATGCCACCGAACGGAAATGACGGCGGCAGCACGAGCAGGTCGTAGCGACCCCAGGCATAGGGGCCGTAAAGTTTTTCCGTGGTGGCGATGAGCTTTTCGGTGTCCTCGAACTCGTGGGCCGCCTTGCCGACGACACTCGGTTCCGCATACACGGCACTGCGCGGGCCGGTTTCCTTCACCGCGATATCGCCCGCGGCGATCGCGAGCAGATAGGAGGGAATCGGGTGCGGCTGGTCGAAGGTGAAGCTGCCATCCAGCGGATGCTTTGCATCGTTGATGGCGCTCATCACCACGCGGATGTCCTTCGGCGCCGTCACATGGGCATCGTAGGTGAAGCGAACGGCCGGCGAATCCTGCAGAGGCACCCACGAACGCGCGTGGATGGACTCGGACTGCGAGAACATGAAGGGCTGCTTCTTGTCGGCGGTCTGTTCCGGTGTGAGCCACTGCAGGCCCGATGCTTCGGGCACCGTGACATAGGTGATGCGCACGCTGGCCGGGTGCGAGGGGGCGTCGATGGTGAGCTTCGAGCCCAGTTCCTTGTCGCGCGGCGCCAGGGCGAATTTCAGCGGCGACGCCTTGCCCGCGGCATCCAGGCTCTCCACCGAGGCGATCTTCAGGTCGCGGGTATCGAGGACCAGGGACTTCGCCTTGCCGTCCTTCCAGTCGAGCTTCAGCGTGGCGTTGCCGGCCAGCTCGCGCTTGCCGAAGTCCAGCTTCAGGTCGAGGTCGAGGTGGGTGACCTTCACCACCTCCGGCTGGGCGTAGGAATGCGGGTCGGCGGCGAAAGCCACGACGGGGAAGGCCATGGTGATGGCGGCAAAGGGAAGAAGGCGCATGGAGCTTTTCCACAAGACAGGAAGGTCCCAGTATGCCACCGTCGGCAGGCCGGGTCCTTCCGGGACAGGCTGGCGCGCCGGCCCGTCCCGGATGGCTCAAGGAAGATCGGCTGGCAGAGCCGGATCAGGTAGCCTGTCGACGAGCGTGAATTGTCCACGCCTCATCTCGAACAGTCCTCCGGTCCTGGGCCTCAGGATGTACTGGTGGGCATTGCCAACCACTTCCAGCAGCTGCATGCTCCCTCGCGGCGTGGCTTGTTGCCCGAGGACATCGCGCACGTTGACCTGGACGGCAAAGGCGGAGGATCGGTCGAAACGACGCAGGGCACTACCCGCCGAAATGGCGGCATCCGTCGCCTGCGGAGGCACCGTCGTAACCCGGATGCCGACGACACCATGCCCTTGCGATTCGCCGATGAAGGCGCCCCATGCATTTCGCCCGACATCCTGGCGACGGCTGGCTGTGCGGACGAACGGACTTCTGTAAACGGGATGCTCGCCGTAGAACCAGACCTTCTCCGGAAGTGCTTCATCCGGTACGCGCCGGAACCGGCCATGGATAAACGGCCGTTCGGCCAGCGAGGTGCGTAACGTCTGCTCCGCCGTGGCCCAGGCACGCTCGACGCGGATGCGTTGTTCGGTGCTGATTCGTCGCAGCGGCGGCAGGCCGACCAGTTCCCTGCTCATCTGGTGGTTGACCATCTGCCGTTCGACAAGGTCGGGAAACTCCCTTTCGATCTGCGCCAGATACTCCTGATAAAGGTTGACGTCTCGCCGGCCACCCACACTCGCCGCGATCTCGGTGGATGCCACGGGTTCTGCCGCCGGGCCACCGGCACGCTGTGCCTGCCATCGGGCATGATGAAATCGATGGACCGCAGTCACCGACCTCATGTCGAGCGGCTGCGACATGTCGGCACTGACCGTGCCCTGGGCCTTGTCATAGTGCGCCGTATACAGCCTGCCTTCGATAGCCATCGCGGTCCGCCCATCGATGGCATACACCCCCTGTGGATGCTGGATCGCCTTTACCGGCACGCTGGCCCGGCGTGCCGGAACAGCACCGACGACATGCGTCGTCAGCCCGAGGCCGCCCGCCGCGCGGAAGAACGCCGTGCCAACCGACCTCGGGGCTGCAGCGAGCAGGGTTGCAGGAGGGCTGGCTGCTCCCAGGGCAGACGCGTAGGCGCCGGCGATGTCGGCCAGCGCATCGACGTAGTTACCCTCCCGCACGTGGTCGTAGGCATGCCACGCGGCAGGAGCTACATGAAATGGCGCCGTGACCGCTCCCATCACCACACGACCAACGAGTTGCTCCGCAGGACGCCTGTGCAGCAGGTCAATCATTCGCCGGGTATCGGCTTCACGCGTGCTGGTCGTCAGAAGGCGGGCGTCGCGCTGGACGAGATCGATCGCCACGTCGTGATTCGCCTCAAGGATGTCGGTCTGGATGTCCCTTGAAATGAAGGAGAATTCCATGGGTGTGTAGCCATCCGGCTCGCCACTGCCGAAAACCCAGTCGGTGCGACGATTCGACTTGAAGCGGCGTACGTGTCCGTTCTCCGGTACCTCGGAAAACTCAAGGGGAAGGCGTTCCAGCAGATATCCGGCGAATGCCGGATGGCGGAAGAACAATCGCTGGGCTTCTCCTGCATTGGCGAACTCACGAAAAACCACGCCGTCAGGTGCGTCAGGTGTGTAGTAGACCAGCGACGACATCAGTTCGACCGGATGAAATGGTGGTATCTGCTTCCATCCGATTTCCATGATGTCCCGAACGGGTACTCCATGGTAGGTCACCTGGCGTGCGGCCACATCCATATGGTGGACCTGACGCCTGTGCAATGCCGCCGGCGAATCGAGCACGGCTTGCGTCCACAACCAGCCCCGCTGGGAAAGCCCGTGATGCCTGCCTTCATCGGACTGCGCCAGGAAGCCGGTGACACGGGCGTCGACCGCATCCAGGCGCATGCGTGCCAGCTGGAGGTCGATGACGGTATCCCTGTATGCCGTACCGGCCTCGCCATGGCGTCGTGCGGACTCGACGAGGTCGGGATATCGCGTATGCAGGTCCAGCGTGCGGACGATGCCGCGAAGGGTGGTGTCATCGAGTGCCGGCAATAGTTGACCGTGGCTGTCACGCGCGGTGAATCGTCCCAGGCCGGGGGCCTCGGCATTGGCATAGGCCAGATCAAGCAGATTCGTGTGCAGCGCCGGCGGGCCTTCCAGGAGGGCCTGCAAGGAATCCAGGCGTGCAGCAGGGTCGCTGGTGCGGTCCAGCGTCAGCTGGATGTCGCGGGGGTCTTCATCGATACCCATGGTGCCGAGGATCGATCCAAGCATATCGGCCGCGTATTGATGCAGTGACGGTAGTGGATCGCTGACCAGGGCCGAGCGTTGCGCAACCACGGCGCGCAACGTCGCGGCATATTCGTCGGCCGCCTTCAGCCATGCGGACCGCACGCCGTCCACATCGCGGAAAGCGGCGACATCGTCGGCAGGAAGCCTGTCGAGACGGTCCTGTGTCATATGCCGGAGCAGAAGAGCCTCCCGAACGATCAGGATGGCGCTCGTGTCGAACAGGTCGTGCAGACGCGTCGCATCAGCCACTCGTTCTTTCAATCGCAGGTCACGCCCTTGCACCGATCGCTCGAGTGCGTACTCGAGCCACGCCTGCTGCAGTTTTTCCCGCTGCATGCCGATGAAGCGGCCCACCATGGCTTCAAGAGGCGACCCGGTGACAGGGCGCGACCCGACTGCGGGAAAATCGCCGAGGGTGTCGATATCCTTCTTTGCCAGGCCCGGCAGGTCATCGCGCCACGCGAGGGTCCTGCGCGCCCAACGGTCGATGAAATCGTAGGCTTTGTCGATATTGTCGAAGCGGTCCCAACCCCGGTCGGCACTGAACACAACGACAAGATCGGGATGGCGATCGTCGAAGGCGATGAGCATGCCGGCGTGGACCGCATCGCCAAAGCGCACATCGTGTACCTGGATATGCGGAGGCGGAATGGTATCCGTGACGGTAAACGCCCGGATGAGATCGAGCGCCGCGTCGTCCAGGCTGCCATCCTGATGGCGCAATACCGCCACGCCTGTCATCACGGTGGCGAGCTTGTCGGCCAGGGCAGTATTGCGCGGGCTCTTCCGGCCCGGTGCCCGGTCAATCGTCTCGTCCCAGTACGCATGCAAGGCGGTGAGATAGGTTTCACGGTCGGTATGGTCCGGTGTATCGCGAAGCGCCGGCAGCGCCTGTTGCTGCTCCGAGAGCCACAGGCCAGTCTCTTGGATCCGGCGATAGGCATCCACCGCTGCCTGCTCGGTACTTTGGGTGATAGAGGGAGGGGTAGAGGGCGTCGCGTCCATGATGGCTTTCCTTGCGAGAGACGTGTAACGACGGGTTCGGGGCGATACACCAGATGTGTGCATCAGGGTGTCGGCCACCGCTGAACGGTGAAATGACCCAGGAAGGTCACGGTGGCCTCGGGACCGGTGTTGTTCAGCGGACGCACCACGAGTGCCGTGCTCCCTGGTGGGGAGGGGCGCAACACCTCAAATGGCGTTGCCGAATGGGGCCAGCCGGCGCGCACCTGTGCCAGGTCGATGCGTACCCATGTACCGGCCACCGAACCAAGTCGCAGAGATGGCGCGTTTCCCCTTGCATGCGGCATCCAGGCCGACGGTGTGCCGGCGATGTTGCCCAGGGGTGTTTCCGGTGGAAGGGTCAGCAGCGGGACGCCTTCGACTTGGCCCTGCATCAGGCGGCTCTGCCGCAGGGGCAGGATGCCTGTGCCGTTCCATAGTTCTGCCGTCAACGGTGACGAATAGTAGTAAGCGGTATCGGGCCACTCGTTCATGGGCACGCGCTGCATACCGGGTGGCACGTTCGCCGGTTCGGCAGGGGGTCTGGATGGGGTGGCGGTCGATGTTCCCTGCGCCGGCGAGCCGGCTGCCGGGCGCGATGGGCCGGGGCGCGGGACGGTGAGCGGCGGGGACTCGGGCTGTACCACCTGCGGAGCCACTGCGGTGCCGTCGGGGGGGCTACGGCGGCCTGTCCGGGCGTATCGGACGGCCCGATCCCACAGCGCGTACTCCACGGGCGAGATCCGTGGGACATGGCCCCGGGCATGCACGACACCGAGTTCCCGGAAGATGCGATTGGCCGAAACCGGTACGTTGCTCTGCAGCCAGTCGCGCAATCTCAATACCTGCTCGAACGTCATCGTTCGCAGATGGGGTACGAGCCGTGAGCGCATCCGCAGCCAATGACTCACGGTCGTCATGTTGTAGGGCGTGCTGCGACCGCCTCCCCGCAGGCCGGTGCGCCGCAGGCCCCATTGGCTGGCGGTGAGTCGCTCGATGGCAGGCCCCGGAAAACGGGCGTCCGGGGCGGCGGGGCGGCTGAGGCGCCAGCTCTGGATCGAATGATCGAAACGCACGTGGTATGTCTTGCCCCCTTGCTGGATGTACTGCTTTCCAGCAAGAGCGAATACGCCATTTTCAGGCACCGGGCCGGACGGCAGTACGACATCCGGGGCCTGGTAGCGGCTTTCGAACAAGGTGTCGGGCCGGGCCGGCTTACGGCCGGCTACGGCCGACCGGTCATGACGTAGGGGCATGCGCATGGTGGCTACAGACAGTGACGCTGGTGCAGTCATGTAGAGGGGGACCACGTTCAGTGCTGCCGTATAAGCGGCCGTTGCATCGACGAAGGCTTGGGCGTGGTCGCCGGCCTTGATGTTGTCGTAGGCACGCCAGAGCGAGGGCATGATGCGAAACGGACTCTCCAGCAAGGGCGTCAGCATCAGGGACTGCGGTGTGACGAGATCGCCCACTCCCCCCGCCACGCGGCTCAAGCTGTCGATGTCCGCGAGGAACAGCGAGCGGGCATGCGTATGCGCATTGCGCTTTGCCAGCGACAGAGCCGTGTCGTAAAGCGTGTCGAAGATATCGGCGCTTACTTCGGTTTCGGTGAATGGCTCGGCGAACCTCGTGCACTCCCCACAGCTACCGCCACCCAGCGACCAGTGAGCGATGCGCGAGGTATCGGATACCGAGAAATGCCGGCCGTGTTGATCGACAGTGGCGAAATCATCTGGCAGGCGGTCGAGCAGATACGACTCGAACTGTGGCTTCAGCAGGAATTCCCTGGCCAGTTGCGCGCGATCTTCGAACTCACGCAGGGCGATGCCGTCGGGCGCCGCTGGCGTATACAACACCACGCGGGATACGGCACCGGCCTGGCGTACGCCGATGAGAAAGATATCCGCCAGCGGCGCGCCTCGATAGACCAGCTGGGCCACAACCAGTTCGTGCCCGCCAATTCTGGTGCGCCCCGTGGATGCGGGATGATCCGCGACGGCCTGTACCCATTGGAAAGCGCGTTCCTCGTGGTCGTCGATGAAACCACGTCGTGCGGACGGATCGTAGTAGCTCAGCCGGGCATCGGCAGCCTCCAGTCGGAGGCGGGCGCGGATGAGCTGGCCTGTAAGCGTGCGTAGAAGCCTGCCCTCAGGTGATGCGCCCATGATGGCATCAAGATGCAAGGCATACCGGTTGGGAAGATCGATACTGCGGACGATGTCGCGAATGGTGCTTGCGGAGATGTCGTGACGGGGTTGTCCGGAAGCATCGAGCACCGTAAGAAGCTCGGTCGGGAGCAGGCCTGTGTTGCGAAAGGCGAACTGGACAAGACTCTGGGTCGTTTGTGCGGGACCCTCGCTCAGGGTGGAGATGATGGCATCGGGCGTGAACGGGGCCCGTGTCGAACGAATGCGGATATCGTCGGGGGCGATCTCATACCCACGTTGCTGCAGGCCTTGCGCCAGCCATTCCCGTGCGACGTCCGCCATGGACGAGGGCTCGTCGAGCTGGCTGGTCTGGTGGTTCCACGCCGTGCGCCGCAAGGTGGCGTGGTAATCGCGGGCGGCCGTGCGCCAGGCATCGCGAATGGATCGTGGCGCCATGGCAAGACGTTCCTCGCTCGCATGTGCAACCAGATCGGCTTCCCGGCGTTCGACCATGGCGTGCAGGTCCAGAAGTTCATGCAGGTTGAGTCGTTCGTAAAGCGCATCGACCCGGCTGGCATCGTCCAGGCCTTCCAGTTGCCAGGTCGAACGCAGTCGTTCGTCGAAGCGCTCGATCAACCGCCCGGTCACCGCTTCGAAGGGGCGGGATAACAGCGGGGCGAGTTCGACGAAATGGCCGTCCAGCAGGGGTTCTATGCTCGCATTGTCGATACCCGGAAGTTCACCGGTTGCGGCCAGCGCTTCGCGCATCCGGCTTTCGACCGTAGTCAGCAATGCGTTTTCCGCTGCAAAGACCTCCCAGCCACCGTGCGTGGTGAAGAGCAGGCGCACGCCGGGCTGGCGTTCGTCGGCCAGCACGAGTGCCCCGGCATAAGTGGTTTCACCGATGCGCAGCGTGCTGGCATGCAGCGACGGCGGGATATCTCCCTGGGAGGCACGTATGAACTGGCGAATCACGTCGGCGAACGGAGGCGCCAGCGTGTCATCGAGCTGGCGCAGGATGGCGTCATCGAGCGCGGTGCTGGCGATCTTTGCAGCGAATGCGGCTCTGCGCCCGGTGGATTGTCCCGGGCTTTGTTCGACGGAGGTGGCCCAGAACTGTTCGAGTTCGCCCAGGAAATCTTCCAGCCGGCGTGTGCCATCGGGCGGCGCGGGCAGGGCGTTCTGCTGTTCGAGCAACCACAGCTGGGTGCTTGCAAGGCGTTGCACGGCATCCAGCGCAGGCTGGTCGGCAGGGGACACCAGGGCGGGGGGTACCTGCGG
Organism: Luteibacter anthropi; assembly: GCF_011759365.1. Lineage (GTDB taxonomy): Bacteria > Pseudomonadota > Gammaproteobacteria > Xanthomonadales > Rhodanobacteraceae > Luteibacter > Luteibacter anthropi. The sequence goes on from NZ_JAARLZ010000001.1 coordinate 601,007, forward strand.
AGGGAGTGCGTCCAATGGGCTTTCCTTGGCGTTGGGAGGACGACCAAGGGTGGTGGGTAAGCCGGACCTTCACTATCCGCGCAGAGACACGCGGCATGGGGCCGCGTGCCGAAGCGAGGGGCGCTTTTTATCGCATCGAACGTCGGCGTCGGCCGACGCGCGCGCTCAGAGCTTGTAGCCCCGATGGATGGCGACGATGCCATCGGTGAGGTTGCGCACTTCGACATGACCGAAGCCCGCATGGATCATCATCCCCTTCAGTGTTTCCTGGTCCGGATGCTTGCGGATGGACTCGGCAAGATAGCGGTAGCTATCCGCATCGTTGGCGAACAGGCGTCCCAGGCGAGGAAGAATCTGGAACGAATGCATGTCGTAGAGCTTCGAGAGAAGCGGGCTGCGCACTTTCGAGAACTCGAGCACCAGCAGCCGACCGCCCGGCTTGAGGATGCGCTGCATGTCGGCAAGCGCTTTGTCCTTGTCCGTGACGTTGCGCAGGCCGAAGGCGATGGTGATGGCATCGAAGCTGTTGTCGGGGAAAGGTAGCGCCTCGGCGTTCATCTGTGCCCAGCGCAGGCCGGCCACCAGGCCACGGTCGGTCAGCCGGTCGCGGCCGACACCGAGCATGGCGGCATTGATGTCGCCCACCACCACTTCGCCTTCGTCGCCTACCACGGGCTTGAGCAGTGCGGCGATATCGCCCGTGCCGCCGGCGAGGTCGAGCACCCGGTCGCCCTTGCGTACACCGCTGACGGCCACGAAATGGCGCTTCCACAACCGGTGGACGCCGAACGACATGAGGTCATTCATCAGGTCGTAGCTGCGCGCGACCGAAGTGAACACCTGGCCGACGAGCTTCTGCTTGTCGGCCAGGGGGACATCACGGAAGCCGAAATGGGTGGTCTTTTCTTGGGTTGCCATGCCGGCCATGGTACCGCGCCCACTCCGGTGAGGCGAGCGCGGCAGGGGACTCAGTCGGGTCGCATGCCCATGCGGTAGCTGCCCGCCGGCAGGCGCAGTTCATGGAACCAGGAGCGGAGGCTGAATCGATGGCCGCCCTGGTCATGGGTGGCCCGGTAGAAATCATAGGCCGGTTCGCCATTCGCGACCTGGATGTCACGAAGGGCGCGTGTATCAACCTCGATCCACATGTCGTGCTCGAAGGCCTGGCGGCGGCTGGCCGGCACGGCCAGCACATCGTCCAGAATGGATCTTCCAGTCTCCGGGGGCAGGTCGGTCACCCGGAAGCGGTTCTGCCGCCTGGCCGACTGACGTGGAATCCGGGGAGGTAGTCTGAGTTCGATGGTGCCGTTGGGGGCATAGAACGGCACCTCGTCCACGTACAGCCAGACCCGCTCGGGCCATGCGTCACGCGGCATGATCTGGCCCGGGACTACAGTGGCTTCACTGGCGCCCGGTGCGCGGGGCGATACCCGGGGATGGTTGCGGGCTGCCTGCAATGCTTCGTTCCAGCGTGCCAGCTGGCCTGCATCGAGCGGCTCCGTCACGGGCAACTCCGCCATATCGTCCAGGGTGGCAGCCGCTCCTGCCGCGTCGTCCGCCGTGGTGGAGGAAACGACGGGCACCTGTCCGTCGTCCCCGCGATAAGGGGAGCGGGTGGGCGACCGGGGTGGGGAGGAGAGGCGACGGCCATCCCTCGCCAGTCCCAGTTCGTCCAGTACGCGTGCTCGTTCGGTGGCGACAGGGAAACGGGTTTCCAGTTCGTGCATGAACATGCGGCGTTGGTAGATGCTCAGCTCCGACAACTCGGAAGAGAGTCCGTCGCGGGTGATGCGTGCGGTCGTGGACCTCAGCGCCATATGAAACCGGGTCCCGTCCTGCCGGACCATGGCGTGACCTGTGGGATTATCCGCCAGCGCGGCCATCACCTGTGGGCGCAGATGCTCGGCATTCGGTGGGAACCAGCCCATGGGATCGACAGCCGGCCTTGCGGCCGGCGCTTCCGGCGGCTGGGCAGCAGGTGCTGCATCGTCATCCAGCCGCAGGACCCGGCGCATCCGCTCACGCAAGGCACGTCGCATGCCGCCCTCCAGGCCGATGTGGCGGGCGTACTCCCAGTGCTCCCCGACGCGTTCGATGGCGGGGCCACTGAAGCTCGCATCAAGTGACCCGGAAGGCTTCTCCAGCCGCCAGTAGCCATAGGCTTCGTCGTACCGGACCGGGTACATGAGCCCGTCCTTTGCCACGTAGTTGCGGCCATCGATACGATGAATGCCGTGACGGTCGGCTCGCGTACGGGGTACGACCTGCCTTGCGACATAGCTGCTTTCGAATGTGGACGCTCTTGTCGCCGTGGATACCCCCGAGGGAATCAGTGTAGTCGAGCCTGCACCGGAGCGGACCAGCGGCGCCTTCGCCATGTTGCCCAGCATCGGTGGCGTGACGATGTTCAATGCACTGGTGTATCCCTCGGTAAAGGCAAGGACGGCGCTACGGGAATCTCCGGCCTTGACGTGGTCGTAGAAGCGCCAGGATGCCTGGACGGCCCGGATCGCACTGGCAGGTATCTCGACCAGTGCGCTGGCGATGAACTGCGCTCCCGGTGAAAAAGGCGCATCGGCAAGCGGATGGCCAAGAACCGACTCCAGGTCGGCATGCTGCCGGTTACGCGAGACGTATAGCGCATCCCGCTTGCGCAATCCGACATTGGCGTCATACATGGCATCGAGGAAATCACCATGGATTTCCTTTTCCGCGAACGGTTCTGCGGTCAATGTATAAGCAGCCCCCTGATCGGCACCAAGAACCCAGTGCGAACGCGTGTCACCACGGAATTCACGACTCTGCCCCATGGGTGCCGGACGTGCGAACTCCGCAGGAAGACGATCGAGGAGGTACTCCCTGTAGGCCGGATGGTAGAAGAACTTCCGGGCCGCCTCCTGGCGGTCGGCGAATTCGCGAAAGACCATTCCGTCCGGTGCGCCGGGCGTGTAGAGGACGACCCGCGACACGCTGGCGACATGCCTGCTGCCGAAGACGAGAAGGCCGTTGACCGGTATGTCCATGTAAGTCACCTGGTTCACGACGATGTCGTGCTGGTTGACCTTGTCTCGCCGGCCCGCCGCAGGAGAACGCAGCGCGGCATCGACCCAGCGGAAGCCCTGCTCGTCATGGTCGTCGGCAAAGGATCGCGGTTCGTCGGGAAGATGGTAGGACAGCCGTGCGTCCTCGGCTTCGAACCGCATGCGTGCGGCCTGAAGGTGCTTGGCGAGCGCACGTGCGGCATCACCACGCTTGCCCTGGTTGAACAATGTATCGAGATAAGCCTGGTAGCTTGCGCCGATGTCGGCTTCACGGATGAGTGTCTTGATCGCCGCATGCCCGAGCTTGGGCGACAGCGGGACGCTCCGGATGTCCAGCGCACGGTAGCTTTCGAGGTCATACTGGCCGATGCCGCGGATCGCCAGTTCCACGAGCGATACCGTGCGCGTTGCCGGGCCTGAGATGAGATGGCTGCCGATATCGGATGGGGAGCCTGGGTTCGGCAAGGAGGTGATTTCCACTTGGATATCGGCGGGATCTGCTTCTATGCCAAGCGATGTCAGGGGCCCCGTCAGCAGCCGGGAGGCGTGTTCTGCCATGGAATCCGGATCGGAGAGCCCTATGGCGTCGCGAAGCATCGCCGTATCGGCGAGCGCCCGGTTGTAGGACCTGAGCGAGCGTTTCCAGTCCTTCCTGACCTGGGTAGGCAGAGGGGCGAGACGCTCCTGGCGAACCTGTTCGACCAGACGGGCCTCGCGCAGGTCGAGGAGCGCTGCGATGTCGAACTGGGACGTCATGCGCTGGTGGTCACGGAGGTCGTCTAGGAATCGTGTGGCCGCTTCCGGCAGGGCGCGGTCAAGCGTGTAGTCGTCCCAGGCCTGCGTGATCTTCTCGGCCTGCACGTCGATGAATCGTGCTGCAAGGGCATCGAACGTGTCGCCGATGATGGGGCGCAGGTCTACCGTGTCATCGAGAGCGGCCTGCGCTGCGTCATCGGCGGTTATCCCAGGCAGCGCACCCGCTTGCGGGAGCAACTGGTGGCGGAGGTAGTCCCTTGCGCTGTCGGCGCTGCGGAACGACTCCCACCCGCGTTCGGGAAGAAACACCAGCACCAGATCGGCATGCGTTGCGTTCTGGACGACGAGACCGCCGGCGTAAGCCGAGTGGCCAAGCATGATTTCGCTGGCGAGGATGCCGTCCGCCAGTCCGACATGGCGAAGCGAGGCCAGACGCCGCAAGAGTGGTGCGGCACGCATGTCGAGCGTGCCGTCGGCGATGCGAGTGCCTGCCTCGTCCTGCATGGCCTGTGCGAGATGGTTCGCGAATGCACGCTGGCGTACGAGTCCGGATGACGTGTCCGTGGCGTTCCAGAACGCATGGAGGGCGGCGAGGTGGGTGTCGATGCCGGTCAGCGTCCCGGGAGCGGGTGGTGCAGGCATATCCCGCTCGCATTGTTCGAGCCATCGTTCAAGGGTAATCAGGCGCGTCAGTGCGGCGCCCTGCCTTTCGGCCTGTGTCGTGCCTGCATGCAGTGGCGGGGAGGAAGGGGGTGTCATATCCATGATGGCTCCTTGGTGTGATGCCGGGCACGGCATGTGCCCGGTTGTTCCTTGCGTGCAATGCCCGGCCGAGGCACATTGCCAGGCTGGCAGGACATCTCGGGATCAACGGGTGCGATGTGTTGCGGAACTCCACGGCGCAGGGGCGGGTGCGTGCCTGCCCCACCTGAGTACCTGGCTGGCCAGGGGGCGGGAAGCGACACCGTGCAAAGGGATGACGTTCAGCGCCGCCACATAGCCATCCACGCCGTTCAGAAACGATTGTGTGTAATCACCCGCCTTGATGTCGTCGTAGGCGCGCCATGCGGCCTGGGCCAGGTGAGGAATCGACTGGAGAGGCGCAAGGCCCAGTTGCACCATGCGTCCGCCGGAGGCACCAAACGGCGCGAGGATGAGCGACACCGTGCGCCAGTCTGCATGGGACGTCGTACGGGTGAGATAGGCGGTATCCAGCCTGACCAGGTCGCGTGCGGTGTCGTATACGGCATCTGGGAATGTGTCGGTGACATCCCTGTAGCCGAAGGCCTCCTGCAGCTCAGTACAGAATTCATGACCCGTACCGCCCACTACCCATCGCCAGGTTCGTGACGCGTGTGAGACAGCGAATCGCGTCGATCCGTTGCTGTCTCGCACGGCCATGGACGCGGGAAGCCTTTCAACGAGGTAGGACTCGAAGCGCGGCTGGTGGAGAAACTGCTCCACCAGGTCGTCGCGGCTGGTGAATGCGCGAAACACCCTACCATCAGGGGCGCCCGGCGTATAGGCAACGATGTCTCGTGTGCCCGTGGTGATGAGAAGAAGTCCTGAGACGGCACTTCCCCGATAGGTGAGCTGAAGTACGTTGGATTGAGCGTGGTCCAGCCTTGCGTGGGACGGCGACATCGCGCGGTCAAGCACGGCATCCACCCGCCGCAATGCGGCCTCGCCGGGTGCAGGATCGGGCGAGGCAGTCGATTGTGCACCGTGACCTTCCAGCCGGGCAGTCGCGGCATCAAGGCGCATCCTTGCCAGAAGGTGCTCCGAGGCAAGCTGCCGGTGTCGTCTTCCCTGCGCCGTATCGCCCAGGATGCTGTCGATGTAACGCAGATAGGCCGACCCGGCATCCATCTCGCGGATAAGCTGGCGGGTCATGGAAGGCGTAAGCAGCGGGTGGGCGATGCCGCTTGCGTCGCCCAGCCACAGATCGTCCAGGGGCAGGCCAGGCAGATTGTCGAAAGCCAGCTGGAGAAGGTTGGTGTCGTCCAGGGACGATGGCTCCCTGGGTGTCGACAGAACATCGACAGGGCCACCCGGCATCGACTTCCGTCTTACGTGAATCATTTCAGGTGCATCGCCGATGCCAAGTGATTTCAGTTTTGTCGCGAGGACGCTTCGCGTGAACTCCATCAATGACAACGGCGAGGTTACCGACGCACTATTCATGGCATCATCGCTTCTGCGTTGTGCTGCGATATAGCCGGCCGACGCGTCTCTCCATGCATCGGCGAGAGCGACGGGGTATGACGCCAGTATTAGGTCACGATCATGGCGGAGTAAGGCAGCATCGCGCTGGCTGACGATGCCGTGCACGTCGATCAATGCATGAAGGTCCAGGGCGTCGTACAGCGCATCGCTTCGCAACGGTTCATCGGAAATTTCCATGGCTGTCATGATTTTCCGGTGATGGTGCTCGATCAGTTGATCGGCAACCGCTTCGAACGCATGGCCGCCCAGGGCACGCATGCCGAAAAACCGATCGTTGCCTGCATCGTGCCCTTTTTCTGCCTGAGTCGGTTGCCAGGCTTCATCGGGAGCCGATGATTCCTTCATGCGATGTCCGATATCCCGATAAAGCTCGTCAATTGAAGGGAAAACCTCCCAGCCGCCTTGTGGGGTAAAGAACATCACCTGGTGCGGATGGAGGTCATCGCGGAGGATGAGTGATCCGGCGTATTCGCTATCGTCGATCGTCAACACCGCTGCATGCAGATGATCCGGGGGCGTATCCCCTGCACGTATCAGATCGTGGATGGCATTTCTCGCATCCATGGGAAGTGTGCCATCGCCAGCGCGGAGCGAGGCATCGTCGCGGGCAATGCGCTCAAGTAGCTGGCCGAGCGCCTTGCGTCGGCTTGCGCGTATTTCCCCGAACGGCATGGGAACCGGCGTGTCCCAGAAAATGGATAGACGCGTGGACAGGTGCTCCCCTCTTGCGTCGGCGACGGATGGTTCAGGCAGATGGTCTTGTTGAGTGGTCAGCCACAACTGGGTCTGGCGGAGGCGTTCGATGGCATCGACGGCCGCTTGCTGGGATATGGTGACGTGCGCGGGTGGCGTCGGGGGTGGCAGTGCGTTCAATGGGGCATCCTTGCTCTCGGGGGAAGGGGGCCGGGCATATCCCGTTGCGTAATGAGGTTCAGGGCGACGGGAGATGCACGGAGTAATGGTCGAACAACCATGCGGGATGACGAGCGGTGCCTGCCGTGGCACTTCGTGCCGTCGGGCGTAGTACATACACGCCACTGTCGATATTTCCCCGGCGAAAAACCTCGAATGCGGGCGCTTCGCCATTGATGGCTTTCAATGCCGGGCGTAGTTCGATGCGTGCCCACGCACCGGTAAGTGAACCCAGGGAGCGGTGCGCATCCTTCGTAGGGGAAGGAAGCCAGCCTTTCGCCAGCGAGGCGACACGGCCGGTGGGAACGTCCGGCGCCAGGGTGAACAAGGGAATGCCGCGGATGCCTTCGGCGCTGAGATGGGATTGCCCCAGTGCAATCGCGGTATCGCCTATTCTCTCCAGGCTTTCCTGCGGGGCGTAATAAAACACGACCTCCGGCCATTCGCTTTCCGGAACGAACCACAGGTTGTCGTCGAGTACATCGCGTGCAATCGTCTCCGATGCAGGCGCATAGCGACGGCTGCGAACCGAAGCCACGGCGTCCTGCCATGCGGTGAGCTTGTCGGGCGTGACGGCCGCCGATGGCGCGGTGCCCGGCGGAAGATGCGCCATTTCGTGATAGAGCGCCTCGCCCGGGTAATAGTGGATGCGTTCGCGCAGATGGACCCTGAGCAGTTCCAGTTCCCGGGTCGACATGTCGGCGAGCGAGGGGGACAGCGCATGGTCGCGCGTATAGGCACGGACCCGAGTGGCGCGGATATCCGACAGGGCCTGTTCCCATGCCGTGCGTTGTGCCGCCGTCAGGGAGGGCGGTGTCGAGGAGGATGGATAGGTGTAGACCATGGACTGGTACACCGTCTCTCCTTCCTTGTCGCCGAGACGTTCCTTCAGCATGGTGCGAAGCGCCTGGCGCTCGCTGGACCGGATATCGGCGATATCGGTGGATATTGTCTTCCTGGCGCGGGGTTTGCCCCGCTGGTCCACCACGAAAGCGACGATTTCATCCCATAGCGCCTGCTCCGTGGACGATGCCGTAGGCGTGCCACGGGAGGCCTCGAAGGCCATTTCGCGATAGACCTGGCTTCCCCGCTCGTTACCAAGCCGATGCTTCAGGTGATAGCGGAGCTTCTGCGTCTCGGCATGGGAAAAGCCTTCGATGTCCGATGATTTTCGCCGGGATACAGACGCCCGTTCACGCAGGGCAGGCGGCGTCGGCGGTGTCAGCGGCGCAGCTTGCAAATGACGTTCCCCCGCTTCTTTGAGAACCTCGGTCCAGGCCCTTGCATGCTCATTTGTCATGGTGGGGCCGACGTCGGCTCCGACGGGGCGGTAAGCCATTTCATGAAAGATGCGCGACCCGTCGGCGAACTCGAAACGGCGGATGAGGCGGCGTTGTATCCAGCGCAGATCGTCGGCGGAAAACTCCCGCAACTCGGGTGACAGTTCTGTCCTGGGCCTCGGAGGCGTCGATACGGGGCGCTGACCATGGCGGGCGAAGGCCAGGGACTGGTTCCACACGGCCAGTTCGCGAGCGGTAAGCGGTGCTGCCTGCGCACCTGGCAATGCCTGGCGCATCACGCGGCCATAGAGTTCGATACCATCACTCAATCCGATCCGCTCGCAGAGTTCGCCCTGAAGAATGCGTAGCTGTTCCGGTGTGAGCTGATCGACATCGACGGATGCCGGTGCAGAAGCCCGCCGTTTTGCCGGTACTACAGGGCGACCGCTGCCGCCGGCAAGCCCAGCACGTCGGTAGTGCCATATGCCATCAGGACGTCGCTCGATGAGAGGACCGGTGTAGCGGGCATCCAGGGCTCCGGTAGCGTTGAGACGCCAGCCACCCATACCCGCATCGAAGCGAACCCGGTAGAAATGCTCTCCCTGCCGTATGACTTGCGTGCCATTGATGACGAAAACGCCATCCAGCGGGGCCGGCCCTGGAGGCGTCGTTACGTCCCGGACGATGAAGCGTGTGGGAAAGAGCGTGTCCGCGGCGGGCAATGCCAGTACAGGGAGCCCGCCTTGCACTTGTCCAGGCAAGGCCACCGCAGCCTCCCGCCCGGATGGCGTCAGAGGCAGGCGGGCGACACGCCCGCCGATCGGGGGGCGCTGTTTGAGTCCGTCACGCATGCCGCGTGCAAGGCTCGTCGGACGCAGCGGCGGGGAGCGTCTACTGCGCCCGCTAGAGACGTCAGCTTCATCGGTCCATGTCGTCACCATGGCATGGGGATCGACGAGTGCCTCGAACCCGGGAAAGGACGATTGCGTATCGACCAGTGCGTCAGCGCTCCATGCCATCAGGAGCGAATCCTCCAGCGCACCGATGAGGTGCTCCGTCATTCCGGTGAACGCCGTGGCTCCGGTGTTCCTGAGTGAGATGGACGGGGGCGCGTCGTCTTCGCCTTCCTCATGAAGGCGATATTGCAGATCCCCGAGCAGGGTTTCGATCGATGGGAATAACTCCCAGCCCGCATGCACGGTGAACAGCAACACCCTGTCGTCATGCCGATCGTCGCGCAGGACCAGCATGCCTGCGATCGGCACGTCGTCTACCACCACATCGTTCAGCCGGATATCGAGTGGCAGTGCGTAAGGGTAGGGGCGGACAGCCGCCTGCACGAGGGCAAGCGACGCCGCATCCAGCAGACCCATGCCGGTCTGGAGAAGGGCTGCATCGCGGGCCGCCTGGATCAGGCGGCGGTTAAGCGCCTCCCGGCGCGGAATCGGATCTTCCACAGGTGTCCCGGGAACGGGCTCCGACCAGAAGGCGGCCACGTCCGCCAGGTATTCATCAAGGACGGCATCGTCGTCGCCCGGCTCAGGCAGTTCGGCCTGCTGGTCGACCAGCCAGCGCTGGGTACCGGCCATGCGTTGCATGGCGTCGTCGCACGCCTGGTGGCAGGAAGAAACGATGGCAGGCGGGGCCTGCGGCGGCAGCATGTCCATGGGGCCGGTCCTCGGCGTGGCGGACGTGCCACCTTAGGGCTACGCCCGACGGACTTCCGTCGGTGTAGCCCCTGAGGTTGTGTCAGACGTGTCAGTCGCCGTGATGGTGGCGGTGTTTCTCGTTCGCTACATGCCGCTCGTGCAGCGAGTCGCCGGTGCCCGAGGCCTGCGGATCGTCCGGCGGCCGCGCATCGAGATCGCGGTCGTTATCACCGCCCGGGGTGATCTTCAGGATCGAATGGCGCACTTCGCGAGCCAGGATGACGCGTGCATCGCGCACCATGTCTTCCAGGGCGTCGGCGAAATCGAGCTTGCCCTGCTCGTCGGTCCAGACGATCTTCGCCTCGCGCAGCTTCTGGATGAAGCCGCGGAACAGCGCCTTGTCGAAGAATTCCGGTGCGGACAGTTCGTTGAGCAGGCTGAGGCGCTGCGCCGTGAGCGTGCAGGCATTTTCCAGCTCACCCGCCGACATGGTGTGCGGGCCATTCTTCACCAGAGCGGCAATGGCGATGTAATAGCGCTCGAAAGCCTGCAACATGCTGCGAGCGATCACACGCAGCTGGTAGGCGCCGTCGTCCTGACCGGGTCCGCGTTCCAGCACACGACCTTCGCCGGTCGCTTCGATGAGACCACGGCGCACGAAGAAATCGATCGTTTCCTGCACCTGGTTGGCAAAGCCTTCGGCGTCCCACGGCAGGAACAGCTCGCCCTGGATGAACGGGTAGATGATCTTGCCAAGGCGCACCACGGACGAGCGCGACATGCGCCGGTTGTTGAGGAAGCAGGCCGCCACCCACGCAGCAGGCGCATTGAGGTGCAGCACGTTGTTGCGGAAGTAGGACAGCAGCACCGCCTGCTCGCCCTCGGTAACGAGCACGTCGCCCAGCGGATGGCGTACGCGGCGGATCCAGTTCATCTGCTCGCCGTAGGCGATGATGCCCTGCGGATTCATTGGCGTGATCGTGACGCGGTCGGAGTAGGGCAGCTCCTGGAACATCGCCTTGGTGAGTTCGAGCTGCGCGAGCAGGTCGTTCTCGGCCATCGCGTGCTTGGGCGTGGCCAGCAGGGCCAGCGCGAGCAGGTTGATGGGATTCACGTCGGCCGCGCGATTGATGTTGATCTGGATGCGCTCGGCGAGGTCGTCCACCACGCGGCCCAGCCACTCCGGCTTCACGTCGGGGTCGGCCGTGGTTTCGCGCCATTGTGCCGAGGCGTCGTCCAGCATCGGGGTAAGCAGGATCGGCTCGCCGAAGTTGATGGTGACGTGGCCGTAGCGCTGGCGCAGCACCTTAAGGCCGCGCAGCAGGCCGATCAGCGATTCCTTTTCCTTTGCCTTGCCCGACAGCTCCCCGATGTACGACTTGCCTTCCATCAGCTTTTCGTAGCCGATGTACACGGGCTGGAACATCACCGGGCGGCGCGGCGCGCGCAGGAAGGCGCGTACCGTCATCGCCAGCATGCCGGCGCGCGGCGTGAGCAGGCGGCCCGTACGCGAGCGGCCGCCTTCGATGAAGTACTCAAGCGGCACGCCGCGGTCTACCAGCTGCGCGAGATATTCGTTGAATACCACCGAGTACAGCGCGTTGCCCTTGAAGCTGCGACGCAGGAAGAACGCACCGCCACGACGCAGCACGGGGCCGATAAGCGGCAGGTTGAGGTTGACGCCGGCCGCGATATGCGGCGGCACGATGCCCGAATGGTGCAGCTGGTACGACAGCAGCAGGTAGTCGGCATGGCTGCGATGGCTGGGCACGTACACCACTTCGTGTCCCGGCGCGGCGGCGCGGGCCTTGTCGAAGTGATGCATGGCGATGCCGTCGTAGAGCTTGTTCCAGAAATTGGACAGCACGAACGAGGTGGAGCGCACCACCGGATGCGAATAGTCGGCGGCGATTTCCAGGGCGAAATCACGCGCGCGCCGTTCGGCCTTCGCCAGCGTGATGTTCTCCTTGCTCGACGCGGCCGCAATGGCATCGCGCACCGGCTGGGCGTTCAACACCGCATCGACCACGGTGCGGCGATGCGAGAGGTCGGGGCCGATCACTGCCGCGCGGATGCGGCGGAAGTGCGTGCGCAGCACGCGGGCGATCTTGCGGGTGAGGCGCTCGCGCGTGAGGCCGCTGGATTCCGACAGCACGGTGCGCAGCGACACCGGCGCGGAGAACTGCACGACCGTATCGCGGCCATTGAGCAGCAGCGCCAGCATGCGGCGGAAGCGACCGACCACCAGCCAGTTTTCGGCGAACAGCACGCTGAACCAGCCACTTTCACGGTTGGGGGCGCGGCCGACGTAGATGGACACCGGCACCACCTGGATATCGCGGGAGGGGTCGTCCTCCAGTGCCTGGATCAGCTGGCCGATGGGCTCCTTGGGGCCGCGCGTGTCGGTGCGCCCGAACAGCCAGCCCTCGCGGCGGCTCAGCGAGAACACCGAGCGACGGCGGCGGCCGGGCAGCTGGAGCAGTTGCATGGGGCTGGGCAGGCCCGCCTCGCGGCAGGCGCGTTCGAGGATCAGCGCATCGGAAGTGCCGTCGCGCTCGATGGCATAGCAGACGGCCGCACCGCTCTGGAGCAGGGCGGCGGGTTCGGCGGGTTCGCGCTTGATCTTCACCCAGGGTTCGAGCAGGCGCCCCAGCAGCTTGAACCACCAGGGAGAACGGGCGACTTGGACGTGCGGATCCGCACTCATCGGAATATCGGACATCACAGGATTGTACGGCCTTAGCGGGGGCGGGCGTCTGCCACGGGGGCAGCGGGCGCGGCGGCAGTGCCGGCGGGGGCGGGCGAGCTGGCGGCCGGCGCGGGAGCGCTCAGCCGGGCATGCTCGGCGCGGACGTCCTGCAGGAGGTCGCTGTCATACCAGCGGCCGTCGAGCAAAACGAGAGTGGTGTCGGTCTGGATGGGTTTGTCGAGCACGGTGTAGGTGATCTTCACGTGCGCCGAGGCGCCGCTGTTTTCCAGCGTCTCGATAGTGGCAGTGTCGAAGCTCTTGTCCAGGGAAAGTCCGTAGACGTCGAGCAGTTTCTTCAGGCCCAGCCATGCAGTGGAATACGTTGCCATCGACTGCTGGAAATCCAGTGCATGCAGCGCCTCGGGCGTGGACAGGTGCGCATTGCGTACCGTCTCCACGGCGATGGCGATGGCCTGCTTTGCCTTTGCCTGGTCGTTCCAGGCCACCGTCTGCGTCCAGGGCATGATCGCGTTCACGGCTTCGCGCAGCTGGCGCTTCTGGGGTACCGAGAGGCCCTTGTCCTGGTCGATGGCCGTCAGCGCCAGCGACTGGCCCACGCCGGAGAGCAGGGGCATCTGGTCCTTGTAGTCACGATCGAAGCGGACCAGCGTCGGGCGGACATCGGCAAACAGCTTCTTCTCGGCGTCCGCCTCGCTGAAACGTTTCACCATGGCCGCAAAGCGGGCGCTGTCCTGCGGATCCACTGGTGCGTGGGCGCTGTCGCGGCGCGTCCAGTCGGCGCGCAGCGTGGCGAAATCGGCGGGTGGCAGCGCGTGCTGCCAGTACATGTCGAAGCGACCGTCGCGGATCAGCTCCAGCGAGGCGCGCACGGCATCTTCCGGTGAGCCGCCACCCGGCGTGCCCGGTGGCTCCTTGTCCTTGCCGCAGGCGGCCAGGAGAACGAGAGCCGGGATCAGTAACCAGGCCTTGGTCGTGGAGCGGAGCATCGGTCGTCGTCCGTAAACGGCGGGGAGGCGAGGGTACGGGGGAGCCCCGCCGATCACAAGGGTAATCCGGTCAGGATGAAGGGCCGCATAAAGAAAAACCCCGGAGACCAGGAGGCCTCACGGGGTTATCCGGCCCGAAGCCGGCAAGGGAAATGGCCTTGCCCGCATTGCTTTCAGCGCCACGGGTTTTGGCGCCTCAAATGATAGTTGGACGACATTGCTAAAGCAATACCTTAGCAAGTGTCGACTAACTTATTGAATTATTTGATTTTCAATGCGTCGATCTTCTTCTGCCGACGCGCTTCGCGAGGCAGAGTGTAATCGTTGTCGAACAGGGATGCCTCCCACGCGCCGTAAGTGGGGTTCGGCAGCACGAACCAGCGCTCGCCGATCCAGGCCGTGTAGGGGGCCATGGCCTTGGTGCGACCCTCGGCCGTATTGCCCGGGATGTTGGCGAAATCGGCGATCTGGTCGCCGAACTGCATCAGCACGCGGTAGTTCTTCGCCACCAGCTGGCGACGGCAGCCCTTCTCGCTGCCCACCTGCTCGCAGCCTTCGACGAAGGTGCCAAGGCCCAGGAAGGATTCCTTGCCTGCCACGGGGAAGCCGGCCGAGCGCAGGTTGGCGAGGGTGGATTCGTCGAGGTCCTTCGCGCGGTTGGAGATGTAGATCACGGCAATACCGTGGTCGGCGGCAAACTTCGTGAACTCCACGGCGCCCGGCAGCGGGCGTGCAATGGCTTCCTTGCACCATTCGGCCCAGGCGGCCTCGTTGAACTCGCCACCGGAACGGACCAGACGGGCCTGGTAAGGCGAGTTGTCGAGCACGGTCTCGTCGATGTCGAGCACCACGGCCGGCTTCAGGCCCTTCAGCGAAGCGTGGGCTTCGCGATCGTCCTTCGGCAGGGCGTCCCAGCGGGTGTCTTCCTTCGCTTTGAGCAATTTCTCTTGCGCGTTGCGGAACGTCTGCAGGTAGATGAAGTCGTGCTCGCTGGCCGTCTGTGTCCACGCCACGGCATTCAGGTTGTCGTCGGCGACGGGGCCGGCCGGAGCCGGTGCGGCGGCGGGTGCCTGCGGCGCGGGAGCGGCGGTAGCGACAGGTTTCTGCACGCCAGCGCAGGCGGTCAGCAGCAGGGCCGCGGCAAGCGCGGTCGGGACGAACTTCTTCATGGTAAGGAAAACCCCTGGTGAAACAGGCTGCGCGCCCGCGGGGCGGCGATTGTCCGAGGAGTTTACGACAGCGTGACGACGGACGGGGCTCTGGTATACGCCACCCCGTACTGACAGACTTCGCCCTCATCCACGACGAGGTCGTTCATGGACGCCGTCTCATCCCGGATCAGGGCATCTCGTATCGCCAGCTACCTCATGGCAGGTCTTGGCCTGTTCCTGATTCTTTACCTGCGCCTGCTGCCCGCCCTGATGGCCGGCCTGCTGGTGTACGAAGTGGTGGTGTCCCTGGCGCCGCTGATGGGCCGTCGCATCTCCGGCGATCGTGCCCGCGTGCTTGCCGTGGCCATCATCGGCGTAGTCGTGGTGGGCGTGATTACCCTGCTCATCCTCGGCGCGATCAGCTTCTTCCGCATGGAGATCGGCAACCCCGAAGACCTCTGGCAGAACAAGCTGATGCCGATGGTGGAGCGCGCGCGGCAGCAGCTGCCGCAGGCCGTGGTCGATCGCCTGCCCGACAGCGTGGACGACCTGCGCGTCACCGCGCTGGACTGGGCCCGCTCGCACGCCGTCACGCTTCAGCTTGCCGGAAAGGAAGCGGCCCGCGTGCTGGTGCATATCGTCATCGGCCTCGTGCTGGGTGCTTTCGTGGCCTTGAGCCGCACGCGACCGTCGCACCAGATGGGGCCGTTCGCTGCCGAACTGAGCCTGCGCTGTGCCCGGCTGGCCGATGCCTTCCACAATATCGTGTTCGCCCAGATCAAGATCTCGCTGGTGAATACGGCTTTCACCGCCATCTTCCTCGTCGGTGTGCTGCCCCTGTTCGGCGTGCACCTGCCGCTCACCAAGACGCTGATCGTCATCACCTTCATCGTCGGCCTGCTACCGGTGATCGGCAACCTGTTCTCCAACACGGCCATCACCATCGTGGGCCTGTCAGTGGGGCTGTACGTGGGCCTGGGGGCGCTGGCCTTCCTCATCCTCATCCACAAGCTGGAATACTTCCTCAATGCCCGCATCGTGGGTGGGCAGATCCGGGCCCGTGCCTGGGAGCTGCTGGTGGCGATGCTGGTTTTCGAGGCGGCGTTTGGCTTGCCGGGCCTCGTGGCGGCCCCCATCTTCTATGCTTACCTGAAGGCGGAGCTGGAAGCCGGGCGATTGATCTGACATTCATCGCCTCCCTGCTGGAATCCCGCCACCCCTAGGAGTACCGGCATGGTCCAGCTTCCCACCGATTCCCGCATCGTGCGCATCGCCAGCTACCTGCTGGCGGCGCTGGCGCTGTGGGGCATCCTGATGATCCACCTGGTCTCTGCCCTGCTCGCGGGGTTGCTGGTGTACGAGGTGGTGGAGGCGCTGACCCCGCTGATCCGGCGCATCACCTCCGGGCGCGAAGGCGCGCGAACCATCGCGGTGGCGGTGGTGGCCGTGGTGGTGGTCGGTGCCATCGTGCTGATCGTGGTGGGCATCCTCGGCTTCTACCGGCACGACCTTGGCGATCCGCAGCAGCTATGGGATACCAAGCTGTCGCCCCTGCTCAACAAGGCGCACGAGCAACTGCCGGCCTTCATCACCACGAACTTGCCCGACAGCTTCGCCGACATGCGTTCGCAAGGCATGGACTGGGCGCACAAGCATTCGGGCGACCTGCAACTGGTGGGAACGACGGCGGCAAGAGTGTTCGCCCATGTGCTGATCGGCCTGGTGCTGGGCGCCATAGTGGCGATCTCGCATGGCTCGGGTGGCCGCCCTGCACGCCCGCTGGCGTTCGAACTGTCGACGCGGGTGCGTCGCCTGGCCGAAGCCTTCCACAACATCATCTTCGCGCAGCTGAAGATCTCGGCGATCAATACGACGCTGGCGGCCCTGTTCCTGCTGGTAGTGCTGCCGCTGCTGGGCGCCGATGTCCCGCTGGCAAAGACGCTGGTGATCATCACCTTCGTGGTGGGCCTGCTGCCCGTGGTCGGCAACCTGATTTCCAACACCCTCATCACCGTGGCCGCGCTGTCGGTATCGCTGTGGGTGGGCGTGGCAGCGCTGGGTTTCCTGGTGGTGGTGCACAAGCTGGAATACTTCCTCAATGCCCGCATCGTGGGCGGCCAGATCCGCGCACGCACCTGGGAGCTGCTGGTGGCCATGCTGGTATTTGAGGCCGCTTTCGGCATACCCGGCCTGGTCGCGGGCCCTATCTACTACGCCTATCTCAAAAGCGAACTGGAAGCTGAAGAGCTGGTGTAGGAGCGCGCCTGCGCGCGACCGGAGGTATCGCAACGGCCGGTCGCGCGCAGGCGCGCTCCTACAGAAGCCGGCAGCAAAAGTTATTCCAGAAGCTCGTGCAAGCTGGGCAGATCATTCATCGGACTGAGTGTCACCTCGTACTCGGTGTTATGCAGCATGAGCGGCAGGTCGCCACGAGGTCGCACGATCAGATCGTTCGGGTCCTGCATGTGCTGATAGACGTCAAAGCGTGCCTGCCCTGCCTGGATACTTTTACCATAAGCGTCGCGTAGCCTGATCCGTAAGGCATAGGAAGGCACGTTATGTGACACGGGATCGCCCATCGTGCCGCGCAGGGTAATGCCCTGATGCGTAGCGGACACCATGTCCGACTCCATGCGCAGATAGGTGGAGGGCCGGCCGCCGAATGTCCGGATATGCACGAGATGCCCTTCCGAACGCCACGGTGTGTAAACCAGCTCAGGCACCTCTGCGTCCGCGAGGACACGATAGCCCGGCGGCGCTGGAACGGGCTCCGAAGGCAGGCGGGGAGGGCGAACGTTCGCAGCACGATTCATGGCCATGTCGAGGCGTTGCTGGTGTTCCATGGGCAGGATCCGGACATGAGCAGGATTGCCCAGGCGATCGCGCAGGTCGGTGAGCGCCGCCTCACGTTGGACGGGATTGGGGAAGGCATCTTCCAGCTCGGCGATGAGGCGCTGAAAGTAGCGAGCGCCCTGGCCTTGCACGGCACGATGTCTTCTGGGCGGATATGAGGCAGGACGAGGCCTGTCACCTCCGCCAAGCAGGCCAGTCCGGTGATGTGTCCAGCGATTGGTACCGATTCGCTGGATGGGAGGGCCATAAGCCGTGGGAGCGGCATCCGGGCGACGCAGGCGAACGGCACCCATCTGTTCGTCATAGCGGGCGCCGTACATCAGGCCGTCATGATCGATATAGGTCTGGCCGCCTATCCGATACAGTCCGTGGCTATCCGGCTCGCCTTGCTTGCGCACGCGGGTAGCGAGGAACCTGGGCTCGAAGGGCCCCGGAGTGAGATCCTGCGTTCGTAGATGCACGATTCCCCATGCTTCATCGGGCATGCTCCCACCGATAGCCTTTGGCCATCTTGGCTTGCGACGAAAGGGACGAAGCAACCATGTGAACAGGTCGCGCTTGCCCCGGGAAGCGGGTTCGCCGGAACCGGTTGCGTACCATGGCGGCGTCACATGTCGAAATGGCGCGGTCAGCATCGATGGCATTGCGCTATCCCCGATCAGCGCAGACTGCGAAAGCGCGGCGAGGGCCTCATCGAAGTGAGCGTCGAGCACGTCACCCTTGATTTCACGCTGCAGGGAAGCCTGCTGCCCGAAGTCACCCGGAAGCTGCGGAACGCGTGCTGCGAGGTAATCGTGGAACATGGGGTGGTGAAGGAACCGGTTCGTGGCATCCTGCCAGTCGTCGAATTCGCGAAAGTGCTTGCCGTCAGGCGCATCCGGTGTGTACAGCACCACGGTCGGAACACTTTGCGGCTGCCGCACGCCGATGGCGATCAGGCCCTCCACGGGAATGCCCGCAAGAAGAACCTGGCTGGCGACAATCTCGTGTCCCTCCACCTTGGCACGCCCGGCAGGCGCCGGTGAATCGAGAACCGCCTTGACCCATTGATATCCACGCTGGGAATGGTCGTCTCGAAAGGTGGCAGGCTCGTGCGAAAGGACATAACCGAGCCGTGCGTCTTCGGCCCTGATCCGCATCAAGGCATGGCTCAAACCGGTCGTCAACTGCTTGCGCAACTCGCCGGCGCGACCGGAACGCAGGCTCTCCAGATAGGCATCGTATA
This sequence comes from Luteibacter anthropi, assembly GCF_011759365.1. Lineage (GTDB taxonomy): Bacteria > Pseudomonadota > Gammaproteobacteria > Xanthomonadales > Rhodanobacteraceae > Luteibacter > Luteibacter anthropi. Next base: position 619,796 of record NZ_JAARLZ010000001.1, read on the forward strand.
GCGCGATGGCGGGCTGCTGTTCATTGCGCTGCAGAGCGAATGCCAATGCATCTACGGGAGGTGCGATGCCATGATCGGCAAGGATGCCAGCCGCTGCGCGATGCGCGGAACGATAGGCCAGCGCAGCGGCAATCCAGTCCTGTCGCATCGGGGCAGGCACGGCTGCCAGACGATCTTCCTGGTGGGCAAGATAGAGGCGCTCGTCACGGGTGGCGAGCATGGCATCGATGTCGATCACGGCATCCAGTTCCAGGGCATCGCGCATCTGGTCGATGATGGCGAAACCGGGTGACGCGTCAGGCGACATGACCTGCGACTGGAACCAGGCTTGCCGAAACTTTTCCTTCTGCAGGTCAACGATTCGCTTGGCCATGGCTTGCCACGGTGAGCCTTCCACGGAGCGAAGTCCTGCCGAGAATCGCTGCATGGCAAGAGCGGATTGCATGCGATCCATGGCCGGAAGGTCGGATCGTCGCGTCAGTGCGTGACGCATGCGGTGCTCCAGTTCGCGGTAGTAAGCATCGAGGTTTCCGATGACCTTCCAGCCACCATCCAGGGTCAGCACGATGGCCTGGTCGGGTTGGTTGTCGTTCTGCAAGACCAGCGTGCCCGCGAGCGGCGCGCCGTTGACCAGCAGCTCACTAGCGTGCAGCCCTGCGGGAATCTGCTCAGGATTGGCAGCCAGTGCTTGCGCAGCAGTGGCCGCCGTGTCATCCAGGCTGCCGTCCCGGGCCATCAGGGCCGCGATGTCGCGGGCCAGCCCAGCCAGCTGCCAGGCCAATGCCTGTTGGCGTGGCATGGGATCGCGATCAGCCTCAAGGCGGACGGAATCGATCCAGTAGGCTTCGAATGCCGTAAGGAAGGCGTCGACATCCCGCTGTGACGCGATGTCGTCGGGTGATGGCATCAATGCCTGCTGGGTAGCGATCCAGCCTTGCCTGGATGCCATGCGTGCGACGGCATCGATGCCTTCCTGCTGCGTAGAGAGCATCAGGGCTGGGGGCGCTTGTGGTGGCGTGGTATCCATGACACGTCCTTTGTGTGGGAGGTGTGGGATTTTCGACGCTCCAAGTAGTCGCTTCTGTCGGTGCGTTCGGGAGAATCGCGTGTGTTTATGGCTCACCAGGTGGGCTTTTGCATCGTAGGGAGGGCTCGTCTTCCGGCCTCTCCCGACGTGATGGCGTGCTTTTGTAGGAGCGCGCCTGCGCGCGACCGGTTAGCGCGAACAACATCATCGTTTCGATTCATCCGGTCGCGCGCAAGCACGCTCCTACAAGGGAGCGTCACCCTGCGGGCTTTCCCACCGGACCCCTTCCGCTACGGGCGATCCGCCGGGCGCGAGGCCGGAAAGCGAACCGTCCCTACGGGGCGAGACACAACCCCGGACGCCCTCAGTACGTCACGGTCACCGTAATCGTGTCGCTATAGTTTCCCGCCTGCACGGCAGGCTGTGTCCGGACGAAGCCATACACCGTCAACGTCTGCTGCGCTCCGGATCCCGTGCCGCCCGCCGTGTCGGTGTTGAGCGTATTGCCCCATCGCTGCGTCCCCAGGTTATCGGTGTACAAATCGTAGAGGACGTACCCCGTACCGGACGACATGCGTCGCTGTCCGCTCAATGCATTTATTCCGTTGTCCAGGCCCACCTGAAAGGCTGCGCGATTGGTGCAGGTGACGCGCACCAGCGTCGTCGCATTGCTGGTGGTGTTCAGCAGGCCCGACACATTGCCGAACTGCATGTTGGTGGCGGTGCCGAGCGTGCACTTGGCGGCCACCGATGCCGATACGTTTATCTGCGGCATCGTGGCCTGGAGAGGGCCGCCGGAACCTCCCGCCGTGCAACTGGACGGGAAGGTGCCCAGGCTCAGCAATACCTCGTTATAGCTATAGGTCAGCTGGTTGTTCGCGGCAGCAAGCGTGGCGGCGTACGCGCCGGGCGAGAGGTTGGATTGTGACGCAGGTACGCGACCATAGATCGTCGTACTTCCGTTCACTATGGCGCCATTGCTCAGCAGGCCGATCTGCAGGTTGAACGAACCGGGGGTATAGCTTCCGCTGAGGCGGGAGCCCCAGACCACCGTTCGGCCTGCATCCTGGAACAGTCCGTACTGCATGCGATCGCCGCTCGGGTCGATCATCGTGCGTGGCGAGAAATTGCCGAGATCGTCAGGCCCGATGCTGCCGCACAGAGTGACGAAGCTGCCGAACAGCGCACCCAGCGCGCCCGTGTATGTGCAGCTGTAGTTGAGCGTGGCCGTCGTATCCACGAAGGTGCCGGTCGGGTCGACCGGTCCGAACGCCACGCCCGTGATGCTGGTGACACTGCACGTCGTGGTGGCATCCGCTCGCGGAGCCACGCACAGGGCCGCCAGCAACAGGGCGATCACGGCAAGCCATTTCATGGCGTATCGCTCCGGCAGGTGAAGGGGCCCAGCTGTGGCAGGTCCGTTGCCTTGTCCGGATAGGTGAAGCTGACGCTGCATGGCGGCCCTTCGGGAGGCTGGACGTGGATCGTGGTGTCGCCCGCCTGCAAGCGGTCGAGGTAGACCATGCCGTCGAAGCCGATGATGGCCGGCTCGCCACCGTCGCCGGTATCCACGGTACCGCCCACCTTCAGCGGCTTGCCTGCGCCATCGACGAGCAGGATCGTCGCCGCTCGCACATACTTCACCGGAAAGCGGACCAGTACGCCCGATCGATCCGATGGTGCGACGACCGCATCGACGCGCTGGATACGCGCGTCCGCAGGCAGATCGAGGGGATCGATACCCAGGTGATTGTCCTGCCAGGCGTTGAGGCGGGCGACCAGCAGTGTGCCGCGGCTGTCGGTCTGTCCGATGGCGCGGTTTTCGAGCGTGACAGGTACATCCGGTGTGCCGTCGGTACTCACCAGGGCGAAGGCGTCGTCGATGCGGCGGGATGCATAGGCATGACCACCCATCAGCACCACGGCGCCGACGGCATCGGCATACGTATACGTCGAAGGCCCGAGGTTGTTCGCACCCACGGTCAGCTGACCGCGATCGCCAAGCCAGCCGGCTTCGGCCAGGCCGCCGCTGTTTTCTCCGCTGCGTCCCTGGACATGCCAGCCAAAGCCGCCGTCGCCGTCGATGGGGCGGCTGACGTCGGCGATGGCGAAGGTCTGGTTGTGGTCCCTCTGTCCGGACAGGCTGGCGGTGAGGCCATCGTCCAGCGAGATGGTGACGCCCACGAAGAGGCTGCGGTCGCTGCCGCTGTCGAGATTCTGGTTGTAGTTGAGGTTCACCGAGATGCCGCGGCCGAGCGTCCGCATGGCGAACAATCCGCCATAACGGGAGTTGGGCTGCCCGGGGTAACGAAGCCGCACGTAGTTCACGCCGAAGTTCGACTCGTGCACCGTGAAGCCCACGAGGGCGCGCTCGGACACGCGCGGAGGTGGCGAGCCGTAACTGGATGCCACGTCGCGGTAGCTGCTGTTGCTGCGCAGGCTGTCCACGGCAACGTTCATGAACTTGCCCACCCACGTATAGCCCAGCCCATACTGCATGCCGCCACCACGCGAACCGGCGAGCGAGCCATTGAAGATGCTTGCGCCGAACGGGTTCCACAGCCCGCCCACGCCCCCGCTGGTACGTCCGTCGCCCGCCTCGGCATGTCCTTCCAGCGTGAACTGGTCGGTGATGCCGTGCCGCCACGTGCCGCTGCCGATCAGCGCGCTGCCATACGAGAACGATGACGTGCCGTAGTTTTCGCGTACCTTGCCGAGATCGACCGACCAGTCATCGATGCCCTGCCGCAACAACTGCCTCGCCGCATAGAACGGAAAGGTGACCGTGCTCGTCCTGCCCAGCGCGTCGGTGAGCACGACCTGGGCCTGGCCGGCCTGGTCGATGCCGGGCGTCGCCGTCAGCTGAAACGGCCCCGCCGGCACGCGGCCACTGTACTGGCGGATACCATCCACATACAGATCGACCGATGAAGGAGCCGTGGCTTCGCCGAAGAACTGCGGCAGGGGCGTGGTGATGCGATAAGGCTGCTGCGAGAAGTCCGTGCCAAGCGATATGCCGCCGATACGCGTTGCGCGCGACCACGACGTATAGCCGGTGAAGTTGTCTCCCACGGTCAGCGCAAGCGAGTGCTGCGGGAATGACAGCCGCCATTGCGTATCCAGACGTACCGTCTGGCTTTGCCAGCCCTCTCCCTGCAACTGGTAGCGTCGGGCCAGCGCGGTGGAGCTGAGCACGCCCAGTCCGTCGCTGAATCCGCGCAGTTCCGTGAAGGCGCTGACGTTGCCGAGCCCTCCGCCGCGCGAGGCATATACGTCGTAGTTGAGAAGTACGCCGGTGCCGCTGGTGGGCGGTGTCGAGGCACGCTCCACGGTATTGAGCACCTGGCGTTGCAGGTGGAGCTGGTCGAGCGGGGCCTCGATATGGATGACCTGTTCGCTGGCATCGTAGGTGTACGTAACGCCTTTGAGATCGCGCAGGCAACGCAGCTCGTCGCTGGCAGGCAGCTTGAAACCGATGGCCAGCAGATCCGCGTTCTGCACGCAGAGGGTGTCGTCGCGCATGATGAAATGCACGAGACGTTCGGTGCTCGTGCCATTGAGGGTGACCTCCAGGTAGAGGTCTTCCCCGGCCAGGCGTTCGCGGGTGGTCACCGTCGGCGGAGGAATCGCGTCGGCGGGACCATGGTTTTCGACGGCGTGCACGACAGCAGCATCGAACGCCAGGAGGCTAGCGGCCGCCCGCGCCAGTGACCAGGGTCGATTCGACCGGTTCACTGTTCACCCTTGCTTTCAGCACCCCGGTGGCTGGTGGCGTTTCCTTCGGTGTCGGCCAGCTCATGGTGCTTCCGGGCAGCGCATAGCCGACCAGGCCGCGCACCAGCGTGGTTCGCTTGCCACTGGCGTCCGTGAAGGACAGTTCCGCGATCTGCGCATGGCCATTGCCATCGTTGCGAATCCGGACCATGGGCCCGGAGGGCGTCGTGATCCATTCGGTATGCAGCGTCGCCTTGACTGCAGGATCGCCCTTTGGCGCGAGAAAGACCGGTACGGAATAGCGCAGCACGAAGTTCAGTCCGTCGTGCTTGCCGTTGGGCAATTCGTCCACGATGACGCGATAGGCCGTTTCCGCGCCGTCGGGCGGCGCGCCCGTACGTATGACGCGCACCATCTGCTTGCCGCCCGGTGCGATGGTCACCATGGGCGGGCTGGCCAGCAGGTCGCGTGACGCGTCGTACATGTCCTGGCCATCCTGCTGTATCCAGCGGAAGACGCGGACTTGCGCGTGAAGGATTTCGCTGCCGGTGTTGGTGAGCCATAGCGCATCCGCAGGTGTGCCGGCAGCCAGGCGAAGGCCGATGGGCGACACCTGCAATCCGCTGGCCCACGTGGTGGGTGCAGGCAGGATCGCGGCGGCCAGCAGCCCGGCCAACCCCATCCGGGAAAAGCACCGAAACACCGTCAGTACGTGATCGTGGCGGTGATGGTGTCGGTATACGAGCCGGTGGCGAAGTTCGTGCTTGGCACGTTGCCGTAGACAGGTATCGGGACGCTCAGCCCGGTACCGATGCCGGAGTACACATTGCCGCCGGTACCGGTGGTGCTGCCCCATACCGTGCTCGGACTGATGACGGCGGTCTGATACAGCTGATAGGGCACCAGCGTCGTTCCGTTCTTCATGGCGCGATTGTTGACGTTGGTACCGTTCAGGCCGTTATCCAGTGCAATGGTAAAGGGTGCCAGCGGCGTGCAATTGACGTTCAGGGCGCCCTGGTTGGGCACGTTGGTGGCGGTGGACGGTTGCGTACCGAAATTCACGTTGGTGGGCGCGGTAGTGGTGATGTTGCACGCCGATGTAATGGTGATCAGTACGTTGAACGTATTGGTGGCGGTGGCGGCAAAGGCGCCAGGCGTGGCAACGACGGCGAGCACGGTAGCGCTGGCGGCGATGAGTGAGCGGATGCGGATCATGATGGCTCTCCTTCTTCCCTCGAAACGTGGGTCGCAGTCAGTACGTGATGGTGGCCGTGACGGTGTCGCTGTAGGAACCGGTGGCAAAGTTCGTGCTGGGCACATTTCCGTACACCGGAATGGGCACGCTCAGGCCGGTGCCAATTCCCGAGTACACGTTGCCGCCGGTGCCCGTGGTGCTGCCCCACACGGTGGTCGGGCTGATGACGGCGGTCTGGTACAACTGGTACGGAACCAGCGTGGCTCCGTTGTTCATGGCGCGGGTGTTGACGTTGGTTCCGTTCAGTCCGTTGTCCAGCGCAATGGTGAACGGTGCCAGCGGCGTGCAGTTGACGTTAAGTGCGCCCTGGTTCGGCACATTGGTAGCCGTGGACGGTTGCGTGCCGAAGTTCACGTTGGTCGGCGCCGTGGTGGTGATGTTGCATGCCGAGGTGATCGTGATCAGCACGTTGAACGTATTGGTACCGGTGGCGGCGTAGGTGTCCCCTGTCGCCATGGCGGCAAGCACGACGGCGCTGGTAGTGGCGAACAGACGGAGGCGGATCATGGTGACTCTCCTGCTCAAAGCCTCGTGCGTTGGAGCGCGTCATGCGGTAACTGTGTCCGTCGAGGACAGCATTGACGAAGGACGATGTGCGCGTGTGTGAAAATTCGGATGCACTGCCGTATTCGCCTAGCGATGCCGAATTAGCCTGTTGGCAGGTCATGTAAAGGGTGCTTGACACGGTGAGGGGAAGGGCTCAGGATGCGTGTCAAGCGTGCTTGACACGCTCCATGCCACTGGGGAGGGGCTTCACCATGTCGTACCGCATCATCTTCCGTCTCGCCGCGCTCGCGATGGCTGCCTGCGCCGCGTCCACCCTGCACGCCGCCACGGCGCCTTCCGTTGCTGCACCCTTCGAGGTGGGCACGCTCAAGGTCGAACAGCATGGTCATGGTGGTCGCACCATCATCCTGGTGCCCGGACTGGCCGGTGGCCCCTGGGTATGGAAAGACACCATCGCCGACCTGTCCCGCCATAACACGGTATACGCCGTAACCCTGGCCGGTTTCGACGGCATGCCGGCACCCAGCGCCGACGGCAACTGGATGGATCGCGCCGACGCCTCGCTCGCGCAGCTCATTCAGGAGAAACACCTGGGCAAGCCGTTACTGGTCGGCCATAGCCTCGGGGCCACTCTTTCGCTGCGATTCGCAGGTCGCCATCCGGATCTCACCGGCGGCGTGGTCGCCGTGGATGGCCTGCCGGTGTTCCCGGGCATGGAGCGCGTCAGTCCTGAGCAACGCACGGCGATTGCCGCGGGCATGCGGGCTCAGTTCGAATCGGCCACGCCGGACGTCTTCAAGGCACAGCAGCTCCAGTACATGCAGAAGATCGGGACGCTCGATCCGAAGATTGCCGAAAAGGTGGCGCCGCTTAACGGGCGCAGCGACCAGAAGGCGGTGGCTCGCTACGCGGCGGAAGATGCCGGCGCCGATTACCGTGATGACCTCAAGAGCGCCACGGCACCCATCCTGGAAATCGCCCCTTACAGCGAGGCAGACGCCGCGCAGGGTCCGGTGAAGCTCACCGAAGCGCAGAAAGTGGCCTATTACCAGTCGCTGCTGGCAAACGCCCCGAATGCGAAGGTCATCGCCATCGCACCGTCACGCCACTACGTGATGCTCGACCAGCCCAAGGCCTTCGAAAAGGCGCTCAACGACTTCATCGAGGCCCACTGACATGACGATGCGTGCCGTCCACAAGCGTTACCTGCGGGAATTCATTCCGGCGATGCTGGGCTACATGCTGCTGATCTTCCTGTCGGTGAGCTGGCTGAAGACCCTCGAAGGCACGGCGATACGTGCAGTGGTCACGTTACTGCCTGCGATTCCCGTTGCCTTCGTCATTCGTGCCATGGTTCGGGTCATTCGTGACCAGGATGAGTTCGAGCGACGGATCGATCTCGAAGCCATTGCCATCGGCGGTGGCATCGGTGCCTTCGGGTACTTCTCGTACGGCATGCTGCTGAACGCACAGGTGCTGCCGCTGCCGAAACCCGAGGCCGTGGCGATCTGGGTACTGCCCGTACTGTTCGGCTGCTTCGGCATCGTGAAGTGCGTGCTCGGTCTGTACTATCGCCTGCGATGAACAACCGCGTCCGTGAATTGCGAACCGCCCTGGGCTGGTCCCAGGCGGACCTGGGTGAAAAGCTCGATGTCTCCCGGCAGACGGTGAATGCCGTGGAGACAGGAAAATACGATCCCAGCCTACCCCTGGCCTTCAAGATCGCGAAGCTTTTCACGCTACCCATCGAATCCATCTTCACGCCGGAGGACTGACGGCATGAAACGCGCTCCACGGATCGCCATCGTCATCGCGATCCTCGCCGCCGCCTTCGGCCTGCGGCAGACCCTGCATCACGGACAGCACCCGCCCTCGAACGCGCCGGCCGCAACACATGCCGCGGTGCCTCGTGTCTGGAAACTTGGCTCGCTGGAACTGAAACCCTGCGAACTGCCACAACCCCATTCGGGGCTGTCCACGGCAGCGTGGTGTGCGCCGTTTGAAGCGCCCGAAGACCGTGAGCACCCGGAAGGACGCAAGATTCCGCTGCGCCTTGCCGTGCTGCGCAGCTCGGCCCAGGTACCCGCCGACGACATGGTGGTGTTCCTTGCCGGCGGCCCCGGACAGTCGGCGGTGGAAAGCTATCCGCAGATAGCTCCTGCCTTGCAGGGCCTGCTCGCCCATCGCAACATTCTGCTGCTCGACCAGCGCGGCACCGGTGAATCGCATCCGCTGAGTTGTCGCGACGAGCCGGGTGGCGCCGATGATTCGCATCTGCTCCAGGCCGATGCCATCCGTCATGACACGCAACGCTGCCTCGACCAGCTGTCGAAAGACGCGGACGTGCGTTTCTACACCACCACGGATGCCGTGGCCGACCTGGAAGACGTGCGCCAGGCCCTGGGTTCGCCGCGTTTCGACATCCTCGGCGTGTCCTACGGAACCCGTGTGGCGCAGCAGTATGCGATGCGTCATCCGCAGTCGGTACGTACTCTGGCGCTCGATGGCATCGCGCCGAACTCGCTGGTGCTGGGCGAGGAATTCGCGGTGAATCTCGATGCCGCGCTCAAGGCACAGTTCGCTCGATGCCATGCGGATGCGGCCTGTGAGAAACGCTTTGGCGACCCGTACCAGACGCTTTACCAGCTGCGCGATGCACTGCGCGCCAACCCGCACAAGGTAAGCTTCCGCGACCCGCAGAACTACGCATCGGTGCAGCGGGTACTCAGCGATTACGCACTGGCCACGGTGGTGCGCATGTTCGCCTATTCGCCGGAAACGGCGGCGTTGCTTCCGCTCTCGCTCGATGCGGCGGCTCACGGTGACGTCGGTCCCTTGCTGGGACAGGCCAAGCTGCTGACGGGCGATCTGGGCGACACGATGGACGGCGGCATGCAGTATTCGGTCATCTGTTCCGAGGATGCCGACGACCTGCATTCGCGGCCGCAGGATCGCGAGCTGATCCTGGGCGACAACATGATCGAGGCCTTTCACGCGGCCTGTTCCGTCTGGCCCCATGGCAAGCGCCCGGCGGATTTCCGCCAGCCGCTGAAGAGCGACGTGCCCGCCTTGCTGATGTCCGGCGAGTTCGATCCGGTCACGCCGCCGCGTTATGGCGACGATGTGCTGAAGGGCCTGCCCAATGGCCGCCACGTTGTACTGAAAGGGCAGGGCCATAACGTCGTGATGCGCGGCTGCATGCCACGACTTTACGTCGATTTCGTGGACAAGGGCGATGCGAAGTCGCTCGATACCTCCTGTCTCGACCGCCTCTCCCCGCTGCCCGTCTTCGTGGGCTTCAACGGAGCCACGCCATGATCGAAGTACGCAATCTGCACAAGGCTTTCGGTGAGGTCCGCGCCGTGAATGGCGTGAGTTTCACGGCCCGCGACGGTGAGATCACCGGCCTGCTTGGCCCGAACGGTGCTGGCAAGACCACGACACTGCGCATGCTCTATACGCTGATGAAACCGGACAGCGGCGAAGTGCTGGTCGATGGGCGCGAGGTGTGGAGCGATCCCGTGGCCGCGCGCCGTCAGCTCGGCGTGCTTCCCGATGCCCGTGGCCTCTACAAGCGGCTGACGGCGGCGGAAAACATCGACTACTTCGGCCGCCTGCATGGCATGTCCTGGCAGGACATCGCGCGCCGCCGGGAAGCGCTGGTCGAAGCGCTGGACATGCATGACATTGCCAGGCGGCGCACGGAGGGCTTCTCGCAGGGCCAGCGGGTAAAGACAGCCATTGCGCGTGCTCTTGTCCATGATCCACGCAACGTACTGCTGGACGAACCCACCAATGGCCTCGATGTGATGGCAACCCGGGCCATGCGCCGCTTCATGCGGCAGCTGAAGGACGAGGGGCGTTGCGTGCTGTTTTCCAGTCACATCATGCAGGAGGTCGCCGCGCTGTGCGATCGCATCGTGGTGATTGCCCATGGGCGTGTCGTTGCCGATGAGTCGCCGGCGGCGCTGCTCGAGCAGACCGGGCAGGCCAATCTGGAAGATGCTTTCGTCAGCCTGATCGGTACCGATGAAGGGCTTGCTGCATGAGGGCCTTCACTGCGGTCTACTGGAAAGAAGTGCGCGAGAACCTGCGTGATCGCCGTACGCTTATCAACGCGCTGCTGACGGGTCCGCTTCTGGGGCCAGTGATGTTCATCATGCTGATGAACGTCATGGTGAATCGCGAACTGGACAAAGCGGATCGGCCCATCGATGTGCCGGTGATCGGTGCGGAGCTGGCGCCGAACCTCATCCGTGCGCTGAAAGGGGCAGGTATCGATGCGACACCTGCGGTAAGCGATCCGGAGGACGCGGTGCGTGACCAGCGCGCTGACGTGGTGCTGCGCATTGCGCCTAGCTATGCCGATGCCTGGAGCAAGGGGCAGGCCGTGCAGGTGGAGCTGATCTACGATTCCTCGCGACGCGATGCGTCCACGCCGGTATCGCGCGTTCGTAACGTGATCGAATCGTACGGCAAGCGCGAAGGCGCCATGCGACTCATTGCCCGCGGCCTGTCGCCGACGACGGCATGGCCGGTGCAGGTGGCCGACCGTGACCAGGCCAGCTCGCAGTCGCGCTCGGCGTTGATGTTCTCGTTCCTGCCGTATTTCTTCGTGCTCACCGTGTTCCTCGGCGGCATGTATCTCGCCATCGACCTGACGGCGGGCGAGCGCGAGCGGCAGTCGCTGGAGCCGTTGTTCGTCAATCCGGTAGCGCGCTGGACGATCCTGGCCGGCAAGCTGGCAGCGATCTGCACGTTCTCGCTGGTGAGCCTGTTGCTGAGCGTGTCGGCATTTTCCACGGCGCCGTTGTTCATACCCGTGGATAAGCTGGGGATTGCGCTCGACATGGGCTTTGCCTTCGGTGGGCAGGTGGTGCTGTTGATGCTGCCGCTGATCCTGCTGCTGGCCGGTCTGCAATCGATGGTCTCGGCGATGGCCAAGAGCTACCGTGAGGCGCAGACGTATCTTTCGGTGCTGATGATCATCCCGATCCTGCCCAGTGCCTTGCTGTCGGTGATTCCGCTGAGGCCCGAGGCCTGGATGTACGCGGTGCCGTTGCTGGGGCAGAACCTTGCCATCGTGAAGCTGCTGCGCGGCGATGGCGTGACCGCGAACGAGATAGGGCTGATGCTGGCCGGTGGCTTTGCAGCAGCCATCCTGGCGGTGATCGGTGCGGCGTGGATGTATCGCTCCGAGCGACTGGCGATCTCCGGCTGATCCCGGTCGCGCGCAAGCACGCTCCTACACGAAACCCATGTAGGAGCGCGCCCCGCGCGCGACCGTTCAGGCCGTACCCCACCCCCCACCCATCTGTAGGAGCGCGCCTCGCGCGCGACCGGTCCAGGCCGTACCCCAGCCACCGCTCCATCTGTAGGAGCGCGCCTAGCGCGCGACCGTTCAGGCGATCACCCAACCCCTACCGCCACCGCACATCCACTCCCACCAGAAACGTCCTCCCCGGCGCCGGCTCGTAATACCGCCCGTTCGCATCGTTGACGATCACCGACCCGATCACATGCCGGTCCGCCAGATTGTCGACACGCGCGAACGTATTCACCCGCCACGGCCCCTGGTCGAATACGTACCCGCCGGACACCCCGAACAACGCATACCCCGGGGCCGATTCCGTCCCCAGGTCGTTCACCGACGTCGCCCCCATGGCATTCATGTCGATCCCCGCCTGCCAGCCCTTGTCGCGCCCATACTTCAACGCCGCATAACCTATGGATCGCGGCACACCGGGAATGCGCGTGCCCGCTGCCACAGGCGCCTGCACGCACGGCGTCGCGATACAGGTCATGAACGCGGACCGGAACGTCGCCTGCAAACGCGTATACGACGCGAGCAGGTGCAGGTCCTTCGCCAACTCCCCGTCGAAGGACGCCTCGATCCCCTGTCGCCGAGACTGCGCGATGTTCTGGTAGGTGGTGCGCCCTCCCTGGTTCGTGGCCACGGCCAGCTCGTTATCGCTGTCGGCCCGGAACAGGGCCACGCCGGCATGAATGCGATTGGAGGGTTGCAGCTTGACGCCCACCTCCATGTTCTTCGACCGCGAAGGTTTCAGGTTGAACGCCAGCCCGGCACCGCCATCGGCGCGATAGCCGATCTCCGAGAACGTAGGCGTTTCAAAGCCTCGCCCCCAGTTGGCATAAAGATGCGCCCACGATGCGGCTCGCCACAACGCACCGAAGACGGGTGTGGTAGCCGAATACTTCACGCCGCCGCTGTCATCCGGGTTCCCCGGCGTGACATACCGATCGTCCGAGCGAAAGCGCACATTGCTGTGCCGCACGCCGCCCATCAAGGTCCAGTTATCCGCCACGCGCCATGTCGCCTGTGCGTATTGGTCGAAATCGAACACGCGATCAATCTCGTCACGGCGCTTACGACCGCGCACGCCGAGTTCGTCGCCGATGAAGTTTTCGTAGCCCTGGCGATGCTGATGCTGGTTGTCGTAAGCGACGCCGGCGGCGATCTCGAACGGACGCCCAGCAAGCGTGTCATGCCAGGTCCAACGTACATCGCCACCGCCGTACTGGTTCGACAGGTCCACCACGCCACCGGAATTGCCTGCATTTCGCGGACCGGTCTGCGACGTCACAGGGATGGACAGATATTGCGTGACACTTCGTTGCCCGTAGTAACCCATCACCCGCAGGCTGTTCGCCGCATCGATACGTTGCTCGTAGATCAGGCCGGCCTGCTGCTGGTCGGCCGATTTGCGGGTGTCGTAGCTATCAGCCACGGCGGCCACCTGACGCGGATTGGCCTTGTACTGCGCACGCGTGAGGCCCAGTGGATCCTGCGCGCCCGGAATGTCCACGGCATTGAGCACGAGGGTGAGCTTGCGGTCGTCGTCGATGGCCCAGCCGATCTTCGCGTTGCCGGATTCGCGCCGGGCTGCGCTGTGGTCGCGGTAGCCGCTGGTGCGGAAGTGACTCACGTCCACGTTGTAATCCAGGGGGCCTTCCACGCCACGCGCATTGGCCGAGACGCGCAGATTGCCATTGCTGCCACCCGCCACGCCGAAACGCAGTTCGGGTGGTTCGGTGCCATCGGCAGTGAACAGCTGGATCACCCCTCCGGAGGCATTGCCGTAAAGCGCGGAAAACGGACCGCGCAACACCTCCACACGCTCGGCGGAATCAAGGTTGAAGTGCGTCACCTGCCCCTGGCCATCCGGCATGGTCGCGGGGATGCCGTCGGTATAGAGGCGGATACCGCGGATGCCGAAGGTGGAACGGGCGCCGAAGCCGCGGATGGATATCTGGGTATCCTGCGCGTAGTTCTGCCGGTCGCGGGCGGTGACGCCGGGGATCGATTGCAGCCGTTCGGACAGGTTCACATCCAGCGTCCCATCGGGTGGCGTGGCAACGCTGTCGATGGCGGCGGGAATGTCATACGGCGATTGCGCGGTACGGGTGGCAGTGACCACCACGGGAGCGAGGCGCGGCGCCTCCTGGGCCGAGGCCGTACCGGCGAGGGCCAGGGCGGCGATAAGGGGGCGGTGACGTGGAACGGGCATGCGACGGGTCTTCCCTGAAGATCGCCCTATGATGCCCGCCCCGACGTAGACATACCGTCCACCCCGTCACTGTAGGAGCGCGCCTGCGCGCGACCGGCTGTCGCGAATAGCTTCATCGTTTCGATTTCACCGGTCGCGCGCAGGCGCGCTCCTACAGGGGGTGCGTGGGTCGCGGCCGGGTACCGTTTCGTCGCAAACGGTTGAGGGTGGTGGGGGCGCCCATGCTAGCCTTTCCGTCCATTCTCCCAACCCATCGGTAGCGCCATGAAGACATTCATCATTGCCAGCGTGATCGGCCTCGCCGTGTCCTGTAGTGCCGAAGCCTTCCAGGCCGACCAGCCCGCCCAGGCCACGCCGCCCGCCAGCGCGGGACAGGTTTCCGCCTCCCAGCTCGACAAGGCCATCGCCGGCAGCTGGCGCTCGCCGCAGAACAAGGCGCGCGACGTCTATCGTCACCCGAAGGAGATGCTTACCTTCTTCGGCGTGCGCCCGGACATGACCGTGATCGAGATCTGGCCGTCGGGCGGCTGGTTCACCGAAATCCTCGGCCCCTTCCTCAACGCCAACGGCCACTACATCGGTGCCGTGCCGACCGGTTCGAAGAGCAAGGCGGCGCTGGAGAAGAAATTCTCGTTCGGCCCGCAGCAGTACTCGAACGCAAAGCTGCTTGAGTTCGACAACAAGACGCCGAACCTTGGTCCCGATGGCTCGGCCGACATGGTGCTGACCTTCCGCAACGTGCATAACTGGGCGGCCGACGGCAGCGCCGAGACGATGTTCAAATCGTTCTACAAGGTGCTCAAGCCTGGTGGCGTCCTGGGCGTGGAAGACCATCGCGCCGACAAGGGCAAGACCCTCGACCAGGTGGTCAACACCGGTTACCTGCCGACGGAGTACGTGATCAAGCTCGCTACCGATGCCGGCTTCAAGCTGGACGGGCAGAGCGAGATCAACGCCAACCCGAAGGATAACCACGATCATCCCAAGGGTGTATGGACACTGCCTCCGGTGCTCGAACTGGGCGCGCAGGACAAGGCGAAATACGAGGCCATCGGCGAGTCCGATCGCATGACGCTGCGTTTCGTGAAGCCCGCGAAGTAAGTGCTGGTCGCGCTCAACAAACCCTTCGGGGTGCTCTGCCAGTTCACCGACGAAGCCGGCCGGCGCACGCTGGCCGACTTCGTGCCGTACAAGGGCGTGTATGCGGCAGGGCGGCTCGATCACGACAGTGAAGGCCTGTTGCTGCTTACCGACGATGGTCGCCTGCAGCATCGGCTGGCCGATCCGAAGCACAAGCAGCCGAAGACATACCTGGTGCAGGTGGAGGGCGTGCCCACCGAAGAGGCTATCGAGCGTCTTCGGCGTGGCGTAGCGCTCAACGACGGGCCCACATTGCCAGCAGGTGTCGAGGCGGTGGCCGAGCCGGAGTGGCTGTGGCCACGTGATCCGCCGGTACGCTATCGCAAAACGGTACCGGATTCGTGGCTGCGCATCGTG
Organism: Luteibacter anthropi; assembly: GCF_011759365.1. GTDB lineage: Bacteria > Pseudomonadota > Gammaproteobacteria > Xanthomonadales > Rhodanobacteraceae > Luteibacter > Luteibacter anthropi. Next base: position 635,325 of record NZ_JAARLZ010000001.1, read on the forward strand.
CTGCGCGAGGGACGTAACCGTCAGGTGCGGCGGATGACGGCGGCAGTAGGGTTTCCCACGCTGCGGCTGGTACGCGAGGCGGTAGGCGGGTATCGGCTGGACGGGCTCGGTGTAGGGGAGACGCGACTCTTGCGATAGCCCCTGTAGGAGCGCGCCTCGCGCGCGACCGGTCATAGCGAAACCATCAATCCTTTAGCTAGCCCTGCTACCAAAGAAGTGGGAGCACCGCTACGTTGTAGGAGCGTGCTTGCGCGCGACCGGTTGAATCGAAACGATGATGATGCTCGCGATAACCGGTCGCGCGCGAGGCGCGCTCCTACAAGGGTTCGGTAGCCCAAAGGTTTTTCCACATGGCCACCTTGAGATCGGTAGAGGCGGCGGGGCGTGGTTACCACTCTGCTACGGTGCCATCCGCATGTCGCCACAGGGGATTACGCCAGTCTCCGGCGTCACGGCTGCGCTCGATCACCAGTTCCTCGTTCACGTCGATACCGAGGCCCGGGCCAGTGAACGGCATGGCATAGCCTTCGGCGTCGAGCTTCAGCGCTTCCTTGTTGCGCACGTAATCGAGCACCTCGCCACCCTTGTTGTAGTGGATGCCCATGCTCTGTTCCTGCAGCGTGGCATTCCAGCTCACGAAGTCCAGGTGCAGGCACGAGGCCAGGGCGATGGGGCCCAGCGGGCAGTGCGGTGCCACCGCTACGTCGTAGGCTTCCGCCATCGCGGCGATCTTCACGCACTCGGTGATGCCGCCGGCATGTGAGAGGTCGGGCTGCAGGATCGAGATGCCGCCACGCTCCAGCACGTGCTTGAATTCGAAGCGCGAATACATGCGCTCGCCCGCTGCCAGCGGAATCGAAGTGAGCTCCGCGATGCGCGGGTAGTACTCGGCCTGTTCGGCCAGCACCGGCTCTTCAATGAACAGCGGACGATACGGCTCCAGCTCGCGGACCAGCACCTTCGCCATCGGCGCCGACACGCGGCCGTGGAAATCCAGGCCGAACTCGACATCGGTGCCGAACGCCTCGCGAATCTCCGCCACGCGCGACACGGCGGCATCCACGGCCTTGCTCGTGGCGATGATCGCCATCTCTTCGCAGCCGTTGAGCTTGAAGGTGTCGAAACCGTGCGTCATGCGCTCCTTGATCTGGGCGATGACATCCGCGGGACGGTCACCGCCGACCCAGCAGTATGTCTTCATGCGGTCACGCACGCGGCCACCCAGCAGCTCGTATACCGGCGCGTTGAGCACCTTGCCCTTGATGTCCCACAGGGCCTGGTCGATGCCGGCGATGGCGCTCATGAACACGGCGCCGCCACGGTAGAACCCGCCACGGTACATGGCCTGCCAGAGGTCGTTGATGCGGGAGGGATCCTGGCCGATGACGAGCTCGGAGAGCTCGTGCACGGCGGCTTCCACGGTCCGCGCGCGTCCTTCGACGACGGGCTCGCCCCAGCCGACGACGCCTTCGTCGGTTTCGATCTTCAGGAACATCCAGCGGGGAGGAACGCGGTACGTGGTAATCCGGGTGACTTTCATGCTTAGACCGATCGATAGGCTTTGACGAAGGCTCGGGCGCGCTCATGGGTGCGCTCCACGGGCTGGCCCGGCTTGTAGAGGTCGCTGCCGAGACCCGCGCCGATGCATCCCGCGTCGAGGTATTGGCCGAGGTTATCAGGGGTGACACCACCTACGGCAAGCAGGGGCACGTCCGGAGGCAGCACGGCACGCAAGGCCTTCACATATCCCGGCCCGAAGGAGGATGCCGGAAACAGCTTCAGCGACTGGGCGCCGGCCGCCAGGGCCGCGAAGGCCTCGCTGGCCGTGGTGAAGCCGATGGAGGCGTACATGCCGCGCGCGCGGCCCTGTCGGATCACCGCCGGGTCGGTGTTGGGGGTAACCAGCAGGTGGCCGCCCAGGTCGGCGACCTGGTCCACGGCCTCCGGGGTGAGCACGGTGCCCGCGCCTACCAGCGCCCGCTTGCCGGCAGCCTCGACGGCAAGGGGGATGCTGCGCTGCCAGTCGGGGGAGTTGAGCGGCACCTCGATGGCGTCGAAGCCTTCGGCGATGAGGGCTTCGACATGCCCGACGACCTCGTCGGGGGTGACGCCGCGAAGGATCGCGATGAGGGGGAGCGCAGTCGGCCAGGCCATGGGGTTACTCGTGATAGAGCTGGGAGCGGCCACCGTCGATGCGGATGTCGGCGGCGTTGATGTAGCGGGCTTCGTCCGAGGCGAGGAACAACGCCGTATAGGCGATTTCCTCCGGCTCGCCGATCCGCTTGTTGGGCAGGATCTCGGTCTGCTTGCGGCGCTCGGCTTCCGGATCGGGCGCGGCGTCGAAGCCCGCCTTCGCGATGGCGGTGAGCACCAGGCCGGGCGAGATCGAGTTCACGCGGATGTTCTTAGCGGCGTATTCGATGCCCAGTGCCTTGGTCAGGCCGATGAGGCCGTGCTTGGCGACGGGGTAGGGGAAGCAGTGCGGGATGATCTTGTGGCCGTGCACCGAGGCGATATTCACGATGCTGCCGCGACCCAGCGAAAGCATGCCCGGCAGGACGGCCTTGGCGCAGTTCCAGGCGCCTTTGAGGTCCACCTCGAAGCAGCGGGTCCATTCGTCGTCGGTGAGCGACAGCGGCTCGTTGAAGACGTTGATACCGGCATTGTTCACCAGCACGTCGGGCGCGCCGAAGCGTTCGGTGGCGGCGGCCACCATGCGCTGGATGGCTTGCGGGTCGGTGACGTCGGCCTCGAACAGCATGGCCTGGTCGGTGTTGAGGTCGTGCAGGGTCTTGCGGGCCTGCGCGTTGTCTTCCAGCACGTTCAGCACCACGGCGGCGCCATGGGCGGCAAACAGCTTCGCGGTGGCGGCGCCGATGCCCTGCGTGGCGCCGGTAACGATGGCGACCTTGCCGGCAAGGCGGGGAAGCGGGGTAGTGCGCGGATCGGGCGTGCTCATGCGTTCACCTTGTGACCGTAGCGGGCTTCGGGCAGGCCGCGACCGGCAGGCGGCGTGCCGATGTAGATGGCGCCGTCGAAGGGACCGGCCTTGTCGCCCAGGCCCAGGTGGGCGGAGGTGATGACCATGCGATCCAGTCCGGGACCGGCAAAGCTCACGCAGCTGGGCTGCTTCGAGGGCAGGGCGATAGTGGCGTCCACGCGGCCGTCGGGTGCGTAGCGCACCACGCGCGAGGCCGCCCATTCGGCGTTCCACAGGAAGCCGTCGGCATCGACGGTGGAGCCGTCGGGCTCGTAGCCCGGTGTGAGCTCGGCGAAGACGCGGATGCGATCGACATCGCCCGAGGCGGCGTCGTAATCGCAGGCCATGATCTGCGCGGTGGGCGAATCAGTGAAGTACATCGTTTCACCGTCGGGGCTGAAACAGATGCTGTTGGTGATGGCGGCCTTGGGCAGGGCGAGGCGATGCAAGTGACCATCGTGCGTATAGCGCCAGAACGAAGCGACCTTTTCCGGCCCGCGCTCGTTGAGCGTGCCGAAGACAAAGTTACCGCCGCGGTCGCAGCGGCCGTCGTTGGCACGCGTACCGAGGATCTCCGGCTCGATGTCCTGGAGGATGTGCAGGCGGCCGTCACGCGTGTCGAAGCGGGCGATCTGCTTTTCCAGCGCGAGCAGCAGCACGCCGGTCTCGTGCGTGAGCGCGAAGCAGCACAGCCGGGCGGGCAGCACATGCTCGCTGACATGGCCGGTGGCCGGGTCGTAGGCGAACAGGCGCGAGGTGGCGATGTCGGTCCAGCGGACCAGGCCGGCCAGGTCGTCCCAGATCACGCCCTCGGCGTGGGCCTGGCGCTGGTCGGAGAGGGGCTTGAAGTCGGATTCGGTCATCAGCGGGCTTGCCTGCGATTCTTGAGCTGGTCCACGAGTACGGCGATCAGGAGGATCGTGCCGCGGACCAGGTACTGGTAGAAGGCGTCGATGTTCATGAGGCTCATCGCATTCTGCACAGTGCCCATGATGAGAACGCCAACGATCACGCCGCTGATCGTGGCGCGGCCGCCCATGAGGGATACGCCGCCCAGCACGCAGGCCGAGATCACGTTCAGTTCGAAGCCTTCACCCGCATTGGGCTGGCCGCTGGTCATGCGCGAGGCCAGGATGATGCCGGCCAGCGCTGCCACCACGCCCTGGATCAGGAAGATGGCGATGCGCACGCGGTCCACCGACACGCCGGCCAGGCGGGCCGCGTCGGGGTTGCCGCCGATGGCCAGGGTGTTGCGGCCGTAAATGGTCTTGTTCAGCAGCACGCCGAACACGGCGAAGCAGGCCAGGGTGACCCACACCGGTACGGGCAGGCCCAGCAGCTCGGCACTGCCGATGGTGAAGAACGCCTCGTTGGTGACGCCCACCGCCTGCCCCTGAGAGCTGATGAAGGCGAGGCCGCGCACGATTTCCATCGTGGCCAGCGTGGTGATCAGTGCGTTGATCCTGAGCTTGGCGATCACCGCACCGTTGACGAAGCCCACGAGACCACCGGCGACCAGGGCCGCGGCGACACCGATGGTGACGCTGCCCGTGGCATTGGCGACGATGGCGCAGAACACGCCGGCGAAGGCCACGGTGGAGCCCACCGAGAGATCGAAGTCACGCGAGGCCAGGCAGAACATCATGGTGCAGGAGACCATGCCGATCTGCGACACGGACAGCAGCAGGCCGACCATGTTGTCCCACGAGAAGAAGTACTGGACGCTGGCGCTCAGCACGGCGAACAGCGCAATGAAGATGAGGATGAGGCTGTAGTCGTCCACGACCTGCCAGAGCAGGGCACGGCGGCGGGCGGCCGGCGTTTCGCGGGTGGCACCGATGGCGGCGGCTTGGGAGTCGGTCATGGGATTACCTGGCGTTCGTGGCGGTGGTGCCTTCGGGGAGCGCGGCGGCGAGCACGTTGCGCTCGTTCGCTTCGCCGCGGGCGAACTGGGCAACGATGCGGCCGTGGCACATGGCGATCACCCGGTCCGAGACGCCGAGTACTTCCGGCAGCTCGCTGGAGATCATCACCACGGCCACGCCACGCGCGGCCAGCTCGTAGAGCACGTTGTAGATTTCGTTCTTGGCGCCGACGTCGATGCCACGGGTGGGCTCGTCGACGATCAGCACGCGGAGGTCTTTCTCGGCCAGCCAGCGCGAGAGCACGGCCTTTTGCTGGTTGCCGCCGGAAAGCAGGCGGATTTCCTGGCGCCGGTGCGGCGTGCGGATGCGCAGGCGTTCGATGTAGCTGTCGGCCGTCTTCGCTTCCACGCGGTCGTTCACGAACAGGCCGGCGGTAAGGTGGTTGCGTCGCGCACTGATGTTGATGTTCTCGGACACCGAACGCACGCCGATGATGCCTTCCTCCTTGCGGTCTTCCGGGCAGAAGACCAGGCCGTGGCGGATCGCATCGCGGATATGCGAGGGCTTCACCGGATGGCCGTCCACGCTCACCTCGCCGGAGAGACGGCGGTCGGCACCGTAGACGGCGCGCATCACTTCGGAGCGACCCGCACCCACGAGGCCGAAGAAGCCGACGATCTCGCCGGCCCGCACCTCGAAGCTCACCGGGCGCTGCACGATACGGCTGGTGACGTCCTGCACGGCCAGGCGTACGTCACCGTGCTCGCGGGGCTTGTAGCCCCAGATGTCGCCGATGTCGCGGCCCACCATGCGCTGCACGAGGGTGTCGCGGGTCACGCCTTCCAATGTGTCGAAATCGGCCACCTTGCGGCCGTCGCGGAAGATCGTGGCGGCATCGCACAGCTCGAAGATTTCATCGAGGCGATGCGAGATGTAGATCATCGCCTTGCCCTGTGCACGCAGGTCGCGTACCAGGCGGAACAACACCTCGGTTTCGCGGTGCGACAGTGAGCTGGTGGGCTCGTCGAGCGCAAGGATGGTGGCGTCGCGCAGGATCGCCTTCACGATCTCCACCATCTGCCGCTGGCCGATGGACAGCTGGCGCAGCTTCGCTCGCGGGTCGAGGTCCACGCCCAGTGCATCGAGGCGTTCGCGTGTCCAGGCCAGTGCGCGGCGGCGGTCCACGAGGCCGAAGCGCGTGGGCAGGCGACCGAGCAGCAGGTTTTCCATCACCGACAGCTCGGGTACGTACTGGAGTTCCTGGTGGATCACGGCCACGCCCGCACCGATGGCATCGGCGGCGCTGCGGAATGCCTGCACGTCGCCGTCGATCGCCACGGCGCCCTCGTCGGGAATGTATTCCCCGCCGAGGATCTTCATCATCGTGGACTTGCCGGCACCATTTTCGCCGAGCAGGCCATGCACGCTGCCGGCGCGCACGGCAAAGCTCACATCGGAGAGCGCGCGTACGCCGGGAAAGCTCTTCCCGATATGACGGAATTCCAGGCGCGGCGCGCTCCCCATGCTCAAAGCCCCATTTCCTTGCGCACTTCGGCGACGTTGCCGCGGGTGATGAGACGGCCCGTGGTCAGCGTGAGTGCGGGCGGTGCCTTGTCGGTCCTGATCCACTCGTACATGTCGATCGAGGTCTCATAGCCATGACGCTTCGGGCTGATGAGCACGCTGCCGAAGAAGCCGGTCGGCTCGCCCTTGGCAAACTCGTTGAGTGCCGATTTGCTGCCGCCGATACCCACGCCGATCATGTTGTCCGCTCGGAAACCACGGCCTTCGGCGGCACGCACGGCACCCAGCACGGCTTCGTCGTTGAGGCCGAACGCTACCCAGTGCTTGAACTTCGGGTTCTGCGTGATGGCGATATTGGCCGCGTTGAAGGCGTTTTCGGTGTCCGTCTTCGCCTGCGGGGCATTGATGACGTTGGCCTTCGGGAAGCCTGCAGCCGTGAGTGCGGCAATGGCGCCGTCGGTGCGGTCCTTGGCCGTGGGCAGTTGGTCGTAGGAGATGCGCAGCGCGCCGGTTTCTTCCGGCTTCCAGCCGCGCTTCTTGATTTCGTCGGCAATGGCCTGGCCCACCTGCTCGCCGATCTTCGAGGCCGAGATGCCCATATGCGGCACCGACTCGATGGGCTTGCCAGCGCCATCCACGAGACGATCATCCACGGTCATCAGCTTCAGGTGGTTCATCTTCGCCTTGGCGACGATGGACGGCCCCAGCTTCACGTCAGGCGTGCAGATGACAAAACCCTGTGCGTGCTGCGACTTCAGATTGTCGATGGCGGTAAGCACCTGGCCACCGTCCGGCGCGCCGATCTTCACCAGGGTGAAGCCCTTTTCCTTCGCGGCCTGCTCGGCGTACTTCCATTCGTCCTGGAACCAGGGTTCCTCGGGCTGCTTCACCACGAAACCGATCTTCACCGGTTCGTCGGCAAAAGCGGGCGCGGCGGTGAAAGCCATGGCCAGGGCAAGGGCGCGAAGGCCCAGTGCGATCTTCATCTTCATGCGATCCCTCCTCATGTGCGTGCGCAGTTCAGCCGAGCAGCCCGCGCTGGCGGGCGACGGCGATGGCGCCGCTGCCCGCGAGATCGCGCTGTTCGTCGTCGCCCAGTACCGTGACGGTGCCGGAAAAGAAATCGTCGCCTTCCACCAGCCGGGCGATGGCCTCGCGCAGGATCGGCTTGCCGCTGACGACGAAGCGCGTACCCGGACTCATGCGGATCGCGCTGGAATTCTTGAGCGTGAGCAGGTCGGAGCCCAGCACCGCGCCCAGCAGGAAGTTGGCGCGTGCGTTGGCGTCGTACACCGCGAACTGGTCGAGGATGCGCACGCTGAAACAGGCGCGACCCAGGCCGATCTTCTTGGACGACTCGGCGCCGGCAAGCAGCATTTCCGGATCGATGCGCTTCGCGAAGCCATCCTTCAGCGAGCCTGCCAGGATGGTGTCGTGCGAGATCACGTGCAGCAGTTCGCCGGCCAGCGTGGTCACACAGCCGTCGATGCGCTGTTTCGCGTCGATGCTGACGAACTTCGAGTGCGAGCCCGGCAGCACGATGACGGTGGGCTCGGCGAGGCCGAGGCGTTCCACGAGCGCGAAGGATTCGGTTTCCTCCCCGCGCATCATGTCCATCGCCTCGCAGTTGTGCAGGCCGATGTGATCCACCGCGTTGCGTACGCCGGGCACGAACCAGATCGGTGCGTGCCATACATCGGCGATCAGTGATTCGCGCATGGCTTTGGCGAGGTCGTCGATGCCGGCAGGTGCAGGCACGTGCGGGATCTCGCACAGGCCGACGTTGGAGGTGATCATGCCCGAGGCAAGCACCAGCCCTACGTCTTTGCGCTGCACATTTGCCGTTTCAAGGGTTTCGGCGATGGTCTCGCGTACGCCTTCTTTCAGCTTTGCCGTGCTGCCCGTGATCGCGGTATCGCGCACGCCCACCTGGCGTGCGGCATTGGCGAGCACCTCGCCGTCGCGCCAGAGCGTGACGCGGGTGTTGGTGGTGCCGGTGTCGATGGTAAGGATGTTCATCGAAGATCCGTTCGAAAGCGCAGCGGATTCTTGGCGGCTTCCGGTAACGCAGGCAAACTAGAAATTCTTCGGGTCTTCCCCAAATTTTTCTTGATGACTCTGCAATGAAGCGTTCGCTCCCCCTCAACGCCGTGCGTGTGTTCGAGCTTGCGGCGCAGCATTTGAGCTTCACCAAAGCCGGTGAGGAACTGTCGTTGACGGCTGCTGCGGTCAGCGCGCAAGTCAAATTACTGGAGTCCTACCTCGGTACACCGCTTTTTGTGCGAAGCAACAACAAGCTGTCGCTGACGACGGCGGGGGAGAATTATTTCCCGCGTATCCGCGACGCTTTTCGTGCGCTGCAACATGCTACGGACCAGGTCATGGGGCAGCGCAGCGTGGGTCTTCGGGTGTCGGTGCCCCCTACGTTCGGTACCAAATGGCTCGTGCCGAGGCTATTCCGGTTCTTCGCGAAGCACCCGGATATTGCGGTCGAGGTGGTTATCGACGGAGGAGGAGGTTGGGATATTGCTATCGATGACCGTCCGGCTGAAGGTATGGAGCCCCTCGTAACTTCAGCCTATACCCCCGTCTGCGCGCCCGTGCTGGCGAAACAGATTCAGCACCCGGAAGATCTCGCAGCCTGTCTGCTGTTGCATGAGCGACCGGGGCGGAGAGCCGCCCCGGTCGCAGGCTGGGATCAATGGTTCAGGCGCCACGGTGTGGAGCCTTCCCTCATTTCCAGGGAGATGGGGTTTGGAGATGGGACCATGATGCTGCAGGCCGCCATTGAGGGGCAGGGGGTCGCGCTTGCCCTGCAGCTTTTGGTGGCCTATGACCTCGCTGCGGGACGACTGGTGGAGCCGTTGCGCATGGAGGCAGACCTGCAGCATACGTACTACCTGTCGGTCTCCCAGGACGCGCTGTCAAACGAAGAGACGACGATATTCAAGGACTGGCTCTTCGGTGAGCTGGGATGATCTCTGATATCGTCAAGAGCCCTGCTCATGGCCGTGGAGGTCGGCTGTCGATGACGCCGTAACGCGCAAACTGACTGACGAAAGGGACTTCACCAGACGACTTGTGTACCTGTGCGGCATCGGGAATACCTATGCCGGGAATCCATACGGGGTAGCGATAGTAAGCATAGATGGCGAGGAGTTTACCGTTCCAGCGGTCGATCCTTTCCTTTGGAAAGTATGTCCGGGCGATGAGCAGGTCTCCTTCGAGTATTGCGGACGATGTAACGGTAGTATCGCTGAAGACCATCGTTACGACGGCATCCACGGGACGACGTGCCTGTCCCCTTGGAAGTTGCACGTCTATCCCATATACCTCTTTATCGTCGTCATCCCGATCTATTGGCAGCGTTGCTATGTCGATGATGCGATCGGCGGCCTGCGGCACTGTCGGCGGTTGATACGACGCCAGATCAGATTGTATGAGTTGCCAGCTATAACTTCCCTGCACAAATTGAGGCGGATTTTCGTCGGGTGAGGTTTTGTAGTAAATGTTTCCCCAGCCTGTTTTGATATCTCCGAAAATGAGGCCTTCCGGAACGGCGAATCGCAACTCTGCTCTTTCGTCTGGAATCTTCATGGCTGCACATATGACAGCGTCCCTTTCGGAGTCCCGGCTTTCACTGTCATAACCGAATGAGTGGCTGTCCAGCCAGAGATAATGCCCTGCCGGCAGGTGGTCTCCGAGCGCCAGCCGAAGGTCCAGGACGTCACCATGCGCCTTGTGATGAAGGGTCGGTGAAACGGGGCCGTCTTTTTGTGTGGTGAACCGCAGCGCGCCTGCGGGCCAGGTGAGCGCTCTAACAGGGTGTTTGTTTTCCATGCGCTAACTCCTCGGTGCCCGATATGGGCCATCGGAGTATCGGGCGTCAAGGGATGACGATGGGGGAAAATCGTTATGTCGTTATTGGTCGGTTTTTTTCATATATTTGATTTATATGAAATATTCCGATTTCGGGGTGAGCAAGTGGCCGATTTTTCCGGCCAAATGCATTTCAGCAGTCGCGGGCGTCGGCCTTGCGCTTGCGCCACCACAGCACGCCCAGCACGACGATGACCGCACCGATGGCCAGCCACACGCCGGTCTGCCCACGACGGATCCACATCGTCAGCCACTCGTGGTTGTGCGCACCGAAATACCCCAGGTACACCCATAGCGGCACGCTGATGATCGCGGCCATGCCATCGAGCAGCAGGAAACGGAAAAAACCCACGCGATGCGTGGCACCGGCGGTGATGAACACGGCGGTGCGCATGCCGGGAAGGAAGCGTGCCACGAACATCATGCGATTGCCGTAACGCTCGAATTTCTCCTGCACCTTCGCATAGCGCTCTGGCGTAAGCAGCCGTGCCACGAAACGCCAGCGCAGGATGCGGGCACCGAAATGGCGGCCCAGCAGGAACATGGTGGAATCGCCGACCAGCACGCCGGCCAGCCCCACGAGCACCATGGTGTGAACGTCGCCGTAGCCCAGGCCCGTAATGATGCCGCCGGCCACGAGGGTGATGTCTTCGGGCAGCGGGATACCCGCTCCACAGAGCATCAGGGCGATGAAGACGGCCGCATAGCCGCTCCGCCCGAACACATCGACGAGGTTGTTGAGCAAATCCATCAGTAACGCACGAACCCGGCCCCGGCCGGTCCCTTCATGGAACGAAGGACGGATGATCCCATGGATCGCGTGTCATGCGCGGTGCGCTGCATCATCGGGCCTCCAGCGGCGAAGGTGCGGCCCGGGCCGCGAGCAGTACCCGCAGCTCGGCTTTTTCGGTGTCGTCGAGCTGGCCGTCGCGCATGCGGTGGATCAGGTACTCGCGACGCTGTGTCATCGCCTGGCGCTCCATCTGGGCCAGCCCGTCGAGGAATTCGGTGCGCTGCGCGTCGGCCTCGCCGATGAGCGCGCCTTCCACCAGTTTCATCAGGGCCGGGTATTCCGGCCGTTCGTTGAAATGCTCCAGCAGCACGGCCGGATTGATGCCCGGCCGGTTGCGCGCTACGTCGATCAGCTCGGACAGCAGGTCGATGCCGCGCGCCTGGAACCGGCGGAAGCCGTGGGGTTCCTCGATATCCAGCGCAAGGCTGGGCTGGGACAGCAGCATGGCGATGGCGGCGCGCACGAGGCTGCGCTGCACATTGGTGGGTTTGTTGCCGGAGGTGGGCCTGGGTGCCTCGGCATCCAGCTGTGCTTTCGCACCCGTCCGGCGCTGAAGCTCCTGCGCCATGAGGTCGCGGAAGGCGCCGTCGGGCAGCTTCGCAATGAGCGGACGGGCCCGTTCCGCGAGTCGTGCGCGGCCGTCGATACGGCTGACATCCACATCACGGCCCAGCTCGTCGAAGAAGTACTCCGATAGCGGCATGGCTTCCTTCATGCGCTTTTCGAAGCCTTCCTTGCCCTCCTGGCGTACCAGGGAGTCCGGGTCTTCGCCATCGGGCAGGAAAAGGAAGAACGCCTGACGGCCGTCGCGCATGCGCGGCAGGATGGACTCCACGGCCTTCCACGCGGCCGCACGGCCGGCACGATCGCCGTCGAAGCAGAAGAAGACGTCGGGTGCGGCGCGGAACAGCACTTCGGCATGGTCGGGCGTGGTGGCCGTGCCCAGGGTGGCCACCGCAATGGGCAGGCCGGCCTGGTGCAGGGCGATGACGTCCATATAGCCCTCGACCACCATGATCCGGGTGAGGTTCTGGTTGGCCTGCTTCACCTGCCACAGGGCGAACAGTTCGCGGCCCTTGTGGAAGAGCGGGGTTTCCGGCGAGTTGAGGTATTTCGGGCCCTGGTCCGACGAGAGCACGCGTCCGCCGAAGGCGATCACACGGCCCCGCCGGTCGAGGATGGGGAACATCACCCGTTCGCGGAAACGATCGTAGCGGTTGCCGCGCTCGTTGCTGGCGACCATGCCCGCGTCGTTGAGCAGCTTGCGCTTCTGGTCGCTGGTGCCCAGTGCCTTCAATACACCGTCGAAACCGGCCGGTGCCCAGCCGATGCGGAAGCGTTTCAGTGTTTCCGCATCGAGGCCACGGCGCTCGACATAGGCCAGGGCTTCGGCGCTGTTGCCCAGCTCGCGCTGGTAGTACGAGGCGGAATCGTCGAGCAGGGTGTAGAGGTCGGTGCGATCCTCGCGGGGCTTGTCGTCGCGGCCGCCCTCGTAAGGCACCTTCATGCCGACCGACTGGGCCAGTTCCTCAATGGCGTCGGGGAACTCCAGCCGGTCGTAGTCCATGATGAACTTGATCGCGCTGCCGTGAGCGCCGCAGCCGAAGCAGTGGAAGAACTGCTTGGCCGGGCTCACGTAGAACGACGGCGAGCGCTCGTTGTGGAATGGGCAGCAGGCCGTCCACTCGCGCCCGGCCTTCTTCAGCGGCACGCGCCGCTCGATCACGTCGACGATGTCGACGCGAGTGAGCAGTTCATCGATGAAGTTGTCGGGAATACGACCGCGCATGGACGCCTAGGATGCCACGCCTCGGCTTCCGTCAGGAGCTTGACGAGACGTCAGAAAGCCAGTTTGAACACGCCGATGACGGCCAGGATGGCGATGACGAAGAGGATCAGGAAGATCGCGAAGCAGACCTTGGCAATGGTCGCGGCGACGCCTGAGATCCGGCTGAAGCCGAGCGCGCCGGTGACGAGCGCGATCAGGCCGAAGATGATGGCGTACTTGAGCATGGGATTCCCTCCGCAGGTGGCGCCGGAGGTGCTCCCCAGCTGTGGAGGGAGGATGCGTTGGGGTTCGTGGGGTTGCCGTGAACACGTGCCCCCTCGCCCCACGCTTCCTGTAGGAGCGCGCCTTGCGCGCGACCGGCTGTGCCAAGGCGCCCCATGTCTCTTGTAGGAGCGCGCCTTGCGCGCGACCGGTGATGCGAATGCGTCGATGGTTTTCGCGAAAACCGGTCGCGCGCAAGGCGCGCTCCTACAACGGCGAGGGCGGGAACGTCCGAACACGCGCCGGGCGCGCCACCGCACGCCGGCGAGAGGCCTCAGCCCAGCTTTGCCTTCACCTTGCCTGCCACGGCACCCATGTCGGCGCGGCCGGCGGCCTTTTCCTTCACGAGCGCCACGACCTTGCCCATGTCGCGGGCCGAGGTGGCACCGGATTCGGCAATGGCGGCGGCAATCACGGCGTCCAGCTCGGCTTCGCTGAGCTTGGCCGGCAGGTAGCCGTCGATGATGCCCATCTCATAGCGCTCGACGTCTGCCAGCTCGGTGCGGCCGGCCTTGTCGAACTGCTCGATGGAGTCGCGGCGCTGCTTCTGCATCTTTTCGAGGACGGCCAGCACCTGGTTGTCGTCCAGTTCGATCCGTTCGTCGACTTCGCGCTGCTTGATGGCCGCCTGTACCAGGCGGATCACGGCCAGGCGATCCTTCTCGCCGCCCTTCATGGCGGCCTTCATGTCTTCGGTGATCTTTGCCTTGAGGCTCATCGCTTTATCTCCAGGACGACGAAAAGCCGGCTCCACCTTTCGGCGGAGCCGGCTCGGATTTCCGCCTGATTGCGGCGGCAGCGGGCAAACGCGCCAGCCGCGAGTCCATTTCCCGGCCCGGGGGCCAGGAAGGCAATCAGTACATGCGGGTCCGGCGCGTCGTGTCGCGAGACAGACGGCGCAGGTGACGCTTCACCGCGGCAGCGCGCTTACGCTTACGCTCCTGGGTGGGCTTTTCGTAAAATTCGCGCTTGCGCGTTTCGGCCAGCACGCCAGCCTTTTCGCACGTACGCTTGAAGCGGCGGAGGGCAAGCTCAAACGGCTCGTTCTCGCGGACTTTAACGCTCGGCATGGAAACTCCACTTGTCTAAACTAACCCGTGAACCCGGGTGAGCCGTGGATTATACCGTGATCAAAACGAAAATTTCAAAGCCTGTGTTGGGCGTGGAAACCTCCTGCGACGAGACGGGCGTGGCCCTGCTCCGCTGGGACCCTGAACAGCCGGGTCGCGGGCTGCTTTCCCATGCGCTCTACAGCCAGATCGCCCTGCATGCCGAATATGGTGGCGTGGTGCCCGAACTGGCCAGCCGCGACCATGTGCGCAAGCTGCTGCCCCTGGTCCGCGAGGCCCTGAAGGAGGCCGGCCTCACGCCGGCCGACCTGGGCGGGGTGGCCTATACGGCCGGCCCCGGCCTGGTGGGCGCGCTGCTGGTGGGTGCCGCCGCCGCCCGTGCCATGGCCTGGGCGCTCGGCGTGCCGGCTATCGGTGTACATCATATGGAGGGCCACCTGCTGGCGCCCCTGCTCGAAGACGACCCGCCGGAGCCGCCTTTCGTGGCCCTGCTGGTCTCCGGCGGGCATTCGATGCTGGTGGAGGTCAAGGCCATCGGCCAGTACCGCATCCTGGGCGACACCCTGGATGACGCCGCCGGCGAGGCCTTCGACAAGACCGCCAAGTTGATGGGCCTGCCGTATCCCGGCGGCCCGGCGCTGGCAAAGCTGGCCGAGCAGGGCACGCCCGGCGCGTTCCGCTTCTCCCGCCCCATGGTCGACCGGCCGGGGCTGGATTTCAGCTTCTCGGGTCTCAAGACCCAGGTGCTGCTGGCCTGGCAGAAGTCCGACCAGTCGGATCAGGTGCGCGCGGACATCGCCCGGGGCTTCGAGGAAGCCATCGTGGATACCCTGGCCATCAAGTGCCGGCGCGCGCTGGAAGCCACGGGTGCGAAGCGGCTGGTGATCGCGGGCGGCGTGGGTGCCAACAAGCGCCTGCGGGCCCAGCTGGCCGAGGCCGGCGCCGCCGATGGCTTCCGCGTGTACTTCCCTCGTCTCCAGTTCTGCACGGACAACGGCGCCATGATCGCCCTGGCCGGCGCGATCCGCCTCGCGGCGGGTCAGCAGCAGGATGAAACGATCCAGGTACAACCCCGCTGGAGCCTCGAAACCCTGCCCCCCGCTGCCTGACACCCTCCCTGTAGGAGCGCGCCTGCGCGCGACCAGAGGCGCAGGCCGGTCCGGTCGCGCGCAGGCGCGCTCCTACAGGGACGTCCGGTAGCGGGTGAGAGGGAGTGGTACCCCCGGTCGCGCGCAAGGCGCGCTCCTGCATGGCTTGCGTTAAGCGGGTCAGTCACCGACCCTGTAACACTCCCAAGCAACAACAGCCCCCTCTTCATGGACATCGTCTTCATCGAAGACCTGCGCATCGACGCGGTCATCGGCATCTACGACTGGGAACGCCGTATCCGGCAGACGCTGTCGTTCGACCTGGAAATGGCCTTCGACAACCGTCGCCCGGCCGCCAGCGACGACATCGAACACACCCTCAACTACAAGTCGGTCTCCAGGCGGCTGCAGTCCTACGTGGAATCGTCCAGCTTCGGCCTCGTGGAAACCCTGGCCGAACGCTGCGCCGAGATCGTGCGCGAGGAATTCGGCGTCTCCTGGGTGCGCCTGAAACTCTCCAAGCCCGGCGCCGTACGTGGCGCGAAGGCCGTAGGTGTGCGTATCGAGCGGGGTACGAAGCCGGAATGATGGCCCCGAAGGCGGCGCTCTCGGTCGTGGAGGGCTTCATCGAATCGCCGGAGCTGCGTCGTGTCACGCTGGTGGCCGGCCTGTTCCTCGCGGCGTGGCTGGTAGGCCTCATCGGCCGCCTGTTCCTGCACCGCGTGGTGCGCGTGGCCACGCGACACACCGTCTGGCGCTGGGACGATGCGCTCTACGAGCACGGCGCCTTCCGCTGGCTGGCGCGCATGCTGCCGGCCATCGTCATCTATTACGGCATCGACATACTGCTCGAACCCGGTGACGGCATTGGCGTCTTCGTGCGCAACCTTGCCGTGTGCTGGATGATCGTCTGCGTGATCGCCTCGCTGGGGCGCGCGCTGATCGCCTTCGAATCGCTTTATAGCGCAACACCTGCCGGCAAGCGCTCGATCAAGGGCGTAGTGCAATTGCTGAACCTCGCGCTGTGGATCGTGGCGCTGGTGCTGGTGATCACCAAGCTCACCCACCAGAGCATCGGCCTGCTGCTGTCGGGCATCGGCGCCATGTCGGCGGTGCTGCTGCTGGTGTTCAAGGACACCATCCTGGGTTTCGTCGCGGGCATCCAGCTCAGCACCAACGACATGCTGCGCGTGGGCGACTGGATCACGATGTCTTCGGCCGGCGTGGATGGCGACGTCATCGACATCACGCTGCATACGGTGAAGGTGCGCAATTTCGACCGCACCATCGTCACCGTACCAACGTGGAAGCTCATCGCCGAGTCGTTCCAGAACTGGCGCGGCATGTCCGAGTCCGGCGGTCGCCGCATCAAGCGCGAGCTTTATGTCGATGCGGCCTGCGTGCGTTTTCTCGAAGACGACGAAATAGAACGCTTCGGCAAGGTGCGCCTGCTGAAGGATTACCTCGTCCGCAAGCGCGAAGACATCCAGCGCTGGAACGAAGCCCTGGGCGAGCCGGGCAGGCTGCCGGTGAACCGGCGCCGACAGACCAATATCGGTGCCTTTCGTGCCTATGCCGAGGCCTATATCACGGCGCATCCGGACGTACACGATCGCATGACCCGCATGGTGCGCATGCGCGACCCGGGTGCGCAGGGCATTCCGTTCGAGATCTACTGCTTCACCAATACCGTGGTCTGGCTCGATTACGAGCGTATCCAGGCCGATATCTTCGATCACCTCATCGCGATCCTTCCCGAGTTCGGCCTGCGTCCGTTCCAGCAGCCATCGGGTGGCGACGTGCGCGAGGCTTTTTCCGCCCTGCGCGACGCAGGTGTCGTGGAGCACTGAATGGGCCGCGCGTACCTGAGCCTGGGTTCCAACATCGACGCGGGGCGCTGGTTGTCCGCCGCCGTGGCCGAGATTCGCGAGCGCTTTGGTGCGCTGGACGTCTCGCCGGTGTACCGGAGCGCGGCGGTGGGCTTCGACGGCCCCGATTTCCTGAACCTGGCGGTGGGCCTCGACAGCGACCTGCCTCCCCAGGAGCTCAACGACTGGCTCCACGCGCTGGAGGACCGCCATGGCCGCATCCGTGGCGGCGACCGCTACGCCAGCCGGACACTCGACGTGGACATCGTTCTCTACGACGACCTGGTTCTGAGCGGCGAGGGCCACCTGGAACTGCCCCGCAGCGAACTGCGCCACGCCTTCGTTCTGAAACCGATGGCCGACATCGCCCCGGACCTGCGCCACCCCGTCAGCGGCCAAAGCATGGCCGAGCTATGGCAGGCTTTCCCCAAAGCAAAAGAACCACTAACCGTAGACCCCCACCTGACCTCCCTCCTCCTGTAGGAGCGCGCCTGCGCGCGACCGTTTGATACGTTTCGTTAACGACCGTAGAGGCCTCGCTACCGAAGGTGTGGGAGCTGATCGCATCGGCGATGTTGCGCTCCGTAGAAACCCAGTCCATGTGGTGTTTCGCTCCGTAGGAAGGGCTAGCCTTACGGCCTCGCGCTCGGTGCTGATACGTAGCGTCGCAGAGCCGACGGGGGCGGCCCTTGTCGCTCCGGCCTGCGGTGTCCCTCGGGAAAGGAGGAGCCGCTGCGCGGCTCAGTGTCTTATGGCTTACGCCCCTTCGGGCCCGGGGAGCGGGCGGGGTTTCCCGACTCGACCTCCGTGTCTCGGCGGGAAATGGCGGTCATCCTGACCGCCACCCGTCGGGCCTTTTCCGCCCGCTCCCCTCACCTCCATCAAGTCGCGCCAAGGGCCGCCCCCGCCGCCTCTGTCGAACGTGATCGCGGCTTGTTGTAAGAGCGCGCCTGCGCGCGACCGGTTATCGCGAAAATTTTCATCGTTTGCGATACCCCGGTCGCGCGCGAGGCGCGCTCCTACAGGAAGAAGGGGCTATGGCGGCGGGGGCGTTCAGGTGCTACAAAGCGCGCACTCGGCCAAGGGAATCGGAAGGACATGGGCAAGTTCGCACGTAGCTGGGCGTTGATGAAGGCCAGCGCCAATATTCTCCGGCAGGACAAGGAGCTGATGCTGTTTCCATTGCTGGCGGGGCTTTGCTCGCTGGTGGTGATCGCCAGCTTCGGCTGGCCGGTGTTCATGTCGCTGCGGCATCACCATGCCGACTTCGAAGGGCAGCGCCATCATGTGATGCCGCCGCTGGTCATGCTGCTCAGCTTTGTTTTCTACTTTGTGCAATATGCCGTGGTGATTTTCTTCAACACGGCGCTTGCCTCGGCGGCCCTGGTTCGCCTGGGTGGCGGCAATCCGACGTTCCGTGAGGGCCTGAGTGCGGCCTGGAGCCGGTTACCCAGCATCCTTGGTTATGCCCTGATCGCGGCGACCGTCGGTGTCATCCTGCGTTCCCTCCAGGAGCGCTTCGGCCTGATCGGGCGCATCGTGATCGGCATGCTGGGCTTTGGCTGGTCGGTGGCGACTTTTCTCGTGGTGCCGGTGCTGGCCGCGCAGGACATTGGTCCGGTGGATGCCGTCAAGCGCAGTGCATCGCTGCTCAAGGGTACCTGGGGCGAGAACCTCATCGGCAACGCCGGTATTGGCGTCGTGGGCGGCATCCTGACGTTCTGCCTGGTCGCCGTCAGCCTCATCCTGTTCGGTGCCGCGGCGGCCACGCAATCCATGGCGCTGATGATCGCTGTGGCTGCGGCGGGCGTGCTTGGCCTGGTTGCCCTGAGCCTCTTCCAGACGGCGATGCACGGTGTGTATTCCGCTGCACTTTACCGCTACACGCAGGAAGGCGATCCGGGGCAGGGTTTCGACCGAGCCCTGCTTGAATCGGCATTCCGCCAGAAGAACTGATCGGTTTACCGGCAGCGCACGATCAGATGGTGAGCGTGCGTCCGCCGTCGATGCGGATGGTCTGCCCCGTGGTGTAGCGGGCGTCCAGCATCAGCCAGCGCACCGCTTCGGCGACGTCATCTGGCTCACCCTTGCGGGCCAGTGGTGTTTTTGCGATGAGCGTTTCGGCAGCGTCTTCCGGCTTGCCCGACTCGGGCCACAGGATGGCCCCCGGCGCCACGGCGTTGACGCGTACGTCGGGGGCGAGATCCTTCGCCAGCGACAGCGTGAGCATCGCCAGTGCGGCCTTTGCCATCGTATAGATGGGGTGATCCGCGAGAGGCCGCTCGGCGTAGATGTCCACGATGTTGACGATGGCGCCCCTGTTTTTACGAAGCTCTGGCGCGGCCGCTTGCGCCAGAAAAAAAGGTGCGCGTGCATTGGCGGCGAAGAGGTCGTCCCACTGCTTGCCCGTGGCGGTGCCGATAGGGGTCGGATAGAACGCCGAGGCGTTGTTCACCAGTCCGTCTAGGCGACCGAAGGTGGCGATGACGGACGACACGAGTGTCGGCAGTGCGGCATCGTCTTCGAGCGGGGCGGCGAAGGTCGCTACGCTGCCTTCGCGCGATGCGTTGAGTTCGTCGGCCAGCATCCGGGCTTCGTCGCCGGAGTGGCGGTAGTGCACGGCCAGCCGGCATCCGGCGGCATGCAGATGGCGAACGATGGTGGCACCCACACGTCGGGCGCCACCGGTGACGAGCACGACCGGCGAGGCGTTCATCGGAGTTCCTTTTTCACGATGGGTGAAGCTTGACGCAAACGACCGGTGACGTCACGTCGCGGGCTTTGCCTTGCGGATGCTTCTCTTTGCAGGAGTGCGCTTGGCGACGGTTTTCTTCGTGGCCTTCCGGGTGGCCGATTTTGTCGTTTTGGTTGCAGCGGCTCGTTTTTTTGGAGCCGCCTTCTTCATTGGCTTGCGGGACGTCGCCTTGGGCGACGGATCGCCGGCCGTGTCGGCGATGGGGGCCGTCTTGTCGTCAGTAGCGCGATGCTTTGGCGTCTTCGACGAAGACTCATCGCCATCATCGATATGAATTTCTCCACTGAACAGGTCGATGGCGGTCTTCGCGACTTGTCCGGTGTCGTAGTAAGCGTAAGCGCCTACTCCCAGTGCACCGACCACGGGCAGCCAGCGTGAAATGCCTTTGCCTACGGCGCGCTTGGACACGCTTACGCCGATGCGTCCTGCCAGACGCTGCAACACGCTCGTTGCGGTAGTGCGGAATACCAGCCGGTCACCCACGCGTATGGCGATGTCACGAAACGCCTGCGCTGCCGTGTGTCGGAACAGGCACCACAGCATCTGCTCGCGACCCAGCTTGGCTGTCTTGCCGTACGCCGCGGCAATGTCGCTCACGAGCTGCCCCTGGATGCGCCAGATGGCCACCAGTTCGGGTAGCACCGTCAGCCAGCCGAGCGGCCCTGGTGGCAGGGCGAGCGAACCGGCGGTGAGTGCCGCCTTGTTGGCGGCGGTGCTGGCGAGGCGTCGGCATTCCTCTTCCACCGTGCTTTTGCTTGCGCGCGGCACGTCGCTTTCAGGGATGCGACTGACGAATTCGAGGATCGCCTTGGCGACAGCACTATCGCCACGGTCACCGGCCGTGACGGGAACGATCTCGCGGGAAGTGGACTCGGAATCGCGCTTTGGCATGAGGGTATCCGGCAGAAAAACGATATGCCTTCGATTGATAGCGCATCATGTTTAACGCTTGCGTGAAAGCGGTTGGAAAGGTACCGTCATGAAACTGTGTATCGCAACATTATAACATTTTACGAAAGGCCCCCGATGACTCCCGCCCGTCTCGCTCTCAGCATCGCCCTGGCGCTCGCCGCCGCCCCTGTTTTTGCGGATGACGCGCCTCCGCAAAAAGCTACGAATCTGGGCGAGGTCGATGTGACCGCCCGCCTCGACGAGGCACGCAACAGCCTTTCGCCCGATACCGGCAGCAGCCAGTACGTGATGGACCGGCAGACGATCCAGGCCCTTCCGCTGGGTGATTCCACGCCGCTGAACCAGGCGATCCTGCAGGCGCCGGGTGTGGTCCAGGATTCCTACGGCCAGCTGCATGTGCGTGGCGATCACGCCAACCTGCAGTACCGCATCAACGGCGTGCTGATTCCCGAAAGCATCGGCGGTTTCGGCCAGACGCTCGACGCGCGCACCATCGACAGCGTGAAGCTGCTCACGGGTGCGCTGCCGGCCCAGTACGGTGACCGTACGGCCGCCGTGGTGGATATCACCACGCGTACGCCGAAGCAGGATGGCGTCGGCGGCAGCGTGGGCATCACCGGCGGCCAGTTCGGCACGGTGAACCCGAACGCCACGCTGTTCGGCCGCAGTGGTGACTGGAGCTGGTTCCTCACCGCCAACTACCTCGAAAACGATGTCGGCATCGAAAACCCGACGTCCAGCCGCAAGCCGATCCATGACCACACCAACCAGGTGAAGGCCTTCGGCGATGTCTCGTATCTGATCAACAACGATACGCGCCTGAGCTTCATGTTCGGCGTGACCAACAACCGCTTCGAACTGCCGAACAACCCGGGTCAGACCCCGCAGTTCGGTTACCTCGACGTCACCAACTTCGATTCCTCCCAGCTCAATGACCGGCAGCAGGAAAAGACCCGTTTCGGCGTGCTGAGCCTGCAGGGAAAGCTGGGTGATACCGCTTATCAGGTGTCGGCTGGCGCGCGCTACAGCGGCCTGGATTTCACGCCCGACGACATCGGCGACCTGATGTTCAACGGCGTGGCGTCCACCGTGCGTCGTGCCAATCGCGCGACCACGCTGCAGGCAGATTTCTCGACGCCGTGGGGTGACAACCACACCCTGCGTTACGGCATCTACGGCTCGTTCGAGCGTGCCACGTCCAGCAATAATTCGCTGGTGTTCCCGGTGGACGACACCGGTGCGCAGTCGTCGACCGTGCCGCTCAACATCCTCGATACGAGCCGCGTGCTCGCCCGTACCTATGCGGTGTACCTGCAGGACGAGTGGAGCATCGGCGACAAATGGACCGTGAACTACGGCCTGCGCGGTGACCGTTACGACGCGTTCCGCGTGGAAAGCCAGCTCAGCCCGCGTGTGGGCGTGGTGTACCAGCCCACCGATACCACAACCATCCATGCCGGCTATTCGCGTTACTTCACGCCGCCGGCCTCGGAGATGATTTCGCCGACCACGATCGCGAAGTTCGCGGGCACCACGGGTGCGCAGCCGGATAGTGGCAACGATACCCCGCTGGCCGAGCGTTCCAGCTATTACGACATCGGTATCTCGCAGAAGATCGGCAGCCAGTGGACGCTTGGCCTGGACAGCTACAAGCGTCGCGTTTCGCGCATCCAGGATGAAGGCCAGTTCGGCACGGCGCTGGTGTATTCCACGTTCAACTACGACCAGGGTCGCGTGAAGGGTACCGAGTTCACGGTGAACTACGACGGCGGTGCGCTCACGGCGTATTTCAACTTCGCGTACAACCGCTCGGTCGGCAAGAACGTGATCACCAGCCAGTACAACTTCCAGCCGGATGACCTGGCCTATATCGCGGATCATTACATCCACCTCGACCACGACCAGAAGTTCACCTCGTCGGGCGGTGTCAGCTATGTATTCGGCGATACGACGCGCATCGGTGCGGACTACCTCTACGGATCAGGCCTGCGTCGTGATGGAATCGTGCCCAACGGCGATACCATGCCGGCCTATTTCCAGCTGAACCTCAGCGTCGGTCGCGATTTCCAGTTCTTCCAGGGGGCGGCGACGCATGCGCAGCTGGCTCTGGTGAATGCGCTGGATCGCACGTATGAGCTGCGTGATGGCACGGGTATCGGCGTAGGCGCGCCGCAGTTTGGTCCGCGTCGTGGCGTGTTCCTTTCGTTGCAGCAGGATTTCTAAGGGAAGCCTCGCTTCGCACCGGTCGCGCGCAAGGCGCGCTCCTACACGTTTGCCCTGTAGGAGCGCGCCTTGCGCGCGACCAGACTGGCGACTGCCTTCGGCTCACCCCATGGGATCGGTTATCCTGATCCCCATGACCGACCGCCTCCCCGAACCCGGCGCCGACGAGCGCGCCCACTCCGAACACCTGTCCGCCCTGCTGCGTGAAGAAATCGCCGCGCATGGCCCGATGCCGTTCTCGCGCTTCATGGAACGCTGCCTCTATACCCCCGGCCTGGGCTATTACAGCGCAGGCAAGACCAAGTTCGGCGCAGACGGCGACTTCGTCACCGCCCCCGAGCTGGGCACGCTGTTTGCCCGCTGCGTCGTACGCGCTTTCGAGCCGGTGCTGGCGTCGCTGGGGCCGGATGCCGACTTCATGGAGATCGGCGGTGGCAGTGGTGCCTTTGCGGAAGCTGCGTTGCGCGCGCTCGATGTCGCTGGGAAGGTCCCGCGCCGTTACATGATCCTGGAGCCCAGCGCCGACCTGCGCGAGCGCCAGCGTGAGCGCCTGCATGCCAACCTGCCGCCGGCACTGGCGGCGCGGGCTGTATGGCTCGACGCTCCGCTGGAAGAAGAATGGGAGGGCGTGCTGTTCGCCAACGAGGTGATCGATGCGCTGCCGACCACGCGCTTCACCACGCGCGACGGCGAGGTCTACGAGGAATACGTGGTGCTCGATGGCGATGGCAGGTTTCATCGCAACGACCGCCCGGCCGACGTGCTGGTCAATGGCGCGGTCCGCCATGTCGAGCGTGACCTCGGGCGCGAATTCGAGGCCGGTTACCGTACCGAGATCCTTCCGCAGCTGCCGTACTGGATGCAGGCGGTGGCGGGAACGCTTCGCAAGGGCGCGATGATCTTTGCAGACTATGGGTATACGCGCAGCGAGTATTACCTGCCCGAGCGCACGGACGGCACCTTGCGTGCGTTCTACCGTCATCGCGCGCATGGCGATGCGTTCTTCCTGCCGGGTCTTCAGGATCTCACGGCGTCGGTGGATTTCACGGCGCTGGCCGAGGCGGGTAACAGTGCCGGCTTCGGTGTAGCCGCGTATGTGCCGCAGGCGCAGTTTCTTATCGCTGCCGATATGCAGGAGTTTTTCGAGAATGACTACCTTGCGCTGGATGACGAAGCGGCGCGTTACCGACTGGCGCAGGAAGTGAAGAAGCTCACCCTGCCGGATCAGATGGGGGAGCGGTTCCAGGTGATGCTGTTTGCACGGGGTGTGGATCCTTCGGTGTTGCCGGAGGCCGTGCTGGCGGCGGATCAGGGGGCGCGGCTTTAGGGTTCGGCGTTTCGCGATGACGGTCGCGCGCAAGGCGCGCTCCTACAAGGGCGGCCGCGCAACCACAACGAAGCGACACCCCAACTGTAGGAGCGCGCCTCGCGCGCGACCACCTTGATCCGAAGCCGGCAGCCAAGCCCCGCGGCTCACCCATTCCCCGCCAGCATCGCCCGGATCTTCGCCATATGCGATTCCGCGGTGTCTTTCTTCACCTCGGCATCCGCTTCCGGATCCTGCCCATCCCAATGCAGATCATCCTGCGGCAGCTCTTCAAGAAACCGGCTGGGATCGTTCGACAGCACCTCGCCGTACTTCTTGGAGCGTGACGCATACGAAAGCGTCAGCATCTCCTTCGCACGCGTGATACCCACATACATCAGGCGCCGCTCCTCATCGAGCCGGCCTTCATCCAGCGCGCCCTCATGCGGCAGCGTGCCATCCTCGCAACCCACGATGAAGACGAAGCGGAATTCCAGGCCCTTCGCCGAATGCAGCGTCATCATGCGCAAGGCATTGCCGGGATCATCACGATCGGCATGGCTCAGCAAGGCCAGCTGCTGCGCGATGTCGCCGGTGCGGCCACCATCGCGGCCCATGGCGCGGAACCAGTCCATCAGCTCGCGTATATTGCCCAGGCGGCGCTCACGCAGGGCATCATCCGGTGTCGTCGCTGCAATGTGCGCGCCATAGCCGGTTTTCTCTACCACGGTGGCGACGAGATCCGCCGCACTCTCGTGCACGGCGTGACTGCGCAGCTCGTCCATCAGCCGCGAGAAACCCGCCAGTGCAGAAGCAGGGCGCGCGGCCAGGTTCTTCAGCGCGGCATCGCTGCGCGCGGCATCCAGCAACGAGGCATTGCGCGTCTGCGCGATCTGGCCCAGCTTTTCCAGGGATGTCGAACCGATCTCCCGCTTGGGCACGTTCACCACGCGAAGAAACGCCGCATCGTCGGTGGGATTGGTGAGCAGGCGCAGATAGCAGAGGATGTCCTTCACCTCGGCACGGTCCAGGAACGACAGCGCGCCACTCAGGTGGTAAGGCACCTTGGCCAGGCGCAGCGCCTTTTCCAGCGGACGTGCCTGGAAATTGCCGCGATACAGGATGCAGAAATCATCCCATCGGCAACCCTTGTCCTTGTACTTCTCGTGCAGCGTGGACGCGATGGCGGCAATGCGCTCGGCTTCGTGATCGCCGTCCTTGCACTCGATCACGCGGATGGGTGGGCCTTCGACGTGGTCGCTCCACAATTTCTTCTCGTGAACGTGCGGATTGTTCGCGATGAGATGGTTTGCCGCACGCAGGATACGCTTGGCACAGCGATAGTTCTGTTCCAGCTTGATCACGCGAAGCTGCGGGAAGTCGCGACCCAACTGGTCGATGTTTTCCGGGTTGGCGCCACGCCAGGCGTAGATGCTCTGGTCGTCATCACCCACGCAGGTAAAGCGCGCCTTCGGCCCTGCGATGGTCTTCAGCAGGCGATACTGTGCGTCGTTGGTATCCTGGTATTCGTCCACCAGCAGGTAGCGCAGGCGCTCCTGCCAGATCGCGCGCGCATCGGCATCGGTTTCGAGGATGCGCAACGGCAGGCGGATGAGGTCGTCGAAATCCACCGCGTTGAAGGCAGCGAGGCGCTGCTGGTAAAGATCGTAGATCGTCGCCGCCTCGATCTCGCGCGGCGTACGTGCGGCAGCCATGGCTTCTTCCGGCGTGAGGCCGGAGTTCTTCGCCTTGCCCAGCAGGTTGCGGATGCCGGTGATCACCTCGGGCTTCACGCCCTTGGGCGACAGCTCCTTGATCATGTTCGCGCTGTCTTCGGCATCCAGCACCGAGAAGCCGCGGCGCAGCTGCGCGCGCTCGTGCTCGATCTGCAGGAATTTCAGGCCCAGCGCGTGGAAGGTGCACACGGTAAGCGCCCGGGCGGCATCGTCGGAGATGAGCCGGCCCACGCGCTCGCGCATTTCCTTCGCGGCCTTGTTGGTGAAGGTGATCGCCGCGATCTTCTCGGCCGCCAGGTGCCGCCGGGAGATCAGGTGCGAGATCTTCTCCGTGATGACACGGGTCTTGCCGGAGCCGGCGCCGGCCAGCACAAGGAGGGGACCGTCGCAGTATTCGACGGCCGCGTGTTGTTGGGGGTTGAGCATCGGATCGGCCGGGGTGGACTGGCGGACGAGGCCCCGGATGGTAGCAGGTGGCGGACCGGGGGCGGGCGGAGCCGGCGGGGGCGGGTTTGGGTACCATGTCCGGTCACGAACGGACCGGGCCCGCATGGCAAAGCTGTATTTCTACTACTCGGCAATGAACGCCGGAAAGACCACGACCCTGCTGCAGAGCGCCCACAACTATCACGAGCGCGGCATGCGGACGCTGATTCTCACGCCCGCGCTGGACGACCGCTATGGCGAGGGCGTGGTGGCTTCCCGGATCGGCCTCCAGGCCCGCGGCGTGCGCTTCGGCGCCGAGGACGACCTGCTGGCGGCCGTGGAGGCGGATATCGCCGCCCGGGGTCCCCTGCACTGCGTCCTGGTGGACGAGGCCCAGTTCCTGAGCAAGGCCCAGGTCTGGCAACTGTCCGACGTGGTGGACAACCTGAACATCCCGGTCCTGGCCTATGGCCTGCGCACCGACTTCCGGGGCGAGCTCTTCGAAGGCAGCCGCTACCTGCTGGCCTGGGCCGACAACCTGGAAGAGATCAAGACGATCTGCCACTCCGGGCGCAAGGCGACCATGGTGGTTCGCGTGGATGAACACGGGCGTGCCGTGACCCAGGGGCCCCAGGTTGAGATCGGCGGCAACGACCGCTATGTCTCCGTGAGCCGTGCCGAGTTCAAGAGCATCACGGCCGGCGATGGCCGGATCGAGCTCCAGCAGTCCGTACTGCCCCTCGGCGAAAACGACACCAACGAAGGAAATCCCGCGTGACCGAGACGACGACCCCCGCCGCCGAATGGCCGCGCCCTTACTGGCAGCCCAGCGACGAGCAGGCTGTACTGCTGTACTTCGTTTTCGGATCGTTCGCCGAGGACGTGGTGATTCCGTCGTCGAAGTACGGCAGCCCCGGCCTGCCTGAAGGCATCGAGATGCAGCGCATGCAGAACACGGTGCTGGCACGCTGGGAGGGCTATCCCCTGGCTGGTGCGCTGGGTGACCTGCTGAACGAGGACAACCCCGAAGGCTACAAGGCCGCCAGGGCGGCACCCCACGTCATGGTGATTCGCGGGCGATTCCCCGATCGCGAGAGCCTCGATTACCTGCGTGACACGCTGGGCGTCGTCGCCGCACTGACCGACGTCGGTGGCAAGGTCGTCGTGGACCCGCAGATTCTCACCCTGTTCGATGCGAAGGACTGGCGTGAGCACTATCTCGTACCCGGCGGTGCGCCGCCGCGCCATCATGTGCTGATCCTGTGCAGCCCCGAGGAAACCAAGGGCCGCTCGTGGATCCGCACGCGTGGCATGCGTAAGTTCGGTCGTCCGGACGTCAGCGTCACCAACGTGCCCGATCACGACATCGACCGCGTCGGCGTGCTCACGGAAAACTTCGTGGAACTGGCCGCTCTGGGTTCGCGTTTCGAGGAAGGCCAGCTGATCGATGTCACGGGCGTGCGCGGTGGCCTGAAGGTCGCCCTGTCCGGTGACGAGAGCGACCCCCGGTTCAACAACTCGCACGCAGCGATGCGCTGGCCGGATTAAAGCGCCTCAGGGCGAGGTTTCGACCACCGCCCTTATCACCTCGCCGGCCAGCCTGCCTCCGTTCAGGCGGTCGGCGATGACGCCTCCGAACTCCTGGCCGTTCTCGAAGTTATGCAGTACGGCCGACTTGCCGTACAGATCCTCGGCCGCCGATACACGCATGGCAGGGCTGTTCCATGCATCGTTGCCGCCGATCAGCCGGAACGTGGTGCCCTTGGGTATGTCGCGGAGCACGGCCGAACGGGCCTTGCGCGGTGGGCAGCGATGTCCCTTGTCCGAAGCGAAGGACTCCGAGTGGCTGGCCCTGGCCGGGATGGCGCAAAGACGATTACCTGTGCCGCTGACACCATCGAACAGCTCGATCGTTCCCATGTTCAGCGAGCCGGCCACACTGCCGAGCTGGCCGTTGTGGAAGAAATCCACGGCCACGAAGTTCGGTTTGCGTCGCGCCGCCGCGTGGCATTCGTTGTCGATCCGGCTGCGCAACACGTTGTAGTTGTTGTCGGTGGGCGCATGATCGCCGAAAGGCGAGGTGTGGAAATGGTTCATCACGAACAGGCGTGACCAGGTGCGGTTCCACACCTGTGCCGTGTCGAGCGGCACCGAGTTCCATCGCGACCGGCACGAATGGTCATGCGTGAAGATGGTGTCGCCGATGCTCCAGTAGTTTTCCACCGTGTAGTCGCTGTCGTACATCACGTGCAGCGGTCCGCTGGCGGTATCCATATCGCCGCTGTTGGCCAGCCTCTGCGAGAAGACGAGCAGTCGTTGGCCGCTGTTGACCATCTGCTGATACGTGGGCCATTGGGCGGTAGCCCAGCGATTGGGGTTGAAGACCTGCGGTGCCAGTCCCGTCACACTGGAAAAGGCATGGGCCAGTTCAGTGCGGTTTACGTAGTCCTCCAGGTGGAGCGTGACGATGGCATCCGGCTGGCGCGAGAGAAAGGGGAGGATCGTGCCATTGAGCAGCGACGAGAACGTCGGCTCGGTACCGATGCAACTGCCGTGGCAAAGCCGTACGGCACCTGCGGAATAATGAAGGTCCAGCATCAGGCTGCGGACGCCGGAGTCGAGCTGTTCCCTGATGGAAAGCGTCTGGCTGGGGA
Organism: Luteibacter anthropi; assembly: GCF_011759365.1. Classification (GTDB taxonomy): domain Bacteria; phylum Pseudomonadota; class Gammaproteobacteria; order Xanthomonadales; family Rhodanobacteraceae; genus Luteibacter; species Luteibacter anthropi. The sequence continues at coordinate 664,454 of NZ_JAARLZ010000001.1, forward strand.
AAATCGTAGTAGCGAACGCATTATGCGTCGATATCCACGTGTACTCGTTGAACGGCCGGTTCGGGTTGTCGGCGTAAGGAATATCCGCGTGTGCGCTGCTACAGGCGAGCAGTGCCAGCGTTGACAGCATCAACTTCTTCATAAGCATCCATGCTTCGGGTGGGTGCCGGGAAGAGTAGATGAGGGCCAGGACTACGCGATGTAGGGCTTCGCCGCGCAGCGGTGTCGGCCTAGGGAGGCTTGCCGTTCGTTCAGTGCTGGCAGTTCGGGCAGAAGAACGATGCTCGCTGTCCCAGTGTCACCACGCGGATCGGTGTGCCGCATACCTTGCATGGTTCGTTGGCACGCCCGTAGGCAAACAGCTCCTGGAAGAAGTATCCGGGGGCGCCGTCGGGCGACAGGAAATCGCGCAGGGTGGTGCCGCCGCGCGTGATGGCATAAGCCAGGATGCGTTTCACCTCGTCGGCGAGCTTTGCGTAGCGCTCCCGCGAGACCTTGCCGGCTGCGCGGCGCGGATCGATGCCTGCCGCGAACAGCGCTTCGCTGGCGTAGATGTTGCCCACGCCGACCACGATGGCGTTGTCCATCAGGAAGGTTTTCACCGGGGCACTGCGTCCGCGCGACAGGTGCCAGAGCACGTCGCCGTCGAACGCGTCGGTGAGGGGTTCGGGGCCGAGGTTTTCCAGAAGCTGGTGCGTTTCGCCCGGCTTCTGCCACAGCAGCGCGCCGAACCGTCGCGGGTCGGTAAAGCGGAGTACGCGATCACGCTCAAGCACGATATCCACGTGGTCGTGCTTGTTGACCGGCGTGTCGGAAGGCAGCACGCGCAGCATGCCCGACATGCCCAGGTGCAGCAGGGCGGTGCCCAGCTGGGTGCGCAGCAACAGGTACTTCGCGCGCCGGTCTACCGATTCGATGACCTGTCCCGGCAGAAACTGCGTGACCTCGCCCGGGATCGGCCAGCGCAGGTCGGGACGTCGCAGCACGACATCGCGGACGCGGCGGCCTTCCAGGTGCGGGGCGATGCCGCGGCGGGTGGTTTCGACTTCGGGCAGTTCAGGCATGGGCGAAAGATGGGGTGTTTGTCAGCGACAGGCAAGCACCTGTAGGAGCGCGCCTCGCGCGCGACCGGGTTTTGCGAAAGGCGGGTCGCGCGCAAGGCGCGCTCCTACAGGGGGAGGTTCCGCGTTCTGGGGGCTCTGGGCAGCGCTTGCGCCGCCACGAAAGCGATCCGGTCGCCTACCCGCACATAGCGCTGCTTGCCCAGGGCCGTCATCTCACCGAACTCGATACGTGTCCCATCGAGCACGAGTACGGCAGCCGGAGAGGCCAGCCCGATCTTCGCCGCATCGAAGTCCGCGGCCGGTTTCCATGCGTTTACCGGGGTCGTCGCCAGCGCCGCCAGCTCGTCGGCCCGGCCTTCGTCGGCGGGGGTGCCAGAGGTGTCGATCCAGTGCCCCGCGCGACGTTCGAAGCGCTGCGATGGGTAACCCTTCAACGCCACATCGATGCGGCCGATGGCGTCGGGATCGAGCGTCGTCAGCCGGTGGGCGCGTGCGTCGGTTTCGTCGGTGTGCCATTCCCACGCAACGGCGCCGACCAGGATCACCAGCACGAAAAGTGCAGCCAGCCGAGCCTTCATGTCAGCGCTTCCGGCGGCGCCATGCGATGCCCGTGCCCAGCCCGAGCAGGAATAGCGGCAGCGCGACGAGGAAGCCGAAGGTGATGGCGTTGAGTCCGCCCTGGGACAGGGCGATGGCCCGGTCGGGTGCGCCGCGCGAGGGCAGGCTGACCAGTACGTCGTCGCCCAGCAGCCAGTCGATGACCCGCTCGCCGAGCGCGCGGTTGCCACCGTTGCCAACGAAGGTATTGGAGAGGAAGTCGCCGTCGCCGATCACCACGGCACGCTGTTCGCTCTTTGTCGGATTCGGTGAAAGCCGGTTGAGGGCAAAACCGAAATCCAGCGGCCCCTTCATTTCGCCATGTTCCGGATGAAAGGCGATGGTGGACGGCTTGTCGTTGTCGATGCCACCGAAGGCCGTCCAGCTGCGTTCGCCCGAACGCAGGAAGGGCACCACGGCCCAGTCGTGCGCGGAGACCTGCGCCAGCGCCGACGCCTGCGGAAACAGCGTGGTGTCACGGAACGCCCGCGTGATCGCATGGAACGGGTAGTCCCCCAGTACGACGATGCGCGGGTCCTGCACGTTCAGCGTGCTGCCCTGGCCGTCCACCAGCACGCCCGGCAGCACGCGTATGCCGAGCACGTCGGCCAGCGGCGCGGTGCCGAGATCGTCATTCGCTGGCTCGGTAAGCCACAACAGGTTGCCACCGTCGCGCACGTAGTCGACGAGGGCCTTCACGCTGCCGGCGGGCAGGGCGACGGAGGGACTCGCGAGCACGACCAGATCGGTGTGTTCGGGCACGCCACGCGTCTGGCTGAAGTTCAACGGCACCGCGCGCACGCCGCGTCGCTCCACCTGGCCCATGAAGGTGCCCAGGTCGGCATTGGCGTGGCCGTCGGCCTGGCGTTCGCCGTCACCGGTGACGAAGGCGATCACGCGCTCACCGCCACGCGCCAGTCGTTCGAGGGCGTTGGACAGGTTGCGCTCGTTGATCGGGCTTTCCACCCGCTGCTCGTGACCCTTGTAGCGCACCAGCAGGGCACCGTCGCCGCTGATACCGAGCTGACGTGAGGCGGCGGGATCGAGGTCCGGGTCGATGAAGGAAAGGGTGAGGTCCTTCTTCTCGCGCAGGTAGCGCTCCATGACCCCGGCGATCTGTTCACGCAGGGGGCCGGTCGGCGACAGATAGCCCACTACGTCGACCGGGCCGTCGAGGGTATGCAGCACCGCGATGCTTTCCGGCGCGAGGCTGGCGCGCGCGCCGCGCGTCCAGTCGGCGGTCCACGGATGGCGCGTGCTGAGAAAGCCGATGCAGCCCGCACCGATGAAAAGGGCAATCACGACGAAGAGGCGGTCGAAGCGTCGCATCACTGGCGCTCCCTGTCGGCGCCCAGCCGGCGTACGGCCAGCGTGAGCGCAAGAGCGATCGCCAGCGCGAACCAGACGAGATCGGTGGATGACACGAGGCCACGCAGCAGGTTCTGGAGATGCGTCGCGAGCGTGAGCCATTCGAGGAAACCGCCGTTCACGCCCGCGGCCTGCGCACCACGATCGATCGTCCATAGCGCCAGGGTGACGATCAGGGCGGCGGCGGCCGCGATGGCGGGAAACGTGGTGGCGGCCGAGCACGCGATGCCGATGGCGGCCAGTGTGGCGAGGGTCAGTGCGGTACCGAGCGTGGCAGCGGCAAGCTTGCCCCAATCGGCCGTGCCCTGGATGCCGACCACGAGCGGCATGGCGAGCGTGGCGAGCAGCCATAGCGCCAGCCAGGCGAGCACGGCGAGGTATTTGCCCAGCACGACACGCCAGGGCGAGAGTCCCGTGGACAGCAGTAGCGGCAAGGTGCCGGAGCGACGCTCGCCTGCCAGCGCGGACATGGTCATCAGCGGCACCACGAGGAAGGCCAGCTTCACCAGTTCGGCCAACAGGGGAATGGCGACCAGATCGGTAAAGCCCGGGGCGTCGGCCACGGCGGCCAGTTTCACCTGCGCCCCGAGGAACTGGCCCAGGCCCAGCACGAAGGTCCAGGCCAGCCATGCGATGGTAAGCGCGGCCAGTGCCCAGGCCAGGGGGCGTACGGCGAGCCGGCGCAGCTCGAGGCGGGTCATCGCGGCGAGACTCATGCGACCGCTCCCGTGGCGATGGCGAAGAAGGCCTTTTCCAGCGTGGCGTGGTCGCCCAGCGGCGCATCGTGGCGCAGGCGCCCTTCGTGGAGAATGACCACGCGGTCGCAGACCGCCACGACCTCACCCAGTACGTGGGTGGAAAGGATCACGGCACCACCTGCCGCCGAGCGCTCGCGGATCAGCTTGCGCAACTCGCCCACCTGCACGGGATCGAGTGCGTTGGCCGGCTCGTCGAGGATCAGCAGCGGAGGTTCGTGCAGCAGCGCGCAGGCCAGCCCCAGCCGCTGGCGCTGGCCCTGGGACAGGACCCCGGCAAGGCGGCGGCGCAGATCGCCCAGTTGAAGACGTTCCATGACCGTATCGGCGGCACGACGGGCCTCGGCCCTGCCGATACCGCGCAGCGCGGCGAAGGCGGCGAGGTGTTCGTCCACCGACAGCTCAGGCCACAATGGCGCGGCTTCCGGCAGCCAGCCGACGGTACGACGGGCGAGACCAGGATGGTTGTCGAACCGCTGGCCGTCCAGTTCGATGCGGCCCTCATCAGGGCGCAGGGCGCCTGCGAGCATCGCCAGCGTGGTGGATTTGCCCGCGCCATTGACGCCGAGCAGGCCCAGGACTTCGCCCCGGTTCAGCTTGAAGGAAAGCTCGCTGACGGCCGCGCGGCCAGCGCGGCGCCGGGAGACCCCGGACACATTCAGGATAGGTGTCGCATTCATGCAGATACGTCGCCCAACGCCGGGTTACGCGCAGCATCTTGCGGACATCTTGCCGCAGCGTGTTGATCTCTCTGAACGGCTTGAGGGGCAATCATCCGGCGATTGTGCGCAAACGGCCGTTGAAACGACAGTCGCCGACTTCACATTTCCTCTAACACCGTGCTGGTGGGTATGGAAACCCCCCGCTAGACTGGGCCCTGCACATCTCTTTCATCCTTAGCGCGGTACCGACCCGATGCTCGACACCCTGCTCGATTTCCTGGCCAACGGCCTCACCCGCGCAAGCTGGGGCGAGATGCTGGTCTATCTGCTGGTCGTCACGCAGCTCACCATCTTCACGGTGACGCTGTACTACCACCGCAGCGCCACCCATCGCGGTGTCGACTTCCACTGGACCCTCAACGGTTTCTTCCGTTTCTGGGGCTGGCTCACCACCGGCATGGTGGTGAAGGAGTGGGTCGCCATCCACCGCAAGCACCACGCCAAGGTCGAGACCGAGGAAGATCCGCACAGCCCGCAGGTCTTCGGCATCAAGAAGGTCTTCCTCGACGGCGTGTCGCTCTACCGTGAGGCCAGCTACAACAAGGCCGACATGGAGAAGTACGGCCGCGGTACCCCGGACGACTGGTTCGAGCGCACGCTGTTCGGCAAGCACCCGTACTGGGGCCCGACGCTGATGGCCATCATCAACCTGTCGCTGTTCGGCGTGGTCGGCATGGCTATCTGGGCCATCCAGATGATCTGGATCCCGTTCTGGGCCGCCGGCTTCGTGAACGGCATCGGCCACTGGTGGGGCTACCGCAACTTCGAAAGCTCCGACACGGCCACCAACATCTCGCCGTGGGGCTTCTGGATCGGCGGCGAAGAGCTGCACAACAACCACCATGCCTTCCCCAGCTCGGCGAAGTTTGCCCTGCGCAAGTGGGAGTTCGACATCGGCTGGGCGGTGATCTGCGGCCTGCGTGCCGTGCGCCTGGCCAAGGTGCTGCGCGTGGCTCCCACGCTCAACATCCGCCCGAACGTGCACCTGCCGGACGCCGAAACGCTGAAGGGCGTGCTGGCACTGCGTTTCCAGGCCACCACCGACTACTACCGCAACGTCATCCTGCCGACGCTGCGCGAAGAAGCCGGCCAGGCCGGTGAAACCATCAAGGCCGTGCCGCGCCGCCTGCGCCGCGCCCTGGCCGACGGTGGTCGCTGGCTCGACAACGATGCCCGCGAGCGCATGCATGCTGCCCTGGCCAATCGCCCGGCGCTGCGTACGGTATGCGAGTTCCGCGCCCGTCTCGTGGCCCTCATGGAAGAGCGCGGTGCCGAGAAGTCGCTGAAGGCGCTCCAGCAGTGGATCGTCGAGGCCGAGGAAAGCGGTATCCGCTCGCTGCAGCAGTTCGCGCAACGGCTGAAGGGCTATTCGGCGGTGGGCGCGTAAGCGCTCTTCGCCTGGCTCGAAAAAGCCCGCCATCCGGCGGGCTTTTTTTTGGCTCATCGACGCAACCCGCTTATGTAGGAGCGCGCCTTGCGCGCGACCGGGTTATCGCGACAACCGGTCGCGCGCAAGGCGCGCTCCTACAGAGCAGTGCGGTCCATGCATCCGGAAAGCGCCCATAAAAAAAGGCCGCCTTGCGGCGGCCTTTTCGCAAGATCACTTGATCTTGCCTTCCTTGTATTCGACGTGCTTCCGGACGACGGGGTCGTACTTCATGAAGACCATCTTTTCCGGGGTGTTCTTCTTGTTCTTGGTGGTCGTGTAGAAGTGACCGGTGCCCGCGGTGGAAATCAGGCGGTGCTTATCGCGCTTGCTTGCCATGGTGCGATCTCCTTAGATCTTTTCGCCGCGGGAACGGAGGTCGGCCAGCACGGCTTCGATGCCGTTCTTGTCGATCGTGCGCAGGGCGTGGTTGGAAACGCGCAGCTTGACCCAACGGTTTTCGCTGGCGACCCAGAAGCGGCGCTCGTGCAGGTTCGGCAGCCAGCGGCGACGGGTCTTGTTGTTCGCGTGCGAGACGTTGTTACCGGTCTGCACACCCTTGTTGGTGACTTGGCATCTACGGGCCATGGTGGCCTCCTTTAGATTCTGTTGGACCGCCCTTTGGCCAGGGTGGCGACGGCCCAGCAACGACCCGGGAAGGGGGCGCCACGCGACGGCTGGAGATGGAACGCTTCCGCCATTGAAGAGGCCCGCATCGCGTAACGGACCCAGCCGACATGTCGGCATGGCATAGGGAAGCCGGGCATTCTCTCAGATTCCGACGGTCTGTAGCAAGTCGGACTGTGCGCTGTCATACGATGTATGAAACAATCCGGCCTTTCGCGCCGCTGGCGTGAATCCACACCACACGACGCATTCGAGGAAAGACCATGGCAGAGATCAACGCCAACGGCCAGGCCGGCCAGCCGCAGCTCGTGCTGCAGAAGATCTACGTGAAGGATGCTTCGTTCGAAGCCCCCAACGCCCCGCAGATCTTCCAGGAAATGGGCGAGACCGAGGCCCAGCCGCAGGTCCAGCTCAACCTCGGCCACAAGGCCACCGACCTCGGCAACGACATGTACGAAGTCGTGCTCAGCCTCACGCTCACCTGCGCCCTGGGCGAGCGCACCGCCTACCTGGCCGAAGTGCACCAGGCTGGCATCTTCGGCATCGCCGGCTTCCCGGAGCTGGACCGCGACGGCATCCTGGGCTCGTACTGCCCGAACCTGCTCTTCCCGTATGGCCGCCAGATGGTCTCGGCGATGGTCCAGGAGGGTGGATTCCCGCCGTTCCTGCTGCAGCCGATCAACTTCGACGCCCTGTACGCCGAACAGCAGCGCCAGCAGCTCGAGGGCGCCGGGGCCCATCCGCTCAACAGCTGAGCATGAGCGCTCCCTCCCGACCCACCGTCGCCGTCCTCGGCGCCGGTTCCTGGGGTACCGCGCTGGCTGCACTGCTGGCGCGAAACGAGGTTCCCACCCGGTTGTGGGGGCGCGACGCGGATGCGCTGGCGGCCATGGCCGCCGCGCGCCGTAACCTGCGCTACCTGCCCGACCTCGACCTGCCGCCCGAACTCACCTACGAGAGCGACCTCGCTGCCGTGCTGAAGGGCGTGGGCATCGTGCTGATCGTGGTGCCGAGCCATGCTTTCGCGGCCATGCTCGACCAGATCGTGCCGTTGCTCGAACCCGGCGCGAAGGTGTCCTGGGCGACCAAGGGCTTCGAAACCGGTACGGGCCGCTTCCTGCACGAGCTGGTGAACGAGAAGCTGCCGGGTCGTCCCGCGGCGGTCGTCACCGGGCCGTCGTTCGCCCGCGAGGTCACCGCCGGCCTGCCCAGCGCCGTCACGGTGCATGCCACCGACGAGGCCTTCGGCAAGGAGCTGGCCGTGCTGCTGCACGCGCCGAATTTCCGCGCCTACACCGGCCACGACATCCTCGGTGCCGAGCTTGGCGGCGCCATGAAGAACGTGCTGGCCGTGGCCACCGGCGTGGCCGATGGCATGGAGCTGGGCCTCAACGCCCGCGCCGGCCTCATCACCCGCGGCATGAACGAGATGCTGCGCCTGGGCGTGGCCCTGGGTGCGCGTGCGGAAACCCTCATGGGTCTCGCAGGCCTTGGCGACCTCGTGCTCACCTGCACGGGCGACCTGTCGCGCAACCGTCGCCTGGGCCTGGCCCTGGGGCGTGGTACCCCGCTCGACGAGGCCGTGCGCCAGATCGGCCAGGTGGTGGAAAGCGTGGTCACGGCCGATGAAGTAGCCCGCCTCGCGGCGGCCCACGGCCTGGACCTGCCCATCTCCGCCGCCGTCCAGGCGGTGCTCCACGGCGAGGTCACGCCCGCCGAAGGCCTGCGCACCCTGATGGGGCGCGAGCAGAAGGCCGAGTACCCCGTCGACCTCTTTCCGGGTCGCCAGCACTGAAGACGCGGCCCGGTTCGCTGAACCGGGCCGGTCCACCGGGTAAAAAGTCCTACCGGAACGTCATCATCCCTTTGCTAAGCTTCCTGTTTTGGTCGCGCGGGCGGGATCGACACGGATGCATCAACCGGACGACAAACGTAGGCATGCCGGGACGGCTGGAGCCCTGCCACCGGCATGGCGCCGCGTGCTCGGCGACAAGGGCGCGCCGGCCCCCGTCAGCGAGCGCACGGTGCTCGGCTTCTTCCTTGAAGGCGTGAACGACGACCACGAGCCGGCCGCCCGGCTGGATGCGGCTCCCGTACTGCTTTCCGTGGGTGAAGACGGCCGTTACTCGCGGCCGCTGCCGCTGGATGCGCGGCATCTGCCGGAGGTCGCGCTCAGCGTGACCGAGAAGCGGCTGGCCGCCACGGTGCTGGGCCTGCCGCAGACCCTGCGCAAGAGCCGTAGCTATGCCCGCTTCACGGGCACGCTCGGCGATCACCTGCTGGCCGACATCCTCGACAGTGCACCGTGCTTTTTCGGCGGAGTTGCCGGCCTTCAGCTGTCGCGCGGCAAGGCCGTGCCGCTCAACTGGCGCTGGCAGCTGGAGAAGGACGGCAGCCAGAAGCTGCTCCCGGCGGTGCCGGCCAGCCAGCGCCTGTTCCGCGTGGGTACGTTGTGGTTCCTCGATGCCGAGCACGCCGAAGTGGGTCCCTTGCAGGGCGATCCGGACGAGAGCGCGTGGCTGGACCTGCCGCCGCTGTCGCCGGAAAACACGGGCGCCTTCCGCGACGGCCTGGTCCGCGCGCATACCGGCGACCGCGTGCCCGCGCCCCAGGTTTTTGGTGAGCTGAAGAAAGCCGAGGTCGCGCCGCGCCCCATCCTTACCCTGCACGCGCTGACCCGGCATGCCCGCCTGGCAGCCGGTACACCGCCGCTGGCGTATGGCCGCCTGTCGTTCGACTACGCGGGCGAGCGCCTGCCGGGTCGGGGCGGTGAGCCGCTGGTGCGTCGCGTGCGTAACGGCGTGCTGCTGGAAATCGCCCGTCGCCGCGCCGAAGAACTGGCAACCATGGAACGGCTGGAAGCGGTAGGCCTCAACCCCGCCGTGGATACCGAGGGCCTGCCCTGGGACATGGCCGATACCTTGCCCGAGGATGCCTGGCTGTTTCCCGGCAAAGGCTATGCGGGTGCGCTCGAAGTGAATACCCCCGCACGCTGGCTGGCGCTGCGTCCCAAGCTCGAAGTCGATGGCTTCGTGATGGAGTACGCACCGAGCTTCCCGTTCGAGGTGCTGGAGGGGCCGGTCCACTGGTACGGGCAGGCCAAGGAAGACGATGCCGACCGCGCCTTCGATCTGGAAATCGGTATCGAGGTGGAAGGCAAGCGCGTGAACCTGCTGCCCGCCGTGGCGCAGGCACTGGCCGAACACCAGCTCAGCCTGAGTCCGGCACCGGGCGAGGCTGAGGATTCGGTCTGGTATGCCCCGGTCGACGAGCGTCGACGCGTGCCGGTGCGCCTGAAGGAGTTGCGTGGCCTGCTTGCGCCGCTGGCCGAATACCTCGAAAAACCGCGCCAGCAACTGCACCTGCCCCGCGTGCAGGCCGGTCGCCTGGAAGAACTCGCGCAGGCGCTGCCCAGCGGTGGTTCGTTCGAAGCGCCGGAGCGTCTGCGCGGTTTTACCCGCCGCCTGCGTGAAGCGGCCGAGCGCGCGAGCGATGCCGTGCCGGAAGCTATCCAGGCCACGCTGCGCGGTTACCAGCGCGACGGCCTGCGTTGGATGAATGCCCTGGCCGAAGCCGGCACCGGCGGCGTGCTTGCCGACGACATGGGCCTGGGCAAGACCTTGCAGCTCATCACCCACCTGGTTGCACTGAAGGAAAGCGGCTCGCTGAATTCACCTGCGCTGGTGGTGGTGCCGACCAGCCTCGTGCCCAACTGGGTGTCGGAAGTGGCGCGTTTCGCGCCCGGGCTTCGCCTGCTGGCGCTGCATGGTCCGCAGCGAGCGGAGGCATTCGCGCATATCGCGGAGCAGGACGTCATCCTCACCACGTATGCGTTGCTGCCGCGCGATGTAGAGACGCTTAAAAAACAGCCGTTCTCGCTGGCGGTGCTGGATGAGGCACAGCAGGTCAAGAATCCTCGTACACAGGCGCGTCGTGCACTGCTTGCGTTGAACGTGCCGCGTTGCCTGTGTTTGACCGGTACGCCGCTTGAGAATCACCTTGGCGAATTGTGGTCGCAGATCGATCTCGCGGTGCCTGGCCTGTTGGGTGATGAAGGTGCGTTCCGTCGTCACTATCGCGTGCCCATCGAGAAGCATCAGGACATCGCGTGCCAGGAGCGCCTGAATCGTCGCATCGCGCCGTTCATCCTGCGCCGTACCAAGTCGCAGGTGGCATCGGAATTGCCGGCGAAGACCGAAATCACGCGTCGCGTGGTGATGGAGCCGAAGCAGCGCGATCTTTACGAGAGCCTGCGCTTGTCGCTGGCCGAAGAGTTGCGCGAGGTGATCGCGCAGCGTGGCATCGCGCACAGTGGCATCGTGGTGCTCGATGCGCTGCTGAAGCTGCGCCAGGTCTGCTGCGATCCGCGACTGGTGAAGCTCGAAGCCGCGCGCGGCGTGCGTGAGTCGGCGAAGTTCGAACTGCTGATGGACATGTTGCCGGCCTTGCTTGCCGAAGGCCGTCGCGTGCTGTTGTTCAGCCAGTTCACCGAAATGCTGAAGCTCATTGCCCATGAGCTGGATCGCCGTCGCATCACCTACGTGACGCTCACGGGCGAAACGCGTGATCGCGCGGAACCGGTGCAGCGTTTCCAGGATGGCGAGGTGCCGTTGTTCCTGTTGTCGCTGAAGGCCGGTGGCGTGGGTCTGAACCTCACGTCCGCCGATACGGTCATTCACTACGATCCGTGGTGGAATCCGGCCGCCGAAGCGCAGGCCAGCGATCGTGCGCACCGCATCGGCCAGGACAAGCCGGTGTTCGTGTATCGCCTGATCACGGCGGGCACGGTGGAGGAGCGCATCGAGGAACTGAAAACCCGCAAGGCCGAACTGGCCGACGCCGTGCTCGAAGGCGGTGGCAGCCGCGAACGCCTGAGCTTCGACGAAAGCGACCTCGACGCCCTGCTAGCCCCCTCACCCTGATCCCGTAGGAGCGCGCCCAGCGCGCGACCGGCCGTAGCGAGACATCCAGCCTTAACCTGACCATGTAGGAGCGCGCCTTGCGCGCGACCGGACGTAGCGACATGTCCGGTCGCGCGCAAGGCGCGCTCCTACAAACACGTGTGGTTGCGCGCGACAGCTCGTCAGCGATGCAGCGGCGTACCGCCCGCCTCGACAATCGCCAGGGCGGCGCCGCCGATGAGGCCGGGTTCCGGATTCATGATGGCCTGGGTGGGCACGCCTTCCATGGTGTCGCGGAAACGACCCTTGGCCTCGAAGCGCTCGCGGAAATGACCGGCCTGGATCCAGGGCAGCAGGATCGGGGTCATGCCGCCGGTGAGATACACACCGTCCCACGCACCGAGCGTGAGCACCAGGTCGCCTGCCACGCTGCCGAAGATGCCGGCAAACGTTTCGACGGCGCGCGTGCACATGGGGCAGCTGTCGTCGGTGCCGGACTTCTGGCCCGGCAGCAGTGCGCGCTTGGTGATGTCCTCGGCGCGGATGCTGTCGTCCGGCTTCTGGCCGGCGATCTCGCAGATCGCGGAGTAGAGGTTTTCCAGACCCTGGCCGCTGATCAGGCGCTCGTTCGAGACACGGCCGTAACGCAGGTTGAGGACCTTGAGGATCTCGATATCGTCGGCGCTGTGCGCGGCGAAGCCGGCATGGCCGCCTTCGGTCTGCAGCACGCTCACCTTGTCGCCGCGGATCAGCAGGCCGCCCACGCCAAGGCCGGTGCCCGGGCCCACGACCACGAAGGTCTGTTCTTCCTTCGCGCCGATCTTCGGCACCGGGAGGTTGCCGACGGCTTCCAGCTCGCGGTGGCCGGCCTGGTCGACGACCTTGTCGGCGCTCATGAGCATCACGGCCATGGACTGCGCGGCGAAGTCGTTCACCAGGTGGACCCACTCGAGGTCCAGTTCCTTGGCGAGCGCGTGGCCGTTGATGGCCCAGGGATTGTTGGTGACCTTGACGGTCTCGCCGTTATCGATGCGGCCGGCGGCGGCAATGATGGCGCGCTGGGCGGGGTGCCCGGTTTCCTTGAAGTACTGCTTCGCGGCGTCCGCCAGCGAGGGGTAGTCCTTGACGTGGTAGCGACGAATGCTTTCCTGGATAAGCGGTTGTTTTTCTTTCGGATGTGCGATGCCGAACCGCACATTGGTGCCGCCGAGGTCGGCGAGCAGGGTCGGCGCCGCAGCGCTAACGTTGGCCATGTTGAAAAACCTGTCGTGTCACGGATAGCCCGCAAGGTTGCCTCGCGCGGGGGCTGCCGTCCAGTGACGATTTCTTCAGCGGGCTCTTCACGTAATAGCGTGCGAGGCCCTTCATCGACACTTTGACGTAAACGATTACGTCGGCAGAATACTCCATTGTCCGGTGCCTTGGCAGGCTTGCCTTGCGCTTTCCGGACGCATGGGAGAGCAGGTGATGGCAGCGGTCCGCCTCGACAAGGTGCGCAAGGTATACCCCAACGGCCACGTGGCCCTGAAGGAAGCAAGCTTCGACATCGCCGATGGCGAACTGCTGGTGCTGGTCGGCCCCTCGGGCTGCGGCAAGACCACCTTGCTACGCATGATCGCGGGCCTGGAATCCATCTCGGACGGCACGATGACCATCGGCGACCGCGTGGTGAACGACGTGGCGCCGAAGGATCGCGACATCGCCATGGTGTTCCAGAACTACGCGCTGTATCCGCACATGAGCGTGCGCGAGAACCTGGGTTTCGGCCTGCGCCTGCGCGGCGTGGCAAAGGAGGAAATCGACCGTCGCGTCGGCGATGCCGCTGCCATGCTCGGCCTGGATGAGCGGCTGGATCATCGTCCGGCTGCGTTGTCCGGCGGACAGCGCCAGCGCGTGGCCCTGGGCCGTGCGATGGTCCGCGATCCGGCCGTGTTCCTGCTCGACGAGCCGCTGTCCAACCTCGATGCGAAGCTGCGCCTGTCTACCCGCGTGGAGATTGCACGCATCCATCGTCGCGTGGGTGCCACCATGGTGTATGTCACCCACGACCAGATCGAGGCGATGACGCTGGGCCAGCGCATCGTCGTGCTCAACGGCGGTGTCATCCAGCAGCTCGATACGCCGATGAATCTCTACAACAAGCCGGCCAATCTGTTCGTGGCCGGTTTCCTCGGCAGCCCGGCGATGAACCTGTTCCACGGCACGCTGCGTCGCGAGAACGGCCTGCGCCTGGTCATGAAGGATGCCTCGATGGCCCTGGGCACCGATTCACCTGCGCTCGCGGCCTGGATCGACAAGCCGCTGATCGTGGGCGTGCGCCCGGAAGACCTGCTCACCGTGGCAGACCATCCGGGCACCGACGAGCGCCTGCATGCCCATGTGGACGTGGTCGAGCCGGTGGGTAATGAGGTGTTCCTCAACATGCGGCACGGGCAGGACGAGCTGGTTTCCCGCGTGCCCCCGCACAGCACGGTGCAGGCCGGCACCGACGTGTCGCTGGGTTTCCGGCCAGAACGCCTGCATTTCTTCGACCCCGACACCACGGGGCGCCTCGACGCATGATCCGCGCCCGGTCGGTTGTCCGTGATCATGTTGTGAATAAGAACCATTCTTATTAAGATGGGTGTGACGCCGCTCACGTAATGCGGCGACCCGACATCCCGGCCGCCAGCCGGAGGCCCCGCCTCCTTCGCAAGCACCCGCCACCGTGCCCTCCGGGGCACGTACGTCCTTAGCGAAGGAAGACATCCGTGTTGCAGAAGAACGCCCTCGCCGCGCTGATTGGCGCGGCTCTCACCTGTGCTGGCGCCGCGCATGCCGCCGAGGCTGCCGCGCCCGCCCCCTCCACCGACGACCTGCCCCGCGTCACGGTGACGGCCATCGGCTCCGCCTTCAAGTTCGATGTGCCGGCCACGGTCACCGTCATCGACCGCCAGAAAATGGACCGCCACCTCGTGGCCGACATCCGCGACCTGGTGAAGTACGAACCAGGCGTGTCCGCCGTGGGCACGGCCGGCCGCTGGGGTCTGGACAGCTTCAATATCCGTGGCCTGGATGGTAACCGCGTCGCGATTCTCACCGATGGCGTGCCGGCATCCACTTCGTTCGGCTTCTCCACCACCGGCATGCGTGCGGGTCGCAGCTTCGTCGATCCCGACACGCTCAAGAGCGCGGAAATCATTCGTGGCCCGGCGTCGGCGCTCGATCCGTCCGACGCGCTTGGTGGCACCGTGCGTTACGTCACCAAGGACCCGGCCGATTACCTGAAGAACGGCAAGGACACCTACGCCTCGATCAAGGAGCGCTACAACAGCGCCGACCGCTCGCTGGGTACGTCAGTGACGCTGGCCGGTGGCACGCCCACCAACGGCGTGGTCTTCGTGGCCGATCACCGTGAAGGCAGCGCGCTGAACAACAAGGGCGACATCTCCACGTCGAACTACCTGCGCACGCGTCCTGATCCGCTGTCGTTCAGCACCACCAGCGTGCTCGGCAAGTACGTGCACATCGCACCGTCTGGCCGCGAGGATCGCGTCACCGTCGACATGTACCGCAACAGCACCACCACCAACGTGCTTAGCGCGCTGGGCCAGCCGGGACAGACCCTCCTGGGTTCGGACAAGGCCGACGACCGCGCCACGCGTTTCCGTCTGTCGGTGGGGCAGCGTTACACCAACATCGACCTGGGCATTGCCGATCGTCTGGAATGGGATGCCTACTGGCAGAAGTCCGAGACCGAATCGACCACGCAGACGCTGGCGAACGTCGTATCACGCAAGGCTACTTATGACCGCACCTTCCTCAGCGATCTGAACGAACGGTTGTTCGGTGGTCGCCTGGCGCTTTACAAGTCGATCACCGGCGGCAGCGTGGAGCAGCGTATCGCCTACGGCGTGGAAGCCTCGCGCACGACGCCCACCGGTTCGCTGGGCGGACAGGGTCGCGATATCGCCACGGGCATCGTCTCAAGCAACACCCCCTACATGCCCGAAAACTATCCGCTGCGCTTCTTCCCGCGCAACGACACCGATCGCTACTCGGTCTTCGGGCAGGATGAAATCGCCATGCTTGACGGGCGCCTGCGCATCACCCCGGGTGTGCGCTGGGATCACTACGCGTTCAAGCCGGACCATAACGACCCGTATTACAACAGCTCCTTCGTGGCGAGCGGCCTCAACGAGGTGAAGAAGGACCGCTTCTCGCCGAAGCTGGGCATCACCTATGCGGTGACCGATGCCATCGAGGTCTACGGGCAGTATGCGCAGGGCTTCCGTCCGCCGCTGTATAGCGAGCTGGCCGTGGCATGGGGCACGCCGCGCCTGTACGGCATCATTCCCAACCCGAACCTCAAGCCGGAAACCAGCAAGGGCGTGGAGATCGGCATCCGCGGCAATGGCGAGCTGGGCTACTTCTCGGCCAGTGCGTACTACAACCGTTATCGCGATTTCATCTTCGGTGGCTATACGCTCAACGACAAGAGCCAGTGGCCGCAGTGGGCAGTCCAGCAGAACCTGCTGATCCTGATGCAGGCCGTGAACTTCCCGAAGGCCACGATCAAGGGCGTGGAAGCCTCCGGTGGCCTGATGCTCGGTGCCTTCAGCGACACGCTGCAAGGCTGGCGCATCGAGGGCAACCTGGCGGCATCGCGCGGCGACAAGCAGGTGACCGGGCAGCCGGGCTGGACGCCGCTCAACAGCGTCGATCCGCTGAGCGCCGTGCTGGGCATTTCCTACGATGCGAAGACCTGGGGCGCCGAGCTGATCGGCAAGGGCGTGCGCCGCAAGACGCGCCTGGACAGCCCCACGCTGTTCCGCGCACCGGGGTACGCCACCCTCGATTTCTACGCGCACTGGAAGCCCGTCGAGCCGGTGGAGCTGTCGCTGGGCCTCACCAACCTCACCGATCGCAAGTACTGGGACTGGGGCAACCTGCACGGCGGCGTGCTCGCCAATGTCGGCAGCCTCAACGGCGGTGGCGTCGATGACGCCCAGGTCGCCAGCGCCCAGATCGAGCGCCTCACGATGCCCGGCCGCGCCATCAGCGCCTCCGTGCGTTACACGTTCTGAAGGAGTCAGTCGTCATGCAAGAAATCACCGCTCCCCCGACCCCGCGTATCGATATTCCCGCGTTGATCAGCGGCTGGCGCCAGCTGCGCGAAACCGAGCCCGGCCTGCGTGCCCGTGATGCCGCCGAGCGCCTTGGCGTGAGCGAAGGTGCCCTCGTGGCCAGCCGCGTCGGCGACGGGGTGACCCGCCTGGAAGGCGACCTGCCTACGTTGATTCGCGACCTGCCTCAGCTGGGCCGCGTGATGGCACTCACGCGCAATGCGTACTGCGTGCATGAGAAGAAAGGCCAGTACAACAACATCGATATCGGCGGCACGATGGGTATCGTGCTCGACGAGGACATCGACCTGCGCCTGTTCCTGAAGCACTGGCGCTATGGCTTCGTGGTACGCGACCAGTCGCGTGGCCGCGAGCTGGAAAGCCTGCAGTTCTTCGATGGCGATGGTCGCGCCGTGCACAAGATCTACCTCACGGACGAAACCGACCGTTCGGCATGGCGCATGCTGGTGCATCGCTACACGGCGGCCGTGCAGTCGCCGCTGATCGATTGCGTGACGGTGGACGAACCCCTGCCCGAACAGCTTGCCGACGATGCCGTGGATACCGCTTCGTTGCGTGACAGCTGGCGTGCGCTGCGTGATCCGCACGATTTCTTCGCCATGCTCCGCAAGCACAAGGTCACCCGGACCCAGGCCTTGCGCCTGGTGGGCGACGAGTTTGCGGACCGTGTCGTCGACGACGCCTTGCGCACCGTGCTGGAAGCCGCTGCCGAAGGCGGCGAGCCGCTGATGGTTTTCGTCGGCTCGCCAGGCGTGGTGCAGATCCATACCGGTGCCGTGCAGAACGTGAAGATGGCCGGTCCCTGGCTCAACGTGCTCGACAACGGTTTCAACCTGCACCTGCGCACCGATGCCATCGACAGTGCGTGGATCGTGCGCAAGCCGGTACCGGAAGGCGTGGTGACCTCGCTGGAACTGTATGCCGCCGATGGCACGCAGATCGTGCAGGTGTTCGGCAAGCGCAAGCCAGGTATCCCGGAACGTGACGACTGGCGTGCGTTGCTCGCACGCGTGGAGAAAAAGGCATGAAGATGAAGCGCTATGGCCTGTTCGTGGCCCTGATGCTGCCGCTGGCGGCCACCGCCGCCACGCGCGTGGTGTCGCTCGGCGGCGATGTCACCGAGACGATCTATGCGCTGCATGCGCAGGGGGATCTTGCCGGTGTCGACTCCACCAGCCTGTTCCCTGCCGATGCGACGAAGCTGCCCAACGTGGGTTATGTGCGCCAGCTCAGCGCGGAAGGCGTGCTGGCCCTGCGCCCACAGCTGATTCTCGCCACGCATGATGCGGGCCCGGATAGCGCGATGGGCCAGATCCGCGATGCGGGAGTGCGTATCGAGACCCTGCCGGTCTCCCGCACGCCGGAAGACATCGAGAACAAGATCCGCACCATCGGTCGGTTGCTCGGCCACGAGAAGGATGCCGCCACGCTCGCCGACCAGGTGGCCGCGCGCTTCACCGAACTGGCGAAGGCCGTGGCCGCCATGGGCACGCATCCGCGCGCCGTGTTCCTGATGTCCACGGGGCAGGGCAGCCCGATGGCCGCAGGCAAGGACACCGCGGCCGACCGCGCCATCGTGCTCGCCGGCGGCGTCAATGCGGCGACCGGCATCGAAGGCTACAAGCCGGTGTCGCCCGAGGCACTGGTGGGACTCAAGCCCGACGTGATCCTGCTCATGAAGGAACGCGAGGATGCCGTGGGTGGTCTCGACGGCGTGCTCAAGCTGCCGGGCGTGGCCGATACGCCGGCCGGCAAGGCGAAGCGGATCTACTTCGTCGAAGGACAGGCCTTGCTCGGCTTCGGCCCGCGCACGGCAGAGGCCGCCTCGGACCTCCAGCGCCGCTGGGCGACGGCCGCGCGATGAATGCCGTGACCGCCGCTATCCCGCGCGTACGCTCCCGTCGCGGTGTCGCCCTCCTGGCCCTCGTGGCCCTGCTGCTGGCGACATCGCTGTGGAATCTTTCGCGTGGCGCCATCGATATCCCGGCGAGCCAGATCATAGGGGCCCTGGCTCGCTGGTTCGACGGGATGGCGGCGGTCGGGGATGACAACGTGGTGCTGATGCTGCGCCTGCCACGGCTGGTGCTTGCCGTGCTTGTGGGTTCGGCGCTGGCAAGCGGCGGCGCATCCATGCAGGGCCTGTTCCGCAATCCCCTGGCCGATCCCGGACTCATCGGTGTGTCGTCGGGTGCGGCGCTGGGCGCGATCGCCGCCATCGTCATCGGCGGGCAGGCCGGTTCATGGCTCGTGGCACTGTGCGCCTTCATGGGTAGCCTCATCGCCACATCCACGGTGTATGTGCTGGGTCGCCGCCGACCGGGCGTGGCGAACCTGTTGCTGGCCGGCGTGGCGATCAATGCCATTGCCATGGCGGGCGTGGGCCTGCTCACGTATATGGCGAACGAACACCAACTGCGCGACCTTACGTTCTGGACGCTGGGAAGCCTGGGTGGTGCGGGCTGGTCGAAGGTGGGCATCGTGGCGCCGTGGATACTGCTGCCGCTGCTGTGCCTGCCGAAGGCGGCGAACGCGCTGAATGCACTCCTGCTGGGTGAAGGCGAGGCGTCGCTGCTGGGTTTTCGTCCGGAGCGTTTGCGGCCGTTGCTCGTTGGCCTCGTCGCCTTGTCGGTGGGCGCGGCGGTGGCGTTTTCGGGTGTGATCGGTTTTGTCGGTCTCGTCGTGCCGCATCTGCTGCGCATGATGTTCGGTCCCGACCATCGCTTCCTGTTGCCGGCTTCGGCACTTGGCGGGGCATCGTTGCTGGTGGCAGCCGATGCACTCGCGCGCACGGTGGTGGCGCCGGGCGAACTGCCTATTGGCGTGCTGACGGCGCTGGTGGGTGGCCCGTTCTTCCTGTGGCTGCTGATTCGTCGCAACGTGGGGGAGGGTGTGCGATGACGGCCTGTCTGGTAGCAACCGACGTTTCATTACAGCGCGGTGGGCGCGTGGTGCTGAAGAAGGTTTCGATCACGGCGCGACCCGGCCGTCTGCTCGTCCTTGTCGGGCCGAACGGTGCGGGCAAGAGCACCCTGCTCGGCGTGTTGTCGGGACGCCTTGCACCGGAAACCGGCCGCGTGACACTCGACGGCCGTTCGTTGCAGCAGTGGCATCCGCGCGACCTCGCGCGTCGACGTGCGATGCTGTCACAGCGTGTCGATCTTGAATTCGGTTTCGGCGTGGATGAAGTGGTGGCGCTTGGTCGCAGCCCGCATGCCGCCGATACGCTGCGCGATGCCCGCATCGTCGACGGCGCGCTGCGCGCTGCGCACGCGTGGAATCTCCGCGGCCGCAGCTACATGGGCCTTTCCGGTGGGGAGCAGCAGCGTGTGCAGTTGGCCCGCGTGCTGGCCCAGGTATGGGATGGTGCGGCGGAAGGCAGCTGGTTACTACTGGACGAACCCGAAGCCGGTCTCGACATCGCGCACCAGCATTTCATCCTGCGTCGCGCGAAGGAATGCGCAGAGCAGGGTTTCGGTGTCATCGCCGTACTGCATGACCTCAACCTGGCCGCCCGCTACGCGGACGACATCGCCGTCCTGGCCAACGGCGAACTCCATCGCCACGGCGCCCCCACCGAGGCCCTCGACACCGCGCTGCTCTCCAGCATCTACGGCATTCCCCTGGCCCGCCACCCCGGCATCGACGCCGCCTGACCCGTGTAGGAGCGCGCCTTGCGCGCGACCGGTATGGCCAGTAAATCCACGTTTTCGCGATAACCGGTCGCGCGCAAGGCGCGCTCCTACAGGAAGCCGGTGCCTGCGCCTTGTTGAAAACCGTTCCCTTCCACTGGCACAGTGGCTGACGCACGAAGATAAAAGCCTCGCAGCGAAGGAGATGGCATGACGGAACAGAGCACCCTTGATAGCTCGCAGGCCTCGCCCGCGAAACGCGGTATCGGCCTGATCCCCGCGGCGCTGATCGCTCCACTCGCCGTGCCTGCGGCTTTCCTGGTCGTCCTGTTGATCTCGGCCGCCTCGAACGGCAATTTCGGCGCGTGGCATGGGGTGGATACGCTGCTCCTGGTGATCACCATCCCCACGTATGCCTGCATGATCGTTTTCGGCCTGCCGCTGGCGTTTTTCCTTCGTAGCTGCGGCATGCTCAATGCGATTCTGTTCTGCCTCGGCGGAAGTGTCGTGGGTGGGATTGCCTCGGCGGTGATCATGTCGACGCTGTTCGGTGCGTGGCAGCAGTCGCAGGCGGTTTATCTCGAAGGGGGTATCGGGGCCTTGCTGGGGTTGGTCGTGGCCGTGGCGTTTTGTCTGCTGGCGCGGGTGCCGGTGTTTGATGGGAAGAGGGCAGGGAGCGAGCCCTGAGGCGACCTGGGTCGCGGACGAGGCCCGTTCTGCACATTCCGGGCTGCGACGCTTTGCCCGGCGCCAGGGGCGGGGTGGGGAGTAAAATGGGTGGATCGCCACCCAGACAGGTCGCCACCATGAGCTTTCCCGCCGTTCGCATGCGCCGCATGCGTCGCGATGCCTTCTCCCGCGCTCTCATGCGTGAGAACGTCCTTACCGTCTCCGACCTGATCATGGTCGCCTTCGTCGTCGAGGGGCAGGGCGTGCGCCAGCCGGTGCCGTCGATGCCGGGCGTCGAGCGGTTGTCGATCGACGAGCTGGTGAAGCTGGGCGAGGAGTGCGTGGCCCTGGGTATCCCGGCGCTGGCGCTGTTTCCCTCCGTGGACGCCTCGGTGAAGACCGAGGATGCCCGCGAGGCATGGAATCCGGACGGCCTGTTCCAGCGCGCCACCCGCGAGCTGAAGAAGCGCTTTCCGGAGCTGGGCCTCATCGGTGACATCGCGCTCGACCCGTACACCACGCACGGCCAGGATGGCCTGATAGATGAGAACGGCTACGTGATGAACGAGCCGACGGTGGAAGCGCTGATCAGGATGTCGCTGGCCCAGGCCGAGGCAGGCATGGATTTCGTGGCGCCCTCGGACATGATGGACGGTCGCATCGGCGCCATTCGCGAGGCGCTGGAAGACGAGGGCTACATCCATACCCGCATCCTGGCCTATTCGGCCAAGTATGCATCGAGCTTCTACGGCCCCTTCCGCGATGCCGTGGGCTCCGCCGCCAACCTGGGCAAGGGCAACAAGCACACGTACCAGATGGACGTGGGCAACAGCGACGAGGCCCTGCGCGAGGTGGAGCTGGACATCACCGAGGGCGCCGACGCGGTGATGGTGAAGCCGGGCCTGCCGTATCTCGACATCGTGCGTCGCGTGAAGGACACCTTTGGCGTGCCGACCTTCGTGTACCAGGTAAGCGGCGAGTACGCGATGATCAAGGCGGCCGCACAGAACGGCTGGCTCGACGAAAAAGCCGTGGTGCTCGAATCGCTGCTGGCGATGAAGCGCGCGGGCGCAGATGCGATCCTGACCTACTTCGCCGTGGACGTAGCGCGCTGGCTGAAGAGCTGACGTTTGAACATGGCCCCAAGACGCGCCGGATGGGTACGGCGCGTCGGGCGATGTGATCCCATCGCGGTCGCTGTCCTCCCTTGCATGACATAATCCCCGGCAGCACGTCGGGAGTCGCTGGATGGACGGACATCACTTTCTCGAGACGGCGGTCGTCTTTCTTCTGGCGACGGTCATCGCGGTCCCCTTGACCAAGCGATTCCGGCTCGGTGCTGTACTCGGCTATCTGCTGGCCGGTGTCGCCATCGGACCTTCCGCGCTCGGGCTGGTCAGCGACACCGAAGGGGTCGCCACCATCTCCGACTTCGGCGTGGTGCTGATGCTCTTCGTCATCGGCCTCGAACTCTCCCCTTCACGACTCTGGGTCATGCGCCGCGCCGTCTTCGGCACGGGCAGCCTCCAGGTGGTCGCCTGTGCCACGGCACTGGGGGCCATCGGATACTTCCTCTTCGGCCTGACCTGGAAGGCCGCGCTCATCGTCGGTGGCAGCCTGGCGCTCTCATCCACGGCGTTCGGCTTGCAGATCCTTGCCGAACGCAAGGAAGCGGGCACGGTGTACGGACGCCAGGCCTTCGCCATCCTGCTGTTCCAGGATCTGGCCGCGATTCCGCTTATCGCAGCGGTGCCCTTGCTGGGCGGAGCCGTGGCGCGCGACACCCATGCGCCCGACCTGATGAGCGTGCTGCGCGTGGTGGGCACCATCTTTGCCGTGATCATCGGTGGTCGCGTGCTGTTGCGCCATGTGTTCCGCTTCGTGGCCCGGGCGAAGAGCACCGAGGTGTTCACCGCCACGGCCCTGCTGGTGGTGATGGGCACGGCATGGCTGATGGAAGTGGCGGGCATTTCCACCACCCTGGGTGCCTTCCTCGCCGGCCTGCTGCTGGCGGATTCGGAATACCGTCACGAGCTCGAATCGAATATCGAGCCCTTCAAGGGTTTGTTGCTCGGCCTGTTCTTCGTCAGCGTCGGCATGTCGGTGGATCTCGCGTTGCTGGTCGCCAAGCCGCTGCTGGTCATCGGCATGGTGCTTTTGCTGCTGGCCGTGAAGGCGGCGCTGATCGTGCCGCTGGGGCGTCTGGTCGGCTCACTGACCGGAGCCGATTCCGTTCGATTGGCGGCGGTGCTCGCCAGTGGCGGCGAATTTGCCTTCGTGATCCTCAACCTGGCGCAGCAGAAGCGCCTGATCGACGACAGCCAGCGCGGGCTGATGGTGATGGCGATCTCGCTGTCCATGGCGCTAACGCCGCTGCTGGTGCTTGCCGCATCGCGGCTGGTGCACGAGAAGGTGCGCAAGCCGGATCGCGAGTTCGATCACATCGAAACGGATACGCCGCGCGTCATCATCGCCGGCTTCGGGCGCATGGGTCAGATCGTCGCCCGTGTGCTGCGTGCGCAGGGCATCCAGTTCGTGGCGCTGGAAAGCTCGGTCGAGCAGGTGGAAACCTCGCGTCGCTTCGGCGGTACGTCGCTGTTCTTCGGCGATCCGGCGCGTCCGGAAATGTTGCGCGCCGCGCAGGCGGACAAGGCCGAGGTGTTCGTGATTGCCACGGACGATCCTGAAGCCAATATCCGTACGGCGCGACTTATTCGTCGCCAGTATCCGCATCTGAAGATCGTGGCGCGTGCGCGTAACCGTCAGCATGCGTTCCGGCTGATGGATATCGGTGTGGAAGATCCGGTGCGCGAGACGTTCTATTCCAGCCTGGAAATGACCCGTCACGTTTTGGAGTCGCTCGACATGCCGGCCGACGTGGTCGAGAGTCGCATCAAGCGTTTCCGCAAGCTGGACCACCAGACCCTGCGCGCGCAATACCTCGTATATGACGACGAGGCCGCACTGGTGCAGACCTCGAAAGAGGCGCTGCACGATCTACAGCAGCTGTTCGAGGCCGATGCGGCGGAAGAGCGGGAGCGGTCGGAGAAGTAGGCTTCCCAGCCGGTTGGCATACCCGCTTGTGTAGGAGCGCGCCTTGCGCGCGACCGTTTGCAACGTCCCGCCGCCAACCGAAAATCCCTCCCTGGAAGGTGTGGGAACCAATCGCATCGGCGATGGGTGCTCGCGAAAGCATACCTATCGCACCGTCGCCATCGCCGACACGCTCGGTTCCCTCCGCCGGTCGCGCGCAAGGCGCGCTCCTACAAAAAAGCCCCCGAATACGGGGGCTTTTGCGTCAGTCCGGTTGGGCCGGTTGCCGGAGGGTCTGGCGCACGCTGGGCACAGCCCCCTGCCGTACACCGAGTTCGTGGGCGATGTCGACATATCCAAGATGGCGGGCCACATCGCCGGCCGTGCGTCCGAAGGCATCCGCCGCGTTGCGGTTGGCGCCGCGATGCAGGAGTACGCGTGCCGGTGCCAGCAAGGCATGCATGGCGCACGCGTGCAACGCACTGACACCACGATGGTCGGCGTGTTCCATCTTCGCGCCGGCATCGAGAAGCACGGGAACCAGCGCACCCAGGTGCGTGGCGTCGGCATCGCTGCCGGGGCGCATGTGCGAGCCGAGCAGCAACAACAGGGACGTGGCGCCGTCCTTGTCGGCCTTGTTCACGTCGGCGCCCTTGCCGATGAGGATGTCGAGCAGGCGTCGTGCACGCAGGCTGTCGCTGCTGCTGAAGCAGTACTGGGCAGCAGCATGCAGCGCGGTGTGCCCGTGTGCATCTTCGGCGTTGGCTTCGGCGCCGCCCGCGAGCAGGCGTTCGACGATATCCGGATAGCCAAGGGCGGCCGCGATCATCAGCGCCGTGGTATCGCCAGGCAGGCGCTGGTCCGCGGCGACGCCGCGCGAAAGCAGTAAGTCGACGACACCGTCGCGACGCGTGTTGACCGCAGCAACGAGCGGCGTGACACCCGACGTGGCGCTGGCGCTCGCGTCGGCACCGGCATCGAGCAGGCGCTGCACGACGTCACGCTGGCCGGCACCTGCCGCGCGCAACAGGCCGGTGGCACCCTGCGCATCCCGGCTGTCCACGGCGAAACCGAGTTCGAGCAGGCGTTCTACCGCATGCACATCACCGGCGGCGGCCGCGGCGGGAAGGTCGTCGGCGCGCAAGGGACGACGCGGAGGCTGCCAGACGGGCCAGCTGAGCCAGCGCTCGATCTCGCCCTGGCCGATGCCGAGACCGTAAGGCGTTTCGCCGTTGACGTCGGCAGCTTCCGGGTCGGCACCGTGCGAGACGAGCAGGCGGACCAGCGGCAACGGATTGCCGCCATGCTCCAGGGCGGCGTGAAGCGGCGTACGGCCGCCGCTGTCGCGGGCATTCGGATCGACGCCACGGGCGAGCAGCGCGCCGAGGATGGCGGCCTGTCCCGTGGCGGCAGCCATATGGACCGGCGTGCGGCTGCGGGCATCGGCACCGAACGGATCGGCGCCGGCCTCCAGCATCGCCAGCGGCAGGCGGGCGTCCACGCCGTCGAGACGGCAGATGGCCTGGCCCAGCAACCCCGTGCCTGCGGGAGATGCGCCTGCACGCATCAGTTGCAGCAGGGCATCGGCGGAGTGCGGAAGCTGGGGCAGCAGGGCGTCGAACAGGCGCCGGCCAAGGGCCGTGTCATCCCCCGGGGCGGTGGCGAGACGGGCGTCGGCGGGCAGGCCGTGGTCGAGCAGCCAGGCGCGGGCAGCGTCGTGGCCGCTGCCGGCAAGATCCACATACAGCGCAGCCAGTTCTTCCAGCGGCCACTCGCGGACCTTTCCATGAAACGTGGAAGCCACGGCCCAGTGTCCGAAGCGCAACGCGTCATAGAGATGCTGCGGCGAATCGGCGCCGGCCTCGGGTAGCACGGCTTCGCTCAGGGAGGTGGGTAGCGGCGTATCCGGGTCGAGCAGGGCCACGAAGTCCCAGCGGCCGGCCGAGGCGGCGTGGTCCAGTGCGCTGCGTCCGTCGGCGCCGGCTTCCTTCGGCTGGGCGCCGAGGGCGAGCAGGGCGCGGACGGTGGCGGCCTGCGCACGGGGCGACTGGCAGGCCAGGGTCAGCGCGTCGCGGCCATGGGCATCACGCGGCGACGCATCGGCCTGGGCCTCGGCCAGCAACTGCACGATGCCGTGCGCGCCCGAACGGGCGGCTTCCATCAGGGCAGTGGTGCCGTGGCGATCGGCGAGATTCGGATTGGCGTGGGCCTGGAGCAGCGCGCGGACGATCTGCTCGTGGCCTTCCGCGGCGGCGGCGATGAGAGCGGTGCGACCCTGCTGGCTCACGACGTTGACCGAGCCCTTGTGGCGCAGCAGCACCTTGATGCCTTCTGCGTCGTCGTCGGCAATGCCGGCGGCTGCCACCAGTGCCGGCTCGGCACCCACCGGCGCGGCCTTGGCACCGTGTTCGAGCAGGAAGCGCACGAGTGTCCAGTTGGCCGTGCGCGCGGCAATGGCCAGGGGCGTTTCGCCGGCGCCATTGATTGCATCCACGGGGGCGCCGGAGTCGAGCAGCATCGCGGCGATGGTCGGCTCCGCACACAGCACGGCACCGTGCAGGGCCGTGTTGCCTTCCGCATCGGTGGCGGCGGCGTTGGCACCATTGGTGAGCAGGGTCAGCACGGCTTCCGGGCGCCCATGCCAGCTGTCGCGCGTGGCGGCGAGCAGGGCGGTGAGGCCATGGTGGGGACGATCCACCTTCGCGCCACGCGCGATCAAGGCGCGCAGTAGGCGGGTATCCGGCGAGAGGGCGGCCAGGGTGAGCACCGGGCGCTGGTCACGGTCGCCGGGCTCAGCCTGCGTGTTCGGATCGGCGCCTGCTTCCACCAGCGCCACGGCGCGGGCGATATCGCCACTGCGCACGGCGGCGAGCAGCTCGCGCTCGCGCACGCCCGGCTCGCTTTCTTCCTGGCTCAGCACCGGAATGGGCTCGGGCGTGGGTACGGTATGGACCTGGCTCAGCTCCACGACCGGTTCGCGGCGGGGTTCGGCACGTGCGGTGCGGATATGGCCGCGGCGGTCACTGAGCAGGGCGCGTAGCGTGCGATTGGCGATCAGCATGCAACCCAGCGGCAGCAGCACCACGCCATAGATGCCCAGCGCGGCGATGCGCAGCTCGGACGGGAACACGCCATACAGGCCGGACAGCGCCACGGCACAGAACGCCAGCACCAGCAGGGCGAGGGCGGCGGGCAGGAAATGCGAGAAGAAACGTTCCTCGGCCGAGAGGTGACGCCCAAAGCTGACCGAACGGGCCACGGCGGTGAAGATCCAGGAGCCGTTGCCGCCGTCTTCCGGATAGGCGTCATCCCACAGGAACAGCAGGCCGAAGGCCGGCCACATGCGCCACAGGGCAGCCAGGGCCACCACCAGGGTGCCGGCCAGCAGCAGGGCGATGCCGAGGCTGGGTGCCTGGGTCAGGCGAAGCAGCGGCCACGCCACCAGAACGAACACCACGAACGTATAGACGGTGAAGATCACCACGTGCGCGGCGCCCCGGCGCAGGGCTGTGCGCAGGTAGCTGGATTCAGGGTCGAAGCCGATGGCGTGGCAGACCGCGCCCATGGCCAGGGCATTGGCGAGCAGCAGGGGTATCAGCGCCAGGGGTGACGCCGTGAGTCCGGCGCACGCGACGGCGACCAGGGCGGGAAGGAACCAGGGCAGAGCCTTGATGAGCGGCGGACGTCGACGTTTGGGATTGGCCATGCGCAGGAGTATACGAAGCAGGTTTGGGCAACGCGGTAACGTGGTGTTAACCCGCGTTCCACATGGCCGGGATGTGCATTTTCGGCCGGATCAGTTCCGGACGGAAGGATCGATGTCGAGTTCGCGGTTGTGATTGGGCCGGTTGCAGCTCACCAGGGTTTCGTTGGGTGGCGTCTGCAGGTGCCAGCCCTGGTCGCGCAGGCTGTCGAGGACGCGCTGGGTGTCCTCGTGGGGCAGTTTTCGCTGTGGAGTGAGTTCTACCTCAAGAGCGAAGCGCAGATCGCCCAGCATCAGGGCCAGGGTTTCGGGCAGGAGGTCGAAGCCGTCGCGGCGGCTGAGCCATACATAGGTATCGGGCTTGCGCAGGCTGGCGTAGACGAAGCAGTGCATGACGGCAGGTCTCTCGCTGCGACTCTTGGTGCATAACCCTAGCAAAAAGCGGGTGCCAGAGGGGGGCAGAACTTGCGATCGTTTCAAGGTTGTTGCGGTTGCACTTGCAAAAACTGCGTCAAGTCGTCCAGAGTTCAACCCCGGATTGTTAAACGCGCGTATGAAAACGGATAAGTTTTCAGATAACGCGACATCAACACAGAAGAAGAAGCAGGAGCCCCGCATGCAGATGAAACTCCGTACCCGCCCGCTGGCCGTTGCCGCCCTCACGCTGGCCATCGCCGGCGCGCTCGTGGCTCCGCAGGCCGCCCACGCCAGTGCCTTCCAGCTGAAGGAAAACAGCGCCAAGGCTCTCGGCCGCGCGTTCGCCGGTTCCACCGCCGCGGGCGACGACGCCTCGGTCATCGTGAACAACCCCGCCGCCATGAGCCTGCTGCAGGGCAACGTGTTCCAGGCCGACGTCACCGGCATCAACTTCAGCACCAAGTTCAAGGGCACGGCTTCCGACGCCCAGGGTCGTCCCATCTCGGGCGGCAACGGCGGCGACGCAGGCACCACCATGCCGGTCCCGGCGCTGTACTTCGCCACCCAGGTGGCCGACAAGTGGCACTTCGGTCTTGGCCTCACCGCCCCGTTCGGCTTCAAGACCGAATACGATAACGACTGGAAGGGCCGCTACAACGCCATCAAGTCCGACTTCAAGTCGCTCGACGCCACCCTGTCGGCCTCGTATGACGTCACCGACAACTTCGCCCTGGGCGTCAGCGCCATCGCGCAGAAGACCAGCGCCGAGCTCACCAGCGCCATCAATTACAACACCGTCGGCCTGGGCCTGATCCAGCGCGCTGCCGCCGCTGGCCAGATCTCGCCGGCCGCTGCCCGCCAGCTCGCCACCACCTATGCCACCGTCGTGCCCCCGGGCAGCGACGGCATCGCCCGCGTGAAGGGCGACGACTGGGCCTACGGCTGGCAGATCGGCGGCCTGTGGAAGATCACGGCGAACGATCGTCTCGCTCTGAACTACCGCAGCAAGATCAAGCACACGCTCGACGGCACCGGCAACTTCACCATGCCGTCCAACGTCACCGCCGTGCTGTCGAACCCGGCCGTCGGCGCCCTGCTGGGCACCGGCCAGCCGCCGTTCACCCACACCGACGGCACCGCCGGCTTCACCACCCCGGCCGTGGCCAGCGCCAGCTTCTGGCACCAGGACGTCAAGTTCGGCCTCGGTTTCGACCTGTCGTGGACCAAGTGGGATTCCTTCCAGAACCTCACCGTCAACTACTCGAACCCGAACCAGCCGCAGACCACCGAGAAGTACGCCTGGCGCAACAGCTGGTTCGTCTCGGTCGGTGGCGAGTACTACGTCAACGATCGCTTCACCGTCCGCGGCGGTGTGGCCGTCGACAGCACCCCGACCTACGACGACACCCGCTCGCCGCGCGTGCCGGACTCCACCCGCAAGTGGCTCGCCTTCGGTGTCGGCTACAAGGCCACCGAGAAGTTCGAGATCAACGCCGGCTACGCTCACATCTTCGTGAACAAGGCGCACATCGGCGGCGTGAAGAGCTCTACCAACGACCTGCTGGTCGGCGAGAACGACGACAAGGGCAACCTGCTCTCGGTCTCGGCCAAGTACCAGTTCTGATCCCCTCTCGGATCAGGGTCTGAAAAAAAACCTCCCCGGCAACGGGGAGGTTTTTTTATGCGCCGAAGCCCTGGCTTGTGTAGGAGCGTTGTCGCGTGGTTGATCGCCGGTTCGGTCGCGCGCAAGGCTGTAGTGGCCGGGTTTTTCAGGACCACCGATAGGAGCAAACTTCTCCTACGAGGTGATTCATGGGTCATAGAAAAATATCCGCGGCCATCAAGGTCGAGGCCGTGCGACTGGTCATCGAT
>NZ_JAARLZ010000020.1:0-2500 GCF_011759365.1 Luteibacter anthropi
GCAAAGAAAAAACCCGGTCTCAGAAAAGACCGGGTTTTTAGGATAAAGCCCCTGGCGGTGACCTACTCTTGCATGGCTTGAGCCACACTACCATCGGCGCATGCGCGTTTCACTTCTGAGTTCGGGATGGGATCAGGTGGTACCACGCCGCTATAGCCGCCAGGGAAGGGGTGGGAGCAGCGCTTTTTGAGCGCCGGCTCCGCAAAGGTGTAAACGAGTGACAAGCGTCCGGGATGTAGTCGGATTCGACTTGAGTTAAGACGGTGAAGCGTCTTGGGGTTATATGGTCAAGCCTCACGGCTCATTAGTACGCGTAAGCTCAATGCATTGCTGCACTTCCACACCGCGCCTATCAACCACCTAGTCTTGATGGTGCCTTAAGGAGAGTCTAGCTCTCGGGAGATCTCATCTTGAGGCGCGCTTCCCGCTTAGATGCTTTCAGCGGTTATCGCTTCCGTTCATAGCTACCGGGCAATGCCATGGGCATGACAACCCGAACACCAGCGGAACGTCCACTCCGGTCCTCTCGTACTAGGAGCAGCCCCTCTCAAATCTCCAACGCCCACGACAGATAGGGACCGAACTGTCTCACGACGTTCTGAACCCAGCTCGCGTACCACTTTAAATGGCGAACAGCCATACCCTTGGGACCGGCTACAGCCCCAGGATGTGATGAGCCGACATCGAGGTGCCAAACACCGCCGTCGATATGAACTCTTGGGCGGTATCAGCCTGTTATCCCCGGAGTACCTTTTATCCGTTGAGCGATGGCCCTTCCATACAGAACCACCGGATCACTAAGACCTACTTTCGTACCTGCTTGATCCGTCGATCTCGCAGTCAAGCACGCTTATGCCTTTGCACACAGTGCGCGATGTCCGACCGCGCTGAGCGTACCTTCGTGCTCCTCCGTTACTCTTTAGGAGGAGACCGCCCCAGTCAAACTACCCACCATACACGGTCCCCGATCCGGATTACGGACCTAGGTTAGAACGTCAAGCACTTCAGGGTGGTATTTCAAGGATGGCTCCACCGAAACTAGCGTCTCGGTTTCATAGCCTCCCACCTATCCTACACAGAAGAACTCAACGTTCAGTGTAAAGCTATAGTAAAGGTTCACGGGGTCTTTCCGTCTTGCCGCGGGAACGCTGCATCTTCACAGCGATTTCAATTTCACTGAGTCTCGGGTGGAGACAGCGCCGCTGTCGTTACGCCATTCGTGCAGGTCGGAACTTACCCGACAAGGAATTTCGCTACCTTAGGACCGTTATAGTTACGGCCGCCGTTTACTGGGGCTTCGATCAAGAGCTTCGCCTTGCGGCTGACCCCATCAATTAACCTTCCAGCACCGGGCAGGCGTCACACCCTATACGTCCACTTTCGTGTTTGCAGAGTGCTGTGTTTTTGATAAACAGTCGCAGCGGCCAGGTTACTGCGACCCCTCGATGCTCAGTCACGCACGTGACCACACCAAGGGGCGCACCTTCTCCCGAAGTTACGGTGCCATTTTGCCTAGTTCCTTCACCCGAGTTCTCTCAAGCGCCTTGGGATTCTCACCCTGCCTACCAGTGTCGGTTTACGGTACGGTTTTTCTATAGCTGAAGCTTAGTGGCTTTTCCTGGAAGCGTGGTGTCAGTCACTTCGTCCTCAAAGGACTCGTCTCGGTGCTCGGCATAAAGATTCCCGGATTTGCCTAAGAATCATGCCTACCGCCTTTCCCCAGGACAACCAACGCCTGGTAGACCTAACCTTCTCCGTCCCCACATCGCACTATAGAAAAGTGCAGGAATATTAACCTGCTTCCCATCGACTACGCATTTCTGCCTCGCCTTAGGGGCCGACTCACCCTGCGCCGATGAACGTTGCGCGAGGAAACCTTGGGCTTTCGGCGAGGGGGCTTTTCACCCCCTTTATCGTTACTCATGTCAGCATTCGCACTTCCGATACCTCCAGCAGACTTTACAATCCACCTTCGCAGGCCTACGGAACGCTCCTCTACCGCGTACAGATCAAAATCTGTACACCCCGAGCTTCGGTGCATAGCTTAGCCCCGTTAAATCTTCCGCGCAGACCGACTCGACCAGTGAGCTATTACGCTTTCTTTAAAGGGTGGCTGCTTCTAAGCCAACCTCCTGGCTGTCTATGCCTTTCCACATCGTTTTCCACTTAGCTATGACTTTGGGACCTTAGCTGCGGGTCTGGGTTGTTTCCCTTTTCACGACGGACGTTAGCACCCGCCGTGTGTCTCCCGTGTAGCATGTCCTGGTATTCGGAGTTTGCCATGGTTTGGTAAGTCTCAATGACCCCCTAGCCATAACAGTGCTCTACCCCCAGGAATGTTCGCACGAGGCGCTACCTAAATAGCTTTCGAGGAGAACCAGCTATCTCCGAGTTTGTTTAGCCTTTCACTCCGATCCTCAACTCATCCCCATCTATTGCAACAGATGTGGGTTCGGTCCTCCAGTGCGTGTTACCGCACCTTCAACCTGGTCAAGGATAG
>NZ_JAARLZ010000021.1 GCF_011759365.1 Luteibacter anthropi
CTGCGAAACACCCGCTCGACCACCGCGTTGTCCCAGCAATTGCCCTTACGGCTCATGCTTTGGATGGCCCCGTGCTGGGCCAGATGAGCGACGAAGCGATCGGAGGTGTATTGGCAGCCTTGATCGGTATGCATGATGACGCCCGGTCCGGGCCGACGCAGGGCAAAGGCCAGTTCGCTGGCCGCCAGGGCCTGTCGCGTATCGGCCACGGTACTGGTCGCCCAGCCGATGATCCGGCGCGAGAACAGATCCACGACCACGGCCAGATACAGCCAGCCCTGGCGGGTGGGAATGAACGTTATGTCGCCGACCCACGCCTGGTTGGCGTGGCCCGGATCAAACTGGCGATTGAGCACATTGGCCGCCGGTGCCGGCTTGGTGTTGCGTCGATAGTGTTGATAGCGCTTCTTCCTCACCTGAAGCCCCAGCCGACGCATGAGCGTGGCCGCGGCCTCACGACCGATGGTAAAGCCATGCCGTCTCAATCCACGGGCCATACGCCGTGCTCCGACGCTCTGGCGACTGGATCGATGGATGGCATGAGCGGTCTTGGCCAGGCGCGCCTCGACCGGCGGCTTCGGCATGGGCACCGTGTAGAAGCCACTGCGTGACCAGCCCAGGATGGCGTAGACGCGCCGGACCGACAGGTGCCCTCTCACCTTCTCGACGATCTGCGCGGCTTCAAGATACGTGCGAGGTGAGAGGGCAATTGTTTTTTTAGGACGTCACGCTCTTCTTCGATGGCTTTCAACTGGTCCCTGAGCTGGGCAATAAGGAGCTGCTGCTCGGCCAACGTCTGGGGCATGGTGGCCTGCTGGGCCTGCCACTCGTCGACCCAACGCCGCAGGGCCGTCGGCCCCACACCCATTAATTTGGCCGCCTGGGGGGCTGTATGCCCCCCATCGATGACCAGTCGCACGGCCTCGACCTTGATGGCCGCGGATATTTTTCTATGACCCATGAATCACCTCGTAGGAGAAGTTTGCTCCTATCGGTGGTCCTGAAAAACCCGGCCACTACAG
>NZ_JAARLZ010000002.1 GCF_011759365.1 Luteibacter anthropi
ATCGATGACCAGTCGCACGGCCTCGACCTTGATGGCCGCGGATATTTTTCTATGACCCATGAATCACCTCGTAGGAGAAGTTTGCTCCTATCGGTGGTCCTGAAAAACCCGGCCACTACAGGCGCGCTCCTACAGGGAGCGTCGTGTCATGGGGCCAGGCCATGCCCCAGCAGCGCCACCGCATGCCGGGTGATGTCCTCGGGGGTTATGTGCTGGCGTAGCGGGTCGTCCTTCCAGCGGCGCATCGCGGTCATCGGAAGAATCGTGAGGCTCAGGATGCTGGTCATGATCAGCGTGGGGTCGAGGCCTGCGTTGAGCTTGCCTTCGGCCTGCCATGCCTGGATGTGGCCGAGCAGGCGGGCATGCCGGCTGCTGTCCATGCGCTGCTTCATGTGCTTCTTGAACATGTCGTTTTCGCTCAGCAGGTCGCCGAAGAACACCGGGCCGATCCAGGGCTTCTCCGCCGCCAGCTCCACGAAACGCTCGGCCAGCCGGGTGAAGGCGAGGGCCGGGTCGTTAGCGTTGGTCTGGAAGACCTCGTCGATGCTCTGGCGCATCGGCGCGATGTACTCGTCGAAGACGATGTCGAACAGCTGCTCGCGGGTCTTGAAGTAGTAGTGCACGGCAGCCGGCGTCATGCCGGCTTCGCGGGCGATGGCCGCCAGCGTGGTGGCCTCGTAACCCTTGCGGCCATAGAGCTCCAGGGCGAGGTTGACCAGGCGTTCGCGCTGGTCCGGGCCATCGGGTTGGGCCGGGGGGCGGCCGGGGCGGCGCCCGCGGCGGGGAGTCGTACTGACCACAGGGTCTCCGTCGGAACTTAACAGGGGGATGGATACCACGAGAGGCCTCCCATTGACGATGGCCACGATCGGCCCATATATTAACTAACCACTTAATTAATTATCGGTACTCCCGTGTCCGCGACCTCGACGCCCTCGCTCCGCGTGTTATTCCCCGCGCTCATGCTGGTCATGCTGCTGGCGGCGCTCGACCAGACCATCGTCTCCACGGCCCTGCCTACCATCGTCGGCGACCTGGGCGGCTTCGACCGCCTGTCGTGGGTGGTCACGGCCTACCTGCTGACCTCGACGGTGGTGGTGCCGCTGTACGGCAAGTTCGGCGACCTCTACGGGCGCAAGGTGGTGCTCCAGGTCGCCATCGGCATCTTCCTGGCCGGCTCGGTGCTTTGCGGACTGGCCCAGGACATGACCCAACTGGTGCTCATGCGAGCCTTGCAGGGGCTGGGTGGCGGCGGCCTGCTGGTGATCACCATGGCGGCCATCGGTGACGTGATCCCGCCTGCGGAGCGCGGCCGCTTCCAGGGGCTGTTCGGCGGTGTCTACGGCCTGGCCACGGTCATCGGCCCCCTGATCGGTGGCTTCATGGTCGATCACCTTTCATGGCGCTGGATCTTCTACGTGAACCTGCCGCTGGGCGTGCTCGCGCTGCTGGTGATCGCGGTGGCGTTCCATCCGCACGCGCGGCACGTGAAGCACCGTATCGACTACTGGGGTGCCGCCTGGCTGACCCTCGCGCTGGGGAGCCTCGTCATGTTCACCACCGAGGGTGGCAACGTGCTGCCCTGGTCCTCGGCGGAGCTGTGGTTCATCCTCGCGTTCGCCGTGATCGGCGTGGTGGGCTTCATCTACGAAGAGCGCATGGCGGAGGAGCCGATCATCCCGCTGCACCTGTTCCGTCACCGCACCTTCTTGCTGAGCTGCCTCATCGGTCTTTTCGTGGGTGCCGCGCTATTCGGTTCCACCACGTTCCTGCCGCTGTACCTGCAGGTGGTGAAGGGCGTGTCGCCCACCGCCGCCGGCATGCAGCTGCTGCCGCTCATGGGTGGCCTGCTGGTAACGTCCATCATCTGCGGGCGCCTCATCAGCCGCATCGGGCGTTATCGCATGTTCCCCATCGTGGGCACCTTCCTGTCCACCGTGGCCCTGGTTTTGATGGGAACGTTCCGCGAGGACATGCCGCTGGAAATCCTCTACGGATATTCCGCGCTGCTGGGTGCAGGACTTGGCATGGTGCTGCAGGTGCTGATCCTCGCCACGCAGAACAGCGTCGACATGAAGCTGCTGGGCGTGGCGACTTCCGGCGTAACCATGTTCCGCTCCATCGGCGGCTCGATCGGCGTGTCGGTGTTCGGGGCTATCTTCACCCACGGCCTGCAATCGCGCGTGGCCGAACTGGCACTGCCCATGCCGGTATCAACCCACGGCCTTGGCCCGGAAGCCTTGCGCAAGCTGCCGCCCGCAGCACACGAGGCGTATATCCACGCCTTCGGCTCGTCGCTGCACACCGTTTACCACGTGGCCGCCTGCGTACTCGCCGCCGCATTCTGCCTGGCCTGGCTGCTGCGCGACGTGCCGCTGCGCAAGATACATCCGGCGCCGAAACCCACGGAGACCCCGGAGCCTGCCGCCGGCTGATACTCAGGGTGGCAGCAGGCCCATGGAGCGGGCTTCGAAAACGGCGGCGGTGCGCGAGCGCACCGCCAGCTTGCGGTAGATCGTCTTCGTATAGCCTTCGACGGTGAAGTGCGACAGGCCGCTCAGGCCGGCGATCTCGCGATTGCTGAAGCCCTGCGCGACCAGTCGCAGCACGTCGATCTCGCGCGATGACAGCAAGGACTGTCCTGTGGCTGATTCCTGCGCAGGCGCCGGGTCCGCAGGGGCACTGACGGGAATATCCATGCCGCGCAACAGGCGACGCGCAACGAATGGATCGATGGGCACGCCCCCACGCCTGACGCTGCGCAGGGCCATCACCAGTTCCACGTCGTCGCGTTCCTTGAGCAGGCAGCCGTGTGCGCCGGCACGCATGGCCCGCACGAGGTCGTCATCGTCACCGCCGGTCGCCACGGCGATGGTCATGGCATCGGGTCGCTGTGCGGTCATCCAGGTAATCAGCTCGCAGGCCTGTCCACGCGGCAGTCCCGCATCAACCAGCACCACGGAGACATCGCGAAAGGCAATGCCGGCCAGTGCATCGGCGAGACCGTCGGCCACGCGAACGATGGACGGCTCGTAGCCGGCGTGGCGCAGCAGCTGCCGCAGGCGCACCTGGGCCGAAAGGTCGCGTTCGACGATGAGCACGTCGCCGGTAACGGCGCATGCTTCCTGTTCCCTCATCATGGACTTACCCCGGCCCCGCCCCCTGTGGTCGCGCATTCTACGGCATACCTGCGGACGTAGCATGCTGCACCCGCGCCCGTGCTTTCACATTCGTGTGCACGTACGCCAGCGGACGCGGGTTGTCCGCTGGCGTACAGCAAGCGCCTTTCGATGGCGCCTTCAGGCGGCTTTCCCGGTGTGGCACGGCTCATGCACTGCGTCCGGCATGGACATTCCGAAGCCCTCCCATTCCATCCGTTACTTTCCCCTGTGGATGCTCGCCGCCTGCGTGGGAGGCGTCGCGCTCATTGGCCTTTCCGCTACGCGAGGCAAGGCCTCTCCCAGCGTGGCCCGCACAGAGCTGTGGATCGGTACGGCACAGCGAGGGCAGATGAACATGGAAATCCGCGCCGGCGGCACGCTGGTGCCACGACGGTTGCGCTGGATTACGGCGGGCACCACGGCCACCGTGCAGGAGGTACTGGTGGAGCCGGGTGCTCGCGTAGAGGCCAGCACGGTCATCGTGCGGATGACCAACCCGGAGTTGCAAGCCAACCTGCAGAAACAGCAGGCGGCACTGGCCGGTGCGCAGGCCAGCGTATCCGCCGTGCGGACCTCGCTCGATTCGCAACTGCTCGATCTGCAGGCAACCGTCGTGCAGGCAGAGGCCGACCTGCATATGGCCGAGGTGAAGAAGCGGGCAAACGAGGGCGCTTTCCGCTCGGGCGCCACCACGGCCATCGAGGTGGAGCAAAGCCGCATCACGGTAGCGCAGGATGAGCGCAAGCTGGCCATACAGCGGCAGCGGGTGAGCGCGCTGCGCGCGAACATGGTGGCCCAGCAGCGATCTTCGGAGGCCCTGCGCGACCAGGCGGCCAGCGCACTGGAGATCGCAAGGCAGCAGGTGGACGCGATGACGGTACGCGCAGGCATCGACGGCATCCTCCAGCAGGTGGACGTGGAGCCCGGCCAGCAGATCGCAGCGGGGGCGAAGCTGGCCCGTGTGGCGCGCCCGGATGACCTGATGGCCCGCCTGCAGGTACCTGAAACGCTCGCCGCCGCGCTCATGCTCGACCTGCCGGTGGATGTGGACACGCGCAATGGCGTGGCACGGGGCAGCGTCATCCGTGTGGATCCGTCGGTGCGCAACGGCAGCGTCACCGTCGATGCCGCCTTCGACGCTCCCTTGCCGAAGGGCGCACGTCCCGACCTGTCGGTGGATGGTCGCATCGTGCTGGGTACGCTGCCTGACGTGGTGAATATCGGCCGGCCCTATGCCTCCGCGCCCGACACGACCGCCACCGTGTTCGTGATCCATCCGGGTGAAAGCATGGCGCGTCGTGTGCCGGTACGCTTCGGCAAGATGTCGAGCGATCGCACGGCGGTCAGCGAAGGCCTACGCGTCGGGGACCAGGTGATTCTTTCCGATACGAGCCGCTGGAGCGGCTACGACACTTTGCAGCTGCGCTGAAATGAGAGGATTTGCGCCATGAACATCACCACCGGGCCACTCATCCGCCTAGAAGGACTGGGCAAGGTCTTTCATACCGACGAGGTGGAAACCCATGCGTTGTCCGACGTGGCCCTGGATATCGCCGCAGGCGACTTCGTCGCGATCACCGGCCCGTCGGGCTGTGGCAAGTCCACGCTGCTTTCCCTGCTTGGACTGCTGGACACGCCCACGAGCGGGCGCCTCCTGCTCGACGGCGCCGATGTGGCCGCACTCGATCTGCGGAGCCAGGCCCGCGTTCGCAATGCCAAGATCGGTTTCATCTTCCAGGCATTCAACCTCATCGCTGACCTCACCGTGGAAGAGAACGTAGCCCTTCCACTCACTTTCCGCGATGACTACCGTCGCGATATCGCGCAACGCCGCGTGCGCGAGGTACTCGACCAGGTAGGCATGAGCCATCGCCAGCGGCATTATCCCGGACAGCTGTCGGGTGGACAGCAGCAGCGTGTGGCGGTGGCACGTGCACTGGTGGGTGAGCCGCGCATCCTGCTCGCGGACGAACCGTCGGGCAACCTGGATTCGCGCAATGGCGAGGCCGTGATGCAGTTGCTCGAACAGCTCAACCGGGATGGCGCCACCTTGTGCATGGTAACCCACGATCCTGCTTTTGCCCGTCGGGCGGGACGTATCGTACATATGCTCGATGGTCGGATCGTGGATGAGGACGCGCTCGAACGCCTGCGCGGTGCGGATGACATGCCGCTGCCGGTACTACGGGAGGCGTCAACGTGATCGCCGCTTCCGTTGCGCTGGGCGAGGGCATGCAGGCATGGCGCGGCCTGCTGCGCCGTCCCGGGTTCCTCACCCTGGCCGTATTCACGCTCGCGCTGGGCATTGCCACGGTTACCGCCGTGTTCGCCATGATCGACCAGGCCCTGCTGAAGCCCTTGCCATTCCCGGACGCGGGGCGACTGGTCACGCTGGGCTCGGTCGATGACGTCAACGAGAACATCGCCGCACCGGGCTATTACGCCCCGTTGAAGCGGCTGCCCGGGATCGAATCGGCAGGCATGCTGATGAACTCGGTCATCAACGTGAACATCGCACCGGGAGGTCATCCGGAGGTTGCGCTGGCGCTGCGGGCCGATGGCGGTTTCTTCCGCACCCTGGGTATGCCCATGGCGCTGGGCCGAAATTTCGATGAGGCAGAGGATCTGCCGCACGGCCCTCGCGCCGTCATCCTCTCCGATGCGTTCTGGCGTTCGCGTTTCCGTGCGGATCCGGCCGTTGTGGGTGGCAGCCTTCAGGTAGAAGGTCGTCCGGCACAGATCGTGGGCGTGTTGCCGAAGGACTTCGCGTGGCCGCGACCCTTCGACCTGGCCATGTCGCTGCAACCGGATCTCAATGATACGGACCTGTCGGTGAACCAGCTTATCGTGGGACGCCTGCGGCCGGACACGACGGTCTCCAGCATGTCGGCACAGGTTGCGGCCACGCTTACGCCCCTGCTGCTCGCAGGCCGCCGCGATGTCGACCGCGTACGCGGTTACCTTGCGGCGTTTCCGCCAAACGCATTGCCACTGATGACCAGCGTCTTTGCGGCCAGCACCGGCAAGACGGTCTGGTTGTTCATGGGTGCCGCCGTGTGTGTACTGCTGATAGCGGGGATCAATCTGGCGAGCCTCATCCTGCTGCGCTCTCTGTCGCGGACCCATGCCACGGCGGTACGCGCCGCACTAGGTTCCTCGCCAGGGCGCCTGAGCCTGCCCGCGCTTGCCGAAGGACTGCTGATCGGCACGCTCGGCGCGGTGGGCGGCCTGCTGCTGGCATGGATGGGGCTGCGCATGCTCGAAGGTGTCATCCCGCCGGAATGGCTACGCGGGGCAACGATACGCCTGGGCGCCACCAGCATTGCTTTTGCATTCCTGGCCGGACTCGTCGCTGCCCTCGCGGCTACCCTGCTGGCGATACTGCGCGCACGCCGCCGTGACTGGCGAGGGGAACTGGTCAGTGGCGGGCGCACGGGAATGAGCAGGGAAGACAGCCGCACCGGTCGCGCGCTTGTCGTGGCCCAGGTAGCGGTAGCGGTTGTCCTGCTGATGGGCGCGGCGCTGTTCACCCGCACTGTGCAGAAGCTCGAATCGGTGCCCATGGGATTCACCAGTCATGCCGTCGGCACCTTCACCTTGTCGCCGGTCCGTGAGCGCTATGTCAGCGTGGCCGATGCCACGACCCTGGCCAGGCGCGTGGTGGAACGATTGCAGGCGCTGCCGGGTGTGGTGCAGGCCGGCTTGTCCACCAACCTGCCGACGGGCAACCAGCTCAACTATTCACTGACGATGCCGGACGGACGCAACTTTTCCGCCCAGTACCGGCTGGTGAGCCCTGGATTCCTGGATACGGTGGGCGTGCCCCTGCTGGCCGGACGTGGCATCGTGGATACCGACGCGGGAAGCGCCGATCCCGTATGCGTGGTGAGCATGACGTTCGCCCGCAGGTACCTCGGCGACGAACCGCTGGGCAAGCGGGTGTCCATCCCGACCGGCGACGACACGATGATGGCAATGCGGGTGGTGGGCATCGTGGGTGACGTGCGCCAGTACGGGCCGGCCGAGGAAGCGCCGGGCATCCTTTACGCACCGGTGGCGCAGATGCCGGCGTCGATCTGGTCCGTGCTGCGCGAGTTCGGCCCCTTCAGTTTCGCGGTCCGGCGCCAGCCTGGGGTGCCGATGGACGAGACGGCACTGCGTGACGCCGTGGCCGCGGTAGACAACAGCCAACCCATCGCCAATGTGCGCTCCCTGGATGCCGTGGTGGCGGGCACCACGAGTGCCCAGCGGCTCAACCTGCTGCTGGTCGGCTTGTTTGCCGGGCTGGCCTTGCTGCTGGCGTCGGTGGGGTTGTACGCGGTGATGTCCGTGGTGGTCGCCTCGCACCGTCATGAATATGGCGTGCGTGCCGCGCTGGGGGCCACGCGATCGCGGCTACTGCAGACCGTGCTGCGCGCAGCATCGATTCAATTGGGTCTCGGCCTTGCGATCGGCCTCGGTGCCGCACTCGCCTTGTCGCGCCTGCTGGAGAGTTTCCTGTTCGGCATCGCAGCGGTCGATCCACTGGCCATCGCTGCGGTGCTGCTGGTACTCGGCGTGTCCGGCGTGCTTGCGAGCCTGCCGCCCGCATGGCGTGCCGCGCGCGTCCGGCCGATGCAAGCATTGCGCATGGACTAGACTCCCGTCATGGCCGAAACCTCCCCCCACATCCTCGTGGTCGACGACCAGCCTGCGGTGCACGACGCCTTGCGCCTGTTGCTGAAGCACTCCGGATACCGCACGAGCGGGGCGGAGTCGCCGGCCCAGGCGCTGGCCATGTTGTCCGGCGACGAATACGCGGCGGTGTTCGTCGACATGAACTACGCCACCGATACCACCTCTGGCGAGGAGGGCCTGGCCCTGATCCGCGAACTGGCATCGCGTTGGCCGGAGCTTCCGGTCATAGCGATGACGGCCTGGGCCAGCATCGGGCTTGCCGTCGAAGCCATGCGCGAGGGGGCGGTGGATTTCGTCGAAAAGCCCTGGCAGAACGCGCGCCTGCTGAGCGTGCTGGAGGCACGCGTATCCTTGCAGCGTAGCGAGAAGGACAACCGCAGGCTGCGGGCTGCCCAGGCGATCCTTCTCGATGACGCTGACTCGGGCTTTGTCGCCGAATCGCCTGCCATGCGTCGCCTGATGGACGACGTGAACCGCGTGGCCATGAGCGACGCCTCGGTCTTGCTGCTGGGCGCCAACGGCACGGGCAAGAGTGTGCTCGCTCGACGCATCCACCAGTTGTCCCCACGTCGCGCCCGCGCCTTTGTCAAAGTGGATATCGGCGGACTGGCGCCGACGCTGTTCGAGTCCGAACTGTTCGGGCACGTCAGGGGGGCGTTCACGGATGCGCGTCAGGACCGGGCAGGGCGTTTCGAAGTAGCCGACGGGGGCACGCTGTTCCTCGACGAGATAGGCAACCTGCCATCCGCGCAGCAGCCCAAGCTGCTGCGCGTGCTGGAAGACGGCGAGTTCGAGCGACTGGGTGCGTCGCGCACGCAGCGCGTGGACGTGCGTGTGATCGCCGCCACCAATGCCGATCTGGACGCCGAAGTAGCGGCGGGCCGCTTCCGCGAAGACCTACTCTACCGGCTCGGGGTCTTCCCGCTGCGCGTGCCGGACTTGCGCGAACGCCGCGACGACATCCTGCCGCTTGCAAGGCATTACCTTGCCGGGGCCAGCCGCCGCTATCGGCGCGAGGCTCCTGCCCTGGAGTCCTCCGTCGAGCGGGCGCTGCTCGACTATGCGTGGCCAGGCAACGTGCGTGAGCTGGCCCATGCGATGGAGCGTGCCGCTTTGCTGGGTGGCAGTCGCGTCGATGTGGCCGATCTTCGTCTGCGTCCGGCCGCGAAGACGCGTGACGTGCAGGACATGACGCTGGACGACGCGGAGGCCATGATGCTGCGTGGTGCATTGGATCGACACGAAGGC
This sequence comes from Luteibacter anthropi, assembly GCF_011759365.1. Taxonomy (GTDB): domain Bacteria; phylum Pseudomonadota; class Gammaproteobacteria; order Xanthomonadales; family Rhodanobacteraceae; genus Luteibacter; species Luteibacter anthropi. The sequence continues at coordinate 9,087 of NZ_JAARLZ010000002.1, forward strand.
AACCTCGTACGCGCGGCCGAACATCTCGGCATCACCCGGCAGAGCCTGTATCGGCGCATGGAAAAGTACGGCCTGCAACGCGATGATGCGGATTAAAACCTTTCCCGGTCACATGTTGCTCGTGGCGCTGCCCTCGCTGGCAGCCCTGGCCAGCGTGCTTGTCGCTGGTACGCCGGCACCGGCCGAAGCCTGTGGCCTGCTGCTGCTGGTCGCGCTGCTCACGCTGGCCGCGTTGCGTTTTGCAGGAGAGCGTCCTTCGCGCATGCGTACGGTAGCCAACCTCATCGAAGCGCTGCGCGAGGGCGACTACGGCGTGAGAGCGGTGGAGGTCGCACATGATCCGCTGTTTGCCGATCTTGCGCACCGTTTCAACGAACTTGCGCAACGACTACAGGACGAACAACGCAGCGTGCAGGAAAACCTGCAATTGCTGAGCAAGACGCTGGCGGCGCTGGATGGCGCCGTATTCGCCTTCGAGCAGGGCGATCGCCTGCGCCTGGTCAACCCGGCGGCCGAGCGGTTGCTCGGCAGGGATGCCGGCGAACTGCTGGGTAACGACGTGGCATCGCTGGGGCTCGACGCGTTATTTGACGTGCCTTCCGGCGACATCGTAGCGCATGGCTTTCCCATGGCATCCGGACGCTGGCAGATCGTGCACGGTAATTTGCGCAGCCGCAGCCAGGAGGGACGCCTGCTTGTCGTCCAGCCTATGGAACGCGCATTGCGTGAGGAGGAAGCGCAGGCCTTCCGTCGCCTGCTACGCGTGCTCAGTCACGAGATCAACAATTCCATGGGGCCCATCGCCTCGCTGGTAGATACCTTGCAGGGCGTGCTTCCGCCCCCGGGCCTGCCGCTGGGCGATGAGTTGCACGACGATCTGCGGCATGGGTTGCAGGTTATCGCCCGGCGCAGCGATGCGTTGCAGCGCTTCATCGGCGGTTATGCGCGGCTCGCGCGCCTGCCCCCACCACAAAGTACGCCCGTGGACGTGGAGACGTTGTGCCATCGAGTCGCTGCATTGTTCGACGACAGGCGGATCTTTCTGGCGGGTGGCCCGGCGCTGCAGTTGAACGGCGACGCCGATCAGCTCGAACAGGTACTTATCAACGTGTTGCGCAATGCCATCGAAGCGGGCGGCGATGCTGAGGTGAGGCTTGCCTGGTCATGCCAGGCACGGCGCGCGTGCATCGTGGTGAGTGACGGGGGGCCGGGTCTTCCGGCGAGCGGCAGTCTTTTCGTGCCTTTCTTCACCACCAAGCCCCATGGCGCTGGTATCGGACTGGCCTTGTCGCGGCAGATCGTGGAAGCCCAGGGCGGCAGCCTGGAGCTGATTTCGCGCGAGGATGCGCAAGGCGCGGTAGCCCGCATCACACTGCCATTGTGGCCTGCGACGCCGGATTGATACCGCAGTGCAGCTTGAGGGTCACGGGCGCGGCGCTACACTGGGAAGATCACAGGTTCCCGGGCGTCGCGGAGGCACCTGGCGAGCTGATCCGTCATGGCTCCGGCTGTCTCGATCGTCTTGTCCGTTCCGCACGCCCATTTCGCGGGTAAGCGTTTCGGAGGCTGCACAATGAACAAGCTGGACACCGTGGCGACTGGCGTCAAGACAGTCAAACTCCTGATCGACGGCGAGTTCGTCGAATCCACCACCACCCAATGGCGCGACGTGGTCAACCCGGCCACCCAGGCGGTCCTCGCCCGCGTGCCGTTCGCCACGCCCGCCGAAGTCGATGCCGCCGTGGCGGCGGCGAAAACCGCCTTCCGCACCTGGCGCAAGACGCCCATCGGCACCCGCGCGCGCATTTTCCTGAAGTACCAGCAGCTCATCCGCGAAAACATGACGGAGCTGGCCGCCATCCTGAGCGCGGAGCAGGGCAAGACCCTGCCGGACGCCGAGGGCGATGTCTTCCGTGGCCTGGAAGTGGTGGAGCATGCCGCCGCCATCGGCAACCTCCAGCTGGGCGAACTGGCCAATAACGTGGCCACGGGCGTCGATACCTTCACCCTGCTGCAGCCGCTGGGCGTGTGCGCGGGCATCACGCCGTTCAATTTCCCGGCGATGATTCCGCTGTGGATGTTTCCGATGGCCATTGCCACCGGCAACACCTTCGTGCTGAAGCCGTCCGAGCAGGACCCGATGGTGACCATGCGCCTCGTGGAACTGGCCATCGAGGCCGGCATCCCGAAGGGCGTGCTCAACGTGGTGCACGGCGGCGAAGAGGTGGTGAACGCCATCTGCGATCACAACGACATCAAGGCTGTATCCTTCGTGGGCTCCACCAGGGTCGGCACGCACGTGTATAACCGCGCCTCGCTGGCCGGCAAGCGCGTGCAGTGCATGATGGGCGCAAAGAACCACGCCGTGGTGCTGCCCGATGCCAATCGCGAGCAGACCCTCAACGCACTCGTGGGCGCGGCGTTCGGCGCCGCGGGCCAGCGTTGCATGGCCGCTTCCACCGCCGTGCTCGTGGGTGAGGCGCGCGAGTGGATTCCCGATCTCGTCGCCAAGGCGAAGACACTGCGCGTCAATGCCGGCAACGAAGCCGGCACGGACGTCGGTCCGCTGATTTCCTGCGCCGCGCGCGAACGTGTCGAGGGCTTCATCGCCTCGGGCGTGGAGCAGGGTGCCACGCTGGATCTCGATGGCCGCAAGCCGAACGTGCCCGGTTATGAGGACGGCAACTTCGTCGGCCCCACGATCTTCTCGAACGTGAAGCCGGGCATGCGCATCTACGACGAGGAAATCTTCGGCCCGGTGCTGGTGATCCTGGGCGCCGAATCGCTCGACGAAGCCATCGACATGGTCAATGCCAACCCCAACGGCAACGGTACGGCGGTGTTCACCCAGTCGGGTGCCGCAGCCCGCCGCTTCCAGGAAGACATCGACGTGGGCCAGGTGGGCATCAACGTGCCGATCCCGGTGCCGGTGCCGCTGTTCTCGTTCACCGGTTCGCGCGCGTCGAAGCTCGGCGACCTGGGCCCTTACGGCAAGCAGGTGGTGATGTTCTACACGCAGACCAAGACGGTGACCCAGCGCTGGTTCGATGACGACACCCTGCATGTCGGCGTGAACACCACCATCAGCCTTAAGTGACGGACGCTGCCATGGATATCCAGGCACACGACCTGACGGAAACCCAGGCCGCCATCCGCGAGGCCGCGCGCGATTTCGCGCTGGCCGAGATGGCGCCATACGCGGCTCACTGGGATGCAGAAGGCGAGTTCCCGCGCGAGGCGATCCGCAAGGCCGGCGAACTCGGCTTCTGCGGCTTGTACATCGGCGAAGACGTCGGTGGCTCGGGCCTCACCCGCCACGACGCCACCATCGTGTTCGAGGAACTGGCGGCGGTGGATCCTTCCACTGCCGCCTATATCAGCATCCACAACATGGCGAGCTGGATGCTCGCCACCTTCGGCACACCGGCCATCCGCGAGCAGTGGGCCAGCGAGCTGGCCAGTGGCGGCAAGCTGGCGTCGTATTGCCTGACCGAACCCGGTGCGGGTTCGGATGCCGCGTCGCTGAAGACGCGGGCCGAACGCGATGGCGATCACTACGTGCTCCACGGCGCCAAGGCATTCATTTCCGGTGCCGGTGCCACCGACATGCTGGTGGTGATGGCCCGCACGGGTGGCGAAGGCGCGCGTGGCATCAGTGCGTTCGCCGTGCCGGCGAATGCCGAAGGCGTGGGCTATGGCCGCAACGAGGAAAAACTCGGCTGGCATAGCCAGCCCACGCGGGCGGTCACCTTCGATGGCGTGCGCGTGCCTGTCGATCATCGCCTGGGCGAGGAAGGCGAGGGCTTCCGTATCGCCATGAAAGGCCTGGATGGCGGCCGCCTGAACATTGCCGCCTGCTCGCTGGGTGCCGCACAGGGCGCGCTCGATGCGGCGCGTCGTTACATGGGCGAACGCACCCAGTTCGGCCGCAAGCTGGCCGACTTCCAGGCTTTGCAGTTCAAGCTGGCCGACATGGCCACCGAACTCGTGGCCGCACGGCAGATGGTGCATACGGCGGCGCGCAAGCTCGATGCCGGTCGTGGCGATGCCACGGTCTGGTGCGCCATGGCCAAGCGCTTCGCCACCGATGCCGGCTTCTCGATCTGCAACGACGCGTTGCAGATCCATGGCGGCTACGGCTACATCCGCGAATACCCCGTCGAGCGGTTGCTGCGTGACGCACGCGTGCACCAGATCCTCGAAGGCACCAACGAAATCATGCGCGTGATCGTGGCGCGCCACCTGCTGAACACGGAAGAGGAATTGCGATGAGCCTTGCCGGCAAGACGTACACCGGCCTGAAGCTGGAAGTGGACGGTCATACTGCGATCGTCACCCTCAACAACCCACCGGCGCATACCTGGACACGCGACAGCCTTTCGGCCCTGCGCGACCTGGTGCGCGATCTCGATGCGCAGCGCGACGTGTACGCGCTGGTCATCGTGGGCGACGGCGAGAAGTTCTTCTCGGCCGGCGCCGACCTCAAGCAGTTCGCCGATGGCGACAAGGCGCTGGCCCGCGAGGCGGCGCGTCGCTTCGGTGAAGCCTTCGAAACGCTGTCCGCGTTCCGGGGCGTGAGCATCGCCGCGATCAACGGCTACGCCATGGGCGGCGGCCTGGAATGCGCGCTCGCCTGCGACCTGCGCATTGCAGAGGAACACGCGCAGATGGCATTGCCCGAGGCCAGCGTCGGCCTGCTTCCGTGTGCCGGTGGCACGCAGAACCTGGCACGCCTGGTCGGTGAGGGCTGGGCCAAGCGCATGGTGCTGCTCGGCGAGCGTGTCGACGCTGCCACCGCACAGCGCATCGGCCTGGTCGAAGAGGTGGTGCCGAAGGGCGAGGGCAGGGCGAAGGCCATCGCCTGGGCCAAGCAGGTCGAAAAACAGAGCCCGACCAGCGTGGCGGCCAGCAAGCGCCTGATCCAGTCCACCCGCAGCCAGACCCATGTGGCGTCGCTGGTGGCCGAGCGCGAGGCCTTCGTCGATCTGTTCGACAGCCAGGACCAGCGCGAAGGCGTAGCCGCCTTCCTCGAAAAGCGCGCTCCGGTATGGAAGAACGCATGAACGCGCCCGGGGCCATCGAATCGCCGGTTCTTTTCGAGGAACGCACGGCGAACAACGGCAAGCGCATCGGCATCGCCACGCTCAATGCACCGAAGACGCTCAATGGCCTGTCACTGGACATGGCCCTGCTGCTGACCGAACGCTTCGATGCGTGGGCAGCGGATGAGGACATTGCATTGGTGGTGTTGCAGGGCGCGGGCGAGAAAGCTTTTTGTGCAGGTGGCGACCTGCATGGCCTGTATCGCTCGATGCGCGATTACCGGGAAAGCGGTGCCAGCGACGTCAGCAGCAATGCCTATGCCGCGCAGTTCTTCGAGGTGGAATACCGCCTCGACCATCGCATCCACACCTATCCCAAGCCGGTTCTCTGCTGGGGGCATGGCATCGTCATGGGTGGTGGCATCGGGCTGATGTCCGGCGCCAGCCATCGCGTGGTCACCGAGCGCTCGAAGCTGGCGTTCCCGGAGATCACCGTGGGCCTGTATCCGGATGTCGGCGGCAGCGGCCTGCTGAGCCGGTTGCCGGATCATGGCGGCCTGTTCCTGGGTCTTACCGGTGCCCTGCTCAACGCGTCGGATGCCATCGCCGCGAAGCTGGCGGACTGGCAGCTTGCCGAAGCCGACAGGGATACGGTGTATGCCGAACTGCTGTCCACCGCATGGAAGGACGACGAGGCCGTCAATGCGACCCTGCTGGCCGACTTGCTCGGCGGCCGCGCGGTTGCAGGTGAACCGGGTCCGTTCCAGCGCCATGCCGGGCACATCGCCACGCTGTGTTCCGGGAACGATCTCGACACGATCGTCGCAACCATCCGCGCCGACACCAGCGACGATCCCTGGCTCAAGACCGCACGTGACACATTGGCGGCCGGCTCGCCGGGCTCCGCGCGACTGGCCTTCGAACTCCAGCAGCGTGCACGCCAGATGCCGCTTGCCGACGTCTTCCGCATGGAATACATCGTGTCGCTGCATTGCGCGGCCCATGGCGATTTCCAGGAAGGCATCCGCGCCCTGTTGATCGACAAGGATCGCAGCCCGCACTGGAACCCCTCCGCACAGAAAGAGGCCGACGCTCGCTGGAGCGAGGGCTTCTTCAAGGCACCCTGGGCCGACGGCACGCATCCGCTCGCCGACCTGACTGACACGGTTACCCAAAGGACATTCGCATGAGCCATATCGCTTTCATCGGCCTGGGCAACATGGGCGGCCCGATGGCCGCCAACCTCGCCAGGGCCGGTCACTCTGTCCGCGTCTTCGACCTGGTGCCCGCCGCCGTCGCCCATGCCGTCGAGGCTGGGGCCGTAGCCGCGAAGGATGCCGTCGACACACTCGCCGGTGCGGAGGTCGTCATCACGATGCTGCCGGCCAGCCGCCATGTGGAGGGCCTGTTCCTGGGCGAGCAGGGCATCCTGTCGCATATACCGGCAGGCGCTCTCGTGATCGATTGCAGCACCATCGCCCCGGCCAGCGCCCGCAAGGTGGCCGAGGCGGCGGCTGCGCGAGGCCTGTCGATGATCGATGCGCCGGTGTCCGGTGGCACGGCCGGTGCTGCCGCCGGCACGCTCACCTTCATCGTCGGTGGCGACGATGCCTCGTTCGACCGTGCGAAGCCCGTGCTGTCGGCCATGGGCAAGAACCTGTTCCATGTCGGTGCCAGTGGCGCCGGGCAGGTGGCCAAGCTGTGCAACAACATGGCGCTGGGCGCCATCATGGCCGTCACCGGTGAGGCCATTGCCCTCGGCGTGGCCCATGGCCTCGACCCCAGGGTGCTCTCGCAGATGATGGCCGTGAGCACCAGCCGCAGCTGGGCCACCGAGGTGTGCAACCCGTGGCCGGGCGTGCTGGAAAACGCCCCGGCATCGCGCGGCTACACGGGTGGCTTTGGCAACGATCTCATGCTGAAGGACCTCGGCCTCGCCGCCGAAGCGGCGATGAGCGTGGGCGCTTCCATTCCGCTGGGCGAGCTGTCGCGCAATCTCTACGCCATGAACAGCAAGGCGGGCAATGGTAAACTGGACTTTTCCAGCGTGGTCAAGCTGTTGTCCGGAGAGAAATGAGTTCAGCCGTACGCGAAAAACTGGAACTGCCCAACGGCGGCCACAAGCTGTTGATGCACTCGTGCTGCGCGCCGTGTTCGGGGGAGGTCATGGAGGCCTTCCTCGAATCCGGCATCGATTACACCGTGTTCTTCTACAACCCCAATATCCATCCGGTGAAGGAGTACCTCCTGCGCAAGGAGGAAAACATCCGCTTCGCCGAGAAGCACGGGGTGCCCTTCATCGATGCGGACTACGACACCGACAACTGGTTCGCCCGCGCCAAGGGCATGGAGAACGAACCGGAGCGCGGCATCCGCTGCACGATGTGCTTCGACATGCGTTTCGAGCGTACGGCGCTGTATGCCCATGAGCACGGCTTCCCCGTGATCACCAGCTCGCTTGGCATCTCGCGCTGGAAGAACATGGCGCAGATCAACGACTGCGGCCACCGCGCCGCCGCACCCTACGACGGCCTGGCCTACTGGGACTACAACTGGCGCAAGGGCGGCGGTAGCCAGCGCATGATCGAGATCAGCAAGCGCGAGAACTTCTACCAGCAGGAGTACTGCGGCTGCGTCTACTCCCTGCGCGACACCAACCGGCACCGCCGGGCCCAGGGCCGCGACCGCATCCATATCGGCGTGAAGTTCTACGGCGACGACGACGCGGGTTGACGCGTTTCCCCCGCAGGACGAGAATGCGCCGGCCCGTGGCGCATTCCGTGCCGCGGTATTCCTGTCCGATTCCACCGAGGCATATGGACGTTCACCCTTGCGGTGACGCCGGCCCCAGGCCGATGTCGCCCTTTACATCGATAGCCTTCGGCGCACGCGCCGGACAGGTCGCCGTAGCCCGCTAGGCACGGCCGGCCCGCTCCGCGTGGCCGCCGCTGGCGCCGCAATAAGGAGATGGGCCATGAAGGGCACCTTCGCACTGCTCGACATCGCCGGCTACGTGGCCCTGCTGCTGTGGGGCACACATATGGTCACCAGTGGCGTATTGCGCGGCTACGGCAGCGCGCTGCGTCGCTGGCTGGGGCGTTACCTCGCACACCGGCCGGCGGCATTCGCCTTCGGCGTATGCCTCACCGCGATCCTGCAAAGCAGTACCGCCACCGGCCTCATGGCTACCTCGTTTGCCGCCAGCGGCTTCCTGGGTCTCGCGCCCGGGCTGGCCGTGATGCTGGGCGCCAACGTGGGTACGACGCTGATCGTGCAGGTGATGTCATTCGACATCTCGATCATCGCCCCGGTGCTGGTGTTGCTGGGCTTTGCCATTCATCGGCGCAGCGACGATGCGCGCTTTGAAAACCTTGGCCGCGTGTGCATTGGCCTGGGCCTGATGCTGCTGGCCCTGCACCTGCTGGTGGTGTCGCTGGCCCCCGTGGAGAACGCGCAGGCCCTGCGTGCGGTGCTCAACGCGCTGGAGAGCGAGCCGGTGCTGGCCCTGCTGTCGGCCGCCTTGCTGACCTGGCTGTTCCATTCCAGCGTGGCGATGGTGCTGCTGGTGACCTCACTCGCCACGGCCGGTGTCATCGATGCCCCCGGGTCGCTCGCACTGGTGCTGGGCGCCAACCTGGGCGGTACGTTCCCGGCGCTGCTCGAAGCCCATACGCCGGTGGCACGCCGCCTGCCGCTGGGCAACCTGCTCGTGCGCCTGGCCGGTTGCATCGTCTGCCTGCCGCTGCTGCCCTACATGGCTCACTGGCTGGCACCGCTGGGTGATTCGCCGGCACGCATCGCGGTGAATTTCCATACGGCCTTCAATCTCGCCCTTGCCTTGATCTTCCTGCTGCCGGTGGAGCGCATGGCGCAGCTGCTGGTGCGCTTGCTACCTGATCCGCCGCGCCCGGACGACCCGGGCGTGCCGCAGTACCTCGACGAAGGCGCGCTCGACGCCGCCAACGTGGCGCTGGCCAATGCGGCGCGCGAAGCGATGCGCATGGCCGACATGGTGGAAGGCATGCTCAAGGGACTGGTGGAGGTATTCGGCAAGGACGACCGCGTTCGTGCGGCCGCCATCAGCCGTGTCGACCCCTGGCTCGACCGCCTGGGCATGGCCATCCGTGAATACCTCACGGAGCTGGGCAATGAAGCCCTGAACGAGGAAGACGGCGAGCGCAGCCAGGAGATCCTGGCCTTCGTGATCAACATCGAGCACATCGGCGACATCACGGCGAACAACCTGATGGAATTCGCTGCGAAAAAGGCGGAGCGCGGCCAGGATTTCTCGGCCGAGGACATCCAGGATCTCGCTGCAATGCATACCCTCGTGATGGAAAGCCTGCGCCTGGGTCTCACCGTGTTCCTGCGTGGCGACCTGCGTGCGGCCCAGCAGCTGGTGTCGCGCAAGGAAACCCTGTGGCGGCTGGAAAATGAGGCCTCCGAGCGGCACATCCGTGGCATCCGCGAGCGCCGCGACGGCAGTGGCGATGTGTACCTGCGGATCCTGCGCGACCTGAAGCGCATCCACTCGCACCTGGCAGCGCTGGCTTACCTGCCGCTGGAGCGGGCCGGACTGCTCCAGGATCGCCTGATCCGAGAGCACGCCGCACCCTGACGGGTGGGCACCACGCCGGCCTGCATCCATGCGGCCGGCGTGGTATGAACACGAGCAGGACGATAGACGGCGGCGTTGCCCGGAGACGACCGCGCTGAAAGGTTGGCGAAGGTCTTCGGGCATAGATTCCCGATTTTTCGTAGTACGACCTGATCGACCATGCACGCACTGGAAGCCCTTTGGTTCACCACGGTGAACTGGCTATCCGCCCACCTGATTGCGCCGGCCCTGGCGTCGGTGCATCTCACGAAACTGGTGGACGATCCGCAGGAAATTGCGCAGTACTTCCTGTTGACAGGCATCCAGGTGGCGATCATCGCCTTCGTGTTCCGGCCCATGGAAACCCTCTGGCCGCTGGAAGCATGGAGCGAGCGCAAGGGCACACGCATTGATCGCGCCTATACGCTCATCAAGCTGTTCGGCCTGCTGCCGCTGGTGACTTACCTGGTGATCTCGCCGCTGGGCCACCTGTTTGGTGGCGGTGGTGACGATGACCCCACGGGGCTGTTCAGCCTGCAAGGTGCGTTTCCCTGGCTGGGCCATCACCCGGTGGTGTTGTTCCTGATCTATTACGCGATCTACGACTTCGTGTATTACGTCGTGCATCGCCTGCAGCACAAGATTCCCTGGTGGTGGGCGCTGCACAGCCTGCATCACAGCCAGAAGCAGCTGAACTGCTGGTCGAACGACCGCGATCATTACCTCGACGACCTGCTCGAAGTGGTGTGCGTATCCACGGTGTCGGTGCTGATTGGCGTATCGCCCACGGAGTACGCGTTGCTCGTGCTGATCGGCGAGCTGTTGCAGAACTTCGACCACGCGAACATCCGCGTGCGCTTCGGACCGGTGCTGGACAAGATCCTGGTCGATCCGCGCTACCACCGCCTGCACCACATGATCGTGGACCCGGATCGTCCGGGCCTGCACGACTGCAATTATTCGTTTGTCTTCCCCATCTGGGACATCCTGTTCGGCACCGCTCTGTATGGTGAACCGGCACGCGCCACGGGTGTGGGCGACCCTACGGTAAACGCGGACAATGATCGCGGCATCGTGGGGCAGCAGCTCGGCGTGATGAAGCGCTTCTGGGCGTCCGTGCGCTGCAAGGCGGGATGGCGGCCGGGCGATGTCGCTTTCGATGAAAACCATCGCCCGGTATCCGTCGACGAATTCGACCTGCACGCACTGGAGGCGAGCCAGACACCACTCGCCGCCGTGCGCGAGCCGCACTGAACAAGGCTTACTTCGCCATGCCGGCGAAGTAAGCGGCCAGTGCCTCGGGCTCATCGGTCTGGAAGACCGTCACGCCGTCCTTGTACAGCCGCCCCCACACTGCGGACGGATCGCGCAGTGCTTCCGCATCGCCGCCATAGCCATTCACGAAGCCCTGGCCCAGCGTGTTCACCCACAGGCGCCCGTGCGCCTGCTTGGCCGCCGCCGAGAGTTCACCGAACACGTCCGGGTCCATCACCGGTAGTTCGTATCCCCATGGACGCCGCTTGCCGCTGGCCTGGGTTTTCAGCACCTGCGGGAGGTCCTTGCCGTCGGGCGTAGTGGCCGAAAGGATGGGCATGAAGGGTACGCGGTCGTAAGGGGCCATCGCGGCCAGCGGTGGTGTGCCTGCACCGGCCACGGTTTTCACGATCACGCGATGGGTGGCACCAAGCCGCTCCACGGCAGCAATCACTTCCGGATAGATCGCTTCCTTGATATCCAGGTTGACCATGATGCGGTTGCCCGCATGGGTGAGCAGCTCATCCATCGTGGAGACCGTCTGCTCCGTGAGAGGTGCGGACGGGCCACCCTGATTGGCACGCAGGTGCAGGGCCTTCAGCTGGGCCAGCGTCAGGTCGGCGACGGCGCCGTGGCCATCGGTCATCCGGTCCACGGTGGCATCGTGCATGATCACCAGATAGCCGTCGCGGCTGCGGCGGATATCGGTCTCCATGACGTCGACGCCCAGGGTGACGCAATGATCTAGTGCGGCGAGGGAGTTCTCCGGCGCGGCGGGCAGGGCATGCGTGGGAGCGGCGTTGTGGCAACCGCGGTGCGCTACGACGACGATGCCAGCATCGGGGTTGGCCAGGCGCGTGGCGATGGCCGTGGCGCGGTCGGCGGCGACGACGTGGGAACAGGCAAGTGCGCTGGCAAGCATCGTCAGGGTAAGGACGAGGGTTCTCTTCATGGGGACGCGATCCTTCAGAACTTCGGCGTGAAGCGCACGCCGAACCAGTAGGTGGTGGGTACGGAGTAGCTGTCTTTGAGCAGGTTGAGCCCGGGACCGGTGACCGTGGTGATACGGCTGTGGCCGACGTTGCTGACCTGGCCGATGAGGGCAAGGTCACGACTGATCTGGTATGTGGCGGACAGGTCCACCTGCGAGCGCGGAGCCCAGTAGAGGTCCTGCCAGCTTACGTCGCTGACGACGGAACGTAATGCACGTCCCTGCTTGTTGTAGGCGGCTCGCAGCTCCAGGCCGTTGTGGTTGTAGAACACGGTGGCGTTGACGATGTAATCGGGCTGGCCCACCAGGCGGTCCACGGCGCGCGTACCTCCGGCGGACAGCGGCACGGCAAGCCGTCCGTCCAGGAACGACACATTGGCGCTGGCGCCGAACGAGCGCAGCCACGGTGCGATGCTTCCGAAGGAATTCACGATGCCGCTCAGCTCCGCGCCACGAATGCGTGCGCTGGAGGCATTTACCGGCGTGCTGACGATGGCGTTCTTGTAGAAGACACCGCTGGATGGATCGGTAAAGCCGAGATCGGAGACGGTGAAGATCTCATCGTGGATCTGCTTGTCGAACAGCGCTACGGATACGAGGCCGCCGGTCTGTTCGGGCAGGCGCCAGTCGAACGAGAGATCGTAGTTGTCGGATACACGCGGCTTGATGGCCGGGTTGCCGATGGTGACCGACACACCCGTGGCGTTCGGGTTGCCCACATCGCTGCTGTTGACGAAATTGATCGAGCTGCGCGCGGCATACGAATCATACGGTGGGCGACCCAGCGTGCGGCTGTAGCCGGCGCGGATGTCGAAATCGTCGGTGAGGTTGTACCGGCCGAGCAGCGACGGCAGAAGGTGACGGTAGTCCGATGAGGTGCGGACGGGGCGATAGACCTTGTCGGTACCGCGGATATACCCCACGGTGGACTGCAGGGCGCCGTCGTAATGCAGGCCGCCCTGGAGGTAGAGCTGGTCCGTGGCGTAGGTGACGAGGCCGTAACCACCGAAGATGCGTTCCTTGTGCTCGAAATTGTCCTGGTTATTGAAGTCGTTCTGGCTGGTGCTGTTGAAATCGCTTTTCGGCAGGCTGTCCAGAAACGCCTTCACCTTCGACGGATCGATCGTGAGCAGGTTCAGTCCGGGGTTGTACGGCAGGCTCGCGCCCAGGGGGCCGGCAAAGTCGGCGAGGTTGATCGGTGGCGCCGAGGTGTTGGGATCGTATTCGTCACGATGCACGCTGTACGACGGGCGGTCGTCGGTATACATGGCGCCCGTGGCAAAGCCGAAACCCCGGTCCATCTCGCCCTGGTTGAAGCGATAGTCCAGCCGTGCGGTACGGATCGAGTCGGCGGCATTGCGGCCGTAGTCGGGGCGCCAGTAGAACAGGCCGTAATTGTTGAGGTTGTAGTACGACGACGGATCGATGGGAAACGCCGCATTGAAACGACTGGTGTCATAGGTGAAGCCGAACGGAGCAGACGGCGTGACCGTAGCGCCGCTGGACCCGGGCGCCGGCCGCGTGGCGCCCGCGATGAACTTCACCATGTAGATCGGTTCGTCGTACGTCGCATCGGAATACGACGCACGCGCCGACAGCTCCTGCCGGTCGTCCGGATGCCAGTTGAAGCCGGCCTGTCCCACCTTGGTACGCGTGGTGATCTGCTGGTTGGAGTACCCCACCTCGACGTCGCCCACCGGATAGGTACCCGAGGTGGCCCCCTGGTTGACCACCGGCCCGTTGCGCCCGTCGATGATGTTCTCGTTGCGGGTCATGTTGTCTTTGAAATAGTAATAACCACCAAGCAGGTAGGCGTCGAAGGTGTCGGACGGACGTGCCTCGAACTTGCCGGTGATGCCGTAGCGGTCGCGCTTGTCTTCCACATACCAGCTCTTGTCGTTCTGCGGCACGGGCAGGCCGTTGCCCAGGTTGTTGCCCGACTGCAACTGGCCGGCCGCGTTGTAGAAGTTGTAGAAGACCGTGTCCGAGGTCATGTGTGTGTACGTGTAGCTGCTCAGCGTCTGGTAGTTCGCCGAAACCACGACGCCATACTGATGATCGCTGCCGAAGGTGGTGCTGCCCGTACCGCTCACACGGTAGCCCGGGTCCATCTGCGACGAAGGTTCGCCGTTGTCGCTGGCGTGGCCCAGCGAGGCTTCCATGGTGAAGAACGGCTTGTTGCCGTTGTCGAAGGCACTGCGCGTGCGCAGGTCGATGGCGCCGCCGACGGCATTGGGGTCCTGGTCGGCGGTGAAGGTTTTCACCACGCCGATCTCGCTGATCATCGACGAGGGCAGGATATCCAGGCGCACGCCACGGGTGACCGAGCCCAGGTTGCCGTTCGGCGTGCCCGGCGAGGCCACGGTAAGGCCGTCGATGGTGACATTGTTGTAGCTGGAGCCCAGGCCGCGGATCACCGGCGTGGAGGCCTCGTCACGCGGATGCTCGTTGTCGATGGCCGGCAGCACCGAGAGGCCGGGCACGCGGCGAAGGGCTTCCACGATGGTCAGGTCGGGCAGGGCGCGCGCATCGGTGGCGCTCACCACGTCGCTGATGGTGTTGGCGGCCAGCTTGCTCTCGATGGCGGCCTCGTTCGCGCGACGGATGCCGGTAACCTGCACCGAGTCGAGGGTGGTGGGTTTGTTGTCGCCATCCGTGGTCTGCGTGGCAGGCTTTTCCTGCGGCGTGTCCGCCGATTGCGCGGTGGCGGTGCTGGACAGGGCCGCGGTTGCCAACGCGGTCCCCAGCGCCAGGAGCTTCTTCATGTGACGGTTTCCCCAGATCGCCGGCGTGAGTGCCGGAGCCGGCGCAACGTTAGGCAGAGGGGGTGACGGATTTATTTATTTCAGCGGAAATAAATCGTCATTCCGTTGAGGCCGACAGAATCTCGTGGATGGGCAGCAGGGCCGCGCCCACCGCAGCGGCCGAAGCGCCGAGGCGCGACACGTACAGGGTCGGCAAGGGCAGCCAGGACAACTCGCTCATCCATGGGGACTGGCGCAGGCGTTCGCCAAGCGCATCCAGGATGGGCTGCGGCAGCGGCCCGGAAAGAATCACGGCACCCGGGTCCAGCCAGGCGACGCCGCTGTGGGCCGCCACGGCCAGCTGGTCACCTGCGCGCACCACCCATGCATCGATCACGGAGCGGTGGCTGGCGAGGCAGGATTCCACGTTGAAGAGCGACGGGATGTCCGCGCCGGCAGCCTGAAGGCAGGCGAGCAGGTCGATGCCCGATGGCCTCGGGTCCTCGGCGGGGAACATACGCCCGATGTCGCCGGAGTTGCCGAACTCCCCGCGAAGGATCTCGCGCTGATGGATCACACCGCCGCCCACGCCATGACCCACGAAGAACACGATGGCCGAGGTGCAGCTCATGATCAGGCCGCTGTCGTAGAACTCGGCCAATGCCGCCAGCGTGGCGTCGTTCTCGATATACACGGGAAAACCGAAGTAATCGGCGAAATAGTGGTCGTAGTCGATGTCCCGCCATGCCTTCAGCCAGTTCACGGTGCGCCGCCGTGACGGAGTGCCGGCCACGATGGGGCCCGGCACCGCAATGCCAAGGCCCAGGAAGCGCGAACGCATCAGGTTGTGCTCCAGCGCCAGCTCCCTGAGGCGACGATCCACTTGTTCGGCAAAGTCGCGAGGCTCCGGGCTGGAGAACGCCACCACATCCGTCACGATGGTTTCGCCGGTGAAATCGACCAGGGCAATTTCAAGCCACCCCGGATGCACGATGGCACCCGCTGCATAGCCTGCGCGGCCAGACAGCGCAAGCGGCACCGTGGGCCGGCCGCGCGCCACGCTCTGTGTCTGTTCTCGTTCTTCCACGACGCCGAGCATGAGCAGTTCGCGGATGAGCCGGGTCAGGGCGCCATTGTGGAACCCCAGCCGGTTCGCCAGTTCGATGCGTGCGGTGGGGCCGGTCGTGCGCAGATGCCAGACGATCCGCCGATGCTCGGCGGAGAGTTCGATCTCGGGGCGTCGCTTCATCGCACGGCCTCTTGCTTGCCCACGAGGGTGAAGCGATCAGATAGCAGCACGAGGATATAGACGAGGCCGCCGCATGCGGCGATAACGGCCAGTCCCGCGAGTGTGTCGGGTTGCCGCATGCGGAAGCCGTCCAGGTAATGACCCAGGAGGATGTTGGATAGCGCGATGGTCATCTTGATCGTCATGGTGAGCAAGGCAAAGCAGGTGAGATCGGTACGCTGCCCGGTACGTGCCGCGTGGTCGCGCACCACGCCCGCCACGTCATTCCACACCACCACACTGGTGCCGCCGAGGCCCACGCCGTAAAGAAGGGCCATGGTCAGCTGAAGCGGAAATACCGGTATGGCCATGAGCAGCATCGCGGTGCCGATGGATAATCCCCCGAGCATGACGATGGCGCGCTGGCGTCCCGTCCGCACCATGTGAGTCGCCACGAAGGGGCCCGCCACGGAACCGAGCACCATGGCGAAGGTGAGCATCGCACCTGCGCAATACCCGGGCACCGTATCCGCGGTGAACGGCAGAAAGCGCCCCGGCAACGCCAGCAGGCAGGTAGCCACCGTCGCGATCAGCAGGGGCGACATCCGGGCAGCGGGAAATTCGGATAGCCGTCGTACCGCCCGCTCACGCGCATCGGGGGCAGGTCGTTGACGCCCCAGGAGCCACGCGCTCATCACGATCATGATGCCGATGGCAATCGCGGCCGTGGTCTCGTGGCCCCAGGTCCGTGACGCGGGTTCACCGATGAGCAGGAAACCGAAGCCCGCCATGCACAGGCGCGCTGCCGGCGCGACGATGGCCCGCAGGGCGGCAAATCGGGTCAGTTCCGCCGCATTCCTCGGAAGCAGGGAAATGAGTGCGTTCTGCGAGAGGTCGTAAAGCGCGTAGCTGGTACGGAACAGTACCGACGTGACGATCATCCAGGCCAGGGCATGCGACAGGCCCCCGGGTACAGGAAGGAACAGAAGCACGCCACTGATGGCGGTCGCGACACCTCCCGCCAGCTGCAACCGTGGCACCCGTCGGTGCTGTGCCGTCATGCGTACGAAGGCAAAGGCGAGCACCAGGTCGAGCACGCTGCTGTAGGCCAGGGAAGTGGAGAGCAGGATGCCGGTATCCCAGGCACTGAGGCCCAGGCGAATGTGTGCGTAGTAGCCCAGCAGCAGGTCACTGAAAGACCAGATCAGGCTCCGGGAAAAGTGCCCGAAGCCGAAGGCTGGCAACGAAGCGGACGCACGCAGGTAAGGCAGCCCCATGATGACGGTGTTCGGTGCGGTGGACGGACCTCTATACCGCGTCCAATGACAGCCTTGATGACAGCGGGCCGCATTATGTTGCGACGCCGCGTGCGCCAGGGAAGTCACGCGGTAAATAATTCATCCGGGGAAATTAGATCGATCTAAATCGTCTTGATCCGTTGCTTCATGGAGGACACCGGGATGGTCGCTTCGAAATGGCCGGAAGCGGCATCAGTCGTACGCTGGTACTCGGGCAAATGCACCGAGGCAGTTATCCAAAACCATCATGGAGATTATCCGATGTCCTGCAAATCCATTTCCCTTGCGCTGTGCCTGGGCGCCTGCCTTGCAAGCGGGGCGGCTTCGGCCGCGAACAATGTCGTGTTTCTCAATAATCCTTCACTGCAGGATGTGAAGGACGTGGGCAACTTCACGGTGCACGGAACGGGCAAGCCGTTCTTCAACGAACTGGTGCTGTTTGCCGCCAACATCAACGGTGCCAGCGCCGATAAGCCGGTGCTCTACTACAACACCGAGATGAGCAACATCCTGAGCAAGAACATCGACACCGTGAAGGCGTTGCAGAAGAAGGGGATCAAGGTCCAGATCGCCTACCTTGGCAATCACCAGAACGCCGGCTGGTCGTGCAACATGAGCAAGACGGTAGCGACCGGTCTTGCCGACCTCATGGTGGCCGATGTGGTGAAGTATGGCCTCGACGGCATCGACGTCGATGACGAATATTCCTCGTGCAGTGGCAATACCACGGCTTTTTACAATGTCCTGAGCGCGATCAAGAGCAATCCGGACTTCGACGGCAAGATACTCAGCAAGGCCCTGTGGTCGGATAGCGCCTACTTCAAGTCGACCACGAACGTCGCGAAGCTGCTGACGGAAGGCTATGAAATGACGTACAACGAGAACGTCACGAACCTTGCGTTCTATAACACGGCCGGCATGGGGAAGAACCAGTTGCTTCTGGGTATCGATCCGGGTAACACACCGTCTTCCAGGGTATATGACGTCGCCAAGAGCGTTGCCAGCGGTGGTTATGCGGGTGTGATGATCTGGGCGCCCAACGGCCGGCTTTCCACGTCCAGTGCTGCCACGTATTACACCAACATCCTCAAGGCGCAGACCGGTAGTACCGACTCGGCCGTGGACTACGTGTCTTCTCCGTAAGCGGCAAGACGATTGCTTCATTGATCCATGGACATGCTGTCCGCTGCGGTAACCAGCTTCGCAACAAACGAGCAGAGCCTTTCGCAAGATATGACGTTTTGCGTCGCAGCGTGCTTTGCGAACGGTCGTCATATAACGTTTGCGTGGTTGGAGTTGGATCGATCTAAATAACGGTAAAGCGGAGCTTTCCTTTAGGTCGGCCTGGCCAGCGGGAAACGACGCGCCCATCGTTCGGCGCCGGGGCGAATGCTTCGATATCGAACGAAGGTGGGGGCACCCTGGGCGTCACGTCGGTACACATACAGCAGCATCCATCGGAGCAGGATTCATGAACCAGCTGTCCCGTTTCAACCGCACGCGCACGCGTCTTGCGGCCGCCTTGCTTTGCTCGGTCATCGGCATGGCCGCCTCGTCGGCTTCGTTCGCCGCGACCACCGGCTACACCGGTATCTTTGGTGGCGGCCCGATCTACAAGAAACTCAACAACAACATCAAGGAACTCAGCCAGTCGGGCTTCACCGAAGTGATCGTGTGGAGCGTCGAGGTGAAGTCCAACGGCGACCTGAACCTCAATGGCGAATTTCCCATCGTGTCCAACGGTGCCTATGTCGGTAACCAGACGTACCCCGATTTTGCATCCAACCTCGCCAGCCTCAAGGCGGCGGGCGTAAAGCGCATCACCTTCAGTATCGGCTCGTCGAACGTGGGCGACTTCCAGGACATCAAGGCCCTGGTCAACAGCACCGGTACGGGTGGCGGTACCGGCACCACGAGCACGCTGTACAAGAATTTCCAGGCACTGAAGAATGCGATTCCGTCCATCGATGCCATCGATCTCGACGACGAGAACGGCTACGACGCAGCCTCCACCGTGAAGTTCTCGGTGATGCTCGGCAAGCTCGGCTATCACGTGATGCCGGACGCCTACACCAATGCGTCGTACTGGACGTCCGTCACCCAGCAGGTCAACCAGCAACGTCCCGGTACCGTGGACGGTGTGCACCTTCAGGTCTATTCCGGTGGCTCGGGCAACAACCCCTGCTCGGGCTGGAACTTCGGTGGCGTGCCGGTGTATCCGGGCATCGCCGATACCACGGTCGGTGGCGGCGTGTCCGTGCCGGCGGCACAGAGCACCGTGGCGAACTGGGCGGGTAGCTGCGGTATCACCGGTGCCTTCCTGTGGCTGTACGACGACGTGGCCGGCAAGACCTACAACGGCAAGACGCTCACGGCAGCCTATGCCGGTGCGATCGATGCCGGCCTGACGCCGACCAACTGACGACATGCGATGAAGCCGTCCGGGATGCAGACACCCCGGACGGCTTCTACGTGTCAGGGGATACCCAGGCCGCTATTGCCGCGCGACACGATGCTGAAGGTCTTCGGCGATCCGTTGCTGAAGGCCGCCTGGCCGGCGCCGGGCTGGTCCAGGGTGTTGTAGAGCAGGGTGGCGTTGCCCTGTGTATTCGTCGGCACCACGTAGCCGTTGAGACCCGGGGACAGCATGGTGGTGTTCTCGATGACGCCATTGGTCTGCGACGAGATGCGCATGCCATCGAACATGGCGCTCACCACGGTGTTGCCGCGGAAGGTGATGCTGGCGACGGTAGTCGGTGTGCCGGAGATGCCCAGGCCGATGGCCGCGTGGCGGCTGCCGTAACCGAAGCTACCGCCGCGGATCACGGTATTGCCCTCGATCGTGGCCGAGCCCAGCGGACCGAAGTTGCCGAACACGCCGGCACTCAGGCCGTATTCCTTGCCCGAGTCGTGGGCGAGGTTGTTGGCCACGATATCGTTGTTGCCGCCATAGATGCCGATGTTGTTCGCCCACCACGGCGCTACGGAGGTGTTCTGGATCACGGTGATGTCGTGCATCGGCTGGGTGCCGTTGCCACCGTCGTTGATCGCAAGGCCGTCGTCACCGGTGCCGCGCACGAAGTTGTTGCGGGCAGTCAGGCGGTTGCCGGTGTCGTTGCCGGGTACCGTGTTGCCATTGTTGAGGTTGATGCCGTCGGCCCAACTGTTGTTGATGCGGCAGTTTTCCACCAGGCCATCCTGGCCGTTGGCCCATACGGCCGCACCTTCATGCTGGATCCACAGGCTGTCGATGATCCAGTTGCTGCCCTTGATGTTGATGCCGCTGCGATTGCCGCCCTGCGGCGTGCGGTCGATCGCATTGCCGTCGATGGCGAAGTTGCGCAGCACGGTGGACGTGGGCTGGATCACCGCATCGGTGGCGGTCGTGCCCAGCGGCACATTGGAATAGAGGGTGCTGTACCACATGCCCGCGCCCTGGATCGTCACGCTGTTCGCCGTGAGGCCATGGGTGGTGTAGAAGGTGCCCTGCGGAATCCACACCACCTTGTTCTGCGCACGCCCCTTGTTGAAGCACGACTGGATCGCCGCCGTGCTGTCCACCGAACGGTCGTTGGGCACCGCACCGCAATCGGCGGTGAGCGAGAGCGAGCCGGCGGGCTGCGCCAGCGGGGCAGGCGGCGCTTCGAGTTCGATCAGGTCGATGTCGTACCAGGCGGCCGTGTTGCCTGCATCCTTGCGCACGGTCACCACGTCACCGGGCTGGATGGGCGCGCCACTGACGAAGGCATGCACCTCGTCCCAGAACACGTGTGGCTGTCCCGTGGACGGGTCCTGCGACATGCCGTTGTAGTTGGCCTGGGTCTCATAGATCCAGGTCTGGCGCGATGTTACGGGTACGACCTGGCGCAGTACGCCGTTGACGTAGAGATCGATGCCCGAGTCGATGCCACCGCCCTGTGGCGCATCGGGAATCGAATAGCGCAGGTTGATCGCCGTCATCGGCTTGCCGGTCGTATTGGACCAGCTCACCTGCTGGCTGTTGGCCGCAAGGTGGACGTAGGCGTGGCCGGAGGCTTCCAGTGCTGCGCTGGAGAACAGCGTGGTGGGTGGTGCGGTCAGCGCAACGATGGACGCGCCGCCCAGCAAGGATCCCTGTTCGGCCTCGAAGGTGGTAAAGGGCGTGAGTGCGCCGATCTGCACGGGCGTCACTGCCCATAGCTGGTTGGGGTTACCGGCAATCACGTCCCATTGCTTGACCGTGTCGCCGGGCGTGCTGCTGCCGCCATTGTCCAGGGCCTTGTCGCTGGCCACGTTGATCACCTGCGAATAACCACCGCCCGCATCCACGATGCGCCACTGCTGGCCGGCATCCGAGATCGACGGCAACGCCTGCGTGAGGAGCGCGCCGGTGGCGGTGGAATCGCCATTGCTCAGGGCAAGGCCACTGGTGAGGCTGACGAGCAGGTAGGCACCGTTGCCGGCATCCACGGGGCGCCATTGCTGGTTGGTGTTGCCGTCGTTGCGCGACCACTGGCCGATCTGGCCGGCGTCGGTCAGTCCACGGTTGTCGAGTACCTGGCCACCGGCCTTGACGGTGAACAGGTAAGGCTGACCTGTCGCGACATCCGCATGAGCGGCAGCCGTGGCGAGCAGGGAGGTCAGGGCGAGGGCAAGCGGACGAAGGCCGGGACGGCGCATGGCGGTGCCTTTGGCAAGGGAAGGGGAAAGAGCCGGAGCGCCGCCATGCTAGAAAGATCCCGCCGCATACTCTTGGACGTATGCGGGCGGGATGACCCTCAGGATGTGACCTGGCTCACACCCGTGAAAACACCGGCCGTATCGCGCAGCACGCGCGCCTGCCCGTGCAAGGTGCCGACGGCTTCGGCGGCCTGGTCAACCATCTGCGCGTAATGCTGCGTATCGCTGTCGAGACTGGCCATGGCCTGGTTGATCTGCTCCGTGCCACGACCCTGCTCGCGTGCAAGCTGGCCAATGGCCGTGACCTGCTGCGCCACGCGGGCCACCGACGCCTGGAGGGTGAGGTTGCTGTCCTCGATGGCGGTGGCCTGTTCCACGCCGTTCTCGATGGCCTCGACCGAGCGCTCGATCAGATCCTTGATATCACGGGCCGATGTCGCCGAATGCTGGGCGAGCGCGCGCACTTCGCCGGCCACCACGGCAAAGCCCCTGCCGTGGCTGCCGGCACGCGCCGCTTCCACGGCGGCATTGAGTGCAAGGATATTGGTCTGGAAGGCGATGCTTTCGATGGCGCTGGTGACGTCGCGGATACGGTGGGCATGCGCGGCGATCTCCTGCATGACGCTGCCCATGTATTCCACGGCACGACCACTGCGGCGGGCTTCCTCGGCCATGGCACCGGCAACGGTCGTGGCATCCACGGCGCGCTCTGCCGTGTGCCGGGCGGCTTCGGTCAGCTCCGCCACGCTGGCCGAGGTTTCCTCAAGCGCCGCGGCCTGGCGCATCGTGCGTTCGGAGATGTCGCGGTTGCGATCCACGATATGGCTGGCGACGGAGTGCACGGTGTCGCTGGACGACTGCACCGTGCGCACGGTGTCGGCGATGCGGCCCAGCAGGGTGTTCAGGGCTTCGGCTGTCAGGCCGATCTCGTCGTGGCGGCCGATCTCGGCGCGCAGCGACAGGTCGAGCGTGGCGCTGACCGATTGCAGGGTGCCCTGGAGCTTTCCCAGGCCGCCCTTGATCAGGCGGTAGAGCCGGCCACCGAACCAGCCCATGCCCAGGGCAGCTGCCACGATGGCGAGCACGGTAAGGATCAGCGAGGTGCGGTAGGCGGCGGCATTGAGCTCGGCCTGTGCATCGGCCTGGGTCACCACATAAGCCAGGTGGTCGTGCAGGCCATGGTTGAGATCCAGGGCGGCGTCATGCACCTGCCCATGGTTGTGCAGCATGCCCAGGGCGCTGTCGCGCTGGTTGCCGTCGTAGCGCCTGAAGAAGGTGTCCCGGGCGGCCAGGTAGGCTGCCATGTGGGCGCGGTCAGCGGCGAGCATGGTCGTGTCTTTGGTATCTCCGGCGGCATGGGCCTGGTAGGCGGCCATGTGGCGTACGAAGCCGGCATCCAGTGCGTCGATCTCCTGGCGCATCCCGTGGCGGGCGGTCTCGTCGATGCCGTCGACGACATAACGGTACAGGGCCAGGCGAAGGGCGCCGACATCGTCCTGGGCTTCGCTCAGGGCCTGTAGTCCGGGAAGGGTGGTAGTTTCAAGCCGGCGGATGCGGGCCTGGGATGCGTCGAGCTGGAATAGTCCGTAGCCGCCGACGGCGAGAAGGGCGATCAGTCCGGCGATCAGGACCACGGCGAGGCGTCGCACGAGGGTCATCGTAAGTTCCATATGGAGCGGGGCGGGTATCGTTCGCGCGCGCGACCGGGCTGTCTAGGCGGTTTCTATCGCGGCCATCGCCGAAAACAGTTGACATGATCCTGCGTCAGGCGTTAGAAATTGCGCATTGCAACAAGCCGAGTCCTTCGGTTTGTCCTTCTAGGGGTATAGACGCTTGGACTTCCAAACGGCCAGGAATCACATCAACGGCACCATGCATCGCCCGATGGCGATGTGTTGTTGTCGCTGATTCCCGCCGCGTCCAGCCCCCCCCCGCGCCTGATCCGTCATGTCGCCCCGGCTTCCGGGGCGAGCATGCCTGTCGCGTCACCGCTGAATCGCCTTCGCGACTTTCCAACGCCGTAGCGGGCTTTCCCCGGCCCCTGCGGACACACCCACGGCATTCCCCCGCTCCGCGTCCTGCGCGGTGGCGTTGCCGCATCCACCCACATCGAAAAACACCCATGCATACCCGCTCACTACTCGCCGTGGCCATCGGCGCATCCCTGGCCGCTTCCGTGATCCAGGCGCAATCCGCGCCCACCGACACGTCTCCCGCCTCGCTCGACGCGGTGGTCGTGACAGGGTCCAACATCAAGACCACCGACAGCGAAGGACCCAGCCCTGTCCAGGTCATCTCGTCGCAGCAGATCATCGCCAGCGGCAAGACCAACCTTCCCGACGTGCTGCGTTCGATCTCCGCCAACAGCGGCAACAGCTTCAACGAGCAGTACACCGGGAGTTTCTCCGCCGGCACGTCCAGCATGTCGTTGCGCGGCCTCGGTGCAAAGAACACCCTGGTCCTCGTCGATGGCAAGCGCGTGGCGAACTACGCCACCGCCAATGATCTCCAGGACACCTTCGTCGACCTGAACTCGCTGCCACTGGTGGCCGTGGATCGCATCGAGGTGCTGAAGGATGGCGCATCGGCCGTGTATGGTTCCGACGCCATCGCAGGCGTGGTCAACATCATCCTCAAGCAGAACTACCAGGGCGTGGAAGCGGGCGCCGGTTACGGCCAGAGCACCGAAGGCACGGGCCAGACGGAGCGCACCTTCAGCTTCCAGGCGGGCCATGGCGACCTGAAGAAGGATCGCTACAACGTCTACTTCGCCGTTGACGGACAACAGCGCGATCGCCTCCAGCAGGATGACGTGAGCTGGATGCGCAACAGCGACTTCCGCAACAAGCAGGGTGGCACGCTCGCCTGGTCGCCTACGGACTATTACAACAACAAGGCCACGGATCGCTTCGCGCAGGGCGTCGGCCCGGTAGAGCTACAGCCTTATGGCGCCATCAGCCCGGGCAAGACAGGTGATGTGTGGGCCTACAATCCTGCGCAATACACCACGCTGGTGCCCAAGATCGAGCGCTATCACAGCGTGCTGCGAGGCACGTTCCAGCTCACCGACAACGTGCAGGCGTTTGGCGAATGGATCTACACGCGTAGTACCACCAGCTTCACCTTCGGGCCGCCGTTGTCCATCGCCACGGGCCTGCGTGCGTGGAACGACGCCACGCAGTCGCTGACCAATATCGACAGCACCCTGCCTGTCGGTAACCCGGCGAACCCAAATGGCAAGCCCACGCCCGTCACCACGAACCTGTGGCAGGTCGGGCCGCGCAACAAGCGTGACCGTCAGATCTTCGATCGCATCCTGTTCGGGCTGCGCGGCCAGGTGGCCGGCTGGGACTGGGAAGCATCGGCCCTGCACTCGGAGAGCCGTCTCAGCGAGCGCGTGACCAACTTCGGCAATCGCTACGCCTTCCAGTCGCTGCTGGCAAACGGCGGATACAACCTGGCATCCACGTCAAACCCGGAGTCTGCCGTGGATGCCCTGCGACTGGCGACGCTGCGTCCGGCCGTGTCCAAGCTCGATAGCGTGGACCTGACCGCCAGCCGTTCGCTGTTCGACCTGCCCGCTGGCACGGTCGGCTTTGCCGCAGGCGCGCAGTTCCGTCGTGAGTCCATCGATTCGCAGACCTCCGATGCCGTGCTTTCCGGCACCGAGCTGCGTCCGGCGCTGGACATCATCCACGGCTCGCGCCATGTCACCGCCGGTTACGCGGAATTCAACGTGCCGCTGCTGACGACCCTGGAAGCCAACGTTGCGGGCCGCATGGATCACTACAGCGACTTCGGCAATGCCTTTGCACCGAAGTTCAGCCTGCGCTGGCAGCCGCTGGACTGGTTGCTGGTGCGTGGTTCGTTCTCGCGTGGCTTCCGTGCGCCGTCGCTGCCGGAGGTCACCAATAGCACGGCCGTGAGCTACAGCTCGGTCATCGATCCGAAGGACCCGATCACGGCCGGTAGCCTGCGCAGCGTCACCAACATCTACAGTGCCAATCCGAAGTTGAAGCCGGAGCGCTCGAAGAACTACAACGTGGGTTTTGTCGTGGCGCCGACGCCGGATACCAGCATCGGCGTGGATTACTTCCATATCGTGCAGAACGGCCTGATCGGTCCGGACAACCTGACCTATATCGTGGCCCATCCGGAGATCTACGGCAGCCGCATCGTGCGTGACAACACGGGTGCGTTGCAGACCGTATACAACCAGTACCTCAACCAGCAGGGCCGCACCACGTCGGGCGTGGATGTCGATGCCAGCCATACGCTGCATACGGATGGCTACGGCAGCTTCACGCTCGCGGCAAGCTGGAGCCGCCTGTTGCAGTACCGCCAGGCCCAGGTGGCCGGTGAGGCGAGCGTCAACGCGGCAGGCACCAACATCTTCGGCGCGCTGCCCAAGTGGCGTGGCTCGACGAGCCTGCGCTGGGCGCTGGCGGATTTCGACAGCACCATCACCTGGTACCACACCGGGGGCTACCGGCAGAATCCGGACAATATCCCGTCCAACCGTGACTTCCCGAAGAAGGTGGATGCCTGGAATACGGTCGACCTGAGCGTGGCTTACCGCGGCATTCCGAAAACCACGCTGACGCTGGCCGCACAGAACGTGCTGAATCGCCGCCCGCCGTGGGACCCGGCCAACACGTACTACGACACCACGCTGGCGAACCCGCTGGGTCGCATCGTATCGCTGAAGGCCGACTACCGCTTCTGACCGGATGCGTCGCAAGGTGTAGGTGGAAAGGGCGGGGCAGGCCGGGAGGGGCCTGTCCCGTCGTTTCTTTTCATGAAACGTGACTTTCAGCAGGGGGTGCGATGAAGTCCTCATCGTAATGTCCTGTTGTCCATCCACAGGAAGATACCGATGCGTTCTCCCGCCCTGAAGCGGCTGTCCCTGGCCTGCGCCCTGTCCCTGTCGCTGCCCTTCGTTGCGCAGGCGGGCTATGACAAACCTCCCGAACCGCTGCTCAGCGTCATGCATGCGCCGCTGCCTGCCATACCGGTGCTCGACCCGACCCGGCAACGCATGCTGCTGGTCGAGCGGGCGCAGTATCCGTCGATCACCCGTGTAGCCGAGCCTTACGTGAAACTCGCCGGCCTCCGTATCGAGCCGGCGAACCACAGCCGCCATGATGCTTCCAACGGCTATGGCATTCGCAGCTGCCTGAAGAGCTTCGCGATCGAAGACGTGACCAGCCACAAGCAGCTGCCGGTGACGCTGCCGGCCGATGCCTGCCCGGGTGTGCCGCAGTGGTCGCCGGATGGCCGCCGCTTCGTCTTCACCAATACCACGCGTGAGCGTACGGAGCTGTGGCTGGGCGATGCATTGACCGGCCAGGTTCATCGCGTGGAAGGCGCCTCGGTGAATCCGGTGCTCGAAGACGACGTGCAGTGGCTGCACGACAGCGATTCGCTGCTGGTGAAGCTGGTACCTGCCAATCTCGGCGCGGCGCCGTCATCCGGAGTCGAGGCAGGTCCCGAAATCAAGGAATCCATCGGCGGCAAGGGCGAGAGCAGCACCTACGAGGACCGCGATACGTTGTCCAGCCCGCAGGACGAAGCCTTGTTCGATTACTACGCCACTTCGCAGCTGGCCGTGGTGGATGCCGCCAGCGGCAAGGTGCGTCCGGTCGGCAAGCCGGCGGTCTACTCGTTCGTCAGCGGTGCACCCGATGGTGTGCACGTGCTGGTGGAGGCGCTGAAGAAACCGTATTCGTACGTTACGACCTATGAGCGCTTTGCCCATGACGTCTCCGTGCTGGATACGGGCACGGGCAAGTACACCGCGATCGCCTCCCTGCCGGTTGCCGATCGCGTTCCCGTGCATGGTGTGCCCGAAGGCCCGCGCAGCTTCGACTGGCGGGCCACGGCGCCTGCCACCCTGGTCTGGGCCGAAGCGCTCGACCACGGCGACTGGAAGGTCACGGTACCGCAGCGCGACAAGGTGATGATGTCGAGCGCGCCGTTCACGGACAAGCCGAAGGAAATCGCCCGCACCACCCAGCGTTTCAGCGGCCTGCGCTGGTTGGCCGATGGCAACGAACCTTTCATGTACGAGTTCGATGCGAATCGCCACTGGATCCACGTGAGCCGGGTAGATGTCGGCAATCCGTCGAAGGCGGCCCGCACCGTATGGGACTACTCGGCGGACGAGAAGTATCGCGATCCGGGTACGCTGGTGATGGAGCGTCTGCCGAATGGTTCGCTCGTCGTGCGTCAGGATGGCGATGCCGCCTATCTCGTGGGCGTGGGTGGCAGCCCGGCGGGTGACCGTCCGTTCCTGGATCGTTACTCGCTGTCCACGGGGCGCACCGAGCGTCTGTTCCGCAGCGATGCCGCGCATTACGAGTCACCGGCGGCGGTGCTGCCGGGTGGCCAGCGCTTCATCACGGCGCAGCAGTCGCCGACCGAGCCACCGAACCTGTTCCTGCGCACGCTGGGTGCTGCCGACGCTGGGGCGAAGGAGGGCGAGGCGGCGTTTGCCTCCACCAGCGAGCCGATCACGCATATCGCTGACCCGACGCCCCAGGTGCGCGGCATCGGAAAGCGCCTGGTGACCTACAAGCGCAAGGATGGCGTGGAGCTCTCGTTCACGCTGTACACCCCACCGGGCTACAAGGAAGGCACGCGCCTGCCGGCCGTACTCTATGCCTATCCGCTGGATTACGCCGATCCGGCGCAGGCCGGGCAGGTGAGCGGATCGCAGCAGCGCTTCGACATCCTGCGTGGCTACCGCCTGTTGCTGCTCTCGGGTTACGCGATCATCGACAACGCGTCGTTCCCGATCGTCGGCGATCCGCGCTCGGCTTATGACACCTATATCGACCAGCTCGTGATGGATGCACAGGCGGCCGTGGACAAGGCCGTTGAACTGGGCGTGGTGGATCGCGACCGCATCGGTGTTACCGGCCATAGCCACGGCGCACTCATGACCGCCAACCTGCTTGCGCACACCAACCTGTTCAAGGCGGGCGTGGCGACCAGCGGCAGCTACAACAAGACATTGACTCCGTTCGGCTTCCAGAGCGAGCGCCGTTCGCTGTGGCAGGCGCCGAAGGTGTACGAGGATGCCTCGGCCTTCTTCCACGCCGACCAGATCAAGACACCGTTGCTGCTGATGCACGGCATGGACGACGCAAACCCCGGTACGGAGCCCATCCAGTCGCCGAAGCTGTTCCAGGCCATTCGTGGCCTGGGCGGCACCACGCGCCTGGTGATGCTGCCGCACGAGCCGCACTGGTATTCGGCGATGGAGTCGAACGAGCAGGAGGTCTATGAAATGCTGACCTGGTTCGACCGCTATGTGAAAAACGCACCGAAGAAGTGAGGCCGTGACAGCCACGGCAACGGCATGATGTCCTGTAGGAGCGCGCCTTGCGCGCGACCGGATAGGTAGAATCCCTCAAAGGCTCTATTCCAGCCGGTCGCGCGCAGGCGCGCTCCTACAAAGGCTTTTACCAGCGGTAGTTGGCGCCCAGCATCACGCCTTGCTCCCGGTGGCGGCTGGCGAAGTCGCCTACGTAATCCACCGTAAATGCCACGTGCTGGCTACGCTTTGCGCTCAGGCCCACGTTCACCACGGCATGGTTCAGCCCTTCGCTGGGCCCGGTGACCTGGAAGATGCCTTCCGGATAACCCTGCAGGTTGCCCAGGAACGCATTCTCGTGGCTATTGAAGCGATGCTGGAACAGCACCCGCGCATGCGGCGTCCACGTGCCGGTAGCGCCCCACGCGAATACCTTGTAGACCTGCACGCCCACGCCCAGCCGTGTATCGGTGGCGGACTTCGCACGCACGTCGAGGCCGGCCGCACCCAGTCCCTTGTCGCTGAAACGGCTTTCGGGCAGGCGCGTCATGTCCAGGCTGGGCAGGATCGGCTGCCAGACGATGTCGTGGCGATCACGCAGGGTCAGGCCGTGTTCGAGATGCAGCGACCAGGCATTGCCGTTGTCGTTTGAATGGCCACGCGCGGCAAACAGGGGCAGGTCGATGCCGCGATTAACGGTCTGGCGTAACCGCGTGTAGCCGAGCGAGGCATCGAGATAGCCGCCGTCGTAGCGGTAGTCGGCATAGAAGCGCGCATCCAGAGCACGCACGCGACCCTGGAAGGCACTCCCGCTGTCATTGGCGCGCAGCTTGCCGTAGCCAAGCGATCCGCCGATGACGACGTTGTCTTTCAGCGGCACATCCACGCCCAACATGGCGCCCGTGGTGCGCTCACGCAGGCCGGCAGCATCGCCCTGCGAATCAAGGCGGCCATGCGTTCCCAGCAGGCGGCCCCACACGGCGGTATGCCCGGCGTTGTCGGCACCAGCGACCTCATCCGGCGCCACGAGGTAGCGCATCATCGAGGCGACATCGGTACCGCGACGTGTGCCGTCGAGGCCCATGCCGGCAGCACCGTTCATGAAGGCAGCGGTAGCGCCATCGTCGGAGCCCGGGGAGACGGCGCGCACATGTTGGTCAAGCGTGCCACTGAAGTCGCTCAGCAGGCCGAGTGTCGCCGTGCGCAAGGCGGCATAGCCCTCGCCACGGATCTGGCCGGCCGCGTGGGATGCCTGGGCGACAGTGGAGAACTGCAAGGCGCCGAGCAAGGGAGTCAGCGGCGTATCGGGTCGCGTGGATGCGACGCTCAGCGCATCGCCCAGGCCGCAGCCATCGCGTCCGCAGAAGGCAGACTGGCCCTTGAACGCGTCATTGGCCTGGAGCCAGATGCCGTTGTCCTTCTGGATGAGGCTGTAGCCGATGAGGGTGCCATCGAACGGGCGGAACACCGCCTTGGATGCGTCGGTCGACGTAGGGTCGATGTCGTATCCCGCGATGGGGTGGCCATCGGCGTCGCTGCGGACCAGGTGGGTGAATCGACGGATGATGATGTCCGTGTCATCGGGGGTATTGCCGGCGGCCTTGGCTGCGGCAAGCTGCTTGTCGATGTCCGCCGAGTATCCGACGAGGGCGACCGTGTTACCCGCGGGATAGAAGCCAGGGGTGATGTTCAGGCCAAGCTGGGCTGTAGGACTGCTGATGGTCAGCCCGCTCATGCTGGTGTAGCTTCCCCCGTTGTACAGGCCGAAGCGGAGCAGGGCAGGCTGGCCGGCCTGTCCGGGGGCTATATCAAATGAGAGCGCCGCGTGACCCTCGAGTCGCGGATTGCCTGTCCAGTCGATGCCGCGCCCACCGGGGTGCAGAACGGCATTGTCCAGGAAACGTATCCTCGACCAGAGCGTCGTTTCGCCGAGCTGGCCTTCACCCGACAACGTGCTGCGGCCATTCACCTGCGCGTCGGTGATGTCGACGATGCCGCCGCGCAGGCGCATGTCGCTATCGGTGAGCAGCAATGCACCGGTCGCAGCCCGTTCGCCCGTCGACAGGGTCCATGAGGAATTCACCAGTCGCACGATGCCCCAGGCATCCCCGATCGAAATGGCTCGCGTATCGACAAGGGGGTTGCCGCTATCCTGGTTGATCATGGCGAGGTACTTCGCCGTGGCCGCTTTCGAGAAGCCCTGCGCCAGGATGATGTTCGTCAGCGCGGTCTTGCGATCCGCCGGCGACAGGGCGTTGTAGGCGGCCAGCTCAAGGTCGACGAATTCAGACGTGGAAGAAAGTGCGCCGGTGGGGGGATTGTCCAGCAGGATCGGCCCCAGGAGCGCATTGTAGAGACGGTTGGTGATGCCGACCTGTCCCGTGGCGGGATCGTACTTGTTGTAGTAGTTCGGATTGATGTTGCCGGACACGGATCGCCCCTGGATCGTCAAGGTGTCCGTGGCCATCTCGGGCGTGTGCTGGGTAACGAAGCCGGTGTTGTACACATCGTCACCGGCAAAGACCTGGTAAGCCTTGGTACCCGCGGTACCCCAGTAGACGGAGGGGTTCTTGCCGAGGGCGGGGTCCCATAGCAGGGCCAGGGTGGTGCTGCTGAACGCCTTGTCCAGGAGCGCGGCATCCGTCTTGCTCAGGTCGCCATTGGCGATGGCATCCACGAAGTGCTTGTAGAACTCCGTACCCCGGGTCGAATCGACATATTTGCCGCCGTTGCTCTGGCCATGGATCTGGATGTTCTGCTGGCCCACGACATCCTTGTTCGGGCCGCCATCGAAGGCGCGCTCGGCACCTCCGACGAACATCATCGAGCAGGCTGAAATGCAGTAGCCCGACGCAACCGTCTTCAGGTGCTGGCGTCGGGCGAGTTCCGCGATGTCATAGCCACCAACGACGGAGCCGCCGTTGGAGTTGCGCATCACGAGGGTGTCGATGGTGCGCCCCTGGGCCTGGAGTCGGGAAAGCAGGTCCGCGAGGACAAAACCATCCGCGCGCGTCACATCGCCGGACAGGATGATCTGATGCCCGTTGACGTGGAAATCCATGGCTTGCGCGGACGGTGTCGCTCCCAGTGTGCCTAGCGCCGAGGCCGTCATCGCGGCCAGCAGTTTCAACTTCATTTGGTCACCCTTCGATTGGTCATGGTGCGTGGTCGAAGGGGTGCCTTTTCCCGGGCACAGCCGCCCCCGTGGCCGTCGACGTGCATCGCGGCCCTTCTTTCGGTAACGGATGGAGATTGCGTTCCTGACCCTCCCCCTTGTCATAAGAACGCAATGCAATGGAAGTCCCCTACCAGGACTTTCGGCATGTCTAAACGGCAAAAAACAACGGCCGCCGGAGCGGCCGTTGTTCAGGCTCGGATGAGCAGGCCGGCCGAAGCCGGCCGATGGATCAGAACTTCTGGTCGTAGCTGACGTAGAAGAAGCGATCCGCGTCGAAGCCCGAGTAGTACGGCGGGACACCGGCGGTGGCCGCGTCGTAGTAGAACGGACCCTTGCGATTGAAGATGTTGTTCACACCAAGGGCGAAGGTGCCGTTCCACGGTGCGCGGTAACGCACCTGGGCATCGTTGAACGTGACCGAGCCCTTCTTGGCGATGCCCGGCGTGCCGGTATCGTTGTTGATGGCGGTCGGGTTCGAGCACTCGAAGCTGTCGACGCAGACGTCCTTCAGGCCCGAGTAGTAGCGCATGGTCCAGCTGGCACCGAAGGCCTCGTAATCCCAGTTCACCGACAGGTTCGAACGAACGCGGAACTCGCCTTCGGTCGAATTGGTGGCAACGGCCTGGTTGACCATGTAGCCCGCGAGGTGACGCACCGACGAACCCGGGCCGGCCGTTTCGTCGTACTGCTTCAGGTAGGTGCTGTCCGAAGCGATCGCGAAGGTACCGATCGAGGTTTCCGGCAGGCGGTAATGGATGCCGAAGTCGTAGCCCTGGGTCTGCAGCTTGCCGATGTTGGCCGGGCTTTCGACCAGGCCCGTGATCGTGCCGGCACCATTGCGGGTGATGCGCGAGCAGAACGACGGGATGTTCTGCACGTAGCAGAAGTTCAGCACGCCGTTGGCGGTGAGGTTGGTGATCGCGTTGTCCACCTCGACCTTGTAGTAGTCGAGGGTGAAGTCGAGGCCCGGCACATAGTGCGGGCTGTAGACCAGGCCCGCGGTGCGGGTGATCGACTTCTCGGGCTTCACGTTCACGTTGCCGCTCTGGGTAAACGGCTGCTGGCCGGAATCACCGTTGGCGCTGGTGATCGGCGTACCGTTCTGGTTGACCTGGCGGAAATTGGCCGGTACGCCCTGCGCGGCGCAGGCGCCACGGGCCGAGGCGGAGCCGAACACGGCGTCGCACGGATCGAGGTAGTTGTCGAAGGTCTGCGCCGAACCCTGGAAGAGATCCTGGATGCTCGGGGCGCGGAAGCCTTCGGCGTACGTACCGCGGACAAGCAGGTCGTCGAACGGACGGTAGCGGAAGCTGTACTTGTTGTTGGTGGTGCTGCCGAAGTTGCTGTAGTGCGAGTAACGGCTGGCGACGTTGACACCCAGCTCCTTCGCACCCGGCAGGTCACGCAGCAGGGGCACGTCGAGTTCGAGGTAGGCCTCGTTCACGATGTAGCCGCCGTTGGTCGGCTGGGTGGCCGGGTTGGTGGTGAGCTGCTGGGCATCGATGGCGTCGGGCGTGAAGCTGCCTTCTTCCTTGCGATGCTCGATACCGCCCGCGATGCTGACCGTGCCGCCCGGCAGGTCGAACAGGCCGCCGCCGACGTTGGCGCTGAAGTCATTCGTCTTCGACGTGGAGCGATCCGTGGCAAGGTAGCCCAGGTAGTTCCACAGGGCCGGGCTCATGGCCGACGGGCCACCGGCGATGTTCCACGGCAGGCAGCCGGCTGCGCGGTCGGCGGCGTTGGCGCAGGCCACCTGGCCGTTGATCACGCTGGTCGGGCCCAGTGCGGCCTTGGCGTTCGGCAGGTAGACGTTGTTGTTATAGACCTGCTTCACCTTCGACTCGGAATAGGTGTAGGTCGCGTCCCAGTTCCAGTCGTGGTTGAGGAAGGTGAAGAAGCCTTCCGCGCCCACGTCGAGGTGGGCCATCTTGTCCTTGTTGTACGTCTCACGCGGGAACTCGGTGAGGCGACGGGCGAAGTCGACATCCTGGCCCGGGAACGGGTTGTAGGCGTTCTGGCCCGAGAGCTGCAGACCGGTGGCACTGGTGCTGAACGGATAGCCGGACACCTGCGAATCGGAATCGCGCACGCTGTAGCTGCCCGTGGCGTGCAGGATCACGTTGTCGGTCAGGTTGTAGCGGTCGGTGACGAACAGGTTGCGAAGCTTGGTACCCGTGCGGAACGTGGTGTCCTTCTGGGTGTTGTAGCCCGGTGCGTCGCCCTGCGTGTAGTCGGCAAGGCTGGCGGCGTTGCCACCCGGACGCAGCACGTAGGTGTTGCCGTCCGGGCCAGTGACCGTGCCCTTGTTGGTGAGACCCAGGCGGCTGGTCGGATGACGCGGACCCTGCGGATACGTGGTGAAGTTGCGCTCGTCGCTCATCATCGGGTCGGTCTGCTGCTGCGTCGCCGACAGGATGATGGAGTTGTTCTTCGTGCTGTGGCCCCAGGTGAACTCGGCGTTCTTCTGCTTGCCGTCGCCCTTGCCGTTCTGGCCGTAGTAGACGTTGGCTTCGGCGCCGTCGAACTTCTGCTTGGTGACGATGTTGACCACGCCGCCGATGGCGTCGGAGCCGTAGATGGACGACGCGCCGTCCTTCAGGACGTCGATGCGATCGATGATGGAGACCGGGATCGTGGAGATGTCGGTCAGGCCGGAGAGGTTGGTGCTCCAGCGACGGCCATTGACCAGCACCAGGGTGCGCTTCGAGCCGAGGTTGCGGATGTTGACGCAGTTGCCGCCGACACCGTCACCGTTGGCGAGCGGGTTCTGGTTGGTGATGTCCGGGGTGCCGGCCGAGGGAAGGCGGGCGAGGATTTCGTTGACGTTGGTGAGGCCGGTGGCCTTGATCGCCTGCTGATCCATGGTGAAGACAGGCTGTGCCGTCTCGACGTCCACGGAGCGGATGCGCGAGCCGGTGACGGTCACGGTTTCCAGGTTTTGCGTCTTGGCCGGTGCGGCTGCCGGAGCGGCATCCTGGGCGTAGGCCGCCGCCGAAAGAAGACACGCGCTCAGCGCAACGACAAGTGCGGTGCGCTTGGGAGCGCTCCGGAAGGAATGCGAATTCATGCTGGTTCTCCGCGTCCCGCCTCGCGACGGAACGGCAACTTCGGAAGACGGCGCCTTGGGCCGTCGGTGGGGTAACGCGGGGAAGGGTGGGGAAACCCGGGCCGTCCATTCCCCCTGACATGACGGCGTAACAACAACATAACGCGCGCGTCACTTGTCCTACAAGATGGTTTTGTCCAATTTGTGAAGTTTCGCAAGTTCTTGGAAGGGCGCGCCTTGCGTGCGACCGGTCATATCGCGGAAATCGGTCGCGCGCAGGCGCGCTCCTGCAAAAAAATGCGAGGCATAAAAAAACGCACCGCACCCGTTTCCGGATGCGATGCGCAAAAGAACCCGGCATGGAATGGCGCCATGGCGACGCCATCCCGGCAGGATCAGAACTTCTGGTCGTAGCTCATGTAGACGTAACGATCCACGTCGAAGCCCGGGTAGTACGGCGGCACGCCACCGGTTATCACGTCGTTGTAGAACGGCCCCTTGCGGTTGAAGAGGTTGTTTACGCCGACGGTGAAGGTGCCCTTCCAAGGTGCCGTGTAGTGCACCTGAGCATCGTTGAACGTCACCGAGCCACGGTTGATCACGCCCGCGTTGCCCGAATCGTTGTTGATTTCGCTCGGGTTGGAGCACTCGAAATCATCAACGCAGGTGTCCTTCAGGCGCGAGAAGTAACGCATGGTCCAGCTGGCACCGAACGCACCCTTCTCCCAGGAAAGCGTGAGGTTGGAACGCACGCGGAACTCACCCTGCACGGAGCTGGTGGCAACCGCCTGGTTGACCACGTAGCCCGCCAGGTGACGCACGGCGGCGCCCGGACCGGCCGTTTCGTCGTACTGCTTCAGGTAGGTGCTGTCCGAAGCGATCGAGAACGTACCGATCGAGGTTTCCGGCAGGCGGTAATGCACGCCAAAGTCGTAACCCTGCGTCTGGATCTTGCCGACGTTGGCCGGGCTCTCGATGACATTGGTGACCGTGCCGGCCGCGTCACGCGTGATGAACTGGCAGAACTGCGGCAGGTTCTGGATGTAGCAGTAGTTCAGGATGCCGGCGGCGCCCTGCGAGGTGATGGCGTTGTTCACCTCGATCTTGTAGTAGTCGAGCGTGAAATCCAGGCCCGGCACGAAGTGCGGGCTGTAGACGAAGCCGGCCGTGCGGGTGATGGAGGTTTCCGGCTTCACGTTCGGGTTACCCTGCTGCGTGAAGGGTTGCGTCGTCGGCGCACCCGCGGCGTTCGTGATCGGTACACCCGTCGCGTCTGCCTGGCGGTAGTTAGCCGGCACGCCCTGTGCTGCGCACAACGGCTTGGCCGAAGCTGCGCCGAACACGGCATCGCACGGGTCGAGGTAGGTATCGAAACTTTGCGCCGAACCCTGGTACAGGTCGGCGATGCTCGGGGCGCGGAAGCCCTGGGCGTAGGTGCCGCGAATGAACAGGTCTTCGAACGGACGATAGCGGAAGCTGTACTTGCTGTTGGTGGTGCTGCCGAAGTTGCTGTAGTGCGAATAACGGCTGGCGACGTTGACGCCCAGCTCCTTTGCGAACGGCAGGTCACGCAGCAGCGGTACGTCGAGTTCGACGTAGCCTTCGTTCACGATGTAGCCACCGCTCGTCGGCGACGAGGCATTGTTGCTGGTGAGGCCTGCCGCGTCGTTGGCGTCGGGCGTGAAGCTGCCCTGTTCCTTCCGATGCTCGTAGCCGGTAGCGATGCTGACCGTGCCGCCCGGCAGGTCGAACAGGCCCCCGCTGACATTGGCGGAGAAATCATTGGTTTTAGCGTGGGTGTACGAGACCGAATCGTAGCCGATGTACTTCCACAGGGCCGGTGTCATGCCGGCATTGCCCGCTGCGAAGTTCCAGGGCGTGCAGCCTGCAGCGCGGTCGACGGCATTGGCACAGGCGATCTGGCCGTTGATCATCGTCGTCGGGCCAAGAGCCGCCTGTGCGCGCGGCAGGAAGATGTTGCCGGCGTTGGTCTGGCGAACGTTCGAGTCGGAATAGGTGTAGGTCGCGTCCCAGTTCCAGTCGTGGTTGAGGAAGGTGAAGAAGCCTTCCGCGCCCACGTCGAGGTGGGCCATCTTGTCCTTGAAGTAGCTGTCACGCGGCTCGTCGATCAGGCGGCGCGAGATGTCCACGTCCTGGCCCGGGAACGGGTTGTAGCCGTTCTGGCCAGACAGGTCGAGACCGGTGTTGCCGGTGGTCACCGGGAAGCCGGCCACCTGCGAATCAGAATCGCGCACGCTATAGGTGCCAGTGGCGTGCAGGATGATGTTGTCGGTCAGGTTGTAGCGGTCACTGACGAACAGGTTGCGCAGCTTGGTACCCGTGCGGAACATGGTGTCCTGCTGGGTGTTGTAGCCGGCCGGGTTGCCCACCGAGTAATCGGCGAGGTTGGCGGCGTTGCCGCCCGGGTTCAGCTGCAGCTTGTCGCCGTTGTTCGGATTGATGATCGAAGCAACGCCCGACAGGCCAAGGCCGGTGCCCTGGTGACGTGGGCCGTTCTGGAAGCTGGTCAGGTAGCGGTCACGGCTCATTAGCGGATCGGTCTGCTGCTGCGTGGCCGACAGGATGAGCGAGTTGTTGGCGGTGCTGTGACCCCAGGTGAAATCGGCGTTCTTCTGCTTGCCGTCGGCCTTGCCGTTCTCACCGAAGTACACATTGGCTTCGGCGCCGTCGAACTTCTGCTTGGTGATGATGTTGACCACGCCACCGATGGCATCGGAGCCGTAGATCGAGGACGCGCCGTCCTTGAGGACGTCGATGCGATCGATGATCGATACGGGGATGGTCGAAAGATCGGTCAGGCCATTGATGGACGTGCTCCAGCGGCGGCCGTTCACCAGCACGAGGGTGCGGGCGGCGCCGAGGTTGCGCAGGCTGACGAAGTTGCCGCCGACGTCCGAACCTTCAGCAAGCGGGTTCTGGTTGGTGATGTCCGGGGTGCCGGCCGAAGGCAGGCGGGCGAGCACGTCGTTGACGTTGGTCAGGCCGGTGGCCTTGATGGCCTGCTTGTCCATGGTGAACACGGGCTGCGAGGTCTCGATGTCCACCGAACGGATGCGCGAACCGGTGACCGTGACGGTTTCCAGGTTCTGCGTCTTCGAGGCGTCGGCCTTGTCGCCGTTGTCATCGGCAAATGCTGCGGTCGAGAGCAAACACGCACTCAGGGCGACAACAAGCGCGGTGCGCTTCGGCGCGCTCCGGAAATTGAACGAATTCATGCTGGATCTCCATGCCCGGCCTGGCTACAGGACGAACGACTACTTAAGCGGCGCTTGTGGCGCCACCGATGTGAGGTTGGTTTGGCGGGGAGGGCGGGGAAACCCGGGCCGTCGATTCCCCCTCGACATGACGGCGTAACACGAACATAACGCTCGCGTCACAGGCCCTACAAGGCTGTTGCGTCTACTAAATGACGATTCGAAAGAGATTGTGGCAGCAACGTCTATCCGGCGATATTTTCGTCCAAAAAAAACCGGGGCCGGACTTGCGAATCGCAAGGATTCGCGAGCCCGGCCCCGGCTTCAGGACGATCAGAACTTCTGGTCGTAGCTCACGTAGAAGAAGCGATCGATGTCAAAGCCCGAGTAGTACGGCGGAATACCGGAGCTGGCAGCGCGGTAGTAGAACGGACCCTTGCGGTTGAAGACGTTGTTCACGCCGACCGAGAAGGTTGCGTTCCACGGTGCGCGGTAACGGAACTGCGCATCGTTGAAGGTGACCGAACCCTTCTTCGCCACGCCCAGCTGACCGCTGTCGTTGTTGACTTCCGTCGGGTTGGAGCACTCGAAGGAGTCATAGCAGCTGTCCTTCAGGCCCGAGAAGTAGCGCATGGTCCAGCTCGCGCCGAACGACTGGTAATCCCAGTTCAGCGAAAGATTGGAACGCACGCGGAACTGGCCTTCCACGCCACCGGTGGCTACCGACTGCTTGACCATGTAGCCGGCGAGGTGGCGCACGGCCGAACCCGGTCCCGGGGTTTCGTCGTACTGCTTCAGGTAGCTGCTGTCGGAGTAGACGGCGAACGTACCGATCGAGGTTTCCGGCAGGCGGTAGTGCACGCCGAAGTCGTAACCCTGCGTCTGGATCTTGCCGACGTTGGCCGGCGATTCCACCAGGTTGCTGATGGCACCGGTCTTGTCGCGGCTGACGTACTGGCAGAACTGCGGCAGGTTCTGGATGTAGCAGAAATTGAGGATGCTGTCGGAGCTGAGCGTGGTGATCGCGTTGTTGATCTGGACCTTGTAGAAGTCCAGGGTGAAGTCCAGGCCCTGCACGTAGTGCGGGCTGTAGACGATGCCCGCGGTGCGGGTGATCGACTTCTCGGGCTTCACGTTGCGATTGCCGGCGATGGTGAACGGCGTGGCGCCCGCATCACCGTTGGCACTGCTGACCGGCTGGCCGTTCTGGTTGATCTGGCGGAAGTTGGCCGGCACGCCCTGGGCGGCGCAGGCACCACG
Source organism: Luteibacter anthropi (assembly GCF_011759365.1). Lineage (GTDB taxonomy): Bacteria > Pseudomonadota > Gammaproteobacteria > Xanthomonadales > Rhodanobacteraceae > Luteibacter > Luteibacter anthropi. Next base: position 48,917 of record NZ_JAARLZ010000002.1, read on the forward strand.
ACCGGCGGACACGCCGAACTTGCTGTCGCAGGGATCGAGATAGCTCTCGAAGGTCTGCTCGGCACCCTGGTAGAGGTCGGCGATGCTGGGGGCGCGGAAGCCTTCGGCATAGGTACCGCGGATCAGCACGTCTTCGATCGGACGGTAGCGGAAGCTGTACTTGTTGTTGGTGGTGCTGCCGAAGTTGCTGTAGTGCGAGTAGCGGCTGGCCACGTTCACGCCCAGCTCCTGCGCACCCGGCAGGTCACGCAGCAGGGGCACGTCGAGTTCGAGGTAGGCCTCGTTCACGATGTAGCTGCCCTTGGTCGGATCGGACGACGGGTTGGTGGTGAGCTGCAGCACGTCGTTGGCGTCGGGCGAGTAGCTGCCCGATTCCTTGCGGTGCTCGACACCGCCGGCGATGCTGACCGTGCCGCCCGGCAGGTCGAACAGGCCGCCGCCGACGTTGGCGCTGAAGTCGTTGGTCTTCTGCTGCGAACGGTCGGTGGCCTGGTAGCCCAGGTAGTTCCACAAGGCCGGGCTCATGGCCGACGGACCGGCCAGGATATTCCACGGCAGGCAGCCGGCCGCACGGTCGGCGGCGTTGGCGCAGGCCACCTGGCCATTGATCACGCTCGTCGGGCCCAACGCCTTGCGGGCGTTCGGCAGGAAGACGTTATTGGTGGCGACCTGCTTGAACTTGGACTGCGAGTAGGTATACGTCGCGTCCCAGTTCCAGTCGTGGCTGAGGAAGGTGAAGAAGCCTTCTGCGCCCACGTCGAAGTGCGCCACCTTGTTCTGGAACTTGGTCTCGCGCGGGAATTCGGTCAGGCGACGCGCAAAGCCCACGTCGTTACCCGGGAACGGGTTGTAGGCATTCTGGCCCGACAGGGCCAGGCCGGGGGCCGAGTTCGAACCGAACGGATAGCCGGCCACGACCGAACGGCTGTCGCGCACGCTGTAGTTGCCCGTGGCGTGCAGCGTGATGTTGTCGGTGAGGTTGTAGCGATCGGAAACGAACAGGTTGCGCAGCTTGGTGCCGCCGCGGAAGGTCGAATCCATCTGCGTGTTGTAGCCCGGTGCGCCGCCCGCGGTGTAGTCGGCGAGGTTCGCGGCGTTGCCGCCCGGGTTCAGGGTGTACGGCTTGCCGGCCGGGCTGGTGACCACGCCCAGGCCGCTGCGGCCGTAGCCGTCGTTCGGATGGCGCGGGCCCTGCGGATAGCGGGTCAGCGCGCGGGTGCTGCTGGCCATCGGGTCGGTTTCCTGCTGCGAGGCAGCCAGGATCAGCGAGTTGTTCTTGGTGCTGTGACCCCAGGTGAACTGGGCATTCTTCTGCTTGCCGTCGCTCTTGCCGTTCTCCCCGAAGTACAGGTTGATGTCGGCGCCGTCGTACTTGTGCTTGGTGATGATGTTCACCACGCCGCCGATGGCGTCGGAGCCGTAGATCGACGAGGCGCCGTCCTTCAGGACGTCGATGCGCTCGATGATGGCGACCGGGATGGTCGACAGATCGGTCAGGCCGCCCAGGGTGGAGCTCCAGCGGCGTCCGTCCACCAGCACGAGGGTGCGCTTGGAACCCAGGTTGCGGATGTTGACGTAGGTGCCGCCAGCGCCGTCACCGTTGCTGAGCGGGCTCTGGTTGGTAAGGTCCGGGGTGCCGGTGGACGGCAGGCGGGCCAGGATCTCGTTGACGTTGGTCAGGCCGGTGGCCTTGATGGCCTTCTGGTCCAGCGTGAACACCGGCTGGGCCGTCTCGACATCCACCGAACGGATGCGCGAGCCGGTGACCGTGACGGTCTCGAGGTTCTGGGTCTTGGCGGGGTCGGCCGCCGGAGCGGCGTCCTGGGCGTAGGCCGCCGCCGAAAGCAGACAGGAGCCCAGGGCAATAGCAAGAGCGGTGCGCTGGAAGGCGCCCCGATGGTTGAACGTATTCATGGTTGATCTCCGCGCCCTGCCTCCCGGCAGGCCGTGCAACGACTACGACAGTGCGTTGGCACCGTCACGTGGGTTGTGGTGCGGGGAAGGGGTGGGGACCCCACGCCGTCGATCCCCCTCGACATAGCGGCGTAACCGCAACATAACGCTCACGTCACGCTCTGCACAAGATCTTCCGCTAAGAAAATCCTCATTTCGTCCTAAGTTGCGCTTTATTTGGACAAAACGTGCAAATTTGATGCTTTGCACAAAAAAGAGCGAGATATCGCGACATTTTCTGACGATTTACTGCTTAGATGAGCTTCACCGATGAATTATGCTCAGTGGCATGGTGAGTGCGAATCAGTCTATTACCATTTAAAATCAGTCAATTGCAATCTATCTTTCATGTCGATTCCTTGTTCATCAAATGAAGGATACTCAGCGGAAGCCATCCGCCCAGACGACTAACGAGGCAATCCCCGCATGGCAGGTTTTTCACGCTCCGATCTCGCCGATCTGAACGTCTTCCTCACCATCGCCCGGCGCGGAAGCTTTCGCCAGGCGGCGACGGAGCTGGGGCTTACGGCATCGGCCTTGAGCCATACGATGAAAAAACTCGAGGATCGCCTCGAGGTGCGCCTGCTCAACCGGACGAGCCGGTCGGTGTCGCTGACACCGGCCGGCACCGATCTGGCCGACGCCCTGTCCGAAGGACTGGAAACCATCAGTAACGGCCTGAGTGCACTGGAGGCCTATCGCGATCACGCGGTGGGTCGCCTGCGGATCAACGTGCCGCACGATGCGGCACGACTGCTGGTGTCACCGGTGCTGCCGCAGTTTTTCGAGGCGTTTCCACAGGTGCATCTCGACCTTGCGGTGGAGGATCGCCTGATCGACGTCGTGGCCGAAGGGTATGAAGCGGGTATTCGTTACGGTGCGTCTACGCCAAAGGACATGGTCGCGGTACCGCTCACGCCGCCGCTGCGCTGGGTCATCGTAGGCTCGCCGGCTTATCTTGCACGGCATGGGCGTCCGTCACGTCCTGACGATCTTCTTCAGCACTCGTGCGTGCAGATGCGTCTTGGCGACCAGACGGCGTATGCGTGGGAGCTTGGCGACGGCGATGCCATGGTACGCATCGATTGCCCGGGCAGCATCCGGGTGAACGAAAGCGCAGCCGCCATCGAAGCCGCACTCAACGGCATCGGCCTGGCCTATTGCCTCGAGTGGCGTGTGCGCGATGAGCTGGCTTCTGGGCGCCTGGAACTGGTAATGCCCGAATGGTCGTCCATGGGCCCGCCTTTCGTCATGTACTACCCCAGCCGCCGCCAGTCGCCCCCCGGCCTGCGCCAGCTGGTAGAAATGATCCGCCACCACACCGAAACCACCCTGTAGGAGCGTGCTTGCCCGCGACCGCCCTGTGCGAGGCCCTGTCGCGCGCGAGGCGCGCTCCTACAAAAGCCCACCCCTGTAGGAGCGTGCTTGCGCGCGACCGCCCTGTGCGAGGCCCTGTCGCGCGCGAGGCGCGCTCCTACAAAAGCCCACCCTTGTAGGAGCGTGCTTGCGCGCGACCGCTCTTCGCGAAACCCGGGTCGCGCGCAGGCGCGCTCCTACATGCCGGATAGTGCGTTATCGACGATGAGCTGGGGGCGGCCTTGGGAGCAGGGTTCCAGGCGTGCGGTGACGCGGTAGACGCGCTCTACCGTGGCGGGAGAGATCACATCACGCGTGTGACCAGCCGCTTCGATGCGGCCGCCGCGTAACATCGCCGTCTCGTCGCAGAAACGCAGCGCGGTGTTGAGATCGTGCAGCACGACGACCGTAACCATTGCACGCGCCCGTGTCTCCTCGACCACCATGCGCATCACCTGCAACTGATGATTAAGATCCAGCGCACTCAGCGGCTCATCGAGAAGCAGCACCGAAGGGCGTCGCACAAGCGCCTGGGCGAGCCCTGCCAATTGCCGCTGGCCTCCCGACAGCTGATCGAGAAAATGCATCGCAAGCGGATCAATGCCAAGACTCGCCAGCAACGCCATGGCTTCTTCCGGACTTGTTTTACGCCCCGATCCTGCCTGCGCCGCGGCAATCACGGACTCAAGCACACGCAGATGTACACCGGCGGGCAACGCCTGCGGCAGATAAACGGTATCGCTGCGCGCCGCTCGCCCGGAAACCACGGCAGATCCGAGCTGGATATGCCCGTGCATCGGCACCAGCCCGGCAAGCGCCCTCAGCAAGGTGGACTTGCCACTACCGTTCGGCCCGAGCAACGCGGTGACCTCGCCAGCCTGCCACGGACCGACATCCAGCCCATGCAGGATGTCACGGCCACCCAGGCGCACCTGCAAGCCACGGGCAAGCAACCCCTGGCTCATGACATCCTCCCGCTCGCCCGTACGACGATCACGAGAAAGAACGGAATACCCACCAGCGCCGTCACGATACCCACGGGAATGATGACGCCCGGCAGGATGCCCTTGGAGGCGATGGAGGCCAGCGACATCACCAACGCACCGACGGTGACGCAGCCAGGCAGGTAGAACCGGTGGTCTTCACCGAACAGCGCCCGCGCGATATGCGGCGAGATCAGGCCGATAAACCCGATCGTTCCGACGAAGGACACCGTCAGCGCGGACAGTGCCGAGACGCGAAGCAGCGTACCCAGGCGCAGTCGTTTCACATCCACGCCGAAGCTCGCCGCACGATCTTCACCAAGGCGCAGCGCCGTCATGGCCCATGACTGACGCAAGGCCAGGATCAACCCGAACAACAGGGCAATGGCGAGCACGGCCAGCTTGGTCCAGTCCGCGCGCACGAGACTGCCGAGTGTCCAGAACACCAGCCCCTGCAAGGCGTCTTCCGTCGCCACGAATTGCAACAGCGACACCAGTGCGTGGAACACGAAGACCAGCGCGATACCCATCAGCACCACGCCCGCCGTGGGCAGGGCACGCCAGCGCGCCACGCCATCGAGGATCAACGCGCTGGCAAGCGCAAACGCGAATGCATTGATCGGTACCTGCCACGACACCGGCACGCCGGGGATGTGCATGTCGAGCACGATGGCCAGTGCCGCACCGAAGGCTGCTGCTGCGGAAACACCCAGCGTATAGGGGCTTGCCAGCGGATTATTGAGGATGGTCTGCATCTCGCCGCCGGCCAGGCCGAGGCAGGCGCCCACCAGCACGGCCATCAACGCATAGGGCAGGCGCACCTGCCAGACGATGACGCCGACCTCCGGCGAGACCTTGCCGGGCGACACCAGGGCGCGCCACAGGTCACCCAGCGCGAGCGGTGACGGCCCGTGAGTGAAGTCCATCGCCACGGCGATGACGATCAGGGCCACGATGCCGAGCAGGCCCAGCACGCGCAACGCATTGAGCCGGCGATAGCGCCGGCTCGCGTCCGCATGCACCGGATCGAGCCCTTCGGAGGGAACCGGGCGCGTCACGGCTTGTCTCCGTCCACCCAGTATGTTCCGCCTGGCGGCACGGCAAGGAAGCGCTTGTACAGCTCGGCCTGCGTGGCGGCGGGATCGATGCCGGGGAAGCGCCCCGGATAGAACCAGCTCAGGAAGGCTTCGACGGCGACGATGTTGTACGGCGAGTCGTAGTAGTTGTGCCACAGGCCGTGGACATGCCCCTCGCGAATGGCCTTGATCGCCGTCAGCCCCGGGCGGGTAAGCAGTGCATCGAGCGAGCGCCGCGACTCGTCCACCGGGGTCTGCGCGCCGATGTGAAGCGCCGGGCGATCACCCTCGCGACGGCTGCCGGTGGCGACATATACCTCAGGTGCGGATGCGATTACCTGTTCCAGGTTGAGATCGCCGATCACGCCCGGCAGCAGGTCCGCCGCGATGTTGACACCTCCCGCTGCCTGCACCAGTTCACCCAGGTTGCCCTTGCCGACCGTATGGCAGCATCCGCCCCATACCCCGGCCAGCAGTTCGACGAACACCCTGGGATGCTCGCTGGCTGGCACGGATGCGACGGCGGCCTGCACGCGCGCCATGTGCTGCCGGTAGAAATCGATATAGGCCTGCGCCTGCGTCTGTCGCTGCAAGGCCTTGCCCATCAGTTCGATGCTGGGCAGCGTGTCCTTCAGCGGACTCTGGCGGAAATCCACGAACACGACCGGCACACCTGCCGCCTCGAACCGCTGCACCAGCGCGTTGTGACGACTTGGCCCATGGCCGCCGACACTGAAGATCGCCAGGTCCGGCTTCAGCGAGAGCGCCTTCTCGACACTCACGGTCGCTTCGGATGACTTGCCGATGAGCGGAATGCGGTCGATACCGGGAAAGGCCTTCTGGTAAGTAGCCCAGGTCTGCGGATCGAGCGCTTGCAGGTCACCCTGCCAGCCGACGATACGGTGCAGGGGATCCTTGCCTTCCAGCAGCGCCATTGCATATAGCAGGCGGCCTTCGCCCAGCAGCACGCGATCGACATGATCGGGCAGCGTGACGCGACGCCCCGCCATGTCGGTCACCGTCTCGCCGGCATGGGCAAGCGGGGAGACGAGGGCGAGCAGGAGGAAAGGCATGGCGCAAAGCAGGCGCCGCAGGGTGGATCGAAGGGATAGGGAGGGGATCATCGGTAGTCACTCGCGGGAGCAGGGGATTGAAAACCCCCGTGTCAGCCGCCCATTGTGTGGCGGCAACGTATTGCTGCGGTGTCGTGGATGCACGACGGCGTGTCGTGGTGTATCGGCACGTATCACACGTCGGCCCATTGCCTGAGCAGGTTGTGGTAAACGCCGGTGAGTTCCAGCAACGAGGCCTTGTCGGCCTGTTGCGCGGTGAGTCGCTGGATGGCCACGTCCATGTCGAACAGCATGCTGCGCCAGGCGTCCTGCCTGACCAGGCTCTCCACCCAGAAGAAGCTGGCCCAGCGCTCGCCTCGCGTTACCGGTTCCACCCTGTGCACGCTGCTGCCAGGGTAGACCACCATGTCGCCCGCGCCGAGCTTTACCGGATGCGTGCCGTAGGTGTCGCGGATGACCAGCTCGCCACCGTCGTAACTGTCGGCATCCGCAAGAAACAACGTACACGAGACATCGGTGCGCACGCGTTCTCGCACGCCCTTGATGCCGCGCACGGCGTTGTCCACATGAAAACCGAAGGATTCGCCATTCGCATAACGATTGAACAACGGCGGATAGATGCGGCGAGGCAGCGTGGCCGACATGAAAACGGCATTGGCCGTGAGGCGACGCATGATCTCGTCGCCCAGTGAGCGGCCGACCGGGTCGTCCTCATGTACCTGGCGGTTCTCCTTGACCGCCATGGACTGCATGCCGGCCGTGGCCTTGCCGTCGCCCCACGCAGCCCCGGCAAGGCGTTCACGCATCTGCGCTGCTTCTTCGGGGGTGAATACACCGGGGATCGTGAGCATCATGGTTGGCGATTCCTCAGAACGACAGGTCCGCGCTGACTACCGTGGTGCGTCCTGCACCGGGTACGCCATAAAGCTGGAAGCCATCCAGCGAGGCGCCGATGCGCGCGTAGTAGAAGGTGTTGAAGAGGTTGTTCACACTGAGGTTCAGGTGAAGATGGTCGTTCACGCGGTAGCGCGCGGCGAGGCTGTGCACCCAGTACGACGGCGCCTTGTCCGTATCGAGCACATAGATCGGATACACACCCGATGGCCCCACGGCATAGCTGCTGTTGTTGTTCTGGCCACCGACATAGCGGTTATCGCTGAAGCGCTGCTTGCCGACGTACTGTGCGCCGTAGCTCAGCGACAGGTCCGGGGTGACGGCATACGTCGTCCACAGGTTGCCTGACCATCCCGGCACGTTCTTGGCAGCGAGGCCTTCATTGGCTCCCTTGGTCTGGCGGCTGATGAGGCGCGACAACCCCGCGAAAATCGACCACCGATCGCTGAGCTGGCCTTGTGCGCCCAGCTCGAAGCCATCGACCCGCTTGGCCGGCAATGCGCGAACGGGCGAGGTTTCACCCTCCTGGTATTCCCACGAGTTGCTCAGCTGCGTGCGGAACACGGCGCCGGTAAGGCCCAGTTGTCCGTCGAGAAGATCCCACTTGCTGCCCAGTTCCCAGGTGCTGGACTTGGCCGGGGTGTAGGCATTGGTGCTGACCGAGCCGTAGATGAGGTTGTTGGTGGTGGCGCCCAGCGCGGACGGCTCGGCGGCCTGGCTGTAGGACACATAGATGCTGCCCGGCTCCACTGGTTTGTAGACCACGCCAGCGCGCCCGCTCCAGGCGCCATCGTCGCTGCGCGTGGGCTTGGTACCGACCTGGGTGGTGCGTGCCTGCCAGTAGTCGTAGCGCAGCGAGGCGAGGGCCTGCCACTGCGGTGCGAGCGTGATGGTGTCCGATACGTAAGCCGCAGCATCCGTCACCGTGGAACGCGGCTGGCCGAGGCCCTTGCGCGTCCAGGTGCCCGGAAAATCATGCGACGGGTCGGAGAGGTTGAACCACAGGTCGCCGGCGGGTACGTAGGCGTTACGTGCGAGGCCGCCGTAGCTTTCGCGATAGAGCTCGATACCCGTCACCAGATCGTGTTTCCACGTACCCGTGTTGAAATGCAGGGTCACGTCGCTCTGGTTGTCCAGCATCGTGTAGCGCGTGGACGTACCGAAGTCGTTGCCGCGCAGGATGCCGTAGTCCTGGTTATCGAGATTGGCAAAGCCGGTATATGACGGCACGCCCGAGGCATTGGATAGCGGGCCCACGCCGATGTAACCGAGCGTTGCGCAGCGTGGCCCGGTACAGGTCTTCTTGCCGTTCGCGCCGGCCGAGAAGAAGCGGGCAGGCGACAGCGCCGAGAAGTTATCCGTGCGCTGCCAGCGCGTCTGGTTGCGCAGGTGTACGTCATCGCTGGCTTCGTGCTCGATCTTCAGCGTGAGCGAATCGCTGGCGGTCTGCTGCGTATAGATGCCGGCCGCGCCATACCATGCCGATCGCGGTACGCCCGGCATCGGATCACCGTGGGTGCCGCGCTGGATGGGTATGCCGCCATCGGGCACGTTGCGGTCGCGCTGGTGAAAGCCATCGATATAGACGTGGGTCGGGCCATCCAGCCCGAAGCCCAGTGATGCCGCCACGCCGCGCCGGTCGTAATCGGTCGTGTCTCGATCGACCACGCCGTTGCGATGGCCCATGACATTGATGCGCAGGGCGGTGCCGTCGCCCAGCTTGTGGTTGATGTCGGCGGTGAGGCGGCGGTATTCCGCGGACCCGGCACCGATGGACACATGGTTGAAGTCGGCAAGCTTTGCTTCCTTGCTCACCAGGTTCACGCTGCCGCCGACGGCTGCCACGCCGGATTCGACCGAGCCGGTGCCCTTGTAGACCTCGACCTGATCGAGGTCGAACGTGTCAGTGCGGCTGGACATGCCGCCGTCGCGCACGCCGTCCACGGTGAGACTCTGCTCCGACGAAAAGCCACGAATGGTGAACAGGTCACCCCAGCCCAGGTTGCCTTCGCCCGACATGAAGGTGATGCCCGGCACGTTGCGCAGCACATCCTGCAAGGTCTGCGCGTTCTGCTCGTCGAGCACGGCCTTGGGCACGATGGTGATGCTCTGCGGGGTATCGCGCAGCGGCTGGGTGAACCTGGGCGACGACACCTCGTCGATCTTGTAAGGTGTGGCCGCCTGTGCATCCACCTGGATCGACGGCAGGTTCGACGTCTGCTTTTTCGGCGTATCCGCATCGTTTTCCGCGGCATGCGCCCCAGGGGCAAACGTGGCCAGCGCCCCGAAGGCAAGGCCGAGGGCGAGGGAGGCGGAGAGGTTGGGGCGGTCGGCGTGCGGCTGGAACATGGGGTCTCCCTGTGGCGAGCGATTGCGTCACGAAGCTCGCTTCCACAGGTGGTGGTGCTGGCTTGGAACAATTCTCATTTCGATGTGGATAGACTAGGTCCCGGATGTTTTGCACGATTGTCGGAACCGACATGACTCGTATCGATATGTATTGGAATGTATTGACGCCAGCCTTTCCCGGGAGGTGCCTGTGATGCAGATGCGCGCCCGCTCACTGCTCGTGGTCGACGACGACCCCGACATCCGCGCACTGCTGGGCGAATACCTCGCCGACGCCGGCTTCCGGGTAAGTGCCGCCGCCGATGGTCCGTCCATGTGGGCGGCGATGCGCGAGGAGATGCCGGATGCGGTGATCCTGGACCTCATGCTGCCGGGGGAGGACGGCCTCAGCCTCTGTCGCACGTTGCGTGCCACCACCCAGGTGGGCATCGTGATGCTTACGGCGCGCGGCACCTTGCTCGATCGCATCGTGGGGCTTGAGGTCGGTGCGGACGATTACCTGCCCAAGCCGTTCGACCCGCGCGAACTGCTTGCGCGCGTGAAGGCGGTATTGCGCCGCCATGATGCCGTGCAGGGCGAAGGTATCGCGCGTCCGGCCGAACCATCCACCGAGGCGCCATTCCTCGTTTTTGCGGACTGGCGGCTTGATGTCGTGGCCCGGCAGTTGCTATCGCCCGAGGGCAAGGCAATCAGCCTGGGCGGCTCGGATTTCCGCACGATGAAAACCCTGCTGGATCATCCGCGCCGACCTCTGTCGCGCGACTTCCTGCTCGATCATGTGTTCGGTCGCAACGCGGCGCCGAATGATCGTGCCATCGATGTCTGCGTGAGTCGTCTTCGCCAGCACTTCGACGGCCGCACGCGTGGCGCGGAGATCATCCGCACCGTGCGCAACGAGGGTTACATGCTCAACGCGGAAGTCACGCGCGCCCATGCCTAGGCTCTGGCCGCAGTCACTGTCCGGGCGCATCGCGATCATCCTCGTGGTGGGCATGATCGTGTCACAGCTGATCACGGGCACGGTCTGGTACGACGCGCGCTACGGTAGCCTTGCCGATGTGCCGGTGCGCAGTGGCGCGGCCCATGTTGCCGATGTTGTACACCTGCTCGATGCGATGCCTGTTGATTCACGCGCCACCTGGGCCGCCCAGCTCATCGAGGGCGGCGTCGAGGTGCATCCCATCACGGCGCCTGGCGAGGCCATGGCCCGCAAGCACCCGCATCCGGCCGACGGCCTTCTGGCCGATATGCTTCGTTCGCAGCTGGGGCATCGCGCACTCGTGGTGCGCCCGGTGGATCTGCGCGGCGACGACGACCACCCCCTTGGCCCGGTATCCGTCTTCTTCGCGCGCATGCCCGTTGCACGGCTGGACGTGGACGCGCAGCTACGTGACGGCTCCTGGGTGAATATCCGTCTTTCGGCCGGACAGGAGGGCAGGGACGTGCGCTCGGGCCTCGCTGCGGCCGACTATTTCCTGCGCATCTACCTGCTTCGCCTGCTGGCGGTGGTGTTGCTTTCCTTCCTTGCCGTGCGCCTCGCCGTGCGCCCGCTGGAAATCCTTTCGGCGGCTGCCGAGCGCCTGGGGCGCAACCTCAACGCGGCGCCGCTGGAACCGAAGGGGCCTCGGGAGGTGCGCCAGGCGGCTCAGGTCTTCAACCTCATGCAGCAGCGCCTGCTGGATGGCATCCGCGAGCGTGCGCGCTTTCTTGCCGCCGTCTCGCATGACTTGCGTTCACCCATCACGCGCCTGCGCCTGCGTGCGGAGCGTATCGAGCCGGTTGAACTGCGCGAGAAGTTCCGCCATGAACTGGCCGAGATGGAAGCCATGATCGCAGCGACACTGGACGTGGTCAGCGGCGCGAACGTGGAAGAGGATCGCCGGCAGGTGGATGTCGATACGCTCGTGCATGCCGTTGCCGAAGATGCGATCGAAGCCGGCGGTGTCGTGGAAATCCATGGCACGACCACGGCGGAAATCTGGGGCTACCCGCGCTCGCTCCGGCGTTGCCTGCAAAACCTGATCGAGAACGCGATGCGCTATGCCGGTGGTGCCTGCACGGTATCTGTGGGTCAGGAAGAACGACATGGCCTGCAAGGAATCGCCATTATCGTCGCCGACCACGGCCCGGGGATTCCCGAGGCTTCGTTGCCCATGGTCTTCGAGCCGTTCTATCGCGTGGAAAGCTCGCGCAATCGCGAAACCGGTGGAACAGGGCTAGGCCTGGCCATCGCCCGCACCATCGCCCAGGCCCATCAAGGTGAACTCGACCTGCGCAATCGCGAAACAGGTGGGCTGGAAGCCCTGCTGTGGCTTCCGCTATCGGCTATGAACGACGTCAGCTTACCTTGATCGCGACATCGTTATTACAAGTAAACGCCTGTCACCCATTGTTTATCGCATCCTTGGCGTCGTCGTCGATCAAGGCGGCCACCTCGACGGCTGGAAATCCTACCTTCGTTGAATAGGCCACAAGTCATGTGGGGGGCGGATCGTCCCTGACGTTTATCAGGAATCAGACGTTCTCTTTCTGATCATCACGGCGGGCAACGCCTATCGTGATCATGAGTGCGCTCTGAGATTTCGCAAGAAACAATACAAGGATCGCAAGAAACTGCGATTTATCCATTAACTAAGGATGGTCATGGCGTCGTCAGAAACACTGTTCCGCGAAGGCGTGGCGCAGGCCCGTCGTGTCTCATTGAAAGGTAGCGTACGTCTTGCTTCCCCGGTCTCGCATGCTGCCTGGACGCTCGCGTCCCTGCTCGTCGGTGGCACCATCATCGGATGGTTGCTAGCTGGCCACTATACCCGGCGTGAACATGTCACCGGCACCCTGGTCCCACAGGCCGGGCTCATTGACGTGTATGCACGTGCCGCGGGACAGGTGACTCATGTCGCCGCACGCGAAGGCATGACCGTAAAGGCGGGCGATCCCTTGATCGTGTTGTCTGGCGAACGCAGCAGTGAAGCCCTGGGGGACACCTCGGCACAGATCAGCACGTTGCTGCAGGGACAACGTGAGCGCCTTCAGATCGATATCAAGGATGCCCAGCACCTGTCTGATGAGCAGGCGGCGGGTTTTCGCAACCAGCAGCGTCTCCTACAAGACCAGGTGGCACAAATCGATGCGCAGCTGGCCATTCAGCACCGGCAGGTAAGCAGTCAGCTTGCATTGCTCGAAAAGATTCGCCCACTGCTGGTCAAAGGCTACATTTCCTCCCTGCAAGTCCAGCAGCAGGAATCCCAGGAGCTGGATGCGGAAGCGCAGGTGAAAGCATTGACCCGTCAACGCTACGAGACATCACTGCAGATCGACAGCGTGATCCACCAGCTTGCCCAGCTCCCCCTTACCAGTGAAGCCAAGCTCAATGAGCTGCACCGCCAGATGGCCCAAGGGGATCAATCCCTCGCGCAAAACGAAGCAGAACGATCCGTTGTCTTGCGTGCACCATACGATGGAACGGTTTCCTCGGTCCTGATCAAGCCGGGGCAAGCTGTAAGCGCCGGGCAAGCGCTGTTGTCGCTGGTACCACGAGGGTCAGCATTGCAAGCGCAATTACTGGTACCCAGTCGGGCGATAGGCTTTGTCCATGACGGGACCGATGTGGCGCTGCATTACCAGGCTTTTCCTTACCAGAAATTTGGAGTGCATCACGGCAGGGTGACCGGTGTCTCGCGTAGCGCATTGACACCCGCCGAAGTCACTACCTTACTGGGCCAGCAGGCCACCAATGAGCCCATGTATCGCGTACAGGTGGCCTTGTCCGCGCAGAGCATCGATGCCTACGGCAAAGGCGAAGCACTCAAGCCGGGCATGGCACTGGACGCCGATTTGCTCCTGGATCGTCGGCGCCTCATTGAGTGGGTATTCGAACCGCTGTATGGCATGCGTCGTCGTGCCGAGGGCACCCGTTGATGCGCCGCCTGTCTGAATCTGCGAACGATGTGCCCACGACCGGGACCGGAGAAGGTGTCGACATGGAGTGCTCGGCCTCCGTGGACGCGAAAGCACGCCTGCATTTTGGCAGCGGCCGGCGGTTACCGCTGATACGCCAGGTCGAATCTGCGGAATGCGGCCTGGCCTGCCTTGCGATGATTGCAGGCTACTACGGTCACCATACCGACTTGCCTGCTTTACGCCGGCGTTTCTCGCTTTCCCTCAAGGGCGTCACGTTGGCGCGCCTCGTGGACATGTCGCAGTCACTTGGACTCACCGCCCGCCAGCTCCGGCTGGAGATGGACGAGCTTGGCCAGCTCCAGACGCCGTGCATCCTACATTGGGACCTGGATCATTTCGTGGTACTGCGTGAGGTCCGACGCAAGCATGTAGTGATTCATGACCCTGCGGTGGGTGAACGGGTGATATCGCTGGCCGATGTCGACCGTCACTTCACCGGAGTGGCCCTGGAACTCAGCAAGGGGCCGGATTTTCAGCGTAAGCGACCCGAACCGCCCGTGTCGCTGCGCCTCCTGGCAGGTTCCATTCAAGGACTGGGGCGAAGCCTTGCGCAGATTTTCGCGCTGGCCTTGGTGCTGGAGTTATTCGCCCTCGCAGCGCCGCAGTTCATGCAGATGGTGGTCGATCAGGTGCTCGCTGATGGTGACCGGGATTTACTGTCTTTCCTGGGGCTGAGCTTTTTATTGCTCCTGGTGCTGCAGACTACTGTATCAGCGCTGCGCACCTGGATAGTGATGTGGCTGGGGACACATATCAGCCTGAACTGGACAGGTAACGTATTCCAGCATTTGCTTCGACTTCCGCAGGCGTATTTCCTGAAGCGACATCTGGGTGACATCGTTTCGCGCTTTGGTGCCATCGATACGATTCAGCACACACTGACCACGCAGTTCATCGGCGTCATCCTTGATGGACTGATGGCCGGATTCACCTTGGTCGTGATGCTTCTCTACAGCTCCTTGCTCGCCGGACTTACAGCACTGGCATTACTTGTCTACGCGGCTTCACGAGTACTGTATTTCAGGGTTTATCAGGCATCCAACCTCAGCCAGATCGTGGTGAGCGCCAGGCAACAGAGTTGCTTCATGGAAACGGTTCGCGGAGTCCAGACCGTCCGCCTTCATAATCAGGGCCCTGCACAAGCCTCCCGGTATCTCAATGCCACGGCGGACACGCTCAACACCTCCATCGCAGTGCAGCGGCTCAACTTGTGGTTTGGATCACTCAACAGCCTGACCAGTGGCGGGCAGCGGGTAGGAATTCTGTGGCTTGGTGCATGGCTTGCCCTGAAAGGAGAGTTCAGTGCGGGCATGTTGATGGCTTTCGTGGCCTACGCAGATCAGTTCACCAGTCGCTCGGCCAGCCTGATCGACTACCTCATTCAGCTTCGGCTGATGCGCCTGCAGGGCGAGCGGCTGGCCGATATCGTACTGACCCCAGCCGAGCCCTTTACTGAGGGGAGCTACGTCGGCCCCTCACCCGAGCCTTCGATCCATTTTGAGAACGTCAGTTTTCGCTATGCAGAGGGAGAGCCATGGGTGTTGAAGGATTGTTCCTTCAGCATCGGCCCGGGCGAGTCAGTGGCCATCGTGGGGCCCTCGGGATGTGGCAAAAGCACGTTGGCCCGACTGATGCTGGGACTACTGGATCCCCAGGCCGGCACGATCCGTATCGGAAACCTCGATCTCAGGCAGCTCGGAAAGCGAAGCTATCGCGAGATGGTGGGTAGTGTAATGCAGGACGATCACCTGTTTGCGGGCTCGATCGCCGAAAACATCAGTTTCTTCGATGAGGCTGCAACACCTGAGCGCATCGAAGACGCCGCACGCCAGGCCCAGCTGCACGACGACATCATCGCCATGCCCATGGGCTACCACAGCCTGGTTGGTGATATGGGATCCAGTTTGTCCGGAGGACAGCAACAGCGCCTGCTGTTGGCTCGCGCCATCTACCGGACCCCTCGGATCCTGGTGCTCGACGAAGCCACCAGCCATCTTGATATTCCTCGAGAACGGGCGATCAGCGCCACGCTTGAGCGCATGGCCATCACGCGCGTGATGATCGCTCACCGTCCGGAGACCATTGCCAGTGCGGAGCGCGTTCTGGTGGTGCACTCGGCTCAGGTGATGGAGGCGCGACCCGCCGCTAAGCCCCTGCATTCCAGCGAGACCCATCTCCCCGACTGACACACCCAAGGAGAACGTAAGCACGACCGAACCTGAAGATAGTGTTCTGACATCAGTACAGGCTTTCCCACTGACCACAAAGGAATAGGATCATGCGATTGATTACACGAGAAGAAGCCAATCAGGTAGGCGGCGGTATCACCAAGATACCCGTGACGACCCTTCCGCCGACCGGCGTGACGGGTTACTACACCGCACCGCTGAACCCTGGTGAGATCATCGTGGGAAATTACCACCAGCCGGGTATCGGCGGTTCGATGACCGGTAGAAGTAGCAGCCCGTTTGGTTCTACCAATCCCGAGTCTGCCAAGCTCTATCTGCCTTATCATTCACCGGACGGATTGACTTATAACCCAGATGTCTTTTCGGGACTAACCATCAGTGCAGATATGAGCGGCACAAATCTTGTGGCGTCGGCGTCTTTGAGTTCAAGCATTTCAACTCATGCCTTCAATGTTACCTTGAGCGGGACTCTTGATCCAGCATCGGGCAGTGTAAGCACGGCTATCAATGGTAGCTATACACATAATGGCGTCGAAGCTACGTTTCACTTTGACCAGGCTGTTTTGAAGGGTGCTACGCAGTTTACGTTTGGGCCGCATAACGAGTATTACCTTGGCTTGCTGATCGAGAAGAAGGCAGACAAGGGGTGGGATGGAATGTTGACGCTGGGTGCCAAGTAAGCGGCATCCCAATACAATCAGCAAAGCGCGGGTGGTTGTGCTGCCCGTGCTTTGTTCTCTGTAGGTTGAAGCGGAAAAGATCATGAGGCGACTAGGAATTCTATTGCTGGGAGTATCGTTGTCGTCTGCTGCCACGACATCCGTGCCCCATATGAATCTTCACGACGGAGCCGGGAGTCTCGATGCCATGCGCGCAGGCGACCTGGAAAAAATCGAAACCATTCGAAGGGCCGCGCATGGCCCTGATTTCTATATTTCAGATGTCATTTATTCGCGAATGACAGGTGACCTGGAGGCGTCGGATAGTAAAGCGCGGGAGTGTGTACGCCAAGCTGAGTTGCAGGACGGACCATCAACGGCGTTCATTTGCAAGGCCTTGATGGCGGGTAACAATCTAATGCACGGTAATATCGCCGAATGGGCGACGAAGCTTGCTCAATTAAAGTCATCCAGTGGCGAGTTTATTGAAGGTACGCGCTTGCCTGTGCGTAGCGTTCTAGATGATGTGGATGATTTTTCCAGGTGGACGCATATTCCTGTTGCATCTATCCTGAATTCGCCGAAAAGGCCTTATCGACTCCCGTTCAAGCACGTCTTTTCACCTGGTGGCATGGATGATATATCCGGCGTTTTCCTGGACATTCAGATGAACGGGCATCCCGTTACTCTGAGCTTTGACACCGGTTCATTTTCCACGATTATTTCCACGGCCGATGCTCGCGCGGCAAAGATTCCGCTTCAGCAGGGATGGGTTGTCGTGCAGGGAACCACTGGCGCGAATACCTCTTCATCCTTGGGTATCGCAAAGCAGGTTCATATTGGAGACATTGCTCTCAGCCAATGGCCCGTTGTCAGTCTTCCTGATGCGCGGCTTGGCGCGATAGGTCTGGACGTTATGTCGCATCTCGGACCTATGTTGATTACATATGACGGCGTTCAATTGCTGTCCCGCGACGAGATGGAGGCTATTTCATGTCAAAAGCCTATCGCGTTGTCTTCGTTGCTTACCGGGTGGGTCGGAGGCCTTCGTTTTCCGGTCACTATCGATGGTGCGCCGCACATGGCCCTTTTAGATACGGGATCATCGAGCTACCTGACGAAAATGGGTGGCCAGACGGACGAGATGTCACCGGCCAGACAGAAAGATATCCAGACAGCGAATGGAAGATTTACAACGAACTACTCAGAAAAAAAGGTGTCGCTTATCGCGGGGCCCATTCGTACTTCCGTGACTGCCGAGATACTACCAGTCCCCAAACTCGACTATGAGTACTCGCTGGGCTCAGGTTTTTTGAAGGACGCAAATGTCTTCATTGATTTCTCTTCCCGCAGGGCTTGTATCCTGTCAAAGGATATAACAAAGTCAGATGTCTCGGTGATCCGCCCTGACGCTCCGCAAGGCTGATAAGGCGATGATCCTTAGGTTTTTACTGCTTGGGGTTTCGTTATCGTCTGTGGTGACAACGCCTCGGCATCACGTAACTTTGCGCGACCCTGCCGGTGCCCTGGAGGCGATGCGTTACGGCGACCTGGTAAAAGTGAATGCAATTCGTCAAAACTCACAGGGGGGCGAGCATTATGTAGCCGACGTCATTTATTCGCGTATGGTCTATGATTTGGATGCTTCGGACCAGAAAAGCCAGGAATGCATTCGGCAGGCAGAGTTGCAAAATGGTCCTACAGTGGCTTTTATTTGCAGAGCGCTGGCCGCCGGCAATGATTTATTGCGCGGTAATATCTCGGGCTGGGCGAGCAAGCTCGCGCAGTTGAAATCATCCAGTGGTGAATTCATAGCGGGAACGTCCCTGCCTGTGAGTGATGTTCTGGATGATGTAGAAGACTATGCCAGGTGGTCGCATATATCCGGTACGTCAACGCTAAGTCTGCCGCATGGATCCTATCGCCTTCCTTTCAAGCATGTATTTATGCCCAATCGGACATCTGAAGTCGCGGGTGTCTTTGTAGACGCCAAAGTCAATGGGCGCCCCATCTCACTTTTTTTTGATACGGGGGCCGCCTCGACATATCTGTACGAGCCCGATGCGCGCGCAGCCAAGGTGCTGCTCCAATCGGGCTGGACGCCTGTAACGGGAACCACGGGTGCGGATTCCGCATCTTCCCTTGGCATTGCAAATCAGATTCAGCTAGGTGACATAACTCTACGCCATTGGCCCATCGTCGCCTTAAAAGGCGCACGGCTAGGTGCCATTGGCTTAGATGTCATGTCTCGCTTGGGCCCCATGCTTATCACCCATGATGGTGTGCAATTGCTATCTGCAGATGCATCGGCCATACCATGCGAGCAGCCTATTGTTCTAGCTTCGCCGCTAACCGGGTTTGGTGGAGGGCTTCGTTTTCCCGTAACCATTGACGGTCAACCTGAATTTGCAGCTCTGGATACAGGGGCATCCAACTATCTGATGAAAGTAGGGGCGGCAGAAGGGGAGATGGAATCGAGCAAGAAGAAAGATATCCAGACGGCAAACGGGGTGACCACCGTTACCTATGCTGAGAAACGCGTATCCCTCATCGCAGGCCCCATTCGTTCTGCGGTCACTGCCCAGATATTTGCGGGACATAAGCTCGACTTCATGTACTCGCTCGGCTCAGACTTTCTGAAAGACGCCAATGTCTTCATTGACTTCTCTTCCCACAGGGCCTGCATTCTACCCAAGGAAGGAGGGGCGGCGGATGCCTCGACAAACCACCGTGACGTTTCGCAATCGAAGTGATTCGGGAGGCGTATCAAATCCATAAAACCGCCAACTAGGAAGGGAAGGTATATTAACGTCAGCGGCCAGGTAAGCACGGGTTTCAGATAATGTGCCGGACTCAGGTGGGTCGACTTCATGAGCTCTGCTCTCTAAATAAATGAAGATAGCAATATAATGAAGCGGTTTGGATTTCTCTTGCTCGGCGCCCCACTCATATCACTGGCTGCCGCGCCAGCAGAAAGGATCACGCTGCACGATGGGGCAGGGAGCCTGGATGCGATGGCCTCCGGTGACCTAAAAAAGGCTGAGGACGCGCTTAGATTCAGCCAAGGTGCCAATCACTACATTGCAGATGTCGTTTACTCGCGGATGACATACGACCTGGATGCCTCGGACCGAAAGTCCGAAGAATGCGTCAGGCAGGCTGGATTGCATGATGATCCGTCAACCGTGTTCATCTGCAGGGCGCTGGCGGCCGGCAATGATTTGATGCGAGGTGATATCGCGGGTTGGGCGAACAAGCTCGCTCAATTGAAGGCGTCGAGTGGCAAGTTGGTTCCAGGAACGTCGTTTGCGACACGCAATGTACTTGCCGACGTCGAAGACTATACAAGCTGGGTTCGCACACCCCATTCATCAGTACTGGATCCGTTGAAACGAAGCTACAACCTTCCGCTAAAGCATGCCTTCGGGCCTGCCTCGGCATCTGAACTGCCTGGTGTTTTCGTCAACGTACTGGTGAACGGGCATCCGCTCACCTTGAGTTTTGATACAGGGTCATTCATGTCCATCCTGTCTGAATCCAGCGCCAGTGCTGCCAACATCTCGATTCAATCCGGATGGTTCACGATTCGAAGCACTAACGGCGCAGAGGCATCATCTTCCCTTGGTATTGCCAGGAAGATCAGTATCGGAGGGATAACTCTCAATCAATGGTCTATGGCCGTTCTTCCGGGAGCGCGGTTCGGCGCAGTTGGACTGGACGCGATTTCGCGCCTGGGACCCATGCTTATTACCTATGATGGCGTGCGACTTCTTTCTCGGGAAGCGACGGCAGCGATACCGTGTCAACAGGCCATCATTTTGTCCTCCCTCCTTACTGGCACGGTGGGTGGCCTCCGCTTTCCTATCACGATCGATGGACAGCCGCATATCGCCATGCTGGATACAGGATCGTCTGGTTATTTGACCAGAGTAGGTGGCGAGGCAGATGAGGTGACAGATGCCAGACTAAAAGATATCCAGACAGTGAATGGTAGATTCACGGTGAGCTACGCGGAGAAGAGGGTTTCGTTGATTGCAGGCCCTATCCATACCTCCGTGACTGCCGAGATACGACCGGGCCCCAAGCTCGACTATGAGTACGCGCTGGGCTCCGGTTTTCTTAAAGACGCCAATGTCTTCATCGACTTCTCTTCCCACAGGGCCTGCATCCTGCCGAAAGAAGCGGGTAAGTCAGATGCTTCGGCTACCTCCCCTGATCCCTCGCAATCGAAGTGACTCAGGATGGCCGATAACGAGCGTCAGTTCGCCTTGATGGCGCCCACACTGGAAACAAGCCCGGTCATCGCGTGAACGCGATCCAACGTAGCCTGCGATACCGCGGGCGGCTGCGCATCGTCGCCCTTCTTGCGTGGTGGATCGAGCAGGCTGAGCAGGTCTTCCGTATGGCTGCGCTGCGCCGGCGAGGTGGTTTCGCTGACCATCTGTCCCATGATGTATTTCTTGTCATGGGTGGCCTGGTTTGCCGACTGGGTGACGCTTGCAGCCACCAGGCGTCCCTTGACGTAGGCCATATGGGTGTTGGTGGTGGCCGAGTCGTCGATCTGCCGGTAGATGTAGTTCTGCAGCTCCGGCTTCCCGCCCATCTGCATCGAAGCGCCCGGTGATGGCGCCGTGTGATAGCTCGCCTTCAGGTGTGACGACTGCTGCTGGTCGATGGTGCGGTCGTTTGCGCCGATGCCGCCGAGCCGGGTCTGCTGCGAGAGCTGGTACGAGAACGTATCCAGCTCCTCGGGGTGCATGGGATTGGGCGCGCTGCTGGCCTGGCCGATCGTGGCCGTGAAGTCGGCCAGCCCGGTCAACACGGCATGATCTTTCGCGTTGAGGTTGCGTACGCCATCGCTGGGCGTCGTGGCCGCTGCGGGCGGATACGAGGCATTGAGCTGGCTGAAGGCATCCTTGAACAGGCCCGCCAGCTTCTTGTCGCCCTGGCCACGACTGGTCGCCGCGTCGATCTGGTCGAGGTAGTTCGAGATGGCGGCCTTGCGCTGGTTCTGGTTGCCCCAGAGGGCGGTGTTGCGCATGTCCATGGCAACATCGATCTTGCCGCCGGGGCCATCGACCTTCACGCTGCGTGTGTCGGTGCCCGCATGGAAGTCGATGGTCTGCGCCGCACCGCCCAGGGTGGGCACATTGGCCTTGAAGTCCACGGAAGCGATCCGCGAATCGCCTTCGGTCAGGCCTTGCAGCGATAGCTTCGGCGGCGTGGAGCTCATGCCGTCCAGCATGTCCTGGAAGGCACCGCCAAGCCTGGCGACCGACTGGCGATCTTCCGCGCTCAGGGACTGGCTGCTGCTCATATCGATGGACAGGCCATCCTCGCCTGAGTGCAGCGTGATCTTGACGCTCGCACCACTGGTCAGCTTGACCGACAGCGAGGTATCGCTCGGCGGCGTATCCACGGGTG
Source organism: Luteibacter anthropi (assembly GCF_011759365.1). Classification (GTDB taxonomy): domain Bacteria; phylum Pseudomonadota; class Gammaproteobacteria; order Xanthomonadales; family Rhodanobacteraceae; genus Luteibacter; species Luteibacter anthropi. Next base: position 70,833 of record NZ_JAARLZ010000002.1, read on the forward strand.
GTGCGACAAGGCCGGTCTGCGTCGTCGCGGTCGGTGCGGCGGACGTGAGCTTCACGTCCGAGCCGTCCGCACCCAGGCGCGAGAGAAGGGCCTTGCCGAGGCCGGCGAACAGGCCCGACGCCGATGCCGCGCCTGCGTTGCGCTCAAGCATCGCGCCCAGGGCACTGTTCGAATAGCGTTCGGCCGCACTTTGCCCACCCGGCGCATAGGTGTCGTCGGTGGCCGTGGACGCGCCAAGCGTGACCTGCACCGACGGCTGCGCCGCAGCGGCTGCCTTTCGCGAGGAAAGGGCCATGAGGCGATCCTGCCAGCCAGTGCTGGCGGCTGCGTTCGTACCGGTCAGGCTCAGTGGATTCATGCGTCGGTGTCCTTGGGAACGGCTCCTTCGACGTCTTTAGCGGCCGACCTCGCAATTACTTGAGTCCTGTTCACGAAGGAAAAGCCGGTACGCAGGATTGGCCGTTTCCTCGCGACAGGGGTAGCCCAGTCCATCGAGGAACCGGTCCAGTGCCGGGCCGTCTGTCGCGGGCACCTGGATGCCGACCAGCGTGGAACTGTAATCCGCTCCCTGGTTGCGGTAATGGAACAGACTGATATTCCACTCCGGTGCCATGGAACGCAGGAAGGCCATGAGCGCACCGGGTCGCTCGGGGAACTCGAAACGGAACAGGCGCTCGTCGTTGGCGGCCAGCGAACGGCCGCCCACCATGTGCCGGATGTGCTCGCGCGACAGTTCGTCGCCACTGAGGTCCACGGTAGGAAAGCCCGCGCCTTCGAACACGGCCTTCAGCTCTCCGGCCTCACGACGATCCTCGATCTGCAAGCCCACGAACAGGCGCGCACGATCGTCGCTACCCATGCGGTAATTGAACTCGGTGACGCTGCGCTGGCCGATCAGCTGGCAGAAATGCAGGAAACTGCCTCGCTCCTCGGGAATGCTCACGGCAAACAAGGCCTCCCGCGCACCGCCAGCTTCGGCGCGCTCGGCGATGAAGCGGATGCGATCGATATTGAGGTTGGCGCCCGAGGTGATGGCGACAAAGGTGCCTCCCTGCGAAGCAAGCCGCTTCGCATATTGCTTCGCACCGGCCACGGCCAGCGCGCCGGCAGGCTCCATCAACGTACGCGTGTCCTGGTAGATATCGTGGATCGCCATGCAGACCTCATCGGTATCCACCAGCAGCATATCGTCGAGATACGCCTGGCAGAGTCGGAAGGTTTCCTCGCCTACCAGTTTCACGGCGGTGCCGTCGGAGAACAGCCCCACCTCGGAGAGCGTCACGCGGTGCCCCGCATCGATCGAGCGAGCCATGGCACAGGAGTCACGGGTCTGCACACCGATGACCTTCACCTGCGGACGCACCGCCTTTACATAGCTGGCGATACCGGCCGCGAGACTGCCGCCGCCGATGGGCACGAAGATCGCATCGAGATCGCCCTGGTGCTGGCCCAGGATCTCCATGGCTACCGTGCCCTGGCCTGCGATGACGTCGGGATCATCAAAGGCCGGCACATACGTCATGCCCAGCCGGCGTTGCAGCTCCAGGGCATGGGCATGCGCATCGGTATAGGACTCCCCGGCCAGCACCACGTCCACCGTCGGGCCGCCGAAGCGCCGCGTGGCATCCACCTTCACCCGGGGCGCCGTCTGCGGCAGCACGATGGTGGCCCGCACACCCAGCCGGGCAGCCGACCAGGCCACGCCCTGGGCATGATTGCCCGCTGAGGCGGTGATGACACCGCGCTCCAGTGACGCCGCATCGAGCTGGCTGATCCGGTTATAGGCACCCCGCAGCTTGAACGAGGCCACCGGCTGGGTGTCCTCGCGCTTCAGGAAAAGGCGGTGACCGAGCTGGTCCGAGAGGGAGGTGGCCTCCTGCAGGGCGGTTCGCGTGGCGACGTCGTAAACCCGGGCCGTGAGAATCCGGCGCAGATAGTCCTGGAGATCGGGCGAGGGCAGTGCGGGACTGGCGTGACGCAGGGCGGTGGACGGCATGGACACTTCTCTCCGTGAGGTTCTGGGAGGAGGGCCATGAAAAAACCCGCCTCCTGGGGCGGGTTTCGGTCACCTGACGTGCGCGATCAACCCACCATCGTTGGGATGGGGGTAATAATCGAGACGATGCGGGCGGTGATGATGTTCACGGCGCTGATGCTCGTGCCCGGAGCGGCGGTTGTCAAGACTGCCCACGGCACCTATCGTAGCCAATACTGTTAAATGCCGCCGGGGGAGGCGCGCACGGCTAGTATGGTGATGAGCCTCGCAGTTGGACGTACGTCGCAATCCCAGGGAGCAAGTAGCCAATGATGAAGAAAGGAATGCTCCGGGCTCGTTCGCTGAGCCCGCGCCTAATGTCCGTGCTCTATATAGGCGCAGGGCTTATCGTTTTTGGCGGAAAAGCCTGTGCCGCAAGCGTTATATCTCTTGCAGCGGGTGAATGCATGCCTGCTCGCATATCGGATGGCAATTCGACTCCCATGCTTCCGTTGTACCAGCCGCCGGTACTGCCCGAAGGCCTAGACCAGGTGGTTAAAAGCCCTCCCAATTTACCGCAAGATCGTGTGCTTAGCGTATGGGATGCCTGGGATAGCGGCGAGCCTCCTATCGTGCCAATTAATAGCTGGTGGTTAGGGGAGTTCACCGGAGTAACGAGCACCATTGCACTGGGTTCTTATCAGCGAGGCCATACCGATCAATACGGGTATAGCGGTGTACAGGTTGCAGGAACCACGGTGGGTCTCTGGCTAAACTCAATGGACCCGGGCGCTAAGCTTTACTATGATTCGAACGCGCTGGGTATGGGCTGCTGGTATGAGGCATCGCCGCGCCCAAGCCTGTTTCCGTCCATGGCACATCAGCTTGATATTTCGTTCATCACGGGTGTCAAGTACGACGAATCGATAGCCGCGGCAACTGCCCAGGCGTATTTCGAGTTTGTTGCCATCGACGGAACCGGCGGATGCGTGGTGAACGATCAGAAGTGCGGATTGACATTTCAGGTCGGCTACTACAGTCGCAACCGGTCATATTCTCGTATAGAGCTTGCTCACAGCGATATCACGGGCACTACTCCACATCCCATTGTGCAAGCCGCCATAGAATCACCCAACTGGCTGCATCGAGTTCCAGGTGATGGGTCGCTTGATTTTCAATCCGAAGTGTTTTCACCAGGTCTGATACATTTCCGGGTCAGCCCAGAGGAATTTATCAAGGCCATTGAAGCAGTCAGAATGCTCAAGGTGAAATCATCCCAGAATGATGGCGAGTATACCTATCCATATGCGGGTATCTCGATCAATCCCTTGGACTATGAATTCTCGTTAATTGGCGCTGATGGAGAGATTTATGCTCCGCAGGGCAGTCATGGTCAGCTTGGGATGTCAATTTCCAATCTGAGGGTTACGTCTACCATCCCCCACCACGTGTCTGGTGAGATCGCTGGCTTCAATGAACCGCTGCCCGGTGTGGTCTTTCGTGATGGTATGGATATCAAGCTACTCATTAGTAACCTCGATGGTAAACCGAACAGACTGCTGAACCTGGCGTCGGGTTCAGCGGAGGGCGATCCGGTGGGCTACTATGCGGGAAATGCAGCCCGTGTGATTTACCGCGATTCAAGCCACCATCTCAGGGAGATTTTCGAGAGTCAGACTGGCTGGGCTGAGTGGGATATGACAAGCACGCTGGGCCTGCCTGTGCTGGGTGCCGATCCTCGACCATTCGTTGGCGTTGATGGCTCCGCGAACGTGGTTTACCGCGATGAGGCCGGTGACGTGCATCTTCTATCGTTGGATGCCTCTGGGTGGCATGACACGAATGTTTCAGCCGCCAGCCTGCCAAGAGGAAGTGCTGCACTTGGGTCACCCGAGGGGTACATTGCCAACGGCGTGAAACGCATTATTTATAGGGACACAAACGCCGGGATTGTCGAGCTCTATTATTTCAATGGTGCCTGGAATCAATGGCAGATGACGAGTATTACGGGCTCGGCCCCAGCTTTCTCCGACCCCACTGGCTACGTTGATTCGTCTCAGCGTCCACATGTGATCTATAGAGACAGCGCCGGTGATATCCATGAATTTCGCCTGGATTCTGATGGCTGGACTCATACGGATGTGACGGCGGCGACAGGCGCACCTTCCGCACAGGGTAAGGCCTCAGGAATATTGGCAGGCGACGCTCCCAGAGCCATATATCGTGGAGTCGATAACCATCTTCATGAGCTCGTGTGGTGGATGAACTCGTGGTCCCACAACGACCTGAGCCAGACACGTGGCGCCGTTCTTCTGGCTGGCGATCCCCGTGAATTTGTGGGATCAGACGGCGTGGCGCGCATCGATTACATGGGTGTTGACAATCAGGTCCATGAACTTTTCTACGGTAATGGTTGGATCCATCGTGACATGTGAGTCATCGCCTGCGAGGCAGTGACGGTCGCATGACTATTTCTGAGAGTACATAGCTGCCCAAATGAGTGATCCGTTCGCCCTGACCCATGACAACTACTGTCCCAGGATGATTAGTGTCCTTCGGCGCAACTTCGCTCGCTGGATTTCATCGAGGTGGCTCGGTGAGCATCAACCGTAGCGCGACGACCATCGCCAGGCCAACGGCGACGGCCCCGGCCAGATAGACCGATGCAATGCCGCGCACTTCTGCGAGGCCACCTGCCAACGGGCTGGTGATCCCCAGGGCAATGTCGAGAAAGGCGACATAGGCACCCATCGCGAGACTCCGCGTCTGGGGCGGCGCGCGTCGTACGGCTTCAACACCAAAGCCAGGAAAAGCCAGCGAATAACCGAACCCGGTGAATGCCGCGCCCAGGCAGGCGGCGTCGGCGGTATCCGCGCTCCAGACCAGCAACAGGCCAAGGCACTCGATGGCCACGCTCACCAAAGCAACCTTTGCGCCACCGATCTTGTCCGGCAGATGCCCGAAGAAGATGCGTGCCGCAATGAAGGCAAAACCGAACGCCACGAACGCAAGCGATGCATTGCCCCAGGCCTTGGTGGTGAAGAGCAGAGCGATAAATGCGGTGATCAGGCCAAAGCCCGTGCTCGACAACGCCAGTCCCAGGCCCGGACCCATCACCACGCCAAGCACTTTGTAAAAGGGTGTCTTGCGTGTCGCTGAGGGCGCCACGGCACGCAGGCGGGATATCACCGCCATGGCTGGAAACGGAATGAGCACGATGACTGAAGCGATGCCCGTAAAGCCCCAATGATTGTTTACCAGTACACCCAGCGGTGCACCAAGCGCATATGCGGCGAACATGGCGATACCAATCCAAGCCATGCCCTTGCCCGCATTCTGCGGACCAACCAGCGCTATGGACCAGCCGAACGCACCGGTAACGATCAGGCTTTCGCCCAGTGCCAGCATGATGCGTCCAAGCAGGACCAGCCAGGTTGATGCTCCGGCGTTGGCGACGAAAGCGGTGGATAACAGATAGACAAGGCCAGAGCTGCCGGCAAAGAGCAGGCCCGCAACAACGGCGCGCTTGGCGCCGCGCATGTCGGCGAAGTTACCCGCCCAGGATCGCGAAAGCAGGGCAGCGAGGAATTGCGCGCCGATCACTATGCCGACAATCAGCGTACTCATACCGAGTGTTTCGTGGAGGTACACCGGCAGCACCGGCATTTGCAGGCCGATGGCGAGAAAGCTGATGAAGACGGCAAGGGTGATTGGCAGTAGCGTGAGGAATACTTTGCTGCTCGATGGCAGGGATGTCGGCGTGCCAGGGGATGATCCTGTGAGATCTGGATGCTTTGACATAGAGAGAAATAGTTATGGAAAGGCCTGAGCCATGGACTCTCGCGCACCCGGAGCTTGCCCATGAAAGGCAGCGGAAGGCGAAGAGGTATGGAGTATTTGGAATCGGGGCGGTATTGAGTAACCGACCTTAAGCAAATGTCGGATTACGTTGACCGGAATGATAGGGTCAATTGACCGGATCGACTATTCGCATTGGAGATCGCATTTTCCGCGCCTCCCGGATATCGTCAGGATTCGGTAAATAAGGCCTGAAATAGACGAAAGCCGGATGTGGCCGGCTTGTTCCGTGACGTCAAGTTCAGGTTTTTATTCAAGGAAACGCCTGGTAATGACGTCATCCGGAGAGGGTTTCAGGCCAGTGCCTTCAGCACATTCACAGGATCATTCCGGATAGCGCGCAGTAGCGCTCGTGCAGGGCCGGTAGGCTCACGGCGACCTTGTTCCCAGTTGCGGAGCGTTCCCACATCGACGGAAAGCATCTGCGCGAATTTTGGCTGCGACAGACCGGTAGCCTGCCTGATTTCCCTGATACCCGCCGGGTCTACATGAAACTCCCGGGAAGGCTTGCGCTTGCCCCGGACGATCTCGTCCATCTGACTGACGCTTTCCATCAGTTCTGCGAAAAGCTGCTTATCCATGGCTATCTCCAGGTGTCGATCAGATGTTTCAGGGATTTCTTCTGAGATTCAGTCAGATCGCCCATGGCGTTCTTTGGATAGACCAGGAGCATGGCGATATGGGATCTTCTGACGAAGTGGTAGTAAATGACCCTGGCCCCGCTGCGTTTTCCCTGACCACCGCAAGCCAGGCGGATTTTGCGCAGACCGCCCGTATTCTGTATGACGTCGCCGGCCTCCGGATGCTGGGCCAGCCATTGTTGAAAGGCCGCATAGTTGTCGTGGCCCACCAGTTCAGTGATAAGCCGGGTGAAAACTGGCGTCTCGCGCAGTACTTGGCTTTGCGCACAGAAAGTCTCCGACTTTGGCTGGGCCGGTTACATTAGCTTGATCCGGATAGTGGCGTCAGTCGCCAGGCTGAAAAAGGCCGCTGCATAGGAAGGTCAATCGTCACTGCCTAGCTTCTTGCCTCAGGAATCCAGCCGTGCGGCCACACAAAATCCCATTGCCGACGCCGTTGATATCGCCAGACCGCCGCCCGCGCTTTTGAGTATGGCCAGTGCCAGGCTTTCTTTCGGATCAACCCAGACCTGTGTAGTCAGGTCAAGCAAAGCGGCGCTCGCCACCAGGAAGAACCCGAACGACACCGCGCAGAAATCGCGTGCGCTACGGCATGCACGTGTCCGCCCATGCATGCGATCGATGTAAACGAGGATATTGGCGGCCAGTAACGCCATGCCACCGGCGAGGATGAAGTAGGTCGGAAGCACGCTCAGCCACCTCCCAACATGGCGTGCGCATCCCACATCCGCCGCACCTTCGCTTGCTGGATGCACTGGCCCACCATGCGACTCATCACGGAAAGATTGCCGATAAGTCCTATCAGCTGGCGACGGTTCAACAGATCGGTGTCGGCTGCCATTTCTGCCAGCATCTCGACGATGGTCTCGGCGTAGGCGTGGTATTCGCCAGCGTCGTCGATCAGCGTATCGAGGCTGGTTTCCGGATCGAGCACATAGCTGCCTTCGCCGATGCGGCACGGATCGTGTGGTTTATTCATTGCGGTTTCTCCCATGGCGCCCTTCCTGCCGAGCGGGGTACGCCTCTCGACGCACCCCTCGTCACTCGACCGGCGAGGCGCATTGCCCCACGCCTCCCCTCGATGGGGTGGCGGACGTTTTGTTAGCGCGATGAATCGGCGTCAGTCGGCCTCATCCGGGCCACACGGCAACGCGCCGGGTGAAAACGGCAGGGCAAAAGGCATGAGATCGACGGATGCCGAGTGGCTTCAGTCGCGTCCGGTGTGGTACCGGAACGCCCGGGTATCGTCGGGGGGAATGCCGCGTCCAAGCGGTGGACGGGGGAATGCCGTAAACTTCGACATAGCTTCAGCCTTCTTTAGCGAGGTTGAGGTCAGTGGAGAGGGCAAGGGCTGCAACCCGAACCCTCTCTGCGCTTTCACCATGATGGTGAGTAACGGTTGCCGGTGCTTCTTCTTCGCATCCGATCCATCGGCAACTGGCGGAAAACGTATCAGATCGTCTCCGGATTGTCTGTAGTCCTGAGCATGCGTTGCGACATTTGGTTGCGATGTTTCTTGCATCAGCACCGCATCACGCCTGTCAATGGCGAACCCTCTCATTCCCCATGTAGGAGCGCGCCTTGCGCGCGACCCCTGCAACGCGCTCACTTCACTGTACATCACGGCTCTGCACAGGTCGCGCGCGAGGCGCGCTCCTACATGGGGGTTAGCGTTTTTGGGCGTAGACGCCGTCGAGGGCCGGTTCGGCCTTGAAGCCTGATTTTTCCAGGCGCTTTGCCACTTCGCGTGGCACATCGCGGCCGCTGGTGAGTTTGTTGGGGCTGCCGGTGTAGTGGAACAGCCTGCCACCGCGACGCAGTACGCGTGCGATCTGGTCGTAGAACGACTGTGCGTAGAGCTCGCCTGCGATGCCGAAGCGTGGCGGATCGTGCAGCACGGCGTCCACCGATGCATCCGGCAGGGCGCGTATCGCTGCGGAGACGTCCGCATTGCTGAAATCGAGCCGGCCACCACTGGAGGCCGCGTCCGGGTCGGGCGACCAGGGATTGATCGTGCGCAGCCACATCACGTCAGGATTCTTCTCGAACGAGATGATGCGCGCAGCCCCTGCGTCAAGACAGCAGGTCGCGAAGTAACCCATGCCCCCGCAGGTATCGAGCACGACCTTCCCCGACGGCTGCACAAGCGCAACCTTGCGCCGGGCGTCGTCCAGCGGTGACTCCTTCGAAGTGGGCAGCATCTTGATGCCGTCGATTTCGAAGGTGGGCACGCCCCACTCGGTGGGCACGAGCTTGATCAGCGAGCCGGAGAAACGGGCGGCGCGGTCGTAGCCCTCGCCATCCCAGTAGTAGATGGTGCGGTCCTTCAGCCCCTCGGGGTAGGGATAGCTTTTGTCGTGCCAGCGCCAGGCATCCGCTGCGAGCGTGGCCACGCCCGTGCCGCGGCCCAGGTCCAGCGAGCCGGTCCACGTCGTTTCACCGGCATCGCGTGCGGCGAGCAGCGCGGTGGCGGTGTCCGAGGTAAGGAGGGGGCCGGAATAATGGGGCACGGGGAAGGGCTCTTGAGGCGGGTGGACCGCCGATTATCCCTTACTTGGCGCAATGCGGTGCTCACGGCTTGTGCGGGGGCACGCATAGCCATCCGGAAATAACGGGGATACTGAAAAAAAAAATGCCATCAATATATTGCGAACAGACGACTCAGCTTCCGCCGGCTCATTGCCGTTATTTATAGCGAATTTGAAGCGTCAATTTCACCCCGGCCCCGATCAGGCCTGCCGGAAGTACCGAAAGTCGCAATATATTGCCGCTACGTCTTCACGACCGTTTAAGCAATGCCTTCCGATGCTCCGCCTGTCGGTCGCCATGATCGGCCAGGGGCAGGCGGATTGCCTTCGATGGACCGCCTGGACAATACGAGCAGGACCAGGGGACGAGGGATGTCGAACGTCGAAGTGCGTGGCTGGGCAGCGCGGTCTGCGCTTGCCCTGGTGGTGGCGTGCATGAGCGGCCAGCTACTGGCCCAGTCCTCGGCAGTCACGCCTGAGAGTGAATTCCAGAAGCGCATCAAGGTATCGGAAGAAATCCAGCCGGTTGGCGAGCATCCGTTTGGCGAGAGCATCAGTCTCTATAACGGTGCGTTATCGTTCGAAGAGAACGACATCAAGTTGACGGGGCAGGGGCCGGACATCGAGCTGACACGTTCATTTCACTCCGCCGATGCCCCGGCACAGTCGGTCTACTACGACTTTATCGACAATGCGTTCGTCGATTGGTCACTGGAGACGCCGCGCATCGAGACCCTTTCGGCCGCGAGTGGCACCGCCAATGTCGATCCCCCGGCCACGGCGCGATGGTTTTTCATCTCCGACGCGCAGCGTTGCAGCTCTTCCGGGGGCGCCCCGGACGAGTTCGTGAGCTTCAAGGGTACCGTGATTACCTACAAGGCCGATGACTGGTGGCATGGTTACCAGCTCGTCGTTCCCGGTAGCGGAAGCCAGGATCTGCTGACCCGTGACGCTGGCAATGCTCAGGTACCCGCCATGACGGGCTCCGATGGCAATCCCGTGACGTTTCCCCTGGTGACGAAAGCGCGCTGGGCCGTGGGCTGTACACCGGCCACGTCCAATGGACAGCCCGGCGAGGGATTTGTCGCCGTATCGCCGGACGGCACGAAGTACTACATGGACGTGCTGCTCTATAAGAAGACCGACTACATGGCCACGGGCGGCGGCGGCGCGCTGCATCGCCGGCTGGCGACGATGAATGTATCGCGCGTGGTGGATCGTTTCGGCAACTCGCTGACCTACTCGTACGACGGCAACGGCAACCTCACCGAAATCGATGGCAGCGATGGACGGAAAGTGACGCTGGCCTATGAAACATGGCAGAACCCGGCCAAGGATCCGTTCGGCAACTACTACGACCCGGTGGCTTATCGCGTCCACAGCATCATCGTGCAACCCTCCAGCGCGGCACCGCGTACCTGGACCTATAGCTACGACACGAATCCCGTGATTCCGAGACTGAATCGCGTCCAGTTGCCCGATGGCAGCGCCTGGACGTTCAACCTCGGTGGCTTCGCGCCGTTGCCCGCCGACGGGGCGCTTATCGTCAACCAGGGCTGCACCTATCAGCTGCGTCCCCAGGATGCGGTGACGTCGACCGGTTCGATCACGCACCCGGCAGGCGTCACAGGTACGTTTACCTTGCAGACCACGATTCGCGGCCGTTCCTACGTGCCTGCCGTATGCCTGCGAGTGAACGGCGCCGACGAGAATCGTTTTCAAGCCGTGTACAAGCAGAATTCGCTGATCCAGCGGACGCTGAGCGGTGCGGGCATCGGTACGCAGAGCTGGACCTACAGCTATTCGTCGCCCAATGACAGCTGGTCGACCTGCACCACGGGTTGCCCCACGACGGTCACCACGGAAATGGTCGACCCGTCCAATCGAACCACCCGTTATACCTTCAGCAATCGCTTCGATGCATCGGAAAGCCTGCTGCTGCAAAGCGATTACTTCTCGGCCGGCGATACGTCCGCCATCGTGCGCTCGGAAGCATCGGCGTATGCATTGCCGGCGGCGGATGGTTCATCGCCCTGGCCCTGGCCGGCGATGCTGGGCCGCTCGCAGATACTGGCCGTCAATGCCGACCAGATGGGCAGGTTGACCCCTGTAACGACGCGGACGACAGTACAGGATGGCGACACCTATACCTGGGCCGCTCAGTCGTTCGATGCCTTTGCCAATCCGGCGCAGGTGACACGGTCGAACAATGTCGCCGGCCAGACTGCTATTGTCGAGTCCACCAGTTACCTCAACGATGCGGCGCTCTGGGTGCTTGGATTGCCCGTGCAGGTGACCAATGTTTCCACGGGTGAAACGGAGTCGGTTAACGGTTATACCGCGCAGGACCAGCTTCAGAGCCGCGCCCGTTTCGGCCAAACCCTCATGACCTATACCTATGACGGGGCGGGACAGCTGGCCAGCTATACCGACGGCAACGGGCATGCCACGTCTCTTGCGGGATATCAGCGGGGCCTGCCGACGACGGTGACCTATCCGGACCAGACGACCGAGCATATCGGCGTCGATGATTTCGGCCAGGTGGCTTCGGTAACGGACCAGGCTGGCAATACGACGAGCTTTGCGTATGACGCGGTAGGTCGTCTCGCGCAGATATCCTACCCGGGCGGCGATTCGGTGGCGTGGGCACCGCGGGTTTTTTCGTATGCCTTCGTCGCTGCCGCCGAGCGCGGCATCGATGCCAATCACTGGCGCCGCACGGTAACGCAGGGAAGCCGGACAGACACGACTTACTTCGACGCCCTGTTGAGGCCCATGCTGACCGGGCGCTATCGCAGCGGCGACGGCGCCTTGCAGACCACGACGGTGACGACGCACGACTGGCATGGCAATACCGTGTTCCAGTCCTATGCCGTGGATGGCGCGCCGAACTACGGCGACGTCACCGGCGGCATCACGACGAACTACGATGCCCTGTCGCGTGCCATACAGACCATCCAGCCGTCGGAAACCGGCGCCGCGCTGACGACCACCACCTCCTATCTGTCCGGCGCCCGCAAGCAGGTGACCGACCCCAGGGGCAACACGACCACCACGTCCTATCAGGTATTCGACGAGCCGACGCTGGATCATCCGGTACTGGTGCAGGCGCCTGAAGGCGTCGTCCAGTCGATCGCACGCGACCTGTATGGCAATCCGACGCAGATAGCCCAGGGCGGCGTCACGAAGACCCTGGTGTATGACGCCTTCCACCGCCTGTGCCGCTCTACCGAGCCGGAGACGGCCAGCACGGTCACGGCCTACGACGCCGCCAACAACGTGATCTGGAGCGCGAAGGGCCTGTCCCTCGGTGGAACAGGGTGCGCGTCGGACCAGGTGCCGGCCGCGGCGCAGGTATCACGCAGTTACGATGCGCTCAACCGAGTGACGCAGGTCACGTATCCGGGGACCACGCCAGCCAGCAGCTTCACGTATACCCCGACCGGCAAGCTCCTGACCGAATCGACGGACGGGATCGTCTGGACCTTCGTGTACAACAAGCGCGACCTGCCCACGGGGCAGAGCCTCTCCGTGGACGGGCACATCTGGCCGGTAGGCTTTGGTTACGACACCAATGGTGCTTTGGGTGCGGTGAGCTATCCGGACGGCAAAGCCCTGGTGTTGTCACCCGATGCCCTGGGGCGCCCGACCCAGGCAGGAGCCTATGCCACCGGTGCCACGTACTTCCCGGACGATCAGCTGCAGCATGCCACGCTGGGCAACGGGGTCGATTACCTGGGGCAGCGCAATGCGCGGAACCTGCTTTCCAACGTCTCGTACGCCCATGCCGGCGCGCTACAGCTGAGCGAAGACTTCATCTACGACAACAACGGCAACATTACCGCGATCAATGACCTGACCAGTGGTGCAACGCGCTCGAAGTCGTTCCAGTATGACGGGCTCGACCGGTTGCGCTCGTCATCATCGGCGTTATGGGGAACGGAAACCTACGGGTACGACACGCTCAACAATATTGTGAGCATGGCCACCGGCGGCACCACCAACACATACAACTACGATGCGAGCAATCTTTTGCGCAGCATTTCTGGCGGAAGCCTCGCACGCAGTTTCAACTACGATGCACGAGGCAATGTCGTCCAGAACGGCAGTGCGCAGTACACGTTCGACCAGGCTGACAGGCTGGTGGCTGTCGTGGGTGCCGACACCTACCGGTACGATGCCGAAGGTCGCCGGGTGAAGGCGGTGACCACGGCAGGAGCCACTACCTATTCGCTTTACAGCCACGATGGTCAGCTCCTGTGGCAGTTCGATCCGGCGACCAACAGCGGTACGGATTACATCTACCTGGGCAAGAAGCTGGTGGCGCGTACGAACAACGTGCTCGTTCCCAGCGCCGCTCCAGTGCTCACTGCCCCCGCTTCGGCACAGGCCAGCAGTGCCTATATCGTATCGTGGACATCCACCGCCGCCACGACGGGTTACGAACTCCAGGAGCAGCCCGATGGAGGCGCCTGGAGCGATATAGCAAATACGGCACAGCTTTCCCAGTCGATCACGCACCCGGCAGCAGGAACGTTTCATTACCAGGTGCGTTCGTGCAATGCAGGGGGATGCGGACCCTGGAGCGGCATCGCCACGACCGTGGTGTCGCCTCCGCCCTCGGCACCGAACCCGCCTGCGGCCGTCACGACGACGCTGGCCGGCGATCTCTCATCCATTGGCATCACATGGTCGGCCTCGGCGACCGCCACGTCGTACGGCTTGCAGCAATCCGTGAACGGCGGGGCATGGACCGACCTTTACTCGGGTAGTGGCACGTCGTCGAGCGTGGCCAACCCGGGCGACGGCACGTATGCCTATCAGGCGCATGCCTGCAATGCGAACGGATGCAGCGCCTGGGTGGCGGGCAATACCGTCAGGGTCGCGCACATCCCTCCGGCACCTGCCTCGATCAGCGTACCCGGCAGCAGTACGGGAGTGGTCGGCGTCAGCTGGTCCGCTACGGCGTATGCCACCAGCTACAGCCTCGAACAAAGCGTCAATGGCGGCGGCTGGGGTGCGATCTACAACGGCGGCGCCACGTCGTTCAGTCTTCAGGCCGGCGCCTCGGGGAGCTATAGCTACCGGGTGAAGGCCTGCAATGCCAATGGCTGTGGCGGCTACGCCACCAGCGGGGCCGTAGCCGTGACGCTGCCGCCTTCGGGTGCGCCGTCCATCAGCGCGCCAGGCAGCAGCAACAATGGCGCCTGGACCGTCAGCTGGACCGGCGTGGCCGGTGCCACCAGCTACCTGTTGAGTGAAAGCGTCAACGGTGGCGGCTGGACGGTGGTGCAGTCCAACGGCTCGGGAAGCTGGAGCACGAGTGGCCGGGGCGATGGCAGCTACACCTATGTGGTTGCTGCCTGCAACGTGGCCGGCTGCGGCCCTAACAGCAGTGCGGTGACCGTGAGCGCCGCGAGTATTCCTCCGGTACCGGCCAATCCTCGTTATACGAAGACCTATCCCAACCGCAAATTCGAGAATCTGATCTTCCTGTGGGATGCCTCGCCGGGGGCCTCCCGATACGAGGTCCGCGGTCTGGACACGCCCGACACGTGGACGATTCTTCCGCCGACCACGTCAGTCAATGTTTTGCTTTCTCCGTTTGGTGAGACGCCGCCTTATCGCTACCAGGTACGGGCTTGCAACGCTGTTGGCTGCTCGGCATGGATATGAGGGGAGGTATCGTTATGAAGCATCGTACGCTTGTGCGTGACCTGTTCCGATTCGTCGTGATGGTGTTGGCCCTCGGATGGGGCCTTGCCGCATCGGCAGCGGGCGCCGAAACGGTTACCTATTACTACACCAGCCCACAAGGCACGGTGCTTGCGACGGCGGATGCGGCAGGCAATCTGCTGACGACGACGGACTATCGGCCCTATGGTGCGCAGGCGCTGGGAAGTCCGGCGCCTGGGCCGGGCTATACCGGGCATGTCGGCGACCCGGATTCGGGGCTGGTGTACATGCAGGCGCGGTACTACGAGCCTGCCGTGGGACGCTTCTTGAGTACGGATCCCGCAGGCGCAGGCCCAGGAGACATTCTGGCGTTCAATTCCTTCGCCTACGCGCACAACAACCCTGTCGGTAACGTCGATCCGGACGGTCGCCAGACGGTGCCAGGATCGATCAACTGGCAAGCGCCCGGGATGATGGAAGCGTGGAAGACCACCGGTCGGAACGTCACGCTGCCGGTGCTACTGGACACGGTCGTGCCCGGGGGCGGTCTGATCAACTGCGCCTCGCAGGGGTGCAGCGGGGGTGAATGGGCCATGGCGGCCCTACCCATGGTGGGCGAGGTGCGCGGGGCGGGTCGCGTCGCTATCGCCGGGGAACGCATGGCGCAGGCAGCTGCGAAGGGGGCTCGGGGAGAAGCCGCCGTCAAAGAGACTTACAATATCGGCGAACGCCTCCGGTTCGAGATTAACGGTTCAAGGCGCATATCTGACGGCTTTAGGCAAGATGTCTCTATTAGCGAGATTAAAAATGTCAGTCTCCAAGGACTGACGTCGCAAATCAAGGATTACATGCAATTTGCGCAGAAGAGCGATTTACGATTCGATCTGTATACGAACGAAAGCACAAAGCTATCCGCGCCGCTGCAGCAGGCTGTCGATGCGGGAGCAATTAACCATATACGCGTCCCCATGCAATGATCACGAGGTTGCTATGTTGACACCTGAAGGGCGGGCCCGGCGTGAAGCCCAGGATGAGCGGATCAAAAAGCGTATAGAAGGCTTTAGAGTGGAGCAGCGCGAATTGCTCGATGAACTCGCGGCTGCAGGCGTGTCGCTAGAGATAGTGAACGACTTGCCTAATTGGCCTTCGTCGGACTACGTCCACACCTTACCCATCCTGGCACGGCACCTTCATCGTCCCTATTCGCAGGGGACGCTCGCATCGCTGGCCCGAAGTATGGGGATGAAAGAAGCCGCGCCGTACTGGGACGAGTTGGTGACGCTTTACCGTCAGCAACCGGAGAAGAGTGATCCCGATGTGAGCGATTTTGGTATGGGCTTGGCGGTTGCCATCTCCGCCAGCGTGCCACCTAGCCGTCTCGACGAGTTGGTCGAGTTAATCAAGACTCCTGGGCTACCCAACCGCGTGCTGCTTCTTGGGCCCATCCAGCGACGACGGTCGCGTAACCGCAAGTATGCCGAGTTGATCGAAGAACTCCGGCACGATCCGGTGTTTTCCCGGGAAATACAGCGCTGGAAAGGTATGAGGCGCAAATCGCATTGAGTGCGTCGACGAGTCTGGAAAAGAGCACATGGACTCACAGAGCATGAATGGGGACGCGGGAACGATGAGCCATATACGGATCCCCATGTAATGATCGAAAAGTTGCTATGTTGACACCTGGAGGGCGGGCCCGTCGCGAGGCGCAGGATGAGCGGATCAAAAAGCGCGTTGAAGGCTTCAAAATCGAGCAGTGCGAACTACTAGATGAGCTGAAGGCGGGGGCGTGGATGTCGAGTACGTCAACGGGGTGCCCATGCGGCCTGCGTCGGCGTATGCCCACACACTGCCTATTCTGGCGAGGCATATTCATCTGCGGTCACGGAAACCACGGAAGGAACTCGCGTAGTCTCATCGAGCGAAGGAGTTTTACGCCCTGCGGCGTGAGCCGTACTCGTGGACGGCGAAACTGCCGTTAGGGGGCAGTTGGAACTCATGCCGAAATCAACGGTATATAAGGGGCGCGCGATTTAGGACTGACTCGACAGCCCCAGGAATTTGAGTAACCGCCTGGTTTCGAGTACGACATACCCATCCGGGAAACCCACCCAGGGAAAGCAGTGCCGTCCTACGGGCAAGCCCCACGGAAACATTCCTCGCCCTAATGTAAATGAATGGGAACCAAATATTGCGCCAGATGGAAAAGGGCATGGCGGAGCGGGCAAGGTCAGGCCACCCCGGGCCGATGAAATTCCATCTTGCCCACCGCAGGCGCCGCCGCCACAAAAAACTGAAGAGGGCTGAGCGTGGAGATTTTCCGACTGGTCTATTGGATGAAATACGTTGTTCCGACATTGCAGAATGTGGACGGATATATCTTCTTTGACAAAGATGACATCGGATCCGAAAGAATAAGGGCAGAAGCTCTGCAAGGATATGCTTCTCTGCGGGAGGCGCAGTCTTGGATGAACATCATTCTGCTTGATGAGTTCATTTCCGAGGTGGCTGGCGATGACTGGGACGTCGATGAACCCCTGATCAATCAGTTGCTATCGATCTTCCAGGAGACTTGGTCATTTCAGATAAAAGCCAGATTCCCAGGGGTAGACTTCAGCATTGAGAAGGTCGTTGATAACGAGTACGGGGATATTGGCTTACGTATTGCCCAGCCAGCCCCTCCACTGCCAATGGAATGAATGGTCGAAGATTCTTATCCAAGCTCCGTATGAGTCATGAACAATCAATATCAACTGGTATTGCAATGGAGAGCGGAAGCGCAGCCTCCTCGTGATAATTTAATCGACTTAGAGGACGCGCTAATCTTCGGTCGCGCGCGAGGCGCGCTCCTACAAGGGGTGGGGTGTTGGGTGTATGGACCATCGCCAGCTGGCGATCACGCCGCTGACCAGCACGACGCTTTCCAGGGTGAACTGGAACAGGCTCATGAAGGCGGAAGGCCACGGCAGCGGCTCGAAGAAGCTCCATAGCAGCGGACTGACGATTCGCCCAATGAGAAAGGCGTAGATGACGACGAGGGCGACAAGCGCTTTCCTGGGTGCTGCGGTCACGCCCATCAGCCAGCAAAGCAGCACCGTGCCGATCACGGGCTCAAGGTAGGTGATGAATGCCCATGTCAGTACATGCGCCCCATAAGGCTGCCGATAGACTTCTTCATGGCTGGGAAGGCCGAGCGCCTGGATCCATGCCTCAAAAGGGGCTGTCACCAGCGGCTGCCATGCGAACTGGGCTATGGCAGCGATTGCCACCACACCAATGATCAGTGCCGGCGGATGCCGGAGCAGCTTCACGGCAAGGCCGGTCAGCCCGCACATCGCAAGGCTTGTGGCTATCTTCGGCAGGGCGAGCATCAGGTAGATAGCATAGGTCTCCGTGACCACGCCCGACATGATGGCGCTGCGCAGGGTTTCCTTGACCAGCACATAGACAAGGCCAGTGAGCAGCCAGCTGGCCAGCCACGAACGCTGCGGTGATCGGCGCCGGATGACCATCCAGATGGCGGCCATGGCACCCCATACACCGCACTGATTGATGAACATGGCCCACGATGGAACGAGATGTACATCGGGGTAATGAACGCCGAGTACTTGTTGCAGTACCACGTGTGTCCCCAGGCCCAGTGCACCCGCCACAAGCACCCCGATGGCCAGCCTGGCTGGACTTGCCGCGATCTTCGACATGTTCATTTCCATATCTCCGTTGTACTCATCGGTTTCCCGTACGCGGCACGCCTCATCGTACGAGGCGAAGCTTGCAAAGCACGGGAATCTCCGACACTGTGGGCCCAACAAGACTCTAGCGGAGAAAGTTTACTGTTTAACAGTAAACTTTGATCACTTGACAATGATTATTGATTATTCTAGGGCCAAGAAAAAAGCCCGTTGGCTCCGCTACGGCATTGCCTGCGCGATGGTTTTCATCGTGCTCAACGGCCTTCTGCTGGCCCTGCCGGACGGCGTTGTTCCGGGTGGTCCCATGTTCGATTTCCGGCAACGCCCGCCCGTGGCGCTTGCCGATCATCCCCACCTGTTCCTGATCGCCAATTCCCTCATCGCGCTCATCTACCTGGCCGGCCTGTTCCGGTTGATCAAGCTGATGCGGCTGTTCGAGGAAGGGGAGTTCTTCAGTGCGCGAGGCGTTCGCCACCTTCGCGCATTCGCACTGTCCCTGCTGCTTGCCTCGATAGCCGGCTGCGTACTGCCGCCACTGCTGCTCATGGGGGCTCGCATGCTGGGTGTCGATCACGTGACGGTGTTGAGGGTCGGCTTCGAGAATTCGGACATGTGGCAGGGCTTCATCAGCGCCGTGTTCTTCGTCGTCGCGATGATTCTCGGCGAAGCCAGGCAGCTGGCCGAAGACAACCAGCTCATCGTGTAACGCCGTGCCCATCATCATCAACCTCGACATCATGCTCGCACGCCGCAAGGTGAAGTCGCGCGCACTCGCCGCTTACGTCGGCATTACCGAGCAGAATCTCTCCTTGCTCAAATCCAGCAAGGTCCGGGGCATCCGCTTTGCCACGCTGGAGCGCATCTGCGAGTACCTCCAGTGCCAGCCCGGCGATCTTCTCGAATACGTTCCGGGGGAATCGTCACCGGATGACGGCCATGACATGGATTGACAAGACATGATGCTTAAACAAGTGTTCCTGGCCGCGTTAAGCCTGGCGTCCGGCATGGCAATGGCAACCTCGGCGCAGGCTGGCGAACCGATCGCCTGGGTAAGTGCCGGGTTGCCTGAGGCGGCCGCTATCAATGATGCGTTTTCCCGCATCATGAACGCCGATCCGGATATTGGCCGGGCGGTAGATGATATGGAGCGGAGCACGCGTGCGGCGGGGATGCCCTGGGAGGCTGCGCAACTACTTGCTACCGCATATGAGGTCGTAGGCAGGTATGCCGATGCGCGGGCGATTCGTGACGCCCACCGGAAGCGGATTCCACAATGTGTTTTTCCGGGAGAGCCCTGGCCGCAGGGCTTGCAAAAACTGTCGAAAGCAGTGTCGGTGCTCTTGATCAACGAAGACCACCTGGACGCTACAACGCGCGCAAACGTTGTCGAGGCCCTTCCGTTATTGCGGTCGATGGGCTTTACCGAGCTGGCGATGGAAGCGTTGCCTGATGCTTCCGTTGAAAAGAATGTTTCCGGCGGCCAGGTTCCCGACGATGCGTCCAGTGGCGCCTATTTGCGTGATCCCGTGGCGGCAGCCCTGGTGCGATATGCCGTCGAGCTCGGATTTCACCTGCACGCGTATGACTCTCCGGAAGACTATGGTGTCCGCGAGCAGGCGCAAGCACGCAAGCTTACCGACATCGCCAGAAAATCGACCGGTCGCTTGATGGTTCTTGCCGGTCCCGGACATGTACAGCTGGAAGGGCAATGGATGGGGCAGTTTCTAGCTCAGGACCTGGGCAGGAAGCTCTACACGATCGATCAGGCAAGTGGGGCCGGAGCCGATTGCGAAGGGCCTGGCGACAGGCGCCTTGTCATTCGTGATCGCGATCGACCAGGGCACGTTCTTGGAATGAAGACCGATGCTGCGCTGATCAGCCCAGCCGTTGCACTGAAACCCGATGAGCGCGCAACGGCGGAGTCTTGGCTCAGGCTGGGATCGCTCCGGAAGCCTGTCCTGATCACCTCGGCGCAAGTGTGTCCTGATCGTCCGATGCGCTGCCTTATTTCTGCGCGACGAAAAGACAGTGCACCTGCCAGCGTGCCGGAAGATCGGTATCTCGCCCGGGGAATCTGGCGGGGCTATCTCTTTGTACGATCCGGAACGTACGAGGTTGAGGGATTCGATGACATGGGGCGGAAGCATTTTATCAGCGTGGTGGTGAAGCCTTAACAGACAGTGTGAACCCCATCATGTCTTGAAAGTCATGCCGATTTTGTAGGGTGGGATTGCGGAAGGTATCGCGTTGCATTTGAAGCGGGTAGGGGAAAAGGGCCCGCATCCTCTTCAATGAACGCCATGGGGTAAACCAATGCGTAAGAAGACGTTCCTCAGTATGTGCCTGAGCCTCGCGCTGGGCCTTGGTGCCGGCGCGGCTGTCGCGCAGTCCGGACCGCAGCGTACCGGGTCCGCACCCACCGAGATGGCTGGCGATGTCGCCATCGAACAGGCCAGCCCGGCCAGTGTCGGTCAGGCCCGCCTCGCCAATCCACGCGCCTTGCCATCCTCGGTAAGGCTCCAGCTTGCCGCGCCTGATACGCGCACGCTGGCCGCCGCGCGCACGGCCTCGGTCCAGCGCGAGCCCGGGGCGCCGCTCCAGGTTGCCCTGGGTCTGAAGACCGCGCGCCCGGATATCGATCTGGCCGGCCTCAACTGGGTGGACCTGCCCGACGGCCGGCATGTGGCGCAGTTCCCTGTCGCCGCCACCGGGGCCGCCGGCCTGCGTGCCGCCATCCACCTGGAGACGAACGCGGGTCGCGTGCCCGACGGGGTCGTGCTGCACTTCGTGGGTGCGGGTGCCAATGTCTTCGAGGCGACGGGCAAGGATGTCACGGCGGATACGCTCTACTGGACGCCGGCGGTGGAGGGCGACACGCTCACGATCGAGCTGGTGTTGCCGCGTGACAGCCATTCGGGCGACTTCCACCTGAGCGTGCCGCAGGTGTCGTACTTCGGTGGGTCGCCGTACAAGGCCGGCTATAGCGATGGCTTCGGCAACAGCGGCAGCTGCGAGAACGACGTGGTGTGCAGTGCCAACTCGGGCAAGGCCGCCTACGACAACGCCACGCTGGCCGTCGCCAAGATGCTGTTCACCGACTCGTCGGATGGCAACAGCTACATCTGCACGGGTACGCTGCTCAACAACAGCAATTCGCCCAAGCGCCAGCTGTTCTGGTCCGCGGCCCATTGCATTGCCGACCAGACCACGGCCAGCAGCCTGCAGACGATCTGGTTCTATAACACCACGCAGTGCCATGGCTCGGTGTCGAGCATCAACAGCAATGTCACCGTACTCACCGGTGGCGCGACCCTGCTGCATCGTGACGCCTCGCGCGACACCCTGCTGCTGGAGCTGAAGAAGACGCCGCCGGCCGGCGTGTTCTACCAGGGCTGGAATTCCACCTCCATCGCGAACAACTCGTCGACCACGGATATCCACCATCCGGCAGGCGATGCGAAGAAGTACTCGCTGGGTACGGTGGGCGCGGTCAACGTGAACTACAGCAGCCGCACCCATATGACCAAGGTCAACTGGACTTCGAGCGTCACGGAAGGCGGTTCGTCCGGTTCGGGCCTGCTGACCATCGCCACCGACGGCAGCTACCAGCTGCGCGGCGGCCTGTTCGGTGGCCCGTCGAGCTGCAGCGCGTCCAGCGCCAACAAGAACGACTACTTCTCCGATTTCGGCGGCGTTTATTCGCAGATTGCGTCGTATTTCGGCCCCTGAGCAGGATGCTCAGGCACGGCGTGCCACGTCGTGGTCCGGCACGCTCTGCCTCGCCAGCGAGGCAAAGCGTTGCTGGACGAAGCGGATGAGGTGGAGGGTCGCCTCGGTAACGACGCGACCCGACATCGTCAATGCATGCAATGAGAGCGGTGCCGCCTCGTGCGTCTCCAGCAAGGTGCGCAGGCGGCCTTCGGCCAGGTCGTCCTGGCACAGCGGCAACGGCATCTGCGCGATGCCCAGGCCCGAACGCACGGCGGACAACAAGGCGGCCGTGTCGCCGCAGGTCATCCGCGCACGCGGACGCCATGTCGGGCGCCCGGAGAAACTCCACGGCACCGTCGCTTCGTGCGTCGCCAGCGCAAGGCACTGGCCATCCTGCAATTGCCAGGGATCGGCAGGCGCGCCATGGCGCTCCAGGTAATCCACGGAGGCCACCGTCACCATACGCATCTCGCCTAGGTCGCGCGCCACGATATCGGTGCTGTCGGGCAAGGTCATGCGCTCGGCCAGCACCACATCCAGCTGTTGGCGGAGCAGGGCGCTCACGTCCGTGCGTCCGGAGCCGATGCGCAGGCGGATACGCGGGTGGGTGGTGGCGAAATCCGGGAGCCAGCCGGACACGATGGCTGCGAGCCAGCCCTGTGCCTCGATGCGAACCAGGCCGTTGGGCGAACCGGCGGCGGTAGCGGCCTGTTCGGCGGCCATGGCGGCGGCGCACATCAGCGCGGCATGCCGGTATACCTCTTCGCCCACGGCGGTGATGGCGAACTGGCGTGCATTGCGATGGAGCAGGCGAACGCCCAGGCGTTTCTCCAGGCCGATGATGCGGCGGCTGAGCAGCGAGCGCGTGGTGTTCATGCGCCCGGCCGCGGCGGAAAAGCCGCCGGCATCCACCACCTGCACAAACAGGAAGAAGTCGCTGAGATTGTTGATCCTGTCCATGCCCCTGCCTGCATCGGTGACGCACCGTGCGAGACGCTTCGTCATGCTTGGCATGACATGGGCGATGGGGTGCGGCCGGCAGTCTAGCCCTGCGCTCGGGAAGCGGCCTTTGCACGGGGGGATGTTACTTTTGTCGCAGGGGAATGGCGGCAGGATCGTCCTATACTCGCCCGCTTCGGCCTGAGCAGGCAGGCCGCGCAAGGGGGAATACCGTGTCCGTGATGGACTCGCCGCACATCCTGGTGATTGACGATGCGCCGGAGGATATCCGGACGTTGCTCAATGCGCTGCACGCCGAGCGTTGGCGCGTGAGCCTGGCTACCAGTGGGCGCCAGGGCTACGAGCGTGCGCAGCTGCTCGCGCCCGATCTGATCCTGCTGGATGTACGCATGCCCGGCATGGATGGCTTCGCCTTGTGTCGCCTGCTTCGGGAGCTGCCGGCGGAACGGCAGTGCCCGATCCTCTTTCTTACCTCGGCCGATTCCCCGGACGAACGGCTGGAAGGGCTGACCCACGGCGGTGTGGACTACATCCTGAAAAGCTGCGCACCGGAAGAGCTGTTGGCGCGCGTACGGATCCATCTGCGTCTTGCGCGGGGCCACGACACGCAGGCAAAAAGTGCGGAAGATGCCATGGCGGTGTCACCCGACGAAGTGGTGCTGCGCGCTGCCATGCGGCTGATCGGACGCAGGCTGGGTGAGTCCTTCTCGCTGGAGGAGATCGCTGCCGACGTCGGCACGTACGACAAGCGCCTGTCCGCGATTTTCCGCCAGCACATGGGCACCACGGTGTTTGCGTGGATACGCGAGGAGCGCCTGCGCCGCGGCCGTGAGCTGCTGGCCGACACGGGCCTGGGCATGCAGGAGATCGCCGAGCATGTCGGTTTCCGCAGCGCCTGCAATTTCACCACGGCGTTCCGCGAACGCGTCGGTGTCACGCCCAGCCAGTACCGCAAGGCCGCCCAGCAAGGTGTTCATGAGCCCTGAGCGATGGGCTCGCATGCTAGTCATCGGCCTGGTTGTCCTGTGGACGGCCATCGCCGGGAGGGTGCATGCCTCCGTGCAGCTGCCGCTGACGGCTTACGACCAGGGCAACGGGCTGGCCACGTTGTCGGTCGTGCGCATGACGCAGGACCGCGCCGGCTTTGTGTGGGCAGGCACGGAGAAAGGCCTGTATCGCTTCGATGGCATCGGCTTCGTGTCGGTGGGCAGCGAGCAGGGCTTTCAGACCTCCGAAGTGATCAGCTTCGCCGAGGATGCCAGCGGGCATCTGTGGGTCGGCTCGCGCGCTGGTGTGCAGCGGCGGGATGACACGGGCCATTTCGAGTGGGTGCGGCCGCGTGGCCGGGTGCTCGTGCTCGATCGCGGGCAGACGCTTGCCGGTGATGAAAGCGGGGGCATGTTCGCGTTGAGCGGACATCAGCTGTTGCACCTGTCCCTCGATGCAGGCGGCGAATGGCAGATGGTGCCGGTGTTCGACGCGGCGCAGATCCGGAAGATGCCGGGGCTCGCGCAGATCAGCGCCGTGTTCCATCGTGGAGGCGATACCTGGTTCGGTTGTGGGGAGGCCTTGTGCCGCCTCAGCGGTGGACAGCTCACGCGTCATGGCGCGGAGCAGGGCGTGCCGGCCGATCGTTGGCTGGGTTTTCTCGGGGCGAGGGACGGCAGTCTCTGGGCACGCGGCATCCATGGCATCCGTCGCCTCGTACCGGGTGCCGTCCGCTTCGAGGCCAGGGATATTCCCGATGGTCATGCACGGGTGGCAGCGTCCAGTCTCGACATCGTGGAGGACCGGGCAGGGCGCGTCCTTACCCGCAGCGATGAAGGCATTGCGCGCTGGGATGGCACGCAATGGGAGTTGTTCGGCACCGGCAACGGCCTGCCGGGTGTCGGCATTTCCGCCTTGCTGGCCGATCGCGACGGTATGGTCTGGATGGGCACCTTCGGCCGGGGGGTGATGTACTGGAACAGCAACGACGCCGTCGAAAACTGGACTGTCGCGCAAGGCCTCAACGACAGCCTCATCTGGTCGATCACCCGTGCCGACCCGAACACACTGTGGATTGCCGGTGAGAACGGCGGCCAGGTGATCGCACCGGGCGAAAGCCGCGCACGCCCCTGGCCGCTCGCGATCACTGCGCCGCACCAGACCCATGCCGTCGTGGTCGATGCGCGTGGCCGCATCTGGTACTTCATGTTCGATGGCCGGGTCGTGCGCTACGAGCCCGACACGCACCGGACCACGGTGATGGCGACCTTGCCGCACCTGGTCCGTGGCGCGCTGATCGACCGCCACGGCGGCCTGTGGGCCTACACGCTGGGCGGCCTCTATGGCGTCGATGCCAACACCGGCGAAGCCTCGCGCATTGCGCCGGACCTGATTCCGCCCAGTATGTGTTCGGATCTCGACGAGGATGCAGCGGGTCGCCTGTGGCTGGCGTGCAGCACGGGCCTGTATCGCCGCAACGAGCACGGCTGGGCTCGCGTGAGCGTTCAACCGGAAGCCCTGGGTGGCTACGAGAACGTCACCACCACGCCGGATGGCAGGTTATGGCTCAGTGCGCTGCAACCGGGCCTGCTCGTCGGGAAGGTCGTCGACGGCGACAGCCTTGCGGTGACGACGGTCACCGATCCGCTACTGGCCGACACGCGCTTCTACTTCCTCCGGCCCGACCGCGACGGTCGTCTGTGGGCCGGCGGGGGCAATGGCGTCGATGTGCTCGACAACGGTCGCTGGACGCGCCTCTCTGATCGCGATGGCCTGCTGTGGAACGAAACCAACCACGGTGCCTTCCATGCCGACGACGATGGCAGTGTCTGGATCGGAGCACCGGTAGGGCTTACGCACATCCTTAAACCCGCCAGGCTGCTGGCACCGCGCCGAATCGAGCCGCTGATCGTGTCCGCGCAATATGCCGGGCACGAGCTATCGCCTGGCGCCCCGGCGCAGCACTTTGAAAACGGTGCGGCGCTGGTCTTCCGCTTTGGCGTCATCGACAACGGGGCAGGCCACCCGGTTCACTTCCGTTACCGGTTGTCGGGCGTGGACAAGGACTGGGTGGAGATCGCACAGCCCGAGGTGCGCTACGCCTCGCTGCCTTCGGGCGCCTATCGCTTCGAGTTGCAGGCTATCGACGTGCATCGACGTGCGGTGTCCGAGGCCATCGTGCGCGAATGGCATATCGCACCCCCGTGGTGGCTGAGCCCATGGATTGCCCTGCTTGCCGCTGCCGCGGTGGTTGGGGGCATCGTGCTGGCCTGGCGCTGGCGGATGGCGGTGCTGATCAGGCATGCGCGGATACTGGAAGACATGGTGAGCGAGCGCACGGCCGAGCTGCAGCAGTCGCTGCGCTCGCGAAGCATGCTGCTCGCCCATATCGGCCATGACCTGCGCTCGCCGCTGGTTGGCATCCTGGACAGCCTTCGCCAATGGCGTGCGGGCTCCATGGAGCGTCATCCTCCCGAGCGCATCGAGCGTCATGTCCGACAGCAGATGTCGCTGATCGACGAGCTGCTTGAATTCTCGCGCGGCGAGCTTGTTGAGCTGCAACCCGAACCGGTGCCGGGCTACCTCTACGGTTTTCTGCACGAGGTGGCCGATAGCGCCGCGCTGCTCGCGGAGCGCCGGCACAACCGGCTGGTCTGTCGCTTCGCCGACGACCTGCCTCCGGTGGTCAGCGCCGACTTCCGGCGTCTGCGCCAGGTGCTGCTGAACCTGCTGGGCAATGCGGCAAAGTTCACGGCCGACGGCACGCTGGTGTTTCGCGTCGATGCGCTGCCGCTTCGCGGGCATATCGTCCGGCTGAGGATGACCATCCAGGACGATGGCATCGGGCTGGGAGTGGAAACGGCCGAGGGGCTTTCACAGCCTTTCGTTCGTGGACACAACGCGGCCGGCGAACAAGGCCATGGACTGGGGCTGTCCATCGTCTTCCAGTTATTGCAGCGAATGGAGACCTCGCTGGCATCGCGCGCTGCACCCGGCGGCGGCACGGTGTTTTCGTTCGATCTTGCATTGCCACTTGCCGAAGAGCACGAGGTGGACTCGCTTTTCACCGGAGGCGAACCCGTCGGCGCTTACGACGGCGCAGGTTGCACGGTCATCGTGGCAGAAGGCGATCCGGACAAACGCGCCATGCTGTGCGACCTGCTCGATGGCTATGGCTATGTCACGTTGTCGCACCCGGCTGTCCACGATGCGGCGGTTCCGGGACGTCCCGACCTGATCATCCTCGGCCCGGGCAGCGATGGCCGCGAAGCACTCTCTGCCTGGCGCAGAGCGTGGCCGGATGCCCCCCTCGTATGGCTCATCTGCGGCCCGGCACCGGCTGAAACGCCGCTATGGCCGCGCGATGCCGATGCCATCCTCGCCAAGCCCGTGGATGCTAATGCCCTTCTGAGCACGGTTTCCGCCTTGCTGACCGGCTCCGTCGTGGCAAAGGCCGATCCCACCTTCTGAGCCTTCCTGCCGCTGGCAGGGCTTTGCCTGCGCGCACGCATGTCATGCCCGGCGTGACGCAAGTTCTCGCGTGGCTATCTTCTCCTGCACGTTTCCTACACATAGCATCCGCGGCGCTGTTGTGACGCATGTCACAACTATGAAACACCGTCGCCCGCGCTGACCCTGTGGATGATCCACGGGGCCGTGGGCCATCGCTTTACGCCGATAGCAGGGGGCGCTCCCATGACCGGGACAAAGTATCCGCACGTCTTCCGTCCACGTTCGCATCGCTATGCGCTCGAACCGCGCCAGATGTACGACGGCGCGGCGCTGACCGAAGCCAGCACGCATCACGCCGATCCCGGCGAGGGCAGCCACGATGGCGCGGCATTCCGCAGCGCAGCGACGGAGCAGCCCGGTCATGCGGTACAGACCGCCATGCTGGCCGCGCCACGTGTAGCGCTGGCGGCAGCGGGTGGCATGGATATCACCACGTCGAGCAAGGGCCTTACCGTATCCGAGCCCAGCACCCTGAATGCGACCGGCGCGGATCGCGGCACGCTCAGCGGATGGTCCATCGACGGCAGTGGCACGGTGACCGTGACGGCGGTGGTGTCGGATACCTCCAAGGGACTGCTTGGCACGACGACGGCGGCTACCTCGGTGGCCGGCGGCTATCGCTTCACCGGCAGCGTGGCCGATGCCACGGCATGGCTGAACCAGCTCACCTTCACCGCCGCCGATGTGGAACTGGGCAATACCGCCGCGCGCACCACCATCGAGGTCAGCGTCACCGACAGCCAGTCGCATTCGGCGAACCACTCGCTGGATGTGACGGTAACGCCATCCAATGACCCGGTTTCCGTGGCCGACGCCACGAAGACGGTGGACGAGGTGAGTTCCACCGGTGGTCCCAGCATCAGCGTCATTGGCACCGACACGCTGGTGGCGATCGATCCTGAGGTAGCTGTCGGCACACAGACGCCGGAACAGATCGTCTACAGCGTGACCGACCTGCCCAAGTACGGCTATCTCGCGCTGGAGGGCAATCGGCTGGGCGCCGGCTCGGTGTTTACCCAGCAGGACGTGATCGACGGCAAGCTCACCTACGTGCACACCGCCACGGGCGCCGACCAGGACACCACCGATGGCTTCATCGCGCGGGTCAACGACGGTGCCACGCCGGCCGATCGCTCGGACACGGTACACGTGACCCTCGCCATCCGCCCCATGAACCAGGCGCCGACCATCGGCGGCACCGGTGTCGTCTACGAAGGCCAGCCGGCCAATGCCGTGGATACCGGCAATGTCGGCAAGTACATCGTGGCGGATTCGGGCGGCGACCCGCAGGACACGGCGCTGCGCGTGACCATCACCGGGCTGCCCCAGCACGGCACGCTGTATTTCGATGGCATGGCCGTCGTGGTCGGCCAGTCGTTCGATTATGCCGACCGTGCCCGCCTGGCCTACGCCAACGATGGCGTGGACGGCATCAGCCAGGACAGCTTCGGCGTGCGCGTCACCGACATGGGCGGCGGTACGGGCGTGCCTGCAAGCACGGATGGCACGGTGCACCTCGACGTGCATGCGGTGGACGACGACCCGGCCCTCGATCCTGCCAGCACGCGTCACGCCACGGTAACGGCAGGCGGTGACGGCAGCGCGGGTGCGTATTCCGTGGTGCTGACGCCAACGATGATCGGCGCCACCGACGTCGATTCGCCGGACCAGAACATCAGCTTCGTGACGGGGCAGGCGGGTCTGACGCATGGCTACCTATTGCTCAACGGCGAGCGCCTGAAGGATGGCGCCACCTTCACCATGGCCGACGTGCGCGCGGGCCGCGTGCAATACGTGCAGACCGCGGGTGCCACGGCCGGGCAGCAGGACACCTTCCATTTCCAGGTGGTAGACAACACCACCGCGCTGCGCTGGAACCCGGACGGCAGCACCTTCACGCGTATCGGCGGTGACTACACGGGTGGTACGCCGGCAGACACGCTGCGCGACTACACCTTCACCATCGACCTTGCGCCGACGGCGGCCGGCAACGACGGTGCGTTCCCGATCCACGACGTCACCACCGTCGAGCACCAGTCGACGTATGCCGGCATGGACCCGTCCGGCAACAAGATCGGCAGCGTGCTTGAAGGGGGCAGCATCGTGCTGCACGGCACGACCACCAACGGCCAGCCGACCGATTTCAGCACCACGCCGGGGCTCAGCTACACCGCGCAGGGTGTCGATCCTTCGCAGGTGGTCTATACCTTCCTGGGCTTCACCAGCGACGGCGCGGGCACGGGCAATGCCGGCACGTTGCAGAAGCAGGTGGGCAGCGCATGGGTGGATATCTCCGCCTTTGGCACCTTCACCCAGGCCGATCTCGACGCGGGTCGCATCCGCTTCCAGCACGACGGCGACAGCGAGGATTTCCACACCACGGCACGCTTCTCGGTGTCGGCAGGTCTCGTGGATGTCGTCAACGGCCAGCCCACGGTGGACAACTGGCAGCCGTCGTTCGACATCTATGTCACGCCAACGAACGATCTGCCGGTGGTCACCGGCTCGTCGGGCACGGTGATTCCGGAAGGGGGCACCGGCTATATCACGCGCGGGCAACTGGGCATCAGCGATCCGGACGATGCGCGCAGCGAGCCCTGGCTGGAGGGCTCGCCGACGCTGCCCAACGGCGATCCCAACTATGCGTACAACAACGATGCGAGCGGCACTGGCGCGTTGAAGTTCATGGTCAACAACCTGCCGGCAGGCGGCACGCTGCAATATTCCACGGACGGCGGCCACACCTGGCAGAACGTCACCGCAGGTACCTTGCTGGATGCATCCATCATCACGGACGACAGCACCACCACCGGCCTGCGCTTCGTCAGCAATGGCTCGGAGGTACGCAATGCCAGCTTCACCGTGACGGCAGTCGATCGGTGGGGCGCACACTCGGCCACCGATGGCACGGTGTCCATCCAGATCACCAACGTCAACGATGCGCCGCAGATCGCGAAGGATCCCACCCAGGCCAATCCGACGGTGCCTTCGGATTCGCCGAACAATATCGGTGGCGCCCCCGCGAACAATCCGCTGACCGTGGTCGAAGGCGGCGCAGGTCGCATCACCGACGCCATGCTCCAGGCCTACGATCCGGACAGCTCGGCGCGGCAGGTGCAATACACCATCACGTCGGCGCCGGCCCATGGCCGCATCGCGTATTCCACCGATGGCGTTAACTTCCAGTACCTGGGTGTCGGTTCGTCGTTCACCCAGGCCGATGTCTCTGCCGGGCGCATCTACTATCTCAACGATGGCACCGAGCCTGCCGGCACGGCATTCCCCAATACGCCGGACGACCGCTTCGGATTCACTGTGTCCGATGGCGACAAGGAGCAGGCGGGTAACCAGTTCTGGATCTACACCTCGCCCGCAAACGATCCGCCGACCGTCACCGCACCGAATGGCCCTATCGACCTGGACAGCGCCGATCCGCGCTACAACCCGGTGCCGGGCTTCAGCGTGGCCGACCCCGACCTCACCACGGTGGGCCCGGGCGACGTCGATTACCTGCGCGTCACCGTACGCCTGCTGCACAGCGATGGCACGGCCTTCAGCGCAGCGGAATACGCGGCGGCCGGTGGTGTCAGCATCGGTTACGGCACCGGCGGTGCCTCGGTGGATGCGGCCCATGGCGGCAGCAACGATTACCTGGTGCTCAGCGGCACGCGTGCACAGGTCAACGCCGCACTGGCTGGCCTGACCGTCACCTTCGGCAGTGACCGCAATGCGATCTACCAGGTGCAGGTGATTGCCGACGACCGCCTGCGCGACACCAGCGGCCAGCTCACGGGCAGTGCCAATGGCGGCGCCGTCAACCAGTCGGCCACGCCGGGCACCGGCACGGCCACCACGGCGGTGGATGCGACCGAATACGACTGGTACAGCGCCGGCGTGCCCGTGAAGAACGGCAATATCGGTGCATCGTCCGTATCCGTACGGGCTTCCAGCGTGAACGAACCCGGCACGATCAGTGGCCCGTCGGGTTCCACCGTCTACGAAGACCAGGCAACCTTCATCGGTGGCAGCTTCGTGGTGAGCGATCCGGAATCCGCCGCCTTCGATACGCCGGTCACGGTGCGCCTGAGCGTGCCTTCGGGCGTACTCGGCATCGGTGGCAACGGTGCCCAGGGTAGTGCCACCGCGAGTGCGGCAGGCAGCCGTGCCGTGACCATCTCGGGCGACAACACGGGCACACTGGTGCTGACGGGACGTGCAAGCGATATCCAGGCCCTGCTCAACGATGCTGCGCTGGGTCTGACGTATCTCAGCGCGCCCAACGTCAATCACGACATGAATGGCGCTGCGCCCGGCGATGTGACCCTGACGGTGCATTTCGACGACACCGGTTCGGCGATCGGCAGCGATACGGGCGCCGGCAGCGTGCCGAACAACCCGGCCGATCTGCAGATCGGCATCGACATCGTCGCGGTAAACGATCCGCCGACCGTGAACGCAGGCAGCGGCACCATCTATCTCAACGGCAGCACGCCAGTGGGCGGCTTCTCCGTGGACGATGTGGATTACACCGATCAGGGCGGCATCACCACGGGCGAGCATGATTTCATGCAGGTGACGGTGCGCATCTCCGATGCGGCCGGCAACGCGCTTCCGCGCTCGGCCTACGGCGATATCGTGCTGGGCTCGTCGGCGAGCGGCACCTCCGGCGCGACCGTGGACGGCACGTCCAACGGTAACGGCATTGCCCTGGTCATCCGCGGCACGCGGCAGCAGGTCAACGATTACCTCGCCGGCCTCAAGGTATCCATCGGTGGCAACCTGGCGAACGTCGACCAGGCTTATCGCGTGGACGTGATCGCCGACGACCGCTTGCGCGATGTCACCACGGGCGCACTCGATGGTTCGGGTGCTGCCAACGGAGGCGAGAATGCCGCGACGGGCGGCGGTGTGCAGGCCGTGCCTGTCACCGATGTCGATCCGTACGGCAAGCTGCCGGCCGGCCTGGGCCAGAACGTGGCGCTCGGGTCGCGTACGGTATTCCCGTCGTCGATCAACAACCCCACGGCCATCGGCGTGACGGCGCCCAATGTCACCGACGAAAGCGCAGCCGGTATCTATACGCTGAGTCACGTCACGCTGGCCGATCCCGATGCGGGTACGGCCGATATCACGGCGACCGTGACCCTGCCGTCGGGTTTTGGCGTGCATGACATCGGTGGTTCGCCGGATAGAACCGGCAGCTTCGGCACGGCGACCTATGTGATCGGGCAGGACGCCCAGGGACGTACCACGGTCACGATCACCGGCTCCATCGACAAGGTACAGGCAGCCATCAATGCCGTGGGCGTGAAGCTGCCGCCATCGGCCAGTGGCGACAATAACGCCTACTGGAACGGCACCTTCCAGGTGATGATTTCGGTCAACGACGGCGGCAATCACGGCGACCGCCCGGATCGTGGCACGCTCGATGGCGACGCGGCCGACAACGCTGCCCATGATCCGAGCACCGTCGGCGACGAATACGGCTACGCCGACGGCGAGAACGGCAGCTCGAATGCGCTGGTGACCACGCGTGTCTTCAACGTCACCGTGAACAGCGCGACCAAGGTCAGCGAATCGGGCCTGGTAGACCACGATGGCAAGGACGGCGTGGACGGTGCGCAGGCATTCGCGCTGTTCAATCCCCTGGACAGCGTGACCCTTGGCAATCCGGCCGACGGCCCGGGTCACTCCGTGACGCTGACGCTCGCGCAGCTGCAGGATCTCGCCAGCGTTCCGCTGGCCGATCGCACGATGACCACGGCAGCCGGCACCCTCGTGGTCACCGGTTACGTGCCGGGCGCAGACAGCGCCCACGGCACACTGCTTTACCACTACACGCTCAATGGCGCGCAGTCGCAGCCGGGCGCTGCCAGCAGCATGGAAACCGTTGCCATCGCGATGCGTGACAGCGCCGGCTTCACCGACAGCGGCCGGATCAACGTCACCATCGTGAACGACACGCCCACCGCACGCCCCGATACGGGCACGGTGAATGAAGACGGCGCACCGCTTACAGGCAATGTGGTGACCGGTGGCCCGGGCGCGGATCGTGTCGGCGCGGATGCCAATCCCAATCCAGTGACCGGCGTTGTATACGGTACGTCGGGTGGTCACGTCAGCGGCCATGTCGGGGCGGGTGTTACCGGCACCTACGGCACGCTCACGCTGAATGCCGATGGCAGCTACACCTATGTGCTGGACAACACCAACCCGACGGTCAACGCACTGAAGGACGGCCAGTCGCTCACCGAGGTCTATACCTACACCATCACCGATGGCGACGGTGACCGCAGCACCACCACGCTGACCATCACCATCGCCGGCCACACGGATGGCGCACCGGCCATCGTGCCGCACGACGGCAACGGGGCGGCGGATGGTCACACCACCGTATGGGAATCGGGCCTGACGCCCGATGGCCCCTCGGGCCAGCTGAAGACGGCGACGGATACGGTAGACATCTCCGCAGCCGATGGGCTGACATCCATCACCGTGGGTGGCACGACGTTGACGGCGGGCCAGCTCGCAGGGCTCAGCGCGGGCACGCCACGACAGATCACCACGTCGCGCGGCACGTTGTGGCTCACCGGTTTCCAGGTGACGGCTTCGGTCGGTGGCGTGCCCACGGCCGGCACCCTGTCTTACACCTATACGCTGGGCGGTTCGATCAACCAGCCTGGCCTGGATCACAGTACCGACACCATTGCGCTGGCGGTCAACGATGCCGGTGGCGGCACGGCCAGCGGCAGCCTTGTCGTGAACATCGTCAACGACGTACCCACGGCCCGTCCGGATACGGCCGATGTGAATGAAGACGGCGCACCGGTCAGCGGTAACGTGGTGACGGGCGGCGCTGGTGCGGACCGTATCGGCGCGGATGCGAACGGCAGCCCGGTGGTAGGCGTCGCGCCCGGCAATACGGGTGTTCCGGCCACCGGCAACCTTGGCACGGGCGTGGCGGGAAGCTACGGCACGCTCACCCTCAACGCGAACGGCAGCTACACCTATGTGTTGGACAACACCAACCCGGCAGTCAATGCACTGAAGGACGGTCAGACGCTGACCGAAACCTACACGTACACCATCGCCGATGGTGACGGCGATCGCAGCACCACCACGCTGACCATCACCATCAACGGCCATACCGACGGTGTGCCGTCGATCGTGCCAGTGGATGGCAACGGTGCGGCGACGGGGCATGCAACGGTTATCGAAGCTGGCCTGGCAAACCACGACGGCACGCAGACGACCGGTGGCAGCATCGACCTGACGGCGGCCGATGGCCTTGCCGGTGTGACGGTCGGCGGTACCACGCTGACGCTTGCGCAGCTGGACGCACTGAACAACGGCCAGGCGGTCACGATCCACACGCCGGACGGCACGCTGGTGCTCACGGGTTTCAACCCGACGACATCGGTGGGTGGCGTACCCACGGCAGGCACGCTGACCTACACGTACACGCTTGACCATTCCGTACCGCGCCAGGGTGGCGGTACCGATGCCATCGACCTGAAGGTCGTCGACGCCGGTGGCGGCACGGCCAATGGCACGCTCGTGATCAACATCGTGGACGACACGCCCACGGCACGTCCCGACACGGCCGATATCGATGAAGACGGCCCGTCCATCGCAGGGAACGTGGTGACGGGTGGACCGGGTGCCGACCGGATCGGCGCAGATACCAACCCGTTGCCGGTCACCGGTGTGGTGTACGGAAACACGGGCGGCCCGGTCAGCGGCCATGTCGGCACGGGTGTCACGGGCACCTACGGCACGCTTACGCTGAATGCCGATGGCAGCTACAGCTACGTGCTGGACAACGCCAATCCCACGGTCAACGCGCTCAAGGATGGCGACACGCTGACCGAGGTCTACACGTACACCATCGTCGATGGCGATGGCGACACCAGTACCACGACGCTGACCATTACCATCCACGGCCACACGGACGGTGGTCCGTCGATGAAGCCGCACGAAGGCAATGGCACCAACGCGGCCGGCGAGAACACGGTATGGGAGTCGGGCCTGACCAGCGATGGTCCGGATCACCAGGGTCGCACCACGACCGGATCGATCGACATCACCGCGCCCGATGGCCTGGCCTCGATCAGCGTGGACGGCGTGGTGCTGAACACGGCGCAGCTCGCGGCGCTGGGCAATGGCAGCCCGGTCACGGTCATGACGCCCTATGGCACGCTCACGCTCGCCGGCTTCCAGCCGACGCGGACCGTGGGTGGCATCACGGTCGAAGGCTCGCTGAACTACACCTACGAGTTGAACGGTGCCGTGACCCAGCCGGGCATCGATCGCACCGCCGATGCCATCGCACTCACGGTGACGGATGCGGGTGGCGGTTCGTCCACGGGACGGCTCACGATCAACATCGTCAACGATGCACCCACGGCCCGTCCGGACGCGGCGGACGTGAATGAAGACGGCGCACCCGTGAGCGGCAATGTCGTCACGGGCGGTGCCGGTGCGGACCGTATCGGTGCCGATGCCAACGCGCTGCCGGTGGCCGGCGTGGTGCATGGCACCGCGAGCGGTCCGGTGAGCGGCAATGTCGGCAGTGGTGTGGCCGGCACGTACGGCACGCTCACGTTGAATGCCGATGGCAGCTATACCTATGCCGTCGACAACGCCAATCCGACGGTCAATGCGCTGAAGGATGGCCAGACACTTACGGAAACCTATAGCTACACCATTGTCGATGCCGACGGCGACAGCAGCACCACGACGCTGACCATCACCATCCATGGCCATACCGATGGCACGCCGTCCATCGTGCCGGTGGATGGCAACGGTGCGGCGACGGGGCATGCAACGGTTATCGAAGCAGGCCTGGCAAACCACGACGGCACGCAGACGACCGGTGGCAGCATCGACCTGACGGCGGCCGATGGCCTTGCCGGGGTGACGATCGGCGGCACCTCGCTGACGCTCGCGCAGCTGGATGCACTGAACAACGGCCAGCCGGTCACGATCCACACGCCGGATGGCACGCTGATGCTCACGGGTTTCAACCCGACGACATCCGTGGGTGGCGTACCCACGGCAGGCACGCTGACCTACACGTACACGCTCGATCATTCCGTGCCGCGCCAGGGTGGCGGCACGGACACCATCGCACTGCAGGTCATCGATGCCGGCGGTGGCACGGCGAGCGGCGCGCTCGTGGTGAACATCGTGGACGACGTGCCCACGGCACGCCCGGATACGGCGACGGTGCATGAGGACGGTGCGCCGGTCACGGGTAACGTGATCACGGGCGGTGCCGGTGCGGATCGTATCGGCGCCGACGCTAATCCATTGCCTGTGGCCGGGGTGGTCCACGGTGCGTCGAATGGTCCGGTCAGCGGCAACGTCGGCAGTGGCGTGGCCGGTACCTATGGCACGCTCACGCTGAATGCCGACGGCAGCTACACCTATGCACTGGACAACGCCAATCCCAGGGTCAATGCACTCAAGGACGGCGACACGCTGACCGAGGTCTACACGTACACCATCGTCGATGGTGACGGGGACAGCAGCACCACCACGCTGACCATCACCATCGCCGGTCATACCGACGGTACGCCTGCCATCGTCCCTCACGACGGCAACGGCGAAGGCAACGGACCGCTCACCACCGGCCACACCACCGTATGGGAATCGGGCCTGACCAGCGATGGTCCGGCCGGGCAGGGTAAGAGCGCCTCCGACACCATCGTCGTCTCCGCGCCGGATGGCCTGACGTCGATCACGGTCGGTGGCGTCACGCTCACGGCGGATCAGCTGACGACGCTGGGCAACGGAAAGACGGTGACGGTCGTGACCGGCAACGGCACGCTGGTGCTCACCGGCTTCGAGCCGACGGCCACCGTGGGTGGTGTCGTGACGCAGGGCACGCTGTCGTACACCTATACGCTGGGTGGCGCGGTGGGCCAGCCCGGTACCGATCACAGCACCGACACCATCGCGTTGTCCGTGAACGACGCCGGTGGCGGCAAGGCCACGGGTAGCCTGGTCATCGATATCGTCAA
Source organism: Luteibacter anthropi (assembly GCF_011759365.1). Lineage (GTDB taxonomy): Bacteria > Pseudomonadota > Gammaproteobacteria > Xanthomonadales > Rhodanobacteraceae > Luteibacter > Luteibacter anthropi. The sequence goes on from NZ_JAARLZ010000002.1 coordinate 108,396, forward strand.
CGACGTGCCGACGGCGCACGACGATGCGGCATCGATCGATCGCGATGCCGCGCAGGGCAGTGCCTCGGGCAATGTGTTCACCGGGGGCCCATCGCATACGGGAGCTGACCGCATCGGTGCGGATGGTCCTGCAAAGGGCGGCCCGGTGACGGGCGTCACCTCCGATAATCTCGGCCAGCGTGGCAGCATCGGCAATGCAAGCCCGGGGCAGTACGGCACGCTCGTGCTCAACGCCGATGGCAGCTACACATACGTGGTGGACCCGCGCAATCCGCAGGTCAGCGCCCTGGATGCCAGCCGGACGCTGAGCGAAGTGTTCGTCTACACGATTACCGATGCGGACGGCGATACCAGCGAGGCACGCCTGGTCATCACCATCCGTGGTGCCACGCCGCCGATCCAGGCGCGTTGGGGCGACCAGATCTTCCCGCTGTCCCACGAGTGGCCCGGCCGCGATATCCGCCAGGGCTACGATCCCGGCCTGTTCATCCTGCCCACCGTCGATGGCGTGCAGCGGGATACCCAGGCCTGGCAGCTCGGCAGGATGACCGGTGCCATTCATGGACTGGAAGCGGGCACGACGGATCTCGATCCGGACAACGTGCAGTACGTGCTGCGTGACGGCGTGGCCTTCTCGCGGCAGCTGCTCGTGGAAGTGCGCAGCCAGTCGCGTGTGGCCAGCCGCGACGCGGGCCTGGGCTCGCGCGTGCTGTGGGACGACTTCTCGCCCTTTGCCTCGCAACGCATCGAGCAGACCCTCCGCCACGATCAGGACGAACGCGGCAAGGCAGACAAGGCTCAGCCTTCGCACACCGTCAGGCTGCCGCGCGCGGACGCGCCTCCGGCCGGCGCGCCGTCCCTGTCCACCCGTCTCGCCCGGCTGGCCCACGGCGCTCCCGCGCCGGTCGCCGCTCCGAAGCTGCCCCATCACTAATCGCGCCCCGGTGGCGGCGAACGCCACCGGAACCGTATACGAGGAACGAACCGACATGTCTCATCTCCATGCCCTGAAGCCGCTCTCACTGGTGACCGCTCTCGCCGCCGCCGTCTTCCTCGCCGGTTGCGGCGCGGTGAAGCCGCGCCCGCTCACCCATGACGACGTGAGCAACCGTGCGCGCAGCGACCAGCAGGCGATGTACAAGGACCAGGAGCCGGTCACCGGCCCCATCACGCTGTCCGATGCGATGGCGCGTTCGCTGAAGTACAACCTCGACCATCGCCTGAAGCTGATGGAAACCTCGCTCTCGCGTGGCCTGCTCGACGTATCCCAGCTCGACATGCTGCCGAAGCTGATGGCCGATGCCGGCTACCGCTGGCGCAGCAACGATTCGGGCGGTACCAGCATCGGCATCCAGGACCGCATCGTCAGCCTGCGCCCTTCTACCTCGGAAGAGCGCGTGCATTACCTGGCCGACGCCACGCTGTCGTGGGACGTGCTCGACTTCGGCCTCAGCTATTACCGCGCGAAGCAGCAGGCCGATGACGTCAACATCACCGACGAGCGTCGTCGCAAGGTGTTGCAGAACATCGTGCAAGACGTGCGCGATGCGTACTGGCGCGCCCTGGGTGCGCAGCGCCTGCTGGGCGAGACCGAGACCCTGGCCGAAGGCATCCAGTCCGCACTGGAAAAGAGCCGCGAGGCCGAGCGGGCCGGCGTGCTGCCGCCCGTGGAAGGCCTGGAATACCAGCGTGCGCTGCTCGATGCGATGACCCTGGTGAACCAGAAGCGCCAGGAGATGGAATTCGCCCGTCGCGAACTCGCCGCGCTGATGAACCTGCCGCCTGGCACGGTGTTCACGCTGGCCGACGTGAGCGAGACGACCCTGACCCAGGTGCCGGGCAATGTGGAGCAACTGGAACAGCTGGCCCTGGAGCAGCGCCCCGAACTGCGCGAGGAAGACTACAAGACGCGCATCGACGCCATCGAGACGAAAAAGCAGATTGCCGCGCTGTTCCCGAACCTCAACCTGTTCGTGGGTGCGGGTCACGACTCCAACAAGTACCTCTATAACGAGAGCTGGTCGCAGGGTGGCGTCAGCATGTCGATGAACCTCATGCGCCTTGCGGGCCTGCCGGCCATCCGGCGCACCAACGACGCCCGCATGAAGGTGGACGATGCGCGCCGCATGGCGTTGAGCATGGCCGTGCTGACCCAGGTGCGCGTTTCAGTGGAACGCTACAAGCTGGCGGTGTATGACCACCAGCTCGCCGAGCAGTCCGCACAGGTGGACCAGCGCCTGGCCAGCGTGGCGAAGGCGGGCTCGGGCAACCAGCTCACCAGCGAACTGGAAACACTGCGCACGCAGGCCCGCGCGATGGTGTCGCGTTTCCAGGAAGCCTCGTCGTATGCCGCCGCGCAGTCGGCATACGGCCGCGTGCTGAACTCGGTAGGTATCGACCTCATGCCCGAAGAGGTCGCCGGCAGCGATATCCCCGCACTGTCCAAAGCGATCCAGGCAAGCCTCGTCGAGGGCGAGAAGCAGGTGTTCACCGAGATGGCCGATGCGGTGCAGGTGGAGCGTCCGTTGCACCTCAGCGTGAGCGGCCTGCCGGCAAAGGTCGATGGCGAGGCAGTGCGTGGCGCACTGACCCACGTGATGACCGGCAACCATATCGCCATGGGCGAGGGTGCCGATGGCCTGGCCATGGCACTGCGTTTCAGCTCCGCGCCCGGTCGCTCGTCCACGAAGGCCCAGTGGGACATGACGGTGCAGGATGCCAGCGGCAAACGCCTGCTGGAGCGCAGCTACCTCAGCTTCGTGCCCAACGAGGTCACCACGCGGGCGGTCGCCGCGCTGGCCGAAGCCGCCGCGCTGTCGATCCTTGCCGATATCCGTCGCCTGGCCGCCGCGCCTGAAACCGCGGATGCGTCGAAGCCGTGAAGCTCGCCATGATCAGACATACGCTTGCCTTTGCCGCGTTCGTCGCAGCGTTTCCCGTCATCGCGCAGCAGGCGCCGGTACGCTTTCTCGTGGTGGCCAATCGCGAGAGCCCGTTATCGGCCGTGGTGCCGGGCCGTATCGCGCGGATCAACGTGCAGCTTGGCGACAGCGTAGCGGCAGGCAAGGTACTGGCATCGCTGGATTGCAGCGACCTGGAAGCACGCCGGGCCAGCGCGAATGCCGAATACAACGCGGCGCAGCTGCGCTATGAGGCCAAGGCCAAGCTTCAGGGCCTGCAATCGGCTGCCGCGCTCGAAGTCGAACTGACCGCGGCCGATGTCGATCGCACCCGCAGCCAGGTGCGTATTTTCGATGCGCAGCTGGCCCAGTGCCGTTTCGTCGCACCGTTCGAGGGCCGTGTTGCACGCGTGCATGTCAAGGAGGGGCAGGGTGTGGCGGCCGGTGCGCCCGTGATCGACCTGGTGGGCACGGGCGTGCCCAAGGCACGTCTCAACGTACCGTCGAACTGGATCAGCTGGCTGAAGCCGGGCGCGCATCTTGACGCCGTGGTGGACGAAACCGGTGCTCACTACACGCTCGCCGTGACCCGTATCAGCGGTCGCGTGGATGCGGTGAGCCAGACCGTGGAAATCGAGGCGGATTTCCAGGGTGATACCGCGCAGGTATGGCCGGGCATGAGTGGCCGCGCGCAGGCCCCGAAGCCGGCAGCGCAGGGCTGAGACGATGACCGCGCACGCTTCCGCTCCTCCTTCCGCGTCCGCGCGGTTCTATGCCGTGGCCGCCCGGGTGGAAGCGGCCACGCGTGCCGCGGAACTCGGCTTCACCATCTGCAACGAAACGCGCACGCTCGTCGATTACCGCCAGGCGGCTCTGGTCGAACTGTCGCCGGGCCGCCCGGCTCGACTGGTTGCGCATTCGGGGCTGGCAGAGACCGATGCCAACACGCCCTACGCCTTGTGGTTGTCGGCTGCTGCCGCGCGCATCGCGAAGCGCTGCGAAACGCTGCCGCCCACGGCGCGCGTGCTTCCGCTGTCGCCCGCTGCGCTCGGCGAGGAACTGGCGGCCGGCTGGGATGAATGGCTGCCGGCGCATGTCTGGGTGCTGCCACTGGTGGCGCCCGATGGCACGGTGAATGCCTTGCTCTTCCTTGCGCGAGAGCAGGCGTGGCCGGAAACCTTGTCGATGGACAGCGCGGAGTTTGCCCTGTTGCAACTGGTGAACCTCTACGGGTTCGCGTGGTGGTCGCTGGTGGCCCGGCCTTCGCTGTGGCGGCGCGGCTGGAAGGCGGCCTTCACCGGGCGACGGTTGCGCTACGCCCTGGTGGGGCTGCTGCTCATCATGCTGTTGCCGATCCGCGAATACACGCTGGTGCCGGCGGAAGTGATTTCCACCGAAAGCCAGGTCATCGCATCGCCCCGCGAAGGGGTGGTGCATCGCATGGTGGTGTTACCCAATACACCGGTGAAAGCCGGCGACGTGCTCGCGGAACTGGACGACACCACGCTGCGTAACCGCCTCGCCGTGGCGCAGGCGGAGCTGGCGACGGCCGCGGTGGAAATGCACCAGGCCTCCCAGCAGGCCATCGAAAACCAGAACGCCAAGGCGGACCTCGGGCTGGCCGAAGGCAAGTGGCGTGAGCGCCAGGTCGATGCGGCCTCGCTTCAGCGCGAGGTGGACAAGCTCGCCATCCGTGCACCGGCCGACGGTGTGTTCGTCTATGGCGACCCCGATGAATGGGCCGGCAAGCCGGTGCAGACCGGTGAGCGCATCGGTCTGCTCGCCGATCCGCATGCATTGGGCGTGCGCGCCTGGGCCCCGGTGGGCGAGGCGACCAACCTGGCACAGGGGGCCGCCATGAAGGTGTTCCTGAAGGTGGCGCCGCTCAGCCCCTTCGATGCCACGCTGGACTATGCCGGCTACCAGCCGGTGGAAGCGCCCAATGGCGTGGCGAGCTACATGCTGCGCGGCACGGTGGACGGCACGCCCGCCGATGCACGTATCGGCCTGCAGGGGACAGCTCGGGTATCGGGCCAGTGGAGCGTGCTCGGCTATCTGCTGCTGCGCCGTCCGCTGGCGACCATGCGGGCGTGGTGTGGCCTGTGAGCGAGCCGGCACTTGCCATGCCGGCCATGGCCGCCGTGTGGCCGGCCCTGCGTGAAGAACTCGACGTGCATGTCGCCGGACGCAACCGCGACGGTTCGCCGGCATGGCATCTGGCCGATCCGGTGCGCAACCAGTTCTTCCGCATTGGCTGGCTTGAATTCGAGATGCTGCGACGCTGGGACCTTGGCGATCCGCAACGCATCGCCGATGCGGTCGCTGCCGACACTACGTTGATGCCCGGGCCGGACGACGTGCAGGGCTTCGCGCGTTTCCTGCAACAACAGCAACTGACCCGCGACACCAGCCTGCGACCACCGACCTCGGTCGCCCACTGGCTGTTGCACAACTACCTGTTCATCCGCATTCCGTTGATCCGCCCGGAACGCCTGCTGCGCAGGGCACTGCCTTTCGTCGAGCCGATGTTCGGCATGCGCTTCCTGCTGGTGACCCTGCTGGCCGCTATCGTGGGCGTGCTGTTTGCCGTACGCCAGTGGGACACGGTGCTGGCCAACCTGCGTGGTGCGATGAGCTGGGATGGCGTCATCGCCTTCGCCGGTGCATTGATCCTGTCCAAATGCTGGCATGAGCTGGGCCATGCATTCATGGCGACGCGTTACGGCGTGAAGGTGGGACACATGGGCATCGCGCTGCTGGTGATGTGGCCCATGGCCTATACCGATACCGGCGAAAGCTGGAAGCTGGAACGTTCCCGGCGTCGTCTGGCCATCGCCTCGGCCGGCGTGCTGGCCGAACTGGTGCTGGCAGCATGGTGCACCTTGCTCTGGTCGTTCGCGCCGGACGGCAACTTCCGCAACGCGCTGTTCTTCCTGGGTACCACGGCCTGGGTGCTGACCCTGCTGGTGAACGTCAGCCCGTTCATGCGCTTCGACGGCTATTTCATCCTTGCCGATGCGCTGGATTACCCTGGCCTGCACGAGCGCGCGGGGCGTTGGGCCAAGCGGTGGATGCGTCGCGTCCTGCTCGGCCTGGACGATCCGAAACCCGATGCGGTGTCGCCGCGATTTGCCGCCTTTCTCACCGTGTTCGCTTTCGCGACATGGGTGTATCGCCTCAGCCTGTTCATCGGCATCGCCGTCGTCGTCTACCACGCCTTCTTCAAGGCGCTGGGCCTGATCCTGTTTCTTGTGGAAATCGTGACCTTCGTGATGAAGCCCGTATTCAATGAAACCCGCGTGTGGTGGGCCCGGCGCGACGAGATCCGCTGGTCCGCGCTAAGGGTGCGCCTTATCGTGCCGGCCATGCTCGCGCTGGTGCTGTTCGTGCCGTGGTCGTCGCGGATTACTGCCGATGGCGTGGTGGAAGCCGGTTACCGGCAGGCGGTGTTCACGCCCTTCGGCGCGCGTTTGGATGCGATCAACACCCGCGACGGCGACGTGGTGCCGGCGGGCAAGGTGCTGTTCGAACTGAGCGCACCGGCACCGCAGGACGACGGCGACAAGGCGAGCGTACTGCGCGATGCCTACGAATCGGCGGCGCGTGGCGCGGTGGCGCTCGACCGCAACGGCGTGGCGAAGCAGGTGGTGGCCGAGCGCATGGCCGAACGCTATACCGCGCAACGCGACGCGAGCATGGCCGAGAAGGGGCGCCTGCAACTGATCGCCAGTGAACAGGGTGTCGTCCGCGATGTGGACCCGACGCTACGCAAGGGCAACTGGGTGTCACCCGGCACGCGCATCGCCACCGTGGTGGGCAGCACGCGCTGGCGGGCGGAAGTGCTGGTGCAGGAAGCCGACCGCGCCCGGCTGTCGTCCGGTGCGGCCGTCACCGTCTATCCGCATGGTGGGTTGCAACCCCTGCGCGGCAAAATATCCATGCTCGATAGTGGTGCGGTTGACCACCTGCCCAGTCTCGTACTGGCAAAGCCCCACGGCGGCCCCATCGCGCTCAACCCGACCCGCCCGGCAAAGGAACTGCGCCCGGCGGGCGTGTGGTATCGCGTGGTGGTGGAAGGCGATGGACTCAAAGAGCCACTGCCGGCCGAACTGCTGGCCGACGTACGCATCGAAGGCGAGCGACAGAGCCTCGCCCGGCGCTGGGTCGACAGTGCATTGCTGACGATCCTCCAGCAGACCGGGCTGGGCAAGGAAGGCTGACGCCTTACATGTTCAGTTGCAGCTTCATCCAGGCCGTGCGGCCCGGCTCGTTGACGCGCAGCGTATCGGCATAGCCGACCAGGCCCACGGTCGATGCATTCACATGCTCGGCGTAGGTCTTGTTCAGCAGGTTGTCGAAGCCTGCACTGAGGGTGAGCTGCTTCGTGAGGCGATAGCCGCCATTGAGCGAGAAGACGCCAAAGCCCGCCGTCGGCCCGAGATCCAGTCCGACGATATTGCCATCGCCCACCGAGACGCGATGCTGGGCGGCCGCGACGCGCCACAAGCCACCCACGGACCATGTGCCCGTGTCGTAGGTGAGGCCCAGGCGGGTTTCCAGTGGCGGAATCTGTGGCAGGGGACGTCCGTCACTGCGGTTTTCGCCCCAGGCATAGGCCAGCGTGCCATCAAGCTTCCAGCGGGGTGACAAGGCTACGACGGCGCCGGCCTCGCCACCGGCGATGCGTGCATCGATATTGCTGGCCCGGCCCATGGCCATCATGCCGCGGCCACCGCGCAACAGGATGAAATCGTCCACGACACCGGCGTATGCCGATACCCATGCCTGCCAGCCTTCGCCACGGAACTGGGCGCCGATGTCGAGCTGGGTGGTGCGTTCGGGACGTGTGCGGCGAAAGCTGTCGAGGCTCTTCTGCGTATAACGGCCGAACAGCTCCCAGTAATCGGGAAAGCGTTCGACGTGGCCGATACCGGCATACAACGTGGCCGGCATCGTCGTCAGGTCGCGCTCGTAGCGCATGAAGCCGGACTTCAGCCAGGACGAGCGGCTTGCATCGATCGTGCTTCCATTGCCGGGCATGGCCATCGCGCCCATGTCCCCCTGCGATATGGACGACAGGCCATAACCGCGGGCCTGCGCACGGTCGAGGCGTAGGCCGCCCAGCAGCCTTTCGCGCTGGGCGACATGCCAGGTGGCTTCGGCGAAGGCGCCCACGATGGCCATGCGCTCGTCGCGATCACGCGGCAACGCCCGGTAATAAGGCAGCATGCCGTCGCGGGGACCACCGTTGCGCGCCGTATGCGTATTGCGCGAACCATCGATGCCGGTGACGAGATTGAACGACTGTGCCCAATCGAAGGTGGCGGCCACGCGACCGCCCACGGTACGGCGGGCGACGTCGCTGGCCATCGCCATGGGCATCATCGAGGCCGGGTCGGGATGGCGCAGCGTGTAGTTGTCCATCACATGGTCGGCATAGTTCACATAGGCCTGTGCTTCCAGCTTCGTGAAGTGCTCGCTCATGTGCTCGCGAACGAATTTCAGTCCGGCGCTTTCGCGGAGGAACTGCGATCCGTCCATGCCGCTGAACGCATAGGCCGCCTTGCCGTCACCGCGACCGACAGTCAGTTCGACGCGGGTATCGTCATCGGGCGTCCAGCCGATCGTCGCATCGGCATTCCAGCGGTCGTAATAGGAATGCACGCGACGGCCGTCGCCGTCTTCATAGTCCTGCGAGCGGGTGTGATTGGCCGTGATGCCGAGGTAACCGGTGGCATCGCCGCCGCGAAGGTCCAGCGACTGGTCGTTGCGCCCCCACGAGCCCCCCAGCATGCTGCCATCCAGCGAGACGGTGGGCCGGGTGTAACGGGTGAACTCCCTGTCGAAGAGCACGGTGCCGGCGGAGTTGCCCGGGCCATGGATCACGGTTTGCGGCCCCTTGATGATGGTGACCTTGTCGAAACTCTGCGGCGATATGTATGAGGTGGGTGGGTCCATGCGCGAGGGACAACCGCCGCCGATCTGGCCGCCATCGACCAGGATATTCAGTCGCGAACCGCTCATGCCGCGCAGCATCGGATCACCGTTCGTGCCGCCCTTGCGGATGGTGGCGAAGCCGGGGATGGACTTCAGGAAGTCCGCGCCGTCGCTTGCCGGCACGGGCTGGCGTGGCGCTTTCGGGTCGGTAACCACGGTGAGGGGCGCCGTCTGCATCGGCGCGGTCACGACGATGGGTGTCAACGACGATGGCGGTGGCTCGTCGTTTGCCACGGCGACGGGAGAAAGCACGAGTGCAAGCGTGGCGGGCAGGATGCGGTGGCGGACGCGCACGGAGGCGCGCACCGCGAGGATGCGATGAGACATGGTGATTCCCTGAAAGGCCTGGCGAAAGGCACGCGCCCGATGGCGCGTGCACGCGAAACTCAGCTCAGGGCACAGGGAGGTCCGCGCGGTGCGATATCACGCAGCCATGGCAGCAGCGGTCGCGGCGAAACGGGCAGGGGGCCCGGCGCACGGATATCGGTGGCCGGCGGCCGCATGAGTGCGACGGCAAGCCCAGGCAGGAGCGGGTGGTGAGCAAGGAACGAGCAGTATCCGCAGGCATCGAGCAGGCCGGCGTGATGCCTGTCGCCGTGATGATCCGGCTCGCACCAGGCGCCATCCACCACCTCGTCGATGGTGGCGGCCCGCAGCTCGGATACGACCGGGGCGATCGACAGCAGCCCGGCTGCCACGAAGGCCAGCCAGCCGAACCATGATCGCCATGTGCGCTTCCCTGACACGTTCCCCGGGAGTTCCTCGATTCCGATGCCCGGATGATGCCAGCGCCTTGCGCCGCCCGAGGGCGGCACATTGCCGCGCCCTATGTGAAAACCGCTACGGGCGGGCCGTCAGGCGCAGGGGAAGCCGCTCCTCCGGCCGCAGTGAGATGGTGAAGACCGGCCGGGGCCCGGGCGAATTATCTGGGATGGAGATATCGAAGCGTTGCAGCGGTCGCGGCGGACGCTCCATCGTCAACGGAACGTCAGCTGTGTCGCTTCTCGCTTACCCTGTACGAAACCGGCCTGGGCAGAGGGCGCACGGGTTGCCAGGTCCATCTGATTCGTACCCATGGCGACGCGGGACTCGGCGTCCGGGGAGATCACGACGACGTGACTGCCCTGGCTGCGCAACGATTCAACCTGACTTGCCAGGTCGTTTCCCCATTCCGGAGATCTACGCAAGCCCTCGAACTGTCCCGGTGGTAGTGGACCGCTTCGTTCACTGAACGGCGTGAGCACCACGACGTTTGCATAGCTTGAGGCGAGATCGGCATTGTCGGTAGAGCGCACGCCGCCGTTGATGTAGTGAACCCCGTGGATCGTGTGCGTGGGGCCGCCGGGCAAAGCCGTACTCGCGGTCACCGCGTCCACCAGCTCGACTCCGGAATGGCGGTCGAACAAGGCTGGTTCTCCGGTATGGGCGTTGACAGCCACCAGGACCATCGGTTTTTCCGGCCATTCCAGATTTGGCAGCCGTGAGGCAACCAGTGCGCGCCGTCGTTGAGCTGCCGAGCCATCGAGCATGGAGTTGCATTCCAACCCGAACGCACCCATCGCACGACATAGATCGGCGGCCGAGGTGGCAGCCGCGCCGATCGCTCTCATCCGTTCGAAAACCGCGTCCATTGGCATGGGCGGGGACCCTTGCGGGCGCTGCCCGACCGGCTGCGTTACTTCAGACAAAATGCCAGACAACAACATAGCGGGGGTCCGGCCGCTTCGCAGGTGCGCTGCCGCAGTGGCACCGGACGAGGTGCCGATCACCAGGTCGGCAGCCTCGGTCATATCGATTCCCGCATCGGCCAGCCCGGCGATAACGCCGATCATCCAGGCATTTCCCGCAGCCCCACCACCACCGAGAACCAGGGCCATATGTTTTTCAGTCATCTGCCGCTGCCCCGGATAGCCTGTTCAATGCGCCTATGCTAATACGCAATCAGGGTCCCTTGACGGCCTTCACCATGGCATCCGGCCGCACGTACTTCGCGAAGGCCTGCTGCACTTCCGGGGCGGTGAGCGCCAGGTAGTGCTGTGCGGCGACAGTCACGGCGTCCAGGGGCTTGTCTTCCTGCGACATCGACAGCAGCTGGCCACCGATGGCCCCGAAACTGGACTCGCCCAACGGAATGCGACGTAGCAGGATGCCTTTGGCCTGCCTGAGTTCGGCATCGGTCACGGGTTCCTGCTGCATGCGCTTCAGGTTCTGCACCACCAGTGCACTGGCCGTGCCGACCTTGTCGGGATCGGAGCCGAACTCCACCCGGTAGACACTGCGATGCTTATGCGCATCGAAGGCCATGCCCACGGAGTAGACCAGGCCCTGCTTCTCGCGCAGGTCGCGGGTGAGGCGCGAGGCGTAGAAGCCACCGCCCAGCACCTGGTTGCCCAGGTTGATGGCATAGCGCGCCGGGTCGTCATAGGTGATGTCGATGGTCTGCGCGATCTCCACCTCGTCCTGCGTGGCGCTTTTATCAGGTACGTGCAGTTGCCCGGCGGGGTTGGCAGGCACGGCGGCGTATTCGGTCTGCGGCTTGGGCCCCGTGGCCTTCCAGTCACCGAAGGCCTGCTCGATCACCTGCCTTGCCTGCGCAGGATCGACCTTGCCCACGATGACGATGGTGGTCAGGTCGGGGCGGAACGTCTGGTTGTAGTACGCCTTGACCTTGTCCAGCGTGAGTGCCGATACGGACTGCGGCGTGGCATGGCGAAGTTCGGCATCGCCGGCCGGAAGCAAGGCCTTGTTCAATCCGTAGCGAAACAGGAAGCCGGGTGACTGCAGCACCCCCGTGACTTCGCTGAGCACCTGGCGCTGCATGACGGCGAAGCCTTCGGCAGGCAGGGCCGGATGCAGTTCGTTGTCGGCCAGTAGTTTCACGCCATCGACAAAATGGGCAGAAGGTACCGATAGCGAGAAGCGGTAGCCGGCGCGCACGCGTGCGCTGATGGCGTCCTGTGCTTCCTGCCACTGCAGGCGGTTCATGCTGGTGGTGCCATAGGGGAACAGGCCGGCAAGAAGGCCGGAAATACCCTCTTCACCCGGGGCAGCCAGCGTATCCTCGTTGGTCTTGATGCTGCCGAAGAGCTCCACCGTGTCGCTGATGGTTTCCGGCTGCACGATCAGTTTCAGGCCGTTGGGCAGCACATAGGACACCGGGTGCATCGATGACGCCGGCACGTCCAGCTTCGCAAACGCCTGCTCGGCCCAGTCGGGTAGCTGTACGGGTTTGTCGGGCGTGGAGGAGAAGCTCTCTGCTCCTCCGAAGCCCTTGCCTTCGCCCGGCTTGCCCGAGCTTTCCGGCGTAAGGATGGCGGTGATGGCGTGCGCCGGGTCCAGGCTTTTCTTCGCCAGCGCGTTCACCGCTTCCGGTGTCACCGCCTCGATGGCCGCCTTGAGCGCTTCGGGCGATTCGGCACCCTGGAAAGCCAGCGCATCCGACCACGTATTGGCCAGGCCGCCGACCGAGTTCTTGCTGAATTCCATGGATGCGATGGCATTGCGCTTGGCGGCTTCGACCAGGGCTGGATCGATACCCTTGTTCGCCGCATCGGCGAGAATGCCCCGCATCTTCGCCAGTACGGGCTGCGGATTGCCACCCTTCGGGAAGATTCCGATCGCCATGCCGATGCCCGCCTGGGGCATGGCTTCTGCGCTGAAGCCACCGAACAGGGCCGTACCGTCGAAACGCATGCCGGCCAGCGCGGCGCGCTGCGAACCCAGTGCGATGCCCAGCACCATGGCGGTGGCGTGATCCTTCGAGGTGAGTCCGGGCAGGCGATAACCGAGGTACACCGAGCCGTAGGGCGCATCGGTGGTTACCTGCATGGTTTTTGCCGCCACCGGTTTGAAATCGAAGGCAGGACGGGCGGGCAGGGTCTTGCGCGGTATGTCGCCGAACTGCTGCCTGACCATCGCCAGTGTTGCGGCAGGATCGACGTCGCCGGAAACCACCAGGATCGCGTTGTTCGGCGCATACCAGGTATCGACGAACTGCTTCAGCATGGGCGCCGTGGTCTTGTCGAACGAGTCACGGGTGCCGAGCGGTGTATGCGCGTAGGGCGTGCCGGCAAACATCTGCTCCAGCATCTGTGTATAGAACTTGAAGTTCGGGCTGGAGAGATCACGCGAGACCTCCTGCTCGATCGCACCGCGCTCTTTGTCCCATTCCTTCGGGTCCATGTCTACGCCACGCATGCGCATGCTTTCCAGACGCAGCGCGACTTCGAGATCCTGCGAGGGTGCCACGAAGTAGTACTGCGTCACGCCCTGGGTGGTGTCCGCGTTGAACGCGCCGCCCATGTTGGCGGCAATGGCCGAAAGCTGATCCTTGCTCAGGCCGGGGCTGCCCCGGAACATCATGTGTTCCACGGCATGCGCGGTGCCGGGGAAGCCATCCGGCACTTCGTCGGAGCCGGCGAGGTAGTTGATCTCGGTCGTAATCACGGGAGCCAGCGTATCGCGCACGATCACGACGCGAAGGCCGTTGTCGAGCGTGGCACGGGTCACCTCGGCATCGCCGGTCACGGCCAGGGCGCTGCCGGAAGCCAGCGCCAGGCTGATGGCGGCGGCCAGTCTCAGGGTGAACATCTTCACTGCGCAATCCTTATATAGCGTCTGAGTTCCGTTTCGTGTGCAGTCTTGTTACGACGCCCGGGCAAGTCAACGAGCAAGATTTTGCGCGACAGGTGCATAGTCATCGGACTCGATCGCACCTTGTGGCAGGTAGAGCATGGCCGGTGGCTTATGCATCAGGAAGTTCTGGTGGGAGATGTTCCATGCGTAGGCGCCTGCCAGCGGAAAGGCCAGGCAGTCTCCCACCGCCAGCGCGGTCATGGGTTGCGCCCGGGCGAGCACGTCCTTCGGCGTGCATAGCTGACCGACCAGTGTCACCTGGCTGTTCGTGATCGTTGGTGGCTCGCTACCCCGGATCACGACAAACGGGTGGTCGTGACCTTGTGCCGGCGGGGTGCGGAAGTGATGCGTACCACCCCGGGCTACCGCGAAGTACTCGCCGTGACTGCGCTTGATGTCCAGCACTTCCATCACGTACCAGCCGCAGGCCACGCTGACGTAACGGCCGGGCTCGAAGCGAAGGCGCAGGGTTTCCCGTCGCCTGGAGAGCAGGGTGCGCAGGCCGGTGCAGAAGCCGCTCCAGTCGAAGGACTGTGAGGCATCGGCATAGTCCACGCCGAAGCCACCGCCCGCGTTCACGGTGCGGACCTGGATGCCATACGTGTCCTGCCACCGGTGCACCGTGTCGAGATAGGCGTTCACCAGGTGCAGCTGCACGTGGGCGTCGCGCTGGTGGGACATGAGGTGGAAGTGGAAGCCTTCCAGGTCCAGCGTGTCCGCATGATCCCGCACCAGGGCCAGGGCTTCTTCAAGATCCGCTTCATCCATGCCGAATGGCGTGGGCTTGCCACCCATCATGAGACGGGTGCCGGCCACACCGTCGATGCCGATATTCATGCGCAGGAAGATCGTGGCACGCCGGCCCGTCGCCTTGGCAAGTCGAGTCAGGCGGCGCAGTTCGCCGAGGCTTTCAACATGCAGCGTGCAACCGGGTTCGACGAGGGCTTCGGCCAGCTCGTCGTCGAGTTTGCCCGGACCACCGAAGAGCAGCGGTTTGCCGGGCTGGCAAAGCCTCAGCCAGCGCAGTTCGCCGCCGGAGGCGGCTTCGAAACCATCCACCCACGGGGCGAGGGTACGCAACACCGGCTCATCGGCATTGGCCTTGGCGGCGTAGTAAAGCTCGCACCCTTCGGGCAGTTGCTCGCGCATCCAGCGCGCATGGCCCGCCAGTGCATCCAGGTCGTAGACATAGGCGCATACGGGGCCTTCGCCGTTGTTTCGCAAACCGGCCACGGCCTCGCGAACCCGCGGCAGCGAGGCATCCACGTTCATGCAGCCACCTTTGCACGGGCCGGAGCGTTGATGGGGCTCGGAAGCAGGGTGTAATCCGAATCGCGGTCGGCGCGCTTGAATAGCCGGGTGCGCAGGTTGTTCTTGCTGGGCAGTGCTTCACCCTCGATCAGTCCTTCAAGCAAGGGCTGCCTGCCGTGCCGCTGCTGCCAGCGTTCCGCGATCTGTGCGATGGACTGCCACATGCGCTGTTCAAGGGCCTCGTCGGTGCCGCACAGGTGGAAGATCGCCTCGGCAAGGTTGTTCACCAGCGCACAGTAAGCCACGCGCTTCCAGCCCAGTTCGGCCGGATACAGCACCGAGGCGCGGGCGCGGGGCGTGAGCGCGTCGAGGCGGTCGTCGCTCCACAGGTGTTCGACGAGCTTGGTGCCTTCCAGATCGCGGATCCATACCTTGGCCGGCATGCCACGGTCGAATCCCACCACGGTGTTCTGCAGGTGCGGTTCGAGGATGGCGCCGTGCTGGAAGAAAGCCATCCAGTTGCCTTCCAGCAGGATCGACGCATAGGCCTCGAACCAGCACAGGGCCATGTGATCGTAGGGGCCGCCGAGCTGTTCGACCATCCGGCGGCAGACGCTGCGGCCGTCACGGTCGGTGGTGAAGAGGGCGCCGGCCACCTGCGGCTGGTAACGCTTGCGATGCAGGGCGGAAAGGTTCTCCCGATAAAGCATGCCAAACCCTTCGGTCAGCTCGCGCAGTTCGTCGGCATCGTCGGAGAACGGGCTGAAATCGAGTGTCGTCGCGGCCGGCTCCACCATGACGTCGAAACCCGGCACATGGCGGGCGATGTCCTGCCATGCCGGCGCCAGTAACGCCGTGAGTGCCACGGCGCTTTCCAGTTCGTACCAGGCGTTCTTGCGCACGCAGTTGGTCAGGCGCACGTGGATCGACAGCTTGAGGAAGTAGTCGAGGTCCGGGTGGTACATGGTGCGCACCGACGAGGTCGGATACATGTTGCGGCCGCGAGGCCCCAGCGGTTCGATCCAGCCCTGGGCGATGGCCTTGCGCATCGCCGGGCTCTGCAGCAGGCGCGAGGCTTCCCACGGGTGGCAGGGATAAAGGTCCGGGCCTTGCGCGGCATCTTCCAGCGTCGCACGGACATCGCGTCCCTGCGCACGGAACAGGCGCGGATCGATACGGAACCAGTACAACGGCAGGCTGGCCCGTACTTCGGGCGACGCATCGAGCACGGCGGGAATGGGCAGGCCTTCGCGGCTCTTCGGCGTCGGATGTAGCGCGTGACCCCAGAGCATGCCCTGTTCGGCATCAAGCAGGGCATCGCCATGCAGCGGCGCACCGAGCGAGCGGGTCAGGATCTCCCGGGCGATCTCTACGCTGTTCATCGTCTGCCCGAGCAGTTCGGCGTTGAAGCCGCACTCAGGCGCGAGGCGTTCGAGCAGGTAATGCACGGTCATCGCGGCATCGGCACAGCGCCAGGGCTCGCCGGGCGATTTCAGGTACGGTGCCGAGGCATAGTCGCAACGACCCAGACGACTGCTGCGCGAGATGCGCACGCACAGTGCATGGCCCGCGTCGGCGAAACCGATGCGCAGCAGGCGTCCTTCACCCTGCAGCAGGCCCGCCGGTACATCGTGGCCGCGATAATCCAGGTCGGCCTGCCCACGCGGCAGGGCGAATTCACGCACATAGCAGTTGAGCCAGCAGGCGATCGCCTGCGATTCGGCCTGGGCCTGGTGCCACTGTTCACGTATCGCTTGCGGGGACATGGAGCTGCCTCTTCTGGGGACGGAAGACATAGGCGGCGACCGCGACGGCAACCAGGCCGGCGGTCGAGGCTGCGAGGAAGGGTGCGGCGAGGCCAAGACGGGAGACCAGCGCGCCGGCCACAACGCCACCGACGGCACCGGCCCACTTGCCACAGGCATCGAACAGACCGAAGACATGGCCGGCGCGACCGCCACTGGCACGTGCGCCCAGGGCACGGTTGATGCCTCCGATGGCCAGCAACATGCCTGCGCCGTACATACAGCGCGATGGAATGAGCCAGGCCGGGGAATCGATGGAGGCCTGGATCACGCAGGCCAGGGAAAACAGGGCAAGACCAAGCAGCAGGGGCCGCTCCGGTGCCGTCGCGCGGCTGCGCCACCATGGCAGTGCAACGAGGTACACCAGGTGCGGCAGGCTGTAGAGCAGGCCGGCGGCGCTGTCGTGGGTCACTCCCAGTTTTTCGGTGTACGGCACGAAGTAGGGAAAGGTCACCACCATCGCGAAGCAGAACAGGAACTGCACGCTGAGCAGGCCGCTCCAGTCGCGCCATGCGGCTCGTGGCGAAGCCGCTTTTGCTTCGGCAGGCGCGCTGACCTCGTCCTTCGGCAGGCACAGGGTGACGGCGAATGCAGCCAGCGGAAGCACCGCCAGATAGCGGTAAAGCTCCTGTGCGCTACCCCACGCCATCGCCACGCCAAGCAGTGCCGGTGCGCTCACCATGGCCAGCCGGGCCGAAAACTGTGTCCAGTCCAGGGCCCGGGCGAGCGAGCCCCGGCCGGGTTCTTTCGCGAACTGCGTGGACAGGTACGCATTGGCCGCGGCCAGCGAACCACCGCAGCTGCCCTGGATGACCAGGGCAACGACGAACCACGCAATGTCTGGCGCGAAGCCGGCCAGCGTAAAGCCCAGGGCCAGCCCCATCTGCGCACGCAGCAGGGAAAGCCGCCGGCCATAGCGGTCGGCGAGGCGTCCCCATGTCGTGGCAGTCAGCGCCGTGCACAGCGTAGGTAATACATAGAGCACACCGGCCAGCCAGGTCGGTGCCCCCGGCGCCAGTTCCGCCAGCACGCGAGGCATGAAGACCGGCATGCCCAGCGCGGTAAAGGCCGCGAGATAGTGCGCGACCAGCACCGGGCCGATGACCCTCATCGAGGAACCCCGCGCAGCGCCGGATCCCGCATGAAGTTCGGGCCACTCTCGCCGTAGAACTTGTTGATGTCGGACGCGCCGGTGGCCTGCTTGCTGAGCAGGCTGCCCGCACTGAGCAGGTATTTGACCGGCAGCGCGTCGGCATCGAGCAGGACGCGTGCCGGCGCGATGTCGATGCCTTCGTCCGCGAGGGATGCGAGCGTGGCCTCAATGGTGTGGACCAGTGTCGTGTAGAAGGCACTGCGCTCATCGGGCAGGTGTTCGGCCACGCCTTCAAGCACGGCCAGCAGGCACAGTTGCAGGGTGATGGTGCAGAACATGCGGCCGAGTGCGGCATCGTTGTCGACCACGATGCGCGCATCCTGCGGCTCACCGAGCGCCTTCAGTTCGGGCAAGCGGGCATACAGGCGGCCCGGCAGCACGCGTGCCGCGTCGTTGTCCTTCATGAGCAGCGTCGGTGCGGCGCCCGGTCGATAGGACAGCACGGCATTCTGCTGGTTGGATTCCAGCGCGATGCCGTAGCGCAACCACAGGCGCAGGTGGATCTCGCACATCAGCGATACATAGCCGCGCCACCACGCATGCACGTCGCCACCGTGAAAGCGGTCGGCGACATGCAGGGCGAGCGGCCTGCCATCCGGCATCGGCGCGCAGAATGCCGCCGCCGGCAGCAGGGTTTCATCGGCGGGCACCGGATACGCCCGCACGATGTAGGCCAGGTGACGCGCTTGCGCTACATGAGCCCCGTGGGATTCATCCACGTGGACGTAACGCCCACGAAGCCGGTCATCGCTCGTTTCGATGGTGCGCAATACGCGTTCGAACCAGTGGCCATCGTAGATGGTGGACGGCTTGATCAGGCGCAGGTTCAGCGCGCCCAGGGTGCGCATCACCAGTGGCAGCTTGATGTGGTGGCGGGGGTGGGCCAGCGGCACGACCGTGCGTACGGAAAGCGTGGGGCGAACCGCCATGAAACGCTGTGGTGCACGCACGACGCCTTCGGGTAATCCGAAGGTATCGAGGCGCTGCCAGGTGAGCGGATGGACGGGCAGGGCGTCATGCGTGTCCTGCATGGCTGTCGGCAGGCCCAGGTCCGTCATCGCCGGCCAGAAATCCGGCACCGGCGACGTGCGGGTGACGGCCGCACGAGGTACGGCCAGCCAGTGCAGTTCGAACGTGGGGGCGAACTCGGGCGCGAACGCCCGCAGGTCGGTCTCGCTGAAACCGGACTTGGCCCGTGCCGTCGGGTAATAAGGATGGTCGCGATGACTGGCCACCTGATCGCACAACAAGGCACGTTCGGCCGCGTCGCCGTGGGTCAGCGCACGGGCAAGCCGCAATGCGTTGGCGCCGTAGCCCTCTCGCGCGAGACGGCGATGTTCCGTCGCGCATGCCGCCTCTTCGGCGTAGTCGCGGTGCAACGTCACCGTCTCGTCGTCGAGGCCTTCCCCCAGCAGGGCCAGCCAGCGGGCAGCTTCGTCCTCATAATGCGGCGTGCCCTCTACCTCGCGAATCCATCCGTGCCCGGATACCCCGATGGACTGCATGTAATCGCGCGATTCCACCGGTAGCCAGAGTCGTCCACCGGGAAGATGATCCACCCTCCACCAGTGCTCCGGTGCCGCATGCGGCCATGCGCGCAGTACATCGGCCGCGGGCGCGGCAAAGCCGCCCTGCGACACCAGGCCACGGAGGTTTTCACGCAGGCAGCAATCCACGATGCGGCGGACGATATAGGCCTCATCGCCCGCGTCGAACGAGGGACGGGCAGTCATGCGGCCACTCCTGGCAACTGGTCCGCCACGTCCCAGTGCAGCGGGGCATGAGCGGTTGCCAGCGCGTCCTCCAGCGAGGCGTCGTCGTCAGCCACGATATTGAGGATGCCGAGGTAATCCTTGTTGGAATGAGACAACCGGATCTCGTCACCCTGGAGACGCAGCGCGCGGTAATCGGCATGCCAGCGCTCACCCGTGGTCGGCCCGCTCTGCGGTGCCGCCACCAGCCAGCCCTCACGGGACGCCACCACATAGCGCACCAGTGCATGTGGACGTACGCGTTCCGGCAGGGCGAGGCGTTCGCCGAAATGGGGGCGGAGCAGGGTCTCGAACCAGTGGCCGCCATGCATGCGGTCGAGCATGAATTCACGCCCGTCGCCGATGCTGCGGTAATTGATTTCCACCAGCACCGGGCCTTGCGGCGTAAGGATGAATTCGCTGTGGCAGATACCGAAGGTGGCACCGAACGCCTTCACCTGCGCGAAGGCGGCATCGCGACCCTGCGTTACCGCCGGCCCGTTCCAGCGCGCTTCCAGTTCGATGAAGTGCGGCGGCTCGGACAAGGTGACGTCGAAGCCGCCGATGGCTTCCATCGCGTGCCCGTCGCCGAGGGTTTCCAGCGTGAACAACGGGCCTTCCATGAAGGCTTCCAGCAGCACGGTGCGACCGGGATGGCGCTGCCAGAAGGCTTTCAGGTAGCGATCCAGCGCCGCCGCGTCGGCACACAGGGCAACATCCATGCTGGCAACGCCTTCGCGCGGCTTGGCCACCACGGGCCAGGGCGTATCGAGCGGTGCCTGGGCGCCGGGCACCAGGCTGTGGAACCACGGCGTGGGCAGGCCCAGTTCGCGCAGGCGTTCGCGCGTGGCTGCCTTGTTCTTCGCCGCATAGCAGACCCGCCAGTCCTTGCCCGGCAGGCCGAAGCCTTCGGCTACCAGCGCCGTGGAGGTCTGCAGGTGGTCGCTGTTGGAGAACACGGCGGCCGGGCGGATGCCGGCGCTGCGCAAGGCATCGATGGCGGCCAGCGGATTGAACACATCGCATTCGATGATGCGTGCGGGCATGTGTTCCGGATGATCATGGAACCAGCGCAGATGGTCGTGACGATGATCCGTGAGAATCACCACGGGGTGCCCCATCCGCCGTGCGGCGGGCAGGAAGCCATCGGTGACGGCGGGGTGGCGCACATGCGCGAGGATGACGAGCGGGGACGTATCCATGACCACTTTCACCTAGGGGGAAGAATTCGTTTCAGGACGCGGTGCTGTCCAGTTCGCGACGGCGCGCGCGCAGCGCGCCGAGCAGAAGGCCGCGGTCTTCGCCGGCAAGCACCCAGCGCGGCGAGCGTGCGAACCAGTGATCGCGCTGCTGGGATGTGCGGGGATTGGGACAGAACGGTATGCCGGCGGCGTCGCAAAGCGCCGCCATGGCAAGCAGCCGGGTCCAGACGTCGGGATGCATGGCTTGTGGCCCGAGGCCCAAGTCGAGGGCGAGATCGAGCGCCCCCTCCATGATGGCGCTCACGCCCGGCACGGCGAGGATGCCGGGCAGGGCATCGATACCGGCTAGGCTTTCGATCATCGGTACCACACGGATGCCGTCGCGTGTGCTGGCGATGTAATCGTCCAGCGAAGTCCGCCCGAAACCGGTGACGCGGCCTCCGGTGATGCCGCGACGGCCCAGCGGCGGGAAGTGCGCGGCCTCGACAGCCCGGCGCGCTTCGTCTGCCGTTTCCAGCCGGGAGATCACGATGCCTTTCGCACCGGCATCGAGCACCCGGCCGATCAGCTTGGCGTCCACCTCCGGCACACGTACCCAGGGCTCGCAACCGCCCAGTTCGCAGGCACGGATGGCGTGTTGCAGATCGTCGGGAGAGACGAGCTGATGTTCGAGGTCCAGCACCACGAAATCGAATCCGGCGGCACCGAACATCTCGCAAAGCAGGGGGGATGGCACGGAATTGAGCAGGCCGATCAGGCTGCGCATGGTCACGAACCGCTGGCTTTGGGGGTGGGCAGTATATCTAAATGAAAATCGTTATCAATTACGTGACCCGTCACCCAAAACCCGTAGGAGCCGACCTTGTCGGCGACCGTCTGGAACGCATACCCACCCAGCCGCCGCCACGGCCAGCCCCTAAAATAAGGATTAACTATGATTTATAATCTATTAATATCAAAAGATTAGTCCCTCGGATTCAATCGCCCGACGCACAGCCGACCTCTCCTTCATCCGCCCATACCACGCAGCCAGGCGAGACAAATCATCCAGCCGCAGATCCGTCTTCACATACGTCGTCAGCCACGACGCCTGCGCCCAACCGATAAGCGAAAACAGATACGCATCGGCCACGGTGAACCGCTCGCCCATCAGCCAGTCTTTTCCATCCAGTTCCCCGTCGATCCACTCAAAACGCGCGCGCAACTTCGGCCGCGCCGTATCGACGTAGTCCCCTGCCAGCCTGGCGTAAAGCAGGGGAATGAATCCCTTGTGGATCTCGGTGGAAAGAAAGCCCAGCCATTCGACCAGCCGATAACGGGCCAGCGTGCCGTGGGCCGGTACCAGCTGCGTGTCGGGCTTCAGATCGCCCAGGTATTGCAGGATGGCGGTACCTTCCCGAAGCCGGGTTCCATCTTCGAGCTCGATAAGAGGAACATAGCCCAAGGGATTGATAGAAAAGTAATCTTCGTCTTCGGCTGTCCGGTGCGTCTTCGGGACCATCCGCACCAGCGTGAAGTCGAGAGCCAGTTCATGCGCCACGATGTTCGGCGCCAGCGAGCATGCCGCGGGGATGTAGTAAAGCTTCATCCGGTATTCCTGTCGTCGTCCGGTCAAGCACCGGCGACGTGGCATTCTAGGCACGCGGGCTAAATAAGGAAGAAGGCACTAAAATGTCGTGCAGGTACATTTTTTATACCGCCGCCAGGGAATTCCCATGAAAGACAGCGTGACGGGATGTTCCGTCGAGGAGTCGATGCGCCTGCTCGGTGGTCGCTGGCGATTGCTCATCGTGTCTTTCCTTCTCGACGGTCCGCGTCGCTTCAACGAATTGCGCAGGATGCTGCCCGGCATCTCGCAACGTATGCTCACGCTCGATCTGCGCGCCCTTGAAGAGGCAGGGCTCATCAGTCGTACGGTGTTCGCGACCGTGCCGGCGCGCGTCGATTACCAGCTGACGGAAGACGGCCTGCGCCTGCTGCCGGTGGTCGATGCCATGAAGGGGTTTGGCATGTGGCTCAAACAACGCAACGCGGATGAATCAGTCAATCCGTGAACCATGCACGGGTCGCTGAATACGTTTGTCATGGACGCTCAGCACAATGAGCCGCGCTCCAGGCCAGGTGGCCTGACCCCAGACCTTCATCAAGGACTCTCATGGCCGAGAACGGTCGTCGTCACTTCCTCAAGCTGTCCCTGGGTGCCACCGCCGCGGCCATGACCGCCGGCGTAATTCCCCCGTCCATCAGCAAGGCGCTCGCAGTGCCCGCTGCACGACGCACGGGCACGCTCGCCGATATCGAGCACGTGGTGATCCTCATGCAGGAAAACCGCTCGTTCGATCATTACTTCGGCAGCCTGCGAGGCGTGCGCGGCTTCGGCGACCCCCGGCCCTTCATGCTTTCCGCCGATCGCAGCGTATGGCAGCAGCCCACGGCGCCGGGACACGACGACTACCTGATGCCGTTCCGTCCCGTGGCGGATGACCTGGGCCTCCAGTTCATCGTGGACCTCCCGCACGGCTGGAACGACACCCACGCCGCCTGGAACCAGGGCCGCTACGACGGATGGGTGCCCAGCAAGGGCACCACGACGATGGCCTACCTCACGCGCGAGGACATCCCGTTCCATTACGCGCTGGCGGACGCCTTCACCATCTGCGATGCCTACCATTGCTCGCTGCTGTCCTCCACGGACCCCAACCGCTACTACATGTGGACCGGTTACGTGGGCAACGACGGCAAGGGCGCAGGTCCCGTGCTCGACAACGCCGAGAAAGGCTATTCGTGGACCACCTATCCCGAGCGGCTGGAACAGGCCGGCATTTCCTGGAAGATCTACCAGGACGTGGGGCAGGGCCTGGATGCCGCCGGTCACTGGGGCTGGACGTCCGACCCGTACATCGGCAACTACGGCGACAACTCGTTGCTGTATTTCGACAACTATCGCAACGCGCAGCCGGGTAGTGCGCTGTATGAAAAGGCACGCACCGGCACGAAGACCTCGGCGGGCCAGTCGCTGTTCGAACTGCTGAAGAACGACGTGCAGTCAGGCAAGCTGCCGCAGGTCTCGTGGATCTGCTCACCGGAAGCCTATACGGAGCATCCCAGCTGGCCGGCCAATTACGGCGCCTGGTACATCGACCAGGTGCTGGAAGCACTCACCTCCAATCCGGAGGTCTGGAGCAAGACGGCCCTGTTCATCACCTACGATGAAAACGACGGTTTCTTCGACCACATGGTACCTGCCTATCCGCCGGCGGCCCGCTCGCAGGGCCTGTCCACCGTGGCCACCGACGGCGAGATCTATCCGGGCGGCGGCGGCTTCGTTTCCGGTGCCTACGGACTTGGCGTGCGCGTGCCGATGCTGGTGGTGTCGCCATGGAGCAAGGGCGGCTGGGCCTGCTCGGAGGTGTTCGACCATACCTCGATCGTCCGTTTCCTCGAGCAGCGCTTCGGCGTGCACGAGCCGAATATCTCGGCGTGGCGCCGCGCCATCTGCGGCGACCTGACCAGTGCCTTCGATTTCAGTCATCCGGATGCGGGTGCGGTGCACCTGCCGGGAACGAAGGCCTATGTTCCCGATCGCCAGCAGCACAAGGATTTCGTACCCACGCCGCCGACGACGCAGCATCTGCCCGACCAGGAGGCCGGTCGCCGGCGTACGCGTCCGCTGCCTTATCAGCCTGGCCTGTCCGGTCGCCTGGACATCGACAACGGCAAGTACTGGCTCGACTTCGGCAACGGTGGCCGTACCGGGGCCTTCTTCCATGTGTCCTCGACCTCCCGCTCGGATGGCCCGTGGGCGTATACCGTGGAAGCCGGCAAAGCCTTGTCCGACTACTGGACCAGCCTCTATAGCGGCAACGCCTACGATCTCACCGTTCACGGCCCGAACGCCTTCTATCGCCAGTTCAGCGGCAGCCAGCCCGATGCCGCAGCGGACCGCGCGACACTGGCCCTGCCCGAAGTGACCGTGGTGCAGGGCAGCCGCCCCGGCGAACTGAAGCTTCTTCTGGTGAACAGCGGCGAGCGTGCCTGCACCGTGACCCTGGCGGCCAATCACTACGCCGACGCCACGCCCACCCATCACCCGCTGGCGCCCGGCGCGCACGTGGAAGTGGTCCGCGATGTGTCCGCCAGCGACCACTGGTATGACCTCACGGCCACCTGCGACACCGATCCGCGCTTCCTGCGGCGCATGGCAGGGCACCTGGAAACAGGGCGTCCTTCGTTGAGCGATCCTGCCCTGGCGCCACGCAACGGCTGAAGTCGGGCAGGGAGGGGTGCTACATTGTGGGGTTCCATCCCTCCCACGAAGCCGACGACGCCATGACCGCGACCGCAGCCACGCCTTTCCCCATCGGTACACCCGGCACACCCTGGGGGACGGCGGAAGTCGCGCAGTGGCGTGCCTCGCTGATGCAGAAGCGCCTTTACAGGAACGAAGTGCTGCCCAAGATCGAAGCGCTGCGTTCGCGCTTCGATGTGCACAGCTACGGCCACCTGGAATACCACCACGACAGCTACGACATGTTCGCCATCCGCAGCCGCCACTGGCGCGATGAGCTGCCTTGCGTGCTGGTCACCGGTGGCGTGCACGGCTACGAGACCAGCGGCGTGCACGGCGCACTGCGCTTCGTGGAGACCTATGCGGAAGCGTTTGCCGGCAAGGTGAACCTGCTCGTGGCGCCGTGCGTCAGCCCCTGGGCCTACGAGCGCATCCAGCGCTGGAACTACGACGCCATCGATCCGAACCGTTCGTTCCGTGAGGGCAGCCCTGCCAACGAGTCCGCTTCGCTGATGGCGCTGGTGAGGCCGTTCCTCGGCCGCTTCCTGCTGCACATCGACCTGCACGAGACCACCGACTCCGACGAAAGCGAGTTCCGCCCGGCCCTGGCCGCGCGCGACGGCAAGCCCTTCGTGCCGGGCGGCATTCCCGATGGTTTCTATCTCGTCGACGATACGGCAAACCGCCAGCCGGACTTCCAGAAGGCCGTGATCGACGAAGTGGAGAAGGTCACCCATATCGCCCCCGCCGACGAGCAGGGCGAAATCATCGGCTCGCCCGTCGTGGCCCATGGCGTCATCGAATACGCGCTGCGCGACCTTGGCTTGTGCGCAGGCATCACGGGCGCCCGCTTCACCACCACCACCGAGGTCTATCCGGACAGTCCCCGGGCCACGCCGGAGCAGTGCAACGAAGCACAGGCCGTCGCCGTGCGTGCGGCCGTTGCTTACGCACTCGCGCAAAGGAATTGAGGGCCGGTCGAGAGCCTGAGAATCATCCGCAATGTCCCAGTGACGGCATGGCTATCAACTGACTATTGACTGTCGATAAATCCTGCATCAGGATCTTGCGGCGCGCCTCGCATCATGCGTAGGCCACAGGGGATCGACAATGTCGCATGCGCCACAGGGACGGTGGTCCCGTTTTTGCGTGTCTGTATTTCGGCTCTGGTTTGTTACGTTGCCGCTACTTTCCATCGGGTTACTTCCGACGGCTTCAATGGCTCAGGTGAAAACCTATGCGGAAGAATACGATAAGCGCATCAAAGCCGCGGAGACGATTAAGGCAGAGACCTCCGAGTTATTCGGTGACAAGACGAACCTGGCTACGGGTGAGACAGAGTTCCTGGTCACCGATGTCAGTATTCCGGGAAACAATGCGTTGCCAGTCGCTATCGAGCGACATTTCAGCGTGGAAGCAAGGGGCGGCCGCTGGAACGAATACCTTTTCGGAGACTGGGATATCGGCATCCCCTACATCGGGGGTGTTTTCGCGCAAATGGGTTGGCAGGGATTGTCGACCACGCCTCCTTATGTTTACAACAATAACCGATGCTCGCAGGGAGCTGCGCCACCGACGTTTCGACCGCAGGGCGCCAGTCTCGATGTAGAGGCGTGGGAGTACTGGCACGGATACCATCTCGTTACTCCAGACGGCAGCCAGGAAATGCTGCAATCTACGAGTTATACTCGGCCTCAACCGACCGACGGCAAGGTCCATCCCTGGGTGACCAGCCAGTACTGGTATTTCTCCTGCTTGCCCACACTCAAAAGTGGAGATCCGGGTGAAGGCTTCATTGCGCAGTCGCCCGATGGCACCAGGTACTATTTCGATTGGATGGTGAGGCTCCCTTACGCATCCATACTGAAGCCTTCGAAGACCCTGGTTACATCGTCTCATAACGGTGATCCGAGGCTGACCCTGACCAATACGCCAGTCCCAAGGCAAGAAATTCGCATATACCCAACGCGCATCGAGGATGCCCGTGGCAATTGGGTGCAATATGCCTGGGACGGTGGAAAGCTCATGCAAATCACCGCCAGCGACGGCCGGGCCTTGACCTTGACTTATCGAACGGTCGCGGGACAGGACAAGGTGGGCACCGCCAGTGACGGCTCGCGGACATGGACTTATGCGTATGACCCGGATGGAAGCTTGATTTCGGTAACCTTGCCGGATCAAAGCGCCTGGAGTATCAATTTTAAACCCCTGGATCGCCAGGGCCTGGGATATGACGACACGTATCAACAAGGTACGGTGCATCCCGTGTACGATAAATCGCTCAACTGCTCGTGGATGCGCGTACTCAAGAGTAACGATTCCATCGGTACCATCCAGCACCCTTCTGGCGCCGTAGGCACATTTGAATTCGATGCCGTTCGCCATGGACGCACTTTTGTTCGCCCCAATTGCCACACTCCGCAGGCTGGTGATGGAGGCAATGCCGATATAGATCTTGACTTTGAAGATCTTCAAATGGGCTCATCCTCTTCCATACCTGCACGCTTTGATGTCATGGCAATCAAGTCCAAGAGCATCTCAGGTCCAGGACTCCCAACCTACGCCTGGAATTTCAGTTATGCCACGCCCATAGGATGCTTTGTCGACTACTGCAAAGCCAACAGCGAGACGACAAAGACCACTACGACGATCGACCCGGAAGGGGTGCGTACGATATATACCTATGGGGTGCAGTTCGAAGTAAACGATGGCCAGCTCCTGAAAAAAGAAGTCTACAAAGATGGCGTGCTCCTGCAGGTAAGTGCAAACACTTATCTCGCCAACGCAGACGCCGGGCATCAATCGTTCGCGGAACCTGTTGGTCAATCACCCGAAGGTGAGAACAGCTATTTTTCGGAAAGAAATCGACCGCAAATCATCCGATCGCTAACACAAGACGGCATCACCTCCACATCGACAGTGAACGGATTCGATGCCTTCGCAAAAGCAACCAGTGTTACCAAGAGCAACCTCTGGTATCACCGCACGGATATCACCTCCTATTACGATGACACGGCGAAGTGGGTGATTGGACAGGTCGCCAAAGTGACCAACGTCGACACCAACAAGGTGGTCTCGCAAACGGATTATGAAGCAACCACGGCATTGCCTTCCCGCACATATAGCTTCGGGAAGCTGCAGGCGTCGATGACCTATTACAGCGACGGCACACTCCAGACTGCAACAGACGGCAATCAAAAGACGACGACGCTTTCCAGCTGGAAACGCGGCCTTCCTCAGATCATTACCTTCGCCGACAACACCACAAAGTCTTCGGTGATCGACGATCTCGGCCTTATTCGTTCGCTGACCGATGAAAATGGCTTTGTCACCACTTATGATTATGACGCCATGGGTCGAATGACGGCACTTACTCCACCTCAAGGCAATGTCATACACCAGGCCTTTGTGCAGGTGCAGGGCGTGGAAAATGGCCTCGCTCCTGGTCATTGGCGGCAGACGATAACGAGCGGATCAGGCAAGAAAACGAGCTATTTTGATGCACTTTGGCGACCAGTGGCCACCCAGGAAGAAGATGTACAAAATTCCCAGGCCACCTCCCGAGGAACAGTCACGCGTTACGACAGCAACGGCCGCACCATATTCGCCTCCTATCCACGCAACCCTCAGACAGATGGTGGGCTGGACTATGGCGCAGCGATGCCTGGCACCACGACCATCTACGATGGACTCGGCCGGGTCAGAAGCATCACGCAGGATTCCGAGCTTGGCCCCTTGGTTACCACTACCGAGTACTTATCCGGCGTACAGACCAGGGTGACGAATCCACGCAAGTTCACGACGACGACCGGCTACTTCTTTCTGGAAGAGCCTCGTTACGACCAGCCAGTATGGATCGTTGCGCCAGAAGGCATGCGTACGGATATTGGCCGAGATGTTTTTGGCGCGCCATTAAGCGTCACGCGTGGGATGAGCGCGAACTAGCGACCTGAGGGACGCAGTCGCTGCTTTTCAACCGGACAGGCTCGAAGAAGCAACGCCTGTCCTGAATCAGGGATTTGTCATGAAAAGCCTGAAAGGGTTTTTCGGCAACGAACGGAATTACAGGGGTTGTCTATGTACCGCGAAGCCAGGCACAGATTCGGTGCTCGATGGTGGTTGGGATGTATTCTGTTTATTCTGGCGTGTGTCGCGTCGGGTAGTGCGCTGGCGGCAGGAGCGGCTAACTGCCAGATCGTCGTCAACTCACCATCTGCAGGCGGTGTCTACAAGACCTCCGATTCCTTGTCTATTCAAGGGACAGTGAAGTGTTCGCCCCGCATCCTGTTCATCCTGCAGGTGGCTCTCGACGGCCACCCCATCGATGTCAATGGAGACGAGGCTTTCTCCGCACCGCTGCCTCATCTCTCCGCAGGAAATCATCTGGTGACCGTTACCGCCACCGGTGACGGCGCACCGGGCGGCGGAAGCAAGCAGTTTTCATTCAATGTTATTGATGTCGCCTCCGGGAGCATTTCGGCAGCACCCGTCATATGCAATATTCCCGTAAATAGTGCGACCTGCAGCACGACCATCAGTTGGAATTCCAACCGCTATGGTGATCTTTCCCAGAATTCCGTCATCGTTACCGATCTGAACAATAACGGAGCCCAGACTTTTTATGGGTGGAACGGAAATCAGTCAAATTCAGCGCAGGCTTCGTGGATCAGCAGCACTGGATTTCGATTTCATTTGCGAGGCAACAGGGAAGATAACGACCTTGCCACAGTTGACGTCAGAGGGAATCTGCCGCCGTCGGTTACGCTGACCGCACCGGGCAATGGAAGCGTCTATTACGATGCTTCCTCGTCCATCGTAACGACGGCCGTCGCCAGCGATCCCGACGGCAGTATTGATCGGGTTGAGTTCTATGGCGACGGCAACTTACTCGGGGCGGTTCGTGGCCAACCTTACCAGCTGGCCTGGACGCCGGGCGCAGGCTCTCACCGCATTGATGTTCTCGCCGTTGACAATCTCGGCAATACGGCCTGGAGCAATCGATCGAACCTGGTTGTTTACAACTCGACGGTCGTAGGAAATATCGATGGTGTAACCCCGGATGGCATCGTCACCGGCTGGGCGTGCTCAACCTACTGGTCTTCATCGATCAACGTAGACCTCTATCTGGGAGGCGCCTTCGGCAGTGGCACAGGTATCGGCCGGTACGTAGCCAACCAGGCCAGTGATGCTTCCGTAGCTGGTGCCTGCAACGTAGCAGGTGGAAGTTATCGCTTCAGCATCCAGCTCACCGAAGCCCAGCGCATCCAGTACGCCGGTGCCGGCATCTATATCCATGGCATATCGCCGACGGGAAAAAGCAACAATCTGCTCAATGGCTCGGGCAATCTCGCCGTGCCGGCAGCTGTGCCCAATGCTCAATTCGTGGGGCAGTCTGTCGCTGGCTCGATGACCACGGGCACCACCCAGACCGTCACGATTCAATTGAAGAATTCCGGCAGCCGGACCTGGACCAGTGCCGCAAATTTCCGACTGGGTTCGCAGAACCCCGGCGACAACCACATTTGGGGGCTCGGCCGGGCGGTACTGTCCGGCGATGTCGCGCCTGGTCAGATAGCTACATTCACCTTCCCCATCACCGCTCCTGCCGCCCCCGGAACGTACAACTTCCAATGGCGCATGGTGCAGGAAGGCGTGACCTGGTTTGGGGATCTCACTCCCAATCTCGCGATCAACGTCAGCGTACCGCCACCACCACCGCCGCCACCGGTAAACCCCCAGACGCGCCGCTACGTATACAACGAAAATCACGAGGTATGCAAAGTCATCGAGCCGGAAACCGGCGCCACAGTGATGGAGTACGACGCGGCGGGCAACCTGTCATGGTCAGCCAGTGGCTTGAACCTGCCCGATCCTAACAGCTGCAACTATCAGGAGGCATTCGCTTCGCAGCGCGTCGTGGGCCGCATGTATGATGAACGGAACAGACTCAAGACACTGAGCTTTCCCGATCACAATGGTGACCAGGACTGGACCTACTGGCCCGATGGCCGCCCCAGGACTATCACCACGCAGAACGAAGGCGGCACGAAAACCGCCATCAATAGTTATGAGTACGATCCACGACGTCTGCTGACCAAAGAAACACTCAGTGAACCCGATGGTCGCAACTGGAGCATCAGCTACGACATTGATGCGTATGGGCACCAGGCGGGAATAACCAGCCCCGACAGCTTTCACACGAGCTATGCGCCTAATGCACTTGGTCAGCCCAGCGTCGTCAACAGTAGCTGGGGAACGCTTGCCAGTGCGATCAGTTATTACCCCAATGGCGCCATCAAGTCGTTTGTCTACGGCAATGGCATCCAGCACACCATGGTGCAAGATCTTCGCCAGCTACCTGAGCGAAGCATCGACGGCAACGTACTGGATCTGGAAACCAGCTTTGACGCCGATGGCAATGTCGACCACATTTACGACAACATCCAAGGCAGTAACTACAACCGGCAGATGGCCTACGACGGCCTGGATCGGATGTATCGCGCCTGTTCACCCATGTTTGGTGGCACGGACGGATGCCATCGCTATACGTACGATGCGCTGGACAATCTGAGGGCATGGCAGCTGAGCGGCGTAAAGGACTATGCCACGTACTACTACGATGCCACCAATCGACTCAGTAACATTCAAAACAGTGGCGGTGGCACTATCGTTGGCCTGTCGTATGACGTGCAAGGCAACCTTGCCAACAAGAATGGCCAAACGTATCAATTCGACTATGGCAATCGGCTGCGCGCCGCACCAGGACGTGAAGGCTATCGTTACGACGGTTATGGCAGACGCATTGCTGCGGAGGCTCCTGATGGGGCGATTCTGTCGCAATACAGCCTGGATGGACGATTGATCTATGAACAAGACAATCGCCGCAAGCTTAACAAGCCGCATTTCTATCTTGGAGCGCACTTGCTGGCGGTCATCGAATGGAATACCGCCACACAGTCCTGGATAACGAAGTATCAGCATACCGATGCTTTAGGTAGCCCGGTAGCTGTGACCGACAGCGCAGGTCAGGTCATTGAGCGAACCAACTATGAGCCCTATGGCCAGCCGACCGGCAAGCCCTCTTATCAGGGCGTAGGTTACGCAGGGCATGTGATGGACGAGGCAACCGGCCTCAGTTACATGCAGCAACGCTACTATGATCCAGGCATAGGACGATTCCTGTCTCGCGACCCGGTCACAGCCGATGCAAATACTGGTGCGAACTTCAATGCCTACTGGTATGCCAATAATAACCCCTATCGGTTTACCGACCCTGATGGAAGGGAAAGCGTTGGCGAATTAATCAATTCAGGTGCGGAAGGGTGTGGTCCTGTCTCCTGCGCTGGCTGGGCGACGTTACATGCGGCATGGATGGTTTTTGGCGCGGAAAGCGTCAGCCAGATTTCCAGCAATGGTTGGTCTAATGCGAACCAAAGTGATATGGCTGGCGCGAGCATGGAACTTGCATCCGCCTTGCCGCCAGTAAAATTTGGCCGCGCTGCTGTACCATTATTGCGCGGCGGATCAAAAATGGTCCGGTTGGGGCAAGAAGGCGAACATGCTGTCCGAGCCGCGTTTGATATTGGCAAAAAAGAAGAAATCGTAGTTAACGGCGTCAAGCGGATTCCCGATGGAATTACCGATACGACGATCAACGAGGTAAAAAATGTGGCATCCTTGAGCTATACATCACAGCTTCGCGACTATGCGCAGTTCGCCAAGGACACCGGGCGCGAGTTCAATCTATTCGTTAGGCCAGGCGCCAAGCTTACTGGCACCCTCGAAAAGGCAGCCGCTGCCGGTGACATAAATATTCACGAGATTCCTTTCAAATGAGCGATCAAGAAAAAAGTGGCCGTAGAACGCTTGCTGAATTTCATGCCGCACTCAAAGCCGAAGGCAAGTGGGATGAGTTTCAAGCAATGCGTAAAGCGAAAAGCGAGGAGTTGGCGAAACGCAAAGCCGAATTGGATGCAGCACAAGCTCCCCTCGTTGAGGCGCTAAGAGCGACGGGACTTGATGTGAATTCCGTTTGGAACCTGGTAAACACTGCCGAGCCATATCCTGAGGCGATTCCTGTCTTGTTCGAACATTTGTACAAGCCTTACCCGGAACGAATCGTTGAAGGCATTTTGCGTGCACTGGCGGTTCCAGATTCTCGACCTCGATGGCCTGAATTACTTGATTTGTTTGAGAAATACCCATCCCAGGCCACGAGCGGCCTCCGGTGGGCTGCCGGGTGCGCTTTGAGTGCTTCTGCAGACGACGGGGTGATCGGTGAGGTGATGCGTATCGTTGCCGATCCGCGTTACGGCTTTGAGCGCCTAGCTTTTCTTGATGTCCTTGCAAGATCCAATAACGCGCGAGCCAAAATGATGCTGCATGAGCTCCGCGACGATCCCGTTTTGGGGAAAGAGATTAAGAAACAACGGCGGATGAATCGTCTTTCCAAGAAAAAGCCATCGCCGTAGGCGGGCTTTGTCAACGCCCCCCCAAAAAATCTGCGTGGGACCTGGTAAATACCGCCGAGCCATATCTAGAGACAATCCCTGTCTTGTCTCAACATTTGCACGATCCTTATATCGGGCGACCCATTCCTCGACTTGCCTCAACCGCGAACCCCGTCACATTTCAAGGGGAGGGTAGGGCAACACACATCACGTTCTAAAAGGGACGGGACAGGCATGCCGCCTCGTCCCAAGGTGAGGTGTACCTACCCGACCAACCCTCGAGGGGAACGCGATGCATATACGGAAACGATCGGTATGGCTGCTTGCCATGGCAGCCGCCGGCATGGTCAGTGTCCATGCTCATGCTACGGAACAGGTGGTAGCGGCGAAAAAAGCCGCGGTGGTGAAGGGCGATCCGCTATACCGATATCAGTGGCACCTGAGCAATCAAGGACAGAAAGTCATCGCGGATACCCGCCCCGTGGCGGGTGTCGACCTCGACATAGGCACCCTGCACGATGCGAAGGTGCGTGGTAACGGCGTCATCGTGGCCGTCGTCGACGACGGTCTTGAGATCCGGCATCCGGACCTGCTCGACAACGTCGTCATTGGCGGATCGAAGAACTTCGTCGACGGCTCCAACGATCCCACGCCCACCAACCCGAACAGCGAGCACGGCACGTCGGTAGCCGGCATCGTTGCCGAGGTGGGCTGGAACGGCATCGGTGGCCGTGGCGTGGCGCCGGAAGCAAAGCTGAAAGGTTTCAACTTTCTGTCCGAGGATGCCGATGGCATCGAGACCGACCAGGACACCAATATCCGTTATTCATGGGGCAATGGTCCGGAAGCCCGTGATGCCGATGCATTCAACAACAGCTGGGGTATCACTACCAGTGCTTATCCTGCGGTAAGCCAGGCGGAAACGAAGTCCTGGGAAAAGCTGATGTCGTCCACCCGCAACGGCAAGGGCGGCATCTACCTCAAGGCATCGGGCAATAACTTCAGCAGCCTGCTCGTGAGTTTCCTCGGCTTCCGCTTCAACCTCTGCCAGGACGACAGCCTGCAGCTCAACGTCGGCTGCTCGTCGGCGAATACGGACCCCACGAACAATTACATCACCACCACGGTAGTGGCCTCGGTGAATGCCAGCGGTGTGCGCGCTTCCTATTCGTCGCCCGGTTCTTCCGTCTGGGTCGCGGGTATCGGCGGCGAGTTCGGCTTCCAGAAGAAGTACTACCCCGACCTGTCGAACATCGGCGCATGGGCCAAGGCGACGTTCTATGACCCGGCGATCGTCACTACGGATCTCACCGGATGCGCAGCGGGTTCCAATGCCGATCGCGCCGATGGAGAAGTCGACAATGCGCTGGACACCAGCCAGTCCACCATCGACAAGAGCTGCAACTACTGGGCAGGCATGAACGGCACGTCAGCTGCGACACCGACTGTATCGGGCGTGGTGGCGCTGGTGCTGGGCGTGAATCCGAAACTGTCGGGACGCGACGTGAAGTACATCCTTGCCACGACGGCACGGCAGATCGATCCGCTGCAACCGAAGGCCATCTATCAGGGCACGGTGCAGGACCCGGGCTGGATCACCAACGCCGCCGGCCATCACTTCAGCAACTGGTATGGTTTCGGCCTGGTGGATGCCAGCGCGGCCGTGGAGAAGGCCCGCAACTTCAAGAGCCTTCCTGTTTTGCAGGACAGCGGCTGGCTCGCCAGCAAGGACGCCCCGGTGGCCATCGAGGGCATCGGCAGCCAGAAGAGCAAGCTGACCGTTGCGGTAAGCAAGAAGGTAAAGGTCGAGGCCGTGCAGCTCAGCTTCCAGACCAACCACAAGACACCGCGCAACCTGCGTGCGATCCTGACCTCGCCCAGCGGCACGAAGAGCTATGTGCTGCCTGCATTTACCACGCTGTCGGCCACCTCGGGCGGCTTCGCGGTGGATCTGACCTCCAGCAACGCCTTCCTCGATGAGACCTCGGCGGGCAACTGGACACTCCAGCTGCTCGACATGAGCGATTCGTCCGGCAGCGCGCAGCTGCAGTCCTTCAACCTTCGCGTAGTGGGGCACTAATGATGAAGAAGACAGCCATCAGCCTCGCTTTGGCCTTGTTCGCCGTGACGGCGGCGCATGCACAGAGCGACTATTCCGAGGCCCTGGGCAAGGCCGCCACCGGCCCGCAGTTCAGCGTGGGCAGCACGACGTTCCGCATCATTCCCGATGCGGGCATCCAGCGCGCCGACCCGACCGCCACGACGCCGCCTGCGGCTTCTGCACGTACCAGCCGTACGACGAACGGCAGCCAGGGGCAGAACGTCGATGCCCTGGGCAGTGTCGGTCCGTTCCTTATCGTGCCGCGTACGCCAGGTGTCGCCAGCCAGAAGGCCGTGAGCTCGCGCAGCGCTTCCGCCGTGGCTCCCGGTAACGCGAACCTCGATACGTTCGGTGTCGCGGTGAATCTTCGTTCGGGACAACCCGTGGTGGTCGCCCCCCGCGTGAAGCTGTTCGCCAAGGATGCGGCCACGGCCCGTGCGTTGGCGAAGAAGACCGGTGGCGACATCGTGCAGGTCTCCGACGTGGATGGCAGCGCGCTGATCCGCTATGCCTCCGTCGGTGATGCACAGACGGCACTGGGTAGCATCAAGGGAGCGAAGGGCGTGGAAGATGCGCAGCTGGACGTGATCGAGAACTTCCGCGAAAAGCAGTAAGCGTTGCCCGGAAGAGGCGGGAAGCATCCCGCCTCTTTCGCAAGAAATAGCGATTGGTTTGACGATATCCGCATCATGTGGACGATTCATGCATGTGCTTCGTCAGTAGTTACGCAAGTCTTGTCGTCGCGTTGATTGTTATATTATAACCGAGTGGCATCGGGGCCTTCCCCATTCCACAGGGCACTGCTTTGAATCCGTCCACGTTGTTCCGCCGCCGCCTGATGGTGGCCGCGCTTTCCGTCGTCCTCGCATCCCCCGTTTTCGCGGCACCCCCGGTCAAGGGCGCCTACGCCGACCTGCCCAGCGAAACGCCCGCGCATTTCACGCCCACGCATGACGGCTACGAGTACGACGTTCGCGACGTCATGATCCCCATGCGCGATGGTGTGAAGCTGCATACCGTTATCGTCGTGCCCAGGGGCGCGAAGAACGCAGGCATCCTGTTCACCCGTACGCCGTACAACGCCAGCGCGATGACCAGCGGCGTGGCGAGCGGTCATCTCGACGCCGCGCTCAGCCACGACGACCTTGCCACGCATGTGCTGATCGAAGACGGCTATATCCGCGTGGTGCAGGACATCCGCGGCAAGTATGGTTCCGAAGGCGATTACGTGATGAATCGCCCGCTTCACGGGCCACCGAACCCGACGCCGGTGGACGATTCCACCGATGCCTACGACACGATCGACTGGCTGGTGAAGCACGTGCCCGAGTCCAACGGGCGCGTGGCCATCATGGGTATCTCCTACGACGGTTTCGAGCCGCTGATGGCGATCGTGCATCCGCATCCGGCACTGAAGGCCTCGGTGCCAATGAACCCCATGGTCGATGGCTGGCGGGGTGACGACTGGTTTCACAACGGCGCCTTCCGCCAGCAGAACCTGATGTACATCTACCAGCAGTCGGCATCACGCAAGAACGGCGAATCGTGGTGGACGAACTACGCCGACGATTACCAGATGTTCCTCGATGCCGGTTCGGCCGGTGCGCTGGCGAAGCGCTATGGGATGGAACAGCTGGGCTTCTGGAACAAGATCGTGCAGCACCCGGCGTACGACAGTTTCTGGTCGCAGCAGGCCGTGGACAAGATCCTCGCGCATGAACCGGTCAGCGTGCCCACGATGCTGGTGGCGAGCCTGTGGGACCAGGAAGACATCTATGGCGCCTTTGCCGTCTACAACGCAATGAAGGACCACGATACGGATCATCGCCTGTTCCTCACGGCAGGCCCGTGGTTTCACGGTCAGGAGATCCGCGACGGCAGCAGCCTGGGTGCCGTGCGCTTCGGCAGCGATACCAGCCTGTACTTCCGCGAGCACATCCTGCGGCCGTTCCTGGCGCATTACCTGAAGGATGCACCGGCAACGGTGGCCCAGGTCAATGCTTTCGTCACCGGCGACAATCGCTGGGAGAGTGGTTCGACCTGGCCGCTGGCTGCCACGACGCCGGTTCGCCTGCTGCCCGACGCCGGTGGTCATCTCGATATCGGCGGTGGTCCGGCTGCCACCGGTTCCGACAGCTATGTGTCCGATCCCGCGCACCCGGTGCCTTACCGGCAGCGTCCCGTGGGTCCGATCCAGGGGCCGTCGTGGCAGCACTGGCTTACCGATGACCAGCGCGAGGCTTCGTCGCGGCCTGATGTGCTTACCTATACGAGCCCGGTACTGCACGAGCCGTTGCGCATCAACGGCGCACCTAAAGTGCACCTGGTCGCGAGTACCAGCGGCACGGACAGCGACTGGGTGGTGAAGCTCATCGACGTGTACCCGGACCAGGTAGGCGAGCAGCCGGAGATGGGCAGTTATCAGCTGGGCATCGGCATGGATATCTTCCGTGGTCGTTATCGCACGGGCTTCGACAAGCCGCAGCCGCTGGCATCCGGCGTGGCATTGCCGTACGACTTCAGCCTGCCGAACGTGAACCACGTCTTCCTGCCCGGTCACCGCATCATGGTGCAGGTCCAGTCGAGCTGGTTCCCGCTGTACGACCGCAATCCGCAGAAGTTCGTGCCGAACATCTTCCTGGCCAGCCCCGGCGATTACCAGTCCGCCACGCAACAGGTATTCCGCGGCGGCGAAGATCCCACCTACATCGAAATCCCCACAATCAAAACGCAATAACCCTGTAGGAGCGCGCCTTGCGCGCGACCGGTTGTCGCGAACATCATCATCGTTTCGACACTACCTGTCGCGCGCAGGCGCGCTCCTACAATGGGGGGCGGCGGAGGAGGTGGCGGATGATGAGGATCAGGGGGACTGCCACGAGCAGCACGGCGGGCAGGCGCAGTATTTCGGGGCCGAGCAGGGCCACGCCCAGCCCCGTGAGCGTCGTGACGGCGCACCAGGCGGGTCCGCCTCTCAGAGGGCTCATGCGCTGATCTCCTTGCGGCCGCGGCGCTTGCCGATCCAGATGACCAGGCCGCTGACCAGCACCATGATGGTCACCAGGTCCATCAGGGCCCAGAGCACCTTCAGCGTCAGCCCGCCGTAGTTGCCAAAATGGAAGGGACGCGAGAGCTCAAGCGTGCGCAGATACCAGGGCAGTTCGGCGCGGGCATCAATGGTGCAGGTATCGGCGCTGACCAGTACGGCGCTGAGCAGCTCTTTCGTCACCAGCGTATCGCCATGCGACCACACCAGGTAATGAAAGGGATGATGCGCTCGCTCGCTCGGGAATAACACGCTGGTGCGGCGGCCAGCAGGGGTGCCGGCATCCGCCACCGCCAGCGCACGTTCCGGTGTGCAGGCATTGCCCTGGGTCACCGAGCGACCCGTGCCGGCCAGCATGGCCTGCAGGTCGCGCGCCTGCCAGACCGCAAAGAGTGGGCGCTCCAGGGTGTTGATCACGCCGGTTATACCGACCACCGCCATCCAGGCCAGTGTGGCGATGCCGAGCAGGTTATGCAGGTCGAG
The DNA here is from genome assembly GCF_011759365.1 of Luteibacter anthropi. Lineage (GTDB taxonomy): Bacteria > Pseudomonadota > Gammaproteobacteria > Xanthomonadales > Rhodanobacteraceae > Luteibacter > Luteibacter anthropi. Next base: position 147,458 of record NZ_JAARLZ010000002.1, read on the forward strand.
CCATCCGGCACGCCGGTTGCGCGCCATGCGTACGGTGCCAAACGCGAGCCGGTGCATGAAGGGCACATACAACACCACGCCCGTCACGAGGGCCGCCACGAACAACAATCCCATGACGGTCAGCACGAAGGTGCCGGGCAAACCCGCAACAAGGCTGTTGTGGATGGTGAGCATCACATCAAGAAATTCGACGCGGCGCCGGCCGTGCTCCATCGGATCATCCAGCAGGACGCCGGTAACCGGATGGAACTTAAGCCAGTGATTGCTCTCCTGTGCCGTTCCCGGATGAGCCAGCATGCCGACCGTGACGACGGCCTCGTCGTCGGGAAAGCTCAGGAACGAAAAGCCGTCGTCCGGGTAGCGGGCTTTCGCCTGCTCCAGGATCGCCGTGATCGGTACCGCCGGGGCGACATTGTCGACCCCGGCAGCGACTGGCGATGGGTGCAGCCAGTCGTCCAGTTCGTCGTGGAAGACGAGGGGCAGGCCCGTGATGCACAGGATCAGCAGGAACAGCGTGCACACGAGGCTGGACCACGTGTGCACCCATTGCCAGCGCCTGAGGGAGCGTCCGTTGGCCATGGTCAGGTCAGAGCGTCTTGCGCAGCGTGAGCATCGTGCTGCGCGGATCGCCATAGATGCCGAAGTAAGAGGCCGGCACGCGGGCGAAGTAGCTCTTGTCGAAGACATTGTTCACAGTGAGCGTGAGCAGCCACGACGGATTGAACTGGTAGCCCACCTGCGCGTCGAACACCGAGTACCCCTGCTGCGTGATCGTGCCACGCGACGTGCTGCTGACGGCGCGCGCACCACCACCGACACGGAAACCGTCCAGTGCGCCACCGGTGAAGCGGTAGGTGGTCCACAGCTTGAAGGTCTTCTTGGGTTCTTCCGTGTCGAGGATGCTGGCGATGCCGTTGGTGTTGTCCTTCACCGTGGTCAGCAGGTAGGTGTATCCGGCATAGATGTCCCAGCCCGGCAGGGGGCGGCCGTTGATCTCCGCTTCCCAGCCCTGGCTCTGCGCGCGACCGGCCGAAATGAAGTAGGTGATGTGCTCGGGATCATTGACCGCCCGGTTCTCGTCACGCACGCGGAACGCGGCGATCGAGCCGGTGAACATGCCATCGAGGAAGGCACCCTTCAGGCCCACTTCGTACTGCTTGCCCGTACGGGGTTTCAACGTGCCGCCGCCATAACGCAGGTTGTTCTGCGGCACGAAGATGCTCGTGTAGCTGGCATAGGCCGACAGGTTCTTGTTGATGTCGTAAACCAGGCCCAGGTAGGGGGCTGCCTTGTGATCCACGCCGGGATCGTTCTGCCAGCTGCCAAGGTAGGGGTAACCGCCCTGGTTGCGGTTGCGATACCAGGTGAAGTGGCTGCCTACCAGTACGCTGAGGTCTTCAACCGGATGAAGACGGACTTCGCCATAGGCGCCGTACTGCTTGGTCAACGACTTGTCGTGCGAGTCATAGGCGATGTCGGGACGCGGAATGTCCGGGAGATTCAGCACATCAACGCGTGTGGGCAGCGTTTCATTGCCGCTGTAGCCGTCCTGGCGCTTCTGCGCGTAGTCGAGGCCGAAGGTGGTATCGGTCGGCATGCCGAACAGGTCGAACTGACCGGAGACGCTGGCGTCTACGCCGGTCCAGTCGAGATTCGTCTCCTGCCGCTGCAGCAGGTAATTGCCCATGTTGCCGTTGGGCAGGATCAGGCCACTGATGTAGCCATAGAGCGAATGATCACTGCTGGAACGGCGGTCGATAGCCACCTTGGCCTGCCACGTATCGGAAAACGCATGGCGCAGTTCCGCGTACAGGTCATTCATGTGCGGCTCGTCCGTGCTCCAGTTCGTGCCATAGAACTGGGAACGGGGCGCGTCCAGCGCCTTGCCGTGCGGGGGCACCGCGAGCACGGACTGGCCCCAGTCCAGCGGGCTGTGGTCTTCACGCTGCGCGGCCGCCGACAGCGTGAGCACCGTATCCGGCGACAGGTCGAAGTCGACGATGCCGTAGAGCATCTGGTGCGAGGAATGGGCCTTGTCGTAGAAGTAATCGGTGTCCTGTGCCGACACTACGGCGCGACCACGGATCGAGCCGGATTCATTGAGGCGGTCCGTGATGTCCAGGTTGCCCATGAAATTGTTCCACGAGCCGGCCGAGATGGAACCCAGCAGCGAGTACGTGTCGCCGGGACGCTTGCGCAACAGGTTCACCGTGCCGCCCGGGCTGCCCTGGCCTTGCAGGATGCCGGCCGGCCCGCGGAAGATTTCGATGGCCTCGTACATGTTGAGGTCGAACTGCGACTGGTACTGAAGACCGTTGTTCGCGGGAATGCCATCGAACTGCACATCGGGCTGGTAACCGCGCGCCTGGAAATACGAGGTGCCCATGCCGTAGGGCACGGCGGTGATGCCCGTGGAACGGTTCAGCGCCTCGGCCACGGTCACCATGTTCTGGTCGTCCATGCGTTGGCGGGTCACGACGGACACCGAACTGGGGATTTCGCGCGGATCGGTCGGCAGCTTGCCGAACTGGATCTGCTGCGCGGCATAGCCGGAAGACGTGGCGCGCACGTCCACGGCATCGAGGTTCTCGACGCGGCCGTGTGCGGTACCGCGCTGGCGGACCGGTACCTGGGTGGGGGCTGCGGCCGGCGCCCCCAGGGTGGTGCCGCGCTCGATGCGGACCGAGCCGTCGGATTCCACGCGGGCGACCAGCGGCGAACCGGCCAGCAGGCGGTCGAGAGCCTGCGACGGCTCATAGCTGCCGTCGAGTGCGGGTGCCTGGAGCGAGCGGGTCAGCGACGCGTCGTAAAGCAGGTTGAGGTTGCTCTGCTCGGCAAAGCGGTTGAGGGCCTGGGTCATCGTGCCGGCGGGGATATGGAACTCGGCGGTGCGCTGGGCAGCCCCTGCGGCACAGACACCGTTTGCGCCCAGGGCCAGGGCGGCGGCAATGGCCAGGCTCATGCCGCGGCGGAAAAGAGGCGAGGCAAGGGGGTGTCGACGGGACGAAACGGGCATTCGGAGGGATCCGGGAAGTGAGACTCATTCCTATGACGGGCGAGCCATCGAAAAGAGGATGTCCCGGTTACACGTCGATGGTGACGATGTCTCCGGGCCACTGATGCAGCCGCAAGTGGAGGCTGCGCTCGATGGCGCGCAGGGCGTCCATGGGCCTTGAGGCATCGAAGACGCCGCTGACCCGGCGACGGCCGGCACCGGCATCGACGATGACGATGCGGCCGGGGTAATAACGCTGGAGTTCGTCCACGACGTCGGTCAGGGGCAGGTCTTCGAAGATGAGGCGCCCGCGCGTCCAGGCCGTAAGCGAGTCGATATCGGCCGTGGAGGCCCGGCTGGGCAGGCCGTCGGCGTCGATGACCAGGCTTTCCCCGGCGCTGGCCGTACTGGTCTGGCCGGCACTGCTGACGCTGACGCTGCCCTGGCTCACGCTGACTTCGGTTTCGTCACTACGCGAGTCCACCTGGAAGACGGTGCCGATATCCACCACCTCGGCCCCGTGGACGCGCAGATGGAACGGCCGGGGATCGGCATGGCCGACGTCGACCTGGACCCGGCCTCTGAGCAGCTCGACCACCCGGTGGCCCGCGTCGTCATGAAAGGCCACGGCGGTGCGTGCATCCAGCTTCAGCGTGCTGCCGCCGGCCAGGTTCACGGAGCGGCTTTCGCCCGTGCCCGTATGCATATCGGCCCGGAGCCAGATACCCAGATCCTGGCGGAATACCACACCCGTGCCGAAGACGAAGGCGATGGCTGCCGCCGCGGCAGCAGCCAGCAGCTGCCTGCGACGGTGACGGCCACGCGTACGCAGCGCCGCATGCGCCTTTCCACGCCGCCGCACGCCTGCCACGGTGGCGGCGCCATCCAGCTCCGACCACAGCAACAGCGCCCGCTGAAGGGCGGCAGCGTGGGCTGGGTCAGCCGCGAGCCATGCGTCGAGCCGGGCGTTCTCCGCATCGGTCAGGTCGTTGACGTCGATCCGGATGGCCCATTCGGCCGCCACTTCACGCAGGGTTTCCGCGGCATCCTTGCGGCGCGCGTGCATCATCTTTCCAGTTCTTCCAGGCGGGCCTGACAGTGTACCAGCGCCTTGCGTAGATGCTTCTCGACCATGTTGCGGCTGATACCGAGGTGCCCGGCGATATCGTCCGGGTGCAGGAGGTCGACCTTGCGCAGCAGGAAGACTTCCCGGCATCGCGGCGGCAACTCGTCGACGATGGACGCCAGCAGGGCCAGTCGCTGCTGGCCCATCACCCGCCGCTCGCCACCGGGAGAGGCATCGGCCACCTGCTCGGGCAACTGGCCACTATCGACGTGACGCTCGCGGACCTCGCGTTCGCGCAGCAGATCGATGGACAGGTTCCGCGTCATCCGGTGCAGGAAGGCGAGGGGATTGGCCACGCTCCCCGTATCGCCCATGGCGACCACCTTCAGGTAGGCGTCCTGCACGACGTCGGCCGCGCAGTCACGCGAACGGAGCACCCGGGCGGCGGCCACGAGCAGCGAGTGGTAATGCGTCTGGAGCGCATCGACCAGCGGCGACCGGTGCGGAGATGTCGGAAGGTGGCTCATCGCCGGCACGAAGGAAAGAGGCGTCATTAACGCGAATCATTCGCATTGTAGGGTCGAAGACCCTTTGCCTCAAGGCCAGGGATCACCAGCGATAAGCCACCCTCGTATACAGATAGCGGCCGCTGTAGCCGAATGGCGAGTAATCCGGATAAGGCCACGTGCCGCCTACGGCACCATCGCTGCCGGCGCGGTACTTCTGCGGATACACGTTGGTGAGGTTGTCCACGCCTGCCGTGAACGACCAGCCTGCCACCGCATAGCTCGCCGACAGGTCGAGCAGCCAGCGTGCCGGGAAGATCTGGTCGTAGCCGGGATTGCTTACCGGATCCTGGTTGACCCGGAACTGGCCGTAACGCGTGAGCCCGCCATGAAGGCTCCAGCCGGCCACCCCGTAGTCGGCTCCAAGCACGATCTTGTCCCTGGGCGCGCCGTCGGTGATGTAGCCCTGTGCGATGTGGCCGACGCGCACCAGCTCCAGGCCGTTCTGCGCCAGCTGCGGCGGATTGGCGGCGACCGAGAGGATCGACGTATGGTTCCGGCTGTACGCGGCACTCAGCTGGAGGTTGCCTGCGCTGCCGAAGTCGAAACGATAGCCGCTGCTGAGATCGACACCGCGGGTGCGGGTCTTCAGCGCGTTGGTGAAGTAGCTGCCGCCCTGGATGCCGGGGAAGCCGTGGTTGTCGAGATACGCTCGCACATCGTCGCCCACCAGGTTTTCCGATGGGACGATGCGGTTACCGATGGTGATCTGGTAGATATCGAGCGATACCGTCCAGGCGCCGGGGGCATACACGGCTCCCAGGGTGTAGTTGTGCGATTTCTCAGCCTTCAGCGGCTCCGCGCCGAGCGCCTGCGCCACCGGGTTGTTCACCGCGAAGTTGCGTATCTGCGTCGGCACGCCGCCGATGACATTGGTCGAGGTGGTCGAATAGAACTGCTGGGGCAGGGAAGGGGCACGGAAGCCGGTGGCCGCAGTACCACGCAAGGCAAAGGTATCGGTGAAGTCATATCTCGCGGAGAGCGTGCCCGAAGTGGTCTTGCCGAAATCCGTATAGTCCTCGTGGCGTATCGCGAGCGAACCGCTCAACTTTTCGGTGATCTGATTTTCCAGGCTGATGTACTCGGCCACGTCATGCCGGCCGTGATAACCCGCGTCACCCGGCTGGAACCCCGGAAAACCCTGCGATCCCGTGCCGACATACGAGGCCGGCTCGCCTGCCGCGATGCGATAACCCTGGTAGAGGTATTCCACGCCGAAGGCGAGGGTCAACGGGTTCGTGAGCCAGCTGACGGAAAGGTCCTTTGCAATATCGACATCGACGGCCTTCTGCGTTGCCACGAGGCGGCCCGCATCGAAGCGCGTGGGGCTGCCGGCGCCCAGGTCCACATTGAGCGTGTGCGTGGGGTCGATGCTCACGCGGCTGCGTCCGTAGTTACCGCTTATATCCCAGCGCCAACCGCCATCGGTGGTACCGCGCAGGCCGGCAACCACCGCACTATCGATGGAACGCACGTCATTGAGGGGCAGGTAGCCATCGGGGTAGATGGAGGGAATGTTGCGGCTGCTGTTGTACGTGCGGAACAGCGCAGGCGACGTGCCCTCGCGACTGCTGGTGCTGGCGAAGGCGTAGAAGTCGACGTTGTGTGCCACGGCGTACTGCACGTTGAGCAGTGCCTGATGGGTACGGATATCCGGTTCGCCGATGCGCTGCGTCTTCTGCCCATAGACCGGCGATGTGGGGTCCCGGTCATCGCGGCCGCCGCGATCGGTGGTATCCGCGTGCCCCTGCACCACGCTCAGCCTTGCCCAGCCCTTGTCGCCACCCAGTGGCACGCCGATGCTCGCATCGCCCTGCCACTGCCTGCCATCGCCCGCGCTGTAGCGGCCGGCGGTGATGCTGGCCTCGTTGCTGCCCTGCGTAGCTGCGCCTTTCAAAACAATATTGATCACGCCGGCGATGGCATCGGAGCCGTACTGGGCCGAGGCGCCGTCGCGCAGCACTTCGATATGGTCGATGGCCGACACGGGAATCGCATTGAGATCGGCTGGCGCGGAACCACGACCCAGCGCACCTTGAAGATTCAGCAGGGCGCCGGTGTGCCAGCGCTTGCCATTGACCAGCACGAGGGTTTCATCGGGCGAGAGCCCGCGCAGCGCGGCAGGCCGCACGATGCCCGAACCGTCGTTACCGGGTGCACGGGGAAAGTTAAGCGAGGGCACGAGGCGCGACAGGACGGCCCCCAGCTGGGTATCGCCCGATGACTGGAGGTCCTGGGCAGTCACGATGTCGATGGGCGAGAGCGAACTGCTCTGGCTGCGGTTGACCGAGCGCGTACCGGTCACCACGACCGTCTGCAGGCGGGTCGGATCCTTGTCGGGCGCCTCGTCGGCATGGCTTGCGCCTGCCGCGAGTGCAATCAGGATCGAAACGACGAGGCGGGAACGCCCCGCGTGAGAGGTCCTCATGGGCAATATCCTTGGCAACAGGGGAGCGTTCGCGACCGGAGGCCGCGTTGCGCGAAAGAAAGGCGTGGGCCGGGCAGGTGCCGGCCGGAAACTCAGTGCATCAGCGACGACAACAGCACGATGCACCGCTGGCGAGAGCGATGGATGCGTGCAGTGCGGGGGCGTGCTGAAGACTCATCGAGGGAGGTGGTCCATGTGAACATAAGGACGTATGGACGTCCGAACGCCATGCTGGTGCATGAAGCGCTTCGTGTCAAATTGCGCCTGTCCGATGCGGGCGCCCGGATACGCTCAGGTGGTCATGGCCACGCCGCGACGGCGCAGCATGTGGCCTGCCTTCACGAAGGTGTAGCCCTTGTGGCGCAAGGGATGCACCAGTTCGTTCAGGATCTCCACGATGGATGCCCGGCTGGTATCGCCATCGTCGCCGTCATGCAGCAGGACGATGGCCCCCGGATGCAGCTTTCGTGTGATTTCACCGACCACGCGGGAAACATGGCCCGGCGCCTCGGGGTCGGCCCAGTCCTGCGGATCGACCGACCACCCGACCAGCGTAAGCCCCTCGCTGGCCAGCCACTCCACCTGCGCAGGCGATATCTCGCCATATGGCGGCCGGAACAACGTTACTTCCGATCCCGTGATGTCTTCGAGCGCGCGGATCGATGGCAATACCTGGGTGCGTGCGAAAACCTCCGCCGAGAGCTGGCGCAGGTCGAGATGCGAATGCCCATGGCTGCCCACCTCATGCCCTCCCGCCACGATGGCGCGCACCATGTCCGGGCGGTGCAGGGCGGCCTCGCCCAGGCAGAAGAACGTTGCGGTGACGCCAAGCTGGTCCAGCGCTTCCAGTACGGCGGGCGTCACCACGCCAGGGCCGTCGTCGAAGGTCAGGCACAGATGCGGATCATCTGCGAGACCGCGCCCCAGATAGACCTGAGGCCATGCGGCAAGGAAGGCGTGGTAGTCCATGGATGCTTATCGTGTCAGCCAGGATTTGCGGTGCCCGGTGATTTCGTCGAACAGGCCGATAAGATTGGCCGGCAGCAGCAGCGTGTCGATGCAGGTGTTGTATATCGATACCAGTACGATATCGAACCAGCGCAATTGCAGGCGATCGCGTGCCTGCACGCAGGCTACCCCATTCAGCACGGCCATGAGCAGCCAGTTGGCAAAAGCCAGGTCCAGCAGCAGCGGGCTGCGGTAGATCCATGCCCCCGCGATGCTGAGCAGCAGGGTAGGCAGCAAGGCCGATTGTGCCCACAACAGCCACCAGGGCAGCATCTTCACGGTGTTGGACCAGGAGATGCCCCAGGCCACGCGGAACGACTCCAGCCGCCCGCGCGCCCAGCGACGGCGCTGACGGAACAAGCCGAACAGCGTGGACGGACAGACCGTATACGCGATGGCCTCCGGCGCATATCCGATGGTGTAGCCGTGAGCGAGTGCGCGCCAGGTCCAGGAGATGTCCTCCACCAACCACTCGCCCCAGCCGCCCAGCTCGCGGATAACCGACGTCTTGTGCAACGAGAATGCACCGGCCACCACGTTGACCATGCCGACGCGGCTTTGCACGTAGCGGATGATCGCCAGCGCGCCCACGTGCTCGTAAAACTGGAGACGGTGCAGCCAGGAGGTGTCCCGCCCGTCGGGCACGATAAGCCCGCAGGCAGCGGCATGCGTCGGCGAGGAGTACAGCTCTTCCACCGCGATACGCAGTGCGTGGGGCATGATCACCGTATCGCTGTCGATCACCGTGACCACGTCGGAATCCGGCGATAGCCGGGGCAGCGCGGCATCCAGCGCCAGCCCCTTCGCGCCGCCGTTCTTCTCCAGTGTCACCAGCACATAGTGCTTGTCGCGCGTACATCGAAGCCATTCGGTGAGCATTGTCGGCGTCGAATTGCTCGAACCGTCGTCGATCAGGATCACTTCGAGCCGGCCGGGGTAATCCGCCGCCTCGATGGCTTCCAGGGTGCGCAGGAAGGACGGCTCGGGCTCGTTATAGAAGGGCACGAGGATGGAAACGAACGGATACTCGGCCAGCCGCGTCTCGGCTCGCGTGGGCCGCAGTCGCCTCGCCAGGTAAAGCCCCAGCATGACGACCGTGCACAGGAACAGCAGCAACGTCGAGAAACCGATCAATCCGAGCAACACCGGCAAGCTGATCATAAAGCCCCTCATACCCAGCCACAGTCCGGTCGTGGATACCGGATGGCATTTCCATGGAGCGGGCGCACGCCGGTGGCTGGCGTGTCCATGGCCCGCGAAGCGATGACAACGATGTCAAAGCGCGTGCAACGGGGTCGGATATTCGGGGTCCAGACCTTCGGAAACTGTGAAAGCGGACACGTTTTTGTCGGACAGGGTGCATTCTTGCCGAAATTGCACTTTCAGCGACTCAGCGCGCCCTACAGTACGAAACGGCGTCCTCCAACGGTTCGCGGCCCTTGCATGGATGCATGTTTCCCATCCCGCCCCTCGCCGCGGAGGCATCTACCGTGAACGAATCGCACGCTGCATCGACGCCCATCCCGGGCACCGTTTTCAGGCCACGTTTTGACATCGGTGTCAGTACCACGGACTGCGGCCAGGAACCGGGCGTGGAGCGCTACGACGCTGCGGCGGACGCCATCTCCTGGCCTCTGGTGGATTACTCGGCCTGTGAGCCGACCCTCGACCAAGAGGCCATCAACCGCTGGCTCGATGGGGCGGAACTGCGTGGCAAATCGATCCTGCATATCGGAGCGGGCAATTCCTCCGTGGCACAACTGGTCGCCGGACGGGCAGCACGCATCGTGGGTGTAACGGTAGCGGTCAATGAACTGCTGCACGGCGAACGCCTCGATCTTCCCGGCTACACACTGCAACTGCTCAACAAACATGGCGCGCCGTTCGCCGACGCTTTCCGTACCAGCCGTTTCGACTACGTCATCGACAACAACCTCGCCAGCTTCGCCTGTTGCCAGAGGCACTTCGAGCGCTATTTCGAGACGATTGCCGGCCTGCTCGCCGAGGATGGCCTCGTGATTACGCATTGGACGGGCATGCAATGGGTGCTCGATGTAGGGGTCGATGATGTCGAGACCGCATGGCGTCTGGACGAAGCCAAGCTGACCACGATTGCCGCATCCTTCGGGTTGGATGTGATCCGCCAGGGTGACCTGTACTTCCTGCGTCGCAGCGCATAAGACGTGGCCCGGGGCAGGGGCGGCTCAATGGCAGGCCGCAGCATCGTGCGCGGCCTGCGCCTGCTTCGCATCGGGTATCGCGAGCCCCGGCTCGGCTTGCTGATGCTCGATAACCTGGTGACCACGCTCGGCGCAAGTTTCACCTTGCTGGCACTGCCATTCCTTGTCATGCGCCTGAGCGGACGCGCCCTGGACCTGGGTGTCACCGCTGCGATCGAGGCTGTGCCCAGCCTCTGCCTGCTGTTGTTCTTTCCGCACCTCCTGGACCGGCTTCAGCCCCTGCGCGTGCTACTGACCTGCAGGCTTCTCTTCGTGGCCAGCAATGCCATGGTGTGCGTGCTGACCTTCATGGGGATGATGTCCATCGGCATGATCTATGTCACGGCGCTGCTTGGAGGCATCGTCTGGGCCGTGGCGTATCCTGCGGGCCGCGCAGTCTTTCCGATGTATGTGCATCGCACCCTCGTGCCTGCCGGAAACGCGGTACTGGCGCTGATATCGGGCGTAGCCACCGTCATGCTGCCGTTGCTGGCAGGTTCCGTCGTATTGGGTTCCCAGGGTACGCAGGGGCTTTCCGTAGCCTTTGGCATCGATGCACTGTGCGTGGCCTTGTCGATCCCCATGCTCGTCGCGGTAGGACGACGCGGCGCGATCCGGTTACCGGCTCCGCAACAAGCGCCATCGCTGGACACTGGCGGAACCCGCATTCCTCGCCGCTTCTATGCGTACGTTCTGGTCAGCTCGGTACTGGTGTTCGGCCCGGTGCAGGTGTTGCTGCCGATCATGCTCGTGGAACGGAATGATCCGCGCTACCTGTTGGTGTACGTTGCGCAGTTCGCGGGCATCGGCCTCGCTTCGATGCTTTCAACTGCCACTCACGCGGATATGCGCGGTGTCATCCGTCGCATTATCGGCTGTTGGACCGTAGCGGTATCGGGCTACGTATTGTTGTTCGCCGGCACGGGCCTGGCCACCGTGCTGCCTGCTTTCTTTCTGCTGGCTGCCGCATCGAATGTCTATGGCATCCAGTCGCAGTCGTGGTTGCAGATGACGGCTGCATCGCAACACATCGGGCAGGAAATGACCTGGCTCTCGGCCGTGACGCTGGGCGCCGTTCCCATCGCCGCGTTATGCACCGGAGCGCTGGTGGATACACTGCAACCTGCCATGGCGGCAGGCGCGATTGCATTGGCGATTCTTATGGCAATTGTGTTGAGTGGACTGCGGCGCTCCGTCCAGGTGCGCCCACTGGCCTGACTTATGCCAACGCGGGAACCGCAAGCGGTTCCCACGACATAAGGCTTTCACCTTGATGGATCAGCGTTCGCGACCGCCACCGCCGTGGCCGTCACGCCACTCACCACCGCGGAAGTTGGGCATCCGGTCGAAACGCTCCTCCGGTCGCGGGCGGTCGCGCGGACCGGGCAACGGTCCGTGATAGCCGCGACGGGGATCGAAGCGCGGATCGATGTGTCCGCGGAAGCCGGCCGGCCCGTGGAACCAGGGTCCCGCACCGATGAACACGCCGCCCAGGAACCATTCCGGACCGTAATAGCCGTAAGGCGCGCACGGGTAGGGTGCGTAGTCGTAATAGCCGTAGGGGCAGATGGGCGCCGGACCGATATTGACGCCGGCATCCACATAGACCTGCGCGTGCGCTGCTGCCGTGCCTGCCGAGCAGGCGACGAAGGCGGCGGTCAGAGCGATCGAACGAAGCATGTTCATGGCATCACCCGCGAAATCGTGCGAATTGGCTGGCTGCCAGGCTGGCACGAGCGGCCTGGTACCTGGACGCAAAAACGGCTGCGGGCGCCCCTGGGTTTACGAGCGTGCCGCTTTACGGTCAGCCACCGTATGGAATCGGCAGGTCAACCAGCCGGCGAAGCGCGTCGTTGTAGCGGCGACCCCGCACGAAAGGTAACGATCATGCCGAATCGATCCATCAACCCTCTCGCCGAGGGCACCTGCCGGATGATATGCACCATTTCGGCGGCGATGGTGGGTGTCTGCCTCACGGGTATCAGCCTGCTGCGTGTCGTGATTTCGTATACGCGCACCGACACCATCACCGACGATCTGCTGGCGTTCGACGCCATTCTCTTTCTTATCGCTACGTTGGCCGCCTATTTTGCAATGCGCGTGGATTCGGATATCCGGTTGCACCGTCTTGAGCGCATTGCCGATGTGGCCTTCATCCTCGCCATGGTGATGCTGACCCTGGTGTGCTTTCTCATCACCTACATGGTCACCCTGTGATTTCTTGCGAAAAGAATGAGCGTACAGTGAACACGAAATGTCACGAATAAACGCATGACCGTCTCGTGCGTTCCTTCTGCGTAGCCGGATCGGCCCAACCGAAGGAGTACGACAGATGAGCTACGCGACCGATTCAGTGCGCAGGCCCCGCCGGAAGTGGCACTGGATCCTCGCCATCGTGGTCATCGCCGTGCTCGCGCTCGTGCTGTTTCACCTGTTCGCCAACAGCGGCAAGGGCAGGCAGGGCACGCCCGCCCAGCTGGTGAGCACGGCGAAAGTCTCCGTGGCCGACATGCCCGAGATCCTCAATGAGCTGGGCACCGTCACGCCCGTGGCCACGGTGAACGTATTGCCCCAGCTCAGCGGCTATCTCACCGACGTGGGCTACAAGGAAGGACAGGATGTCGAGAAGGGCCAGTTCCTCGCCCAGATCGACCCGCGCCAGTACCAGATCCAGAAGCAGCAGGCCGAAGCCCAGCTTGCCAAGGACCAGGCCAGTCTCGGCCAGGCGCGCTCGGACCTTGCCCGTTTCACGCAGCTGTTCCAGCAGAAATCCATCGCCGAGCAGACCTACGTGGACCAGAAGTTCACGGTGCAGCAGGACGAGGCTGCCGTGAAGGCGGATCAGGCAGCCATCGCGCAGGACGACCTGGACCTGGCTTACTGCCATATCGTGGCGCCCGTGGCGGGCAGGGTGGGTCTTCGTCTCGTCGACCCGGGCAACTACGTCACCCAGTCGACCTCACCGGGCATCGTCACCATCACCACGATGAAGCCCACCACCGTGCAGTTCACGGTGCCGCAGAACGAACTGGGCAAGGTGCTTCGCCGCTTCGGCACGAGCGATTCGCTTCCCGTGACGGTCTTCGACAGCGACAACAGCCACCAGATCGCCACGGGCAAGCTCTATGCACTGGGCAACCAGGTGCAGACCAGCACGGGCACCATCAATCTCCGCGCCATGTTCGACAATGACGACGAGGCGCTCTATCCCAACGAGTTCGTCAACGTACGGCTGCTGGTGGATACGCTGAAGCAGGCGGTGGTGGTGCCCACGCCGGCGATCCAGAGCGGTGCCCCTGGCGACTTCGTCTATCTGGTCAATGCCGACCAGACCGTATCGGTGCACAAGGTGACCCTGGGACCGGGCGATGGCACCAACACGGTCATCACCTCCGGGCTTTCAGTGGGACAGCAAGTGGTGACCGACGGCATGGACCGCCTCACGGACGGCGCGAAGATCCGCGTTGCCGGCACCAGTGCGCATGCCGGTAGTGCGGGAGGCACGGCCCCCGCGCATAGTGGCAGTTCACGGCGGCATGCTTCGTAAGCGCCGCTCATGAACATCTCCCGCCTCTTTATCCTGCGGCCGGTGGCCACGGCGTTGCTGATGCTCGCCCTGGTACTGGTGGGCCTGGTGGCCGTGCGCTTCCTGCCGGTGTCGTCATTGCCGGATGTGGATTACCCGGTGATCCAGGTGCAGACGTTCTATCCCGGCGCCAGCCCGTCGGTGATGGCCAATACCGTCACGGCGCCACTGGAGGTGCAGCTGGGCGAGATTCCCGGCCTGCAGCAGATGACCTCGACCAGTTCGGCCGGCGCGTCGGTGATCACCTTGCAGTTCGACCTGTCACTCAGCCTCGACGTGGCCGAGCAGAACGTGCAGGAGGCCATCAATGCCGCGTCCAGCCTGCTGCCCAGCGGCCTGCCTGCGCCCCCGACCTATGCCAAGGTCAACCCCGCCGATCGTCCGATCCTCACCCTGGCGGTGACGTCGGCGTCGATGTCACTGAACCAGATCGAGGACGTGGCCAACAACCGGCTGGGTTCGAAGATTGCCGAGGTGCCGGGCGTGGGCCTCGTGGTGCCTGCCGGCGGCAACGTGCCGGCCATTCGTGTCGAGGCCGATCCGAAGAAGCTTGCAGCCTATGGCCTCAACATCGATGACCTGCGTTCGCTGCTGGCCAACGTCAACGTCAGCCAGCCCAAGGGCAATTTCGACGGCCCGAAGCTCGACTACACCATCAACGGCAACGACCAGATTCGCGATCCCAAGGATTACCTTGCCACGGTGATCTCGTACCAGAACGGTGCGCCGGTCTACCTGCGCGACGTGGCGAATGTGACCCAGTCGGCGCAGAACACCGAGCTGGGCGCATGGTACGGACACCAGCAAGCCATCGTACTCAACGTGCAGCGGCAGCCCGGCGCCAACGTGATCGCCACGGTGGACCAGATCAAGAAAGAACTGCCTGCGCTGGAATCCACCCTGCCGGCCGGCATGAAGGTGGACATCGTCTCGGACAGCACGGGCGTGATCCGTTCGTCGGTCTCCGACGCTGCGTTCGAACTCGCACTGGCCGTGGTGCTGGTGGTGCTGGTGATCTTCGTCTTCCTGCGCAACCTGCCGGCCACCATCATCCCCAGCATCTCGGTGCCGGTGTCACTGATCGGCACGCTGGCCGCGATGTACGAGCTGGGCTATTCCATCGACAACCTGTCGTTGATGGCGCTGATCATCGCCACCGGCTTCGTGGTGGACGACTCCATCGTGATGATCGAGAACATCGTCCGCTACCTGGAGGAAGGCAAGACCCCCATGGAAGCCGCGCTGGAAGGCGCAGGGCAGATCGGCTTCACCATCGTGTCGCTGACTGTGTCACTGATCGCCGTGCTGATCCCGCTGCTCTTCATGGGCGGCGTGATCGGCCGCCTGTTCAAGGAGTTCGCGGTCACCCTGGCGGTCACCATCGTGATTTCCGGCATCGTGTCGCTCACCCTGGTGCCCATGCTGTGTGCCCGTATCCTCCGTGCTCAGGCGCAACGGCAACCCAGCCGCTTCGAACGCATCAGCGAATCTCTGTTCGACCGTCTGTTGGGTTCCTACGAGCGCGGCCTGCGTTTCGTCATGGCGCGGCAGACACTGACCCTGCTGGTCTTCCTGGGGACCGTCGCAATCACGCTGGTCCTCTACGTGGTGATCCCCAAGGGCCTGTTCCCCGTGCAGGACGTGGGCGTGATCGAAGGCATCAGCGTGGCCGACAACTCGGTGTCGTATGCCGCGATGGTAGAGCGACAAGCCGCGCTGGCCGATGTGCTGGTGAAAGACCCCGACGTGGCCGGTATCACGTCGTACGTGGGTATCGACGGCACCAACAAGACGCTCAACAATGGTCGTTTCCTCATTGATCTCAAGCCCATCGGGGATCGCTCCGGTACCGCCGCCAGCATTGCGCGACGCCTGCAGAAAGACACCGCCAACGTCGCCGGCATCAGGCTTTTCCTGCAACCGGAGCAGGACCTGACCCTCGACACCACCGTATCGCCCAACCAGTACCAGTTCGTGCTGCGCGGTTCGTCACAGGACGAGCTGGCGAAATACGTACCCGGACTGGTGAACCGGATGAAGGGCATCGCCTCGATTACCGACGTGACCAGTGACCTGGCCAACGATGGCCCGGCCGTAGACGTCGAGGTGAACCGCCAGCTGGCGGCGCGCTACGGCATCACGGCCGCCACCATCGACAATGCGCTCTACGATGCCCTGGGCCAGCGCATCGTCTCCACCATCTTCGAGCAGTCCGGACAGTACCGGGTGATCCTCGTGGCGAAGCCCGAGAGCCTGCCCACGGTCGATTCACTGGGCGACATCTACCTGCCGAGCCAGACCGGAAGCAGCGGACAGGTGCCGCTGAAGGGTATTGCGTCCATCCGCATCGTGAAGTCACCCCTGGCGATCAGCCATCTGGCCCAGTTTCCGGCCGTCACGCTTTCGTTCAACCTCGCCCAGGGCGCCTCGCTCAGTACGGCCGTCGCCGATATCGCCAGCGCCGAGAAGGCCGCAAACCTGCCACCGTCGGTGACATCGTCCTTCCAGGGTGCGGCGCAGGCCTTCCAGGATTCGTTGTCCAGCGAGGTGTATCTTCTGCTCGCCGCACTGGTAGCGGTCTATATCGTGCTGGGCGTGCTCTACGAGAGCTTCATCCATCCGGTCACGATCCTGTCGACATTGCCATCCGCCGGTATCGGCGCGCTGCTGTCCCTGATGGTCGCCGGTCACGATCTCGACGTGATCGGCATCATCGGCATCGTGCTGCTGATCGGCATCGTGAAGAAAAACGCGATCATGATCGTGGACTTCGCCCTGGAGGGTGAGCGCACGCACGGGAAGACGCCGGCCGATGCCGTATTCGAAGCATCGCTGCTGCGTTTCCGCCCCATCCTGATGACCACGCTGGCGGCCATGCTCGGTGCCTTGCCCATGTTGCTGGGCACGGGCACGGGTTCGGAACTGCGCCGGCCGCTGGGACTGGCCATCATCGGTGGCCTGGCCCTCAGCCAGGTACTGACTCTGTTCACCACACCGGTGGTGTACCTGTTCTTTGATCGCCTGGCTTCGCGCAGGCGCAAGGCACCGCAGCCGGCGATCGGGCCGCAGCCATGAACATCCCGGGGCTATTCATCCGGCGCCCCGTAGCGACCACGCTGCTGGCCGTCGCCATCCTGCTGTCGGGTGCCCTGGCGTATTTCAACCTGCCGGTGGCACCGTTGCCCAATGTCACCTTCCCGGTGATCGTGGTGCAGGCGAGCATGGCCGGTGCCAGTCCGGACATCATGGCCTCGACGGTGGCCGCACCGCTGGAACGCAGGCTGGGCTCCATCGCCGATGTGAGTGAACTTACCTCGACCAGCTCCGTGGGCTCGGCCATGATCGTGATCCAGTTTGGTCTGGATCGCGACATCAACGGCGCCGCGCGCGATGTGCAGGCGGCCATCCAGGCAGCGCGCGCCGACCTGCCGTCCACCTTGCGCAACAACCCCACCTACCGGCAGTACAACCCGTCCGATACGCCGATCATGGTGCTTGCGCTGACCTCGTCCACGCTCACGCGCGCCCAGCTTTACGACTCGGCCAATTCCATCCTCCAGCAGCAGCTGTCGCAGGTGGACGGGGTAGGCCAGATCACCCTGGGTGGCAGCGCGTTGCCCTCCGTACGCGTGGAGCTGCATCCGGACCAGCTCAGCAGCTACGGTATCGGCCTGGAAGACGTGCGCGCCGCGCTGGGCTCGGCCAACGCCAACAGCGCCAAAGGACATATAGACCAGGGTGACCAGCGCTTCGAGATCCTGTCCAACGACCAGATTCCGAAGGCCGCGCCGTATCGCGACCTGGTGATCGCCTATCGCAACAATGCGCCGGTGTTCCTGCGTGACGTGGCCGATGTGGTGGATTCGGCCGAGAACCTGCGCAATGCTGGCCTGTACAACGGCAGGGATGCGGTGCTGGTAATCGTGTATCCGCTGCCTGGCAGCAATATCGTCAGAACCGTGGGGCAGATCCGCAGGGTCCTGCCCTCCGTGGAAGCATCGCTGCCGCACGATGTCCACATCGGCATCGCCGTGGACCGTTCGCAGTCCGTGAGCGCCGCCGTGGACGATACCGAGCGCACGCTATGCATCGCTGTGGTGCTGGTGATCGGGGTGGTGTTCGTCTTCCTGCAATCACCACGTGCCGTGCTGGTGCCCGCCGCCGCGCTGCCGCTGTCCATCATTGGCACGTTCGGCCCCATGTACCTGCTGGGCTACAGCCTCGACAACCTGTCGTTGATGGCGCTGACCATTGGTACGGGCTTCGTCGTGGACGATGCCGTGGTGGTGCTTGAAAACATCGCACGCCATGTGGAAGAGGGCATGGAGGTGCATGAGGCGGCCCTGCGCGGCAGCGCGGAAGTCAGCTTCACCGTGATCTCGATGAGCCTGTCGCTGATCGCGGTGTTCCTGCCCATCCTGCTGATGCCCGGCATCGTGGGCCTCTTGTTCCACGAGTTTGCCGTGACGCTGTCCATCGCGATCCTCATCTCGCTCGTGGTCTCGCTGACGGTCACCCCGACCATGACGGCCTATGTGCTGCGGCGCCAACAGAAGGCTTCTTCCGGAGGGCGCTGGGCAAGCTGGGCCGGGCGCCAGTTCGACCGCTTTCGCGATGGCTACGACCGCTCGCTCGGCAAGGCACTGGAGCACCGTACGCTGGTGACCGTGATCTTCCTGGTGCTGATCGTGCTCAACGTCGTGCTGGTGCGCTTCCTGCCATCCACCTTCTTTCCCGAGCAGGACAACGGCATCCTCACCGGCCAGATCATCGCGGACCAGAGTATTTCCTTCCAGGCGATGCAGCAGAAACTGGCTCAGTTGCAAGGCATCGTGCAGCGCGATCCCGCCGTGGCATCCGTGGCCGGGTTCACGGGGGGCAGGGCGCTCAATACCGCCAATGTCTTCATCGAACTGAAGCCGCTGGCCGAGCGGAAGATCTCGGCCGCCGAAGTCGTGGACCGCTTGCGTCCCAGGCTCAACGCGGTATCCGGTGCACGCCTGTTGTTGCAGGCCGCGCAGGATCTGCGCATCGGCGGCCGCCAGTCTGCTGCGGAATACCAGTACACCTTGACCAGTGACGACGCGAATTCGCTGTTCGACTGGGTACCACGCCTGGTCGACGCACTGGGAAAGCAGCGCAGCCAGCTATCGGACGTGAATTCCGATCTTCAGCAGCATGGCCTGCAGATCTACATCAACTTCAATCGCGCTACCGCCGCGCGGTATGGTTTCGCGCCCAACCAGCTCGACAGCGTGCTCTACGACGCATTCGGGCAGCGCACGGTGTCCACCATCTACAACCAGCTGAACCAGTACTACGTGGTGATGGAGGTAGCGCCGCAGTACTGGCAATACCCGCAGATGCTCGACCGCATGCGTTTCAGCACGGCGGCAGGCAATGCCAGCGGTACCCAGCAGACGCAGATGTCGTCGGCGCTGGTGAAGGGCGTGACCCAGGCCGGGAGCACGGCGGGCAGCACGAACTCGCGCAACGCCGACGCCGAGGCCAACCAGCTCAACAACGCCATCGCCAACTCCAAGGGCGGCAGTTCGAGCGGCAGCGCGGACAGCACGGCCTCGGAAACCCTGGTGCCATTCCCCGCCATGGCGAGTTACGTGGGCAACCACACCGCCACGCAGGTGAGCCACCAGGATGGCCTGGTGGCCGCCACCATCTCGTTCAACCTGCCGCCCGGCGGATCGCTGAGCGCAGCGGCCGCCACCATCGACCAGGTATCGCGGCAGATCGGCATGCCGGCATCGATTCACGGCAGCTTCGCCGGTGCGGCGCAGGTGTACGGGCAGTCGATGTCCACCATGCCCTGGCTGATCCTCGCCGCACTGGCGGCGGTGTACATCGTGCTGGGCATTCTCTACGAGAACACCGTGCATCCGTTGACCATCCTTTCGACGCTGCCCTCGGCAGGCATCGGCGCAACCCTGGCCCTGCTTATCTTTGGCATCCCGTTCTCGGTGATCGCCATGATCGGCATCATCCTGCTCATCGGCATCGTGAAGAAGAACGCGATCATGATGATCGACGTAGCCATACACCTTCAGCGCGACGAGGCACTGGACGCACGCACGGCGATCCATCGCGCGGCGGTCATCCGGTTGCGGCCGATCATGATGACCACGGCGGCGGCCGTGCTCGGTGCCGTGCCCTTGGCCATCGGTCTGGGGCAGGGCGCCTCCCTGAGGCAGCCGTTGGGCATCACCGTCATGGGCGGCCTCGTGCTCAGCCAGATCGTCACCCTGTACACCACCCCGGTGATCTATATCCATCTCGACGGCCTGCGGGCCAGGCTGGCGGTCTGGTCCGCCCGCCTGCCGTGGAACCGCGCAGACGCGAGCGTACGGACATGAAGACATCCCACAAGACCCTCGTCGTCGCCATCGCGTGGCTGCTGCATGGCTGCATGGTCGGCCCCGACTACACCAGGCCCAGTGTCGCGATGCCTGCCAGCTACGCAACCCAGCCCGGCTGGAACGTCGCGCAGCCGGCGGACGACGCGCCCAAGGGCGAATGGTGGAAGGCCTTCCACGATCCGCTGCTGGATCAGCTGGAGCCCCAGGTCTCGGTCTCCAACCAGACCGTGCAGCAGAACTATGCCAACTACCAGGAAGCCCTGGCCGAAGTGCAGGAGGCCCGGGCCGGCCTGTTTCCCACCATTGGCATCAGCGGCTCGGCGACGCGCTCGCGTACCACCGCCGGCAGCCAGGCCGTGAATCCGGGCATCCGCACCTCGGGCTCGCTGGAAGGCAATGTCAGCTGGGCACCGGATCTGTGGGGCAAGGTGCGTCGTGGCGTGGAACAGAGCAAGGCCACGGCCGAAGCCAGTGCCGCCACGCTGGCAAATGCCACGCTGACGGAACAGGTCGCGCTGGCCAATGCGGTGATCGACCTGCGCGTCACCGATGCCAATATCGACCTGCTCACACAGACCGTGAATGCCTACAAGGAATACCTGCGCGTCGTGGCCAACCAGGGTGACGCCGGTATCAAGCCACCGTCGGACGTGATCACCGCACGGACGCAGCTCGAGAACGCACAGTCGAGCCTGATCGCGCTGGGCGTTTCACGCGCGAAGTATGAGCACGCCATCGCCGTGCTGGTCGGCAAGACACCGGAGGAACTCGCCATACCCCATGGCACCACGCTGCCCGAACTGCCTGCGGTGCCAGCTGGCGTGCCGTCGACCCTGCTGCAACGCCGGCCGGATATCTCGGTGGCCGAACGACAGATGGCTGCGCAGAATGCCGCCATCGGCGTGGCAATCGCCGCCTACTATCCGGACATTACGCTCTCGGGCGCGGATGGCTTCTCGCAGTCGCCGCTGGCTGGCCTGTTGCATATCGCCAACCATGTCTGGTCGCTGGGTGCGGACGTGAGCGAGACGATCTTCGATGGCGGCGCACGCAAGGGGCAGGTCGCTGCCGCGAAGGCCTCGTACGAGGCCTCGGTAGCGAACTATCGCGAGACTGTGCTCACGGCCCTGCAGAACGTAGAGGATGACCTGTCTGGCATCAGCATCCTGGCGCAGCAGGCGGCCGTGCTGGACAGCGCCGTGGCCGATGCGCGACGCGGTTCCGAAATTGCCTTCAACGAATACCAGGCGGGCACGGTCGACTACACCACGGCCGTCACGGCGCAGACCACCTTGCTGAGCACGGAGCAGACGGCGCTGAGCG
Source organism: Luteibacter anthropi (assembly GCF_011759365.1). Lineage (GTDB taxonomy): Bacteria > Pseudomonadota > Gammaproteobacteria > Xanthomonadales > Rhodanobacteraceae > Luteibacter > Luteibacter anthropi. The sequence continues at coordinate 169,020 of NZ_JAARLZ010000002.1, forward strand.
TAAAGGAACAGCGCCTGCTCGATAGCGTGTCACTCATCGGCGATCTCGGCGGTGATGCCAGTCCGCCAAAGACGGGACACTGAGCTGAAAACGAGAAGCCCGGCGCTCAGGCCGGGCTTCTGCGGGTGGATCAGTCCAGGCCGGTCCAGCGATGCTTCTCTGCCATCGCCAGCGCGAGCTTCGGACTGCGGCGTGCGATGCGCTCGTTCTTCTCGCGCTCCGCACGGATCGCGGGCCACTCGGCCAGATAGGCATCGAGCGTGGCCTTGTCGGACACATAGCGCGAGATGGCCTCGGGCGTGGCCGAACGTAGCGCGACGGCGCCGTTGTAGCCACCGAAGCCCTGCGTGGCGCAGACCGCGCCACCGTTGGCATTGCCCTCCGATGGCGCCGCCTGGAGATCGAAGTGGCTGGCGACTTCGGCCAGATCCGGATCGAGACGGCGCAGGGTGGGCACGCCCGGCGCCTTACGACCCAGCACGAACTGCAAGGCCTGCGACACGGCCTTCAGGCCCGTCTCGCCCATGGTGTGGCCATCGCCGACGGCCTTGGGCGTGCCGACGAACAGTTTCGGGAGGTTGGCCTCGGCCACGCCCTGGCGCTGTCCCGCGCCACGCAGCGCCGCCAGCGCGGTACCGAGGTCGGTCTTGGAGTTGGTGCGGGTGCCTGTGGCATGCGCGGCGAGGTACTGGAAGTCGCGCACGCCGTAGCCGTGGCCTTCAAAGGCCATGTCCAGTGCCTGGACCAGAGCATTCTCGCCACCAAAACCCACGCCGGCGAAATGCGCCTTGCCGCCGGCTTCGGAGCTCTGGCCCCAGCCGACGATGATCGAGGTGACGTCGAGCTTGTTGCGCAGCGCGAAATCGAGGGTGGTGACCAGCAGGCCGGAACCGCCGTGGCCGACGACCGTGCCGTCGGCGTCGATGTCGAACGGGGCCAGCGAATCGTGCACGGTGCGTTCTTCGTCACCATGCGCGGCGTTTTTCGTGGCGAGCTTGTCGCCGGTCATGAGCGCGCCGCCGCCGAAGGCTTCCAGGATGCCGAAACGCGGCTGCAGCGCGGCATCGGCGGCCGTCAGCAGCACCATCTCGGGCTTCTGGTAGCCCGGGTAGTCAAACAGCAGCTGCGGCGCGACGTCCGCCAGTGCGATCAGGCTGGATGCGCAGGCGCCGACGGCCGTCATCGGTGCCTGGGGCACACGCATGAAGCCCACGTCGTCGGAGCGCAGCGACTCGCGCAGCTCGGGGTTCTTCAGCACGCGGCTGATGCTGTATGCCGGCGCAAGCATGGTCGAGACCAGCGCAGGCCCGTGCGAACCGAGTGAATGAGCCAGACGAACGGCGAAGGTATCCTTCGGGAAACCGCCTTCGGGCAACGGCGCGTCGGGACGCAGCCACTGGCCAAGGGCTTCCTGGCCACCGAAGGCCGTAGCCGCCGCCACACGAAAACCGAACGGCCGGGACACCAGCTCCGAGAGCGGACGCGGCAGGCCAGCCAGCGCACCGAGCGCGCCATAGGCAAACAGCTGAGCCTGGAGCGACGGGCTGAGCAACGGATCGTCCTGGAACAGGCCGTGCATATCCTTCAGCTTCGAGCCGCGGATGTCTTCGTAACGCAGGCCGGCCAGGCGACGCAGGCCCACGGTTTCCAGATCGTGCGGCAGCGGGGCCGCGATGTCGGTGACCACGCGCGGGGCGAGGTCACGCACGTTGGGCACGTGGCGGATGCCGCTGTTGCTGCGCAGGGTGCGGCCGTGCAGGCGCTCCAGCTCGTCGAGCGTGACCGGTTCGCCGGCCTGTTCGCCCGTGGCCCAGCGCATGCCGTCGGCCGCGTTGTCCGCCGCAGGGTCGAGCTCGACAAGGCCTGCATCGAAGGCCGCCAGGGGCAGGAATTCCGCGGACTGGGCCACGCGCGCCTGGTAGGTTTCCGTGGAACCCACCGCCGAGATGGAACAGGCGGTACCGACGGTGACGAGGACTTGGTCGCTTCTCAACATGTTCGGGTAATGACCGGTAAGACTAAACAATCAGTATAGAAGTATGAGCACCCTCGCGGGACCCACCAGCCAATTTAACCCGTCAGCGCGAACGCATCTTGTCTATCTCGTTGATTTGGCGATCTTTGGCTTGGGAGCAAAAAAGCCGCACCCCGGTGACGTCACCGGGATGCGGCCGCTCGGGAACCGTCGTGCCCGCTCAGCGGGCCGGCTTTGCCAGCACGACGTCGCGCACCCAGGCCTGCGCTGCGGCCGTGTCGCCGATGTCGCCTTCGAATTCCATGGCGGGCTTCTGGGGCTCGTTGTCGTTACGCTCGCGGCCATCGCGGGTCATGCTGGGTACGCTGATCGAACCGTTGCCACTGGGCAGTCGGGCGGCCACCGCTGTGCCGGTGCGCGAGTCCACGAAGGTCTCGGTACCTACCTGGGTCACGCCCGGGATACGCTTGAGTTCGTCCACGAAGCCGATACACGCACTACCGCAGCCATAGTCGGTGAGCACGATCACCCTGGCGTGGACGAGGCTGGCCGGTGCCGAGGAAGGCCTTGGCACATCGTGCCGGTTGGGCAGGTGGATGAAGCTTGCGCCACGCGCCTTTGCGGCATCCAGCAACCGGTCTTCGCTACCGTCGTCCGGCAGGCCGTCGAGAGGCGCCTTCGATGGTGCATCCGCCCCGGTCTCCGGCGGCGCGGGGTCTAGCTCCTTGCCCTTTGAAATCCGGTAAACAGGCGATATCTGCATACGTGCCCGCGCGTAGTAATCGACGTCTTCCGGCCCATAGAGCGAGCGAAGTACGCCCATGAACCATTCGTAGGGGCCGCCGCCATTGCCGCGCACGTCGAAGACGATCACCGATTTGTCACGGAGCGCAGGCGCCATCTTGTAAAGCGCTTCGAATTCGTCGGACTGCTTGCGATTGGCTGGCGAGAAATTGCCCAGCCGTACCCAGGCGCCGTTGTCGCCAAACGAAGAGACTGATACGCCGTCGTCGAGCTTTGGCTGCATGCGCGTGGTGACCTGGGTCATCTCGCCGGACGAGATGCTGCGCCAGTCCAGCTCCACGGTCTTGCCGCCGATCAGGCAATGGACCGGCCGGCTTACGAAGGGACTGTCCGCGTCACGGAAGATCAGGGGAGCTGCACGTGCACGGGTGGAGCCGAGTCCGGGAATGATCCGTTCGTACGGCGCGATTCGTTCGGCCCAGTCGGCCATCGGCACGCCATCACACGAGGTGATCTCCGTACCATCCGGCAACGATGCCACTTCCGACTGCGCCACCAGGAAACGGTGCCCCTGATAGTTGGCGAGGAACCCCGGCCATTTGAACGACGTCTGCGTCAAACGGATGCTCACGTAGGCATGGGCATCGTCGAACACCGCGAAGAAGTGCTTCAGTGTCTGCCGGTAGCCTTCGAAGCTGTCGACATGGCGCAGGTCGTCATTGGCCTGCCGCCGGGCCTTGTCGAGCGTGCGGGAGAACGCCGCAGGATCAGGGTATACCGCGAGGATCGAGTGTCCCTTGAACCACTGGATGGCGAAGTCGACATCCCTGTCGGCCATGATGGCCCAGGCGTTGCGCGCTGCTGCCTCCGGTGCCTTGGCGGCACAAGCGGAAGAGACCAGCGGCAAGGTTGTGAGCAGCGCGGCGGCAAGACGGGAAAGCAGGGGATTGGGCATGATGAAGGCACGGCTTTCCTCGGAAGATGATGCCTCTTCGCAAATACCGTGCCACGCCATGGCGACGCCGTACGGCGCGTTTCAGCGGGTCTCGACTGTCCGCGGACGTCCGCTGTCGGTTCCGCCCTCCGTCAGCGCCCTGTCGACGTCACCCTGACTTCGCCGGCCCGGTATCTGCACACGGATGATCTCTGTTCCCCGAGGCCGGCAACCATGTCATGCCAGGGACGCTATCCCGATGAGGATCGTATTGAATGGTCAGCGGCTTGCCTGCGCGCATGACCGACAGCTTCGCCGGCGTGTCCAGGCTCATGAACAAAGAGTAGATATCGACCGAGGTGTTGAGTACGTCGCCATCCTGAAGCCCTGCGCGGGCGGCGGGAGATCCTGCCTTCACCCCTGAAATCACGCCACCTGCGTCGAGACGCACTGGCTTGTCGAACCCAAGGTCGAACAAGCCGACCTGTTTTCGGGTACCCACCACGCATGCACCGAAGGTGTCTGCGGGAGGCAGGATGAGCCGGCCCGCCATCATCGCATGCCAGTCGTCGAGGGCCCAGGGAGCCACCTTATCCTTGAGAACGCCTTCCCAGATCTTGTCGTTCGAGGCAGCACCGGCACGAATGCGTCGGCTGGCCTCGTTGGTCAGGTCCAGCACCGTCACAGAGGCATGATGGGCCCGCAGCGAGGCTTCCAGGTTGGCCAGATACATGAAGCCACGGTTGTACGGCACGATCCAGGCGTTGCGCCCCGTCCACATGACGGATGGAATACGCTCATCAGGCACGTTACGCAGCGCATTGGAATAATAGGAAGCCGACATCTCGTTGATGGTGGCGAGGTAGTCACGCGCGCTGTACAGTCCCGCGTCGTTGGGCAGCTTCACCGAGAAATACTCGGCGGCGCCTTCGGTGTACCACAGCCCTCCATCGGCCGGCACATCGTCGAAACTGGCGATGAGGCTATGGACCATCTCATGCGCTACGAGAAAGTGAAGCGACGCCTTGGACGTGTCGTAACCTGACGGCAGGTAGAGCATGAAGGCGCCTTCGCTGGCCCGCCCGCTGTCCTGGCCGCCGCCCTTATACGAACGCACGAGGAAGTTGTAAGGCTTGTCGGCAGGCACCTTGAATGCCTTGCGCTCCACTTCATATGCCTTCGCTGTCCATGTGGCCAATGCATCGAGCTGTGATGGCTCCATGCCGAGCGCATAGACGGCGAAGTTTTTCGAACCGTCGTTGAGGATAGGCTTCTGCAAGGAGCCGGCGAGAAACACGACGAAGTTCAGCTTGTCGAAGCTGATTCTCGTGTTCGCATCCCCGTTGCCAAGGCTGGATACGGCCTGATGCCCTGCCGGGAGCTGCCAGTGCAGACTCAGCTGAACGTCCTTTGCCTTTATCTCGGGCAACAGCATGAAGCCGACAAAGGCGCCGGAAAGTCCGCCTCCGGCTGCCTGAAGATCAAGATGCGGCCCACGCTTCGGAGTGAGGGCGCGCGCAACCGGCACTGTATAGGCAACATGGACGACACCCACCGTGGGGCGGCTTGTCGACCAGACCTGATGCTCGGCATCCGTATCCTTGCGGATCACGGGTGCGGCCAGCGGAACCGGGCCCTTTTCGTCGGTAACGGCCAAGGCCGTGACCTGGTCGTCCACACGCAACAGGGAAGGGGACAGCGTGTCGAACACGAACGACGTCGGCGGGGCCTCACCGGGTGCGACGGATACGCTGTAAGTCACCCCGATGGCGCGGGCCTGCCCGTTCTGTCCACTCACCTCGGCCAGTTGCATGTCGATTCTTGGCGGGGATGATGGCGTAGCCGCCATACCAGTGCCCATGCCAGCCATGCTCAGTAAGATGGCGCAGGTGAACCATGCAGCACCCGACGATAGTTTGCTCATCACATTCCCAGGGAATATCTTGGCGTGACGCCATTCTGTCAGGTTATGCGACATCCTGAGTCAAGGGATTTGTTCACTATTGACTGGTGATGACGCCTGTATCAGCATCTTACGATGCGCATGGTATCAAACGTAGGGCGCAGGGGAAGCGTTGTCGCAGTTCGCAGACGAGATCAGCCGGAGAGCTAAGCCGTCGTGAGAGCATTAGTTGCCATTTCATTGCTGATATCTCTGGCGCTCTACCTGGTCCAGGTTATCGTCTACACGACGGATCAGGAAGCCCTCATTTATAGCGCGTTCGGCAGCTTATGGTTCCTTGCCATGTACCTCAATGCATTCAGTGCCCACGTCAGGACCAAAAACACGGGCATCTTTATTCTTTCGGGTCTGGCCGCGCTCGGCCTGGGGTTCGTTCCCCATCGCCTGCGCCTTGGTCCAGAGTTCGATATCTACATAACCCTGTTTCCGATGATCCATTTCCTGTCGACGTTCGCCTTCTTGTTGGGCAGGAGGGAGATGGTGACGGCGCGACTTGCCAGATGATTTAGTCAATGAATAGTATGTCGAGAATATTAATAACCTTGACCTGCCTATTTATGCTTGTCGCCTGCTCTTCATCAGGACTGGTTAAAAATGACTTTCCTGCTGATCAACGGTTCCTTGATGTGGCAGAGAATCCGAAAAAATTTGAAGGACATGAAGTGACTCTCAGGGCGTGGATCACCCTTCGCCATGAAGACAGGAATCTCTGGGCGACAATGAAAGATCATGAGTCCTGGAAACCAGTGCGCTGTTTATCTCTGGTCAATTACGACGCGCTGGCTAACCTTGAGCCTGATCTGGATGGGCATTTCGTAGAGGTAACGGGCACTGTAATTAATGACGCTTCCAACAACGGAACGGTGATCCGGCTGGGAGCTTGCAGGGATTCCCCTCAGCAGTCAGACTCATGACCCAGTGAAGAGGGGCGCATGTCGGATTTGCTTCTTTTGTCATAAGCCGCACAGTTATGGAAGATGCATTGATGACGTCACATAAGAGAACCTGGGTCAGAGTCCCGGCTGGAGGACTGGCAGTGGTGCTGTTGATCCTTCCCTCTATAGTGACGGCGATCGTGTGGACCACGATCAATTTTTATATCACCGTCTTTTTTACTGCATCGACTATCGCTGTGGCGTATGTTCTGCCAAAAGCAAAGTGGTTTTTTGCTGTGATAACGGCCGCCCTCGTTGCCCTCCCGCCTTATCCAAACTGGGTGTATTGGAGCAGTCATGATGGCTGGTTCTTCTGGAGGGGCGAGTCACTGCGAAATCTCAACCTTGGCGCTAACGCGATCCTATTTACGGTAGCGTTTCTACTTTTTGTCGTCGTCTTTTGGGCATTCGGTGCCAAAGCAAGTGGCGCGAAAGAAGCGTCGCGGGATCCGCGGTAATGATGTTTCACAGCAACGCCCGCCTGAAGTCCTCAAGCATCCGCACCAGTGCGGCCACGAAGCGTGCGGCGGCGGCTCCATCGATGACGCGGTGATCGTACGAGAGTGATAGCGGAAGCACCAGCCGGGGCCGGAAGGCTTCGCCATCCCATACCGGCTTCATGGCTGCGCGCGACACCCCGAGGATGGCAACTTCCGGAGCATTCACGATAGGGGTGAATGCCGAGCCACCGATGCCGCCCAGTGAGCTGATCGAGAAGCAGCCGCCCTGCATGTCGGCAGGGCCCAGGCGTCCCTCCCGGGCTTTCGCGGCGAGGTGGGCGGCTTCCCCGGCGATCTGCACGATACCCTTGCCGTCGACCTGCCGGATCACCGGCACGACCAGGCCCTCGGGGGTATCCGCCGCGAAACCGATGTTGACGTATTTCTTCAGGATGAGCACATCACCACGTGCATCCAGCGAGGCGTTGAAGACCGGAAACTTCGCCAGAAGTACGCCGACGGCTTTCACGAGGAAGGCGAGCAAGGTCACCTTGATGTCTCCGCTTTCCTGGGATGTCAACTTGCGGAAGCGTTCCAGTTCGGTGATATCGGCCTCGTCGTGATGGGTGACATGAGGTATCAGCGCCCAGTTGCGGGCGAGGTTTGCCGCGGACATCTTGCGTATGCGGCTGAAGGCTTCTTCTTCGGCATCACCAAAGCGTGCGTGGTCCACCTGGGGCCATGGGAGTAATCCCGGAGCGGGCGCCGAGCTACCGGTGCCCATCTGCGACACGGCAACATCCGTATCGCGCTCTGCGTCCAGATCTTGGGGACGAATACGACCACCACGTCCCGATCCCGAGACACGATGAATATCCAGGCCAAGTGATCGTGCCATCCTGCGCACATGAGGACTGGCATAAGGCACGCGGCCGTTTGATGGAATCGTCACCGCGGCAGAGACAACCGGCATCGGTAACGGGGATTCAGGCACGTGTTCGGGCATCGGTTGCACGGCGGCCGGTGGATTGTCTTGCACCGGCTTCTCCGAGATGACGCCGAGCAGGGCGATCACGTCACCTTCGGAAACAACATCGCCAATGGATGCTCTCAGTTCGCGCACGATGCCTGCGGCGGGCGAGGGCACTTCCATCGTGGCCTTGTCCGACTCCAGGGTGGCGATTTCCTGTTCGCTCACAATGCTGTCGCCCACCGCCACCAGCCACTCGATCAGGGGAACGTTCTTTGCGCCGCCCAGATCGGGAATACGCAGTTCTACCAGGGTTTCCATAGTGGTCGTATCGCCTCAGATGCCTGCCGGGTCCGGCTTGTCCGAATGGATGCCGAATCGCGTCATGGCATCGGTCACCATGGAACGCGCAAGCACGCCTTCGTCGGCCAGCGCCTTCAATGCGGCCACGACCACGAAATGGCGATCGACCTCGAAGAAGGTCCTGAGCGATGCACGCGTATCCGAGCGCCCGAACCCATCCGTGCCCAGGGCGACGAAACGACGGTCGTGCACATAGGGGCGGATCTGGTCGGCGACGATCTTCATGTAATCGGTAGCCACCACGACCGGGCCGATACGCTCCGAGAGGCAGGCCTGGACATACGGTGTCCGTGGATCGGCCTCGGGATGAAGCAGATTCCAGCGCTCGACGGCCATGCCTTCACGCCGCAGCTCGGTAAGACTGGTGGCGCTCCATACATCGGCCGCTACGCCGAATTGCTCTTCGAGCAGTGTCGCCGCCGCAATCACCTCGTTGAGGATGGCGCCGCTACCCATAAGCTGCACGCGCGATGCGTCTTTTACGGCCATGGCGCTTTCGCGCAGCAGATAAAGCCCGCGCACGATACCCTCGGCCGAGCCCTCCGGCATCGGCGGCTGCGGATAATTCTCGTTGAGCAGCGTGATGTAGTAGTAAACGTCTTCCTGCTCGGCGAACATCCGGCGCATGCCATCCTGCACGATGGTGGCCAGCTCGTAACCGAAGGTGGGGTCGTACGACACGCAGCTGGGAATGACCGAGGCCAGTACATGGCTGTGTCCGTCATCGTGCTGAAGCCCTTCACCCATGAGCGTGGTCCGCCCTGACGTTGCGCCCAGCAGGAAGCCGCGTGTGCGCGCATCTGCGGCAGCCCAGGCCAGGTCGCCTACGCGTTGCAGGCCGAACATGGAGTAGAAGATGTAGAACGGCACCATGGACAGCGCATGATTGCTGTACGACGTGCCGGCGGCGATCCAGGACGAAATGGCGCCCGATTCGTTGATGCCCTCCTGCAGGATCTGACCGTCCGTGGCTTCTTTGTAGTAACTCAGCTGGCCGGCGTCCTGCGGCGTATACAGCTGGCCGAGATAGGAATGGATGCCGATCTGGCGGAACAGGCCTTCCATGCCGAAGGTACGCGACTCGTCCGGCACGATGGGCACCACGCGCTTGCCCAGTTCCTTGTCCTTGAGCAGGGTGGAGAGGATGCGCACGAAGGCCATCGTCGTGGACTGCGGGCGCTCGCCGCTGCCTTCCAGCAGGGCACTGAACGCCGTCATCGGCGGGGCGGGCAGCGCATCCGCCTTCTGCAACCGGTACGGGATGTAGCCACCCAGCGCCTGCCGGCGTGCCGCGAGATAGGTGGCTTCGGCGCTGCCAGGCTCCGGGCGCAGGTAGGGCATGTCGTCCAGCTCGTCGTCGCGCACGGGCAGATGGAAGCGGTCGCGGAAGGCCCGCACGGCATCCGCGCTCATCTTCTTCAGCTGGTGGTTTATGTTCTGGCCTTCGCCGGCTTCTCCCATGCCGAAGCCCTTCACTGTCTTGGCCAGGATCACCGTGGGCCGGCCGGTTTCCTTCACGGCTTCCGCATAGGCGGCATACACCTTCTCCGGGTCGTGACCGCCACGGCTGAGGTTCCAGATGTCCTCGTCGGACATGCCTGCCACCAGTTCGAGCAGCTCCGAGTACTTACCGAAGAAATGCTCGCGTACGTAGGCGCCGTTCTGCGACTTGAACGTCTGGTAGTCGCCGTCCACGCATTCCATCATCCGCTGCATCAGCAGGCCGGACGTGTCGCGGGCCAGAAGATCGTCCCAGCCGCGCCCCCAGATCACCTTGATCACATGCCATCCCGCCGCACGGAAGGTGCCTTCCAGTTCCTGGATTACCTTGCTGTTGCCGCGGACCGGGCCGTCGAGCCGCTGGAGATTGCAGTTAACGACGAAGATCAGGTTGTCCAGCCGCTCCCGGCCACCGACGGCAATGGCCGCCAGCGATTCGGGCTGGTCCATCTCTCCGTCACCGAGGAAGGCCCACACCTTGCGCCCCTGGTGCTGCTTCAGCCCGCGATATTCGAGGTAGCGCATGAAGCGCGCCTGGTAGGCTGCCATCAGGGGACCGAGACCCATGGATACGGTGGGGAACTGCCAGAAGCCCGGCATCAGGCGCGGATGCGGATACGACGACAGGCCATCGCGATCCGTCTCGCGACGGAAGTTCTCCATTACGGGCTCTTCGATCCGCCCCTCGACATAAGCCCGTCCATAGATGCCCGGGGCCGAATGGCCCTGGATGAACACCATGTCGCCATCGAAGCTATCCGTACGACCACGGAAGAAATGTTCGAAGCCCACGTCATACAACACGGCCGCCGACTGATAGGTCGCGATATGTCCGCCCACGTTGGAGTGCCTGCCTGCACGCAACACCATCACCATCGCATTCCAGCGGACGAAGCCGTTCAGTCGCCGCTCGATGGCGAGGTCGCCGGGGTAGGCCGGCTGCCGCTCGGGGCGGATCGTGTTGACGTAGTCGGTGGTCACGCGGCCATGCATGTCACCGAAGCGCTGGGCATCGGCCGTGCCCAGCCTGTCCATGAGGTAGTGGGCACGTGGACGGCCATCGGCGGCCGTCACCGCTTCCAGCGCTTCCAGCCACTCCCGGGTTTCTTCGGGATCGAGGTCGGGCTGCGCATCGAGATGAGTCATGGAAAATCTCCAGGCGAAAGGCATCGGCCGCTCGCAGGGGTTTGCGACGGCATGCAGAGTAGGGAATAGGGCACGGCCCTAACGATTGCAGTTGCAATCGTCATGAGAGGCATCATGCCGCGATAGAATTGCGATTGCAACTCACCATTCAGCGGAACAGAAAGCGTGGCCCAGAAAGAGCCTGACCTGTGGTTTTCCTATGTACGTTCCCACCGGGCGCTGATCCGCGAGATCGAGCGCAGGCTCGCCGAGGCTGACCTGCCCACCTACGCCTGGTACGACATCCTGTGGGGCGTGGAGAGCGGGGAAGGCGGTAGCCGACGCATGCACGAGCTGGCCGATGCACTAGTGATCGAGCGCTACAACCTCACGCGTATCGTTGACCGCATGGAGCGGGATGGGCTGGTGATCCGCTCACGCTCGGCAACTGACGGCCGTGCGGCCTTTGTCGCGATTACCCCGCAAGGCCGCGACCTGCGCAAGCGCATGTGGCGGATCTACAAGACGGCCATCGACGAGCTGTTCCTGGCCCAGTTCACCGATATGGATCACGCAGGCATGGCGGCTGCCCTGGACCAGGCCGCCCTGGCGGCCAATGAAGGCGGGGCGACGTAAGTCCGCTCAAGGCGGGGATGCGCAAATACGGCATTTAACGATCGACATTACTTGCGATACGACCCTGCCGGTTTGGCATAGCGGCCGTCCGTTGCGCTGATGAGAATCCGATAGAGTGCACGCACTGTGCCCCATCGAGAGAGAATGGTTATGGCATACCCGGAATCAGTGAACGGCCAGATCACGGATGCCGTCACACAGACCAATGTGCGTGTGCTCGACGGTCAAGTACAAGCCAGCAGCGTCGATGCATTGGCCACGTTCTATCAGGAAACCGCACACGCGATGGCCACGCTTTCGCAGAACGCGGTCAACCTGCAACAGCAGCAGGACATCCTGCAGCAGGCGGCGACCAACCAGGGCATCATGCAGATCTACTCCATGGATACCGCACTTGGTGCGGCACAAACGGAGGCTGGCGAAGACATCGCCGATTCGCTGAAGGTGCAGGGCAGCAGGCTCGCAACCGATAGCGCCACGTCGTCGGCCATCGATGCACTGCGGCGTGCCGAGACGGATGGCGACAGTGCCTGGGCAAAGGAAATACGCAGTGCGATGCACGCCGTCGCGGATTCCCTACGGCATCTCCAGGCCGTGGCCAATGACACAAGTCTCACCCTGCTGAAGCAGGCGGCCATTGGGGCGATCCTCGCCAGGCTGGTTGCCGCACCCGATCAGCTGGAGTCCTTCAGGGGTGTGCTGAAATTGATCGAAGAGCTCTGAACCATACCTCTCTTCAACGTTGTGGTTTTGTCCGGAAAGCCATGCTAGGTTCCGAAAGCCGCTATGTCGCGGCCTATCACCCAGTGGAGCGTTCTCATGGACAAGCTAGACCTGGCTAAGCATGACGAAAGCATGGCCAATCCGTTCGGTATCCAGATGGAAGGACCGCTGCAGCGCACGACCGCAGCGATGAAGCATGAGCCCAAGATTGCGGACAGCGGCGACATCGGCCGCTTTGGTTCGCTTGGCGGTGGCGACTGGGGTTGATTTCGCTTGACCATCCGTCCTGATAACCAGTGACGAATGTTTCGGGGCCGCCTCCTCAAGGAGGCGGCTTTCTTTTTAGGGAGATCGATGGTGATCAAGGCAGATGTCGCGCTGGCTGACCTTTCGCTGGAGCCGGTATGGCAGGAGGGGACGCTCGCTATCGGGGACAGCCGCATCACCCCCTATGCGCATCGCATGCTGGAAACCGTACTGGTCCACGCCACGGACCGATGGTTCATCACCGTCAGGGAGCGACTGGCATCGCGCCCTTCATCGGCCGCCTTCATCCGGCATGAGGCCGACGACGCCTCATATGCCCGGCTGTACGAAGAGTGCATGCTCTGGCCGCTCGACTACCTGGTGATCGAGGTGGCGCGTGCCGGTCATCGCCTGCGCGTGCGTGCCGGCGTCCTCGGCTCAGTCCCCGTGTATTGCCGGGTGGCGGACGATCGGGTGGTCATCTCCTGGAACTCCGCCGATTTCGGCACCGGACCCATGGCGATCGACGCCGAGGTCGCCAGCCATTGGCTGGCCATGCATACGATGTATTCGGCCCGACAGCTATATATCGGCGTCAGCCTGCTCACCGAGCGCGCATCGCTGCATGTAGAGCCGGGCAGGGCGTCTTATCGCTATCCCGACCCCATGGCGCCGACCATTCCATCGGAAGGCGTGCCGGGGCAGGACGTCATCGCTGCCTTTGGCGACGCGCTGCAGCGGGCTATTTCCCTGCGCCCGCTCGAGGCTGCATCCACATCGATCGAACTCAGTGGCGGCATGGATTCCGCGAGTGTCGCCACGGCCCTCGCAGCGCAGGTACGAGGCATCGCCAGCAAGGGCATTCTCCTGGGCGGTGACGTCCGCGTTCCCCAGGTGCAGCGTCGGGCCATTATTGTGGAACGACTGGGCCTGCTCGACGATACGGTGGACATTGACGCCTGGCCGCCCGACCTGGGCTTGTCGCCGTCCCGGCCAGGGGCGTACGGTTTCTATCGCGATTTCTACCTCGAAGCCTGTGCCGCCCTGTGGGAATCTGCGCGGCAACAGGGACGCGATGTGCTCTTCACCGGCATAGGTGGTGATGAACTGTTTCCCACCTATGCCAACGAAATCGCACAGGGCCGGAAGAGCGAAGCCCCCTGGGCATCCGAGGCCCGTCGTTATGCCGAAGGACTGCTCACGCCATCGGCCATGAGTGCCGCACGCAGTCTGCGAACCTTCGACGCCCCGGCCAGCCCCGTACCCGCCACGTCACTGATGGCCCAGGCCTGCCGTGCACCCGACCTGCTGCGGCGCGGCCAGTGGCCGGTGAATCCGCTGAGTGATCCTTACCTGGTCTTGTTCTGCCATCGCCTTCCCGCGGAAAACCGCCGTGGACGCGAGACCATCCGACAATATCTTCAGGCCCATCTCGGCGATGACGTCTTTCCACGTGGCTACGTCAAGGAAACCTTCGCCGGGGTATTGCCACCCCTGATCTCGCAGCACGAAAAAACACTCGCCTCGCAGCTGAAGGAATGCGCCCTGGCAGACCTGGGGCTTGTCGACCACCATGCCGTGCTTGCATTATTGACGACGATCGTCGAAACGCGAACGCATGCGGCCACGTCGGCATTTACCTCGTTCCTCTCTCTGGAACGCTGCGCCCGGCAGGCCTCGTCCTGATCGCATCGACCGCAGGGCACAGCCAGGGAGAAAGCCATGCAGGATGCCCGCAAGAACGACCGTTCCCTGGCATGGGATGTCACACGGTCGGTGGCATGCGCCATGGTAGTGATGGTGCATGTGTGTGCCATCGATTTCTATGCGTTCGGTCCGTTATGGGCACCGTCGGTCGTATATGACGCGATGTGCCGCGTTGCCGTGCCGCTGTTCTTCATGCTTTCGGGGGCATTGATCCTGCGCAAGGACGAACCCGTCCTGCCGTTCTATCGCAAGCGTATTCCCCGGCTACTGATGCCGCTGGTGTTCTGGACCATCGTGTATGTCTACCTGTTTGGCGACAGGTCGATACCGCCAATGCAGCAGCTGGCGCATTACCTGATGCTGCCCTTCGAACACCTGTGGTATCTGTATACCGCATTAGGGCTTTACCTGGCGGCGCCTTATATCGGCCGGATGTTTCGCGCCTCTACGGATGCCGAAATCAGGATATTCATTGCCCTGTGGCTTTTAGTCGCCTGCGTTTTGAACCAGATAAGCCTCTTCTTCGCTGAATCCTGGAACCCACCTGACCTTTGGGGCGCACAATTCTTTTCAGGATTCATGGGCTATTTCGTCCTGGGCGCCTACCTGGAACGCTGCAGGCCCGCCACGTCGGGTATCGGTCGCTGGACATGCGCACTCGTCTTCCTGGCGTCATCGTCCGTCATCGTGCTGGGCACCTGTCTGTACTCGACCCATATCAGTGAGCCGAACGAATTCTTCTTCTCTTATCTGACGCCCCTGGTCGCGATATCGTCCGTGGCGGCTTATATGTTCCTGACCAGCATCACGAGCTTGCCTGCACGCAGCATCACGCTTGTCAGGTTGATATCTGACAGTTCCCTTGGCATCTATTGCCTGCATCCGATGCTCATCTGGCTGTATGTGAAACACTGGCACCTTGATGACGGACTGGGCCTGATATGGCTTCGCATTCCCGTCATATGGAGTGCGATCTTTGTCTCCACGGCCGCTTTGGTCTATCTGGCAAGGAAGCTTCCGCCCCTCAGGCGAATTACATAAAGGAATCTCATGAGCCACATCCGACGAACAGGTGGTCGTCCTCAGAGCCCCGGAAGGTGCAGGTCGATGGATTCGCCCATGGCCTGCATGCCGGCGGCATTGGGGTGAAGATGGTCTCCCGCATCGTAAAGTGGGAGCAATCGCCGGGGATGCTGCGGATCACGCACTGCCTTGTCGAAATCCACCACGCCGTCAAATGCCCCTGAAGTGCGTATCCAGGTATTCGCCGCCTGGCGGGTGGCCTCGCGGGTCTCGCTGAAGTACCCGCTGCCTTCGCTGGGCAGGATCGTAGCGCCGATGATCCGGACGCCCGCCCGGCGGGCCTGCCGGATCAGCTGCCTGTATCCATCGATAAGGTCGGCGGCGGTGAGCACGCGTCCATCGGGTCCCGCATCGGCGCCGATATCGTTGATGCCTTCCAGCAGGATCACGGTGCGCACGTTGGGCAACGACAGCACGTCATGATCGAAACGATGCAGGGCGCTGATGCCTCGCGCCGGATCGGGCCCATCGGTGAGCAGGCGGTTTCCCCCGATACCGACATTGGCGACCGCGACAGGCTTGCCGGCGGCGACAAGACGACGCGACAGGACATCGGGCCAGCGTGCGTTGGCGCTCACCGGTGTCTTGTAGCCGTCGGTGATCGAATCGCCGAATGCCACCACCGTTCTGCTGCCGGTGGCCTCCACGGTCATCGCGGATACGTAGTACCACGACGTGCCAATTGGCTTGAATGCGTCATCGTTGATGTCGGTGGCATGATCGCCTGCACCAGGCATCGTGGCATAGGTGGTCTCGAATGCGTCCTGGTGCCAGGTGGAAGCAGCGGTCGTTTCAGGCAGATAAAGGCTGACCGCCAGATTCTGTCCGGCGGCCACCCGCATCGGGACCGGATCGGTCCATATCTCGCTCCCGGCAGGAATGGTGAAGCTGGTCTTACCGCCCACCGTGAGGGCATGCAGGCTCCCGGGCTGTAGGGTCGCCGCCTTGGACTGAACGGACAGCGTGGCGTGCGCGATGTTGAGCGGCCCCGTGGAATACAGGTTGGACAACCTCAGCCGGGGCGCCCTGCCACTTGCGGATGGGTGCACCACCATGCGCACCGTCTGAGCCTGGAACGAACGACCACCGGCGGCGGCACCGATCGCCCAGGTCGCCACGCGCGTGTTTTTGTCGTCTGCCGCGCTTACGGCCGCGGCAGCCAACGCGAGCCAGCTCATCGCAAGGAAGGTCACCACGAACGCACGCTTTGCCATCTCAGTTCACCAGTGTCCGGCGTTCGCCGGGGTTCAATGCCACGGAAAAGGATCGGCCATTCGATACAACCACGGTCTTGCCTCCGGCCTTGCTGTACAGGCTCAAAGCGGTGACCTTGCCATCACGCCAGTTCATGTCGACCTGAAAGCCACCCCGTGCCCCCAGGCCCCGGATGCTGCCCGTGCGCCAGGCCGAGGGCAGGGCAGGCAGCAGTTCGATGTGCCCCGGTCGCGAGTAGAGCAGCATTTCGAGGATGGCGACAGGCGTACCGAAATTGGCATCGATCTGGAAGGCATCCGAACTGGCGTCCAACTGGTAGAAGTCAAAGAAGTTCGCCGTCGTACCGTTGCTGTGATTCATCGCCGGCAGCAGGTTGGTCAACAGCAGCTGATAGGCATTGTCCGCGTGCTTCAGCCGCGCCCAGCAGATGGCGCGCCATGCGCAACCCCAGCCATATCCGGTCATGCCGCGGGCCGTCAGCAGTTGCTTCACGCCTTCGATCAGCTCGGCGGGGCTGTCTTCCAGGCGGATCCGGTCACCCGGGAAGAAGCCGATCAATGGCGACAGGTGCCGATGAGTGACTTCACCCAGGTTTTCCGGCGACATCCACTCTTCCAGCCAGCCCGTCGTTTCACTCACGCGCGGCAGGTACAGCCTGTCGCGCAAGGCCATGAAACGGGCTGCCGCCTCCTTGTCGAGCTGCAGCAATTCGCTCGATTGCTGGAAATGGCCGAACAGGTCCCACGCAAGCTCCTGCGCATAGGTGATGCCCCGCCTATCCTGAGGCCCTTGCTCAGGTGACCAGTCTGCGTCGTCGACAAGCACTTCCCTGGATTGACCGGTAGCCGGGTCTGTCACGGTGGTACTTACCAGTCGTGCCTCCCAGAACTCGCAGGCGCCCTTGAGCAGCGGGTGGATACGTGCAAGATGCTGCCGATCCTGCGTGTACTCATAGTGCTGCCACAGGCTATTGCACAGCCAGGCGTTGGACGCCGGATGCCACCACCAGCCGTTGCCGCCGTAGATGTTCGTGGAAAAGGCCACCGTCCATCCGGCGACCTTGCCCGAGCTGTTGCGGAAATGGTTGCGCGGATCGTTGAACAGGTCGCGGGTGATCGCCGTCCAGGACTCGACCTGAGCAAGGCAATAGTCGGTCAGGGCGTCAAAGCACGAGGACAACCCGGCGCGGTCCGGCAGCCAGTAGTTCATCTGGATGTTGATGTCGGTGTGGTAATCGCCCATCCAGGGCGGCGAGTTGTCCGCCATCCAGAGTCCCTGCAAGCCCGTGGGCAGATTGTCGCGCGAACCGGCAATCGTCAGGTAGCGACCGAACTGGAGGTAGCTGGCCTCCAGTTCCGGGTCGGGCAGGGAGTTTTCTTTTGCCCGCAGCTGAAGACGGGTCCAGGTGTCTAGTGAGCGCTGCGTCACGGATGACGCACCCAGGTCGATATCCATCGTGCCGAACAAACGTCCGTGGTCGGCCACATGCGTGTGTCGCAAGGTGTCTGCCGATACGCCAAGCGCAGCGGCGATTTTCTCCTGCGCCCGAACCAGTGGATCAAGGGTGGCATCCAGATAGTTGCGCTTGAGATCGGGCACGTAACTCGTGCCTCCGCAGAAGACGACGGTGACGGAGTCGCAACCATCGAAATGGATACCATCAGCTTCACTGCGTATCCGGCCGCCCGACGCGGAAACACGCACGGCGGCGCCATAGCGCAATCCGTTGTCGAAGTGGCCCTGGAGTACGCGAGCCTCGCCGTCCGCGCGTGGCGTTTCACCATGGGCCCCTTGCAGGTCCAGTACCCCGTTATAACTACCGCCACCTGACTGGGTCAGGTGCATGACGATGACGTCGTCGGGATGGCTGGCATATACCTCCCGCCGGTACGTCACACCGTCTTTGCGATAGGACATCCTGACCACGCCCTGCGCCATGTCCAGTTCGCGGCGAAAATCCTGCAGCGCTGCCATATCATGTCCGGCGATGTGCAGGTAAAGCTTTGCCATCATGACCAGGCTGCCGAAGTCGCTGGTCTCGTAACCGAACTGGCCGTCGTTGCCCAGCGACGCATTACGACCGCCCAGCCACATCGATCCATCGGTGATGTAGAGAAAATCCCGCATGGGATCACCACCTACAAGAGCACCGATGCGGCCGTTGCCGATGGGAAGACCCTCGCGAAGAACATTCGCTTCGCCGGCCGGTGACGGATACCAGAGCGTGAGCCTGCGTGGGCCTGCGGGAGAGGCGGGCAGGGCACTGGATCGTTCGACGGCAGCGCAGGCATTGAAGGCCGGCATCCCTACCAGAGGCAGCAGCCCCATCATGCCGCCCATCTTCAGAAAACGACGGCGTGCCGCCGACGTTGAATCGTCCTCATGCCCCATGGGCGCTCCCCTGATTGATCAACTCCGATTCCCGCCGCGGACGGACTCACTCCAGACCCAGTCCATCATTTGTACTACAAATAGCAAGCTAAGCGGCGACCCCGGTCATGTCAAGGGAACGTCTTGCATCAAGCTATCGCACGGCATGGAATACGTGATCGCGTCACAAATGCGGCATCGCAACAAACATATCTCGACGTTTTATCCGATTGACGATTGTGATCATCCGTTCAGGTATGGATGATCCGTTCCGTGGACAGCGTATGGACGTCCAATCGACATCGCACAGGGGCTAGCGTCGACCTGTCCGGATTGGACGATCCACCCACGTAAACGAATCGAAGCACATAGCTGGCGACTACATTGCTGGCAGGGGATTCGTGTGCGTGGAAAACGCTTCCTGACAGCGACATCAACCTGGGAGTCTATCCGAATGAAGCTTTATTCCGCAGTTACTGCAAACAGGATCGGGCGACGGGCAGTCGCATCTGCCGTCACCATGGCCCTGATGACCATGACCGCAACGGCATACGCCGCCACGTTTGCGCCTTCAAGTACCACCTCGGGCATTTCGGCCTCGGACAGCGCGCAGCAGCCGGCTGCTGGCACCAACCTGGCACTCAACCAGTCTGTTACGGCTTCGGATGTCGAAAATCCGATCGCTTTCAAGGCTAACAACGTCAACGACGGCGACACCACCACCCGCTGGTCGTCGGGGTTCACGGATGACCAGTGGATCGCTGTCGATCTGGGCTCGGTGCAGTCGGTGGGCAAGGTGGTACTCAACTGGGAAAACGCCTATGCCACCGACTACCTGATCGAAGTATCGATCGATGGCCAGACATGGCAGACAGCCGATGAAAACCCGGCTGGTGCGGGCGGTATCGAAACCCGCGTCTTTCCAGCCGTGTCGGCCCGCTATGTGCGCATGCATGGCGTGAAGCGCGCGACAGGCTACGGCTATTCCCTGTGGGAAATGGGCGTCTATGCACCGGATGCCACGGGCACCGCGCCTCCGGGCTCAGGCAGCAACGACCCGTCCGAAGGCTTCAACTACCAGGTATACTCTGGCTTCATCGGTACGCAGCTGCGTAACGTCACCAATGGGCAGTGGCGCGACGACCAGATCTATGTCGAAATCCTCGCCCGCGATCCGAACAAGAAGGACGCGGCCAATCAGGATGCGATGTCGTACATCACACCCGATGGCACGCTGGTCGCGCTCAAGGAAGAAGACAACAACGGCCCGGGCCACCTGACCAAGAACGGCCAGAACTATCCGAACTATGCCTTCACGCTGGCCCAGGCCAAGCTGCTGAAGCTTCCCGAGTCGGAATCGGGCCGCATCTTCGTGTCCTTCGGCGAACCGATGTACATGAGCGTGGTCAAGGGTGCGGATGGCAGCATCGGCTTTGCCGGGCCCAATCCGCTCAACGGCACCGACCCGAACGTGGGCCTTTACTACGACTGGTACGAATACACCTGGAACGACAACGCCCTGTTCATCAACACGACACAGGTCGACCAGTTCTCGATTCCGCTCGCGCTCGATGTCTACGGTGGCAACAAGACGCGCCACCTGAACTCGGGCATCACCCAGACACGCGCACAGGTATTGCAGGAGTACAACACGGAGGTACCGGTGGAATTCCAGCTCGCCGACACGAACCCCGTGCGCATCCTCGCTCCGGGCAAGGACGCCTTCGACACCGGCAAGCCGCAGGAGCATTACTTCGACGCATACATCGACGAGGCCTGGACCTATTACCAGACCCACACGCTGACCATCAATCGCGGTGCCGAGCAGTATGTGGGTACGGTGGTCAACAATGTCCTGGTATTCCAGCACGTCAACTGGGCCCAGACCCCGAACGCCGGTGAACCCGAGGGCTTCCAGTTCCAGGTATTCAAACCGACCACTCAGGACGTCCTGGAAGGCAAGGGCAACCTGGCCCGAGCCAGCGATGGCGATGTGTGGGGTGTCACGCCGCAGCTGGAAGCGCAGATCTGCGCGGCGTTCAACCGTCACGTCATGGAAGACACCACGTTGTGGAAAAACGCCTCGGCGTTTTACCAGCAGGCTCCGGCCAACTATTACTCCCGCTTCTGGCATGTCCACGGCGTGAATGGGAAGGCCTATGGCTTTGCTTACGACGATGTGTCCGACCAGAGCTCGACGCTGATCGAGAGCCAGCCGGAGCATCTTGAGCTGGGCATCGGCTGGTAAACACCAGGGCTCCCACCCCGATGGTAGTGATGCCGCTACCGGAGGGGTGTGGGCCAACGATGTGGTGGTCGCGCGCAAGGCGCGCTCCTACAGAGGCTTGTAGGAGCGCGCCTTGCGCGCGACCACCACATGCAGGAACACCACTACTCAGCGTCAACCGCACTCAAATTGGCCGACCCCGCCACCACCAGCCGCGACGCCAATGAAAAATGCCTGAAAATAAAAAACAACGCCCGCACATTCACGTCTACCGACACATCGGTAGCCACCATTCCCGTCCCATCCACCGCAGGCGCAAATCCATAAGCGATATCCATCGTCTTGACCCGGCCGATCAACGGACCCGCCGCGTGCCGCATATGCAGCTGCAGATGGCTGATGTACGGAGCGTCCTGCGCATCGCGAATGACTTCGGCCGTCCCTTCAAATTCCATATCTTCCTTGTCGCCAATCTTCACGCCCTTCGGCGTGGCGGTGTCGTCAGGCACGCGGTGCGTACGAAAACGATAGATCGACCGACCACCCTCGGATGAAATAAGTTTCGCCTTCGTCCCGATCACATCCTTGAGCGTGCCATACGAAGCCAGCACCTCATCAGGCTTCTTCTTCAGATCGACTGTCTCGTGCTCGATCTCAGGCTCATCGCCTCCGGTCATCGTATGGGTGGTGATGACGATCCCGTTAGCTGCACTCCGGGGCTGGGCCTGCCGGGCGAGGGCCTGGTCCAACAGCGCATCATTGGCCAGAAGCTGCGCCGAAGGGCACGCCAGAAGCAACACGACAAACAGGCGGTAGCGCATGATCTCTCCCCATGGCATGCACGGCTCCCCCGTGCCACGGGAAAAACTATCCCTACGGCCGAGCCGGTGCGCGGGCCATAGGTCACGGCCTGGTCCGGAAGCCCTGTTGCCGATGTTCGCGCCCCCAATGCTTCGTTCTAGCCCAACGCACCAACGGCCCTGGCGACATCCGCCGCAGGCGGCGCGCCGAACATCCGCTTGTAGTCCCTGGTGAACTGGGACTGGCTGTCGTATCCCACGGTGGCGGCGACGGCACCTGCCGAACGAGGCTCGGCCAGCAGCAGTTTGCGCGCCTCCTGAAGGCGAAGCCGCGTGCGGTATTGCACGGGTGTCATCAGCGTTACCGCCTTGAAGTGACGATGGAACGACGTGACGCTCATGCTGGCCATGTCGGCCAGTGTATCGATGGACATCGCATCCGCGTAATGGGACTGGATCCATTGCACCGCGCGGCCTACCTGCGCCACATGCGACCCATTCTGGGCCAGTTGCCGCAATACGCCACCCAGCGGACCACAAAACACCCGGTAATAGATTTCCTGGACGACCAGGGGCGATACAAACGGGATATCGTCCGGGCGATCCAGCAGACCCAGCAGGCGGGCGAAGGGCTCCAGCAGATCCGGCGTCATCCGGGCGGTTGCTACGCCGGCCGATGATGTCGGCGCCGGGCCATGTTTCATGGGCAGCCGCGCCATGGCTTCGGCGAGCACGGCTCTGTCTATGTCCAGCGTCAATGCCAGATGAGAGCGACCTTCGGCATCGAGAAATACCTGCGTGCACACGGGAAGCTCCACCGTCACCAGCAGGAAGGTCGAGGTATCGGCCCGGAACGGCGCATCGCCGGCTGCCACCGTTTTGCTCCCCCTAAGAATGACTACCATGCGCGGACGGTAGAAGACATGCAGGGGATGGACCGACTGGGCGATGCGATAGAGGCTGAGACCGGGCACCGCCGTTACTTCCCGGGGGTGGGCCGCGTGGCGCTCCACAGTCTCGCACATGGATTCAAGCAGGATGTCCATGGGCTGAGTATGGACCTTCCCGGCGGGAAAGATGAACAGGGTGACGACCTGTCTGGCAGGATCGTGCAAAACACTGGCAGCATCCCGATAGTGGCCGGGACCTTCCGGGGCCATTCTTTACAGGTACCAGCCCCCACGGCTGGCCCACCCTTGAAGAGGAAATCCCGATGACTCATCCGACCGTCTGGCTCATTACCGGCTGTTCCACCGGCTTCGGCCGCGAACTTGCCGGGCAGGTCCTCGCACAGGGAGATCGCGTGGTGCTGACCGCCCGCAAGCCCGAACAGGTGCAGGACATCGCAGCCCGCTATCCCGGATCGGCCCACGTACTGAGCCTCGATGTGACGAACGAAGAGGCCATCCGCAAGGCGGTAGCCGACGCCGAGGCACATTTCGGTCGTATCGACGTGTTGGTGAACAATGCCGGCTATGGTTACTTCTCTGCCATCGAAGAGGGCGAAGACGCCGAAATCCGTCGTCAGTTCGAAACCAATGTATTCGGGCTCATGTCGCTGACCCGCCACGTGCTTCCTGGGATGCGCTCGCGTCGAAGCGGCCACATCATCAACATTTCATCCATTGGCGGCCTGCTGGCGTTTCCGGCCACCGGTTACTACCACGCCACGAAGTGGGCCGTGGAAGGTTTCTCGGAGTCGCTGTCCAGGGAGGTCGCGCCACTGGGCATCAAGGTCACCATCGTCGAGCCCGGTGCCTTCCGCACCGACTGGTCCGGCCGCTCGGTGATCGAATCGAAGACGCTCATCGACGACTACGATGCGACGGCAGGCCTGCGCCGTCGACAGGCCAGGACCAACTCGGGCAAGCAGCCTGGTAATCCGGCCCTCGGGGCCGCCGCCATCATCAAGGCGGTGGCCATGGAACAGCCGCCGCTCCGCCTGCCTCTGGGATCGGATGCACACAGGCTGCTTACTGCCCGGGCAGACGAGCTGCGTGCGAGTTTCGAAGCGGTGAAGGCCCTGTCGATCAGCACCGATTTCACGGACTGAAAACAGCCGCGGCACGTTGATGACGCCCGCAACCGCAGGCTTCGATGAAGCCTGCGGTTGCGATGCCATGCGAAGGTCATCACGTCGGAAGGAATACACCCTCAGCCGTCTTCACTCGGCAATCGTCGCGGACAGGTGATACACGCGCCCGCCCCAACCGTCATTGGGGAAAGCATCCGAGACTTTCAGGTAGACCGGGCGTGCGCCATTGGCAACGGCACCGATATAGGGCGTGAGGTCGATCACGATATCGCCTTTGTTGGATCCATCCGTGACCGGTCGCGTTTCCTGGGCCACCGTCGTCCAGTGCGTGTTGTCGGTGCTGACCTGTACCAGGAATTCATTGTCGATAGTCAGCGTGACATGCGCCGCGGTGGTATCGGCGGGGAAGGGGAATCGATAGGTAAAGTGGGCATTGCCATCGGCGAAGCGATTCTGCACACCGTTGCTCTGCGAATGATCCGCGTCGAACAGCCACGGCGTCTCCGCTACGGTTCCCGTGTCGAAATCGATCTTGTGTGCCACCAGCACATCCGCCTGCGCAGTGAAACGCAGGCCGGCGGCAAACATATTCGCGGTAAGGGTGTGGTGGCCATCCGCCGCCGTGCCCGGCACGCTGACCGTCAATGGAAGCGTGGCCCTGGCGGGAACGGCATTGCCCCTGGGTTGCAACCGCATCAGGGAGACCCGTGGCGAAACACTCCAGCCAGACGGCGCGTCGACGGAAGCCAGCGCCTGCAATGGAAAATAGCCGGTCGCCGATGCACCGAGATCGATGGCAATCGATGTAGTGCCAGACGCAGACGGCATGATCACGGGCTGGGCCGGAGACATCGTGGCAGCCAGCGATTCCAGCGGCGTGAATACCGGGATATCGCCGATCAACGCACTGAGCGCACTGGCCTGGGTGCGCCAGTCGAAGACGTTGGGATGATCATCACTCGTGGCTCCCGCCCAGCGGGTGCCCAGGCGACCGGCCGCATCGCGATCCTTCTTCCACAGACCATCGGCCTGCTGCTCAAGGAAGGCCGCATAACGACGGTCATGGGTGGTGTCTACCAGGTCGGTCCAGTAGCGCATGAAGATGCCCTTGAACTGCTTGGCATTATCGTCACAGGTCTGGTCGCTGGCATCGCAGCTTTCGGTGAGCACACCGTTGGTGACCAGGGCATTCGGCCCGATGGCTGCGTCGGCCAGCCTGCGTACATCTGCCAGCACATGCGGATCCCGGGTGGCACGCCACAGTTCCAGGCCACCGCCGATCGCCAGTCCCTGGTTGTAGGTCCACACGTTCTGGCCGTTATTCGTGCATGCATTGGTCAGGCCGTCATTGACCAGGCCATTGGCGTTGATCATGCCGCTGCCCTGGAACCATGCCCACGCCGTACGTGACCGCGCCAGCCACATGCTGTCTCCCGGAATCCTGTTGTGCAGGGCCGCGGTGAGACGTATCCACAGGCCATTGGTGATGGCGTTTTTGTACGTGCGCTCCGCATCCCACCACACGCCACCGCCGCAGCTGCCGGTATCCCAGTAGCCGTTCACGTAATTGGCGATGGTCACCGCCATGTCCAGGTACTTGGGATTGCGGGTCAGGTCGTAGGCCTGCAACCAGGTCAGGCCCCACCATTCGGAATCATCGATGGCGCGGCTGGTGAAGTTGCCGAGCAACGGATCCCCGGACAATACGCCGGCGGGGAATACGCCCTTGTCCTTCTCGAAGGTGTTGTCCAGTTGCACCAGATACCGGCGGTCGCCGGTACGTTGCATGTAGTCGCCAATGGTCTGCAAGGCCACCGCGGAGTTCCACCAGCTCGATGGAAACCACGCCTTGTCCGGATCATAGGAATCCATCAGCACATCCGCTGCCACACGCGCCCGGGCCATGGATGTCGGCCCGTCAATGTATGAGGGATGGGCGTAAGACTGCTCTGCTGCAAGAGAAGGCAGGGCCGCGGACAGCCCCGTCAGGCCGGCTACTGCCAGAAATACCTTTGATCGCACGCGCATTGCTTGGAGGCTCATGATCGCAAACACTCCTTCCGGATACCCACGGTCCATCTCTCCCGGGTCGGACCGTGGGCGTTCGTCCGATGGAGAAGCGCGCACGCCTGGCCGTCTGGACGGCCCCAGTCATGCGTCATGCCTTTGATCCCCTGATGACCCACCGATGCGAAAGCGCAACGAATTACGTCTTAGATCGCTGTTTACAACCGTATCTAAATCGATCTAAATTCGAGATTCAAAAAAAGGCGCCGACGCGTGGATCCGTGATCCGGATGCTTGTTGATCGATGCCAGGGGCGACTCTAACCCGGCGATCCGGTGCGACGCTCGCTGCGGCGCAATAAAGCCGATTGGTATGACACGGTTCGAGGTACCAAGGTGTGATGCGGACAGCTCCCTGTCGGCGATTCCCTATGCTACGTTTTGCCGACAGGGGGCATCACGTGGGGAGAACGGGCAATGGCGTTTATCAACGTCTCGGGCCGCAAAGGCCTGTGGGCAGGTTTGTTCGGTAGTATCGCGATGTGCTCGGCACCCGTCGGGCTGGCAGCGACATCGCCCGGATTCAACGTGGGATCGGCGAATGTCGCCATTGCCGACCCGTCCGTGCCACGGCCGCCGGGCAAGGCTTGCACGGTTGAGCTGTTCAACGGTTTCACGTTCCGTGATTTCTCCAACCATCCCTATACCTATGCACCCCCGACCGGCTGCGGGACGTCATGGTCGAAGGTGGTACTCGAGGCCGACTTCGCGGTAACGGCGGGGCGCCAGTTCGACCGCACCGCATCGCTTTGGCTGGGCGGCGCCAATATCTACTTCGGCACGACGCAAGAACCTTCGGCCGCCGTATCTCCCAGCTGGCATGTCGAGCGCGATGTCAGCGACTTCGCGAGCCTTCTGAGCCAGCCTCAGACAGGCCAGGCGATCCTTGGCAACATCGTCGACAACACCTATACCGGCATCATCAGCGGCTCGGCCCGCCTGGTCTTCTATCCGGCCAATATCCTTGCACCGAAACCGGACGCCCCCGATGCGGTCTTCCCGCTGTCGGACGGTACGGCGGGCGGTACCGTTGCCCTCAACACCGGTAGCGATGTTCTGTCGCGTACGCTCACGCTGCCTACGAACGTGGAGCGCGCTTATCTGGATGTGTTCGCCCAAGGGCAGGGCGGTGACGAGTTCTGGTACACCTGTGTGCCGGATGCGCAGGCCAACCAGGTGCAAAGCTGCGGTGGCGGTGCATACCGCGAGGTGCAGGTATCGATCGACGGACAGCCGGCTGGCGTAGCACCCGTGTATCCATGGATATTCACCGGCGGCATCGATCCCTACATGTGGCGACCCACGCCTGGCGTGCAGACGCTCAACTTCCTGCCATATCGTGTCGATCTCACACCGTTTGCCTCCCTGCTCAACGACGGCAAACCGCATGCGCTGGCCATCGGCGTGACCGGGGCCAACGGCAACTTCGCCGTCACGGGCAACCTGTTCGTGCATCTCGACCACGGTCGCAAGGTGGTCAGCGGCGCAGTGACCACCAACACCTTGCAGGGACAGCCGGCAGCCGCCACCGTGGACAACCAGGTCACCGATACCGGGGGTGTCATCGGAGGCTCCATCGCCACGCATGCATCGCGCCGTTTTCGCGTGGCAGGCTATGTCGATACGTCGCACGGGCGCATCGTCACCGACGTGAACCAGACCGTGAGCTTTCGCAACACACAGACCTTCGCCATCGATCCGGCCCACTACCAGCAGGGCATCGACCAGCTGACGACCGTCGACAGCACGACAAGGACCCGACAAGGCTTGCTCGGCATCGCGGTGACCACCGAGACGCACGTCGACTATCCACTGGTCGCCAGCTTTGGCAACACCTTCGATGCGGCGGGCAATACGCTCAGTGCGCCCAGTTCGGTAACCCAGGGATTCTCGCGCCAGTTCAGCAAGCGGCTGGGCAACCTGCTGATCTACCGCAGCGATGTGGATAACAGCATCGATACGGCCGATACGCTCACCTACGCCAACGGCGCCGTCAGCGGTCATACGGGGCAGCGCAGCGCGCAGCAGTTCCGCTCCAGGGACAACCTCGGCAGCTGCTATGGCCGCGACGTCAGCACGGCGGCCGGCCTGCTGACCGCCGCAACGGATGGTGGCGATTGCCCGCTTGCCTGGAACCGACTGTCGTGGTTCACCCATCCGGATGGCTCGCCCGATACCTCCAGAACGGAGAATCCGGGGATCTTCTAAGCAATGCCCCCCGGCCTGATGACCGGGGGGCATTCACTCAGTGGGCCTGTGCCTTACCGGCCTTGCCGGCTCCCTTCAGCACCTCGTATCCAGGCGCGGGCACATCCGCAGGACGAATGCTCGTCCGGTAATTGCCCTGTGCCACCAGGGAAACGTCGCCCAGGCCACCGTCGTACGCCGTGCTCCACGATGCGATGGCAATCGTGTTGTCGCCATGGGTATGCAGCACGCCTGGCGGTAGCTCGAAGTCGGTCTGCGGGCCGACATCGCTGATGTAGCGACCAACCTGCCAGCCGTTGACGAAGACAAGGGCGCGGTAGTGGCGTGGCACGGCGTCATGGATGCGCAATGCGATGGGCACGTCCTGGTCGGCAGGAATATCCAGGTGGACGTTCGTGCGATACCAGTCGACGCCGGGCAGGGCGGTGGCACGCGGAAGCGTCGTGGATGCCCAGCGACCGTCCACGAAGCCCGGAAGCTGCCAGCCCATGCGCTCGCCATAGAGCCCCCCGGCATTGAATGGCCCGCGAACCGTATCGGGCAGCTGCTCGCCGCCTTCGTTGCCCTGGATCTTCCAGTGGATGCTCGTAGGCGCGCCGGCAAAGGTCGCCGAGATCAGGCCGCGCGGTTCACGGAACGCACCGCTGTGCTCCTCCTGAAGATGCCCCGTGTTGTCGACGAGCACGGAGACAACGTTGTCGCCACCGATCTTCAGCCAGGAGGGATCGATGGCGAACTGCCTTGCTCCGCTGGGGTTGTTGCCAAGGAAATGCCCATTGAGCCAGGCCGTGAAAATGCCGTGGTTGCCCAGGTGCACACCCGTGTTGGCCGAGAGAACAATCCCCATCTCCTTACCCGTGGCCTTGAAGTGGCCGCGATACCATACGTTGCCGTGGTGATAGCCGTAGCTGTCGCTATCGAGGATGGGGAGCTGGTGTTCCCAGTAGGGGTTGGGTGAAGACGTGCGATCCGTGGCGAGCCATCCCTTGTCATCGAAGCCGGCCGCCACCTCCGGCGCGCCGTTGGCAACCCGCCATGTCGTCAATGCGGGCAGCGCTACCGGTACGGGGCCCTCGACCTGGCCCAACAGACTTGTCGATGTCGTCGGGTTGGCCACGACGGGCTTGCCGTTCCAGGAAAATGCCCGCACGTCCGGAGAGGCGAAAAGCTCGATATCGCTTACCTTGTCGGTATCGCCACTTAGCGCAATGTTCTCACCATTACGGATCGCTTCGCGGGCGAGATAAGGGCCCCGCAGAAGAACCGGACCTGCCGCCGTATCCAACTGCCAGAACTGCCTGGCGGCCGCACCGTCGCCGATCAGCAGCAGAAGCGATCCGGCGCCCTGGCCGATGGCTACCCGGGCGAGACCATGGTGCCGGTAGTCAAGACGCAGCGTATGCGCGGCTTCGTCCCAGTGCATGGCCACATCACCCTCGATCATCTGCACGGCAGGGTGGTTTGGATAGCGCAGGACGGTCTCCCCGTCTTCGCCATCGCGCCCATACAGGACGGCCACGTCGCGAGGCCCCAGCGGAAGCCAGGTCATCAGCTCCGAGGTGGAATAGGCGAGGTCCTGGCGACCGAATCGATAGTCGGCAAGGAAGATTTTCGAATCGCGGCCGTCGATATGGATCGCCGTGCCGGCCTGCTGGGGAATAGTCACGCCCTTCGCATCACGCTGGGCGATATGCAGGTGGGTCGCATCATTGCTGGTGTCGAGGGCGTCCGCGTGCCGGAGGATATAGAACCGCGTGCCGTCATCCGGATTAACCCGGGCATCGACACGCAGGCGGCCGTTGTCGGGTACCGAGGCAGCCACCGCGTCCGTCCGCGCCAGGGGGCTGACTGCACGGACCATATATCCGATGAGCTTCTGCTGGTCGTACTTGTCGGTCAGCTGGCGACTGGCCTTGATCGCCGCGCCGTAGTCGTACGACGTATACACGCCCGGAGAGGACAGCCAGCCCCAGTTGATGCCCCCATAGGTCATGTAGAAGTTCTGCATCGTGGAACCGGCCGCGATGATGGCCTCGTAGAACACCCGTTCGAAATCCGGGCCAGTGAGCTTGCGGCAGGCCTCGTAGCCCGGGCCACCCCACACGTCAAAGGCGCCGCCCTGGAATTCAGGGAAGAACAAGGGAGAACGCGTCAGCTCCCGTCGCTCGCGGCTGAAGTCGTAGACGGCATTCCAGCGTTCGGGGCGCGAGCAGTCGAAGTCCAGCGGGTAGGAGTCCTGCCCGGGAAGCTCGACGGCACCGGGTCCTTTGATGAAATCGCTGTTGTGATTGCCTGAAAACGGTACGGTGATGCCATCGGCACGTGCCTTGTCCTCGATGGCCTGCATGTAGCGCTGGCCATCCGGGGAGTCGTCGTAGAACTCGTTCTCCACCTGATACATCAGGACCGTACCACGCCCGTCAGTCACCTGGTGACGGGCAAGGATGCGATCGATCTGCCCCATCCATTCCTGGTAGGCGGCGGTGTATTCCGGATCGGGCGAGCGAGGCTTGCCACCGGTATCCACCAGCCAGCCGGGAAACCCACCCGCATCCGTCTCTGCGTTGATATACGGTCCGGGCCGGGCGATGACATAGATACCTGCATCACGCGCCATGTCGAGAAGCCGGTCGACGTCGCGAATCCCCGTGAAGTCGTAGACACCGCGGCGCGGCGAGTGGTATCCCCAGTCGAAATAGATTTCCACCGCATTGAATCCGGCAGCCTTCATTTTCTGGAGAACATCCGACCAGAGGTCGGGGCTGGGCAGGCGCCAGTAATGGAACGAGCCCGACCACAGATAGATGGGTTTGCCATCGATCATCAGCGAGTAGCGGTCGTAGGTGACCTTGTGTGCCGTCTCTGCCTGGGCGGCGCCCAGCAGACCCAGCGCGGTGAGCATCGCCATGGATACGCCGAGGCGACGGTTTCCCGGCTTGTGAAAAACAGGCATTCCCAACTCCTACCACGATCCACAGCACGAAGACGCGTTGCCCGGATGGCGCAGGGGAGGTGGGTCCTGTCGACGCAGTCATCCTGGCTCTCCGGAGCGAAGTGGCCAGCATTTACTACAGCCTGATCAGGATGTCATCCGACATTTAAACCCGGGGCCTTGGCTTCAGCGGAAAGATACCAGGGCGCGTGTGCCAGAAAGACGCCACGCATCAGCGTGGCGTCTGTCGTTTCACTGAGCCGGATACGATCAGAACGAGCCGATGTTTCCGTTGACCGTACCGAGGTTGAAGCTGCCACGCCCCGTAACGTCGTCGTAGCCTGGGCCCGCGCTGAAGCCGCCGTTATTGCCACTGGTCACATCGTGATAGTCGCCAGCTGGCAGCTTGTAGATGTGAGGACCGGCAAAGCCCAGTGAGGTGTGCGCGGCAAGCAGGCGTGCCCACGAACCCGTGAACAATGGTGCAGCGAGGCTCGTGCCGCCGATCTGCTCGTTGCGGCCGTTGACGATCACCAGTGCGCCGGAGTTCGGGTCGGCATCGAAGGCAACATCGGGGACGACCCGGAAGCTGCCCGTCACCGCCGTCTGCCACGTCGGTCGCGGCTCGACCAGGCTCGGGCTGCCGCCACTGCCACTCCAGGCGGTTTCACTGGTGTAAGTACTGCCGCTGGTGTTGAGCGTGGTGCCGCCCACGGCGATGACGTAGGGCGAGCTTGCCGGATAGCTGGGCGTCGTGCCACCGTCGCCGCATTCGTCGGCACCCGAGTCACCGGACGAAATAGAGAAGGTTTGTCCTTGCGCCTCGGCGGTCTTGAACAGCTGATCGTCGGCCGCCATGGAGCCGTCCTGCGTGGTATCGGTCTCGCACTCGCCCAGGGAAACGTTGATCACCTTGGCGGCATTGGCCGAGACGGCGGTGTTGATGATGCTGGTCAGCGCTGAATTGCTCAGTGACGTGGCATCGTAGAAGATCAGCTTGCCGACCTTGCCGCCGGCCATGCCGACGATATCCTGGCTATCCAGGTTCCATTCCTCGAGGCCGCTGGTGTCGCTGCTTCCGGAGCCCACGATTTGTGTGCTCACCGTGCTCAAGCCATTGTTGGAAGTGAACTTGTTCAGATCCGTGATCGTCTGGGTGAGCCGACCTTCGGCAATGATGCCCACGGTTACCGTGGATGCCGTGGGCACGCCGCTGCCGCCATAGATCGCGGAGAACGTCGTCGGGTTATGGCCGGTGACCGATTGCGGGCGCAGTGCGGAGGTTGCATCCGCGCGTACGTTCATCGTGTGCATCCGATGAACGTCCTGGAGGCCCACAACGGAAAGCACGGCATTCTGCAGAGAAGCCGGGATCACGGCGTCCTTGTCGTTCGCATACGACTGGCGCCCATCGCGCGTTACGTTGACGAACGTCGTCTGGAAGGCCTGCTGGGCCGCGTCGACGTTGCCGTCTGCCGTAACCAGAAGACGATTGGGTTCGACCTGGACATTAGTGAAGCCGGCCTTGCTCAGGTATGCCGCTACCGCCTGCGCGTCGTCGGTGGTGGGGGCATGACGATCAAGAAAGGTCTGCGCCGTCATCGGGGCATCGAGCTGCGCACCCGTGGCAGCCAGTTGCCGGCGAGCGGCAATAAACGCGTTCAGTTGATCAGGATTACGAAGTTTCAAGGCAACCGCGATGTGCAGCGGTTGATCGATGGACGTCAGGCCCGTGACTTGTTCCTGGGGGCGCAGGGCCACGGCATGGGTCTGCGTTTGCACCCACCCGGATGTCGGCGCGGTTGTCGCGGCAACGGCCGCCCCCTGCGATAAGACCATGATGCACGAGGTTGCGAGAACCTTACGAGCCATCGCCAGCCCTGCCCAGTTCGATGTATTCGTCATGTGCTTTTCCTGTACTCATTAGGAGGTCCGCGGCAAATGCCGACGGAGGTGAGTCGCCTCCACCCGATCCTTCGATGAAGGATCCCCCTGAGCCAGGCATCGCGACCGGTAAAGACGCTAACAGGGACACCGGTCGCGACTTGCTCGTATTCGGCCTCGAACTATCGCAAATTATTGATGTTAATCAGCAACATATTGCGAACAAGCGATCCTTTTCCCGGGGCCGGTCAGGCGCCGTGGAAGACCGCCTCGATGTTGTGCCCATCCGGATCGAGTACGAAACCGCCGTAATAGCCCTCGTGATAATGAGAGCGAGGACCGGGCGGCCCATTGTCGCGACCCCCGGCGGCCAGCGCCGCGTCGTGAAACGCCTGGACCAGCTGACGAGACGACACCCGAAACGCTACATGCACCGGCGGCCGGTTTGGCTCGCCCTTATAGATCCAGAAATCGGGCTTGCCGCCTTCGCCGAACCCGGCGACATCCGTGCGCCCCGTGACCGAGGCCGGAAAAATGGCAAGGAGTTCATAGCCTATGGCACTAAGTGTCGCCCGGTAAAACTCCTTGCTTAGCTCGAAATCGCTGACGACAACGCCGGTGTGATCGATCATTCGCCCTTCCTCGAAATGGTGGACCGTGGGTGACTTGCGTGCATGCGAATCGTATCGAGGTGCGGTGCCCCCGAGCAATTCAAAGTTTGTCCCATAGGCCTCGTCACGTTGTATGAAGTGACATGGCAGCGCAGGGCGGTTTGTTTGTGCGTCACCGATGTAGCAAATGTGAATCTGATTTTGCCCGGCATCCCTCGGACATGCGGCCCCAGGCTCGCCTACATCTGCCGGAACAGATGCAGGTAGCTGCGACTGACCGGCAAGGATTCTTTTCGATCCTTGAGGTGTACGACAGCGGTTTCGTTATCGCCGCGAATGATATGACTGACGGCGCGCAGATTTACCACCGCCGAACGGTGCACCTGGATGAACTGCGTATCATCGAGTTGTGCCACCAGCTCCTTGAGCGTGGTACCGATCAAGGCTTCGCAAGGCTGCCTTGCCTCATTGCGCCAGGCCACCAGTGTGTATTTCGCCTCCGAACGGAGGTAGTCGATATCGTCTACGGGAATCAGACGCAATGTCTGCCCGACCTGTGCTCGTATCCAGCGCAAGGGAGCGGGCGACGTCGGGCGATCAAGCCGCGAGGCGAGCTCGCGTAGCAGGTGCTCGGTATTCGTCGCCGGCTGGGACATACGCAGGCGCTCCTGGACGCGGCCCACCGTATCGGCAAGCCGGGCCGGTTCAACGGGCTTCACCAGATAGTCGAGCGCCCCCTGCGAGAAAGCCTGGACGGCGTAGGTGTCGAACGCGGTAACGAATACAACATGCGCCCGCCGGCCGATGTGATGGGCGACATCTACGCCCGAAAGACCTGGCATATGAACGTCGAGGAAGCAGACATCTGGCTGCACGTCGTCGTACATCCGGATCGCTTCGCGCCCGTTACGGGCCTGTGCGACGACCTTCAGTTCAGGCCAGGCCTGGGCAAGCATCTGGGCCAGAACGCCACGCAGGAGGGGCTCGTCGTCGGCGATCAGCGCGGTCGTCATGCGTGGCCTGCTTCCTGGGCTGGGAAAATCGCTTCGGCGACCACGCCCCGGGGCAGCCGGGCGGCAATATCCAGTGTTGCGTCGCCACCAAATGCCATGGCCATGCGTTCACGCAAGGTGGCTATCCCTGTACCAAGCCCTTTGCGATTCGCCCGCAGACCAACGCCGGTATCGATAACCCGCACCACGCAGCGATCACCGCGCCTCTCTACATGCACGTCGATACGGCCGCCATCCTCGCTCGGATCGATGCCATGGCGCACGGCATTCTCGACCAGCGTCAGCAGGGTGAGGGGAGGGCACCTCAATGAGCGAGCCGCTTCATCGACGTGCAGGCCGAACTGGAGCCGGTCGGGGATACGTATATGCATCAGCTCCAGATAGGCCTGCGCCAGTTCCAGTTCGTCGGCCAGCGTGGTGGCCGGCGCATCGAGCCGGGGTACCGCCGCGCGAAGATAGGCCACCAGGTTGCGAAGCACCATCGAAGCCTGCGGCGAACCCTCGTCCACCAGTACCTGCACGTTGGCCAGCGTGTTGAACAGGAAATGCGGGGTGACCTGGGCCTGCAACAGGCGCAGGCGCGCATCCAATGCCTGGCGTTCGAGTTCGCTGCGCTCGAGATCGAAGACCAGCGCCTGATGGCGGGCGAGGGCGTCCTTTTGCCTGACCAGCGCACCGAGTGCAATCCATGGTGCAACCAGCAGGCCAAGGACGCTCAACGATACGAAGCCTTCAAGGCGGTCCTTATCTTCCCAGAACGGCGGCGCGCCGGGCATGGTGCTGTAGAGGTAGATGAGCCAGGTCACCAGCGGTATCGACACGGCCACGCCCACCACCTGTAGCACCCAGCGTGCCAGCCACGCAGGCAGCCGTGCCGGCCATTGCTCGAAGATGCCGAAGGCCAGCATTGCGGCCAGCCCCAGCGTCCCGGTGCGCAGCATCAGTGCGAACCAGCCCGAGTCCCAGCCGGGCAGCAGGATCAAGCCCAGCACGACCGACGCACACAGGGTGAATAGCAGGCGACGCCAGCCCAGAAGCAGGGCAACGCCATGTGGCTTGATGAGGGCGGGAAGGGTAGACACATCCGGAGCATAGTCAGGTCGGCATGCGCCTGCCAATCGTCTTCGCGAATCTTAAAGATGCGGCAGCCACAGGCCAGCGAAGGCGGCCACGATACCGACAGCCATCATCAAGGTCAGCAACGTGAGCGCGCTGGCCATCGCCACCTTGCCCGGCACGTTCTGGCACTTCTGCGACCAGAAGTAGAGCTCCAGGACGGCCAGCGGGAGCAGGTACTCGGCAAAACCCAGGAAGGTGAGAAACGGACCGGTGAAAGTGTCCGGATCGAAGCCCACCGGGGCCTGATTCACGGCAAGCCAGAACATGAGCCCCACCCGGAAAAACCACACACCACTCACTGCCAGGAACAGCCTCAGCGCCCAGCGCCGATGAGCACCAAAGCGTCCGGCGCGTGCCTCGCGCAGCGCGAGTGAGGCGAAACCCAGGATCAACAATGCATCCAGGCTCATGCTCAGGCGGCCAACGAGCTGATCGCCGGCGATGTGACGAGTCCAGATCATGAAGACTCCCCCCACGCTGGCAATCATTGACGAGGTGAGGAACAGGCGTCCGTTCCAGCGATGGAAGCGTGGCCAGTGTCGCCGCACCACCGGGACCAGTTGTGCAGCGCCACTGAGCATCACCACCACCGCAAACAACAGATGCAGGGCAAGCACCGTGTTGCCGGCAGTGTCACCTGGGATGTGACCGGCAACCAGTACCTTGTTCCACGCCTTCCAGTCGCCTTGAATCGCAGTGCGCCCATAAAAGTCGGCCACGTAGAACGCGAAAAGCAACTGACCCAGGATCGCAACGCCCAGCCACAGGGCTGCGGCTCCCTGGAGAAACAGGGCCGCCTTGCGCGTCCGCCACGGGATAACGAAGTGGAGCTCTGCTGAGGATGCGGTGATGACGGGTCGGTACATAAAGGCCTCCTGGGTTGATCCGGAGTCTTGCCCAGTGGCGCCCTCAAAAAGAGGGGGCACCCGACGAACGACGCCATGGAAGGTACGAGTGGCGGTCCATTTCCTGGACAATCACACCACCTGCAGGAGCGCGCCTTGCGCGCAAACGCTCAAGGCGATAACCATTCACGCGCTCAAGTGATAGCCTGCGGTTCCGGCCACCTATCTGCCATGCCTTAGATCCGGCGCACATGTGGCCATGCAAGCCCGCACTCGTGCAGCCAGAAAAACAAGGAGCCGCCATGCTCAAGTGGTCCATCGTCTTCGCGTTTGTTCTGTTGCCGCTGTCGACGGCGCAAGGGACATCAGGCGCTGCGCGGGTCGACTATGAGCTGGCACCCACCATGGCCGGTGACGAGCTACGGGAATTCATGGTGTCCGTGCGCTTCCCCGCGAACGCCTCCGGAACCACAGGCTTCGGATGGCTGGGCAGTTGGCGCGGAGACACCCATCTCAGCCGATATGTACGTGACTTCATGGTGGACGGGGCGGCACACGTGGCCCAGGATGCGCCGGGCCACTGGCGCATCGACGCCGTCGGAGGCAAGCCGCTGACCGTGCGATACCGCATCGTCGCCGGTGCCGATCCCGACCCGAATCCCGGCCGGTTTGACCGTAGCGCGCCGGTCATCCACGGCAATGTCTTTTCGGCACTGGGCATGGTGGTGTTCGGGCGGCCCGATGGAAGCGACAAGAGCCCGGCAACCTTTGTCTGGCAGGCTGGCCCGGCTCACGTGCCCCTGGTATCGGACCTTCAGCACTTGCCCGCTCCGGGCCAGTCCAGCGCACGTCCAGGTACCACCGAAGACATCTTGATGAGCACCCTGGTGGGCGGCGCAGGCATGACCGGCGCCACAACCGTGGCAAACGAGAGTGAGCCACGGGTAGGCATGCTGCCAGGCAGCGTGGCCGGGCCGGAAGAATTCGTCGCCTCGGTACGGCACATCGTGGCGGCAGAGCGCAGCTTCTGGAACGAGCGCAAGCCGGGGCCATACACGGTGACCGCGACGCCAGTACCGTCGAGCTACAACGGTTTTATCTCTGGCGCGGGCTTCGACGACAGCTTTGCTCTCTGGGTCAACACCCATTCAAACAACAGCGATCTCACCTTCTTCATCGCGCACGAAGATTTCCATAGCTGGAATCCCGGCCTGCTGGGTAAACCCTATGCCGATCCCGGGGCAGAGCAGCGCGCTGCCTGGTTCAATGAAGGTTTTACCGATTACTTTGGTCAGGCGCTCAGCCTGCGCTCCGGGGCCGTGACGGTGGAGGCTTTCCGCGACATCTGGAACAGCGCGCTACTGGAATACGCCAATTCACCCTGGCGGAATACACCCAATGCCACGCTCGCGCCGGCCTTTTTCAAGGATCAGGACGCGAAACGGATGCCCTATCTACGCGGGGCGATGCTGGCGGCGCGCTGGAACGCGAAGCTGCGTCAGCAGGGAGTCGATGCCCATGCAGCGCCTGTTGAGCTGCGCACCGTGTTGCTTGACCAGCGCAGGATGGCTTCGACGTCAACGGCAGAGCCTCCCGCTCTCTTTGTCACAGCCGCCGCCCGGCACGGGCTCGACGTAAAGGACGACCTGGCGCGCTTCATCGAGAAGGGCGAAAGCCTGACCCTCGCACCCGACACATTCGGCCCGTGCGCGCGCGTGGTCACCCAGCAGCGACCCGGCTACGACACCGGCTACACCTCCGAGGATCATCGCGTGACCACGGTCAAGCCCGGAGGCAACGCCTACCTGGCGGGCCTGCGCGCCGGTATGGTCATCGAGAAGAAAGTCTCAGGCACCAGCGGCGACTCGCTCAAGCCACTCGAACTGGCCGTACTCGAAGGGAGCACGCGTCGGACCATTGCGTTTCTTCCTCAAGGCCCCGGCCAGATTACCGTACAGCAGCTTCAACTGACGTCCCCGGCACCTGCGGACTGCGCCTCCAGCCTGACAGGTATTCGTCAGCTGCCGTAGCAGCCTGATCCGGAGTTTCCCATGTATCAACCAGCTTTCGACGTCACATCCTCATGATGTCATTCGCAAAGACGGATATGGGTCATCAATGCCATGGCGCTTGCCAGCGACTCGGCCGGCATTGTCACGATACGGCGTTTGCCACGGTGGTACTTCGTGGCGGCTATATGGAGGCAGGCGATGAAGGGCGCCGCACGGTGGAAGCGGGTCACGTGCTGATCCATCATGCTTATGAGTCTCACCTGGACTGTTTTTCACAGAAAGGTGCTGAATTACTTGTCCTTCCGGTTCCGACAGACAACGGACTCCCACTGTTTGGAACGACGACGGATCCCGAAGGACTCTTGCGTACCGCACGATCTTCGTTACCGGATGCATGGCATCACCTCACGGAAACATGGAGCTCGTCTGAGCAACGGCATCAGGACTGGCCCGATCTTCTTGCCGAATGCCTTCGGCAGGATGCCGATCTCTCCTTGCGCCAATGGGCCGAAAACATGGGGTTGCGACCGGAGTCGGTCAGTCGTGGTTTCCAGCGTGCCTACGGCAGCTCGCCCAAGGCGTTTCGTGCCAGCTCACGGGCGCGTCTGGCCATGCAGCGCCTGTGCGGTACGCGGCAATCCTTTTGCGATATCGCCGCCTCGCTCGGATTTGCCGACCAGGCGCATATGAGCAGGGCCGTCGTGACGTTGACGGGATCTACGCCAAGTCATTGGCGGCAGTCGGCCTCGTCTTCGCCTGCCTCCTGAATTGCCGTATGCCAGGTTACCGGTCAACTGGATTCAAGACGTGCCCTCGGCGTTCACCTAGTCTCCATTGAGGCGCCGCAAGCCGGCCGCGGCCGAAAGTTTCGTCTCTCAATGGGGATCACCTATGCGCCATGCACTCCTGGCAAGCGTTCTCGTCATCGCAGCTGGTACAAGCAACGCTGACAACATCGATGCGCTTCTCGCCGCCAATCGCAAGGCAATGGGTGCGGACGCCTGGTCTGGAAAGGAAACACTGGATAGCCAGTTCTCGTATGCAGGCCAGGGGCTCACCGGTACGACGTCATCCGTCATCGATCTCCGTCGATGCGCCTTCGTGGATACCTACCAGATAGGGCCTGGAGGCGGCGCCACGGGTTTCGACGGTACGAAGGCATGGGAGAAAGAACCCTCCGGCACGGCAACCGAAGAGGCCGGAGGTGATGTCAGGGAACTGGCCGTCAACGAGGCTTATCGCGGGTGCAACCTCTGGTGGCGCAGTGACCGGGCCGGCGCACGTATCGAGAGCAATGGCCAGAAGACTGTCGATGGGAAAATCTTCGATGTACTCACCGCCACACCAGAGAAAGGCAAGCCTTTCGAAGCATGGTTCGACACGGCCACCCATCGTCTGGCACGAACCGTAGAGGTCCAGAGTATCCAGGTGATCACGACGTGGTACTCGGATTACACCGATGTGGATGGTGTTCCCATCGCACATACGATCGTTGTGGATGATGGTAGCGGCGCGGCCAACCGCCAGACTAGCCGCCTGACTTCCGCGCGGTTCGGACCGACACGACCGCCAGCCTTTTATGAGAAGCCGGCCACCGCAGTCAACGACTATGCGCTGGCCGGTGATACGCACCAGATTACAGTGCCGTTTCAACTGGTGAACAACCATATTTACGTGCAGGCATCGGTCAACGGAAGCAAACCGCTGACGTTCATCGTCGACACCGGTGGTCACGACATTCTTACGCCGATGACCGCAAGGATGCTCGGCGTTCAGACACAGGGAAGCCGGACCGCAGGAGGCTCCGGCAATGACTTCGCGCAGAGTGGGCTGGCAAGGGTTAGTTCGATCTCCGTCGGCGGTGCCACGCTCACCAATCAAACGGTTACCGTGCTGAAATTCTCCAACGCGGCGGAGGGCATCGACGAGCAGGGGATGATTGGCTATGAGTTCTTTGCACGCTTCGTGACCCGCATTGACTACGGTAAAAAACAGATCACCTTTATCGACAAGAAGCACTTCGATCCCACGTCAGCCGGCACGCCCGTGCACTTTCGTTTTTACCAGCAGTTTCCGGAAGTACCAGGAACGTACGACGGCATTCCCGGACGCTTCGGCATTGATACAGGCGCGCGGAACGCGCTATCGCTGACTCGCCCCTTCGCCGAGAAGAACCACCTGCGCGACCGGGAGAGGGCAGGGGTTGAAGCCCTTACGGGATGGGGGGTGGGCGGCCCGACGCGCGGCTTCGTGTTTCATGGCAAGAACCTGGAACTCGACGGCTTAACGATACGCGCGCCCCTTGCCGAGTTCAGCCTGGACAAAGCGGGCACGGGCGGCATGGATGCGTTTCCGAACAACGTCGGTGGCGGCCTCCTGAAGCGCTTTGTCGTTACCTTCGATTACGATCACCAGATCATGTATCTCAAACCTGTTGCCGGACCGGTCGATGACCTGGATACATTCGATCGTTCGGGCATGTGGATCAACGTCAACGGCAGGGGCTTCGAGATCGTGGATATAGGCCCTGGAACACCGGCCGCAGTCGCGGGGCTATGGGTAGGCGACATCGTCACGAAGGTGAATGGCAGGTCGATCCAGTCCATCAAGCTTTACGATTTTCGCCGGATGCTGCGTAACGAAGCACCCGGAACTAAAATCCACCTGACATTCGACCGGCGCGGTGCCATACACCAGACAGATCTTGTGCTGCGGGACTTGATCTAAGCTATCGATACAGCGTTTCCATACTGCCCTCAGTGAGGCATCTGTTCCCGGATTACCGCGGCATGGGAGCCGTTAGCATCCATTGCCCTGAACAGGAGTATCGCCATGTCCCATCCAGTTGTATCACGCAAGGAATGGCTCGATGCCCGTCTCGAACTGCTGGCGGAAGAGAAAGAGCTGACCCGGCGCAGCGACGCACTGGCCCGACGACGCCAGGCGTTGCCATGGGTGCGAGTCGACAAGCCCTATCAATTCGCTACGGATGAGGGCACCCTCTCACTGGCGGAGCTGTTCAAGGGACGCTCCCAGCTGATCATCTACCACTTCATGTATGGCCCTGACTACACGGCCGGATGCCCCTCATGCTCGTCGATCGCCGACGGATTCGACGGCATCGTGACCCATCTCGAAAACCACGACGTCGCATTCCATGTGGTATCGCGCGCTCCCCTGGCGACACTGCAGGCATTCAAACGGCGTATGGGCTGGACCTTTCCCTGGGCGTCGTCCGGTGACACCGACTTCAATACAGACTTCAACGTCTGGTTCAGTGAAGACCAGCAGCGCGCGGGAAGCATCGAATATAACTACCAACACGAACCGCCATTGGCCGGCCCGTCCACCGACGAGGAGGTCCAATGGCAGAGCCGCAAAGACAACGGTCCGGTCGCGCAGATCGCCGCCATGACCGGCACCGACGTCGCCACGTATGCGCGCGACCGCCCCGGCATCAGCACGTTTACCCTCGAAGACGGTGTCGTCCATCATGCGTATTCCGCTTATTCTCGCGGCTTGGATGCGCTTTGGTGCCTTTACCAATGGCTCGACCGGGCGCCGCTGGGACGTAACGAGAAGGGCATCTGGATGCGGAGGCACGACGAGTACCCGTGAGGCATCAGGCCGTATGACGAAGGCCGCCGTCGCAGGTGAGCATATGGCCGCTCATGAAGCGGTTGCTGATCAGGAAGGCAATCGCCTGGGCGACGTCCTGAGCGAGGCCGATTCGCCCAACGGGCGTCTTGTCCGCATATTCGGCAAACAAGGCCTGCTTATGCTCGTCGGGAACGGCCTCCCACCATGGTGTATCGACGACACCGGGCGACACGCCGTTGACCCGTATCGGCGCAAGTTCCACGGCAAGCACCGGCACCAGTGCCGCGACCGCCGCGTTGGCAGCCGCAATACCGGCCGTTCCCGGTGTAGCGGTCTGTGCCGCCAGCCCTGAAACGAAGATCAGGCTGCCATCCGTACTGATAAACGGTAGAGCCGCTTGCGCACAGGCAATGTGCGCATACACCTTCTCCTCGAAACCCGCCTTGACGTTCGAAAGGGCAATGGTGCCGAAAGGGCCGACGCCTTTGCTACTGCCGAGGGCGAGCACCATGTGGTCGATGGGTTCAAGTCGAGCGAAGCAGTCGGGCAGTGCGGCTTCGTCGGTTGCATCCATCTGCACGGCTGAAGCCCTACCACCCGTGACACCCAGCGCGACGTCCAGCCGTGCCTTGCTTCGCCCGGCAATAGTGACCTTATGACCGGTATCAAGCAGGAGCCTGGCAGTCTCCAGCCCGATACCAGATGAGCCGCCGACGATTACGATATGTTGCAATGACATGGATATAGTTCCTCAGGCGGGGCAGAGCGCCCTGACCCGAGTTTCCCGTCTACCATTCAGGGCAAACAGTTCCTGGTGGATCCTGGTATCCAAAGTACTACGTTAAAGTCATGACCACGCTCAGCATCCCCAGCAACACCGTCCGACAACGCGAAGCGGGAGCCTTTCTGCGATCCAGGCGCGAGCGCCTCACACCGCAAGACGTCGGCTTGCCGGCAGGCATCCGGCGGCGGACGCCCGGCTTGCGACGCGAAGAGTTGGCGATGCTCGCCGGTGTCGGAACCACTTGGTACACCTGGCTCGAACAAGGTCGTGACGTCAATCCATCAGGGGATGTGCTGTCGGCGATCGCCAGAGCACTTCAGCTGGACGCCGCCGAGCGAGAACATCTTTTCGTCCTTTTCCGCGTCTCCCCGGATGCCAGCCAGGCGGTCGAGCCCGAGTGGGTAGGGGAGCCCATTCGCCGAATGCTCGCCAGCCTCCAGGACCAGCCGGCATTCGTTCGCGGCCGTCGGTGGGACATCCTCGCCTGGAATCGTGCTGCCGATGTGGTTTTTGGTCCCTACGAGCAACTGGAGGGCGACCAGCGGAACTCGCTGCATCTGCTTTTTGCCAACCCGGGGCATCGAGCCATGCTCGCGGACTGGGAAACCGTCGCCCGATCAGCGCTGGCTATGTTCCGGGCGGATTTTGCACGCCACGCAGGGGACGTGTCTTTCACCCGGCTTATCGAGGATCTATCGCTCGTGAGTAAGGAATTTGCACTGTGGTGGGAACAACAAGAGGTGCTGCGCCCTCAGTCGGGGGAAAAGCGCATCAACCATCCCGTCGCCGGGACGATGTCATTCGAGTACTCCAGCCTTGGGATCGACGATTCGTCAGACGTGAAGTTGATTGTTCTAACGCCGTCGCAAACGGATGGTACTTTGGATGCGCTTCGGAGG
Organism: Luteibacter anthropi; assembly: GCF_011759365.1. Lineage (GTDB taxonomy): Bacteria > Pseudomonadota > Gammaproteobacteria > Xanthomonadales > Rhodanobacteraceae > Luteibacter > Luteibacter anthropi. The sequence continues at coordinate 212,984 of NZ_JAARLZ010000002.1, forward strand.
TTGCTTTGAGGGTGGTGAGTGCTGGGTTTCCGGGCAGTGCGCACATGCGCCACCTATTTGAGCGTCAATTTATTGACGAGCAACAATGCAGCTTTTCCACCCGATGACGTGATTCCAGGTTTAGAATTTGATCTGGGGATGCCATCGGCTCAGGGTGATTAGGGATGGTTATCGGGGGTAGGGCAATTCATGCCGAGGGCACGCAGCGGTTGGCCTCGCCTGATGCCTTTGCGAAGCAGTTGAAGTTAAACTGCTGGCCTGGATCGTGTCGTACCTGAGGAAGGGTGGGACACGCTCATCAGATGCCTGTTGCCCAAGCCAGGCAACACTGAGGCACTGTAGCCGAGACAACAGAAAAGGAAGGATCCGACATGCCAGCGAACGTGACAGGCTACCGCGAGCTTTTTGGCGAACCATTCTGGCAAGGCGAAGAGTCGATGGACATCCACGCCTTCGTGTCCGACGGCTCGGTTGAGGGCGACCGCGTGGCATTGCGTGTTGAGGTCGCCCTAGCAGGCTCCGGTTGGGCCCGAGCGAGTCGCGGCGAGCAAGAACGCCGCGCATTCTTCGCGGATGTTCCGTCTTCTTACGCCTATCAAGTCGTTGACACCCAGGTCGCGCTCGCTTTGTGGGGTGTCGACTCGATCGAAGGACTTGAGGGCGCGGAGCGGATCTTCTCAGTTGATCGCGACGCTTCTTCTGGTCAGCCCATCCAACTGATGCGTGATTTGGCGGATGCCGAAGGGGTTACCTATCGGGTGCGTGACACTCATGCGACGCCCAGACCCGTGGTGGCGGCATTGGAGCAACCGATGGGAGACGTGGCAACAGAGCAGCTCATCGCCGAAGTGCTAGCTCCATCAGGGGAGCGGGACCTTCGGGTTGCCGTACTTGACGTGGGGCAGGGCGCTGCGGCCTTCATTGGGTCGCCTTGTGGCCTACCGCATCTTTACTTTGACATAGGTGGTGGGGAGTCTAACAACCAGCACACGTGGCCTAACGGTGGTGTGCGGTGGTGCTTCACCCAGTCTCCTCCGATCATCTTGTCACATTGGCACCGTGATCACTACGCGGGGGCAACCTATGGATCTGCAGTCGACGTGCGCTGCGTGCTCGAGCAAACCTGGATTGCCCCAGACCAAAAGGTCGGTGCAAAGACCAAACAGCTTCAGGCACGGATTCTAGCTGGGGGCGGTCGCCTAATCTTATGGCCAAGTACGCTTAAGACAGTGCACACAAGCAATATAAGTGTTGGGCGAGCATCCGGAACCGCCCACAACGACAGTGGCCTCGTCCTGCTGCTCAGATCAGCCGACGGGCGCTTTTCTTTGCTGCCTGGCGATGCCGCCTATCAGTATGTCGATCCCTCTATTGTCGCCAAGTACCAGTCGCAAGGATTGAAGACGCTAGTCGTGGCGCATCACGGCGGCTTGCTCGATCGTAAGGCACCGGCGAACGTGCCCTGTTCAGACGGGAAGAGGAACTCCGTGGCTGTCTATTCGGCTGGAAGCTCAAATAGCTACAATCATCCGTCCCACCTTGCGTCATATACGAAGGCCGGGTGGGCTTCGATTGTCGGCACTGATAGCAGGATGAGTGGCGCCCCCGCCAAGCACCTTGGTGAGCCTGGATGGGGGAGTAGCTGCCATCATCAGCCCTGCCTTGGCAACCAATGCTCGTTGTCGATATGGCGATGAGGCGCGCAGTGCCATCTAACGAGTGATTCGGGACTGAAATTTTATTTGACTCGCATCAAAGAATTTGGCTTGAACAACTGCGAGTGGCCGAAAGCTGACATTATTGAAGCGCGATTTGCCTGTGTTATCGGGGGTAGGGCCGCAGAGCAAAGTGCCGAGAGAGATGTCGCCCCAGGGCGTTGGCGCCTCTCCTTTGACTGCGGGAGCGGGCGTCATGACGCAGGCATACTGGCGATGCCAACCGGCGAACCATCGCGTGTCCGCCTCCGCGGGTCGAAACTCTTAGTCGATGGGCGGCCCGCCCAACGGTATACCCTTATATTCAGATTATGACGTAACCGACCACAAATCGCGCCAAGCTTGTTTTGGCCGATTGTCGCGTTCCTGCCTACATGAACAGTCGATACGGATAGCTGGTGCCCGGTAAGTCCGGGACGTTTGCAATAGCGCGCGCTAGACGCCGCGAGTAGCCGATGGTCACCGGCACCGGGTCGTAGAGCGCATCGTTGTTCCAGTCCATTTTGGTGAGCGCGAGGATCTCTTCGCCGATTAGCCCAAAGTCGCCGCTGCCGGCTTGACGCGTTACCAGCAAGGGCCTGGGAATACCTTTGCCGCCTTGGAAATAGCCCCCTCGTGAACTGGCGCTTGGCGCGTTGCCGGCTACCCAAAGCAAGAACGAGGTTTCGGACTTGGCTTGGAGCACTCCCCGAGGCACTGGATAGCCGTCGGGCTTGACAGGTTTTGCGCCGGATTTTGCACCATACTGGTCACGAATCATCCACACGCCGCGCCATCCGGCCTGTTCGCCCACGGACATGCATTCAACCTCGACGACGCCCGAAGTGGCGTCGCGCAACCCGCTCAGCTCGTCCGTTGAGAACGGTGTGGTCTTGTGGACGACTAGTCGGGTAGGCAGCGCACCGCCATTGCGCTGGCGGTATAAAGCGAGACTTCGGGCCATGACTGCCCGCATGTCGGCGCGGCTCAGAAACGGGTTATGGCGAGCGGCCGCAGCGTCGTTGACCGGGTCGCGGGCCTCGAACGCGACAAACTGCATGCCGCCTCCGTCCATGTCGAACACTTGCGAGCAACAGGTCACGAAATGGGTTTTATCGTTGACGGTGCGCAGCGCATACGCGAGCCCGACGTAAGCGGTGCCCTCGGGTACCCCGGCCATTGGCGCAAGCTTCCATGGAATGCCGCCCGCCTTCACATACAAAGCGATTGAGATGCGCCAGGCCACCGCCGCCGGCGCCGATCGGGCATAACTGAACACCCGATCGTTTAGTACCTGCGTCGGGATTCCCGCCCGTGCTCCCATGGCTTTGAACACGTCGTGCGCGTTGAATGTGTCGCTGTTGGACACGGCGAGCCAGTGGTCCGGAATGTGGACCACCGCGACATCGAATTGCTCGCGGATCAGATCAAGTCTTGCCAACGCGTCCTGGAAAGCATGCACGAGCTTGTCCTGCTCACGCCCTTCGCCGTTCATGGCGCCCAGTTGTTCTGGCCAAGCAATGTAATGCGCCTTGTGTGTCGACTTCAACGCGATCTTGAACACTCGCTCAAATCCCGGGAAGTCGGGCACGTACCCTGCGGTCCCGGTAGCAGGCTGCTGCCCGTGCAGGTTCCTGAGTAGCGATACCACTTGTGCTTGCCCACCTTCTGGCCCAATGAGGACAATGCGCAATTCGGGGGTGTAGGTCGCCAGCACATCGGTCGAATAGGGACCGAACCGCAATAGGCCCTTCAATGGATGAATGTCGACGTCGGATCCCACACCTGGTGCAAAGGAGAGCATAGGTTCGTCTAGCAGCTGAAACGGCGAAAGCTTGGCGTCCAACGGTTTCATGCGCGTCCTAGCGGAATGAGGGATGAGTGTGGGACGGGCGGCTCCAAGCCGTCTTAAAGCCGATGTCGAGCGTGGGATTAATGCCGTCGCCGTCCGATAAGTGGAAGGGCTGGCACCGCCCCGTTGGACCTGCCAGGAGCGACGACCATGCATCGAGCATCGGACCCCATTGCTTGTTGTAACGCCTGACCCACCGCTCGCGGCGCCAGTTAGCGGCTTTTTCGCGATCGGCTGGAGCCATGACCCGATGCGTGCCGTTTCCATCGTGTCGTGGGACCTCGTAAACCGGAACCTCGAGATGTGTCATGGGGTCAAACACGCACCACCACCGTCCATCCGCCTGATCCAAACGGACTTCAATGCCTTCCGCGAAGTCCCATTTCAGACCTGGATCGCGGCCCGACACTGCCGAGCCGTAGGCCTCTGATAGCGGAGCTAACGCCTGTTTGCGCCTTGCAACGACCTCGGCGGAATCTTCGGGGCGTCCGGCATGGACCAAGATTGAATGCCCGTTTCGATGCAGGCGGCGCATCAGAGGCCGCCGGTTGCACAGTGCATAGATCAAGGCGTCGTATATCAGACCACGAGCCCACGAGTCCCCTTGGGGATTCAGGGCCACTGTGCCCACTAATTCGGGGCCGTAGGCGGCCAACGCTGCCAGAAGGTCGGCGTCCGAGCCTATGGCCGCATAATCCCGCGCAGCACGGGCAACGATGACGCGGGCGCGCGCTGCGCGCAACGCCTTTCGTATCTCCGTAAGACTGATCTCAGTGGCGAGCCGAAAGCAGCGGGCTTCGGCGGGCAGGGCCCCCAACGGTAACGCTGTGCAGCGCAACACCGGCGTCTCCCGTGCTTCGGACCTCGGCATCGGCATCGGCATCGCGTGCGGGGCCGATGCCGAGGTCGGAGCCCCGACAAAATCAGCCAAAGCGTCCGAAAACGTCACCACCTCGTTGAGGTCGCCCGCGAACTCGTCGAATGTGGCTGCCTCAATCACATGCACCGTGACGCCCGCGGCGGCCGCCCGCTTCAAAAAGGCGCTCACCGCCGGTAGTAGCTGGCTGGGGAAGGGCGTGCACCAGTAGATTCCGGCAGGATAAGGATGCGCCTCCTCGAGCACGGACTCTAAGGCAGCCATGACCGACGCATCGCGACCGCTATAACCCATCACGATGAGACCGAACCGTTGTGCGCAATCGACGAGGACATTACGCAGTGCTGCATCCTGCCGAGCCAATTCTGCTTCGGTATTCTTGAGTTCCACCGAACGAAAGTCACCGTGGAGCTTGACCAACAGCGGCCAAGTGCCTTCTTCGACAACGCGTAAAGCTCGGTCGCGGTCATCGATGGCAGACACCGTCAAATCCTTACCGTTGTTGGCATCACCGTGATGGCGCGCGAGCGTAGCGGCGGTTTCGATGACGCTGTCGAAATTGGTGGTGAAAACGCATGGAGTTTTCCCCGATACTAGCAATGCGCCCAGGACCTTGTGTGCGAACGAAGGCCGACCCAGACTGACCTTGTCGTCAATGTAACGGCGCCGATCAGCTTCGGTGGGTAGATATACTTCGAAGGCACGGGCGTATTCGCTCGGGTCTCCTGGAGGTGGAAGAATGTTCTGAGTTGCGAAGAATCGTGCGATGCGCTGCGCCCAAAGCGGATCCGTCGCATCGATCTGCTTGGGTGATAGTTTGTTTTCTCGGCAGAAGATTCGTGCCTTGAAATCCGTGATCATGTCGTAACCGGTGGGAATGCCAGAACTAGCCGAGGCACCGGCACCGAGCAACCAGGCATATCGCTCCGGTTGGAGAGCAAACACATCTGAAAACGTTCTTGCCTTCATCCGATGGCTCTTCTCAACGTTCAATCGTTCTTCGTCAATTCTTCTACATGGCGACGGCCGCGTCTACGGCTCGCCCCCGTGCCGTCGTTCTTCCTCGCCCATCGAGCGACTTTAGAGCAGCGAAATAAGCTTGTTCGTGATCTTCTCGGAGAATTCCGGGGGGAGCTTGGCCGACTTGAGCAAGTACGACACGATCAGGACAGCAAAACGACCGGCCTGGGGCGACTCCTGACAGAGTTGCTTCGCAAAGCTAAGATCATTCGAATCTAGAAGGCATGCAAAACCGAGCTCGCGGATGATCAAAGGGGACTGGGCAACCGCAACCGGCGCATCAAGTAGTTGCCTTAATAGCTTAATGTAAGCAGCCCAATCCGGGAGCGCGAGGTCTACATTACCAGTCTCTACGCCAGCCTTCTCCTTCAGAAGACGATAGAGATGATTTCTATGCTCATAGGCGTCTCGTCCGCCGTAGAGCATTACCTTTGCAGCCTCGTCCAAACGCTCCTGATGCTTGGGGTGTAGGTACGCTCGGAAGAGTCGTGCGCTGAATACTGCGAGCGACCGCGCAAAGATTGAACAGAAGTCTGCAACCATTGCTACATGTCCCGTTTTTTCTGGGTCAAATTCGTTGCGCACCTCGTGCAGTGCGGCGACCGTTTTTCGGCACGCCGCACCAGGATCATCCTGCATCCAGTATGTCGATCGCAGATAGACAAGAGCAGACTCTAGCGCAGGAAAGCGGTTAGCTACAGCGAACAGCTGCTCCCAATTGTCGATATTTGCGGTATGACCAAGCGCATCACCGTAATGGGCGGACGTGGCGGTGGCAAATATGTCGAATTCGTCTTCTGCTAACAGGAAGACACCGATCTGATCGGCGACGAGTCGGTGGTCCGCTTCAATAGAAGCCTTTTTCAAGATGCAAAAGCCGTGCTCGGCTTTCAATCTGTCGAGCACGCCTCTAAGCCACATGGAACGGTTGATCGGGGATTCACGTGAAAGCGTCTTGCAATCAAAAACCGCCTGGCGATAGCCACCAAAGTCATCCGGAATGGACGCAAATACATCCAAGTCCGTCATCAAGACCGCCTTTCGCGCCACGCCTTGCAGCGAATGTACATCGACCTCAAGCTGCGGGTACCAGCGCTTAGACACGCAGTAGCGCAAGGCGTTGTGCTTTTGATCTCTGTCTTTCATGGATTCACTTAATGAAGAAAAGGTCAAGCTGCTCTTGCTGCTCGTCGCTCAGTGCAATTTTTTTAGTCTTCTGTAACTTCGTCGTCGCGATGAGTGATTCTACGAAGGTCTGGTCTTGCTGGATCGCAAATCGAGCGGAGTCATCGACCTCAATTCCTTGTGCAACGCCTCCGTTTACGAGATCGTACGCAATGTCGAGAGCCTCGATATTCTCTGGCGTATTGATGATCTGCAGCTGCTTGAATCCGCCTCCCACATCGTCGAGGCGAGCAATCCTAAGATGGGTTAGATTCTGGTACTGTTGCGCGGCCTCGGTTGTCGCGCGCCCAAGCTTAAGGTCGCGCTTCAGAACGTAGAGAAGAGCGGCAGGATTATTGATCTTGTATTTGTTTGACAGAAATTGACCCTGCCGCACCGCCGCAACTGTCGCCATTGCCTTTTCGTATATGTCTCGCTTTGTTGGCGCGAGAGCCGCGCCACCGGGTGTCGGCGTGAACAGAAAAAAATTCTCGCCGGCGTGAGAGGTTGTGATGCTTGGCGGCTTGACGAGTCCATCCTGGGCAAGTCGGATCGCCAAGTCTGACTCGCCCTTCGTCAGGTTCGTATTGCCAAGTTTTCCAGTCTTCTGGATAAGCGAAAGAGGTACGCCCTGCATAGATCGAATTGCATCAAAAACTTTCTGAATGTCTCTCGCGCCCCCCTTGGCCGCAATGTCAGCGAAGAGTTCCGGATTCTCCGCAAAGTGGGTAGGAGTCAGGAGAATGTCGCGGCCGCGCGCACGCACTTGCTTCAAGTATGAGCCGTCCACGCCTACGGCCACAGCACGCGTGAATAACTTATTCTCAGCCCCAAGTTTCGCCCTCAGCGCCTCTAGATTCTCCGGGGTTTTTGAAAGCCGGTGGACTAGCGCTACGCTAAGTTGCTCCGCTTCGTTCAATTTTTCGTCGATCGCGTACTGCCCAAGTTGGGCGTACATGTCTTCGTAATAAGGAACATCCGGGACAACGGTCTTGATCCGAGTGCCTTCCGTACCAAGCCTCACGAATTCGATCTCCGCCAACAGTCGTACGATCTGCTCTGCGAGCATCGGAGGAATCGAGAGAAAGTGATGGCCGACGAGCTTTAGTACATCAAACGGAATGGGGGGCAGGCCGCGAATATGCAGCGCGAGGCGCACACACATTCCGATTTTTGTCAGAAGGTCGAATTCAGGAACCGTAGAATCGGAGAGCCCTACTTGGATCTCGTGACACCTTGCTGCCAAATCGGCCGCACCTGGCAAGACTGTTGTAGCTGACATTGCATCCATTCCGCAGCTGTGATGCCATCATCATTACGCGACTTCGGGGTCGTGTCCAGTCTGCGCGGGCGGCGACTAAGCCCAACTCCGAGGCCGACGGGCAGGGCTGGAGTCGTGCTAGGGTCAAAGGCAGGTCGCCGCTGCTACTACGAGTGGGCAACTAAATGCAACTCAGCAATTTATTTGAGTAACCTTGCTGCAGGGTTGTCCTCTGCTGCTCCGGCTTGAAAATACCCGATCACGCTGGCCACCGAGCGGTGCTCCGTCATGGCCATCACCGCCGTCAGCGGGACGCCTTGCTTGCCGGCCTCGGTCACGAACCCCGACCGCAGGCTGTGCGCCCCAAAGTTCCCCTCCAGGCCGGCCAGCGCAGCCCGTCGCTTGACGATGGTCGCCACCGAGCCTGGAAGCAGGGCAGGACCGATTCGATCCTTCCAGATGCGCCGGAGATCGCCCCTTCACGAATCCCTGCCGTCTCCAGCCAAGCGGCGAGTGCTTCGGCGCTGCGCCCTAGGATGGGCTTATCTGGCGTCGAATCCGCTTTTACGCCGGCCTGCTGGGTCTTCGAATACTCCAACCGATAGATGTAGCTCTCGTCACCGGTCTTGCGCAGGTCACGCAGATCGGCGGCGGCAATCTCGCTGCGCCGACGCCCGCCGCTGGCGAAGCCAAAGCAGAGCAGGGCGCGATCGCGGAGCCCTTCCAGCGAGTGGTCGCAGGTGGCCAACATGGCCTCGAGCTCGGGGCGGGTGATCGCGGTCTTCTTGGTCGGCCGCTCGCCACGTTTCACCGCAGAACGCTGGGACCGACTGAGCAAGGTGCGGATGCTGGCCAGCTCGCAGGGATTAGGCAGCCGCTTCAGCTTGTGCGCCGTCGACAGTACGGCGGCGCGCTGGGTCACCGTCGAGAGTTTGAGCGGCTTGAGCTTGGCCTTGAGGCCCGCGGCCACTAGCGCCTGATCGGTCGCTGGCGGCAACTCGCTGACCAAGTCGGCCTTGTTTTTGCGTCGAATTTGGTCGACTAGGAACTGGATCACCACAGCCTCCGTCACCGGCAGCGCTAGCTCGATGCCAAAGCGCGACTGGTGCCAGCCGGCCCAGTAGCGCAGCGCTGCGGCGTAGCTGCGCGTGGTGTTCGCGGCGGCCGCTTCGGCGAGCAGTTCACGTACCGCATCGGCCGCTTGCTGCGTCAGCTGTTCCGGCAAGACCAAGCTGGATGCGGGTGTAACGAGGTCTACGGATCCGAACACCGTCACGCGCATGCTCGAAGCCTGGCGTAACAGGCTCGGTGAGCGATTACGCGAGATGAGCACCGTTCCGGATGTTCCTGGTTCGGTAGGACAGGCGATGGTCGAGTTATGGCGGTTGGCCGTTGATCATGCCAACCGAGAAGTCATAGCAAACCTCAAAAACGAAAGCGCCGAATTGGCTCGAGAAAGGGGGGGTGGGAGACCCGATTGCTGGCAGCCGACGCCGAGACCACCCGGGCCAAAGCGGCTCTGGAGCTGACCGAACGCGCTCGTCAGACGCTGGACACCCGGCTACAGGACAACGAGGCGCTTCGTGCCGACCTTGTGCAGCAGCGCGACCGCCTTCAGGCTATTGGCGATCAGCAAGCTCTAGAGATCAAAGAGCTTCGCGCGCTACTCGACGAACGAGATGGCGAACTCCGAAGGGATCGAGAGCAGAAAGAAACCTATCTACGGAATGTTGAAGACCGAGCGCACCAAGAGATCGATCGAGCTCGATTAGACGCCAAGCAGTGGCAACACCGTTACGAAACCTCGGAGCGAGCGCATCAGAACGCACTGGTTACGGTTCAGACCGAGCGCGACCTATTGCGGGATCAATTGCGGAAAGCGGATAACGAGGCGGCTCGTTCCAAGGGTGTTGCATTGGCGTTAGAGAAGGTCCTGGCAAAAGGCCGGGCTGTCACACCACAACGCTCAAAAGCGAAGGCCGCCGCTGTTGTCGACGGAGCTGCAAAACGCAGCCGGAAATCGCCAGCTCGTTCTACAAGAAAGGCACCTTAGGGTATCCGCAGCCATGGCCTCGCCAGATGTCGCTAACCATGTCGCCTAATGATGATTGACGGCGTCGTTAATGACTGTGACGACGGGTCTGCGCTGGTCGGCAGCTTAACTGAGTCCGCAAACGGGAGATACATGACCGATAAATCAATAACTTATGCATTTCAAGCAACTAGGAATGACAAGGTATGAGGGTTACGACGAGGTCAATGACCAAATGACATCGAATGCGACCGACGACAGAAGAGTCGCGGCATGCGCCAACCGGATAGGCGGCGCTGTCACATTTTCTATTTTACATAATATACATTATGCGGTATTCGTGGATGACTAAGGCGCACAGAGCGCCGCCTATGGCACGATGAAGCTACCCGAACACCGCTCGCCGGTCTGCGTGTAAGAGCTACCGTCCACTAAGATCACCACTCCGCTCGCGCAACGCTGATTACTAGCCAGCCGACGCGGGCGTTTTGCTTGGGCCGCCTCAGAGGCAATGCGTGGATCGGGTGAAAAATACGGCATTGACGGCGACGAAACAGAGGGAGCCGCCATCGTGGTAATCGACTTCACCAAAGCATTGATCTGCTGCGTTTCACGGTAGCTTTGGATCGCCGAAAAGATGGCAAATGCCAATGCACATAATGCCGTTGCGGCAATATTCGCCCAAAAAACGCCCCAAAAAACCTCTGAACGATCCGTCGACATGCCCTGCTCCACCCCTGAAAGATCGCAGAATAGCGCAGCCTTCGTCCAGGTGGACGGGCGCGGCCACGTCCGCTGCCTGAGGTATAAACGGACCCCATGACGCGGCCAGGCCAAGCCTGGCTCCCCGTGCTCCATTCGACATCAGGAAGGTGCCAACGCATGATGACCGACGATATCCAGGCCTGGCGCAGGGCCCGGCGACCGATCGCCTTTTTCTTCGGCGCGTTCGGCGACCACCTCCTTGCCCGTCCCGGCATTCTCGCCCTGCAACGGATCTTCGAAGGACGCCTGTCGTTCGCCGGTACACCGGACGCGTGGGAGCGCTTCTATCCGGACGCCGGTTTCCGGTCGGTGCATGCGATCCACATGGGCGCGACAAACAACGCGTTCGCCTTCGATCCCGCCCAGTTCGAGACATTCGCTTCCGACTTCGATGCTTTCATCAACCTCAACTGGTGGGAGTCCGACGACAACCTGGATATCGTCCGCCGGTTTCCCGACATACCCCACCTGAGAATCGCCAGCCATGGCGGCCGTCTGGCCCCGCTCACCGATACAGCGCACATGGCCGACAGTGCGTTCGTCATCGCGCGATACCTGGACGATCGCCTGCACATCGACGATTTCGCCACCCTGCCGCCACCCTCTACGCGCTCGATCGCCCTTTGCCGGCAGCTTCGCGATCGATTGCCTGCCCACGCCCGCCTGCTTGTCGTGCACACGCATACGAAATCCGACAAGGAATGGGACGCCGTTCGCTTTCGTTCCGTCCTCGAACGCTTTCTTGACTCGCATGACGACCATGTCGCCGTCGTCATCGACCCGGACGACCGAGGGCTCGACTTCGGCCGTCACGAGCGCCGGGTATTCAGCATCGAGGGCATGGATCTGGCGGCCACCACGGCACTGGTCGCCACGGCGGACCTTTTCCTCGGCGTGGACTCGTATTTCCTCCACGTCGCCGACTTCGCGCGCGTGCCGACCGTCGGTCTCTTCGGCCCGACGTCACCGGCGCTGTGGGGATGTCGCTTCACGCGCGCTCGTCATGTGGCCGCAAAGTCGATGAGCGACATTGGCGTGGATGCCGTCCTCGATCACCTCCATGCCCTGGCTCGCATCGAGCGCGTAAGCGCCTGACCTGGTGGATTCGAAAGAAATTGCGCGATGCGTCGCCATCGATGCAGTTAACGCGTAGGCGTGAACTGAATTACTTGTAGGACTATTCCTACAAGTAATTCAGTCGGGGAGTGTAATCAATCGCTTGCATGCAGTCATCACCGACACGATTCTGCGTTTTCACAAATCACCCTTCCATGAAGCATTGACCCGATCAACTCGGCGACCGTAGGCTCAGGCCTCGCTCGTATCGCTGCTAAAGCACGCCGATACGACAGTTGGGGAAAACGGAACAGAAGTTCGTCGCGGCTTTACGAAAGCATCGCGACACTCGCTAGCGAATTCGACCCCAGGACATGACGTTCGTCGCCTTGGCGTACCGTCGTGCCCCAGGTGACTAAAACGCAGTATCCGCAGGGAACGCACCCGATGAAGGTCATCCTGGATTCCGTAGGGCCGTGTCCGACCGCCATCGACGCCCATGTCGTCGACGAAACGCTGGCCCGCCGCCGCTTCGTCAGCCTGCTTCGCTCCCACGGCCATGATGCCAAGGCCATCCGCGGCGAACTGATGTCCATCGGCTGGCACGAGAAGGCCGCCGAAAACGCCATCGCGGAGATCTTCGACAGCAAGAGCATCTCACCGCAGTTGCACGGTCGACGCGTCGGCCCCGACCTTACGCGGCTCCCGTCCCGCCTCGACCTGGGCGATCGCGGGGCCAGCGTACAGGTGCGAGTGCATCATCCCGACCTGTGCCTGGTCGGCGATTTCCTTTCCGCCGACGAATGCGAACGCCTCATCGCGGACGCCACGCCCTTGTTGAGGCGATCCCTCATCATTCGCGCGGATGGCGTCGTCGACGAGAACGGCGAGGAAGCCTACAGCCGCACGAGCGACCAGGCCAATTTCCTTCCCGGCGCGAGCGAACTGGTGGATGCCATCCAGCAACGCGTGTCGCGCTTTACGGGGTGGCCCGCGACGCATATGGAAAACACCCAGGTCGTCAGGTACCGGCCCGGCGCGGACTTCGGCCCGCATCACGACTTCTTCGACCCGGAAGCCCATCGCGGCCTGATCGACCGCGAGGGGCAGCGTATCGCCACGCTCATCCTGTATCTCAACACCCCGCCGGACGGGGGCGTGACGACGTTCACGGATATCGAGCTGGAAATCTATCCGCAACGCGGCTCGGCCGTGTATTTCGCCTACCCGCAGCAGTCGCCGGCATCGCTGACCATGCATTCCGGCGCTCCGCTGGGTAGTGGCGAAAAATGGATCGCGACGTATTTCCTTCGCGACCGGGCCATATCGCAGCACTGATCTGCAGCAACCCTTGGGGGACTTCATGGAATCGATTGCCCGGGCCTTCGCCTCGCCCTACGAGGCCGAATCCGCGACCTTGCCTGCGTTGGTGGCCCTGCGCGTCTTCGAGCGCACGCGAAAGACCGTGTTGTCAGCCATCGACCCGCAGGCGAGCGACGCCGCAGGGATCATGATCGCCGCCATCGCCCCGCCGGCATCGGGTACGTGGAAGCCTGAACTGGGCGTGGTGTCCCATGCGCTGGAGCAGCAGCCTATGCTGGCGGCGCTCCAATTCATCCTCGCCTTTCACCACGATCCGTTCGAGTTCACCTGCACGCTGGAGCGGGAGGGCTCGATCTTCCTGGATGGTCACGTCGTTTCCGTGGCTGGCGATGTCCATGTGCTGGCGACAGAGGGCATGCTCACCCTCCGTTCGCAAGCCGGCGACGCGTCGTTCGGAACACGGCATGGGCGGAAGGTCCTCGCGGACAGCCTGGCGTTCCTGTTGCCACCTGGCGCCGATGGCCAGGGCTTCTACATGATGGCGCCGGGTCCGCCCGCCCGGCCCGCCATCTTCCCCGATCCACTGGCGCCTGCTCATTCGCTGCCCGGCGATATGACGACGTCCACGACCCTTGTCCAGGCCTTCGCCGCGCTCGACGCGACACGCGGCGCCTACGGCACGTGGGTACGCGGTGCCTTGGCCGGCGCGTGCATGGTACCCAAGGGCAACGATGTCGCGGCAACGAGCCCACGCTTTCCCGGACTCGTCGCGCTGCCCTGTGGCCTGGATCGCCTCGACTACATCGAGGTACTGGTGGTCGCGGCATGTCACCAGCGCCTGTGCCAGCTCGCCCTGGTCATGAACCTCGGTGCCGCCGGTCGCGAGGAGGTGCAATACGTGCCCGCACGCCGCTCCTACCTGACCTCCCGTCGCGCGCTGACCGCAGCTCACGAACATATCAATGTCCTGCTGGCCCTGGAATCCGTGGAAGCGGAAGGCGCGGAACGGCGCGATCTCGAACGCCGCATCGAGCGCCGACGACTCATGCTCGCAACCGATTGCCTACCCATTCTGGACACGTCCGACATCCTTAGCGAAGGCGGCGCCGAACTGTGGCGACGCCTTAAAACCTGCCTGGAAGATCATGGCGACGATCGCGTGCACGACGTGATTTCCCTGGTCGAACCGGCAGGAAACGAATCTGTGGGCCCGCAGATACTTGTTGCCGGTGTGGCAACTTGATTACGGAGACTTGAAGATGAGCATTGAAGCAAAGAAGGACGATCTCGCCAGGGCCGCGGCCGAACTGGTGCTGCGCGAACTGGACGAGATCGAAGCAAGGGACATCTTTGGGGGTGATGGTGGCTGGGTGAAGGTCGGACCGGTCCAGCCGGTGCCGCCGGGCAAGCCGGGCGGCCCGGTGACCAGCCAGCCCAAAGCACCGGGCGCCTGACAGCCAAGCCACCAGGACGGGGCGGTTCAACACCGCCTCGTCTTCCGGAGTCCCGGCCCGAAGGAACGCCCGCCATGCGCATCAACGCCCTGTACGTCATCGTCAAGCTCGTCGAACGCTGCAATCTCAAGTGTAGCTATTGCTATTACTACACCGCCGACAACGCCGAGGTCTACGAGCGGCCCGCGCTCATGGCGTCCGGCCATCTCGACGATCTGCTGACGTTCGTCGAGCAGGCCAGGCGTGATACCCCGTTTCCTCGCGTGGTATTCGGTTTCCATGGCGGCGAGCCGACGCTGGCTAAGGCGGCCCATGTCCGTCGTTTCTGCCTGGAAGCGCGCCGCCGGCTGGAGCCGGAACTGTCGGTAGGTTTCTCGCTGCAGACGAACGGGGTCCATCTGTCGGACGATTGGCTCGCCCTGCTCGCCGAACAACGCATGGGCGTCGGCATCAGCATCGATGGCCCGAAAGACATTCACGATCGCTATCGGATGGATCATCGCGATCGCGGTTCCCACGACCGCGTACGCCACACGCTTTCCAGGCTGCTTCCACTCGACGAGGGCGGGCTCATCCATCTCACGGCGCTGGCGGTCATGGGGGACGATTTCTCCGGTGTGCCGTCGTACCTCCATCTCGTCGAGGACCTCGGCGTCCGGCGGATCAAGCTGCTCTTCGTCGACCGTACCGCCGACGAACCATGGTACGGTGCCGACCAGGATCGACTTGCCTCTTTCCTGTGCGACACGTTCGACTACTGGTTGACTCATCATCGCGACTCGGTGGAAGTCGTCTTCTTCGAGACCGTGATCCGCGGCCTGCTCGCGGCGCGCCACGGGATTCGCGGGGATCGTTCTCGCATCACCCTGGGGTTTGCCCTGCTGAGCGACGGTCGCATCCGCATCCAGGACGATTTCATGGTCGCCACCGACTGGTTCTGGTCGCAACGCGACCTCGCGGTAGCCCATGCAACGCTGGACGATTACCTCGGACAACCCCACCTGGAAGCGCTGGTCGGTTCGCTGATCGAGGCGCCCGCGGCCTGCGCCGGTTGCGCGTATGCAGATTCGTGCGCTGGCGGCGAGGTGGCCCATCGATACACCCGTGCACGAGGATTCGAGAACCGCTCGGTGTATTGCCAGGCACTCACCGCCTTCTATCGCCATGTCGACGAGCGGCTCCTGGGCGGCGAGGCCCGCCTGCGTGAAGATCGAGCCGACGTCGACGACGGGGTGCTCGTGGCATGAACGACACGATCGCCGACGATCGCGACGAACTGCCACCGCTGCTCCGCCGCGAAGTGTTCGATCACCCCGGCGGGGTGGACTGGCTGCGAACGCAGAGCGCGGCACCCCTGCGCGGAATGCACGTCGTCGCCACCGCATGCCTGCTCCTTGTCGCGCTCCTGCTGGTCGGAGGACTCGCCATCCACGTGCAGGAACGACGCATCGGCCAGGTCGAAGTCGCTCCCGCCGACGATTGCGGCGCAGGCCTTGCATCGTGCGTTTCGTTCCGCAGGCCAAACGGTAGCGAGGCTCCGCTGCATGTCGGGGCGGAGGTCAGGCTCGGCGACATTTACGGAACGATCCTCCGTGCGCCGACCTCGGCACGGGACGGCAGGATAGCGATCCGGGGCGCCTGGACGCGCGGGCCTGGCGATACGCCACTGAGCGTCACGACACGTTCAAGCCTGCTCAGCTGGGTCTTCGGCCACCCAGCCAGGGATGCGAGTCGATGACCCGGGCGCGCTTCAGCCGTCGTCGAGCCGTCCCCCTCGTCCTGCAGGCAGAGATGCTCGAATGCGCCCATGCCTGCCTGGCCATGGTCGCGAACTTCCATGGCCAGCGCTGGACGCTGGAGCAGCTTAGAGAACGCTTCATTCCGTCTACGCGCGGGACCAGCGTCAGCGCCCTCACGAACATGGCGCAAAGCATCGGCCTGGACACGCGTATCTTCCGCGCCGAACCTGTCCATCTCGGGCGGCTACAGCTTCCCTGTGTCCTGCATTGGGACATCGTCCACTTCGTCGTCCTGGAGTCGATGGCAGACGGCCGTTTCACGGTACTCGACCCCGCGCTCGGCCGCGCCACGATCGATGCCGCCGAATTCGATAAACGCTTCACCGGCATCGCCATCGAGTGCTCTCCCGGAACCACGTTCCATCCGAGCGCGGCCTCCGGTGGAACGAGCGCCTTGCGCCTGCTGGTCGAGGGCCTGCGACACCAGGCCTCCCGATTGGCCGCGGTGGGCGGCCTTGCCCTGGCGCTCGAAATCCTGGCCCTGATCTCGCCACTGTTCGTCCAGGCTGCCACCGACGCGATCATCCCCGCGGCGGACACGTCACTGTTGATCAAGTTAACCTGCGGCTTCATCGCGGTAGCCAGCCTCCACGCGCTGCTTTCGCTTTGCCGGTCGAATCTGCTGATGACCCTGGGTGAACGCCTGTCGGTCAGCTGGAATGCGGCAGTATGCGCCCGGCTCCTGCGCCTTCCGTACACGTTCTTCATCAAGCGGTCGATCAGCGATATCCATTCGCGCTTCGCCTCCATCGAGGAAATCAAGCGCGTCGTCACGCACCGTTTCGTCGAAGGTGCGCTCGACGGCCTCACCGCCGTCCTTTCGCTGGTCATCATCTGCTTCTATTCGCCGATGCTGGTGGCGCTCACGCTGGCTTTCACGCTGGTCTACGGCATCCTGCGCGCCGTCACCCTGCCGCATTATCTCCAGGCCGTGGAGCGCAACATCCATGCGCAATCCTCCCAGCAGGGCCTGCTGCTGGAGATGCTGCATGGTATCCACTCGATCAAGGCCACGGGCGCCGAACCGATCAAGCTCGCCCGATACACCCGTCGCACCAGCGACGCGGCGCGCTCGACCGTGGTGGTCCAGCGCTGGTCGATGATCGTCGATGACATAGGCCAGCTCATTCTCCGCCTGCACTGGATCTGTGCGATCGCCGCCGCCTCGCTGCTGGTCATGCGTGGCCAGCTCAGCCCAGGCATGCTCATCGCGTACCTGACCTATGCGTCGCAGTTCTCGATCCGCTCCACGCATCTGGTGGACCTGGCCTCCGAATGGCGCACCCTTCGACTGCACAACGCGCGCCTTGGCGATATCGTCGCCCACGACGGCGGGAATCCGGGGGCAGGCACCATTCCGGCCGGAGACAATTACCGGATCGACGTGTGCGACCTGTCGTTTCGCTACGATGCCGACGGCCCGTGGATCCTCGACGGTGTCGATCTCGACGTCGGCGATGGCGAGTGCGTCGCGATCAAGGGCCCGTCGGGGACGGGCAAGTCCACGCTGGCGAAACTGCTCCTCGGTCTCCTGGTGCCCGCTCGCGGTGGAGTGTCCATCAATGGCGTCGCGCTCGATGCCATCGACAATGACCACTTCCGGCGATCGGTGGCATGCGTCCTCCAGGACGACCAGCTGTTCAACGGCACGATCGCGGAGAACATCGCATTCTTCGAACCGAATTTCTCCCGCGCGGACGTGGTCCGTGCGGGCAGGCTCGCGCAGATCCACGAGGAAGTCATGCGCATGCCGCTGCGCTACGACACGCGCATCGTGGATCTCGGTGCGTCGCTGTCCGGTGGGCAGCGCCAGCGGCTGATCCTCGCCAGGGCGCTCTATCGACGGCCACGCGTGCTGATCCTCGACGAAGCAAGCAGCCATCTCGACCTCGAGAACGAGCGGCTGGTCAACGAGGCGATCCGCGGTCTCAGCGTGACGCGCATCATCATCGCCCACCGCCCGCAGACGCTGGCCATCGCCGACCGGATCTACGAACTCGCGGGGGGAAAACTGCGTGTTGCGGAGACCCAGTCCGCCGCGGCAGGCGATGGCGTCTCGCGCCCCCTATCGACGGAACCTGAGAAGGAGCTTTCCGCATGAGCGTACTCGACGACGATGTCATCGCACGACCGCCGATCGGCCAGGTCGATATCCACGACCACCTGGTGCCCGAAGCGTTGCGACGCTCGCTCATGGCGCTGATGCGTCGCCCTATCTGGGCCTATGGATGGAAGTCGGTGCGCGAACGGGACCGCTACGGTTTCTGGCACGCCCATTTCGCAGGAGGCGAGGAAAACGAGACGTCCAGTTGCGAAGACGCACTCGCGCGCCTCGGTCCGGAACATCCCGTGTTCGCCCTGTGGAGCCTGCTGTCGGAAGGCCCGCTCAGGGGTCATCGCCCGATCCGGGTCTATGCCAACGGCCATACCTACGGCACCGAGGGCTACATCCACACGGATAACCAGGATCCCAGGTGCTACACCGCGATCTACTATGCGCACGGCGCATGGGACGCGGACTGGTCCGGCGAGACGTCGTTCCTTTCCGCCGAGACCGGCGACATCCTCCACGCCGTGCTCCCCGTGCCCGGTCGCCTGGTGCTTTTCAATGGGGCGACTCCGCACGTGGCGCGCGGTGTGAGCCGCGAGTGTCCCGAGTTGCGGATATCGCTCGTCGTCAAGACCTTCGTGCCATGACGACGATCGAGGCCCACGCCGAGCGGGAAACCCTGCTGGGCCGTCTGTTCGTCTTGGGTGCGCAGGCGCAGGCGCATGGCTCGCGCACGCTCGACGCGCACCTCGCGGGCACGTACGACATCCTGTTGCGCTGGGGTGCCGCACCATCGACATGCGTGGCCGGCATGTTCCACAGCGTCTATGGCACGAATGCCTTTCGCCACCGCTGCCTGTCCGGGGACGAACGCGGGACATTGGAAGGCTTCATCGGCACGGACGCCGAGCGCCTGGTTTACCTGTTCAGCGTCTCGGACCGCCCGGCGGCACTGATACAGGCGCTTTCGTACGACGGAGACGCGCCGACGCTCGTCCATCGCGTGACCGGCGAGGCGATCGCCGTCACTCGCGACGAACTACACGAGCTGCTCGCCATCGAATGCGCGAACCTGCTCGAACAACGCGCCACCGCGGGCTTTCTGGAAAAGATCGTCGGCCTTTCCGACGAACAGCGTATCGCCCTCGTCGGCCGCGCCGCGGCCCGCGATCTCGTCAGCCATGTCCGCCCGGAGGCGCCATGATCGTCACCGCAATGCCGCTCAGCACGACGCAGGAAGACCGATCCGATTTCGCGCGTCGCAAGTACGCCCGCCTCCCCGGCCTGTTTGCCCCCGACGTCCTCGACATCGCCTTCCGTTATTACCTTTCCTACGTGGCTGTCGAAGGATACTTCCATACCCATCCGCGCTATCACGCCCTGGATCGCTATGCGGATGCACTGGGCGAGGCGATGATGCCCCTGGTGCAGAAACGCGTGGAAGACCATGTGGGATCCCCGCTTCTACCTACCTACTCGTTCGCGAGGATCTACACGACGGAGTCCATCCTGAAGAAGCACGTCGATCGTGGCGCCTGCGAATACAGCGTCACCCTGACCGTGGGCTATCGCAATACGAATGGACTATGGCCGATCTTCGTCGAATCGGAAGGCGAAACGCTTTCGGTGGAACTGGATGTCGGCGACGCGATGGTTTACAAAGGGATGGAGGTGCCGCACTGGCGCGAGTCGTTGCCTCAGGGGATCTGGTGCCAGCTGTTCTTTCATTTCGTCGCCGCCGACGGCCCCCTGGCCGGGCACGTATACGACGACAGGGAGCATCTCGGCCCCACGTTCGACGTGTCGCTTCTCGCATGAGCAGGCGACGCGGTGCATAGACAGCAAGCGAATGGAGAGTCGTACACCGTGCGGACCGATCTTGCGACCTATTACCTGGGGCTGGCCTTCCGACGCTGCGTCAGGAACCTGCCCATGGTGATCCTGCTCACCGGCACGATGGCCGTCGGCATCGCTTCGTGCATGACGGCCCTGACTATCTTCGCCGCCCTGTCGGGCACCCCCATCCCCGGGGTCAGCGAGCAGTTGTACGTCGCCACCATGGATACCCGGACCGCCTCCAGTTCCGACAACGCCAACTACACGCGCCCCAACAGTTACTTTTCGCTGGGCGATGCCAAGGCGCTGGTGGACATTCACCGCGCCCCTCACCAAGCCGCCTTTTCCAGCACCTTTCCCCAGGTCGGCACCGCCGACGGTGCGCGCTCGGACCAGGTCGCGGGGTTGATGGCCTACGGCCAGGCGGCGGAGCTGTTGCAACTCGGCCTCGTCCATGGTCGGGCCTGGAGCCCCCAGGAAGAACGCGATCGCCTGCCGGTCGTACTGATCGACACGAACCTCGCACAGCGCATGTTCGGTACGGACAACGCCGTGGGGCGCGACCTCAGGATGGGGCAGCGGCTCTTTCATGTCATCGGCGTCTACGCGCCATGGAAGCCGCGCACCAAGTTCATGGATCTTCCACATAACGACGGCCAGGTGCTGGAACAGGCCCAGCAGGTGGTGGTGCCGCTGGAAGCGGCACTGGACGGTGGCGTGGGCCCGTTGGCGCTGGGCGATTGCGGCGACGACTCCGCGAAGGTCACCTTCCAGTCCACCAAGGTGGAAGGCTGCCGCTGGCTCGAGGTATGGGCGGCATTGCCCTCGGCCACCCATGTGTCCTCGTTCCGCGACACCCTGCTCGCCTTCGCCGACACCCAGCACCAGGCCGGACGTTTCCGTTATCCGCCCCAGGCGCGTCTGTACGGCACGTCGGCATGGATGGCGGCCAATCACGTGGTACCCGACGACGTGAACCTCAACGCCATGCTCGCGGGGGCATTCCTGTTGCTGTGCATGGTCAATGTGGCCGGCATCCTGGCTGCGTACTTCCTGCGCAGGAAGGCCGACACGATCGTGCGCCGCGCGCTCGGTGCCACCCGGCGCGCGCTCTTCGAGCAGCACATGCTGGAAGCCGGCCTGCTCGGCGTGGTCGGCGGGCTTCTGGCCCTGCCCCTGACCTATCTCGGCCTCCATATCGTGCGGATGCAGCCGGTAGCGTATGCGGAGGCGGCAAGGATGGACCTTCGGGCGTTCGCCTCGCTTCTCCTGCTCTCCCTGGTCGTGGGCGTCGTCGTCGGCATCCTTCCGGCGTGGCAGGCCTGCAAGCTGTCTCCCGCATTACAGATCAAGCAGGCCTGATCCTCCCATGCGCCATATCGTCACGCCCCTGCTCAGGCACTACTTCATGCCCGCCCTCGTGGTGGCCCAGGTCGCGCTTGCCTGCGCGATCATCTGCAATGTGATGTTCCTCATCCAGCAGCGTCTCACGCCGATCATGGCGCCCGATGGCGTCAGCGCACCGGGCCAGCTGGTGGTCGCCTGGCAGGTCACCGCCAGGGGCACGCCCTGGCCCCCGTCGCGCCTGCTCGAGGTCGAATCGGCGCTTGCCCATATCCCCGGCGTCACCGCCACCAGCATCGCCGGCTCCATTCCCATGGAAACGCTGGTGCAGATGAACGGCGATCTCTACGCCGACAACGGCACCAAGACAAACGGCGCGATGTACATCGGCAACGGGCTTCCCGCCGCCCTCGGCCTGAGGATCGTCGCCGGCCGGGATTTCTCCGTGGAGGAGCGCAATCGCCAATACACGGATATCGGTATCAACGCGAGTGGCCCCGCGCTGATCACCCGCGCACTGGCCGAGCGGCTGTTCCCCCATGGCGACGCGCTCGGCAAGGTGATCCGCATCGGCGCCGATGCGAGCGCCGGACGACGCACTGTGGTCGGCATCGTCGAACACCTGATGCGTAACGAGATCACCGACGACAGCAAGATCGATATCGACTACAGCATGGTCGCTCCGGGCATCCCGGGCGCCTGGGCCCTCCCGACCTTCCTCGTCAGGGGCCGTGGCGACGCCGACATGTCCCGCCTGGTCGATGCCGTCAAGGCCACCGTTACGCGTGAACTCGGCAACGAGCTGGTGCCCGGCATCGAACCCCACTTCGAAACCTATGCCAGCTTGCGCGACCAGGCGCTCGCCCGCTCTCGCGCCTCGGTATGGCTACTGACCTCGGTGAGCGTGGTGGTACTGCTGGTCGCCCTCGCCGGAATCTTCGGCCTGACCGGCTATTGGGTACAGCAACGCACGCGCCAGATCGGCGTGCGCCGGGCATTGGGGGCGCGGCGTCGGGATATCTTCCAGTGGCTCCAGCTGGAAAACGGACTGCTGGTCTGCACCGGCGTGATCATCGGCATGACCCTGGCCTACGCCATCAACCTCTGGCTGATGCAACGGTTCGCGATCCCGCACCTTCCGGTGTCGTACCTGCCCCTGGGTGCGTTGACGATGCTCGTGCTGGGTCAGCTGGCCATCCTGTCACCCGCTCGCCGCGCTTCGCGCATCGAGCCCTCCGTCGCCATACGTACCGTCTAGCGCCGCGCCCGATCTCCATCGGGATGTCGTCATGCTTGTATGTGTAGTGCAGTCGGTTGATGAGGTCATCGTAGAACCGTGCCGATGAGGTCACGATGATCCGGCGCGTTTCGTCAACGGCGCCTAAGGTCGGGTGGAACTGAAATGCCATGCTCAGGCTTCCCCTCAAGACTCACTTTCCAGATGGCGAGTACTCATCCCCGGTGTGCCAGCCCATCATCTGGCTGACGCATATACGACCTCCACCCGATGTTCCCGGCCGTCATCCGCTAGGGTGATCAGGCCGGTTTCAATGCCCTGTCCATCGAGGGATAGCGTGACTACATCGTGCTCTCCCGCTGGCCGCAATTGAAACACATACGTCGCCGTCCCATGCCGATACGTCACCTCATACGCTTTCCATGTCGAGGGAACGCACGGTGCGATGCGGATCTTGCCGCCTTCGAGGCTGAAACCCAGCAAGGACTCGATCACCAGGCGGTACATCCAGCCCGCCGAGCCGGTGTACCAGCTCCAGCCGCCCCTGCCTGTATGAGGTGCGACCGAATAGACATCCGCGGCGATCACGTAAGGTTCCACTTTGTAGCGCGCCATGGCCTCGGCGTTTTTCGTATGACTGCCGGGATGGATCATGCGGGCGAGTTCCCACGCCTGGTCCTGCCGCCCCATGCCGGCGAAGGCCATGGCCGCCCAGACAGCGGCGTGGGTGTATTGGCCACCGTTTTCGCGCACGCCAGGCACATAACCCTTGATGTAGCCGGGGTCCATGGCCGACTGGTCGAAGGGCGGATCGAGCAGCCGGATCAGGTCGTTATCCCTATCCACGAGGTGGTGATACAGGGCATCCATGGCCTGTCTCTGTCGCTCGCCCGGCGCTACACCGGAGAGAACCGACCAGCTCTGGGCGATCGCGTCGATACGGCATTCGTCATTGCTGGCAGAGCCCAGCGGCGTACCGTCGTCAAACCAGGCGCGCCGGTACCATTCGCCGTCCCAGGCGTGGGTTTCCAGTGCGGTGGACAGCTTGCGGGCTTCCGAATGGCAGTGTTCGGCAAATGCCTCGTCGCCCTGCTGTCTGGCCACGGGGATAAATGCGTGGAGAACATGAACCAGGAAGAATCCGAGCCAGACACTCTCCCCTTGTCCGCCCTCGCCCACCCTGTTCATGCCATCGTTCCAGTCGCCGCTACCCATCAAGGGAAGGCCATGCCGTCCCCGCCCGGCGGCGTGCTGGATGGCGCGAACGCAATGATCGTAAAGGGTGGCGCGGACCCCCGAGGGGCGAGGCAGATCGTAGTACGACTCCTCACCGGCTCGGAGCACCCTGCCTTCGATGTACTCGATGCCTTCGACCAGTACGGCGTTGTCACCGGTTGTTTGCACGTAACGGCTGGTCGCCAGGGGCAGCCAGAGGTAGTCGTCGGAGCAGGCCGTGCGCACACCGCGCCCTCCGGGCGGATGCCACCAGTGCAG
Source organism: Luteibacter anthropi (assembly GCF_011759365.1). Classification (GTDB taxonomy): domain Bacteria; phylum Pseudomonadota; class Gammaproteobacteria; order Xanthomonadales; family Rhodanobacteraceae; genus Luteibacter; species Luteibacter anthropi. Next base: position 237,242 of record NZ_JAARLZ010000002.1, read on the forward strand.
CACGTCGCCCTCCACAAACTGGTGGGAAGCGCATACCAGCAGCTGTTTTCGCGCCAACGCGGGTGCCGCATGCACGGTGGCCATGGAGTCCTGTAGCTGGTCTCGGAAGCCGATCGCACCGCCCGACTGGTAGTAACCGCTTCGCGCCCATATCCGGCTGGCAATCGTCTGGTAGAGCAGCCAGCCGTTGGCGAGCGTATCCATCGACGGATCCGGTGTGCGTACCTGGACAGTGCCCAGCAGGTCACGCCAGTAACGGCGTATGTCGGCAGATGCGCTCGCGGCAGCGCCATCGATGCGGAATCGCTGTACCAACGCACGTGCATCTGCTTCGGTGGTGCCCATGCCGAGCCTGATGATGACATCGCGTGACTCGCCCGGAGCCAGCAGCACGCCCGCGCGTAGCGCGCCGCATGGATCGAGGCCGGCACCGGCTTTGTTGAGCCAGTTCCGGCGCCGCATGGCTAGCGGCGACGAAAGATGCCCATTGCGCCCGAGGAATTCGCTGCGGTCTCCGCCGAGGTCACGTTCTGGATCGCCGATGTCGAAGAAGGCGACCCGTCCTGGGAACTCGTTGTTATAGGCGTTTCGTGCGAACAGCGCGCCAGTCATGGGGTCGATCTCCGTCACCACGTGCATCGCGCTTTTCTCTCGCACATCGCCCAGCACCCATTCCACATAGGCGGTCACTGAGAGCTGCCGGCTTTCGCTTCCGTGATTGGACAGCGTGAGTACCTGAAACTTTACGGGAGCGTCGAGTGCGACAAAGGTTTCCAGCCGGCTCTGGATCGAACCTTCCGCGTGTTCGAATACGGAATAACCGAACCCATGACGAATGGTGTAACTACCCTCCCCTCGCATGGGCCATGGTGTGGGCGACCAGGCATGCCCGCTGATATCGTCCCGCAGGTAAAGGGCTTCGCCCGAGGCGTCCTCCACCGGATCGTTCTGCCAGGGGGTAAGGCGGCAGGCATGGGCGTTCTCGGCCCAGGTATAGGCGCTGCCACTGTCGGACACCACGCTTCCGAACTCGGGATTGGCCAATACGTTGCACCAGGGGGCCGGTGTCGTCGCCCCGGGGTCCAGCTCTATGACGTATTCGGTGCCATCGGTGGAGAAGCCGCCTATGGGCGATATGGCGGCAGGCATATCGCCACGGGGACGGACTGGCCACACTGAAGGCTCGGCAGGCGCCGGTCGCGAGCCCAGTCGATGACGCTCCATCTGTTCTTGCAAGGAGCCCAGGCTGTCCACCACGACGATGCACGCACTGGCCTCCATGACGAGCCGGTCCTCGTGGGACAGGGGCTGGGCGGCGCGGATGAAGACACCGCCGGGACGGTCGAGCAGGCTGGCTTCCGCACCTGAGGCCAGCAAGCCGGTCAGCGCATCATGCAGAGCCTGGCGGTAGCCGGTGCTGTCTTCGTTCCAGATCACCAGGTCGACGGCTACACCGCGCAGGCGCCAATAAGCCGCCGCGCGAATCAGTTGCTCGGCGATGGCCAGTCGGGCGATATCGCTGATTCGCAGCAGCACGATCGGGAGGTCGCCCGATACAGCCTGTCCCCACAGGCCAGACTGTCCTCGCTGGTTGGCGGCGATCACGCCCGGTTCCGAGCGCAGCGCAAGGTTGGGATAAAGGATGGAGGTGGCCATGTGCTCGTAGAGCTGGGCATCCGCCAGGGTGGCATTGGCCTGCCGCAACGACACCTGGCTATGTGTCCAGGCAAGGTCGAACACACGATCTGACAGGTGGCGATCCCTGTACTTCTCGATGAGCCGCATGCCGCCCTCCCGGGCATCGGCAATGCCTGTCACGAAATCCAGGGTGGCGGTCTGCTCTGGCTCCAGGGTGATGCGGATGCGTATCGCCACCATGGGATCAAGCACGGCGCCTGCCGTATTGGACAGTCGTTCGACCTCAGGATCCAGCGCGGCGGGTTGCGCCGTCGTGCGGCCGCGGCCAATGAAGCGCGCCCGGTCGGTTTCATAGGAAATGGCGTCGATGTCGGCATCGTGAACCGCCACCAGATGACACATCCACGGGGGTGCCTCGTCGGAGGAACGTGGCCGCCTCGTGCATAGCAAAGCCTGCATTTCGGCCACGATTTCCGTGGTGACGAAAAGCTTGCTGAAGGCCGGGTGTGCGGTATCGCCATTGGGGGCGGCCAGCACCACCTCGGCATAGCTGGTCAGTTCGACCACGCGTCGTGTCCGGCCGCGGTTAGTGATACGCGTGCGGCGAAGCTCGATATCGTCCTCGGGCGACACGACGATTTCCGTATGCGTTTCGAATCCTCGGTGACGGACGCGGAACTCGGCCCGGGATTCGGCGAAGATCGCCTCGAAACGTTCGGTTTCCCGCTTTACGGGCTGGTAGGCCGTGCTCCATACATCACCCGACTCGGGGTCGCGCACATAGCAGAACATGCCATAGTTATCGCGCGTGATGTCTTCACGCCATCGCGTCACGGCCATGCCGTTCTGGCGGCTGTAGCCGCCACCGGCGCTGCTGACCATCACGTGGTAACGGCCGTTGGAAAGCAATTGCACCGCAGGTCGGGGCCGATTCGGATCGGTAAAAAGCCTGAGCCGGGGTTCGGTGGCTACCGTCGTCGGCATGCCCTCGCCCAGACCTCCCACATGCAGGTATTCGTTTGCCGAGCGCGGAACGCGCTCCTGCAGCAGGAGGCTAGTTGCCATGATGTGCGGGTTGGATTCGAATCGCCGCCTCATGGGTTGCCCGAGCAATACATGACCAATGGCCAGTAAGGACATACCCTGATGGTGGGCCATGTACGAGCGCACGATGACGTGGTCGGCTCCTGGTGGCAGTCGGGACGGCGTGTAGTCGATGGCTTCGTAGAGACCGAAGCGGCCGGCAAGCCCCGCATTGGCGAGCCTGCGCAGGTTGTCCGTGGCCGCCGCTGGCGACACCATCAATGCCAGCACCGTGGCGTAGGGCGCCACGACCAGGTCGTCTCCCAGGCCACGCTTGAGCCCTAGTCCGGGCACGCCAAACGCCCGGTACTGATAGGTCAGCTGTGCATCAACGGCGTTATAGCCGGACTCCGATACACCCCAGGGAACGCCGCGTTGCCGCCCATATTCGATCTGGCGGCTTACGGCGGCCCGGCAGGTTTCGTCGAGGAGACTTCCCTCGTATGAAGGCATCACGAGCATCGGCATCAGGTACTCGAACATGGATCCGGTCCATGAAAGCAGCACCGGGGAGCCGCTCGTGGTCGTAAGCACGCGGCCTAGCGAGAACCAGCTTTCCTGGGGAACCAGGCCCTGCGCGATGGCCACGAAGGTGGTCAGGCGGGACTCGGACGCCAGCAGGTCGTAAAACGATGCATCGGCCGCGTGCCTTTCGACGTCGTAGCCGATGGAGAAGAGATGTCTCTTCTCGTCATAGAGAAAGCGCTGATCCATGACTGCCAGCTCCCCTGCCAGGGCAGCGGTATGGGCCAGGAGCGCGAGGCGGGATGATGCACTGCCCGCTCTAATCGGATCGATCGTCAGCGAAGAGAGAGTGCTGAGTGACAAGATGGCGTCATGACCGTCATCCACATCCTGCCACTGGGCCGCCTCGCCAAGCAGGTCGTCACACTGTGCCGTGATGCGATCGAGCCAGAATGCTGCATCTTCGGAAAGGCGCTGCGTGAGCACCTTGCGTACGTGTCCGGCTCTTTCCTGCTGCGCCATCGCGAAGGCCAATACGGCCCGCATGGACGTCGGCGGTTCATTCACGTCCTGCGCAAGCTTGTCTGCCCAGGCCATCACTTCTTTCCTTGCAGCATCCTCGACATGGCTGGACAGAATCGCCACGGCGTCGCGGAGACCCTCGATCGACGACACCCTGAATACGGGTTCGTCCATCAGGCCCAGCAAACCGCGTTGCAGCGTCAGCAGGTGGCCCGCGAGATTGCCGCTGTCTACGCTCGACACGTAGAGAGGGCGCAACGGGTGCAATGTTTCGGTGTCATACCAGTTGAAGAAGTGCCCGCGATGACGCTCAAGCGCCACCATGGTCGCCAGGGAGGCCGATGTGCGCTCGAGCAGTCGGCCGAGCCCCAGGTAGCCGAAGTCGTAGGCGGCCAGCCCGGAGAGAAGCCCCAGGCCCATATTGGTGGGAGATGTACGACGGGCCAGGCGCGACTCGGGATTGAGCTGGAGGTTGTCGGGTGGGAGCCAGTGATTGTCTGCTCCTGCATGCGTCTCGAAAAAAGCCCAGGTACGGCGGGCCAGCTGGCGAAGCAAGGCATGCTCGGATAGGTTGGGAGCGAACCGGCGCACGATATGTGGCCGGCTGACCCACCATGCAAATACCGGAGAGGCTGCCCACAAAACCAGAAAAGGCAGTGCCACGGGCAGTACTTCCGGTCTGTGGAGTGCGAGCACACAGACAAGGAAGGCCGCCAACGCGGGGCCACTCCAGAGCACCCGCCAGGGAACGCCTTGCACGCCCCGCCCCTGCCGCTGGACTTCGCCGGAGGATCGCCATTCGAGGAGATGCCGGTGGCTTACGGTGACACGCCATATCGATCGCAGGATGGCATCAAGGCTGATCCTGGCTTCGTGAGGCAGCCACGCGATGAACAGCGCGAAGCGCAACACATGTTGCCCGGTCCCCGCCAGGGCGACGCGGCCGTGCTGGCCCCAGGCCGTGTCGTCCGGCTTGCGGACGGCATCTACCATGGCCTGTAGCAACGAGGGAATGATCGCGATCGACAGCAGGGCCAGGGTCCAGGTGACGGCCGGATCGATCAGGAGCCAGCCAGACACCAGGAGAAGCAAGGTGGCGAGCGGCACGAGACTGCGACGGAGGTTGTCGAAAATCTTCCAGCGAGACAGGCCGCCGAGGTCATTGCGATGCCAGCCTGATGCCGTGGGCACGATGGGAAGCAACCAGGGCATGAGCTGCCAGTCCCCCCGTATCCATCGCTGGTGACGAAGGCTGTCATCGACGTATCGCTCCGGGATTTCCTCGAACACCAGTACATCGCTGAGCAAGGCAGAGCGGGCAAAGCAGCCCTCGATGAGATCATGGCTGAGCACCCGTTCGGGCCTCAGTCGTCCGGCCATCGCCTTCTCAAAGGCATCGATGTCGTAGATGCCCTTGCCGATGAAAGAGCCTTCGTGGAACAGGTCCTGATAGACATCCGACACGGCACGCGTATACGGATCGATGCCGGCGTCAGCGCCATACAAGCGGGCATAACGTGAGCGCGCCTGGGCGGGGAGCGCGATTGCCACGCGTGGTTGCATGATGCCGTAGCCCTCGGTCACACGCTTCCTCGCGTCGTCGAAAACGGGGCGATTGAGTGGGTGATCCATGGCAGCGATGAGTTGGCGTGCCGTATCGCGTGGCAGAAGGGTGTCGGTATCCAGCGTGATCACATAGCGCACGGGCGGCAGGCTGCCCAGGTCGCCTGCGACCAGTTCGAACAAATGGTTGCCCTCGCCACGCAGCAACGCATTTACCGCGGCAAGCTTTCCTCGTTTCCTGTCGGCGCCGATCCAGCGCTGCTCGGTGGCGCTCCATTCACGCGGTCGGTGAAACAGGTAGAAACGACCCGCAGACGGCTCCGGGTAACGAGCATTCAGTGCGGCAATGGCCTCCTTCGCTTTTTCGATGATCGAGGCATCGCCTGATGTGGTCTGTTGATCAGCATCCAGATAGTCGGTGAGCAAGGCGAAATGCAGATTGTCGTCGCGGTTGGCAAGAAAGCGGACCTCCAGCGCATCGACCACATCATCGACATCGGAAGGTTTTCCGAGCAGCGTAGGCACGACGACCATGGTGCGTGCCTGGGTTGGAATACCCTTGGTGTAGTCCATGCGTGCCAGCGCATCCGGCGTGGCTGCCCAGGAGGCAAACACATTGAGCAAGGTCAGGGCCAGTTGGCTGGTAACCACCAGTATTCCGCAGGCCAGCAAGCCGGCTATCCATGCGGAATGCGCCGGCAGCGCAGCGGTAGTCAGCAGGCCAAGGCCAAGGGATATGCTCAGTACGACGAACAAACCCAGCGAAATACCGACAGGTGCCCTGTCGAAAAGGCGCCTACAGCGCGAGGCCACCTGACGTCTGACGTCAAGCTGCCTTTCAAGGTCGACGCGACCGGCACCCAGCAGGTGATAACCCACATGACTCGCCAGCCCATTACCGGATCGAGAGACTTCAATCGCCCTGCGAGCGGTAGCGAGTTCATCACTACTGCCGGTGCGTGCCAGGCGCTCGATGATATGCCGGTACTGATCGCGACTGGCAAAGTCCATGCGGGCATAGATACCAGCCGGGTCTTCGCGCAGGCATGCCTCGACGAGGCTTGCCGTTTCGACGAAATCCCTCCAGTCGATCGTCGACAATGCACGCAGGCTTCCGATGCTGTTTCCCACGGACACCTGTTGGGCGGCCTGCTGCTGGGACTCGATCTGGATCAGGTAATCGATGCTTCGCCCGGATTCCGCCAGCCGCTGCTCCACCCAACCTAGCGGCATGGCCAGTGCAGGCCCCTGCCCTTGCAGGCGCCGCACGAGTTCGGCAACGAACGGGGCGCTCATGACCGGTGACGAGCGCGCCATGTCCGCCACGACGAGCACGACGTTCTTCGGGTCAGCAGCCGCCATCCGGGTCATGCTGTCGGCCCAGCGGGTGGCCCGGCGTCGCCGGGCCCTGTCCAGCACAATGCGCACGGCAATGCGCCTGAGGTTTTCGAGCAGAGCCAGCCTCAGCATGATCGGCACGGCCCATAATTCGCCCAGGCTCAGGGGGTGGACGCGCTGGTACGCATCGAGGAACCGCGCCAGGCCGGGTGCATCGATACGACCATCGCCATGGGAAATGACCTCCATGGCGATGTCATAGACGCGAGGCAGGCCCTGCGAGGGGCCGTCATCCAACTGGGGCAGCTCTCGGCTGTAACCCTTAGGGAGATCCTTGTTGGCGCTACGGATCTGTTCCTCGATGAGGTAAAGGTTATCAAGAAGCCACTCGCCGGCGGGCGGCAGCCCTTCACCCTGGCCGCCTGCTGCCATCAGGCTACGGCAGGATTCCAGGATGATGCGCTCATTATCCGCCAGGCGCGGGAGTAGCCATTCCGGCGAACGCTTCGCAGCCAGCGCATGCCTACGCGCAAGCACCTGCCCATGCGCTTCCAGCTGTTCGGTATTGAAGAGCTCGGCGCGTAACGCGGGCTCACGTTCGATGCGGGTGGAGTTCCGCGTGTTCCGTCGCCAGAACAGGGCTATACCCTCAGGGTAGAGCGGAAAGGAGCAAGCATGGTTTGACTCCAGGCAAAGAACGCCAGTCGACGAGGAAGACGGAGCGGCAGGACCGTCGATGCAGATCGAAGTCCTGAGGCTAAAGAGACAGAAATTTCCCGGCGGGTGAGCCGATGGCAGGCCTGTGGCTGGGAAAGCGGGAGGCGCTAGGCGAGAAGCCTGATCCTAGTTATGTGAGTGCCGTGAGACGACCGTGCCGGGCCTGGGAACTCAAGCGAGCTCGCATGCGTAACGGGAAACTACGATTTTCATCACGTCCATGCGATCACTGTTGTATGCCATAAGGAATTCATGACATGAGACCTATCCGACGAAGCGCCCGACGCCGATGAGCGCCGCTCCTCCTTTGGTTCCTTCGCGGCTTGCAGCGCGCATTGATACCTCGCAAGTATCGGACATTCGTTACTGGACCAGAACGCTTGGCGTTACGCCGAACGATCTTTGCCTTGCAGTTGCTGCGGTCGGAGATATTCCTGCGGACGTAAGAGCCGAAATTCGTCGACGTAGACGCCTTTTTGCGCCGGGTCGCATCTGATCCCACGGGCCGGGCTCGTCCATGAGTCGCTACTCCATCGGGAACCGGGATGACAATTCCACGGCACGCGGGGCGTTTCTGGGTATGGGTGGTTACCCTGCCGGTCTCGCGTGACACAGGGGAGTGGTACGGGCTGTGGTCGGTCTACGAACAACGCCCCGACCTTGAAAAAAATGCCGCCTCTCAACCGTTGATCAGCGGCCGAACCGATGCCTTCTCAGATGAACGGGCCGCCTAGCCAGTTGTTGCCATCCCCGGCCCGGTCGAGCTGTGAAATGCCACAGGCCCCTCCCCTCATCTGGCTTGATTCAGATTGAAGTAACCAAGTGGCGTGCTCCCCTCAAGCCCCAGGCTGAAATAGGCACCTTCAACCGACGCCCCGATGAGCGGTCCTTTCAGCCACAGATACGCATCGCATATTTCGTTGCGCCCAATCGTCAGCTTCCCGTTTTCTATTCGATATGAAAGTGGATCGGATACGGGAAAAAAATGCTTGTCCTGGGTTGTCAACGAAATGATCTTCAATGCCTTCCACTCGCCACCCATGCAGGATGTGGCTTTCCTGTCCGTAAACTCCACTTTGAGAGTGGTAACGACCTTGTGATCAGGATTTTCGACGGATAGATTCCAGCGTCCGGGAAGATCGCTGGCAAACACTGCACTACAAAACAGGAGACTGGCTACAACGATGCTGGCTGCAAGGGGTAATTTCGTCATGAAGTCCAACTCCTGATAAGGCCCGCTTCAGGCCTGTTACTGATCCGTACGGCACGTTGAAAGTTTAATTCTCAACAATCTTCGATCCACATTTTGCGGCATCCCCCATGCAATCAAGCCATGGATTCGTCATAGAATCAGCCAGCGGCCCTGTACGTCCTGGCGAACAACGTGCGCCTATCGGGCCCCGAATTGAAATCGTACACCCTATCGTTCACGCCTGGCGGTGCGGACGGGGTCCTTTCACTGATCGAGAACCGCATGCGGGCACCCGTGGAAAAACCTGGAACAAAGACACACTTTCTCGCGCTGGATGGATTGCGCGGCGTTGCCGCGCTGCTGGTCGTGATCTACCACGTATTCGAAGCCTATTTCCCGGATCAGCCGCTGACCCAACCGGTCAATCACGGTTACCTGGCCGTCGACTTCTTTTTCCTTCTGTCAGGCTTCGTAATTGCCTACGCCTATGACGATCGGTGGACCACGCTCTCGACGACGGATTTTTTCAAGCGCCGGCTGATCCGCCTGCAGCCCATGGTCATCGCTGGAAGTATCGTCGGGGCGATATTTTTCTATCCGCAAGCCAGTGATCTCTACCCGCTCATCGCAGGCACGCCCCTCTGGCAGCTTCTACTGGTGATGGTCGTGGGATGTACGCTCATACCGCTCACCCCAGGGCTGGATATCCGCGGATGGTCTGAAATGCATCCGCTGAACGGTCCCGCCTGGTCCCTGTTCTTCGAATATGTCGCCAACATCCTCTACGCACTCGTCTTGCGCCGTCTTTCACGAACTTTCCTTGCCATTCTGACCCTCCTCGCTGCGGCTCTCCTTGTTCAGGTCGCTGTGTTTGGCGAGAGCGGTACCGTCATCGGCGGCTGGTCGCTCGACGCCACCCAACTGCATATTGGTTTCGCACGACTGTTATTTCCCTTCCTGGCCGGGATGCTTCTGATGCGCACTGGCTGGCACGTGCGCCTGCCGGCCGCATTCGGCCTGAGCAGTATGCTGCTGGTCATTGCCCTTGCCATGCCCCGGCTGGGTGGCAGCGAGCATCCATGGGTAAACGGGGCCTATGAAGCCTTATGCATCATGCTTGTGTTCCCGCTTGTGATCGCCATTGGCGCCGGCACGAGGGAACCTGGAAAGGCATCGCTGCGGATCGCGTCCACGCTTGGTCGCCTCTCCTACCCTATCTACATTACGCATTACCCGCTTATCTACCTATACCGCGCCTGGGCCCACCGGACCCAGCCGTCTGCCATGATCGGGGCCAGCGTTGGTGCAGGACTGCTGCTGGCGGCCATTGCAATCGCCTGGTCGCTGACCGTTTTCTACGACGAACCGGTGCGACGCTGGCTGGCCCGAAAGGTACTGCGCTAACGAGACAGTGTCGCCATGAGCTTTTTGTCCTGTAGCCAGCCACGTATTGCAACGATGAGTTCAGCCTTGCATTCAACCGGCAGCCAATGGGCTCCGGGCAGGCGGGCAACCGTGAGATCCGCGCAGGAGTCGTGCATCGGATTGCCCATGTGGTTGCCAAGGATGGTGTTCATCTGGTCATAGTCTCCATTGACGAACAACACAGGCAAGGACAGCCGCCCTCCGTTTGGTGCTCTACCTGCGTAGGCGAGGTTGGCATCGTCGTTCAGGTACCACGAACAGGGACCACGGAAACCGTGGGCTTCGAACGACCGTACCAGGGCATCAAAATCTGCCGACGGCCAGAGTTTCCGATCAGGGCTGATAGACGGAGCGCGGTGCTCAGCACCGAAGCGCCCTCCCTTCCGGGTGACTGTCGCGTTCGAGGCGGGCAACCCGATGTTGTCCGGATCGCCCGAGCGATAGATCGATGCCAGGGACGCCGCCTTGTCGGCATCCAGATCTCCCACCGCTGACGCAAAGTGGGTGTTGTAGTAGCGATAGTAGTCCCATTGACCATCCGGATACGGGTCACGCGGGTATATGGTGCGGTTGATCAGCGGAATCAGGGTCTGCAACGCGTGCCCGGCAGGAAAATACGGCACCGAGATAAAGACGGCACCACGGCTTCGGGCGGGTTCGTGCGATACGAGCGATCCAACGGTGACGCTGCCCCAGTCATGGCCGATCCAGATCGCGGGTCGACCACCCAGATGATCATGGAGGGCCGCCATATCCGCGACAACCTGCTCCTGGGTATAGGCGCTGCTTGCCAACGGAATCGAAGAATCGCCATAACCACGCATGTCAGGCGCAATGCAACGCCAGCCGTCGGCAGCAAATGCTTCAATCTGCGCGCGCCAGATCAGGCCAAGTTCGGGCCATCCGTGCAGAAAGATCATGAGCGGCCCATCTGTAGGGCCTGCTTCAAGGTAATGGGTCGTATGGCGAGCGGTACGAAACGAACGGGAGGCAAAGGTAAGCAAGGCGTTCCCCGTGCGGTTATGAGTCGAGGCGCAGGCCACAACGCCTGGAAAGTACATGTATGCAGGCTCTCTGCGGCGATCTGCCTTATCGATCATGAGGTTGCAAACGTCACTTGCAGGTGAATCCATGCAGCGAATCTCCACCTTCGGACTTGACGTGCGCCCGCCAGTTACGCCAATTTCCCGGCCAGAGTCCTCCCGTGGCAGGCCATCATGCGACGCGATATCGCCATCGTCGTTTTTCCGGGCTTCCAGTTGCTCGACGCAGCTGGCCCGGTGGCTGTTTTCGAGATGGCCGAGCGCTTTCGGCCCGGCAGCTACACGGTCGAGATGCTGGCACCCGGCGGCGGCATCGTGCGCAGCTCATCGGGTGTCTGCCTGGCCGCCATGCCGATCGAGATGAGGCGATTTGACACCGTCATCGTATCCGGCGGCAATCTGGCACAGGTCGAGGATGATCAGGCTGAGATCGTCGGCTGGCTCGGCGGCGGCGACGCGTGGCGCAGGGTGGCCGGCGTGTGTTCAGGCGCATTCTTCCTTGCCAAGGCAGGCTTGCTGGATGGGCGTCGTGCTACCACCCATTGGGCCGCCGCCGAGCGCTTTCGTTCGCTGTATCCACAAGTGCGGCTGGATGCCGATCGCATGTTCGTCAGGGACGGCGACCTGTGGACCTCGGCGGGCATTTCGGCCGGCATCGATCTGGCGCTGGCCCTGGTCGAAGATGACCTGGGTCCCGGTATCGCACGCCGTACAGCGCAGCAGCTGGTGGTTCACCAGCGACGCCACGTCGGCCAGTCGCAGTACTCCGTGATCGTGGAGCAAGGCGGCAAGACGGGCCGTTTCGGTGAACTGGTGAACTGGATGCGTGCCCGCATCGGCGAGCCGATGACGATCGAGCGACTGGCCGAGCGTGCGGCCATGAGCCCCAGGAACTTTGCCCGGGCCTTTGTCGCGGAGATCGGTACGACGCCCGCGAAGGTCGTCGAAGGCCTGCGACTGGAGGCCGCCCGGCTGGCCGTGGAGACCAGCCACCTTCACCTGGACCATATCGCGGTCTCCACCGGATTCGGGGATTCGACCCGCATGCGACGAGCTTTTGTCCGTGCCTTCGGCGTACCACCCCAGTCCCTGCGGCGAAGCGCCGGCGCCTGATTCCGCGCTGGCCGTTTTTGTCCGGAAATTGTCCTTGTGCGGTCCAGCCTCCCCGCCCTAAAAACGGCCACACCCTTCCAGGAGAGCAGGCGTATGCGTCCGGTCATGTTCGTTTCGGCGTGGTTGTTGTGCATGGGTGCGATACAGGCATCGGCGTCCCCTTCCCTGCCCCAGGACCCTGGCACGCGTCTGGACCATGTCCTTCTGTGGGGTCGCGGCATCGATGACGTCACATCGGTGATGGCGGTCAAGCTGGGCTTTCAGGTACGTCCCGGGCGCGATCCTTCCGGCGTGGCCAACCGCTATATACGCCTTGCGGACAGCAGCTTCATCGAGCTCTTGAGTATCACGCGCCCGAATCCCACCTTCGACCCGGGCATGCAGGCCGACCAGGAGGCGCTCAAGAGTGGCCCGGGTGCACGCACCTTCGGCTTCCGGACATCCTCGCTCGACACGATCTACGCCGCGCTCAAAGCATCAAACCATGCCGTCACGCCCTTCTTTTCCGGCCCGGATGCCTCAAAGCCGGGGTGGCGCCTGTTCGCCTTCGACAAGGCGCCGTTGTCGAGCAATACGTTTTTCATCGACTACAAGGCCGGCTACGCCCCCGACCAGTACGATCCGGGCAATGCCGATGACTACAGGGTGACACGCGAGCATCCCAATGGCGCCCGTGCGCTGTCGTCCATCTGGCTCGTGTCGGCCCATGCCGATGCCGACCGACGTGCACTGGAAAACATGGGTTTCGGCCACGCCGTAGCCGTCAAGGTGCCTGCTGCCGGAGCGGCGGGCTATTGCGTGCCTGTGGGGCCTACGGCGTTGCTGGCCCTGCAACCTGACGGCAACGGACTGGCGCAACGCATACTCACCACCGGCGGTCCGCGCATCCTGGCTGTCAGCTATGCCGTGGATGACCTCGGTCGAGCGCAACGCTGGGTAGAGCGCGGTTATGAGCGTCGATTGACCACGTATTCCGGCTTGTCCGGTGAATCCTTCCTTGCACCGACGCAGGACGACCTGGGCCTCTCCATCGAATTCCACGCCATACGTCGAAATGAAAACACCCCATGCCCGGCTGCGGGACAGTCCTGAGTCGATTACTGCCCCGGTCAGACATGCGTTTCGCATCACGGGCATCTTGCGATGGGGTCATATCGAGACCACATCACGCAGTGCATGGCATATCGACGCCGCCAGTTCCTCCTGCTCACGTATGCCGAACTGCACGGAACGATCGAAGTTCTGCGCCCAGGTTATGCGCCGCAAGGAGTAGTCAACGAGTCGTATCGATGTACGTATCCGCTCAGCGTCCACCCTCATGCTGCCTTCGATAAGGCGCCGGGGCGTACCGGGAGAGGTAGCATCCGAGGCTGCTTCCTGCCTCACGAACACATCGCCGAATGACGAGAAGAGCTGATTGATCAGCTCTTCGTACAGGCCGTTAGCGAATGCCCTGCCCTCAGAGCGATCCGCCAGATACTTGATGGGCTGGACAAGCAGGCGATCGTCCTGACCCACCGGCTCGCGTGGCCGGACGACACGGCGGAATACGGGCGTCAAGCGCCCCACCGGTATGCTGATCTCCACATCGCCCGATACCGCGTACTCGGTGTAGTGGGCGGCCAGGCGATGACGCAGCCGTCCTATCTGCACCCTGATGGCAGGGTCCTCGGAAATGAAGTCCTCCGGCCGCCGGTCAAACACCTCGATGCCGATGGTGTATTCGCTGACGTTGCCCGAACAGCCTTCCAGCGCCTGATCCATCAGATATCGGAAAAGGCGGCGCATGCGATGCGCCTTCAGGAAGGTCTCGCTGGACAACACGGACTCGTAAGCGACCCGTATCTCCCCATCGCCGACCTCCTCAATCACTTCGTTACCCTTCTTCACCACGTCCCCCCGCCAGGCCTGGAATCCCACTCCGTCCTAGGTGGCACGCGCCCGGCCCGGGGGCGTGTCGTGTCGGCGCACGGGCCAGATGCGAGGATGTCCGATACGCGCCGGCCTGCGTCCTGGGTTCCAGCCCCTTTTCACGGGAACTGATGCCGGCGTCAAGGAAACGGCATCAGCCGGTTTGCCGACGGCAGGACATGGGTGGCGCGTGGATGGAGTCGACTGAATCTTGCGTCTCCGACAATAACGCCGGAGTCGTTGCAGTCAGGGATTGTTACCGCAACACGGCATCCGCGGTTACGGTAACGATACTTGTATCCGGCAGCTTCGATCCTAGGATCACTTCATCGAAACGGGCGAGCGCCACCATGCCGCCCTTGAATCCAAGGGGGACTCATGGCTGGCCAACTTCCCGACGACATCGTTCAGGCAATCGCGATTTCCAACGCGAAATCCATCGGCGAGCAACCCGCCATCCTGGCGAACCTTGCACTCGCCCAGCAGATCTTCAACCAGAACATGCAGCAGCAGATCAGCCTGAGCCAGCAGCAGGCGATGAACCAGGTGCAGATGGCCGCCACGGCCAAATGCGTGGCGATGATCGACAGCGCCGGCTGCAAGAACCAGTCCTCCATCGACCAGATGAGCAAGGACATCGAGAAGATCGTGAAGGACATGGAGCGCCTCCTCAAGACCGGGGAGCAGTAGCGCCGTATCCAGGACGAAACACGACGGGTGTTCTGTGGACCGGGCCACCCGCACAGCGAATTCATGCGCATTCATCGCAAGTGAATGCGGTGGATACCTCCGTCAGGAGGCTCTCATCAGGCAAGTCGGATCCATCAACCATCACCTTTGAACAGGAGAATCCGTATGGCTACCCTTCCCGAAGACGTCGTGAGCGCCGTTGCGATCGGCAATCTGAAATCCATCTCCGAACAGCCGGCGATGCTGTCCAACCTGGCCTATTCCAACACCGTGGCCAGCACCAACCTGTCGCAGCAGAACGCCGTGGCCAACCAGCAAGCCATGAACGAACTCGGCATTTCCATCGTGGCCAAGGCGTCCAACACCATCAGCAACCTCGGCCCCCTGGAGGCCCGTTCGGCCGTCGACATCCTGACCAACAACGAACTGGCCCAGACCATCGCCGACCTCAAGGCAACGCTGCAGGCGTTCCCCAAGTAAGTCGATAGGCCTGCCGTCAACCAGGAGGGCGGAACATGTTAGATGAACAGATAGTCAGTGCGGTGGCCACGGGCAACCTCAAGGCAATCTCGGAACAACCGGCCTTGTTGTCCAACCTGGCTTACTCGAACGTGGTGTCCACCAACAACCTGGGGCAGCAGAACGCCGTTGCCAACCAGCAGGCGGGCAACCAGATCAGCGCACCGATCGTGGCCAAAGCCGTCAACACGGTGTCCGATATCGGCCCGATGGACAGTCGTTCAGCGGTGGATGTGCTCACCAACGACGAACTCGCCCAGACGATTGCCGACCTCAAGGCCTCCGTCGAAGCCTTTGCGGCTTCGCAAAAAGGCGGAAAGCATTTGCGGCTACGCGATCTCGACCTGCTGATCAACGAGCAGGGGCAGCTGGTGGTCGTCGTGCCCGATGGCAGGGCACTGGAAGTATTCATCCCTGGGAAGTTTTCCAAGGATGACGTGGAAGTGGCCGTCGACACGGGTCGCGGCATCGTCCTCAGGGTGAAGCGTTCGCGGTAATCGCCTTGCGGCAATGACGCCGGGATGGCCATGCGGCCATCCCGGCTTTCCAGAGGGTCGAATGCATGGAAACGATCGACGTAAGCATATCCATCGAAGAAGTCGACGGCAGCGCCGGCCCCAAGGGAGCGGTTTCCGTAGCCGGTGCGACCATTGCCGAACTTCCCGGCGCCCTGAGTGACCTTGCCTTTTCCAACCAGGTCGGAAGCACCGGCATGGCGGCGCGATCGCAGGTTGCCAACCAGGATGCGATGTACCGGTTAAGGCAGATGATTCTCGCCGACGCGGTAAGCACCGTACAGACGACTTCGCCCAGGACGGCGCGATCCGCCGTCAACGTCTTCACGTCCAACGAACTCGCGCGGGAGATCGCCGGGCTCAAGGCATCCATCGAGGCATTCGCAACGCCATGACGACTGACACCCCCATGGAGGATTACAACCGGATGCTGATCGAGCAGATCACCTCGCGTGCGCAGCAGGGATTCCAGGCGAACCTCACCGTGCCGCACTACGCCGTCGTGCACACGGGCGAAGACAGGATCCTCACCATCGTGCCGGCCAGTTCGCTTCCGGACGACCAGGCCCCGGCGTTTGGACCCCGGCCGTTCGCGGACTGCATCCAGTACGTCAACCGGAAGCTCGTCGTCGATCCCGGGAAACCACGGCATCCGTTGCTGGAAACGCGCGAGGAAAACTCACATTCCGCGAGGTCAAGATGATGAACGAGCACGAATCCATCGCAGAGCTGGGCCACGCCGTGGAACAAATCGCCCAATCGATGACCAAGGTGGCAACGAACATCGCGCTGCTGGGCGTCGAGGGCGATGCGGACGAGCAGATGCGCATCATCACCGAAGAGAACAACAAGGTGCTCGATCGCATCCGCAAGCTCTACAACATTCCACCCGCACCAGGGGGATGAACCATGGCGGCCACCGGACGTATCGTTACCGCCCCGCTCGCCGCAGCCGACGCACTCAATGCCACGGCGATACCCAGTGCGGAGGCTGGCTATACCTTCATGATGCAGATCCTCGGTAACGAGGCTACGCCGCTCATCTTCGGCTCGTTGGCCCTGAGCAGCGCAGCCATCGTGGAGGGATTGCTCGCCTATGAGGCCGTGACGATCCTGGCCGGAAGGGGCTGAACCCATGGCGCGAGGACCCTATAAACCTCGACCGCTTCCCGAACAGGTGGTCGTCGTTGCGTTTCCCGATGCCTGGAACCAGACATCATGGCCCTCCGGTTCGCCGCCGCCCGACGGGGATTTCATCGTCGTGCAGGCACCAAGCCAGGACGTATCGCTCCCCCGCCCTGTCATCGACTGGCTGACGCTGCATACGCCCACGTCACTGGGCGACGACATGAGTCGTGTCGAGTACGTTGCGCAAACCAATGTCCAGGGCAAGCGCAGCCTCGTCGCCCCCGTGATCGTCAAGGGAATGTCCTATGCAGTGACCTTTAACCAGCAGCCCGGCGACCTGATCCAGGACGAGCTGGTACGGACATTGAACTGTCCCCTGAACCTCGATTGCCAGATTGCCATAGGTTTCGTCGCGGACCTGATCCAGAAAATTCCGGTGCCACCGATCAAGTACATCGTGCTGTTGCTGGTGATGCTCGCCATTCTGGCACTGGGGGCCATCGTCATGGCGCTGCGCCATGCCTTCGCCAGCGTGCCCGAGCCGCGACCTTTGTCTACTGATATCCACGGCGTGCCGATCGTCATCGTACCCGGGGTGCCCGTGCCTTTCGCCGTACCGACGATGGCCATCGCCGCGGAAGACCAGACCATCGGGTTACAGGTGGCACGCGCCATCTACTGGCTGGCGAAGCTGGCGCTTTGAAGGCCGGTAAATAGTCCGGTCCCGGAGCGCCCCGGTATCAGGATCAGAGCGTGACACAGGGCGTAACCGTCTTTCCCATCACAGGAGTACCGCATCATGCCGACACCTCGATATCGCTCCGTACTGCCCATCAGCTACATGGTGCCCACGTTCTATCCCGCAGCGTCCGGAACGGTGCAACCCCAGGGCAATGCGCCGTTGATCCAGCTTGCCGACCCGGATCTGCAGGCCCGGGCGCAGCGACTGGTCAACGTCCTGTACTGGACGGCCACTACCTACAAGGACCACGATGGCATGACCGACAGCGACACGCTGAAGGTGTTCATCGCCCCCGAGTTCTACTTCCGCAAGGCGTCCGAGGACGAAGCACGGCGTGGCGGCTTCGTCCCCGGAACGAGTTTCGGCTCGTATCCGGAGGAGTCGCGCTACATGCTCGCCGAAGCCCTGTACGGAGCTATCGTTCAGTCCACCTTGTTCAAGGATTGGACCATCGTCGCCGGCACCATCTGTTCGGCGTTGCCCCCGCGTCACGATGGCCGGCTGAACCTGCTAAACACCGCCATCATGCTGCGTGGCCGCCGGCCGGAGCTGGATGCCAGCGTGCCCTATGCGCTGATGGAAAAGCATTACATCTCCAACATCGACGGTCCTGACCCGCAGTTACACGCCAACCTGGATCCCACCACCACCTACAGCTTCCACCTCAACCCCGACCAGCACCTGGATAACCTGATCTTCTGGGACAACATGAGCGTGGGCCTTGAGGTCTGCCTGGATCACAGCATGCAGGTGGTGAAGAACGCGGTGAACGTCGTCAGGCAGTCGATTGGCCCTGGCGCCGTCAACCTCGACATCCAGCTGGTGACCTCCTGCGGCATGTCCGTCGTGGACCAGGCAGTGGCCGTGCGCGACGGTTCGCTTGTGATGCTGACCGATGGCATGTCCTACGCGGGCGACCTGTTTCCGGAGCCGATCTTCCAGGTGGGCCGTTACAACGCCCGCACCGGACGCGTCGACGTCATCGACCCCGACAATTTCCTGTTCACCGAACTTCCGGGCAATTCCAACTATCAGGTCCTGCAGTACGCACAGGGACGCTATGTCGAGCTGGGTCGCCGCCAGGGCGTATGGATAAGCAACGATCGCCTGCCGATGGTTGTCAGCTGACGATGTCGAAGCGGTGGAGGCTTTCGCTTCTACCGCTTCGCATTTCCGGCAGTAATGCCATGCGGAAGACGGGCTTCGTTACATATCGCAAAAACGTGCTTGAATCGACAAAAACCTGCTCCTTCGAGTCAATAAGATCGTGACATATGGCAGCACGCCATCGATGCGCCAGGGGAGCACGTCTTGAATCCGAAATCGCCTGATAGCCTGCGGCTATCCAGAATGACCGCCAGCGCCCTGGCATTGCTCATCGGTACGACCTTGCTGGCTGCCTACGGCGGCGAGTCACGTGCCGACAATGCCATGTCGGCTTCGCCATCCACGCCCTTGCCCCTCCTGGCCACGTCGCCATTTCCCTATCCACACGATGGCACGGGCATGGTGCCTTTGTGGCCTGCGTGGCAGCCGCCCATCGAGACGACGCAATTCACCTTGCCGGACGGCACGCTCGTCACCCGCTTCGGCCTGGTGGGAAGGAATCGCCATGCACGCGAGCGAGGTGAAACCTGGAACGAGATCGGCTACGGGCCGAACGACACGGTGGACGCTGCCGGCAATCCCGTGGACAAGGGACCGGGCCACTACCTCGATTTCGTAAAGAATTATTTCAAGAACCGCACGTGGGGCGTCGAGATCATCGACAACAGCCATGTCGCGGGCGTGATCAATCCCACCCTGCGCATCAACAATTACTTCCAGGAAGCGCAGCGGGCGGGTGGACGCTCTTTCTTCCACCGCTTCGACAGCCAGGGTGTCACGGGATTCGGCTGGATGTCGCCGGGTAAACTGGTGAATCCCAAGCTGTATGGCGTGGATTCGGCCAATTGCCCCGTGGTGCCCATGCCACCCAACGGCGCCCTGCTGCATCCCGATACCGTCCTCAATGACGGTTGCAGCGCCACGGTGGACAGCTTTCCGAGCCACTCCGCGCTCAGCTACGACACCAACGGGGTACTCATACCCAGTAAAAGCGTACCCGGCGCCACCCGGTTCTACGATTACGCCATCACGAACGGCGTGACGGGCACCTTCGTGCCTGGAACAAATGTCCCCAGTCGCCCGCTGAAGCCCGGGGATTCGGTGGAGTTCACGCAGGCATTCTTCTCCACGCCCGAAGCCATGCAGGCCGTGGGGGATAACGGAGCTTTCCACTACTACACCACCGAAGTGACCTATGTGGTGGGTGTCGGGCTACGTCCCTGGTACGGCGTGCAGCCACGGTTGAACAATGCCCCTCTGCCGGACGAGACCTTGCAGGGAGGCACCGGTTCGGTGTCGTATGACTACAGCGATGGAAGCACTTTCATCTTCCAGCAGCAGCAGAACAACATCGGCATGCAGGACATGCAGCGGTTCGTCGAAGGCCGCCGCCTGGTCCATAGCAATATGACCACGGGTGACCACAATGAGCCCGGCAACGACCGCAATACGGCCGTCGTGGGTTTGCAGGGTCCGGTCTTCAACCAGTCGTCCTGCTTCGCCTGCCACGTCAACAACGGACGCAGCCCCGCGCCGGCCACGCTGAATCAGCGCCTGGACCAGATGGCCATACGAGCGGGAGCCATCGATGCACAGGGCCAGCAGCTGCCGGATCCGAACTACGGCGTCACCGTGCAGATGAACGGCTACGACGCCAAGGGCAAGCTGGTAGACCTTGGCCATAGCGTGCGGGTGGCAGGCTTCGATGCACACACCGTGTACCTGGGTGACGGCACGCCGGTCGAGCTGCGCAAGCCCCGGTTGTCTTTCAGTGGTACCACCCCGCAAATCGTCTCGTTGCGCGCCGCCCAGCCCATCATCGGCATGGGCTTGCTAGAGGCTATCCCCGAGGCAGACATCCTGGCCCGCGTACGTACCACGCCGGATGACGATGGTGTCGTCGGCCAGGCCAACTACGTGTTCGATCCGGATACCGATGCGGTGCGGCTTGGCCGCTTCGGCTGGAAGGCCGGCAAGTTCAGCCTGCGCCATCAGGCCGCATCCGCACTGCTTGAAGACATGTCGGTAACCACGTCCATGTTCCCGAGCCGGGATTGCCTGTCTGGTCCGGCCACCTGCAAAACGGCTCCTGCCGACAAGGGGCTTACCGACGCGGATCTGTTGTCGATCTCCCGTTACCTTGCACTCGTGGCCGTACCCGCGCAACGCAGCCTCGAAAGTGGCTTTCCGAAGGGCGTCTCACCGCTGGGCTATCTCGATGTCGATCCGGCGAAGGTCGCCGCTGGTGCCAACGTCTTCAATACGCTGCACTGCGCGAGCTGCCACACAGCCAAGATGAAAACGGGCTCCGGGCACGAATTCCAGGAAGTGCGCGAGCAGACGATCAGGCCCTATACGGACTTGTTGTTGCACGACATGGGCCCGGATCTGGCCGACAACTATGCGGAAGGCCTCGCCGCCGGAAAAATGTGGCGCACACAGCCACTGTGGGGCATCGGTTACACCGAGCGCGTCATGGGCACCGGTGGCAGTGTCGGCTACCTGCACGACGGACGGGCGCGTACGCTGACCGAAGCCGTGATGTGGCACGGAGGCGAGGCCGAGCGCTCCCGGCAGCGCTTCGCCGCCCTTTCAGCAACCGACCGTCAGGCACTTCTGGCCTTCCTCCAGTCGCTCTGACCTTCGTCCTTGACCGCAAGTCGTACCGGCTCATGGCCGGTACGACTTATCTGCTTCCGGCACTCGTCACCGCCTCGGAGCGCACCAGCTTCATCGGTGGCCCTCCCTCGATAAACGTGAGGCTGGAGAAATCGGGAGCGAACTCGGCGGTGACGCCCAGGGATTCGGACCGGAAGCGCGTGGCGGACAGTGCGATAAGGCGCTCGGGAACGGGAGCGCCGGCACTTGCATACAATCCGTCCGGACGCGCGTCCATGACGACATCGAGCCCGCCGCCCACGAAGCGACCGTTCGCCCTGGCAAGCTCGGCGAGCGACAGTTTCTTCTCTTCGGTCGCCGGGGCCGCGATGTCCGGCCAGCCATAGTCGGTGGCGACGGCGCGGACAACTTCATCCATCAGCCGGCGCCCCTGGCCTCCGTTGGTCAGTGCCACGATGCCGTCGCCCTTGCCCACGTAGGCAATCATGAACGACTGGAATCCCTCGTTCACGCCGTCATGGCCAAAGCGCGCCAGTCCGGTTGTGTACAGAGCAACGCCGAGACCCCAGTTGTCCTTGACCGGCGTCAGCATCTGCCGGGCCATGGCTGGCGACAAGCGATGGCCTTTCCTGCCTGCGGCGGAAGCCTGGATATCGATCAACAATCGCGCGAGGTCACCCGAGGTTGTCCATAATCCCGCGGGACCGAGTTCCGGATATACGTGGTATCCGCCCGGAATGGGAACACCATTGGCGTGACCCGATGCCATGTTGGCGCGGATGGCTGCCGTGGGCGGCTGGGCAAAGGCGCTTCGCGTCATGCCCAGTGGCCCCAGCACCTCGCGCTGTGCCAGCTCCGCGAAGGGCATGCTGCTCACATCGGAAAGCGCAAGCTGCGTCACCACGTAGCCACCGCCGGAATATTCAAACCGGGCACCCGCCGGCAGTATGCTGCGCACGGGACTGCTATTGGCAGGGGGCACGCCATCCAGGATCTGCACGGGTGTCGGCAACGATGCATCAGGCAGGTAGCCGGCAAAACCGTGGACACCGAGTCCGGCCGTATGACTCAGCAGCTGGCGAAGGGAGACGCCATCGGGAGCGAGCCCTGGATCACGGGGCAGTTTCCAGGAGCGCAGCGCATCGTTGATGTTCCGGTCCAGTCCCATCCTGCCCTGCTCAACCAGCCGCAGAGCCAGCATGGCGGTCGCCACCTTGCTGATCGAGGCGGCCTGGAAAGCCGTGTCGGGTGTAACGGGCTGGCAAGTCGCTGTATCGCGAACTCCCCAGCCACGCGCCCACGCGATCCTGCCGTTGTGAATCACGGCAACACTGAGGCCCGGCACGTCATACTGCCGCATGCGTTCGGCCAGGGTGAAAGGCTTATCCCCGGTCTTGATGACGGGCGGCCGCAGATTCATCTCGACGTTGCGGGTATGAACGTTACTGGTACCGCCCGCTGCCTCGTCAGGTGAAGGACAGCGAGCCTGCTGCGCACAGACGGGAGTGGCCAGCAGCCCGGCCAGAACGGCTGAGCCATGCAAGGCGAGCTTTCGGATCCTTTGCATTATCGGTTCCTCATGCGTCGTTGGATGTTCTATCGGCATGCCCATCCCGGTGGGCTCACTGACGGCGCATGACGGAGTTCGCGAGCAAGCCGTTCCTGTCCAGCTGGATAAAGATCTGCTGCGCGCCATGCTCGTGTTGCACGTCGTAGATATCCCAGCCATAGTCCGAGACACCTTCGAACCGGTAGGACTCGACAGGACCGAGCATGGCGAAATATTTCGCTATCGATTCATGTTGCCGGGCGGCGTTTTGCGCTGACAATGCAGTCATGCCCTCGCCGCCCTGCGCGTTGCTCAATATCAGCTGGAGCGCCTTCTCACTGTTGGGATAGGGTTTCTGATCCCTGACCCTGGCTGCCAGCGCGTCACGAATCCGATTCGCGGTCGCCTCATCGACACGGGGAGCATGCATGGCGACAACCCCATGCTCACGCACCGTCATGGACTTGATCTCACCCTCGCCGCCCTTGATGAAATCGAGCGTGACATCGATGCTCGGCACCAGGAACTCGTGCTCGCTGATCGTGGAGAGATCGATGGTGCCTTGCGCCAGAAACTGGCCGATTGGGGTGACGGTCAGCCCGTTCCCCTTGCGCGCCACCGTTGCCAGGGAATAATCACTGAGCGCATAGAATCCTGCGTAGGCATCCAGAGTGCCCGGGCTAACGGCAATCGTGCCGACAGCAGATGTGTCAGCCTCAGCAGGCGGCGTCACCTGAGCCGCGAAGACCGCCATGCCAAGGGCAACACTGACCAGGGCAAACGCCGACGCACGTGCCCATTTTTTAGGCTTCGACAGCATGATCATGATCCTCCGCTCAAGAAAAGATTTCGATTCCGACATCGCCGTGACTGCGCCGATGTACTCCGACTGGTTCTGGCCCACCTGGATCAATGTTTCGCAATACCCTGCAATCTCTCCACCCTCGCCCAGCACGCGGGCATCACAGTCGACTTCGATCGCACAGCGGAGCCGATGGAACTGCCACCAGAGCAACGGGTTCCATGGCATGCACACCATGAGCGACATGGCCATGGCAACAAGCAGCGGATCGTGCGCATTCAAGTGCGATTGCTCGTGTGCCATGACATATCGCTGTTGTTCGGGCGCCTCTCTCATGACCCAGGCAGGCACGACGATGCGTGACCGTATCAATCCGACGACCGCGGGCCCTACGTTTTCAGAAACAAACACGGGGATACCGGCTAGCGTTCCCGGCGTCCATTTCCGTTTCCGGCCATGAAACAGGGCCGTGCCCAATCCCAGGAACAGCACCAGGGTGAATGAGCTGGCAAGCCAGATATCTTCCAGAATCCTGTTGACTGGCGTTGATGACACGTAAGATGTCGTTCCGCTCCAGTCGATCACTTTCGATGCCAGCGGAATGGACGTCGTGTCGCGAAGAGCAAGAGATGCAGCCGGAGCCGTCAATGCATCGGGCCTTGAAGATGCCAGCCTCGGAATGGACACGGTGGCTATGGCAACCGGCAACGCCACAGACGCGACCATGGCAATGATCCAGGGCCACCGGGTGGGATTCCTCCGGTGCCTTGCCGCACTTTCGGCGATCAGGGCCGCCCCGCCGAGCACGGCGGTCACAAGAGAGGCGTAGATCATCCAGGCAAGCATCACGGCTTCTCCTTGTCAGACCGCTCGGAAAGCAGCTTGCGCATACGGCTGATCTGCTCGGGGCTGAGCTTCTGGTCGGAAACCAGGTGCGAAAACAGCAGCTCCGATGAGCCCCTGAACAGTTTGTCCGTTAGGTGCTGTAGCGCATTCTTGCGAGCGGCCTGCTGCTTGACGCTGGCAAAGTAGCGGTGCCCGCGCCCTTCCTCTTCATAGCCCACGTATCCCTTGGCCTGCAGCGTACGCAACACGGTCAGCACCGTGGTGTAGGCCAGCTTGTCGGGCAGATGCTCGCGAACCTCCGCCACCAGGGAGGGGCCCTGCTCCCACAGCACCTGCATGACGTCGGCCTCGCGGTCAGTGAGCGAGATCTTCATGACTGCTTCCCCGTGTGCCCATCTACTAGAGTGTTAGTAGATATATGCCTGCGGAGTGCACCTGTCAACTATATCTATAGTTACCTGGGGGCCGACATCGCATCGGTCATGTAGGTTTCCAGAGGAAACACCAACTACGGCAAGAAAAAAGTACCGATGAACTTCAGATCGGCAACTCGGTTGACTGCTTCACCTTCTGCATCGGTATGTCGGTTTTCACTGTCTGCACGCCGTTCGCCCGGGTGAGATGGGTGCTCTGGAACTGCCGGTAGGCGTCGATATCGGCGGCAACAACTCTCAGTAGGGCATCGCACTCACCGGCCATGATGTAGCACTCCACCACCTGCGGGAACTGTCGCACCGCCTCGGCGAAGCGCTCCACGGTTTCCGCATCCTGGGATACCAGCGATATGCGCGCGAACACCGTAAGCCCCAGCCCCATCGCAGCGGGATTGAGCAGCGCCACGTAGCGCTCGACGGCTCCCGCCTCTTCCAGCCGCCGGACCCGCCGGAGGCAAGGTGAAGGCGAAAGGCCGACTTCCTCCGCAAGCTGAAGGTTCTGCAAGCGCCCGTCACGCTGGAGTGCGCGAAGGATGCGGATATCCATGGCGTCGAGATGAAGGGGCATGGGATTGCCTGGAAATCGAGAAAGGAGAAATCCTTGGCCAATCCTAGCGACACTTCCGGCAATTTCGCAATCGCCTGCTCCGCCGGCCTCACTAGAATGCCCACAGATCCGGCATTCGGAATTGCAGGCATGTCATTGAATAAAGACCAGCGTGGAGCGGATCTCTTCGTGGATGTACTTGAGAGCCAGGGCGTGGCATACGTCTTCGGCAACCCAGGTACGACCGAGTTACCGCTTCTCGATGCACTGACCGATCGTTCCACGATCAGCTACATCCTTGGCTTGCAGGAGGCATCCGTCGTTGCCATGGCCGATGGCTATGCCCAGGCATCGGGGCGCCCGGGGTTCGTCAATCTTCACACGGCCGGCGGCCTGGGCAACGCCATCGGTGCCATCCTCAATGCAAGGATGGCAAATACTCCGCTCGTCATCACGGCGGGGCAGCAGGACACGCGGCACGGTCCGTCGGATCCTCTGTTGCATGGCGACCTGGTCGGCATTGCCCGGCCAAACGTCAAGTGGGCCGAAGAGATCCATCATCCCGAGCAGATACCGATGCTGCTGCGCCGTGCCTTTCAGGACTGCGAAGCAGGCCCTTCGGGCCCCGTGTTCCTTTCGTTGCCGATCAACATCATGGAAGGTGTGACGCGCATGGGCGCCGGGCAGCCATCGCAGATACGCCGCCTCAGCATGGCCACGTCGCTTGAGGATCTGGCAAACGCATTGGCTGACGTTTCACCGGGCAAGGTAGCCATCGTCGTAGGGGAAGAGGTTTTCTCCGCGCATGCCGACAGGGAGGCGATAGCTGTCGCGGAGACGCTTGGGGCGCCCGTCTTTGGCGCCTCCTGGCCGGGACATATCCCGTTTCCGACGTCGCACGCGTTGTGGCGGGGAGCCCTCCCACCGAAAGCTTCGGCAATGAGGGAGGCGCTGGCTTCTTTCGATGTATTGCTGATACTGGGAGGCCATTCGCTGATCAGCTACCTGTATTCCGACGGGCCGGCCCTGCCCTCCCACTGCCGGTTGCTGCAACTGACGCGTGATGGTCATCAGCCAGGCCGTATCCACGAAACGGCACTGGGCCTCGTGGGGGATATCAAACCATCCCTTGCTGCGCTATTGCCGTTGCTTTCAGAGCGGCTGCTTCCACACAAAACCGCCATTGCCCGTCTGCTCGAACGGGCGACTCTTGAGCGCGAAGCCCGGCGGACTGAAAACACGGATCGCTGGATACGGGAGCGCGGCGCGGCGGTGACCACCCCCTTCGTGGCAGCGCATGAACTGGTGCGTGCCATCGGACCGGATATCCCCATCGTGGACGAAGCACCTGTCACGATTCCCCACATACGCGCCTGTCTCGACTCCCATTGGGCCGGCCAATACCTGTTTACCCGCAGCGCCATCCTTGGCTGGGGCATGCCGGCAGCAGTCGGTACATCACTGGGCCGGGATCGCAGTCCCGTCGTCTGCCTGGTCGGGGACGGTTCCGCGATGTACTCGCCGCAGGCGCTGTGGACGGCGGCCCATGAGCGGCTACCGGTGACCTTCGTCGTTCTGAACAATGGCGAATACAACATCCTCAAGAACTATGCCCGTGCACAGGATCATTACCGGGCCAACGGGACAAACCGCTTCCTCGGCATGGACCTGATCGATCCGATGATCGACTTCGTGGCACTTGCCTCGTCCATGGGCATTGCTGCGAGGCGCATCGAGAGGGCCGGCGATATTGCCGAGGCCGTGGAAGCCGGTATCCGCTCGGGTCTGCCCAATCTTGTCGACGTCGTCATATCGAGCTAGGGCGAAGCTCACCCCGGATGGGCGATGAGACTGCGCAACAACTTCTCCAGGTCTTGCTCCCCATCCCTGGTTTGCGCTCCCGATTGCAATCCGCCGCGAATCAGCCTTTCGGCGGCGGGTTTCGCAAACAGCCCCGCCCATGCTTCGTGTTCGACCCTGAAACCATCGCTGGTACCTGCGCCACGCACTGCTGTCTTGGCGGCTGCGATGACGCCATCCGGCAGCGCGGCGATGTTGCGAGCCAGGCGCCGGACAAAGGTGTCCAGCTCATCCGCGTGAATCGCCCGGTTCACCCAGCCATAGCGTTCGGCCGTGTGGGCATCGGCCAGGTCGGCGCCGAGGATGACTTCGAGTGTGCGTCCTCGGGTCATCCGTTGTGACAGGTACTGTGTTGCTCCGCCGCCGGGAATGATGCCCATCAAGGCTTCGCACTGGCCTAGTCCGGCCCGACCGATGGCAGCAAATGCCATATCGGCCGCAGCGACAAATTCCGCACCACCACCGCGTGCCATGCCTTCGAGCTTCACGATTGTCACCTGTGGCTGCGCGCGGATCAGTTCACCCAGTGCCTGGAAGGGGTTAAGGCCATCCGGCACGTCTTGGGCAATCGTGTCGAAGGCATGCGGTTCGTCGATCAGGGTCATGTCGACATGCGCGATGAAGTAGCCCGGATCGGCGCTCTGGAACACGATGACACGGGTCAGCGGGTCATCGTGTACGGAGGCGAGAAACCGGCGGATGTCGTTCATCAGGGCGACATCGAGCACGTTGACGGGAGGGTTGTCGATGGTGACTGTCGCCACCCCGTCTTCGCGCTCGATGCGGAGCGTTGAATACGCTTTCATTTCGATGGGTACCTGCTATGGGAAGGCATGCACGGGGTGATTCCCGTACTGCCCGACCCATGGTATTTATCGGATACCTGGCGTCAATTACGCATCTTTACCATCCCAAGTATCCGGAAACATACCGATGAATCCTGCCTCCGACCCAGTCTATCGGGCCGACTGTCCGAGCCGGGCGATCCTCGACCAGATTGCGGACAAGTGGTCCATGCTGGTCCTGATGGTTCTGTGCGAGCCTCGTCGCTTCAACGCCATCAAGCGCCGACTCGACGGCATTACCCAGCGCGTGCTGACGCAGACACTGCGCAAGCTGGAACGCAATGGCATGGTGACCCGCACGGTGATGACCGGTCGCACACTCGGCGTGGAATATGCCCTGACACCGCTTGGCCACTCGCTTCAATCGCCGTTTGCCGTGCTCTATGAGTGGACGGTTGAAAACATGGATGTCATTCAGGCTTGCCAGGCCAGCTATGACGAAGGCGAGAGCCTGCCATCGGGCACGGATAAATGATGGATGCCGCCGTCAGCCCTGATGGCGCGCCAGGGCACGGGAACCGCCGGCTAAAGAAGCCAGGCCACGCGTGAGCCGTGCGCCGCACCGGTCCAGGCAGACGTAGATCACAGGAGTGAGGTAAAGCGTCAGTAACTGGGAGACGAGCAGGCCCCCCACCACGGCGAGCCCCAGGGGGCGACGTACTTCTGAGCCCGCACCGGCACCGAGCGCGATGGGCAACGCCCCTGCCAGGGCCGCCATGGTGGTCATCATGATCGGCCGGAAGCGGACATCGCAGGCGTCGAGAATCGCCTCCAGGGGTGTCATGCCACCCTCGCGCTGCCGCATCAGGGCAAAGTCGATCATCATGATCGCGTTCTTCTTCACGATGCCGATCAACATCACGATACCGACAAAGCCAAACAGATCCAGCGGCATCTGGCATAGCCGCAACGTAAGCAAGGCGCCGACCGCGGCGGCCGGCAATCCGGAGAGAATCGTCAATGGATGGATAAAACTTTCATACAGGACGCCAAGCACCCCATAGATCACCAGCACGGCCAGCAACAGCAGCACACCGGTGCCCTGCATTGATGCCTGGAAAGCCTGTGCCGTGCCCTGCATGCCACCGCTGATGGTCGCAGGCAAGCCCATCTTTGCCAGCGCACCGTGGATATCCGACAACGCATCGCCCAGGCTTACGCCCGGCGCAAGCCCGAACGATACGGTCACCGCCGGGAGTTGTCCCTGGTGGTTCACCGTCAGCACCTGCGGTCTGCGCACGAAGCCTGCCACCGTATCCAGGGGGATCAGCTTTCCCGAGTCCGAGGTCACGTACAGTTTCGACAATACGGCCGGATCCTGCTGGAGTTTTCGCCGCACCTCCATCACCACCCAGTACTGGGTGGCAGACCCATAGATGGTCGAAAGCTGGTTCTGCCCGAACGACGCCCCGAGCGCCGATTGCACTTGCGCCATGGTCAACCCCAGCGGGCCGAGCTTGTTCCTGTCCACCTCCACCACGATGGAGGGGCTGTTGAGGCTCAGGTCGTTGGTGACGTCCTGGAATCCGGGCAGCGCCGCGAATGCCTGGGTCACCCTGCCCGCCCAGTCGTATAAAGCCTTTGTGTCCAGCGACTGAAGCGTGAACTGGTACTGCGCCTTGGATCGCAGGCCACCGATCTGGATCAAGGGTGGGTTGCGGACATAGGCGCGCATGCCGACCACACTGGCGAACTTCACCCGCAGTTCCTGGGCCACCTCGTCCACGCTCAGCTGGCGTTGGTTCGCGGGTTTCAGCTTGAGCAGCATCTCGCCATCGTTGATGGTGGAGCCGCCGGCCTCGATCGAGGACATCCATGCCTCGATGTTCGGGTCATGGGAGACGATATCTGCCAGCTGTTGTTGCCGGGCCACCATGCCGCCATAGGAGACATCCTGCGGCCCTTCGGTGATGACCTGCAATCGCCCGCTGTCGCCGGCCGGGATGAAATCGCGTGGTGTCGTATAGAACAGCCAGCCGGTGACGACCAGGCTGATCCCAAACGTGGCGAGCACGGCGTTCGGTCGCGCCATGCATCCTTGCAGGCTACGCACATAGGCATGATGCACCCGCTCGAATCCCCGGTTGAACATCCTCACCACGCCATTTGCCCGTAACGGGTCCGCCACCCTTATGAACCGGCTGCATAGCATCGGAGTAAGCGTGATGGAGACGAAGCCGGACACCAGGATCGCGATGCTCAGGGTCACAACGAATTCGTGAAACAACCGGCCGACGATGCCGCCCATGAACATCACGGGGATGAAGACCGCAATCAACGACACTGTCATGGAAAGAATGGTGAAGCCTACCTCTTCCGCGCCCCGCAGCGACGCATCGAGGGGACTCAGGCCGCGTTCCACATGACGGATGATGTTTTCCAGCATCACGATGGCATCGTCGACCACGAAGCCGACAGCCAGGGTCATTGCCAGCAGGGAGAGATTGTCCAGGCCGTAACCCAGCACATACATGGCGCCGAAGGTGCCGGCAATCGATAGCGGAAGGGCCGCGGCCGGAATCAGCGTGGCAGAAAGATTGCCAAGGAACAGATACACCACCGTGACCACAAGCACACCGGCCAGCAGCAGTGAAAACTGCACGTCGGCCACCGAATCGCGGATCGACTGCGAACGGTCGTACAGTACGTCGAGTTTCACCGACGGCGGCAGACCGGCCACGAAGCCTGGCAGGATCGCCTTGACGCGGTCGATGAGTGCCACCGTATTGGTACCCGGTTGTCGCTGGATGGCCAGCAACACCGAGCGATCGTGCTTGTACCAGCTGGCGAGCTGGTCGTTCTGCACGCTGTCGTACGCCATGCCTACGTCGCCGAGGTGGACCGGAGCGCCGTTGCGCCATGCCACCACGATATCGTTGTACGGCGCCGCGCGAAGCAACTGGCCCTGGTTGCGCACCTGGAACTGCTGCGATGCCCCATACAGCGTGCCGGTCGCCTGATTGACATTGGCCGCCGTCACCGCCTTCTGCACCTGGTCGATACCCATGCCCGCCACGGCGAGTCGGTCCGGGTCTATGCTGATGCGAACGGCGTACTTCGCCGCGCCATACGCGTAGACCTGGGCCACGCCCTCCACCGTGGACAGGCGCTGCGCAAGCTGGGTCTCTGCGTATTCATCCAGCTGGGATACCGGCAACGTCGGCGATGTCATGGCCAGCAACAGCACGGGTGCATCGGCCGGATTGATCTTGCGCAGGATGGGCGGCGTGGGCATGTCGGGCGGCAACTGGCGTTGCGCCGCTGCGATGGCTGTCTGTACGTCCTGAGCCGCAGCGTCGATGTTCCGGTCCAGTGCAAAGCTCAGGACGATGCTTGTGCCGCCCGGGGAGCTCGACGAATTGATCGAATCAATACCGGGGATCGTGGTCAGCTGCGCCTCGAGCGGCGCGGCTACGGCGGTCGCCATCACTTCGGGTGAGGCGCCCGGTAGCGCAGCAAAAACACGTATGGTCGGATAATCGACATTCGGTAGTTCATTCACGGCCAGCTTCGGATACGCGGCGACACCCACCACCAGCAAGGCAAGGCTGACCAGCGTGGTCATCACGGGACGACGGATGCACAGCCCGGGAAGATTCATGGCTCAGGCCTTGTCCGCGATATGCACCGGGCTGCCCTCGCCCAGCAAAAGCTGGCCGTCGGTGACGATGCGTTCACCACCTTGCAGTCCGCGCTCGACCACGATGCGCCCGGCTGTCGTGGGCCCGATGCCTACGAAGCGCTGATGCGCCTTGCTATCGCTGCCAATCACGAAGACGAAGTCACCCTTGTCCGAGCTTTGCAGCGCTTCCGCCGGCATGCTCACCACGTTTGCCAGATGGACGGTGGGCAGTCTTACCTCAAGGAACTGCCCTGGCGTGAGGCGGCCATCCACGTTCTCGAAACGGCCTTTGAGCACGATGGTGCTCGTGGTGACATCCACGGTGTTGTCGATGAATTCCAGCCGGCCGCTCAGCATCACCCCCTTTTCGCCTGGCACGCTTGCCTGCACGATCACCGGTCCTCGTGACTGCGCCGCCCGCACGGCATCCAGGCTGGCTTCGGGAATGCTGAAGCTCACCCGGATCGGCTGAACCTGGTTGAGCACCACGATGTCCGTTTCGTTGGCCGTTACCTGTGCGCCCGGCCACGCCAGGGGCGTTCCTGCCACCCCATCGAAGGGCGCTACAACGCGTGTATAGCCCAGCTGGAGTCGCGCTACCGCCTCTGCGGCCTGGCTGGTCTGCAAGCCCGCACGCGCCACTTCCACCGTGGTCCGGTAGGCATCGAAACTGGCCTTCGAGATAAAGCCCTTGTCGAGCACCTGGCTGAAACGGACCAGATCCGCCTGTGCCTTGTCCAGCTGTGCCCGCGCGCTGGCGGCATTGCCTCGCGCCTGATCGAGTTGTGCCTTGAATGGCAACGGGTCCAGTTGCACCAGCAGGTCTCCCTTGTGCACTCGTGCACCGGGCTCGAAACCCAGCGATTCGATCTGGCCCGAACTGCGTGCGCGCACGGATACCGTGGACCATGGCTCCGTGCGCGCCACCACGTTTAGCGAAAGCTCGACGTTCCCGCGTGTCGTCAACGCACTCCTGACCGGCACGGCATGGTCGGCGACCAGCTCAGTGGCGTGGCTCCGTGCGGGGCCGCCACTCATCACGTAGGCCGCGCTGGCGACCGCAACCAGGATGAGAGCGACGGCGACGAACTTGCTTCGCGGGGCAGTCATGGCGTTAACGCGGCTTGCGGAACCGGAGGGCAAACTTGTCCGTGTGCCCCTTGATCTCCGCAGCGAACACGGATTTGTCGTGGGCATCCTGCGGGTTGGCGAGCACATCGCTACGCGCGTCGAGGACGAAGCCCACGGCCTGCGCCTGGGCAATCACCGTGGCCGGATCGATACGATGCAGCGTGTTTGCATCCTGCGCCGTCGCTCCGGCTTTCGCCGTGTGATCGACCACCACGTAGACGCCACCCGGCTTGAGCGCCTTGAACGCGGCGGCATCGAGTGCGGCGGCTTCTTCGACGCCGGTATGGCCTTCGACCGCGAACACACTGACGGCACCATAGACGTCGTGGTAATTCTGCGAGGTCCACACCACATCAAGCGACGCCGGTGCGGCAAGCATGTCGTAGGGAACGGTGGTCACACCAACGTTCGCGAAGGCAGGTTCGGCGGCCATTGCCTTGAGCGGATCGAGCGCCTGCGGGCGTGC
This sequence comes from Luteibacter anthropi, assembly GCF_011759365.1. Classification (GTDB taxonomy): domain Bacteria; phylum Pseudomonadota; class Gammaproteobacteria; order Xanthomonadales; family Rhodanobacteraceae; genus Luteibacter; species Luteibacter anthropi. The sequence continues at coordinate 270,674 of NZ_JAARLZ010000002.1, forward strand.
CTTGGCGATGCTTTCCGGAACCACGGCGTAGACATGCCCGTCCTTACCCACCACCTTGCTGAACAGGCGGGTGAAATAGCCGCCGCCCGGCATCACATCGGCGACCTTGTCGCCCGGCTTGACACCTGCGAAGGCCAGCAGCGCCGCCGGTTTGCGATCTGCATCGCGTTGCGTGTCCGCGGCAGGCCGCGCGGTGTCGGAAACGGCCGCCGTGACATAGGCAGGCGGCGTCATGTCCGCATGTGCGGTCGACATGGCGCCGAGCAGGATCAGGCCGAGCAGGTGTTTCTTCATGGTGTTCCCCTCCGATGGATGGGAAGAAGGCTAACGCGCTACCATGTATTTCGAGAATGCGTAGATGCTTATTTCAGTCATTAACTTTTGAAATGATTGGACCATGAAATCCCTCGACCTCGACGCCGTCAAAGCCTTCGTGCTCATTGCCCAGTTCCAGAGCTTCACGCGAGCCGCGGAAGCCCTGGACAGCACCCAGTCGGCGATCAGTCTCAAACTGCGCCGGCTGGAGGATCAGCTGGGCAAACGCCTGCTCGAACGAACACCGCGCCAGGTGCGCCTTTCGGCGGAAGGCGCTGCCTTCATCGAGGCGGCACGTGAACTGGTGGGCGCCCATGAGCGCGCGGTGAGTGCCTTCGACACGAAGCGACGACGCATGGTGATCGGCATCAGCCACCAACTCGTCGGCGCTGAGTTGCCGGGCCTGTTGCGCTGGATGAACGAGCACGATCCGAACCTGGTGATCGAACTGCGCTCGGCAGGCTCCATCGAGGTGCTCAAGTCTTACGAAGACGGTGTGCTCGACGCGGCCCTCGTACTTCAGCCGGAAGACCGCAAGCACAACGGTGAAGTGCTGTTCCAGGAATCGTTCGCCTGGATCGCCGCCGCCCACTGGGAGCCTCGTCCCGGCCAGCCCATTCCGCTGTCCACGCAAGGCGAGTCCTGCAGTATCCGCGCGGCCGCCGTCCGCGCATTGAACGATGCGGGCATTCCGTGGACTGAGGTCTTCATCGGCAAGGGCGCTGCCATCGTGGGCGCCGCTGCCGCCATTGGCCTGGCCGTCGCGGTGCTGGCGAAGCGCGCCGCGCCATCGGGTACGATCGATATCGGCGAATCGATGTCACTGCCCGCGTTGCCCGCACAACAGGCCGTGCTTTATTCGGCTCTGCACGATGGTCGCTCGCGGCAGGCCCTCAAGACGCTGGCAACGGCGTTCCGGAGCCTGTCCCGGACAGATTGATTCGTACGGCTCCGGAAGGCGGCACGAACCCTCAGTAAGGGCTTGCCGTGGGTCGCACGATCAATTCGCTCACGTCGACATCGTCCGGCTGTTCGATGGCGTAATCCACCGCCCGGGCAATGGCGTCCGGTGTAATGGCGATGCGACGGAAGTCCTTCATGGCCTCACGGCTGCCTTCGTCGGTGATCGAATCCGCCAGTTCGGATTCCACCGTGCCGGGGCTCACCACGGTCACGCGGATAACATCGGTCTCCTTGCGAAAGCTATCCGAAATGGCACGTACGGCGAATTTCGTTCCGCAGTAGACCGCCGCCGTGGGAAAGGATGCATGTCCGCCAATGGACGACACGTTGATGATCTGGCCACGGCCTCGCGCCTCCATGCCCGGGAGCACTGCGGCGATACCGTGCAGAACGCCACGGATGTTGACGTCGATCATCCGGTTCCACTCGTCGACCTTGAGTGCGTTCAGTGGTGACAGCGGCATCACGCCTGCGTTGTTGATGATCACGTCGACCGGTCCGAACGTGGATTCGGCAAAGGCAACGAAGGCCTGCATGCTGTCTAACCGGGTGACGTCAAGTGTCAGGAATGCCGCGTGGAATCCACGTTCGTTCAGCTCGGCCGCCACGACCTGCAAACGGTCCGTGCGGCGTGCGCCCAGCACCACACGATGCCCGCGGGCCGCCAGATGGCGCGCGATCGCTTCGCCGATACCGCTGCTGGCGCCCGTCACCAGAACGACCTTGCTTTGGGATGAGAGGTTCATTGCATGTCTCCGTCAGGGGAATGACCGTGGCGCCACGAAAGGCGCCGCCGTTGAGAGACATGCTAGATATCCCCTCCCCGTCCCATAAGGCACGTTCGGCTGCCATCCTTGCCCAATCCTATGAAGAACCCTGTCGCCGGATAGGAACTATGGTTTGATACCTCCCTGTTTCCCACGCTACCGGGCAGCCCCATGAGCCAGGACACCATCGCTTCGGCCACCCAGCAGGCCCGCATGATCGAGCTGCTGAAGCGGCTGGCACCCACCGAGGGCTATACCCGGTCACTACTCGATGGCGTGACGTTCATGCGGGCCAACCAGCCTCTGGCCCACAGCCCGGCGCTGTACGAGCCCTCGATCGTGATCGTGGCCCAGGGCAGGAAGCGCGGGGTCCATGGCGGCAATGTCCATGTCTACGATGCGCAGCACTATCTCGTGCTCTCCGTGCCGCTGCCCTTCAGCATCGAAACCGAGGCGAGCGAGGAAGAACCCATGCTGGGGGTCGCCCTGCGCATCGATGCCGTCATGACGGCCGAGCTGGCGCTGGACGTGGACGAGGCGTCTCCTGCCGCTTCCTCAAAGCCTGCAACCATGTACGCCACGCGCATGGATGCGCGCCTCAGCGATGCGACCGGGCGCCTGCTCGAAGCCCTGCATTCACCCACCGAGGCCCGGCTGCTCGGGCCTTCCATCGTCCGGGAGATCACCTATCGGGTGCTCACGGGCGACCAGGGAGGCAGCCTGCGGGCCGCCCTGATCCAGGGCGGTCATTTCGGACGTATCGCCAGGGTGCTGCGACGCATCCACGCCCAGTTCGACCAGGATCTGGACGTACCGGTGCTCGCAGGGGAAGCCAATATGAGCGTCCCGGCGTTCCACACGCACTTCAAGGCGGTTACCACCACCTCGCCCATCCAGTACATCAAGGCGATACGACTGCACCAGGCGCGCCTGCTGATGATCCGCAGCGGCGAAAACGCCGCGACGGCCGCGGAACGCGTGGGCTATGAGAGCCCCTCCCAGTTCAGCCGCGAGTTCAAGCGCCTGTTCGGCCGCAGTCCGACCGACGAGACGCGTTACCTCAAACATCTGCTCGCACTCTCCCCACCGGCCGCCCATCCGCAGCCATGACCGCCACCGTGGTTTCCCGGCGCGGGCCATGAAAAAAGGGAGCGGCCAGGCCGCTCCCTTTTTTTCCGTTGCATCGTACCTGTGGATCAGAACTGGTAGTTCAGGCCCAGGTAGTACGCACGACCAACGTTGTCATAGTTGCCCGAAGCACCGCCCGTTCCGAAGAAGTTCACCGGCGGATCGCGGTCAAAGACGTTGGTGATACCACCGTAGACCTGCAGGCGAGCCTTGGTGAAGTCATAGCTCACCCGGACGTCGTTGAAGAAGCCCGACGATGCGTAGATCGGCGTGGTCTGGGTCGGGTTCGCCTTGTAGCTCTCGTTGGTGACCCGGAGCATGCGCGAGAAGAAGCGCGTGTTCCAGTTGAACACCCAGTTGTTGAGAGTGTAGGTCGTACGCAGCGAGGCCTTCCACTTCGGCCATGCACCGGCGGTCGTGGCCGTGCCGTTATCTTGCTGGGTGGTGGTCGGATCGTCCTGGAACGGGTATTCCGTGTATGCGATGACCTTGGTCAGATCGAGGTTAAGCTGCAGCTTGCCGCGGCCCAGTTCGTGGGTGTAATACGCGCCAAGGTCGATGCCGGAGGTGTTGAGCTGCGCAATGTTCTCGTTCACCGCCACGATGTTCGAGATTTCGTGATCGGGGCCACGGGTCACATTGGCGCAGTAGACATTGTTGATGCCATTGCTGGAATCGACGCAATGCTGGGCCACCGTCGCGAAGTCAAGCTGGGTAATCGCATTGGTCAGCTTGATGTTCCAGTAGTCCACGTTCATGCCGAAGCCTTCGATGAAGGTCGGGGTGAACACGAAACCGGCCGTCCAGGTACGACCCAGCTCGGGCTTCAGGTTCGGGTTGCTACCCGACAGGCCCTTGTAGGAACTGGCCTGTGCCGAGTCGAAACCAACCGGAACGCCGAGAGCGCGACAGTTCGCGACGCGCGAGCTGGAGCCGTTGTTGATCTCGGTGATCGAGCACGGATCCTTGAAGTTCGCGAAGTTCTGCGACTGGCCGCTATAAAGCTCACCGATATTCGGCGCACGCACGGCGGACGACATGGTGCCACGCAGGCGGACGTTGTCGTCGATGGCCCAGTCGAGGCCCCAGCGCCAAGTCTTGGTGTGACCGATCGAGTCGTAGTCCGAGAAGCGGGCTGCGCTATCGAAGGTCAGGTTCTTGACCAGGGTGTGGTCGGCGAGCAGCGGAGCGACGAACTCAAGGTAGCCTTCCTTGACGTTATAGGCACCGCTGGAGTTCGGGATGGCATTGAGGAAGGTCTCGCCGGCGCGGTCTAGCGGATCGTTGATCTGCTTGCTGCTCTCGCGACGGAACTCGACGCCGGCCACCATACTGGCAGAGCCTGCATCGCCCGGCATAGCGAACAGATTATTGTTGGTGATGGAGCCGCCACCGACAAACTGGGTCAGGCGGCTGGTGGTGGTCGTGGTGGTGTTGAACCAGCGTGCAGCGCGCGGATCGATCGCACCCTCACCGAAGATGCTGGTCGGGATGCAACCTGCAACGCCCGAGCGGCAGACGATGTTGCCGGACGGATCGCGCACGGCATCGATGGAATCGTTGAAGCGATCGACGATGCGGTTGTTGAGGTTGTGACGGGTCTCGTCCATGGTGCCGTACACCACGGAGGCGTCATATTCCCAATCGCCCGAGATCACACCATTGGCACCGAGGACGAGGCGCGCGACATCACGACGGGTATCTTCACCGCGGCGACCGGCGTCTACGTCAAAACGACCGATGGTGATCGACTGGGCCTTGTTGGCGTCCATCAGCGCGGCAAGGTCCGGCGTGATGTAGGCGTTGTCACGGTTGATCGTGTAGCTACCGAACGCCGGCTGGCTGAACGTCTTGACGTTCACACGGCTGTAGTTGCCTTCCGCATAGAGGCGGTGTTCCGGCGAGATGTCGAACGAGCCAAGCGCGGTAACCGTGGTGCGGCCGTAACGCGGCTGAAGCTGCGACACCTGGTTCGCATCGAGGCGGTCGCAGTCGACGCAACCGCTGGAATCGTGGAACGTGCCGAGGTTCTGCGGACGCACGCTGTGGTCGGAGTTGAAAACGTAGCGGTTGCCACCCAGAGCAAACGTGCCCGCATTGATGGTCTTGTAGCCACCCGCGTTCGAGAACAGAGCCGTGTCCGTCGGACCATTCGGCGTCTGGATCGCACGGTAGGCCTGGTGGCCGAAGCGATCCGGGAACTCAAGCGAGCCCTGAGTGCTGTGCTCCACCGACACCGCGACGTTGCCGCGGTTCTGGGCGAAGTTCATGCCTCCGGTGAACGAGACGAAGCCCTGGTTATATCCGCCGTGCTCCGAGCTACCGTACTGCACGTGCACGGCAGCGCCCTGGTAGTTCTTCTTCAGGATGAAGTTGACCACACCCGATACTGCGTCGGCGCCGTAGACGGCCGAAGCGCCACCCGTAATGACTTCCACGCGCTCGATGAAGTCAGCCGGAATGAGGTTGACGTCTACGTCGGTGCTACCGGCAGACGAACCGACGAAGCGGCGGCCGTTGACCAGCACCAGCGTGCGACTGGTACCAAGGTTACGAAGATCGATGGGCTGCACGCCGGCCGTTCCGATGAAGCGGGTGGAATTGCCCATCGTGAACGTGGAGGCCAGCTGCGGCAGTCGGGTCATGATGTCGCCGACGTTGGTGGCGCCGGTTGCCTTGATGTCGTCGGCGGTCATCACGCTGATCGGCGTCGGCGAAATGGCATTGGGGTTCGAGATGCGCGAACCCGTGACCGTGACGGCCTCCAGGCGCTTGGCATCGGCCTCTTTGGCCTGACCCGAACTGCTGTCCTGAGCCATCGCCGGCGCGGCGCTGAGCGCAGCGGCACAAGCGATGGCAAGCAAACACGGCGCCATCCCGAGCCGCGTCAGAATCGAACCCTTAGTCATATGTAAACCCCTTGATCAATTTCAAATCTGTCAAAGACAGCAAGTCGTAAAATTCTTCAGGACGCACTGACCCCGCCTCGCCCCAATTAAGGAGAGAGGATTCAGTGGTGGCTGAAGGGTGTATCCCCAGAAAAAGCTACGAGCCCCGCGCCTTTAATATCATAACTTGTTACTCATGTGTGAATCACTTGTGAAAAATTATTGCGGCCTTTATTTTCAATGAGTTGGAGCGTCAAAAAATAGGCGGCGCAATGAACTTGCGCGATATACGGCAGCGAATGGAAGCCGCAGTTGGAGGTATTGGCCGAATTTCGCAATAACATACGATGCCCAATTGCGAAAAGAGGGCATCGGCCCAGGTTGCCTGGCCCTATTCCTTTCGATCTGCCGCGTCAGGCCGCCCGCCCTTGTCTTCATCGTCGCAACCCCCATTCCACGATGGCGCACTCAATGCATGTACCTGCGCCCAGCCCGTCCACGGGCAGGCGTTGGGGAATCGCCAATCGCGGATAGCGCTTTTAGCAACAACATCAATGAGCTTGATCGATGACCGCCCCCTCCCTGAAGCCCCTGTCCTCTGCCTTGCAGCCGCATATCCGTTCCGTTGCCCGACTCCCGGTCCGGCTGGCAGACGGTCGCGAGGCATCCAGCACAATCCATAGCTTCAACGGGCTTGCGGATGGGAAGGAGCATGTCGCCCTGCGTTTCGGCGACCACGACGCCGATGCGCCACTGGTCCGTGTGCACTCGGAATGCCTGACGGGGGATGCCCTCGGCTCAGCCCGGTGCGATTGCGGTCCGCAGCTGGAAGAGTCGTTGCGCCGGCTGGATGAAGAAGGCGGTTACCTGCTCTACCTGCGCCAGGAAGGTCGCGGCATCGGCCTTTACGCAAAGCTCGATGCCTATCGGTTGCAGGAACAGGGATACGATACCTACGCGGCCAACCGTGCCCTGGGACATGCCGACGACGAGCGCGACTACACCGTGGCCGCCGAGATGTTGCGCGCCATGGGCGTCAGCCGGATCACCCTGCTGACGAACAATCCCGACAAAAAGGCCCAGCTCGAAGCGCTGGGTATCGAGGTGGTCGGTGTGCGCCCTACCGGCGTATTCCAGGGTACCCACAACCTTCCCTACCTCGAAGCCAAGGTGCGCCACACGCATCACACGATCGATCTGCCAGGTCGTCGGCGCGACGACTGACCGATCGCCACAGGCAGTACGACAAGCACCATCGGAAACTGCAGCAGCAAGCCAGCCACGATCGCGATGGCCAGGGGCTGTTGCAGGTCGGAGCCCTGGCCCAGGGCCATGACCAGAGGCAGCAAGGTCAGGATCGCCGCCAGAGTGGTCATCGTGATCGGGCGGACCCTGTTGCGCACCGCACGGTGAATGGCCGATCGCCAGCCCGTACGTGCACCGATGGCCTGGTATTCGGAAGCCAGGAAAATAGCCATCTCGGTGCCGATGCCCAGCACCATGGTCAATCCCATCATCGCGGTGACATTCAGGTCGACGCCTGCCAGCCATAACCCCGTGAACACGGCCGACGTCGAGAGCAACGACGTCAGCATGACGAGAAAGGCCAGCCACGCACGGCGATACAGAAACATCAACAGCACGAACTCGGCTGCCAGGGCTGCGCCGAACACCTTCTGCAATCCGGCGAAGGCCACCTGCTGCTGTTGATAGAGGCCGCCCAGTTCGTAACGCACGCCCGTCGGAAGCATGCCCGGCCGGTCGAGCAGTGCACGCACGCGCTGGACCGCGGCCCCGATACCGCCTTCGTCGATACGTGCCGTTACCGGAACCATGTTCTGCAGGTCTTCGCGGGTTATCTGGGGCTGCCCCGCCACCTTGTGAAGAGTGGCCACGCGGGAGAGCGGAAACACATGGCCATCGGCGGAACGCACGGGCAGCGCGTCGAGATTCTCGATTCGCCATGTCCGTGAACCGGGCATGGCCACGCGTACACCGAGGGCTTTCGTGGCACCGGGCAACGCGGTGGCGATCGTTCCCGAAAGCGCGGCCGACACTGCCTGCGATACGGCATCCACGGTCGTGCCTTCCGCCGCAACCGCTGCATCGTGGAATTCGATATCGATGGCATCACCGGCAACCTGTGCACCGTTCTTGACATCGACCAGCCCCGGAATATGGCCCAGTGCTCCAGCTACCTTGTCCGCCAGCGGAATCAGGGCTTTTTCGTCATCACCATAAAGCTTCACTTCCACCGGTTGTGGCACGGCCGTCAGGTCGCCAATGAGGTCTTCCATCAGCTGCGCTACTTCCACCTGGACGCCGGGAACGGCGTGAAGCACGTTCTCCCGTACATCATTCATCACATCCGCCGTAGCCAGCGGATGTCCGGGCTTCAGCCTGACGAAGAAATCGCCGTGATACGACTGCCCGAGATCGCCGCCGAGCCCGGTACCCAGGCGACGCGAAAACGTTTCGACATTGCGATTCATCCGCAGGATCTGCTCTACCTGGGCGATCTCCCGATCCGTTTCCGTCAGGGACGTTCCTGGCGCCGAGTAGTAGTCGAGCACGAATCCACCTTCATCTGCCTCGGGCATGAATCCCGTGGGCACATGAAGATACGCCGCGACACCGGCCACCACGACGAGGATCACCGCCGCAGCGGCAACGAGAGGACGGCGATACGTCGGTGCAAATACGCGGCCGTGCCAGCGGTGCATGGCCTCGTCCAGCCAAGAGACCCGGTGCTGCCAATGATGAGGCCTGACCAGTCGCGTAACGACGGCCGGCACCACTATCGCCGTCATGGCCCAGGACACCAGCAAGGCCGAACCCATGGTGATCGAGAGCGCGCGCGAGAACGCGCCCGTCACACCCTGGAGAAATGCCAGCGGTACAAAGACGATAAGGGTTGCGAGACTTGAGCCGGAGAGCGGGACGATAAACTCCCTTGCGGCCCTGAAAACCACGTTGGCCATGCTGCCGGCATGTTCGTCCTGCGCTTCCAGCGACCGGCGGGCGATGTGTTCGATCATGACCATCACGTCGTCGATGACCAGACCCACCGCCGCGGCCATGCCACCCAGGGTCATGATGTTGAAGCTGAGCCCCAGCAGCTTCAGGCAAAGCACGGTGACGGCAAGGATGGCCGGTACGACGATCATCGTGACCATGACCAGGCGCCCATTGCGCAGGAAGAGGAAAAGAACACCCCCGGCAAGCAACAGGCCGATCGCAATCGCATCCCGCACACTGGCCGCCGACGCCGTAACCAGCTCGCTCTGGTCGTACCAGTTGGTCAGCGTCACCCCGGGAGGCAGTGGCAAGGACGCCAGTCGCTGGCGCACGGCGGCAGCGATCTGCACGGCGTTGCCGTCAGGCTGTTCGTAGACATTGAACAGGACGGCAGGACGGCCATCTTCCGTCACGCGAATCCACTGGGGAGCGAAGCCGTTGCTCACCTTCGCGACGTCACCCACGCTCATGCGGCCGCCACCTGCGTTGACGAGCGGCACGGACGCGATATCCCGGGCGTCTTTCAAGGGGTGGTTGGCAACCACCAGGTAGAGCTTGTTGTGGTCCTGCAGTCGTCCCACGGCCTGGATCTGGTTGGCAGCGGCAATGGCCGAGACCAGGTCGGCCTGTGTCAATCCTCGCGACGCCAGGACATGCGCATCCGCTTCCACCTGGATCTCCGCCGTCTCCCCACCCTGCACGTCTACATGGGCCAGGCCCGGAATCGCGGCAAGCAGCGGGGCGATCCTGTATTGCGCAAAATCCCTCAAGGCCACAGGTGACAGCGCGTCACTGCGCAATGCATAGGAGATGATCGGGAAGACCGTCGGATCCATGCGGCGGACGTCATACCCGGTGCCCGGCGGAAGCCCGGGAAGTACCTTCGCTACCGCCGCATCCACCAGAAGGGTCGCGGCCACCATGTCACGGCCCCAGCCGAAATCGATGGAAACCTGGGCCTCGCCCCGGGATGTCTCCGAGCGGACGCTGTCCACGCCAGGCACCGCCCGGATGGCATCTTCCAATGGCCGTGTCACGAGCAGTGCCGTGGCATCGGCCGGACGATCGCCGGCATGGATATCCACGACGATCCGTGGAAAGGACACCTGCGGAAAGAGGCCCACCGGCAATCCGAACGCGGCTACCGCACCCGCGATCGCCAGCAGCACGGCTACCAGAATGAAGGTATGGGAATGTCGGGCCAGCATGCCTGTCATTGCGCCGGGCCGCTTACGGCCACATTCATGCCATCGGCCAGTTGGGGATTGCCGCTCACCACCATGGGACGGTCAGGTGCCACGGCACCTTGAAGCAGGACCTCGCCATCGCGCTCCAGCAACACCTGCACCTTGACCCGATAGGCGCGGCCCCCGGCAAGCTGGTAAAGCCATTGCTGGTCGCCATCCTCGGTCAAGGCATCCGCCGGTGCACGCCACCCTTCCACGTCATCGAGCGTGATATCCGCACGCCAGGCGCTTCCGATCACCAGGGATTGCGCAGGCCGGATCTGCACAGGAACCAGCCGGGTGCCGTTGTCGATCGCGCCGCCGGCACGAACGACGGTGCCCGTGATGGCATCGCCACCTGCGACTGGCGTCATGCGAACCATCATCCCGGGCTTTATCCGTGCGGCGTCTCGTGGCTCGGCGCCTGCCAGAAGAACCTGATCCGTGTCTGGGGTTACGGTAAGCAAGGTCGTATTGGCCGCTACAAGCTGGCCGACGCTTGCCGCGAGTACAACGATATGGCCGCTGGCAGGCGCCCGTATGCTGACACGCCCGTCGTGGCCCATCGCCAGCGGATACGCCGTAAGCGCCGCCTGCGCATCCGAGAGGGCTTTATTGGCCTGCGCCACCTGCTCATCGGTTGCCAGATGGTCATCGCGCAAGCGCTGCAGCCTGCTCAACGACTGGCTGGCGACATCCATCGCCGAGCGGGCCTGTCGCCACGCAATGACAGATGCAGGCGTGAACTGGAATGTGCCCAGGTCCTGTCCTTGCCGGACCATCTCGCCCTGCACCGCTGACAGGGACGTCACGCGGCCTTCCGTGCCAAAACTGACCGTCTGCTGCGAGGACGGACCGGCGGCGATGTCGCCGTAGGCGACAGCGATGCGGGCCATCGTTGCCCGCGAGGGCATCGCCACCTTGACCGAGGCGGTTACCGCCTCCTGTGGGGTGCCGGACGATGTCCCCTGGCAGGCGACCAGAGATGCCGACAACATGGCTGTCAGCAGAAGAGTGGACAGGCGCATCAGGGGGTTCCGGCAAGAAGATGAATTTCAGGCATGCCCGTACCAAGCAGTGTGTCCATGGCCGCGCGCTGCTCACGCATCACGATCTGCAACCGGATCAACGTGACCTGGCGCGACAGCCTGGCAACGGCAATATCGGTGTAGGTCGCCTGATCGACATCGCCCCTGTGCAAAGCGCTGGAAGCCGTTGCCAGTGAATCCGTGTCGCCGGCTGCGACCTGATCCAGGCGCATCCATTGCGCACGGCTTCGCTGACAGGCAGCGAGCAAGGCGCGCGCCTCGTCGGTCGCATCTGCGATGCGGTAGCCATATTCATCGTGCAGTCGCTGGCGCGTGGCGGCTTCGGCATCCACCCGGGCCCTGCCTCGGTCGAATACCGGCAGGTCGAATACCAGTGCCGGCCCGCCATTGGTGACGCGGCTGTTGTCCTGGGACGCGTTGTAGCCAATGGTCAGGGGTGGAAATTGCGAAAGAATCGCTTGGCGGAAACGGGCGTCCTCGGCGTCGTAGCCCATCCTCAGGGCAACGAGATCCGGTCGATGCGCGGCCATGCTGTCGATGGCGGCGTCAACCGCGCCCGGGTCCGGCGCCTGGAGCGGAAGCAAGGGCGCGAAGGTCACATCTGCATCGAACGCCAGCCCCATGAGGCTGGCGAGTTCTCTTCGCTTATCGGCCAGGGCACGCTCCGTGTCCGCAACGTTCGCGCGTGCCTCGGCCGCCGCCAGGGCCACGGGTCCACTTACGGTCGCATCGATGTCCCCACGCGCTTTTGCCCTGGCCAATGCTTCCGACTGCCGCCCCAGTGCATCGGCCAGATCGACCTGCACCCTGAGAAGCTCTTTTTCGAGCACGACGTCGGCGACCAGCACCCGGGCCTTGCCCACGTCCTGCCACGCCTGCCAGGCCAGGGAGGCATCGACTTCCCGGAGAGATGCTTTCGCCTCGTCCCGGCGGGCTTTCAGGGTGATCCATCCATTGACGCCCTGGGCCAGCCCTGCCGTCCATGCCGTGGCATTGCCCGCGCCCGAGAGCAGGTAACCCAGGCTGCCCGAGAATGAGGGATTCGGTAGCAACGCACCGCCACGTCCCTGCGCTTCCGTCTCACGATGCTGGATGGCGGCCAGATGGAGCGACGGATTGTTCTGCAAGACGAGCTGCACGACCTCGGCCTCTGTGAGCGGCGTTGAAGCGCTGGCATCTCCATGGAGTCCGTTGACCGAGGACGCGAAGCGCGCGGATGGATTCAAGGGCAGTGGTGCGTAGTGCGCACACCCCGCCAGTCCCATGGCAGCAAGGCTGGCGATAAGAGACAGGGCTTTGGTGGAAGGCATGCAGAGCCGTGGCTGGAAACGATGGATACCCACGTTAACGAGGCTCGCTTAGTGGAATCTGTGGCGTGAGTGCCCGCGCTTTCGCTAAGCAATTTGTAAGGTGGCCTTTCACCCGCTTGCGACTCGCAAATATTTATTGCGAATCATTATCAAATGCGATAACGTTTCGACCCGCAATTATTTGCGCCCCAAGCAAGCCCCGCCTGGCTCCTTCCTCGCGAATGAGCCATGGGCTTCGTTTTGCCCGGCTCCCGCAGGAGCCGCATACACCGGAATGCTCATGCCTTCGTACATCGCCTCGAAATCCCTTCCGCCCCGCCGCCTCGTCACCAGCGCCCTTGGCCTCGTGATCGCCAGCTCCGCTGCCCATGCGGGTGAAGTCGCCGATACCGACATCCAGGACAAGGGCAAGGATTCAAGGACGGAAAACCTCGAAGGCATGCGCGTCCAGTCCACCGTGGTCAACAGCACGTCGCCCAAGTTCACGGCGCCCCTGCTCGATACGCCGCGCTCGGTCACCGTGGTACCGCAGGAAATCATCCAGCAGACCAATGCCATCTCGCTGCTCGACGTGCTCCGCACCGTTCCGGGCATCACCTTCGGCGCCGGCGAAGGCGGCAACCCGAATGGCGACCGGCCCGTGATCCGCGGCTTCGATTCGGAGAGCTCGATCTTCGTCGACGGTGTGCGCAGCTCGGGTTCGCAGCAGCGCGAAATCTTCGACATCGAGCAGGTCGAGGTGACCAAGGGCCCGAGTTCGGCCTACACCGGCCGCGGTTCGGTGGGTGGCAGCATCAACCTCGTCACCAAGGCCCCGACCGCGCGCGATTTCATCGCGGGAAGCGTCGGCATCGGTACGGACAACTATCGCCGCGGCACCGTCGACTGGAACAAGACCTTTGGCAACGATGCGGCATTCCGCCTCAATGTCATGGGCCACGAAGCCGACATTCCGGGCCGCAACGGCCCCGACCAGGGACGCTGGGGCGTGGCACCCTCGGTCACCTTCGGCCTGCACGCCGATACCAGCGTCACGCTCAGCTACTACCACCTGCAGACCGACGATACGCCGGACAGCGGTATTCCGTACAACAACCCGAACAATGCCCCCACCCGCAGCGGCGGTCCGATCCACGTGCCGCGCGATACCTATTACGGCCTGCTGGATCGCGACTTCCAGAAGCAGAAGAACGATATCGGCCAGATCGTCGTCCGTCACAACTTCGGTGACGGCTGGCAGCTGCGCAATACGTCCGTGTATGCGCGCTCGACCAATGATTACGTGTGGACCCAGCCCGACGACAGCCAGGGCAATTTCCTGGTCAATGGTGGTGTCTGGCGCCGCAACAACAATCGCGACAGCTCCACCCAGTCGCTCACCAACCAGACGGACCTGACCGGCAGCTTCACCACCGGCTCGATCAAGCACACCGTTGCCACGGGCATCGAAATCTCCAACGAAAAGACCAATCGCACCTCCTATCTGGTCGATCCGGCGACGGGGCCTTCCGATACCCATAACAGCGGTTCCATTGCCAATGGCGCCTGTTCCGCAAGGTACGGTATCGGTGCGCGCTCGGGATACTGGTGCGCTCCGGTCATCGGCGCCAACCCGCATGATCCCTGGACCGGCGCACTCATCGGCGGTCAGAACCCGAACCGCATCCGCACCAACACCCGCTCGGCCTGGGCGTTCGACACGATGGACTTCAACGAGATGTGGTCGTTGAACCTCGGTGCCCGCTACGACCATTTCGAAACGAAGTCGACGGCCGTCACCACCACCACCCAGGCCGTGACGAACGTCAGGAACAACTCGTCGTTCTGGAACTGGCAGGCGGGCCTGGTCTTCAAGCCGGCGCCCAATGGCAGCATCTATGCATCCTGGGGCACCTCGTCCAACCCGCCGGGCGTGGATGCGGGTGACGGCGCCGATGGCGTCGCCGCGACCAATGCATCGCTCAAGCCCGAAAGCAGCCGTAATCTTGAACTGGGCACCAAGTGGGACCTGCTCGAACAGCGTATTTCGCTGACCGGCGCCGTGTTCCGCAGCGAGAAGAGCAATGCCCGTGTCGCCACCGGCGGCCGTGGCAGCGTGATGGTCAACGCTGGCAAGCAGCGCGTGGACGGCGTGGAAATCGGTATCAATGGCCGCGTCACCGAAGCGTGGAACGTGTTTGCCGGCTACACGTGGCTCGATAGCGACCTGGTGAAGCCTGCGCCGGCCGATGCCGCCAGCAAGGGCAACCAGTTCCCGAACACGCCCAGGAACAGCTTCACGCTGTGGACCACCTATGCGGTCACCCCTCGCCTGACGGTCGGTGGCGGCGCCTTCTCCATGGATCGCGTCTACGGCAATACGGCGAACACCAAGTGGGTGCCCGGCTATACGCGCTACGACTTCATGGCGTCCTACGTGCTGAACCCGAACGTGACCCTGCAGCTCAACGTGCAGAACCTCACGAACAAGTACTACTTCGACAAGGCATACGCCGCTCACTACGCGAATGTTGCGCCGGGCCGCGTGGGCATTCTCAGCGCCAACTTCCGTTTCTGACCCCGAGGGCCGGGCCGCTCATGGCGGCCCGGCATCCAAGACGATGCTGCTGCATATTCCCGACCTGCTTTCCCCCACCGACCTGTCCGCACTTCGCGAACGGCTTGCCGCCGCGCGATGGGAAGACGGCCGCAGCACGGCGGGCTACCGCTCGGCAGCGGCAAAGCACAACGAGCAGGTAGCCGAAGATGACCCCGTGGCACGCACCCTGGGCGATATCCTGACCGAGCGCCTGCTCGCGCATCCCACGTTTTTTTCCGCAGCGATTCCCCTGCGGATCTATCCCCCCCTGTTCAATCGCTATCAGGGTGGACAGGCATTCGGCATGCATGTGGACAATGCGGTCCGCTACGACCGGCGCACATCCCCTCCCGTCGCAGTGCGCACCGATATCTCCGCCACGCTGTTCCTCAGTGAGCCCGGGGAGTACGACGGTGGCGAGCTGGTCGTCGAAGACACCTACGGCACCCACGATATCAAGCTGCCGGCCGGCCATCTGGCGCTCTATCCGGCCAACAGCCTGCACCGGGTAAACCCGGTCACCCGTGGCGTGCGCATGGCTTCGTTCTTCTGGGTGCAGAGCATGGTGGCGGATACGACGCGGCGGCGGCTTCTGTTCGACATGGACCTGTCCATCCAGGAGCTCACGGCCAGCGGCGCGGATTCCGGTGCGTTGCTCCGGCTCACGGGCATTTATCACAACCTGCTTCGCGAATGGTCGCAGACGTGAGTGGCTTCGACGCTTCGGTATTTGCACAACGCCTGGCTGATGGCGATATAGGTGCATTCGACTATGTCATGTCCCTGGCCCATGCAGGGGATGCAGCAGCCCAGACCATCGGTGGCCAGATGCTGCTGGATGGCCAGGGCTGTGTCGCGCAGCCTGCCGAAGGGGTGTACTGGTTCATGCAGGCGGCCCACCAGCACTCGCCCATGGCGATGAACATGCTCGGTCGCTGCCATGAGAATGGCTGGGGTACCGTGGTCGATTACCCGCTGGCCGCCGTCTGGTTTCGCCGGGCGGCCGAGCATGGCCTCGACTGGGGCATGTACAACTACGCACACATGCTTGAGCGAGGGCGTGGTATCGGCAGCGATCGAGGCGCGGCGTTCCTCTGGTTCGGCCGGGCAGCGGCCCTGGGACATGCCCGCGCCATGAACTTCCTGGCGCGTTACTACGAGCACGGCTGGGAGACGGATCAGGACACGATCATGGCCCGCTCCCTCTATGAACGCTCGGCACTGGCCGGTGACTACCGCGGCGAATGCAGCTGGGCATCCGTACTCGTTGCCGAAGAACGGTTCGACGATGCAGCGATCTATCTGGAGCGAGGGCTGTCGAAGGCGCCTGCCGCCTTCATCGAAGCCATGCGCGAAACGCTGGGCTCCAGCGGGAATCCCCGCGTGCGGGAGCTGTTGAGCACCTGTCTGCCCGCCTCCGGCACCTGAGCGGGCAACTCAGAGCCTTCAGCCGCCCAGGGGCAACTGGGTAGAGGACACCGGAATGGGAAGCTGAACCCAGTGGCCGGCCAGGCTCTCCTTGAATACCTTGACCGCCCGCCCCCGCCTTTTCAGCGTTTCAGCGGACGACATGGCAAAGGCCACCGCTTGCCCTTCCTTGGCGAATTCGGTTTTCTTGCCGCCGGATACCAGCACCCGCCAGCTTCGTCCGTTGATTTCCGGATAGAAAATGAAGATCGGTGACACGCCAAGTTGAATGTTCACTGCGTGCGACGACGCCGGACTTCAACGCGGACGTTCCATGAGCTGTCGCCGACAGCCTCAACCGCGCTGAGCAATTCAAGCTCGGACACGCCGAGAACGCGAGTCCAGTAGTTGAGATCCGCGGGAAGGGAAATATCCACCCTGGCAAGGTCAGCCGGTCTCAATGTCACCAATTTAACCGTCATGCGCGTGGCCGTGGGTGCAAAGAACTCTTGTCTCACCACCGGGGTTACGCGGATGTTACGCAAAAACGAACGCGGCCCGTTCCACGGGATGGCACATTGTCTGCTTCTCTCATAAGGCGTATACCTGAGACCCGATCTTCCGGCTATTACCATGTTCACGCAGAAGGCCGATCCTCAGCATCCGGCCGTCGTAGGGTTTGAAATTCCGCAACTGGAAGCAAAGGTCAGCCATGTGACCGACCTGCCCGTCATCGCCCTGCTCAATTGCGAGCCAAGCACAAAGTGGGTGCAACTGTTTCGCCGGGAAGTAGACGACATACGAGGCAAGCTCGGGCTTGCCGACGTGAAGGTGCGGGGCAATCAAGTGGAATTCTTCGGGTCCATCTCAGACACCCGGGCGCTGACCGAACAGCTCAAGTCGCTGATCGACGACGTTGGCCACAAGCTTCGCCAGAGCGGCAAGGAGCATCCCTGGCGCTCTGCCTAGGGGCCCATGCTTAACGTCGTGCCGGAAACTCCAGATGGAACGTGGCGCCGTGCACCGGGTTGTTCGACACACCGATGCTGCCGCCGTGGTGATCCATGATGGTGCGGCATATCGCCAGCCCCATACCCATGCCATCGGCCTTCGTGGTGAAAAAGGGCGTGAACAGGTGGCTGGCGTCCGTGTCACCGATGCCTGGCCCGGTATCGGCGATGTCGAGGATGACCGAGGCTGCGCCATCGACCCTCGTACCGATGCTTATCTGGCGAAGCGCCGACTTCCCGCCGTTCATCGCCTGGATCGCGTTGTTGACGATATTGATCAACAACTGCTGGATCTGGATGCGGTCGCCCATCACCTCGGGCAGGTCGGGAGCCAGATCAAGGCGAAGCGCTACTTCCGACCGTTGAAGCTCCGCGTGCACGAAGCGAACGGCCTCGTCGATCACCTCATTGAGATCCAGGGCAACCCGCGCCGGTGGTTCGCGGCGGGCAAAGGTGTGCAGGTTGTTGACGACGGAGGTCGCCCACTCCGTGCACGCAATGATGCGTTCGATGGCCGCCTGGGCCTTCTCCACGTCGATCGGCTCGCTCTTGAGCCATTGCATGGTGCTGCTGCAGTTGATGAGGATGCCAGCCAGGGGCTGGGTCACTTCGTGGGCGATGGATGCCGCCAGTTGTCCCATCGTCGCAATCCGGGACACATGGGCCAGATGTGACCGGGCTTCGTCCAGATCGGACGAGGCTTTTCTGCTTTCGGTTTCATCGATGATCGCCCCGACATATTCCGTACCGTCAGGAGTGGCAATGACCTGAGCGACCAGACGTACGTGACGAATCGATCCGTCGGGGCGCACCAGCCGGTATTCGAGCGCGACGCCATCCGATGGCTTGGACATGGACAGGGCATCGCGAAGTCGCTGCCTGTCATCGGGATGGGCGGCATCAAGAAACGATGCCAGGCTCGGCTCAACCGCCCGCTCATAGCCGCAGATCCGATAGGTTTCGTCAGACCAGTACGCCCTGCCGCTCGGCAGGTGGATACCAAAACTACCCGTCTGGCTGAGCCGCTGCGCCTGGCTGAGATAGGCTTCGCTCGTGCGCAGCGCATCCTCCGCCCGGTGCCGGTCTTCGATATCGAAGCGCACGCCGTACCAGCGGAGCACCTTGCCTTCGGCGTCACGATGGGCCGTAGCGCGGGATACGACCCAGCGATACCCCTTCTCGGGATGGCTCAACCGGTACTCGTACTGGCCATCCTGTTCGTTGTCGATCAAGCCGCTCCAGTAAGCGACCAGTCCGTCGATATCATCCGGATGCACCGCTGCCCGCCAGTTCCAGCCGGAGGCTTCTTCGAAACTGAGGCCGGTATGTTCGAGCCAGCGGTTATTCGCATAGTCCAGATGACCGTCCGCTCGCGTGCTCCAGATCATGGCCGGCAGGCGATCGAGCAGTTCGGCACTGACGCCCCTGGGTTCGGGAGCGGGATCGGCCTCGGGCACCGGAACGTCCGGCGTGGCAATACCTTGCGAGGACGGCGGGCGATCGCCATCCATGCGAGACGAGGGATGTTTCCGCATGCGGCTTTCCTGGGGCGAACTGATCGGTGATTAACGCTTGGGGCTATCCTGGTGCTTCACCGCCCCACCCGGTTCCAATCCGATCTAGCGTGCCAGGTTACCTGCGTCAATGGTCGCCATTTGGGTGGCCTGGCATCTTGCTCAAAACAGGCTCGCTTGATCATCAGCTTAACTTGTAAGTTAAACTGATGATATGGCATGCTCGCGCCATGAACAGGCCCAAAGATCCCCCGGTTACCCCTGAAGCCGTGGTTCCTGCGCTGACCCAGGCCATGGGACGCATCCTTCGCCGCCTCCGTGTGGAGGCCAATCCGGGCGGATTGAGCATTTCACAATCTGCCGTTCTCGCTTCCCTGGCGGAAACCGACGGGCTCAGCAATGCGGAACTGGCCCGCTTACAAGCGATGAAGCCGCAATCGATGAGTACGCTGCTTTCCGGTCTCGAGGGCGAAGGACTGGTGAAACGGCACTCCCACCCCAGCGACGGTCGCCAGTTCATCTTCACCCTGACCCCGCTGGGCTTGCGCACCAGGCACATGGCAACCGAAGCAAAACATGCATGGTTACTTGCCGCCATGGGAAGACTCAGCGCCGAGCAGAGAAAAACCCTGCTCGCCGCTGCCGCGCTTATCGATGACCTTGCTGCTGTGAAAGGAGAGCCGTCATGACCTGGCTGCATGAACTTGCCTATTTTTTCGCTGGCGTGGTGCTTGCCAACGCCATCCCTCATTACGTCAGCGGCGTCATGGGCAGGCCATTCCAGACGCCCTTTGCCACACCACCAGGGAAAGGGCTTTCCTCATCCGCGGTGAATGTGGCGTGGGGATGCTTCAATCTTCTGGTGGCCTACCTGCTGGTATGTCGCGTCGGTGAGTTCGACGCCCGGTCATGGCCCGATATCGCAAGTCTCGGCGCCGGCCTGCTGCTCATGGGAATCTGGATGGCGCGAAATTTCGGCCAGTTCCACGGTGGAAATGAGCACTGAACCGATCCGGTTCGCCACGCCGTTTCAGGCATGGCAATCACGATGCCCAGGGTCGTGAAGTGGTCTATGCGCGGGAGCACGCCCATACCGTGATGCCGGTCACACCGGGGCGCCGCAATAAGATACGGGTGTCACACAACCGGTAACAAAGCCGCCAAAGCTGTCATCCGTACATCGTCTTTCAGTCAAAATCCGCCGATAACGTGCCAGATGGATCGATTTAAATTTCTTAAATCCTTACTTCGGCGGTGGCTACATGAGCGGAAACGATCTTCGGCCGGCAATGGGAGAGTCTCCGGCTCGCGCCCTTCACGCCTTGCGACTGGCCTGCGCCACCGTACTGCTCATGCCGGTCATCGCCCAGGCCGCGCAGGTTACGCGCATCAACGAGCTGCAATACATAGGCAGCCATAACAGCTATCACGCCGGACTCGCGGCTGGTGAGGCCGCCATCTGGCGCAAGGTCGATCCGGCGACGTATTCCATCCTGACTTACTCCCATCCGTCGCTGACCCGTCAGTTGGACGATGGGGTGCGCCAGGTAGAACTGGATGTGTATGGCGACGTGCATGGCGGTCGCTATGCCAGGCCTGCGGTGATCGCCCAGGTGGCGGCCGCAGGCCTCCCGGCCGATCCGCCTTTTGCCGATCCTGCCGTGATGGCGGTGCCGGGTTTCAAGGTGATGCACATCCAGGACATGGACCAGCGCAGCACGTGCCAGCCGTTGAAGGCCTGCCTGCGCGAGCTTCGTGCCTGGTCGGTGGCCCATCCACGTCACTTGCCGATCTTCATCCTGTTCGAGACCGAAGAAACTCCGCTGAAAATGCCCTTTGCCACCGTGGCGCCCGAGCCGTTCGATGCCGATGCGATGAACCGGCTTGAAGCCGAAGTCACGGACGTGTTTCCCCGTGCGTCCTACATCGCTCCGGACGACGTGCGTGGCAAGCACGCCACGCTCAACGACGCGGTACGCCACGGCCAATGGCCGTCACTCGACGCGGCACGGGGTCATGTCGTTTTCCTGCTGGACCAGCACTCGGTCGGCAAGGCTTATCTCCAGGGACACCCGTCGCTTCGGGGGCGCGCCATGTTCACCAATGCGACGCCGGGCGAAGAGGATGCGGCTTTCATCGAACTGAACGATGGGCCGCGCGACGACATATCCCGGCGCGTGCGCGAGGGCTATCTCGTGCGCACGCGTACGGATGCCAACCTGAAGGAAGCGGCGGCCAACGACGTGCAGCGCCGCGATGCCATGCTTGCCAGCGGCGCACAGATCCTGAGTACCGACTTCCCCGCACACGAGCCGGCCACCACCGGCTATGTCGTGAGCTTTCCCAAAGAGGCCGTAGCCCGCTGCAATCCGCTGCTGGCCAACGACAGCTGCGCGCGACTCGACCTCTCCCACTAATCACCCTGCCGTCCCTTCGGCTCTCCCCACGCCCCTGTCCCAGAGGTTCCCATGCGCACGTCCCTGTCACCGGCCCTGCTATCGCTGGCCATCGCTGCCGCCCTCTTCCATGCGCCCACGGTACGTGCGAACGACGCGGACACGGATACCAAGGCAGATAAGAAAGTCACGGCACTGAACGGCCTGAACGTGGATGCGCAGGCACCGGCCGCAGGTTCGGTCGACGAGCAGCGGCTGTCCGTGGGCGTCACCACGGTCATGAGCAAGCAACAGATCGACGCGGTGCCGACGGCGAACATCGCCGACGTCCTCTCGCATCTTCCGGGCCTTTCGTCCTATAGCGACATGCATCTGGGCCAGGCGGCCACCGGCGAGAGCGAGTACGTCACCATCCGCGGCCTGGACTCCAGCTACAACTCCTACACGCTCAACGGCTTTGCACTGCCGGAAACGGATTCGTCCACGCGCGCCATCTCCCTCAACATGCTTGCGCCTTTCGGCATCCAGTCGGTCAAGGTATCCAAGACGCCGACACCGGACATGCCGGGGGATTCGATTGGTGGCGCCATCGACATGCGCACGCCCACGGCGTTCGATTTCGCCGGCGACACCTATGCCAAGACGACAGTCCAGGGACGGATGAACGATCTTGCCGAGCATCGTGACGTGCCGGACAAGGGTGGCGTGTTCCAGCAGGAGCTGGCCCATCGCTTCGGTGATTCGAAGCAGTTCGGTATCTATGCGGCCGGCTACTACGGCAAGTACGACAACGCAGCAGAGGCGGTAGCGCCCAACTCGCAGTACACGCCCATCGACCCGGCCAAGGCCTCGGCCACCGACCTGTCCCAGGCAGGCCCGCTGCAAAGCTCGCAGTACAAGTACAGCGTCTACACCAACCAGATCAAGCGTTACGGCGGCAATGTCTCGCTGGACTGGAACGGGGAAAGCACATCCCTCTTCGCCCGTGCCATCTATGGTGTCTACGACGTCCAGGGTGAACAGAACCAGATGTCCGCACGTAACCAGGGCGGTAACCAGGTGCTTCGCGGCGGGTACTTCAACACGCGCGACATCAAGGAAAAAACCGCCGCCCTGCAACTGGGTGGCAGCAGCACACTCGACGCGCTCACGCTCGACTATGGCACTTCGTACGGCATCGGCACCCGCAACGTGCCCGACTACGTGGAAGCCAGCCTGTACGGCCCGCAGGCGCCAGGACAGTTCCAGTTCAACCTGAGCAATCCGACCTTTCCCAGCCTGGCTGGCAACTCCGCCGCGCTGCGCAACTACGCGTACAACCTGTCCACCGACAGCTTCTGGAAAACCCAGGGCAGCGATGCGGGTAGCCGGGATACGCGTATCAATGCGCATATCGATGGAACCTATGCTTTCTCCGATTCCTCGCTGGAAAACCTGAAGTTCGGTATCGCAGCCGATACCTCCAAGCGCAATGCCTACGATCATCCCTTCAGCCACGACGACAACAATTTCATCTATGGCGGACCGTTCTTCGGTGGCCCCAGTTATTCATCGACGGCCCCGGGTGGTCCGTCGCTGGCCGATCTGCCGGGGCGACTGGTCACCAACCCGTTCGGCGGGCGCTATGCCGGGCCCTTCAAGCTGATCAACCGCCAGTGGGTGCTCGATCAGGCGGTACCGTACAAGTACCTCAATGACCCCAACGGAACCGGCAACTACACGGCCAACGACTACAACGCCAATACGACGTCCAGCCGCGAGAACATCTACGCCGGCTACTTCATGGCCACGTTCCGTGCTGACAATCTCACGATCACCCCGGGCGTTCGCTATGAACTGACGGATTACTCCGCCACCTCATGGCGCTCCAACGGTGATGACGCCACGGGTGCCTTCGTCAACCAGGGGCGGCGCTATGGTGAGGTGCTGCCGGGCATCAATCTCAACTACCGGCCGGATGAATTCACGGTCTACAGGGCATCGCTGCGACGCAGCTTCAGCCGGCCAGCCTTCGGGCTCATCTCCGGTCAGACCACGTATTCGATCGACGATGTCACCGGCCAGGTGGTGGGCATTTCCAAGCCGAACCCGAACCTGCGCCCGACCACGGCCGACAACCTCGATCTTTCAGCCGAGTTCTACGATAGCACCGGCGGCCTGCTCACGGCGTCGGCCTACTACAAGCGCATCAACGACTTCATCTACACGTCGCAGTCGGCCACGGGCAACGACACCTCGCTGGGTGGCAACGTGCCCACCGGCACGGTGATCACCAATGGCGTGCCGGTCAGCACGCCCGAGAATGGTGGCTCGGCGAAGATCTATGGCGCCGAACTGGCCCTGCGCAAGCAGTTCGTCACCCTGCCCGGCATATGGAGTCATTTCGGTGTCGGCGGCAACATGACGGTGCAGCACAGCACGGCCCATAGCGACAGGCCGGATCATCCGGGCAGCTCGTGGCTGCCGCGTGCGCCGGAACGCATGTACAACGCCGACCTGTTCTATCACGACGACAAGCTGCGCGCGGACCTGATCTATAACTATACGGGCCTGCAGCTTATCGGGCTGAATGGCAATGGCCTGGATTACTACCTGCAGCCCGTCAAGACGCTTGATTTCTCCGCCACCTACGACCTGCCCTACGGACTGGGGGTTGGCGTCTCGGTGAAGAACCTGCTCGATCGTGCCACGTTCTATGAAACCTCGGGCAAGTCGAAACGTTATCTCGCCTACGACCCGGGTGCCGATGGCGCGTATGTCGAAACGGGGCGGGTATACATGGTCAATCTCAGCTACACGTTCTGATCCCTGGAAACGGCCGCCTGTCGCCCTGCTCCGGGCGTGGGCGGCCCGCACCGGCAAGGAAACACACGGCCGCCGGCATGCTCCTGTAAGCTTGGCGGCCGATCTCGACATCCAGCAGCGCCCCATGGCACTCAAATCCACGGTCTACAAGGCCGACCTGCAGGTCAGCGACATGGACCGGCATTACTACCAGAACCACGCCCTCACCATTGCGCAGCACCCGTCGGAAACCGACGAGCGCATGATGGTGCGGGTACTGGCCTTTGCACTTAATGCCGATGACGCACTGGCCTTCGGCAAGGGACTCAGCTCGGACGACGAACCCGACCTGTGGCGAAAGGAGCTCACCGGTGAGGTCGATCTGTGGATCGAACTGGGCCAGCCCGACGAGCAGCGCATCCGCCGCGCCGCAGGACGCGCCCGACGTGTGATCGTCTACACGTACAGCGGCCGCGGTGCCGAAGTCTGGTGGAAGAAGATGTCGCAGGCCGTTGGACGCACGAAAAACGTATCCGTGGTTGACGTCGATCCGGTCACGGTCGAGGCACTGGCCGCGCTTACGCAGCGCACCATGCAACTTCAGTTCATGGTTCAGGATGGCGAGGCACAGGTGATCAGCGGCGATGCCATCGTCCCGATCGTGCTGACTCCGCTGGCCTGATCCTCCGGGTGGCATATCGTCAGGCAGTGATCTGCCAGCGAAGCCAGGCCCGGCCGGTGCGATACCACCAGCAATACGGTATCCGGAAGGCGGCGTTTGAGCATCCGCAGCACGTCCTGTTCCGCAGCGGCATCCAGGGCGCCGGTGGCTTCATCGAGCACCGCAAGGAATGGCCTGCGTAGCAGTACCTGCGCCAGAAGCAGTCGTTGCAACTCGCCCCCGGACAGTTGGCTGGATTCGCCGCGAAGCGGCGTATCCAGCCCCATGCCGCCCGCCAGCAGGCGAGCGTCCAGTCCGACATCGGCGAGGACCGCTCGCATCGCAGCCTCCGTCGCCATCGGATCGGCCCAGGCAAGGCTTTCACGCACGGTGTCCTGCCAGGGACGGATATGCTGGCTGACATAGGCCCCACGCGTCACCCGTGTGCGATAGGCATCGAAATCGATCGGATGCCCCATCGCGTGTGCCACGAATGACTCCGGGACAACGAGCCCCGACAGCACATCCGCCAGGCTGCTTTTACCCGCTCCCGAGTCACCGGTGATCAAGGTCAGCTCTCCCGGAGCCAACGACAGGTCATGGACTTCGAAGGCGTGCAAGGCAGAAGTGATCCTGATCCTTCGCACATGAATGGCGGAGCGAGATATCACGTCGCTGCAGGGCGGAACGGACACATCCGTGTCCAGGTCCACGTATCGTCGCCACAGGTCGAAGGCCGCCACCGCTGAACGTAGCTGCCGGAAGCTCTGGCGGGTCGAGACCATGTACGGCAGCAGGCGTCCCAGCAAAAGGCTCACTGCGATAAGCGATGCCCGTGCTTCGCCTTGCGTGCGATGGGCCAGCAGGAACATCAGGGCAATCGCGGCAGCGGCGACCGTTTCCAGCATAAGCCGCCCGGACGACTGCATGTCGATCTGCCGCTGGTAACCGGCGGCAAGCCGCCCGGCCATCGCGTCATAGACCGCACGCTCGGCGTCTCCCCGACCAAAGGCACGGATGTGACGCAATCGCCGTGGAAAGTCTTCGCTGAGCCAGAAAAGCCGCGTCATGTCGGCGACGTAGGCGCGACTCACCGCGGCCTGCTCCTGTCCCCGCGCCCGTGCCATGGCGATGACCAGTGCAGCCAGGAAAGGCACGCCGAGCAGCAGCCAGGGGGAGAGGTAGAAGGCGAACCCCAGGCTTGCTGCACAGGTCAGCCCGGCGATCCACAGCTGGAGCAGTCCATTGAAACCCTGCACCATGATTTCGACGTTATAGGTGAGGACGTTGGCGATCTCGGCGGACGGGGTGGCCGCCAGCGCCGCAACAGGCGCATGGATCAGTCGGTCGTGCACCTTGCGGCGCAGATCCGCCCCGTAGGCACTCACCAGTTGTGATGCCACCCTGGACGCCGCCCAGCGCATGGTAGCCAGTACCGCTGCCATGCCGATGAAGGCCACGGCCTGGATCTCCAGTCCATGCCGCAGGTCGAAGAACGTGCCGGCCTGTCCGTTATCCGGCGACACCAACGGCACCATCAACATGGCCGTTGCGCTTCCCGTCAACGCAGAACCGACCGAAAGCACCGCATAAACGACAATGCGCGAAGCAAGGGCTTGCTCAATGGTACCGGCAAAGATATCCGGCAATACCCAGCGCAGACCTGACCCCATGACCATGCCCTCAGCCCAGCAAGGCCGACAGCGCACTGACGCCATCGTCCGGGTGGCGTCCTCGCTCCAGGCGATACATACCCAGCCGCTGACACGCATAGGTAAAATGTGTCCAGCCTTCCTGCGCCGTGGCATAGGGCTGGTCAGCGGCCAGCAAGGCGGGAATGTCTTCTGTCGGCAGAGGCTTCAGCAGGCGGGAGGGGTCGCTCGCCGTACGGGACGATACCAGGACGATGCCGGTCAGGGTCAATGGTGACGCAGCAAGACGGCCCGGCCCATGCCTGAGATCCGCTTCGTATTTGCGTACGCCACTACGACGACGAATGGTCGGGGATTCCCGGATCCACGCGCGTGTGCGTTCATCGTGGACAAAACGGCAGGCCTCGTCACGCAGGTGAAGGAAATTGCCGACGCCGGTGGCGAGAAGATCGTCCGGCCTCACGAACACGGCATCCTCTGCCAGGAAGTCCAGTCCCTGCAACCAGCCATGCAAGGAAAGAGTGGATTTTCCGGCGCCACTTTCGCCCAGCAACAGCACTCCCCGCCGGCCGCGCCCGACGCATGCCCCGTGTAAGGGCACAAGCGACAGCACGCGTGACGTCAGCAGGAAGACGGCAAACTCGATGAGCTCGTACCGTACGTGATACGGGTGCTGCTCCAGCATGTCCGAGGACACCACCACGAGTGCCTTGCGCTGCGCCGGCACCACCACGGCATAATTACAGGCATCCATCATGCCGCACAGCAGGCCTGCGCCGGAATGTGTCTGCACTGGCGGCGGCTCGTCGGCCGCGATGCCTTCACTACGGGAAATCACGCGCAGGTCGATACGCAGCCAGGGAGCATCGGGCGAAAACCGATGTTCCGGAAGATCCCCGTAGGCCAGCTCTACGAGCTTCATCAAGCCCCGGGAATCGCTCTCGAAAACGATATCCGCACCCAGGATGCTCCGGCGCATGCGTGCCCTGGGAGCATTGTGCTCGCGGAAAGGATCGCCACGCAGATCGTCGGTACGCTGGATCGGTTCCGGGCGGGTCAAGAAGATACTCCGTGGTCGGCCGGCGATGCCTACAGCAACGCCCTGATGTCGATAAGTGCCTTTTCCCCGGGCAAAGGTTGCATGTGACAGGTACGAGGACGGCGCAACCGAACTCCTCTCGCCGGGCACTTACGTTGAGGTGACAACGAAGTGACGGCCGTCGATGGCCGTGGCATGGCGAAGACACAGGCCCACATGATGCTAAGAATCCAGGTCAGCCACTCGTACTTTCTGCGCTATGACCCGAAGCAGTGGGAGCGGGCAAAGCCGTATCCACCGCTGGCCACGCTGCAGGTAGCGTCCCTGCTTCGCGACATGGGACATGCGGTGAGCCTGTTCGACGCCATGCTGGCGGAAGGTGTCGAGGACTACGCCCATGCGCTGGTCACAGACAAACCGCAGCTCGTGATCATCTACGAAGACAACTTCAACTATCTCACCAAGATGTGTCTGAGCCGCATGCGCGAGGCGGCCTGCCGGATGATTACCGAAGCCCGCGCCTGCGGCGCCCGCGTCATCGTGGCCGGCTCCGACGCATCGGACCACCCGGAGGCGTTCCTGGCAGCCGGCGCGGAAGCCGTGCTGGCAGGTGAAGGCATCGCTGCCATCGCCGGGCTCGTCAAGCGCCTGGAGAACGCGCCGGACACTGCGGTGGCCGACTGGGTGGCCGGCGTGCCCGACGTCGCCTCCTGGAGCGGTAACCCGCAGCGCCTGCCTCGCATCGGCGCCCAGCCACCGGATCCCCGGCTGGGCGGCCAGTCAGCCTGGGACCTGGTCGATATCGAACGCTATCGCACGATGTGGCGTGAGCGGCATGGGTACTTCAGTCTCAACATGGCCGCTTCGCGCGGCTGTCCCTTCCGCTGTCACTGGTGCGCCAAGCCGATCTGGGGTAATCACTACAAACAGCGCAATCCTGCGGATATCGCAGCGGAAATGGCGCACCTGAAGCGTGCATTCCAGCCGGATCATATCTGGATGGCCGATGACATCTTCGGTTTCCACGTGCCCTGGGTGGAAGATTTCGCCCGCCATCTTCGCGACCTCGACGGATCGGTGCCTTTCACCATCCAGACCCGCGCGGACCTCACCAGCGAACGCATGGTCGCGGCACTGGCCAGCGCCGGCTGCAAGGAAGCATGGATCGGTGCGGAGAGCGGTAGTCAGCAAATACTGGACCGCATGAACAAAGGGACAAGCGTCGCCGAACTGATCGAGGCGCGCGAGCGACTGGGACGCCACGGCATACGGGTAGGCTTTTTCGTGCAGCTGGGCTATCTGGGCGAGGCACTCGAAGACATCGAGGCGACCTGGGCGCTGGTTGCCCGCGCCGCGCCAGACGACATCGGCGTCAGCGTGTCCTATCCCCTGCCCGGCACGAAGTTCTACGAACAGGTGAAAGCCCAGCTGGGGCAGAAGACGCATTGGCAGGACAGCGCCGACCTGGCAATGATGTTCAGGGGCGCTTATGAGTCTTCCTTCTACAGGCAGGTGCGCGATCTCCTCCACCGCCTGGTGGTGCTTCAGGCTGCAGGCGACGCCCAGGGGCTCGCCGCGCTGGATACGCAATGGCAATCGCTGAAAGCCGCGGAGCGTCGCTATCGGCATAGCGATGCCACGCCGGCCGGCGACATGATCTGCGTGCCACATGCCGCCGTCGGCATGGCCTGATATCCATCCATCACATCGTTGCCCTGTCGAGAACACCCATGCCATCCGACCACCTCCCACCCCTGAAGACCATCCGTCACGGGCTGCGCAACGCCACCGAAGCGCTGGCCGAGGAACTGGCACTGGTCCGTCCCGGTGGCGTGCTGCCGGCGTGGAACACGATGGAATGGCAGCTCGCCTCCGCCGTAGTGGCCGCACATGGCGTAGGCCCCTTGCTGGATCGATTCTCCACCTGGCAGCACGTGCCCTGGCGACATTTTCTCCGTGAACAACGCCAGCATGTGGCCGATCGCCATCAGCGTATCGAGGCACTTCTGGGCCGCATCGATGCAGCCGCGCGCGAGGTGCGCCTGCCATTGATGGCATTGAAGGGTGCTGCCCTGCACGCCCTCGGCCTCTATGCACCGGGCGATCGCCCGATGGCGGACATCGATCTGCTGGTACGGGGTTCAGATATCGAACGCGTGGGCGACCTGTTGAGGCGCCTGGGTTACGAATGCACCTACGTCGTATGGAAGCATCGCGTATTCAAGCCCGTGACGGGTGCGCCCGTTGCCGGACTCGGCGAGCACCGCGACACACCCATCAACATCGAGGTGCATACCCGCATCCATGAACGCCTGCCGGTATCGATCGTGGATGTCACGCAGGCGATCTTCCCAGCCAGACCGCATCCGGGCCTCAATGCCTATCCTTCGCACGGCGCGCTGATGATCCATCTGTTGCTGCATACCGCCGGCAATATCAGCGGCCGCTCGCTGCGCCTGCTCCAGCTCAACGACATCGCCCTGCTCGCCACGCGCATGAGCGTGATGGACTGGGAGGTCTTGTGGGATCAACGCAAGCCCTGGTGGTCATGGCCCGTCCTGCGGCTCGTGGCGAAGTACTACCGCAACGCGATTCCCGCCACGGTACTGGAACGTGCAAGGAAGGATTGCCCCCGGTGGCTCAGGCTGGTCTCGAGTCGCCAGACGTTGACCCATGTGTCATGTTCGCACCTGTGGCTGCAGGCCATGCCCGGCATCGAATGGTCCCGCACAGCCGGCGAAGTGCTGCGTTATCTGAAGCGTCGTTTCCGTCCGGATGGGGAAACCCGACGGGAGCGGGTGGAGATGGTGCGGACCCAGTTATGGCTACAGGGGCAGAGCTGGGTGACGATGTCGCATGGCCGTCGGCTGGTGCGGCGCCTGCGGCGTGCCGTGCCGCGTATGGATACGCTTTACGTGGTGCGCGCCGCCCTTGCCACCAAGGATTAAATCCGCTTCGAGATATGCATGTACATGGCTTCAAGGCGCCGTGTGGTGTAGATCGCATCCTCCTGCAATGCACGGCGCTGCGCCTCTGCTGCAAGGCGAAGACGCAGGTCTTCGTCCTCGATCACCCTGCGGATGACCTCCGCCAGTGCCTTGTGATCACCAGGGGCCACGGCCAGTGCAGCCACGGGCGCCCATTCGGTCAGGTGTCCCACGGCCGTGCCCACCGTGGGCACCCCGGCGACGGCCGCTTCCAGCAAGACCAGCGGACCGGCTTCGTGCAGCGAGGACATCACCAGCAGATCGGCCTGCTGCATCACGGGCCGCAGTTCGCGCTGTGTCCTGAAGCCGAGGAAGCGAACCTTGCCATCGAGGCCCAACTGGTGGGATAGGCACGGCATTTCGCCTTCCAGCGTGTCCACCCCGATGATGTCCAGGCGAAAATCGATGCCCATGGCATGCAGGGTTGCCAGGGCGCGCAACAGTGTCGGCTGATCTTTCACACGATTCTGGCTGGCCACATGGAGAAGCCTTGCCACGGGACCTTCCCGGCGGCGTGGCGGCGCGGGTGGCCATGCGTCCAGATCGACGCCCAACGGCAATCGATGCGCCTCGATGCCGAGCGCACGCAGGGATGCAAGGATGGGCTCGCTTGCGGCCGTCACCGCAGCGGCGGCCCGCAGTGTGATGGCTTCACGCAGCCGCCCTCGCCAGAACCGCCGACCGCCATAACCTATGGCTGGCAATGAGACGAGTTCGCCGCCAGCGATATGCACGCATGCCGGGCGGCGCAGCCACCATGCCGCGGTCACCGCCACCAGGCTGCAATAGCCGGAGAAAATGGCCTGGATCACATCGAAGGGAGCCTGGCGGTGTTCCCTGACGATGGCCGCCACTGCACGTGTCCGCTGCCATCCGTCGCCGATATTGTGAATGGTCGCGCCGGCCAGTTGCCATTGCCCCGGCCTGGGCTCCTGCCGCAATACGAACACATGCACTTCGTTCTCGCGTGCCAGCCCACCGATCAGGGCCAGGAAGACGGGGATCACACGCTCCTCGCCGCCGCGATCCACGCCGCCGGGCAACACGATGGCGATCTTCATGCGACAGTAGCCGTGTCATGCAGGATCGCCTCATAGGCACTGGCCCACCGACGACCCAGTGCGGCGAAGGAGAGCTCTTCGTCGAAATGCGAGCGCACCTGTTCACGTGTCGGCCCCTGCCCGGTCATTGCAACGATGGCATCAGCCAGTCCACCGGCATCCCCGGGCTTCCATAGGGCACCAAGGCGGCCATTGGCCGTCAGGGTGCGGAAAGCAGGTATATCCGTAAGCACTGGCGTGGCGCCGCAGGCCATCGCTTCGAGTGCGGCATAACCACAACTCTCTGCACGAGAGGCCGACACGAAGATGTCTGCGGCCCGCAGAAGCAACTGTACGTGATCATGCGATACCGGTCCCAGCAGATGCACGCGCGAAGCCAGTGCCGGGTCGAGCCCGATCATCGATCGCACCTCGTCCAGCAACGGGGCGTTGCCGTATGCGCACCACAGGCGCAGGGCTGGCAGATGCACTATCGCCTTCCGCAATCCCTCAAGCATGGTCAGCGGATCCTTGTTGGCATCCAGATGCCCCACCCATACGACACAGGGATTGCCGCGCAAGCCCGTCTCCGCGCGTGCCAGTGCCTTGTTGCCCGGCGTAAAGCGGCAACTGGACTCCGGAATGGCGAACACGCGTGTTTCCCGTGCGAACAGCCTTGCATCGACAAAGGGCCGGGCCAGCGCCGTCGAGGTAAATGTCACTGCCGAGGCCGAGGCATACCAGCGCCGCCAGTGCGGGCGTCGCCACCACCGAGGCGGCCGGTTGGCGTGGTCCTGGAGGACGATGGGCACACCCGGAAGTCGCGCCTTCAGCGAACAGGCGTAACGCGCCTGGTCGATACCGTGCACATGCAGGACATCGGCGCCCAGGCGGGCGACTTCGCCCGCAAGCCGCCGGCCGGTACGGTGCCCATCCAGTGGAAGAAAACGATAGGTCACGCCGTTACGCTCGATCCGTGCGTCATAGGATGACGACTGGATCACCGATACCCTCACGCCCTTTCCGGAAGCGGCTTCGGCGATGTTCGCCAGGGAGGGCCAATGCTGGAACAGGTCTTCGGGAGCCATCCCCTCCGGTGCGCGGATGAGGTTCAGCTGCACGACATGCAGCGGCGCAGTGCTCATAAGCCCGACACCTGCGGCATCCGCAGCTTGACCCAGCGATTGGCGAGGTCCAGTTCCCATGGGCGGTCGTAGCGCCGGTAACGATAACGCCAAGAGGCCATGCCGCGCAGCCCGCGCTTCGCCCAGCCAGGCGTACGCAGATCCTGCACGGTGGGATAGCGACAACGCAGCACGGTCACGAAATCGCGGATACGGCGACGCAGGTCGTCGCTCACCCAGGGCGCGTCGGCATGACAGGCGTAATCGACCCAGCGGGGCTCAGCCCATTGTTCAGGCGTGGAAGGAAAGACCACCGGAGCGCCGTTGAGATCACGCAGCGGCATCGATGAACGCTTGCCCTTGTCCTTCTCATGGCGACTGCTTTCCGGCAGCGGCGTGTAGACGTACACGATGATTTCGGACTGGGGATTGATCCGTTTCAGTTCACGGATGAACTCGAACGTATGCTCGGTTTCTTCTTCGGTGTTTTCCGGTGGGGCCACCATGAAGGACAGCTCGGGAATCACGCCCTGCCGACGGCACAGCTCCGCCACGGCGAGGGTCTGATCGGGGCGAGTGCCCTTGCGGATCTCCTTCAGCATCTTTCCGCTGGGCGATTCAGCGCCGATGTAGGCCATTTTCAGCCGGCTCTTGCGTACCAGTTCCCAGGTGCTTTCCGACAGGTTCAGCAGCGCATCGGCACGGGCATAGCACCACCACGGCATCTCCAGCTTTGCCATCACTTCGAGCAGGGGAATCATGTCCGCCTCGCGGTCGAAGAAGTTGTGGTCGAAGAACTGTACCGAATCCGCGCCCAGCTCGTATTTGAGGTAGCTCAGCTCACGCTCCAGTCGCTGCGCCGTCGGCAGATAAGTCGCACCACCGAACAGTGCGGCGACACCGCAGAACGTGCAGCGGAAGCGACACCCTAGCGCCGCCTGATGCGCCACCGTGCGTTCGCCGAGAAAGGTACGGGCAAGGTAGCGACGGGGATCTCCCAGCTTCTCGTACGGCAGGCGCCGCACCGGATCATCTGGCGCAATGGGGCGACTGGGGTTGTGCACCACGCTGCCGTCGCGCTTCCAGGACACGCCGCCGATGTGCTCCAGCGGCAGCCCCTGCCCCGTCAGTGACGTCACCAACTCGACAAGGCTTTTCTCTCCCTGCCCTCGCACGGCATAGTCCACATAGGGTGCAGCTAGCGCGGCATCTGCATACAGCGTGGGAAAGTAGCCGCCCCAGACGATAGGCAGATCGGGCCGCCGCTCACGGATCGCCTGTGATACGGCGATGGAAGGCCCGAGCTGCGGGCCACCCATGACGCTGAGGCCAACCATGTCGAAAGATTCCTCGTCGAGTGCGCGCAGCGTGGCCGCTACCACGTCGCGATCGACGTTGCCGTCCAGGATGCGGCTCTCGCCTTGCAGGTCCAGCGCGGATGACAGATGCAGCAGCGACAGCGGAAAGCGGGCGCTGTTGCGCGAGGTGATGGTGGGGTTGATCAGCAGGGTGCGGGGCATGGGATCACGGCGCCTCAGAAGGCGCGTCGCAGGCGGAAGGCCAGGGCTACGGGCACGGACAGGGCCGCGGGATCGAAATGGGCGCCGGCCGGAATATCTGCCGGGTCGAGCATGGGCTCATGGACTTCTTCGATGACCAGCCCTGCCGCAACGCAGGCCTGGTGCCAATGGCTGTAGAGATGCGGAAAATGACGGGCCGCATAGCGATGGCCGTCCAGCCTGAAGTCGCGTAGCCAGCCCAGTGCGTGCCCGATGGGGTGGAAGTCGCTGCAAAGAATGTAGCCGCCCGGACGCGTTGCACGAGCAAGCTCCCCAAGTGCCCGCGCAAGACCCGGCACATGCCCTAGCACCAGGCCGCATATCGTGATGTCGGACACGGCATCGGCCACTGGCAAATCCATGACACTGCCGGCCACCAGGCGCAACCCGGTGGCGTCGCCGATGTGCGCCAGTTCCGTGGCCGCACGACCCAGCATCGCCTGCGACGCATCTATGCCGGTCAGGCGGGAAGCACCTCGCCGTTGCGCATGAAGGAGATATCTGCCGCTACCGCAACCGGCATCCAGTATCGACTGTCCATGCAGATCCCCGGGCAGCATCGCCAGCATGACCCGTTCCTCTGCCTGCATCACGGGGTTGTGCGCACGCGCGGGATAGTTTGCGGCCCACAAGGCATAGGCTGCCTCGGCGTCGAGCACGGTAGCGTGGGTCACAGGCCTGCTCCGATGGCTGGATCATGGGGACCGAAGTCGCCTTGAAGGCACAGGCCCGGCTCCATGGCCAGCAGCTCCGGCGTGGCTAGCTCGCGGTCCATCAGCTTGGGCCGTCCGTCGAGCCAGACAGGAACGGCTTCGATGCTGGCCGCTGCAAACCAGTCAGCGAAATCAGGGTCCGCAATGCGCGGCGCGCCATCGCGCACCACGGCGCGCAACTCGCTACGCCCCAGACCGGCCAGGCTTTCGGCAGGCTGGCCGCCGCGATTCGTGACGATGACCAGATCGGCCGGCGTGCCCGCCATGAGCCTGCCGTGCATGGGTAGCCGCAAAATGTCCGCCGCCGCGATCGTCACGAGCGACAGCAGCGTGGCGGCATCGAAGTGGCTCTCGGCCCCCGCTACCTTCAGCTCATCAAGCAGGTCACGCGATCCACTCAGCCGCGAGTCACTGCCGAGGGTCAGGCGCCCCGCGGCTTGCAGCCGGTGTGGATCAAGCGTGCATCCCAGCAGCGTGAGATTGCTGGAGGGGCACCACACGACGGCCGAGCCTGCGCCGATGACGCGACTTATGTCGCCAGGGCTCATGCCAACGCCGTGCACCAGCACGGTGTTTGGGCCCAGGCATTTCAGCTGATCCAGTTGCGTCAACTCGGAGGCCGCCACGTCATCGGTGCCCTCTGCCAGATGGATCATCCAGGGCCTTTCCGGCGGGGTCGCCTCGAAACTTCCGCGTACCGGTGGCCCGAAGTCAGGCCAGCCCAGCGCGTAAGCCCAGCCATGGTCACGGGACAATGCAATCGGAAAACCCGGGTCATCCAGTGCCGGGTGCCATGGATCGTGGTGGACGACACACGTGACGCCCGCCAGGAGGTTTTTCAGTGCACCATGGCGCAGACGAATGGATTTGGGGATGCCCAGCGCAGCCGCGACGTCCGGATGCTGAAAATGATCATCAAAAGCTGCCATCCATGCATAGCTGTTGGGAAACGGGGCGACTGAAGGTAGCGGTGGCACGGCATTGACGTGCAGATGCTCGTGGGCGTTGATCAGGCCGGGAAACACCAGGTGATCACGCAGGTCGATGCGGAAGCCCTTTCCTGTCGTCGCGTGCATGAGACATCCATCGCGCACGACCATCGATGTCGACGATGCCCCCTCGGGCAGCATCCAGGTGGCGCCATGCAGCATCGTGTCCATGGATCAGCGCCGGCGCATCACGATAAGGAAGTGATCGCCCATGTCGCGCAGCAGTGGCCACGCACCCAGCGCATCGTCAAGCCGTCCCAGGCGTTCATAGCGTTCCGGGCGTCGGCGGTATCGATCCACGAGGTAAGGCGGGGGCATGAACAGGCTGAGTGCGCGATAGTCGTCGAGAGCGAAGGCCCCGGCAAAGGCGCGGTAGAACTCCCGTGGCAGGTAGTAGCGTGTCCAGATCGTGTGCTTGTTCATTCCCACGGGGGTCGCACCACGCGCGGCGCGCACCATGGCCCGGCGGAAGCGGCCACGACGTACGTAGTGCGCCACTTCCCACGGGCAGATGCGCCCGATCACCGAGAACACCAGCACGCCGCCCGGTCGCACCAGCCGCGCGCATTGCGCGGCGACGGCAGGCAGGTCCAGGGCGCAATTGAGCGGGCCGAAATTGGAATACATGCCGTCGAACGAACCTTCAAGGCGTGCCAGTTCCTGGACGCCGAGATGCTCGACATCGACCTTGTCCGCCAGCTCCGACGTCCGGGCGCGCTCGCGTGTGCGCGCGATCATCCCTGGCGACCAGTCGGTGGCCAGCACGCGATAGCCGCGCCGCGCAAACTCCACGGCATCGAGCCCCGTGCCGCAGCCCAGGTCGACGATATGCGAGCCCGTCGGAAGCAGGTTCTGCACGGTGTTCCACAACGTCACCCGCATGCGCTGGATCAATTCATTGTTGCCGCGAGGGCCGTCGTAATCGGGAGCCACGCTGTCGAACGCCCTCTGGGTATCGAGCAGGCGCGCCTGGTCGCGGGTGCCGTCCGGATCACGGGCCAGTGCATCCGTCGAAAGGTCCTGCGTGCTCGATTCCAGCATGGATGCTCCTGAGGCAATGGTGGTCTATCGCGTGAGTGCGCCTGCAGCAGCCATCGGTTGCACCACGTCGCGTCGGCGTGCGCTGCTGGCAACGGCAGCGACAAGGCCCAGGGCCACGCCACCCAGCATGCCAAGGCCGATGATCAATATCTGGTTGGGCGATACCGGTCGATCAGGCTGGTAGACCGGCCACGCAGTGGACGTGCCGAAGGTGTAGTTTCTGGCCATCCGGGAGATCAGCTCGTCACGACTCTGCTCCAGCTCACGGATGCTGGTGTCCGTGGTGGCCAACAGCAGATTCCCGGCAAGAGTCGCGTCACTGTCGCCGGCTGCATGTTGATTCCCTGCGACAGCATGCAGCGTGTCGCGCATGGCCTTCGCCTGGGACAGCTCGGCCTCCACACGCGCCAGCCTGTCGCGTGCCAACGCCAGAGGAGCTGCCATGAGGCGCTGATGGATCAGGTGCAACTGATCGACGGTCGCCTGTGCAAGTCGCCGCGCCAGTGAAGGCGATGTGGCCCGCACGCTCACCTTGATCAAGCCCGAATAAGGCGACGGGTCGACCTTCAGGCTGCCACGGTAAAGGCCCGCCTCGGGGGACGTCAGCGGCATGCCAAGGCCTTGCAATACCTGTTGCTGGAAATCCACTGTCTGCAAACGCTCGACCACGCGCTGGAAGGGTTCCGGACGCGGATCCTGTCCAGCCGGCTGGGTGGCGACCTGCCCCACCTGTATCCAGGCCTGTGCTTCCCATTTTGGCGTGGCCAGGGTGGCATAGGCCACCGCCACGGCGAGCACGACCACCATGGCGGAAAAAAAACTACGCCATTCCCGGGTCAGTATCCGCCACAGATCGAGCAGGTAGATTTCATCGCGTTGCATCGTCAGGGACTCATCGGGGTATCGGAAAGGAGGGAGGCGGCCAGCCGGTTCGGCAGGCAGGCCGCGAACCATTGCATCGACAGGCACAAGGCGATGAACGCCGCGCTCATGAAAGTGAACGCCTGCGGCGCGAATGGCG
The DNA here is from genome assembly GCF_011759365.1 of Luteibacter anthropi. Taxonomy (GTDB): domain Bacteria; phylum Pseudomonadota; class Gammaproteobacteria; order Xanthomonadales; family Rhodanobacteraceae; genus Luteibacter; species Luteibacter anthropi. Next base: position 308,853 of record NZ_JAARLZ010000002.1, read on the forward strand.
CCATGGCGGCGACATAGGCCATGCGCAGGAAGATCAGCAACGAGAAAAGCGATGCCGATGCACGCACGCGGCGTACGCTCCACACGAGCCCCCCATAGAGCGCAATGATCGAAGCGAATGCGCCCGCCGGTCCCATGGCCATCAGGAAGGGAAAGAACTCCGTTCCCACGTTGATGGTGGGAGAGTCCAGGGGAATGTTCGTGCCGGCCGTGGCAATAGAGCCGCGCAATGGCACCACCTGGTTAAGCAGGAAATCAGCGTTGCCGTAGTGCTTGGCAAGGATCGAAGCGAAGTTGTAAGGCCCCGCGCTGACATAGAGAAGCAACCACCGGATGCCTGGCGGCGACGCCAGGTATACCGGACCGAATGGCAGCGTCACGCCTTCCAGGGGTCCCGACCTGAGGATGCCCAGCACGGCAAACAGGCTCATACCCGCCACGGCGAGAAGCGCCACGACCAGCCATGGCAACCGCCTGCCCGGCTCCCGCCTCATGACCAGCACCAGTCCCATCGCGAACAGCGATGCGAAAATACGATTCCTGTCGATCACCAGGATGGGGAAAAGAATGCCCGCCAGCAGCATCGCGTGGCGCACCCAGCGGCGTCGCACACACAGCAGGGCAACGGGGGGAAAGACCCAGCACCAGGCGGAAATATGGCGTATATGTTCGCGGCCGCCGTCCATGTCGGCATAGGCTGAGGGTTTGTCCCATAGCGGCACGGAAAAGAGCGCAAGGTCGAGCACGCAGAAGACCCCGACCAGCGCACAAAATGCCAGTGCAACAAAGGCTTCACGAGTACCTGCATACTCCCCCGCCAGCCGGATGCCCTGAGGTAACCGTGGGCCGGTGATCAGATCGAGCGCCATCACCAGCAAGGCAGCAAGTGAGAGCAGTCCGATGCCCTCCATGTAACCGGCAGGCATATCGTAGGTGAGCCAGGCCGCGGCACATGCGAACAGCAGGGGCAGACTCAGGTAAGTGGAAGCAAGACGCAGCAGGCCGGTCATGCACGCGTCGCCACCGGTGACAGCGCCAGCCTGCGCATCGCCGACATCCCCCGCAGCGCCGCATAAGCCAGCAGGTGCGCACCCAGCGAAACCGGCTCCCTGCCTAGGTAAGCGATCTTTGCCGCAATGTAGTGGGCCTGTGCCTGGAGAAGCTGGCGATCGGCACCGTCGAACAAGGCGAGCCGACGTTCTGCCACGCCCTGCGATTCTTTCAGGTGCGCGATGCGGGTGGCGAGATGACGCGTCTTGCTCTGGTTCGCATCGTGCAGGCGATAGGCGCACACAGGTACATCGGCGAAGCCCAGCGCGTCGCGAGCGACAAGGCGCAGGAAGAAATCCCAGTCGTCGATGCGCAGATCCTCGGTCCAGCCCGCCACCTGGGCGGGTACATGTCGGCGCAGCAGCGTCACGGGTCCACCGATGGCCCATCGGGAAATCACGGCGCGCCGGATGCCCTGATCCGTGGCATAGACGTGCTTTTCCGCGCCGTGAAGCTCGCACATGCCGCTGGCATACAGGCGGTTGTCGTAGCGATCCACGACGACGGAATCGCCGATCACGGCCGACTTCCATGGATGAGACTGTAGATAGCGCACGAGTTTCTCCGTTCCGCCGGGCAGCAGGTAGTCGTCGCTGGCACCCAGCCGGAGAAACTCCCCGCGGGCCAGCGAGGCCAGTTCGTTCAGCGTCGCAGCCACGCCCCGGTTCTCACGTTTCAGGAACGTGATGGGCAAGGCGTTCCGATGGCGTTCCACCCAGCTGGCGATCCTGGCTGGCGTACCGTCGACGGAACCATCATCTATGATCACCAGCTCCTTGGCCGGGTAGGCGTCTTCAAGCACGCTGTCCAGGCAGCGCTGAACGAAGCGTTCGTGGTTACGCGCAGGGATGAGGATGGAAACCAGCGGATCAGTCCGTTCGCTCATGACGGAAGCCTCTGCAGGTAGCGCCGGGCCACCAGGAGATTGAAAACGAGATAGCCCACGTAGTTCACGGTGAACGCATATACCGCACCGATGAGGCCAAACCATCCGGTAAATGCGAATACGAGCACGACGTAGCTTGCGGCAAAGACAAACTCCGATATGACGAACAGGCCCGTCATCGCCTTGGCCAGCATCAGGTAGGAGAGGACGAAAGCCGCGATCTTGATCACGTCGCCGGCCAGCTGCACGCCATATAGGGCATTTGCCGGCGCGAAATCGTCGCTGAAGAGTAGTCGGGTAACCCATGTACGGGCCACGTAGACGAGCCATGCAAGCAACGCCGCTGCCGGCAGAAGCTGCCGCCAGGCCTGTCCAATTTCCCTGCGCAGCGCTTCGCGTCCGGGAATCGCGGCCAGTCTCGGCAGGTAATGCACATTGATCGCCGTGGTCAGGAACAGAAGGTAGGCATCGGAAACCCGGCTGACAGCCTGCCAGTAGCCCACCTGCTCCCAACCCAGTTGCGCGGCGAGATGATCGCGTACCGCCATGCCGACCAGCGGTGAACACAATGCGGAACTCAGCGTCATCACGGAGAATGTCGCCAGCCTTAGCATCATGTCCCGATCAAAACCGGCCCTCAGCATGTCAAGTCGGAAATACGGGCTGCGCCACCAGGCGGGTATGCCAACGACCAGCCAGAGCAATTGCGCAAGGACCAGGGCCAGCAGCGCCCCATAAAGCCCCAGCCGCCACGACAGCCACACCGCAAGCACCATGCTCAATGCCGAGCCGACCACCTGGATGAAGACCAGCCGGCGTACATCCATGAAGCCGTTGACTACAGCCAGCAGGTAGTTCCCCGCCGCAATCCCGGCTTGTGCAAAAGCGAGCACTCGCAACAGGCTTTCATAGCGCACGTCATCCAGCAGCCACGAGGCCAGCGGGCGACTGAAGAACCATGTGACGCACCCCATCACCAGCGATGCGCAAAGCGCATAGGCCAGCGCCGCACTAAGCAGGCGTGCCAGGCGCTCGGGTTGATCCCTGTACTCGGCAACGTATTTCACGATGGCGGCGCTGATCCCACCTCCTGCAAGTACGGTAAGCAGCGACATCAGGCTCATGAACTGGCCGAACTTCCCTACCCCGTCCGGTCCGGCGGTCCACGCGACCAGCTTGATCAGTACGAGGCCGGCCACCAGTCTGGCTGCCGTGCCTACGGCACTGTAGAGGCCATGGCGGGCTATCGACATGCGCCGCCCTCGAAGGCCCGGCAGGCTACGATGACCTGCCGTATCGCTTCCGTATCGAGGGTCGGCGAAAGCGGGAGGCTGAGCACTTCAGCGTGCAGGCGCTCCGCCAGGGGCATCCGGGGACGCCCTGCCGATGCATACGCAGGCTGGCAATGGGATGGCACCGGGTAATGGACCTGGGTGTGGATACCCCGTGCATACAGATGCTCCTGCAGCGCATCACGATGTTCGCAGCGCACCACGAACAGATGCCAGGCATGCCCTTCCTCCCTCGCAGCGGATGGCAGCACGATGCCGGGATGCACGATCCCTTGGCGATACTGTCGCGCCACCTCGCGCCGCCGGGCAATGTCCTCGTCCAGCCATGCCAGCTTGACCCTCAACAGGGCAGCCTGCATCTCGTCCAGCCGCGAATTCACGCCCTGTATCCGGTGGTGATACTTCGTTTCGGAACCATAGTTACGCAAGGCAACGATCTGGCGCGCAAGATCGCCATCGTCCGTGGTGACGGCACCGGCATCACCCAGCGCACCAAGGTTCTTGGTCGGAAAGAAGCTGAAGGCGGCGGCATCCGCAAGCGAGCCTGCCTTATGCTCTCCCAGGCGGGCTCCATGCGCCTGGGCCGCGTCCTCGATCAGCAACAGGCCATGATGGCGGGCCAGCGCCTTGAGCGCTGGCATATCGGCAAGCTGCCCATAGAGGTGTACGGCGACCACGGCCCGTGTTCGTGGGCCAATCGAGGATTCGACATGCCCGGGATCGAGGTTGAACGTCGTACCATCGGGCTCGACCGGCACTGGAACCAGGCCGCTCAGGCTCACCGCCAGAAAGGTTGCAATAAAGGTATTGGCGGGTACCAGGACCTCATCGCCATCCTTGAGCAGCCCCAGTTCCTTGTAGCCGCGGAAGATAAGCGTCAGCGCATCCAGGCCGTTACCCGTACCCAACGCATGACGTACGCCACAATAAGTGGCAAATTCCTGTTCGAATGCCGCCAGTTCGTCACCCAAAACATACCAGCCGGAGTCGATCACCCGCGCGGCCGCCGCTTTCAGCGCCTCGTTGTAACGCGCATTGACCTTTCCAAGATCAAAGAACGGAACCGTCATGCGATATCCCAGGTATAGAAGTCGTGGACCACGGAACGGGCGCCGAAGCGTTCCTTCTGTTCCACCAGGCCGTTGTTCAGAACCATGCCGGCCTGCTCGGTGGAAATGCCGAAGCTGAAATGGCGTTTATGGGCATAGACGACCTCGATCAGGTCCCCCAGCAAAAGACTGAGGGCCTGACGCCTTCGCCCCTCGTCCGAAGCCGCCAGGTATTGCGTATGCACGGCAGGCCCCAGGTCGTAGACGAGTGCGGCCGCGAGCAGCTCGTCGTTATCACGAACCTCGTGCAGCACGATGTGGCCGGGAAACCGCGACTTGAGAAGGCGCAGTTCGTCGAGGCTATGGGTGGGCGCGGCATCGTGAGCGGCCAGCACATGGGAGAGCAAGGCATGGAAAGCCGCGAGGTCACCACCCGAGGTCATGGTCAGGCCGCTCCGCCTGGCCCGCTGGATTGCACGGCGGCGCTCTTCGGTAAAATGAAATACCCCTTGCAGGGCAATGACCGACGACAGGTCGCGCCGATGCAGCCTGGCACCAAGGCGATGCAGTGCGTACAGGTCCTCTTCCGCGGGATAGGCCTGGAAAACATGGGGTACCGCCTTGTAGATCAATCGCGTGACGCCCTGCGCACGGAAGTGGGCCCCTATCCGTTCGAACACCTCCAGCGTGGCCACGGCGCGAAGCGCGCGCGTACTGATCAGGCCGGCGTAGGTAAGGCCACCATGACTCGTGACATATGCGCCATCGATGTTCACCGGCAGCACGGCAACCATTTCCCCGGCCTTCTCGATCACCAGTGAGGCATCCGTGAAGCGGTCTGCGTGGTAGTCCATGTAGCCGCGGCGGTGCAGAAGGTTGCCATTGCGGGAGCGCTCCACCACGGCATCCCATGCGGGGGCATCGGCAGCGACGTAAGGCCTAACCGAAAGCATGCGACACCTTCGTCTTCATAACGGTGTCCGGGGACGACTCGGCAACACCGAAACCCTCGCGCCCCATGTCGTTGCCGTTGTAGAACATCCACGTCCGTCCGCCGTCGGCCGCCAACGCCGGATAGCAAAGCGCCTGTGCGTCCCAGCCCGATGACGATGGCGCGATGCCGAGGGCATCGTCGCGGCGCTCCCAGGTCACGCCGTCGTGGCTGAAACCCATGCCGAGCTGGTAGCGGCCGGCGCGGTCGCCCCAGGTGAAATACATCGCATAGCCTTCACCATGGCGGTATACGCGTGGACGACCGATGCGGTACTCATCGCCCCGTGGTCGCAGGCATTCGCGGTCATGGCGCGAGATGTTCCGCAGATCATTCGTCTGCGTGCAACGGATGTGATAACGAGGAAATGGCTGGCCGCCGATCCACTCCCAGTCGTCGCCGCTGGCATACCACAGTCGCCACAATCCGTTTTCGTAGTGCGCGCTGTGGATCGCCGCAATGGTGCTGCGTCCCGGTGCGCGGTCGAGAATGGGGGTTTCCTGCACACGCTGGAAATGCTCGCCACCATCGATGGAAACCGCCAGCCCGGTAAACGCGAGGAACTTTGCACAGGCAACGCGCTGGAAGCCGACATAGAACAGGTGCAATCCACCTGGCGCATCGACCACGTCTCCCAGGATCATGCCACTGTCGTCGAAACAACCGCCACGGCCGATATCCAGCACGGGCACCGGGCTGACACGCAGGACGGTCGACGGGTCCTTCGCCAGCAGGTCGACATAGCCGATCCGACCCACGCCATCCGCATCGCGGAACGAGGCGAACACCCGGATCGTTCCATCCCCACGGACCCATGGTGTCGGCGTCAGCGCGGCATGATTCATCCAACCACCCACGCCGTGCTTCGCCACGTCGAACACCAGTCCCCGTTTACGCCATACCCGGGGCATCAGAACACCACTTCCAGGCTGCTCCGGTCAACAAGCGCACGGGCTGGCGAGCCCACGTAGACCTTGCCAGGCTCCGTGTTCCGAACTACCAGCGCCCCTGAACCAATGACATTATCCTCGGCGATCACCACGCGATCGTTGAGGGTGGCATTCACGCCGACGAAGCTGTTGCGGCCGATATCGCAGTAACCGGATATCACGGCGTGCGAAGCGATGAAGACGTGATCGTGAACAACGGTGCGATGACCGAGATGGTTGCCGCTCCACAGGATGCAGTTGTTTCCCACCGTCACGAACGGCTGGATCACATTACCTTCGAAGACAAAGGTGTTTTCGCCTATGCATGCATTGCGCCATACGAAGGCCCGGCTGCTGACATAGCTGGCAAACCGGTATCCTCTTCGCTTGCCATCATCGTAAAGCCTTGCGCGTAGCCGATTGAGACCCGTGGCGGGAATGGCGACGAACAGTTCCACGTCGGAAGGGGAGTGCACGGCGTCCAGGTCTTCATAAGGAATGACCGGGCGCCCTTCAAGCACGGGCTGCGTGATGAAAGCGCGCTCGATGCTGAAAGCGATCACCTCGTAGTCGCTATCGTGCTCGAAGTACTCCAGGGCGATCAGCGCAAACTCCCCTGCACCCACCAGGACCAGCGGCCTGCTCATGCGGCAACGCCCTCTACGACCTGGCCAGCCCGCACCTCGCGCAGGAAGGCTTCGTAATCCGTGATGTAGTCCGCAGGGTTGTAGAGCTGATCGGCCAGCACCATCAGCACACAGTCTTCGCTGAACTCATAGAGTTCGCGCCAGATCATGTCGCCAAGCAGAAGCCCCTGGGAAGGATCGTTCAGCACGAACCGCACCGGGCCGGCGCCCTGATCGACCAGCACCGTGACCGATCCACGTACGGCGACCAGTATCTGGCGAAGATGCCTGTGTGCGTGATTGCCACGACGCACGTCTGCCTGTGTGGCATAGATGTAGTAAACGCGCCGGATCTCGAACGGCACGTTGCGTTCCTGCTCCAGCGAAACCAGCATCCCGCCGTGGTCGCCGTGTTTCTGGAATTGAATGCATTCGATGTCCATGGGATGCCCGGCCCTCTTCGCTGGAGTACAGCTGTTCCGATGAGTGCCGGGGCCGCCCCCAAAGGTTGTGTCGTCATCAGCACAACCTTTCACCCGCACCGCGTCACTCACCGGACAACTACTGCTTTGCGTCCGGGGGAACGGGATGAATGGCCATCGCTGCACGAGGAGCGTCACGTGACGCCAACATCTGAAGACGCCACCGGAGTTGTCACGGAAGTCCATCGCCCTCGCGGGTTACGCTGGCTTCACTGGATCACCGTTGCCTGCCTGATCGCCGTGGCGGCACTGGCGCTTGTGCGGGACCAGGTGGCGGGACGCCTGGTTCGCCAGTGGCTGCTGGAAGGGCATCGTCATACGGGGTTGCTGATCCTTCTGCTGGCGTGCCTGCGCATTGGCCTGCGCCTGCGGCTCGGTCGCCTTCCTCCGGTGGTGCACTCGCCACTGGTTCGCGTGGCCTCGACACTCACCCACGCGGCGCTCTATGTGCTGCTGCTGGCCCTGCCCTTGATCGGCTGGGCGCTCAGCGACGCCGAAGGCAAACCGGTTCACCTGTTCGGATGGACCTTGCCCGCGCTGGTGGCAGACGACGAAGACCTCGCCGACCAGTTGCTGGCCTGGCACCAGAACATCGCTTGGGCACTGCTTGCCCTGGTCCTGCTGCATATCGGTGCGGCGCTCTGGCACCACTTCGTCAAGCGTGACGGCGTGCTGCGGTCCATGTGGCCCGCTGGCAAACGCTGATCGTCATCGCATCGACATGGATACCCAAGGAGATCCCATGCTTTATACGCAGCGCCGTTCCCGACGCCGCCCCGCCGCCCTGCCCGTACTGTGTGGCATCGGTGTCGCCCTTTCTTTCGCCAGCAATGTCGCGCAGGCCATCCCGGCCTATGCCCGGCAGACCGGTGCATCGTGCGCCGACTGCCATGCGGGTGCCTATGGTCCCGCACTCACGCCATATGGCATGCGCTTCAAGCTCAACGGCTATACCGATACCGACGGCAAGGGATTCAAGCTGCCAGTGGCCGCCCAGCTCGTGGGTACGCGATCGGTGCCTGCCCGCGGCGACAGCACCAATCAGCTGACCGAGGCCGACGTGTACATCGCCGGACGCCTCACCGACCAGATCGGCGGCTACGTGAAGGTGGAAAACGATAACCGGGGGCATAACAAGTTCGATACCAAACTCAGCAACATCGACCTTCGCTTTGTCGCCAAGGAACTTAAGCTCGGCGGCAAGGACCTCACCCTGGGCGTCAGCGTCAACAACAGCCCCGGCTTCCAGGATCCGATCGGCTCCATGTTCGCCGCTTCCACCCTGGGGCCCGCTGGCGTGACCGGCACCCTGCTGAACCTCTCCAGCCCCAATGCACCCGCCGACCGCGTGATCGGCGCTACCGTCTATGGCCTGTACGATTCCCACTGGTACGGCGAAGTGGGCACCTATCACTCGCTGCAACCCTCGACGCAGGATCGCCTGGGCTACAACATCAGCGGCGATCCGGGCCGGTTGCACGACACCGGTTATGCGCGCTTTGCCTATATGCGCGACATGCGCCGCCAGTTTTTCTCCGCCGGCCTCGTGGCACTCACCACGGAGCGCGAACTGCCTCGCGGCGGCCCGCGCGACGACCTGACGGATCTCGGCTACGACGTCACCTACCAGTTCCTCGGCAACCGCGAACACATCGTCCAGCTGAGCTACGTCAACATCCTGGAGCGTCGCAAGTACGGCACCACGCCAGCCAGCCCGGTCAATCCCGGCGTGTTCGCCAAGCCGCGCGGCACGGTGCACGACGAAACCTTCAGTGCCACCTATACCTTCAAACAGAGCTATTCACTGCAATACGCCCACCTGGTGAGCACCGGCTCGGATGACGCGGCACGATTCATTCCCTATGGATCGCCCGATACCACCGCCAACCTGATCAGCCTGTCCTGGGCACCTTTCGGCAAGGACGACTCGTTCACCTCGTTTGCCAACCTGAAGCTGGCCGCCACCTGGTTCCGCTTCCGTCGCTTCAACGGCAGCCGCACGGACGTCTTCGGCGCCCCGGGCACGAATGCCGGCGACCTCAACGCCTTCTCCCTGTCCGCGAGCGTGGCTTTCTGACCACGCTCCAGGACCCGACCACCTGGATCCCACCCATGCGCTACAACCTGCGGAACACGATGGCCCTGGCATTTGTCCTGGCCCGGGTCGCTACCCTGCCGGCAATGGCCGGGGACGCACAGGCCGGCAACGACGTCTTCAAGACCGAGTGCGCGGAGTGCCACAGCGTCAAGGAAGGACGCAACAAGAAAGGCCCGAGCCTGTTCGGCGTGGTCGGGCGCAAGGCGGCCACCCTGCCTGACTATGACTACTCCGATGCCCTGCGTGGTCAAACCACATGGGTATGGACGCCGGAACAACTTCACACTTACCTTTCCCAGCCGGCCAGCCATGCCAATCCCGGCACCCGGATGAAATACGATGGCCTGAGCGATCCGAAACAGCTCGACGACCTCATTTCCTACCTGGGCACCCTTCACTGACGGCGACCGCCATGTTCCTACGATCCGGCCCGACCCGCACAGGCGGCGGACGGCCCATGCCGCTTCGAGGCGGGTCGGTTTGCGCGCTCGCCCTGGCCGCCTGCGCCGCCTGGCCGGCCCATGCCGGCCAGGGCAGCTTCAGCGGCGGCGTGGCCCTGAGCACGCAGCTGGTCGATCGTGGTCAGGCCGTCTCGCCCGCCACGCCCATCCTGCAAGGCAGTGTGGCCTGGGTGGCAAACGGATGGATGCTGGGGCTGTCAGGCAGCGCCCGGTTCAATGCGCCAGCGGGGCATTTCGTGGAAGCCACGGCGCAGGCCGCGCGCTACTGGACGCTATCCAGCGACTGGAGCATGCAGGCGGGTGCGCTCTACTACCGGTATCCACCCCATCTCAAATATCCGGCACGCCAGCGCTATTTCGACCGGATGGAAGTCGGCGTGCACTGGACCTGGCGCGACGTCCTTACCTTCGGCGTGTCTTCCATGTCCACCGTGCACCAGCAGCGCCAGCATTGGCGGGAAGCCGTGGACGCGACCTTCCGCTGGCCGCTCACCCGCTACCTGTCGCTGTCCGTCGGCGCAGGCGTGGCCCATGCCCTGACACCTTCCTACCAGCGGTATAGTTACGGCCAGGCAGGACTGGCCTGGACCCAGGGCGCGTGGCGCTTCGAAGTGGTCCGCCTCGCCTCGGACCAGAAGCCCGGCTGGAATCCGGCCTACCCGAAGGCGGAGCCATGGGTTGCCACCCTCCTGTGGTCGTTCTGAACGACAAGGCAACCTTTTCGCGTCGAACCGGCACGTATGACGACACCTTCCGTCCCGCCGCTGACTGCCCCCATGAACGACGCCGACATCGAAACCGACGCCGCCGACCGCATGCTGCTCCAGCGCATGGCGGCAGGCGATCGCGTAGCCCTCGCCACGCTCTACCGGGGTTATCACGGCCGCCTGTGCCGTTTCCTGTCCCGACTGACCCGGCGCGCAGACGTCATAGAAGAAGTCATCAACGACTGTTTCTGGATCGCCTGGCAGAAGGCCGCCACCTTCCAGGGCGACTCGCGGGTCTCCACCTGGATCATGGGCATTGCCTACCGCTGCGGCCTCAAGGCGCTGCGCCAGCATGGCGACGAGCCCATCCAGGACGAGGCACTCTACGGCGACCTGGCACCCAGCCACGATCCGGGCGAAGACCGCGAACTGCGTGACTGGCTCGGCAAGGCGCTCGAACGCCTCAGCGTGGACCAGCGGGCCGTCCTCGAACTGGTCTACGGTGTAGGGCATTCACTCAACGACGTCGCGGTCATCATGCAGTGCCCCGTGGGCACCGTGAAGGCCCGGCTTTTCCATGCACGCGTCAAGCTGCGCAATGTCCTGCCCGACCTGGCAGGTGACCCATCCATGCAGCTAGGGAGTACGCCATGAATTCTCCAACCCCCGCAGGGCGGGACTGCGCCCGGGCATGGGAAGCCATGCCCTGGGTCCTGCAACACAGTGCCTCCGCCGCACAGGCCGAATGGCTGGAAGGCCACCTGGCCGGATGTGCATCCTGCCGCAACGAGTATGAGCAGCAGCGCCTTCTGCAAAAAGCCATGCAGCTGCCTTCCGACGTTCCGGTAGACGTCAATGCCGGCCTGAAACACCTGCTGGATCGCCTGGACGTGCACGACGCCGAGGCCGCAGCGGCGCCGGTGGCACGGCCGTCACGCCTGCGTGGCAACCAGTGGATCCTCCGGGGACTCGTTGCGGCGGTCTTCGTACAGGCCGTGGGTATCGGCATCCTCGGCCTGAAACTCAGGCAGCAGGATGCCAGCCCGGCTTATCACACCTACAGCCAGACGACGGGCGTCACCGTGCCGCCCGGTGCGATGCATGTCGTACCCGATGCCGGCATGAAGGTGGCTGACTGGAACGCGGTCGTGAACTCCTTGCACCTGCAAGTGATAGGCGGTCCCAATGCGGTAGGTGCCTATACCGTGCTTGCCGCCGGAGGAGCCTCCGCACGGGAGAATGTGCTGCGTCGCCTGCGCGCAACGCACGGTATCCGCATGGCCGAACCGGTCAGCGAGGCACCATGAGGCTTCTGCGCGTCGGTATCGCCCTTGCGTCGCTTGCCCTGGCGGCGTGCAGCGCCTCGCACTCCGTGGCGAGAGCGCAAGGCGATATCGGACCCGCAGCGAGTGCGAGCAGCATGGACGGTGATCGCGACATCGTGCTCGCCGTTGCCAACCCCCTTGAGCCGCCTGCCACCCACGCCGGCTCCACCCTGATCGGATACACCCCGCCCGCCAGCTATGGCGCAGGCCAGCGCGCGCTGGCTGTTCTTTCGGATATTGAAAAGCAATATGGCTTGCGCGAGCGCACCGGCTGGCCCATCAAGGCTTTAAGCGTTTACTGCGTGGTGGTGGAAACGCCACCTGGCGTATCCCGCGATGCCCTGCTGAAAACCCTCGCTGCCGACCAGCGCGTGAGCCTTGCGCAACCGTTGCAGGACTACACCGTCTATTCGGATAGCACGGCGTCCGCGTCACAGGGCAACCCGCGCTACAACGATCCCTATGTCGACCTTCAGCGCGGTTTTGTGGAAACCGACGCCACAAAAGCGCATCAGGTCAGCCAGGGGCATGGTGTGCACGTGGCCGTCATCGACACCGGCGTCGACCCTGCGCATCCCGACCTGCAAGGCCAGATCAGCGAGCAGCGCGACATGGTGGGCAACGATGTCGCCAGCGCCGACGGCTATCACGACGCCCATGGCACCGAAGTCGCGGGCATCATCGCCGCCGTGGGCAACAACCACCAGGGCATCGTCGGCATCGCTCCCGCCTCTACCGTGTCCATCTACCGCGCATGCTGGTACACGAACGACCGGCGCAGCGGTGCTCGCTGCAATTCGTTCACCCTGGCCAAGGCCATGGCAGCCGTGCTGGATACCAACACGCGCATCGTCAACATGAGCCTCGGCGGACCTGCGGATCCCCTGCTCGGCAAGCTGCTGGCCGAACTGCTGAAACAGGGGCGCATCGTCGTGGCAGCGTTGCCTCCCGACGGTTCGATGGCGGGGTTTCCCGATAACACCCCCGGCGTGATCGTCGTGCGCTCCGGCTCGGCCACCCAAGCGCCGCCCGATGTGCTCAGTGCCCCTGGTGATGACATCCTCACGACCCAGCCCGGCGGTGGGTACGACTTCACGTCGGGTTCGTCCATGGCCACGGCCCACGTCAGCGGCATCCTTGCCTTGATGCTTTCCGTATCGCACGGGCTCGATGCCGCTTCCGCGGAACAGGTGCTCGAATCCACCAGTACGGTGGTCAACGGCATGCGCCAGGTCAATGCCGCCGCGGCCCTGCACGCATTGCAGCAGACACCGCACCGCTAGAAGCGCGTCGTTGAGTCAGCAGACATGCCGTGCCAGCAGGCCAAGCTGCTTCACCGCACGATCGAGGCGATCGTCCCACGGCAAGCCGCAGCTAATCCGCAGGCAATCCGCGTGATCGCCGTTGCGCGAGAACAGCACGCCCGGCGAGGTGCCGATTCCTTTTTCCAGCGCAGCCTCGAACAAGGCCACGCCACCGCCCGGCGAGGGCAGCTGTAACCACAGCGACAGCCCACCCCGGGGATCGCTGACCCGGGTGCCCGGGGGCCACTGGCGATAGATGGCGTCGCGCAGGCGATGTGCGTTGTCTGCCACCGTCTTCCGCAACCGGCGCAAATGCCGTTCAAGATCGTGCTGCCTGAGGTAATCGGCGATGGCCAGCTGCGGCAGGCTGGCACTGCTCACGGTCGAGAAATATTTGGCGCGGGTCAGCTCGTCGGTCCAGGCCCCGCCGGCCATCCAGCCCACGCGCAGCCCGGGTGCCAGGATCTTGGAGAACGAACCGCAGCTGATCACGATACCGTCGGTGTCCCATCGACGAAGCGGCGAAGGACGCTGTCCGGACCATGCCATCTCGCCGTAGATGTCGTCTTCGATGACGATGGTTCCATGTCGCGCGCAATGCTTCAGGAGAGCCTGCTTGTCGGCATCGCTCGTGAGACTGCCCAGCGGATTGTTGAAGTTCGGCACAAGGACGGCGGCTTTAACCGCATTCTGTGCGAGCAGTTGCCCCAGTCGCTCGACATCGATGCCCTGCCCCGGCCGGTTCGGCGTTTCCACGACTTTCAGCTTCAGCGCCGCAAGCGTCTGAAGAATGCCGTGGTACGTCGGCGTTTCCACGAGCACGACGTCACCGGGGACGGTGACCGTACGCAAGGCGAGATGAATCGCTTCCATCGTGCCTGCCGTGATGACGATTTCATCGGGCGACACCGTGGCCCCGACATGCGCATAACGCTGGGCAATCTGCCTGCGCAGCACCTCATGCCCCTGCGGAGGCGCGTAGTCGAAAGATGCCGTACGTGCATGGCGCATGCAGCGCCCGAGTGATGCCGCCAGGGCAGCCTGCGGCAGCAACGACGGACCAGGCGTTCCGCTGTGCAAAGGAAAAACGTCCTCACGGGCGAGCATGGCCAGCACATGCTGGAGGGCCGGATTCCTTACCGGACCCGGCGCACGCTTCGGTGGCGCCTTGATCGTTGGCGACGGCGAAGAGGGGGCGTGGACGAAATATCCGGATCGCGCACGTGCCACCACGATGCCTTCCCGTTCCAGCTGCAGATAGGCCTCCACGGCGGTGGCCGCGCTGACCCCGTGTCCCTGTGCCAGTTGCCGGATCGACGGCAATCGCTCACCGGCGCGCAGGGTACCGTGGGCAATCTGGGCCCGGATATCGTCCGCCAGTCGTTCGTACCGGAGCATGGTCGCCCTATCTGTACTGGTCAAATTTCATTCTATCTGAATCTGTATTGGCGACCAGCCCCCGTCTAACCTGACGGAAACGACAGGAACCCCACATGCACACCACACCAGCCGGTGACGATTCCCGGCGCGCGCTCTTGCAGCTTCTCCTGGGCGAACTGTTGATCGGTTCGGTCGGGGTCTTCGTCCACGAGAGTGGCCAGGACGCGATCACGGCCGTGTTCTACCGCTGCCTGTTCGGCGGCCTGTTCCTGCTGGGCTGGGGAGCCTTCCGGGGCTACCTGCGCGGACTACTGGATGACCGGGCCTTGCTGCGTGGTGCGCTACTGAGCGGTGTGCTGCTGGTGCTCAACTGGGTTGCCCTCTTCCTGGGCATGGAGCGGTCGTCAATCGGCGTGGCAACGCTGGTGTACCACGTCTTTCCCTTCGTGATGCTCATCCTTGCGGCGCTGTTTCAGGGCGAACGCACGCGCCCGGTCGATCTTGCCTGGACCCTCATCGGTTTTATCGGCGTGGCCTGCTCGGCGGACCCGGGGCGCCTGTGGCATGGCGCCGATGCCTCGTACCTCGCAGGCATCGGCCTGACCCTGGTGGCGGCTGTGCTCTGCGGTACGTCGTTGCTGCTGTCACGCAAGGTCGGCAAGCAGAAGCCTTTCGCCCTTGTCATGATCCAGTGCTGGATCGGCGTGGCGATGCTGGCCGGCTTCAGCAGTACCTCGGTATTCCATATGGGCACGCACTGGGGTTGGCTGGTCGGGCTGGGCGTCATCCACAGCGGCATCGTCTACGTGTTGTTCTACTCCGCCTATTCGCGACTTCCCGTCGTCACGATCGCGGTGGTTTCCTTCGTGTATCCGCTGGTCGCACTGCTGCTCGATTACCTCATCTACGGCCATGCGCTCGTACCGGTGCAGATGGCCGGACTCGTATTGATCGTCCTTGGGACCCTGGGAGTCAATCTCAAATGGCGCATTGCAGGATGGAACAAGCGCAGGCCCGCATAACTGCGTCAGGGCAGCGAAAACCGCAGTACGACGGCCCGCTATGACGTGTAAATATCCCGATAAGTCAAAGCCAGGGCGAGGACCTCCTGAAACATAAGCTTATCGTCAACCAGCGTCTCTTTGTGATGCTTGCGTTCGAGCATCAGGCAGAGGCCCCGACTCAATCGTTCGGCGTAATGGGTCATGCGACTCCAAAGCGCGATCAATGCCGACACATCGCCTCCCATCGCATCCTTCTGATAAGCGCAAAGCCGCTTACGATAAAAGACGGTCATGAGCACGAGCGCACAGGCGTCCAGTAACGTGCCGCCAGCCCGCACGATCAGTGCCCCCATCAGGAGCCGGGCAATGCGACCATTTCCATCGAGAAAGGGATGAATGGCAGTCAGCTGGAAATGCGCGGCGCAAAGAAACCCGCGATCAGGATCACCTTGCGCCTGGCAGGCCTGGAAAAAATTATCCAGGTACAGGGATATGGACGCTGCGGGGGGATACAGCCATTCTGCATCATGAATGGAATGAAAGGGGCCATGCCATACGGCACGGTCTCTTATTCCCCGCATGGATGCAGGAACAAGACCGGCGTGAGCCAGAACCAGCGATTCAATACTCATATCCCCGTCGAGCGATGAAAGTGCGCGCAGGCATGCCAACTGCTCGACGAGATAGTGATCCGACAGCCTCTTTTTCCGAAGGGGCCACCTTAGCAGGCTTTTCGGATCTGCCCGCCAAGCACAGATGACATATAGAAGGTACCGGGCCGCCAATGGCCTCGTGTCAATGCCTTTACCGGATTGCACCAGGCGAGTCTCGACAGCGGGTTTCGATGCCTGCGTACGTAAAAGGCCTGGAACGAAGTAGCGCAGATCCGAGTGCAGCCCACGATGCCTGTAGCCGACGTAGGTTCCGTCACTGGAGAAGTGCTCACGCATGGAAGGTCATGGCAATCTCCCGCAGTTCAGTCATGATCGCCTGTGCATCGGCGTCGTTCCCGCCGAACCGAAGCAAATAATCGACACGTCGCCGCTCACTCACCGGCATGAGTATCGGATAGATACCCATGCCTCCGACCCGAAAAAGGTAGACAACGGCGGAACGAACGGAGCAAGCCTGTTTCAGGCCCATGAGAACCTCGGCATCATGCAGCGCATGCATTCGTTGTCGGTCCCGGATAGCACGTTTCGGAACGAAACAATTCACCAGACAAGGAAAACGGTTCGGAGAAGCAGGTCTTGCATGCCGCGATAAGACGGGTAACCTCAGCAAGCCCCTTGCCCTGATCCAGCAGATTCGCGCACTGAACCGCAGCCAGAATCTCCATATGAAAAGGCGACACGGGAACGAACGTGACACCACAAACGGAATGACCGGCTTGTGTCCGATAGAGCAAGGATCCTGATCTCACCGCCTCCAGGAAGGCTTTCCCCTTCATGGACCGGCTGAACATGAACACCAGGGCGGTCGCCTCGGCACCGATCAGCGAAACGATTTCGTCCACGTCGTCGGCGCCGGCAATGGCCCGTCCGAAATAGGGTGTTCCGAAGACGCTATGCATCAGTCCAACATGCTGCGCCATGGCGCTTGCACCCCAGCGTCGCAGGAGGTCATGTGTTCCGACCAGATGATCCATGAGCGTACGATCCGAATGCAGGATGACCGTCGCCCCGCGCTTGCGTAGAAACGCAAGCAGGTCATGCCGGAGTGGCGCCCCGCCCTCATGGTCGCAGGCGACCGGATCACCCTTGAGTGATGGCCGCCGCATCGCCGTCGCCGTCAGCGGAATCACCGTCATCGCCGGTATCACCGTCGCCCTCATCCGGATCGCCAGCCCCGCCGCCGTCAGCGTCACCATCGCCACCCTCGCCGTCTTCACCCTCGGACACGTCCGACGCAGGTGCGATTGGCTGGTCGCCAATAGCCTGGATAGCTGTGTCGCCCGTGCTGGGCGTCACTACCATTCCGGCATACTGCAGGCCGTTGGCAGCAATGTAGTCCGCCGTATGAAATGCGTTGTCGGTGGCGAGAAACAATTCGGTAAGCGTGTTGGAAATCGGCGTTGTCGGCCAGTACTCCTGAGCAAGGTTGCCGAACCAGCCTCCGATAGCGCTGATATTGTCACCCGTCAGCACACCGGCGAGACTCAGCCCCGCACCGATCGCTATCAGCGGCGCCGCTACTTCAGCGGATGCAGCAAGCACGGTGATATTCGCGGCAATCCCCACAATATTGCCCGCAAGGCTGATGACATCGCCCGCACTTATATCGTGCCCTTCAGTGATATCAGTAACAATCTTGAGTGCCGTAATCGTTCCCGCAAAAGCGTTCGCTGGAATATTGAGGCCTATCTCCTGGGTAATATTGAATATCCCGGAAACTACCGCAATGGTCTGACCGGCGTTATTGAGTACGTCCAGCTTGTTACCATTATTCTTGAAATCGGTAGCAATCTGGTCAGGCGCCCCCACCTTGCCGACCCAGCCGACAACGATATCCTTGCTAGCCATGGATCATCCTTAAAGATCAAATAATTTGATTGCGAAATAAATAACCAACAGGAACAGGCACATGATTCCGAGCACGTCGGACACAGCCACGATGACGGCGGCGCGGTCCCCGTTTCTCGCAGCGCGCCAGAAATACCCGGTATTGCCTGCCTGATATTTTCCGGCGCTGATATAACGCATGACGATTATTTTTGACACTGCACCAAAAATAATGGCGATAACCACAAAGGCCGCTAACCAGCCCGGCAACGATTGCAAGTTCATTGAGCTGTCGACCTGATCTTGAATACCAAGGATGTGCGCAAGTAGGGGCAATCCCGTGTCGGGGCCTTTGCCGCATGAGGGATGGAGCCGTGGAACACGACGAGTCGCCCCGGTGAAGGTATGACGCACTGGGTGATCCGGGACATATCGTCCGTAAAGAATTGCGTCTCCCCGCCCCAGGCGCTGAACCAGGTTTCATTTACATAGACGACTGCGGTGTATTCGTCCGCCTCGCGAAGATTGTCCCTGTGAATGCCACCATCAAGACCGAAAGTGTGCCCATTTGCATATACCCGAAGAAGTTCGCCCTCCGGAAAAAGCATTTCTCGAAGCTGTATCCACACCTCATGAATCTCAGGGTAGCGAACGGCAAAAACCTGCTTTCTTTCACTTTGCGTCACAACATCCTTGCACCTGGACATCCTGAAGTCACCAAACCTCACATGCCAGAAAGACCGATGATCCATTCCCGGGTTTGACATCCACCCGAAAGACCAGACTGGCTTTCGCAGAATCTGCGCGATGGGCTTCAATTGCTCCGTCGATAGGAAATCGTCCTGGACATGGAGCATTTCTGCTGTCACGTTATCAGCCGACTCCATTGACGAGCCTCAGTTTGCGGGGCCTCGTCGTGACGGGGCGTTCAAGAATACCTAATCGACGGCCTTCCACGAAGGCGGACGGTGGAATCGATGCGGCACTACCGATCACATAGCCATAGTAATAATGGCTCCGCTTTCCATTAACGGAAACTCTTGATCGCAGGGTATAAGACCTGTCCCGTCGGACAAGGAAATCGTGCTTTGCTATGACCCTGGTGAGTTTGCGATCGGCCGCAATCACCATGGTAATGGGAATATCGCCCTGGAAATAGGGATCATCAGGCGATAAACGACACCAGAAATTCCAACTGTCTGGCGACGCTCTTTCCCAGCGAACCTTGTAATTAATCTTGTTCTTCACAGGCTTTTCTGCCGACACGGCAGCATTGACCACGGAAAAAACAGACATCGCCATCGGGGCGCTCACAAGGGCCGCCCTCATAAACCCACGCCTATTCATAAGATTCCTTTTATCCCTGAATACGAAGCTAATCCATCCACCCTGCTCACGTGTCACGCGATGCATTTTTATCCGACACCAGCGAAACCGTCTACAGCAATATATTTCGATTACATGCAGATCATCGTGAGAACCTGATTGCCGTGACGCAGAACGGAAATTAGAAGGTCATTGCATTGAAATAAAAGGCCGCTCACAAAAGGATGAATCAATCGTCTTTACTAAACCAGCCAATGATTATGCATTCCTTTCATGACCATCCATGATCAAGACAGGTGCGCGGTTGTATATCGAGAATTCCTGCGCGCTCCTTATGGCGACGCTATAGGGCTTCGCGCTCATGCGATCAGGCCCATTCCTTGCGCGTTCAATAAAATACCCATTTTGCCCAATGTCCACAAATTGACACACTGCATCGGCATGCTTCATCGCGCTGGTCGAATGGCGCAATCCAATAATCAGAACGGTGGCATGCCGTCACGCCCTGCGTCCTGCACAACGTCTGCTCCCACACCGATACGCAAGGAACGAGAAAGATGAAGTTCATCCATCGTGGACATGTTGGCGTGCTCCTGCTCGCCGTCGCCACGCCCGGTCTCGCATGGCCCGTGGAAACCCCACAGGGCAGCAACACCCCCGCCACTGCGAGTGACGACACCGGCAATGGACAGCCCAACCCCACTCCTGCGAAGGACAAGAAGACCACCAGCGACCTCGATTCGGTCCAGGTCACCGGCAAGGCCGTGGGCTTCACCAATACGGTTATCCCGAAGGACGAACTGAAGTTCGAACCGCCGCTCAGCAGCGTCACCGATGCCGTGAACATGGCGCCGGGCGTGAACATCACCCAGGGCGGTGTCTTCGACAGCGACGATTACTCCACCGGCATCACCCTGCGCGGCTTCACGCAGGACCAGCTCGGCTTCACCATCGACGGCCTGCCCAATGGCTCGGCCGGTTATGCCGGCGGCTCCAAGCCAAACCGTTTCCTCGACAGCGAAAACCTCGCCTCGGCCACCGTGTCGCAGGGCACCGCCGACATCGGTTCACCGTCGTTGCAGGCCCTGGGTGGCACGCTGAGCTATCAGTCGAACGATCCGAAGAGCGAAGCCGGCGTGCGCGTCGACCAGTCGATTGGCCAGTGGGATGCCAAGCGCACCTTCATCCGCCTGGATACCGGCAGCTTCTTCAACAACACCACGACGGCTTACATCAGCTACTCCACCACCCATAACGATCGCTGGATCGGTTTCGGCCACCCGGACAACGGCCACACCAGCCGCGACCACGTGGATCTCAAGCTGATCAGCAACGTCACCGACAAGCTCACGATCACCTCGCGCTTCTCGTGGGACAATGCCTACGAAAACAACTACAACGACGTCACCAAGGCACAGTTCCAGCAGGATCCGAACTACGACTTCCTCACCACGAAGTGGACCGGCGATCCGAACACGGACCAGCAATACGTCAATGCGTGGAACACCAAGCGCAAGAACGCACTGGCGGGCGTGAAGTTCGACTACCAGGTGAGCGACGACGCGGACATCAGCTTCTATCCGTACTACCACTTCCAGGAAGGCTATGGCGGCTGGATGCCCCCGTACCAGCTCTATGCCACCGACAAGGGCGGCAACCTGGTGAACAACTACCCGGCGGCAGGTGCCGGCTTCGTCCAGGCCTATTACCGTTCGCCCAACGGCGTGGCGCTGGCCCAGCCCAATGGCTGTGCCAATCCGTTCGATGCCAGCTGCTATCCGGCCGGCTCGTCGCCGATCAACAGCTTCCGCGGCAGCACGTACAAGAACAACCGCTACGGTTTCATGCTCGATGGCCACTGGGACATCGCCGGCAACCACCTCTACGCAGGTACCTGGTTCGAAGACCAGGATCGCAACGCCGGACGCAACTGGTATGAGGTGCTCGACACCGCCACGTCGTGGAAGTACGACCGCGACGCGTACTACCTGCAGTTCCTGGACAAGCTCAAGACCGACACGCGCAAGCTGTTCCTCCAGGACAACGTCACCTTCGGTCCCGTGGACGTATCGCTGGGCGTGAGCAAGTACCTGGTGAACATCTCCGGACAGGATCTCATTGCCGGCAACCGTTTTGCCGACAAGGATTTCAACTCCGACATCCTGCCGTCGGTGGGCGCCGTATGGCATCTCACCCCGGAATCGCAGATCTACGCCAGCTACACGAAGAACTTCTCGCCCCCGTCCGACAGCGTCGTGCAGGCGGCCGACAGCGGCACCGATATCAGCCAGGTGAAGCCGGAGACGTCTTCCAACATCGACCTCGGCTACCGCTACCAGACCCGCGACTTCCAGGCCAGCGTGGCGCTGTACCACGTGCGCTTCGCCAACCAGATCAACGAGATCACCCCCACCTCGCAGTACACCCACATCAACTACACCGTGGGCACCGAGGGCACCTACATCAACGTGGGCGGTATCGAGTCGAAGGGTATCGAGGGCCTCGTGGACTGGACCGTGATCCCGACGCTGGATCTGTACGCTTCGGCCACGCTCAACGATTCCACCTACCTGCAGAACCTGGACGGCATCACGAAGGGCAACAAGGTGACGGGGCAGCCGGGTCGCATGCTCGCGGTGGGCATCAACTGGCACAAGGACGACTTCCGTGCCGGCCTGTCCGCCAAGTACGTGGGCGATCGTTACGGCACCCGCGACAACACCGAGAAGATGAACCCGTACACGGTGTTCGATGCCAACGTCGGCTATCACGTCGATCTGGCAGGCGGCAAGGCGGCCACGCCCTGGATCAAGTCGCTCGACTTCACGCTATCGGTGACCAACCTGGCCAACCGTCGTTACCTGGCCACCCTGGGTGACGATTCGACTCCCGGCTATTACTACATCGGTGCGCCGCGCACCTTTGTGCTGACGGCCTCCGCGCAGTTCTGATGTTGAAAGGCCCGGGCGATCGTTGCGATCGCCCGGGCCTTCCGGTGATTCAGGACGCCTTGTGCTGCGGCACCGGCTCACCCCGCGAGGGCAGCCCGAAGATGCGATCGAATGCCCATGTGTACACGAAGGTGTAGATCGGGAAGAAGATGAGCAGCACCGCCTCCATGCTCGCTGCCTTCAGCAGCGATACGTCCATCCACCAGGAAATCAGCGGAATCAGCATGCACACCAGCGAGAGCTGGAAGCCGGCGGCGTGAAGCACGCGGCGAAGCATGCTGCGGCCCTTGTCGGCGCGCGTACGCTCCCAGGCCTCGAACAAGGTGTTGTACAGCACGTTCCAGGTGGCGGCGGTGGTGGAAATCACGACCGCGAGCGGGCCGGTGACCGAGGCGTGACTGCCGCCCATGATCGCAAGACAGGCCGCCGAAACGACCACGCCGATCAGTTCGTAGCCCACCACGTACACCAGTTTTCGCTTCAGACCCTGCACTGCCGTGTCACCTATATATCGATACGGCAGATTGTCAGGCAGTTTCCCTGATAGCAAAAGTAAACGCCTATCAAATTATCTGATAGGCGTCGTATTTGGCTTCAAGTGGGGGCAAACCGCCCGGGCGACTCGTGAAAGTCACCCGGGCCTGTCCGTCGTCAGAAGTTCCAGCGGAACCCCAGGTTGACGGAATCGCTGGACGAATGGTCCGCGCGGTCCGCGTTGTAGTACACGAAGGTGCTGGCGGCCGGGGTGATGTCGAAGCTCATGCCCACGCCCGCCTGCCAGTGATTGCGCACCGGCCGCGAACCCTGCACGACGAAGCTGTCGGTCGGCACGCCCGCGAAGGCGTTGTTCACCGACACCGTACCGTCCTTGGTGTTGTGCAGGTAACGCACCATCACGATCGGGTGCAGCTTCGTGCCGGCCACGCCCAGGTCAACATCGCCGACCAGTCGCAGGCCTGCGCCGTACTGCATGCTGCTGGCGTTGGCCTTGCCCACGCGCAGGTCTGCATCGCCTGCGCCCTTCTCGGTGAACGCGTCGTACTTCACCTTCGTGTAGTACGCACCGACGAACGGCTCCAGGTGCAGGCCCTTGCCCACTTCGAAGCGATAGCCGCCTTCCAGCGCCGCGTTGATCGTCTTGCCGTCGTAGCTGCCCGTGGCCTGCGGTGTATACGGACCGACCGCGATACGACGAGCGCTGTCGGCACTCTGCCAGCCATACGAGGCCAGGCCTTCCGCCCACCACTGCTGCTGGTTGAAGTACAGCGCGTGGATACCGATGGCGGCCTGGTCCACGTCGGTGTAATCACCGCGGCGATCCACTTCCGTCCGCGAGTTGGCGAAGTTGGCATGCACACCCAGGCGCAGGTCCGGGGTGACCGAGGTATCCGCGCCGATGATGAGGCCATGGATGCGGTAGTCGGTCTTGGCGACATCGGTGCTGCGATCGAAATCACTGCTCGAGGTGTATGGCTCGGCCCAGACGGCCGGGCCCTGCTCACCCGTGTCGCGGGCCAGCTTCAGGCGATAGAACAGCGTGTCCTGGTACTGGCTCTGGCCGCTGAGTTCCGCGTTCGCTGCCGAGGCATAGGTTTCACCCGTGAGCGAATCGAACGAGCGGATCACCTGGTCGGAGGTCAGGCCACGTGCATAGCCCAGCAGGGTCGGCAGCGGGTTGCCGCCCGAGGTCGCGATGGTCTGCAACGCCGTCGCCATGCGGTACTGGTTGCCGTTGAGGCCGGCGAACTGGTTGAACGGCTTGCCACCCGTGCCTTGCCCGCCACCGGCCTGGCTCAGCGTCAGGATCAGCTGGTTGCCCTGCTGCGTGACGCTGGCATTGAGGAACGGCAAGGTGTTCTGCACCACGCTGGCATAGGCACCCGAGATGCCGCCGCTCGCATTGATGATCGTGTAGTTGGTGATCGGTGCGTAGGTGCCGGCCGAGGGCAGTGCCACCAGCTGGCCGCCGAGCGAAGCACTGCCATTGACGTTGATGCTGTCGCTGGCGCCGCCTGCGTTGGTGCGCACCTGGGTCGTGGAACCGGCGCCCAGGGCCAGGCCGCCCGTGGTGAGCGTCGAGCCCGGCGTACCTGTGCCAGCCGCCGCGCCGGTCGCACCATTCGTGCCGCTCGGCGCCACCGTGCCGCCGTTGCCGACCGTGACCGGACCGCTGATCGTGCCGCCACCGATGAGGCCGCCACCGGCATTGACGGTGACCGGACCGGTCAGGCTGCCGTTGACCACCAGGTTGCCACCCACCGTCGTACCGCCGGTGAAGCTTGCCGATGTGCCGCTGGCGACCGAGAGCGTGCCTGCGCCGACGTTGAGGTTGCTGATGTTGGTGAACGACGCACCCGGCAGGTTCGCCTCACCCGTGCCCGTGATGTTGAGCGTGCTGCCCGGAGCGGTGCCGTTGACCGTACCCGTGATGCCCGGCAGGTTGCCGTAGCTCACGTTGATCGTGCTGCCACCGCCGAGGTTCAGCGCGCCGCCCAGCGGACCGCTGGCCGTGACGTTGTTGCCGCTGCCGTTGAGGCTGGCCGTCGCGCCCGCGCCCACCGTGATGTTGCCGGTGTACGGATTGCTGGCATTGAGGACGCCGCCGTTCACCGTGACGCCACCGGTGAGGCCAGCGAGCGAGCCACCCAGGTTCAACGTGCCCGTGCCCTGCTTCAGCAGGCCACCGGAACCCGACACGCTGCCGTTGATACCCAGGTCCTGCGTGCCCTGCACGGTCAGGCCGTTCGTTCCCACGTTCACGTTATTGGCGATCGTGACCGCCGTGGCACCGGACTGCAGGCTGCCGCCGTTGATCGACAGGTCACCCGTACCCAGCGCCGTGTTGCTGCCCAGGGTGAGTGAGCCGCCGTTGACCGTGGTGCCACCGCTGTAGCTGCTGTTGCCGTTGAGCGTGAGCGACGCATTGCCGTTCTTGACGAGGCTGCCTGCGCCGGAGATGGCTCCATTGAGCGTGAGGGCCTGGTTGCCCGGCAGGGTCAGCGCTGCATTGAGCACAACCGCGTTGGCCAGTGTCGTGGCCGCCGACGAGTCGAGGGTGGCTGCACCGCCGACGGTCAGCGCACCCGTGCCCAGCGCGGCATCGTTGCCGGTGAGCAAGGTGCCTGCGTTCAAGGTGACGCCACCGCTGAAGGTGTTGGCGCCGCCGAGGTTCAGCGTGCCTGCGCCGTTCTTGACGAGGCTGCCGGTGCCGGCCACCGTGCCGTTGAACACGCTGTCGCCCGCACCCGCCAGCGTGAGCGCGTTGGCGCCCAGCGCCACCGTGCTGCCGGCCACGCCGCCGAGAGTACCGATGCTCTGGTTGCCTCCGGCGGATATGTCGAACGTGCCGGTGCCGGCGAGATTCACCGCACCCGAAGACGACAGGCTGCCGCCCGCACCGATGGCGAGCGTGCCAGCGTTGATCGTCGTGCCGCCGGTATAGGTATTCGCGCCGGTCAGGGTCAGCGTCGATGCACCGTCCTTGATGACGCCACCCGCACCCGACACCACGCCGCCGATCGTCAGCGGGTTGCTGCCCAGTACATCGAGGCTGGCACCCGTGGCGATGCCGACATTGTTGGCGATGGTGACTGGCGCATTCGTATCCAGCGAAGCGTTCGCGGTCACGCTGAGGGCGCCCGTGCCGAGTGCATCGTTGCTGCCGAGCACCAGGCCGCCTTGATTGAGCGTGACACCACCGGTGAAGGTGTTCGCGCCGCCGAGCGTCTGGATACCCGCACCGTTCTTCACGAGGCTGCCCGCACCAGCGATCACGCCGTTGAACGCGGTATTGCCTACGCCGCCCAGCGTCAGCGCATTGGCGCCCAGTGTCACCGTGCTACCGGTCACACCGGCCAGCGAGCCGATGGTCTGGTTGCCGCCTGCGGAGATGTCGAAACCGGTACCGGCATTGGCAAGGTTCACCGCACCGCTCGCGGCGAGGCTGCCGCCTGCACCGATCGCCAGGATGCCTTCGTTGATCGTCGTGCCACCGGTATAGGTATTGGCACCCGTCAGGGTTTCCGTGCCGGTACCGATCTTGGTCAGACCGCCGGTGCCGGCGATCGAACCGCTATAGGTACCATCGGCGGCGCCGCCTACCGTCAGCGAGTTGCCACCGAGGTTCACGGTGCCGCCGCCGACCAGCGTACCGAACACCTGGGTGCCGTTACCCGCCGAGAGGTCGAAGGTGGCGCCGGTGGCAAGGTTCACGATGCCGTTGGCGTAAAGGCTGGCGCCTGCGCCGAGGGCTAGCGTGCCGGCGTTGATATTGGTGCCGCCGGTATAGGTGTTGTTGCCATTCAAGGTCAGCGTCGCGTTGCCGTTCTTGGTCAGGCTGCCGGCACCCGAGATATCGCCGTTGAGGGTCAGGTCGTTGGTACCGAGCACCGTGAGGCCGGCGTTGAGCGTGATGGCATTGACGAGCGTGGTCGGGCCACTGGAATCCAGCGTCGCACCGCCCGTGCCACCCACGGTGAGCGTGCCGCTGCCCAGCGCACCATTGCTGCCGACGATCAGGCCACCGCCATTGAGCGCGACACCACCGCTGAAGGTGTTCACGCCGTTGAGGGTCTGCACGCCCGCGCCGTCCTTCACGAGGCCGCCGCTACCGCTGATGACGCCGCTGTAGGTGCCGTCGGTCGCGCCACCGAGCGTAAGCGTGTTGCCACCCAGTGCCACCGAGCTGCCCGCCACGCCGCCCAGCGATCCGATGGTCTGGTTGCCGCCACCGGAGATGTCGAACGTGCCGGTACCCGTGAGGTTCACGGCGCCGGTCGATGCCAGGCTTCC
The DNA here is from genome assembly GCF_011759365.1 of Luteibacter anthropi. Taxonomy (GTDB): domain Bacteria; phylum Pseudomonadota; class Gammaproteobacteria; order Xanthomonadales; family Rhodanobacteraceae; genus Luteibacter; species Luteibacter anthropi. The sequence goes on from NZ_JAARLZ010000002.1 coordinate 336,005, forward strand.
ACCTGCACCGATCGCCAGCGTGCCGCTGTTGATCGTGGTGCCGCCGGTATAGGTGTTGGCACCCGTCAGCGTCAGCACCGAGGCGCCGTCCTTGGTCAGGCCACCGGCACCGGAGATGACGCCACCCAGCGTGAGCGCATTGCTGCCCAGCACGGTGAGGTTGCCGCTCGCCGCGAGGTCCACGGCATTGGTGACGTTCAGCGGGCTGGTGTTGTCGAGCGTGGCATTGCCACCGACCGAGAGCGCACCCGTGCCCAGGGCGTCGTTGTTGCCGAGCACCAGGCCACCGGCATTCAGTGTCACGCCGCCGCTGAAGGTGCTGGCACCACCCAGCGTCTGGATGCCTGCGCCGTTCTTGATCAGGCTGCCGGTTCCCGTCAGGGCACCGTCGAAGGCGGAGTTGCCGACGCCTCCGAGCGTGAGTGCATTCGCACCCAGCGCCACCGTACTGCCAGCCACGCCAGCCAGCGAACCGATGCTCTGGTTGCCGCCCGCGCTGATGTCGAACGTCGTGCCGTTGTTGGCGAGGGTCACCGCACCTGTATCGGCGAGGCTGCCGCCTGCACCGATGGCGAGCGTGCCGGCGTTGATCGTCGTGCCACCGGTAAAGGTGTTGGCACCGGTCAGGGTTTCCGTGCCCGAGCCTTCCTTGATCAGGCCGCCCGTGCCGGCGATGGCGCCGCTGTAGGTGCCGTTGGCCGTGCCGCCCAGGGTGAGCGAATTGGCGCCGATATTGACGGTGCCGCTGCCATTGAGCGTACCGAACACCTGGGAGCCGTTGCCTGCGGAGAGGTCGAACGTGGCGCCGCCGGCCAGGTTGACCGTGCCGTTGGTGTTCAGGCTGGCACCTGCACCCAGGGCAAGCGTACCGGCATTGATGTTGGTGTCGCCGGTGTACGTGTTGAGACCATTGAGGGTCAGCGTTGCAGTGCCATCCTTGGTCAGGCTGCCCGTGCCGGAAAGCACGCCGTTGAGCGTCAGCGCGTTGCTGCCAAGTACGGTAAGTCCGGCATTGAGCGTGATGTTGTTCGCGAGCGTGATCGGTCCTGACGAATCGAGGGTGGTCACACCGCCGACCGTCAATGCACCCGTGCCCAGCGCGGCGTTGTCGCCAACGATCAGGCCGCCGGCATTGAGTGTTACGCCGCCGCTGAAGGTATTTGCGCCGCCGAGTGTTTCCACGCCGGTCCCGGTCTTCACCAGGCGACCGCTACCCGTGATCAGGCCATCGAACGTCCGGTCGCTCGCGTCGCCGAAGGTGAGCGCGTTGCCACCCAGCGTCAGGTTGGTTCCCGTCACACCCGTGAGGAAGCCCACGGACTGATCGCCGGTCGCACCGGAGATGTCAAAGGTGGCACCCGCCGTGCTGAGCGCCAGGCCGCTGTTCGCCGCGAGGCTGCCGCCGGCACCGAGTGCCAACGTGCCTTCGTTGATCGTGGTACCGCCGGTGAACGTGTTCGCACCGGTCAGCGTGAGGGTTGATGCACCATTCTTCGAGATACCACCCGAGCCGGACAGGACGCCACCGAGGGTCAGCGGATTGCTGCCGAGCACGTTAAGGCCCGCGCCGGCACCCAGCGCGATGTTGTTGCCGACGTTCAGCGAGGCATTCGCATCGAGCACCGAGTTGCCGGTGACATTGAGCGCACCCGTGCCAAGCGCGGCGTTATTGCCGAGCACGAGCGTGCCGCCGGCCAGGTTGAGGCCGCTGCTGAAGGTGTTCGCGCCATTGAGGGTGAGGGACGACGCGCCGCTCTTGGTGATGCCGCCCGTACCGGAGACGACGCCAGCGAGGGTGAGATCCTGGCTGCCCAGGACGTTCAGCGCGCCACCCGCACCGAGCGTGACGTTGTTCCCGAGGCTCAACGCCGAGCTGGTATCCAGCGTGCCGTTGCCGATGACATTCAGCGCACCGGTGCCGAGCGCGCTGTCGTTGCCGAGCAGCAGGCCGCCCGCGTTGAGGTTCAGGCCGCCACTGAAGGTATTGGCCCCGTCGAGTGTCAGCACCGAGGCGCCGTTCTTGACCAGGCTTCCCGTACCGGCGACCACGCCACCGAGGGTGAGCGCCTGAGTGCCTGGCACGGTGAGTGCGGCGGCAAGATTGACGTTGTTGCCGATGTTCAGCGCCGATGTTGCGTCCAGCGATGCCGCACCATTGACGTTGAGCGCACCTGTACCCAGTGCGTTGTTGTTGCCGAGCACGAGGCCGCCGGCATTGAGATTCAGGCCACCACTGAACGAATTTGCGCCATTGAGCGTGAGCGTCGATGCACCGTTCTTGGTCAGGCTGCCTGTACCGGCGACCACGCCGCCAAGGGTGAGGTTCTGCGTTCCCGGCAGGGTGAGCGCCGCGTTGAGGTTGATGGCATTGCCCAGGTTCAGGGCAGCCGCGCCGTCAAGCGTCGCCGCGCCACTGACGTTGAGTGCACCCGTGCCAAGCGCTCCGTTGTTGCCCAGCAGCAGACCACCGGCATTGAGGTTCAGGCCGCCGCTGAAGGTGTTTGCGCCATTGAGCGTGAGCAGTGATGCGCCGTCCTTGATCAGCGCACCCGTGCCCGAGATCACACCGCCCAGGGTCACGGCCTGGCTACCCAGGAGATCCAGATTGGCGTTGAGGTTGACGTTATTGGCCAGGTTGAGCGCGCCGGTGCCGTCGAGCGTGGAAGCACCGCCGACAGTGAGTGCGCCGGTACCCAGGGCGCCGTTGTTGCCGAGCAGCAGCCCACCTGCGTTGAGCGTGAGGCCACCCTGGAAGGTATTTGCCCCGGTCAGCGTCTGCACCCCGGAGCCATTCTTCACGAGCGCACCCGCGCCACTGATGATGCCGCCGTAGGTCTGGTTGGCGATGCCGCCGAAGGTCAGCGTGTTGGCGCCGAGGTTGATCGTGCTGCCCAGCACGCCGGACAGGTCACCGATCGTCTGGTTGCCGCCACCGGAGATATCCAGGTCTGCACCCAGGCCGGACAGGTTCACCGCGCCGGTCGCCGCCAGGCTGCCGCCGGCACCCAGCGCAACCGTACCTGCGGAAATGTTGAGGCCGCCGGTGAAGGTATTCGCACCATCCAGGGTCAGGGTCGATGCGCCGCTCTTGATCAGGCTACCCGCACCGCCGATGGCGCCATTGAAGGTCAGCGGATTGCCGCCGAGCACATTCAGCGAACCACCCAGGGCGAGATTGACGTTGTTGCCGAGCGTCAGTGCAGTGGAGCCGTCGACCGTCGCGGCATTGTTGATGTTCAGGGTGCCGCCACCGAGGGCAGTGTTGTTACCCAGAAGGAGGCCGCCTCCGTTGACGTTCACGCCGCCGCCGAAGGTGTTTGCGCCATTGAGGGTCAGTATCGAAGCACCGCTCTTCACGATGTTGCCGGCACCGATGATGACGCCGTTGAACGTGAGCGGCTGTCCGCCAAGTACATTCAGTGAACCGCCCGCGTTCAGCGACACGGCGTTGTTGAGCGAAATCGCCGCCGTGCCATCGAGCGTGACCTCACCACCCACGCTCAACACGCCCGTTCCGATGGCCGCTCCGCTGCCTAGCAGCAGGCCACCTGCATTCAGGGCAACCCCACCGGTAAAGGTATTGTTGCCGCTGAGCGCCTGCACGCCCGTACCCAGTTTTACAAGGCCGCCGCTGCCGACGATGGTGCCTGCATAACTGGTACTACCCAGGCCATTGAGCGTCAGCGTGTGCGTGCCGAGATTGACGTTGCCGCCGAGGCCGGCCAGCGAGCCAATGGCCTGATTGGCAGCCGCGGAAAGATCCAGCGACGTGCCCACCCCAAGCGTGATCGCCCCCGTCGGCGACAGGCTGCCGCCCGCGCCCAGCGCAAGCGCGCCACCCGTGATCGAGAAGTTGCCGGTCAGCGAATTGCTGCCACCGAGCGTCAGCGTGCCTGTACCGCTCTTGATGAGGTTGCCTGCGCCGGACAATGAACCATTGAGCGAGAGTGCCTGGGTACCCAACAGGTTGAGACTGCCGCCGCCGTTGACGACGATGTTGTTCGCCAGTCCGAATGCACCGGTGGTATCGAGCGTGGCCGAGCCTCCGATGGTCAGGTTGCCGGAACCGAGCGCCCCGGCATTGCCAAGCAGCAGGCCACCCGCGTTGAGGTTTACGCCACCGCTGAAGAGGTTGGCACCGCCCAGGGTCACCACACCCGTATTGCTGACCGTGAGGCCACCCGCACCGGTCAGGATGCCTCCCAGGCCGAATGCATTGGTGCCGCCCAACGTGAGCCGTCCGGTGTTGAGCGCGAAATTGTTCGCCAGGGTCAGCCCTGCATTGGATGCCGCAATCGTGCCGCCGTTGACGTTGAACGTGCCCGTTCCGAACGCGCCGGCGTTGTCGAAGTTGATCAGGCCGTCGTTGAGTGTCGTATCCGTCACTGCCACGGCACCCTGGAGATTCCAGGTACCGCTGTTGACGGTGAGGTGCTGGAAGCGCTGGTAATTCGTGGCGCTGATTGTCGTCGGGGCACCGCCGGTGCCAGACCCAGGGCCCGTCGGTGAATTTTGCAGAACAAGAAAATTGTTCGCGCCGGCGCCGCCGTCCACGACACCGGCGGCGGCGGTATTCACGCCGGTCACTCCGGTCAGCAGGCCGCCAGGAGAAATACCGGTCGAGGACACACTCGATCCGGACACGGCCGTAAAGGTGTTTCCGGTCGGGGTATCGCCCATATAGACGCTGCCGCTGACCGTGCCGGCATTGAGGAAGGTGTTACCGGCGTTGGCGGTACCCGAGCCGGCGAAAGCGATACGGCCCGTGATGTTGCCGGTATTGGTCAGGTTGGTCTGTCCGCCGCCGTACGAGACGATCGCCAGGGCATCGGACAGATTGCCCAGGCCAAGCAGCGACATGCCTACCGTACCGTTGTTGGTGATGTTGGTTACACCTCCCGTCGCATTCTGCGCGGAGATGGCCTGGCCACCGTAGCCGAACAGCGTCGCGATGTTGAAGATGCCCTTGATCGTGCCGCCCGCCTCGTTGTTGACGTTGATCGTGCTGCCGCCGACGGTGTTGTTGCCGAGGATCATGCCGGCAGACGTGAGGCTGAGTCCGCCCTGGTTTGCAGGGTCGATAATGCCCTGGTTGTTCACCGTGATGCCGTTGCCGGTTAACGTCATGGCGTTACCGCCAAGCAGGGCCGGAACGCTGACGATGGCCCCCGTATCCACATTGACGGTGATGCCAGCGGTGGGACTGGCATAGTTCAGTTGAGGGGTGCCGACGGCGCAGGTGACGACTGCCGCCGGAGGCAGCGTGCAAGTCGCCTGGGCGACCTCACTGACAGCCGGCATGATGAGGACGGATGCCAGAGCGGCGTAGATGCTCTTCGTAAGCGAGTTGCGGCGAACAGTTTCAATACGACGCTGGCTCATGATGCTTCCCCGGTCCGAATGATTGCGCTGTGCCATTGATTAATGTGAATCCCATTCGCGCAAAAAGCCGCCCCGACGAAAGGCCGCAAAAGGCCATCCCACTGTCGACATAGGGCAAGTCTCATTAACGCTGATTTAGGATTCCCGGGGCCGAGACTAAGGCACCCCTCCGAGGGGCGAATGCATAAATTTGGCAAGCCACGCCCGGACAGGTGTTTACAAATGCAACTTCAGGGCAGTCACGAGATAATCCCAACAGAATCGGCAAAACATGAAATGAGAATGAAATCAAAAAGGCCGTCGAAAATCCTTTCGACGGCCTTGCTCATTTGCGATTTGTCACGCTCTAAATAACCCGATTACGAAACGGCGAGGATTATTTCGAAAGACTCAATTGCGGCAACAAAAAACCTTTTCCATGCCTATTGAGTGCATGACGGAAGGAACCGGCCTGCAAACCAGGCCGGGGAATCGCTAGCAGCCGAGTGCACCACTACCGGTGGACACGCCAAGCAGGCGGGTGAAGTTCGTATAGATGTTCACCCGATCCTGCATCTCGTCATGCCCCACGCCGGTGGCATTGCACTCGATGCCCCCATTGATCGCGCGGATCGTCGCGCCGAAGCCCTGGCCTCCCGAGATCGCCTGGTGCGGCGTGAGTGCGGTCTGGCCCGACTGGGTCATCCAGAACCACAAGGCGGTCTTCCAGGCCACGGCCGAGTTGGTCGCCACCAGATCCGGGTTGTGCAACAGGTCGAGTCCGAGGGCGTTGCCGGCGGCCGAGTAGTTGTAGTTCCAGCTCAGCTGCAGCGGACCACGACCGTAGTACTGCAGGTTGCCGCAGGAACCCACCGGCTGGCAGTACGAGTTCCAGTTGGCCTGGTTCACTTCGCGGATGTAGACCAGGCCCGAGGTCTCGTGGGAAACGTTGGCGAGGAAGGCGGCGGCTTCCTGGCGCGCGACGGAGGCGTTGCTCTCGGTGGCGAACTGCGGATACGCCGACAATGCAGAGACCAGGCCTGCATAGGTATAGAAGCTGTTGCGGCTGGGGAACATCTGGTTGAACAGCGCTTCGCTGACCACGAAGCTGCCGCCCGACGAGCCACCACCGGAGTTGTCGCACTGCGTAGGCTGCCAGTACCAGGTGCTGATGGTGGGGTCGGTGCCGTCGCTGCCATTGGTGCCGACATTGACCAGCTTGTAGTAATTGCCATTGGGCGCGTAGCGAACCACGGTGCCCAGCGTGTAGTTGATGCCTGCCGACCAGGTCACGGCATTGCAGGTGGCGGCGGCTGCGAACGAGGTGTCCGACTGGGGCGCGGCGCGTACCTCGGGCGATCCCGCCGAAAGCAGTCCGGCAACGGTTACAGCCATACAGATGGAAAGGGTCCTGCCTGTCACGTGTATTTCTCCCATGAATAACGAACGAAGCGAGCACGGTCCGGCCGGCGTCCGGGCATACCGGTGCCGACAAGGCCAGTGACTCATCCAGATCCCGCTTATGTGTCGTCGCTCGATGGCGACGTAGTTCGAAGCGCGCAGCGCCAGGCCGGATGACCCGGCCGTGATTCCCCAATCCATACAGGCGCTACAGCGGGATGAACTATAGGCAAGGCGGCTGCCGCAGCTTCATGAGGATTCGGCAATTTTTCGCGGACCGCTATTTCCGTGAATCGGATCACGGACCCGGGGCAACATCCATGAAACGTCCTATCTTTCTCCCCGGGCACTCTGCACCGGGCCGTTGAACCAAGCGGCGCATGCCCTGTCCAAGCCCCGCTGACGACCAGATGGGCCGTCAACGACAGGGGGCAAGGATGAGGCAGGCCAGCCGGACAACCCGTGAAGCGATCACCCGCGGTGTCGTGATCGGAATGGTCCTGTTCGGGCACCTCATGCTGGTGGCGGTATTGCTGGGGCTCCGGGGAAACGGCATGGCTTCTTCCACCGATGCATCCCGCACGCCGGCATCGGCACTGGAAGTGAGTCTCCACGACACTCAGCGTGTCGCTCCCCCGCCTCCCCCGCTCCCGTCGCTACCAACGCGGCACGCTGCGGTCATCCCCGCGTCGCGGACTGCCAGGATCACTCAGGAGCCTGTGGCACCCGCACCGTCACCACCGGTGACCAACGCCCCCCTGGCGCAGCCTGGAAGCGACATCGTGGCAACACCCGCACCACCTTCGGGGGATTATGGCGATCCGTCCCTGCGACGTGGCCTCGATGCCGCAGGCCGCCACGCCGGGCCGTCACTGCCCGGCTCGACCATTCCGGTGACGGCCGGCATCCATGTGGTGCCGCCGCCCAGCATCAGCGATACGGTGCGCAAGGTAGGCACGTACATGGAATGCAGCAAGATCCGCATGCGCCGCAACCTGCCGGGCGGCACGCTGGACTATCGCGTCATGCAGTCGTACGAAACGCTGGGCTGCAAGAAGTGACGATGCCCTCGACAGTTCCGCCGACTGTCTAGACATCCACCACGGGCGCGACATATCGGCCGCCTAGGCTGTGGCCTTTTCCAGCGACAAGGGTCACGCCATGCACCTCCCCTCTTCCAGCGGCACCTGCCATGGTCCGGTGTCCGCCGTCATTTTCGACTGGGCCGGTACCGTGCTCGATTTCGGTTGCATGGCACCCGTGGGAGCGTTCCGGCAGGTCTTCGATGAGGCGGGCCTGCCCATCGATATTGCTGAAGCGCGGGAACCCATGGGTGCCGCCAAGCGCGAACATATCGCGATGATCCTGGCGATGCCGGCGGTCAAGAAGCGCTGGATTGTTTGCTTTGGCGCGGAACCGGTTGAAGCGGACGTCGACCGCCTCTACACCCGTTTCCTGGAGATCGACCCGGAGCATGTGGAAAAGCACCATGCGCTGATTCCGGGCGCCCTCGATACCATCGCCGCCCTGCGCCGTCGCGATATACGCATCGGCAGCACCACGGGTTACCCCCATGAGGTCATGACCTATCTTGCGCCCATGGCTGCGGCGCGGGGATACGTTCCCGATCACTGCACCACGGTGAGTGACGTACCCCGTGGACGTCCCTGGCCCGACATGTGTCTCGACAATGCGCTTGCACTGCAGGTGCCCGACGTGCGCTCCTGCGTCGTCGTGGACGACAGTCCCAGCGGGCTGGCGGCCGGGCGCGCCGCCGGCATGTGGGCCGTAGGCATCGCCGCCAGTGGCAACGAAGTGGGGCTTTCGCTGGAAGAGTGGCAGGCCACCGGAGCGGATGAGCGTGCGCGTCGCATCGCTGTTGCGCGGAGCCGGCTTGAGAAAGCCGGCGCGCATCTCGTCGTCGACAGCATCGCCGACCTCATGCCAGCCATCGAACGCATCGATGGCTGGCTGGCCGAGGGTAGCAAGCCCTGATTCAGTCCGTGGAAGGCTCGCCTGCCGTATCCACGGCGGGCGGCGGCTTGCGGATCAGGGTGAATACGAACAAGCCCGCGAACAGTCCTGCCACATAGATGAAGGCAGGGCGGAACGTGGCATCCATGGCGAGAATGCCCGTCACGGCGACCAGGAACACCAGCACGAACAGGTTGCCCCAGGGCGACAGCGGCGCGGCATAGGTGAGCGCACCGATGTCCTTCACGCTGCGGCGGAAGCGCAGGTGCACGGCCACGAAGATGGCCCATACGGCCACCACGGCCATGGCGATGCTGTTCATCAGCAGGCCGAACACTTCACCGGGGATGTAGTAATTGAGCGCGATGGCCGCCGAGATGGCGAGCATCGACACGATCACGGCATTGCCCGGCGTGTCGTAGCGGTTGAGCTTGCCGAAGGGTGCCGGCGCGCAGCGTTCGAGAGCCAGCGCGCGCAGCACACGTGCCATGCCGAACATGAGCGAATTGCAGGCCGAAAGCAGCACCGTGATGAGCACGATGCTCATGATGGCACCGGCGGCACGCACGCCCATGCGCTCGAAGATCGCAACGATGGGGCTGCCGTCAGTGGGCACGTCGCGCCAGGGCACCAGGGTCACGATAAGGAAGGTGGTGCCCACGTAGAACAGCAGCAGGCGCACCAGCAACCCGTTGATCGCGCGCGGCAGCGTGCGTTCCGGCTCTACCGTTTCGGCAGCGGCCAGGCAGATCAGCTCCGTGCCGCCGAAGGCGAACGCGGCGATGGGCAGCACGGAAAGGAAGCCGTGCAGGCCGGTGGGGAAGAAACCACCCTGGGTCCAGAGGTTCTTCACCGTGGCCGTGGGCAGGCTCGCCGTGGGGCCGGCAAAAAGCAGGTAGGCGCCCACGACGAGGAACAGGGACAGCGCCAGGATCTTGATCAGCGCCATGCCGAACTCGACTTCGCCGAACACCCGCACGCGCAGCGAGTTGATGCCGCAAAGCACCAGCAGGCCGCCCAAGGCGGGAATCCACTGCGGGATGGACGGCATCCAGCTATGCACCAGCATGCCCACGGCCGTGAGTTCGGCCATGCACACCATCGTGCCGCAGACCCAGTAACCCCAGCCGTGGACGAAGCCCGCGCGCGGCCCCCAGTAACGCTTGGTGTAGCTGACGAAGGAACCGCTGCGGTTGCCGTTCAGGGCCATCTCGCCGAGGCAGCGGGCCACGATGTACATCACGATGCCGGCCACGGCATACGCCAGGATGAGTGCCGGACCGCCGATGCGGATGCCCTGCCCCACGCCCAGGAAGATGCCCGAACCCAGGGCGCCGCCCAGTGCGAAATATTCGACCTGCCGTCCGGTCAGGCCCTGCTTGTTCCCCTTCACTACCACCTCGGTCGTCTGCGTTCCCAGTCGGGAGCCGGTCGATTATCCGGGTTTAGTGCCCCCGGGGACATGGCCCGGGGGTCAGGGGGCCTGGGAGGCGTCAAAACCAGGCCCGGATGCCGGCTACCACCTGCCGGTCGACCACCGGCTGGCCCTCGGCACGGGCCATGTCGGCCGAACGACCGAAGCGGTCGACGAAGCGGATGCCGATGTACGGGGCAAACTCCCGCCGTATCTCGTAGCGCAACCGCAGGCCGAACGAGGCATCCGATAGTCCGGAGCCCGTGCCCTGGCGCCGGTCGGCCTTGCCGTAGGCGTTCACTTCCAGCTCGGGCTGGAGGATCAGCCGCTGGGTGATCAGCAGGTCGTACTCCGCGCGCAAGCGGGCCGCCGTACGACCTCCGGCGGCCGCATAGAAGGTGGCCTCGGTCTCGAACCAGTAAGGCGCCAGGCCCTGGATGCCCACGGCGGCCCAGGTCCGGTTCGGGCCCGTGCCGAAGTCCTGCCGCGCGCCGAGCTGGGTGTTCCAGTAGGTGGATACGGCATGGCTCCACAGCGCCTCCGCGTCGGCCTCCTCCAGCCGTCCACTGCTGCGCTCGCCCTCGGTTCGCACCCACAGGCGGTCGATGTCGCCGCCGTACCAGCCCTGCGCCTCCCAGGATTGTCCGTTGGCGCTGCGACCATGCACGGCTTCGAGCTGGTCGAGCAGCAGCATCCGGTAAGGGCCGCTGTCGTTCATGTCCATGCCGGTCATGTCGCCGTAATCGACGCCATCGGAATAGTCGGGGCTGCGGGCGTCCGCTGGCGCCTTGCCGCCCTGCATCGGGCCCATGATCATTTCCTGGGCCCATACCGGCGACGTGGAAGCCAGCAACAGCGCCGTGGCGACAAGGCGTTTCCGGATCCGCTTCATGACACCACCACTTCGCGGAACATGCCCGCTTCCATGTGGTAGAGCAGATGGCAGTGGTAGGCCCATCGTCCCGGATTGTCGGCCGTGACGGCATAGGTCACCCGCTGCGCGGGCTGCACGTTGATGGTGTGCTTGCGCACCTGGAAAGCACCTTCGGGCGTTTCCAGTTCGCTCCACATGCCATGCAGGTGGATGGGGTGGTTCATCATGCTGTCGTTCACCAGGACGACGCGCACGCGCTCGCCCTTGCGGAAATGCACGGGTTTGGCATCGGAGAACTTCACCCCGTCGAACGACCAGATGAAACGCTCCATGTTGCCCGTGAGATGCAGCTCGATCTCCCTGCCCGGCTCGCGCTCGTCCATGGAGCCACCCACCGTGTGCAGGTCGGCATAGGTGAGTACGCGGCGGCCGTTGTCACGCAGGCCGATGCCGGGGTCGTCGAGGTTGGTGCGTGGCATGTCCACATGCATGTCCACCGCCGGGGAATACTCGGTTTTCGCGTGGCGCACGTTCACCATGCCGCTCATGCCGGCCATGGACCCATGATCCATGGCGCCGTGGTCCATCCCGGACATGTCCATGCCTTCCATGCCCGCCATCGAACCGTGGTCCATACCTGCCATGCCCGGACCCGACGTATCGCCGCCCATGGCGCCCATCATGTCGCGCATGTCCAACCACTGGCGTGGGTCCATGGCGGGCACGTCGGCCTCCATGCCCGGACGCGGACTCAGGGTGCCGCGCGTGTAGCCAGCGCGATCGATCGACTGCGCGAAGACGGTATAGGCGCGGTCTTCCGTGGGTTCGATCAGTACGTCATAGGTTTCGGCCACGGATATGCGGAATTCGTCCACCGGCACCGGCTCCACATCCTGGCCGTCGGCCGAGATCACCGTCATTTTCAGGCCCGGTATGCGTACGTCGAAGATCGTCGACGACGAGCCGTTGATGAAGCGCAGGCGCAGTTTCTCGCCGGGACGGAACAGCCCGTTCCAGTTGCCCGAGGGCGAATAGCCGTTCATCAGATAGGTATAGGCCGCGGCCCCCACGTCACTGAAGTCCGTGGGATTCATGCGCATGCTGTTCCACATGCGGCGCATGGACAGTGCCTCGCCCAGGCCCTTCCTGCGGACGTCGCGGAAGAAATCCACCGCCGTGGGCTTGCCGTAGTTGAAGTAGTCGCTCTGCTGTTTCAGGCGCAGGAACAGTCGCTCCGGGTCCATGTCGGTCCAGTCCGAGAGCATGATCACGTGTTCGCGATCGCTGGGATAGCGCTCGGGGCCGGCCGGGTCGATCACCATGGGCCCATAGACGCCGGTCTGTTCCTGGAAACCCGTATGCGAGTGGTACCAGTACGTGCCCGACTGGCGCACCGGGAAGCGGTAGACAAAGGTTTCCCCCGCGTCGATGCCCTTGTAGCTGAAGCCCGGCACGCCATCCTGGTCGGACGGCAGGATGATGCCGTGCCAGTGGATCGACGTGGACGTGGGCAGCCGGTTGGTGACCCGCAGCGTGGCCGTCGTGCCTTCCTTCAGGCGCAACAACGGGCCGGGAATGCCACCGTTGATCGTGGTGGCGATGCGCGAGGCGCCCGTGTAGTTCACGGTGGAGGTGCCGATCTCAAGCGAGAGATCCGTACCTTTCAACACGGACAGCTGCCCCTGCGAAGGCGATGCCCAGCCCTTGCCGGGCACGAGCAGGCCGAGGCCCGCCGCGACGCCACCCATCGCCAGCCCGGTGACGAAGCGGCGACGCGAGGGCGACGGGAGTTCCGGGAAACCGGAGGAATGCATGCAGAGTTCTCCTTGGGCTCACGCGTCGGGCGCGAGCGTGCCGAGCCAGCCGACCAGTGCAAGCACCGTCAGGCCCAGCGTCAATTCCAGCCACAGGCTGCGGCGCAGGTGCGCGATCGCGACACCCTTCGTATCGCTGTCGAGCGACGATGCCAGCCGTGGGGCAAAGCGATAGCGGTTCGCGGCAGCGAGCATGAGCATCAGCCCGAAGACGGCGAGTTTTGCCAGCAGGACGATGCCCCATGTCGAGCTGACGAGGTCTTTCCACTCAGGACCGGCGATGAACAGGTAATTGGCGATGCCCGTGATGCCAAGCACGATCACGATGAGCGTGCCGGTGGAGGCAAAACCGATGGATGCACTGGCAAGCACGGCCGCACTGCCGGATGGCCTGCCGCTGGCGCGTAGTGCCAGGACGAGCAGCGCAACCAGTGCGCCGATCCATGCCCCTGCCGCGAGCAGGTGTGCGACATCCATCGCCAGATGCAGGGCGCCGCGCCAGCCTTCGTCCATGGCGCCATGCCCGGACCACGCCAGCGTGGCCAGCGCCATGCCCGCGAGCATCGTCGTGGGCCATGCCCAGCGGGCCGCGGCAAACCCCACGATGAGGGCTATCGCAAGCAACGCCTCCCTGGCGACGCCTGCATGCCCCACCGGTGTCTGTACAAGCAGCATCCGCGCGATGGGGGCATTGGCTTCGAAGGATGACGTACCCGTCATGCCGGCCACCATCGCCAGGAACGCGATGATCGAAAACAGCAGGCCAACGATGGCAGCAAGGATGACGATGCGACGGAAGCGGACGTCCAGCACCGTGTCCACCTGGCTCAGGCGCAAGCGGAAACACGCCACGCCGAACACCAGCATCACGGACGCATAAAGCCCACCGCGTGCCGCCATCGTCATCCAGCCGTCCACGTCGTTACTTCACGCTGAAGGTCAGCGTGCCCTTGACCGCATGCGTGTCCGTGGACACCACGTGCCAGTCCACGCGATAGGCCCCCGGGGCGAGCGGACGCAGCGGCGTGACGATGAGGGTCTTCGCATCGTCCGACACGGAAGCCCTGGCGCCGACCTTCATGGCGCCCATGCCCGGCATCCCCGGCATGGAGGTCATCACGACATCCGCACCCGACATCTGCGGCATGAGGGTTTCGGAGAAAGCCAGCTCGACGGTGGCCGGCGCGCTGACTTCAGCCTTGTCGGCCGGGGTGGACGACACCAGCTTCGGATGCGCAAAAGCGGCGGCGCTGGCGAAAAATGCCGGCACGGCCAGCAGTGCGAGGGAAAGCGACCTGAAGGTATGCATGGAGGGTGCCTCAACTAAGGGGGTAAGGATTGATCTGGACCCGGATCGAGGCCGTAAAGTGGCGCCCTCGCGGCGGATCCCGATGACATCAGCATAGGGAAAGCCGCGGAACCGACGCCTGACGCCAACATGACGATTCCGTAATCCTGGAAAGTCATGGGCCGCCGACATGGCACGATGTACATGCACCGGCAGACGATACCGGAAGGACGAAGAGGCAACCATGCGACTGCTCATCGTGGAAGACGAGCCCAAGACAGGACGCTACCTCCAGCAGGGGCTGACGGAGTCCGGCTTTGTCTGCGACCTGGTGGCGGATGGCGTGGACGGCCTGCACATGGCGCTCACCGGTGACTACGACCTCATCGTGCTCGACGTCGCGCTGCCCAAGCTCGATGGCTGGACCGTGGTCCAGACTTTGCGTGCATCGCAATCGACCGTGCCTGTCCTTTTCCTCACCGCACGGGACAGCATCCAGGACCGCGTGCGCGGTCTCGACCTCGGCGCCGACGATTACCTCGTCAAGCCGTTTGCCTTCGCCGAACTGCTTGCCCGCCTGCGCACCCTGCTCCGCCGTGGTGCCAACACGGTGCAGACGGAACGACTGGCCGTGGCGGGGCTGACGCTCGACCTGGTTCGCCGCCGCGCCGTGCGCGACGGCAGGCGCATCGCCCTCACGGCCAAGGAGTTCGCGCTGCTGGAACTGCTCATCCGCCGACGTGGCGAGGTGTTGCCACGTTCACTGATTGCTTCGCAGGTATGGGACATGAACTTCGACAGCGATACCAACGTGATCGATGTCGCCATCCGCCGCCTGCGCTCCAAGATCGACGACGACTTCGAGCCCAAGCTCATCCGCACCGTACGTGGCATGGGCTATGTACTGGAAGATCCCCGGGTGGACGACTGATGCGCAGCCTGTCGCTGACCACCCGGCTCGCCGCCTATTTCGTGCTGTCATCGGTAGCCGTGCTGCTGGGCCTGGGCCTGCTGCTTGCATCTGCCATGGAAGAACACTTCGCCGAAGAGGATTTCGCGGCGCTCTCGCAGGACATCGCCATCGTGCGTCACACGGTGCAGAGCAACCCGGGCGCGGGCATGACCTCGCAGCTGGGCGAGTTCGTGTCGATGCGCCCTCACCTGGATGTCGAGGTGACGCGCGGCGATGGCGCCATCGTCTACCGTTCGCCCAGTCTTCCCGCCCACCTGCCGATGCTTGCTGACGGCCGCACGAACTGGTCAGCCGATGGCATCGTCTACCGCGCGTTGCGCGAACCGGCCGCTTCCGGCGGCCTGACGATCACGCTGGTGATGAATACCTTCATCCACAGCCACTTCCTGCACGCCTACCAGCGCACGCTGGCGATCTACATCGCGCTTGCCGCGCTGGTCACGGGGTTGTTCGGCTGGTGGTCGGCGCGACGCGGTACCCGCCCGCTACGCACCATCGCCGCCCGGGCGCGCGAGGTAACGGCCAGCAATCTCGACGGCCGCATGCCGGTCGATGGCATTCCGGGTGAGATGGCCGATCTCGCCCACACACTCAACGGCATGCTCGACCGCCTGCAGCGCGATTTCGACCGGCTTTCGGCCTTTTCGACCGACCTGGCCCACGAACTGCGCACGCCTATCACCAACCTCATGACCAATACGGAAGTGGTGCTGGGCAAACCCCGCTCCGAGGATGCCTACCGCGAAGCGCTGGTATCCAACGTCGAGGAATTGCAGCGCATGTCGCGGATGGTCTCGGACATGCTCTACCTTGCCAAGGTCGAAAACGAACTGACCCTGCCATCCCGGGAGCCTGTCCGCCTCACGGACGAGATCACGGCGCTGTTCGATTTCTACGATGCCGTGGCCGAAGACAGCGGCGTGCGCCTGTCGATGCATGGCGATGCCGTGATAGATGGCGACCGCCTGATGATCCGCCGCGCGGTGGGCAATGTGCTGTCCAACGCGATCCGGCATACGGACCGGGGCGGCGATATCGTGGTGACCCTGGAAACCACGGGCACCACGGCCGCCATCCACGTGGACAACGATGGCCCGGCCATCCCCGAGGCCATCCTGCCGCACGTGTTCGACCGCTTCACCCGGCTGGACCACGGCGGGCGCCGGCCCGGCCCGGACAATGCCGGGCTGGGCCTCGCCATCACCCGGGCCATCGCCGTCGCCCACGGCGGCGGCATGGCCGTGACCCGGGTCGGGGAGCGCACGCGATTCACGCTGCGACTCCCTTTGTCGTGACCCCCTCGCTCAGAAATCCCAGCGGGCACCCACGCCAAACGTGCGGCCACGCGCCGGCATGCCTGTGCTGACCGTCGGCGAGGAATAGTTGCCGTAGAGGTCGTAGTGGGCGTTGGTCAGGTTGTCGGCCCAGACGTAGAACTCGCTCTGTCCGCTTTGCAGGCCGACGCGCATGTCCACCTTGTTATAGGCGCGCAGGTCGAAATGGTTCTGCGCATCGGCAGGCCGGGCGCCGAAGCGGCGATAATTCAGCTCGATGTTCAGTGCGGGATCGGGGATGCGCCAGAACGAGGCCAGATCGTGGTGCCATGCCACGCCCAGGTTACCGCTCCAGTACGGCACGTCCGGAATCCGGTTGCCGGCATTGACGTCGCCACCGGAGACACCAAAGGCCGGGCTGGTGATCTTCGCGTCGATATACGTGAGCCCCGCATCGAAACGCAGCCCGTAGCCCGGCGACCACGAGCCCTCCACCTCGGCACCCTTGCTGCGCGTATTGGCATTGACCGTGCTGACGGCCAGCGTATTGAAGTCGTAACCCAGCAGGTGGTCGTCCTTCACCTCGTTGACGTACACCGCGCCATTGAGGCTGAGGCGGTGGTCGGCGGACTGGTACTTGATGCCGACTTCATGTGTATCCACCTGGGCCGGTCGATACGGCCTGCTGTCGCTGGGTTGCGTGGAGTAATCGTTGAAGCCACGCGATTTGTGTCCGCGCGCCTCAAGCACATAGAGATGGGTCTGCGCATTCAGCTCGTAGCTCAGGGCCACGCGACCGGTCAGGTAGTTGTCGCTCACGCGCCGGCTGTCCGGCACGGTCTGGCCCGCGGCCGTGTAATGGCCGTCGTAGTCCTTGCGGTCCTGCGTATAGCGTGCGCCTGCGGTGACCTTCCACGACGCGCCCAGCGGGATGGTGGTCTCACCGTACAACGCATAACTGTCGGTCTTGAAGTCACGCTGCTGGAAGTTGCCATTGCTGCGGTAGAGCGAATCGAAGCTGCGGTCCGAATGCGAGACGTTGGCACCGGTCACCCAGAAGGTATCGGCCCCGGGCAGCGACGACCAGCGCAGGTCCTGGCTGGCCACGCGTTCACGTGACGAGTCCGTGACCAGGTATTCCATGGGAAACCCGTAGAGCGCATTGTTGATGGTGCGGTCATAGCCCTTGGTGCCACGGAACGCTGCGTCGGTGTAGCCGGTGATCGAGGTGATCCGGCTGTTTTCCAGGTCGTGGTCCACTTCGATGGAGTTACGGCGCAGGCGCTTGTAGTTGTCGTCGAACACTCCCGGCGTGAAGTCCAGCCGCGCCGTCCTGCCGAAGGGTCGCAGCACTTCCATGCCCGTGTAGTGCTTTGTGTTCTGGCCTTCCAGGATCAGCAGCACGCGGGTATCGCTGCCTGCCTTCCACAACAGGCTGCCACGCACGGCGAGGTCGTTGGGCTCCACCATGGGGCGCCCGTCCTGGGCGTTCTTCACCCAGCTGTCGAAACTGCTGTAGCGCACGGCCACGCGACCGGCCACCTGATCCGACAGCGCACCACCCACGGCGCCCTCGGCCAGCTGCTGGCCATCCTGCCCACCTTCCACGCGAAGATAACCCTCGGTATCCCAGGTGGGACGCCGGCTGGTGACGTTGACGGCGCCGGCTTCGCTGTTGCGACCGAACAACGTGCCCTGCGGGCCCTTCAGCACCTCGATGCTGTCCACGTCGAACGTCGCCAGTGATGCATGCCGCGCGGACATCGCCACGCCGTCCATGTTCAGCGCGACGGAGCCGTCATCCATGCTGACCTGGTTGAGCGAGCCGACACCACGGATGCGGATGTTCGCGTCATTGCCGCCGCCGTAGGAGTTCACATCCACGCCCGGCGTGCGACGAAGCGCGCTTTCGACATCGACAAGCCGGCCATTCTCGATGGACGAGGCATTGATGACGCTCAGTCCGAACGGGATGTCCTGCGGGCGTTCGCTGGACAGGCGTGCATTGACGGTCACCGCCGAGAGGTCGGCGGCCTTTTTCTTGTCATGGGTGGCGCTGTCCGCCGTTGCCTCGTCGGCAAGGGCCTGGAAGGACAGCGAGGCGAGCAAGGCCACCACGAGCGCCCTCGGGCGCAGGTGGAGCGGAGTGTTCGAACGATGGATCATGGACATCCCCTGGATGACTGGAAAACGGTATCAGTCAACGTCATCGCGACGACGAGATCGTGCGCAACGGTGACCGTGGATAGGAAGGAAGGGCATCGACGGGCACGCCATCCTCGTCCGGCGTCACGCCGTCGGGAACACGTTGCACCGCCATCGATTCGCCCCGGCGCACGAGCCACAGGACACCCGGATCGACCGCCGCCAGCGGCACCCAGCCACCATCACGCCATGTCCAGCGCTCTACGGTGATGTGGCGATCCGGTGATGCCGCCCATTCGGTCGCACGCGGCGGACCGAACGCGGCGGAGCGCTCTTCGTCGCTCATTGATGCAGCCATCGCCTGCTCCACGCTTTCACCCGACGCGATGCGGCGATTGGCGTCGGTGAAGTCGGCCGTCGAACGCGCCGATGTCCAGGCCAGTGCCGCCAGCGGACCGTAGGCCGACGCCCAGCCGCCCGGGTCCGCCTGTGCAAGCGGTCCCACGGGCGACGAACTGGCGGCCAGTGCGCGGGAAACGCGCTCGGCGCCGAGTTCCATCGTCTGGCGCATGGCCGTCACGCCATCCGTATCGCCAACGCAAAGCAGTGCGATGGCACCGGGCACGGCGTCGCTCCACCAGGCGCTGCCCGCGCTGTCACGCAGGGCCGATGCATCGACCAGCGCGCGACGTGCAAGCGCGGCGGCGATATGAGCTTTACGTAGCGTGCGACCGGTGCCCTTGTCCGCCACGTCCCAGTCCGGCGCTTCGGGCAGCACCAGCGTGGTGCCGTCCAGCCGTGTTGCAGCAAGGCCGCGCGGCCATTGCACCACCGCGTCCACCTGCGCATCGATGCCCAGGCGACGCGATACACATGCCCGCATGGCAGAGACGTCGGCGATTACATCGACCGCTTCGCCATCACGACTGGCGTCATGAAGCGCCAGGGTATCGCCCGAACGCAGATGGCTGGCCGACGGCGACCAGGCCGCCGCAAACGCCAGCGGTGTATCGGGGCCCGTGGTGGCGGATGCCACGAGCAGATCATCGCGCCTGACCGTCCACTGCCAGGCGCCAGCGGGCGCTGCGGCGTCGGAAGCTACGGACGCACCGGCTGCTGGCAGTACGACATCCGCAGCGAGACCTTGCTCGGCACGGGCGACAGGTGACCGCAGCAGGCGCGAGGGATCCACGCCCAGGCGAGGCATCGCCGCGGTCGCCTGCAACCACAGGCTGCCGTGCCCACGCCATGCCGGCACGCCTTCGGCGGACCAGCCCGGTGCGTGCATGTCCCAGCGCAGCCGCACCATATGCGTCGACGATGCATCGCCCAGCGGCAGGCGAAGGTGATCCGCGGCGATGACAGGCAGTACCGTGCGTCCGTCGACTGTCGCAGACACCGCCATGAGGTCGGGTGGCAGTTCGGCATCCAGTTCGCCATGCTCCGCGTGCACGCCATGAATCGCCCAGTCGCCGTGCAAGGTTCCGCTGGCGGAATTGACATAGATCGACACATGTCCGCCCCGCACCGAGTAGGCGCCCGCGGAATGCAGCCAGCGTCGCTCCCACTCGGCATCTTCGTGGTCACGCGCCGTACGCGGCTGGTAATCGCCCAGCGTCACCAGTTGCGCATGCAGGCGGATACCCAGCCCCGTCATCAACCCCGCGCCCAGCACGGCGACAACGATCACCGGGCCCGCCAGGCGACGACCCACGTCACGCCATCCGGCACTCAGGCGACCTTCGGCGCCACGCTGAACCAGCACCGCTGAAAACGCTGCCAGCAATAGGCACAAACCAAGCTTGTAGCCACCCAGCGCGGAAACATAGCCCGTCCACGGTACCCAGCCCGTGGCTCCGGATAGATGCAGATGCGCAGGAATGCCCACTTCGTACAAGGGATAGTCAACGAGCCCCAGCTCATGATTGAGCACCAGGAAGAACGTCAGCAGCATGGACACCGGATAAGCCACGGCCGCCTGCGAGAACAGGGCATGCACCAGCACCACCAACAGTCCGAGTTCGAGCAGTGCCGGTGCCGTGACCAGGAGCTGATAGAGCAGCGCCGTCAGGGGATCGAGCGCGGAAGGTGCCCCCAGCGCGGTGATCAGCATGCCAGCGATACCCGGCACCAGCGCCAATCCGACGATGATCACGGAAACCGCCAATACCCTGCCGAACGGCCGCAGCCAGGACGGTGCCGGCGCGGCATCGAGCATGGCATCGAACCCTTCCACATGATCGCGTCGCCACACCATGCCGGCCAGCGCCGCCACGACGAAGGCGATCACCAGGAACAACGTGCTGTTGAGCAGGGGCAGCAGCAGTTCCGGTCGAGGACGCATGGGCCCTTCCGCATGCCATACGCCGTGGATGAAACCACCCAGCACGCCCATCGCCAGCAGGATCGCCACGCCGATCCACAAGGCCTTTCCCTTCACCATGTGGAACAGTTGCCAGCGCGTTTCGCTGAGCAATGCGCTGATCCAGCTCACACCGTCGGACTCAACCGGTGGCGGCTGTACTGGTTCGATGACGGCCCCCGCATGCGACGCGCGCGGCTTGCGACGGCGTGGAGGGCGTTCGAGCGCCATGGCCTCCCGACGCACGCCACGCAGCACGAATGCGAGCAGCAACACCGGAAGCACACACCAGATGAAACGGTTGAACAGGAACTCACCCGTCAGCGGCAACAGCGACGTGCGCTTCTGCAACGGTGTCCACGCCTCCACCTTGCCCAGTGCATAGGTGAACAGCGACGGATCGAGTGCCGCCGCCAGCATCGGGCTGATATGGCCGCCCTTCAACACGACGACCGCAAACATCCACAGCAGCATCAGCAACGCCGACAACGCAAAGGCACCGGCAACACTGCGCAGCTTCAACGTCGCGATGTAATACAGCGCGCCGATACCGACACCCACGGGAAACAACAGCCATAACCACGCAAAGGCCAGGGCCACCCAGGGCGGTGAACTGACCGATCCATGGGGCACCAGGGAGAGCCAGTCCAGCAACGGCGTGGCGATGAAGCCGGCAATCAGCGAAGCGCCCAACAGGCCACCGACGAGCGATGCGCCGATGAAACGCCCCCAGAGAATCGCCGGCAACGAGGCCGGCATGGAGAGCATCACCTCGTGCAGGCTCGCCTGCCGGTCACGCAGCAAGGGTTGCGCGAATACCCAGGCCCAGGCGAAGAACAGGAAAAACATGCACCCGGTCGACATGAGATAGACCAGGCTCGGCGCGTTGCGTGGAATATCCGCCGCACCCATCTTCTGCACATAGTCCGCATTCGTGAGCGACATGAGCAGGTAGGCGGCCAGGCCGACGAATACCAGGCCAACGACGCCGCTACGCAGCCCTGCACGAAGCTCCGACCGCGCTTCGTGCAGGGCCAGCCGCAGGGCGCTCATGCGGCCTCCGTCGCGCCGATGCCGGCCAGCGCGGCGTAGTAGACATCTTCCAGGCGAGGCTCGCGGGGTACGAAACGCGCGTCAGGCGCGTGGTCGGCTTCCACGATGACGCGTGTTCCGTCCGGATGCGCCGTCAGGTGCAGATGGGCTGGCACAGCGACGCCGCGTGGCAGCACGCTTTCCCACAATCGCCCGCGATAAGGCGCGACCAGTTCCGCCGGGGTGCCTTCGGCCACGATGCGGCCGCTGGCGAGGATAGCCAGGCGGCGGCACAGGTGCTCCACGTCTTCGACAATATGCGTGGACAGCAGCACGATCGATTCCGCCGCCACATCGGCCAGTACGCGATGAAAACGGTTGCGCTCGGCCGGATCGAGGCCGGCCGTGGGCTCGTCGACGATCACCAGTCGCGGCGAGCCGAGCAAGGCCAGCGCAATGCCGAGCCGCCGCAGCATGCCGCCCGAATACGTCGCCGCCGGACGATCCCCCGCCTCGCTCAGGTTGACCTTCACCAGCAGGCTTTCCACCTCGTCGCGGCGTGTCTTCGTTTCCGTACGCCCTTTCAGCCACGCGAAGCGTTGCAGCAGGTCGCGTCCCGACATGCCGGGATACGACCCGATCTGCTGAGGCAGGTAACCCAGGCGCTGGCGGAGGTGATCGGGATCGGCAAGCACGTCCACACCGTCGAGACGAATGCTTCCCGCATCCGGAGCCTGCAACGTCGCCAGCGTGCGCATCAGGCTGCTCTTGCCTGCCCCGTTGGGCCCGAGCAACCCGTACATGCCCGGTTGCACATGCAGGTTCACGCCATCGAGTGCGCGCACTCCGTTGCGGTAGGTCTTGGCGAGGCCTGCGATTTCGAGGCCACTGGAGGTGGTCATGCATGCGTCCTGTCAGTCGATGGAGAGGGCGGCTGGAGTCGATCGCGCGCGTCGTGACGCACGGCGTTTCCCTGGCGATGGATGGCGTGGCGATCGCACCCTGGAAAGTGCCACGCAGTTCACAAATGATAATAGTTATCATTTGCAATTGATCAAGTGCCGTGGCAGAGTTGCAGAGGATCTCGCGACGGATGTTATAACGTAACATTCGCAAACAGTCATCCCTACCGGACGTCATAGACATGGACACCCGTTCCGCCGGCGACGCACTTGGCAACCTGCTATCCGACCTGCTCGACATGCCGGCCGGCGACATTCCCCCCGAACGCAACCTCATCGAACTGGGCGTGGATTCGATCGCGATGATGCGCATCGCGGGAACGTTCCGACGCCAGGGCATGGCCGTGAACTTCGCGGACCTCGCCGCGATGCCCACGTTTGCCGCGTGGCGTGCACTGGTCGTCGCGACCACGGAAACGGACGACGCCGCGCCAGCCATCGCGAATGACTTCGATGTACGTGCACCCTTCCCCATGGCGCCGATGCAGCACGCCTATTGGCTGGGCCGCGCGACGGGGCAGCGTCTGGGTGGCGTCGCTGCGCACTTCTACAACGAATTCGACGGCACCGGCGTGGAACCTGCACGGCTCGAAACCGCCGTGCGCCGGCTGCTCGAACGCCACGCGATGTTGCGCGCCCGCGTCGTGGACGACAGCTGCATCCAGGTACTCGACACGACGCCGTGGCAGGCGCTGACGGTCCACGACCTGCGCTCCCTTCCCGCCGACGAGGCACGCTCGTCGCTCGACGCGATTCGCTCACGACTGTCCCACCGGCATCTCGACGTCACGGCGGGCGAAGTGTTCGACGTGCAGCTCTCCCTGCTGCCCGATGCGCTCGGAAGCGGTGCCACGCGCCTGCACGTGAACCTCGACATGATCGCCGCGGATGCGCTCAGCCTGCGCATCCTGCTGGCCGATCTTGCGGCGCTCTACCTGTCGCCAGCGGATACCT
Organism: Luteibacter anthropi; assembly: GCF_011759365.1. Lineage (GTDB taxonomy): Bacteria > Pseudomonadota > Gammaproteobacteria > Xanthomonadales > Rhodanobacteraceae > Luteibacter > Luteibacter anthropi. The sequence goes on from NZ_JAARLZ010000002.1 coordinate 359,833, forward strand.
TGCCGTCCATCGGCTATGGCTACGGCCGTTACCTCGCGGACCGGACCCGGCTGGCCGGCGAGCCACAACGTCTGCGCAAGGCCAGCGCAGATCAGGCCTACTGGGCCGCCCGCCTACCCTCGCTGCCGTCGGCACCGCAGCTGCCGGCTGCCGCATACGACACGAAACTTGACGCTACTCGCGTCGTCCGGCGCCATCGCTGGCTGTCGCCGGAGCGATTCCGGGCCTTCGGTGCATCGGCCGCGGGAAATGGCCTGACGCCCGCCATGGCGCTGGCGGCGATCTTCGCCGAAACGCTGACCGCCTGGTCTGCCGAGCCTGACTTCCTGCTCAACCTCCCCGTATTCGACCGCGAACCGCTGCATGCCGACACGGCGCAGCTGGTCGGCGATTTCACCTCGTCCGTGCTGCTCGCATGGCAGGGATCGTTGCCGGGCGACTTCGCCACTCGCGCCCGCGCGCTCCAGGCCCGTTTCCACGACGACATGCGTCATGCGGGACGAAGCGGGCTGGACGTATTGCGCGACCTGTCCCGCCTGCGCGGCGAACAGGTGCTGGCCCCCGTGGTGTACACCAGTGCCATCGGACTCGGCGAGTTGTTCCCGGCCAGCGTGCGACGCGCGTTCGGCGACGCCTCGTGGATCATCTCGCAGGGACCGCAAGTCTGGCTCGATGCGCAGGTCACGGAGCTCGACGATGGCCTGCTGGTGAACATCGATGCCCGCGAGGATGCCTTCGCCGAAGGCGTACTCGATGCGATGTTCGAGGCGTACGGCTGCCTGCTGGACCGGTTGACCGACGAGCCTGCGGCATGGACGGCTCCACTGCCTCCGTTGTTGCCGCAGACGCAGGTGGCGGTCCGCACGACAGCCAACGATACGGATGCGCTGCTCCCTCGTCGTCGCCTGCACGACGCCTTCTTTGCGCATGTCTTGCGAACGCCGGAAGCGCCAGCATTGCTCTGGGGCGCCGACGGGCGCATGAGCTATGACGAGCTGCGCAGTGCCGCATTGCGACTGGCTGGCTGGTTGCGGACGCATGACGTGACGCCGGGTGCCGTCGTCGCCGTGCAACTGCCCAAGGGACCGGAGCAGGTCATCGCCGTGCTTGGCATCCTCGCGGCCGGCGCCACCTACCTGCCCATCGGTGTCGACCAGCCGGCGCTCCGTCGCCAGCGCATCTGCGACGCTGCCGGCGTGGCCTTGCTGCTGGATGCCTTGCCCGGCGACGCCGTGGCACTCGATGCCCCGGTCACGGGAGACGACGAGGCGCTGGCCTATGTGCTCTACACCTCCGGCTCCACGGGAGAGCCGAAGGGCGTGGAGATTCCGCACGTCGCGGCGATGAACACGATCCTCGACCTGAACCAGCGCCTGGCGCTCGACATCCACGATCGCACGCTCGCCCTGTCGGCTCTGGAATTCGACCTGTCGGTGTACGACATCTTCGCACCGCTGAATGCCGGGGGCGCCATCGTCTGCATCGACGAGGGCGCACGTCGCGACGCGGCCTCATGGCTGCCGCTGATGCGGCGGCATGCGGTGACCGTGCTCAACTGCGTCCCGGCCCTGCTGGACATGGCGCTGGTCGCAGCCAGTGAGGACGGCATCAATCCCCTCCTGCGCGCCGTGCTGCTGGGAGGCGACTGGGTCACGCCCGATCTGCCGCCCCGCCTGCGGGCCTGGGGGCCGCGATGTCGATTCATAGCGCTGGGCGGCACCACCGAAACCGCCATCCATTCCACGTTCCGCGAAGTACATGACGTAGATCCCGCATGGCGCTCCGTCCCATACGGCTATCCGCTCGCCAACGTGAAGCTGCGCGTGGTGGATACGCTGGGTCGCGACTGCCCCGACATGGTTGAAGGCGAGTTGTGGATCGGCGGCACGGGCGTGGCACGCGCCTATCGCGGCGATCCGCTGCGTAGCCGCGCAAAGTTCATCACCCACGATGGCCTGCGCTGGTACCGCACGGGTGACCGTGCGCGGTACTGGCCTGATGGAGAAGTCGAATTCCTCGGTCGCGCCGACTTCCAGGTCAAGCTCCGCGGTCACCGCATCGAGCTGGGCGAAGTCGAAGCGGCCGTGGCGGCATGGCCGGGCGTGGCGCAGGCCATTGCCGTGGCAGGCGCCCACGGTCTCGGCGTCTTCGCCGTGCCCAACGCCGGGATGCCGCAAGCAACACAGGTGGACCTGCGCCAGCCCGACGACGAAAGCCGTGCCCTGCACACCTTCCTGGCCGAGCGACTGCCACCGGCCATGCTGCCGGAAACCCTGTGCTGGAAAACGGCTCTCCCCCTCACGGCCAATGGGAAGATCGATCGCCCGGCGCTGGCACGCGAATTTGCCGCTGCGCTTGCCACATCGTCCGACGACACCGATCTTCCCGCGAACGACATCGAGCGCCGCGTGGCGGATGGCTGGACACAGGTGCTCGGCGTACAGGGCATCGGTCGCGGCCGGAACTTCTTCTCGCTGGGCGGCGACTCGCTCGCGGCGACGCGGTTGATGCCTTTGCTGCGTGACGCCGGGCTCGGTGGTGCGACGCTCGCTGCCCTGTTCGCCACGCCACGTCTGCAGGACTTCGCTGCGCAATTGCATCTGGCCGTGCAAACGAGCGCGCCGGAAACGCTGCTGATCGACCCTGCGAACCGGTACGCAAGCTTCGCACCCACGGACGTGCAACGCGCCTACTGGCTCGGTCGCGATCCGGCCTTCGTGCTCGGCGGCGTGGGGTGCCATTTCTATCGGGAATACGATGCGCCGGATCTCGATCTTCCCCGGCTTCAGTCGGCGCTGAACCGGCTGGTGGCGCGTCACGACATGCTGCGGGCGGTGTTCGATGACGAGGGCAACCAGCGCGTGCTCGCCGGCGTACCCGATTACGTCATCGACCAGGTCGAAGGCGGAAAGAATCCCGACGAAGCGCTGGCAAACCTGCGCGAGACCTCCGCGCATCGAGTCTTCGACCCCACCTGCTGGCCGCTGTTTCACATCGCCGCGGTACGCCATGGACGCCGCACGCGACTGGCGATCGGCCTGGACAACCTGATCCTCGACGCACTCAGCATCCTGCGCTTCTATACGGAGCTGGGCGAGCTCTACGCCGATCCCGACAGCGACACGCCGACGCCGCGACTGAGCTTCCGCAACTATCTCGCCAATGCGGCGCCGTCGCAGGAAACCTTGCATGCCGCGCGTCGCTACTGGGATGTCCAGCTGCCCACGCTTCCCCCTGCCCCGCAGCTGCCTCTGGCCCGCGAGCCTGCGCAGGTGGGCGTGCCGCGCTTCCTTCGCCAGCAAGGCCATGTCGAGGCATCGCGCTGGCAACGCATACAGGCGCAGGCAGCGACCCACGGTCTCACGGTATCGGCAGTGCTGCTGACCGCTTTCGCGGAAACCCTTGGCCGATGGAGTGCGCAGTCCGAGCTGACCCTCAACCTCACCCTGTTCGACCGCCAGCCGGTGCATCCCGATGTGCACCGGATCATGGGCGACTTCACTTCGCTGACCCTGCTTGGCTACCGGCCGCGTGCCACCGACGACTGGATCTCGCGGGTGCGCGGCGTGCAGACCGAACTGGGCCACGCACTGGAACATCGCGCGATTTCCAGCGTGACCCTCATCCGCGATCTCGCACGCCTGCAAGGACGCCCTGAAGTCGCCATGCCCGTGGTCTTCACCAGCGCGCTCGGTGTGCCGGGCGGCACGGCAGCGGCCACTCGCGGCCCCTTCAGCGAACAGGTATGGGGACTGACGCAGACACCCCAGGTCGGCCTGGATCATCAGGTCGTCGAAGCCGATGGCGGCATCTCGTTGAACTGGGACCATGTCGACGGGCTCTACCCGGACGGCATGATCGAGGCCATGTTTGCCGCTTACCTTCGCCTGCTCGACTGGCTGGGTAGTGGTGACTGGAGCGCCCCGCTACCTGACCTGCTGCCCTCGGAACAGGCCGCGGTCCGCCAGCGGGTGAACGACACGGAGGCGATGTATGCCCGTGGCGGCCTGCACGATGGCTTCTTCCGCCATGCCTCGACCGAACCCGCGCGCATCGCGCTGCGCTGGGGTGATACCGATGCCATGGCTTACGGCACGCTCGCCACGCAGTCATTACGCATTGCTGCCGCCCTTCGCGCCCAGGGCGTGGTGCCGGGCGATCTCGTCGCCCTGAGCCTGCCCAAGGGACCCGCCCAGATCGCCGCCGTGCTGGGTGTACTGGCAGCCGGTGCGGCCTATCTTCCCATCGGCATCGACCAGCCTGCTGCCCGCAAGGAGCGCATCCTTCGCAGCGCAGGCGTGCGTCACGTCATCGGTGCCGGAGGCATCTCCTTCGACGCCATGCTCGCGCATGCGCCGCTTGCCTCGGCACACGAGCCGCAAGGCGACGATCTGGCATATGTCATCTTCACCTCGGGCTCCACCGGCGAGCCCAAGGGCGTGGAAATCACCCACACCGCCGCGCTCAACACCTTGCACGACGTGGTGAACCGGTTCGCCCTGGACGCGGACGACCGCGTGCTCGCTGTCTCCGCGCTCGATTTCGACCTGTCCGTCTTCGACGTATTCGCCATGCTGTCGCAGGGTGGCAGCCTCGTCCTTCCTGGCGAAGCGGATCGCCGCGATGCCGATCGCTGGCGACAGCTGGTGCATCGCCATGGCGTCACGGTGTGGAACAGCGTTCCTGCCCTGCTCGACATGCTGCTGACCACCCGGCCCGGCAGCGATGACCTCTGCAGCCTGCGCGTTGCGTTGATCTCCGGCGACTGGATCGGCCTGGACCTGCCGGGGCGGCTTCGTACGCAGGCGGCCCGATGTCGATTCATCGCCCTGGGAGGTGCGACCGAAGCCTCCGTATGGTCGAACTATCACGAAGTCACCGACCTGGCGCCGCAGTGGCGCTCCATTCCCTACGGCGTGCCGCTGGCGAACCAGCGCTTCCGCGTCGTCGATGCCCAGGGCCGTGACTGCCCGGACTGGGTGCCGGGTGAATTGTGGATCGGCGGCGCAGGTGTCGCGCGCGGATATCGTCATGCACCGGACATCACCGCCCGCCAGTTCGTGACCGGTCACGGCATGCGCTGGTATCGCACCGGCGACCTGGGGCGTTACCGGCCGGACGGGCTGCTGGAATTCCTCGGTCGCCACGACCACCAGGTGAAACTGCGTGGGCATCGCATCGAACTGGGCGAAATCGAGAGCGCGCTGCTCGGATTGCCCGGCGTAAGCCAGGCCGTCGCGGCGATCATCATGTCGGCGGCGACCGGACGCCACCTGGCCGCGGCCGTCGTCGCCAGCACGTTCGACGAAGCCCGTGCCCGCGAACTGCTGGGCCAGCAACTTCCCACACACATGATCCCCGAACACATCGCGCCATTCGACGCGCTGCCGCTCACCGCCAATGGCAAGCTGGATCGCAAGGCCATCACCGAAGGCCTTTGTGCCTTGCGCAACGATACCGGCGATATCGACGAGGCACCCCGCGATGCCATCGAACGGCGCATCGCCGAACACTGGCAGGCCCTGTTCGACACCGATGCCATCGGTCGCGATGCCAGCTTCTTCGCGCTCGGTGGCGACAGCCTGCTCGCCACCCGGTTCATCGAACGACTGCGTGCTGCCGATGGCGTGAGCCTGCCACTACGGCGTCTGTTTGCCGCGCCCACGCTGCGCGAGGTCGCCGCCGTCGTGCGCGAATCGCAGGCCGCCGCTGATGCCCTCGAAGAGGGTGTGCTGTGAACGCGTCCGTCTCCCCCTTTCCCTCCGCCCCGCAAGGAAACCACGCCATGTCCGCCGCGCAGATCATCGAGGACCTGACCCAACTGGGCGTCGAGCTATGGGCCGACGCCGGCCAGCTCCGCTTTCGTGCCCCGGCCTCGGTGCTGACCGAGGCGCACAAGGACGCCCTGCGTGCCCACAAGGCGGAGATCCTGTCACTGCTGGACCGCGAGCGTGACGTCACGGTGGTAGCCGACCCGGCGGCACGTCATGAACCGTTCCCGCTGACCGACGTGCAGGCGGCCTATCTCATCGGCCGGCAGGAATCGTTCGGCTACGGCGGCGTGGCCTGCCATGGCTATCTCGAAATGACCTGGCCCGACTTGCCCGCGGATGCGCTGGAGCGCGCATGGAACCTGCTCATTCACCGGCACGACATGTTGCGCGCCGTGATCGAACGGGATGGCTACCAGCACGTGCTGCCCGAGGTGCCGCTGCTGCGCATCGCCAGCACCGACCTGCGCGAAGCAGGCCCCTCCGTGGTCGCGGCACATATGGAAAGCATCCGCGAAGCGATGGATCACCGTGTGTACGACACGACTACCTGGCCACTGTTCGAGCTGCGCCACACGCGTACGCCCGATGGAGACGTGGTGCATTTCTCGCTGGACTCGCTCATCGCCGACTGGGCCAGCGCGGGCATCCTCTTCGACGAACTGGACGTGATCCTGGCCGGACACGAGGCGGAACTGGCTCCGCTGGACATCGGCTTCCGCGACTACCTGCTGGTCGAGCATCGCCTGCGCGATACGGCGCGTTACCGCAACGACCGGCGCTACTGGAGCGAGCGCGTGGACAGCCTCCCGGCCGCGCCGCAGCTGTCGCTCGCCGCCAGCGCCACGCAGGCGCCGGCACGCTTCGTCCGACACCACCTGCACCTGCCCGCAGGTGCGTGGGCCGCGTTCCGCGCCCATGCCGTGAACCACGGTGTGACGCCCACGGCGGGCCTCCTGACCGCATATGCCCGTGTCATCGCACGCTGGTCGCGCCAGCCGCATTTCACGCTCAACCTGACCCTGCTCAACCGCCTCCCGCTGCATCCACAGACTGATCGCCTCGTGGGCGATTTCACCTCGGTCAGCCTGCTCGAAGTGCGCCCGCCAACGGAGGAAGGCTTTGCGGCACAGGCAAGAGCCGTGGCGACGCAGTTGTTCGAGGATATGGACCACCGCCTGTTCTCCGGTGTGGAAACCGTCCGCGAGATCGCCCGTCGCCGTGGCCGCGAGGCGGCACTGATGCCCGTGGTGTTCACGGGCGCCATCGGCCTGCATGCCACCACGGCACCCGCCAGCGGACGCCGGCCCGGTCATGGCATCACGCAGACTCCGCAAGTCTTGCTCGACTGCCAGGCCGGCGATGGTCCGGACGGCCTGCGGGTGAGCTGGGATGTACGCGAACAGGCGTTCCCGGCCGGCATGGTCGAGGATATGTTCGAAGCCTTCAGCGTGCTCGTGGCACGCCTTGCAGACGATGCCAACGCATGGACCGCAGCCCTGGAGATCGCGTTGCCGACGTGGCAGCGCGAAGAACGCGATACGGTGAACGCTACAACGGTGCAACGCCGTCACCACCTGCTGCACGACGACATCCTGGTTCAGGTGAGCCGCCATCCCGACAAGGTGGCCGTCACCGATGCGCATGGCTCGCTCACCTTCGGTCAGCTCGCAGGCCGTGCGCACGGGCTTGCGTGCCAGCTGCGCGAACATGGCCTCACCAGCGGTGAACCGGTGGCCGTCGCCATGGAGAAATCATGCGGGCAGATCATCGCCGTGCTCGGCGTACTGCTTGCCGGCGGCGCCTATGTGCCTGTGGACCCCGCCCAGCCGCGCCAGCGGCGCGAACGCATCGTAGGCCAGGCGGGCATTCGTCTCGCCATCGCCCATGCGCCTGACGCCACCGTCGACTGGCCTGAATCGCTCGACTGGCTGTTCGTCAAGGATGCCGCCGAATCCGCAGCGGTGAAACCCAGCGTCGTCGCTCCGGATACGCTGGCCTATGTGATCTTCACCTCGGGCTCCACCGGCGAACCCAAGGGCGTGATGATCAGCCACGCCGCCGCACGCAACACCATTGACGATATCGACCGTCGCTTCGGCGTCGGCGAGAACGATCGCGTGCTCGGTCTCGCGCAGCTGGGTTTCGATCTTTCGGTCTACGACATCTTCGGCGTGCTCGGACGCGGCGGTACGCTCATCCTTCCCGACCCCGCACGCGGAGCCGATCCCTCGCACTGGGCGGAGCGCGTGGAGAACGCAGGCGTCACGCTGTGGAATTCGGTGCCGGCACAGATGCAGATGCTGGCCGATTTCCTCGACAGCGATCCGCGTGCGTTGCCCACCCTGCGCCTGGCGTTGTTGTCCGGCGACTGGATTGCGCTGAACCTACCCTTGCAGCTACGCCGGCATATACCCGACATCACCCTGATCGGCCTGGGAGGCGCCACCGAAGCTTCGATCTGGTCCAACTATCATCGCATCGACCACGTCGATCCTCGCTGGACCAGCATCCCCTACGGCGTGCCGCTGGCAAACCAGTGGTTCCGCGTGCTCGACGCCCGGATGCGCGACGTGCCCACCTGGGTGCCCGGCGACCTGTATATCGGCGGCGACGGCCTGGCGATGGGCTACCTGGGCGACGAAGCGCTCACCGCCTCGCGTTTCCTCGTGCATCCCCACGACGGAACCCGCCTGTATCGCACCGGTGATCTGGCACGTTATCTGCCCGGTGGCGAGCTGGAATTCCTCGGTCGTGAAGACGGCCAGGTAAAGCTGCGCGGACACCGCATCGAACTGGGCGAGATCGAATCCGCCCTGTGGTCGCATCCGGACGTGTCGGCCGCCGCCGTGGTGGTGTCGGAAGGCGATGGTGGCGAACGCACGCTACTGGGCTTCGTCGAAGCCGCGCGATGTACCGTCGATGCCACGGAGGATGTGCCGGGCCTGTCCGGCGTGCTCCGGCATGCCGAATGCGCCGGCTTCTCCGTCGCCCATGGCGCCTATGTGCGTGCCGTCCATGATGCCGCCCGTGAATCCATGCTGCATGCGCTGAGCCAGCGCGAGGCATGGCCTGTCGACGAGGCCGTTGATGCCGATACCCTGCTGGAGCGCACCCGCATCCACGAGCGGCATCGCTGGCTCGTACGCCTGTGGCTCGACGACCTGAGAGCCGCAGGCTGGCTCCATGTCGACGCACAGGAACGTCTGCGTCCCGTCCGCCCTGTCGATGCCGTCAGCGTCACCACGGCATGGCATCATGCCGCTTCGCAGGCGGCCGATGCCGGCACGCCCCTGGCCGTGATCGATTACCTGCGCGTGAACGCGGCGCGGCTGGATGCCCTGCTCGACGATGCCTGCAATCCGTTCGAGCTGCTGTTCCCCCAGGGTGGCAATGATCTTGCCCTGGCGCTTTACGGCGAAGAGCCGGCATCGCGCTACAACAACCATGCACTGGCAGCCCTTCTGCGCCAGATCGCCGCCCGGCGCGAGAGCGGCCAGCCTCTGCGCGTACTGGAAATCGGCGCAGGCACGGGCGCCACGACGAACGTTATCGCCCCCCTGCTCGACGGGCTCGACGTCGATTACCTGTTCACCGACCTGGGCAGTTTCTTCCTGCCCGAGTCACGCCAGCGTTTCGCCGTGTATCCGTGGCTGCGGCACAGCCTGTTCGACGTGGACCGCGACCATCGCGAACAGGGACTCGCGCCGGGTTCGTTCGATGTGGTGATCTGTGCCGGCGTGCTCGGCAGTGTCCGCGACCCGGATGCCGCGCTCACCCGTATCGGTGAGCTGCTGTCCTCCGATGGCTGGCTGCTGTTCACCGAGCCTACGCAGGACCATCCGCATATCCTTCTCAGCCAGGGGTTCATGATGTCGCCCGCCGGTGGCGACCGGGACCGTGGACGCAGCCCGTTCCTGTCCGCACCAGGCTGGCAGGACGCTATCCGCCGCAACGGGGGTGAGCTGGTCCTGGTGCTTCCCGGGGAAGACCACGCCCTGGCGCCGGGCGGCATGCGTTTCTTCGCCGCGCGCTACAAGCGCGACCGTCGCCCGCTTGCCGCCGCATCGCTGAACCGCCACCTCGGCGAACGCCTGCCCGCGCATATGGTGCCCGGCCAGTTGCAGGTGGTGGATCGCCTGCCGCTGACCGCGAACGGCAAGATCGATCGCAAGACGCTGGCCGCATGGCGTATTCGCACCGTCACCAGCGAGGGTGCAGACACGGCCGTCGAGGCCGACCCGCTGGAACGCCGCCTGTGCGCCATCTGGGCCGAGGCGCTCGGTGTGCCATCCCTGCGTCGCGACGACAACGTCTACGACCACGGGGCCGATTCGCTGATCCTGGCGCGCGTGGCCGGCCGCGTACGCGAGGAAGTGCCGGGCGCCGACGTGCACGCCTACGACACGATCCTGCGGCAGATGCTTAACGAGCCCAATGTCGCCGCACTGGCGCGCCTGCTACGGGGTGACGAAGCCCACGACAGCACGCCGACAACAACGACGACAACGAGCTCCGGCACGCGCGAGGGCAGCAATGCCCTGCTGGTGCCCTTCGGAGGTGGCGAAGGCGTGACCCGCGTCATGTTCCACGCCGCGCTGGGCACGCTCGATTACTTCCAGCACCTGGGCAAGTCGCTGGCCGCCCAGCAACAGGGGCCCGTCATCGGCGTGGCCGTCGCGGATACGGAGCGCTATCTCGCCATCGAGCCGCGCCGGCTCATCGAGACGGTGGCCGACGATTATGCGGAGCGCCTGCTGGCCGAAGGCCATACGCGCTTCCAGCTCGTCGGCTATTGCCTTGGCGGCCTGCTGGCGACGGAGGTGGCGCGACGACTGCACGCACGCGGCGTCGACGTGATGGACCTCTCGCTGGTGGACAGCATCCCCATGTTCATCGACACCGACGAGGAACTGGCCTTCGAAGCCATCTTTGTTCCCAACCTCAATCTCGATCCGGTCAAGGCCGTGTTCGGACCCGGCGTGGAGGACATGGACGTGTACCGCGCCATCGACCGTCTCATGCATGAACATGATCGCAAGGTACCCGCCGGCGCCATGGCGGCCTTGTCCGGCGACGCCGGGCTGGATGCCGTCGCGAAGGCCGCACGCCTGCGCGCTGCGATCCCGCAGGACGAACGCCTTGCCGCATACGCTGCCGCAGCATCCGCGCAGGCCGGCCTGCCGGTGTCGCCGGAGCTGGTGCCGGCTCTCTTCCGCGTCTGTCGCCACAGCATGCGCGCCGCGCGCTTCGATCCACCGCCCTACGTCGGCGACATGACCTATCTGCGCTGCGAGGAACAGCAGTCCTTCGGGGTAACCGGTGGCGTGGGCCATCTCGCTGCACCGTTCTGGGAAAACACCTGCCTGGGCGACTTCCGCCTGATCGACGTACCTGGCAACCACTTCAGCGTCATCGAACCTCCGCACGTCGCCATCGTGACGGAACACCTTTTGAACGCCCTCAGGAGCAAGGCATGAGTGATGCGGCACGGACGCAGGCACTTCCCACGCTACGCAGGCCGGTGGCCGGCCTCGTGCGTGCCGGCGTGCTGCTGGGCGGCATCGGTGCCCTCACGGCGCTGCTGCCCTTCGTGGGCCTGACCGAGCTGGCGAGAGCCCTGCTCACGCCGTCACCCGACACGTTATACGTCGTGCGCATCGCCATCGTCGTGGTGCTCGGCCTCGTGCTCGGCTGGGTGTGCACGGGCCTCGCGCTGTGGCTGACCCATGTCGCCGATCATCGGCTGCAGGCGTCGCTGCGCCGTGCGCTCGTCGGCCGGCTGGGTGCCGTGCCGCTGGGCTGGTATTCCGACAAGACCTCCGGCCAGGTCCGCAAGGCGGTGCAGGACGACCTCACCGAACTGCACCATCTCACCGCACATCACGATGTCGAGCTGGCGGGAGCCATCGCACTGCCGGTGGCTGGCCTCGCTTACCTGTGCTGGATCGACTGGCGCCTCGCGCTGCTGGCCGTGCTCACCTGGCCTATCTACGCCGTGGCCTACGCATGGATGATGCGCGGCTTCGGCGAGAAGATGGCGCAGCTGGACGAAAGCTTCGGCAAGGTCAGCGCCGCCATCGTGGAGTTCGTGCACGGCATCGCCGTGGTCAAGGCGTTCGGCCAGGGGCAGCGGGCACACAAGGCGTACGACGAAGCCGTGAGCGGCTTCGGTCGCCGTTATGCCGGATGGGTACGCCCCCTGCTCCGTCTCGAAGCGCTTACCTCCATGGCACTGTCCGTTCCGGTGATCCTGGTGGTCAGCCTCACGGGCGGCATCGCGATGATCGGGCGCGGATGGATCACGCCTCTCGACCTGTTCGCCGAAGTGCTGGTCGCCGTCGCCATGCCGCAGACCCTCCAGGCGATCAACCAGAGCCTCACGGCGCAGAAGCGCGCGCAGGCCGCCGCGGGGCGCATCGAAGACCTGCTTGGCGTGGTGTCCCTGCCGCGTCCTGCGCATCCGGAGGCACCCGTGGATGCCAGCATTGCCTTCGAGAATGTCAGCTTCGCATATGACGGCGAACACGGCGTGCTCGCCGATATCGATCTGTTCTGCCATCCCGGCACGCTGACCGCGCTGGTGGGCGCCTCCGGTGCCGGCAAATCCACGCTGGCCCGGCTGGTGCCACGCTTCTACGACGTCACGAAGGGACGCGTACGCATCGGCGGCGTGGATGTGCGCCAGATCGATCCGCGCCAACTTTATCGCCATGTCGGTTTCGTGCTCCAGGACGTGCAGCTCGTGCACGGCAGCGTGGCGGACAACCTTCGCCTGGGCAGGCCGGAGGCGACCGACGACGAAATGTCCGATGCCGCCCGCGCCGCGCGTATCCACGAACGCATCCTTGCCCTGCCGCGCGGCTACGCCAGCGTGATCGGCGAAGACGCCGTGCTCTCCGGCGGCGAGGCACAGCGTCTGTCCATCGCCCGCATGCTGCTCGCCGACACGCCGATCCTCGTGCTCGACGAAGCCACGGCCCATGCCGATCCGGAATCCGAGGCGCAAATCCAGGATGCCCTGTCCACGCTGGCGAAGGATCGCACCGTCATCGTCATCGCCCATCGGCTGGCCAGCGTGGTCGGCGCCGATCGCATCGTCGTGCTGGACCAGGGCCGCATCGCACAAAGCGGGCGCCACGAAGCGCTGCTGGCCATCGACGGTCCTTACCGGCGCCTGTGGCTTGCCGGCCAGCCGGTGCCCATCCCCACGAACGACAAGGAGGCCGTCTGATGCTGGCCGAACTCAGGCAGGTCCTCGGACCGTCGCAAGACACCCGCCTCTATCGCTACCTGGGCTGGCTCTGCGCATGGAGCGTGCTGGAAGCGCTCACGGTCGTCATGCTGGTGCCCTTGCTGGGCGCGCTGTTTCATGGCGACACCACCGACGCATGGCGCTGGTTGCTCGCCATGGCCGTCATGGCGCTGCTGACCTGCGTTGCCCGCTACGTGCAGTCGATGCGTGGCTTCGCGCTCGCGCTGGTCATCCTCGAAACCCTGCACAGTCGCCTGGGCGATCACGTGGCGCGCCTGCCGCTGGGATGGTTCTCGTCCGAGAAGGTCGGCCGGCTGTCGCGTAGCGCCACCGCCGGCACGATGATGGTGACGAACCTCTTCGCCCATCTGCTGGCGCCGGTGGTATCCGGTGTCCTGGTCCCGGGCGTGATCGCGCTGGCGATGCTCTGGCTGGACTGGCGCCTGGGCCTTACCGCCCTGCTCTGCACGCCACTGGTCTACGTGACGCATCGCTGGTCGGCGGATGCCATCGCCCGCAATGACGACGTGGTGGACGGCGCCGCCACCGTAGCAAGCAATCGCGTGGTGGAATTCGCGCGCAACCAGCACACGTTGCGCGCCTTCGGGCGCACCGAACAAGGCTACGCTCCGCTGGAAGATGCCATTGCCGCGCAGCGCGATGCGGGTGGCTCCATGGTCTCGCAGACCTTTCCACGCATCCTTGCCGGTGGACTTTCGGTCCAGCTCGCCTTCGCGGCACTCGTGGCCGTGGGCCTGTGGCTGGTGCTGCACGGCCAGGTGGAACCCGTGCGGCTGGTGGCGTTGCTAGCGCTGGCGGCGCGTTTCGTCGGTCCGCTGGCCGAAGCGGCGGCACGCAGCGGCCTGCTGCGCATGGCGGAAAACGACCTGCGCCGCCTTGCCGACATCCTCGCCACGCCGCCTTTGCCAGAACCCGCACATCCACGTGAAGCGACGGAACCCGGCCTGGTCGAACTCGACGACGTGCGTTTCGGCTACCGCGACGATGCGCCCGTGCTCAACGGCATCCGCCTGCGCATGCCCCCTCGCAGCATGACAGCCATCGTGGGTGCCTCCGGTTCCGGCAAGAGCACCCTGCTGAAACTGGTGATGCGTTTCTTCGACACGGGAAGCGGCCAGGTGCGCGTGGGTGGCGTCGATGTACGCGAGCAGGATGGCGCCGCCCTCATGGCGCAGCTGGCACCGGTCACCCAGGACGTCTACCTCTTCGACGACACGCTGGAAGCGAACATCCGCATCGGCCACCCCGATGCCAGCGACGCGCAATGGCATGAGGCGGCACGGCTGGCCGGCGTGGACGAGATCGCTTCACGGCTGGCCGATGGCTGGTCCACTCGCGTCGGCGAAGGTGGCAGTTCGCTTTCCGGTGGCGAACGCCAGCGTGTGTCACTGGCCCGTGCCCTGCTCAAGCAGGCGCCCGTCGTGCTGCTCGACGAAGCCACGGCCGCGCTGGATGCCGAGAACGAACGCTTTGTGCAGGAGGCGGTGATCCGCCTGCGCCGCGAAGCCACCCTGATCGTCGTGGCCCACCAGTTGCCCACGGTGATGGCCGCCGACCGCATCGTCGTACTCGACCAGGGCCGCATCGCCGAATCCGGCACGCACGACGAACTGCTGGCCCGCAACGGCCATTACGCCGCGTTCTGGCACGAACGCCAGCGCGCGAAGGGATGGCGCCTCACCAACGGAACCAACGCATGACGGTCGATCTAGCCATCGTCGGCGGTTATGGCGATGTCGGCCGCCAGGCCGCGCGCCACTGGCTTGCCCTGCACAAGGATGCATCGCCCACCCTGCGCATCGGCGGCCGTGATGCTGCGGCAGCGGCCGGCATGGTGGCATGGCTCCGGGATCTGTATCCGGCACTGGCCCATGGCATCTCGTCCGTCGCGGTCGATGTCTTCGACAAGGCTTCGCTCCATGATTTCGTGGATGACGCCGATGTCGTGCTCAACTGCGCAGGGCCGTCTTACCACATCGGCGATCGCGTGGCCCGCGCAGCCTTGCGCGCCCACGTCGACTATGTGGATGCCGCGGGTGACGACAACCTCGCCGCCATGATTCGCTCAGGCGCGCCGGTGGGTCGTCGCATGGTGTTGTCCGCCGGCATGCGACCGGGCCTCAGCGGCCTGCTCCCGCGCTGGCTCGCCGCCGATATGCCCAACCCCCGGCGCATGACCAGCCATATCGGCGTGCTCGATCGTTTCACCCGGGCCGCCGCGCAGGATTTCCTGCATGCGGGAAACGGCGGCGACAGCGTGCCGCTGTCCGCCTGGCGCGGTGGCGTGCGCCATCGCCTGCTGCGTCGGCTGGACGACCAGATCGTTCCCGGATTCCGTCAGCGGGTCGCGTTGCTGCCTTATCTGGATCGCGAAGCAGAGCGGCTGGCCCGCGCGCTGCGGCTGGAGGAAGGCGACTGGTATACGGCCGTCGAGGGAGAGAAGGTGCTGGCCGTCTTCGACCGCACCCATGCGCTGCCTCGCGATGAAGCCGCCGACGCGCTCCGCCTGGCCAGCACGGTAGATCTTGCCAGCCGCGAACCGCGCGTGACGATGCTCGTGCAGATGGATGCGGATGACGAAAGCCGGAGCATCCTGGTGCAGGCCGATGGCAACGCCACCCTGAGCGGCGCCTTTGCCGCCGTCACCTGTGCTGCCGTCGGGCAGGGTCGCATGCGCACCGGCATCCATCACGCCGCCGACGTACTGGACCCTGTTGCCACGATGACGGCGTTGCAGGGTCTGGGTGCCTTCGGCACCTTCGTCGTGCTCGACGGTCCCGCGACCCTGCTGTGGGAAGCCGAGGAAGGTGCGCTGTGACGATCGACGCCGCACGCGCGCACGAAGCGGGGCTGCATGCCCTGGACCAGCACCTGCCTGGCGGCCTGGCGGCGTTGCCTGCCTCAGCGGCTCCGCTCCGGCGCCTTGAACGCCGGAGCCTTGCCGCCCAAGGTGATCTGCTTCGCCGGCATGCCGGGCTCGATAACACGAGCGGCCTGTCCCGTGACGTGATCCACGAACGCCTCGGGGTGGCATCGCGCCATCGCTGGCTGCTGGATCGCTGGCTCGTGGCGCTGGAAGCCAACGGCATCATCGAACACAAAGGCGGTCACTGGCGCGAGCGCAACGAGCATGGCCTCGTCGTGGAAGGCGATCTCTTCGACGACTACGCATCGCTCGGCTTCCCCCCGCGCCTGGCCACCCTGCACCATGCATCGCTGGGCCACCTGCACGCCTTGTTGCGCGACGAACTCTCGCTGCCGTCGCTGCTTTTCCCTGACGGGCGCATCGTCGAATCGCTGGCCGCCTATCAACGCAATCCGTTCACGGCCTACGTCAATGCGGCCTGCGGCGAATGGCTGCGCCAGCATCCGGGACGCGGTTCCGCCCTGCGCGTGCTGGAACTGGGCGGCGGTCCCGGGCTCACCACGGCAGCGGCACTGGACGCCTTGCAGGATCGGCCGGTGGATTACCTGTTCACCGACGTGTCGCGGCTGTTTACCCAGGCCATGCAACGCCCCGGTCTTCGCCATGCCCTGCTCGACATCGATGGCAATTTTGTCACGCAGGACATACCCCGCGGCCGCTTCGACGTGGTCGTGGCGGGCAACGTGCTGCACAACGCGAAGGACATCGACTGCACGCTCGCGTCCATCCGGGCCGCACTCGCGCCCGGCGGCTGGCTGGTCTTTACCGAGGCCGTGGCCGACAACCTGATCCTGCTCACCTGCATGCAGTTCCTGCTGTCGGCCGGTCCCGGCCAGCTGCGGGCTGGCAGCGGCGACATACGAGCCGAAACGGGTGAAGTGTTTCTCGATGAGGTGCGTTGGCGCGAACGGCTGGCAGCGAACGGCTTCACGACGCTTGCCGTGTTGCCGGATCGCGCGACGCCAGCCCTCGAACGCGGCGGCCAGTACGTCTTCCTCGCCAGCGCCACGGAGAGCCATCCATGAGCCCGCGTCCCGTCTTCGTCATCGCCGTGCCGCTGGATGAACCCTGCGCGGACCTGCTCGCAGGGCACGGCGACGCCGACGTGCATCGTCTCGATGTCGTCGCCCCTGGCAAGCTGCTCGTGGGCCTCGAACGTCTTCGGGCAACGCACGCCGTGCTGAGCACTGCACAGTTCGATGCCCTCCGGCTTCATCCGGCTTTCGCTCTCGCTGACCTGGATACACTCGGCAAGATCTATCTTGCCGGCGATGCGCCGCTTCCCGTCGTGGCAGGATTCGATGTGCAACGACTGGCAACGACCAGCCGCGACCCGGCCCTGGCCGTGGATGGGGAGATCGTTGCTGCCGATACCGACAAGCGCCTGGCCGGTGCGGATTACACCGCAGGCCGCATCGCCACCGAAGCCCTCTCGGTGGCCGCACTGCACAGCATGCTCGATGGCCTGCGCCGTGCCGGTGCCTTCATCGATGCCGATGACGTACTGAACGCCACTGACCTGCTTGAGCGTGTGCGAGCCGATCCCCATCAACGCACGCTCCTGCGGCGCTGGTTGCGCGTGCTGACGGCCGAAGGCCTGCTTCGCCACCATGAAGGGCGCTTCCGCCTCGCCAGCGGGCACGCTACCGAAGCGACACCCGACTGGGACCACGTGGAGCGCTTATGGCTCGCGGCGGGTGACACGGCGCACACGCTGCGTTTCGCGAGGGACGCCGCCTCGGCACTTCCCGAGCTGATCGACGGCAGCCTGAAAGCCGTGCACCTGCTGTTTCCACAAGGCGACCTTGCGCTCGCCCATGCGCTGTACCGCGAGAGCATCGCGGCCCGCTACCAGCACGCTGCCGTCGCCAGTTGCCTGTCACGCATTGCGCAAAGCAGGCAGGGTGCCCGGTTGCGCATCCTCGAAGCCGGTGGTGGCACCGGTGCCACCACGGACCAGGCATGGCCGGCCCTGCGTGACCACGACGTCGATTACCTGTTCACCGATGTCTCGCGTTTCTTCCTTCAGCAGGTCGAGGCCCGCCATCCCGGCCTGCGCACGGGCCTGTACGACATCGACCGTTCGCCATCCGGGCAAGGCCATGCCGTGGGCAGCATCGACGTCATCGTCGCCGGTGGCGTACTCAATGCCGCACGCAACACCGATGCGTCGCTGCGCTGGCTCGCCAGCCTGCTCGCGCCCGGCGGCTGGCTCGTGCTGAGCGAGCCCACGGTCGAGGAATACTGGGTGATGGCCTCCCAGGCCTTCATGCTCGCCGAGCCCGACGACGAGCGCGCGGCCAGCCAGTCCACCTTCCTCTCCCACGCGCAATGGCTCGATGCCCTCGCCGGCGCCGGCCTGCAAACCCTCGTCGACCTGCCTCCCCCCGGTCACGCCCTTGCCTCCCTCGGTCACCGCGTCTTCGCGACGCAGGTCGCCCCAACGCCCTGAATGCCGCCATGTCGATCGAACTCATGCCCCTCGCCTACCCGTTCAATGGTTTCGAAGACCTGCGCCTTGCCGACGATTACCGGCACGCGCAGACCCAGGCCGGCCTCATCCGCATCCGTCTACCTTTTGGTGAACCGGCGTGGCTCGCCACGCGATACGACGATGTCCGCCTGGTGCTGTCCGACAAGCGCTTCAGCCGCTCGGAAGCCACGCGACGCGAGGATGTCCCGCGCGCGTTCGCGCGCGTCGCCGGTGGCATCGTGATGATGGACCCGCCGGACCTGACCCGCATACGCAAACTGGTCACCCAGGCCTTCACCCAGCGTCGCGTGGAGCAACTGCGCCCGCATGTCCATGCGCTGTCGCACAGCCTGATCGAGCGCATGCTCGCCAGGGGTGCGCCTGCCGATCTCGTCGAGGATTACGCGCTGCCGATTCCCATCGCCGTGATCTGCGAACTGCTTGGCGTACCGGAAGAAGACCAGGCGAAGTTCCGCATCTGGAACGACTCGCTGCTGTCCACCGACACCTCCACGGCCGCGCAGACCCAGCGCCACCTGGGCGAACTGGCGCAATACATCATGGGCCTGGTCGCAGCCCGCCGTGCCGCGCCGCGCGATGACCTGATGACGGCGCTGCTGGCCGCGCACGACGATGGCGACCGGCTGAGCGAACAGGAACTGGTGCCCCTGTGCATCGCCATCCTCGTCGCAGGCTACGAAGGCACGTCCTCGCAGATCCCCAACTTCGTGCATACCCTGCTGGAGCATCCCGAGGCCTATGCACGGTTGCGCCACGATCCGGCGGGTATCGAAGGCGCGGTCGAGGAACTGCTGCGCTTCGTACCGCTGGCTTCCGCAGCGATGTTCGTGCATTACGCCATGGAAGACGTGCAGGTCGGCGAGACGCTGGTGCAGGCCGGCGAGCCGGTGTTCGCCTCCATCGGTGCGGCCAATCGCGATCCGCGGCGATTCGATCTGCCCGAGGAACTGGACCTGGACCGCGATGCACGCGGCCACTTCGCCTTCGGCTGCGGCATGCACGCCTGCGTCGGTGCGACCCTGGCCCGCGTGGAATTGCAGGAAGCGCTGCGCGCCCTGCTGGAGCGCCTGCCCACGCTACGCCTTGCCGGGCCGGTGAGCTGGAAGACGCAGAGCTTCTTCCGTGGCCCCACCCGCATGCCGGTGACCTGGTGAGCACGACGCGCGCCCTCGATGTCGTCGTGGCAGGTACCGGCTTCGGCAGGATCTACCTGGATGCCCTGGCAAAAGGCGACCCGGCGTTCCGGCTGGCAGGCATCCTCGCGCGTGGCGGAACGACGTCGCGCGCGCTTGCGGAGGAGGCCGGGGTGCCGCTGTATACGCGGATCGACGATGTACCCGACAGCACGGACATCGTGTGTGTGGTCGTCCGCTCCGGCGCGACAGGCGGGCCCGGCACCGAACTGGCCCGGCACTTCCTGCAACGCGGCATCCATGTCCTGCAGGAACACCCCGTACACCACAGCGACATTGCCGCCTGCCTGCAGTCTGCACGCCAGGGCCATGCGGCCTATGCGGTGAATACCCTGCATCCGAACCTCGCTCCGGTGCGCCGCTTCCTGGCCGCCGCGAGTGTGTTGAGGGACAGGCAGACGCCGCATTACATCGACATCACCTGCAATAGCCAGATGCTGTATCCGCTGCTGGATCTCGCCGGCCGCGCCGTCGGCGGCATGCGGCCATGGAGTTTCGGCGAGCCGGCGTCCGCGCCGGCACATCCGATCACCACGCTGCATGGTCACCTGCGCGGCATACCGCTCTGCCTGCGCGTGCAGAACGCGGTGCATCCGGAAGACCCGGACAACCACTCCCTGCTGCTCGGCCAGGTCGGCATGGGCTTCGATGGCGGGGTGCTTGCCCTGCCCGAACTGCACGGCCCGGTGCTCTGGCATGCACGGTTGCACGCACCGCGTTCGGACGATGGTCGCCTGCGCATGGCCGGCCCCGGCACCGGACGACTCGCCACGGCATCCACGACGGTTCTCGGGCCGCCACCCGGCGACACCTGGCACCACGCCTTCGCCGAGACCTGGCCACGTGCCGTGCTCGTGGCCCTGCACGGCTTGCGCGAATCCATCCAAACCCCGGTGTTACGACGGACCGCCGCCGCGTGGGCCATCGACGTCTCGCAAGCCTGGAACGACGCCAGCCAGCGACTGGGCATGCCTGCACTGATCCGTCCCGACGAACCGCAAGCCGTTCCCGTCGAACTGCTGCACGCCGCCACCGGTGCCATTGCCTCCATGGAGCCCGCCTGACCATGACCTTCCCATGCAGCCATGTCCTGCTCTGGGTATCCGACCTCCACCAGGCCGTCGCGGATTTTCGCCAGCTGGGGTTTCGTGTCGATTACGCCACGTCGCCCGAGCGCGCCAAGCACGCGCACATCTGGTTCACCCATGGTCCGGTGATCGAACTGCTCACCACGCCTGCCAACGCGCACTGGTTCAAATGGCCGATCGAGCTGATGGCCGGGCGCGGTTCCAGCGCCCGCATGTTGCGCTGGCCCCGGGGCGGTGAGGGTTTCTGCGATGTCGCCCTGCAGGTCGATGCGCTGGATCTGCGCAGCACCGTGGAGGCGTTGAGAGCCGATGGCATGCCCATGGGCCGCGCCGTGCGCTGGGAGCGCAAGCGCCCGGACGGTCAACGCATCCGCTTCCAGTTCGCGTATCCACGTAACGACCGGCTGCCTTTTCTGGTGTCCGCGTACGATCCGCCGCAGCACCCTGCCGTAGCCGATCACGCCAACGGCGCCACCGGCCTGCATCGCGTGCATATGAGCGTGCGGGACACCGACGAAGCGGCCATCCGCCGCCTTATCGGCGATGACCCGGGCTTTGCCCTGCAACCCGGCGCGATCACCGCCGTGCGAGCCATCGAACTCACTGGCCTGCGCCTGCCCTGCGCCGCTGCGCTGAGCCACGGTGCCGATATCCGGCCCATCCCCGTCACGATCCCCACCGGAACCACCCATGTCGCCTGATTTCACTCCCTGGCCCGACGAACTGGCGGCCCGCTATCGCCAACACGGTTACTGGCAGGGCCGTACGCTCGACGACCTGCTGCGCGATGCCGTGCTGCACCGTCATGGACATACCGCCATCGTCGATGGCGAACGACGCTGGAGCTACACCGAACTGGACCGCCGGGTAGCACGCATGGCGACGGCCATCCACCACCTGGGCCTGTTGCCGGGCGATCGGGTGCTGGTGCAGTTGCCGAACATCGCCGAGTTCGCCCAACTGTTCTTTGCCTTGCAGCGCTGCGGTGTCATTCCGGTACTGGCGCTGCCCGCACACCGGGAGAACGAGATCGTGCACCTGGCTGCCTTGTCGCAGGCCAAGGCCTATGCCATCGCCGAACGCCACCAGGGCTTCGATTACCGGACGCTCGCACGGACCGTGCGCGAACGCGTTCCCGGGATAGAGCACGTCTTCGTCGTAGGCGATGCCGCGGAATTCACGTCATTTGCCACGCTGGACGACGAGCCCGTCGAACTGCCCCGTCCGGCGCCGGGCGATGTGGCCGTGCTTCTGCTATCCGGAGGCACCACTGGCCTGCCCAAGCTGATTCCCCGCACACACGACGATTACCACTACAACGCACGAGAAAGCGCCCGTGTCGCCGGCCTGGGCGAAGACAGCCGCTATCTCGCCGTGTTGCCCGTGGCGCACAACTTCCCGCTGGCCTGTCCCGGGTTGCTGGGCACGCTGCATGCCGGCGGCACCGTGGTCATGTGCGCCGATAGTGCCCCGGATACCGCACTCGACCTCGTCGAACGCGAACGCATTACCGATACCGCGCTGATTCCGCCCTTCGTGCTGCTGTGGCTCGAAGCCCGCACGTGGAACGATGCGGACCTGGGCTCGCTGCGCTGGTTACAGGTCGGCGGTGCGCGCCTGAATCCCGAGGTGGCTGCGCGCGTGAAGCCCACGCTGGGCTGCGGGCTCCAGCAGGTGTATGGCATGGCCGAAGGGCTGCTCTGCTACACCCGCCACGATGATGACGACGAGCGCGTCGTCAACACACAAGGCCGCCCCTTGAGTCCCGACGACGAGCTGCGCATCGTTGACGAGAACGACCAGGAAGTGGCGCAAGGCGAAACCGGCGAACTCCAGGTACGCGGCCCCTATACCCTGCGTGGCTACTGGCGGGCCGAGGAATACAACCGGCGTGCCTTCACCGCCGACGGCTACTACCGCAGCGGCGATGTCGTACGTCGTCTTCCCACGGGCGAGGTGATCGTCGAAGGCCGCAACAAGGACGTGGTGAATCGTGGCGGCGAGAAAGTGCCGGTGGAGGAAGTGGAAAATCTCCTGCTCTCGCATCCGGCCGTGCTCGACGTGGCGATCGTGGGGATCCCCGATGACGTGCTCGGCGAGCGCACCTGCGCCTGCGTACTCGCGCGCGGCAACGCGCCCACGCTGCCCGAACTGAAGGCCCATCTCAACACGCTCGGTGTCGCGGCCTTCAAGCTCCCCGACCGCCTGGTCGTGCTCGAATCCTTCCCCAGCACGAAGTTCGGCAAGGTGAACCGTCGCGCGCTCGCGCAACACATCAGCGAGCGCGCCAGCGCATGAAGCCGAACGATGCATGGCTGCGCCGCTTCCGGCATGGCGCCGGAGCACGCGCACGACTGGTGTGCCTGCCGCATGCCGGTGGCAGCGCCAGTGCGTTCCGGCGCTGGCTGGACCATCTTCCCGACGATATCGACCTGCTTGCCGTGCAATACCCGGGGCGCGAGGACCGTTACACCGAGGCCTTCGCCACCGATATCGCCCCGCTGGCCGACACCCTGGCCGAGGCCATCGCGCCCTACACCGACCGGCCGCTGTACCTCTTCGGCCATAGCATGGGCGCCAGCATCGCCTACGAACTGGCGTTGCGCATGGAACGAAAGGGCATGGCACCGGCGGGCGTCTTCGCATCCGCACATCCGCCGCCGCACCGCCAGCGCGAAAGCGCGCTGCACCTGGAAGATGACGACGGCCTGATTGCCGACGTACGGCGCATGGCAGGCCCGTCGCCCACACTGCTCGACGACCCCGAGGTGCGCGCGCTGTTCCTGCCCATGCTGCGCGCCGATTACCGCCTGATCGAAACCTACCGCCGGCCCATCGCCGTTGCCCTGGCAACGCCCATCGAGGTGCTGTTGCCCGTCGACGACGGGGAAATCACCCGCGACGAGGCGCTGGCCTGGCAGGACCTCACCCTTCAGCCGCTCACCCTGCACGAGGTGGACGGCGGCCATTTCTACCTGCAACGGCAACCGGAAGCGCTGATGGCGCGCCTGCTGCCCCGACTCCGCACAAGGTGACCTCGTGACCGACATCAAGCCCCCCGAGCAGGCTACGTGCCTGGACGATATCCGCGTGGCGATCGACAGCATCGATCACGACATCATCCGTGCGCTGGCCCTGCGCATGCGCTACGTCGAACGTGCGTCGTACTTCAAGGCCAGCGAAGCCGACATACCCGCGCCGGAACGCGTGGCCGTGATGCTGCCGGAGCGTCGCCAGTGGGCCGAAGACGCCGGCTTCGACGGCGACTTCGCCATCGAGCTCTACGAACGCATCATCCCCTGGTACATCAGCCGCCAGATCGCCTACTGGAGGAAGCAGCGGGGGCTCGCATGAGCCCGCCACCACGTCGCCATGCCCTGCGCGAAGCCTTCACCGAGGCCGTGAAGCATGCGGCGAGTCGCGACCGCGCCGTGCTTGCCACGGTCACGTTCCCGATCGATACCGCTCCTTCCGTAGAATTGTTTGCCCGCTGGCACGACCATCACGCGGACGCCTTCTACTGGAGGGCGCGCGAACCGCACCTGGTGCTCTGTGGCCATGGGCGCGTGGCGAGCCTGGAGGCGACGGGGGCACAGCGCTTCGCCGATATGGCTGCACACTGGCAGGCACTCATCGACGGTGCAGTGATCCACGGCAACCAGGCTCCCCTGGCGATAGGCGGCTGCCGTTTCGACGCCGTGACGCCGGCCGATGCGCACTGGCGTGACTTCGGCTGCGCCGACCTCACCGTGCCGTCGCTGATCCTTGCCAGCGACGGTCGGCAACACCGGCTGATCGTGCAGCGCCTGCTGCAGCCCGGCGCAGATGCCGACAGCGAAGCCGCAGCCTGCATGACCTGGCTGGAGGTCTCGGAGCTGGCACCATCGACGGCCCATCCCCTGCCCGCACCCCTGCACTCCATCGAACTGCCCGCCGAGCACTGGCAGCGCAAGGTCGTGCATGCCCTGGCGGCCATCGACGAGGGGCGCTTCTCCAAGGTGGTGCTCGCACGCGAAGCCTGCCAGCGCCATGCCGGCCACCTGCCGGTGGCCACCCTCGTGCAGCGTCTGAGCGACCGCGCCCACAACGCCCATGTGTTCGCTTTCGCCCGGGGCCATGCCTGCTTCCTCGGCGCAACACCCGAGCGCCTCGTCCGCGTGGACGCCGGCCGCCTACAGACCCACGCACTGGCCGGTTCCATCCGCAGGGAAGAATCCGAGTCCGCGGACCTCGCCCTGGCACGCGCACTCATCGACAGCGCGAAAGACCGCCACGAACACAAACTGGTGGTAAGAGCCATCGTCGATGCGCTCACGCCGCTCACGACGACGCTGGATGTGCCCGCCATGCCCGAAGTGAAGCGGCTTCCGCGTATCCAGCACCTGTGCACACCCATCCATGGCCAGCTGCGCGACGGCACGAGCCTCTTCGACCTGCTCGATGCCCTGCATCCGACACCCGCCGTGGCCGGCCTGCCGCGCCCCGAGGCGATGCAGCACATCCGCGAACACGAGGGATTTGACCGCGGCTGGTACGCCGCGCCTGTCGGCTGGCTCGATGGCAGCGGTCATGGCGATTTCCTCGTGGCGCTGCGTTCGGCGCTGGTCAGCGACGATTGCTGCCGCATGTTCGCCGGGTGCGGCATCGTGCAGGGCTCGGACCCGGCCGCCGAATACATGGAGACCTGCCTGAAACTCAGCCAGATGCGCGAGACGTTGGCGCATGGCCCGGCTCGCGGAGTGCCTGCCGTCCGCCTCATCTGAGCCATCCCGTCGCCCGCCCCTTCCGGTTATGCTCCCACGGATCATTCGGAAGGACTCTCGATGGTGAGGCACACCAAGTCGCTGCTGCTCGTTATCTGTGTACTCGCCATCGCCGTCGGCGGGGGCTATCTCGTGGAGCATTACCGCCAGATACCCGTTGCCGACGTTTCCGCACCCACGTCGCCCGTGCGTGCCGGTGCTCCCGAACCCCGTTTCCGCACGCTTCCCGCACGACTCAGCCTGCTTGCCGGCGATGGTGTCGCCGGATTCCGCGAAGGCCACGCGGCGCGCTTTGCCGATCCCTGGGGCGTGGTCGTTGCGCCCGATGGCCGCATCATCGTGGCGGATGCCGGCAGCAACGACCGCATCCGCAGCATCGATGCACAAGGCAACGTGAGCGTGCTCGCCGGTGCCGGCAGCGGCTACGCGGATGGCCCGGCGAACGTCGCGCGTTTCGATACGCCCTCCGGCCTGGCCATCGACGACGCCGGACGCATCTACGTCGCCGACACCGGTAATCACGCAATCCGCCGCATCGCCACCGATGGCACGGTAACGACGCTGGCCGGTGGCAAGGGCTCCGGTGATGAAGACGGCCCCGTGGCGAATGCGCGCTTCAACGGCCCTGTCGGCGTGGCGGTCGATGCGCAAGGCAACGTGTATGTCGCCGATACCTACAACCATCGCATCCGCCGCATCGGCACCGACGGCATGGTCACCACCGTCGCCGGCAGCGTGCCCGGTTTCCAGGACGGCACGGCCACGCAGGCACGCTTCGACACTCCTTGCGCGGTCGCCATCGATCCGGATGGATCGCTATGGGTAGCCGATACCGTGAACTTTGCCATCCGTCATATTGCAGGCGACGGCGGCGTCACCACCCTGGTGCGCTCGGACCCGAAGGACCGGGATGCGCCCTTGCGTCATCCACTCGGCATCGTGGCGGACAAGGATGCCCTCTACGTCACCGAGGCCTCTCACGGCGCCCTGCTTCGTTACGCCCACGATGGCGGACTCACGGTCGTGACCGGAAGCAGCGATGCCCAGCGCATGTCGCGCCCTGCCGGCGTGGCCCTGGCCAGTCCGGGGCTCATCGTTGCCGACGCGGCCGCCGCCCGCGTCTACCGTGTCGACGATAGTCCCGGCGTGCCGGCACCGGTGGGTCCCGCTCCCGATGGCCCACTGCCGGTCACGCATGGCCGCTGGCCCGAAGCACCGCAGGACGGCTGGCATGAAATCGTTGGCGTGGCCGGCGAAGTCCGTGGCAACGACAAGGGCGAAAGCCGCGATCATCTGCACCTGGGCGTGGACGTGCGCGCCGACGTGGGCGCCAGGGTGCTCGCCATCGCGGACGGCAAGGTCAGCGACCCGCTGCCGACCTGGGGCTACGGCAAGCTTCACGAGGGACTGGCCCTCGATGGCCTCGACTACATCCACATGCGCGTGGGTCGCGATGCCAGCGGCCGCGTCGTCGATGCATCCCGCTTCCGGCTGCTGCCCGGCGACGATGGCAAGCCCGGTCGTGTGGAGGTGCGTCGCGGTACGCGTTTACGTGCCGGCGACGTGCTGGGCACCGTGAACGCCATGGCGCACACCCACCTGCAACTCGACGGCAACCTCGCCAGCCGCAATCCCATCGACCTGGGCTTCACCGGCTTTACCGATCACATCGCTCCCGTGATCGACCGCGTGGAATTGCGCGACCCTGCGGGCAAGGCACTCAAACGCGGTAAGGAAGGCATCACCATCGCCCGCACCGCAGGCCCCATCGACATCGTCGTCGAAGCCTGGGACCACGTGGACGACAACCTGCCGCGCCGTCGCCTGGGCCTGTATGCCCTCGGCTACCAGCTGCTGGACGACCACGGCAAACCGTTGCCGGGTTTCGAGAAACCTCGGATGAACCTGGTATTCGACCGCCTGCCTGCCGACGATGAAGCCACCCGCGTCATCTACGCGCCCGACAGCGGCGAAACCGTGCACGGCGCCGCGCGCACGCGCTTCCTGTACATGGTTACCAACGTGTTGCGCGAGGGCGTGGCGCGCGAAGGCCACTGGGATGTGTCGGCCCTGTCGCCCGGTCGCTACACGCTGCACATCGTCGCAGCCGACCGGACCGGCAACCAGGCCACGCGCAACGCGAACGTTCCACTGATCGTGCAATAAGCGCTGCCGACAGACCCGCAGCCATAAATCCTGGCAACCCCCTGTAGGAGCGCGCCTCGCGCGCGACAGGTCTATGCGAACGAGCCGCCCATTCACGCTACCCGGGTCGCGCGCAAGGCGCGCTCCTACAGGGCATCGTGGAAATCAGGCCGGGTTACCCGGTTCCGTGAGCACGGGCTGTCGGATTGTCTTTCGCGACGCGAAACGGCCCCGCAGCCAGCGATTGAGCGGATCGCCGTAGTACCTCGCCACCACCCAGGCCATGAGCGAGGACACCAGCAGGAAACCCAGCAGCATCGGCAGCTTCATGCCGGGGCTCATACCGGTGCGGGGAATGACTTCACGCAACAGCCCGAGCACCAGGATATGGAACAGGTACAGCTCGTAACTGTGCGCCCCCAGCCATGCCAGCGGCCTGCCCAGGCCATCGATGATGCGATTGGCAGGCAACGTCGCCACGGCGGTAAGGAACACGGCCGCACCGATGCCCATCAGCGTCGCACCGAAGGCCTCGTTGCCCGGGATGCCGTCCATGTACACACGCCCCATGAAAACGAGCGACAACACCGCCAGCACGTAGCGCTGCATGGGCGTCCACTTCACGCGCGCAGCCGCAATGGCCGCCGCGCAGCCGTAGACCAGCATGTCCACGCAGGCGAGATTGCCGTAGAGGTAAAGCACTTCATCGTCGCTATGGATGCTGCGGTAATACGGCCCGACGACCATCGCCACGCAGGCCAGCACGAAGAGCATCCAGCTGCGTCGCGCCATTACCAGCACCAGCGGATAGAGCAGGTAGAACACCTCCTCGACCGATAGCGACCAGTAGATGTTCATGGCGTAGTTGAAGTACCCCACCTTCGCCATGAGGATGTTGTGCCAGAACGTGAGCACCGACAGATCGGCGACCACGAAGAAACCGTTGCCCAGGTCCTGTCCCTGCTTCACGTTGGCAAAGCTGCCCAGCCCGGCCACGCCCAGCACCGTGATAGCCAGCAGCGCCAGCACCACCGAGGGATACAGGCGGAACAGGCGCAGCTTGTAGAAGTGCAGCACGTCCGTGCCCGCGAGCGAGCCATACCGCCTGACGATGTTCGCGGTGATGAGGAAACCCGAGATCACGAAGAAGATCGAGACGCCGTAATTGCCGTTGAGGAAGATGGCCCGGAGCGTCGGTACCGACGCCAGCTGCTGCAACGGACTGAACTGCAGCCGGTAGGTGAGCGAGTAATGCAACAGCATCACGAGCAGGATCGAGATGCCGCGAAGCATGTCGACATAAACGTTGCGCGGCGAAGCGGCGACCGTCATCAATGGTATCCCTTTCCCTTTGGCCGCTTATCTTCCCACAGGCTCGGCTATGCTGGCGCGCATGGACCCTGTGACGCGCCACGACACGCCGGCATTCACCCGTATCAGGCTGGGAGGCCACGCGTTTGCGCTGCCCGATGCCTTCGCGCTTGCATTCGATACCGCCAGTTTCAGCGAGGCCGACTTCGTACGCCATGGCATCGTGCGTCCCGCATCGATCGTACGCAGCGTACCCAAGCGGCAGGCAGAATTCCTCGCCGGTCGCCGTGCGGCGCTCGCCGCCTTGCGCGAGGTGGGTGGCAGGGTCGACGACCTGCCCATCGGGGCCGACCGCGCGCCCATATGGCCCACGGGATTCATCGGCAGCCTGTCGCATGCGCGTGATATCGCCATCGCCGTTGCACTGCCGGACGCTTCCGGTGTGCGCGGCATCGGCATCGACGTGGAGCGCATCGTATTGCCGGAACACATGGCATCGATCCGCAGCGTAGCCATCGACGACGACGAAAACGCCGTCCTCGCGGCACTGGCCGCCACGCACGGCTGGCCGTACGCGCTGACCCTGGCCTTCTCGGCGAAGGAAAGCTTCTACAAGGCCACGGCCGCCACGGTCGGGCACTTCTTCGACTTCGCTGCCCTGCGCATCGTGGGCTGCGATGCCGCCACAGCCACTATGGAAACCCGGGTAGCCGTGACCCTCGCGCCGTCGTTGCCGGCAGGCCAGAGCCATGCGCTGCACTGGGTGGATATCGGCCCGGACGCCGTGCTCACGAGCTGCGCCTGGTAGCACGCTCCATTCGTAACTTCATTTGACACGACATCGTTTCCGTGATTTCGTATCTTCAGTTGTTTCAATATGAGGATCGACCATGGACCATGACGTTATCGTGCTGGGCGGCAGCTATGCCGGCCTGTCTGCCGCCCTGCAACTGGCCCGGGCCCGCCGCCGCGTGCTCGTGGTGGACAGCGGCCAGCGCCGCAACGCTCCGGCGGCACACGCCCACGGCTTTCTGACCCGGGACGGCGAGTCGCCCGCAAGGATCGCGGAACTGGGCAAGGAGCAATTGCTTCGCTATCCCACCGTCACCTGGCTGGACGCCGAGGCCACATCGGCCACGCGTACCGACGACGGTTTTGCCATCGAGGTGAGGGATCACTCCCCCCTGCACGCCTCGCGCCTCGTGCTGGCGATGGGTATCCGTGACCAGCTGCCCGCCCTGCCGGGCCTGCGCGAGCGCTGGGGGCGTCATGTGTTCCACTGTCCCTACTGTCACGGCTACGAACTGCACGGCGGCCCCATCGGCCTGCTGGCGACCTCGCCGCTGGCCTTCCACCTGGCGGCGCTGCTGCCCGACTGGGGTCCCACCACCATCTTCCTCCAGGAAGGCGTGGAGCCGGACGAGGAGCAGGCAAGACTGCTCGATGCACGCGGCGTACGCGTCGAGAGAATGCCGGTAGAGGGTTTCGCGCAGTCGGACAGCGCCGACCTGCGTCTCGCCGATGGCCGTATCGTCACGCTGGACGGCCTCTTCGCGCCAACCCGGGGCGTCCAGTCCAGCCCCATTCCCGGCATGCTGGGCTGCGCTTTCGATGACACGCCCGTGGGCGACATCATCAGGGTGGATATGATGGGCGCCACGTCGGTGCCCGGCGTCTTCGCCGGTGGCGATGCGGCGCGTGCCGGCGGATCGCTGGCCTTTGCCGTCGCCGACGGCGTCCGGGCCGGCGTCGCGGCGCACCGTTCCCTCATCTTCGGGATGGAGGGCGCCACCTCCTGACTCCATGGGTAGTTTCCTTGAGACACGACAGCCGTCTATCGCGCATGCTCCACGTCCTCATCCATATGGCGAGCGAGGACACCGCCATCACCTCCGAGCAGATCGGTCGCATGCTCGGCACCAATGCGGCCGTGGTGCGGCGGACGATGGCGGGCATGCGCGAGGCCGGCCTCGTGGTCTCGGGGCGCGGCCCCGGTGGCGGCTGGCGGCTGAACCGTCCGCTGGCGGAGATCACCCTGGCCCAGGTCTACGAGGCGATCGATTCGCCCGCCCTGTTCGCACTGGGTTTTTCCAACGCCGAACCCGAGTGCCTGGTGGAACAGGAGGTCAACCAGGCCCTGGAACGCACCCTGGCCGAGGCCCGCGAACGACTGCTACGACGCTTCGCCGAGATCCGCCTCTCCGACATCCTGGAAGGCTTCGACAAGCGCGTGGCGGCGCTGCGCTGAAACCAGGGTTTCGCACCATCCAGGCTACGGAAACGTACAAGCCGCAGGTAGACGCCTGTGGGATCATTGCGCAATGAAGGAAGCACGACCAGACGGCGAACGCGGCATCGCCTCGCGTCGGCGCGTGTTCGCGCACGCGCTCTGGCGGTCGGCCGCCTGCCTGCTTCTGCTCCTGTTTCCTTTCGCGCCGGCCTTCGCGCTCGACCCGAGCCGGCCCGTGGATACCCTGCTGCACACCGCCTTTCACCGCGCGCAGGGAGCACCCGTCGGCGTTGCCGCCATCGCGCAGACCGAAGACGGGCAGATCTGGTTCAGCACGCGAAGCGGCCTGTACCGCTACGACGGTTTCGACTTCACCCGCATCGAACTGCTCCCGCAGGGCGCCGCGCAGACCTCGGCCACCTGGGCACTTTACGCGGCGGCAGGCGGCGACCTCTGGGTGTCGCTGGCCAACGGCGGCGCCATTCGTCTGCGCGAAGGCGACATCACGCGCTACGGTGCTTCCGCCGGCCTGCCCGCCGGACTTGCCATCGATGCCTTCGCGACGGATGGCGAAGGCGGCCTGTGGGCGAACGGTCGGGGCATCCTGCGCCGCTTCGACGGCACCCGCTGGAACACGCCCGATGCATCGTGGGGCGTGCCGGCGCGTGTAGATGGCCTGTTCGAAGACGACCGCGGCGATGTATGGATCGGCGCGGACGAACGTATCTATGTGCTGCGCGCCGGCGGTCACCGCTTCGAGCAGCTGGCCATGGGTTACACCCGGGCCTTCCAGTTGCTGGTGGGTGCCGATGGCCGGCTGTGGCTGTCCGACGAACGTGGCGTGGCCGCCATGCCGGGCGAATGGGGCGAGCCCCGCACACGTGCGCGCGCACGGCGTGCCAACGGACTGGACACGCTGATCGATCGCGACGGCGCCCTGTGGACCATCGACTGCCACGCCGGCCTGTGCCGCGACGCCACCTTCGGCCAGCGTGGCACCACCCTGCTTCCCCGTTCCGTGCTGCGTGCGCAAGCCGCGGGCACGACGCTGGGCATGTCGTCCGACCTGACCATGACGGCCATGGTCGATCGTGACGGCAATCTCTGGGTCGGCACCAAGGGCGGTGTCGACCTGTTCCGCGACAGCCTGTTCTCCCCGGTGCGCTTTCCCGACCCGAACGTGTTCTTCGCCCTGGCCGAAGACACCGCCGGCCATGTCTGGGTGGGCACCGACAACAACAGTGACACGCCCGACCGCCTGTGGCGCATCGACGGCCCGGGCCTGCCGCCGCGCCCACTCGAAGGCTTCAACGCGCCCGTCTCCTCCGCGTGGACGGATCGCGACGGATCAATCTGGTTCGGTGGTCACGGCCAGCTCTGGCACATGAGCGACGGCAATCCCCTCCCCGACACGTTCCCGGCCTCCGGCAGCGGCATGCCGGGCGCCGTGCATGCCATGGCCCGCGACGGCAGCGGCCGCTTCTGGCTGGGTATATCGGGACAGGGGCTTTATTTCCGGGACGGTGGCAAGACGTGGACATCGGCGTCTGCCATTCCCGGCCTGCCGTCCGGCAGTCCCTCCGCCATGCAGGTGATGGGCGACGGCTATGTGTGGCTGGGCTATCCCGATGGCAGCCTCGTGCATGTGCGCGGCGACCATATCTCGGCCTATGTGCATCCGGGCAAGGCGGCCGTGGGTCCGATCACGACCCTGGCGCCACTGGACGATGGATTGCTGGTCGCCTCGGAACGCGCCTTCGCGGTGCTTCGGGACGACCGTGCCGTATTCCTGTCCACCGCGCCGGCCCACGCACTCGAAGCGGCCACCGGTATCGTCCGTGGCGCCGACGGCACGCTGTGGATCAATACGGAAAGTGGCGTGGCCCACGTCGGTGTCGATGCCCTGCGCGAAGCCACCGGCGATCCGGCGCAGCACCTCGACCTGGAACTGCTCACGGAAGACGACGGCCTTCCCGGTGGTGCGCAGCGTGTACGCCCCATGCCTACCGCGCTGGCAACGCGCGCGGGCATCATCTGGTTCGCCGCGGAGGAAGGTCTCGCCGCGCTGGACCCGAAACGCGTCGGCGTCGCACCGCTGCCGCCGCCTGCCGTGATCCGCGACATCGTCGCGGGCGATGTGTCCTTTCCCGTGCACGATGCCCAGCTCGATCCCGAGCACCGGGAAATCAGCGTGCGCTATGCGGCGATTGCGCCCGCGCGCCCCGATGGCGTGCATTTCCGTTACCGCATGACGCCGGGCCAGGCGCACTGGCGCTCGCTGGAGGGCCAGCGCGAACTGCGCTATTCGCAGATGCATCCAGGCACCTATGTGCTCGACGTGCAGGCCTCGTACAACGGTCGCGACTGGGGCGATCCGGCCGAAGTCACCCTGGTGGTGATACCTACCTTCTTCGAAGGCCCGTGGTTCAAGCTGCTGGCGGCGGCCCTCACCCTGCTCGGCGGATGGGTGGTTCACCGGCTGCGCGTGCGCTGGCTGACCGGTCAGCTGCGCATCCGTCTGCGCGAACGCTACGACGAACGCGAACGCATCGCCCGCGAACTGCACGATACGCTGCTCCAGGGCGCGCAAGGCCTGATCCTGCGTTTCCAGACCATCGTGGACCGCCTGCCCGACGACGACCCCGGTCGCCGCTCGCTGGAACAGGCGATCGATCGCGCGGAAAACCTGGTGATCGAAGGACGCGATCGCGTACAGCACCTGCGTGAGCGCCATGGTCACGCCGGCACGCTGGCGCAGCGGCTGCAACGTTACGCGGCGGAACTGGAAGAGTCCGGCGTCAACGTGGCGATGCATACGCATGGCGACGCGCTACCGCTGGACCCCTTCGCCGAAGACGAGTTCTATTGCATCGGCCGCGAAGCGCTGCTCAACGTTCAGCGCCACGCCAATGCGCGCAGCGTGTATGTGGAGATGATCTTCGGCCCGTCCCGCTTCACCATGGTGATCAGCGACGACGGCAAGGGCATGGAACAGGCCGATGGCGAAACCACCCGGCACTGGGGCCTCATCGGCATCAAGGAGCGCGCACGCCGCCTGAGCGGCCGGGCCAGCATCAAGACGCGCGCGGGCCGCGGCACCGAACTGCTGGTGGAGGCGCCGGCGGAAAACGTCTATCGCCGTGGTCACCGTCCGCGCGGCCGCTGAGGCGCCTGCGAATCCTCACTCCGCTTCCATTTCGCCGGTCCACCGGCGCGCACCCGCGCCATGGCCGCCGCCGCGATCGCCCGGATTGGAAAGCATGCAACGCTCGATCGACAGGCAGCCGCAGCCGATGCACTGGTCCAGGCCGATATTGAGGCGCTGCAGTTCCTCGATGCGCTGCTGCACACGAGCCTTCCATTCACCGGTGAGCGCCCGCCAGTCCTCGCCCGTGGGCACGTGATCGGTGGGCAGGCGCGCGAGCTGGGTGGCGATCTCGTCCAGCGTGAAGCCCACCTTCTGGGCAAACACGATGAAGGCGATCCGCCGCAGCGTGGAACGCGGGAAACGGCGATGTCCCGAGTCCGCCCGTACCGAGGAAATGAGCCCCCGTGTCTCGTAGAAGCGCAGGGCCGACGCCTGTACGCCGCTGCGCTGGGCTACGTGCCCGATGGTCAGCAGAGGGTCGTTGGGGAAACGCATCGTTCCGTCCATAAAGCTTGACTTAAAGTTAGCTTTAACACCTACGCTATCGGCAAGCAACCCATCCCAAGCCAACGCCAGCGGGTCACACGCCCCGTCGGTGCGTGCCCGCTTGCCAGAAGGATCTTCCCGCCATGCGCCCCATCGCCCCTGTTCTCCCGCCCCTACGGGTGGGTCTGGCCACGACGTTCGCCGTGCTGCTGGCCGCCTGCACCTCCCATGCCGACACCTCCCAGGCCCCGCCGCCGCCCGAGGTGGGGGTCGCCCCGGTCGTCGCCCGGCACGTGAAGACATGGGACGAGTTCAATGGCCGCATCTCGGCCATCGAGACCGTCTCGATCCGCCCGCGCGTCACCGGGTACATCGACCGCATCGCCTACCGCGAAGGCGACGAGGTGAAGCCGGGCGACGTGCTTTTCGTCATCGACCAGCGGCCCTATCGCGATGCACTGAACAGCGCACAGGCGCAGCTCGAACGTGCGCGCGCCGCCGCCACCCTGTCGCAGGCGCAGGACGAACGCGCACAGAAGCTGATCGCGGCACATGCCATCTCGCGCGATGAATACGACAGCCGCCACGCCGATCTCGCCCAGACCGCCGCCGACGTGCGCGCCGCGCAGGCAGCCGTCGCCACGGCACAGCTCAACCTCGGCTTTACGGAAGTCCGCGCACCCGTCGCCGGCCGTGCCGGTCGCGCGATGCTCACCATGGGCAACCTCGCGCAGGCCGACCAGAGCGAGCTGACCACCGTGGTCTCGCAAGACCCGGTGTTCGTCTATTTCGATTGCGACGAACAGAGCTATCTGCGCTTCATGGAAGGCGCACGCGGTGGCCGCCAACAGAACGCCGTGCGTGTGGGCCTTGCCAATGAAAAGGGTTTTCCGCGCACCGGCAAGGTCGATTTCCTCGACAACCGCGTGGATTCGGCCACCGGCACCATCCGTGCCCGCGCACTGCTCTCCAACGCCGATCGCGTGCTCACCCCGGGCCTCTACGCCCGCGTACAGATGGAAGGCAGCCACGAATTCGAGGCCATGCTCATCGACGACAAGGCCGTGCTCACCGACCAGGACCGCAAGTACGTCTATGTGGTCGGTCCCGACGACAAGGCCCTGCGCAAGGACGTGACCCTGGGCCGCCTCGTGGATGGCCTGCGCGTGGTGCAGACAGGACTTGCAGCCGGCGACAAGGTGATCGTCACCGGCACGCAGAAGATCTACTTCCCCGGCATGGCGGTGAAACCGCAGCCCATGGACCACGGCGCCGCCGTCGCCCAGGCCGCGAAGTAAGGAGCCGGCGATGGATTTCTCCAAGTTCTTCATCGACCGACCGATCTTCGCGATCGTGCTGTCGATCATCATCTTCGCCATCGGCCTCATCGCCATTCCGATTCTTCCCGTGGGCGAGTACCCGGAGGTGGTACCCCCGAGCGTCGTCGTGCGTGCCACCTACCCTGGCGCCAATCCGCGCGAAATCGCCGAATCCGTGGCCGAGCCGCTGGAAGAGGCGATCAACGGCGTCGAAGGCATCATGTACATGAAGTCGGTGGCCGGCTCGAACGGCAGCCTGGCCGTGACGGTGACCTTCCTTCCCGAAGTGGACGCCGACACCGCCGCCGTGCGCGTGCAGAACCGCGTCAGCCAGGCACTGAGCCGACTGCCCGACGAGGTGCGCCAGTACGGCGTCACCACGCAGAAGCAGTCGCCCACGCCGCTGATGTACCTGATGCTGACCTCGCCGGACAACCGCTACGACTCGGTCTACCTGCGCAATTACCTCAACCTGCATGTGAAGGACGAGCTGTCGCGCATCCCCGGTATCGGCGACGTGGGCCTGTACGGCAGCGGTGACTACGCCATGCGCATCTGGCTGGACCCGGGCAAACTCGCGTCGCGTGGGCTGACCGCCGCCGATGCCGTCAACGCCATCCGCGAGCAGAACGTGCAGGTATCCGCCGGCCAGCTCGGTGCCGAGCCGACGCCGAAGAACACCGATTACCTGGTGTCCATCAACGTGCGCGGCCGCCTGCGCACCGAACAGGAATTCGGCGATGTGGTGATCAAGGCCGGCGATGATGGGCAGGTGACCCGCCTCTCCGACGTGGCCCGGATCGAACTGGGCTCGGGCGACTACACGCTGCGCTCGCTCAATGACCTCGCCAACGGTGCCGCCGTAGGCATCTTCCTGTCACCTGGCGCCAACGCCATCGGCGTGGCCGATGCCGTCTACGCCAAGCTCGACGAGCTGTCGAAAAGCTTCCCCGCGGGCGTGGCCTATCGGCCGGTGTGGGACCCGACCGTGTTCGTGCGTGACTCGATCAAGGCCGTGCAGCACACACTGCTGGAAGCCGTGGTGCTGGTCGTGCTCGTGGTGATCCTGTTCCTGCAGACCTGGCGGGCATCGATCATCCCGCTGGTCGCGGTGCCCGTCTCCGTTGTCGGCACCTTCGCGTGGCTGTACCTGCTGGGTTATTCCATCAACACGCTGACCCTGTTCGGCCTGGTACTCGCGATCGGCATCGTAGTGGATGATGCAATCGTGGTGGTCGAGAATGTCGAGCGCAACATCGAGCAGGGGCTCAGCCCACGCGATGCCGCGCATCAGGCAATGAAGGAGGTCTCCGGCCCCATCGTGGCCATCGCGCTGGTGCTGTGTGCCGTGTTCGTGCCCATGGCATTTCTTTCAGGCGTTACCGGCCAGTTCTACAAGCAGTTTGCGGTGACCATCGCCATCTCCACGGTGATCTCGGCCATCAACTCGCTCACGCTCTCCCCTGCCCTCGCCGCTAAACTGCTGCGCGGTCACGATGCACCGAAGGACGGCTTGTCCCGCGTGCTGGATCGCAGCCTCGGCTGGCTGTTCCGCCCGTTCAACCGTTTCTTCCAGCGTAATTCCGAGCGCTACGGCAGCACGGTATCGCGCTCGCTGGGGCGGCGTGGCGTGGTCTTCGGCGTGTATGCCGTCTTGCTGGCGGGTACCGCCTTGCTGTTCAACCACGTGCCGGCCGGATTCATCCCCACGCAGGACAAGCTGTATCTGTTCGCCGGTGCGAAGCTCCCCGAAGGCGCGTCGCTGTCGCGCACCGATGCCGTCACGCGGCAGATGGTGGAACTGGCTCACCAGGTGGAAGGCGTGGATACGCTCGCGGCCTTCCCCGGCCTCAATGCCTTGCAGCAGACCAATACACCCAACCTGACGGCGTCATACGTCATCCTGAAACCGTTCGCGGAGCGCCACCGTGGCGCGGCGGACATCGCCGCCGAACTCAGCGGCAAGTATGCGTCGATCAAGGACGGCTATGCCTATGCATTGATGCCACCTCCCATCCAGGGTCTCGGCAACGGTTCGGGCTATTCGCTTTACCTGGAGGATCGTGCGGGGCTCGGCTACGGCGCCTTGCAGAATGCACTGGATGCCTTCCGTGGCGAGATTTCGCGCACGCCGGGCATGGGCTTCCCAGTCAGTTCCTACCAGGCCAACATCCCGCAGCTGGAAGTGAAGGTCGATCGCGTGAAGGCCAAGGCACAGGGCGTGGCACTCACCGACCTGTTCAATACCTTGCAGACCTATCTCGGCTCGGTCTACGTCAACGACTTCAACCTGTTCGGCCGCGTCTACCGTGTGATGGCCCAGGCCGATACGGAACACCGCCAGACGGCGGAGGATATCGGCAACCTCTATACCCGCAACAATCGTGGCGCCATGGTGCCGGTGGGTTCGATGGTGGATGTCACCTCCACCTACGGTCCCGACCCGGTCATTCGCTACAACGGCTACCCCGCCGCCGACCTCATCGGCGATGCAGACGCGCGGGTACTGTCCTCCGGGCAGACACTGGCGAAACTCCAGGAAATCGCCGGCAAGGTGCTCCCGCGCGGCATCACGCTGGAATGGAGCGACCTGAGCTACCAGCAGGTGAGCCAGAGCAACTCGGCGATCATCGTGTTTCCGCTCGCCGTCATGCTGGCCTTCCTGGTGCTCGCGGCGCTCTATGAAAGCTGGACGCTGCCGCTGGCGGTGATCCTGATCGTGCCGGTGTGCATGTTCGCAGCGCTGGTGGGCGTGTGGCTGTCAGGTGGCGACAACAACGTGTTCGTCCAGGTAGGCCTGGTGGTGCTGATGGGCCTGGCCTGCAAGAACGCCATCCTCATCGTGGAGTTTGCCCGCGAACTGGAAATCCAGGGCATGGATACGATCCCTGCTGCCCTGGAAGCCTGTCGCCTTCGCCTGCGCCCCATCGTGATGACGTCGGTCGCCTTCATCGCTGGCTCGGTGCCCCTCCTGCTCGGCCATGGCGCCGGCAGCGAGGTACGTGCGGCCACGGGCATCACGGTGTTCTCCGGCATGCTGGGCGTCACCCTGTTCGGCCTCTTCCTCACCCCGGTGTTCTACGTGGCCCTGCGCCGCTTCGGCCGCCATCCCGCCTGGAAACACACCCACTAACCTTCTTTTGTAGGAGCGCGCCTCGCGCGCGACCGGTGATCGCGATGAACTCATGGTTTCGCGAAAACCGGTCGCGCGCGAGGCGCGCTCCTACATTCAGTGTTTCCGCTGGAAGGGATAGAAACGATTTTCGCGCAGCTCGTGTTCGATGCGTTCCAGGCTCTTTCCCTTGGTTTCCGGCACCAGGTAGTAAATGAACACCAGCGCCACCAGCGAGATCACCGCATACAGCCAGAACGTCTTCGACGCCCCCAGCGCGGTCACCAGCGACAAGGTGGTCAGCGTCACGATCAGGTCGAAGAACCAATGGCTGAAAGAACCCAGACTGGCACCCTTGCCACGCACGAAGAGCGGATACACCTCGGCGTTTACCAGCCAGATACACACACCGAAGCCACCGCAATTGAGCATGAGATAGGCGGCAAGGCAGCCTACGACCAGCCAGCGGCTGAAATCCGTGCTCGGCCCGGCACCCTGGAACAGGTATCCCATGATGACCAGCGCCACGATGGAGCCCGGGATCATCCACAGCAGGTAGGTACGCCGACCGATGCGATCGACGAGGAAACTGCCGATCACCGTCATGATCACAACCAGGACCGTGCTCGCGCCCGTGCCGAGGATAGCCGCCTCATCGGAAAAACCGGCCTTGGTGAGAATCGTCGGCGCGTAATAGATCAAGGCGTTGTTGCCGGTGATCTGCGAGAACATCGAAATGCCCGCACCCACCACCACCGCCGGGCGAATCCACGGACGTGCCAGGTCGCGCCAAGTACCCGCCGAATCGTCCGCCGTCACGGATTCGATATCGCGCACCTCGGCTTCGGCCAGCGCCATGTCTCCGCGTATGCGCGTCAGCACGCCCAGTGCCGCCTCACGATGACCACGTACCACCAGCCAGCGCGGGCTTTCGGGCAACACCAGCATGCCGGCCAGCAGGATCACGGCAGGCACCACGCCAAGGCCGAACATCCAGCGCCAGTGATCGCCGAGCACGAAACCGGTGAAATAGGCCACCGTGATGCCGAACACCACCATGAACTGGAACAGCACCACCATCTTGCCGCGATGGCGTGGCGGAGCGACTTCGGCGATATAGACCGGAATGATCTGGGTGGAGCTGCCGGCCGACAGGCCGAGCAGGAAGCGCGACGCTACGAGGGCGCCGACACTGGGCGACATCGCCGAGGCCACCGAGCCCAGCGCGAACAGCACGCCCACGAAGATCACCATCCGTCGTCGTCCGTAACGGTCCGACAGCGGGCCGGTGCCGAGGCAGCCGAACAGCGCACCGAAGATGATGGCGCCGGTCACCAGCTGCTTGGTGGTGTCGTCGAGGGCGAACTGCCGCCCGAGACCCAGCAAGGCCACGCCGATGACGCCCGTGTCGTAGCCGAACAGCAGGCCGCCCAGGGCAGCCACTACCGCGATACCGACCACCAGTCCCGTGGACTGGCTGCCGCCTTCGACGGCAGCCTCCTCACTTACCGATTGCATGCATGCCTCCAGGAAACGATGGAACGGCCCTCGCCCCCGCGAAAGCTGCCTGCCGGCCTCACGCCGGCTCGCCGAGCGTCACGCGAACGCGCAGGTCGGCGTGCGGCGCCGTGGCCTGGATGCGTCGCGCGTTGGGTTCATCGGTATGTTCGATCCACGCCAGGGCCGCTTCACGGCTGCGGCCGTAGCGCATATGCCGTTCGAGCAGCTGCGCCTTGCGCTGGTCTTCATCCACGTCGACCCACCAGGTTTCATCCAGCAGGTCGCGCACTCCGCGCCATGGCGCATCGTCGAACAGCAGGTAATTGCCTTCGGTGATCACCACGCGCACGTCATGCGGCACGACGATCTCACCCGCGATGGGTTCCTCGA
Source organism: Luteibacter anthropi (assembly GCF_011759365.1). Classification (GTDB taxonomy): domain Bacteria; phylum Pseudomonadota; class Gammaproteobacteria; order Xanthomonadales; family Rhodanobacteraceae; genus Luteibacter; species Luteibacter anthropi. Next base: position 400,985 of record NZ_JAARLZ010000002.1, read on the forward strand.
TCTCGCGATGGAAGGCCGGGGCGTATACCGTTTCTCCCAGTACAGGTTCGCGCAGGCGACGCAGCAGGGCGACATAGCCCCAGGCATCGAACGTATCCGGCGCACCTTTGCGCCCTGCCCGGCCAAGTCGGGCGAGTTCGGCATTGGCCAGATGGAACCCGTCCATCGGCACGTTGACCGCCACACCGCCCAGATGGGCCAGCAGTTGCGCGGAGAGCGTGGACTTGCCGGCGCCGGGTGATCCGACGATGCCGAGCAGGATGCGGGGTTTGCCTGAGGCGAGCAGCCCGTCGATGCGGGCCAGGGTCTGGTGATCGATCATGCGCAGGAGGACATAGGAAACATCCGCACCATAATGGCGCGGATGTTATCGGCATGCGAAAGCTGAGCCTGCAAGGATTGCCTTCTTAGCGCACCTGGGTACGCTTGCCCGTCGAAGAATCGAACAGTTCGGTGCCCGACACAAAGGGCGTCGCACCGAAGATGACATTGAGTAACTGGCTACGCGCTTCCTTCATCACCGGGCCAACAGGATCATTGGCGTCTTCATGCCCCGGCAGGGAATTACAGCCGGAGGCATTGAGTCCAAGCACGCCACACAGCACGGTGACCAGTGAAAAATCGCTGCTACCCGCAGGCGCCGGCTTGGTCACGATGGTGAGATGGGACGGGCTCCCGGACAGGCCAAGGTTGGTGTTGAGCTTGATGGCCTGATCCGGCGTGACTTCCGCATCGAAGGCGCCTGCGATGATCGTGGTCCTCCCCGTCAGGGACTTGCCGATCGCAGCCGCATTCCAGAACGGCGATCGGCGCCACAATGCGCTGAAGCTGGGATTGGCCTGCCCAGTATCCTGTTGAATCCCACTCGTCGCTGCACCGAAACCCAGGGAGGGTGCAACGAGGTTGGCCAACACTGCGTAGCTGTAGGTCTCGAATACATCCGTCACAGGTTCCGCGAGCACCCAGTCGCTGATGGGCGCCCCACCCGCCCTGGTATTCTCACTGAGCGCCGTCCCTGAGACCGCACCGCCCATCGACACCCCGAAATAGACAACGCGCTGGATACCGGCAAAACGTGGATCGGCCAGAATCTGCGCTCTTAGCTGATTGCTGGCCTGTGCGCCGGCCAGCGCCGGAAAACCCTGGTCATTCGGATATTCAAAGGCAACGGTCACGACCTGATTCCCTGCGTCCGCCGCACGAATGTCGTGCATCACGGTGTTCGGGTCGTCCTTGCTGCACCCCGCCGGCCCGGTCGTGGTGGTGGCGCCGAGCTGGTTAGCGGTACTCCAGTAGTCCTGGAAGCCATGGTGGTAAAGCACAAGAATACGCGGTGCATTCCCGGCTGCCGGGGTATCCATGCAGTATTCCAGCGCCTGGGTACCTGCCACGGTGGTGGTAGCGATGTAGGTGCCGAACACCCGGGCTGCCCACGCGTCGGTGCAGGTGGCAGTAGCCAGGAGCATAGTGGCGGCGCAAACGCCCATGCGTCTGAATCCCTTCATGATGTTCTCCCTGATGGCACGGCGGTATGCCGGCCGTGGCGCGTATATGCACCGCACATCGTCAAAACCACGTGAACGTGTAAAGGCCCTGAATCGCAAAATATGGCGATCCAGGGCATCCGGGAGCATTCTTCAGCGATGCGTCCGCCCGTGGCAGAGGCACTCGCCATCGTCATCCGCATGACCCAGAAGCGACTGCAAAAGGGTCTCCGATGGCGTCCATTCGCCAATCGCCGGATGGATCAACATGGCCTTGCGTGCTTCAAGCCGTTCGTTCTTCAGCACCGACTGGATGGCCGCACGTTCATACGCCTTCACCGAGCGGACCAGGCCGTTGACGGCATCCGGCAATGCTGTGACCGGACGGGGAATGATCGAATCCATGCCGATATCGGAGGCGATTTCCACGATGTCGTTGTCCGGAAGATCCGGGATGGCACCGCGGTTGCGCGTGTTCACCACAATGCGGGCAGGTTTGGCGCCGGTGAGCGCACTCATCACGTCGATGGCTATGCGGTGGTAGCCGGTGGCGACGCGGAACGGGTCGCCCTGAAGGCTCACGCCTTGCTCGAAGGCCGATCCGCCCTCGGCTTCCAGCTTCATGTACGAACCCGAGCGCTGGTTGAGATATGCCGCGTAGATGTCCACGGCGGCATCGCCTTCGCCTGCGTCCAGACGTGCCGTCAGCGCGGCCAACAGGTCATCGTTGAGGCGCTGGATCTCGGCACCGCGGCTGCCGCCCTGCCTGCGCTGGTTGGACAGTGCGCGCGAACGCTCGTAGTAAAAGAACAGGTATTCCGTGGGAATGAGCCGCAGCGTGCGGATCATGTGATAGTCGAACAACGGTGCGAGGTAGAGCTGGCGCAGCAGGCTTTCGTCATCCAGCAGGGTGTCGATCACCTCCTTGCCGCGCACCTTGACGCTGCGGACCCAGCCCAGGTGGTTCAGGCCCACGTAATCGCATTCCACCTCGTGCGCCGGCTCGCCGAGCGCGCGGGCAATATTGTGGAACAGCTCGGTCGGCGTGTCGCAGATACCAACGATGCGCGCCTTGCTGTGATCGCTCACGGCCTGGGTGATGAGGCCGGCAGGGTTGGTGAAGTTGACCAGCCACGCATCGGGGCTCAGCCGCTCGACGAGGCGGGCCTGTTCGATGGCGACGGGGATCGTACGCAAGCCCATGGCGATGCCGGCCGGGCCGGTCGTTTCCTGGCCCGGGTAGCCGTGCTCGATCGCCACGCGCTCGTCGGCGGCACGGCCGACGATGCCGCCGATGCGGATGCTGTTGAGCACGAAATCCGCACCCTCGATGGTGTCCTCCAGCGAGGTGGCGCCGCGCAGGCGCAGATTGCCACCGAAACGGGAAACCACGGCCTTGCCCAGGTCGACCATGATCCGCAGGCGTGCCGGGTCCGGGTCGTAGAGCACCATTTCCGAGGCGCCCAGGTCTTCAAGCGCTTCGTTCACACCGAACACCACCAGCGGCGAGCGCACACCACCGCCGCCGATCAATGCGATCTTACGATCCGTACGTTTGTTCATGTAGCGTCCTCAATCGGGAAGAATCAGGGAGCCCGTGCAGCGCACCGGCCACGGTCGTGCACAGCGCGCCGGTAATACAGGCGCGCTCGACGCAGCGATCCAGCGGGTCGTCGTCCAGCAGGGCATCGATGAGACCGGCGTTGAAGGCATCGCCGGCCCCGGTGGTATCCAGTGCATCCACGACGGGTGCGGGGATCCTGCGCACGCCATCGCCATCCAGAAGCAGCGCACCCTCGCCTCCCAGCTTCAGCACGCCGCGAGTAAGCCCTTCTGCCCAGGCCCACGCGGCATAGGCTTCGGGATCGTCCTCGCCGCAGAGCAGGCCGGCCTCCTTGCGGTTGGGCAGCATGAAATCCACCTCGCGGCAGGTGGCGAGGTTTTCGCTATCGGTCAGCCACACCGGCGAATAACCCACGTCGAGCGATGTGGTACAGCCGGCCTGCCGCAACTGCGGAAGCACCAGCGTGGCGAGCGAACGCGGCAGCGGCATGGCGAAATGCACATGGCGCGCCGCCATGAGGTCGGCGAGCACGGCCGGCACTTCAAGCAGGTCGACCAGGCCACGGTTGGCCCCGTGCCAGCTGAAGAACGTGCGATCGTCGCGCATCGACACGCTGACCGTCGTGCCCGTTCCTTCCGCCCCCAGGCGGATGCCGCCCATGCCTACGCCGAACTCGGAAAGGCGCCCTTCGAACCAGTCGAAGTCCGCATCGCCGATCAGGCCGACAAGACGCACGCGGCGCCCGAGACGCGCCAGTCCACAGGCGGTATTGACGCTGCCGCCACCCAGTTCCCGGGTATAGCGCTGGGCGTAGACCTCTTCGCCGGGCTCAGGCCAGCGGGGAAAGCCTCCGAAGATGTGGTCCGCGTAGATCTCGCCGACCACCGCGACGTCCCAGGATGTCATTCGTTGCGGAAGGGCCATGACCGCGTACTCCGTGCCTGCCAAAGAAAAATAAGTGTGCCGACGACGACGGCGCCGACCGCGACGGACATCGCCCGCCAGCCGCTGGTCGCGACGAGGTAAAGCCAGCCGATGACACTGACCACGATGGGCAGCGGATAAAGCGGCATGCGGAACACGTCGGCATCCGGCCGCCGGCGTCTCAGCGCCACCACCGCGAAACATTGCGCGATGTACTGGAACAGGATCTGCACCACCATCAGCATGGCGATGAGGCTTTCCAGCGACAGAAAACAGGCCGCCGCCGAGGCAACGCCCACGACCACCAGCGACACCGTGGGAAAGCCATCGCGTGGATGCAGTCGCGCAAAGGATCGAAAGAACTGCCCATCGACAGCAGCCGCATACGGCACGCGCGAATAGCCCAGCAAGACCACCAGCGCGGACCCCCAGCTGGCGAGCAGGATCAGGCAGACCGCGATGGTGCCGCCGGTGGAACCATGGATCGCCTGCATGAAGTCGGCGACCACCGCCTTGGAATGCGCGGCCTGCTCCCAGGGCAGCACACCGAGGATGGACAGGTTAAGGCCAAGATAAAGCACCGCCACCAGCGGTATCGACAGCAGCACGGCCAGCGGAATCGTCCGCCGTGGATGGCGTACCTCGCCACCCAGCATGCAGACGTTGTTGTAGCCACCGTAGTCGTACACGGCGATCAGCGCGACGGCGCCGAGGCCCAGCCAGAACCCATGCGAGCCATCGCTGCGCGCATGCATGAAGTGCTCGGCGGTGGCCACATTGAAATGCGCGATGCCGCTACCAACGATCCACACGCAGGCCACGGCCACGATCACCGTGATGCCCAGCGACAGGCGCTGGATGTCGCCTACCTTGCGATAGAGCACCGCCGTGTTGATCAGGCACAGGCCGGCCGCCACCATCACGCGGCCCCCGTCGCCCAGCGACGGCACGAGGTAACCGAAGTACTGCGCAAAGCCCACCGCCGCCGAGCCGATCGACAACGGTGCGGTGAGCAGCGTCTGCCACAGGTACAGAAAACCGAACAGCCGGCCCATGCGCTCACGGCCATAGGCCTCGCGCAGGTAGTGATACGGACCACCGGATTCCGGAATGGTCGAACCCAGCTCGGCCCAGACCATGCCATCGCACAGGCAGAGCAACGCGCCCGCGATCCAGCCGAGGAACACCGACGGCCCGGCCAGTGCCGACAACGCGAGCGGAATGGTCACGAAGGGACCGATCCCGATCATGTTCAGCACGTTCGCCGACAGTCCACCCCAGAGCCCGATGGCCCGTGGTGGCGATGCCGGCCTGCTCGCGACCTCCCTCATGCCTTCTCCCGGTGCAGATGGGCCGCGGCACGCAAGCGCCCCGCGACATGGCGGTGCAGGTCAAGGACCCGCACCTCGTTGTCGCCTGCCCTGAGCCAGGGCCCGGGACAGTAAAGCCGTTGCTGCGGACCGATATGCCAGTAACGTCCCAGCAAACGGCCATTGACCCAGAGATAGCCCTTGTCCCAGTCCGACATGTCCAGATAGACATCGCCAGGGACATCGACATGGATGCTGCCACGGAAGAACACGCCGCCACGCATTGGTTTGTCCGCGAGCGGTTGCAGGTGCGACAGCCATTCGCCGTCGAGCGGAAGCGCCAGGGCTTCGAAATCCTCCAGCGGCCGCCCATCGAGGGACACCGGGCCGGTGAGACCCTTGTGGTCGCCCACGCGCGGGCCGAAGTTGATATGGCCGAAGGTATCCACCAGCACGTCGAGCCTGCGTTCACCGGCCGATGCATCCGGCAGGCTCACGCGTGTCTTTGACGATACCGAGGGATGCTCCACCCGCGATACGACGCCGGCTTCGTGTCCGTCGACATACGCAATCGCGTAGTCACGGGCGGCCTCGATCGTCAGCGATGTTCCGGCAGGGATCGTCTTGCGCCAAAGGACAAGCCCCTGGTCCTGTCCGAACAGGATTTCGTTCGACACCGGATGCGGCACCTGCACCGGCGTGGGCAGGTTGTCCCAGAGCGAGGCGAAGGGTTCGAGTGAGGTTTCCGCGAAACTTGCGCGAGGCGGTGAGGCGGGAAGCTCAGGGGGCTTGCGCCCGGTCACCGAGGTGATGACGTCGCGCAGCTTCTGGTACTGCGCCGTCGGCTGCCCCGTTTCGTCGATGGGCGCGCCGTAGTCGTAGCTGGTGATGACCGGTTGGAACTGCGAGCCGTCATCCTCGGCGTTGGAGCCCGCGGTGAGGCCGAAATTCGTGCCTCCGTGAACCACGTAGAGGTTGAAGGAGTATCCCGCCTTCATCACGCTGCGCAGCGTCTCCACGTAGTCCCTTTCGGCGAACACCGGTTCGCCCCAGTGGGTAAGCCACCCCGGATACCCCTCGCCCACCCAGACCGGCGCCTCATGCGCGAATGCCCTGCCCTGTACCAGCGTCGGCACATCGGCGCCGTCCAGGCCCAGCGCCGATCCTGGCGGATAGGCCCGGCGTCGCAGCAGGTCTTTCCAGCCGTCCGACACCGAGAACGGTCCTTCGATGCCGTTCTCGCGCCAGATGTCTTCGATGGCCTTCAGATAGGCGACATCGTCGCCCTGCATCGAGTACTCGTTCTCCACCTGGATCATCAGCACGGGGCCGCCGTTCTTCGCCAGCAGCGGCCGCACTCGCGGCGCGATGGCCGCGATGTAACGGCGCACGGCTGCCATGTAGACCGGGTCGTCGCGTGTGCGCAACCGTACATCCGGATCGCGCAACAGCCATGCAGGCAGGCCCCCCAGGGTCCATTCACCACAGACATAGGGGCCAGGACGCAGGTACACCCACATGCCCTCCTCCTGGCACAGCCGGATGAACGCAGCGAAATCGCGGTTGTCCCCATCCAGGTGGAACACGCCCGGCTCGGGTTCGAGCTGGTTCCACATGACGTACAGCGCGACGGTGTTCAGCCCCATCGCCTTCGCCATGCGGATGCGATGCCACCAGTGTTCGCGCGGTATCCGTGCCGGATGCATCTCGCCGCTATGAATGGAAAAGGCATGGCCGTCGAGCAGGAACTGCCGGTGACCGAACGCGAAGGCATGAGGCTTGCCGTCGGGTATCGGCAGGAGCGCCGCCGGTGAAGGCGACGCTGCCCATCCACGCCCCGCGAAAGCCAGCGGGGCGAGGACCGACACGACGAGGAAGTCGCGCCGGCGCATGCTCAGAACGAGTACTTGACGGTGAGCAGCGTGGTCATGCCGGCATCGACGATGTCGGAATTGGCCAGGCTGTTCTTGCCGATATGCGACCAGTACGAGTACTGCTTGGTGAGGTTGGAGATCTGCAGGTCGAATTGCAGGCCGTTGTCCATCTGGTAACCGGCATGCAGGTCCACGCGGCGGGTCGGGCGGATCCACAGGTCATCCCACGGCTGTCCCTGGTTGAGGAAGTCGTAGGTGGACAGGTACGAGCCCACGTAGTGGTAGCTGAGGTTGAGCGAGAAACCGTACTTCTCGTAGAACAGCTCGGCATTGGCCATCGTCTTCGGAGCCGACTGCAGGCGCTCGTCGCCGAAGCCCGGACGGCCCAGGTCTACGCTGGAGTTCTGCTTCGTGGCATTGAGGCTGAAGCCCAGGCCGTTGATCGGGTCCGGCAGGTCCTGGAACTTCTGGCGTAGGGTCATTTCCAGGCCCGACACCCGACCGTCGCCACCGTTGGTCGGCGTCTTGATCAGCACGGCGCCCTGACCCTGGGTGTTCGGGTTGGCCTGGCCGCCACCGCTATCGTAGATGTAATCCTGCAGCTTCTTGTAGAAGCCCGAGAACGAGAAGTAGCCACCGTGATCGGTCGTCCACTCAGCCGCCAGGTCGAGGTTGGTGGACTTGATCGGGTTCAGGTTCGGGTTGCCCTGGGTGATCGTGGTGACGCCGTTGGACACGTTGATCTGCGAACCGCCACCCAGCTGGATGAAGGCTGGGCGGGTGTAGCTCTGCCACAGGCCGAAGCGGAACACGGCATTGCCGGCCGGACGATAGTTGATGAACAGGCTGCCCAGCGGCTCGTTGTATACCGTGTGGTTGTTGCTGAAGTAGCCCGGCAGTTCGTTGCCATTGGCATCCTGCGGCGTGGTCCAGAACGTGTTGCGGATCGAGGTGTGCTCGAAGCGCACGCCCGGAATGATCTCGAAGTCGCCTTCCTGGATGGTCGCCATGGCGTACGCGGCGCTCACGGCCTCGGTGCCACGCATGGTGTTGCAGTTGTAATTGTTGATGTAGAGCTGGCTGCAGGTATCCAGGTCCGAATCGGTGAGGTTCTGGTTGATGAGGTTGGCTACGGCCGCGCGGCTCACCTTCGGCGTCACCCAGGGATACTTGCCCGGAAAGATCGACGAGTAATAGCCGTTGAAGATACCCAGATCACCCAGCGTCGTCGTGCCGTCGTTGATGCCTGCGGTGGACCAGTCACGATTGGTGAAATTGCGCGAGCTGTCGCTGTACTTCACGCCGAACTTGATCGACTGGACCGGGCCATCCTCGAAGTCGTAGCGCAGATCCAGCTTGGCACCGCCACGCTTCTGCCCGGAACGGATACGGGTGACCTCGCCGTTGTCGTTCGCATACATGTTCTGGATGTTGTTCACCGAATTCAGCAGCGCTGGCGTCAGCTGCGGATACGGGAAGTGGCTGCCGCCGTAGCCCAGCAGCGAGGGCTGGTTGTAGGCGAAATTGTTCTGCGAGTACTTGTCCTCGCGACCGTCGATTTCCACGTGGTCTGGGCGGTCGTTGTCGCCGAAACTCCAGAACACGTTCGGCGAGATCGTCCAGCCGCCGGCCGTCTTGTCGGCGCCGAACTGGAAGGTAGCCAGGTCCGCGCGTTCCGGATTGGTCTCGAACCAGAAGCGGTTGGCGATGCGGCCGATGTTCGGTGCATACACGCCCGGCGTGCCGGTGGGCACATAGGTCACATTGGCCGGCAGCAGCTGCGTATACGTAGTGTTCTGCTCGGTCAGCGCATAGGCGTACGTCATCTTCGCGTAGGCGCGCAGCGTCGGGTCCACGTTCCAGTCGAACGACACGTTGCCACCGTAACGACGCTCGAAGCCCGAGGCGATACCCACGTTGGCGCCGATACTGGTCAGGTTGCGGGCCGGATCGTAGCCCGGCGCATTCTGGCCGTCGGCCGTGGCGTGGGCAAAGGCCCATGATCCATCGTTGGATGCGCTTTCGGCCGCACCGATTTCACTGTTGGCGATGTTGCGGTAGTCGTAGTAGCCGCTGACGTAGACGCCAAACTGCTTTTCTTCGCCGAACTTCGTCTGCATCTCGGCGGCCAGGCCGCCGCCAAGCCCGCTGTCGCCGTAATCGCGCGCACGGCTCTCCACACGGCCGCTGGCCGTGACGCTGCCGCTGAAATCCTTCTTGAAATCGAAGGCGCTGGGCGTACGGAAGTCGATCGTGCCACCGATGGCGTCGCCATCCATCTCGGCCGTCGAGGTCTTGTTGAGCACGATGGTCTGCAGGCCCGACGGCGGCAGCAGGCTCAGCTGCACGCTGCGGCTGTACGGCATGCCCTGGGCGACGTTGGCGCCGTTGATCAGGTTGACGTTGTATTCCGACGGCAGGCCACGCACGGAAGCAAACATGCCTTCGCCGCGCGCTGCACCGTCGATACCACCGAAATAGCCGCTACCCGTCGTGGTCACGTTCACGCCAGACATCAGACCCAGCGCCTCGGCCACGTTATGCACCGCCGTATGCTGGAGATCCGCCGCCGACAGCACGTCCACCGTGTTGGTGGAATCCATGCGCATGTTGGTGGCGTCGTAACGGTTGGCGACCACGCTCATCGCCTTCATCTGCACGGCCTTGTCTTTCTGTGCCGGCTTGTCGTCCTGCTTTGCGGGCGGATTGGGCGGCGCCGTCTGCGCCTGCACCTGCATCCCCAGCCCCAGGGCGGTACACACCGCCACCACCATCGCCTTCTTCGCCATCGTATTGTTGAGCACAGCCGAACCCTCACCCCGAAAGTGTCCTGGAACAGGCACGTCTACGGCCCCTACGCCGCATCGATGCACATGTGACTGACCAGCGAAATTCCGGGAATGCCGTGTACAGGGCCCGGCCACGCAGGCCATGCCTGGGCGGTCGCAGACCCGTCCGAAGCCGGACGTGCCGATCAGTGGAAAACGGAAATCAGCGGAGGGAAGACGGCGGCGAATAGCCAGCCAGGGACTTGCCGCGGGCACGCAGCGCACTCAGCTTGGCGCGTGCGAGGATGGGCAGCCCGTTGGATTTCACGTGCGCGAGCGGAACCCGCACATCGGCGCAGCCGGCGATAACGCTGTTGGATTGGGCACGACGCATGACGCTGTCCCGGAATCGCGGCTGCTGAGGAAACCGGTCATGCCCCAGGGATGACCGGCGGGTAACGCGAATGGACGTCCATTCATTGCGGACGTTCCGTTTGCGTGGGAAAAGATATACCGCACCCCCAACGTGCCGGTCAACGGCCAATTCTGCTGTACTTTTTTGTTGCTGCACAGCAACATGGGTGATTCGGCGCGACGGATCGCCAGCCGGAAATTAAATCCGTCATATATAGACGGCCTTCACACGGCGTTCGCGCGAATGTGTCCGCGGACACATTTGTATCGAGCCAATACGTGCAGCCCACGCCGGGCCTGAACGATTCTGTCCAATCTGCTGCGTTGCAGGATGACAGAACGATGTCGCTCCCTCATCCTCCGCCGCCAGCGCTTTGGGGAGCGTGGTTTCTTACGATCATTCAACGCAGGGACTCCAATGAATCGTCGCCGTCTGACGCGGGCTGATGCCGCGTGCACTCTTCGTCCGCGTCCGCTTGCGGTGGCCTGTCTCGGCGCATGGCTGGCCATGGCCAGTGGCGTGCATGCGCAGGATGCCGCGCCGCCGGTCAAGAAACCTGCCACGAAAGACAAGGTGGCCAACGAAACAGACAAGCGCGCGGCGAATCCGGACAGCGCAAGCAACCTCGATGCCGTGGTGGTCACCGGCATCCAGGCGAGTATCCAGAACTCGCTGAAGGCGAAGCAGAACTCCGACAACATCATCGAGGCGATCTCTGCCGAGGACATCGGCAAGCTGCCCGACAGCAGCATCGCAGAGAGCCTTTCGCGCGTATCCGGCCTTGCCACCCAGCGCGTGGATGGCCGGGCCAACCAGATCTCCATCCGCGGCCTGTCACCGGACTTCACCGGTACCACGCTCAACGGACGCGAACAGGCCACGATCGGCGAGAACCGCGGCGTGGACTTCGACCAGTACCCGTCCGAGCTCATCAGTGGCGCCGCCATCTACAAGACGCCGGATGCCAGCCTCATCGGCCAGGGCCTGTCAGGCACGGTAGACCTGCACACCATCAAGCCGCTGGACCTGCCCAAGCGCACCATCGCGGCCAACCTGCGCGGGGAAACCACCTCGAACGGCAGCCTCAACCACGGCACCGGCGTGGGTGACATGGGTCACCGTGCTAGCTTTTCGTATATCGACCAGTTCATGGATCACACGCTGGGCCTGGCCGTAGGCTTTGCGCAGCTCGACTCGCCCATCCAGGAAAAGCAGTCGCAAGCCTGGTGGTGGAGCATGAACAACGGACCGGGCAGCGCCGAGAACATCTGGGGATCACCTCATACCGTGGGCCTGCCCGACAACGTGCTCTCGCAGGAAGGCATGCAGGTTCGCGCCAAGTCGGAAAACCAGCTGCGCAACGGCCTCATGACCGTGCTGGAATGGGCTCCGGACGACCACTACCACTCCACGCTGGACCTGTACTACTCCACCTTCAACCAGAAAACTTTCCTCAACGGCGCACAGTGGTCGAGCAGCCCCGACGACCATATCGCCTATTCCAACCTCGGCATCACGCCGTCGCAGCCCTATCCGATCGTTACCAGCGGCCATATGGATGGCCTGCTGCCGATCCTGCAGAACGAATACAGCCGCGAACACGACAAGCTGTTCTCGGTGGGCTGGAACAACCAGTACGACTTCGGCAACGGCTGGGTCGCCACCGCCGACCTTTCCTATTCCAGCGCGAAAAAGCGACTGCATGATGCCTACCTGTTCTCTGGCCTGCCGGGGCTGCAAACGGCATCGGCCGATTTCGACACCCTCGTGGGTTATGGCTTCCCGCACTTCTATCCGGGCGTAGACCTGTCCGATCCATCTGTCGTGCAGTTCACCGATCCGAAGGACTACGGCTACAACGGCCGCGAGGAGCGTGACCGCCAGCGCGACACGATCAAGGCCTTCCGCTTCGAGATCAGCCATCCGGTGGGCTGGATCTTCAGCGACGTGAACATCGGCGTGAACTACTCCGAGCGCAAGAAGGACAAGCAGGCTGACGTCAATTTCGCCACGCTCAACGGCAACGGCAACACGAACAGCACCTACCTTCCCGGTTTCGGTTCGCCCATCGATGCCGGCTCACTGCGCGGCATCACCGACCTGGGTTACGGCGGCATCGGCCCCATCCTCAACTACGACGTGCTGCGTGCGCTCTATAGTCAGTTCTACCTGACCCAGCGCAACGGGCAGGCCGACTGGAGCCGCAACTACACCGTGCGCGAACGCGTGCCGGTCGCGTACGTGAAGTTCAACATCGATACCCATCTGGGCGATATCCCCCTGCGCGGCAACATGGGTGTGCAGGTGGTACGCACCGACCAGTCGTCACAGGCCCTGCAGACCAATGGCGACACATTGGTCGGGCGCCTTTCGGGCGGCACCAAGTACACCAAGGTACTGCCCAGTCTCAACCTGGCCGCTGAGATCGCAGACAAGCAATACCTGCGCTTCGGCTTTGCCAAGACCCTGGCACGCGGTCGCATCGACGACGAAAAGGTAGCCAGTTCCGCCGATGTGGCTCGCGTGGATCAAGGCCCGGCCGCCGGCCAGGTGCTGTGGTCGGGAAGCGGCGGCAATCCGAAGCTGAAGCCTTATGTAGCCGTCGGCACGGATCTGTCGTGGGAGAAGTACTTCGGCACGGCCAGCTACGTCGCCGTGGCCGTGTTCAATAAGAACCTGTTGAACTACATCTACAACGATACGCAGCTGGACTACGACTTCTCCGGCTATACCAATGACAATCCGTCGCTGGTACCCACCAGCACACGGGGCACCTTCACCCACCCGGAAAACGGCACCGGCGGGCGCATGCAGGGCCTGGAACTCTCCGGCGCCTTCGAAGGTGCACTGGTATCGCGTGCGTTGGATGGCTTCGGCGTACAGGCCAACTTCTCGCTCACCAACAGCAACCTGCCTACCAGTGCCGTTTCGACCATCCCGGGTGCACCTGCCACCCTGCCCGGCCTGTCGCGTAAAGTGGCCAACCTTGCCCTCTACTACGAGAAATACGGCTGGTCGGTGCGCATCGCCGAACGCTACCGCTCATCGTTCACCGGCGAAACCATTCCCCTGTTCGACCAGCTCGGCTACACCAAGGTCCTCGCCGACAAGCAGACCGACTTCCAGTTGGGCTACGCCTTTGACAAGGGCCCCTGGAACGGCCTGTCTCTGCTGCTCCAGGTGAACAACCTCACCAACTCGCCGGTAAAGACCGAGCAGGTCGCCGGCCTGCCTAACGGCGTAAAAGTAGCCCGCCCCCTGGAGTACGATACCTTCGGCAGAACCATCATGTTCGGCGCCAACTACAAACTCTGATCCGCTCATCCCTGTAGGAGCGGACCTAGTCCGCGACCCCTGAAGGCGTCCACGCCGAATGAACCAATGCGTGAATCAGGCCGGCATTTAAACGCCCGCCTGATTCACGCATTGCTTCATTCGCTCAAGCGACGTTGAGGGGTCGCGGACAAGGTCCGCTCCTACAAAATCCGGTAGCTCAGGTGACCGACGCCATCAGGAAGTCCCGCACCCGTGCAACGATCCGTCCTGGTGCATCTTCCAAGCAGTAATGCCCCACGCCCTCCATCCGCTCGACCTCACCCAGCGGAAATACCGCCTGGAACAGCGGCAAGAACAGTTCACCTAACAACGTCCGATCCGCCATCCCCCATATCGCCAGCGCAGGCCGACCTCGCATCGCCGCTATGGCGCCCTGCGTCGGCACCTCGAACTGGTGCACCTGAAGCGCAAACCCCTTGGCCCAGGCAATCGCACCCACACACTCCGCAGGCGTCATGAACGGCGCAGCATACGCCGCCAGCCAATGCTCATCGATCACCGCATGGTTCTCGAAACCATTGAGCTTCAACGTGCTCAGGATGTTGTAGCCAAGTTCCCCCAGCACCGTCTCAAGGCGCCCCTCGGCCTGCGCACGGACGATCCACTGAAACCAAGGCGCCTGCTCCGCACTCGCCAGCAAGCGTTCCAGTTCCCCTGGTTGCCCGAATGGCGTGGGTCCGTTGGTCGATACGATACGACGGATACGGTCAGGATGACGCGCCGCCAGCCCCATGCCGACCGGTCCGCCAAAGTCGTGCATGACAAGGGTGATGTCACGCAGGTCCAGCGACAACACGAATCGCTCGATATTGTCGATGTGGTCCTGTAGCCAATAGGTTCGCGAGGCGGGCGTCTCGCTTTTACCAAAGCCCATATGATCCGGAACGACGATGCGGAAGGTATCGGAAAGCCCGGAAACCAGATGCCGATACAGGTAGCCCCATGTGGGCTCGCCATGGAGGCAAAGCACCACCTCGCCATCACGGGGGCCTTCGTCCACATAGTGCATGCGAAAGCCGGCGGCCTCGTTGAAATGCGGGGCGAACGGATACGTGCCACCAAAGGTAGCCTCGGCGAAAATCATGGAAAACGCCTCTCATGAATTAATATGATTAACGTTATTCCATGCAGTTTCATTATGCAACCACTCATCCAGCCCTGTAGGAGCGCGCCTCGCGCGCGACCGGCAATACCAGGCGCCCAGGCAAAACCGGTCGCGCGCAAGGCGCGCTCCTACAAGTTGACAATCCGCCAGATGGACCATTAGCCTGCGCACGCAGCCCGACCGGCGCTGTCGTAGGCGTTACCGTCAACCAACGCATCCTTCCGTCGAGGGGATCCCAGCAGGGAGTTCTCGACCCATAAGGAGCGCCCTCATGACGACCACCCGTACACGCCTTTCCGACAACACCATCCTCATCACCGGCGGCAGCAGCGGCATCGGCCGCGCCCTTGCCGAAGCTTTCCATGACCTGGGCAACCAGGTCATCGTCACCGGACGACGGCAACCGCTGCTCGATGAAATGATGGCAAAACGCCCCGGCCTGACCGGCATCACAGCCGACGTCACCGATACCGCATCGCTTGCACGCGCGGCAGAAGAAATACACAGCCGATTTCCCGGCCTGAACATGCTCATCGCCAACGCAGGTATTTCTGCATCGGAAGACATGACATCGGGCGACTGGAACGCATCCGCCGCCGAAGCGCTGGTGCAAACGAACATCATGGGCGTGATCCGCTCGGTCGCCGCCTTCCTGCCCGTCATCCGCGAGCAACCCGGCGCTACGATCATGGCGACAAGCTCCAACCTCGCCTTCATCCCTCGCGCGGATTTCCCGACCTATTGCGCCACGAAGGCCTTCCTGCACTCCTGGGTGCAATCGTTGCGCCACCAGCTACGCCATGTCCCCGTGGAGGTACTGGAGCTGTCACCCCCCTATGTGCAGACCGCTCTCACCGGCACGCAACAGATGTCCGATCCGAGGGCCATGCCGCTGGATGACTACGTGACGGAAGTGATGCAGCTGCTGCGCTCCGGAAATCACCCACGCGGCGAACTCCTTGTAGCCCGCGACCAGGCCCGGCGCTGGGCCGAACGCGAAGGCCGCTACGACGACCTCTACGCCACCATCAACCCCTGACCCATAAATGTAGGAGCGCGCCTTGCGCGCGACCGGGACGAAGCCGGGTATTGCGGCCCCAGCCGCGCGCAAGCGCGCTCCTACACATCGGCTGCCCTGAAATGCGCCAGCTGATCCGCCAGTGCCTTCACAAAAGCGGGCCGACGCGTAGCACGCCCGGTGTATTCACGACATGCCGGATATCCATCCAATCCATCGAACCGATCAACCACGCGAAAACCATCGGCCATAAGGATATCCGCCACCGAAAACTCATCGGCCAGCCACTCCCGCCCGGCCAGCACGGTCTCCATGTGCCCCAGTCGCAGATGAAGGAAGTCGTCCAGCTGATCCATCGCCGGCGTACCGCCGGCCACCCCCGAAAACTTCAGGATCACCCATGGCAACCCAGCCATCTCGACGGAATTCAGTGCGGCAAAGACCCATTCCATCACCTTGAGCCGCCCCTGCGGATCGCGCGGCATCAGCGCCTCGCTCAACTCCCCCAGGTACATGAGGATCGCACCACTTTCGAACAGGGAGATATCCCCGTGGGTAAGCCACGGCACCTGCCCGAACGGCTGGTGGATGAAGTGTGCCGCGTCTCGCGGGGCAAACGGCACGCTCTCCACGCGATACGGCAGCCCGGCCTCCTCCAGCGCCCAGCGCACCCGGATGTCCCGGACAAACCCCCGGGGCATCTCCGGCACCCAGTCGAAAGTGGTCAGCGTCAAACCGGCCATCTCACGTCTCCTAGCGGCAGTCGAGCCCCGAGTCTATGCCATACTTTTGACCAACCACCTCACCTACAATTATTTCAAAGGAAGCAAGTGCCAACCCAATGCGCCTCGGGACACGGCCAAACCTCTAAAGTTGAGCTAGGAGCCGAACGGGATGGAATGTCGATGGCAATCAGGCAAGCGTGACGCGATCTTCTACAGGGCAACATTAAGTTGCCAAGGGCGTCGCCGATACCTGCATGACTCTAAAGACCCATAGAGAACTTGAGCTGTAGGGCAGCTTGGCTTGGATGAAGCAGAGGATTAGACGGAAGCCGGATGTATACGTTGCGATACTGCGCATAAATACTTCCTTGGATCTCATCATGGATTTCTACACATCCAGATGGTGCGATCTTCAACTTCCCCAAATCGAAAAGAGTGTGAATGTCAGCACGGAGAAGTAATCCGTTACTGACAGAGTTGGACTCGGCTCCGAAATACGGCGCTATATGAGCTGCCTCAAGCACTAGCTCAACATCGCAACCTGTCACCGCACAGCGTCGTTCATAGGCATCGAGTAATTGCCTACGAAATGTGGGCTGTCCCTGTCGCCGCACGATCTCTCGCAACACCTTCTGCCGACCATCAACCATGTTCAACGGATCAAAAGCCGCCCCGAAGTCATGGCGCTCTAACTCCGCCAGCTCGCGATCAATATGCGTTGCAGGAATTTCGCACCCGATGATTGAAGTAAAGAAATGCTCAAGAGTGCCGAAATCACTCAGTATGGATTGAACTTTTTCGTCCGAAATCCTGCTAAACCCCCTATAGCCTTTGTTGAGATAATTCACTACGGGCGTGGAAAGCACATCAACGTTAATTTGCTGCGGCTCACTCAGCAGATACATGTACTCCCACGTATCGCCACCGTCGGTATATCCCCATACGCTGCCTGCCAACGCCTGATTTCTGATCTTGGCGACAACAGAGGAGAAGAAATGATAGCCATTATCGTAGACAGTCAGAACGAGGTCACCCATATTCATGGAGCCCCACGTCTTATCATTTTTTGGCCCAGAAACGGCACCCCAAGCGTAAAAACCCGTCTTTAGATGCGACAGAGACTGGTAATAGAAAGTCTCCTCATGACCCAGACATTCTTCCATGAGGTCAAACGACACCGGTTTTAGAATGGAGTCGCGCAGATGAGCCCGAGCATTCTTGTCGCCAGCGGTAAAGACAAATATTTGGCGCACTGCTTAGTACTCCGAATACTTGTCGGATCTACCCTTTACAATTTCAGCAGGGTACTTGGCATCATTCAGCGATATTTTTTCTTCTGCTGCAATGACGGGATCAATACCCGTTACCGAACAGAATCGCATGAGGTATATGAAAACATCAGCGACCTCATGTGCGACTGCTGATCTTTTGCACTCGTCAAGGTCAGCGAATTGCTCGTTGCCGTCCCGCCACTGAAAAATCTCCATAAGCTCGGCCGCTTCAATGTTCAGTGCCATGCTCAGATTTTTGGGAGTGTGATACTTGCCCCAGTCTCGGACCTCGGAAAAGTGGTCAATTTTTTGACGGATGGCCACCAATGGATCTGCTGTCCGCTTAGACTCATCACTCATTTTTTACCCCCGTACGGAAACTACCGTACCCGGACGTTAAGCAGGGGTACCTGCCAGTACCCATTCAGATGGTATCTTATATGCCAGATGGTCAGTACGTAAGTGCGTACAGATTAATCATTTCCCGCTAGTCATCGCATTAGGACCGTGAATTCATTCCCCCTGCCCTCACTGATGGGAAGCGGCTGCGACAGGTAGCCATTCGTCGGATCGCGTACGTAAGCGAGATAGTCATTGTCGAAGTCGAAAGCATTCTCCGCCAGCACCGGCGTGCCCGTGGTCATCCAGGGCTCAAGCAGCTTCAGCACCGGCAGATAAAGGCTGAATGCACCATCGAGCAACACCATGTCGACATCCGCATCCAGGTTCGCCAGCGTCTCCCGCGCATCACCCACGCGTATCTCAACCAGATCCGCCAGCCCGGCCGCTTCCAGGTTGGCGCGCGCCTTGACTGCCTTGCTTTCCTCCAGTTCGGTACCGATAACCCGTCCGCCGCCCATATCACGCATGGCCGCTGCCAGGTAAATGGTGGATACGCCCATCGACGTGCCGAACTCCACCACACGTCGCGCACCGCGTGCCCGGGCGCACTGGTAAAGGAAGCGGCCGTATTCCTCCTGTACGTTGAGGAAGTTGTCGGCATAGCCACGGTAGTAGGCCCGGATATCCCGGCGTTCCTCGACCAGCATGTCTGCGATGACGTCACCCAGGGACTGGCCCGATTCCGTCAACCCGGCTGCCTGGGCCATCAGCTCCCCGTCGGCCTGCTCTGCTTCCTTGAACAACCGCTCAAGGGTCTGGGCCACTCGCCCCGTCTTCAATGAATTCATGGACCTGCACTCCGAAACATGCGGCTTCGGGAGATTCCGCGCCGCGTTGCAGGCCATCGTAGGCAGCCGAGGCATTGGCAGCATCGGGATATCAAGCCAAGATATGCTGAAATCCTGCCAACACGATCCGTACGCATCATGCCC
This sequence comes from Luteibacter anthropi, assembly GCF_011759365.1. Lineage (GTDB taxonomy): Bacteria > Pseudomonadota > Gammaproteobacteria > Xanthomonadales > Rhodanobacteraceae > Luteibacter > Luteibacter anthropi. Next base: position 420,113 of record NZ_JAARLZ010000002.1, read on the forward strand.
ACCGTGACCGAGCGCCTGCCACCCGACGAGTGGACGCATCCAGACATCATTCCGCGGCCCGTGGTGACCGTCGGCGCCGTCAATGTCGATACGGCCAACTTGTCGCCCGAGGAAAAGGAAACCGACTTCCACACCCACCGCAAGGCCCAGCTCGTGCTCACCCTGCGCGGGGTGCTTACCTGCGAGGTGGATGGGGGCATGTGGATCGTTCCGCCGCAGAACGCCATCTGGGTGCCCGGTGATCTCATGCACCGGATCAAGGCCTCGGGCACCGTCGATTGCTACGTGTCCTTCATTGAACCTGCCGTTGCGTCTGCCCTGCCAGGAATCTGCTGCGCCCTCACCGCAACGCCCTTGCTACGCGAACTGCTGATCCGCTCCGCAAGCTTTCCCATGCTCTACCCCGAGGGAGGCGTCGAATCCCATCTGGTTACGCTTCTGCTCGACGAACTGGCCACGGCCCCCGTCGGCAACCTGCACCTGCCGATGCCCAACGATCCGCGACTTCGTCGCATCGCCGAAAAGCTCATGAGCGACCCCGCCGAACGCGGCACGATCCAGACCTGGGCAAAGCGCGTCGGCACCAGCGAACGCACGCTTGCCCGGCTGCTTACACAGGAGACCGGCATGAGCTTCGGTCGATGGCGCCAGCAGTTGCAGATCATGCTCGCCGTGAAGTGGCTGGGCAGCGGCATGTCCGTGCAACAGGTCGCGGGGGATCTCGGATACGAAAGCGCCGGCAGCTTCGTCACCATGTTCCGCAAGGCACTGGGTACATCACCGGGTAGATATCTGCCCGGCTGAGGATGTGAAACAGAGCCTCAGGACACCGTCCTGGCGTCGTCAATCAGGCCAAGGTGGATAAGGCTTTGCGCCGAGGAGACGATGGCATCCTCGCGAGAACGCGGCGACCAACCGAGCAGCCTCTCGGCTTTCTGGCTCGTGGAATTCATGCTTCGCCCCACCAGGGTTGCCACGCCTTTCAGGGCCGGGTTTCGCCGGGCGGCGAGGCGTACCATCCAGTTGGGCATCTGCCACATCGGTACCTTGCGCGCCGCCGCACCCAGGCGCTTGCGCAACACCTTCGCAATATCGATTAGCCACAGGCTGTCGCCTGAGGTCGCCAGGAAACGCTCGCCATTCGCGGCTGGATTCGTCATTGCCAGTACGTGCAGGTCGGCCAGATCCCGCACATCGACCATGCCGCAATTCACCTTGGGACACGTGCGCTGGCCCTTCAGCATGTTTGTGATCAGCCGCACAGAGTGCGAGTAGTCAGCGCCCAGCACAGGACCAAGCACGGCGGTGGGGTTGATCACCGACAACTCCAGTCCGTTTCCTTCACGCGCAATGAAATCCCACGCAGCACGCTCCGAAAGCGTCTTCGACTTCTGGTAAGGCCAGATATCGGCCGCCTCCAGGTTGCTCCAGTCGGTTTCATTGAAGGGACGGGTCATTGAAGGATGGCCCGCACAGATCGCACCGAAGGCAGAAGTGAGCACCACGCGTTTCACGCCAGCATCGCGGGCTGCACGAAGCACCCGCAGGTTGCCGTCCACCGCAGGCCTGACCCAGTCTTCCTCGCGCACCTGGTTGCCCGATGGCGTGGGCGACGCACCGTGCATCACATAGGCACAGCCAGCCACGGCCTCGGCCCAGCCATGATCGTCACCCAGATCGGCGATGACGAAGGACAGCCGATCTCCAGGCTCGGCCCCTCCCGACTTCAGATGTCGACGTACCTCCATCTCCCTGCCCGGCGTACGGATCGTGGTGCGCACGCGATAACCCTCGCGCAACAGGGCCAGGATGCAATACTGGGCGATAAACCCCGTGCCCCCGGTGACGAGTACCAGCTTGTCGTTCATGTCGATATCCCGATTAACCTGGTACATAGGTTAGGCAGGAGCATCCGGACTTTGAATAATTGAAAGTGCGGATTACTTTCGCGATAGTACGGCCATGAGCAGCGACCCTTTTTCCGACATCCTGAAGCTCACCAGTGCCCAATCGCTGGTCACGGGAGGCTTCACGGCCGGTGGCCCTTGGTCCCTGCAGTTTCCCGCCCCGGACAAGATCAAGTTCTTCGCCGTGGTCAAAGGAGCCTGCTGGGTCCGCATCGACGGCGAACCGGCACCCGTTCTTTTCAACACCGGCGATGTCGGCCTGCTGTCCGCCAAACGGACCTTCGTGCTTTCCAGCGATTCCGACCTGCCGCCCGTCGATGCGATGAGCGTGTTTTCAGGAGCCGGCAAATCGAGGGTGACGATAGGCGACGGCGCCGACTTCGCCCATATCGGCGGCCACGTACTGCTCGACCCGGCAAGCTCGCAGCTGTTGGCCGATGTACTGCCACCCTGGATCCACGAGCCGGCCGCATCCCCGCAGGCCACAGCCTTCCGCTGGCTGCTCGACCAGCTTGTCCAGGAGCGCGCCAGCGATCAGCCCGGCACGCAGCTGGCCTCGGCACAGCTGGCGCAGCTGCTCTTTATCCAGATCCTTCGCGCGCACCTGCAAACCGCCGCACCGATGCCGGCCGGATGGTTGCGTGCGCTGGGCGATCCCCGCATTGCCCCCGCGTTACGGATGATGCACGGCGAGCCGGCACGCGCATGGCAGCTCGACGAACTGGCCAGCGCGTGCGCGATGTCGCGCACAACCTTTGCCCTGCATTTCCGTACGAATGTGGGCGTGACGCCACTGGCCTATCTTACGGAATGGCGCATGCGCCTGGCGGAAAGGGCCCTGCGCGAGGGCAAGAGCCAGATTGCCGTGCTGGCCCAGTCGCTGGGCTATGCGTCGGAAAGCGCTTTCAGCAGTGCGTTCAAGCGCGTTACGGGAAGCTCGCCCAGGGCGTACCGGCTGGCCACGACTGCGACTGACTGATTCACATGCGCCTGCCATCTGCACAAGTTTGTGCAGATGGCAGAATGATGCGCGGAACGCTTCAGTCGTCCGTCACCAGCCTGAACTCACGCAATAACGCGCCGATCTGCGTCTTGTCCAGCTTGTTCATCAGCAGGTTGCGCAAGAACGCAGGCCCCGGAATATCAAGCTCCTTGCCATCGCGCAAGCGACCCGTGGCTGCCAGCAGGGTGCGTACGTCGTACGTGGAATTGAATACCTCAGGTACGCCGCGCTCCACATTCAACAGCGTATAGACCGACTCCATCCCCGTGCGCACCGAATACTCGGTGGTGAAGATGCAATCGCGCTGCTTCGACTCGGCGAACTGGCCGATGAAGGCGAAATTGACGGCTCCCTCGGGCACCACGTCGGGACGATCGCCCGCCTGGCGCGGCATGAAGAAAGCGGTGACGTAAGGCATCATCACCGGGACTGTCCTGGCACCCGTCGCAGCTAGTTCGTCGATCTGTTCCACCGGCACGCCGAGGTGGTAGAGCCATTCGCGGGTGATTTCTTCGCCCGTGCATTCCTGCATCGGCTTCTTCACGTAATTGCCCGGCCTGTCCACGAACAGCGAGTAGACCCAGACCACGATCTGGTCCTTAGGCTGGTTCCTGAAATGCGGCTGGCGGTTCACCGTCCAGCTAAGCAGCCAGCTGGAATCCTTCACGCTGACGATGCCGCCCGTGACGACCTTGCCACTGAAAGGATCGCGCCTGGCAATAGACTGGATGTACTGCGGGATGCGTGCATCCAGCGTCGTGACCGTGGCGGATTCCCATTTTGTCTCGGGAATATGTGAGCCGAATACATCCGGCCTGCCGAAGGCGGGGTCATGGTCGGCAATGCGACGCCACAGATCCCATGCCGGTGCCGGGCCTTCGTTAAGCTTTGCCGGCGTGGCGTGGTCGCCGTTGTCGGAATTCTCGGTGAGCGAGCCGATGGTCATGAACAGCAGATCATCCGGACCGAGGTCGACACCGCCCTGTGCCCCGTCGCGCAACCAATGGATGCGCGTGGCCTGCTTGCGGCCGGTCTGGATGTCGAAGTCCACGTCGATGACTTCCGTGCTGTACTGGAACGTCACGCCATGGTCCTGGAGATACTTCACCAGCGGCTGGACCAGCGATTCGTACTGGTTGTACTTCGTGAACTTCAGGGCGGAAAAATCCGGAAGACCGCCGATGTGATGGATGAAGCGATGCAGGTAAAGCTTCATCTCCAGCGCCGAATGCCATTCCTCGAAGGCAAACATGGTGCGCCAGTACAGCCAGAAGTTGCTGGCGAGAAAATCGCTGCCCAGCACCTCGTTGATCCGCTTGTTTTCCATATCCTCGCGCGTGGCGAGGAACAGCTTGATGATGTCCTTCTGCGCCTGCTCGGTCAGCGTGAACAAACCATCGGTGTGCGCATCCTGGCCCTGCCGGACGGTCGCCCGCTGCAAGGAATAATTCGGGTCATCCTTGTTGAGCCAGTAGAACTCGTCCAGCACGCTGGCACCTTCCACGTCCAGGGAAGGAATCGAGCGATAAAGATCCCACAGGCATTCGAAGTGATCTTCCATCTCACGGCCACCGCGGATGACAAAACCCTTCTCCGGCACGTCCAGGCCATCGAGCGCACCACCCGGCAGGTGCTGCTGCTCCAGGATGGTGATGCGTTCGCCCTGCATATGCCCGTCGCGGATGAGGAAGGCCGCGCCGGCCAGCGATGCCAGGCCCGAGCCCACGAACCAGGCGGTCTTGTTGTCCACGCCCTCGGGTTTGCGCGGACGTGCAAAGGCTTCGTAATTACCGCTGCTGTAATACATGCGTCGTTCCTTGTCCTGGAAGAGTCAGTGCGGGGAGCTGACGCCAGCGGGAATGCGGCAGGAAGTGCCTTGCCGCCAGGGAATCCCCCTCTGGCATACCAGGTCCATCCTACCGATTTGAGACGCCATGGATATGGCAGAAGCGGTAAAACCTGATCGCCGGCAATTTTTCCGGTACCCAGATGGGTGATCGAAAGCCGTGGCCGCGCCAGGGTGGCGCGGCCGGCTTTCGATCGCCAGATGCAGGAGCAGCATTACCCGGCCGGCGGAATGATCGGCAGCAGGATGTAGGGCTCCCGGCCTTCCTCGAAATACAGCACGTTCTTTCCGCCGAAGATCTCCGCCGGACGATCCTTCGGCTCGGCATGAAGGAACGGACCCGCGCCCGTCATCGTGTAGATTTCGTCCGGGCCCCGCGCATCGCCCAGGCCATGCTCGTAATCCTTGCCGCGCACGTTCAGTTCGAGGCGATAGCCGGCCGGCACCACGATGCAGGTCGGCAGGACTTCGATCATCAATTCCACGGGCTCGCCGGGCACCAGGGGCTGCACCTCGTCATGCGTATGGTAGGGGCGATAAGGCAGGCTGCGCTGTGGATCGAGCTTGCGATGTGAGGCGCGCAGCCAGCCCAGGGCGATACACATGCGCGGATCGTTGGCGCCGATGAACAGCACTTCCTTGCCTTGCGGATCGTACAGGCGCAAGGCAAGGAAGATATCCGCATCCGTCGTGTCCGATGACACGAACAGGCGTACGGCGATGGGGCCTGTGATCTCCACCTCGTGATTCGACACCGGCAGCGAGAAGATCAATCCATCGCCCATGGTGTCGTAGCCCACCGGGGCGGATGGCTCCGGTGTGAGCGACAGGCTGCGGGTTTCAGGATCGAGGTAGTAGCGTGTCCACTGTGTGCGCGCCAGCGGCCATTCCTGCTCTGCGCGGGTCATGAAATGCTCGCCCGGACGACGCACGGCCAGTTGCACCGGTGGCTGGCGATCCCAGCCTGTGTCCTCGCCCTTAAGGAAGTGACCGAAGAAGCGCTTCTGCAACTCCACACCCGAGTTACGGTAGAACGGGGCGAAGTGGGTGTTTCCATGCACTTCGAGCCACTTCTGGCTGGAGCCGGCGGCGAGATAGCCTTCGAAATTGCCACGCAGGTGACAGCCCATGCCACCCCAGTTGGCGGCAGAGAGCAGCGGGACCTGGATCTTCGAATGATCCGCCGTGCGCTCTCGGTAATAAGGTCCATCAAGCGGTCGTTGCAGCTCTTCGTCGTAGCAATAGACGATGTTCCCGGCCAGCACTTCGGGCGAAAGGGTCTCAGGTCCGGTCACGAGTTCGCCATTGAGGCGGCTTCTCGCGCCACGCTCGCCCAGGCCATGCTGCTGCGAAGCCACCTGGCCCTTGAACCATACCTGGTCGAACTGGCTCAGGATGCCGCCGTGCCGGGACCAGTCGCGATACCAGTCGGTGGCGCCTTCCCATACGCAGATGGCGGCCAGGTGGGGCGGCTGCATCGCAGCGACCAGCCACTGGTTGATGGCGTAATAGGAAATGCCGTTGATGCCGATCTTGCCGTTGCTCCACGGCTGGTCGGCTGCCCACTCGATGCAGTCGTAGAAGTCCTTGATCTCGCGCTTCGACATCAGCTCGATCTTGCCGGGGCTGCGACCGGAACCACGACCATCGATGCGCACGCAGGCGAAGCCATCGGGTACCCACTTTTCGGGGTCCACCAGCTCCCACACCTGGAACGAGGAGGTTGTGCCTTCGACGATTTCGGGGAAGGACTCGATCATGCGCTCCCAGCTGCCCTTGTAGCCATCCTGGAACGCCAGGCCCTTGCCGTACGGGCCCGAGGTGATGATCACCGGATAGTGGCCCTCGGCCTCCGGCAGGAAGATGTCGGCGCGCAGCACCACGCCATCGTCCATCGGGATGGGGGCATCCCAGATCACCCGCATGCCGTGCGTGGTTTCGGTCCGGCCCATATCGCGTGCTTGGTCCATGGCGTTCTCCTCGATCAATTGACGTTTGGTTACCCGCACCGCCATTCAAACGCCGGAACTGTTATCTTTCAAATACATAATTAAGATACTCAGTATCTCAACATGAGATAGGACGGCTGCCATGGACCTTCGCCAGATCCGTTACTTCGTCGCCGTGGCGGAACGCGGGGGCTTCAGCTCCGCAGCCAGTGCGCTGAACATCGCGCAATCGGCGCTGAGCCGGCATGTGAAAGACCTGGAGGATGAACTGGGTGGCGCACTGCTGGAACGTACCGCCCGCGGCGTGGTTCCCACCGAGTCCGGCAAGCTGCTGCTGGAGCGCGGCCGCTGGCTTCTGGGCATGCTGGACGACATCAAGGAAGAGGTGCGCACGGACAACCGCGAGCCCACCGGCACCGTTCGGCTGGGCGCCCCCGCCAGCCTCGCCGAGCTTTTCTACGCGCCGCTGGTGAAAATGTTCTCCGAGCGCTTTCCCCGTGTACGACTGGAACTGAGCGAAGGCCTGACGGAGGTCATGAGCGACCGGCTGATCCGTGGCGATATCGACCTCGCCATCGTGACCTCGCCACAGCCCAACAAGCATCTGGTCTACGACACACTGGTCACCGAGCAGGTCTTCGTATTCGGGCCACCAGGCGATCCGTTGCTTGCACGTGGCAAGCTCACGCGCAAGGAGTTCGGTAACCTGCCGCGTGCCGTCGTACCTTTCGGCCGCCATCTTTTCGGGCCGGGCGTGCCGTCTTCCGTGAAGGTGGAGAGCAGCACGCCGCTGAAGCAGATTGCGGCCATGGGGCTGGGTTACGGCACATTGCCATTCTCAGGCATTCATCACGAGGTACGCGAAGGGAAGCTATCCGCCGCTGCGCTGCCGTGGATACGTTCGGATCGCGTGCTTGCAATGGCGAGAGGCCGCCATATGACCCGGGCCACGAGAGAAGCCACGGGCGTGCTGAAAGAGCTATGCCAAGATCTCATACAGGCAGGCAAGATCCTCCCCACGCCCTGACACCCCCTGTAGGAGCGCGCCTGCGCGCGACCGGTCATGCAGAAAGGCATCGCATACCCGGGCGGCCCGTATTTCTGAAAGCTGTCGCGCGCGAGGCGCGCTCCTACAAGGCTGCGTTGTCCTTTAAGGGTTTACATCGGAGCGCTCATCATCTCGTGCACCCGCATGACCGCCCGCACGAAGGCCTCGGGAACCTCCTGCGGCACGTTATGACCCGCCTCGACGACATGGTGCTCATACGCTCCTGCAAACAACGACGCATGCCCCGCCGTCCCGCCCGGCTTGAGCGGATCCTTCCTGCCATCGAGCGTCACCGAAGGCACCGTGATGACGGGCTTCTTCGCCAACCGGTCTTCCAGCGCCTGTAATGCCGGCTCTCCCTTTACCAGCCCGAACATATGGCGATAGGAATGAATCACCACGTCCACGAAATCCGGGTTGTCGAAGGCGATCGCCGTCCGCTCGAACATCGACGGGTCGAATCGCCATCCAGGAGACCACTCCTGCCAGAGCAGGAGGCACAACTCACGCCGATGCGCCGTCAGGCATTCACGGCCGCGTTCGGTCTGGAAAAGATGCTGATACCAGCACACACGTTCCAGCGATGGCACAGACGCATGACGCTGCGCGGCCACATCGATGATGTCGTACCCGGCATACGACACCAGCCCGCCGACCTTCTCAGGCCACAGCGCGGCAGCCACGCAGGACGCATTGCCACCCCAGTCGAAGCCTGCAAGGATCGGGCGCCCCATGCCCAGGGCGTCAACCAGTTCGACGATGTCGAGGCCACGCACCGCCTGCTGCCCGTTACGCATGGCTGCATCGGATGTAAAACGTGTCGGGCCAAAACCGCGCGTATAAGGCAGCACGACACGGGCGCCCGCGGAGGCCAGCGCCGGAGCGACATCGTCGAAGGCGTGCACGTCATAGGGAAAACCATGCGAGAGCACTACAGGCCAGCCATCGGAGGGCCCTTGCTCCAGATACGCGATTCTCAGCGTGCTGGTTTCCGCGTGGCGGATGGCATGCGCATTCATGCCTTCACCCTCGAAACCTGGGCAATGAAGGCCCGGAAATCCGCCAGCATCCGTTCCGGTTGCTCCCAGGCGGCGAAGTGGCCGCCTTCAGGCATATCCGTCCAGTGCACGACGTTATAGGTCTTTTCCGCGAACGAGCGCGGCGGCGGTATGAATACCGGGTCTGGAAACGCGGCCACGCCCGTGGGCACCGCGACATGCGTACCTGCCGGAAAGATCCCCGATCCTTCCAGGCGCTTACCGTGATACATCCAGGTAGCCGTCACCATCGAGGATGGCCCCAGGTACAGCATGATGTGGTTGAGCAGTTCTTCTTCGGAATACTTGCTCCAGATATCGGGGCTGCCATCCGCCGTCTTCGGCAGGTCGGACCATTTGCCAAACTTTTCGAGTATCCAGCCGGCCGCCCCTACGGGACTGTCGGCCAGGGCAACGCCCAGCGTCTGCGGGCGTGTTTCCTGCTCGTGGTTGTAACCACTCTCCCAGTCCGTGAGCTTGTCGCGCCGGGCCACGAAGTCCTTTTCCTCGGGCGTGACGGGCCGCGCATCGCTGGCATGGAGGTTCACCATGTTCATATGAATGCCCAGCACGGCATCGGGCCGGTCATGCGCCGCCCAGGCCGCGATGCCGTGCCCCCAGTCGCCGCCCTGGATGATGTAGCGCGATGAACCGAACAGCTGCGTCATCAGCCCATGCATGAGCGCGGCAGCCCGGCGCGGCCCGGTGACGCCGGCAATAGGCCGGGAAAACGCAAAGCCCGGCAACGAAGGAATGATGACGTCGTGACCATCCGCCGCCAGCGGCCCCCACAGGCGCTCGAATTCAAGATACGAACCCGGCCAGCCGTGAAGCAGCAGCAGAGGTGGTTTCGATCCGTCACCCTTCACGTGAACGAAATGGAGATGGTTACCGTCGATGTCGGCGATGAAGTTAGGGTGCTGGTTAAGACGGGCCTCGACTTCACGCCAGTCGTACGTATGCAGCCAGTAAGTGACCAGGCGTTTCAGGTCGTTGATACCGACACCGGCCTCCCAGCCACCGGCATCCGGAAGCTGGCGCCAGTCATACGTACTGACTTTCGCCTTGATGGCGGCGAGGCGATCATCGGCAACATGAATCGTATACGGTGAAATCATGACGTCCTCCGGGGAATGCCGCGCCGTTACAGCGCAGGCATGGAAAACTTCCCGGCAGACTAGACGTCAACCTGATCACTGGATGTGAACCCCGCGCCGCATATCGAACCACATGCTTTACACAGGATGCCTTGCGCTCGCTGCAAGCCTCCCAGCCAGGCTTACGCGCAAACTGCTATGGCTATCTTCCCTTGAAGCCCATTATTCGGCGTTTCCAGGAGCGCATGCGCAAGTGGAATATCTGCCAGCGAGTAGACGGCCCCCACATGCGGCCGCAACTGGCCCCGCATCACCAGGGCGCTCAATTCATCGAGCTTGCCGCGGTTCTGCCGGGTAAAGACGAAGTGATAGCTCGCGTTCTTGCCCCACGCATGGATAAGGTTCTGCGGCTTCGCAATGTCCACGATCGATACCACGCGCCCCAGTTGGGCAAGCGCATCCGGGCTGTGCGACAAGGTGCTGCCACCGATGGTGTCGAACACCACATCGACGCCATGGCCATCCGTTTCACGCAGGATGGCTTCGACGTAATCCTGCTTCTCATAGTCGATGACCCCATCGGCGCCCATCCGTTTCACGAATTCCGCATTGGCTTCCCGCACGGTCGTGAAGACCCTGGCACCGATGGCCTTCGCCAGCTGTATGGCCACATGACCAACGCCTCCGGCACCACCATGGACGAGAATGCTTTCACCCACGCGCAATCCGGCACGCACGACAAGGGCCTCCCATGCCGTGCCGCCCACCAGGCTCAGGCTGGCGGCCTCCAGATGGCTCAATGCGGCGGGTTTCTTCCCCACGATACCTTCGGCAGCCACGTGATACTCCGCGTAGCTTCCCTGCCCTTCGAATATCTGCGGCGTGTACCAGACCTCGTCTCCCGGGGAAAACGCCGTCACGCCGGGGCCGATGTCTTCAACCACGCCGGATACGTCATGCCCGGTAATCGCCGGCAAGGGCACGAGGTCTGGATAGTCGCCACGGCGCACCTGGTAATCCAGCGGATTGATGGAGGTGGCATGTACGCGCACCAGAATCTCGCCCGCCTGCGGCATGGGCCGGGCGACGTCGCAAAGCTCGAATGAATCCGGCCCGCCAAAGGATGTCAGTACCAGCGCCTGCATGGTGTTTCCTCGTTTCGTTAAAAAGGGATATCGGGAATTATCGATATATAGGAGCAGAACGAAACTACAGTTCCTTGCCGATGATCCGGGCAAGTGCACTGATGGTGGCTTCGTTCCGCTTGTAGTACGTCCACTGACCGATGCGCCTGACTTCAACCAGCCCCGCCCGTTGCAACGTGGCAAGGTAATCGGACACCGTCGATTGCGAGAGCCCCACGCCCTCCTGGATGCTGCTGACGCAGACACCCACGGTATGAACGTCACCTTCGTCCTGAGGTGGGAAGTTCTTCGCTGGATCCTTCAGCCCCTTCAGGATGTCGAGGCGGGTCCGGTTTGAGAGGGCTTTGAATATCTCGAGCAGTTCCATGGCGCGATAATATCGGGATTTACCGATATGTCAATGCGCGTCCTCCGCGCGAGCGTATTAAGGCAAGTAGGCGCCGCTCACGCGGGGCGCTTTCATAACCGTCAAATAGTCGTACATTTCGCTTTCAGGGTATGAAGCGAGAGGGTTTTCCCGAATGCACGATCCGAGCATGTCCGGTCGCAGGGGCTTTCTGAAAGCCTCCGTCATGGGCGCAGTGACGTCGCTGCTGCCGCCAGGCGCAGTGGGTGCAACAGTGGCCCCGAAGGCCGCCGCGACCTTTCCACCAGCACCTCTCGCTCCCCAGCCCTTCCAGCTGCTACCGGCAGGATCGATTCGCCCTTCGGGCTGGTTGCGCCGTCAGCTGGAAATCCAGGCGGCGGGCCTCGGCGGTCGGGTGGATGAAACATGGCCGGATCTCGGTCCCAATAGCGGCTGGCTGGGTGGCACCGGGGAATCGTGGGAACGCGGACCGTACTACCTCGATGGCCTGCTACCCCTTGCATGGCAGCTCGACTCGCCCACCTTGAAGGCGAAAGCGCAGCGCTTCGTCGACTGGACGCTGGACCATCCCTGGGCCAACGGCATGTTCGGCCCGAAGAGCAATGACGACTGGTGGCCGCGCATGGTCATGCTCAAGGCATTGACGCAGTACCAGGAATTGACCGGCGATGCGCGCGTCATACCGTTCATGACCCGCTATTTTCACTACCAGCTCGAAGCCCTGCCTGAGCGCCCGTTGCGCGACTGGGGCCGGATGCGCTGGCAGGATGAAGTGGCCTGCCTTCTCTGGCTTTACACGCGCACGCAGGACCCGAAGCTGCTGGACCTTGCCGCGCTACTGAAAAAACAGGGCTACGACTGGCAAGGCATGTTCGCCGTGTTTCCCTTCCGGGAAAAAACCGATGCGAAGACGGTAGAAGCCAAGGGCGGCAAGAACGCCTTCATGGAAGACGACGGTTTGCAGGTGCATGGCGTGAATATCGCCCAGGCACTTAAGGCCTCTCCCGTCTGGTCGCTGATATCGCGCGATGCAAATGATCGTGCCGCCATACATCACCAGCTTGCCCAGCTCGACCAGTACCACGGTCTGGCCAATGGCATGTATTCCGCCGACGAGCATCTGGCCGGCCGCAATCCATCGCAAGGCGTCGAGTTGTGTACGGTGGTGGAAGCCATGTATTCGCTGGAAGTGGCGCTGGCGATTACCGGTGATGCGGCACTGGGCGACCGCATCGAACGCATCGCCTACAACGCCTTGCCGGGCGCATTCACCGACGACATGTGGGCGCACCAGTACGACCAGCAACCCAACCAGGTGGAATGCAGCCTGCATCGCAGGCCATGGACCACCAATGGCCCCGAGGCCAACCTGTTCGGCCTCGATCCTCATTTCGGCTGCTGCACGGCGAACTTCCACCAGGGCTGGCCGAAGCTGACGGCGAGCCTGTGGATGGCCTGCGCCGATGGAGGCCTTGCCGCCACGGTATACGCACCCTGCTGCGTCAACGCGGTGGCTCGCGGCGTACCCGTGCAGATCGAGCAGGAAACCGATTACCCCTTCCGCGACGACATCGCGATAACCCTCAAGCCCGACTCGCCAGTGGAGTTTCCCATTCGCCTGCGCATACCTGCATGGTGTCGTTCGCCGTCGATACGCATCAACGGAGAATCCGTGCAGGTGAGTCTACGGGAGGGTTTCGTCACCATCGAGCGTCGGTGGTCCACGGGGGACACGATCCGACTCTCCTTTCCCGCCGATGTGATCGCGGAAAAGGGATACAACGATTCGATCAGTTTCACGCGGGGCGCCCTGGTGTTTTCCTTGCCCGTGGGTGAGGCCTGGGTCAAGTGGCGCAAACGCGGGCTCACCAACGACTGGCAGGTGTATCCCACTTCGGCCTGGAATTACGCCGTGGCGACTGACGCCACCGCGCAACACCATGACGTCGGCAAGCGCCCTTTTGCAGGCGCCACACCCGCCGTGACACTTCAGGTGAAGGGGCGACTGGCCTCATGGAAGGCGGAAGAAGGCGCCGCCGAACCCGTGCCCGCCACGCCAGCGATGGAAGACGAACCGGTCACCACCTTGCGACTGGTGCCTTATGCCGGCGCCAAGCTTCGCATCACGTCGTTTCCCGTCATGCCAGCCTGAAGCAATCTAACGAACGAGCGCCCTCCCCGGCGCTCGTTCGCCAGTGATCTCAGTGCCTGCTTCCTTCAGCTGTCGTGCCGAATTCATACACGATGGTGTGGCTGTACTGCTGACCCGGTGCCAGTCGTGCGGAACCGAAAGACGGATGGTTCGGCGTATCCGGATGGAGCTGCGGTTCCAGTACGAAGGCATCACCCTGGCGATACATATGGCCTCCCGTGCCGACGCTGGTCGCATCGAGGAAGTTGCCCGAGTAGAACTGCAAGCCGGGCATGGTTGATTTCAAGGTCATGGTGCGGCCCGACACCGGATCTTCCACCTTCGCTACCAAACGCGGCTCCCTGGCGATGTCCTTCGCGATGACAAAATCGTGATCGTAGCCGCGACCATTGAGAAGCTGCTGCTCGGACTCACGCACGTTCTGGCCGATCGGCTTGCCCTTGCGGAAATCGAACGGGGTACCCGCCACGGGCTTGATGTCACCCAGCGGAATCGCCGTGGCGTCCACCGGTATGTACTGATCGGCCGGGATCGTCAGCCGCTGGTCCATGACCGAACCACTGCCCTCGCCCGCCAGGTTCCAGTAAGCATGGTTGGTGAGGTTGACGATGGTCGGCTTGTCGGTGGTGGCGCCGTAGACAAGGGTCAGTCGGTTGTGCGCGTCCAGCGTGTACGTAGCAGTGGCCGTGAGCTTGCCCGGATAGCCCATGTCGCCATCGGGGCTGACGTAGGTGAACGTGACGCTGGCACTGTCCGCACTGCTCTTCACGTCACCCATCGTCCACAGCACCTTGTCGAAACCCTTGGTACCACCGTGAAGCGAGTTGGGGCCGTTATTGACCGGCAAGGTGTAGTCATGGCCGTCTAGCGTGAAGTGACCCTTGGCGATGCGGTTGGCATAACGACCCACCGTGGCGCCAAAATACTGCGGGTTTTTCACGTAATCATCGAACCTGGCGTAACCAAGCAGGATATTGGCGGCATGACCCTGCCGGTCGGGTGTGATGACTTCCTGCAAGCCCGCGCCATAGGCCATGACGCGGATCTTCACGCCATGGCCGCTGTCGAGCGCCACGGCATCCACCCTGGTTCCATCGGGCAGCGTGCCGAAGCTTTCACGCTTTGCTTCGGCCGCGTGCGTCGAGGCGGTTATCGCCATCGCCGCGCATAAGGCACCAACCAGCACTATACGTTGCACGTCCGGCACTCCTTCCATAGCCCTTATCGGGATGCCGCATGCAAGCATATTGTATGATTAATGCGCAAGTATCTTTTTATGCGGCACTTTTCGTTGCGCGTCGCAGCATGGCGACGGATGGGCCCTTCCCCATCACCAGCCATGCCGTGATTGCTGCGCATGGCCATCATGGAAGAAACCGCCGGTAGGCCCCATGGGGCTGAGTGTCGCCAGCTCCACGGCGGCAACCGCTGCATCTTCCACACGGCGATAGCCGCTGTGCCCGTTGAGGTCGGTTGCTGCGTAACCGGGATTGATGGCATTGACCTTGATGCCTTCGTCAAGCAGCTCTTTGGCGAGCTTCACGGTCAGCATGTTCAATGCGCTCTTGGATGCGCTGTAGCCAGGATAACCCACGGTCCAGATAAGGCCGCTCATGTCGGCCGTCTCACTGATGGAGCCGAGCGAACTGCTGACCATGACGATGCGTGCGCCCTCCGCTCGACGCAGCAACGGCAGGAAGGCCTGGGTGACTCGCATCGGCCCCAGCGTGTTCACGTCGAACATGAGGCGCATGTCGTCAATGGATTCTTCACTGGCCCGCGTTGTCGTCCCAATGCTGATGCCTGCATTGTTCACAAGCGCGTCCAGGGCAGTGACCTCGCTCTCAAGTCGCGTACGGGCGGCTGCCACGCTCTGGGCGTCCGCTACGTCGAGCGTGATGGCATGCGCATCGAGGCCGGCGCTACGCAGTTCGGCGGCAGCTTTCTCGCCGCGCCCTGCATCACGGCATCCCAGCCAGACGGAATAGCCGCGTTCACCCAGCTGGCGTGCGATGGCGAAGCCAATGCCCTTGTTGGCGCCAGTGATGAGGGCAACAGGTTTACTCGACATGAAAGCATCCTTTGACGTGTGGTGGCGATGGTCTATTTTTCGCCCGCGAACGCCGGACGAGCATCCCTCATCACGCCAGAGACTTGCCTGATCCTGCCAATTTGATTAGCTTCGAGATCGGCTGGCATACATCACCCGGTAAGGAGACGCCCCTTTGCTCGCCCATCTGATCGCGATAGCGAACCGTCATAGAGCAGGTCTCCGCGTGCAGACCGCCGTGCCCCGGCTGGTCATCTGGTCGGCCGAAGCGCCGACCGAGCCGATTCCGGCGTTGTTCGAGCCGACGTTCTACATAATGCTTCAAGGCAGAAAACGACTCACCTTCGCCGGAAAGACATCCGACTTCTGCGCAGGCTCATGCTGCATCGCCTCGGTCGGGCTGCCGTTTCTTTCCCAGGTGACCGACGCGACGCCGGAGGCACCCTATATCGGCGTCAACGTGATGCTCGACGCGGGCGTGATTGCCAGCCTGATGATGGACATGCCTGATCGAAGCGACGAGCCAGTGGGTGCCATCTCGACGGGCAAGGCGGAAGAAAGCATCCTGGAACCCCTGGGCCGCCTGCTCGGCCTGCTGGATACGCCCGCCGACATCCCGGTGCTGGCACCCCAGTTCGAACGGGAGCTTTTCTATCGCCTGTTGCAGGGCCCCATGGGCCCGAGGCTCCGCCAGATGGGCCATAACGGCGCGCGCTTCAGCCAGATCAAGATCGCGGCGGACTGGATCTGCGAGCATGCCGACCAGCCCATGAGCGTGACAAAGCTCGCCGAATCGATTGGCATGAGCGTCACCTCGTTTCATCGACACTTCAAGGCCATTACCGGGCATTCGCCGCTGGCCTATCAGCGGTATATCCGCCTGCTGGATGCGCGTGGCCGGCTCGCTTCAGGGGCAGGCAACGTGACTTCCGTGGCCTTTGCGACCGGCTATGCCAGTGCTTCCCAGTTCAGTCGTGAGTACAAGAAGGCGTTTGGCGTTCCACCGGTGGTGGATGCGGCGTTGCTACGGCAGTGATGTGATCGAAGACTCCGGCATCGCGAACGATCGCGATGCCGGAGTCTTCAGATGTACCGATGATCGTAAAAGGGGCTGGACGACAACCCCCTTTTTTCGCGATCAGTGCTGAAGTGCGCCCACATCCAGGCTACCATCCTGCGACAGGCGTGATGCTCCCGACTGATCCTGCGGACCTTCGAGCACCAGTCCCTTATTGAGACCGTAGGCCACGGCACGCGAATTCGCTGAAATACGCAGCGGGTATTTTCCCGTGTTGACGAAGAGCGGATCAGCCATCAAACCGCGGACAGCCCCACTCTTGTTCTGGAAGTCTTCCAGCGAGCGAGAGTTCACGTTATGCCACTTCCACGTCGCCTTCGACGTGCCACCCGTGGTGAAGTAAACATTGTTCTCGAACCGGGCCGGCGTCGGGCCATTCGGATCGATGCTGTTGAGGAACAGCCCCTGCTTGTTCGCATAGAAGATATTGTTCGCCACCAGGTTGTCCTCGGCGTGGAACTGGATCTGGAATTCTCCCGAGCCTGACATCGACGTATCGTTGTTGACGAAAGTGTTGTTGATCACGGACGAATAGGTGGTGCCCCCCGCCTTGAGCTTATAGCCACCGATCGACATGCCCGTCACGATGTTGTCCCGCAGGACATTGTTCCGGGCAACGATGTTGCTGGTGATCTTCCCGTCACGCTCGCTCGCCAGCTCGATCCCGATATCCGACGTGCGGATGCTGTTGCGCTCGATCGTAATGAACGCCCCGCCGTCCACGTAGATGCCGCCGGCAGCCGGCTGGAAGTCGTAGGCCGGGTTCTTCGTGGAGGTGATGTCGTAAACCTCGTTATCGGCGATCCAGCCATTGCGTGCCTGGTCGTCGACCGGCGCGGTCTTTTCACGGCCGATGGCATCGATACCGATATTGTTGTTGCCATGAATGGTGTTATGCGTAACCTGCCAGTTGGTCACATTGCCGTTGACCGACAGCGATTCGCTGTAACCCAGCGTGAGGTCATGCAGTTTGTTGCCGTCGATGATCACGTTGCTGATGGGTTTGGCTGTCGTGCCATAGATCGCCAGGCCAAACGCGTTGCCGTCGGAGGTATCCAGCGTGGTCTTGATGTCGTGGATATCGTTGTCACGAATCTCGATATGGTCGCCGCTGCCTTCCATGTAGATACCAGCGGGAACATTGTCGGCCACGCCCGACTCAAGCCCCTTCAGCTCCAGGTTCTTGATCCGCACGTAACTCACGCTGCCCAGGGTGATGATTCCCTGGTTTCCCGATGCCTCAAGCCCACTGCCATCGAGAATCGCCTTCTGTCCGTCGGCGGAGGTGATCGTGATATATCCCGCCGAGGCTGAGCCTGAGGCTGACACGGTCACCAGCTCGTTATAGGTGCCTGCGGCCAGCTGGATGGTCGCGCCGGCAGACACATTGTCGACAGCATGCTGGACCGTCTGCCATGGCGTCGCGGCGCTGCCGTCAGCGCCATCGTCGCCATTCGGCGCGACATAGTAGGTTTTCCCTGCCGTCACCGGCGCAGCCACCGATGCCGAGGTGGCGTCCGACGACAAGGGATCGTCCTTCGATACCGCGGCGATGGACACCTGGACGCGCCCCGCTTCACCGGCCGGTGCCTGATACAGGCCATCGGCACTGATGGTACCCAGGCTGGGTGCGCCGCCCGGCACGCCATTCACCAGCCAGGTCACGTCACGCGTGGTCCCGCCCGTGACATTCGCGACGAACCGCTGCTGGCCATTGGCCGCAAGCGACGCGTCCCTGGGGGAAACCGTGACACTGACCCGGGCCATGGCGACATGACTGAAGGCCATGGCGAGTCCGGCGCACGCAAACAATGAGGTGCGGTTAATAAATTGTTTTTTCACGGTTTTCAGCTCGGCGGGGAGGGGTCGCAAGAACTTATTCCTGCCGCCTTCGCCGCGAAAGCCCGCCAATCGTCTAAGTGACGGAAAGCACCTTATGGTGATTGGCGATTGAAATGGTCAAGACAATCAAGTTTTCGACTTTCGTAAGCGACGCGAGGCGGCGACCGGCTCCGGAGGCGCAGCCTCGGCCAGCATCGAACGCAGACGGTTCCGTCTGCGCTCCAGATCCGCCATCTGACGCTCGATAGCCGCAAGCCGGGCATGTTGTAGGGGCGCCGTCTCGGGGCACGCCGCCGCACCTTCGACCATGAGCATGCAGCCAGGGAACGAACGGATTTCAGCAATGCTGAACCCCGCGCCGATCAGTCGTTGGACCTGCCTGACCTGGGTAATGGCGGCGACGGGGAAAAGGCGATAGCCGTTACCGGCCCGTGCCGAGGCGAGCAACCCGTGCTCGTCGTAATGCCGTATCGAACGAAGACTGGCGCCTGTTTCGTGGGCCAGTTCACCGATGGTCAACAGATCTTTGGGGGATGGCGACTTCATGCGGGAGAAAGATAGCGTGTTCGCTTGACTCTCACATCAGTGTGAGGGTTGAGACTGCGCGGATCGTAATGATCCAGGACCTCCAACCCATGCACGCTCGAATGCTCCGCCGCGCTTTTTGCCTGCTTCTCGTAACCATCACCATGATGTCCGCCCTGCCCGCCGCGCTGGCTGCCACCCGCGAATACACGGCCGTTGCCCCTGATGGCGTCACCCTGGCCGTCCAGGAATCAGGCAACCCCGAGGGCCCTCCGATCGTCTTCGTCCACGGACTGCTCGGCAGTCGCCTGAATTGGGATGCTCAGGTAAGCAGCCCCCTTCTCCAGCACTATCGGCTCATCACATACGACCTTCGCGGCCATGGCATGTCGAGCAAGCCGGCCGGGACAGAAGCCTATACGGATGGGCGCCGCTGGGCAGACGATCTCGCGGCGGTCATCAAGACCACGCACGCTCGCAAGCCGGTGCTGGTGGGTTGGTCACTGGGTGCTGCCGTTATCACCCATTACCTTGCTGCCTATGGCGATGGCGACATTAAGGGAGTGATCTACGTCGATGGGGTCATCGAACTGACGCCCGACCAGATCGTTGCCCACCCGGAGGTCTATCGGGACATGACCGCTCCGGACCTGAAGACGCATCTGGATGGCGAGCGTACCTTCCTCGCACTATGCTTTAAGAAGCAACCGGATCGCCCAGTCTTTGAGCGTCTGCTCGCCAATGCAGCGCTGGCGTCATGGGATATGCAAAGGGCCGTTCCTTCGATGACGATCCCGCTGGTGAAGGGCCTGGGGCGGACTACCGTGCCGATGGTACTGATCTATGGTTCGGACGATGCGCTGGTAAAGGTTGGGCCATCGCTGGCGAGGGCCAAGGGTGTGAATGCACGAATTCGAAACATGCTGTATGACGGAGCGGGACATGCGCCTTTCCAGGAGCAGCCGGAGCGATTCAACCGCGACGTGGTGGATTTCATCAACGACATCGACGGCCATTCGAAACCTTAGATTCGGCATCGATCTCATCCAAGTCGGACCGAGCGAGCTGCGCCTCTTGAAGGAAGACCATACCCAATGACCTGCCTCGACGACCTGGGCCAGCGCATCTGCGTGATGGGGCCCTCCAACAGCGGCAAGTCCACCTTGGCCAATGCTATCGCGCGTAAGCGAGGCTTGCCCGTTGTGCACCTCGACCGCTTGTTCCACGAGCCCAATACCGACTGGCAACCGCGACCGGAAGCCGAATTTTTATGTCTCCATGACGCAGCGATAAAGGGAGAAAGCTGGGTTATGGAAGGAAACTACACTCAATGCATCACACAGCGCCTGGCACGCGCTACGGGACTCATACTGCTTGACGTTTCCTCGACGACCAGCCTTCTTCGGTACTTCCGTCGTACGTGGTTCGAACGTCATCGGCCCGGTGCGCTGGAAGGCAGCGTCGATAGCATCAAATGGCAAATGATCCACCACATTGCCGTCGCGACCCCAGCAAACCGGCGACGATATGCGGAGATGTTTGAGAGCATCGATTTGCCAAAGTTGAAGCTGGGGCAGCCGGACGCAATCAATCGCTTCTGCCAATTGGAACGGCTCGGTATCTGAGTCGCCCAGGCCGGATGTGAGTCATTCGCATGCCGCTCATCGCGCTACTGGCAACGCAGCACCAGACCATGTGTAAAAAAGCCCGCATTTACGCGGGCTCTGGTGATCTTCAATACTTTTTACTACCGAGCCACATCGGGCAACGGATCACTCCCCACTCGATCATCAACAGGTCTCGTAAACCCGCGTGGTTAAAGGGTTTTGCGATGATCGACATGGGCCATTACCGTCGCCTTTACCGTCATCCGACGAGAGCTTTCTCTGCCGCGGAAGATGGAAAAGTTTGAGGGGCGACGACTCTAGCGACGACATCATCGATCACCTCGCAAGATACAGGAGACAGCGAGTTCTGTCCCCTCTCCCATCTTCTATTGGTCTGCCTACGCTGGCCTTAGCAGTTTCTCGATAGCTGTGGCCACTGTCCTTAAGGCATTGATAACGCCGTCCAAGACGAAATCGAGTGCCCGTCCGTAGCCTGAGTTGACGTTTGCTATGTCGAAGCCAAGCCGCTGCAGAGTCGTCAAGCACCGCTCAACGGCCTCGTGCGCATCGGCGATTCTTAGATCGTTGTTCAAGAACAAGGGGGCCGTGGATTCATTGCGATCGTTCCAACCCTCTGGTTCTTTAGCTGAGGCAAAGGCATCGCTTGCCTCCTCGTGAGCATTCAGCCCTTCGATGACGTTCAAGAGTGCTTGCAGCAACCGAAGACTTCCTAGCTCCTTGACAGCTCCCTTCGGACATCCAGCCCGCTCCAACAATAACTTGAGGTATCCGTTTGGAAGGCGCTGCCACACCTCGTGCAAGCCTTTGCAGCGAGCGAGGAACATCTGCTGCGTCATGTTCAACGGCGCAACCTGGGCCAACCGACCGAGAGCCGGATAGGCGAGCCAACCATTGGCTGCCACCTCTGCACGATCAAAGCCGGTCAGCTCTACTGCCGACTTGTTCAATCCCACGGTTGCACCTAGGGCGGAAAGTCCATCGCCCAATCGTAGAAGCACATCCAGCAGCCGCTGCACCTTGGCGACCACATGCTCTTCTTCCAGGTCCACGTGCGCCAAGCCGGCCGGATCAATCGCAAAGGATCTGGCGTGCACTATTTCACGATCTGGTTTTGGCTTATACAACTCGCGCATCGGCACCTGGATTAGATTTCGTCCGACTCGCTGGCATTCAGTAAAACTCCACTGGCCCCGGTACGATGGGCTACAGGACCACTTATCCCAAACATGAGCTGGCGTCGAGTCGTAGAAAACGCTCTGTTCGTACTTCTCCAAAAACCGATCGTCGAGATAAACCGTATCGTGTCCCACCAAGGCGTTCGCACGTGCGTGAGTCATGGGTTCAGCATCACCAGGCCACTGAATGCCTTCAGCGGTCTGCTCCGGACAAAGATCTGGCATCACCGCCTCAACTGAAGCCCACAGTTGGAGGAGAAGTCCGCCTCTATGCTCGCGAATGTCGAGCTCATACCAAGCGACCCCCTCAGCGGGCTTACGGACTAGATGGGGCTCTCCTCCCATGATTGCGCGGACTTCCGGGCCATCCGGTAGCAAGGCTGAGTAGTAGAAGACGCGCACGCCTCGGGCTCCTCGCAACCAAAGGTAGCGACGGAGGTACTCATTCGACATGCGCCAACTGACCGATCTCTTCAAGCTCCAGTGATAGTCACTGGAAACCTCTCCCTCTGCCACACCAATCTCTGGGAGACCCAAGTCGTCGTAGACCAAACGCTGCTGATCGTTCCCGACACAACGGGGTGTCAGTCCAAGCGTCATCCAGACTTTCTCGGCTAGATTGAAGGTGTAGAAAGAGCCATTACCCCATGCCGCAACAATATAGTCATACCCCGATATTGACGGAACGAAACTGGCGGAGCAGCCACGCTCATCACCCGCAGGTACGGAATACTCAACCACACCATTGCCGGCTTCAGAAGGAACTTCTATGCCCCCTTCATCCAGCCCAGGAACCACGGCCATTAGCAGATGTAGGTGCTCGGCCTGCCCCCCATGTAGATCGGATTCGTGCATGGAGGCGACCTCCACGACTTGTTCTGGCGACAAGCCGACAGGCTCCAACAGGCCGCGCAGCCTTGGTGGCAGGACGTGAGCTGGGATGGGAAATGCTGCCAGGTAATCAAACGGCATAATTCTTCTCGTAAGGTTTCAAGAGTGATCACCCGGCTCCGATGCACCTTCCGGTGCTTGGACCAATAAGTTAAGGATCTGCTCATACTCATCGGGCCCTTGCTCTGTCGCTCCTTCCATATGGCTCGGCGTGACCCGACGCTTGGCCGCGAGGTCGGTCAGAAGTTCTTCCAGCTTGACACTAACCTCAATCCGACTCTCGTAGGCATCTCCCTTTTGTTCATGCCTCACGGCCTTTGCCTCAAAGCACTTGAACACACCGACGAGTCCATCGTCGTCGGTGAGGAACTCCGAGCGCATGTAGCTGCCACCTTGTCGCCCGACGTGCTCGACCTCCAACTTGAGGCTCGCAAATCTTGATATCGCCATGATGTCAGCCAACGCATTCTCGGCATTGAATTTTTGCGGGTCTGCCTTGAATTTCATAAGCTTCCTCGCTGCTTGGTTTCCGTAGAGACAAGCGAGCGTTAGCAGAACTACTGGATGCTGCCTTGCTACTGATAACGCATCTGCCTCCCTCAATATCTCTGCGGCTTTCTGGAACCTGAGCGCAGGCGACACCGGGTCCTTGAGCCCGGATTGATTGTTGATAGTTTCGAGGAAGCTCAAATAGCTAGGCCTCGCGAGCTCGTGCGGGGCGCGCCTCAAATCTCGAAGGTAGTTGATCACGAAATCATCAGGCTCATACACACGGGCATTCTTGAAAAACGCCCGTAACGCGGCCATGTCATTCAAGACTTGCTCTTCCAGCTCAGCATCGGAGGCGCTTCCCCGCGTGTCGCTTACTTTCTCAATCAGCGCACAAAGGTACGAGAAGCAATGCTGGGGCCTATCCAGGCTTTGCAGGCGTGTGACGTAGCTTGCCTTGCGCGTGTCATTCTGCAGGGCGGCCGCAGAGAGCTTCGTTGCATTGACGACGCAAATATCTAGGAAGTGCAAGGTGGGAATGCTCGCCGACCATTCCTTCATGGCAGCATATTGCTCAGGAGTCAGCTGCATCTGAACCGTCATTTGCGGCCCGCGATAGAACTCTTTATTGATGTTGTCTTGGGACACGCGTTATCTCTTAGAAATTAGTGTTGTTGAAATGCCACTCGCACCGCCAAACTGCCATTAGGATATCAGGCGCATGAGGCTCCAGAGCGCGCTGCACCTCTTCCAGATCGAATTCGGCCCCCTATTGATCTTAGAGATGTCGTCAGCGTCGTCCGCTTCGTCCGCTTCGTCCTTGAGACGCGCCCGCAACTAGTAATATGCTCACAGGAAAAGGACAATATTCATCTAGAAACAATCAGACAATGAGTGATCTATTCGACGTTGACGGCGCCAATCTCGATCTAGGGTTCGAGAACCTGAAGGCCGCCGAACTTCCGATTGAGCAGCAACTTCGCGCCATGCTGCAAGAGATGTGGGGGCGCTACGAGCCCTATGCGGATCCAGACTTCCGCCAGGGCTTCGCACGTGACGTCGATGGGCGCTTCTGGGAAATGTATCTGGGTTGCACGCTTCTTGGGATGGGACGCACGTTATTGCCCGTCACCGACCGTCAGCGCGAAGGCGGCCAGCCCGACCTATGCGTCCTCGAAGAGGATCGCCGCATCTGGATTGAGGCTATCACTCCAGACGAAGGCGCTCCGGGGCCCGACCAGATCGTGCGCCCTGTGCCGATCAATGAGGGCGGCGGCCTTGTCGCCGCACCGATCCGTCAAGCGCAGCTTCGGACCTCCGGGGCATTCTGGACGAAGACACGGAAGATCAGCCGCTACATCGAACAGGGCGTGATCGGGCCGGAAGACACCCGCATCATCGCGATCAACGCCAGCCGCTTCGGCGTGTATGTCCCCGAACACCCCTTACCTCTCATCATGACGACGTTGTTCCCCATCGGCGGAGCTTTCCTCACCATTTGCCGAGATACAGGTGATGTCCTCGAAGAAGGCCTTCACGCCGCTCCCTTGATCCATCGAGAACGAAATCCAATCCCGCGCACGGCCTTCCTCGATGAGCGCTTCGCCGACATCTCGGGCGTGATCTGGTCACGGGTTGGCCTTGGCAACCTCTCGCGCCAGGTTCGACCGATCACCTATGTTCACAATCCCCTGGCACAGGCTCCTCTGCCCGTGAATTGGGGCGTCTGGGACCGTGAGTTCGTGACAACCCGCCAAGGCGATGGATGGGAATCCAACGATATCCTCGCCACAGAGGAGTTGTTGTGACGATGAAGTTGCGTTCGAGCACCTACCGCAGACGGAGCTACGAGGCCGGCCATGTCCCCAACCGATGAGACGCGACTTATCACCCCAATCAGCCAGCGCCAATTCGAGCTCTACGCCCTGTCGCTCGAACGCGGTCCCAATTTCGACCCCGCACATATCTTCAGCGCCTACCAGGCCGGAAATGGTGGCGTAACCGGCTGCATTCTTCTTGATCCAACGAAAGGGGCTTTCACCAGTCTGGCCATGCGCCGACGCATCGACCACAGTTGGATCAAAGTCGATGAAAGCGGCCCCTACCCCACGCCCGAGACCACACTAGACCGACTCAGCATTGCCATGCGTGCCGGCGATCCAGCGGAACCCTTGCCGCCGGGGGCCAAGCGTCGCCCACTATTGCTGAAACCTGGGCCGCGTGGGACGTCCCCAGAGTTCGATCTGCTAATAAGCACGATCAGCCATCTGCCAGCGCTCATGGCAATCGGCGAATGCTACTTCGCGCTACCCAATCCCGACGCCAATTTCGTCTCGGATTTTCAAACCGGCAACTTCGCCTCCCGACTGTTCGAACTCTACCTTCTCAGTTGTTTCCGTGAGCAGGGCCTGAGCGTCCGACAAGACCACGTCTCTCCCGACTTCCTGATCGAGAAGGACGACAATGCGTGCTGGATTGAGGCGGTTACGGCAAACTCCGAGCTCCCACGCGCCGGCGGCATCGGGAAATGGGTCCATGCCCCAAAGGATCGAATTGAACGGCTGACAGGCAACCCCGCCGAGCGCTTCGCAAAGACGCTGCGCGGCAAGCTCCAGCGCAACTATCATGAACTGGAGCATGTAAAGGGGCTGCCTTTCGCCTTAGCGATCGCCGACTTTCATGTTTCCGGCTCCATGGTCTGGAGCCGGGAGGCGCTTCCCACCTACCTTTACGGCCTACGCGCGGATGTCGCTGGGGATGGCGCCGAGCGCCGTGCAATTGGAGTGCCGATTGCCAATCTGACAGGCCAACACAGCATCCCTGCAGGGCTCTTTCGCGACCCCGATTTCGCCCACCTCTCGGCCGTCGTCTTCAGCAATTCGGCAACGCTCGCCAAGTTCAACCGTATGGGTTTCCTGGCAGGATGGCGACCGCCCGGGCTGACGATGACCAGGCGCGGCATTCTCTTCGACCGAACTCCGGGCGCATTGGAGCCTATCGATTTCAACCTTGCCGTCGACAGCGCCGAATACCAGGCGCTCTGGCCGTGGGGCGAAGCTTGGTGTCAGGAGCTCGAGGTGTTTCACAACCCACTGGCAACACATCCCATTCCCTTCGATCTCATCCCTGGTGCGACCCACTGGTTCGAACGCGACGGCGACATAGAGTGCAGCACCATGTGGGCGAATTCAGTCATCTCATCGATCACCCATCTGCAGATGGGCGGCGAACCCTCTGCGACGAGCGAGGTGCGGGACCAAAGCGGACCGCCGTGACCGTCGCCATCCACCCGGCACCCATGAACACAGAAGAGACACCGACCATGACGAATGAGCCATCTGACCGGACGACCGTCCTCCACCTCCTGCGCGGCGCCGTGCCCGAGCGAGCCGACGACATCAGCGGGCTTTGGCGCCAATACGGCCATGCCGTCGAGGTCGCGCCAAGCAGCAAGGGCGTGACGATGAACGCCGACGCAAAGCGTATCCAGTTCGACACTAAGACGATCGACTTGTTCTGGCTG
This sequence comes from Luteibacter anthropi, assembly GCF_011759365.1. Taxonomy (GTDB): domain Bacteria; phylum Pseudomonadota; class Gammaproteobacteria; order Xanthomonadales; family Rhodanobacteraceae; genus Luteibacter; species Luteibacter anthropi. The sequence continues at coordinate 446,865 of NZ_JAARLZ010000002.1, forward strand.
CTTGGCTTCAGCTCGTGGCGTGCGATCGAAGTGTACGCACCGGCTTTGGTTGTCGCGACATCCAGCGGGATGCCGCTCGACCAAGCCCTCAGTGTCGATGCAGAACGCGGTCAATATGAATTCGACTACAAGCAGCGCATCGCCACCGCCCAGTCGCTCATCACAGCAGAACAGACCTCCGAAATCTCCTGGCCGGCGGACATCCCCCAGCCGAGCGCCGACCGTGATGGTCTGGGCGACGTCCAGCACATGGCGGCATTTGACCTTGTTGCGCTCGCCTTGGCCTTCGCGCTGCTACACGAATTCCAGCACGTCATGTTCTGCGCCGATGAAAGCGCGCCCTCCACGCTACCTGAAGAGGAGATCGCCTGTGACGCCTATGCCCGCACTTTCATGACAAGCGGGCTCGCTGCCTACGCAAAAAAACACGAACACGATTTCGCCCAGGTCCAGCAGAAGCGTGCAATGGGCATCACGCTCGCCGCCGTAATCATTCATGCGATGACGCCGAGCCATGCACATTGGGGCAATCGCCAATACCCACCGATCGCCGAACGGCTGACTGCGATGATCAGCGGCTACACTCTGCCAGCCGATTCATCATTCTGGGCCTTCACGGCCTGTCTCCTGATCGCGCTGATACGGCAGGAAAACCGTCCGCTCGACATTGTCGCCCACTCGAACAAGGAGATGGTCGAGATGCTGCTCGACCGGCTCTGTTGAAAGCGCAGGGGAAACAACGTGCCGGTCTATTTCATTGGCGAAGATGAAAACGGATGCTCTCCTATCAAGATCGGGGTGGCGAAGAACATCGAGGAGCGTAAGCGCAATCTCCAGACCGGCAACCCTCTTGATCTGAAACTGCTCGGATGGATCGAGGTAGCCAATGCCTTTCAGCTTGAACGCCTGCTTCATCAGCATTTCGAATCGGCCCATGTGCGCGGCGAGTGGTTCGCAATCGAGCCTGCAGAGATCTTGCCCATTCTCATGCGCGCTGGCCGAGACGGATTTGTCGCCAAAAACGCTGACGCTTTCCAAATCGTTGGCTATGACCGTGATGCAGTGCCGGAGTATCTTGGGGTATGGGAATGGGGCGACCTTGAAATCGAAGAATGCTGCCCCTTCTGCGGGTGCCTATGCGGCATGCACTTTCAAGATACGTCACAGATGTATTACTGCCTGAACTGCGACACGCTAACCGACTTCTCGGAAGTGGACCCACGCAACGAAGACCTGGACGACTGAGCCATGAATGAAAAGGAACTTAGTGCAAGCGAACAATGGCTCGAAGCGCGGGCACCCGGTTTCCTGAACCTGCCAGATCCTGATCGCCGCGCCATATTTGACTTCGCCTTTCTCTGGAGTCTTTTCGAGGCACAGATCATGGCGAACTTCGCCCGTGCTGACCGCATCCGGGAACGAATCGATGCCTGGGCTTTGGACGGTACGCTTGAAGCTGAGATCTACGACGCAGAGCTTGCCTATTTTCGAAATCGCTATTTCGCCGACGGTGCACTGACCTATCACTTCCCTCACCTGAACCTTCGGCCCTCAGACCACCCCGATCTCGTTCAGGCGGTTATCGAGGGCACGAACGAGAACCCCCGCGACCGGATGTTGGCTCTTCTGATGATCGTCTGGCGCCTACGCAACAATCTTTTCCACGGCGCAAAATGGGCCTACGAGCTTCGCGACCAGCGCGAAAATTTCAGGCATGCGAACGGCGTCTTGATGCGAATACTCGAACGCCATGGGCAGCTCGGCTAAGAATGCAACTTCCCTTTAGGAGCGTTTCTTAGCCAAGTTCAACCGTTTCACCATGCTCGATGGAAGTAACAGCAAATCCCGGAGCAAAGAGCGCACATCGGGGGGCATGTTCAAAAACGCAGTACCAGCGAGAAGTCGTATCGTCAGCCTGGCTTCGGCGACGCGGCTATGCTCGGTTGCCCTTCCTGAATCCCCTGTCCCCTGCCATAAAGGCTTCGAGCATGTATGGAATCAGCGTTGCCGCTTCGACGGTCTCACCATACGTTTGGGCGTGCAATGCCGCATAGCGGTCCAGGTCGGCTTTCAAACTGGCCGGGCACGTGAAAGTCAGCTTGATGCTCTCGATCTTGGGCAACGGCCCCAGCCGCAGCTTGCGCGATGTGCTCATTGTGAAGCTCCCCGGTTGAAAAACAGCGGCTGGTATGGTCGTAGCACCAAGTCGCGGTTGACGATGATGCGCACCGGCAGGCCCGGCCGCTCGGTCAAGGTAGGCTGGATGTTGAGGTTGCGCCGGGTTATCTCCTGGCCGGCCTGGTTCACGCTGTCCTGCAAGCTGTCGCGGCCAGCGATGATGACGCGATCACCGTTGCGGCTCTCCGGCGCGGCCAGCTCGGCGCCGACGCCCAGCAGCGTCGTCAGCGCCGCGCCGGCAACGATGCGATCCCAATGCCAATCGACGCCATCCTCCAGGCCGGCGTAGCCGGCCGGGTCGGTGCCGGCAAGGTTGTCCAGCGTCAAGGAAGACGTGTCCGACAGGATGATTCGATTCCACACCACTTGCACGCGGCTTTGCCCGTAGGCGACCTGGCTGTTGTATTTGCCAAAGATGCGCGACCCCTGCGGGATCAGCAGATTGCGGCCGGTTGCGGTGTCGTACACCGGCTCCGTCACGGTGCCAATCACGTCGCCCGGCAAGTCCGACTTGATGCCTGTCACTAGCGCCGCCGCGATCACTGTCCCCGCCATCACCTGATACGGCGAGGCCGGCATTTGCAGGTTGCCGGAATTACGGGTTTCCGTGGCTCCGGCTTTCTGGAACGCCTCTTTCTGGTCTTGCCGGTTCTGCACGGCGGTTGGGTCGGCAGGCTGCGCCGCTGTCGAGGCCGGCCCCGCGGCCTGTGGATCGAAGCCCGCCAAGCCAGATGTCGGACCGGCAGCAGCCACCTGCGCCGGTGCGGTTGCGGCGTGCTGGTTGCTGGAGCGGAAGAACACCGTCGATCCCGCAGCCGCTTCCGCCTCCTTGCGCCGTGCGTCACGCTCGGCTGCGCCGGGGTCCTGGCCGGGCGGCGTGTAGCTGGCCACCGCCGGTTGTGATTTCACGATTGCCGGCCCCAGGTCGCCGGGCAACGGCGGCCCCAGCTCTGGCACCTTGGCCGGTAGCTTGGAGTAATCGGCGGGAAGCTGGTCCAGTCCTTCGGAGCGCGAGACGCGATCCACGTTGTAAAGCTCGGCCGGTTCGTTGCCGCCGCGCCGATGCGCCGGCTGCAACGACCACATCGTTGCGCCCAACACGGCGACGCCGAGGCCGCCGGTCAGCAGCGCCAGCGTGCGACGATTGAGCCGCGTTACCGGGCGCGGCTGCGCACGCAGCGCCACGTTCTCAGGCGCGACCTTTGGCGCAGCGTCGGGATTGGGCACGTCCGGGGTGTCGTCCTGGCTCATGGTCATTTCCCCTTCGTACCGTCCGTGCGCTCGATGCGCACCACGTCGCCCTTGTCGCCGCCCAAGCGCAGTTCGGCTGCCCCGAACAGCCGGTCCACGATGTAGTACGGGGCGCGGAAGCGGTAGTTCACCAGTTGCCCATCACCCTGCGCGCCGATGACGAACAGCGGAGGCAGCTCGCCTTGCGCGATGCCAGGAGGGAACTGGATATAGACCTTCTCGCCGTCATCGAAAGCGCGCAGCGGCTTCCAAGGCGGATTGCTGCCGCTGACCGCGTAGCGAAAGCGGATCTTCTCCAGCGATAGGCCCGTATCGACCGGCGCTGCCGCTTGCGCGGTCTGATCCTGACGCTGCAAGGCAAGCGGTGTTCGTCAGTGATGAGTGTGCTCATGACGATCTCCGGTTGCAAGGGCGGAATTGCCCGGAACCGTCGCCAGCACGGCGCAGCGCAAGCAGTCAAGGGGCGAGGACGGCCGAACGCCCGCGAGCGTGCTAGCACGCGCAGCCCTTGATGGCGAGAACGCCGTGATACGGTGAAGGGAACAGCAAGATTGCCCTCCACCCTCCGTAGTAAGCTCCATTAAAATATATCGACGCAAGAAACAACAACTACGGGTGCCCCATGCCTTTAACTGCGTATTCGATCTCGGAAGAAAAAGAACTTGATGTCGAGCAAGTACTGCTCGCACTGTCTCGGAAAAGCGGACAACAAGCGCCCGGGGCAACCGATCAAATACCGGATTCATGGCGAGAAATTCTGCGCACTGATCTCGAATGCCCGTGCTGCTTTGTGACAGGTGCGGATGTCGTCAAGGAAGCGATTTCTCGAACCTCAAAAAAGGCAATACGACAAGCATGCTTCCGTTTTGTGTCGCCAGGCCATCGCCCGCAGTGCGACTATGCAGCAAACGAGTCAGCCGGCTTCACACCCGAAAATCTGGTCGAATTCGGGGCTACCAACTCGAATTTGACGAAGGCTGTCCGCGAACTCGTTTGCAGCGGAATACACACGGGTGCGTTCAGCCAAAAGACGATCCGCGATATGCGCGAGTGGTTTTTTGAGGAGAAGGTCAAGACATCTTTTCAGGTAACGCTTAACTCCCAAATGCCTAGATGGCTTGACACGCTATGGCGCATAGCCAGCCCCTCGCTGGGCCAACTGCCGCAAGGAGTACCTCTCACGCGCGAAATTGCGGCCATGCCCGGTTTCGATTGGTCGATAGAGGCAGCTCGCGTCCTTGGGGAGCGTTATCAGACAGCCCTGGATATTCTTCGCGAAAAACGCCTATGGCTACACCAGGTAGTTGATCGTATCGAGTCGCTGACGAAGCGCTATCACGGTGAAACCGTGTTTGATCCGACGATCCTTCAACCCAAGTACGAGCAAAGCCTTGCGCTTGCGCAATTTATTTCTGAGAACTACGGCCCGATCAAAAAGGCCAACAGAAGTAAGTATAGGGATGTGGCAACCTGTGTGCTGGCACTAGCGGCACTTCTTCTGTTCGTGAACAACTGGAATCTCGGCCAGGCCATCGTCACCTTCGCTCGCATATCGGCATCAGTGGGTCAGGCCAATCAAAGTCTTGGTAACGTGATGGGGCTCAATCCGTTTCACGACTACGAAGCGTGGAGCAAACTCAGGCAGATTCAAGATCTGGGGTTCACCCTACCCGAGAGTACGGATCTGCGAGCAGAACGACAGCACATCGAAGCGGATCTAAGGGCACGCTTCCAAGAGTAGGAATAATCCCCTCTTACTCGCCGTTATTCATAAGTGCGTTTAGAGTTCCTGCCGATCTTCGATCACCGGCTTCTACGGCACGAGCGAGAGGGTCATGTCACCATCAAGCACCGCTTAGCAGCCACTGGGGAGCATGACCGAATGCTGGCACCCGACCAGCCTGCCGCCGCGTGTACTGTTGAGGGAACGATTGCAGCAGGCTGCACGTCGAGCAGAATCGCAGATCAAACAAGGGAAAGCATAGAACGTGAAAATCCCCCCAAGATTTTGTTGAGGGAGTTGAAATCGTCATCAGACAAACTCTGTGGTGCGACTACTCTTGTCCTGGATGCCATAAACAGAGTGCCGTCTCGTGTCCAAATCGGAGCCTGCCCAATTAGGCAGACTCCAAGCGAACACTCGGAAAATCGTTCGGCCAACCGTTCTATTTTTGATGCGTTTCTCGCCACGAATGCATCAAGGCTTTCGTGAATTGCCCGCTGTGCTGCTTCGGCATTAGGAAGATCCATCTTTGGAATCCCGTCAAGACAACTGGACACGTCCAAGAAGACCAAACCATAGACCCTGTGGGACATCCCTGCGGCTTGGGCGGTAATTTGCTTACCAGCCTTCTTGAAGTTTTCCTCAAACTTCCTCTCGGAAGACAGTCGCTTGCACTCGCCGAAAACAAGGAACTCATCGTCTTCGGCGACAACATCCGTGACTTGGTTGAAGTCGATCCTATAGCCGGACAACTCCATTCGTGCCGCAATCAGCAGTTCGAACAGAAAGTCTCGTGATGACCCTGCCGAATTGGCATCAGGGTGATCTTGCCCGTCTGCGACCTTGCTTAGTCTATCGACAAAGCCTTGACTCGTTTCGTCTCGAAATGCCCGGTGAATCAGAACAATGTTCAAGCACTCGATATACGAGTTGGTCAGTTTGTCAAATTTGGTCCGGCCGTCAACAGAAGTCGGATCGTCGCACGAGAAAAATTGATCGATGTCTCTCTCGTATCTTGAGTACCGTGAGTTTAGTGCGTTGAGTCCCTTTCCCTTGAGCCACTCAAGAACCCGCGACATTTCCTTGAGGATTGGTTCAGCCGAGAAATCTTTCTTGTGCATAGGGTAGTCTACGTTTTCAGGGGGTAGAAACAATACCCGGAGAACCGGGCATCAACTCATGAAGCGTTGCAAATGCCACGCTTGCGATAGCCTCGGCGACTTCATCGCGTTGAATGCCCATCAAGGCGCGTACTGCGTCGATCCTCGCCTGAATAGACGGATGAGTTTGGGAGGCCCCCCACTTGTCGCGCGCCATCAAGGTCATCGCAAATAGAGCGAAATAGATTCCGAGTTCTCTCTTTCTGCGAACAAGGTTTGGGCTTACATTTTCCTGTTCGGCATAAGCATCAAGCTGGTCAAGCAGAAATTTCGTAGCGAAGGCGTCACATGACAGTTCCTCGTTTCTGCGCTGGGTTGGGTCTTCCTCGTAGGGGTCTGCTGCATCACCGTCCTGTTGATGTTTCAGATGCCGAACCTCGTGTAAGAGCCCCCAACCAACGCCCAGCGTTGCAAGCTCCCCTGGCGCGCGAAGCTGTGGGTTGTCATCGTAGTGACCCGGCTCGGGAACATTTTTGGGTAATGCTTCCAGCTCCGGGACATCGCTTTCCAAGACGCACTCAAACGCATCAATCAGCTCCGTCAGGCGCCTGAGGTCAAGTGGCTCTAGCTCGGGCGTTTCCGCTACAACGCGATACGCCTCCCAAGCTGCAAAGCCTGCGATCCAGAATGCACGCACTACGCGATGGTTAAAACGGACGAAGCGATACATTCCCGCTTCCATGACCAATCGCGCACCATCGTGCGTGTCGGCAGTCAGTTGAAAACGAGGTTCAAGCAAGCTCCACAAGGAGGCCAATTCGCTTTCGCGTTCCGGCGCAGAACCTAGCAAAACGTTCCGAACTGCGGTTTTTACTTGTTCATCCTCGCGCGGAGGCATGGTTGAGTCCATTTTCGCCTATTTCCTCTTACTTTAGTTGTTCTTCGAGATGCGCTGCCATGTCCTCGAACCCACTGACTACTGTGCAGTTCGAAAACCTGTTCAGTCCAATCCTTTTATCGGACAGAAGATTGGCGAGTTTTCTGTCCGTATAAAGAGCGTCAGCTACCGGAAGTGCGGATGCCGCAACCATGAAGTCACTTGGATCTCCGTTCTGATATCGGCGTTGCGGATCGAAACGCATCAAGCCATACAATGAACTCAACACTCTCAGCGTCGGCAGTGCCCGTGAGGTTGGTGTCTCATGCCAGTGGTATTGGGCCTCAAGTGCGTATCGCTCAATTTCTGGTTGAGAAAGGATTATCCCTTCCTCTCTAAACCACGCGGCGATGCAGCCCGTCAATTCAACAAAAATGCCGGTATTTAGGCTCACTATTTCCGACTGATGCTCGGCCTTTCCCTTGTTGAGGTCTGCAATGCCTCGAGAGTTATCCCACTTTGCCCCAGGAAACGTACCGGCAACCTCCAACTGAAAGGAAAATGGAAGTTCTGACAAGGCATCAAAGAATGCCTTGTTGAAAGTTTCTTTATCTACATGCGATTCAAGAAACCCGAGCGTAGAAATCGTCGGTATTCCCATCAGTTCGATGGGGCTGCATAAGAAATCTTCTAACCTCTCCGGCTCGTCCAGTTTCCCCATACGCAGCTTGCGCAACTCAGACCCGACGCGATCGGAAAAGGGGGCGATGCAGAATCCTTGGGATAGCTCATCAACCAGTCGATTAAGCGTTTCTCTTGTCGCCGGATCAGTCATCGAATCCAGCTCGAAGTACGTCGGAACGCCGATGGGAAATGCAAATCGTCCCGTCTGAACAGTCCGTTCAATGCTTGCCCCAAACGCCTTCATTGCGGGCGTGAGACTCGTCTTGTTCCGCCGAAAGTCCGACATGCACTTCCAAGCGTTCGTATCGAGATAAATCAGTTTAAGTGAACTCGCCCGGGCGGCTCTCTCGCTGCGTCGCCTTTTTATGTGGTCGTGGTGAGACACCTGGGAATGGCCCCGATGTACCTCAATGTAATGGCTGATCCGATTAGCGGATGCGAGGACGGCTGAATCCAGGGATGGCGACATGGGATGTTCAAGTAAGCCCTTGATCAAGTTTGGAAATGTGATTTACAGCCTAGTGTGATGGGTTAAATAATCTGCTTCCATAGGGTACAAGAAGTTTATTGGCAAACGGGTAGGAGCAAGGGGAGTTTTGTGCGTCTCCGCCCCTGTGGATCACGTCGCGCCAGGTTTGCTATCTGCTCATCCCTGACGGGACTGGCGTTCCCCACTCGGAACCTGATGGCACGCATGGAGGCCGACCTGGGTACCGTCAAAGACGGGTTTGGTCTGGATAGTGAACGGGACGGTCTTAATCCGGCCCTTGGTTCTTACCGCCAGTTCCACCGCCACCCTGTTCTGCTGGCCGGCGATAGCCACCGATAGCTTCCGTGACGTATATTCTTTTAAATCAATACGTTACGATAGATTTCCGATAACTGGCGATAGTCCCCGAAGGACCTGATTTCACTCCCACTCAATCGTAGCCGGCGGCTTTCCCGAAATGTCATAAACCACCCGCGAAATCCCCCGCAGCTCATTAATAATCCGCGTCGAGCACTTATCAAGAAAGTCATACGGCAGATGCGCCCAATGCGCCGTCATGAAATCAATCGTCTCCACGGCACGCAGCGCAATCACCCACTCATAAGCACGCCCGTCGCCAACGACGCCCACCGAACGCACGGGCAGGAACACCGCAAACGCCTGGCTCACGCGGTCATACAGCCCGTGCGCGCGCAGCTCTTCGATAAAGATTGCATCGGCACGCTGCAGGATATCCACGTATTCGGCCTTCACCTCGCCGAGCACGCGCACACCCAGGCCCGGACCCGGGAACGGATGACGGTAGACCATCTCGCGCGGCAGGCCCAGTTCGACGCCGATGCGGCGCACTTCATCCTTGAACAGCTCGCGCAGAGGCTCGACCAGCTTGAGCTTCATATGCTCCGGCAGGCCGCCCACGTTGTGGTGGCTCTTGATGACGTGGGCCTTGCCGGTCTTGCTGCCGGCGGACTCGATGACGTCGGGGTAGATGGTGCCCTGGGCGAGCCACTTCACGCCTTCAAGCTTGGCGGATTCTTCGTCGAAGATCTCGACGAACAGGCGGCCGATGATCTTGCGCTTGGCTTCCGGGTCTTCCACGCCGGCCAGTTCGTCGAAGTAGCGCTGCTTCGCGTCCACGCGGATGACGTTGACGCCCATGTTCTGGGCCATGGTGGCCATGACCTGGTCGCCTTCCTGGTAGCGCAACAGGCCCGTGTCGACGAAGACGCAGGTGAGCTGGTCGCCGATGGCGCGCTCAAGCAGGGCTGCCACCACGGAGGAATCCACGCCGCCGCTGAGGCCCAACAGCACGCGGTCACTGCCCACCTGCTCGCGGATGCGGGCTACGGCGTCTTCGATGATGTGGGCGGCGTCCCAGAGGGTGGCCGAGCCGCAGAGGTCGACGACGAAGCGGCGGAGGATTTCCAGGCCGCGCGTGGTGTGGGTGACTTCCGGGTGGAACTGCAGGCCGTAGAAGCGGCGCGCATCGTCGGCCATGGCGGCCAGCGGCAGGCTCGGGGTGGAGGCCGTGGAGCGGAAGCCTTCCGGCAGGGTCACTACGCGGTCGCCGTGGGACATCCACACGCCGAGGGATTCGCCGTCCTTCAGTACTTCGTCGAACAGGCCGCAGCTGGCGAAGCTGACGGTGGCCGGGCCGAACTCGCGGTGGTGACCGGATTCGACCTTGCCGCCAAGCTGTTCGGCCATGGTCTGCATGCCGTAGCAGATGCCCAGCACGGGCACGCCCAACTCGAACACCACCTGCGGCGCGCGAGGCGAGTTTTCTTCGGTGACCGACTCGGGGCCGCCGGAAAGGATGACACCGCGCGGGGCGAAGCCGCGGATGTCCTCGGGCGCGTGATCCCAGGCCCACACTTCGCAATAGACACCGATCTCGCGCACGCGGCGCGCGATGAGCTGCGTGTACTGCGAGCCGAAGTCGAGGATAAGGATCTTGTCGCTGTGGATGTCGGTCATCGTGGCGGCCTGCATGGGGAATACGGAGGGCTTCGCGCGCTGCGCGTCAGCCGTTCAAAAAGCAGAACGCCCACTTGGCGCGGGCGTCCTGGGTCACCTGGAATCACATGCCCGGAGGCATCAGTCCAGGCGGTAGTTGGGCGCTTCCTTCGTGATCTGGATGTCGTGCGGATGCGCTTCGAGCACACCGGCGCCGGTCACCTTCACGAACTGAGCCTTCTCGTGGATCTCGCCGATGTTGGCGGTGCCCATGTAACCCATGGAGGCGCGCAGGCCACCCATCAGCTGATGGATGATGTTGCGCAGCTGGCCACGGTACGGGACACGGCCTTCGATGCCTTCCGGCACCAGCTTGTCGGCGTCGGCTTCGTCCTGGAAGTAGCGATCCTTGGAGCCGAGCTGCATGGCGCCGATGGAGCCCATGCCGCGGTAGCTCTTGTAGGAACGACCCTGGAACAGCTCGACCTCGCCCGGGGATTCCTCGGTGCCGGCGAACATGGAACCGAGCATCACGGAGGATGCGCCGGCAGCCAGTGCCTTCGGGATGTCGCCCGAGTAACGGATGCCACCGTCGGCGATGAGCGGGATCTCGCCCTTGAGCGCCGTGGCGACCAGGTCGATGGAGGTGATCTGCGGCACGCCGATACCGGTGACGATACGGGTGGTGCAGATGGAGCCCGGACCCACGCCCACCTTGACGGCATCGACGCCCGCATCAAGCAACGCGCGGGCAGCTTCGCCCGTGACGATGTTGCCGGCGATGACCTGCACGTGCGGGTAGCGCTTCTTCACCCAGGCCGCGCGATCGATCACGCCCTGCGAGTGGCCGTGAGCCGTGTCGACCACGAGAACGTCGACGCCTGCCTCGACCAGCGCTTCGACGCGCTGCTCGGTGTCGCCACCCACGCCCACGGCTGCACCCACCACGAGACGCTCGAGGTGATCCTTGGCGGCGTAGGGGTTGTCGCTGGCCTTCTGGATGTCCTTGACCGTGATCAGGCCGCGGAGCTGGAAGTTGTCGTTGACGACCAGCACCTTCTCGATGCGGTTACGGTGCAGGAGCTGCAGCACTTCGTCGTGCGAGGCGCCTTCCTTCACCGTGATCAGGCGATCTTCGCGGGTCATGATGTTGCGGACCGGGTCGTCGTGCTTGCGCTCGAAGCGCATGTCGCGACCGGTCACGATGCCGACGAGCTTTTCGCCGTCGACCACCGGAACGCCGGAGATGTTGTGCGCGCGGGTGAGCTGGAGCACTTCGCCGATGGAAGTGTCGGGGCGCACGGTGATGGGGTTGCGAATGACGCCGGCTTCGAACTTCTTCACCAGGCGCACTTCGGCGGCCTGCTGCTCGAACGTCATGTTCTTGTGGATGATACCGATGCCGCCGTTCTGGGCCATGGTGATGGCGAGCCGGGCTTCGGTAACGGTGTCCATGGCAGCGGACACGATAGGGATATTCAGGCGGAGACCGCGGGTGAACCGCGTGGACGTATCCACATCGCGCGGCAGGACCGTGGAGTGGCCGGGAACCAGAAACACGTCGTCGTAAGTGAGTGCCTCGGCAAGGATGCGCATATGCATTAGTCCCGCGAGTAAATCACGCCATTGTAACAGGTGATCTGATCCCAGTGAAGCACGTTATGTAGGAGCGCGCCTTGCGCGCGACCGGGGGAACGACAGGCCTGCCGGTTTATCGACAGGCATGGTGACTAGGTGGCGTGGCTTTTGGGGTGTTGCTTTGCGCTTTGGACGGTCGCGCGCGAGGCGCGCTCCTACAGGGCTTCGGCGGCTTCCAGGGTGTTTTCCATCAGGGTGGCTACCGTCATGGGGCCTACGCCGCCGGGGACGGGGGTGATCCAGGAGGCACGTTCCGCTGCGGGTTCGAATTCCACATCGCCCACGAGGCGGCCGTCGTCGAGGCGGTTGATGCCTACGTCGATCACCACGGCACCCGGCTTCACCCACTCGCCCTTGACCAGGCCCGGCTTGCCGGCGGCCACGACGAGGATGTCGGCCTGACCCACGAAGCCCTTAAGATCCTGCGTGAACTTATGACAGCAAGTCACTGTACATCCTGCAATAAGCAGCTCAAGCGCGAGCGGACGGCCCACATGGTTGGACACGCCCACGATCACTGCGTGGCGGCCGCGAACGGGGCTGTCGGTGTGGCCCAGAAGGGTCATCACGCCCTTGGGCGTGCACGGGCGCAGGCCGAAGCGGCGCAGCGCGAGGCGGCCGACGTTCACGGCCTGGAAGCCGTCCACGTCTTTACGGGCGTCGATGCGGTCGACCAGGGCATCCTCGTCGATATGATCGGGCAGCGGCGACTGCACCAGGATGCCGTGCACGGCCGGGTCGGCGTTGAGATTGTCGATCAGGGCAAACAGCTCTTCCTGCGTGGTTTCGGCAGGAAGGTCGTAGCCGAACGACTCGAAGCCCACCTGCTGGCAGGCCTTGCGCTTGTTGCGCACGTACACGGCCGAGGCGGGGTCTTCGCCCACCAGCACCACGGCAAGGCCGGGCTTGCGATGGCCGTCGGCCACGCGTTTCGCCACGCGGCGGCCGATGTGGTCGAGGAGTTCCTGGGCGATGCGCTTGCCGTCGAGGATGCGTGCGGTCATGGGAGGGTCGCCCTGCGAAAAGCGGTGGATTATCCGTGATTTGGCGAGAATCCGCGATAGCGGCATGATCATGCCGGCTTCTGCAATATCTTGCCCGGGGCATACTGGTGCGATGACCATCGATACCGTTCCCTATCCACAGGACCTCACGGATGGCGTGGTGCGCCTGCGCGCCTATCGCGACGACGATGCCGAGGCATTGGCTGAAGCCATCCGCGAATCATCCACCTCGGCCGGACGCTGGATACCCTGGGCCCATGCCGGTTACGACGCCACCACCGCGCTCGACTGGATCCACCAGTGCAAGCAGGACTGGCTTATGGGCGTCGGCTACGAAATGGTGATTGTGGACGCTTCGAACGACCGCATCCTGGGCGGCATGGGCGTGAACCAGCGCCACCGCGAGCATGGCTTTGCCAACCTCGGCTACTGGCTGCGCGTGTCCGCGCGCGGCAAGGGGCATGTCACACGGGCGGGCAAGCTCGCCCTCACCTTCGCCTTTGGCCCGGCCGCCCTGAGCCGCATCGAGATCGTGGCGGCGCACGACAACTGGCCCAGCCGGAAAGCCGCCAAGCGCATCGGAGGTATTTTCGAAGGTTTGTTGCGTAATCGACTGATTATCAACAAGACGCCTGTTGACGCCGCGATGTATTCCGTGGTGCCGGGCGATCTTCAGATCGCGGCCGCGCACATCCTTTCCAGGTCCGAGTAACCCTCGAAGTGCGCATGTGTGCCGCAGCCCGGGCAGCCGGAATCGCGGCGCAGCTTCAGCTCGCGGAAGCGCATGCCCAGCGCGTCGTAAGTGAGCAGGCGACCGACCAGCGGCTGGCCGATATCGAGCACCAGCTTGATGGCCTCGGTGGCCTGCACGAGCCCAAGCGTGCCCGGCAGCACACCAAGCACGCCGGCTTCGGCGCAGTTCGGCGCATCGGCCGCCGACGGCGGCTCGGGAAACAGGCAGCGGTAGCACGGGGAATCCTCGCGGCGCGGATCGAACACGCTCACCTGCCCCGTAAACCGCTCGATGGCGGCATAGACCATCGGCAGGCGCAGGCGCCGGGTGGCCGCTGCCAGCAGGTAGCGCGTGGCGAAATTGTCGGCACCGTCGATCACCACGTCGTGATCGCGGATGAGCGCCTCGACGTTGTCGGCGCGCAGGCGATCCGCAACCACCTTGACGCTGATGCGCGGATTGAGCGCCATCATGGTCATGCGGGCGGATTCCGCCTTGCCCATGCCCGCGCGCGCATCGTTATGCACGACCTGTCGGTGCAGATTGGAACGCTCGACGCGATCATCGTCGATAAGCGTGATGCGACCTACGCCAGCGGCGGCTAGATAAAGCAGTGCGGGCGAGCCAAGGCCGCCCGCACCAAGAACAACGATCCGGGCCTCGGCCAGCCTGGCCTGCCCGGCTTCGCCCACCTGGGGCAGCAGAATCTGGCGGGAATAGCGTTCGGCGGCGTCGGTATCCAGTGCGCCCGCCGTCACCGGCAGGCCTGCCGTCTTCCACGCGCCCATGCCACCGGCCACGGAAGACACCCTTGCATACCCCATGCGCTGAAGCGCTTCGGCCGCCAGCAGCGAGCGCTGGCCGCTGCCACACAGCAACAGGATGTCCTGTGCCCGGTCTGGCGCGACCTGTTCGATACGGAGTTCAAGAAAGCCACGGGAGAGGCCGAGTGCCCCGGTCGGCGAGCCCGACGCCCGCTCGTTGTCCTCGCGGACATCGATCAGCAAGCCACCGGCCTGTTGCCGGGCCAGCGCCTCATCGGCGCCGATTTCGGGAACCCGCGAGCGCAGGTCGGACAACCAGCGCTCGCGATCGAGACCTTCGGACATGCGTGGCACCTCCACGCGACGCGCGAGCCTACTTCTCGCGACGCTTCGCGTTACGAATCATGCGCTGACGTTTGCGCTGCTGGCTGTCGGTCAGCACGTTGCGGCGACCCGCGAAGGGGTTCTCGCCATCACGGAATGCGATGCGGATCGGCGTGCCTTCCAGGCGGAAGCGCTTGCGGAAGAAGCCTTCGAGATAACGGCGATATGCCGGCGCAATGTGCTTCGTACGGCTGCCGTGGATCACGATCGTGGGCGGATTGGTGCCGCCCGGATGCGCGAAGCGCAGCTTCGGCGCATGACCACGCACCAGCGGCGGCTGGTACGACTCGTAGGCCCTTTCCAGCGTCTGCGTCAGCTCGGACGAGCTCAGCTCCTTCGTGGCGGCTGCGTGCGCACGAATCACGGCCTTCATCAGCTCGCGCAGGCCGGAGCCATGCAGGGCCGAAATGAATACCGTCTTTGCCCAGTCGGCGAACTGCAGGCGGCGTTCGAGCGCCTTCTGCGTCTGCTCGCGCTGGTAGCTGTCCATGCCGTCCCACTTGTTCACGGCAATGACCAGGGCGCGCCCTTCTTCGATCACGTGACCGATGAGGGTGAGATCCTGGTCGGCCAGGTTCTCGCGGGCGTCGATCATGATCACCGTAACCTGCGCCGCAGAAATGCTCTGTAAGGTCTTGATGACGCTGAATTTCTCTACACCATCCTCGACACGGGCCTTGCGACGGACGCCGGCCGTGTCGATCAGCGTATAGCGCCGGCCATCGCGCTCCAGGGGAACGCGGATGGGGTCGCGCGTGGTGCCCGCCAGATCGGAGACGATCAGGCGGTCTTCGCCGAGCAGGCGATTGATCAGGGTGGACTTGCCGGCATTCGGGCGGCCCACGATGGCCACGCGGATGCCCTGCTCTTCCTCGGAAAGCTGCTCTTCTTCCTCTTCGGGAAGATACGGCATGGCCTTGGCGACGATGGTGTCCACGCCACGGCTGTGAGCCGCGGAGGTCGGAATCGTGTCGGCCACGCCAAAGGTGGCGAACTCGCCGAGCGCGGTGGGCTCGTCCACGCCGTCGGTCTTGTTGACCACGACGATGATCGGCTTGCCGCTGCGGCGCAGCTCGTTGAGGATCGAGGCATCGAGGGGCAGCACGCCGTCGCGGGCATCACCCACGAAGACCAGCACGTTCGCCTCGGCAATGGCCAGGCGAACCTGCTGCGCGGTGAGGCCTTCAATGCCCTCGTCGCTGCCGGAAAGACCTCCGGTGTCCACGACCACGAAGGGGCGCGGACCAAGATGACAGACGCCGTAGTGTCTGTCGCGAGTAACGCCGGGCATATCGGCGACGAGGGCGTCCCTGCTACGCGTCAGTGCGTTGAAGAGGGTCGACTTACCGACGTTGGGGCGGCCGACCAGGGCGACGACGGGTAACATGGGGAAAGCGGGAATCCTAGTAAATCAGTGCGACGAGAGACGGTAGGCGCCGATATGGCCCTCCACGTCCTCGACGTACACGGTATCGCCCGACACAACCGGCTGGGCGCGAATGGCCTTCTTCGACAGGCGCTCACGACCAACGATCTTGCCGTCGCTGCCGTTGAGCCAGTGGATGTGACCATCGAGGTCGCCGAGAACGACGAAGTCGCCCTGCGCGGCCGGTGCAGTGAGCCAGCGGTATTTCAGGCCGTCCTGCTTCCAGATGCTGGCGCCCGTCGACTTGTCGAAGGCGAACACCTGGGATTGGTCATCCACGCCATAGACGGCATCGCCGTGCACGTCGAGGGAGGTGTAAGTGGAGAAGGCATGGTTCCACAGCGGGCGACCGCTGGGACCATCCACCGCCGTGAGCTGGCCGTGGTAGGCCGAGCCATAGAGCGTGCTGCCGTCGAGCACGATGGCGCCGTCGGCGTCGCTCAGGCGGTCGATTTCGGTACGGCCTTCACCGGTGGCGAGGGCCTGCTCCCAGAGCTTTTCGCCGTTGTCGAGGCGGATCGCCACGAGCTTGCCGTCGTCGCTGCCGAGGAAGATCACGCCGTTGGCAACCAGCAGGCGGCCATTGCCGCGCAGCGTGAGGTTGGGCACCTGCGACTGGTCGTAGGCCCAGCGACGCTCGCCATTGGTGGCGTCGAGGCCATACACGCGGCCATCGTTGCAGCGGACTACCACGAGGCCACCGACCACCACCGGGCTGGTGATGACTTCGGAGGACACTTCGGCGGCCCAGCGGCGCTCGCCGTCCTTCGCGTTCATGGCGTAGACGTGGCCGTCGAGGGTGCCCACGGCGACGAGATCGCCGGCAGCGCCCGGACCACCCGAGAAACGGGCGTCTTCACGCTTGGCGTCGCCCCAGCCGAACCAGCCGTGCTGGCGGGTGCTCTTGGACCACAGCGTTTTGCCGGTGTTGGCATCGAACGCGGCGATCTTGCCATCGGTGCTGGCGGCGTAGACCACGCCATCGACCACGGCCGGGCGCATGCGCACGCCGGACTGGCCGGCGCCGTCGCCGAGGCTGTTCTTCCACAGGCGCTCCACCTTCACGGTGGGCTCGAACTTCTTGTCAAGCGGGGTCGGCGGTTCGACGTTTTCCTTCTTGAACGAATGGCAGCCGGCCAGAACGACCAGCGACGAAGTCAACGCGATTGCCCAGAAACGTTTCATGCACCCTGCTTCCCGGCCACAGCCAGATCATCGAGTTTGGTTTGAACCACACCGCGTTGCGGTGCGCTGTCGCCCATGGCAGCGATCGCCGCCTGATAAGCCTTGCGTGCGTCGTCCTGGCGTCCCAGCTTGACAAGGGCATCGCCGCGGAGTTCCTCCGATACGGAAACGAAGGCCTTGCCCGGCATGGCGTCGAGCGCGGCCAGGGTCTCCTGCGCCTTGCCCTGCGCAAACTTCAGCTGGGCGTCGCGCAGCGATACGAGCGTCTTGAGGGTGTCGTCGGACGCGTGCGACCTGGCCCAGTCGATGTCGGCGGCGGCCTTATCGAGCTGGCCTGCCACGACGTTGCGCTGGGCGCGCTCACCGGCGGCGAACACGGACCACGCCGTGTCGGCGTAGTCCTTCATGAGGGTTTCGGTGCGCATATCGATGTCCGCCGCGCGGTTCTGCGCCACGGCAGCCTGCAGGGCCGAGTATTCGGACGCGGCGGCCTGCTCGTGGCCCGCGCGATGCGATTTCCACTGCTGCCAGCCGAAGATCAGGACCAGGCCGAGGGCCACACCCACCACGATGCTGACGCCATTCTTGCGCAGCCACTGCTGGACGCGCTCGCCCTGTTCGTAATCGTCGTATACGTCGAATGCCATGCAATCACCCACTGCGCTCCGCGCAGCATACATAGAAGGGAACGGCCCCACGCCGGCCATCGGGGATGGCGGCGAGGATCAATAAGCAAGGATACCTGAAAAGTACGCGCGGACGGCGCAGCCATGAGGCCGCGCCTTTACCCGCGGATCATCAGTTGGCGACGGGGGACGCCTTGCCGTCGCGGATGTCCACATGGAAACGGGCCACGTTGGCGCGACGGAAGCTCTCCAGCTGCACGGGCTCGCCATCGACGCTGACCTGCGCGCCCTGGGCATTGCCGATACGGACGTCGAGCGGGCTGTCGCTGCGGTAGGACTTCTGCGTGCCGGCCGGCAGGATGCCGTATTCCAGACGCGAGCCGTCGGCGGCGGTGACTTCGACCCAGCTGGCGGATGGCAGGTTCAGGCTAAGGCTGTGGGCGCCCTGCCCGTTTTCCGTGGCGGCGGGCTGGGCCGGTGCCACGGCGCTGGCCAACGGGGCCTTGGACGCATTGCCCAGCGGCGGGAACATGGCCATGGAGGCCAGGACCGGCTGCTGGTCTTCCACGTGCTGCTCCACCACCGGAGCGGCCGGCGCGACGGCCGTGGCCACGGCACTCGCCAGGGCAGCAGAGGTGCCAGCCGGCGCCGGGGCGTCCTGCTGGGCCACCGGGGTGGCATCCAGCGGAGCCAGGCGCGGCATGTCGCGGTCGAGCGTGCCACGCACACCCAGCCACACCATGGGCACCACGATCACGGCCGTGAGCACCACGTAGGTGGCTGCCGTGACATAGCGTTCGAGGAGGTAGCGCGAATGCGAGACGCCACCGGTGACAACCAGATCGGGCTGTCGCGGCGACAGGCGGGCGACCTCGGCCTGGATGGCGGCCTCGTCCACACCTACATGACGGCCGTATTTGCCGAGATAGCCGGCCAGGTAGACCTGGTAGTCGATGCCCGCGTAGTCCCCCGCCTCAAGCTGGCGAAGCAGGCGGGTGGGCAGGCGCAGAGCCTGGCCACAGGCGTCGATGGTGTAGCCGCGGGCTTCGCGAGCCGCCCGCAGGCGGCCGCCAAAGCTGCCTTCGGACACGTGATCGATCAACACGCGGCCGTTGTCTTCCGCACTGGCATGGTTCTGCGGTTCCACGGCGTCCTCCTTGGAAATAGATGGCTCGATGCCAGCGAACAGATCCTGTTCGCTCTCGTCACGCCCGGGCTGGTTCGAAGAAACTGAGGTCATTGACGTGCGGTGGCTTCGAGTGCGTGCGCGGGTTCCGAATCCGGGAACGTTTCGCGCAGGCGTTTGGCGTAATCCTGGGCACCCTCCCCGTTGCCCAGCCGGAGCTCGATGTCGTGACCGAGCTTCAATGCCTCCGGACTCGGTGCCCCGAGCGCCTCTAGGCGCTGCAGGAAGGCGCGAGCCCGGAATGCATCGTTCTTAAGGTACAACACGCGGGCCGTCTGAAACAGGGCATCCGCGTTGTTCGGATTGCGGGCAAGCGCTTTCCGGAAGTATTCCTCGGCCGAAACGTAGTCCCCGGACTGCATCTCGCAGGTGCCGGCATTGGACAGGGCGAGGTCAGGCGTTTCGTAGAAGGGGTCGGCCAGGGCCCTGTCGAAGTAGGGCTTGGCCTCGGCGGCGCGGTTCTGCTTGCACAGGAAGGCGGCCAGGTTGTTGTTGACCGAGCCCTTCTTCGGGTCGAACTCCACCGCCTTGCGATAGTGCAGCTCGGCATTGACCGGGTCGTTGATGCGCTCGTAGAGCACGGCAATCACGGTATGGGCCGGGACGTATTTCGGATCGAACTGGAGGGCTTTCTGGAGTTTCTCCATGGCGCCTTCCAGGTTGCCGTCCTGCATGTAGCGCTGGCCGAGCTCCGTGTGAACCTCGGCACCCTTGGCGCGGTTGTCGGCTGCCGTAGTGGGACGCAGTCCGGAGCCGTCGCCGGAACAACCGGCGCACGCCAGGACGAGCCCGACCAACAGCCCCCACCGCTCAAGCCGCATTCACCACTCCCTCTTCGAGCTTCTTGCGGAACTCCGCCTGACGGCGGGTACGGTCCACCACCTGGCCCTTCAGCTGGCCGCAGGCGGCATCGATGTCGTCGCCGCGGGTACGGCGCAGCATGGTCAGCACACCGGCGTTGAGCAGCTGGGTCTGGAAGGCCCGGATCTCGTCGGCGCCGGAACGCTCGAAACGCGCGCCCGGGAACGGGTTGAACGGAATGAGGTTGACCTTGTTGGCACCCGGCAGGCGGCGCATGAACTTCACAAGCTGGCGCGCGTGCTCGGGGCGGTCGTTCACGCCCTTCATGAGGGTGTATTCGAAGGTGATCGACGTACGCGGCGCGCGACGGATATAGCGCTCGCAGGCGGCCATGAGCTCGGCCAGCGGGTAGCGCTTGTTCAGCGGCACCAGCTCGGTACGCAGCTCGTCGTTGGCGGCGTGCAGCGACACGGCCAACGAGACGTCGCTCTCGGCCGAGAGCTTGTCGATCATGGGCACGAGGCCCGCCGTGGAGAGCGTGACGCGCTTGCTGGCCAGGCCGAAGCCCAGGTCGTCGCGCATCAGGCTCATGGCCTTGACCACGTTGTCGAAGTTCAGCAGCGGCTCGCCCATGCCCATCATCACCACGTTGGTGATGCGGCGCTTCTGGTGCGGCACGTTGCCGAGGTATTTGGCCGCCACCCACACCTGGCCGATGATCTCGGCGGTGGAGAGGTTGCGGGAGAAGCCCTGCGTTGCCGTGGAGCAGAACTGGCAGTTCAGGGCGCAGCCCACCTGCGAGGACACGCAGAGCGTGCCGCGGGTGGGCTCCGGGATGTACACGGTCTCGATGGCGTTGCCGCCATCCATGCCCAGCAGCCACTTGTGGGTGCCGTCGATCGCGCCCTTTTCGAACACGGTGGACGGCGGCCCGACGTAGCAGGTGGCCTCGAGCTTTTCGCGAAGGGCCTTGCCGACATCGGTCATCTTGCCGAAATCGCTTTCAAGTCGGTGGTAGATCCACTTCATGACCTGGTCGGCGCGATAGGGCTTCTCGCCCAGGCTGGCGAAGAAATCGCGCAGCCCCTGGCGATCGAAATCGAGAAGGTTGACCTTGTCGGCAGGCGTATTCACGGCATGACTCAGTGCGAGACGACTTCCGTGGAACGGAAGAAGTAGGCGATCTCGACCGCGGCGGTCTCGGCGGCATCGGAGCCGTGGACAGCGTTGGCGTCGATCGAATCGGCGAAGTCGGCGCGGATGGTGCCCGGCGCGGCGTCCTTCGGGTTGGTGGCGCCCATCAGGTCGCGGTTCTTGAGGATCGCGCCTTCGCCTTCCAGCACCTGGATGACGACCGGGCCCGAGATCATGAACTCGACGAGGGCGTTGAAGAACGGGCGCTCCTTGTGGACGGCGTAGAAGCCTTCGGCTTCGGCGCGGCTCAGCTGCTGCATGCGCTGGGCGACGACCTTGAGGCCGGCCTTCTCGAAACGGGCGACGATTTCACCGATGACGTTCTTCTTGACGGCGTCGGGCTTGATGATCGAAAGGGTGCGCTCCAGCGCCATGCGAATGCTCCGGGAAATGTGGACGATAGGTAAAAGACTACCGGGACGCCTGGCGACGCCCGGTGAAAGTTTGGAGCCAAAGCCGTCCGGAATGACGGACTTAGCTCACGAAATCTTGACAGATTCTAGCTGATTCGCAAGGGAAATGCAGTCATGTGCGGACGCAGATTGACCCTCGCGAGCAGCCGGGCGTATTCTCAAACAATCGTTTGATTCAAACCACCCTCCTTTGGAGTCTGCCGACATGACGAGCGCCCCCTACGCGTCCCGCGAACGCAGCACGAAGGAGCGCATCCTGGGCGCGGCCGAGGCACTGTTCGCCACCCATGGCTTCGCCGGGGCCTCGCTGCGCCAGGTCACGGCCGCCGCCCGGGTGAACCTTGCCGCCGTCAATTACCACTTCGGGTCCAAGGACAAGCTCATCGAAGAGGTGTTCCGGCGCCGGCTCGACGAACTGAACAGCCGCCGCATGGCGGCACTGAACCGGATCGCAGGCGACTCTGAGACCACGCTCGAGGATGTCCTCGACGCCTACATCCGCCCGGCGCTGGATCTCTCCCGCAACGATGGCGGCGGCGCGGCCTTCGTGCGCGTGCTCGCCCGGGCCTACGCCGAACACAACGAAACCCTGCGCCGCTTCCTGTCCGACAACTACGGCCACGTGCTGCGCCAGTTCGCCGGCGAATTCGCCCGCCTGCTGCCGGGGCTGGCCAAGGAAGAGATCTACTGGCGCCTCGATATCGTCACCGGGGCGCTCACTTACGCCATGGCCGACTTCGGCATCATCCAGCGCAAGAGCGACGTCGACGAGCACGCGCACCGCGAAGCCGCCGCCGACCATCTCATCCGCTTTGCCGCCGCCGGCATGCGCAACCCTTCCGTTTCGAACTCCCCGGTCAGCCGCTGACCGGCCACGCTCTTTCAAGCACCATCCGGAGAACACCATGACCGCAACACCGTTACGCATTCGCAAGGCCGCGGTACTCGGCGCCGGCGTCATGGGCGCGCAGATTGCCGCGCACCTGACGAACGCCAACGTGGAAACCGTGCTGTTCGACCTTCCCGCCAAGGAAGGCCCCAAGAGCGGCATCGCCCTCAAGGCCATTGCCAACCTCGCCAAGCTCTCGCCGGCCCCGCTCGCCGAGAAGTCGCTGGGCGCCGCCATCATCCCGGCCAACTACGAGGACGACCTCGCGGAGCTGGCCGACGTGGACCTCGTGATCGAGGCCATTGCCGAACGGATGGACTGGAAGCTCGATCTGTATACGAAGATCGCGCCGCACGTGTCCAAGACCGCCGTGCTGGCCAGCAACACTTCCGGCCTGTCGATCAACGGCCTGGCCGAAGCGCTGCCCGAAACGCTGCGCCACCGCTTCACCGGCGTGCACTTCTTCAATCCGCCGCGCTACATGCACCTGGTAGAGCTCATCCCCACCCGCCTCACCGACAGCGCCGTGCTCGAAGGCCTCGAAGCCTTCCTCACCACCACGCTCGGCAAGGGTGTTGTCTACGCCAAGGACACCCCGAACTTCATCGGCAACCGCATCGGCGTGTTCTCGATGCTGTCCACCATGTTCCACACCGAGCAGTTCGGCCTGGGCTTCGACACCGTCGACGCGCTGACCGGCCCGGCCATCGGCCGCCCGAAGAGCGCCACCTTCCGCACGGCGGACGTGGTGGGCCTGGACACGCTCGCCCACGTGGTCAAGACCATGGGCGACACCCTGCCCGACGACCCGTGGCACAAGTATTTCCAGCCGCCGGTGTGGCTGAAGGGCCTCATCGAGAAGGGCGCCATCGGCCAGAAGGTCGGTGCCGGTTTCTATCGCAAGGCGGGCAAGGACATCGTCGTCCTTGATCTGGCGAAGCAGGATTACCGTCCGTCGGAAGGCAAGGCCTCCGACGAGGTCGCCGCCATCCTCGCCATCAAGGATCCCTCGGAGAAGTTCGCGAAGCTGCGCGCTTCCTCCGATCCGCAGGCGCAGTTCCTGTGGGCCGTGTTCCGCGACCTCTTCCACTACACCTCCTACCACCTCGCCGACATCGCCGAGACGGCGCGTGACGTCGACTTCGCCATCCGCTGGGGCTACGGCTGGAAGCTCGGTCCGTTCGAGCTGTGGCAGGCCGCTGGCTGGCAGCAGGTGGCCGGCTGGATCGCCGAGGACATCGCCGCCGGCAAGACCATGAGCAGCGCTCCGCTGCCCGCCTGGGTCACCGATGGCCGCAACGGCGTGCATGGCAAGGGCGGCTCCTACTCCGCCAGTGCCAACGCCGAGAAGCCGCGCTCGTCGCACCCGGTGTACCAGCGCCAGCCGTTCCCCGATGCGATCCTGAGCGAGAAGTTCGACCAGGGCACCACCGTCTGGGAAAACGACGGCGTGCGCCTGTGGACCACGGGCGACGACATCGGCGTCATCTCGTTCAAGACCAAGATGCACACGGTCAACGACCAGGTGCTCGACGGCATCCAGCATGCCATCGGCCTCGCCGAGCAGCAGTTCCGCGGCGTGGTGCTGTGGCAGCCTTCCGAGCCGTTCTCGGCCGGCGCCGACCTCAAGGGCGCGCTGGGTCTCCTCCAGGCCGGCAGGCTCGCCGAGTTCGAGGCCATGGTGGCGAACTTTCAGGCCACCAGCATGCGCATCAAGTACTCGCTGGTGCCGGTGATTGCCGCCGTGCGCGGACTCGCCCTGGGCGGTGGCTGCGAATTCCAGATGCATTCGGCCCGCACCGTGGCGGCACTGGAAAGCTACATCGGCCTGGTCGAGGCCGGCGTGGGCCTGCTTCCGGCCGGTGGCGGCCTGAAGGAACTGGCCGTGCGCGCCGCCCAGCACAACCCGGAAGACCCGTTCGAATACCTGAAGAAGGTGTTCGAGACGGTCGCCATGGCGAAGGTCTCCACCAGCGCGCTCGAAGCCAAGACGCTCGGCCTGCTGCGCAAGGACGACATCGTGGTGTTCAACGCCTACGAACTGCTCCACGTCGCCAAGGCCCAGGCCCGCGCGATGGCCGAGTCCGGCTACCGCCCGCCGCTCCCGGCGCGCGCGATTCCGGCCGCAGGTGACACCAGCACAGCCACGTTCAAGGCCTCGCTGGCGAACCTCGCCGAGGGCTACTTCGCTTCGGCGCACGACATCGAGATCGCCAGCCGCATCGCCGACACGCTGTCGGGCGGCCGCATCGAGCGCGGTTCGCCGGTGGACGAAGAGTGGCTGCTCGCCCTCGAGCGCAAGCACTTCGTCGAACTGGCGCAGACCGAAAAGACCCAGGCCCGCATCGCCCACACGATGACGACGGGCAAGCCGCTGCGTAACTGACGCGCCACGCGCTCCTACGCAACCGACCTGCCCACTTAAAGGAATCACCTCCATGAGCAAGCAAGTGCAAGACGCCTACATCGTCGCCGCCACCCGCACCCCGGTAGGCAAGGCGCCGCGCGGCGTGTTCCGCAACACCCGTCCCGACGACCTGCTCGCCCACGTCATCCGTGCCGTGATGGAACAGGCCCCGGGCATCGACCCGGCCATGATCGGCGACGCCATCATCGGCTGCGCCATGCCGGAAGCCGAGCAAGGCATGAACGTGGCACGCATCGGCGTGCTGCTGGCCGGCCTGCCCGAGCAGGTGCCGGGCGTCACCATCAACCGCTTCTGCTCGTCGGGCGTGCAGGCCATCGCCATGGCCGCCGACCGCATCCGCCTGGGCGAAGCCGACCTGATGCTGGCCGGCGGCACCGAGACGATGAGCATGGTGCCGATGATGGGATACAAGGTGGCGATGAACCCCGCCATCTTCGAGAACGACGAAAACCGCGCCATCGCCTTCGGCATGGGCATCACCGCCGAGAAGGTGGCCGAGCGCTGGAAGGTCAGCCGCGAGGATCAGGACGCCTTCGCCCTGCAGTCGCACCAGCGTGCGCTGGCGGCCATCCAGGCCGGCGAGTTCAAGGATGAGATCACCCCGTTCCAGCTCGACGACCGCTACCCGGATCTCAAGAACCGCACGGTGAAGGAAGACCGCCGCATCATCTCCATCGATGAAGGCCCGCGCGCCGACACCTCGCTGGAAGTGCTCGGCAAGCTGCGACCGGTATTCCGCAACGGCCAGTTCGGCGGCTCGGTCACGGCGGGCAACTCCTCGCAGATGTCCGACGGCGCAGGCGCGCTGCTGCTGGCCAGCGAAAAGGCCATCAAGGACTACGGCCTCACCCCGATCGCCCGCTTCGTGGGCTTCTCGGTGGCGGGTGTGGCCCCGGACATCATGGGCATCGGTCCGAAGGAAGCGATTCCGAAGGCACTGAAGCAGACCGGCATCCGCCAGGACCAGCTCGACTGGATCGAACTCAACGAAGCCTTCGCGGCCCAGGCGCTCGCCGTCATCCGTGATCTCGGCCTCGATCCGTCCAAGGTGAATCCGCTGGGCGGCGCCATCGCCCTCGGTCACCCGCTGGGTGCCACGGGCGCCATCCGCGCCGCTACGCTGATCCACGGCCTGCGCCGTCGCAAGCAGAAGTACGGCATGGTGACGATGTGCATCGGCACCGGCATGGGTGCGGCAGGCGTCTTCGAAGCCCTGTAACCTTTTGTAGGAGCGCGCCTGCGCGCGACCGGTTTTCGCGCCACACCCGGTCGCGCGCAGGCGCGCTCCTACAAATGAGGGATTTCATGCACGGCATCCATACCATCGACACCGGCTTCGGCCGCCCTTCCTTCGACGCGGCCTATCTCGTCGTCGAACGCGGGCGCGGGGCCTTTATCGACAGCGGCACATCGCATTCCGTGCCACGGCTTCTCGATGCGGCCGACAAGGCCGGCCTGCAGCCCGCCGATATCGACTGGGTGATCCTCACCCATGTGCACCTGGATCACGCAGGCGGTGCGGGTGAGCTGATGCGGCACCTGCCGAATGCCAGGCTCGCAGTGCATCCGCGCGGCGCAAGACACATGATCGATCCGTCGATTCTGATTGCCGGTGCCACGGCCGTGTATGGCGAGGCAGCCATGCGCCGCGATTACGGCGATATCGTGCCGGTGCCCGAAGACCGCGTCGTGGAAGCTACCGACGGCTTCGTGGTGGACCTGGCTGGCCGCGCCCTGCTCTGCATCGACGCACCGGGCCACGCAAGGCACCACATTGCCATCCACGACGAACGCGCCAACGCGTTCTTCACCGGCGATGTCTTCGGCCTGTCCTATCGCGAACTGGATACGGCAAAAGGGCCGTTCATCCTGCCCACCACATCTCCCGTGCAGTTCGATCCCGACGAGGCGCATGCTTCCATCGATCGCATGCTCCGCTACAAGCCGGAAGCCATGTACCTCACCCATTACGGCCGCGTGGAAGACGTGCGCCGGCTGGCGACCAACCTGCACGAGCAGATCGACGCGATGGTGGCAATGGCGCGTCGTCATGCAGGGGATGCGGATCGGGAAGCGCTGATGGCGGAAGATTTCCGGGCGCTTTACGTGCGCCGCGCACTGGCGCATGGCGTGAGCCTGCCGCCGGAGGAGATCGCAAAGCTGCTGAAAATCGACATCCGGCTGAATGCGCAAGGCGTCGCTGTCTGGCTAGGCAAGCGCCAGCACTAAACCCAGTTGCCAATCCCCCTGTAGGAGCGCGCCTTGCGCGCGACAGGCCCGATGAAACGACAACGAAGGGGTTGGCCTTTTCCGCCATAGCCACGGTCGCGCGCAAGGCGCGCTCCTACAAGGGTGGCTAGCCCTCCAGGCGGGATTTCATCCAGTCGGCGAATTCGTATTTCCAGTACATGCCCTGCGCGGCGAGATAGCCGAAGGGCTTGTGCACCGGGTCGAGGCCGAATCCGGCGTAGGCATCCAGTTGCGAATCGCCCGAGGCAATGGCGTCTGCCAGTGCCTCGCCGGCAGCGCATGTGGGCGCCAGGCCATGACCGCCGAACGCCTGGGCATACCACAGGCCGTTACCATGCGTGCCGATCTGCGGCATCTCGTGGCGCGCATAACTCATAAGGCCCGACCACGCATGCTCTACCTTCACGCCCTTCAGCGACGGAAATACCTTGAGCAGATCCCGTGTAAGCAACCGCTGCACACCATGCGCCGAACGGTCGCGAATAGAGATGCGCCCGCCCCACAGCAGGCGGGTATCGTTGAGCGGCCGGTAATAGTCGAAGGCAAACCGCGTGTCATAGATCGCCGCGCGCGTCCGCAGGCATTCCGACAGGCGATTCCCCAGCGGCTCGGTCACCATCACATACGTGGCAATGGGCAGGATCGACCGATCGATACGGCGATCAAGGCCGGCCAGGTAACCGCCACAGGCCAGCACCACCTGAGGCGTTTCGATCTCGGCATCGCCCACGCGAAGCACCCAGCGCGCTCCGCGCCGCTCCAGCATCCGCACCCGCGAATGCTCGTGAATGGTGACACCCGCCGCCTCGGCCACGCGCGCCAGTCCCCGCGCATAGGCCAGCGGGTCGATATGCAGCGCGTTCCGCTCATACAGGCCGTCGTGATAGCGCTTGCTGTGCACGAACTCATGCATCGCACCGGCGGGAATCCACTGCCAGTCGACGTCGTAATGCTCCGCCAGCAACCGCTGCCTGTCGCGAAGCACGCGCCCGTCGCGGAACCAGTTCGCCCACACGACGCCTGCGTCCACCATGTCGCAATCGATGGACAGCGACACGATACGCTCACGGATCAGGTTCACGGCGTCCACGGTGCGGGCGTGCAGCGCCCTCGCCCGCTCCGCGCCGATGCGATCCAGTAGCGCCTGCTCGCCCAGCGAATAGCCCGCAAACACGAAGCCACCGTTGCGCCCGGACGCACCGAAGCCGATGGTTTTGGCTTCCAGCAGCACGACGTCGCGCACGCCTCGCGCTGCCAGGCCCAGCACCGTGTTCAGCCCGGCAAATCCCCCGCCCACGACGACCACCGCGGCTTCGCGCCGCCCCTGGGGGGCCGGGCGGGAGGCGGGTTCGGGGGCGCTGGCGTGGTACCACGACGCCATGGGGGTTCCATTGCAGGAGGGAGTTATCCTTGTACGACACGGACGTGCGCGCCGGAAGCCCCTTGCGCGAGGCCGGTCATACCGCCTACAGCCTCGCCCGCTCGCTGCGGCCGGCCCGGGAGTATCATCGGCGGACGTTTCCACGAAGCCGCCTGCATGAGCCTGCTACCACCCATCGACCTCAAGCGCTGGATCGACGAACACCGCGCCCTGCTCAAGCCTCCGGTCGGCAACAAGTGCATCGTGGATGGCGACTTCATCATCATGATCGTCGGCGGCCCCAATGCGCGCACCGACTATCACTACGATGAAGGCCCGGAATTCTTCTACCAGCTCGAAGGCGAGATGGTGCTGAAGGTGCAGGACAACGGCACGGCTCGCGATATTCCGATCCGTGCCGGCGAAATCTTCTACCTGCCCGCACGCGTGCCGCATTCGCCGCAACGCATGCCCGACTCCATCGGCCTGGTCGTCGAGCGCCGCCGTATTGCCGGTGAGCGCGACGGCCTGCTGTGGTTCTGCGAGAACTGCAATACGAAGCTATTTGAAGCGTATTTCGTGCTGGACAGCATCGAAAGCGATTTTCCGCCGGTATTCGAGCGCTTCTATCGCTCGCTCGAAGCCCGCACCTGCAAGCAGTGCGGCACCGTGCACCCCGCCCCCGCGAAATACGCCTGACTGTAGGAGCGTGCTTGCGCGCGACCAGGGGTTGCGAAAATCCCGGTCGCGCGCAAGGCGCGCTCCTACAACGCAGCTGCCCCTCCGCCGTCGCGCACTACCCCTTTTGGGTGGCGAGCCATTTACGAGCCATGCGGCGCAGCGACTCATCTGCCGTCACGTCGCCGGCAGTAGCTTTGATCGATCGCCATTCCAGCGCCAGCGATTCCTCGTTGGCCTCGAAAACCTCCGAGCCACGAGTCACCACGACGTAGCGCACGTCGAAGTGCCAGTGCTCCGGCTCGTGGCCGCGCTGCGGAATCCGGTGTGCGTCGATATCGAAGATGTCCGGCAGCACGGCGAGATCGCGCAACCCCGTCTCCTCTTCCGCCTCGCGCAAGGCGACATGCGCCAGATCTGCATCACCATCGGCATGCCCGCCCGGCTGCAGCCAGCGCTGCAGCTTGCGATGGTGCATCAGCAGCACGCGCTCGCCATCGGCGCTCACCAGCCAGGCGGAACCTGTGAAGTGACCTTCGAGGGTCTCACGGTGAAAAGGACGCTCTTTCGTGGCAAGCCAGTCGCTGAACCGCGAGGTATCGGGCTCGTCCGGCCAGCGTGAAGCGTAGTGATGGAAGGCCTGGGCCAGGGCATTAACTGACGTCATGACGGATATCGCTGAAATCCAGCCGCAAATATTCGCACGATTTTTCAGACTAGTCCGATATTCAGCGCCATGGCGTGCTCCCTAGGATGGAATCCGACACGCCACAAGGCGTATCGCCCCATCCAGCAGTCCGACTGCACCACGCAAGGAAACGCGAATGCCGCCTTCCCTCATTGCCCGCGCCGTGCCGGCGGGCGCCCTGGCGCTCGCCGTCGTTTCGGCTCCAGCGATCGCCTCCAGCACCGCCAACTTTACCGGCCCGCTGGTTACGCCGGCCGTCAACACCCTGCCGCAAGGGGTGTTCAACATCGAGCCCTATCTCATCCACTCCAACCTGCGCGGCAGCTACGACGACACGGGCGGCCGCCATACATCGCACCCGAAGTTCCGCCAGTGGCAGATCGCCGTGCCCATGACCTACGGCATCACGGATGCCTTTGGCATCCAGGTCACCCCCACCGCCGCACGCACCTCCGGTGGTGGTAGCCACACCGACGGCCTGCGCATCGGCGACACCAACGTTCGTCTGCAACAGCGCCTGCTGGGGCCAGCCGCCGACGGCACTGGCACCATTCTCGCCGTCGCCCTTGCGCGCAACATCACCTCCGGCAAGTACCACAGGCTCGACACCAATCCGCTCAATGGCACCGGCAGCGGCGCGGCTCGCACCGTGTTTACCGTGGGCGCACAGCGCCTCTACTGGCTCGACGACGGCCAGGCGCTGCGTTGGCGCAGCCAGGTGGCCTGGAGCCCTTCGCCCGACCGCATTCGCATACGCGATGCGAGCGTGTACGGTACCGGCGCCGGATTCCGCGGTCACGCCACGCCGGGCCAGATGTGGAACGCCACCCTGGCTGCCGAGTACGCACTGGATACCCGCTGGGTGCTCGTGGGCGAAGCCATCTGGAACCGGACCGGCACGGTGCGCGTGCGTGGCAGCGCGGGCAATGGAACGGCGGTGGATCGCCGCCTGCCGTTCGCCAGCTCGTTCAGTCTGGCGCCTGCGGTCGAATACCACTTCAACGCCAGCATCGGTCTTATCGCCGGTGTGCAGTTCACCGTGGCCGGGCGAAACGTTACCGATTACGTAGCGCCGCAGGCCGCCCTGAACATGGTTTTCTGAGCACCAACGAACATTCATGCACAACCGCCGCAAGTCATGGTCGCCGCGTCACCGCCTCGTGCAAGGCATTGGTATGCCTCGCATTGCAGCTTGTACCGCCAAGCCCCGCTGGGCTATGGTGCGGAGCCGACGCTCTGGGGCAGCGGCGTGCCCACCGTGCAAAACGCGGCGGTCCCAACAAAAAAAGCAATATTCCGGCTGTAGGGGAGACACATGCTGAAACACCTTTTTGCGACGCATCCGATCGAGGCGGCGCCGCACGTAGATGCTGGTGAACATATCGATACGGGTGCGCACGGAGGCGACCTCAAACGCGTGCTTACCGCGCGTCACCTCATCCTTCTCGGTATCGGCGCCGTCATCGGTGCGGGTATCTTCGTCATTACCGGACAGGCCGCCGCTCTGCATGCCGGCCCCGCCCTGGTCATCAGCTTCATCATCGCCGCCTTCGCCTGCGCCCTGGCCGGACTGTGCTACGCCGAGTTCGCCGCCATGCTTCCGGTCTCCGGTAGCGCCTACTCTTATTCTTATGCCACGCTCGGCGAGTTTGTCGCCTGGTTCGTCGGCTGGAACCTGGTCCTCGAATACCTCTTCGCCGCCGCCACCGTCGCCGCGGGCTGGTCGGGCTACGTCAACGAACTGCTGGGCCTTATCGGCCAGATGATCGGCAGCAACGTCACGCTGCCTGCCGAGCTGGCATCGGCCCCGTTCCAGTTCGTCAATGGCCACATCCAGGCCACCGGCACGCTCATCAACCTGCCTGCCGTGATCATCATCGCCGCGCTGTCCGGCCTGTGCTACGTCGGCATCACCCAGTCGGCCTTCGTCAACTCGATCATCGTGGCGATCAAGGTCACCGTGATCCTGCTGTTCCTGGCCTTCGCCATCCGCCTGGTCAATCCGGAAAACTGGCACCCGTTCATTCCGCCGCAGGAAGGTGAAGGCGTGTTCGGATGGAGTGGCATCTTCCGTGCCGCCACCATCGTGTTCTTCTCCTACGTGGGCTTCGACGCCGTGTCGACCGCCGCCGGTGAAGCGAAGAACCCGCAGCGCGACATGCCCATCGGCATTCTCGGCTCGCTGGCCATCTGCACGGTGCTGTACATCGCCGTGGCGCTGGTGCTCACCGGCATCGCCCCGTTCCGCATGCTGAACACGCCGGAGCCGGTCGCCACCGCGCTGGGCCTGTATCCGCAGCTCTCGTGGCTGAAGACCATCGTGGTGCTTGGCGCCATCACCGGCCTGTCGTCGGTGATCCTGGTCATGCTCATGGGCCTGCCGCGCATCTTCTTTTCCATGGCACGTGACGGCCTGCTGCCGCCGGTGCTGGCGAAGGTGCATCCGCGCTTCCGCACGCCGTACATCGGCTCGGTGATCGTCGGCGTGGCCGCGGCTGCCATGGCCGGCCTGTTCCCGGTGAGCGTGCTGGGCGAACTGGTATCCATGGGCACCCTGCTCGCCTTCGCCACGGTCTGCCTGGGCGTGCTGATCCTTCGCTACACCCGCCCGGATCTCAAGCGCAGCTTCCGCGTGCCGCTCGTGTGGCCCATCTGCATCCTCGGCGCCATCTCCTGCGTCTACCTGTTCTGGCAGGCCTTCGAGGAGCACTGGCGCCTCATGGTCGGCTGGATCGTCATCGGTCAGCTGATCTACTTCGGTTACGGCTACGCGCACAGCAAGCTGCGCAAGTCGCTGGGCTGAGGTCGCTCTTCCTGTCGGGGCCGGCGGAATCCGCCGGCCCCTCTCATTTGCCGGTATCCTTTGCCGCTTTTCTTAATTCAGGCCGTCCATGCTCGATCAGCTGCTCGCCAAGAAATCACCTCAAGCCGAACCCGACGACGCGCACGGCCCGGCCCTGCGACGCACCCTCGGTCCGTGGGGCCTCACCGCCCTCGGCATCGGTGCGGTGATCGGCGGCGGCATCTTCGTCATCACGGGCGTGGCGGCAGCCGAGCACGCCGGACCGGCGATCATCCTGTCCTTCGTCATCGCGGCGATCTGCAGCGTGTTCACCGCGCTGTGCTACGCAGAGTTTGCCTCGCTGATTCCCGTTTCGGGCAGCGCCTATTCCTATGCCTATGCCACGCTCGGTGAAGGGGCCGCCTGGTTCATCGGCTGGAACCTCATTCTCGAATACGGCGTATCCGCGTCCGCGGTGGCCGTGAGCTGGACGGGCTACTTCGTCAGCCTGCTCGACCATGTCGGCATCCACATCCCGCCCGCACTCACCAATGCGCCACTCGACTTCGTCGACGGCCATCTGGTAACCACCGGCGCGCTGTTCAACCTGCCTGCCGTCGGCATCACCCTCGCCCTCACCTGGCTCTGCTACGTGGGTATCCGCGAATCCGCCGGACTGAACATGGCGATGGTGCTGCTGAAGACCGCGCTCATCATCGTGGTGATCGTGGTCGGCGCCAGCCACATCGACACCTCGCACTGGCATCCGTTCATCCCCGAAAACCAGGGCGGTGACAAGTACGGCTGGCCGGGCATCCTGCGCGGCGCCTCCATGGTGTTCTTCGCCTATATCGGATTCGAAGCCACTTCCACGGCGGCTCAGGAATCCAAGAACCCACAGCGCGACATGCCTATCGGTACGCTGGCCTCGCTGGGTATCTGCACGGTGCTGTATATCGCCATGGCGGCGGTGCTTACCGGCCTCGTGCCGTTCAGCGAACTGGACACTGCCGAGCCGGTCGTCACCGCCATCCGCAACCATCCGGAACTGAGCTGGTTGCGTGGCATCGTGGAAGTCGGCGCACTCATCGGCCTGTCGTCGGTGGTGCTGGTGATGATCATCGCGCAGCCGCGCATCTTCATGATCATGGGCCGCGACGGTCTCATGCCGAAAGTGTTCACCACGATCCACCCGAAGTACCGCACGCCACACATCAACACCGTCATCACCGGACTTGGCATCGCACTGCTCGCTGCCGTGTTCCCGTTGAACCTGCTCGGTGACCTCACCTCGATGGGCACGCTCGTCGCGTTCTGCGCCGTGTGCATCGGTGTGTTGATCCTGCGACGCTCCGCACCCGATGTGCCGCGTTCGTTCCGCGTCCCGTTTGCGCCGATCACCTGCACGCTCGGTGTGCTGAGCTGCCTGTTCCTTCTTTACTCGATGGGTGTGCGCAACTGGGTGTTGATGGGTGTGTGGACGGTCGTCGGCATCATCGTCTACTTCGCTTACAGCTACCGCCACAGCCGCCTTCGCCAGCCCCGTTGAGGGCTGTTTCCGGGGCGTGACAACGATTTCGTTAAAATTCTGGAAAGTTATGGCAAGCAACTGATTTATCTAGCTAATAGATAAATTTTAGCCTGCCGTTTAACTGCCATTGGCCGGTCATGCTTCGAGGGGAGTATGATCCCCGTTCCGAGGGTAAATCACTTGGCAGTGGGCCCCGGATTGCCGCCCAGTGCGTCAGGCGGGTCAGCTCCTCGGCCTGGCGCGCTTGGGCTGCATTTTGATCGTCCCAACAGAAAGGCCAGCCTCGTCGGCTGGCCTTCATGTTTTTACCCGGACTGAATTCAGGCAACGTGGGTGTGCGACACGCACCAGCCCTTCGCGGCCACGGCCTTGCCGGGGAACAACTGGCACGGGCCCCAGGCACCACCGGTTTTACCCTGGTAAAAACTGCAATCGGCGCATGCGTCCGATCCCTTGCGGCCCTGCCCCTTGCTGGCATCTTCCACGTACTTCAGCGCCGAGGCGGTGGGGTCCGACGGCGACAGATGCGGCAGATCCTGCGCGCGGGCCAGGCGCGGAAGCGAGCCCAGAACCGTGGCGGCGGCTACGCTGCCCGCAGCCACCTTGAGGAAGCGACGGCGCCCCTCATTATTCGAATCGTGATGCGACATAAAGGAAAGAACCTCCATCGAAAATCCGCCGGTGTCCCTCCCACCGGTACCGGAACCGAATGCTACGCGTTCGGCGAAAACGGAGTGGTTCGCATTACCGACAGGCCGTCATGGGCGCCATGATATGCTGACAACCTTGTTTAGACGTCCAAATACCATGTCGAAGACCTTGTCCCACATCGATCCTGCCCTGCTGGCCCAGCGCGCCGACGCCATCGCGGATGCCGCGCGCGAACTGGCTGCGTTCGGCTGGACACCTGCCACCAGCAGCAACTTCTCCATGCGCCTCGCCGACGATCTGGCGGCGATCACGATCTCCGGCCGCGACAAGGGCCGGCTGGGTCGCGACGACATCATGGTGGTGGACATGGACGGCAAGGCCGTGGGCAGCGATTCGCGCCCTTCGGCGGAAACCGGCCTGCATACGCAGGTTTACAAGCGTTTTCCCGAGGCGAATGTGGTGCTGCACACGCATTCACGTACCCAGAGCGTGGCATCGCGGCTTTTCGCCAAAGAGGGTCTGATCCGGCTAGAAGGATGGGAGCTGCAGAAGGCAATCTCCGGATTCAGCACACATGAAAGCGTGCTGGAAATCCCTGTTTTCCCCAACACCCAGTACATGCCCGAGCTTGAGGCCCGGGTGGACGCATGGATCGACTCAGGCAAGCCGTTGTACGCCTACCTCATCAATGGACACGGTATCTACACCTGGGGCCGCGACATGCCCGAAACCCGCCGCCACCTCGAAGCCCTGGAATTCCTGCTGGGCTGTGAACTTGACCTGCGGAGACTTTCCCCATGAGCCGCCTGCGTATTTACGACGACAACAATAATAAGCCGCTCTCCATCCATACCGACCACGCCGATATCGCTGCCGAACTGAAGAAGGTCGGTGTCCGTTTCGAGCAGTGGGAAGCCAACAAGCCTATCGTGCCCGGCGCCAGCCAGGAGGAAGTGATCGCCGCTTATCGCGCCGACATCGACCGCCTGATGAACGAGAACGGCTATACCACCGTCGACGTCATCAGCCTGAAGCCAGACCACCCGGATCGCGCCGCCTTCCGCCAGAAGTTCCTGAACGAGCATTCGCACAGTGAAGACGAAGTGCGCTTCTTCGTCGCCGGTGCCGGCCAGTTCACCCTGCACATCAACGGCAAGGTGTACGAGGTGCTCTGCGAGAAGGGCGACCTCATCGGCGTGCCCGACAACACCACGCACTGGTTCGACATGAGCGAGTCGCCGTACTTCGTGGCGATCCGCCTGTTCACCAATGTCGAGGGCTGGGTGGCCAACTTCACCGGCTCCGACATCGCCGAGCAGTTCCCGCGCATGGATCCCCATCCGTCTGCGGCCCAGGCTTCGTAAAAGACAGCCCCTCGGCTATCCTGCGGGTCTTCCCCGACCCGCAGGCTTTCACCGCATGTCCGATATCCGCGCCGTCCTCACCGACATCGAGGGCACCACCAGCTCGATCGACTTCGTCAAGGACGTCCTCTTCCCCTACGCCCGCCAGCATCTGCCGGCTTTCGTCGAGACCCATGCCGACGATCCGGAAGTGCAGCACTGGCTTCACGAGGCGGCGAAAGAGGCTGGCATCGTCCAGGCGTCGCGCACCGAGATCATCGACCTGCTGATCCGCTGGATCGACGAAGACCGCAAGGCCACCCCGCT
This sequence comes from Luteibacter anthropi, assembly GCF_011759365.1. Lineage (GTDB taxonomy): Bacteria > Pseudomonadota > Gammaproteobacteria > Xanthomonadales > Rhodanobacteraceae > Luteibacter > Luteibacter anthropi. Next base: position 483,405 of record NZ_JAARLZ010000002.1, read on the forward strand.
CAAGGCCCTCCAGGGCATGATCTGGCGCCAGGGCTACGAATCGAAGGCTTACGTCTCGCACATGTACCCGGAAGTGGCCGCCCGCCTGAAGGCGTGGCACGACCAGGGCCTGAAGCTCTACGTGTATTCGTCGGGTTCTGTGCCTGCGCAGAAGCTGATGTTCGGCTTCAGCGAGAATGGCGACCTCACGCAGCTGTTCTCCGGCTACTTCGACACCCAGACCGGCCACAAGCGCGAGGTGGAGTCCTACCGCCGCATCGCCGAGGCCATCGGCCTGCCCCCGGCGCAGGTCCTGTTCCTGTCCGACATCAAGGAAGAACTGGACGCCGCGCGTGCCGCCGGCATGCACACCACCCACCTCATCCGTCCGCCGCAGCCGCTGGTGGATGCCGGCCACCCCGCCGTCACCGACTTCGATGCCATCACACCCTGACCCCCGGCGCCGTACGCCGATCTACGTCCTGCTGGCCTTCGCCGCAGGCGTGCTGATCGCCGCCGGCGTCCTGCGCTACGGCTCGCAGCCGCCCACGGTGGCCCCGGGATCGGTCGCGCAGGCGCCTGCGCCCGCCGCTTCCACGGGGCCGGCACCGTCTACCAGCACGGACGAGCCGGCGCTGGACATCGACAACGGCGACTGGCCGGATAACGGACCCACGCCCGAGCAAGTCTTCACGGCGCAGCCGGAGATGGTGCGCAAGGCCGTGGCTGGCCTTGCACCGCGCACGCCGGGCCAGCCGAACATCTATGCCGTGGCCTTTGGCGGCGATGGGTCGGAAGATGTCTTCCGCAATGAGGTCGAATACCTCGACCAGTTGATGGGCCGTCGCTTCGACAGCCCGAAACACACGCTTGTGCTGGAGAACAACCCCGCCACGCTGAGCACCCGGCCGCTGGCGAGCTGGACCAACCTCGAAGCCGCACTGGATGGGCTGACCCGGGTCATGGACCCGCGCGAGGACATCCTGCTGGTCTACGTGGCCACGCATGGCGGCAGTGACCACACCCTGCTGGTGGACATGGACCCGATCCCGCTCGACCAGCTGGACCCGGACGGCCTGGCCGATATCCTGGCCAAGCGCCCGTTTCGCTGGAAGGTGGTGGTGGTCAACGCCTGCTATTCGGGCGGCTTCGTGCCGAAGCTTCAGGGTGCCGGAACACTGGTGCTTACCTCGGCGCGTACGGATCGCACGTCGTTCGGGTGCGGGGCCGATTCAGACATCACCTATTTCGGGCACGCCTGGCTGGCCGATGGGTTGAATGCCACGCCGGATTTCATCGATGCCTTCCACAAGGCAACCAGTGAGATCGCCGACTGGGAGAAGCGCGATCAGGTCGACCCGTCCGAACCGCAGATTGCCGTCGGCAAGGGCATCGAGGACAAGCTGGCCGCGTGGCGCAAGGTGGCCCATATCGGGCCGATAGTGCCGTTCGCCCCGGCGAAGTAACGAACAACGCGATAACCCCTCCCATGTAGGAGCGCGCCTTGCGCGCGACCCGGGAAGTTCGGCCACACCCGGTCGCGCGCAGGCGCGCTCCTACAGGGGGGGTTAGATCTGGGGGGTCAGGGAGAACGGGTCGGCGTCCATCCAGGCCGGGAAGCGCTCGCGGTGGGCCAGTAGCGGGGCCGGGTCGAGGGTGACCGTGACTACCTGTTCCTGCGGGCCCAGTTCCACCAGCGGCTCGCCTACCGCATCGATGATGGCGCTGTCGCCCGAATACGGATGGTTGTTGCCATCCGTGCCCACGCGATTCACGCCGATCACATAGGAGAGGTTCTCGATGGCGCGGGCGCGCAGCAACGTGCGCCAGGGCTGGCGGCGCGGCGACGGCCAGTTGGCCACGAACAGGGCCAGGTCGTAGTCCATGCCGCCGGCGGCGTCTTCCTTGCGGCCGTTGCGCAGCCACACGGGGAAGCGCAGGTCGTAGCAGACCTGCGGCAGGATGCGCCAACCCTTCAGTTCGACGATGAGACGCTCGCTGCCGCCACCGTAACGAGTGTGCTCGCCCGCCATGCGGAACAGGTGGCGCTTGTCGTACCAGGCAAGGCTGCCATCGGGCGACGCCCACACCAGCCGGTTGTAGACGGTGTCGCCATCCTTGATGACAAGGCTGCCCGTCAGCGTGGCACCTACCTCGGTCGCCAGCGCACGGAACCAGGCAATACCTTCGCCGTCCATGGTTTCCGCATTGCCCAACGTGTCGTTGGTGAAGCCCGAGAGGAAGGTCTCGGGCAGCACGATGAGGTCGCTCCCGGGGGCGCTGCGCACGAGACGCCCGTAGTACTCGCGATTGCCCGGTGCGTCGTGCCAGAGCGTGGCGCCCTGGATGAGGGAAACGGTCAGAGTTTGCACAGGAGCTCCGCGGCGGCTTCCATGGTGGCGTCGTTCTTGGCGAAGCACAGGCGGACCAGGCGGGTATCCGGCGCGGTCTCGTAGAACGGGCTGAGTGGGATTGCGGCCACGCCGCCTTCGCGCACCAGCCACTCGCTGAAATTGATGTCGTCGACATCGCGGATGGCGCTGTAATCCACCAGCTGGAAGTAACCACCCGGCACGTCGAGCAGCTTCAGGCGCGACGGCGCCAGAAGTTCACGGAAGCGATCGCGCTTGGCCTGGTAGAACGCCGGCAGGTCGAGGTAGTGCCCGGGCGAGGATTCGAGGAATTCCGCGAACGCCCACTGTGCCGGATTGAAGGTGCAGAAGGTGAGGTACTGGTGCACCTTGCGGAACTCGGCGGTGAGCGCCTTCGGCGCCACGGCGTAGCCGACCTTCCAGCCCGTGCAGTGATATGTCTTGCCGAACGACGACACCACGAAGCTGCGTGCCGCCAGCTCTTCATGACGAAGCACGCTCTGGTGCTCGGCGCCGTCGAACACGATGTGTTCGTACACCTCGTCGGACAGCACCACGATGTTCGTGTTGCGCACGATGGCGGCCAGTTCGTCGAGATCGGCACGGCTGAGCACGGCGCCCGACGGATTGTGCGGCGAGTTGATCAGGATGACGCGGGTCTTCGGCGTGACCGCATCGCGTACGCGCTGCCAGTCGATGGCGAAGGACGGCAGCGTAAGCGGGATATGCACCGCCGTGGCGCCCTGCAATTCGATGGCCGGCTCGTAGCTGTCGTAGCACGGGTCGAACACGATGACTTCGTCGCCTGCACGCACTACGGCGGCGATGGCCGAGAACAGCGCCTCGGTGGCACCGGAGGTGACGGTGACCTCGGTATCGGGGCTGACGCGGTGACCGTAGAGGCGCTCCGTTTTCAGTGCGATCTGCTCGCGCAGCTTCGCGATGCCGACGCCGGGGGCGTACTGGTTCTTGCCTTCGGCCATGGCGCGCGTGATGGCTTCACACAAGGCTTCGGGCGGCTCGAAATCCGGGAAGCCCTGGCCCAGGTTGACTGCCTTATGCTCCAGCGCGAGCTGGCTCATGACGCTGAAAATGGTCGTGCCGACCTTGGGGAGCTTGGTTTCGAGCTGCATCGAACGCCTTCATTCGTTTGGACGGCCAAATGCCGCCGGATACTCCGATCCTAACATGCGGGCCAGATGAATCGCGCCCGCCTCCGACGGCTCGCGGCCCAGGCGCTCGCAGTCCTTGTGGAACTCGGCCTGCGCCTTGGGCAGCCGCTCGGCCAGGAAGTCGACGAAGCTGCGCACGGCGGGCAGCAGGCCACGACGGCTGGGGTAAACGAAGTGCAACGTGCCCTGTGCCGTGGTGTATTCAGGCAGCACCCATTCCAGGGCGCCATTGGCGATCATCGGCGCACAGTAATTCTCAGGCACCAGCGCCACGCCGCAGCACTGCACGGCGGCGGAAATCAGTACGGAGAAGTCGCCACTGACAAGGCGCGGCTTCACCTCGACGGCGGCCTTGCGACCGGTGGCATCCACGAGCTCCCACACCTGCGCGCCTTCGTGCTCGTACATGGACAACGCGGGAAGCAGCGCAAGTTCTTCCAGGGTCTTGGGACGCCCGTTGCTGTCGAGGAACTTCGGGCTGGCGACAAGCAGGTTGCGTGCATAGCCGATGCTGCGCAACACCAGCGTGGCATCGGTATCGAGCTTCTCGCGGACACGGATAGCCACGTCATAACCTTCACCGATCAGGTCCACGCGGCGGTTGGTGGCCGTCACACGGATCTGCACCTTCGGATGCTCAAGCATGAAGGCCGGCAGCATCGGGCCGAGCACATTCTGCGCCAGGGGAATCGGGCAGCTCACACGCACCACGCCGCGCGGCTCGGTGCGCAATTCGTCTACGGCATCCTGCGCCGCCCTCGCCTCCTCGAGTACCGCCCGGCAGTGCGCGTAGAAGCGCTCGCCGATTTCGGTGACCACGAAACGACGGGTGGTGCGCTGGAGCAGGCGTACGCCCAGGCGGTCTTCCAGCTGGGCGATGCGCTTGGACAGGCGCGACTTGGGGACGCCCAGGGCGCGCCCGGCTGCGGAGAATCCGCCGTGCTCGACGACGGAAGCGAAGAAGTACAGGTCGTTCAGGTCCTGGAGTGCGCCTTCCATCGAAATCATCCGTCGTTTCTGTCTGGAAACAATGAGTCTACCGCAACCCGACTAATCACGGCATTGTTGCCGGCGTATCGTTCCTCCATCCCGCGCTGAGCGGCCCAGACAGAGGTAACGCTATGAAACTCCTGCATATTGATGCCAGTGCCCTTGGCGCCTATTCCGTGTCGCGCGGCCTGACGGCTGCCATCGTCGCCGAGTTTTCCCGCAACCACCCGGGCCTTGAGGTCACCTACCGTGACCTGCACACCGCCCCGCTGGGCCACTGGGCCCTTCCGGCCGGCGAGAACGACCCCGCGGCTGCGGAAAGCGACAAGGTGATGGACGAATTCCTGGCTGCCGACGTCATCGTCATCGGCGCCCCGATGTACAACTTCTCGATCAGCAGCTCGCTGAAGGCCTGGATCGACCGTATCGCAGTGGCCGGCAAGACCTTCCGCTACACCGCCGCCGGCCCCGAGGGCCTGGCCGTGGGCAAGCGCGTGATCGTCGCCTCGTCGCGTGGCGGCATCTACGCCCCGGGCACGCCCGCTGCCTCGATGGACTTCCAGGAGCCGTACCTGCGTGCGGTGCTGGGCTTCCTCGGCATCACGGATGTCGAGTTCGTGCGCGCCGAAGGCGTGTCGCGCGGCGACGAGCAGAAGACGGCGGCCATCGGCAACGCGGTAGCCGGCATCGGCGGCCTCCTGCGCAAGGCCGCATAAACACTCTGTAGGAGCGCGCCTCGCGCGCGACCGGTAAAGGCCAAAACGCCTGAACCAACCGCCAGACAGGCCAGACTGCACTGTAGGAGCGCACCTGTGCGCGACCCCTCAGGCTTTGTTGGCACGAAAGAGGCTTTGTATTGATCGGGCAGGCTGTTTGAACGCTCGCCAGATCAGTGCAAAGCCTCTTTCGCCATAGCTGGAGTGAGGGTTTGCGTATGTGGTGCGCTCCGGCCCTGTTCCCGCATCATCATCGTTTTCGTTTTCAGGAGTCGCGCGCGAGGCGCGCTCCTACAGGGGTGAGGGGGCTGGGGCTTTAGCTGCCTTGCTTGCCCGGTTTGTCTTTAGGCATGTTCTGCGGCTCCTTGGGATGCCCTTCGCCGGGTACCTTCGGGTTGCCGTGCGAGGGCTTGGGGTTTTGTTCCTTGTAGCCCGGGGTGTCCTGCTTGCCGTCGTTGGTCATGAGGAAACCTCCGTCAGTGGGAATGGGGTTGCTGGCACCTGGCGTGCCCGCATTCGCAGGTGCTGCCGACGTTCTGCTCCTCCGCCGCCATACGGCAGGCTTCGCTGCAGTACTCGCGTGAGACGGGAACCTGGCAGCTGCAACCGTCGTGGTCGCAGGGCTTGGTCGGCTCGTTCATGCCTGATGCCTCCTCGATGCGTGCTGTGCGTGGGTCAGCCTGCGCGGGGTGGCGTGGAGATTTCGTTACCTCCGGGCGAAGGCGGCCTATCCAGTTCGGCCCAGCCGTGGGCTTCCACCAGCAGGCCGCTCAGCGTGCGCACGTCCTGGAGGTTGTGCTCGGCCACGCGCACGAGGTTTTCCGACGAACCGCCACGCAGGTAGCCCAGCCATGCTGCCGGGGCTTCCGAGCCCGGCAGGTCGTCTTCGCGCACGATGCGCAGCAGGTGGCGTTCCGCTGTCTGCATGCGACAGTTCTCCCACACCTGCTTGTAGCGACGGCGCATGGGATGCAGCAGGTCGACATGGACCAGCCCGGATAGCGGATTGACCATGCGCGCCAGCCGGTAGCGCGTGGCCAGCAGCGGCGCATCGTAGGATTTTCCGTTGTAGCTCACGAGCACGGTATCGCCACTGATCCAGCGCGTGAACTCACGCAGCATCGCCGTTTCCGCCGCCATCGTGGTGATGTAGAGCTGGCGCACACGCAGGCGTCCTGCGTGCCAGTCGGCCGCGCCGATCATGAAGGCGCGTGTGCCCGTGCCGCCGGCAAGACCGGTGGTTTCCGTATCGAAATGCAGCAGGTGTTGGCAGCGGGCCTCGGTGAGGCGGGCGAAGCCGAGGTCGAACACGTCGGGAGGCCGGGGGCGTTCGAAGGATTGTTCCAGGTAGCGCAGGCCGGGGGCGAGTTCTTCGCCGGGGACGTCGCGGTTGGTGCTTTTGGTCTGTGTCTTTGGGAGGCCCAGGCGGGTGCGGATGCCGTAGAGGCGGCGGAGGGTTTCGAGGTCGGGGGTGGTTTTGGCGAGAGGGCGGTCGCGCGCGGGGCGCGCTCCTACAGGGGAGCCGGCCTGGTGGCGCAGCGCGGCCAGCTTGTCTGAAAGGGAACTCATGATTGCGCGCCCAGGAGTTCCAGGACGCGGGCGGTGAGGGCCTTGGGGGTGGTGTCGCGTTGTTCGTCGGCGGCCAGCACCGGGCCGACGCAGGCCGGGCAGCCGGCCTTGCATTCGCAGCCGCGCACGGTTTCCAGGGCCCTGTGAAGCAACTCTTTCGCACGCACGAACAGCGGCTCGCTGAGGCCGACGCCGCCGGGGAAGTTGTCGTAGAGGTACACCGTGGGCAGGAAGCGTTCGAGCATGTCTGCCGTGGCGAGGCCGCCATCCGGGGCGCGTACCTGTCCCCTGCCCGATGAGTCCACCTGGGCCGACCAGCCGCCGTCGCCGGAACCCACCGCCTTTTGCAGGTCGCGCGGCTCGGCCATCACGGCCACCACGGCGGCAACATGCAGGGCATATGCCGCACCCAGGAAGCCGTCGAGGGCGTGCTGGCGCGAGCGGAAAGCCTCGTCGAGCACCGTCTGCGGCAATTGCCACCACACGGCGGTGGTGTGCAGTTCCTGGTCGGGCAGGTTCACGGGACCGTAGCCGATGTTTTCATGCGTGTAGTAACGGATCTTCTTGTAGCCCGATACGCGGCGCACCACGTGCACCTCGCCATGCCGCGCACTGCCCTCGCCTGCTTTCGTGCCATCGAAGCATTCAAGCTCCTTGAGCCTGGTGTAGTCGATGGCATCGGTGTAGTAATCGACACGCGTACGCGTGCAATACGCCTTGCGTCCTTCCCAGTCGAGCCGTTCCACCTGGTAAGGCACGGACTGCACCATATGGATTGCGCCCTCGTAGAGCGTGAGCGCGGCAGCCGAATAATCGACTTCGGCGATGATCGTCTGCCGTCCTTCCGTGCGATCCACCACCACGAAATTGCCATCCGCCACCGAACGCAGGCTAACGGCATTGGCCGGATAGCTATCCGCGATCCACTCCCAGCGATCGCCCTCCCGGTGCAGCACCTCGGATTCTTCCAGCACCTGGAGATAGGCGCCCGCATCGTCCGGACCGAAGCGATCGCCGTCGACGAAAGGCAGCTCGAAGGCCGCACAACGGATGTGGTCGAGCAGGATCAGCGGCTGGTCGGGCTGGATGCGCGCATGCTCCGGGCTGGCCTCCGTGAGGAACGCGGGATGGCGCATGAGGTATTGATCCAGCGGCGCGCTGCTGGCCACCAGCACGCCAAGGGACGGCTGCTGCCGGCGCCCTGCCCGCCCGAAACGCTGCCAGGTGGCCGCGATGGAGCCGGGATACCCGTTGAGCACCACGGCGTCGAGGCTACCGATATCCACGCCAAGCTCCAGCGCCGAGGTGGACACGATGCCATCCACGTTGCCTGCGCGCATCTCGCGCTCTACCTCGCGGCGTTCCGTGGGCAGATAGCCGCCGCGATAGGCGCGGATGCGCGGCGGCTTGCGGGTATCGTGATCGAAGACATCCTTGAGGTATTTGGTGAGCACTTCCACCATGAGTCGCGACTGCGCGAATACCAGCGTTTTCATCTTCGCCTTGATGGCGACGCGTGCGATCAGGTTGGTCTGCGAACGCGCCGAGGCACGCAGGCCGAGATCGGGATTGATCACCGGCGGATTCCACAGCAGCACGTGCTTGTCGCCACTGGGCGCCCCACTGTGCGTCACCGCGAACACCTCGTCTTCGATCAGGGCCTGCGCATGCTCCACGGCATTGCCGATGGTGGCCGAACACAGTACGAACTGCGGTCGCACGCCGTAGAACGCACAGATGCGCCTCAGGCGGCGCAGCACGTTCGCCAGATGCGAGCCGAACACACCGCGATAGGTGTGGATTTCATCGATGACGATGTAGCGCAGGCTTTCGAAGAACTGCGCCCATTTCGTATGGTGCGGCAGGATGGCTTGATGCAGCATGTCGGGATTGCTCACCACCACGTCGCCGTGCAGGCGGATCGCCTGCCGCGCATCCCCCGGCGTGTCGCCGTCGAAGGTGAAGGCCTTCACGCCCAGGTCGCCGGCACGATTGATTTCCAGCAGTTCGGCCACCTGATCCTGCGCCAGTGCCTTGGTGGGAAACAGATACAGCGCACGCGCACCGGCCTCGATAGCCGAGGCGATCACCGGCAGCGTGTAGCAAAGCGTCTTGCCCGATGCCGTGGGCGTGGCGACCAGCACGTTGCGACCGCTGCGCGCCGCCTCCCAGGCCTGCTGCTGGTGGCTGTACAACTGCTCGATGCCCCGCGCTCGCAAGGCCCTGGCGAGCCCTTCGGGGAGATCGTCCGGCAGCGGTACGAAACTGCCCTCGCGCCCGAACAGCGTGAAAGCCGAGCAGACCCGGTCGCCGTATTTGGCGCTCAGGCGCTGGGCCAGCGTGCGCCCGTCGTGATGGGTGGCGAGCGCCGCATCGGACTCGGTGGAACGCAGGGCTTTCAGGTAGGCGGCCATGGAGGCATCCGGGGCAGACGGATGCGTCTTATCGCCCGGGCAGGTCTCAGATCCTGCGACGCGTGACCTCGGGCAGCTCGGCCAGGTGCCAGGTGCCGTCCTCGTCTTCCACCTTCAGGTCCACCGGCTGGCCGCCATGGACCGTGATGGATTCGATCATCGACAAGGCGTGCCGCATGGCCTCGTCGCGGGTGGGAAACTGGCCGATGATGTCGGCGTTCCGGCGAACGTTCCATACACCTCGCGGGGAGGTGGTGAACGGCAGGTAGAGGGTCGTTCGCTGCAAGCATGCCTCCCGGTCCCGGGCGGCGTTGCCCGTGCCGGGGACCCTAGGGGGCAGTTCGTGGTGGGGACGTTACGACGCGGTAGGTGCGGCGGTCACGTCAGCCGGGAACGGCGCTGCGGCTGGTTTCAAGCCAGTCGGCGTGTTTCATGCCGCGATCCATGGCCGCGTCGACCGCGCTTCGTTCGTCACGGAATTCCTCAAGCAGGGAAATCATGACGAAGTCACGCGGCCCGGCATGGGCGGCGGGTTCGACGATATAGGCCGACTTCCACGTACCGGTAGCCGACTTCAACGTGCGGACCTCTACGGAGTACTGGCCAACGATGCGTCGGTGCACGGTAAGGGCTCCTGGGCTGGCGTCGCGGCGACGTTTTTGATCCTGCGCCACCGCGACCCGGAAAACAAGCCCGATCAGGCCTTCGGAGCGGCCTGGGCAGCCAGGGTCTCGCCGCTGGCGGAGATGGTGAACGTACGCGTTTCACCCTGGCCCAGGGTGGCGTCGGTTTCGAGGCGGTCGGCGCTGCATGCGCCATGCGGCTGGACGCTGAGCTTGCGGGCGCCCGAGGGGATGTGCAGCACGAGCTGCTGGCCGATTTCCATGTCTGCCACGGCCTTGTCATCCACGTATACAGCGCTGGAGCAGCCCGCACCCCACAGGCCCTGCTCACGAACGATCGTGAGGGTGGCATCGCCATCGCCCGGCGACTGGTTCGAGTAGGTGGTGCTGGAAAGAACGTCGTGGATGCCGACGTGGCGCTCATTCTGGGTGGCACAGCCGGCGAGCAGCACGGCGCCTGCAATGGCGAGGTAGCGCATGGGATGGAACTCCTTGGAGGATGTGGAGAGCACGCGTTCGTATATGCCGAAAAGTGCGCCGAGCGCAAGCCGCGACGTTTCCTGCACGCGCCGCAACGAAGAATCCCGCGCCTCACCCCCAAGGAATTGCCATGGCCAGCCGAGACTGGATCGAGATCGCATCGTTCGAGGCCGTTGACGACAGCGAGCAGTTCGACCGCCCCGACATTCCCCGGGTGGAAGCCGTCCTGAGCGGTGCACCGGAACGCGAATGGCAACAGTTCTTCATCGTCCGGGCCCGTGCCCTGGAACAGGTGCACCCCGGACTGCGCATGGAAATCATCGCCGACCGCCTGGGATTTCACACCCGCGCCAGCCACGCCGAGGAAAATTGCCGCCTGGTCCACGAGGCGGTGCTGGGCACGAACGAGGATTTCGCCGCGCAGAAGGCCGCCGAGGAAAAGCGGGTACACGATCGCAACGAGGAAGTGCGCGATCTGGTCCAGCGGATCAAGACGATCAATGCACACTGGCCGCCGGAGACGAATACCGGTGCCTGACTCGCACCGAACCCCGTTTACCGGATTAAACTGCCCTCCATGAGCAAGCCTGCCCTTCCCACTGCCCTGGTCTTCGACCGTGCCGCCATGGTCGCCGAGACCATGGCCTTCGTCCTGGAAGACGCCGGCTACGACGCCCGCTTCACGGTGACCTACCGCGACGCGAAGAACGCTTTCCAGGAAATGGCGCACCTCAGCCTGCTGGTGATCCATGCCGATACACCAGGGGAACGTCGGGGCAGCGCCTTGCTTCAGGCCGTGCTGCGCGAACGCCCGAAAACCGCCATGGTGGTGGTGTCGAGCCGGTTGCCGCAGGATCTCGCGCCGTTTCCGCTATCGGCGGTATTCCTGGAAAAACCGTTCAGCCGGTCTGAGCTGCTCGATGCCGTGGAACGCGCCCGCGAGGCGCGTCCACGTAGCTGAGGTCACTCAGAGGCAGGAGATGGCTTCTTCGCGGAAGCGACCTTCGTAGTCGCCCTTGCCCTTTTGCAGTTCGTACATCACCACCTGGGCACCGGAGCCGCTGGCAGTGACTTCAAGACGCTCGTGCTTGCCGTCGTCGTTCGAGGTCACCACGCCCTTGTCGTCCTTGGCGCTGCCGTTGGCGTCCTTGGAGAGGGCCTGCCACTTCGGAATGACGCACTGCACGTAGTCGCCGACGTTTTTGGTGGTCTTGCTGCTCAGCTTGGGCAGGGAGTCCTTCAGGCCACTGGTGGCGCAGCCGGCGAGAAGGATGCAGGCAACAGACGCGACGACGTATTTCATGCTCGGTTCCACGATGAGGTTCCGGGGATTCTAACCCGTGGAACGGCAACTGGAATCAGGTGCCCGGGCGAGTGGCGACACGCGCTTCAGCCTTTGCCAGCTGGCTGCTGGTGCATTTGAGGTACGGCGACGAGGCCAGCCAGCGCTTGTCGGGGTAATACGAGAAGACCATCTGCCCGCCCTTGAGCGTGTCGATGAGCTTGTGAGCAACGGCGGTACGCACGGCCGGGCAGCCCCAGCTGCGTCCGATGCGACCGGCCATGCGGGCCATGGCCTCGTTCACATAAGCGGCGCCGTGGATGACGATGGCCCGGGCCAGGGCCTGGTCGTTGGTGCCCGGTTCAAGGCCGGTCATGCGCAGCGAGTAGCCGTTCTTGCCCATGTAGGGGTCGGCGGTGCGGAACAGGCCCAGGCTGGAGGCCAGGCTTTCGGGCGCATTGGAGAAGCGGGTGGCCGTGGCATCGCCGCTGTTCTTGCCGTGCGCCACCAGTTCCTGGAACAGCAGCTTGCGCCTGACGACATCGAATACCCAAAGGCGCGGCTGCGACGAGGGCTTCGAATAGTCGATCACCGCCAGGCGATCCGAGGGAGTGCCGCTCTGCGTCTGCGCACATTCGGAAGCCTGCACCGCGAGGTCGATCACCTTGGGGTCGGCGGACGGCGCCAGGCGCGCAAGGGCTTCGCCGAGTGTGTCGGCGGCGTGGGCCGTGGCGGGAAGGAAGGATGTGGCGGCCAGGAGCGGCGCGCAGGCGAGAAAAGTGCGAAACGGACGAATCATCAGGCCAGCCGGTAAAGCGACATCGACCGATCCTAACGTGCTGATCATTCCTTGACCACAATTCCGTCACGTCTTTGCCTTTCATATATGTGAAAGAGCGTGCCCATCAGCGCCGAAAAATAAGGAATCAATCAATCATGCCTATGGATCAACGGCTTCGCGGCCTCACCGCCGCCTTTGTCCTTGCCGCCGGCCTGCCCGCCTGGGCAGGGGCGCAGACGCCTCCCAGCGCGACGTCGGCTGTCGCGCCGCCTCCCATCGTGGCCACCGATCCAACATCAGCCGGCAGCGTCGCCTTGCCGCAGCCGCCGGCTACGGACGATCCGGTGGCCCAGGCGATCTTCGCGCGCATCCAGCGCATGGAACCCGGCAATGGCAATGCGCAGGCCCGCCAGAGTGCGGCCATGGCCAAGGCGGTCTCGGATTTCTACGCGCAGCGCCATTACGTGGCCGCGTGGACGGACGAGAACAACATAAGCCAGCTGCTGGCCGGTCTGGCCTCCACCGACGGCGACGGCCTGCTGCCCGAGGACTATCACCTCACCGCGCTGAAGACGGCCTTCGCCGATCCGGACTGGCGCCATGCCTCCCCCGACAAACGCGCCGATCTCGAAATCGAAGCCACCGGGGCGTACATCACGGCCCTGGTGCAGCTGGCCCGAGGCAAGGTCGATCCCGAGCGCCTGGACCCGGTGTGGAATTTCGATCCCACCGCCATCGATGCGCAGCAGGGCATGGCGATCCTGGAGTCATCCATCGACGAGCGCAGTGTCGATCAGGTGTTCGACATGGCACGACCACAGAACCCGCTTTACGCGAAGCTTCGCGATGCGCTGGCCCAGTTGCGTGCCAGTGCGACCAATGGCGGCTGGCCGGGCGTGCCGGAGGGCCCGACGTTGAAGCCCGGCATGAAGGACCCTCGCGTGGAAGCGTTGCGCGCCCGCCTGGTGGCCGGCGGCTACCTCGACGCCACGCTTGCCCATGGCTCGCTTTACGACAGCCCGCTCACCGATGCCGTGAAGCGCTTCCAGGCCGACCAGTACCTCGATGCCGATGGCAGTGTCGGTGCCGATACGCTGGCCTCGCTCAATGTGCCGGTGCAGGCGCGTATCGACCAGGTGCGCGTGAACCTCGAACGCGCGCGCTGGTTGCTGCACTCGTTGCAGGGCACCTTCGTGGTGGTGGATGTGGCGGGCTACAAGATCAGCTTCTATCGCGACGGCCAGCCGGTGTGGAAGTCGCGCGTACAGGTGGGCAAGCCGTATCGCAGCACGCCGATTTTTCGTTCGCAGATCACCTACGTCACCTTCAATCCCACCTGGACGGTGCCGCCGACGATCCTGAAGAACGACATGCTGCCGAAGATTCGCAACAATCCGGGTTACCTCGCGGCCAACCGTATCCGCGTGCTCGACAGCAGCGGCAATACCTTGTCGCCGGCCAGCGTGAACTGGGCCAGCCCGCGCGGCATCACGCTGCGCCAGGATGCCGGCCCCGGCAATTCGCTGGGCCAGGTGGTGATCCGTTTTCCGAATTCCTTCGCCGTGTACCTGCACGATACGCCGCATCAGGAAATGTTCTCGCGTGCCAAGCGCGATACCAGTTCGGGGTGCATCCGCGTGGAGCATCCGCTCGACCTGGTGCAGTTGCTATTCAACGACGACCAGAAGTGGAACCGCGACGCCATCGACCAGCGCATCGCCACGGGCAAGACGCAGAACGTGACCCTGCCGACGGCGGTGCCGGTGTTGCTTGCCTACTGGACGGTGGATATCGGTGACGATGGAAAGCTGGCGTACAAGCCAGATGTGTACCAGCGCGACCCGGCCCTGCTGAAGGCGCTGGACAAGCCACAGCCCCTGCAGGCCCCCTAACCCATTCCCCTGTAGGAGCGCGCCTCGCGCGCGACCGGACCGAAGCCAGGCGTTCCCCTCCCGGACCGGTCGCGCGCGAGGCGCGCTCCTACAACGGTGTGGGGACCTTGGTGCGGCGGCGCTTTGCCGGTCGCGCGCGAGGCGCGCTCCTACAATGGTGTGGTGATCTTGGTGCGGCGGCGCTTTGTCGGTCGTGTCGGGCGCGCTCATTCAACATGCTGGCGGGGCTGTTTGCCGCAGCACCGTCATGCCCGGCGCGGACGTATACTGCGGCGATGAACGCCCCCCTCGAAGCGACCGAAACGACCCTCCACGACCAGGTACGGGACGAGGGCTTCGCCTTCGTCCACGGCGACGACATGCGGCAGCTGTTCGCGCATGCACGCCCGCTCTCCGACTGGGACGCCTTCGCCGCCAGCTGGAACGCGCTGGAACCGGACACCTACCTCGCCGCCACCGGCCGCTTCCGCCGCCGCCGGCATGCCGTGTACGCCAGCCGCGACGGACACATCGAGCGCCTGCCGCATCAGGCTCACTTCCAGACCCTGGCCTACAACACCCTGCAAGGCGACATCGAGCGCTGGTTCGAGCCCGTGCTGCCCGAGATCGCCGATGGCGCCAGCATGCACGCCATCCTGGAATACTGCCGCGACTTCTTCGGCGGCCTGTCGCCCGACATCGCCCACTGGCACATCGAGGCGCACCAGTTCCGCATCGAAGCCACGGCCGGTGCCGCCGGCGAGCCCACGCCCGAAGGCAGCCACCGCGATGGCGTGGACTACGTGCTGGTACTGCTCATCGACCGCGAGAACATCGCCCGGGGCACCACCACCATCCATGCGCCCGACGGTCGCCCGCTCGGCGAGTTCACCCTGGCCAGGCCCTTCGACGCGGCACTCATCCACGATCCGAGGGTTTTCCACGGCGTCACCCCCGTTACCCCGCTGGACCCTGCCATGGCATCGCATCGCGACGTGCTGGTGGTCACGTTCCGGCAGGCGACGTAGCGTGTTTCGGGCTAAATTCTCATTATTTGCTTGTGCAATCCATGCGACAATAGCCGCTTTCACCGCCTTAGAACTGCGATGAACTCGTCCGGTAAATATGATTTCCGGCAGTTCCAGGAAGAACTTGCCGCCCTTGATCGGAAAATCTCCGATCGCAAACCCGAGCCCAAACCCGTCCCCGAGGCCAAGCCCAAACCTGAGCCCAAGCCACGCGGCCGTCCGAAAAAAGTCGATCCGCTTGCCGGTGCCCGCGAGGAGTTCGAAGCCCTGCGCGTGCGCTACAGCCTCAGTGTCGCCGACGTGGTCGCCTGGTTCCCCGAAGAAGAAGGCATCGCCTATCTCCAGGGCCTGCTGGCTACCGACATGAAACCGCGTCGCCGTCGCAAGTCCAAGGACGATCCGCCCGAGGCGGAGTAATCACTCACCGCCGCCTCATGTCCACACGCTCGCGCACACCCACCGTCGCCTCGCTGCTGTTCACCCTCAACGGATCGATCGTTCCCGTCATCTGGCGCAGGGTGCTCTATACGATCCTGCTGTCGGTAGGGGTGGTGTGGCTCGATGTGCATTTCTTCGCATTGCACATCGGGCTCAACGCGGCGCCCCTCACCCTGATGGGCCTCACCCTGGCGATCTTCCTGGGCTTCCGTAACACGGTGGCCTACCAGCGCTGGTGGGACGCCCGCACGCTGTGGGGCGAGATGATCTTCACCATGCGCAATCTCGCGCGGCAGACGCTCGCCTTCCTGCCCGACACCCCGGCCGCCGAACGCGGCGTGCTGGTGCATCGCCTGGTCGCCTTTACGCATGCCATGCGGCATCACCTGCGGGCCACCGACCCGGCGGGCGAGCTGTCCCGCTGGCTTGGCGACGACGAGCGTGAGACCATGCTCGCAGCACCGAACCGGCCCAGCGCGATCCTCGCGCGCACCGGCGTGGCCTATGCCGAAGCCGCCCGCGCGCAGGGCGCCGATCCGATCCTGCTGTCAGCCATCGACAACGAGCTGGGCAAGCTGTCCCATGTGCTGGCCGGCTGCGAGCGCATTCAGGGCACGCCCATTCCCTATGCCTACATCCTGCTGCTGCACCGGACGGTGCACATCTACTGCTTCCTGCTGCCCTTCTGCATGGTGAGCCTGATGGGCTGGTTCACGCCGCTGGTGGTGGGCGTGCTGGCCTATACCTTCTTCGGCCTGGATGCCCTGGGCGACCAGATCGAAGACCCGTTCGGCCTGCTGCCGAACGACCTGCCGCTGGAACGCTACTGCGCCACGGCGGAAACCGACCTGCTCTCCCTCACCGACAGCCCGCGCCCGGAATAACCACGGTCACGCGGCGGCGGCGGGCCCGTACTGGATGTCCAGCAAGGCGGCCAGCAGGTTGAGCGAGGCCAGGCTGGTGGGCGCAAGGGTGCCGCCACGGCCATCCACGCAGGGGGCCAGGGCCAGCACGGCGGATGCCACTGCCTCCAGGCCGGCTTCCTCGGCCTGCTCCAGCACACGACCGGAAAGAAAACGGGCCTCTTCGTGATCGCCCGTGCGCACGGCGTCGACCAGCGACAATCCGTCGTCCATTACGGGGTGGTTCTGCCAGCTCAGCATGAGTGTCCGGTTCGTCAGGGGAGCCGCGAGGGAATGCGGCAGCCGTACGGGATGACCCGTATTCGGCAGGAATGATCTCATCCCGCCGACGAACGGACAAATTCGGCCACTGGCCTCAGAAGACGTGCCTCAGCAGCCAGAACAGGGCGGCGGCCAGGACGATCGATACCGGAAGGGTCAGCACCCAGGCCATGAGCATGCTGCGTACCGTGGCCCATTGCAGGCCCGACCCGTTGGCGACCATGGCGCCTGCCACACCTGACGACAGCACGTGGGTGGTGCTTACCGGCAGGCCGAAACGATCCGCCGCGCCGATGGTGAGCATGGCCACCACTTCGGCCGAGGCACCCTGTGCGTAGGTGAGATGCTGCTTGCCGATGCGCTCGCCCACCGTGCGCACGATGCGACGCCAGCCCACCATGGTGCCAAGGCCCAGGGCGATCGCCACCGCCACCTTCACCCAGGTGGGAATGAACTTCGTCGCCTTGTCGAGCAGGCCGTGATAGTTGTCGAGCACGGCCTTGTCGTCGGCGCTGAATGCGGGCTGCCCGTTCTTCGCCATCAGGCGCAGCGCTTCGGAGCTGAGATACATGCTGCTGCGCACGTTGTTCAATTCGTGCTGAGGCACATCGGCCAACGTGGTGCGATGTCCCACCTGTTCGCCGATGCTGTCCGTGATCTGTTGCAATGCCGCCAGCGTGGCAGGTGTCGCCTGATGCGACTGGATATAGCGTTCGATTTCCGTACGCGGCGAGGCCACCGGGGCGGCTCCGTTCGCGTAACGCGCCAGCGTCTCGCTCGCGTGATGTGCCACGGAAACGAAGGTCTGCGTCTCGCCCGGCGTCACGGCCTTGTTCAACGCGTAGGCGCTGGGCACCGTGCCGATCAGGATCAGCATGATGAGGCCCATGCCTTTCTGTCCGTCGTTGGAACCATGCGCGAACGACACGCCCGTGCAGGTAAGAATGAGCAGGCAGCGCACCCAGAACGGCGGTGGCTTGTCGCCGTGCGGTTCGGCGTAAAGCTCGGGCGCACGCACGAGGGCCTTCAACAACATCAGCAGTGCGAACGCGAGGCCGAAGCCCACCAGCGGCGACACCAGCAGCGACTTGCCCACGCTCCACGCCTGGCTCCAGTCCACGGCGGCATTGGCGTCGCCCGCATGCATCATCTGGTTCATGAGGCCCACGCCGATGATCGAACCGATCAGCGTATGCGAGCTGGACGACGGCAGACCCAGGTACCACGTGCCCAGGTTCCACAAGATGGCGGCGATCAGCAGCGCGAAGACCATCGCGAAGCCCACCGACGATCCGACGTTCAA
Organism: Luteibacter anthropi; assembly: GCF_011759365.1. Lineage (GTDB taxonomy): Bacteria > Pseudomonadota > Gammaproteobacteria > Xanthomonadales > Rhodanobacteraceae > Luteibacter > Luteibacter anthropi. The sequence continues at coordinate 501,607 of NZ_JAARLZ010000002.1, forward strand.
TACCAGCGCGATGGGCAGCAATTGCAGCACGGCATAAGCCACCGCGCCGCTGGAAAGCAGCACACCCAGGAAATTCCAGCCGCCGGACCACACCACCGCAAAACTGGCGGGCAACGATCGCGTGTAGATCACCGTGGCCACGGCATTGGCCGTATCGTGAAATCCGTTGACGAACTCGAAGCCCAGCGCGATCAGCAAGGCCACGCCCAGCAGCACATACTGGAAGACGGGACTGGCCGGCGCATCGTTCAGATCGTGGCCCAGCTGGGAGCCCACATAGGCCAGGGCTGCCAGCAGCAAGCCGCCGAACACGGCCAGGCTCACCCATCGGTTGCGCGGGGAACCCGCCAGGTTTCCACTCAGGACCGTGCTGTTCATGGCATCGCCTCCACCCGTGAGAGTTCCACAGGTAACAAGCAAAGATGACGGATGAGTGTCATTCTTGCCGGATTGCCGTGCTATGAATGCCGTCCATGACGACGCCCAAGCCATCGCTAGCCGCCGCACTGGCCAATCTGGCCTCCCGCGAAGCCCGCCGCGCCGTACGTTCGCTGGCCGACACCAGCGATCATCACAAAGGTGTTCACGAAGCCCGCAAGTCGATACGGCGGCTGAAAAGCCTGCTCGACCTGGGTGGCGATCATTTCGCGGCAGGCCGCGAGCCTATCGTGCGTCACCTGTCCCGCCTGGCCACCGGCCTGTCGTCCCTGCGCGACGCCCATGTCGCGGTGACCATCGCCCGGCATGTGGCTGGCGATACACCCTCGCCCGGCTGGATCACGGCCATCGGCTGGCTCGAAGCGCGACGGGACGCCATGCTCGACGAGGCCTTCCGCAAGGATCCGGGCTTCGCCAGACGGCGTCAGCGTCTCACCGAGGCAGGCAGCGCCATCCGCACCCTGCCCTGGGACGCCGTGACCCGGCACGATATCGAACAGGCCATCGCCCGCTCCGAACGTCGCGTGGCGAAGGCCGGTGCCAAAGCCTTCGAGAGCCCCGGCACGGGCAACCTGCACCGCTGGCGACGCCGCGCTCGACGCCTGCGCATGCAACTCGATTTCTGGCGCAAGGCACTGAAATCCACAGGACGTTCAGCACACCATCGCACGCACCAGGACAAGGCGGCACAGGCACGCATGTCCAGCCTGTCCGATGCGCTCGGTGCGCGCCAGGATCTGCGCTCACTTCGCAGTGTCTTGCGCTCACTGGGCGATGCCGAGGCACTGGCACCGCTGTTCGACGACATACGCAAGGCCTCGAAGGCCCTGCCTAGCGGCAAGTCGCTGGCAGCCGGTTGACCACGTCCTGGATCTTCGCTGCGTCGGCATCCGCCTCGTCGCCCGACTGGTGGCAGATCGACAGCACCCGTGCACGGGCCTGTGCACGCAAGCCCGTGCATTGCCACGCATAGGGCTGGTCCAGCGGTAACACGGCATACACCACGCTGCCGCACTGGTCCGTGCCGCGTTCGGCCAGCGAACGCCCTGCCGCATCCATGGGCGGGGATGCCAGCGTCGCATCGAAGTAACTATCGGGAAACGCGCGCGCATAGCCGTCTGGATCGATCACGCGCTGGAAGCTGGCGAACGCCATGGTAAACGCGCGGCCGCAGGGCGCCGACGTCGCAAGATCATGCACGCCCGCAAGGAAGGCACGACGCATGCCTGCGTCGTCACCGAGCGCATGCCCTGCCCCGTCCAGCACCGGCAAGCGCGCACGAGCGGCCATGCGGCCAAGCTCGTGCGCATGCTCCGGGTGGCAGCGCGCATATACCGATGCCGCCACCAGATAGATGGCATCCGCGGCGAAACCATCATCGCCGTCCAGCAGCGTGCCCAGTTGGCCGACAGACGGGCCTTGTGCCTTGAGGGTGACGGGAGGCGGTGCGGGGGCGGAACCCGGGGATGCGGGTGCTGCGACAGGCGCCGGCAGTATCTCCCTGTGTCTCACCCAGCCGGCCATGCCGATCGCCGCCATAGCGGCGACCGCCAGGGCGATCCAGACCACCCACGAACGACGCACGAAGGCTCAGTCCTGCGACCAGCGTGGAAACGGATCGGGCAAGCCCTGCCAGGCGACAGGACCGCGGACCATCTCCACATCACTCAGCAGGCAGGCATCCAGCGCCCGACGGATATCGGCTTCCGGGAGGTCCACGCCGATCAGCACCAGTTCCTGTCGGCGGTCGCCGTAGCGTGGATGCCACACGTCGAGCAAAGCGCGTCGCTGCTCCGGACTGGGTAGTTCGGTCGGGTCCGGCGGCGGCACGCGCAGGTCGTCGAGACGGAACGGACGGCGCAACGCGCCGGCACGTACGCGACGGCGCGCGGCCCACCAGTGACCGGCCGGCCCCGATTCCGTCGAGCCGCCAGCCACGGCGAGATTGCCGACCCAGTCCATGCGCGTGGCAAGCCAGAAATAGCCCTTGGCGCGCAGCACGCCGGGAATGCCGCTCTGGAGCAATGCCTGGAAGCGCGCTGGATGGAACGGACGCGCATTGCGATAGACGAAGCTGGTGATGCCGTATTCCTCGGTCTCCGGCGTGTGCTCGCCCATCAGTTCCTTGATCCAGCCCGGTGCCTGCTGGGCCTTCTCATAATCGAAGCGGTGGGTGTCGAGCACGTCATCGAGCGCTACCTCGCCGAACGAGGCATCCACGATGCGTGCGTCGCGATTCAGCGCGTGAAGCACGCGGTGCAACTGGTGGCGCTCGTCCGCGTCCAGGCGGTCGCATTTGTTCACCACGATCACGTCGGCGAATTCGACCTGTTCGGTGAGCAGGTTCACCAGCGAGCGCCCGTCGTCGGAGCCGTTGCTCTCGCCACGCTGGGCGAGCGAATCGGTGGAGCAGTAATCGGTGAGAAAGGCACGCCCATCCACCACGGTCACCATGGTGTCGAGGCGGGCCAGATCGGAAAGGCTGAAGCCGTCCTCGTCGCGCACATGAAACGTGGCGGCCACGGGCAGGGGCTCGGAGATGCCCGTGGATTCGATCAGCAGGTAGTCGAAGCGTCCTTCGTCGGCCAGGCGGCGGACCTCCTGCATGAGGTCGTCGCGCAGGGTGCAACAGATGCAGCCGTTGGAGAATTCCACGAGCTTTTCGTCGGTGCGGCTGAGTTCCGCGCCACCGTCACGGACCAGGCCCGCGTCGATGTTGATCTCGCTCATGTCGTTGACGATGACGGCCACGCGACGGCCTTCGCGGTTGCGCAGCACATGGTTGAGCAGGGTGGTCTTGCCGGCTCCGAGGAAGCCGGAGAGCACGGTCACGGGAAGCGGCGGCCGGGCCGCGGCGATGGCGTTGGCTGGGGTCATGGGGTTGTTCCGAAGGGGATGGAATAAATGTTATGTTATAACACTTCCTACCAACCCTACTCCCCATGCGCCAGCCACCGCAAGCGTCCAGCCTCCTGTCCCCATCCCGCCGGCGGCTGCTCAAGGCCGGGCTGTTCGCCGCGGCCGTGGCTTCTCTTTCACCCGTGGTGAAAGCCGCCTCGCGGCGGGTATTGTTCTCCGACTATCCGTTCAAGCTGGGCGTGGCCTCCGGCTCGCCATCGGCGGATGGCTTCGTCCTGTGGACACGCCTTTGCCCCGACCCCCTGCACGGCGGCGGCATGGGCGTGCAGCAGGTGCCCCTGCGCTGGGAAGTGGCCACCGACGAAACCTTCGGCAACGTGGTGCGTTCGGGCACGTGGATGGCCATGGCGGGGCTTGCGCACAGTGCGCATGTAAGCGTCACGGGGCTGCCGTCTGATCGCTGGTATTTCTATCGGTTCCTTGCCGGCAACGAAGTGAGCCCGACAGGACGCACGCGCACCCTGCCTGCACCGGGGCAGAAGGTGGATCGCCTTCGCTTCGCCCTGGCCTCGTGCCAGCAATTTGAGCTGGGTTATTTTTCGGCATACCGGCACATGCTGAAAGACGACGTGGATGCCGTGGCCTTCGTGGGCGACTACATCTACGAATACAACGCCGAAAGCGGGCTCGTTCGCCAGCATGCGGAGGCCGAGCCGTATTCGCTGGAGTCGTATCGCAACCGCTATGCGCAGTACAAGACGGATGCGGATCTCATGGCGATGCACCAGGCGGCACCATGGCTGCTCACCATCGACGACCACGACGTCATGAACGACTGGGCAGGAGACGTGGGCGAGGATCTGGACCCGAATTTCCCGGAGCGCCGCAGGAACGGATTGCAGGCATGGTTTGAACACCAGCCCTTGCCGATGGAAGCACTGCTGCCGGAGCGGCGGTTACATCTGTACGCAAGCCACACCTACGGCGATCTGGCGAACTTCCATGTACTGGATGACCGGCAGTATCGCGATCCGGAGGTGTGTTCGCACGAAGGCATGGGTGGCGGGAATTTCGAGGCCACCGATGCGGCGTGCCCGGGGCGGCTACAGAAGCAGCGCACGATCCTGGGAGCCGAACAGGAAGGCTGGCTCGATAAACAGCTGGGCGCGTCCCGTGCGCGATGGAATGTGGTGGTGCAGGAGAGCCTGGTATCTCCCCTGCCCAGCCCGGGAAAGAACGGCCCGGAGTTCTTCACCGATGCATGGGACGGGTATCCTGGCGCCCGGGAGCGGTTGATCCAGAGTATCCGGCGGCACCGGGTGGAGAATCCCGTCGTGATCGGCGGCGATTACCACTGCACGATTGCCTGCGATATCAAGGCCGACTATGCACGCCCGGATTCGGCCACCATCGGCAGCGAATTCGTCGGCACCTCGATCACTTCGCCGGGGATGCCGCAGGGCACCCTCGACGACAAGATCCGCTTCAATCCGCATGCGCGTTACGGCGACAGCGTGCACCGGGGGTATCTCACCTTCGAGATACGACACGACGGCATGGATGTACAAGCACGATCGATGGCATCGCTGGAAACACACGATGCCGCCTGCACGACGACCAGGCGCTTTCATGTGGAAGCGGGGCATCCGGGCGTGCAGAACGCCTGACCCCTCCTTCACGTCGTTCCTGTGAAAACAGGAACCCAGCGCCCCGGTTCGCCAGCGTAGCGACCACATCACATCGGCCTTCAGAACACTGCCTTGATGCCCGCTACAAGATGCGCATGGTAAATATCCCCCGCCCCATGCGCATCGGTATTCCAGTATCGCAGGTCAAGCGACACGCGCGGATCGAACTGCCACGTCACGCCTGCATTCCACGTGTTGTAGATAAAACTCGCGCCCGTTCCATCCGCACGCATCGACGCATGCTGCTCATGCTGGCGACCATAAGCCCCTGACAACGACCACTTCTCGACAAACGTCCACGCGACATTGACCTCGCCATAATTGGCTTCACGCACGATCCCCGGAAAATCCGGCGAGTGATACGCCGCCACGCCCACCGTCACCGGCCCGAACGCTCGTGACGCCTTCGCGTACCACTCCACGTACATCTCGCGCAGCCCCTTGGGCTGGTGCATGTATCCATAACGGATATACCCCAGATCCAGGTCGAACCCGGCCACATGCGGACGCCAGCCACCGTACAGGTCATATTCCTGGTCGGTCGAACGATCCCCCGACGGCGAGAAATCCACGTTCGACGTCCAGGCGCCGGCATACAGGCTGCCGCGCCACGTGGCGTCCACGCCGGCAAAACCGGAGGATCGACGATCGGTCTGGCTTATACCGCGAAAGATGTAATCGGATTGCGCGCCAACGTTGTAATTCACCTGCCAGCCGTCGGCAGCATGCGCGCAGGGGGACAGCGCCGCGACGGCGGCGAACAGGGCGATACGGGTGTGCTTCATGGTCATCCACAAGTGATGACGCGATCGATGGTTGACCGCGCCGGAAAGGATGACCCGGCATGTTAGGCATGCCTGTCTATGGACGGCGCCGGATTCGCGCCGTCGGTATCAAAATCCCATCAAGGCCATTGAAACACCCAGCGAAGCTATGGGCAGGCGATGTAAATCGAGGATAGGCCTGGATAACAGGGAAATACCTGCCATGAATATAAAATCAAGAATTCACTTAACTTTCACCTGCACGGGCGCTCTATGAAGGGCGAAAAACAAAGCATCCCGTCACCGGACCGACGGACCTGACGAAAGAAATCTCCTCCATCTCTCAGGAGTGAATTTCTATCGCTCAAGCGTTATGGAGGACAGCATGCAAGCGCATTTCCCTACCCAGCACGACTGGACTGATCGGCAACGCTCAGAGCATATACGCCGGCACATTCAGGCCTCTTGCATTCGAATGCGCGACCACCCATGGCTGCGCCACCAAGATGCCATTGGGGCGACAATCCTCATCCTTTCTTTATCCGGAATGTTTATTACCGGAGCACTCTATCTTCATGGACACCTGCCGTGGTGGGCATGCGTCATTTTGAATGCCATCTTCTGTTCATTCATGCACGAACTTGAACATGACTTGATTCATCGCCTTTACTTCCGGCGAAGAAAACTGCCTCACAACCTCATGCTGGCCCTGGTCTGGCTCGCCCGACCAAGCACCATCAACCCATGGCTACGGCGCCCGCATCATCTGGCTCATCATCGGCTTTCGGGAACCAGGGCAGATCTGGAAGAACGAACACTTTCCAACGGACATCCATGGGGTGTCATTCGACTCATCATGACTGCCGACCTGATGATAGCCGCGAGCGTACTTGTGGCAGAAGCAGAAAGCTGGCGAGAAAAACGGCATATTCTCAAGACAGGAATAAGTACGTATGTGCCATTGACCATCCTTCATTGGGCGACATGGTACCTTTTCCTTGGGTTGCACCTTTTCCATGCAGTGAGCGCATGGATCGGTCATCCCATCGATGCATCAGGCAGCCTTCAAACCATAGTAGGCGCGGTCGACGCCATCGTCGTGATCGTTGTTGCGCCAAACATTCTTCGCACTTTTTCACTCCACTTCATAAGCTCGAATCTTCACTACTACGGTGATATCGAGCAAGGGAACCTCATGCAACAGACACAGGTCATGACCAGCCCATGGCTTTGGCCGCTGCAATTATTCTGCGTCAACTTCGGCGGCACCCATGCAATCCATCATTTCGTGGTGAATGAGCCCTTCTATATACGCCAGATGTCGACGCGGGCTGCTCACCAGGTCATGCGCTCCATGGGCGTTCGCTTCAATGACTTCGGCACCTTCCGAAGAGCTAATCGCTTTACCACGCGCCGCCGCGATCAGCCACTATCATGACGGCTGCAAAGCCCACTGCAATATCAGAAAGGCAGCGGCAACAAGCACCGTCAGCTTCACCACGATATCGGCGCGCTTCCACGCGGAAGGGGCCTGGGCGACACGTACTCTCGGCGGCTGCTGGTTCATGCGGTCCTCCACAACATCGATGATCGTGCAGGGTTAACGGCCGGCGATGCCGGATGCTTTAGTCCGCCTCCCTGAACAGACGGCCCGCGATGAAATCGACGAATACGCGGATCTTCGGCGACAACTGCCGGCTGGACGACCACACCGCCCAGAATTGCCCCCGGTCGGCCAGGGCATCTTCCAGCACGGGTCGCAGTGTTCCCGCGCGCAGGGCGTCGCGCACGAGGAAGTCCGGCACGTAGGCGATGCCATGGCCATCCAGCGTGGCGGCCAGTACGGCCTCCATGTTGTTGCAGGTGATGGCCGTGGACAGGCGCACGCCTTGCCAGCGCGGATCGGAGCCGCGCTCCCATTCCATCAGCTTGCCTGTGGTGGCGAAGCGGTAACGCACAAAGGCATGCCGCTGCAGGTCCATCGCCTGGCGGGGTTCGCCGCGAGCATCCAGATAGGCCGGCGATGCGCACAGCAGAAAGCGGAACGGCCCCAGGCGCCGTGCCATCAGGCGCGAGTCGGGCAGCGAGCCGCTGCGAATGGCGACGTCCACGCCCTCCTCGATCACGTCCACCATGTGGTCGCTGAAATCCAGATCCAGTTCGATCTCCGGATACAGGCGCCGGAACTCGGGCAGCACAGGCAACAGGAAGCGATAACCGATGGTCGGCACGCTCACCCGCAGCTTGCCACGCGGTGACTGCGCCGCCTGCGACAGCATGGCTTCGGCATCGGCCAGATCGTCGAGGATGCGGCGGCATCGCTCGAAAAACAGCTCGCCTTCGGCGGTAAGACGCACCTTGCGCGTGCTGCGCTGGAACAGGCGCACACCGACGGAGGCCTCCAGCCGGGCGATGCTCTTGCCCACCGCCGAGGGCGATATCCCCAGCACGCGCCCTGCCGCCGCGAAGCTCGACGCCTCGGCGCTGCGGACGAAGGCCAGGATGCCCGGCAGACTATCCATGCTCACCTCATTAAGGAATTCAGATCCGCAATGAGCGGAATGCGAAGTTATTTCCGAATCATTGCCGACTTTCTAGCATGCAATCCAGTCCCCCTCCTGGATGCTCTCATGCACGATTCCTCGCCCGCCCGCCACTGGGTGTTGCTGGCTGTTTGCCTGTCGGCCCTCGTCCTGCCCCTCAGCTTCTCCGGCGGCGCGGTCGCCACGCCGTCCATCGCGCAGTCGCCCGGCGGCAGTGCCGATGCCCTGGCCTGGGTGACCAACGGCTTCATGCTGGCCTTCGGCAGCCTGCTGATGACGGCGGGCTCGCTTGCCGACCGTTTCGGACGCAAGCGGATCTTCGGTGCGGGCATGGCCTTGTTCACCCTCGCATCGCTGGGCATTGCCGTCGCTCCCGGCATCGTGGGCATCGACCTGCTGCGTGGCGTGCAAGGCATCGCGGCCGCCTTCGCCCTCTCCGGCGGCTCCGCCGCCCTCGCGCAGGAGTTCGACGGACACGAGCGCACGCGTGCCTTCAGCCTGCTGGGCGTCAGCTTCGGCGTGGGGCTGGCCTTCGGTCCGCTGCTGGCCGCGCTGCTCATTTCGCTATGGGGGTGGCGCGCGATGTTCATCGCCATTGCCCTCATCGGCGCGGCCGCTCTCGCCTTCGGCTGGCCGCGCATGCGGGAAACACGGCATCCGGCCGCGCATCGCTTCGACTTCGCCGGCGCTGCCAGCTTCACCGCCGCGCTGGCCCTGTTCACCCTGGGCGTGATCCGCTCGGGCGATGGCCACTGGGCGGCGACGGGCACCTGGATGCCGCTGGCTGCGTCGGTGCTGCTGGCAGCGGCCTTCGTCGTCATCGAACGACGTACTGCGCATCCCATGCTCGACCTGACACTGTTCCGCTATCCGCGCTTCGTGGGCGTGCAGGTGCTGCCGGTGGGCACCTGCTACTGCTACATCGTGCTCGTGGTGCTGCTGCCGCTGCGCTTCATCGGTGTAGATGATCGCGGCGAACTCGGCACCGGCCTGCTGATGCTGGCCTTGTCCGCACCGATGCTCGTGGTGCCTCCGCTGGCCGCACGCCTCGCACGCCGCTACGCACCGGGCCTGCTTTGCGGCATCGGCTTCCTGGTGGCGGCGGCCGGATTACTCTGGCTTGCGCCCGCGCTCGCCCATCATGACGATGCGTCGATCGTTGCCTCACTGCTGGTGATCGGGGTGGGCAGCGGCCTGCCCTGGGGCCTCATGGATGGCCTGTCGATCAGCGTCGTGCCACGTGAGCGTGCCGGCATGGCGACGGGCATCTTCAGCACGACACGCGTAGCCGGCGAAGGCGTGGCGCTGGCGATTTCGGGCACGCTGTTTGCCGCGCTGTTGCGCAACGGTTTGCGCAAGGAAGGGCTACCGCAGGGGCGTCTTTCCGAAGAAGCCGCGCGCCATCTCGCCGGTGGCGACCTGCATGCAGCGCAAGCCGTGCTGCACGATGTGCCCTCATCGTTGCTTGCTGACCTGCATGCCCAGGGCTTCACCCTGCTGCTGCACCTGCTTGCGGGAATTACGATACTTTCCGCACTCGTGACGTTTGCATGCCTTGTCCGCGCCGCCGATGCGCCGGCTACGCCTGCCGGCGATAACGTGCCGGCGTCTGCCCCATGACCCGGGTGAAGGCCTTGCCGAACGCGGACTCCGAGCGATAGCCCACACGATCGGCGACGGCACCTGCCGTGAGGTCGGTACGGCGCAGGAGGTCGCCGGCCAGCTGCATGCGCAACAAGGTGAGCGTCTCGTGCGGCGACATGCGTGCCCGGGCTTCGAAGTGTCGCGCGAAGGTAGCCCGCGACATCGCCGCCAGCTCGGCCAGCGCCGCCACCGACCATTCGCGTTCCGGCTCGCGCAGCATGGCGGTCACGGCACGCGACAGGCGCGGATCGCCCAGCAAGGCGAGAAACGACGGCGTGAGCGTGGTATCCACCAGATGCTCGCGCAGGGCGAACACGAACAGCGTCTGCGTCAGCGCGGTAATGACACTGACCGCGCCCGGTGGTTGTCGCCCGACTTCGTCGCGCAGGATGGCCACGATGCCCGCCAGCGCCCCCATGCCATGCGAGGCCGCGAGATTCACATGGATCGCATCCGGCAGCGTGGCGAACAGCCAGCGGGATATCTCCGGAGCCAGCAGCACGCGACCACAGAGCACATCCAGCTCGGCAGGCAGGCCATTGTGCTGCACGGGGATCGCCCCTGCCATTTCCAGCAGGAGCGGACCAGCGGCTTCCTTGCCATGGACATCGCGCAGGCGATGGCTGCGTCCGTGCGGCAGCACCACCAGATCACCCGCATGCAGGCGCATCGGCGCCCTGCCCGGCAGCTCCATATCCACCTCGCCCGAGAGCACGAGGTGGAACGGCGCCGTGCCGGAGGGCATGTCGTCGTGATCGATACGGTAAGCGCCCCCGAGCTGGCAGCGCAGGTCGGGAACACCCTGCATGCGGGCCAGTTCGAGCACGCGGGTCAAAGCGTCCATGGGGGCGTGTCGCAGGGGAGGCGGCGGAAGTATCCGCCCGCTTACGGGCGAAGACAACGCCATCCAGGCGGATGTCGTCGCCCGATGCTTCACAGGCGGTAGCCGAAGCTGACGCCGTACACCCAGGGATCGATGTGTGCGGTACCGACGCGCGCGCCGTTGACCTTCACCTTCGCATCGATGTTGATGTAGCGGGCGTCGGCCGTGAAGGTCCAGCGATCGTTCAGGGCGACATCCACGCCGCCGTGCCATGCCACGCCCCAGCTGCTGCCCACGTCGACGTTGGCGCCGTCGAGCGCATTGCGGCCCTTGGCGTCGAAGAAACGGGTGTAATTGACGCCCACGCCGAGGAACGGCGTGACCTTGCGATCCGGCAGGAAGCGGTAGAGCACGCCGACCACGGGCGGCAGCTGCTTCACGCTGACCGCGCGCTGGCCGGCCAGGCGAACCTCATGCTGGAACGGCACGGCGGCCAGCGCCTCCACACTCCAGTACGGGGTGAAACGGTATTCCACGCTGATCGTAGGGCGCGTGTTGTTGCTCGTGCTCGCCTTCATGCCGGCAAGGTGGCCGGTGTCCGACTTCGGATCGACGACATGGGCGCCGAAATGCAGCAGCCAGGGCGAATCGACGGCCTGGGCCATGACGGCGGCGGGCGCCAGGCAGAGCAGGCCGGCGGCGGCGAGAGACTTCAGGTGGCGCATGGGGATACTCCTTGGGGACACGTTCCGGCCTTCGATGACCGGGCATGCCCAGCGTAGGAACCTGCCCCGCCGCACTTCCTGACCGGGATCAGTTTTCAGGACGATGCCTCGGCATCCGCCGTGCGACACAGCGCCGCCAGGGCGTCTGGACGCAGGATGCGTACCGAGCGGCCGCTGACCGCGAGGATGCCCTCGTCCTCCATGCGCCCCAACGCCCGGCTCACGGTTTCCACCGCGAGGCCGAGGTAGTTCGCGATGTCCGCACGCGGCATCGGCAGCTTCAGGAAGTCGGACTGCCGCGACAACCTGCCATGCCGCTCGGCCATGCCACGCAGGAACAAGGCCACACGTGCCACCGCCTGCTGGCGTCCCATCGCCACGGCATGCTCCTGCTCGGCGGCCACTTCGCGGCCCAGCACGCGCATGAGCCCGCGCTGCAAGGCAGGCACCTCGCCCAGCACTTCTTCCATGTGCTCGAAGGGCACTTCGCACAGCGTGCTGGATTCGAGCGCAACGGCTTCGGTGCGATGGTGATCGTCGAGCATGCCGTCGATGCCCACCACTTCACCCGGCAGGCCGAAACCGATCACCTGATGCACGCCATCCGCATCCACCACGGCGGTACGTACCGCGCCGGAGCGCAGCACGTAAAGCGACTGGAACGGCTGACCCTGCCGGAAAAGCGTTTCACCGCGCAGCAGGCTGCGCTGCTGGCGACGCGTGAGCCGGTCGAGGCGGGCCAGCCCCGCGGCATCGACGCCGGCGGGCAGGCAGAGTTCGTGGAGACCGCAGTCCGCGCAGCCGTGGCGCGGGTAAGACAGATCCGACACGGTCATGGGAGCTCCATCTCATGATGATGAACATATGAGGCTAGCATGCAGGTCACGCGAGGCCGCCCGGGGTCAGTGCCCTGCGACATCCTGTGCAAGGTGAGACGCAGGAGCGAAAACCTGCGCCGTGAGCGTCTTCATATCAACCCGCCACCGGTTCACGATGTAGCCATCGAGCGACGCATCCCGCGCCGCCTTCTCCGGAGAACCACCATGCTCGACTGGCTCGACTACCGCAAAGAACTCCAGGGCCGCATCGGCGAAATCAGCAAGCTGTCGCCGGACATCCTGCGCGGCTACCAGACCCTGGCCGGCGCCGGTGACAAGACCAACCACCTCGATGCCAAGACGCGCCAGCTGATCGCCCTGGCCGTAGCCGTGACCACGCGTTGCGACGGCTGTATCACGGTGCATACGGGCGAGGCGCTGAAGCACGGCGCCACCAAGGAAGAAATCACCGAGGCGCTGGGTGTGGCCATCGAACTGAACGCAGGCGCCGCACTGGTGTACTCCGCACGAGTGATGGACGCCGTAGAAGCCCACACGAAATAACCCCTGTAGGAGCGCGCTTGCGCGCGACCGGATATGCGGAAACCATGCATGTTTTCCTCACCACCGGTCGCGCGCGAGGCACGCTCCTACCATTCAGCGGGCGCCGCCCAGGGCCCTTATTTCATCCCACATCCTGCGCACATTCGCCTGCTTGGTACACTGCAGGCTCATGCGGTTGAGTACGTTCACGCCCGACATCGCACGCGATACGCACCGCTGGTTGGGCAGTTCGCTTTCCGCCATGTACTCGGTAAGCACGGATTGCATCGCTTCGGCATAGGCCTGCCATGCCGTGGCATCATTCATCAGCATGTCGACGCTCGCTTCTTCATCGAGCACGAAGCTGCCTTCGCCAAGCACATCGTCTTTCGGTTCTGTCATCGGTTTCACTCCCTGAGCGCTGCCACGGCGAGATCACGGGCAACGCAGGCAAGCTAACAGAAGCACGCACGATTTGTCTGTAGTCCCGTGCATATATATGCCGATAATGCCAACATGTGGTTGACATTTTACTGAATGCCGCTGAGACCATCAAGCGACACAAGGGTCGCGGGAATGTTCCGGCGTCTCTATGCTGGGAACATCCCCTCCCCGGAGATGTCCTCCATGGCAGAAACGCAGCAAAGGGCCCGTCATCGCACCGTGATTGTCGGTGGTGGCGCGGCCGGTATCGAACTGGCGACGCGACTGGGTAAACAAGGTGGCATGGATGTCGCCCTGGTCGATCGCGATGCCAGTCACTTCTGGAAGCCGCGCCTGCACGAGCTTGCCGTCGGCCTGCTCGGCGACGGTGAAGAAGCCGTGCCCTTCCTCGCTCACGGCCACGCGCATGGTTACCGCTACGTACCCGGCACCTTGCACAAGGTGAACACCGCGACGAAAACCATCGATGTCGAGGCCGTACGCCTTCCGCATTCCGACGAAACCGTGTTGCCTGCGCGGCAGATTCCCTACGACACGCTGGTGCTGGCCTTCGGTAGCCGCGTGAACGACTTTGGAACGCCGGGCGTGCTGGAACACTGCGACATGCTCGACAGCCCCGCACAGGCCACCGACCTGCGCCGTCGCATCCTCGCGCTGGCCTTCCGCACGGCCGGCGATCCGTCGAAACGCATCCGCATCGGTATCGTCGGTGCCGGCGCAACGGGCGTGGAACTGGCGGCCGAACTGCATCACGCCTTCAACGACATGCATCGCTATGGCGGCCTCGATCCCGCGTCGAAACTCGACATCACCCTGATGGACATGGCCCCCCGCGTGCTACCGGCCGTGGACCCGCGCACCTCGGCCACCGCGCAGCATGTGCTGGAACGCATGGGCGTGCATGTGCGTACAGGCGTCGGCGTGAAGGCCGTGGTCGATGGCGCGTTCGAACTCAACGACGGTAGCCGCGTGGACTGCGATATCCAGGTCTGGGCGGCCGGTGTGATCGGGCATGACATGGTGAAGGAGCTGGGCCCGTTCCAGCTGTCAAAGGACCGTCGCATCCTCGTGGATGGCACGCTGGCAGCGAAGGGCGTCAGCGACATCTATGCCATCGGCGACTGCGCGTGGGCACCTACCTCGCCCGATGGTCCGTCCGTACCGCCTACCGCACAGGCGGCGCATCAACAGGCCACCTACCTGTCGCGCGCCCTGCCCCGCGCATTGCGTGGCGAGCGCGTCGATCCGTTCGTCTATCACTCCAAGGGCACGCTGGTGTCGCTGGGCGTGCGTCAGGCCACGGGTGAAGTGCCGTCAGGCGCCAAGGGCCGTTCAGTGATCCCCATGCGCGGCTGGTTCGCCAAGATGCTCTACGTGTCCCTGCAACACATGCACCGCGCCACGCTGCACGGCTGGCCACGCGCGATGGCGCTATGGCTGGCGGACTGGCTACGCAACACCACCCTCCCCCCCGTAAAACTCCACTGACCCCGGCTCACGCGCGACCGCTGATGACATCACTCCGGTCGCGCGCCGACCCCGGCTTGTCGCGCATCGACACCGGCATGCCGCGCACCGACACCGGCTTTTGTAGGAGCGCGCCTTGCGCGCGACCGGTTATCGCGACACCGATCGAATCATTCGCACGATCGGTTGTCGCGGCACTCGTCAACTTATTTGCATGACCGGTCGCGCGCAAGGCGCGCTCCTACACAAGCAGCATGCCGCGGTGCATACACAAACCCTATGCGCCGATGCAGCGCCCGCGATTTCTGCGCAATGATTTGGCGAATGTCGCGAAAACCGGTCGCGCGCAAGGCGCGCTCCTACAGGGCGGATGGCGCGTGGCGCTCGCGAAGGCGGCGCAGGTTGCCGTAGAACCAGCGCACCGGGCCATACATGTGAAAACCTACGGTGGATGCGCCCGCGCGTACGGCATACAGAGAGCCACACGGTTCACTACGGGTGGCGAGCACGCGCTTGTACTGATTGTCGCCATAGCCAAAGCTGATCCGCTCGCCCGGATGCTCATCCAGGATGCCGCGTATCGCTTGAAATACGGCAACAGACCCAATGCCCACCCGGGCGACATCCTCGTCATAACCGAGGTCTTCTACTAGATATGTACCGCCCAGGCGGTAGCCATGCACGTAGGCCAATGGCTTTCCTTCACGCAGCACGATATGCCCCACCACCTGCCCCGCTCTGGCAAGACGCTGAAACAACGCAACACGCGCCGGTGCCTGCCAGTCAATGGGCAGGTCGCAATGGTGCCACGTACGCTTGTAGGCTTCGTCAAGCAGACGGCAGTACTCCGGCATCTGTTCCGGCGTGGTGTAACGATGCAAGGCGGCATCGCCACCCAGCTTGCGGTAGGCGCGCCCCACCCTCTGCAGCAGATCCGTACGCTTCTTCTTTTCCAGCGTCGCCAGCCACGCTTCGGAGGACGGTTGTGGATCGATGATCCAGTGCACCTGCTCGCGCAGGTGGGCAGCAACCAGTCGAAAGCCCTTGTGGCTAGCCAGTGCCTTCGCCAGCGGATCGGGAAGCATGGCCTCCTGTATGCGAAGCACGCGCAACGCACGCTCCGACGCCAGCTGGCCGGCAATGGCATCGCTGACGGACGCGCGGAGTGCGGGAGATGTCACTACGCCCGAGCCCAGCAGGCGCAAGGCCACGCCCTTGTAGAGATCGAGCCGACGCCCGGCGAGATCCAGCCTCGCCACGTGACGTGCCTGAAGCAACGGGGCGTAGCCCACGATGGCACCCGCGTCATTGCGTGCAACGACCACATGCGGCACGGTGCCATCGTCACGACTCTCTACCTCGTAGAGTACCCAGTCGGGATGCTGCACGATCGACGACGCATGTCCCTGCCCTTCTGCCAGCATTGCCATCTCATCGCGTGCCGCCAGCAGCGCCTCGCGCGTGAGCAGGATGTCGCAGACGAGGTTCATCGACTCACCGCCTCCACCGTTGCCGGCTTGACCACGGCCAGCACCCGCAGCAGCACACGCCCCGGCGTGCCGAGACGGCGCCCCAGGCCTTCCATCAGTTGCAGGTCGTCGCGCGTCCAGTAGCGCACGAGTGCGCTGCCGGGCAGATACACCATCAGGAAAACCATGGCGCCGATGAGGAAGCCCCAGCGCGAGGGCACGGCTTCCGTGGCGATCCAGGCGGCCGCCGTGGCCGTCAGCCCTACGACGAACAGGCGTGCCATAGCCATCAAAGGCAGACCGCCATCGGTTGCCTTGCGCAGGTAATGGATGGCGAGCGCCATTTCGACAATGCGCGTGGTGGCGTACGTGGTGACGGCACCCGCCAGCCCCAGCGACGGAATCAGCGCCACGCCAAGCACGGCATTGGCGGTAAGCGCCACCGCCGCAATGCGAATACGGTCATCCTGCCGGTCCACCACCGTCTGAAACGCGGCAATACCATTACCGATGAGCAGCAGGCCACCCAGCACCAGCGTGGCCTCGATGGCGGGAATGGCGGCGACATAGCGCTCGCCGTACATGATGCGCACGATCTCGGGCGTGGTAACCACGCCCAGCCCCGCGATGGCGAGGCCCATGGCCCAGTAGAAGCGTGTTGCCTCGGCGAGAAAGCGCGCGGCGCGCGCCGTACCGTTCTCCCCGTAGGTGCGTGCCATATAGGGCAGCAAGGTGGAGGTCAGGCCCACGGAGAACAGCTGCACGGCACCGCGCGTGAGCGTGCCGGCGATGGCGAAGTAGCCCACCGCCACCGAGCCGCTGAAGGTGTTGAGCAGGAAGACCTCGATGGTGCCGAGCCGGAACGAGCCCATCAGCACGAGCGCGGCGGTAAGCTTCAGGTGGCGGTTCACGCGCTGGTTGACGGCGGCCGGAATCGGGCCGCTCTCGAAGGGACTGCACTGCCGCCGGAACATGATGCGGTTGATCACGTTCAGCACGAGGCAGGCCACGGCGAAAAGGCCGACGAAGGCGATCAACCCGGCCCGGAGCCACATCGCCGCCAGTACGAAGAGCATGCCCAGCACGCCGCCGGCCACCGTCGCCACCGCTTCCGGTTCGAAACGCTCCTGTCCCTTGCCGATGGCGACCAGCACCGCATAGTTGGCCTTGGCGACCACGGCGATCACCACCAGCGACGCCACGGCAAAACCATCGCCACCCCATTCCGACGGTCGGATGACGGCCACGCCGCCCACGAAAAGCAGCATCACCGCCAGCGAGCTCCAGCCCTGGATGCGCGAGAAACGCGCGGCAAGATGCGAGGCCAGCGCCGGGTCGCCCATGCCATCGGCTTCGGCGATGAACTTCGTGGACGAGGTGGTCAATGCGTGGTTGGAGCAGACGATCAGCCAGCCGCACAGCCAGATGGTGAAGGCGTAATGACCGAAGTCCTGCGGACCCAGCGCACGGGCGATCCACACGCTCATCAGCAGACCGAGTGCGTACTCGACATAGGTGGACACCGTGACGATGCCCACGCTACGCAGCACGGCGAGACGGCGGTTCACTGCGCCCTCCCCGCGCCGGGTGCCTGGTGGATCATCCATTGCGCCACGCCAGCACCACGGTTGTTCCAGTTGAAGCGACGCGCCGTGTCCGAAATGGAGGCACAGGAGGCGCTGTACGACGACGCGATGGCGTCGAAGCGGCGCTTGAAAACGGCCGCTTCCGCGCCGTCTTTCGCGAAGTAATAGGCCGCGGCCACCGGCAGGCCCAGTTCCACCGTGTGCCCGTCGCTATACCAGCCCTCGGACTCCTGGATCTTCATCAACGCGTCGGTCTTCGCCTTCGACGATGACCAGTACCAGGCAATCTGCCCATCCGGACCCGAGCAACCGTTGCGCCAGTCGTGCGGCGACACGAGCAACGAAGGTGATATCCAGCCATAGCGTTCGAGGTAATGACCGAAGGCCAGGATCATGTCGGGGACGCGCGGGTCTTTCGTTACCCACCACGCATGCCACAGGCCGTCGATGATGTTCTCGCTCATCCACGGCGAGGCGCCGCGCATGTCGTTGGCGCCGTGTGGATCGTTCTCGTGCACGTTCCAGCTGTTGCGCCATGCGCCATCGTCGCCAAGGCCGTCGGGGTTGCTGGCCTGATGGTCGTGCAGCCAGCCCACCCGCGCCTGCACGCGGTCGCGCCAGTGCGTATCGCCGGTGAGTTCGTAGGCGGCAACGGTTTCCAGAAGGCCCAGTCCAGCCAGGCGCTCGGTGAAGTAGTCGTCGGGATGACGGTAGGGCCCCGGCGCACCGTTCCAGCCGCCGCTGTCCCATAGCGTTGCCATCATCTTCACCAGCGCCGCGTCGTGCATGCTGTCGTCGCCGGTAAGCGCCACGGCCAGCAGGATGGGTTCGATATAGCTGTATTTCACGTCGCAGGGCTTGCCGTCCGTGATCCAGCCGCCCGGGCAGCGCCCCTCGCGGGTGATGCCCTTCATGTACCAGCGATAGCTTTCCTCGGCGGCGGCGAGGTAGTCGGCCCGCCCGGTGCGGACATAGGCCTTGAACAGGGTGGACGGCCGGTCGAACAGCCAGGCGGTGGTTTCCTTGACCGGCAGGTCGCGCGCCCAGCGGAATTGCCCATCCACGTAGCCGGCATAGGCTTCGCCCCGGCTGGCGACGCGCTGGGGGCCGGCAATCCCGGAAGCGGTCAGCCATTCGGGGGAAAGCGTTGCCAATGCCGCGAGGCGGCCATCGACGAGACCTTGTGCATACGGCCAGCCGGGGGCATTCGCCTCGCGGCGAGCGTCCAGCAGAAAGTAGTAGCGACCGGGCGGCCCATGAAACTGGGCGCGTATCGCACGCAGGCTGCCATCGCGGAAATGCCAGGTAAGCATCGGCTTGATGTCGGCAGGCACTTCCACGCCCTTCTCGTTCACGATGCGCAGCAAGGTGGCATCGCGCAGGCGACCGGGCGGCAGCGGAATACCCACCGATACAGGCAGGCAGTCGCCCGTGCCGGCGATGCGCGTGACGTCGATGCGCTGCTCCTGGGGCAGCGTGTCGCGCGAGTGGGCGGGAAACACCCAGGTCGCCAGGCCCAGCAGGCAGGCAAGCAGAAACAACACATGACGCAATACCGGAGGTGCCGCACGCACGGCAACGACCTGACGCCCGGGGCGGCGCGGGACCTTCATGCGACGGATACCAGCGGCGCGGACATGCCCGCCAGATGGTATTCCCAGTCCAGCGCGGTGCGCACGATCACGTCGAGATCGTCGTACCGCGGCGTCCAGCCCAGCGTTTGCCGCAGCAGGTCGCTGCGCGCGATAAGCATGCCGATGTCACCCGGACGGCGTGGCAACTCCACGACGTTGAGCGCATGCCCGCAGACACGCGCTACCGTGTTGGCGACTTCACGCACGCTGTAGCCATGCCCGTAGCCGCAGTTGAGCACCAGGGATTCGCCCCCGTCGCGCAGATGGTCCAGTGCACGCAAATGAGCGGCGGCGAGGTCTTCCACATGGATGAAGTCGCGCACGCCGGTACCGTCGGGCGTGTCGTAGTCAGTGCCATAGATGGAGAGGCAATGGCGCTTGCCGATGGCATGCTCGCAGGCCACTTTGATAAGCAACGTGGCATGCGGCGTGGAATGCCCGATGCGCCCCTCAGGGTCGCAGCCGGCCACGTTGAAGTAGCGCAGGATCACATGGCGCATGGCACCCGTGGCGCTCCAGTCGCGCAGCATGGTCTCCGACATGAGCTTGGAGCGGCCGTAGGGATTGGCCGGCGACGTGGCCGTGTTTTCGTCCGCGACGCCATCGGCGGTGTTGCCATAGACGGCAGCGGTAGACGAGAAAATGAACTTGTCCACCCCGAACCGTGCGCAGCTTTCCAGCAGGCTACGCGTGTTCATCGTGTTGTTGCCGTAGTAGCGCAACGGGTCGCTCACCGACTCGGGCACCACGGTGTGCGCTGCGAAGTGCAGCACGGCATCGATGCGCCATTGCTTCATCACCCGCGCCATCAGCTTGCGGTCGCCCACGTCGCCCCAGACGAAGATGGCCTTGCGATGCACCGCGTCGTGGAAGCCCGTGGAGAGGTTATCCACCACCACCACGCGGTCGCCCCGCTCCACCAGCTGTTGCACCGTATGGCTGCCGATGTAACCGGCGCCTCCCGTGACCAGTACCGTACTCATGCAGGCCTCCTGACATCCGGGCCCGGGAAGTTGCCTACGAGCCAGTCGCGGATGCCGTCGAGCAGGCGCTCGCGGTCCACGGTGAGGATATAGGTGTGATCGGTGTCGGCGGCGTAGCGCGTCGTCACCGAGGGGTGGTCCATGATCCTGCCAAAGCATTCGCGAAACTGCCTGGCATGATTGAAATGCGTGCTGATGCCACCGGAATAGACGAGGTACAGCTTCATGCCCCGCTCCACCATGGCGGTGAAGTCGGCGATGACTTCATCGCGTGGCGCGGGTGCCACGGCGAACACCGGCTCCGCCGATTCCCCGCCCGTGGTGCGGGCACGCCGACGCAGGCGACGCATCCAGCGGGAGGGGTCCAGCACGCGCGGCAAGTAATGCCGCAGCTTGTAGCCGAAGGTGCGGTAGGCGTACCCATCGAGGAAAACGGCGCCGGTCACGCGCGGATCGCTGGCCGCCACCGTATGCGCATTCTGTGCACCGGAACACAGGCCCATAAGCACGAACCGCTCGCAGCCCGTGCGCTCGGCCAGCAGGCGCATGGCATCGTCGAGATCGGCCTCCACCTGCTGGGTGCGCGTGAGGCTGCCGGGTGCCGCCGCACTGTCGCCCAGCGTGGACAGGTCGAAACGCAGGGTGGCGTAGCCGGTGGCATTGATGCGTCGGGTCAGCTCCACATGCAGGCGAAACGGCCCCACGCGATGCACGAGACCCGCGTTGAGCACGATGACGCCGATCGCCGCGCGGCGCGTGTCAGGCAGCCCCACCACACCCACCAGGTGGCTGGCACGACCGAAACGATGGGCTTCTTCCCGGCTCATGCCGCACGCTCCAGGTGGCTGCCCACGGCATGGATCAGCGGATGCGACAGGATGGCCGACTCCAGGCGCCTCAGGTCGTTCCAGGGCGTGGGCTGGCCGAGCGGTACGACGCGCGTGCTTCCGTCGGTGCGCGGCACGACGGCCGTGGAATCGATGGTGAGCGACGGCGTGGCGAAGGCTTCCGGTCGCAAAGCCGCCAGCTGCTGGCGAAGCGGTTCGCTCACGGCGAACCCAAGCCACTGCGCCGCCACGTCGGCATGCGCGCGCGGCTTCGTGAAGCGCCCTGCGTCTTCGCGCAAGGCGGCCTGCAAGGCATCCATGGCCGCCATGTGCGCCTGTCCGTCCAGGATGGGGTCCCACGCGATCACTTCGGCGAAACGTGCCGCATCGGCGGCCAGCGCAATGCTCGCGCCCAGTCGCGCCCCGAAGGCCACCACCCGGTCGGCACCCGAATGCGAGCGCAGCTCGGTGGCGGCCGTCATGGCGTCGGCGATACAGCGGTTCCAGTCCACGTCGGCGCTGTCACCGGCTGAGTCGCCCGTGCCGTGATAATCGAAGCGCAGCACGGCGATGCCGCGTGCAGCCACTGACTGGGCGAGCTGGCGATAGAGGCGATGGCAACGGATCAGGTCCTGGCCCAGCGGCGGGCACATGAGCAGGCCCCCGCGCGCACGACCTTCCGGCGCGTGATACATGCCGAACAGTCCGGCGCGCGGACCAAAGAAGAACGGGGTCTCGGTCGGGGTCATCTCTACCTCCTGTAAACCACGCCGACGAAGAATTCCGTCTCGCGGTAGCTCTGCCCCACGGCATCGCTGGTACGCCGCTCGCGTGCGGCCGATACATGCCAGCTCCAGTGACGATTCCACTGCTGGCCCAGGTCCAGGCCGACGCGCACGGTGTTGTCGCGACGGGCGATGGTGTCGTATTGCAGTTTCTCGGCCGTGGCAAAGCCGGTAAGTGTCAGCGTCGGATCAATGCGGTAGCCCAGGCCCACGCTCAGGTCGCGCGCGGTCTGGTCGAAGGTCTGGTCGCCGATGTAGCGCAGGCGGCTGAACGATGGCGACACCGTGAGGTTGATGCGCTCGGAGCGCCAGTTCCAGGTGCCTTCGACGCGGCGTTCCTTGTACACCTGCGAACCGATCACGGCGCTGCCTACGCCGATGCCCGACGTCACGCCACGCCCCAGCCCCGACGTATTGGCAAAGGGGTCGATGGACTCCACGCGGTCGGCCGCACCGGCGCTGGTGTACACGCCCGGCGTGGTGATCATGTCCTGCGCCGCATCGGCGTACTGGTAGGTGCCGCTCAGTGTGAAGTTGTTGCGCGGTGTCGGCTGCCAGCCCAGGCGTGCGCGGAACAGCGGCGCCGAGGTATCCCGGCCGCCATCGAACGACAGCTGCGTACCGCCCAGCACCACGTCCGCATCGAAGCGCGCCAGCGTGCTCGTGTAGCGCAGATACGCTTCCTTTCGATCGTAGTCGGCGCTGGATGGCTGGTTGTCGAAGTGGATGCGTTGCAGTTCGACGTTGCCGGAGACCTGGTCGGTAGGGCTCAGGTCGCGGAACAGGCGGAAAGCCAGCAATCCGCGTTTGGAATCGAACTCGTCCACCTTCGACGCGTAACTGTTGATGTAGCGCAGCTCGATCTGCCCCCGCGCCGCATCGCCGAAGCGCATGCGCAGCGTGGGGCCGGCCACCAGCACGTTGGTCTGCTGCTGGTTATTGGGCGAATTGCTGGCGAGCTGGTCCACCGGCTGCACGCCGGCATAGTCTTCGACCGAGAAATCCAGGCGATCCGGCAGCATGGTCCAGTTGGCCTGCCCCGCCAGCTGGGTCTGCGCTTGCGAATCGAAATGGTTGTCGAGGTATTTGCGGTACTCGAAGGTGCCGGTGATATTGGCCTGGAAGGTCGAACCCTGCTGGATGAACTGGAAGGTGCCACCTGGCGTGAACACGTTCTCGCTGATGGGCTGGCTGGACGACAAAGCGATGTTGTTGCTGTGTTCCAGGCCGGCATACAGCGTGTAATCGAGCGTGCCCGCCGTTGCCAGGGCGGGTGCGGTCGCCAGCGCGAGCACGATGGCGCGGGCTAGCCTTGTCGATGCCATGTTTCCTCCCCGGGCCCCTGCCAAGGCACGGACCGCCTTCACGGCGTCTGGTTGAAAACCACGCCGGCAAATTTGGCGGGATCGAAGTTGGCGATGGCCTGGTTGATGGCTGCCGGCGTATCGCGGCCGTAACCCGCCACCAGCACCACCACGTCGGCGAGATCCGCCAGGATGCGCGCATCGGGCGAGCCTTTGACCGGCGGACCGTCGAGGAAGATGTAGCGATCGGAATAACGGCAGCGCAGCGAATCGAGCACCGCGCGCATGCGGAACGACGAGAAATACTCGCCACCGTTCTCCCGCGACGTGCCGGAGGGAATCAGGCGAAGGCGTGGCACGCCCGTGTGGTACATGATCGAGGCGATGCCCCGCGACGGGTGTTCGAGGAAGTCGATGAGGCCGCCGGTGGAGGGCTCCACGCCGAAGGCCTTGTGCTGGTTGGGATAGCGCAGGTTGCAGTCCACCAGCAGGCTGGTCTTGGCTTCGTCGAAGGCGAAGGCCGTGGCGAGGTTGCGCGCCACGAAGCTTGCTCCCGAACGGGGACTCACGGCCACCACCAGGGTCACGAAGTTGCCCTCGCCGCCCAGTTCCAGCAGGCGCGTGCGGATGCCACGGAATGCATCGGACTGCTGCCGGACGGAATCCTCGCGATGGATGAGCCGCTTGCGCTCGCAGTCGATGGGCGCCAGCGCGTGGCTTTCCTCGCGCATGCGGGCGATGGAGTGCCCGGGCGGTATCTCGTCGGTCGCCACGGTGAATTCGGCGGGATCGATGGCGGTCTTGGTCATGGTTCAGCCCTTCATCCGGATAAGGAACAGCACCAGGTAAACCGCGGCGACACCCAGCACGATCAGCACCAGGGTCAGGTTGCGGACATGGTCCCGGCGACGGTCGCCGGGCGTGGGATAGAACGGCACGCTGGCCAGCACGGGATAGCCGATGGCCTTTTCCACCTGCGCTGCCGAGCGAACGCGGGGGTCGAAGCGCACCACCGCGAACAGCAGGCCGAAGGGAATCGCCAGGGAAAGCACCAGCCCGGCGATGCCGAAATGCAGGAAACGCAGGCCCGAAGGCACCAGTGGCAGGATCGCCGGGTTCTGCACGAGGAAGGTCAGGCCACGCTGTTCGGCATCGAGGTTCATCGACACGCGTGCGTTTTCACGGCGCTTCAGCAGATCCTGGTAGACGTCGCGGTTCACGGTGTAGTCGCGGGTCAGCTCAGCCGTGACGTTCTCGGAATTGGCGATGCGCTTGCTGCGTTCCAGTTCGGATTGCAGCATCGATTCGCTGGCCGACACGCGAGCGGCACTCGCAGCGGCATCGCCACGCACGGTGGCCAGCTGCACGCGCATCTGCTGGTAGACGGGGTTGAGCGTGGTGGCACGATCCACCGCCATGGGCGAACCGGCTACCCGCTGGGCATCGGCGGCCTGCATCTGCCGGCGCACGTCATCCATCTGGTGACGGATGCGCACCACATCGGGGTAATCCTCGGTGTAGTTGAGCAGCAGCTTGTCGAGCTGGCCTTGCAGGTCGGCCAGTTCCGTCTGGTAGATGCCGCCTACGGTCTGCACGGCATTCACTTCGGACTCGCCGCTCAGCTGGCCCGACAGTGCCGCCGCCTGCGACTGCTTCTGCATGTAATCCATGCGATTGGTTTCGATCTGCGTGCGCAGCTGGCTGATCCGCGAATTGGTGTCGATCTCGCTGCCGGGGCGTGCATCGGGATTCGCGTCGCGATAGGACTTCAGCTTGTCTTCGGCATCGGTGAGCTTGCCGCGATAGGCCTCGACCTGGCTGTTGATGAATTCATAGGCCTCGCGGCTCTCACGCTGCTTCGATGCCAGGCTTTCGCTGATGAAGAGCTGACCGAAAGCGCGCGTGACGTCGTAGGCACGGCGCGGCTCGGAATCGAAATAGCTGATGGTGATGAGGTTGTCGCTGTTGTTGACGATCTTCGTGCGCGACTTGATGCCTTCGATGATCTTGTCGTGCTCCAGCGGCGACAGCTTCGAGGCATCCCAGCCGCCCGTGGCCATCACCTGCTCCAGCACCTTGCGGCTGAAGATCACGTCACGCGCGATGCCGGCACGGTTCTTGTTCGCCGTGGCGGTAGCGGCACCTTCCATCAATGGGGTGATGATGCTGGTTTCCTGGGCCAGGATGGTCACCGAGGCTTCGTACTTCTTCGGCCACAAGAGGCCGATCGCCAGCGCCAGCAAGGCGATCACGGCGAAGGTCACGCCCATCGTCATCCGCCAGCGGCGCGCTTCGCCAGCCAGGGCGGGCAGCATGCCCGCGAACGGAACCAGTTCACCACTCATCGAAGACCCCTTGCACCCGTCTGCCGGGCTTCATCAGAAAGCGCGCTGTGGCACCGTGATCACATCGCCCGGTTGCACCGGGTAATTGCTGGCCAGGTCGCCCTGCTGGAGGATCTTCTCCAGGCGCACGGAATAAGACTGCGTCGTTCCGCCCGTGCCGTGCCGGTACAGCTCGGTGCGGTCGGGTGCGGCGAATTCGGTGGTGCCGCCAGCGGCCAGCACGGCATCAAGCACCGTCATGCCCTGGCGATATGGCACGGAAATGGGGCTGCGCACGGCACCGGTCACGCGCACGCGAGACAGGTATTCGTGACTGCGCAGCTCGGTGAGGATCACCGCCACCTGCGGATCGCGGATGTATTGCGCGAGCTTCTGCTGGATCTCCGCCGCTACCTGGTCGGTACTGCGTCCGCCGGCGGCGACATCACCCACCAGCGGCACGGTGACCTTGCCATCCGGCCGCACGGGCACGCTTACGCTGAGGTCCGGGTTATGCCAGACGGTGACCTGCAACTGATCGTCGACGCCGATCTGGTAGGCGTCCACCATCGTGGCGCTGGCGTCCTGTTTCGGAGGTGGAAGGCTGCTGCCTCCCGTGGCACAGGCGCCAAGCATGACGGCTGCGATGAGTACGGCGACGCGATCCCAACGCTTCATGACAACCACCTACCCCTGTGACTTCGCTCGACCGGTATCGTCTTTCCGATAGACCATGGCGTCCATTCGACAGCCCGCCTATGCCGTTCGACCGAAGGCGAAACAAAGGCAGATGCGAGACCCTGACCGCACATGGACTACCGGCAGTACCACTTTCGTCTTGGACTACGCGAGCCGACTTCTGCATCCCGCCATCCAGTCGCTGCTGCTTGGCGTGCTGGCGCTGGTCTTCATCGGCTGGCGACGACCCCGTGCGGGCGCAGCCTGCGCGGTCGTGGCGCTGGGGTGGATCTGGGTGGCTTCGACGCCTGCGTTTGCCCTGTGCCTGCGCGACGGATTGCTGGTGGCGTCACCGGTAGAGCCTGCGCGGGTGCAGGCCATCGTGGTGCTGGGCGGGGGGAAACTGCCGGTGATGACGATGCCGGCGGATAGCCGGGCTGGTACGGCGTTGCGGTTATGGACCGAAGGGGAGGCGCCACTCCTGCTCGCTTCCGGCAGGGACCAGGCCGATGATCTCATGCGGCGGTTCATCCGGGCGGGCGTGCCGGCCGTGGCGCTCAGGTCGGAAAGTGGCAGCGAGAATACACACGAGAATGCGATGGCGTCGGCGGCGATCCTGAAGGCCAACGGGGTCGATGCGATCGCACTGGTGAGTTCGGATATTCATCTGCGCCGGGCCGCGGGGTGTTTCCGGCAGGCCGGGCTGGCGGTGAGGCCGGTTGCGGCAGACGAGGGGCATGGGCTGCTGGAGCATGCGCCGGCGTGGTTGCCGAGGCGGGATGCGTTGACGCTGACGGCGCGCAGCCTGCGGGAGTATGTGGCCGTGTGGGTTTATCGGCGGCGGGGGTGGATGGGGTGAGGGGTGTGTCGGGAGGGTGACGGCGGTTGGGGCGTTTTGTCTTTACCGGTCGCGCGCGAGGCGCGCTCCTACATAAGCATCCGTAGGGGACAACGCACCAACCTGCCGCTACTTGTCTTCCTTCTCAATCTGCAAGGTCGTCTTCCCATCCCGCCGGATCAGCCCCGGCCCGAACTGGGTCACCTTGGCATCCTTCAACACCACGGTGTAATCCTGCCGGCCGAAGGAAAAACGCGACGGCCGCCGGTCCAGCCAGCTCAACACCTCGTAGCCGATCATGGAACGATCGGAATCGGGCTTGCCCAGGCGATCGATGACCTCGTCACGGTCGGTGCCGACGTCCAGTTTCGACATCTTGCTCGTCATACCCTGGCACCCCGTGAGGGCCAAGGCGACAAGGGCCAGGGCGATCGCTCGTTTCATCCCAAATCCCCGCTGAATAAGGCATTCAGCGAATGTTAGCCCAGGCCCGCAGACACATGCGACCCCATGAAGAGGGTCAGCGGCTCGATGTGGGCGCGGGCGCCTGTCCCACGGGCTTGCCCTGGGTGTCCAGCGGGCGGCCCTGAGCATCCACGCTATGACTGGCCGCGTCGTCCACACGCTGCGTCACGCCCGTGGCGGGCTGCACTGGCGCCATGCCACGCTCCGTGGCACCTGCACTGGACACCGGGTGCACCGGGGCGGCCGCAGGATTGGGCTGGTCCGGATTCGCGGGCTGCGCCGGGCTGGGGGGCCTCACCGGCAGGCCCGGACGTGAAGGGCTCAAGGGATGTGCCTGCTGGGCGGGTTGACCCGGTACACCAGGATGACCCGGCTGCACCTGCGGTGCAGGGCTACCCGGCGGAACAGGCTGCACACCGCCGGCCGGCGGCGCCTGCTGGGCCATGGCAGCACCGGCGATCAGCCCCGTCATCATCAGGGAAGCAAGGATGCGCATCGGCGTTCTCCATGCGCCGCGATGGCGACGCTTGACGTTCAGACCGTAAAAGCCACCATGTGAAGCCCCCGCCTGCCCGGCGTACCCGACCTGGAGACATCCGCATGCTGTTCGCGCTAGCCCTGGCCCTCGCCGCCGACCATGGATTCGACCAGCGCGTGCACACCGCGAAAGCCCTGGAGACCAGGCCCGAAGGCAAAGCCTGGCAGGGCGCCCTGTGGGACCACATAGGTAATCCGGCCACCGACGCCCTGCGCAGCTGCATCCTGAGCAATGCACCGGCAGACAAGCGCCCCTTCACGCTCGTGGCCACCGTGGGCGCGGATGGCCGCAGCAGCGAG
This sequence comes from Luteibacter anthropi, assembly GCF_011759365.1. Lineage (GTDB taxonomy): Bacteria > Pseudomonadota > Gammaproteobacteria > Xanthomonadales > Rhodanobacteraceae > Luteibacter > Luteibacter anthropi. Next base: position 530,093 of record NZ_JAARLZ010000002.1, read on the forward strand.
GTGGCCGTGAGCCCACAGACACCGGTAGCCGGCTGCTTCGCCGGCCAGTTCGCCACCTGGACCCTGCCGGTGCCCCCGAAGGCACCGGCACCCTATCCCATCGAGATCGACGTCACGATGGACAAGTAAGCCCGGTCAGCTGAGTTCGTCGGGATGCGGGCCCATGCGCTTGCCCGCATCGAGCTTCGCGATGGCGGCCATGTCCTCGTCGGACAGCTGGAAACCGAACACATCGATATTGGAGCGGATGCGCTCCGGCGTGGCCGACTTCGGGATCACCATGTGACCCAGCTGCACATGCCAGCGCAGCACCACCTGGGCAGGCGACTTGTCGTGCTTCTTCGCCAGTGCCACCAGCGTGTCGTTCTTCAGCAGATCACCGCCCTGCCCCAGCGGGCTCCAGGCTTCGGTGATCACCTTGTGCTTGCGGTTGGCTGCGACGACATCGTTCTGCGCAAAATCCGGATGCACCTCGATCTGGTTCACCACGGGCGTGACGCCGGTTTCGCGGATGATGCGTTCGAGATGACCGGGCTGGAAGTTGGACACGCCGATGGAACGGATACGCCCTTCCTCGCGCAGGCGGATGAAGGCTTTCCAGGTATCCACGTAACGATCATGCTTCGGCACGGGCCAGTGGATGAGATACATGTCGAGATAATCGACGCCGAGCTTTTTCACGCTGACATCGAACGCGCGCAGGGTCGAGTCGAAACCCTGTTCGCTGTTCCACAATTTGGTGGTGAGGAAGATATCGCTGCGTGCCACGCCAGCGCGCTCGATGCCCTGGCGCACGCCTTCTTCATTTTTGTAGATGGCCGCGGTGTCGAGCGAGCGATAGCCTGATTTCAGCGCCGTATCGACGGCCCTGGCCGTTTCGTCATTCGGAATCTGGAAGACACCGAACCCAAGCTGCGGCGCCTTGTGGCCGTCATTGAGGTCGAGAAGCGGTACGGCATGCGTCATGCCAGGTCTCCTTCGTTGTATGCCATCCATCATCATGAAGCACCCCCCGCATGCAGACCGTGACGGTTATGTAGGAGCGTGCTTGCGCGCGACCGGTGGAACGGGAGCGATGATGGGCCGCGCCATGAACGGTCGCGCGCAGGCGCGCTCCTACAACCTATTCGCACCACGACCCCGCATCCCTGTAGGAGCGTGCTTGCGCGCGACCGGCGAAACGGGAGCGATGATGGGCCGCGCCATGAATGGTCGCGCGCAGGCGCGCTCCTACAACGCATTCGCACCACGACCCCGCATCCCTGTAGGAGCGTGCTTGCGCGCGACCGGCGAAACGGGAGCGATGATGGGCCGCGCCATGAACGGTCGCGCGCAGGCGCGCTCCTACAACGTATTCGCACCACGACCCCGCATCCCTGTAGGAGCGTGCTTGCGCGCGACCGGTGGAACGGGAACGGTGATGGGCCGCGCCATGAACGGTCGCGCGCAGGCGCGCTCCTACAACATATTCGCACCACGACCCCGCATCCCTGTAGGAGCGTGCTTGCGCGCGACCGGTGGAACGGGAGCGATGATGGGCCGCGCCATGAATGGTCGCGCGCAGGCGCGCTCCTACAACACGCCGCGATCACGATGGGCAGAGGAGGCCTCTGTCGCCTCTGCAACGCCACGTATGGGTGCCGATGCGAGGCTGATAGGCGAGCCCTTCCTACGGAGCGACGCACCACATGGGCTGGGTTCCTACGGAGCGCAACATCGCCGAGGCGATTGGCTCCCACACCTTCGGTAGGGAAGCCCCTTTCAGCTGGCGACGCAGCGTTTCAGACGGTCGCGCGCGAGGCGCGCTCCTACAGGGGTTTTTAGTCTTGGCGGGTGGCGTAGTGGGTTTCTACGTAGTTGTCGAGGATGGCGACGAATTCGTCGGCGATGTTGTCGCCGCGCAGGGTCAGGGACTTTTCGCCGTCGATGAACACCGGTGCCGAAGGGGCTTCGCCGTTGCCCGGCAGCGAGATGCCGATGTTCGCGTGCTTGGATTCGCCCGGACCATTCACCACGCAGCCCATGACAGCCAGGGTGAGGTTCTCCACGCCGTCGTATTTCACGCGCCATTCCGGCATGCGCTCGCGTACATGGCCCTGCACCGTCTTCGCCAGCTCCTGGAAGAACTCGCTGGTGGTACGGCCGCAACCCGGGCAGGCCGTGACCAGCGGCGTGAACGCGCGCAGGCCCATCGTCTGCAACAGCTCCTGCGCGACGATGACCTCTCCCGTGCGCGACTGGCCCGGTTCCGGCGTGAGCGAAATGCGGATGGTGTCGCCGATGCCCTCCTGCAGCAGCACGGCCAGCGCGGCGCTGGACGCCGTGATGCCCTTGGAACCCATGCCGGCCTCGGTAAGGCCCAGGTGCAACGCGTAGTCGCCACGCCGGGCGAGATCGCGATACACCGCGATGAGCTCCTGCACGCCCGATACCTTGCACGACAGGATGATGCGGTCGCGCGGCAGGCCGAGATCCTCGGCGCGCGCCGCGGAATCCAGCGCGGAACGGATCAGGGCCTCACGGGCCACGTGACCGGCATCCCACGGATTCGCACGCTGCGAGTTCTCGTCCATCAGCGCCGCAACCATCGACTGGTCGAGCGAACCCCAGTTGGCGCCGATGCGCACGGGCTTGCCGTAGCGGATCGCCATCTCGATGATCGAGGCGAACTGGGCATCCTTCTTCTTGCCGAAGCCCACGTTGCCGGGATTGATGCGGTACTTCGCCAGCGCCTCGGCGCAGGCCGGCTCGCCTTCGAGCAGCTGGTGGCCGTTGTAGTGGAAGTCGCCGATGAGGGGCACCGAGACGCCCATCATGTCCAGTCGCTCGCGAATACGCGGCACCGCGGCGGCGGCGGCCGGCGTGTTCACGGTGATGCGCACCAGCTCCGAACCGGCACGGGCCAGCTCGGCCACCTGCTTCGCGGTGGATACCGGGTCTTCGGTATCCGTATTGGTCATCGACTGGACGACGACGGGCGCGCCGCCACCGACCTTCACGCGGTCGATTTCGACACCGGTGCTGGGGCGGCGGGCGCCGGCTTCCGCGGGACGCGGGCGGCTGGAAAGGTCTTCGGTCATGTCCGGCATTTTAGCGCATCGGAATGACCGGCCGGCGACTCAGCAGGGCGCGGATCACGCCCTTTCGTACAGTTCCAGCGGCAGGTCGTCCGGGTCGGCGAAGAAGGTGAACCGCTGCCCGGTGTACTCATCCACCCGGATCGGTTCACAAACCACCCCATGGACGGCCAGCGTGGCCACGGCGGCGTCGATATCGTCTACGGCGAAGGCCAAGTGGCGCAGGCCCTGGGCCTCCGGTCGGGACACCCGCGCCGGGGGCGACGGAAACGAGAACAGCTCAACCTGCACGCCCGGACTCACCTCCAGGTCGAGTTTCCAGGAGTCGCGGGCCTCGCGATACACCTCGTGGACGACCTTCAGGCCCAGGGTTTCGGTATAGAACGCCTTCGACCGCGTGTAGTCGGAGCAGATGATGGCGACATGATGGATGGCGCGGAGCATGGTCAGGCCTCGGAAAAAGGAAAAGCGAGCACGTCGGCGATGGCGTCGGTGTCGGCCAGCACCATGAGCAGGCGCTCCACACCCAGCGCCACGCCGGCGCAACCGGGCATGGCGTCGAGCACGGCCAGCAGGTTCTCGTCGATGGGCACCTCCGGCACACCGCGCTCGCGGCGTACGGCATTGTCGCGTTCGAAGCGCGCGCGCTGCTCGGAGGCATCGTTGAGCTCGTGATAGCCATTGGCCACTTCATAACGGCCCACATAGGCCTCGAAGCGCTCGGCCACCGGTGGATCGTCGTGGCGGATACGCGCCAGCGCGCACTGGCTGGCGGGAAAATCGGAAACGATGGTGATGCGGTCGCGCGGGAACGACGGCTGGATGCGATGGGTCATCAGCAGGTCGAGCCAGTCGTCGCGACCCAGGCCCTCGCCATCGAGGCCGATATCGCCCAGTGTTTCCCGCAGCCGCTCCACCGAATCGGTGAGCGCGTCCACGCCCAGCGCATCGTGGAAGAGTCCGCGATACGTCGTCTCGACCACGTCGAACGTGCGTCCGGCCTGCAACAGCAACTGCTCCAGCAGGTCGATCACCTCGCGCGACAGGCGCGCCTCGTCCCAGCCCACGCGGTACCACTCCAGCATGGTGAATTCGGGATTGTGCCGGCCACCGGCCTCGCCGTCGCGGAACACGCGGCCCAGTTCGTAGCAATCGCCCACGCCTGCCGCAAGCAGGCGCTTCAGCGGAAATTCGGGCGATGTACGAAGCCAGCGCTCGCGGGCGCCGGCATCCACGTGGCCCGAAAAACGCGTGCTGAAACTCTGGATGTTCGGATCGGTGTTACCTGCGGCGGACAGGATCGGCGTCTCCACTTCCAGCACGCCACGCGCCGCGAAAAATGCACGGATGCGTGCATAGGTATCCGCGCGCAGGCGCAGGTTTTTCAGCGCATCGCTCACGGTGCGACTCCATGCGAGGCCAGCAACGCGATCAGGTCATCTTCGGTTTTTACGTCGATGCCGAGTTCGTTGGCCTTGTCGAGCTTGGAGCCGGCCGCTTCGCCCGCGAACACCGCCGTGGTTTTCTTCGACACCGAGCCTGCCACCTTGGCGCCCAGCGATTCGAGCCGTTCGGTGGCGTCGTCACGCTTGAGTGTCGCCATGGTGCCGGTGATCACGTAGGTGTGGCCTTCCAGCGGCAACGCCGATACGGATTTGGCCGGCAGCGCATCGAGCAATGCGCGCATGGCCTTGTCGTTGGCATGCAGTTCGGACGCATGGTCGGCCAGGTGAGCCGAAAGATTGGATGCCGCGGCCTGCGGCACGCCGGCGACGATCCACTGGTGTTCGCCCGCCTTGATGAGCGCATCGAGGCTGGCGTAGTTCTTCGCCAGGATCGCCGTGCTCTTGGGGCCCAGCTTCGATACGCGCGCCGAATCGAGCAGTACATCCAGGCCCAGGCGCTCGCGCAGCTTGGGCGATGGCTGGCCTTCGTCGGAGAAGGTGATGCCCGCCTTCAGCAGGTCGTCCACCACCTTCTCGTTGCCTTGCTGCGCGAAGAACGCGGCGATGGATTTCGCCACTTCGTCACCGATATCCGGCAGCACGCGCAACACGGGGGCGGGCGTGCGACGGACCACCTTCAGCGAACCCAGCCATGTCGCCAGTGTCTTGGCCGTGCTTTCGCCGATATGCATGATGCCCAGTCCGAACAGAAAGCGCGGCAGCGTGGATTTCTTGCTGGCCTCGATGGACTCCACGAGGTTCTCGGCCCACTTGGTGGCCACCTTGCCCTGCTTCACCGTTTCCGGCGTGGTGCCGTCGCGCTCGTCGGCGCGGCGCTTCATGTCGACGAAGCGCTCCACGGTGAGCGCATACAGGTCGGCCGGCGTCTTCACCATGTCGAACTCGACCAGCGCATCGACGAAGCGGTCGCCCAGGCCGTCGATATCCATCGCACGACGCGAGGCAAAGTGGATGATCGCCTCCTTGCGCTGCGCGGCGCAGATCAATCCACCGGAACACCGGTAAGCCGCCGCCCCCTCTTCGCGCAGCAGCGCCGAACCGCAGACCGGACACGTGGCGGGCATGGCCCAGGCCACGGTCTTCGCCGGACGGCGCTCTTCCACCACGCGGGCAACCTCGGGAATCACGTCACCAGCGCGACGCACGATCACCGTATCGCCTACGCGCACGTCGAGGCGAGCCACCTGGTCGGCGTTGTGCAGCGTGGCATTGGTGACGGTGACACCACCCACCTGCACGGGGGCAAGACGGGCCACGGGTGTGGCGGCACCCGTGCGGCCGATCTGGATCTCGATGCCCTCCACCGTGGTCATCTGCTCCTGCGCGGGATATTTGTGGGCAATGGCCCAGCGCGGTGCGCGCGAAACGAAACCCATCTCCTGCTGGCCTTCGTAGTCGTCGAGCTTGTAGACCACGCCATCGATGTCGTAAGGCAGGCTGTCGCGTTTCTCGCCGATGCGGCGGAAATAACGGATGAGGCCTTCGAAGCCCTTGGCCGTGGATACCTCGGGCGATACCGGAAAACCCCATTCGCGCAGCTTCGCCAGCGTGGCCGAGTGCGTGTCGGGCAGTTCGCCGCCTTCCACGCGGCCCACCGCATAGGCGAAGAAGGCCAGCGGACGCTTCGCCGTCACCGCCGGATCGAGCTGGCGCAGCGAGCCTGCGGCACCGTTGCGCGGGTTGGCCAGGGGCTTGTCACCGGCCTCACGGGCGCGTTCGTTGAAAGCCTCGAAAGCGGCGCGCGGCATGATGACCTCGCCGCGCACTTCCAGCACGCGCGGCCAGTCGTTGCCGCGCAAGCGCAACGGCACGGCCTTCACCGTGCGCAGGTTGGCGGTGACATCTTCACCCACGGCACCATCGCCGCGCGTGGCGCCCTGCACGAAGACACCGTCCTGGTAGAGAAGGCTGATGGCGAGGCCATCGAGCTTGGGCTCGACCGAGAACACTGGCTGCGCCCGACCCAGTGTCTGCTCGATGCGACGCTCGAAGTCGGCCACTTCGCGATATTTTTCGCGATCGGTGTTGCCCTCCTGCTCGAACGCGTTGCCCAGCGACAGCATGGGCACGGCATGCGTGACTTCGGCAAAGCCGCCATGCGCACGGGCACCCACCCGGCGCGTGGGCGAATCCAGAACGGCCAGATCGGCGTACTGGCGCTCCAGTGCCTCCAGCTCGCGCATGAGGCGGTCGTACTCGGCATCGCTGATGTCCGGCTCGTCGAGCACGTGGTAGCGATAGTTCGCATCTTCGATGCGGCGACGCAGGTCGGCGGCGCGTTCGACGGCTTCGACGGGAGCGATGGCTTGGGACATGTGGAGGATCCGTGATGGATGCGTCTGGCGGAGACAACCGACAACTGTCGGCCGATGTCGTTCCAAATGCAAGGGAGCCGATGAGCCGCGTGGGCTATAATGCCCGGTACCATGCCCCTCGACGACGTCATCGACAATCCCGACCGAACCGACGTACACCCGCTTCCCTCCGACCGGCCGGCACTCGCACCCGCTCAACCGTCCAGCCGGGCGCGTTACCGGGGGCTTATCTGGCTGGTCTCGGCCGCCTTCTTCATGCAGGCGCTGGATTCCACCATCGTGAACACCGCCGTACCGGCCATCGCCGGCGCGCTGGATGTCACGCCGCTGAGCATGCGCACCGCCCTCACCTGCTACGTGCTGACGCTAGCCGTGTTCATCCCGATGAGCCCCTGGCTGTGCGACCGCTTCGGCACGCGCCGTGTATTCGGCGGGGCGATTCTCGTGTTCTCGCTGGGCTCGCTGCTGTGCGGCCTGGCGCAGAGCCTGCCGCAGCTTGTGATGGCGCGCGTGATCCAGGGGCTGGGCGGTGCGGCGCTGATGCCCGTGGGGCGCTATGTGCTGGTGCGCAGCATCGACCGGCGCGAATTCGTCAGCTCCATGACTACCGTCGCCACCTTCGGCCTGCTGGGTTCGGTGTTCGGGCCCTTGCTGGGCGGTGCGCTGGTGGAGTTCACCAACTGGCGGCTGATCTTCCTCATCAACGTGCCGGTTGGCATCGTGGGCCTGCTGCTGAATCGCCGCGAGATGCCGGAGTACCGCCTCGATCGCGCGAATCCTTTCGACACCTTCGGCTTCCTGCTGTTTGCCGGCGCCTCTGCACTGATGCTCATGGCCGCGGAAACGGCGGGCGGTGATGGCCACTGGTTCATGGTGGGCGGTTATGCGCTCGCCTCCATCGGCCTCGGCGCGCTGTATGCGCGACACAGCCGGCGCGTGGCGCATCCGGTGAGCGACCTCTCTTTGCTGCGCGTGCGCAGCGTGTGGGTGTCGCTGGCCGGCAACCTGTTCACCCGGCTGGGCGTGTCGGGCATGTACCTGCTGCTGGTGCTGTTTCTGCAGATCGGCTGCGGCTGGTCACCACTGGCGGCCGGCATGATGATGGTGCCGCAGGCGCTGGGCTCCATCGCCGTGAAGCCCTTCATCGACCGCCTGCTCACCCGCTTCGGCTACCGTCGCCTGCTGCTGGGCAACACCATCGGCGTGGCGATCGTGCTGTGTGGCTTCGCCCTGCTCTCGCCTGCCTCGCCCACCTGGCTCATCGCCTCGTACGTGGGCGTGTACGGCGCCATCATGTCGATCCAGTACACCTCGATGAACACGCTGGCCTACGTGGACCTCGATGTCCGCTACGCCTCGCAGGCCTCGTCGATGGCATCCACGGCGCAATACCTGTCGATGAGCTTCGGCATCGCCATGGCCTCGCTGCTCATGGCCGGCTTCCTCGACAACCGCGATGCCGGTGCCTATGTGCACGCCTTCCGCTGGTCCGTGGTCATCCTGGGCATGATCACGCTGGCGGCCAGCTGGATCTTCAGCCGCCTGCGCGACACGCGGCCGGGGACGACTCCCGGCTGACCCGCTTCACGGGTTACTCTCGGAACCGGCGCACTTCCTGCGCCGCTGTTCCGGGACACCTCCATGCACGACTCCGCGGGCATCCTGCTCACGCTTTTCATCATCTTCGTCGCCGCACAGATCGGCGGCGAAATCGCCCAGCGCCTGCGCCTGCCCTCGGTCGTGGGCGAAATCGCCGCCGGCTGCGTCGTCGGTCCCTCGGCGCTGGGCTGGGTATCGCTACCCGATATCGCCACTGGCACGCCGCTCGACGTGCTGGCCGAAATCGGCGTGATCCTCCTACTTTTCTCAGTCGGCCTGGAAACACGGCTCGACGATCTCAAGCGCGTGGGCACCAGTGCCTTCCTCGTCGGCGTCCTCGGCGTGCTGCTGCCCTTCGGCCTCGGCGCCCTCTGGGCGCATGGCTCGGGTTTCGACTGGATCCGCTCGATGTTCGTGGCGGCCGCCTTCGTCGCCACCTCGGCAGGTATCACGGCGCGCGTGCTCCAGGAACTGGGGGTGCTGCAACGCCAGGAAGCCCGCATCATCCTCGGCGCGGCCGTGATCGACGACATCCTCGCCATGCTGCTGCTGGGCGTGGTCTCGTCGCTCCAGGGCGGCGGTTCGGTCGACGTGGGCAGCCTCGCCGGCACCCTGCTTGGCGCCGTGGGCTTTGTCGCGGTGATCGGCTGGGGCGGCACGCGCGTGATGCGGCGCGGCTCGGGCTGGCTCGATAAACCCAGCAGCCCGATGTCGGCGCTGGGCATCGTGCTTGCGCTGTGCCTGGGCCTGGCCTACCTGTCCATGAAGTTCCACCTGGCCGCGATCATCGGCGCCTTCCTTGCAGGCATGATCGCCTCGGAAACCCGCCAGCGGCACCAGCTGGAAGAACAGACCGCACCCTTGCTGGCCTTCCTCACGCCGTTCTTCTTCGTCGTCACCGGCGCCAAGGTCAATCTTGCCGAGCTGGCCAACGCCAGTGCGCTGGGCATGCTCGCGGTGGTTACGCTGATTGCCGTGGTGTCGAAGCTGGCCGGTGGCTTTCTCGGCGCCATGCGCCTCGGAAGGCGCGGCGCCACCATCGTGGGTTTCGGCATGGTGCCGCGTGGCGAGGTAGGCGTGGTGATCGCCAGCCTCGGGCTGGCAGCCGGCGTGTTCGACGAGAAGATCTACGCCGTGATCGTGGCAATGTCGTTGCTCACCGCCATGATCACGCCGCCTGTGCTCGCCCTGTTGCTCAAGGAGCGGAACGCAGGTTCTGGTACGCCGTAAGCGCGGCCTCGCGCGTTTCCTTCAGGTCTACCAGCGGCGCCGGGTAGCCGCAGCGCTTCAGGAATGCCTCGTCTTCCCACGGTGCGTGGACGAGGCGGCCCGGCGCCTTCGCCAGTTCGGGCACCCAGCGGCGGATGTAGCTGCCGTCGGGGTCGAATTTCTCCGACTGGGTCACCGGGTTGAAGATGCGGAAATACGGCGCGGCATCCGCGCCACTGCCCGCCACCCACTGCCAGCCCATCGCGTTGTTCGCGAGGTTCGCATCCACCAGCGTGTCCCAGAACCACTTCTCGCCCAGCAGCCAGTGCTGGCGGAGGTTCTTGGTAAGCAGGCTCGCCACGAGCATGCGCACGCGGTTATGCATCCAGCCGGTCGCCCATAGCTCGCGCATGCCGGCATCCACGATAGGGATGCCGGTGAGGCCGCGTTTCCAGCGACGCAGCGCATGGGCGTCGCGCTTTGCCCAGCGGAAGCCGTTGAAGCGCGGGTTGAAGTTTTCGGTAGGCGTTTTCGGAAAGTGATAGAGCAGATGGTGGGCGAATTCACGCCAGCCCAGCTGGCGCAGATAGGGCTCGATGTCGGCACCGTTGCGACGTCGGGCCAGTCGCTCGCGCAGCCCTGAGGCGATCTGGCGCGGCGTGATCTCACCCCAGTGCAGGTGTGGCGACAGGCGCGAGGTGCCATGGCGTGCCGGCAGGTCGCGCCCTTCCGGGTAGTGGCCTACCGCGTCGTCGGCGAACAGGTCCAGCATGTCGGCGGCGCCCTGCTCGCCCGGAGTCCATTCGGCAAAACCGCCGGCCCAATCCAGTTCGGGAAGCAGGCCGAAATCGTCCAGCGATGCCGAGCGAGGCAGGCTGGCGAGCCGCAGGGGCGAAGGCACCGGCATGGGGTCACTGCTGTCGATGCGCGGCCGCAGGTTGCGCCAGAACGGCGTAAACACCTTGTACGGTTCGTCCTGTTTTGTCGCCAGTTCCCAGGGTTCGCACCAGAGGGAGCCGTTGAGGACATGGACCTCGATGCCGTCGTCTTCGAGCGCCTTGATGACCGCCGCATCGCGACGCAGCGACAGGGGCTCGTAAAGACGATGGAAGTAGACCGCCGAGGCGCCGCTGGCTTCGATGGCGGCGCGCAGTGCTTCGAGGCTGGGGCCGTACAGCAGCTGCAAGGCGCCATGATGGCGATGCAGGGAGGCATCCAGCGACGTCAGCGAGTGGTGCTGCCACCAGCGGCTGGCCGCCCCGGGTGCCCAGGCACCGTCCTCGTCGGGAGCGTGGATGTAAATCGGCAGGATGCGCTCGTGTGCCGCCATGGCGGCGGCGAGCGCGGGGTGGTCGGCAAGGCGGAGGTCGCGACGGAACCAGACGATGGCAGTGCTCATCGGCGTAGTATCCACGGTGTCCGTGCGGGAAGTGAGAATTTTGCTCGCTTTCGGTTCAGTCTCCATGGTTAGACTTGGGGGCGTACACGGCAGATCCCCAGACCGTGAGATAAGGAGACATCCCGATGAACCTCAAGACCGTCCTAGGCTTCCCCATGGCCGCCCTTCTCGCCACGGCGATCGCCGCTCCCGCGTCGGCTGCAACGCTCACCCGTCCCGATGGCATCTACGTGCGCTGTGACCAGTGCGGCGTCGTGCAGAGCATCGACCACAATATCACCCAGGGCCGTGACCACGGCACGGCCGGTGCCGTCATCGGCGCCATTGCCGGCGGCGTGCTCGGCAACCAGGTCGGCAAGGGCAAGGGTCGTCTCCTGGCTACCGCCGGCGGCGCGGTAGGCGGCGGCTTCGCCGGCAATGCCATCGGCACCGGTGGTGGCAGCGAGAGCTACACCCTGCGCCTGAAGATGGGCACCGGCGGTTACACCAACGTGCAGGTCAAGGATGCCTCGGCGATTCGCAATGGCGACATCGTTGTCGTGGACGAACAGGGCAACGTCAGCCGCGTGCAGTAAGCCGCAGTTAATGGTGCTGAAAGAAAAACGCCCCCCCTCGGGGGCGTTTTTCGTTGGCCCGTCCCCTGTAGGAGCGCGCCTTGCGCGCGACCGGTACGAAGCGGAAACGATTCGCCCTGGACCGGTCGCGCGCGAGGCGCGCTCCTACAGGGGCATTGTCGAGGCGCGCTTCTACAGGTGGGCCAGGCTGATGACGAAGTCCAGGAGGGCGCGGGTCTTGGCCGGTACGTGGTGGCGGGAGGGGTAGTAGGCGTAGAGGGGGAAGCGGTGGTCTGACCAGTCGGGAAACAGGTTGATCAGGCGTTTTGCCGCAAGATCGTCCCCGATGCCCAGTTCGAAGAGCTGGCCGATGCCCAGGCCGGCCAGGCAGGTGCTGTGCAGCGTGCCCGGATCGTTCAGGGTGAGCATGCCGTGCGGCCGGACTGTCATCTTCCGGCGCCCGTGCTGGAACTCCCACGGAAACGGACGACCCGTCACCGGCTCCCTGAACTGGATGCAGCGGTGGTGCTCCTGTTCGAGGTCGTGCGGGTCTTTCGGGTGACCGAAACGCTTCAGGTAGGCAGGCGACGCCACCGCCAGCACATGCGTATCGAACAGCTTGCGTGCCACCAGTGACGAGGGCTGTGGATGGCCGAAGCGAATCGCCAGGTCGAAACCATCCGCGACCAGGTCGCCCAGTTCGTCCTTGCTGCGCAGTTCGATTTCCAGTTCGGGATGGGTGTCCATGAAGCTGCCGAGCTTCGGCCCCAGCACGAGCTGCGCGAACAAGGGATCGACATTGACCCGTAAGCGCCCGCGCACCTTGCGCGCGTCCCCCGCTGCATTGCCCGTGGCTTCCGCCAGCGCGGCAATCAGCGGCATCACCTGCTCGTAGAACCGCCGCCCCTCGTCCGTGAGACGGACCGAGCGCGTCGTACGCTCGAACACGCGGATGCCGATACGCGACTCCAGCCGCGCAATGGCCTTGCTGACGCCCGAAGGCGACATGTCCAGGACCTCCGAGGCGCCGCCGAAGCTGCCCGTGTCCACCACGGCGGACATGACGTCCACGCCCTCCAGCAACTGGGTGCTCAGCTCTCGCATTGGTGACTCACAGGCATCAATCAAGTTCCTTTCATGCTATCGCAAGTCGGTGCCCTGCGACGCACCATTTCCCTGCACCGCGACACGCGAACCGCCCGCCGGGCGGCCGTGCACCTGCTCGCGATTTTCCTTGTCTACCGCTATGGATCTCCCCATGGATTTCACCGCCACCGCGCCGGATGCGTCGACATCCCGGCCTGATCTTTCCACGTTGCGCAGCGTTGCCGCGATCCTCGCCCTCACACTGGGCTGCTTCTGCTTCGTCAGCACCGAGCTCATGCCGGTCAGCGTCTTGCCTGCGATGGCCGAAGGCCTGCATGTATCACTGGGCGAAGCGGGTTACCTAGTGAGCTGCTTTTCCTTTGTGGTGGCACTGACCGCCACGCCCCTGACCGGCCTGCTCGGCAACATCCATCGCAAGGCCTTGATGACCAGCCTGCTGGCAATTTGCTGCCTCGGCAACCTCGTCACCTATCTCGCCCCGGGTTACGGCGTCGTCTTGCTGGGCCGCGTGCTCGTGGCCGCTGCCATCGGCGTGTTCTGGTCCACGGCGGTGGTCACGGCCGTGCATCTGGTGTCGCCGAAACATGCGATACGTGCCACATCCACGGTCTTCGGTGGCGTGTCGCTGGCAACGGTGCTGGGCATTCCTGCCGGCACGCTCATCGGCCAGCATGACGGATGGCGAGCCGTGTTCGCCGCGCTTTGCATGCTGAGCCTGGGTGTGTTCGTTGCACTGGCGTGGTCGGTGCCGGCCGTGCGCCTGCCGCAGGCGCCGATCCGCGGTGCGCTGCGCTCTATTTTCCGACACCGCCCGCTGCTGGCGATCTTCGCCACGACGGCGCTGATCGTTACCGGTAACTTCCTCGCCTATACGTACATCACGCCGTATCTGGAAGAAGTGGCGCACCTGTCGGCGACGCAGGTCAGCCTCATGCTGCTGGTCTACGGCGTGGCCGGCGTGATCCTCAACTTCGCCATCGGCCCGTTCGCCGCCAGGTCGTTGCGCGCCTGCCTCGTGGTCGTCACGGTGATGATGGCGGTGAGCCTCGCATGGATGAACCTTGCCGCGACGAGCCACGCCACGACGATGGCCGTGCTTGCGCTGTGGGGCGCTTCGTATGGCGCACTTCCCGTGCTGTTGCAGACATCCGTGTTCAAGGAAGCCTCCACCATGGAGGGCACCGAAAACGCTGCCACCTCCATCAGCGTGGCGGTGTTCAACGCCGCCATCGGCCTGGGCGCGCTGTTGGGCGGCCTGCTCATCAATGCCGTGGGGCCTGGCGTGATTCCGGGGCTGTCGGCCGTGTTCGTCGTGGCTGCGCTGGTCGTGATCCTCATCGGGCGCCGACGCGCATGACGTCATCGGGTGCGGGAGAGATTCCGCACCCGCTCCGCGATGCCGTCGTAGAACGCTTCGGGCAACACGGCACGCACCGGCACCCGCCACCAGTTGGCGCGCGCGAAAGCCCTGCATTTCACGGCATCCTTGTCCGTCATCAACACGGGGCAGCCATCGGCGAAGATGAAATCGTCGCGGGTAAATGCGTGGTGGTCGGCAAAGGGATGCCCATCTACTGCGATGCCTTGCACGGCAAGGCTGGCGAAGAAACGCGCCGGGTTGCCGATGCCGGCGACGGCATGCGCGGGGCGCCCTGCGAAATCCGTGAGCGGCGCCGTCAGGGTCGGATCGTCCATGTTCACGGCGACGCCGCCTTCGAGGGTCATCGACACTTCGCCCTGCGCAGGACTGCCGCCGTTGACCACGATGTAATCCACGTCGCGCAGGCGTTCCACGGGCTCGCGCAGCGGGCCGGCCGGCAGCAGGTGCCCGTTGCCAAGGCGCCGCTCGCCGTCGATCACGCAGATTTCGAGATCGCGGCCCAGGCGGTAATGCTGGAGGCCGTCGTCGGCCAGCACGAGATCGCAGCCCATCTCCACCAGCAGGCGGGCCGCCTCGGGACGCTCCCTGCCGATGGCGACGGGAATACCGTTCTGCCGGATGAGGCAGGGTTCGTCGCCGACCTTTGCGGGACTGTCGTCCTCGCTCAGCAGATAGGGGCCGCGTTCGCTGCCGCCATAGCCGCGGCTCACCACGCCCGGGACGAAGCCGCGGGCGCGCATGGCCTGCGCCAGGGCGACGATCAAGGGCGTCTTGCCCGTGCCCCCCAGGGTAATGTTGCCGACGACCACGACGGGTACCGGCAAGTGAACGACGCGCGACGCATCGTCGCGAAAACCTTCTGCCCGGCGCCTCACGACGTAGCGATACAGGGCTTCGAGCGGACGCGTCCACAAGGGGGGCGCATCCCCCCGGTACCAGCGACGCGTCAGCGCATCCCCCAGGGCCACGGGGTCAGTTTCCCGTGGCCTGCTCGTGGAACTGCATGCGGTGCAGCGCGGCGTACTGGCCGCCGATATCCAGCAGCTGGCGATGCGTGCCCAGTTCGATGATGCGGCCCTGCTCCATCACGGCGATCTGGTCTGCATGCTCGATGGTGGAAAGACGGTGGGCGATCACCAGCGTGGTGCGGTCGCGCATGAGGCGGGTCAGCGCATCCTGGATCAGGCGCTCCGATTCCGTATCCAGCGCGCTGGTGGCTTCGTCGAGCACGAGGATCGGCGCGTTCTTCAGGATGGCACGCGCAATGGCGATGCGCTGGCGCTGGCCGCCGGAGAGCGAGTTGCCACCCTGGCCGATCTGCGTATGCAGGCCCTGCGGCAGGCGCTCGATGAATTCCATCGCGTTGGCGGCCTTCGCCGCCTCGATGATGTCCGCCTCCGAGGCGCCGGCCATTTCGCCGTAGGCGATATTGGCGGCGACGGTATCGTCGAACAGCACCACGTGCTGGCCTACCCAGGCGATCTGCTTGCGCAACGAAGCCAGCGTGTACTGCGCGTAGTCGCGACCGTCGATGAGGATCTTTCCTCCCGAAGGCTCGTAGAAGCGCGGTAGCAGGCTGACGAGGCTGGACTTGCCGCTGCCCGAACGACCCACGAGGGCCGTGACCGTGCCCGGTGCGCAGACCAGATCGACGCCACGCAGGGCCACGTGGTCGTTGCGCTCGTAGATCAGCTGCACGCCTTCGAAACGGATATCACCGCGCGTGCGTACGAGTTCCTCGGTGCCATGATCGACTTCCGGCGGCTCGTCCATGATGGCGAAGAGATCTTCGGCCGCCGTCACGCCACGTTGCAGGCTCGACTGGATGCCGGCAAGACGCTTCAGCGACGGCAGCATGCCGCCCATGGCGGTCAGCACCGACGTGAATACGCCAGGGGTGATGCTGTTGAGCACGTCGGGCCGCGTGCCGAGGAACACCAGGGTCGCCAGCGCCACGGCACCCGTGGTCTGGATCGTGGCGCTCGACATCGCACTGGTGGAGTTCACCTTGAGATTGAGGCGACGCTGGCGCTCGGCGACTTCACCGAAACGCTGGGTCTCGTGTTCCTGGCCGCCGTAGATACGCACTTCGCGATTGGCGGCGACCGCCTCTTCCACGGCACTGGTGACCGTGCCCATGTTGCCCTGGATGCGCTTGCTGATCTTGCGGTAGCGACGGCTGATGACCGTGACGATCGCCACGACGCAAGGCACCAGCACCAGCAGCGCCATCGCAAGATAGGCACTCTGGTAGAGCATGACGCACAGCATGCCGGCCACGGTGAGGCCTTCGGTGATCGCCACCTTCAGCGAATCGGCGGAGGCCGAGGCCACCTGTTCGCTGGTGTAGGTGATGCGCGAGATCTGCTGGCCCGAGGGCTCTTTCGCGAAGAACGCGGCGGGCAGACGCAGGTAGGCCGCGAATACATCGACGCGAATGGCCTGCACCACGTTGCGGCCGACGTAGGCGATGCCGTAGTCGGTGGCGTAGGAGGCAAAGCCGCGCACGCTGAAGATCGCCACGATCCAGATCGGCATCCAGAAGATCGTGTAGGGATCCTTGTCGACGAACAGGTTGTCGATCAGCGGCTTCAGCATGCCGGTGAACAGCGACAGGCAGATCGGGTCGATGATCATGCCGACGATGGCGATGTAGCCTGCCGTGCGGAAACGGCGGGTGTAGGTCAGCAGGCGCTTGTACGTCTGCCAGGTCTGGCGATCCCAGACCGACACTTTCTTGGTGGCGCTCACTTGCCTTGTGCCTCGCTGGGCGTCGTCGCGATGGACAGGCGGGTAAAGCCCAGCTGTCCCAGCGCATCCATGGCGCGGACGACATTCTGGTGCGGCGTCATGGCATCGGCGCGGATCACCACCAGGCGGCTGCGATCACTGCCGGCCGCGCGCTCGATGGCGGTCTTCAGGGATTCCACCCCTTCGCCCGGCACCTCGTCGCTGCCCACCGCGTAGTGGCCGTCACGGTCCACCACGAGATTGAGTGCGTTGTCGGTGGCTTCGCGGGCTTCGGCATCGGCCTTGGGCAGGTTCACCTTCAGGCGCGAGTGCTCGATGAATGTGGTGCTCAGCACGAAGAACATCAGCAGGGTCAGCAGGACGTCGATCAACGAAATGACGTTGATCTCGAAATCGTCTTCACGACGGGAACCGATGCGCATGGATCAATCGGCCTGCGCAGCCGCGGCTTCCGGCGTGGCGGTACGACGACGCGGCGCCGTGCGCGGGGCCGAGAGATCGTCGAGCAGGGCCGTGGCCTCTTTTTCCATCTGCACCACGTAGCCGCCCACCTTCGAGCGGAAGTAACGGTGCAGCACGTAGGCCGGGATGGATACGACCAGGCCGAAGGCGGTGCAGATCAGCGCTTCGCCGATGCCGCCGGCCATCTTCGTGGGGTCGCCGATGCCGCCGGCCATCACGTTGAGAAACATCCGAATGAGGCCGATGACCGTGCCCAGCAGGCCGAGCAGCGGGCCGATGAGGGCGATGGTGCCCAGGGTGTTCAGGTAGCGCTCCATGCGGTGGACCACATGGCGGCCGGTGTCCTCGATGCGCTCCTTGATGATGTCGCGCGGGCGATCGCGCACGGCCAGCGCGCCGGCAAACAGCTCGCCCAGCGGCGAACCCTTCTCAAGCGCCGCCAGGTGGGCCGCATCGAGCTGCGCCGAGCGCGCCCACTGGCGCACTTCGGCGCCAAGGCCCGGAGGAAGCACGGCCGCACGACGCAGGGCCCAGAAACGTTCGAACACGATCGCCAGGGCGACCAGGGAGCAGACGAGGATGGGCAACAGCGCCCAGCCACCAGCCAGAAGGATCTCGAGCACGTGAACCCCGGAGGTACCAATTCAGGCGGGCATGATAGCAGGGCCCGCCCTCGGGACTGCGCCGCCCTTCACAACCCGGGCCGCAAGCCCCCGGGGCTGTTGTAGGAGCGCGCCTCGCGCGCGACCGGCGCGGGGCAAGTGATTCGCCCTGGACCGATCGCGCGCAGGCGCGCTCCTACAACGCGATGTGAGGCCCGGGCGCCCCTGCAACCGGACACCCGACAGCCCTGTAGGAGCGCGCCTCGCGCGCGACCGGCGCGGAGCGAGTGATTCGCCCTGGACCGGTCGCGCGCAGGCGCGCTCCTACAGGGGTGGTGTTAGCGGCTGAGCAGTTCCAGTTCTGCCACGGCTGCGGGGGCCGTGCCATCGAAGCTCAGGCGGTAGTGAGCGTAGGTGGAGGGCTTTTCTACCGTGAAGGCCCTCGTCTGGCGATGCCACGGGAAGACCTCGCCCTTGCGCTGGTCGAGTACCGTCCAGCGCTTGCCGTCGGTGGAACCTTCAAGCTTCCATGCCGACGGCGCGGTGGCGGTGGCTGGCGAGGTGATGGTGTACATCGCCACCGTGGCCGGAGCGGCGAGGCGATCGACGATCACTGCCTTGCCGGTGGGCAGCGCCAGCTCGGTCGACGAATCGTTGTCGACCGCGGCAGCGACGTCAGCAGAAGCCTTGCCGTCCAGCGTCACGTCCTCCTTGCGCAGGACATCGTGGAACGGTGCCGGCATGGCGCCATCGGCCGTGATCGACGGCGGCCGCGCATCGGCGCCGGTACCCCACGTGGACGGCTTCGGACCCATCACGAAATCCAGCGTCGCCCCCCTGGCCAGCAGCTCGTGCGGCAGTACCAGGCGGTTCCAGGGCTTTCCGTTCACCGTCAGCGACTGCACGTAGCGATTCGTATCGCTTACACCCGGGGCACGAATGTCGATCACCGCGCCCGTTTCCGTGCGGATGCTCATATGCGGGAAGTGTGGCGCGCCGATCACGTATTCCGGCGTACCCATGCGCAGCGGATAGAAACCGGCGGCACCGAACAGCCACCACGCCGACATCTCGCCGTTGTCCTCGTCGCCCGGATAACCCTGGCCGATCTCGCTGCCGACATAGAGGCGCGATACGGCGTCGCGCAGCTTGTCCTGCGTCTTCCACGGCTGGCCGGCCTCGTCGTACATCCAGATGATGTGGTGCGAGGGCTGGTTGGAATGACCGTACTGCCCCATGCGCACGTCGCGCGCTTCGAGCATCTCGTGGATCACGTCGCCGTAGTCGCCCACGTCGAACTTGCCCGGCGTGGAGAAGAAGGTGTCGAGCTTGGCGCCCAGCCCTTCACGGCCGCCGTAGAGTGCCGCCAGGCCTGCGCCATCCTGCGGTGCATGGAAGGCCATGTTCCAGGCGTTGGTCTCGGTGTAGTCACCGCCCCAGCGCAGCGGATTGAAATCCTTCGCATCCCAGCGCCACTTGCCGGCCGGGTCGCGCGCCACGAAGAAGCCGACGTCGCGGTCGAACAGGTTCACGTAGCCCAGCGCGCGGGCGCCATACCAGCGGGCGTCGTCGGCGTACGAGGCATAGTTGTCGCCGGTGGGCTTGTCCTTCGCCAGGGCTGCCGCGAGGTTGCCGATGGCGAAGTCGTTGATGTAGCCGTCCATCGACCACGAGAGGCCTTCGGCCACGTGATCGTCGGTGTAGCCGTTGAACAGCGAGCGCTCGATGCCCTTGCGGCCGGTGCCCTTGATATCGCTCACGGTGGACGCGTTGCGGATCGCCGACTGGTAGAACGACGACACGTCGAAGTTGCGTACGCCCTTCAGCCATGCATCGGCAAAGGCCACGTCGGAGCTGGTGCCCACCATGAGATCGGCATAACCCGGTGACGACCAGCGCGCGATCCAGCCACCATCGCGGTACTGCTGCACGAAGCCGTCGATCATCTTGCCCGCTTCGACCGGAGTGAGCAGCACGTAGGCCGGCCACGCCGTGCGATAGGTATCCCAGAAGCCGTTGTTGACGAAGGGCTTGCCGTCCAGCACGCGGGCGCCGGTCTGCGTGGGCGTATTTTCGCCCACGGCCGCCGAGAACGGGCTGGCGTACCGCCAGACCGGGGCGTCCTTCGTGCCGGTGTTTTCGTAGGCGTGGTTCGGGTACAGGAACACGCGGTACAGGTTGGAATACAGCGTGGTGAGTTCGTCCGGCGAGGCGCCTTCGACCTTGATGATGCCGAGCTGGTCGTCCCACGCCTTGCGGGCGCGCTCGCGCACGGTGTCGAAGCTGTCGTTTGCAGCGATTTCCTGCGCGAGGTTGGCCTTGGCCTGATCCACGCTGATGAGCGAGGTGGCGATGCGCATCGTCACGGTGCGGCTGTCGTGGCCTGACGTGTCGAAGCCGAACCAGGCAGACGCGGCGTCACGCTTTTCACCGGTCAGACGGCCGCTTTCCTTCACCGGGCGATCGAAGCTGGCGTAGAAGAACAGGCGCGTGGCACCCGTGGAGAGGTGACTCTTCACGTCCGACCAGCCTTGCAGCGCACGGCCCTCGGGGTCGAGCGTCACGGCCGCCTGGTCGTTGAGGTTGTCGAACACCAGCTGCGCGCGCTTGCCGGTAAAGGTAAAGCGAAACATCGCCGCGTGGTCGGTCGGCGTCATCTCGGTGACGATGCCGTTGTCGAAGCGCACGCGGTAGTAATCCGGATGCGCCAGCTCGGCATCGTGACCGAACGACAGGGCGCGCGTTTCGCGCTTCAGCGCCGGTGCGCCAGCAGCAACCTGGGCCGGCATGACCTGGAAGGTCTGGCGTTCACCCATCCACGGGCTGGGTTCGTGCGAAAGCTGGAAAGCCTCGATGCGCGGACGGTTATCCGGGCCGTTGCGATCCTGGTACTGGTAAAGCCAGTTGGAACCGGCGTTGGTCACCGGCGTCCAGAAATTGAAGCCGTGCGGCACGGCCACGGCAGGGAAGTTGTTGCCACGCGAGAAATTGGCGTTCGCGTTGGAGCCGCGACGAGTGTCCACATGATCCGTAGGCCGGTCGCTGGCCACCGTCGTGGCGGCACCGAGGCGCACATCGTCGATCCAGCCCTCGAAGGCCTTGCCCGCAGGGGCATCGGTCACGACCTCGATAGCCTTTACATGACGGCCCTTCGCTGCGGAAAGATCCACGCTCACGTAGTTCCACTGGTCCGGATACAGCACCCGGCCGGCGCCCTGCCCTGCGGCGGTCGCGGGTACGCGATGCTGGTCGGCCAGGTTCAGCGCGGAGAGCCGCGAGCCGTCGTCGAACACGAGATCGATGGAGACGTAATTGGCCGGATTGGACAGGTCGTCCTTCACCGAGCGCGGGAAGACAAGCCAGGAGAGCTGGGTGCCGGCCTCGATGGCCTGATTCACGCTGAACAGCTTCGCCGAGAGAGGGGCCCCGGTCGATGTGGCGGCGTAGCGCAGCGAATGCATGCCGGTGAAGCCGACATCTGCCTTGGCCGTGAGCACGACGTCCTGCGGCGGTCCACCGACCACGCTCAGGGACAGGCCACCCGAAGCGGCCTTCACGGGCGTCGGATCGCCCTTCTCGAAGGAAGAGGAGAAGCCACGATCTGCTGCCCATGCGCCCGCGGGCAGCAAGGCGACAGCCACTGCCAGGGCCAGCGCAGCCCGGCCCCATACCTGTTTCGATGCCTTCACCCCTGAACCCCTTCTCTCTTGGTCGATCCGTTCATTTAAATCGTTCTAAATTTGATATGTCAAACTGCGCCGCAACACGAAGCGCCGATTCACTCACGCCAGTAACGATCCTTCGGCCTGCGCCATTCGCGATGCACCCGAGGCGGCGCATCGGCGGGAAAATCGATGGCGACGGCACCGCTCTCGGCGGTAAGCAGCATCCGGGTGCCCGCCGCTTCGTGGCGCGCCCGCACATCGGGATGCGGATGACCGAAGCGATTGCGCCACCCCGCCGAGGCCACGGCGATAGCGGGCTTCACCGTTGCCAGCCAGACGGCGTCCGAGGAATGCCGGCTGCCGTGATGGGCCACGGTGGTCACCGTCGGGAGCGCCGAGGTCAGGGCACCCGGGTCCATCCGCCGCTCCGAACGGACACCGATATCGCCGGTGAGCAACAACCTGCCCCCCGCACCCTCGACGAGCAGTACGCACGAGCGTTCGTTGCCTTTGTCGGTAGAACCCGCGCCGGTGTCGACGTAGCGAAAATCCACGTCATCCCAGCGCCAGTGCACCCCAGGCACGCAAGGCTCCGATGCGAACGGCAGGCGCTCCGGCTCGCCGGACCATCGTCGTGCCGTGGGATACGCCGCGACGATGGCCGCTGCACCGCCTGCATGATCGTTATCGCCGTGACTCACCACCAGCGCATCGAGGGTGCCCAGGCCCAGCGCGGATATCGAAGGGAGCACGACGCCCTGCCCCGCGTCCCCGCCGGGCCACGATGGCCCGGCGTCGTAAACCAGCGTATGTGCCTGCGTCTGCACCAGCACAGCCAGCCCCTGGCCGACGTCGAGCACCCAGATGCGGAACGCGCCCTGCGCGGGCACCTCGTGACGCGGCATCGCGAGCGGCAGAAACAACGCCACGCCATACATGCGCAACGGTACGCCCCGGGGCACGAACAACCACGCCGCGCCCAGCGTCGCCAGCAACACCGTAAGCACACCGCTGTCGGCCACGGCAACGTGTGCGCCCGGCCACCGGGCCATGGCATCGAGCCATCCACCGACAAAGCCCATCGCCAGTGCGGCAAACTTCCAGGGCACCATTGCCAGCCAGGGCCACGGTGCGAGCAGGCAACCCAGCAGCGCCAGTGGCACGACGACGAAGCTGACCACGGGAGCTGCCACGAGATTTGCCGGAAACCCCAGCAACGAAGCCGTACCAAACAGCCATAACGACAAAGGCAACAAGGCGATGCTCATGGCCGCCTGCGCCTTGAGCATGGCTGCCACGCGGGAACGCCAGCCGCCGATGCTCCCGGACACGCAGAGCATCAGAAAGGCGACACCGGCAAAGGACAGCCAGAACCCCGCCGAAAGCACCGAGAGCGGATCGACCACGAGCATCGCCAGGGCAGCCAATGCAAGCAGATGGAATCCACGCCCGCGGCGGCGCGCGACACCGGCAAGGACGATGGCAAAGGCCATGAGCAGGCTGCGCACCGTGGGCAGGCCCAGCCCTGCAAACACACCATAGGTGCCGGCAACGACAAGACCTGCGAGCGCCTGCCCGACAGGCCTGGGAAGCAGGCCGGCCAGAACGGGAAGCAGCAGGTAGATCCAGCGCATCGCCGCGATGCCTCCGGCTGCCGCCACCCCCACATGAAAGCCGGAGATGGCGATGAGATGCGAGGTACCCGTCGCCCGCGCCGTGTTCCAGTCGGCCGCGTCCAGCCCACGGGTGTCGCCCAGGGCAAGTGCCTTGAGCATGCGCGCCTCGTGGGCGCCGACGGCGCGATCCAGCGCGTGTGACATGGTGTCCCGCCAGCCATCCACGCAGGTCGATACGGCTAGCCGGTGGTTCTCGCCCGACTCGCGCACGTAGCCCGTGGCAATGATGTTTCGTTGAAGCGCCGTACGTTCCATGTCGGCACCGCCAGGATTCACGCCGCCACGCGGGCGGCGCAGCCTCAGCAGCAGCCGCCAGCGTTCGCAGGGGGCCGGCGTATTGCCGCGTGGGCGATACCAGGTGACGCGGATGTTTCCTCGCAGGCGGGCTCCGGAGGCCTGGCGTGTGTCCACGCGAAACACGAACGTCCGATCCACGCCACGTTGTCGGGGCAGTTCTGCGAGATACCCTTCC
The DNA here is from genome assembly GCF_011759365.1 of Luteibacter anthropi. Taxonomy (GTDB): domain Bacteria; phylum Pseudomonadota; class Gammaproteobacteria; order Xanthomonadales; family Rhodanobacteraceae; genus Luteibacter; species Luteibacter anthropi. The sequence goes on from NZ_JAARLZ010000002.1 coordinate 553,828, forward strand.
ACCGGTACATCAAGCCCCTCGGCCCCTGCCGCAAGGCGGGCATCCATGGCGCGCTGGCCATGAAAGGCGGCCCATGCCGCAAAGGCCAGCAGCAGCGTGACGTGACACGCCGGCGAATGACGCAGCCAGATGCACGCGGCAACGAAGAGGGCACACGCCACGAGCGCCACGGAGGGCCGGGGTAGCTGCGACAGCGACTGCACGGCCGTGCAACCGAGCAGTGCCACGATGGCAACGGATGGCAGGGAAAATGGCGGGCGTCGGATCACGCAGCCTGCAGCCAGAAGACGGGCTGGTCAGGCTAGTGTTTTCACGCCTCGCATTCGCCCGGACATCGATGCGGGCCATGCCCGCCACGGGTCGTCATCAGTGCCCGTCGTGGTGCCAGTTGCCTCCGTTGCCTCCATGCCAGCCGCCGGACGGACGCCCGCCGCCCCCATGCCAGCCTCCTGGCGGAGGACCATGCCCACCGCCACCGTGCCAACCGCCCGGCGGAGGGCCGTGACCGCCGCCTCGCCAGCCACCCGGCGGAGGACCGCGCCAGCCACCGCCATGCCAGCCTCCCGGCGGCGGCCGGCCATGCCAGTCACGGCCGTAATAGCCCGGATAGCGGTCGTGGTACCAGACGGTGCCGACACCGATCGTGGAATAGCAGCAGCCCGGCCCATAGCCGTAACCGTCGTAGTAGCCAAACCCCGGATCGACATAACCGGGAGAGACCACTGTCGTGGTTTCGGTGCCGTAGTAGGCATCCCCGCCCGTGCCGTTGCGTACATATCCGTAATCCGGATCGTAGTAACAACCCGCAAGCGGCAAGGTGGCCGCCAGAGCGATCAAGCACAGGGTGAGCCGGCGCATGGGACGATAACCAAGGTGTGAGAGGTTATGTCCTACGCTGCGCTTCGTCGGTTGAACACACGCTAAAAGGAAAGGGGCGCCCGTGCGCCCCTTTCCTTGCATTCAGGCTGAGCGTGTCAGCCCTTGTTCTTCTGCTGGTCGCCGCGCTCGTGCGCGCTGTTGGCGTAGCTGGCTTCGGGCGATGGCGTCTTCGGCGCCGGATTGGGCTCGTTGCCCGGCTCGCTGCCCGGATTGCCGTGGGCGTCTGCGCCGGGCCATGCCGGTGGTTGCCTGTCACGTTCGCGCTTGGCGTCGAGCAAGGCCTGGATGTGGGCCACGGCCTCTTCCTGGGTGATATGCGCCACAGGCGCTTCGGCCGGCTTGGCGCGTGGCTTCGTGCGCGGTGCGGCTGGACGGGTAACGAGCCCGGGAGCCGCACTGCGCTTCGTCACAGCCTTTGTAGGGGCCGTCTTTTTGGGCACGGCCTTCTTAGTGGCGGCCTTGGTCGGAGCAGTCTTTACCGCAGGCGTCTTCCTTGCCACGGCTTTTTTCGCCGCCACCTTGCGGGCTGGAGCCTTCTTCACCGCCGCCTTGCGAGTGGCGACCTTCTTCGCCGCGACCTTGCGTGCCGGCGATTTCTTCGCCACGGCCTTGCGTGCGGAGGTCTTCTTCGCCACCGCTTTCTTCGCCGCTGCCTTGCGCGGAGCAGCCTTGCGGGTGGCGGTCTTGCGAACGGCCGCCTTTTTCACGGCCTTGCGGGCGGCTGTCTTGCGGGCGGTTTTCTTCGTGGCCACCTTGCGGCTGGCAGCGGCTTTCTTTGCCGGGGCCTTTTTGGCGGCCGCCTTGCGTGCGGTCTTCTTCGTTGCCGTCTTGCGTGCCGCGGATGTTTTCGCGGCGGACTTTCGGGTCGTTGCCATGCGCTCATTCCTCCTGCGGTAATTGCGGACGCGAAGGCCCCCTCCGGGGAAAGTCGCGTGCATGCCGGACGAATGCGGCGAACCGCATTGCGCGCCGGGCAGTTGAATGATGTAACAGCTGTGGCCCGAAGTCACATAAAAGTGTCGGAAAAGTTCAGCTTCAGGCTCAGAAGAGTTGCGGTTGGGAGATGAGCGACAGGAAACGGGGGAGCACGGCCGGGTTCATCGCCACGGTGAAAAGCACGCCATAGAGCGCGCCCCACAGGTGTGCGCTGTGGTTCACGTTGTCGCCGCCGCGCTTGTCCATGTACACCGAATACACCACGAACAGGATCGCGTAGAGGATCGCCGGCATCGGGATCACGATGAGGTAGATCTTCGACCAGGGGCTCAGCATGATGAAGGCGAACAGGATCGCCGACACGGCGCCGGAAGCGCCCAGGCTGCGATATCCCGCATTGCGGCGGTTGGCGAGGTAGGACGGCAGGATCGAGAACACCAGCGCGCCGATGTAGAAGGTGAGAAAGCCCAGGGGGCCCATGGCCGCAGTGAAGAAGCCTTCCATGATCCGGCCGGCGAAATACAGCGAGAACATGTTGAAGAACAGGTGACCGCCGTCCGCGTGCACGAGGCCGTAGCTCACCAGCCGGTAATACTCGCGGCTGCGGCTCAGGGCCGGCGGCCACAGGATGAGGTCATCCATGAGGCGCTGGTTACGGAAAGCGATAATCGAGACCACACAGGTCACGAGGATGATGAGCAGCGTGATCATGCGTGAAACTGCGTCCTTACGCGTCTAGCCAGCGCGCATCTTGGCGGCTGCGCGGGCGGATGTCGATTCCCCGTGCCGGTGCCCCCGGGCATCCGGACGGCTATCATGTCCCGCCATCCCCCCCGCTCCTGGCGTCCCCCGATGTCCTCCATCCGCTACAAGCAGCTCGATGTCTTCGCCGCCCGCCACGGCGGCGGCAACCCCCTCGGCGTGGTCGTCGAGGCCGACGGCTGGTCCGACGCGCGCATGCAGCGCTTCGCCCACTGGACCAACCTGGTCGAGACCACGTTCCTGCTTCCCGCGCGCGAGCCGAAGGCCGACTATCGCGTACGTATCTTCACGCCCAGCAAGGAAATTCCCTTCGCCGGGCACCCCACGATCGGCAGTGCGCACGCCGCGCTGGACGCCGGCCTGATCCGGCCTGGTGCCGATGGCATCGTCTGGCAGGAGTGCGGTGCGGGCGTCCTGCCCATCCTCGTCGAGGGTGAGGGCCCGTCCCGCGAACTGTTCGTCCAGTCGCCGAAGGCGCGCATCGTGGGTGACGGCTCGTGCGGCGGCGAAACGCTGTCGTCGGTGCTGTATGGCGTGCGCCTGGGCACCCTGCCCCCGGCCTGCGTCGAGGGCGGACGCCGCTGGTGGGTCGCCGAATTTGCCAATGAAGCCGAACTGCGCGCCTGGCGCCCGGATCACGCAGCCATTCGTGGCCTCGCCCTGTCCACCGATACCCTGGGCCTGTGCGTCTTCGCCCGCTCGGCCGAAGGCCTCGCCGTGCGCGCGTTTCCCGCAGGCGTAGGCATCGTCGAAGACCCGGCCTCCGGCGCCGCCAACGGCCTCATCGCCGCCTACGTGGCCGCCCGCGATACCAGCGGCACGCTGTCACGCGGCTACATCGTGAGCCAGGGCCGCGAGGTGGGACACGATGCCCGCATCATCATCCGCATCGACGGTGAGGCGGTCTGGGTCGGCGGCCGCACCAACACGATCATCGACGGCACGGTGGACTGGCAGGACATCTGATCGTCGTTCCTGCGAACGCAGGAACCCAGCGCCCCGGTTCACCAGTAAACACCGCCACGTTGCATCGGCTTGTGTGTAGGTGACCCTCTCGCGACAATCGATTGCACCGCACTGGGTCCCTGCTTTCGCAGGGACGACGTGAGGGACAGGTGGGGAGCTGCAATCTCGCAACCCGTCGTTCCTGCGAATGCAGGAACCCAGCGCCCCGGTTCACCAGCAAACACCGCTACGCCTCATCGGCTTGTGTGTAGGTGGCACCGCCGCAAAAACCTATTGCACCGCACTGGGTCCCTGCTTACGCAGGGACGACGTGAGGGGTAGGTGGGGAGTTGCAATCTCGCAACCCGTCGTTCCTGCGAACGCAGGAACCCAGCGCCCCGGTTCACCAGTAAGCACCGCTGCGTTGCATCGGCTTGTGTGTAGGTGACCCTCTCGCGACAATCGATTGCACCGCACTGGGTCCCTGCTTTCGCAGGGACGACGTGAGGGGATAGGCGGGGAGTTGCAATCTCACAGCTCGTCGTTCCTGCGAACGCAGGAACCCAGCGCCCCAGTTCACCAGTAAACACCGCCACGTTGCATCGGCTTGTGTGTAGGGAGCCCTCTCGCGAAAATCCACCGCACCGCACTGGGTCCCTGTTTTCACAGGGACGACGTGAGGGGATAGGCGGGGTGTCGCAAACTGGCAACTTGCCGTTTCAACGCCAGGGTCAGCTGCTAGCGGACTCGTCCAACCTCAATGTAAGACACTTCGCCGCACCGCCGGATTTCATGTACTCGTCGAGGGCTACCTCGATCAGCATGAATCCGGCGGCTTCCAGTCGAGAGCGCAAACCCGGGCTCGCGCGATTCAGGATCACCACGCGCCCCAGGTTCACTGCATTGCACGCGAATTCCACCGCATCATGCTCCTGCACCGTGATACGCAATCCGGGCGGTACATGGCGCTCGATCAAGGCCAGCGACGCCGCATCGAAGGCGGCGGGGAAATACAGCGTGTACCCATCGGCCAGCGGACAGAAACAGGTATCCAGATGATAGAACCTCGGGTCCGCGAGTTTCAGCGGAAACACCTCGATATCCAGCCGTTTCGCCAATTCCGCGGCAGCGGCCAGGTCCGACCGGTGCCCGTGGCCCATCCATAGCCGCCGGCCCGTGCCCCGGTCGAACAGCGCATCGCCGGCGCCTTCGAAAAATACATCCTCGGGCAGCTCGACGATATCGAAACCATGCTGCACAAAGAATGCCTTGTCATGGGCCTCCTCACCCTGCCGCTGCGCATACCGGAAGCGGCTCGGCACGAAGCAGTTACCGAACACCAGCCCCGCGTTGGCGGCGAAAGTCATGTCCGGCAGGCCTTCGGTCGGAGGCTGCACGACCACGTCGGCATGCCGGGCGATGGTCTCGCGCAAGGCGTCCCACTGGCGTTGCGATCGTTCGCTGGTGGTGTCGTGGACATGACCCGTCATCCATGGATTGATGACGTAACTGACCTCGAAATATGTCGGTGCGCACATCAGCACGCGCGGTACGGTGCGCTCGAAGATCGGGGGGGTCGGTTCTGCCATGGACGCCAGCTCGCCTTGATGGGGAACGAAGCCCCATCATGGCAGAAAGCCTGCGTGGGTCGTCAGTGCAGGCGTTCGACGATGGCCGAGACCGTGTCACTGGAAAAATGCAGTTCCTTCAGCGCCTCGCGCAGGGCATCGCGGGAGTTGACCTCGCTTTCCACCTGCTCGCCCACGCTGCTGGGCGATACGTGCACGAAGGTCTTGCCATCCTGATAGGCGATGCCTTCGTCGTGGATGTTCTGCCGGGTCAGCACCTTGAAGGTGCCGTCGCCCGATTCACGGACCGTCACCGAACGGCCTTCGTGCTGTCCCTCGTACACTGTTTTCCAGCTTGCCGACATGTTTGCTACCTGCGCAGCCGCACGACATCGTGCGTCCCGGATTCTGGCTGACGCAGGTTAAGGTTCGCGTGAAGACCGGATATGGCTCACACCGCCTGCCCTGCGGCGTTGCCCGAGGCCCAGGCCCACTGGAAGTTGTAGCCCCCCAGATGGCCGGTGACATCGAGCACTTCGCCCACGAAATACAACCCGGGCTGGCGCCTGGACATCATCGTGGACGACGATACCTCATCGGTATCCACGCCCCCCAGCGTGACCTCTGCCGTGCGATAGCCTTCGGTGCCGCTGGCCACCACGGGCCAGTCGGCCAGTTGTGCGCCGATCTCCCGCAGTTCGGCATCGCGGAACTGACGCATCGGCCGGTTCTGCAACCAGATTTCGCACAGGCGCTCGGCGAGCCGGCGCGGCAGGAGGCCTGAAAGCACGGTCTTCAGCTCGGCAGCGGGTCGCTCCGCGCGGCCGGCAAGCAGGGCATCACCGGCATCGATGCCGGGGAGCAGGTCCAGGCGCAGGTCGGCGCCCGGCTCCCAGTACGAGGACACCTGGAGGATCGAGGGCCCGCTGAGGCCGCGATGGGTGAAAAGCATGGCATCGCGGAATGACGCTTCGCCCACCCGGGCCTCCACCGGCAGGGCTACGCCGGACAGCCCGTCGAAGCGCTCCTGGTGCTTGCCACTGAGGGTCAACGGCACCAGTCCGGCCCGCACGGGCAGTACCGCATGGCCGAACTGCCTGGCGATCTCGTAGCCGAAGCCCGTGGCACCCAGGCTGGGGATGGAGAGCCCGCCCGTGGCGACCACCAGCGACTGGCAGCGCACATGGCCCAGTGCGGTATCGGCACCGAAGCCGGTATCCGTCGCACGCAGGCGTGACACGGCGCATCCCGTCTCCACACGGACGCCTGCCGAGGCACATTCATCCAGCAGCATGCGCACGATCAGCTTGGACGATTCGTCGCAGAACAGCTGTCCGGGCGACTTTTCATGCCATTTGATCTTGTGACGGTCGACCATGGCGATGAAGTCCCACGGCGTATAGCGGGCCAGGGCCGACTTGCAGAAATGCCGGTTTGCCGAGAGAAAATTGGCCGGGGTGGTGTTGGTGTTGGTGAAATTGCAGCGGCCACCGCCGGACATCAGGATCTTCTTCCCCGCCCGGTTCGCGTGGTCCACCACCAGCACGCGCCGGCCACGCCGGCCGGCCACGATGGCCGTCATCAGGCCCGCCGCACCGGCGCCGATGACGAGGACGTCGTATTCCATGGGGAAATCCAGCAAAGCAAACGCATATGGTAGCGCCGTCGCGTAAACTTGTCGGCCGGCCCACTCCAAGGAATCGTCCCCATGCCCTCCTTCGACATCGTCTCGGAAGTCGACAAGCACGAGCTGACCAACGCCGTCGACCAGGCCAATCGTGAGCTTTCCAACCGCTTCGACCTGCGCGGCACCGGCGCGAAGTTCGAGCTGGAAGAGAACGTCATCACCCAGAAGGCCGAAACCGAATTCCACCTGACCCAGATGCTGCCCATCCTGCGCGCCCGCCTGTCGGCCCGGCAGATCGACCTGCGTGCGCTCGACGAGGGCAAGGTGGAGACCAACCTCGCCGAGGCCCGGCAGAAGATCACCGTCAAGCAGGGCATCGAGCAGGCGGTTGCCAAGAAGATCATCGCGAAGATCAAGGAAGCCAAGCTGAAGGTCGAGGCGCAGATCAACGGCGAGAAGGTGCGCGTCACGGGCAAGAAGCGCGACGACCTGCAGGACGCCATCGCCCTGCTGCGCAAGGCCGATGTGGAAGTGCCGCTGCAGTTCGAGAATTTCCGCGACTGATCGTTCGCGCAAGCGCAACGGCACGCCGCCCTTGTAGGAGCGCGCCCTGCGCGCGACCGGTTGTCGCGAAAACCCGACTGGATCGCGACACCCTGTCGCGCGCAAGGCGCGCTCCTACAAGGGAGTTATCGCCAGAACCACTGGATCGCGACACCCTGTCGCGCGCAAGGCGCGCTCCTACAAGGGGGTTATCGCTGGAACCACTGGAACGCGATGTGCTGTCGCGCGCGAGGCGCGCTCCTACAGGGATGCGAGGCGGCTTTGGTTGCGGCCTTCGTTCTTGGCTTCGTACAGCGCCTCGTCGGCACGGCCCAGCAGCGAGTTCAGCGATTCCGGGGCGCGCCACATGGCGACGCCGGCACTCACCGTGATGCGGATGCGGTAGTCGCCATGCACGATCAGCAGTGAGCCCAGTGCGTGGCGCACGCGCTCGGTGATGTCCAGCGCATGTTCGGCCAGGGCGCCCGGCAGGCACAGGATGAATTCCTCGCCGCCGAAGCGCCCCGCCAGGTCGTCGGCACGACACATCGACGAGATCACCCGCATCGTTTCGCGGATCACCGTATCGCCCGCCAGATGGCCAAAGGTGTCGTTCACCGACTTGAAGTCGTCGATGTCCAGCAACACGAGGCTGAAGGGGATGCCGTCGTTGGCGGCGCCCTGCCTCACCCGCTCGGCCTGCTCCAGGAAACGGCGGCGATTGAGCGAACCGGTGAGTTCGTCGGTGCCGGCCAGATGCGCCAGCCGCTCGTTGGCCGCCTTGAGATCACGGGTGCGCGCATCGACCTGGGTCTGCAGGACCTGGGCACGACGACGCAGGTAAAGCGTGCGCAGGTAAACCAGCCCGAAGAAGGCGCCCACGCAGAGCAGCAGCCCCGCCAGCTGTGTCCAGACGCTCTCATACCAACGTGGCGTGACGACCACCCGCACCGTCGATTCCAGCGTACGCGCATCCAGGCCGCGCGTGGTGGCCCGCAGCCGCAGCGTATAGGTGCCGCTGGCGAGGTTCGTATAGATCGCGCTGGGCGGAATGCCATGGGCGACCTCGTTCCATGCGCTGTCGGTCTCGTCCATGCGATAGGCGTAATGCGTCTCGGACGGCGCGCGGTAATCGAGCAGCGCGAAATCCACGCGCAGGTTACGCCCGTCGCCATCGAGGCGGATCCGGCCGCCATCGTCAGGCACCAGGGTCAGCGGTACCGGCTTGTCGTTGATCGACACATGGGTGATGGCCAGTCGTGCAGGCGCCGCCTCCGGCGCCACCCAGTAAGGCCGCACCACGGTAAGGCCGCCCAGGCCACCGAACATCAGTTCGCCGCCCGGCGCTTCCGCCGTGGCGCGATGGATATAGCTGGGAATACGCAGGCCGTCGCGAACGCCCAGGTCGTACACCTTGTGACTGTTCGCATCGACCATGGCCACGCCATTGGCCATCGACGCCCAGATGCGATCGTCGTGATCGATCAGCAGTGCGTTGATCTTGGTGTTGGCCAGACCCTCGCGCGCACCGATCACCCCGAAACGGAAAGGCCCGCGCGGATTGAACTGATCGAGGTAGGCAATGCCGCCAAACGTGCCCAGCCAGAGGCGATGGTGCGAATCGAACACCATCGACCCGGTGTAATCCTGCGGCAGGCTCGTCGGGGTCGCCGGGTCATGGCGCAGGTTCACGAAGCCCTGCTCGCCATCGTAGGCAATGCTGATACCGCTGATGGTGGCGTACCACCATGCGTCGGGCATGCGCACGATATGACGTACCTGGTCGCCCACGAGGCTCTTGGGATCGGCATCGTCATGGCGCATCTGCCGCAGCGCGCCGGTGACCGTGTCGTAGCGGAACAGGCCGTCGTAGGTGCCGATCAGGATGTCGTCGCCATCGCGCTGCATCGACAGGATCAACCGGCTGTCCAGCGCAGGCACCATGGAACTGTGCAGGGCGAAGGTATCCGGATCGATGCGGGAGATGCCCTGCGCACCGGCCCAGATCGAACCATCGGGCGCCACCACGAAGGCCTGCACGTCGCGTTCGGCCTGTTCGCCACCCAGTTGCAGGTGGCGCATGCTGCCGTTGCCCAGGTCCAGCACGTCGATGCGGCCCATGCCCAGTCCCAGCCACACGCGTCCGCGCGGGTCAACGAACACGCCATGGACGTTGGCGTTGGAAAGCGTGTGGCTCTGCAACGGAGACGGCAGCACCGAGAACACCTTGCGGCCATTGGGATCGTAGCGGGCGGCGCCCAGCTCGGTGGCTACCCAGATGTTGCCGGTGGTGTCCTGGTAGATGTCGCGCGTGATGTCACCTGGCAGCGACGACGGCATCGCCGCGTCGTGGCTCAGCGTGCGCAGGCGGCCGGTATGGAAATCGTAGGTGACGACACCAGCGCCGTCGGTGGCGGCCCAGAGCACGCCCTCGGGTGTCTCGTGGAAGGCGCGCACGGTGCGCCGACGCGCCATGCCGCCCTTGCCGGACAGCCCCGGCACCATATGCCCCTGCCCCTGCTCGTCGATGTAGAACGCACCGGACTGCCCCGTGCCTACCCACATCCTGCCCAGGCTGTCCTGGCGCAACGCCCAGACCTGGTCGTGCAGCAGTTCGTCCACGGATGCATCGGTGGACACCACGCGCTCGAACCGGTGGCCCGGACGACGGATGAAAAGACCGTTGTTGGCACCCGCCCACAGGTTGCCCGCCTTGTCCTCGGCCACCACGAAGGTGCGCGCGAGCATGTCGTGGGCATCGCCCGGCTGGCCCGATTCACGGGTGATCGTGTCGTTGCCTGCATCGATGCGGTCGATACCGCCTTCCGTCGCAATCCAGAACACGTTCGGCTGGTGTGATCGGGCGATGGAGAAGATCTTGCCGTTGGACGTGCCGCCCGGGCCGATCGGATACACATGGAAGCGATTGGTGCGCGGATCGAAACGAACCAGGCCGCCGGCATTGGTACCGATGAGCAGGCCGCCATCGTCCAGCGGCATCAGGGCGCGCACGTAGGAATCAGGCAGCACGGCGCCGGCGTAGGAATCGGGCTCCTGCCCGAACACCTGCATGCGATAGCCGTCGAAGCGGGCCAGCCCGCCGAAGGTGCCGATCCAGATCAGTCCACGCTTGTCCTGCACGATGGCCGTGGTGGTGGAATGCGGCAGGCCATCGGTGACACCTACCGTGTCGAACCATGAGGTCTCGAATACCGCCCACGGGTCCACGGCCGCCGCCGGTGCGTCCTGTGCAGGTGCAACGAACGCCGCCAGCAGGCAGAGGCAGGCGACGAACAGGGCGAGACGGGCGCGCGGGAAGAAGGGGCTACGAGGCCGCGTCGGGCGGTCAACCGGCATAGGCGGTGGTCGGATCGAGATAGCGGCTGAACGCAGCGGCGGTCATGGGACGGGCAAAGAAGAAGCCCTGTCCGACGTCGCATCCCAGGTTGCGCAGCCAGTCGGCCTGGGCTTCGGTCTCCACGCCTTCGGCGATGGTCCGCATGTTGAGTTTCTTGGCCAGTCCGACGATGGCCTCGGTGATCTCCCGGTCGGCCAGGTTGGACTGGCTGCCACGCACGAAGGACTGGTCGATCTTGATGGTGCCCACCGGCAGCTCGCGCAGATGGCCGAGGTTCCAGTAGCCGGCACCGAAATCGTCGATGAGCAGGTCGAAGCCGTGCGAGCGCAGCTTGAACAGCTGGCGCAGGGTTTCCTCCGGCTGGCGCATGGCCGTGGACTCGGTCAGCTCGAAGCGGATACGCGTCGGGTCGACCCCATACGAGCGCACGGCACGGTGCAGGGTTTCGACGAAGGCCGGCCGGCTCAGCTCGTGCATCGACAGGTTGATGGCGATGTAGTCGATGCGCTGGCCGGCATCGTCCCACTCGCGCAGCTGGTTGAGCACCGAGCGCAACACGTATTCGCCCAGGGCATGGATGAGGCCCGAGCGCTCCGCGATGGCCACGAAGATGGCCGGCGGCACGTCGCCACGGCTGGGGTGATGCCAGCGCGCAAGCGCCTCGACACCCGCGAGCGTGCCGTCCTGAAGATTGCGCTTGGGCTGGTATTCCACGCCCAGCTCGCCACGCTGCAATGCCTCGCGCAGTTCCACCGTGAGCGCCAGGCGCTCGCGTGCCTGCTCGAGCATGCCCTCTTCGTAGAAACGGAAATCGGCCTTGCCGGTTTCCTTCACGGCATACATGGCGGCATCCGCATTGCGGATGAGGGTTTCGGCCACCTGCCCGTCCTGCGGTGCCACCGCCACGCCGATGCTCGGGCTCACGGCCACGAACTGGCCGGAAACGTTCACCGGCTGTGACACCAGGTCGAGCACCTTGCGGCAGACGCGAACGAGGTTTTCCATGCCGCCGTAGGACTGCACCACCACCACGAATTCATCGCCGCCGAAACGCGACACCGTGTCGCGCTCGCGCACGCTGCTACGCAGTGAGCTGGCCACCGCGCGCAGGAAGGCATCGCCGGCCTCATGGCCCAGCGTGTCGTTGATGGACTTGAAGCCGTCCAGGTCGATGAACATCACCGCCAGGGAGCCCGCGTCGGGGCCCGCCAGCGCATGTTCGAGCTCCTGCATGAGGTAGGCACGGTTGGGCAACCCGGTGAGGGTGTCGTGGTAGGCGTGGAAGGCCAGGGCGTGGCGCGCCTGTTCGCGGGGGTCTTTCAACCGGGCGGCCAGGCGGCGGCGCTGGCCGAACAACCAGGCGATGACGACCGCGGCCACGGCAGCCACCACGATCAGGGCAATCAACCAGCCCAGACCGGCGCCCACCGTGCTGAAGCCACCGCAATGGGAGGCTTCAGGCACGATGGCAGGCCAGTGCACGCACTTGTTCAAGGCCAGGTCCAGACCGCTTTCGACGCTACGATTTGTCAGCACGCCACGCTCCGGCCTTGCCTGCGGGATGCGCCACAAGCCGGAACAAGCGCGTCCCTGCCGGCGGATCGACCCAAATTCCAAACGACCGCGCCGTGGGAACCGGCCATGGGCCAGGCGCGGAACGCGAGATATCCCATGGAGTATCGGCCACTACCGCCTCCGGCTTTAGCGCCTCGTGATGCGTCACACCGGCCCGCTTTCGGGAGAAGCGGAACCGACCCAGGCACGAATGATGATCGGTCGGTGGAAAAACGCAATCCGTGACGTCCTGCCACCTGCCGGCAGATGGGCTCAGTGAGCGCCTCCGGCAGACAGGTAACGATCGAACCAGGCCAGCGCCCGGGCCAGGACATCCTTGCGATGGGCATCCTGGGCAAAGCCATGGCCCTCGCCCGGATAGACCACCAGGGAGGTCGGCACGCCCTGGGCACGCAGTGCATGCCAGAACTCGAACGACTGCGGGGCCGGCGTCTCGGCATCGCGCTCGCCGACCACGACCAGCGTCGGGGTTTTCGCGCTCTTGATGAAATTGATCGCGGAGCTCTTGGCGTACACCTGCGGATCGTCATAGACGGAGGCACCGAAATACGGCGTCATCCACTGGTCGATAAGATTCTGACCGTAATAACTCTGCCAGTTCGAGATGCCCGCACCGGCCACCGCGGCACGGAAGCGCTGGGTCTGGGTCACGCTGAACATGGTCATGAAGCCGCCGTAGCTCCAGCCCGTGAGCCCCAGGCGGTTGTCGTCCACGGGGTGCGATTTCTCGATGGTGTCCACGCCAGCCAGCACGTCACGCAGGTCGCCGTAACCGAAGTCCTTGCGATTGGCCTGCACGAAGGCCTCGCCCTGGCCATAGCTGCCACGGGGATTGGGCATGAAGACGAAATAACCCAGCGCGGAAAGCGGGGCCGGGCCGTAGCCCACGCCTGGCCAGCGCGGCAGCACCGAAGCCGCCGGACCGCCGTGGATGGAAACGATCATGCCGTAGCGCTTCGATGCGTCGTAGTCCGCCGGGTACAGCAGCCAGCCCTGCACGTCGTGGCCTTCGTTGTTCCAGGTAATCGATTCGGCCTTGCCCCAGGAGGGCTTGAGGCCCGCGTTGAAGGAGGTGACGGCCTGCGGAGCAGCGTGGCCCGCAAGATCGGCCACGTGCACTTCGAACGCGCGCTCGAACGAGCTGGCGTTGAAGGCCGCCTTTTCAGTCTTCGCATCCAGCGAGAGGGACATGGACAGGCGACCGTCGCCGATGGTCATGGGCAATTCGAACAGCGTGGTGGCCGTGGCGGCACCCTGCGCAGGAAGCGCATAGGACGACACGCGGCTCACGCCTGCCACCGCCTCGGAGACGATGAGCCTGTCGTTGCCCGCCCACGACAGCCATGCCGGCGTAGTGCGCACGCCGGGCGTGACATCCACCGGTGCGCTGGAACCGTCGGAGGGTACCGTCCAGATGTCGCCACCGGTGGAACCCTGGTCACTCATGAGGCCGCCGATGAAGGCGATGCGCGAGCCATCGGGCGAGAAGCGCGGCACGGCCACCTGAAGACCCTTCAGAGGACCGTCGAGACGGGCGGTATCCACGACGGTAACGGCCTTGGCTTCACCGGACAGCGGCTGCGCATACAGGCGCGCCACCCACCAGTTGTTGTCGCCCGGCGGTTGCGCGGCCACGTAGGCAAGGCGGCCGCTGTCTGCCGAGAAGCTGAATTCGTAAACGTGAAGACCATTGGGCGTGATCGCCTTCGCCTCGCCGCCACGTGCATCGACCATCGCCACCTGCTGCACCTCGACGTTGTCCACGCCGATCTCGCCGACCTGCGGACCGGCGGCCGCCGTGGCGCTGGCGCGACGGGTGGCGTTGGGCACGTAGAGGAAGGCCAGTGCCTTGCCATCGGGGCGCCATTCCAGGCCGTCCACATAGCCGTTGAGCTTGGTCAGCCGCTGCGGCGCGGCCTTGGTGTCGATGTCGACGACGTAGACATCATTCTGCTTGCCCTCTTCCACGCCGGGCTTGCCACCCGCGCAATCGGAGAGAAATGCCAGGTGTCGGGAATCCGACGCCCACGAGGCCGACAGTTCGCGGCATCCCTTGCTGCTGGTGACGCGATGCGCATTGCGGCCATCGGCGTCGGCCAGTTCGAGCACGATCTTGCCGTTGGTCTTGACTGTCCACGCCAGGTGGCGCCCGTCGGGCGACAGGGCCACCGATTCGATCGGGCGTACCTTGCCGAGGTTGTCGAGAATGCTCGCGATGCGCGGATCGGCCGCAGGCGCGGCTTTCTCGGCGTGGACAGCACCCGCGCAGGCAAGCGCGACGGCAGCGGCGATCCAGTTCATTCGCATCGTGAAGGGCTCCGGGTGTGCAGAAAACGTGAAGCTAGCACACCCGGCACGGCCTCAGGCGAGCAGGTGCGCGTATTCCGGATTCCGCTTGAACCATGCGGCCGCGTACGAACATGCGGGACGTATCTTCCAGCCTTTCGCCTCGGCGACCTGGATGGCAAAACGGGTCAGCAGGTTGGCGATGCCACGGCCACCGACCGCGTCGGGGACGCCAGTGTGCGTGATGGTCATGACCGTGCCTTCGAGCAGGTAATCGATTTCGCAGGTATGGCCATCGACCACGGTTTCGAAGGTATGCCGCTTCTCGTCATGCACGATGTGCAGCGGATGAGCCTGGTCGTTCATCGCATCGCTCCGTCAAGGGGAGCCATCATTGTTCCGCCGCACGGGGCTCCCGGGTCAAGCGGTGCCTGCGTCATCCGCATACATCGGCGCCACACTTGAAGCGTAAACTGCCCGCAGCGCCGCATCAGCGGCCGTGCAAACGCAGGCAGTCGAGGACACCACCCCACGTGCTCATCATCCACGAACACGGCCAGCCGACACCCATCCAGTGGTCGACGGGCATGGACAAGCCACATGCCCCCATCTGGGTCGACCTGCTCGATCCCTCCGACGACGAACGGCGCTGCGCCGCCGACATCACCGGCCTGCGCGTTCCCGAGCGCAGCGACGTGGTGAACCTTGCGCTGTCCAGCCGCATCCGTACCGACGACGACGCGATGTATCTGTCGATTCCCTACTTTGCGGACACGGCCGATGGACATACCCCGGGCCCCGTAGGCCTGGTCGTCACCGGCCGCGTGCTGATGACGCTGCGCTTTTCCGATTCACCCGCGTTCCGCCTCGCAAGCGAGAGCTGCGCCCAGCATCGCTGGGAATCCAGCGCCGACGTACTTGCCACGCTGATCGAGGCTATCGTCAATCTGGCGGCAAGACGTATGGAGGATGTCTCTGCCGAGCTGAAGAAGCTGTCCGATCGCATCTTCACGCCCGAACGCCTGGGCACGCCTATCCTGCGCGGCTGCATGCTGGAGGTGGGCCGGCTGGAGGGGCTCCAGGCCCGCAACCGTTCATCCATGCTCGGCGTACAGCGCATCGTGTCTTTCGTGAGGGCCAAGAAGCCCGACTGGATGTCCGACGACGTGGAGGTGCGCCTGCGCGTGGTGGACCACGACCTGCGTACGCTGGACGAATTCGACGACCAGCTCACCAACAAGCTCCAGTTTCTGCTCGATGCCGCCCTGGGCTTCATCAGCACCGACCAGAACCATGTGATGAAGGTGCTCACGGTGACCTCCGTGGCAACCATTCCGCCGGTGATCCTGGCTGGCATATGGGGCATGAATTTCAAGGACATGCCTGAGCTGGACCTGCCCTATGCGTATCCCATCGCGCTGGGGATCATTCTGCTGAGCATGGTGCTGCCCGTGCTCTTCTTCAAATGGCGGGGCTGGTGGTCGGGGGATTGAGCCACTGCGGCGTTACAGAATACCAGCCCGGTTTGGAAGACCTGTAAACCGTAACTGGTTCACATTTTTTACAATCCGAAGCCATTTTGCCCTAAAGTTGGCGCTCTCGCGGCCGCTAGCCCGGGGCAAGCCCGGCCGGCGGGCAATCCATTGACGCGAACATGGGGGTCGCATGGCGCGACCTCGCTCGGGGGAAGAAGGGTGAGTTCGGTGCCTGTCAGTAGCCAACACCACGTCGCAGGGAAGCCGCGTCCATGAGGGCTTCGTGGCACTCTCCCTCCGGCACCCTGCCCGACTCCCGCCTGCTCGCCTCCGTGGCGGAGTTCACCCATCACCGCGACATCGACGCACTCGACCACAGCCTGGTGCTTTCCCTGGCCGAGCTGGTCAAGGTCAGCAGCGTCACGCTCTGCAAGCGGGGCGAAAGCGTCCAGTTTCCGGTCGATTCCGTCGTGGTCTGTTCGCGCGATGCCGCCGGGGCCTTCGTGATCGAAGCCGTGGACCCCTCCGGCGAAGGTGATCCGGTGGACACCATCGTCCGTGCCATGGAGAAGCTGGAGGCGATCAGCGAAGTCACACCCGCCGGCCTCAACCGGCTGGTGATTCCGATCCAGCGCGAGCAGGCCGCCACGGGCGCCCTCATGCTGGAATCCGACGAGGCCATGGACGATGTCCGCGGTCTGGTCGAGGGCTTCGCACGGATCTACGGCAACTACATCGCCCTGCTCAACGAGAGCGAGCGCGACAAGCTCACGGGCCTGTACAACCGGCGCAGCTTCGATCGCCGCCTGCAGCGGATGCTGAAGCATCGCCGGCAGCGGGCGCGGGCCCTTGCCGAAGGCAAGGAAGACCGCCGCCTGGTGCGCGAGGAGGGGGCAAACATCTTCCTTGCCATCCTCGATATCGATCACTTCAAGCGGATCAACGATACGTACGGCCATGTCTATGGCGACGAGGTGATCCTGATGCTTGCGCAGCAGATGCGCAGCAACTTCCGCCAGAGTGACGTGCTGTTCCGCTTCGGCGGCGAGGAGTTCGTGATGCTGCTGGCCGCGCATGACGAACGCACGGCGTATACGGCGCTGGATCGTTTCCGCCAGTACATCGCTTCGCACACGTTCCCGCAGGTGGGGCATGTCACGGTGAGCATCGGCTATGCGCGGATCACCGAGAGCGATTATCCGGAGATCGTGCTGGATCGTGCGGACAAGGCGCTTTATTTCGCCAAGCAGAACGGGCGTGACAGCGTGCACGGCTATGAGACGCTGGCGGAGTCGGGGGATCTGGCGCCAGTGGCGCTGGGAAGTATCGATTTGTTTTGAGGGGTGATGTACCGGGCGATTCCCTGTGCACCGCCCTGGTCCGGTCGCGCGCAAGGCGCGCTCCTACACGACACGTTGTAGGAGCGCGCCCTGCGCGCGACCGAAACCACAACGCCCTGTAGGAGCGCGCCTTGCGCGCGACCGGATCGAAGCCAGGCGTTACTTCACGACACCACAGGCAATCCGCGCCCCGCCACCGCCGAGCGGCTCCGGCTGGTCGGAATAGTTGTCGCCACCGGCGTGAATCATCAGCGCATGACCCTTCAGGGTCGCCAGGCTCTTCAGGCGCGGCGCGGTAACCGCCGTGGTATCGGTGCCATCGGCGCCGATCTCGATCTTCGGAAGGTCGCCCTCATGCCCCATGGCATCCGGGCCTTCATGCTTGCCGGTGTGCGCCGGATCGAAATGGCCGCCGGCCGCCAGCGCGGCGCCCATCTTGCCGTCCTTCTCGCCCGGCGCGCAGCTGGGCTTCTCATGCAGATGGAAACCATGCGTACCCGGCGGAAGCCCCTTCAGGTCGGGCGTTAATACCAGGCCGCCGGCGCTCTCGGTCACGGTGACCGTGCCCACCGCTGCGCCGGTGCCGGATGCGGTGACCAGGGTCATCGGCACCACCACGCTCTTATCGGCCGCCTGAGCGGACGCACACACGAACAGACCTGCCGCGACGATCACGAGCTTCTTCATCGTGCCACTCCTTCCAGTGTAGGAAACCCGGGGATACTGCACCCGGCGTGCACGATGCGTCCATACCGAAACGGCTTATCCAAACAAGCCACGTACATCATCGGCCGTGAGCAGGCGCCACTGGCCGGTCGGAAGATCGCCCAGTGACAGGCCGCCAAGCGCCGGCCGGTGCAGCGTTTCCACGTGATTGCCCACGGCGGCGAACATGCGACGCACCTGGTGATAACGCCCCTCGGTAAGCGTCAACCGCGCATGGCGTGGCCCCAGCACCTCAAGCGTTGCCGGCTCCAGCGGATCGGTTTCGCCGTCGAGCATGAGCGTGCCCGCTGCGAAGACCCCGCCCTCGTCGCCGCGTAGATCCGATGCGAGCGTGGCTTCGTAGATCTTCGCCACCGACGAGCGCGGCGAGATGATGCGATGCAGCAGCGGGCCGTCATCGGTAAACAGCAGCAGGCCCGAGGTATCACGGTCCAGGCGCCCCACGGTGGACAGCACCGGATTGCGCTGGGAAAAACGCGGCGGCAGCAACTCATAGACCAGCCGCCCCACGTCCTTGCGTGAACAGGTATAGCCCGCGGGCTTGTTCAGCATGAGGATCATGCCTTGTGGCGGATCGAGCGGCTCGCCGTCGAAACGCACATCGGCGTGTTCCATCTTGTCGTCGGCATACAGCACGTCACCCGACGCATCGGTGACCAGTCCCTCGCGGAACATCGATGCCACCTGCTTGCGGCTGCCATAGCCGAGGTTCGCCAGAAGGCGTACGAGTTTCATCGGCGAGGCTCCTTTGCTTCAATCACTTTGAATCCGTCGCGATCGACGACGGTACGCACCGCGCCGAAATGCGCGGCAAGCGTGGTTTCGTAGGCCAGGTGGCGGTTGGCCACCATCAAGAATCGTCCCTTCGGCGCCAGCGCCCGCGCTGCGGCAACGATGAATGCCCGGCCGAGGTCGGGTTCGCCGGCATGCCCCTGATGAAACGGCGGGTTGGACACCACCACGTCATAGCTGCCCGGCACACCTTGCGTGACGTCGTGCCAGTGCACGGTCGTCTCCACGGCGCGCCCGCTACGGGCAATCGTGGCGGCGAGATTTTCACGGGCCGACGCGAGTGCGCGGCCTTCCGCCTCGAACAGGTCGGCCGCGACGATGCCTGGGCAGCGGGTGATCGCCTCGCAGGCCAGGTAACCGAAACCGGCGCCCAGGTCGGCCAGCCGCCCCGAGAGATCGACAGGCAGTGCTTCGGCAAGCAGTGCCGATGCGATATCGATACGATCCCATGCGAACAGGCCGCGCCGGCTGGTGAAGCGGCCCTGCGCAATCGTTACCGGTGCATCGAGGCCCAGCCACGCCGCCATCAGCGCCTCGTCGGCCTGGGCACCGGGGGGTGCCCAGAAGATCCGGCACTTGTGCTTGGAGACGGTGCTCACGCCGCCCGATAGCAGGGCCAGATCGCCCTCGGCCGTCTTCGCCCCCTCCGTGTTCGGCACCGCCGCGAGCACGATGCCGCCTTCCGCCCGCCGCGCCATCGCCTGGGCGAACAGGGCACGGGTTTCCTCGCGCTGACGCGTGGGCAGCACCAGCACGGTGGCGAACCGGCCTTCGGGCGGCTCGGCCACAACCTCGAAACCCGAGCGGGCCAGTGCATCGGCGGCCGGCTTGAACGACTGCTGCATCGTCCAGCCCGGCCGGCGGTGCTCGCGCAGCGCGAAGCCGTCACGCGCACGCAGCAGGAGCAGGTCACCCTTGGGCGGGAGTGCCAGTTCGCCCGTGGCGAAGGGAACGAACAGTGCCTCGAGGGCGGCGTCGGAAGCGGAACCGGCAGACACGTGGGAAACAGACTCATTGTGGATCGTGGCCGGACATTCTAGCTTCTCCTGTCGGGAGTCCCGATGTCCGTCCGCCCACCCTTCTCATCTCAAAGGAGTCATGCCATGCCCTTCGTACGAGTGAAAGACGGTACCGAGATCTTCTACAAGGACCAGGGACAGGGCCAGCCCGTGGTCTTCTCGCATGGCTGGCCGCTGTGCGCCGACGCCTGGGACGTGCCCATGAAATTCATGGTCGACCACGGCTTTCGCGTGGTGGCGCACGACCGCCGCAGCCATGGCCGGTCCACCCAGACCGCCACCGGCAACGACATGGACACCTACGCCGACGACCTGGCTGCCGTGATCGACGCGCTGGACCTGAAGGACATCATCCTCGTCGGCCACTCCACCGGCGGCGGCGAGATCGCCCATTACATGGGCCGCCATGGCACGAAGCGCGTGGCGAAGGCCCTGCTCGTGGGCGCCGTCCCGCCGCTGATGCTGAAAACGACCGCCAACCCCGGCGGCCTGCCGAAGGACGTGTTCGACGGCATCCGCAAGGGTGTGTGGGACGACCGCTCGCAGTTCTACAAGGACCTCACCACGCCCTTCTTCGGCTTCAACCGCGCCGATGCCAAGGAATCCCAGGGCATCCGTGACGACTTCTGGCGCCAGGGCATGCTCGGCGGCCTCTACGGACAGTACGCCTGCATCCACGAGTTCTCCGAGGTGGATTACGGCCCCGACCTGGACAAGATCGACGTGCCGGTGCTGCTGATCCATGGCGACGACGACCAGATCGTGCCCATCGATGCCGCCGCCCGTGCCGGCGTGAAGCGCCTGAAGCACGGCACCCTGAAGGAGTATCCCGGTGCCCCGCACGGTCTGGTGGTCACCCACCAGGACCAGTTCAACACCGACCTGCTCGCCTTCGCCCGCAGCTGATCAGCTGCTGCACGAGAGCATCGAGCACCCCACCCGGTTGCGCGCCCACTCCGGCCGGCGCGCAGCCAGGTGGTCCCGGCCGGGCTGGTCGTCATACGGGCGGCGCAAGGCATCCTGCAATTCATGGATGCCTTCGTCGTCGCCCTGTTCCGCCCGGTCGATGGCCTGCTGCGCCAGGTAATTGCGCAACACGTAACGCGGATTCGAGGCGTGCATCAGCGCCATGCGCTCGCCTTCCGGCGCACCTTCTTCCCTGACCCGGGTGGCATAGCGGCGCAGCCAGCCGTCCAGCGGCTCCGCGATGGCGGCCCGGCGGGCCTCTTCGTAGAACGCGAAACCCACGACGCCGACATGAGGGGCATCGATATCGAGTTTCGACAGGTCGCGGTAGAAGATGGTCATGTCCATGCCTCCCGCAGCCAGCAGGCTACGCAAATCCTCGATGAGCGCCTCATCCCCGGGCCGACTTTCCAGTAGCCCCAGCTTTGCCAGGGCAAACGCCGCATCGGTGGCTTCGAAGGTGGCCACGTAGTGATCCAGCCCCGCCTGCAGCGCCTCCGCGCCATCGAACAGCGGCGCCAGCGCCTGCGCCAGCCGTTGCAGGTTCCACCAGGCGATCCTGGGTTGATGGCCGAAGCGGTAGCGCTTCTGGCGGCGGTCGGTGGTGTTGGGTGTCCAGTCGGGGTCGAAGTCGTCGACCCAGCCATAGGGGCCGTAGTCGATGGTGAGCCCCAGGATGGACAGGTTATCCGTGTTCATCACGCCATGGACAAAGCCCACGCGCATCCAGTGGGCCATCAGCAGGGCTGTGCGCTCGCACACGTCGCGATAGAAGGCCGCCAGGCGTTCCGCGGCCGGCAAGGCCTGGATCGCAGGGAAGTGCGTGGCGATGGTGAAGTCCACCAGCCTGCGCAGCAGGTCGATGTCGTTGCGTGACGAGGGCAGCTCGAATGAACCGAAGCGGATGAAGCTGGGCGCCACCCGGCAGACGATGGCGCCCGGCTCGGCAGCCGGGTGGCCGTCATAGAGCATGTCGCGCACCACGTCATCGCCAGTGGTCACAAGGGACAGCGCCCGGGTGGTCGGCACGCCCAGATGATGCATGGCTTCGCTGCACAGGAATTCGCGAATGGACGAACGCAACACCGCGCGGCCGTCAGCACCGCGCGAGTAAGGCGTGCGCCCGGCTCCCTTGAGCTGGATTTCCTGGCGACCGTGGCTGGCGGTGAGCACCTCACCCAGGCCAATGGCCCGGCCATCGCCCAGTTGCCCCGCCCACTGCCCGAACTGGTGTCCACCATAGGCCATGGCATAGCCGGTCATGCCCGGCAGGCTGGCATTGCCCGAGAACACGGCCGCAAAGTCGGGCCGCGCCGGGTCCACGCCCAGCATGGTGGCGACGTCGGTCGACACCGCCACCAGCCGCGGCGCAGCCACGGGCGTCGGCGCCACGAAGGAGTACGCCGCGCCTTCGACCTGGCGTGGCGTGTTCAGGTCCGAGGGGTCCGCAGGCAGCTCGCGGACGAAGGCATTATCGAAACGGGGATCGGTCATCGGCATCGGACACTGGAACGTTCAGTGGAATATCCGGGCGCCTGGGCGCCATGCAAGCCCTTTCGTCATGTCTGCCCTCCCGCCGGCCCCGAACTCGTGCAAACTAGCGCCCCCGATTCCATGCCGCCGCGCCCCATGCGTCCGTACCGCCCGCTCGCCGCCCTGCTCGTCGCCACCCTGGCCATGACCGCCGGCGCGCAGCCCGTGGCCGCCATCCAGCGCAGCGACAAGACCCTGGTGGAGCTGATCAACGGCACGATGGGCACGCTGCCCAACGCCATGGACATGCTCTCGCGCAAGCTGCCGGGCGGCCTGCACGCCACCCAGGACGCACCGCCACAGATCGTGCGCAGCGAGCCCTTCGTCACCCGCGACGGTTTCCGGGTGAGCGCTTTCGAGGCGCGCGGTTTCGACGAGGGTGGCGACGTGTCCATGGTCCGCTTCACTTCCATCCAGCTGGAGCAGCGGCCGTGCTTCTCGCGCGCGGAGCTTTCCGCCGCGTTCCACGTGACGGGCACGGACACCCGCCTGCCCACCGCGCCGTCGATGCTGCCCAATCGCTATCTGATGATGCAGATGTCCTGGGGCCGGCTTTCATTCGGCACGTCGCAGGAAAGCGGTGACTGCGTGATCGCCATCGTGGGCGATGCCACGGGCGACACGCCGGGGGCGCGCATGCCGCTGCCCATGCCCCAGCCCACCACGGTGCCTGGCATGCCCGACCTGCGACACACCTGGCCCATGCCCTATGTCGCCTCGTCGGTCGACGGACAGATGGATGACGAAAGCCCGATCCGGGCGCTTCCGTCATCGGGCGGCACGCCAGGGAATCGCTAAAAAGCACGCCTGCATCGCGATGCGAATGCAGGCTTCTCGTCAGCCGTTGGGCCGGACCGGCCGCAACGATTCAAACTTCTGCTGGTATTCGTCGGTGACCTTGCGGGCCTCGTCGCCATTGGTGATGACGCGCGGCGTAATGAGCACGATCAACTCCGTGCGCTTGCGTCCACGACTGGTGGTGCCGAACAACCTGCCGAAAACGGGTATCCGGTTGAGTCCGGGAATCCCTGTGTCGGTGAGGTCTTCGGTCTGCTTGATCAGTCCGCCGAGCAGTACGGTCTGACCACTTTGCACCGCCACCTGCGTTGCCACTTCACGCTGCTGGATGGGAAAGTTGCCCGTGTTGGCGTCCTTCAGGCCCGGCGAGCTCACCACCTGGTTCACGTTCATGTAGACAAGGCCACCGGGATTCACGCGCGGTCGCACGTTGAGGATCACGCCGGTGTCCTTGTACTCCACCTGGCCCACGGTGTTGTTCGTGTTCGAGTTGGTGTTGATGTAGGTCTGTGTGATGGGGATCTGGTCACCCACCTGGATGTGCGCCTTCTGGTTGTTCAGCACCACCAGCGATGGCGCGGAGAGAACCTTGGTATTACCGTTGGTTTCCATCGCGCGGATGGCGACCGAAAGCTCGTTGTTGACGAAAGAATAGAAGAAGCTGTCGGTCTGCGGGTTGTAAACGTTTCCGCCGTTGCCCAGCGCCCACTGCTGCTTGTTGCCGGGCTGTCCTACCGAGCCGTTCTTACCACCCACCAAGCCTTCCAGATACCACTGCACACCGAACTGGAAACTGCCCGAGAGGGTCACTTCGAGGATGCGCGTCTCGATCTGCACCTGAAGAGGCACGGTGTCCAGGCGCCGGATCGCCTTTTCGATTTCGTTCCACTGCGACGGCCGGCAGCGCACCATGATCTGGTTGCTGCCATCGACGGAGGAGATGCGCACGCCGTCTTCCGTGGTACCCGACGAGTGACGCGCCGAGCCGCTGCCGCTGCTGTCCGAACTGCTGTCACCAAGGCCACTGGTCACCGCGCCGCCCGATGCGCCCCCGCCGGCACCATTGGCACCCGCGGCAATCGACGACCCCGTCGACGAACCGGAAGGCGACGCGCTATTGCCGAATGCCCCCGTGGTGCTGCCCAGGCCCGAGCCACCACGATTACCGAGGTCGCTGTCGCCACCGCCGATCGTGCCTGAATTCAGGCCCGGCCCCACGCGACCGCCACGATCGCCTGAACGACCACCGGAGCTGCTGCCGTAGATGTCGGTGAGGTAATCGGACAGATCCGATGCCTGCACGTTGCGCACGTCGTAGACATACAGCTGGGGCTCGTTGCCACCACCGCTGTCGATGCGGTCGATCCAGCCCTTCACTTCCTCCAGGTACGCCACCTGCGGGCTGATCACCACCAGGGAGTTGGTGCGCTCGATGGGAATGAAGCGCAGCAGGCCCGCCATGGGCGTGTTGCCCTTTTCACCGAACAGTTTGTCGAGCGTGGGCGTGAGCTCCTTCACCTGCGCGCGCTGCATGCTGAAAACCCCGACGGACATGCCCTTGAGCCAGTCCACGTCGAACGTCTTCACCGTGCGGTTGTAGTTGTCCAGCTCGCTGGTGGTACCCGCCATCACCAGCACGTTGCGCGTGGGGTCGGCCAGCAGGATCGAATCGGGCCGTGCGAACGGCTTGATGAGCTTCTGCATCTCGGTGGCCGAGATGAAGCGCAGCGGATACAACCGTGCCTGCAAGCCGCCAATGGGCGCGGTCGCGCCGATGCTGGGCACCACGTTGCCCGGCACGGCATCCTTCGTGGGCATCACCACGTAACGGCCGTTGGTGCGGACCAGGGCATTGCCGGTCCACGACAGCAGGGTTTCGAGAATGGGCAAGGCCTCCTCGGCCGTGACCGGCTGCGACGTGGAGAAGGACACGTTGCCCTGCACGCCCGGCACGATGGAGAAGTTCTCGTGCAGCAGGTCGCCCAGAATCGCCTTCACCACCGCCTCGACCGGCTGGTTCTCGAAGTTGAAGGTGACCGTGCCCGCGCCCTGCACCGCCGGTTTCGGCGTGGCAAGACCCACCGGCTTCACGAACTGGCCGGTGCCGCGCTCGATCTGCGGATGCATCACCCCGGGCTGCTGGACAACGCCGGAACCCAGTATCGCGAGCGGACCGGGAGCGGGTTTTTCGGTGCCAGCCATGGCTTCGCGTTGCAGTGCGCCATCGTCACTGGGTTGCGGCAGCGTGGAGCATCCGGCAATGAGGGCCGCGAGAGCGAACGAAGCTGGAAGATGTGGGCGCATAGAGGTCGAGTGTCGCAGTACGAGATGACGGGAACAAGATGTTGCGAATCGCAAGGCCTCGGGGACCGGTACACACCCTCCCGTTCAGGTCGGGGGCACGTTCTGCCAGCGCAGGATGGTGTAGAGGGGGATGCGCGGATCACGCGTGGGGAAGAGCTGGTCGAAGCGCACCGTCACTCGCAGCGTCGTCGCGATCTGCCCTTCGCCCTTTGCCGTGGACTGGATGGTGACGACGGACGAGCCCTGGGCGAACCCGGCGGGCACGCTGCCCAGCATGGCCGGCAGCCCGGTGCCGGCCGGATCGTTGCGACGCTGGGTGACGTACGCCGCGACCGCACTGGCGTCCACGCCAGGCAGCGAGGACAACACGAGGGGAGGTGCGAAGTAAGGCTCCGGACGTGGTCGCTCAGACCAAAGCGTAACGGCCGGGGCTACCCGTGCGTACAAGGCGGCGTCCATGCCGAGCACCGACTGCAATTCATCGATCGACGGGAAGGGCCCCTGCCGTGGTGCATACGTGCGTCCCGACGACTCATATCGCCGGCGCGCATCCGGATCGGGAAAACGTGCAGGCTTGCGCCAGAACTCCACTTCGGATGCCAGCCGCGTGGCCCGGTCGGTATCCGCTCCTGCGGCGACGAACAAGCCTTTCAGGATATCGACGTCGGCGGCATTGAGATCGACCTTGCCCTTCTCATCTTCCACGGTCACCGTCACCACGGCCTGGTCGATCGTGACCGCGTAGGGCTGTCCATCGCCCACCCAGCGAGCACCGGCCGGCGGCGGTTCGGCATCGCTGCGCCGTTGCAGGTTGAGATCGTGGATGGCACGCATGATGCCCGCCTCGGCGAGGTAACGCGAACGATCCATGGATGCCACGTAACGTGTCTGTTCTCCTTCCACGCGTGCCAGGGAGGCGTAACCACCGATCATGATCGCCAGCAACGTGCAGGCCCACAGGACCACCAGAAGGGCGACCCCTCGCTGCGTGCCCCGATGCCTCATTGCAGATCCCTGCCAAGGCCACGGGCAATCGCTGCCCCATTCAATGCCGCCGCACTCTCGCGCGGCGCCACCCGCAGCGTCGGCCATGCCGCGTCGCGATCCTTGTCGTTCGTATCGATCTCCACCAGCGCCGGCAGTGTCGAACGATCGCTCCAGTGGTCGTACCAGGCCCCACCCTTGTCGGCATAGCGGAAGCGCATGCCCCGCAGATCGCCAAGCAACGTTTCCGACGATACCGGCGGCGCCGTCGCGACACTGGTAGGAAGCGTGCCGAAAGACACCTCCATGGTCTGCGCACCTTCGCGTTCCACCAGGTGAAGGGTCACGACCTGCGCACCCAGTTGCCCGAGGTAACCAGGCAGTGGCGCGACAAAGCGAAGTTCATCGGAGCGTCCGCTGAACACGACAGGTTTGCCCTTCTCATCCACCGCCCATGGCAAGGCCGTCGCTTCGGACAATTCACGCTGGAGGAAGTCCCTTGCACCGCGCAGGGCATCGAGCCGGTCGATGGCCGATGTGCCGCGCTGCACGCTCACGGTGGTCATCTTCACCCCGGAGTACACCCCCAGCAGCAACAGGGCCAGCAGGGCCAGCGCCGCAAGCACTTCAAGCAGACTGAAGCCACGTGCCGGCGTCATATCTCCCCGCCTTTTCCACGAGGCTTGATTTCGTCCTGGAGACGCAAGGTGATGAAATGCAACCTTGCCGTCGTCATCCCCTCCTTCCACAGCACGTCGAGATCGACGCGATACAGATGAAGGTCACTCGTATCTTCGGCGGCCGGCGTGATGGTCATATCCCAGCGGAACGTCGTGTCGAAACGCCCTTCGCTATGGCCGGCGATGAATGGTTCGCCATGTCCCAGTGCTTCGAGCTTACTGTCTGCCCACATGGCAGCGCGACTTTGCTTCGTGGCTTTCGTCGTCAGGTGAGTCGACGCACCGGACACCTGAACCAGTGCGCCAAACGCGATCGACAGCAGCAGGATGGCCGCGATCGTTTCGAGCAGGCTGAAACCCCTTTCGCGCAACACGCCCTTCCTCCGTCGGCGATCCACCGCAAGCGTGGCATCCGCATGTTTCAGCAGCACTGCGAAAAGAAAAAGGGAGGGGCTCCATGCCCCTCCCTCCAGAATTCCGGGTCCTTCCGGATTACTTCATTACTGCGTGACGCAACGGCTGGCGAACGAGGAGTCGATGCCCGGAGCCGTCAGGAACGACAGACCCTGGCCCGCACCGATCTTGGTCACGTTCGAGCGCACGGTGGTGTTGTACGGCGAGATCAGCAGGGACTGCACGTGCGCGAGATCCGCACCGTTGCCCTTCGCGTTGACCAGGAAGTAGGACACGGCAACGATCGGGTAGCCCGAAGCCGGAACGGCGTAGGCAGCCGGATCGACGACGGCGACGCACTGGGCGACGGCCGGGGCCGGCGACAGGCTGGCGAGCTGCGGACGGCCAGCGGCGTTGTTGCTGCCGATGATCTTGTCGTAGGTCACCGTGACCGGCAGCGGGCCGCCGAAGGTGGCCGGATCGACGAACGTGGTGGCGGCGCTATCGTTGGAGATGCTGGCGCGCTGGGTGCCGCTCTGGACCGAGTTGGCGGTTTCAGCGTAGCCGATGCTGCCCTGGTTGGCACCGATCGCGGTGATCACGCCCGGGTTGCCGGAGGCGCCGACGCTGGACGAGTAGGACGACAGGTAGGCCGCAGCGGCCGTCGCATAATCCTGGTTCGTCTGGAACTGCGTGGCCTGTCCATTGCCACCGAAGGTCGCATCCGTGCCGCACTTGGCCGACAGATGGTTCGTGAAGGCGAACGAGGTGCCGCTGCCGTCAGAACGATAGGCGATCTTGATCGGGCCGGTGACGGTCTGACCCGGCATCGGGACGATGGCCGAAGCGAGGGCAGCGTCTTCCCAGTTCTTGATCTTGCCGGAGAAGATCTGGCAAACCTGGCTTTCGTTCAGACGCAGCGCGCGGACCTGCGGCTTGTTGAAGACCACGGCGATCGCACCGGCGACGGCCGGAGCCTGCACCGGCTGGGCGCCAGTGGCCGTGTGGCCGGCCAGGTAGTTCGAGTAATCCGACGCAGAGAGCGGCGAATCCGAACCCACGAAGTGCGGCTGGCTGAGGCCGGTGCCACCGAAGCCGATGGGCGAGGTGCCATCGCAAGCAGCATTCACATTGAAGCCCGAGACGCTTCCGGCGAGGATGTTCTTGCCACCGCCGCTGCCGGTCTGGCAGTAGGTGGTGCCGACGCCGTTGGCGCTGCCGTAGGCGGCGAGCAGCGTGCCCGTGCTCGGCGTCATCAGACGGTTGGCCGTGTTGCCAGCGTAGCCGGCGGCCGGAAGGGTGGCACCGCCACCGACGAGCGTGGCGCTCTGTGCGAACGAGACCGAAGCGAGGCTCAGAAGAACAGCGCCCGCAACGAACTTCATGCGGGTATTGCAGAATGCATGACGCATGGTGTTTCCCCTTGCATAGAAGCCCCCCAGATGGGGGCCCGACAAGAGTGGCCTTCTACAGTGACGCCGTGTTTTCTTCCGCATGTCGTGATTTATTTTGCTTAGATGACGGCATACACATCCGCTTTACGTAGTCACCTCACTACGCCATACGCCGTCATATTCACTGTCATCACACACAAAAAAAGAGCGAAAGCCGAAGCTTTCGCCCTTGCATGCGCATCGGCCTGCACATCCGCATTTTCGGCGTCAGTGCAAGACTCACCTTCCCTGCATTCGCCCCGCAGTCCGTAAGACATGCAGGGGCGCCTGCTGCATCAGTTGTACTTCAGATGCTTTCGCTCTTCAGGGGTAAGCAGGCTTGCACGCGCACTGTCGATGGAACCTGTACCGATCACGCTAACAGGACTGGCGCCATCGGGAGCCGTGACACTCGCACCCGCATCCGAACCACCAAGCACGTGCACCGAGATGACAGAGGGAAGCTTGTCACGCGCGTCGTTCTGCTGCTTGCGTGCGGTTTCCTCCGCCGCCTTGGTTGCGGCACCCGCTGCTGCACTGGCCGCATTGAGTGCACCGATGTTGAC
Organism: Luteibacter anthropi; assembly: GCF_011759365.1. Classification (GTDB taxonomy): domain Bacteria; phylum Pseudomonadota; class Gammaproteobacteria; order Xanthomonadales; family Rhodanobacteraceae; genus Luteibacter; species Luteibacter anthropi. The sequence continues at coordinate 583,316 of NZ_JAARLZ010000002.1, forward strand.
GGACGCCACGACGGGAATACCCAGGGACTCACCCTTGACCTGAATGTTGTCGGCATTGGCCACACGCGCCGCAGCGATGAAGATATCGCCCGAAACACGAATGCCCGCATCACCTGCGTCGACCGTGCCTCGCGGAGCAATGAGATACACGCTTCCCGGCGGCGCACCTTCCACCGTCTGCAGCGTTGCGATACCGGCGCCGCTGACCTGACCGCGAGCATCCAGCCGGCACCAGGCGTCGTTGTCGCAAACGTATACCGGCGGCGGTATTTCCGCCGTGGTCTTCGCACCCTGGCCTGCGTTGATATCGCCGTTCGAACTCCAGATCACCATGTTGCCACCCTGCTCGGTGAATATGCGGCTCTGGGCCAGCAACACGCTGCGATCCGAGAAGATGTTGATATTGCCCTTCTCCAGGGTAAGGATGCCCATCGTGTTCGGCCCGGCAAGAACATTGCCGTTGGAATCCGTGATCTGGGAAGGGGCTGCCGTGCTTCCGACGATGATCTGTCCGCCCGGCCCCACCAGCGTCACATCACCACCCTGCTGGGTCTGGATCGTTGTGCTGCGGATATCCAGGTTGCCCGTATACAAAGGCTGCGCCGCACCGTTGCCACCACCTTCGCCGTTGCCGTTCGCCGTGTAGCCACGAGCTGCCGGGAACAGGCTGTCGAGCGCCTGATAGCCGCGCGCGTACTGGTTGTGGAACGGACTGAGGGCGTTGTTGTAGTCACTTCCCACCGTCGCAAGGATGCGGAACAGGACGCGTTCCGCAAAGAGCCTCTGTACGTACTCCGGCTCCCTGGACAGAAGCTGCCTGGCCTGTGCCACGGTCAACGTGATGACCGGCTTGTCTTTCACGTAACCGGTATCGACGACCTGTCCTGCAACACGACGGGTCATGAACGCAACCAGATCATCATCGAAGCTGCCAAGGCCGGAGGTCGCATCGGGCTGATCCAGGTACCGGGCCAGGAAGGCTGCCGTGTCTGTTCCGGGGCCGACACCGAACGCCACATTCACATCGGCGCCTTCGTGAGGCAGGGCTGGATTGTAAAGATTACCGACCGACTGGATGCCCGTAGGCATCTTTGGTGTAGATGTCGCAATCACCTCGGCCTGGGTGGTAAGAGGACCAATATCCCGACCCGCTTCCACAAGGAAACTTCCCGGGCCGCCCACAAGCATCTGCCCGGGCAATGCGTAGCCATTCAGGATGTAGCCGTCGAATCCCTGGGCCTGGAACGCCGTGTCATAGATGTCCCTGCCCGCCGCGATCCGCGTTATGTCGGCATCATGCGCATGCTGGCCGATGAAAGCCAGGTTCACGATATCCCGGCCCGCATAGATCATCGCCTGCTTCTGCGGAGCAATCAGAAGGGACAGGTAGTTGAAGCCATTGGGTGCCTCGATGCCATCCTTGATGTCGCCGTGCAGCGAATAGATTCGCACCGGTTCGTGGTCGTCTCCATGAAGCGGCGTGGCATCGTGATAGTTCAGCGGGGAATTTTCCGTGAATAGAATATACGTGCCCGACCGCGTTATCGGATTCAATGGCGAAGGCAGACTGGTCGCGGAATCGATCAATCCGAAGAACGACGCCCGGCTATCGGATACCGTCTGGCGGGAAAGGCTGATGTCATCGCTGGCCATGACCGTGAGATTGCCCTTGGCCGACGGATAGAGCTGGCCATCGGCAAGTATGTCGATGGCACCATCCAGCGCCGTCATCGACACGGTCGCGGGGAGGACGGGTCCTGCCACGCCGTTCATGCCAAACACGGCGCCTGGCGCTTTCAGGCTACCGAAGCGCAGATCGCCCGTCGTTGTGGACACATCGATCGACGAATCACTGCTGTAGGACTGGCTGTCTGCGTGGCCAGCCGGCAGAAGCGCCTGGAAGCCTGGCGCAGAATAGTAGGACGGGTTGTACACCCCGCCGAGATCCAGGCCATTCGTCGCATGAACAGAGACGTTGCCGTCCTGCATCGCGATAATGGTTGACAGAGGTGTTGAAGGCGCGCCTGCCGTGGCTGGCAGCGCAAACTGGGCCAGATCGGGCGACGCCCCGATGATTCCATCGGCATCGATGCGACCCTTTCCGCGAGCGACGAAGTAGCCACCGCTGAGGATGTCTCCTCCCGCGTGCACGGAAAGATCCCCTCCGCCGACCGTTACCACGCCCTGGCCTGACGGATTCATGTACCAGGTGGTCGGCAACGAGACGAAGAGCTGCGAAACGTCTCCACCCGCGTTCACCGAGACGTTGCCGCCAACGCTCATCACGCCCTGACCGAAGTTCCCGAAGTTGATGGACGAACGACTGCCGTCAGCCGCGTTGCCCGTCTGCATCCACTGCCACCAGTACTGGGCCAGCGATGCACCTGGTTTCGTGCGGGTACTGCTTCCGTCCGGGTCGGTGGGGTTCTGGATGGCATCGATATCACCCTTCGCGACCAGGCTGATATCTCCGGCACGATCAGGATTGACCAGCCCCGTGACAAGCATGTCCGGCTGGGTGTCTGCCTGCCCGGGCGCCTTCACCGAGGGCCGCAGGACCGCAACATCCGTACCCGCCGTGGTGCCGTCGGCGGGTACGCCCGCCGTATAGATGCCCGCCGGTGACGCGTTGTCCAGCCATCGGATATCGCCGGAGGAGGCCACGTCGATGGAACCGCTTCCCGTGCGAATGGTCGTGGGCAGCAAGACCGTCTTGCCGGTGTACTGGTTTGGCGCTCCGACGACGTTACGGTCAGTTACCGCATCGGGAATGGCAAAATGACCATCCAGCGTGACATCGCCCGACGACGCACCCACGGCCAGCGGATTGGCCGACGCGAAGTCGGCGCCGGAAACGAAGCGGAACGAAGAACTCTGGCCACCGAGGAGTGTCGCGGACGCAAACGATGCGGGCATGCCAAGCTTCGGCATGTTCGACGGACTGTTATCGGGCGTAGCCGGCGGCACGGGCAGGTTCGTCGGCGCGGTCGGCGGCAGCGCATCCGCACGAGGCGCAAATGGGGCATAGAAAAGCTGCGTGCCGATGTCGGTGGTGCCGACATTGAGCGACACATAGCTTACATAATCCGCATGCCCGCTGATGTACTTCGCATAGTTGGATGAATAAGCCTTGTAATCGCTATCCAGCGGCTGTAGCAGCGGTGACGGAGTGGTCTCACGGAAGCCCTGGAAATCGAAGAAGTTATCGAATATCCAACTCTGGTAGGCCGCGACATAACCGTCGTAACTGCTGAAGTCCCCGGGTTGCGGCGCGACCAGCGAACTGGGCTGGTACGAGTAGAAGCCGGGTCCCGAGTTGACCATGTTGAAGGTGAAGGCCCATTTGCGGTTATCGCCGTCACCTACTTCATCAATGTAGCGCCCGTAGTTGGCGTAATAGTCGGACGACTGCTTGCGTAGCGGGGCCTGAATAGGTGCCCAGTAGGGATCCTTTGTCAGGTCGGCCGTACCGCCGCCGGGCGTGCCGCCGTTCGACGCATCGCCGTTCTTCAGGTTGATGGTGCCGTTGTCCCAGAGGCTATGCGAATCCAGGTAAGCCAGCGAGCCCTGGTAGGCGGCAAGCGCCTTGTCATAGACCGGATCACGGACCGCTGCATCCGAACGCGGCGCAAACGGTGCGTAGAAGAGCTGCGTACCGATACCCGTGGTGCCGACGTTGAGCGATACGTAATTGACGTAGTCGGCATGGCCGCTGATGTACTTCGCGTAATTGGTCGAGTACGCGCCGTAATCGACGTCCAGCGGCTGCAGAAGCGGCGCAGGCGTCGTCTCGCGATAGCCCTGGAAATCGAAGAAGTTAAGGAAGATCCAGTCCTGATAAGCCGCCACGTAGTCTGCGTAGGTACCGTAATCTCCGATCCGGGGAGCTGCCAGCGTACTGGGACTGTAGGAATAGAATCCGGGACCTGAATTCACCAGATTGAAGGTGAAGGCCCATTGGCGATTGTCGTTGTCGCCGATTTCGCCGATATACCGGCCGTAGTTGGCGTAGTACGTGGTGGACTGATCCTTCATGGGTGCCTGAAGCGGAACCCAGTACGGATCTTTCGTCAGGTTGGCCGTACCACCGCCAGGCGTACCACCATTGGAGGCATCACCGTCCTTCAGGTTGATGGTGCCGTTGTCCCACAGATTCGTCGCATCCATATAAGCCTGCGATTTCCGGTATTCCCCCAGCGCCACGCTATAGCCGTTGTCGTCAACCGGGACCGGTGGATCGTTCAGCACGGCGCCGTTGTTCTGCTGGTAGAAGCCATCGCTGATGCTTGCCTTGACGTCGACGGTCCCGCCTGCCCGGAAGGTCAGGACGGGCGCCTCGGCACCATACCGATAGGCCAGCGAAATGTTTCCGCTGCTGTCAGTGGTGCCTGCGCCGAGGTTCCAGTTGGTGAGGATATGGATGGCCCCGGTGTCCACGTTGGCCGCCAGAGGGTTGTCCAGTTCCACACCGGGCCGGACGTGGATGTTGCCGATCGAGGCAAAGCGACTTCCAAAGGTGAAGCCGGGCTTCTGGATGAAGCCCATCAGCGTGCCGGGGCCGTTGGCGGCGTCGCCACCGGCATAGCCGTAAAAACCCGCATGGTCCGCGTTGACTGTCGACGGCTGGAAGAAATACTGCGACAGGTAGGATTTGAGCTGGTCGTCCCCTTGGGGTGCGTCGAGTACCTTGCCCGTTGCGTCGGTCCAGATGCCTGCCACCATCACGGGCTTGCCGGTCGACGGGTCCCGCATGAACCAGCCTGAGGGGTCCACGATGCCATCGAAATGCTTCGCCAGGTCGCCCGACGCATCGGCCGTGCTCCACACCGCATACGGTTCAACGGTGACATCGCGTGCACCGGTGAGCCCCGCCGGGCGATCGATCTGTACGGGCACGTCACCATCGGCAAGCAACGGTGCGCGGAAGCTGATGCGACCGCCCGCGATCGGCGTGCTGGAGCCACCGGCTACGTTGATCGTCGCATTGGGGCCGACGTGAATGCTGCCGGCATCGGCACGCTGCACGCGCTGGTAGCCGTACGTGGGATCCAGGCTGCCGTCGCCCTTCCCGGTCGTGCCAATCACGACATCGCCGCCGCGCTGCTCCGGAATGCTGCTGCTCGCGTCCAGCGAACCTTCCACGTCCACGCCGTCACGACCGTAGAGTTCGATACGCCCACCGACCGGACCCGACGCATCGATGCTGCCATCGATACGGGTGGTACCGCCATCGGCGTACAGGTATACCTTGTTCGCGCCGATGCGCTGGCCCGATGACAGCACCAGGTCGCCGTTGCCGCTGGTGATGTCCAGCAGGCCCGTAGCGCCCGCCGCCGAAGCGATGCGCGCCAGGTTGTCCAGATTCACCGCGGTACCCGCCGCGTAAGTGAAGTAGCCACCGCGCCAACCCGAGGCGGCATGTCCATCGATGCTGCCATCCAGACGCGCCGCCTGCGCCGCTTGCATGGTGAACGTGCCGGCGTCGCCGCCCGCCTGCCCACCACCGAAACGCAGTGACGAGCCGGCCGCCACATTGACGTTGCCCTTGCTGGACACCAGCGAGAGACGACCGCCCGGGGCATACGTCGTGGTATCGAAGAACGTACGGTTGATACCCGCCACGTCCAGCGTGGTCCCGGCAGCTACGTTGACATCGCCCTGCGTTGCGCTGGCCGAAAGCGCACCGGCGGTGGCGCGCACGTTCATGCCCAGGTCGATGTCCGAACCCGTGAGCGACAGGCTGCCACCAAGCGCATCGCGATCCAGTGCCTGGCCGGCAGCGCTCTTGAGCACCATGCTGCCCGTGGTGGTCAGCGCCGTATTGGCGGCACTGTCGGCAAGGAACACCGGTGCCGACAGGTTGACATTGGCCGCGCCAAAATCGACCGCGCCCGAACCCTGGCCCGCCATGCCCTGGCCTGCCGTCGCCGTGAAGGTGCCAAATCCGTTGAAGGCCGTGGCACCGGCGCCAAAATCGATTTCACTGGCGCTGACAGCGAGTCGGCCACGGGCCGCGCTGTTCGTCGCGCCCGGCTGTGTGCCCAGCGCGTTTCCGAACGCCACCGTGCCGGCACTGATGGAGACGTTGCCGCCATCACCGACCATCGTCGCCGCATTGAGGGTCAGCGACTTGCCGAGGGCAATCGCGAGATCGCCAAGGAAATCCATTTCGCCCCGGCTGCGCAAGGTCACCTGATCCGCATTGCGGAACAGGTTGAGCGTACGGCTACCGATTACCAGGCCATTGTCGCCACCGTCACGCCCGTCGGCGACGAAGGCAATACGGTTGGCATTCGCATCAATGGCCGAACCGGTGAACGATGCATTTTCATCGACGAGCATGCGTCCGGTGGCATCCAGCGTGAGCGCCGTGCCTCCCTGTACGACCGCGCCTGCGTCGATCGTGAGCTTGCCTGACGGCGTACCGGCCGGACCGTCGACGCCGGTCACCTGATGGCGGATCACCGCTGCGGTGCCATTCTGGGAAACGCGCACCAGTGCACCATCGCCGTTCACCGCCGGCGTCGGCTTGCCATCACTGCCCGTTCCAGGATTCACACCGAATACCACCGGCTGGCTGCCCACGGGGTTGGAGGTGCCGCGCGCCTGCAGGACGCTTCCTGACTCCAGCGTCACGCCATCACCGGTTCCGCCGTCCTTCGCCACCAGCATGATTTCCTGGCCCGCAAGCGGATGGCTGGCATCGTTGGAGAGCAGCACGCTGTCGGCCACCGTATCGATGCGGTCGCCTTCCGTCGTGCTGGTGCGCGTGCCGCCCAGCAACAGGCTGCCCGCGCCAAGCTGGGTCAGTCCATCGGCCGACAGGCCAAGGTAGCCGTCGCGCGCCGTGGTATCGGTGCCAAGCACCTGGATCGCCTCCGCGGCAATGTCTACCTGGGAACTGCGTCCCTTGCTGGCCGGCTGTGCCGTCAGCGTGGTGCCGAGATTCAGGCGCGAGCCGGCATCCAGCATCAGGCGTCCGGCGTCGGCTGCCAGGCGCGGAGCCACCTGGCCGGCCTTCGTCGCCTTGTTGCCGAAGAAGGTATCGGCATCCGTGAAGGTGTATTGCGAATACTGCTGCCAGACGTCGCGCGACTGCACCCGGAAGTTCGACGTCAGTGCGTCGTGCGCTCCCGAGAGCCCGTCGCCGAAGTAACCCGAAACCACGTACGAGCCATCCGGCTGCTGGACATTGCGCCCGGCAACACCCACGCCCGGCTGCTGGACGATCCGGAAGGCACCTGCGATCTCCGCATAGCGGGCCGGCAGGAGCGTGTACCAACCTGCCGGCAGGCCCGGCACACCACTCAGGTAAACCTGCTGCCCCACGGACGGGCCGTCGCCACCTTGCGCGGCGAAGGCCGAGTCGTATGACGCCACGTTCGGCTGCTTGCCGGGAAGGACGGCGTAGATGGGACGCCCGTCGGCATACAGCGGATCGCCTGACGATGGTTTGCCACCCGGCACCGTCGCCCGCTGCGCGAGCACGTCACGGCTGCCACCCGTACCCGGCACCCACTCACCTGCCTGCAATGAGCCGCCGCCGGAGAGATCGATGGTGGCGCCTTCATCAAGGGAAAGGTTGTCGCCATGCAGCGCGACCTGCTTGGAGGGGGGAGCCGTCAGGTCGTTGGACGCGGTGACGGGGGAGCCGTTGTAACGCCACTGGACACCATCGATCGTGCTTCCATAGGGCACGGTCTGGTTGTCGAGCGACACCGAGGTCACGCTGCCCTGTGCCAGGTGAACCGACGAGGTGGTCACCAGCGGGATCTGCTTCGGATCCAGCCCGATCGCTGCGGCTTCGCGCGTTGCATCCTTGACACCGAGGATGATGCTGCCCGAAGGAGCACGGATGGTGCCTCCCTGCTCGATATGATCTGCATCCAGGAGCAGTGTCCCGCCCGCAGAGAGAGGACTCTGCGAAGCGCCTCCGGGCAGCATCGTTATGGTGGTTTGTAGCGAATTGCCATGGGCATCCAGTGCCCCGCCGGCGTTGGCGATAATGGCGTAGCTGTAGTCCGTGACCGGATACAGCTGAGCTGCCTTGAATGTAAGGTCACCCGTGGCGTAGAGCACGCCGGTAATCTTCTGCCCGAGCGACGTGTATGCCTGGTTCGTAGGGGCGACGAAACGGATGTCGCCGCTGGCATCGAATGTCGCCGATGCCCAGTTTGCAAGGCTCAGCAACCCACCTATGTCGATCTGCGTGCCCGTCATCCGAAGCTGTGCGTCACCTCGTGTCAGTGACGGCGACGCCGTCGGGCTCATGAGGCCCACGAACGACAGGTAGGGTGCGTTGACCTCGACATGGCTTCCTGCCGTCGCGGACAGGCTGTTGGTCGCCGCCTGGAAGGCGCGACCCAGCGACAGGCTGACGTCGCCCGAGAAGACAACGGGCAGGATGTCCGTGCCATCGATGCCCAGCTGCAAGGTAGTGATACCCGAGTCGCGCAGCGTATCGGCCGTCAGGTTGAGTGTGCCACTGGCGCTGCCAGCCTCGATGGCGCCACGCTCGCTGGCGGCATCCGGCAGCTTGCCACCACTTGCGCTGATGACAAAACGGGTGGGTGCCGGATACCCGCCATTCTGGTTGATGACATGCTCACCACCGAGTGACAACGTGCCCCCCTCGGCAAAGGGCGAGCCCCCTTGCGCCTTCAAGGTGGCACTGCTGTAGAGTCCGGCTGCCGCCAGCATGGTGATCTTGCCGCCGTCACTCCACACGGGCGTGGCGACATAATCCGTATTCTCGCCATTGAGGCGCTTCGACGACACCGGTACGTCAAAGGTATCCGAGGTACCGGAGACATCCAGCACCGCGCCTGCCTCGGCCACCACATAACCACTGTTGGACGCCAGCCCGATACTGCCGCCATCGAGAATGGTACCCGTACGAGGAGATGCGCCTGTCGGCAATCCGCCGGTACTGCGGGTCACGGCAGCCGCAAGCGGATCGATCAGGGCGATGCCGCTTGCGTCCAGCTTGCTGTCCGACCCCAGCCATACGCGCGTCGATACGGCGGGCAGTGGCGTCGTGGTGATGAAGTCCCGGGTGCCGACATCGATCTGGCCACCGGGTGCCCTTACCGATCCATGGATAAGCGTTGCCTGCGTACCGCGCAAGGACACCGCCCCACCTGCATCGACATCCACGCCGGCCCCGTGCTCCACGGAGAGCGTACCCGTTGCGCCAGCGTAAGACGGTGCCCCGGCGCCGGGTGAACCGGGCAACAGGTTCCAGAACAGGTAGTCGCCGGCAGCCAGCGAGAAACCCGGGCCATGCCCGGTACGTGTATCGCGCGTTGCCCAGCGCGTATACGGAGCCAGCTGCGCCAGCGAGGACAGTGCCGGGTTACGGACATCGCCCCCCGTACCGAGCAGGCGCAGGGCATCGACGTCGGCAACGAGGTTGTTGTGGCGAACCGTGACCTGGGTGCCCTTTGCAATCGTTGCATCGGTGATCGCGTCGAGCTGGTAGTTGTCGAACCCCTGGCTTGCGAAGAACGAAGGATCCAGCCACAGGCCATTGGGATTGACCAGGTCCGTGCGCTGGCCGCCAATGCGGATCTCCGGCGCCTGTAGCGTCAGGGTGCCACCGCCGCTGAATCCTTCACTGAGGATCGTGCCGGCCATGGTGACGCGGCCACCATTGAGTGCCTTGGGCGGCGCGGGAATCACGCCATAGTCAAGCGCGCCGCCCGTGACGTAGGTACGCAGCGAAACATCGCCACCATGACCGGCCGGAACCCCGTGGGTGAGGCGGACATCCCCGCCCGCATCCACATAGCCACCACCGGAAACGTCGATGACACTTCCCTGCTGGAGGTTGATCGAACCCGTGCCGTCGATGCCCTTCGCCGCATCGCCGGAGAAGGCCTGCTGGGTCTGCAGGCTGATGCTGCCACCATTGATGTAGCGATAACCTGCCTGCTGCTCCGGTGCCTTGGCCGTGTCGTTCACCCACAGGCCGCGTGTACTGAGCGAGGCGCCGTCCGCCAGGGTGATATCCGCCGGCCGTACGGCATTGCGGTCAATCCCCGGCCCGGGTGCCGCGATAGGCTGGGTCGCGGTCAGCGAGATGCTCCCCGCCGGAGCGGCAATCGCACCATTGACGTCGATGCGGCCACCGGTGAGCGACACGCTGCCGCCCGCCCCCACCACCAGGTTGCTGCCCGCTGCCACCACGATGGCCGATGGCGAGGTGATGTCGACACTGTCAAAGCCGGCGCGGGCAATCTTGTCCGCCGAGACCACGAGCCAGCTACGCAGATCGTTATCGTCCGTGGCCGTGCTGTCCTGCGCGGCCAGCACATCTTCCCACGGTGTATCGGCGTTGAATCCGGGTGTGAGGTGATCAAGAACCAGCGACGACTGCTGTACCCGGATACCCATGCTGTAGGGCGCGCGGGTCAGTGCGGCCGGTGTTTCGTTGATGGTGATCTTGCCACCATGCGGCTGAGTGCCATTGGCCACCTGTCGCGTGCCCGGCGTCGCCTGAGCCGAAATATCCCCGTCGAGCACGAGGGCATCCGCGGCCCTCACCGTCATCGTGCCGGCATCGGAACCCACGACGAAGCCTTCGCTCCAGCGGTGGCTGCCGCCCATGATCGGCGAGTTGTACGTTTCGCTGACGCCCCAACGCGCATGGTTACTGGTGAACTGGCCTGCAAATCCCACGTACATCACGTTGGGATCGGCATCGGCGATGTTATGGATCAGGCCGTCGGCGCCCAGCAGGTTCGGCGTGTCGATCCAGCCGGCCTGGTAGGCCAGGTAACCGCCGTCCATGCTGATTCGGGAGCCGTCGCGCACAATGACCTGGCGACCGTCCAGGGTGACATTGCCGCCGTGCGTGAGCATCTGGGAAATGTCGCGCGGCACGTTCTCGACATAGCCGCCGACATTCAGGATAGGACTGCCGATCCAGTCCAGCCCGTCCGCGCGCGTACCGGAGACGCTGCCGTCCACCGTCACGTTCTTCTGCGTATAGAGGAAGCTGTTGCGCTGGAGCGGCGAATTCGCCAGCTCGTTCTGGCCGATGCGGGGAATGGTGATCAGCAGCGCGGAAGACGGCAGCATCACATTGGCGATGCCGGACACATCGATGATCGCGCCGCTGTCGACGTAAACCCGGGACGCATCGGGACGGAGGTCGCTGTATACAGGCAACGCCTGCAGGGTGACATTCGCCCCTGGCGCCTCCACCAGCGAACCACCATCAAGCCTGACCTGGTTGCCGCCCATGTACACGGAACCGGTCACGAAGGCCTCGTCCGCCGCTGCGCTGGAAGAGGTGGTCGTGCCATCCTTCTCCGGCAGGATGGCGGTCACCGATCCTTTGGTCAGCTCCAGAGTGCCGCCGGCGGCGGGATTGGTGGGGGTAAAGGTACCCGTGGCGGCAAGAAGAGAGATGGCGCCCGGATAGGCGATGCTTGTCGATGCCAGCACCACACCCGCTTGCGTGACGTCGTAGCCGAGTATCGAAACCGTTCCGCGACGGGATTGCACGATACCCGTATTGGTCACGGATCCATCCGTGTGAACGCGGGCCGGGTTGTTGTCGTAAAGATCCAGCGGCCCCGTCGTGTTCCGGTTGGTGAGTACGGTCGATGCCGCCAGGATGGCGTGTCCATCGTCAGCCACGATCGAACCTGCGTTCGATACATTCGGCGCAGCGACCAGCACGAATCCCTGGTTGCCGCTGGTAATCGACGCACCCTTCTCGATCACGACGTCGTGGTTGCGGCCATCAGTGAACGAAGCCGTCAGGATCGGTGCATCGTTGACGCCGATACCATCCTTGAGGAAGCGGGCGTTGCTGGCCTTCACGTCGTCACTGAACAGGTTCAGCGAGCTGGCGATCAGGGAACGCGTATTCACCTGCGAACCGGCGCCGAAGATGACGCCATTGCGATTGAGCAGGTACACCGTACCCTCGGCCTTCATCTGGCCAAGGATCTGGCTGGGCTGGGCTGACGGATCGTTGATGCGGTTGAGCGCGATCCAGTCGTTCTTGCCGTCGCTCTGGTTGCCTGCGCTCTGGTTGAAGTACAAGGTGGTGTTGCGACCGACGTTGAAGCTGTCCCAGGTAAGGATGGCCTTCTTGTCGGTCTGCTTCACCTCGACCGTGTGCTTGCCAGCGGCCACCGTGTCGGTGGGCATGTTGGCGTTCTGCCAAAGGCTGGGATCGGCACCGATGCCCGCCGACGGCACCAGGCCACCGTTGGCCACGCCGTCGGACACCTTGGACGCCAGCTGCTGCGCAGCGCTTTGCGCGGCTTTCTGCGCCTGCATCTGCGCGGCCACCGCAGCCGCGGCGTTGTCGAGGTTCTGGATCGATTGCTGGACGCGCTGCTGCAGGAGCGCGCTGCCCGGCGTGAAGCTGACGTTGCCACCGGCTGCACCGCCCTGCCCGCCCGGAGCAGGCGCCGGGGCGGGTGTCGTGCCGGCCTGTTTGCTGGCGAACCATGCCGGCGTGAAGGCTGGCGGCGTCGCTGCATGCGCAGCGCCACTGCCAGACAGCGCGATGGCGATGAGATGGCATACGGCGCGACGACGCAGCGTCGGCCGGAGTGCGGGAGGAGCCGGGCGGCGGGGTTCGGCGGAAGTCCTGGTACGTACGATCATGGCAGACCTCGAAGAGCAAAGGGTCGCGGCCGGAGGCCGCCACGTGTTTCGGCGTGGATCACAGGGGGCTTCCGCCCGCGAAGTCACCTGTCATCGACGCCACTTCATCGTTCAGTTCGGGCAGCGCGGCGAGCTCCCTGAGCTCCACCTCGCCGAGTTCGCGCAGCACCGTGCGGATCGCCAGCCGGCGCCCGTCGTGCAGCCACGCATTGAGTACGCTCGCGATCGCCCGGATCGTCGGTAGCGCCGCATCATCCAGGTGCGGCTTGCGATGGCGCAGGCGATCGGCCACCGCATAGCGCACGCGGGAGCCGAGAAAGGCCGAGGACTCGCTCAGCAGCGCTTCCAGCGCCTCGCGCGAACAGCGGTCCATGAGTACATCCGCCTGGCGACCCTGCCGCGCTGCGTAGAGCTGTCTCAGCATTTCCGCCAGCGCGTTCATGCAGCTCATGCCGCAGACCCGCGCATCCACCTCCGCACGCCCCCGCGACAGGCGCGGTCGCTGCGCACGGTGCTCCGGAAAGCTGTCGATCTCATGGTCGTGATACACGCTTGGCCTCGTTGCACCATGACGACGGGAGGGGACGTCCCTGTCCATTGCGGTTTCCTCTACAGTCCGTTGCGCCCAACCACTGGGCTGAAGGGTCCGGGTTCATGGCGAGGCAGCAGCCTGCCCAGCCCGGGGGTCGAAACGCTGTTCGTAGAGCCGGTCACCGAACGACTGGGCGGCGTTTTCCAGCCGTACCCTTGCCTTCGCTGCGAACGGCTGACGCGAGGACAGCACATCGCCCATGTCCAGTTTTTCGTAAGCCGTGATCACTTCCTGGCCCACGCGATACATCTGCACGTTGCGCGCGGTGCAAGCATCCACCTGCCCCTTCGCGGCGTCCAGTTCCTTCGCCAGGCGTGCCCGCTCGGTCTCTGCCGTACGCAGGGCCAGCGCGGAGGATTCGCTGTCCGCCTTGCCTTTCTGCAGGCTGGCCTCGGCTTCTTCCCTGCGCTGCCGTTCCGCCGCGATGGTCCTCGACGCCTCCGGAGACATCCCTGTCGCCTTCTTCGCCTCCGTGCGCGCCGTCTCCGCATCCTGCTTCGCGGCGTCCCGTTCCTTTTCCAGTGCGGCTTTTTCTGCCGCCCACTGCGACTGCTCGGCCTGCAACGACTGCAACTGCGAACGCGTATCGCGCAGTTGGTCGCGCAGGCGGGATTCCAGACTGGCCGTCTGCCCGAACGCGGCAGGCACAATCGACAGCAGGGCCAGAGCGATGAGCTTGCGTTTCATGCAGCCTCCTCAGAACCGCGCGTTCATTTCAAGCTGGAACACATCGATGGCCAGCGGCGCACCGAACACCTGGCGGGCATTGAGGTAACGCGCCGTAAGCCATGCGTACTTCGACACGCCGTAGCTGCCGCTCAGGATGAAGCCCTTCGCGTTGGTGCCGCCCAGATGGAAGTCGGGGTCGTTCAGGCCGTCCACCGTCGCATCGGGTTGCAGGTACTTGTAGGCCACGCTGGCGTTCCAGTCGCCTGCACCACTCGGATCCGGGTTGCCCAGGGTGGCGCGGAGCATCCAGCCCACCGGACCACTCTTGTAGTTGTCGGCAGTGAGATCACCCGCGCCAAAATTGTTGGCCAGGCGGCCCACGCCAACATCCGGACGGAACGCATCCCTGCGGTGGTACGCCATGTTCCTGACGTAATCGCCCTCGATACGCAGCGGCGTACCCGCCACCTTCATGTCCAGCTGGGTGTTGGCGTTGAGGACGTGGTAGTCGTATACCAGGCCGACGAACTGCGGCTGCGCGTAGCTGGTCGGCGCGCTCGGGTCCGGCACGATGTCGCGGATCAGGAACAGCGAATTGCCCTTCTGCATGAAGGTCGGGCGCGTCGCATCCGTGCTGCAGTAAGCCGCACCAAGGTAGATCGAGCACGGCGAGGAAAGCTCACCGCGCAGCTTGTCGAAGCGGTAGTACGCCAGGGCAAGCTTCCATTCGGCATCTTCGTTGAACTTCCAGGCACCGCCGACCTGCGCGGCCGTCAGCCATTTGTCACGACTTGCATTCTTCGGGCTGGCCGACGAGGGGAAGTCGTCAGCCTGATAATCGAACGGGAACAGGCCTGCCGTGGCGAAACCGCGGAACTGGTCGTTGAAGGGCACGTCGAACTTGCCGGCCACGCCGTCGAAGTTGAGGTGGTCCGCGAAGACCAGGTTCGTGCTCATGAACGGGTTCTGCATGCGGCCGGCCACGACCTTCGCCCAATCCGTGGGCTTCCACGCGATCCATGCCTGATCGAGCCAGATGTTCTTCTTGGTGAGACCACCGCCCAGCGTCTGGGTGGTGGATACCGGATCGTTGAAGTTGCCCGACGCCAGGCGGATACCCGCCGTCACCGAATCACCGAGATTCAGCAGCATGCCGAAGCGGGCCATGATGCGCATCGAATTCGTGCGGTTTTCCAGGGTATTCAGCAGCGGCGGCGCAACGCGGCTGTTGAGGTCATACGGGCCCGTGCGGTTGAACTGGGCAAAATCCACCAGCGACGCGGCATTGCTCTTGTCGTAGTAATGGAATTCGTCACGCACGCGCAGGTCACCCGTCCAGGTGACGCGGTCGAGCCACTCGGGCAGCTTGCCCGGTTCGGCCCAGTGTTCGTTCTTCGCCTGTGCCACCACTTCCTGGCGCAGTTCATCCTTGATCTGGTTGCGAACCACCTCCGGCACGTAGGTGACACGCACCTGTCCGGGCGTGGCCGGTGCCGCATTGGCCGTACCCGCCAGCTTCTGTGCCTGCGCGGCTTCGCTGTTGGCCTGGGCGATCAGGCCGTCGGCATCGGCCTGGGTCAGTACACCACGCTTCACCAGCAGGCGCACGAGGTTGATGGTGGCATTGTCCGAGGGAGCGCTCTGTGCGTGCGCCGCGCCGGCACACAGGGCCAGGCCGATGGTCAGGGCCAGCATGGCTCGCGCGGGACGATGGCGGGCCTTTCCGATGGTCATGAAAACTCTCCGGGTATTCGAATGATTTGGCGTGGCGGTCGTCATACGGGGCGCTTTCCGCGAATGGAGACGCGCAAGGGGAAGCGCAGCGAGGACGGCGGCGCGACATCGATGCGGGGCATCGAGCGCAGCGCCTCGAGCAAGGCTTCGTCGGTACGTGTATTGCCACTGGAGCCAGCGAGCTCCGCGCGGGTGAGCTTGCCATCGGCGTCCAGCCAGATATCCGCGCGCACATCGAACACCAGGCGGTTGACCCGGTCGTCGCGCTGGATGGCCTGCTGGATCGCGTAGCCCAGGTACTGGTCATAACTGCCGGTGCCCGTGCCCGTACCACCGCCCGAACCCACCATGCCGCCCCCCGAACCTGCGCCGATGTTGAAGGCATCGCTGCCGGCCTGGGCATCGCTGTTGATCGTCACCTGCTTCGCGACGTCGTTGCTGGGCTTGGGTGCATCCACCGGCTTTTGCGGCACTTCGGTGGGCTTTTCTTCAACCGGCTTGGGCTCCTCGGTCTTCTTCGGCTCCGGTGGCTTTTCCTTCGGCGGCGGTGGCGGCGGCGGCAACGGCGTAATCGTTGCCACGCGCGGCGCTTCACGGCGTACGCCCACGCGGCTGCTGGAGAAGTGCCAGATCAGCGCACCCACCAGCAACAACACAACGACACCGACCGCCGGACCGAGCCAGCGGCGAGGTGGAGCGCGACGGGAATCGTTCGGACTCACGCGCTCAGTCCTTCGCCGGTTTGCCGGTGACCAGACCGACCTGAGGCAGGTCCACCCGGCGCAGCAGATCGAGGATGTCCATCACCTTCTGGTACTGGACCGTGGAATCACCCTTTACCACCACCGGGAAGTCCGGATTCAACGCCTTCAGCGAGCGCAGGCGGTCTTCCAGCTCGCTCAGCGTCACGGGATAGGCATCGAGGAAGATCTGCCCCGAGTCCGAGATGGTGATGGCCTTGGTCTGCGGCTTGGCCATGCTCACCGCCGCACTGGCCTTGGGCAGGTTCACCTTGATGCCCTGCACCGAGGCGGTGGTCATGATGATGAAGATCACCAGCAACACGTACGCCAGGTCGAGCATCGGCGTGATGTTGATGTCGTCGTACGGCTTGTCTTCGTCTTGGGCGCGCATGATCCGGACCTCAGGCCGCCACGGCGGATGGGTGGACGGTGCGCTGCTGCTCAGCCAGTCGCGTCACGAACTCGTCCACGAACACCTGCATGTTCGCGGTGACGTTCTTGTTGCGGATCAGCAGGTAGTTGTAGCCAAACAGCGCGGGAATCGCGACGAACAGGCCCGCCACGGTGGCAAGCAGCGCGGCGGCGATACCCGGCGCGATGGCGTTGACGTTGACGTCGCCGGCCGCCGCGATCGCGGCGAAGGTGATCATCACGCCAACCACGGTACCGAGCAGCCCCAGGAACGGGCCGCCGGAGATAGCGATGGTGAGCATCACCATCGACTTGGCCAGGCGCTGGTTCTCGCGCACCAGCGTCGCGTCCATCGTGGCGCGGATGGCCTCGATCGACTCCGGAGCGATATGGTCGTGACCATCGTCGTCGCGGCGGCTCCATACTTCGCCGGCGCCGACCTTGTAGAGGCGATACAGCGAAGCATCCTGAAGACGCGACGCCGTCGGATCGCGGGACAGCGCAAGGATGTTGCGGCCCTGCTGGCGGAAGGCGTCGAGGAAGTTGTCGTTGGCGCGGGTCACGCGATTGACGTAGGCGGCACGCTGCCACATCACGACCCACGAAATCGCCGCCATGACCAGCAGGATGGCGATCACCACCCATGCATCGACCGTGACCGACTTGACGATGACACCGAAGTAACCGAAGCCGATGCCGGCCTGCTTCTCGTCGGCACCGTAGTTCAGCAGCTTGGATTCGGCACCCTGGGTCTGCGCATCCAGCGCAATCAGCGCGGCCGGGCGGGCGACCCGCGACAGGCGCACTTCATCCATCTGTCCGGCGAAAGGTACGAAGGTGTCGGTCTGGCCGGCAGCGTCGCCACCGAGGGTGGCCTGGCTGGTCAGCGCGGGGAGCTTCGCATCCAGCGAGGCGTAGGGGCGGCCATCCACGTAGAGCTGGATCTTGCTGTCGGCCGCCGTCACGGCCAGATGCATCCATGCGCCCGCCTTCACGGGCTCACCAGCGGTGGTGGTCGCGTCATCGACCTGCACGAAGGGCACGCCATTGTCGAAACCAAGCAGCAGCTTGTGCTCCGCCTGGCGGCGGGCATAGACGACGGCACGACCGGCCGGCAGCGCATCGAGCTTCACCCAGGCGCTGAACGTGAAGGCACCGCCTTCGGCGACGTTCATCGACACGCTACCTGGCAGGTTCACCACCTTGCTGCCATCGAAGCGCGCCGACTTGCCGATCACGCCATCCACGGTGGCGACGTCGTTGCCCACGGCGTTGTTGCCGTACGCCGTTGCATCGTGCGGCGGCGTACCGGCAGCGTCTTCGAAGTGGTAGACGGCGGCGTAATCAGCGTCATACGCCGCAGCACCCTTGTCGCCCCCCTGCGCCTTCGGGTTGCCGTAGTACATCCAGATCTGCTGCTGTGCGTCGGCGGCCAGCTGCGGCACGTCCACCCAGATCAGGGCAACGCCAAGCACCGGGTCGAAGCTCTCGATCTGGTAATTCAGCGGCGTCTTGTCATCGGCGGCGACGAAGCGAATGTCGGCACCGGTCTCCGAGACACCGTCGAAAGTGAAGTTGCCCGAATGCAGGCGCACCAGGACCGGCGTGCGGCCAGGCGCGGCGCTCACGGCCGCTCCCTTCGCCGTGGTGTCGAGGGTGATCGCCTTGCGGAAGGAGAAGTCCTGGTTCCACCACGAGGCGTCGGCGTGTGCCATCGGCACGAAGCCGAGAAACAGCAAGCAGGTCAGTAACAAAAATCGATTCACGGTAATACCCCTGGATGTCTGTGGTCCGACCTGCCGGTCAGAGGTCTGCCTTGAGAGAGAAATGGATGCGGGTGTCGTGCGCGCGCGTGTTCTGGCTGTTCTGGAACGGATAGGCCACTTCGAACGCGCCGGTGACGATGTTGAAAATCTGGAAGCGGGTGCCGAGACCCACGCTGGACAGGTCGTAGCTGGTCTTGCGCGTGCTTCCCTTCGACGCATCCTTCTGGTCGACAAGAGACGGCAGCGCATTCATGAGTACGAGGTGTGCGCCATCGACGAACGCGTGGAAACGCCAGTCGTTCATCCACTGGCCGATGTGCGAGGCGAGGGACGGCGTGCGCAACTCCAGTGATGCGATGGCGCCGTGATCCGCGGTCTGCTCCGCTTCCAGGTAGCCACGCACCGTACTCTGGCCGCCTGCCGCGAACTGCTCGCTGGAAATGAGCGATGTCGTGGCAAGCTGCACTGCCAGGCGCCCCGCCAGGCTGAAGCCATCGGCGAAGTTGCGTACGTGGTTGCCTTCGGCCTTGACGTAGAGGAAGTTCGCCCGGGCGCGATAACGCTGGGTATCGAAGGCTTCGGAACTGCTTCCGCCCACGCGGAAACCCGCCGTGGCACCCAGCGAAATGCCACTGTTGGACTTTTCGCCGTAAGACTGCCCCTGGTAGGTGATCGACAGGGGTATGTAGGTTACCGGCGCCTTGGACGTATCCGTGCCAAGCGTGATGTTCTGGTCGAAATGCTTGCGCGTGACGCCGATGGCCAGCGACTGCGAATAGGTTTCGTGAGATGGCAGGTTGCGCAGGAAGGTAAAGCCATAGGCATTGCCCTTGCCCAGTACGGTACTGCCACCGACGGAGTTGGCATTGCTGTTCGATTTATAACCCGATGCCAGCACGCTCCAGTCGCCACCCAGCGGCACGAGATACGAACCTGCCCACACTTCTGCCGCGTTCCTGTCCTGCGGCGCCACGATATAGGTAATGGATGCCGCCTGGCCGTCCTGGAACAGGTTGTCGTTGCGCACGCTGGCAATGGTGCGAAGCTCGGGCGTGTTGACGCTATGGTCGTTGTTTACCTCGACACTGCCGTGCCAGGGCGCTGTATCAGTGACCTTGAGCGTCACGTCCATGGTCTGCGGCAGCTTGCCCGGCGTGAGCACCGGCACGACCTGGCTGCCGCCCTTGCGGTTGACGTTGGTCAGTTCCTTCTGTGCCTGTGCGAAATTGGGCACCTCGCCCTCTTTCAGCGCAGGCACCGCATCGCGGATGTCCTTCGGCGAACGATAGGTCGCGCCTTCGACACGCACGCGGCCGATGGCATTCTCGGTGACCTGGAGACGGATCACGCCGTCCTTCACCTGCTGCGGCGGAATATCCACCACGACCGACTGGAAGCCGTGCGCCTGGTAGACCTTCTGCAGTGCATCGCGCGCACCGCCGACGTCGGTCATCGACTTGCCGGGACCGAGGAACGGATACACGGCCGTCTCGATGTCCAGCGCCTGCAGCGTGGTGTTGCCATCGACGACGTATTCGTTCACGTCGAAGGAGGTCGGCGCTTCCTGGGCAGATGCAGCGCCGGCGATGGCGGCTGCGATGGCCAGCGCAAGGGCGCGCGCGCCCCGCGAGGTCGTGACACGCATCATGCGCTCACCCGTGCTGCTCGTGTAGCCACTTGAAAACTTCCCCTGTCGATCCGTTTGCCCACAAGACGCCTGGGCGCGGGTGGCACTGAACCGTTGTCACGAAAAATTCATCGTTCCAGCGGTTCCTTCCCTGTCAGCTCAGCAACACCCAGTCACCAGGAAGATGTGTAACGTGCGCGCCATAGGCGTCATGGATGAGCGATGCGACATCCGCCATCTGGTCGAGCGTGAAACGTGCATGCACACGACGCTCGCCCAGCGTGCGATCGGTGATCACGATGCGCCCGTGGCGGTAGCGATTGATATCGGCGACGACATCCGCCAGCGGCTGGTTGTCGTAGATGAGTACGCGCTGGCGCCAGGCGAAGGCCGTGTCGGGATTGACTGCCACGGGCTGCGTCATGCCCGAGGCATCGAGCGCTACCTGCTGCGAAGGCTTTACCAGTGTCCTGGCGACGCCCCGCTCCAGCACCGTCTCTCCATCAAGGCAGGTCACCGACGACACGCCGTCGACACAACGTACTGCGAAGGAGGCTCCCGGCGACGAAAGGACACGTGCGTCGTCGAGTTCGACGACGAACGGCGCGGCGCGTGCCGCATCGATACGGACCATGGCCTCGCCTTCGCGCAGGCGCATCCCCGTGACATGGCCTGCGGACTTGTTCAGGCCGATGGCGGTATCCGTATTCAGTTCAACGTCCACGCCGTGGCTGACCTGGACCTCTTTCTGTTCACCCACCGCGGTACGCAACCCCGGCTCGCTCCCCATGACACCCGCACCCAGGCCATAGCGCACGAAGGCGATGGCAGCCACCGAGGCGGTGACGGCGGTGCTGATGAACATGCGACGCCCCATGCGCACGCCATGCCGGGGCGCGGGACGATCACCCCGGCCGGGCGTGCGGTTCCGGTGCTCGATGGCAGGACCCAGGTCCTCCCACAGGCGTCGCGCATGCGCGAACGCCTCGGCATGCTGCGGACTGGCAAGGCACCAGCGCCGGAAGGCCTCACCGTCCTCGGTGGTCGCCGTGCCCGACGTCAGGTGTACGAGCCAGGCACGCGCCTGGCGCTCGCTCTCGTGGCTGGTGGTCGTCTCCATATCCGTCATGACGGTTCTCCGGCACCCGGACCGAACCGCTGAACGGACTTACGTCCCACTTTTTCGGCACAAGTATCGAGTGCTTTTTTCAGTTCCTTGCCGACCATCCTCACCGAGATACCGAAACGGGCCGCGATATCAGCCTGCGGCAGTTCATCGATACGCGCGGCAATGAGGATTTCGCGCTGCCGGCGAGTGAGGGCATCGAGTGCGTGGGACAGCGCTTCCAGATCCTGCCGGGAGGCGAGCACGGCCTGAGGGTCCAGTGGATCGTCCACCGACTGGATCAGGTCGTCCACCTCTTCGCCCGTCAGCAGGCGGCCGTGGGACCGGTGATGGTCCACTGCCATGTTCAGCGCCATGCGAAACAGGTAGCCCGTGGGATGCGTGGCTCGGACTTCCGTGGGCCCGAGCTTTTCCACGCGCAGGTAAGTCTCCTGCATGACGTCATCCACGAGGTCGTCCGAGCGCAGGCGTCTGCGCAGCCGTCGACGAAAATCGTCGTAGTTGTCGAGGAACACTCCCAGGAGGGACGTCTCCACGTCAGCCGCCTCCCGTGCAACGCCGGGCCCCATCGGGCGACGGCGCGACCAGGACTGTCACAGGATTGAAACGGCGGGTCACCGATGGCAAGTGCACGCCCATCAATGCCTGCACCACCATCGCATCGCGATCGTCATTGCCGGACGGTGCCAGAGCAGCGACCTCGACGATGGCGCCCCCGTCATCGACCCAGAGCTGCATGGCCTGGCGCCAGGCGCCAGGCATGGTCTTCTTGTGGGCGCACAACGCATGTTCGATCGCACGCTGGATCGCTTGCGCACGCGTGCCGTCGATGTCCGGTGCGACATCGCGCGCACCCCGTGCGGATGGCGGCTCTCCATCGGCCGGCTGCGATACATGGGCTGCGGTGACCGTGAAGGCATTCATCGAGGCGAACTGCGCTTCAAGCCCCGTATCCACGAGGAGGATACGCAGCGCATCGCGCGGATCGACATTACCGTGCACTCCGTGTGTGGAGAGCGATGCGACCAGCGCATCGTCGAACAGCACGGCGATGCCAGTGGCTTCACTGAATGCGCGCAACGCCTTCGCAAGCGGTTGTGCATCGATGTCGAAGCGCGCTGGCGCATGCGTTTCATCCGACCCCTGTGGCTTCGCCGTCGAGGACCCGTCCTGCGCCATGCATGGCTGCACCGCAATGAGGAACATGCACGCGACGAGCGCGATAACGCTGCGTGCCACGGCCATTCCTCGCGCAGGGACTTACGGGTCTCGTTCGGGCCGAAGGCTAGGCGCGGCAAATGACACAACGGCGCATGTTTCGTGACAGAAAAGGCTACGAAAACATGACAAGCCTGCCGTAACATCACGATGCCATGGGGCGCGCCATAATCCGGCCATTCGCCTGCATGGAGCATGCATATGCATATTCGGCAATTATTTATCGGCGCGATTCTGCTGGCCGCCACGGCGACTCATGCGCAACACGTGGTGCAGTTGCCCGGGGTCAGCGCCACGGCCTCGCCAGAGGGCTGCGTGTCGCCGGCAAGCGCAGGCAGCGCCGCGCTCTCCTATAGCTGCCTGACCCGCCTGGTGACGGCGGAAGCGACGCCCAAGGCGCCGGAGATCCCGGGCGCCGATATCTCGAAACGACCCAGCAACACCCTGGGCCTTTACAACGCCAGCAGCCTGCAGAACCGGATGGGCCCCAACCTGGGCATCTCGGTGCAGCCTTACCGGCCGAAGCTGGTGTATCCCAACCCGCTCGGCCGGTAGCCCGTCAGTGCATGGGTGCCGTCACAGTAGGCTGGCCGCTGCCCAGCCTGGCAGGCACGGGCGTGGCCGGCGCTGCGGTTTCCTGCAGAGGGCGCAGTGACTCGAACTTCTGCTGATACTCGTCCGTGACCTGCTTGGCTTCCTCGCCGTTGGTGACCACGCGCGGGGTGATCAGCACGATCAGCTCGGTGCGGTTGCGGTTGCGTGAGGTGGTGCCGAAAAGCCTGCCGAAGATAGGAATGCGGTTGAGACCGGGGATGCCGGTGTCCGTGGTGCCTTCGTTCTGCTGGATCAGACCGCCCAGCAGCACGGTCTGCCCGGTCTGCACCGCCACCTGGGTTGCGACTTCGCGCTGGTGAATCGTCACGTTGCCATTGGCTGCCGTGGCCGTATCGGCCGCGCTCACCACCTGGCTGATGTTCATATAGACCAGGCCACCGGGATTCACGCGCGGACGCACGTTGAGGATCACGCCGGTGTCCTTGTATTCCACCTGGCCCACCGTGTTGTCGGTGTTGGCGCTGGTGTTGACGAAGGTCTGCGTGATCGGAATCTGGTCGCCGATCTGGATGTGCGCCTTCTGGTTGTTCATCACCACCAGCGACGGCGCGGATAGCGTCTTGGTGTTGCCGCTGGTTTCCATTGCCCTGAGTGCGACAGCAATGTTCTTGTTGACGAAGGAGTAATAGAACGAATCACCCGGACCGCTGGCACTGTCCGGTGTATAAGTCAGTCCGCCGTTGCCCAGCGCGACCTGGCGCTCACTGGGATGTCCCGGCGTCGTCGTGGTACCTCCCGCCAGGCCCTCCAGGTACCACTGCACGCCGAAACGGAAGTTACCCGTGAGATTCACTTCGAGGATGCGGGTTTCGATCTGCACCTGCAGCGGCACGGTATCCAGGCGCTTGATGGCCTGCTCGATCTCGTTCCACTGCGACGGACGGCAGCGCACCATGAGCTGGTTGCTGCCATCCACCGCGGTGATGCGCACGCCATCTTCGGTGGTGATGGGGCCGCTGCGCTGCTTGCGGTTGGCATCGAGGTCGTCGAAGCCACTGCCCGAAAAGCCGCCACCCGCCGCGCCATAGGAGGAACCACTGCTGCCGTTCGACGAACTGCCGAATCCGTTGCTACCCGAACTGCCGAACGAGCTGGAGCCCGACGACGAGCCAAAGGACGACGAAGACGACGAACTGTTGCCGAAGGAGCCCGTCGTGCTTCCAAGCCCGGAGCCGCCACGGTTGCCGAGATCGCTGTCACCGCCGACCGTGCCGGAATTGAGCCCCGGGCCGACACGGCCGCCACGATCGGAGGAGCCGCCGCTACCTGAACCGCCACCGTAGATGCCCGCAAGGTAATCGGCCAGGTCGGCGGCCTGGATATTGCGCACGTCGTACACGTATAGCTCGGGCTCGTTGCCGCCGCCGCTGTCGATGCGATCGATCCAGCCCTTAACCTCTTCCAGGTATTCCGACTGCGGGCTGATCACCACCAGGGAATTGGTGCGCTCGATCGGGATGAAGCGCAACAGGCCGGCCATGGGCGTGTTGCCCTTCTCGCCGAAAAGCTTGTCGAGCGTCGGGGTGAGGTCCTTGACCTCGGCGCGCTTGAGCGCGAACACACCCACGGACATGCCCTTGAGCCAGTCCACGTCGAAGGTCTTGATCGTGCGATCGTAGTTTTCCAGCTCGCTGCCCGTGCCGGCCATGACCAGCACGTTGCGGGTGGCGTCGGCCAGCAGGGTGGCATCGGCCCGCGCAAAGGGCTTGATGAGCTTCTGCATCTCGGTGGCCGAGATGTAATGCAGGGGATAGAGCCGGGCCTGCAGGCCACCTACCGGTGCCGTGGCGCCCATGCTGGGCACGACGTTGCCCGGCACGGCGTCTTTCGCGGGCATCACCACGTAGCGATCGTTCGTGCGTACCAGCGCATTGTTGGTCCAGGACAGCAGCGTCTCGAGGATGGGCAGCGCCTGGTCCTCGGTGACCGGCTGCGACGTGGAGAACGACACGTTGCCCTGCACGCCCGGCACGATGGAATAGTTCTCGTGCAGCAGGTCGCCCAGGATGGCCTTCACCACCGACTCGACCGGCTGGTTCTCGAAATTGAAGGTCACGGTGCCGGCGCCCTCGGCGGCCGGCTTCGGCTTGGCCAGCCCTACCGGCTTGACGAACTCGCCCGTGCCGTTGGTGATCTGGGGCGGAACGATGCCCGTTGCCGTCGGGTTGGTGTTGGGCATGATGCGCGGCTTCGGCGCCGGCTTCTCGGTGCCCGCCATGGCTTCGCGCTGCAATGCACCGTCATCGCTTGGCTGCGGCAGCGTCGAGCAACCGGCAAGCGCGACCGCTAGCGCCGTGGCGCCGATCAGCGAACTTCTGAGCATGGAACAACGTACTCCCTCGTTGACGCGGCCCCGTCGCCGCTCCTTTCGGCGAAACGCCGAATTGCCCAACTCTATAGGGAGGTTTGCTACCAGCGCTAGCACCATGCTGCGCAAGCGCGACGCAATTCCGCTCCGATGTGGCAGGACGCGGCGCGCAAGGCCGCGTCCCCACATGGCGTCAGGCCTGCGGCGTGGCCCATTCCAGATGGAAACTGCCCTTCTCGTCCACCCGCTCGAAGGTGTGCGCACCAAAGAAATCGCGCTGGGCCTGGATGAGATTCGCGGGCAAGACCGGTGCCCGGTAGCTGTCGTAGTACGCAATGGCGGCGGAGAAACCGGGTACCGGAACCCCCGCCTTCACGGCGGCGGAAACCACGTCACGCAGCGAAGACTGGTAATCCCGCGCGATATCGCGGAAATACGGGCTCAGCAGGAGATTCTTCAATGCCGCATCGTGGTCGTAGGCATCGGTGATTTTTTGCAGGAAGCGTGCACGGATGATGCAGCCGGCCCGGAAGATCTTCGCGATCGCGCCGTAGTGCAGGCTCCACCCGTGTTCTTCCGATGCGGCGCGCAACTGCGCAAAACCTTGCGCATAGGAAATGATCTTGCTCATGTAGAGCGCCTTGCGCACGGCTTCGACGAAGGCCTTCGTGTCCTTCACGGGCGCCACATCCGCAGGTCCCGCAAGCGCCTTGCCTGCCTCGACGCGCTCGTCCTTCATCGACGAAAGCACGCGCGCGAAGACCGATTCGGTGATGAGGGTCAACGGCACGCCCAGGTCAAGCGCACTCTGGCTGGTCCACTTGCCGGTGCCTTTCTGCGCTGCCTTGTCCAGGATCACGTCGACCATGGCCTTGCCGGTGCGATCGTCCTTGCGGGCGAAGATCTTCGCGGTGATCTCGATCAGGAAACTGTCCAGTTCGCCTTCGTTCCATTCCCGGTAGACCGCCGCCAGATCGTCGTTGGACAGCCCGGCCACATGCTTGAGCACGGCGTAACTTTCTGCGATCAACTGCATGTCGCCGTATTCGATGCCGTTGTGCACCATCTTCACGTAGTGACCCGCTCCGTCCGGGCCGATCCAGGTGACGCAGGGCTCGCCATCGGGTGCCTTCGCGGCGATCTCCGTGAGGATCGGCGACACGAGGTCGTAGGCGTCGCGCGGGCCGCCGGGCATGATCGACGGTCCCTTGAGCGCACCCTCCTCGCCACCGGAGACGCCGGTGCCGATGAAGTGCAGGCCATCCTTTGCCAGCTCCTCGCCGCGCCGGATGGTGTCCTTGAAGAAGGTGTTGCCGCCGTCGATCAGGATGTCACCCTTGTCGAGCAGGGGGCGCAGCTCCTCGATCACCGCATCGGTGCCCTTGCCCGCCTGCACCATCAGCAGGATGCGGCGCGGCTTCTCCAGCGAATCCACGAATTCTTCCAGGCTGGAGGTAGGCACCAGCCTGCGCCCCTTGCTCTGCGCCATCACCTCGTCCGTCCGGGCCTGGGTGCGGTTGTAGATGGATACCGCGTGACCACGGCTTTCGATGTTCCAGGCCAGGTTGCGCCCCATCACGGCCATGCCGATCACGCCGATCTTCTGCTTGCCCACGTCGTCACCTCTTGAGGGTTTCGGTAAGGAAATGAATGCCATCCATCATCCGACCATGCACCAGGGGACAGCCACGGAATGTGACGACGGTCGGCTATGATGGGCGGCGAACCGGCGGCCGGACCGCGCGGATTTGGACTGGAAGGACGCATGAACCAGGTGAAGTCGCACAAGCGCGACAAGCGTGTCGCCACCGCCCGCGAGGCGCTGGCTGGCCTCGTGGCCGATGGACAGACGATCGCCGTAGGAGGCTTTGGCCTCTGCGGCATCCCCGAACTGCTGATCGAGGCGCTGCGCGACTCGGGCGTGAAGGGCCTCACCGCGGTCTCCAACAACGCCGGCATCGACGGCGTGGGCCTGGGCCTGCTGCTGGAAACCCGCCAGATCCGCAAGATGGTCTCGTCGTACGTGGGCGAAAACAAGGAATTCGAGCGCCAGTTCCTGGCCGGCGAGCTGGAAGTGGAATTCACCCCGCAGGGCACGCTCGCCGAGAAGCTGCGCGCCGGCGGTGCCGGCATCCCGGCCTTCTTCACCCGCACCGGTTACGGCACCCAGGTGGCCGAGGGCAAGGAAACCCGCGAGTTCGACGGCAGCATGTACGTGATGGAACGCTCCATCGTGGCCGACGTGGCCCTGGTCAAGGCGTGGAAGGCCGATCCGTCGGGCAACCTCGTATTCCGCAAGACCGCGCGCAACTTCAACCCCATGGTCGCCACGGCCGGCAAGGTCTGCGTGGCCGAAGTGGAAATCATGGTGGACATCGGCGAACTGGACCCGGACCAGATCCATACCCCGGGCATCTACGTCGACCGCATCGTGCTCAATCCCGCGCCGTCCAAGCGCATCGAACAGCGCACCGTGCGCGCCTGAAGGAGACCCACCATGGCCTGGAACCGTGAACAGATGGCGCAACGCGCCGCGCTGGAACTCTCCGACGGCGATTACGTGAACCTCGGCATCGGCCTGCCCACCCTGGTCGCCAACCACCTGCCCGACGGCGTGGACGTGTGGCTGCAATCCGAAAACGGCCTGCTCGGCATCGGCCCCTTCCCGACCGAAGACGAAGTGGACGCCGACCTCATCAACGCCGGCAAGCAGACCGTGACCGCCCGCCCGGGCGCATCGTATTTCTCCAGCGCCGATTCCTTCGCGATGATCCGCGGCGGCCACGTGGACATCTCGATCCTCGGCGCCATGCAGGTCACCCATGAAGGCGATATCGCCAACTGGATGGTGCCCGGCAAGATGGTCAAGGGCATGGGCGGCGCCATGGATCTCGTGGCCGGCGTGAAGCGCGTGGTGGTGGTGATGGAGCACACCGCGAAAGACGGCTCGCCGAAGATCCTGCAGGAATGCAGCCTGCCCCTCACCGGCAAGGGCGTGGTCGACCGCATCATCACCGACCTGGCGGTGTTCGACGTCACCCCGGAGGGCCTGGTCTTGATCGAGTTGGCGCCGGACGTGGACGAGAATCAGGTGCGCGCCAGCACGGAGTGCGATTTCGTTTCGAAGGTCTGAGGGATCGGGTCACCCGGGCTTCGGTGCGGGTGGCGCGGTGCTTTGTGTACTGCCGGGTTACCGGTCGCGCGCAGGCGCGCTCCTACAGAGCGGCTGTTGTAGGAGCGCGCCTGCGCGCGACCGGCGAAGCCGAAAACACACCGCCAAACTCACCGCACAAAAAAGCCCCGGTCTCTCGACCGGGGCCTGGAAAGAAAGTCGCCCTGCGGGAGACGCCTCAGCATGGGCCTCGGGGGGGAGGTAGGCCAGATGCCGGATATTAGCGTCGCCGCAGGGCGAGGGACCTACCGACCCAGGGGGAGGGGTTGGTGGTAGGTCGAGGTGAATCATAGATTTCCTAGGAAATGTTCGCCAATATATCTTTCAGCGATCACTTATACGAAAATCGACTATGTTCGATCTGCGCCAACTGCGCTACTTCATCGAGGTAGCGGAAACCCTGAGCTTTACCCAGGCCGCCCAGCGCCTGCATATCTCGCAGCCACCCCTGTCCCAGCAAATCCTGGCCCTGGAGGCCGATCTCGGCGTGCGCCTGCTGGACCGCAACCGCCGTCGCGTGGCCCTGACCGAGCCCGGCCGCCTGTTCCTGCTCGAGGCCAAGGCCATCCTGGCCCGGGCCGAGACGGCCCGCACGGTCGTGGCCGAGGCAGCCGCCGGATTCACGGGTCAGCTGAAGCTGGCCTACGCCACCTCCGTATCCTTCCATCCTGCCCTGCCGGAAACCTTGCTCCGCTTCACGCAATCGGCTCCCGGGGTCAGCCTGCACCTGGGCGAGATGCCCACCAAGGCCCAGTACGACGCGATTCTCAGCGGACAGCTGGACCTGGGCCTGCTCCGCGCTCATCCGGAAGGCATCGCCAACGCCCGCCAGCTCAACGTCGAAGTCATCGACCACGAGCCGCTGGTGGTCGCCCTGCCCGCCCGTCATCGTCTGTCCGGGCGGGAATCGGTGCGCATGGAGGAACTGGCGAACGAGCGCTTCGTGGCGCCGCCGCGCGGCCAGGCCGCCACCCTGATCGATCGCCTGAGCCTGCTCGCCGACAAGGCCCGTTTCCGTCCCAATATCCGCCAGGAGGCCCAGCAGATCCCTTCCCTGCTGCCCCTGGTGGCCGCAGGGCTCGGCCTGGCCCTGGTGCCGGCCTCGCTGCGTACCGTGCGGCTGGAAGGCGTGACCTTCGCGGCCCTGGACGATCCGGAGGCTTATCTGTTGCTGGCGGTGGCCAGTCGCGTCGACAATACGTCCCCCGTGCTGGAAAGTTTCCTGCGCACGGTGCGCGAGGCCCGCAGCGCTCTCGGCACCTCATGAAAGACGAATCAATCCGAGGGCTTGCGTGACCCTCGCAGTATCGCTACAATTTCGTTTTTCCTTGTCTGCAATATCTCAGGAGCTGGCCGTGAAGGTGCTTTCCTCTTTGAAGTCCGCGAAGTCGCGTCACCGTGACTGCAAAGTCGTGCGCCGTCGCGGCAAAGTGTTTGTGATCTGCAAGAGCAACCCGCGCTTCAAGGCTCGTCAGCGCTGATTTCAGCTGCGATGGGTTGTTAAAAAAGGCCGCGAAAGCGGCCTTTTTTTATGGGTGTTGTTTGGGAATCTTCCGGGGTGTGGCCTTGTGCAGGTAACGGTCGCGCGCGAGGCGCGCTCCTACAAGGCTACGAATACCTTGTAGGAGCGCGCCTTGCGCGCGACCGCTCCGATTTCCACGACATCACCCCCGCGCCTCACTGGGCACATAAGGCGAATCCGGAATATCCCCCGTATCGCCCACCATGACGCAATTGCGCCCCGCACGCTTCGCGCGATACAGCGCGGCATCGGCCACCACCAGCAAACGGTGCAGTTCAAAGCCGCATTGCAGGGTCGAAGCCACGCCAAAACTGGCCGTCACCTGAAGATTGGGTAGCGACTCCGTCGCCGACGTGGCGGCGATCGACAAGCGCAGCTGCTCGGCGCGCGCACGCGCCTGCGTGGCACTGCAATCGGGCAACAGCACCGCGAATTCCTCGCCGCCCAGCCGCCCGAACACATCACAGGCATGCAATGCCCGCCTGCACACGTCCACGGCCCGCTTCAGCGTTTCGTCGCCCACGGCATGCCCGTACGTGTCGTTGACGTTCTTGAAATGATCCAGGTCGAACAGGATCAGGCAGGCGCCGCGGTCGGAACGCGCACCGTAAGCAAGCACGCGCTCGGACTGGTCGACGAAATGCTCGCGATTGCTGATGCCGGTCAGGCCGTCGCGCCGCGCCAGCTTCATGAAACGCAGCTGGGAGCGTCGCAACCAAAGCAAAAGCCATCCGATCGCCACCATGCACACCAGCAGCACGAAGATGTAGAGGCGCCCGGTTTCCACGTCCTTGCGCGCCAGTGCGCCCGTCAGTCGAAGGATTTCGTTCTGCTTGTTGAGCGCATCGACTTCGGATTTGCGCGCCAGCAATTGCTGGTTGACGATCTGGAACGCAAGGCTCCGGGCGCTGATATCGTCTATGTAGGCCTTGTCGGCGGCCATGAATTGCTCGTGGTAGGTCAGTGCAGCACTGATGTTGCCCAGCCGCTGTTCCACCTGATACAGCACTTCATAGGCTATGCGACGTGAATCGGTGAATTCGTTGCGGATGGCCACGGACGCCGCGGACATTGCCGAACGCCGTGCCTCGGGCAATTGCCCCAGCTTCAGATACGACTGCGCGAGCGTCGCGTCGACCTCGGCCAGCAGCACCGGATAATTGAGCGCACGCATGGCATCGCGATACGTGGTCAGCAGTTTGACGGCGTCCGCCGGGCGACCATGCGTGAGGTAGAACGTCGCGATGTCGGAGCGCATCGCATGGGCAAACACTTCATCACTGGGGCCCGTGCAGCTGGCCAGGGCCTTTTCGAACATCGGGTCGAGCACATCCAGATGGCCGCCCTCGCGACGCGCGCGGATCAGGTGCTGGGCCCCCTTGCAGATCGACTCCCCCGGAGGCGGGTCGGCCATCATGGCGCGTGCGTAAGCTTCGGCCTGTTCGTCCTGGCCTGCCGAACTCAGCAACTGCGACGCCTCGCCCTGCCCCTGGAAACGTGCCCTGTGGTCGCGAATGGAAGGCAACATCTCCTGCAGCTTTGCCAGCCGCTGGAACGCCTGCTCGTAGCGGTGCCCGTTGCCCAGCAGGTTGATCAGCGTAGCCGTGGCGCGGAAGCGCAGCACGGTGTCGGGCGAGTTATCGGCCACATCTTCGAGCAGGGCGCGGCCCGTGTCGTAATCACCGATCCACGTGGCACGCCAGCCGCGCAGGAAGTGCAGCATCGAAAGGTCTCGCGGTGAAAGTGTCTTCTCCACCGCGCCAAGCTCTTGAAGCAGGCGACTGAAGCGCCCTTCATCACCGGTCTTGACCGCATCGGCCTCGGCCAGCATCGCAGCCGGCGTGACCGGCGTGTCGCTGGCATGCACAGCAACACCCGGCACCAGCCACCCGGCAATCACCAGGCAGCAGAGACAGGCCAGTTGCCTCACGGCGTCATTGGGGCGATTCCGCCGGCGCGGGATCATCGGTGGATGGCTCATGCCCTGGCTCCTCTTCCCTGGATGGCGGCACTTCGACATTGTCGGGTGGCGGCTCCTCTCCCATCTGCGTTTCAAAGTAGGCACGCTGCCCCAGCAATGCGCGAAGGGTAGCGCCATCGCGGGCCCTCAGCACCTCTGCCGTAGGTGGATCGAATCCCGCCCCCTCCAGTGCCCGGTCATACCCGTCGCCACGCGCATGGCGCAGCGACGCTTCACGACCGACACGGGCCAGGAACTCGATGACATTGCCCATATACCCTTGTATCCCCGGGGCGACGGCGACCCGGCGCCCAACCGCGCGTCGCACCTCCCCTCGAGGACGATCGCCACTTGATGATATCGCCTGCACCGCCGCCGGGAGTAGTAGGCCTTCTGGCCGGGCCGGCCGGAATGTGAAGCCGATCAAGTGCCTGCGTCGGCCGACAGCCTGCGCAGGCGAGCCAGGATGCTTGCGTTTACATGGAGATCTGCGCAAGGCGGGATGACCAGGGTATGACTGGTGCCGAAATCGGCCTCCGGCAACGCGCGCAATGGCAAACGCATGATCTGCGGACCATCCACGGGCAGCACGGGCGCCCGGTAAAGAATGACCTCGTGGTCTGCCGGCACGTCCTGGCAAAGCACATCGACTAGAACCTGTCGGTATGCCCTTCCCGTCGTCCGCTGGCGCAGGGTCACGTCACCCACGAGGCCGACCTGCCACAGGATGAGCCACGCCGAGGTATCGAAGCGACGACCATAAAGCAGGAACTGGGTCGCCTCGTAATGCTGGCAGCCGACACTGCCGGGGTCGATGCCGAGATCGGCATACAGGCAGTCCGATGCGGAAATGCCCGGCTCCATATGCGCGGGATAGCCTTCGGCAAGTGCCTGCCGGATGCACTCATGGGAAGCGGAAACGAAGATGCCCGGATGACCGTAGAACACAGCACATACCCGTCGCCCGGCCCTGACCTCTGTGAGAATGACATCGACCATGTGCGCATAGGTTTCCGTGCGCGGCTTGTCCTCGGCATAGAGCGGTTGCAGGCTGCGCGCGTCCGGGTGCATGGCGATGATCCAGCGCTCTACCAGTGCATCGGATACCGCCACGAAGACGACGTCCGCACCTTCGATTTCGCTGCGTGCCAGCGGCGTGAGATGCGAACCGAGCATCATCCCGACGCCCACGCAAACCAGACTTCCCGTCACCGAAACACCCCCTGCACTGCCAACGATTTCCGTTATAGCAGCGCGGCAGCCTTCTGCAAGGCAATCCATACGCCAATCAGGAAAGGTATGCCCACGGCCAGCCACGCGACGATTCCCAATGCTCCTAGCGGGCCGCGCGCGGCGGCGGCCAGAGTTGCCTCGGAGGCCATCGCCTCGTGCTGCATCGAGCGCTCCCTCTGGAGCTGCGCTTCGCTCATGTGGTGACGTGAATCCACGGGGCGCACCAGCAGGTTGCAGACCAGACCGACCAGCAGCAGCCCGGCGAGAATGTAGAGCGTGCGATCGTAGACGAGATTCTTCGGCACGCCGGCGCCGAGCTGGGATTCGCGGATGCTGGCGATCAGTACCGGCCCGATGACGCCCGCCACGGACCAAGCGGTCAGGAGGCGACCATGGATGGCGCCTACCATCTGGGTTCCGAAAATATCCGCCAGATAGGCGGGCACGGTGGCGAAACCGCCGCCGTACATCGAAAGGATCACGCAGACCGTAATGACGAAGAGCGCCGCCATGCCGAAGTGGCCGAGGCTGGGCAGCAGGCAGTAGAGCACGATGCCAAGGATGAAGAAGATGGCGTAGGTCAGCTTGCGCCCCAGCACATCGGACGCCGACGCCCAGAACAGACGACCCACGCTGTTGAACAGGCTGACCAGCCCCACCAGACCGGCCGCCGCCGCGGCAATCGCCGCCTTCTGCGCAGCGGTGAGTTCAACGGCCGGGCCCACGCCCAGCAGTCGTCCACCGAAGACGTCCTGCAACATCGGGCTAGCCATGGAGATCACCCCGATGCCCGCCGTGACGTTCATGCACAGCACGCCCCAGATGAGCCAGAACTGCGGCGTCTTCCAGGC
Source organism: Luteibacter anthropi (assembly GCF_011759365.1). Lineage (GTDB taxonomy): Bacteria > Pseudomonadota > Gammaproteobacteria > Xanthomonadales > Rhodanobacteraceae > Luteibacter > Luteibacter anthropi. Next base: position 617,493 of record NZ_JAARLZ010000002.1, read on the forward strand.
ACGGTCGAGATGCACATGACCGCGCGTCACCATGGGGAGCGCCCGGCTATACGTACCGGGCTCCCATCCCGCAGGCTTCCACCCCGCCGGCGGCACGCGGAAGCCAAAGGCGCCCAACGACATGACCACGAAATACAGGACGCCCATCACGACAAGGGTCACCGCAACGCCCGCAACCTCACCCTGGCGGAACACCTCCATAAGTTTCACGGCAATCGGCGCCCCGATCATGGCGCCGCCACCGTAGCCCATGATGGCAAAGCCCGTGGCAAGCCCTCGTCGGTCCGGGAACCACTTGATCAGGGTGGATACCGGCGTGATGTAACCCAGGCCCTGCCCTATGCCACCCAGCAGGCCACAGCCGAGGTAGACCAGCCAGAGCTGGTGGACCGCGACGCCAATCCCTCCGATCACGAGGCCGCCACCCCAGAAACAGGCGGCGATGAATCCTGCCTTGCGTGGCCCGGCGTGCTCCAGCCAGCCGCCCCAGATGGCGGCAGCCAGCCCCAGCATGGCGATGAAGGTCTCGAAGACATGGTTGACCGACGGCACCGTCCAGTTGCACGTGGAGGTGGTGAGCTGGTCGATGAACCCCTGGCTGGCACAAGCGGCCGCATCCGCGCCGGGAACCAGTTTCGTCATGGGCAGCCAGAAGACGGAAAACCCGTAGGCCATGCCGATGCACAGGTGGATGGCCAGCGCGGCAGGCGGTACCAGCCAGCGGTTGAAAGAAGGCCCTGCGATGGTGCGCTCACGTGCCAGTGGCCCCGTCACACGGCCATCCGTTCTTGCTGCGCCCATATCCACCCCCGCAGATTCGGCTACCTTGCGGGCATATTAGAGGTCTGCCTGCCGATTTGCAGTGCCCCGCCAGCAAGCAGCAGTATCAACCCTTCTACAACACGAACTCTCGCCTACCTGTCATCCTGCCCACGGCACTCAACGACTCCAGGGAACGGCAATGGGCTACGAGAAAATGGTCGTCATTTTCATCGACATCGTTGGATCAAGGGACATCACGGGCTTCGAGAAGAAATACGCGATACATCGCCTTTTCCATTCCAGCGTACGGGAGAGCCAGGAGCGCCAGGCTTCTGATTCGCACTCGTATGTCGCGTACGACCGCAAGCTCTTCAGTTTTTCGGACTGCGCATACATCACCTACTTTCACAAGCCCGGCCTTCCCGCTGAAAAACGCAGCGACGAGCAGTTATTGCATGTTGCTCTCTTCAATACGTCGATATTGGCCTTGAGGCTGGCACGCCACGGCTATCGTGTCCGGGGTGGCGTGACGCTGGATGACGCTTTCGTCGATTCCGATGGATGCTTCGGCCCTGCAATCAATGAGGCCTACCGGCTGGAATCGAAGGACGCGAACTACCCGAGAATCCTGCTATCCGAGGAAGCGGGCAAGCTACAGCACGATTTCGAGACACGAAATCAGTCAGAGGAATCCGTCGCACTCATGAACAAGCTGGTGCGTGACTGGACTCCACGGATCGTGAATCAGGACGATGAGGACAAACGCTTTTACCTGAACATCTTCTACATGCTGGAGATGGAGCGCACACTGAGTTACGACGGTGATGAGTTCACCCTTGAAGATGTAAGAGACGTGTTGATGGAAAAGATCCAGGACGAACGCATCCAGCACCAGAACGATAAACGCAAGACGGAGCAGATCGAGTGGTTCGCCAGCTATCTATCCAGAGCTAAATGCAGCCTTAGAACCGGACAGTACTCGTACAGCACCACCCTTTAGATGCGCGCCATCAATTCTCGGCACCGGGCAGAAAAAACGCCCCATAAGGGGCGTTTTTTCACCACGGCATGACGCAACGAAATCAGCTGTAACGCACGCCCTTGATCTCGTAGCTCTTCACGCCGTTCGGCGCCGTGAAGTCGAACTCGTCGCCTTCGCTCTTGCCGATCAGTGCACGCGCGATCGGGGAAGACACGGCGATAAGGTTCTTCTTGATGTCCGCTTCCACGTCGCCCACGATCTGGTAGGTGACTTCCACCTCGGAGTCCAGATCCACCAGTTCGACGATGGCGCCGAACACGATGCGCGAACCGACGCCAAGACGCTCGGTATCGATGACTTCCGAATTCGACAGCGCGGCTTCCAGCTCCGCGATGCGGCCTTCGTTGAAGCCATGCTCTTCGCGCGCCGCGTGGTACTCGGCGTTTTCCTTCAGGTCACCGTGCGCACGCGCCTCGGCCACCGCGGCGATGATCGCCTGGCGCTTCGGGCCTTTGAGGTGTTCCAGCTCGGTACGCAGGCGGTCGGCGCCCTTCTGGGTCATGGGTGGACGTGTGCTGCTCATGCATGAAGCTCCTTGTGCAGTTCCTGCAGGCTGTTCACTTCCGGGTTCGTGTGGAAGTCGAGCGAGTGCACCAGGGCACGCGCACCTGCGACGGTCGTGGAATACGTGACACGCTGTTGCAAGGCTTCGCGACGGATGGAGAAGGAGTCAGAGATGGCCTGCTTGCCTTCCGTCGTGTTGACGATATAGACCACTTCGCCGTTCTTGATGAGATCGACGATGTGCGGACGACCTTCGAGCACCTTGTTGATGCGCTCGCAGGCAACGCCGTTGTCCTGCAGGAACGTGGCCGTGCCCGCCGTGGCGACGATGACATAGCCGCGATCGGCCACGTCCTTCGCGATGGGCAGCAGGCGGTCCTTGTCGGCGTCACGCACCGACATGAACACCTTGCCCTTCGGCGGGGCCTTGATGCCGGCGGCGTCGTGGCCGCGCGCGAAGGCGGCGCCGAAGGTGCGACCCACGCCCATCACTTCGCCCGTGGAACGCATCTCGGGGCCGAGGATCGGATCGACGTTCTGGAACTTCAGGAACGGGAAGATGGCTTCCTTCACCGAGTAGTACGAAGGGATGATTTCCTTCGTGGTGCCCTGCTCCACCAGCGTGCGACCGGCCATGGCGCGCGCGGCGATCTTCGCCAGCGACATGCCGGTGGCCTTGCAGACGAAGGGCACCGTGCGCGAGGCGCGCGGATTCACTTCGAGGATGAACACGTCGTCGCCCTGGATGGCGAACTGCGTGTTCATCAGGCCGATGACCTTCAGTTCCTGCGCCATCAGCTTCACCTGGCGACGCATTTCGTCCTGCACTTCCTGCGAGAGCGAGTACGGCGGCAGCGAGCACGAGGAATCGCCCGAGTGCACGCCGGCTTCCTCGATGTGCTCCATGATGCCGCCCACGAGCACGTTGCCCTCGGCGTCGGCGACGATGTCCACGTCCACTTCCACGGCGTGGTCGAGGAAGCGGTCGAGCAGCACCGGCGACTCGTTGGACACCTGCACGGCCTCGCGGATGTAGCGCGAGAGGTCGGCATCGGCGTAGACGATTTCCATGGCACGGCCACCGAGCACGTAGCTCGGACGCACCACCAGCGGGTAGCCGATCTCGCGAGCCAGGGCCAGCGCTTCGTCGGCGTTGCGCGCCGTGCGGTTCGGCGGCTGCTTGAGATCCAGCTTCTGGATCATCTTCTGGAAGCGCTCGCGATCTTCCGCCAGGTCGATCGAGTCGGCGCTGGTGCCGATCACGGGCACGCCGGCAGCTTCAAGCGCACGGGCGAGCTTGAGCGGGGTCTGGCCGCCGTACTGCACGATGACGCCCTTCGGCTTTTCGAGGTCGACGATCTCCAGCACGTCTTCGAGCGTGAGCGGCTCGAAGTACAGGCGATCGGAAGTGTCGTAGTCGGTGGAGACGGTTTCCGGGTTGCAGTTGACCATGATGGTTTCGAAACCATCCTCGCGCAGGGCGAGAGCCGCGTGCACGCAGCAGTAGTCGAACTCGATGCCCTGGCCGATGCGGTTCGGACCGCCACCCAGCACGATGATCTTGTTCTTGTCGGTCGGGTTCGCCTCGCACTCTTCCTCGTACGTGGAATACATGTACGCGGTGGTGGTGGCGAACTCGGCGGCGCAGGAATCCACGCGCTTGTACACCGGGCGCACGCCCAGCGTGCGACGCAGGTGACGCACGGCGCCTTCGTCGGTACCGACCAGCTCGGCCAGGCGCGCATCGGAGAAACCCATGCGCTTGAGCTCGCGCATGCGCGGCTCGTCCAGCGCGGTGAGGCCCTGGCGCTGCACTTCGCCTTCGGTCATCACGATGTCTTCGAACGCGGCGAGGAACCACGGATCGATGCGGGTCAGGTCGTGCACTTCTTCCAGCGACAGGCCGGCGCGGAAGGCATCGGCCACGTGGAACACGCGGTCCGGACGCGGCTCGCGCAGTTCGCGCTTGAGCGTCTGGAAGCCTTCTTCGCTGCCGATGTCCAGGCCGGTGGGGTTGAGACCGGTCTTGCCGATTTCCAGGCCGCGCAGGGCCTTCTGCATCGATTCGTGGAAGGTGCGGCCCATGGCCATCACTTCGCCCACCGACTTCATCTGCGTGGTGAGGCGGGCGTCGGCCGCCGGGAACTTCTCGAAGGCGAAGCGCGGGATCTTGGTGACGACGTAGTCGATGGACGGCTCGAACGACGCCGGGGTGAGGCCACCGGTGATGTCGTTGCGCAGTTCGTCCAGCGTGTAGCCGACGGCGAGCTTGGCGGCGACCTTGGCGATCGGGAAGCCGGTGGCCTTGGAAGCCAGCGCCGACGAGCGCGACACGCGCGGGTTCATCTCGATGACGACCACGCGGCCGTCTTCGGCGTTGATGCCGAACTGCACGTTGGAGCCACCGGTGTCCACGCCGATCTTGCGCAGCACCGCGATGGATGCGTTACGCAGGCGCTGGTATTCCTTGTCGGTGAGCGTCTGTGCCGGGGCAACCGTGATGGAGTCGCCGGTGTGCACGCCCATCGGATCGAAGTTTTCGATCGAGCACACGATGATGCAGTTGTCCGCCTTGTCGCGGACCACTTCCATCTCGAATTCCTTCCAGCCCAGCACCGACTCTTCGACCAGCACTTCGTGCGTGGGCGAGAGTTCGAGGCCGCGACCGACGATCTCGACGAATTCTTCCTTGTTGTAGGCGATGCCGCCACCGGAGCCGCCGAGGGTGAAGCTCGGGCGGATGATGGTCGGGAAGCCGACGGTGGTCTGGATTTCGAGCGCCTGCTCCATGGAGCGGGCCACGGCAGCCTTGGGGCATTCCAGGCCGATGTCGGCCATGGCCTTGCGGAACAGGTCGCGGTCTTCGGCCATGCGGATGGCTTCGCGCGACGCGCCGATCAGCTCCACGCCGTACTTTTCGAGCACGCCGTTGTCGGCGAGATCGAGTGCGCAGTTGAGGCCGGTCTGGCCGCCCATCGTGGGCAGCACGGCGTCCGGGCGCTCCTTGGCGATGATGCGCTCGACGGTCTGCCAGTTGATCGGCTCGATGTACACCGCATCGGCGGTGTCGGGGTCGGTCATGATCGTCGCCGGGTTCGAATTGACCAGGACGACGCGGTAGCCCTCTTCCTTCAGGGCCTTGCAGGCCTGGGCGCCGGAATAGTCGAACTCACAGGCCTGACCGATGACGATCGGGCCGGCGCCAATGATGAGGATGGTCTTTAGATCGGTGCGCTTTGGCATGGTATCTCTCGCAAATCGAAGGCTGGATGGAAGGCAGGGGCGTGCGGCGTGTTACGCCTGCTTCGCCTTGTGCGCTTCCAGCGCGGCGATGAACGTGTCGAACAGGTAGCCGACGTCTTCCGGACCCGGGCTGGCTTCCGGGTGACCCTGGAAGCAGAACGCCGGGCGATCGGTGAGGGCGAAGCCCTGCAGCGAGCCGTCGAACAGCGAGGTGTGGGTGACGCGGACGTTGGCCGGCAGCGTCGCGGGATCCACGGCGAAGCCGTGGTTCTGCGAGCTGATCAGCACGCGGCCGGTGTCGTGGTCCTTCACCGGATGATTCGCGCCGTGATGGCCGAACTTCATCTTCAGCGTTTTCGCGCCGATGGCGAGGGCCATGATCTGGTGACCGAGGCAGATGCCGAAGGTGGGAATCTTCGTGTCGAGAATCTGCTTCGTGGCCTCGATGGCGTAGTCGCAGGCAGCCGGATCGCCCGGGCCGTTGGCGAGGAACACGCCATCCGGATTCATGGCGAGCACTTCCGAGGCCGGCGTCTGCGCCGGAACCACGGTGATATCGACGCCGCGACCGGCGAGCAGGCGCAGGATATTGCGCTTCACGCCGAAGTCGTAAGCCACCACGTGGAATTTCTTCGGCGCGTTGTAGAAGGCCTGGCGGTCGAGGTCGTAGACGCCTTCGGACCACTGGTAGGTCTTCGTGGTGCTGACCACCTTGGCCAGGTCCATGCCGTTGAGGCCAGGGAAGCCCTTGGCCTTCGCCACGGCGGCGTCGGCATCGATGGCTTCACCGGCGACGATGCAGCCATTCAGGGCGCCCTTCTCGCGAAGGATGCGGGTGAGACGACGCGTGTCGATACCCGCGATGGCCACGATGTTGTGGCGCTCGAGGTAGTGCGGCAGGGGTTCCTGGCTGCGCCAGTTGCTGGCCAGACGGGGAACGTCGCGGACGATGAGGCCCGCCGCGTGGACACGGTCGGCTTCGACGTCGACTTCGTTGGTGCCGGTGTTGCCGATGTGCGGGTACGTCAGCGTGACGATCTGCTGGTTGTACGAGGGATCGGTCAGGATTTCCTGATAACCGGTCATGGCGGTGTTGAACACCACCTCACCGACGGTCTCACCGCGGGCACCGACCGAGTGGCCGAGAAAAACGCTGCCGTCTTCGAGAGCAAGCAGAGCAGGAGTACGCATGGGATGGCCGCCTTCAGGTGCAGCAAAGCCCGCAAGCCAGCGTTTAGCGGCTCGTGGGCCTTGGGGATAAGTAATCGTTGGGCGGGTAAGAATGATAGGCGCGAAGCCCTCTTCTGTCCACCATTTCAACCGTGAACGAGAGTACACGATTTGCCGCAGGAACAGCGGTCTGCCACGATACAATCGAACGAGGCATCACACGAGAACCACCCGCCATGCTGCTGGACCCTGCCCGCCTGGATCGTCCCGACACCGACATCCGGCATGAGCCGTTCTCGTTCATGATTGCGCACGGCCAGCTGCCCGACGAGGCCCGCCCGGAACTGGAGCGGGATTTCCCCCAGTATTCCAGCGCGGGGTTCTTCCCGTACGACGCCGGCGACTGCGGTCCGTCCGTGAACGAGCTGGTGGGGCAGATGACCTCACGGGCGTTTTCGGCAGCCATCGGGCGGCATCTGGGTATCGAGGGGCTTGAGAACTACCCTACCCTGGTCACGCTCTGCCGCCTGCTCAACCGCCGCCACGGCACGATCCATACCGACAGCAAGTCGAAGATCGCTACGGCGCTGATCTACCTGAATCCCCTGTGGCCGGACACCAGCGATGGCTGCCTGCGCTTTCTGAACTCCATCGACAACATCGACGACACGGTGGTGCCGGAGCTGAAGCCGCTGTACGGCGAGTTTGCCGTGTTCCGCCGCGCCGAGAATTCCTACCACGGCCACCTGCCCTACGAGGGGGAGCGCCGGGTGATCCAGGTGGCCTGGCTCACTTCCGAGGAAGAGAAGAACCGCAAGACCAAGCGCGGTAAATTCTCTCGGGTGTTCAAGAAGATCTTCGGCAAGCTGGATCGCCAGATGGGCGCCGGTCGCGACCGGAATGCGTCGCATCGGGATTGAGGTGCGAGGGTTTCGCTTCTGACGGGTCGCGCGCAATGCGCGCTCCTACATGGCGGCGTCATCGCTTTGGGCCGGTCGCGCGCAGGCGCGCTCCTACACAAGCCGCCCTGTAGGAGCGCGCCTGCGCGCGACCGGGCCGAAGCAGCATCTGTAGGAGCGCGCCTCGCGCGCGACCGGGGTAGCACAAACGCCCCATGCTCAGCGGCGCTCACCCCCGCCCGAAATACCACCCCACAAACACCGCAAACACGCCATAAAGCAGACCGATCGGCATCAGCCAGCGTGCCTCCACTGCCCCGCGACGGAACATCGCCCACAACGCCACCACCGCCACGGCGGTGATCACGCCAGCCACGATCAACGGCGTATCGAACAGCCACGGCGTGGCGAACAGCGCCAGCGAACTGGGAATAGTGGCCTGGATCATCATCGCGCCGGAAATGTTCGCCAGTGCCAGTCGCTCCTTGCCCTGCCGCACCCAGATCAGCGCATTGACCGTCTCGGGCAGTTCTGTCGCCACCGGACTCAGCACCAATGCCACGATATGCGGCGAAAGATGGAAGAACTCACCAAAGGCTTCCAGCTGCCAGACGAAGGTGCGCGAGGCGATGGCAATGACGAGCAAGGCCAGTCCGGTCTGCAACATCACCCATCCCATGGACGGATTGGCGTCGTTAGGGCGGAAAGTAAGCGCCTCCAGCTCCTCGTCCTCAGGAGCACTCGTGTCGTCACGCATCTCGCGCCAGACATAGAGGACATACGCCAGCAGAAAGAGCACGCCCAGCCAGGGCTTCCAGGCAAAGGCGATCAGGCCCAGTCCCACCTTCACCACGAAGATCGCCAGAAACCAGGACTGGTCGCGGGCCAGCCGCTTGTTGTCCACGCGCACCCGGGTATCCGGACGATTCAATCGCTTACGGCCCAGATATAAGGCAAATCCGACCACGGCATAGGCGATGGTGGCGAGCACCAGCGGGCCGCCGAGCGCAGCACCCACGCCGATGTCCCTGGCTTCCGGAGTCTTGCCGAACATCACGGCGACGAAGGTCACCGCGCTTTCGGGCAATGCCGTGCCGAAGGCGGCCAGCACCGTGCCGGTGGCCGTGGCGCCCAGGTTGAGCTTGCGCCCGAACCATTCCACGCCATTGACGAAGTATTCGCAGGCGAAATAGATAGCCCCGGCCGAAACCAGGAAAAGGAAGCATGTCAGCAGCATGATTCAGACAGGGCCGGGCGAGCGCGAAGAACCGATGGCACAACGACACCGCTCGCCCGGCCGGGTGAGCATGTCGAAGGCCAAAGGTCTCGCCGGGCCGGCGACGCACTCTCCATGCGTCGCTGCCGTTCGCGCCATGGGGCACAAGGCCACCAAGTCTGTTGACGCGAACTCCTCAGGGGGAAAGAGGATGGCTACTCCCCAATGACATCGGTGCGGATGCTACCACGATTTGTGTAGGAGCGCGCCTCGCGCGCGACTGGGCACGAAGCCGTGAGTTCATTACTCCAACCCGGTCGCGCGCAAGGCGCGCTCCTACACCTTGGCGGCGATGACGTCTTCGATGGTCCAGGCGCCCGGTGCACGGCCGGCCATCCAGGCGGCGGATTCGAGGGCGCCACGCGCGAAGATCGAGCGGTCAGTGGCGCGGTGGCCCAGCTCCACGCGCTCGCCCTGCCCCATCAGCAAGGCCTGGTGCTCACCGACGATGTCGCCGCCGCGCACCACGGCGAAGCCGATGGTGCCAGCCTTGCGTGCGCCTGGTCGGCCTTCGCGCGAATAGACGGCCAGTTCGTCCAGCGTGGCGCCGCGCCCGGCAGCTGCCGCGTGGCCGAGCGCAAGCGCCGTACCCGACGGGGCGTCTTCCTTGCGGTTGTGATGTGCCTCGACGATATCGAGGTCCCAGTTGGGCAGTGCGGCCGCCGCTTCGCGCAGCAGGCGCGTGAGTACGGCCACGCCGAGGCTGAAGTTGGCGGCGCGAAGCACGGCGATGCGTTCGGCGGCGTGGGTGAGGCGTGCTTCCTGCTCGGCTGAAAGACCGGTCGTGCCGGTAACGAGCGCCGCGCCACTGGCTTCGCAGTGATCGAGCGCCTGGTCGAGGCCCTCCGGGCCACTGAAGTCGATGACGACGTCGATGCCGGTTGCGTCGTTCCATGCGGAGAAGCGCAGCGGCGAAACATCGCCGTAGACGGCCTTGCCGAGGCGCGTGGATTTCGAAGAAACGATGGCCCGCACGAGTTCGAAGCGTCCGTCGTCGCGCACGAGATTGAGCAGCGCGAGGCCCATACGGCCGGAAGCACCGCTGATGGCGAGACGAATGGGGCGGGTCATGGGAAAGCCTTCTTATAAAATCGAAGGGCTATCCTAATGTAGGAGCGCGCCTTGCGCGCGACCGGGACGGGGCGTGCGGTTCACGGCTTCCGAACGGTCGCGCGCGAGGCGCGCTCCTACAGGGGGTTTATGAGGTGACGCGGGACCAGAAGTCCTTGATGCCGTCCATGAAGGTGTTCGAGCGCGGGGTGTGTTTTGCGGCTTCGTCGCCGACGAAGGTGGCTTCGAACTGCTGGAGCAGTTCGCGCTGTTCCTTCGTGAGGCGTACCGGCGTTTCCACCACCACCGTGCAGATGAGGTCGCCCGGGCGTCCGCCACGCACCGACTTCACGCCACGTCCGCGCAGGCGCACCTGGTGGCCCGTCTGCGTTTCGGGCGGCACGTTGACCGGCACCTCGCCTTCCAGCGTCGGCACCATCAGCTCGGTGCCGAGCGCCGCCTGGGCGATGCGGATGGGCACTTCGCAATACAGGTCGGAACCATCACGCTGGAAGATCGCATGCTCACGCACGCGCACTTCCACGTAGAGATCGCCCGACGGCGAACCCGCCGGACCGGCTTCGCCCTGCCCCGTGAGGCGGATGCGATCGCCATTGTCCACGCCGGCCGGAATACGCACCGATAGCGTGCGCTCTTCCTCGATGCGGCCCTCGCCATGGCACTTCTTGCAGGGCTTTTCGATCTTCTGCCCCGAACCGTGACAGGTAGGACACGCCTGCTGGATGGAGAAAATGCCGTTCTGCATGCGCACGCGGCCATGGCCGGCGCAGGTGGGGCACTTGGAGACCTTGCCGTCTTCCGAGCCCGACCCGTTGCAGTGGTGGCAGTTCACCTGGGTGGGGATTTCAATCTTCTTCTCGACGCCGAACACGGCTTCTTCGAGGTCAAGATCCATCATGTAGCGCAGGTCGGCGCCACGGCGCGCGCGCTGGCGTCCGCCGCCACCGCCGAAAATATCGCCAAAGATGTCGCCGAAAATGTCGCCGACGTCGCCAAAACCACCGGCGCCACCGCCACGACCGAAGCCGCCGCCCTCGAAGGCGGCATGGCCGTACTGATCGTACGCCGCGCGCTTCTGCGCATCGGAGAGCACGTCGTAGGCCTCTTTGGCTTCCTTGAATTTGTCGATCGCCGCCGGGTCGTCCGGATTGCGGTCGGGGTGGTACTTCATCGCGACGCGACGAAAGGTGGTCTTGAGGTCGCCCTCGGTAACGGTGCGTTCCACACCGAGAATTTCGTAGTAGTCGCGCTTGGTACTCATGTCACGCTTGCTTTCCCTGGACGGACGAACGCGCCGTCAGCTTTCGCCGCGGCGCGTCCGAACCGATTGACCGTTGGTGACGGTGCCGGCATCCACCGGCACCGCCCTACCCTTCGAGGACGACTTACTTCTTTTCGTCCTTGACTTCGGTGAACTCGGCGTCGACCACGTCGTCCGGCTGGGCGGAACCGCCACCCGGCGCCGACTGCTGGGCCGAATCCTGCGCACCGCCGGCCTGGGCAGCAGCGGCCAGCGACTGGGCCACCTGCTCGAGGTTGGCGATCTTGGCTTCGATCACGTCCTTGTCTTCGCCCGTCAGTGCTTTCTCCAGGTCGGACACGGCACCGTCGATGGTTGCCAGCTGCTCGGCCGGGATCTTGCCGCCGTGCTCCTTCAGCTGGCTACGGGTAGCGTGGACCAGCTGGTCGGCCTTGTTGCGCACCTGCACCAGTTCGTGGAACTTCTTGTCTTCCTCGCGGTTGGCCTCGGCGTCGGCGACCATGCGCGCGACTTCCTCGTCCGACAGGCCCGAGCCAGCCTTGATCTCGATCTTCTGTTCCTTGCCGGTGTCCTTGTCCTTCGCGGACACGTGCAGGATGCCGTTGGCATCGATGTCGAAGGTAACTTCGATCTGCGGCGTACCACGCGGCGCCGAACGGATGCCCGACAGGTCGAACTTGCCCAGCGACTTGTTGGCGTTGGCGCGCTCGCGCTCACCCTGGAGCACGTGCACGGTCACGGCCGTCTGGTTGTCGTCGGCGGTGGAGAAGACCTGCGAGGCCTTGGTCGGCACCGTGGTGTTCTTTTCGATGAGCTTGGTCATCACGCCGCCCATCGTCTCGATACCGAGCGACAGCGGGGTGACGTCGAGCAGGAGGACGTCCTTCACGGTACCGCCCAGCACGCCGCCCTGGATCGCGGCGCCCACGGCGACGGCTTCATCCGGGTTGACGTCCTTGCGCGGCTCCTTGCCGAAGAAATCCTTCACGGCTTCCTGCACCTTCGGCATGCGGGTCTGGCCGCCGACGAGGATGACTTCGTGGATGTCGGACACGCGCAGGCCGGCATCGTTGAGCGCGGTGCGGCACGGCTCGATGGTGCCCTTGACCAGGTCTTCCACCAGCGACTCCAGCTTGGCGCGGGTCAGCTTGATGTTGAGGTGCTTCGGGCCCGTGGCGTCGGCGGTGACGTACGGCAGGTTCACGTCGGTCTGGTGCGACGACGACAGTTCGATCTTGGCGCGCTCGGCGGCGTCTTTCAGGCGCTGCAGGGCGAGCTGGTCCTGGCGCAGGTCGATGCCCTGCTCCTTCTTGAACTCTTCCACGAGGTAGTCGATGACGCGGTTGTCGAAGTCTTCGCCACCCAGGAAGGTGTTGCCGTTGGTGGCCAGCACTTCGAACTGCTTCTCGCCGTCGACGTTGGCGATCTCGATGATCGACACGTCGAAGGTGCCGCCGCCCAGGTCGTACACGGCGATCTTGCGATCGGTGGTGGACGCCTTGTCGAGGCCATAGGCCAGCGCGGCCGCGGTGGGCTCATTGATGATGCGCTTGACGTCGAGGCCGGCGATCTTGCCTGCGTCCTTGGTGGCCTGGCGCTGGCTGTCGTTGAAGTAGGCCGGCACGGTGATGACCGCTTCGGTCACCGACTCACCGAGGAAGTCCTCGGCGGTCTTCTTCATCTTCATCAGGACCTTCGAGGAGATCTCCTGCGGGGCCATCTTCTTGCCGTCGGCGGTCTGCACCCAGGCGTCGCCGTTATCGTGCGCGACGATGCCGTAAGGAACGATCTTGAGGTCCTTCTGCACTTCGGCGTCGGTGAACTTGCGGCCGATGAGGCGCTTCACCGCGTAGAAGGTGTTCTTGGGGTTGGTGACGCTCTGGCGCTTGGCAGGCGCACCGACCAGGACTTCGTTGTCCTTGGTGAACGCGACGATGGACGGCGTGGTGCGATCGCCCTCGGCGTTCTCGATGACGCGTGCAGTCGTACCTTCCATCACTGCAACGCAGCTGTTGGTGGTACCGAGGTCGATGCCGATGATCTTGGCCATGATGAAGTTGCTCCGAATTTCAATGCGGCCCCCGCGGCCGCTGCTGTGAAGAAAGTGGGGCTGCGCCCCAGCGATTCAATGCTTTGTGAGATCCCGTCGCACGTCGCCGGAGCGCGTGCAGCGAGCTTTCGTTCAGTTGTCGCGCACCACGGCGACGAGCGCCGGACGCAGCAGACGATCGTTCAGCACGAAGCCCTTCTGGACCACGGCCACGACGGTGTTCGGCGCATGCTCGTTCGACTCGACCGAGCTGATGGCCTGGTGGTGTTCCGGGTTGAACGGCTGGTGCAGCGGATCGACCAGGGACAGGCCGTTGGCCTGGGTCACCTTTTCGAGCTGCTTAAGCGTGAGGTCGAGACCTTCGCGCAGCGTCTTCGCGTCCGCGTTCTCGTTGGCGAGGCCGAGCGCGAGACCGTCGTAGACCGGCAGCAGTTCGCCAAGCAGTTTCTCGTTGGCGAAGCGGCGGGCCTGGTCCAGGTCGCGCTGGAGACGGCGACGCTGGTTTTCGATCTCCGCCCGCTCGCGAAGCACCGTCTCGCGCGCCTGGGACAGCTCGGATTCGAGGGCCGCCAGCCTGGCGGTCAGGGCGTCGAGGTCTGCGTTCACGCCGTTGTCGGCGCCGCCTTCCTGCGCCGGATCCGGCACGTGGGGATCGTTGTTATGCATGTTTACTCCAAATGTCAGCTAACCGGCCCATCCCGTGGAAGGGCCGAACATTCGCGGGAAATACTAAACCCGCCTCCCGGGGCGGTTTATGAGGTCGCCGCGGCGCGATTCAAGGCATCGCTGAGCAGTCCGGCAGTGGCCTGCACCACCGGAATGACCCGCTCATATGCCATACGCGTCGGTCCAATAACTCCGATCGCGCCGAGCATGCGGCCGTTCGTGCCATAGGTGGCGGTGACGATGCTGCACCCGTCGAGGGCCGAGAAACCGGACTCCTCGCCGATGAACAGGCGTACGCCCGGGGCTTTGACGCACATTTCCATGAGCTGAAGCAGGTCGCGCTTCTGCTGGAAGGCGTCGAAGAGGTCGCGGAGCCGGTCGATGTCGGCCAGTTCCGAATAACCCATGAGGTTGGTCTGTCCGCTGACCAGCACGTCGTCGGCGTCCTGGTCGCCGAACGAGGCCGTGGCCAGCTCCACCACGCTGGACAGCAGGCGGTTCAACTCACCACCGGCCTCCCGCAGCTCCGTCGCCAGGTGGGCGCGGATGTCGGCAAGGCGAAAACCGGTGAAATGGGCATTGAGGTAGTTGGCGGCCTGCTCCAGCTCGCCGCCGTCCAGCGGACGGGTGAGCTGGACCACGCGGTTCTGCACCTGGTTGTCCGAGAACACCAGCACGACCAGCACGCGGGCGTCCGGAAGGTTCACGAAGTCGATATGGCGCAGCGGGAAGTCGCCCTGGCGCGGCACCGTGACCACGCCGGCGAAGTGGGTCATGGCCGACAGCAGGTTCGATACGTTGCCCAGCAGATCACGCGTGGTCGTCTGGTGCGGCGGCAGGCCGCCCTGCAGGCGGGCCATCTCGTCTCGCGGCAGCGGTTTCAGTTCGAGCAGGCTGTCGACGAACAGCCGCAGGCCGCGCGGCGTGGGCACGCGCCCGGCCGAGGTGTGCGGCGAGGCCACCAGGCCGGCGTCTTCCAGGTCGGCCATGATGTTGCGGATGGTGGCCGGGCTCACTTCCAGGCCCGACGAACGGGCGAGCGTGCGCGATCCGACCGGCTCGCCATCGGACAGGTATTGGGCAATCAGGGTCCGCAGCAGCCGGCGCGCGCGAGCATCGATGTCGTGACCGTGGAGCGGATTCATGCGCGTGGGTGGGCCGGAAGGTTCGGAACGTCGCGCTATCAATAAGGTCTTGAGCCCCGGCTTGCAAGTCTCGGCTTCTGCGACACGCCTCCGGCTACAATCGCCGCGATTCCTTTCGCCGCCCCCGGTGCCCATGCTCACCTCGCTCTACGTCCGTCAGTTCGCCGTCGTCGAAGAAGCCGAGATCGCCTTCGGACCCGGCCTCACCGTGGTCAGCGGCGAGACCGGCGCCGGCAAGTCGTTGCTCGTGGATGCCCTGATGCTGCTCGCCGGCGCCCGCGCTGACAGCGGCATGGTCCGCGCCGGCAGCGACCGCGCCGAGCTGGCCGCCGAATTCGACCTGGGCGGCCTGCCCGAAGCCGCCGAGTGGCTGCGCCAGGAAGAACTGGACGACGGCGACACCTGCCAGCTGCGCCGCGTGATCCGCGCCGAAGGCGGCACCCGCGGCTGGATCAACGGCCGCCCGGCCAGCCTTGCGCAGATGTCCGCACTGGCCGCGCTCATCGTCGAGATCCACGGCCAGCACGAGCACCAGGCCCTGCTCTCGCGCCAGCACCAGATGACCCTGCTCGATGCCTATGCGGGCAACGACGCGCTGCTGGCCGCCGTGCGCGACACGGCCAGGGCATGGCGCGACGCGGTGAACCGCATCCGCGCGCTGTCCGGTGGTGACGATCGCGAACACCAGATCGACCTGCTCCGCCACGAACTGGAAGAACTCGACCGCTGGGCACTCGTGCCTGCCGCCCTCGAAGAACTCGAAGCCCAGCATCGCCGCCTTGCCAATGCCGGCCGGCTGGCCGAAGGCGCCAACGGCGTGGTGGAACTGCTCGACGGCGAAAGCGAATTCGCCATCGGTCGCGCCCTGCTCCGCGCCCATGCCGAGCTTTCCCGCCTGGCCGAGCTGGATGCCACGCTCACCCCCACGCTGGAACTGCTCGACAGCGCGCAGATCCAGGTGGGCGAAGCGGTGGACGGCTTAAGCCGCTACGCGCAGGACGTGGAACTGGACCCGGAGCGACTGGCCGAGGTGGATACCCACCTCACCCACCTGCACGACCTGTCCCGCCGCTATCGCCTGCCCATCGAAGATCTCTCGGGCAAGGCCGAAGAAGTACGCGAGCGCCTCACCGAACTGGAAGGCGCCGGTGACGCGCTGGAACGACTGGCCCACGAGCGCGATCGCCTGCACAAGGCCTGGAACGACGCCGCGAAGTCGCTCTCCGCCGCTCGCAAGGATGCCGCCGCCCGCCTGGGAAGCACGGTGGCCGCCCTCATGGGCGAACTGGGCATGTCCGGTGGACGGCTCGAAGTCGCACTGGAAACGCTGGAAGGCGACGACCCCGACCCGCAGGGCCGCGAGCGCTGCGAACTGCTGGTCAGTGCCAACCCCGGCCAGCCGCCGCGCCCGCTGCGCAAGGTGGCCTCGGGCGGCGAACTGGCCCGCATCAGCCTCGCCATCGAAGTCGCCACGCTGGGCAACGACAACATCGGCTGCATGATCTTCGACGAAGTGGACACCGGCATCGGCGGCGCCGTGGCCGAAGTGGTGGGCCAGAAGCTGCGTGCGCTGGGCGAGCGCGTGCAGGTGCTGTGCGTTACCCACCTGCCCCAGGTGGCGGCACAGGGCCATGCTCACCTGCAGGTATCCAAGGCCAGCGATGGCGAGGCCACGCGCACGAAGATCCAGGCGCTCGACGCCGCCGGCCGCCGCGAGGAAATCTCCCGCATGCTGGGCGGCGTGGAAATCACCAAGGAAACCCGCGCCCACGCAAAGAAAATGCTGGACCGCGCCCAAGGCTGAAGCCAAAAGCACGTGTAGGAGCGCGCCTTGCGCGCGACCGGAATAGCACCACGCCCCAGCCACCCCACTCCTGTAGGAGCGCGCCTCGCGCGCGACCGGAATCACCGAACGCCTCATCAACCGAACGTTCCGGTCACACCGGTCGCGCGCAAGGCGCGCTCCTACAAGGCCACCGGGTTATTGGTTGTGTGCAGGAGGCGTGGCGTCAGGAGCGGATGAGCCCCCGCTCCTGCGCCATGCGGTAAAGATCCAGTTCCGACCCGGCGTTGAGCTTGTTCATCACCGCGGCCCTATGGATGTAGATCGTCTTCTGCCCGATCCCCAGCTCCGCAGCCACCTGCTTCGGCGCACGCCCGGCGGCCAGCAGCAGGAAAACCTCCCGCTCGCGCGCCGTCAGCTTGCTCATGGGGTCCAGATCCGCCGATGGCCGGCTCAACCGACGCTCGCGCAGGTCCGAGCTGAGGTACTGCTCGCCCGACAGCACGGCACGAACGGCGGCAACCAGCTCCTCCGGCGCCACCCCCTTCGTGACGTAGCCCCGCGCACCCCGCCGCAAAGCCTCCGATACATACGGCTCACCGTCATGCATGCTCAGCACGACGATGCGCATATCGGGGGAAATGCTGCCCAGGTGCTCGATCAACGGCAGGCCACTGCCATCGGGAAGCGACAGGTCTACCGCCACCAGGTCGGGGCGATGCTGGGTGACGGCGTCGACCGCCTCATCCGCATTGCGGGCTTCGGCAACGACGTCCAGGTCGGGTTCCAGCTCGATGAGCCGCTTGAAACCCTCACGAACGATGGCGTGGTCATCTACAAGGACGATTCTTGGCATTCGCAGAATGTAGCAGGCAAACCCCACACCTGTGCACGACTTCCGCCAGAGCGCGGCGACCGGCAGTCGACGTGTAACATTCGTCCATGCGACTACACGCGCTTACCCGCTTCGCCGGCCCGCTGTCCGCCCTCGGCTATGCCGTGGCGTGGATCCTGGTCTGGCCCACCGAGCAGCCTTTCTGGGTCATTCCCTTCGGCCTGCGTTTCGGTGCCCTGCTTCTATCGCCCACCCGCCACTGGCTGTGGATTCTCGTCGCGGAAGTCGCCGCCAGCGGATTCTGCGAATGGCGCAGCGGCCTGCCCATCACCGGCGCCGGCTTCGTGCTGGGCGACGTGCCCGAACCCCTCATGGTGGCCGCCTGCCTCTGGCTGCTTCGTCGCGCCCATCTGCATGCCAGCCTGAGCACGCCGGAAGACGTCGCCCGATTGCTGCTGTCGGCCATGGTCACCGCCACCGTCGCCACGGTGGGCAACGCCGCGATGATGGCGAGCATGCATCCGGCCGCCCCCGTCGAAATGCTGGGCACTACTTTCGGCAGCGACCTGCTGGGCAACTACCTCGGCGTGTTGCTGGTGGTGCCCGTGCTGGTACTCGTGTTCCGCGAGCGCCCCACGCAGTCGGCCATGGCCGAGCTGCTGCTCGACGGCCTGCTGGTGATGCTGCCCTCGCTCGCGATCCTCATCACTCTCGCCGAATACTCGCCGCAGCCGCAGTTCGCCCGCGTGCTGTCGCTGGCCCCCGTGCTGTTCTTCGCCTTCCGCCACGGCTGGCGCGGCGCCGGCCTGGCGATGCTGATCACCAGCGTGGGCCTCAACGTCACCGAGGACATGATCGGTCGTGGCGCTCCCACGGCCGCCGCGCACCTGTTCCTGGCCGTGGCGGGCACCGGCACGCTCATGCTGGGCGCGGCCACCGACGCACTGCGCCGGAGCAGCGAACGCGTGGCCCAGCAGAACACCCACCTGGCCGCCGCCAACCAGCGCCTGGACCAGCTGGCCCGCCAGCTGCGCGACGCCGCCCGCGGCAACCTCCAGGCAGAAGAAAACCTGCGCCGGCACATGGCCTCGGAGCTGCACGACGAGCTGGGCCAGAATCTCACCGCCATCCAGACCCACCTGAAGCTCGCCCAGAACCGCCTGGGCAACGCGGGCCTTGATGACATCGGTCGATCCATCAACGGCATCCTCGGCCACATGCGCCGGGCCCTGCACAAGATGCTCGACAGCCTGCGCCCCTCGGTACTCGATGAATTCGGCCTGCTCCGCGCGCTCGACGAGGGCCCCATCCGCGACATGCTGAGTGCCGCAGGCATCACCTATGTCACCGATCTGCGGGGCGAGCCACGCCTGCTGGACGACGACACCCTCACCGCCCTCTACCGCATCGTGCAGGAGAGCGCGACCAACGTGGTGCGCCATTCCGGGGCCCGCGAACTTCGCCTGAGGCTCAGAATCGGCCTCCGGGACAGCGGTCCCGTTGCCGTCCTTGACATACGTGATGACGGCGCAGGCCTACCGTCAACGCCACGCCCCGTCCGAACGGACGGTGGCGGCCGTGGCCTGCAGGGCATGAGCGACCGCGTTACGGCCCTCGGCGGCCTCTTCCGCATCCGCCCCGAACCTGTAGGACTTCACCTACGTGTGTTGCTACGCAGCACAAGTAGCAGTCTCCACATAGGAAATTTTCCAATACCGGGTCAGTGAACGCTTCGTTACGATCCTTTCATCGATGTGGGGGAGCCGCCGTCGAGAGACGGCGAGCCCGGGTCGGTCGTGGGGACGATCGACCTGATGAGGTGACAAGGTAGTCACCTCACCGGAGGGACGAGGCGCCACCGTGAAAGAAGCGAGCAACTCGCATTTCACGAGCCTCGGACTCACCGGACAAGCCGCTGGTGGACAGGAGTCCACCGGCGGCGTTTTTTTATGGGCTCCAGAAAATTCCCGCCTGATGTCCCCCTGTAGGAGCGCGCCTCGCGCGCGACCGGTTGGACGGAAACCTCCAGGCACATCGCGACATCCGGTCGCGCGCAAGGCGCGCTCCTCCACGGTAGCCGGGCACAAAAAAGGGCCCTTCCGGACCCTTTTTCTCAAGCATTCACAATGACTTAGCGCCCCTTCTTCTTGGGTCGCACATACAGCACCAGGCTATGGTCTTCAATGACATACCCATGGCGCTCGGCAATCTCGTGCTGGAGACGCTCGATCTCCTC
This sequence comes from Luteibacter anthropi, assembly GCF_011759365.1. GTDB lineage: Bacteria > Pseudomonadota > Gammaproteobacteria > Xanthomonadales > Rhodanobacteraceae > Luteibacter > Luteibacter anthropi. The sequence continues at coordinate 637,436 of NZ_JAARLZ010000002.1, forward strand.
GCTGACGAACTCAATGACCTTTCCGCTGTCAACGTCGATCATGTGGTCATGATGCTTGCCGCGGTCCAGCTCGTAGACGGCCTGGCCGCCTTCGAAGTTATGCTTCATCACGATGCCGGCCGCCTCGAACTGGGTCAGCACGCGATAGACCGTGGCAAGCCCGATGTCCTCCTGGTGCGCGAGCAGGCGCTTGTAGATGTCCTCGGCCGTAAGGTGGCGCTCGTCGGCCTCCTCGAAGACCTGCAGGATCCGCATGCGCGGGTGCGTGACTTTCAGGCCCGCCTTGCGGAGCTCTTTGGTTTCCTGGTCCATCTGTCAGACCCCTATCGCGGTGCCATTGGGCGCTTAGTGTATCATCGCAGGCTTCACGAACCGGACGTTACTACGCATGCAAAAGCTGATCCGCACGCTGGGTTTGGCCATGATGGCAACCGCCATCGCAGGCTGCGGCATTGTCTATACCCCCGACGTGCAGCAGGGCAACCTGCTCGACAAGAAAAACGTCGACCAGTTGCAGCCCGGCATGACCAAGCGTCAGGTCCTCGTGCTACTGGGCACCCCTTCGGTGATCTCGCCCTTCGACAGCAACCGCTGGGATTACGTCTCCACGTTCTCCCACCGCGGCCGCGCGATGACGACGCGCACCCTCACCCTCACCTTCAACAACGATGTGCTGGTGCGTAGCGAAGGCGATTTCTTCGCCCAGGACGCCCAGCAGCTGCTGAAGGACTCCGCCAAGTACAAGACCGACTCGGTGAAGGAAACCAAGGGCGACAAGAACACCAGCGCCAACGACAAGAAGTCCGACGACGACGGCATCCACATTGGTGCCGGCGCCTCGTCCGACAGCAACACGCCGACGCCTGCCGATAGCGGCAAGCAGCAGTAAGCGACCTCGCCGCCCGCACACCGGGCGGCGGCGTCACCCTTACCGGGAAGCCCGTCGACGACGGGCTTCCATGGGCTCCAGGGTCAGGGCACGGTAGATTTCCACCCGGTCGCCCTCGTCCAGCGCCTGATCGGCCGCCACCTTCTTCGAGAACACACCCAGGCGGCCTGGGTCGGGCACCACGCCGGCAGGCAGCTGCGGCACGGCCAGGGTTACGGCATCCCATGCGGTGGTGCCCACGGGCACGCTCAGGGCCACCACGGCCTGCCCCTCAGGACCGACATACGCTACTTCCACGGCCAGCTCAGCCATACTGGCGACGCGCCTCTTCGCAGAAGTCGTCCACCATGCGGTTGGCCAGCTGCTGGAACCCCAGTTTCAGCACGGAACCGCCCAGACCGGCATAATCGAAGTCCAGCTCAAGGGAAATCTTGCAGCCGAGGTCACCCAGCGGCTGGAAGCTGAACACCCCATCCAGCGAGCGCAACGGCCCCTCCACGAACTTCATGGTGAGCCGTTCCGGACGCTCCATGGTGTTGCGGGTGGTGAAGTTCTGCTTCATGCCGGCGAACTTGAGATCCAGCCGGGCGAGCAGCACCTTGTCATCCTCCCGCTCGATCACGGTAGCGGCGTCACACCAGCCGAAGCGCTTTGGGTATGCTTCAACGTCGTTGACCAGGTCGAACATCTGCGCGGGCGTGAAAGGCACGATCGCGCTGCGGCGGATTTCAATCACTGGATAGACCTCGTCTTATATTTGCCGGCCAACGGACCCGCCGGCCTCGTATCAGGGACCCGATCGAACGATTTTAGCGGACATGGCAAAAGCGAAGGCAAAGGACACCGAAAAGGAACGCGGCGGCACCATCGCGCTGAACAAGCGCGCCCGCCACGAATATCACATCGACCAGCGCTACGAGGCCGGCGTGGCCCTGCAGGGCTGGGAACTGAAGGCGCTGCGCGCCGGGCGGATCAACTTCGGCGAGGGCTGCTACGCCATCATCGAGCATGGCGAGGTGTTCCTCGTGGGCGCCCAGATTCCACCCCTGATGAGCGCATCCACCCACGTGCTGGTCAACGAACGCCGCACGCGCAAGCTGCTGCTCCACCGCGAGGAGATCGACCGCCTCGTGGGTGCCGTGGAACGCAAGGGCTACACCCTGGTGCCCACGGCGCTGTACTGGAAGAACAACAAGGTGAAGTGCGAAATCGGCCTGGCCAAGGGCAAGCAGGAGCACGACAAGCGCAATACCGACAAGGAACGCGAGTGGGCGATCGACAAGCAGCGCGTCATGCGCTCGCACAACCGCCTCGGCTGACCTGAATGGCCGGACGGCGCCCATTGTGGGCGCCCTCCCCCGGCCATATACTGTGTGATGTAGATACACGACAGTTTTCCCCGGGGGTGTTCTGGTTTCGACGGGGGTAGTGCGATCTACTGGTGCATGCCGAGGGGGTAGCTTTCCTCGTTAAACCAGCTGCAAAAAACATAGTTGCCAATGACAACTACTACGGTGACAACTCGGTGGCTCTCGCCGCCTAAGCTGTCCGGCCCCTAAAAAAGGCCAAACCCCCGAACCGGTCTTGTGCTCATGCTCGCCGGTGTAGGGTCACTATCATGAGACCGCCGAAAGACCCTCCGTCTGTGGGTCTGACGCCAGATCAATCAGATATGTCCGCCGGTGCGCTTAGCACGCCGTGCTGTCGGTGGACGAGATCTAACGGTGAGCTAAGCATGTAGATCTGGAGATTAAACGCCTTCGGACGCGGGTTCGACTCCCGCCACCTCCACCAATCGAGCAGCGGGTCAACGAGAAATCGTTGATCCGTTTTGCTTTCTGGCCGGTGAAAATGCATCACGACGACTGGCGACGACAACAGCGCAGAAGCCGTGCAATGCCTCTACCCTGCCTTGGTACGACTGTCTCGGATGAGGTCTTTTCTCGAAGAACTCAGTTCCGTACCTGGCAGGCAGCCTTCAAAATCAAGAAAGCAACAAATTCACCAACTGATTGAAGACAGCCTCCATGCGGTCCATTTCATCAGGGCTCAATAATATATTCATGACTTCATCGTCGAGTTTCTTGTCGAAAACGTGAAATCCGACCCATTCTTTCGACCAGAAATCAATTCCTCCAATCCTCGTCTGGCCAAAAAATTCAACCCTTTCTATATCGCCGAAATCTCCGTTTAAAAACGAAGAATAAGTGAATACATAATTAGACAAGCCTGGCTTTACATGCAGGTCAAAAATAATCTCTCGTCATAGCGACGTCCCCCCAGATTTGAGTAGTGCCCCGGTTTCGAGTCCAATTCCCCACGAGAAGGAGATTGGACGTGAAGAAGCGCTTTTCCGAAGAACAGATCATCGGCTTCCTGCGTGAGGTC
>NZ_JAARLZ010000003.1 GCF_011759365.1 Luteibacter anthropi
GTGTAGGAGCGCGCCTGCGCGCGACCGGTTGTCGCGAACATCTTCATCGTTTCGATGCATCCGGTCGCGCGCAAGGCGCGCTCCTACAGGGATTGTGTGGCGCTGGATGGATATCGAAACGATCGGTGCCAAAGCCGATGCAATGTCATCGTGTTTGCTGGCAAACCGAGGCGCTGGGTTCCTGCGTGCGCAGGAACGACGAGCGTGTGGTGGCGATTTTTCAGAATCCTTCCATATCCAAACGCGTGCGCAATTTGGTACGGTGTGCGCGTTGTCTGCTCGTTCGTTGACGGCTCGGCAGACAACCATCGCTCGACGTATCGAGAAAGACGCGAGCCAGAGGTGTATCGAGCACCCCTGACCCGCTGACCAGAACCAACCGAATAGGAGTTGATCATGGCTGTGCCAAATCTTAAGGCATTCTCACACCCACCGTCTGTCCCGGACGGTCCAGGGACGTCCTAAACGCTCGTCAGGACGCGGCTAACGCCCGCGTTCGTCCTGATTCCTCACCATTTCTGGCTCTGCCGTCCTACCCGGCGCGTAGCGCCCTGCCTATGAGAAAACCGGACAAAACGCGGGAATCGTGAGATCTCGTCGCCCGAGTCGATGAGGGGCACGGCCCTTGGCGTGCCCCGCTCGGAAGCGGCGTACCAGGGAAAAACCAAACCATGAGTGATCCGAAAGACGAAGGCGTCCTCGGCGAGGGGAGCTTTGGCCTGAATGTCGAGGCCAGCATGGATACGTTGATGAATGACGCGACCGCGTGGCAGGCGTATGCCGAGGCGATGCAGTCGGTGCTGACCGAATACATGGCCGAAACCGAATTGCCGAATCAACGCTGTGTGGCCCGGGCGATGTCGGGTGTCAACGTGCTCTATCGCATGGGCCTGCAATGCACCAGGCAGGCGAACGTGCGGCGCATGTGGGATGAGGTGCGTGCGCTGGGAGGGGCGAAATGATCGTGGGGCTGTGGGAAGTGGGTGTCGCGCTGGTGTTGCTGGTGGTGAACCTGCTTATCTACATGAGCAGTTATGGCCAGAGGTGTTCGCTGGCGACGGGGGCGCGGATGTTTTCGGTGTTGTCGTTTGTGGCGTTTATCGCCGGGTCGTTTGCCGTGGGGGATATGGCGGCGCACGGGTGTTTGCTGCCGCGGGAGGTATGGCCGGGGATGGTGTTTGAAGCGGCGAGTGCGGGATTGGTGGGCGCGTCGCTGGGGGCGGTCTGGCTTTGGGGGATGTCGCGGTAGCGATGCGCCTGACGACACCGTATCCCTGTAGGAGCGCGCCTTGCGCGCGACCGGTGGTATCGAAACGATGATGGTGTTCGCGACAATCGGTCGCGCGCAGGCGCGCTCCTACAACAAGTCGCGATCACGTTGGGGAGAGGCGGCGGGGGCGGCCCTTGGCGCGACTTGATGGAGGTGAGGGGAGCGGGCGGAAAAGGCCCGAAGGGGGCCGGCCAGGATGGCCGGCCTTTTTCGCCGAGGCAGGAGCCGAGTCGAAAAACCCCGCCCGCTCCCCGGGCCCGAAGGGGCGAAGCCATAAGACACTGAGCCGCGCAGCGGCTCCTCCTTTCCCGAGGGACACCGCAGGCCGGAGCGCCAAGGGCCGCCCCCGTCGCCTCTGCTTCGCCACGTATGAGCGCCGATGCGAGGCCGAAAGGCGAGCCCCAGCTACGGAGCGGAAACCCACAAAGGCCGACGTTTCTACGGAGCACACGCATCGCCGATGCGAGCGGCTACCACTCCTTCGCTGGGGCGCTTGGTTTTGCTACGGAGCGCACCGTTTCAAATGGTCGCGCGCAGGCGCGCTCCTACAGGAGTCCCGCAAACAAAAAGCCCCGCTTGCGCAGGGGCTTTTCGTCTCACGCGAAGAAGGCCTCAGGCCTTCTTGCGCGGGGCAGCCTTCTTGGTGGCAGCCTTGGCCGAAGCCGGCTTGGCCACAGCGGCGCCGGTCACGACGTCGACGTGCGGACGGGCGTTGCCATAGCTGGAACGGTAGATCTTGCCGCGACGGGTGCGACGATCGCCCTTGCCCATGGGGAAACTCCTTGATGCGTAATGATGGAGGAAACGGCCGGTCATCGTATCAGCGGCCACGTAAAGCGCAAGACCCGTTCAATGAACGTGGGAGCCGCCCTTGCCGCAGCCCTCCAGCTCGTCCGGGCAGTGACCCGGGTCGAACTGGATGGTGGCGTGGCCCACGCGCCAGCGTTCGCTGAGCATGGTCTTCAGGGCCCGCAGCACGCGGGCCGGATCGGCGTCGGGGCGCAGTTCGGCGTGCAAAGTCGCCATGCGCGAGCCCGCCGTGACCTGCCAGACATGCACATGGTGGATGCTGGTGATGTCCGGATCGGCCTGGGCCAGTTCGCGCTCGATCTCCGCGAGATTGAGACCCTCGGGCGTGCCTTCGAGCAGGATATGGCCTGAACGACGCACCAGCGACCATGCGCTGCGCAGGATCAGCAGCGATACCAGGATCGACAGCACCGGGTCGGCCCAGAGCCAGCCCATCCAGCGCACCGCCAGGGCAGCCAGCACGGCGGCGACCGAACCCAGCAGGTCGCCCAGCACATGCAGGCTGGCACCGGCCACGTTCACGTCTTCCGGGTCGTGCCCGTGCAGCAGGCGAAGCACAAAGACATTGGCCAGCAGGCCGATCAGGGCAACGATGAACATCACTCCCGACAGGATCGGCTGCGGTGCAAACAGGCGCTGCACGGCCTCGAAAACGATGAAGGCCACCAGGCCGAACTGCGTGAGTGAATTGACGAAGCCCGCCAGCACCTCGATGCGGCCGTAGCCATAGGTACGCCGCGAATCCGCCGGTCGCGCGGCAAAACGCGCGCCGAGAAATGCCAGCAGCAGGGCCAGGGCGTCGACCAGCATGTGGCCTGCGTCGGCAAGCAACGCCAGCGAACCGGAAACGAAGCCGCCGGCCGCCTCTACCACCAGCATCAGCGTGGTGAGGACGAAGGCGATGAGCAGCTTGCGTTCGCTGGTGCCGGCGAGGTGGTCATGATCGTGGTCATGACCCTGCCCGTGATCGTGCGCGCCGTGCGAGTGGCCGGCGTGCGAGTGGTCGTGGTGGTGTGCCATGGGTAGAAGGCTAGGCAATCGGCCGCCGGTTACACAATCACGGGTGGACGCAGGACGGCCCGTGGATGTGTCCGGCGTGACCGCTGCGGTCGACGCGCAGGTTCACGAAATGCGCCGAAGCGACAAGCAGGCCGCCGCAGGTGACCAGCACGCTGTGCAGCAGCGGCGTGTTGCCATGCAGGAAGGTGACGCCCAGCAGAAGCAGCACCAGGCCCGGCGTGGCCAGCAACAACGGCAGGCGGCGACGGTGGCGGCGATACCCGGAAATGAGCGCCATGGAGGCCAGCACGCTGGCAAAGGCGACGAAACCCGCTTCGAAGCGGTGGTCTGCCAGGAACGACAGCCCCAGCACCGGCAGCAGCGCGATCACGAACGGCAACACGGCACAGTGGATGGCGCAAAGAAAGGACGCCGTGGCGCCCAGCCTGTCGGCGGCGTGCCACCAGCGGCGAGGGACTTCGGGATCGACAGGGGACTGGCTCATGACATGCATAGCGTGACTAGTTGCACAGGTATAGGCAAGTGATGCTACTTTATAACATTGCAAACCTGAATGTGGAGCGACACCCCCGATGCGCAGAACCTTCTTCGCCCTGACCCTCGCCGCGACGTTCGGACCGGCCCTGCCGGCCATGGCCGACGACGCGCTCCAGGACGCCACGGCGCCGACCGGCACTGCGAAGGAAAGCCAGGGCAAGTCACGCAAGCACGCCGACAAGCTCGACGGCATCGTCGTCAACGCCGTGCCCCTGGGCCAGAGCGCCGACCAGATCGTGGCCCCCGTGGCCGTCCTCGCCGGCTCGGCCCTGGACGATGCCAAGGGCGTCTCCCTGGGCGAAACCGTATCCTCGATTCCCGGCGTGCAGACCTCCGCGCTGGGTACCGCCGTAGGGCGGCCGATCATCCGTGGCCTCGATGGCCCGCGCGTGGCCGTGCTGGAAAACGGCCTGTCCTCGCAGGACGTCTCCAACGTAAGCCAGGACCACGCGGTCACCCTTGAGCCATTTCTCGCCGACCAGATCGAAGTGCTGAAGGGCCCGGCCACCCTGCTCTACGGTTCGGGCGCCATTGGCGGCGTGGTGAACGTCGTGGATGGTCGCGTGCCGGAAAAGGCCCCGGAAAACGGCTTCACCGGCCGTGCCGAAGTGCGCCATGACTCCGTATCAGACGGCAAGACCGGCCTGTTCCGCATGGACGCCGGCAACGACCAGTTCGCCCTGCACGTCGATGGCATGCATCGCGACAACGGTGATTACGACATTCCCGGCGGCACGTTGCAGAACAGCGCCGTGAAGACCACCTCCGGATCGGTCGGCGCATCGGTGCTGGGCTCGTGGGGCTACCTGGGCCTGTCGATCTCGCGCTTCATGGATCTCTACGGCAGCCCCGCCGAACCGGGCAACCCGGAAGAAGGCGAAGACCCGGTCCACATCAAGATGGCGCAGACCAATTACAACCTGAAGGGCGGCCTCGTTAAGCCCTTCGAAGGCATCAGCAAGATCGAGTTCAACCTCGGCCACGGCGCCTACCAGCACGTGGAGTACGAAGGCAGCACCCCGGGCACCACGTTCTCCACGGACAGCAACCAGGGTCGCCTGGTCGTCACCCACGAACCCATCGCCGGCTGGGAAGGCGCCTTCGGCGTGCAGACCCAGCACCGCAAGTTCTCCGCCGTGGGCGAGGAAACCTTCGTGCCCGCCACCACCACCAAGGGCGTGGGCGTGTTCCTCACCGAGCAGCGCGAGTTCGGCCCGGTGAAGGTGGACCTGGGCCTGCGTCGCGACAAGCAGAGTGTGGACCCGGACAACGGACCGAAGCGCAACTACAACCCCAACAGCCTCTCTGCCGGCGTGGCCTGGCGCTTTGCCGAGCAGTGGCATGTGTCGCTGAACCTCGATCACGCCGAGCGCGCGCCGTCGGAAGAAGAGCTGTTCGCCAATGGCCCGCACGAGGCATCGAACACGTTCGAGATCGGCAGCGACCTGCAGAAGGAAAAGTCGAACCAGGCGGAGCTGGGCCTGCACTTCCACGGCGACGTGGTCGAGGGCAAGGTGGCCGTGTACTACAACAAGTACAAGAACTTCATCTATCTGGCCGACACCGGCGAAGTGGAAGACAACCTGCCCGTGCGCGTGTGGTCGCAGAACGATGCGACCTTCCGTGGCGCCGAGGCGGAAGCGACGTTCCACCTCGCCAAGGGCCCCTCGGGCCACTGGGACCTGCGCGTGTTCGGCGACACCGTGCGCGCCACGCTGTCGGACGGCGCGGGCAACGTGCCGCGCATTCCGGCCGGTCGTGTGGGCTCGACGCTGAGCTGGAGTGCCGACAGCCTGCGCGCCAGCCTGGGTGCCGTGCGCTACATGAAGCAGGACAAGATCGCCGCCTTCGAAACCGACACCGCCGGCTACACGCTGGTGAATGCCCACTTTGCCTGGACCTTCGTCAACGAAGAACGCAGCCAGTGGGAGGCCTTCGTCGACGGCAACAACCTCACCAACAAGACGGCCCGTCCCGCCACGTCGCTGTTCAAGGATGTGGCGCCGCTACCGGGCCGCAACGTGTCCGTAGGCGTACGCGCCTACTTCTGAGTTCCCGGTCGGCCTACCCTCCTCCCTCCCTGGGTCGGCCGGAACACCAAGCGGGGCGTCGCGCAATGCGACGCCCCGCGCCTTTTTCGTGTATCCGGAGTGGTCGCCAGTACGGTCGCGCGCAGGCGCGCTCCTACACCAGCGGCCCGATCCCGGCTCTCCGTTACCCTGTAGGAGCGCGCCTGCGCGCGACCGTATTTGCGACGCAATGCAAGTTGCAGGTTGCCCCGTAGGAACACGCCTTGCGCGCGACCGCACAGGCAACATCAACGACAGTTCTTGCAGATCCCGTGTACTTCCAACGTCTGCGCCAGGGGACGGAAACCGAACGCCTTCGCCTGCGCCTCGATCAGATCGGCCACGCGCTCGTCGCACACTTCCTGCGCGCACTGGCACTTGTCGCAGATGAGGAACGGCACCTGGTGCTGCTCGGCCGGGTGATGGCACGAGACAAAGGAGTTGATCGACTCCAGCTTGTGGATGAAGCCGTGCTCCAGCAGGAAATCGAGCGCGCGATACACCGTGGGTGGCGCCGCATTGCCGTGCTTCTCGCGCAGCTTGTCGAGCAGGTCGTAAGCCTTTACCGGCTTGCCGGCACTGGCCACCAGCTCGAGCACCTCGCGGCGGAGCGGCGTGAGCCGAAGGCCCCGCTCTTCGGAGGCCTTTTCGACGGCGGCGATGAAATCACGCGGGTCGTCGTGATGGTGCGTATGGCGGCGGGCTGCGGAAGTAGTCACATCGATATCCTCGTGTGCGCCATCCTAACATGAGGGCACATCAGCGTTTTTTCGAGCCCGGCAAGGGCGGCGGCGACACGGGGCGGCGCGGCAGGAAAGGCACGGCCCAGCCGAAAGGCCCCAGCACCAGCGAGGCGAGCACCGTAGCCGCGAAGCGGCCTTTCCACCAGCCAAGCAGGGCGCCCACCACGATGAACACCACCTGCCAGAGGATCAGCTGCCCCCATGGCACCAGGGCCATGAGGTTCAGGAAGATCTTCACGGAGGCGCCGGGGTCGTCGGGGTCGACGCCCTGGAGGGCTCTGGCGAGAAGGTCATTCATCAGCGAATCCCTGTAGGAGCGCGCCTTGCGCGCGACCGGCCCGGAGCCATGAACTACCCGCTACGAACCGGTCGCGCGCAAGGCGCGCTCCTACAAATCAGGATTTGGCCCTGGACAGGGCGTCGTCGATGCGGCCCAGCGCGCCTTCGCGGCCGGCCAGGTAGATCGTGTGCTCGATGGACGGCGACACCTGGGTACCGGTCATCGCCACGCGCAGCGGCGCGGCAACCTTGCCCATGCCCAGTTCCAGCGCAGCGGCCACCCGTTCGACAGCGCCATGCACGGCTTCCGGTGTCCACTCCGGCAGCGCGGCCAGTTCGGCCTTCGCCTTCTCCAGCGCGGCCGGTGCGGATTCGGTGCGAAGGTGCTTCTCGATAGCCTTGTCGTCCCACTCGACGATCGGGCCGTACCAGATCTTCGCGCGCTCGGCCATGTCCACAAAGGTCTGCACGCGGTCACGCAACGCCACCACGACGTCGGCAGGGTTCGGGCCGGATGCCGGGTCGATGCCGATCTTCTGCAGGTGCCAGGCCAGCTCGGTACCGAGCGTCGCCGGGTCGTCGGTCTTGAGGTAGTGCTGATTGAGCCAGGACAGCTTGGTCACGTCGAAGCGCGAGGCCGCCTTGTTCACGTCGGACACGTCGAAGAGCGTCTTCATGTCGTCGACCGAGAAGATTTCCTGGTCGCCATGCGACCAGCCCAGGCGCACCAGGTAGTTCAGCAGCGCATGCGGCAGGAAGCCGTCGTCGCGGTACTGCATCACGCTGACCGCGCCATGGCGCTTGGACAGCTTCTGCCCATCCGGGCCCAGGATCATCGGCAGGTGCGCGAACTCCGGCACCGCGGCGCCCAGCGCCTTGTAGATGTTGATCTGGCGCGGGGTGTTGTTCACGTGGTCATCGCCACGGATCACCTCGGTGATGCCCATGTCGATGTCGTCGACCACCACCGCGAAGTTGTAGGTGGGAAAGCCATCCGAACGGAAGATCACGAGGTCGTCGAGCTCTTCGTTCGACCACTCGATACGCCCCTTCACCTTGTCGTCGAACACGACGCTGCCCGAGGTGGGGTTCTTGAAGCGGATGACCCGGTTCGGATCGTCGCGGTACGGCTCGTTGCGATCACGGTAATAGCCGTTGTAGCGCGGCTTCACGCCGTCGGCCATCGCCTTGTTGCGCATGGCCTCGATCTCGTCCTTGGTCTCGTAGGCGTAGTAGGCCTTGCCCTCGCGCAGCAGCTGGTCGGCCACTTCGCGGTAACGGTCCATGCGCAGGGTCTGGTAGTACGGGCCCTCGTCATGGGCCAGGCCCAGCCAGCTCATGCCATCGAGAATCGCCTGCACGGCCTCGTCGGTGGAGCGCTCGCGATCCGTGTCCTCGATGCGCAGGATGAATTCGCCACCGCGGCGGCGGGCCTCCAGCCAGCAATACAGCGCCGTGCGGGCACCGCCGATGTGGAGGTAGCCGGTGGGACTGGGGGCAAAACGGGTGCGGACGGTCATCGTGGGTCATCGATCTCGGACAAGAGAACGATTTTACCGTGTAGGAGCGCGCTTTGCGCGCGACCGGTCCGGAACAGGGAAGTCAGGGTCTCACCGGTCGCGCGCGAGGAGCGCTCCTACACGGCTTGCCTGGCCGTTTTCGGGGATGCCTGTCATATGGCGGTCATGCCCTGATAACGGCGCGGACACGCCCCGGCGCGACCATGGCTCAAGCCAGGGCCAGAAGGGTCACCGCCATGCGAGTCGGCATCGTCACCGAGACCTATGCACCGGACGTCAACGGGGTCTCCCTCACCGTCCAGTCGCTGGCCCGCGGACTCATCCGCAAGGGTCACGACGTCGACCTCATCCGCCCCGTCCACCCGAACACGCCGCCCCTCTCCGAGGCAGGCATGGACGTTCTTGCCGTCGAGGGTGCCGCCGTCCCCCGCTATGCGGGACTGCGCTTCGGCTTCCCTTCCCGGTTCCGCATCGAGCGCCGCTGGCGCGCCGAACGCCCGGATGCGATCTATGTGGCCACGGAAGGCCCCCTGGGCTGGAGTGCCGTCAGTGCGGCGCGCCGCCTCGGCATCCCGGTCGCCACCGGTTTTCATACGCGCTTCGACTTCTACGTGGGTCATTACGGTTTCGGGGCGCTCACGCCGCTGGTTCGCCGCTATCTAGCCCGCTTCCATCGCCGCGCCCAGGTCACCCTGGTGCCCACGGGGCAACTCGCCGGCGAGCTCAACGACCTCGGCGTGCATAACGTGCGCGTGCTGCGTCGCGCGGTGGACACGCTGCGCTTCCAGCCCGGTCGTCGCGATGACGACCTGCGCCTCTCATGGGGCGCCGACGCCGCCACGCCGGTTGTGCTGAGCGTGGGCCGCGTGGCGCCCGAGAAGAACCTGCACGTCGTGATCGAGGCCTATCGCGCCCTCGCCCGCCGCGTACCAAACGCACGCTGTGTGATCGTGGGCGATGGCCCCGAGCGCGCGGCACTGGAAGCCGCGAACCCGGACATCCTCTTCGCCGGCACTCGTCGCGGCGACGAACTGGCCGCCTGGTACGCCAGCGCCGATCTCTTCGTCTTCCCCAGCCTCACCGAGACCTTCGGCAACGTGGTGCTGGAAGCCATGGCCTCCGGTGTGCCCGTGGTGGCTTACGCCGAAGCGGCTGCTAAGGAATTCATCCGTAACGGCCAGAACGGCATCCGCGTGGCACCGGGCAACGAAGCCGGCCTGATCGAACGCGCCGCCGCCCTGGGCGCCGACATCACCGCCCGCCAGACCATGGGCCATGCTGCACGTGCATCGGTGGCAGGCCTCTCGCCTGACTCCGTCATCACCGAATTCGAATCCATCATGCAGTCACTGGCCGGGGAGAACGTCCATGAACGTACCGCCGTCGCGGCGTAACCTCGATTCGCGCATGTGCGTGGCTGCCAACCGCTGGGGCGCGCGCCGCGCCATCGGCGTGTTCTTCGGCATCGTCAGCCGGCTCGGCGACGGTGTGTTCTGGTATGCGCTGATGACCGTCATCGCGCTGGTCGGCGGCTGGCACGGCGTGGCCGTGGCCGCGCAGATGGCTGTCACCGGCCTGACCGCGCTCATGCTCTACCGCGTGCTCAAGCGCTGGACCAAGCGCCCACGACCGTTCCGCGCCTGCCCGGGCGTGATCGCCCATGTGCCGCCGCTGGACGAATTCAGTTTTCCGTCCGGCCACACACTCCAGGCCGTGTCCTTCACCGTGGTCGCCGTGGCGCATTACCCGGTGCTGGCTCCTTTCCTGATCGGCTTTGCCGCGCTGATCGGCGCCTCGCGCGTGGTGCTCGGCCTGCACTACCCCAGCGATGTCGCCGCGGCGACCGTCATCGGCGGGACGCTGGGCACGCTGTCGCTGTGGGTAGAACGCATCCTGCTCTGAGCCTGCCAGTGATCCGTGGGCAACAACACCGACGGCAAGGTGCAGCGGGGGTCCATGCGCAGCAATTGGTAGGCGATGCCGCCGACACCGGCCATCAGCCCGGGTGACAATGCCTCGCCCAGCATGCCGCAATAGGGACCATGCGTTTCCAGGCTCCCCATGATCGCGGCCTCAAGCGACTCGCGCGTCATGTCCTGCGGCGCCCAGCCCTGTTTCAACGCGTGATCGAGCAACTCCCACGTACCCAGGTCACCGTGGCAAAGACCGTGATGATTGGCACCCATGCCCTTGTGCCATAGCGTGTGCGCTGCGCGCTGCAAGGTCTTTCGTTGCTGATGGTTGCCGGAGAAGCCCAGGTCCACCCGGGCCAGCGCGATACCTGCCGCCCCGTGACACCAGGCCACCGAAAACTTGTCCACGCCGACGCCACGCATGTCGCGCCAGTTGCCTTCGGCTTCATCGAACAAGGCATCCTCGAAGGCAAAGGCCGCCTGCGCCATCGCCAGATGCCGAGGGTTGCCGTTGGCCACCGCCAGCTTGTGCAACGCCCAGCCGATGCCGGTCACGCCGTGGCCAAATCCGCCGAGGCCGTCGGCCCAGCGCTCGTGCGGCCAGCACGCCTTGCCATCGAGCACCCTTGCGCGATCACAGAGGCGATTGCCGATGGTTCCCGCCATATCGAGGTAGGTAACCTCGCCACTGGAGCGGTAAAGCCTCAACAAAGGCACGATCCCGCCCGCTGAACCGGTAAGCAGATCATCGATGTCATCCGCTTCGACCGCTTCCGTCATCAGCGTGGCCAGCTCGCGCGCACGCTCGACGCCCTCGCCCTTCGTGACACCGAGCTCATCGAGCGAAAGCCATGTCCACATCTGCGAGCCGAGCCCGATATAGCCGCCCGGTGGCGTTGGTCGCGGACGCGCAACACGCGTCCGGCGCACGAACAGCTCTGCCTGCGTCATGCGCATCGCATGCACCACGGCATCGCGCAACGCCGCCACACCATCGACTGCATCCGCCCGCCCGGCTTCCATCTCGACGGTATAACCCGTTGTCAGCAAGGCAAGCCCCGAAAGGCCGCCGTAAAGATCCTGCGCCAACGGTTGCACGCTGCGCCCGTTAGGCCCCAGCACCGACGCAATCCATGCGGCACTGCCGTCATTTGCCCGTATCGCGCGCGATGCCAGTGATCGCATCACGGAAGCGGCGAGCGAGCGACGACGGACATCCAGGTCGTCCCGCCGTGGCTCGACCACGCGCAGCGACCGCTCCGTCGCCACCCAGCCATCGCCTGCATAGGCGCTCGCAAGCGCACCGTGAATCACCCGGCGCTCCAGTTCCAGATCCGCTGCACGCCAGTGCGCAAGCGCCTCGTCGGCAAGCTGCCGCGGTGCAAGCCAGTGCGTACCACGGGGGCCATCCAGGCGTCCGTGCGAAACCAACGTGGAAAAATAAGGGATGTCGCCATCGAGCAGATCGGCGATCTCGGCGGCGATGACGACATCGTCATCCGGAGACAGCGCACGGATCTCCCCCGACTTGCGCAACAGGGATGCCGCATGCGCGCTGGCCGTATCGGCATCGTGCAACGAGACCGGATGCCAGAGCATGCGGGCCAGCTCGGCATACGTTTCCGTGGCACGCAGCACCACTCGCACCAGGCAGCGATCAAACGCGCGCAAACGGGACGCCAGTTCGTTACGGGCGTCCAGCTCGCGCAGCGTTGCCGTCAGAGCATCGAAACCGGCAAGCACATCGGGCCAGTAGCGCGAAAGCTCCGGCTGCTCGCCAGGATGATTGCGCGCACCCTCCACCTCGACCGACACCGTACCCAAACGGGCACGATCCGTACCGCCATCCACCATCGCCGACACGAGAAGTTTCGGCTGCTCGCCGGGCAAAGCACCGATACCCGAGGTATCCACGCCACGCCAGCCAAGGCCGCCCCCGCGACCGGGCAACATGCCCATCGCCAGCACGGTGCCGTCGATCATCGCCACCGCGCGGTCATGGGCCTCACCCATGCCCGAAGGCTTCGCCTCGACACGGGGCGTAAACAGGGTTTCGCAATCGATAACGAACGGACAGGGTCCGTGCGCAATGAGATTCTCGGCGTGCAGGTCGGTGCCGCCCAGCAGGCGCATCAAGGCCAGCCATTCGCCGGTGCCGCGATAGAACGAGCGCAGTTCGTCCGTGCCTGCGGCATACACGTGCTCTACAAATGCCGTCCAGCCGTAACCGTCGCGCTCAAGTGCATCCGGCACGCGCATCGACGTCGGCACGCCGAGCTGGTCGATAAAGAGCTGCAACTCGACATCGATGGCCACCGAGCGCGGCTTGTACACCACGCGCCCCTGTTCGCAACGAAGCAAGGCCACCGTCTGGCCGCCTGCGTGGCTGTCGCCTGCGCCAAGCTCCAGTCCGGTGAGTTCGCCAAGCGGGTTACCCGCCAGCTCCCGCAAAGCCATCCGATCGGCCGCAAAGCGTTCGGCCAGCTCCAGCCCACGTGCAAAGCGTGCGTCCACCACCGTGCGTATGCGACCGGCCATGGTGGGGTAATGCTCGTCCAGACCACGCCAGTAGGCCGGCGCCGAGGACAACGCAATGAATTCATGCCAGCGCGCCACGCTGTCCGGGGCCAGAAGCAGGCCGTCTTCGGCTGCGGCATGCAGCTCCAGCAGGAGCACACGGCAGAGTTTTCCATGCAGGCTGGCCACCGCGGTGTCGTGCACGCTGCGATGGATAACACCTCGCTCGCTGGCCGACAGCCCCTGCACCGCTTCGAGCCGGGCTGCCAGGTGAGCCGACGCATCGGCCACCAGGCAGCCCAGCGATTCGCTGAAATCAGCATCCATGCCGGATGTCATACGGTGCCGATCAGGCGCACTGCGTGATCTTGGTGGTCTTGATCGAGCCCGTACACATCGCGCAATCGGTCACCGCGATCTCGGTACCACCGACGATATCCGCCTCGGCAAACGCGTTGGCGAACAGATCGCCTGCCGGGTTGCCGTTACCGGCCTGCTTGCGCCACTCGGCGGCGCGGCTGACCGACTTCGACGAAAAGCCCATTTCATTGCTCATCCGGACACTCCCTTATGCACAGTTTCGTTAATGGAAAAACTGAACTTCCGTGGTGGTGCTGACAGAACGGCATGGCGACGGGTCACTTGCGATGTATCGACCATCGTCCCGACAACCCTCCCGATTCATTTCACGTCTGCGGAAGGTTCACAAGAGGACGCGGCATGTCCTCAACGGAAGCATGTCGTTTCGAAGGAAACTTTTTGCAGGCACCAGCGATGGTTACGTGGTTACGCACATATAGCGAAAAGTTATATGCGTAATCGGCAAGTGCCGCCTCACGCCATTAGATGACGATCATGCACCGCACTGGATGTGACGCGTGCGCGCGTCGATGGAACCGGTACACATCACACAATCGGTCACGACGATATCCGTACCGCCGACGATATCCGCCTCGGCAAACTCGTTCGCGAACAAAGCACCTGCCGGGCTGTCGGCACAGGCATTCGAACGCCAGAACGCGGCACGACGGGCAGGCTGCGAGGCACGCATGGATTCAACGATCATCTGGACACTCCCCTTGCACAGTTTCATGGATGAAAGGACTGCGCCGGCAGAGCGGACGTCGCATACGTTGAAAGGGCCACCCCTACCCGGCCGGCGGATTGTCGGGAAGAAGCACACACGGATGTGCCCCGATTCGGCACCCCCGCCACCCTGTAGGAGCGCGCCTAGCGCGCGACCGGTGGAGCGGGAACGGTGATGGGTTGCGCCACGAATGGTCGCGCGCAGGCGCGCTCCTACAACGGCGTGCATCGTCCGGCCTCGCGGCACCGTAGACCTGTAGGAGCGCGCCTCGCGCGCGACCGGTGGAGCGGGAGCCGTGATGGTTGCGCCACGAACGGTCGCGCGCAGGCGCGCTCCTACAACGGCGTGCATCGTCCGGCCTCGCGGCACCGTAAACCTGTAGGAGCGCGCCTTGCGCGCGACCGGTGGAGCGAGAGCCGTGTTGGTTGCGCCATGAATGGTCGCGCGCAGGCGCGCTCCTACAACGGCGTGCATCGTCCGGCCTCGCGGCACCGTAAACCTGTAGGAGCGCGCCTTGCGCGCGACCGGTGGAGCGAGAGCCGTGTTGGTTGCGCCACGAACGGTCGCGCGCAGGCGCGCTCCTACAACGGCGTGCATCGTCCGGCCTCGCGGCACCGTAAACGTGTAGGAGCGCGCCTTGCGCGCGACCGGTGGAGCGGGGGCCGTGATGGTTGCGCCATGAACGGTCGCGCGCAGGCGCGCTCCTACAACACGCCGCGATTACGTTTCCCGAGGGACACCGCAGGCCGGAGCGCCAAGGGCCGCCCCGCCGCCTCTAAGCGAGCACGCAGCAGGCGCCGAGCGCGAGGCCGGAAGGCGAGCCCACCCTTACAGAGCGAACCCTCAAGCCGCGACGCGCGGCGCCTTCTGCATGATGCCGAGCATGTCGCCCAGCTTCTCGCGCATCTCACGACGATCCACGATGACGTCGACCGCGCCGTGATCCACCAGGAATTCCGAACGCTGGAAACCTTCCGGCAACGTCTCGCGCACCGTCTGCTCGATCACGCGCGGGCCGGCGAAACCGATCAGCGCCTTCGGCTCGGCCACGTTGATATCGCCCAGCATGCCCAGGCTGGCAGACACGCCACCCGTGGTCGGATGCGTAAGCACCGAGATATACGGAATACCCGCGTCGCGCATGCGAGCCAGGGCGGCCGAGGTCTTCGCCATCTGCATCAGCGAGAACAGGCCTTCCTGCATGCGCGCGCCGCCCGTGGCGGCAAAACACACCAGCGCCGACTTCTCGGCCAGAGCCTTCTCGGCCGCACGGGCGAACTTCTCGCCCACCACCGAACCCATCGAACCGCCAATGAAGGAATACTCGAACGCGACCGCCACCAGCGGGCGCTCCAGCAGCGTGCCGGACATCGCGACCAGCGCGTCCTTCTCGCCCGTGGACTTCTGCGCCGCGGCGAGGCGGTCCTTGTACTTCTTCTGGTCGCGGAACTTCAGCGCATCCACGGCTTCCAGCTTCGGCCACAGCTCGGTGGTGCTGCCCGTGTCGAAGAACGCGCCCAGGCGCGCACGCGCCGAGATCGCATGATGATGGCCGCACTTGGGGCAGACCATGAGCGACTTTTCCAGCTCCGGCTTGTACAGCACGGTGCCGCAGCCGCCGCACTTCTCCCAGACGCCTTCGGGCACCTTGCCCTTGCCGCCCGCCGCGCCCGGAGCGCGGGACTTGGGCGTCATGATCTTTTGCAGCCAGTTCATCGTGTCTCTCCGAATATCTGTACCAACCCGCCCACCGCTCAGCGCGCGTCGAGCGCAGCGCGGATGGGGACGAGAAATTCCCGAGCCCTGCCGACGGCGTCTTCTGCCGAGGTCGCGCCATCGAGACGCTGGACCAGGGCACTGCCGATCACCACGGCATCGGCGAATTCGCCAATGGCTTTCGCCGACGCGGCATCACGAACGCCGAAGCCGACCGCCACCGGTGCTTTCGACCGGGCGCGAATACCCGCCACCCGCTCGGCGATATCCCCGGTGCTGAGCTGGGCGGCACCGGTGATGCCGTTGAACGACACATAGTACAGGAAGCCGGCAGCCGCCTCGCAGAGGCGGCCCAGGCGACGCTCCGCCGTGGTGGGCGAGGCCAGCAGGATCTGGTCGAGACCGGCATCCTTGAGCGGCTGGAGTACGTGCGATTCCTCCAGCGGGCAATCCACCATCAGGACGCCATCCACACCGGCTTCGACCGCATCTTCGGCGAACGTCGCGTAACCGTACATCTCGACCGGATTGAGGTAACCCATCAGCACGATGGGTGTCTCGTTGTCCGTCTCACGAAATGCCGCGATCCAGGCCAGGACATTGGCCAGGCCCACGCCCCTGGCGATGGCTCGTTCGGACGCATGCTGGATCACCGGGCCATCGGCCATCGGGTCCGAGAACGGCACGCCCAGTTCGATCAGGTCCACGCCGCTGGCCACCAGGCCGTGCAGCAGGGACACCACGTGCTCCGGCGACGGGTCGCCGGCGGTGACGAAGGTGACCAGGCCGGTGCGACCGGCCGACTTCAGTGCCGCGAAACGGCGTTCGATGCGGCTCATCAGAGTTCGATTCCTTCGCGGGCGGCAATGGTGTGAACGTCCTTGTCGCCACGACCGGACAGGTTCGCGAGGACGATGCCGTCCTTCGGCAGCTCGCGGGCCAGCTTGATCGCCTGCGCGATGGCATGGCTGGATTCCAGCGCCGGAAGAATGCCTTCGGTGCGCGCCAGCAGATGGAACGCTTCAAGCGCCTCGTCGTCGGTGATGCCGACGTACTCGGCACGGCCGGCGTCCTTCAGGAAGGCATGCTCCGGGCCCACGCCCGGGTAATCCAGGCCGGCCGACACCGAGTGCGTCTCGATGATCTGGCCGTTGGCGTCCGAGAGCACATAGGTGCGATTGCCGTGCAGTACGCCCGGACGGCCGGCTGCGAGCGAGGCCGCATGACGACCGGTCTCGATGCCGTCACCCGCCGCCTCGGCCCCGACGATGCGCACGTCGCGATCGTTGAGGAAGGCGTGGAACAGGCCGATGGCGTTGGAACCACCGCCGACGCAGGCCGTGATGACATCCGGCAGGCGACCGAACTGCTCCAGCACCTGGGCGCGGGCCTCGCGACCCACGATGGCGTTGAAGTCGCGCACCATCTGCGGATACGGATGCGGACCGGCAACGGTGCCGATGATGTAGAAGGTGTCCGCGACATTCGTGACCCAGTCGCGCATCGCCTCGTTCAGGGCGTCCTTCAGCGTCTTCGAGCCCGAGGTCACCGGCACCACCTCGGCGCCGAGCAGGCGCATGCGGTAGACGTTGATCTTCTGCCGCTCGATATCGGTGGCGCCCATGTAGACGACGCACTTCAGGCCCAGGCGCGCGGCCACGGTGGCACTGGCGACGCCATGCTGGCCGGCGCCGGTCTCGGCGATGATGCGGGGCTTGCCCATGTACCGGGCCACGAGTGCCTGGCCCACGGTGTTGTTGATCTTGTGCGCACCCGTGTGGTTCAGGTCTTCGCGCTTGAGCACGATGCGCGCGCCGCCGACGTGCTGCGACAGTCGCTCGGCGTGATACACCGGGCTGGGACGACCCACGTAGTGCTTGAGGTCACGATCGAGTTCGGCGATGAAGGCCGGATCGTTACGCAGCTTTTCGTACGCGGCGGTGAGTTCGGCGAGCGGCTCCATGAGCGTCTCGGCCACATAGATGCCGCCGAAGTCGCCGAAGCGCCCGTGGGCGTCGGGATAGGCGTGGAAATCCGCGATCTCGGTCATTGCCTTTGGTCTACCTTCTGGGTGCCGCGTCAGGCGCTGGGGAGGGCGCGTACGGCGGTGATGAACCGCTCCATCTTAGCCCCATCCTTGATCCCCGGCGATGTCTCGATGCCACTGGAAACGTCCACGCCCCAAGGGCGGGCCGTGCGGATGGCCTCGCCCACGTTGTCCGGGGTGAGGCCTCCGGCGAGGATCAGCGGCTGGGTCAGGTCCGTGGGCATCAGCGACCAGTCGAAGCGCTGGCCGCTGCCACCCAGCTCGCCCAGGCCGTGGCCATCGAGCAGGAGTCCGGCGGCACGCGGATACGCGCGCAACCGCGGCAGGGCGGAAGCCCCCTCCCCCATGGCCACCGCCTTCAGGTAGCGCACGCCGAACGAGGCGCAGAAGTCGTCCGCTTCGTCGCCGTGGAACTGGAGCATGTCCGGGCGCAATACACGAATCACCTCGTCGATGTAGTCGCGCTCGTCGTCCATCACGAGTGCCACCGTCGTGACGAATGGCGGCACGGCATCGCGCAAGGCAGCGGCCGACACGGGATCGACGAAACGCCGACTGCGCCGGGTCATGACGAATCCGACGGCATCGACGCCCAACCGGGCGGCGAACTGCACATCGTCGATGCGGGTGAATCCGCAATACTTGAGCCGCGTCACAGCGTCACCTCGGGCGGCAGGCCCCAGTGGGCTTCGTACCTGGGGCCAAGGAAGGTCAGGCCTTCCGCCGGAGCGGTGGCCCCGGCCACCTCGCGATCCTGGCCTGCCAGCAGTTTGGCCATCCAGCCGGTTTCCTGCTCGCCACGTCCGATCGGAATCAGCGAGCCGACGATATTGCGCACCATGTGATGCAGGAAGGCATTGGCCTCGATCTCCACCACGACATGGATATCGTCGCGGAAGACGCGAATGGAACGCACGTTGCGGCGCGCATGCGCCGCCTGGCAGGAGACGGCACGAAAAGCCGAGAAATCATGTTCGCCGATAAGCGCCTGCGCTGCCTCGTGCATGCGGCTTGCATCCAGTGGCTTGCGCTCCCAGGCGACGAAGCGGGCATCGAGCGCGGGACGCACGTAACGGGGAAGCAGGCGATAACGATACTGCCGGGCACGCGCAGAGAAGCGCGCATGGAAGTCATCGGCCACCGGCTGCGCCCAGGTCACCGCCACGCTGCGCGGAAGGTTCGAACAGGCACCCAGCACCCAGCCACGCATGTCGCGGGCGACATCGGTATCGAAGTGCACCACCTGGCAGCGACCATGCACCCCGGCATCGGTACGGCCGGCGGCCGTCACCTCGACAGGCATGTCCGCCACCCGGGCCAAGGCATCTTCGAGGGCGCCCTGCACGGTCTTGCCATGGCTGAGGCGCTGCCAGCCGAGGAAGTCGGTGCCGTCATATTCGACGCCAAGTGCGATGCGCATAAGGCTATTCAGTGAATCGGGAAACGGCCAAGGTTACCACTCCCCCACCCAGGCCGCTGCAGGAGGCAACACAGGCTGATCGCCGCCGACACCGCCCAATGCAGGAGCGCGCCTTGCGCGCGACCGTGACCCGACGCGCCGCTACCGGAGAGGTAACGCCGATAACACTCCCACCTGTAGGAGCGCGCCTGCGCGCGACCGGTTGTCGCGAATGAATCCATCGTTCCGCACTACCGGTCGCGCGCAGGCGCGCTCCTACAGAAGGGGTTTAGCTGCCGCCGTGGATGCCGCCCTTGGTGAGGGTGGAGGGGTCGAGCAGCTTTGCCAGCTCGGCCTTCGAAAGGCCCGTGGTTTCGAGGGCCACGTCGAGGATGGGACGCTTCTCCTTGTAGGCCTGCTTGGCCGTGGCCGCACCCTTTTCGTAGCCGATGACGGGATTCAGGGCCGTGACCAGGATCGGATTCTTGTCCAGCGCCTCGCGCACGTGATCCTCGTTCACCTTGAAACCGGCGATGGCCTTGTCGGCGAGCAGCACACACACGTTTGCCAGGATCTCGATCGACTGCAGCAGGTTGTAGGCAATCACCGGCAGCATGACATTGAGCTGGAAATTGCCCGACTGCCCGCCGATGGCGATGGTCGCGTCGTTGCCGATGACCTGCGCCGCGACCATCGTGGCCGCCTCGGGAACCACCGGATTCACCTTGCCCGGCATGATCGACGAGCCCGGCTGCAAGGCCGGCAGCTCGATCTCGCCCAGGCCCGCCAGCGGGCCGGAATTCATCCAGCGCAGGTCGTTGGAAATCTTCATCACGGCCACCGCCAGCGCGCGCAACTGACCGGACAACTCCACGGGAGCGTCCTGTGCCGCCATGCCGGCAAAATAATTGTCGGACGACTCGAACTTCACGCCCGTGAGCTTAGTCAGCTCCACCGCCACGGCGGGACCGAACTTCGGATCGGCATTGATGCCGGTACCCACGGCGCTGCCACCCTGCGGCAGGCGACGCGTGCGCTTCAGCGTGTCGCCGATGCGCTCTTCCGCAGCTTCGATCTGTGCCGACCAGCCGGACAATTCCTGGCCAAAGGTGATCGGCATGGCGTCCATGAGATGGGTGCGGCCAGTCTTGACGACCTTCTTCAGCTCCTTGGCCCGCGTGTCGATCGTCTTGCGCAGATGCTTCAGCGCCGGCAGCAGCTTTTCGCTGGTGGCCAGCGTTGCGCTCACCAGAATGGCCGTGGGAATGACGTCGTTGGAGCTCTGCCCTGCGTTGACGTGATCGTTCGGATGCACCTTGTTGCCGGCCGCCTCGGCGAGGTGGGCAATCACCTCGTTGGCATTCATGTTCGAGCTGGTGCCCGAGCCGGTCTGGAAGACATCGATAGGGAAATGCTCATCGACCTCCCCGGTTGCCACCTTCGCCGCCGCCTCGCGAATCGCCTTGGCGGCTGCCTTGTCGAGATGCCCCAGCTTGACGTTCGCCTCTGCCGCCGCCGACTTGATGAGGCCCAGTGCACGGATGAACTCGCGCGGCATGGCCAGGCCGGAAATGGGGAAGTTGTCCACCGCCCGCTGGGTCTGGGCGCCATAAAGTGCCTTGGCGGGTACCTTCAACTCGCCCATGCTGTCGCGTTCGGTGCGGAACTTGCTCATGCGGGGAACTCCGGTGGGGGGATTTCCCTAAGGTAAGGCCTGTCGGAGCGCTTTGACAGGCGGGGCCGGGAAAAACGAAAAGCCCGCGATCGCTCGCGGGCTTTCGTTTGAAGCGATGCTTCCGGCCGGATTATTCGGCGGCGGCAGTCGCGGCAGCAGCCTTCTTCGCGGCCTTGGCGGCAGCGGCGGCGGCCACGTCTTCCTTGATGCGGGCAGCCTTGCCTTCCAGACCACGCAGGTAGTACAGCTTCGCGCCGCGGACCTTGCCCTTGCGCTTGACTTCGACCGAGTCGATGGCACGGCTGTGGGACTGGAACACGCGCTCGACGCCGGTGCCGTGCGAGATCTTGCGCACGGTGAAGGCGGAGTGCAGACCGCGGCTGCGCTTGGCGATGACGATGCCCTCGAACGCCTGGACGCGCTCGCGGTTACCTTCCTTCACCTTCACATTCACGACCACGGTGTCGCCAGGGCCGAAATCCGGCAGCTGGCGGATGATCTGCTCGGCTTCGAACTGTTGGAGGAGTTTGTTCATGACGCACCTGTCAATTTGTGTTGCAGCGGTCGTTACCGGCCGCTCCGTTTGGCCGTGCATACTCACGGCGGAATTCATCCAGCAATGCCCGCGATTCATCATCGAGTGCACGCTGCGTTAGTAGGTCCGGCCGGCGTAGCCAGGTACGACCCAGCGACTGCTTGCGACGCCAGCGGCGAATAGCCGCGTGATCGCCGGAAAGCAGCACCTCCGGCACGCCGCCCCACGCATCGTGATGCACGGGACGGGTGTAATGCGGGCAATCCAGAAGACCGTCCGAGAACGAATCCTGCTGGGCGGACTGCACGTCGTTCAACGCGCCTTCCTGCAGACGACCCACCGCATCGATAACCACCGCTGCGCCGAGCTCTCCGCCAGACAGCACATAATCGCCGATTGAAAGCTCTTCGTCGACCTCGTGCTCGATCAGGCGTTCATCCACACCCTCGTAACGTCCGCAGATCAGGGCAATTCGCGGCATTTTCGCCAGCGCTTCGGCCTTTTTCTGCGTCAACCTTTCGCCCTGGGGGCTGAGGTAAATAACATGCACCGGTTCCGGTGCCGCTTCTCGAATCGCCGCGAGCGTGGCTCGCAAGGGCTCGATCAGCATCACCATGCCTGGTCCGCCACCAAACGGGCGGCCATCCACGGTGCGGTAATTATCAGTGGCGAAATCGCGCGGGTTCCAGGCTTCCACCTGGAGCAGCTCACGCTGCTGCGCCCTTCCTACCACTCCGATCGCGGCCGACTGGCGGACGAAATCGGGAAACAGCGACACCACATCGATACGCATGATCTTCAGCAGCCGCCGTTCAGAACTCGGGATCCCAGTCCACCACGATGCGCCCAGCGTCGAAATCGACCGAATGCACGTAAGGGCCCTGGACGAACGGAACCAGTCGCTCCCTGTCGCCGTCCTTTACCACCATGACGTCGTTGGCGCCGGTGGAAAACAGATGGCTCACCCGACCGAGATGGACGCTTTCCGTGGTCACCACCTCGAGGCTTTCGAGGTCTGTCCAGTAGAACTCGCCCGGTGCGGGCGGCGGCAGTGCATCGCGCGAGACCGTGATCTCGCAGCCGACCAAGGTTGCCGCCTGGTCGCGATCCTCGATACCCGGCAGGGAGGCAACGATGCCCTTGCCCTGCGCGTGCCCGCGGATTCCGCTCATCTCCCGTTCCATACCCGGCGCGGTGAGCAGCCAGGGCTGGTAACGGAAGATCTGGATGCGGGGCTCGGTCCAGCTTTCGAGCTTGACCTGCCCCTGCACGCCATGGAGCCCGACAATGCGTCCTACGCGGACGCGCTTGACGGACCCTGTCGACATCAAGCTGCCAGCTTGCCGGCTTCCTTCACGAGAGCGCGGACCTTGTCGGTCAGCTGCGCACCCTTGGCGACCCAGGCCTGGACCTTGGCGACGTCGAGCTCGAGACGCTTGTCGGCGCCCGAAGCGACCGGGTTGTAGTAGCCCACGCGCTCGATGTTGCGACCGTCGCGCGGAGCGCGCTGGTCGGTCACGACGACGTGATAAAACGGACGGCCCTTGGCGCCACCGCGCGAAAGACGAATCTTAACCATAAGTTACGAGCTCCAGAATGCCGGATATCGGCAAGGCGCGCGCGAGAAGCGGGCGCGGTAAAGCGGTGAATTTTAGGGGTCGGTGTGTGGTGCGTCAAGGGGTTGGGCGGACGCCCCGAAGGGCGCGATCAGCGCGGCGGCATCATCCCACCCATGCCGCCCATGCCCTTCATGGCGCCACGCATCTGGCGCAGAAGGCCCTTGCTGCCGCCCTTGGACAGCTTGGACATCATCTTTTCCATCTGCATGTACTGCTTCAGCAGACGATTCACATCGGCCGGCTGGGTGCCCGAACCGCGGGCCACGCGAGCCTTGCGCGAGCCGTTCAGGAGATCCGGGTGACGGCGCTCCTTCTTGGTCATCGAGCCGATGATGGCGACCATCTTCTTCAGTTCGCCATCGTTGACCTTGGATTTCACGCTGTCAGGGATGCTCGACATGCCAGGCAGCTTGTCCATGAGACCGGCAAGGCCGCCCATGTTGTTCATCTGCTCGAGCTGATCTCGCATATCGTTGAGATCAAAGCGCTTGCCCTTGATGACCTTCTCGGCCAGCTTCTGGGCTTTTTCCTGGTCGACCTTGCGCTCCACTTCCTCGACCAGCGACAGGACATCGCCCATGCCGAGGATGCGCTGCGCCACGCGATCCGGATGGAACGGCTCCAGCGCGTCGGACTTCTCGCCCGCGCCCAGGAACTTGATGGGACGACCGGTGATATAGCGCACCGACAAGGCGGCACCGCCACGGGCGTCACCGTCGGTCTTGGTGAGTACCACGCCGGTGAGCGGCAATGCGTCGGAGAAGGCCTTGGCGACGTTCGCGGCATCCTGGCCGGTCATCGAGTCGACGACGAACAGGGTTTCGATGGGATCGATGGCGGCATGCAGGGACTTGATCTCCTGCATCATCGCTTCGTCGATATGCAGGCGGCCGGCGGTATCCACCAGCAGCACGTCGATCACTTCGCGACGGGCGGCCGCCACGGCGGCCCTTGCGATTTCCACGGGGTCCTGGCCGGCTTCCGAGGGGAAGAACGACACCTCGACCTGCGAGGCCAGCGTGCGCAGTTGCTCGATGGCGGCCGGACGGTAGACGTCGCAGCTGACCACCATCACGCGCTTCTTCTTGCGCTCCTTGAGGAAGCGGGCGAGCTTGCCGACCGTGGTGGTCTTGCCCGCACCCTGCAGGCCGGCCATGAGGACCACGGCAGGCGGCTGGGCAGCGAGGTTCAGTTCGCTGTTGGCGGCGCCCATGACGGCGGTGAGTTCGTCACTGACGACCTTCACCAGCGCCTGGCCCGGCGACAGGCTCTTCAGCACCTCCTGGCCGACGGCACGCACCTTCACGCGCTCGACCAGCGCCTTCACCACCGGCAGGGCCACGTCGGCCTCGAGCAGGGCGATGCGGACCTCGCGGAGGGTTTCACGGATGTTTTCCTCGGTCAGCCGGCCACGACCACGCAGGCGGTTGACGGTGTCGGAGAGGCGTTGGCTGAGCGATTCAAACATGGCGACCAGGCAATAAGCTGCGAAAACGCCAGATTATAGCTGTAGGAGCGTGCCCTGCGCGCGACCGGCCGGAGCGAGAGGTTCCCGCCCCCGGCGGTGCGCATGGGTCAATGGCGTCTGTCGTCAGCTACAGAACAGGCTCTTCGCCCTGCCCGGTCGCGCGCGAGGCGCGCTCCTACAAGGCAAGGCGATGCATTGTGGTCGGTGGTCAGGTGCAGGGGTGGGACGGAGGAAATGCCACTGTGTCGCATTCACGATACCTGGCCGCTATGCCACACTGCGTGTCCATGACCGTCACCGCCCTCTCGCTGGCCGCTATCGTCCTTTACCTGTGTTCCGCGGGCGTGCTCGCGCGGCCGCTGGTCACGGGTGCGCAACCACTTGCCCGTATCGGCATGACCCTGGCCGGCCTGGCGGCGCTCGCGCATGCTGCGGTGTTGCTGAGCGCCCATCGCGGCACGCTCGACCTGCACTTCTTCGCAGCCCTGTCGCTGGTGGCCTGGATCGCCTCGGCGCTAACCCTGGTGGTGAACCTTTCGCGCCCCGTGGCAGGCCTGGGCATTCTGATTTTCCCGCTGTCGGCCGCCTTCCTGGCCATCGATGCCTTCCTGGCACCGCGCACCGCGCCGGAGGCCATGAGCTGGCAGATCGAGCTGCACGTCACCATCGCCGTGTTCGCCTTCGGCATCCTCTCCATCGCCGCCGCACTGGCGATCCTGCTGGCGATCCAGGAGCGCGCCCTGCGCCGCAGCCGCTTCGGCCACTGGCTGCGCGCCCTGCCCCCGCTCACCCTCACCGAAGTACTGCTGTTCCGGCTGATCGGTGCGGGCTTCGTGCTGCTCACGCTTACCCTGATTACCGGCGCCCTGTTCGTGGGCAACCTGTTCAGCCAGCACCTCGTGCACAAGACGGTGCTTTCCATCCTGGCCTGGGTGGTGTTCGGGGTGCTGCTGTGGGGCCGCTGGCGTCATGGCTGGCGCGGCATTCGCGCGGTGAACCTCACCCTGATCGGCATGGGCATCCTGCTGCTGGCGTTCTTCGGCACGAAGATGGTGCTGGAGCTGATTCTGCATCGGACACCTTAGGCGGTTGTGATGGCGGTTTCGCTTTCACTCCGCTGATTCGTCTGCAACGCGTGATCCGGGGGCAATCGCTTCGACCGGTCGCGCGCGAGGCGCGCTCCTACAAAAGCCGCCGCGCGCGCCCTACAAAAGCCCCTCCCCTGTAGGAGCGCGCCTTGCGCGCGACCGCTCCAGGCAGGTGAACAGCCGCAGGCACAACGAATAGCCC
The DNA here is from genome assembly GCF_011759365.1 of Luteibacter anthropi. GTDB lineage: Bacteria > Pseudomonadota > Gammaproteobacteria > Xanthomonadales > Rhodanobacteraceae > Luteibacter > Luteibacter anthropi. The sequence goes on from NZ_JAARLZ010000003.1 coordinate 25,515, forward strand.
CATCCCAAAACCACCCTACCTACTCCCGGCTCGCATCAATCGCCTGCGACAGCCGCTCCACGCCAATCACCTCCATATCGCCCACCTTGCCCCTCTTCGGCGCGTTGGCGGCCGGAACCACTGCACGGCGAAAACCATGCGTCGCCGCTTCTTTCAGGCGCTCTTCGCCATTGGGCACGGGACGGATCTCGCCTGACAGGCCCACCTCACCAAAGGCAATCGTCTTCTCCGGCAGCGGACGATCACGCAGGCTCGACAGCACCGCCATCAACACCGGCACATCCGACGCCGTCTCCTGCACCCGGATGCCACCCACCACGTTGACGAAAACGTCCTGGTCATACGCCGCGACACCGCCATGCCGATGCAGCACGGCCAGAAGCATCGCAAGGCGATTCTGCTCCAGGCCCAGCACCACGCGACGCGGATTGCCCAGCGACGACTGGTCCACCAGGGCCTGCACTTCCACCAGCAGCGGACGCGTACCCTCGCGCGTCACCATCACCGCACTGCCCGGCGTAGGTCCGGAGTGTGCAGAAAGAAAGATCGCGGATGGATTGGGCACTTCCCGCAGGCCCTTTTCCGACATGGCGAATACACCCAGCTCGTTCACCGCACCGAAACGGTTCTTGAAGGCACGCAGCACACGGAAACGACTGCCGGATTCGCCCTCGAAGTACAGCACCGCATCGACCATATGCTCGAGCACGCGCGGGCCGGCGATACCGCCCTCCTTCGTCACATGTCCCACTAGGAAGACCGACGTACCCGTTTCCTTGGCAAAACGGGTGAGCTTGGCCGCCGACTCGCGTACCTGGCTGACGGAACCCGGCGCCGCCGTGAGCAGTTCGGTCCAGATCGTCTGGATCGAATCAATGACCAGCACCCGCGGGCGCGCGGAAGCTGCCTGTTCCAGGATGCGCTCGATGCAAGTCTCCGCCAGGGCGTGCAGGGGCCCGAGCGGCAGGTCGAGGCGCTGAGCACGGCCGGCCACCTGGGCCAGGGATTCCTCGCCCGTCACATAGAGACTGGGCAGCGCCACGCCCAGCGTGCCGAGCATTTGCAGCAGCAGGGTGGATTTGCCGATACCCGGATCGCCACCGATAAGCACCACCGAACCATCGACGAGGCCGCCACCCAGCACGCGATCGAGCTCGCCGATACCCGTATGCGTGCGCGCCTCGGCCGTGAGCAGCACTTCCGTGAGCGGCGTGATCCTTGGCGCGCCGGCAGCCGCGCCCGCGTAGCCCCCACGCTTCGCCCCCGCGGAGGCCACGGCCGGGCGCGCAGGCTGCACCACGAATTCGGAAAGGACATTCCACTCGCCGCACTCGGCGCACTGGCCCTGCCATTTGCTGTGTTCCGCACCGCATTGGGTGCAGACATAGGCGGTTTTCGCCTTGGCCATCGGATATTCCGTCGATCGATCGAAAGGAAGCTATATACCCTGTCGCCGTCGCAGGAAGCGATACGCAGCCTAGCTTTCGTCTTCGACGAAGAGTACGCGCCGCGTCATGCCACAGGTGAGGTCATAGGAGATGGTACCCGCCGCCGCAGCCACGGTCTCGACCGGCAGGCCTTCGCCCCATAGCGTCACGCGGTCACCCACCCGTGCCGCGGGCACGTTGCGCAGGTCGATCGTGATGAGATCCATCGAAACGCGACCCACGATGGATGCCCGCAGCCCGTTGACCAGCACCGGCGTGCCGATGGCGGCGCTGCGCGGATAACCGTCGCCATAGCCGATGGCGGCCACGCCAACGGCCATGTCCTCAGGGCACTCGTAGGTGCCGTTGTAGCCGACACGCTCGCCCCTGGCGAGACGATTGATCGCCACCAGGCGGGTGGTAAGCGTCATCGCCGAACGAAAGCCGAAATCCGCACCTGATTTCCCATCGACCACAGAAAGACCGTAGAGAATGCCGCCCGTCCGCACCCAGTCGGCCCGCGCATCCGGCCAGCCGAGCACGGCGGCGGAGTTGGAAAGCGCGCGCGGGCCGGACAAGCCTTCGGTAACTTCACGAAAGCGTGCGATCTGCAAGGCGGTGTCTTCGCCCTGAAAGTCCTCAGACGACGCGAAATGCGTCATCAGGCCGACCTCGTCATCCACGGCCGGCATCGCGCGCAGCGCAGCATGCACCTCGCGGGCCCGGCCCGGTGCAAAACCCAGCCTGTGCATGCCCGTATCGATCTTGACCCATACGCGCAAGCGCCCGCGCACGGGATCCGCCTTCGCCAGCCAGGGCAACTGCTCGTCGTGATGGATCAACGCATCCAGTTGCAGGCGCTGCATTTCAGCGATGTCGGAGGGCGTGTCCGGCCCCGACAGCACCACGATGCGCTGCTTGTGCCCTGCCGCGCGAAGGCGCAGGCCATCGGCGATGGCGGCCACGGCGAAGGCCTCTGCATCGGCATCCAGCGCACGTGCCACGCGTTCGAGGCCGTGACCGTATGCATCGGCCTTCACGACCGCCATGACTTTCGCGTCGCCTGCGAGCTTGCGCACCCTGGCAAGGTTATGGCGCAAGGCGCCCATATGAATGGTGGCGACAGTGGTACGACTCATGGACAACCGGGTTCTTGCGAATGACAGCCCAGTCTAGCCGCAACCAGCGGGCCATCGCATGGCGCGAATATGGCGGACGGCGGCCCGTCCGCCATAACGGCATCAGTGTGCGAGGTCGAAGTTCTCCGACGAGACCCAGCCACGATTGCCATGCTCGTCGTCCACTTCCCACATCAGGCCCGAGCGATTGCCCGTGGGATAGACCATCATCCCCGGCTCCAGCGAACGCACCACCGCACCCCCCGTGGGCGCTGCCGTCATGCGCGAGGCCACCCGCATCGCCCCCGTCTGTCGACTGTTGGCCGCGGAGGCATTCGCCGGCAGACCGCCGAGCTCGGTGACCAGCTTCGTGTAGGCATCGAGATAGGCCAGCGTGATGACCTGGCCTTGCGTGGTGTTGGCGTATGCGCCCACGCCCGCAGCACCGAGACCCGAGGTGCCCCAGAAGGATCCCTGGGCGCCAAAGCCGATGTCGTGCTTTTCGCCATGCCCTTCCGTCATCGCTACCTGCTCCGACGAGCGCACGTCCGTAACGGTAAGAACGACATCGGCCGTCTTGGAATTGATATTGATCGAACCCAGCAGCTTACCTGTCGTCCCACCGACGAGCCCCTGGGCGAGTGCACCGATGCCACCACCGCCTGCATCACGGTTGCTGGCAACCAGATCGGGAACCATCACATAGTCGGCCGCCTTGATCTGGCCTTTGCCGAGGTTCGAACCGCCGCGCAGTTCACCGCCCGCGGCCAGGTCACGCTCACGCATCGCGGCATTCATGCCCATGCCGCGATCCACAAGCGTGAAACACCCGGATTTGGCGACAAATACCTTGATGAGCTTCGTGGGCGAAGGCAGCTGCTGCTGCGTCCACCAGTGAACGCTGCCTTCGGGCTCCACGACCGAAAGACTGCCGAGCTTCTTCGAGCAGTGTGGAATCTGTGCTTCTTTTGCTTCCCGGTCGCGCTGCCCCTGCTTGACCAAGGGGTTCGAAGCGTCGCATGCGCCCAGCATGAAGGTGCAACCGACCGCCACGGCCGTGATGGCCGCGGTCCTGATGGAAAAATCCATGATGAGTCCCTGTCCTGTCCGCCCGCTGAGTCATGCCTGTCCCCGTACGGGCGCTCCGGAGAGAGGCGACGCAAGAGGCAGGCATGCTAGCGACTGGGGTGCTACGAACTACATAGGACTAGTCTGAAAATGCTGCAGGATTTCGCGGATTATCTCAGTCAGTCATAGACGGGATGTATGACTGCAAGGCGTTACTCGAAGCTGCCGACGTACGAATCGGGCGCCCAGTTCTCGAACTTCGTGTAGTGACCAAGGAAGGCCAGCTTCACGGTATCCGTCGGGCCGTTACGCTGCTTGCCGATGATGATTTCGGCGAGGCCCTTGTCCGGCGATTCCTTGTTGTAGTACTCGTCACGGTAGATGAACATGATCACGTCCGCATCCTGCTCGATAGCGCCGGATTCACGAAGATCGGACATCATCGGGCGCTTGTCCGCACGCTGCTCCAGCGAGCGGTTGAGCTGCGACAGCGCGATCACCGGCACGTTCAGCTCTTTCGCCAGCGCCTTGAGGCCACGGGAAATCTCCGAGATTTCCGTCGCGCGGTTTTCGCTGTGCCCCGGCACCTGCATGAGCTGGAGGTAGTCGATCACGATGAGGCCCAGGCCATGCTCACGCTGGAGACGGCGCGAGCGCGAGCGCATTTCCACGGGCGACATCGCGGGCGTGTCATCGATGAAGATCTTTGCATCGGACAGCATGGTGATCGCCGAGGTGACGCGCGGCCAGTCTTCTTCCGCAAGGTCGCCGTTACGCAGATGCTGCGCATGAATACGGCCCAGCGATGAAATCAATCGGAAGGCCAGCTGCGACGCCGACATTTCCATGGAGAACACGGCTACCGCCTTCTTCCCGCGCATGGCGGCAGCTTCGGCGAGATTCAGCGCAAAGGCTGTCTTACCCATCGACGGACGCGCTGCCACGATGATGAGATCGGATGGCTGCAGGCCCGAGGTCAGTTCGTCGAGATCGGTAAAGCCCGTCGACAAACCGGTGAGCTGACCGCGCTTTTCGTAGCGCTCGGAGAGCTGGCGGAAAGCCTCGCCCACGGCCTCGCGCATGGACACGATATCTTTCTTGCCACGCGCTCCGGATTCCGCGATGCGGAACACGCGCTGCTCGGCGAGCTCCATCACCTCCTGCACGCTCTTGCCTTCCGGGCGGAAGCCATCTTCCGTGATAGACGTGCCTGCGTCGATCAACTGTCGCAGCACGGATTTCTCACGGACGATGTCGCCATAGGCCGCGATATTCGCGGCACTGGGCGTCGAGTTCGCCAGCTCGATCAGGTAGGCGGCGCCGCCCACCATTTCGTCCATGTCGTTGGAGAGGAACCACTCACCCAGCGTGATGGCGTCGCAGGGCATGCCCTTGCTGGCCAGCTCGTTGATCGCGCGCCAGATCAGGCGATGATCGCGACGGTAGAAATCCTCGTCCGTAAGTTTGTCGGCCACCTTGTCCAGCGAATCCGGCGACAACATGAGACCGCCGAGCACCGCCTGCTCAGCCTCGATGGAATGAGGCGGCACGCGCAACGCGTCGATGGCCGAAGGTTCGCGACGACGGCGGCGCTCACCGCGCTCGCCCCGCTCACCACGCTCGGGATTGAAGGACATGGATTACCTCGTTTGCAGCAGGCGCCGGCCCGGGACGGGGTGGCGTGAGGACGATGATACGCGGGCTGGGCGTGAAGCGAAGGGCCGATGTGACGTGTTCACGAAAACCGGGAACTGGGGCGCTGGGTTCCAGCTTTCGCTGGAACGACGGCTTCGGGTGGGCTGCCGCCACCTACCTACCCGTCATTCCTGTGAAAACTGGAACGACGGCTTCGGGCGGGTTACCGCCACCTACCTACCCGTCGTTCCTATGAAAACCGGAACGACGGCTTCGGGTGGGTTGCCGCCACCTACCTACCCGTCGTTCCTGTGAAAACAGGAACCCAGCGCCCCGGTTCACCAGTACAGCGAACGCGCTACATCGGCTTTCACGCAGGGCGGACTGTCGCGACAACCGATTGCACCGCGCTGGGTTCCAGCTTTCGCTGGAACGACGGCTTCGGGTGGGTTGCCGCCACAACCGATTGCACCGCGTTGGGGTCCAGCTTTCGCTGGAACGACGGCTTCCCTCACCCATCAAAGAAAACGGGCGCCACCAGGGCGCCCGTCTCAGGATCAGCGGTGGTGCGGTGCTTACGCGCCGACGACCTTGACCTTGACCGTCTGCTGCACGTCGGCGTGCAGGCTGACGACGACTTCGAACTCGCCGACATTGCGGAACGGGCCTTCGCTCTGGATGACTTCGCTCTTGTCGACTTCCTGACCCTGCGCGGTGAGGGCTTCGGCGATATCACGCGGGGTGACCGAGCCGAACAGCTTGCCTTCCGGCGAAGCGTTCACGGCGATCGTCACTTCCACGCCTTCGAGCTTGGCCGCACGACCCTCGGCACCGGAGAGCTGCTCCTTGGCCTTGGCTTCGTATTCGGCGCGACGGGCTTCGAACGCAGCGATGTTCTCGGCGTTGGCGCGAGCGGCCTTGCCGGTCGGGAGGAGGAAGTTACGACCGTAACCCGGCTTGACAGTGACCTTGTCGCCGAGGTTGCCGAGGTTCTTCACCTTCTCGAGGAGAATGAGTTCCATGGGATATTCCTATTCTTTCGTTAGCACGGGAGTGGCCCCGCGCAGCCAGGACGGTTGTCCGAAAATGCCTGAGATGAAGCCCCTGACCTTGCGGCAGGTGCTTCACGGGATCAGACGTCGTGGTTGTCGGTGTACGGCAGCAGCGACAGGTAACGGGCGCGCTTGATAGCGGTCGCCAGCTGACGCTGGTAACGGGCCTTGGTACCGGTGATGCGGCTCGGGACGATCTTGCCGTTTTCAGTGATGTACTGACGCAGGGTGTTGAGATCCTTGTAATCGATCTCTTTCACGCCTTCAGCGGTGAAACGGCAGAACTTGCGGCGACGGAAAAACTTGGACATGGCTTCAGATCCCCGGATTAGTCGTCGCTGTCGCGATCGTTGTCGTTGTCAGCGCTGTCGCGGCTATCGTCGTCACGGCGACGCGAACCCTTCTGCTCGTCCTTTTCCTTGCTCTTGAGGATGAAGGACTGCTCGGTGTCGGCTTCGTCGCGACGGATGACCAGGTGACGCAGAACGGCGTCGTTGAAACGGAAACCCGTCTCGAGCTCGTTCAGGACATTCTGGGAAACCTCGATGTTCAGCATCACGTAGTGAGCCTTGGCGAGGTTCTCGATCGGATAGGCCAGCTGGCGGCGGCCCCAGTCTTCGAGACGGTGGATCTTGCCGCTGTCGCCTTCGATGAGCGTCTTGTAACGCTCGATCATGGCGGGCACCTGTTCGCTCTGGTCCGGGTGGACCAGGAACACGACTTCATAATGACGCATGGTGGCTCCTTGTGGATGCACCCCTCTCGGGGATGGCAGCCTCCCGGGTGTGACCGGTGAGGCAAGAAACCCCTCCGGATGGAGAGGTAGCCGCGCATTGTAAGGAGAAACGGGGGCTTACGGCAAGCCTTGCCTCAACGCCTGTCTACTTCTGTAGGAGCGCGCCTTGCGCGCGACCGGTGTTGCAGATACCCGGAATCCACCGCAGCCCCGGTCGCGCGCAAGGCGCGCTCCTACAGGGGCCGGCGACCGGGGGAATCAGGCGACCGTGAAGGACTCGCCGCAGCCGCATTCGCCCGTGGCGTTGGGATTGTGGAAGACGAACGAGGCGTTGAGGCCCTGGCGCTCGAAATCGATGACCGTGCCGTCAACCAGAGGCAGGCTCTTGGGGTCGACCACGACACGCACGCCGTCGAGATCCAGCACCGCATCGTCATCAGCGATGGCGCCGGCCAGGTCCACCACGTAGCCGAAACCCGAGCAGCCCATCCGCTTCACCGAAAAACGCACGCCCACCGCCTCGGGGGCCTTCGCGAGGAAGGAGCGCATGCGGTCGGAGGCGGCGGGGGTGATCTGGATGGTCATGAAAGCATATTCCGGGCGTGGTACAGACGGCGGACGGTGCCGTTCAACCGACCATTACACTATCATGCCGGGTCGGCTCATATGCGCCTATGTAGGGCGCCCCTTCTGGAGTTTCAATCGATGACGGTGGTAAGCGTCAAGCAGGCCCTCGCCGGCGGCACGGCCGCGGCGGATCAGGAAGTCACGGTGCGCGGCTGGGTCCGCACCCTGCGCGAGTCCAAGGGTGGCCTGTCCTTCGTTAATGTGAGCGACGGCTCGTGCTTCGCCCCCATCCAGGTGGTTGCCACCGCCGATCTCTCCAACTATGAGACCGAGGTGAAGCACCTCTCGGCCGGCGCAGGCGTCATCGCCACCGGCAAGCTGGTGCCCTCGCAGGGCAAGGGCCAGGCCTTCGAGATCCAGGCCACGAAGCTCGAGGTCACCGGTTTCGTCGAGAACCCGCTCACCTATCCTATCCAGCCCAAGCAGCACTCCATGGAATTCCTGCGCGAGGTCGCCCACCTGCGCCCGCGCACCAACCTGTTCGGCGCTGTGACCCGCGTGCGCCACACGATGATGACGGCTATCCACCGCATCCTCACCGAGCAGGGCTTCTTCTGGATCAACACCCCGATCATCACCACCTCCGATGCCGAAGGCGCGGGCGACATGTTCCGCCTGTCCACCCTCGACCTCGCCAACCTGCCGCGTGACGACAAGGGCGGCATCGACTGGAAGAAAGACTTCTTCGGTCGCGAGGCCTTCCTCACCGTGTCGGGCCAGCTCAACGTCGAAGGCTATGCCATGGCGATGAGCAAGGTGTACACCTTCGGCCCCACGTTCCGCGCCGAAAACTCCAACACCACCCGCCACCTGGCCGAGTTCTGGATGGTGGAGCCCGAGGTGGCCTTCGCCGACCTCAACGACATCGCCGACTTGGCCGAGCTGTTCCTGAAGGGCATCTTCAAGGCCGTGCTCGATGAGCGCGCGGACGACATGGCGTTCTTCGACGAGCGCGTGATGCCGGGCGCCATCGCCCGCCTGGAAAACTTCATCGCCCAGCCGTTCGAGCGCATCGACTACACCGATGCCATCACGATCCTGCAGAAGTCGGGCAAGAAGTTCGAGCACGCCGTCGCCTGGGGTGTCGACCTCCAGACCGAGCACGAACGTTACCTCGCCGAGGAACATGTGGGCCGTCCCGTGGTCGTGATGAACTACCCCGAGGAGATCAAGGCGTTCTACATGCGGCTCAACGACGACGGCAAGACCGTGGCCGCCATGGACGTGCTGGCCCCGGGCATTGGCGAGATCATCGGCGGTGCCCAGCGCGAGGAGCGCCTGGACTACCTCGACCGCCGCATGGACCAGTTCCACCTCGACAAGCAGACCTACGACTGGTACCGCGACCTGCGCCGTTATGGCACCGTGCCCCATGCCGGCTTCGGCCTGGGCTTCGAGCGCCTGCTGGTATACGTCTGCGGCCTGGCCAACATCCGCGACGCCATCCCGTATCCCCGTGCGGCAGGGAGTGCCGAATTCTGAGTTCGCAAGACGAGACCATGCTCCCTTCCGCCCCCCGTATTGTCCTGCTCACCGCCGCCCTGGTCACCCTGGGCGCCTGCCGTACCATCGTGCCGCCGAACTTCCGGCCGCCCGAGAATCCCAGCAGCAGCATCAACGAGGCGCGCAAGACGCTGGACGACGCCTCGCCCTGCTGCGGCAGCTTCGCCGACCTGTCCTACCAGGACATGCTGCCGTGGCAGCCGCAGCGCTTCGAACTCAGCAAGGACAGCCCGGTCGCCAATCTCAACGGCGACCGCAGCTACTTCCTGGCCTTTCGCCTTCCGCAGGGTGCGCAGCTGCCGTACACCATTGCGATGAAGTCCGAGCTCAATGGCCGCTGGCTCAGCTCCAGCTACCTGTTCGCGCCCACCCTGGTACTTCTGGACGACGCTTTCCAGCCGCTGCATTCCGAAGACATCCAGCTGTGCGAATACATCGGCTGGACCAGCGAAACAACCGGCGCGTTCGGCAAGTTCAAGGTGGATGACGAGAAAGCCCGCTACCTGGTGGTGTATTCCTCCACCAAGCAGCAGAAAAGCCAGACCTACTGGGAGCAGTCGCCCACCACCTTCTCGGCCGAGGCGCCGGTGAAGATGAACTCGGCCGGCAGCTTCAAGATCCAGCATGGTCCCGACGGCGTGCTGTTCCTGGGCATGCAGAACGACACCTACAAGAAGGCCATCGGCAACGCGGTGTGCTCCAAGGCACCGCAGGGCAATGGCGTGATCTCCACGCTTCGCGACGTCGTCAGCACCGACCTGCTCGGCGACGACAAGCAAAAGAAAGAGAAGGGCGGCTGATCCAGCCATGCAGACCACGGTCATCCTGTACCTCCTGCTCCTGCTGGGAGCCATCGCCTTCTTCGTGCTGCACCTGATCGCGCAGTGGCGTTTCGCCGCGCGCCTGCGCAAGCACTATCCCGATCAGTGGAAAACCATCATCGAGGCCGACACCGGTCGTCCGAACGGGCTGGCCAACTGGCTGCGCATCCGTCGCGTGCTACGCTCGGACGCCCCGGCCCTGTTCAACGACACGGCGCTCACGCGCTGGCAGGGTTGGTGGCGGCGCACCCCGTGGCTTGCATGGCCGTGCTGGCTCGCCGCCATGGCACTACAGTGGTGGGCCATAAAACAGGGCTGAAGACGCCCTTCTACCGAGGGAGTTCGCATGGATCTTCGCCTCATCGGTCGTCACGCGCTCGTTTGCGGCGCATCGCAGGGCATCGGTCGCGCCACCGCCTTCGAGCTTGCGCAACTCGGTGCCAGTGTCACCCTGCTCTCCCGCTCGGCCGACGCGCTCAAGGCACTGGCAGCGGAGCTGCCTGCCACGCACGCTGGCCAGCAGCATGACCACGTCACTGCCGACATGCTCGACACCGACGCACTCGCTGCCGTCGTGGCCGGCGTAGTGAAGGATCACGCCGTGCACATCGTGGTGAACAACAGCGGCGGCCCTCCGGGTGGTCCGCTGTGGAACGCCGAGCCGAATGCCTTCCTCAACGTGTTCCGCCAGCATCTGGTCGCCGCACAGGTCGTCACGAGCGCCTGCCTGCCGGGCATGCGCCATGCGCATTACGGCCGCGTGCTCAACGTGATTTCCACCTCGGTGAAAGAGCCGATTCCCAATCTCGGTGTCTCCAACACGATCCGCGCAGCCGTCGCCGGCTGGGCGAAATCACTGTCGGGTGAGGTCGCGGCAGACGGCATCACCGTCAACAACGTGCTGCCCGGCTACACCCGTACCGACCGCCTGGAGTCCCTGGTGGAAGCCAGCGTGAAGTCGGGACGCACGCGTGACGAAGTGGAGCGCGGCCTGCTGGCAAGCGTGCCGGCAGCGCGTTTCGGCGATCCGGCCGAAGTCGCCGCCCTGCTCGCCTTCCTCGCCAGCCCCGCCGCCGGCTACATCAACGGCACCAGCATCGCGGTGGATGGTGGCCGAACCCGCAGCCTGAACTGAAGGACGCCTCGCATGCTCGTGCTCGCCAACCTCATCGACGGCCAGGCACGCACACCGCGCGGCGGCCGTTATCTCGACATCGTCGATCCGGCCATCGGGAGAGCCTACGCCCGGTGCCCGGACTCGGATGCCGACGACGTCGCCGACGCCGTGGCCGCCGCGACGCAAGCTGCTACAGGCTGGGCTGCCATGCCCGCCGAGGATCGCGCGCGCTGCCTTTATCGGCTGGCCGATCTTGTTGAAAGCCGCCTCGATACGTTCGCTGCCGCCGAATCGCAGGACAGCGGCAAGCCGCTCGCCCTCGCCCGCTCGCTCGACATTCCCCGTGCCATTGCCAATCTGCGCTTCTTCGCGGCAGCCATCGGCCAGTGGCATGGCGAGTCGCATGCCATGGAACAAGGCGCGATCAATTACACGCTGCGCCTGCCGCTTGGCGTGGTGGGCTGTATCAGCCCGTGGAACCTGCCGTTGTACCTTTTCACGTGGAAGGTCGCCCCCGCGCTCGCTGCGGGCAACACGGTGGTGTCCAAACCCTCGGAAATCACGCCGTACACGGCGTGGCTGCTCGGCACCCTGGTGGCTGAGGCGGGCTTTCCCCCGGGGGTGTTCAACATCGTGCATGGCACGGGGCCTGCCGTGGGCGAGGCCATCGTCACGCATGACAGCGTCAAGGCCATCTCCTTTACGGGCAGCACGCGCACTGGCGTGGCGATCGCCAGCGCCGCGGCGCCACGACTGAAAAAGGTGTCGCTGGAACTGGGCGGCAAGAACCCGGCCATCGTCTTCGACGATTTCGACTTCACCGACACGTCGATGGCCACCATCGTCCGTTCGGGCTTCGCCAACCAGGGCGAAATCTGCCTGTGTGGATCGCGGCTGCTCGTCCAGCGCGGCATCTACCAGCGCTTCCGCGAGGCTTACCTGGAGCGTGTCCGCGCACTGCGTGTCGGCGATCCGTCCGTGCCGGGAAGCGATCTGGGTGCCTTGGTGTCCCGTGCGCATTTCGAGAAGGTCACCGGCTGCATCGAACGCGCGCGTGCCGAAGGCGGCACGATCCTCACCGGCGGCGGCCGGGTCCTCGTCGATGGCCGTTGCGCCGATGGCTGGTTCGTCGAGCCCACCGTGATCGAAGGCCTTCCCTCGGGAGCGGCCACGAACCAGGAAGAGATCTTCGGCCCGGTTGTCACCCTGATTCCGTTCGATGACGAGGCCGAGGCGCTGGCCATCGCCAATGGCACCCCTTACGGACTGGCCGCCTCGGTGTGGACGAGCAACCTGTCACGCGCTCATCGCCTCGCGGCAACACTTGAATTCGGCATCATATGGGTCAACTGCTGGATGCTTCGCGACCTGCGTACGCCGTTCGGGGGCGTCAAGCAGTCGGGCGTCGGCCGCGAAGGCGGCTTCGAGGCCCTTCGTTTCTTCACCGAAGCCAGGAATGTCTGCATCAGCCATGGCCAATGACATCATCCATGCCGACCGTGCGCCGCCTCCCGTCGGCGCGTACCCGCACGCCCGTCGCGTCGGCAACCTGCTGTTCCTGTCCGGCGTCGGCCCGCGCATGCCGGGAAGCAATGGCATTCCCGGCAACGTCACCGATATCCACGGCCATCTCATCGCCTACGACATCGAAGCGCAGTGCCACCAGGTGTTCGCCAACGTGCGCGCAGTGCTTGAGGCAAGCGGTGCGCGCTGGGAGGATCTCGTGGACATCACGGTGTTCCTCACCGACATGCAGCGCGATTTCGCCACCTACAACCGGCTCTATGCCGAAGCGTTCAAGGGCGTGGACGCCTGCCGGACAACGGTGGAAGTCAACGCCCTGCCAACCCCCATCGCCATCGAACTGAAGTGCATCGCCGCCCTCCCCCTGTAGGAGTGCGCCTGCGCGCGACCGCTACGAAGCGGCGGCTCACCCCTCTGCCCCGGTCGCGCGCAAGGCGCGCTCCTACAGAAAGCAGGCCTCGTGCAGCACCTCTACAAACGCTGCCCCTGTAGGAGCGCGCCTGCGTGCGACCGCTACGAAGCGGCTGCTCACCCCCTGCCCCGGTCGCGCGCAAGGCGCGCTCCTACAGAAAGCAGGCCTCGTGCAGCACCTCTACACACGCGGCCCCTGTAGGAGCGCGCCTGCGCGCGACCGCTACGAAGCGGCGACTCACCCCCCTGCCCCGGTCGCGCGCAAGGCGCGCTCCTACAGAAAGCAGGGCTCGTGCAGCACCTCTACACACGCGGCCCCTGTAGGAGCGCGCCTGCGCGCGACCGCTACGAAGCGGCGACTCCCCCCTGCCCCGGTCGCGCGCAAGGCGCGCTCCTACAGAAAGCAGGCCTTGTGCAGCACCTCTACACACGCTGCCCCTGTAGGAGCGCGCCTGCGCGCGACCGCTACGAAGCGGCTGCTCACCCCTCTGCCCGGTCGCGCGCAAGGCGCGCTCCTACAGGAGGCAGGTTTTCAGGAGGGCTTCGATCAGCACCTGTACGCGTGCCGCTTTTTTCGGCAGGTAGTCGAAGCTGTCTTCGTCCATGTAGTTGATCTGGGACAGCTCCAGCTGCACGGCATCGATGCCATCTTCGGGCTTGCCATAGTGTCGCGTGATGTAGCCGCCCTTGAAGCGGCCGTTGGCCACCCACGAGTAGTCGTTCTGCTCGCCCAGCAAGGTCGTCAGGCGCTCCTGCAGCGCCGACGAGCAGCTGGCTCCATCGGCCGTGCCGAGGTTGAAATCAGGCAGCCGGCCATCGAACAGCATCGGTACATGACTGCGGATGGAGTGGCCTTCCCACAGCACCGCCCGGCCGTGCTTCTTGCGCAGGCGCCGCAGTTCATCGAACAGCGCCGAGTGGTAAGGCTTCCACCACTGCTTCACGCGCTCGGCAATTTCTTCCGCATCCGGCTCTGCACCCGGGCGGTAGATATCGCTGCCGTCGAACTGGATCGTCGGCACCAGCCCGGTCTCCTTGCGGCCCGGATACAGCGCATGCCCGTCCGAAGGGCGATTGAGATCGATCACATAGCGCGACGCCACCGGCACGAGGATGCTGGCACCCAGCCCCTTCGCGACGGCATAGAGTTCCTTGACGTGCCAGTCGGTGTCCGCCGACCGGCGTGCCGGGCGCTTCATCCGCGCCTCGATATCCTTGGGAATGAAGCTGCCGTTGTGCGGCAGGCTGACCAGGAGCGGCGCGGTGCCGCGATGAAGGGTATAGGAGTCCATGGCGGCCATTTTACTCCTCAACCGGGGACGCGATCGCCCAGCAGCACCATTTCCTCTGCCGACGTCGGATGAATGGCGATGGTGGCGTCCAGGTCGGATTTTCGTGCGCCCATCTTGATCGCCACGGCGAAGCCCTGGAGCATCTCGTCCACCCCCGGCCCCAGCATCTGCATGCCGACGATGCGCGAGTCCTCGCCCACGCAGATGAGCTTGAAGCGGGCGGTGATGGGCCGCTGCGCCAGCGCAAGCTGCATGGGCACGAATGATTGTTTATACAGGTGCACGTCGGCGCCGTAGCGCTCCCGTGCCTGCTCTTCCGACATGCCACAGGTGCCCAGCGGCGGATGTGAATAGACCACGCTGGGGATGTTGTCGTAGTCGAGCTTTGCGTCCTTCTTGCCGCCGAAAAGCCGGTCCGCCAGCTTGCGCCCCGCCGAGACGGCTACCGGCGTGAGCGCCAGGCGCTGGGTCACGTCGCCCACCGCGTAGACACCCGGAACATTGGTGTTCTGCCAGTCGTCGATGAGGACATGACCGTTCTCGTCGGTGACCAGGCCGATGCGCCCGATATCCAGCGACGCCGTATTGGCGTGGCGCCCGACGGCCCAGATCAATGCGTCGTACGGGCCGGGATGATCGCCACGATTGCAGTCGAGCAGCAACACGCCGTCCTTCTCGTGCACGGCGTCGATCTCGCAGGTGTAGTGGATGCGGATGCCGTGCTGGCGCATCTCGTCGCCGAGGCCGTAGGCCATCTCTTCGTCGAAGCCACCCATGAGGCGGCCCCGCACGTACATGTCCACGTCGCTGCCGAGCGCGCGCAGCACGCCTGCCAGCTCCACGGCGATGTAGCCGCCGCCGACGATGGCGGTGCGGCGCGGACAGTCCCTGAGATCGAAGAAACCATCCGATGTCATGCCCAGGTCGAAACCGGGCTTGTCGAGGCGATTGGCCGACGAACCGGTGGCGATGACGACATGCGATGCCTTCAGTTCGCGATCACCGGCCTGGATGTGTCCCGGGGCAAGGAAACGGCCGGTTTCGCGAATTAGCGTGATGTGACCGTTGTCGAGGGCGCGCTGGTAGCTCACGTGGATGCGCTCGATGTATGCCTGCCGACGCTCGATGAAACGCGGCCAGTCGAGCTTGCCTGGCTGATCGGTGAAACCGTAGTCCGCCGCGATGTACTGCGCCTCGGCCATCTGCGCGGCGTACCACATCGCTTTTTTCGGCACGCAGCCGACATTGACGCAGGTGCCGCCCAGATCCTTCGGTTCGAGCAGCGCGACTTTTGCGCCGTGCTTCGAAGCCCGGATGGCGGTGGCGAGGCCTCCTGAGCCGCCGCCGATCACGATGAGGTCGAAGGCTTCCACGGTCATGCATCGCTCCTGGGGAATGGGGATGCTTGTCACCCTAGCAAATACGATGTGTGTTTCGTAAATGCGACGCCCACAAACCACCCACAATCAAAGCCCGAAACGCCCCGGCGAATACGGCGTCGGGTCCAGCGCAGGTGCAGGGCCGGCCAACAGGCTGGCCACCAGCTCTCCGGTGGCCGCCGACATGCTGATGCCCAGCATGCCGTGCGCCGTGGCATAGGTGAGATTGGACCAGCGCGTACTCGGCCCGATGATCGGCACCTCGTCCACGCTCATCGGACGCCAGCCCCACCACGGCGTGACCTCGCCCCGGCCTTCGGGCTCATGCAGGTACGTGGCCGCCGCACGACGAAGCGCGCCGAGACGGATCTCGTTCAAGCCTTCGGCAAAACCGGAAAACTCCATCGTGCTGCCCAGGCGATAACCCGACGCCCACGGGGTGACGCACACGGCCGCATCGCGCAGCACAAGCGAATGATGGGGCGGCCGCTCGGGCGGCTGCTCCCACGTGAGCGAATAACCCTTGCCCGGCTGCATCGGCAGGCGGATGTCGAGCAGGCGACCGATCAGCGGCGACCATGCACCCAGCGCCATCACTACGCGCTCGCCGCTGAACACGCCACCCGTGGTGCGCACATGCGATACACGTGGGCCATCGAAGACAAACTCGTCCACGCGGGCACCCGTCTCGATCGCACCACCCAGCTCCCTCACCCGGCGTGCCAGCTCGGCCACGTAACGATCCGGTCGCAGGCGCGCGTCGCCCGGATGCAGCAGGCCACCGACCACGCCTTCGCGCAGTGCAGGCTCCTGGGCCAGCACGTCATCTGCCCCCAGCACGCGGACATCCATGCCAAGGCGACGCAGCAGATCCACGTGCGCCCGATCCTCGTCCATCGTGCGCCGGCTGCGATAGGCGTAAAGCTCGCCCACCTCCTCGAACTCGCAGGACAGGCCATCGTTGGCAATCAGGTCGCCCAGCAGTGCCCGGGAGCGCGCCAGGATGGCGCCACGCGCCTCGCCGGCCTGCTGGTAATCCCGCCAGGTACAACGCCGGGCAAAGCCCATCAGCCAGGCCGCGCGAGCCGGGTCCGGCCGCGGGTTCACATAGAGCGGCGCATCTCGCCGGAACAGCGAACGCAAGGCGGTGCCCACCATGCCCGGCATGGTCAGGGGCCCCGCATGGCTGGGGGTGATCGTGCCGCAGTTGCCATGGGAGCTGCCGTTGCCGGGCAGCCCCTGTTCGAGCACGCGGACGGAGGCACCGGCCTTGAGCAGGTAGAGCGCACAGGCCAGGCCGATCACGCCGCCGCCCATGACCAGTACGTCGCTTCGGGATCTATCCATCCGCCCAGTTTAACGGGCCGGACCCCGGCTGGCGGCCTGTCCGAAGGCTGAATTCGCGCGCTTTGCGAGGTATTCCATGCAACTCATTGATTTGATAACCTCCCAGTGCCGATCCTGACAGGGGAAACGCCGATGCGCGCCTCAACGATGCCTCACCACCCGCTACGCCACCTCCGCACCCTGGCCCTGGCCACCGGCGTGGTGCTGCTGGCCGCGTGTGGCAGCAGTCCGCATCGCCCCTCGTCCTCCCAGCGCAACAACCCCGCTTCGGCCGTGCCCCTGGCCAAGAACCTGAACTGGTCGACCAAGCCCGCCCTCGCCCCGCCGGCCGA
This sequence comes from Luteibacter anthropi, assembly GCF_011759365.1. Taxonomy (GTDB): domain Bacteria; phylum Pseudomonadota; class Gammaproteobacteria; order Xanthomonadales; family Rhodanobacteraceae; genus Luteibacter; species Luteibacter anthropi. Next base: position 42,904 of record NZ_JAARLZ010000003.1, read on the forward strand.
TGCGGCCAACGATGTGCTGTTCCGCGCCATCGGCCTGGTCGGCACGCCTTATCGCTGGGGCGGAAACACCCCTGCGGGCGGTTTCGATTGCAGCGGCCTCATCAATTACATCTACCTCACGTCCACCGGCGTGCGTCTGCCGCGCACCTCGGCGGAAATGGCCGCGCTCGACAAGCCCAAGATCCGCGAAACGGATCTCGCCAGCGGCGATCTCGTTTTCTTCGGACGCAGCCACGTCACCCATGTCGGCGTCTACGTCGGCAAGGGCCGCTTCGTTCACGCGCCCAACTCGGGCGGTACGGTACGACTCGACACCCTCGACGGCGCCTACTGGAAGGACAACTTCGTCTACGGACGTCGCGTCCTTAACTGAATGGTTGGCAACGACGAGTGTTTTGCGTGCCAATTAGATTGCACGCTATTTAATTGCGTGCTTATATATCCCCATGGCCCGGCAGCCGCCGATGCCTTCTTCCCCTGACGACAAAGGATCACGACATGAGCAACCTCTCGAAAGTGCAGAAGATCGTCTACACCGCCCACGCCAAGGTCGCCGGTGGTCGCGAAGGTCACGTCAAGAGCGACGACGGCCTGATCGACCTGCAGCTGCGCCTGCCGAAGGAAATGGGCGGCGCCGGTGGCGGCAGCAACCCGGAGCAGCTCTTCGCCGCCGGCTACGCCGCCTGCTTCGAAGGCGCCGTGCGCTTCGTCGCAAGCCAGAAGAAGGTGAACGTCGACGGCGCCTCGGTCGCCAGCAGCGTGGGTATCGGTCCGCGCGAGGGCTCGGGCTTCGCCATCCAGGTCAAGCTCGAAGTGAGCCTGCCGGGTGTGGACGACGCCGTGGCCCAGGACATCGTGAAGACCGCCCACCACGACGTCTGCCCGTACTCGCACGCCACGCGCGGCAATGTGGACGTGGACGTGTCGGTGAACGGCAAGGCCGTGGCGTAAGCCCCTTCGCTGCTTCGCTACGTCAGGACGGCGCCCACTGGGCGCCGTTCGTTTATGAATCGCAGCCGCGACGCCGGAAATGCCCCCTACTTCCGGCACACAACAGCGTCATGGGTTGAGCGCAAATTCCCGCGCACTGCCATGTGAAGGGATACGACATGCCGCCCTCTTCGAAACAGGCCAGGATTGCCGGCCTGTTGTTCCTGCTGCTCGTGCTCGTCGCCCCGGTAAGGCTGCTCTATATCCCCGACACCCTCATCGTCGGCAGTGATCCTGCCGCCACCGCGCGCAACATCCTCGCCAGCGAAACCCTGTTCCGCATGGGCATCCTGGCCGACATGGCCTGCGGCATGCTGATGATCTTCATCACGCTGGCCCTGCGCCGGTTGCTGCGGGGCGTAAACGAGGAACTGGCGGGCATGCTCGTCGTCCTGGGTGGCGTGCTTCCCGCTGCGCTCTATTTCTTCAATATCGCCAATGACGCAGCGGCGCTCATGCTCGTTCACGCCCCGCCCTATCTGGATGCGTTTACCCAGGCCCAGCGCGAAGGGCTGGCCCTTTTCTTCCTGCGCCTGCATACGCAGGTGATGTTCGCCTCGGAAGCCTTCTGGGGTGTCTGGCTGCTGCCGCTGGCGATCCTCGTCTATCGCTCGGGTTTCCTGCCGCGCCTGCTGGGCGCCTGGCTGTTCGTCAACGGGCTGGCCTACCTCGTGCAAAGCGTGGTGGCCTTTCTGGTGCCGGCATGGATAGCGCCACTGTCGGATATCTGCTCACCGATCCAGTTCGGGGAAATCGCCTTTACGCTGTGGCTGCTCGTCATGGGCGTAAAGCCAAGGCATGCCAGAGAACCCATGTAGGAGCGCGCCTTGCGCGCGACCGATCATCGCGACAACCCGGTCGCGCGCAAGGCGCGCTCCTACAAGTGGGGGTATCGCGACAACCCGGTCGCGCGCGAGGCGCGCTCCTACAAAAAAACGGCCGGGTTTCCCCGGCCGTTTTTTATAACCCTGGAGACTGACAGCTCAGTGCTCGCCGTCGCCCTTCGGGTGGGCATGGCCGTGGGCGATTTCCTCTTCCGAGGCGTCGCGCACGGTCTGCACGTCGATGTTGAAGTTGAGGGTCTTGCCGGCCATCGGGTGGTTGAGGTCGATATCGACCACGCTGGAACCCACCTTCTGCACCACCACCACGCGCTGGCCGCCTTCCTTCAGGGAGAGGATGGTGGTGTCGCCGGCCTTGAGGCCCTTGCCCTGCTGCGGGAAGTACTTCTTCGGCACGCGCTGGGTCTGGCCTTCCTGGCGAGGACCGTAGCCCTGCTCCGGGGAGATTTCGAGGTCGAACTTGTCGCCGACCGACTTGCCTTCCAGGCCGGCTTCCATACCCGGGATCAGCTGGCCATGGCCCAGCAGGATCCACAGCGGTTCGCCGCCCTCGACCGAGCTTTCGACCTGCTGGCCGTCCACGGTGAGGGTGTAGTGGAACGAGATGACCTTGTCCTTGCCAGCCTGCATGTTGGTTTCTACCGAAGGAAAACCGGGCATTTTAGCGGCCGCCCGGGTCGCCGTCACGTCGCCTCAGCGATTCTTCCCGAAACCTACGCCCCGGGCCTCGGGCCCCAGCCAGGTCAGCAGGGCCAGCAGGATCGCCACGGCGGCAATCCACACCGACATGGCGAAGGCGAAATCGCCGCCGCGCAGGTCCGCCAGCCAGGTCTGCGCCGTGGCCGTGATGGCCGCCAGCAGGTTGCCCATCTGGTAGGCAAAGCCCGGCAGAGTGCCGCGCACGGCATCGGGGGACAGTTCGTTCAGGTGGGTAGGCACCACGCCCCAGGCCCCCTGCACCATCACCTGGATCAGGAAGGCACCCAGGCCCAGCAGAAGCAGCGAGCCGCCATAGGTCCACAGGGGAATCACCGGGATCGCCAGCAGGGCCGCGATGATGATGGTGCGCCGGCGACCAATGCGCTCGGACAGCGAGCCGAAGCTCAGGCCACCAACCAGCGCACCCAGGTTGAGCAGTGCCGTGAGCAGGAAGGCCTGCGAAGAACCCGCAGGGATATGCAGGCTTTCCTGCACGAAGGTGGGATACATGTCCTGCGAGCCGTGGCTGAACATGTTGAACGCCGCCATCAGCAGCATCAGGTAGATGAAAAGCTTCCAGTGCCCGCGCATGGAGACGAACACGCTCTCGCGCACCTGCGAGCGACGCTCTTCCCACACCGGCGATTCCGGCACCTTGCGGCGGATATAGAGCACCAGCAGCGCCGGCACCGCGCCCACGATGAACAGGCCACGCCAGCCGATGTGATCCACCAGCAGCCAGTTCACCAGGGCCGCGAGAAAGAAACCGCAGGGGTAGCCGCTCTGGAGCAGTCCGGAAACGAAGCCACGCGAACGCGCGGGAATGGACTCCATCGCCAGCGAGGCACCGATGCCCCACTCGCCGCCCATCGCGATGCCGAACACGAAACGCAGGCCCAGCAGCACGGCCAGCGACGGCGCGAAGGCACAGGCCACTTCCAGTATCGAGAAGAGCACGATGTCGAACATCAGCACCGGGCGGCGACCGTAGCGATCGGCCAGCCGGCCGAAGATCAGGGCGCCGATGGGGCGCGCGGCCAGGGTGAGAAACAGGCCGTAGGTCACCTCCTCGCGAGGTACCTGGAATTCGTGCGCCACCGCCAGGATGACGAAGGTCAGCAGGAAGTAGTCGAAGGCATCGAGCGTCCAGCCGAGGAAGGCGGCGATCACGGTGTGCCGCTGCGTGGAATCGAGTTCTCGCAGCGCGGCGGGCAAAGGCATCAGATTTTCCTCAAACTGGCGGCGGCGCCGAGGCTAGCACAGCACCGCCGCCGCCCACGCTTCATCCACGAAGCGACGACACGCTCCCGCTACACTCGGGGAGCTTCCAAGACCAAGGGAGAACTTACATGCAGCCTGTCCGCTCCATCGGTTCCATCGCCCTGATCGCTGTCTTCTTCGCCGGTACCGCCAGCGCGCAACAGATAGGCGCCAGCGGTGCCCCTGTCCCTCGCGCTTCGCCCAGTGCCAGCCAGGCCGTTCCGGGATCTGGCTCAGATAATGGTGCGCCGCCTTTCTCCGATCTCGACAAGAGCGGCAAGGGCTTCATCACGCGCGGCGACGTGCCCAAGGATATCGACGCACTGAAGCCGCTGCGCGCACACTTCAACGAAGCCGACCAGAACCACGACGGTCGCGTCGACAAGGCGGAATACGACGCCTACGTCCACAAGAGCACTTCGCCGCAACGCTGATGTCGTTCCGGTCGGGCGCCAATCGCGCCCGACCCTCCATCAAGGACGAGCCATGCTCCCAGACAGCCGGACGCGACGACTGATCGCGTCACGTTTCGCCCGACCTGCCGACCGCTATTACATCCGCGGCAAGCTCGCCAGCGACCCGGTTTATGCCGCCACCGCGCGCGCCATTGCCGGGCGCCGCATGCCGCTGCTCGACATCGGCTGCGGCCTGGGCATCCTGGGTCACTACCTGCATGCCTGCGATGTGCTGGACGGCTATCTGGGGCTGGATCACGACGGCACGAAGATCGCCCGTGGCCAGGCCGCTGCCGAGGAAGCCGAACTGGGCGACAGCCTGACCCTGCGCGAAAGCGATGCCACGTCGCCGCAGCCCGTAAGAGGACATGTTGCCCTGCTCGACGTGCTCCACTACCTGCCCCGCGAACGCCAACCGGACCTGCTCCGCTATGCCGTGGATCACCTTGCCGGCGACGGGGTGCTGATCCTGCGCACGGTGCTCGCCGACGATTCCTGGCGTTTTCGCGCCACCGTGTGGGAAGAGCGCTTCATCAAGGCCGTGGGCTGGATTCCCGGCGGTGCGCAGCATTTTCCCCAGGAAGACGAAATCCGCGAGGCGCTGGAGCCTGAAGGCATTACGGTCTCGTTCCAGCCGCTCTACGGCCGCACTCCCTACAACAGCTGGCTGCTCACCGCCTCCCGCCAGCCCGTGTAGGAGCGCGCCTTGCGCGCGACCGGTCATCGCGAAAATCACCATGGCTTTCGCTATACCGGTCGCGCGCAAGGCGCGCTCCTACAGGGGTTTTGGGGCATCTGTGGGGGCAGCCCCCTTTGTGCGACGCAATATGTTAAGATCCGTCTGTCGTGCCGCCGCTATCGACTCCCTTGCGGAGCTTGAGGCCGGGCTTATAGCCCGCCCCGTTCCCCCACCCCCGACCAGCGCACGCGACACCGGCCAGCCCAGCGATTCCGCTGCGCGGCCGCCGAATTCATAACTCGCAGCGCGGTTCCAGGGAACGCTCGGGTCACTCAGGAGTCATCCATGTCCTTCGAGTCGCTGGGCCTTGCGCCCGCGTTGCTGCGCGCCCTTTCCGAAGCCGGTTACGCAAAGCCCACCCCCATCCAGGCCGCCGCGATCCCCGAGGTGCTGGCCGGCCGCGATCTCATGGCCGCCGCCCAGACCGGCACCGGCAAGACCGCCGCATTCTCCCTGCCCCTGTTGCACAAGCTGGCAGGCCAGCCGCTGCGTGAAGGCCGTCGCCCCATCACGGCGCTGATCCTCACCCCCACCCGCGAGCTCGCCGCCCAGGTGCAGGACAACCTGCGCGATTACGGCAAGCACCTGCGCATCTCCAGCACCGTCATCTTCGGTGGCGTGGGCATGGGCAACCAGCTGCACGCCCTGCGTCGCGGTGTCGACATCGTCGTCGCCACACCGGGCCGCCTCATCGACCACATGCAGCAGCGCTCGGTCGACCTGTCGAAGGTCGAGGTGCTGATCCTCGACGAAGCCGACCGCATGCTCGACATGGGCTTCCTGCCCGCACTGAAGCGCATCCTCGCGGCCGTGCCGCCGAAGCGGCAGACCCTGCTGTTCTCGGCCACCTTCGCGCCGGAGATCAAGGCGCTGGCGCAGCAGTTCATGCGTGATCCGCGTGAAGTGTCCACCACGCCGGCCAACACCGTGGCCACCACGATCACGCATCGCGTGCATCCGGTGGATGCCGCCAACAAGCGCGACCTGCTGCTGCACCTGCTCGCCCAGGACAGCCGCCGGCAGACCCTCGTGTTCAGCCGCACCAAGCACGGCGCCGACAAGCTCGTGCGCTTCCTGGAAGTGTCCGGCGTGCGCGCCGCGGCCATCCACGGCAACAAGAGCCAGAACGCCCGCACCCGCGCGCTGTCCGACTTCAAGACCGGCCGCATCACGGTGCTGGTGGCCACCGACATCGCCGCGCGCGGTATCGACATCGACCAGCTCCCGGTCGTGATCAACTTCGACCTGCCCATGGTGGCCGAAGACTACGTGCACCGCATCGGCCGCACCGGCCGCGCCGGTTCGCAGGGCGAGGCGATCTCGCTGGTCAGCCACGAGGAATCCGGCCTGCTGCGCGACATCCGTCGCCTGCTGAAGACCGACCTCGAAATGGTCAACATCGCCGGTTACGAGCCCAGCTCGCCGCTGCGTCTCGACGCAGGTGCCCCGCGTCCGAAGCAGCAGCAGCGCCAGCCGCAGCAGCGCGCACCGCGCGAAGGCAGCGGTGGCAATCGCCAGGGCAGCGGCGGCGGCAGCCGTCAGGGTGGCGGTGGCGGTAATGCGCAGGGCGGTCGTCCCGCGCATCGTCCGCACGGCCATGGCGCCCCGGCCGCCGCCGGTGACGGCACGGCCAACCGCAACCATCGCCGCAAGCGTCGTGGCGGTCCTGCCGCCACGCCGAACAAGGCCTAACCCTCGGAACGGATCTTCGCGGTGAGGACGTGGTCCTCCCACAAACCGTCGATCTTGAGGTAACGCCTGGCGTAGCCCTCCTTCTCGAAGCCCAGGCGTTCGAGAAGGCGGGCGCTGCGATCGTTGCGCGGGATGTAGTTGGCCATCACCCGATGGAAATCGAGTGGCCCGAATGCATAGCGGATCGCAGCATCAAGGGCCTCGTACATCAGGCCCTGGCCTTCGTGACGGTGCGCGATGCCATAGCCGAGATGACAGGCCTGGAACACCCCGCGCACGACGTTGCCGAAGGTGAGGCTGGCGATCATCTCGCTGCTGTCGGGCGAGAGCACGACGAAGGGATAACCGCGATCGCCACGTGCGGCTTCCAGCCCGGCCTCGATGGCCAGGCGTGCGCCGTCCAGCGTGTAATGCGATTCGGTGCGCCACGGTTCCCATGGCGCCAGGTGCTCGCGATTTTCCACGCGATACCGTTGCAGCAGCTCCGCCTCATCGATATCGAGCAATCGCACGATCGTACGCTGGGTGCGTATCCGTACCGGTTCGCTCATCGCGCCAGCGCTGCCGCATGGTGACGCAGATGATCTTCGACAAAACTCTGGATGAAGTAATAACTGTGGTCGTAACCCGCATGCATGCGCAGCTCAAGCTTCTGGCCCGCGTCTTCGCACGCGGCCTCGAAGCGCTGCGGCTGCAGCTGGTTCAGCAGGAAGCTGTCCGCCTCGCCCTGGTCGATGAGGATCGTGCCGTCGAAACGGGCGCCCTCCTTGACCAGCGCCGTAGCGTCGTAGCGCTTCCAGGCCTTGCGATCCTCACCGAGATAGCGCGCAAAGGCCTTCTCGCCCCAGGGCACCTTCGCCGGTGCCACGATGGGCGCGAAGGCGGACACCGAGCGGAAGCGGCCGGGGTTGCGCAGGGCGATGGTCAGCGCGCCATGGCCTCCCATGGAATGGCCGAAGATGCCCTGCCGACCCATGTCCAGCGGGAAGTGGTCGGCCACCACGCGGGGCAGCTCGTCCACCACGTAGCTGTACATGCGAAAACGGTCGGCCCACGGGGCTTCGGTGGCGTCGAGGTAGAAACTCGCGCCCTCGCCGAACTCCCAGTCGCCGGTGGCGCCGGCGATGCCGGTCTCGCGGGGGCTCGTATCCGGCATCACCAGGGCGATACCCAGCTCCGACGCCAGGCGCTGGGCGCCCGCCTTGATGGTGAAGGTCTCTGCCGTACAGGTCAGGCCTGCGAGGTACCAGAGCACCGGTACCGGCCCTTTCCCGGCCGCTGGCGGCAGGTACGCCGCAAAGCGCATGGGGCCGCCACAGGCCTCCGATGCATGGGTATAAAAGCCCTGCGTGCCGCCGAAGCAGCGCTGCGTGGAGACCGTCTCGATCTTGGTCATGCCTGCCATCCCTTCCGAAGCTGACCGGGAAGTCTAACCGTGTTCATGAAAACGTTCGAAAACCAAGGCGTAACATCCGCTTCACTGCTACAATGCCATTACTGCCCGGCGCCGAAGGTCGCCGCCGCGCCCCCCCTGAGGTCGCCATGACATCCCCCGATACAGACAACGCTCCGGCCCTGCCCGGTTTCAGCGCGCTTGCGCTCGACGAGAAAGTCGTCCGCGCCCTGACCGAAGTCGGCTACGAGACACCCTCCCCCATCCAGGCCGCCACCATTCCGCCGCTGCTCGACGGCCGCGACGTGATCGGACAGGCCCAGACCGGCACCGGCAAGACCGCCGCGTTCGCCCTCCCGGTGCTGTCGCGCATCGACCTCAAGCCGGGCAAGCCCCAGGCCCTGGTCCTCGCGCCCACCCGTGAGCTGGCCATCCAGGTCGCCGAGGCGTTCCAGAAGTACGCCACCTACATGCCGGGCTTCCAGGTGCTGCCGATCTACGGCGGCCAGAGCTACGGTCCGCAGCTGCAGGGCCTCAAGCGCGGTGCCCAGATCATCGTCGGCACGCCGGGCCGTGTGATCGACCACCTCGACAAGGGCACGCTCGATCTCTCGGCGCTGCGCTTCATCGTGCTCGACGAAGCCGACGAAATGCTGCGCATGGGCTTCATCGACGACGTCGAGAAGCTGCTCCAGGCCACGCCGGAAGGCCGTCAGGTGGCCCTGTTCTCCGCGACCATGCCGGCGCCCATCCGCCGCATCGCGCAGACCTACCTGAACAACCCGGTCGAAGTCACGATCAAGAACAAGACCACCACCGCGGCGAACATCCGCCAGCGTTACTGGTGGGTCAGCGGCGTGCACAAGCTCGACGCCCTCACCCGCATCCTCGAAGCCGAAAGCTTCGACGCGATGATCGTGTTCGCACGCACCAAGCAGGCCACCGAAGAACTCGCCAGCAAGCTGCAGGCGCGTGGCTTCGCCGCCGCCGCCATCAATGGCGACATGGCCCAGGCCCAGCGTGAACGCGTGATCGAGCAGCTGAAGAACGGCAAGCTCGACATCCTGATCGCCACCGACGTTGCCGCACGCGGCCTCGACGTGGACCGCATCAGCCACGTGCTCAACTACGACATCCCGCACGACACCGAGTCGTATGTGCACCGCATCGGCCGCACCGGTCGCGCGGGCCGCAACGGCGAGGCGATCCTGTTCGTCACCCCGCGCGAGCGCAACCTGCTGCGCCAGATCGAGCGCGCCACGCGCCAGCCGATCGAGCAGATGCAGCTGCCCACCATCGAGGCGGTGAACGACACGCGCGTCAACAAGTTCAACCAGAAGATCACCGACACGCTGGCCACCGGCGACCTCGGCCTCTTCCAGCAGCTGGTCGAGAAGTACGAGCAGGAGCACAACGTGCCGGCGATCGAGATCGCCGCCGCGCTGGCGAAGATCGCCCAGGGCGACCAGCCGCTGCTGCTCGAACCGCCGGCCAAGCGCGAGTACACCGAGCGTCCGCCGCGTGAATACGATCGCGAGCGCGACCACCGTGGCCCGCGCGACAACGGCGATTTCGCCGACCGTCGCCCAGTGCGCGAGGGCATGCGCCAGCCGCGTCCCCACGTCACGGAAACCGGCAAGAAGACCTACCGCATCGAAGTGGGCCACGAGCACGGCGTGAAGCCGGGCAACATCGTGGGCGCCATCGCCAACGAAGGCGGCGTCGATGCCAAGTTCATCGGCCGCGTCAGCATCCGCGACGATTACAGCCTGATCGACCTGCCCGATGGCATGCCGGTGGAGACCTTCACCCACCTGAAGAAGGTGTGGGTCGCCCAGCAGCAGCTGCACATCAAGGAATGGGACGGCACCGAACAGCCACAGAGCGGCAACAGCGGCGGCGGTGCCCCGCGTCCGCGTGGCAACTTCCGCCCCCAGGGCGGTCGCCCGGGCGGCAGCGGTGGCGGCAAGCCCCCGCGTCGCAAGCGCGATTACTGAGTCATGAAAAAGCCCGGCCACTGAGCCGGGCTTTTTCTTTAGGGGTTCGCTTCGTAGGCAGGGCTTGCCTATCGCCCTCGCGCTCGGCGAATGGGCGGACGAGGCGACGGGGGCGGCCCATCCCACGGTCGTCGTGGGAGAAACCTTTGGGCTACCGCAGCCCTGTAGGAGCGCGCCTGCGCGCGACCGTTCATGGCGCGATCCATCATCGTTCCCGTTCAGCCGGTCGCGCGCAAGGCGCGCTCCTACAACACGCTGCGTACGGGACGAACCTCTTCACACCAGCGGAAGAAAATCCGCCGGCGTCAACGGCTCCATCCCATGCCGCACACGGGCCTTGTCGCACTGAGGACTCGGCGCCCCATCCTCCCAGGCGGGCTTCAGGTCGTGGCACGGCGACGGCCTCACCTCGTAGATGCCGCAATGCGCGGCCACGCCGACCTCGCCGACGAGCGAGCGGCAGCGCGGTTCCTTCTGGTTGGTGCCGTGCATATTGACCCTGTGCGGGTCGAGGTGCTCGGTGAGCGAGGCCGGGGTGATGCCGCCGGCCTCGTCGGTTTCCATCCAATGGAAGGCGACGCGGAAGGTCGCGCAGCAAGCGCCGCAGCGCAAGCAGGGGTGGGTCATACGATCAGATCGAACCTGAGAAGGTGTTGCACTTGCCGATGTCGCCGGTATCGAAGCCGGTCCTGAACCAGCGCACGCGCTGTGCGGAGGTGCCGTGGGTGAATGAATCCGGCACCACGCGGTGCTGCGCCTGCTCTTGCAGCGCATCGTCGCCGATCGCCGTGGCCGCATGCAATGCCGATTCGATGTCGCCGGACTGAAGCCAGTGCTGGCGTTGCTGGGAATGATTGGCCCAGACACCTGCGAAGCAATCGGCCTGCAGTTCCTGGCGAACGGACAGGCCGTTGGCGCCTTCCATCCGGGCTCCACGGCGGCGGGCATCGTTGACCTTGTCGAAGACGCCAACGAGGTTCTGCACGTGGTGGCCCACTTCGTGGGCGATCACGTAGGCGCGGGCGAAATCGCCCGATTCGTTGAATCGGCGCTGCATTTCCTGGAAGAAGCCCAGGTCGAGGTAGACCTTGCGGTCGCCGGGGCAATAGAAAGGGCCCACGGCCGACGAGGCCGACCCGCAGGCGGTGCGGACGGCGCCCCGGAACAGCACCAGCTTAGGCTGCTCGTAGCGCTGGCCGTTGGCGGAGAAGATCTCGCCCCAGGTGTCTTCGGTTTCGCCGAGGATGGCGCGGACGAAGTCTACCTGTGGGTCGTTGGCGGCAGCCGGCTGGCTGGCGTGTGCCTGGGGTGATGCGGCGGCGCCCGGGCCGGCGTCACCCAGCAGGGCGGTGGGGTCTTTGAAGAAGACCGCGCCAAGGATGGCCAGGATGATGATGCCCCCGATACCGAGCCCGCGGCCGCCGAACGAGGGTCCCCCGCCCCCGCCCTGGCCCGCGTCTTCCACATTGTCGCTTCTACGGCCTTTCTGCCAGAGCATGGTGTTTCCCTCCCTTCGGCGCGTCGCGAGACGCTGTCGGCATGATCGCACGACCGGTTACCGCTAAACTTCGCGGTTGTTGTCGTACCCCGGATCGTTTCATGACCAGCCAGCTCCCCGCCGTCGTCACCCTTCTGACCCTGCTGTTGATGTTCTACACGGTGTTTATCGTAGGCCGGGCGCGTGAACGCTATGGCATCAAGGCGCCGTCCATCTCGGGCGACCCGCAGTTCGAGCGGGCCTGGCGCGTGCAGATGAATACGCTGGAGAACGCCGTGATGTTCATTCCGGCGCTATGGCTGGCCGCGCAGTATGTGGATCCGCTGTGGGCGGGTATCGCGGGCATGATCTGGCTGGCCGGGCGCCTGTGGTATGCCCTGGCCTATCTGCGCGATGCGACCCGTCGCGGGCCGGGGTATCTCGTTTCCATGGTGGCCTGGGGCGCGCTGATGCTGATGGCTGCCGGCGGGATCGGCATGGCGATCATGGAAAACAATTCGGCCAATGCGGCGCAGGCCGATGATGGGGCGCAGGGCGAGTAGGCGTATTCCGTTGGGGTGTTGCGTAGCAGGCAACGCATCGCCCTGATCGGTCGCGCGCAAGGCGCGCTCCTACATGCAGCTGCCCTGTAGGAGCGCGCCTGCGCGCGACCGGTTATCGCGAGGAAGGGGGGCAAATGGAAGCCGGTGCCCGACCTCAATCTTCGTCCGAAGGCAGCGCCAGCACGCGTACGCGCTGGATGCGTGCACCGTCCATCGCCGTGACCTCGAACGAGAGGTTGTCGGTCTCGAAACGATCGCCCACGCCCGGCAGGCGGCCGAGTCGCTGAAGGACGAAGCCGGCCAGCGTGGAGAAGTTGCCTTCGGCCGCGCCCGGCAGGCGACGGCCCAGCAGGTGTTCCGCGCGGCGAGCGTCGAGGCTCGCATCCAGTAGCCAGGCGCCGTCCGCTTCGCTCACCGCTGACGGGTCGCCATCGTGATTCTCGTCGGGGAATTCGCCTGCGATGGTTTCCAGTACGTCGGCCGGGGTGACCAGGCCGAGGATGCTGCCGTATTCATCCACCACCAGCGCCACCTGCAACGGTGCCCGGCGGAACTCGTCGATGAGGCGCAGCACGCTCAGGGACTCCAGCACCGTGATGGGCTTGCGCACCACCGTCTCGTGCAGGCGGCCGTGGTCGCTGAGGCTGGCGAGCAGGTCGCGGGAGGACACCAGGCCCACTAGGTCGTCCAGGTCGCCGTCGGCCACCAGCATCCAGTGATGGGGCGATTCGCGGGCTTCTTCGAGCAGGTTGCCGATATCGTCGGACGGATCGATCCAGACGATTTCGGTACGAGGGGTCATGATGGAGCGCACATGGCGCTGTGACAGGTCGAGTACGCCCTGCACCATTTCCAGTTCGTCCTTGCCGAACACGGCCATCTCGGTGGACTCGGCCGGCGTGCTGGCCTTGCCGTTGCTCTCGCCTTCGTCATCCGGCGTGCCACCCAGGAGGCGCAGCACGGCCTTGGCCGTGCGGTCGCGCATGAGGCGGCCACCCACCAGCAGCGAGCGGCGGCGATTGCGGCGCATGGTCTGGTTGAAGGCCTCGATCATGATCGAGAAGCCAATCGCGGCGTAGAGATAGCCCTTGGGAATATGGAACCCGAAGCCTTCGGCAATGAGGCTGAAGCCGATCATCAGCAGGAACGACAGGCACAGGATGACCACGGTGGGCCGCGCGTTGACGAAGCTGGTGAGCGGCTTGCTGGCCGTGATCATGAGGCCCATGGCGATCACGACGCCGATCATCATGATCGACAGGTGATCGACCATGCCCACGGCGGTGATCACGGAGTCGAGCGAGAACACCGCATCGAGGATCACGATCTGCATCACCGTGAGCCAGAAGCTGCCCTTGCGGGCGCCCTTGCCCTCGTGATCGTCACTGGCCTCAAGCCGCTCGTGCAGTTCCAGCGTGGCCTTGAACAACAGGAAGGCGCCGCCGATCACGAGGATCACGTCGCGCCAGGACATGTCGAAGCCGTTCCAGTCGAACAGCGGCTTGGTGAGGGTGACCAGCCAGGACATGGCGGCCAGCAGGCCCAGGCGCATGAGCAGCGCGAGGCCGAGGCCCACGAGGCGCGCGTGGTCGCGCTGGCGGGCGGGGAGCTTGTCGGCGAGGATCGCGACGAAGACGAGGTTGTCGATACCGAGGACGATCTCCAGCACGATCAGCGTGAGGAGTCCCGCCCAGGCGGATGGGTCGGCTAGCCAGTCGAATGCGAACATGGGTCGGCGCGTCGGCGCCCGTTTTCCTCCAGAAGGGACGAAACACTATACAGGGCCTGCGTGACGGTCTGTGCCACAAGCGCCATTGCAAGCCCGATGCGCGGTCGGCTACGGTGCCGCATGCCTCACGATACCGTGCCCCTCGACGCCCCCACCAGCGACCTCTCCCGCCCGATGCCTGCGCGTACACCCGGGTTGCCGGAAACCCTGGCCTGCATCCTCGCCTACTTCGTACTGCAGTTCGGCTTCGGCGGCATCTTCGGCATGATTTCCCAGCTGCTTACCAGGGCCTTCCCCGACGGCGTGCCGGCCTATCCGGACCGGATCATCGTGGTGGTGATGCTCACCCTGTGCTGTGCGGCCACCATCACGGTGGCCTTCCTCATGCGACGGTGGGGCGCGGCGCGCGCCGAGGGAGGTGCCGGCGGCCTGGGCTTCACCCACCCCCAGGGCAGGCACATCGCCACGGCCACCATCCTGGGGCTGGCCGCGCCTCTGCTCGGGGGCCTGCTCACCCAGTTTCTCGCCGGCAACCACGAGGTCACCCAGTCGGTGGCCGATATCGCCGGGAAGGCACACCTGGGCATGCGTATCGCGCTACTGCCCGTCGTGGTGCTCGTGGGGCCCCTGGTGGAGGAGGTGCTGTTCCGGGGTGCCCTGCTCTCTGCGTTGAGAACACGGCTGGGCGATGGCTGGGCCATCGCGCTTTCATCACTCATATTCGGCCTTGTACACCTGCCCGACCTCGCCTGGCTCTGGTACGCCGTGCCCAATCTGGTCCTGGTGGGTGTCTTCTGCGCCTGGCTGCGAGTGCGCAGCCGTTCGATCTGGCCGGCTTTCGTGGTGCATGCGGTGAACAACTCGCTGGCCACGGTCGGCTGGTTCATCCGCTAGAAGGTTTCCAGTGCCGCCACCTGCCGGGCCAGCCGCGGGCCGGCGTAGCACTGCGAGCCCACTGGCAGCAGGCCCACCTCCGAGAACGCGGCGCGATAGAACTTCGCCGGACGCGCATGGAAGCCCTCCCGATCGCCGCCGGGGTCGTCTTCACGGGTATACGCCTCAAGAAAGGCCACGCCTTCCAGCATCTCGCCGATGCCGGTGAGCCCGGCGCGGATCTCGGCCGGTTTCAGGTAATGCAGCACGTCGGTGCACACGATCAGGTCGAACCGGGTATCGAAACGCAGTTCGGCGAGCTGGCCGAAACGGGCGTAACCGATGTTGCGGCTGCGCCCGTAGCGGGCCACGGCGTATTCGCTGGCCTCCAGGCCCCGGTAGGCGATGCCGGGGCGCAGGCGGCGCAGCTCGGCACGCCAGGGTGCCTCGCCGCAGCCGATATCGAGCACGTTGCGCACCGGATGGCCCAGGTAGAACTCGGCCTGCCCCACCACCATCGCCACCTTGCGGCGCAATTCGGCCGGTGAGCGCACGGCATGCTCCGTGCTGCGGTACCACTTGTCGAAATAGGCCTGGTCGTAGGTCTTGGACATGTCGTGCCGCCCTTGGAAAACGCCCATGTTAGCGGGGCCTACACCTCGGGCATACATGTCCGGTCGCAGCATCGTGCGGTATCGATGCAAGGAGACCCCCATGCCCCTCATCCGCCTGCGCATTACCGGTGACCGTGACATCTTCGACGACGTGGTCAACGCCATCCACGGTATCGACAACGTGGAGCGTGTCGAGGAGATCGACGATTTCATGAGCGACTTCCGCGACGATTCCAGTTCGCAGAACCTGTCGGACGACATGAGTTCGCGCGCCTATACGGTGGAAGTGGAGGCGCCAAAGAATCGCCTGGAGCGCGTGCGTGAAATCGCCGAGGAAGCCGCCGGCTCGCGCGAGGCAACGATCGAATTCGTCGACGAAGACGAATTCCAGAACTAACCCTCTCCCTGTAGGAGCGCGCCTCGCGCGCGACCGGATATGCCATACCGCCTCCCGGTCGCGCGCGAGGCGCGCTCCTACAGGTGTTTGCATTCGCAAGTTCCGGCGGTCAGCCGGAAGTAAAACAGCGGCCCCTGACTCCGTTTAAGGTAGTGACGCGCCTTCAACGGAGGTCCCATGCGCCCGCTCGCCGCCGCCCTACTGATCGCCCTGCTTCCCCTGCCCGCGATCGCTGCGGACGAACCCCTGTCGAAGGAGGACGCCGCCTGGCTCGACCGGGTGACCTTTGGTATCGATACGGCCACCGTCGCCAGCTTCCGCGACCTGGGCAGGCGCCGCTTCCTGGATCACCAGTTGCATCCGCGTGACGACGCCCTGCCCGCCGAGGTCGCCCAGCAGATCGCCGGCTTCGACGTGATGAAGACGCCACCCGCCACGATGATGGCGCAGATGCGCGACCAGTATCGCGACATCAACCAGATGCCCGACGGCGATGCCAAGCAGGAAGCACGCAAGGCCTTGCAGAAACAAGGCAACGATTACGCACAGGAAGCCCAGTCCGCCGAACTGCTGCATGCCATCTACGACGAAAACCAGCTGCGCGAGCAGCTTGTCTGGTTCTGGATGAATCACTTCAGCGTGTTCAAGGACAAGGGCCGCGTGCGCTGGCTCGTTGCCGACTACGCACAGAACACCATCCGGCCGCATGCACTGGGCAAGTTCCGCGACCTGGTGATGGCCACGCTGAAAAGCCCGGCGATGCTGGAGTACCTCGACAACGCACAGAACGCCCGCGACAAGATCAACGAGAACTACGCCCGCGAGCTGATGGAGCTGCATACGCTGGGCGTCAACAGCGGTTACACGCAGGCCGACGTGCAAAGCCTCGCGCATATCCTCACCGGCGTGGGCGTGAATTTCGACGGGCAGCCGCGCAAGTTCCGTCCTGACATGCAGCGCTACTACGTGCAGGAAGGCGTGTTCGAGTTCAACCCGAACCGGCACGATTTCGGTGACCAGGTGTTGCTGGGCAAGAACATCTCCGGTGGCGGCTTCGACGAGGTGGAGAAGGCCGTCGATCTCATCGTCAGCCAGCCGGCCTGCGCGAACTTCATCTCGACCAAGCTGGCAAAGTATTTCGTTTCCGATAATCCGCCGCCCTCGCTCATCAAGGCCATGGCGAAGACCTTCCGGCGCAGCGACGGCGATATCGCCGAGGTGATGAAAACCATGCTCACCTCGAAGGAATTCACCGCCTCGCTGGGCCAGCGCTACAAGGACCCGACGCAGTTCCTCGTGTCCACGATGCGCCTGGCCTACGACGGCAAACCCGTGCCGAATCCCCGCCCGCTGGTGAACTGGATCAACCAGCTCGGCCAGGCCCCCTTCGGACGCATCACACCCGATGGCTGGCCCGTTGCCGATGCAGAATGGTCCAGTTCGGGGCAGCTGGCGAAGCGCTTTGAGATCGCGCGCGCCATCGGCAGTGGTGCGAACCACCTGTTCGACCTGGACGAAGAAGGCAAGCGCCAGCGCGGCGGTTTCCCGCAGCTCACCACGCCCACGTATTACGCCGTCATCGATCCCTATCTCGGCCCAAAGACGCGTGATGCGCTTTCGCAGGCCACCTCGCAGCAGGAATGGAACACATTCCTGCTCTCCTCCCCCGAATTCAACAACCGCTGAGGTTCGCCATGGACCGCCGCCAGTTCCTCCTGACGCTCGCCGCCACCGTCCCTGCCCTCACCCTTGGCGGCAAGGTGTTCGCCGCACCGGCGAACACCCCACGCTTCCTGCTTGTGTTCCTGCGCGGCGGCTACGATTCGAACAACCTGCTGGTGCCGTATTCGAGCGATTTCTACTACGAATCGCGGCCCAGCATCGCGCTGGCCAGGCCAGACCCCGCCAATCCGAAGTCCGTACGCGCCCTGGATGCCAACTGGGGCATGGCGCCCGTGCTGACCGGATCGATGGGACCGCTATGGGACAAGCGCCAGCTCGCCTTCGTACCCTTCGCCGGCACCGACGATCTGTCACGCAGCCACTTCGAAACCCAGGACAACATCGAATCCGGCGAAACGGGCGATGCGCGCAGTTATGCATCGGGATTCATGGGACGGCTTGCCGATGTCCTTCGCGGCTCCACGCCCATCGCTTTCACCGATGCGCTCCCGCTGTCGTTCCGTGGGGCCAGCGACGTGCCCAATGTCTCGCTGAAAAACGGCGGCAAGGCGGTGTTCGACGACCGCCAGTCGAAGATTCTCGCCGACATGTATACGGGCACGCCGTTGCATGCGGCCGCCACGGAAGGCCTGCAACTGCGCCAGCAGGTGGCCATGGATCTCCAGAACGAAATGGTCGCCGCCAGCCGCGGCGCGGTGAACGCGCGCGGTTTCGCGCAGCAGGGCCAGCGCATGGCAACCCTGATGCGCGACCGTTTCCGCCTGGGTTTCGTCGACGTGGGTGGCTGGGATACCCACGTGAACCAGGGCGGTGCCGAAGGCCAGCTCGCCAGCAACCTCGACAACCTGGGCCAGGGCCTGGCCGCATTCGCCGACGGACTGGGTGATACCGAATGGAACAACACCGTGGTCGTGGTGGTGTCCGAGTTCGGCCGCACCTTCCGCGAAAACGGCAACAAGGGCACTGACCACGGCCATGGCACCACCTACTGGGTGCTGGGCGGAAAGGTCCACGGCGGCCGCATCGCCGGCCAGCAGGTAGCGGTAAACGCCGCCAACCTGCTGCAGAACCGCGACTACCCCGTGCTCAACAACTACCGCGATGTTCTGGGTGGCCTCATGCAACGCATGTACGGCCTCTCGCAAGCCGACCTCGCCAAGGTCTTCCCCGGCGCCCGCCCCCGCGACCTCTCGCTGGTATAGCCAAGCCCCCTGTAGGAGCGCGCCTCGCGCGCGACAGCTTTATTGAACGCTTTTCGAAAAGCTGTCGCGCGCAAGGCGCGCTCCTACAGGGTGGCCTGTCAGGGTTGCCAGATCTGGCCTTCCGGGTGGGAGAGCTGGCGGTCGAGGTAGTACGCGGCGCTGATGAAGGCCAGGTGGGTCAGCGCTTGTGGGAAGTTGCCCAGCGGCTCGCCGCGATGGCTCAGTTCCTCGGAAAACAGGCCAAGATGATTCGAGTACAGCACCCCGCGCGCCATGATCTCGCGCGCTTCGTGAAGGCGCCCCGCCCGCGCCAGGCATTCCACGTACCAGAAGGTGCAGGTGGTGAACGCACCCTCCCCGCCTTCCAGGCCATCCGCATTGCGGTAACGGAATACCAGGCCATCGTCGGTGAGCTGCTCACGGATGGCGTCCAGTGTGGCAAGCCATACCGGATCGGTGGCCGAAACGAACCGCACCAGCGGCATCATCAGCAAGGCCGCATCCAGGTCGGTACCACCGCGGGTCTGCACGAAGTAACCGTGCTCCGGATGACGGAAGTTCGCCCAGATATCCTCGGCGATACGATCGCGCTCGGCCGCCCATTCCACCACCGGCCCGGGTAACGAGCGCTTGCCGGCGAGCCGTACCGTGCGATCCAGCGCCACCCAGCACATGAGCCTTGAGTGCAGGAAATGTCGTGGCTTGTCGCGGATTTCCCAGATACCTTCGTCAGCGTCGCCCCAGTGCCGCGACACGTGATCCACCATGCGCCGCACATGTCGCCAGCTTTCGTGGCTGATCGCCGTGCCGTACTTGTTGGAGAGGTAGATGCTGTCCATCAGCTCGCCGAAGATATCGAGCTGGGTCTGGGTGCGTGCGGCATTGCCCACGCGTACGGGCTTCGAATGCGCGTAGCCCGCGAGATGATCCAGTGTGGATTCCTGCTTCGCTTCCCCGCCATCGAGCGCATACATGATGTGCAGCGCCGAGTGCTTGCCCAGCGCCATCACGCGGTCTTCGGCCCAGCGGCGGAAATGCTCGGCTTCCTCCACGTATCCCAAACGCATGAAGGCATAGACGGTGAACGACGCGTCGCGAATCCAGGTGGCACGATAGTCCCAGTTGCGCTCCGCGCCCGTCGCCTCGGGAAGCCCGAACGTGGCCGCCGCCGCGATGGAACCATGGCGATGGGAGGTGAGCAGCTTCAGCACGAGGGCCGAACGATCCACCCGCTCGCGCCAGCGTCCCTTGTACGACGAACGACGCATCCAGCGCCGCCACGCGTCCGCCGTGGCTTCCTGCAACGCCAGGCATTCCCCGCTATCCAGTGGATCGAATGCCTCGTCGCAAAGCACGAACCAGGCGTCGTGTCCGGCTTCCAGCGAGAACCGCGCCTCGGCGTCGCCCTGCCCGATCCGCAGTGGCACGCTGGCCCCCAGGCGAACCGATTGCTTGCCCGCATGGAAGACCACCGTCTCCCCATATGCTTCGACCTCGGGCACGAGGCGCGCATAGTCCAGCCGTGGACGGCAACGCACATGCAGGTCCACCTTGCCGCGAAGCACGCGGATGCGGCGCACGAGACTTCTGGGTACGCGTGCGGCCGCTTCGGGATGTGGCATGAAATCCGTCAGCTCGACGCTGCCCTCTTCCGCCATCCAGCGGGTGATCAGGATATTGGTCTCCGGCACATACAACTGCATGCGGCGTGGGTTATCGAGCGAGGGTTCTACCGAGAATTCGCCACCGGTGTCCGGATCGAGCAATGCCGCGAAGATCGTCGGGCTATCCAGGTGGGGCCAGCACAGGTAATCGATGCAGCCATCGCTTGCGACCAGGGCCGCGGTATCGAGGTTACCGACAATGCCGTGTTCGCCGATCTGCCGGCCGGGCATGGGATTTTCGCGTTTCGACACGCGGCTCTCCGCCGTGGGGACGATGAGCCTACGAATGCCATGCGTCATGTGAAGGGGGTGCCGAGGGCGCTTCAGAACTCCATGCGGTAGGCGATCTTCACCAGGCCTTCGTTCACGTCCTTCAGGCCGAAACCCTGACGAAACTGGCCGTCGAGATCGTCCTTGGTGTCTTCACGATATCCACCCCGGTTGTACACGATGTAGAGGTTGGACAAGGGTGCGATTTCGTAGCGGTAGCGGATCTGGAAGCCCAGGTTGGCGACGCCAAGATTATCCACCGCTTCGTTGCTGGGCACCGCACGGCCAGAGGGCGACAGCTCGTAGGCCTGGCGCAGGCGGGCCGCTACGGCGAGAGTCTGCAGCTTCACCCGCAGCTCGTGGCGATTGCCGAAGTTCCAGTTCAGGCCGCTGTCGATGCCGATGGTGCGCCCGTCGAAACTGCCTACCAGGTTGTCGTGCTGCCAGATGAGCCAGTTCGGGTCCCATTCGTAGCTGGCTCCGGCGAAGACGCTGAAACCGTCGGTGATGAAGTACGTCGGGGTGAACTTGAAGTAGTAGCCAAGGCGGTGATAACCCGTGAGCTGGTTGCCCGAGAGGGTGCCCTCCGTGGTCCAGCTCCAGCGACCCACGCGGGGCTGCTCGCGCTGCCAGCGAAGACGCATCGTGGGTGGCGTGCGCAGCGGGTTGCCTCCACGGGTCAGCAGGTCGTCATACGCAGCGGTGAACATGTCCAGGCGCCACCATTCCGCGCCACCGTCGCGACGCTGGCTGTCGCGCATGATGCGAAAGCGGCGGCGGATGAGACGTCCCTCGGTGTTGTCCTGCTGGGAGACGCGGAACCGCCACAGATGGGACGCATAGGCCGAATCCGCTGCGGTGGCCGTATCGCGATACCGCACCTCCCAGTGCAGGTATTCCATGTCGTTGCGCGGCAGGTAGCCGAAATCGTTGATATCCAGGCGCTTGCCGAAGTACATGCCCAGCCACTGCTGGCTCCAGCGGTCGTTCATTTCCCAGTAGGCGATGCTGGTGGCGCCGAGGCCCGAGCTCTTCGCCTGCGGCTGGTCGATCTTGCTGCCGACCACGTTGCTCGTGATGGTGAACGAGGCGTTCGGCTGCCAGCGATGGTCGATGCCGAGCACGTTGGCGTCGCGATCCAGGTAGGGGTGGTCGACATGCGTGGCCAGCAGGCCCAGCGTCTGTGTGCCCAGGTTCTGCACCAGCCGAAGCGCGCCGAACGAACGACCCGCGTCACCTTTTTCCTGTGCCGTGAGGATGCCGTAGCTGGTCGAACCCACGCTGCCGTTCACTTTCACCGCCGCTGCGATATCCGCCGGGCCGCTGCCGTCATCCGATGCACCGCCCACGCGCCGGGTGTAGACCAGCTGTGAGTCGTCATCGAGCAGGCTGAAATCGAAGATGCCCTGGTTTTCGGTAAAGAATGGGCGCTTGTCGGTGAAGAAGGTTTCCTGCGGCGAGAAGTTCACCACCAGGTCATCGCTTTCCACCTGGCCGAAGTCCGGGTTGATCGTGGCGGTGAGCTGGGTCTGGCCGTTAGGCTTCCACAGGATGTCGGCACCTTCCTGGAACGAGGTGCCGCCGTGGGCGCGGTCCGTACGCGCCACCAGGTACGGCGTCACGGCGAACAGCGACTGGGAATACGCCGGCACGTCGATTTTCTGGAAGCTGGAGAGAAACCGGCCGCGGTCGAAGGCGATGGTGGGCCATGCAGCGCGTTCGCCGGTAGCGGCGATGATGCGGTCGATGTACAGGCCGATGGTGCGCGTATCACCCGAAGCCTTGCGCATCGGCGCGATATACCAGGGGATGAGGATTTCCACGGAATAGCCTTCCGCATCCTCGCTCGTGGCGTGTTCCCAGATACCGTCCCAGTCGTAGCTGAAATCGTTCTCGTTGGTGATTACTTCGTCGGCGATGCCGCCCTGTGACTTCACCTCGAAGTCGTAACCCACGCGGCCGTCCGCGTCGAAATCCACCATGACATTGATGCGATCGACGAGGGCATCCTCATCACGACGAGCCTGTTGCTTCGAACGGGGAATACCCGCGGGCTGGGTCACCCTTACCGCCACCGCGAGCCCTTTGGGCGTGGATAGGACCCAGGCCTCCACCGGCTGGCTGGCTGCCGTACCCGTCCATGGCTGGGTCACATGGAAATCCGTGATGTGCTGGGCCCCGGCCCATTCCGTGGGATCGATATGACCATCGATCTTCACCTCCGCGGCGGCAGACGCCGACGCCAGGCACAGCAAGACGAACAAGGTGAAGCGATGACGCATGAAGTTCCCCAGACCCGACAGCTCGGGGGAATAGATGCGCCATTACTCAAAAGGGTTACCCATGACTATCGACCTATGAACCTCGAAACTGTCGTTCCTGTGAAAACAGGAACCCAGCGCCCCGGTTCACCAGCACAGCGAGGGCGTTGCATCGGCTCTGGCGTAGGGGGTGTTATCGCGACAACCGGCTGCACCGCGCTGGGTTCCAGCTTTCGCTGGAACGACGGCTTCGGGTGGGGCTGTCGCCACCTCCCCTACCCGTCGTTCCTGTGAAAACAGGAACCCAGCGCCCCGATTCACCAGCACGGCGAAGGCGCTACATCGGCTCTAGCGTAGGGAGCTTTATCGCGACAACCGATTGCATCGCGCCAGGTTCCAGCTTTCTCTGGAACGACGGCTTCGGGTGGGGTTGTCGTCACCTCCCCTACCCGTCGTTCCTGTGAAAACAGGAACCCAGCGCCCCGATTCACCAGCACGGCGAAGGCGCTACATCGGCTCTAGCGTAGGGAGCTTTATCGCGACAACCGACTGCCTCGCGCTAGGTTCCAGCTTTCGCTGGAACGACGGCTTCGGGTGGGGCTGTCGCCACCTCCCCTACCCGTCGTTCCTGTGAAAACAGGGAACCCAGCGCCCCGGTTCACCAGCACAGCGTGGGCGCTACATCGGCGTTGGCGTAGGAAGCGTCCTCGCGACAACCGACTGCACCGTGCTAGGTTCCAGCTTTCGCTGGAACGACGGCTTCGGGGGAGGACGACCACTACCTCCTTATTCGACGGCTTCGGGGAGGGACTACCGCTACCTCCTACTCGACGGCTTCGGGGGAACTGAGTACAGCCTTGGCTTCCAGGTAAGCTTCCAGGCCCATCACGCCGTACTCGCGACCCAGACCCGACTGCTTGAATCCACCAAACGGTGCCTTTGGCTCGTGCGACATTCCATTGATAGCGACACGCCCTGCATCGATCCGCGATGCCACCCGAAGTGCGCGCTGCGTATCGGCGGATATGACATACGCCTGCAAGCCATACGGCGTGTCGTTGGCAATGGCGATGGCCTGCTCTTCATCTTCGTACGCAATGATCGACAGCACAGGCCCGAAGATTTCCTCCCGGGCGATGGACATGTCATTGCGCACATCGGTAAACAGCGTGGGCTTCACCAGCCAGCCACGCTCATAGCCATCGGGCCGGCCCTCGCCACCGGCAAGCAACCGCGCTCCCTCGGCAATACCCTTGCCGATATAACCCTGCACGCGCTCCCACTGACGCCGGCTCACCATCGGACCAATGGTGGTATCCGCCCGCAACGGATCACCCGAGACGGCCGCTTCAACCAGCGCAGCCGCCTTCGTTTCGAACTCCGCCAGGCGCGCACGCGGCACAAGGATGCGCGTGCCCGCGATACAGGCCTGCCCGCTATTCATGAAGCCCGCCGCAAGAGCCATCGGCACCGCGCTGTCGAAATCTGCGTCATCGAGAATCACGGTAGGCGATTTGCCGCCCAGCTCCAGCGTCACGCGCTTGAGCGTGTCCGCCGCGGCACGCACGATGCCCTTGCCGACGATGGTGGACCCGGTGAAGGAAATCTTCGCCACGTCAGGACTACCGACGATCCCGGCTCCCACGACATCGCCGCGTCCGGTCACGATATTGAACACGCCAGCCGGCGCACCTGCTTCATGCAGTGCTTCGGTCACGATCCGGGTCTGCCACGCGCTCATCTCGCTGGGTTTGATCACCGCGGTGCAACCAGCGGCAATGGCCATCGCCAGCTTGCCGCAGATAAACCCCGCGTTGCTGTTCCATGGCGTGATAAGGCCCGTGACACCCACTGGTTGCATCGTCACGGTCGCCGTGCCCATACGCCGGGTGAATTCGTAGTGTTCCAGCGCATCGATCGCACCTGTGAATACGTCGGCTGCGTGGGCTGTCATCCAGTGTGCCCGGGCGAACGGAGCGCCATATTCCGTCACCACCGCTTCCAGCAGGTCGTCCGCACGCGCCATCACGGCATCGTGCATGCGCCGAAGCAAGGCGATGCGCTCGGCCACCGTCGTGCGGGAGAACGCGGGAAACGCGCGCTTGGCAGCAGCAATGGCAAGACGCACATCGTCCGCGTCCGCCAGCCGCACGCTCCCGATCACTTCCTCCGTTGCCGGGTTGAACAGATCGAAGCGTTCGGTACCGTGCGGGGTGACGAAGGCACCGTCGATGTAAACAGTGTCGATGGAGATCATGGGAGGCTCCTGTGGGATTGACGCCTCCAAGGATGTAGCCTCCCCATTAGCCTGATAAGCTGCACAAAGGCAAACAACCCATTAAGCCAGAACGGACAATGCGCAGCGGACTCACCGAACTGGAAGCCGTTCTCGCCGTGGCCCGCCTGGGCAGCTTCCGGGCCGCGGCAGGCGAGCTCGACCTGTCCACCTCGGCGGTCAGCCAGGCTGTCGCCACTCTGGAGGCCCGGCTGGGCGCCCGCCTGTTCCATCGCACCACCCGAAGCGTTCGCCTCACCGAAGCCGGCGAACGCTTCGTTACCGAGCTTGCTCCGGCCATGCAGGGCATCCGCGTCGCCATGGACCGGGCCCGGGACGGCGACGAAGCCCCGGCAGGGTCACTCCGGCTCAATATGGCCGCCGGCGCGGCACACCGGCTCATGCAGCCGCTACTCATCCCGTACATGCAGCGCTATCCCGCCGTGCATGTCGAGGTGGTCACCGACGGAAGACTGATCGACATCGTCCGCGAAGGATTCGATGCCGGTTTCCGCACGCAGGACGTCGTACCGGGCGACATGATCGCCGTGCCCTTCGGCTCGCCCATTCGCTTCGCCGTTGTCGGATCGCCGGCGTATTTCGCACGCCATGGTCGCCCGCACACGCCGGACGAACTCGCACGCCACCGCTGCATCCGCGCGCGCATGAGCAGTGGCCATATCTACCAGTGGGAGTTCGAGCGGCACGGCGAAACGGTGACCGTACCGGTCGATGGCAGTGTCACCCTGAACGAGCCGAAGTTGATGGTGAGCGCGGCGAAAGCCGGGCTCGGGCTGGTCTATCTCAGCGAGTACGACGTGGAAGAAGGCCTCGGCGATGGTTCTCTGGAGCGCGTCCTCGACGACTGGACACCCCCCTTCGATCGCCTGTGCCTCTACTATCCAGGCCGCCGCCACGTGCCTTCACCCCTTCGCGCCCTGATCGACTTCATCCGCGAACACCCCCTGTAGGAGAGCGCCTTGCGCGCGACCGGTGTAGCGTATGTGTTTCAAGGTTTCGCGATGACCGGTCGCGCGCAAGGCGCGCTCCTACAGGGGTTCGTTGATGTCGATCGCCGTCAGCGTCAGCTTCGCGCGACGCCGGAATCCCAGGTTTTCATAGAGCCGCGTCGCCCCATCGTTACCCGCCGACACGTGCAGGAACGACGCCAGCCCCTGTTCCCGATGGTTGTTTACCAGCGAGACGAGCAGTGCTCGCGCCAGCCCACGACCCGTGAAATCCGGATGCGTGCATACCGCGCTGATTTCGCGTGCACCGGGAACGATCATCCGCTCACCTGCCATCGCAACGAGGCGATTTTCCTGAAGAATGCCGACATAGGCTCCCAGCTCCGCCGTGTGCTCACGAAAGAACTCTGGATACACCAGCTGCGTGAGCGCCCGCATGCGTTCGCGATGCTCGGGCCCCAACACCACCACCTTCTCGCGCGTGGTCAGCTCACCGGCATCCGCAGGGCGCAACAATTGCAGCGTTTCCGGAACCGCATGGTACGCAGTCACCGGCACGCGCTGCCAGCGTTCGGGCATATGCTCCGGCGCCGTACCAAGGAAATACCAACGTCCCTTGAGGCGTGCGTCATCAAGGACCTTCGCATCTGGCCGCGCCACGGCCATGAAAGGCGCGTAAGACGCGCCGTACCACAATGCCTCGCCCGCATGACGCGCAAGGTCTGCGTGGCCTCCGCGCAGGGAATGCCATAACGGGTTATCGAGTAAGGAGGTGTCCATGCCGTTTCCTTTGCCTGCCCACCTATGATCTGAGGGATACCCGCGCACATCTCAACCGGCTCTGCTAACGTCGCCCGACATAGCCACCCAGGGGAAACCATGCTCGCCCGTACCTGCCTTGCGCTCGCCCTCGTCCTTGCCCTGCCCGTCCATGCCGCCGACGATGCGAAGAAAACACCCTCGGCCAAGGATCTTCTGGCAAAGTCCACGCCAGACGAATGGCGCACGCCCGATCCGGCCAACCTGGTGTACATGGACCTGCCGCAAGGCCGGGTGATCATCGAGCTGGCCCAGGACTGGACACCGGCACACGCCGCCAACATCCGCACGCTGATCCGCGAGCACTATTTCGACGGCACCCAGGTCATCCGCGTACAGGACAACTTCGTCACCCAGTGGGGCGACGCCGATGGCGACGACAAGGCCAAGGCAAAGTCCCTCGGCACGGCAAAGGAAAGCCTGCCGGCGGAATTCACCCGCAAGGGTGGCAAGTATCCTTTCACCCGGTTGCCGGATGGTGACGTCTATGCACCCGAAGTCGGCTTCTCCGACGGTTTTCCGGTGGCGCGCGACGCGAAAGCCGGCGAAGCGTGGATCACCCACTGCTACGGCACGGTAGGCGTGGCGCGCGATGTCGGCGCGGAAACAGGCAACGGCAGCTCGCTGTACGCGATCATCGGCCAGGCCCCGCGCAACCTCGACCGCAATCTGGCCGTGGCCGGCAAGGTACTCAAGGGCATGGAGATTCTCTCCGCCTACCCGCGTGGCGGCGAGCCGATGGGTTTCTATGAAAAACCTGAGCAGCGCGTGACCATCAAGAGCGTACGCCTCGCGGCCGACGTACCCGAAGCGAAGCGCACGCCCATCCAGGTGCTGCGCACGGAGAGCAAGACCTTTGCCGCGGTGATCGAGGCCAAGCGCAATCGCAAGGACGACTTCTACACCCGCCCGGCGGGCAAGATCGACCTGTGCAATATCAACGTGCCCGTGCGCGATCCGTCGAAAAAACCCTGAACCACGACACCCTCCCCCTGTAGGAGCGCGCCTTGCGCGCGACCGGTTTTCGCAAACATACCCATGGTTATCGCGACAATTCGGTCGCGCGCAAGGCGCGCTCCTACAAGGGATCGGCACATTCCTGCCAGCAGACCAGTCCGCGCATCCCACTCGGCGGGATGAGGGCCGATCTCTCCCGACGACTCTGATCGTCATCCTTCCCAGGGGCAACCTGCCCTCACGAAAGGATGCGAGTCACCGTGTTCAAGAACGCCGTCATCCGTCGCGCACTCGCGACGGCACTGCTCATTGCAGCCCTGTGCAGCGCCCTGTGGTCACCGGCAACGCCGGCCCAGTACCAATGCACGGGCCACGATTGCGGCGCCCCGACAGGGGGCGCATACGCCGATAGCCAGGGAAATACGCTCTGCAAGGACTGTGTGGGCAACAGCCCTACGTGGAGCGACCGCTTCGGCGCCTGGATACCCGGGCCCGGTGGCCCGAAGAACGCCGGCGGCAGCATGGGCGGTGGTGGCCCTCGAGCCGGTGGCGGCGGGGGCACAAGCTGCATGCAGGCATGCCACGGTGGAGGGGGGCGTCGCTCGCGGCGATCTGCGGAGACCGTGGCGCAACGGACAGTCGACGATACGCAAAGGAGCCCGGCAATGGCATCGCACCATGACAAGGAACTGGAGCTGATGCTCCACGGCAGCAAACCGCTGGCGGGTTTCACGCAGGAAGAAGGCATGCCACGGAACCGTGTGATTCCCGCAGGTTTCGACGAAGCCCTGGCCTCGGGAAAACTCGTATATCAGGCTGCGCCGGTAAAGCCACCGCAAGCCATCACTCACTATTTTGCACGGCCCGACGAAGCCTGGCGCATGCGGGTGATGGCTCGCTATGTCGCGCACGACTTCCTCCATGGCAGCGGGAACAACGCGTTTGATCTACTGGATGACCAGCGATTTCGTGGCTACATGTATGGCTACGATCCCGACGAGATCGAAGACTTCGTGACCCGACGTGCGCATGGCATGCATGCGGCAGGGGCTATGGCGTCCCGGGACATGATCCTGCGAGAAGGCGCCGGCAGGTTGCCCCATGACCCGGCTATCGTCCCAGGTGTCGATCATGACGCCGGTCGCGCGCCGGCCGAGTTGCACCTTGCCGATGGGCACCCTCTCACGTTGTCGTTCCGACCAGAGGACCGGTGGCGGGCTCTGGTGGTCGTGGCCGTACTGGATGACGTGCCGCGCTGGAAGATCGATACACAAAGAAGGGACGATCATATGCAGCTATTGCGTTTTGTCATGGATTCGAACGACGACGCGTTACGTGCATTGTTCGATAACGCAGGCATTCACCTGTAGGAGCGCGCCTTGCGCGCGACCAGTTTTCGCGAACATACCCATGGTTATCGCGACAACCCGGTCGCGCGCAAGGCGCGCTCCTACAGGGACATGGGGGTCGCCAGCCGTTGGCGCAGCAGATTTAAGTCGTGAATGCCGTGACTATCAAGTACCGGGCGTCGCCACGATGGCATCACGCAATGCACGCAGCTTGTTCTTCAGCTTCGCCTCGTTCTCCGCACCGACGCGAACCATGAACTTCTGCCCGGCGGAAAGCTGCTCATAGGTGGGGTTGGAATACACATACCCCTGCTTCTCAGGCAGCAACTGCAGGCTGCCTTTCGGCTCCGGCGCATCCAGCAGGTGGTCGATCACTTCCACGAGGCGATCATTGAAATACCCGTTGGTGCCCAGATCCCGATAAGCCTGCTGGAACAACGGATAATTGCGCTTGTACCAGGCAGCGGCCGCCTGCGGCTGGATACGATCTGCCACGTACATATACGTGGCATAGCGATCCGCATTTTTCTTCGCCGCGACGAACATGCCATCGGCCGACTGTACCTGGAAGGTGCCTGTGGGCGTGCGCAGCGGTAGCACATTCATGCCGATGGATTGCTTCGGCAACGCGTCGATGGTGGAGACCATGCGCGAAATGATCGCTTCCGGTCGCAGCAGCGACTTCAGCGCACCGTCACCCGAAAGCGCCAGCAGCCCCGCGAGCACCGCATCGTCGCTCTGGTCGAGCGAAGGCAGCGCTGCCGTGGAAGCGCCGGCCGGTCCGTCGATGGGATGTTGCGGCAATGGCTGGTCATGGACCTGGGTCGGCGGTGAGGCCGATGAGGACGCAGAGGCGAATGGCGGCGCGCCTGCTGCTTCGCGAGCCTGCTTCTCTCGATACACGAATACCGCGATCACGGCGGCGATCGCCACGACCAGTACACCCGCTATCCACTTCGAACCCGACGACTGATTGCTCAACGCTGCTACTCCGGTGAAACCAACCCCCATGGGACTACGAACGCCCCGGTTGGTTCAAGGCTGGGGCATGCATGTGGCAAAACACGGCGCAAAAGATTGCGCCACGAAGTGGCTTTTTTGTAGGAACGCGCCTTGCGCGCGACCGGGCGAAGCGAAAATCATGAACATCTTCGTGACAACCGGTCGCGCGCAAGGCGCGCTCCTACATAAGGCTGGCGCGCTCTTACAGGTCCGTGCCGGAGAGGAAGGCCAGGGCTGCGGTACGCACGCATTCGTCGTCCACCACCTTGCGATGGCCCAGGCGGCGCGTCTTCAGCAACGTGGCGCCGGGCCAGAGCTGCGCATACAACTCGCCATGCTCCAGCGGCACCTGCTTGTCGAAACAATCATGCACCACGAGCAGCGGCTGGGTGCGCAGGGGCGCGTGATGCCGGATATGCAGGTCATCGATGGCGTAACCGGTGCGTGCCGCCAGCGCATCGTGCATCGAGGGTCGAAGGTGCTCGGCCAGGCGCATGAACCGGGCGAACTGCCGCGTCACCGCCTGCGGATCGGCGGGCGGGGCAATGAGTACGACGCGCTTCGCCGTCCAGCCATCGTCGAGTGCGATCGTGGTGGCGGCGCAACCCAGTGAATGCGCCACTACGCCCAGCGGATCGCCGTAATGCCGGGCCACGCCCGACAACGCGCGCATGAAGTCGGGCAGCGTGCACAGGTCGCCATCACTGTGGCCATGCGCCGGCTGGTCGAACGCCACGGCGGCCCAGCCCTTTTCCAGCAGGAACGGCGCCCAGCTTTCCCAGCGCAGTCCCATGCTCGACCATCCGTGCACCAGCAGCACGTAAGGTTGCGTCGACGGATCGCCCCATACATAGGTTGCGATGTCCTGATCGCCCACGCGCACGGTTTCGCGACGGGCCGTCATTTTCGTCTGCGCATACGCCGCACGCGTGCGGGTACTGGGCAGCGGTGTCTGGAAGATACGCGCCGCATGCGCGGCCGTGCGCCGCGGCGCCAGGTAACTGCCCACGCGCCAGGCGCAACGGAGGCCGAGGATGGTCGCGACGGTGCGGACGCCGATGCGGCGGGGTGCTTTCATGGAGGTCGCGTGATCGAAAGTCGGCATGCCAGGGGTTGGAGCGCGACACCCGGCCTGAGGTTCCCGGCGTTCCCGCTTTCGGCTAGCTGAACACTGTCATCCCTGTCGGGTCAACCCGGCCCACACGAGGTCCGTTCTAGCGCCCGGGTCCGCCAATGCGGACATCTTGAGGAGACCGCACGATGAAACGCCTCACCCGCTCCCTGGCCGTCGCCGCCGCCCTGGGCCTGGCCGTCGGCGCCGCGAGCTTCGCCCCGCCCGCCGCCGCGCGGGAAGTCATCGTCACCACCGTGCGCGTCGCCCCGCCACCGCCGCGCTATGAAGTGGTGCCCGGCCCACGCGTGGGCTATGTCTGGGCGCCGGGTTACTGGAACTGGTACGGCGGTCGCTATGTATGGGTGGGCGGCCACTGGTACGGCGGTCGTCCGGGCTATGTCTATCGCCCGCCGGTATGGCGCCCCTACGGCGGCGGCTGGCGCATCCAGCGCGAGACCTGGGTACGCGATCCGCGCTGGCATCGTTAAAAAAATGTAGCTTGCTGCGCCGCACCTACACAGCTCCCCCATAGGGGTTAAACTAGCCGGCAGACAGGACATCATCGCCCCCGCCCACAGGCCGGGGCGATTTTTTTGGACGGTTACCATCCCCGACGACCGAGGTCGCCGGAATCCACCTCTAAAGCGGTGCTGCTGCCGCTGGAAACTGGAGTTTGCGTTCGATGATTTTCGAAACCATCGCCAACACGGGCCACGAAGAAGTCGTCTTCTGCCATAACAAAGACGCCGGCCTGAAGGCCATCATCGCGATCCACAACACCGTGCTCGGCCCCTCCCTCGGCGGCCTGCGCATGTGGCCCTACAAGACCGAGCAGGACGCCATCAACGACGTGCTGCGCCTGTCGCGCGGCATGACGTACAAGAACGCGGTGGCCGGCCTGAACCTTGGCGGCGGCAAGGCCGTAATCATCGGCGATCCCTCCAAGGACAAGTCCGAAGCGCTGTTCCGCGCCTTCGGCCGCTTCGTCAACTCGCTCAACGGCCGCTACATCACGGCTGAGGACGTCGGCATCGACGTCAACGACATGGAATACGTGTTCCGTGAAACCGAATACGTCACCGGCGTGCACCAGGTGCACGGCGGTTCGGGCGACCCGTCGCCGTTCACCGCGTTCGGTACGTTGCAGGGCCTGATGGCCGCACTGCAGACCAAGCACGGCAACGAAGACGTGGGCAAGTACAGCTACGCCGTGCAGGGCTGCGGCCACGTGGGCAGCGAGTTCATAAAGCTGCTGCGCGAGCAGGGCGCCAAGGTGTTCGTCACCGACATCAACAAGGATGCCGTGCAGCGCTGCGTCGACGAACTCGGCTGCGAAGCCGTGGGCCTGGACGAAATCTACGACGTCGACGCCGATGTCTACAGCCCGTGCGCCCTGGGCGGCACGGTCAACGAGCAGACCATCGACCGCATCAAGGCGAAGATCATCTGCGGCGCGGCCAACAACCAGCTGGCCACCGACGCCATCGGCGACGAGCTGTCGCGTCGTGGCGTGCTCTACGCCCCGGACTACGCCGTGAATGCCGGCGGCGTGATGAACGTCTCGCTGGAAATCGACGGCTACAACCGCGAGCGCGCCATGCGCATGATGCGCACGATCTACTACAACGTCGGTCGCATCTTCGAGATCTCCGCCCGCGACAACATCGCGACCTACAAGGCCGCCGATCGCATGGCCGAAGAGCGCATCTCCGCCATCGGCAAGATCCGCCTGCCCCACATGGGCAACGGCGCTCCGCGCTTCCAGGGTCGCATGCGCGGTCAGTAAGCGTTTAGGACAGGGTTACAAAGGAGCCACCGCAGCAATGCGGTGGTTTTCTTTTGTCGCCGGTCAGATGGCGCCTTTTGAACGGTGGCCCGCGAACTGCCATCATGGGCGCTCTTTCCGCCATCGCCGCCATCCATGCGCAAGCTCGCCACCTTCGTTTTCGTGCTGGTCGGCGTGGCCTACCCCTTTGTCGTGTATTTCGGAGGCGAGCGCGCTTCCCCATGGGTGCTGGGTCTGGTGCTGGGGACCCTGTGGCTGCTTCGTGCGCCGGCGCTGCTGCGCCAGCCGGGTGGCCGCTGGATGCTGGTGCTGGCCCTTGGTTATTGCGCCGTCCTGGGCCTGGGTAACAACGATGCCCTGCTGCGCTGGTACCCCAGCCTTATCTGCCTGCTGCTGCTCGCCATCTTCGCGCTGAGCCTGCGCTACGGGCCACCCATCGTCGAGCGGATCGCCCGCGTGAGCGATCCCGACCTGCCGCCTGCCGCCGTCGTCTACACGCGCAAGGTTACCTGGGTGTGGATTGCTTTCTTTGCCCTCAATGGCAGCTGCTCCGCCCTGCTGGCCGCATGGGGGCCGCTGTCGTGGTGGACGCTCTATAACGGCGTCATCGCCTACGTCGCCATGGGTGCGCTGATCGCCGTGGAATGGCTCTGCCGACGCCGCCTGCGCCGTCGCATCGACAATACCCTCATCGGAACGCATCCATGACCGACACCATCCTCGTCACCGGCTCCAGCCGTGGCATCGGCCGCGCCATCGCGCTGAACCTCGCCGACGCCGGCTACGACATCGTGGTGCACTGCCGTTCGCGTCGCGACGAAGCCGAAGCGGTGACGAACGAGATCCTTGGCAAGGGTCGTCGTGCACGCCTGCTGTCGTTCGACATCGCCGATCGTGCGGCCACGGCCGCGGCACTGGAAGCCGACGTCACGGAACATGGCGCTTATTACGGCGTGGTGTGCAATGCGGGCCTCACCCGCGATGGTGCCTTTCCCGCACTCAGCGAGGATGACTGGGATACCGTGCTGCGCACCAATCTCGACGGTTTCTACAACGTGCTCCATCCACTGGTGATGCCGATGATCCGTCGTCGTGCCGCAGGTCGCATTGTCTGCATCACGTCCGTTTCCGGCCTCATCGGCAATCGTGGGCAGGTCAATTACAGCGCGTCGAAAGCCGGTGTGATCGGTGCTGCGAAGGCGCTGGCCCTGGAACTCGCCAAGCGGAAGATCACCGTCAACTGCGTCGCGCCCGGCTTGATCGATACCGACATGCTGGATCCGGGGGTGCCCGTGGAACATATCCTCAAGGCCATTCCGATGGAGCGCAGTGGCACCTCTGACGAAGTGGCCGCTGCCGTGCGCTTTCTGGTGAGCCCGGAAGCCGGCTACATCACCCGCCAGGTGCTTTCGGTCAATGGCGGCCTTTGCTGAGCGCCTCCTGTAGGAGCGTGCCTCGCGCGCGACCTGCTTCGTGGCAAGGTCCTGTCGCGCGCGAGGCGCGCTCCTACAGGAGCCTGATGTGGGGTGAGGCAGCAAGAATGTGCTGGAGCGACGCGCTAAGCTAAACCCATGCGTGCCCTCCGATATCTCGTCGAATCCGATCGTTTCGCGGACGTTGTCCGCGTCTTCGTGGCACTGACCGGCGTCACCGCGTGGTGCACCCTGAAAGGACCGGCCGACGCCATCGTGCCTGCCCTGCTGGGCGCCATTGCCTGCGCGCTGTCGGAGACCGACGATGCCTGGCGTGGACGGCTGCGCGGATTGCTGGTGACGCTTGTGTGCTTTGCGCTGGCTGCCTCCGCCGTGAAGGCCAGCATCGGCACCCCGCTGCTGTTTGGCCCGTTGCTTGCCGTGGGCACCTTCCTGCTCGTGATGCTCGGCGCCGCCAGCGGCCGCTACGCCACCATCGCGACTGGCACGTTGATCCTTTCCGTCTACACGATGATCGCCTCCGACGCCCCGGGTGGCAGCGGCGCGCAAGGAACGCTGGCCATCCTCGCGGGTGCCGCGTGGTACGGCGTACTGTCTCTGGCGTGGAGTGCCTTCGCTCCGCAACGTGCTGTTCGCCACGCACTGGCCCGTCTTTTTGAAGCCCTGGCGGGTCAGATGGAGGCCAAGGCAGCCCTGTTCGAACCCGTTCGCGACCTCGATCGCCACGCATTGGAGGTGGCGTTCTCGCGAAGCAACCTGCGCACGGTAGATGCCCTTGCCGCCGCACGCGCTGCCTTGCTGGACCGCATTGGCCGGCGCCAGCCGCGCGGACGTATCGCCTCGCGGCTGGGCCTGTTCTTCGTTGCGCAGGATATCCACGAACGCATCAGCTCGTCGCACTACCCTTACGACGAGCTTGCCGCCGAGCTGTACCACAGCGACCTCATGTTTCGTTTTGGTCGCCTGATCCGCTTGCAGGCCCAGGGGTGTCGCGAACGGGCCGACGCCATCCGCCGCATCGCACCCATGCAGCCTCTCACCATGCCTGCCCATGCGCTCGATGACGTACGCGAAGCCCTGGCCTACCGGCAGCAGCACCTGCCTGCAAACCTGGCAGTAGATGATGCACTGGCCGCCCTGCTGCGCAACGTCGAGCAATT
The DNA here is from genome assembly GCF_011759365.1 of Luteibacter anthropi. GTDB lineage: Bacteria > Pseudomonadota > Gammaproteobacteria > Xanthomonadales > Rhodanobacteraceae > Luteibacter > Luteibacter anthropi. Next base: position 78,567 of record NZ_JAARLZ010000003.1, read on the forward strand.
GCAGGTTGTCATCGCGGGGGACGGTGCTCCGCGCGATGACGATGACATGGCCCTGCAAGGCGATGATCCCCCGAGCCTGCGTGAGGCGCTCGTCCGTATCCGCCTGCGACTCAACCGGCGCTCGGTGCATTTTCGCCATGCCGTCCGGTTGTCCGCCGGCATGCTGGCCGGCTATCTGGTGATGCTCGCGCTGCACCCCAGCCATGGGTACTGGATCCTCCTCACCACCTTGTTCGTCTGCCAGCCGAGCTATGGCGGCACACGCCGACGGCTCACGCAGCGCGTGACCGGCACCCTGGCGGGCCTGGTCACGGGCTGGGCCATGCTTCAGCTGCTGCCGGGCGGCGACTGGCGCCTGCCCGTGCTGGTCGCCAGCGGCGCGGCGTTCTTCGCTTTCCGGCTTCGCCGTTACGCCCTCGCCACGGGCGTCATCACGCTTTTCGTGCTGCTGTGCTTCGACCGCGTTGGTGCCGGTTACGACGCCATCGGCCCGCGCCTGCTCGATACGCTGCTGGGCGTCTGCGTCGCCGCCACGGCCATCCGCTTCGTGCTGCCCGACTGGCGCGTGCGCCGGCTGGATGACGTCGTGGCCGATGCCCTGCTGGCTTATGGGCGCTACCTGGAGCGCATTGCCACGCAGTACGCCACGGGCAAGCACGACGACCTGCCTTATCGCATCGCCCGTCGTGACGCCCATGCGGCGCAGGCCGCGGTGGCCGGCAACGTCGTGGAATTGCTCGCCGAGCCCGGACATCCCCGCGAACGAGGCGAACGCGCCCTGCGTCTGCTCACCGACCTTCAGGCTGCCTTGTCCCACCTTTCAACGCTGGGGGCGCATCGGCAGTTACTGCCCCCGGGGGAGGCCCGGGCGCTGGTCGAGCTGGCCACCCACCTGGCCCATGGTTTCGACACTCTTGCTGAGCATGTGCGCATGGGTACGCAGGCGTCTCCGCTGGCCATGCCCCCCGTGCCCATCGATACCACGGCGGACGAGACCCTGCGCATGCTCGACCGTCAATGCCTGCTGCTGGCGCGTGTCCACGACCACATCGGCGCCCTTCCACCCGCCTGATTGTTGCGACGCGCCGTGGCTTGACGGTGCCGCCACGCTACGATGGGTAGCTTTTCCCCCGCCCCCATCGGAGTTGCACCATGCGCCCGTTTTCCCTCGGTGACGATATCGACCTCCTGCGCGACAGCGTCCGCGCCTTCGCCGAAAAGGAAATCGCCCCGCGCGCCGACCGTATCGACCGCGAAAACCAGTTTCCCGACGATATCTGGGCCAAGCTGGGCGACATGGGCCTGCTGGGTATCACCCTGCCCGGCGATCTCGGTGGCTCCGAAATGGGCTTTCTCGCCCATATGGTCGCCATGGAAGAAATCTCCCGCGCGTCGGCGTCGGTAGGCCTGTCGTACGGCGCGCACTCCAATCTGTGCGTGCAGAACATCTACCACAACGGCAACGATGCCCAGCGCCGCAAGTACCTGCCCAGGCTCGCCAGCGGTGAGTGGGTGGGCGCGCTGGCCATGAGCGAGCCCGGTGCCGGCTCCGACGTGGTCGGTTCGATGAGCTGCAAGGCCGAACTGGTCGGCGACACCTGGGTCGCCAACGGCTCGAAGATGTGGATCACCAACGGCCCCGATGCCGACGTGCTGCTGGTCTACATGCGCACCGCGCCGCGTGCGGCGGGCAGCCGTTGCATGACTGCCTTCATCGTCGAGAAGGGCATGAAGGGCTTCTCCACTGCGCAGAAGCTCGACAAGCTTGGCATGCGCGGCTCCAACACCTGCGAACTGGTGTTCGAAAACTGCGAGATTCCGGCCGAAAACATCGTCGGCGAAGTGAACGAAGGCGTGCGTGTGCTCATGAGCGGCCTCGATACCGAGCGCCTCGTGCTCTCCGGCGGCCCCATCGGCATCATGCAGGCCGCGGTAGACCTCGTGCTGCCCTATGTGCGCGAGCGCAAGCAGTTCAACGCCCCCATCGGCACCTTCGGCCTCATGCAGGGCAAGGTGGCCGACATGTATACGGCGCTGCAATCCTCGCGCGGCTTCGCCTATATGGTGGCGCAGCAGTTCGACAACGGAGTGAAATCGCGTATCGATCCTGCCGCGTGCCTGCTCAATGCATCGACCAACGCCGTGATGGTGGCGCTGGAAGCCATCCAGGCGCTAGGTGGTAATGGTTATATCAACGAGTTCCCGGCGGGGCGGCTGCTGCGCGATGCGAAGCTCTACGAGATCGGCGCGGGCACGAACGAAATTCGCCGGATGCTTATCGGTCGCGAACTGTTCCACGGAAAGTCTTAACCAGGTGCCTCCCCGGTCACGTCACTGCAAGCGGCGTGTCACACCCATAGCGACCTGATCAACGCCGCCGCTTCCGGCACACGGAAGCGGCGGCGTTTCATTACCAGGCCACGCGCACACTCGCCGACGCCGAACGCGAATGATCCCGGTCGGCAAAGCGCTGATCCATGCCGAACGCCAGCTGCGTCCGCTCGTTCATATCCCAGCCCAGCTGCAACCCCGCCGTGGCCGCACTGCGCGACAGGCCGATACCCTCTACCGGTGCCCACTGCGAGAAGCCCGTGTAGCGTGCGGCAAACACCTCGCCCCGCGTGGCGAACGCGTTCTGCCAGCCCAGCTTCATGTCCAGGCGCAACTTGCCGTACGACGTGAACCAGGAAGCCCCCGCACGTACGCCCACGCCAGCCTGCCAGCGCGACGTGGTGTGATCGTTGGCCGTCAGGCCGAAGCCATCGCCGCCTATTTCCTGGAAACCCGAGCGATGAATGCTGGCGTATTGCACGTTGGCAAACGGCGTCAGCGAGAACGCTCCCACCTGCGTGCGATAACCCAGTTCGCCATAGGCGGAGTTGTAGCTGCCGTTGATATCGCCACCGGCAAAGGTCGCTGCCTGATCGCCGAAACGCAGGAGGCGACGCGTATCGCCACGGAAGCTGCCGTAGCCTACGCGCCCCACGCCGTACCAGTTGGCCCCTTGCGTTCCGGCATAGAACGAGCCTTCGGTGGAGCGGTTGCGCTGGCGGTCGAAGTTGCCGGAGAGCTGGCCGGTGCTGCGCATGGTAGCTACCGTCACACCGGCAAAGCCGTTGCTGCCGATGCGCACGTCCTGGCCGATCATGCCACCCGAGAGGTTGAAGCCGACGTTGCCGAAACCAGCGCGACTCATGCCACCCTGGTCGTTGAGCGACTGCGCCCACGAACCCCGGGTGGTACCTGCATCCAGATGCGACATCAGCGCATCGTTACCTGCATCGATGCCGGCCAGCGTCACCGCCGTACCGGCAGCGTAAAGCTGGCCGGAAAGCGATTCCAGCGAAGCCTGCGCCTGGGCCGTGCTGCGCGACTGCTGGATGCCGCCCGCTGCGGACAAAGTGCCATTGGCGACGACATTACCTGCCGATGAAGCCAGCGACTGATCGATCTGGGCAAAAGCCGCATCGACGCGTGTGGCGGACGACTGCGCCGCCAGCGATGCAGGCATGGACGCCTGCGCCACCTTCACCACGCTGATGTGCGACGTGTCCACCCAGACTTCCGTCGGCGCATACTGCAACGTGGTCTGCAGATAGATGCCCGGTGCTGTACTCAGGCCGGCAAACTGCCCGCTCACGGACGAAGCCGTCAGCACCTGCTGGTGCGATACCGGCACATACTTGTCCTTGACGCCCGAAATATAGAACTGACCATTCAACGATGCGGTGCCGTTGACGATCAGTGGTGCACCCAGCACCTGCGCCAGCGTACCCGTGCTGCCCTGGACGAAATTGCCCGTGATCGTCGTACCCGCATCCGTCGTCTGTAACCGGCCCTGGTTGAGCACGTTGCCGCCGATGTCACCGTGCGCAATCACCTGCCCCGCCGACGATCCAGGCTGGGCAGGGAGAATCGTGACCGCACCGGGCAATCGGCCCATGGATTCGAGCGTGGTGCCTTCGCCGACGATGCTGCCGCCGCTGTAGCTGTTGTTTTTGCTCGTCAGCACGAGCCGTGCATTGCCGCTGGTGGTAAGTCCACCCGTGCCGCTGATGTCGTTGCTGAAGGTGACGTCGCTGCCCGCAACGAGATTGATCGTCAGCGGACCCCAGTCGAGCGTGCCGGGCCCACCGATGGCACGGCCCACGTTGAGGCGACCGTAGCCGTATACCGGGTCGGGGCCCGGCGCGCCCAGATCATCGGCGGTGCCAAGGATGATCTGGCGCACTGCGTCCTTCGACAACGTAGGAAACACGCCAGATACAACCGCAGCGCCGGCGGCCACCTGTGGCGCGGCAAAGGAGGTGCCGCTCCAGACCTCATACGAAGGATTGGCCGCCGTCGCATTGGCCGCCAGCGTCACGACGGAGCCCGGCGCCGCCAGGCAATAGTTCTGCGCGATGCCGCACCGGTTGGAGTAGGAGGCAATGCTGGTGGGGTTGGCGCTGTCAAGCGCTACTACCGTCAGCCAGCCACGCTCAAGCTCGGGCGCGCGATTGGGTAGTGCGGCGACATCCGACGGATTTGCCTGGCCACTATTACCCGCGGCAAAAACGAACAGCGCCCCGAACCGGGCGGCCGAATACGCGTCACGGAAACTCTGCGTGGTGGACGCGCTGGATGCATCCCAGTAAAGGCCACCCCACGAATTGTTGATGATCGTGGCCTTGGCACCGATCAGGTCGCTGTTGATCTTGCCCAGCGGATCGGCCGACGTGACCTTGTTCCCCTGGCCGCTGCCGTCGTCGGTCGGCGTCTTGTCGGCAATGATCCGGGCCGTGACGATGCTGGCGGACGGTGCGATGCCGCCACCGAACAGACCCTGTGTCGTGCCCACCGCCACTTCGGCCACGGCCGTGCCATGGCCCACCACGTCGCCCACGCTGGTGTTGTTCACCACCGGGTCCACGTAGCTGAAGCTCTGCAACACCTTGCCGTTGAGGGTGGGATTCGTCGCGATCACCCCCGAATCGACGATACCGATGATGGTGCCGGCACCCTTGGCACCTGCCGCCTGTGCCGCTTTTGCATTGGTGGCCGTGAGCTGGATATCCGACGGCGGCGCCGGAGCCGACGGCGTGGAAGGCGGTGTCGCCGGCTGCACCGGGGGCGGGATGTTATAGGAGGGACGGCTATTGCTCCCGCCTCCACCGCCGCCGCACGCGGTTACGCCCAGACTCACGCAAACAGCCAGCGCAAGCTCGCGCTGGCGGAGCAGGTTCCAATGCATCTCGTTGTTCCCCCGAATGGACGTCAATGTCGTGAGGCCTGATCCTGGCCACATGGCGCAGGATGTTGCCAAATCATTGAGATTTTGCGCAAGGCCTTGCGCGCCTGACGCAGCGCAGATTGCCCCTCACCGGGCGCCACTGCGATACTCGACGGGTTTTCCGCCCCCAAGGGCGGCCATCCGAGCATTACGGAGTTCCCATGTCCGACATCGTCATCGCAGGTGCCAAGCGCACCGCCATCGGTTCCTTCCTCGGCCAGTTCACCGGCGTGCCCTCCCCCGAACTGGGCTCCATCGCCATCAAGGCCGCCCTGGAGCAGTCCGGCATTGCCGCGGCGGACGTGAGCGAAGTGATCATGGGTTGCGTGCTGCCGGGCAATCTCGGCCAGGCCCCGGCCCGCCAGGCTTCGCTCAAGGCCGGCCTGCCGACCTCGGCCGGCTGCACCACCATCAACAAGGTGTGCGGTTCCGGCATGAAGGCGCTCATGCTCGCCCACGACCTCATCAAGGCCGGTTCGGCCAGCGTGGTAGTGGCCGGCGGCATGGAGTCGATGACGAATGCCCCGCACATGGTCAACGCCCGCACCGGCATCCGCTACGGCGACGGCCAGCTGGTGGACCACATGGCCTGGGACGGCCTCACCAATCCGTACGACGGCAAGGCCATGGGCGTGTTCGGCGAGCAGTGCGCCGACAAGTACCACTTCACGCGCGAAGCGCAGGACGCCTACGCCATCGCCTCGGTCGAGCGCGCGCAGGCGGCGCAGAAGTCGGGCGCGTTCGCGAATGAAATCGTTCCGGTGACCGTGCAGGGCCGCAAGGGTGCGCAGGATTTCGCCGAAGACGAACAGCCCGGCCGTTCCGATATCGCCAAGATTCCCACCCTGCGCGCGGCATTCCGCAAGGAAAACGGCACCATCACCGCCGCCAGCTCGTCCAGCATTTCCGACGGCGCCGCCGCGATGATCGTGCTCTCGGCCGATGAAGCGAAGAAGCGCGGCGTGACCCCGCTGGCCCGTGTCGTGGCCCATGCCACGCACTCGCAGGAACCCGAGTGGTTCACCACCGCACCGGTGGGCGCCATCCAGAAAGTGCTCGAAAAGGCCGGCTGGAAAGCATCCGACGTCGATCTGTTCGAAGTGAACGAGGCGTTTGCCGTGGTGCCGATGGCCGTCATGCACGAGCTTGGCGTCTCGCACGAGAAGATGAACGTCAACGGTGGCGCTTGTGCGCTGGGTCATCCGATCGGTGCCAGCGGTGCCCGTATCGTGGTCACTCTTCTCAATGCGTTGACAGCCCGTGGGGCAAAAAGGGGCGTCGCGGCGCTTTGCATTGGCGGCGGCGAGGCAACGGCGGTCGCTATCGAACTGATGTGAACCCGGTGTCGAAATTTCAGGCGGTCATCTCGAAAAAATCACGCGATGTACATGGGTTTTAATACCCCCTGAAGCACACACCGGCATTCGGTAGCCATGCCTGAGCAACTAAGCTATTAATACGCCCGCCTAACGGCATTCCACGGCTAAGGAGAAACACAATGAATTTGACGCGTACCCTTCTCGCCTCTGCGCTCGTCGCGCTGCTGGCAGCATGCAGCAACGGCGCGCAGGATTCCGCGCAGGATGCCCAGAAGTCCGCTGCGGATGCCCAGCAGCAGGCTGACAAGGCCCAGCAGGCCGCCGACCAGTCGCAGAACGCCGCGACCTCGCAGGCCGCCGACCAGGCCCAGCAGTCCGCCGACCAGGCCAAGGACGCTGCATCCCAGGCCCAGGCCGCCGCCTCGTCCTCCACCGGCGCCGCCAAGGATGCCGCCTCCAACGCTGCCGACCAGGCCGACAAATCGGCTGACCAGGCCAAGGACGCTGCGTCCAACGCCAACAGCGCGAAGGACGACAAGAAGTAATCGGGGCACTGTCCCGCTGAAAACGGCTGCCTCCGGGCGGCCGTTTTTTTTTGGCCCGCACGCAGCCCCCCGCGCCGCTTTCGCTTATTTGTGTAGGAGCGCGCCTTGCGCGCGACCCCTGAACGCGATTCATAAAAGGGCAATGCAGACAATGATCGGGCAGCGTTCACACCCCCGCCCCACCGCCTGCCCGATCATCTCAACGCATCATTCGCCATACGTATCCTTGCGGGGTCGCGCGCAAGGCGCGCTCCTACAGGTCACGGGGGAATCGCAACAGATCAAGGCGCATCACGGGATACCGCAACGCAGCGTTCGCAGGCCCAGCCAGCCCGCTATGATGGCCGTTTCGTCCGTCGCGAACGTCCCCCATGCCCATCCTCACCTCGCAGATCGACACCCGCTCCGCCGATTTCCAGGCTTCCAGCCTGCGCCTGCGCGCGCTCACCGACGACCTGCGCGATACGCTCAAGCGCACCGCCGAGGGCGGCGGCGCCAAGGCCCGCGAGAAACACGTGGCGCGGGGCAAGCTGCTGCCGCGTGAGCGGATCCGCGCCCTGCTCGATCCCGGCTCGCCCTTCCTCGAAATCGCCCCGCTCGCCGCGCACGGCATGTACGACGACGCCGCACCCGCAGCCGGCGTCATCGCCGGCATCGGTCGCGTGATGGGCCAGGAAGTGGTGGTGCTCGCCAACGACGCCACGGTAAAAGGCGGCACGTACTTCCCCATGACGGTGAAAAAACACCTGCGTGCGCAGGAAGTGGCGATGGAAAACCGCCTGCCCTGCATCTACCTGGTGGATTCCGGTGGCGCCTTCCTTCCCTTGCAGGACGAAGTGTTCCCCGATCGCGAGCACTTCGGCCGCATTTTCTACAACCAGGCGCGCATGAGCGCGCAGGGCATTCCGCAGATTGCCGTGGTGATGGGGTCGTGTACGGCAGGCGGCGCCTACGTGCCAGCCATGAGCGATGAAACCATCATCGTGCGTGAGCAGGGCACGATCTTCCTTGGTGGTCCGCCGCTGGTGAAGGCCGCCACGGGCGAGGTCGTGGATGCCGAAGCACTCGGCGGTGCCGACGTGCACACCTCCGTCTCGGGCGTGGCCGATCATTTCGCGGAAAACGACGCCCATGCGCTGTCCATCGCGCGTGACATCGTCGGTTCGCTCAATCGCGTGAAGCAGGTGCCGCTGGCATTGCGTGCGCCCATCGAGCCGCGTTTTTCCGCCGAAGAGCTTTACGGCGTGATTCCGGAAGATACCCGTCGTCCATTCGATATCCGCGAAGTGATCGCACGCATCGTCGACGATTCCGATTTCCACGAATTCAAGGCGCGCTACGGCAAGACCCTGGTCACCGGCTTCGCGCATATCCACGGCTACCCCGTGGGCATCGTCGCCAACAACGGCATCCTCTTCGGCGAATCCGCGCAGAAAGGCGCGCACTTCATCGAACTGTGCAACCAGCGCAACGTGCCGCTGGTGTTCCTGCAGAACATCACCGGCTTCATGGTGGGCCGCAAGTACGAAAACGGCGGCATCGCGAAGGATGGCGCGAAGATGGTCACGGCTGTGGCCTGTTCACACGTGCCCAAGTTCACCGTGGTGATCGGCGGCAGCTTCGGTGCCGGCAACTACGCCATGTGCGGCCGCGCCTATGGCGCCCGTTTCCTGTGGATGTGGCCGAACTCGCGCATCAGCGTGATGGGTGGCGAACAGGCGGCGTCGGTGCTGGCGACCGTGCGTCGCGATGGCATCGAGGCGGGTGGCGGCACGTGGAGCGCGGAGGAAGAAGAAACCTTCAAGGCGCCGGTACGCGAGCAGTACGAGCGCCAGGGGCATCCGTATTACGCGAGCGCTCGCCTGTGGGACGACGGCATCATCGATCCGGCCGACACGCGCCGCGTGCTGGGCCTGGCGATCTCGGCATCGATGAACGCCCCCATCGAACAAGGCCGCTTCGGCGTCTTCCGCATGTAACCTCCTGCAGGAGCGCGCCTCGCGCGCGACCGGTACAGGGCCTTGAGCCCACCGCTCCGCACGGTCGCGCGCAGGCCCGCTCCTACACAACCTTGCCCTGTAGGAGCGCGCCTCGCGCGCGACCGGTACAGGGCCTTGAGCCCATCGCTCCGCACGGTCGCGCGCAGGCGCGCTCCTACACAACCTTGCCCTGTAGGAGCGCGCCTTGCGCGCGACCGGTACAGGGCCTTGAGCCCACCGCTCCGCACGGTCGCGCGCAGGCGCGCTCCTACAGATGAACTGAGGAATGGTGGGTAAGTCACTGGGCCATCGACATTCCCTGCCAGCGTGATAACCTCGCCGGTCCATGTCCGACCTTGACCGCAACGCCCCCCACGTCTTCACGCCCTCCGGCCTGAACCGGCTGGTGCGTGATCTGCTGGAAGACGCCCTGCCCATGGGCGTGTGGATCGAAGGCGAGCTGTCGAACGTATCGCGCCCCGCCTCCGGTCACATCTATTTCACGCTGAAAGACGCCAACGCCCAGGTGCGTTGCGCCATGTTCCGCATGGCCGCATCGCGCCTGCGCTTCCGTCCCGCGGACGGCATGCACGTGCTGATGCGGGCCAAGGTGGGCCTGTACGAAGCCAGGGGCGAATTCCAGCTCGTGGCCGACCACATGGAGCCGGCCGGCGAAGGCGCGCTCCAGCGCGAGTTCGAGCAGCTCAAGGCCCGCCTCGGCGCCGAAGGCCTGTTCGATCCCGAACGCAAGCGTCCTCTGCCTGATTTCCCGAAACGGATCGGCGTCATCACCTCCCCTTCCGGCGCGGCCGTGCGCGACGTGCTCAGCGTCATGGGCCGGCGCTTCCCACTGGCCGAGGTTGACGTACTTCCCGTGCCCGTACAGGGCCGCGAAGCACCGCCCGCCATCGCCGCGATGCTGCGCAGCGCGTCCGCCAGTGGCCATTACGACGTACTGCTGGTCACCCGTGGCGGTGGCTCGCTGGAAGACCTGTGGGCGTTCAACGACGGGAGCGTGGCGCGGGCCATCCACGCCAGCGACGTACCCGTGGTCTCCGCCGTGGGCCACGAGGTGGATTTCACCATCGCCGATTTCGTCGCCGATCTGCGCGCCGCCACCCCGTCCGCGGCAGCCGAGCTGCTGGTACCAGACGGCGCCGACCTGGAACGCCGCCTGGACCGCCTGCGCCAGCGCATGGCCACGCTGATGGCACGCCGCCTGCAGGCAGCCGCCCAGCGGGCCGATCACTGGCAGGCGAGGCTCAACACCCAGCGCCCGCAGGCCCGGCTGGCCCGGGATGCGCAGCGACTGGAAGCCCTGCGTCGTCGCCTGCATATGAGCATCGGACAGGCCAACGCCCTGCGCCGTGCCCGGCTCGAGCGCCTTCAGGCGCGCCTCGCCGCGCGTCATCCCCGGTTGCGACTGGACCCATCGCGCGCCCGGCTGGCTGAGCTGCGCCAGCGGATGAGCAGCGCCATCGGCCGCAGGCTGGAGCGCGAGCGTGCCCGCGTGGCCCAGCAGGGGCGCACGCTGCACGCCGTGAGCCCGCTGGCGACGCTGGAGCGTGGTTATGCCATCGTCTTCGACGAGCGCGACGCCATCGTGCGCCGGGCCGCCGATGTGGCCGTGGGTGAGCGGGTGCGGGTGATGCTGGGTGAGGGGGAGTTGAGGTTGCGTCGCGAGGATTGATTTCGTTCGCCCTGGGCCGGTCGCGCGCGAGGCGCGCTCCTACAGGGCCATGGATCCATCATGCGAATCCCTCTGTAGGAGCGCGCCTCGCGCGCGACCGGTCCAACGCCAAGCCTCCCAGCGGCGAAACGCCTCACGACACCTGAACGCCTCCGGCACCATCATGTCGGATATCGTGTCAAAGAGGGCCATGCCCATGCTCGCGAAGAGCTACCCCTACTACCTCGCCAACAAGCCCGTCAAAGCCAAGGCGAAACTCGACGTCACCGACAAGTACACCGGCAAGGTCGCCACGCGCGTGGCCCTGCCCGATGCCGAGGCGCTCGAACAGGCCATCGCTGCCGCCACGGCCGCCGCTCCGGCCATGAAGCGCTTCAAGCCCTACGAACGCCAGGCCGTGCTCGAACACTGCGTGAAGCGCTTCCGCGAACGCCAGGACGAACTGGCCTACGCGCTCTGCGTCGAGGCCGGCAAACCCATCAAAGACGCCACCGGCGAAGTCACCCGCCTCATCGAAACCTTCAAGATCGCGGCCGAAGAAGCCGTGCGCCTCAACGGCGAAACGATCAATCTGGAAATCTCCCAGCGCAGCGCCGGCTACTACGGCTACACCCGCCGCGTGCCACTGGGCCCGGTGTCCTTCATCACCCCGTTCAACTTCCCGCTGAATCTCGTGGCGCACAAGGTGGCGCCCGCCATCGCCGCCGGTTGCCCCTTCGTGCTGAAGCCCGCCGAGCGCACGCCGCTGGGTGCGCTGATCATTGGCGAGATCCTCGCCGAGACGAACCTGCCCAAGGGCGCGTTCTCGGTGCTGCCGATGGAAGGCCGCGATGCCGAGGCGCTGGTGACCGATCCGCGCCTGAAACTGCTCTCCTTCACCGGCGGCCTGATCGGCTGGGACCTGAAAGCCAAGGCCGGCCACAAGAAGGTCACACTGGAACTGGGCGGCAATGCCGCCTGCATCATCGACGCCGACCAGGGCCCGCACCTGGATGCCGTGGTGGATCGCCTCGTCTTCGGCGCCTTCTACCAGTCGGGCCAGAGCTGCATCAGCGTGCAGCGTATCCTCGTCCACGATGACGTCTACGACGCGCTTCGACGCAAGCTCGTGGCGAAGGTCAAAACCCTGAAGGCCGGCGACCCGAAGAAGAAAAACACCTTCCTCGGCCCCATGATCGACGAGGCGGCCGCCACCCGCCTCGAAGGCTGGGTGGCCGAAGCGAAAAAAGCCGGCGCCAAGGTACTGTGCGGTGGCAACCGCAAGGGTGCGATGCTGGAAGCCACCCTGCTGGAAAACGTGCCGCACGATGCAAAGCTGCAACGCATGGAGGCCTTCGGCCCCGTAGCGCTGCTGCAACGCTTCATGACCTTCGACGAGGCCATCGGCATCGTCAACGACTCCGACTTCGGCCTGCAGGCCGGCGTGTTCACGGACAACATCCGCCACGCCATGCGCGCATGGGACGATTTGGAACAGGGCGGCGTCATCGTCAACGACGTACCCAGCTTCCGCGTGGACAACATGCCCTACGGCGGTGCCAAGTCATCGGGCATCGGCCGTGAAGGCGTGCGCTATGCCATCGAGGACATGACCGACCTGCGCCTGATGGTCATTCGTGACGCCTGACACGAAGACTGCACACTAGCCCAGCTACGCTGTCGCTTCCTCCCGACGGAAGCGACACGTGTCCACCCTGGTCTTCGTGCACGGCTGGAGCGTTACCGATACATCCACCTACGGCACCCTGCCGGCCACGCTCGTGCAGCGCGCCGCGCAGGCCGGCTCCACCCTTCGGGTGCTCGACATCCGCCTGTCTGAATACGTGACCTTCGACGATGCCGTGACGATGGACGACATCGTGCGTGGCTTCGATCATGCGCTGCGTGGGCTGGATATCCCCGATGCCCAGTTCGATTGCGTAACGCATTCCACGGGTGGGCCGGTGGTCATGGCGTGGCTACGTGCGCAACGGATGATGCCCAAGGCTTATGCGAACGTGAAAGCACGTCACGTCATCATGCTTGCACCTGCTCACTTCGGGTCCGCTCTGGCGAAACTCGGCAAGGGCGTGCTCGGTCGCCTCAAGGCGTGGTTCAACGGTATCGAACCGGGCCAGCGCATCCTCGACTGGCTGGAACTGGGCAGCCCCGAATCGCTGGCGCTCAATCTCGGTGTCGTGCATGGCGCCGATCTGTCAACGCAAGGCACATATCTGTTCAACCTCATCGGCGACCGCCCCGACCGCAAGCTCTACGACGTCATCAACGCCTATACCGGTGAAGATGGCTCCGATGGCGTCGTGCGTCTGGCGGCTGCCAACCTCAACGCCACGCATCTGACACTCACCCAGCAGGCCGGCGGCCCGTTGCTCACCGCCACCACGGCGCGCGCACCACGCAGCGCGTTCCGTCTGCTGCCGGGCCTTGCACATTCCGGCGCCACGCAAGGCATCATGGCCGCGCAGCCACCACCGTCGATCACGGTGGAAACCATCCTGCGCTGCCTCGCGGTGAATTCGGCCGCATCGTATGCCGCACTGTGCGATGCCTTCGTCGCCGAAAACGCGCAGCGTGATGCAAACAAGGTGGAGCTGGAGCCAGCTGGCATCTTTGCGCCACGCGTGCATATCCATGATCCACGCAGCCTGCTTATCGTGCGGCTGCGCGATGATCGTGGCGAAGCCCCGGTAAACGCGCAATTCCAGCTCACCGCCGGCCCTGAAGCCTCGCCGGATCAACTACCGCCCGGCTTCATGATCGACCGGCAGGCGAATGATCGCGACGCAGCGACGTGGGCGCTGTTTCTCAACCATGCCATTCTTGCGGGTGATGCGGCCGTGCCCGATCCGCGCGATACCTCGAAAACCCTGCGTGGCCCGCTCGTGGCGCATTCGCCCTACGGCGCGCGCATCCAGCCTGCGGACATCAGCGGACTCATCCGTCATGTAGTCGCGAGCACGGCGCAAAACAGCGATCTGCTCACTAACATGCGCCCCCATGAAACCACCATCATCGATGTGGTGCTGTCTCGCCGCGTAGCCGAAGGCGTCTTCCGCCTCACCGACAAACTGACGCCCGTCGAAGATTTCCGCCACCCCACTCCCGGCCCAGACCTCCTGTAGGAGCGCCCCTGTGCGCGACCCCTGAACACGGCAACGACGAAGGAACCCGCAAGCCTGGTCGTGATCGCAGTCAGGGGTCGCGCGCAAGGCGCGCTCCTACACCATCGATTGCAGCTCACCAACGAGCGTGGGTATCAGCTCCGACACTGTCGGATGAATGGGCACCGCCCATTGCAGCGTGTCGATCGTGGCACCGGCATTCATCATGTCCAGTACGCCATGAATCGCCTCGTCGCCTCCTGTGCCGAGAATCGCCGCACCCAGGATCAGCCGCGTTTCGGCATCGGCCACCATCGACATGAACCCTTGTGTTTCGCCCTTTTCCACTGCGCGCCCCACGCGTGTCATCGGCCGCTTCGCCACCAGCAAAGGGCGCCCCGTGGCACGCGCCTGCGCCTCCGTCATGCCCACGCGCCCAAGCGGCGGATCGACATACAGCGCATACCCGGGAATACGCTCGCTAACCTTGCGCGAGCCACCGTCGAGAAGATTCGCTGCGACAATCTCGTAATCGTTCCACGCCGTATGCGTAAACGCTCCTTTGCCGTTGCAGTCGCCAAGCGCCCAGACACCCTCCACACGCGTCTCCAGCGCATCGTTGACGACGATATAACCCCGCTCGTCCACGGCTACACCCGCACATTCGAGACCGAGATCATCCGTGTTCGGCCTGCGGCCCACGGCAAGCAGCACATGCGATCCCACCACCTCCGGATGACCTTCGCGACAATCCACGCCAACGACCACGCCATCGGCATGACGCCCCAGGCGGATACAGCATGCATCGGTACGCACGGCGATTCCTTCAGACACCAGGATCCCGCGTACGGCCTCTGAAACAGCCTCGTCTTCACGGGCGATCAGGCGGGCACCCTGCTCCACCACCGTCACCTGCGCCCCGAAGCGCCGGTACATCTGCGCGAACTCCAGTCCGATGTAGCTGCCACCCACTACGACAAGATGCTCAGGCACGGTTTCCAGCGGGATGATCGTGCTGTTGGTGAGGTAGTCCACCTCATCAATGCCCGGGAAATCGGGAACGTTCGCGCGACCACCTACGTTGAGGAAGATCCACGGCGCCGTCAGCGCCTCGCCATTGACCTCGATCACGCGCGGCCCGGTAAAACGTGCATGCCCCCGGATGAGTTCCAGTCCCGGCATCCCGGCAAGCCAGTCTTCATTGCCCTTGCGTGAGTCCAGGATGACCTTGCGCGCCCGCGCCGCCACTGTGGGCATATCGATCTCGACGGGCCCCGTGATAACCCCGTATTCCGCACCACGTCGCGCCAGGTGCGCGGCGTAGGCGCTGGCAACGAGGGTCTTGGTGGGTTTGCATCCGGTGTTGACGCAGGTGCCGCCGACCAGATGGCGCTCGATCAGGGCGACGGAGCGGCCCGAGGCAGTGAGCCGCCCGGCAAGCGCGGGACCGGCCTGGCCGGCACCGACGATGATGGCATCGAACGAACGGGGCATGCGTGGGTCCCTGTCGATGGTGACCCCGGCCCGATTCGAACGGGCGACCTTCCCCTTAGGAGGGGGACGCTCTATCCAGCTGAGCTACGGGGCCCCGGCCGCGAAGCATACCCTACCGGCCCCGGCGAAAAGAAGGGTTGAACGGCCTTCAGTGATTTCCGCGCGCCGTCGCTGCCGCTTTAGGGCTGGCGAGAACCCAGCCGGCAATCAGGATGGCCGGCACACCCAGCGTGATGATGGTGCCTATCAGCGGATCCTGGAGGTAAGCGATGCAGCAACCGAAGAGCACCGCCAGCAGGGCGACGATAAAGCCGAACACCAGGGCAAACATGCCGCGCACGTGACGCCGGCGCTCCAGCGTGCGGCGATGGGCACCCTCCTCCTCCGCCATGCGAATGGTGTGCTCGAAGGCGCGCTCGGTCATGTTCAGGATGCGCTCGGAGGCACCGGGCACCGTTCTTTCGTAGGCCATCACGGTTTCCGCCGATGGCAGGGTAACCGGAAGCCTGGCCGTGGCATCCTCATGACCGGTGGTCCCGTTTACGTTGTCGTCGCTCATCGCCACCTCCCCTTCGATCAGCCGACTCTAGCGACCTGACACAGGGGACGCCAACCGACGAAGGTCATGGATGGCGATCAATGGCAGGCCGCCAGGCCAGGCTCTTCCCTGGCGGCAGTCTCCAAAAAGGCCCTATAAGATCACCTTCATGATCCGAACCCCGTGCAGGTCGGCTTGCGCAAGTCGATGGCTTCGATGTGCTGATCCAGCGATACGCGAAGATTTGCCCTGTCGATGCACGATGCCAGCAGCCCCTCCTGTAATCGCGTACAGGTAATCCACTGGCCTGCCGCATCGTTCGACAACGCATGGCAGCTGAAACGGATGCCTGACAGGCGCTCTTCCACGTCCGCTCGCGGGTCACCGATGCGTACGCGCTTGTGCACGGCCGATTTGAAGTGACCGTCGGGAATGAGGCGATGGCATGCGCCCAACCCTGTCGTCGCCAGAGCCACGACGAACACCGCGAGCAGGCGTTCAGGCCTCGACATAACGCAGGTATCCCACCACGCCGCCGCCACCGTCCTTCGGATGGTGCGCGCCGTCGAGCACCTGCACTTCGGCGAAATCGAACGGGCTCACGCCCTCGATGCAGGCCGCGTTCACGCCGTACTGGTTCGGATTGGAACGGCGCTGGTGAAAGGTGTAGATGCCGCACTTAGAGCAGAAGAAATGCTTCGCCGTGCCCGTGTTGAACTGGTATTCGGTGAGCGCATCCTGGCCTTGCTCGATGGTGATGCCGCCCAGGTCGGCCGAAACGGCCACGGCACCACGCATCCGGCAATACGAGCAGTTGCAGCGGCGCGCGGTGCGCAGGCCATCGGTGAACTTGACGGTGAAACGAACGGTACCGCAGTGACAGGCGGCGCGCGCCTCGGTGATGTCGGGAAGCATGGCGGACCTTCCGGGTGGGGAGGCGCCATGATAATCCTTCACCGCACCAGCGAGAGATGCCGCTGCGGCAACGGTGGCACCCGGGAAGGCCGCTTCGCGTCGCTTCCAAAGGGCCGCCATACCCCATCGGCCCCTTCGATGCCGATGCTGGCGTCGCCGCCATCGGACACGGCCCGGTTCAGGGCGGCCCGCAGGGCCTCGTAGCGCGAGGGAAACGACTCGACGACTACCCCGTCGACCCTCACCGGCCAGCGGGTGTCCTCGCCGGGATGGAACGGAATCTCGTAGACGCGGGTCATGGCTGCAGTGTCCTCAAGTACAACTTGAGGCAAAGCATGCGGTTGCGCGCGTCATCGCAGGGTCGTTTTAACCCTGCCCGTCACTAACGTTTCCCCCACATCCGTCCCGCGCCGCACAACAGGTCGTGAAGGGGGTGTTTGCTAGAATCCCGGTTTTCCCTCGCACGCCGGCATCCTGCCGGCGCGTCGCCAAAGGAGTTGCCATGTCCGTCAAGATCCTCGAAGCGCTCGGCCTGAAGTCCACCGAATCCGGTACCTACCTCGGCCGCGGCGAATGGGCCGCCACCAGCGGTGCCGGCACGCTGTCCCCCACCAATCCGGCCACGGGGGAAGTGATCGCCACGGTGCAGGCCTCCAGCGCGGCGGACTACGAGACCATCGTCCAGCGCGCCCAGGAAGCCTTCACGGTGTGGCGCAACACCCCGGCCCCGCGCCGTGGCGAGGCCGTGCGCCTGTGTGGTGAGGCCCTGCGCAAGCACAAGGATGCCCTTGGCTCGCTGGTGGCCCTGGAAATGGGCAAGATCAAGCCCGAAGGTGACGGCGAAGTGCAGGAGATGATCGACATCGCCGACTTCGCGGTGGGCCAGAGCCGCATGCTCTATGGCAACACCATGCATTCGGAGCGCCCGGGCCACCGCATGTACGAGCAGTGGCATCCGGTGGGCCTGGTGGGCATCGTCAGCGCGTTCAACTTCCCCGTGGCGGTGTGGAGCTGGAACGCCTTCCTGGCGGCCATCTGTGGCGATATCTGCATCTGGAAGCCGTCGCCGAAGACCCCGCTCTCGGCCATCGCCACCATGAAGATCTGCAACGAGGCGCTGAAGGACGCCGGCTTCCCGGACATCTTCTTCCTGTTCAACGACGCCGGCACCGAGCTGGCCCAGACCTTCGTCGACGACAAGCGCATCCCGCTCGTCAGCTTCACGGGCTCCACGAAGATCGGCCGCATGGTGGGCGAGCGCGTGGCCCGGCGCATGGGCCGCAGCCTGCTGGAGCTGGGCGGCAACAATGCCATCATCCTCGACAAGTCGGCCGACCTGAAGCTGGCGATCCCGGGCATCGTGTTCGGTGCCGTCGGCACCGCCGGCCAGCGCTGCACCACCACGCGCCGCCTGATCGTCCACTCGTCCATCCACGATGCCGTGGTCGATACCCTCGTGAAGGCCTATGGCCAGGTCGAACAGAAAATCGGCGACCCCACCCTCGCCACCACCCTCATGGGCCCGCTGAACAGCCCGGAGGCCGTGCAGGCCTATGTGGACGCGGTGGCCAAGGCCAAGGCATCGGGCGGCACCGTGCGCACGGGTGGCAAGGCGCTCACCGACCGCAAGGGCAACTTCGTGCTGCCCACCATCGTCACGGGCCTCACCAACGACGCCGAGGTGGTGCAGACCGAAACCTTCGCCCCGATCCTCTACGTGATGCCGTTCGACACCCTCGACGAGGCCATTGCCATGCAGAACGGCGTGCCGCAGGGCCTGTCATCGGCCATCTTCACGCAGGATCTCAAGTCCGCCGAGCAGTATCTGTCGGCATCGGGCTCCGATTGCGGCATCGCCAATGTGAATATCGGCACCTCGGGCGCGGAAATCGGTGGCGCCTTCGGTGGCGAGAAGGAAACCGGCGGCGGTCGCGAGTCGGGCTCGGACGCCTGGAAGGTGTATATGCGCCGCCAGACCAACACCATCAACTACTCCGATTCGCTGCCGCTGGCGCAGGGCATCAAGTTCGAGTTTTAAGCAACGGGTGATGCCATGACCGACCTGCGCTCCACGGAACGTTTCTCCGACCGCGTCGAGGACTATGTCCGCTACCGGCCGGATTACCCACGGGCGCTGGTCGGCTGGCTGCATCACCACGGCGTAGGCGCCGACTGGTCGGTGGCCGATATCGGTGCCGGCACGGGCATCTCGGCGAAGATGTTCCTCGATGCCGGTCACCGGGTCACCGCCGTGGAGCCCAATGCGGCGATGCGTGCGGCCGCCACGCGGTGGCTTGCGGATCACGCGGGTTTCACCGCCGTGGACGGCACCGCCGAGGCCACCGGGCTGCCCGATGGCTCGGTGGATCTCATCATCGCCGCGCAGGCGTTTCACTGGTTCGACAGGGAAAAGGTACGCACGGAATTCCGGCGCAATCTTTCGCCGCGCGGGCTCGTGTCCGTGTTCTGGAACTCGCGCCGCCTCGTCGGCACACCGTTTCTCGAAGGCTATGAGCGCCTGCTGCACGAGTACGGTATCGATTATGTCGGCGTAGCCGAGCGCTATACCGATGACGACACCATGCAACGATGGTACGGCGCCGGTTACGTCGGCATGGCATCGTTTCCCCATAGCCAGAAGCTCGATTACGCGGCCCTGGAAGGACGACTCATGTCGTCGTCCTACGTACCCAAGGCCGGCCATATCAACCACGAACCCATGCTGTACGCCCTGCGCTCGCTGTTCGACGCCACGCAGGACGGCGGCACCATTGATTTCGACTACGACACCCGGATCTTCCTGGGTCGCCCGGACGCCTGATGTACGACCTGATCCGCCCCCTGCTCTTCAAGCTCGACGCCGAAACCGCGCACGGCCTCACCCTCTACGCCTCCGACGTCGCCCAGCGCAGCGGGTTGTCGAAGTGGGTGAACACGCCGCCCGCCGATCTTCCGGTGAAAGCCTTCGGCATCGATTTCCCGAATCCGGTCGGCCTTGCCGCCGGCCTGGACAAGAACGGCGAACACCTCGACGGCCTCGCCGCCATGGGGTTCGGTTTCGTGGAGATCGGCACGGTCACGCCGCGCCCGCAGGCTGGCAATGACAAGCCGCGCATGTTCCGCCTGCCTGAGCACGAGGCCGTGATCAATCGCCTGGGCTTCAACAATGGCGGTATCGACGCACTCGTGCGCAATGTGGAGAAGGCCACGTTCCGTGGCGTGCTGGGCATCAACATCGGCAAGAACAAGGACACGCCGAACGAGCGTGCCACCGATGATTACCTGGTGTGCCTTGAGCGTGCGTATCCGCTGGCCAGCTACATCACGGTGAATATTTCCTCGCCCAATACGCAGGGCCTGAGAGACTTGCAGGAAGAGGAAACGCTGCGCCGCTTCATCGGCACGATGCGTGAGGCACAGGAACGGCTTGCCGGCCAGCATGGCAAGCGCAAGCCGATGCTGTTGAAGATCGCTCCCGACCTTACCGAGGCCGAGCTCGATGCCATCGCCGAGGTGTTGCTGGCCTCGGGCATCGACGGCGTGATCTGCACCAACACCACCATCGACCGCGACACCGTGGCCGGCTCGGTGCATGCGAAGGAAATGGGTGGTCTTTCGGGTCGCCCCCTGTTCGCCAGGTCCACCGCCGTATTGCGCGGCATGAAGGCGCGCGTAGGCGAGCGCCTGTCCATCGTGGGCGTAGGTGGCATCCTCGACGGCGACAACGCCGCCGAAAAACTCGAAGCCGGCGCGTCGCTCGTGCAGGTGTATTCCGGCCTCGTGTATCGCGGGCCGAAGCTTATCAATGAAGCGGTGGCGGAGATCCGTCGTCGTGGGATCCTCGCATGACCATGAACAACGCCCCGGTCGATATGGGCGGCTTTACCCTTGCCTCGGATGCGCCGCTGGGCGGCCGCAACACGCTGCGCGTGGATGCGCGCGCGAAGCTGCTCGCCGAAGTGCATGATCCGGTGAAAATTCCTGAGCTGCTGGCCTATCCCGCCGTGAAAAGCGGGCCGGTGCTGGTGCTTGGTGAAGGCAGCAACCTGCTCATCAAAGGCGATATCGACGGCACTGTGGTGGCCATGGCCAATCGTGGCGTGGAAACGTTCCAGCGTGACGACCGTGTGCTGATTCGCGTGGCGGCGGGCGAGCGCTGGGACGATTTCGTGCGCTGGTCGCTGGGACAGGGTTATGCAGGACTGGAAAACCTGATCCTTATTCCGGGCACGGTGGGTGCGGCGCCGATTCAGAATATCGGTGCGTACGGCGTGGAAGTGGCCGAGTTCATCGATACGGTTGAGGCATGGGACACCCACGCCAATGCCTTTGTCGTTCTGGATAAAGCCGCCTGTGCGTTCTCGTACCGGCATTCCAGTTTCAAGCAGCAGGCCGGCCGCTGGATCGTCGTCGCCGTGACGTTTGCGCTACCGCGTGAGCGGCCGTTGTCGCTCGATTACGCGGGTATCCGCGAGGAAATCGCCAAGATGGGCATCGAGCGGCCCACGCCATATCACGTGGCCGAAGCGGTGGTGCGGTTGCGTTCGCGCAAGTTGCCCGATCCAGCGGTAATCGGCAATGCGGGTAGTTTCTTCAAGAATCCCGTGATTCCCAAGGCCAAGGCCGATGCATTGGCACTGGCTCATCCTGGGTTGCCGGTGTGGCCGCATGTCGGTGGCACGGCGAAAATCTCGGCCGCGTGGCTCATCGAGTCCGCTGGCTTCAAGGGCGAGCGCGAGGGCGATGCAGGCATTTCCAACCGACACGCGCTGGTGCTGGTGAACCATGGCAAGGCTACCGGCCCGCAGCTATGGGCCTTCGCACAGAAAGTTATCGCAGGGGTACAGGCCAAGTTCGGCGTCACGCTAGACCCCGAACCTCTGGTCATCTGACCCCTGTCGCGCGCAGGCGCGCTCCTGCAACGGTGAGGCCATCAGCTGCACAGGGCCCTGTAGGAGCGCGCCTTGCGCGCGACCGGTTTTCGCGAAAACCTTACCTCGCTGCAAATACCCTGTCGCGCGCAGGCGCGCTCCTACAACGGTGAGGCCATCAGCTATACAGGGCCCTGTAGGAGCGCGCCTCGCGCGCGACCGGTTTTCGCGAAAACCTTACCTCGCTGCAAATACCCTGTCGCGCGCAGGCGCGCTCCTACATCAGAGGGTGTGGAGCCAGGCGAGTTCGGATTCCGAGAAGCCGGCTTCGCGGCGGGCTTCAAGATTGAAAGGGCCGCGCAACGAGCCGTGCATGTAGTCGTCGAGCAGCCTGGCGAACGTGGCTTCCGGCTCGATGCCGTCGCGTTCGCAGCAGTGGTGGAACCAGCGCGTGCCGGCGGCGACGTGCGCCACTTCCTCGCGCAGGATCACCTCGAGAATCGCCACGGTGCGATCGTCGCCCTGCTTGCGCAGGCGATCCATCATGCCCGGCGTGACGTCGAGACCACGCGCTTCCAGCACGCGCGGTACCAGCGCCATGCGGGCGGTATCGCTATGCGCGGTTTTCTCGGCCATGTCCCACAGGCCGTTATGCGCATCGAAATCGCCGTAGGCATGGCCCAGTTCGGCCAGGCGCCCCGACAACATCGTGTAGTGCCGCGCTTCGTCATTGGCGCATGACGCCCAGTCGAGGTAGTACTGCATCGGCTTGCCACGGAAGCGGTAGACCGCGTCCCAGGCCAGGTCGATGGCATTGAATTCGATATGCGCGATGGCATGCACCAGCGCGGCCCGCCCTTCCGCCGAACCCAGTCCACGCTGCGACAGCTGGCGTGGCGATATCAGCCGGGGACGCTCGGGACGCCCCGGCAGGGCGATGGGCAGCGGCGCTGGCGAGGCCTCGTCGGGACGCAGTTCGCCCCGACACAGTGCATCCCACGTAGCGAAGCTCAGCCGGACCTTCTCGGCCGGATCGGACGCATCGAGGCAGCGGCGGGCGGCGGCGTGAAGATCATGCATCGTGCAACGGCGGCGCGACGAACGCGCCGCCTCATCCTCAGGCGCTGCGGCGTTCGGTCTTGGCGGAATCCGAACGCTGGGCTTCCTGCTGCTGGAGGAAGTTCTTGTCCACGCCCGTGACGTACTCGCCCGAGAAGCACGAGGTATCGAAACGCTTCAGGTCATCGTTGCCATCGGACACGGCCCAGATCAGGTCTTCGAGATCCTGGTAGATCAGCCAGTCGGCACCGAGCGCCTTCTCCACTTCTTCCACCGTGCGACCGGCAGCGACGAGTTCCGACGTGGCCGGCATGTCGATACCGTAGACGTTGGGGTAACGCACCGGCGGCGCGGCGGAAGCGAAGTAAACGTTCTTCGCACCCGCGTCGCGAGCCATCTGGATGATCTGGCGCGACGTGGTACCGCGGACGATGGAGTCGTCCACCAGCAGCACGTTCTTCTTGCGGAATTCCAGGTCGATGGCGTTGAGCTTGCGACGCACGGATTTCACGCGCTCGCCCTGCCCCGGCATGATGAAGGTGCGACCGATGTAGCGGTTCTTCACCAGGCCTTCGCGCATGGGCACGCCCAGCGCCTGCGCCAGCGAGCTGGCGGCGGTGCGCGAGGTGTCGGGGATGGGGATGACGGCGTCGATGCCGTGGTCCGGGCCGCGCTCACGGAGGATCTTCTCGGCCAGCTTCTCGCCCATGCGCAGGCGGGCCTTGTAGACCGAGACGTCTTCCATCATGGAATCAGGACGCGCGAGGTACACGTATTCGAAGATGCACGGGGTGTGCAGCGCGCCTTCGGCGCAATGCTTCGCATGCAGCTCGCCACCATCGGTGACGATCACGGCTTCGCCCGGCGCGATGTCGCGCACGCGCTTGAAGCCCAGCACGTCGAGGGCAACGGATTCCGACGCGATGGCGTATTCACGGCCTTCGGCCGTGACGCGCTCGCCGAGCACCAGCGGACGGATGCCGTTGGGGTCGCGGAAGGCGATAAGGCCGTAGCCCAGCACCAGCGCGAGGCAGGCATAGCCGCCCTGGGCACGGGCATGCACGCGCGACACCGCCTTGAACACGTGCTCCGGCGTGAGGTCGCCGCGATCATCCACCTGCAGCTCGTGCGCCAGCACGTTGAGCAGCACTTCGGAGTCGGAGTCGGTATCGATGTGGCGACGGTCGTCCTCGAACATCTCGCGACGCAGGGTCTCGGTGTTCACAAGGTTGCCGTTATGCGCGAAGGCGATGCCGTAGGGCGAGTTCACGTAGAAGGGTTGGGCCTCTTCCATGCCCTCGGAACCAGCCGTGGGATAACGGCAATGGCCGATGCCGATGCGGCCGCGCAGCTTGCTCACGCCTGCCGAGTTGAAGACGTCACGCACCAGGCCATTGCCCTTGTGCAGACGCAGTCGGGCGCCGTCCACGGTGGCGATGCCGGCGGCATCCTGCCCGCGGTGTTGCAGGACGGTCAGGCCGTCATACAGGGCCGATGCCACTTCCGTGGTACCGACGATGCCGATGATTCCGCACATGGGAGTTGCCTTCCTAAGGAGTAGCCGCTGTGGACGATGCGGCAGGTTGAGCGTGGTCTTGTCGCGGGGCCTGACCGGGGAGCGTCAGGTCGCGCAGTTTCATGAGATCGTCGCGGCTGGGGAGCTGGACGTCAGGCATTTTAACGTTTTGCAGCGCTTCTGGCGGATGCAGGTACTGACGGACGTTGGACGGGATCTGCTGGCCGATCCATGCGGCCGGAGCCGCGAACTGGCCGAGCATGGTGGACTGACGCCACCAGGGGTCGTTCGGCAACGGCGTGAAGCCGAGGATGAACACCACGAGGCTGACGATCAGCACGCCGCGCGCCAGGCCGAAAATCATGCCGCAGAGGCGATCCGTGCCGCCGAGGCCGGTGCTGGAGATGAGTCGCGAGATCATGAACCGGACGACCGCGCCACACAGCAGCACACTGATGAAGCAAAGCCCGTAGCCGATGGCGGCGCGGGCTGTCGGCACCGAAATGGTGCCCGCGAAATAATCGGCCAGGGTGGGGCCGAACGCCCAGGCCACCCCGAAGGCCACCACCCAGATCACCAGGGACAGCACCTCGGAGATGAGGCCACGCGCGAGGCCGATCAAGACCGAGATGAACAGCACGGCCAGGATCGTGTAATCGGCCCAGTTCATGAACGCCCCCTCCCTGTGTCAATCGTGGTGCCGGCGCTCAGGGCGCCGTCACCACGACACCGTCGAGGCCGACCTTGGCCTTGATCTGATCCTTGAGGCGTACCGCGTCATCGCGTTGCGTCTGCGGACCGGCGCGCACGCGCCAGAGCTTGGCGCCGCTGCTGGAAGCGATGCTGTCGGTGTAGCCCGGGATGCCGGCGGCGCGGAGCTTGTCGCGCAGGCGGGTGGCCTCAGCCTCGCTGCTGACGGCGGCCACCTGTACGGCAAAGCCGCCGGCACGCGGCGCGGCGGCAGGCACGGCGGCGGCCGCTGGTACTGCCGGCGCGGGTGCCGCCGCGGCCGGCTTGGCGGGGGCCGGTGCATCGGCCGTGACGGTTTCAGCCTTGGACGACAGCGACGCCGGAACGCCCGGTACCGCCGCGACGATCTTCAGGCGGGCCGCCTCGGCGGCGGCATGGGTCTCGAACGGACCGGCATGCACGCGCGTGAGTGCCTTGCCGCCCTGGTTCACGCCCACGGCCGTGACCGGGTAACCCAGCGCACGCACCTCCTGCACCAGGGCGTCGGCCTTGGAACGGTCGGCATAAGCGCTGAGGTTGATGGAGAAGCTGCCACGACCGGCCGTGCCGGGCGCCTGGGCCGGCGCGGATGCGGGCGGCGTAGCCGTGGCGACAGGCGTGGCCGGAACACTGGCCGGGGCCGGCCTGGCGGGCTTCGTTGCCGCCGTGGTGCCCTTGGCGGGCGCCTGCGGCTGGTTGGCGAAGTCTTCCGGCAGGGCATCGGGCGGCTTGCGCGAGGTGATGCTCACCGACGCCAGGCGATCGCCACCGGCGGCCGGCGTGGGACGCGTCGCCGATGGCGTGGCGGCCACCGGTTGTGCCGGCGCATTGGCCGGGGTGTTGCCCGGCGCGTTCGCAGCTGCCACCGGCTGCGGCGCGGAGACCGCACCGGTGCCGTTGGGCGAGACGTCCAGCGTGCGGGCCTGCAATTCACGATCGGGTGCCGGGGGAATCTCCAGGCTCACCGTCTGCTCGGCATCGCCCTTCGGCGGGGCGTTGGAAAAAAGCATTGGCACGAACAGGACCAACAGGGCGATCAGGACGGCGGCACCCAACAGGCGTGTTTTCAAGGAAAGCTCCATACGACCGGCGCAATGCGAATCGGCGCGATTATAACCGTCAATGGAGCCCCTCGACGCCCTGTCGGTCGCAGGCGTTCACATCGCGGCCGACAAGGCGGCGCTCGCCACGAAGAACGAGCCGAACACCAGCACCACGTCATCCTCGCCTGCGGCGGAACGCGCGGCGCTCCAGGCAGCGGTAACGCTTGGGAAGGCGTCGGACGACGCACCCGGCAGGGTCGCCGCAAGGCTTGCCACGATGGCCGTGTCGCTGAGGCCGCGCGGCGTGTCCCGGTCGAGTGCGGCGAGGTACCAGTGGGCCACGCGATCGCCGAGCGCGGCGATCACGCCGCCGGTGTCCTTATCCGAAAGTGCGCCATAGACGGCGAGCACCCTGCCCTGCGGCCGTTCGGCATCGATCCACTCAGCCAGCGCACGCGCGGCCTGCGGGTTATGACCCACGTCCACCAGGGTGAGCGGGCGCTCGCCGATGCGTTGCAGGCGGCCCGACACGCGCACGATGCGCAGCGCACGGGCAAGGGCCTGCGCCGGGACGGTGAGGCGGTCGGCCAGCGCATGCAGCGTGGCGATGGCGGCAGCGGCGTTGGCGAACTGCACCGGCGCATCGAGTGCCGGGCGCGGCAAGTCGAATGCGCTGCCGTCGCGATGCGTCCAGCGCCAGCCTTCGCCCTGGATGTGCGTCGAGAAGTCCTGTCCTGCCCGCTGGACCGATGCGCCAATGCCTTGCAATGCGTCGATAAGACCATCGGGCGGATTCGTTTCGCCGATGATGGCGGTACGTCCTGCGCGGGCGATACCCGCCTTTTCGCGACCGATACTGTCGCGATCGTTACCGAGCCAGTCCTGGTGATCGAGATCGATGGTGGTGACCACCGCGATGTCGGCATCGATGATGTTCACCGCGTCGAGGCGGCCACCGAGACCCACTTCGAGGATCGCCACATCGAGCGAGGCGCGGGCCATCAGGTCGATGGCAGCCAGCGTGCCGAATTCGAAATAGGTCTGCGCAATGGCGCCGCGCGCGGCTTCGATGCGCTCGAACGAGGCCACCAGCGCCTCATCCGATGCGTCCTCGCCGTCGAGGCGGATGCGCTCGTTATAGTGAATGAGATGCGGGGAGGTATAGCAGCCCACCCGATAACCCGCCTCGCGCAGCATCGCTTCCAGCAAGGCCACCGTGGAACCCTTGCCATTGGTGCCGCCCACCGTGATCACGACGGGCGCCGGACGTGGCGAGCCCATGGCGCGCCATACGGCGCTGACACGGTCGAGGCCGAGATCGATGCCGACGGTGTGGACGCCTTCCTGATAGGAAAGCCATTCGGCGAGGGTGCGGGTGGTCATGCGGGGTCCTTGGCGCGATCGATCGCGCGCATCCAGAAATCGAGGGAGTGTTCACGAGGGAGCACGTCGTCGCGCTCCCTCCAGGAGAGGGTGCAGGCCATGCCGGGCACGGGTGCATAGCCGCGCGTGCGCCAGAAGGCATCGTTGGGGCGATAGCCCTGCGGGGCACGCGGATCGGCCGGATCACGGCGTACCGAACAGAACGCCGTCCAGCGGAAGTCCCCTGCGCCGGTAGCGTGGGCTTCACGGGCGTCGAAGAACGCATGACCCACGCCCCGGCCACGCCAGGGCGGCAGCAGCACGGATTCACCGAAGTAGAAAACCTCGTCCAGCGCCATGCCGCGCGCCAGGAACGGCTGGTGGAAGGCCTCGCCATCGTCGGCCAGCGGGATGCCCGTGGAGGCCCCCACGGCCTCGCCCGCCTCGTTGCGGGCCACCACGCAGACACTGCGGGGTGAACCGGCGTACGCGGCGAGGTATTCTTGTTCGTAGCCGATGTCGCCTTCGTAGAGGTATGGCCAGTCGCGGAACACCGCGATACGCAGTGCAGCAAGCTCCTTGATCACCGGCAAAATGGCGTCGCCCACATGGACGCCGATGGCGATCCCGGGAGTGTGTCGCATGGCGGAAAGCCCAACGAAAGAGGCGTGAAGCTTAAATGTTGCCATTGGACCCGCGCATCCCCCCGCCGGGTCCCTTCGAAACACAAAGGTTTATCGCATGTTCGCGCCATGGTCCCATCTGGTCGACTGGACGAGCGCCCACGCCATCGTCCCCTTCCTCAGCCTGCTGCACCTCAATGGTCTTGCGGGCGATCCGCGTGAGATCGCGGAAGCCATCCTCATCTCGCTGTTGCAGGTCGGCATCATCGCGTTCCTGTTCCGTCCGCTGGAAACCCTGGCGCCGGCGGAGAAGTGGACCGATCGCAAGCTGACCAACGTGGACTGGCAGTACACGTTGATGATGTTGCTGGGCATCTTTCCGATGTTCAGTTACCTCGTGCTCACGCCGATCAGCAATTATTTCGGCGGTGCCGACAACACGCCGGGCGATGAGTCGTTGCTGGGCATCGTGCACCTGATTCCGGCGCTGAAGGACCATCCATTGGCCCTCTTCGTCGTCTACTACGCGATCTACGATCTCGTCTATTACTGGATGCATCGCCTCCAGCATGCGCTGCCGTGGTGGTGGGCGCTGCACAGCATGCATCACAGCACGCGGCAGATGAGCTGCTGGACGAACGATCGCGGCAGTCTGGTGGATGGTTTCCTGCAGTCGATGGTGCTGGCCGGCGTGGGCCTCATCATCGGCGTGGCGCCCACGGAGTTCGCGTGGCTGATGCTTCTGGGCGAGCTGGTGCAGAATTTCTCGCATGCCAATGTGCGCGTGCGCTTCGGGCCACTGTTCGACCGCCTGCTGGTGTCGCCGAAGTTCCACCGCCTGCATCACATGCTGGTGGACCCGGACCGCCCTAACCTGCACAACTGCAATTTCGGCCAGGTGTTCTCCCTCTGGGACGTTATTTTCGGCACGGCGCTTTACAACGAGCCGATCCGCCCGACGGGCGTGGGCGATCCCATGGTGGATGCCGACAACGACAAGGGCCTGGTAGGCCTGCACTGGGCCGCCTTCCGCCGGTTCTGGGGCGCGGTGACCTGCAAGTCAGGCTGGAAGCTGGGCGACGTGGCCTTCGGCGAGGATTACCGCCCGGTGCCGGTGAGCGAAATCGACCTGCACGCGCTGGAAGCCGGTCACGGCGTGCGCCGCAAGTCGGAGATCACGCCCCCCGAAGAACCCCTCACGGCAGAACAAGCCACCCTGTAGGAGCGCGCCTGCGCGCGACCGGCGTCGCGAGCCGCCGCATTTCGCCCGGGCCTGTCGCGCGCAAGGCGCGCTCCTACAAGGCACCGACACTCCTGTAGGAGCGTGCCTGCGCGCGACCGCTGTCGCGAACCGCCGCATTTCGCCCGGGCCGGTCGCGCGCGAGGCGCGCTCCTACAAGGCACCGACACCCCTGTAGGAGCGCGCCTGCGCGCGACCGGTGTCGCGAGCCGCGGCATTTCGCCCGGGCCTGTCGCGCGCGAGGCGCGCTCCTACAGGGGTGCGGCTACAATTCGGGTATGGCCATCCAGAATCCCTCCCGTAAAGCCCTCCCCATCGAAGTGCGCGGCAGCGCCAGCCAGCCGCTTGGCATGAGCGCCACGCAGTTCCTGCGCGATTACTGGCAGAAGCGCCCGTTGCTCATCCGCAACGCCTTCCCCGACTTCGAAAGCCCGATCGAACCCAACGATCTCGCCGGCCTGGCCTGCGAGGACGGCGTGCTTGCCCGCCTCATCGTCCATGACGAGAAGCGCGATCGCTGGACGGTGAAGAACGGCCCCTTCGACGAGGCCACCTTCGGCAAGACCCCCAAGCGCGACTGGACCCTGCTGGTGCAGGACGTCGATAAATGGGACGCCGACGTGGCCGCCCTGCTCGACACCTTCGCCTTCCTGCCCTCCTGGCGCCTGGACGACATCATGATCTCCTACGCCGAGGACGGCGGTGGCGTGGGCGCGCATGTCGACCAGTACGACGTCTTCCTGCTCCAGGGCGTCGGCCAGCGTCACTGGGCGATCAGCGACGACCCCGACGCCCCGCTCGACTTCCGCGACGACGTGGAACTGAAGCAGCTCAAGACCTTCGAACCCACCCACGAATGGCTGCTGGAACCGGGCGACATGCTGTACCTGCCCCCGGGCGTGCCCCACGACGGCGTGGCCATCGGCGACTGCATGACCATCTCGGTCGGCATGCGCGCACCCTCGCAGGCGGAGCTGACCGGCGACCTCGCTGACTTTCTCGCCGAGCGCATGCCCGAGGAACTGCGCTACACCGACCCCGACCTGGCCCCCGCCAAGCGGGCCGGCGAGATCGATACGGCCGCCCTCAACCGGGTTCGCCAGGCCGTGCCGTTCGCCAGCGCCCTCGACCGCGACCTGCTCTCCGACTGGTTCGGCCGCTTCATTACCCGCTACCGCAACGCCCAGGATGCCGTCGCCCCGCCGAAGGCCACCACGGCCGCCGCGCTGGACAAAGCCCTGGAAGCTGGCTCGGGCCTCGTCCGCCACCCCTACGCCCGGATCGCCTGGGTACGCGGCAAGAAGGACGCCACCCTCTACGTGAGCGGCCATGCCTACGAATGCCCGGTCGATCTGGCCGAACGCCTGTCGGGCGAGCGCGAACTGGCCTTCGACGCCCTGCCTTCCGCGGCCGCCCGCACCACCCTGCTGGCCCTGATCAATGACGGCCATCTCGCCGTACGCAAAGGCCGTCGCCGGTGACCGGGCAGGCTGACACGCGCCTGCTGGCCCTGGACCGCACCGGGCTGGAAGCCGCGCATGTCAGCCTGCTCGCCGCGGCCCGCTACCGGGTCTGCATCTACCTGCCGGTGGTGGATGCCGGCCTGTTCGAAAGCGAGGCCGCATTGGCCGGGCTACGCCGCATCGCCACCAGCGGCCGGCACGCCCGCATCCGCCTGATCACCCACGAGGCCAATCGCGCCCATCGCGAGGGCCATCGCCTGATCGCCCTCGCCCAGCGACTGCCCACCGCCGTGAGCATCCGCGTCCCCTCCGACGAAACTCATCTTCGCTATGCCTCGGCCTTCGTCACCGATGAGGCCAGTGCGTATCTGTTCAGGAGCGTGGCCGCCCGTTTCGATGCCGAGGGCGACCTGGCCCGACCCGGTGAGACCTCTCGCCTGACGGCGTATTTCGACGAAGTCTGGGAGCGGGCCGAGCCGGCGTGGGAGATAAGACCACTCGGTATTTGACCTTCGTCGAATTACCGCAAATAGGTTGGCGCGGCGCAGCAGGGCGGGGCTATAATTAACGGATTCTTAGTGCCGCGGGGGCCGTCCCCACATGCCTCCGCGACACCCCGCCCTTCTCCGTGTGCCGGTGGTGACGTGAGCGCAAACCTGATCCGCGAGTTTTCCGAATCCTCCCAACTCGCCGGCGGCAACGCCGATTACGTAGAGCAAGTCTACGAAGCCTGGCTGGCCGATTCCGGCTCTGTCCCGGCCGAATGGGATGCCTATTTCAAGTCCTTCAAGGGCCGTGAGGCGGGCGATGTTCCGCACTCCGACGCCATTGCCCGCATCGAGGCCGCGCAGAAACAGCGCCGTGGCAGCGGCGGTGCCGTGGCCGGTCCGGTCGACGACGCCTACGCGCGAAAGCAGGCCGGCGTGCTCCGCCTGCTCACCGCTTACCGCTCGCGCGGCCACCTCGGCGCCCAGCTCGATCCGCTTGGCCTGACCAAGCCGGATCTCGACGCCCCGGACCTCGGCCTCGCCTTCCACGGCCTGTCCGACGCCGACCTCGACACCGAGTTCGACGCAGGCACCTTCGCCGGCGGCGGCAAGCGCGTGAAGCTGCGCGACCTGCTCGCCACGCTCAAGAAGGTCTACGCCGGCACCGTCGGTGCCGAGTTCATGTACATCTCCGACTACGAGCAGCGCTCGTGGATCTACTCGCGCCTGGAAAAGGCCGCGGGTAATCCCGGCCTGCAGAAGAGCGAGAAGGTGCGCGTTCTCGAAGCGCTCACCGCGGCCGAAGGCCTCGAGCGCTACCTGCACACCAAGTACGTCGGCCAGAAGCGCTTCTCGCTCGAAGGCGGCGACAGCCTCATCCCGATGGTCGACGACGTCGTCCGCGCCGCCGGCGACAACGGCGTCAAGGAAGTCGTGATCGGCATGGCCCACCGTGGCCGCCTCAACGTGCTGGTCAACATCCTCGGCAAGGCTCCCGCGCAGCTCTTCAACGAGTTCGAGGGCAAGTTCGAGCACGACGACAGCCCGATCCACACCGGCGACGTGAAGTACCACATGGGCTTCTCCGCCGACGTCAAGACGCCGAACGGCGGCGTGCACGTGGCGCTGGCCTTCAACCCGTCGCACCTGGAAATCGTGAACCCCGTGGTGGCCGGCTCGGTGCATGCGCGCCAGTGCCGTCGCCGCGACACCGCCCGCGAGAAGTCGCTGGCCGTGCTGATCCACGGCGACGCCGCCTTCGCGGGCCAGGGCGTCAACATGGAGCTCCTGCAGATGTCGCAGGCCCGTGGCTTCGCCATCGGCGGCACGCTGCACCTGGTGGTCAACAACCAGGTGGGCTTCACCACGTCCAAGCGCGAAGACTCCCGTTCCACGCTGTACTGCACCGACCTGGCCAAGATGGTCAACGCGCCGGTCTTCCACGTGAACGGCGACGATCCGGAAGCCGTGATCCAGGTCACCCGCCTGGCCTACGAATTCCGCAAGCAGTTCAAGAAGGACGTCGTCATCGACCTCGTCTGCTACCGTCGCCACGGCCACAACGAGGCCGACGAGCCGGCAGCCACCCAGCCGCTCATGTACCAGGTGATCCGCAAGCGCCCCACCACGCGCGACCTCTACGCGCAGGCGCTGGTCAAGGATTCCACCATCGGTACCGACGACGGCCAGAAGATGCTCGACGATTACCGCAGCCGCCTCGAAAAGGGCGCCTCGCTGATCGCCATCGATCCGAACCCGCAGCGTGACATCGCCGTCGACTGGGCCCGCTTCCAGGGCAACAAGCTGTCGATGGAAGTGAACACGGGCGTGTCCCGCGAAGTGATGGGCAAGGTGCTCGACACCCTGCTGGACATCCCGTCCAACGTCACCCTGCACGCGCGCGTCGCCAAGATCTACGACGACCGTCGCAAGATGGCCTCGGGCGAGCTGCCGGGCGACTGGGGCTTTGCCGAGAACCTCGCCTACGGCACGCTCATCGCCGAAGGCAACGACCTGCGCGTCGTGGGCCAGGATGCCGGCCGTGGCACGTTCTTCCATCGCCACGCGGTGCTGCACGACCAGAACAGCGACGACACCTACATGCCGCTGCAGAAGGTCCGCGAGGGCGCGCGCGTCGACGTCATCGACTCGCTGCTGTCCGAAGAAGCCGTCATGGCCTTCGAATACGGCGAAGCCACCACGTCGCCCGACCAGCTCACGATCTGGGAAGGCCAGTTCGGCGACTTCGCCAACGGCGCCCAGGTGGTGATCGACCAGTTCATCAGCTCCGGCGAAGCCAAGTGGGACCGCCTCTGCGGCCTCTCGCTCTTCCTGCCGCACGGCTACGAAGGCCAGGGTCCGGAGCACTCCTCCGCCCGCCTCGAACGCTTCCTGCAGCTGTGCGCGCTCGACAACATGCAGGTCTGCGTGCCCACCACGCCGGCCCAGGCCTTCCACATGATCCGCCGCCAGCAGGTGCGCCCGGTGCGCAAGCCGCTGATCGTGATGACGCCGAAGTCGCTGCTGCGCCACAAGCTGGCCGTGTCCACGCTCGACGAGCTGGCCAATGGCAAGTTCCAGCTGGTGATCGGCGAGCACCGCGACGTGGCGGCCAAGAAGGTCAAGCGCGTCGTGCTGTGCTCGGGCAAGGTCTACTACGACCTGCTCGAAGACGCCGAGAAGCGTGGCCTCAACGACGTGGCCATCGTGCGCGTGGAACAGCTCTACCCGTTCCCGCGTCCGGAAGTCACCGCCGAGCTCGAAAAGTACCCCGCCGCGAAGGAAGTGGTGTGGTGCCAGGAAGAACCCATGAACCAGGGTGCCTGGTTCCAGATCCGCCACCATCTGCAGGCCTGCATCAACTCGAAGCAGAGCCTCTCGTACGCTGGCCGCAACCGTTCGCCGTCGCCGGCAGCGGGCCATCTCAACACCCATATCGCCGAACAGACGGCGCTCGTCGAACAGGCGCTCGTCGCGCCGGTCGGCACCGATCACGCAGCGGAGTAAGACAAGCATGTCCATCGAAGTCAAAGTACCGGTCCTGCCCGAGTCGGTCTCCGACGCGCTCATCGCCACCTGGCACAAGAAGGCCGGTGACGCCGTCAAGCGCGACGAAAACCTCCTCGATCTGGAAACCGACAAGGTCGTCCTCGAAGTGCCCTCCCCGGTCGACGGCGTGCTGAAGGAAATCAAGTTCGAAGAAGGCTCCACCGTCACCAGCAGCCAGGTCATTGCCGTGATCGAGGAAGGCGCCGCTGCCGCTGCTGCGCCGGCCCCGGCCGCCGCTCCGGCCGCTGCCGAAGCCCCGAAGGCCGAAGCCTCCAAGGAAGCCCCGAAGGGCGTCGACGAACTCTCCCCGGCCGGCCGTCGCGTCGCCGTGGAAGAAAACATCGATCCGTCCAAGGTCGCCGGCACCGGCCGCGACGGCCGCGTGACCAAGGAAGACCTGGTCAACGCCGCCAAGGGTGGTTCCGCCCCGGCTGCCGCCGCGCCCGCCGCCAGGCCCACCCCGGGTTCGCGTCCGGAAGAGCGCGTGCCGATGACCCGCATCCGCACCCGCATCGCCGAGCGCCTGATGCAGTCGAAGAACTCCATCGCGATGCTCACCTCGTTCAACGAAGTGAACCTCGCCGAGGTGGTGAAGCTGCGCAAGAGCCTGGGCGAGCAGTTCGAAAAGGCCAACGGCGTGAAGCTGGGCTTCATGAGCTTCTTCGTGAAGGCCGCCACCGAAGCGCTCAAGCGCTACCCCGTGATCAACGCCTCGGTCGATGGCAGCGACATCATCTATCACGGCTACCAGGACATCTCGATCGCCGTGTCCACCGACAAGGGCCTGGTCACGCCGGTGCTGCGCGACGTGCAGGACATGTCGTTCGCCGACGTCGAGAAGGGCATCCTCGGTTATGCCAAGAAGGCCCGTGACGGCAAGCTCGGCCTGGACGACCTCCAGGGCGGCACCTTCACCATCACCAATGGCGGCACCTTCGGTTCGCTGCTCTCCACGCCCATCGTGAACCCGCCGCAGAGCGCCATCCTCGGCATGCACACGATCAAGGAGCGCCCGATCGTCGAGAACGGCCAGGTGATCGCCGCTCCGATGATGTACCTGGCCCTGTCGTACGACCACCGGATCATCGACGGCCGCGACGCCGTGCTGTTCCTGGTCGACATCAAGAACCAGCTCGAAAACCCGCAGCGCATGCTGCTCGGCCTGTAATGGCCGCCTGAAGGCCTATGTGAAGGCGGGAGTCGAAAGACTCCCGTTTTCATGTTCCGCCCCCATATTTAGCGGTAGTCCCTACCGCCGTTTGATCGGAGCAAGCTAATGAGCGAGAAGTTCGACGTCATCGTCATCGGTGCAGGCCCCGCGGGCTATGTGGCCGCGATCCGCGCCGCGCAGCTGGGCCTGAAGACCGCCATCATCGACGCCTTCGTCGGCAAGGACGGCAAGTTCGCGCCGGGCGGCACCTGCCTCAACGTGGGCTGCATCCCCTCCAAGGCGCTGCTGGACTCCTCCAAGCAGTTCCACAACCTCACGCATAACTTCAAGGATCACGGCATCACCGCCGAGAACCCGAAGATCGACATCGCGACCTTCATCGGCCGCAAGGACAAAATCGTCAAGCAGTTCACGGGCGGCGTGGCCCAGCTGTTCAAGGCGAACAAGATCACCTCGTTCTTCGGCAAGGGCAAGCTGCTGAAGGGCAATGACGTCGAAGTCACCGGCAACGACGGCAGCAAGCAGACCATCTCGGCCACCAACGTCATCCTCGCCTCGGGCTCGGTGCCCATCGAGCTGCCGTTCGCCAGGTTCGATGGCAAGCACATCATCGACAACACCGGCGCGCTCGACCTCACCGAGGTGCCGAAGCGCCTGGGCGTGATCGGCGCCGGCGTCATCGGCCTGGAGCTGGGCAGCGTGTGGAAGCGCCTCGGCGCCGAGGTCACCATCCTCGAAGCCCTGCCGAAGTTCCTCCAGGTGGCCGACCAGGACATCGCCAAGGCCGCCGCGCGCGAGTTCGCCAAGCAGGGCCTGGATATCAAGGTCAACGCCAAGGTCACCAAGGCCGAGGTCAAGGGCGACGAAGTGCACCTGTCGTACACCGACAAGGACGGCGCCGAGCAGAGCCTGGTGGTCGACAAGCTGCTGGTGGCCGTGGGCCGCCGCGCCTACACCGACGGCCTGCTGGCCGACGACACCGGCGTGAAGCTCGACGAGCGCGGCCGCATCGTGGTCGACGAGCACAACTACACCGGCGTGAACGGTGTGTGGGCCGTGGGCGACGCCGTGCGCGGCCCGATGCTCGCCCACAAGGGTTCCGAGGAAGGCGTCATGGTGGCCGAGCTCATCGCCGGCAAGCCGGGCCATATCAACCTCGACACCGTGCCCTGGGTCATCTACACCGAGCCGGAAATCTCCTGGGTCGGCAAGACCGAAGAACAGCTCAAGGAAGAAGGCATCCCCTACAAGACCGGCTCCTTCCCGTTCTCCGTCAACGGCCGCGCCGTGGCGATGAACGAAGGCATCGGCCTGGTGAAGGTGATTGCCCACGCCGAAACCGACCGCCTGCTGGGCGTGCACATGGTCGGCCCGGTCGTCTCCGAGCTGATCCACGAGTGCGTGGTGGCGATGGAGTTCAAGGGCTCGTCGGAAGACCTCGCCCGCATCGTCCACGCTCACCCGGCCCTGTCGGAAGTGGTGCACGAAGCGGCCCTCGCGGTCGACAAGCGCGCCATCCACAAGGGCAACTGATCGCCCTGTTGGCAAAAGCCCGTCCATGCGCAAGCATGGGCGGGCTTTGTCGTTTCTACGGTACGCAGCGGCGTTTCTGTAGGAGCGCGCCCTGCGCGCGACTGGTTTTCGCGTCCATGTTGTTTCTCGCGAAAACCAGTCGCGCGCAGGGCGCGCTCCTACACAAACATCGTGAGGTGGGTTTATGCGCAACATCCAATCCCTCTGCGTCTACTGCGGCTCCAGCAGCGGCGCGCATCCGGAGTACACGGAGGTCGCGACGGCCTTCGGCACGCGCCTGGCGAAGGAAGGCATCGCCCTGGTCTACGGTGGCGGCAAGGTCGGCCTGATGGGCACCGTGGCCGATGCCGTGCTCGCGGCCGGCGGCCGTGTCATCGGCGTGATCCCGCGCCAGCTGGTCGAGAAGGAAGTGGCGCACCCGGGCCTTACCGAGATCCATGTCGTCGAGACCATGCACCAGCGCAAGACGCGCATGTATGAACTCTCGGAAGCCTTCGTCGCCCTGCCCGGCGGCTTCGGCACCATGGATGAGATGTTCGAGATGCTGACCTGGGCGCAGCTCGGCCTGCACACCTACCCTTGCGCCTATCTCGACGTACGCGGCTTCTACAGCCACCTCGCCGCCGCCATGGACCACATGGTGGACGAAGGCTTCGTGCGGAAGATCCAGCGCGACCAGGTGTGGTTCGGCGAAAGCATGGATGCCTTGTTCGACTGGATGAAGCACTACGAGTCCACGTACACGCCCAAGTGGATCACGCCGAGCAGCATCGACAGCCAGTCGTGAGGTCTCCCATGCCATCGTTCCGCGCCTTCCGTATCCATAACGACGACGCCGGCCATCGCGCCGGCATCGAGACGATGACGCTCGATGCGCTTACGCCGGGCGACGTGGTCATCCAGGCCCAGTGGTCGTCGGTGAACTACAAGGATGCGCTGGCCGGTACGGGCAAGGGGAAGATCCTCCGCCGCTTTCCGCTCAACGGTGGCATCGATGTGGCGGGTGTCGTGGCAGCATCCACGTCACCCGCGTTTCGCGAAGGCGACAAGGTGCTGGCCACCGGCTGCGGCATCTCCGAAACCCTGGATGGCGGCTATGCGGAGTACGTGCGCCTGCCCGCCTCCGCCGTGGTTGCGCTGCCCGGTTCGCTGACCACGCGCGAAGCCATGATCATCGGCACGGCAGGCTATACGGCTGCGCTGGCGCTGCTGCGCATGACCGACAACCGCCAGACGCCCGCAAAAGGCCCCATCGCCATTACGGGCGCCACGGGTGGCGTCGGCATGCTCGGCATCGATATCTTCAGCCGCGCCGGTTACGAAGTGCATGCCATCAGCGGCAAGCACGATCGCTTCGATACCCTGCGCCAGCTCGGTGCCACCACCTGCCTGGATCGTCATGCGCTGGCCTTCAGTGGCAAGCCACTTGATTCGGCGCGCTATGGCGGCCTGCTCGACAACGTCGGTGGCAAGACACTCGCCGGCCTGCTGCCGCTCATCGCGCCTTACGGCAACGCCGCCATTTGCGGTAACGCGGGCGGCCCGGAACTGGCTACCACCGTCCTGCCCTTCATCCTGCGCGGTGTGAGCCTGCTGGGGATCGCCTCGGCCGGGAGCCCCCGCGATGTGCGTGAGAACGTCTGGCAGCGCCTTGCAGGCGAATGGCGCCCCCGCCACCTGGACACCATCTGCACCCGGGAAGTGGCTCTGGATCAGGTTACGAGCGTTTTCGAGGGCATGCTGGCAGGCGGGTCGTTTGGCCGCACCGTCGTGCGGATCGCCCCTTAGGAGATTTTCGACATTGCGGCCCGGGCCGTGGCCGGTAGAATGGCCTCGCCGAAAGCGCATCACGTGACGGGTTTTCGTCGCGGCGCCCAAAGACAAGAACACATCGGGCAGCAGGCCCGGGGGAAAGTGAATGGCTCGTATCCTGATCGTCGACGATTCGCCGTCGCAGTTGCTGGGCATCAAGCGCATCGTTGAAAAGCTGGGCCATGAGGCCATCACGGCGGAAGACGGCGCGCAAGGCGTCGAGGTCGCCAAGCGCGAGCTGCCCGACCTCATCCTGATGGACGTGGTCATGCCCAACCTCAATGGTTTCCAGGCGACCCGCACCATCGCCAAGGAAGACACCACCAAGCACATCCCCATCATCCTGGTCACCACGAAGGACCAGGACACCGACAAGGTCTGGGGCCTGCGCCAGGGCGCCAAGGCCTATGTGACCAAGCCGATCCGCGAGGAAGAGCTGGTGGCTGCGCTGAAGGCGCACCTGCCGGCGTGATACCGGGCGCCATGCGCCTTGCGGGCTGACACCCCCTGTAGGAGCGCGCCTTGCGCGCGACCGGTGTTGGCGTAAATGTTGTTTTTCGCGAAAACCGGTCGCGCGCAAGGCGCGCTCCTACAAGAGCATGGCCGTCCGTGCAGTCGATCGCATAGGCGATCCGCGCATAGCGCGGCTCGGTTAGCGCCGCGGGTCGAAGCCCTTGAACGCATCCTGGAACTCCGCGTACGCGGCCTGTTCCTCATGTGTCTCCGGCACCGGCACGCGGATCTCCAGCACCACGATCTGGTCGCCCGGCTCCGAACCCGGCAGGCCACGGCCCTTCAGGCGCAGCTTGCGGCCTGACTGCGAGCCTGCCGGAATGCGCAGGTCCACATGCCCGCCCAGCGTCGGCACGGGCACCGTGGCGCCCAGCGCGGCTTCCCAGGGGGAAATCGGCAGGATGTGCGTCACCGTGCGGCCTTCCAACCGGAAGCGTGCGTCGTCGCGGATGGCGATTTCCAGCAGCAGGTCGCCCGATGGGCCACCGCCGGCTCCCGGATGACCCTGGCCGCTCAAACGGATGGTCTGTCCCGAAGCGATGCCGGCAGGGATCTTCACCTCCAGCACGCGCTCGCCACCCGACGAATCGTTGAGCACCACGCGCGTCTTGCCGCCGTTGTAGGCCGTCTGCAAGTCGGTTTCGATCTTCGCCTGGATGTCGCGGCCACGCCGCGCCTGCGTCTGCTGCTGGCCGCGACCACGGCCGCCGCCACCGAACAGGCTTTCGAAGAAGTCGCTGAAATCGCCGTTGCCACGGCCACCCATGTCGCCGAAGTCGAAGCCACCACCCTGCCCCCATCCCGGCGGCGGACGGAACTGCTCGCCCTGTCGATAGCCGCCAGCGCGGAACTGGTCGTAGGCGCGCCGCTTTTCAGGGTCTTTCAGCGCTTCGTTGGCCTCGTTGATGGCCTTGAACTTCTCTTCCGCACCCGGCTCCTTGTTCTTGTCCGGATGGTATTTGCGGGCAAGCTTGCGATACGCCGCCTTGATGTCGGCGTCGCTGGCGTCGGGCTTGACCCCGAGGGTCTCGTAATAATCCTTGAACTCCACAGGCTCTCCCGGGCTTGTGTCGAAAAACCAAAAACGAAAGACCCGCGGTGGACCAATCCACCGCGGGCCAGGGGTGCAAGCTTAGACCGAATCAGCCCGCGGCGTTGATCGCAATGCGACGCGGCGCGCTTTCGGCCTTCTTCGGAATGGCGATTTCAAGCACGCCATTGCGACCCGATGCGGTGATGCCTTCGGCATCGGCGCTGTCCGGCAGCGTGAAGCTGCGCTTGAAGGCGCCAGCCACGCGCTCCACGCGAGCGTACTTGCCTTCGGTCTCGCTCGTATAGGCCTTGCGTTCGCCCTTGATGCTGAGCACGTTCTTGTCCATCTGGATCTCGATGTCGGCGAGGTCCACGCCCGGTACGTCGGCCAGGATCAGGAAGCGCCCGGCCTCTTCACGAATGTCGATACGCGGCGCCCAGGCGGATTCCGTAGCGGTCACCGGTGCGGCGGCATCGCTGCCGAAGAAGTGATCGAACACATGACGAAGGTCTGCACCCACGGCCGGCGAACGACGGAAAGCGACATGACGAAGCTGGTTCATCTGTTTGACTCCAAAGAAGTTTTCCGGCCCCGCGGCCGTCTGGGCAGAAAGATATGAGCGACGGACGGCGATTCAAGGGGGCTATCGATCCGGTTGCCATCGCTTCAGCTTAACGGCCCTCCCGTACACTCCGCGGTTTCCCCCACGAGAGCATCGTCATGACCATCGCCGTTGGTGACCGCATTCCCGAAGCCACGATGAAAGTCTACAAAGACGCCCCGCAGGATGTGTCCAGCACCGAGGAACTCGGCAAGGGCAAGGTTGTGTTGTTTGCGGTGCCGGGGGCGTTCACGCCCACGTGTTCGAACAAGCACCTTCCGGGCTATGTGCAGCACATGGATGACTTCACCCAGCGCGGCGTGAAGGTTTACTGCCTGTCGGTCAACGATGCATTCGTGATGCATGCATGGGGCAAGGAGCGTGGCATTCCCGAGGCCATGCATCTGCTTGCCGATGGCAATGCGGACTTCACGCGTGCGCTGGGCCTGGAGCTGGATGGCACGAAGAACGGCATGGGCATTCGTGCGAAGCGCTTTGCCATGTATATCGTCGATGGCGTGGTGAAAGTGCTGAACGTCGAGGCGCCGGGCGAGTTCCGGGTGAGCGCGGCCGAGGCCATGCTGGAAGCCGTCGACGCCTGAGCAAGGCACCCGCCAACCTGTAGGAGCGCGCCTTGCGCGCGACCGGTGCGAAGCGATGTGTTCACCGTTCCAGACCGGTCGCGCACGAGGCGCGCTCCTACATGAAAAAAACCCGCCTTTCGGCGGGTTTTTTATCAGGCTTCCGGGGATTCCGTGTCGCCATCGACCGGGCCGGATTCCGTCGGCGGCAGGTCGGCGGGGACATCACCGACCGGCGTTTCGATGTCGCCGTCCTCGATCTCTTCCTCGGCTTCCAGGCGAACGACACCGATGAGGGTTTCGTCCTTGGGCAGCTTGATCAGCGTGACGCCCTGCGTGTTGCGACCCACCTGGGCCACTTCCGATACGCGGGTGCGCACCAGCGTGCCCTGGTCGGAAATCAGCATCAGCTGCTGGGTTTCGGTGACCTGGGTGGCCGCCACGAGCTTGCCGTTGCGCTCGGAGCACTGGATGGCAATGACGCCCTGCGTGCCGCGGCCCTTCTTCGGGAACTCGTCGAGCACCGTGCGCTTGCCGTAGCCACGCTCGGTGGCAGTGAGGATATCGCCCTCACCCCTGGCGACGATGAGCGACAC
This sequence comes from Luteibacter anthropi, assembly GCF_011759365.1. Taxonomy (GTDB): domain Bacteria; phylum Pseudomonadota; class Gammaproteobacteria; order Xanthomonadales; family Rhodanobacteraceae; genus Luteibacter; species Luteibacter anthropi. Next base: position 120,702 of record NZ_JAARLZ010000003.1, read on the forward strand.
CACTTCGGCGTCGTCGGAAAGACGCATGCCGCGCACACCGGTGGCCGTACGACCCATCGAGCGCACGGTGTCTTCATCGAAGCGCACCGACTTGCCGTTGGATGCAAACAGCAGCACATCGCTGTTGCCGTCGGTCATGGCGACATTCACCAGCGCATCGCCCTCGTCGAGGTTGATGGCGGCCTTGCCCTTCTGCAGCTGGAACGCGAACTCCGTGAGCGGCGTCTTCTTCACCGTGCCGTTGCGGGTGGCGAAGAACACGAAGTGCTCCGGATCGTATTCACGCACCGGCAGCAAGGCCTGCACCTTCTCGCCCTCGCCCAGCGGCAGGAGGTTGACGATGGGCTTGCCGCGCGCGCCCGGACCCGCTTCCGGCATCTGGTACACCTTGAGCCAGTACACGCGACCGGTGCTGGTGAAGGTGAGCAGCGTGTCGTGAGTGTTCACCACCCAAAGCTGCTGCACGACATCTTCGTCCTTCAGTGCCGAAGCCGAACGGCCCTTGCCGCCACGACGCTGCGCACGATACAGGCTGGCCGGCTGGCGCTTCACGTAACCCGTGTGCGACAGCGTGACCACCACGTCTTCCGGCGCGATCAGGTCGAGGACGTTGAGGTCTTCCTGCGAGTGCTGGATCTCGGTGCGACGCACATCGCCGTAGTCGGTGCGGATCTGTTCGAGCTCTTCGCGAATGACTTCGAGCAGGCGGGTAGGATTTTCGAGGATCTCGATGAGCTCGCCGATGACCTTGAGGATCTCGCGGTATTCGTCGGAGAGTTTTTCCTGCTCCAGGCCGGTCAGGCGATGCAGGCGCATCTGCAGGATTTCGGTGGCCTGGGCTTCGGAGAGCTGGTAGCCGGCCTCGCTGAGGCCGTCACGCGGGTCCATGTCTTCCGGACGCGAGGATTCGGCACCCGAGGCGGCCAGCAGGGAGCGGACCAGGCCCGGCTCCCACTTGCGGGCGACCATGCGCTCGCGCGCTTCCTGCGACGACTTCGACGTGCGGATCAGCTCGATCATCTCGTCGATGTTGGCGAGCGCCACCGTGAGGCCTTCGAGGATATGCGCACGCTGGCGGGCCTTGCGCAGTTCGAAGATGGTGCGACGAGTGACCACCTCGCGACGATGGCGGATGAACGCCTCGAGGATGTCCTTGAGGTTCAGCAGCTTCGGCTGGCCATCGAGCAGCGCCACCATGTTGATGCCGAAGGTGACCTGCAGCTGGGTCTGCTGGAACAGGTTGTTGAGCACCACGTCGGCCATGGCATCGCGGCGGATCTCGATGACCACACGCATGCCGTCCTTGTCGGACTCGTCGCGCAGTTCGCTGATGCCTTCGAGTTTCTTTTCCTTCACCAGCTCGGCGATCTTCTCGATCAGACGCGCCTTGTTCACCTGGTAGGGCAGCTCGTGGACGAGGATCGTCTCGCGGCCGTTGGCTTCGGTTTCGATCTCGGTGCGCGCGCGCACGAGGATGCGGCCACGACCGGTGCGGTAGGCCTCGATGATGCCCGACGAGCCGTTGATGATGCCGGCGGTGGGGAAATCCGGACCCGGGATGTGGGTCATGAGGTCGTCGATGCTCAGCGAAGGATCTTCGATGAGCGCCAGCGTGGCGTTGATGACCTCGGTCATGTTGTGCGGCGGGATGTTCGTCGCCATGCCCACCGCGATACCGGCCGAACCGTTGACGAGCAGGTTCGGCACGCGGGTGGGAAGCACCAGCGGCTCGCTTTCGCTTTCGTCGTAGTTGGGGCCGAAATCGACGGTTTCCTTGTCGATATCCGCCAGCAGCTCATGCGTAAGGCGCGCCATGCGCACCTCGGTGTATCGCATGGCCGCGGCGTTGTCGCCGTCTACCGAACCAAAGTTGCCCTGGCCGTCGACCAGCATGTAGCGCAGCGAGAACGGCTGGGCCATGCGGACGATGGTGTCGTAGACCGAGGCATCGCCGTGCGGGTGGTATTTACCGATGACGTCACCGACCACGCGCGCCGACTTCTTGTACGGCTTGTTCCAGGCATTGCCCAGCTCGTTCATCGCGAACAGTACGCGTCGGTGCACCGGCTTCAGGCCGTCACGGACATCGGGCAGCGCACGCCCGACGATGACGCTCATCGCGTAGTCGAGATAGCTCTGACGCATCTCGTCTTCGATGTTGACGCGGATGACTTCTTTGGCGAGTTCTGCCATCAATCGGCTTCCTGGAAAATCCGTGAAAATGCCCCCGCCGACCGCATGCAGCCACGGTGTCGCGGCGCGGTCGACCCAACCCAACGATCATACCATAGAAGCCGTCAAAAAGACAGCTAAAAACCCCGTAAAATCAGCAACTTAAACTTCTGTCTTGGGGGCATTGAAAAGCAGCGCGCGGGCGAGCACGAAGTTGGCTGCCGCGCCTGCAACCGAACCTGCCGCCACGGCCACGATCGGCCATGCGTGCAGCACGGGAAAGAGGTAGATCGCAAGCACGTAGGTGCCGTTGTTGATCGCTGCGCCGACGAGCATCAGGCCCATCCAGTGCAGCCATTCCGAGCGCTGGTCACGCCCGGATTCGCGATCCGCGAAGGTCTGGTGACGGCTCCACCACCAGGTGAAGGTAGCGGCAGCCAGGAAGGAAACGACCCGGGCGCTGTAGACGTTCCAGTCGGCCAGCCGCACGAGCGACTGGGCGATGCCGCCATCGATCGCGAAACCCAGCACGCCACCGACGGCGAAAAGGGCCAGCTCGCGACGGAGCGCTGTCACGGGAACATGATCCGCATCTGTTCTTCGTCGGGCTTCAGGATCACGCCGCGCTCGGTGACGATGGCGTCGATCAGCTCGGCCGGGGTTACGTCGAACACGGGGTTCCACGCATCGGCGCCTTCGATGACCGTGCGCGTGCCGCCTACGGAGAGCAGTTCGGTGGCGTCGCGCAGTTCGATCTCGATGTCGTCGCCGTTCGCGGTGGCCATGTCCACGGTGGTGGACGGCGCCACCACCATGAACTTTACGCCGTGATGGCGGGCAGCAATGGCGAGCTGGTAGGTGCCGATCTTGTTGGCCGTGTCGCCGTTGGCGGCAATGCGGTCGGCACCGACGATGACCCACTTCACCTTGCCGTCCTTCATGAGGTGCGAGGCGGCGGAATCGGCGATGAGCTTCGCGGGAATGCCGTCGCGGACCAGCTCCCACATGGTGAGGCGGGCACCCTGCTGCCAGGGGCGCGTTTCGCCGGCATAAACGTGTTCGATGCGGCCCGCCTCGACACCGGCGCGGATCACGCCCAGTGCGGTGCCATAGCCCGCGGTGGCAAGCGAACCGGTATTGCAGTGGGTCATGACGTGCGAACCCGCTTCGATCAGCGCCGCGCCCAGTTCGCCCATATGACGGTTGGCAGCAAGGTCTTCGTCCTGGATGGCCTGCGCCTCACGCTCCAGCGCGTCTGCGTCGGCACCGGCCTCGATGCGCGACTTCATGCGATCCAGCGCCCACATCAGGTTCACCGCCGTGGGCCGTGCGGCACGCAGGACGGCAAGTGCCTTCACGAGGTCGTCGCCCGCTTTCGCTGCGAGCACCACGCCCCATGCTGCCGCAATGCCGATGGCCGGCGCGCCGCGCACGGCGAGGTCACGGATGGCGCGGGTGACGTCGTCGTAGGTCAGGCAGTCGAACCAGAGTTCCTCGGCGGGGAGGCGGCGCTGGTCGAGCAGGCGCAGGCGGTCGCCGTGCCACTGCACGGCGCGAATGGAGTCGTGGGAGGCGTGGTTGTTCATCAGCCCATTATCGCATGCCTCCACCTACCCTGTAGGAGCGCGCCTTGCGCGCGACCGGTGTGGAATCGTGAGCGGGACGCGGCGGTCAGGTCGCGCGCAAGGCGCGCTCCTACAGGGGGAGTGGAATCGTGAGCGGCGCGCGCCGGTCCGGTCGCGCGCGAGGCGCGCTCCTACAGGGGGTTTGGAATCGTGAGTGGGGCGACACGGCCCGGTCGCGCGCGAGGCGCGCTCCTACAGGAGGTTTTGATCCTGGTCGGGCTGGTTGACGAAGACCAGGACGCCCAGCAGGGCCATGTAGAAACGGAAGGCGCCTTCCTGGCCGTTCCATGTCTTCGACTGCCACATGGCGAACCATTCGCCGCCGACGACCATGAAGCCGAAAAACCACACGAGGAAGCCCACGGTGCAGCCCGCCACCACGAAGCGCTTGGCGCGCTGGAACATGGTGGCCGACTGGTGGCGTGCGAGGAACAGCTCGATGGCACCGAGCACCAGCAGGCCGGCCGTGAGCGCCTCGCCGGCGATGATCGCGATGTAGCCCGCATGCCAGGCCAGCGGCAAGGTGATCGCACGCCTCATCAGCGCATTGCCGGGGAACGTGGTGTCCATGGACAGCACATGCTGCACGAAGGCGAAGTTGGAGCCGTAGTCGATCAGGTTGTCGAAAGCGACGACCAGGGCGAAGGCTGCAAGTGCGAGCACCATCGCCAGTTTGGACCAACGTACGACCATGCTGCCCTTACCTTTTGTCCAGCCATTCGTGGATGGCCGGGGGCACCAGTTTCTGCGCGCGCCCGGACACATAGATGCCGATATGACCGCCTGGAAAGGCCAGCGCGGTGTAATCCTTGCTGCCGATGACGTCGCGCATCGGCGTGGAAGCGGCCGGTGGCACCAGGTGATCCTGCTCGGCGTAGACGTTCAGCACCGGCTGGGTCACCTTGCGCAGGTCCACCGTGTGGCTGCCGATCTGCACCCTACCCTGCATCAGCAGGTTCTTCTGGAAGAAATCGCGCGCGAACTGACGGAATGTCTCGCCGGCCTGGTCGGGTGAGTCGAAGATCCACTTTTCCATGCGCAGGAAGTTTTCCAGCTCCTTCGGGTTGTCGAGAATGTCGACCAGCCCGACGTATTTCTGCTGGTTCAGGCGTAGCGGCTTCAACGTGAGGTACGCGAAGTTCATCAGGTCGGCAGGCACATTGCCCACGGTGTCGACGAAAAGATCGATGTCGACGTTGCGGGCCCAGTGCGACAGCATGTTGTCCGGCGTATGGAAGTCCACCGGCGTCACCATGGTGACGAGATTGCGTACCTTTTGCGGATGCAGTGCCGAGTAGCACAGTGAGAACACGCCGCCCTGGCAGATGCCGAGCAGGTTCACGGCATCGACGCCGTGGCGACGGGCCACTTCGTCCACGCAGCGATCGAGATAACCATCGATATAGTCTTCCAGGGTCAGCCAGCGGTCGGCGCCATCCGGATAGCCCCAGTCGATGAGGTAGACGTCTTCGCCCTGCGCCAGCAGGTTGCGCACCATCGAACGGTCTTCCTGCAGGTCGACCATCCACGGCGTGTTGACCAGCGCATAGCAGATCAGCAGCGGCACCTTCGCGGTCGGCTTGTCGGCGCCCTTGAAGTGCCAGAGAGTGAGCTTGTCTTCGCGATAGACGGCTTCGCGTGGTGTCGTGCCCAGCTCCACCGGCCCGACATGCCGCAGCGTTTCCATGCCGGCTTCGAGCTTGCGGCGGAAGGCGTCCATTTCGGCACGGGCGCGCTCCGGATCGATATGGAACGGCGAGTCCGTCATCGGGAGCGGGACCGGGTGGTTTTCTTCGGTGCGCCCTTCAGCGTGGCGATTTCCGCCTTCAGCGACTGGACTTCCGCAGCCAGACCCTGCATGTGGCGCAGCTCGCGACGCATGGCCTGAAGACGCTCGCCGAGGCTGTCCACTTCCTTGCGGGTGGGCATGCCTGCCTGCGCGGAGAAACGCTCGATCTGTCGCTGCTGAAGCAGCTTCAGGCGCATCTGGGCGTTCACCAGCGCGGCATAGACTTCGCGAAATTCCGCCGATAGCGCAGCTTCGGCGTAGGTTTCTTCCGCGAGATTCACCCAGCGGTCGTACAGCGAGCGCATGGACTCGGCATCCGTCGGCGCCTGCTGGCGACGCAGTGCTTCGGAAGCGCGGTCGTGTACGCCCTGGAGCAGGGTCTGGTAGCGGCCGTATTGTTCGGCGTAGTCGATCCAGGCGCGCAACAGGGCCTGTTGTTCTTCCTGCTGTTCGCGGGTGATGCCGAAGGCTGGCAGGGACAACACTTCGCGGGCTACGCGAGCCCAGTCGTCGAAGCGTTCGGTGCCCGGTCGGGCGCCAGGCGGCGGGCCGAAACCGAAGTCGAAGGGTGTTCCGGCGGAGCCCGTTGGGCCGAACGGCGGCACGCCGCCAGCGCCGGGCTGACCAAAGGGAGGCACGGCCCCACCGAAGGGCGACGGGGGAGCCATGCCGTTCATCATGGAACGGAGCCAGTCGCCGTAGCCGTCCAGCCCGGAGAACAGGCGGCCGACGATATCGGGCGACGGCGGCGTCACCGGCTCGGCCTTGGGATCGAACTGGCGCGACCAGGCTTCCACACCATCGCGGACGAGGGCCTGGTACTGGTCGATGAAATCATTGGTCTTTTCGGACATACCCTAATCGTACCTCGCCAGCCCCGCTCTTGTAGGAGCGCGCCTTGCGCGCGACCGGCACAAGGCCATTTCGTTCACGATCTCCATCGTCAGCCTGAACCTGTAGGAGCGCGCCTTGCGCGCGACCGGTCAGGGCGATGCGGTTCTCCATTTCAACCGGTCGCGCGCGAGGCGCGCTCCTACAACGACTGGGATCCGTGACGGGTATGGCGGGCATAAAAAAGCCCGGCATCTTGCGATGCCGGGCTTTTTACACCACAGACCGATCAATCAGCCCGCGGCGCCTTCTTCTTCGGTGACGGCCTTCATCGACAGGCGGATGCGGCCCTGCTTGTCGACTTCGAGGACCTTGACCTTGACGATGTCGCCTTCCTTCAGCTTGTCGGAGACCTTCTCGACGCGCTCGCTGGAGATCTGCGAGACGTGCACGAGGCCGTCCTTGCCCGGCATGATGGTGACGAACGCGCCGAAGTCCATCAGCTTGGCGACCTTGCCCTCGTAGATGCGACCCGGCTCGACGTCCGAAACGATCTGCTCGATGCGCTTGCGGGCCGCTTCGGCGGCTTCGCGATTGACCGAAGCGATCACGACGTTGCCGTCGTCGGTGATGTCGATGGTGGTGCCGGTCTCTTCGGTGATCGAGCGGATGGTGGCGCCGCCCTTGCCGATGACTTCGCGGATCTTGTCCGGGTGGATCTTGATGGTGAGCAGGCGCGGTGCGTACTCGGACATTTCCGAGCGGGCCGTGCTCATGACCTTGGCCATCTCGCCGAGGATGTGCAGGCGACCACGCTTGGCCTGGGCCAGCGCCGTGCGCATGATCTCTTCGGTGATGCCGTCGATCTTGATGTCCATCTGCAGCGCGGACACGCCATCGGCGCTACCGGCCACCTTGAAGTCCATGTCGCCGAGGTGGTCTTCGTCACCCAGGATGTCGGAGAGCACGACGAAGTCGTTGCCTTCCTTCACCAGGCCCATGGCGATACCAGCCACCGGCGCCTTGAGCGGCACGCCGGCGTCCATCATCGCGAGCGACGAGCCGCAGACCGAAGCCATCGACGAGGAACCGTTCGACTCGGTGATTTCCGAGACGACGCGGACCACGTACGGGAATTCTTCGATCGTCGGCTTGACGGCCTGCACACCACGCTTGGCGAGACGGCCGTGGCCGATCTCGCGACGCTTCGGGGCGCCGAAGCGACCCGTCTCACCCACCGAGAACGGAGGGAAGTTGTAGTGGAACAGGAAGGTGTCCTTCGACTCACCTTCCGGCGCGTCGATGATCTGCGAATCACGGGTGGTGCCCAGCGTGGCGATGACCAGCGCCTGGGTTTCGCCGCGGGTGAACAGCGCCGAACCGTGGGTGCGCGGCAGGACGCCGACGCGGACGGAGATCGGGCGGACGTCGTCGAGCTGGCGACCGTCGATACGGACCTTGGTGGCGAGCACGCCGTCACGCAGGGTGCGGTATTCGACTTCACCGAAGGCGGCGCCGATGTCGGCGTCGGTCCAGCCATTGGCTTCGGCGTCGGCGACGATGGCAGCCTTGACGTCGGTCTTCAGCGCGCCGATGACATCACGACGGGCCAGCTTGTCGCGGATCTGGAAGGCTTCGGCGAAACGGTTGCCGACGGCAGCCTTGACGGCGTCGTACAGCGCGGTCTTCGGAGCCGGGGCTTCCCACTTGAAGGTCTTGGCACCAGCTTCGGCGACGAAGGCGTTGATCGCGTTGATCGCCGCCTGCATCTGCTGGTGGCCGTGGACCACGGCGCCGAGCATGACGTCTTCGCTGAGCAGCTTGGCTTCGGATTCCACCATCAGCACGGCGTTGGCCGTGCCGGCCACGACGAGGTCGAGGTCGGAGGTCTTCAGCTCGGTGGCCGTCGGGTTCAGCAGGTACTGGCCGTTGGCGTAACCGACGCGGGCGGCGCCGATGGGGCCCTTGAAGGGCACGCCGGCAAGGGCCATGGCAGCCGAGGCGCCAAGCAGCGCCGGGATGTCACCGTCGACTTCCGGGTTCAGCGACACGACCTGTGCGATGACCTGCACTTCGTTGCGGAACTCTTCCGGGAACAGCGGACGAAGCGGGCGATCGATGAGACGCGAGGTCAGCGTCTCCTTCTCGGTCGGGCGGCCTTCGCGCTTGAAGAAGCCACCCGGGATGCGACCGGCGGAGTAGAACTTCTCCGTGTAGTCGACCGTGAGGGGGAAGAAGTCCTGACCGTCGCGCGCCTTGGGGGCTGCGACCACGCTCACCAGGACGACGGTGCCGCCCATGCTGACCATGACAGCACCGGAGGCCTGCCGGGCGATTTCGCCCGTCTCCAGTGTGACTTCGTGACTACCGTACTGGAATGACTTGGTTACTTTCGCCACTGAGATCTCTCCTCGTCCTGTTTCGTTGGATTAGCGACGCAGGCCGAGGCGTTCGATGAGGGTTTGATAGCGAGCGAAGTCGCTCTTCTTCAGATAGGCAAGAAGCGTCTTGCGCTTGTTGACCATCTTCAGCAGGCCACGACGCGAGTGGTGATCCTGCTTGTGCGCCTGGAAGTGATCCTGCAGCGCGGTGATGTTGGCGGACAGCAGGGCGACCTGGACTTCGGTCGAGCCGGTGTCGTTTTCCTTGCGGCCGAAATCCTTGATGATCTGGCTGGTCTGTTCGACAGTGAGCGACATGTGTATCGATTCCTTAAAAGCGGATGCGAGACTTGAGCAACCTCAACGGCCCCCGATGAAGTTGCGCAAGCCTCGCTTTTGATGAAAACCGTTAAACGAGCACGTAATTGTAACGTCCCGGGAGTAGCGGCAACAAGTGCAGTCACTCCGTGGGCAGATTGAAGCCCCTGAGAACCTTCAGAATACCACTCTCCCCGACTTCCCCCAGTGCCATGAGGCGTCCGTCGGCACCCCAGACGCCGCAGCGCCCGGCGGCCACGCCGGTCAGCGGCACCGGCTGGCCGAAGCCCAGCACGCGACTCTGGGCCGGGTCAAGTTCCACCCGGGGAATATGTGACAGCCCCGCCTCGACGGGCAGCACGCAGGCATCGAGCGGATCGGGACCGGTTTCAGCGGCCTCCCGAAGCTGGTCGAGGGTGATCATCGCCGGCGCCATGAACGGCTCGACCCAGGTCCGGCGAAGGCCGGTCAGGTGGGCACCGCAGCCCAGGTTCGCGCCGAAATCCACGGCGAGGCTGCGCACATAGGTGCCCGAACCGCACTCCACGAGGAGACGAACCGTATCCCCTTCCCTGCCCAGTACCTCAAGGCGGTAGACATCGACCTCGCGGGCCGGCACGTCCACGGCCTCGCCGCGCCGGGCGCGGACGTAGAGCGGCACGCCGTCCTGCTTGATCGCCGAGTAGGCCGGGGGAATCTGGACGATATGGCCACGCAGCGGCGCCAGCGCCGCCTCGACGGTGGCGTCGTCCAGCTCAGGCACAGCCTTAGTCTCGACCACATCGCCTTCGAGATCGGCGGTGGTGGTGGTGACGCCCAGTCGCACTTCAGCCTCGTAGGCCTTGCGCGAGCCAAGCAGCCAGCCGGCGATCTTGGTGGCCTCGCCAAAGCACAGCGGCAGCAGGCCGCTAGCCAGCGGGTCGAGACTGCCGGTGTGGCCGCCCTTGGCGGCGCCCACGAGACGGCGCGCCGTCTGCAAGGCCTGGTTGGAGCTGAGGCCGAGCGGCTTGTCGAGCAGCAGGATGCCGTGGATGTCGCGGAAGGTGCGGCGGTTCATAAATCCAGAAACATGAGCTTTTGTAGGAGCGCGCCTTGCGCGCGACCGGGAATGGCGAATACCGGGACGGTTATCGCGATGACCGGTCGCACGCAAGGCGCACTCCTACATGTTTTTATTCGTCTTCGGCCGGGGCCGGGGGGACCGGGTTTTCGCGTAGCAGGGTTTCGATGCGTTCGCCGCGGTCGACCGATTCGTCGTACTTGAAGCGCAGCTCGGGCACGCGACGCAGGCGCATCGTGCGCGAGAGCTCGCGACGGAATTCCTTGGCCAGATCCTTGAGCGCCTTGACGGCCTCGACTGACTTCTCGGGCATCAACGCGGTGACCCACACCGTGGCGACGTCGAGATCCTTGGTGGTTTCCACGTCGGAAACGCTCACCGAAGGCAAGCCATGGTCACGCACGGCGGCATGCACCAGCAGGCCGATCTCGCGACGGAGTTCGGCGGAGACGCGGTCGGTGCGTTTGAAATCACGGGACGGCATATCCGCCTCCTATAAACGATAAAAGCCTCCCCGGCGTACCGGGGAGGCGTTGGCTTGCGATTTAGAGCGTACGGGCGACTTCGATGCGCTCGAAGCACTCGATCTGGTCGCCGACCTTCACGTCGTTGTACTGCTTCACGGCGATACCGCACTCGGTGCCATTGCGGACTTCGTCCACCAGCTCCTTGAAGCGGCGCAGCGATTCCAGTTCACCCTGGAAGACCACCACGTTGTCGCGCAGCACGCGGATCGGCTTGGAACGCTTGACGATGCCCTCGATGACCATGCAACCGGCCACCGCGCCGAACTTCGACGAACGGAACACGTCGCGGACCTGGGCAACACCGATGATCTCTTCGCGGATTTCCACGCCGAGCAGACCGGACGCTGCCTGCTTCACCTGGTCGATGACGTCGTAGATGATCGAGAAGTAACGGACATCGAGGCCCGAGGTATCGATCACCTTGCGCGCCGAGGCGTCGGCACGGACGTTGAAGCCGATGATCAGCGCCTTCGAGGCCGCTGCCAGCTGGGCTTCCGACTCGGTGATGCCGCCCACGCCGGAGGCGATGACGTTCACCTTCACCATGTCGTTGCCGATCTGGGTGAGCGAGTCGCGCAGTGCTTCGACCGAACCCTGCACATCGGCCTTGACCAGGATGTTGAGGGTCTGCTGGCCTTCGCCCTGGCCCATCTGGGCCATGATGTCTTCCAGACGGTTCGACTTGGTGACCAGGCGGTTTTCGCGGCGCTTCTGCTGACGCTCGGCAGCCACCTGGCGGGCGAGACGCTCGTCTTCGACGGCCACGAAGTCGTCACCCGACTCCGGCACGCCGGACAGACCCAGCACCTGCACGGGGATGGACGGGCCGGCTTCGGCAACCTGCTTGCCCGTTTCGTCGATCAGGGCGCGCATGCGGCCGTATTCCACGCCGCAGACGACGAAGTCGCCCTTCTTCAGCGTGCCCTGCTGCACGAGCACCGTCGCCACCGGACCACGACCGCGATCGAGGCTGGATTCGATGACCACACCGGAAGCGCGACCGTCGGCAACCGCCTTCAGCTCCATCACTTCGGCCTGGATCGAGATGGCGTCGAGCAGTTCGTCGATACCCATGCCGGTCTTGGCCGAGACGGGCACGAACTGCGTGTCGCCGCCCCAGTCTTCCGGGATGACTTCGAGGTTCGCGAGGCCCTGCTTGACGTGGTCCACATTGGTGTCGGACTTGTCCATCTTGGTAAGCGCGACGATCAGCGGCACCTTGGCGGCACGCGCATGCTTCACGGCTTCCTGCGTCTGCGGCATGACGCCGTCGTCGGCAGCGACCACGAGCACCACGATATCCGTGGACTGCGCGCCGCGGGCACGCATGGCGGTGAACGCCGCGTGGCCCGGGGTGTCGAGGAAGGTAACGACGCCACGGCTGGTTTCGACGTGGTAAGCGCCGATGTGCTGCGTGATGCCGCCCGCTTCGCCCGAAGCGACCTTGGTACGACGGATGTAGTCGAGCAGCGAGGTCTTGCCGTGGTCGACGTGACCCATGATGGTCACGACCGGCGGACGGGAAATCTTCTCGCCGTCCAGCTCCGCGTTCTGCGTATGCGAGGCCAGCGCCGCTTCCGCGTCGTTGTCGGTGGCACGAACCGGCGTGTGACCGAGTTCTTCCACCACCAGCGCGGCGGTGTCGTGATCGATCGTCTGGTTGATGGTCGCCATGACGCCCATCTTGAAGAGCGTCTTCACGACCTCGGCGCCCTTCACGGCCATCTTCTGTGCCAGCTCGGCCACGACGTTGTTGTCGCCGATGACAACCTCGCGCACCACCGCAGCGGTGGGACGCGTGAAGCCGTGCGGACCGCCCGACGAGGCCGAGCCGCGGTTAGGTTCGATGCGACCGCCCCTGCCCGGCTTGCCACGACCACCCTTGCCGCTGGAGCGGCGGGCGCGGTCGGCATCCGACAGGTGCATTTCGCCACCGGCAAAACGCTTGCCGCCCGACTCGCGGTCGTTGCGGCCGCCGTTGCCGGCGTTACCGCCACCACCGCCACCACCGTGCTTCGGACGTGCGTTGCCGCGCGCATCGCTGGCAGCCGCAGCGGCGCCCGGCGCCGGACGGGCAGCCGGTGCCGCCGGACGGGCAGCTGCCGGAGCGGGCGCAGCGGCAACGGGTGCGGGGGCCGGAGCGGGTGCCGGAGGCGGCGCAGGCTTGGACACCACGCGCTCGCGCTTGCGCGGCTCATGGATACGGGGAAGGATCATGCCCAGCGAGCGCGTATCGAGCTTCGCAACCTGATGGGTCGGCGCATCGTCACCCGATGCGGTGCCGGCCGGCGAGGTGCTGGCGCGCGCTTCGGCTTCGGCAGCCTCTGCGGCAGCACGTGCCTCGGCATCGGCGCGAGCGCGCTCGGCCGCGGCCTGCTGCTCGGCTTCCGCCCTGCGACGGGCTTCGGCGGCTTCTTCTTCCTTGCGACGAGCTTCGGCTTCGGCGGCCTCGCGTGCTGCCGCGGCCTCTTCGGCCTGGCGACGCTCGGCTTCCTGGCGGAGCAGCGCTTCATCGTGATCGTGCTGGTCGTGCGACTCGCCGTGCTGCAGCGAGGCGTCGTCACGGTCGCCGTCGACAGCGGCGTCCTCGGCGATGACGCTGCGCTTGACGTAAGTGCGCTTGGCACGGACCTCGACGTTGACCGTCTTGGCCGGACCCGCACTGCGTCCCGTACCGGAGTTCACCTTCAGCTCGCCGACCGTGCGGCGCTTCAGCGTGATCTGGCGCGGAGCCGAATCCTCGGCCTCGACGGCGGTGTCGCTCTTGCCATGCGTGCGGCGCAGGAATCCGAGCAGTTTCACCTTCTCGGTGCTGCTGATGACCTGATCCGCGTTGTTGAATTTCATCCCGGCCTTGTCGAGCTGCCCAAGGAGCTTCTCGACTGGCATTTCCAGGACCTGTGCCAGTTGTTTGATTGTGACGTCCGACATCGTTCTTTACTCTCCGCCGTTCCCGCGCGTACCCACCTTACGTGCCGTTCGATGACCCGTACGGCTGCCTCCATCCTTGGTGGAGGGCATTTCAGCCCTCCTCGAGGCGCCCTTCCAGGGCGCTTCCGGTCCGCGCTTAGCCACCCTTCTCCAGACGGGCGATCATCGGTGCGCGGGCAGCCATGATCAGCTGCTTGGCGCGCTCCTCGGTCATGCCTTCGATATCGATCAGTTCGTCGACGGCCAGGTCGCCCAGGTCGTCGAGGGTCTTCACGCTGCGCTCGACCAGGGCGAAGGCCGTGGCCTCGTCCATGCCGTCGAGATCGAGCAGTTCCTGCGACGGGCCTTCGACGTTTTCTTCCACGGCCAGCGCTTCGTTGAGCAGGGCGTCGCGGGCACGGGCGCGGAGTTCTTCCACGATGTCCTCGTCGAAGCCCTCGACCGCGAGCAGCTCGGCGCTGGGCACGTAGGCGATTTCCTCGACCGAGGAGAAACCTTCGGAAACCAGGATGCCGGCGATTTCCTCGTCGACCTCGAGCTTGTCCATGAACAGGCTGAGTGCTGCCTGCTGCTCGGCTTCGCTCTTGGCGGTGACCTGGTCCTGCGTCATCACATTGAGCTGCCAGGCCGTGAGCTTGCTGGCCAGGCGCACGTTCTGGCCGCCGCGGCCGATGGCCTGGGACAGCTTGTCCTCGGCCACCGCGATATCCATGGAGTGCTTTTCTTCATCCATGATGATCGACTGGACTTCGGCCGGGGCCATCGCATTGATGACGTACTGGGCCTGGTTCTCGTGCCACAGGATGATGTCCACGCGCTCGCCGTTGAGCTCGTTGGACACGGCCTGCACGCGCGAACCGCGCATGCCGATGCAGGCGCCGATGGGATCGGTGCGGCTGTCGTGAGCCACCACGGCGATCTTGGCGCGGTCGCCCGGATCGCGGGCACAGCCCTTGATCTCGACCAGGCCCTGGCCCACTTCGGGCACTTCGAGCTTGAACAGCTCGATCATGAATTCCGGGGCGCTGCGCGAGACGAACAGCTGCGGACCACGGACTTCCGACTTCACCTCGTAGAGGTAACCGCGCACGCGGTCGCCGACGCGGTGAGATTCACGGGGAATCGTCTTGTCGCGCGGGATGAAGGCCTCGGCATTGCTGCCCAGGTCGAGGTAGATGTTGCCGCGCTCGACGCGCTTGACGATGCCCGTGACTAGCTCGCCGACGCGATCCTGGAAGGCGTCGACCACCAGCTGGCGCTCGGCTTCGCGGACGCGCTGCACGATGACCTGCTTGGCGGCCTGTGCGGCGATGCGGCCGAATTCGGCGTTTTCGACCTGATGCTCGATCGAACCACCGACTTCCACCGCCTGTCCTTCGGCTTCGTCTTCGGCGTCCATGAGACGGATCTCGTAGGACGGGTCTTCCATCTCGCCGTCATTGGCGATGATCGTCCAGCTCCGGAAGGTCTCGTAATCGCCCGTGTTGCGGTCGATCACGACCCGGATGTCCGGGTCCTCATCGGGGTAGCGCTTCTTGGCGGCCGAGGCCAGCGCCGCTTCCATGGCTTCGAAAATGACTTCGCGCGGCACGCCCTTCTCGTTGGCGACCGCGTCGACTACCAGCAAAATTTCTTTGCTCATTGCCGCTACTCCCATGAGGGCACCACTGGGGCACCCCGTCGTTTCGTGTTTCGTTATTTGGTTTTCTTCTTGGTGCCCGGCTTGGGCTTCGGCTGCGGCGCATAGCCGAGGGCCACCCAGTCGGGTACCACGCGGGCGCTTTCGACGTCCGCATGTTCGAATTCGAATCGGCCAGCCTCGCCTTCCAGCACAATGTGCTCGCCGTTTACTTCAACGACGTTGCCTTTCAGGCGCCGGCGACCCTCGATGGGGGCCTTCAGCAGCACCTTTACTTCCTGGCCGGACACCCGGGCGAACTGCTCCGCCGTGAACAGCGGGCGGTCGATGCCGGGAGAGGAGACTTCCAGTACATAGTTGCCGGGGATCGGATCTTCAACGTCGAGCCATGCGGAGAACTCGCGGCTGGCGGCCTCGCAATCCTCGATGTTCACCTCCGGCGGAATCTCGGCGGCCTCGCGACGCTCGCGTTCGGCTGCCGTGACATCCAGGAACACGCGCAGCGTGCTCTGCCCGTCGGACGGGGAAAATTCGATACCCAGGACTTCGAGGCCCAGTTCGGCCACGATGTCGGAGAAGCGCTGTGATAGTGCGTTGTTGTCCACGATGCCTGCGGTTTTCCGGTCGCCAGAAACAAAAAAAGGGCTCAAGCGGCCCATTCCTTTCGTCGCCGATGTATCCCGACACTCTCCTCCAGCGCCCTCCGCGATGCCCTGACGGCGCTCACAGTGTGTCGCAGGACGCTTCCATGCGCCCAACAAAAAAGCCTCACGAGGAGGCTTTCTTGTAAAAAGAAAGTTCCTGAAACGCCGCGGACACGAAAGCCGGAATATTCGTCAACGGCGCTTTAAGATTCACGAATTCTATCGCATTTTTCTTCCATCGTGCAAGGAGAACGAGCCTCGTAAGCTCCTGCCGCGTGAAGGGTTCCAGATGCCCGGAGACGGGCCGGACGCAGGCCCGACAGCCCCTGTCTCAACAAAATTTGAGACGAGGCACTGTAGGAGCGCGCCTTGCGCGCGACCGGTATGGCAGTGAACCCACGGTTTCGCGACAACCGGTCGCGCGCAAGGCGCGCTCCTACACAAGCAGCCCGGCTCACGCCCCCATGGTCACCGTGCCGATCCAGCCCCTCGCGCGGCGGGCCAGCCGGTCATCCTCCCCCTCCCCGTCGAAACTGACCGACACGGGATCCGCCACAGGAACCTCACCATCGAAGGTGCGGACGTTGACCACGGCATAGCGACGCCCTTCGATATCGCTGGTACACACGGGAACGACCCCGCAGACCTGGCAGACATGGAACTGCGCCGTACGCGTTCCGAATTCATGCCGCGAGACGCGCGACGCGTCCCGAAAGCGGATATCCAGCGAAGCCGAGGGATTCGCCGTCCATGCCGCGCCATGCTTGCGGCAGAAAGTACAGGTACACGCCCGCGTGGGAACCGGTGGTTCACCTGGCCACGCAAGGTCGAAAACGATGTTGCCGCAGTGACAGCTGCCATGGATGTGCACGATGTCGCTCCGGTCAAGAAAAACTGAATGGTAACGCGCTGCCACTGCAGGAGCGCGCCTTGCGAGCGACCCGGGGCCTGCCGCGAACATCGGTCGCGCGCGAGGCGCGCTCCTGCAAAAAAAGAAAAAACGCCCCTCCTTGCAGAGGGGCGTTGCGGTCCATCGCCACTGACGAAGGTCAGTTGGTCCAGGTAGCTTTCAGCGAGACGCCCGAGAACGCGGCGTAGCCATTGAGCAGGATGTAGTACGTGCCGCCCTGTGCCGACGAGAAGCTGCACGACTCGTTGTTGCCCGTGAGGTACGGACGGCAGTCATAGCTGGACAGCGTCGGGGTCGCACCGAACTTCACGTACAGGTCGGCATCGCCGGTACCGCCAGAGATGGCGATCTTCAGGTTGGTGGCGCCTGCCGGCACCGCAACGGTGTAGGCAACCTGGCCGTTCTTCGCCGCAGCGAGGCCAGTGGCTGCCACGCCATTCTGCAGCACGTTGCCGGTGGTTCCGCCACCGCCGCCGGTGTTGCCGCCGGTCACCCAGTTGGCCTGGGCGTAGGTGTTGAGCTTGCCGATGTCGAAGCTGCCGAAGCCGGTGGCTTCGTCGAAGCCCGTGGTCGCGTTGTAGCCGTGGCCCTGGTAGCCGTTGTTGCCCGAGGTCACGTCATGCAGCAGCGAGGTCTGCGTCGGGAAGGCCTGGTAGAACTTCGAGGCCGGGAAGCCAATGCCGTTGTTCGCGGCCGATTCGATACGAGCGAAGGCACCGACGAACAGCGGCGACGCCAGCGAGGTACCACCGACCTGCTCGGTCTGTCCGTTGACGATGATCAGCGCACCGGACGACGAGGCCGCGTCGAAGGAGATATCCGGACCCACGCGCTTGGTGGAGCTGGATACCGACGACTGCCACGACGGCGCGGTCTCGTACAGGCTGGTGCCGCCACCGGTCGCCCAGAGGCGCTGGTTGTTGTCACCCTGGCTGGGCGCCACGGCCGACAGGCCTTCGTTCCACACCGTTTCGCCCGACCACGTGGTGCCACTGGTGGACAGCTGCGTACCACCGACCTGGATCACGTAAGGCGAACTGGCCGGCTCGCTGACCGAGTAGTGGGTGAGGTCGATCTTCACCGTGCCAGCCGAGTTGGCGACGTAGCCCGGCGCACCGGACAGCGGATCCTGCGACCACTGGTAGACACCCGCATCGCCGGCAGCGATCGAGAAGGTCTGGCCCTGGGCCACGGCCTGCTGGAAGATCGCGTCATCGGCGGACTGCGTACCGCTCTGCTGCGCGGCGGTTTCATCTTCGCCGAGCGACACGTTGATGAGCTTCGCGATGTTGTCGGTCACCGCCTGGTTGTAGGTCGCGGTAATACCGGCATCGGTAATGCCCGACGAGTTCGAATCGCCGTTGGGCGAGGTGTAGAAAATCAGCTGCTTCACGCCACCGGAAATACCGATGATGTCCTGGCTGTCCAGCGACCACTCGCCGTTGGAATCCGTATCGTTGGCGAAGGTGCCGCTGCCGACCTTCTTGATCGTCGAATTGACGGTTGCAAGGCCTGCGCTCGACGTGAAGCTATTGAGGTCGGTGACGGTCTGCGTGATCGAGCCCCAGGTAATGATGCCCACGGCCGTATTGGTCGCGGCCGGCAGGCTGGAACCACCGTAGATCGTGGCGAAATCCTGGGGATGATGGGCAGCAACGGCCGCAGCAGCGCGCGTGCTCGATGCCGGTCCGGGCACCGTCACGTTCTCGGGCTTGTAGACATGATGCAGCGTGTGTTTCACCGACACGTTCTGCAGGCCGAGCACGGCGTTGACCGAGTCACCCAGCGAGGCCGGCACGAGGGCCGGCGTATCGTTGGCGAAGAACTCGCGGCCGTTGGCGCTGAAACGCTTCAGCGAGGTATGGAAGCCGTTGGCCGCAGCACCGGGGTTACCGTCGGCGGAAACGAGCAGGTTGTTGGGGGTAACCTGGATGTTGGTGAAGCCGGCCTGCTGCAGGTGAGCCACCACGGCGTCGACCTGGGCCTGCGTCGGACCGAACTGTGCCTTGAACTGATCCGGCGTCAGGAACTTCCCGAACAGCGCATTGCCCGGGGTGTTCACGGCAGAGAGGAAAGCCTGCAGGGCATCCTGGTTGCGCAGCTTCAGGTTCACCACGACGTGCAGCGGATGATCCGCTTCCAGCGCCGTCACGGCCGCGCCGTCGATATGCGGCGCACCCGTCACGTTGAGCGTATAACCCGATGCCACCGGCGTGGCGGCAGTGCTGGCGGCCTGCACCTGCGTGCTCACCGTCGGCGAAATGGCTGCGTGCGTGTTCGTGGAGACCCACGCGTCATCGGCATGTGCGGAAAGTGAAGACATCGCCAGCGCGACGGCAAGCGTCAGTGCTGTCTTGCGGGTAACCCCCAAAGCGAAAGCATCGATCTTCATGTGTGGTCCTTCGTTAGCCCGTGGTTGCTTCCGCATGACGGAAGCGCTGGCACCGATGACGCTCAGGCTGTGCGGAATCCTCCCTGGCCCCGCTGGTGATAAGCGACCCTGCGTCCCCTCGCAGGAAATCGCGACACACCTGCCTCTACGTCTTCCCTCCCCAGTGCCCGGACGAGCAAAGAGCGCCGAATCTTTCATGAATCTTTCGGCAAATGACGACCTTCATATGGATGCCATGCGAACGTGATGAAACCCGCAAAACGAAGGCATCCGGATTATCGCGTCTGGACGTCTATAGGAATGATTCGGACCATCCGTCGGCGCTGACACGTTCGCATGTAAATACGCTCTTGCCGTGAGTTGTTTCGATATCCCGCCAGGGCATATCAAATCGCTGCCGATACGGCTTCGTTCAACCACGGACGAAGGCCTCCAACAGTAAAACCGCCATCCACGAGCAGGCTCTGGCCGGTGACGAAACGAGCCTCGTCCGAGAGCAGCCACAGCACGGCGTCGGCTACGTCTTCCGGCTGTCCCACCCGGCGCAAAGCCGCGTGCTGGACGAATGGCTTCATTGCAGCGGCACTCCCCAGCGCATCGCGCGACATCGGCGTGACGATGACGCCGGGGCTGACGTTGTTGATACGGATGCCCTGCTCGCCCACCTCCAAGGCCACGCTGCGCGCGATGGCATCGATCCCTGCCTTGCTGGCTGCATAGGCGGCGACACCGGGCATGGCGCCATGCGCTGTCCAAGACGATGTATTGACGATGGCACCCGTCGTTCCAGCGGACAGCATCGCGGCGATCTCGTGTTTAAGGCAGGCGTAGACACCGCGCAGGTTGGTGGCGAGGATCGCATCGACATCGGCCAGCTCTGACGCGTGCACCGGTGCGAAGGCTCCCAGCATGCCTGCGTTGTTCCACGCCATGTGCAGGGCACCAAACGCTTCGACGGTGCGAGCCACCATGGCCTCGACCTGGCTGGCATCCGTGACGTCCGCACGAATCGCCAGCGCCGTACCGCCCGCCGACTGTATCTCCTGGACAACCGCATCCAGTTCGGCCGGACGACGCCCGGCGACGACGACGTTGGCACCTTCCAGGCCGAGGCGAAGTGCGGCAGCCCGGCCCATGCCGGTACCGCCGCCGGTGATGAGAGCGGTGCGGCCGGCAAAGCGGGCGGGGAAATGCGTGGTGGACATGGGACAGGCCTTCATTGAAAAGATGGCCTAGTTTGATTAAACGCCATGAGGCGATAATCAGCCAATCATTTCATTCATAAGAAACCAAGGGTGCGCAATGGATCTCCTGGCCGCCATGCAGGTCTTCGTCCATACCGTCGACAAGGGCAGCCTCCAGGCAGCCGCAGAGGCGAGCGGCATCTCGCCCACCATGGCCGGCAAACACCTGCGCTCCCTCGAAGCGCGTGCCGGCACCCGGCTGCTCAACCGCACCACACGCCGGCAGAGCCTTACCGGCTTCGGACAGGACTATTACCTGCGCTGCCAGGAGATCCTGCGCATGGTCGGCGAATCGGATATGCAGGCGCAGAACCAGCAAGCGGCACCTACCGGTACGTTGCGGGTGACGGCGCCCGTATCGTTCGGCAGCGAGGCGCTGGTCCCTGCGCTTGCCACCTATCTTTCCGCCTATCCCCTGGTGCGCATCGATCTCTCGCTGTCCGACCGCACGGCCGACCTCGTGGACGAAGGCTTCGACGCCGCGTTACGCATCGGCACCCTGCCCGACTCCGGACTGGTCGCGCGCGCCCTGGCTCCCTACCGGATGATGATCTGCGCATCGCCCGATTACCTCTCGCGGCACGGCACGCCTGCAAAGCCCGAAGACCTGAGTCACCACGAGTGCCTGTCCTTCAGCTGGTCGGCCGCTTCGCCGTGGCGCATCACCGATGACGAAGGAGAACATCGCGTCGCCATCGATGGCCGCCTGCGCGTCAATCACGGCGGGGCCTTGCGTCAGGCGGCCCTGCATGGTCTTGGCATCGTGATGCAGCCCGCCGTGCTGCTTCAGCATGATGTGCGGGCCGGCCGCCTGGTACAGCTATTCGCCGATGACACGTTACCCAGCCGCCCGATGCATGTCGTACATCTTCCGAACCACCGATCGCCGAAACTGCGGAGCTTCATCGATTTCGTGGTGACGACGTTCGGCGCATAGCGAAGCGTCATCACTTGTGGTCATACGATGGTGCCATCGTCACCGATGAAGTCAGGCTATTGGGCGACCTATACCGTTCGCAGGAACGCCTCGATCAGCGACACCAGTGCAAGTGGCGCTTCATTCATGGGGTAATGCCCCACGTCCGGCATGATCGACAGTGAGCTGCCCGGGTAACGCTTGAGATAGGTTTTCGCCATGAGATCCGCGTTGAAGACGGGATCGCGCTCTCCAATGATCACGTTCAAGGGATGCACGCCTTCGATCTGGCTGGAAAAATCCGTATCGGCCCATGCGTTGAAGTAGCCTGAAAAAGCCGCTGGTGATGACGTAGCCAGCGAGTATTCCGTCTTCCAGTCCAGCCATGTCGCGGGTAGGCAACCACCCGTGCTGCGGTCGATGATGCTGCGCCGGTGAGCTGCACTGTGGACGGCGGCCTCAAGGTACGCCCGGGTGGCGACGTCATAGCGCACCCCGCCACAGGGCACGGGAGCAATGGGCAACAATGACCGCACACGACCTGGCGCGCGTATCGCGATCTTCTCGATCACCATGCCTCCCATCGAGTGCCCGATCAGGCTGAAGCGGGCCAATGAAAGCGCGTCGGCAAGTGCAACGGCATCACCGGCGATTTCGTCGATGGTGTATTGCCCGGCTTCGTCCTTGCGCTTGCCATACCCTCGATAGTCCATGAACACGTAGCTGAATTGATCCGTTGCCAGCCACGGCTCCATGGCGTCGAAGGAACGGGCATCCCCGAACCAGCCATTCAATACGAGCACGGGGTGCGGTCCGTGGCCGACACGATGAAAAGCAGGAGCCATGATCGATCCGATGCGAAAGGTGTGGCTCATGGTGGCCGAAGCCTCCCAGGCCTGCCATCGATAACAGGCCTTTCACTATAGAATTCGGGCCATGCGTAACATCCTGCTCGATCCCTACGAAGATACTCCGCGAAGCATCGTAGCTACCGCCAACGACCATGCTTCCGGTAGCACCTTCGCGATGCACGCCCATCGACGCGGCCAGTTCGCCTATGCGTCCCGTGGCAGCATCAGCGTGACGACCTCCCACGAGCGATGGCTGGTGCCGCCCGGGCGCGCATGCTGGATACCGTCGGGCGTAGCGCATGAAATGACCATGGCGGGCGTCGTGACCATGCTCAATATCTTCGTTGCGCAAGACGACGCGGATGCCGCCGGCATGCCAGGGCATTGCGAGATCTACGAAGTCTCGATGCTGCTCAGGCAACTTATCGAAGCGGCCATCGATGTGCCTGCGCTGTACGAGGTGGATAGCCGCGCCGGCAAGATCATGTCCTTGCTGATCGCAGAAATGGCTTCCATGCCTACCTTGCCCCTGCGCGTGCCGCTTCCCATGGACGCGCGACTTGCGCAAATCTGCCATCGTCTCTTCGCTGAACCATCCATCGCCATGATCATCGACCAGGTCGCCGGGGAAATCGGCATGAGTCGCCGCGCGTTCACCCGCAGGTTCCGTGAAGACACCGGCCTGAGTTTCGCGGCATGGCGCCAACAGGCCTGCCTGCTGGCGGCCATTGCCCGGCTGGCCGAAGGTCAGTCGGTCACCCGCATCGCATTTGACCTGGGCTACAGCAGTGCCAGCGCTTTCACCGCGGCCTTCCGCCAAGCCCATGGCGTGCCGCCCGGCCAGTACCTGATTGCGGAGTCGCGAGCTTGAAAGAGCGCGGGCCCTTTGCCACCTCCCGGTTGCACTGGCAGGAAATCATGGTGTATCTGACCAGGACGCCCCGCCAGGAGCTTGACCAGTGCCAAGGACCACTCGCCCCTCGTTGCTTGCCCTTATAGCTTTCTTTTTAGCGCAAGGATGTTACGCCGCGACCGCAGCCCTTGCTGCCGATACTTTCAGGCCACAGCAATCAGCAAAAGACGCGAGGCAACAGCTCGACGACTGGGTTCCTGCCTCGACGCCGCTTGCCGACGCTGTGAAGACGCTCCAGGCCCGCGGATTTACCTGCCAGGGCGCACGCCCCGCGACTGCCGGCATCCGTTCCGCCATGCTCTGCACCCTGGCCCGGTCGCCCCCCTCTGAACCTGCGGGGCGCGAAACCGCTCCGCCGACGCCCGTCCATTGGTTCGTCACCCTGAACTCAACAGATGGCTCGACCGTGAGCGGCATCCTCGTTGGTCGCACGCCCAGGGATATGGAAGGCTGACATGGCAGATGGTCCACGCCTGGGCGGCCCCAGAATGACCTGAAGCACCGGCGGATCCCTCTTTTCATAAAACACAGGCAAGAAAAAAGCGCTGACCGTGGTCAGCGCTTCTGATTAGTACTGGTGGCGAAGAGCACAGTTCGGCCTTTACCTGCCCCATCGCCAGCGGGTTTACCCGCATCCAGCCGGGGTCAAAGAGTGCGCTCTCTTCTTCCCCGGTCGACGAGTATAGCAACCCGGCATGCCTGCTACCAGAGGCGACCGGCGCCCGATAAGTGCCGAGGTGGCTCAGTCGCTGGGAAAGCGTCAGGCGCCTCGCATCCTTGTCACCGTGGCCTGGGCATTCATTCGTCGCGACGCCGCCGCCACATCCACACTGACCACGGTCTTGCCGATGGGTGCCAGGGCGATGCCGGCGAGTTTCAGATGCTGCCAGCCGAACGGGATGCCGATGATCGTCACGCAACAGGCCACGGCCGAACAGACGTGCCCGATTGCGAGCCAGATTCCGGCGAACACGAACCAGATAATGTTGCCGAGGGTGCCGAGCGAACTCGTACCGATGTCGCCCTGCCCCGAGAGTTCCCGCCGGTCGATGGCCTCCTTGCCGAACGGGAAGAAGGCGAACGAGCCGATGACGAAGCAGGAGCGCGCCCAGGGGATGCCCACGATAGTGACGAGGGCCACCAGGCCGGCCAGCCACCAGCCCAGGCCCATGATCAAACCGCCAAAGATGAACCAGATGAGGTTTCCGATCGTTTTCATGAGCCGCTCCCTGTGGACCAGCCCATACATTAGACCGACGAAGATGCGCGACAAAGTGCCAATGGTTGGCCCCGGGGCGACCCGGCAAAACCGGTGGCGGCAACGGGATTCGAACCTATTCCCCTTGCCGCCCGTCCAGCGCCCGGGACTCAGCTATCCAGTAGCGTCGGGGCCGTACGCTTGTCCATCGGATTCATCTGCCTGGACTTCTTCGACGAGAGCTTGTCGATGGCACTGCCCAGGGAATCCTTCACGCCGAACGGCGTACACGTCGGGTTATTACACTTCCAGCAACTAGCAGTGGAGCCACCCGCCGCGACACACTTTTCGTAGGCAGCGACGCAGCCTGAGCAGAGCTGCATCGCCGATGCCGGGGTGGAGGTTGCGATACCGGCAACCATGAGTGCGAATGCGAAAGCGCTTGTGACGTACTTCATGTGCAATTCCTTCTGTGAATGAAATGACATTACTTGCCGTACGTGTCGGCCCCGCTGTACTCCCCGTAGTAAGGATTGTGATGTCACCCCTGGAGCTGACCCGCTGGCCTATCGAACGTAGCTCGCCGAAAGCCCCGTGTCTGTAGGTGATGCCCTACAAGCCCTGCGGATTGCAGACATAAAAAAACGGCGCAATCCAGAGATTGCGCCGTTCAAAAATGGTAGCGGGGGTAGGATTCGAACCTACGACCTTCGGGTTATGAGCCCGACGAGCTGCCAGACTGCTCCACCCCGCATCAGATTCAAAAAGTATAGCCATGTGGCCGATTTCTTGCAAGTACTTTCTTACACCTTTGTGAAAAAAAGTACCGATATCCCTTCGGACATGCGCGGGCTCAGCCCGCGAATGCCCTCTGGCACCACGCGAACAGCGGTGCCCAGGTGAAGCCGAGCACCAGAAGCGCGAGTGCATTGATCGACAGTACCCAGCGCGATGCAACGTCCGGCGTGGCGCGCACTTCGACGGCCTCGTTCGGTGCATCGAAGTACATCACCTTTACGACGCGCAGGTAGTAGTAGAGGCCGATGATCGCGAACACGGCACCGACGATGGCGAGCCAGAGCATGCCGGCATCCACCGCGGCCTTCAGTACCAGCAGCTTGCCGTAGAACCCGAACAGCGGCGGCACGCCGGCCAGCGAGAACATCACCAGCAGCATCATGAAGGCGAACCACGGCGAACGCTGGTTCAGACCCTTGAGGTCGTCGACCTCTTCGCACTCGAAACCGGCGCGCGACAGGATGATGAGCATGCCGAACGCGGCGGCGCTGGTGAGCGCGTAGCTGACGGCATAGAACATCGAGGCCGAGTAGCCTTCCGGACCGGCGTTGACCAGGCCCAGCATCAGGTAACCCATGTGCGAGATGGTGGAATAAGCCAGCACGCGCTTGAGGTTGGTCTGCACCAGGGCGACGAGGTTACCGATGGCCAGCGAGATCACGGCCAGCACGGCCAGCATCAGCTGCCACTGCGGAGCAAGACCCGTGGTGCCGCCGGCGATGTCGCCCATGCCGGTGGACAGCAGGCGGTAGGCCATGCCGAACGCAGCGAGCTTCTGCGCCGAACCGATGAACACGGTGACGGCGGTCGGCGAGCCCTGGTAGACATCCGGAATCCACATGTGGAACGGAGCGGCGCCCAGCTTGAAGCCGATGCCGACGATCATGAAGACCAGGCCGAACAGCAGCAGGGTCTTCCATTCCGTACCGACGATGGCGGCGTGGATCGTGTGCAGGTCGAGGCTGTGGGTGGCGCCGTAGACCATCGACATGCCGTACAGCAGCATGCCCGAGGCCAGTGCACCCAGCACGAAGTACTTGATGGCCGCTTCCGACGACAGGCTCGAATCGCGGTTCAGCGCGACCAGGGCGTACGACGAGAGGGTCAGCAGTTCGAGGCCCAGGTACACGGTGACCAGGCTGCCGGCCGACACCAGGAACATGATGCCGACGGAAGCGAAGATCGTGAGCGTGTAGAACTCACCGAACGGAATCGCCCTGTCCTTCAGGTAGGGGCGTGCGTAGATGAAGATCACCGCGGTGACCAGCAGCGAGAACAGCTTCAGCACCTCGGACACGCCATCACGGATGAACATGCCGTTGAAGGCGGTGGCGCCGCCGGCCGGCTGGCCGCTCACCACGAGATAGGCGCCAACGAGGAGCACGAGGACCGACAGCCAGTGCACCGCGTCCTTCTGCGACGGCTTCAGGAAGGCGTCGAGCAGGAGCAGTACGCAGGCTGCGACCACGAGGTACACCTCGGGGAGCAGGGTTACGATGTCATTGATACCAGGCATGGAGTAATTCCCGCTCAGACTTTCGAAATGGCCAGCTGCTCGACAATGCGAGAGACCGACGCATCCATCAGATGGACCAGCGGCTCCGGCCAGATGCCGAACAGCAGCACACCGGCAGCGAACGCGGAGAGCATGAAGATTTCACGACCGTTGACGTCGGTGAGTTCCTTCACGTGCGGGTTGGTGATGTCGCCCCACAGCACGCGCTTGACCATCCACAAGGTGTAGGCGGCGCCGATGATGAGGGTGAAGGCAGCGAACAGCGCGATCCACGGATTGGCCGAGAACGCGGCCAGGATCACCATGAATTCGCCCACGAAACCGCTGGTGCCCGGCAGGCCGCTGTTGGCCATGGCGAACAGCACGTAGAACGGGGCGAAGATCGGCATCACGTTGATGACGCCGCCGTAGTCCTTGATCTGGCGGGAGTGCAGGCGGTCGTAGAGCACGCCGATGCAGCTGAACATCGCGCCGGAAATGAAGCCGTGCGAGATCATCTGGACCATCGCACCCTGCATGCCCAGGCGGGCCGCATCCGGGTTGTTCGATTCACGCACCAGCATGAACGCGATGAAGATACCCAGCGTGACGAAGCCCATGTGGGCGATCGACGAGTAGGCCACCAGCTTCTTCATGTCCTGCTGGACCAGCGCGATGTAGCCGATGTAGCACACCGCGATGAGCGACAGGACGATGATCAGCCAGGCAAACTGGTGCGAGGCGTCCGGCGTGATCGGCAGGCTGAAACGCAGGAAACCGTAGCCACCGATCTTCAGCATCACCGCCGCCAGCACCACCGAACCACCGGTGGGCGCTTCCACGTGGGCGTCTGGCAGCCAGGTGTGCACCGGCACCATCGGCACCTTCACCGCGAAGGCGATGAGGAAGGCGAAGAACAGCCAGCTCTGCTCGGTGAGCGTCAGGTGCACGTTGGCCATGTCGGCCAGCGCGAAGCTGCCGCCGGTCTTGTGATACAGGTACAGCAGGCCGACCAGCATGAAGATCGAGCCGAAGAACGTGTAGATGAAGAACTTCAGCGTCGCGTACACACGGCGCGGACCACCCCAGATACCGATGATGATGAACATCGGGATCAGCATGGCTTCGAAGAACACGTAGAACAGCAGTGCGTCCGTCGCGCAGAACACGCCGATCATCAGGCCTTCCAGGATCAGCATCGCGGCCATGTACTGGTGCGGCTTGTTCTGGATGACTTCCCAGGCACCCACGATCACGAGGATCTGGGTGAAGGTGGTCAGGATGATCAGTGCGACGGAGATGCCATCGACGGCCAGCGAGTAGTTGATGCCCAGCGACGGGATCCAGCTCAGCGATTCGCTGAGCTGAAGCGTGCCGGTGGCGGCATCGTAGGCAGGCAGGAGGGCCAGACTGGCGGCGAACGTGGCAACCGCCACCAGCAGCGAGATCCAGCGGGCGAGGCCTGGGCGACCGGAGCCGGCCAGCAGCACCGGGATGGCGCCGACGACCGGGAGCCAGATCAACAGGCTGAGCAAGTGATTCGACATATAGCTCGTTTCCCTTATTGCCCGATCAGCCAGTACCCGCCCAGGAGCAGGATGAGGCCGAGGATCATGGCGAACGCGTAATGGAAGAGGAATCCGGACTGCAGGTGGCGCACGCCACCGGCGATGCGGCGGACCAGACCCGCCGAGCCGTTGACCATGGCGCCGTCGATGATGGCGGTGTCGCCCACCTTCGACAGGCCCTGGCCCAGCTTGACGCCGCCCTTCGCGAACACCGCGAAGTAGAGTTCATCGATCCAGTACTTGTGGTTGAGCAGTTCGTAGATCGGCTTGAGGGCCGTCTTCGCCTTGTCCGCAACCTTCGGGTTGAACAGGTAGATGTACGTGGCGACGGCGAAGCCGGCGAAGGCGATCCAGAACGGAGCCGCGGTGAAGCCGTGGATACCGGCTTCCAGCGCGCCGTGGAACTCGTGCGCCAGTTCGCCCAGCACGTCGTTCTTCTCGTCGACGTGGATGGCCTTGCCGAACCAGTGGTCGTACAGCATCGGCTTGACGGTGAACCAGCCGATCACGATGGAGGGGATCGACAGCAGCAGCAGCGGAACGGTGACGACCCACGGCGATTCATGCGGCGCATGTTCCAGCACACCCGGGGTGTGGTGACCATGGTCGTCGTCGTGGTGATCGTCATGGCCGTGGCCATGCTTCTTGTGCTCTACCGTGAAGCGCTCCTTGCCATGGAAGGTCATGTAGAGCAGGCGGAAGCTGTAGAACGAGGTGACGAACACGCCGGCCAGCACGCAGAAGTAAGCGTAGCTGGCGCCCCAGCGATGGGACTCGCCCACCGCCTCGATGATGGCATCCTTCGAGTAGAAGCCCGAGAAGAACGGGGTGCCGGCCAGGGCCAGCGAACCGATCCACATCGTGATCCAGGTGACCGGCATGTACTTGCGCAGGCCGCCCATGTAGCGCATGTCCTGCTCGTGGTGCATGCCCATGATGACCGAGCCGGCGCCGAGGAACAGCAGCGCCTTGAAGAAGGCGTGGGTCATCAGGTGGAACACGGCGCCGCTATAGGCGGACACGCCGAGCGCGACGGTCATGTAGCCCAGCTGCGAGAGCGTGGAGTACGCGATGACGCGCTTGATGTCGTTCTGCACGATGCCGATGAGGCCGGTAAACAGTGCCGTGGTGGAACCGATGACCAGGATGAACGACAGCGCGGTGTCGCTCAGCTCGAAGATCGGCGACATGCGGGCGACCATGAAGATACCCGCGGTCACCATGGTGGCCGCGTGGATCAGCGCCGAGATGGGCGTGGGGCCTTCCATCGAATCAGGCAGCCACACGTGCAGCGGCACCTGGGCCGACTTGCCCATGGCACCGATGAACAGCAGGATGCCGATCACGGTGGCAGCGTCCCAGGCGTGGTTCTGGGTGATCTGCAGGGTCTTGCCCACCAGCTCCGGCGCATGGTCGAAGGCGGTCTGGTAATCGAGCGTGCCCAGGAAGAACAGGATCGCCGAGATACCCAGCAGGAAACCGAAGTCACCCACGCGGTTGACCAGGAAGGCCTTGAGGTTGGCGAAGATCGCCGTCGGGCGCTTGTACCAGAAGCCGATCAGCAGGTACGACACCAGGCCCACCGCTTCCCAGCCGAAGAACAGCTGCATGAAGTTGTTGCTCATGACGAGCATCAGCATCGAGAAGGTGAAGAGCGAGATGTAGCTGAAGAAGCGCTGGTAGCCCGGGTCTTCCGCCATGTAGCCGATGGTGTACAGATGCACCAGCAGCGACACGAAGGTGACCACCACCATCATCATGGCGGTGAGACGGTCGATCATGAAGCCGACCGACGCGTGGAAGCGGCCGATCTCGAACCAGGTGTAGATGTCCTGGTTGAAGTTCTGCGCCCCGGCGAAGACCAGCTGGTAGAGCACGTAGAAGGACAGGCCGCAGGCGATCGCGACACCGAGGATGGTGGCGGTATGCGCCCCTGCCCGGCCGATCACCTTGCCGAAAAGGCCGGCAAGGATCGAACCCGCGAGGGGCGCGAGTGCGATCGTCAGGAGGATTGAAAGCGAGAGACTCATCGGATCAACCCTTCATGCTGTCGATTTCGGCGACGTTGATCGTGCTGCGGTTACGGAACAGCAGGACCAGGATCGCCAGGCCGATGGCGGATTCCGCCGCGGCCACGGTGAGGATGAAGAACACGAACACCTGGCCCGACACGTCGCCAAAGAAGCGCGAGAAGGCCACGAAGTTGGTGTTCACCGCGAGGAGCATCAGCTCGATCGCCATGAGCAGCACGATCACGTTCTTGCGGTTGATGAACAGGCCCGCGACGGCGATGCAGAACAGGACCGCGCCGAGCACGATGTAATGGGAAAGCGTGATCACTTGGCGTTCTCCTGCGTCGGTTCGGCGGGTGCCGGGGCCGGTACGACCGAGGCCATCTGGGTCGAGGCGACCTTCACCACGCGGACGCGATCGGTGGCCTTGACGATGACCTGCTGCGAAGCGGACTGGTGACGCACGCCCACGCGCTGACGCAGGGTCAGGGCCACGGCGGCGACGATACCCACGGTGAGGATCAGCGCGGCGATTTCGAACGGCAGCAGGAACTCGGTGTAGAGGGCACGGCCCAGCCACGCCACGTTCGAGTCGCCGGCCGGGTTCGGGCCGAGCGTGTGGGCATGCATCGCCTTCACGCCGATCATCGCCAGCATTTCCACCAGCATGACGCCCGCCACGATGATGCCCACCGGCAGGTACCGGATGAAGCCTTCGCGCACGTTCTCCTGCTTGATGTCGAGCATCATGACCACGAACAGGAACAGCACCATCACCGCGCCGACGTAGACGACGACGAGGGCGATGGCAAGGAACTCCGCTTCGGCCAGCAGCCAGACGCAGGCCATGCTGAAGAAGGTTAGCACCAGGGACAGCACGGCGTGGACCGTGTTGCGCACCGAGATGACCATCAGGCTGGCGATGACCGCCACGCCGCCGAAGAGGTAGAAACAGATGAGTTGGAGCAGATCGGTATTCATCGCATAGGTCTCCGGGCGCTCAGCGGTAAGCCGCGTCCTGCGCGCGGGCGGCAGCGATGTCCTGCTCGAAGCGGTCACCGATGGCCAGCAGTTGGCCCTTGGTCACCACGTTCTCGCCACGATGTTCGAAGTGATACTCGTGCACGTGCGTCTCGACGATGGAGTCGACCGGGCAGCTCTCTTCGCAGAAACCGCAGAAGATGCACTTGAACAGGTCGATGTCGTAGCGCGTGGTGCGACGCTGGCCGTCTTCCGGGCGCGGGGCCGAGTCGATGGTGATGGCCAGTGCCGGGCACACCGCTTCGCACAGCTTGCAGGCAATGCAGCGCTCTTCGCCGTTGGCGTAGCGACGCAGGGCGTGCAGGCCACGAAAGCGGTTCGACTTGGGGATGTGCTCCATCGGGTAGCGCATCGTGTACTTGGGGCTGACCATGTAACGCATGGTCAGGCCCATGCCCTTGAACAGCTCAAGGAGCAGGAGGCTCTTGAAATAATGAATGACGCGGGACATGGCTCTTTAGGCTCCCGTTCCGATGTGGACCCAGCCGAAGTACTTCATGCAGCCGGCAACGAGGACCCAGACGATGGTGATGGGAATGAAGACCTTCCAACCGAGGCGCATGATCTGGTCGTAGCGGTAGCGCGGGAAGCTGGCGCGGAACCACAGGAACAGGAAGGCGAAGAGGAAGACCTTGGCGAACAGCCAGTGGAAGCCACCGTGGCCGATGAGGCCCCAGCTTTCCGGGAACGGCGACAGCCAGCCGCCCATGAACAGGATCGAGGTCAGGAAGCTGACCAGGATCATGTTGGCGTACTCGGCCAGGAAGAACAGCGCGAACGGCGAGCCGGAGTATTCCACGTGGAAACCGGCCACGATTTCGGATTCGCCTTCTGCCACGTCGAACGGGGCGCGGTTGGTTTCCGCCACGCCCGACACGAAGTAGATGACGAAGACCGGCAGCAGCGGAATCCAGTACCAGCTGAGGGCGCTGCCGGCCTGTGCTTCGACGATCGCCGAGAGATTGAGACTACCCGTGAGCACCAGCACGCAGACGATGGACATGCCCATCGACAGTTCGTACGAGATTACCTGCGCCGCCGCACGCATCGCACCAAGCATCGCGTAACGCGAGTTGGACGACCAGCCGGCGAGGATGATGCCGTACACGCCCATCGAGGTCATGGCCAGCAGGTAGAGCACGCCCGCATTGAGGTTGGCGAGCACCACGCCCGGGCTGAAGGGCACCACTGCCCAGGCCGCCAGCGCGGGCACGAGGGCCAGCAGCGGAGCCAGGTAGTAGAGCGCCTTGTTCGCGTTGGTCGGGAGCACCACTTCCTTCAGAAGCAGCTTCACGACGTCGGCGAAAGCCTGGAGCAGGCCCGCGGGACCGACCTTGTTGGGTCCCATGCGGACATGCATCCAGCCCAGCACCTTGCGCTCCCACCAGACGTACAGTGCCACGCCGATAACGAGCGGCAGCACGATCGCCAGGATGAAGAGCACCGGCAGCAAGATGTGGTCGAAGAGTTGATCGGCCATGGTTTACGCCTTGCTCAGGGTGATGGCCGCGCCGTACGGGGGCAGCATCGCGGTTTCGGAATGCGCGGCTTCGATCCACGCGGCGCCCGCAGGCACCGAGGCATCGATGGCCACCGGCAGGATCGTGTCGCCGACGCGGGCGTTGCCGCCCTCCGCCAGACCGAGCTTGCCGGCCTCTTCCGCATTGATGCGGACAGCGGCGGCGCGGTTGAGTGGGTGCGAGTTCAGTGCACCGGCGCGACGCAGCACCGCGTCGCCGCGGTAGATCGGCGTGGTGGCCAGGCGCGAGAACGACACACCGGAAGCGCGCGATGCAACCTGCGTACGGGATTCCGTAGCGCGCTCGGTCAGGCCATCACGCAGGCCGGCAAGATCGTCGAACTCGAAACCGGAGACACCGAGCAGGCCGCCCAGTGCACGCAGGACCTTCCAGCCCTGGCGCGCATCGCCCGGCGCCTTCGCGCCGGCACCCACCACCTGGGCGGTGCCTTCGACGTTGATCAGCGTGCCGTCCAGTTCCGGCGTCAGGGCGATCGGCAGGATGACATCCGCCGAATCCTTGAGCGCGTCGCTGGCGTAGGCGGCGAACGCCACCACGGTCTGCGCCGAGTGCATCGCCTGCTGCGCGAGTGCGCCATCGGCGAAGTCGTGCGGCGGCTCCACGTTGTAGAGGATGTAGCCCTTGCGCGGCTGGGCCAGCATGGCGCGGGCATCGAGACCACCGGCGGAAGGCAACACGCCCACCGACGACAGGCCGATGGCGTTGGCACCGACCGGCAGCTCGTTGAAGGCAGCACCGGCCGCCTGCGCGATGAAGCGGGCAATGGCACGCAGCCAGGAAGCTTCCGGATGGGTGACCGCAGCGTGGCCGAGGATCACCACCGAGCCGTCGCCCGCGATGCCCTTGAAGGCGTCGCGGTAAGCATCGTTCGTTTCGGCGCCGTTGACGGCAGCGACGATCGATTCCGGCAGGGCCGCACCGTTTTCGGCGGCGGCCTTGGCCAGCTTCAGCAGTTCGTCGACCAGTGCATGCGGCGCGGCCACGGCTTCACCGGCCAGCGGATAGTTGAAGCGGAAGTGCGCCGGGTTCACGGCATACACCTTGGCGCCCTTCTTCACCGCCTGGCGGATGCGGTGGTTGAGCAGCGGCACTTCGTGGCGCAGGTCGGAACCGACCAGCAGCGCCGACTTCACCTTGTCGAACGAGGCGATCGTCGAGGCAAAGGGCTTGGCGAAGGCGTTGTCCGCGAAGTCGAGCTGACGCAGGCGGTGATCGACGTGGGCGCTGCCCAGGCCACGGGCGAGACGGACGAGCAGTTCGCCCTCCTCGTTCGACGTGGCGCCGTGAACCAGCACGCCGAGGTCGCTGCCGGACACGCTCTTGAGCGCTTCCTTCGCGACGGATAGGGCGTCGTCCCAGGTCGTGGTGGCCCACTGGCCGTTGCGCTTGACCATCGGTGCCTTGACGCGATCTGCCGCGTAGAGGCCCTGGTGGCTGTAGCGGTCACGGTCGGACAGCCAGCACTCGTTGATGGTTTCGTTGTCGCGCGGCACGTTGCGGAGCACTTCGCCACGGCGGGTGTGCATCCACAGGTTCGAGCCCAGCGCGTCGTGATAGGCGACGGACGGGCGCGCGATCAGTTCCCAGGCGCGGGCCTGGAACTGGAACGGCTTGTTGGTGAGCGCGCCGACCGGGCAGACGTCGATGATGTTGCCCGACAGTTCGCTCTCGATCGTCTTGCCGATGTAGGTGCCGATCTCGAGGTTTTCACCGCGGCTCATGCCACCCAGTTCGTACGTGCCGGCGATCTCGCTGGTGAAGCGGACGCAGCGCGTGCACTGGATGCAGCGGGTCATCTCGGTGGCGATCAGGGGGCCGAGGTTCTCGTCGGCCACCGTGCGCTTGCGCTCGACGTAGCGGGACACCGAACGACCGTAGCCGAGCGAGATGTCCTGCAGTTCGCACTCGCCGCCCTGGTCGCAGATGGGGCAGTCGAGCGGGTGGTTGATGAGCAGGAACTCCATCACGTTGCGCTGCGACTTGAGCGCCTTGTCCGAACGCGTGAAGACCTTCATGCCCTCGCCCACCGGCGTGGCGCAGGCCGGCGCCGGCTTGGGCATCTTCTCGATTTCCACCAGGCACATGCGGCAGTTGGCGGCGATCGGAAGCTTGCGGTGGTAGCAGAAGCGCGGGATGGCAATACCGACGGCGTCGGCCGCCTGGATGATCATCGACCCCTTGGCTACCTGCACCGGAACGCCATCGATCTCGACATTGACGAGATCCGGCGCGGCATTGGCTACGGGCTGCGCACTCATGCAGCGACTCCAGTGGTGACCGTGTCAGCCGGACCGTCGACGATCGAACGGCCATGCTCCACGTAGTATTCGAATTCGTGCCAGAAGTGGTGCAGGAAGCCCTGCACCGGCCAGGCGGCCGCTTCACCGAAGGCACAGATGGTGTGGCCTTCGATCTGACCGGCCACGGCCTTCAGGCGGTGCAGGTCATCCTGCGTGCCCTTGCCTTCAACGATGCGCGACAGCACGCGGTACATCCAGCCGGTGCCTTCGCGGCACGGGGTGCACTGGCCGCACGACTCCGCCTTGTAGAAGCGCGAGATGCGGTGGCAGGCGCGGACCATGCAGGTCTTCTCGTCCATCACGATCACGGCGCCCGAACCCAGACCCGAACCCGCCTTCTGCAGCGAGTCGTAGTCCATGGTGCATTCCATGATCTTCTCGGCCGGCAGCACCTTCATCGAGGAGCCGCCCGGGATGACCGCCTTCAGCGTGTGGCCGTTGCGAACGCCACCCGCCATCTCCAGCAGGTCGGCGAACGAGGTGCCGAGCTTGATCTCGAAGTTGCCCGGGTTGTTCACGTGGCCGGAGACCGAGAAGATCTTCGGGCCGCCGTTGTTGGGCTTGCCGATGTTGAGGAACCACTCCGCGCCGTTACGCAGGATCGCCGGCACCGAAGCGTAGGTTTCGGTGTTGTTGATCGTGGTCGGGCGGCCGTACAGGCCGAAACCGGCCGGGAACGGCGGCTTGAAGCGTGGCTGGCCCTTCTTGCCTTCGAGCGATTCCATCAGAGCGGTTTCTTCGCCGCAGATGTAGGCGCCAGCGCCGAGGGCGTTGTAGATGTCCACGTCCACGCCGGAGCCGAGGACGTTCTTGCCCAGCAGGCCGGCCGCGTAGGCTTCCTTCAGGGCTTCCTCGATGTGCTCAAACGGCTCGTGGTGGAACTCGCCACGCATGTAGTTGTAGGCAACCGTGGAGCCAGTGCAGTAGCACGCGATCGCCAGGCCTTCCAGCACGGAGTGCGGGTTGAAGCGCAGGATGTCGCGGTCCTTGCAGGTGCCCGGCTCGGATTCGTCCGAGTTGCAGAGGATGTACTTCTGGCCCGGCGCGTTGCGCGGCATGAACGACCACTTCAGGCCGGTGGGGAAGCCGGCGCCGCCGCGGCCACGCAGCGAGCTCTTCTTGATTTCTTCGATGATGTCGGCCGGATCGGGCTTCTCGGCGAGGATTTTCTTCCACGCCTTCCAGCCGTCGACCTTTTCGTAGCTTTCGAGCGACCAGGGCTTCTCGAAATGCAGGGTCGTATAGACGACCTGGTGTTCCTTGGGAGCGGGTCCGACCGGACCGGTGGTGCTAGCCATTGCCCTTACCTCACTTCAGACCGTCGAGGATCGCGTCGAGCTTTTCGGCCGTCAGCTTCTCGTGGTAATGACCGTTGACGACCATCATCGGACCGCCCGCACACGCGGCCAGGCATTCCTCTTCCTGCTTGAGGTAGATGCGGCCGTCGGCGGTGCTTTCGCCGGTCTTGATGCCCAGCTTCTTCTCGCAGTGGCGAACGAGGCCTTCGGCGCCGTTGAGCCAGCACGAGATGTTGGTGCAGATGGCGACGTTGTTGCGGCCGACGGGCGAGGTCTCGAACATCGAGTAGAAGCTCGCGACTTCGTAGGCCCAGATCGGCGGCAGGTCGAGGTACTTCGCGACCGCCGTGATCAGTTCGTCCGTGAGGTAACCCTGGTTCTGTTCCTGCGCCGCCATGAGCGACTGGATCAGTGCCGAACGCTTGCGGTCCGGCGGGAACTTGGACACCCAATGATCGACGTGGGCGCGCGTGTGATCGTTGAGCACGACGAGAGGATCGACGTCCTTCACCTGCTCGAAATGACCGGTGGCTTTCATGATTCTTTTACTCCGTCGACTTAGCGGTCGACTTCGCCGAAGACGAGATCGTAGGTGCCGATCATCGCGACGACGTCGGCGAGCATGTGGCCCCGTACGAAAGCATCCATCGAGGACAGGTGCGCGAAGCCCGGCGCGCGCAGGTGCACGCGGAACGGCTTGTTGGCACCGTCGGAAACGAGGTAGCAGCCGAATTCACCCTTCGGCGCTTCGACGGCGGCGTAGGTTTCGCCGGCGGGAACGCCATAGCCCTCGGTGAAGAGCTTGAAGTGGTGGATCAGCGCTTCCATGTCGTTTTTCATCTCGACACGGCTGGGCGGGGCGACCTTGTAGTTCTGCACCATCACCGGGCCCGGGTTGGCCTTCAGCCAATCCACGCACTGGCGGATGATGCGGTTGGCCTGGCGCATCTCTTCGACGCGGACCAGGTAACGGTCGTAGCAGTCACCATTGACGCCGACGGGGATGTCGAAGTCCATCTTGTCGTAGGCCGCGTAGGGCTGCTTCTTGCGAAGATCCCATGCGATGCCCGAACCGCGCAGCATGGCGCCGGTCATGCCCCAGGCCTGTGCCTTCTCGGGGTCGACGATGCCGATGCCCACCGTACGCTGCTTCCAGATACGGTTGTTGGTGAGCAGCAGTTCGTATTCGTCGACGCGCTTGGGGAAGTCGTTCGTGAACTCGGTGAGGTAGTCGAGCATCGAACCTTCGCGCCAGGCGTTCAGGCGCTTGAGGTCGCTGCCCTTGTGCCACGGCGACTCGCGATACTTCGACATCTGCTCCGGCAGGTCGCGGTACACGCCGCCCGGACGGTAGTAGGTGGCGTGCATGCGCGCACCCGACACCGCCTCGTAGACGTCCATGAGCTCTTCGCGCTCACGGAAGGCGTACAGGAACACCGCCATGGCGCCTAGATCGAGCGCATTGGAGCCCACCCACATGAGGTGGTTCAGGATGCGGGTGATCTCGTCGAACATCGTGCGGATGTACTGCGCACGGATGGGGGCCTCGATGCCGAGCAGGTTTTCGATGGCGCGCACGTAGGCGTGCTCGTTGCACATCATCGAAACGTAGTCGAGACGGTCCATGTAACCGATCGACTGGTTGAACGGCTTGGACTCGGCGAGCTTTTCGGTACCACGGTGCAGCAGGCCCACGTGCGGATCGGCACGGACGATGGTCTCGCCGTCCATTTCCAGCACGAGGCGCAGCACGCCGTGCGCAGCAGGATGCTGCGGACCGAAGTTCATCGTGTAATTGCGGATTTCTTCCACGGCTTAGTTCTCCCGCCAGCGGTCGGCGGCTTCCGCCCTGGCCTGATCGAGGTCGGCATCGTTGCGGATCGTGCGCGGCACAAGCACGCGCGGCTCGATCGAGACCGGTTCGTAGACCACGCGCTTCTGCTCGGCGTCGTAGCGGACTTCGACGTTACCGATGAGCGGGAAGTCCTTGCGGAACGGGTGGCCGACGAAACCGTAGTCGGTAAGGATGCGGCGAAGGTCCGGGTGGCCTTCGAAAATGATGCCGTACAGGTCGAATGCTTCGCGCTCGAACCAGTCGGCGCCCGGCCAGATCGACGTGACCGACGGCACCACCGGGAACGCGTCGTCTTCGCAGAACACGCGCACGCGGATGCGCTGGTTCAGCTCGATCGACAGCAGGTGGATCACGGCGGCGAAGCGACGCGGCTGCTCGACGTGGCGCGGACGGTCCGCCCACGTGAAGCGGCCCACGGCTTCACCTTCGACGCCACGCGAGAAGCTCTCGCCATGGGCGGTGTCGGTATCCCACTCGGTCTGGCCGTAGCTGAGGTAGTCGATGCCGCAGGTGTCGATGTAGACGGTGAAACGGAAGCCGGCCTCGTCGCGCAGCGCGGTGGCTACGGACACGAGGTCGCGCGGGGCGACCTCGGCGGTGACTTCGTTGCGCTCGACCTTCACGGTAAGCATGTCGCCAAAACGCGCGGCGAGGCGTTCGACCAGCGAGGTCTCGTTGTTAACGCTCATGAGGCAGCCCTGTTAGCGCGCGATCGTGTGGGTGCGACGGATCTTCGCCTGCAACTGCAGGATGCCGTGGATCAGCGCTTCGGCCGTCGGCGGGCAACCCGGCACGTAGATGTCGACCGGAACGATGCGGTCGCAGCCGCGCACGACCGAATAGGAATAGTGGTAGTAGCCGCCGCCGTTGGCGCACGA
Source organism: Luteibacter anthropi (assembly GCF_011759365.1). Classification (GTDB taxonomy): domain Bacteria; phylum Pseudomonadota; class Gammaproteobacteria; order Xanthomonadales; family Rhodanobacteraceae; genus Luteibacter; species Luteibacter anthropi. Next base: position 159,829 of record NZ_JAARLZ010000003.1, read on the forward strand.
GCCCATCGAGATGACCCACTTCGGCTCGGGCATCTGGTCGTAGACCTTGCGCAGCGCGGGGGCCATCTTGTTGACCAGCGTGCCGGCCACGATCATCACGTCGGACTGGCGGGGGCTGGGACGGAACACGACGCCGAAGCGGTCGAGGTCGAGGCGCGCCGCACCGGCGTGCATCATTTCCACCGCGCAGCAGGCCAGGCCGAAGGTCATCGGCCACATGGAACCCGTGCGGGCCCAGTTCATCAGCGCATCGACGCTGGTGACGCCGAAACCGCGCTGCGGCAGCGGGGCGTCGCCGTTCGGACGGATGATGTCGTCGACGAGGTTGAGCGGTGCCGGGTTGTGCATCACCCGGTCGATGGTGGTCATCACTCCCATTCGAGCGCTCCCTTCTTCCAGACGTAAGCGAAACCGACCACGAGCAGCGCGAGGAACAGCGCCATCTCGATCAGCGCGATGGCGCCGATCTTGTCGAACACCACCGCCCACGGAAACAGGAAGGCGATTTCGAGGTCGAAGATGATGAAGAGGATGGCGATCAGGTAGTAGCGCACGTCGAACTTCATGCGCGCGTCCTCGAAGGCCTCGAAGCCACACTCGTAGGGCGAGAGCTTCGCGGCGTCCGGACGACGGGGGCCGGCGAGCATGCCGAGCACCATCAGGACAATACCGAGACCGGTGGCCACGGCGATGAACAACAGGACGGGCCAATATTGGGCAAGCACGATGCTGCGTACCTCCGCGCCTCGCTGGGCGCATCAGTGACCGTCGACGGGGACGAGCGGTCCGGCTAGGGGCGCCGAAGCTTTTTTCGAATCGATCCAAATGGATCGGTCCGTGCCGACGCGACAAGCGCGCCAACGACTTCGGAGATCCTCAATCTCACGTTGGGGAACCGATCTATTGTACCAGTGCGTGCAGGTATGGCGACAAGTCTTAATGGGAGAAAAACCTGCATCTAATTGGTGCAAATGCGAGTGCTTCCCATCGCGATCTTCAGACATCCGGACAGGCCGGGCGCCCGGGCCTCACATGGTCTGGGTCGGACGTTCCGAATTGAGCGAGCCCGCGAGCAGGCCTTCGATCCGCTGCCGGGCCGCCTCGCTCTCGGGCGACTCGTTGAACTGGATGCCCACGCCGGCCGTGCGATTTCCCTGAGCCCCCACCGGGGTGATCCAGACCACCTTGCCAGCGACCGACAGGCGCTCGCTCTCGTCGATCAGGGTGACCAGCAGGGCCACCTCGTCGCCGAGGTTGTAACGCTGGGCGGTGGGCGCAAACAGGCCGCCGTTCTTCAGGAACGGCATGTACGAGATGTACAGCGAGTTCACGTCTTTGATCTTGAGCGACAGGATGCCCTGGCGCGGCGCGGCGGCGTTCATCAGGGGGTCCCCTTCCAATGCCCGCATCCTAGCTAGGCCGGCTCCCGCGCCACAAGCCCGGAAGCCGCGTCATCGCGACACGCCCAGCCATAATGGTCGTGAATCCATGGAGTTGCGAGATCGGCCGTCAGCTTGACGAAGGCAGGGCCGGGCACCTGACGCAACGGCAGCCACCAGGCGCCCTCCCGATGAGCCAGTGGCGCCTTGTGCCAGGGCCAGACCACGCTACCCTCCCCGTCCGCGAGCAACAGGCGCAGGCGCATCCGGGCCAGATGGCCGGGGCGCCACGGCAATCGCAGGGCAGCCCCGCCCGTCGCGGGCTTCGCAGGACCGAAGCACTCGGGGCGTCCGGCCATGGCCAGCATGCGGCGCTCGCTGAGGATGAGCTGGGAGCGGTGTTCGCGCATGGCCGCAAGGCGGATGTCCCGGCTGCCGGCACTGGCGCCCGGCTCGTCGAACGTCATCCGGTGCCCCCCATCGCTCCGGCCATGCACCATGTAGGTCAGCACTCGGGCAGGGCTGCCTGCTTCCCAGAGGGCCAGCCGGGCAAGCACATGGGCTGCGCCATGGTCGGGATGACTGTCCGCCAGGTCGGGCATGACCACCAGGCCGGGCCTCACCCGGAGGATCACGTCGCGGACGGCATGGACGGCCGGCCCGTGCCGGAAACGAAGCGCATCGGTAAGCCCCATGTCGGGCCAGCCAAGGGCATGCAGTTGCGACTGCCCCAGCCCCAGCCGGGCCATGGCGGCCAATACCTCGCCCCGACGGCGACGTCCCCAGTTTGCCCTGTCCTTCGCCCGGATGAATACGCGGCGCTCTTCCCAGCGCTGGGGCCAGGGATTGTTGTCACCGTCGGTAAGCAGCAGCACATCGGCCGAACCACCCTGCGCAAGCACATGCCGGATCAGCGCCCCGGCACCGAGGGTTTCGTCATCGGGATGGGGCGCAACCACCAGCAGGCGGGTCCGCGCATCGATGGCAGGAGCAGGTGTCACGGTAGGGCCTTCATGAAAGCGCAGGCCCGAATAGCGCCGGGAACGACGTCAAGGAGACGTCAACGCCACGCGGCGATCAGTTCGAGCAGGACCAGGTCGGTCCGCAAGGGACCACGCAGGGCCTCGCGGGCCCGGTTGGCCTTGCCGTACCAGGCGTCCAGCGTCTCGTCGTCCAGCCGGCTTTCCAGCGGAGCGGCCGAGCCGGAGGCCCGGGAACGGAGTTCGTCGGTGGCCGCCTGGGCAGCGAACCACAGGTAGCGCTGCGGATCGGCGGCCTGCCAGCGCTTGATGACTTCCATCGCATCGCCGCGACCGGAGGCCAGTGCCTTCAGGTCGTTGCGCACCTCGGTGCGCTGCTTCAGGGCACCATCGGTAGCCCAGGCGCGGGCCATGCCGGGATTGCCACCGGCCGCGTCCAGGGCCACCACCGGATCGGGGGTGCTCAGCGAGCGCAGCCAGGCCAGGGATTGCTCGCGGGTGGGCACCATGAAGTCGATGCGCTGGCAGCGACTGCGGATCGTGGCGGGCAGGCGCGCCGGTTCGTCGGCCACCAGCACCAGCAAGGTGGCCGGCGTGGGTTCTTCCAGCGTCTTGAGCAGCGCGTTGGCGGCGGCGGCGTTCATGGCATCGGCCGGATCGATGGTGGCCACCTGCCAGCCACCAAACTGGCTGACCATGGCCAGCTGCTGGGACAGCTCGCGTATCTGGTCGACCACGATCTCGCTACGAGTGGCGCCGTCCTTGCGCAGGCCGAAGGAGAGGGAGATCACGTCGGGATGGGTACCCGCGGCGATCAGCTGGCAGCTGCGACAGGTGCCACAGGCTTCACCGTCCTCCGTGGGATGCTGGCAGAGCAGCCCCTTCACGAAGGCGGCCAGGAATTCGCGCTTGCCCAGCCCGGCCGGCCCGGCCAGCAGCAAGGCATGCGGCAGGGCGTCCCGCTGCCGGCGCGACTGGAGTCGCGCCCAGGCGTCGGCATGCCACGGACGTGCGATCACGCGACGGCTCCCATCGACAGGCCTGCCGGATCGGCAGCGTCGAGGACAAAGAATCGGCCACGCAGGGTATCGGTCACTTGCATCGCTTCAGCTGGTAGCAGGCCACGGCCCGGTTGTGTTCGTCGAGGGTAGCGGAGAACACGTGGCTACCATCGCCGCGGGCGACGAAATAAAGCTCCTTGCCATCGGCCGGATGCAGCGCCGCCAGGATTGCCGGTCGCCCCGGAAGGGCGATGGGCGTCGGCGGCAGGCCGACCCGGGTGTACGTATTGTACGGGGTGTCCGTGGTGAGGTCGCTCTTGTGGATGTTGCCCGTGTACGAGGCGCCCATGCCGTAGATCACCGACGGATCGGTCTGCAGCAGCATGCGCTGTTCCAGCCGGCGCACGAAGACGCCGGCAATGCGCGGCCGCTCGTCCGCCCTGCCCGTCTCCTTCTCCACGATGGAAGCGAGAATCAGCGCCTCGTATGGCGACGCCAGCGGCAGGTCCTTCGCCCTGCCCGGCCATGCGCCATCCAGGAACTTGTCCATCGCCGCGCGGGCGCGCTTGAGGATGGCCGACTCCTTGTCGCCTTTCACGTAGGCGTAGGTTTCGGGCAGGAAGCGTCCTTCCGGGTCTTCACCCTCGGTGCCGAGGCGCTTCATCAGTTCAGTGGTGTCGACGTCAGCGAGGTCGTGATCGATGGTGGGCACGGCATCCAGCGCGCGACGCAGGTCGGCGAAGCTCCAGCCATCGACGATGGTGAAGTAACGCTGCAAGACCTTGCCATTGGCCATGTCGCCGATGAGATCCCGAGGCGTCATGCCTGCACGCAGCGCGTACTCGCCGGCATGCAGTCGCCCCGAGGCCTGCATCTGGAATGCCAGTGCGCGCCAGTACAGGTCGGAGTTGCGGGTGATGCCACGCTCGCGCAGCGCGCCCACGATGTCCTTGAACGACATGCCACGGGCCACCTCGATGCTCTGCCCCGGCCCGGGCACGGCCAGTGGGCTTCGCGCAAAACGCGCCCAGTCGTACCAGAGCCAGCCACCGGCGGCGATGGCCGCGATGAGCACTGTCAGCAGGGCGACCCGCCAGGCGACGAGTCCACGAACCTTGATCACGTGTCAGATCCTTCATTCCAGGGCAACGACAGCCCGAGGCCGCGCCAGTGCGTCTGCAAGGCGCGGGTCAGCGGACCGGGCGACCAGGTGCGGCCGGCAAATGCCCGAACGGGAAGGATGCCGCGAACCGCCGACGTGAGGAAGACCTCGTCGGCCTTGACCAGTTGTTCCAGCGAGACCGCTTCCACCCGCACCTGACGGCACGCCATGACTTCGGCCCGGGCTACGCCAGCCACGCCGCAGCGATCGACAGGCGGCGTCACGAAGCGCCCGTCCAGCACGACGAACAGATTGGCAGCAGTAGCGCTGATCACATTGCCGAAGAGATCGCGCATCAGACCTTCGCTGCGCGACGTATCGGACCATTCGGCCCGCGCCAGCACCTGCTCCAGTCGATTGAGATGCTTCATGCCCGCCAGCAATGGCTGGTCGCCGTAGCGCGTGTCGCAAAGGCGGATCGCAATACCCTGCTCATGCGCCGCCCTATCCAGCACCAGGGGCGACGACGCCACGACGATTGTCTGCCGGGGCTCGGCAGGCGAGGCGTATCCACGCTCGCCCGGGCCACGACTCAGGGTGATCCGCACGACGGCATCATCGAGCCCGTCGCAAAGCCGCATCACTTCCGCGTGCAGGCGTTTTTCGTCCGGATGTGCCAGATGAAGACGTGCGCACCCGTCATGCAGGCGCGACAGGTGCCGGTGCCACAACGGTGCGTTTCCATGATGGACGCGAACCGTCTCGAACAGGCCATCGCCATAGGTGAAGCCGCGATCGGTGGCACTTACCATCTCCGCGTCGATGAAGTTCACCGAACGACGCATCGTCATGCCACACCAAATATGCGCAGCAGGCCGCGCGCCTTGGCGCGGGTTTCATCCAGTTCTTTTTCTGGCACCGAGTCGGTGACGATGCCCGCACCGGCGCGAAGGGATACCGTCTTGCCTTCCGCCGTGAGCGTTCGGATCAGGATGTTCAGATCCATGTCGCCGTTGTTGTCGAGATAACCGAAGGCTCCCGTATAGGCACCGCGAGGCTCGTTCTCGATGTCGCCGATGATCTGCATGCAACGGACTTTCGGGCAGCCCGTGATGGTGCCGCCGGGGAAGGTTGCAGCGATGACGTCGCCCGGTGTCACGCCTTCGCGCGCGCGACCGCGCACATTGGACACGATGTGATGAACGTGTGCGTAGCTTTCCACCACCATCAGTTCATCGACCTTCACGCTACCCGGCACGCTCACGCGACCGAGATCGTTGCGCTCCAGGTCGATGAGCATGACGTGCTCCGCGCGCTCCTTCGGATGCGCGGTGAGTTCGCGGATGCGCGCTGCATCATCGTCGCCGGGAAGGCGCGGGCGCGTACCGGCAATAGGTCGCGTCTGGAGTACGCCATCGCGGGATTCCACGAGACGCTCCGGTGACGAACTGACGATGGCCCAGCCGGGACGTTGCAGCATGCCGGCAAAGGGCGCGGGATTCGCGCTGCGCAATGCGCGCATGAGTGCCGCAGGCCTGGGCGCTTCTTCAAAACGGGCCACCCAGCGGCGCGACAGGTTTACCTGGAAAACGTCGCCCGCACGAAGGTGTTCGTGGATGCGCAGCACGCCATCGATGAAATGTCCGGGCTCGTCTTCGTCCACGACGACCGGCAAGGGAAGATGCAGGTCGGGCAAGGACTGGGCGATGTCGGCCTCAAGCCGGTCGAGCCATGCCTCTTCGCCTTCTTCGGCGATCAGGATGGTGAGCCCTTCGACATGATCGACGATCGCCGCAGCGGGTGTGCGGAGGGCGCATGCCACGGGCACCTCACCGCGACTGCGTGGCAATGCAAGCGACGGCTCGATCTGGCCAACCACCTCGTAACCGAGATAGACGAACCAGCCACCATGGAATGGCAGGCCGTCATCCACGCGCGGACGATGCAGCGATGACCACCGGCCATCGAGCGCGGCAAGGAAACTGCCGTCGACGGACTGGCCCTGCTCATCCACGAGCGAACCATCGTTGCGCAACGTCAGCGAAGCGTCGCCGCCGGCAAAAAGGATGTCGAAGCGTGCCTGCGGCGTACCGGTCACGGCACTGGCCAGCAGGGCTGGATAGCGCTTCGGATATGACGCGGCCGGCGCGAGGAGATCGCGCCGGCCGGCCAGGGTTCGCGTAACGAAAGCCAACGTCAGGCGCGACGGAAGACGAGCGTACCGTTGGTGCCGCCGAAACCGAAGGAGTTGGACATGGCGACCTGGAGGTCGGCCTTTTCCGCCTTGTTCGGCACGAGGTCCATGCCCAGCGCCGCGACTTCCGGATCGACGTTTTCGAGGTTCATCGTCGGCGGGATGATGCCGTCGCGAAGCGCCAGGATCGAGAAGATGGCTTCCACGCCGCCGGCCGCACCCAGCAGGTGACCGGTCACCGACTTGGTGGAGCTGACCGCGAACTGCCCCTTCTTCGTGGCGTGTTCGCCGAAGACGTTGCGGATGGCCTTGGCTTCGCCAAGGTCGCCCACCGGCGTGGACGTGCCGTGCGCGTTTACGTACTGCACGTCTTCCGGCTTGAGGCCGGCATCGTGCAGCGCGTTGCGCATGGCCAGTTCGGCGCCATCACCGCTGGGTGCGGTGATGTGGTACGCGTCGCCGCTCATGCCGAAGCCGACGATCTCGGCAAGGATGTTGGCACCGCGCGCCTTGGCGAATTCGTATTCCTCGAGCATCAGCATGCCGGCGCCGTTCGACAGCAGGAAGCCGTCGCGGTCGGTGTCCCACGGACGGCTGGCGTGCGTCGGATCGTCGTTGCGCGTGGACATGGCCTTGGCCGAGCAGAAACCCGCCATGGCGGTCGGCGTGGTGGCGAATTCCGCACCGCCTGCCAGCATCGCGTCGGCATCGCCGTACTGGATGAGGCGCATGGCCATGCCGATGTTGTGCGCGGCCGTGGTGCATGCAGACACAAGAGCGATGTTCGGGCCCTTCATGCCGAGGTAGATCGACAGGTTGCCGGCCACCATGTTGATGATGGAGCTGGGCACGAAGAACGGGGACACCTTGCGGGGGCCCTTGTCGCGCAGTTCGACGGACGTAGCTTCGATGGTGTGCAGGCCACCGATACCAGCGCCGGCTGCAATGCCGATGCGACCGGCATTTTCGTCGGTGACCTTCAGGCCCGACTGACGGAACGCATGCACGCCCGCGACGATGCCGTAGTGGATGAACGGATCCATCCGCTTGAAGTCCTTGGCGATGGAGCGCCTTTCATCGTCCGGCGCATCGGTGCCTGCGAAATAGGCTTCCACAGGATCGAAATCGCGAACTTCGCCAGCGATGTTCGTGGCGTACTTGCTCCAGTCGACGCCCTCGAGGGGCTGGATGGGTGCAATACCGCTCACACCATCGACGACATTCTTCCAGGCGGTGGCGAGATCGTTGCCGACCGGCGACAGGATACCCATGCCGGTCACTACCACACGTCGCTTACTCATGTGCTCTCATCCTTTGTTGCTTCCGCGCAACCATACGCGAGCGCAGGTTACGAAATGCGGAAACGAAAACTGCGCCATGATGGCGCAGCTTCCGTGTCGCTCGGAGATCGACGGGAGGCCATGCCTCCGATCGACGACCATTGGTACGATCAGGCCTTGACGTGAGCCTTGATGTAATCGACAGCCTGCTGGACCGTCGTGATCTTCTCGGCTTCTTCGTCCGGGATCTCGCACTCGAATTCTTCTTCGAGGGCCATCACGAGCTCGACGGTATCGAGCGAGTCGGCGCCCAGATCGTCCACGAACGAGGCGTTCGCAGTGACTTCATCTTCCTTGACGCCCAGCTGTTCAACGACGATCTTCTTGACGCGCTCTTCGATGGTGCTCATGTTGCCTTAACCTCCCGAGGGGAAAATCCGGCGGCATTGTAGTGGCTGAGGCATCGGCCCGCCAACACGCCGCCGTGACGTGGATAACGCCCGGACCAAGATGACACCGGACGCGAAATGACGATTGTCTCTCAAAAATGGGCCGGTGGCGACACCCCCGGCCCATGCCGCCCCGTGGGGCGGGTGCCCGTCAGGGCATGTACATGCCACCGTTGACGTGCAGCGTCTCACCGGTGATGTACTTCGCCGCCGGAGACGCCAGGAAGGCCACGGCCTCGGCGATGTCCTCGCTCTGGCCCAGGTGGCCCAGGGCGATACCCGACAGGAGCGCCTCGCGCTGCTCTTCGGGCAGGGCACGGGTCATGTCGGTGTCGATGAAGCCGGGCGCCACCACGTTCACGGTGATGCCGCGCGAACCAATCTCACGGGCCAGCGATTTCGAGAAGGCGATGATGCCGGCCTTGGCGGCGGCATAGTTGGCCTGTCCCGGATTGCCGGTGATGCCGACGACCGAGGCGATGCTGATGATGCGACCCTTGCGGGCCTTCATCATGCCGCGCATGACGGCCTTCGATGCACGAAACACCGAGGTGAGGTTGGTATCCATGATGGCGCTCCAGTCCTCTTCCTTCATGCGCATGAGGAGCTGGTCGCGGGTGATGCCCGCATTGTTCACGAGGATGGATACGGCGCCGGATTCCTTGCCGATCGCATCGATCAGTGCATCGATGGATGCGCCGTCGGTGACGTTCAGCATGCGCCCGTGTCCGCCGTGCGGAGCAAGACGCTCGCCGATGGCCTGCGCACCGCTTTCGCTGGTGGCAGTGCCATACACGGTGGCGCCGAGGGCAGCGAGGCGATCGGCGATCGCGGCACCGATGCCGCGGCTCGCACCGGTGACCAGGGCGACTTCACCCTTGAGGGAATGGGTCATGGGAGTTTCCTTGCGGATGAAAGGGGGTCAGCCAGCCACGGCGGCGTCGAGTTCGGCGGGGGCGCCGATCGCCTTCGCCTCGACCGACTTGTCGATGCGCTTGATAAGGCCCGCGAGCACCTTGCCCGGACCGCATTCCAGCGCCTGGGTGATGCCGTTCGCAACCAGGGCCTGCACGCATTCGGTCCAGCGCACCGGCAGGTAGAGCTGGCGCTGCAAGGCGCCACGGATATCGTCGAGCGAGGCATGCACTTTCGCATCGGCATTCTGCACGACGGGGATCGAAGGCATCGTCCACTCGATGGCGGCCATCCTTTCGCCAAGGCGGTCGGCAGCATCACGCATGAGCATGGAATGCGAAGGCACGGACACGGCAAGCTTCACGGCCTTCTTCACACCCAGCTCGGCCAGGCGGGCCAGCGCGCGATCCACGGCCTCGGCATGACCGGCGATGACGAGCTGTCCGGGGGAATTGAAATTGGCCGGGGCCACGATCTGGCCCTGGGCGACTTCTTCGCAGACCTGGGCGATCTGGGCGTCGTCACCGCCAAGGATGGCGGCCATGGCACCCACGCCCGCCGGCACGGCGGCCTGCATGAGGCGGCCGCGCTCGGCGACGAGGCCGGCGGCATCCTTCAGGGAAATGGCGCCGGCGGCGACGAGGGCACTGTATTCGCCCAGGCTGTGACCCGACAGATAGGCCGGCCGCTGGCCGCCCTGCTTCAGGTACACACGCCACACGGCCACGCTGGCGGCCAGCAGGGCCGGCTGCGTGTTCTCGGTGCTGTTGAGTTTTTCTTCGGGGCCGTTCTGGCTGATGTCCCAGAGATCGACACCCGCCCCTTCCGACGCCTCGTCGAAGGTGGCTTTGACTTCGGGGTGGGCAGCGGCCAGGTCGGCGAGCATGCCGACGGACTGCGAACCCTGGCCGGGGAAGACGATGGCGAGCGAGGCGCTGGTTGGGGACATGCGTAGCGGTTCCGGGGACTTCAAACCGCGCATGGTGCCAGCAACCCATGGGCGAATGCACCATTCGCGTGGGTTTGGTGGCTTTCAGAAACGCAAAACGGCGCGTTTCCGCGCCGTTTGCCGAATCGTCCCTTTACGGGAAGATCAGTCTTCGACTTCCACCGCACCGCGGGTGTCGATGACCTTCTTGCCGCGGTAGTAGCCATCCTTGGTCACGTGGTGACGCAGGTGGACTTCACCGCTGGTCGGGTCGGTCGACAGCTGAACGGTCTTCAGCGCGTCGTGCGAACGGCGCATGCCGCGGGTGGACGGGGTCTTGCGGCTCTTGGCAACGGCCATGGCGAATCTCCAGCGAAATTACTTCTTCATGAGTTCGCGGAGCGCCGCGAACGGGTTTTCTGTCGTTTCCGACGGCGGGACTTCGTCCTCGTCGGGTCCAGTCGTATCTTCGGGCAACTCGTAGTCCGGATTGACCGGAACCAGGGGCAGCGCCAAAAGCAGTTCATCTTCGATCGTGGCCAGCGGATCCAGCTTGCCGTCCTGCTCGAGCAGGAGCGGTTCGTAGCCGGGCGGAAGCGAGGCTTCCTCACGCTCTTCGACGATCAGCCCAAGGCGGGTGTCGACCTCCACCGGAAGCGCGAAGGGCTCCAGCGAACGTTGGCACACCAGCATGAGCGTTGCCCGGGCACGCACCGCCACATAGGCGACACTGAGTTCGTCCCGACCGAAATCGAGCTCATAGGTTACGTCACCCTCGGGCGACGCGACCACCTCGCCGAGGCGCCTGAGCGCCGACACGGGGAGCTGACCCTGGAACGAACGCCGCGCACGAACTTCGCGCCAAGCGTCCACGGACGATGGCAAAGTCACGGACATAATCGCGAAATGGTAGGCACCAACATCCCTGAAGTCAACCGGTTAGGCCGGTCAAAGGTACTTTTGCGCCTTTTGGCGGCTTTCGGGCAGACTCTTTGCCCGGCCGGCAGTTTGCCGTAGCGCGCCCCCAGGGGGAAGAGGCAGCGTGTTTTCCTTTGTTTATTATGCACTTGTGGCCGCCATCCTGGTGACCCTGGCTTTCTGCGCCTGGGTGTTCCGCCATCAGCGCATCCGGCGACGCCGCGGCGCCCTGCAGGACCTCCACGACCACGCCGACCGCCTGGAAGCCGATCTCAAGGATTGTCGCGACCGGCTACAGCGTGCCCACGCCGTGATGTCCACCCACCCCGAACTGCCCGCCAGCGGCGAGGTGGAGGCCCGACAGGCCGTGGATTCGGGCCTGCGCGCCCTGCTCAGCCAGCGCCTGTGGATCCGCGACAAGGCGCCCGCCGCCAGCCAGCGCGAACTCGACGATGCAGTGAACGCGCTGGTTCGCGCCCGCGAGCGCCTGGAACCACGCCTGCGCGCCCTCGACGATGCGCAGGCGGCCCTCGATACTGCCGTGCGCGAACACATCCACAGGGACTTCTGATCTTGGCCACGCCCCCGACCGTCATCCTGGCTTCCACGTCGCACTATCGCGCCGGCCTGCTCCGCCGTCTGCTCGAACATTTCGAACAGGCCTCACCGGGCACCGACGAGGATCACCGTACCAACGAAGCCCCCGCCACACGCGCCGCGCGCCTGGCCGAAGCCAAGGCGCGGGCGGTGGCATCATCAAGACCGGGGACCGTGGTGATCGGCTCCGACCAGGTCGCCGACCTGGCCGGCACGGTGCTCGACAAGCCGGGCACCGTGCATGCCGCGCATCGCCAGCTGGCCGCCAGCTCAGGGCGCGAGGTGATCTTCCATACCGCAGTGTGCGTCATCGACGCCCAGGGCGACGCCCTGCTGCATGTGGACGAAACACGCGTGAGTTTCCGCGAACTGACCCAGGCGGACATCGAGCGTTACGTCGAACGCGAACGACCGCTCGATTGCGCAGGCAGCTTCAAGTGCGAGGGCCTGGGCATCGCGTTGTTCGAGAAGATCGTCAACGAGGACCCGACCGCCCTCGTGGGCCTGCCGTTGATCGCTACCTCGCGACTGCTGCGCAAGGCCGGCATCCCCCTGCCCTAGATCGCCACTCAGCGGCTGGACGCGCGCCAGGCGGCCATCCATACGATGCACTGGTCGGGCGGCCCGGCATCGGATCGTGCGGCGCGCGCCCTGGCCTCGTACAGCGCGATGCGACGACGTCCGTCGAACAGATCGGCTCTTGCCAGCGGCCGGATGATCTCGACCCGCGAACAGATCGAATCCAGCCAGTCTTTCGTTTCGCGCTCGCGCAGGGCGGTTTCGTCCACTGCCAGTAGTAGCCGCTTTCCGGCCTGACCATGCAAGGCCGATTCATCGAGACGCCAGCTGGCAAGTTGTGGCGCCCGTCCGTGCTTGACGTTGAGTGGACTGTCCAGCGAATAGATGGCGCGCGGGCCACCGAGCTCGAAGCGCAGTTCCGCCGCGAGCATGAAGTTGTCGGCCACCACCAGCGCGCCGCTGTCATGCAGCAGTTCGTTGCGCACGAGTGTGCCGCTCTCACGCCAGCCGGTGAAGTTCGACGGGAAAGCCTTTGCATTGGCAAGCACCCGTGCGCCATTCGTAGAAGCCGCCAGCCCGAGGTAGACGAATCCGCCACACAGTCCTGCAAATGCCAGCGCAAATCCCACGACGGCAAATCGTCGCCACGCGCGCCCCGCCCCCGCCAGCTGCGCGGGCAGCACGGCACACAGCAACAGATAGCCCGGCAACGGCCAGTGCGCACGGAAACGAAGATCGTCGGCAAAAAGGCCCAGCACGAAGTAGCCGATGATGAAGGTACCCGCGATGACTGCCACCAGGTCGCCTGGTGCACGCTCACGTCCCACCCATGCACGCCACAACGACCAGAGCAGTAGCAACCAGGCCAGTGGCGTGCATGCGATGGCCTGCTCCAGCGGCTGCACCAGCGCATCCGCATGGAAGCTCCACGGGTTGCGCTCTACCAGCTGAAACGCAACGCCCGCGCCGTGCGATTGCAGGTTGTAGAGAAGAATGGGAACGAGCCCCAGCGTTGCGATACCCAGCGCAAGCCACAGCCCGCTGTTGCGCCAGCAGGCCCTGCCCCGCGGTGTAGCCAGGAGAAACACGAGGCCCGCCAGCATGGCCATGGCCGCGCGATAGTGCGTGGCCCATGCAAGCGCCAGCCCCAGGCCGAGCGCAATCCAGTCATTCCAGCCGTCGCGATCCAGCGCATTCGCAAGCCCCTGCGCTGCCAGAAGGATCGCGAAGGTCAGTGGCACATCCGGCAACGCCAGCACACCGAGACTGCCCGCCAGCGGCAGGCAAAGGGCGAGCATGCCGGCCTGCCAGCCCGCAGCATCCCCGCCATGGGTGCGTGCCAGCGCGCGTACCTGCCACGGAATCACCGCCCCGATGAGCAGGAACGGCAGACGCATGGCAAACAGGCCATGGCCGAAGACCAGCTCGGAGATGCCGATAAGCCATGCCGTCATCGGCGGCAGGTCGCTATAGCCCCACGCAGGCGAGAGACTTTCCTGCCAGTAGAAGGCTTCGTCACCAAACGGCGACAACAGGCATGCGATCACCCATCGCACGACGAAGGTCGAAACGAACAGGATGAGGAATGCGCCTCGCCAGGCGCTCGCAGGCGCCGCTACACTCGACCGCTCACCCATCGACAGGACCCGCCCCCGGGGCGCACGTTCCGATCATGTCAGCTACGACTCCGCTCAACGATGAAATGCTCCGGCATCGTCTCGATGCCGCGCTTGCGCAGGTCAATGGCGTACTGCTGGGCAAACCCCGACAGGTGAAACTCGCCTTTGCATGCCTGCTGGCCGGTGGCCACCTGCTGCTGGAAGACGTACCCGGCGTCGGCAAGACCACGCTGGCACATGCACTGGCCGCCACCTTCGACCTCGATTTCCAGCGTATCCAGTTCACCAGCGACCTGCTTCCTTCCGACATTATCGGCGTCAGCGTCTACGAACGGGAGACCGCCGAGTTCCGCTTCCACCCGGGCCCCATTTTCACCAGCCTGCTGCTCGCCGACGAGATCAACCGCGCCACGCCGAAGTCGCAGAGCGCCCTGCTCGAAGCGATGGCGGAAGGCCAGGTCACCGTCGACGGCACGACGCATACCCTGCCCCGGCCCTTCTTCGTCGTCGCCACGCAAAACCCTCTCGATCTGGCGGGCACCTTTCCTCTGCCCGATTCGCAGCTCGACCGCTTCATGCTCCGCCTCAGCCTGGACTACCCCGACCCGGTCGCCGAGCGTGCACTGCTGACCGGCGAGGATCGCCGCGACATGATGGGTCATCTCAAGCCCCGCCTCGATGCTGCCTCCATCGCCCAGCTGCATGCTGCCGTACCCGCGGTCACCGCCAGCGGCAGCCTGCTGGATTACCTCCAGGCCCTGCTGGGTGCCAGCCGCAAGCACAACGAAGTGCGAGTAGGCTTGTCACCACGCGCCGGTCTTGCCCTGCTGGCGGCATCGCGCAGCTGGGCGCTGCTCAGCGGGCGTACCTACGTTATCCCGGAAGATGTGCAGGCCGTGTTCGTACCGGCGGCAGCCCATCGCCTGGTGCCAGCCCGCAGTGCCCACCGTGAGGCCATTGCCCGCGCCATCCTCGCCGATACCGCGGTGCCCTGATGAACCGGCGCGGCCTGCTTGCCTGGGCGGAGCGACGCCTGCCGTCGCTTACCCGGTTGCGTGCACGGGAGCCGCTGCCCATCCATCTGCATCGTCGGCGCATCTATATCGTGCCGACGGGGTTTGGCATCGGCTTCTCGGTGCTGCTGGCCGTGATGCTGGTCGGCGCGCTCAACTACACGAACAACGCAGCGCTGATGCTGACCTGCCTGCTGGGCGCCGCCGCCGTGGGCAGCATGCTGGTGGCCTTTCGCACCCTCAACGGCCTGGTCATCGGCAGCCTGCGCTCGGACAGCGTCCACGCCGGTGAACCGGTGCGGGTGTCGCTGGACGTCTCGGCGTCGCAACGCATCCGGACCGCCATACGGCTGGATGTGGAGGGCAAGGAACATGTCTTCACCGTGCATCCGGGGAAGCCCGTCCCTGCCGAATTCCAGCTCGACACGTCCTTTCGTGGCTGGCAGCCCCTGCCACGCATGCGGCTGCATACCCGCTGGCCCATGGGACTGTTCCGCGCCTGGAGCTGGCTGCATCCCGAGCGTGCCGTCCTGGTATACCCGCGTCCGGAGGCCTTCGGACCGGCGCCGGCCGTTCCCAGTGGTGATGCCGATCGCGGTCGCCCCCGACCCGGTGACGAGCTGGCGGCGCTGCGCGAATACCGCGCGGGCGACCCGCGCCGGCAGATCGCCTGGAAGCTGAGCGCCCGTCATCATGGCCTGCTGGTCAAGGATCTCGAACAGCCCGCGCCTCGCGAAGACTGGCGCCTGGACTGGGACGCCATGCACGGACTCGACGACGAATCACGCATCGCCCGCCTGGCTCGCTGGGTGGATGAGGCCCGTGACACCGGCAGGCGCTGGAGCCTGCGCCTGCCCGATGCCTTCTTCGATATCGCCCAGGGCGACGAGCATTACCACCGCTGCATGACGGCCCTTGCCCTGCACCCATGATCGGATTGTTCCGCTCCCGCCCATCCCCCAGTGAGCCGACGATCGGCCGACACGCGTTCGATCTGTTGTGTCTCACCATGGGCTTCGTGCTGCTCGTGCACGCAGCGCATCTTCCGTGGTGGCTGACCGCCGGACTCGGCATCGTGCTGTTTCTTCGCTGGCAGCATCGACGCAGCGGAGGTGGCAAGGTTACGGCGCTGATCCGGGTTCCCCTGCTAGCGCTGCTGCTTGGCGGCATCATCGCGCACTACGGCACGTTGTTCGGGCGCGATCCAGGCAGCGCCTTCGCGGTGGGGCTGCTGGTACTGAAGCTCCTGGAAAGCGAGCGCCTGCGCGATGCGAGGGTCGGCATCGCGTTTGCCTGCTTCGGGCTGATGAGTGCCCTGCTGTTCGACCAGGGACTCATCGCCAGTGCCTTCGTCAGCCTCGGACTGCTGCCCGCCCTGGCGACGCTACGATTGCTCGAAGACCCTGACGCAGACACCCATCGATGGCGCGCCGCATGGCAACCCGTCGTACTCGCCCTGCTCGCATCGGTGCCGCTGGCGGTCTTTGCATTCTTGTTCGTTCCACGCCTCGGCAGTCCGTTATGGGGCACGCCTGACAGCGGCCAGGCCACGACGGGACTCTCCGGGCGCCTGTCGCCGGGCAACATGCTCGACCTGATGACCGACGATACGCCGGCACTGCGGGTCACCTTCGACGGAACACCGCCGGCCAATAACCAGCGCTATTTCCGCGCCTACACCATGCAGTTTTTCGACGGCACCGAGTGGACGCCGGGATCGCGTGCAACCCGACGACCGCCTGCTGCCGCCGACTACGGGCACCGCATCGCTTACCACGCATCGATCGAACCGACTCACGATCGCATCGTCCCGATGCTGGACCTCCCGACCATGGCCCCGCAGGACGCCGTGCTGCGCCCGGATCACACCGTGCTTGCGAATCGTCGCATCGACGACGTGATGAGCATCGCAGCGATGGCCGCCACCGACTATCGCTTCGAAGCCTCGCTGGACGACGACGTACGGCAGGACAACCTGCAACTGCCTCTGCGTACAGGGCCCAAGGCACGCGAACTCGCAAGTTCATGGGCCCAACGCTTCGGCAGCGACCACGCCGCCATCGTGCAAGCGGCACTGGCCCTGTTTCACGACAGCTTCTCTTACACGCTCGCCCCCGATCCCCTGGGCGCCGATCGCATCGACGATTTTCTTTTCCAGACAAAGGCAGGCTACTGCGAGCACTTTGCGTCGAGTTTTACCTTCCTCATGCGTGCCGCCGGCATACCCGCGCGTGTCGTCACGGGATATCAGGGTGGCTACTGGAACAGCAGCGCCGCTTATCTGCTGGTGCGTCGTTCGGACGCACATGCGTGGTCGGAAGTATGGCTCGAAGGACGAGGCTGGGTCCGCGTGGACCCCACCGCCGCCGTTCGCCCCGAACGGGTCGAGCTCGGCGCAGCTGCGGCAGCAGGAAGCCAGCGCGATGGATGGCTGGATATCGGCTGGATTCGCAACTTGCGGAACCGCTGGGATGTCGTCAACCAATGGTGGAACCGGGGCGTTATCGGCTTCGACAGCTTGCGTCAGCAGAGCCTGCTCCAACCCTTCGGAGTCGACCGCGCCGACGTGACCGACCTGGCCGTGGTCCTGGCCATCGGTTGCTCGCTGCTGGTCGCCATCGCCCTGGGCTGGGCGGTCTTCCAGCGACGTGAAGGCGACGCACTGGATGCGTGGATGCGACGTCTCGAGCGCAAGCTCGCACGGGCTGGCGTCGTTCGTCGAACCGGTGAAGGTCCGAAGCATTTCCTCGCCCGTGCGGCCCGCGCCCTGCCAGCCCAGCGAAATGCCTTGGAAAGGTTGAACGAGCTTTACTTGCGGTCGCGCTACGCCCACGACGAACCGCCGCCTGAATCGATCAGAGCATTCGGACACGCGGTAAGGGAATTAAGTGCGCGCCGCGTGGTCAAATAAGGGGCATGGCGTCGGCCGTGCCCGGTGCCTCTGGGAGATGTGACATGTCCATGTTCAAACCGCTGGCTCTTGCCGCCGCGACTCTGGCTCTTGGCGCCTGCGCCACGGTGCCGCAGCCGCTGCAGGGCCAGTTCAACGATGTATCCACCGCCGGCGCCCAGCAAGGCGGCGCCCCTGGTGCCAAGGTCCGCTGGGGCGGCGAGATCATCAAGACGGAGCCGGGTCCGCAGCAGACCTGCTTCTACGTGCTCTCCGAACCGCTCGACAGCGAAGCCCGCCCCACTGCCAGCAAGCAGGACACCCAGGGCCGCTTCGTGGCCTGCCGTGATGGCTTCTACGATCCGGAAGTATTCGTCCGTGGTCGCGAGATCACCGTCACCGGTACGCTGCATGGCGCCATCACGCAGAAGGTCGGCGATTTCGACTACGCCTATCCGCGCGTCGAGGCCGATGTGGTCTACCTGTGGCCGAAGCGCGTTCCGGTGAACCGCTACCCGCCAGGCTTCTACGACCCGTTCTGGGGTCCGGGCTGGGGCCCGGGCTGGGGTCCGTACTACGGCCCGTGGGGCGATCCGTTCTGGTACCGCCCACGCACGATCATCGTGCCGCGACCGGTTCCGCATCGCTGATCGATCCGCAAGAAAAAGCCGGCGAAAGCCGGCTTTTTCTTGCTGTTTCTGTAGGAGCGCGCCTTGCGCGCGACCGGGTGTGCGGGAATGATCAAGTACATCGCAACACCCGGTCGCGCGCAAGGCGCGCTCCTACAAATGCCGGGTCAGCCCGGTGGCCAGGTCATCTGGCGGCCCGCCAGCAGATGCACGTGGATGTGATACACCGTCTGTCCACCGTGCGAGTTGGTGTTGATCACCGTGCGGTAGCCATCCTTCGCAAAACCCTGCTCCCTGGCGTACTCCGCCGCCGCAAGCAGCAGCTTGCCGAGCAGTTCGGCATCCGCCGGCGCCGCATCATCGAGCGTGGCGATCGCCCGCTTCGGGATAAAGAGCACATGCACCGGAGCCTGCGGATTGAGATCGACGAAGCCCAGCACGTCACCGTTTTCAAAAACGATGTTGGCTGGAATGTCGCGGCGGATGATCTTGGCGAAAATGGTATCGGTCATGCGGTTTCCTTGCGTATTCAACCAAGCGACTGACGACTGCCGAACGCATGCGCCAGCGTGCCCCTGTCGACGAATTCCAGCTCGCCGCCAAGCGGCACGCCATGGGCCAGGCGTGTGGCGCGGATGCCCGCCGCCTTCGCCAGCTGCCCGATGTAGTGCGCGGTGGCTTCGCCTTCCACGGTCGGATTGGTGGCGATGATCATTTCCTCCACCTCTCCTTCCGCCAGGCGTTCGACAAGCAGCGGAAGGCCCAGCTCGTCCGGACCCAGCCCATCCAGCGGTGACAGGCGGCCGAGCAACACGAAGTAGTGCCCGCGATAGCCCGTGGCCTGCTCGATGGCGGCGAGATCCGAAGGCGACTCCACGATGCACAGCACCTGCTTGTCGCGGCTGCTGCTGGCGCAGAGCGAGCACACCGGCGTCTCGCTGAAATTGCGGCAACGCGTGCAGTTACCCACGTCACGCATCGCCGTTTCCAGCGCGGATGCCAGGCGCATGCCTCCCTGCCGCTCGCGTTCGAGCAGGTGGAAGGCCATGCGCTGGGCACTCTTCGCACCGACACCCGGCAGGCAGCGCAGGGCATCGATGAGTTCGCCGAGCAGTCGGGAGCCGTTGCTCATCGACGTATCTTCAGAACGGCATCTTGAAGCCGGCGGGCAGGTTCAGCCCGGCGGTGACGCCACCCAGACGGCTACGGCTGAGTTCGGCGATCTTGTTCACGGCATCGTTGATCGCAGCGGCGACCAGGTCTTCGGCCATCTCCGCATCGTCGGCGAAGGCCTGGCGATCGATGTGCACCGAGCGCACTTCGTGCCCACCGGACATCGTGACGGTGACCAGGCCGCCACCCGCGCTGCCGGTGACTTCCGTCTTCGCCAGTTCTTCCTGCGCACGCTTCATTTCGTCCTGCATGCGCTGGGCCTGCTGCATCAGCTGACCGATTTGACCTTTCATGTTCCTGGCTCCACGGGTTTGATCGATTGGGGGATGACGCGCGCGTCGAATTCGCGCTTGAGCGTCTGTACGAGCGGATCGGCCTCCATGGAGGCCTCCGCATTGGCCTGGGCATCGCTGGCGGCCTGTGCACGGCGCTCGGCCGGCGTGGCGAGGTTGCCTGCGGCAGCGTTACCGCCGGCGTCAGCGACGAAGCGGAAGCGCACGCGGTGACCCAGGGCCTGCGAGACTTTTTCTTCCATCTGGCTGGTGAGTGGTTCCACCGCCAGATGCATGTGCGAGGGCTGCAGCGCCAGCACCATCGATTCGCCTTCGATGCCTCGCAGCGAGCAGTTCTGCGCCAGCTGGCCGATGGGGCCGCGCAGGTTGGCGCGCTCCACCACGTCATGCCAGTCGGGCAGGCCGTCCGGACCAGTCGCCAGGGGGCGTGGCGGTGCGGCCGGAGCGGGTGCGGAGACCGGAGCCGCAGCGACCGGCGCGGGCGCCGGAGGCGCCTGCCGCTGAACCGGTGCAGGGGCGGGGGCTGGCGCGGCGACGGGGGCGGCACGTGACGGAGCCGCCGCTACGGCGGGTACGGCCCTTGGCGCAGGCCCCGGAGGTGCGCTGACGGACGCATCGGATTCCGAGGGGCGGAATGCGTACATGCGCAGCAGCACCATCTCGAAGCCGATGCGCGCATCGGGCGCCATCGGCAGTTCGCGACGGCCCGAGGTGGCGATCTGGTAATAGAGTTGGACGTCTTCCGGCGTGAGGCGTTCGGCCAGGCTGGCCAGCCCCTCGTCGCTTTCCTCGCCCCGGTAGCCCGGCACGAGCTGCATGAGCTGGATGCGATGAAGCACGGTCGCCAGATCATCGAGCACGCCGCCGAAATCGGGCGAGAACGAGGCGATGCGGTCGGATTCGGCCATCAGCGCCGCGCCGTCGCCCGCGGCGAGGGCGTCGAGCACACCCAGCACCTGCCCGCGCTCGACGCTGCCGAGCATGGCGCGCACGTCGCCGGCACGCAGCGCGCCGCCCCCATAGGCAATGGCCTGGTCCAGCAGCGACAGGCCGTCGCGCAACGAGCCGTCGGCCGCATGGGCCAGCTCCACGATGGCCTCGTCTTCGAACTCGATGGCCTCGGCACCGAGGATGTGACGCATCTGCCCGGAAATCTGCTCGGGCAGCAGGCGCTTCAGGTTGAACTTCAGGCAGCGCGACAGCACCGTCACAGGCAGTTTCTGCGGGTCGGTGGTGGCCAGCAGGAATTTCACGTGCGGCGGCGGCTCTTCAAGCGTCTTCAGCAACGCATTGAATGCCGGCTTGGAGAGCATGTGCACCTCGTCGACGAGGTAGACCTTGAAGCGACCGCGGGAAGGCGCGTACTGCGCGTTCTCGATCACCTCACGGACGTCGTCGACACCGGTGTTGCTGGCCGCGTCGATTTCCAGCAGGTCGACGAAGCGCCCTGCATCGACGGCCGTGCAGACGGCGCACTCACCACAGGGATCGGCCGATTCGCCCCGTTCGCAGTTGAGCGACTTGGCGAAGATGCGGGCGATGGTGGTCTTGCCGACACCTCGCGTACCCGTGAACAGGTAGGCATGGTGCATGCGACCGGAGTCGAGCGCGTTGGTAAGCGCACGGACCACGTGTTCCTGCCCGACCAGTTCGGAGAACTTGCGCGGGCGCCACTTGCGGGCGAGGACCTGATAGGACATGCGGATTACCTTGGGACGACTGTCGATTGTGCCAAGGACCGAGGTCGGGCGAAAGCTTGCGCCTGAAAAGGCGATGACCCTGCCAGCCACACCCCGGCACCCGAGTCGTCCGCTACCGTTGCTTCCTTCCGGACCTGGCGGGATTTACGGACTATCGTCGCGGGGGGACCGACAGGGTCACCATAAAGACGGTAGTTCTGTTTACTGCTCGCTTCGCATCGCTGGGCTTTGCTCGCTTCGCATTGCAAAAAAGCAGGTTGCTCTGACCTTTAGCGCCGGGCGGGATTGCTCGGGCTATCCTGCCCTCGCCCCTTCGCTTCGCTACGGGGTCGGCCTGCGGCCGACCGAATTTGTTCCAGACAAATTCGTCGAACCCGCGCGGGTTCAAATCCCGCCCCTCAGGCTGCGGCTCCGTTTGGCGGAATCGCGGACTGTGGGAAGCCTTGATCTTGCAAGTGGCGGAGAGGGCGGGATTCGAACCCGCGATACGCTATTAACGTATACACACTTTCCAGGCGTGCTCCTTAAACCACTCGGACACCTCTCCGCACTGGTACAGCTTCTTCCTTGCCGGAATCCTGCCCGACAAAGAAGCGGAAGGATAACGGGAGCGTGGCGGGGACACAAGCGTTTGGCGCTTCGGGTTTGTTCGGGGTTATCGCGTTACCGGTCGCGCGCAAGCACGCTCCTACAGGGCCTTGCCTTGTAGGAGCGCGCCTGCGCGCGACCGGAATAACCTCAACCCGCATCTCCCCGCGTGGCATGTGGCTCAGGCAACCCCAGCCTCTCCCCCGGATGCGCAATGCGATACCCCCGCCCCTCCAGCGTCTCACCGTCACCGACACTGCCGTAGTGGTACAGCGCCATGCGCGAACGCATCTCGTCGGGATATTCCCGCTCCAGATCATCCACGCCGGTGTGCGACGGATTGCCGATCACCCCGCAATCGTGGGCTACCAGCTCGCCATGGGCGCCATGGATCGCCAGCGCCTCGGGCACGGGCCGCGTGTCACCCGTGAAAACGAAGCTCCCGCGCAGGGCCAGGCCGTACGAAGTGCCCTGGACGTGGTGGCGCGTGGGAAAGACATCGAACCAGAGACCCTCGTGCCAGAAACCCCGGGTAAAGGGCACCAGATGAAAGGCCTCCCAGTAATTGACGCCGCCCTCGGCGAGGGCGCCAGGGTAGTCGGCCACCCTGCCCTGCAACCATGGCAGCAGCCCGGCATGCAGGTAGACCCTGGTGCGACCGCGGAGCGCCTCATCGAACCACAGGCGGAAGAACAGGCGTTCCATGCCTGCCACGTGGTCCATATGGGTATGTGTGATGTACAGCGCCGACGGAGGCGCGCCGTAAGTGGCCACGTAGCGATCCAGCGTGTCGGGACCGCAATCGACCAGCAGCAGCGGTTGTCCATCACGCTCGACCACCACGGCCGACGAGCCCAGTTCCACCGCATGGGCGGCGCCCGTACCCAGAAAATGCAGATGCCAGCTCACGACAGGCTCCGTTCGTATGCGGCCACAAGTGCGGGCCAGAGCACCGCATCGAAGGTGTCGCCACCTTCGGCAGCCCCTACTTTCACCAGCGAACGCCGCAGGCGTGACAGGTTGCCCTGGCGCCAGCCGGCAGCCGGGCTGCGCAGGCGGCCCTTGTCGAAATCGATGAGATGCAGGCCCTGCGCGTTCACGAGGATATTGTGTGCGTTGAGGTCCGCATGCCACACGCCCTCGCGATGAAAGCGTGCCACGAGCTCGCCTGCCCTTGCTGCAAGCGCTTCGTTGAAACCGCCCTGGGCGACCTTTTCGGCAAGCGTGACCGCATCGGGAATGCGCAAGGTGATGAGGTCGGCCGAATAGCGCAGGCCATGCCGGAGATACCGCGCCGCCACGGGCGGCGATATGGGCAGGCCCCTGCGCTCCAGTTCCACGAGCAGGCGGAATTCACGCTCGCTGCGGGTACGCTGGCGCCCTGTGAACAGGTAGCGATCGCCCAGCAGGGCGGCCACCATGCCACCGCGCCGATAATGGCGAAGCACCGCCTCGCCAGCCGGTGAATCGATGATGGCCACGCCGCCGCGACCACCGGCCTGGGTGCGCAGCAGACCGCGCTCCCGCCAGTACTCCGGCGAAAACCAGTCGTGGCCGACTTGAGCTGTACGGGCCGCGTCGAACAGAATCGCTCCGTCCGCAGCCTCCATTACGCGATGGTCTGTCATTGTCGGGCCGCCCATCATGGCGGCCTCCCGTCCCGGTAATCCAATCGTGCCCAGTCTACCAAGCCGCCCCCTCCCGTCGGGAGATTCCAGTCTCTGCATCCTGCGCACGTCCGCCATCGGCGACGTGACGCATGTCGTACCGCTCGTGCGCACCCTTCAGGAGAAGGCGCCGGCGACCCGGCTGACCTGGATCGTGGGCAAGCTCGAGCGCCGGCTGGTCGGCGACCTGCCGGGCGTGGAGTTCATCACCTTCGACAAGGGCAAGGGCCGCGAGGGCCTGCGCGAGGTGCGGCAGGCCCTGGCCGGAAGGCGCTTCGATGCACTGCTGCACATGCAGGTGGCCTTGCGCTCGAACCTGCTCAGCCTCACGGTGAAGGCGGATCGTCGCATCGGTTACGACAAGGCCCGCTCGAAAGACCTGCACGGCTTGTTCGTCAACGAGCGGATAGCCGCCCGTAGCGGTGAACACGTGCTCGATGCCATGGCCAGTTTCATCGAACCGCTGGGCCTGGCACAGACGCAGGTTCGCTGGGATATCCCAGTCTCCTCCGACGACCGCGACTGGGCCGCAGGGCAACTGCCCGGCGATATGCCGACCTTGCTGGTCAGCCCGATGTCCAGCCATGCGCTGCGTAACTGGCGTGTCGAGCGTTATGCCGCACTGGTGGACCATGCCATGTCGCGAGGCATGCGCGTTGCGCTGGTTGGTGGCCCTTCGGAGGGCGAACGCGCACTGGCCGATGCCATCCTCGCGCAGGTGAAGAACCGGCCTTTGGACCTCACTGGCAAGGACACGCTGAAGCGCTTCATGGCTCTACTGGGGCGCTCGTCGATGCTGCTTACGCCCGATTCCGGCCCGATGCACATGGCCAACGCGGCCGGTGTGAAGGTGCTTGGGCTGCATGCAGCCAGCAATCCGGACCGCTCGGGCCCGTATTCCGACCGGCGCTGGTGTGTGAATCGATATGACGACGCGGCGCGGAAGTTCCTCGGCAAGCCGGCGTCGGAGATTCCGTGGGGTACCAAGATCGAGAAGCCTGGCGTGATGGATCTCGTTGAAGTGAGCGATATGGTGGATCGCTTCGAGGCCTGCGCGCAGTTTCTCCGCATCTCCCTGTAGGAGCGCGCCTCGCGCGCGACCGGACGTGCCGATACCCCCGGTCGCGCGCGAGGCGCGCTCCTACAGGGGTGTTTTCACGCTTCAGGGGCGCGGTAGTCCTGGTATGACTTTTCTTCCACCAGGGTTGAACCCAGCTTCAGGTTGATCTCGCGCTTGATGGCTGCGCGCTCGTCGTTTTCGAAATACACCGAACGCGCCAGCTTGACGAAATCGGCGTCGAACTCCTGCGCGCGCTCCTTCAGGCGGATGCGATCCTCGATATCCCACAGGCGCTTGTTCACCGCCAGCAGGCGTTCGGTTTCCGCCGCAATGTCGGTCTTCGACGCGCCGTCGTTCTTCCACGTCGCATCCAGCAGCTCAAGCTCGTTGCGCACGTTGGCGAGCTTTGCCTCGTCGCGGATCTCTTGCAGCTTGATCTGCAGGATGGTCATCTTGTCGATCAGCTCGCCGTAGGAAACGGGGGTCTGGATCAGGCTCATGGTCGGTCTCCACAGGGCGGACGCGGGAGGTTAGCAGTTTTCATGTGTGCGGATAGGCCGTGAGGGCCTCGGCGAGATGATCGAAAACGGCGCGCACGCGCCGGCTTGCACGTAAGTCTTCATGGGTGACGACCCAGACATCCAGCGGCACGTCGGCCGCTTCCGCAAGCAGGCGTTCCAGTCCGTAACGACGCCCGAGCGGCGCCTGGCAGATGCCGATGCCGTAGCCGGCCTTCATCGCCGCCAGCGCGGCCAGGTCGTTGTCGGTGCGCAGGCTGAAATGCTCGCGCGTATACGGCAGGTCGGCGGGACGGATGGCACGCACGTAGGAGCGCTCTTCGTCGAAGCCGATCAGCGCATGTTGCGTCAGGTCGGCGAGGCGTTGTGGCCGCCCGGCAAGGTCGAGGTAATCGGGACGTGCGTAGAACCCCATCGACACACGACCGACGTGCCGCGCCACCAGCGCATCCTGTTTGGGCGCCGTATTGCGCACGGCGATGTCCGCGTCGCGTCTGAGCAGGTTTTCGGTGCGATTCGTGGTGGACAGCTCGAAAATGATGCCCGGGTGCTCACGACGGAATGTCGCCAGCATGGCCGGCAGCACCTCCGCGCCAATCACCTCGCTGGCGGTGATGCGCACCACGCCACGCAATTCGTCCTGGGCGCCTGATGCTGCCCGCCACATGGACGCCGCTGCCGCCGCCATGGACTCCGCATGTGGCAGCAGTTCGCGGGCGGCATCGGTCGGCACCAGGCCCTGGGGGCCCCGCGCGAACAGGGGCACATCCAGCGCCGCCTCCAGTTCACGCACATGGCGCCCGAGGCTCGGCTGGGTCATGCCCAGCGCCCGGGCGGCGGCGGAAAGGCTGCCCTCCCGCATCACCGAGAGGAAGGATCGAAGCAGATCCCAGGAGAGGGCCTGGCTATTCATTTTTTTATGGCAACCATAAGCATTTAGCCAATTCCCGTATAGCACGAACGGGCACAGACTGGCTTCACCTTCTTCCGGATACGCCACCATGACCCACAAGACTGCACTCGTTCTCGGCGCCACCGGCGGCGTCGGTGGTGAAACCGCCCGCGCCCTGCTCGCTGCCGGCTGGCAGGTCACCGCCCTCACCCGCCGCCTGCCCACCCGCAGCTCCGACATTCGCTGGGTGCAGGGCGATGCCCTGCATGCAGACGACGTCCGTGCCGCCGCTCGCGGTGCCTCGGTGATCGTGCATGCCGTGAACCCGCCGGGATATCGCGACTGGGAGCGCCAGGTGCTGCCCATGATCGACAACACCCTGGCCGCCGCACGCCAGCACGGCGTCCGGGTCGTGTTGCCCGGCACGATCTACAACTACGGGCACGATGCGTTTCCACTGCTTCGCGAGGATTCCCCCCAGCATCCCGTCACCCGCAAAGGCGAGATCCGTGTCGAGCTGGAGCGACGCATGGAGCAGGCTGCGCATGAAGGCGTGCGCTCGCTGATCCTGCGCTGCGGCGACTTCTTCGGTCCGCATACGGGCAATAACTGGTTCTCGGGTGGCCTGGTGAAACCGGGCAAACCGCTGAACGTGCTGCCGTATCCCGGCGATGCCTCCCTGCCCCATGCCTGGGCGTATCTGCCGGACGTCGGCACAACACTCGCGGCGCTACTGGCCGACGAGGAGAACCTCGAAACCTTTGCGCGCTATCACTTCCACGGCCACCAGATCACCGGCCACGAACTGCTGGCAGCGCTGCGACGCGTCACAGGAAATGCTTCGCTACGGATGGGCACATTCCCGTGGCCGTTGCTCACGCTTGCATCGCCTTTCGTCGAAACACTGCGTGAACTGCGCAAGATGCGTTATCTGTGGAAAGCATCGGTGGAACTCGACGGGACACGACTCCGTGAACGTCTTGGCAACGTGCCGGCTACGCCACTGGATGTCGCGCTGATGCGCACGCTCGAAGCCCAGCAGGTTCCCGTGCATCGTTGACGCGGTCATGCGCACGGGCCTAGGCTGCATGTATCGCACACATGGAGCCAGGTCGATGAACCATCCTTCGGTGCTGATCGCAGGTGCGGGTCCCACCGGACTCGCGGCCGCTCTCTTCCTGGTACGCAAGGGTTTCCATCCGCGCATCGTGGATGCGGCAACGACACCCGCTGCGCATTCCCGTGCACTCGCCGTGAACCCACGCACACTCGACCTGCTGCAATCCACGGGCGTCACCGAGCGCATGCTGGCGGAAGGTCGTCCGGCCCGAGGTGTCTGCTTCCATGAAAACGGCAGGCAGCTGGCCTGCGTGGAGGCCGAGCGCATGCATCCCCGCTACGGGCTCCTGGTGCTTTCACAGGAGCGTAGCGAGGCCTTGCTAACCGAAGCGCTGGCTGCGGAAGGCATCGTCGTGGAACGCGGACGCAAGGCAAGCCTGCTCTGCCAGGACGACATGTCGGCACGGGTCTGCCTCGACGACAGCTGCGTGGGTGTGGGCCATTTCGATGCCGTGTTTGCAGCCGATGGTGCGCACAGCGGTTTCCGTCAGAAACTGGGCATCGATTTTCCCGGAAGCGCCTTTCCGGAAACATGGCCCTTGTTCGACATTCCGCTGGATACCTCGCTGGATAACCGCTACGCCCATGTCCTGTTCTTCCCGGACGGCATGATGTTCCTGCTCGCCCTGGATGACTCCGTGTGGCGCGTCATCTCCAGCCTGCCTGATCCGCTGTCGCGACTGCCTTCGGGTACAACGGCCGGGTCGCCCCTGTGGACTTCCAACTTTCATATCGCCCATCGGGTCGCTGACCGTTGTGCTCTGGGCAGGGTGGCGCTGGGCGGCGATGCGGCGCATATCCACTCCCCCGTGGGTGCGCGCGGCATGAACCTGGGTATCGAAGACGCCGCCGCTTTTTCGTTGTGCCTGTCGGCGCGGCCGGATCACGTCGCCGAGGCACTCGCCACTTACAACAGCCAGCGCCATATCGTGCACGAGGCCGTCGTGGAGCGGATCAAGGCGGTTACCACGGTGGCACGCGGTGGC
Source organism: Luteibacter anthropi (assembly GCF_011759365.1). GTDB lineage: Bacteria > Pseudomonadota > Gammaproteobacteria > Xanthomonadales > Rhodanobacteraceae > Luteibacter > Luteibacter anthropi. The sequence goes on from NZ_JAARLZ010000003.1 coordinate 188,238, forward strand.
AATGCGGCGTTGCGCGGCCTGCGTCGCGCGGTACTGCCCATCGCTGCGCATGTGCCACTGTTCAGGCGCTTCGCCTTGCGCACGGTCATGGGGCTGGACCACCCCGCACCCGGTTAGAATCGGCTTATGGCCATCACCTTGCTCATTGCCGACGACCACCCCATGTTCCGCGGCGCGCTGCTGCACGCGCTCGCCGACCTCCTGCGTGAAGGGCGTGCCCTTGAAGCAGGCAGTCATAGTGCGATGGAGGCCGTACTCGCCACCGGGGAACCCGTCGATCTCGTCCTGCTCGACCTGACCATGCCGGGTGCCATGGGGTTTTCCTCGTTGCTCTGGCTGCGTGGCGAGCACCCGGATATCCCTGTGCTGGTGGTGTCGTCCAACGATCACCCGCGCAATGTGCGTCGCGCGCAGCAGTTCGGTGCTGCGGGATTCGTCTCCAAATCCACGCCTGCCGAGGTGCTGCGCGATGCGGTGGCCGCGGTGATGCGCGGGGATACGGCCTTCGTGGGTACGCGTGCGGAACGCAGCGATGAGGACGCGAAGCTTGCCGCCCGCCTGTCCAGCCTCACGCCGCAGCAGTTCCGCGTGCTGATGCTGCTGGCCGAAGGCATGCTCAACAAGCAGATTGCCGCCGAACTGGGGCTTGCGGAGAACACGGTGAAGATTCACGTCACCGCCGTGTTGCAGAAGCTGGACTGCCGCTCGCGTACCCAGGCCGCGGTACTGGTGAAATCCCTCGACATCGACGAAGGCGTCGAAGGCTCGCATTTGTAGGAGCGCCTTGCGGGTGACCTTTCCCGCTGGTTTTCGCCTGTACGGTCGCGCGCAGGCGCGCTCCTACGAAGGTGGGTGGGAGACCATGAGAAGGCGGCTCAGTACCGCCCGCAATCGCGCGGGAGCCAGCGGCTTGGTCAGATAACGCAGGCCCTCGTCTGCCGCGTTGCGGATGTCGGATTCCGATGGCCTCATGGCGATCAACACCGTCGGCGGCTTCGTGCCCCAGCGCGCGCGCAGACTCGTTCGCAAGCCATCGCCGGGAGCGTCGTCCAGGGGATGTTCCAGGATCAAGACATCCGGCGGGTCATCCGTCTCCGCGTGGCGGAGGGCCGCTTCGGCGCCTCCCACCGCCACGACGTCGCAGCCCCAGCCTGCGAGCAACGAGGCCGTGGAGGCACGCGTGGCTTCGTCGGTATCCACCAACAGGATGCGCCGCCCGACGAGCGGCGAATCGTCATCGACCGCACGATCCGTCGTCGCTTCGACGCCCGGCGCGACGGCCAGCGGCACCGCAATGGAAAACACGCTGCCCCGCCCAGGCCAGGACCGTACCGTCACCGGCGCACCGAGCAGGCGCCCGATCCGGTCAACGATGGACAGGCCAAGGCCCGCGCTGCGCCGGTCACGATCCACGCCACTATCCAGGCGCAGGAATTCGTCGAAGATCGCCCGGGTCTTCGCCTCGGGAATGCCCAGGCCGGTATCCCACACCTCGATACGTGCCGATCCCGCAACGCGCCGGATGCCGATCACGACACGCCCGCGTGGGGTGTAGTGGATCGCATTGGACAGGAAATTCTGCAATACACGACGCAGCAACAACGCATCGCTGCGTACGTGCACCTGCGTGCGCACTTCGTGCAACGCCAGCCCGCGTGCAGCGGCAAGCAGGCCGAACTGACGAGCCAGGTCCGAAAGCATGGGCCCCAGCGCCAGGTTCGTCAGCCTCGGCTCGACGGCCCCACCTTCGAGGCGGGACACGTCGAGCAGGCTTGCGAGCAGTTCGTCCTGGGTCTGCAAGGCCTGGCGCACCCGTTCCACCAGTTCCCTTTCCTCCGCGCCGGACGCCCGTTCGGCCAGCGCGCCGAGGAACATCCGGGCTGCGTTGAGGGGTTGCAGCAGGTCATGCACTGCCGCGGCGATGAAGCGCGTCTTCGAACGACTGACCCGCTCGGCTTCCGCTTTCGCCTCGTTGAGGTCACGCGTGCGTTCGTCCACGCGTTGCTCCAGCGAACTGGTCAACGTACGCAGTTCGCGCGCGGCGGCCTTATAGGCGGTGATATCGGCATAGCTGGTGACGAAGCCGCCATCGGGCAGCGGATTGCCATGAATCTCGAAGGTGGTGCCGTCGGGCCGTTCGCGCTCGTACATATGAGGGCTGCCCTGCCGCAGGTATTGCAGGCGCCGCTCGATGGCGTCTTCCACGTCACCCGGGCCCAGCAGGCCACGGCGCGCATTGAAGCGGAACATGTCTTCGATGGGCCGGCCCACACGCATGTATTCATCGGGGAAGCCGAAGATCTGCTGATATCGGGAGTTCCACGCCACCAGTTTCAGGTCGGCATCGACCACGCTGATGCCTTGCGGCAGGTGTTCCAGGCTGCGCTGTCCGGTCTGTGTGGCCTCGTGGGCTGCGGCAACCACGCTGTCCTGCGCCGAACGCAAGGCGGCGGCATGATGCGCCACCATCTGCTCCAGCTCTTCACGGCTGCGCTGGCGCAAGCGCGCCAGGCGCCAGCGTTGCTGGAGGAACAGGCCGAACAGGATCACCGGCAGCCAGGCGATCAGGACAATCAACGCCGCATGACGCCCGGCGATCATCGCCGGATGCGCATCGGCGAGCAGGTGAAGAGTCCAGGCTTGCTGTGGCATCGCCAGGGAACGCCAGACCACGTCGTGCGACAGCGACGGCGACGTGGCCCTGACCCGCTCACCACCGTCGCCCAGTGGCCCGAAGATCCTGCGTCCGATGGGAGGCAGGGGGCGGCCGCCGTACTGACGGGTCGCATCGATGTCCACACGTGCCGCTTCCGTCAACGGACCCAGGCTGCGATAGCTCCATGCACCGTCGCGGTTGTCCAGGAAAACCACGCCGTGCGCATCCGCCAGGAGCACGATGTCGTTGCCGCCCTTCTTCCAGTCGTCGGGCAGGGTATCCAGGGTGATCTTGAGCACGACCACGCCCAGGCGCTGGCCCGCATCGTCCTCGATGGCCTGCGCGATGAAATAACCTGCCACGTTGGTGGACACGCCTACCGCATAGAAGGTGGCATGCCCCTCGCGCATTGCATCCTGGAAGTACGGCCTGAAACGGTAATCGATGCCGACATTGCTGGCCGGGGTATCCCAGTTGTTGGCGGCGATGGCCCTGCCTTGATGATCCAGCAGGGTCAGCGTGGACGCGTGGGCCGCTTCGTTGGCCCGTTTCATCCAGTCGTCGAGGTTGCGCACCTGCTCCGCGGATGCGGGTGTCGCCAGCGCAGCGCGCAGGTGCGGATCGAGCGCCAGCACCGTCGGTAACACCCGGAAACGATCGATCAGGCGCTGTACCGCCAGAGCATGCAGTTCCAGGCGGTCACCGGCCTGCGCCGCTATGCCATCCATCCCGCGCTGCCAGGCCAGCCAGCCGCCCAGCGTGGCGCTGCCGCCCATGGCAAGCAGGAGCAGGCATAACCATAGCCATCGTAAGGGGCGCCGGATCGACATATCGCGGGGCATGGTCGCATACCCGCCGGCCATCTAACCGGAATGTGTTATGGGTGAATCGGCCCGGACAGGCTACAAAAACGGCAACCGAAGCTTCCGCTGCCCGCCATGTCCCCCAGCCACGCCCTCCCTTCTGCCCCCGTGCCATTCTGGCGACAGACCTACGTCCAGGTGCTGTTTGCCATCGCGCTGGGTGCCCTGCTCGGCCACTGGTGGCCGGATGCCGCCGCCTCGATGAAGCCGCTGGGCGATGCCTTCATCAAGCTGGTGAAGATGGTGATCGCCCCGGTGATCTTCCTCACCGTGGTGACCGGCATCGCCGGTATGCCCCATCTCAACGCCGTCGGCCGCGTGGTGTTGAAGGCGATGGTGTACTTCGTCGTGTTCTCGACGCTGGCCCTCGTGGTGGGGCTCATTGTCGCCAACGTCGTGAAGCCCGGTGCCGGGCTCAACATCCCGCTGTCGTCACTCTCTTCCGCCGAGGTGGCGGGATATGCCTCGAAAGCGCACGACATGTCGCTGACCGGCTTCCTCATGGACATCATCCCGGACACGGTGCTGGGCGCCTTCACCTCCGGCAATATCCTGCAGGTGCTGCTGGTAGCCGTGCTTTTCGGTATTTCGCTCACGCTGGCCGGTGAACGGGCCCGGCCGGTCGTGGACTTCTTCGAGGCCCTGACGGCGCCCGTTTTCCGCCTCGTGCATCTGCTGATGAAGGCGGCACCCATCGGCGCCTTCGGCGCCATCGCCTTCACCATCGGCCGCTATGGCGTGGGCTCGCTGTCCAACCTGTTCCTGCTGGTGGGCACGTTCTACGCCACCTCGCTGCTCTTCGTGATCGTGGTGCTGGGTACCGTCGCCCGCCTCACCGGTTTTTCCATCTTCCGGCTGCTGCGCTACCTGAAGGCCGAACTGCTGCTGGTGCTGGGCACATCATCGTCGGAAGCCGCCCTGCCCTCGCTCATGGAAAAGATGGAGCGTGCCGGTTGCGACAAGTCGGTGGTCGGGCTGGTGGTGCCCACGGGTTATTCGTTCAACCTCGACGGCACCAATATCTATATGACGCTGGCTGCGCTGTTCATCGCCCAGGCCACCAATACGCCCCTGACGCTGGGAGAACAGATCGCCCTGCTGCTGGTGGCGATGGTGAGCTCCAAGGGCGCCGCAGGCGTTACCGGCGCAGGCTTCGTCACGCTGGCCGCCACGCTGTCCGTCGTGCCTTCGCTACCCGTCGCGGGCATGGCGCTGATTCTCGGCGTCGATCGTTTCATGAGCGAATGCCGCTCGCTCACCAATTTCATCGGCAACGCCGTGGCTACCGTCGTCGTCGCGCGCTGGGAAGGCGCGCTCGACCGCAAGGCCCTCGACGCGGCCCTTGCGCCTCGTGGCGTCGACAACGACGGCCACCCGCTCCATGTCACACAGGGGGAAACACCATGAATACCTGTCGCGTCGCGATTATCGCGGCGGCCTTTTTGCTGGCCTGTCTCGGCCACGCCTCGGCACAGGAGGCGCCCGGCAAGCCGGTGACGATCGACCTGTGGCCCGGCAAGCCACCCGGTGGCAACGGGCCTTCCGGCCCCGAACGCATCGGACAGAGCGGCACGGGCGTGGGCGCGGTATCGAATGTGAGCCGGCCGCGTATCGAGGTGTACAAGCCGGCGGGCGCCAATGGCGCGGCGGTGATCCTCATGGGCGGTGGCGGCTATTTCCGCATCGGTATCGGCCATGAGGTGATGCCCACCGCAAAGTGGCTGGCCGCGCTCGGTGTGACGCCCATTGTCCTTTATTACCGCCTGCCCGCCGATCAATGGCCGGCCGCAGCGCCGTTCCAGGATGCGCAGCGTGCCATCCGCATGGTGCGTGCACGCGCGCAGGAGCTGGGCCTTGATCCGAAGCGGATCGGCATCCTGGGCTTCTCGGCGGGCGGCAATCTCGCCGGCATCGCGGAAACCCGCTTTGGCGATGCGTTCTATACGCCTGTGGATGCGACCGACCAGATATCCGCACGCCCGGATTTCGCCGGATTGATCTATCCCGTCGTGTCGTTGCAGGCACCGTTCGACACCACGCGCTCGTTCCGCGAGCTGTCCACCCAGCGCGATGCCGTGCAGGCCTACTCGGTGGAACTGCATGTGTCTCACGACACGCCGCCGACGTTTCTCGCGCAAGCCGCCGACGACCCCATCGCGAACATCGGCAACAGCCTGGTGATGTTCCAGGCACTGAAGAAGAACGACGTAGACGCCGAAATGCACGTCTTCGACAAGGGAGGTCATGGCTGGGGCCTGGGCGATCCCGGTTCCGCGGTGGCGGCATGGCCGCGCCTGTTTGCGGCATGGGCACGGCGCAACGGCTTTTTCTCCGCTGTTGACACTTCACCCTTTGCCCGACCTGCCAGCACTACCGGCCGTCGTGCCACGCCTGCGACCGACGACACCGGTCCCGACGAAAACTGAGCGCCTCCGGGCGCCCCAGGGGAGAACACAATCCATGCGTAACCACACTCGCCTTTGCACGGCGATTACCGCCGTGCTGCTCGCTACCACCGGTGCCCCGGCGTTTGCCGCCGACACGGTGACCAACGCCCAGCTGTTGAAGCTGATCAAGGCGCAGTCGGCGGAAATCGAAGAACTCAAGCGTCGCCTTGCCACGGTGGAAGGTGAACGCCATCCCGCGAGCGATGCCTCCGGCACTCCCGCTGTCGCGGCGAAACCTGCGCTTGCCACCCAACGGGATGCACAGGTCCAGGCCGCCATCGCCGATACGCGCGAAAGCGAGATGGCCGTGGCACTGGCGCGCGGCACGGGCAATGGCGGCCCTGCCGGCGGCAGCACGCGCTGGGGTCGTGGCAACGAGGCCGGCCCGATGTTCCGTAGCGACGATGGCTTCTTCACCTTCAAGCCCGACGGCCGCCTGCTGGTCGACTTCACCCGCACGAAGGGATCGAACTACGCCACGCGCAACATCAGCGGCGCGCAGATCACCAGCGCACGCCTGGGTGGCGAGGGCACGGTCGGCGCGCTCGGGTACCACGTGGAAGCCGACTTCGCCGACAACAAGGTGGCCTTGCGCCAGACCTACCTGACCTATGCCACCCGCCTGTTCGGCAACGCCACGAAGTTCTACCTGGGCAACTTCCTGAAGGACCTCGGCACCGAAGGGTCGTCGGAATCGGCCCGCGTACCGTTCATGCTGCGCAACGCCGCCACGGCCGTGGGCCAGCCGGTGGTGAGCTACTTCGGCATGGGTGCACAGATGCGCATGTACGGCGACAACTGGCACTACAGCCTGTCGGTGAACGGCAATGCCCCGAGCAGTTCCACGTCGGGCACGAGCACGGATTCCACCACCTACCTCACCCGCGCGCACTGGAATCCGCTGAAGAACGAAAGCGGCTTCCTGCACCTGGGTGCCTGGTATTACTACGAGAAGATCAGCGACGCGATCACCAGCATCAACAACACCCCGTCCATCGCGCTGGACTACAACGACAACCTCGCCGTGTCGGCCAACTCCATCGCCAATCCTACCCAGGACCACGGCAAGGGCTTTGAACTCGGCGGCGTACTGCGCAACTTCTGGATGATGAACGAATACGGCAAACGGACGATCGATTCGCGTACCGCGGGTTCTGTCAGCCGGCATGGCTCGTCGTTCGCCGCGGGCTGGATGATCACCGGCGAAGCGCCCGGGTTCTCGTCCCGCTCGGGCAGCTGGAAGGGGGTGAAGGTGAACGATCCGGTGACCTCCGGCGGCTGGGGCGCCTTCGAGCTGGCCGGGCGTGTAGATCACTACGATTTCGCCGACGCGCCCCGTGGCGGCAAGGGCAAGAGCTATACGCTGGGGCTCAACTGGTACCTCAACGACTGGTCGCGCCTGATGCTCAACTACATCCACTGGAACACGGCCAACAAGGTCGGCAGCTTCCAGGGACCCGATGCCGGCAACTCGGTCGGCATGCGGGCACAGGTAGTCTTCTGACAGCCTTGCCACGGCGTGGCCACAGGGTCGCGCCGTGGCGATTAAAGCCTTGGCTAAACTCGCCGATCATTCAGGTGATATCCGCGATGCTCCGGCCATGCCAGTCCAGAATGCACGACACGTCAATCTCCGCGCCGTCCTTGCCCAGCTGGAGGCCGATGGCATCGCCGGCTATGCCGAGCAAGCCGTGTACCTGGGCAACATTACCGAGGGACGGCTGGCCTCGATGGATCGCGGCGGCGCCATCGACGTAATGTTCGCCGAGCACGTGGAATGGGTGCTCCACCGACGCCGGGGCTGGATGGACGAGCTGCACTCCGATGATCCGCTGGAAGCCTGACCCGGGGCCGGACGAAAGCTTGCGAAAGCCAGCCGAAAGTTATTGCGATTAGCCTCGCCGTTACGTCCCCACGCGAACGCCCCCATGCCTGCCCTGAACAGGATGCTTCAGAGCCTCCGCAACCGTAACGATTGGTCGAACCGCCGGTCCTACCGGTCGTCCGCCCTGCGCTATGCGGTGCGATGCCTGGCGGCTCCCCTGCTTCACCTGCGCTGGCTGGCCCTGCTCGACAGCCACCCGGCCCTTCGGGCCGCCGTACAGCGCGACGGCCGGCTTATCGAGCGCTGGCAGCACCGCTTCCTCAGCCGCGGTTACGGCCAGCGCAAGACGCTGCGCACGGTCATGGACCATTTCCGTTTCCTCACCGCCGAACTCCCGGCCGGCATGCTGGAGCGCATCTATACGGACGGCCGCGTGGTGCTTACCGAAGTACCCATGAAGAGCGGCGAACCGCTGCGCGTGCTGCTGATGCCGCCGGTCCGCAAAGGTTGCGAAGGCGAGTTGAATCTTGCCCTGGCCACCGCCGACGACACCCTGCTGTTCTCGGCCACCATCACCTTCGCGCCCTCGCGTGGTGAACTGCTGATCGGCTGCCTGCAAGGTCCGTCCACCGAAGACGGCCAGGAGCGCGTGCGCACGGTCACCCGGCAGTGCCATGGCCTGCGTCCGAAGAACCTGCTGCTGTCGCTCATCTACGCCATCGCGGCAGAACACGGTATTTCCCGTATCCGTGGCATCGGCAACGACCGCCATGCCCTCGCCCGCTCGGGCAAGGTCAAGGCGTCGTACGATGCCTTCTGGATCGAATCCAGCGGCGTGCTTGCCCGTGACGGCTTCTTCGACCTGCCGCCGTCCGAGCCCGAGCGCAACGAGCAGGATGTGGCCAGCAAGCATCGTTCGGCCTTCCGCCAGCGTGAAGTGCTGAGGCATGAACTGATGCGACGGGTGGTGTATGCGCTGTCGCACGAGATCGAGGTTATCGACCAGGGCAACCGCGTCGCCGCCTGACCCGGCTTGTGTAGGAGCCGACCTTGTCGGCGACCGGGAATGGCGATGCATTACCCGCTGCCGCGGGTCGCCGACAAGGTCGGCTCCTACAGGGTTTCGCGATAGCGCCAGGCTATTGTCCTCATCGAAAGCTTCGATTTCCCCCCTTCCGATCCGACGACTAAGCTCACGGGCCTGTCAGGTGAGGGAAGGCAATGGACGTCACCGCGGCTTCGCCGAAACCCAACTTCACCGGCCTGTCGTTCCGTGACCTGGAATACGTGGTGGCCGTGGCGGAGCTGGGCAGCTTTGTGGGTGCCGCACGCCAATGCCATGTCGCGCAGCCCTCCCTTTCGGTGCAGGTGCGCCGTATCGAGGAACGGTTGCATACGCCCATCTTCGAGCGCACGCCGCGCGGCGTCGTGACCACGCCTGCGGGCCATGCCATCGTCGAACAGATGCGCCGTGCACTGGCGGAAGGCCGTGCACTGCTTGCGCTGGCCCGTCGCCCTGACAGTGCTTTCAACGGGGTCCTGCGGCTCTCGGCCATTCCAACCCTTGCCGCATCGTATTTCCCGCGCCTGCTTGCATCATTGCGCAGCGCCTTTCCCAGCGTGGAACTGCTGCTCGGCGAAGCTTCCAGCACCGAACTGTCGGCGGCACTGGCTAGCGGCGACATCGACGCCGCCATCATGACCGCTCCTGTCATCCATCGCTCCCTGGACCACCGCTCTCTCGGCACGGAACCCCTGCTGATGGCCTGCCCTGCCAGCCACCCCGCGGCACGCGCCGACGGACCGGACTGGCACGAACTCGATGCGCCATCGCGCCTGCTGCTCACCGAACCGGACTGCCTGCGCCAGCAGGCGATCCATGCCGCCGGTGCGCCCGGTGCCGCCAAGGCATCGCCGACACTCGATGCCCTGCTCTATCGTGTCGCTGCCGGCGAAGGCTGCACGCTGGTTCCCGCTTCCGCCGAACGTTCGATGCATGGCGTGGTCTATCGCCGGTCGGTGCATCCCGGCCGACAGCGCGAACTGGCCATGGCATGGCGCGCCAGCACCACGCACCGCGACGACATGCTTCGCCTCATGGACGCCATGAGTACCATCCGGCCATAGGCAATTTGCAACGCGACGCTGCACGCGTTAGCCGATGACTATGCGAAGTCACGTATATATGCGGACTTCGTCACATGAAAGGACATGCATTCATTCGCGCTATGACGACCATAGCAACGAACGATTGGATGGCGACGCCACGGATTCGCACCATGCCTGCCAGCACCAGAGGGGTGTATGGCAGGAATGAGACATTGAACAAGGTAACGATGGGACGGCTCGCCTTTGCGCTGGCCGCGATCCTCGGCGGCACCGCCGTCGCCCAGGAGAAGCACCTCACCACCGACGGCGGCGCCCCGGTGGGAGACAACCAGAACTCGCAGACGGCCGGACCGGCGGGCCCCGTGCTGTTGCAGGATTCGCACCTGATCGAAAAGCTGCAACGCTTCGACCGCGAGCGCATCCCCGAGCGCGTGGTGCACGCCCGTGGCACCGGTGCCTTCGGCAGCTTCACGCCCAGCGGCGATCTCTCCGACCTCACCCGCGCCAAGGTCTTCACTCCCGGCACCAGCACGCCGGTGTTCGTACGCTTCTCCACCGTGATGGGTTATCGCGGCTCGCCGGAGCAGGCGCGTGACCCGCGTGGCTTCGCCGTGAAGTTCTACACGCAGGACGGCAACTGGGACATGGTCGGTATCAACTGGCCGATCTTCTTCATCCGCGATGCCATCAAGTTCCCGGACTTCGTGCATGCGAACAAGCCCAGCGCCGTGACCGGCGTGCAGGATGCCGATCTCGCGTTCGACTTTTTCGCCCATACGCCCGAAGCCACCAGCATGCTCACCCACCTTTACACGGTGGAAGGCATGCCGGACTCCTATCGCCACATGGACGGCTATGCGGTCCACGCCTTCAAGTTCGTCAATGCCAAGGGCGAAGTCCATTACGTGAAGTTCCACTGGAAGAGCCTGCAAGGCATCCACGGCCTGCGCCCGAACGAGATCGCCGCCTCGATCGGCAAGGACTGGAACCTGCACACCAATGATCTCTACGGGGCCATCCGCAAGGGCGACGTGCCAAAGTGGGATCTCTATGTACAGGTGCTCACGCCGGAAGAGCTGACCAGGTTCGACTTCGATCCGCTGGACGACACCAAGGTATGGACGGGTGTGCCGGAGCGGAAGGTCGGCACCATGACGCTCGACCGGGTACCGGATAATTACTTCGAAAGCACCGAGGAGTCGGCATTTGCACCGTCACGCCTCGTGCCGGGCATCGAACCGTCCGAGGACCGCATGCTCCAGGGTCGGCTGTTCGCCTACGCAGACACCCAGATGTACCGCCTCGGTCCGAACTACAACAGCCTGCCGATCAACCGTCCCGCCGTTGCCGTGAGCAACGAGAACCAGGACGGCACGATGAATTCGAGCGGCCGCAAGGGCGAGACGAACTACGAACCCTCGGGGATCAACGAAGTGTCGGAAGACCTGTCGGCGAAGAGCGTGCGCACGGCCTTGCAGGGTACGACCCAGCAGCAGGCCACCAGCAAGCCGCGCAACTTCTTCCAGGCTGGTGAGTACTATCGCTCGCTGACCGCCCAGGACAAGACCGACCTGGTCACGGCACTGAGCGGCGACCTGTCCCACGTGCGCAACCAGGACAACCTGTACCGCATGCTGTCGTACTTCTACCGTGCCGACCGCGACTACGGCGAACGCCTGTCCAAGGCCCTGCATGCGGACCTGGCCCGCGTGAAGAGCCTGTCCGACGGCCTGCAGGACTAAGAGGGAGCCGGTCTCCGGGGCATCGCCCCGGAGACCTTCATGTCATGAAAGCCGTTTCCCTGCTTCGTCGCCCTTCCTGCTGGCTGCCGCTGCTTGCCGTACTGGTGATTGCTGGCGTCTGGATCATGTCGCCTTCGCTGCGTCTCGCCGTGCGCCATGTCGATGCGGAAACACTGGGCAAGGCGCAATACGTGGATGCGCATACCTATGACGACACCTGGTTCGATGCCGCCCGTGCCGGCCGCAGCGATATCCTCGATGCACTGCTCGATGCCGGCTATCCCATCGATGCCCGCACGTCGTCCGGCTATACCGCCGCCATTCTCGCCGCTTACGACCACCAGCCCGCCGCCCTCGACTATCTGCTGGAACGAGGTGCCGATGCCTGCCTGGGTGACAGGAATGGCAATACCGCACTCATGGGCGCTCTGTACAAGGGTGAACTCGATATCGCGCGCCGCTTGCTGAAAACCACCTGCCCGATCGATCAGGTCAACAACGCAGGAGAAACCGCCCTGTCCTTTGCCGCCATGTTCGGACGTACCGCCATCATGACCGAGCTGGTGCAGCATGGAGCGGACCCGGCACATCGCGATGCCCAGGGCAGCACCCCTTATCAGGTAGCGCAGAAACAGGGTAACGAGGAGGCGATGCGTGCCTTGCGCCACATCGCTCCCTGAACATCATCAATGATGCAGTCGCTGCGCCGCAGGCTCCAGGCGGGAAGCTACCTGCGACCACGCGCAGACCACCGCCTGGCATCCTACCGGAACGAGAGTCTGCGTATACGGAGGATGCGTCTTGTCCAGCTTCGCCAGGTCACGCAGCTGCTGAAGCGTCTGTGCCCGATACGACACCCGGACGAAACGATGGCCCTTGGCGTCACCGAGCAGTTCGAGCACCAGCGCGCCACCCGGCGGAGGGTCGTCGCGACCATAGCCCGGCACCTGGAAATGCACGCCAAGCAGGCTAGCCAGAGCCGCGATGTTGTTATCGCTGGCCACCAGGACACTCAGGCGGGGAGCATCCGCTTGCCCGAAGCGCTGGATGACGAGGTTCGCCAGCGGAGCACCAAGTCGTTCCGCCATGTAACGAGGCCGCGCATGGATATCGAACAACAGCGCATGCAGCCGCGACATCGCCGCAAGATCGTCGGGAGAAGCCCGCCCCCAGCCCACGTTATCCATGGACATGCCTTCGGCGTATTCAAGCAGGAACACCTCCGCGGTACCCGAACTCGATGCGATCGGCCCGTGCAGGGACAAGGAATGCCCGTCGTCCGAGGGCGCAAGCGACGCCGCGCCCCATAGGCGATCGCAACCGGAAGCACAGCCCAGTACCCGGGCCATGGTGTCGAGGGCTGGCCGGTAAGGCGTAACGATGGCGTCGGGGCCTCCGGTCTCGGCCGCGATCGAAGCAACCGCCGCCTTGGCATCGAAATCCACCACGCCGGCCTCGACGGGATGGAACAGCGGATCGTCGCTGTTCTCAGCCCGATGTTCGACACCTGCGCCACAACCAGGTGCCAGCGTGTCGGCAAGCGCACCGGCGCTGGCGATCGTCCGCTGCTCGGTATTGCTGTGAATCCAGAGGGAGTCCTTTGCCGGACACCCCCGCTCAGGCAGCACCCCGGCCTGCACCAGCCAGTGGCGATGATAGGCGCCCAGCAGGCGCATGCCCTTGTCGCCATGCGGCGTCAGCACGCTCGCTGCCACCGGCCATGCCGGCCAGGTTGAAGTGGCCTGCGCGCCGATCTCACCGGGCAGCGGTGCACGCACGCCATGCCGGAAGACCATCAGCACACGCTCCACCTGCAAGGGAGCATCGGCAGCGGGTGACGCAAACCCTGTGACCGCACTGCCAAAGGCCATAGCGGCAAGCAGCAGGGCCTTTGCCCGCGCAAGCACCGGATGGGAACCCTGTCGGATGTGCATCGTGCCCTCGTGCGTCGCATCGCGCAAACGACAGATCATCGAAAACCGCCATGACCGATCCATGACATCGGAAATGACTACCCTGTATCAGGACGCAGATCGATGATCGGATCATAGGGCGCCGGCCGCAACATGACTGCCGACGCCCTACACTGTGCCTTCCCCACCTGTGGATCAAAGGCTCTTTCGTCATGATGCAATGGGACAAGCTGCTCAATGCCAACCGGCTGGGAAACCGGCCGCCCAAGGAAGAGGAAGGGCGCTCCCCGTTCCATTCCGATCACGACAAAGTCATCTTTTCCGGATCGTTCCGGCGCCTGGCCCGCAAGACCCAGGTCCACCCCCTCGCCACCAACGACCACGTGCACAACCGGCTCACCCACAGCCTGGAAGTGGCGTGCGTCGGTCGTACGCTGGGCATGCGGGTGGGCCAGCGTCTACTGGAAAAACACCGTATTCCCGAGCATTTCAGCGCCACGGACATCGGCGATATCGTGCAGACCGCCTGTCTTGCGCACGATATCGGCAACCCGCCTTTTGGCCATACCGGCGAGGAGGCCATCCGCCACTGGTTTTCCGAGGATGCCGGCAAGGATCTGATCGGTGACCTGGCCGACGACGAGGCCTCCGACCTGCGGCTCTTCGAAGGCAACGCGCAAGGTTTCCGCGTACTGACCACGACGGAATACCACCCCTACGATGGCGGCCTGCGGCTCACCTACGCCTCACTGGGCGCCTTCGTGAAATACCCATGGCTATCGCTCGATGCGGTCACCGGCGACCGCCCCAAGCGCAACAAGTACGGCGTCTATCGCGCGGAAACCGCCCTGTTCGAGGAAGTGGCCCACGCCACGGGACTCATCAACCAGGGCAGGCACTGGTATTCCCGGCATCCACTGGTGCATCTGATGGAGATGGCCGACGACTTCTGCTACGCCATTCTCGACCTGGAAGACGGTATCGAGATGGGCATCCTGCAATGGGAGGAAGTCTTCCAGCTGCTCCGGCCGGTGCTCGACGAAAGCCGCATCGACGAACTCCAGCGCGATCTCCACGGCCTGCGCCCGGGCAGGAAGCCTCCGCTCATCCGTGGCAAGGTCATTTCCGCCTTCGTGGATGCCGGCACCGATGCGTTCATCGCCAACGAGGACGCCATCCTCCGCGGGGAAGTCACCGAACTGCTGCCCTTGTGCGAGGAGCGGGTACGTAACTGCGTGCAGGCCGCCAAGCAGCTCGCGCAGCAGCGCGTATACCAGCATCCGCGTAAGGTCGAGCTGGAAATCGGCGCGTACAACACGATTGCCACGGTGCTGAAGGTCGTCTGCGGGGTCGCGGTCGAACATGCCGAGGGCCGGGGCAAGGACAACTACCGCTCCAAGCGCGTCATCGACCTCATCGGCGAATACTCCTTCCATCCCGAGCTTCGCTCCGCGGGTGAAAAGTCCCCGAAATACCACGCATTGATGCGCGCGCTCGACTACGTCAGCGGCATGACCGACAACTACGTGACCCACCTGGCAAGACAGTTCAGCGGCTCGGGCGATGCCCGCTGAGTAATGCGTATATAGCCCGGCCGAGGCGTCGGCCGGGCTACCACTCACATCCATGATCACGCCGTTATCCCGCCACAAAATGGCCATGCTCCTGCCGGATAGTCACGCAGCCAGGGCACGCCGTGCCTCTTCGTGTCGTAAACCGCCTACGGCCTACAAGTAAGACCTTCATTGCCCACGGATATTCCCCCGCGGGCCACATCGCAGACGACCGATTCACGCCAACCGGGAGGCTCGCGATCATGCCGGATCGTGCCTGGCTGGTGGATCCAGGAGACCTCGACCCTGCAATTCCGGTAAATTGTTAGTACAATAAGCATGGATATCTCTTACGATGCCGCGAAAAATACGCGGAACATCGTCGAGCGAGAACTCTCTTTCGACCGGGTTGCAGAACTCGATTTCGATAGGGCACTGGTCTTCGTCGATGATCGCAAGGCTTATGGAGAGTCTCGTTACATCGCCATCGGTGAGCTTTCCGGACGAATACACGTCGTTGTATTCACAGAAACGGCCACTGGCATACGTGTCATCAGTTTCCGGAAAGCCAACCGGCGCGAGGTACGCAGATATGAAAACCAGCAAACCACTGACCCTGCCTGACGGAGAGGTCCGTGATGAACTCTCAGCCGACGAGCTGGCTGCATTCCAGCCATCGGCTTCCGTCCTTCCCTTGTCGGTTCAGCACAAACTGGGCATGCGCCGTCGCGGCCCCCAAAAAGCCCCGACGAAGGTCGCAACGACCATTCGCCTGTCCTCCGAGGTGATCGATTACTTCAAGGCGGGTGGGCACGGGTGGCAGGGCCGCATGGATAACGCCCTGAAAGCGTTCATTGCAGAGCATCCGCGCACGTACTGACGCCCCATCATCTCAACGAGCGGCCTTATTCGCAGAACGCAGCGCCAGGTGCTGCAGCAGCATGATGGTCTTGCCGTCCATGATGATGCCCTCCGCGATGGCATCGAGCGCACGATCCAGCGGCATTTCGATCACCTCGACGTCCTCGCCTTCGCTTTCCAGGCCGCCTCCGTCGCCAACACGCATGCCCGCGTCGTACTCGCCGACGAAGAAGTGCAGCTTTTCAGTGACGGAGCCGGGACTCATGAAGGCTTCGAAGACTTTGCGCACGTCACGCACCCGATAGCCTGTTTCCTCTTCCGCCTCCAGGCGGATGCGGTCTTCCGGCGTGGCATCGTCCAGCAGGCCCGCAGCCGCCTCGATCAACATGCCGTCATGGCCATTGACGAAGGCCGGCATGCGGAACTGCCGGGTCAGCAGCACGGTATCCGTGGCCGGGTTATGCAAGAGGATGGTCGCCCCATTGCCGCGGTCGTAGGCCTCGCGGCTCTGCCGCTGCCAGGTACCGTCACGGCGGAGGAAATCGAAGGTGATCTTCCTGAGGGTGTACCAGTTGTCTGAAAGCACGGTGGTGTCGATGAGCCTGACGCGATCGCTGGTGGATTCCATGGATAGCTCCGGTTTGCGTTAGCCCGCCCGCAAAGGCTACCATGCAATCTCGTGCAATTACACGCAACCTCGTGCATGCTGACGACACACCGCAAGAAGGCCATCCTCGACCTCCTGAAACGGGACGGCCAGGTCGTGGCCACCGATCTCAGCGTGGCATTCGAGGTATCCGAAGACACCATCCGCCGGGACCTGCGCGAGCTTGCGGCAGAAGGATTGCTGCAACGCGTGCATGGCGGAGCCCTCCCCGCCTCCCCGGCTACCGCCCCCTTCGCAGCGCGCCTGGGCGTGGAAGCCGAAGCCAAGCTGCGTATCGCCCGCAAGGCGGCGAGCCTGATTTCCCCGGGACAAGTGGTCATCATCGATGGGGGCACCACCTCGGACCTGCTGGTAAGGCAGCTTCCCGCCGAACTGGCGGCCACCGTGGTGACCCACAGCCCCAGCGTGGCCGTGGCACTTGCCGGGCATGCCTCCGTGGAGGTGATCCTGCTCGGTGGTCGGTTGTTCAAGCATTCGATCGTCACCGTCGGCGCAGCCGCCATCGAAGCCGCGTCACACGTCACTGCCGACCTCTATTTCATGGGCGTCACCGGCGTGCATCCCACCGCAGGTTTCAGCACGGGCGACTTCGAGGAGGCCCACGTCAAACGCGCGCTCGCCGCACGAGCCGCAGAAACCATCGTGCTGGCCTCCGCATCGAAGCTCAATGCCGCATCGCCTTATCGCATCGGCGACATAGGCCTTTCCCAGGGCATCATCGTCGAACGCGGTATCGACAAACGCGTCGGCCTTTCGCTTGAAAAGGCCGGCGCGACACTGATACATGCGTGAAGCGCCAGCCTTCGTCATGACACGAAGGCTGGCGTGGGCAGTCCCCGAATCCGTCAGCGACTGACCGCTTTCCTCACCGACACACCCTTTTGTTTCAAGGCTTCCTGCAAGGTCGCCAGTGCCTGATCCGCCTGGATGAAGCCATGTCCCGACTTGTAGTCGACCCCTGCATCGTCCATGTCGAGCGCCGAGCTTTTCAGCGCACCGTAAAGATCATCGCTGTTCGCCGTGGGAGCCGCCTGCCATAGCAACGCTGCCACCGCAGCCGCATGCGGTGCGGCCGCCGAGGTGCCGTAGAAGTTATAGGACAGATAGCCGGGGACCTGGCTGCAATCGGCGACCGCCGCGTGCGTACCGGCCTGGTTACGGCTATTGCTGCCGAAGAAGGTCGTCGTCGTGCCATCGGGCGCCACGAACTCCGGCTTGGCCGGTATGCGTGCCGCTGCGAGCGGCGTGCCATCGGAATTGAACAGGAATGGCGTGCCGCCGTAGGACGAAAAATCCTCCAGCAGGGCGGTGCGCAGGGCCGGCTGGCAATACGGTGTGTTGAAGTAGTCTGCCGCGCCCACGGCTGCCGCGTGGTCCGCCAGCGGGTGTCCGTAGATCGTTCCCGAATCGGTTCCGAAGCGGCTGAAGGTGCCGAAGCCATTCTGGATGATCAGATGCACCCGCCCTGGGGCAGCGCCTTGCACCAGCCCGAGTCGCAAGGTGATACCCAGGTTCTGGCCTCCCGTGTAGTTCACGCCGACACGTGCCTGCGCAGGCTGGCCGACGCCCGAGGGACCGGAGCAGAACGGCGCCGCCGCATTCAATGTGGCGCCGTTCTGGTCGCCGATGCACAGGTTCAACGACGAGGCCGAACCAGCGCCCGTCGCCGGCTGGTCCCAGTACGCCGACACGGTAAACGGATTGTTACTGCCAGCCCTCACGCCTTGAAGAGTCACCGGAATGTTCACGACCGTCGTGACACCCGATGCATCGAAGTTCAGCAGCCGCTCGCCGACGTTGAGCGGCTGGGTGCCGTTGCGCACCCGGGCGACGGCGGTTGCCGCGAAGGCGGCGTTCGCGTTGTCATAAGCGCCCCGGCCACCCTTTGCCCCGTTGCCAGCCGCCGAAAAATAGGCCGCGCCGTTCTGCGTGACCGTTTCATTGATGGCATCCCCGATGATGCCCTCCTGGAACAGGGGCTCATCGAAAAAACCCAGGTCGTCGACAATGATCTGCGCGCCCGCGCCATCGCGCCCGAAGCTATCCTTCTGTCCTACCGGAAGGGCCAGCGTGCGAATGCCCTGGGCGAAATCCGTCTGCGTCGACGGGGAATAGAACGCGATCCGTGCTCCCGGCGCCACATCGTGGATGATCTGCGCCATGGCCCGTCCTTCATCGGTGCCACCACGGATGCACTCACCCGCCTCCTTCACGATCTGCGGATCTGCCGGAAGATCGTCGCTTGCAACGTCGTCTTCCTGGCTGCGCTGGTGTACCCACAACGCGTTGTTGCTATTGGCCGCATTACGCTGGGAAGCGCAGTTGAAGCTGTCGGAGATGACGCCCACGGTCAGGCCCGTGCCGTCCACCTTCGGCACATAGGTATCGCGCAGCAGCTTGCTGTGTTGCGAGGAGTCGCCTTGCGAGCGGACGTCACCTGCATTGGTATGCACCTCGGGGGCACTGATGCGAAGCACGCCATCGAGCGCAGCCGCCTGGTCGATCTTCGATACAGGCAGGCGGCCGCCGATGTTGTTGCGGAACACGGCTTCGGTCTTGAAACCCAGCGCTTCCAGCTTCTTCCTCAGTGCGACCGGATCGCCCTTGCTGACGACGTCTACATTCACGAAGTCCTGCTCAGCCACCGGGGCGCCGACGCTGCTTCGCGACTGGGAGGTAGAGGACGGTGACGGCGTCGAGAACGACGACGCCGGCGATGCCTGCTGTTTCAGGCGGAGCAGCTTGCTATCCAGCTTGGCGTTCGTGCCACTGGCGCGCTCGGATGTGGATACGTCTGCACCGACGTGTGTCGGTGTAAGGTCCTGCGCGCTGGCTACCGCGACGATGCCAAGGGCAGACCACAAGGCGAGTACGAGACGGGTATTTCCATGAGCCATCGATGGCATCCTCAGTCATGCTCATCGGCACCATGCCGATGGACGCTAACTGGAGAACGCATCCTTCAACGAAACACCCTACTTTTCATGATGATCATTTCATGCCTTGAAAATAGCCATCCCCCTAAGAACGCAGGATATGCGTACCACCCTACCTTCGAAGAGGAAAGGCTATTCAGCTGCCTTCACCACACACGTTCATGCCCCCGGGAAACGCTGGGCATCCCCTGGAGGTCAAAAGGGGATACCGAGGCGTCGCTATCACGAAATCAAAAGCAAGTCACGGAACATGCCGGCATAAGCTGTTCGCCCAGGCGAACAATGCGTTTCGATCAACGCACCTCTTATGCATTTTCGTATCTGGACATCCAGACGTCCATTTAACGAGGATCGAGTGACGCGGTGACAGGGGAGTCCTGCGCATTCGTCGACACTTCCAGGGGATTTCTCTCGTGATCCGTTCTTCCTTGCTCCCGGGGCGCAGGACTCTTTTTCTCGCCATCTCATCGTTATTTATTGCGAACACCCATGCCCAGTCCACCACGGGCAGCATCGCCGGCCAGGCACCCATCGCGCCGGGCGAGACCGTACTGGTACAGAGCGACACTGGCCTGACACGCGAAGTGCAGGTAGACGACAAGGGCCGCTATGTGGCTGGCCAGCTTCCGCTGGGCACCTATACGGTCACCCTGCGCAGGGACGGCAGTGATGTCCAGAAGCGTTCGGGAATCACCCTGAAGGTGGGTGCCTCGGTCGACGTGACGTTCAATAGCGAAGCGGCAAGCCTCGATGCCGTACACGTCACCGGCACCGCAGTGCCGCCGATTGACGTTGGCTCGGTCGACTCGCGAAGCGTCATCACATCGACGGAACTGGCCCGGCTGCCGCTGGCACGCAGCTCCGACGATATCGCCCGCCTTGCGCCGGGTGTGGTGCTCAACAGCGGTGGCTATACCGGCCCGACGGGGGCACCACTGAACAGCTTCGGCGGGTCGGCCGCCAGCGAGAACGCCTATTACATCAACGGCTACAACGTCACCGACCCGCAGCGCGGACTAGGCGCCATCTCCCTGCCCTATGGCGCCGTGGAGCAGCAGGAAACCTATACCGGTGGCTACAGCGCGCAATACGGCCGCTCCGACGGCGGCGTGATCAACCAGGTGGGCAAGCGCGGTACCAACGAATGGCATTACGGTGCCCAGGTGCTGTGGGAGCCGGCGTTTGCCCGATCGAGTACCGGCAATATCTACTACACGAACGGCCTGCCCGCCTCACCGGTAGCCGGCTCACTGTATACGCCGAGCAAGCAGGACCATAACTGGGTCACCACCGTCAGCAGCTATGTCGGCGGCCCGATCATCAAGGACAAGCTGTTCTTCTTTCTCGCCGGCGAATACCAGCGGGACCAGGGCGAGACACATAACGCCGTGGGCAGCACCAGCCCGGACACCACCTACCGCAACAACTCGCCCCGCTGGTACGGCAAGCTGGACTGGAACATCACCGACAACCACATCCTCGAACTGACGGGCGCATCCAGCAAGCTGGAGACACAAGGCGACATCTACGCTTATAACTACAACACGCTCCAGCGTGGGCAGCGCATTGCCGGCAGCGACAACACCAAGGCCGGTGGTGATCTGTATTCTGCCAAGTACACCGGCTACATCACCGACAACCTTACGGTGTCGGCGTTGTACGGCAAGATGAAGCTCGACCAGTACGACCAGCCCAACGGCTACGACAATTCGCTTACCTACATCAGCGGCCTGGTCAACCAGAACCCCCAGCTCAACGGTGGCACACCCATCGGCAATCGCCAGACCGTGTCCTCTCTGGCCAATGCCTCGCGAAACAAGCGCAGCAACAACCTTCGCCTCGATATCACCTACACCCTCGGCGACCACGCCATCAGCGCAGGTATCGATAACCAGACGACCCGGGCCATCGACCAGGGCAGCATCGCCTCCGGGCCGGGTTACACCTGGGTCTACGGTCGCGCCAATCCACTGCTGCCCATCTCCACGGGCCTGGGTGTGGGCGCACCCGGCAACTACCCCAATGGGCAGGGCGGCTATTACGTGATCAAGTCCGTCTCCAGCTCGCTGGCCAGCGTGAGGGCCATCCAACGGGCGCAGTACATCGAGGATCGCTGGCAGGTTGACGATCGCTGGCTGGTCTCGCTGGGCCTGCGCAACGATCAGTTCGAAAACTACAACCGCGATGGCGACGCCTACGTCGCCCAGCGCAAACCCCAGTGGGCACCGCGCGTCGGTTTCAGCTGGGATGTGAACGGCGACGCCAGCTTCAAGGTGTTCGGCAACGCTGGTCGTTATTACCTCGGCCTGCCGCTGAACCCCGGCCTCAATGCCGCAGGCGCCGCGCTGGCCACCTCGCAGTACTACACCTATAGCGGTATCGACGCGAATGGCCTGCCCACGGGGCTATATGCCTTCTCGCGACCTGTCTCGTCGAACAACTACTACGGCGTGCTACCCGATGCGCGTACGGTGACCGCGCAGCACCTGAAGCCCGAGTATCAGGACGAATTCATTCTCGGCTTTACCAAGACCGCAGGAGCGAACTGGGTGTATGGCGCAAAGGCTACCCAGCGCATCCTGCGCAGCGGTATCGACGACTACTGCGACGTGGACCGCATCACGGCCAAGGCCGCGAAGCTTGGCTACAGCGTATCGGCCACCAACAGCTGCTACCTGTTCAATCCGGGCCGCGCCAACACCTTCACGCTGATCGATACGAACGGCAATGCGGTGAGCGTGCCGCTGAGCAATGCCGAGTTCGGCTTTCCCCGCCTGAAGCGTCGCTATTACGCCCTGGAGAGCTTCCTGGAGCATCCCTTCGACGGCACCTGGTACGCGAAGCTCGATTACGTCTTCTCGCGCAGCTACGGCGACACGGAAGGCCAGCTGCGTTCCGACCTTCAGCAGACGGCGGCATCGACCAGCGAAGACTGGGACAACAGCTACATCATGGAGCACACCAACGGCCCCACCAATAACGACCATACGCACCAGCTCAAGCTCTATGTCTACTACCAGATCACGAGCGAATGGTTGGTTTCGGCGAACGTCAGCGTGGTATCCGGAACACCCAGGGAATGCCTGGGCTACTACGGCCCCGACCTCGCCGACCCGGGCAAGTACGGCGGCCACTACCACTACTGCAACGGCCAGCCGGCTCCTCCGGGAAGCCAGGGACGCCTGCCGTGGATACGCCAGCTGGACGTCGGCACGACCTACACGCCGTCGTTCGGAGGCGGCAAGCTCTCCTTCACCGCCAGCATCTTCAACCTGCTCAACGAACAGCGGCCGCTGAACACCTATCCGTTCTCGCAGACAGACCCCGGCGTGCCCAATCCGCGCTTCGGGCAGGCCGTGGTACGCCAGGCACCGCGCTACGCAAGGCTGGGTGTCAGCTATGACTTCTGATCACCCGACCACCGATGACTTCCGGCACCTTGCACGCCCTCCGGCCGCCCCGCACCCTGATTCGTACAAAATAACGATCGGAGGGGTACTCATGCGTCACGTCCTGCTGACCGCCGCCCTGGCGGCCGCCTGGTTCTCCACGCCAGCACTCGCCGTCGATACGGGGGCATCCCCGCCGCTCATTGATCGCACGGCCCTTTTCGGCAACCCGAGCCGGGTTGCCGCCAAGCTCAGCCCGGATGGCAAGTGGCTGGCCTGGATCGCGCCGAACAAGGGTGTGCTCAACCTGTGGGTGGCACCGGTGGATCACCCCACCCAGGGCCACGCACTCACCGACGAGACGAAGCGCCCCATCCGACAGTACCTCTGGGCGCCGGATTCCTCTGCCCTTCTGTTCATCAACGACAAGGGCGGCGATGAAAACTTCCTGCTGTACAAGGTCGGCGTCACGGACCACAAGCAGCAGTCGCTCACGCCGTTTGAAAAGACGCGCGTGGAAATCGTGGGCACGAGCGAGCACATCAAGGATCGCATCCTCGTCGGCATCAACAACCGTGATGCGCGCTGGCACGATGTGTACAGCCTCGACGTCGCCAGCGGCAAGCTGACGAAGGTGTTCGAGAACCACGGCGATTACGCGGGCTTCGTAGCCGACGACAACCTCGCGCTGCGCATTGCCATCCGTTCGCGCCCCGATGGCGGTAACGATTTCTTCCACGTGCAGGGCGACAAGGTCGACGAAAAGCCCTTCAGCAGCGTGGGCCTGGACGACTCGCAGACCACCGAGCCCAGTGGCTTCACCAACGATGGCAAGACGCTCTACTGGCTCGACTCGCGTGATCGCGACACGGCGGCGCTAACGAAGCAGGACGTCGCCAGCGGCAAGACGACGGTGATCGCACAGAACCCCAAGGCGGATATCGGCGGCGTGCTGGCCAATCCGAAGACGGGCGAAGTACAGGCCTATGCGGTGGACTATCTCAAGAACGAATGGACGGCGCTGGATCCGTCCATCGCCGGCGATCTGGATTTCCTGAAGGCTCAGCTCAAGGGCCAGTTCCAGGTGACCTCGCGCACGGACGCCGACGACGTGTGGACCGTGAACGTCGATCCGGTGAACGCGCCGGATACCACCTACCTCTACCAGCGCGCCGGCAAGAAACTCACCAAGCTCTTCGTCAGCCGCCCCGAACTGGAAAAAGCCACGCTCTCGCCGATGTATCCGCGCGAGATCGCATCGCGGGATGGCCTCACCCTGGTGTCCTACCTCACCCTGCCCGCCGGCAGCGACAGCAAGCATCCGGGCGTGCCCGATCATCCGCTGCCACTGGTGCTGTTTGTCCACGGTGGCCCGTGGGCCCGCGACAACTACGGCTACAACCGCTATCACCAGTGGCTCGCCAATCGCGGCTATGCCGTGCTGTCGGTGAATTACCGGGGCTCCACCGGCTTCGGCAAACGCTTCATCTCGGCAGGCGACCTGCAATGGGGCAGGAAGATGCACGACGACCTGCTCGACGCCGTGAAGTGGGCCGTCGACCAGAAGATCACCTCGCCCGAGCAGGTGGCCATCATGGGCGGCTCCTATGGCGGCTATGCCACCCTCGCCGGCCTCACCTTCACGCCGGACACCTTCGCCTGCGGCGTGGATATCGTGGGTCCGTCGAACCTGCAGACCCTGCTGAAGACGATTCCGCCCTACTGGGAAGCCGGCAAGGTGCAGTTCTACAAGCGCATGGGCGACCCGACCACGGAAGCCGGCCGCCAACTGCTGCAGGAGCGCTCGCCGCTGAACAAGGCCGACGCGATCAAGAAGCCCCTGCTCATCGGCCAGGGCGCCAACGATCCGCGCGTGAACCAGGCCGAATCCGACCAGATCGTGAAGGCGATGGACGCGAAGCACATTCCGGTGACCTATGTGCTGTTCCCCGACGAAGGCCACGGCTTTGCGCGCCCGGAGAACAATATCGCCTTCAACGCCGTGGCCGAGCAGTTCCTCGGCAAATGCCTCGGTGGCCGCAGCGAGCCGATCGGCAATGCGCTCAAGGCATCCACCGCAAAGGTGCCGCATGGCGCGTCCTTCGTGCCCGGGCTGGAACAGGCGCTGGGTAACGGGAAGTGATGGACGCGAAGGCCCCTGGCATATGCCAGGGGCCTTCGCTCAACAAGCATCAGCATCTTGATTATGATCGGCGGCATGTCCCGTTCCGAACGACTCCTCGATTTACTGCAAGTACTCCGGCGCCGTAAACGCCCTATCAGCGGACAGAAGCTTGCCGCCGACATGGGCATCAGCCTGCGCACTCTTTATCGCGATATCGCCAGCCTCCAGGCGCAAGGCGCCCCCATCGAAGGCGAAGCCGGCATCGGCTACGTCCTGCGCCCCGGGTTCATGCTGCCACCCTTGATGTTCGGCTCCGCCGAACTGGATGCCCTCGTGCTGGGCATGCGCCTCGTCCTTGATCGCGGCGATCCCGACCTGGCCAAGGGAGCAGAGAACACCCTGGCAAAAATCGCAGCCGTGCTGCCGCCCGACCTGCGCCAGGAGCTGGAAAGCTCGGCGCTGCTGGTGGGCAACAGTCTGAAGGCACCGGCCGATACGATTGATGCCCGTGTGCTTCGCGATGCCCTTCGGCTCGAACGCAAGATCGAGATCACTTACGAAGGACCGGACGGCAGGCAATCGAGGCGCGTGGTCTGGCCCTTTGCCATCGCCTATTTCCGGCAGTCCCACGTGCTGATGTGCTGGTGCGAATGGCGGGACGACTTTCGCAGCTTCCGCACCGATCGAATCACGTCGGTAGCCCTGCTAGGGGATCGGTACCCCAGGCGCAAACAGGCGCTTCTCAAGGCCTGGCGGCAGACGGACGACGTCGCAGGTAAAACGATACTGTCAGAAACTGACACGGACTGGACCTAGAGTGGGGCCTCATTCCTCCGGGCCGCCCCAAACATGAAATTCGCCTCCGTTCGTATAGCCACCCGCCAGTTCGAAAAACTTCTCGCCTTCTATCAGGCCATGTCCTGCGTCGAGCCCCGGCGCCTGGCCGATGGCTTTGCCGAAATCCCTTTCGACGGTGCCGTGCTGGCCATCAGCGATGAATCCCTGATCCAGCTTTATAACAACGGGCTGGCCGTGGCCGCCAGCAATCGTTCGGCGATCCTGGAATTCCAGGTGGATGACGTCGAAGCCGTGCTGTCGCGGGTTGATCGCGCCAGCGTCGCGATGCCGGTGACGGTCATGCCCTGGGGGAATACGTCGCTCTTGCTTCTTGATCCGGATGGGAACCTGGTGAACGTCTTTTCCAGGCCATCGAACTGACGGCCACCGATGATGCGCCCCGGCACATGCCGGGGATGCTCCATCAAAGAGCAGCATCCAGTGCGGCTTCACAATGAATCAAGGTGGTGTCGAAGACCGGCACCGCCACATTGCCCTGATTCAGCAACATGCCCACCTCGGTACAACCAAGGATGATGCCATCCGCACCGCGCTGGACCAGACGGTCCGCGATCGCCACATAGGTGCTGCGACTGTCTTCGTCCACGATGCCCAGGCAAAGCTGCTCGTAGATGATCCGGTGGGTCTGCGACCTGTCGTTCGCGTCAGGCACGATCGGTGCAAGACCGGCAGCGATGAGACGATCAAGATAGAACGACTGCTCCATGGTGAAGGCTGTCGCCATCAGCCCCGGTCGCCGAAGACCGGTGCGGAGGATACGTGAAGCCGTAGCGTCCGCGATATGCAGGAGCTGGATATCCACGCCCCGCATCATTGGCTCCGCCAGCTTGTGCATGGTGTTCGTCGCCAGGACAAGCAACTCCGCGCCGCCCCTTTGCAGCGCCCGTGCCTCCTGGTTCAACAGCTGGCCGGCATCATCCCACCGACCGGCCATCTGCAACGCCTCGATCGCGGCAAAATCCAGGGAGCGGATGAGAAGCTGCGGCGAATGCAGGCCACCGAGGCGTTCGGCAGTGATCCTGCAAAGTTCGCGATAGTAGATCTGCGTGGAAGCCGCAGACATACCGCCGAGGATACCGATGGTCTTCACGCATATCCCTCCGTTCGAGTAAAACTAGCGATGCATCACCTTAGCGTGTTGTTTATCGGAATAGCGAAAGTAAAGGGCTTCCGAATCTCTGCGGGATCACCCTTGCTGACGTATTCGCCCGTCACGACAAGTTTCCCCGCATCGCTCCGGAAATTTTCGGCACCATCGTAGACAAAGACTGTATGTGCTCCAGCGCTTGCCGTTACCTTGACCAGATCATTCGATTCAATACGACCGGCACCCTGATCCAGCTTTGCGATGCTGATAAGAGTCTGCGACATGACGGGTGTGGCATTCGTATCTGATTGTATGAGAGCGTAAATGGCCCCGCCTTCCGCTACGCAATGCGATGCGCGATTTTGATACCAGCCCGCATGCAAAGGAATCGAAGTTAACCAGCGCAGCGTATGCGTTTTGCTATCTTCGATATAGACGTAAGCTCTCTCATTAGAGTGCTCACTGTCAGAAGTTGCCCCCACGACACAACTCAAGCCGCCACCGACATTTGTCGTGGCATATGACTGAAAATGGGCCGGAACCTTCGCAGCGTTACTGGTGAGCGGCACTCCGACGAGTAAGACCAGAGCCAGGCGAGTGAGTTCGTTGCAACGTGTTGCGCTTGAGGCAAGCATTGAACGGAGAAATTGCTCAGCCATTAATAGCTCCATGAAGTTTCAGGGATGCCGTAGTGTCACAGTGAGACATCATCGGTTATATAGCTGCAGATTCTTTCTCCAGATCGCCCCTCACGCCAGGATCGTAGAGCCCTGCTTTTTCATAACGGCGATTCTCCGCCAGAAATTTTGCACGATCGGCCATCGATTCGGCGTAGGATTCGCATACGCGAAACTTCTCCTTTGACATGTAAATTTTACTCAAACTCTTTTCTTGCTCAGGAACGTTGAATTCGGCAGTCTTTCCATGCCAGCCAGCATCGGCCTTTATGTTGTAGAGATTGTTAGTACCGGGAAGAACTTTTTGACCCCAGCCTGTTTCTAACGCGGCCTGTGCAAGCACCAGCTCTAGCGACGACCCTGTTTCGTCAGAAATCTTTTTGGCACCTGGATAAATGTCGGCAACAAACTGCTGCTGCGGGGTGGCCATATTTACTCTCCTTGTTAATTAGGGTGTGGCAGGCGCAGGACTGGCTGTGAAGGGCTTGCGCACTTCCGGATTATCGAGATTGAAGTACTGGCCCGTTACCACGATCTTTCCATTTTCGCGCCGGAAATTCTCGGGGCCACCGTCCACCCACGTGGACGGCCTACGCCCAGCCTCCTTGGCTATTACATTTTCAGTTGACTCAATCTGTCCTGTTGCCTCATCAAGCGTTACAACATCGACGAAGGTCTGTGATGTTGCCTGAAAGGATGAGGTATCTGTCTGAATAAGAGCGTAAACCTTCTTATCCCCAGCCAAGCAATGCGTCGCTCGATTCTGGTAATCATTCGGCCGCAGAGGAATTTTGGTGACCCAACGTATCTCGTGGGTTGTAAGGTCGATTAGATAAACGAAGGCCCGACCATTTAAACCCTCCTGTGTTGTATTACCAACGATGCAGCGAAGCTTATTCCCTATGTCGGTCATGGAATACGACTGAAAGTGAGCTGGCATCTTCACCGTTTTGCTTTCGATTGGTGAAATGCAAACAAAGGTCGCCACAGCGACGGATAAAACCGTTCGATACAGTGCGCGCAACGTGGTTCGCCGCCGAGTGCTTTTTTTAATCATGATCAGCTCCTTGAGTTCCTGGGGATATCCGTTACGCAGGTTCGAGGCTATCGGTTATAGCGGTACGCGATGGCGTTGGATAGCGGCTCTTGTTGCCGACCGATATCTGTCGAACATGCCCGTCATCGGAACAGTTTCGCCGTAGGGGCACCATGGTTTAGCTTCTCGGAGGAGGCATGCCGCGAACCGCTATCCAAGCCGAGCTGGTGTACTACTCCATCTGCGCCTCAGAGACCAGGCGATCGAGCAGAATTTTCATGTCTTGCCTGTGTCGCGAGGTTGGAATGGACTCTCGTGATCTCCGATCGCCAGCACGGCTATGGCAAGCACTTTCTTCACGAGGTATTACGAATCGAGCGAAAGGCAATGGCCGATGGAGCTCGTGAACAAATCGAATGCCTCTGGCTGAACACACAGGCACGGGATTCTATGCGGCAGCCCACCCCGCACAACGACGCCAGGCGAGGCCTGAAACAGACAGACTTTACGCTATGGGAAAAAACAAAGCCCCGCACATGGGCGGGGCTTCGTAAATCACTGAATAATGGCGGAGAGGGTGGGATTCGAACCCACGGTACGCTTACACGTACGCCTGATTTCGAGTCAGGTACATTCGACCACTCTGCCACCTCTCCGCAGGGTCGACGGCGGGCTGGGTGGCCTGCCGAGTCGGCAATCATAATGGGTCCGTCGCGCCGTGACAACAGGCTTTTGTTGCGGCATCCTGCCCGGGCATTCCCGGGCCCTTTCCCGCCCGATTACCCGCATCCCAAGGCCCACATGATCGAGTTCGGACACGGCACGCACACGGGGCTTCGCCGCCTGCGCAACGAGGACACCTACTATGCGGACGCCTCCCTGGGGCTGTTCCTGGTGGTGGACGGCATGGGCGGCCACCGGCATGGCGAGGTGGCCTCGGCCACGGCCCGCGATGGCGTGGTGGCCCAGGTCAGCGCCGGGCAGTCGCTGGTGGATGCGATCCAGCGGGTCAACGAAGCCCTGATCGCCCGGTCCAGCGGGCTGGCCGAGTCGCGGCCCATGGGCACCACCATCGCCGCGGTGCGGGTGGTGGGACGCCACTACGAAGCCGCCTGGGTGGGTGACAGCCGGATCTATCGCTGGGATGGCGCTCTGGAGCGCCTGTCGCACGACCATTCCATCGTCGAGGCACTGGTCGAGGCCGGCGAGCTGACGGAAGCCCAGGCGCGCGTGCATCCGCAGCGAAGCGTTCTGACCCAGGCACTGGGGATCACCCTGCCCGACCAGCTTCATATCGGCCTGGCGCGGGGCGAGCTGCGCCCGGGTGCGCGGCTGTTGCTGTGTACGGACGGGCTTACCGATGAAGTGGCCGACGAGCGTATCGATGCGGTCGTGTCGCGCGGTGACATCGGTGCGCAGGAGTGCGTGGATCAGCTGCTGTTGCAGGCACTCAACGGCAGTGCGCGGGACAACATCACGGCGATTCTTTTGCGCGCCGCTGCGTGACACGAGGCTGGTCACGTTGTGATCAGTGTGATGCAACGTGTTGACGTGAAAGCGTGGATCGGGGTTATCCACATGGTTATGCAGGGCGTATCCACATTCCGTGTGGATAACGTGGTCGCCATTGGCGGTCGCCGACGAGGTCGGCTCCTACAGGGGCGCGCCAGGTGATCATGGATTGACCAGCGTAATGCAAGGCTTTGTTGCGAAAGACTGCTTTGCGGTTATCCACATGCTTATGCAGTGCGTATCCACATTCCGTGTGGATAACCACGGATGTCAGTGCACGGTGTCTTCCGCTTCGAGCTTGCGCCAGATGCTCTGGCCACCGGCAGCCTTGTCGAGCGCGTCGAGGCGCTTCGTGTGGAGTTCTTCTTCATCGCTGCTGGCACGCAGCACCACCGGACGTCGGACGATCACGATGTCATCGAAGGCATTTGTCGCCTTGGCGTCCGCATTGGCATCGAAGACGAAGTCCAAGCCAACCTGGCCCGAGGTCATCGCGATATAGACGTCGGCCAGGAGCTGGGCGTCGAGCAGGCCGCCGTGGAGGTCGCGGTGGGTGTTGTCCACGCCCAGGCGTTTGCATAGCGCATCGAGGCTGTTGCGCTGGCCCGGATACATCGTGCGCGCCATCGCCAGCGTGTCGAGCACGGTGGCGTGGTCGGTGACCTTGCCGTATTGCGCGCCGGCCATGCGCAACTCGGCGTTGAGGAAGCCTACGTCGAACGCCGCGTTATGAATGATGAGCTCGGCACCGCGGATGAAGTTGATGAACTCCTCCACCTTGTCGCGGAACAGCGGCTTGTCGACGAGGTCTTCGTCCTTGATGCCGGTGACCTTGCTGGCCTCTTCGTCGATCGCGCGCTGCGGATTGAGATAGGTGTGGAAGTTGTTGCCCGTGGGGCGGCGGCCGATCATCTCCACCGCGCCGATTTCGACGAGACGGTGGCCGAGCTGTACTTCCAGGCCGGTGGTTTCGGTATCGAGTACGACCTGCCTCATGCCACCTTGCCCTTTGTCTTGTAGATGATGGCCTGGTCGCGCGCGGCCACGTCCACCCGTTCGTTCTCCACATGGCCGTTGTGGCCCTTCACCCATTCCCAGGTCAGGTCGTGCGCGGCGGCGGCCGTGTCGAGGCGGATCCACAGGTCCTGGTTTTTCACCGGCTTCTTGTCGGCGGTCTTCCAGCCGTTCTTGCGCCACTTGGGCACCCACTCCTGCACGCCCTGCATGACGTACTTGGAGTCGGTCATGAGATGCACCTTGCAGCGACGGGTCAGGGCCTCGAGGGCCGCGATGGCGCCCATCATCTCCATGCGGTTGTTCGTGGTGTCCGCCTCGCCACCGGAGAGCATCTTCTCGATGCCCTTGGCCCGCAGCAGGGCCGCCCAGCCGCCGGGGCCGGGGTTGCCGAGGCAGGCGCCGTCGGTGAAGGCTTCAACGATATCGGTCATGTGTTCAGCTGAGTTTCTGTCGTGCGTTACGGCGGGCTCCGGAGGCGAGCGTGCCCGACATGGGGGCCGGCACCGCCACCGGGCGGGGGCGCAAGGTTAACGCCGTCGGCCGTTTTTTGCGCGCCAGCAACAGATATCCACCGCCCAGCACTGTCTCGGCGAAGGGCTGGCCCGTGGCACGGGGCCAGGGATTCCCCAGCCGCTTGGGCATGCTCAGCTCGAAATCGTCGCGGACCAGGCGCTGGCTCCACCACCAGGGCCAGGTCAGGCGTGGGCGGGGGCCCCGGTGACTGTGCCTCGCTACCCAGGGCGACCACAGGCCCACGGGATGAATGCCCGTGATGGCCAGCATGCCGCCCGGCGCCAGCACCCGGATGGCCTCGTCCAGGAGGTTGTCCTGGCGGGAAGTGGTTTCCAGGGCGTGGCTCAGGATCACCACCCCGAAGGCGTCGTCCACGAAGGGCAGGCGCTCCAGGCCGCTGGCCTTTACGTCGCCGCCCAGGGAGGCCCCGGCCACGCGGACGGTCGCCCAGTGGCCCAGCAGGGGGATCGCCGGGGTGGGCGCCTCGGCGGCCGCCGTGAGGTGCAGGCCGTGCTCACCGGTGCAGCGGGCCAGCAGGGGGCCGAGCACACGGGCCTCGTCGGCCAGCAGCTTGCCGACCTGGGGCGTGGCATAGATGTCTGGGGCTGAATGCGGCATGTGACCTGAGTGTAGTGAGGTTGAATGGCTCCCGCACGGTTAACGCACAACTAACGAGTACGGTGTACCCGGCTGATATAGTCCGGCCTCCCCGCCCTCCGGGCGGCCATTCCCTGGGTGTTCGCGCCCTATCGACGTTGCGGAGCCAACCCGATGCATTGGGTACCCGTCGCGGCCTTGAGCGACAACTACATCTGGCTGGTCGCCGATGACGAAGGCAACGCCTTTGTCGTGGATCCCGGTGAAGCCGCCCCCGTCGAAGCCGCCCTCGCGGAGCGTGGCTGGGAGCTGCGCGCGATCCTGCTGACGCACCACCACAACGACCATGTCGGGGGCGTCTCCGATCTCGTGGCACGCCACGACGTCGAGGTATACGCCACCGCCGATCCGCGCATCCAGCCGAAGAACCACTTCGTGGACGATGGCGACGTCATCACCCTGGAATCGCCGAAGGCCACGTTCAGGGTCATCGCCGTGCCTGGCCACACGAGTTCGCACGTGGCCTACTTCGGCGAAGGCTTCCTGTTCTGCGGCGATACCTTATTCAGCGTCGGCTGCGGCCGCCTTTTCGAAGGCACGCCGGAGCAGATGCTCGCCTCGCTGGACCGCTTTGCCGACCTGCCTCCCGAGACGCTGGTCTGCTGCGCCCACGAGTACACCGCGGCCAACATTCGTTTCGCGCTCAGCGTCGATCCGGACAACGGCCCCTTGCGCCTCCGTCGTGACGAGGTGGCGCGCTTGCGCGAGGAGGGCCGCCCCAGCGTGCCCAGCAACCTCGCCGACGAGTACGCCACCAACCCCTTCCTTCGTGTCGACAGCGAGGCCATTGCCCGCTGGGTTCAAACACAAGGCAAGGAACACGCCACGCGGGTGGAGCGCTTCGCCGCGCTCCGCCAGGCCAAGGACACCTTCAAAGCATGATCGCTCTCACCCGGCGGCTGTTGCCCACCCTCATTCCGCTCGTGCTCACGGCCTGTGCCGCCACGCCTTCCCGCCCCGTCGCTCCACCGCCCGCGCCTGCCCCCGTGCAGCCGGTGCAGGACATCGCCTTCGTGCCGAAGATGATGCGCCCTGCCCCGCCGGCCGATTTCTGGGCAGGCATGCGGGATAGTTTCGGCATGCCGGGATGCTCGGCCGACCCACAGGTGTCGGCCTGGGCACGCACGTACACGCAGAAGCCCAACCGCTTCGAGCAACAGATCAACGAGGTGTTGCCGCTGATCGTGTATGCGCACAAGTCGGCCATGACGCATGGCGTGGCAGGTGAGTTCGCCCTGCTGCCCTGGGTGGAAAGCCAGTATCGCCACGTGCCGGGCAAGAAGAACCGCCCGGCCGGGATGTGGCAGATCATGCCCGACACGGCGCATACGCTCGGCCTGCGCGTGGACAAGAATTACGACGAACGCCTCGATATCACGAAGTCCACCGAATCGGTGATGTCGATGATGCGCCGCTATTACGATGATCTCGGCGACTGGCGCCTGGTCGACGTGGCCTACAACGCCGGCGAGTTCGGCCTGAAGAAGACCATCGAGAAGCACGGTGGTCCGTCGGGCGACGATGGGCTGCCCGATGTACCGATGAAAGCGAACACGAAGGAACATCTCGTGAAGCTGATGGCCATCGCCTGCATCGTGCGCAATCCGGAACGCTTCAACGTACGCCTGCCGAAGCAGGATACCGAAGAGGCGTTGCAGGTCGTGCAGGTGTCGAATCCGCAGTCGCTCGCACAGGCAGCGAAGCAATCGGGCATGACCACGGATGATCTGCGCGGTTTCAATCCGGCGTATCGTACGAACAAGGGCACGGTGTATTCGAGCCTGCTGCTGCCGAAGACGGCGGCCGACCAGTACAAGCTGGGGCCGGTTGATCCGGTGGCGGATGTGCCTGACACGACGCCTGCCGACGATGTGGACGATACGCCGTCGAAGTCTTCCTCCTCGAAGCATGGGAAGAAGGCACACGCCACGAAGAATACGAAGGCTGTCGCAAAGGCGACACCGAAGAAGTCCGCGCCTGCCAGCAAGGCTGAAGCACCGCAGCTTGCGATCCACAAGGTCAACAGCGGCGAATCGCTGTGGTCCATTGCACGCCTGCACCAGGTGAGCGTGGATGAACTGGTGAAGTGGAACGATCTTCCGTCGAAGGCTGTAAAGCCAGGTCAGGTCCTGAAGCTCACGGCATCGCGATAACGTCGTCCTTGCGAAAATTTTGGACGCAGTGCGGTGCACTCAGTTTTCGCGAGAGGGGCTGCTGCACACGAGCCGATGCAGCGTGGCGGCGCTTACTGGTGAACCGGGGCGCTGGGTTCCTGCGTTCGCAGGAACGACGGGCTGCGAGATCGCAGCTCCCCACCTATCCCTCACGTCGTCCCTGTGAAAACAGGGACCCAGTGCGGTGCGGTGGGTTTTCGCGAGAGGGTCACCTACACACAAGCCGATGCAACGCAGCGGTGCTTACTGGTGAACCGGGGCGCTGGGTTCCTGCGTTCGCAGGAACGACGGGTTGCGAGATTGCAACTCCCCACCTACCCCTCACGTCGTCCCTGCGAAAGCAGGGACCCAGTGCGGTGCGGTGGGCTTTCGCAAAAGCGTCACCTACACACGAGCCGATGTAGCTGGATGGCGTTTGCTGGTGAATCGGGGCGCTGGGTTCCTGTTTTCACAGGAACGACGAGCTGGTGGGGGGCAGCTCGTCGCACTAGTTCTTCAGAGTTGCACCACGTCCCACTGCACGTCGGCGCTCACGTCGGCGTCGTAATCCACGCCTTCCGCTTCGAAACCGAACAGCTTGATGAAGCCGTGCTTGTAACCGGCGTAGTCGGTGTCGTCCCACAGGTTCGCCGTGGTGACGGTGGGCCACAGGGCCTTGCACTCGCCCTGCACGTCGTCGCGAAGCTCCCAGTCGTCCAGGCGCAGGCGGCCTTCGCTGTCGGTTTCCGGCGCGGCGCCATCCGCACGATACAGGCGGTCGTGGAACAGACGGTTGATCTGCTCGATGGTGCCTTCGTGGATGCCCTTGGCCTTCATGATCTTGAAGACCATCGACACGTAAAGCGGAATCACCGGGATGGCCGAGCTGGCCTGGGT
The DNA here is from genome assembly GCF_011759365.1 of Luteibacter anthropi. Taxonomy (GTDB): domain Bacteria; phylum Pseudomonadota; class Gammaproteobacteria; order Xanthomonadales; family Rhodanobacteraceae; genus Luteibacter; species Luteibacter anthropi. The sequence continues at coordinate 223,731 of NZ_JAARLZ010000003.1, forward strand.
GACCACCGACTTCATCACGCCCACATACGAGCGCAGGTGCTTGTCGGCATGACGCGCGCGCAGTTCTTTCGCCGTGCGATCCACGTGCTGCTTGGCCTGACCCAGCGTGCCGTGCCAGTAGATCGGCCAGGTAATGGACGTGCCAACGTAGCTGTAAGCGATGGTCGTGGCGTGATCCGCCAGTACACCGGCCTCGGCCAGTGCATCGATCCACATCGACCAGTCTTCGCCACCCATGACGGTGACGGTGTCTTTGACTTCCTGCTCGTTGGCCGGCTCGACGGTGGCCTGCACCACGGCGTCCTTGTTGGTATCCACGGAGGATGCCGTAAAGGTGTCACCCATGGTCTTCAGCGCGGAGCGCACTACCGTACCCGGCTCGCCCAAGGCCGTGCCTTCCGGAAGCTTGCGCACCGGCGAGGCCAGCGAATAGACGACGAGGTCGATCTTGCCGCCCATCTCGTTCTTGATGATCTCGATGGCCTTCGCGCGCGTTTCGTTGGCGAAGGCATCGCCGTTGATCGACTTCGCGAAGAGGCCGGCTTCGCGGGCCAGCGCATCGAAAGCGTGAGAGTTGTACCAGCCCGCGGTACCGGTCTTGTCTTCGCTCGAGGGCTTCTCGAAAAAGACCCCCAGGGTCGCCGCACCGTGACCGAAGGCCGCAGTGATGCGCGAGGCCAGGCCGTAGCCGGTGGATGCGCCGATGACGAGGACGTTCTTCGGTCCCTTGGCGAATTCGCCGCTGGCCTTGGTGATGGCGATCTGTTCCTTCACGTTCTGCGCGCAACCGGTGGGATGGGCGGTGACGCAGATGAAGCCTCGGACCTTGGGTTTGATGATCACGGATGATTCCTTTGACGCGATTTAGGCGGCCATTGTAATGGGGGCGGGGGCCATTCGCTTCCGCATGGTGCGCAAGAGCGGTCGCGCACAGGCGCGCTCCTGGGGGGATACGGCCCGGATGGGTGTTGTGAACCTGTTGTGGTCGCGCGCAGGCGCGCTCCTACAAGGCACCGTACCCCTGTAGGAGCGCGCCTGCGCGCGACCATAACAGGGAGGCGATCCGCCCGTGCCGCGCCCCTGCGCGCGACCGCTTTACCCCACAAAAAAGGCCCCGGACAAAGCCGGGGCCTTTTAAATCTGCCGATCAAGGCAAACCTTACATCCGGTCCTGCGCGATCTTGATCTCGGCCTTCGCCCGGAGCGCCTGGACGTAGTCCATGGTCACTGCCTGGGCCATCGCGTCCGTCATCTGGCCGCGCAGGCCGTCGCGCTGGGCCTTCTCCACCTTGGACGGGTCGCCGTCGGTCACCTTGTCGACCGCCACCAGCGCATAGGTTGCGTTGTCGGTACGGATTACCGACCACACTGCCTTGCCATCCACCGGATGCGGCAGGCTGAAGGACTGCACCAGGATCTCCTCCGGCACGTCCTTCACGGTGGCGAGCTTGTCGCGCTCAAGATCGGGCAGTGCACGCACCGGGGCCTTGATGAGCGAGGCGGCATCACCACCCTTGGCGAGCTGGGCCACGAGGTCGTCGGCCTGCTTCTTCGCGAGCACGTCGACGCGCTCGTCGAGGATGCGCTGGCGCACGCTGTCCTTCACATCGGCCAGCGCCTTCGGAGCAGCGGCGTTGTGCTTATTGAGATGCATGACGATCGCATCGCCCTTGCCCAGCTGGACGAGCGAGGAATTGTTGCCCTGGTTGAGCACGTCGTCGGCGAAAGCGGCCTGGGCGAACTTCGGATCGCTCGGGATGCCTTCTCCGCCCTGACGGCTGAACAGCGGCGAGGTCTTGATCTGGATGTCCAGTTCCTTCGCCACGGCATCGAGCGAGCCCGGGTTGCGCTCGGCGAGATCGGCCATCTGACCTGCACGCTCGTTGTAGAGGCGCTCGCCCTCGTTCTTCGCCCAGTCGCTGGCCAGCTGGCCACGGACTTCGGCAAACGGCTTGGCGTCGCCGTCGCGGGCGTCGCGCAGCCAGATGATGTGGTAGCCCTCGTCCGGCGACAGCACCGGCTCGTGCGTGATGTCGCCCTTTTTCATGCCGAACAGCGCCGTGTCGAAGGCCGCGTTGGCAACACCTTTTTCCAGCCAGCCCAAGTCGCCGCCGGTGCGCTTGGAGCCCGCGTCATCCGAGTTTTCGGCAGCCAGCTTGGCGAAGTTTTCCGGCGTAGCTTCGGCGGCGATCTTCTTCGCCTTTTCGAGGGCAGCCTTCTGCTGGTCCGGCGTGGCGTTCTTCGGCACTTCGATGAGGATGTGCGACGCCTCGCGCTGTTCCGGCTGCGCATAGCGCTGCTTGAACTTGTCGTAGTACTCGTGCAGCTGCTCGTCGGTGGGCGTTCCGATCTTGAGATCGGCCTGCTTCACTTCGAGATAATCGACCGACACCTGCTCGGGCACCGTGTAATCGACGATGTGCTGCTTGTAGAACGATTCGATATCGGCGTCGGACACGTTCGCATCCGTGAGCGACGGACGCGGCAGCGTCGCGAAACGCAGGTCGCGCTTTTGCATGCGCAGACGGAAGAAGTTGTCGACGTCCGCCTCGCTGACCAGCGTGGTGGACGAAATAGCCTGCGGGATGAGCTGCGTGGACAGCGACGAGCGGATCTTCGCCTCGTACATCGCCGGCGTCATGCCCTGCATGTTGAGGATTGCGCGATAGGCCTCGGGGCTGAACTGGCCGTTGACCTGGAAGCCCGGGTCGCCGCCGATGGTGTTGCGCACATCGAGGTCGGACACCGTGAGCTTGAGGTTGGTGTTGGCCTGCTGCAGCAGCGCCTGGCTGATCATGCCGTCGAGTACTTTCTGTTTGAACTCGGGCTTCTCGAGATCAGCCGCCGAGTACGGCGAATTCGGCGTCTGCGAGAACTGCTGGCGCAGCTCGTTGAGGCGATTCTGCCAATCCTGCTGCGAAATCTCTTGGTCGCCGACCTTGGCCACGTAAGTGTCGACACGCGAGACGAAGTACGACTCGATGCCGAAGAACGCGACAGCGAATACGCAGACGCCGAGGACGATGGCCGCCGGCCAACCATGGATCTTGTTACGCAGGGCTTGCAGCATGATGCGACTCGCAACGGTTGCGCCGGCAAATCCTTACCGACGGTAGATAAAGCAAAGGCGCCACACGGGCGCCTTTGCGGACCAATGGCGGAGTGGACGGGACTCGAACCCGCGACCTCCGGCGTGACAGGCCAGCATTCTAACCGACTGAACTACCACTCCACTTCCGTTTGGTGGGTGCTGAGGGGATCGAACCCCCGACCAGCGCCGTGTAAAGGCGACGCTCTACCGCTGAGCTAAGCACCCTCCGTACGGTAAGACCAGTTAGTTTACGTGATCCTTGAGCGCCTTGCCAGCGGTGAAGGCCGGGACCTTCGATGCCGGGATCTTGATCTCTTCGTTCGTGCGCGGGTTGCGGCCGGTACGGGCAGCGCGGCTACGCAGCTTGAACGTGCCGAAACCGACGACGGCGACATCTTCACCCTTCTTCAGGGTGTCCTTGACGGCCTCGATCAGGCCTTCGAGCGCACGAGCGGCATCAGCCTTCGACAGCTCGGACTTTTCGGCGATGGCGGCGACCAGTTCGGTTTTATTCATTACGTGACTCCCTAAAGGTGATTCGAATCGCCGGACGGCGATCCTGGGCGAAAGACATTAGGTCGTGAAGATCGTGTGATCTCAAATACGACCCCGTGATCGATGGTGCCGTTGCGGCGCGGATGATCGCGGTGACGCCTTTATACCAGCGCCCTACCCCCACCGCAATACAAGCAATACCAAGGCTTTCAGCGCGTATGCATGGTAATTCGAGGGTTGCGCGAATGCAGAAAAACGATTATTGCGCGGGCGCAATGACAGGACGACGAAAACGAAAAGAGCGCACCTGGGTGCGCTCTTGTTCGCCTCACGAAACGATCAATGGGTGACCGACGGAGAATCCTTCGCCTTGCCCTTGCCCTTCGTACGCGGCACATCGACGCTCTCGCTGCCGTTGCCACTCTTGGCCTGCCCGATCGGGCGCTCCAGCGCGAGATCAAGCACTTCGTCGATCCACTTCACCGGATGGATATCCAGCGACGAGGTGATGTTCTCCGGCAGATCGGCGAGATCCTTGCGGTTTTCCTCGGGGATGATCACCGTGGTGATGCCGCCGCGATGCGCCGCCAGCAGCTTCTCCTTGAGCCCGCCGATGGGGAGCACGCGACCCCGGAGGGTGATCTCGCCCGTCATCGCCACCTCGGAGCGCACCGGCACCTTGGTAAGCGCAGAGACGAGCGCCGTGCCCATGGCGATGCCCGCACTCGGACCATCCTTCGGCGTGGCACCTTCCGGTACGTGGATATGGATGTCGAGCTTCTCGTGGAAGTCTGGCTCGATACCCAGGCCCGCCGCACGCGCACGAACCACGCTGAGCGCCGCCTGGATCGATTCCTTCATCACGTCGCCAAGCTGGCCGGTGTGGACCAGACGACCCTTGCCCGGCACTACGGACGCTTCGATGCTGAGCAGGTCGCCACCGACCTGGGTCCAGGCCAGGCCCGTGACCAGGCCCACTTCGTTCTGCTGCTCCGCACGACCGAAGTCGAAGCGACGCACACCGAGGTAATGGTCGAGGTTGGCGGCATCGACGCGCACGAGGTCCGGCGCGAGCGCCTTGCCCTTCGCTGCCTTCGCGGCCGGCTTCTTCACCTTCGCCTTCGCACTGGCCGGCACGGTACCGAGCGCCAGCTCCTTCACCACCTTGCGGCAGATCTTGGAGATTTCGCGCTCGAGGTTACGCACACCCGATTCACGCGTGTAGAAGCGCACGATGTCGCGCAACGCATCTTCCGCCACGGCAAGCTCGCCGCTCTTCAGGCCGTTGGCCTTGAGCTGCTTCGGCAGCAGGTACTTCTGCGCGATGTTGAGCTTTTCGTCTTCGGTGTAACCCGGGATGCGGATGACTTCCATGCGGTCGAGCAGCGGACCGGGAATGTTGAGCGAGTTGGCCGTGGCGATCCACATCACTTCGGAGAGATCGAGATCGACTTCCAGGTAGTGGTCGTTGAAGGCGTTGTTCTGCTCCGGATCGAGCACTTCCAGCAGGGCCGACGACGGATCGCCACGGAAATCCATCGACATCTTGTCGATTTCATCCAGGACGAACAGCGGGTTCTTGGAACCGACCTTGTTGAGGTTCTGCACGATGCGGCCCGGCATCGAACCGATATACGTACGGCGGTGACCACGAATCTCGGCCTCGTCCCGCACGCCACCCAGGCTCATGCGAACGAACTTGCGGTTCGTCGCCTTCGCGATGGACTGGCCGAGCGAGGTTTTGCCCACGCCGGGCGGACCGACGAGGCAGAGGATGGGGCCCTTCATGCGATCGACGCGCTGCTGCACGGCGAGGTACTCAAGGATGCGATCCTTGACCTTCTCAAGACCGAAGTGATCGGCGTCGAGGGTTTCCTGCGCCAGGGCAAGATCCTTGCGGACCTTCGAACGCTTCTTCCACGGCACACCCACCACCCAGTCGAGGTAGTTGCGCACCACGGTGGCCTCGGCAGACATCGGCGACATCTGCTTGAGCTTGTTGAATTCCTGCTTGGCCTTGGTGAGCACGGCCTTGGGCATGCCGGCGGCTTCGATCTTCTTCTGGAGTTCGTCCAGTTCGTTCGCGCCCTCCTCGCCCTCACCCAGCTCCTTCTGGATGGCCTTCATCTGCTCGTTGAGGTAGTACTCGCGCTGGCTCTTCTCCATCTGCGACTTCACGCGGCCGCGGATGCGCTTCTCGACCTGCTGGAGATCCATCTCACCATCGACGAGACCGATCAGCAGTTCGAGACGCTGGCCGACATCGGAGGTTTCGAGCACCTTCTGCTTGTCGGCCATGCGCACGGAAAGATGCGCGGCGATGGAGTCGGCAAGACGCGAGGGATCCTCGATGCCCGAGAGGGTGGCGAGGATTTCCGGCGGGAGCTTGCGGCTCTGCTTCACCAGTTGTTCGAACAGGGAAACGAGCGAGCGCGAGACGACGTCCAGCTCGCGTTCGTTGCTGCTGTAGATGGGCTCGATGACGCGGGCGCGACCGCTCATCATGCCGGCTTCGTCCTCGAACGATTCGATCTGCACGCGCGACTGCCCCTCGACCAGCACCTTAACGGTGCCATCGGGCAGTTTCAGCAGCTGCAGGACACCAGCCAGGGTGCCGACCTGGTGCAGGTCGCCCACGGCCGGATCGTCGATGTCGGGGCTCTTCTGCGCGACGAGCAGGATCTGCCGCTCGCCTTCCATCGCCTGCTCCAGTGCACGCATGGACTTGTCGCGTCCCACGAACAGCGGAATGACCATGTGCGGGTAGACGACAACGTCACGCAGGGGCAGGACCGGCAACAGGTCCAGCGCGGCTCCGCTCGTGGTTTGGCTGCGATTCTTCGCCATGTGCTTGGGATTTCCCTCGGAGATTTTAGGGCTCGCCCCGACACTGCGCCGGAGCCGCCATGAACGTCAAGTGGTGGCGCGCGGAAAGGCGATCAAGAGCCCGGGTGAAACGAAAACGGCCCCGGCGCCTTGCGACGCCGGGGCCGTCCAGGGGCGGCGCGGACCGTCAGGCCGCGTCGCCGCCCTCTCCCGCAATCCGCTGCTGCTGCAGGTTGCCACGGTAGATCAGGTAGGGCTCTGCCTGGCCTTCGATCACGGCGTCGTCCACCACCACCTTGCTGACGTGCTCAAGGGACGGCAGCTCGAACATCGTATCGAGCAGGACCTGTTCGAGGATGGTACGCAGGCCGCGTGCACCGGTCTTGCGCTTGAGCGCGCGACGGGCGATGGCGGACAGGGCCTCCGGGCGGAATTCCAGCTCGGCGCCTTCCATGTCGAACAGCTTGCGGAACTGCTTGGTGACCGCATTCTTCGGCTCGGTGAGAATCTGCACCAGGGCAGCCTCGTCGAGTTCGTCGAGCGTGGCCACGACCGGAAGGCGGCCGACGAATTCCGGAATGAGACCGAAACGGACCAGATCGGCCGGCTCGACCTCGGACAGCTTCTTGCCGACGTTTTCCGTGCGCTCCTTGGAGCGCACTTCGGCGCCGAAGCCGATGCCCGTGGTCTCGGAACGCTGCTGGATCACCTTCTCCAGGCCGGCAAACGCACCGCCGCAGATGAAGAGGATGTTGCGCGTGTCGACCTGCAGGAACTCCTGCTGCGGGTGCTTGCGGCCGCCCTGCGGCGGCACCGAGGCGAGCGTGCCCTCGATGAGCTTGAGCAGGGCCTGCTGCACGCCTTCGCCGGAAACGTCGCGGGTAATCGACGGGTTTTCGCTCTTGCGCGAGATCTTGTCGATTTCATCGATGTAGACGATGCCGCTCTGCGCCTTCTCGACGTCGTAGTCGCACTTCTGCAGGAGCTTCTGGATGATGTTTTCGACATCCTCACCCACGTAACCCGCCTCGGTGAGCGTGGTGGCGTCGGCGATGGTGAAGGGCACGTTGAGCAGTCGGGCCAGGGTCTCGGCCAGCAACGTCTTGCCCGAACCGGTGGGACCGATCAGGAGGATGTTGGACTTGCCCAGCTCGACTTCGTCGTTCTTCTGGCGCGATTCCATGCGCTTGTAGTGGTTGTAGACGGCAACGGACAGTGCCTTCTTGGCACGCGTCTGGCCGACCACGTACTGGTCGAGCGCTTCCATGATTTCGCGGGGCTTCGGAAGTTGGGTACGGCCGGAGGCCGCCTTTTCTTCCAGTTCCTCGCGGATGATGTCGTTGCACAGCTCAACGCATTCGTCGCAGATGAACACGCTGGGACCGGCGATCAGCTTGCGCACTTCATGCTGGCTCTTGCCGCAGAAGGAGCAATAAAGAATCTTTCCGCCGTCATTGGAACGGCTCTGCCGCTCGTCGCTCATGCTTTGGGCCCTACTGAGAATCCAGGTGCGCTTTGAGAATAGCACAGCACTCCGCCCCTGGAATCAGGAGCGAAGTGCTGGTTTTCACAAGCGAAAAAGTTCAATCAAGCCGACCGGACGGTTTCGTCCGTGCGCTTCTCGGCCACCGAGTCGATCAGGCCATAGGCCTGGGCCTCGGCGCCGCTCATGAAGCGGTCGCGCTCGGTATCGCGGGCGATCTCGTCCACCGTCTTGCCGCTATGGTGGGCCAGGATCGCGTTAAGCCGCTCACGCATCGTGAGAATTTCACGGGCGTGAATCTCGATGTCGGTGGCCTGGCCGGAAATGCCGCCAGCCCAGGGCTGGTGGATCATGATCCGGGAGTGCGGCAGGGAGAACCGCTTGCCCGCCGCACCGGCGGCCAGCAGCAAGGCGCCCATCGAAGCCGCCTGGCCGATGCACATGGTGCTGACGTCGGGCTTGATGAACTGCATCGTGTCGTAGATCGCCATGCCCGCGGTGACGGAACCACCGGGGCTGTTGATGTACAGGTTGATGTCCTTGTCCGGGTTCTCGGACTCGAGGAACAGCATCTGGGCGACGATCACATTGGCCATGTAATCGTCGACCGGGCCGACCGCGAAGATGATGCGCTCCTTGAGGAGACGCGAATAAATGTCGTACGAACGCTCGCCGCGCGAGGTCTGCTCGACGACGATGGGCACCAGGTTGAGATTCTGGATCGGAGCCATGGACATGCGGTCTCTCCTTCGAGTGGGGCCCGGGGTGGTAACCAGAGGATCGGCGCTTACGCGCCGACCGGTCGCATCACCTCGTCGAAGCTCAGTTCCTGGTCGGTGGACTTGGCGTTATCCGCCACCCACTCGGCCACCTGGTCTTCCATCACGCGGTTCTGCAGTCCCTGCATCAGTTGGGGATCGCCGTTATACAGTTCAATGACCTTTTCCGGCTCTTCATAGGTAGAGGCAATCGCCGTGAGCATCTCGGCCAGGCGCTTGCGATCCAGGCGCAGCTCGTTCTTGCGGGCGATCTCACCCATGATCAGGGCGGCGATGACGCGCTTGCGGGCGAACGGCAGGGCCTCGGCCACCATCTCCGGCGACGGCTGCTGGCCGCGCGGCAGGTTGCCGGCGGCAAGGCTCTCGGCCTCGGCGTTGGCCATGAGATCAGGCACGTCAAGCTCGGCGTAGGCGCCGGCCAGCTTCTCGGCCACTTCGGACTTCAGGCGGGCCATCACGGTCGCCTTCAGTTCGCGCTCGAGGTTGGCGCGGACTTCCTTGCGGAAGGTCTCGATGCTGCCGTCGGCCACGCCGAACAGCTTCACGAAGTCGTCGTCCACGGCCGGGAGGTTCGGCTCCTGCACCTTGACGATCTTCAGGGTGACCTTGGCGGTCTTGCCGGCCAGGTCCGGGTTGCGGAAGTCTTCCGGGAAGGCCACGTCCTGGACCAGGTCGTCACCGGCCGTGCGGCCGGTGAGGGCCTCGTCGAGCGCCTTGAACAGGGTGCCCGAGCCCAGCACGCTGCCGGCGCGCTCGAGGCCTTCGGCCGGGAAGCGGTAGTCACCGGCTTCGGCGGCGTATTCGAACATGACGAAGTCGCCGTCCTTCGAGGCGCGCGACACTTCGTCGAAGCTGCGGCGCTGGGTGCGCAGGGTCTCGATCATCTTGTCGATGTCGGTGTCCTTGACCTCGGCCTTCGGACGGGCGATTTCCAGACCGGTCACGTCGATGGCCGGGAACTCCGGCATGATCTCGAAGGTGGCGGTGTAGGCGATCTCGCCGTCCACCGGATTGCCGGTGGTGTCGACCGACGGGTTGGCGATGGGTTGCAGCTTTTCCTGGGTGACGGCGTCACGCAGGGTGGAGCCGATAAGCTCGGAAAGGGCTTCGCCACGGACCTGCGCGCCGAAGCGCTGCTTGATCACGGTGGTGGGCACCTTGCCGGGACGGAAGCCCTTCAGGCGGACCGTACGACCCATTTCCGCGATGCGCTCGCTGACCTGCGCCTCGAGGCGCTCAGCCGGGAACTTCACCGTGAGCTTGCGCCCGAGCTTGCCGACATTCTCAACCGAAACCTGCATGACCTCTCCTGAAACCACCACGTGACGTGGCGCGATGGCGACCATCCGTCGCCGAACCGAAACAAAGGGAATTACACGGATGCCGGATCGATCGCCTCCCCGGTGGCGAAAAACCCCGCAAATGACTGCCCATTCTACGTTTTGCCTTCCCGCCCCCGCAACATGCGCTATTCGCCCGTCCAGCGCCTGGGTCCGTCCCCCTCCGCAGCCAGCGCATCCCCGGGATTCATGAGGGAGCAGGCCTCCAGCGAGAGGCAGCCGCAGCCGATGCAGCCCGTGAGGCGATCCTTGAGATTGTGCAGTTGGGCGATGCGCTGCTCCAGTTCGTCCCGCCAGGCCGCCGACATGGCGGCCCAGTCGTCACGGCCCGGGGAGCGGCCCGAGGGCAGGTTCGCGAAGGCCCGGCCCACGGCTTCCAGGGGGATGCCTACCCGCTGGGCCACCCGGATCACGGCGATCCGGCGCAGCACGTCGGCCGGGTAGCGCCGCTGGTTGCCTGCCGTGCGCAGGCTGTGGATCAGGCCCTTGCGCTCATAGAAGTGCAGCGCGGACACCGCCACGCCCGACCGGTTTGCCACCTCGCCGACACTCAGCTCCCGCATGCGCTTGACCTAAACCAAAGTTGAGGTTCTATCCTGATCTCACGGGTCGCCCGATGCAAGCGTGCGACACTGCCCCCTACCCCAGGATGTATCGGATGAACGTGAGTACCAGCGAACCAGAACTCCGCCCGGCCAGGGAGGCCACGCCGACGGATGGCATCCTCTCCCCGACCTACCGCGCGGCCACCATCGGCATGGTGGCCCTGATTTCCCTCATCGCCTTCGAAGCCCTGGCGGTCACCACGGCGATGCCCACGGTGGCGCGCGAGCTCGATGGGCTGAAGCTGTACGCCCTGGCCTTCGGTGGCGTGCTTGCCACCAGCGTCATCGGCATGACCCTCTCGGGTCGCTGGAGCGACCGCAGCGGTCCTGCACCCGCCATCTGGACCGGCCTCGTCGGGTTCGTCGCAGGCCTGCTCATTGCCGGTTTCGCCCACGACATGCCAACCCTGCTGGTGGGCCGCCTCGTGCAGGGTTTCGGTGCCGGCTGCCTCTTCCCCGCTCTCTACGTGATCGTGGGGCACCTCTACCCCGACAGCCTCCGGCCCAAGGTGTTCGCCTCGTTCTCGGCAGGCTGGGTGGTGCCGGCCCTGATCGGCCCGGCCGTCAGCGGCGCCATCGTGGAACACGTGGGCTGGCGCTGGGTCTTCCTCGCCGTGCCCGTACTGGCCGTTCCCGCAGCCCTGGCCCTGCGTGGCGCGCTTGCCTCGCTGGCCCCGCCCAGCCATGTCGCCACACCGCAGCCGGGGCGCATGCTCAATGCCGTCGGCGCCTCCGTCGGCGTCTGCCTGCTGTTCGTCGCCGGCCAGGAAAGCGGCTGGCTGGCTGCGGTAATCCTCATACCCGCCCTTGCCCTGCTCCTGGGCTGTGGCCGGCAGCTGCTGCCGAAGGGCACGTTGCGCGGCGCGCGCGGCCTCCCTTCCGTGATCGCCCTGCGCGGCATCGTTGCTTCGGCGTTCTTCGGCGCGGAGGCCTTCCTGCCCCTGATGCTCTCGCACGAGCACGGCATGTCGCCGCTCTGGGCGGGTCTTGCGATCAGCGGCGGAGCGCTCGGCTGGTTCGCCGGCTCGTGGTACCAGGGTCATTACGCGAAGATCTCGCGGCAGGCCATCATCCATCGCGGTACCGTCGCCATGCTCGTTGGCGGCATCGCCGCCGGGCTCGGTACCTATGCATGGATGCCGGTCGCGGCCGCCATCGCGGGCTGGGCGCTTTGCGGCCTGGGCATGGGCATGACCTACGCCACGGTCTCGGTGGCCACCCTTTCCATGTCGTCGCCCGAGGAACAGGGCACGAACAGCTCGGCCTTGCAGCTGTGCGAGTCGCTGACGGTATCCACGACGCTGGCCCTCGGCGGCTCGCTGTTCGCCGCCCTGCTCGCGCTTTCCTACACCGCCGCCTTCAGTGCGAACTTCGCCATCACCTCCTTGCTCGCCCTGCTCGGGGTGCTCGTGGCACGCAGGACCAACGTTCCGAGCTGAATCAGGATGGGCGGACGAACATGTCCGCCCCACTCATCCAGAGGGGTAGTCAAGACCAGATTCCCCGGGACCGGCTTCATCAATTCGCCTTTCCCGGTCTTTCCCCGTCGGACTGCTTCCTCGTTGCTCCAGCTCGTGCAGATAGCGCCGCAGTAAACCTGCCCGTCGTGGCCGAAAGCTGACCGTGGTGGCCTCCACAGCCTGGATGCGTTCGAGCCGGAACATCCGGAAGTCGTCACGAAGGCAGCATCGGGCCAGCAACACAAGCATCTGCTCCAGGTACACCACGGCCAGCGGCCAGACGGTGCGACGGGTAAAGGCCCCCTGCCTGTCCGAGTAATCGATGAGCAAAGCCCGCTCCTGCCAGCAGGCTTCGCGGATGACATCGACATCCGGTAGCACCGCGTAGCGCTGGCCGAAACGTCGTACATGGGAGATGGCGTGCGCCATGTGCTCCTGCGTCCTGGAGGGCAACGTGGACGCCACCTTCGCCAGCACGGTTTCAGCAGCCCCGGCCAACGCTGCATCGCCCATATGCCGGACTTCCGCCATGCCCAGTGCAATGGCTTCGATCTCCAGACGCGAGAACGCCTGCGGTCGCATGATGCCGTCATTGATCAGCGTATAGCCGTAGCCGCGCTCGCTATCGATCTCCGCGCCGCCGGCGCGCAGCACCTCGATGTCGCGATAGACCGAACGCAGGGATATGCCTGCGGACGACGCCAGCTGCTGCGCCGTAACCGGGGGCGGCAGGCTGCGCAGCAGGTGCAGCAGACGAAACAGGCGATCGGAGCGAGGCATTCAGCTGACAGGAACTGGCAGGAGGGACTCGTATCTTACGGGCCATCCCACCACTCACGCAGGAGCCCTCGCCCATGTCCGTCCGTACCGTCACCCACCTCAATTTCCGCGACCAGGCCCGGGATGCCCTGACCTTCTACCAGCACGCGCTGGGTGGGCAGCTCACCCTGGTGAGCTATGCCGATGCGGGGCAAGCCGACAAGGCATCCGATCCGTCCCACGTGATGTGGGGCCAGGTCGTCACCGACGGAGGATTTCATGTCATGGGATATGACGTGCGACCGGAGCAGCCCTGGCACCCCGGCGAGAACGCTTTCTACGTGTCGCTGCGATGCGATAGCGAAGCCGAGGCCCAGGCGCTATGGAAGGGGCTGGCTGACGGCGGTTCGGTCATCGAGCCGATAAAACCGTCGGCATGGTCGCCACTGTACGGCATGCTGAAAGACCGGTTCGGGATCACCTGGGTGATCGATGTGGCCGTGGCGTACGGCTGATCCCATCGGGCGCCCTTGCCGTGGTGCGAAAGGAGGGACTCGAACCCTCACGGATTTCTCCGCCAGAACCTAAATCTGGTGCGTCTACCAATTCCGCCACTCTCGCTCGCGGCGCTATTTTAGGGATGTGCGGGGCGAAGGTCTATGGATGGGGCGCAGCTGCCGCGCCCGGAGGCCTTCGCCACTCCAGCAGGCAACAGCATGAATGCCCATTGATATTAAGTATCAATGGGCTACGAGCGTAGACAACGAAGGACACGCGGAATGAGTGCAATATCCGTGGGTACGCGTGTACTTTGGGTTATCGGCACGATGCGTACGTACATCGTGCCCATCGACGGGGCGAAACACGCAGATAACAATGTGGCCGGGATCGTTCTCTACCTGGTCGCAGGCGCCGTTACGCTTGCTGCACTCAACCAATGCAAGGAGCACGTATGTACTTACCCACCCCCATCCGTTATGGCGTTGCCATCGCAGCTATCGCCGTCACAGGAGCCTCATTGGCTGCTCCTCAGGCAACCACCGGCCTCGGGGCGTCATGGCCCAACACTACCGACCTGAGCACAAGCTCGCGTTATCACGTCTATCGCTTTGAACGTGCGGGTGTGCAGTACGTCCAGGTGAACGATGCGGCTGGAACCGTACGAGGCGCCATCGCTGTGGCCGGAGACCAGGTCATTGACCTCCCGATCGGGCTCGACGCGTCCCACTGGGTCATTGGCAACGGCGATCCGGCCGCCCCAGCAGGCGAGCCGGTTTATCACGACGAGACGGTGACTATTTCCATTGCTCCGCAGTCGAATGGAACAGCTCGCATGATGGTGGCCCCAGGAACATGCGACGACCCTGCTGTGTGCAGCAAGCGCGATCCCTGAGTTCTAGGAACGATTGATTTGCACCATTGCAGCAACCTCTCGTGATCGGGCGCCCGCGACAAGGGCGCCCGATAACACCAGAGCCAACACGACCTGCACTTTTAGCGTATCGGAGTCAAAGGGACCACTGGCAGTAGAGGCGAGAGCAAAGCTCGCCATCATCCCCCCGATCGCAGTGCCGTGCCATCCGTGTCGCCATGTCAAGCCAAGTACAGGCCACAGCAGCGCAAAACGTGCCACTTCACGGCTAGGTTCATCCAACGTGGACAGTGTGAACCAGACAAGCGCGGCAAGGGTGGGAGCTACCCACCAGATTACATCCCGAAGAAGAGTGCTTCGCCATATGGCATGGATAGTGATCAACGATCCATTTGCACGGAATCGTTCGCGAAGAGCCAGGATAACTGGCGTCAACGTGAGGGCACCCAAATAGGCACCAAGCAGGTATGAAACGAGAATCTGAACCGGCTCGTGAGAAGGAAACTTCCCGGGCACATTCATAGTGGCCGCGAGCCACGTCACTGTAATCGTCACCGCTGTGAGTACAGAGACGCAGAATGTTGCCCCGAGAAACACATGCATTCGCAGCCGGCCATCCGAATCATTCAACGGCCATCGGGTCCGAATGGATTGTAGGGCCGGCCACCAGATCCCCACCGTTGGAATCGACACAAGAAATGCCCATGCCATTCCAAATTTCTCTGCGCAAAACACGGCATTTTCAATCAGCGGCACGCATTCGCCTAATGCAATGGCCAGCCAGAAGCGCATGGGAAGAAGCAGCATACATGCGAGGCGAAGGCCCGTGGTAAGCAGGAATTGAGGCGGGGAAAGGTGATACGTGATCTCATAGACCGCTTCATAAGCGGCGGCGACCGCAACGTATTGCCCCCAGACATACCAATGCGCATTGCTTCCTTTCAAACGGCCTCTCCCAAGTCGTTTCAGCGTTCGTGCGAACCATCCCCACTGCCTACCTTCTCATGCATGGACACGCAATGGTAGGTTGCTGAGTCCACCGTTGGCATGTTTGCCGAATCCGCCTACCTCCCGCACCTCACTGCGCGATGAACACGGATGCTGCTCAAGGAAGATCAATAGAGGTACGCTGACGGAAAGCAACCATCGCACGGAGCACTCATGCATCTCTTCAGGCTCGCCATTTTTTCCATGATCGTGGCCCCCTTCTTTTCTGCAGGCGTCGCTTTTTCCAAACCTCAGGCGGACACTGGCCTGGGCACGTCGTGGCCCAACGCCACCGACGTCAGCACCAGCCCGCACTACCACGTCTACCGCTTCGAACGCGCGGGAATCCGGTATGTACAGGTAAACGACGGTAACGGCACCGTGCGTGGCGCGGTGGGTTACACAGGGGGACAGATTCTGGATCTGCCCATCGGAGCCGATGCATCGCCCTGGGTCATCGGGACTGCGCCGGGCGCAACGTCTGGTGAACCCGTCTATCGGGACGAGGCAGTATCCATCTCCGCCGCATTGCAGTCAGATGGCACCGAGCAACTGATAGTGACGCCGTCGACTTGTGAAAAAGACCCGCTGGCGTGCAGCGGTCACGGTCCCTGATCGGCTTCGGTCATACGGCGCGTGGCGGTTGATCGGGCGCCCAGGATGAGCGCGCCCGACAGCACCACGGACATCACAGTCTGGACCTTTAGTGTCTCGTTATCGAGCAAGCCATGAGCCGTCGAGGCAAGGGCAAAACTGGCCAGCAATCCGCCAACGGCCGTGCCATGCCACCCATGTCGCCAGGCCAGGCCCAGCACGGGAAGCAACAATGCGAACTGTGCCAGCTGCCGCACGCTTTCGACGTTGGCGGTTAGTGCGAGCCAGTCAAGCACGGCCAGTGCGGGTATGACCCACCACAAGATGTCCCGCAGCAGCGTGCTGCGCCAGACGGCGGCAACGGTAAGCACGTCCTGCCGACGAAGATACCTGTCTCGCAACGACAGAATGACGGGCGTCAACGTCAATGCACCCAGGTACGAACCCACAAGACGCGACACGAGAACCATCGTCGGATCATGCGCAGGGAACTTGCCTGGATCATGCATGAAGGCAGCCATCCACGTTGCCGTGATCAGTCCGGCGGTAATTATCGAGGCGACAATCGACGCATAGACGATGACCTGCATATGCAGCCGCCCCTCTGCATCGTAAAGATGCCACTTGCTGCGCACCATGCCGAGTACGGGCCAGTAGAAGACAACGGTGGGAATGGCGATCAGGACGGCCCACGCAGTGCCAAAGCGATCAGCGCAGAAGAGCGCGTTCTCGGCCAGCGGTACGAATTCGCCAACAGCCAGTGCAGGCCAGAAACGCGCTGGCATCAACAGCATGCATGCCAGGCGCAATCCCGTCGTAAGGAGGAATTGAGGCTGGGAACAGTATCGCGCAATCTCGTACACCGCTTCGTATGCTGCGGCGACGGCAATGTATTGCCCCCAGGCATTCCAGTGCGAAATGCTCCTTTTCAAACGCCCCTCCCAAGCCGTTCAGATCATCGCCTGCGAAGCCCCCACCCGCGCCCGGCTTCGCATGCACAAGATGACGATGGTAGGCCGCAATGACGGAAAGCGCGAGGCTTTAAGAGGGAGCCCTCCCACCATGGCGACGAGGGCCGATTAATTCCTGATGGCAGGACTGGAAATGGGGCGGCTGATTTTCCTGAATCGATATTCAGTCAAAACGAATATCTGAATAATCCACGCAAAGAAAAAGGCACCTGATTTTCATCAGGTGCCTTTGAATTGGTGGGCCGTCTAGGATTCGAACCTAGGACCAATTGATTAAGAGTCAACTGCTCTACCAGCTGAGCTAACGGCCCGGAAACACAAATTGTAACACGTCAAAAGTGGGGTGGACGATGGGATTCGAACCCACGACATCCGGAATCACAATCCGGTACTCTAACCAACTGAGCTACGCCCACCATAAAACCTGAACTGGCGCGCCCGACAGGAATCGAACCTGCAACCGTCGGCTTAGAAGGCCGATGCTCTATCCGGTTGAGCTACAGGCGCAGGCACTGTACGTAGAACACCATTTGGTCGGGGCAGAGGGATTCGAACCCCCGACATCCAGCTCCCAAAGCTGGCGCTCTACCAGACTGAGCTATACCCCGAAACCTTGAGCCACACCGATCAAACTAGCGAGCTTTCAGATGCTACGGGTCAAAGCCTAGCCCGTCAATCCGTATGAACACACCACACTTTCAACTACCGTGGTTACCGCATTCAACCGCGACAACCTGCTTAAAGATGGTGCGCCCGGAGAGATTCGAACTCCCGACCACCAAGTTCGTAGCCTGGTACTCTATCCAACTGAGCTACGGGCGCACACTTTAAACCTTTGACCCGGTGACTATCGCGGTGAAGCGTTAGCGCCGTGTCGAGAAGCGGAATTATTCAGATTTCGACGGTGCCCGTCAACACTTTTTTGAAACTTTTTTTCGCGCGACGGTAACGAAGCGGTCAAATCGAAGGCTCTTTCGTTACAGGAGAAAGGCTTAGCCTTCACATGACAACATGTCGCAGGAAGGCCTTTTTCCCTGTGTGGCGGATCGTTTCTGTAGCAACGGTGTTCTCACCGGATGCGCTGCTCGACGAGCAGCGCATCCGGTGAGAACACCGTTGTCAAAAAGCAGCGCAGGCGATCGGGGATACCGCAGGCCGGCGCGACAAGGGCTGCCCCCGACGGCTCGGTCTCGGCCACGTTAGAGCGCCGAGCAATGAGGCCGACAGGCGAGCACT
This sequence comes from Luteibacter anthropi, assembly GCF_011759365.1. GTDB lineage: Bacteria > Pseudomonadota > Gammaproteobacteria > Xanthomonadales > Rhodanobacteraceae > Luteibacter > Luteibacter anthropi. The sequence continues at coordinate 241,729 of NZ_JAARLZ010000003.1, forward strand.
CCCTACGGAGCGAAGCCTCCAAAGGCTGCTTTACTACGGAGCGTCAATCGCCGATGCGATCGCCCCCCTTCGGTAGGGAGCTTGGGTTTGCTACGGAGTGCGCCGTTTCAACCGGTCGCGCGCAGGCGCGCTCCTACAGGGCATGGGGGCCTTTGGGGTTGCTTACGCGTAGAACGAAGAAGGGCGGCCAGTGGCCGCCCTTCCTTTTTATACCTGCGTCGCTGGCTTGCCGACCTTGTCCGGCGCCGGGCCGGCATCTCCGCGGGGCGGAGGCGGCGGTGTGGCGCCCGGCTTCTGCCAGTCGGCCGGCGGGCCCGGTTCGCGACCGGCCATGATGTCGTCGATCTGGCGTGCGTCGATGGTCTCGTACTGCAACAGGGCGTCGGCCATCACGTGCAGCTTGTCGATATTGGTGGTGAGCAGGTCCTTGCTGCGCGCGTAAGCGCGGTCGAGGATGGTGCGCACTACTTCGTCGATCTTGCGTGCCGTTTCGTTGGAGACACTCTTGTGCTGCGTCACCGAGCGACCGATGAAGACTTCGTCTTCTTCTTCGCCATAAGTGACCGGACCAAGCTCATCGGACAGGCCCCACTTGGTGGCCATGTTGCGGGCCATCTTCGTGGCGCGCTCGATATCGTTCGACGCACCCGTGGTGACCTTGTCGTGACCGAAGATCAGCTCTTCCGCCACGCGGCCGCCATAAAGCGAGCAAAGCTGCGATTCGATCGCCACCTTGTTCATGCTGTAGCGGTCGCCTTCGGGCAGGTACATCGTGACGCCCAGGGCGCGGCCGCGCGGAATGATGGTGACCTTGTAGACCGGATCGTGCTCGGGCACGAGGCGACCGATGATGGCGTGACCGGCCTCGTGGTAGGCGGTGAGACGCTTCTCTTCGTCGTTCATGGCCATCGAGCGGCGCTCGGCACCCATGAGGATCTTGTCGCGGGCACGGTCCAGATGGCTCATGCGCACTTCGCGGGCATTCTCACGAGCGGCGAACAGCGCGGCCTCGTTGACGAGGTTGGCGAGGTCGGCACCAGAGAAGCCGGGTGTACCGCGTGCGATCGTCATCGGCTCGACGTCGGCGGCCGTGGGCACCTTGCGCATGTGCACCTTGAGGATCTGCTCGCGCCCCTTCACGTCGGGCAGGCCCACCACGACCTGGCGGTCGAAGCGACCCGGACGCAGCAGGGCGGGATCGAGCACGTCGGGGCGGTTGGTGGCGGCGATGACGATGATGCCCTCGGTGCCTTCGAAGCCGTCCATCTCGACCAGCAACTGGTTGAGGGTCTGCTCGCGCTCGTCGTGACCACCGCCCATGCCGGCGCCACGATGGCGGCCGACGGCGTCGATTTCGTCGATGAAGATGATGCAGGGTGCGTGCTTCTTGGCCTGCTCGAACATGTCGCGCACGCGGCTGGCGCCGACGCCGACGAACATTTCGACGAAGTCGGAACCGGAGATCGAGAAGAACGGCACCTTGGCTTCGCCGGCGATCGCCTTGGCGAGCAGGGTCTTGCCGGTACCGGGCGGGCCCACCATCAGCACGCCGCGGGGAATCTTGCCGCCGAGCTTCTGGAACTTGCCCGGGTCGCGCAGGAACTCGACAAGCTCACCGACTTCTTCCTTGGCCTCATCGCAGCCGGCCACGTCGGAGAAATTGACCTTGATCTGGTCTTCGCCCTGCAGCTTGGCCCGGGAGCGGCCGAAGCTCATGGCCCCACGGCCACCGGAACCGGCCTGCATCTGGCGCATGAACCAGATCAGCACGGCGACGAAGATGATGATGGGCAGCCAGTTGAATACCAGCCCCAGAAGGGAGAAGCCGTTGTCGGCAGGCTCCTGGCGAAGCTCGACGCCCTTGTCGCGCATCTGCTTGACGAGGTCGCTGGTGGACAGGCCGACCACCGGCACGACGGTGCGGTAGGAGCCGCCATCCTTCAGCTTGCCGGTGATGGTGGGCGGAGCGGTGGAGGTGATCGTGCCGCTGGCGACGTTGCCGTTGTCCACCTGCTGGGCGAAGGCCGTGTAGGACATGTCCTGCGACGACGCGCCATGCGGGTTGAATGTCTGGAACACGGTCAGCAGGACCACCGCGATGATCAGCCAGAGCAACAGGTTTTTTGCCATCTCATTCATGCGCGGTTCTCGCCAGGTTGCCGGGACTTGGCCTTGAGGCCCGTCGCCAGCGCATAGACCTCTCGCGAACGCGCGCGGGAGGCCTTCGGTTTACGCATCGTCACGCGACTGAAGTCGGCGCGCAAGTTCTTCAGGTACTCGTCGAACCCTGCCCCCTGGAACAACTTCACCAGGAACGACCCACCGGGTTTCAGCCAGTCGAGGCTGAACTGCCGGGCCAGGTCGCACAGGTCCATCGCCCGGATCTGGTCCGCGAGTGCCACACCCGACATATTGGGGGCCATGTCGGACAGGACAAGATCGACCTTCTTGCCATCGAGCATGGATTCGAGCTCACGCAGCACCGATTCCTCGCGGAAGTCGCCCTGCATGAAGTCCACGCCGGCCAGGCCCACCATGGGCAGGATGTCCATGGCGATGACCTTGCCGGAATCCCCCAGGCGCTGGCGTGCCAGCTGCGACCATCCGCCCGGGGCGGCGCCCAGGTCGACGATGGTCATGCCAGGTTTGATGAGGTGATCGCGGTCGATGAGCTCTTCGAGCTTGTAGATGGCCCGCGAGCGCGCCCCCTCGGCCTGAGCCTTCTTGACGTAGGGGTCGTCGAAGTGCTCTTTCAGCCAACGGGAGCTGGTCTTGCTGCGTGCCATGGGCTTTTGACCGGATTCTTAATGAGTAGCGGGTCTCGCATGATACCCTTTGCAACCTGTCCGCCGCACATCGAACCTGAACGCAATGTCGCTTTCCGATACCCAGATCCGCTACCTCCGCAGCCTCGCCCACGACCTGCGGCCGGTTATCCTGCTCGGCAACAAGGGCGCGACGGAGGCCGTGGCGAAGGAACTGGCCTCGGCCCTCGACATCCACGAACTGGTGAAGGTGAAGCTTTCCGGCGGCGACAAGGACGAGCGGCAGCAGCAGATCACCTTCCTCACCAGCCAGACCGGCGCCGAGAAAGTCCAGGAAATCGGCCACGTCGTGGTCCTGTTCCGCCGCAACAATCAGGATCCCAAGCTGGCCCTGCCCCGGTAAGTCCCATGGACCTCACCCTTGATCGCCCCGGCGATTACCTCTTCGTGCGCCGTGTCGGCGCCGATACGGTCACGATCGTCGATCGTGACTTCCACGCCAGTCTCCTGATCACACCGGAACAGGTGGTCGAGGACTGGGGCGTCTCCGACGCGAAGCAGATGAATCTCGCCGATGTCGAGACCATCGCCGCCCTGAAGCCGGAGATCGTCATCGTCGGCACCGGCGAACGCCAGGTCTTTCCGCCGGCCGAGGTCATGGCAGCCTTCCTCCGCCGTGGCATTGGCGTCGAGGCCATGACCAGCGGGGCTGCCGCCCGCACCTACAGCCTGCTCGCCGGCGAAGGCCGTCGCGTGCTGGCCGCCTTTATCCTTCCCAAGAGCTGATCGCCCCATGCGAATCCTGGTCCTCGGCGCCGGCGGGACCGGCGGATACTTCGGTGGTCGCCTGGCCCAGGCTGGCGTGGACGTCACCTTTCTCGTACGCCCCGAAAGGGCCGCCACCCTCGACAAGCAGGGGCTGATCATCCGCAGTCCGCTGGGCGATGCCACGGTCGCTGTCAGGCATGCCACGGCAGAGCGTGTTTCCGAAGCGGGCCCTTTCGACGTCGTGCTGCTGTCCTGCAAGGCCTACGACCTGGACTCCGCCATCGAGGCGATCGGTCCGGCCGTTGGCGAAGGCACGGCCGTGCTCCCGATTCTCAACGGGCTGGCCCACTACCCCGTACTCGACCGCCGCTTCGGCGCCGATCGGGTGATGGGCGGCCTGTGCATCATCAGTGCCGCCAAGGGGCCTGAAGGCGAAGTCATCCACTTCGGCAATGGTGCATCCGTCACCTTCGGTGAGCGCGACGGCGAGTCCCATGGCCATCGCTGCTCCACGCTGGCCGAGGCCTTTGCAAAGGCGGGTGTGGATCACAGTCATTCCACGGATATTGCCCGCGATCTCTGGGCCAAGTTCACCTTCCTCACGACGCTGGCCGGCGCCACCTGCCTGTTCCGCGCAGCCGTGGGCGACATCGTGGGCACCGACGACGGACGTCGCCTCATCGAGCATATGTATGAGGAATGCCTCGCCGTAGCCCGCGCCTCCGGGCACGCGGTGCCGGATCAGGCGCGCTCGCGGGCCTGGGCCACCCTCACCCAGGAAGGCTCGCCGCTCACGGCGTCGATGCTGCGCGACCTGGAAGCCGGCCAGCGTATCGAAGGCGCCCATATCGTCGGCGACATGCTGCGCCGGGCGCACGATGCGGGCGTGAAGGCACCGATGCTGGAAGTGGCCTGGACGCATCTCCAGGCATTCGAAGCGCGCCGAAACCGCCAGGGCTGACCTAGCCCTGTAGGAGCGCGCCTCGCGCGCGACCGGGATTGGACGCACCTCCGAAGACCGCCTGAGCCTTCGGGGGTGCGGTGGCATCGCTTTGTAGGCTGTCGCGCGCGAGGCGCGCTCCTACAGGGAGTGGTTCGCTATTTCTGCGGCGGCAGGTATTGCAGCGGGTCGACCGGGTTGCCGTCACGGCGGATCTGGAACTGCAGCTCGTCGCGCGATGCGCCCGTGGAGCCCATTTCGGCTACGACCTGACCGCCCTTCACCTTCTCGCCTTCCTTTACCAGTCGCTTGCGATTGTGGCCGTAGGCGGAGAGGAAGCTGTCGCTGTGCTTGATGATGACCAGCTCGCCATAGCCCACGAGGCCATTGCCGCTGTACACCACCACGCCATCGGCCGCGGCGCGCACCGGGTCGCCGTTCTTGCCCGCGATCTCGATGCCGGGGATGGCATCGCCCGAGGCGAATTTCTTGATCAGTGAGCCATCGGCCGGCCAGCGCCAGGTGATGCCGCCCGCGTTGCGGGTGGCACCGGTGGCCACGATCGGCGTCGCGGCGGACGGGTTCTCGACCGGCGGAGGCGGTGTATTCGCAGGTGCGGCCGGCTGCGGCGGTGGCACGACCGACTCGGCGGGCTTGCCGGCAACGACCACAGGGGTATTCGTCGTGGTCGCCGGAGCGGGCTCCGTCGGAGGCTTGGCTTCTGCTTCGTTCACGCCCTGGATGCCCGGCTGGGTGGCCGGGGGCGGCGGCGTGGAGGCTGGATGCCCTGGCGGCGTGGCCGCGGCGACCACTGGTGCCTGGTGCGGCGCTTCCGGAGCAGGCTTGCTGGCGGCAGGTGCCGACAGGTGCAGTTCCTGTCCGGGCCAGATGGTGTACGGCGAGGCAATGCCGTTCCAGCTGGCCAGGTCGCGGAAATCCACCTTGTTGCGGAACGCGATGCTGTAGAGCGTGTCGCCCTTCTGCACCTGGTAACTGCCGCCCGGAGCCGGCGCAGACGACGTGGCATCCGGTACCCGGCTGTGGGTGATCGGCTCGTAGCTGCCCGGCGCACGGGTAACGACCACGGAGCTGCGGGTGATGCCACAGCCGGTAAGCACAAGGCCGGAGCCAACGAGGGCGGCCACGGCGAGCGGTCGGATCATTCGCATCGCGGATTTCCTTGCACGGTCACTCATCGCAACAGGAACCACCAGAGGGCCAGTAAGACGAGGATGACGATAACAGCCCAGCCTATCCACTCAATGTGTTTGCGTAGCATCTGTTCGGCACGTTCACCGAACACGCGGACCAGCAGGGCCAGCAGCCATACGCGCTTGCCGCGTCCCACCAGCACGCAGAGCAGGAACGGCAGCACGGGCACCCCGACGATACCCGAAGCCCAGGTGACGAACTTCATCGGCACCACCGGTTGCAGGGCCGCCATGAAGAGCACGACATACAGCTCGAATGCGTGGGACTGCATCTTGGCCTGCAGGTCGGCCACGCCCTTGCTGATCGGTGCCAGCAGATGCATGGAATCGAGCAACGGCTTCAGCGCCTCGAAGGCGAAATGGCCCAGCGCATAGCCCACGAGCGAGCCCAGCAGGGAAAACAGCAGGCTCCAGTTGGCATAGCGGAACGCCTTGCGGGGCTCGGCCAGCATCATCGGCGCCAGCATCACCTCGGGCATGATCGGGAAGATGAAGGCTTCCACGAAGGACAAGCCGGCGAGGTAGCGAACCGCATGGCGGTGACGCGCCCAGACGATGGCGCGGTCATAGAGTGAAGCGAACAGCCGCATTCAGCGGTTTTCCTTGTAGTGAGAGTCCATCAACCGATGCCGCCGAGCAGCGGTACGAAACTGACCGGGCCGAGGTCCTCGCGCACCACCTCGCCCGCTTCCGTCTTGCGCAGGCGCACCAGCACCTGCTGGCTTGGGCTGCCAACGGGCGCCACGAGCACGCCGCCCGGCTTCAGCTGGTCGAGCAGCTTCATGGGAATGCGGTCGCCGGCGGCGGTAAGGATGATGGCATCAAAGGGAGCATCGGATTCCCAGCCCAGCTTTCCGTCGTCATGACGGGAGCGCAGGTTCTCGATACCCAGTTGCCGGAAGCGACGGCGGGCCTGGCGAAGCAGTTCTTCGATGCGCTCCACGGTGTACACCGTGGGCACGATGCCGGCCAGCACGGCGGCCTGATAACCCGAGCCCGTGCCGATTTCGAGCACCCGCTCAGGTACTCCGTGTTCGATCAGGACTTCGGTCATCCGCGCGACGATCCAGGGCTGGGAGATCGTCTGCCCATGGCCGATCGGAAGTGCCGTGTTCTCGTAGGCGCGAGAATGCAGCGCCTGGTCGATGAAATGATGCCGGGGCAGTTGCCGGATGACTTCGAGCACACGCTCGTCGCGGATGCCCTCTTCCACCAGCTTTGCCACCAGACGATCGCGCGCACGCTGCGAGGTCATGCCTTCGCCGCGCAGCGCCGAGGGTGGCAGGGCGTGCAGGTTTACCACGTCAGGCCGCCTCCTCGCCCATGGACGACGACAGTGCGGTGGCCCAATGACTGACCTTGTCGAGCGCCTGGAAGCGGGTGAGATCGGTATGGATCGGCGTGACCGAGACGTAACCGCGACGAATCGCGTCGAAGTCCGTACCCGGGCCGGCGTCGTCAACCGCGCCCGGCATGCCGATCCACCACATGGTGCGGCCGCGCGGGTCTTCGGTGCGGATCGCCGGCTCGGCCTTGTGGCGGCGGCCGAGGCGGGTGACCTCAAAACCACGGATCTCGTCCCAGGGAAGATCGGGCACGTTGACGTTGAGGATGGTGTCGGCGGGCAGCGGATCGGCGATGAGGCGGCGCATCAGCATCAGCACGGCCGAAGCGGCGGTATCGAAATGGCGACCGGAACCTTCGCGGGTGACCAGCGACACGGCGATGGCGGGCAGTCCGAGGAAGCGGCCTTCCATCGCTGCGGAGACCGTGCCGGAGTAGATGACGTCGTCACCCAGGTTGGCGCAGTTGTTGATGCCGGAGACCACGATGTCGACGTCGTGGTCGAGCATGCCCGCCAGCGCGAGATGCACGCAGTCCGTGGGCGTGCCAGCCACCCGCCAGTACCCGTTGTCGAGTCGCTGGGTGCGGATGGGGCCGTCGAGCGTGAGGGAGTTGCTCGCACCGGAGCGGTCGCGATCGGGGGCAACCACCGTCACCGTACCGAACTCGCCCAGGCGGGAAGCCAGTACCCGGATGCCCGGGGCTTCCACGCCGTCATCGTTGCTTACCAGAACCTGCATGCTGATCCAGATCGAAAAACTGAAGATGGGGCCCCCACTTGCATGCGAGGGCACCCGATCGTCCAAGTCTACCGGACCGGGGCGCGGGATTCACCGAGAGCCGCTAGGATGGTGACCATGAAACGCCGCGCGCCGATGGTCCATGAGGACGACAGCCGTCTCTTCCGGGAGGCGATCGGCGACGTGCGGCCAATGGAGCCGGTGGACGCCGTGCCGGAGCGTCCACGGCCCGCACCGTTGCCCGTGATGCGTGACGCGGATGAGGCCGCCGTCACGGCAGACGCCATGCTTTTCGACTACGATCCGGCCGAACTGGAAGTGGGTGAGGAGCTGTCCTACCTGCGTGACGGCTACCCGCCCAAGCTGCTCAAGCAACTCAAGCGTGGGCAGTTCAGCATCCAGGCCGACGTCGACCTGCACCAGATGAACGCTGCGGCCGCGCAGTTCACCATCGCCGAATTCCTGGCCGAGTGTCACCGCGACGGCATCCGCTGCGTGCGGATCATCCACGGCAAGGGCCTGCGCTCGAAAGCCGGCGGCCCCGTACTCAAGGGCCTCACCGACAAGCTGCTGCGCCGACGCGACGATGTCGTGGCGTTTGCCTCGGCCCGTCCTGCGCAAGGCGGTACGGGCGCGGTCGTCGTCCTGCTGAAGGCCTGAGACCGCGCCCCTGGCTTAGTGTGAAAGCGCTTCGGTCGCCCGCCGCAGACTGGCGGCAGCCCGATGAGTCGCCCCGGCGGTGAGCGCCACCTCGGCCCGGGCCTGTGCCCAGTCCTTCGCATCGATGGCATCGCCGATACCGGGCAGCGGCGCCACGTCTTCGCCTTCCTTGCGACCCGGCGCCTGCAACAGGTGACGGTACCAGGGTCGCTGCGGCAGGCCCGATGCCTGGAGGAACGCCGGCTCTACCTCGCGCAGCACGCGATTCACGGCATTGGCCTGACGGGCGTTCACCTGCGCCCCTGCTGAGGCAACGGCCGCGTCGTAAGCCCTGGCCGCTGCGTCCAGATCCTTCACCGCATCTCGCAGCGTCGAAAGATCGATATCTTCCCAACGATCGTCGAGGCGACCGGGTGGCGTTGTCTTGCGATACGCGACCGCCGCCAGGCGATAGGCGTCGCTGTCCATGAGCGAGTTGTGGCGCAAGGCATCCTTGTGCGAAGCCGCCGCATCGGTCGCCAGGCGGTCGACGTCGTGCGAGAGCGACGTGGCGAACGCCGTATAGCGCCAGGGCAGGATGTCCGCGTTGGCTACGCGCAGCACCAGGCGGGCATTGGTCTGTGCAAGCAGGCGCACGTAAGCCAGCCCCGGATCACCGAAGCGCTGGTAGTGCGTGTAGGTGTCGTATAGCGAGTGATAGATCGGCACGCTTTCTTCGTCACCGTCGCGATCGTAGCCATAGCGCACGTGCAACGAGGGAATGCCAATGCGGTGCGCGAACGACAGGTAATCCGAACCGGTACCCAGTCGCGCCGGCACGATGTCCGCCGCAGCATCCCTGCCCTTCTCCGACGCATCCACGGCGCGCTTGGCCTGGCGGCGCGCCTGCACCGTCGCCCCCGTTTCCGGATCGCGCAGATCACCCGCCACGCCATCGACCAGCGATGCCAGTGCCGGATCGCCGGAGGCGGAAAGGAAACCGCGCCCGGTCGTATCGTTGTTGAGGTAGAACACTGCCTTGCGCGACAACTCGTCCGCATGACGCTCCGTCCAGGCCTTGGAGCCAAGGATGCCCAGTTCCTCACCATCCCAGCTGGCGAAAACAAGCGTGCGCTTCGGTCGTTGCCCGGCCCTGGCCAGCTCACCGATGGCCCGGGCTTCCGCAAGCATGGCCGTCGTGCCTGCCAGCGGGTCCCATGCACCGAATACCCACGCATCGTGATGCACGCCACGGATCACCCATTCATCGGGCCGCTCCGACCCGCGAAGCGTCGCGATCACGTTGTAAAGCGTGCGCCATTCCCAGGGCGAATGGACTTCGAGATGGACTGGCGCATCGCCACCGATGTGGTAAGTCAACGGCAAGCCACCTTGCCAGCGGTTCGGCACGGCGGCGCCACCCAGCGCGCGCAGGAAATGCTCTGCATCGCCGTAACCGATCGTCACCACGGGGATCGACAGGTCCGCCGTGCGGCGCTGGGCCTGGATCGTCTTCGCGCTTTTTTCGTCGAGCACGCTGTCGATACCCAGCGTCCCACGCTGCACGGTGCGTGGCGTACGCCATGCACCGGTCGGATAGACGTCGCCCTTCGCGAAGCCGTCAGCTTCCGGATCGGAATAGATCACCACGCCAACGGCACCATGCTGCTGGGCGAGACGCGGCTTCACCCAGCGTCCCGCGCCGCTGGACTTCACCAGCACGACCTTGCCCTTTACCGACGCGCCATAACGGCCGAGTTCGTCGTAGTCGCGTTGCAGGCCTTCGTTGACGAAGATCAGCGGCGCATCGACGCTGCCGTCCGGGCTGTATGACTCCATGCCCGGCAACACACCCTGCTGCTTCGCCGTGTCGGCGTCGCCGTCCACGGCAGGCTCCGTAAAGTCAGCCGCGTAGCGGTCGCCCTCGGTAAGCGACAGCTTCTGCACATCCGGATACGCCACCAGCACGCGCACCGGCTCTACCTTCACGCTCCAGCCCCACTCGCGGAAGCGGTCCGCGATGAAGTCGGCGTTTTCCTTGTTGTGCGGGGAACCGACCTGGTTGGGGGCCGAGGTCAGTCGCTTCAGCCAGCCATCGAGATCGGCGCTACCGATGGAGGCATCGACGCGATGCTCGATATCGGCCTGGGGCGCCGCGGGTGCGGCCAGCACACCACCTGCCGTGACCAGTAGCAGGGATGCCGTCAACGTACGCATATTCATCACTGCCACCGGTAGGTCACGCTCGCGTAGTAGTAGCGGCCGTTCCAGCTCAGGGGCGAGAACAGGCTGTACTTGAAGTTGCCACTGGTGGAGTTGGCGTACTTCACCTGTCCGGGTTTGGCGTTGAACACGTTGTCGGCACCGGCGGCAAAGGTCCAGTTGTCGAGGGTGTAGTCGGCCGACAGGTCGAGCGTCCAGCGATGCGCGAAGGTCTGGTCCAGGGCCGGCCCGCTGTTGCTGTACACCGTATAGCTGCCGTAGCGCTGCACATTGGCGTGGCCCGCCCAGCGGCCGTGCAGGTAATCGAAGCCGGCGTCGAGCTTGGTGCGCGGGTTGGTGTCGCCCAGCAGGCCCAGGCGCTCACGGCGCTCCACGCGCTGCACGGCCACGCCCAGCTGGTCGAGGATCGGCGGATTCGCCTTCACCTTCGTCACCTTGTTCTCGTTGTACGACCAGCTCAATGTTGTGTTGAGGCGATCGCCGTTGGAGAAGTCGAAACCGTACTGGCTCACGAAATCCAGGCCACGCGTGCGCGTGTTCACGGCATTGGTGAAGTAACGGATCGACTGGTAGGTGGCATCGATGCCGTTGGCCAGCAGGTAGTTGTTCACCGACGGCGTATTGACCGGGATGTTCGACGACAGGTTGATGCGGTTGTTGATCTTGATCCAGTAGGCATCCACGCTGACGTTCCAGCCGGCAAGCGGTTCGGCCACGAAGCCCAGCGTGGCGCTGCGCGACTTCTCGGGCTTCAGCTTTTCGGCCCCCAGCAGGCTGGCCGCCGCCGAATCCACCGGGAAGGTACCGGATTGCACGATCACCTGACCGTGCCCCAGATCCTGCAACTGCGACGAGATATCCGCGTAGTGCTGCTGCACGAGCGTGGGCGCACGGAAACCCGTGCCGACGCTGCCGCGCACGGCGAAGCGCGGGGTGAAGTCGAAGCGGCCCGACAGCGAGCCGGAGGTGGTGCCACCGAAGTCGCTGTAGTTTTCATGACGACCGGCCAGTGACACGGAGAAGCGATCCGTGAGATTGGTTTCCAGGTCGATGTATTCGGAGGTGTCATGACGCTGCCAGTTGCCCTGGAAGTCGCCCGTGATGCCACCATTGGCACCGTACTGCGACACGGCATCGCCTGGGCGCACCTTATAGGCCTGGCGCAGGTATTCCACGCCGAAAGACACACTCACCGGGTTGGGCAGCCACGTCGGCGTGAACTCCTTGCCGATGTCGAGGTTGGCTACCTGCTGCTGGGTCTTGTAATCGGCCCCCTGGATGAAGAACGGCGTATAGCCATAGGCCTTGTACCAGTCGGCGTTGATCGAATGGCTGCGCTGGTTGTATTCGTTGGAACCATGACTGGCCGAGAGGTCGTAATGCCAGCCATCGCCCACCTGCCCGCGCAGGCCGGCAGTGAGCGTCGTGTCCGTCACGATGGGCAGGCTGACCGGCAGGTAGCCGTTGGGATAGATCGCGATGACGTTGGTGGAATCGTTGCGATGGCGATAAAGACTGGCCGTTTCTGCACGATCGCGGCGATACAGCGCTTCGAAGTACACCTCGGCCGCCTTGCTGAATTCGTACTGGCCCACGAGCGACAGCTTGTTCGACTTGATCGCCGGGTCGCCAAGGCGGTACACGCGCTGGTTGAAGGTGGGGCCCTTGGTCTGGTCCAGGCCGGCACGGTTGGTGTAATCGTTGTTCTGCGTATCGATCGCGACATGGATCGAGCCCTTGTCGCCAAGCTTGAAACCCGTATCTGCGGATAGCTGGCGTTGCAGGCCATCGCCGGCATCATAGCCACCGAACTTCGCAGTGACCTGGCCACCCTGCCCCGACTTCTTGAGGATCACGTTGATCACGCCACCGATGGCATCCGACCCGTAACGGGCCGACTGGCCATCGCGCAGCACTTCGATGCGCTCGATGGCGGCAATGGGAATCGCGTTCAGGTCCACCGGGTTCGAGCCACGGCCGATGGCACCACCCAGGTTGAGGAAGGCACCCGCGTGCTGGCGCTTGCCGTCGATGAGCACCAGCACCTGATCGGGGCTGAGGCCACGCAGGGTCACCGGGCGCACCACTTCCGCGCCGCTGATGGTGGTGGGCTGCGGGAAGTTCAGCGAGGGCACCAGGCGCGCAAGCGCGGCACTGAGCTGGGTGGCGCCCGTCTGCTGGAGCTGCTGCGGGGTAATGACGTCGATCGGCTGGAGCGAGCTGGAAACCGTGCGTTCGGTGCTGCGCGTGCCCGTGACGATCACGGTGTCGAGCTGACTGGCCTTGGCCGGCGTGGCGTCTTTTCCGTTGCCGGCATCCTGGGCCAGGGCAGGCAGGGAAGCCGCACCGAGAACAAGGGTGACGGCCAGGAACAAGGGCTTGCGACGGCGGTGTACGAGAGAAAGCATGAGGCGTGGATCCCCTGGATACAAAGCATGGTGCCGGCGCATCGAGGCACGCCGGTTCGGTACGAACGGCCTGTCGACGACGACGCGTGCATACGACGCATCGCCGGCTTGGCAAGCCGGAATGAAAGGGTTCGTGTCCCGCGCTCAGGTCGCGGGCGTGGCCGGCGCGTTACGCGCTACGGCGGATGAGGTGTCGCTTCAGCCCGGTCGACAACAACACGCGCGCACCACCTGACATCGCGGAGCGGCCGCGAAGGTCATGGGGAGGTTGTTCGCGCTGAGGTTGGTTGCGTTCACTGGGACTGTGGATCGCCTGGTGGTGAGCCGCGTGAGCGGCGGACTGGCAGTGGGCCCGGGCGCCATGGAGACGTCCGTGGGTGCCATTTGTTGCACCGCACAGTACATTTGTCAACCGCTTTGCGGAAGCTCTTGCGCCGGACGCGCGTCCTTGCGCCATGCGATCATCCGCGCCGGGCAACCGGACACATTCCCATGAGCGACTACGAAGACGACTACGACCACGAGCGCGATTTCGACGACGAGGACGGCGAGGAAACCGTCGAATCCTACGTCTGGCAATTGCTGCTGATGATCAACCCCGGCGACGAAGCAAGCGCCTTGCAACAGTTCAAGTCCTTCCAGGAAGAAGTGGAAGACCAGGGCGATGAAGACCCCATGCGCATCGTCGGCCAGGTGACCGACTGGCGGGCCAGTTTCGAGGTGGACGGCGACGACACCCGCGCCATCGTCGAGGCCATCAACGAACTAGTGGCGCGCTGGAACCTGCAGATCGACTGGGACGGCGATCCGGACGACGACGAATTCCACGAGGACATCGAGGCCGGTGACATCTTCTCGCGCGCCTACGATCAGCTGAACGAGCACGGCTACACGCTCTGGTCCCGTGAAACCGAGGACGACGACACCGTGGCAGGCTGGATCACGTCCACGCGCGACAACGAAGGCATGCGCCTCATCGCCACGGCGCTGGAGATCAACCTGCGCCTGGGCAACCAGCTGGGCTGACCCCCGTGACTTGCGGAACATGCCGGCGGGGTTCGCCCGCCGCATAGTCCATCGTGCAGACGTTCGCCAGGGGAGGCACGATGAGCGGCATCCACGACATGCACATCTCACGGTACGCCCCCCATGCGGCCATGGACCGCCATCGCCATGACGAGGACTGGTTCTGCCTCGTGATGGCGGGCGGCTACGAGGAACGCATCCTCGGCATGTGCAACGAACATGCGCCAGGCGACCTGCTGTACTGCCCTGCCCACGCGGCACACGCCCAGCGTTTCGGCAACGAAGGAGCGTGCAAGATCCTCTTCGCACCGGATGCGGAGCTGACGGCGATGCTGGACGAACACGCTGCCCGACTGGACGGCCGGCCGCTGATCCGCCGCTCGGGGGCGTTGCTGGCCCTTGGCAGGCGCGCTATGGACGAGTTCGACCTTGGCGATGCCTTCTCCGCCTTGTCCGTACAGGCACTGGCCCTGGACATGCTTGCCATCACCGCCCGGGGGCTCGTCGCCGAAAGCCATCGCGAACCAGGCTGGCTGCGTCGCGCGCGCGAATATCTTCACGAAGACCCCGCACGGGATATCACCCTTGAGGCCCTGGCTTCGGTCATCGGTCGCCACCCGGTGCATCTTGCCCGCAGCTTCCGTCAGTTCCACCAATGCACCGTGGGCGACTACGTGCGCCGCCTGCGCGTGGATCGCGCTGCCCACCTGCTGCGCACTACCCGTCGCCCGTTGATCGATATCGCCCTGGACTGCGGTTTTGCCGGCGCCGCGCAATTCTCGCGTTCGTTCCGGGCCATTCATGCCACCACGCCGAGCGCGTGGCGAAACGAAGTCACCTCACGCTAATCCGCGTAAAGCGGCGTGCCGGTACGCCTGATAGCGTGGTTCCATGCGAACCCGACATCTCATTCCCGCTCTTCTCCTGCTTGGCAGCGCCGCGCTGCAGGCCCGCGACTACCATATCGACCAGACGGCCTACTTCCCGACGCCGGCGGCCGAAGCGACGGACCTCAAGGCATTGCAAGCCGATATCGATGCGCTTACCGCGCCAGCGCCCATGACGGCAACCACCCTGCTCGCCTACCTGCGCCGGGTCGAGACGCTGATGGCGCGGGGGCAGCGCCACAATGCCTACCTGCATCTCAGGTCGGCACTGGACGCCGACGATCAGGTGGCCGCCGACGGATACCACGCGGCAGGCACCGCCCTGGGGGCGTTGACGATCAAGCTTCGTACCACCCTGCGCAGTGTCGGCAATGAGGGCTTTGCCTCACTGGCGGCCACGGAGCCGGCGCTGCGCAAATATGCCTATGCCCTGGACAAGGCCACCCGCAGCCTTCCTCATGAACTGCCCGCGAGCGAGCAGGCCATCGTGGATGACATGTACGACGAGGGCACCAACGCGCTGTGGAACGTCTACCAGAAGACCCGCCGTGCGACGGTCTACGGCAAGGTTCATACGCCGCAGGGCGACCTCGACGTCAACAAGGACGCAACCGCACTGGCCGCCAATCCGGACCGCGACGTCCGCCGCGAGGCATGGCAACGCAAACAGGCCGACGGCTCGGCCCAGGCACAGACTTATGCAAGCATCCTGACCGGCGTCGTTCGCATCAACGATCGCTCCGCCCGTTTCCAGCATTTCAGCGACGCCGCTGAATCGCTGTATTTCGGCCGGCAATTCGACCGGACCGACGTGCATGCCACCACCGCAGCCCTGCAAGCGCAGGCCGACGTACTCAAGGACTACCAGCGGGTACGCGCTGCCGAGGTCGGCAGGCGGCTGGGTATCACCGAGGTGCACAGCTGGGACATGGCCGTCCCGCTCCCGGGCTTCAGGCCGCCCGTGTTCGACTACGAGGCCATGCGACAGACGATTCCAAAGGCACTGGCGCCGCTGGGCAAGGACTATGTGGCGCACTTCACCGCGCTGCTAGACCCCGCCACGCAGCGCACCGACCTGACGGCAGCGCTCGGCAATCGCGAACTCGACAACTTCTCCATCGCCGCACCCGGCGTACCTGCCGGACTTTTCCTGGAATCCTGGTCGCCGACGCTCAAATCCACCAGCATCGTGGCGCATGAAGGCGGCCACGCCATCCACAGCCAGCTGATGAACGAGCATGGGGTTTCGCCGTTATACAACCACGGCCCCAACTGGATGCACGAGGGCATCGCGATACTCAACGAGATGCTGCTCTACGAGTACCTGTATCGGCACGCGCCGGACGCGGCCACCCGCGCCTATTACCTCCAGGCGCAGCTGGACGAGATGACCTTCGAGATATTCACCTCCGCCCAGGAAGCTCAACTGGAGGAAGGCATCTACGAAGGCGTGATGGCCGGCAGGCTGCGCAACGCCGCCGACCTGGACGCGCTGACGCTGGACGTGACCAGCCGCTTCGGCATCTGGCCTGCCATCGATCCGGAACTGGCCCATGCCTGGATCGACAAGCGATTGATGTACCAGGATCCGTTCTATCTCGTGAACTACATGTACGCGGGGTTATGGGCAGCGAAAATGTTCGACATGGCCATGACCGACCCCGCCGACTTCCAGAAGCGCTACGGGGCGTTGATGGCGGAGGGGTTCGATGCCCCACCGAAAGAGGTGCTTCGCCGGTTCTTCGGGCGCGACCTGCCTCCGGACGAACTGGTCGGCGCCGACATGGCCCTGATCCGCCGGAAGACGGCCGACCTGCGCCAGTTGTACGAAGCTGTAAAATAGACCGTCATCCAACAAAAACTTGACACTTCGTTCAAGTGGCCGTATAGACGTCTGTATGAATCTCATTGGCGCACCCACGAAGACCAGCGACCTGCATCCCGCACGATGTTTCCACGACGCGTGCCGTTTCGCAGCCCTCGCCTCAGGTCTTCCGTGGATTCCCCGCCATGACGCTCGTCCAGCTTCGCTACCTCGTCGCCATCGCCGACGCGGGTCTTAATATCACTGCGGCCGCAAGCCGGGTGCATGCCACCCAGCCCGGCCTGTCCAAGCAACTGCGCCAGCTGGAAGACGAACTCGGCTTCCAGCTGTTCCAGCGCCGGGGCAAGAGCCTGCAAGGCGTCACGCCGGCCGGCGAAACGGTGCTACAGCGCGCCCGCGCCATCCTCGCCGAGGCCGGCAACATCCTTTCCATTGCCGCCAACCTACGCAGCGACGTGCATGGCAGCCTGCGCATCGCCACCACGCATACCCAGGCACGCTTTGCGTTGCCGGACGTGGTCAGCGCCTTCACACGCCGCCATCCGCAGGTCAGCGTGCACCTGAATCCCGGTCGTGAATCCGGGGTGTTGCCCCTGTTGCGCACCGGGGGCGCCGAACTGGCCGTGGTCAGTGGCAGCAGTGCGCTGCCGCCTGCGGGCATCGCCCTGCCCGCCTATCGCTGGAATCGCATGATCGTGGTGCCCAGGGATCATCCATTCGCGCGCCGCTCCCGTCCGCCATCCCTGGAAGAGCTAGCCGCCCAACCGCTGGTGGGCTATGAGTCGTCGCTGCGACCGGATTCCGCCCTGCAACGCACGTTCTTCGGCGCCGGCCTTCGGCCGCGCATCGCCATGACGGCGGGTGACGGCGACCTCATCCGCACCTATGTCCGCGAAGGACTGGGCGTGGGCATCCTCGCGGAAATGGCCGTGGCACTCGATGAGCGCGATCTCGTCGTGCTGCCGGCAGATCATCTGTTCGGCGAATGCACCACCTGGATCGTGCTGCCCGACGCCCTGGTGCCACGCGACTACCTGCTGGATTTCATCCACGCCTTCGCGCCGCATATCGACCCGCGCGACGTGCGCCGCGCCCTGGCCGGCGACGGCAACCGCGACTGGCCGCTGGCACCGCACTGGCGGGAACGCTTCGAACAAGCCGAAGAAGCCGCCTGACCCATGTAGGAGCGCGCCTCGCGCGCGACCGGTATGGGCGATATCCGGCAAGCCATCGTGCATCTTCGCCCATACCGGTCGCGCGCGAGGCGCGCTCCTACACGAGGCCGGGCTCGTCGGGGCGGACGAGCAACACTTACTTCACCCCGTCATGGGGCACTGCGGATACTCTGACCCTGGCTTCTTCCATGGGTCACGCATGCCGCCGATGTCCGAATTCCTTACCTTTCTCGCCGCCGGCGCGCTTGCGCAGCTGGTCGATGGCGCGTTGGGCATGGCGTTCGGGGTGGTCTCGGCAGGCATCCTGCTCGCCCTCGGGCTGCCGCCTGCACTGGCCAGCGCCAGCGTCCACTACGCGGAAACCTTCACCTGCGGCGCGTCGGGCATCAGCCATTACTTCGCGGGCAACGTTCGCAAGCGCCTCCTGCTGCTCCTGGCGCTGCCCGGGCTGGTGGGCGCCACCATCGGTGCCTACGTGGTCAGCCATGTGCCGGCCGGCTGGATGAAGCTGGCGCTGACACCTTACCTGCTGGGTGTCGGCGTGTTCCTGATCCTGCGTGGTGCGAAACAGGCTCGCGCCACCGACGACAATCCCGCTGCGCCTCGCTGGCTGGGCTTCGTGGCCGGCCTCGCCGACACCATCGGCGGCGGCGGATGGAGTGCGATCAACGTCACCGCCCTCATCGCACGCGGCGCCACCCCGCGCATCGTCGTCGGCACGGTACACGTGGCGAAATGCATCGTCAGCGCAGCGGCGAGCGTGAGCTTCCTGTTCCATGTCGGGCCGCCGCATATCGTCTCCGTCGGCGGCCTCATCGTGGGCGGCATGGTGGCGGCGCCCTTCGGCGCGCTGTTCGCCCGCCACGTTCCCGCGCGGGCCATGACATGGCTGGCGGCGCTAGCCGTGCTGGGGCTGGGCCTCAACAACATGGCCCATGCGTTCGGCTGACACTGGCGCCGTGGCATTCGGGCAGATGCCGGCCATGTGTTCCTTCAGCAGGTCGATGAAGGCACGCACCTTCACCGGCGGCTGCTTGCCGGGATAGACAGCATAGACACCGCCCTGGGGCAGCCGGTAATCCAATAACAGCGATATAAGGCGACCCGCTGCGATGTCGTCCTCCACCAGGTAGTCCGGCAGCACGGAGAGGCCTGAGCCTGCCATCACGAAGGCATGGGCCGCTGGCGTGCTGTTGGCGCTGGCGACCGCGCGGGTCTGCACCACGTGCTCGGCGCCCGACGCATCGGTAAAGGTCCAGCGGGTGGGCGAGGACAGCACGGTCAGGGCGATCCAGTCGTGCCCGGCGAGGTCGTCGGGCGTGAGTGGCGTGCCCCGGCGCGCCAGATAAGCCGGCGAGGCCACGAGACACTGGCGGAACGAGGACAGCTTGGCGGCCCGGTGGCTGGAATCGCGCAGCCAGCCGATGCGGATGGACAGGTCGAAGCGCTCGGCGATCAGGTCCACGATGGCGTCGCTCACCACCAGCTCCACGTCTACCTGCGGGTAACGCGCTACGAAGGCCGCCAGCGCCGGGGCAACGATGGCCGGGCCATGGTCGCCGGCGGCGGCTACGCGAAGCGTACCCATCGGCGTGTCGCGGCACTCGCCCAGCCGCGCGACGGCGGCATCTGCGTCGGCCAGCACCCGGGCGCAGTCTTCGTAGAAACGCTCGCCAGTGTCCGTGAGCGACATGCGCCGCGTGCTGCGCAGGAGCAGGGTCACCCCGAGTTCTTCTTCCAGCTTCGCCAGATGCTGGCTCACCATGGCCTTGGTCGTGCCCAGCTGCTCGGCGGCAGCGGTGAACGAGCCGGCCCGGACCAGGGCCACGAAAACGGCGAGGCGATTGAGGTTGAGCTCCGAACTGGGCATGGATGGGCGCTCGATCGTAAAGCCATACTTTACGATGAATTGTCTTGAAAGGCGTATTTCCGAAACGATCAAGAGCGCATCCTTGGCCCATTCTCTTTCCTTACCCTCAAGGATCCACCCATGAAGATCGTCCTGTTCGGCGCCACCGGCAACATCGGCAAGGTCATCCTCGACGAGGCCCTCGCCCGCGGCCACCAGGTGACCGCCGTGGTCCGCGACCCGGCCAAGGTCGCCACGAAGCATGCCCATCTCCACGTGGTCCAGGGCGACGTCGCCCACCCGGCCACCATCGCGGCCCCGCTGGCCGGTGCCGATGCGGCCATCGCCAGTCTCAATGACCCCAATCCCGTCAACGTCCGCACGCAGGCCGAAACCCTGCTCGGCGCCCTGGACAAGGCCGGTGTCCGCCGCTTCGCCTGGGTGGGTGGCGCCGGCAGCCTGCTGAACGCCGAGGGCGTGCGCGTGATCGACGACCCGCACTTCCCGGAAGCCTGGAAGAACGCCGCCAACGGCCAGGTCGCGGCCCTGGACGGCTTCCGCGCCAGCCACGCCAACGTGGACTGGACCTACATCAGCCCGGCCAAAGTCATTGCCCCGGGCGAGCGCACCGGCCAGTTCCGCGTGGGCGGCGACCAGGTGCTGGTGGACGCCAAGGGTGAAAGCCACATCTCCATCGCCGACTTCGCCATCGGCGTGCTCGACCGCATCGAGAAGGGCGACTCCGCGAAGAAGCGCGTGACGTTCGCTTACTGATATCCCCTTTCGGCGACAAAGGCCCCTGTAGGAGCGCGCCTTGCGCGCGACCGGTGCGGAGCGAAAGATCACTACGCTCCGTACCGGTCGCGCGCGAGGCGCGCTCCTACGGGAGAGTGGGCTGGCGGCTATACTGCGTCGATGAACTATCGCCACGCCTACCACGCCGGCAACTTTGCCGATGTCATGAAGCACATGGTGCTCGTGGCCCTTATCGACGCCATGAAGCAGAAGCCCACGCCGTTCTGCTACATCGAAACGCACGCCGGACGCGGCCGCTACGACCTGCGCGGCACCGAGGCCCGCAAGACCGGTGAGTCCGACGAAGGCGTCGCCGTGCTGAAGACGGCCACCGGCCTGCCACCGCTGCTGTGGAAGTGGCTGGAAACCGTCCGCGCCTGCAACGAAGGCGACGACACCCTCCGCCATTACCCCGGCTCGCCGTGGATCGCCGCGCACCTGATGCGCGACACCGACACGGCCCAGCTGTGCGAACTGCACCCGGAAGAAGCCGGCCAGTTGCGCCACCTGTTCCACAACGACAAGCGCGTGCACGTGCACCACCGCGACGGCTACGAGGCCATGAAGGCCCTGGTGCCGCCGAAGGAAAAGCGCGGCGTCGTCCTCATCGACCCGCCCTTCGAGCAGCAGGAAGCCGAATTCCGCATCATCGAGAAGGCGCTGGCGGCGGCCATGGAGAAATGGCCCGGTGGCATCTTCGCGGTCTGGTACCCCATCAAGCTGCGCAGCCACGTGCAGCCCTTCCATCGCTGGCTGGCCACCAAGAGCGGCGCCAAGCGCGTGCTGGCGGCCGAACTGCTGCTGCGCCCTGACGACTCCCCGCTGCGGCTCAACGGCACCGGCATGGTCATCGTCAATGCGCCCTGGAAGCTCGACGATACGATCCGCGATTCCCTGCGCCTGCTGCCGAAGCTGCTCGGCCAGCCCGGCGAGGCCGAATACCGGCTGACCTGGCTGGTAGAAGAAGGCAAGGACCCAGCGCCCATGCACACCGCGCATCCGCCGCGTTCATTGCCGAAGCGGTAAAGTCGGCCCATACGACAGGAGCCGACCCATGCGCACGATCATCGCCCGTCTCGCCATCCCCGCCTCCCTGCTTGCCATGGCCCTGGCCGGCTGTGCGCCGGCACCCATCTACAAGCCGACGGCGAACACGGTGGCCGTGCCCCCGGCGCAGGTGGCCCGCGAACCGGAGCGCTACGGCACGTCCGACGTGATCTGGGGCGGCCGTATCGTGCAGGTGCGTAACTTCAACGATCACAGCGAGATCGAAGTGCTGGCCTATCCGCTGGACAGCTCGCAGCGTCCCAAGGCCAACGATTCGGGCAACGGCCGTTTCATCGCCTCGATGCCCGGCTACGTCGAAAGCCTCGACTTCCCGGCAGGCGGCATGGTCACCGTCGCCGGCAGGCTCAACGGCACGCGCTCGGCCAACGTGGGCCAGGCTCCTTACACGTTCCCCCTGGTGTCCGTGAACCAGTCGCACGTGTGGACGGCCAAGGAAATGTCCGGCGGCCATCCCAACGTCAGTTTCGGCGTGGGCGTCGGCGTCATCCGCTAAGCCGCCAGCCGGCCCCGCATAGCGTCTTATACTTCCCCCGCCGCAAGGGTCGCGGCGGGGGAAGACCATTGCCTGACGATCGTGGCCAGCTTTACCTGCGCGCCAAACCCATCGCGCTTGCGATGCTGGATCTGCCCGAGGGCCGGCGCAAAGACCATCTCGCCAGCGCCTGTGGCGACGATGCCGCGCTGCTGGCCGAAGTGGAGTGGATCATCCGCGCCGCCGAAACCACGGAACCCTCCTGGCCATCCCTTCCCGGCGCACTGCCGGTGGATGGCGACCGCCTGACGACCGCCCTTCCCGCGCAATACCGGATCGAGCGTGTCCTCGGCGAGGGCGGCATGGGCGTGGTCTATCTGGCGGAGCGCACCGTTGATTCCGGCCCGGCCAATGCATGGCAGCAGCCGGTTGCCCTCAAGCTGCTGCGATTCGCAGGCTTCGAAGGCAGCGAGGCTCACCGCCGTTTTGCGGAGGAACGCCGCATCCTGGCCACGCTCAGTCACCCGCACATCGCTCATCTGCTGGATGCGGGCCGCACAGGCGACGGCGTGCCTTATCTCGCGATGGAATATGTCGACGGCGAACGCATCGACCATTGGTGCCAGGAGCGGCGGACATCCCTGCGTGACCGCATCGCGCTGTTCCTGAAGGTATGCGATGCGGTGCAGTACGCCCATGGCAAGCTGGTGATCCACCGCGATCTCAAGCCGGCCAATATCCTCGTGACGGCCAGCGGCGAACCGAAGCTGCTGGACTTCGGCATATCGCGCCTGCTCGATGGCCCGGATGTGCTGGTCGATGCACGGACCACCACCGTCCATCGTGCGCTCACGCTGGCCTATGCCAGTCCCGAGCAGGTGCGCGGACAGGCACTCGATGTCCGCGCGGACGTCTGGTCGCTCGGTGTCGTGCTCTACCAGCTCGTGTGCGGCAAACGTCCGTTCGACGATGCGACCGGCACCTCTGCTCTGGATCTGTCCAACGCCATCGTGGACGGCAACCTCGTGGGCCCCAGGCGCCACGCACCGAAAACCGTACCCGTGGATATCGACGCCATCGTCATGAAGGCGCTGCGTATCGATCCGCAAGATCGCTATGCCAGCGCCGCTGCGCTGGCCCACGACCTGCGACGCTACCTCGACGCCCGGCCAGTACTGGCAAGCCAGGGCCGTCGCTGGTACCGCGCGCGGCTGTTCGCGCGTCGTCACCGGATCGCCCTGGGCGTGGCAAGCCTGGTCAGCCTGCTTGCCATCGCATTCGTCGTCACCTTGCTGGGCCAGCTACAACGGGTGCAGCAGGAGCGCGACAAGACCCAGGCCGTGGCGGGTTTCATGAGCGACCTGTTCGAACATGCCGACCCCGGGCACGCGCAAGGCGAGAACCTGCGCGTACGCGACATGCTCGATCGCGGAGCGCGGCAGGTCGCGGACGATGCACGCCTGTCGCCTGAGGTCAAAGCGGCCCTGTTGCTGTCCATCGGCAAGAGCTACAACGCGCTCGACCAGGGTGCGCGTGCCATTCCCCTGCTGCGCCAGGCCATCGCCTTGCAGTCGTTCAGTGATGCGCCGGCACTCGACAAAGGACGCGCATGGGCCGCGCTGGCTCGCGCCTATGGCATCCAGACGGACGCCATTCCCGCCGCTGATGCCGACCGGCAGGCGCTGGCCCTGCTGGCAAACGCAGCAAATGTTCCGAAGAACGAACGCTACACCGTGCGCACGCATCTGCTGCTGCAGGAACTCAATGCAGGCACGGCAACTCCCATGTCGCTGGCGGAACGCCTTCGCTCGCTCGTTGCCGAACTGGAGCACGAGCAACCCGCCCTGCCGGTAGAGCAGGAGCAGGCGTTGACGACCTGGGCCCTGGCTCTCAGCCGCGCAGGCCAGCACGCGCAGGCCGTGACGGTGGCGCAGCGTGCCTCCGCACTGTCGGCCACGACGTATGGCAAGGACGATCCTGAACGCCTGCACGCGGACTTCGTCCTCGCGACAGTTACCAGCGCACGTGATCCCGCCACGGCGGCCGGCATCTACGAACGGTTGATTGCAGACCGGACACGCATGCTCGGCACGAAGGGCGCAGGCATGTCGACCTTGCAAGGGTATCTGGGGCTCACGCTCGCGGGCACGGGAGAACATGCACGCGCAGCGGCGATGCTGGAACAAGCCTATGCATCATCGCTGGACGAACCGGAACCCCGCGTGGATTTCCAGCACAGCGTGTTGCTGGCGCTGGCGAGCGAATACCTGGAACAGGGACGATATCGCGACGCCGCAGCCGTTATCGCACCGCATCTGGAAGCCATGGCCAGTCAGGCACGTGCCGGTGCTGCGTGGCCCCTGGTCAATTTCACCGAAGCGTTGAACACGCTCGAAACCGTCGCCCTGCACGAAAACCGGCTGACCGAGGCCGAGGCGCTGGTCGCCCGCCTGCCTGCCCTGCCCGAACCGGGGACGGCACCGGACGCATGGACCGCCGCCCTCGACGGCACCGGTGCATTGCAGGTGGCACGACACCGTTTTGCCGAGGCACGCGATACCTTGCATCGTTTCGACGACATCAACCGCCGGCTTGGCGCCGCGCCGGACAGTCTTCCCGTGCTGCGCGCCCGGTTGCTGGAAGCACGACTGCTGGCTGCGCAAGGCGATACGGTCGGCGCAAAACGCGTCGCAGACAACGCGGCGGCACTCAGGAAGGGCCGATGCGATCGAATCGACCGTGAGTTGCGGGCCAGCGCCTACACCACTCCGATCGCGACGTGCACGGTTGCAGCGATCCACGGAATATCGCCATGAACGACATCACCACCGACAAGGAGGTGACAGAATGGCTGCACCGCGCACGCTCCGGCGACGTACAGGCACTGGATCGTGCCCTGCGCGAAATGTATGCCGCCCTGCACTCGCTTGCCCTTGGCAAGCTCCGGCAGAACCGCAGCGAACGTACCTTGAGTGCCACGGCCCTGGTCAACGAAGCCTATCTCAAGGTCTTCGGCGGTCAGGCAAACCCTGCATGGGACGATCGCGGCCATCTGCTGGGCGTGGTGGCGCGGGCCATGCGCGAGGTGCTGATCGATGCAGCTCGACGGCGCCAGGCGGCGAAACGACCGCAGGATGCCGACCGCCTGCAACTGACCGAAATCGCCGCATCGATGAACGACGATGTGGATCCCATGGCGCTATCCGAAAGCCTTGATCTGCTGGAACGGCTCGATCCACGCCAGGCGCAGATCGTGACGCTGCGTTTTTTCGTCGGCATGAGTGCGGAGGAAATCGCCGCCGCCCTGGGTATTTCGCCAGCAACCGTGCAACGCGAGTGGCGCGTTGCACGGGCGTGGCTGCAACGGGAACTATCCCGCTGACATGCGTCAGAGCGACTTGTTCACGGTGAGGCGAATGGACTGGTCGCGCATGTGTGGCTGCACGAGGTAGCTGTATTCGCTTCCCAGCGACCATCCGCCCGAGAAGCCAAGATCGAGCCCGAGGCCGACCTGCACACGGGTACCGTTGGCACTGTAGGGACTGGACATGACGCTCCACTCTCCTGCGGAAGGTATCTGCGCATAGGTCAGCAACATGCGGCTTTCTCCCTGGAAATCGTGCCCCACCTCGATTCGCGCACGCGGCGCGAGCGTGCCCCAGGCCTGTTCGCTTTCTCCGCTGACGCGCAAGCCGACGGCACCGATCGAACTGCGCACCAGTTGTCGTCCATAGGACAGTGCGCTGGTCACGGGGCCGTTTTCGGCGAAGCCGTTCAGTGACGACAGCGACCACGAAGCGCGTGCATACGGCGACCATGACCACGCCCCCGTCCGGTAGGCCAGACCCGTCGTGACCGAACCGAACCATTGCTGGCCCGTACGCCTGCCCGCCAGTTGCCGCCCGCTATCGGCATCCATGCGACGGCTGTCGAAGCGCAGGCCACCGCCGCCGATCACCAGGTCGATATACATACCTTCGCCTGGTTGAACGCTGCCGTAGATCGCCGCGCTATAGCCCTGAGCGGTGCTGTGCGCACCCTCGCGACCGATGTCGCTGTTGTCGTGCGAATAGCCAAACGCCATGCCAAGCAGGCCATGCTCGCCTACGCGTACGTCGGCGCCCGTACTGATACTCACGGTATCGCTGTCGAAACCCGACCCACCACGACGCGCATCGAAGCTGCCGAAACTCGCCTGTCCACCCAGCCAGGTACGTATGCCATGGTCGGCCGCTACGACAGGCGATGCCTGTGCCGTGTCGGTTTCCGTGCCGGCCGCTCCGATACCCGGGCGAGCGGACATGGGCACGGCGCGACCGTTCACGTTCAACGCCAGCCGGTTGCTGACGACAGGCGCATCATGCAGCCGGTCGTGCAGGCTTTCCAGGCGCCCCTGGATGTTATCCAGCTGCCCTTGCGCGAAGCGGCGTGCCTGTTCCACCTGCGCCGCGACGATGCCAAGCGCATCGGCGTTCTTCGACGGATCGGGCTGGCTGCTGACCAGTACGAGCACACTGACCGGCAGGATCGCGCCGCCGTTCGTGGTGAGCGTCGCGCTGACCTGTGCGAGCCCATGGAACGATGGCTGCGACGTAAAGCTCAGCACGCCTTGCGGCGACAGGGACACCTCCGCTGCCTGCCCCGGCGAAATGCCGCTCAGGCTCGCCGAGGCAATACCGGGCTGAATGCTTGAGAGGTCCACCGTCACGGTGGCTCCGGGCAAGGCCGTGACGGTGCGGTTCAACACTCCCGTACCCCCTTCGCGGGTCACGGTGACCGTCACGGTGGCGGGTGCCGACATGGCGAATGCGGTACCCGATCGATAGGCAAACGTATCGGTTCCGATGAATCCATTGGCCGGTGTGTAGACGAGGGTTCGTCCGCTCGCCACCACGTGTCCGTGGGCGGGAGAGTTGCCGATATCCAGGCGGTCCCATGCCTGCGGACCGGGTGTCCCCGGTGCCGGCAGGATCGTGACCGGCACGCCCACCGTGGTGACCACGGCCAGGGGCTGGGGCGTCGGCACCGCCAGTGCGTTGACCGTGATCAACACGCGACCTGGCGACGAATGCCCCATGGCATTGCTGGTGATGTAGGTGAAGCTGTCTGTCGCCCCCTGGAAGCCCTCGGCGGGTACATAGGTCACCACCGTTCCAGAAACGGTCGCCGTGCCGTGTGCAGGCGGCATATCGATACTGACCTGCGCAATGCCCGTGCCGTTCGTCGCCGTTCCCAGATCAACGCTGATGGCTTTGCCGTAATCCGTGGCGAGGGTCTGGTCGAGCGCCGTGGGTAACGCCATCGGAACGACCGGGCGGGACGCGGCGGACGGTACACTGGTGCCCGCTGCATTCGTTGCCGTCACGGTGAACGTATACGACGTACCGTTGGCAAGGCCGGTCACGGTCAATGGACTGCCACTACCTGCGGCCGTGACTCCACCGGGTTGCGAGATGACGACATAGTTCGTGACTGGCGAACCGCCGTCGTCCGCCGGAGCGGAGAAAGACACCGTCGCCTGGCCGCTACCTGCCGAGACCGCGCCGATGAAAGGCGCATCGGGCACGCGGACGGGAACACGTCCCACGGCAACCGATACGCGTCCGGGGGATGAACGTCCGACGGCATTGGTGGTGATGTACGTAAAGCTGTCCGTGTCACCCTGGAAGCCATCGGCCGGTGTGTAGGTTACGACCGTGCCGGACACCGTCGTCTTGCCGTGTGCTGGCGGTGTATCGATGGTGACATCCGTGATGCCCGCGCCATTCGTCGCCACACCCAGATCGACACTGATGGCCTTGCCGTAATCCGTGGACAGGTTACGGTCGAGCGCGGTGGGCAATGCCATGGGTACGACGGCGGAGGACGCGGCCGATGACACGCTTGTACCTGCGGCGTTGGTCGCCGTGACGCTGAAGGTATACGACGTGCCGTTGGTCAGGCCACTCACCGTCAGGGGACTGGCCGCGCCCGAGGCCGTGGCGTTTCCTGGATGCGAGGTCACCACGTAATTCGTGACCGGCAGGCCACCCGTGTTCACCGGCGGCGAGAACGCTACCGTCGCCTGTCCGTTGCCTGGCGACACCGCACCTATAACTGGGGCATCGGGGGCGCTGACGTAGGTGAACGGGCCACCCGTGGCGCTGCCCGCATCGGTCGTCACGGTGACACCAACCGTCCCCGTGCCGGCAGGTATCGTCGCGTTGATCAGCGTGTCCCCCGCCACGGTGAACGCCGCCGGCTGACCGCCGAAGGTCACCGCCGAGGTGCCCAGGAATCCTGTTCCCACCACTGATATCGTCGCGCCGGGCCTGCCGGACGATGGGGCGATCTGGGTCACCGTCGGACCCACCGAGCGGCAGCTGATCGCATAGTTCGCCACCAGGCCGGGCGTGGCCTGGGTGGTGGTCACGAACAGGGTCGCGGGGCCACCGAGCACGGATCGTGGCATCGCCACCGATTGCGTGGTCTGCATGGTGTCGAGAAAGTTCGTGACCGAAATCACGGCGACATCGAGCCGGATGAGATCGCCGCGGGCATTGGGAGAGGACGACGTCAGTGCCACCAGGTCGCCAGCGTTGAAGTTGATGCCCTGCGATGGATTGAGCGTGACGGTCTGTCCCGGCCCCAGCTGTCCGCTCTTCCCGTCGATGAGCCGGCACCCCGTGGATGCGTAACCGGCCTGCGGAGCCACGGCCCCCAGGAGGGCCAAAAGCCCCGCGGTGGCCCAGGTCCGCAGGCGTGCGGCCATCGCCCGCGGCGAAATGATGCGATGCATGAAGATCCCCTGTTCGGTACTACCTGCAAGGGAGTGCGTAAAACGATCAGGAATCCTGTCAGACGGCGCAGAATTTCAAGTACAAGAGCCTCTGGCAAGAGGCAGGATGAGCTAAGCCCACGCCATATCAAAAGGCACCGGTCGTCTCGACCGGTGCCTTTGACTTGCCAGAGTCGTTGTGCGCCTGCCGGTGAAAACGAAACGGATCAGAACGACTTGTTCAAGCTGAAGCGAAGCATCTGGTCGTGTGCCCGCGGCATCGTCAGGTAGCTGTATTCCGTACCCAACAGCCAACCGTTGGTCCAGCGCAGATCCAGGCCCAGCCCCATCTGCACCCGGGTTCCGCTAGAACTGTATTGGTTACCCAGGACACTCCATTCCCCTGCCGAAGGAATGAAGGCGTAGCCCACCGTCGTGCGACTCGTACCCTGGAAATCGTGTCCTGCTTCCAATCGCGCCCGTGGGGCAACGCTTCCCCAACTGGTTGCAAAATCGCCGCTTGCACGCACACCAATGGCCGCAACAGTGCTACGAACGGTCTGGTTACCATAAGCAAGTGCACCAGTCACTGTCCCCTCCTCTGCGAACCCGTTGAGCGACGACATGGACCAGGACGCACGTCCGTATGGCGACCACAGCCAATGCCCTGTCTTGTACTGGAGACCTGCAGTCAACGAACCGAACCACTGGTGGCCGGTACGGCGCCCCGTTAATCGCTGCTCGCTGTCTGCATCCTTGCGACGGCTATCGAAGCTCAGGCCACCACCGCCAAGGACAAGATCCACATAGGAATGCTCCGCTGGCTGCACACTGGCGTAGAGAGCTGCGCTATAGCCCTTTGCAACACTGCGCGTTCCATCGTTCCCGACGTCGGCGTTATCGTGCGAGTAACCAAAAGCAACACCCGCCAGGGCATGATCGCCAATCCGGGTATCCATACCCGCGGTCAGGCTGATCGTGTCGCTGTCGAAGCCCGCTGCCCGCCGATAGGACTGGAAGCTACCGAAACTGGCCTGGCCGCCGATCCACGCCCTCAGCCCGTGTTCGCTGGCCACATCGACCGGATCCCCAGACCGTTCCCCGCTTCCGGCAACCGAGCTTGCCGCGCCCTTGCCCGTACGCTCAAGACCCTGCTCACCGGCACTTCCTGCCCGTTGCATGGAGAACGGCCGGCCATTGACGGTGAGCGAAACGTTGTTCGAGAAGGTCGGCACCTCCGATCGGTCATGCAAGGTTTCCAACCGTCCACCGATCGTATCTATCTGGCCCTGCGCGAAACGACGAGCCTGCTCCGCTTGAGCATTGACCAGACCAAGCACGCTGGCATTCTTCGACGGATCTGGTTCGCTGCTCACGAGCACCAGCACGTTCACGGGCGTGCTTGCGCCGCCGGAACCTGACAATAAAGCGCTGAACTGCACCAGGCCACGGAAATCGGCAGTGGATGTAAATCGCAGAAGACCCTGCGCAGACAGCGAAACCTGTCCGGCGTTGGCCGGCGACATGCCGACCAGCGAAGCCGCAGTGCTTCCTCCGGGTGACATGGTAGACAGATCCACGTTGACAGGCACCCCAGGTGCCACAGTCACGGTACGGCTGTTCCCCGCGGCTCCTCCGGCACGAGTTACCGTGACGTTCACCGCAGATGCCGGCGACATGCCAAACGCATTGCTCAGCTGGTAGGTAAACGTATCCACACCGACAAAGCCCGGGGCGGGCGTGTAGATCAGGCTTCGACCATCCACTCTCACCTGCCCGTGTGAGGGTGAAGATCCCACCAGAATGCTGTCCCAAGTTCCCTGAGCATCTGTGGGCGGCTGTATGGTCACCGGGGAGTCAACGGTCGTCGACACGGGGAACGGCTGCCCGGTGGGTACATTGCCATAGGTAAATTGAAGCGGTCTGGAGTCCCCGCCGCCGCTCGTGGTCACGACCACGGGCACCGTTCCCTTGCCTGCCGGGACGCGAACGGTCAGTTGCCGGTCACTATTGATAGTAAAAGCTGCCAGCTGATCGCCAAAGTGCACTGCGGTTGTATCCTGAAGGGATCCCTGCCCCTGGATGACGACATCCGTTCCGGCAGCACCGACAGAGGGCGAAATGGAATTCAAGGTCACCGGTGGCGACTCGCAGGCAACTGAATAACTTATCTTCCCTGCATTCTGAGCGGAGGCAGATACCTGGATACTTCCCGCAGGAGCGATGAATTCATCGCCCTTGGAAAAAACGCCGCGTTTTGACGCCGGATGACCTTCTACCACCCCTAGGAGAAAATTAATCGGCGTACCGTTCAGCATAATAAAGTCGGCATGAGCTCCCCCGTCAACGGACTCGGCGTGAAGCTCAATGTCGTCTAGAATGACAAACTTGGCATTCTGGCTCGGGTTGAGCACGATAGTCTGCCCTGGCGCAACTTCGCCCGACAATCCGTTGATGAGCCCGCAAGCTTGGGATGCAAAAGCAGGCTGAGAAGATGCAACGATAAACAACGCCAATAGAGCGCCCGGAATGCGAGCACGCATTCCGGTACGCCGTGAGCGAAGCGGCTTAATAAATTCCATATCCATCCCCTATGTACCTAGTTCCAGGCACGTAACCAGACAAACCCTGTCTCCCGACCAAGTGTCAGGAACCTGCGATAATATTCCAGAATCGGCGAACTGGCACCTTTACCTCGTGAGGCAGACCATTCATGTCAAAATCCGCCGATTCGAAGCGCGCCATCTTCCTCGCGCTCGGAGCCAACTTCGCCATCTTCGTCGCCAAGCTCGTGGCGGCCCTGTTCACCGGCTCGGGCGCCATGCTGGCCGAAGCGGTCCACTCGCTGGCCGACTGCGGCAACCAGGGTCTGCTTCTGCTCGGCATGCGCCAGGCCAAACGCCCGCCATCACCGGAGTATCCGCTTGGCTGGGGCCGTGCCCTGTATTTCTGGTCGTTCCTCGTCGCCATCCTGCTGTTCAGCGTGGGCGGCATGTTTTCGGTGTACGAGGGTGTGCACAAGCTCACTCATCCCGAACCGTTGCGCTGGGCGTGGCTGGCCGTGGGCGTGCTGGCCTTCTCGATCGTCACCGAGGGCATCTCCATGCACGGCTGCCTGCAGGAGGTGAACAAGGCGCGTGAGGGTCGCAGTCTGTGGCAGTGGTTCCGCGAGACACGGGCCAGTGAGCTGCTGGTGATCTTCGGCGAGGATCTCGCCGCCCTGCTGGGGCTGACCTTCGCCCTTGCCGCCGTCCTGCTGACCATGGTCACCAGCAATCTCATCTACGACGCCATCGGCACCATCGCCATCGGCGTGCTGCTGATCGTGGTCGCCGTGGCGGTGGCCCGCGAGGTCAAGGCCCTGCTGATCGGCCAGGGCGTGGAGCCGAAGCGCAGGGCCGAGATGGTGGCCTTCCTGGAGGCCCGGCCGGAGATCGACCTGGTCTACAACCTGCTTACGCTGCAGATGGGCACGGATGTCATGGTGGCCATCAAGGCGCGCATGGCGCCTGCACCGACGGCACGGGCCATGATCGAGGCCATCAATATCGTGGAGGCCGATTTCAAGGCGCGGTTCAAGGATGTGCGTTGGAGTTTCTTCGAGCCGGATATTGCCGATTGAGCTGGCCGGTGGGGCGGCCTGGACGGAAGCCTCGGCCTGACCGGTCGCGCGCAAGGCGCGCTCCTACAGGGTAGCTCCGGCTGGCTGGTCGCGCGCGAGGCGCGCTCCTACAGGGTGGCTCCGGTTGGCGGGTCGTGCGCGAGGCGCGCTCCTCCAGGGGGCTTGTGTAGGAGCGCGCCTTGCGCGCGACCGTGACCCTCGGCGCCCCACTGCACCCGGCGTCGGCAACGCCTACAAACCCACGAAGGCAAGGCCTTCATGACGGGGTAGTACAATCACCGGCTTGTCCGCAAGCCGAGCCGTCGATCCGATGCCCGTAGCGATTCCCCGTCCGCCCCTCCCCGCCAACGCCAAGACCCGCCGCTACTGGGCGGTGCCGAACGGCTCCTCCTGGGCCCTGGAAATCGCCGAGGCCGCCCGGGCGCACGATGGCCTGCTGGTAGTAGTCACCCGGGATACCCGCAGCGCCGACAACCTGGAAAGCGAACTGGGCGTCTTTGCGGGCGAATTGTCCGTGCTGCACTTCCCCGACTGGGAAACCCTGCCCTACGACGTCTTCAGCCCCCACCCCGAGGTGGTCTCCCAGCGCATCGCCACCCTGTATCGCCTGCCTTCGGTAAAACGCGGCGTGCTGGTGGTGCCGGTCGCCACCCTCATGCAGCGCATCGCCCCCCGCAACCACATCACCGGCTCCGGGCTGGTGCTGCGCAAGGGCCAGAAACTCGACATCGTGGCCGAACAGCGCCGGCTGGAAGCTGCCGGATACCGCAACGTGCCGCAGGTCTCCGAGCCGGGCGACTTCGCCGTGCGCGGCGCCCTCATCGACATCTACGCGATGGGCGCCAGCGAACCCTACCGTGTGGAGCTGTTCGACGACGAAGTGGAATCGATCCGCACCTTCGATCCGGAAACCCAGCGCTCGCAGCAGCAGGTCGAAAACGTTGAACTGCTGCCCGCCCGCGAGTTCCCGGTGACGGAGGAAGCCGCGAAGACCTTCCGCGCCGCACTGCGCGACCGCTTCCCCATCGACGTGCGTCGCTGCCCGCTGTACCAGGACATGAAAGAAGGCGTCACGCCCGGCGGCATCGAGTACTACCTGCCTCTGTTCTTCAGCGCCACGGAAACCCTGTTCGACTACCTCGCTGGTGAAACGCTGTTCGTGCTGGGCGACGGCACGCTCGACGCCGCCGACGCCTTCTGGACACAAGTGGCCGAGCGCTATGACCAGCGCGCGCACGATATCGAACGCCCGGTCCTGCCGCCTGCCGATATCTATCTCGCCCCGGAGCAACTGCGCGAGCGCCTCAACAAGCAACCACGCATCGATGTCGTGGCGAAAGACCACGAGCACGCCGTGGACCTGGGCACGCAGCCGGCTCCGGAACTGCCGATCAACCGCAAGGGCGAGGAGCCCGGCACGGCCTTGCGCCATTTCCTGGCGCATTATCCTGGCCGCGTGCTGGTGGCCGCGGATTCCGCCGGTCGTCGCGAGGCGCTGATCGAGCAGCTCGCAGGCGCCGGCATGAAACCGGCAAACATCGACGGCTGGAAAGCCTTTCTCGCCAGTGACGAGAAGCTGACCATCACGGTCGCGTCGCTGGAGCAGGGTTTCGCACTTACGAAGCCGGCGCTCACCGTGCTCACCGAACGCGAGCTGTTCGGCGAACGCGTACGCACCGACCGGCGCAAGCGCGCAGGCGCCGCGCGCGATCCGGAAAGCATCATCAAGGACCTCACCGAGCTGTCCATCGGCTCGCCCATCGTCCATATCGATCACGGCGTGGGTCGCTACCAGGGCCTGCTGTCGCTCGATGTGGGCGACATGCCCGGTGAATTCCTCACCATCGAATACGCCAAGGGCGACAAGCTCTACGTGCCCGTGGCACAGCTGGGGCTGGTCAGCCGCTACACCGGCACGGCACCGGAACTGGCGCCACTGCACTCCCTGGGCGGCGACGCCTGGGAACGCGCACGCAAGAAGGCCGCCGAAAAAGTGCGCGACGTGGCCGCCGAGCTGCTGGCAATCTACGCGCAGCGCGAAGCCAAGCAGGGCGAAGCCCTGCCTGTAGACAGGCAGATGATCGAGGAATTCGCCGCTACATTCCCCTTCGAGGAAACCGCCGACCAGCAACGCGCCATCGACGCGGTGATCGCCGACCTGGCACGGCCCCGCGCCATGGATCGCGTGGTCTGCGGCGATGTGGGCTTCGGCAAGACGGAGGTTGCCCTTCGCGCCGCCTTCGCCGCAGCCACCGCCGGCAAGCAGGTCGCCGTGCTGGTGCCCACTACCCTGCTCGCCCAGCAGCACTACCGCAACTTCGCCGATCGCTTCGCCGACTGGCCCGTGCGCGTGGAAGTACTCTCGCGCTTCAAGTCGAAAAAGGAAGTGGACAACGCACTGGAACGGCTGGCCGACGGTCAGGTGGATGTCATGGTCGGCACGCACAAGCTGTTGCAGGCAGACATCCGCTTCAAGAACCTCGGCCTGGTCATCGTGGATGAGGAACAGCGCTTCGGTGTACGCCAGAAAGAGCAGCTGAAGAAACTGCGCGCCGAGGTCGACCTGCTCACCCTCACCGCCACGCCCATCCCGCGTACGCTGAACATGGCCATGAGCGGCCTGCGCGATCTCTCCATCATCGCCACTCCGCCGGCCCACCGCACGGCGGTGCGCACGCTGATCTCCACCTACCAGCCCGCCATGATCCGCGAGGCGATCCAGCGCGAGCTGTCGCGTGGCGGCCAGGTGTATTTCCTGCACAACGAAGTGGAGTCCATCGAGCGCATTGCCCGCGAACTGGGTGAGCTGGTGCCCGAAGCACGCATCCGCGTCGCGCACGGGCAAATGCCGGAGCGCGAGCTGGAACAGGTCATGGCCGACTTCCACCGCCAGCGCTTCAACGTGCTGGTGTCCACCACCATCATCGAATCCGGCATCGATATTCCCACGGCGAACACCATCATCGTGAACCGTGCAGACCGTTTCGGCCTCGCCCAGCTGCATCAGCTGCGCGGTCGCGTCGGCCGTTCGCATCACCGTGCCTACGCCTATCTCATCGTGCCGGATCGCAAGGCGATGACGGCCGACGCCGAGAAGCGCCTGGAAGCACTGGCTTCCCTGGAAGAACTGGGCGCCGGCTTCACCCTTGCCACGCACGATCTCGAAATCCGTGGTGCGGGCGAGATGCTGGGCGACGAACAATCCGGCCAGATCCAGGAAATCGGTTTCGGCCTCTACACCGAACTGCTCGACCGCGCCGTGCGTGCGCTCAAGTCGGGCAAGGTGCCTGACTTCGACCTCACGTCGGAACACGAGACGGAGGTGGAATTGCACCTGCCGGCATTGATCCCCGAGGATTACCTGCCGGATGTGCATACGCGCCTGACGCTATATAAGCGCATCGCCAGCGCGAAAGATGACGAAGGCCTGCGCGAGCTTCAGGTTGAGATGATCGATCGCTTCGGCCTGCTGCCCGACCAGACCAAGTGCCTGTTCGCAGTGGCACAGCTGAAACTGATGGCCACGCCGCTGGGCATCCGCAAGCTGGACTTCGGCGCAAACGGTGGCCGCGTCACCTTCCGCGACAAGCCGGATATCGACCCGATGGCGCTGATCAAACTGATCCAGCAGCAACCGCGTGTGTTCAAGATGGACGGGCAGGACAAGCTGCGCGTCATCATGGATCTTCCCGGCAGCAGTGAGCGGATCAGGGCAGCGCAGGAAACCCTCGTCTCACTGGGCGCCTGCCGCCCGAGCTAACGCTACGTGCGATGGGCACCCGGCCGCACCAAATCCCGTGTAGGAGCGCGCCTCGCGCGCGACCGGAGTCAGCGTAAAAACCGGTCGCGCGCAAGCACGCTCCTACAGGTCATGGCCAGTCCAGGCGTCATCAACGCCGTTGTAGGAGCGCGCCTCGCGCGCGACCGGAGTCATCGTTAAAACCGGTCGCGCGCAGGCGCGCTCCTACAGGTCATGGCCAGTCCAGGCGTCATCAACGCCGTTGTAGGAGCGCGCCTCGCACGCGACCGGAGTCATCGTTAAAACCGGTCGCGCGCAGGCGCGCTCCTACAGGTCATGGCCAGTCCAGGCGTCATCAACGCCATTGTAGGAGCGCGCCTTGCGCGCGACCCGGAATCATCGTGAAAACCGGTCGCGCGCAAGGCGCGCTCCTACAAGGTGTTGGATGTGGATCTGGAATCAGGGGGCCGGCGTGGAGCGCACCAGGTACTGCACGCTGAATTTCTTCTCGGCATCCATCCACACCTTCTCCACCGAAAGCCCCGCCTTCGAAGCCATCAGCGCGAAATCCTCCAGCGAATACTTGCAACTGTACTCCACCTGCATCGCCTCGTCTTCGCGAAAGACATAAGTCTCCGGCCCCACGCGCACTTCCTGTCGAACCGTGCTGACCAGTGAGGTCTCGATACGACCGGCGAGAGCGTTGTAACGCGCACGATGGCGGAACGCATCGACATCGAAATCGGTGCCGATCTCGCGATTCAGGCGCACCAGCATATTGAGGGTGAAATCACGCGTGACACCCGCGGCATCGTTATAGGCCGCCTCGATCTCGGCGGCATCCTTCTTCAGATCGACGCCGATCAGCACGCCACCGCCATCGCTCATCTCCGCACGCATCTGGCGGAGAATCTTCATGGCGTCCTTGCTCTCGAAGTTGCCGATCGTGGAACCAGGAAAATAGATGATCGTGCGACGCGGTGCCCGGGCGGCCACCGGCAGGCGCAAGGGCTGGGTGAAGTCGGCACACACCGGCTGCATCGGCACATGCGGAAACTGCGCCGCCAGTGCGGCCACGCTTTCCATCAACGCCGTGCGCGAGATTTCCACCGGCACATAGGCGGCCGGCGATTCCATGTGCTCCAGCAACATGCGCGTCTTGATGCCACTGCCGCTGCCGTATTCCACCAGACGTGCCTCGGGGCCAAGCGTCGCCGCGATCTCTGCGGCATGATCGCGCATGATCGCAATCTCGGTTCGCGTCAGGTAATACTCCGGCTGCTCGCAGATCGCCTCGAACAGCGCGGAACCGCGTTCGTCATAGAACAGCCGCGAGGGAAGCCGCTTGGGTTTCGCCGACAGGCCGCGGCGGACGGTATGCAGGGTGTCCTCGACATCCGGATGGCGGTCGTCGACACGGATGTCTTTCGGTAGAGCGCTCATCGATCATTTCCCAGTCGTATCCCCGAGAACTGCCAGCGGGCATGGGGAGGAAAGAAGTTGCGGTAAGTCGCGCGAATGTGGTCCGCGGGCGTGGCGCAGGAACCTCCTCGAAGCACCCATTGCCCATTCATGAACTTTCCGTTGTATTCACCGAGCGCACCGGCCAGGGGCCGGAAACCCGGATAACTGACATATGGGCTCATCGTCCATTCCCAAACGTCACCGTACATCTGTCCGAGCGCCGTCTCGAACGATGAGGCACGAGGTTGGAGCATGTCGGTGTCCTGAAGGTTCCCCTGAACGGGAATATCCTCGGCCATCGTCTCCCACTCGGTTTCCGTGGGCAGGCGCGCGCCGGCCCAGCGCGCGAACGCATCTGCCTCGAAGTAACTGATATGCGTGACGGGCGCATGGGGATCGATGGGGCGCCGGCCGGACAACGTGAATTCGGTCTCCAGCGCCTCGTCCCAGTACAGCGGGCGCTTCCAGCCTTCGGCCTGCACGTTCGCCCATCCATCCGACAGCCACAGCGTGGGCTCTTCGTAACCGCCATCGTGGACGAAGGCACGGTACTCCGCATTGGTCACCGGACGATTGGCGATGGCACCCGCCTGCCGATAGGTACGGTGGCGCGGCCCTTCATTATCGAAGTGGAATCCTTCGCCTTCATGACCGACCTTCACCACGCCTTCTTCGAAAGGCACGAAACGCAAGGCAGGTGCCACGACAGGCAGGGCTCGCGGTGCGTCAGCGGCAAAGGCGGGCTCCAGCGGGTTCTGCGCAAAGGCATGCTTGATGTCCGTGAGCAACAGTTCCTGGTGCTGCTGCTCGTGCTGCACACCCAGTTCAACCAGTGCAGCAAGCGCCGGATCATCACCACGGGAGATCATCGATGCGATGGCTTCATCCACGCGGTGACGATAGTCGAGCAATTCATCGAGCGCCGGGCGTGTAAGCATGCCGCGGCGCGGCCGCGCGTGCATCGGCCCCACCGACTGGTAGTACGAGTTGAACAGGTAATGCCATTCCGGATTCGCCACCACGTACCGGCGATCGCGCGAGAGGATGAACTGCTCGAAGAACCACGTCGTATGCGCCAGGTGCCATTTGGTCGGACTCGCGTCCGGCATGGACTGCACCACCGTGTCCTCGGGACGCAGATGGGCAGCGAGCGCGACCGTACGATGACGTATGGAAAGAAAACGCGTGGCGAGATCCGTGCCTGCCGGCGAAAGGGAAGCGAGGCCTAGCGGATGATGGCTCATCGAACGGTTCCATGCGGACGAAGGGGCGCCAGCGATCGCGCCGACCATGCCGCAGGAAACGTTCAACGGGTGTGAGCGCGACCGACCACCGCCTTAACGCGCGGTGCACCGGGGCGCCCTGCCCCTCGTATCCGGGGCCCCGGAGGCTTAACGTAGGGTTACCTCACCGCGGAGGACTTCACCATGTATGCCCGCTCCCTGTTCGTGACCGGCCTGATCCTGATCGGAGCCGCCCAGGCCGCCGATGCCCCGGCCCCCTTACCTCGCAAGGAATTGCCCGTCGCCGATTGCCTGCGCACCGACCAGATCAGCAACTGGGCCATGGTCGACAACCGCACGGTCATCGTCGCCAACGGTCCTAACTTCTACCGGGTAACCACCAACGTGGATTGCCCGCGCATGGACCTGGGCGGCGGCATCCGCTTCCGCGGCGCCGAGAGCATCAAGGCCGTGGCGCCCATGCGCATCTGCGGCAGCATCAACGAGCAGATCGTGCGCCGCGACGATCCACCGTGCCAGATCCAGACGGTAGAGAAGATCGACAAGGCCACCTATCAGTCGCTGGAGAAGAAGGCACAGCGCAAGGGATCGGGCGCCGAGCCCAACGGCATGGTCAGGTAACCATCGCCCTGTAGGAGCGCGCCTGCGCGCGACCGGTTATGACGCAAACATCGGTCGCGCGCAGGCGCGCTCCTACAATAAAAAAGCCCGGCGCGAGGCCGGGCTTTTGTTCAACGGATGCCGACGATCAATAGCCGTCGTCGCGGACGTAGCGCGTGGTGTAGCCATCGTCATACGTCGTGGTGGTCGTGGTGACGCGACGGGTGGTGTATGCCGGACCGTCGTCATAGATGACCGTGGTGGCCGGGCGGCTGTAGTACACCGGGCGGTCGTCATAGACCACCGTGGTGGCCGGACGCGTGGCACCGTAGACCAGACCGGCGACTGCACCGGCAACGATGGCGCCAGCAACCCACCGACCCGCGTGGTCATAGTGACCGCGACCGTAGTAACCGCCATGGTAGCCACCGTAATAGCCACCGCCGTGGTAGTAACCGCCGCGACCCCACCCGTGGGCGAAGGATGCGGGTGCGAATGCCATCAACCCCGCAGCGGCGAGAAAAAGAGCGGACTTGACGAACTGACCTTTCATGACGGTGACCTCCGGGTGGTGATTCCAGATTCGCGCTCCGGCACTGAATCCGGACTGAAGTTTTCTGCACCGTATGTTCACGTTCTCCATGGGTTCACGAACGGCTTCCGGAGCAGCCAGCAGCCATGAATATCGTGGCGCCGTGAGAAGTCGAACGGGATGCTGGGTGCACTCCAGTCCTCAATCTGAAAATGGGGCTCGAGGGCCGCCCGATCAAGCTGGAAGCGGCGGAAGTTGTTGGAGAACACGATGATGCCTTCAGGCAGCAGTCGCTCGGCGCAGAGCAGCAGCAGCTTGACGTGGTCGCGCTGCACGTCGAAATCGTCGGCCTTCTTCGAGTTGGAAAAGGTCGGCGGGTCGACGTAGATCAGCCCGTACTGCATCGAGCGCTTCTCCAGGAAGGAGAGCGCGTCTTCCTGAACGAGACGGTGGCGGTTGCCGGTGAAGCCGTTCAGCGCAAGATTGCGCGACGCCCAGTCGAGGTAGGTGGCGGACAAATCGACCGTGGTCGTGTCGCGCGCATCGCCCGCGGCCGCGTAGACGCTGGCCGTACCGGTGTAGGCGAACAGGTTCAGGAAATGCTTGCCGGCGGCAAGTTCCCGGATCTTGGCACGCACGAGGC
Source organism: Luteibacter anthropi (assembly GCF_011759365.1). Classification (GTDB taxonomy): domain Bacteria; phylum Pseudomonadota; class Gammaproteobacteria; order Xanthomonadales; family Rhodanobacteraceae; genus Luteibacter; species Luteibacter anthropi. The sequence continues at coordinate 282,465 of NZ_JAARLZ010000003.1, forward strand.
GGTGGTCGAGGAACAGGCCGGTGTCGAGGTAGTCGGTGGGGTTGATGAGGAAGCGAAGGCCGCCCTCGCCCACTTCCACGAACTGGCCCTGCTGGTCGAACTGGCCGTACTTGGAACCGCCCTTGCCGCGCTCGCGGGTTTTCACAGCGATGCGATCACGCGGGGTGCCGAACACCTCGGCCGCCACGCGCACCACCTCGCGCAGGCGGTTGCGGGCGACATCCACCGGGATGTCCTGCGGCGCCTTGTATTCCTGGATGTGCAGCCAGTCTTCGTAGACGTCGATGGCGGCGGCGTATTCCGGGAGATCCTGGTCATAGGCGCGCCAGCAGCTGATGCCTTCGCGGGACAGGCGCTTGCGCAGGTGGCGGACATTCTTCTCCAGCCGGTTCTTCAGCATCTGCGCGCCGTCGGACAGCGGCCTGGCCTCACGCGGCGCCTCGTCGCGGGCACGCAGGCTGAAGGTGAGCAGCGGGGTTTCCAGCGCGCCGTTGAACAGCGCGTAGCGCTTGTCCGGCGACAGGCGCAGGGCGCGGCCCAGTTCTTCGTCGCCCGCCAGCACGGCGGCACGCCAGCCCGGGAAGCGCTCCTTCAGCGCCTGGCCCAGCTCACGATAGAGCTGTGGCAGCTCGGCACGGTCGCCCAGGCGCTCGCCGTACGGCGGATTGGTGATGACCAGACCCAGCGGGGTTTCCGGCGGGGGGGCCACGTGCACGGCGTCGCGACGATCCAGGTGGACGAAGCCGGCCACGTTGGCCGCCTGCGCGTTGCGCTTGGCGGTCTGCACCATGTTGCCGTCGCTGTCGCTGCCGAAGAACACCGGGCGCAGGTTGCGCAGGCCCTCGTCGGCGGCCGCCTTGGCCTCTTCCCACAGGGTGCGCCACATGGCGTAGTCGTGCTTCAGCCAGCCCAGGAAGCCGTAGTAGCCACGGCGCAGGCCCGGGGCCACGCCGGCCGCCATCAGGGCGCCCTCGATCAGCAGGGTGCCCGAACCGCACATGGGATCGACCAGCGCGCCGCCCTCGGCGTAGATGCGCGGCCACCGGGCGCGCACCAGCATCGCCGAGGCGAGGTTTTCCTTCAGGGGCGCCTCGCCCTGGCGCTCGCGCCAGCCACGACGGTGCAACGGGGAGCCGGACAGGTCGATCGACACCGTGGCGCGGTCGCGGCGCAGGCGCACGTTGACGCGCAGGTCGGGTTCCTCGGGGTCCACGTCGGGGCGCGCGCCACTGGCGGCGCGGAACTGGTCGACGATGGCGTCCTTGGTCTTCAGCGCGATGAACTGGCTGTGGGTGAGCTTGCTCTGGGCCGTATTGGCATCCACGGCCAGGGTGCCGTGAGCGGCCAGATGTTCGGCCCAGTCGATGTCCTGGATACCCTCGTAGAGCGCCTCGGGGGTGGCCGCCTCGAACTCGGCCACGGGCAGCAGCACGCGGCTGGCCATGCGCGACCACAGGCAGGCACGGTAGGCCGTCTCCAGGGAGCCCTCGAAGGACACGCCGGCCAGGGCCTCCTTGACGTTCCCGGCGCCGATGGCGACCAGTTCGTCCTTGAGGAGGTATTCCAGGCCCTTGGGGCAGGTAGCGAACAAATTCATGCGAGGCCTTCCAGGAAACGGCGGAATTCAGCCTCGACGACAGGCAGGGTGACGCTCAGGCGGTGATCGTCGCGCAACAGCAGGGCCGGCATGCCATGGCCCCGGGCGAAGCCGATGGCCTCGTCCACGGAGCAGACGTCGTCGTCGTAGCCGTGGACCAGGAACGACGGTACATCCTTGCGGGCGGCAAAGCCGCGCGGGTAGCCGGGGATGTGGGTCGGCAGGGCCAGCAGGAACAGGCCGGCGACCGGCACGTCGAGCGAGGCCAGCCCCGAGACGAAAGCCCCCATGCTGGAACCGACCAGCACCGGCGGTGCCGGCGAGGCCGCCATGGCCCCGGCGAGCCTGTCCAGGCGCGGTTCGATGCAGCCGGCGTAGCCCTTGAGGTCGTCCTCGCAGTAATCGGGACGCTGGGTGGTCCAGCCGAGCGATTCGGCCACGGCCGCCAGGACGCTCACCTTGGTGGCGTCGGGACCGGAATCGGAACCGTGGGAAAGGATGATGTGGCCGCGCATGGCGGTCTCCGTACGCGGAATGACCGGCTATGTTATCAAAGCGGCATGATCGACATCCTCCATGCCCCCCTGCCCTACGAAGCCCGGCTGCCCGAACGCGCCGCAACCGACATCGACCTGATCGTCCTGCACTGCACCGAACTGCCCGACCTGGCCATGGCCCGTGAGTATGGCGAGCGCGTGCTCTACGAAGACCGTGGCACGGGCGCCAGCGGCCATTACTACATCGACCGCGACGGCTCGGTGCTGTGCTACGTGGACCCGCTGCGCATCGCCAATCACACGCGGGGCTTCAATCCACGCTCCATAGGGATCGAACTGGTGAATCTCGGCCGCTACCCCGACTGGTTCGATTCCCGCCGGCAGGAGATGACCGAACCCTACCCGGAGGCCCAGATCGCGGCACTGCGTGCCCTGCTCGGCCACCTGCTCGCCCGCTTTCCATCGCTGGGCCACGTGGCCGGCCACGAAGATCTCGATACCGCAATGGTGCCGGCCAGCAACGATCCGGATACCGAAGTGCCGCGCAAGCGCGATCCCGGCCCGCAGTTTCCCTGGGCACGCGCGCTGCAAGGCTTGCGGCTGACCCGGCTGGACACCTGAGCGCCGTATAATTCGCGCATCGTTACCGGGAAACCGTTCCATGTCGGACAACCACGTCAGCGAACTCGTCGATCTGCTCGAACTGGAGCGCCTGGAAGACAACCTCTTCCGCGGCCAGAGCCGCGACATCGGCACCCGCTTCGTCTTCGGTGGCCAGGTGCTCGGACAGGCCCTCTCCGCCGCGCAGCGCACGGTCGATCCGCAACGCGAAGCCCACTCGCTGCACGCCTACTTCCTGCGCGCGGGCGATATCGAGGCACCCATCGTCTACAGCGTGGAACGCACCCGCGACGGTGGTTCGTTCTCGTCGCGCCGGGTGGTTGCCATCCAGCACGGCCAGCCGATCCTCGACGGCTCCATCTCGTTCCAGGTGCCTGAAACCGGTTACGAGCACCAGATGTCCATGCCCGAGGTACCGGCCCCGGAAGACGTCGAACCCATGCACGAACTCTCGGGTGAGCAACTGGCGCGCCTGCCGGAGAAAACCCAGCGCTGGCTGGGCATCGGCGGCCCGTTCGAGTTTCGTCATGTGTGGCCGCGCGACGAACTGCGCCCGGCCAAGCGGCCGCCCTACCAGCACATATGGTTCCGCATCAACGCGCCCGTGGGCGACGCGCTGACGCTCCACCAGGCCTTGCTCGCCTATGCGTCCGACTTCCACCTCATCGGCACGGCCACGCTACCGCACGGCATCTCCTATCTCACGCGCAACATGCAGATGGCGAGCCTCGACCATGCCCTGTGGTTCCATCGTCCGTTCCGCATCGACGAATGGCTGCTGTATTCATTCGACAGCCCTACCTCGCAGGGCGGCCGCGGACTGGCGCGCGGCATGATCTACACGCGCGACGGCAAGCTCATTGCCTCGACGGCGCAGGAAGGCCTGATCCGCGTGCGTCCCGACTGAACGCATGAACGTCGAGCTGCGGCACCTGCGTTACTTCATCGCCGTGGCCGACGAGCTGCACTTCAGCCGCGCCGCCGAGCGGCTGGGCATGTCCCAGCCGCCACTCAGCCAGCAGATCCGCGACCTGGAATCCACGCTGGGCGTGCGCCTGCTGCGCCGGACCAACCGCCGCGTCGAACTCACCGACGCCGGCCGTGCCTATCTCGATGCCGCGCGCGACATCATCGCGCGGGTGGACGATGCGGGCGATCTTGCCCGCCGTGCCGAACGCGGCGAGATCGGCGAGCTGCATGTCGCATTCACCCGCTCTACGCCGCTCATCGAGCGATTCCCCCGCGCCATACGCAACTTCCGCGAAACCTGGCCTGCGGTGCGACTGGTGCTGGTGGAGCGCAATACGATGCAGCAGATCGAAGCCCTGCTCGACGGACGCCAGCAGATCGGCTTGCTACGCGGTGGAACGCTGCCATCCACCCTGGTATCCCACCGCATCGTCTCCGATCCCCTCGTCGCCGTACTGCGCGCAGACCATCCGCTGGTGAAGGGGCGACGCAAAGGCCTGCGCATGGAAGAACTGGCTGACGAAAACTTCGTGGTGTTCTCGCGCGGTGCCGGCACCGGTGTGTACGACCAGTTGCTGAGCATGTGCCGCCATGCAGGCTTCATGCCGCGTATCGCGCAGGAGGCCGGCGAATCCTCTACGATGATCAGCCTCGTGGCTGCGGGCCTCGGTGTGGCCGTACTGCCGGAATCGATGCGCCATGTGCATATCGACGGCGTGGCTTATATCGCCATCGACTCTCCGGATTCGGCCAGCGAGTTGCATCTGGTTCATCGCCGCGATGACCGCTCGCCACTGGTGCAGGCCTTTACCGGGCTCATGCTGCGCCCCTGATGCACGTCTTTGGACGTTTCTATCGCCAGGTACGAAACTGCCGTCCAGTACACAGTTTGACCACGCAGGGTGGGTGTTAATCTCGAAGAAGCCAGGACGTCTGGCGACTACCCGAGGATCGACCCCATGCGTAAGTGGAAGAAGCCCGCCTACACCGATCTGCGTCTCGGTTTCGAAGTGACGATGTACGTGTCGAACCGCTGACACGCGGCGCGTCGGCGCCCCGGCATTCCGGGGCGTTTCCTTCCTGCAACGGACGAACGGATCACCGTGCATATCCAGGTTCTGGGCTCCGCCGCCGGCGGCGGCTTTCCGCAATGGAACTGCAACTGCGCCAACTGCGCCGGCTTTCGCGCCGGCACGCTGCGCGCCACGGCGAGGACGCAATCGTCCATCGCGCTTTCCGACGATGGCGTGCACTGGGTGCTATGCAACGCCTCTCCCGACATCCGTGCACAGCTTGCCGCTTTCGCGCCCATGCAGCCCAATCGTGCGCTGCGTGACACCGGCATCTCGGCGATCGTGCTGCTGGACAGCCAGATCGACCATACGACCGGCCTGCTCAGCCTTCGCGAAGGATGCCCGCATGAAGTGTGGTGCACGGACATGGTCCATGAGGACCTCACCCAGGGGTTTCCCCTGTTCCGCATGCTCACGCACTGGAATGGCGGCCTCACGCACCGGGGCATCGTGCCGGGCCAACCATTCGTGATTGCCGCATGCCCACGTCTGCGTTTCACGCCTTTTGCCTTACGCAGTGCCGCGCCGCCTTATTCGCCGCATCGCGGCGACCCGCATCCTGGCGACAACATCGGCCTGGTCGTGGACGATCTCGATACGGGCGGCCGCCTTTTTTATGCACCCGGACTCGGCGAAGCAGACGACGAACTGCGCCAGATCATGGCAAGCGCACACTGCCTGCTCGTGGACGGCACGCTATGGCACGACGATGAAATGCAACGATGCGGCGTCGGCACGCGTACCGGCAAGGAAATGGGGCATCTCGCCCAGCACGGCCATGGCGGCATGCTCGACGTGCTGGATGCGCTGAACGTGCAGCGCAAGATCCTCATCCATATCAACAACACCAATCCCATCCTGGACGAGGATTCGCCCGAGCGCGCCGAGTTGCAGCGCCGCGGCATCGACGTCGCCTGGGATGGAATGGGCATCACTCTCTAGGCGACGATCGTGACCCAGGCGCTATCCCGCGATGCATTCGAACAGGCCCTGCGCGACAAGGGCCGTTACTACCATAGCCACCACCCCTACCACGTAGCGATGTACGAAGGCCGTGCCACGCGCGAACAGATCCAGGGCTGGGTGGCCAATCGCTTCTACTATCAGGTGAACATTCCCCTGAAGGATGCCGCGATCCTGGCCAACTGCCCGGATCGCGACACCCGTCGCGAGTGGGTCCAGCGCATCATCGATCACGACGGGACACCCGGCGAAGGTGGCGGCATCGAGGCATGGCTCACGCTCGCCGAAGCCGTGGGACTGGATCGCGAACAGGTGCTGTCGCAAGAGCTGGTGCTGCCTGGCGTACGTTTCGCGGTGGACGCATACGTGAACTTTGCCCGGCGAGCGAGCTGGCAGGAGGCGGCAAGCAGTTCGCTCACCGAGCTATTCGCCCCGGAAATCCACCAGTCGCGCCTCAGCAGCTGGCCGCAGCATTACCCATGGATCGACGCGGAAGGCTATGCCTACTTCCGCACACGACTCGGGCAGGCGCGCCGCGACGTCGAGCACGGCCTGTCGATCACGCTCGACCACTACACAACGTATGAGGCCCAGCAGCGCATGCTGGACATCCTCCAGTTCAAGCTCGACATCCTGTGGACCATGCTCGATGCGATGAGCATGGCGTACGAACTGCACCGACCGCCGTATCACAGCATTACGACGGAACGGGCCTGGCACAAGGGAATCGCCCTGTGAGTCGCAAACGTATTCCTCAATGGCGCCCCGGCTACCGCTTCCAGTGGGAGCCCGCGCAGGAGGCCTTCGTCCTGCTGTATCCCGAGGGCATGGTCCGCCTGAACGAGGGTGCCGGCATGATCGGTGAACTCATCGACGGCCAGCGCAGCGTTGCGCAGATCGTCGCCGCACTGGCCAACGAATTCCCCGACGAGGACATCGGCGGTGACGTGGACGACTTCATGCAGGTAGCCCATGAAAAACACTGGCTCCATTTCGCCTGACACCACGCGCCCCGGCATGCCGTTCTGGCTGCTGGCCGAGCTGACCTATCGCTGCCCGCTGCAATGCCCGTACTGTTCCAATCCGCTGGACTTCGCGGCGCAAGGCAAGGAGCTCACCACCGACGATTGGTTTCGCGTGCTGCGCGAAGCGCGTGCCATGGGGGCGGCGCAGCTGGGCTTCTCCGGTGGCGAACCTCTGGTGCGGCAGGATCTTCCCGAACTCATCGGTGAAGCACGCCGGCTCGGTTTCTATACCAACCTCATTACCTCGGGTATCGGCCTCACCGAAGCGAAGATCGCGGATTTCCGCGAGCGGGGCCTCGACCATATCCAGATCAGCTTCCAGGCCAGCGACGAGGATATGAACAACCTCATTGCCGGTTCGCCCAAGGCTTTCGCGCAGAAACTCGCCATGGCGCGCATGGTGAAGGCGCAGGGCTATCCCATGGTGCTGAACTTCGTGACGCACCGTCACAACATCGATCGCATCGATCGCATCATCGACCTGTGCCTTGCGCTGGAAGCCGACTACGTGGAACTGGCCACTTGCCAGTTCTACGGCTGGGCGCACCTGAACCGGCTTGGCCTGCTGCCTACACGCGAGCAACTGGAACGGGCCGAACGCATCACCAACGACTACCGCGAACGACTGGCACGCGAGCATCATCCCTGTCAGCTCATCTTCGTCACGCCGGATTACTACGAGGAACGGCCGAAGCCCTGCATGAGTGGCTGGGGCAGCATCTTTCTCACGGTCACCCCCGACGGCACCGCTCTGCCCTGCCATGGCGCACGCCAGTTGCCCATCGCGTTTCCGAACGTGCGCGAGCACTCGCTGCAACACATCTGGTACGACTCGCCGGGCTTCAATCACTTTCGTGGTGATGGCTGGATGCCGGAGCCCTGCCGTTCCTGCGATGAGAAGGACAAGGATTTCGGCGGCTGCCGCTGCCAGGCGTTCATGCTCACGGGTGATGCGGCGGCGACCGATCCTGTCTGCGCGAAGTCATCGCATCATGATCTGATCCTGGCAGCGCGTGCCGAAGCGGAAACCGCCACTCAACGTATCGACCAGCTCACATTCCGCAACGCACCCAGTTCACGCCTGATCGCACGCGTCACACCGACATGAGCCAAACCCTGACTGCTGCACGGGCCGTCGCTGCCGGCGCGGACTTCACCGAACTCGCTGCCCATTCCGGTGTACTGGTGTATGGGCGCTTTGATCCTGCTGACGGTGCAACCCGTCTGTGGATATATCGCGACGGCAGCGCCATCTGTCTGACACCGGATGGTTACAGCGTGCGCAGCCGGGTGTACGAATACGGTGGCGGGTCGTTCTTTCTGAGCAGTGATGCCCTGTTCTTCGTCAACGAGAAAGACCAGCAGGTCTACAGGCAGTCGCTGGATGGATCGTCACCTGTGACGTTCGGTGGCATGAACGATGCGCGGTACGGTGATCTTGTCTACGACGAGGCCCGTGGGCACGTCCTTGCCGTGGAAGAACACCCGGAAGGTGGCCGCTTTCCGGTTCACCGGCTGATCGCCATCGATACCCGGGGCGAACGACGGGTACTCGCCGAAGGCGCCGACTTTTATGCCTCACCACGCCCTCAATCACACGCATTGGCCTGGATCGAATGGGACCGCCCTCACCAGCCGTGGACGCGCACACGCCTGATGAAGGCGCGCCTCGATCAGCACGGACAGGTAGCAAGCCATGCCACGGTCGCCGCCGAAGGTAACGAATCCATCCAGCAGCCCACCTTCGACAACGATGGGGTGCTCATGGCGCTGACGGACCGTGATGGCTGGTGGCGGCCGTGGCGCTTCGCGGATGATGCGATGGACATGCCATTACCAAGCCCGCTGGCCGATCACGCTGGCGCGCCATGGCAGATGGGAACCCGGACGTGGATGGCGCTGCCTGACGGTAGCTACGTGGTCTGCTGGTTTGATCGCGGATTCGGACGGTTGTCGCTGCTGAATGGTGCGACATGGCATGACCTCGCCACCGACTACACGCGTTTTCGCGCGCTGACCGTGGATGGCAATCACCTGTATGCCATCGCCGCCTCGCCGACGCATCCCTCGACGGTGATAGGCATCAATCTGCTCACACATGCCGTCAACGTGTTGGCAGGCGGAGAACCACCGCTGGCCGAAAGCGACATCGCATTACCCCACCCCATCACCTGGCCGATCACTGTAGGAGCGCGCCTCGCGCGCGACCGGCCAAGCGAATCCGTTGATGGTGTTCGCGACAACCGGTCGCGCGCAAGGCGCGCTCCTACAGAGGCTAACGAAACCCCGAGCGCCAGGAACGCCCACGGCTTTCTCTACCTGCCCGCATCCGAAACCCCACCCCCACTCATCGTCTTCATCCACGGCGGCCCCACCTCCGCCACCCACCCGGTCTTCGATGCCCGTATCCAGTTCTGGACAGGCCACGGCTTCGCGGTGGCGGACATCAACTACCGCGGCAGCACCGGCTACGGCCGTGCCTATCGCGATGCACTGCGCGGCGCATGGGGCGTCGCAGACGTCGAAGACGCGTGCGCCCTCGTCCCCTGGCTCGCCGCACAAGGCCTCATCGACCCATTGGCCGCCTTCATCCGTGGCGGCAGTGCAGGCGGCTACACCGCGCTGTGCGCCCTCGCCTTCCGCGATGTCTTCCGTGGCGGCGCCAGCCTCTACGGCGTGAGCGACCCCATTGCGCTGGCAAAGGACACCCACAAGTTCGAATCCGACTACATGGACTGGCTCATCGGCGATCCGGTCACCGACGAAGCCATTTACCACGAACGCACGCCGCTGCTGCACGTCGAGGGCATCACGGTACCGGTGATCTTCTTCCAGGGCGGCCGCGACGCGGTGGTGGTACCCGCACAAACCGAAGCCATGGTCGCAGCACTACGCCAACGCGGCGTCCCCTGCGAATATCACGCTTATCCCGATGAACGCCACGGCTTCCGCCAGGCCACCACCCTCGCGCACGCCCTGGAAAACGAACACGCCTTCTACCGCACCCTCCTGTAGGAGCGTGCTTGCGCGCGACCGATTGCCGCGATCACGTCTCACAACCATCCGTTGCGATCACTTTCATCGCTCCACTCCGTCGGGTCGCGCCCAAGGCGCGCTCCTGCTACCGCATCCATGGTGCTGGCATACCGCCCTCCCCGTGCATGGCCGATTTTGCATATCTTCGCCTACAACCAACGGCTTATGTCACTCACTGTCTACCCGGCGCACGCTTCGTATCAGCGCATCGTCCCGTATATCCCGATCACCGCCCAATCTGCTCGGCAAGGAGAGCCTCATGAAACACAACGCGATGGGTACGGACCCCTCCGATTTTCGAAACGCCGCCATCTTCAACACGACCCGACAGAAATGTACCCATGTCGATCCGCGCACCGGCCTGTTCGAATGTTTCATGCCGTTGCCTGCAATCACAGGCAACGCAGGCCAGGGGCCCGTCCTGGACATGTCCCTGTATTACTCCCCTGCGGTCAACAACATTGCTGCCCTGGGCGATGGCTGGTCGTTCGGATCCATCGCCACCTATTTCGAAAGAAACAGCACCCTCACCCTGCATACCGGTGAAGTGATCCTGGTAGAAAAGGGTAAAGCCTTTCAAAACAGCGCCGTCAAGGCCACCTGGTCCGACAACGACACCACCCTGACCGTGGAACGAGCAGACGGGCGCGTGGAAACCTTCCAAAAGGCGGGTGACAGTTTGTTGTGGACACCCGTCACCATCACCACGGACGGCTATCGGTATCTCCATCTGACCTGGGCGACCGTGGAGCAGTCGAACGACACTGAATCTCCCTCGATCAACATATTTAGCATCGTGCCCACCCTGCAAGTCATCCCGGTACAACTACGCCATCAAGTCCGCCTGACGGCCATCGACGACGACGGTGCAACAGACGCATCCGGCACGAAGGCAAGCCCACGCCGGCTGCTCACCATTGAATACCGCGCCGACGGTACCTCACAACCCGATGACCACGTCGCGGCTCCCACCGAAATCCGCCTGAATTTCTGGCCACGCACACGCGAAGCGATGACGTTCGTCCTGAACCTCAACGACCAGTACGCCCTGACATCGATCGTGCCGCCGGAGTACGCCATCTGGAAGGCCACGCAGCAAAAGGCCAACGCGACGGTCAACGCAACAGACGGCCCCATGGCCCGCTTTGCTTACCAGGACCACGCGACATGCGGATGGCTGCTCAACGAGGTCCGCACCTTCGCAGGTCTGACGGAGACGGTAACCTACACAGACGATGGCCTGACGTTTGCCGGCAATGAAAAGCTGTCTGCACTGCCAAGCGTCAAAACACATATCGTAAAGCCACGTGGAAACATCTCGGAAACAGTCGCCACCTACGACTACCAATGGGTATTCGGTGAAGGAAAAAATAAACTCCAAGGCTTCGACGATGTCTATCGGACCACCATCACCCAAGCCGGGTCGATCGTTACACATTTCTATTCCGAAGATCACAGTGGCACAAGTGAAGAAAGAAAAACCAATAATGCAATCGTTAGAGTCGATTGTTCGACGATCATTGAAAAATCAGGAAAGACCGAATCATACTCGACGTCTAGAGACGTTAAGTACGGTGATACGAAAACGCTTTCCATCGCATCACAGGCATTTTTTAGCGCCATTGGCGGCCAGCCATCCCTTCGCTTCACCGAAGCGTCACACACAGCGTTCGCTTACGACGCATCGCACTCTGGCTTCTGTAAATCGCTTCCAAACGCTGAGATATCAGCTGCGTCGAAGATAGATCCTCGCGACGTCAAGTTACCCGACACCGAAGAACCCGTCGATCCGAACGCTACCCCCATGGCTCGCTCTTTTGTCAAAGACGTAGACGCCGACGGATACCTTCACGCGTGGAAAAGGAAAGACATCACTGGCCTTGACATGCGAAAAATTGTTCCAGCATACGAATTAGCAAGTTCCGAGTATGGGAACGCCGACGCTCCCCATGCCGCCTCAACCTATCTCAGCGAGCATTCAGAGCACGAATCCCGCCTTCTCTACCAGAAGAACTTCACCTATGTCGACATCAGCGGGCTCAATCGCGAGAAGCTGAATACACTCAAGCAAGCCTGCGGCCCGACACTGTCAGCCAAGCTCATCCAGATAATCACTTACTATGACGGCGATGACTTCCGCAAAGGCCTGAAGAAAAGCATCACCCAGGGCAACGACGATGGCAACGGTGGCGTCGTTACCGGCACCGGCACGTTCCTGAGCTTCGCCTATACGCTCAACGCCGACCAGACCGAAATCACCATCGCCATCACCGAGTCACGTGCCGATACTTCGCGCACCACCGGTGAAACCCTCAGCACGCTGAGTGGCCGTCTGGTCAACCAGCTCGATGCCGACGGCAATAGAGCAACCTACGCCTACGATAGCGCTGGCCGTCTCATCACGCATGTTCTGTGTGCCCAGAGCGACGAGTACCGGCAGACCACCACCTACGCCTACCCCCAACCCGGTCGCATCGAAACTACTGGCCCGAACGGCCAGAAGCACGCCACAGAGCAGGATGGTCGTGGCAACACCATTCTCGAACAGGTGTGGCACACCGAAAAATCGACCTACGTTACAGGGTCTTCCTACTGGCTTCCTTTGAAGACCACGTCCTTTGATGATCAAGGCAGGGAAAGCAGCATCACGCAGTATGACCATTTCCTTGATAAATACAGGCCAGTCTACCCCGTCACGAAAGAATCGAGTCCGTACGATAGAGCGTCCGATATCGCCGAGACCTTCACCATGGCGTACGACGACTGGGGTAACGAATGCAGCCGCACCTACTCCGATGGAAGGGTAGCATTCAACCAGTACGATCCCATCACCCGGGTGCGCGAAGAATGGGTCGGCGCAAAGGACGACAAACAGCGCAAGCGCACCACCTACAAGCGCAACGGCTCCGTCGCCAAGGTCGAGCAAATCGATACCCATGGAGAGGTCAAGCGCACTGACACTTACACTTACCGAAACAACGGGTGGCTGCTGACGCTGTCGCGGGATACGCCGCATGGCATGCATACCACCACCTATAGCTACGACTCCATCGGACGTGTGACCACCGAAACGCACAACGAGGATGGCAGCACGTACGCTTATCACTATGAGTACCCCATCGACTGGCTCGTGACCGAGCCCATCAAGCGCACGGTGACCTGGGGTGCCGTTACCCGCACGCTTGGCGAACGCACCCTGGATGCCTGGGGAAGATGCACCTCGCTCACCCGTGCAGGCATTACCGAGACCTATACCTACAGCGAGGCCATTCCCGTGCCTGCCACAAGGAAGCAGGCCGATGGCACCACGCTGGCCTACACCACGATTCCGGAACTTGGCCATCAAGTGAAGACCCTTACCGGGGGCACGCGATCGCAGTCGTTTGCTTACCTGCACGGCAATACGCGTTCCTCGTCGGCCAAGGAATCCAATACTGCCGTTACCGATGGCGAGGACGATGCGGAGTACGCGTCGATCACTTATGACCACGATCCCAACGAGCGCGTCATTGACCAATGTCCAGACGGACGCCTGGACTGGGAAACCATGGTGAAACGTCGCTACACTCCGGCCGGACGCCTGCTTTCGGATGCATGGAAGCTCTCGGACCGGACCGAATACTCCTACAATAAGTTGGGTCAGCGCGTAACCACCAATGCTCCGAACGGAATCACGGATCATGCCTACGATGACCGGGGCAGGCTGGCACGCGAAGGGATCAGTGACGATGTCATCGTCACTTACACCTACGACAGTGAAGGCAAGGAAATCAGCCGACGTTTCGTGAAGACAGGCGACGGTGCCTTCGATTACACCCTCAACCACACGTATTTCGGCGATGGTCGTATTCAATGCGTCGAATGGATGGAGGGCAACACCAGCAAGGGAAAGCGCACCTACACCTATACGCCGGCAGGCTGCGTGAAGTCATGCAGCTACGCCGACGAATGGCAGCCCAGAACGCCGGGCGGCAAGGCCATCAGCCAGCAGGAATTCACCTACGATGGCCTGGGCAACGTGACCGCCTGCATGACGGCCTTCGAGGGTGGCCGTTGCAGCAGCCGCTACACGTATGACGACATAAGTGGCTGCCGGCTGACCGGCGTCACCCATGATCATCCGGATTACCCCAGGGCCACCACCCCCGAGTTCGACAGGAATGGACGGATCATCAAGGACATCACCGGCAAGACCTATACCTATGATTGGCTGGGCCGGATGACCCGGGCCGGCTCGCGCTACTACACCTACACCCCCATGAACGGCCTGGCGACCACTGGCAAGGATGACATGACATCCACACTGGTCTATGACGGTGCCGAACTGCGCGCCGACTGCGCGCCCACGGGCGATGGCCGCTGGCTGAATCCCGGCAGCACCGGCTGCACCGTGCAAGCGGTCGTTCGCTCGAGGGTGAGTCGCACCCTGCTCGAACTGCGCGATATCGACGGCACGGTGCTGGTGACCTTCGACGCCACGGCGAAAACCGCGAAGTACCACACATACACCGCCTGGGGTGGGCACAGCTCCGCCGAAACCGATTCACTACTCGGTTTCAAGGGCGAATACCGTGACGCGGACAACGATCACTATCCGCTGGGCCAGGGTTACCGGCACTACAACCCGGACAGCATGCAATTCGGCGTACCCGATGACTGGAGCCCGTTCGGCAATGGCGGCCCGCAGGCCTATGGCTGCTTCGATGGCGACCCGGCGAACATGTCCGATCCCAGTGGGCATATGGCCGTAGGTGCCGGTGCGGTCAACCGGGGGCTGCGCGCGAGATGGCCAGATGGCGCTCCCGGCCCCCTGGGCATGAGCAACGGCGGCATCATCAGCGCTGTGATTTGGGGAGCCATTGGCATCATGGCGGCCGCATTCACCGGCGGAGCATCGCTACTGTTGACGGGAGCATTGGTTGGGCTGGCCATCGTGTCCGCCGGGCTGTCCATCGCGGCCGCGGCGTTGTCAGATAGCGACCCGAAACTGGCCAAGATCTTTGGCTGGGCAGCGCTTGGAGCCGGCCTGGTGGGTGGTGTGGCGTCGCTAGGACAAAAAGTTGTCCAGTTCACGCTCAAACTCTGCCGCTCGGGGTATCAGCTTGGCAAAACGCTATTACAGAAGGTCGCTGCGGCCGGCAGCAAGCTATGGGACCGGGGGCGCGATGTCATATCTCGATGGAGCGGGCAATCGTTTCGGTCACCGGGAACCGTACTGACGCCCAAGCCAAGCTACGCCAATCAGGTCCTCGGTAATCCGCTTCCTGCAGGAAAACTCCCGTCAGTCTGGGGCGACCTGAAAGACAAGGTCGCGGATTTGACCTTTGACAGCTTCCACAGTACCTGGGGTGAGTTGGCCGGGGCCTTCGATATGGGCGACCTGAACACGATGGTCTGTGCCGTGTCAGGGGGCTTGTCCGAATCAGGCCTTCTTGTGGGTGATGAGGCGATCGTCGCCGGACACACGGCTTCCGTGACAGCCTCCGGTATCATCGGCTCATGGCATACCAACACACTGAGCCATTCGTTCGTGGCGCGGTTGCGAGGCCTTCGCTTCCGCTAGGTGGCACGATCATCGACGGCAGGAAAGTGCTTTGCGCGCGACCGGTCAAGGCGAACGTGTGATGCAATTCGCGCCCCCCATCCCTGTAGGAGCGCGCCCCGCGCGCGACCGTTCATGGCGCAGATCATCATCGCTCCCGTTCCACCGGTCGCGCGCGAGGCGCGCTCCTACACTTTCCACCGCGACAACACCCAGAACGCCACTGCACCCGACGTTGCCAATCCCATCCCCGTCATCGCCAACCGAAACAACACAAACGTCGTCTCATCCTTCGGATGAATCCACACCTGGATCATCAACTGATCCATCGCCAGCAACGCCACGATGGCGCTGCCGAAGGCCGCCACGGCAAACCCCCGCGCACCGCGCCTGGCGATGGTCATCCCCTCGCGGCGATCGATAAACACCAGCACGTTAATAATCATCAGCCCCAGCGCCATCGTGATCTGCACGATCTCAATGCCCATGCGGCATGCCCTCCGCTTCACGATGCAACGGTGACTCGAACATCACCTGCACATGCGCGCGCTGCACACAGTGCTGACCGACGGCCACCAGCGCCGCCACGCCGCCGATGGCCAGCGACAGGTCACGATGATCCGCATCATCGGCTTCCTCATGTGCCACCTCGGCCAGCAAGCGTGCCGTGCCCTGCGCATACGCCAACCATTCCGTCGCCTCGTTGAGCAGACGCTCGGCCGAGGCATCGTCGTCATCCAGAATCCAGTAGTCGTTGATGTCCTTCATGTACGGCTCCATGGGTCAGCGCCGCCCTCCCATCCCAGGTGTGGCACGCCATGGACTCCATGAACGTGCCACGGGGTAACGCAACGTCAGGTTGACGTTTTGCTGCGCATCGCTCCGGGACGATGAGGCCTGCCGGCGTGTCCGAGACCGGACGCCGGGCGGCGTGATTGTCGAAGTGGATGCGGCGTCAGCGGGCCTTTACCGCATAGCCGGCAACGCGCCGGGTGCTGACGGCAAGGCCTAAAGCGCTAGAGCGCGGCTCACGCCGCGGTTCGTCAACCGCGTTCTGGCAGGGCCGGAACGGCCCGGGCACCGGCGGGTGGGCCACCGCGGAGAAGCGGCGGGCGGGCGAGTGACGTAGAATGGGCGATAGCCATTGGACGATTCCTTGCTAGTGATAGCTAGTTGAGGAGGACTCGGTGGTTAGTGGGCCGGGGTGACTCGTAATCACCCCGGTTCCACGCCCCCACCGCCTTGGAGCGAAGGCTGCCTGCGAGTACGAGTGAACCGACAGCGCAGGCAGCGGTGACAACGTAGCAAAACAACACAGAATTGTCTGTAGGCGCCGCCCGCGTATGGTCGTCACGCCACCCCATCACGACCACGTTTCTCTGTAGGAGCGCGCCTTGCGCGCGACCGGTTGTCGCGAAAACCATCAACGCCTCGTATTGACCGGTCGCGCGCGAGGCGCGCTCCTACAGGGGTGCGTTGTCGCGAGGTTGGTTGCGCATCCGGTAACGGTGTTGCGTTGTAGGAGCGTGCTTGCGCGCGACCGGTTATCGCGAACACCATCAACGCCTCGTATTGACCGGTCGCGCGCAAGGCGCGCTCCTACAGGGGTACGTTGTCGCGAGGTTGGTTGCGCATCCGGTAACGGTGTTGCGTTGTAGGAGCGTGCTTGCGCGCGACCGGTTATCGCGAACACCATCAACGCCTCGTATTGACCGGTCGCGCGCGAGGCGCGCTCCTACACAGGCAGGGGTGCCAGGCGGCGGAGCTTCATCGCGATGGCGAGGCCTGCGAACACCAGCACACCGACGTAGATCGCTACACCGTTCCACCCCGCATGCGTCCAGGCAAATCCACCCAGCGAACCGGCAACGCTGGAACCCATGTAGTACGAAAACAGATAGAACGACGACGCGTGGGCCTTCGCCAACGGAGCGCGCTTGCCCACCCAGCTGCTGGCAATCGAATGACCACCGAAGAAGCCGAACGTGACCATGGCGATGCCCGTCACGATGGCCCACAGCGACGACGTCGCCGTCAACGCTACACCCGCCAGCATGATGACGAAGGTAGTCCACAGCACCCGGCGGCGACCTAGCCTGCCGGCGATGGAGCCCATCCATGCGGAACTGGCCACGCCGATCAGGTACACCGTGAAGATGGCGCCGACATGCGATTGCGACAGCGAGAACGGCGGCGCCAGCAGGCGGTACGAGGCGTAGTTGTAGATGGTGACGAAGGCACCCATCAACAGGAACGCTTCGGCAAACAGCCACGGCAGACCCTTGTCGCGCCATAGCGAACCAAACGAAGCCAGCAGCGCACGCGGATGTGCGCGGCGTTTTTCGAAATGCAATGACGTCGGCAAGCCTTTCGCAACGAGCGCGCAGGCGACGAGGCCCAGCGCACCGATCACGCCCACGGCCACGCGCCACGATGAGTGATCGGCCGCGAAACCGGAAATCAGCCGCCCACCCATGCCACCGATGGCGTTGCCGCCGATGTACAGGCCCATGGCAAAGCCGAGTGAATCAGCGTGGATCTCCTCGCTGACGTACGTCATGGCGACCGCCGGCAGGCCGGCTAACGTGATGCCAAGCATCGCGCGCAGCACGAGCAGTGTGGACCAGTTGGGCGCCATCGCGGTGGCAAGCACGAGCAACGACGAGCCCAGCAGGGAAGCCAGCATCACGGGCTTGCGGCCCCACATGTCGGACAGCGCGCCGGCGAACAGCATCGCCACGGCCAGTACGCCCGTGGTGACGGAGAGCGACAGCGAGCTGCTCGCCGCGTCCAGGCCGAAGGCTTTGGAGAAGGCCGGCAGCAGCGGCTGCACGCAGTACAACAGGCCGAAGGTGGCAAAGCCCGACGAGAACAGGGCCAGGTTGGTGCGCCGGAATGCCGGCGTACCGTGACGAATGCGCCGATCAATTAACGCCGCCGGCGCGGCGGGCGAGGAGCCGTCCACGGGAACCTCCAGGAGATGAACCATGGAGACAGGTTAGACCCTGAATTGAGTCGGATCGATAAGCCAAGCCATCCGGTTCAATATCCCTGACGAATCAATCGCACCCTGTAGGAGCGCGCCTTGCGCGCGACCGGTTATCGCGATCCCTGTCCATTCCGCCAAAACCGGTCGCGCGCAAGGCGCGCTCCTACAGAGTCATGGGTATCGAGGCCCATCCATGCAGAAAGGCTAGCGCGACGCCTCGCCCGAGGCCGCCCCATCCCACTGCACCGCCGCCGCCAGCTCGTCATCCGACAGCCCCAGCCCTTCTCCGTCGTCCCCCGGCGTGATGGTCACCACCCGCCCGTCATGCCGGGACAGCTCCCGGTCGCCCGAGGCCACCAGAATCCTGGCCTTGGCCTCATCCCCACTATGCAGGGTCAGCAAGGTCTTGCCACCCGCCACGAAACGCACCCCATCCCCGTGTTCCAACCGTACCGCCTGCACCACGCCCGCCCAGCGGGCCGGACCAACGAAGGTGAAACCTGCCTGGGCGTCGCGCCATTCGAAACGCCGCATCGGCTCGGCCGAGGGGGCGGGCTCGCCATGGGTGCCTGGCGGCGGCGAGGTCTGGGCGAACGCTGGCAGCGCCAGGAGCAAGGCGAAAGCGGCGATCTTCATGGAAGCCTCCGATAGGTCTACACAGCGTACGCCGACCGCGCCTCAGGCGCCTCTGTCGCCCGCCGAAGCAGGATCGACCGCTGATTCCCGCCCACTGACCCAGGCGAAAAGAACGATACCCAGCACGATGGCCACGGCACCGAAGGCGGCCAGCGTGTCGGGGAACGGCTCGCCGAGGAAGGCCACGCCGATGCCCGTGGCAAACAGCAGTTCCGCCGCCTGCATGGCTTCCACCGCCGCCAGCGCGGTGGGCTGCCGGCCGACGCTTTCAGTGGCGTGGAAAAAGAGCACCGTGGCGATCACGCCCGACGACAAGGCGACACCGCCGGCCAGCAGTGCCTCCCGCAGCGTGGGCGGCCCCACGGTCATCCAGGTCACTACCGCCAGCAGCAGCCATAGCGGCCAGCTGGCGAGGGTCATGCCGAACACGCGCTGCACCGCGCCCAGCCGGGTGCCGCTGCGCTCCAGGTGCAGCAGGATCATCCGGTTACCCAGTGGGTAGGCAAAGGCGGCGAAGACCACCGCTGCCACCGAAAGCCATGCCGTGGCATCGAGGGTGCCGTTTGCATGGCCCAATTGCAGGAGCAAGACACCTGCGAGGATGAGCAGGCCGATGGACAGTGTGCCCAGGTGCCAGCGGGCGCGCTCATCGCGGTAAATGAAGGGCGCCAGGAGCGGCCCGGCAAGCACCGTCGTCTGAAAGCTGCCGGCCACCAGCCACGATGGGCCGCTGTTGGCGGCCCAGGTCAGCGGCAGGCCGAACAATACGAAGCCGATGCCGCTCCAAAGGAGCCAGGTGCGCGGATAGGTGCGCAGTTCGTGAGGCAAGCGACCGAGCCCTCCCTGGAACGGCAACACGAGGGCAAGCAAAGGCAAGGTGATGAGATAACGCAGCACCACCGCCCATTGCCAATGGCCCCCCTCACTGACCAGGGCCCGGTTGAGTACGTAGGTGAAGGTGAAGAACAGCGCCGATGATAAGGCGATCGCCACGGCTTTAAGGGCGGTTGGACGCATGGTGGCTCAGCAGCAAAACGAATGTACCAACTATGCCAGATGCCCCCACCCGTCGTTCCAGCGAACGCTGGAACCCAGTGCCTCGGTCCACCAGAAAACAAGGCAACGTTACATCGGCCTTATGTCGGCAGCATGCCCGCGAAAACCCACTGCATCGCACTGGGTTCCTGCCTGCGCAGGAACGACGTGAGGGGTAGTGAGGTAACGGCAAGCCGCCACCCCGTCGTTCCAGCGAACGCTGGAACCCAGCGCCCCGGTCCACCAGAAAACAAGGCAACGTTGCATCGGCTCTTATGTCGGCAGCATGCCCGCGAAAACCCACTGCATCGCACTGGGTTCCTGCCTGCGCAGGAACGACGTGAGGGGACGACTGATTACATGGGTTCCAGGTGGGTGAGCAGCAGGCGGACGCTTTCCCTGCCCTGCCAGTCGTTCACCGTCAGCTCGTAGGCTGCACGGAAACGCTGTGGGGGTGGCGTGCCGTCGTAGCAGCTGAACATCACGGCATCCAGCGGGGCGCCACCTTGTTCGTGGCGCAGCTGGAAACGCAGGTGTCGCGTTCCCATCGGCTTCCACGACGCACATTCGAACACGTTTTCGAACAGTGGCGGCGGGAAACCCTGTCCCCATGGGCCAGCGTGACGCAGCTGCTTTGCCAGTTCCAGCGTGTGGTCGCGGTAATCCAGTTCGCCATCGGTATGGATCGATGCCTGCAAGCGCTCTTCGTCGAGATGAGCGATCGCCACGGCATCGAAGGCGGCGGCAAAACGTGCGAAATCTTCACTGCGCAGGCTCATGCCGGCAGCCATGGCATGGCCACCGAAACGCAGGATCAGGCCGGGATGCTTCGCATCGATTTCGGCCAGCGCATCGCGGATATGAAAGCCGGGAATCGAACGTGCCGAACCTCGAAGCTCGTCCGTTTCGTCACCCGCTGGCGCGAACGCCATGACCGGACGATGTAGTTTGTCCTTCAGCTTTGAGGCCACCAGGCCCACGATGCCCGCATGCCAGCCGGGATCGAACAGTGCCACGCCTACGGCATCCACGTGGGCCGCCTTCGCCACCATGCGTTCGGCTTCGTCCACCATGCCCGCCTGCATCTCGCGGCGTTCCTGGTTGATGGCAGACAGCTGTTCCGCATAGCGACGGGCGATGGCCATGTCGTCGGTGAGCAGGCAGGCCACGCCCAGCGACATGTCTTCGAGGCGTCCCGCTGCATTGAGCCGCGGGCCAATGGCAAAACCGAGATCGGTGGCGGCTACCGTAGCAACGGAGCGATTGCTTGCCTCGACCAGCGCCGTGATGCCGGCACAGGCACGCCCTGCCCTCATGCGTCGCAGACCCGCTTCGACGAGGATGCGGTTGTTGAAATCCAGCGGCACGAGGTCGGCGACGGTCCCCAGTGCAACGAGGTCCAGCAGCACGCTCAGGTCTGGCTCTTCGCCTTCGGCAAAACGCCCCTGCTCGCGCAATGACGCACGCAAGGCGAGCAGGAGGTAAAACATGACGCCTACCCCCGCTAGCGCCTTGCTCGGAAAACCATCACCGGAAAGATTCGGATTCACCATCGCATCGGCGTCGGGCAGCACATCGCCCGGCAGATGATGATCGGTGACAAGCACACGGATACCGCGCGCATGCGCAGCGGCTACACCGGCCACGCTCGCCACGCCGTTGTCGACGGTGACGATCAGCTCGGGTGCCGGATCAAGCGAGGCAACCAGCGCTTCACTCAGGCCGTATCCGTGGACGAAGCGATTAGGAATGACATGGCGCACCTGAGTCGCGCCAAGCAGACGCAATCCACGTACAGCCACTGCCGTGCCGGTGGCACCATCGCAGTCGTAGTCGCCCGCGACCACGATGCGCCAGTTCTCGTCGATGGCCTGGGTAAGCAGGGCCACGGCGTGATCCATGCCGCCTAGTTGCGTCGGCAGCAGCATGCGGGCCAGCTTGTGTTCCGCACCATCAGGCGTGCAGACGCCTCGCGCGGCATAGATGCGCTGAAGCACCGGATGCGTCCATGCAGACCAGCCGCTGGGCGGTGTCTCCATGGCACGCCGGTGCCACTGCTTGCCGCTCATGCCTTGCGCCAGAAGCGCAGGCGATGAAGCTTGCGCAGCACCATGCGCCGGCCATCGGCAAAGGACAGGCGAAGTTCCACGCCTGCCTCGATGCGCGACTGCAGCCAGGGCCACCAGTCGCGTTCGAAAGCGGTGGGCTGCACATCCTGAAGATCAAGCAAGCTCACCTGTAGGAGCGCGCCTTGCGCGCGACCGGTGTCGCGCGATGTCTGGTTGCTGGCAGTAGCATCCGACGAAGGGTCGCGCGCGAGGCGCGCTCCTACAGGGAGTGACGAGCGTGGCTGGATGTCTACGTTGGCTTTCTGGGCCAAGGCCCAGACCAGCAGGTCGTCGCTGTAGATACGTTGCTGGCCGCATTCCACCCAGTCGGGCAGCACGCCCGCGCCCCACAGCCATACGCTGTTGATCGGCGGCAGGCCTTCCTGCATGCGCAGGGCATTGGCCGGATGATTGTGCAGTACCACCTGCGCTTCATTGATGAGCGCGCGCCAGCGCCGGCCGTCATCGCCCTGGGGCAGTTGTTCGAAAAGATCGGCGCCCAGCGCTTCTTCCGGCTCAGGGAACGACGGTACCTGCACGTAGTCGGGCACGCGTAGCTGCCAGTGCTGCGGATCGCCCACCGACAGGCTCATGCCTTCGGCGGTGAAGGTTTCAGCCAGTGCGTCCACCATGTTCGCCGCTTCTTCCGGCAGCACGCCGAGATTGCCGCAGCCAAGCAGTCGTGCACCGTTGAGCTCCGGCTGTACCCATGCCGGATCGGCGCAGACCCAGAGTGCATTGCCGGCATCACCGGCAACGGCCTGGCGAATCAGCGCGGCGGCAGGCAACGGACCCGCCGGCCAGCGGAAATGTTCCGCCAGCGCAGCAAGATAACCCGGCACCGCCGATGACAGCGACGTGCCCCGCGCAAGCCATTGGGCGAAGGCGGGAATAGGCGCGAGCTTGTCGCGGCCGGGCAGCAGCAGGTGCAGGACGTCGGCCATGTCAGGCGTCGAGCTTTTCGAGAAGGTCGAGCCATTCCAGTTCGAGGGATTCCTTCTCCCCGCGCAGCTCGGCCTGACGTTGCCCCAGGCGCATCAGTTCCGCCGTGGAACCGCCATAGACTGCCGGATCGGCAAGCTTGGCTTCAATGGCGGCCAGCTCCTTGTCCATGCCGGCGATCAGGGTTTCGATCTTCTTCACCCGGGCGCGCAGCGGTTTTTCCTTCTCGCGTTCCTCGGCACTGAGCTTGCGCTTCTCTTTCGCGGAGCTCTGGATCGGCGCTTCGGGTGCGGCGGAGGCCACGGCGGCGGTCTTGCGCGTGGTGGCGCGGGTCTTCAGCCACTTCGCGTAGTCGTCGAGGTCGCCATCGAACGGCGAGACATCACCGTCGGCCACGCGCCAGAACTCGTCGCAGACCATGCCGAGCAGGTGGCGGTCATGCGAGACCAGCACCAGCGCGCCATCGAAGGCGGACAAGGCATCGGCCAGCGCTTCGCGCATGTCGAGGTCGAGATGGTTGGTCGGTTCGTCGAGCAGCAGCAGGTTGGGCTTGTCCCAGGCGATGAGTGCCAGGGCGAGTCGCGCACGCTCGCCACCGGAGAACGCGTCCACGGGTTCGAAGGCACGATCGGCGGGGAAGTTCCACGTACCGAGGTAATCGCGCAGCATCTGCGCACCGGCATTGGGCGCCTTCTGCTGGAGATGGTCGAACGGGCTCGCGCCTTCGATCAGGCTTTCCACCGTGTGCTGGGCGAAGTAGCCGATCTTCGTATCCTTGTGGAAGCCGCGCTCGCCGGTCATGGGCTCCAGTTCGCCCATCAACGACTTCACCATGGTGGACTTGCCGGCGCCGTTCGGGCCGAGCAGGCCTATGCGGTCGCCGGATTCCAGGCCGAAGGCCACATCGCGCAGCACCACGTGCGAGCCGTAGCCCGCGTCGATGTGATCGAGCTGAAGCATCGACGTGGGCAGGCGATCCGGTGCGGGAAACGAGAAGCTGAAGGAGCGCTCGGCGCGCACGGCCTCGGTGCCGGCCATCTTTTCCAGGCGCTTCATGCGCGACTGCGCCTGCTTGGCCTTGCTGGCCTTGGCCTTGAAGCGGTCGATGAAGGATTGCAGGTGGGCGCGCTCGGCCTGCTCGCGCTCGTGCGCGATCTGCTGCTGGCGCAGGTGTTCGGCGCGCTGGCGTTCGAAGGCCGTGTAGTTGCCCGTATAGAGCTTCGCCGTGCCGTCGTGCAGGTGCATCGTGTGCGAAGTGACAGCATCGAGGAACTCGCGGTCATGCGAGATGATCAGCAGCGTGCCCTGGTAGCGGCGCAGCCATTCCTCGAGCCACAGCACGGCGTCGAGATCGAGATGATTGGTGGGCTCGTCGAGCAGCAGCAGGTCGGACGGTGCCATCAGCGCGCGGGCCAGGTTGAGGCGCACGCGCCAGCCACCGGAGAACGAGGCCACGGCCTGTTCGTGGGTTTCCGGGCTGAAGCCCAGGCCGTGCATGAGGCGGCCGGCGCGGGCGCGGGCGTCGTAGCCGTTGAGCTCTTCGATGCGATGGTGGGCGCGGGCCACGGCTTCGTGGTCTTCGGCCAGGTAGGCCTCCTGCTCGGCCTTCAGGGCCGCCGCCACCTCGACATCGCCGCCCAGCACGTATTCGATGGCCGGATCGGGCAGCGCCGGGGTTTCCTGCGCCACCGAGGCCAGGCGCACCTTCGAGGGCATGTCGAGATCGCCGACTTCCGGTTCCAGCTCGCCCTTCAGCGCGGCGAACAGCGTGGACTTGCCGCAGCCGTTGCGGCCAATGACGCCAAGGCTCCAGCCGGACTGGATGGTGAGGTCCATCTGCGAGAGCAGCGTGCGGCTGCCCCGGCGCAGGGCGAGGTTGCGGAAGGAGATCATGATGGGCAATCAGCGATAGGCGACTGCGCATGATAACGGCCCGGCCGCGCCGCGTCGCCCGAAACGCGACGCAGCACACAGCCGTGAAGACGGCAGCGCGACGGTCGTGGCGTGCCCCGGGGCGATCTGCTACAACGGCGTCCTGCGCCGCCTTGGGGAGCGCGACGGAGTTTCTATGTCCATGTTCAAGCCTGTTTTCGCCGCGCTCGCCCTGGCGTTCGCCCTGACGCCTGCCGCCCGTGCCGGCGACAACCTGCTCGTGCAGCGCGTGCAGCAGGAGCAGGGCATGAACCTGCCCGCCAAGGGCATGTCCATGGCCGAGGTGGAGCGCCGCTTCGGCGCGCCCACATCGAAGCTGGATGCCCGTGGCGGCGGCAAGCCGAAGCAGCCGGTGATCAACCGCTGGATGTACCCCGGGTACATCGTGTATTTCGAGCGCAGCCGGGTGATCCACACGGTGCTCAATACCCCGGCCGGCAACAACACGAACCCCTCGAACCCCCTGTAGGAGCGCGCCTCGCGCGCGGCCGGTTCCTCGCGAACATTGGGTCGCGCGCAGGCGCGCTCCTACAACGCCCCGCGCACGATCGCCTCATTTCCCTGTAGGAGCGCGCCTCGCGCGCGACCGATTCCTCGCGAACATTGGGTCGCGCGCAGGCGCGCTCCTACAACGCCCCGCGCACGATCACCTCATTGCCCTGTAGGAGCGCGCCTCGCGCGCGACCGGCTCCTCGCGAACATTGGGTCGCGCGCAGGCGCGCTCCTACAACGCCCCGCGCACGATCGCCTCATTGCCCTGTAGGAGCGCGCCTCGCGCGCG
This sequence comes from Luteibacter anthropi, assembly GCF_011759365.1. Taxonomy (GTDB): domain Bacteria; phylum Pseudomonadota; class Gammaproteobacteria; order Xanthomonadales; family Rhodanobacteraceae; genus Luteibacter; species Luteibacter anthropi. The sequence continues at coordinate 308,211 of NZ_JAARLZ010000003.1, forward strand.
ACCGGGGAGGTCGCAAGGCCGGTCGCGCGCGAGGCGCGCTCCTACACAGCAAGGGTCATCTGGAAGCCTTACAATAGCCGGCTTTCCCCAAGCAGCCCCTTCCGACCATGACCGAGCGCTCCTCCTACCGCCTGCCCGCCGAATGGGAGCCGCAGGCCGGCGTCCTCATCGCCTGGCCGCACGCGGATACCGACTGGGCCGACCGCCTGGCCGAGGTGGAGACCACCTATGTCGCCCTGGCCGCTGCCGTTACCCGCTTCGAGCCGCTGCACGTCATCGTGGCCGATGCCGAGCTGCGCGAACGCGCCCGCCTGCTGGCCGAACAGGCCGGCGCCGACATGTCGCGCCTGCACTTCATCGAACTGCCCTACGACGACACCTGGCTGCGCGACTCCGGCCCCATCACCCTCACGGGCCCGGACGGCGTGCTGCTCAACGACTACCGCTTCACCGGCTGGGGCGGCAAGTTCGGCGCCGAGCAGGACGATGCCATCATCGCGGGCCTGCTTGAGCGCGGCGTGCTCTGCGGCCTGCCGCACAAGCGCATCGACTGGGCACTGGAAGGCGGCGGCATCGAGAGCGACGGCCAGGGCACCATCCTCACCACGTGGAAGTGCCTCAACCAGCGCCATCCCGAGCTGTCGCGTGAAGCAATGACCGACACGCTCGCCACCACCCTGCACGCCGACCGCGTGCTGTGGCTGGACCACGGCTACCTCGAAGGCGACGACACCGACGCCCACATCGACACGCTCGCCCGCTTCAGCCCGGACGGCGGCATCGTCTACCAGGCCTGCGACGACGCGACTGATCCGCATCACGCCGAACTGGGCAGGATGGGCGAGGAACTCGCGGCGCTACGCTCACCGGAAGGCAAGCCCTACCCGCTGCATCCCCTGCCCTGGGCCCAGCCGATCATCGACGAAGGCCGTCGCCTCGCCGCGTCGTACGCGAACTATCTGATCGTCAACGGCGCCGTGCTGGTGCCTGCCTATGGCGACCGCGTGGATGCCGAGGCCGCCCGTATCATCGGCCTGGCCCATCCGGGCCGCGAGGTGGTGCAGGTGCCCTGCCGCCCGCTGATCTGGCAGAACGGCAGCCTGCACTGCATCACCATGCAGCTGCCGGCCGACATCGCCAAGTAATTCACCTACACAGCGCGGCGAGAGCCGCGCGAGGATCGACGACATGACCCGCAAGACCCTCAAGGTCGCCCTCCTCCAGGAAACCGACCACGGCAACCGCGACGCCAACCTCGACGCCATCGAGGCGGGCCTGCGCAAGGCCGCGGCCGCTGGCGTGGAATTGGTGCTGCTGCAGGAGCTGCACAACGGCCCGTATTTCTGCCAGCACGAGAGTGTCGATGTATTCGACCTGGCCGAGACCATCCCCGGCCCGGGCACCGACCGCATCGGCAAGCTCGCCGAAGAGCTGAAGCTCGTCGTGGTCGCGTCCATCTTCGAAAAGCGCGCCACCGGCCTGTATCACAACACCGCCGTGGTCTTCGACCGCTCGCGCGAGATCGCCGGCAAGTATCGCAAGATGCACATCCCCGACGATCCGGCGTTCTACGAGAAGTTCTACTTCACGCCGGGCGACATCGGCTTTGAGCCGATCCGCACCTCGGTGGGCAAGCTCGGCGTGCTGGTGTGCTGGGACCAGTGGTATCCGGAAGCCGCGCGTCTCATGGCGCTGGCCGGCGCCGACCTGCTGTTCTACCCCACGGCCATCGGCTGGGACCCGAACGACAACGATGCCGAGAAGGGCCGCCAGCGCGAGGCCTGGATCACCGTGCAGCGCGGCCATGCCGTCGCCAACGGCCTGCCCCTGCTCTCGTGCAACCGCACGGGCTACGAGGCGGATCCTTCGGGCGTCGGCAGCGGCATCCAGTTCTGGGGCTCCAGCTTCGTGGCAGGCCCGCAGGGCGAATTCCTCGCCCAGGCCGGCACCGATGGCGCCGAACTGCTGATCTGCGATGTGGACATGGAGCGCAGCGAACATGTGCGCCGCATCTGGCCGTTCCTGCGCGATCGTCGCATCGACGCCTACGGTGACCTGACCAGGCGCTTCCGCGACTGAGCTGGACCGCACGAGCCGTGAAGCGCCTACTTGCGCTTCGCGGTTCACGCCCCACTAGTTACTGTTCGTCGTTCACGCTCCACTCCTAACGCGCTGGAATACCGAATGCTCCCGGACGAGATAGCCACCACCGACGTCGCAGCCCTGGAAGGCCAGCCCATCCAGCGCATGGAGCGCGATGGCGTCGAGTACGTCATCCTCGGCACGGCGCACGTGTCGCGCGCCAGTGTGCAGGCGGTGGATGCCCTGCTCGCCACCGAGCATTTCGATGCCGTGGCGGTGGAGCTTTGCGCCAGCCGCGCCCACGGCATCCGCGATCCGGAAGCCTTCAAGCAGTTGGACCTGTTCCAGGTCATCCGCCAGGGCAAGGCCGGCATGGTGGCGGCAAGCCTGGTGCTCGGCTCGTTCCAGAAGCGCCTCGCCTCGCAGTACGGCATCGAACCCGGCGCAGAAATGAAAGCGGCCATGGATGGCGCCGAAGCGCGCGGCATTCCCGTGTGGCTGGTGGATCGCGAAGTCGGCACCACGCTCAAGCGCGCCTGGCGCAGCGTCGGTTTCTTCCAGCGTTTCGGCCTGCTCGGCGGCATGCTTGGCAGTGTGTTCGAGCGCGAGGACATCGCCGAGGAAGACATCGAGAAACTCAAGCAGTCCGATCTTCTTGAAAGTGCCTTCAGCGATTTCGCCAAGGGCTCGGCCCCGCTTTATCACGCGCTGATCGCCGAACGCGACCAGTTCATGGCTGCACGTCTTCGCGAGAATGGCGAACGCATGGACGCCGATGCACCGTCGCGCAAGGTGCTGGTCGTGATCGGCGCCGGTCATCTGAAGGGCATGAGCGAACAGCTGGCCCACCAGCACGGCGATGCCCGCTCCACGGCCGACGACCTCGCCGTAACCCCACCGGCATCGAAGTGGCCCAAGTACATCGCCGTGGGCGTGGTGCTCGCGATTTTCGCCGTGATCGGCTTCGCCTTCTACCGCAATCCGAGCCTGGGCAAGGATGCGCTGATGAGCTGGGTGCTGCTCACCGGCGGCCTGTCGGCGCTTGGTGCGCTCATCGCGGGCGCTCATCCACTGAGCATCATCGCGGCCTTCGTTGCCGGCCCCATCAAGCCGTTCCGCCCCGGCATTCCGTCCGGCGCCATCAGTGCGATGGTCGAAGCCTGGATCCGCAAGCCGCGCGTCGGCGACTTCGAACGCCTGCGCGACGACATCACCCACTGGACGGGCTGGTGGAAGAATCGGGTGGCGCGCACGCTGCTCAACTTCTTCCTGGTGTGCATCGGCACCATCGCCGGCGAGTACATCGCCGGGTTCCATATCCTGCGCAGCCTGCTCTAGGGTTTGTGCAGGGCGAGTTGTCGGGCGTCGCGAACCGCTTCTATACTCCGGGAGCTACTTTTACCCCGGCCCCGCCCGGCACCCAGGGAACCCATTGATGAAGCGTTTGCATCTGATTGGTCTGACCGCTGTAGCCATGTGCGCCGCTTTTGCGGCGCACGCTGAAGGAAACAAGGCCAACGGGCGAACGCTCGTGTATACCTGTCAGGGGTGCCACGGCATCCCGGGGTACTCCAATGCCTACCCCAGTTACCACGTGCCGCATATCGCGGGCCAGAACGAGCAATACCTCGTCAATGCGCTGAAGGCCTACAAGAGTGGCGAGCGCACGCATCTGACGATGGGTGCGCAGGCGCAAAGCATGTCGGACCAGGAAATCGCCGACATCGCCGCCTATCTCTCCAGCATCGCCAAGTAAGCCGCCGAGGATGCATACGATGACCCGTGGGATCGCCCTGACCGCCATCGCCGCCCTGCTGGCGCTGACTGCCACCTCTTCCATGGCCGCCGGTGACCCGGCTGCCGGCGCCAAGAAGGTCGCCACCTGCGTGGCCTGCCATGGCAAGGACGGCAATGCCGTCGACCCGCAGTACCCGCGCCTCGCCGGCCAGTACGCCGACTACCTCGCGCAGTCGCTGCACGAGTACAAGGACGGCCGCCGCAACAACGCCATCATGAAGGGCTTCGCGGCCACGCTGTCCGACCAGGACATCAGCGACATCTCCGCCTACTTCTCCAGCCTGCCGACCAAGTTGCAGGGGCTGGAGGGGCATGTGCAGGATTAAGTCACCCCCTGTAGGAGCGCGCCTCGCGCGCGACCGGATTCGCCATACGCGCCCTGACGGGGGGGGCGTACCTACATGTGCAACCGGATCGCGATGCCGGTCGCGCGCGAGGCGCGCTCCTACAACGGTGAGGTGCTCCTTGCGGAACGCCGGAACCGCTACCTGGATTAGCCGGCCTTGCGCTCGAAATAAGGCTTCTCGCCTGTCTCGTGGTCTGTGACGTCGCGCACTTCGGTCACCTCGGGGATGCGCTCGCGCAGGGTTTTCTCCACGCCGTTCTTCAGCGTGACATCCACCATGCCGCAACCGTGGCAGCCGCCGCCGAAGCGCAACACCACCACGCCTTCGGCCGTGACCTCCACCAGCGAAATGCGCCCGCCGTGCGAGGCAATCTGCGGTGCGATCTCGGATTCCAGCACGTAACGCACCCGCTCGACCAGCCCGGCGCCCTCGCCCGGGGCCTCGCCCTTGATGCGCGGCGCACGGATGTTGAGCTGGCTGCCCGTGGGCGTCATCTCGTAGTCGATAGTGGCCGGATCGAGCCAGCGCATGCTTTCGCCATCGACATAGAGGTTGAAGCCCTCGCATTCGATGGTCCACTCGTCGCCCGTGAGTTCACCAGCGGCGCAGAATTCCAGCTCGCACTGGGCGGCGGGCGTGCCAGCGTCGACCACGCGCAGGCGAATGCCCAGGCCGTCTTCGCCCTGTTGCGCCACGAGGCGCTGGAAATGCGCCTGTGCGCGTTCCGAGATATCGATCATGTTGGCTCCGAAACGGGTCCGGCCGTCGAGCTGCCGGAAAACAGCACCATTTTAGTACGGTTTCCACATGAGCGCGCCGTTTTGACAATTCAACCGCCTGCACGCCACGCTTCACGCTTTCTACGTACGGACGCCCGGCCATGACGCTTTCCCCGCTCGCCTCCCAGCACTGCCAGCCGCGCAAGGGCGCGGAGCACGCGCTTGATCGCGCCGCCATCGACAGCCACCTGGCGTCGCTGCCGGGCTGGAAGGTGACCGCCGACGGCAAGGCCATCGTGAAAGACTTCCCTTTCAAGGACTTCCACCACACGCTGGGCTTCATCAACGCCGTAGGCTTCATGGCCAACCAGGAAGACCACCACCCTGACCTGGAAGCCGGCTACGGCCATTGCCAGATCCTGTGGTCCACCCACGATGTCGGCGGCCTCTCGCTGAACGACTTCATCTGTGCCGCCCGCGTCGAGGCCCTGCTCGATCGCTGACGTGCGCCCCGGCAGCTCTCCATGGTGGACGATGATCGCGACGGCCCTGCTGGCCGCGCTGGCGTTCGTCCTCTTGCAGCCCTTTGCTTCGCGGGTGATCCGTTTCTCCCTTGAACGCGAAGGGGCGGTGGAACGGGCAGCCCTCGCCAGCGGCGACTCGCCCTGGCACTGGCGCTTTGCCGGGCGGGACGACGTAGTGGCCGGGCGCGTTTTCGGCACTGGCCAGCTCGAGCCGGTGGATGACGGATTACAGGTCCGGGCAACGGACGACCGGCCGAACGAAGTCGGCTTCCCCCTCGCCCGCACGGTCGATCTGCGCCGGCTCGACACCCTGCGCCTGGACATGACGGCCTCGACTGCGGGCGAATACACCCTGAGCGCCCGCCAGACGCTGATTTCGCCCCTGCTGTTCGCCGATCTCGGCAAGCAGCCCCGTGGCCGGCTGCCCACGGCAATCCGTCTCGACCAGCTCGCGTGGCGCGATGCGGCCGGACGGCCCACGGATCTACCACCCCGGCTCGCGATGCTGCGCCTGGGCGTTCGCCTGCCCGCGCAGGCCAGCCTGACGCTGCGCGAGGCCTGGCTGTCTTCCGGCTCCGGGCCACTGGAAACCTCGGGCGTGCCCATGCCTGCAGGTCTCAGCGCCGAGGCCCTGCTGCACTGGCGTGACCGACGCTATGCAAGCGATCCGCTGGCGACGTTTGGGTCGCAGGCACCACCGGGCCCCCATTGGACGGGCTGGACCTGGCTGCCCCTGCCCATCTATGTCGTGATTCTTGTCATCAGCGGCCGGCGAGCCCACCGGCGCGGTGCAGCCGGAGCCACGGATGCGCTGCTGGCACTGGCCGGCCCGCTCTGGCTGATCGCCGGCCTGGGGCTAGGCCCGGCTTTATCTCCCGCTGGCGTGGCAATGTTCGCCCTGGGCGTGGCCTATGCGGGCGCCTTGGCCTGGCGCCGCCTGATACCTGCGTGGCACTGGTCAGGATCGTGGCGGATGGCGGGATGGCCCCTGCTGGCCATTCCCGTGACCATCGCCCTGGTTGCCGTCGCAGGCCATTCGCTGGCCTGGCCTCCGGCCGGGCGCGCCGCGCTTTATGTCGGCTGGGCCCTGTTCCAGCAATGGCTGCTGCTTGCGGTGGCCGGAAGCCTGCTCGACCGGGCGATGCCTCGGCCATTCGCCGTGTTGCTCACGGCACTGGCCTTCGCCCTGCTGCACACGCCGAACGGATTGCTGATGCAGCTGTGCTTCGTGGCCGAGCTGGGCTGGGCCTGGTGGTACATGTACCACCGCTCGCTGCTGCCGGTGGCCCTGGCCCATGCAGCGGCAGCCGTGGTACTACAGGCCGGACTCACCGGCGGCATCCTCCGCTCCCTGGAAGTCAGCGCCCGCTACCTCATGTAACGCGCGCGCCTCGTGTAGGAGCGCGCCTGCGCGCGACCGGGGCGCAGCGCAAGTAAAAGTCTGCGACACGCGACGGATGGTTTTGCCCGGCCGGTCGCGCGCGAGGCGCGCTCCTACAGAGGGGGCGGCTGCTTCAGCCGCGGAGATTATCCAGGAACGTCTTCAATTCATCCGGCAACGGCGCCGAAAAGTCGTAATTGCGACCATCCAGGTCGAAACTCATGCGTGCCGCGTGCAGGAACATCCGCTTCAGCCCCATGGCGCGGTAGCGCTTGTTGGCTTCCTCGTCGCCGTACTTCGGGTCGCCCGCCAGCGGGTGGCCGATGTACTGCGAATGGACGCGGATCTGGTGGGTGCGGCCCGTGCCCAGGGTGGCCTGCATCAGGCGGGCACCCTTGTACTGCTCCACTTCCTGGAAAAAGGTGAGCGACGGCTTGCCGGCGTCGTCCACCCGCACCATGCGCTCGCCACCGTGCATCACCGACTTCAGCAGCGGCTCGTTCACGTCGAACTTGGCCCGGCGCGGGGTGCCTACCATGAGGCACAGGTACTGCTTGATGACCGCGTTGTCACGGATCAGGGCCTGCAGGCCCGTGAGCCCCGAGCGGGACTTGGCCAGCACCAGCACGCCGCTGGTGTCGCGATCCAGGCGATGGACCAGCTCCAGGTGTTCGTTCGGCCGGGCGGCACGCAGCAGCTCGATGGCGCCATGACTCACGCCGCTGCCGCCGTGAGCCGCAATGCCCACCGGCTTGTCGATCACCAGGAAGTGCTTGTCTTCAAAGATGACGGCTTCCGTGACGGCCCGGACCATGCCGGCCGGAGCCACGCCCTCTTCCCGTTCAGCCACGCGGACCGGCGGAATCCGCAGCATGTCACCGGCCGCGAGACGGGTTTCCGGCTTGGCGCGCTTGCCGTTGATCCGCACCTGTCCCGTGCGCAGGATGCGATAGACAAGGCTCTTGGGCACCCCCTTCAGGAGGGTCATGAGGGCATTGTCCACGCGCTGGCCGTCCCTCTCGGGACCGATTTCGACCAGGCGCACACCTTGGCCGCCGTCGAGGGAAGTTACCGTCTGCATTGATAAAACTCGAAATTGATAGGATACTCGGCTCGCGCCAGGCTCCGCTGAAGACTCATCTCTCGCGGGGTGCCGGTTCCGTTGCGTAAGGCGAGTGTCGCGCCAACCCGTCCGAGGGGTCGGGGGCGCTGGGCACCCCACATCGTAACGGTTCGGGTTGCGGTTGTCCGGTTAATCCGTAAGGACGCGGGCCGGTTGCAAGGCGCTTATTCACGAATCACGCCGGGCCCAGGTATCGGTCCCGGATCTTATGCCGCTTTACGCCTCATCGCAGCGGCGCGATCCCCGGCAGGCCGCCAATTGGGCGCCACCGCGGCGCGCGGCCGCGCGGCAAGGCCGAGGAATCTACAATGAAGCGTATGTTGATCAACGCGACTCAGCGCGAAGAGTTGCGCGTGGCCATCGTCGACGGACAGAACCTCTACGATCTCGACATCGAGATCCCGTCCCGCGAACAGAAAAAAGCCAACATCTACAAGGGCCGCATCACCCGCGTCGAGCCCTCCCTCGAAGCCTGCTTCGTCGACTACGGCGCCGAGCGCCACGGCTTCCTTCCCCTGAAGGAAATCGCCCGGGAATACTTCAATCCCAACGCGGAAGGTAAATCCAACATCCGCGAGCTCCTGAAGGAAGGCCAGGAGATCATCGTCCAGGTCGAGAAGGAAGAACGCGGCAACAAGGGTGCCGCGCTCACCACCTTCATCAGCCTGGCCGGCCGCTACATGGTGCTGATGCCCAACAACCCCCGTGCCGGCGGCGTATCGCGCCGTATCGAGGGTGAGGATCGCCAGGCCCTCAAGGAGGCCATGGAGCACCTCAACGTGCCCGACGAAATGGGCCTCATCGTGCGCACCGCCGGCATGGGCCGCGACGCCGAAGAGCTCCAGTGGGATCTCGACTACCTGCTGCAGCTGTGGAAGTCGATCTCGGCCGCCGCCAACTCGCAGAAGGCGCCATTCCTGATCTACCAGGAATCCAAGCTCTTCATCCGCGCCCTGCGCGACTACCTGCGCAACGACATCGGCGAAATCCTCATCGACGAAGAGTCGCTGTTCAAGGACGCCCGCGATTTCGTCCAGCAGGTGATGCCGAACAACCTGCGCAAGCTCAAGCTCTACCAGGATCCCACGCCGCTCTTCTCGCGCTACCAGATCGAAACCCAGATCGAGAGCATCTTCGAGCGCAATGTGCGCCTGCCCTCGGGCGGTTCGATCGTGATCGACCAGACCGAAGCCCTCACCGCCATCGACATCAACTCGTCGAAGGCCACCAAGGGCAGCGACATCGAGGAAACGGCGTTCAACACCAACCTCGAAGCCGCCACCGAGATCGCCCGCCAGCTGCGCATCCGCGATGCCGGCGGCCTGATCGTCATCGACTTCATCGACATGGACAGCCCGCGCCACCAGCGCGAGGTTGAGGAGCGCCTGAAGGACGCCCTCAAGGCCGACCGTGCCCGCGTCCAGATCGGTCGCATCTCGCGCTTCGGCCTGCTGGAGATGTCGCGCCAGCGCCTGCGCCCGAGCCTCGGCGAAGCCACCCAGATCGTCTGCCCCCGCTGCGAAGGCCATGGCCATATCCGCAGTGTGGAATCCCTGGCGCTGTCCACCCTGCGCCTGATCGAAGAACACGCCATGAAGGAAAACACCGGGCAGGTCCTGGTGCAGGCACCGCCGTCGGTCGCCAACTTCCTGCTCAACGAAAAGCGCGCCAGCATCGTCGAGATCGAACTGCGCCACAGCGTGCACGTGGTCGTGGTCGCCGACGACAAGCTGGAAACCCCGCATCTGGAAATCACCCGTATCCGCGAGGCGGACATGGGCGAACACAGCAAGCCGAGCTACGAGCGCACCACTCCCGTGCTCGCCACGCCGCTGCCGAAGATGGGCCAGATGCTGGGCAGTGGCGAACAGCCGCTGGTGACCGGCGTCGTGCCGGCCTCTCCGGCCCCTATCCGTGATGAAACGCCGGACGCCACGCCCGTGGCGCAGCCAGCCCGTCAGCCGGCCGCTGCGGCCAAGCCCAGCGGCGGCTTCTTCTCCCGCCTGTTCGGCGCCCTGTTCGGTGGCGGTTCCGCCCAGCCGACACCGGCCGCCCAGCCGGCCACCAGCCCCCGCCGCGACGAATCGCGCCCGGGTGGCCGCAACGAGCGCAACGGTCGTCGCGACGAGCGCCGTGGCGAAGGCCGTGGCAAGAGCGGCGATCCGCAGCGCCAGGGTCCGCGCAACAAGGACAACGCCCCGCAAGGCAAGGGCCAGCAGCAGGCCAAGGGCAACAAGGCCCAGGGTCAGCCGCAGGGCAAGGGCCAGCAGGCCGAAGACAAGAATCGCCAGAAGGACACCCAGCCGTCGCAGGGCCGCCAGGGCGGACGTAACGAGCAGGACAAGAACCCGCAGCAGGCCGGCAACGAGAATCGCCGCCAGCAGCAGCCGCGCGGCGAGCGCGTGCCGCAGGCAGACAAGGCCGAGAAGGTGACGGAGAAGGCCGATAAGGCCGCCACACCCGCCCAGCCAGTCCAGCCGCGCGCCGAGAAGGCGCCGGCGCAGGCCCCAGTGGTGGACGAAAAGCTGCTCGTCGCCGGCGCGGCCGCCGCTACGGTGGCCGCCACGACCGCCGAGGCCACGGCAGCCACCAGCGAAGTGGAGAACACCGAGTCCGTCGCAGCCGATGGCACGAAGGAAGCCGGTGAAGGCGGTCAGCGCCGCCGTCGCGGTCGTCGCGGCGGTCGCCGCCGTCGTCGCCAGGAAGACGGTGCGCAGGGTGCCAGCGTCGATGGTGCTGCAGGCGCCGACGATCTCGATGACGAAGAGGGTGAGGACAACACGCCGATCACTGCACGTGACAGCGACAGCGTTCCGCCGGTCTTCGACACCGCGGAAGCTGCAACCCATGCCTTCAAGGTAGAGGCTCCGAAGACCGAAGCCACCCGCCCCGCCGTCGAATCGACCGATGACGACGACAAGGTACCGTCGGCCCTCACCCTGCCTTCGCTGCCGAAGCTGCCGCCCATTCCGGGCAGCACCGCCGCGGCGCAGGTCACGTCTGTCGCCATCTCGTCCGAGCCCGTGGCCACGCCGGCGGAATCCGCCGACCTGCGCACGACCGAACGTCGCCAGACCGAATCGAACGCCCCGCTGAAGAATGAGTCCCCGGCCCCGGCTGTTGCCACGCCTGTGGAAGCGACCGTTCCGGCCGCCCCGGCGGTTGTCGAAGCGAAGGCAGAAGAAACGAAGCCCGTCGTAGCGGCGCCTGCCCCGACGCCCGCCCAGGAGCAGCCGAAGCCGACGTCCGAACTCGACGCCCCGGCCCGCGGCCTCCTGCCGGAAGCCTCCGAGCCCTCGAAGGCTGTCGAGCCAGTGATCGCCACCGCACCCGTGGCCGCCGCCGAGAAGGCTGAAGTAGCGACGCCGCACGCTTCTACCGCGGAGCAGAGCCAGGCCGCCCCGGCTGCGCTCGCACCGGTCGTGGCCCGTGATGCTGAAAAGCCCGTAACGGTGGAAGTTGCAAAGACCGAGGTGAAGGAAGTCCAGGCTCCGACGGCAGACGTCAAGGCATCTGTTGCTCCGACGGCGCCTGCGCAGGAAGCCCCGGCGACAGACGCTCCGAAGGTCTCGGTACAGGACGCTCCGGCCGCCGACGTCCAGAAGGCTTCCGAACATGGCGCCCCGGTTGAGGAAGCCTCCACGGCTCACGCTACGGAAGCACCCAACGCCCAGGCACCGGTCGCGCCAGCCCCTGAAGCTCCGAAGGCTCACGCACAGGAAGCTCAGGTAACCCAAACGCCTGTCGTGGAAACCCCGGCTGCCCCAGTCAAGCAGGTCGCCTCCGAAAAGGCTGCCGATGAGGCAGGCCATGTGGAAGACGAATCCGCGAAGCCTGTCGCTGCCGCCCCGGCCGCATCCCCTGAAGAGTCGGCATCGGCTACGGCATCGGTAACACCGAAGTCGCCCGAAGCGTCGAACGTGTCGCACGTATCCCACACGCCGGCGTCTTCGTCGGAGAAGTCGGGATGGACGCCGCCTACCCAGGGCGACCTGCTGACCCGTCCGCGCCATGAGTCGCACGGTGGGGATTCGTCGCCGCGGGATGCCCAGTCGTAAAGGTTGAGGGATAGCGGTCGCGCGCAAGGCGCGCTCCTACAAGGAGCGCGCCGAGCAGACATCAGATCAAGCACCCCGCCCGCGCCACACCACCACCCTGCGCACGACCGACCGGCACCCCACACGCCCCGACACCCCTGTAGGAGCGCGCCTCGCGCGCGACCGGCAGATGGGCACGACCCAATCAGGCAGAGTGACGGCCCCGCATACCAGCTGCATCCCGAATAAGCCGCTCCACCAACAAAAACGCCGGGCATTGCCCGGCGTTTTTGTTTACTCACGACAGCAACGAATCAGCTGCCAACCTGATGATTATGCGTATCAAGCAGCCCATGCACCGTCATGAGATGAGCCAGCCCCACCACATGATCGACGTGCAGCTTTTCCATCAACCGCTGCTTATAGGTGGAAACCGTCTTCGGACTGAGATTCAGCCTTTCACCAATGGACGTGAGCGGCATACCACGCACCAGCATCATGGAGACTTCCATCTCACGGGTGGACAAGGTATCGAACGGCGAATCGGAGCCATCGAGCGTCGCCAGCGCGAGCTGCTGGGCCACCGTGGGCGCGAGGTAACGCCGGCCGGATGCCACCTGCCGGACGGCACTCAACAGCTCATCGGCGGAGCACCCCTTCGTGAGATACCCCAGGGCACCCGCATCGAGCAGCCGCTTGGGGAAACGCGCATCGTCCACCACCGTGAGGATCACGATGTTGGTACGAAGCTTGGCCCGGATCACACGCTCCGTAAGCTCGACGCCACTCATCCCTGGCATGTGGACGTCTACCAGGGCGATATCCGGCGCCTGGGAACGAATCAGGCGCAGGCCCTCCTCGGCCGACGATGCTTCTCCTCGAATCCGGATGTCTGCCTGTTGCTGCAGGATCATCCGGAAACCGGTCCTGACCAATTCATGGTCATCGACCAAAACTACGTTAATCATCTGAAGCCCTCCCTGGGCCGACCGTACTTCTGAACGCCTCCCACCGGAGGCGCGCAGCCTGCGAACACGTACAATGCCAGATGTGCAGGCGAGACAACCAGCGCAGGTCTATGATCGGGTGGGCGAGCGACGGCATGTAGTGGGGTTACCCCTCACTCCCTGGGCGGAAAAACCAGAGGCTATTGTCATCCTCTTCCCGGCTCGTGTGTGAGGGCTTTCTGACAGCGCGCTCTCCGGACGTTCAGGACCCTGCTAACGCCGCGTGGGCACGGAAGACCGCTGCCGATGGGCAGCCCTCACAGCCATCCACCGGCGAAAGAACACGATGCCCGCCAGGATGACAATGGCCGGCCCCCATTTTCCGCCAGCCGCCTCCGCCAGCAACCGGCTCGCGGCCAGGGCGCCCAGACTATTCTTATGATCATGCGCCATGGCGGCCCCCTCCTTCATGAGGGCTCCAGCCTTGCGTGCCGTCGATAGGCAGGGCGTGAAGGGGATGCCGACTCCATGTGCACGTCACGGCTTTCGGCGTCGTATGATTGCCGTCAGTTCAACTCCCCCACCCCGCCGTGCCCAGAAGCCTGACCGACTACCTCCCGTGGATCGCCATCGTGCTGGCGGTGATCGTCGCGGCTGTGTATTTCGACACGCAGTCCAGGGCGCCGGAACCGGACACCTACGAGAGCTGCATCGCCCGGCTCACGGCCACCGACCAGAGCGAGGCCGATCGCGCACTCAACCGGTCGATCTGCGCAGGCAAGCCCAAGGCCCCCGCCAGCAGCAGCACCCGATAGGCTCCGGTTTATCCGACCGAAAGGGTCCGGAAAGAGGCGCAGCGCGCAAATAGCCGCACTTCACCTCCCTTATGGATTCGTGTCGCATGCGCCTGACTCCGGCCTTCGCCCTTATCGCGCTTTCCTGCCTCCCTTCTGCTGCCGCCCTCGCTGCGAGCAAGCCCACCACGGAAACCATCGTCTTCATGCGCCATGGCGAGAAGCCGGACGGCGGCTATGGCCAGCTGGACTGCCAGGGACTGAACCGCTCGCTCGCCCTGCCCGATGTACTGATCGGTCGCTACGGCCAACCGGCGGCGATCTTCGCTCCGGACCCGGGCGCCACGCAGGTCTCCGACCCCGCCGGCAAGTTCGACTACATCCGCCCCCTGGCCACCATCGAGCCCACGGCGATCCGCCTGGGCATGCCGGTGAACGTGCCCTATGGCTTTACCGACATCAGCGACATGAAGGATGTGCTGCTGGGTTCCGACTTCCGGTCGAGCACGATCTTCGTGGCCTGGGAACACAAGCAGCTGGTCAAGCTGGTGAAGAAGATCGTCAAGGACAGCGGAGGCGACGACAGCATCGTGCCCAAGTGGCCGGACAGCGATTTCGACAGCCTCTACGTACTGACCCTGGTGCACGACGGCAAGACCACCACGGCCAGCCTGCACCAGGACAGCGAAGGCCTGAACGGCCTTTCGCAGACCTGCCCCCGCTAGGACCACAAGCCAGCAGGTACGATTACCAAAAAGCCCCTGCATCAGGGGCTTTTTGCTTGCTGACGGTACCATCGGGCAGCAGATGTCCCAATGGACCAGACCAAAGCGCTACCCGTGGCGGGCCAATGACATCATGGTGCCGTTCCCTTACGTGCCCGGTAGCGTCCTATCCACTCCACGGACTGTGCGACGCCCCCAAAGGGGAAAAAGTGCAGCTGCACGTCACCATGGGCTGCCGTGAGGCCAGCCGCCAGGCGATCCACGAAGTGATCGGGCCCTGCCGTGCCGAGCAGCCTGCCAAGTGACAGGCCATAGCTGGCCCACATGGAGGCGCATGCACTCACGCCGCATAAAGCGGCATAACGCGCGAGCACCGCCACACCCGCAGGGCCGGGCACGCCCACGCGTACGGGATGCGCGATGCCGCGCTCGCGCAATGCGCCCAGCCAGGCCAGGACAAGGTCGGCGTCAAAGGCGAACTGCGTGATGATCAAGGGAGCCATGCCGCGACTGACGATGGCCTGGTACTTGCGTTCGAGGACATCCCAGCGATCGGCCTCGCTCATGATCGAATGGCCGTCTGGATGGCCACCTACTCCAACCACCTTGATGCCGGCGCGCTCGAAAACGCCCGTTTCAATCAACGAGTAGCTATCGGCGAACGGCCCCTTGGGAGTCGCCGGATCTCCTGCAATGACAAAGCACCGTTCGATGCCACCCTCGACGACCGCGCGCTGGATAAAGGCTTCCAGCTCGACACGCGAGGCAATGCGGCGAGCAGCAAGATGCGGCATCGGCTGGAAGCCCAGCTCACGAATGGTGCGGATGGCTGCAAGCCGCGCGTCGTTGCTCTCGCCCGGCAGCCAGGGAACGGAAACCATGGATCCGCGCGGTATACCTGCGGCGTTCGCTGCCAGGATGGGCACGGCCCTCGCACTGACTTCCAGCGAATAGCCGTCTGTAAGGCTAAATGCCGTTACGGGCTTATCGATGTAAATCAAGGGGTTTACCTTCAAAGCACAGAGTGGCGGCCATTCATATGACTCAAGCTCATAGATGGGTGAATTTTAACCATTTTATTTCATGGCCGCCCGTCGATAGCATCAAACGACGTTGCCCACTCCCTCTTCCGGAGCGGCCATGCCCTCACTCGCCGGGTCTTTGAAGAACATGACACGTCCCCTCCGTGCCGTAGCCGTCTCTGGCGGACTACAGCGCCCCTCACGCGCTGCCACGCTGGCAATGCACCTGCTCGGGCTGATCGGCAACGAGGTCCCGTGCGAGCAGCACCTGGTGGAACTGGGAGTACTCGCACCGCACCTTTCCGGCGCGATCTGGCGCACCCAGCTCCCGGTCGCGGTGGAACGGGAACTCGTGGCCGTTGAGCAAGCGGACATTCTGGTCGTGGTGACGCCCGTGTTTCGCGGCTCCTACACGGGATTGTTCAAGCATTTCTTCGATTTCATCGGTCAGGATGCCTTGGTGGACAAGCCGGTCCTGCTGGCCGCCACCGGCGGAAGCGAGCGCCACGCCCTGATGATCGATCACCAGCTGCGCCCGCTCTTCAGCTTCTTCCAGGCACGCACATTGCCTTTGGGCGTCTACGCGACCGAGGCGGATTACGTCGACTATCAGGTCCGGAACGAGGCCCTGATCCAGAGGACCAGGCTGGCTATCGAACGCGCCATGCCCTTGCTCGACCTGACCCACGGTGCACTACGGACGCGTGTCGCTGATGTCGTCGCCGCCTGACGGGCGCATCGTGGCCCGTAGCGGGTCACGGACAGATTCACCATTTATCGCAGAACCTTACGGTGCCAGGCCCTATGAACAACGCATTTGCATTCAGTATCAAGACCACGTGCTTCGACGAAAACTACCATCCTGCGGAAAGCACGCGCGCAACGACCAATTTCGCCAATCTGGCCCGGGGCGAAAGCCGTCAGGAGAACCTGCGCAATACCCTGCGGATGATCGACAATCGCTTCAATAACCTGGCGCACTGGGACAACCCCGGCCAGGATCGCTACTCGGTAGAACTCGACATCATTTCCGTGGAAATGGCCATCGACACCGCTGCCGGCGGTGATGCGTTCCCGTTGATCGAGATCCTGAAGACAAAGATCGTCGACAAGAAAACCAACCGCTCCTTTGAAGGCATGGTCGGGAACAACTTTTCTTCGTATGTGCGTGACTACGATTTCAGCGTGCTGCTGCCAGAGTACAACCGCGACCGTCCCACCTTCGGCGCTCCCGATGACTTCGGTGACTTGCACGGCAAGCTGTTCAAGCACTTCGTGAACTCGGACGTCTACAAGGCGAACTTCCACAAACCGCCTGTCATCTGCATAAGCGCGTCAAGCAGCAAGACCTATCACCGCACGGGCGTACAGCACCCGATACTCGGTGTCGAATACGAGCAGAACGAATTCTCTTCGACGGACCAGTATTTCGCGAAGATGGGGCTTCAGGTGCGCTTCTTCATGCCGCCGAACAGTGTCGCTCCCCTGGCCTTCTACTTCCTCGGAGACCTGCTGGCCGATTACTCCAGCCTTGAGCTGATCAGCCTGGTCAGCACCATGGAAACCTTCCAGAAGATCTACCGTCCCGAGATCTACAACGCCAACTCGGCGGCGGGCCCGTTATATCAACCCAGCCTGAAGCATCAGGATTATTCATTGACCAAGATCGTCTACGACCGCGAGGAGCGTAGCCAGATGGCCGTCAAGCAAGGCAGGTTCACGGAAGAGCATTTCATCAAGCCCCACAGGCAGGTCCTTGAAAAATGGGCAGCCGAGTGCGCTCTCTAATCCATCAGAAAAATCATTATCTTTCATGAAGAAACTACTCCCCACCTCTACCGCCGGCAGCCTGCCCAAGCCTTCCTGGCTGGCCCAGCCTGAAAAACTCTGGTCCCCCTGGAAATTGCAAGATGAAGAGCTTGCCGAAGGCAAGCGGGATGCCCTTCGTCTCTCCCTGCATGAGCAGCAGCTGGCAGGCATCGACATCGTCAGTGACGGCGAGCAGACCCGCCAGCATTTCGTCACCACGTTTATCGAGCATCTGAGTGGCGTCGACTTCGAGAAGCGCGAGACTGTCCGCATCCGTGATCGCTACGACGCCAGCGTGCCGACCGTCGTGGGCGCCGTGAGCCGGCCGCGTCCCGTTTTCGTTGACGACGCCCGTTTCCTTCGCCAGCAGACCCGTCAGCCCATCAAATGGGCCCTCCCCGGTCCCATGACGATGATCGACACCCTATACGACAACCACTACAAGAGCCGCGAAAAGCTCGCCTGGGAGTTTGCAAAACTCCTGAACCAGGAAGCCCTCGAACTGGAGGCTGCCGGCGTCGACATCATTCAATTCGACGAACCGGCGTTCAATGTCTTTTTCGATGAAGTCAACGACTGGGGCGTTGCCGCCCTGGAACGTGCCATCGAAGGGCTCAAGTGCGAAACAGCCGTGCACATCTGCTATGGCTACGGCATCAAGGCGAACACTGACTGGAAAAAGACGCTGGGCTCCGAATGGCGCCAGTATGAAGAGTCGTTTCCCAAGCTGCAGAAATCGAAGATCGACATCATTTCCCTGGAATGCCACAACTCCCATGTGCCCATCGACCTGATCGAACTCGTTCGCGGCAAGAAGGTCATGGTAGGGGCCATCGACGTGGCGAGCGATACCATCGAAACAGCGGAAGAAGTCGCCGCCACCCTGCGCAAGGCACTGCGCTTCGTCGATGCCGACAAGCTCTATCCGTCCACGAATTGCGGCATGGCACCACTCGCCCGCCAGGTGGCCAGGGGCAAGCTCAACGCACTCAGCGCCGGGGCAGATATCGTCCGCGCCGAACTCTCTGCCTAGTCATCCTTGCCGCACCGATGCGCCGGACGTCCAGACCATGGGCTGATTCCACGGTTTGGACGTCCATTTAGCGGGTGGGATGTGCTTGGCATAAAAACGCCAACCCATGAAGTAAGATGGTCTTTTTTCAGTCATCCATCGAAACTGATCATGCTAGAGCGTGGACATCTCACCATCCTCAGGGCCGTCGAGGAGCAGGGCTCCCTGACCAAGGCGGCCGAGTTCCTTTGCCTCACCCAGTCGGCATTGAGCCACACCATGCGCAAGCTGGAGCGGGAGCTGGGCACGGAACTGTGGTTGCGCCAGGGCCGCTCCATGCACCTGACCCAGGCGGGCGAATACCTGCTGGCAGTTGCCAATCGCCTGCTTCCCCAGTTCGAGCTGGCGGAGACCCGCCTGCGCCAGTTCGCCCAGGGCGAGCGCGGCACACTGCGTATCGGCATGGAGTGCCACCCCTGCTACCAGTGGCTGCTGAAGATCGTGTCGCCCTACCTCAAGGCATGGCCGGAGGTTGATGTCGACGTGAAACAGAAGTTCCAGTTCGGCGGCATCGGCGCGCTCTTCGGCCACGAGATTGATCTGCTTGTCACGCCGGACCCGCTTTACAAAACGGGGCTCCATTACGAACCGGTGTTCGACTACGAGCAGGTGCTGGTGGTGAATCACTCCCATCCACTGGCTGGCGAACCCTGGCTTCGCCCCGAGCAGTTGTCCAACGAAGTGCTCATCACCTACCCCGTGACCCTCGACCGGCTGGATATCTACAGCCAGTTCCTGCAACCGGCGGGCATCAGCCCCCGGAAGCAGAAAGCGATCGAAACCACCGACATCATGATGCAGATGGTGGCCAGCGGCCGGGGCGTCGCGGCACTGCCCCGCTGGCTTGCCGAGGAATACGCCACAAAGATGCCCCTGGTGGCCTTGCGCATGGGCAACCATGGCATCGCCAAGCAGATCCATCTGGGTGTTCGCGAGGCCGATATGGGCGTCGACTATGTCAAGGCGTTCTTCGAGCTGGCCCGGGCCCACGGGCGAGCGCAGGTTCCTTAGCCGTCGGCTATGCATCTAACGACGGGCCATGTGCCAGGGAAACTGCGGGGCGTCACCCCAACAAGGCAACGTTCTGATCAATGCGACGTTGAATCATGTCTAGCGAGTCGCGTGTAATCGCCTGCGGAAAAAGTTCGTTGGCGATGCCTTTAAACCGGCCTGCCACGTCACGGATGCTGTCGATGATGCTGGCAGCGATCGTCTCCGGAATTTCGGCTTCCCTGGCAAGCCTGAGCATGGCTGCACGAGTAATCGCCAGCGCTTCGCCCATCACGTCCATCTGGTGATATCCGCCCGGCCCTTCGCAGAACGTCACGTCATAAGCGGGAGCGAGCCTCCATCGCCCCTCCGGCGACATGAGGTAGGCGAAGTTCTTCGGGTGGGGAAGCCCCCGCGTAACGCTGGTCCATTCAGCGGCAGCGTATACGACGCCAGCTCCAGTCCCCTTTGCCTTGCCTCGTCGCTGTATTCGAACACGACCTGAGGACGACCATTGATAGCCGTGGTAGACACCAACGTGCCCCACCGCCATCGCTCGCCCCAGCCTTCGTAGTAGACGTTCACCTGCTCAGGCATGGCCGGATTTCTTCTTGATGCGCTGGCGACTGGCGCTGTGTTCGTAGCGCCGGATGTCCTCGATGCTATCCAGCCTGGGCAGGAAAAGGCCCTCAAGCTCCTGGGCCCGGCCAAGAACCATGGCGACGCGAACGACGGTCTCGAACCCCACGTTGCGCCCGGACTCCAGATTGGACACGGTGTTGGTGCCGACGCCCGCCCGAGCAGCCAGTTCGGCCTGCGTCATCTGCTGGGCGAGCCGCTCCATACGCAGCCGCTGGCAAAGCCGATGAACGATTTCGCTCGATGTACTGAAGCTTAAATCCATCATATGGGCCGCCAAATTCGATTCTGGAAGTTAACACCCAGAATTATAGATTTATGCCCTCAAACCATCAAGGAAATTAATTCCTTTATTTTGCTTCTTATACCACTAGCATGGATATAAGACACGTTATTTTGGATTTATATGGACATCGTTAAATCCCGGTCCCGGAGCGACCAGTGGCGCAGGAACGCCCGACAGCGCGGCAACAGCCGGGCCGTGTTGGAGGTGGTGTATTGCCTGGAGCGGATGGCCCACGGAAGGGGCAGAAACGAAAAAAGAGGCTTTCGCCTCTTTTTCGTTCACTGGCCAACAGAATGTCTGGAAGACCTGTCGGCCTGAATATGGAGCGGGAAACGAGACTCGAACTCGCGACCCCGACCTTGGCAAGGTCGTGCTCTACCAACTGAGCTATTCCCGCGTCGTGAGCCGGCCATTATAGGTTTTTTTCGACATCGCGCAAGCCCCCTTTCACCATGGGCTTGTCAGGGAGAAAACACCGCGGCAATGGCCTCCACCGGGCGACGCAGAAGGGTTTCGTTGAAGGAGATCGGAAGACGCCCGTCTTCCGGGCCCGCCACGAAGATATTCGCCGCTTCGGCCCGCTTGCCCAGGCCTTCGACGATGCGAGGCTCCAGGTGCAGGATCGCGATATTGCTCGCACGCGCCACCCGCTCCACCCGGATGCCCGGCATGTCTTCCAGCTTCGCCAGTAGCGCATCTCCTGTGGTGCGTACTTTCGCGAAACGACCCATGAAGCCATCGAGCCCTTGCGATGCAAGCAGGGCCGCCGGCCAGCCGTGGAAGAGGGTGCCGCCAAAGATATGCCTGAGCTGGCGCGCCCGTGCCAACTGCGGCTTGCTGCCTGCAAGCACTGCACCAAACGGCGCACCAAGGTATTTGTAGAGCGATACATAGACGGTGTCGAACGGCTCCGTATAGGTACGCGGATCAAACCCGGGCTGCCCGCTCATCAACAGCAAACGCGCGCCATCCAGGTGCATGCCGATGCCATTGGTCTTCGCCAGCGATGCAATGCGGCCGATGACGTCCATCGAGATGCAGGAGCCATCCAGCCGTCGCACAGGGCTTTCCAGCGAAATGGCGCCGATCTCGATCGGATAAGGATCCTCCTTGCGCTGCGCCAGCGCCGCCTCAACCGAGGCAATCAGGCCGTCACCGGTACCTCCCTCGATCGGTACCGGATTGATCCCGCTCAGGATCGCCGTGGAATCTTCCTCATCGCGGTAGACATGGCTTTCCTTCTGCAACAACAGATGACGCCGGTCGCCGCAGAGGATGCGTATCGCGACCTGGTTGGCCATCGTACCCGTGGGCATGAAGACGGCGTCCTCCTTGCCGAGCAGACGGGCGAAGGCTTCCTCCATGCGCCCCGTCGCGCCGTTATGCAGGTACATGTCGCCGGCTTTCGTCGTGGTGTCCAGCGCGCCCTGGAGTCGTGCAGGCAGGCTCGTCGATGCGGTGGGAACGTCATCTCCCACCAGCGCCACCGCCTTGTCCAGCGAGGATGCCTTTGCCTGTGCCGATGCCACGGCCGTACCTGGCGCCGCGCCCGTCGCGAGCGCCAGCGCACCCGCCGGCACCGCCTGGATGAATTCCCGACGACTGACCATCCCATGCCCCCGCAACGATAGTGCCCGGAGCGTCGCACGTCGCAAGTAGCTGCGCCATGTGCCGTAAGTGTCAGCCAGCCATCCCGGCCGGCTGACACGGCTGCCTTAACGGCAAGGCGACGAAGCGAGCCCGAGCAGCGCCGGAACGACGGGCGGAGCGACCACGATGCGGTCCAGGTCGGGAGCGAAGCCACTCGCGTTGCCGAAGCGGATCGTGTTGACGCCCTTCTTCAGAGTCACCGTCACAAGCTTCGCCACCGGGTCGTCGAAGCTGCTGCCGTCGAGTGAAAACTCCATCGCCGTGGCACCGTTGATCGACATTTGCAGACTCCGCGCGCCCTTCGTCGCGTAATCGATCTCCAGCTGATAGCTCCCTGTTGCAGGGACGGTGACGTTGGTGAACGTCACCGAATTGGCAACACCGCCACCGATATTGCCGGCCTTGGCGAGGCCCGAGAAATAATTGCTGAAGCCTGCCGTGACCGTACCACCGAGCACCGCCGACTCCGCTTCATACGTGGTGACGTCAGGCCGCGGCGCATCGCCGCGGCCTGATACCACGATGCGATCCAGATCCGGTGGATAGCTCACCGTATTGCCGAAGCTGATGCGGTTGTAGCCCTTGCGCAGGCAAATCGGTACCGTGCCCGACGAGGGCAACAGGAAGCTGCCGCCGCCGGAGTTGAAGGTCTGCTGCGGACCGTCGTTTACCTGATACAGATAGGAACGCAGGCCCTGGGTCAGCGAATCGATACGCAGAAAATAACTGCCGTCACGCGGCGCGTAGACCTGGCCGAACGTCACCGTATTGCCAGCCCCAAGCCCGAGGCCGCCGACCTTGTTCCCACCCGAGCAGGCCGGGCATGCATACACGGCTGCCGTACCGGCGAGCGTTGCGGCTTCGGCCTCGAAGCTCGCGGATGGATCGGCTGCCACCTGCCCTGGCATGGCTTCCACGAGCAACAGCTGCGTGGCGTGCCCCGGCAGCAACGTGACATGGCTACCGAACGACGGACCCAGTTCCTTGTGGGTCCAGAGATCGCGCACACGCAACGCGCCGTTGATGCCCATGCGTCGCCACTGCCACTGCGCAACGGTGCGCGTCGCATTCATATTGAACAGGGCTACGTAATAGCGTCCGTTGCCCAGGTCGCTCACCCATACCTGAAGATCGCCCGCCTGCAACTGCTTCGCCGGCTTGCCAGACTGGTTCACCGCAATCACGTCGTCGTTGGTGGCAAGCTGGCGCCCCGTATCGTCGAGCTTCGTCAGATCGCCACCGAGATAGATCGGTGCATTCGCCATTGACCACAACGTGAAGGCCGAACGCTTTTCGTCGAGGCTCAGGCCGTCGAGGTCGCCATCGCCAATGTCCAGGGAATCCAGGTCGTTCCAACCCTGCGAGCCACCGGCGGCATCCTGCCAGTTCGGCAGGTCGCGGAAGCGTTTTTCGATGCGTGGCCAGTTGGTCAGCGTTGCGCAACGACCTTCGCATTCCACGTCATCGTCGATGCGGCGTGCGTTGGAGTAGGTGCGCCAGGTATCGAGGTAATCCTTGCCGACCTGCCAGGACACGGTGAGCCAGATCGGACGCCCGCTGCGCTGGATGGCACGCGACCATGCCGCCACGTCGTCGCGGTTGTCGATACTCAGGTCATCGCTGTACGACCCCGGCGTCACGCCATCGAGCTTGATGAAGTCCACACCCCATGACGCAAACAACGCCACCACCGAATCCATGTACTCCTGCGCGCCCGGCCTGGAGAAATCGATCTTGTAGTGATAAGGCGAGGTGCCGGGCCCACCGAAGGCATTGCCGGCGCGATGCGGCACCGCCAGGATGTCCTGAATGTGGTACGGGGTGCCGAGGATGGGCGAGTTCGCCTGCACCGCTGGTTCTTCCACGCCGGGAATCCAGTAGATGCCGGCCTTCTGACCGTTGGCATGAATATGGTCGATCATCGCCTTGATGTCGGGAAAGATCGACAAATTCGGCGTGGGCCGGCCATTGGCATCGAAACTACCCTGCCATCCCGAGTCGAGATTGATATAGGTGTAGCCATGGTCCTGAAGCCCCGACGATTTCAGCGCGTCGGACTGGCGGATCATGTTCGCCTGGGTCAGGAAATCCGGTTCGATCGTCTGCTGGCTGAAACTGCTCCAGCCAAGATAAGGCTTCTGGGCAACGCCATTGACCTGCGCCATGACGCAGGGGGCAACAAGGGATAGCGCGCAGGCAATGACGAGCCTGCGTAACGCGAAACGACGGTTACGGTCGTGCATGGTTCGACTCCATGGGTGAAGGAGGCGCCCGCCATGACGGGCACCGGCCGAAGAACCCCTGCTGCTCCCGCGCGACGCACCGCGCGTGGAACGAAATCGGTCAGCGCACGCGCTCGAACACCACGCCTGCGGCCTGGAGATCACCCTTGATCGCAAGGTTGATGCCACGCTGCATCCAGTAGGCTCCGCTGGCGATCTCCGGCGTGCCGGCAGCGGCGGTGCCGTGAATGAAGCGCGTGCGGTAGCGTATCTTCGGATCGAGGCCGCGCAGGCGCAGCGTCGGATAGGCGCGGGCTTCCTCGCCCTGGCGCTGGAAAGCAAACAATACAGCCTGCGTGCGATCCGCCGACACCGATTCAGTCGCCGACCACGGCGCCCTGCCCTGCGGCGAGAGCAGGCGATACAACTCACCTTGCTGCACCGTGGTGCGGATGGTCTTGTATTCGGCGATGTAACGCTTAGCCGTCTCGTGCTCGGCAGGCGTCCAGTCCAGCAGGTTGGCACCGATACCGAGGCCCCCTTGCATCGCCGACAGGAAACGGAAATCCAGTGAACTGGTGCGTCCGTTGACCCAGTTCGGTGAGCCGGTGACCCAGGCCATCATCGTCGCGGGTGCATAGGCGTAGCTGAAACCGTCCTGGATCGACAGACGATCCGACGGATCGGTGTTATCGGAAGGCCATACCTCGTCGGTAAGCGCCATGATGCCCAGATCCACGCGCGCACCACCGCCCGAGCAGGATTCGATCTCGATGGCCGGATGCTTCGCCCGCAGGCGACGCAGGATGTCGTACAGGTTGCGCGTGTAGGCGACATACACCTTCTGCTGTTCGTCCGGCGCCATCTGCGGCCAGCCCGGCTCCGACCAGTTGCGGTTGTAGTCCCACTTCAGGAACTGGATGTCGTTTTCGGTAAGCAGGCGATCCAGTTCCTGGAAGACGTGCTCGCGGACATCTTCGCGGGCGAGGTTAAGCACGAGCTGATGGCGGCCCAGGCTGCGCTCACGATCCGGGAAGTTGAGCACCCAGTCCGGATGCGCACGATAGAGATCGCTGTCGGGGTTCACCATCTCCGGCTCGACCCAGAGACCGAAGGTCATGCCCAGGCCATGCACGCGGTCGATCAGCGGCTTCAGGCCATTGGGAAACTTCCTCCGGTTGACCACCCAGTCACCCAGGCCGGCATGGTCGCTGTCACGCGCACCGAACCAGCCGTCGTCCACCACGAAACGCTCGACACCCAGCGCGGCGGCTTTCTCGGCAAGACGTTCCTGCCCGGCATCATCCACCTTGAACTCCGTGGCTTCCCAAGAGTTGTACAACACCGGACGGATCTTAGGAGTGGGCCCCTGCGGCAACACGCGCGTACGCTCGAAGCGGTGCAGCAGGCGCGATGCCTCGCCCACGCCATCGCTCGTATAGCCTGCGTAGAACACAGGCGTGTCCAGCGCTTCGCCCGGCTTGAGGCGGTAGGCGAAATCGAAGGGGTTGAAACCACCGGTCACGCGGACCTGGCCAAGGATGTCTTCATCCACGCGCAGCTGCCAGGAGCCGCTCCAGGCCAGCGCGCCGAACCAGACATCGCCGTGTTCCTCGTTCCACTCGCTGCCACGGCCGATGGCAAACCATGGATTGTTTTCGTCGCCCGTGCTGCCACGGCGGCTTTCCAGCACCGTGGCGCCGGGCGTCACCGGACGCGTCTGCATATGCCACTCGCCGGCCCAGGTGCCGGTGAGGTAGCGCAGAGAGTAGTCGCTGGCCGGCGGCAGGCTCCAGGTTGCGGATGCCGCGCTGTCGATGGTGAGCGGCTTGCCGCTGCCATTCTCGATATGGGCCGAGCGTCCCACGATGCCAGTGGCAGCGTCGGCGGTGTAATGCAGGGTGACCTTCACGCCGGCCTGCGCGTCACGCATGAGGATGGCCAGATCACCGCCGTCGATGCGGTAGCTGTCGTAGCGCAATACCAGGTCGCGATTGCCATCGTCGAAGCGCAGCTTCAATGCAGGGGTTGCGGTGAGCGAGCCGCCCCAGCCGGCATATTCCTGCAGACTCAGCGCGCCGGCCGGATCGAACGACGAGCGTTCCGGCGCCGGCAGCGCGGCGAGCGGATCGTCCTCGGCCAGCCGGGCACCCCAGTAGACGTTCTGCAGCATGCCGTCGGGATTCACGCCCATGGCATAGGTGACCTTGCCCGCGTCGATACGGAACACCCGTTGCGAGGCGTCGTAGCGTGGCGTCGCGTCGTTCTTGCCGGCCGCCATGGCGGCAAGCGGCATCAGGGCGATGACCAGCACGGACGAAAAGCGGCGATATCGGGTGAACGTATTCAACGTGCGTATCCTCGTCATTCGATGGAGCGCGATGCCCCGCTATGCCACGCCGGCTTCCACGCGGAAGCGGAACAGGCGTTCCAGTTGCTGGCCCGGGGCCAGGGCCGTCATCCCGTTGACGACGGCTCCCCCGGGAAGGTGCACCGCATTGATCGGATGGTCTACCGGTTCAAGGCAGAAGAAATCCTCGCCCTCGGGCACATAAAGCACATAGACATCGGCCTGTGCATCCACATGCAGGCGCAGCGAACGCGACGGCCAGTGCACGGCGGCCTGCCCCGGCCAGCCGGTGAATGCGTGGTTGATGCCACCCCTGGGCAGCGGGCGCGGCTTCGTGAAGTCCCACTCGGGCGGCACACGCATCAGGGCAATGGGTAGCGGGTCTTCGCCGTCGTTCATCCACAGTGCGGATGCGCCGGCCTGAAGACGGGTGTCGGCATCGCGCGGGAAGAACGGATGCACGCCCAGGCCGAAGGGCAGCACGAAGTCGCCGGTGTTCGTGACCCGCAGGCGGATTTCCAGCGAGGGGCCATCCAGCCGGTAATGTTGGGTGGCCCGGAAGGCATAAGCCCCCGCCGTGGCATCGTGCAGCGTCAGCACGATGTCGGTGGCGTCGTGATGGGCCACCGTCCAGGGCCGCTGCCAGCCGGTGCCATGGATCGGGTAGGGCTCGTCGCTGCGGTTCGGTGCGAGGACGACATCATGCCCTTCATGGGTGAAACCACCCTTGGCGATGCGGTTGCTCCACGGCAGCAAGGGATAACAGCCCAGGCGATTCGGCTCCGTGGTGTCCGGATCATCGCAGGGGCGCAGCAAGGGACCGCCATCTTCCAGCCAGTCGAAACGGGCGATACCGCCTCCGGTGCCGGGAAGCACGCCGAGTCGCAGGTACGTATTACGTAGTTCCAGCATGTCAGAACGCCCCGCTCACGCCGTCTCTCCCCGTTCAATCGTTGCCGGCGAAAGGCCGCAGTCCGGCGTCGACAGCAAGCCCCCTTGCCATCGCGCGTCAGGCGCATTCGTCGATCCCTAACCCTTTTCCCGAGCGGCATGCGGCATAGTTGGCATGACGTCGTGTCGCGGCCATGAGGTCGCTGCTGGGTTAATTGTAGTATTTTATTAGCAGTGGGCCGCAAGCTGCGGCGCAGCATCTGTAGGATGCCGGCGGGGTCGGCGACCGGGGTGACTGTGGCCTGTCCGGTCGCGCGCAAGGCGCGCTCCTACAGATGCTCAGGCTGATTTTAGTTTGCGGCCCTGGCGGCGGATGTTGTCGCGTGACTCGCCTACCATCCGCAGCATTGCCTGGCGTGCCACATCGGGCTGACGCTTGCGCACCGCTTCGTAGACCTTTTCGTGATGCGGCAGCGCCAGCTTGAAGTTCTCGGAATTGCGGGCCGATAGCAGGAAGAACGTGCCCAGCGCCGTTTCGATCACCGAGAACAGCGACACCATCAGCTCGTTGTTCGTACAACGCAGCAGGGTTTCATGAAAGGCCAGGTCGGCCTCCGCCCAGCTGTCCAGGTCTTCGGAGGAGGCCATGGCCTCGTACGCGGTCTTCAGGTCAGCCAGTTGTTCCGTCGTGCGCCGCCTGGCCGCCGAGGCGGCGGCGGCGGGCTCGATCAACTCGCGCATCTCCACCAGCTTCTCCACGAAGCTGTCCGTCGGCATCAGGGCGCAGCGCCAGGCAAGCACGTCGGCGTCGAGCTGGTTCCAGTGCACGGCCTCGCGCACGCGGGCGCCCGTACGCTGCCGGGATTCGATGAGGCCCTTGGTCACGAGCACCTTCATCGCCTCGCGCAGCGCGGTGCGGCTGACCTTGAGCTGTTCGGCCAGCACTTCTTCGCGAGGCAGCCCCTCGCCCGGCGCCAGCTTGCCGCTGACGATCATCTGACCCAGTTCCTGGACCACCTGGCCGTGCAGGTTGCGCGCCGCCACGGGCTTCACGATCACATCGTTCCTCAAGGGCATCGGGTCCAGGTAGTAGCCAAACGAGCGTCCGCCGAACGGCGCAGGCCCCGATGTGAGGCCTGCGCCTTCGCGACCATAGGGCATGACGTTACGTCACGCCACCGGAAACAAGGCGTGAGGATCGTACGTGGGACCGTGCCGGCCGTCGAGATACGGCGTCGCGAATGCCCGGCAGCTGTACGGCGCTAGGGCGCTGCCGTACAGCCCTTCACACAGGCGAACCATGCCTTCCGATGGGCATAATCGACCGTCATGCGGAACGGCGCGAAGATATTGCCACCGGCGGCGCCATAGACCTCGCTGTCCATGAAGGACGACATGCCTTTGCCGAGAAAGCGGTCGTCAGCGCGCTCAGTGAACCATACGGGTCCCGTACGCCATGTGCCGATCTGTACATAAGGGACGCGGATGGCAGGATGAGCCGTAGACCCGTATCGAGAAGCAGGTCGACTTTCTCCCCCGCGACGTCCTGCGTGATGCGCGGGAAGGGGGGCGCGATCGCACCTGAGTCAGGAATAGATGAACTTACTGCTTCGGCAACGCCGAGTTCAAAAGCATCGTCGATGCGCAGGCGGCTGTCTTTCCACCAGGCCCGGAGGAACACACAGGCTGCGGTTTCTGCACACCGATAGGCGGCCTGTCGTCTGCATAGCTGTGCCCCGTCGTGGCGCAACCGGAAAGAGCGGCCGTCATGACCGCAAGACTGAAGAAGATTCGCATAGCCCATCCTGGCAGTGAGATGCCGCATATTCAGATATTGGCCAGGCCTTGTACATAGGCCGGCCGGACGCATCGCCTCATCGCATTCAGCAAAACGATAATCTGGCCGTCGTCATCGAAAACCTCGCGGACGTATCCTTCCTCATCGCCCCCCTTGAAACCATGGGTGGCGTTCGTTACCGCGGCCCCATGGCTATCGGTGATAGCGAAGTCATCGCGCAAGTACGCGACCCATGGGGCAATTGCATCGGGCTACGACAGACATCGTAATCCTGGATAAAGATCAGGCCGAAACGACAGGTGTTACCCGACGCCGCCCTTCATCGTCATAGACCACGACATGAAGCCCTTCTTCCGCCACAGGCGCGACAAAGTACTGCGTGATCTGCGCAAACTCCGCTTCCGTAGCCTGGAACGGGTGCTCACCTCGGGCATTGCGTGCATGTAGCCGGGCGAGACACACCGCGTCGCTCACGTCCAGATAGTGAAGCCGGTGCCCGCAGCCAGCCTGCGACGCAATATTACGTCCCCATGCACGCGAGGCCACCGTATTGAACGGAAAATCGAGCACGACGCAGATGCCCGACGCCAGTATCCTTGTCACGTGCTCCACCATGGCATCCTTCAAACGCCTTGAGCAGCGGATGTAATCATCGATCGACCGGATGTCATCGGGATAAAGCCGGGATAGCCACACGTCTTCGCTGATCGCCACATGCCTCACCTCGCCGGCCAGGTGCGCGGTCAAGGTCGATTTTCCGGCTGCGATTTTTCCGCACACCATGTGGAGAATCGCTGTGTTCTGCTCTACTGCGGCATCGCCTTTTGTCGACGTATACATTTCCAGGTTCTCCGTGTGGTGCCCAGAAAGCAAAAACCCGCCATCCGGGCGGGTTTTCGTGACTTTTTCCAGTCGATGGCTACCCCGCCGTTTAAGGGACAGCGCCAATAATGAAAGGGGCATTCGACGGGTGCATGGGCTCACATTAATGGAAGGAGCCCACGCCCGCAAGACGATGCCCACGCCATATCCCGGAACGCATCCATACGCTGGGTCGTCCAGATGCGGTACGCAAGATAAAGCAAGGAAGAATGCTGATAGAAGTTCGCAATTCGGTTGCCGGGAAACGAAATATTTTTGTAGGAGCGCGCCTTGCGCGCGACCGGTTGTGCCGTTATTCCCGGTCGCGCGCAAGGCGCGCTCCTACAAACGCACGCTAGAATCGGCGCTCTCGTCGCTACCTGCTTCCTGAGCCCATGGCTGAATTCTCCTGGCGTGTCGTCCTTTTCGTCCTGACCGCCCTGGCGGAGATCGTGGGCTGCTACCTACCCTGGCTGGTGCTTCGCCAATCGAAGCCGCTATGGCTTCTTATTCCGGCAGCACTCGCCCTCGCGGCATTCGCATGGCTGCTGACCCTGCACCCTACGGCTGCCGGACGCACCTATGCAGCGTACGGCGGCATCTACATCGCCGTGGCACTGGCGTGGCTTGCTCTCGTCGAAGGCGTGCGGCTCACGGCATGGGACATGGTTGGCGCAGCCATCGCCCTGGCTGGCATGACGATCATCGTCATCCAGCCTGCGCATTGACGAGATTCGGTCGCCCAGGCGCGATTGAGACCGTGCATCGATGACTGGTGTACGGGTACCCCACAGTGAGCATCGCCTTAAATGCAGGCTATGTGCCCCGCAATGCACGCAAGTCATACGAAGAACAGCCTCGGCAAGACTGGCAGCCATATCAATGGTCCCAGGCATCTCATGACTGACGTACCCCCAGGGAAGCTCCCTGTAGACGCTATCGCCGTCCGCCGCCGAATATATGCCTGGATACCGGCATGGTTGCCGAGAAGAAGCGAGGATCCTGATCTTTCATGGTAAATGCCATCGCATTGCGAAGCATTCCCCTACCTGCTGGATTTGAGCACCTTCAGGCAGGCAAGCACCACTCACGGCAACATGGCCTTCACCCTGTCGCAGAAGCTGACCGATTGTCTCTTGATGGCCTGGGCGAAGCCAGCTGGTTGTAAACCATGGCTAGTCAGCACCTGCCTTTCGCACCAAGGCATCAACTGCCTTAGACGCCTGGTCGTCGGTAAAATCACAGTGACCATCCCCTGTCGGATCGAGCACGGTAAGCCACTTACCGTTTCCCGCCGCCCTGATCTGCTTCGGGTACACATCATGGAATCTGGCTGGAATAGTCTGGTCGAACGTATTCCACTGCATCACGAGCGGAACTTCGATATGCCCCGTCAGGGTGACATTGCGCCTGGCATAGGCGATTGCTTCCGGCGAGGCGCTATAGCGATGTACCTTCTGGTTGAACGAAACGTCGTCACCAAAGCCCTCGTACCTCTCCTTTCGATTGTCGACAGGCATGCCGCCCGCACGTTTTTCAATTTCACGAAGGCCCATGTAATACAGGGCCAACGTCGGCAACGTCTCCGGCCTCTCTTCCAGACGCTTTGCCAGTATGGCGGCCTCCTTCGGGTGCGCCTCCAGCGCCTCGGCAATCACGTCGGGTGCAATCGCCGGCGGAGAATCGGCCGCCGCCAGGTCGGGAATGACGCCCGGTATCAACGCATCAAATGCCACCAGAGGCGTCACTATGCCTCGGGCCAGGAAGTCCGGTGTAGACACCGTTAACCCGCAGGTGATCATGGCGCCGGTATACGCATGGGGATAACGCTCGATGCTTGCAGCTACAGCCAGACCACCCAGCGAAAAGCCATAGATATACGTGTGGTTGGGCTGGACATAGGTTCGGACAAAGTACTGGCGGAGCCGCTCGTTGTCGGCAATGGCATCGCCCACCGCCCACCCCTGCGATGAAAACTGGCTCTGGGCAACAGCGAATCCTTTGTTGAGGAATACAGGGGTCGTATCCGCCGCCGTCATCGGTGACGACACAGGGGCTCCCACGGGCTGATAGCCATGCATGAGCATGACAAGATCGCCGTTCCAGTTGGCTGGGATATCGATGCGGTAGAGGGCACCGTGCAACTTGCCCGTATAGACGCCAGGATTGGGCTTTTCGGCACGGGCAGGCAACGAAGCACCGGCACTGCACATGGCCACGACCAGGCCGAATCCCGCGACCTTGCGTAATGCTGTAAAGATCATTTCATCACTCCCGGTGGTCAAACAGGGCGCAGGAATACCTGTCCGGCCACGACGTGGTCGCCAGCGTCAACTGCGCAATGGGGTTAAGCCTCAGGAATCAGGCGGAGAAGCCATGGGCGAGTACCGGACGGCATTCGCCAGGGTGCCGTCCTCATCGACCACCAGCATGATGGTTTCATCGCCGTTCTTGCGTTTGACCCGATAGGTATCGGAACCAAACTCGTTGACACCGGTGAACGCGTAGGACTGAACTGGTCCGATACGGGCAAGGTATTTTTCGCGCGATTCTTTCTGCTGCTGACGCTGCCAGGCGAGTTCAGGGCTCATACCGACGCCACTGTCGGGGTCGCTCAGAAGCAGGCGCAACGCTTTCTCGCTACCAGCAAAAGGCTTTTGTGCCTTGATGCGAGCGGCGAGTGCACGATGGATCCGTTGTGCGGTTACCTCGTCGATGCGAGGCCGATCAAGTATGGCGCGACCTCCCTGGGTGGCGATCAAGCGTATGGCGTGCCCGGAGGTATCCATCACAAAATGCACGGCCAGCGCATCGCTGCCTTGCACCGTGAACTGGTCACCGCCAGCGCGAACGAGTTGAAATGGCCTCGGCGCGGCCATCTGGCCACTTATGCTGACCGATAGGCCATCGGCGGTCCTTGTTACTTCGATAAGTGAAACAGGACTTATCTGATAGAAACCGGTATAGCGATCCGACGTGTCCGGGCTCGACGTCACCGACGACCGCATGCCTGACCGACTCGCATCGGGCGGAGTGAGCTGCGCCGCAACCACCGCCATGTTGATCGAAAGACATAGGAAGATCGCAGCCGATCCGCGCGCCCACTTGCCTTGCTTGCGCAGCATCTGGCGCATACGAGATTCAAGAAACGCCACAGAGTCGCTCATCGCGGGAAGCAGGGGAATATGCCTCGACTTCTGCTGGCCGACGTAGAGCAGTGTTTCACAATAGCCTGCAACGTCACATCCGCCCTGAAGCACCCGTGCATCGCAGTCCATCTCGATGGCACGACGCAGCCTGTGAAACTGCCACCACAACAGGCCATTCCACGGCATCAGTACCAGTAGCACCAGGGCAACGGCGATGACATACGGGTCACGGGCTTGCAAATGTGAGCGTTCGTGAGTCAGCGCGTGGCCCTGTTGCTCCGGGCTCATCTGGAGAAGCCACTCGGGCACGACGATCTGCGGATGGATCAAGCCGACGACGGCTGGACCTGTGTCGGGTGCAATGCACACACGCTCGCCATGTACCATGCCGTGACGCCAGCCGCGCTTGCGACGCGATACCCAGGCCACGCCAAAGGAGAGCATCAGCAGCATGATTACCGATGCCGACAGCCATAGGCCGATAGCGACAGCATCGGCACTGATGGACCACCCATACACAGGGATGTCGTCGAGGTGGATCTGCGTCAAGGGAGTTCGAATGGACGTGGTATCACTCAATACCAGCGCTGCCGTCGTCCTGTCGCCGGCAGCGCTGCCGGGAAGCTGTATCGATGCGCAGGCGATCACTATGGGCACCACCAGCGATCCAAGCATCGACACCACCCATGGCCACCTCGTCGGCACTCCCCTGCCCTTGGCGGCCCGTTCTGCCATGAATGCTGCCGTGGTCAGTGCCAGGGTCACCAAGGCGGCATACAGCATCCAGGCAAACATCAGGATTCATCCTCGCCGGAACGTTCGGCCAGAAGCCGGCGCATGCGCTGGATCTGCTCCGCGCTGAGTTTCTGCTCCGACACCATGTGCGAGAAAAGCAGCTCTGCCGAGCCTTTGAACAGCTTATCCGTCAGGTGCTGAATCGCGTTTCGCCGCGCCGCCTTCTGCTTCACGCTGGCGAAATAGCGGTGGCCCCGGCCCTCTTCCTGGTGCCCTACGTAGCCTTTGCTCTCCAGCACACGCAGTACCGTCAGGACCGTGGTGTACGCAAGGTCATCACCCAGGCGCTCGCGGACCTCCGCTACCAGGCATGGGCCCTGATCCCAGAGCACCTGCATGATGTCGGCTTCGCGATCGGTCAATGAGATTTTCATGTCTCCGGCCCGTTCTTACTATGAGGATAGTTATTACCTGCCCAGAAGGCGCAAGTCAACTATGTAAATAGTAGATGGGCACACCGCGGTCCTCCTGAGTGTCAAGCACAGGCCCGTCACGGATACTGAGGGCCGGCCACTAACTAAAGATTGACCAAGGTATGCCGATAACGCTGATTTACGGGGTGCTGATTACCGGACAGTGCTGGGTAGCCATGCGCGGAGATCACACGAATCGATGGACCGCCCGATCATGAAGCAATGTCCGCCAGCTATTCCGTCGATCAAGTATTCGACCATACGTGACACAGGACTCTCATTTTCCTGCACGTTCTGCTTTACAGAGGGAAGGGAAGCAATCCAGCTCGCCACCATTCTCAGCCATCTGGCCGTCAACGATGTGCTTGGCACACCCCTTCCGGACGCAGACGGTGGACTGGACGTACGTCGGACGAGAGACGGATATGAGAAGAAGGTTGGGCGCCACGGCTGCCATGGCACCTGGACGGCGACAACAGCCAGCGAGGCCGTGGATTGGCTTCTGCCTGGAGCGGTCTATGCGGTGAAGTTCGCGGGGCACGGTTACGGTGGAACAATCGAGTTCCATAAAGGCTGACGGCTGCGCTTACTCGACGTTCGCGACGTCGACGTGCCGGTTGCGAACACGCCCGAAGAGAAGTGATTTTTACGGGCAAGAGAAGCCAGGATCGTTGCGATCCGCTAAACCCGTTGAAGGACAACATGCCCGGAGTGGGACTCGAACCCACATACCCTTGCGGATGAGGGATTTTAAGTCCCTTGCGTCTACCGATTTCGCCATCCGGGCGGAAAGAAAAAAGGCGCACCGCTGTTGCGGATGCGCCTTGGAATGCGATGGAGGCCGAGGTCGGAATCGAACCGGCGTACGCGGATTTGCAGTCCGCTGCATGACCACTCTGCCACCCGGCCATCGCTTGCGCACGCGGAGAGTATCCGATAGCGCTTAAAAAACAAAACCTCGGGTTTGCCGAGGCTTTGTGGATATCTGGAGCGGGAAACGAGACAGGCACTAGGGCGCTAAATCCTTGTTTCCCAATCACATTCTTCGCCGCCGTGAGCAGCGAAGGCCTGAATTATAGCCTTGTTCTTCGCCCTCGGCAACAAAACTCATCCAACAACTTCCATCAGCGTCCAAGGACTGCCATTTCATCCCCTGACAACCGACGCAGAATACACGGCTACCAGAGGCCCGCCCCTGCAACGCCGCTCGACACTCAGGTCTCCTTGCGTCAGGAATGGCATCAGCATCGAACGTTGAGACCGCGCTTGGTTTGATGCCGTGCGCACCACAGCCCAAGGCTGTTCGTGATGAAGGCCAAGCGGCGAGCAAGGAAAGATGGGGCGCATGTTCACATCACCTGGTCAGCTGGCGACCGTGTGGGAGCGGCGCGCAACAGCCTCAAACTGGCCACAGCCCAGGATCGCTGGATGCTATGTCGATATATCAGGATGCCAGAACAAGCATCACACGCGCGGTTTTCTCTGCGTCCCTCTGGACGTTGAGCAACGACTGCGCCCCAGCGCGACTTGTGAAACCGTAGGGATATCAGACCATAGCGAATCGGTCTTGATACGCCTGACGCACCCCATGACGCTGGCACCGTGAGCGCCATTGTCGAGCGTGCTTCTTCCTTGTTACTCGACGGGCCGGCAACTGGTCGATTCTTGCACATTGAGCAAGAGAGGGCCACCTGTGGCGGATGCCATGATCTCGTCCGCCCACGTTCCGGGGCATTCGTCCCTGGCATCCGCCACAGGCATAACGACACAACAGCCCTTGGCAGGGCGAGAAAGGAGCCGGTGATGTAGCGCTTCCGAAAGGAGACGAAAACATGCACAAGGAGCCACCATTATCAAAGGTGTTCTATCGTCCCATCGAAGCTGCCATACGGTGGGCTGGGTTGTTGCGGTACAAGGCGTCGATCCTCGCCTCGATCGCATCACCGCGGTGCCTGCCGCAGACATTGGACTGCCCGCGATGGAACGAGTGTCGGCTGTACTCGGAACGCATCTACGACGGCATCCTCAACTCGGAACTGCCCTTTGGCAAGAACGGGATCACGCTCAATGACCCAGAGTTGGTGAGTTCACCCGATCTGACCATCCGCCACGTCGATCTGAAACGCTGGATGCGCACTCACTATCCTGAGCATCGACCCGGATTCCTGTTCAGCCGCAGCGAGCGCATGGCGCATCCCTCCATCACCCTGGAAACAGGACAGGCAATCCTGCTGGAACGGCAGGCTCTGCAGGCCGCGCTGGACCATAGCCGGCGTGAGATGCGCAAACTTCAAGCGCAACACGAAGCCTTGCTCAAGCAGTCCGCGGTGCTGTTGGCATCCAAGCAGTGCGCGATCAGTGATCGAGCGGAGACCACGTACCTGAACATCATCGGTGGCATGCTGACGCTGATGCTGGGTCAATCCCCATCGGGTGTGCCGTACTCCAGCTTCAAGACGCAGGAGGCAATCGTCACCGCATTGCTCGCCCACTATGGCGGCACCATGGGCATCACGGAGCGAACCTTGAACGGCAAGTTCGCCAACGCCAGGAAGAATGTGCGTAGCGCAGCCGCGTGAATTCTTCCATCTTGTATGTGCAGTCTCGGAGATTGCATTTGCAATGTCTTTTTGCAGCCATGTCTATTGAATAGAGGTCACGCCAACAAACGCCACTGAGCGTTCAGGAGTGACCGCCATGTCGCAAGTACCTGTACTGCCACCGCACGAGCGCCGCATCCTGCGGCTCGATGAAGTTGAAGCGAAGTCCGGCTTCAAACGCGCCCACATCTACAACCTGATGAAGAAGCGCCAGTTTCCACAGGCGTTGCGCCTTGGCGTGCGCGCGGTGGGCTGGGATTCGGTCGAGATCGATCAGTGGATCGCCGAACGCCTTAACAACCGCACCTGACTCGCTCCCCCTCGGACTTCCCATCGCCAAACGGAGAGCGCCATGCAGGTCGTATCCATCATTTCAACGAAAGGTGGCGTCGGCAAGACGACCACGGCCGCCAACCTCGGCGGGCTCGCCGCGGACGCGGGGCTGCGCGTGCTGCTGCTCGATCTCGACGTGCAGCCCACCTTGTCCTCCTACTACGATCTGGCTCACCGCGCGCCCGGCGGCATCTATGAGCTGCTGGCGTTCAACGAGCGCGGTCTCGACCAGCTCGTGTCCCGCACCATCATCGCGGGCCTGGACCTGGTGCTCTCGAACGACCACCGGGGTGAACTGAACACCTTGCTGCTGCACGCGCCAGACGGGCGCCTGCGGTTGCGCCACCTGCTGCCGGCGCTGGCGCCGCTCTATGACCTGGTGCTAATCGACACCCAAGGCGCGCGCTCGGTGCTGTTGGAGATGGCGGTGCTCGCCTCCGGCCTGGCGCTGTCACCCGTGACCCCGGAAATCCTTGCGGCCCGCGAACTGCGGCGCGGCACCATGCAGTTGCTGGAGGACATCGCGCCGTATCGGCACCTTGGCATCGAACCGCCACCGCTGCACCTACTCATCAATCGTGTCCACCCCGTGTCCGCCAACGCACGCATGATCCAGCAGGCGCTGCACGACCTATTTCAGGATCACACGGGCATCCGCGTGCTGGGCACCGACGTGCCGGCCATCGAAGCCTATCCGCGCGCTGCAACCCGCGGCATGCCGGTGCATCGCGTCGAGTATCGACAGCCACCAGGCAGAGTTGCGCCCGCTGCGCTCGACACCATGCGCACGCTCGCCGGCGAACTGTTCCCGCAGTGGCAAGACAGATTCGCCCGCGTGTCCGGCCGTCCTCCACGTTCTATTGAAACCGGGAGGTCCCGTGGCGAGCGCACATGAACTGTCCCGTGGCCACAAGCGACTGCGCGCCCTGATCGAGTTTGCGGTGAGCGAAGGCTGGCACGTCAAACGTACTCGGGGTGGACACCTCAAATTCACCAAGACCGGCTGCGCCGCCATCTACACCAGCTCGACAGCGAGCGATTACCGGGCAGACCTCAATGCCCGTGCGCAGATCCGCCGAGCCGAGCGCGAGGCCCGCATGGCCCGGCCCGCCAACGCCGAGGGATGCGGCCATGGCTGAGATGACCTCCCAGGACATGGCCGGCAAGCTGCTTGCCGCCGGGTTCGAGCGCAGTGGGCCATCGGCCACGGCTTTGAGTGACCCCATCGCCGACACGCCGATGGTCGTGACGCTGGACCAGTTGCGGCCCTACGACCACGATCCCCGCAAAAAGCGCAACTCGGCCTACGATGAAATCAAGGCCTCCATCCGCGAGCGCGGCCTGGATGCGGCGCCAGCCATCACACGCCGTCCTGGCGAGGCGCACTACTTCA
Organism: Luteibacter anthropi; assembly: GCF_011759365.1. Classification (GTDB taxonomy): domain Bacteria; phylum Pseudomonadota; class Gammaproteobacteria; order Xanthomonadales; family Rhodanobacteraceae; genus Luteibacter; species Luteibacter anthropi. The sequence continues at coordinate 346,960 of NZ_JAARLZ010000003.1, forward strand.
TCCGCAACGGCGGCAACACCAGGCTGGCGATCCTGCGCGAACTCTGGACAGAAACGAAGGACGAGCGCTTCTTCCGCATATCGTGCCTGTTCCGGCCGTGGCCTGCGCGCGGGGAGATCGTCGCGCTGACCGGGCACCTCGCCGAGAACGAACTGCGTGGCGGCTTGACGTTCATCGAGCGCGCCCTCGGCGTCGAGAAGGCGCGCGAGTTCTATGAAGCGGAAAGCAGCACGACCTTGAGCCAGTCCGAGCTGGCCCGTCGCTTGGGCGCCGACGGCTTCCCCGTGCAGCAGTCACACATCAGCCGCATGGCCGATGCGGTGCGCTACCTGCTGCCTGCGATCCCGACCGTGCTGTATGGTGGCCTCGGTCGCCACCAGGTCGAGCGGCTGTCGGTCATGCGCAAGGCCAGTGAGCGCACGTGGGAGCACTATGCCAAGGGCCGCTCCCTGCCGCTCGACTTCGACAGTTTCTTCCAAGAAGTGCTGTCGCAGTTCGATACCCAGGCCGACGAGTTCTCGCCGCAGCGTGTGCAGGACGAGTTGATCGGTCAGATGTCCGAGCTGCTGGGCATCGACTACGACGTGCTTGCCCTGGACCTGACCGAATCCGAGAGCCGCCACCGCGCCCTGGTCAGCGACCCAACCCCGCCATCGGCGCCGCCGGCATTGCCTGAGCCTGGGGCCATCGCACGGCCGCCGATTGAACCGGCACCGTCCCCCGCCACAGCAGCACATTCTGCAGGCCACTCTGCCGCCGCGCCGACAAGGCCCCAGGACGATGCGGCCCCGCGTGAGGCATCCGCAGCCACCCCTGCGGCAGCGGCTGGCGATCTACTTGACGAGCACATCGTCTCTCCGGCACCCACGACGCAGCGGCTCCAGTCCATCCAGCGCATGGTCGCCGACCAGTTGGGCGATGCGCTTCCGCCCGACTTCTCGGCCAACGTGCTGCAGTCGATTCCCGTGCAGGCCGGTGGCCTCTATCCCATCTCGGACATCTGGCATATCGACCCAGGTCTCGACGCACCCGGCCGCCTGCGCGTCCACATCGCGCAGTTCGCGCGCGAGATCGCGGGCGAGGTCGACCTGGACGCGTGTGTCGAGGATCGTTCAGATGGCATCGGGTTCGCGTGTCGTGCCCCGACCCAGGTTTCGTCGCCGCTCGCACGTGCCGTGCTCGCGCTGCTGGTTTCCCTGGCCGGTCAGCAGTCGGCCGACGTGGGCTTGGACGGCGGGCACTTCGTCACCGACCTGCCAGCGCTGTTGCACGGCCAAGGCCAACGTCATGCCGACGGGGCCCGGCGATTGAGCGACACCGCGCTGGTCAAGCTGTTTCGTCTGCTGCGGCTGGCCCGGCGCCTGCTGGATCTGGAAGCCGGCGCTCTCGGTCCTGGGACCTGAGCGAGGGAGGCCCGCATGTCCGCACCTAACCCACTCAACCAGGCCGTCATCGCGCAGGCGCTCTACGATCTGCGCAACGGGCAACTGCGCCGCTGCAAGGCGATGGGATTCGGTGAGGAAGAATTGGATGCGCTCAAGCATCCGGCGCTGATCAGCGTACTGGCCAATGCCAGCGTCTCGTGGTGCTCTGTCTCGGTGAACCGGGAAGTGCTCCGGCGATTGCTCAAACAGGCGCAGGACGTGGAGAAGGAGATCGCCACCGTCGATCGCATGTTGCGCCTGGGGGCCAGTACGGAAATGGCGAGCCGTTTTTATGGGCTGACGCACCAGGAAGTCGCGCTACGGCGTGAAGTTCTCGGCCTGCCCAAACGCAAGGGGCGCCATCCGGTTCTGGACGAGGAGCAGGACACCGAGCTGTGGCGACGCTGGAAGGCCGTGACCAGCAGCAGGAATGTCGAGCTGGAGGATGAGACCTCGGTTCTTGATGCGGCAATGGACCTCGCCGAAGGCATGGAACTGCCGCTGTCGGTGGTCTGGGCTGCGATCAAGAACTGGATCGATCAGGGATTGGGTTGAGTCATGGCCGTGGACGACGCTGCACCACGAGCACCACGCCAAGGCCCGGTCGCCCTCGCTGATCTGTTCGACAGCGCGCTGAAAGACCTTGCACCGAAACCTCGCCCGCCCGCGTCCGCGCCAGCTCCCGCATCCGCAACATCTCCTGTCTCCGCAACCGGCGACGGTTTTCTGTTCAGCGGCAATCGGCACGAGAGCGTGCCGCGACGGCTGTTCCTGGACCGACGCCTGACGCCGCTGGAACGCAATGCCTGGCAAGTCTTTCGGATGATGCTCAACGAGGATGGGGTCACGGCGTTTCCGACGTATGAGCAACTTCGCCCGTGGCTCGCGTCAATGCCCTGCGCCGGACAGGCCTCTCACGAGACCGTGGCACGGGCGCTGACGCTGTTGCGCCTGACTCGCTGGTTGAGTCTCGTGCGCCGCAGGCGTGACCCCAAGACCGGGCGCATCCTCGGCAACCTCTACGTCCTGCACGATGAGCCCCTGACGCCTTTCGAGGCGATGCAGCTCGACCCGGACTACTTGGAGCTCGTCAGCCAAGCCCTGGGCCATTCGGCCAAGGCCGTCCAGGTCGTGGGCTTGCACACCCTCAAGGAAATCGCCGAAGACCCGTTGTTGTCTGGCCGCACGTTGCCCTCGCGGCTGCAGGTCCTTGCCGAACGCCTCGCGAGCCAGGGCATTGGGTCGCAGGAGAGTTATCCACAGAAGGATAGGGTTCACGATTCCGAAGAAGGGGCGCCGAGCCTTCTTCGGAATTCTGATGACCCCTCTTCGGATTCCGAAGCAGGGCCGAAACCCGCGTCAGACGGCGCTCTTCGGAATCCGAAGCAGGACCGTACTGTACGTAGTAGTCGTATGAATGAAGTACGTACTACCGCGCGTGAGCGTGGGCAGGCGCGTGCGATGCCAGGAGTTCGCCTGCCTGATCGCTTTCTCGGCTTGAAGGAAGAGCAGCAGGCCGCCGCCATCGTGGCATTGCAGCAGGTCGATGCTCCGCTACGCCAGGCCGTGCTGGACGAATGGGCGGATCGCTGTCGCGGCAGCACCATCCGCAACCCGGCAGGCTACCTGTTCGGCATCATCCAGCGCGCCATCCGTGGCGAGTTCAACGCCTGGGCCAAGCAAGCCGGGTCAGCACCGCCACCTGCCCCTGCACGAGATGCACCGCCTGAACCACCGCGCAATGTGGTTCCACCCGAGGTGGCCCGGCAGCACATTGACCGGCTGCGCGACCTTCTGCGCAGTAGCTGAGCGCGACGAGCGACAAGGGCGTGAAGCAGACGTCGATGGCCGTCAGTAGAGCTATCCCCAGGGGATAGATGTACTACAAGCTGTAACGCCGACAGGCACGGCATGGCACTTCGGTCCAGGGGGGCCGTAATGGCGTCGGTTGCATGAGCGCACGCACCATTTGCGCGAGCAGCGCTCCATGGCTTTCGATGGAGCTATCCCCTGGGGATAGCTCGTGTCACAGGCCACCGCTGCCACGACAACCGGGTCCCGGTTCATTTCGGTTTGTTGACTGACTGCCTTCCGTTGCGTGCCGATCCTGACCGCTCCTTTTCCCAAGCGAGCGGACGCCATGGCAACCAACGAACCTCTGCAACTCAATCTCGGCTCTTTGCGCAGCGCGATGTCGCTGACGCTTCACACCCACCACGCCTCGCGCATCTGGCATGGCCGCGCCGCCGCCGAGGGGCGACCCGGCATCGTCGGCCTGAACGGCTACATCGCCGTGATGAACAAGATGAAGCGCGGCTCGGAGCAGGACGACCCGTACAGCGACTGGTGGATGTTGCGCATCGAGGAAAAGCTCGACCAGACCAGGACCACGTTGCAATCGCTGCGCGAGCAGGTTGACCAGGCACTGGCCGGCGTGCCTGCGGCGTTGAGCCTGGGTGAGAACCTCAACGTGCAGCCGGTGAAGCTCCCCTTGTTCGTGAACGCGCAGCTCGGCTTTGCCGCCGTCTATCTGCTGGCCGACTACGACGACATCGCCCGCAAGCTGATCCTCGCCCACCACACCGCGCTGATCGATCGCTCGACGTTGGAGCGCTGGCTCAACGAAGGTGCCCACGCGCTGCGCAGCCTGTTCAGCCTGGCCCAGCAATACCGCTACTCGGGCTGCACCCGCGACGACTTCGCGGCCAAGAACGCCGCAGCTCGGGCAGCATTGGAGAAGTTCGGCGAACTGCCGCAGGACGTGCTCGAAGGCATGCGCCGCTCGAAGTTTGCGCCGCCCGTCGTGCGCCGTGGTCTGCAACAGCGTGGTGATAGCGCTGCCGCAGCCGCATCTCCCACCGACGAAGGCGCTGCCGCCGATTCGGCCGAGGCCAAGTCCACAGCCGCCGGCGAGGACGAACCGGCATGAGCGACCCGAACCGCGAACCGCGCTACTTCCGTCGTCTGGAACAGCCAGCCTTCATGCGGCTGGAACACGCGGCCTCTCTAAAAGGCCTTTTAAAGCCTTTTAAAGGTAAAGGGGACTTCGAGGCCTGGGCCAGCCAGTGCTTCGCCATGCGCGACGAGTTGATTGCCCTGGCGCAGCGACAGGTGCTGCCACAGGCGTGCGGGCATCCCTTCCACCTGCTTCCCGTCGAGCTGGCCCAGCAGACCACTGGCGCAGGCACGACCTTTCTTCGCTGGCGCAAGCACGATCGATCGGCCATGGGCGTGGCGTTGTGGCAGGAGCTGATGGCGAGCCCCAGCACGCCGGTCAACCTGCTGCACGACCTGCACGAGATCGAACTGCAGCGCGTCATGCTGAACATGCAGATCAGCCTGCTGCACACCCTGGGCAGGCAAGCACAGGAATGCGCCAGCAAGGCCGCGCAGGCGGACAACACCTACCTGCGCCGGCTCGCGTCCGTTCCTGCCGCAGTGCGCGATCGGTGATTGCGCCTGCCATCCGAGCACGCGCCCGAGCCCAACGAGGCACGGGTATTTCAACCACCACGGAGATTCCAACATGAGCACACAATTCATCGGCGAGGGCAACATCGGATCGCCTCCCGAGTACCGCGAATTCCCCAATGGCAACGACGATCCTCGCCGGTTGCTCCGGCTGAACGTGTACTTCGACAACCCCGTCCCCACCAAGGGCGGCGAGTTCGAGGACCGCGGCGGCTTCTGGGCGCCGGTGGAACTCTGGCACCACGACGCCGACCGCTGGCAGCAGCTCTACCAGAAGGGCATGCGGGTGCTGGTCGTCGGCCGCATGGAGCGCGACCCCTGGACGGACAACGAAGATCAGCCGCGTGAGACTTGGCAGGTCAACGCGCGCAGTGTCGGCATCCTGCCGTACCGCATCGAGTCTGTGGCCCTCAGCCCGAAGCCACAGGAGGCAGAGCCGAAGCCCCAGGCCACCCAGGAATCGACGGCGCCGAAAGAGACCAAGCGCAGGAAGTGATCGGGCATGGAGGGCGGCTGCCGCAGTGCTTCGCCGCCCTCCATGCGCTGCGAATTATCCCCAGGGGATAGCTCCACCAACGTCCACCGAGTTCCACGCGCGCTCCCGGAAATCGCGGCTCTCGGCCCGCACACTTCCGGCCACGCACCTTCCCCGCACTCGCCATTTCATCGGCGTGAAAGCGGTCGCTGCCGCATGCGGCTTGTTTGCTGCTGCCAGGGGCTGCGCTCGGCATCCTCGATCCCAGCAACTCCATGAACAACAGGAATCGGGATGGACGGATATGCGGCTGTTCTTGTGCGAGAAGCCCTCCCAGGGCAAAGACATTGGCCGGATTCTCGGCGCCACGCAGCGCGGTGAAGGCTGCCTCAACGGTTCCGGCGTCACGGTCACCTGGTGCATCGGCCATCTCGTGGAGGCGGCGCCGCCCGAGGCCTACGACGAGCAGCTCAAACGATGGTCCGTTGAGCAGTTGCCCATCATTCCCCAGCACTGGCGGGTCGAGGTCAAACCGAAGACCGCCACGCAATTCAAGGTCGTCAAGGCGCTCTTGGCGAAGGCGACTCACCTGGTTATCGCCACCGATGCCGACCGCGAGGGCGAATTGATCGCCCGCGAGATCGTGGAGCTTTGCGGCTACCGCGGCCCCATCGAACGCCTGTGGCTGTCGGCGCTCAACGATGCGTCCATTCGGGCGGCACTGGGCAAGCTGCGGCCTTCGGCCGAGACGCTTTCGATGTACCACTCGGCGCTGGCGCGCTCCCGTGCGGATTGGCTCGTGGGCATGAACCTGAGCCGGCTGTTCACGGTGCTGGGGCGACAGGCGGGTTACGACGGCGTGCTGTCGGTCGGCCGCGTACAGACCCCGACGCTCAAGCTCGTTGTGGACCGCGACCGCGAGATCGCGCGCTGCGTGTCCGTACCATACTGGGCCATCGCCGTGTCCCTGTTCGCAGGCGGTTCGACTTTCGCCGCGCAATGGGTTCCACCCGATGCGTGCACCGACGACGCAGGCCGCTGCCTGCGGCAGCCGGTCGCACAGCAGACCATGCAGCAGATCCGCGCTGCGGGCAGTGCCCACGTCGTGTCGGTGGAGACTGAGCGTGTCCGCGAAGGCCCGCCGCTGCCGTTCGACCTGGGCACCTTGCAGGAAGTGTGTTCCAAGCAGCTTGGGCTGGACGTGCAGGAAACCTTGGAGATTGCCCAAGCCCTGTACGAGACGCACAAGGCCACGACGTACCCCCGCTCGGACTCCGGCTACCTGCCCGAGAGCATGTTTGCCGAAGTGCCCACCGTTCTCGACAGCCTGCTCAAGACCGATCCCTCGCTGCGCTCGATCATGGGCCAGCTCGACCGCTCGCAGCGCTCGCGCGCCTGGAACGATGGCAAGGTCACGGCGCACCACGGCATCATCCCGACGCTCGAACCGGCGAAGCTCTCCGCCATGAGCGAGAAGGAACTGGCCGTGTACAGGCTCATCCGGTCGCATTACCTGGCGCAGTTCCTCCCTCACCACGAGTTCGACCGCACTGTGGCCAAGTTTTCGTGCGGGGGGCAGAACCTGGCGGCCACGGGCAAGCAGGTTGTCATCCCGGGTTGGCGCCAGGTGCTCGCCGAGCCGCAGGCCGAAGACGGTGATGGCGAGGGCGATACTGCGGTCCGCGCCCAGGTGCTGCCCGCGCTGCCGAAACTGTATGAGGGCCTGGCATGCCAGGTGGCCGACGTCGATCTCAAGGCACTCAAGACGCTGCCGCCCAAACCGTACACGCAAGGCGAGTTGGTCAAGTCCATGAAAGGCGTCGCCAAGCTGGTGTCCGATCCCCGCCTGAAGCAGAAGCTCAAGGATACGGTTGGCATCGGCACCGAAGCGACGCGGGCCAACATCATCGGCGGCCTGATCGCTCGCGGCTACCTCGTGAAGAAGGGGCGCGCCATCCGCGCCTCGGATGCGGCTTTCACTTTGATCGATGCCGTGCCTGCGGCGATTGCCGACCCTGGCACCACCGCCGTCTGGGAACAGGCGCTCGACATGATCGAGGCCGGACAGCTCACCCTGGACGTGTTCATCGGCAAGCAGGCCGCGTGGATTTCGCAGTTGATTGCGCAGTACGGCAGCGCCTCCCTGTCCATCAAGGTTCCCCAAGGGCCGGCATGCCCGCAGTGCGGCGCACCCACGCGCCAGCGCAGCGGCAAGAGCGGCCCGTTCTGGTCGTGCAGCCGCTACCCGGACTGCAAAGGCACGCTGCCAGTCGAATCCGGCAGCTCCAAGCGCGGCGCCTCGCGCCCGCGCCGTAGCGGCCGCAAAGGCTCCTGACCGCCCCCGTTCCCCGTGAGCCGTGCCCGCCTTCGGCGGCGTGGCCCCTGTCCCGCACTCCGCCGCATGCCCTGCGGGACGCCCAGCGCGCAACGCCTTCTTGATCCGTGTGCGCGTCCCGCCCAGCCGTCCCCGGCCGCGGGACCTGAAGGTAGCTTCTCTGCGAGCCGCACCACGCGCGTTCTGTTGATCTGCGTTTCTTCCGCCCTCTGCGAAGGGTCTCCCGGTGGCTTGCCAGGCTGCACGAGCCACCGGGAGACCCTTCGTGGTCAGCGGTAATCGGTGCCGGTGCCCGCCGGTGCAAAAACGGGCTCCCTTTGTGCGCGGATGTGCGCCAGACGATGCCGGCCCCAGCCACGACATGGGCCGGGTGTGATTGCTTGATGAGCAGACGGTTCTAGCGACGACCGGGCCTGCCAATCAGCCCACGGGTGGTTCCTCTTTTCTCCCGAGCCGAAGGCCGTTGGGCCTTCGGCGCCATTCTCCTGCCCATCAACGTCCCGGCCCGGCCATTGGCCTGGGCCACACGAACAGGAGAGACGACATGCACCCTCAACCTTGCGCACCGCTGCTGTACGGCAGACGGAGGTCGAGAACGGCATGCCCGCCTATCGCGCGGCCATCGCCAATGGTACGCTCGGCTGCAGCCGAGGCCGTAGCCCAAAGGCTGGACTACCTCTTTTGCAGAGGTAAACCTCGGGATGAACTGGGCGAAAACATGCCTTATGTGCCCGCCTTACGGCGAGCTGTTTCCGATGCTTCGCGCAGGATTTCCCGCCCCCCATTCGCTGCGATTGCGGCCACGATGACGCCCAGCACCAGATCCGGGATGTTCGACCCGAACCCCATCACCAGCACCCCGGACAGCACAATCGCACCATTGACGATGGAGTCGTTGCTGGTAAAGATCGCTGACGCCTTGAAGTTCACATCTTCCCCGCGATGGCGGCGCAGTAGTCTGAGGCACACTAGGTTCAAAGCCGCGTTCAGCGCGGCCATGGCCATCATGGCTGGGCCGACAGGCTCTTCCCCTCCAGCGAAGCGGCGTAGGACTTCCAACAGCAGCAGCGCGGCCAGGCCGATTAGCAAGAAACCCGACAAGCGGGCCGCGCCCACCTTGACCGTTCCCGCACGACCGACGGCATACAGGCTAACCGCATAGACCGACGCATCGGCGAGGTTGTCCAACCCGGCGCCCATCAGCGCCGTAGAGCCAGCCCAGATGCCAAGGGCAATGCCGGCGGCGGACTGCGTCAGGTTGATCAGCAACACAGTCAGAAGAATCTTTCGGTCCTTCGCATCGCTCGCATCTAGGCGGCCCAACTCGTCGTTTTCGTGATTTCTGTGGTTTTCAGCCATGCATTGTTCCTTCCAAATCGATGGATGCTGAAGCCTGTAGCGGCTGGAGAGTCAAGGCGCAGATGCAACGAACTTGCCACAGGGTCTTCCCGGACGCCCTTGACTCTACCGTAGCTAGAAGGTTTTCCAATCCAGTCAGAGCTTTAGGACAGAACAGATGAGCACCAATGCGCCCCCTTCATTGCGACTGTCATCCGGTATGGCTGCTATCCACTGATCCGTGGCGCCACTGCGGTTGTGCTCTTCGGCGAGCTCGCGACCGGCCGGCCGTCTTTTCCGACGGAGCTACTCACAGTGATCGTCGCGCTCGCTTGTGCCGCCTTGCTAGAGGGCGGGCGGCCTTTCCACTCCCCGTTGAGCCAGTAGCGGCGTTCCAAGCTGTGGTTGGCCGTCGGCGCATGGCTCGGCTTCTTGGTCGTGCATCTGGCCTTCCAGCACTCCAATCTGGGATACCGGGTCGGGCCGTTGGGATTGTTGATCGGGGTGGCTGAAGCCCATCGCTGGCATCACAAGCGTGAGCACGAAGACGCCCAAGTCAACTACGGCGATTTCTGGATGCCCGGGGGCCACTTGTTCAGCGCTTTCCGGTCGCAAAAGCACACGCTGGGCGCCAAAGAGTGACACTCAAGAAAGATGGACTTTCCAATGGACTACGGCCCGCAGCTTGTCTATCCCTTCCGGAGCCGGCCAGCAGCGGCAAACGCTTGCGCTGCTGGCTATACGATCTTGCCCACGTCGCATTCTTGCGCGAGTCGGGCCTTGCGGCTTCTTGCGAAGCGATCGCGAGTTGCGTGGCGTGCCCATGAGTCGGGCCGCGTCGTGGCGCACTGCTACCTTGGCCTGCACCTGCACCTGCGCAGCCACGCCGCGATGCTCGGTCTGGCCTGGAGAACCCGTAAGGTGGCGGAGATTGCGGCGCGCAGGTCGTCCGGCTCGCGCTGGCTCCTGTGGGCCACGCCCTCGGTCGCACGCCGTCTCAAAACGTCAGAATCGCGCGCTTTCGCATGATGGAGCGCGGCACGTGGCTCTCAGAACTGGACCCGATCACTTCCAGCACCGATGACACGCTCGAGCTTCAGGCGGGCTCGGCCAAGCTGTTGAGAATGCCGCACTCGCGCGAGGTTCGGGCGCTATCGCAGGAGCGTCGCAGATCCATTAACTCGCGCTCCAAGGCGCGCAATTCCTTCATCTTGGTCCGCACTTGCGCGATATGAGCGTCGACCAGCGCGTTCACCTCGCCGCAGCCCAACTCTGGCCGATCCCGTAAGTTCAGCAGTTGACGGATCTCATCCAGCGTCATGTCCTTCGCCCGGCAGCGGCGGATGAACAGCAAGCGCTGCAAATGGACTTCGTCATAGAGCCTGAAGTTGCCCTCGCTACGTGCAGGCTCGGGCAGCAAGCCTTCTGACTCGTAAAAGCGCACGGTCTGCACCAAGCAATCTGCCTTCTTGCCCAGTTCACCGATCCGCATCATGGTTGCTTCCTATAAAAAACTTGACTCTATATCTACTAGAGGTTTTCTAATGATGGCATCCGGGGAAAACCTTGTCAATGAAGAGCGATCTATGAACAAAGAACCTTCCAGCCCATGCGCCTGCTCCGGCGGCAATGGCCAACAGACGGCGTGCGCCAGTGAGCAGGCCAGCACTGAAACCACCGTTTTCCACGTGAGCAACATGGATTGCCGCAATGAGGAAGCACTGGTGCGGCGAACGCTGGAGGGCATGCCCGGTGTCGAGCGGCTCCTGTTCGATCTTCCGCAGCGTTTGTTGACCATTTCGCACCGCGAAGTCTCGGCCGATGCCTTGGAGCAAGCGCTGAATTCGGTGGGCATGAAGGCTCAGGCTGTCCGAGACGCCGCCGTGTCGACCACCTACCGCATCGAGAACATGGACTGCCCGAGCGAGGAGAAACTCATCCGCTCGCACCTCGGGGCAGTCGAGGGAATTCAGGACCTCGACTTCGACCTCGCTGAGCGCACCCTGTCGGTGAAACACCTCGCTCAGGCACGCGCGCAGATGGAGCAGGTCCTGGCCTCGATCGGCATGCGCGCCAAGGAGCAGACCTTCGGCCACACGGGGCCGATCGAAGCCGCGGCTGTGATCCCATCCTCGGCCCTGCAGCAGCAACCAACCGCTGCCGTTTCCGCGCCGCCGATCGGCGAGCGGGTGACGTACCGGATCGAGAACATGGATTGCCCGACGGAAGAAGCGCTGATCCGCGACCGGCTGGGCAAGCTGCCGGGTGTGACCGCGCTCGACTTCAATCTGATGCAGCGTGTGCTGGGAGTCCAGCACACGCTGGCGACCTCAGCGCCGATCGAGAAGGCGCTTGCTTCCATTGGAATGCAGGCTGCGCGGCAGGACATGCAGACAGCCACCACGGTACTTCGCATCGCGAAGATGGACTGTCCGACCGAGGAAAGTCTGATCCGCGGCAAGCTGCAAGGCATGCCGGGCGTGCAGGGAATGGATTTCAACCTGATGCAGCGCACGCTCACGGTTCGGCACACACCCGACGCGATCAAGCCGGCAGTCGAAGCCATCGAATCGCTGGGCATGGAAGCCGAGGTCCAGAGGACTGATGAGCCGCGCGATGCCCCGGTGGCCGCGCACAAGACCAATTGGTGGCCGATGGCGGTTTCGGGCGTTGCGGCGGTGGCCGCCGAAGGCGTGTACTGGGTCAACGACGGCAATCATTGGGCCGTGATCGTGCTGGCACTGGTTTCGATCTTCACCGGCGGCCTCAGCACCTACAAGAAGGGCTGGATCGCGCTGAAGAACCTCAACCTGAACATGAACGCCCTGATGGCCATCGCGGTCACCGGCGGCATGGCGATCGGCCACTGGCCGGAGGCCGCCATGGTCATGTTCCTGTTCGCGTTGGCGGAAGTGATCGAGGCGAAGTCGCTGGACCGCGCCCGCAACGCCATTCGGGGGCTGATGGACTTGGCGCCCGAGACCGCGACCGTGCGGCAGGCCGATGGCTCATGGACAGAGCTGCCGGCCAAGGAGGTCGCAAAGGGCGCGGTGGTCCGCGTGCGTCCTGGCGAGCGCATCGCACTGGACGGCCTGATCACCTCGGGTCGATCGGCCATCAACCAGGCGCCCATCACCGGCGAGAGCCTGCCCGTCGAGAAGGCCGAAGGTGACCAGGTCTTCGCCGGAACCATCAATGAGACCGGCTCTTTCGAATACAAGGTGACCGCAGGCGCCAGCGACTCGACGCTCGCGCGCATCATCCATGCCGTGGAGTCCGCGCAGGGCAGCCGTGCGCCCACGCAGCGCTTCGTCGACCAGTTCGCCCGCGTCTACACGCCGGCGGTGTTCGCGGTGTCCGTGCTGGTTGCCGTCGTGCCGCCGCTCGCCTTCGGCGGCGCATGGTTTGACTGGGTCTACAAGGCCCTGGTACTGCTGGTGATCGCCTGCCCCTGCGCTCTGGTCATCTCCACGCCGGTCACCATCGTCAGCGGCTTGGCCGCTGCCGCCCGACGCGGCATCCTGATCAAGGGTGGCGTCTACCTGGAGGGCGGGCGCAAGCTCAAGGCGTTGGCCCTGGACAAGACCGGCACACTCACACATGGCAAGCCCGAGCAGACCGACTTCGTGCCGCTGATCGGCGAGGCGCAGGAAGTTGCCGCCTGGGCCGCAAGCCTCGCGGCACGCTCGGACCATCCTGTGTCTCAGGCCATCGCCCGCAAGGCGAACCGTGACGGCATCGCGCTGCACGAGGTCGACGACTTCGCGGCGCTGCCTGGCCGCGGCGTGCGCGGCCGCGTCGCCGGGCGCATGTTGCACATGGGCAACCACAGGCTCGCCCAGGAGCTGGGCCTGAGCGAAGCGACGCTCCAGGCTCGGCTGGAGACCCTGGAGCGCCAAGGCAAGACAGCGATCCTGCTGATGGACGATGCGACCGTGCTCGGCATTTTTGCAGTGGCCGACACCGTGAAGGAAACCAGCCGTGAGGCGGTGGCCGACCTGCAGGCGCTGGGTGTGCGCACGCTGATGCTGACGGGGGACAACCAGCACACGGCCGCGGCCATCGCTGCCCAGGTCGGAATCTCTGAAGCCCGTGGTGACCAACTGCCCGAAGACAAGCTCAAGACCATCGAAAGCCTGGTCGGCGGCGAGGGCCAGGTGGGCATGGTGGGCGACGGCATCAACGATTCGCCCGCGCTCGCCCGTGCCGACATCGGCTTCGCCATGGGCGCGGCCGGCACCGACACCGCGATCGAAACAGCCGACGTCGCCCTGATGGACGACGACCTGCGCAAGATCCCCGCCTTCATCCGGCTGTCGCGTAGCACTGCGGCGATCCTCACGCAGAACATCGTTCTGGCCCTTGGCATCAAGGCGGTGTTCCTTGCGTTGACGTTCACAGGGCATGCCACCATGTGGATGGCTGTGTTCGCTGACATGGGGGCAAGTCTTTTGGTTGTCGTCAATGGGCTGCGCCTCCTGAAGTTCAAGGCGGCATGAACAATGGATGAACCATCTCTTCGCAAGACGCAGTGGTACTCACTCGCGATCGTTATATTCGCCGGCGATCAGGCAGCTAAGAGCTACATTGACGCGACAACTCCCTTGGGTTGGTCGCACGAGGTGGCGTCATTCTTCAACCTAGTTCACGCTCTCAATCCCGGCGCGGCGTTCAGCTTCCTTGCTGGCGCGGGCGGCTGGCAGCGGTGGTTTTTTCTGGCGATCGCGTTCGCAATATCGGCATGGCTCGCATGGCTGCTCTCCCGGCCGCTGCGCAAAACGGAAGGCCTTTCGTACAGCCTCATTCTGGGCGGCGCATTGGGCAACGCGTTCGACCGCGCCACGCGCGGGCACGTTATCGACTACATCGACTTTCACCTGCACGGCTGGCACTGGCCCGCCTTCAACATCGCTGACATGGCCATCGTGGGCGGGGCGATCGCGCTGGTGGCCCAGTCGTTCATGAGCGTGGAGAACCCGGCCGCCACAAAGGAGTCCCAGTGACATTGGGACGATCCGGAAATTCGCAATGCACACGGTGCAGGACACCAATCTGAAGAGAACGGCCCCCAGCATGAGCGGCCGCGGCTTGGCCCTCATGCTAGCGCCCACCGCCGCTTTTGCTGCAACGCCCTGTTGCGATGGCGGCGATTGCTGCAACGACGTCGCAATGCCTTGCTGTGAATAAACAGCACGCAAGCCAGTTGACCTGGCAATTATGAAAGTCCATCACGGCGATGCTGGCCTTTTTCGTTCCAATGAGCCGTCACGGAGAGGTGATGATGAAGCTATGCCGGGATCCTGCAAGCTTTAGGACGGTCTTCTTTACCGCATAGCGATATGCTGATGTCACCCGTTCGCCTCGCCTGGCAAGTACAAGTAGTTCGTCGCGGTTTTCTGGCCGTGTCCGCCCGCTTCGCTGGCCCTTTTGCCCCAAACAAGCGCAATCATGCCTGCGTTACCACCAAAGTTCGCCCCCGCCAGTTGCTGTTCCTAAAGGGCATCAAGCTCAACGCCATCGCCGACCGGCCAGCGTATTTCGCATCGCTGCGTGCCCGTCGGGGCCAGCCCATCGTCATCCTCGCAGAGCTGGGACCGGACGAGGCATTCGCCCTGTGGAAGCAGCATGTACTGGGCGACAGGCCTCGCTGACCCAGTTTCGCCTCATCCTCCTGACAGCCCCGCACTTATTGCGGGGCTTTCTTTTTTCCGCGTTCGCCAATCGGGGCTGTTGCAAATGCCGATTTCCGGCTGACGCGGCTCGCCTCGCGCATGAAGCTGCCCGCATGTGTCGCTGATTCGTCAGCACCATGCCAGCAGCCAGAGTTTCCAGGCTGCCGCGGATTCTTTCCGCGCTACCCGCCAGTCCGCCATCGCATCGAGTCTGCGGACGCGCGTCACCCGTGACGCCGATGCTTTTTTCTCAACCGCGTGCGGGAGCTGCCATCCCGTGAGGGACGAGGCCCCGCTTTTTCCAAGGAGCCCGTCCATGTCCCAGCAAGCCTCTTTCGGCCAGTTGGCCTTGATCCATTGCGGCAAGTTCCTGCCGCTCGAAATCCTGCATAGCGCCGCCGGCCACTACATCGGCACGCGCGATACAGAAGGTCCCGTTTCGCGGGAATCCTGCCAGTACTTCCGCAGCTATGCCGCGGCTCAACGTGCCCTCGAAAGAGGCGGCTGGTCCCAGCTCGCCACACCCTGATCCAACTGGAGGAACCACGTCATGAACCAGCTTTTGCCCCAGGAAGTCGTCGATCAGATCATGCGGGAAGAGCAGCATTTCGCCGCCGCGCCCCAAGCCTTCTTCGAGGTCTGGAAGCGCGGCGTCGAGATCGCAGGCCCGCAATGGTTTGGCGACGGCACGCGCGAAGGCCTGAACCAGGCAAAGAGCAAGTGGGATCTGCGTCCCGACATGCTGCGTGCCAACGACGCACTCGGCGTCCTGAGCAGCGGGGAACGCATGTTCCTGTCCGCCATGTTCAGCTTCTACAACGCGCGCGAGGGCGGTGCCATGCTCAAGCGCTGCCACTTCCAAGGACTGTCGGACTTCGATGGTCTCGATCTGCAACGTCGCCAGGTGATCGCCGACCTGCTGCTGAACTACAGCGGTTGGTGAGCCGGTCCCTGGCACACCTTCATCACTGCGTTCACGGGACCCCATGAGGGACATGCGCCTCGTTCGAGGCCATGTCCCTCGCGTTTTCTCCCCGCCCAGCGCCATCCGGCATCAGGCGGTTTCCCCTGCGGATGCCATCGTCCGCAAGGGCTGGCTCCGTTCATTCATCGAAAGGAGCCTTCATGGCCAACAACTACTACGAAGCCACCGGCGTTCTCGTGCTCGACCGTGTGACGCCCGTCATCCAGGCGCTGTTCGGCGCCTTCGCGCTGGACGAGAGCCACCCCGGCAACGGGCAGGCCTACATCGCCCAGATCGCCGAGACCACCAATCCGCAATGGCCGGACGTGCTCGATGGCCTGGAAGACCTGGCCACGCAACTCGGTATTCCGATGCCGGACGACGAAGGGCTGTCGATCCCGCCGCTGCTCGAACTGCTCGCCGTGCACTTCCGTGCCGATGAGGACGAAGAGCTGGGGAACTTGATCGACCGTCATTCGTTCGAGGACACCGCCGATCTCGACGCATTGTTTCTGATCGCCACCCGGTTCGATGACGGGCACCACCTGACCGCCATCCAGTTCGAGGGCTGCTGGTACTGCAGCAAGCCGCGGCTGTTCGAGTTCGGCGGCAACGGCTGCTACCTGAGCCGCGAGGTCCGCTTCATCAGCTCCTCCTCCCAGGCCCTCCAGCTCGGCGACCAATTGCGCAAGACCATTGTGGCCGCCGACATCGAAGAGGCTTCGGCCCTGATCGCGCTGGAGACCATCAATCTGCTGGCGGGCGTCAGCGACGAGCCATTCCGCATGAATTTGCGCCGGCGCGTCGCCGAGCGATTGGCCCAAACGCCAACGATCAGCGTCACCTGACGCTGTTTCCTTTCTTTCCACCCACCGGGGTCAATTCCCGGTGGCGGGGATTTGCTCCATCATTATTCTGTTGGAGAAATCCCATGTCCCAGAATCCCAATCCCTTTCTACGCGGCTACTGGAATCTGAAAATCGTCCGCACGCTGTCCATCAGCTACGAGGACGGAAGCCCGCATGTTTGGCGAAACATCCACCCGAGCCAGCAGCACCTCTGCGACGCGGCGCTGGTTTCTTCTCCTTGCATCATCACCAGCGACTTCGCGGTGGTCAGGACTGGCACCGAACCTGTCGGCGCCGCACTGATCGCCGAATGCGACGCGGCTGAAGGGGGCAGCGGCGAAGGCATGGTGGGTGCCGTGGTGTACGCGATCCACGGCGACGACTTCGACGGCCGCCCCGTCCACATTGGCGACACCTATTCGGCCGAGGCCGCACGGGAAGTCGTGCAGCGGTTGAGCTTCGAGACCGGCTACTACAGCCGGTGCTGGGAAATCAGCAGCGCGCACATCAGCCGCGAAACCGGCCAGTACCTGGCCAACCTGGCTGACCTCGCGACGCCGGAGGCCTTTTTGTTCATCGCGTTCCGGATTCCCTACAGCCCGGCGATCGGCGTCAAGCTGATCTCCACGCCCTGGACGGACCAGCACCTGCAGGACGTCGAGGGGATCGCCGCCGAGCAGCTTCGGCAGGAGCACCGCAGCAAGGGCATGCCGGACGAGCTGGCACAGATCCTTGAACTGGCCGGCCAGGCCGACGTGCGCATCCTCATCCTCGATGCCGACGCACCCGTGTTGCCGGGCCTATCGCTGGCCGGCGAATAGCTGCCACACACATCCCCGGCCTTCCTTGTCCTCACCGCATGCCGGCCCGGTCTCCCGCCAGAGAGCCGGGCCGGCGCACTTTCACAGGAGCGATCCCATGTTCCCCGACCTCATCACACCCGCATCCGACTTCGAGCACCAACTCGGAGCCTGCGTCAACGCCATGAGCCAGGAAGATGCCATCGGCCAGATCCTGGTATTCGAGCGCATGAGCGGCACGCTGCACATGCGCCATATCGCCAGCGCCGACCTGGTGGACACCGACGTGGACGACTACGAAATGGTCGTCTTCGACGGTGGCAACACAAGCGGCGACACGTGGAAACACGTGTTCTTTCCGCGTCAGCGCGAGCACTACTTCGTGTACCAAGCCTGATTCCTCCAGCCCCTTTCGAGGGGCTTTTTCTTGCCCGCAGCACAGGAAAACGGTTGTGGTGCGGTGCCGTTTCCTGCGGGCAGGCAGACCGCCCCAGGGCCATGCTTGCCCCATGTTCGTCGGCGTTGCCGGCACATGCCCAGGCAGTCGAGACCTTCGAGGCTGCAAGCGCGGGAAACCGTGCTGGTCGTTTCTTCCTACGGACCTACCGCGTCCATCCACGCCACCCACAAGGGACCTCTCCCTTGCGGGCGGGGAATCCCTTGTTTTTCCTCAAGGAGTTTCCCCATGGATCGTTCCCTCATCAAATCCATGATGCCTTCGCTGGTCGCAGGCCATGTGCCCCGCAACGTGCGGTCGTTCAAGTACCGCGTGTTCGATGATCAGCCGCTGTCCTCAACGCTGGGCTTCGCCATCGACCCCCAACCCTTCGACGGCAAGGTGGTCGCCGCGACCGACGATGCCATCGTCGTCAAGCTCAAGCCTTCCGAGTTCGCGGTGCTCGATCCCAGCCTGGTGACCACGGTTCCTGCCGAAGGCGCCAAGGTGCATGTCCAACCCTATGCCCGTCGTCGCTTCGACGGACTGCGCGCGGACACGCCGGAGGTCATCACCGAGGAGACTTCGGACGGCACGCCGTACACCATCACGAGGCACATCCTCGGCTCGGCGCCGGCCAAGCTGCCCATTCCCACGCCGCAGTGCATGGAGTTGGGCCAGCTCATCGAGCAGTTGGAGGAGATGCCGGCCCCCGATCGCTTCCGGCGCATCACCCACATGCTGGTGGATGCCGGTGCCCGCGACTTCACCTGGGTCGATCCCACGCCCTCCAAGATCATCGAGACCCCGCCGGCGATCAGCTTCACGGTCTCGACCGCGAAGTTCGAGGGCCGGGTGACGATCCT
Source organism: Luteibacter anthropi (assembly GCF_011759365.1). Taxonomy (GTDB): domain Bacteria; phylum Pseudomonadota; class Gammaproteobacteria; order Xanthomonadales; family Rhodanobacteraceae; genus Luteibacter; species Luteibacter anthropi. Next base: position 365,589 of record NZ_JAARLZ010000003.1, read on the forward strand.
CTACGACCGCGGCGGAGACACCTACGTGGTGGAACTGCACCGTCAGAACGGTGAATCGGTCGAACTGGTCGATCGGCACGACGAGGTGTATTTCGACATGCTCGGCGAAGTGCTGGAGAGGCTCATCGACGACGGGCGCTGGCGCCAGATCGACGTGAGCATCCTCGACGCGAAAGCGGCCCGCAAGCGCCAGGCCGTCCCGGCATGACGCCCCGCAGCGAAACCGGGCGGTCCTGCGGCTGACCCGAGGCATCCGCCACGGCGTTCCAGCCGTTCCGGCCGCGTGCACTACAGGCCCTTCATCCCATCGGATGGAGGCCTTTCTCATTCTTCCACACAGGAGATTTCATCCATGTCACTGCGATTCAAAGGCGCTGACCTGCGCCCCGTGCTGACCGAAGCCATCGCCAATCAGGGGTCGTCTCAGAAAACGGAAAAAAATCGTACGCTAAGAGCCGAAGTGGGCCCTTTAGCAGCAATGCAAAGCTGCGATCAACGGGCAGGAAACATTGCCATGGTGCGCGTTGCACTCTCTCACTAGCGTCGACAGGGCCTCTTCCATCCGCGTGAGGTCCGCCATGCGTGCGCGCACATCGGCCAGCCGGTGAGCAGCCAGTTCGGCCGCCTCGCTGCAATGGGTGCCGTCCTCCAGTTTCAGGAGCTGGCCGACTTCATCCAGGCTGAATCCCAGGCGCTGGGCTGACTTCACGAACTTCACCCGCGCCACGTCCGCCTGCCCGTAGCGGCGGATGCGACCGTAGGGCCGCTCCGGCTGGGGTAGCAAGCCCTTGAGCTGATAGAAGCGGATCGTCTCCACGTTGACCCGGGCTGCCTTGGCGAAGGCCCCGATGGTCAGATTCTCTTGAGCGTTCTCCATGGCGCTTGACTCCGTAGTTGACTACGGAAGTAACGTTACAGCATCAAGCGAAGTCCCGGAAGGAGAACCTTATGTCGGAACCCAAGAACGGCTGCGGCGCACTGGCGACCGGCGGCGTCGCGGCCGTCCTCGCCTCGGCCTGCTGCCTCGGCCCCCTTGTCCTGGTCGCGCTCGGCTTCTCTGGCGCGTGGATCGGCAACCTGACCGTGCTGGAGCCGTATCGGCCGATCTTCATCGGCGCAGCGCTCATCGCGCTGTTCTTCGCCTGGCGCAGCATCTTCCGACCAGCCCATGCCTGCAAGCCCGGCGACGTTTGCGCCGTGCCCCAAGTGCGGACTGCCTACAAGGTGATCTTCTGGATCGTGGCCGCCCTGGTTCTGGTTGCCCTCGCGTTTCCCTACGTCCTGCCGCTGTTCTACTGAAAGGAGATCACCATGAAGAAACTCACCACCCTCACCACCCTCATCGCCCTGGCCGCCGCTCTAAGCGCGCCCGCCTGGGCTGCCACCAAGACCGTCACCCTGTCGGTGCCCGGCATGACCTGCGCCGCGTGCCCGATCACGGTCAAGACGGCTCTGTCCAAGGTCGCCGGCGTCGAGAAGGCCGAAGTCAGCTTCGAGAAGCGGGAGGCCGTCGTCACCTTCGACGAGGCCAAGACCAATGCCGACGCCTTGACCAAGGCCACCGCAAACGCGGGTTACCCGTCCAGCGTCAAGCAGTGAGGGCGTAATCATGGCCGAGGCGATCACCCTCCACATCGAAGGCATGACCTGCACGTCGTGCGCCGAGCACGTCCAGCAGGCTTTGACGAACGTGCCCGGCGTGCGCGCGGCCTCGGTGTCCTATCCGCAGCGGCAGGCCGAAATCGAGGCGGATGCAGGCGTGAGCGTGGCCCCGCTGGTTGCCGCAGTGGCCACGCTCGGCTATCGCGCACGGCTTACCGACACGCCGAACAAGCCTGCCGGCCTGCTAGACAAGGCGCTGGGCTGGCTCGGTGGCGAAACGAAGCATGTTGGCGGTGAACAAGCGCTGCACGTGGCTGTGATAGGCAGCGGCGGCGCGGCGATGGCGGCTGCCTTGAAGGCCGTGGAGCAAGGCGCCCGCGTCACGCTGATCGAGCGCGGCACCATCGGCGGCACCTGCGTCAATGTCGGCTGCGTGCCGTCCAAGATCATGATCCGCGCCGCGCACATCGTCCACCTGCGCCGCGAAAGCCCGTTCGATGCTGGCCTGCCGGCCGCAGCGCCCGCTGTACTGCGCGAGCGGCTGCTGGCCCAGCAACAAGGCCGCGTCGAGGAGCTGCGCCATGCCAAGTACGAAGGCATCCTGGCAAGCACTCCGGCCATCACCGTGCTGCGCGGCGAGGCCCGGTTCAGGGACACGCGCACGCTGACCGTGGCGACCGCTGACGGCGGCACGCACGAGGTGAACTTCGACCGCTGCCTGATTGCCACCGGCGCGAGCCCGGCGCTTCCGCCAATCCCGGGCCTTGCGGACACACCCCACTGGACCTCCACCGAGGCGCTGGAAAGCAGCTCGCTCCCCGAGCGGCTGGCCGTGATTGGTTCCTCCGTGGTGGCGGTCGAGTTGGCGCAAGCCTTCGCCCGGCTGGGCAGCCAGGTCACGATCCTGGCGCGCAGCACGCTGTTCTTCCGAGAAGACCCGGCCATCGGGGAAGCCGTAACAGACGCCTTCCGCGCCGAGGGCATCGAGGTGCTGGACCACACCCAGGCGAGCCACGTTGCCTATGCGGGCGGGGAATTCGTGCTCACCACCGGGCAGGGGGAAGTGCGCGCCGACAAGCTGCTGGTCGCCACCGGTCGCGCGCCGAACACGCGCAGCCTGAACCTTGAAGCGGCAGGCGTCGAAGTCAATGCGCAGGGAGCCATCGTCATCGACCGCGCCATGCGCACGAGCGCACCGCACATCTTTGCTGCCGGCGACTGCACCGACCAGCCGCAGTTCGTCTATGTGGCGGCGGCGGCCGGCACGCGCGCCGCGATCAACATGACCGGCGGCGACGCGGCGCTGGACCTGACGGCGATGCCGGCGGTGGTGTTCACCGATCCGCAGGTGGCGACCGTGGGCTACAGCGAGGCGGAAGCGCACCACGACGGCATCGAGACCGACAGCCGGCTGCTGACGCTCGACAACGTGCCGAGGGCGCTCGCCAACTTCGACACGCGCGGCTTCATCAAGCTGGTGGCGGAAGCTGGCTCAGGGCGGCTGATCGGCGTACAGGCGGTCGCGCCGGAAGCGGGCGAACTGATCCAGACGGCCGCGCTGGCGATCCGCCACCGGATGACCGTGCAGGAGCTGGCCGACCAGTTGTTCCCCTACCTGACCATGGTCGAGGGACTGAAGCTCGCGGCGCAGACCTTCAACAAGGACGTGAAGCAACTGTCCTGTTGCGCCGGATGAGGAAAAGGGAGGTGTTCGATGAACGCCTACAGCCGCGCCAACCGCCGCATCTACGCGGCCTTGTCCGATCCCCTGTCGGCCACCCACCGGCACCGCCTCGACGATCTGCTCAAGCGCCACGACAACGGCAAGACGACCTGGCTGGCCTGGCTGCGCCAGTCGCCCGTCAAGCCGAACTCGCGCCACATACTCGAACACATCGAGCGCCTCAAAGCCTGGCAGGCGCTCGACCTGCCTTCCGGCATCGAGCGGTCGGTGCACCAGAACCGCCTGCTCAAGATCGCCCGCGAAGGCGGCCAGATGACGCCCGCCGATCTGGCCAAGTTCGAGGCACAGCGCCGCTACGCGACCCTGGTGCGCTCGCCATCGAGGGCATGGCCACCGTCACCGACGAAATCATCGACCTGCACGACCGCATCCTGGGCAAGCTGTTCAACGCTGCCAAGCACAAGCATCAGCAGCAGTTCCAGGCGTCCGGCAAGGCGATCAACGCCAAGGTGCGGCTGGCCACCTCGATCAAGCAGGGCACGGTGACGGCCTCGCTGATGCTCAGGAAACTCGGCAGCTACCCGCGCCAGAACGGCCTGGCCGTGGCGCTGCGCGAGCTGGGCCGCATCGAGCGAACGCTGTTCATCCTGGACTGGCTGCAAAGCGTCGAGCTGCGCCGCCGCGTGCATGCCGGACTGAACAAGGGCGAAGCCCGCAACGCGCTAGCCCGCGCCGTGTTCTTCAACCGGCTGGGCGAAATCCGCGACCGCAGTTTCGAGCAGCAGCGCTACCGGGCCAGCGGCCTCAACCTGGTGACGGCGGCCATAGTGTTGTGGAACACGGTCTATCTGGAACGGGCCTCAAACGCCTTACGCGGTCACGGCCAGACTGTCGATGACGCCCTGTTGCAGTACCTGTCGCCGCTGGGCTGGGAGCACATCAACCTGACCGGCGATTACCTCTGGCGCAGCAGCGCCAAGATCGGCGCGGGCAAGTTCAGGCCGCTACGACCGCTGCAACCGGCTTAGCGTACGATTTTTTCCGTTTTCTGAGACGTCCCCAATCAGTGCCGCATTGTCCTGGTCAAGGATCAGGGCGTGTACTTCCTCGCCGAGCGTGGGGAGCGTCGCCCGGATGGGCGCCAGGCACTGCTCGCCTACGCCGTCGGATGCAACCCGGACACCGACCCGTTCGATGACTGGTGGCACCTCGCCGGCCGCGAGCTGGGCGGCGATGACTTCGCGGAGTATTTCGACCCGAAGGACGGCCTGTTCACGCGCCTCCAGCACTCGGCGGACGATCTCGTGCTTTCCGCCACCGCCACGCACCTGTCCTTAGCAGTGGTGCCTCCCGCCTGACGCGGCAACCGCCTCGCAGCCCCCGCATCGGGGGCCTTCTTTTGTTCGCACCGCCGCCATCGCCGCGCGTGCGCGTTTGTCTCCAGCCGCCGAGGCACGCCCCGCCGGCCACAACGCCGGCATGCCACCGGAGACAACCGCATGAACACGCCATCGACCTCGCCGAGGCTGCACCTCCTACCGGTGTCGCTGCGCACGGCCAATGCATTCGTTCTGTCGCACCATCGCCACCACCGCCCGGTCCAGGGCGCGAAGTTCGCCCTGGCCGTCACGCTGAGCGACAGCGACCTGATCCACGGCGTGGCCATTGTCGGCCGCCCGGTCGCGCGGCACCTGGACGCTGGAAGTCACGCGGCTGTGCACCGACGGCACACCCAGCGCCTGCAGCAAGCTCTACGGCGCGGCCTGGCAGGCGGCAAGGGCGCTGGGCTACATACGCCTGCTCACCTACACCATGCCCGACGAAGGTGGCGCCAGCCTGCGCGCCGCCGGCTGGCGGCTGATCGGCGCGCGCGGTGGCGGCGCCTGGAGCCGTCCCGGCCGTCCGCGCGCCGATACCCCCGAGCACCTGCGCGGCGCCAAGTGCCTGTGACAGGCGCCGGGTGGCGCGGACAAAGGGAAGCGCCCGGGTGCCGATTGATTGCTGCCGCGCGCGCGAGGCCCCGCCATGCTGGCCCCATGCCTGCTGACGTCGTCAGCGACATGCCAGGCAACCATCGGTCTTCGAGGTTGCGGCGCAGTTCCCACTGCGTGACCGAGCCAGCTCGCACCGCATCCTTCCGCGAGCGGCCACCAGCCTCTGGTGGCGGATGCTTTCGCCTTATCAACCCACCGCGGGGTCACGCACCTTCCCCGCATGCGTGGGCCGGTGTGTCTCCGCTTCATCCCAATGGAGATTCACCATGAACACCACGTCCAACGAGAAATCGTATTTCGACCTCCACACCTCGGGCATCGGCTACATCCAGCGTGTCCGTGAAGTGCCCGTCCGGGGCGGCCGCCGTGCGCAGCCTTTCCTGGCATGCACCATCGCCGCGCTGGTCGGCCCCGCCCGGGACCCCAGCTACCGCTACTTCGACGTCAAGGTCTCGGGTGCCGAGGCCAAGAAGCTCGTTCAGCGCTACATCGGCGTTGACGATCCCAAGCAGCGCCCGCTGGTGCGCTTTCGCCTCGGTGACCTGTGGGGCGATGTGTACATCCGCGACAAGGGTGAGCAGAAGGGTCAGGCCGCCGCGTCCCTCAAGGCGCGACTGCTCAAGGCCGAACTGATCGACCGGGCCGAACTGGCTTCGATCGAGCAGCACGAGTTGATCACCCGCGGCATCGGCTATCTCAATCGTGTGAAGGACGTCACCCCAAAAGCTGGCGACTCGTTCCTCTCTTGCACCGTCGCGGCACTGGCCGGGCCTGTCGATGAACCGGAGTATCGGTACTTCGACACCATCGTCGCCACCCCGGAAGCCGAGCACCTGGTTCGCCGGTGCGTTCAGGCCGTCGAGGGTGACCGCAAGGTGCTGATCGCCTTCCGTCTGAACGACATGAAGATCGATCCGTACATCCGCACCAAGGGTGAGCACGCCGGGGAACCGGCCGCCAGCCTGGAATCGACGCTGGTCCACATCGGTCTCATCAAGATCGACGGCACCCAGGTCTATCCGACGAGCCAGGCGCAAGCCGAGGCGCCGCCGGCCGAAGACGCATCCGCGTCCGAAGCCGACGATGCCATCGACACGGCCACCGAGCCCGCCGAGCGCGAGCCCGAGGCGCAAGTCCAGGAGCAGGAGCCGGCATTGGCTGCTTCGTTCTGATCCGGCACGGCCTCTCACGGGGCCTTGTCGCTTTTCCTCCCCACGTACGCCGCGTCCCCAGGACGCGTGCTTGCGCATTTCATCCCCCGAGTTCCGCGTGGTCTCACGGCCACGCGGTTGTCGAATTTCTCAAAGGAGATCAGCCATGTCTCTGGTATCCCGCTTTGCTCCGCAATCCCCGATCCTGCGCTCTGATCGCCCACTCTCGGACGACCGCATTCGTGCCGTCGTTCCGTCGATCTTCGCCGACGCTCCACATGGGAGCCGGTCCGATCGGTATGCCTACATACCGACCTCGACCGTGCTGACCAAGCTGCGCCAGGAGGGCTTCGAGCCCTTCATGGTGTGTCAGACGCGCGTGCGCAACGAAGACCGGCGCGAGTACACGAAGCACCTCATCCGACTTCGCCATGCAAGCCAGATCAACGGCGACGAGGCGAACGAGATCATCCTGCTCAACAGCCATGACGGCACGAGCAGCTATCAGATGCTCGCCGGCATGTTCCGGTTCGTCTGCCACAACGGCCTGGTTTGCGGTGACACCACCGCAGACATCCGCGTTCCCCACAAGGGCGACGTGGCCAGCCAGGTGATCGAAGGTGCCTACGGAGTCCTCGAAGGTTTCGAGCGCGTGCAGAACGCGCGCGATGCGATGCGCACCATCACCCTCGATGAGGGCGAAGCGGAGGTCTTTGCGAACTCTGCGCTCGCACTCAAGTACGACGATCCGGCCAAGTCCACGCCTGTCACCGAGAGCCAACTGCTGGCCCCTCGGCGATGGGACGACCGCAAGAACGACCTGTGGGCCGTCTTCAACCGCGTCCAGGAGAACCTAGTCAAAGGGGGCCTGAACGGACGCACGGCCAACGGCCGCAATCAGCGCACCCGTCCGGTGCAAGGCATCGACCAGAACCTGCGCCTGAACCGGGCGTTGTGGCTGCTGGCCGAAGGCATGCGCCAGCTCAAGGCGTGATGCCACGCGGACCTCGCCCACCTCGGGCGAGGCCATTTCCTCTCATCCACCGGGTGCCGTCGGCGGCCCGTCATTCATCATCAGGAGAACCATCATGGCAACCCCATCGGCTTCCGAGAAATCTGTTGCGCCCATCGTCGTCCCCGGCCAGCTCACGCTGCGTACCATCCGCGGCAAGAACGGCCCGTTCACGGTTGGCCGCCTCGCGACGCACCTCGGTACTTTCGAGGTCAAAGACCCGGAGCTGGAGCAGTACCCCGAAGGCAAGTACGACGGGGAATTCATCATCAGGTACATCTTCCCGAAGTCCTATCCGGTCGGCGGCGGCATGCGGTTCGAGATCCGTGCCAGCCTCGACGGCATGACGCTCAACGGCATCGACAAACTCAGCCGCGACGAAGCCCGCAGCTTCGCCACCCAGGACGTCGATCCGCTCGATGAAGAGCAAGGGGCGCAGCCTGCGGCAACGCCGGCCAAGCCCACCAAAGCGTCCAGGCCCGCCAAGCCCGCACCCGTGCAGGCGTCCGCGGACCCGCTGGTCGATACCACGCCCTTCGGCGTGGATGCGCCACCGCCTGCTACGGCCGCTGCCCCCGGCAGCACCGAAGACGGTGACGCCGCGCTCTTCGGCCTGCTGTGGCCGCTGGGCGAGTCCGTGAAACTGGATTCGACCATCGACCGCCGCACCCTGCGCGCGCAGATCGCCCGCCTGGGCGAGCTGGGCTACGCGCTGGACTTCAAGACGCAGGAGTGGAGCCGCCAGGCCGAACCAAAACCTGCGTGATCGCAGACGCCGCATGCGCGGTGTTCTTCATCCACCCGCCGGGGTTCCTTTCCCATGCGGGGGAGGCCCTGGCCATTTTCTGGAGGTCTCCATCATGTCCACCATCGCTTGCGATACCCCGCGTTCAACGCTGGATGAACCCGCGTGGCGGGACCTTTGCAAAGCGGCCGCCGCACACGCCCAGCGCGGTTGCGGCTTGTCCTACGACCACTACGTGACGCTCTTCAGTTCGGCGATCGACGCACAGGCCAATCGTTTGCCGGATGAGCAACGTGCTCAGGCTCTCGAAATCGCGGCCCAGGAATGGGACTACGCAACACCTGCCGAACGGCAGGAAACCCAGGACTGGAATGCGGAGCATGGCTATTGCTCGCACGGGATCGAGTTCGGCTACTGCCCGGCCGGTTGTGATCGAGACGATGACGACTGGGATTGAGGGCGACGCATAGGTTCCTTCGCCGCAGATGCGGCATTCCATCACCCGCTGGGGGTTCTTCCCCACGGGGAGGCCTTCAGCTCAACTTTTCGAGGAGGCCTCTCATGGGCTGGTATTTCTCAAACCAATCGCGGTCCGAACTGATCGCGGAACTGATCGCACCGCAAGAGACCGAGCGCGCCAGCGTCAAGGTCATCGCTCACACCCTGCGCGGCAACGTGCTGTGGTCCGTCGCCGAAGTGACCGCCAAGGTCGAAGGCGTGCATCGTGATCTCGCACCGGGCCAGTCCCTGCGCTACATCCGCTGCGATCTGCTTGAACGAAGCGGCGGCCAGTGGGGCTACAAGTCCTTGGACGAGTCCATGCACCCGTACTACTACACGTGCCCGCTGTCCTATCTGGACCTCGCACCGGAGCAGTCCGCCGACTGGCGTGCAGGCGTTCGCGCCTACCACGCCCGGCGGCGCACACCCACGGCATCCGCGGCATCCGCCGCGGCGTCGATGGCCTGAGCCAGGAGGAACCGACATGGACCCGATCCTGGCAACGCTTCCGCCCTCGTTGCTGGCACTCGTTGAAGGGAGTTTGTCCAACGACGAAGTGTCCTCCGACGAGGAAATGCTGGCGTACTTCATCGACAACGGCCTCACCGAGGACCAGGCACGGCAGGCACTGACCTACCGCGACCAGTACCTCAACAACATCTACCTGGAAGGCTTCACGCCGATCACTTCGGCGGACGAGCCGCTTCACTTCAACCCGCACACCCGGCAGTTCGAGCCGGACTGAGCGGTTTTCTTCCACCCCCTGGGGCAGTACTTGCCCCAGCGGGCGGTGCTGTTCCCGTTCATCCGAGGACACCACCATGCCCGCAAACACTTCTTCCACGCTGTACCGCATCGACGAATGCCCGGACGTGATGGCCGACGCCTGCGTCGGCGATGACCAGGGCAACCTGATCTTCCTGTCCATCTGGGCGCGGGACACCGCCGTCCAGCAGTTCCTCGCTCGCCTGACCCTCGGGCGCGACGAGCAGGGACTGGACCAGTTCCACGTCATCACCGACCAGGGCGGCAGCGTCCCGGTATTCATCGGCAACGTCGATCGCCTGGAAAAGCGCATCACGCGCGCGTACCGGCGGACGCTGTTCGGCTCGCTGTCCAACGTGTGGCTGTTCGACCGGCGCTGCGTCAAGCCCGACAAGGCCAACGCCAGCGCATTGGCACTGCTGCCACGCGACAGCGCCCACAGGCTTGACCGCCTGTGGATGCTGGTGCGGGACACCTGCCCGTTGCCGCTGCTCGATCACTGGCGCGAGACCGTGCTGGAACTGCTGCAAACCCGCGAGATGCTGGCCCGCCTTCCGTTCGCCCTCGGGCCGCTGGAAGGCCATCGGCTCGCCATCGACGTGCCGGCGCTGACCCTGGCGCTCGGCTCCCTGATCCGCAGCGACGCGCTCACCGCCTATCCGTATCCGGCCAAGATTTGGACGCCGGAAGCGGTAGCGGCTTGACCCACCCTCGGAGGCACGCCTTGGCGTACTTCCGTGTTTCATCCCCGCCAACCAGGAGACTTCCATGGCCCTCATGTTCCCGCGGCTCGCCCGCAATTTCGTCAAGAACGGATATTTCCCGACCGACGAACCCACGCTCGAAAGAGCGCTCAACGCACTGATGCCCAGCGACGGGCCGATGTGCATCCTCGATCCCTGCGCCGGCGAAGGCGTGGCGATCGCCGAAGCCGCCCATGCCCTCGGGCGCGAGCAGGCAAAGGCGTTCGCCGTCGAGTTCGACGCGGAGCGGGCGCGCCATGCCCGCGGCCTGGTCGATCACTGCCTGCACGCGGACCTGATGGACACGATGGTCTCCAAGCAGTCCTTCGGGCTGCTCTGGCTCAACCCGCCGTATGGGGACCTGTCCAAGGACGTCAACGGCAACATCGGCTATCAGGGCCAGGGCCGTGCCCGCCTTGAAAAGCTGTTCTACCAGCGCACGCTCTCGCTGCTGCAATACGGCGGCGTGCTGGTTTTCATCGTCCCCGGCTACGTGCTCGACGCGGAGTTGGTCGGCTGGCTGACGCGCCACTACACGGACCTGCGCATCTACCGAGCGGTGGAGACGCAGTTCAAGCAGGTGGTGATCTTCGGACGCCGGGTGCGCCAGCGCGAGCAGGTGCCCGATGGCGTCAAGGCCGTGCGCAATCTGCTGTTGCAGGTAGGGCAAGGCGAAGTCGAAGCCGAGGAACTGCCGAGCGAGTGGCCGTTCCTGCCGTACATCGTCCCCGCCAGCCCGGCCGAGCCAGAGCATTTCTTCCGCGTGACGATGGAGCCCGAGCAGTTCGCCGATGAGGTTGGCAGGCTGCAAGGCTTGTGGCCATCGCAGGACACGCACCTGGGGGCTGCGCAGCAATCGCTGCGTCCACCGGCGCGGGCCTTGTCCCGCTGGCATCTCGCCCTGGCTCTGGCCGCGGGTGCGATCTCGGGGGTTGTGCGCTCCAAGACCGGGCGCGTGCTCGTCGTCAAAGGTGACACCCACAAGGACAAGACGCTCCAGCGGGAGTTCACCGAACGCGAAGACGGCTCCATCGCCGAGACCCGCATCCTCACCGACAAGTTCGTTCCCGTCATCCGCGCGTGGGACATGACACCTGGCTCCGCGACACGGGGCGAGGTGTTGACCATTCGCTGATCCACCGGACGCGCTGCCGTCCTGCTGTACCAACTCGAAGGAGAAACACCATGATCCCCAATCCGTTCAAGCGGCCTGCGCCGCACAAGCAACCGTTGTTCGCACCGAGTACGTTGAAGTTGAGCGAGAAGGTGCATTGGCTGGCCCGGCGAGGCCTGATCGACCCCTTGGCCTATGTCCAGCGCCATGTGCGCGGGGACTGGGGCGAGATCGATGAGGCCACACGCCAAGCCAACGACGTGGCGATCCAACAGGACAACCTAATGATCTCGCAGTTCAGGATCACGCCGGACCTGGCGCTGATCGTCAAGACCAGCGAGGACCACCAGACCACGGTGGTCCAGCTTCCCGAAGAGCGGGACCTGATCTGAGGCCCCACATCGTCATCCTCATCCACCTGACGGAGCCACTTCACTCCGGCAGGGGTGTCGTGGCTCAATGACTCATCAAGGAGGAGCCCATGGCATCGCATCGCATCGAAACCTACTGCCAGCGGCTGGCGTTCCCCATCGGGGCGCTCATCTTCAGCAGAGGTGTAGACCGCCTGGTCCGCGCGGGTCGCCTGGACCCGATCCCGTACTTCAGGCGCCACACCCGTGGCGACTGGGGCGACGTCAACATCCAGCAATGGCAGACGAACAGCAGCGCGCTTCAATCGGGCGCGTCGCTGGAATCGCACTACGTGATCCATCCGGGGCTCGCCATTCGCATCGTCACCGATTCGCAGCGCTGCGCAACCGTCATCGTGCTTCCGTCCGAAGACTGAGCACGGTTCACCTGCGGGCCGCCCAGGCCAGCACCTTCAACCACCCTCAGCCACGCGTCGATTCTCTTCCCACCACGGGGCATGCCATTGCCCCGCTGGGGGTGGTGCATGCCCCATTTTTCTTTGGAGCATCACCATGTCCCTCGATCTCGAAACCACTGCCGCTGAATCCGCGCCCGTACAGGGCGAACTGCTCGACGCGGAATCTTCCCCTCTGACCCTGAGCCTTCAGGATTTTGTCGGCGAGTTCGGCGACGAACTACTCGACGCCCTCAACAGCGCTAATCCGCCGGTCTATACCGGCCAACCGCAGGCGCACCGGCAACTGGTGGTCGCCAGCCTCAAGCGCAAGCTGTTCCCAGCCCAGGCCGAAGTCGTCCACGCCGCCGCCGAGCTGCTGATCGACCGTGGCGAACGTGCTGCGATCGTCAATGGCGAGATGGGCTGCGGCAAGACGACCGTCGGCATTGCCACGGCCGCCGTGCTCAACGCCGAAGGCTATCGCCGCACTCTGGTGCTGTCGCCGCCCCACCTGGTTTACAAGTGGCGGCGCGAGATCCAGGAGACGGTGGCCGGTGCCAAGGTGTGGGTACTCAACGGGCCGGATACGCTCGTCAAGCTCATCAAGCTGCGCGAGCAGTTGGGCGTGCAGCCCACGGGCCAGGAGTTCTTCGTCCTGGGGCGCGTCAGGATGCGGATGGGCTTTCACTGGAAGCCTGTCTTCACCACGCGGCGCACCCGCCACGGCGACGTGGCGGCCTGCCCGGACTGCGGCACGGTCATCACCGACCTCGACGGCGAGCCGGTCAACCCGATCGCGCTCCAAGCCGAGGAGTGCCGCAGGAAGTGCGGCCACTGCGCCGCGCCCCTGTGGACACTGATCCGCCCGCGCAGTCTGTCCGGCAGCGACCAGTCCTCGGCCGTGCTCAAAGCCTTAAAGCGCATACCGACCATCGGAGAGGTCACCGCGCAGAAGCTGATGCAAAAGTTCGGTGACGGGTTCCTGGCGTCGATGCTCGGCGACAACATCCATGAGTTCATCAACCTCATGGATGGCAACGGCGAGCTGGTGTTTTCCGACCGTCAGGCCACGCGCATGGAACGTGCGATGGCCAACATGGAGTTCGGCTTTGGCGAGGGCGGCTATCAGCCGTCCGAGTTCATCAAACGCTACCTGCCGCAAGGCACGTTCGACCTGCTCATCGCCGATGAGGCACATGAGTACAAGAACGGGGGCAGTGCCCAGGGCCAGGCCATGGGCGTGCTGGCGGCGAAGGCTCGCAAGACCTTGCTGCTGACCGGCACGTTGATGGGCGGCTACGGGGACGACCTGTTCCACCTGCTGTTCCGAGCCCTTCCGGGGCGGATGATCGAAGACGGCTACCGCCCGACCACGAGCGGCAGCATGACCTCGGCTGCGATGGCGTTCATGCGCGATCACGGGGTGTTGAAGGACATCTACTCCGAGAGCACCGGCACGGCGCACAAGACGGCCAAGGGCACCAAGGTATCGGTGCGCACGGTCAAGGCCCCGGGGTTTGGCCCCAAGGGCGTGCTGCGCTGCATCCTGCCGTTCACGATCTTTCTCAAGCTCAAGGACATCGGTGGCAACGTCCTGCCGCCGTATGACGAGGAGTTCCGTGAAGTCGCGATGGACACGGCGCAAGCCGCGGCCTACCGCGATCTGGCGGGTCGGCTGACCGCGGAGCTGAAACAGGCTCTGGCGCGACGCGATACGACCTTGCTGGGTGTGGTCCTCAACGTGCTGCTGGCCTGGCCGGATTGCTGCTTCCGGTCGGAGACCGTGGTGCATCCGCGCACGCGCAACACCTTGGCGTTTGTCCCGGCTCAGTTCAACGAGTTCGAGATCAGCCCCAAGGAGCGTGAGCTGATCGACATCTGCAAAGCGGAGAAGGCGCAGGGCCGCAAGGTTCTGGCCTACACGGTCTATACCGGCACGCGGGACACCACGTCGCGCCTGAAGGTGCTGCTGGAGCAAGAAGGCTTCAAGGTGGCGGTGCTGCGCGCAAGCGTGGATGCCAGCCGCCGCGAAGACTGGATCGCTGAGCAACTGGATCGTGGCATCGACGTGCTCATCACCAATCCCGAGCTGGTCAAGACGGGATTGGACTTGCTGGAGTTTCCGACGATCGTGTTCATGCAGTCGGGCTACAACGTGTACTCGCTCCAGCAGGCGGCACGCCGCTCCTGGCGCATCGGGCAGAAGTTGCCGGTGCGCGTGATCTACCTCGGCTACGCCGGTTCTTCGCAGATGACCTGCCTGGAACTGATGGCCAAGAAGATCATGGTCTCGCAGTCCACCTCGGGCGACGTGCCCGAATCGGGGCTGGATGTCCTGAACCAGGATGGTGATTCCGTCGAGGTCGCACTGGCCCGGCAACTGGTCGCCGCCTGAACTTCACGCAATGCCGACGACCGAGAGGTCGTCGGCTCTTTTTTCAGCGCCTCGCAGCGTCAAATTGCACCTTGCCGTACACGCCTGGACAGTGATTCAGCGCTTTCCTTGCGCTCGCTGTAACGATCCACCAGATACGGCGCCACGTCGCGCGTGAGCAGCGTGAACTTCATCAGTTCTTCCATCACGTCCACCACGCGGTCGTAGTAGGCCGAGGGCTTCATGCGTCCGGCCTCGTCGAACTCCTGGTACGCCTTGGCGACCGAGGACTGGTTCGGGATGGTCAGCATCCGCATCCAGCGGCCCAGCACGCGCATCTGGTTGACGGCGTTGAACGACTGCGAGCCGCCCGATACCTGCATCACCGCCAGCGTCTTGCCCTGGGTCGGGCGCACCGCGCCGACCGACAGCGGAATCCAGTCGATTTGGGTCTTCATCAGGCCGGTCATCGCGCCGTGGCGCTCCGGCGAACTCCACACCATGCCCTCGGCCCATTGCACCAGTTCGTGCAGTTCCTTGACCTTCGGGTGATCGGCCGGCGCATCGTCCACCAGAGGCAGCCCGGACGGATTGAACAATCGGGTCTCGCCGCCCAGCGCCCGCAAGATGCGTGCGGCTTCTTCGGCTGCGAGGCGGCTGAACGAGCGTTCGCGCAGCGAACCATAGAGCAGCAGGAAGCGCGGCGCGTGCGTGGCCCGTGCCGGCGCGAACAGATGTTCGGTGTCCGGTTGCTGGAACAGCGCCGTGTCGATGTTCGGCAGGTCGAGACGAGATTCAGACACGGCGGCCGTCCTGATCGACCACCGGCTCGCCGTCTTCCTTGTTGAACGCGCCGCGCTGCGGCTGCGGCAGCAGGTCGAGCACGGCTTCCGAAGGCCGGCACAGGCGCGTGCCTAGCGGCGTGACCACGATAGGCCGGTTGATGAGGATGGGATGCTGGAGCATGAAGCCGATCAGGTCGTCGTCGCTCCACTTCGGGTTGCCCAGGTCGAGGTCGGCATAGGGCGTGCCTTTCTCGCGCAGCACGTCTCGCACCGGCACGCCCATCGCCGCGATCAGCGCCTGGAGCGTGTCGCGGTCGGGCGGCGTTTTCAGGTACTCGATGATGGTCGGTTCCTCGCCGCTGTTGCGGATCAGGCCCAGCACGTTGCGCGAGGTGCCGCAGGCTGGGTTGTGGTAGATCGTGATGGTGCTCATGGATGCCTCTTGGAGGTTACGAAGTGGTCGCGCGGCGTTCGTACCAGCCGCGTGAGCGATTGACCACGCGCACCACCAGCAGCATGACCGGCACCTCGATGAGCACGCCGACCACTGTTGCGAGTGCTGCGCCGGAATGGAAGCCGAACAGGCTGATGGCGGCGGCCACGGCCAGCTCGAAGAAGTTGCTGGCACCAATCAACGCGGATGGCCCAGCGACGCAGTGCTTTTCGCCCACCTGGCGGTTGAGCCAGTACGCCAGACCGGAATTGAAGAACACCTGGATCAGGATCGGCACCGCCAGCATGGCGATCACCAGCGGCTGCCGGATGATGGCCTCGCCCTGGAAGGCGAACAGCAGCACCAGCGTCAGCAACAGCGCGGCGATGGACAATGGGCCGATGCGTTCCAGTGCCCTGTCGAACACGGCCTGCCCCTTGCGCAGCAGCGCCCGGCGCCAGAGCTGGGCCAGGATGACCGGAATGACGATGTACAAACCCACCGACACCAGCAAGGTGTCCCACGGCACCGTGATCGACGACAGGCCCAGCAGCAGGCCGACGATGGGTGCGAAGGCGAACACCATGATGGTGTCGTTCAAGGCCACTTGCGACAGCGTAAATACCGGATCACCGCCAGTCAGCCGACTCCAAACGAAAACCATTGCGGTACACGGTGCAGCAGCCAGCAGGATCAGGCCGGCGATATAGCTGTCGAGCTGATCGGCGGGCAGCCAGTCGGCAAAGACGTGGCGGATGAAGATCCACGCCAGCAACGCCATTGAGAACGGCTTGACGGCCCAATTGATGAACAGCGTGACCCCCATGCCCCGCCAATGCTGGCGCACCTGGCCAAGCGCGGCGAAGTCCACCTTCAGCAGCATGGGGATGATCATTACCCAGATCAGCAGGCCGACCGGCAGGTTGACCTTGGCAATCTCCATGCGGCCGATGGCCTGGAATGCGGCGGGCGCGAACTGGCCCAGAGCGATCCCCGCGATGATGCACACCGCCACCCATAGCGTCAGGTAACGCTCAAAGCCGCTCATGGCGGAGTTTGCTGGCGCGGGGCCGGCAGTATCGGTTGCGCTCATCGGGCGGGCCTCACTGGCGGCCGATGTCGCGCAGTTCACGCTGCAACGACATGGCATCGAGACTCTTGATCGGAAGCGACAGGAACAACTCGATACGTCGGCGCAGCGTCATGGCGGTATCGAAGAACGCCTTGCTTTGTCGTTCCAGGGTGCCTTCCACGGCTGCCGGGTCAGGCACGCCCCAATGCGCCGACACCGGCTTGCCCGGCCACAGCGGACACGCCTCGCCGGCTGCGTTGTCGCAGACGGTGAAGATGAAATCGAACACCGGCGCATCGGGCTTCACGAACTCGTCCCAGCTCTTGCTGCGGTAGCCCGTTGTCGGAAGGTGCAGCCGCTCCAGCGTGGCGAGTGCCAGCGGGTGAACTTCGCCTTTCGGATGGCTACCTGCCGACCAGGCGTGAAACCGCCCTTGGCCCATGTCGTTGAGGATGCCTTCGGCGAGGATGGAGCGGGCCGAATTGCCCGTACAGATGAACAAGGCGTTGTAAGTGGTATCGGTCATGGTCAGCAGCAGGTCTTGGATGGAGAAACCTCGCATACGCCACCTTGGCAGCAATGCTCGGTCAGGTAACCGATCAGACCGTCCATGCGGCCGTACTCGGCGCGATAAATCAGGTTGCGGCCCTGCTGCTCGATGCTGACGAGGCCAGCATGGGCCAGTTCCTTCAAGTGGAAGGACAAGGTGTTGCGGGCCACGTCGAGCTGGTCAGCTAGCGTGCTCGGCGTCAGTCCGCCCGGGCCAGCAACGACCAAGGCGCGGAACACGCGCAGGCGCTGGGTGTGAGCCAGGGCGTTTAAGGCGGAAATGGCTTGATCCTCTTTCATGATTCGATAATACAACATTTATAGAATTAATGTGCAAACCACAGTTGGATTTGCGGGTTGCGCTATGTGTTGGACTGCAAAAGCGGGCACCCCCCAGTTCGCATTTCTGACTGACCGCGCAGCCGCGCGCAGCCAAGGTATCGGCATCGCAACAGAAGAGCCGATGCCATGCCTGCAATCCATGTATCCCGGTGTCTGGTCGGTACCAGCCTCCTGGCCGCAGCCTTGGCCAGCGGCTGCGCGACCACGCCACCGCCGCTGGCCGCCAGCACCGTCGAGGACGTCCCACCCGCGCCCGAGGCTGCACCGCCCGAGTTCATTCCCGTCGTGCGCTATGGCCGCTACACCCTGGTGGAGCTGGCGCCGATGGCGGCGCAGCGCGATCTGCTGGTGCAGACCATCGACGTGTCCATGCCCGAGGAGGTCCGCGCCACGGTCGGCGACGGGCTGCGGCATGTGCTCAAACGCAGCGGCTACCAGCTTTGCGAGACCCCGCATGCGGTGATCGAGCTGTACGCGCTGCCGCTGCCGGCGGCGCACTTGCATCTCGGCCCCATGACCTTGCGCGATGCACTGCTCACCCTGGCCGGTCCGGCTTGGGAACTGCACGCCGATGACCGGACGCGGCAGGTCTGCTTCGAGCGGCCTGGTCGCGACACCGGTGCCGAGCCGGTGTCCGAGCCGCCTGCTGCCGAGGCCGTGCAGACGTTCCCCTTTGCGGGAGGCCAGCCATGAACGCGGCACAGCCGCTCCGGCGCCCGACCGCCGCCGTGGTGTTGCAAAGCCTGCTCTGGCTTTGGCTGCTGGGTCTCAGTGTCTTCGCGATCCTGGGCCACCAGACGATGACCGATCAGGCCGACCAGCAGCAGCTCGATGTCCGGTTGCAGCGCCTCGAAGCCCAGGTGACCGGGCTGGCCGAGACCACGCGGGCCTTGCAGCAGCAGCCCGCAGCCGCCACCGCCGCAGGCCTGCAAGACGCTCGGCAGGCAATGGAGGCGCGCATCGTTCAAGCCGAACAGGCGCTGGGTGGCTATGCCACCGCCGAGGACGTTCAGGCGCTGCGTACCGAAGTCGAGCAGATCAAGGTGCGCCAAGCGACTGCGCGTGCAGCGGCGCCTACCCAGCGGCGCACCCCGAGCCAACCGGCCACCGCCAAGTCCGAACCGCCGCCGCTGCCATTTCGTGTCGTCGGCGCTGAGCTGCGCGCGGGTCAGCGCAGCGTGTCCGTCGCCCCGAGTGCCGGAGATTTCACGCCCGATCAGCTCCAGGTGCTGCTGCCGGGTGATGCGCTGGGTCCGTGGCGCCTGCAGGCGATCGAGGGCAATGCCGCGGTGTTCCAGGCCGGCGACCAGACCCGTCGCGTGGCGATTCCTTGACCGGAGCCCACCACATGAAGCCGTCGATCATCCTGTACGCGTTCCTGCTGGGCTCCATGCAGTTGCCCGCCTGGGCGCAGCAGCCCGCCACGACCCCCGCCCGCAATGCGCAGAGCCAGGAGCGCCCGCTGGCCGCCCGCATCCTGGACGACCGGGTGGCAGGCGAATGGGGCCTGCAACCGCAGGAATGGGCGCGCTATCGCGACTTGATGGATGGGCCGCTGGGCATCTACTCGCCAAATCTGGACCCGCTGTCCGCCCTGGGCATCGAGGCGCGCACCGACGAAGAACGGCGGCGCTACGCAGAGCTGCAGGTGCAAGTCGAAGCGCGCCGCGTGGAGAAGCTGCTCGCGTACCAGCGCGCCTACGACGAGGCCTGGCAGCGCCTGAACCCCGGCATGCAGCGGGTGAACCTGTCTGACGAGAGGCCAGGCGCCGCCGCTGCGCGGGGCAGCGGTCGCACGGCAGTGTTCATCAAGGACGGCTGCGCGGCTTGCGGGCAACTCGTCCAACGCCTGCAATCCTCGGGTGCCGAGTTCGACCTTTACATGGTCGGCAGCCGCCAGGACGATGCGCGCATCCGCGACTGGGCCAAGCGCGCCCAGATCGACCCGGCCCGGGTGCGCAGCGGCGGCATCACGCTCAACCACGACGGCGGCCGCTGGCTGTCGCTGAGCCTGCCCGGCGATTTGCCTGCGGTTGTGCGCGAAGTGAACGGCCAATGGCAACGCCAGCCGTAACGGCGCTGCTGCGCGCACTGGCGCTCACTGCGGGCCTGTTCGCCTGCGCCGCCCATGCCCAGGAGGTTCCGCCACCGGCCTACCAGCTTGCCGCACAGCGCGCGGGCATTCCCTCGACGGTGCTCTACGCCGTGGCCTTGCAGGAGAGCGGCATGCGACGCAATGGACGCATCGTCCCATGGCCGTGGACCCTGAATGTCGCCGGCCAGTCGCGGCGCTTCGCCACCCGTGCCGATGCCTGCGCCGGTTTGCAGCAGGCGATGCGATCTACGCCACCCACGCGCATCGACGCGGGCCTGGGCCAGATCAACCTGGGCTACCACCCGCACCGCTACACCCATGCCTGCGACTTGTTGGACCCGTACCGCAATCTCGCCAGCGCCGCCGAGATCCTCAAGGAGCAGTACACCCCCGGTGAAGACTGGCTGCTGGCCATGGGCCGCTACCACCGGCCCGCGGGCGGTGAGCCTGCCGCCCGCTATCGACGCAGCGTATCCCGACACCTCGCCCGCGTGCAGGGCACGCACTCAATCGCCACGGCGCGAGCCGTGCGTCAGGAGTCGACCCCATGACGAAACCGCTCTGGACCCTGCGGGGCCTGCTCGCGCTGCTGGCGGCGCTGCCGTTGGTCGCGCATGCCGCCGAACCGCTGATCGTGGTCGAGGACCGCGGCGGCGCGTCGGCGCTGCCGTACTACGAAGCGCTTAACCTGCAGCCACGCGCCAACAGCGCGTTGCGGCCTCCCATTCCGACGCCGCAGATTCCCGCCACCCCCGCTGACGAGGCAGCGATGCTGCCGGTACGCAGCGCGAAGCTGATGCCCGGCTTCGTCGCGCGGCGCGTGATCGAGGCACCGGGCCTGCGGCCTTTCGTGGTCATCGGCGACGATGAGACCTCGCAAGCCTGGCTGCGCCGTCACGCGGCGTCGCTGCACGACCGCGGCGCGGTCGGCCTGGTGGTCAATGTCGAGACCGCGCAGGCTTTGGCGCGGTTGCGCGCACTGGCGCCTGGCGTGCCGATGGCCCCCGTGGCCGGCGATGATCTGGCCGAACGCCTGGGCCTGCGGCACTACCCGGCGCTGATCACGGCGACCGGCATCGAGCAATGAGGCCATGTCGGGGAAACAGCCCGTCGAAGTCCTGTTGCGCCCAGCGGTGGAGCTATACACCGTCGCGGCATGTGCGGGCGCCGCGTTTCTGTCCCTGGTGGCCCCGTGGTCGCTCGCGCTGAGCCCAGCCATGGGCGTCGGTGCCGCACTGGCGTTCGGCGCCTATGGCGCGATCCGCTACCGCGATGCGCGGGTGATCCTGCGCTACCGCCGCAACATCCGGCGCCTGCCGCGCTACGTGATGACGAGCAGGGACGTGCCGGTCAGCCAGCAGCGCCTGTTCGTGGGGCGCGGTTTCCTGTGGGAACAGAAGCACACCCACAGGCTGATGCAGACGTACCGGCCGGAATTTCGCCGCTACGTCGAGCCAACACCGGCATACCGGCTGGCGCGACGCCTGGAGGAGCGGCTGGAGTTCGCACCGTTTCCACTGTCTCGCCTCGTACGGCTCACGGGCTGGGATGTGTCATTCAACCCCGTGCGGCCACTGCCACCGGTAGGCGGCCTGCCGCGATTGCACGGCATCGAACCCGACGAGGTCGACGTCAGCCTGCCACTGGGTGAGCGCGTCGGCCATTCGCTGGTGCTGGGCACCACGCGCGTGGGGAAGACGCGGCTGGCCGAGTTGTTCGTCACCCAGGACATCCGTCGCACGAATGCAGACGGTGAGCATGAGGTCGTGATCGTCATCGACCCCAAGGGCGACGCGGATCTCTTGAAACGCATGTACGTCGAAGCCAAGCGAGCGGGTCGCGAGGGCGAGTTCTACGTCTTTCACCTCGGCTGGCCCGAGTTCTCTGCACGCTACAACGCGGTGGGGCGCTTCGGACGCATCAGTGAAGTCGCCACGCGCATTGCCGGGCAACTCTCCGGCGAGGGCAACAGTGCAGCGTTCCGCGAGTTCGCATGGCGCTTCGTCAACATCATTGCGCGCGCATTGGTGGAACTGGGGCAGCGCCCGGACTACATGCTGATCCAGCGGCACGTAATCAACATCGACGCGCTGTTCATGGAGTACGCCCAACACTACTTCGCCAAGACCGAGCCCAAGACCTGGGAGGTGATCGTCCAGATCGAGGCCAAGCTCAACGAGAAGAACATCCCAAGGAACATGATCGGGCGCGAGAAGCGTGTGGTGGCGCTGGAGCAATACCTCTCCCAGGCGCGCAACTACGACCCTGTGCTCGATGGCCTGCGCTCGGCGGTGCGCTACGACAAGACCTACTTCGACAAGATCGTTGCATCGCTGCTGCCGCTGCTGGAAAAGCTCACCAGCGGCAAGATCGCCCAACTCCTGGCGCCGAATTACTCCGACCTGTCTGACGCGCGCCCGATCTTCGACTGGATGCAAGTCATCAGGAAGCGCGCCGTGGTCTATGTCGGCCTGGATGCGCTGTCGGATGCTGAAGTCGCCGCGGCGGTCGGCAACTCCATGTTCTCCGACCTGGTGTCGGTAGCCGGGCACATCTACAAGCACGGGATCGACGACGGCCTGCCGGGTGCCTCGGCTGGCACGCGCATTCCCATCAACGTCCATGCCGACGAGTTCAACGAACTGATGGGCGACGAGTTCATCCCCCTTATCAACAAGGGCGGCGGTGCCGGGCTGCAGGTGACCGCGTATACGCAGACGCTCTCGGACATCGAGGCCCGCATCGGCAACCGCGCGAAGGCCGGCCAGGTGATCGGCAACTTCAACAACCTGTTCATGCTGCGGGTTCGGGAAACCGCCACCGCGGAATTGTTGACCCGTCAATTGCCCAAGGTGGAGGTCTATACCACCACCATCGTCTCCGGCGCGACCGATGCCTCGGACATCCGCGGGACGACGGACTTCACCAGCAACACGCAAGACCGCATCAGCATGTCGAGCGTGCCGATGATCGAGCCATCCCACGTCGTCGGCCTGCCCAAAGGCCAATGCTTCGCGCTGCTGCAGGGTGGTCAGCTCTGGAAGGTCCGGATGCCACTGCCAGCGCCTGACCCCGATGAAGTGATGCCGGCGGACTTGCAGCAACTGGCTGGGTACATGCGTCAGAGCTACAGCGAGGCCACGCAATGGTGGGAGTTCACCAGTTCCCCAGCCTTGCAGGAGGCTGCCTTGCCCGACGACCTGCTGGATGACGCCGCTCCGGCCGAGCCTGACGCGGTGGCCACCGGCGCCGACGACAGCACCGGCGAGGCCGCACCATGAAGGATGCCGCCTCGACCGCGCAGGGGGAGCAGAACCAGCGCCAGGGGCTGATCGTCGGCACCATCACCTTGCCGTTCAGGCTGCTCGGGGTGCTGATCGGTTCGCTGCTGTTCTCGATCGTGGTGGAGTGCGTCGGCATGCACCTGTTCTGGAAGGACCAGGGCTGGCGCCACTCCCAGCAGATGCTGCAGTACGAACTCGGGCACCTGTCGAACCACTTCACGCGCAGCGTGGTGGTGCAGGAGCCCGGGCGCACGGCGCACGAGCTGGTGGATACCGGGTACGGGTGGGTGTTCGTGCGCTCGGGGTTGCTGGAGCGCATGAGCCAGACCGCCGAGCGCGCCCGTGCGCCCAGCCGCGAGCCGACGCGCAACTTCCGCTATTACATCAGCCAGGCCTATGTCTGGGCCGAGAGCTACCTGATCGCCGCGGCCTTCACGACGCTCACGTTCCTCGTGCGCCTGCTGGTCCTGGTGCTCACGCTGCCGCTGATCCTCACTGCGGCATTCGTCGGCCTGATCGACGGCCTGGTGCGGCGGGACGTGCGGCGGTTCGGCGCGGGCCGGGAATCCGGCTTCATCTACCACCGCGCGAAAGCGAGCCTGATGCCGCTGGCCGTGCTGCCCTGGATCACCTACCTCGCGCTGCCGATCTCGGTGCATCCGCTGCTGATCCTGCTGCCCAGCGCAGCCTTGCTGGGACTGGCCGTGAGCCTGACCGCGGGCAGCTTCAAAAAGTACCTCTAGGCCATCAATCCGGTCGCTTCCGGGTTCCTATTGTTTGCGGCCTGAAACAGCCCTGATCTCCACGATCAACCCATTGCTGATCACACAGGAATGGCGCGATGTTGGCTTCGATCTGGCTGCGCGCCGCGCATCGCGGCGTGCCCACTTTTCTCGTGACGGCCCTCGTGCTGGGCCGGTCCCCGATGGCCTTGGCCGAGTCCCCGGCGCAGCGCCAGGAGTTGGTCGCCGCGCTGCGCCAGCTCGACGCGCTGGAACGCACCGTCGCGGACAGCGCCGCGCATACCCCCATCACACCGGGCGAGCGCTACCACTTCGATTACCCGCGGCTCCAGGCTGACTTGGCGCGCGTGCGCGCCGGCATCCAATTTCACCTGACGCCATCGCGCGCTCAACCGCGCGCCCCCTCCGAACTGGCCGGCGAATACCGCACCGAACGGGCGACCGAGCCGCTGCCGGCGACGACTGCGGAGGGCAAGCAATGAACGGCGCCCAGGTCTCGGCATTTCAAGCCAACAGCGGTATCGCGCCTTCCGCGATGGCGACCGTTCTGGTCGGCGTCGTGTTCGCGGTCCTGCTCGTGTGGGGCGTCTGGGCCATCCGAACGGCCTACGTGGGGTGGTCCGAGAGCCGCCTCAACCAGCGCCAGTTCCTCGGCGTCTGCATCCGCTTCGTCGCGATGTACCTCGTCCTGAGTTTCTTCCTTCTGTCCTGACCTGAAAGGCCCGACCATGCACAACCGCAACCTCACTTCCCGTTTTGCCCAGCGCGCCGCCGTGGCCCTGGGCGCCGCCGCGCTGCCGGCGCTGTCGTTCGCGCAAGGTCTGCCGCAATTGGAGAACCCCACGCGCGGCACCGGCAACGGCATCATGGAGACGATCCGCAACTACGGCTACGACATCATCATGCTCGTGGCCCTGCTGGTGGTGGCGTCGATGTTCATCGGCGTCTGCTACCACGCCTACGGGACCTACGCGGAGATCCACACCGGCCGCAAGACGTGGGGCCAGTTCGGCCTCACGGTCGCTATCGGCGCCGTGCTGCTTGTGATCGGCATCTGGCTGCTCACCGAAGCCACCGGCATCCTGTAAGCGAGGCCGGTATGTCCGAGCAGCAGCACGTCCGTGCGGACGGAACGGTCACCTTCCTTCCGCACCGGCTCAACCGCCATCCCGTTGTGGTGCGCGGCCTCACCGCTGACGAACTCTGGATTTGCTGCGGCCTGTCCGGTGCCGCCGGCCTGCTGGTCGGCGCGCCGCTGTCCTGGGTGTTCCGCACGATCGCGCTGGCGCCGACCTTCGTCGTCCTGGGCGTGGCGCTCGGCGTCTTCATCGGCGGCGGCATCCTGCGCCGCCTCAAGCGTGGGCGTCCCGACACCTGGCTGTATCGGCAACTGCAATGGCGCATCGCCACGCGCCATCCGCTGATGGCCGGCTGGGTGGGTGGCCATGTGCTGATCTCGCGCTCGGGCTTCTGGTCCACCCGCAGGAGCATGCGATGAGCCGCTTCAAAAACGAGATCACCCACCTGCAGGCGCACATCAAGACCTTGCGGCTGGCCGCGGGCGCGCTGGTCGTCGTCGCCCTGGTCATGGGCGGCGGCTGGTGGAGCGCGCCGCGCGACCTGACCATCCACGTCCCGCCCGACCTGCGCTCTGGCAGTACCCGCAAGTGGTGGGAAGTGCCGCCCGAATCGGTCTATGCGTTCACGTTCTACGTGTTCCAGACGCTGAACCGCTGGCCAACCAATGGCGAGGAAGACTACTCGCGCAACCTCCACACGCTCTCGCCGTACCTCACCCCGTCCTGCCAGGCCTTCCTGCGGGCGGACTATGACTACCGCCGCTCCACGGGCGAGCTGCGTCAGCGCGTGCGCGGCATCTACGAGATTCCCGGCCGCGGCTATGGCGACGACCCCACGGCGCGCGTGCGCACCGTGTCCGATCGCGACTGGGTGGTGACGCTGGACATCACGGCGGACGAGTACTACGGCGCCGAGCAGGTCAAGCGCGCCCTGGTGCGCTATCCGATCAAGGTCACGCGGGTGGACGTCGATCCCGCCCGTAACCCGTTCGGCCTGGCGCTGGACTGCTACGACGGCGCGCCCCAGCGCATCAGTGCACCGGAGCCGACGCGCCCGGCGCCGAGTGGCCTGTCTCCGCAAGCGCCTCAAGGAGGAAACACCCCATGAAGCACCCTGTACTCGCGCTGCTGGGGCTACTGGCCGTGGCCGCGGCACCCGTCGCCCATGCAGTGGAAATCCTGCGCTGGGAACGCATGCCACTGGCAGTGCCGCTGAAGGTCGGTCAGGAACGCATCGTGTTCATCGACCGCAACGTGCGCGTGGGCGTGCCCGCGGGCGTGGGCGAACGCCTGCGCGTGCAGAGTGCGGGGGGCGCGGTGTACCTGCGCGCCAGCGAGCCGATCGAGCCCACGCGGTTGCAACTGCAGGACGCCGACACGGGCGCGCTGATCCTGCTGGACATCGCAGCCGAACCACCCAAGGACGGGGAAGCCGAGCTGGAGCCGGTGCGCATCGTCGAGGGTGACAGCGCACCGGGACGCTATGGCGAGCAGGCCGACAGTGCCGAGGCCCCGGCACGCGCCCAGGGCCAAGCAGGTGCGCGGACCGCGCGGCGCGAAACTCCGGTCCCTGTCGTGCTGACGCGCTTCGCCGCGCAGAACCTCTACGCACCGCTGCGCACCGTCGAGCCGCTTCCGGGCGTCATGCGGGTCAACCTGCCCCGCGACCTCGACCTGGACACACTGATGCCAACGCTGCCCGTGCGCGCGGTCGCACTCGCGTCGTGGCGCCTGGAGGACCAGTGGGTCACTGCCGTGCGCCTAACCAACGGCAGCGGCGGCTGGATCACGCTCGACCCGCGCGTGCTGCAAGGCGATTTCCTCACCGCCACCTTCCAGCACGAGGCGCTGGGCCCGCGCGGCACGCCCGAGGACACGACCGTCCTGTACCTGGTCACGCGCGGCCGCGGTCTCGCGCAGTCGCTGCTGCCGGCGATTCACCGCTTCGACCCGGCCGTGCATCTGCCGCAGCCGGACGGCGACGAGAACGTCGAGGAGGCCCGCCATGCGCAGTAACGGCCTGCTCAAGTGGCTGATGATCCCTGTCGCCATCCTGGTGCTGTTCGTCGGTATCCGGCTGTTCTCGGGTGGCGGCAGCACGGCGCCACCCGCGGCGGACAACGGCGCCCAGCTCACGCCCGAGGAAATGAAGGCGCTGGGCATCGAAGGCGACACCCCGCGCGACACCGTGGCGACGCTCGTTGCCCAAGTGAAGCAGTTGCGCACCGAGCTTCAGACCGCGCTCTCGGACAACAAGTCGCAGCGTGAAGAGAACCAGCGGCTGCGCCAGCGCGAGAACTCCATCGACCAGCGCATCAACTCGGCGCTCGAATCCGAGCGGTCCAACCTGCGCCGCGACCAGGAGCAGGCGGCCAGCGCGCGCCAGCAGACCGAAGGGCTGCTCGCCGACCTGCAGCGGCGCCTGGACAGCATCGGCGGGCGCGGCGGCGGCCATGCGGACCTGCCCGTGGGCCTGGGGCTGCAGGGCGGCGACGAGGCCGGCATGGAGGGCGGCGTGCGGTGGGTCGAGCCGGACGACGCAAAGCCCGCCGAGGGGCGCAACGGCGGTCGTGGCGCGAGCGGCGGAATGAGCTTCCCCACGAGCTTCGGCCCGGCGCAGAGCACGCTCGAAACCACCGCGGAAACCGTGGCGAACGCGGGCGCGCAAGTCGCGGGCGTCAAGACCGCGAAGCCCGTCTATACCGTGCCGACCAACTCCACGCTCATGGGCTCGGTCGCGATGACGGCGCTGATCGGCCGTGTGCCGATCGACGGCACGGTGAACGATCCCTATCCGTTCAAAGTCCTGGTCGGGCCGGACAACCTGACGGCGAATGGCATCGACATTCCCGATGTGGCCGGCGCCGTGTTCAGCGGCACCGCCTCGGGCGACTGGACGCTTTCGTGCGTGCGCGGCCAGGTGCGCAGCATCACGTTCGTGTTCAACGACGGCACGATCCGCACGATCCCCGAAGACCGCGAGGGCAACCAGCAGAATAACCAGCAACGCGACGGCTTGGGATGGATCAGCGACCCGCACGGCATCCCCTGCGTCAGCGGCGAGCGGCGCAGCAACGCCCAGCAGTACTTGGGCTCGCAGGCCCTGATCACGGCGGCCGGTGCCGGCGTGGCCTCGCTCATCGAGAGCGACAGCGGCCGCATGTCGTATGTCGGCTCGGACGGCTCCATCGGCACCGTGGGCATCAGCGGCCAGGAGGCGGTCGGCCAGATTCTGGCGGGCGGCGTGCGGGACATGTCGGCCTGGGTCAACAAGCTCTACGGCCAAGCGTTCGCCGCCGTCTATGTCCAGCCCGGCGCGAAGGTCGCCGTCCACCTCGAAAAGCCGCTCGCCATCGACTTCGATCCCGAAGGCCGCAAGGTCGATCACCGCACAGGAGAAAGCCATGCTCTCGAACTTGAATAGCTTGGCCCGTGGCCTGGCGCTGGTCCTCGCCGTCGCGGCGCTCGCCGGCTGCGCCACCAGCAAGGAAAAGCTGCTGACCCACGGTGACCGCACGATGATGGACATCTGGCAGCAGGAGGCCGGGGACGGCGGTGGCGCAGCCGGACGGAACGCCGGCGGCCAACTGCTCGATGCGCGCCAGAGCCTGCGTCGGCCGCTGACCGACGCCGATATGCAGGCCGCACCTGCCGAGCAGATGCGCTACACGCGCACCGCGCGCAACGAGGTCCATCGCCAGTTCCAGCGCCTGCCCAATCCCGATCTCGTGATGTACGTGTACCCGCACCTGGCCGGCACCGATCCCGTGCCGGTGCCCGGCTACACGACCGTCTTCCCGCTGTACCAGCGCATTCAGTACGCGATGCCGGGTGAGCGCGTGGAGGACTACTGATGCGCTGGAAACTTCCCTGGCCTAAGCCGGCCGCGCTGAAGCTGGCCGCATCCGGCGCTGGTGATGACGAGCAGCCGGACGGCTGGCAGCGCCACATTGAGGCCTTGCGCCAAGCCGGCATCCCCGAACCCGGCTCGGCAGTCCGGGGCCGCAAACCGGCGACGGAGGCCGACGAGCAGGCGCTGTACGAGGTCGCACCGTCCTTCGTGGAACTGCTGCCCTGGGTCGAGTTCTTGCCCGAGTCAAGGTCCATGTTGCTGGAGGACGGCCAATCGGTGGCGGCCTTCTTCGAGCTGGTGCCGCTGGGGACCGAGGGCCGGGAACCGGGCTGGCTTGCCCACGCCCGCGACGCCTTGGAGAACGCGCTGCAGGACAGCTTCGATGAGCTGGACGAGAACCCCTGGGTGCTCCAGCTCTATGCCCAGGACGAGCCGAGTTTCGACCAGTACATGCAGACCCTGCGTGACTACGTGCAGCCACGTGCCCGCGGGACAGCGTTCACCGAGTTCTACCTGCGCTTCTTCGGCCACCATCTGCGTGCGGTGGCCAAGCCCGGCGGCCTGTTCGAGGACACGGTGGTCACGCGGCTGCGCTGGCGCGGGCAGACGCGGCGCGTGCGCATGGTGGTCTATCGACGTGCCACCGGGCAGGCAAGCCGCCGCGGCCAGACGCCCGAGCAGATGCTGAACATCGTCTGCGACCGCCTGTGTGGCGGGCTGGCGAACGCCGGCATCCAGGCACGGCGCATGGTCGCAGCCGACGTCCACGACTGGCTGCTGCGGTGGCTCAATCCGCGCCCCGCGATGCTCGGGCCCAGTACAGAGGACCGGGAGCGCTTCTACGCACTGGCGCGCTACCCGGACGAGACTGAGGCCGGCGAGATCGAACTGGCGAGCGGGCGGGATTTCAGCCAGCGGCTGTTCTTCGGCCAGCCACGCTCCGACGTGGAGCACGGCACCTGGTACTTCGACGGCATGCCGCACCGTGTGCTGATCACCGACCGGCTGCGCATGCCGCCCGGCACGGGACATCTAACCGGCGAGACCCGCAAGGGCGATGCGATCAACACGCTGTTCGACCAGATGCCGGAAGACACCTTGCTTTGTCTCACGATGGTTGCCACGCCCCAGGATGTCCTGGAATCGGATCTGAACCACCTGGCGAAGAAGGCCGTGGGCGAGACGCTGGCGTCGGAGCAGACGCTCAAGGACGTGCATGAAGCCCGCTCGCTGATCGGCAGCGCGCACAAGCTCTACCGGGGCACGCTGGCGTTCTACCTGCGCGGGCGCGACGAGGCGGAACTGGATCGGCGCGGCCTGGACCTGGCGAACGTGATGCTCAACGCTGGTTTGCAGCCGGTGCGAGAGGATGATGAGGTGGCGCCGCTCAACAGCTACCTGCGCTGGCTGCCGTGCTGCTACAACCCCGGCAAGGATCGGCGCCGGTGGTACACGCAACTGATGTTCGCCCAGCACGCGGCAAACCTGTCGCCGGTGTGGGGCCGTGCCCAGGGTACGGGGCATCCAGGCATCACGATGTTCAACCGCGGCGGCGGGCCGATCACCTTCGATCCGCTCAATCGCCTGGACCGGCAGATGAACGCCCACCTGTTCCTGTTCGGCCCGACGGGTTCCGGCAAATCGGCCACGCTCAACAATCTGCTGAACCAGGTCACGGCCATTTATCGGCCGCGCCTCTTCATCGTGGAAGCCGGCAATAGCTTCGGCTTGTTCAGCGACTTCGCCAGGCGCCTGGGCCTGACCGTGAATCGGGTCAAGCTGGCCCCCGGATCGGGCATCAGCCTAGCGCCGTTCGCCGACGCGCGCCGGCTGATCGAAACACCCAGCGACGTGCAGACGCTCGATGCCGATGCGTTGGACGAAGACCTGCCACCGGATGCCTCGGTCATGGAGGCAGACGAACAGCGTGACGTGTTGGGCGAGTTGGAGATCACGGCACGGCTGATGATCACCGGCGGCGAGGACAAGGAGGAAGCCCGGATGACGCGGGCCGACCGTTCGCTGATCCGCCAGTGCATCCTCGACGCCGCCGAACACTGCGTGGCTGAGAAGCGCACGGTGCTCACTCGCGACGTGCGCAACGCGCTGCGCGCCCGCGGTCAGGACTCGACGCTTCCCGAGATGCGGCGCATGCGGCTGCTGGAGATGGCGGACGCGATGGACATGTTCTGCCAAGGCACCGATGGCGAGATGTTCGACCGCGATGGCACGCCGTGGCCCGAGGCCGACATCACGCTGGTGGATCTGGCGACCTATGCCCGCGAGGGCTACAACGCGCAGCTCTCCATCGCCTACATCAGCCTGATCAGCACGGTGAACAACATCGCCGAGCGCGACCAGTACCTGGGTCGTCCGATCATCAATGTGACCGACGAAGGCCACATCATCACGAAGAACCCGTTGCTCGCGCCCTACGTCGTGAAAATTACCAAGATGTGGCGCAAATTGGGCGCCTGGTTCTGGCTGGCGACCCAGAACATCGACGACCTGCCGCGTGCCGCAGAGCCCATGCTCAACATGATTGAGTGGTGGATCTGCCTGTCGATGCCGCCCGATGAGGTCGAGAAGATTGCACGCTTCCGTGAACTCTCACCAGCGCAGAAAGCGCTGATGCTTTCTGCGCGCAAGGAGGGGGGGAAATTCACCGAGGGCGTGATCCTGTCGAAGTCGATGGAAGTGTTGTTCCGCGCGGTGCCGCCGAGCCTTTACCTCGCGCTTGCGCAGACCGAACCCGAGGAGAAGGCCGAGCGCTACCAGCTCATGCAGCAATACGGCTGCACCGAGCTGGAAGCCGCCTTCAAGGTGGCCGAGAAGATCGACCAGGCACGCGGCATCGAGTCGCCCGCCTTGGAACTGTCGTAAGCCGGAGAACGCCATGGAACACAAACATCCTTCCATCCCGATGCAGGTGCAGGCGTTCCGCCGTCGGCGCTGGGGGACCCGCTGGCCGTGGGCGTTGGCTGCAGTGCTGGTTGCGCTGCTGCTGATCTGGCTCGTGTCCCGTTCGCCAGGCGGGTCCACACCTCAGACTTCGGCGCCAGTCAGCGAGACACAGGTGGCAGGGCCTCCGTGGCAGATGGGCAATCCGGAAGGTCGTTTCACACTGACGCTGTACGCGGACCTCGAATGCCCGTTCTGCCGGTCCTATTTCCCTGTGCTCAAACGTTGGGTGGCCGGCAATGCCGACGTGGCCTTGCAATGGCACCACCTGCCGTTGGCCGCACATGAACCGGCCGCTTCTGCCGAAGCGCGTCTGGCGGAATG
Organism: Luteibacter anthropi; assembly: GCF_011759365.1. Taxonomy (GTDB): domain Bacteria; phylum Pseudomonadota; class Gammaproteobacteria; order Xanthomonadales; family Rhodanobacteraceae; genus Luteibacter; species Luteibacter anthropi. Next base: position 397,602 of record NZ_JAARLZ010000003.1, read on the forward strand.
CGCCGGCGAAGCCGGCGGGCATGCCACCTTCTGGCAAGCCGTCGAGTGGGTATATGCCCACACGCGCAGCGACGGCCAGGGCTTGCCCGAGGACCTGCGCTACCCCGACCTGACGCCAGCCATCGAGCAGTGCATCGCGAGCGAGCGGCCCGACGCGGCGATTCGTACCCAAACTGCGGAAGCCACGAACAGCGGCGTGACCGCCACGCCGTCGCTGCGGCTGCACGATCGCGAAAGCGGCAAGGCGATCCTGCTGCAGGGTCCGATCGAGGGCGATGCCTTGCTGTCAGCCATGGACATGCTCGCCGCCGGCGATCCCGCCACCACACCCACATCGGAAATGCCTGCCGACGTCGTCGGCGACATGCCCAGGTAGCCCCGGTCTTCAAGGCTACGGCGCAGTCCGCTGCGCTGACCGCAACCCGTTCGCCTCGCGTCCTGGCCGCGAACGATCACCGCTACCGCGGTGATGGATGCACCTTGTTCGTTCCCCAGGAGGGCTTGCCCTCCCAGGGCGCGCGCCCTCCGATCTCACCGTCTGGAGGTTCGCCATGTCTTTCGTCGTCAATGACTCCTACCTGGAGTCGCTTTCCGCCATCGCTACCCAACACGAGGACTGGATCATCCAGCAAGCCATCGTGCTGCTGGAGAGACGGATCTTCAAAGCTGGACCGTGCCTCAGCCGACCGGCCGCTGTGCGGGACTACCTGCGTCTGAAACTGGTCGCTGAGCCCAATGAGATATTCGCCGCTGTGTTCCTGGACAGCATGCACCAGGTGCTGGCCTACGAGCCGTTGTTCAGGGGCACGATCAACTCGACATCGGTCTATCCGCGTGTCGTCGCGCAGCGTGTGCTGGAGTTGAATGCCGCCGCGGTGGTCTTCAGCCACCAGCACCCCTCGGGCATCTCCGAACCGTCGAGCGCGGATCGCATGCTGACCCAGCAACTGCAGGTCGCGCTGGCGCTCATCGATGTGCGGGTACTGGACCACATCATCGTCGGCCAGGGTGCCCCGTTCTCCTTTGCGGAGTCCGGCCTGCTGTAAAGGTTGCACTGCTTCGTTGATCAGCGCGGAGGCTTCGGCCTCCGCTTTTTCTTCGCAGCGACGCAAGCAGGTATGCGGGGTGGCCGCGATGCGCATTGTTTGTTGGGGCCGCGTGGGGTTCGGCGTTTGACTATGGCCCTGATCAACTTCCGGGGCGCATGACATGCCAGCAGCTTTTACCCGGTTCGCACCAGGCTGGCGAACCCTTGGCCTGGCCGTGGCGCTGCCGGCATCTCTGGCCGTGTTCAGCCCGGCCACCTTCGCCGCCGACGTGGTGGTCGTCACCGACAGCCGCCACCCGGTCAAGACCGCCGGCGGCGAGCGGCTGATCGAGTTGGACGAAGCGCCCCGGATCGAGGCCGAGCTTTCCGCGGATCTGCCGGCCGACCCCGAGCGGGCAGCAGCCATCGTCCGGCAACGACTGAACCAAGGCGGCACCGATCTTCAGCGCCGCATCGGCACCGCCTACCAGGGCGTCGCCGATGCATGGAGCCTGGGCGTCGCCGCCATCCCGGCCGTCGTGGTAGATCAACGCTATGTGGTCTATGGCGAGCCGGACGTGGCCCGGGCGGTGTCCCGCATCGAGCAGTACCGGAGGACGCAGCCGTGACCCATCGCCCATTCGACTTGCTGCGCCGCCTGCGCGTCGCCGTGGCCTCGCTGCTGTTGGTCAGCGCCACCGGCAGCTACGCCCTGAACACCGCCACCATCGTGTCCTCCGTCATGTCGCCGGACTGCCTGGAATACCGGGTGGTGGGCATCTGCTACTGGCTCTACTGCACCTGGACGGGCTGCACGGTGCGCACGTCCACCAAGGTCCGGCACTACGTGCCCGATGCGGTCGTCTCCAGCTACAGCAACACCGGGGAGAACCCCTGGGTCGAAGTGCAGGCGATGAGCACGCCCAACCCATCCGCACAGGCAGGTGGGGATGGGACCACGAACGAAGACCACGAAAACAACCTCGCCAAATTCAAGAACAGCGATGTCATCGGCCATCCTGGCGGCGAGGTATTCAACCAGTTCGCATCGTCGTCGGGCTATTTCTGCCAAGGCGCGGGCACGGCCTTCATGCCGTATCTACTCAGCACGCTGGACACGCTGGCTTGGCGCTACAACGTGCCTGAAATGGCCTACCCGGAGGCGTTGATTCCGGGCATGCGCGAGGTCGGTGCGCGCACCACGATGAATCTCTGGGGCAACGTCTATCCGCGCGGCGGCTTCCTGCACCAGACCGACGACCAAAAATCCGGGGCTGTGGTGGCCCAGCGCGCGGGCGATGTCGTCACGCGCCGCGGGCAGATCCACGTGTACCAGCCGCTGCTTGCCAACGCCCGCGACGGCTACTGGCCGGCCGGCGAGCTGATGGAGGGTGATGCCTCTACGGGCAAGTGGCAGGAGCTGACGCCGCGCCTGTCCAACACCTGCGTGGTGTTCCCGCACAGCGGCACGCTGACCCAGGCCCAGCAAGGCGACTACGCCTGGGCGCTGTGGCGTCCCTATGCGTGCTGCGAACGCCGCGGTCAGGTGTTCCTGGGCAGCGTCGATTTCCTCTGAGGTGCCACGATGAAGCGTCCTGAACCGATGAACCTTTCCGCCAAGGCGTGCCGCCTGCTGCGCCCGACGGCGCTGGCCGGCACGCTCGCTCTGGTCTGCGGCATGGCGTGGGCGCAGGTCGGATACCAGAACAGCGGCCCCGTCCTCGGCGATGACGTCATGTACTCGATCGGCGGTGGCAGTGCGGTGTCCATGGGCCGCGCGGCCGGCATGCGTTCCATCGGGGTCGGCGTGGGGTGGAACAGCAACCTGATCTGCGGCGACATGAGCATCCAGACCACGCTGCGCAATCAGCTTAACGGCATCACGAACGGCTTTCAGCAGATCATGAGCAACGTGATCCAGAGCGCGACCAGCGCGGTTGCATCGCTGCCGGCGCTGATCATTCAGCGCGCCGATCCGGGCCTGTACAACCTGCTGACTAACGGCGTGCTGCAGGCGCGGCTGGACTTCGACCGCTCCAAGCTGACGTGCCGCGCCATGGCGGAGAAGATGGCCGAGACGGCGGGTGGCCAGCTTGGCTGGAGCCAGATGGCCGAAGGCATGGCCCTGCGTGACGCGGTTGGCAGCAACGATGCCGTATCGGCCGTCGAGCAGGCCGAGACGCGCCGCGGCAACGACGGCGTGCCCTGGGTGGGCGGCAGCAATGCCGGTGGCGCGGGCCAGTCCGCCATCCGGGTGGTCGGCGACGTCACCCGCGCGGGCTACAACCTGGTCAACGGTCGCGGCGTGACGGACACCTCCTCCATCGCGTCCACCAGTTGCGCGAGCCTGTCCTGCCAGACCTGGACGTCGCCGCAGCAGGCGACCGAATGGGCCACGCGCGCCCTCGGAGAGCAGGTGCAGCGCACGTGCGACTCCTGCACTAAGACCGAGACGGTGCCCGGCGTCGGGCTGACGCCGCTGATCCAGGAGGAGTACGAAGCCAAGCTGGAGGTCTTGCAGGAGCTGGTTTCCGGCACGCGTAATACCACCTTCGAGAACTTGCGCGAGGCCGGCAGCACGTCGCTGCCGATCACCCGCGGCGTGATCGAGGCGCTGCGCGACGAGCCGGACCAGGACCTGCTGGCGCGGCGCCTCGCGTCCGAAGTGGCGCTGTCATCGGTGCTGGAGAAGGCGCTCCTGCTCCAACGCACGCTGCTCACGGGCAAGAAGGAGCCCAACGTCGCAGCCAACGAACTTGCGGTGCAGGCCGTGAACCATGAGAGCGACACGCTCGACCGGGAGATCCGCAACCTGAAGACGGAATTGGAGCTGCGGCGCGAACTGGCGAACAACTCGCCGATGGCCATCATCCAGCGCCACGGCACGCGGGCGGCCGGCTCGCGCGGCATCTACGAGGGCGATCCGGTACCCGACCGCCTTGACCAGTTGCAGAAGGGCAATCCCGGAGCCAGGCCATGAACGCGGAGCGCATGGCCTGGCGCCCCTTGCGCTGGCTCTTCAGCCGGCGCGCGGCGACGGCGCTGCTGTGGGCGGTGGTGCTCGTCGCCGCTGCGGTGGGTGCCAACATCGCCGGCATCTACCTGGTCGGCAGCGTGGCCGGATGGGAGCGGTGGCTCGCGGCCGCATCGGGCTACTTCTTCGTGTGGCGGCTGTGTCTGTACGGGGCCACGGTTTACGGGTGGCTCTGGATGCGCCGCCGGCTGCTGGCGCGCGAAGACCAGGACGGGGCAGATGGGCAGGCACGGCGCCGCCTGATGCGCAGCGAGATCGCGGGCGTCGTCGCCATCGTCGTGCTGGAAGCCAGCTTGTTGATGCAGGCCGCTTGAGGGGATCGAGGCCATGACGCTTTTCACGACCGACTACCTGGAGTACTACCTCACACTCGTTTCCTGGATCGTCAACAACGGCATCTGGGCGGCCCTCGTATCCAGCGGGGTATTCGCGCTGCCTTTCGTCGCCATCGTCGTGCAGGAGTGGTTGAAAGCTCGTGCTGAAGGCGCCGACGAGGGCAATAAAGGCGTGCTGAGCGCCGCCCGCATCGAGAACCGGGTCTTCGTCGCCATCGTGGTGGTGATGTTCGCCGGCATTCCGTTCATCGACGTGGACCTAAACACCATCCAGTACGACAGCTCGCGCTCGGCCCAGTGCCAGGTCAGCGTGGCGCAGCCCGCGGATACCGGCTGGTCGCAGTCCTTCAGCACCATCAACAACCAGTCGGCGAAGGTGCCGGTGTGGTGGGCGTTCATGCACGCGCTCTCGCGCGCCGTCACGGGCGCTTCGGTGGCGGCAATCCCGTGCGGCACGGACCTGCGGCAGATGCGCATGGAGATCGACGCCACGCGCATCGATGATCCGGTGCTGGCTCAGGAAGTAGCGGATTTCTCTCGGGATTGCTATGGGCCTGCACGGGCCAAATTGTTCATGCAGCGCCCTCAACTTGATGAGCAGCAGATGCACGACGTGACCTGGATCGGATCGCGGTTCTTCACCGACACGAACGGGTACTACGACACGTATCGCTCCAGCACGCCGCGCGATGACTGGCCCTATGACAGCAACCGCGACGCTGGGCTGGCCCAGGTATCCAGTGGCGGTGGCTACCCGACCTGCAGGCAATGGTGGGCTGATGGCAGCAATGGCCTGCGGGCACGGCTGCTGGGACAGGTGGACCCGAGCCTGCTCAATCGCCTGGCGGGCTGGGCTGGCTTCCTGAGCCGGGCCGAGGTGGACAATTCGGTGATCCGCGCGATCGCGTCACCGCGGCAGCAGAAGCTGAACCAAGGCAGCGTCTATACCGACTACGGCGGCCAGATCGACAAGACCTTGCCAAACATCGTGACGCGGGCTACGGGAGACGTTGGAATGGCAGTTGGCGCGATTGCCTCGTTTCCCGCGATGGACGTCGTGCGGCAGGCGCTGCCGATGGTGCTCGCCTTGCTCAAGATGGCATTGGTAATCTGCATCCCGCTCGTGCTGGTCGTGGGCACCTATGACTTGAAGACGGTCGTCACGGTCAGCGTCGTGCAGTTCGCGCTGTTCTTCACGGATTTCTGGTTTCAGCTTGCGCGCTGGATCGATTCGACGATCCTGGACGCACTTTATGGCTGGGGGTTCGGCTGGAACCGGCCGCACACCAACTTCGACCCGCTGGTGGGGCTGAACAACGCCTTCGGCGACATGCTCCTGATGTTCGTCACAGGCACGATGTTTCTGGTCCTGCCGACGTTTTGGGTCGCTGCTTTGGGGTGGGTCGGAGTTAAGGCTGGGGTGATTGCTCAGAACCTTGCTGTCGGCTCCAAGGAAGCGCGTGATAGCGCCGGGTCAGGTGTAAACAAGGTAGCCGGCAAGGTTCTGTGACAAACAGGCCAAACCTCAGTCATCGAACGGATCGTTCGGGTCGTGAGGGTCGAGCCGCTGGCCATTGGAAGAATACAGGCCAAAGCCCGCCTCGCCATTGCGCAATTCATCCTGTTGCGTCCAGCGGTCTTCATCTCTAGCCGAATTGCCAGCCATCCATACCGCCGCAACGCCCAGCAGTAGCAACACCGCCAGCCAGAAGGTGGTGTACAGCAGCACCCCGAGCGCAACCAGCTTGACCACCCACACGAGCGCGGTGGCACCGGCCGCCGCCCCCCCCTTTGACACCAACCAGCTCGATGCCCGGCGTTCGCCGCGCACGTAGGCACGCCATCCGCGACCCAAGGTGCGGCCGAGTCGTTCTGCGGTACGGATGCGTGTCGTGGTGTTCATGGTCGTCTCCTGCTATTGAGCGATGCCTATTCCAGTTTGCTCCAATCCTGCTTGCTTGCCTGTATCAGCGCATGCCAGTCGTCTGGTGGGTTCCCGCGCCCGAGCATCTTCTCGAACACGACATACGGGTCCGATTTGCTACCCGAAGACCGCAGGGTCTGTTCATCGTTGACCCAGGCGTACACGATGACCTTCGCCTTCGAGTCATACCGGAAGAACAGCCGGAACCGCCGTCCGATCTTGGCCCTTCGCCAGTGGCGGTGGGCAGGTCCCAAGGTGTTGCCCTGGCGGTACTCGTCGCGTGCCGGATCGCCTGGCACCACATCCAAGATCAACTGGCTCAAGGCCCGGAAGAGCTTGACGTTGGCATTGGACTCGAAGCCCGTCGGGTCGTTCTCCTGCGCGCGCCTCGCGGTCGCATGCAGTTTCTGCAACTGCTCGATCACGCAGTCGTGGAAGAGCAGCGTCCAGCCATGCCGTTGCATCAGAGTTCCACTTTCCCGTCGATCTCCTCGTCCAGGTCCAGACCGTGGCCAGCATGCTCCAGCATGGCGCGGGCCAGATCCTCGGGCAGGCCCTGGACGTTCCGGCCAGCTTCGATGTCGCGGGCCAGCAGGCTCAGGAATGCGCCGATGGCGGGGTCCTCATGCTCGGCATCGACGCGGGTGACGACGACTTCGCTGCCCCGCAGATCGAACGCGAGCTTGCCACCGGCATCGACGCCGAGCGCCTGCCGGATGGGCTTGGGCAGCGTGATCTGGCCTTTGGAGGTCAGCGTGGCAACTTCGTGGATGGCAGGCATGGCGGCTCTCCTGATTGCGATACCCGCATGGTAAGGAAATTTCCTTACTTTGTCAACGTGAAGCCTCACGGCGTTCTCCGAGTCCAAGAATCGGCCCATCGTAGGGCGTGAACAGCCAGCCTTCCTGCATCAATCCGGCCCTGCTGCAACCCGCATTGGCGGTGGACGGTCAGCACCCGTCGCCCTATACCCAAAGGCTGTAAAGGGTCGAAATGGCAAGGGAATGGGGTGCAAGGGGAAAGGCTCTATCCCGAAAAGGCAAAAAGGCCTCCCCGCTCGGCCCGCGACAGGACACCCGCATGCTCTCTCTGTTCCAGCGAAAACGGCCCGCGGTTGCTGCTGCTCCGACGCCACCATCGGTCACCGACCTCCCGAAAGGGTTGATGCGGCCCGAGTCGGCCGCATCGCTGCTGGCCACCCCGCGCCGGCAGAAGCTGCTGGAGCACATCTGGCAGCGCACGTCGCTCTCACGTAAGCAGTTCGCCACCTTGTACCGGGCGCCACTGGAACGCTACGCCGAGCTGGTCCAGGCTTTCCCGGCTTCCGAGGCGCATCATCACGCTTACCCCGGCGGCATGCTGGACCATGGCCTGGAAATCGTCGCCTACAGTCTGAAGCTGCGGCAGTCCCATCTGCTTCCCATCGGCGCAAGCCCCGAGGACCAGGCTGCGCAGGCTGAGGCCTGGACTGCTGCAGTCGCCTATGCCGCGTTGTTGCACGACATCGGCAAGATCGCCGTCGATCTGCACGTCGAACTGGCCGATGGCTCGCTGTGGCACCCGTGGTACGGTCCGCTGCACCAGCCGTACCGCTTCCGCTACCGCGACGATCGCGAATACCACCTGCACAGCGCGGCGACGGGCTTGCTCTACCGCCAACTGTTGGACACCCAACTCCTGGACTGGCTCAGTGGCTATCCCGACCTGTGGGGACCGCTGCTCTACGTCCTGGCCGGCCAGTACGAGCACGCCGGTGTGCTGGGCGAACTGGTCGTGCAGGCCGACCGCGCTTCCGTGGCCCAGGAACTGGGCGGCGATCCGGCGCGCGCCATGGCCGCTCCCAAGCACGCGCTGCAACGCAAGCTGCTCGACGGGCTGCGCTACCTGCTCAAGGAACAGTTGAAGCTGAACCAGCCGGAAGCCTCCGATGGCTGGCTCACCGAGGACGCGCTGTGGCTGGTGAGCAAGACGGTATCGGACAAACTGCGTGCGCACCTGCTGTCCCAAGGCGTTGACGGCATTCCTGCGAACAACACCGCGGTGTTCAACGTCCTCCAGGATCACGGCATGTTGCAGCCGACGCCCGACGGCAAGGCGATCTGGCGCGCGACCGTGACCAGTTCCACCGGCTGGTGTCACTCGTTCACGCTGTTGCGCCTCGGGCCCGCGCTGATCTGGGAGCCAAGCGAGAGGCCGGCGCTGTTCGCCGGCACAGTGGCGATCGACGCGGCGGCCACGGACAAAGGGCCCGATGTGTCAGCCACTACTCCGCCGGCCGGAGCGCAGTCAGCCTCGGAGGGCCAAGAGGTTCCGCCATGGGAGGGAGGTAACCCCTCTCGTCCAGCGAAAGGTGAACCGCTGCCCGACGCCATGGAAGACATGCTTTCGATGGTGGGCATGGTGAATTCACCCGCAACCCGGCAGGACGCTGAAGCACCTTCGGAGCCGGTGTCTGCCGCGCGTACTGAAGCGACGACCTTGACCGCACCTCAGCGTTCGTCCCCAGCGCCCAAGCCCACGACAGCGCCATCCGGAGAGCACTTCATGGCGTGGCTGAAACAAGGCATCGCTTCCCGCCGGCTCATCATCAACGACGCGAAAGCGCTCGTGCATACCGCGAGCGGCACCGCCTACCTGGTCAGCCCCGGCGTATTCCAGCGCTATGCGCAGGAGCATCCGCAAGTCAGCGCGCTGGCCAAGCAGGAGAGCCAGCAAGACTGGCAGTGGATACAAAAGCGCTTCGAGAGGCTGCAGCTGCATCGCAAGCAACCGAACGGCCTGAACATCTGGACCTGTGAAGTAACCGGGCCTAGAAAATCCCGCCGTCTGCATGGATACCTTCTGGAAGATCCGAGCCTGCTTTTCTCGGAAACGCCTCCGAGCAATCCCTATCTATCCCTGTTGGGTGAGACCAGACACTGCGAACAGACTTCAGGAAAGCAAGGGGCGTCAACATGACCTCCTCAATTTCGCCGGGGCAGTCTATTGCCGCCAAAGCGCACCTTTATTCAGACAGAGCCAAAGGCCCGATGAGCGCAGCGATGATGGAACAAGGCAGCGCCTCTCCCGTCTCTGGGCTGCACTACGCCGGCAAGAAGCATAAGGTCATCGCTCCCGACCGGGAGATTGTCTTCGAGTTCTCGCAGGACTGTCTGGACTCGGGCCGATTCGCTCCTTGACACCACAAATACAGCTAACAGGAAAGAGCATTCATGAAGTCGATCAACGTTGAAGTCGGAGGGCTTGTATCGAGCCTGAGCGGTGAGGGAGTGCGCCGCAAGCTGCTGTATCTTCACGGCGTCCATAATGCGGATGCCAACTATGTTGCGGGAAGCGCAACGATTCATCTCGACGAGCGATGCCTCAGGGTCAAGGATCTGCGCCATTGCATCTCCGAATGCGGCTATCCGGCACCGAAGCTCACCCGGACTACTGCCGCAGATGGGGCAGTGCCAAGTCAAATCTTGTGACAAGCTCGCTGGAGGTCACGGCAACAGAACCACCATGCGCCTCCGCAATCGATTTCACGATGGCAAGGCCAAGACCGGCGCCCGCCGTATTTCGTTGCCGTGCCGGATCAACTCGGTAGAATCGATTGAAGAGCTTTGGTAGATCGGGCTCAGGAATTTTCTCACCGGGATTGACCACACTGATCGTTGTCCACTGCTCATCCTGCGAGAGCAAGACCGTGATGCTCTTCCCGCGAGGAGTGTGTCGAATTGCGTTCGAGAGAAGATTGTTCAGCGCCCGGGTGAGCATTTCCCGATCCGCCGCTATGCTGCCGATCGCCCCTTTAACGCCAAGCGTAATGCCGCTATCTTCTGCCAGCGCCTCGAAATAGTCGAACAGACTCCGCACCAATTCGGACAGATCAATTGTAGACAAGCGCAAGTTGCGGGGATCATTTTCCGTTTGGGCAAGAAACAGCATGTCTCCAATCATGCGTCCCATCCGATCAAACTCTTCCAAATTTGAATAGAGGATTTCTCTGTATTCCTCGTTGCTGCGCGGCTGGCCAAGCGCTACGTGAGTCTGCGTGACCAGGTTGGTGACGGGCGTGCGCAACTCGTGCGCTATGTCTGCGGAAAAGTGTGATAGCCGGGTGAAGCCTTCCTCGATTCTCGCCAACATATCGTTGAAGGCAAATACCAGTTCCGCCAGTTCGATCGGCACATCCCGAGGATCCAACCTCACATCCAGCTTTGAAGAGCGAATCGCCCGAATCTCTTCATTGACCTTGCGAATCGGCAGATGGCCCCACTGCACCGCCAGCCAAGCCACACCGAGCGCCAGACACATGACCAAGCCGGTTGCCCACCAAAGCATGCGCTTGAACTCCGCCAGGAAGTCGAGATGAAAGCCGATGTCCATGGCGGCGACGATGCGGTAGCCGGACGCCGCTGAATCGTCAGCAGGCAGTTGTACCACCACACCTCGATATGACCTCTGATCCTCGTGCCACACGATCAAATCGTCAGCGGTGATGCGGTTCACCAACTTTTTGTTACTGTCAAGTTTCGACAGGTCAGGACCGGGCGTGGCATAGATGCTATTGCCAGACCCATCGTAGACGCCGTACGTCATCCCATGATGTCCTGCGACTGCGTTGGCCAAGTGTTGCTTCAGTTCGTCGCTTGCGATGTCACTTGCAAGCTGGTGCAAGGGCTGAGCCAAAGCGGCTGTCACTGCCTCCAGTTCGTGGGCATCCTGTTGAGCAAAGTGGTGCTCCAACGACCGGAGAATGACCCAGTTGAACACAAGAAACACCAAGGTCGTGGCGATACCAACCAGGGCCGTGACCCTCAATGCAAGCGACGCTGGACGGCTTTGCCGCGGCTTATGGCGCAGGGGCATCATCGGGCGCATCGAGCGTGTATCCCATTCCACGCACGGTGTGGATGAGCTTCGGATTGAACGCATCGTCTATCTTCGCGCGTAGGCGGCGGATGGCTACATCGATGACGTTGCTGTCGCTGTCGAAATTCATGTCCCATACCTGCGACGCGATCAGAGAACGTGGAAGGACTTCCCCCTGGCGACGGGCCAGGAGCTCAAGCAACGCGAACTCCTTGCTGGTGAGATTGATGCGTTGGCCAGCGCGCGTTGCACGTCGGCGCGCCAAGTCCAGTACCAAATCGGCAACCTGGATGCGATCAGGCTGGCTCGGAGCGCTTCCGCGTCGCAGCAGCGTCCGCACCCGCGCCAGCAACTCAGAGAAGGCGAATGGCTTGACGAGGTAGTCGTCCGCTCCCAGTTCCAATCCCTTGACACGGTCGTCCACACCGCCACGCGCCGTCAGAAAGAGTACAGGGACCTGTTTACCGGCATCTCGAAGGGCACGCACGATGCGCCAGCCATCGACATCCGGCAGCATGACATCCAAGACCACCAGATCGTATGTCTCGCCCATGGCCAGGTGGTGTCCGTCCAATCCGTTGCGCGCCAGATCCACTACGAATCCCGCCTCCATGAGACCTTGGCGGACGTAATCCGCCGTCTTGTTCTCGTCTTCAACGACCAGCAGTTTCATCGCATGTCCCATGAAATCGCTGCGGCGCAGAAAAATAGCCGCTCACGATGTACGCATTCATCCACTTCAATCAGCAATTTACTGGTTGCCAGCTTCCACGAACATGACACGAACATTACATGAATGTAATTCAAGGGTCATTCGGTGGAAAGTGCCCAACCCATAGCATGACCTGCATTGCGTCGAACTGTGCCGCTCAGGATGGGGTGGCGTTTAGAACGACTTCCGAGTCATCTATGGAGGATTTCAGGCCATGCCGCCTCGTTCACCCTTTTTTATCGTGCCCCCACAGGGCCTTTCTCGTCGGCGTTTCGTCCAAGGGTTAGCCGCCGGCGGCGTTCTCGCTGGGCTGTCCACGCCGGCGTTCAAGGCATTTGCCCAGCAAGGCTCCGCGACGCGCGGTGCCGCCCCTGTGCTAAAAGGCACCGAGTTCGACTTGGTGATCGCCGAATCGCCCGTGAACTTCACGGGCAAGCCAGGCGTGGCTACGACCATCAACGGCTCGCTGCCGGCACCGACATTGCGTTGGCGCGAGGGTGACACCGTCACAATCCGTGTGACCAACAAGCTGCGTGAAGCCACATCCATCCACTGGCACGGGATCATCCTGCCGTATCAGATGGATGGCGTGCCGGGCATTAGCTTCAAAGGCATCGCTCCCGGCGAGACCTTCACGTACCGCTTCAAGGTTCAGCAAAGCGGCTCCTACTGGTACCACTCGCACTCCGGCTTCCAGGAACTCACGGGCATGTACGGGGCGATCATCATCGACCCCGCTGGCGCCGAGACCATCCGCGCCGACCGTGACCACGTGCTGCTGTTCTCGGATTGGACCGACGAAGACCCGATGCGGGTGTTCACCAAGCTCAAGTCCCAAAGCGACTACTACAACTACAACCAACCTACCGTCTTCGACTTCTTCCGGGACGCCTCGCGCGACGGCATGGCCGCTGCGATCGACAAGCGCAAGATGTGGAACGAGATGCGGATGAATCCGACGGATCTCGCCGATCTGTCCGCCGCCACGCTGACCTATCTGGCCAACGGCGTCACCCCCGCCGGCAATTGGACGGCGTTGTTCCGACCGGGGGAGCGCGTGCGGCTGCGCATGGTCAACGGTGCGGGCAACACCTTCTACGACGTACGCATTCCCGGACTGAAACTCACGGTGGTGCACGTCGATGGTGTTGACGTGGAGCCGGTGACGGTCGATGAGTTCCGATTCGGTCCGGGCGAAACCGTCGATGTGATCGTCCAGCCACGGGATGACGCTTACACGATCTTCGCCCAGGCGATGGACCGGACAGGCTACGCGCGTGCCACGCTGGCCGTGCGTGAAGGTCTTCAAGCTCCCGTGCCTGCCCTCGATCCGGTCGAATGGCTGACCATGAACGACATGATGGGCGGCATGATGGGGGGCATGGACCATGGCGGGTCCGGCCAGGCCATGGAGATGACCGGGATGACGGGCATGACGGGCATGACGGGCATGACCGGGATGACCGGGATGACCGGGATGGGCTCGGGTTCGATGTCCGGGATGGATCATGGGGCGATGGCTGGCATGAACCACGGTGGCATGGCGATGGATCACAGCCAACACGCCGCGGCTGCGGGGGGACTGGCCGTGCCCAGCACTACTGCCCGCCACGCTCGCACCGAGTATGGTGCCAGCACGGACATGCGCGTTGACATGGCGCGCACCAACCTCGATGACCCCGGCATTGGACTGCGCAACAACGGTCGGCGCGTGTTGACCCTCGCGGATCTGCATACCCCGTCGGGGCCGCTGGACAAGAGAGGCCCTGGCCGGGAGGTCGAATTGCACCTCACGGGCAACATGGAACGCTACGCATGGTCCCTGGACGGGCTGGAGTTCGGAAAGTCCACGCCGGTGCACTTCAAACACGGCGAGCGGCTGCGGGTCATTCTGCACAACGACACCATGATGACCCATCCCATGCACCTGCACGGCATGTGGAGCGAGCTGGAAAGCCCCGACGGTCGCTTCCTTGCGCGCCGCCACACCCTGCCGGTGCAGCCGGCACAACGCATCAGCTTCCTGGTGACAGCCGACGCGCTCGGCCGCTGGGCGTGGCACTGCCACCTGATGTTCCACATGGATGCCGGCATGTTCCGCGAAGTCGTGGTGTCTTGAACCCAGCGCACAAGGAAGACCAAGAATGTCCAAAGCACTCCCCACTCGCGCACTGGCCACGACGCTACTGGCCCTGGTAAGCGTCGCCGCACAGGCACAAGCACAGAACGACCATGCTGCGCACGGCCAGGCCGACTCTCAAACGGCCGCGCCATCCACTCAGACCGTGGCTCCTGCCGCCGACCCGCACGCGGGTCACGCGGCGTCGGCGAGCGGCTCGACCGCGGCCCCGGCCATGGATCACGGCAACATGCAGATGCAGGGCGGGTCGGCGCCTCCTGACGCCCGCGATCCGCATGGCTACTCCAATGGCCTGACATTGGGATCGGGCGACTACGCCGTACCCGGTGTGCCGCGGCTGATGCTGGCCGACGAACACAGGTTCTTCTCGTTGCGCGGCGAAACCCTGGAACGCCGCTTCACGCGCAAAGGGGACGATTCCACGGCCTACGACCTCCAGGCGTGGTATGGGACGACCTACAACAAGGCCGTCGTGAAGGCCGAAGGCGATATCGCCAAAGGAAAGCTCGAAGAATCGCGTACCGAGCTTCTCTGGGGGCACGCCGTCGCACCGTACTGGGACACCCAGCTCGGCATTCGGGTGGATAACGGCGAAGGCCCGAGCCGTCAATGGTTGGCTTTCGGCATCCAGGGCCTCGCCCCCTACTGGTTCGAGCTGGAGGCGACGGGCTACGTGGGAAGTGGCGGACGTACGGCGCTGCGTGTCGAAGGCAGCTACGAGCTGCTGCTGACCCAGCGACTGATTCTGGAGCCTCGCGCCGAGTTGCAGTTCTATGGCAAGGACGACCCGGAACGCGGTATCGGCAAGGGCTTGGCCGAAGCGTCTGCTGGCTTGCGCCTGCGCTATGAATTCAGTCGCCAGTTCGCCCCCTATATCGGCGTGGAACGGGCGGGCAGCTTCGGACGCACCGCGGACTATGTGCGTGCCGAAGGCGGCCGCGCGCAGCAGACGCGCTGGGTGGCTGGCGTGCGATTCTGGTTCTAGAACCTAGCGGGTTTGATCATCTGATGAGAGGCAATCTATGAACATGCACTACGACAGAAGCCAGGGCAAAGTGCCGAGACGCCAGGCATTGATCGCTGGCTTGTTGGTGATGGCACTCGCAGGACCGAGCCTGGCGCAGAGCCGACCGATTGCCAAGGTCTGGAAGGACCCGAGCTGCGGATGCTGCAAGGACTGGGTCTCACACCTGCAAGGCGCAGGCTTCGATGTGCAGGTTCTCGACACCGGGAACACGGCAGCGCGCACGCGGCTGGGCATCCCGCAGAAGTACGGTTCGTGCCACACGGCGCAGATCGGCAGCTATGCCATCGAGGGTCATGTGCCTGCCTCGGACATTCAACGCTTGCTGCGCGAAGCCCCGCAGGCCATCGGCCTTGCGGCGCCCGGCATGCCGGTCGGTTCGCCCGGCATGGATGGTCCGGCCTATGGTGGACGCAAGGACGCCTACGACGTGCTGCTGATCGGGAAAAACGGTAGCAGCACGGTCTATCAGTCGCATCGCTGACCATCCATCAACCCTTCTCCGTGGAGATATGCCATGCAGCATCAGCACACACATACCCCCAGCGATCGTCCCCGGTTCTGGCGATCGCGCTACGGCGTGGCGTTCCTCATCATCGCCGCTGTCGCCGCGTATTTCCTGCTCAAGGAGCACACGGCACATGTTGCCGGCTATCTCCCCTTCCTGCTGCTGGCGGCTTGTCCGCTGATGCACCTGTTCATGCACCGTGGTCACGGCCACGGCGGACACGATCATGCCGCGCGTCAGGGTGAGGAAGGTGCCGCAGCCTCCAAGGAGCAGAAGCAATGAGTCGAGGCACTCGCACCGTGCGAGCACGCGACGCCGCGCTTGTCTCCTTGCGCGCGTGCGGCCTGCTGCGATCACCAGACACCAACGGTTAACGGCGGAGGGCACTTGTCACTATGAATTCACCCAGCAAGTCTTCAGGACATGAGCACGCAGGCATGGCGGCGGGTGCCACAACGTCCGGCACGCATACCCACCACCATCACGCCAGCCATGCTGGAAGTGACGATGCGGGCGGGCCCTCAAGCCACTCGCAGCCCGATGCCTCGACACGAGATCCGGTGTGTGGGATGGCGGTCACGGCGGCGTCGGAGCACCGCTCCACGCACTTGGGGAACACGTACCTGTTTTGCAGCACCGGATGCAAGGCCAAATTCGACGCCGATCCGGCGCGATATGCCAGCGGTGGCGCGGGCATAGGCACAGGCAGCGGCCATGCACCGCATCACCATGCCAGCACCGCGATTTCACCGGCCCCGGCGGCATCGCCAACCGCACCCGGAACAATCTACACCTGCCCGATGCACCCGGAGATCCGCCAGGATCATCCGGGAATCTGCCCCAAGTGCGGGATGACGCTGGAGCCTCTGCTGCCCGACCTCGACGACGACAACCCGGAGTTGCGTGACTTCTCGCGTCGCTTCTGGTGGACCTTGCCGTTGACGCTCGTGGTCCTGGCGCTGGCGATGCTGGGCGAGCGGCTACACCTGATGGACATGGCTACACAGAGCTGGGTCGAGTTGGTGCTGTCGTTGCCGATCGTGCTGTGGGCCGGCTGGCCCTTCTTCTCCCGCGGCTGGCTGTCCGTGGTCAACCGCAGCCCGAACATGTGGACACTGATCGGCCTGGGAACGGGTGCGGCATTCATCTACAGCGTCGTGGCAACCGTTGCGCCGGAAGTGTTTCCAGCTTCCTTCATGTCCATGGGACGGGTCGGCGTGTATTTCGAGGCCGCCGCCGTCATCATCTCGCTGACACTGCTCGGCCAGGTGCTGGAACTCAAGGCGCGCTCCCAGACTTCGGCGGCCATCAAGTCGCTGCTGGGGCTGGCGCCCAAGACCGCGCGGCGCATCAATGCGGACGGCAGCGAGGAAGACGTGCCGCTCAGCCATGTGCACGTCGGCGATCTGCTGCGCATCCGACCCGGCGAGAAGGTGCCGGTGGATGGCATCGTGCACGAGGGCAGCAGCTCGATTGACGAATCCATGCTGACCGGCGAACCGCTGCCCGTAAGCAAGCGCGCGGGCGACAAGGTCATCGGGGCCACACTCAACACCAGCGGCGCGCTGGTCATGCGTTCGGAGCGGATCGGCTCGGACACCGTTCTGTCGCAGATCGTCCAGATGGTCGCCCAGGCGCAGCGTTCCAAGGCGCCGATGCAACGCATGGCCGATGTCGTTGCCGGCTACTTCGTGATGGCCGTCGTTGCCATTGCGGTCACGACGCTCTTTGTATGGGGATTCTTCGGGCCGCAGCCCACCTGGGTCTATGGACTCATCAATGCGGTGGCCGTTCTGATCATCGCCTGCCCGTGCGCGCTGGGTCTGGCCACGCCGATGTCGATCATGGTCGCAACGGGCCGTGGCGCCACGCAGGGCGTGCTATTCCGCGATGCCGCGGCGATCGAGAATCTTCGCAAGGTCGATACCCTCGTCATCGACAAGACAGGAACCCTGACCGAAGGCCGACCTGCTTTCGATCAGGTCGTCGCAGCACCCGGCTTTACGAACGATGAGGTGCTGCGTCTTGCGGCCAGCCTGGACCAGGGCAGTGAACACCCCCTGGCCGACGCCATCGTGCAGGCCGCGCGTGCCCAGGGCCTCCAACTCGTGAAGCCTCAGAGCTTTGAATCGGGAACCGGCATCGGCGTGCGCGGAAAGGTTGAGCACCGGCAACTCGCGTTGGGCAACACAGTGCTGATGGAACAGTCTGGCGTATCGGTGGAACCGCTCGTACCCCAGGCCGAAGCTCTGCGCGGCGAAGGGGCAAGCGTCATGTACTTGGCTGTGGACGGGCAGCTCGCGGGCTTGCTCGCCGTATCCGATCCGGTCAAGGGCAGCACCCCCGAGGCCCTGGCCGCGTTGAAGGCTGCGGGCCTGCGGGTCATCATGGCCACCGGGGACGGGCAGACCACCGCCAAAGCCGTCGGTGCACGCCTAGGCATCGACGAGGTGCATGGTGAGGTCAAGCCGGCGGACAAGCTCATGTTGATCGAGCGGCTGCAGAAAGAAGGACGCATCGTCGCCATGGCCGGAGACGGCATCAACGACGCGCCGGCCTTGGCGAAGGCAGACGTGGGCATCGCCATGGGAACGGGGACCGACGTGGCGATGAACAGCGCCCAGGTCACGCTGGTCAAGGGCGACCTGCGTGGCATCGCTGTCGCTCGCACGCTCTCGGTGAGTACCGTGCGCAACATGAAGCAGAACCTCATGTTCGCCTTCCTCTACAACGCGCTGGGCATCCCCATCGCCGCCGGGGTTCTCTATCCCCTCACGGGCTGGCTGCTGTCGCCGCTGATCGCAGCATTGGCGATGAGCCTGAGTTCGGCGTCGGTCGTTGGCAACGCCTTGCGCCTGAGAGCGAGCCGACTGTGACCGGATTTTCTTTCTGAACCTACAGGAGCCTGCTATCGCCCAGCGAACCGTTTCTTTCGTTCCACGCCGTTGCGAAGGTGCAAGCCTTATCTCGGCACTTCGTTCTTAAACCACTCCTCACACATCAAGGTAGAAATCTCTATGACCCGTTCACATTTCATCGCCAAGCTCGTCGCGCCGATCGCTGCTGGTCTGTTCGCCACCGCCGCATTCGCGCATCCTTCGCTGGTGTCTTCAACGCCAGCCGACAAGTCGCAGGTTTCCGCGCCAGCCACCATCGAGCTGAAGTTCTCCGAAACGCTGGTGCCGCAGTTCTCCGCCGCGAGCCTTGTCATGACTGGCATGCCGGGAATGGCGAGCCATGGCCCGATGAAGATCAACGCCAGCGTCGCGGGTGCCGGCGACGGCAAGACCATGGTCATCACGCCAGCACAGGCGCTCCAGCCCGGCGACTATCGCGTCGAATGGCGTGCCGTCTCCTCGGACACGCATCCGATCACGGGTAACGTCACCTTCAAGGTGAAGTAAGCCCATGGCCGGGGATTGGTTGACCATCGTCCTGCGCCTGGCGCTTTATCTGGACCTGGCGGCGGCGTTTGGCGTCGCCATGTTCGGACTCTATGCTTTGGGCAACGACGAGCGATCCTCGACGATCTCGCGCCGCTATCGCGTCCTCATTGGCGCATCCGCTGCCATCGGCATTGCCCTGTCGATGTGGGGCATGACGGTCATGGCCAAGGCCATGTCCGGCGCCCAAAGCTACGCGGAGCTGTCAACGCACGTTTTCGACATGCTCATTACGGGCACGCACATGGGCATCGCCTGGTGCATTCGCATCCTCGCGCTGTTGGTGTGTGTGCTCGTCGCAATGTTGAAATTGAACGCTACCTTGCGATTTGCAGTGATGGCGCTCTCCACCGGCGTGGCGCTGGCGACCCTTGCGTGGGCAGGCCACGGCGCCATGGACGACGGCGTTCGCGGCTACATCCATCTTGCGTCGGATATCACCCACCTCTGGGCAGCGGGCGCTTGGGTGGGCGCATTGTTGGCGTTCTTGATGCTGGCATCCCACAAGCGGGATGTCGCGCAAGACCCGGTAGCGGTCCTCAGTCGGACGTCGAATGGCTTTGCTCGCATAGGTACAGCGATCGTGGCTGCACTCGTCGTGAGTGGAACTCTCAATTACCTGTTGATCGCCGGACCATCGTTTGATCCGCTCATCTCGACGCTGTATGGCCGGCTGCTGATGGTAAAGCTCCTGCTTTTCGCAGGCATGCTGGCGTTGGCTGCTGCCAATCGGTATCGGTTGAGCCCGAGCCTGGAGGCAGCTTTGAAGGCAGGCAATCGCGCACAGGCAGTCATCAAGCTTAGGCAGAGTCTGTTCACGGAGGCAACCTTGGCCGTTTTGGTTCTGGCGAGCGTTGCATGGCTTGGCATCTTGTCTCCCACTGGAACCTAATCCTTCATGGGCGGCAGATGACAGCGCATGAATTGAATGTAATGCACGGGTAAGCCCTCTGTAGACCGCCTGCTTCTACATTTAACGACGCGGCGCAAGTTGTCGTCGTTTTTACAAAGGAGTCGATCATGAAATCGCAAATTGTCATTGCCGCCCTGTTGAGCGCTCTCTCCGTGCCAGCCTTCGCCGGTCATGCAGCAGCCCAAGCAGCCAAGGAGATGGTTCCCTTGGCTGACGGGGGAACGCTGTACATCTTCAAGGACGGAAAGATGGCACAGGAAAGCCGCTTCGGGCGCGCCGTCTATCTCAATGTCGGGGCTTCGGTGTCGACGAAGGATGGGCGCAACATCGCGATCACCAGCAATGAAGTCGCTCGCCTCGGCTCGCTGCTACAAAAAGAGCACGGCGGATGACGCCGCGGGTGTGCGGTGCTTTTCAAAGCTTCTGCACAGTGTGACAGAGACGCGCGCCCCGATTGGGCGCGCGCGATTGGGACGCGTCACGAGCAACCACGAGCGCTCAAGATGCCAGTTTTTGCGATGTCAAGCGCATCAACTTCCCTGGAATGGATCCAGCCTCCACATCCACCGTGATTCGTCCACGGGACATCTTGCGCGAATGAGAACCTGCGAGGAGCCCGATTTATGGAGTTGCGTCATCTACGATGCTTTGTCGTCTTGGCAGAGGAGTTGCATTTCACGCGGGCGGCCGAGAGGCTGCATATAGAGCAACCCCCCTTGTCTCGCGCGATCAAGGAATTGGAAGATGAGCTTGGGGTCACGCTGTTTGACCGCGACCGCAGGGGTACACGGCTGACCGTGGCGGGGGCGGCATTCTTGCAGGACACCCGCCGACTCTTCACTGTCCTGGAGCAAGCGCGTGAGAATGCCAGAGCCATTGCCGCGGGCCTGAGGGGCAGCCTGCGCATTGCAATTTCCGATGGTGCGATGGACCCACGACTATCGGCGTTCCTAGCTCGTTGCCGCGCGGAAGAGCCCGAGGTCGAGATACGTCTCTCCGAGGTACCGCTGACCGAGCAGATACGGGGCCTACGGTCTGGCGACTTCACGATCGGATTTGCACACGCGGCGGATGTTGGCGAAGGCATCGTGGCTGAACCGATCTGGCGAGACCCGATTGTGATCGCCGTGCCAGCGCGGCACTCGCTTCTTGCGCACAAGCAAGTTCCGCTCAACGAACTTCAGGGTCACCCACTGGTTCTGTGCGACAAACTGGCCTGCGAAGGCTACTGCCGAGAACTAAATCGGCTGCTACAGGTTCTGGAACACAGGCTCAACGTTGTCGAAGAAGTGTCGTCGCTGGACATGATGCTAACGCTGGTCGGCGCAGGCTATGGGATTGGTTTCATGACAGCGACCAAGATTCCCATCAGCCAGAGGCCGGACGTGGTGATTCGCCCTCTGGCGCAGGACACGGCGGTAATCACAACCTATCTGCTTCGGCCAGAAAGCAGCAACTCATCGGTTTCGCTGGATCGCTTCATGGAACGTCTGCGAGGACCTCCGGATGACTAAAGCGTCAATGCCCATCTGAATCGTGCGCCGCAGCACGAAGATTGCGTTCGGCTGCGCTGACGAGTTCCGCAGCACTAAGCTTGAGTCCGGCGGCGATTCTTAAGATCAGAGCGAGAGTGGGCATGTGCTCCCCACGCTCTATTTTGCCCATGTGCGATCGCTCGATCCCTGCTTTCGCAGCCAGTTCTTCCTGAGCAATACCTTGCGTCAGGCGGGCGACACGAACGGCCGCTCCGAATGCCAACGCTGGCTCGGCGTCGAAAGTGGTAGTGCCTGGGGGACGGCCTCGTCGGACAGTTCGCTTCTCCATCCTTGGAAGCGTCGAACAGTCCCGACAATTTAACCACGTTAAGTTTAACTCAAACTAGCTATCATGAAGACTTTCCATCCTTGTCTTATCGCTTCTTGGGGCCTCTCATGCACGACGCCACCAGCCCACGCCCACAGCTCAGGCTCGCCATAGCGCCTGGTGTGGCCTCTTCGAACCTAGCTGCATTGCTTGCCCTGCAGCGCGCGGAGGAGCCCGAAGTTTTTATGGAATTTAATGAGGTTACGACGAGCGATCTCATTACAGGCCTCTACAAACGGCGCTTCGACGTCGGCCTTTCTCTGAAGCAGGTGAGCGATTCTTCGCTGAAGAGTCTTTCTCTTTGGTTTGAGGCGACAGCTCTTGCCACGCCGCTGGGATACCCACTGCTCCGGCAGCAGTCAATCAGAATAGACGAACTTAAGGAGCACTCCGTGTTTCGATGGAAGGCCGAATATTCTCCTTCGCTGGACCAGTACCTGTCCTCCATGTCATCAACGGAAAGGCCGAATGTCCAGCATGTCAGTTCTTTTGAGATGTTGTTGCTCTGGGTCGCAGCTGGATATGGCGTAGGGATTTCTTCGCGATCACGCATCGAAACCGCTAGCCAGTGCGGAATCTGCACGCGTCCAATAGCCGATGGCCCCTACGAGGTCATTACGCACCTGCAGCGACTCTCGGGACAGACGAATCTTGTAGCTGATCGATTTGAGCTTAGAGCCTTGCGAGTTGCCGAGGCGCGTAAAGCATGACAGCCACGTGCGGTGCCCGCCCTTGCCGGTGGATTTGCAGTGGATGCCGGTTCGGGCCAAGGCGCCGTCCAGACGCATCAATTCATCCTGGAAACTGACCTTGATCAATTCAACTCCCCACAACTTCCAATAGTATGTCCACATGATCGGCTTAAGGCGCCTTCTCGCAAGATGGAGCCGCTGGATTACCAGCGGCCTAGTCGTAACCTTGCTTTTCTCGCAGGTTGCGATGGCGATGTACGTCTGTCCCAAGCCAGACCCGAGGGCATCTGTGGAAACCACGCAAATGCGTGCCACGATCTCGATGCAGCAGGCTGACAAGTTGCCAATGTCGGATTGCACCGGCATGCCTGATTCCATGGACAGCGAAGCGCCACAGTTGTGCCACGCTCATTGCAGTGGCGATCGGGAGTCGGCGCTTTCATGGCAGGGGCTGGACATTCAGTTTCTCGCGGCGCACGTGATGTGGCTCGCCAACTCGCTGCCCGGGTTGGTTCTCGACCGGGTAGCCCTCAGGCGGCACGTTACCTACATTCCTCCCAATCCCCGCGCGGGCTTTCCGCCGATCTACCTCACGTTCCAAGTCCTGCGGAATTGATTTATGTGTCCGTGCTCGCCGCGCACCGATGCGGCAGACCACGTGATTTCGTGAACACCAATTCCGAGGACAACCATGTTTACTCCCTTTTTTGGCGCCCCCGAGGGATGCTCTGAACAATTCCTCGGCGACAATAGCGCAAGGTTCGACGGATGACGACGATGCAGCTGAGCTTCGGGGACGCGGAACACACGGGCAAGCGGAAGAAGACGCGACGCGAGATCTTCCTGGCGGAGATGGAGCAGGTTGTGCCGTGGAACGCATTGCTGGCGCTGATCGCACCGCACTACCCGAAGATGGGCCAGCGTGGCCGGCAGCCGTACGCGCTGGCGACGATGCTGCGCATCCACTTCCTGCAGCAGTGGTACGCGCTCAGTGACCCGGCCATGGAAGAGGCGCTGTACGACACGGCGGTGATGCGCCGCTTCGCCCGCCTCAGCGGGCTGGACAACATTCCGGACGAGACCACGATCTTCAGCTTCCGCCGGCTGCTGGAGACGCATGATCTGGCGCCGCAGCTCCTGGAGCGCGTGAACGCGCACCTGGCGCGCAAGGGCCAGAGCTTGAAGGCCGGCACGATCGTGGACGCCACGATCATCGCGGCGCCGAGTTCGACCAAGAACAGGGACGGCAAGCGCGATCCGGAGATGCACCAGACGAAGAAGGGCAACCAGTGGCACTTCGGGATGAAGGCGCACATTGGCGTGGACGAGGAGTCGGGCCTGGTGCACCACGTGGAGTGCACGGCGGCGAACGTCAACGACGTGACGCAGGTGCACAAGCTGCTGCACGGCAAGGAAGACACAATCTGCGGCGACAGCGGCTACACGGGCGCGGACAAGCGCGAGGAGCTGCAAGGCGTGGAGGCTGCGTTCTGGATCGCGGAGAAGCCGTCGAAGCTTCGTGCGATGAAGAACAAGCGTGATCGCAAATACGCCGAACGCTGGGAGCACTTCAAGGCCAGCCTGCGGGCGAAGGTGGAGCATCCGTTCCGAGTGGTGAAGCGGCAGTTCGGTTACACCAAGGTGCGCTATCGCGGGTTGGCGAAGAACACGGCGCAGGTGTTGACGCTGTTCGCGCTGTCGAATCTGTGGATGGCGCGGCGACGTCTGTTGCTGCCGACGGGGTAAATCCGTCTGTTGGACGGGGAAAGCCGTCGAAAAGCGTCAGAAACGGCGCAAAATCCATCATATCGAGGTCGACTTGGCGCCTTGACGCTGAAATCCAAGCATCAGAGCGCTTTGATCAGACCTTCCCGAGGGGCGCCCGTCAGCGTACGGCCGAGGCACAACGCCGGCCTCGATGCGATTGCATCGTCTGAAAGCTATCAGCATCGCGTTGGCAGGCAGTGCGCTTGTTTCGCCTGTGGCCTACGCCCTCGATTTTGCTGAGGCACGCCTTATCGCGGAGCAGCAGAGCCCGCGCATAAGCGCGCAGCAGTTGCAGGTCAACGTCGCCGAATCCGTGCAGAAGGCAGCAGGCTCGCTGCCCGACCCCAAGCTCTCGCTCGGCATCGAAAACTATCCCATCAGCGGCATGGATCGCTGGAGCATGACGCGCGAATCCATGACGATGCAGCGCCTGGCGCTCATGCAGGAAGTGCCCAACAGGGCCAAGCGCGACGCCCAGGTCGCCAGTGCGCAGGCGCGTGTGGATCGAGAGCGCGCGGCGCTGGTTTTGCAGCGATTGCAGATCCGCCAGGAACTCAGCCTGGCGTGGATCGCCGCGCAGGCGGTGGAGCAACGGGAGATACTGCTGACGGAACTGCTCGCGGAGAACCAGCGCCTGCAAGACAGTCTCCCCGCTCGCGTCGCCGGCGGCACGGCCCAGACTGGCGACCTGTTGGTCGCGCAACAGGAGGCGCTGACACTCACGGACCGCCGTGACGATCTACAGCGGGACCGGGCCAAGGCCAGGGCCGCATTGCGGCGCTGGGTGGGCTCCAGGGCCGACGAAGCACTGCAAGGCGATCCAGGCCCGCTCACTCACCCCGTCGCGCAACTGCGCACAGAACTGGCGAATCACGCGGAGCTTGAACTCTATCCGGCGATGCAAAGCATGGCCCGGGCCGAGTCCCGCGAAGCCCAATCAGAGACCCGCGGCGATTGGGCCTGGGAGATTGCCTATAGCCGGCGGGATCGCCGATGGGGCGACATGGTGTCATTCCAGGTGACATTCGATCTGCCATGGCAGAAGGATCGACGCCAAGTGCCCATGATCGAGGCAAAACGGCACGAGTTGGAGCGTCTGGACGCCGAACGCGAAGACGTGGCGCGGCGTCATTTGCAGGAGCTGGACGACAGCGCCGCCGAACTCCAAGCGTTGAACAGCCAGATCGACCGCCTGCAGACCGCAGGCTTGCAGCTGGTACGGAACCGAGCGGCGCTTGCGTTGAGCAACTACCGATCCGCCAAGGGGGACCTGAGCGCTGTGCTCAGTGCACGCGCCCAGGTACTGGAGACGCGCATGCGTCTGATCGACCTCGGAGCGCAGCGCGACAGCCTCGTCGCCCGACTGAACAGCCTGATCGCGGACTGAGTGGAGACCCTCGCCATGAACACCTCTTCGAGAAACATCCTTGCCGGCTTGACGCTGATTGCTGCCGGTATTGCCGTTGGATGGAGCGTCGCCCAATGGCGCGCCGGCCACCTCAGCGGCTCCCCCGCTGCCACCATTGCAAGTGCTCCGACCGAGCGCAAGGTGCTGTATTGGTACGACCCGATGGTGCCGGCCCAGAAGTTCGACAAGCCCGGCAAATCGCCCTACATGGACATGGCGTTGATGCCGAAGTACGCAGATGAAGACACTCAGGACAGCACGGGCCTGAGCGTGTCGGCGCAAGCGGTGCAAGCCCTGGGCCTGCGTACAACCGAAGTCGTGCAAGGCAAGATCGGCGCAGATGTGAACGTCGTGGGCACCGTGCTGCTCAACGACCGCGACGTCAGCATCGTGCAGGCGCGGACCGCTGGCTTCGTCGAGCGTGTCTACGCACGGGCTGCGGGCGACGTGATCGCAGCAGGGGCACCGCTGCCTGACCTATTGCTGCCGGAGTGGATCGCCGCACAGCGCGAGTTTCTCTCGGTTCGCGCGATGGGCGACGCACCGTTGACCGCAGCTGCCCGCCAACGGCTGCTGCTGCTCGGCATGCCGCAAGCCCTGATCGCCCAGGTGGAGCGCACAGGCGAGCCCAAGGGGCTGTACACGGTCACAACACCTCAAGGCGGCTTGGTGGCCGAACTGATGGTGCGTCAGGGCATGACGGTTTCCGCCGGGGAAAGCCTGGCCCGGGTGAATGGCTTGGCCACGGTGTGGATCGAAGCGGCTGTCCCCGAAGCACAAAGCGGGCCATTGCAGGTCGGCCAAACGGCGCAGGTCCGGCTGGCGGCGTTTCCCGGTGAAGTGCTCCAGGCGCGCATCGTGAGCATCCTGCCCGAAGCCAACCGCGACACCCGTACGGTGCGAGTGCGGCTTGAAATGGCCAATCCCGGCCAGCGCCTGAAGGCCGGCATGTCCGGCCAGATCGCGCTCAAAGGCAACGAACAGCCCGCGCTGCTTGTTCCCAGCGAGGCGGTCATCCGCACCGGCAAGCGCGCACTGGCCTATGTGGTCGATGGACCCGGCAAGTTCCATCCCGTGGAGGTCCAGGTGGGCGCGGAGGTAGGCGATCAACTGGTGGTCAACGGCGGGCTCGCGGCGGGACAGCAGGTGGTGGCCTCGGCGCAGTTCCTGATCGATTCGGAAGCCAGCCTGCGGGGCGTGCTGCCTGCAGGTGCCGCGGCGTCCGCGCCTGCATCGCCGCACAACGGGCACGGCACCTCGTCGCCACCGGCCGCGGCCACCAACGCTTTCGTGGTGCGCGGCGTGATCGAGGAGATGTCGCCCACCGAGCTGACGCTGGCGCACGAGGCCGTGCCAGCCCTCCAATGGCCGGCCATGACCATGGGCTTCAAGCTGAGCAGCCCGCAGCTCGCCGCGGGTCTTTCGGTTCGGCAGCAGGTGCGATTCACCTTCTCCAAGCAAGGTGAGGACTACGTGATCACCGCCATCGAAAAGGTGCAGCCATGATCGCCAAACTGATTCGATGGTCGGTGGCCAATCGCTTCCTGGTGCTGCTGGCCACCGCCATGCTCACGGCATGGGGCGTGTGGGGCGTTCGCAGCACGCCCGTGGATGCGCTGCCGGACTTGTCAGACGTGCAGGTCATCATTCGCACCAACTACCCAGGACAGGCGCCGCAGATCGTCGAGAACCAGGTCACCTACCCGTTGGCCACCACCATGCTGTCGGTGCCAGGGGCCAAGACCGTGCGCGGCTTCTCGTTCTTTGGCGACTCGTTCGTCTATGTCTTGTTCGAGGACGGAACCGACCTGTACTGGGCCCGCTCACGGGTACTGGAATACCTGAACCAGGTCCAGGGCCGATTGCCCGCCACGGCGAAGCCGGCCCTGGGTCCGGACGCCACAGGCGTCGGCTGGATCTTCCAGTACGCGCTCGTGGATCGCACGGGCAAGAACGATCTGGCGCAACTGCGTGCGTTGCAGGACTGGTTCCTGAAGTTCGAACTCAAGAGCCTGCCCAACGTGGCCGAAGTGGCATCGGTGGGGGGCATGGTCAAGCAGTACCAGGTCGTGCTCGACCCGATCAAGTTGGCGTCCTATGGCCTCAGTCAGGCTCAAGTCCGCGATGCCCTGATGGGGGCCAACCAGGAGACCGGCGGCTCCGTCCTGGAATTGTCAGGCGCGGAGTACATGGTCCGCGCGAGCGGATACCTCAAGACCCTGGACGAGTTCCGGGAGATCCCCTTGACGGCACGCGGCGGTGTGCCGGTGCGGCTGGGGGATGTGGCGACGCTCCAGATAGGCCCGGAGATGCGGCGTGGCATTGCCGAACTCGACGGAGAAGGCGAGGTCGCCGGCGGCGTGGTGGTGCTGCGCTCCGGCAAGAATGCCCAGGAGACGATCGCTGCCGTCAAGGCCAAGCTCGCGGAGCTGCAGGGCAGCCTGCCGCCGGGCGTCGAGATCGTCACCAGCTACGACCGCAGCGCGCTGATCGAGCGGGCCATTCGCAATCTCACGACCAAGCTGGGCGAAGAGTTTCTGGTGGTGGCGCTGGTCTGCGCACTGTTCCTTTGGCATCTTCGTTCTGCGCTGGTGGCCATCATCTCGCTACCTCTGGGCGTGATGACGGCGTTCCTGGTCATGCGCTACCAGGGCATCAACGCCAACATCATGTCGCTGGGGGGGATTGCCATCGCCGTGGGGGCGATGGTGGATGCAGCGGTGGTGATGATCGAGAACGCCCACAAGAAGCTGGAGGCTTGGCAGCACGCGCACCCGGATCAACGACTGCAGGGCAAGGAACGGTGGGACGTGATCACACAGGCCGCAGAGGAAGTCGGTCCTGCGCTCTTCTTCTCGCTGCTCATCATCACGCTCTCGTTCATCCCGGTCTTCACCCTAGAAGCGCAGGAAGGCCGGCTGTTCGGCCCGCTGGCGTTCACCAAGACCTACGCGATGGCCGCGGCCGCAGGGCTGTCAGTGACGCTGATTCCCGTACTCATGGGCTACTGGATTCGCGGGCGTATCCCGGATGAGCAGAAGAACCCCATCACCCGCATCCTGATTGCAGTCTACCGGCCAGCACTGGAGTGGGTACTGCGCCGGCCTAAGGCGACGCTGCTGATCGCCGTGCTGGCCTTGGCGACCACGGCCTGGCCCTTGGCGCGGCTCGGCGGTGAGTTTCTGCCGAGGTTGGACGAAGGGGACCTGCTCTACATGCCCTCGGCCCTGCCGGGACTCTCGGCGCAGCGCGCCACGGAGTTGCTGCAGCTGAGCAACCGCATGATCAAGACCGTACCTGAAGTGGACAAGGTGTTCGGCAAGGCAGGACGGGCCGAAACTGCGACCGATCCGGCGCCCCTTGAGATGTTCGAGACCACGGTGAAGCTCAAGCCCAGGGAACAATGGCGTCCAGGCATGACGCCCGAGAAGCTCGTGGAAGAGCTGGATCGTGCCGTGAAGATCCCGGGCCTGTCCAATATCTGGATTCCCCCTATCCGCAATCGCATCGACATGCTGGCTACCGGCATCAAGAGCCCGATCGGGGTGAAGGTGACCGGCAACGACCTGGGCGTGATCGATCGCATCGCTGCAGAGGTCGAGCAGGTCGCCAAGGGCATTCCCGGCGTGACGTCATCCCTCGCGGAGCGCTTGACGGGCGGGCGCTACGTGGATGTTCAGATCGACCGCGTAGCCGCCGGTCGCTACGGCCTGAACATCGCCGATGTCCAGGCCGTCATCGCCGGCGCGGTGGGTGGCGAAAACGTCTCGGAAACGGTCGAGGGGCTTGCCCGCTTTCCGATCAATCTGCGCTACGCGCGAGAATGGCGTGATTCACCACAACGGCTGGCAGAACTACCCATCTTCACGCCGATGGGTCAGCAGATCACGTTGGGGACCGTGGCACGCATCGCGATCACCGATGGGCCGCCCATGCTCAAGAGCGAGAACGCACGGCCCTCCGGTTGGGTCTATGTCGATGTGCGCGGCCGTGATCTAGCCTCGGTGGCCAACGAACTGCGCGATGCCATCGGGCAGCAGGTCAAGCTGGAGCCGGGTGTGAGCATCACCTACTCCGGGCAGTTCGAATACATGGAGCGGGCCAATGCACGCCTGAAGGTTGTGGTGCCTGCCACCCTGTTGATCATCTTCGTTCTGTTGTACCTGACCTTCGCGCGTGTGGACGAAGCGGGCTTGATCATGGCGACCTTGCCCTTCGCGCTCACGGGGGGCATCTGGTTCCTGTACCTGCTGAACTACAACCTGTCCATCGCCACCGGCGTGGGATTCATCGCGCTGGCAGGTGTGGCGGCGGAGTTCGGCGTGGTGATGCTCATCTATCTGAAGCAGGCCTTGGCGGAACGTTGCCCCGATGGACGCGACCCGACGCGAGAAGAACTGCTCGATGCGATCCGGGAGGGTGCCGTGCTGCGCGTGCGGCCCAAGGCGATGACCGTCGCCGTCATCCTGGCGGGCCTGGTACCCATTGTCTGGAGCAGCGGTACGGGCTCGGAGGTCATGAGCCGCATCGCAGCCCCGATGCTTGGAGGGATGGTGACCGCTCCGTTGCTGTCGCTCTTCGTGATTCCGGCTGCCTACATGCTGATGCGTAAGCCGCGCTAACGTTGCAACGCGGCAGGGTCTCATAACCAAGGCCCTGCCGTTTCCGGTGCGGCCTATCGGCACCCGAGCGAATAACCATTCGACACATGCGCTTTAGCCGGCGTAAGAACTGGCCGAAGGCGCGGAGGCACGACTAACCGCTTGGCAGTGACGAGCCATATCAGGGAACAAAACCTGACCCCGGCCGTTCAGACAGAATCGTCAGCATTTCTATGACAGCCCGAACCTTGGGCTGCAGGTAACGCGATTGCGGCCACACTGCATGGATAGGCATCTCACCACCTGCCCAGTCCGGCAGCAAGGGGATCAAGCGCCCCTGCCGTATATCTTCGGCCACCAGCCATGTCGGCATCTGCATGATGCCGCAGCCGGCCAGACCCGCCGCCAACATTGCTTCACCATCACTGAATTCATGGCGCGGATAGATTTCCTGCCGACGTACGCGCTGGTCCGATACGCGGAGCAACCAAGTGGGTCTCTGCCGTCCCCGAGGACCAGTGATGCAGTCCCGATGCCTTACCCCATTACTTCTCGGTAATTACTGCGGCGCGCTCACTAATACGACCACTACATTCTGGGACGACGTAGGGGCTGACTCAGTCCGGTTGTAGGCGCTCAGAAGGCTATGGCCTTCAGGATGGCCGCACGCCTCATCGCGCCGCGCCGTATGCGCTGCGGACTGCAAAGGCCCGCATCCTGTAGCTCACTTCCGACGGCCAAAGCATCCATCTTTGGCCGTCGGCCAGCGTCAGGCACTTTCGAGCATTGCCGCATCATTTAGCAACCGTTGAATGCGCTGGCGAATCTCCTCTGGAATACCTTGCGCAGACGAATCAGGTCCGGGCCTGTTTGGCTGCTGCTGGGTGCCCGCGATGACCCGCACGACCATGCCCAAATTTCCGGGTGTCACGATGTCGATGGCCGCGCGATCACCCAGATCCGG
Organism: Luteibacter anthropi; assembly: GCF_011759365.1. Taxonomy (GTDB): domain Bacteria; phylum Pseudomonadota; class Gammaproteobacteria; order Xanthomonadales; family Rhodanobacteraceae; genus Luteibacter; species Luteibacter anthropi. The sequence continues at coordinate 428,814 of NZ_JAARLZ010000003.1, forward strand.
GTGTACGCGGGTCAGCATCCGGTACAAGTCCCACGAATCCGCGTGCGGACACTGGTTCATGAGCACCTGGGCCAGTTTGTGCTTGAGCGGCACCAGTTGCCAGTCGGGCACACGTTGCCCGCGATTGCCCAAGCTGATGGACAGCAGTTTGCCCGCCTTCAGCTCGCGGTTTATCTGGTCCTTGGACTTTCCGGCCAGCTTACCGAACAGCGGAACCGGCAAACTGCTCGGCGATTCGTAGATGGCGAGCATTTCCTCGCGCTCGCGCTGGATGGCGGATACTTCCGGCGCCGGCGCCGGCGCACGCGTCGGGGGCGGTGGCACCTGCGACAGCCGCTGGAAGGTGATTCCCGCGTCGTTTGGCGTCACGACAATGGGGGTGACCACCACGGGCGGAGCCGAAGCCGCAGAAGTGCCTGCAACGATGGCGTCGGGGTTGTCCTCCCCTGCGATGGCTGGCACGCCCTCGATATGGATGGTGAGGTGGGCGCTGGCCGCTTCGACCTGGCCCTGTTCGAGTAAGTCGAGGCGATCCGCCCAGTCCTGCATCATCCGACGGCGCGGCTCAACATACTTGGCGTGGTTGTAGGCCGAACTCACCTTGTTCGGGTCCGAGTGCGAAAGCTGCGCGTCCACCCAAATCTTGGGATAGCCGATCTCGTTGAGCGCCGTCGAGATGGTTCCGCGGATGCCGTGCCCGGTCAGTTGATCCTCGTAGCCCATTCGTTTCAAGGCCGCGTTGAGGGTGTTCTCGCTGATGCGCTTCTTGAGTTCGCTGCGGTGCGTGAGCAGATGGACCTGGGCCGGCTTCATCACACCCAACAGGTAGCGCACGATCTCGATGGCCTGCACGGACAACGGCACGATGTAGGGCGGAACGTCCTGCGGGCGCTTGCCGGCCTTGCGCATCTCGTCCTGGAGTTGTTTGACAATCTGCGGCGGGATGATCCACAGGCCACGGTCGAGATCGAACTGGTCCGGGGTCGCCAGCCGCAGCTCGCCGGTACGCACGCCGGTCAGGAACAGCAGCCGGATGCCGAGTTGGGTCTGCCAACCACGAGGGTTGTAGAGCCTGAGCTTGTGCAGGAACTCGGGAAGCTCCCGAAGATGCAGGTAGGGGTTGTGGTTCACCGGGGGCTTGGGCTCGGCCACCACGTCCAGGTCGGAGGCCGGATTGGCTTCCAGCCCCTCCACGATGACGAGGGCATAGCGGAACAACTGCCCCAGCCAGGTGCGGACCTTCTCGGCAGTGGTGAACGCCTTGCGCTCCTCGATCCTCGCCAGGACGCCCAGGAGTTGGGGCCGGCGAATGTCGTAGATCGACATCTGCTTGAGGCTGGGCAGCACGTCCTTGTTGAAGATCCGCAGGATCTGCGACAGCGTGCTGTTCCTGCCCTCCTTGATTTCCTTGCGGCGATGCTCGACCCACGCATCGAAGACGGCCTTGAAGGTGTAGTCGGCCGCAAGCTTGACCGCGTGTCGCTTCTGTTTGCGATCGGTATGGGGGTTGATGCCCTTTGCCAGAAGCGCCCGGGCTTCGTCGCGCAAGGTGCGCGCTTCGCGCAAACCGATCTCGGGGTAGTTCCCCAGGGAGATGCGCTTTTGCTTGCCGAGCCAGTAATAGCGCAAATGCCACGACTTGCCGCCGGTGGGGGCGACCACCAGGCCGAGGCCATCGGTGTCGGGGATGCTGTACGTTTTCTCGGCGGCCTTGGCTTGCCGCACGGTCAGATCAGAGAGTGTCATCATCAAGCTCCTAAGTCTTGGACTTAGGCCCGATGCTGCTTGTCATCCCGATCCAACCCCAGCAACAACCCGGAACCGGCACCACCCGCATTCTTTGGCCTTGTTTTTGGCCTCAAAAACGCTGGCTGTCAGTGGATTTCCGTGGCTTTCGCTGGAATGAAAAAAGGAGCCGAAGCTCCTCTTTTCAACGACTTACAGACGTCAGTGGAAGTCCGTAGATCATAACTTGGAGCGGGAAACGAGACTCGAACTCGCGACCCCGACCTTGGCAAGGTCGTGCTCTACCAACTGAGCTATTCCCGCGTCGTGGTCCAGCTATTCTAGATGAGTTCGACAATGTGTCAACTACTTTGCACCGGATTTTTTTCCGTTTTCTTTACGTCGACGTCATCACCGCGTAGTGCCGGCCATGCGGCCCGCAGGTAGTCCACGCCCGACCATATGGTGAGGATGCCTGCGATCACCAGCAGGGCTTCGCCGATGTGGTACAGCCGCAGGGTTTCGGCGTCGTGCTGGAGCAGCAGGACCACCAGGGCCACCATCTGCATCGCGGTTTTCAGCTTGCCCAGGAAGGCCACCTTCACCTTGGAGCGGGCGCCGATCTCGGCCATCCACTCACGCAGTGCCGAGACGCTGATCTCACGCCCCACGATCACCGCCGCCGTCACCGCCAGCAGGATGCCCTGCCAGCCACCGGGGTGGGACTGCACCAGGAGGAACAGGGTGATGGCGACCATCAGCTTGTCGGCTACCGGATCGAGAAAGGCACCGAAGGCCGAGGTCATGTTCAGCTTTCGGGCCAGATAGCCGTCGAGCCAGTCGGTGACGCCCGCCAGGACGAAGACGATGGCCGCGCCCAGGTTGGCGCCGCGGAACGGCAGGTAGAACACGACGACCATCACCGGCAGCAGCAGCACTCGGAAAAGGGTCAGCCAGGTAGGCAGGTTGATTCGCATAGGTGAGCCGGTCTTCCGGGCAGCCATCCAGCCGCCTCGTACATTCAGGGATGAAGCATGGCATAGATGCGTTCTGCGAGACCGCGATCAATACCCTTCACGCTCATCAATTCCTCGACGCCCGCGGCTTCCACGCCCGCCAGCCCGCCGAAGGCCTTCAGCAGGGCCGCACGGCGCCGTGCGCCCACGCCTGCCACGTCTTCAAGGGTACTCCGCTCGCGAGCCGCCTCACGACGACGGCGATGGCCGCTGATCGCGAAACGGTGCGCTTCGTCACGTACCGCGGCCACCAGGTGCAGGGCCGGCGAGGAGGTGCCCGGGTGCAGCGTGCGTCCGCTCTCGGCCAGTACCAGAGTCTCTTCGCCCGCGCGACGGCCCGGCCCCTTGGCCACGCCCACTACGCGGATACCCTCCACGCCCAGCTCGCGCAGGACGTCCACGGCCTGCCCCACCTGGCCCGTGCCACCGTCGATCAGCAGGATGTCGGGCTTCGCACCACCCTCCACCACCTTCTTGAAGCGTCGGGTGAGGGCCTGATGCATGGCGGCGTAATCGTCGCCCGGCGTAATGCCCGCGATATTGAAGCGGCGGTAGTGCGACTTCTCGGGGCCTTCGGGGCCGAACACCACACACGAGGCCACGGTGGCTTCGCCACGGGTATGGCTGATGTCGAAGCATTCGATACGGCGCGGCGCCGCGTCGAGTTCGAGCACTTTCTGCAGATCATCGAAACGGGTGAGCAAGGTGTGACGGCTGGCCAGACGCGACGTGAGTGCCGCGCTGGCGTTGCGCTGGGCCATTTCAAGAAAGCGGGCGCGCTCACCGCGCACATTCGTTTTCAATGCAACGATGTGACCCGCATGCTCGGACAGCACGGAAGCCAGCACGTCGTCGTCTTCCACCGCATCGCTAAGCACCAGCTCGCGCGGCACCTGGCGCTCCAGGTAGTACTGGGCGAGGAATTGCTCCATGACGTCGGATACCGAGGCATCGGTGGGCAGGCGCGGGAAGAAGTCGCGCGATCCCAGGCTCACGCCGTTGCGGAAGAACAGCACGCTGACGCAGGCCATGCCGCCGTCCATGCAGCAGGCGATCACGTCCATGTCGGCGCTGGCGCCCTGCACGAAGTGCTGGGCCTGGATGCGACGCAGCGCCGCCACCTGGTCGCGCAGCGACGCGGCGCGCTCGAAGTTCAGTGCGGCGCTGGCCTGCTCCATCGACAACGCCAGCTCGTCGATGACGGCACTGCTGCGCCCCTCGAGGAACATCTCGGCGTGGCGCACATCGTTGCGGTAGTCATCCACCTCGATCAGCTGCACGCAGGGCGCACTGCAACGACCGATCTGGTGTTGCAGGCAGGGGCGCGAGCGGTTGCGGAAGTAGCTGTCTTCGCACTGGCGCACCTTGAACAGCTTCTGCATGAGGCCGAGACTCTCGCGCACGGCGAACGTGCTGGGATAAGGCCCGAAATAGCGGCCCGGGCCGGTCTTGGCGCCACGATGAAAAGCCAGGCGCGGGTAGGACTCGTTACCGGACAGGTAGATATACGGATAACTCTTGTCGTCGCGAAGCACGATGTTGTATCGCGGCTTCAGCGACTTGATGAGCTGGGATTCCAGCAGCAGGGCTTCGCCTGCCGTGCGCGTCAGCGTGACTTCCGCACGATCGATCTGCGAAACCATCGAGGCGATGCGCGGATCCATGGGGGGCTTCAGGAAGTAGTTGCTGACCCGCTTCTTCAGGTTCGCCGCTTTGCCCACGTACAGCAGCTCGCCCTCCGCGTCGAAATAGCGATAGACGCCGGGCGAGGTGGTGAGGTGGCGAACGAAGGCCTTGCCGTCGAACGGATGCGACTCGGTGTGCTCCATGGGGGCATTTTACCGCGTCGACGATGACCGCAGACGAAAACGCCGGCATGGGGTGGCCATGCCGGCGTGGACCTTCCGTGGGAGTGTCGCCGTCCTTAGGGGGTGACTGTGGCGACAGGGATAGATTACGGGCTTGCCCCGGGTAGGGCATTCGGGTGAAGCCATGAAAGGGGGTGGGTCTTCGGCCCGTTGCCGTGTACGGGAATTCCTACACGTTGCCTGAGGAAGCCAGCCAGCGCTCGGCGCGATCCAGATCCTCGGCGGTGTCGATGCCCGGCGGGAACGGCTCGGGCGTGGGCTGGACCGAGATGGCGTAGCCATGTTCCATGGCACGCAGCTGCTCCAGCGACTCGGCCTGTTCCAGCGGGGTGCGCGGCAGGGCCGCGAGGCGACGCAGGAAGCCGGCGCGGTAGGCATAGATGCCGATATGGCGCAGGAAGGGGACGTCGGCGGGCAGCGAGGTGCGGTCGCGGGCGAAGGCGTCGCGGGCCCAGGGCGAAGGGGCGCGGGTGAAGTACAGGGCACGGCCGTTGGCGGCGCGTACGACCTTGACGATATTGGGGTCGAACAGTTCGTCGGCGTGGTCGATGGGGGTGGCCAGGGTGGCCATGGGGGCGTCATCGCCCGCCAGTGCCGCCACCACGGCGCGGATGCCGGCGGCCGGGGCGAAGGGTTCGTCACCCTGGAGGTTCACCACGATGGTGTCTTCGGGCCAGCCGTAGTGGGTGGCCACTTCGGCGATGCGGTCGGTGCCGGAGGCGTGGTCTTCGCGGGTCATGCAGACGAGGATGTCGCCGCAGCCACGCAATTCGCCGGCCACGCGCATGTCGTCGGTCGCCACCACCACCTGTGCCGCACCCGCCTGCCCTGCCCGCTCGGCCACGCGGCGGATCATCGACACCCCGCCGATCTTCAGCATCGGCTTGCCGGGCAGCCGCGTGGAGCCGAAGCGTGCGGGTACGACGACGACGAAGGGAGGGAGCTTGGCGGCCATGTCGGCTTCCGTAAGGGGGATGCGGAAGCGTGTCGCGAATGGGGGGCGGGTGCAAGGTGGGGATGGGTACCGCGTTCCCGGTCGCGCGCGAGGCGCGCTCCTACAAGGATGTCGTGGACATGGGAGAGCTGCCCTGTAGGAGCGCGCCTCGCGCGCGACCGGAAATACGAAAACTTACCGGACTGGCCCGAGGTTGAACCCCACACCATTGGCCAGCTCCATGAACCCCGGGAACGACGTCGCCACGTTGGCGCAATCGCCAATGACGATAGGGCCGGAGGCCAGCAGGCCGGCGATGGCGAAGCTCATCGCGATGCGGTGATCGCCGTGGCTGTCGATGGTGCCGCCGTGGATCTGGCCACCACGGATCATCGCGCCATCGGGCAGTTCATCGATAAGCACGCCACACGCCTTCAGGCCGTTTGCCATGCTGGCGATGCGGTCGGATTCCTTCACGCGCAACTCGGCCGCGCCACGGATCGTGGTCATGCCTTCGGCCGCCGCAGCGGCAACGAACAGCGCGGGGAACTCGTCGATCATGTCGGGCACGATGTCGAGCGGCAGGGCCACGCCATGCAGCCGGCGATAACGCACCACCAGGTCGGCAATATCCTCACCACCGCTGGTGCGCTCGTTTTCTACCGTGATATCGGCACCCATCAGCTCCAGCGCGGCCAGCAGGCCCGTGCGTCGCGGATTCAGGCCCACGGCCTTCAGGCGCAGCTCGGAGCCCGGCACGATGCAGGCGGCCACGATGAAGAACGCCGCAGACGAGAAATCCGCCGGTACGTCGACATCCACCGCCCGCAGCGTATGACCACCGTCGAGCTTCGCCTTGCCCGGCGAGTATTCGATGGGCCAGCCGAACGCCTTGAGCATGCTCTCGGTGTAGTCGCGGGTGGGATGGGGCTCGATGACTTCGGTGGTGCCATCGGCATACAGGCCGGCCAGCAGCAACGCGGACTTGATCTGCGCGCTGGCCACCGGCGGGTGGTACGTAATGCCCTTGAGCTTACGCCCGCCGTGGATATGCAGCGGCGGCTTGCCGTCGTTCGTGTCGATCTGCGCGCCCATCTCACCGAGCGGATCGGTGACGCGGCGCATCGGACGACGCGAGAGCGATTCGTCGCCCACCAGGGTCGAGTCGAACGCCTGGCCTGCAAGCAGGCCGGCGAGCAGGCGCATGCCGGTGCCTGCGTTGCCGCAGTCGAGCGTGTCCGCCGTGCCGCGCAGGCCATGCAGGCCCACGCCATGCACGATGCGCTCGCCGGGTGCGGGCGTCTCGAAACGCACGCCGAGCTTGCCGAGGATGGCTGCCGTGGCACGGGTATCCTCGCCTTCGAGGAAGCCTCGGATATGCGACGTGCCTTCTGCCAGCGCGCCGAACATCAGCGAGCGATGCGATACCGACTTGTCGCCGGGCACGGTGATCTCGCCGCGCAGCGGGCCACCCTGGTGGCTGGTCCAGTCGATACGGCTCACGGCAGGTTCTCCAGCAGGCGTTGCAGTTCCGAGCGGCTGCCGATGCTGATGCGCACCGTGGTGAGCAGGCGGTAGCCGACCATGGGGCGCACGATCACGCCGGTGCCGAACAGGTGGGATTCCAGCTCGGTGGCATCGCGACCGACGTCCACCAGGAGAAAATTGGTCTGCGACGGAAACACGCGCATGCCACGCGCCGTGAGTTCTCCGGCCAGCCATTCGCGATCACGACGGTTGGTGTCACGCACGCGTGCACGGTGTTCGTGATCGCCCAGCGCGGCCTCGGCAGCGGCCAGCGCCACGCCGTTCACGTTGAAGGATTCGCGAAGGCGCTCGCACACCGCCGCCACCGACGGATGGCTGAGCATGTATCCCACGCGCAGCCCTGCCAGGGCATAGGCCTTGGAGAACGTGCGGGTGACGATCAGGTTCGGGTAACGGCTCAGCAGATGCAGCGCGGTGCTGAGGCCCGGTGCATCCACGTATTCGTTATAGGCCTCGTCTACCACCACGAGCGTGCTCGACGGCACTTGTGCAAGGAAGCGTTCGAGCGCGGCATCGGTGAACCAGGTGCCGGTGGGGTTATTCGGGTTGGCGAGGTAGACCAGCCGCGTATCGGGCGTAACCGCCTTCGCCATGGCATCCAGATCGTGCCCGTAAGGCGCCTCGGGATGATCCACGGGCAAGGCCGGCACCACGATGCCGCGCGCACCAGCGGCCGCAGCGGCGATGGGAAACACCGCAAAGCTGTACTGCGAATGCACCACCAGATGCTCGGCATCGGCAAAGCACTGCGCCAGCAGCATCAGCAGTTCGTGCGAACCGTTGCCGAGCGTGATGCCGGACACCGGCACGCCCAGTTCGTCGCCGATGCGATGCTTGAGCGACGCACCCAGCGGATCGGGATAACGGAAGATGTCGTCGAGCACGCGCGTGGCCGCGCGCATGGCCAGCTTGCTGGGGCCCAGCGGATTTTCGTTGGAGCCCAGCTCCGACAATACGTCGCCGAAGCGCGCACGGAGCGTGGGCAGGTCGTGACCGGGATCATAGGCGCGAAGTGCCGACGTCGCCCGGTTGGCGAGCGTCGCTGCGTCGAACCCGGCGGTCACGGCAAGGCGACCGGGTAGGAACCGAGCACACGCACATCGGCGGCCGAGGGTTTCATTTCCTCAAGCGCGGCCTGCACGGCGGCATCGTCCACATGACCGGAAACGTCGATGAAGAACGCGTACTGCCACTTGCCCGTATGCGCCGGGCGCGATTCGATGCGATTCATGCTGACGCCGTGCTTTGCCAGCGGGCTGAGCACGTCGTAGAGCGCGCCCGGCTTGTCCTTCACGGCGACGAGCAGCGAGGTGCGGTCGTTGCCGGAGGCCGGGAAGATGGAGCGGCCGATCACGAGGAATCGCGTGGTGTTGTCCGAGCGATCCTCGATGGGGCCTGCCACCGTCTTCAGGCCGTACACGCGCCCGGCCGTTTCACCGGCAATGGCGGCGGAATCCGGCGAGAGGCGCGCGGTGCGCGCGGCCTCGGCGTTGCTGGATACCGCGATGCGCTCGGCGTTGGGCAGGTTCACGCGCAGCCAGCCCTGGCACTGCTGCAACGACTGCGGATGCGAGTAGATGCGCTTCACATCCTTCAGCTCGCCGGTAAGCGAGAGCAGGTTCTGGTGAACGCGTAGCTCCACTTCGCCGCAGATGGTGGCCTTGGATACGAGGAACATGTCCAGGGTCATCTGGATCATGCCCTGGCCGGAGTTCTCCACCGGCACCACGCCGAAGTCGGCATTGCCGGCAGCCACTTCCTGGAAGACTTCCTCGATGCTGCCCAGCGGCAGTCCGTAGGCGGCATGGCCGAAGTGCTTGCGCACGGCCTGCTCGCTGAAGGTGCCCTCGGGTCCCAGGAAGCCGATCTTCAGCGGCTGCTGCTGCGAGAGGCACGACGACATGATCTCGCGGAACAGGCGCACAAGCTCGCCATCGGGCAGCGGGCCGTCGTTGCGGTCGATCACGCCGCGCAGGACCTGGGCTTCGCGTTCGGGTCGGTAATAGTCCACAGCCGCCTTCAACGGGCCCTTGGCCCGGCCGACCTGCTGCGCCCACTGGGCGCGCTCGCTGATGAGCGATTGCAGTTGCTGGTCGATGCTGTCGATGCGCTGGCGCGCTTCGACGAGCGTGGCTTGTTTGTCGGCAGGGGTCTTGCTCATGGACGTCCGGGCGGCTAAATGGTTGCAATTGAAAGGGAATTGTCGCCGCAGGCATGCTGCATTGCGGCGACTTCCGACTTTAACCGTGCCGCGTTGCAAAGTCCCGCATAAATTTCACGAGGACGTCCACGGCCTCCTGTGGCACGGCGTTGTAGATCGATGCGCGCATGCCGCCCACGGCCTTGTGCCCCTTGAGCGCCAGCAGCCCCGCCTTCTCCGATTCGGCGAGAAATGCCGCATCGAGCGCGCTGTCGTGCAGGGTGAAGGGCACGTTCATCCGCGAGCGAGCGGACACCTCCACCGGACTGCGGTAGAAACCGCCCGAGCCATCGATGGCGTCGTAGAGCGTCGTTGCCTTGCGTGCGTTGTGTTCGCCCATCGCGGCAAGACCACCCTGCTCTTCCAGCCAGTCGAAGGTGAGTTTCGCGAGATACCAGCCCCAGGTATTGGGTGTGTTGAGCATGGAATCGTTTGCCGCATGCTCGGCGTAACGGAAGATCTTCGCCATCGGCCGGCCTGCGCGTGCGAGCAGGTCGTCGCGCACGATCATCACCACGAAGCCCGAAGGTCCGATGTTCTTCTGCGCGCCGGCGTAGATGAGCCCGAAACGCGAGACATCCAGGGGTTCGCTGAGGATGTTCGACGACATGTCCGCCACCAGCGGCACGTCGCCGACGTCAGGGATGTCGTGGAATTCGACGCCGTGGATCGTCTCGTTCGTTGTGTAGTGAACGTAGGAAGCACCCGGGCTCAGGCGCCACGTGTCGCGGTCAGGCAGCTTCAGGTAATGATCGGATTCCGACGTGGCCGCGATGCGTGCATCGATATAGGGCGCCGCTTCACGCACGGCCTTTTCGCCCCAGTGCCCGGTGACGATGTAGTCGGCATGATCGCCGGGGCCGGCGAGGTTCATCGGCACCAGGGCGAACTGTTGCGTGGCCCCGCCCTGGAGAAAGAGCACCTTGTAGCCGGACGGCACGCCCAGCAGTCGGCGCAGGCTGGCTTCGGCCTCGGCCGCCAGCTCCATGAAACGCTTGCCCCGGTGGGACAGTTCCATCACGGAGGCACCCGAGCCATTCCACTCGAGCAGCTCCGCCTGGGCACGCCGCAGGACCGGTTCCGGCAACGCAGCCGGGCCCGCACTGAAATTCCAGGCTCTTGTCACGCCAGAAGCACCTTGAAGAGGGGGAACCCCGATTATGCTCCCAGCGCCCTGTGCAATTGAAAGGGCTTTGCCCTGCAATCAGCCGGGCATGAACAGCACTGCTGCGATACCCGCGGCCAGCAGGGCCGCCGTAAGGATCAGCCACCAGACATCGTTGCGCGAGCCGGCGCTTTCCTCGGACTCGGCGGTGGCATCGGGAATCTCCTCGACAACGGTTACCACCGGCTCGGCGGCCCAGCCGGGCGCATCGAGCACGAAGCGATGGTTGGCGATGCCGATCTGGTCGCCGGGCTGCAGGGCCGCACGGGCCACGGTGACGCCGTTGATACGCACCGCGTGACGCGGAGGGACGCGGGTGGCGTCCAGGATCAGCTGGTCGTCTTCCCAGAACAGGCTGAGCAGGGCCGCGTCGTTGCCCGGAAGCTCCAGCGGCAGCGCACCATGGGTGGCGCCCAGCTCCAGGCGCTCGCCCACGGCCACGGTGCGACCGGACAGCGGGCCGGCAACCGGCCGCAGGGCAACGGTGCAGCGCGCATCGGTGGGCGCCGCCAACTCGCGGTTATCGATGTCGGCGTCGTCGCGGATGAGCATGCGGCAGTCGCCCATCGACAGGCTGTCGCCCGAACGCAGCAGGGCCCACTCGCGCACGGGACGCGCGTTGACGTACACGCGGCCTGTCTCCGGCGCCACCTCGAGCACGAGGCCGCGACGGTCGCGATGGATGCGGACATGGCGGGCGGCGACCTGGGCTTCGGAGACCACGAGGTCGTTATCCTCGGCGCGGCCGATCGTGAGCACGGGCCGTGACCAGTGGAAATCACCGCGTGCCGAGCTGACGAATTCGATGCGCATGAATGAACCGGGACGTTGACGACGCGACTTTAGCAGGTTGCGGTATCTGTTTGAAACGTAAAGATGTCGTGATCGTCGCCCAACGTGCCTGCTAGACTCGTGAGTCGACACGTTCTCCGGAAATCCCCATGCCCACGATCGACATCCATCACCCCCATGGCACCACGCGCGCCGCTGCCCTCGAGACGACACAGAAGATCGCCTCGCGCATGAGCGAGAAGCTGGGCACCAAGGGCCAGTGGCAGGATGGCCTTTATACCTTTACCGGCCCGGGGGCCAAGGGCTCGATCAACGTCGACGACACCCAGGTCCGCGTGATGGTCGAGCTGGGCATGATGCTGGCCCTCATGAAGGGCACCATCGAGGACGAAATCCGCCGCAAGCTCGAGGAGCATTTCGGCCACTGAGCGGGCGTCACTCCCGGGCGGGTGGTCTTGGCCTCCCTGCCATGCCATAATACGGGACTTATGCGGCCACGCCGGCCAACTATCCGACCCGGAACACATGGCAAAAGACGACGTCATCGAAATGGAAGGCACGGTCCAGGAGACCCTGCCCAACACCATGTTCCGCGTGCAGCTCGAGAACGGGCACGTCATTACTGCCCATATCTCCGGCCGCATGCGCAAGCATTACATCCGTATTCTCACGGGCGACAAGGTGAAGGTCGAAATGACCCCCTACGACCTCACCAAGGGTCGTATCACCTACCGCATGAAGTAAGCGCCACCGCGCCACTTCGCCGGAAGGAAAAAAGCCGCGGCCCTCGCCGCGGCTTTTTCATTGTCAGGCCTTCGCCAGCTCCGTGCGTCGCTCGATGATCCGCGAGACAAGGCCGTACTCCTTCGCCTCCTCCGCCGGCATCCACAGATCGCGCTCGATATCGGCCCTCACGCGCTCCAGCGGCTGCCCGCATTCGCGGGCGATCACCTGGGCGATGCGCTCGCGTGCATTGATGATCTCCTTGGCCTGGATGGCGATATCGCTGGCCTGCCCACCCGCCCCGCCACTGGGCTGATGGATGAGGAAACGTGTCTGCGGCAGGCACACGCGACGCTCCCGGGGCACGCCCAGGAACAGGTGCGTCGCCGCGCTGCCGACCCAGCCGGAACCGATCATGTTCACCGGTGCGCTGATGAAACGCAGCATGTCGTGGATGACGTCGCCGGATTCCAGGTGGCCGCCCGGCGAGGAGACAATGACGTCGATGGGGGCATCGGAATCGGCATCCAGCGCCAGCAGGCGGCGCGCCGTTTCGGCGGCCACCGTGTCGGTAATGGTGCCGAACACGAGTACCGTGCGGGCGCGGAAGGCCTTTTCTTCGAGGAAGGCGCTGTTCTGGCCCGGGGCGGGCGAGGAAGGCTTATCGGTTTCGCTGGTGAACATGTACGTGGCTCCATGGCGTGCTGGGTTCATTCCCTATACGAACGAGCGGCCGCGAACGTGACATCTCCTGCTCCTTTCCACCCCTTCGTCGGCGACATCGCCCTGCGCCGGCGCCTGCTGGCACTGGCCACGCGCTGGACGGTCGCTGGGGGTGACGCCGAAGACCTCGTGCAGGAAACCTATCTGCGCACGGCCCAGGGCGCCTTGCCTGCGGCCGGCCACGAGGCGTGGATGGTCACGGTGCTGCGCAACCTGTGCATCGACGGCCTGCGACGGCATGAACGGTACCGGGCGATCCTGGCGAAGCTGGATGTCACGCAGGGCGCCGCTACCGATACCGATACACCCGAGCACCTTGCCGACGAGGAACAGCGCGTGGCAATGGCACTGGCGCATCTCGTGCGCGCGCTGCCGCCCGGTGATGTCGCCCTTCTTCTGCTGCATGAAGTGTTCGAGCTGGACCATGCGCGGCTTGGCGAGCTGTCGGGGCGCACTGAGGCCGCGTCGCGCCAGCATGTGCGTCGCTTGCTGGCCCGCGTGCGCGGGGACCGGCAGAGCTGGGACGATGCGTATGGCGACGAGGACACGGGCGACCTGCTGGCGCTTTGCCAGCTGGCGGTATGGCATAGGGACCCCGCCGGCTTGATCGCGACACTGCGCGTATCGTCGCCCGTGGCACTGATGGACCTGGCCACCACTCTGACCCTCTAGGAGCGCGCCTTGCGCGCGACCGGGTCTCGCGAAAATCCGGTCGCGCGCAAGGCGCGCTCCTACAGGGCAGCTGCAAAAAAAAGCCGCGGGCTGGCCGCGGCTTTTTCTTTGGGACTGTCGCGCACGAAGCGCGCTCCTGCACAGGAGCGCGCTTCGGGTTACGCCGTGGCCGTGGCTGGCTCGGCCGACTCGGTTTCCACGTGCAGCTCTTCGCCTTCCACCGACAGGGTGACCTTGCCGCCCTCGGCCAGCTTGCCGAAGAGCAGTTCGTCAGCCAGGGCACGCTTGACCTTGTCCTGGATGACACGAGCCATCGGGCGTGCGCCCATCTGCGGGTCGAAGCCGTGCTCGGCCAGCCAGCGGCGGGCTTCCGGCGTGACGTCCACGCTCACCTTCTTCTCGGCCAGCTGGGTTTCCAATTCGATGAGGAACTTGTCGACCACGCGCAGGATGTGGTCGAAGTCCAGCGCGTTGAACTGGATGATGGCGTCGAGACGGTTGCGAAACTCCGGCGTGAACAGGCGACGGATGGTTTCCATGGCGTCCGGTGCGTGGTTCTGCTTCACGAAGCCGATACCCCGGCGCGAAGCGAGCTGGGCGCCCGCATTCGTCGTCATCACGATGATGACGTTCTTGAAGTTGGCCTCGCGACCGTTGGTGTCGGTAAGCACGCCGCGGTCCATCACCTGCAGCAGGATGTTGTACACATCCGGATGCGCCTTCTCGATTTCGTCCAGCAGCAGCACGCAGTGCGGATGCTTGGTGATCTGCTCGGTGAGCAGGCCACCCTGGTCGAAGCCGACGTAGCCCGGAGGGGCACCGACCAGGCGCGAGACCGAATGCGCTTCCATGTACTCGGACATGTCGAAGCGAACCATCTCGATGCCCAGCTGCATGGCGAGCTGGCGCGTGACTTCCGTCTTGCCGACGCCCGTGGGGCCGGCGAGCAAGAAGCTGCCGATGGGCTTGGACGGATCGCCCAGGCCCGACCGCGCCATCTTGATGGACGAAGCCAGGGCCTCGATCGCGGCATCCTGGCCGAACACCACCATCTTCAGGTTGCGCTCCAGGTTGCGCAGCACGTCGCGGTCGGATGCCGAGACCTGCTTGGCCGGGATGCGCGCCATCTTGGCCACGATGTACTCGATTTCCGGCACGTCGACCTTGCCCGTGCGCTGGTCTTCCGGCAGCAGGCGCTGGCGGGCGCCGGCCTCGTCGATGACGTCGATGGCCTTGTCCGGCAGCAGGCGGTCAGGGATGTGCTTGACCGACAGATCGACCGCCGCACGCAGCGCCTCACCGGTGTACTCCACCGAGTGGTGCTCTTCGAAGCGGGTCTTCAGGCCGCGCAGGATCTCGATGGAGTCGGCCACGGTGGGCTCGACCACGTCGATCTTCTGGAAGCGGCGGGCCAGGGCGCGATCCTTCTCGAACACGCCGCGGAACTCCTGGAACGTGGTGGAACCGATGCAGCGCAGCTCGCCGGAGGCCAGCATGGGCTTGATCAGGTTCGAGGCATCCATGGTGCCGCCCGACGCCGAACCCGCACCGATGATGGTGTGGATCTCGTCGATGAAGAGGATGGCGTTCGGCTGCTTCTTCAGCTGCGCGATCACCGCCTTCAGGCGCTTTTCGAAGTCGCCACGGTACTTGGTGCCGGCCACGAGCGCGCCGAGGTCGAGCGACCAGATGGTGCAGTCTTCCAGCACCTCGGGCACCTGTCCTTCGACGATGCGCTTGGCGAGGCCTTCGGCCAGGGCCGTCTTGCCCACGCCCGCCTCACCCACGTAGAGCGGGTTGTTCTTCCGGCGGCGGCAGAGCACCTGGATGGTGCGCTCCACCTCGTCGTGGCGGCCGATCAGCGGATCGATCTTGCCCTGGATGGCCAGCTCGTTGAGGTTGGAGGCGTACTCGCTGAGCGGGTTGCCCTTGCCCTCGCCGCCCTCCTCGCTGTCGCGCTCATTGCTGGACGCGGCCGCGGCGGATTCGTCGCCGATCTTGGCGATGCCGTGTGAGATGTAGTTGACGACGTCCAGGCGGGTGATCTCCTGCTGGTGCAGGAAATAGACCGCGTGGGAGTCCTTTTCGCCGAAGATGGCCACCAGCACGTTCGCGCCGGTGACTTCCTTCCGGCCCGAGGACTGCACGTGGTAGACGGCGCGCTGGAGCACGCGCTGGAAACCCAGCGTGGGCTGCGTGTCGCGCTCGTCGCCGGCGGGGAGGACCGGGACGGTCTCGGCGATGATCCGCTGGAGGTCGGCCGCGAGGCGCGGCAGGTCGACACCGCAGGCGCGCAAGGCTGCCAGGGCGGAGGTGTTTTCGGTAAGGGCAAGCAACAGGTGCTCCACGGTCATGAACTCGTGGCGCTGCTCGCGGGCCTGCTTGTAGCAGTGCCCGATGGTGACTTCGAGATCCTTGCTGAACATACGGACCGTCTCCGATAGCTGTGGGCGGCGGGGTGTAACCCGTTGGTTGCCGCATGTATTCCAGATGGGGGACTGGCTACATCTTTTCCATAGTGCACAACAGCGGGTGTTGATTGGAACGTGAGTACTCGTTGACCTGGGTCACCTTGGTTTCTGCCACCTCGCGGGTGAACACGCCGCACACGCCTTTTCCGCGGGTGTGGACGTGGAGCATCACCTGGACCGCCTTCTCCTGGTCCATGCCGAAGAAACTGCGCAGTACCTCGATCACGAAATCCATCGGCGTGAAGTCGTCGTTCAGCAGGACGACCTGGAAAAGCGGCGGCCGTGCGGTCTCGGGGCGGCTGGTCTCGACGGCCAGGCCATGCCCACGGTCGCCTTCCTGTTCGTGTTCGTGTTCCTGGGACATGTAAGAAGAACCTTGGGTACGCGATTCGATTATATACACCCGATTTTCGCCGGGCTTTCGGGTCGATCCCCCGAGGTGATGGCACAATAGGCCGATTTCCAGAGCCCCTCCCCTCCCAAGTCATGACTTCCCGCCCCGTCCCGGCCGAAAACGTCTGGTGCCCCCGTGTCACGGTGGCCTGCGTCGTCGCGCACGAAGGCCGCTTCCTGATGGTCGAGGAGGAGGTCTTCGGCGAACTGGCCTATAACCAGCCCGCCGGCCACCTCGATCCGGGCGAGAGCCTCCGCACCGCCGCCATCCGCGAGGCGCTAGAGGAAACCGGCCACACCATCGAACTGGATGCCTTCCTCGGTGCCTGGCAGTGGCTGAGCCCCGAGCACGGCGAACAGGTGATCAGGTTCGCCTTCAGCGGGCACTCGGTCTTGCACGATCCCGCGCGCCCGCTGGACACCGGCATCCGCCGCGCCCTGTGGATGCGCCGCGACGAAATCGAGGCCCTGGGCCCGCGCCTGCGCAGCCCGCTCATCCTCACCACCATCGACACCTGGCTGTCCGGGCGGCGCCTGCCGCTGGAGGCCGTGGCCAGCCTGCTGCCGGAGAACCCGGCATGAAGGTGATCCTGGGCGTCTCCGGTGGCGTGGACTCCTCCGTCGCGGCCCTCCTGCTCCAGCAGGCCGGTCACGAGGTGGAAGGCATGTTCATGCAGAACTGGGAAGAAGACGACCGCTCCGGCCCCTGCACCACCGACGAGGACCGCAAGGACGCCGTGGCCGTCTGCGGCCGGCTGGGCATCCCGTTCCACGCGCGCAACTTCGCGGGCGAGTACTGGGATGGCGTGTTTGAGTATTTCCTGGCCGAATACGCAGCGGGGCGCACGCCCAATCCGGATGTTCTGTGCAACCGCGAGATCAAGTTCAAGACCTTCCTTGAGCATGCACAGGCGCTCGGCGCCGAGAAGATCGCCACGGGCCACTACGCCCGGGTGGATTTTCGCGACGGCCACTACCGCCTGCTGCGCGCCGTGGATGCGAGCAAGGATCAGAGCTATTTCCTTCACGCCCTGGGCCAGAAGCAGCTGGCGGCCACGTTGTTCCCCGTGGGGGAAATCGAGAAGCCACGGGTCCGCGAGCTGGCCCGTGAAGCCGGCCTCGCCACGCATGCCAAGAAGGATTCCACCGGTATCTGCTTTATCGGCGAACGGGATTTTCGCGCTTTCCTGTCGCAGTACCTGCCCGCGAAGCCGGGCGCCATGGTCGATCCGGACGGCAACGTCATCGGAGAGCATCAGGGCGTGATGTATTACACGCTGGGCCAGCGCAACGGCCTGGGCATCGGCGGGCGCGTGGGCGCCTCGAACGATCCCTGGTACGTGGTGGGCAAGGACGTCGCCAGCAATGTGCTGATCGTCGCACAGGGTGGTGAGAACCACTGGCTGCAGTCCACGCGGCTGGAAGCCACCGATGCCACCTGGGTGGCCGGCGAGGCGCCCGGCCTGTCGTTCCGCTGCACCGCCAAGACCCGCTACCGCCAGTCCGACCAGGCCTGCACGGTCGAGGTCCGTGGTGACACCTTGCATGTCGTCTTCGACGAGCCCCAGCGCGCGGTCACCCCGGGCCAGTCCGTGGTGCTCTACGACGGCGAGGCCTGCCTGGGCGGCGCGGTGATAGCCGCCACGGATGCAGCCTACGGCGGCCTGACATGAACCCCCATCCCCCTGTAGGAGCGCGCCTTGCGCGCGACCGGTATCGCGATATGGCTGAAGAACACAGGGCCCCCGCTTTCCGCAGATGCTCGCGATGTGGGTCGCGCGCAAGGCGCGCTCCTACAGTTCAGCCATATCGCGATACCGGTCGCGCGCGAGGCGCGCTCCTACATGAAATGTTTTCCGAGTCTCACGAATGAATGAAGAACGCGTCCTAGCCCTTGCCGGAGTTTTCCAGGGGGCCGCCCTCGCCCAGCAGCTTGCCACCGACGGCCGCTGCGACGACGTCGCGTTCGAAGCCAGCATGGCCAGCGTGTTCCGCATCGACGCGGATACGGTGGCCGGTGTCTACGGCGGCGTGGCCGGCGTGCGGAAAGGCCTGCGCACCCTCGTGGCCCAGTTCGAGGACCAGACCCGCGACATCGCCGTGATGCGCATGGCCGTCACGGTGCTGCGCCTGGAACGTTCGCTGTCGCGTAACCGCCCCCTGCTCGACCGCCTGCGCGAAGGCATCGTCGCCACCCAGCGCCAGGTGGAGCATTTCGGAATGGACCATCCGAACGTCACCGCCCGGCTCGCCGAGGTGTATGCGAGCACCCTGTCCACGCTGAAACCGCGGGTGATGGTCACCGGCACCCCGGCCCATCTCCAGCAGAAGGCGAACGTGGAGCGCGTGCGCGCCGCACTGCTGGCCGCCGTGCGTTCCGCGGTGCTGTGGCACCAGATCGGCGGACGGCAGTGGCAGATCCTGTTCTATCGCAAGCAATGCGCGATGCTGGCCCGCGGCCTTCTTACCGGCTCCACGCTCGATAACGGCCTCTGAGCCCCTGGCATAGCCCGCCCTCCTGTAGGAGCGCGCCTGCGCGCGACCGCTCTGTCGTAGCGCCATGCAGGTCGCGCGCGAGGCGCGCTCCTACAGGGAGACGGTGCCGCCAGTTGACCGCCGCCTTGTAGGAGCGCGCCTGCGCGCGACCGTTCCGTCGTAGCGCCATGCAGGTCGCGCACTAGGCGCGCTCCTACAGGGGGGTGGTGGTGTCCAGGCCGGGGATGGTGCCTGCGAGGGTTCTGAGCAGTTCGCCGAAGCCCACCAGGTCGTCGCGCCAGGGGGTGGCGCTGCGCCAGTAGAGGGCGATATGCCGCCCGGGTCGCGCGCCTTCCACTGCCGCCAGCACCACGTTCGGGATGGAATTGAGTCGCTCGTGGGCCAGGATCGGCACCAGCGAATAGCCGCCGCGCAGGGCCACCAGGGTGGCAAGGCTCTCGATGCTGAGATCCTGGATGCGCTCCGGCCGCGCCGCGCCGGGCATGCCCAGATCCGACACCCCGTTGCCGTGGCTTTCCGCCATCAGGGTCGCATCGGCGGCATCCAGTTCCGTGAGGGCAATGGCCTCCTGGCCCGCCAGCGGGTGACCCTTGTGCAGCATCAGCTCATAGGGCTCGAAGAACAGCGCCACGGAATCCAGCCCCGTCATGGCCGTGCTCGGCGGCGCCAGCACGGCATCCAGTTCGCCCTCGCCCAGTCGCCGGAGCAGTCCGCGTGGCTTGCCTTCGGAGATGGTCAGGCGCGTATCCGGGAAGCGCTGCGGAAACGGCTCGATGACATGCGGCAGCAGATAAGGCCCCAGCGTGGATGGCACGCCCAGTCGCAATTCCCCACCGAAGGCCACGTCACCGGCCCGCGCGGCGTGCTCCAGATGCTCCGCGGCCGATAACACGCTGTCGATGTAACCCAACAGACGCTGACCGCTGGCCGTGGGCGCAACCCGCCGGCCACCGCGCTCGAAGAGCGGCATGCCCAGGGCCTGCTCCACCTTCTGCACTTGGTGGGAAAGCCCAGAAGGGCTGATGTACATGGCCCGCGCGGCGCTGTTGAAGCTGCCTTCACGCGCCACGGCCTGGACGAGCGCGAGGTCGCGCAACGACACCGACGACAGGGCCATCGAAATCATCGAACGCTGCGTGCCATCAAATGCGTTTGCGCCCATGCGTCCCCGCCTTCATCCTTCAGCCGCCGAATTTCGCGCGGCTTGCGCCACGGACCGCGCATTGTAGCCGCACCCAGGCCGCATGGCGGTCGCATACGGGCGGCAGACTGCGCGATAATCGACGCTTTGACGGACCCGACCGGGTCCGTCAGGCCTCCCCAGCTAAAGAACGTCACGCCAGGAGTACAGCATGAAAGACTCGTTCTCGGTCCGAGACAGTATCGAAGTCAACGGCAAGCGCCACGCCATCGCCAGCCTGGCCAAGCTCGGCGAAAAGTTCGACCTCAAGCGCCTGCCCTACTCCATGAAGATCCTCCTGGAGAACCTCCTCCGCCAGGAAGACGGCGTGAACGTCACCTCGAAGGAAATCGAGGCCGTCGCCAAGTGGGACGCCAAGGCCGAGCCGGACACCGAAATCTCCTTCATGCCCGCCCGCGTGGTCCTTCAGGACTTCACCGGCGTGCCCTGCGTGGTCGACCTCGCCGCCATGCGCGACGCCGTGGTGAAGCTCGGCGGCGATGCCAAGCGCATCAACCCGCTGGTGCCGGCCGAGCTGGTCATCGACCACTCCGTGCAGGTCGACGCCTTCGGTACCGAGTCGGCCCTCGAAAAGAACGTCGAAATCGAATTCGAGCGCAACCAGGAGCGCTACTCCTTCCTGCGCTGGGGCCAGAAGGCCTTCAACAACTTCGCCGTCGTGCCGCCGCGCACCGGCATCGTCCACCAGGTGAACCTCGAGAACCTGGCGCGCGTCGTGTTCACCAGTGAAGTGGACGGCGAATCCTTCGCCTACCCCGACAGCGTGTTCGGCACCGACTCGCACACCACGATGATCAACGGCATCGGCGTGCTGGGCTGGGGCGTGGGCGGTATCGAGGCCGAGGCCGCGATGCTGGGCCAGCCGTCGTCCATGCTGATCCCGCAGGTCGTGGGCTTCCGCCTCACCGGCAAGCTCTCCGAAGGCGTCACCGCCACCGACCTCGTGCTCACCGTCACCCAGATGCTGCGCAAGCTCGGCGTGGTGGGCAAGTTCGTCGAGTTCTTCGGCAACGGCCTGCAGAACCTGCCGCTGGCCGACCGCGCCACCATCGCCAACATGGCCCCGGAATACGGCGCCACCTGCGGCATCTTCCCGGTCGACCAGGAAGCCCTGAACTACCTGCACCTGTCCGGTCGCGACGACGCCCAGATCAAGCTGGTGGAAACCTACGCCAAGGCCCAGGGCCTGTGGCACGACGCCAACACGCCGGAAGCCGAGTTCACCACGGTGCTCGAGCTCGACATGGCCACGGTCAAGCCGTCGCTGGCCGGCCCGAAGCGTCCGCAGGACCGCGTGCTGCTCGAAGGCGTGAAGCAGAGCTTCCTCGACGTCGTGGGTCCGCTCACCGCCAACCGCAAGACCAAGAACGGCGACACCTCGCGCTTCAGCAATGAAGGCGGCGGCACCGCCATCGGCAACGAAGCCAACGGCATCAACGAGGAAGGCGTGCTCGTCCACAAGGACGGCCAGAACTTCCGCATCAACGACGGCTCCGTCGTGATCGCCGCCATCACCTCGTGCACCAACACCTCCAACCCGGCCGTGATGCTTGCCGCCGGCCTGGTGGCGAAGAAGGCCGCCGCGCGTGGCCTCACCTCCAAGCCGTGGGTGAAGCCCTCGCTCGGACCGGGCTCGCTCGTGGTCACCGAATACCTGAAGAAGACCGGCCTGCTCGCCGAGCTGGAAAAGGTCAACTTCTACGTGGTCGGCTACGGCTGCACCACCTGTATCGGCAACTCGGGTCCGCTGCCGACCGAAATCAGCAAGGGCATCTCCGAAGGCGATCTCGCCGTGGCGTCGGTGCTCTCGGGCAACCGCAACTTCGAAGGCCGCGTGCATCCGGAAGTGAAGATGAACTACCTGGCCTCGCCGCCGCTGGTGGTCGCCTACGCCCTGGCCGGTACGCTCAACATCGACCTCACGAAGGACGCGATCGGCACGGGCAGCGATGGCCAGCCGGTGTACCTGAAGGACATCTGGCCGAGCAACCAGGAAATCAGCGACCTCATCGCCGGCGCCATCACGCCGCAGATGTTCAAGGACAGCTACGCCGACGTGTTCAAGGGCGACAGCCGCTGGAACCAGATCGCCTCGCCGGATGGCCAGACCTACGCGTGGGACGACTCCACCTACATCAAGAACCCGCCTTACTTCGACGGCATGTCCGCCGAAGCCGGCACCATCGAGGACATCCACGGCGCCCGCGCCATGGGTATCTTCGGTGACTCGATCACCACCGACCACATCTCGCCGGCAGGCTCGATCAAGAAGGACAGCCCGGCGGGCCGCTTCCTGATCTCCAAGGGCGTGGAGCCGAAGGACTTCAACTCCTACGGTTCGCGTCGCGGCAACGACGACGTGATGGTGCGCGGCACCTTCGCCAACATCCGCATCAAGAACCTGATGCTCGATGGCGTCGAAGGCGGCTACACCAAGTACATCCCGTCCGGCGAACAGATGGCCATCTACGATGCCGCCATGAAGTACAAGGCCGACGGCACCCCGCTGGTCGTGCTCGCCGGCAAGGAATACGGCACCGGTTCGTCGCGTGACTGGGCAGCCAAGGGCACCCTGCTGCTGGGCGTCAAGGCTGTCATCACCGAGAGCTTCGAGCGCATCCACCGCTCGAACCTGGTCGGCATGGGCGTGCTGCCCTGCCAGTTCCAGGACGGCGAGAACGCGCAGTCGCTGGGCCTGAAGGGCGACGAAGTGTTCGACATCACCGGCCTCAACGGCGGCGAATCGAAGACGGCATCGGTCAAGGCCACGCGTCCGGACGGCTCGGTCAAGGAGTTCACCGTGAAGGTGCTGCTGCTGACCCCGAAGGAGCGCGAGTTCTTCCGCCACGGCGGCATCCTGCAGTACGTGCTGCGCTCGCTGGCGAAGGCGTAAGCCGTCGTCGACAAGGTCGGCTCCTTCGGGAGCTGATCTGGAAAAAAGCCCCGGTATTCCGGGGCTTTTTTCGTTGCGGATGCGGTGGGCGGTTTTCGTAGGTGGCGGTGGGGCGAAAACCCGTGCCCGCCGCTGGGTCCCTGCTTTCGCAGGGACGACATGAGGGATATCGAAGTGGTTGCAAACATGCGATCCGTCGTTCCAGCGAACGCTGGAACCCAGCGCCGGACGCCGGGTTTTCGCCGCGCCGCAGCTACGGCTTTTCTACACTGGGGCAAGCAAGCCCAGGCCCCCGAACACGAAAGACCGCCCCAGCCCGCCGCGACGCATAAGCAAGCAACCACTCGCCCCCAGAACAAAGCCCACACGAAAATTCACAATAACCAAGGGGGATTTCGTCGATAAACGACGCTGCAATGCGGCTTGCCGCTATACGCGTGCGTATGCTCCAATGCCGCGATCGTACGACGGATTGCCGTGCGAACGTCACCAATGGAGTCCGCCCCATCCATGAGCACCGAGCGTCCGTGGCTTGATCATTACCCCGAAGGCGTGCCGGCAGATGTTCCCGTCGACACCTATCGCTCCGTCGCTGCCCTGTGCGAAGAGTCCTTCGCCAAATTCAGCGATCGCCCTGCCTTCCGCAACTTCGGCCACACGCTGACCTATCGCGAGGTCGACGAGCAGTCCAAGGCCTTCGCCGGCTTCCTGCACGGCGAGCTGGGCCTGCGCAAGGGCGACCGCATCGCGATCATGCTGCCCAACCTGCTGCAGTATCCCGTAGCCCTGTTCGGCGCCTTGCGCCTCGGTCTCACGGTGGTCAACACCAATCCGCTGTACACCGCACGCGAACTGCACCACCAGCTGGAAGACTCCGGCGCCAAGGTGCTCATCGTGCTGGACAACTTCGCCCACACCGCCGCACAGGCGCTGGACGGTACGAAGGTGCAGCACGTCATCACCACCGGCGTGGGCGATCTCATCGGCTTCCCGAAGGGCGCGATCATCAACTTCGTGGTGAAGCACATCCGCAAGGAAGTACCCGCCTTCCGCCTGCCGAAGGCCGTGCGCTTCAAGGACGCCCTCGAACGCGGCCGCAAGCATCCGATGCCCAAGGTCGAGGTGAATCCCGAAGACCTGGCCTTCCTCCAGTACACCGGGGGCACCACTGGCGTGGCCAAGGGCGCGATGCTCACGCACGCGAACATGGTCGCCAACATGCTGCAGACCCGTCCGTGGGTGGCGCATCACGCCACGCCGGGCGAAGAGACCATCATCACGGCGCTGCCGCTGTATCACATCTTCTCGCTCACGGTGAACGGCCTCATCTTCACCAGCCTGGGTGGCCTCAACGTGCTCATCACCAACCCGCGCGACATGGCGGGTTTCGTGAAGGAGCTGCGCAAGACCAGCTTCACCGCCATCACCGGCGTCAACACGCTGTTCAACGGCCTGCTCAACACACCGGGCTTCGACCAGGTGGATTTCTCTCGCCTGCATCTGGCCATGGCCGGTGGCATGGCCTTGCAGCGGGCGGTCGCCGAGCGCTGGAAGAAGGTCACCGGCCGCGCCATCATCGAAGGCTACGGTCTTACCGAGACCTCGCCCGTGGCGCTCGCCAACAAGGTGGACGTCAACGAGTACACCGGTTCCATCGGCTACCCCATCCCCAACACCTATGCGGAAATCCGCGACGACGAAGGCCACCCCCTGCCCTTGGGCCAGGAAGGCGAGCTCTGCATCCGTGGTCCGCAGGTGATGAAGGGCTACTGGGCGCAGCCGGAGGAAACCGCGAAGGTGCTCTCCGACGATGGCTGGCTGCGCACGGGCGACATCGCGAAGATGGACGAAACGGGCCAGGCCTTCATCGTCGATCGCAAGAAGGACATGATCCTCGTCTCGGGCTTCAACGTGTATCCGAACGAGATCGAGGCCACGATCATGCATCACCCCGGCGTAGCCGAAGTGGCCGCCGTTGGCGTGGACGACGAGCACTCCGGTGAAATCGTGAAGATCTACGTGGTGCGCAAGGATCCTTCCCTCACCGAGGAAGCCCTGCGCGAGTACTGCCGCGAAAACCTCACCGGCTACAAGCGTCCGAAGCAGATCGAGTTCCGCGATTCGCTGCCCAAGAGCAACGTGGGCAAGATCCTCCGCCGCGAGCTGCGCGACGAGGAACGGAAGAAGAAAAAGGCCGCGCAGGCCTGACAAAAAGGGCCGCGAAAGCGGCCCTTTTTTCATCTCGTCAACGACACCCCTGCCTGGTGGGAGCCGACCGTGTCGGCGATTCCGCGGCAGCGGGCCAGGTTGCCCGCTGCCGCGGAATCGCCGACACGGTCGGCTCCCACAGAAGCTCTCGTCTTTGTTCTTGCAACGTCTGCAAGGGTGAGGGAGTTACTCCTGGTGCCAGGCTTCGAGGGTGTCAGCGTAGCCGCCCAGCAGCTCCCACAGGGGGGCCTGCTTGTCTTCGGGGATGAGGGAATAGCGCAGGCCGATCTGGCGCGCCGAGGCGCGGGCCACTTCGGCTTCCATGTTGATGTGCAGGTCGTGGGCGAACACGATATCCAGCACCCATACCTGCCCCACTACGCCGCTCCAGCGCTGCGGACGCTTCAGCAGCACGCCCGTGGCCGAGATATCGATCAGATCGGTGGAAAAGGCTTCGTGCCCACGGCTCATCAATACGGCCGCAGGTACCTTCATGCGTGCATGGCGCTCGTGCGCCTGTGCGCCGGCCTTATCAAGAGACATCAGTTGTTCCACCCATCCCGGTGCCTTGCCTTTGTCTGTCGCGATCGGCATGACCGCACCTCACAAACTTACGTTCCGTGTCACTTATCGACACATTAGCGCAGTCCGGGGCTCCGTTCACCGTCTTTTCGCGTCACTCCTTACCGCGCGTCTTCAGTACGCCAGCCCGGACCAGCGCCCCGGCGCCGAAGCGCTGGTTGATCCGGTCCTGGACGCCATCGGAGCGTTTTTCCGCTACCGGCGCGGCGAACATATCCTGCTGCTCGTCGCCATGCCGGGCATCGAACCCCGACAGCCCCACCCCGAGCAGGCGAAGCCTCGGTCGCGGATGCTGGTTCCACCAGACCTGAAGCAAGCGACGTGCCACGGCGTAGATCTCGGGCGTGGCATTGCCGGGGACCGGCAGCTGGGCCTGGCGGCTATGGGTGACGAAGGGCGGCTCGCGCAGCTTCACCGACACTGTGCGCCCCTCCAGCTCCCTGGCACGGGCCCTGGCGCCCACCCGCTCGCACTGGCGCAGCAGCCAGGCCTCGGCGATGGGCAGGGTGTCCAGGTCGGTCTCGAAGGTCCATTCGGCACTGATCGACACCTCGGCAGCATCGGCCACGACGGGCCGCTGATCCTCTCCGCGACACAGCGCCCGCAGCTGGGCGCCGTGACGGGGACCCACCGCCTTGTGCAGGCGCCAGTCGTCGGCCCGCAGCAGGTCGCCGATGGTGCGGATGCCGACGTTCTGCAAGGCCTCTTCGGCGACCTTGCCCACCGTCCACATGCGCCCGACCGGCAGGGGGTCGAGATACCCACGCACCTCGTCGGGCCGGATCACCAGGAACCCGTCGGGCTTGGACAGCTCACTGGCCAGCTTGGCCAGCAGCTTGTTGTGCGCCATGCCCACGGAAGCGTTCAGGCCCGTCCGCGCCTTGATGTCGTCCTTGATCTGGCGCCCGATCGCTTCGATGGATGAGAACAGCCGCAGGCTGGCGCTCACGTCGAGAAAGGCCTCATCCAGCGACAGGCCCTCGATCATCGGCGTGAACTGGCCGAACACCTCGAACACCACGTCGGAAATGGCCTTGTAGCGGTCATGGCGGGGAAAGATGTACTGGCCGTGGGGGCAGCGGCGACGGGCCTCTGCCGTAGGCATCGCCGAGCGGACGCCGTACTTGCGGGCCTCGTAATTGGCCGTGGAAACCACGCCCCGGCGCCCCAGTCCGGCCACAATCACCGGCTTGCCCACCAGCGAGGGGTCGTCCAGCTCCTCCACCGACGCGTAGAAGGCGTCCATGTCTACATGGATAATTGCGCGCTGGGCCGGCTGCATGGCCCGTATTGTGCCGGATCGACAGGCGGCCCGCCGCTGGGTCCGCTGGACTTGGGCCGCCACAGGCGATACCCTGTATCCTCATCGGGTGTACTTATTGCGGGCGTCTCGCCCTAGCCGGCGTTATGGATGTTGCCGGCCAAGGTCCACCCTCCGACGTTCCTCAGAGGTAGTGACCCTTTCCGGGGTATCCAACGGTGATGTCTTTCGCTCGTCGGCGACGATGCGGGGCATGCCGGACGACCGGCGGTGTGGCCGCCGGACGGCATCGATGGTTGATTGCGTACCCGGTCGCCCTGGCGGCCCTTCTGACGTGTGCCGATGACTAACGAGACAACCGAAGTCCAGGTGGTCGAAACAACCCGTGACGCTTTTGCAGGCGTTCCGCAGCAACAGGAAATGCCCCTGGCTCTGGTGCGCGGGCAGCCGGTGCTGCAGATGCCGCAGGACCTGTACATTCCGCCGGACGCGCTCGAAGTCATCCTGGAATCGTTCGAAGGTCCGCTCGACCTGTTGCTTTACCTGATCCGGAGGCAAAACCTCGACATCCTCGACATCCCTGTCGCCGAAATCACCCGGCAGTACATGGACTACATCGGGATGATGCGCGAAGTGATGCGCCTGGAGCTGGCCGCGGAATACCTGCTGATGGCCGCGATCCTCGCGGAGATCAAATCCAGGCTCCTGCTGCCCAGGCCACCTGCGGAAGAAGGCCTCGAGGATGATCCGCGTGCCGAACTGGTACGCCGACTGCAAGAGTACGAACGCTTCAAGAGGGCCGCGCAGGACATAGAAGAACTGCCGCGCCTGGAACGCGACACCACCGTGGTGCATGCCTTTGTCGGCGAACAGACTGTGGTACGCGTCCCGCCCCCGCTCGACCTGAAGGAACTGCTGCTCGCGCTCAAGGACGTGCTCAACCGCGCCGAACTGTTCACGCACCATGCGATCCAGCGCGAACCACTCAGTGTCCGCCAGCGCATGGGTGAAGTGCTCGGCTCGCTCACCGGCGGCTCGTTCCACCGATTCGAGACGCTGTTCGACATCAGCGAAGGCCGGCTCGGCGTGGTGGTCACCTTCCTTGCGATGCTGGAGCTCGCAAAGGAAATGCTGGTCGAGATCGTGCAGGAGCAAGCCCTGGGGCCCATCTACCTGCGCACGAAGGTCCAGACGGAGGCCGAGCACGAGGAAGCGCTCGCCTGACGGCCCCCGAGGGCCAGACATGGAATCTGCCGCCGCGCGCGGCGCGTTCGCGAAACCCATCCGCGCCCCGGCGCGGCACACCGAAGGCCTATGCAACCCGAACAACTCAAACCCATCGTGGAAGCGGCGCTGCTGGCGTCGACCCAGCCGATGACGATTCTTCAGCTGAAGGCGATCTTCGGCGAGGAAGAGGAGATCGGCAGCGACGAGCTGGCGGCAGCCCTTGCGGCGCTGACAGCGGATTGCGAAGGGCGTGGCGTCGAGCTGGTGGAAGTCGCTTCCGGCTGGCGCTACCAGGTTCGCCGCGAAGTCCACGGCTGGGTCTCCCGGATGTGGGCCGAACGCCCCAGCCGCTACTCGCGGGCCCTGCTGGAAACCCTGGCGCTCATTGCCTACCGCCAGCCGATCACCCGCCCCGAGATCGAACAGATCCGCGGCGTGGTCGTCTCCTCCAACATCATCAAGACGATGGAAGAGCGCGAATGGATCCGCGTGGTGGGCTACCGGGATGTCCCGGGCCGCCCTGCCCTGTTCGGCACCACCCGCACCTTCCTCGACTACTTCAACCTGAAGTCGCTGGACGCGCTGCCCCCGCTGTCCGAGATCCGCGACCTCGACGAGATCAATCCGCAGCTGCGCCTCGATGGCGACACGGAACCCGCCCCGGCCCGGGTGGCGCTGCCCGACGACGTCGAGGGCGACGACACCGATATCGATCTTCCCGCCGAGGCTTTCGCCACGGCCCCCCTCCCTGGTGACGCCGAGGTCGTTTCGCACGACGACGACGAAACCACGAACGAACGGCCTGCCGGCGACGACGTCGCCGCGGCATCCCCCACTGCCGACGAGGCAGAGAACACCGCAAGCACCGCCGACGAAGACGACGACGGTGCCGAGAAGAACCCCGAGGAGTCACGCGCATGAATGCGCCCCAGCGATCCCTGCTTACCCTGAAACGCGGCGGTAGCGCCGAAGAAGCCGCCCAGCTCGAAGAGCGCCTGCACAAGGTGCTTGCCAACGCCGGGCTCGGCTCGCGCCGGATGCTCGAACAGCGCATCCAGGCTGGCGAGGTCGAAGTCAACGGTACGGTCGCCAGCATTGGCGAGAGCGTGCACGCCGGTGACCGCGTGGTGCTCGACGGCAAGCAGTTCGTCGTCGCCACCGATACCCGCAGCGATGCCGAAGTGCTGGTCTACCACAAGCCGGAAGGCGTGGTGACCACCCGCGACGACACCGAAGGCCGCCCCACCGTGTTCGAACAGCTGCCGCGCCTGAAGGGCGCGCGCTGGGTCGCCGTGGGTCGCCTCGACATCAACACCACCGGCCTGCTGCTGCTCACCACCGACGGCGAACTCGCCAACGCGCTGATGCATCCGAAGAGCGGCCTCGAGCGCGAATACCTCTGCCGCGTCCACGGCGAAGTGCCCGACGAGATCATCGAGCGCCTCAAGGCCGGTGTGGAACTGGAAGACGGCCCGGCCCGCTTCGACGAGATCGGCGTCATCAGCCGCGGCGGCAGCCACAGCTGGTTCCGCGTGACGATCCGCGAAGGTCGCAACCGCGAGGTCCGCCGCCTGTGGGATTCGCAGGGCTTTCTGGTCAGCCGCCTGAAGCGCATCCGCTACGGCAGCGTCGAGCTGCCCCGCGCCCTGCGTCGTGGCGACTGCGAGTCGCTGGACGAAACCGCCATCAAGGAACTGCGCGAGCGCGCCGGGCTCGGTGCTCCCGATCCGGTGCTCACGCTCAACGCCGTGGTGCACCAGCGCCGCGCACCGCGCCACGTCACCGAATACCGCCCGGACAAGGCGACCTCCGGTGGCTGGAGCTCGGCCCGTCATGACGAGGCCCGTGAACTTACCGCCTTCGACCGTATCCGCGACGACAATCCGCGCGGTGGCAAGGGTGGCGGCCGTGGCGGAAACGCCGGGGGCCGCCGTCGCGAGGTGAATGGCAACGTCGATCGTCCGGACCGTCCGGCCGGTGGCCAGCGCAAGTCGTCGCGTCGCGTGGCACCCGGCCAGGAACTGCCGGCCCTGCGCACCTGGTTTGCCGGCGACAGCCGCACCGGTGGCGGCAACGCCAACGGTAACGTGGCGGGTAATCCGGGTGGCGGCAATCGCGGCCCCCGTGGCCCGCGCAGCGGCCAGGGCGGCGGTGGCAACCGCGCCCAGGGCGGTGGCGGCATGGGCCAGGGCGGCCCGGGACGTGCCGGTGGCAACCGTGCTTCGGGCGGTAACGCTCGTGGTCCGGGCGGCGGCAACAGCCGTGGCCCCGGTGGCGGTAACGCCCGCGGTCCGGGCGGCGGCAACAGCCGTGGCCCGTCCGGTGGTGGCAACCGCGGTGGTCGCCCGGGTGGCGGCGGTAACCGTGGCGGTCGTCCCGGTGGCGGTGGCGGCAATCGCGGCGGCAACTTTTGAACACGCTCACGATCTGGCATAACCCGCGCTGTTCGAAGTCGCGGGACACCCTGGCCCTGCTGCAACAGCAGGGCCTTGAGCCGACGATCGTGGAATACCTGAAGACCCCGCCCTCGGCGGCGCAGATCGATGCCGTGCTGAAAGCGCTCGGCATCGAGCCGCGTGAGCTGATGCGCAAGGGCGAGGCGGAATACGCCGATGTATCGGCGAATGCGACGCGCCAGCAGCTGATCGATGCGATGGCGACCACCCCGAAGCTCATCGAGCGTCCGGTGGTCATTCATGGGAAGAAGGCGGCCATCGGTCGCCCCCCGGAAGCCGTCCTGGCCATCCTATAACCGTGCAGGAGCGCGCCTCGCGCGCGACCGGTACGCGATAGATCCCAAGCGCACCGCAGACCACGGCTTCTCGTGGTCCGCCGAAGAAGTTCGTGCGTTATCGGTTTCCCCGGTCGCGCGCGAGGCGCGCTCCTACAAGAGGAGGTCAGCGGTGGCGTGAGGCTAGTTTTTGCACCACGCGCTCGAAGCCGATTCCGCGTGCGCGCAACACCACCATCAGGTGGAAGACCAGGTCGGCGGCCTCGCCCAGCAGGGCGTCGTCATCTTCGGCCACGGCTGCCAGCGCCGTTTCAACGCCCTCTTCGCCCACTTTCTGCGCCATGCGACGGATACCGCCGTCGAACAGCTTCGTGGTGTAGCTGCCTTCGGGACGCTCGGCGTGGCGCGATGCCACCAGCGCATCGAGCTCCGCCAGAAAACCGAGTCGCGGCGCCACGTCGTCACCGAAACAGCTCGTCGTACCCGTGTGACATGTCGGGCCCGCAGGCAACGCACGCACCAGCAAGGTATCGGCATCGCAATCGATTTTCAGGTCGACCAGCGCCAGCACATCGCCGGAGGTCTCGCCCTTGGTCCACAGGCGCTGCTTGCTGCGGCTGTAGAACGTCACCAGACCGCTCTCACGCGTCTTCGCCAGCGCGGCCTCGTCCATATAGCCAAGCATCAGCACCTCGCCCGTACGCGCGTGCTGCACGATCGCGGGAACCAGGCCATCGCCCTTGGCAAAATCGGGAATTGTCGCGGTCATACACGTACCTCGATACCCTGCGCGCGCAGTTCGCGCTTCAGGGCGGGAATGGCGATCTCGCCGGAATGGAACACACTGGCCGCCAGGGCCGCATCGACGTCGGCATCGCGGAATACCTCCACAAAATGTCCGGGCGTGCCGGCACCGCCGGAGGCCACCAGTGGCACGCGGCAGTGCTGGCGGGCCTCGCGCAGCTGCTCGATGTCGTAACCGCGGCGGACTCCATCGGTTCCCATGCAGTTGAGCACGATCTCACCGGCGCCCAGCGCCTGCACTTCGTCGATCCAGTCGAGCGTGCGCTTGCGCAGCGCCTTCGTCTTCGACGGATCGCCGGTGTACTGGCGCACGCGCCACTGGCCGTCGTCATCGCGCAGGCTGTCGATACCCACCACCACGCACTGCACACCGAACGCTTCCGCGATCTCCCCGACCAGCGCCGGACGTTCCAGTGCGGGTGAATTGATCGACACCTTGTCGGCGCCCGCATGCAGCACCTCGCGCGCGTCTTCCACGCTGCGGATACCGCCGGCCACACAGAACGGAATATCGATCTCGCGCGCGACCCGTTCCACCCAGTCGCGATCCACGCGGCGTCCTTCCGGACTTGCCGTGATGTCGTAGAACACCAGTTCATCGGCGCCCTCGTCGCGATAACGCAGAGCGAGCTCCACGATGCCACCCACGACCACGTGGTTACGGAAACGCACCCCCTTCACCACCTGGCCGTCACGCACATCCAGGCACGGCACGATACGTCGGTTCAGCATGTGGCACCTGCCCTGGCCGCCATGTCGAATGCCTCGCCAAGGGTGAATTCGCCCTGTAACAAGGCTCTGCCGAGGATTACCCCGGAAACGCCCTGCAAGGTGAGCGCAGCAATATCGTCGAGTGAACGGACCCCGCCGGAGGCCTGCACGTCCATCGACGGCGCCAGCTGCTCCAGATGACGATAGAGCGCCGTGTTGGGACCGGTCATCGTGCCGTCGCGATCAATGTCGGTGCATAGCAGGTGCCTTGCACCTGCCGCGACGTAGAAAGGCAGCAAGTCGTCGAGGGTGCGCGCCTCGTCGGCAGTCCAGCCAGCACTGGGAAGCTTCCATTCGCCATCGCGGAAGCGGGTATCCAGTGCAAGCACGATACGCTCGGCGCCATAGGTCGCCAGCCAGCGCGCTACGGTATCGGGCTCGCGGATGGCGATGCTGCCAACAACGACACGAGACACCCCGGCATCGAGCAGTCGTTTCACACCGTCTTCGTCGCGCACCCCGCCACCGGCCTGAACATGCAGGCGCCCGGCATCCACGATGCGCGACAGCGTCGGCAGGTTTTCGAACTGCCCCGACCGCGCGCCGTCGAGATCGACCACATGCAGCCACGCGCTGCCTGCATCGGCATAACGGCCGGCCAGGGCCAGGGGCTCCACGTCGAACGTGGTCTGCTGCGCGTAGTCGCCCTTGAACAGGCGCACCACCTTGCCGTCGCGCAGATCGATGGCGGGAATCGGGAGGGTCATAGCGAAAGAAAATTCTTCAGGAGTCGGGCGCCCACGCCGGCGGAACGCTCGGGGTGGAACTGCATGCCCATGAAATTGCCGGAGGCGACCATCGCGGAGAACGGCACGCCATGCTCGCTGGAAACCAGCGTGTAATCGCCGCTGGGCACCCTATAGCTGTGTACAAAGTAGGCGGTGTCGTGGGCTTCCAGCCCCGCCGTGAGCGGATGCTCCGCTTCGCGGCGCAAGCTGTTCCAGCCCATGTGCGGTACACGCAATCCGGGAGACTCGGCAAAGCGTCGTACCGTCGCCGGGATCACACCCAGGCATTCGGTATCGCCCTCTTCCGAGCGCTCGCACAGCAGCTGCATGCCGAGGCAGACGCCCAGCACCGGCTGGGTGAGGCCACGCAAGACCTCCACGAGACCCGCCTCGCGAAGGCGTCGCATCCCAGGCGCGGCCGCGCCGACGCCGGGGAGGATCACGTGCGTTGCCTCGCGGATACGACTGGCATCCGCGGTCAGTTCCGCATCGGTGCCCAACCGCTGCAACGCATAGCGCACCGAGCCGATGTTGGTGCCACCGGCATCGACAAGGACCACACGCATCACAGGCTCCCCTTCGTGCTCGGCAGCTCCGCACCTTCGCGACGGATCGCCTGGCGCAGGGTACGCGCTACGACTTTAAAGCAACCCTCCACCATGTGGTGGGCGTTCTCGCCTTCCACCGTGAGGTGCAGGTTGGCGCCCAGCGTTTCGCACAGGGAGCGGAAGAAGTGCGGCACCAGTTCGGTCGGCACATCGCCCACGCGGTCACGCGGGAACTCACCGTTGAAGACGAAGTACGGTCGGCCCGAGAGATCCAGCTCGGCACGCGCGGCGCTCTCGTCCATCGGCAAGGCAAACCCATATCGGCCGATGCCGCGCTTGTCGCCCAGTGCCTGGCGCAAGGCCTGCCCCAGCGCCAGTGCGGAATCCTCGATGGTGTGGTGTTCGTCGACCTGAACGTCGCCATCGCAGCGCAGATCCAGCGCAAAACCGCCGTGCTTGCCAATCTGTTCGAGCATGTGGTCGAAGAAGCCGAGCCCGGTGTGCACGACAGGCTCGGCGATGCGGTCCAGATCCACGCGGACGCGAATGGAGGTTTCCTTCGTGCGACGGATGACCTCGGCCACGCGCGGTGCGTCGAGCAGGCCATGGGCAATCGACGCCCAGTCCTGTCCATCAGGCCCCACGCGAAAACCGCGCACGCCCATGTTCGCCGCGAAAATCATGTCGCTCTCACGGTCGCCGATCATGGCCGACTGGGCACGGCTCCAGCTGTCGTCGGCCAGCCAGTGACGGGCGAGACCCGTGCCCGGTTTGCGCGTATCCCGGTTCTCGTGCGGGAAACTGCGGTCGATCAACTGCTCGCGGAACACGATGCCCTGCGACGACAGGATGCGCAGCAACAGGGCATGTGGGCCGTCGAAGGTATCCTGCGGGAACGATGGCGTGCCCAGGCCGTCCTGGTTGGTCACCATCACCAGCTCGTATCCCGCCGCGACACAGCGCTGCAAGGCGGCGATGACACCCGGCAGCAAGGCGAGCTTTTCGTAGCTGTCGATCTGCTGGTCGGCCGGTTCCTCGATGAGGCAACCGTCGCGATCGACAAAAAGAATCTTCCGGCTCATGCGCCTTCTCCCGCCCGCAGGATCGCCAGCACGCGGTCATTCTCGTTACCGGTGCCCACCGTAATGCGCAGGGCATCGGAAAGCCCCGGATAACGGGTGATATCACGCACCACGATGCCAGCGGCAAGCAGGCGACGATAGGTGCCGGCCGGATCGTCAAAACGCACGGCGATGAAGTTGGCATGCGAGGGAAGCACGGCGCGTACGCCGGGCAATGTCGCCAGCGCCTGCGTCATGCGCGCCCGCTCGGACAGGGTCTCGCTCACATGGTGGCGCTGCACGCGGCGCCCTTCGTACGAAAGTGCAGACAGTGCCGCCTCGACGCAGGGCGTGGGTAGCGGATACGGCGGGATGATCCGGCGCAGCAGGCCGATCACGTCTTCCCGCGCCATCACCGTACCCACGCGCGCACCTGCCAGGGCCCAGGCCTTGGACAGCGTACGCAGCACGGCAACGTTGTCGAATTCATCAAGCAGGGTCGCCGCACCCGGCGCGCCGCTGAACTCGGCATAGGCCTCGTCGATCACCAGCACGGCACGGCCTGCCAGTTCGCGAGCAATACGACGAAGGGTTTCATGCTCGACCAGGTTGCCCGTGGGATTGTTGGGCGAGCACACAAAGACCAGGCGCGTACGCTCCGTCACGCTGGCCAACAGACGATCGACATCGAGTGCACCGGAGGCATCCAGCGGCGACTCGATGACGGCTGCATCCTGGATGCGTGCGCAGATCGCGTACATGCCGAACGTCGGCGGTGAAATCACGATGGCATCGCGACCGGCGCGACAGAAGGCACGTACCAGCAGGTCGATGGCCTCGTCGCTGCCTCGGGTGACAAGCAGCTGCGATGCATCGCGACCGTACAGCTCGGCCAGCGCTTCGACGAGCGCACGCGGCTGCGGGTCCGGGTAACGGTTCAACCCCTCGCCTCCCGGGATATCCGCCGGTCGTGACGATTCATTGGCGTTGAGCAGCACCGTGCCACCGGATGCTTCCATCCGTGCGCTGGAATACGGGGCAAGGGCGCGGATTTCCTCGCGGGCAAGATCCAGCACGCTCATGCCACGGCATCCATGGCGGCAAGACGCAGCGTCACGGCCCGGCGGTGGGCTTCCAGTTGCTCGGCCTCGGCAAGAATCGCGGCGCACGGCCCGATGTTGCGCAGGCCATCCGCCGAGAGTTCCTGCACGGTGACCTGCTTCTGGAAGCTGGCCACGGAGACACCGCTGTAGCTGCGTGCATAGCCGTAGGTGGGCAGCACGTGGTTGCTGCCGCTGCAATAGTCACCCACCGATTCCGGCGTCCATTCACCGAGGAAAATGGACCCTGCCGACTCGATATCGTCGAGCAGTGCACGCGGATCGGCGGTCTGGATGATCAGGTGTTCCGGCGCATATCGGTTGCTGACTTCCACCGCCTGGGCAAGATCGCTTACGAGCACCAGGCGACTTTCGCCAAGCGCCTTCGCCGCAACCTCGGCACGAGGCAAGGCGAGACGCTGGCGCTCTACCTCGTCGGCCACACGATCGAGCAGATCCGCCGACGGGCTTACCAGCAGCACCTGAGAGTCCGGCCCGTGCTCCGCCTGCGATAGCAGGTCGGCCGCCACGAAGCGTGCATCCGCATCGGCATCGGCGATCACCAGGACTTCGGAGGGGCCGGCCGGCATGTCGATCGCCGCACCGGCCGGATCGCCGGCCACCTGGAGCTTCGCCTCGGTGACCCAGGCGTTGCCGGGGCCGAAGAGCTTGTCGCAACGGGGTACCGTGTCGGTTCCGTACGCCATGGCGGCGATGGCCTGCGCGCCACCGAGCTTGAAGACGCGATTAACCCCCGTGGCCTTCGCGGCATACAGCACGGCATCATCGCATCGGCCGTTCGCCTGTACCGGCGTACACAACACCACTTCGCGGCACCCGGCGATCACGGCCGGCACGCCGAGCATGATGGCCGTGGACGGCAACGGCGCACCACCGGCCGGCACATACAGGCCGACGCGGCGGATGGGACGCAACACGCGTTCGACGCGTACCCCCGGCGCTGTTTCGACAGAAACAGCGGTGGGCGCCGCAGCGCGGTGGAAGCTTTCGATACGTGACGCGGCTTCGCGTACGGCTGCCTTGAGCTCCGGCGCAAGCCGCGCTTCGGCAGCAGCGAATTCGTCGTCGCTCACGCTGAGTGCGTCCAGCGATGCACCATCGTAGCGCTCGGTCAGCTCGCGCAGTGCCACGTCACCGCGTGCGCGCACATCGGCGACGATGGCCTCGACGCCTTCGCGAAGCGGTTCAGCCCGCGATTGCGCCGGTCGCGCCAGGGCCGCGTCGCGGCCGGGTTCGTCCAGCGTGTTCCAGTCGATCCGTTTCATGCCAGCATCTTCTCCACCGGCAGCACCAGCATGTCGCGGGCACCGGCGCGTTTCATGTCTTCCAGCTGCCGCCAGCTCACCGAGCCGGCGCACAGCGCCTGCACCACCACCTGGTCCGGTGCGCCGTCCACCGCCGTGAGCGTGGGGATCGGCAGGCCGGGCAACAGGCGGGTAATTTC
Source organism: Luteibacter anthropi (assembly GCF_011759365.1). GTDB lineage: Bacteria > Pseudomonadota > Gammaproteobacteria > Xanthomonadales > Rhodanobacteraceae > Luteibacter > Luteibacter anthropi. The sequence goes on from NZ_JAARLZ010000003.1 coordinate 466,120, forward strand.
GTCGAGTGCGTTGCGTGGTGCCTGCAGCAGGATCAGGCGCGAATCGCGCACCTGGATCACGCCATCGAGACGGCGCAGCAGCAGCTCGGCAATCTCGCCGCGTTCGTCGGTCGGCAGGTCGCGAGGCCCCGCCAGCACGGCCTCGCTCTCCACCAGCACGGCGGTTTCGCGCAGCTGGTTCGCCACGAGGGTGGCGCCGCTGGAGACGAGGTCGCAGATGGCATCGGCCGTGCCCAGGCGGGGGGCGATTTCCACGGAGCCGGCCAGGTAGACGACCTTCGCGTCCACGCCGTTGCTGCGCAGCCATTCGCCCAGCAGGCCGGGATAAGACGTGGCGATGCGCTGGCCGCCCAGCTGTGCCGGGGTGTCGTAGGGTTCGTCCTGCGGCAGGGCAATGGAAAGGCGGCAGCGGCCGAAGCCCAGCGGGCGCAGCTCATCCAGTGCCACCCCGGCTTCGGGATGGGAGTACTGGTATTCCTGCAGCACGTTGCGACCGACGATGCCCATGTCGCAGACGCCCTCGGCGATAAGACCGGGGATGTCGTCGTCGCGGACCAGGAGCAGATCCACGGGCTCGCCCTCGCCGAAGCAGAACAGCTTGTCGCGACTCTGTCGGAATTTCAGCCCGCAGCGGGCGAGCAGCTCCTGCGCCGGCTCGGTCAGCCGGCCCGACTTCTGCATGGCGATGCGCAGGCGGTCACGCGGCTTCATGCCTCACCCCCGAGGTTGCGGCGGGCCGCGGCGGCCATGTAGCCCCCGTTGCCCTGGTTGAGATACCGGGCGACCCGGCCGATGGTGGTGATGCTCACCGCCGTGCGCTCATGGATTTCCCGGTAGGAGCGCCCTTCCAGCAGGTGCGGCACGACCCGCCAGCGATCCACCATGACCTCGATTTCGGCCGGGGTGCAAAGGTCGTGGAGGAACGCCCGCATTTCCTCCACGGAGGACAGGCCCAGCAGGGCCTCGCAGAGGCTGGTTTCGGCCGAATCGGCCGGGGTATCGGGATCGAGCGAGCGACGCTTCATAGTGTACTAACGCGTTAATACGATAACTCATCGTAACGCTGTAACCCGGCCGAGGCAAGCGCCCACATGCGATTGCGCTTTTCTTCCATATCCCGAGGGGCAATGGCTCGCCAACATGGCGGAAATCGCCTTGAAGGAGAGCCCCTGCCGTGACCTGCACCGTGATCATCGCCGACGACCATCCCGTCGTCGTCGCAGGCGTCGAGACCGTCCTCACCGCGCACCGCTACACCATCATGGCCCGGGCCTACGACACCGACACCCTGCTCCGGGACATCACCGAGAACCCTTGCGATGTACTGGTCACGGACTTCTCCATGCCCGACGGCACCCACCCCGATGGCATGCCGATGATCCGCCGCATCCGCAGCCTCCGGCCCGACGTGGGTATCGTGGTGCTCACCATGCTCAGCAACCCGGCCATCCTGCGTACCCTGCTCGACATGGGCGTGGCAGCCATCTTCGACAAACGGACCAACCTGAAGGACATCCCCGTGGCGGTCCATGCGGCGGACGTCGGTCGCTGCTACCTGAGCCCGGCGGTACGCCGCCTGTTTCATCAGGCCGACTGCGCCGACCAGCGCAACGACCTGGACGCACGACTCTCCCCGCGCGAGGTGGAGGTGCTTCGCGCGTTCGCCGAGGGGTTTTCGTTATCGGATATCGCTGGCGCGATGGGGCGCAGCTTCAAGACGATCAGCCGGCAGAAGCGCTCGGCGATGGGCAAGCTGGGCCTCGCCAACGATGCCCAGCTCTACCAGTTCCTGGCCGGTGTCACCGCCAGCCGGCTGGGGTCACGCTCCGTGCACCTGAAGGCGGCCGCCGCACTGACGGCCACCGCCTGAGAGGCGGATCAAGCCACCAGGCGGCCGGAAGCCACCAGCTCACAGACGAGGCGCACCTCGCCATCCATCGCCCGGTCGCGCTGCATGAAGGCGATGTGCTCGCGCAGGCTCGACAGCGCCTTGCGTACAGCGTGACCGCCGTGGAAGTCGTCGGCGCTGGCCAGTGCCTGCATCAGCGCCCGCACTTCTTCTTCAAAGCGGGCGTAATGCGGCGAATCGCTGCGCGGGGCACCGGAGACCTTGGCGGCCAGGGCCTGCCAGTCGCCGCGATGAGCCAGCGTGCGGGCGGCATTGAGCATGTCCTGACGGTATTCCAGCGCCTGGGCGGCGGTATACAGCTCCATGGCCAGCACGTGACCGAGGTCTTCGGTCATCTCCAGCACGTGGCGGGCCTCGTTGGCGCCCATGGACACGTGGTCTTCCGCATTCGCACTGGTGGGCACCGAGTAAACGGAGGCCGGGTGCGCACGCGTGGCGAGATCGTTCACCAGCGCGGCGGCGGTGTACTGAACAATCATGAAGCCCGAATCCGTGGCGTCTTCATTGCCGATGAGGAAGGCCGGCAGGCCGTCGTTGTTGGCCGGGTCCACCAGCTTTGCCGTGCGACGCTCCGAGATGGAGGCCAGCACCGGAATCGCCGCCTTCACGTAGCTCATGGCCAGGGCCAGCGGCATGCCGTGGAAATGGCCGGCGGAGATCACCTGGTCTTCGATGACCTGGGCATTCTCTGCGTCCGGGAACACCAGCGGGTTGTCGGTGACGGCGTTGAGTTCGATATCGAAGACGCGGCAAGCCTGCTCCCACGCATCGCGCACCGCACCGTGCACCTGCGGTGCGCAGCGCAGGCAGTAGGCATCCTGCGGCTGGTGCTTCTTGCCACCCTTGAAGGGCAGAAAGCGCGCATAGAACGCCTCCTTGCCATGACGCTGAGTGGCCGGCACCCAGTCCCAGCCGATGTCGAAGCGATGGGCCTGGTCGGCAGGCTCCGACCACGAATCCGCCAGCCAGGGCCGGAAGCGCGGCACGAGGTGATAGGCGATGTCCGCCAGCGTGGAGCCTTCCAGCAGGCCACGGATGCTCCGGGCTGCCTCGACCTGTCCCGGATGGGGGCGAAGCTCGTGCACCTGTTCGGCGTAGGCGCCCGTGCGACCGGCGAAGGCGTCCAGCGTCATCGCGGCAGCCAGGTCGGCCGTGCGGATCAGCATGTCCATGGTGTCCAGCGCGAGCACGCCCGTGGCGAGCATCTGCGTGGTGCCATTGTTGAGGGCCAGGCCCTCCTTGAACGACAGCCGCACCGGTTCGAGACCGGCCCTGGCCAGGGCATCGGCACCGCTCAGGCGCTCGCCCTGATAGAAAGCCTCGCCACCGCCCAGCAGGACGATGGCCAGGTGCGACAGCGGGGCGAGATCGCCACTGGCGCCCACCGAGCCCTTTTCCGGAATGACGGGGATAACGTCGCGATTGAGCAGTTCGGCCAGGGCGCGCAGTGTTTCCACGCGAATACCCGAGTGACCGCGCATCAGCGTGTTGACGCGGATGGCCAGCATCGCGCGCACCACGTCTACCGAGAACGGCTTACCCACGCACACCGCGTGCGTGATGATGAGATTGCGCTGAAGTTCTTCGAGCAGCGTCCCTTCGGTGGTTTCCGGGTTGCCACCGGGCAGCTCGTCGCGCACGCGATGCGCACCGAGCAGCTTGTCGGCATTGCTGCCGAAACCCGTGGTCACGCCGTAGATCGGCTCCCCGCCCCCTACCTTCTCGGCGAGGAAGTCCGCCGCCCGCTTCACCTTCAGCAACTGGGTTTCGTCGAGGCGGATCGAGGCGCCCTGACGGGCGATGGCGGCGACCTGGGCGCGGGTGAGGCTGCGCCCGTCGAGGAGGATGCTGTTCGTCATGGGGAATCCCGGGGGAAAGGGGGGTACGAAGAAAACTCAGCGACCGATTTCGGCCTGGGCCAGTTCGACACGCAAGGTTTTCACCAGATCGGCGCGCGATACCTCGAACTGGTCTTCGCGGCGCAGGTCCTTCACGGTGACGACGTCCTTGGCGACTTCGTCTTCACCGATGACGATGGCGAAACGGATGCCGGCGCGGTCCGCGTACTTGAACTGCTTGCCGAGCTTGCCGCTTTCCATCACCACCTCGGTGGCAATACCCGCACCGCGCAGGTCGTTGGCAACGGCAAGGTAGGTGGGCAGCAGCGAGGGGTCCATCTGCGTCACGAGCACATCCACCGTGCTCTGCGCCGTCGAGATGAGCCCCGCATCGCGCAACTGCCAGTACAGGCGCGTAAGACCAATGGAAATGCCCACGCCGGGCAGGTGCGACTTCGTGTACTGCCCCGCCAGGTTTTCGTAGCGACCGCCGGAGCAGATCGAACCGATACCCGGGTGATCGTTGAGCGTGGTCTCGTAGACCGTGCCCGTGTAGTAATCCAGGCCGCGCGCGATCGAAAGGTTAAGCGCGAAATAGGATTCCGGCACGCCGAAGTCGCGGATGAGCCCCAACACTTCCTTCAGCTCCGCCCTGCCCTGCTCGAACACTTCCGAGCCATTGCCCAGCGCATCGAGTTTCACGAAGGCGTCGTCAACCGACGTGGAGCGCACCTGCACGAACGCGAGAATCTTTTCCGCCGCCTCGGCCGAGAGACCGAAGCCCTCGCCCGTGAGTGTTTCGCGGACATAGTCAGGACCGCGCTTGTCGAGCTTGTCGACCTCGCGCAGCACCAGCATCTGCTGTTCCGGATCGGTGACACCCAGGTTTTCGAAGTAACCGCGCATCAGCTTGCGGTTGTTGAGCTGGATGGTGAACGCACCGATGTTCAGTTCACGGAACACGCTGTGGATCACGGCCGGAATCTCGGCGTCGTAACGCACCGAGAGGGAATCCTTGCCGATCACGTCGATGTCGCACTGGTAGAACTCGCGGAAACGGCCACGCTGGGCACGCTCGCCGCGATAGACGCGCTGCATCTGGTAGCGACGGAACGGGAAGCTGAGATCGTGTTCGTGCTCCGCCACGTAGCGGGCGAGCGGCACGGTGAGGTCAAAGCGCAGCGCCAGCTCGGGCACGCCGTTTTTCGTCTCGGCGTTGAGCGAGCCGGTGGACTGCACGAAGTAGACCTGGCGCTCGGTTTCGCCGCCCGTCTTGGTCAGGAGGACGTCGCTATGCTCGATCACCGGCGTCTCGATCGGCAGGAAGCCGAAACGCTCGTAGTTGCGGCGGATCGTGTCCAGCATGCGCTGGAAAGCAATCTGGTCGAGCGGCAGGAGCTCGAGGACACCAGGCATGGTGCGGGCCGGGGTGAGTGCCATGCAATTCCTCTTGGGACAGGCTGTACGGAAGCCGCCAGGCGGCAGCCCGTTAGAGTACCAGATGGCGTCAGGGCGCTCCGGGAGCCCCGTGTAAAAAATTTGAGAACACCTGTTGCCATCCGGGGCCGCCATGGCTAATATACGCGGCTCCCGTCGGGGTGTAGCTCAGCCTGGTAGAGCGCTACGTTCGGGACGTAGAAGTCGCAGGTTCGAATCCTGTCTCCCCGACCAATGAATCAACAAAAACACCGGCCTCTGGCCGGTGTTTTTGTATGCGCGATCCATGCGCGGCGACACTCAGTATGCCGCGACGAACACCTCCACCACCTTGCCCATCGCCTCGCGCCAGCGCCGCTCCAGTTGCGGGGTGAGCTGGTCGTCCCGTTCGCGCACCGCGAGCATCAGACTTTCCAGCCAGTGCTGGTGAAATACCGGAGAAACCGGCGCCCTGCCCGTTCTCGCATGCACGCGAACCATCTCATCAACCGGCCGCCTCGCCATGCCATCGCCCGCTGCCCAGGAAATCGCCAGGCTGATACCTCGGCGCAGGGCCATATGCTGTTTCTGGAAATCGGTGCGCGCGAACAGTGGCGAGATATCCGGATCCCGGGAAAGAAGGATTTCGTAGAAGCGCTCGATGAAGCCGCGCGAACGCAGGCAGCGACCGTAACTGGCCTGCAAATCGTCGTATCCCGTCGACATGGGTCATTCCCGCCAGAAAACGCCCAGACTAGGACGAAGCACGCGCAGCGCCCCTGACCTGGATCAATTCCTTGACTGGGATGTGCCTGGAGTACGAGCCGGAAACACGATGCGCTGAAACGCAAAACGCCCCACGAAGGGGGCGCTTTACGTAACTGGCGGAGAGTGAGGGATTCGAACCCTCGATAAGGCTTTTGACCCTATACTCCCTTAGCAGGGGAGCCCCTTCGGCCTCTCGGGCAACTCTCCGGATTGTTTCGCCGATCTGACCAACTCAACGAGCCAGCAAGGATACTTGCCCTTGCGCGGCTCGTAAAGCCTTATTGATCGTTACCGGAATGGTCGCCGGTATCGCCTTCGTTCTTGATGCGCTGGTAGATCTCTTCGCGGTGAACCGCAACGTTCTTCGGCGCATTGATACCGATGCGGACCTGGTTACCTTTCACACCCAGGACGGTGACGGTCACCTCGTCGCCGATCATCAGGGTTTCACCGACCCGGCGGGTCAGAATCAGCATGATTGATACTCCATAAAATCAGGTATTGGCTTCCCCACCAACGACAACTCACCCCGAGTGCTTGTCGCCGATGGATCGACGTTTCGACCATCGAAGGCCGAACTGCCTTCCCCGGCTCATAAGTTGTGTTTGTCGCTGACCAGCTGTCCTGCCTTCGACCCTTTGCCGGATCGATGCCGAAGGATGCGCTCGACATTCGGCTGATACTAGCTGAGCCAAACCGACTGGCGCAACGCACGCGACCGTGAAGACCAACGCCGGCTGCTCGATCGGAGCGGCCGGCACCTCGCAAGAACTTTGGATCAGCCCAGCTTGCCCGCGATCCATGCCGGAATGCCGGCCAGGATGGCAGGCAGGCCGGGGGCATCCAGGCCGCCGCCCTGGGCCATGTCCGGTCGGCCGCCGCCCTTGCCTTCGATCTTCGAGGCAACCTCGGCAACGAGGTCGCCCGCCTTGATCCGGCCCAGGGCAGAACCGCCCACACCGGCCACGAGCGACACGCGCCCATCGGCCGCGCCGGCAAGGACCACCGCGCAATCGCCGAGCTGCTGTTTCAGCACGTCGAGACTGTCGCGCAGCGACTTCGCATCGAGGCCTTCCAGGCGTGCGGCAACCACCTTGATACCCGCGATATCGGCAGCGGAAGCGGCCAGATCGGCCGAAGCCGAGCTGGCGGCCTTGGCCTTGAACGATTCGATCTCGCGCTCGAGTTTCTTCTGGCGATCGAACAGCTGCCGCAGCTTCTCGATGACGTCGTCACCCGTGGCGGCAAGAAGGCCTGACACCTCGCCGAGAATGCGCTCTTCGTCGGCTATACGGGCCATGGCACCGGCACCCGTGACGGCCTCGATACGGCGCACACCGGCGGCCACGCCCGACTCGGACACGATCTTGAACAGGCCGATATCACCCGTGCGCGACACATGCGTGCCGCCGCACAATTCGGTGGAGAAGTCACCCATTTTCAACACACGCACTTCCGAGCCGTACTTCTCGCCGAACAGGGCAATGGCACCGAATTCGATCGCGTCGTCGTAGCCCATGTGATGCACTTCGGCCTGATCGTTGCGACGGATCTCATCGTTGACCATGCGCTCGATCTGCGCGAGTTCTTCGGCCGAAAGTGCCTTGAAATGCGAAAAATCGAAGCGAAGACGCTCCGGCGCCACCAGCGAACCCTTCTGCGCCACATGATCACCCAGGACCGTGCGCAGGGCCGAATGCAGCAGATGCGTTGCCGAATGATTGAGCACGGTGGACTGACGCTGCGCGGCATCCACCGAGGCCGTGACGAGGTCACCCTTGTTTAACGCGGCAGAGCCCTGCCACGTGCCGAAATGCGCGAAGAACACGCCACCGACCTTCTGGGTGTCCTGCACGGCCAGCGCGCCCGACGGATTGCGCAACATGCCCGTGTCGCCAACCTGGCCGCCGGATTCGGCGTAGAACGGCGTGCGATCAAGCAGGAGGAAACCCTCCTCGCCATCGGCGAGGGTATCCACCGCCTTGCCCTCGCGAACGATGGCGACGACACGTGCATCGGCGAGATCCAGAACCTCGTAGCCGGTGAACACCGTCGGCGCCAGCACGCTGGCCACTTCGGCAGGCAGCTGCGCCTTGGTGGCGAAGTTGCTGGCGGCACGTGCACGTGCACGCTGCTCGCCCATGGCCTGCTCGAAGCCGGCCATGTCGACGGTCATGCCACGCTCACGCGCGATATCTGCCGTGAGATCGACCGGAAAACCATAGGTGTCGTACAGGCGGAACGCATCGGCGCCCGGGATAACCTGGCCCGACTTCGCGGCGATGTCGTCGAACAGGCGCATGCCGTGTTCCAGTGTCTCGCCGAAGCGCTCTTCTTCCGTCCGGAGCGCCTGCTCAACGAAGGCACGCTTTGCGGCCAGCTCAGGATAAGCCTCGCCCATTTCCTCCACGAGCGGCGCGACCATCTTCCAGAAGAAGTCACCGCGCACGCCCAGCATCCAGCCATGGCGCAATGCGCGGCGGATGATGCGGCGAAGAACGTAGCCACGCCCCTCGTTCGACGGCAGCACGCCATCGACGATGAGGAACGATGCGGCGCGGATGTGATCGGCAATGACGCGCAGCGACTTGTTGGACAAGTCGGCCGTGCCGGTCAGGCGCGATGCCTCGCCGATGAGGTGGGCGAACAGGTCGATCTCGTAGTTGGAATGCACGTGCTGGAGTACGGCCGCAAGGCGCTCCAGGCCCATGCCCGTGTCGACGCACGGCGCCGGCAGGGGCGACAGCGTGCCATCCGGTGCGCGGTCGAACTGCATGAACACGAGGTTCCAGATTTCGATGTAGCGATCACCGTCTTCGTCGGGCGAGCCGGGGGGGCCGCCGGCAACATCCGGACCGTGATCGAAGAAGATTTCCGTACACGGACCGCAGGGGCCGGTATCGGCCATCTGCCAGAAATTGTCCGAGGCGAACGGTGCGCCCTTGTTGTCGCCGATACGCACGATGCGATCGGCCGGCACGCCGACTTCCTTGTTCCAGATGTCGAAGGCCTCGTCGTCCGTGTGATACACGGTGACCCAAAGGCGGTCGGCCGGCAGCTTGTAGACGCTGGTAAGCAGCTCCCAGGCGTAGGCGATGGCGTCGCGCTTGAAGTAATCGCCGAACGACCAGTTGCCCAGCATCTCGAAGAAGGTGTGGTGGCGGGCGGTGTAGCCCACCTGGTCGAGATCGTTGTGCTTGCCACCCGCGCGCAGGCAGCGCTGGACGTCGGCAGCCCGGACGTAGCCCGGCTTTTCGCTGCCCAGGAACACGTTCTTGAACGGGACCATGCCCGAGTTCGTGAACAGCAGCGTGGGGTCGTTCGACGGCACCAGCGATGCCGAAGGCACGATGGTGTGGTCCTTGGAACGGAAGAAGTCGAGGAAGGTCGAACGAATGTCGGCGGTTTTCATGAGCGATCGTGGCTGGCGGCTGCGTGTCACGGAGACGCTCCGGCCGGAATCAAGGCTCGTTGCCTTCAGTCGTCGTCGGGGTCTTCCGCATCGGCGTGGGTAAGAACACGTACTGTGGCGGCCGCGAAGCCTCGACGCAAGAGGAACTGCGCCCTTCGGGCCCGCTCAGCCGGGTCCGCGCTGCCCGCGCCATAGCGTCGGCGCAACTGATCCGCGGCAATTTCGTGCCAATCGACACCGGCCTCCTCCAGCAGGGTGCGGACCTCGCTGTCGGCAAGGCCCTGGCTGCGCAGCTCGGCCCGTATGCGGGCCGGCCCATAGCCCTGCCCTACCCGGGTGCGGAGCAACGACTCCGCGAATCGCCGGTCATCCTGATAGCCCTGGCCTTCCAGCCGCTCGACGGCGGCCGTGGTTTCCTCACGCGCAAAACCGCCGCGCTCCAGCTTCTGCCGGAGTTCGCGACGGGAGTGTTCACGGCGGGCCAGCAGGCCCAGCGCCTTGTCGTAGGCGCTGCGGGAGGGGCGGCCGGCGTTGCCGGACTCGCCCGTCCCGCCGCTACGGTCAGGCTTCCTCGGCCTCATCCTGCTCGGTGTCGTTCGAGGCGCTGTTGCCGTTGCCCGGCTTCACGAGCAGGCGCGCGCGCAGTTCGGCATCGACTTCGTTGGCAATGGCCGGGTTGTCACGCAGGAACTGGCGGACGTTTTCCTTGCCCTGGCCGATGCGGTCGCCCTTGTAGCTGTACCACGCGCCGGACTTGTCGATGAGGTTCTCGCGAACGCCCAGCTCGATGATCTCGCCTTCGCGCGAGGTGCCCTCGCCGTAGAGGATCTCGAATTCGGTCTGGCGGAACGGCGGCGCCACCTTGTTCTTGACCACCTTCACGCGGGTTTCGGAGCCGATGACTTCCTCGCCCTTCTTCACTGCGCCGATGCGGCGGATGTCGAGGCGCACCGAGGCGTAGAACTTCAGCGCGTTACCACCGGTGGTGGTTTCCGGGCTGCCGAACATCACGCCGATCTTCATGCGGATCTGGTTGATGAAGATGACCAGGCAGTTCGACTTCTTGATGTTGGCCGTGAGCTTGCGCAGGGCCTGGCTCATCAGGCGGGCGTGCAGACCCACGTGGGAATCGCCCATCTCGCCTTCGATTTCGGCCTTGGGCGTGAGTGCTGCCACGGAGTCGACCACCACCATGTCGACGGCGCCGGAGCGCACGAGCATGTCGGCGATTTCGAGCGCCTGTTCGCCGGTATCCGGTTGGCTGACCAGCAGGTCGGCCACGTTGACGCCCAGCTTTTCGGCGTAGGACGGGTCGAGTGCGTGCTCGGCATCCACGAAGGCCGCCGTGCCGCCACCACGCTGGCACGAAGCGATGGCCTGCAGGGTAAGCGTGGTCTTGCCCGAGGATTCCGGGCCGTAGATCTCGACGATGCGGCCGCGAGGCAGGCCGCCGATGCCGAGGGCGATGTCGAGACCCAGTGAACCGGTCGACACGGTGTCGATCTGGTCGTCGACCCGGTCGCCAAGACGCATCACGGCACCCTTGCCGAACTGTTTCTCGATCTGGCCAAGGGCGCTGGCCAGCGCCTTGCGCTTATTGTCGTCCATCGTGATTCCGGTCTCGTAAGTAGTGAGGTTATGTTGCCCGACCGTGGTCTCAGGGACTGCGATCCGCAATCCCCAAGTGTGCCATAGCCTCAGGGCTTCTTCAGTTCCTCGACCATTCCAGCGAGTGCGGCCGCCACCGTCTGCCGCCGCACCGCCTCGCGATCGCCTGCAAAATGGAAGAGCGTGGCGTGGGCGTAGCCCCCGCGGCGCTTCCAGCCGATCCAGACCGTACCCACGGGCTTGTCCGCGGTACCACCGGAGGGGCCCGCAATACCGGTGACCGCCACCGCCACGCCGGCGCCATAGCGGGCGACGGCACCGGACACCATCTCCAGCACGGTCTCCTCGCTCACCGCACCGGTGCGCTCCAGGGTGCGCGGGTTGACCCCTAACAGGGATTCCTTGGCGCTATAGCTATAGGTGACCACGCCGGCCTCGAACCACGCCGAACTGCCCGCCAGGTCGGTGAGCGACTTGGCGATCCAGCCACCGGTACAGGATTCGGCCGTGGCAACCATCACGCGGCGCTCGATGGCGGCCGTCGCCACCTGTTCGGCCAGGGCCATGAGGTCGGAATCGGCAGGAACGGGGATCGGGGTCATAAAGGCTGCCTTCTAGTGCAATGCGGAATCGGCACGTTCTACACCCTCGCAAAGGGGGCGCCAAGCGCAATTGGGGGCAGACAGGCCTGCTTGCCAGGTACTCCTGCCCGGCCCAGAGCCAAACAGCCTCGGTCACACCCGAAACAGCATGAAGTCGCTGACGCCGCCTACACGCCACCTACTGTTTCATCCACGCAACACAGGGACAGCGGGCTGAGGGGCGCCGCGGGCCAGACCGACTAACGCAACCCTTTTGTGACGGTCAAAATAGCCAATACACGTTATGAAAGCCATGCGCGTGCGTATGCTTTTTATCTCGCATTCTCCTCCAAAAAGGGGAGGAAATTCGACGATACATATCGCGGAACGTCATTAACGCGCATCGCTGGCCGTTGCTTTTCGAATGACTTGGTGATGGCCGTCTGGACGTCCAGTCAAAGGGGTAATGCATGTCGATATGGGTCGAGGATAGAGCCGCCGAAGTCGCGCCGACACGTACGCATGGATGGACAAGTCTCCCGCTTTCCACACGAGTCACCAACAAAAAATACGACCGTCAACATTCCGACTTTATGACAATGGTCAAATACGCAACCGTCATACATGCCATGGATGTCAAGGCATGTTTCGCGTCTTTATTCTGTGAAATCAATCACGAAGATAAATTTTTTCCGGTCTAGCCAAATGATGAATGATGAGTTATTTTTTTGACGCGGACTGAGTCCGCTACGGGGAGTCCACTATCGTTCGCCGGTTCTTTCGATGAGCTGCTGTCTTCGACAGAGCGGCTCCCGGCCTCGACGGTGCCCTCTCGGAGACACCAAGTGGAGAAGAGCGACAGGGGTCGCCAGGAGTTGGAAGTTGTATGGATGACAAACCGATGAAGCGGGCCATGGTGGCCTGCGATCATCATCAAGGGGCCGCGCCCTGCGCGAATGCAGGCGCGTGCCCATTTTACGGATGCACCAGCGATCGCTGCGGCGCAGTGTGCGCGCACGAACGCTTTTTTGCCGAATAGCAGTCGAGTCGTACCGGGTTGAATCCGGTGTCCGTCGATGGACCGATGCCGTAGCCCGTAATCAGAAAGTATCTATCTTTCAACGCATTACGAGTCAAACGTGAAAACAGACCCTCACATTTTGCGAAAAATTGGCACGTCTTCCGTGATTTGCCTTGCCCTAATTGGATGCGGAACCCCGCCAGCCAAGGACTTCGGGGGCTCCTGGAAGCCGGTCAACCGGTACGACGACACGCCTACCGAAATTCCTCTGGCTGTGCCCTACGCCTACTACGCGGCGCCCATGGACGGCACGCTCAAGGTCATGCTCAGTCGCTGGAGCACCGATACGGGCCTTAAGTTGTCCTATCGTCTCCGTTCCGATTACACACTTCCGAAGGCTGCGTCACAAATCCACACCTCGGAAGCACGGGACGCAGCGTCTCAGCTCAGCGCCATCTACGCGCCGCAGGGCATCGCCGTGGTGATCGAAGGCCCGCAGATCATCGTCGAGGAAGTCAGCAGCGTGACGGCGCCGCCGGCAGGCAACACCGCACCGGCAAATACGCAGGCGTCCGCGCCAGCCAAGCCCGTTACCCCTGATACGAAGTAACGGACCGCGAACATGCTCAAGAAAAAACAATCGCCAAAGATCGACGAAGTGCTCGCCCAATCGGTGAACTTCGAGGTAACCATCGCGGACCTGGCCAGGAAAAGCGAGCGGCGCGCCTGGATGGTTGCCACGGCGTCCGTCATCGTCTCGCTATGCCTGGTGGGTGGCTACTTCTACATCCTTCCGCTGAAGGAGAAGGTGCCCTACTTCATCATGGCGGACGCCTATACGGGAACCACCTCGCTGGCCCGCCTCTCGGACGACGTGATCAATCGCCAGATCACCAGCAGCGAAGCGGTGAACCGAAGCAATATCGCTCGCTTCATCATCGCGCGCGAGTCGTACGACCTCGCCATCAGCAACATGCGTGACTGGCCAACCGTGCTGACCATGTCGTCAAGCACCGTCGCCCAGCCCTACCTCGACCTGCACTCCCAGGCGAACCCGGAAGCGCCGTTCAAGGTTTACGGAAAGAACCGCGCCATACGGGTGAAGATCCTCAGCATCGTCATGATCGGTGGCGGCCAGGGCCAGCCACCAACCGGCGCCACGGTGCGATTTCAGCGTAGCGTCTACGACAAGGTGAACGGGGCGACGTACCCCCTGGACAGCAAGATCGCCACGATGGCGTTCGCGTACAAACCGAACCTGCGCATGGACGATCAGAATCGCCTCGAAAACCCGCTTGGGTTCCAGGTGACGTCCTATCGTGTCGACAACGACTACGGCAACGCCGCCCCCGGCGAAGTGCCGACGGCCGCGCCGGAGGGCGCGCTCCCGTCGACGGCACCCGCGACGGCGGCGCCTGGCCAGCCGACCGTACCAGGACAGCCCGTCACCGGGCTGCCGCAAGCCGGTGTCGCTCCGGTGCCGCTTGCCAATGGCGCCCAGGCCCAGCCGTATGCACAGGGCGGCGCATCCCCGGCCATGGCCAATGGCATGCCGGCATCGACGATACCGACCGAAGCGGGTTATCCCACCCAGGCGCCCGGTGCCGCCACCCCCACTCCCGCCGCGCCCGCGGCATCTCCTGAGCCCCGAAGCGCCGCCAATGGAGGGCGCCGTCGATGAATCCATCCAGCAAGCTGAGCCTGGCGTGCAGCCTGGGTATCGCCCTCGCCGCCATGCTTCCTACCGCCCAGGCGGAAACCGCCCCGGGAACCATGCCTTCGCCGCAGAATGCCGGCGCACCGGCCGTGGAATCCTATGAATATCAGGCAGATCGTATCTACACGGTACGCACCGGCCTGGGCATCGCCACTCAGATCCAGCTCAGTCCGCACGAAAAGATCCTCGACTACAGCACCGGCTTCAGCAGCGGCTGGGACCTGACGCGTCGCGACAACGTGTTCTACGTCAAACCCAAGAACGTCGACGTCGACACCAACATGATGATCCGTACCGAGACGCACTCGTACATCATCGAGCTGAAGGTGGTGGCCACCGACTGGAAGACCCTCGACCAGGCGCGCCGTGCTGGCGTGCAGTACAAGGTGGTCTTCACCTACCCATCCGACACCAGTTTCATGTCGGAATCCAAGAAGGTCGAGGAAAGCCCAATGCTCGACACCGACCTGGTGAAGGGCCGCGACTACAACTTCGATTATGACTACGCGAAGACCCGTCGCACCGCTCCTTGGATGGTACCCGTCAACGTCTACGACGATGGTCGGTTCACCTACATCAAGATGCCCGACCTGAAGCAGTTTCCGACGGGCAACTTCCCGACGGTGTACATGCGCGAGAAGGAACACGGAGAGGACTCGGTAGTGAACACGACCATCGAGGGCAACACCATCGTTGTCCACGGTACGTATCCCTACCTGGTTATTCGTCACGACACCAACGTCGTGGGTCTGCGAAGGAATACCAAGAAGTGAGCCCGAACACTCCCCATACCCCGGACGACGAGTCCAACCACGGCCACGTGCCGAACGGCAATCATGAACAGGCCGCCGATCCGCTGGCGAGCAATCCGTATGCGTCACAGCAGCGGCAAGCGCCGCAGCCTGACCTCGACGCATCGGCGCCCCAGCTGACATCGAACGACCTGCGCCGCATGAATCGCAGCGCGCTCGGCCTCCTGGCCGGTATCGTCCTGTTGCTGGTCGTTGTCGCGTTCTGGCTTTTCCATAGCAGCGGTAACAACTCGCCCGCGGCAAAACCGAAGGAAGAGACGGTGAGCGTGCCCGACGCGCCCACCGCGATGCCTGCGATGCCCAATCAGACTGCTGCACAGCCGATCCAGCTCGCCCCCACCCTTCCCCTGCCGGAGAAGAGGCAAGAGGCGCCGGCGATCCCGGTCGCACAGGCTGCGGCGGCGCCGCACGTGCCCACCCTGTTGGAGCGTCGCATCGCGGCCGCCAATGGGGGTGTGCAGACACCTGGTGACGCGGCGGCCCAGACCCAGGCTGGAGCCGGAGCCGGCGGCGTCCCCGGTTTTCCGGGAATGCCGGGAGCCGGCGGCCCGACGCCGGTCCGCAATCCGTTCAGCGCCAACGACAATATCGCTTACAACGGCAAGGACTTGCCCGAGGTGTCCAGCGCCACGCCGTTGCAGCATCCCGATACGCTGATGACGCGTGGTACCTTCATCCGTTGCGTGCTCGAGACACGCATCATCACGGACATGCCCGGCTTCACCTCATGCGTGGTGACCGAACCCGTGTACTCCTTCACCGGTAAGCGCCTGCTCCTGCCCAAGGGCTCGAAGGTCATGGGCAAGTACGAAATGGAGCCGAGTGGTCCGCGCGTCGCCGTGATCTGGGACCGCATCATCACTCCGACGGGTATCGACGTGAACATGGCCAGCCCTGGCGTGGATACCCTGGGCGGTGCCGGCCATCCCGGTTACTACAATGCGCACTGGGGTAGCCGTATCGGTGCCGCATTGCTGATCAGCATGCTCAGCGACGCGTTCAAGTACGAAGCCGCCAAGCACGGCCCGCGAACGACCACGGTGACCAACAACATGGTTACGGACACCCCGTTCGAGAGCAACACGGCGGAAACGATCCAGCAGCTCGCCAACCAGGCCGTGCGCCGCCAAGCCAACCGTCCGGCTACCGTGACGATCAACCAGGGCACCATCCTCGCTATCTACGTGGCGAAGGACGTGGATTTCTCCGGCGTCGTGGCACGGTACTGAGAACAGCATGAGCGAAAGCACGCTAGCCGCCGTCGGCAACGACTTCCTCGACTACCAGTACGAAGTGCTGGGAGTAAAGGATTTCCTTGCCGAGCCGGATGTCACCGAAATCTGCATCAATCGCCCGGGCGAGTTGTACCTTGAGCGCCGTGGCGGCTGGCAGCGGATGGAAGTGCCCACGCTCACATTCGAGCGTGCACGCCAGTTCTGTACGGCGGTGGTCAACGAGAGCAACACGGGACAACGCATCACGGACGTGGACCCCGTGGTCTCGCTGACCTTCCCCACCGGACAGCGCGCCCAGTTCGTCATCCCGCCGGCATGCGAGGCGGGCAAGGTATCCATCACCATCCGCCTGCCTTCGAAGCAGACGCGCACCCTCGCCCAATACAGCGATGATGGTTTCTTCGACGAAATCCTCGAAGGCGCCAACACCATCAGCGATTCCGACAAGGAGCTTCTCGAGTTGCGCGCGGAGCGCCGTTACGCGGACTTCTTCCGGCACGCCGTGCTGAGCAAGAAGAACATTGTCGTCGCTGGCGCCACGGGCAGTGGCAAGACCACTTTCATGAAGTCGCTGGTGAACCACATTCCGGCCGATGAGCGCCTCGTCACCATCGAAGATGCACGCGAGCTGTTCATCGACCAGCCGAATGTCGTGCACCTGCTCTACTCCAAAGGCGGGCAGAGCGCGAGCAACGTCACGGCCAAGAGCTGCATGGAAGCCTGCCTGCGCATGAAGCCAGACCGGATCATCCTTGCGGAGCTTCGCGGTGACGAGTCGTTCTACTTCATTCGTAACTGCGCGTCCGGCCACCCCGGCTCGATCACCAGCTGCCATGCCGGCAGCGTGGAACAGACGTGGGACCAGCTCGCCCTCATGGTCAAGGCCTCCACGGAAGGCGCAGGGCTGGAGTTCGCCACGATCAAGCGATTGTTGATGCTGACCATCGACATCGTCGTGCATATCAAGGCACACGCTGGTCGACGTTACATCACCGGCATCGATTTCAACCCTGCGCGCACCCTTGGCGCAGACGGCGGGTAACGCGCGAAAACGTATATCGGGTCATCGACCAGGAGTTGCCACCGTGCTACCAGGACTGGAAATGATGGGTTGCCAGAACCTTGCCGTACCGGCAGAGGTGATGCAGCACGTCGTCAATGTGGAGTCGAGCCGCAACCCCTTCGCCATCGGCGTCGTGGGTGGCCAGCTCGTGCGCCAGCCCCAGAACCTTCCTGAGGCGGTAGCCACCGTGCGTATGCTCGAGGAGAAGGGATACAACTACTCGCTGGGCGTCGCGCAGGTCAACCGCAGCAATCTCGGCAAGTACGGCCTGGACACCTTCGAGAAAGCTTTCGATGTATGTCCCAACGTGCAGGCGGGCTCGCAGATCCTCGCGCAGTGCTATGCCAGCGCCGGCAAGGACTGGGGCAAGGCGTTCAGCTGCTACTACTCGGGAAATTTCACGACGGGTTACCGCGATGGGTATGTCCAGCGCGTATACGAATCCATCGCCCGGAGCACCCTGGCCTCCGCCAGTGCGATTCCCCTGCAAGGCCAGAAAATCCCCGTCAGGGTGGTGAAGGTCGGCAATGGCGTCACCGGAATGGTCGCCGATACACCGGCCTACCGCGTCGCCATGCGTAGCGTCCTGGACGCCGCCGCATCGGCGCTGGTTCCCGTCGCATCGGCCGCGGACGCTGCCCCCCAGACGGTGGCCCAGCAACAGCTGCCGGCTGACGTGCAGAACAACCTGCCCATCGGTACGGGATATCCCGGTATGAACCCGGTGCTCGACCAGGGGCCCACGCCTCCGCCGGGACGCATTCCCACCGACCCGGGCACCGCCGCCGCGATGTCGCTGGTGGGGCCTCGCCTGCCGCAGAGCGATCTCAATACCCAGGCTGGCCGTATCGCGACCGATCCCGCCACGGCCGCCGTGATGTCGCAGATCGGCGTGTCAGCCAACGCAAACGGCAACGCTCCGGCCCCCATGCCCCAAGCCCAGGACAATGGCGTGTTCGTGCCTCAGGTGCACGGCCCCAACGATCCTGCCCAGATGAATGTCGCGCGCCCAACGCAGGCCCAGCCCGCCGCCCCGGCACGCGACCCGGCCGATCTGCGAACAGGAGGAGGCGATGGTGCCTTTGTCTTCTGATCGCGCATACGGCGCATGCATAAGCACGGAAGGGTCCCTGTCCCGCCGTGCCGGCCCTCGGGCCACCCCTGCCACGCATGACCATCGTGCTGGGCAGGTTCACGACGTGGGCGTGAGCCATACGTCGCACCCACACACGGCATCACGCGATCGCCGTTTCACACCGTCCTACTCAGTCGAAAGGAACTACCAGATGGCCCTGTCCGCCCTGTCCAAGGTTATCGCGAAGTCGAAGACCCCGGCGAAGCATGCTCTTGCCCTCGCCGCCCTCGTCACCGCCCTGCTGATGCCGAGCCTGGCGTTCGCCCAGATCGACCAGACCGGCACCAAAGTGTGCGGCTTCTTCCAGAACATCAACTCTCTTCTCAACGCGGCATCGATTGTCGTCGTGACGATTGCGGTGATCTTCTCCGGTTACCAGATCGCCTTCGCCCACAAGCGTATCGCCGAAGTGGCGCCGGCCCTGGTCGGTGGCGTACTGATCGGCGCCGCGGCGCAGGTAGCTCGCATGGTCGTTGGCGGCAATGGCACGGGTTCGGGTGCCACGGCCTGCCAGTCGAGCAGCGGCGGCGCGTTCCTGATGGATGCCGTCAACACCGCGATGCATCTGCTGCAGATCCATGCATAAGAATCCGCTGTTCCGAGGTTGCACCCGACCGCCCATGTTCATGGGTGTGCCTTACATCCCATTCTTCATGGGTGCGGGCACCGGGCTGCTCCTCAGCATGTACTTCAACTTCTGGTTCCTGCTGTTCATTCCGTGCGTGATTTTCATCATGCGCATGATGGCTCGACGCGACGAGATGATCTTCCGACTGCTGGCCCTTCGCCTTCAGTTCAAGACCCGCGTACGGAATGTTCCCCAGCACGACGGAATGTGGGTATTCACGCCGAACAGCTATCGCGATCCTTCCAAGGATAGACGCAAGTAGTAGAACAGGCGCCCCGGCAGACCCATCTGCCGGGGCATCTATCGATCTTCACGGCTCCTGACCATGTTCACACCCGACGCTCCCATCTCGACCCACATCACGCTGTCCGCGCATGTATCCCCTTCCGTCGTCAAGACGACCGGAGGCGATTACCTGCTGACCTGGCGCCTCGAAGGCCTGCCATTCGTCGGTCGCGAAGAATGGGAGCTCGAGCACCGCCACAACACCTTCAATCGCATGCTGCAGACGCTGCGAGCACCGGATTACACCAACGTCGCCTTCTGGGTGCACGATATTCGTCGCCGCCGGGGCATCCGTGACAAGTCGAAGTTCGGCCAGGCCTTCAACCAGGAGCTGTCCGACGCGTACTACAGCTCGCTCGCCAGCCAGAAGCTCATGCAGAACGAGCTCTACCTGACGATGATTTATCGCCCCATCGTGCACGGCAAGCGCTTCGCTGAAAAAACCTCGAACATAGAACGCCTGGAGGCCGAGCAGGCCCAGGCGGTCGCTACCATCCTGGAACTCGCCGGCAATATCGAAGCGGTGCTCAAGGACTACGCTCCCACTCGCCTGGGCATGTACGAAGCCGCCAACGGCCTCGTCTTCTCTGAAGTCCTGGAGCTGTTCGGCTTCATCCTCAACCGCATCGACGAGCCGGTGCCCGTGCTGAAGGCGCCGATCTACGATTACCTCGCCGTCAGCCGCCAGCGATTTTCGGCCAAGACCGGTGACTTCGTGCTCACCGCACCGGACGGCAAGAATCACTTCGGCGCCATCCTCAATATCAAGGAGTATGTCGACGGAACCTACCCCGGGATCCTCAATGGACTGAAGTTCCTCGACTTCGAGTATGTGATCACGCATTCATTCACGCCGATGGGCCGCCAGGACGCGCTACGTGCCCTGGAGCGCACCAAGGGCATGATGGTGTCGTCCGGCGACAAGGCCGTGAGCCAGATCATCGAGCTCGACCACGCCATGGACCAGCTGGCATCCGGCAACTTCGTGCTTGGTGAGTATCATTTTTCCATCTCGATCTACGCGCCGACCCAGGAAGCACTGTCCTCGCAGATCGCCACGACGCGAGCGGAACTGTCCAACGCGGGCTTCGTCACGGTGAAAGAGGACCTGGCCGTGACCGCGGCGTTCTACGCGCAGTTTCCGGGTAACTGGAAATATCGCACCCGCCTGGCCAACGTCAGCTCGCTCAACTTCCTCGGCCTTTCGCCGCTGCACAACTTCGCGACGGGCAAGAAGGAAAACAATCCCTGGGGCGCCTGCGTCACCACGCTGCAGACGACCAACGGCCAGCCTTACTACTTCAACTTCCACGCCACGCACCCCGCCGAAAACTCGCTAGGGGAGAAGGCGATCGCCAATACCATGGTCATCGGCAAGTCCGGTACCGGCAAGACGGCGCTTATCAACTTCCTGCTCAGCCAGGTGCAGAAGCTTGACCCGTCGCCCACCATATTCTTCTTCGACAAGGATCGCGGCGCCGAGATCTTCGTGCGTGCATGTGGCGGCAACTATCTCGCCCTGGAAAACGGCAAGCCGACCGGCTTCAATCCGTTCCACTGCGAGCGCAACGAAGAGAACGCGCAGTTCCTTGCCGAACTGATCAAGGTGCTGGCAGGCAAGAGCGTCTACAGCTCCCGCGAGGAGGAAGACATCTATCGGGCGGTCGACAACATGCTCGACACGCCCATGCACCTGCGCAACATGACCAACTTCCAGAAGAGCCTTCCCAACCTGGGAGACGACGGCCTGTTCATTCGCATGCGCAAGTGGACAGCGGGCAATTCACTGGGCTGGGTCTTCGACAACCCCCAGGATACGGTCGACCTGACGCGCGCCAACATCATCGGCTTCGACTACACGGACATCATCGACAACGCCGAAGTCCGCGTGCCGGTCATCAACTACCTGCTGCACCGCCTCGAGGCATTGATCGACGGCCGCCGCCTGATCTACGTGATGGACGAGTTCTGGAAGATCCTCGATGGCAAGGGAGGCCTCAAGGAGTTCGCCAAGAACAAGCAGAAAACCATCCGTAAGCAGAACGGCATGGGCATCTTCGCCACGCAGAGCCCGGAGGACGCGCTGGCCAGCGATATCGCATCGGCGCTGATCGAGCAGACCGCCACGATGATCCTCCTGCCCAACCCGAACGCCAGCCGCGAAGATTACGTCGACGGCCTCAAGCTGACCGATGCCGAATACCAGGTGGTGGTCAGCCTCGACGAACGCTCGCGCTGCTTCCTGGTGAAGCAAGGCCACGCGTCGGCCGTTTGCCAGCTCAACCTGCGCGGCATGGACGATGCGCTGGCGGTCATCTCCGCCTCCACGGACAACATCGAGATCATGCACGAGGTGCTCCAGGTGCGTGCCGAGGCCGAAGGAGTTTCCACCGCCGACCTGCGTCCCGAGCAGTGGCTGGAAACCTTCTATGAAAACCGCAAGGGCAGCGGCAAGGGCAATCCCTCGCCACGCCCTACTCCCAATTCGTCCCGACGTGCCGCCTGACCAATTCAGCCGCATGGGTAATCACATCGGAGTGAGCCACATGAACACCAAGCAGAACAAGCGCCAGTCATGGGTCGGCTACGTCAGCCGGGTAGCAATCGCGATCGGCATGACCGTGGCTGTCGGCATGTATGCCGCCCCCACGAAGGCCCAGTGGATCGTGAACGACCCGCTTTCCATGGGAAAGAGCATCGAGGAGTTCCTTGAGCAGGCCAAGCGCTGGGGAGAAACCGCCAAGCACTACACCGACCAGGTAGCGTTCTGGCAAAACAATCTCATCAAGCTGCAAAGCCTCCAGTACGACCTGCTTCGTACCCAGCAGCAGTTCCAGAAAGTCGACGACAACTTCGGCGTCGCCGAAAAGTGCCCCGGTGCTTCGCTCATGCAGGGTGATATCACCTCAGCGCTGACGTCCGTCCTCGGCAAGCTCTCGGGCGACTACAAGAGTCAGCAGGACATGGTTTGCGTATTGATCGCTCGTACCTACAACCAGCGTTACAACAACACGGTGGACTATCTCCAGCAGGTATCTACCCAGACTGGCTTCCTGTCGCAGCTTGCCCAGATGCGCCTCACCAGCGTGGGCGATTCGCCCGGCAAGCTGCAGGCCCTCCAGGACGACACGGCGCGCTTCAATGTCAACGTCCAGCAAGCCCGTGACTCCTGGAAAACCACCGACGAGCAGCTAACGGCTCAGATCACCGCCCTCGAAGACAAGCAGAAGACGCTGTCGCGGATCGTCCTGAAGGGTGCGCCCTCCCCCCTCGGCACGGTGGTGAACGCCGGCATCCTCAAGGCGGCGCTGGAAGTCCACTGACCGTTCACGGAAGACGAACACATCCATTCAGCCGGCGGCGCTAGCGCACGGCAAGATCAGGAAGAAAGGCAGACATGGCGAATATTGGTGACTACGTATTCTACCGACTTATTTACGACTACCTCGTAGATAAGATCAACAAGTTCGGCATGGACCTCATGGGCCGGATGATGAGCTGGGCGGCGTTCTTCGCGCTGATCCTGGTGACTATCTACATCATCGTCCAGGGCTACCGCGTCATGACCGGTCGCGCCCGCGAGCCGATGATGGAACTGGTGATCAATCTCGGCCGCATCGTCGTCATCGTCTCCGCGGCGACGGCCATGGCAATCGGCAGCACCAACATCAACACCTTCCTGACCACGGATCTCGACAAGAACATCCATTACCTGTTCACCGGAGACAGCGGCACGACCACTGCGGACGCCATCGACAAGAACCTGGCTTACACGCAGCTGGCCCTGGCATCCATCGACGCCGTCCAGATCGTCGGTTCCGACCCGGAAATGCAGGCCGAGAAAACCCGTTCGCTCTTCATGGCCGGATTCGGCAGCTCGTCACCTCCGATGGCCGCCGGCGCCATGCTGCTGCTCTACCAGTTCGCCATGGCCTTGTTCATCGGTCTTGGACCTTTGTTCATCCTTTGCCTGATCTTCGACCAGACCAAGGAGCTGTTCCGCCGTTGGCTCATGTACGGGTTGGGCACGCTATTCTCCATGGCCCTGCTCAGCGCCGTATCCAGCATGGTTCTCGAACTCACCATTCGCGTCAGCGTCGCCACCTGGGGATCGAAGCTTGCCAGCAGCTTCATCCCCGGAGCGACCGAAGGCCTTTCCAGCCTTGCCTTGCAGCAAGGCGGCATCGGCTTGCTGCTCACCGTACTTATCGTGTCGGTACCCCCGATGGCAGCCATGTTCTTCCAGGGCGTTCTGGGTAGTGCGCTGACGTATTCGGCGTTCACGCCAGGTGGGCGCCCGGGGCCGCAGGGGCAACCGGCTGGGTCTATGGGAGGCCTGCACAAAATTGATAATCAAGCTCCACAAAACGCCGGAGTAATGCACGCCCGACTTGTTTCGTCGTCAGGCAACGCCAATACACCTGCCTCTGAAGCAATTCGAAATCATCAAGCAGGACAGAATCAGAAATGACAATTGTTCTTCGCACTATCGCACTCATTGGACTCATGCTCACAACCAGAATGGCTAGCGCCGAGGGCGGTTGTCCACCGGGGCAATATCCGCAGCAAGGCCCTGGCTGGCAGGCGTGCGTCCCCATCCCTGGGTACGATACAGAACCCACCCCCAGCCAGAAGCCACTTCGATACATCAGCCAATGGATATCTTTCGCGGTGGACGTTGATAGCGGGGGATTCGGCGTAAGTTCAGATTCGTCCTCTCGCGAGTCGGCGATTCGCACGGCAATTTCTGATTGCCATGCGGCAGGCGGGCGCTCTTGCGCCACCGTAGGCACGGCTCTTAACGCGTGCATGGCTATATCCCAAGGTGACGAAAAATTCTGGCTCAACTCAGATGTACGCAAGGAAAAAGCTGTATCCAAAAGTCTCGACGATTGCAAGTTGAGCGATAAAAACTGCAGCCTTCACTACGCAGGTTGCGCAAGCCCCATCATAGTCAATTGAGATGTGAATACCCGAGCACATGCAATAAACCAACCATCACCAACAACACATAGTTCAAGGCGACCAGATGATGCCGCAAGATCACCGTCATCACATCTTTAAAATGGCCAGGTAACTCGTCACGCCAAGGAGGTGCGTTGAATGCGTATATCTCATCCAGCGCCAACATGCTTTTCGATTCATCACCTTTCGGTGATGGCACGGATGACAAGAAGGATTCGGATCACTACTTGTTTATGAAACAGTTCCTCTCAGCGGCACTATTTCTCTTTTACTCTTTCGCTATCCACGCGGAAGGCGGTTGCCCTCCGGGTGAATATCCTCAGGAAGGACCCGGCTGGCGATCATGCGTGCCCATCCCTGGCTACGACAATGCACCTCAAGCCCGACGCCCCCGCATCAAGGATCAATGGGGCGCGCTCTCCGTGGACCCTGATCATGGCGTAATTGGCGTCATTCTGACGGCTGACACAAAAAAAGAAGCTTCCGAAGCAGCCACAAAAGACTGCAAATCCAAGGGAGGCAAGGAATGTACGCTCATGGTCAGCGTACTTAACGAATGCTTTGCCATGTACACCGGTAACAAGAACATATGGGTAAAGCCGGGCCTCAGCAAATCGGAGGCTGAAAGAAACACTCTAGAGGTGTGCCAAAAAGACGATTCCGATTGTCAGCGATACTTCGCCGCATGCAGCGCACCGATCATCATTCAGTAGGAATGCCTCGCCGCGACGATTCGATAAAACAGATCATCATTAACCATCTGCCTGTGACTTGAAATGACATAAGCGATGACACTCGTTTCGCGTTCACGGCGTGCGATCCTCCAAGAGGAACTTTTATGAACAAGTACATCATCGCTCTTCTTATTGGCGGCCTTAGCGCCAGCGCGACAGCTGGCGAATTCATTCCGTACTATGGAAACAATCCGTTCCTGTTCTGCACACTCGGCGTCCCCCAGGATTGCTGGGTGCCCGATCAGAAGGAATATGGGACTTACCACAAAACTGGCCGCCATTGCTTCAATCCATACTCTGCCAACCTCTATAGCCGCGTCTGCCCACAGGCATTCCCCAACGGAGCTAACGGCAAGCCAACCGGCCAGGAATCGGCCGACCAGCCGAAAATGCCCAATCCGAACCTGACACCCAATCCGGACATCGTGCCCAAGGCGAATTTCGTCGCCAGGGATCCCGCTGATGCCAGCCCTTGATTTTCAATTGATTGATGGCTAGGTAACTCGTCACGCCAAGGACGTGCGTTGAATGCGTACACCTCATCCAGTACCAATATGCTTTTCGATTTATCACCTCCCGGTGACGAACGAATGGCAAGAAGGATTCGGATCACAACCTTCTTTATGAAACAGTTCTTTCCAGCGCTCCTACTCCTCCTTTGCTCTTTCGCTATCCACGCGGAAGGTGGCTGCCCTCCGGGTGAATATCCCCAGCAAGGACCTGGCTGGCAGACCTGCGTACCGATCCCAGGCTACGAATCAAATCCCGCATCCAATCAAAAGCAGGTGAGATATATCGACCAGTGGATATCTTTTTCTGCTGACCCAGACAATGGCGCATTCGGAATATCCTCAAATCCATCCAGCAGGGAATCGGCGATCCGGAGTGCCACCGATGGTTGTCGTGCGAAAGGCGGAAAGACTTGTACGAACCTGGGAACAGTTCTGAATGCTTGCCTAGCGATTACCGAAGGGGACAAGAAGTGGTGGACGAACTCGGGAACCACGAAGGTAAATGCTGAGACCAAGAGCATTCAAGCGTGCAAGGAAAATGATGACAATTGCGAGCTAAATTACTCAATGTGCGCCAACATAGTGATGGCACATGAATCTCAGAATCTTACCCATCGTCCCTAAACCGTAATCATGTTCACTCTCCCTCTTCAGTGCCGTGCTTATCGCATCGGCACCGCCGTTGGCGGGCATGTTTTTCCAGGGTGCCCTCGGTGGTGAGCTGGCGTGCTCGGCATTTACGCCGGGTGTGCGACGGGGACCCAGGGACAGTCAGCGGGATCGATGGGTGGGTCGCCGTTGCCTGACATACGGGACGTATCAAACAGTGAGTCCATATCACATGCGATACCTCGCCGCACCCAGAAACACCAGTGCGCCCACGCCCGAGGCCGTCAGAAAAAACAATTCGGTCCCGAATCCGCCATGACAACCTTTCGCCGCGCTCTTACTTCTATTGGTTTTATGTTTTTGAGTGCCCTAGCCCATGCTAAGGGAGGCTGCCCGACAGGACAGTATCCTCAGCAAGGGGCCGGTTGGCAGACCTGCGTACCGATTCACGGTCATGGCGCGGAACCGCCGACTCGACAAAAACAGCCTCGTTTCATAAACCAATGGCTTTCCTTCGCTGTAGATCCTAGTAACGGGGCGTTCGACATTTCGTCGGATCCGTCCTCCCGCGAATTTGCTATGAGCACGGCAATTGACCACTGCCAGGCGAAGGGCGGGAAGTTGTGCGATACAGCGGGAACAGTCCTCAACCCTTGCCTGGCTATCACTATCGGCGATAAGCAGCTTTGGACCAATTCCGATGTCAGAAAGGACAGGGCCGAATCCAAGAGCCTAAATGACTGTAAAAAAAAGGATGCCAATTGCGAACTGCATTACTCAGCGTGCGCGAGCCCGATCATGGTCAACTAATATGAAGTCATGGTGTACGGTGCTTTCAATCATCGCTTTGCTCGGTTTATCCGCGACCACGGTTCATGCCGATACGCACATCGACTGCCCAGCGGACCAGATGCAACGCCAGGGTGGCTGGCGCACCTGCATCCCGATGCAGGGCTACCGCGATATCGGCAAGCAGCGCGTGGCGGGCATGGCTGTCGACACGGCATCGTGGGTCGCCATCGCCACGTCGGTGGATGGGCTTTACGGTTTTGCCTTCAAGGAATCGACCAAGGACGCGGCTGTCGCCAAGGCCCGATCCATGTGCGAATCCGTACCAGGAACCCACTGCGCCGTCCCATTGGCCAGCACGGACGAATGCGCTGGACTGGCGCTTTCGGAGGGCGGGCGCAAGACCCTCAGTTTCACCGCATCCGGCAAGACGAAGATCGATGTGGAGGAACATCTGCAGGCTGCCTGTGCCGCCAGCGGTGCAAGCGCATGCCAGACGAAGCTGTCCGCTTGCTCCAAGGATCTGTGATGACGCCAGCATTCGTACGCTCGTACTCGCTGGCGATCCGGGTCGCGCTTCTGGCGTTGCTCCTGTTGCCGTTGAAGGTCATGGCCGAAGGTGGATGTCCACCCGGCATGGTTCCGGCTCAAGGAAGCAACCTGCAGTCCTGCATGCCGATTCCTCCCGGCTATCAGCCCCAACCGCCACCGCCTCCGCCGCCACCTCCGGTACCTCATGACGAAACACGTCAGACCTGGGGCGCCTTGGCTGCGGATGCCACGGGCGGCACCTTTGGCGCAGCGGTACAGGCACAAAGCGAGGACGACGCCCGCGAGGCGGCGGTGAGCGACTGTCGGTTCTACGGTGGCGTAGGTTGCAGGGCGACCCGCACGTTCCACAACGAGTGCCTCGCCGTCGTGACACATGACACGACCGAGGTCTATGGCACGGGCACCACGGAAGACGTCGCCGTTGGCATAGGCATGAATCAATGCCAGAAAGATCACCGCAACGGCTGTACGGTAATTTACGCCGCGTGCTCCGGCGCGATCACGATCAAGGTTCTATAACTATGGATAGCGCAGAATCGTGTCGGATGAGCCTAACGCAGAGTCAGCTACGCATGCGCTTCACGATCTACAGGGAGGGAGCTTTCCATGATGTCCTTTAAAAGAGCGGGCACGACATTGCTTGCCCTGCTCCTCTCCGCGGAGGGCGCGTTCGCCCAGTACGCGAACCCCTATGCCACGCAGAACCGCGCCACGACGTCCGTTCCGACGGACAAAGGAAGCAAGATGGATGACTTGAAGTCGTTTGCGACGGAAGGGAACCGGATCCTCGAATCGAAGACGGGCGACCTCACAGGCGCAGGGCACAAGGATGTCCTGCTGGTGCTGGATCCGCCGACCACGGGCAAGGAAAAGCTCGGCGAGGGGCCCAATCGCACCGTTCTTCTGCTTCTGCGTGACGCGTCGGGCCAATTGGTACGAAAGGCCTCCAACGGCCACATCGTGCTCTGTGCCACCTGCGGTGGCGTATCGGGCGATCCATTCGGCTACGTACGGATCGACGCCGGCTCGTTCACCATCGTGAACGGGGGTGGAAGCCGAGAGCGTTGGACGGATGAATTCACTTTCACTTATGCGAAGGATAGCCAAGACTGGTTCGTCACGAAGGTGAATCGTCAGGTCTCCGACAGTGAGACCGGCCACGAGAAAAAGATCGAATTGACCCCACATGAGTTGGGGAAGGTGTCGTTCCACGAATTCGACCCGGGAAAGGTGCCTGAGGTGACCCTCCCTTGAGTCGAGACCTCCGCTTGAACGGAGGAAGATGAAAGACAGCGGGACAAGCTGTCGCCATTGAAAGTAAGACAGGAGCTGCACATGGCGATTGATCGTGAGACCCAGGTCCTGACGGACGCGTATGCCGCTGGCATCCGTTCGCCCCGGGAACTGGCCAATTTCATGGCACAAGTGACACATGAGTCCAATGGGTTGAACCGCCTGGAAGAAAGCTTCCGGTACACCCGTGGGATCTCCCAGATTCCGGTCCAGTCGGCCTGGCGCGAAGGCGCTGCCGCCCTGGAGAGCGCCCGCAAGGATGCCCTGATGGGCAAGCCCGAGCGCCTTGCCGAGCTGATGTACGGCGGTCGCAACGGCAACGACGAGCCCGGCGACGGCTGGAAGTACCACGGCCGTGGCTACATCCAGCTCACCGGCAAGGACAACTACCGCGCTGCCGGCGAAGCACTGGGCCTCGATCTGGTCCACAAACCGGAGCTCGCCGCCGACCCGAAGAACGCCTCGAAGATCGCCACCTGGTATTGGGAAAACCGCGTCCCCGACCAGGCCAAGGAGGACGTCAAGGCCGCCACCCATGCGGTCAACGGCAAATACAACGGCCTAGAGGATCGGGAGCACCGGTTCCAGGACTGGCAGCGCAAGCTCAACCCGCAGGTCATGGAGCGCCTCGCCAGCGGCAGCGTCGGCCAGTCGGCGCCGGAGCCGCGCACGGCGGAGCAGCGCCTGCTCAAGGAAGGCATGCAGGGAGAGGATGTCCGGATGCTGCAGGCCAACCTGGCGCGCCTGGGCTACACCGATGCCCAAGGGCAGGCACTGCATACCGACGGCCAGTTCGGCCCCGGCACACGCGGCGCCCTGGAACGTTTCCAGCGCGATCATCATCTCTCCGCCGATGGCGTCGCCGGAGCGAAGACTCAAGAAGCCATTACGGCGCAAAAGCATGCCGATGCCATCAGGCAGGAACATGCCCACCCGCAGGGAACCCGCGCTGCCGACCTCGCCCTGCTCGAACAGGCCAGGACAGGCGTGCACGCGGTGGACGCCCAGCACGGTCGCAAATCCGACCAGCTCAGCGAAAACCTCGCCGGATCCCTCGCCGCGGCGGCAAAGCGCGACGGACTGACGCGGATCGATCATGTCGTCCTGAGCGACGACGCCAGCAAGGTCTACGCGGTGCAGGGCGACATGAACTCCCCGCACAAGCGAATGGCGGAGGTACAGACCGCGCAGGCCGTGAATACCCCGCTAGAGCAAAGCAAGGCGGCGATGGAGCAGACGACATCGAAACAGCCGCAGCCGCAACCTGAACAACCGCAACAACGCCCCATGCTGCCGGGATCGGGGCACTGACACGTTGGCGATGCCATGACATTCCTCAGGCGATAGTGTCTGGACGAAAACATGCCGAAGTTGCCGGATCGTGCACATTTCGGGAGCGGAAAACAGGGTAAGTTCGTGGGACCGGGGTCCATTGGCACAGGGGAACATGCCGATTCGCGGGGCCTCGACAGACTCGTCGGGATGACGAGTGAACGGCACGCTGGAAGCGACGCCGAACGATGGTCAACCAGGAGTTCCATATGGCGATTGATCGTGAGACCCAGGTCCTGGCCGCGGCCTATGCGGGCGGGATCCGCTCTCCCAGGGAGCTGGCTAATTTCATGGCCCAGATTGGCCATGAATCCAATGGCCTGAACCGTCTCGAGGAGAGTTTTCGATATATGCGGGGCGTGGCGCAGATCCCCGGACAGGCCGCCTGGCGGGAAGGTCCGCAGGCGCTCGAAACCGCGCGCCGGGAAGCCTTGCAAGGCAAGCCCCAGCAGCTGGCCGAACTGATGTACGGCGAGCGCAATGGCAACGATCGCCCGGGCGACGGTTTTCGCTACCACGGCCGGGGTTATCTCCCCATCCCAGGTAAAGACCACTATCGCGCCGCAGGTCGCGCGCTCGGCATCGATCTCGTCGGCAGGCCCGAACTTGCCGCGGAACCCGCCCACGCAGCCACCATCGCGGTTTGGTACTGGCGCAGCCACGTGCCCCAGGAGGCTCGCGAGGACGTCAGGGCAGCCACGCAGGCATTGAACGGCCGCCTTTACGGCCTGGACGACCGCAAGACGCGGTTCGACACGTGGGAGAAACGACTGACGCCGTCGCTGATGGGACGCCTGGCCGAAAGCGATGTGGCAAAGACCGCGTCACCCCGGTCCCGCGCGACGCTTTCTCCGGCGGCGGCCCAGGAAAAGAAAGAGGCCGCGGTGAAAGAGCGTACGAAGAAGCGACGCAAATCCACCACGGAAACGGATGCACCCGAGTTCGATCAGGACGCGCTGTACGAACAGCAGCGACGCATGCTCGAAACAAGGCACTGGTTCCATCCTCATCACCCGTGCCACGAGCATGCCAACGCGGCGGCGCTCCGACATCACGCCCACCCGCAGCACCTGCTCTACACCCAGGCACTCGCAGCAGTGCACAAACTCGACGAAAGCCATCATCGCCGATCGGACGAGCGCAGCGAGAACCTCGCCGCCGCCCTCGCCATGGAAGCGCACGACAAGGGTCTGACCCGTATCGACCATGTGGCATTGAGTGATGATGCCCAGCGTACCTACGCCGTGGAAGGCGACCTCAACTCGCCGCTGAAGAAAATCGCCGAGGTGAACACCGAGCAGGCCGTCCTGGGGCCCAAGGAAAAGGACAGCAGTACGCCCACCGAGGCGACGGCCAAGGCCGCCCCCGAATCCATCCCCCCCGCGCCGGCGATCAAGCCACCGCACGGCCACTAACGTATCGACACCATGGATGCCTTCATGAAGATTTCCCTCGCCGTTCTCGCCAGCGCCCTTCTCGCCGCGCAGGCGGTCGCAACCGTCCACGCCGAAGGGGCTGCCACCCATGCGACACCGGCTGCGCCATGCGACGGCAAGTCGTCCTGCAAGATCGATGGCTTCAGCGTCGACTACGCCGGTTGTGGCAAGGGCGCGCTTTTCGGCTCGATCGCCGCCCAGGACGGCGCCGACGGCGTGGACCTCAACGACAAGCTCGACGGCAAGGGCCGGGCCGTCGCGCGCCTGAAGGATCGCCAGTTCGTCTGCATCGCCGCGACGGCTCGCGGCAACGACAACCAGCGCCACTACGTCATCGCCGTGCCTACCGCGAGCGTGCCGGAGTGCAAGGGCAAGGATCTGTGCAAGAAAGCCGACCTGCCCGTCCAGTGGAAAACGGCGACGACGGGACAGTCGTGCCAGCGTGTCGGTGACGGCAAGTACACCGGCGATTGTGCGGCGGGATGGGTCGACCAAGGAGAACTCGACCAGTACGCCGACGGCATCTGACGTCAATCAACCAGGAGTTACATATGAATCCGGATATCTACAACGAAGCGCGGATCCACTTCTTCGAGTCGGGCCAGAAGTTCGAATACGGCCGACCGGACATGACGATCCATACCAAGCACAACGGCACCACCGATCCCAGCCGTACCGAGCAGGATCTCGACCACGACGGCAAGCGTGGCGTGGACTGTTCGTCGTTCGTCTGGCGCGGCCTGCACGATGCCGGCTACGACGTGGGCAAGGAGCCATTCGCGACCAGCAAGCTGTTCAACGGCACCCACACCACCGACTACGCCAAGTCGCATTTCGACGTAATTCCCGCCGGCGAGGCGCGCAAGCCGCACGGCAATCTGCAGCCGGGCGACATCATCATGTTCAAGGACAAGGGTGGCACCGGTCAGCACGTGGGCATCGTTCGCGACTACGACTCCCACGGGAATATCCGTTTCATCGGCTCACAGGTGAGCACCGGCCCTGCCGAAGTTACCGTCCAGCCCGGCCGTTACTGGGATGGCGACAAGATGGAAATCGTCGGGGCTCTGCGCGCCAAGCCTGAATTTCAGACCAAGGCGCCGCTGCACGGTGGCCAGGCCCCGCACGACAAGGCCCAGGAACCGGCCACGCCCAGGCAGCCGGCCGCAACCGTCAAGCCGGAAAGCCACACACCGCCGACACACGCCGGCACGCTTCGCGAAGGTGACCGAGGCAACGATGTTCATCGCCTCCAGGAGCGCCTCAACGCCCTCGGCGTCACGGATACGAACGGCAAGCACCTGGATACAGACGGCAACTTCGGCAAGCACACGCAGGAAGCCGTGGAACGATTCCAGCGCGAACACAAGCTCGATCCGGACGGCGTGGTAGGCAAGAAGACCCTCGATGCCATCGAAGCAGCGGAAAAATTACGCGCTCACGGCCCCCGCATGGACTCGCCCGAACACCCCGATCACAAGCTGTACGAACAGGCCCGCGATGCCATCAAGCGCCTCGACGCCCAGCATGGTCACGTATGGGACGAGCGCAGCGAACGCGTCGCCAGCCTCACCACGCTGACCGCCCGTCAGCAGGGCCTGACCTCCATCGACCACGTCGTGACCAACCAGGACGCGAGCAAGGCTTACGCCGTGCAGGGCGATCTCAATTCGCCGTTCAAGCAGACTGCGGAGGTCGACATGCAGAAGGCCCTGGCCACGCCACTGGAGAAGAGCAGCGAGATGGCGAGCCAGCATCACGCCACGCAGCAGGGCCAGGCTGCTCAGCAGACCCAGGAATCCCAGCAGCAACAGCAACAACACCAGCAGTCCCAGCACCGCTGATCCAAACCGCGAAGGAAAGCAAACCCATGGCACACGACGGACGCCCGCCCGCACCACCCACCGTGCCAGCATCGCTGGCGTCCGGTTGTGCACGCTCATCGTCACCACCGCGTGCCACTCGATCCACGCGTTATGCCCCTGACGCGTCCAGCCTGGCGAGCCCATACCGGCTCGCCAGGCGACTCGCACAGGTCGCCGTCCCCGGCCTGTTTCTCTCACTTGCCGCATGTGGTGGAAACATGGAAGAACCGAAAGTACAGTTAAACCCGACCACCTCGAACGACATCTCCGTTCTTGTCAGGACTGGAAATACGCCAGGGATATTTGACAATGTCCTCGCCTTCGCACAATTTCGGGTGACGAACCCGGAATGCGTGCCCAAGCAGCCCGTCTCTGGAGCTCGCCTCATTCCGCACAAGCGTCTCCCGATTGAACTTATCAAGAAAGATGACGCCACCTACAGTGGACAATTCGCCCTGTCTCCCTTCCTGGATGAGGACTACTTTGGTCTTGGGGTATGCCATTGGCAACTTGTCTCTATTGAGGCATCAGCAAAAAGGGGACGTACTACGTTTTCAGTGGATATGTATACCCAGGGGAAGTCGCCTCATGGTGAGCTCGTCAAGTACTTCTCGAAATCTGGCTACGATTCCGCCTCAGATGATTTCATTGACACCGGAAGCACGGATAAGGAACGAATAAAAGACCCTTCGACCGCGTTTTCCCTCGCGCTTAGCCTGGAGGAATCCAGGCCATGACTAAAGAATCACGAATTTACGCCACGCTATCCAGCGAGGCGTATAACAACCTTTCGGTCGGTGAGTCCATTGACGTGGGCGGCCACCATTTCAAAGCCATCTACAGTGCTTCAGGCCCCTTTACAGGATTCCAGGCGACAGCCTTCCGAGAGGACAGCAGCGGAAAAACTATCCTCGCCTACAGGGGAACCCAGGCGCTTGATGACGGAGCTGTTGATCTAGGTATGGTGATAGCCAAGGTAAATGCTCAAGAGTTTGAGTCTGAAGCATTTACCGATCATGCCATATCTATTGCCAGACAATATGCAGATGCCAACAACATGCCGCTGGACGTCACCGTTACAGGGCATTCGCTCGGAGGCACTCTTGCACAAATCAATGCCGCGCATTTCGGTCTGAAAGGTGAAACTTTCAATGCCTACGGAGCCAGCGGACTGACCTCCGAAACAATCAAGCCAAGCCATTCGCTGATCAACCATGTTCGCGCAGGAGACCCCGTGAGCGCTGCCAACCCGCATTTCGGGGATGTCGAGATATACGCAGCAGAAAATGACATATCCGCACTTAGTAAGGCCGGATATGAAAGCAGTCGGGGAATCGGAAACGTCGTTAGATCCATAAGCCTCGAGTCGCACGAGATTTCCAATTTTGTACCTGACGAAAAAGGATACTCTCTGCTAAACGAAGATGCTGAAAGGCTCTATCAAAATAACAAGAAAATGATTGATAACTACCGATCGGATGTAATGAGCGCACGCGAGCTCTCAGCACTGTCCATCAACCACCCGCAGGCTGTCGCAACACTTGGTGTGGGTCTGGCTGCCCACGCTTATACTGCAAAACTGAGGAACGAGGTGAAGGCCATACGGGATGCGGCAACGGCGGTAGCGGATCAGGGGTATGTAGTCGATAAATCGATGCATACTTCTGCCTTTTCATCGTCCAGCTTTCGCGGAACGTGGTCTTCACTCCCTCAGTCGGAAGAAAAAAAGGACCCTCGGATAACCGACGCCGCACACCCCGGCAATGCTCTTTTCAAGCAAGCCCTCGAAGGCACCCAGCGCCTGGACGCCGAACAGGGCCGCTCCCCCGACAAACTCAGCACCAACCTGGCAGGCTCCCTCGCCGTGGCCGCCCAACGCCAGGGCATGGACCGTATCGACCACGTCCTGCTCAGTGATGACGCCAGCCAGGCGTATGCCGTGCAAGGTGAGTTGTCCTCGCCCTTCAAGAAAATCGCCCAGGTCCAGACCGAACTAGGAATCTCCGCGTCCATCGAGCAGAGCAGCAAGGAATGGACGCAGGCATCCGCACAACGACAGCAGGCGGAGCTTGCCCAGGCCATGGAGCGCAGCCAGCAGGCTGCCCAGGATCAAGCTGTGCCATCCCCCGGAAGGAGCCTGCATTGATGACCCTGCGACGCTACCTCGCCTGCTCATTGACCACCCTGTCCCTCTTCCTGACCGTCCCATCCTACGGTGAAGCCATGAACCAGCCTGAAGTCAAACTCAATCCCGCGCCGCGCATGCGTTACGAGATCACCGTCAAGGTTGATGGCGCGCCGGGGCAGTTCGATCGTATCGACGGCCACGTGGACTACCGCGTGGACAACCCGGCCTGCGTACCCATGACACCGGTCATGGGCGCCACGGTGGTGCCGGAGAAACGGGTTCCGGTCGAATTCACGCGTACGAGCGACAACGAATTCCGCGGCGAGATCTTCATGGACCGCATCCAGGACGAGGACTACTTCGGCCATGGCGTTTGCCATTGGGCCGTGGTCGGTGCCACGGCCGACTTCCATCACCGGCAGGTCAACTTCAGCCCCGCGATCTACAAGGACGACATCCTTGGCAAGCGCGAGGTCGTGAAGTACTTCTCACACAAGTCCTACCAGCGTGCCGACGACGAGCGCATCGACACCGGCGCCAATGAGGCCAGCGCCTTCAACGATCCGCACGCCACGTTCTCCATCCGCCTGCATGCGACGGAGCGGCTGCCGTGAGCCCGCGGTCGACGGATTACGCCCTGCTCTCGCAGGACGTCTATCACGACACCGCCATCAACAAGACCGTCGAGCTCGACGGCATCACCTACCGTGTCATCGACGCGGCCGACGATCCGATCACCGGCTTCCAGGCCCAGGCCTACGTACGTGAAGATGTCCAGCCCCAGCAGGTGATCGTCGCCTTCCGCGGCACCGAGTTCGACCGGCAGCCTGTACGCGACGGTGGTGTCGATGCAGGAATGGTGCTCACCGGCATCAACCTGCAGAGCGGCGACGCCCTTGCCTTCACGAAACGTGTCATGGACAAGGTCAACAAGGCCGCTGCGGACGAGGATCGCAAACCGCCGGAGATCACCGTCACCGGCCACTCTCTCGGCGGCACGCTGGCCGAAATCAGCGCCGCGAAATTCGGCCTGCATGGCGAGACCTTCAACGCCTATGGTGCGGCTGGACTTCGCCAGGGCATTCCTGAGGGCGGCAACCAGGTCATCGACCATGTGCGCGCCGGCGATCTCGTGAGCGCGGCCAGCGCTCACTTCGGCGAGGTACGCGTCTATGCGGCCCAGCAGGATATCGACACCCTGACGAAGGCCGGCTACCGGGACGACAGCGGCCTGTTCTCGCTGCGCAATCCCCTGAAAGCCACCGATTTCAGCGCACACGCCATCGACAATTTCGTGCCTGGCAGCAAGCTGCTGGGTCACTCCATCATCAGCGAGGAAAGCCAGGCCCGCTATCGTGCCCATGAGGGCATGGTCGACCGCTATCGCGACGATGTCATGGATATCCGCAAGGGCATCTCCGCTCCCTGGCAGATTCCCAAGACCCTGGGTGACATCAAGGATGCCATCGAGCACAAGGCCATGCAGACCGTGGCCGAAGGCGTCACGGCCGTGGAGCATGGGGTGGAGCACGTAGTCCACGAGGCCCGGGAAGGTTTCGAACATCTCAAGGAGGGCGTCGGACACATGGCGCACGAGATCGGCGAAGGCATTCATGCCATCGAGGAAAAGGCCTCCGGCGCCTGGCACACCCTTACCCACCCCAAGGAATGGTTCGAGCACGACAAGCCAGCCGTTCCCCTCGACCACGAGGCGCATCCTGACCACGCCATGTTCCGGCAGGCACAGAAGGCCGTGCATGAACTGGATGCGGCGCACCAGCGCAAGCCCGACGGTTCCAGCGATAATCTCGCTGGCGTGCTGGCCGTTACGGCGAGGCGCGAGGGGCTGGACCGCATCGACCGGGCAGTGATGAGCGCGGATGCTTCCCGCACCTACGCGGTGCAGGGACCGCTGGATTCACCGCTCAAACGCGTGGCCGAGGTGGATACCCGGCAGGCCGTGGCCACCCCGGTCGCCGCTAGCAGTGATGCCTGGCACCAGGCAGCGAAGCAACATGAGCAGGCGCTTGCCATGCAGGCCAACCAACAACACGTACCCGGCCGCGACAACCCAGCGCCAGGACTGTGACGAACCATCGGAAAGGTAGATCAGATCATGAGTAAAACCAGGGGATACTGGGCGGCCGGCCTCTTTCTGGCCGCCCTTGTGGCAGGCGAATACCTGGCAGGCTATTTCAGCCTGCTGTCCATCGGCCGAGGTGATGTGCCGGTACAGTGGAACACCTATATCGGCTATCTGCAGGCGCTCGATCTGCCCCAGGTGCAGCCCTTCGCGTGGAAGATCAAGGTCGCCGGCGCTGTCGGATTCCTGATTCCGCTGCTGATCTGGGCAGTCGTTGCCTACTTCATCTTCCGCAAGCGCAAGCAGTCGATGCATGGCGATGCCCGCTTCGCCACTACCGGCGACCTGCGCAAGCAGAAGATGCTCTCCGAAGCGCCCAACGGCATCCTCGTCGGCAAGTTCAAGGGCGATCTGGTCCGCCTGCCCGGCCAGCAGTTCGTGATCCTCGCGGCCCCCACCCGCTCGGGCAAGGGTGTCGGCGTGGTTATCCCGAACCTGCTCGACTACCAGGAGTCGGTGGTCGTACTCGATATCAAGCAGGAGAACTTCGACCTCACCAGCGGCTGGCGCGCCAGCCAGGGGCAGGAGATCTACCTGTTCAACCCCTTCGCCGAAGATCGCCGCACGCATCGCTGGAATCCCCTGAGCTACGTCTCGAAGGATCCCGCATTCCGTGTATCCGACCTGATGAGCATTTCTTCCATGCTTTATCCGGATGGCTCGGACGACCAGAAATTCTGGGTCAGCCAGGCGCGCAATGCCTTCATGGCCTTCTCGCTGTACCTGTGCGAAAAGTGGGAGCACGACGAGAAGAACGGGCTGCCCATGATCCTGCGCAGCAAGCCCACGCTGGGCATGATCTATCGCCTGTCTTCAGGTGACGGCACCGATCTTCGTGAGCTGTATACGCGCCTGTCGAAGGAGCCCTTCCTGAGCGGCAATGCCAGGTCGGCCTTCGCCAACATGCTGTCACAGGCCGCCGAAACCTTCGCGTCAATCCTGGGCACCTTCAAGGAGCCGCTGAACGCGTGGATCAACCCGGTACTGGATGCGGCCACCAGCGACGATGACTTCCAGCTCACCGACGTGCGCAAGAAGCGCATGACGATCTACATCGGCATCCAGCCGAACAAGCTGGCCGAAAGCCGCCTGATCGTCAACCTGTTCTTCAGCCAGCTCATCAACCTCAACACCAAGGAGCTTCCGCAGAACAATCCGGAGCTGAAGCACCAGTGCCTGCTGTTGATGGATGAGTTCACGTCGATCGGCAAGGTAGAGATCATCGCTTCTGCCGTGTCGTACATGGCTGGCTATAACATCCGCCTGCTGCCCATCATCCAGAGCATGGCGCAGCTCGATGCGGTATACGGCAAGGACGTATCGCGCACGGTCATCACCAACCATGCTTTGCAGATCGTCTACGCTCCCCGCGAACAGCAGGATGCAAACGATTATTCCGAGATGCTCGGGTATACGACCGTGCGTCGGGAGAACATCACCAAGAGCAAGAAGGGTGACGTGAGCCGCAGCCATTCCGAGGAGAAGCGCGCACTCATGCTTCCCCAGGAACTGAAGGCCCTTGGCATGGAAAAGGAAGTGTTGTTCTATGAAGGCATTCCGCATCCGGTGATGTGCGAGAAGATCCGCTACTACCAGGACAAGTACTTCACCTCGCGCCTGATGGACAAGGTGAAGGTGCCGCAGCTCACGGTGTGACAGCAGGCCGCTTCTGATGAAGCGTTATCGCGGACACGGTCCGCTCCCACTCCTTCGGTAGAGAATTTGCTGCCGAAGGAGTGGGAGGTTCACTACCGAAGGGGTGGGAGCGGATCGTATCCGCGATGATACGAGCAACACCCTGGCGGGATTAACGCTGCATCTGACCCTGCTGCTGTTGTTGCTGCTGCTGCGAAGCATCCTGCTGCTGCGCCGCCGGCTGCCATTGTTGGCTGCTCTGCTCCAGCGGCTGGCCGACGGCCTTCGAGACATCGACCTCGGCTATCTGCTTGTGCGGGGAGTTGAGATCACCCTGCACCGCATAAGCGCGCTTGCCGTCGTCGCTCAGCACCACGCTATCGACACGGGTCAGCCCTTTCTCGTGCGCCGCGATGGCAACCACGCCCGCAAGATTGCTACTGGCATGATCCGATGCCCTGCCAAGCTTCGCGTCGAGGTTGGCAACTTCCTTCAATGCCTGCTCGTACATGGCATGACCCGGATGGGTCTTGTCGGCAAGCCCCGGCGCTGCCACGCGATTGGCGTTGCGCAAGGCGTCCATCGTCTTTGCGCCAGCGATACCATCGGATGTCAGGCCATGGTCTTTCTGGAAGGCTTCCAGAGCCACCCGGGTGTTCTTGCCGAAGTCGCCGTCCGGGTGAATGAGCTTGCCGTCGCCTCCCTTGTAACCGAGATTCGCCAGCTGCTGCTGGAGATCCTTTACCGGCGGCGCGTGATCATGCTCGCGGAGGGTACCCGCGCGCTGGATGTGATCCCCTGATGCCACTCCCGGAGAAGCGTGGGCCGGCTGGACGCGTACGTGATTACCCGGATGGGTTACATGAAGCAGCCGCTGGTCCGCGCCATCGCGATGCACGTTGACGTCCAGTGTCTTGTCGGCATTATTGTGCAGCGAGATGTCCTTGCTGTTGACGTCGCTCCACTGGCCGTTGACCAGGGCATGGCCATGACCCGCCCTGTCCCAGACCACCATATCGCGGCCTTCTGACAGATATCCACGGTTGTTCTGGGTGTTCGCGTATGAACCGCCCTGCTCCAGGGCCTGCACCATCGATCGCGAATGATGCGGATCGACGAAGGCACCCTTGATCACCGCATACTCGTGAGGAAGATGGGGATGCGTGGAGTCTGCGCCCAGGCGCGTCGGATTGACACCCGGATTCGCCGCCACATCCTGCCACGCCGCATGCATCGGGTTATTCGCACCTGCGGCCCGCAGGTCGTTGAACAACGCCGTGCCGGCCAGCGCGTGGTCGCGGCCCGCGGTGACATAGTCGGGGTAGCCATTGAGCGCGCTGCTCACTTCTTTCACGCTATGAAGCTCACCGCGCTCGATCTGGCCAAGCACATCCTTGCCGTACTTTTCGCTCTGGTTGTAGAGCTTGGCCGTGATGGTGGCGAGCTGGGCCTGCTCCTGTTCCGAAGCATGCTTGTACAGATCCGTCTTCTGCAGCGGGCCGATGACATTCGTCATCAACTTGTCGACCTGGGCCATATCGTGCTGGTGGACGAAGTTCATGCCAGCCTCGCTGGCCATGAAAGCGTCGAGATGCGACTTCACCGTGGCGTCGAGAGGCCGGCCGTGCTGGTCGTTGATCTGGTGCCCGGTACGCCTGAGGTCGGCGATGGTATGCGTGCGTTGCGCATCGGAGAGTACCCAGTCCGGATGAGCCGTGCGCGCCCAGTTCTGGTACGCGTCGGTCAGCTCGGTGGCCACGGCCGGTCGCTGGCCGAGGTCAGTCTGTAGCGTGCCGATGGAATAGCCACTGTTGCCCGCGGGATGCATCACGGGATTGCCGTGGGCATCGTTGCGGATGTTGCCGGCGAAACTAAGCCGGTAGGCGACATCGCCGCCTTCGGAGCTCACGCCTATCGCGAAGTACGACAGCGCGCGAAGCTCATTGTCAGTCAATCCTGCCATGGTCCAACTCCTGGTTTACCTGCTACTGAGGGTTAGCGATCGCCACCTTTGCAATGGGTGTCGAGCGGAGCCTTTCCGCCCTTGGGAACGCGATCGAGGGCGACATACCTGTCATAGGTTTCTCCTGAACGCTGGAACCACACGAGCTGCCTGCCCTGTGGCGTGAAATAAGCAACTTCTTCGCTGTAGGCCGGACAGGCCGGGTAGTCGCCCTGCTGCCCGTCGTCGGAACAGAAACGCACATAGAGCTTGCCGTCGCGCCACTGCCCCTTCAAAAGCCCCTGGCTGCCGTCATTACGGGTGCCATCGCCCCATTTTCCTTCCGCATCGGGGCTCGCTTTGGTCACGGTGACATTGACGTAATGGCCGAAATCGCAGTCGGTGCGATAACCCCAGTCACCGCTTATCGCCGTGTCGGCCGACGGCTTGCCGGCAGAAGCCGCACTACCGGCGCGTCGTTCGAGTTCATCTGCACGAGTGCGGGTGCTGGCCGTCGTACACGCATTCTTGAGCACCTGGCCGGCAGTGGCACCACAGGCCTTGTCGCGTCCGAGGATCCATTGACGCTCCTCGTCGCGCAGGGCCTTGCGATTCGCGTCATCGAGCCCTTGCGAGAGTTTCTTGTAGGCCGCGTTGAGCCGGGCGTCCTGCGCATCGTAATCGCTGGCCTGCGCGACGGCTGCATGCGACATCGCTACGGCCAATGCGGCGCACAGCACCCTGGATATGTCCTTCTGCCTGAAAAACATTGCAACTCCTGTGATTGGGTCACTCATTTCCTGCGCGAGGTTATCAAGGTAACGCCTGGAAAACCGTGCGGACTGCCGCGCAATACGTCTCCTGGCAGGTGTACTCGTCGCCGATGCAGCTATTGAGGCAACCGTGGTATCGGCCTTTTATTGGGCCTAGCTCCAGAAAGACTGTCATCGGCCATGATGTCCGATGCGCGCGCAACACAATAAGGGCTCCAGTAGGCGCCCCGCGCTTTCGTCCGAGAAATGATGGAACTCCTGTGATCGTCATCCTGATCCCCACTCGGAGGATAGCAGAGACAGGCATCACGAAAACGTGCAGACATTCCCGAAGTCGCCATCCTGAACGTGCATTCATATCCCGCGTACAAAGGGCGGGTTTCTACCGAGCAACAGGCTCGGGAACCGTCAGCGGTCCGCAGTTCTCATCCGCCACGAAGGTGGCAAGCAGCTCTGCGTCTTCCGTCAGGCTGGGATTTTCGGCAAACAAGTGAAGCGCGCCGGGCGGTTCAAACCATGTCTGCGTGGCTGCATAATTCTTGGCTGGCGTGCCCTGGAGTTGCGAGCGGATAAGCCCCTTCAGCACCACGGCGGTGACGGATCCCGGATGACGGTGTGCGGGGGTGTACGCACCTGGCGGAAAGTAGACAAGTGCCGTTGTAATCGCCTTTCCTGGTAGGTGTGGCAACCGTTCGCAGGAGAGCGGCTTTACCGTCGTTTGTGGGCGCGCATCGGTGCCTGCGAACGGTGTGGTGAACATCCGGGTGACGCCGCCGCAGAGGGCATCGGTCCAGGCAGGCATGGAAGGAACCCTGTCGATGGAGACCGC
Organism: Luteibacter anthropi; assembly: GCF_011759365.1. GTDB lineage: Bacteria > Pseudomonadota > Gammaproteobacteria > Xanthomonadales > Rhodanobacteraceae > Luteibacter > Luteibacter anthropi. The sequence continues at coordinate 509,085 of NZ_JAARLZ010000003.1, forward strand.
CGCTATCAGCCCCATGGCACCGGTAGCGACGAGCAGCACGAGCATTGATCGCCGGGCTGGATGGCGAAGCGAGGCGGACAGGACCGCCATGACTCATTCCCTACGCGGTCACGCCGGACGTCGGCGACCAGCCCAGCACCTGCCGGGCGCGACTCAGGTCGAGGCGGCGCTCGTCGTCGGCGATGTTGTAGACGCCCGGCTGGCCGTGCCCGACCGCTCGCAGGGCGGCACTCACCGCGCCGTCTACATGCAGGGGCATGTCCTTGCCCTCGGAGGTATCCGCTCCAGTGCCATCGCCCCACAGCTGACCGTATCTCAGCACGAGCCCATCGATCCCGTCTGCATCCAGCACGGCTGCTTCCAGCGCCACGACGCCACCGACGCTGATGGCGCGCAGGCCATTGGCCGCCACATCCAGTGCATCGCTTTCGACGAATCGCTCCGGTCCACTTGCATAGGCCCAGGCGATGCTCTGTGCCACGATCCGGCGAACACCCGCTGCCTTCGCTGCCTGCACCAGGTTGGCGGTGCCTTCGCGACGTATGCGCGCATTGCGCTGGATACCCTCTTCCATGCGAGACGGATCGAGACTGCGCGGCAGGTCGGTGAGCTGATGAACGACGATATCCGGTCGCGCCGCCACTACCGCCTGCTGCAACCGCGACGCATCGAACACGTCGACCACCAGCGGCACGGCACCGGCATGAAGAAGTTCGCTGGCTCTGGCCGGATCGCGGGTAAGGCCGAAGACCCTGTAGCCGGCCGACACAAGCTCAGGCACCAGACGACGGCCGATGACGCCCGTGGCGCCAGCGACCAGGATGGTGGTGGATGATGGGTGGTTCATGAGGGTGCGCCTGGGAAACGATGGGCACACTCTAGGCCTGGCATGGCGGCCAGGGCAGGCCCAAGTTCAGGGCAGAAGAATGTACCAACGCCCGCCGACGCATCACTTCGGAGGGCTGGGGCAAAGCTTGCCGGTGTCGTCGCTGACTGCGCATGCACGGGCAGCATAGGACTTCTCGGACCAGCCGCCGGCACTACCCGCCTTTCCATGCCACTCGTAGATCCATTGCTGGAAAACCGCTGGGCTCTGGTCTATCAGCTCGATGATCTGGCCCTCCTCCCCTGATGGCGGCAATCGCACTGGCGGACCCTTGTCCTGCGGCACACCGGCTTGAGCCGCCATGGCCTGCTTCGCGTCTGCCGACGAGGTGGTCATCGTGATCGAGATCTGGCCTGCCTCCGTCCCCCATGGCGTGCCATCTGCTTTCCTGGTGGTTGCCTGCTGGTGTTTGATCCAGGCCGCCCACTGCTCGTAAAGCTTCGATCCCGGCGTCAGCACGAAGGTCTGGCTGGAATCGCTGATTTTGTATTCCTGGGTGTCGGGCTGTAGCGACTGGGCCAGCGCGGGACCGGCCAGAGCCGTCAGTGCCAGGGCGGCAATCCATTCTTTGCGCAGGGTCATCCGGTTTCCTTGTGGGCGCGGTGGGATGGTGGGTGATGCCGAGGTCGCAATATAGTGTTGCCGCTGGGCAGCTGCCGATGTTGCATGTGCGATTGCCAGAAACGTGCATTGATTCGCAAGAAATTCCTGTCCTTGGCCGGGCCCTGAACGCTGCCGAGGGGGTGATTTGTTGATGGCCCGGCTGGCTTCCGGCTATCAAGGATGAAGCGACGGGGCGCGTGCCGAGCCGGGCGCGCTGGGCCGGGTCGCGCGCGAGGCGCGCTCCTACAGGGGGGTGGGGCGGTATCATGGGCGGCCGGCGTGCCATGGGCGGCACGCCTTATGTCGCATTTTTTGGAAAATCATGGCTTTAGCTGAAGACATCTCGGCCGCCGCGGGGCATACCCCGTTCATGCGCCAGTACCTGGCTGCGAAGGCGGAACATCCGGACATCCTGCTGTTCTTCCGGATGGGCGACTTCTACGAGCTGTTCTACGACGACGCACGCAAGGCGGCGCGACTGCTCGATATCACCCTGACCCAGCGTGGGCAGTCGGCCGGCGCGCCGATTCCCATGGCGGGTGTGCCCTACCACGCGGTGGAAGGCTATCTGGCGCGGCTGGTGAAGCTGGGCGAGTCAGTGGCCCTTTGCGAGCAGATCGGTGATCCGGCCACCTCGAAGGGGCCGGTGAAGCGCGAGGTCGTGCGCATCGTCACGCCGGGTACGGTCACCGATGCCGCCCTGATGGAAGAGCGCAGGGACAACCTGCTGCTCTCCATCGCCGCCGGTCCGAAGGGCTATGGCCTGGCCTGGGTGGATCTCTCCACCGGCCGTTTCCTGCTGACCGAAGTGAACTCGCCCGAAGGCCTCGCCGCCGAACTGGCGCGCCTGCAACCGGCCGAGACCCTGGTCAGCGAGGACGTGGCATGGCCGAAGCTGGTCAGCACGCTACCCGGCGTGCGCAAGCGCCAGCCCTGGCATTTCGATGGCGATGCCGCCACGCGCGAGCTGTGCCGTTTCTTCCGTACGCGCGACTTGCTCGGCTTCGGCGTGGAAGGCCTGCCGCTGGCCGTGGCGGCTGCCGGCTGCCTGCTCGGCTATGTCGAGGAAACCCAGAAGAGCGCGCTGCCGCATCTCACCGGCCTGGCCGTGGAGAACGCGAGCGAAACCATCGCGATGGACGCCGCCACGCGACGCAACCTGGAAATCGACGCGCACCAGAGCGGCAACGTCGACAACACCTTGCTCGGCGTGCTCGACGAAACGGTGACGCCGATGGGCGCGCGCCTGCTGCGTCGCTGGCTCAATCGCCCACTGCGCGATCGTGCCGTACTGCGCGGCCGTCACCAGGCCATCGGCAGCCTCATCGACCAGCGCCGCCATGGCAGCCTGCGTGAGCGCCTGCGTGGCGTGGGCGATCTCGAGCGCATCCTGGCGCGCGTCGCGCTGCGTTCGGCGCGTCCGCGTGACCTTTCCACGCTGCGCGACGGCCTTGCCGCCGCTCCCGAACTGCGCGATGAAATCGCCGGCCTGGACAGCCCGCTGCTACATGGCCTCGTGCAGCGAATCGGCGACCACGCCGATACCGCCGCCCTGCTCGCCCGAGCCATCGTCGAGGCACCGCCCGTGCTGCTGCGCGATGGTGGCGTGCTTGCCGAAGGCTACGACGAAGACCTCGACGAACTGCGTCGCCTGTCCACCCATGCCGACCAGTTCCTGGTCGACATGGAAGAACGCGAGAAGGCGGCCAGCGGTATTCCCACCCTCAAGGTGGGCTACAACCGCGTGCACGGCTACTACATCGAGATCACCAAGGCGCAGGCCGACAAGGCACCGCAGCACTACACGCGCCGGCAGACCACGAAGAACGCCGAACGCTACATCACCGAAGAACTGAAGCAGTTCGAAGACAAGGTGCTGTCGGCAAAGGAACGCTCGCTCATGCGCGAGCGGGCTCTTTACGAACTACTGCTCGACAAGCTCATCGAGCGTCTTTCGGAACTCAAGGTCGCCGCCTCGGCCATTGCCGAGCTCGATGTGCTCGCCAACCTGGCCGAGCGTGCCGAGACGCTGGACTGGGCCGCCCCCGAACTCACCGACGTGCCGGGCATCCACATCGATCGCGGTCGCCACCCCGTGGTGGAAAAGGTGCGCGACGAACCCTTCGAGCCGAACGATCTGGTGCTGGATCGCGGTCGTCGCATGCTGGTGATCACTGGTCCGAACATGGGCGGTAAGTCCACCTACATGCGCCAGAACGCGCTGATCGTGCTACTGGCGCACGTGGGCAGCTACGTGCCTGCATCGGCGGCCACCATCGGCCCGATCGACCGCATTTTCACCCGCATCGGCGCGGGCGACGACCTCTCGCGCGGCCAGTCGACCTTCATGGTCGAGATGAGCGAGACGGCCAACATCCTGCACAACGCCACCGATTGCAGCCTGGTGCTCATGGACGAGGTGGGTCGCGGCACCAGCACCTACGACGGCCTCTCGCTGGCGCGTGCCGCCGCCGTGCATCTGGCGGCCACCAGCTGTGCCTTCACATTGTTCGCCACGCACTACTTCGAGCTGACGGAGCTGGCGGGCGAATTCCGCACCATCGCCAACGTGCATCTGGATGCCGTGGAGTACGGCGAGCAGCTGGTCTTCATGCATACGGTGAAGGACGGCCCGGCCAACCGTAGTTTCGGCTTGCAGGTGGCGGCACTCGCCGGCCTGCCGAAGACGGTGATCGCCGATGCACGGCGCTACCTCGCTGCGCTGGAACAGGGCCATGAAGTCACGGCCGCGGTAGCTGCGCCGCCTGCGGCCACTACGCCGCAGCTGGGGCTGTTCGCGCCGTCCCTGCCCTCACCCGTGGAAGAAGCGCTGCGCTCCATCGACCCGGACGACCTGAGCCCGCGCGATGCCCTGGAGCAGCTCTACAAGCTGCGCAAGATGCTGCGCTGATTCATTGAGGCTATCTATCGAAACGATCTGAACAATCGAATTCACTGTGGGGCGATGCCTTTCTATAGTGACGTCGTTCCACCTGTTTTTCGTTGGGTTCAATCGCGCTGTCGCTCCCTGTGGCGCGTTCGTTTCACCAGGCCTCATGACTCTCCATCTTCGGCCTCGTGACGTCCCCCGCATCCGCCCGAGTCAGCAGCCCGGGCCGGATGTTTCGGGGGACGGCTTTTTTAAAGCCTCATGTAGGAGCGCGCCTCGCGCGCGACCGGATCTGGCGGTGCCCCCTGGGTCGCGCGCAAGGCGCGCTCCTACAGGGGGTTCGGTTTATCGGACCATACGGCCAGTTCATGGCCGTCGGGGTCGCGGAAATGAAAGCGTCGTCCACCCGGAAACTCGAAGATCGGCTTGGCGATGCTGCCCCCGGCATTCGTGACCTGCTCCAGGGTCTTTTCCAGATGCTCGGCATAAAGAATCACCAACGGCCCACCGGTGACCACCTGCGAACCTGCGGCAAAACCACCCTTCATCCGGCCATCGTCAAACTCGGTGTAGTGCGGACCGTAATCCGTGAACTTCCAGCCAAACGCCTCGCCGTAGAACTGCTTGCTGCGCCCCGTGTCGGCGACATTGAGCTCGATATAGTCGATCCGTTCCTTCCCCACCTGCATCTCCTGCTGCACCCGGCCTGCGCTCGGGCAACAAAACGAAAACAACCCGGGCGTTCACTCCCCGGGTGACCAGCGCACCGTGCACAAGTAACACGAAACGATTGACATCGCACCCCCTCGTAGGAGCGCGCCTCGCGCGCGACCGGCCAGCCCTCAACGCCAATCCCGCCCCAAACCACCCATCTCTGCGCTATCTCGCCACCTGCCGCTTCTGCGCAAGCCATCCGACGCCAACCAACAATCCAGGCCCACCACCTAAAGCTGCTTCTTCAAATCCTGGATCAACCGTCGCGACCGCTTGTCCGGCCGCGAACCCGGCCGCAACAACGCCCCACCGGTAAGACGCCGGTCCTCCCGCTGGCGCTCGCGCTGCGCGATGCTGGCCGCGGTTTCCTCATACAGCTTGCGCGCCTCGGGCGCCGGCCCACGCTTGGTGGACAGTGCCGCCACGACACAGGTCAGCCGCTCCTCGCCCCGGGTGACCTTCAGGGTGTCGCCGATCTGCACGGTCTTGGCCGGCTTGCAGGTAACGTCATTGAGCTCCACCTTGCCGCCGTCGATGGCTTCCTTCGCGAGGCTGCGGGTCTTGAAAAAGCGTGCGGCCCAGAGCCACACATCGGCGCGTACGCCGGCATTGGTCGAGTGTTCGGTCATGCGGGGAAGTGTGAGGCCGTTGGCGCCCGATCCCAAGCGTCAGGCCGGCAGGAGCGCATTGCCCAGGGGAATCGTCAGTAAAGAAAGGAGGATGCCCGCACCAAGCACGGTATTGGCCAGCCGCGGTTCGAGGCCATGCTGGTCGGCAAGGATGGCCGCCGAGATCATCGGTGCCATGGCGGCCTGGAGCACGCCCACCGTCAGCGTGAGGCCACCGACACCGGCGGCAAGTCCGATGACCAGCATGAGCAGCGGTGCCAGCAGCATCTTCCAGCCGAGTCCGGCAACGAGCGCTCCGACCTGCTCGCGTTGCAGGTGCAGACGGAACTGGAGACCCACCGAGAACAGCGCCAGCGGCGTCAGCGTCTGGCCGAGCTGCATCAGCACCTTGTCCACGGCGACCGGCCAACCGCCTGCCACGCCGACGAGGATGCCCACCAGCAAGGCCAGGAAGGCAGGAAAGGTGAATACGCGGCGCACGATGGCGGTCGCCGAGGTCGCCCTGCCCGAGTAAAGCGAGGCCACCACGATACCGGCCGATGCGAGCAGCGGGAAACAGCCGAGCTGGTCGGCGATGACGGCAATGGAGAGGCCGGCCTTGCCGTGCATGGCTTCCATCATCGGATAGCCCATGAACGAGGTGTTGCCCAGTCCGCAGACGAGGATCAGGCAGCCGATGCGGTGCCGTGACCAGCCGAAGGCGCGGCCCAGCGATGCGAAGACGGCCCATGCGCCGAAAAAGGTGACGTACATCGCCGCCACGGGAAACCACAGGTGCGAGTCCAGCGGCACCTGTGGCACCAGGGCGAGTACCAGCGCCGGCAAGGCGACGTTGAGCACCCACCAGTTGATGCCCTGCACGATGCCATCGGGCAGATTGGCGTAACGGCGGGCCAGGATGCCGAGGGCGAGGCAGGTGAAGAGGATGAGCAGGGCTGACATGGCCCCGGAACATACCAGAGCACTTCCTGTAGGAGCGTGCTTGCGCGCGACCGGTATCGCAAAAAGGTTGCTTATCGCGATACCGGTCGCGCGCAAGGCGCGCTCCTGCAAGAGCGCGTTCGGCGCGTTTTGCTTCGGCCGGTCGCGCGCGAGGCGCGCTCCGGCAAAAGCAGGTCGAGGCGTTTAGCCCAGGAGGACGCGGTTCATGCGTTGCACGAAGGCAGCGGGGTCGGCGAGCTGGGCGCCGGCGGTGATTTCAGCCTGCTCCAGCAGCAGGCTGGCGAGATCGCCGGCCTTCGCGTCGTCTGTTTCCGCAGCGAGGCGCTTCACCAGCGCATGCTCCGGATTCACTTCGAGCACCGGCTTGCTGTCCGGCACATCCTGGCCGGCTTCGCGCAGCAGGCGTGCCAGGTGCGGGGCCATCTCGTAATCGGCCAGGGCCAGGCACGACGGCGAGTCGGTGAGACGGGCGGACACGCGGACGTCGCCGACGCGATCACCCAGCAGTGTCTTTGCGCGCTCCAGCAGCGGTTCGGCTTCCTTGGTTGCCGCTTCCTGCTTCGCCTTGTCGGCTTCGTCGAGCGGGAACTCGCCCTTGGCGACGTTACGCAGGCGCTTGCCTTCGTATTCGTTGAGGTAACCCAGCATCCACTCATCGACACGGTCGAACATGAGCAGCACTTCGATGCCCTTGGCCTTCAGCGCTTCGAGCTGCGGGCTACCGGCGGCGGCCGCATAGCTGTCGGCGGTGACGTACCAGATGGCATCCTGGTCGACGACCATACGACCGATGTAGTCGTCGAAAGACACCGTCTTCGCCGCGCCATCGCCCTTGGTGGACGCGAAACGCAGCAGCTTGGCGATGCGCTCGCGATTGGAGGCGTCCTCGACGATGCCTTCCTTCAGCGTATTGCCGAAGGCCGACAGGAAGCCGGCGAATTTCTCCGGCTCATCGCGCGAGAGCCTTTCCAGCAGATCAAGCACGCGCTTCGTGCAGGCGCCCTTGATCTTGTCCAGCTGGCGGTTCTGCTGGAGGATCTCGCGGCTCACGTTGAGCGGCAGGTCGTCGGCGTCCACCACGCCGCGCACGAAGCGCAGGTAGTTGGGCAGCAGCTCTTCGGCGGCGTCCATGATGAAGACGCGCTTGATGTACAGCTTCAGGCCCTTGCGCTCGTCACGACCGCCCATCATCAGGTCGAACGGCGGCTGCTCCGGCACGAACAGCAGGGTGGTGAAGCTCTGGCTGCCTTCGACGCGGTTGTGCGTCCAGGCGAGCGGGTCGTTGAAATCGTGGCCGAGGGCCTTGTAGAAGGCCTTGTACTCGTCGTCGGTGATCTCGCTCTTCGAGCGGGCCCACAGGGCCGAGGCCGAGTTGATCGTCTCCCATTCGGTCGGGTCCGGCTTGCCGTCGGTTTCCTTGGGCATGCGGATCGGGAAGGCGACGTGGTCGGAGTACTTCTTCACCAGCGAACGCAGCTGCCAGGCCTTGAGGAATTCGTCCTCGTCGGCCTTCAGGTGCAGCACCACGGTGGTGCCGCGCTCGGTGACGTTGGTTTCTTCGAGGGTGTATTCGCCCTTGCCGTCGCTTTCCCAGCGCACGCCGCTCCCGGTGGGCTGACCTGCGCGACGGGTGATCACGGTGACCTTGTCGGCCACCACGAAGGCGGAATAGAAGCCCACGCCGAACTGGCCGATCAGGCGCGCGTCGGCCTTCTGCTCGCCGGACAGCGCTTCGAGGTAGCGGCGGGTGCCGGAGCTGGCGATGGTACCGATGTTGGCCACCACGTCGTCCCGCGTCATGCCGATGCCGTTGTCGCGCACGCTGATGGTGCGGGCGTCGGGGTCCCAGGTGATCTGGATGCGCAGGTCGGCGTCGTCGGCGGTGAGGCTGGCATCGGCCAGCGCTTCGAACCGCAGTTTGTCGCAGGCGTCGGACGCGTTGGAGATCAGCTCGCGCAGGAAGATTTCCTTGTGCGAGTAGAGGGAGTGGGTCACCAGGTGCAGGACCTGGGCGACCTCGGCTTCGAACTTACGGGTTTCCTGGCTCACGATGCCGTTCCTTCAGGATGGGACAGACACCGGATTATGGGGGCGCCGGGCGAAGGACAAAAGCAGGGGAGCCGTGTAGGAGCGCGCATTGATGGGGGCCGACCGTGTCGGCGATGGCTATGGGTGATCGATGCGCTTTCGCGAGCACCCATCGCGGATACGATCCGCTCCCACCAAGGCGCGCTCCTACAGGAAAGAAAAGGCCGCCTCGGGGGCGGCCTTTTGATCAGCGGGCGTTCTGCAACGCCGCGATGCGCTCCTCGATGGGAGGGTGGCTCATGAACAGGCGCTTGAAACCCGATGCCAGCTGGCCCGAGATGCCGAAGGCCTGGATGGTCTGCGGCAGCGTGGTGTCGCCGTGGTTTCCGGACAGGCGCTGCAGGGCCGAGATCATCGAGGCCCGGCCAGCCAGGTTGGCGCCGGCCGCGTCCGCCCGGAACTCGCGCCAGCGCGAGAACCACATCACGATCATCGAGGCGAACAGGCCGAAGATGATCTGCAGGATCATCACGGTGACGAAGTAGCCGATGCCGCCCTCGCCGTCGCGCTCGCGACCGCCGGACAGCCAGCTGTCGATCACCCGGCCCACGATGCGGGCCAGCACGATTACCAGGGTATTGAGCACGCCCTGGATCAGGGTCAGGGTGACCATGTCGCCATTGGCGACGTGGCCGATCTCGTGGCCCAGCACCGCCGAGACCTGCTCGCGGTCCATCTGCTGGAGCAGGCCGGTGCTGACGGCCACCAGCGAGCTGTTGCGGGTCATGCCCGTGGCGAAGGCATTCATTTCCGGCGCGTCGTAGACGGCCACTTCGGGCATGCCGATGCCGGCCTTGTCGGCGTGGCGGCGCACGGTGTCGAGCAGCCAGCGCTCGGTTTCGTTGCTCGGCGTGGTGATGACCTTGGCGCCCGTGGACATCTTCGCCATCCACTTGGACATGGCCAGCGAGATGAACGCGCCGCCCATGCCGAACACGGCGGCGAACACGATCAGGCCGCCAAGGCCCATGCCGCGCTGGGCAGCCCACTGGTCGATACCAAGCAGGTGACAGACCGCGCTGAGGAGGAAGATGACCGCGAGGTTGGTCGCGATGAACAGGGCAATACGTTTGAACATGGGGTTCTCTCTCACGACGGCTGTCTATGTGGCGCCGCCCGGATGCAGTTTTCGGGGCTTAGGCTGAACGATTCAATGCCCGATGTACCCACAAGCGCGCCCGTCCCGGTATGGCGCCGTTCAGCGAATGAAGCCTTGTCCTACACTGTCTGCTTCGCGTCCCACTCGCGCTGAGAAACGTCTCACCATTGGATCCGTCTACCCGCACGCGCTATCGCGGGCGTTTCGCCCCCTCTCCCACCGGCGCCCTGCACTTCGGTTCGCTGGTGGCCGCCGTCGGCAGCTGGCTGGTAGCAAGACACGCCAGTGGTGACTGGCTGCTGCGCGTGGAAGACATCGACCCGCCGCGCGAGGTTCCCGGCGCCGCGGCAGGCATCCTCGCCGCCCTCGATGCCTTCGGCCTGCATGCCGACGAGCCGGTGGTCTACCAGTCCCGTCGCCAGGCCCTCTACGAGTCCGCCTTCGAGCGTCTTCGCGAGGCCGGGGAGGTGTTCCCCTGTTGGTGCAGCCGGGCCGACCTGGCGCCGCATGGGGGTATCCATCGCGACGGTCGGTGTGTGGCGGCACCTGATCCGCAACGTCCGCCTGCCTGGCGCCTGCGGGTGCCGGACGAAACCCTGCGCTGGACCGATGAACTCCAGGGCCCTCAAGAGGAAAACCTGCGTGACGTGGCAGGTGACTTCGTCATCCGCCGCGTCGAGGGCCTGTGGGCCTACCAGTTGGCCTGCGTGGTGGACGACGCCGACCAGGGCATCACCCACGTGGTGCGCGGAGCCGACCTGCTGGAATCCACCGCCCGGCAGATCTATCTGCAACGCGTTCTCGGCCTGACGACGCCCGGCTACCTGCACCTGCCACTGGTACTGGATGGCGAGGGCCGCAAGCTGTCCAAGTCGGCCGCGTCGCTACCGGTGGACCCGGCCGATCCCCTGCCCGCCCTCCGACGGGCCTTGGCATGGCTGGGCGTGCCGGCAGGCGACGCCGGGGACAGTCCCGGGGCCCTGCTGGCCTCGGCGCTGAACGGATTCCAGCCTGCGGCGCTTCGCCGCAGTAGTCTTACCCCGGCGCCGGCGTTATAAAAATCGTTTGCCCGCCACGCGGGCCACTCCATTACGGGACACGGCTGGGATGAAGCACGGCATCACGCAACGCACGGCGCTGGTCACCGGCGGCACCGGGGGCATAGGCACGGCGATCGTGCGCTACCTTGCCCGCCAGGGCCACCGGGTGGCCACCAACTACCGCGACGACGCCAGGGCCGCGGCATGGCGCGAGGACATGATCCGCGACGGCATCGACGTGGTGATGGTCAAGGGAGACGTTTCCGATCCTCATTCGGCGGCGGACATGATCCGCGGCGTGGAGGAACTGGCTGGTCCGGTCGAGATCCTCATCAACAACGCCGGCATCACCCGCGACACCACCTTCCACAAGATGGACTACCAGCAGTGGACCGAGGTGGTGAACACCAACCTCAACGCCTGCTTCAACGTCACCCGCCCGGTCATCGAGGGCATGCGCTCCCGCCAATGGGGTCGCATCGTTCAGATCAGCTCGATCAACGGCCAGAAGGGCCAGTACGGCCAGGCCAACTACGCCGCCGCCAAGGCCGGCGTGCATGGTTTCACGATCTCGCTCGCGCAGGAAAACGCCCGCTTCGGCATCACGGTGAATACCGTATCGCCGGGCTACGTGGGTACGGACCTGGTGATGGCCGTGCCGGAAGATATCCGCGCCAAGATCGTCGCGCAGATTCCTGTCGGCCGCCTCGGGCGTCCGGATGAAATCGCGCACGCGGTGGCCTTCCTCACCTCCGAGGAATCCAGCTGGATCACCGGCTCGAACCTGGCCATCAACGGCGGCCACTACATGGGCTGGTAAACGCCCCTGTAGGAGCGCGCCTTGCGCGCGACCGGTTCTGACGAAACCCATGGGGCTCGTCGCACAGTCCGGTCGCGCGCAAGGCGCGCTCCTACAACAGGTTTGCGATGTCGCGGGGTTCGCGGATATCCACCTTATTGTGGTGCGCGCGGAACTTCGCCATCACCTGATAGGCCAGCCGGCGCGCACGCATCACGGAACCCAGCGGCCGGTGTGCGGCGATGCCGTGCCACGGGCTGAATGACAAGCCATCGTCGATGGCTTGTCGACGCGACTCGTTCCACGCAGGCTGTGGCGCCAGCACGATACGCGCCACATCGATGTACGGGCTCTTTTCTTCCGGCCACGGCACCGAGGCGTCCTCGACGGGCATCGTCTCCGGGTCGGTCAGGAATTGCACACGCACGTCCCACTCGCCTCCCTGCGCTGCGAAGTGTTCCTGCACCGCCTCGCGCAGGCCATCGGGCCGTCCGTTGACCTCGACATGCGCGCCGGTCAGCTTCGTGAGATTCGGCGAACGCGGTGCAATGCACAGCTTCACCACATAATCGCCGAAACGCAGCGGTGCCTGGCTGTAATAGGTGTCGCCCAGCGGGTGTGTCTCCGGCTGCCCGCCGAGGGCCAGCAAGGTCGAGCTCTTTCCACCGAAGGCTTCGACGACGCGCTCTGCACCACGCAGTACGGCGGAAAGGGCCTTCTTGGCGCCTTCGGCACGATCGGTGGTGGCGGCCACCAGCTTCAGCGAGCCGGAAAATTTCTTCGCCGTCGCCGCCTTGAATGCCGGGCCGTTGGCCAGCACGAAATCCTGCGTGACGTCGTTTTCGCTACCCGGCAGACGCTCGCCGTCCACACCGACGATCTTCACCGCCATGCCACGCGGGGTGGACACGCTATCGTCAAGCAGGTCGCCGGGAATCGTGGACAGTCGCATCACGAGGGGCCACGTGCCGGGCCTGGCAAAGATGCCTTGCGCCAGTTCCCGGGGCAGGTCGCCGGGGACGATGAGTTCGCCTGTCAGCAGTCCGTGGCTCTTCGCATGTACCGAGCGGTAGGCGTGCTTTTCGTGTTCCAGCGTCGTGGTGTTGATGCCGGTGAGGGTTTCGATCAATTCCTCGGCCGTCTCGGCTTCATCGTCGCCGACGTGCTCCAGCGCATCGTTGTAGAGGATCGGAGCGGGATGAAGCGACAAGGGCATGGCACGACCTCCGGACGGGATCGGAAGATCGTCACCGCGCCCACGTGAACTCCATGTAGGAGCGTGCTTGCGCGCGACTTGAGCGAAGCCGCCTGTCCGGTCGCGCGCGAGGCGCGCTCCTACAGGAGAGTGCGGTCGCGCGAGGCGCGATCTTCCCCGCTTTTGTAGGAGCGTGCTTGCGCGCGACCGGTGGGTGAGGTAGCGCGCAGGCGTTGCTATTACTTGAAGCGATAGCTGAACGTCAGGTTCCAGCGCTTCTCGCGGGTGGTGCTTTCCGGTGGCTTGTCGCCGGTGGGTTTGGCCAGGGCGAGATCAATGGTGTAGTGCTTCGCATCGGAGAAACGCACGCCAACCGCCGCCGAGTCGAGATGGTTGATCAGTGGCCGTGCACCGTTGAGGTAGACGCGCGCACTCTGATACGCCACGTACGGCACGATCGACTTCACCCACGTATCGCCTGACACGAACGCTCGATTCACTTCCGCCGATGCACCCCAGCCACTGTCGCCGGCCGCATCGCCGGGGTCATAGGCATAGGCGTAGCTCGGTCCACCGAAGTTGATCTGCTCGGTCGACGGCAGCGAATCCTTGCTGTATTGGCCCGTCAGCCGGAACACGGCACCGAACTTGTGGCCTAGCTGCTGTGACCACAGCCCATTGATCATGTAGCGGGTGAACGTAGTGTCTGGCAACGCCACCGACACGCCTCCCGGTACATTGGTCAGTGCCCGCGAATAAGCCCCCATGCCGTCGAAACCATGTGCCACGGCGAAGCTGAATTGCTCCGTGTGTTTCTCGGCGATCTTCAGCCATGCCAGCTCTGCATTGAGTACGCGCACATTCGACTGCAACGCGATGAATGCCCCGGTATCCACGTTGTGATAACGGTCGTCCTGTTTCGACCCATAGAAACCGATCGTCAGGTTCAGGCGCTTCGTGTTGGTGAGGATGATCGGATAGCTGGTGGAAAGCGCCAGCTTGCTCTGGCTCAGTCGATGATCGAGGTACGACGGCAGCTGGCTGTTGTCGGTATCCGGGTTGCCCCAGTAGCGGCTGGCATCCACCTTGGCCTGCCAGCCACGCGAACCGATCGGCTCCAGCCAGGTCGCCGCGTAATAGCGCTGCCCGCCACCATTGGGAATCAGCGTCGATATGCTCAGCTGCTCACCCAGTGGCGTGAGTCCGTTCTCCTGCAGCGATAACACGCCCTGAGTACCGGGGTGGTTGAAATCGACGCCATAACTCGCGTCATAGCGCTGCCGGGTGACATCGAGATCCAGCCGCGTTGCACCGTCGGTGGTCGTGGGCGCCGGTACGTTGGCCGCCACCTTCACGCCGGGCAGCATGCCCAGAAGCTGGGTGTAACGCTCGAAGGTCTCCTGTCGCAGCGGACGTTCGTCGACGAGGTGCTGGGCCATGGCGCGGATGCGCTTGTCCATGTTGCCCGTGTCACCCTTGACCTGCACGTCGGCGACGTAGCCTTCCACCACCGTGATGCGCACGACGCCACCGGCGAAATCCTGGGACGGCACGAAGGCGAACGACAGCGCATAGCCCTGTTGCTTGTACATCGCCGTGACCTTGTCGCAGGCGGCGATCAGGTCGCGCACCGTCACTTCCTTCCCGCGCATCGGCGAGAAGACGTCGGCGACCTTGTCGAAGGAAATCGATTTCACCCCGCTCACGTCGAAACGGGATGGCGTGATCCGGCTGGCGAGCAAGGCCTCCATGGCCTGGGTCGGAGCCTGCACGTTGACCTTGACCGCGGGCGCCTCTTTGGGGACTTCGACGCGCGGAAGGGTTTGCAGTGGATTGGCCGGGACGCGAACCTGCGCCTGGGCGGAACATACGACGGTGATGCCAGCGAGGCAGCCGAACCATCGATTCATGGGTTCTCCCTGCAAACGATGACGAACGTCGCCCTGCCCGGTCGACGCCATCGGTGGATCCCACTACCCGGGAGGCAGGTGGCGCATCGCGCCACCTGCTCCGGTCCATCCCTAGTGCTTCTTGATGCCCAGCACCGCGCCGAGGCCCGCGCCCACGTCGACACTGCCACCCGTGCTGCTCGTGCCACCGGCCACTGACCCGACCGTGTTGCTCACGCCGCTGACCACACCACCCACCAGGGAACTGACTGCATTCTGCGCGCCGCCCCCCGTTCCGGTCCCAGCATTTGCGGCATTACTGACCGTCGCTACCGTATTGCTGACCGTGGAGGCCACGGTGCTGGTGAGCGCACTGACCACGTTGCCCGCCCCGCCGGTGCCGCTGCCGGTACCGCCGCTGGCGCCCGTGAGGCCCGTGGCATTGGCGACCTGGTTGACCAGGTTGTTCACCGGCTGGGTCACGGCGGCGGCAGGCGAACTGGCGGACGTGATCGTCGCCACGGTACTGGCCGTGTTGTTCAGCAGGCTCGCCACCGGCGTAGTCACCGGCGACAGTGCGGCCAGCGGGCTGCCCGACGCCGTCAGGCCGGACACCGTGGTCGCTGCCGCGTTGATCGTATTGCCCAGGCCGGTGCCTGTATTCGCGATCGTCGCGTTGGCGCCACCCGCCGCACCGACACCCGTGTTGAGCGTCGTGCTGAGCGCGCCCAGCGTGCCGCCGGTATTCGACAGCAGGTTGCCGGCCAGCGAGGTCACGCCGCCTGCCGCACCCGGCGCCGAGGTGGCCGAGACCTGCGCACCGAGGTTGCTGATGCCCGTGGCGACGCCGCCGGTCACCCCACCGGCCGCCGAACCCGCCGCTGCCACGAGGTTGCCGGAGTTCACCGGGCTGGCGCTGCTGCCCAGTGCGCCGGCGAGCGGCGTCACGACGCTGCTCAGGGTCTGGGTCAGGGTCGTGCCGCCGGAAGAGCCGAGGGCTCCGCCGAGCTGACCACCCAGCTGCTGCACACCCGTACCGAGCTTGTCCACGACGGTACCGACCGTGGCCGTGATCGGGCTGATCGGCGTACCGCCGCCCACGCTGCTGACACCAGCGCCGACGTTGTTCACCGCCTTGCCTACATCGGTGACGACGTTATCCGTGCTGCCAAGGGTCACGCCCACCGGGTTGGAAATGTTGCCGGTCTGGCCGAGGCCGTTGGTGACGCCGTTGCCCAAGGCCGTCACGGCATTGCCGAGATCGCCGACGGCGCCGCCGAGCGACGTGGTGAGGCCGCTGGTGCCACCCAGTGCCGTGATGGCCGGGATCTGGCTGCCAACGCCGGAAACGGTGCCGCCGACGGCCGAAATGATGTTGCCCAGGCCGGTGCTCACGGCGCCAACGGCATTGCTGGGCGGCGGGGTGGGCGTCGTTCCACCGCCTCCGTTGTTGCCGCCTCCACCGTTGTTGCCACCGCCTCCGTTGTTACCGCCTCCACCGTTGTTACCACCACCGCCGTTATTCCCGCCGCCACCATTGGTGCCGCCACCGCCGTTGGTCCCACCTCCACCATTGGTTCCGCCACCGCCGTTGGTGCCGCCTCCACCATTACTGCCGCCACCGCCGTTGGAGCCGGTGCCGCCGGAGCCGGAACCGCCGTTGTCACCCGAGCCGGTGCCACCGCTACCCGAGCCGCCGGAACCGCCGCCGTTATCGCTGCTTCCGCCGGACCCGCCGGCACCACTCGGATTCACCGTCGCACCGGAGCCACCACCGGAATGGGTGGAGCTGTGTCCGCTGCATGCGGTGATCGAGACCATGGCCGCGAGGATGCAACTGGCCAACAAAGTGCGGGTAAAAACCTTGCCGAATGTCTGCTCGCTCATGATTCACTCCTGAACGCGTTGCGTTCTGGGTAGTGCCCCCCTGCCATGTGGGAGCGATTCGAGGACTGTGACCCACGTCACATCCTTGTCTCCATCAAACGCCTGGCGCGAAAGACGGATTACGCAAAATTGGCTAGGGGCAGGGGTTGTTCTGTGCAAATTCGGAGAGTTGTTCAGGGGCGTCGCAGCGGGCGGAAAGACGTTCGATTGAAATGGTTAAATTGATTTTCTCGAGGGGTATCGCCTGATCGGTCGCGCGCAAGGCGCGCTCCTACAGGGCTAGGTTGTAGGAGCGCGCCCTGCGCGCGACCGGTAGGGCTAAGTTGTAGGAGCGCGCCTTGCGCGCGACCGGTCCGGCGCCCCCTACCCCCAAATAAAAAAACGCCCCGGAAAACCCAACGCGCCAGACAGGCGCGCCAGGTCTTCCGGGACGTCTCCGTGACATCCCTTTCGGTGTCGGTTCCGTCAGTGCACGGTGAAAAGCTTGTCGAAGCCGGCGATACGCAAGGTATTGCGCAGCTGCGGGTTCGCATTGACCAGACGGATGTCGGCCCGGTCGCCACCGGCGTGTTCGCGCAGGAGCATCAGCATGCCCAGCGCGGAGCTGTCCATGGCGGTAACGTCTTCCAGGTCGAGGACGTAGCTGCGCACGGCCGCCACGTCGCCCAGGCAGGCGTCGTGGAAGGTGCGGTGGATCGAGAAGTCGAAGCGCTCGCCCAGGTGAAGGGTGAGGCAGCCCTGCTCGGTATCGTGGTGGATGTTGATCGCCATGGGTTATCCCTTCAGAACAGGTCGATGTCGCCGGCGGCCATGGACTGCTGCAACGCAGGTCCGCGCGAACGCAGGCGGGCGCGTTCGCGCTGCTCGGCCAGGCGGGTGCGCACGCGCTGGGCGCGGCTCGCCAGCTCGTTGGCGTCGGCCGGCGCGCAGGCCAGCTCTTCGATATCGCGGGTGCAGTCGGCCGTGATCTCCTGCAGATCGACCAGGCGCGAGCGCGTCTGGTGCAGCAGCTGGCTCAGGATGTCCTCGAACTGCAGCGAGCGGATGGTGGTGGACACGTCGTTGCCGAGGCCACGGTTGATCGTGGCCGCCTCGTCGGCGGCGGCGCTGGTGCGTGCGTTGGTCTCGGTGATGTTCGACATCATCTCGTCGATGTCGCCCTTGGCCTGCAGCGCCACGTTCATGTCCTGCGAGGCCATGTGGCCCACCAGCTCGCGCAGCTGTTCCATCGCCGTGCGCGAACGCTCCACGTGGGTGCCGATCTTCTCGTTGAACTGGTTGCTGTGCTGGGCGAGGTTGCGGATCTCGCCCGCCACCACCGCGAAGCCACGACCGGATTCACCGGCGCGGGCCGCTTCGATGGCTGCGTTGAGCGCCAGCAGGTTGGTTTCCTCGGCGATCGTGTTCACGTTCTTCAGCAGGGCGAACACGGCGTCCATTTCCTTCGCCATGCCGTCGATGCGGTAGACGATGCGCAGGCTTTCGCGCGACAGCTGCACGATGAGGCCCACGAAGTGTTCGAGCAGTCCGGCAGTGCGCGAGGCGAAGTCCTGCACCGAGATGCCCTTGCCTCCACTCTCGATGATCTCGCTCAGCAGCTTCTGCTGCTTGCCGGTCTTCTGCGACAGGCCGTTGAAGCCACCGCCCAGTTCGGCCACGGCATCGCGCAGCAGGTCGAGGGCCTGGTTCAGTTCGCGGCTGGCGTGGCCCAGTTCGTCAACGATGGCGCTGCGCACGTCTTCCATGGCCTCGCGTACCGAGGCTTCCTCGCTGGACGAGCTGTTGAGCACCACCTCGACGGCCGGCAACGGTGCCGGACGCAGGCTGATGGCGATCCAGGTCGCGGTAAGCAGTGCCACCACGACCGGGGCGACCCAGGCCGCATGGAACACGAGGACCAGGACCAGCGCCACGCCGCTGGCGGCGAAGCCGATGCTGCGTTCGTTCTTGGGAATGACCATGATGAACTTCTCGGTTATCAGGTG
This sequence comes from Luteibacter anthropi, assembly GCF_011759365.1. Classification (GTDB taxonomy): domain Bacteria; phylum Pseudomonadota; class Gammaproteobacteria; order Xanthomonadales; family Rhodanobacteraceae; genus Luteibacter; species Luteibacter anthropi. The sequence continues at coordinate 527,731 of NZ_JAARLZ010000003.1, forward strand.
CCGACGCGTGCGGCGGCGGAAACGGGTGTATGGGCAAGCGCGAGCAGGCGCGCGGCGATGGCGTCCAGCGGCAGCATTTCGCTGGCCGCGCCGGCTTTCCAGGCAGCGCCGGGCATGCCCCAGACGACCGAACTGGCCTCGTCCTGGACCAGGGTCGGTGCGCCGGCTTCCATCAACTCGCCGAGGCCTCGCGCACCGTCGTCGCCCATGCCGGTCAGCAGGCAGCCGATGGTGGCGGCGCCGACGCTGGCGGCCATGGAACGGAACAGCACGTCCACCGACGGCTTGTGCCGGTTTACCGGCGGGCCGTCGTGCAGGCGACAGACGTGGCGTGCGCCGTCCCACATCACCAGCAGATGCTGGCTGCCGGGGGCGATATAGGCGTGGCCGGGCTGGATGGGCTGGCCGTCGCGGGCCTCGCACACCTTCATCGCGGAACAGGTGTCCATGCGCGCGGCAAAGGGGCCGCTGAAGGCGGCGGGGATGTGCTGGGTGATGACGATGGGCGGCGCGGTGGGCGGCATGGCTTCGAGCACCACGCGAATGGCCTCGGTGCCACCCGTGGACGCGCCGATGGCGATGATCCGCATGCCGCCACGCGTGCCGGCCGACTGCGCGCGCGGCAGCACCGCGTCGGCGGACAGGCGCGGAGCCACCTCCAGCCTGGCCGCATCGAGCTTCGTAACGTCGATCTTGTTCACTGCCGTGCGCTCGCGCGGACGCGCGCCCGCGGCGAGGCGCACCTTCGCGCAGATGTCCGGCGCGTGGTCCATGAAGGTGTTGGCCAGATCGGCGGCCGGCTTGGTGAAGAAATCGACCGCGCCCAATTCCAGCGCACGCAGGGTGACGTCCGCCCCGCGCTCGGTCAGCGTGGACACCATCACCACGGGCATCGGCCGCAGGCGCATCAGGTTTTCGAGGAAGGTCAGGCCGTCCATGCGCGGCATCTCGACGTCGAGCGTGAGCACGTCGGGATTGAGCGCCTTGATTTTCTCACGCGCGATCAGCGGATCCGGGGCCGTACCGACCACCTCGATTCCGGGATCGGATTCGAGCATGGCGGTCAGCACCTTACGAACCAGGGCCGAGTCGTCGACGATGAGAACGCGTACTTTCTGCATGGGCTCTGCCGCTGAGTGGCTGGACATCCTTGTCGGCAAGCCGACCGGATCGTGAAACGCAAGATGGAGCGTCAGAAGAGCTCCACCTCTCCCTTTATCGGATCGTCGGCCAATCGCTTGAGGTATCGCTTCTCACGATCGGCGAGATGAGTGTCATGGACGGCGCGCAGCTGGCGCACACGTACCTTGCCGCTCACCGGGAAGAACTGGACATGGCGCGGATAGATATCACCCACGTCGGCTGCGCACAGTTTCAGCTTCTCCGTGGCGATGTACCGCTGCACGAAGGCGATGTTGCGCTGGCCGATGTCGGTCATCGTGGACAGCACGCGACCGCCGCCGAAGATCTTCACTTCGAGGTCGTCGCGACGGCCGCCCGCTTTCAGGATGGCGTTGATCAGCTGTTCCATCGCGTCGTTGCCGTAGCGCGCCGCGCGGCCCACCGTGGAGCTCCAGCCGTCGCGCTCACCCGTGGGCTCCGGCAGCATGAAGTGGTTCATGCCGCCGATGCGCCGGCGCGTGTCGCGGATGCAGGCGGAGACACACGACCCCAGCACGGTCGAGATCATTTCTTCCTGCACGCTGACGTAGTACTCGCCAGGCAGGATCTTTACCGTCACCACCTCCTGGGCAGGATCCCAGAAGCGGCGCACGTGCTCGAAGCCGGGCAGCACGCTCTTCGGGTCGAAACCCACGAAGGTGCGGGGCTGCGCGACGAAGGTGTCGCTCATGTGCGTTTCCGGTAGACCGTGCGGCCGATCAGGTCGAAGTCCTCGGACAGTCCGTACATGGATTCCGAGTGCCCGAGGAAAAGATAGCCGCGGCTTTCCAGCATGCCGGCATAACGGGAGAACAGGCGCTGCTTCGTGGGCTTGTCGAAATAGATGACCACGTTGCGGCAGAAAATGGCATCGAACTGGCCCTGCATGGGCCACTCGTGCAGCAGGTTGAGCGGCTGCACCGTCACCAGTTCACGCAGGCGCGGATGCACGCGGGCATAGCCGTCGTAGGCACCTTCGCCGCGCTGGAACCAGCGCTTGCGGCGGGCTTCGTCGACACCGCCCAGGCGATCCACCGGGTAGACACCCTTGCGCGCCACGTCGAGTGCCTGCGGCGACAGGTCGGTGGCGAGGATCTTCGCGTCGATGGACGAACCGCTGCGCTCCAGCGCCTCGGCCAGCACCATCGCAAGCGCATAAGGCTCTTCGCCCGTGGAGCAACCGGCCGACCAGATGCGCAGGCGACCGCCCTTCTTCTCGGCCAGCCAGCGAGGCAGCAACTCGTCCACCAGCAGGTCGTAGTGATGCATCTCGCGGAAGAACGAGGTGACATTGGTGCTGATGCAGCTGGCCAGCTCGCCCAGTTCGCCGTCCGGATCGCTGCGCAGCAGGTCGCAGTACGCGCCGAAGCCGGAGAGGTTCAGCGCGCGCAGGCGACGCAACAGGCGTCCCTGCACGAGCTGGCGCTTGTGCTCGCCCAGCGAGATGCCACAGTGCTGGAGCACGAAATCGCGCAGGAACGCAAAATCGGCGTCACCCAGGGACGGACCGGTGGCGCCCGCCAGCACGACGGCATCGCCGTTGTTGGCGAGCGCGGCCATCGATCAGAATTCCTTCCACACGCCGTTGTCGGCGGATTCCACCGGACGGGACGGACGCTGCGCCGGGGCGCTGCTGCGCACGGAGGCGAACACGGTTTCCATCTCGACCTGGGTGGCGTCCTTGCGCTGCACGCGGGCAGCGGCCTGGCCGCTGACCTGGAAGAACGACACCTGGCGGCTGAGTTCCGTGGCCTGCTCGTGCATCGCACGGGCGGCAGCGGCGGACTCTTCCACCAGCGCGGCGTTCTGCTGGGTCATTTCGTCCATCTGCAGCACGGCGTGGTTCACCTGGTCGATACCGGCCGACTGCTCCGAGCTGGCGGCGGCGATCTCGGCAACGATATCCGTCACCTTCTTCACGCTGTCGACGATCTCGGCGAGCGCCTTGCCCGACTGGTCTACCAGCTCCGAACCGGCCTTGACCTTGCCGGCGCTGTCGTTGATGAGGCCCTTGATCTCCTTGGCGGCACCGGCCGAACGCTGGGCCAGGTTGCGCACTTCGGTGGCGACCACGGCAAAGCCACGGCCCTGCTCGCCCGCACGCGCCGCTTCCACGGCGGCGTTGAGCGCCAGCAGGTTGGTCTGGAAGGCGATTTCGTCGATGAGGCTGACGATGTCGGAAATCTTCTTCGACGAGGCATTGATCTCGCGCATGGCGACGACGGTCTGCGCGACCACTTCGCCGCCCTTCTCCGCCTGCTCGCGGGCACCGCGGGCGAGCTGGTTGGCGTGGCTGGCGTTCTCGGCGTTCTGCTTCACGGTGGAGGTCATTTCCTCCATCGACGAGGCCGTTTCTTCCAGGCTGGAAGCCTGTTCCTGCGTGCGCTGCGAGAGATCGTCGTTGCCGCGCGAAATCTGTTGCGCCGCCGTGCTGACCGAGGTGGAACCGTGGCGCACTTCGGTGACGATGGCGGCGAGACGATCGTCCATGGCGCGGAAGGCGGACTGCAGCTGGCCCAGTTCGTCGTTACGCGTGACCTGGATATCGTGGCCGAGCTTGCCGGCGGCGATTTCGTGGGCCACCGACACGGTGTGCGACAGCGTGCGGATGATCGAGCGGATGACCAGCACGGCGATGGCAAGGCAGATCACCAGGCCGATGATCAGCGAGGCGATCGACAGCGTGCGGATCGTCTTGTACTGCGAGGTTTCCTTGTCGAAGATCTTCGAGGCTTCGTCGCGTTTGGCTTCGATGAGCTTGCCCAGCTGCGACTGGCGATCCATCAGCAACGGACGGACCTGCAGCTCGAGCACGTCGGTGGCGCCCTGGTCACCCTGGTTCAGGGCATCCACCATGTCGTTCTTGGCCGAGGCGTAGTCGTCGTTGGTGGACTCCCACTTGGCGAAGAGCTTCTTGATGTCGTCCGACATCGGCACCTTCACGAAGACGGCCTTGTTGCCTTCCATCTCCGTCTGGTACTTCTGGAATTCGGCGATCTTCTGCTTCACCTGGTCGGGGCTGCCGACCTTGGCGGCCGCCTCGCCCAGCACCACGAACGACATCAGCGATTCGGTGTTGATCCGGCTCAGCAGCTCCGACGGAACCAGCTCTTCCTCGTAAATCTGGCGCATGCCTTCATTCTGGAAGTGCATGGCACCCAGACCCACCGCCGCACCGCCGAACAACATCAGCGTGAGCAGCCCGAGCACGCCATAGAGGCGGCCACGAATGGTCAGGGCGGGAATCTTAAAGTTGAACTTCTTCATCACGGTTCCAATCGTCAAGGTGCGGCAAGGGCGGTCCAGGCTTCACACACCGAACGGGCTCCCCCCCGCCGGCGTTCTTACGCTCAGGCGACGGCTTTCGCTTCGGCGGAAGCCAGCGCGGCTTCCAGCATCTGTGCGTCCTGCGGCTGAAGCAGGCGGTCCACGTCGAGCAGGAGAACCATGCGCTCGCCGACGGAGGTGAGTCCTTTCAGGTATTCGGTATCGACGGTGGTACCCATGTCGGGCACCGGGCGGACGCCGCCGGGGGCGACCTCCACCACATCGGACACGGCATCGACCACGATGCCGAACTGGCGGCCGGCCACCATCACGATCACGCAGACGGTGGTGGCGGTGTATTCCTCACGGGTGAGGCCAAAGCGCAGGCGCAGGTCCAGCACGGGCACGATGGCGCCGCGCAGGTTGAGCACGCCCAGTACGTAGGACGGGGCCTGCGGGATACGGGTGACGGGCGTCCAGCCACGGATCTCGCGGACGGCGAGGATATCCACGCCGTATTCCTCGTTGCCGAGGTTGACGGTCAGGTACTGCGCGGCCTCGGCGGTCGCGGCGACGGTGCTGGCTGGCTGGTTCATGTCCTTCCCACGGCGAATCGATACAGAGCCTATGGCCCCCTTCGGCATGGGTATCGGCAGCAACCGCCCGGACTTGAGCCCTTTCTCTTTATGTAGGAGCGCGCCTTGCGCGCGACCGGTTTTCGCGAAAGACAACATCTACGCCAATACCGGTCGCGCGCAGGCGCGCTCCTACAGGGGGCGGTGCGGAGCCGTGTGCGGGGCGCCCTGTGCCGGTCGCGCGCAGGGCGCGCTCCTACACGGCGGGCTTCAGGCGGCCTTGCGGCGGGTCTGCATGCGGACCAGGCCGGTGACGTCGGCGATCAGGGCCACCGAGCCGTCGGCGAGGATGGTGGCTCCGGAAATGCCCGCCACGCGGCGGTAGTTGGCTTCCAGCGACTTCACCACGGCCTGCTGCTGGCCGATGAGCTCGTCCACGAACAGGCCGATGCGGGTGCCCTCGGCCTCCACGACGATGACGATGCCCTCTTCCACGCCCAGGCGCTGGCCGTCGCAGCCGAACACGTCGTACAGGCGCACGATGGGCAGCCAGTCCTCGCGGAACCGGAACAGCTCGCCGCCGCCCACCACGCTGCGTACGGCGTCGGTCTTCACCTGCACCGATTCCACGATGGAGACCAGGGGCACGATATACGTCTCGCCGCCCACGGCAGCCGTGAGGCCGTCGATGATCGCGAGGGTGAGCGGCAAGGTGATGGTGAAGGTGGTGCCCTGCCCCTGCACGCTGCGGATGCCAACCGTGCCGCCCAGGTCCATTACATTGCGGCGGACCACATCCATGCCGACGCCCCGACCGGAAAGATCCGTTGTCGCCGCCGCCGTGGAGAAACCCGCCTCGAAGATCAGCTCGGCCACGGCGTCGTCGGACATGCCCTCGCCCGAGGCGATGATGCCGCGCTGGATGGCCTTGGCGACAATGGCATCGCGATTGAGGCCCGCGCCGTCGTCGGCCACTTCCACCACGATGGAGCCACCGCGATGGAAGGCTTCCAGACGCAGGGTGCCGGTATCCGACTTGCCGCTGGCAAGGCGCTTGTCCGGCCCCTCCAGGCCATGGTCGATAGCGTTGCGGACCAGATGGACCAGCGGATCGCCGATCTTCTCCAGCACCGTCTTGTCCAGCTCGGTGGTCTCGCCGCGCAGGTCGAGCACCACCTTCTTGTCGAGCTTCTGCGCCAGGTCGCGGACCAGGCGCGGGAAACGGTTGAACACCGTGCTGATAGGCAGCATGCGGATGCTCATCACGCTCTCCTGCATCTCGCGCGTGTGACGCGCCAGCTGACCGAGGCCGTGACGGAACATTTCCAGTTGCGCGGCGGGCACGCCATCGTTGAACTGGCTCAGCATCGCCTGGGTGATGACCAGCTCGCCCACCAGGTTGATGAGCATGTCGATCTTCTCGATGCCCACGCGAACCGAGCTGGCCTCGGTGTTGGTCGCCACCTCGCGCACGGCACGCGGCGCGGCCGGAGCGGGCGCGGCCGCCGCCACCACGGGGGCCGGCGCAGCGGCCACGCGCGGAGTCACCGTCAGTTCGCAGTCGCCATCGACCCAGTCGAACACGCCTTCCACGACGGCGCGCCTGGCACCGGCATCAAGGCGCAACTGGTAGGCAAGGTACGACGCCGTCGGATCCATGTCCGCCAGCGATGGCAGCGTCGAGGCATCCACCGTGGTCGTCAGGGGGCCCAGGGTTTCCAGCTCACGGAACATGCGCGCCGGGTCGTTACCCGACTTCAGCAGGTAGTCGAACGGACGGAAGGCGATGTCCCAGCCTTCGACCGTCTCGGTCGGGGTGGCCGGCTTCGCGGCCGCGGGAGCCGCAGAACCGCCCGACACCATGGCCGACAGCTCGGCCAGCAAGGCCTGGCTTTCGGCCGTGGCACCGGACTGGCCGGCCATCTGCAACGAAAGCATGTCGCGGATGATGTCGCCCGAGCGCAGCAGCAGCTCCACCACGGCCTTTTCCATCGCACGACGGCCGCTGCGGACCTCGTCCATCAGGTTTTCGGCTACATGGGTGAAGGCCGCCACGTCGGCAAAGCCGAAGGTGGCCGCGCCGCCCTTGATGGAATGGGCGGCACGGAACACGACGTTGATCAGCTCCGGATCGTCGGCACCCTCGTCCAACGCAAGGAGCGCCTGCTCCATGGCGTCGAGACCGTCGAGGCTCTCCTCGTGGAAGGCCTTGTGGAACTGCGCCAGATCGACTTTGGACATGGTGGAACCCTGAAGAGACCGAACGTCGTGGGATGGATCAGCCGAGCACGCGGGCGACGGTGGCCAGCAGCTGGTCGGGATCGAACGGCTTCACCAGCCAGCCGGTGGCACCGGCAGCCTTGCCTTCCATCTTCTTGTTGGTGTCCGACTCGGTGGTCAGCATGAGGATGGGCACGCCGCTGTAGCCGGACATGGTGCGCATTTCGCGGACCATCGAGATACCGTCCATCACGGGCATGTTCACGTCAGCCAGCACCAGGTCGAACTTGTGCACGTTGGCCTGGTCAATCGCCGCACGACCGTTATCGGCCTCTTCCACGTCGTGGCCCGCGCCGCGCAGGGTGAAGGCGACCATGCTGCGCATGGAAGCCGAATCGTCTACCGCAAGAATCTTTGCCATCGGTGCACCTTCAGTTCACGCCGGCAGGCGCCGGCAGTTCAATCAATTCGTGGAGGCCCAGCACGGCCACGCCGCGCCGGAGGCTGTCGCTCGCACCGGTCCAGCTGACCGCCAAGCCAGCCGCGCGTGCGTCGCGAGAAAACGCGGCCAGCACCTGGAGGCCGGCCGTATCCACCTGGCTCACCGTCGTGCCGTCCAGTTCGACGGGTGTGCCGCCGCCCAGGGCGGCCAGCAAGGTGTCACGGAGCGCCGGAGCCGCGCCGATGCGCAGGTCCGCGTCAAGCGCGATCGTCGCGCGCCCGCTGTCTTTGGAGGATTTCCTGGCCATGATCCCTACCGTCGAAACCCCCGGCACACACTGCCCCGGGGAGGTGTTCGGCAGGCTTATCGGCCGCCCATGGGAAAGCTTTAGGCCGGCCGGGGCGGCGGCAGGATCAGCATGGCATCGCCGTAGGAGAAGAAGCGGTAACGCTGGAGCACCGCGTAGCGGTAGGCATCGAGGATCGCGTCCTTGCCCGCCAGCGCGGACACCAGCATCAGCAGGGTGGACTGTGGCAGGTGGAAATTGGTGATCAGCGCATCGATGCTGGTGATGCGGTACCCGGGGAAGATGAAGATCTGGGTTTCGCCCGCGAACGGGCGCAGCACACCCTCGACCGTAGCGCTTTCCAGCGCCCGCACCACCGTGGTGCCCACGGCCACCACGCGGCCACCGGCCTCGCGCGTGGCGCGGATCTTCTCCACCAGCGAGGCGCCCACGTTGAGCCATTCGCGGTGCATGGTGTGGTCGCGCACGTCTTCGGCGCGCATCGGCTGGAAGGTGCCGGCACCCACGTGCAGGGTGACGTAGCCGAAGTCCACGCCACGGTCGCGCAGGCGTTGCAGCAGGGCCTCGTCGAAGTGCAGGCCGGCCGTGGGGGCCGCCACCGCACCGGGTTCGCGGGCGAACACGGTCTGGTAGCGCTCCTTGTCGGAGGTGTCGGCGCCGCGCTCGATATAAGGAGGCAGCGGCATCTCGCCCAGGCGGGACAGCACGCGCTCCAGGGGCTCGTCGCCCTCGAAGCGCAGCAGGAAGAACTCGCCGTCACGCCCCAGCACCGTGATGAGGCTGCCGTCAGCCAGGATGATGCGGCCGCCTTCCTTGGGTTTCTTGCTGACGCCGAGCTGGGCCCGGGCCTCGTGGGCCCCGGTGACCCGCTCGATCAGGATCTCGACCGCCCCGCCCGATTCCTTGTGGCCGTGAAGACGGGCCGGCAGCACGCGAGTGTCGTTGAACACCAGCAAGTCGCCCGGCTGGAGCATGTCGGGCAGTTCGTAGAACTTGCGGTCCTTCTTGCTATGCCCCGGCACGTCGAGCACGAGCAGCCGGCTGCCCGAACGCCGCTCCAGGGGAGCCTGGGCGATCAGGTCGGGGGGCAGTTCGAAGTCGAAGTCGGATTTCTTCACGGAGCAGGCCGGTGGTGCACAAGGCAGGGGATTATCGCGCAATCGGCCCCCGCCTGCCCCGCCCCTGTAGGAGCGCGCCTTGCGCGCGACCGTTCCATACGGAAGGTTGCCGATTTTCGCGACAACCGGTCGCGCGCAGGCGCGCTCCTACATGGGCTTGCGGCGGCGGGTGATGCGCCAGCCTATGCCGGCCAGGAGCAGGACGACCACGCCGATTTCCACTGGCAGCCAGTGCCTCACGAAGCGCTTCGCCGCCACGATCTGCTCGGCCCGCTTCAACTCGCGCGCCCTGGCAAAATCCGGCTCCTCGCAGTTCCAGCCGAACGAATCGGCCCATTCCACGTAAGGCCCCTGCTTCACATACCGGGCGTAGTACGCCTTCGCCCGGCGCTGCCGCTCGTTCAATGGCTTGGTGGTATCGCCATCATCCGCTTCGCTGTAATCCGGCGGCCCTTCAAGCATCCAGTGGGTGGCCATGCACAGGCTGGCCGCGAAGGCCTGCGAGCGCGGCGGCAGCAGGTCGGCGGCCGATGCCGCCTTGTCGGAGGCGAGATAGCGATAGTGCAGGCGACGATCCGGCTGCGCCGCGCTGGCCTGGAATCGCTGGCGCTCACCTTCGGTCACGTCGTCGCCCTTGAGCGAATCCATCGACTGGCCGCTGCCACCCTGGAAGTTGCCGCCGTTGTCGGCGTAGTCAGGCCCCTGCTCGTAGCCGATCAGCTCCATGCCGTGCTCGCGGGCGATCTTCGCCGCCGTGTAGCGTGCCTCGGCCTTGCCGATGTCCGTCCAGGCATGATCGCCATCGTGCAGCGCTTCCGCATAGGCCTTCGCCGTGGCGCGCAGATCGACGTCGGAGAAGCGCTTGTCGATGCCCTGTGGAAAGTACGCATAGGCATCGTCATAACGCTCCGCACGCATAAGCCGACGCGCCAGCAGCCATCGCAGGCGATCATTCACAGGCAAAGGCTGGTACGGCGCGTCCTTGTCGTCCGGCTTCGTCGCCGGAGGCGGCGATGCCGGCGCATGCGCATCCACGAACGACTTCAACTCATCCACCGTGAGCACGCGCTCGGCGATGTAGTTCATGTCGTTGCCGTAACCGGCTCCGGACACCTCACCGTCGTAGTCATACACATTGCCATCGCCACCGACCTTCGTCGCGGCCTCGTACATGCGCGTCATCGCCTCGACATACTCGCCGCGCGCCAGTGACAACACGCCGCGCTCGCCCATCACCTGCTCGATACTCGATGGTTCAAGCGAAGCCTTCGGATCGTCCACACGCGGGAACGCCTGCGCGGCCTCGGCATAGGCACGCGCCGCCGCATCACGATCGCCCTTGCGCAACGCGAGCTTTGCACGCACCCACGCGGCCAGCGGACCGTCGGCCTTCGCCACGAGACGCTCCGCGTCGTCATAGCGCCCCAGCTGGTAGTTGAGCGAAGCCAGTCGATCGGCGGAGGCGATCTTGTCGGGCGCCACCTTCGCCAGCGCCTCGACAAGCGTCACCAGCACCGGCTCGGGCTTACCATCCGCCGTCTGCGGCGCAACGCGGGCCAGCGCATACGTAACCAGCAGACGCTGCGATACTGGCCCATCCACCAGTGCCGCCACCTGCTCCGGATGCCCCAGCACCGCGCCCGCGATCGACGCCAGCGACTGCACGGCGCTTTGCGAACCGTGACCGGCCTGCGCGGCATAAAGCGCGATGGCGTGCTTCAGATCGCCCGGCGCCAGCTTCGCCACGCATTCGCGATCATTGACGAAATCCACCCACATGCATGGCTTGCCATCCACATAGAGGCTGAGTGCGGCCTCCTCGCCAAAACTGGCCACTGCCAGCCCCTGCGCATCGGACGCCCCGGCCAGTACGCGAGTACGCACCTGCTGGAACGCCTTCGCCGACGCATCGCGCTCCGTCGTAAAACCCGCACCGTTCGCGTGTCCGGCACGCAAGGCATGCGAGCGACCCAGCATGTATGCTGCCCATGCGCCCCGCCGCACGGCCTGATCCTGTGGCAACGCCAGCACGGCTTCGAACCGCGCCTGCGCGCGATTGAGCGCACCGCCATCAAAGGTGGTGCACGACGCATCGCCGCCACCGCCCGCGTTGCCATCCGTGTCGGATGCAGAAGCGCAAGCCTTCATGGCAAGGTTCCAGTCCACGGCGCCGGCGGCATACAGGCGCACATCCTCCGGCAGACCCGCACCGGCCGAATAAGCCTCGTCACCCGAACCTGCCGCCATCAGGGCCTTCACCTTCTCCGCCTGATCCGCCGGCAGATCGGGCCCGGCCTTCGGCTCCGCATCATAGGGACCGGACTCGACCGCCTTCAGGCCATCGGTGGCCGGCAACAGGTGCGCCGCCTCGAAAGCGAACGTGTTCTGCGGTACGGCGGCAAGCGTGACCGCGCGGTTGTCCAGCATCTGCGACGGGAAGTCCGGGCCGCAGGCCCAGGCAACCGCGCCGGCAAAGGCGATGGCGCAACCGATCGCGAGCGTGGAGGGCTTCATCATGAAACGGGCTTTCCTTGGGCTGAAAGAGATACGGTAGTACCAGGCGCGCAGCGCGCCCAGCCAATGGGACGGGAGGCATGCGCAGGCAAAGGACGCGCCTGCACCGCGACAAGCGAAAGCGATTCACCGGTACGTTTCAATGCATAACCATCGATACCGTCGGCCAGCGTACAACCTGCGGGCAGATCCACGCGTACCGGCGCCTCGGCATCCACGGCACCGGGATTCTCGATGATGACGTCGGAGGGTTGATCCGGCCCGGCCACGCTCAGCGACACCTTCACCGGTTCGGTTTCGAGATGCCCGCTGACCACGCCACGCCAGGTGGCGAGGCTCCAGGCCCGCGTATCCTCAACGGTAGGCAACCGGAACCAGACGACACCGGCAAGCCGGGGCGGCCGGTGATCGCGCAAGTGCTCCACGAACGCCAGCACCGTGGCCGGCGCGGCATACAGTTCGGAAGCCACGGCACCCGCCGCCAGGGCGGCGGATTCGCTCTCCACCGCAAGCAACGAGCCATCGGCATTCCAGCTCACCCGCGAACCATACGTCGGCAACGCCACCCGGAACGGCCTGCGCGTCCGCTTCGCGAAATCAGCGACCCAGCGTGACGCCACGTCGGGATTGAACAGTCCGGCCTGGGGCGCCTGAACGGCATGCACCTGCAATACGGACTCATCGGGAATCGCCAGCAACGCATTCAGATCCGCCGACCCCAGCCAGGTAGGCAAGGCCGTGATGGAAAGCGGCGTCTTGCCCAGCCGTTGTTTCAACCGCTGCAAGAAATCCGCATAAGCCGGCAGCCGCGACGTCGGGCAGTCATAGTCGATCTCGACCCCGGCCACTGCCGGCCAGCGCTTGCGCACCTCGTCGATGCGGTCGACGAGATCATCCGCATCAAAACGGGCCAGGCGTCCATCGATGCGTATCACGGCGATAGCGGGACGCCCCCCGAGCGAGGCCGTGTCCGGGGTAAAGGCATGGAAACGACCGTCGCGATCCGCCTGCGCCGCAAGCACCCGCCAGTCGCGCACCAGATCGGCCGACGCGGCAATGGCATCGCGCAGCCCCGGCGTCCATTGCCGCTGCCAGATATAAGCATCGTGGCTGAGCGGCGGCGGACGATGACAGGCAGCAAGCGGCACAAGCACCGCCAGCGTCAACATGGTCCGGACGAATTTCGTCACACGGCAAGCCCTTCCCCCGCGCGAGATGCGGGCATGGCCCATTCTATCCAGACCGCAGATGGATCAACGCTGAAAACCCCGACCCATGTAGGAGCGCGCCTTGCGCGCGACCGGTGGTATCGAATCGATGAAGATATTCGCGACAACCGGTCGCGCGCAGGCGCGCTCCTACAACAAGCCGCGACCACGTTGGACAGAGGCGGCGGGGGCGGCCCTTGGCGCGACTTGATGGAGGTGAGGGGAGTGGGCGGAAAAGGCCCGAAGGGGACGGGTCAGGATGACCCGTCTTTCTCGCCGAGGCACGGAGGCCGAGTCGAGAAACCCCGCCCGCTCCCCGTGCCCGAAGGGGCGAAGCCATAAGACACTGAGCCGCGCAGCGGCTCCTCCTTTCCCGAGGGACACCGTAGGCCGGAGCGACAAGGGCCGCCCCCGTCGGCTCGTTCGCCGCCACGCTCACGCGCCGAGTGCGAGGCCGTTAGGCGAGCCTTTCCTACGGAGCGACGCACCACATGGGCTGCTTTACTACGGAGCGGCAACGTTTCAACCGGTCGCGCGCGAGGCGCGCTCCTACAGGGGTGTGTTAGAGCCAGCCTTTTTGTCTGGCCAGGCGGTAGGCTTCGATGCGGTTTGCTGCGCCGAGCTTTCCGATGGCTTCGGAGAGGTAGTTGCGTACCGTGCCGTGCGACAGGTTCAACTGGGTGCCGATGTCGCTTGCGGAATGGCCCTCCCCCGCAAGGCGCAGCACCTGCCGCTCGCGGTCGTTCAGTGGATCGGCCTCCGACCACGCCTCCAGCGCCAGCTGCGGATCGATCGCCCGGCCGCCCCGGTGCACGGTACGCAACGCATCGGCCAGGTTCTCGGCCGGCGCATCCTTCAGCAGGTAACCGCCCACCCCCGCATCCAGCGCGCGGCGCAGGAAACCCGGGCGGGCAAACGTCGTGACGATCACCACCTTCACCGGCAGCTCATGGCGACGCACGCGCTGGGCGATCTCCAGTCCCGTCAGCCCCGGCATCTCGATGTCGGTCACCAGCACGTCCGGCTTCAGGCGTTGCAGCTCGCGCCAGGCGGTTTCGCCATCCGGCGCCGAACCCAGCACCTCGATATCCGACTCCAGGTTCAGCAGCGCCGACAGCGCGCCGCGCACCATGGCCTGATCTTCCGCCAGCAGGACGCGGATCATGCGGCCGGCTCCGAAACCAGCGCCAGTCCGATCTGGAGCGACGTGCCCTGCTTCGCCGGCGAGTCGATCGCCAGCCGCCCGCCGATCTGGCGCACGCGCTCGCGCATGCCCGACACGCCATTGCCATGCGCGGCGAGACCGCCGCATCCGTTATCCGTGATCCGCATCGAGAATTCCTGTCCGTTCCGGGTAATGACCACCCGCGCGGCGGTGGCCTGCGAGTGACGATGTATGTTGGTGACCGCTTCGCGCAATACCAGCGAAAGCGACGCCTGCACGGCAGGCGGCAGGTCGAGCGAATCGGGCAGATCCATATCGAACGCGATGCCTGAGGCTTCCAGCATCACGCGCGCCGATACCAGTTCACTGGCCAGGTCGCCCGAACGAAGGCCGCTCACCGCGCTGCGCACCTCGGTCAAGGTATGCCGCGCGACACGCTCCACCTCTTCCATCTCCTGCTGTGCCCTTGCCGGATCGGCCAGCGCAAGGCGCCGGGCCAGTTCGGATTTCAGGGTGATGAGCGAGAGCGTGTGCCCCAGCAGGTCGTGAAGATCGCGGCCAATGCGCTCGCGCTCTGCCAGCGTAGCCAGACGGCGCACCTCGGCCTGTGACAAACGTAGTTCGGCATCGCGGCGTGCCGAGCGGACATAGAGATAGTTGCTCACCCCGCCGACGATGCCACTGACGAACACCAGGGCGACATGAAGCCAGGGCACCTGGAACATCACATGCCAGAGGGCGGTCAACAGCGACGCCGCAACCGACAGGCTCAACCACAGGCGCAACCGCCCCTCGAACGCGAGCAACGACAGTCCGATCACTACGTAGCCGAGAGCCAGCGGATTGACCGGCCAGAGCACAAAGCCGAGTACGACGATAGCCACCGCGAACCGGCTCATACGATGCTGCGGACCGAAAAACACCTGCCGATAGCAGGCGAAGTAGACCGGAATGGACAGCAGGGTGGGCACCAGCCATGTCCAGTCTCCCCCTTTCAGGGACCACGGCGCCTGGATCAACGCCACCAGCCAGAACGTCTGCAGGACAAACTGCCACTTCAGGAACGGTGGCGAATTCAGGCTGCCAAGCAGCGAATCCCTGGCCGGTACAGGCAGGCGGATCACGATGGCAGTTCCGCCTGCGTCAGGGGCGCGTGCAGGCGCTCCACCGGCAGCAAGGGCACCGATACGCGCAGGCGCGTGCCTTTGCCACGAGGCGATTCGATCGCCAGCGTGCCACCCATGGCGCGCACTCTTTCACGCATGCCACAGAGGCCGTTGCCTTCCTCCGTCACCCCGCCCTGCCCGTTGTCGGCAATGCACAGGGTCAGCACGGTGCCCTGCACTTCGACCTTCGCCTCGGCAATGGAAGCCCGCGCATGTCGGTGGATATTCGTGACTGCCTCGCGCAGCACCAGCGCCAGTCCCGCCTCGAAGCGCTCGGGGAGTGCCGGCAGATCGCTGACGTACTCGAAGTGGACCATCGAGGCACTCAGCAGCAAGCGCGCCGACGCCAGTTCGGCGGCAATGCCAGTGGCCCGGATACCCGTCACCGCCGAGCGCACCTCGGCCAGCGCATGCCGGGCCACCCGCTCGGCTTCCTCGATCTCGCGCCGCGCCGCGTCGGTGTCGCGATCGATGAGTCGCCGCGACAGCTCCAGCTTCAGCGTGATCAACGAAAGCGTATGCCCCAGCAGGTCGTGAAGATCACGACCGATGCGCTCGCGCTCGGCCGTGGCGGCCAGGCGGCGCACCTCGTCATGTGAAAGCTTCAGCTCGGCATCATGCTGGGCATTGGCCCGGTAGAACTGGTTGACCAGGCCCACGGAGAACGCGATGAGCGAAATCATCATCGCCGCCTGCCAGGGCCAGTGGTGCAAGGTCATCGTGGTAACGACGAACAGGCCCACCAGCAGCGCGATGCGCAGGATCGCCATGCGCTGCGAGGTGTTCACCCCAATGAATGAACACGCATAGATGATGTAGCAGGCACCGCCGTTGTTATTGGTATAGAGCGTGGCAAAACCCAGCGCGGCGATGCCGATGGCAAACAGCGGCGCATAACGAACAGGCCGGATCTGCACCTGCCAGTACATCAGCAGGAACACGGGCAACGAGACGACCGTGACCAGGTACCAGTAGGGCGGCAGCTCATCCCGGCTGAACAGGTCCACGAAGACGTAGACGATCCAGATCAGGTGGAAGTAGCTGGCGAAGCGCGCGCGCGGCTTGTCGCGGAAACGGGTCCACAACGAATCCGGTGCCGGCTGGAACCACGAGCTTGCCATGAGGGTATCCGTCGGGAGGCTGGGTATCATGCTACTTCACCCCTGTGGGTCAACGTACGCACCGGCAATGCGATGCGCAGGCGCGTGCCTGCTCCTCGCGGCGAGTCGATGCTGAGCGTGCCGTCCAGTGCCCGGATCCGCTCGCGCATGCCGTTCAGGCCGTTACCTCCTTCCGTCACCCCGCCCTGGCCATTGTCGGAAATACAGAACATGAGCGTGTTTCCCCGCATCTCTACCCGGGCTTCGGCGATAGACGCCCGGGCGTGCCGGTGGATGTTCGTGACAGCTTCGCGCAGTACCAGCGCCAGACCCGTCTCAACGCGTTCGGGTAAGGTGGGCAGGTCATTGAGGTAGTCGAACTGCACCATGGAGGCGTTGAGCAACAAGCGCGCCGACGCCAGCTCGGCGGCCATGCCGGTGGTGCGGACGCCGGTGACTGCCGAACGCACCTCGCCCAGTGCGTGCCTGGCCACTCCTTCGGCCTCTTCAAGCTCACGGCGTGCCGCAGCACCATCGCGATCAATGAGGCGACGCGAAAGCTCCAGCTTCAGCGTGATCAGCGACAGCGTATGCCCCAGCAGGTCGTGAAGGTCACGGCCGATGCGCTCACGCTCGGCCGTGGCGGCCAGCCGTCGCACCTCGTCGTGGGAGAGTTTCAGCTCGGCATCGTGTTGCGCGGTGGCCCGGTAGAACTGGCTGAGGATGCCGACTGCAAAAGCCATGACGGCCACGATCAGCGAGGCCGGCCAGGGCCATCCATTGAAGATGGTGACCAAGCCGACACTGATGACTGTGAGCACGATGAGGCGTACGACGGCCGCGCGTTGCGACGCATTCACACCGATAAACGAGCAGCCATAAATGACGTAGCAGACGCCCCCGTTATGTCCGTCGGCGAGCATCGCCAGCCCGAGCAGGGCCATGGTGAGTGCAAAGAGCGGTGCATAACGCGCGGGACGCAGATGCACCTGCCAGTACAACAGAAGGAACACCGGAAGCGACAAGGCCGTGATGGCGTACCAGTCGATGGGCAGGCCACCCTTGTTGAACAGATCGACGAAGACGTAGACGATCCAGATCAGGTGGAAATAGCTGGCCAGTCGCGTGCGCGGCTTGTCGCGGAATCGCGACCACAGCGAATCTGGCGCCGACTGAAACCACGTACTTCCCATGACCATCGTCCTTTTTCCCCCTCAACCCTGGTGGCGCAGACGCCGCGCGGCGACAAACAGGAAAACCGCCGTGAACCCGAGCAATACGGCCACATGCACCGCATCGCCCCCCTCGCCCAGTCCCACCGCCGAAAGTGCGAGGCGATCCAGATGGTACGCCGGCCACAGCGGGGCGATCGACTGGATCACGTGCGGCATGGCCGACAGCGGAAACCACAGCCCCGACAGGAAGGCCATCGGCAGGTAGATGAGGTTGGCCGTACCGGGTGCCGCCTGGCCCTTCACAAGGGTACCTATCATGAGACCGAGGGCGCAGAACGGCAGCGTGCCAAGGATTTCCACGAGATAGAACGCCGCCACCCGCGATGCCGTCATCGGAGCGCCGGCCACGAAGATCGCGAGGATCAGCAAGGCGGAGCACACCACCGTAGCGACGAAGAGGGCCATGCACATCTTGCCGAACAGGTAGGCCCCCGGCGGCATGGGCAACGCGCGCTTGAGCGTGAGCAGGCCACTCTCACGCTCGATGGCCAGCGACACGCCGAAGCCGAACAGGCCCGGGGACATGACGCCGAAGGTGCCGTAGGAAGCCAGCAGGTAACGGGTAGCCTCCGGCGAATTGGAGTGCGCCAGCACGATGCCGAACATCACGTAAAACGTGGTCGGAAAGAGCAGGATCGGCAGGAGGAAGCCCGGATTGCGCATGTAGCGCAGGCATTCACTGCGGATCTCCTGCAGGTAGGCATTGAGCAGTCGCGCGGTGGTCATCACCGGCGTGGCCGTGCTTTCGATGGTGCTCATGCGGCCTCCCGAGTGGCATCGGCCACATCGGTTTCGCGGGTGATTTCAGTGAAGGCCTCGGCGAGGCCCGCGCGCTGCACTTCGAGTTCGGAAAGCATGGGGTCGCTATCGAGCAGTCGACGCACCACGGATTCCGCCTGTGCGGTGGCGATACTCAGGCGTCCGCCTGCCTGACGCTCCACACTGGCCACATCGGGCCAGCGGAATACGACATCCGCATCGACCGTGGTGATGCAACGGATACGCCGCACGGCCACGTGCGCGCGCAGGGCATCGACGGTGCCTTCGGAAATCACCCGGCCCTTCGCGATGACGCAGACGCGATCGGCCAGCGCCTCGGCTTCCTCCAGGTAATGCGTGGTGAGCACCACGCCACAGCCTTCGGCCACCAGGCGGCGGACCGCCGCCCAGAGCGCCTGGCGCGCGGCGAGGTCCATGCCGACCGTGGGCTCGTCGAGGAACAGCAGTTCCGGACGCCCGATGAGTGCCATGGCGAACTGGACGCGTCGCTGCTGGCCACCGGAGAGGTCGGAGTAGCGGCGTACCATCAGGTCGTCGATGCCGGCCAATTCGGCGCATTCGCCGGCAGTACGCGGTTCCGGGTAATAGCTGGCCGTGAGCCTCAGCAGTTCGCGTACCTTGAGCGTGGGCGGCAGGGCCGCCGATTGCAGCATGACGCCGATGCGGCGACGCGCATCGATGTCCTGCGGATCGCGACCGAACAGCGTCACCCGCCCCTCGTCCGCCCGTTGCAGGCCGAGCAGCAGGGCGATGCTGGTGCTCTTGCCGGCGCCGTTCGGGCCGAGCAGGGCGAGCAGTTCGCCGCGGTGGATATCGAGGTCGATGCGGTCCAGCGCGACGATCGCGCCATAGCGCCTGGAAACCTGTTCGAGTCGTGCGATGCGGGTGTCTTCGGTCATATGTCCTCCCTTGCGATGCAACATATTCCGAGGCAAGCCCTTGGCGGCAGTCGCTTGCGTCATTGTGCGGATGTGACAAGCGTCACCCAGGGGGTTACGCGTGTAAAAACCGCATGATATGCTGGGTCAATAATCCCTTTAATTATCTGCACTTAGGCACGTTTTCGATATATAGACGCATTGGGATTCCCTGGCGGCACCGCCGTCATTTCAGGCATTGTTGAGGAGTGGGTTATGGACGTGATCGGTCTCCTGCGCGAACTGCGCGAGTTTGGTGGTCAGCAGCGTACGCGAGGGCTGCCTGATGCCACTGTCGACCGTTTCGCCCGCTCCGATGCCTCGCTGGTACGCGCCGTCGAAGAAGCCGTGGCCTATCACCGCGCGCTGCGCGCCGACATGGGCGACTTCCTGCGTCTGGACGAGGCCGAGCAGATCCACCACCTCCAGGCCGGGCTGGTCAACTTCTATCCAGACGATGGCGTGAATCCCTACGTGCCCGCTGCCGCGCGTGGTCCCTGGGTCGTTACCCTGAAAGGCGCCGTACTGCACGACAACGGCGGCTACGGCATGCTGGGTTTCGGCCACAATCCCGAAGCCATCATCGAGGCGATGTCGCGCCCGCAGGTCATGGCCAACGTGATGACCGCCAACGTCGCGCAGCTGCGTCTTTCCGAAGCGCTGAACCGCGAGCTCGGCCGTACCCGTGGCGGCAGCCCCTATTCGCATTATCTGTGCCTGAATTCGGGGTCGGAGTCGGTGACGCTCGCTGGCCGCATCGCCGACGTCAACGCCAAGCTCATGACCGATCCGGGTGCGCGTCACGCCGGCCGCACCATCAAGCGCCTCGCCGTGAAGGGTGCTTTCCATGGCCGCACCGAGCGTCCTGCTATCTATTCGGATTCCTCCCGCCGCAATTACCAGCAGCATCTGGCGAGCTTCCGTCACGAAGACACCCTCGTCACGGTTGAGCCGTACAACGTCGCGCAGCTGCGCGAGGTGTTCGCCGAGGCCGATCGCCAGGGCTGGTTCATCGAGGCGATGTTCCTTGAGCCGGTGATGGGCGAAGGCGACCCGGGTCGGGCCCTCACGCCCGAGTTCTATGCGGCCGCACGCGAGCTAACCCGCGCCCACGGTACCCTGCTGCTGGTGGACTCCATCCAGGCCGGCCTGCGTGCGCACGGCGTGCTGTCGATCATCGATTACCCGGGCTTCGAGTCGCTTGAGGCACCGGATCTGGAAACCTTCTCCAAGGCACTCAATGCCGGCCAGTATCCGTTGTCGGTGCTTGCCGTCTCCGAGCGTGTCGCCGGCCTGTACCGCAAGGGCATCTACGGCAACACCATGACCGCTAACCCGCGCGCGCTCGACGTGGCGGTGGCGACCATGCACGAGCTCACCGACGATGTCCGCCGCAATATCCGCGAGCGTGGCAAGGAGTTCGTCGAGAAGCTGGAGACACTGAAGGGCGAGCTGGGCGGGCTCATCACCAAGGTGCAGGGCACCGGCCTGCTGTTCTCCTGCGAGCTGGCGTCGGAGTTCAAGTGTTATGGCGAGGGTTCCACCGAGGAATACATGCGCGAACGCGGTATCGGCGTGATCCATGGTGGCGCGAATTCGCTGCGCTTCACCCCGCATTTCCGCGTGACCAGCGCCGAGGTCGACCTCATCGTCGACGAGGTGCGCCATGCGCTGATGGAAGGCCCTCGCCGCAGCGAGTCCAAGGCCGCCTGACCTCGGCCCCCTACTTCCCCTGTAGGAGCGCGCCTGCGCGCGACGGGCTGCGATAGCAGCCCATTCGGGCATCTGCTGTTCACGGCCTCTGGAACGGTCGCGCGCGAGGCGCGCTCCTACAAGGGTGAGGTGGCGGGCGGGCTGCCGCGCAGGGCACTACCCTGTAGGAGCGCGCCTGCGCGCGACGGGCTGCGATAGCAGCCCATTTGGGCATCTGCTGTTCATGGCCTCTGGAACGGTCGCGCGCGAGGCGCGCTCCTACAAGGGTGAGGTGGCGGGCAGGCTGCCGCGCAGGGCACTACCCTGTAGGAGCGCGCCTGCGCGCGACGGGCTGCGATAGCAGCCCATTTGGGCATCTGCTGTTCATGGCCTCTGGAACGGTCGCGCGCGAGGCGCGCTCCT
>NZ_JAARLZ010000004.1 GCF_011759365.1 Luteibacter anthropi
ACCCAGGCCCAGCTCAATGCCGTGGCCAAAGAACTAAACCAGCGACCTCGGCAGACACTGGGCTTCCAGTGTCCGGCTGAAGTACTTCATCAAACTGTTGCACCGACCGGTTGAGATCGCCCCGTGCCTCGGCAGGAAAGGCCGGCCTTCCTGGCCGGCCCCGCTACGCGGCCTTGTCCGCCCGCTCCCCTCACCTCCATCAAGTCGCGCCAAGGGCCGCCCCCGCCGCCTCTCCCCATCGTGACCGCAGGCTGTTGTAGGAGCGCGCCTGCGCGCGACCGGTTATCGCAAACAACATCATCGTTTCGATTCATCCGGTCGCGCGCAAGCACGCTCCTACAACGCCGTCCGGCTACCTATGGGGCGATCGCATTGGCGATTCCCGCGAAGCGAAACGCTCATCTCGTCTTTATCGGTTCCTACAGCGCCGTTACGTCCTTCACCGCATCGACAAATGCTTTCGGTGCTTCCTGCGGCAGGTTATGCCCGATGCCGCCGGTGATGGTGCGATGCGCGTACTTGCCCGTGAACCTGCCGGCATACGCAGCCGGCTCTGGGTGCGGTGCACCGTTGGCATCACCTTCGAGGGTGATCGTAGGGACACCGATGCCAGGCGCCGTTGCCAGCTTCGCTTCCAGCTCGTCGTACTTCGACTCGCCTTCGACGATACCCAGCCGCCAGCGGTAGTTGTGCACCACGACGGCGACATGATCGGGATTGTCGAAGG
The DNA here is from genome assembly GCF_011759365.1 of Luteibacter anthropi. Lineage (GTDB taxonomy): Bacteria > Pseudomonadota > Gammaproteobacteria > Xanthomonadales > Rhodanobacteraceae > Luteibacter > Luteibacter anthropi. The sequence goes on from NZ_JAARLZ010000004.1 coordinate 728, forward strand.
CTGTCGCCGAGCGATCGAAGGTGGCGTCGTCGAAGGCCCACTTTGGTGAGGCGGTGTGCCAGATGAGGCGGGCGAATTCCCTGCGGTTCTTCTCGTATCCCAGGCGGCCGCGCTCCGTCGCGAAGTAGAACTGGTACCACCACGACAACTCCGCCTGCGGTGGCAGCGGTGCGGCGCCGGCCTTCTGGTTGCCGATGAGGTAGCCGCTGACGGATACCAGCGCTTCGCAACGTTGCGGCCACAGAGCGGCGAGGATGTTGGCGGTGCGCGCGCCCCAGTCGAAACCGGCGATCACGGCCTTGTCGATGTTCAGGGCATCCATCAGCGCAATGATGTCCACGGCGACGACGGATTGCTGGCCGTTGCGCATGGTGTCCGGTGACAGGAAGCGGGTGCTGCCGTAGCCGCGCAGGTAGGGAACGATGACGCGGTAACCCGAGGCGGCAAGCGCCGGTGCCACTTCCTCGAAGGCATGAATGTCATACGGCCAGCCGTGCAGGAGGATGGCGACGCGGCCGTTGGATGGTCCCAGTTCGGCATAGCCGACGTCGAGCAGGCCGGCCCTGACCTGGCGGATGGTGCCCAGTCCTTTGCCACCCGGGAGTGCGATGAATGCAGACGCGGGCGATGATGACGGCGCCGAAGGCATGGCCATCGTCGAGGCCATCGCCTTGCCGATGCCCAGCAGGCCGAGCGGCGCGGCTGCCGTGAGTGCGGCGGCGAAGCCCATGAAGCGGCGGCGCTGCGTGTTGGTGGGTTCGTTGTCGCGGACGTCGTTCATGGGATGGCTCCAGGGGACTTGGGGTGATCAGCCGAAGGTGAAGGCGTAGGCGGAGGCGCCTGGGTCGAGGAAGCGGATTTCGAAGGTGTGCTCGCCGGTGTCGCCCGCCTGGCGGATGAGCTGGTACAGGCGGGTTTCGTCGACATGGCCGTTGCCTTGCGCATCCGTGTCGGTGCCATGGGCATCGCCCGGTGCCTTGCCGTCGAGGGTGACGGTGAAACGCAGCGCCTTGCCGTCGCTGCCGGGGGCGAGCACGAGGTGCAGGTCGCGGGCGCGGAAGCGGTAGACGATCGAGGCGCCGGTCTTGTCGGCGGTGGCGCGTTCGCCGTGGACGGTCCAGTCGCCGGTGAGGCCCCAGTGATTGAGGCACGGGTTGGTTACCGAGTAGTGCTGGCGATGGTTTTCCGCGAAGCCTTCGGGGGAGGCGAAGCCCTCGGCTTTGTCGAAGCCGATGTACGTTTCGTCTGAGGCGGCGCCAGCAGGATCGGGGGCGACTTCGGTGCCTTTTGCCTGCGGCGCGACCAGGCCTTCGTCGGTTGTATGTTGTCCGGAGGCTTCGGCGAGCAGGTCCTGGATGACGTGCTCAGACAGGTCGTAATCGCCTTCGCCGTACTGGTGGTGGCGGATGTGGCCGCTGGCGTCCACGAAGTAGAGCGCGGGCCAGTACCGGTTGTGGAAGGCATTCCAGATGCTGTGTTCGCTGTCCACGGCCACTGGGTAGGTGATGCCGAAACGGGTGATGGCCTGGCGGATGTTGCCGTCGTCCTTCTCGAAGTCGAACTCGGGAGTGTGCACGCCGATGACCACGAGGCCCTGGTCTTTGTACTTGTCGGCCCAGGCGCGGATGTAGGGGATCGTGCGGATGCAGTTGATGCAGGAGTACGTCCAGAAATCGATGAGGACGACCTTGCCCTTGAGCTGCGCTGGCGTCAGCGCCGGACCGTTGAGCCAGCCCGTGGCACCGCTCAGCGCGGGCAGGGAGCCCTGGACGGGCAGGGCGCTGTGGTAACCCTCCGTGGCGCCCACGCCGGTGGCGGTGAGCAGGCCCGCAATGAGGGCGAGACGGGTGGAGTTGAGGCGAAAAATCGCAGACATCGACATGGGCGGGCCCTGGGAGGTGGTTCCTGGATGCCGTCCATGAAACCGCTTCGATGTATCCCGGGTATTTGCTGTCGCCGGCCGATATGTACCGGAATGTAGCCCTGGCCGCCTACGGGGGCGCGGCTGATCCGCGTCAAATTTACGTGCAAATTAGGTGTTTGCCCGTTTCATGCGTGTTATAAAGTTCGCCGCCCTGGATTCTGCCGAGCTGTTCGCAGGTTGCGAAAGGCGACGCAAGTGACGGATCAGTCTTGATTTTCGGCCTGGGAGGCCAGTTCAAGGAACAGGTCCCGCAAGGTGGGGTCCGATAGTGTCGCCGCGACAGTCCGAAGGTGTCGGGCTGCCGAGGCGGAAAGCGGTTTACGCAGGTCGGGGATCTCATCCTCGACCGGCAGGGGGGCCACTTTCACGGCAACCGCGAAGGCCATCGCGCCCATGGCGCGTGCGGCATCGAGGATCTGCGTCTGGTACAGGCGCACCCGCGAAGCCCAGGCCGACGAGGGCGCAAGGAAGACAAGCCTGCCGTCGCGCAGGTCCGCCAGGCGGACCTGGTCGCGCATCGGATTGGGCAGTGTCGCGCGTAGCTGGCGGTCCAGTGCGTCGAGTTCGCGGGCTTTGCGGGCCAGCGACGCGACAGGACCCACCTCCACGATGGACTTGAGTCCTCGCGTGGTGCGGCGGGTGGGCTGGGACGGCGGTGGCATGACCGGCTTCGACGATTCGATGGGAACGTATGCAGATCATACTCGTGTCACGAGGCCAGAAAGGGCCGAAAACACTGGACTTCACCTGCCGGCGCATGCGCTGCAAGATGGTGGGCATGGCTGCCGTGGCGTTCATCGGCATCGCCGGTGTAGGTGCCGCGCTCGCGCTCGCGCTTTCAGGCTCGCGTTCAGCAGGCCCGGTGGTCGCCAGAAACACGCCCGAAGCCCAGCGGGTGGCCGATCAGGCTGACGCGCAGCGCGAGTTGAATGCCCTGGCGGTGAAGCTGGGCCAGCTACAGGCGCAGTCGATTCGTCTCAATGCCCTGGGCGAGCGACTGACCCAGGTGGGCAAGCTCGACGACGGCGAGTTCAACTTCAATGAAGAGCCGGCGCAGGGCGGTCCCGAGATTGCCCCCAGCAGCGACGCTGCCTATCTGAAGCCGGCGGCCCTGGGCAAGGATATCGACCTGCTTTCCGGGCAGTTCGATGCCCAGCAGGCCCAGCTCGAAGCCCTCCATGACATGCTGCTCGACCGCAAGATCGAGTCGAGCCTGCGCCCCACCGGCATGCCGGTGAACGGCTATATCTCATCTTTCTTCGGCGGCCGGCCGGACCCGTTCAGCGGGCACGCCGCGCGCCACACGGGCATCGACATTGCCGCACCGAAGGGTACGCCGGTGACGGCGGTGGCCGAGGGCATGGTCACTTTCGCAGGTCAGCGCAGCGGCTATGGCGATGTCGTCGAAATCGACCACGGCAATGGCTACATGACCCGTTACGCCCACAACAGCGCCATCCTGGCGAAGCCCGGCCAGCACGTGCGGGTGGGCGACGAGATCGCCAGGGCCGGCTCCACGGGCCGCTCGACCGGTTCCCACGTGCATTTCGAGGTCTGGTACCACGACCGCGTGGTCAATCCGCTGGCGTACGTTCGCAGCCACCGCTGAGAAAGGCTTGAAACCGTGACGGGCTGCCGCCACCCCGGGGAAAGCCCGGGGCGGTCGTACGTAGTATGATCGTCCCTTCATGCCGTCCGCCCCCGGGCGTATGGCGTCTCTTTCGTTTCAGATCCGGATGATCGATGTTCAATCGTGCCCTGACGAGCATTTTCGGAAGCCGTAACGACCGCGTGCTGCGCGACCTCTCCAAGACGGTCAAGCGCATCAACGCCCTCGAAGCGGAGTACGAAAAGCTTTCCGACGACGACCTGCGTGGCAAGACCGAGGCATTCCGCCAGCGCCTTGCGGCTGGCGAGACCCTCGACAAGCTGCTCCCGGAAGCCTTCGCGACCACCCGCGAGGCCGCCAAGCGCGTGCTGGGCATGCGCCACTACGACGTCCAGCTCATCGGCGGCATGGTGCTGCATTCGGGTCGCATTGCCGAAATGCGTACCGGCGAGGGCAAGACCCTGGTCGGTACCCTGCCGGTCTACCTCAACGCGCTGGAAGGCAAGGGCGTCCACGTCGTCACGGTCAACGACTACCTGGCCCGTCGCGACTCGGCCCTCATGGGCAAGTTGTACAACTTCCTGGGCCTCTCGGTCGGCGTCGTGTACCCGGGCATGGACCACGCCGACAAGCGTGGCGCCTATGCGTCGGACATCACCTACGGCACCAACAACGAATTCGGTTTCGACTACCTGCGCGACAACATGGCGCTCAGCAAGGACCAGCGTCACCAGCGCGGCCTGCATTACGCCATCGTCGACGAAGTCGATTCCATCCTCATCGACGAAGCGCGTACGCCGCTCATCATCTCCGGTCCCGCCGAGGATTCCCCGCAGCTCTACATCGCGGTGAACAAGGTCGTGCCGCACCTGATCCGCCAGGAGAAGGAAGACGGCGCCGGCGATTACTTCGTCGACGAGAAACAGAAGCAGGTGCACATGTCCGAAGAGGGCATGGAGCACGCCGAACAGCTGCTGCGCCAGGCCGGGGTCATCGAGCCGGAAAGCGGCCTGTACGACTCCAAGAACCTCGCGGTGGTGCACCACCTCAATGCCGCGCTGCGCGCCAACGCCATCTACCAGCGCGACGTCGATTACATCGTGCGCGATGGCGAAGTGATCATCGTCGATGAGTTCACCGGCCGCACCCTCGCGGGGCGCCGCTGGTCCGATGGCCTGCACCAGGCGGTGGAAGCAAAGGAAGGCGTGCCCATCCAGCGCGAGAACCAGACGCTGGCCACGGTCACGTTCCAGAACCTGTTCCGCATGTACAAGAAGCTGGCCGGCATGACCGGTACGGCCGATACCGAAGCCTACGAATTCCAGAGCGTCTACGGCCTCGAAGTGGTGGTGATCCCCACCCACAAGCCGATGGTGCGCGTGGACAACCCCGATGCCGTGTTCCTCGGCCCGGATGCCAAGTTCAAGGCCGTCATCGAAGACATCAAGGCCTGCCACGAGCGTGGCCAGCCGGTGCTGGTGGGTACCGCTTCCATCGACGTGTCCGAGCTGGTCTCGGGCCTGCTCAAGCAGGCGAAGATTCCGCACGAAGTGCTCAACGCGAAGCAACACGAGCGCGAAGCGCACATCGTGGCCCAGGCCGGTGCGCCGGGCGCCGTCACCATCGCCACCAACATGGCCGGTCGCGGTACCGATATCGTGCTGGGCGGCAGCCTCGAAGCTGCCCTCGCCACGCTGCCGGAAGGCGCGTCCGACGCCGATCGCGAGAAGATCAAGGCCGACTGGAAGCTCCGTCATGAGCAGGTGCTCGCTTCGGGCGGCCTGCACATCATCGGTACCGAGCGCCACGAGTCCCGCCGTATCGACAACCAGCTGCGCGGTCGTTCGGGCCGCCAGGGTGACCCGGGTTCCTCGCGCTTCTACCTGTCGCTGCAAGACAACCTGATGCGCATCTTCGGCGGCGAGCGTATCGGCCGCTGGATGCAGATGTTCGGCATGAAGGAAGACGAGGCACTGGAAGACCGCCTCATCACCCGTCAGATCGAAAAGGTGCAGCGCAAGGTCGAGCAGCACAACTTCGACATCCGCAAGAACCTCCTCGATTTCGACGACGTGGCCAACGATCAGCGCAAGGTGATCTACGCCCAGCGCGACGAGCTGCTGGAACTTGAGGACATCTCCGACATGGTCGGCGATATCCGCCTCGACGTGGTCGAAGGCCTGGTGCGTCGCTTCGTGCCGGCCGACAGCATCGATGCCCAGTGGGATGTCGCCGGTCTGGATCGCGAGCTGGCCAGTGAACTCAACCTTCGTCTTGACCTGCCCAGGTGGGTCGAGAGCCAGAAGGAAATCGACGCCGAAGGCATCCTTGAGCATGTCCGCGAGGCAGTCGATGGGCTGTTCGCCGAGAAGGAAGTACAGGTCGGTCCGGAAACCATGCGTTCACTCGAGAAGCACGTGATGCTCTCGGTGGTGGACAACGCCTGGAAGGAACACCTTGCCAGCATGGATTACCTGCGCCAGGGCATCTATCTGCGCGGTTATGCGCAGAAGCAGCCGAAGCAGGAGTTCAAGCGCGAGTCGTTCGAGCTCTTCTCGGAAATGCTCGACCGCATCAAGAGCGAAGTGGTGCAGATGCTCGCCCGCATCCGTATCCGCAGCGAAGACGAGGTGCTGGCGATGGAAGCCGAGCAGCAGCGCGCCGCCGAATCGCAGCGCCTGCAGTTCCAGCATGCAGATGCGCAGGCCATGGGCCAGCCGGAGGGCGCGGTCGAGACCGAGCGCGCCGGGCAGGCACCGTTGTTCAGTGATGCACCGAAGGTCGGTCGCAACGACCCTTGCCCCTGCGGTTCGGGCAAGAAGTACAAGCACTGCCACGGTCAGCTGAGCTGATATGAAAAACCCGCCGGAAGGCGGGTTTTTCTTTTGGGGTGGCTTGGTTTTCTAACTCTTGGGCGTTTCGTTCTTTACCGGTCGCGCGCGAGGCGCGCTCCTACAGGGGGACTGTCGCGCGCGGTCGTTGTGGTCGTGTGCGTTTCGCTTTTACCGGTCGCGCGCGAGGCGCGCTCCTACAGGGGGACTGTCGCGCGCGGTCGTTGTGGTCGTGTGCGTTTCGCTTTTACCGGTCGCGCGCGAGGCGCGCTCCTACAGGGGGCCGTCGCGCGCGGTCGTTATGGTCGTGTGCGTTTCGCTTTTACCGGTCGCGCGCGAGGCGCGCTCCTACAGGGGCGGCTGGTGTAGGAGCGCGCCTTGCGCGCGACCGGTCCAGGGGAGATGCAACAGATCACGCTCCACGCGTGACCCGGGTGATACTCAATCCCCGCCACCCTTCGGCTTCTGCCGGTGCGGTTCGGCCTGCACGGTGACGTACTCCGGCTCTTCGCTATCCAGCCGCAACGCCGTGAGCTGCCCACCCCATACACAGCCCGTATCGATGGCATACACGCCAAGCCCGGCAAAACGCCCCAGGGCCGACCAATGCCCGCAGACGATCTTCGTTTCGCGCCGGCGCATGCCCGGCACTTCGAACCACGGATACATCCCCGGTTTCTGCGTGCCAGGCGTGCCTTTGCCTTCGAAATCGATCCGCCCGTTGACGTCGCAGTAACGCATGCGGGTCAGCGTATTGATGCTGGCGCGATGGCGCTCGACACCTTGCAAGCGGTTGTTCCAGCCCGGGGGGCGATTGCCGAACAGGTTCTTCAGCAGACGCTGATAACGCGGGCCGCTGAGCTCGCGCTCGACTTCCATCGCGGCGCGCTGTGCCTGACGCAACGTCCAGCTCGGCGCCATGCCGGCATGGATCATCGTCCAGCCCAGGGCCTCGTCATGGTGCAGCAGCTTCTGCATCCGCAGCCATTCGAGCAGCACGGGCGCATCGTCGGCGAACAGTACCTCGCGCAGCTCGGCATTGACGCGAGCCTGCGCATCCTCGCGGCGCTGACCGATCGCCAGTAGCGAGAGATCGTGATTGCCTAGCGTGATGACACTCTGCTCGCGCAGCGAATGGATGAGACGCAGCGTGGCGAGGGACTCGCCACCGCGGTTCACCAGGTCGCCACAGAACCAGAGGCGGTCATTCGCCGGGTCGAAACGGATCTTCTCCAGCAGGCGCTGGAGTTCGGGATAACAACCCTGGACGTCACCGATTGCGTAAACGGCCATCAGTCGAGTCGCTCCATGGCGTGGTATGTGCTTTCCATGGATGCTTTCCTAATGCAGCGTACGCGGGATCGACAGGACGAAGGCGGGGATCTTCGCGTCGAAATGGGTGCCGTCGTCGGCGATCATGCGGTAGCTGCCTTCCATCGTGCCGACGGAGGTTTCCAGGACCGCCCCCGAGGTGTACTCGTACGAATCGCCCGGACGCATCCAGGGCTGTTCGCCGACGACGCCGTCGCCGCGCACTTCCTCGACCTTGCCATTGGCATCCGTGATGACCCAGTGACGGGTCATCAACTGCGCGCCGGTGTCGCCGATGTTGCGCAAGGTGATCGTGTAGGCGAACACATAGCGGTTATCGGCCGGCTGCGACTGGTCGGGGACGAAGCGGGTTTCGACCTCCACGTCGATCGTGTAGGGATTCTTGGAATTCATGCACCGATTGTCCGGGACGGGGGAGAGGCGGGCAAGCCCGCCTTTCGTCCGTTCAGATGGCGTTGGCGAGGGTGACGAAATCGCCGGGAGCCAGTGTTTCGGCGCGGGCACGCGGATCGATGCCCAGATCGCGGATCGTGGCCTCGTCCACCAGGCCTTTCAACGTGTTCGAAAGGGTTTTGCGACGCATGGCAAATGCAGCCTTCACCACCGTATGGATTTTTGCCGGATCGCCCTTGGGCAGCTGTTCCGGCGGCAGGGGCACCAGACGCACCACGGCCGAATCCACCTTCGGTGGCGGGCGGAAGGCACCCGGCGGCACCGTGAACAGCGGCGTCACCTTGCAGGCCAGCTGCAACATGACACTGAGGCGCCCGTAGACCTTGCTGCCCGGCTCGGCGGCCATGCGGTCCACGACTTCCTTCTGCAGCATGAAATGCATGTCCTGGATGGCGGACGCATGCTCGACGCAGTGGAAGAGGATAGGGCTGGAAATGTAATAAGGCAGGTTGCCGGCAACGCGCAAGCGCTCCGCGCCCAGTTCGCGCGCGAGTGCCGTGAAATCAACCTTCAGCACGTCGGAATGCACGATGCGCAGCTCGCCGATGGCGGCGGCGCGTTCCTGCAGGCCCGGAATCAGGTCGGTGTCCAGCTCGATTGCCGTCATCTTCTTCGCGACGGCGAGCAGCGGCATGGTCATCGCGCCTTCGCCCGGCCCGATCTCGACGACGGTGTCGCCGTCCTTCGGGGCGATGGACGTCACGATGCGGTCGATATAACGCTTGTCGTGCAGGAAGTGCTGGCCGAAACTTTTCTTGGGTCGTGCGTTCATGCGAGGGCCCCGCGACGGGCGAGGTCGATGGCAAGCCGGGTCGCGGCGAACAGGCTGGCGGGATCCGCCTGGCCGCTACCGGCCAGGTCGAGTGCCGTGCCGTGATCGACGGACGTGCGGATGAAAGGGAGTCCGAGCGTGACGTTCACCGTGCGGTCGAACGCCTCGCTCTTGAGTACGGGTAAGGCCTGGTCGTGGTACATGGCCAGCACGGCGTCGTAGCGCTCGCGCATGGCGGGAACGAAGGCCGTATCGGCGGGCAGCGGGCCAAGCAGCTCCATGCCCTCGCCGCGCAGGCGCTCAAGCAGGGGGATGATGGTGTCCAGCTCTTCGCGCCCCATATGGCCGCCTTCGCCCGCATGGGGATTAAGACCCAGCACGGCGATGCGCGGCGTCGCGATGCCGAAGCGGGCGACCAGCGCATCACGCACGATGCGCAGGGTACGTTCCAGCAAAGGTGCGGTCACCGCCGAAGGCACGGCCGACAGCGGCAGGTGCGTGGTGGCAAGCGTCACCCGCAGCTCGGGGCTGGCGAGCATCATCACGACCTCGGCGCCTGCGCGTTCGGCGAAGAACTCGGTGTGGCCGCTGAAGGGGATACCGGCTTCGTTGATGCTGGCTTTCTGCACCGGCCCCGTGACCACGGCATCGAAGCTGCCATCGAGACAGCCTTCGGCAGCGAGTGCCAGCATATCGAGCACGTGTCGCGCGTTGGCGGGATCGGGGTGCCCGAAGTGCTCGGTTGTACCCAGTGGCACGTGACGCACACGAATGCTGCCGGCGGCACGTTGCGTCAGGCGGGCGCCGTCGTCATCGAGAATATGGAGGGACAGGCCGCATATCGCGGCGGCCCGTTCGAGCAGGCCGCGATCGGTGATCGCGACGAGGTCGGCAGGAAGGTCGCTTGCCGCAAGCCGGGCAAGCAACTCGGGACCGACCCCGGCAGGCTCACCGGCGGTGACGGCGAGCCGTGGCAGGGTGGTCGCGTTCATATCGGTTTACGGCGTGCTGGCAGAGGCCTGCTTGTCGTCCGGTGCTTTCAGCTCCGGCACGCGGATGTCCACGAACGACTGCGAGCGCAGGTCACGCAGGAAGTTGTCGTAGGCGGCGTCGGCCTTGCGGTTGCCGATGGTCTGGCGAGCCTGGTCGCGCTGGAGCTGATCGGTGAGATCGCTCTGGCGGGTGCCCAGGCGCTGCAGGATGATCCAGCCGGCGTCGGTCTGGATGGGATGCGAGACCTCGTTGTCCTTCAGCTGGTCGATGCTGTTCGCGATGGCGGCGCCCCAGGCGTCCTTCGCAAACCAGCCCATGTCGCCGCCGCTGTTCGCCGTGGTGTTGTCCTTGGAGTCGTCCTTGGCGATCTTGGCGAAGTCTTCGTGCTTGTCGACCACGCGGGTGTAGATGTCCTGGGCCTTCTTCTCGGCCTGCTCCGGGGTGACGATTTCGGACGGCTTGATGAGGATCTGGCGTGCGTGATACTCGGTGACCACCTGACGGCCCGGAGCGCGGGTGTCCACCAGCTTCAGGATGTGGAAACCGGTGGGGCCACGCAGGGCGCCGGTGGTCTCGCCCGGCTTCAGGCTGGACACGGCATCGGCGAAGGCCGGCGGCACTTCGTCGAGACGACGCCAGCCGAGATCGCCGCCGTCCAGGGCATCCTGGGCATCGGAGAAGCGGATGGCCGCGGCGTTGAAGTCCATACCGCCCTTGATCGCCTTGAGGGCTTCCTCGGCCTTGGCCTGGGCGGCCGCGATGTCGGCGGCGCTGCCGTTGGAGGGCGTGCCGATCTGGATGTGGGCCAGATGCACTTCGCCGGCCTTGTAGCTCGGGCTGGCGAGGAGGTTGTTCACTTCGGAATCGGTGACCGAGACCTGGTCGCGCACGATGCTCTCGTGGAGCTTCTGGGCGATGATCTGGTCGGACAGCTGCTGGCGGAAGGCCGCAAAGCTGTAGCCGTCCTGTTGCACGGCGCCACGCAGCTGGTCCGGGGTCATCTTGTTCTGCTGGGCCACGTTGGCCACGGCCTGGTCGACATCCTGGTCGGAGACCTTGATGTTCTGGTCGTTGGCCTTGGAAACCTGCAGCTTCATCAGGATGAGGCGGTCGAGCACCTGGCGGGCCAGGATGTCCTTGGGCGGCAGCTGCTCCGGATTGGAGGCGTACTGGCGCACGATGGCATTGATGGCCTCGTTCAGCTCGCTCTGCAGGATGACGTCGTCTTCCACCACCGCGACGATGCGGTCGAGTGAACCGTTGCCGACATCGGCACTACCCGGCGTGGCCGGCTGGGCGGCCGGCAGGAGCTGGGCATGCGCGGACGGGACGGCCACCAGGATGGAGGCGGCGAGCAGGGAGTAGGCGAGGATCTGCTTCATCGAGTAAGGGTGCCCGGGGCCATTGCCCCACTTATTGATAGCCAAGGATAGCACGGCGCAGGTACTGGCCCGATTGCGGGTTCAGCGAGCCCAGGCCCTTGAATTCCACCTCGAACATGATCGCGTTCGCCGTGGAACGGGTGTAATCGTGTACGTAATGGCGGCCGAGCAGGCGGAAGGCCGCGCAGCAGCTGTCGTACTCGATGCCCACCGCGGCGTCCAGGGTGCGGTGCGAATAGGTAAAGGTGTTGAACGGATTGCCGCCATTGAACCCGGCGACCGTGATCGGGACCACGTCACGGCGGGCAAAAACCCAACGGGCCAGAGCGCGCCAGCGCTCGGACACGGGGTAGACCACGGACGTGTCGAATTGTTCCATCACGTTGCGGCGATAGCGGTACGAGAAGTTGACGATGCCGTCGCCCTTGATCCGGCGCTGGATCTGGACGGTGGCCAGGTCGGTATCGCGGCCCTGTACGGGTATCACGCCCTGGTCGTTGAAGTAGATGCCAGGCTTCTTGTTCGGATTCCACTGGTAGGAGCTGTTCAGGCGCCAGTTGTCATTGAATTGCATGCTCATCTGGGCCACGTAGTCGGATTTGTCGAACGTGGTCGGGGTGATATACGGAGCAGCCTGGACCTTCTGGTCTGAGAAATAATGAATCTGGCCGATACTTGCCGAGAAGCGTTCGACACCGTGATCATCGAGCAGACGCGTGGTGAGGGCAGCGGTCAGGTTGTTCGCGTCCATCTGCCGGTCGGCGCCGGAGAACCGGTTGGTGGTGAACAATTGCCAGAAGTCGAACGACATTTCGCTGGTGTCAAACAGCGGCAGGTTGTTCTGGTTGCGATAGGGCACGTACAGGTAATAGAGGCGCGGTTCGAGTGTCTGCGTATAGCTGGTACCGAACAGGTTCGTCTGGCGGTCGAAGATCAGCCCGGTATCCAGGCTGGCGATGGGGAGTGATCGCGACGGGGTCCGCTGGGTATAGTTGAATTTCTGGTAGTCGCTGTCCAGCTGGTAGCCGGTATAGCGATATTCCAGGCGCGGGCGGACGAACCAGGATGCGCCGGAGAAATCGGCAGACACGAACGGTGCGATATCAAGGCGATTACCATCTACCTGACCAGGAAAAAGCGGGTTGTTCGCGGCAATGAGCGGTGACGGGTCCAGTTTGCGGAATGCGACCGCTTCCGTCGCGACGCCAACGTCCAGCCAGTTAGTTACCGGGGCATCCACGTTGAATGTAGCGCGCGGCCAGCGACGGTACGGTGTCACGTAGTTCGGCAGGCCGGCATCGACGTTCTGGTAATCGTCCACGCCAAGCGACGCATTCCAGTATTTGCCACCCTTGCTCACATAGGCACTGGATGTCAGCAGCCCGATCGCGGAGGAATACAGGTCGTTGCTGAAATCGCGGAAGTACTGGTTGTCCGAGGCGTGGTTGATATTCGCCCCGAAATGGAAGCCGTCGCCCAGGTCGGTCGAGTTCGTGACCTGAATCAGGTAACGCTGCTTGGAGCCATCACGATCGCTGGTATGGCTGATGTCCTGGTCCGGGCCCTTGTCATTGGCCATGTACTGGAAATAGACCGTGCCATTCGACTTAGGAAGCAGGTAACGGAACTCGCCGCCCAGCATGAAACCTCGGTCGGAGTAGTAGCGCGGATCGATCGTGGCATCGTAGTTCGGCGCCAGATTCAGGTAATACGGCGTGGACAGGTAGATGCCCGAGTAGCTCGATGAGCCGAACGTCGGGTACAGGAAACCGCTCTTGCGACGATCATCCAGCGGGAACGTGAAATACGGCAGGTACATGAACGGCACGTTCTTGAAACGCATCGTTGCATTCCGCGCCACGCCGACGCCGGTTTCCTTGTTGAGGTTCAGCGTCTTGGCGCGGAAGTCCCACATGTGGCTGCCGACGTCGCAGGTGGAGTACGTGGCCATGCGGAAACGGCCGTGTTGCGGGTCGAGTACGGTGGCGTGCTCGGCCACGCCATTGCCGCGCGACTGCAGCAGCTGGTAACGGACGTTCTCGGCCTCGCCTTCGTTGGGCGTGGTGGTGCCCGTCATGCGGTCGGCGGAGACCAGCATGCCGGCCTCCTGGTAGCGCACGTTGCCTTCGGCGTCATACGCCGTGGAGTCGGAGTTGTAAGTGACATCGTCGGCGCGCATGACCTGGTCCGCGCGCTCGAGACGGACACCGCCGGTCATGTGGTAGACGTTGGGCTCGGGACTTTCCACCTTGACGCCGCTCTTGCCGCCGTCGTCGATACCGGAATGGACATCGGTAGCCGCGGTGGCACGCAAGGTCGTGTCCTTGGTGATCTCCGGCTCGTAGAAGCCCAGCATGGCGTTCGGCCGGCACATGGCATAGCTGAGCGGCCGCGGCGGACAGATGAAGGAGCCCAGCGGACAGTTCGCCACCGGGGCCTGCGTGGAGCCGGCCTGGATGACATTGCTGTTCTTGGGAGTCTTGGCCTGCACGCCGACAGCGGTGCCAGCGATGACGAGGGCGACGGCGGTCGCCAGCAGGCGGCGTTGAGGCAGGATGCTGATGCGTGACGTCACGGGCTCGGTCTTATCCGTTCGAAAGGGCGCCAAAGTAGCAGAATCGTCGCATCGGCCGCACGCTGGCGCGCCCCCCTGGCGCAACGTCCCCTGCGGCCTCATGGCCCGGAAGGCCAGTTCGACGCTGCGAGCTTACATCGTCCCGCGATCAGCCGCGTGGACGTCGTTCATGTTGCCAGAGGGTTTCGCCATGACCGCTGCGTCGTGCCAGCACGCGCGCGAGCACGAAGAGCAGGTCGGACAGCCTGTTCAGGTAGCGGATGGCCTCGGGGCGCACGTCCTCGAGGCGGGACAGCGCCACGGTTTCGCGTTCAGCGCGGCGGCAGATCGTCCGCGCCAGTTGGCATGATGCGGCGGCCATGCCGCCTCCGGGCAGGATGAAATCCTTCAGGGCCGGCAGGTCGGCGTTGAAGTCATCCAGCACGGCCTCCAGCCGGTCGATGTCGGCGCCCTGGATCATGGCCATACCGGGGATGCACAGCTCCCCGCCCAGGTCGAAGAGCTCGTGCTGGAGCTGGAGCAGGACCTCGCGGACATCGGCGTCCACGCCATCGGTGGCCACGACCATGCCCATGGCGCTGTTCAGCTCGTCCACGGTGCCATAGGCCGCCACCCGCAAGGAGTCCTTGCCGGTTCGGCTGCCGTCGCCCAGGCCGGTGGTGCCGTCATCGCCTGTGCGGGTATAGATTTTCGTCAGTCGGTTGACCATGGAAGTGATTCTATCGGGCGCCCGGTGACTGCGGCAGGCGGACGCAGTACCGGCGCCTTCACCGGGCGGCGTTATCATCACGGCATGACTTCCCCAGATCCCATCCTGATCGTCGGCGGCGGCCTGGTCGGCGCCAGTCTTGCCATCGCACTCGATACCGCCGGCATCCCGGCCGTGCTCGTGGAGGCCGCCGCGCCCCGCGTGGACGACCAGCCCAGCTACGACGAGCGCAACCTCGCCCTGGCCCGTGCCACGGTGAACGGCCTCAAGGCCATCGGTGTGTGGGAGTTCGCCGAAGCGCGCGCCACGCCCATCGTTCATATTCATACGAGCCGTGCCGGTGACTTCGGCAGCGTGCGCATGGACGCGGCGGACGAAGGCGTGGATGCCCTGGGCTGGACCCTGCCGGCTCGCGAACTTGGTGCAGCATTGCTGCGGCGTCTTGATCGTTGCCGTCTGCTCACCCGCCTGGCCCCGGCCCGCGTGGAGCGGATCGAGCCGGTCGAAAATGGCTGGCGCGTGGTCATGACCACGCCCGAAGGCAGCGTGGAGCGCACGACGCCCCTGCTGGTGGGCGCCGACGGCACCACCTCGGGCATCCGCACGCAGCTCGGCATCGGCACGCGTGATCATGACTACGAGCAGGCTCTCTTCGTCAGCACCATGACACCGGAGCGCGATCCGCGCGGCCGGGCCTACGAGCGCTTCACCAACGAGGGGCCCGTGGCGGTGCTGCCGCTGGCGGACCGCCGGATCGGCATGGTTCTCACTGTAGATGCCGGTCGGGCGGACGAAGTGGCTGCGATGGACGACGCAGCCTTCGTCGCCTTCGCCCAGGAACGCTTCGGCTGGCGCCTCGGCCGGTTGTCGCGGCCTGGCAAGCGTTCTCCTTATCCCATCCGCCGTGTAGCGGCCGAGGCGCTGGTCGGCACGCGCGCCGTGCTGGTTGGCAACGCCGCGCAGACCGTGCATCCCATCGGTGCACAGGGCTTCAACCTGGGCCTGCGTGACGCCCTGACCCTGGCCGAACTGGTCACCGACGCATCCGACGTGGGTGCCGCAAGCCTGCTCGGCGAGTACGCCAGCCGCCGCAAGGCCGATCGCGAAGGCACCATGGCGATGAGTCATGGCCTCGTTCGTCTGGCCTGTCTCGACCAGCCTCTGCTGGGCCCGGTCCGTTCCCTTGCGATGCTGGCCCTCGACCGCATTCCGCCGCTACGCCATGCGATGAGTCGCCGGGGCATGGGCTTCCGCGCCCATGCACCCTTCGCCGTGAGGGAGACCACGCCATGAACGACTGGAAGGAATCCCCGCGCCGTCGCAGCGGCCTGCTCGACGTCGCCATCGTGGGCGGCGGCATGGTCGGCGCCACCGCTGCATTGACGCTTGCCCGCGCAGGCTTTGCCGTGGCGCTGGTCGATGCAAAGGAGCCTGCGCCATGGTCCGCGGCCGACGAGCCCGACCTGCGTGTGGTCGGCCTGGCCCCGTCGTCCATTGCATTGTTCGATCAGCTCGGCGTGTGGCCGCGCATTCGCGACGCCCGTGCATCGGCCTACGAGCGCATGGTGGTATGGGACGCCGAGAACGGCGCCACCATTCGTTTCGATGCGGCCGATGACGGGCGCGATGTCCTCGGCTACATCGTCGAAAACAATCTCGTGCAGGCCATGCTGTGGCATGCGCTGGACGATGCCGGCGTCCGTCGCATTGTTCCTGGCGAAGTCGTGGCTTACGCCGGGCGCGAAGACCGTGCACAGCTGGATCTCGCCGATGGTGAGGTGATTGCCGCACGCCTTGTCGTAGCTGCCGATGGTGCCGATTCCGCGCTACGTGGGATGGCAGGCATCGGCACGCATGGCCGGGATTACGGCCAGCGTGGTGTCGTGGCGCACGTGGCAACCGAGCGTCCCCACGAGCGCACCGCATGGCAGCGTTTCCTGCCTACCGGGCCCCTGGCCTTCCTGCCGATGGCGGACGGTCGCTGCTCCATCGTCTGGTCGCTGCCCGAAGACGAAGCCCAGCGCGTGCTGGCGCTCGACGATGACAGCTTCCGTGCCGAACTCGGCGTCGCCAGTGACTTCCGCCTGGGGCCCATTGGCGCGATGACGCGTCGCGTGGGTTTCCCGCTGCGCCTGAAGCTGGCCGACCGCTATGAATCCGGCCGCCTCGTGCTGCTCGGCGACGCCGCGCACACCGTGCATCCGCTGGCCGGGCAAGGCGTGAATCTCGGCCTGCGCGATGTGACGGAGTTGCGCGACACCCTCGTTGCCGCGCGCGACACCGGCCGCGATATCGCCGCCACGCATGTGCTCCGCCGCTACGCACGCCGTCGTCGCAGCGCCGATGGTCTGGACGCCTGGTCGTTCGACACGCTGAAGCGTGTCTACGCCTGGAAGGCCGCACCTCTGGTGGCCGCCCGAGGCGCAGGCATCCGCCTGCTGGAATGCCTCGCCCCCATAAAACGTCGCCTCACCCGCCACGCCTCCGGCCTGTAGGACCCGCCTCATGCGCCCCGGCAGACGGTTAGCGTTTCCTGACGCTGGTCGCGCGCGAGGCGCGCTCCTACACTCGGGCCTCTTCCCAGGGAGGTTTACCGATGCGCCTTTCGTTGCTCGCCTTATCCCTACTGCTGCTCGGCTGCGCCGGCAGCGTGCAGGCCGAAGTCGTCGCCAAGCCCGTCCAGTGGACGGAGCAGGGCGTCACCTACAAGAGCTTTCTCGTCTACGACGATGCCGTGAAAACCAAACGCCCCGGCCTCGTCATGGTGCCGAACTGGTTCGGCGTGAACGACAACGCCATCGCCAAGGCCAAAGACATCGCCGGCAAGGACTACGTCATCCTGCTTACCGACATGTATGGCGAGAAAGTGCGTCCGAAGAACGCCGACGAAGCGGGTGAAGCCGTGAAACCGCTGTACGCAGATCGCAAGATCATGCGTGATCACGTGACGCGTGCCTTGCAGGAACTGAAGGCCCAGGAAAAGAACGCACCCATCGATTCGACGAAGCTTGCGGCCATCGGTTTCTGCTTTGGTGGCTCGGCCGTGCTCGACCTTGCGCGTACCGGTGCCGATATCGCCGCGGTGGTGAGTTTCCACGGCCTGCTAAGCACCGACGACAAGCTGCCCAGTGATATTCATGCCGCCGTGCTGGCGCTCAATGGCGCGGACGACCAGGGCGTGCCGCCGGAGCAGCGCCAGGCATTCGAGAAGGAAATGACCACGGCAAAGGCCGACTGGGTGTCCGCCGATTTCGGCAACACGGTGCATTGCTTTACGGAAAAAGAAGCTACCGATACGACAGGTAACTGTCGTTACAACGGCAAGACGGCCAAGCGGGCGTATGGCGCGATGCGCGCGTGGCTGGACGAGGCGTTTGCCGCGAAGCATTGAGAGAGTGGTCGCGCGCAGGGCGCGGTATCGTGCGGCATGTTGGGTCATCGGTCGCGCGCAAGGCGCGCTCCTACAAGGCAACGAGGCCCATGTAGGAGCGCGCCTCGCGCGCGACAGCCAACGAAGCGAAGAAGCGCAGGCAGATCACATCCGCGATTAACCCACAAAGCGAGAGAAGCGAAAAACCCAGCCGCTTCCCCATCGATCAGAACCGCCGCTCCACCGAATAATCGGCCAGCGCCAGCAATGCATCCCGATGCGCCGAAGCCGGCAACACCGACAGCGCATCCTTGGCCGCACGCGCGTGCGCCGTGGCCTTCTCGTGAGTGCGCTCAAGCGCACCCGAATCGCGAATGGACGCCACGATCCGGTCCAGCGAATCCAGCCCGCCATGCTCGATCGCATGACGCAGCGACTTCAGCTGCTCGGCATCCGCCGACTGCATCGCATAAATGAGCGGCAGCGTCGGCTTGCCCTCGGCCAGGTCGTCACCGATGTTCTTGCCCAGTGTCTCCGCATCCGACACGTAATCGAGCAGGTCGTCGGCAATCTGGAAGGCATAACCCAGCTCCATGCCGTAGCGACGAAGCGCCGCCGTCTGCGTATCGTCCAGCCCCCCAAGCACGCCACCCAGCTCGGTGGCGGCTGCGAAGAGCACGGCCGTCTTGCGCTCGATCACGGCCAGATAGGCGGCTTCATCCACGTCGGCATTGCCGATATTGAGCAACTGCAACACCTCGCCCTCGGCGATGGTGTTGGTGGTATCCGCCAAAATGCGCATGATCCGCATATCGTCCAGCTCAACCATCAGCTGGAACGACCGCGAATAGAGGAAGTCACCCACCAGCACGCTCGCCGCATTGCCCCACAGGGCATTGGCCGTCTTGCGGCCGCGACGCATGTCGGATTCGTCCACCACGTCGTCGTGCAGCAGCGTGGAGGTGTGGATGAACTCGATGATGGCGGCGAGCTTCGCGTGCTCCTTGCCCTGGTAGCCGGCGGCGCCGGCCGCGAGCACATGGAGCATGGGGCGCAGGCGCTTGCCGCCACCGGCGATGATGTGGTCGGCGATGCGGTTGATCAGCACCACGTCGGACGCCAGGCGGCTGCGGATCAGGGCGTCGACCTGCGCCATGTCGTCGGCGGCGAGGGCGCGGACGCCTGCGAAATCGAGGGTGGTCTGGCTTTCGGCGAGGGAGTGCATGGTGCCCGTTATGGTGTGTGCGGCAAATCAGCCCACATTATAGGCATGAGCCCGTGCCGGGACGGTTCACTGGCCGACGATCCGTATAATCGAAGTCCGTTGTCGCCCTGGTGCGCCGTCTCCGGAACCCTTCGGTGAGCAAACTCAGCCCCCTCGAACTGCGTAGCGCCATCACACTGGCTGCGGTGATCAGCCTCCGCCTGTTCGGCCTGTTCCTCATCCTGCCCGTCTTTTCCGTTTATGCGCGCAGCATGCCTGATGCCACGCCGTGGCTGATCGGCGTGGCCCTGGGCGTCTACGGCATCGGCCAGATGTGCCTGCAGGTGCCGCTGGGCCTGCTCTCCGACCGCATCGGCCGCAAGCCGGCCATCACCCTGGGCCTGCTCGTCTTCGCCGTCGGTGGCATCGTGGCCGCCTGCTCGCACACCCTGACCGGCATTGCCCTGGGCCGGGCCCTGCAAGGCATGGGCGCCGTGGCCGGTGCCGGCAGCGCGCTGGTGGCCGACCTCACGCGTGAAGACCGTCGCAGCAAGGCCATGGGCATCATCGGCGTCTCCATCGGCATGTCCTTCCTGCTGGCGCTGGTGCTCGGCCCGCCGCTGGAAGCCGTCTCCGGCCTCGGTGGCCTGTTCGGCCTTACCTCCGTGTTGGCCCTGCTGGCCATGATCCTGCTGTGGTTCGTGGTGCCCGCGCCGGAGATCCAGCGCGCCAGCGGCGGGAGCACCTGGCGCGACCTGCGGGTGATGTTCCTCGACCCGCAGATGTTGCTGCTCAACGGCTCGGTGTTTTTCCTGCATGCCTTGCTCACGGCCAGCTTCGTGGGCCTGCCCATCCTGCTCACCGACACCTGGAAGCTCGCGGTCTCCGACCAGTGGATGCTCTACCTTCCGGTGATGCTGGTCGCCGCGCTGGTGATGGGCGGCCTGCTGCCGCGCATGCGCGAAGTGGGGCAGAGCATGCGGATGATCGTGGCCTGCGTCCTCGCCCTGGGCGTGGCCCTGGCTGGCATGGCCGTCACCGCCAGCCACATCGTCTTCCTGGGCGCCGCCGCCACGCTGTTCTTCTCCGCCTTCAACCTGCTGGAGGCGGCGCTACCCAGCCTCGTCTCCCGCCTGGCCCCCGCGCCTTTACGTGGTGCGGCCATGGGCGCCTACTCGTCGAGCCAGTTCTTCGGCGCCTTCGTGGGCGGCGCCCTGGGCGGCGTGGCGCTGGGCCAGCTTGGCGTGCAGGGCGTGTTCGTGGCCGCCGCCATCGCCACCCTGGCCTGGCTGCCGCTGGCCCTGTGGGGCACCCGGCGCATCGCTGGCGCGGCCGCGCAGGCGCTGGGCTAGGCCGGGAAGCCGCCCACGCCAACGGCCGGGCGAAACCTGTTTGATCCGGAGCCGGGCATCGCCCAAACTACACGGTCCGACCTGTTCGCCGCCCAAGGGCGTTCGCGGGACATCGGCAGCGCCCCCGGCCACGGGCCACGGGGCCAAAGACACGTATTACGAGGGAATTCCATGGCACGCGGCATCAACAAGGTCATCATCGTCGGCAACCTCGGCGCGGACCCCGAAGTCCGTTACACCGGCAGCGGCACGGCGATCACCTCGCTGCGCATCGCCACGTCCGAAAGCTGGACCGACAAGCAGAGCGGCGAACGCCAGGACCGCACCGAATGGCATCGCGTCAAGCTGTTCGGCAAGCTGGCGGAGATCGCCGGCGAGTACCTGAAGAAGGGCCGTCAGGTCTACATCGAAGGTTCGCTGCGCACCGACAAGTACACCGACAAGGACGGCGTCGAGCGCTTCAGCACCGACATCGTCGCCAACGAGATGCAGATGCTCGGCGGCCAGGGCGGTGGTGGTGAAGGTGGCGGCGGCTTCGGCGGCGGCCAGGGCGCCTCGCGCCCGCAGCAGTCGCGCGGCGGCCAGCAGGGCGGCGGCAACTTCGGCGGCGGTGCCGGCGGTGGCGGCAACAACTGGAGCGGCGGCGGCAACCAGCGCGGCGGCGGTGGTGGCGGCAACTTCGGTGGCGGCCAGGGCGGCGGCGATTACGGCCAGCAGCGTGGTGGCAATCAACCGCAGCGGTCTGCACCGCCGGTCAATGAAGGGTTTGATGACGACGATATTCCGTTCTAGACAACACATATCTTGAAATGTTGATTTAGATTTGAAAAGCCCTTGCTCTTGCAAGGGCTTTTTCTTTTTCGATGGATCTGATGATTGAGAACGATGGCTTGAAATGCTACACATCCTGGAACAGTAGAGAACGAGTACGCGTCGTGTATCACATCGCGGTTCGTGTTCTTGCAAGCGGCGAGCGAGCGCTATTCCTATTGGATAGCCGGGGCTGCCCTCTGTTCTATCCAACGTTATTTGTTACTTCGTAGCTTCGAAACGCGAGAGCTCCGGCAAACACGATCAAGAACAAGCTCGCGCATATCGCCGTTCTACTAGGTGGCAGGATGCTCGAAAGCGTGACCTCGTGGCTGACTTTCGCAGCAGTCGATTTCTAACGGTGGCTGACATCGCGTCGCTCCGCGACTTCGTGCAAAGGGACATGCGTGAAGCTGGAGAGGCAGATAAAGCAGTTGGTCGTAGCTGTCGGCGCGGGGGGATGCTTCTTGAGGGGCGAACAGCTCAATCGGTGCCGTGTGCTGCCGTAGGTGGCCCCCAGCAGTACAACCGACTAACCACCATGGCTGACTATCTAGCCTTTGTCGTGGCAGTCGTCACGCAACACAAAGGTTCAGCGCAGGATGCCGCTCAGATCGAGCGCATGGTGGAATTGATCCGTAAGCATCGTCCTCGCGGCCTTTCCCGAAGCTTGGATGACGATCCGCATGCCAAATCACCTCCATCCGATCTGGTCGAGCGTTTCATGGATATCGTTGCCGTCGATCACCCGGGAAACCCCTTCCGGAACCCTGGAGTTGGCTTGCACAACGCGATTCTGTTTGGCCTATTGCGCCATACGGGGATGCGCCGTGGCGAGCTTCTAAGCCTTTGTTACAGCGATATCGACGTGGGGCACGAACCGATTGTTTGGGTGCGGCGCAACCACGATGATGTGGCGGACCCTCGTCGCCATCAGCCTGTAGCGAAAACAAAGGAGCGCCCGCTACCGATACCGATGGAGCTGGCATCCCAGATCCAAGACTACTTCCTCAATCACCACTCGAAGACCCCGGTCGTACGTGAGCATGGATTCTTGCTTGTCTCGCACAAAAAGGGAGTGACTTTCGGTCAGCCCCTCTCTCAGACTGCATTGGGAAGCCAAATTATGGCGAAGATGCGTTCGCTCGATCCCGCGTTCGTCGATATCCACCCGCATTCCTTTCGACATCACTTCAATTACATGTTGTCCAAGCGTGTGGATGAACACAACGCCCGCGTACGTGGACAACAGGAGGTACGCGCGTTCATCAACGATCACCGAAGCAAAGCATCTGCTGGCATCTATAACCAGCGCCATGTACGTGAGCCGGAGCATCTTCGCCATATCGCGCCGGTACAGGAGGGGTTGGTGAACTTCCGGGGACTTTTTCTGTTCCCGGCCGAAAGGTAACTGGCCAGACTGTTGCCCACCCTCCAGCCGGCACGCCCTCTCCTCCGAAACCTACGCTAACGACGTCGGGTACGCATGCCTTGATCGGTTGCGTTCCTGGGGCACATGGTGAGGCGTGGCTTCGCCTTGGTACCCAGGACAACCGCGTGCAAAGGAGCTCAACCCGCCTTGACGGCCTCAATAATGATCTGCATGTCAACCTCTCATGAGTGGAGGATGCCCTCCAAACGGTCGAGCGTTGTGCTCTGCCTCGTCGTGGTGCACTCGCCGCACCATCGTCAAGAAAGCGGGGTGACATAGACTGAACATGCGTCGGTCGGAAAGCGGAATGTTAGGGAGGCGGCTTACACCTCCATCCACGTTTCTTGACGAGCGTCGCACTTTTGATGGCTGTCAGATTTCCCCTACAGACACCCCTTGCCTAAAAGTGCACCTTTCCCCTGATGCCCGGCCCGACGCCTGCGGCACACCTCAGGGAAGCTGTCCGATGAAACGCGTCTGCCACGGCCTTGCGATGCTGTTCGCCTTGCTGCTCTCATCCGTTGCCCATGCCTCTCCAAGCGACGGTCCTGCGTCATCAAGCAGCACGCGCCCTCCAGCGGCCCAGGCATCGGCGTCAGCGACGCAGATTGTCCACAGGCTCAACATCGCTGCTGCTCCTTCAGACGGAACAGGGGTTTACTGGGATGCCCCATATTTCCACCAAGGCTACGCCGACAATGGCCCCTTCGATTCCGTGGGGGAAGCCGTTGACCACTGGTGGGCCGATTGGCAACGCGTCTGGCCCGGTTTCGATTGCGGCTATACGCCGACCTTCTACGACCCGCCCCGCGAGGATGGCGCCGTCGCCGGCATGCTGCTCCAGTCGCCCTGCAGCGGCGGCAATGGCGTCTTTGCCACCCAGTACAGCTTCGACGCCGCTCAGAACAACGGCGAAGGCGCGGGCTGTGACGGCGGCGAGGGCAGCAATGGTGGCGGTGGCGGTACGGGCTCGGGGGGCGGCGACGCCCCCAGTTGCGAATCAGGCAAGGGCGTGCCAGATACCGGTACCCCGTCGGCCGGGGACCCCATCAACACGGCCACCGGTAACAAGTACGTTCAGGAGGACGACTACACCGCCAGCGACTGGCTGCGATTCCGTCGCTTCTACAACAGTCATCCTTCGGCGCCGGGAAGCGCGATGGGTACGCACTGGAGCCATTCGTTCAACCGCAGCCTGACCCGCCTCACGGGCAATTCGGGCTCGTTCGTCATCACTGCCACCCGGCCGAGCGGCCTGCGCGAGACCTTTCGCAAGTCTGGCACCAACGCCTGGACCACCACGGTCAACAACCCCGACATTCTCACCGAGTCGATCGATGCCCAGGGGGCGACGACGGGCTACTCGCTCTGGGTGGCGGCCCTCCGCCACACGGAAACGTACAACCCCGATGGGGCCTTGCTGACCGTCCAGGACCAGACAGGCCAGACCGCCACACTCACCTACAGCGACACACTGACCGATCCGGCGGTCGCGCCCAAGCCGGGGCTCCTACTGACCGTGACCGCCCCGGACGGACGCGCCCTGTCGTTTACCTATGATGCCAACGCCCGCGTCCACCAACTCACGCTTCCCGACGGTGGCGCGTTCGTCTACGGGTACGACACCACCGGGAATCTGACGTCGGTCCAATACCCCGACAGCAAGACGCGCCAGTACGTCTACAACGAGTCGCCCCTCACCGGCGGTAAGAGCTTGCCGTCGGCCATGACCGGCCTTGTTGACGAGAACGGCGTGCGTTTTGAGGACACCGCGTTCGACAGCACCGGTCGAGCGACTTCGACTCAATTCTCCGGAGGCAATGGGCGGGTGGCGATCGTCTACAACGTCGACGGCTCCTCCGACGTGACCTACCCCCTCGGCGGTGTCTCCCACCAGGGCTATGCCACCGTCCAGGGCCTGTTCCGGGTGGCCACCATCGATAAGCCGTGCGGTGAATGCGGCCAGCCGTATGCCTCCCGCACCTATGACGTCAACTCCAGGCCGGCGAGCTACACCGACTTCAACGGCAGCGTCCGGGCGATGACCTATGACGCTAATGGCCTGCCCACGCAGGAGATCGACGCGAAAGGTTCAGCTGACCAACGCACCATCGACACCACGTGGAACACCGTACTGCGCGTGCCCTTGCTTCGCACCGTCAAAGACGCCTCGGGCAACCTCATCCAAAAGGAGGGCTGGGCATTCAACAGCCGGGGCCAGACGACGGCCCAATGCCTCATCGACCCCGTAAAGGCCCCCTCCTACACCTGTGCTGCCACTGGCACCGTGCCCACCGGGGTCCGTCGTACGAGCCTTACCTACTGCGAGAGCGTGTCGACTACCTGCCCGCTTCTCGGCCTGCTGCTCACGGTCGACGGCCCGCGCACCGACGTGAGCGACACCCTGACCTACGCCTGGTACCCGCAAGGCGACGAATCGGGCTGTGCCACCCTGGGTGGCGCCTGCCATCGTCCGGGTGACCTGAACGCCGTCACGGATGGCGCAGGGCTCGTCACCACCTTCGTGAGCTACGACAAAAATGGGCGACCCACCCGCGTCAAGGCTCCTAACGGGGTGCTGACCGACTACACGTACACCCCACGAGGCTGGCTGGCGACGACCACGGTTCGTGCGCAGGCATCGGGCACGCCGTCGGCCAGCGACGCGGCGACTACCATCACTTATAACCCGGACGGCACCGTTCATCAGGTCACTGACCCGGATCAGGTCACCACAACCTACACCTACGATGCGGCTCACCGCCTGACCGATGTGACCGATGGTCAG
The DNA here is from genome assembly GCF_011759365.1 of Luteibacter anthropi. GTDB lineage: Bacteria > Pseudomonadota > Gammaproteobacteria > Xanthomonadales > Rhodanobacteraceae > Luteibacter > Luteibacter anthropi. The sequence goes on from NZ_JAARLZ010000004.1 coordinate 26,264, forward strand.
GGGCGCCGTTACCACTACACGCTGGACGCCGCAGGCCATCGAACGAAGGAGGAGGTCATCACGGCGGCCGGCACCGTGGTGCGTACCACCTCACAGAGCTTTAACACGCTTGGCCAGCTCACGGCGATCACCGACGGTCTTAGTCGTACGGTGTTTTCTGCGACCTACGCCGACAGCTATGACGCTAACGGCAACCTTGCCCACAGCCAGGATGGCCTTGGCATCCAGCGCAAGCAGGTGTTTGATGGGCTCAACCGGCTGGTCAGTACGCTCCGTAACTATCAGGGCACTGACACCACCACGAAAGACACCCAGTCGGTCACCTCGTTCGATGCACTCGACCGAGTCGTCGGTTTCAGCGACCCGGACGGGTTGAACACCACCTATGACATCGACCCCCTGGGTAATGTCACCGGCCTGGAAAGCCCGGACACAGGCACGACAGCCCGCGCGTTCGATGCCGCTGGCAACCTGATCACGTCCACCGATGCCATCAACAACAGCAGCACATCAACGTACGATGTCAACAATCGTCCCCTCTCGACGAGCTATGCCGATACGACGCTCAACGTGCAATACAAGTACGATGAGGCAGACTCGGTCACTGGCTGCCTCGGCGGCTTCGGCAGAGGTCATCTGACTCGCATCGTAGAAAGCAACGGCAGCATCGTCTTCTGCTACGACGCACGCGGCAATGTCGTTCGGAAACAGCAAACCGTCGGCACTACGACCAGGACAACCACCTATACCTGGACGCGCGGCAACCGCCTCAATTCGGTGACCACGCCGAACGGGACCCTTATTGCCTATACCCGCGACAGCATCGGCAACATCACCACCGTCACAGCCACACCGCCGGGTGGCACGGCAGCGACTATCGTCAGCAACGTCGTTTACCATTCGTTCGGGCCGATCGCTTCCTACACGCTCGGTGACGGGCAGACGGTGACTTTAACGCGCGACGTCTCCGGAGCGCTGACCGACATCACCGGCGCAGCATTCTCGCTCCACCTCAAGCGGGACGTGCTCGGCCACATCACGGCCATCGGTAGCAGCAGTGGCGTACCCACGGCCACCGAGACGTATAGCTACGATCCGCTCTACCGCCTGACCGGCGTAACGAACCCGGCAGGCGCCGCGATTGAGGCATACACGTACAACAAGACAGGCGATCGCCTGACCAAAGCCGGACCCGGTATTCTCACCGGCACCTACGGCTATGCCACCGGCACGCACCATCTCACAGCCATCGGCACGACAACGCGCCAAGTCGACGCACGGGGCAACACCACGTCGAGCGTACTGGCCTCCGGGGCGTATACGTTCAGCTACAACCAACGCAATCGGCTGACTTCGATTCAGAAAGACGGCACCACCGTCGGTATCTATGTGCTCAACGCCCTGGGCCAACGAGTGCAGAAGGTGGCGGGCACGACCACCACACGGTTTGACTACAACGAAGCCAGCCAGCTGCTGTCCGAATCGACAGGGACGGCCACTCGTGACTACGTCTGGCTAGGCGACCTGCCCGTGGGCATCGTTGATCGGAATGGCACCACAGCATCGTTGGCTTTTATCCATGCCGATGGGCTGGGCACGCCGCGGGCGGTGACCGACACCACGGGCACCGTGCTCTGGCAATGGCCCTATGCCGGTAACCCGTTCGGAGAGGCAGCACCCACCTCGGCTGTTGGGTACGTGCTCAACTTGCGGTTCCCGGGGCAATATTTTGATGCCGAGAGTGGACTGATCTACAACGTCCGCCGTGATTACGAGGCAGCCAGCGGACGCTATCTTCAGAGCGATCCGATCGGTTTAAAGGGCGGTGTCAGCACCTATGGCTACGTCAGAAGCTCTCCCATGGGAGCATCTGATCCTTGGGGGCTTCAGACTTGGGGCGGTCCACCCGAAGAAAATCTTCCCGAGAGCATTCCGGAAATCAATGAAGAGATCGAACGCCTTGATGAAGAGGCTCGGGAAGGTGCGCCGATCCCTGGTCAAGCGAATGTTCCCCGTCCCGATACGGGAGAATGGGGACCGCAGGGCGAATGTGTACGGCCAGAACTGCAGCCTCCTGTGGCATCCATGTCAGCAGGTCCATCCGCGCCCGACTTTATCGTCACTTCGGGTGGCCGCACCTTCCCTGTTCCGCGAGGCGCTAGCGGGCCGACTCCTACACCAAACGGAAAGGGCTACCAATATACCGGCGGCAGCGGCGGCCCAGGTTTTAGCCCGGCTGTCGATACCTTACGTATGATGGATCCAGTGACGAGTGGAAAGTATCAGTATCCAAATGGTTATGGGGTTTATCAGAACAGCTCGGAACAGGGGATTGACCCCCTGACAGGGCGTACACTCCCTAACAACTCGCCTCTCAGACATATCGAGCGATAAACATGTCGACAACTAATGACATTCTCAATAAATCTCTTGTAGGCCGGCAACTCTCCGCAGTCACGTTTGTAATGGATTATTTTCAATTCCACTTCGATGACAGCCGTCTGACAGTTTACTCATTGCCTATTGCCACTACAGGGGAACCAATTATCTCCAATTTTCGTGATCGCCTTTGCGCCTTCATCGGCCGAGATGTTACGTTCGCGGAAGAAGTTTTAGATATAGCACTGAATATTGACTTCGGTACTTTTGGGCGGATAACAATACCTCTGGATGAAGAATCCAGGGTCACGGTGGAGGTTGCGGAACTGAGTCAAGCGGGAACATCAGTCCTCATGTGGTAACCCGGCCAGTACTTCGATGCCAAGAGTGGGTTGAACTACAACGTCAATCGGGACTATGAAGCGGCGACGGGGCGGTACATGCAGAGCGACCCGATCGGCCTGAATGGCGGGGTCTCAACTTACGGCTACGCTGCCGCTCCGATGTCCCCCCTGATTGGACGGGCATTGCACCGAACGGGGATGTCATCACCGGCGATCACGAAGGGAACGCCGTCAACCATGGAAACTACAAAGATTTCCTGCCGTGACCGACAAGTGCTCAATTAGCCTTCGGCTGTTCAGTGAAGCTGTTGGCGCCGAGGCAATGCTCTCTGGCGTCGGACTCGAAGCGTCCGTAACCCACAACAAGGGCAAGCCGAGACAGACACCGAAAGGTACTCCCCTGGATGGGGTCTACAGCGAGTCTTTCGCCGTATTCCCCCTGGTCAAGAACGACAATCGCTGGCTGTCCGAATCTATCAAGGAATGCATCGCTCGACTGGCGCATGCACAAAACCTTTTTACTGAGATCAAGGTGAACGGAGGCCGGGCAGAGCTTTTTATCGGATGGTTCCTGTCCGGCAGCAGTGGAGACATCCTTACCTCTTCTCTACTTCTCGAGGTCGCAGGCCTCGGACTGGATCTCTCGTTCGACATCTATCCTCCCGATGGGATGGAGCAATCCGCAGCGCTACCGACGAGCTCCAGGTCGATATAAAATTAGCGTGCTTCACGGCGTCTCCGCTGTGACATGGATGTCTTCGTCTAGAGCACATTACGTCAGCTTATTTTACGCCCGCGGGGGATGGGCGGAATTTGCCAGATTCAAGAAAGTCCTCGTGAAGCCACGTACGCCAGGCCGATGAGGCTGGATGCAACTCAGGTGAAAGCGCAGGAGCGCGATCGCTTGGCAAACATGGCTTACGACTTATAGGCCGATTTGGAAATGCGCGCCGTAGCCTCTTTGCAGCGACTGGGCCAAGACGGAAATGTGGTGAGAAAGGAAGCAAGATTGGTTTTGAATTGGTGGTTTTATACCATTCAAGCTAGCATCGTTGAGAATGACATATCTTGGATGCGGCCATTTCTTGCTTCATATCAAGGTACGTTCTCTAAATTGAGATGATTCCGATTCTCCGCAAAGTGTACACAACCGTTCTGAGGCCTACTCGCTTCAACGTGATTTGTAAACAAAAACACAGCCTCGGAGTAACGAGGCTGTGTTTTTTTTTCTCAAAAGCGAATGTGACTGCGGAACTCGCGAAAAGGCGGATGTCCTCTTTGGCCTTTTAAGGTGGTTTCAATCACTTCAGAATTTGCATGGCATGAAAGACGCGGTCACGCTTGTCTATCGCGGCCGGCGTCAAGATCGGTGCTAAGCAGCAATCCTTAATAAGGTCGAGGCTTATTAAAGGTTAGCGCCCTAACCTTTAATAGGGCCGGTTGCTATTAAAGGTTAAGGAAACCGGGGTTCCCGTCCTTGCGTCTCGCCGACCAGGCTGGCGATTTGGCGTTGATGGGCTACCGAGGCCGCCCGGCTTCTATCCACTGGAGCGTACGCTCCTCCGATAACCGATACCGCGCGGTGTTGTACGGCTGCATGGAATCAAGACGCTCATTCAGCAACGCCCTGAAAGTGTTCGCGTCTGAGGGCTCCAGATGAAGTGCCTGAAGAGCAGCCTCCAGCGGTTTGCCTTCACCGGCGATCATGCCGATAGCCGACATCAGCTCACCGCCAAGACGCCTCGGGTAGCCTCACGTCAGGGAAGCCAATGTCACCGCACATACCCCGGACGTCGGGACGGATGGGCATCACGGAACTCGGGCAGCTCGAAGCAGCGTGCCGTGAGCGTCGTGACTTGCGGGTAGTCCGTGATATCGAGGTCATAAAGCTCGGCAGTGATGATCTGCCCGGCGATGCATATATCGGCGATACCTGGTGCGTCGCCCAGTGCAAAGGGCGACGCAGGACGATGCCCGAGCAGGCGTTCATACGTGGCGAGCCCTTCGGCGGCCCAGTGCCTGCACCACGCCACAATCGCGGCGTTGTCTGCATTGAATGCATGGGCGAGATGATTGCGCACGCGCGGCACGACGAGGGGGTGGGCATCCGCGACGGAGACGAGCGCCAGTGAGCGTGCATAGGCACGTTCCTCGGGGTTGTCGGGAAGCAGTCTTGGCTCCGGATGAATCTCGTCGAGGTACTCCATGATCGCCATTGACTGGAACAGGCGATGGCCGTTGTGGATGAAAGTGGGCACGACATGTTCCGCATTGAGCGCTGCATACTCCGGATCGAACTGCCGCCCGGAGAGGATATCGACTTCGATTTCTTCGCAGGGGATGTTCTTCAGGGCAAGCGCCACACGAACGCGGAAGGCAGCGTTCGAGCGCCAGAAACCGTAGAGCTGGGTGGTCATGGATGATCCTCTTCGGGAAGTGAGCGGTGTCCTTCCAGTGATCAGCATGCCGGGCGATCGGGCAGGCTTCGCCGTACCCGGCAGGATGTGTCGGGGCGTCGCGGGGCATCTGTATCGCTGGGCAGGCGATGATCGTCCGGGCATGATGCGACTCATGAATTGCAATTGCAACTATTGTGCGTCGGCTTCGCCAGACGCGCTTTGAGGACTCATGAACATTCAGAAGCCTGGTCTCGTCGCCTCATCAAGCATCACTTGTGTCTGAGTGCGTTGCAGGCATCGTGTGGCAATCGATAAGCGCTTCGATGCTGCCTGACGCGGTGCCTGTGTCGATCGCCCTACGTCGTTCCAGCGAACGCTGGAACCCAGCGCCGCGTTTCACCAGCAAAACGATCACGCACCATCGGCCCTTATACACGCAACCCGCACGCGAAAACCCATCTCACCGCACTGGGTTCCAGCGTTCGCTGGAACGACGGGTGGCGCGTTGATCTGGCAGTCAGCGCGGGGTGATTAGGCTTGCTTTGCCCTTATTGCCTGATAATTTTTATTATTATTTATTGGCAATTCGGGACTACAGTGTTGTGTGCTGATGCACGCACGGGTCATCACGAGATATCGCCATGTCTACGCGCAGAGATTTTATTAAGAAGGCTTCCCTGGCCGCTGGTGCCGGGTTGCTGGTTTCCCATGGGCTGCGCGTTAATGCAGCGACGGCATCCGGAAAATGGTGGATGCCCGATGAGCACCTTCCGCAGGAGCGGGTATTCCTTGCCTATGCGGCGTCGCGTTCGGTGTGGAAAGACTTCGCCGAGGATGTGAACAGCACGGTGGCCTTGCTGGCGCGAACCATTGCGCGATACCAGCCAGTGACGGTGCTTTGCCGTGAAGACCAGGAGGATGATGCCCGCGAGGAATGCGGGTCGGGAAATATCGATTATTTACCGATGCCGGTGGACGATATCTGGATACGCGACTACGGCGGTTGCTTCGTCCGGAATGCCGATGGCGATCTCGGCCTGGTGGATTTCAATTTCAATGGCTGGGGCGGAAAGCAGAAGCATTCGCGGGATGCGCAGGTTGCAAGCGCACTAAGCCATGAGTTGAAAGTGGATTACATGCGCAGCCTCGTGACTGGCGAGGGTGGCGGTATCGAGGTCGATGGGCATGGCACGGCGATCATGACGGAGAGCTGCTGGTTGAATCCCAATCGCAACCCGGGCATGAGCCGCGCGCAGATCGAGGCGGAGCTGAAGGCGCGGCTTGGGTTGCGGAAGATCATCTGGCTGCCGGGTATCCGGGATGAGGACATCACGGATGCGCATGTGGATTTCTATGCACGGTTTGTGCGGCCGGGCGTGGTGATTGCCAATCTGGACAACGATCCGGAGTCGTATGACTACGATGTCACCCGGAAGCATTTACAGATACTCAAGTCAGCGACGGATGCCGATGGCAAGCGGCTGGAGGTGCATGCGTTGCCGCCGCCGCTGGAGATCCGGGATAGCGAATTCTCCGAGGATGATTCGACGTTTGCGGCGGGGTATATCAATTTCCTTCCGATCAATGGCGCGGTGATTGCGCCGCAGTTCGGGGATGGGAAGGCGGACCGGTATTGCCGGACGCTGCTTGCTTCGTTGTATCCGGGGCGGGAGGTGGTGCAGGTGAATATTGATCCGATTGCTTCGGGTGGTGGTGGGATACATTGCGTGACGAAGAACATGCCTCGGGTTTGATGATGAGGGTATGAAAAAGCCCCGGGAGACCGGGGCTTTCTTTTCCAGAGCGGAAGCCGATGGGGCGTTGGGTTGAAACCGATTGCATCGCGCTGGGTTCCTGCGTTCGCAGGAACGACGTGAGGGGGCTTGCAGCGCACCGTGAGGAAGCTTGCAGCCTGATGCGGGAGCTTGCAGCATGGTGCGGGAGCTAGCCGCATGGTGCGGGAGCTAGCCGCATGGTGCGGGAGCTAGCCGCATGGTGCGGGAGCTAGCCGCATGGTGCGGGAGCTAACAGCATGGTGCGGGAGCTAGCAACTCGTCGTTCCAGCGAAAGCTGGAACCCAGCGCCTCGGTTTGCCAGTAAGTGCCGTTGGCTTCATCTGCTCTTTTAGGTGGAGTTTTCGCGACAACCCGTCTCGCTGCGCTGGGTTCCTGCGTTCGCAGGAACGACGTGAGGGGGCTGGTGCTTTATCGGTCTTCGTGACGTCTGTGGTGGCGGGTATCGTCGGGTTGTGCCGCTGTGCCGATAAAACCACGCGCAGCGAGCCAGTGGCCGAACATATCGGGCCACGCTTCTTCTTCCGGGATGCCTTCGGCAAGGCCGGCACCGTGCTCGCCATGGCGGAACAGATGCACATCCGCCTGCACACCGGCTGCCTGCAAGGCGTTGGCGAACATCACGCTGTTCTGAGCGCTGATGCGCTGGTCGTCCATGCTCTCGAAGAGAAACACCGGAGGCGTGGCCGACGTGACGTGGTCCTGGCTGGACAGCTCATGCTCAAGGCGATCCAGTTCGCCACCGCTGTATCCATTGAGCAGGTGCTTGAGCGAGTTCGGCGAGGCGTACTGCGAGGGCAGCATCGAGATCACCGGATACCCCAGGCCCAGAAAATAGGGGCGGGCATTCACCGCGTCGATGGCGTCATGCACGGGCATGCCGAAGTCCGAGTCAGGGTGCAGGGCGAGCGTGCTGGCGAGATGCCCGCCGGCGGAGAAGCCGAACAGGCCGATGCGTTCGGGGTCGATGCCCAGGCGACCGGCGTCGTGGCGCAGCAGGTTGAGGGCGCGGCGGCCATCCCACATGGGGACGGGATAGCGGTAGGTGCCGTTGTCCTGCACCAGGCGGTAATAAAGCACGAAGGCCTTGACGTGGTACGCGTCTGCAAAGTGCTGGGCGACGGGCTCCTGCTCCCTGGCATCGGTCAGGTGATCGTAGCCGCCACCCGGAATGATGAGGATGGCGGGCTGACCCGCGGTTTCGCCGTCGGCGGGAACGTACTCGCGCACGAAGGGGATGTCGCGGCAGGCATCGTCACCCACGGCGCCCGGTGCCCGACCCCTCCACAGAAGAATGTCGCGAGCGTCGGACGGGTCGAAGCAGGTGGTAGAGGAGATGGCGCGCGGGGTCTCCTCGCGATGGCTTTTCCTGGCGCTGGCGGGGTTGCTGGTGATGAAGGCCAGCAGGCCGATCGCGAGGATCAGCGGGACATTGCGGTACATCGGGTGGTTTCCTGTGAAGAGACGCATGGCGAGGCACCTCCAGGAACGGCCGTGGCGGCCTGGCGTTGAAGCGAATTCCTGCGAAAAGCGCAGGCTATTTGGCTTTCGTTGTGTTTTTACGCGCGATCTTTTCGCATGCAAGCATCAGAGCGCGGGAAGTACATCGCGTATGTGTTCCTCAAAGCATTCCAGCAGGCGGGAATGATGACTTCCTGCCGTCTGCACGGTAATGCCCACCGAGGGAAGCGGCGGTAGTCCGCTGGAAGGCGGCAGCACCTGCAAGTCTGGCGGTACGCCGGTCAGCGTCATCACGGTGATGGCCTGCCCCGAGCGCACCACGGCCGTTAGGCCGGCCACGCTGCCGCTGGCATAGGCAACGCGATAGCTGCGTCCCTCGCGCTCCAGGCTGGTCGTGGCCGCGATGTGGTCCAGTGCATCGGGGTCCGAGAGTGCCAGTTGCAGTGGGTCCAGCCGGAACGCCTCGCTACCCTTGCCTCCAACCCACACGAAAGGCTCGCAACGCAGGAATTGCGCGCGCTCCGGACTATCGGGTTGGGACACGATAGCGATGTCCAGCGACTGGTCCTTCAGTCGCTCAAGCAGTCGGGGCGTCGGTGCGCAGACCACTTCGATGAAGACCTGGGGATGCTGGCGGGCGAAGCTTTGCAGCAGACCGGGAAGAAAGATCCTTGCGTAATCGTCGGGGCAACCGAAGCGCAATCGACCCGACAAGGCATCGCCGGTCAGCTCCGCCACGGCATCGTCGTGTACGCGGAGGATCTTGTACGCGTGGGCCAGAAGTCGCTCGCCATGCGTGGTGAGCACCACGCCGCGTCCGGTACGGATCATCAGCGGCTGCTGCACCGCCTGTTCCAGCTTCTTCAGCTGCTGGCTGAGGGCGGCCTGCGTGCGACCGACATGCTCGGCGGCGCGGCTCATCGCCGTGGCATCGGCGATGGCGACGAAGTTACGCAACAGCGCGATGTCGAGTCGGACGCCCATGGGCATCACCTTGCGCGGGGACGCGTCGGGGGAGGGATTAGCCATTCTTAAGTCGGGCGGCATGGGCAGATAAAGATGACTTATGGGGGATGGGGGTCGTCACCACCGCCGATGATGCCCACGGTTAACGGCAACTTATGGGACCCATTAGCGTTTTTAGCTGTCGCCTGCCCGCGACCCGTGGCTAAATCGTTCGCTGACCGATTCGGTCGCTTCCGCAACCACAGGATGAGTGTATGGGGATGACTCAGGGGAAAGTGGGTTTGCTGTGTTTCCTTGCCGCAATCGTGCCAGTCATGGCCACGGCGGCGCCGGCCGATCCGCCACCGCAGGGGCTGGTGGGGACCAATGACATACCGAAGACCTTCGAGGACGTGATCCCCGGCGGGCAGGATTTCGTCAAGCGTGTGGTGATGATCCCCATGCGCGATGGCGTGAAGCTGCAGACGATCATCATGCTGCCCAAGGGGGCGCACGATGCGCCCATCCTGCTCACCCGTACGCCATACAACGCCGAGGAGCGCGCGGGCAACGAGAAGGCCTCGACCATGCTTTCCGCGTTGACGCACAGCGATGCGGTATACGTGAAAGCGGGCTATATCCGTGTTTACCAGGATGTGCGGGGCAAGTACGGCTCCGAGGGCAGGTACGTAATGATGCGGCCCGTGCGCGGGCCGCTGAACCCGACGAAGGTAGATCACGTCACCGACGCCTGGGACACCATCGACTGGCTGGTGAAACATGTGCCGGAATCGAACGGCAACGTGGGCATGATCGGCTCGTCGTACGAAGGCTTCACCGTGGCGATGGCCCTGCTCGACCCGCATCCGGCGCTGAAGGCGGCGGTGCCGGAGAGCCCCGTCATCGATGCCTACATGGGCGATGACTGGTTCCACTACGGTGCCTTCCGCAACATGATGCTCGGCTACGTACACATGCAGACGGTGCAGCAAGGGCCGGGCGTGGTCACCCCCAGCGACACCTTCGACAAATACGACGAATACCTGCGCGCAGGCTCCACGGGCGATTACATCCGCAGTCGTGGCCTCGACAAACTGCCCTTCGTCAGTCGCATGATGGAACATCCTGCCTATGACGCCTTCTGGCAGGGGCAGGATCTCGCTCGCCTGCTGGCGGCCCATCCCTCGTCGGTGCCCACGCTGTGGGAGCAGGGCCTCTACGACCAGGAAGACATGTGGGGTGCGAACCATGCGTGGCTTGCATTGAAGGCCGCAGGGCATGCGTCCAACAACTGGCTGGTGCTGGGGCCGTGGTCGCACAGCCAGGTCAATGGCATCGGTTATACGCTGGGGCCGTTGAAGTGGTCGGGCGATACCGCGCTTGAGTACAACCGCGACATGGTGCTGCCGTTTCTCAACCAGTATCTGCGGGGCGGTGCAACGGCGAAGCTGGCGCATGTCTCCGTGTACAACACGGGCGAAAGCCATTGGGATCATTTCCCGGACTGGCCAGTCGCGTGCGACAAGGGCTGTGCTGTGGGGTTGAAGCCGCTGTACCTGGGCAAGGATCGTAGCCTGTCGTTTACGGCGCCTACGGAAGCGCAGGCTGGTGACAGCTATGTCAGCGATCCGGCACGACCCGTGCCTTTCCTGCCACGCCCCGTGCTCGATCCGTTTTTCGGCTATGGATCGACGTACGCTGGCTATCTGCCCTGGAGCAAGTGGCTGGTGACCGACCAGCGCTTCGTCGATGGCCGTACGGATGTGCTGGTGTACGAGACACCGGTACTTAAATCACCGGTACGGGTGCAGGGCACTCCCGTGGCGGACATGCATATGATCACGACGGGCACCGATGGCGATGTCATCGTGAAGCTGATCGACGTGTACCCACCGCAGGTGCCTTCCGACCCGACGATGGGCGGGTACGAACTGCCTATCGCGCTGGATATCTTCCGCGGGCGGTACAGGGAGAGTTTCGAACACCCTGCGGCGATTCCGGCCAACCAGCCGCAGCGCTACCGGTTCGAACTGCCCAACGTGAACCATGTGTTCCAGCCGGGACACCGGATCATGGTGCAGGTGCAGTCCACCTTGTTCCCGCTTTACGACCGCAATCCACAGATCTTCGTGCCGAACATCTTCAATGCGAAGGCGGAGGATTACCGCCCGGCGACGGTGACTGTGCTGCGTTCGGGAGATCAGGCAAGCGCGATAGGGTTGCCGGTCGTCGATGGGCCGTAGCTTGTACGAAAGGGCTTTCCCTGCCGGGAGGGCCCTTTGCGTGCCTGGGCACGGGCGGTGTCGACTTGATGAAGGACTATTAAAGGACTAAATTAAGTCCATATCAGTCCGGGGTCTACCCATGCGCTACTCGTCTCAGGTCAAGCCGATCAGCTACCTCAAAGCCAATGCAGCCGAGGTTCTGGCCCAGTTGGCGGAGCAGCGCGAACCGCTGGTGATCACCCAGAATGGCGAAGCCAAGGCCGTTATTCAGGACGTGGCTTCTTTCGAGGAAACGCAGGAGGTCCTGGCCCTGCTGAAGGTCCTCGCTCTGGGTAACCAGGAAGTGGTCGCCGGCAAGGTCAAGCCAGTGGCAGATGTGGTGGCACGTCTGCGTGCGAAGCGTGTCGCGGACTGATGCCGGCTCGACGAGGCTCTTACGACGTCCTGCTGAGCCAGGGTGCGGAACAGGACCTGGAATCGATTCACGACTACATCGCGGAATTCGACTGTGTAGCAAATGCCAACTACGTCCTGGATCAGTTGATGACGGCGGTAGAGCAACTCGCCCGGTTTCCAGAGGGTGGTAGCCATCCCAAAGAACTCCTGGCACTCGGTATCAAGGAATATCGCCAGACCACCTTCAAGCCGTACCGGGTGATCTATCGCGTCCACGAAAACCGGGTCGTTATCTATCTGATCGTGGATGGTCGCCGAGACATGACATCGTTGATGACCCGGCGCCTGTTAGGCGGCTGAGCGAACCGGGAAGCGTGTGAACGGGTTATCTCGCAAAGCGCCGCGCACCAGCCACGCAGACGACAGCGCCAAGCGTAACCACAAGCATCGCCCAGCTTACGGTTTCGTGCAGCAGCAGTGCCGCGAGGCCGAGGCCGAGGAACGGTTGCAGCAATTGCAACTGGCCTACCGCCGCGATGCCGCCTTGCGCGAGGCCGCGATACCAGAAGATGAAGCCGATCAGCATGCTGAAGACGGAGATGTAGGCCAGGCCGATCCATGCCGATGAGGACACGCTGCCGGGGGAGGCGGGCAGGGTGAGGACGAACATCGGCAGCATCACGGGCAGGGCCAACACCAGCGCCCAGCTGATCACCTGCCAGCCGCCGAGCTTGCGCGACAGGCTGCCGCCTTCGGCATAGCCCATGCCACAGACGACCACGGCCAGCAGCATCAGCAGGTCGCCCTGAAGCGACGAGGCCACACCATCGCGCAGGGCGTAGCCCACCACGCAGGCAGCACCGGCAATGGAAAACAGCCAGAACGCCGGACGCGGGCGCTCGCCGCCACGCAGCGCGCCGAACAAGGCCGTGCACAGCGGCAACAGGCCCAGGAACACCAGCGAATGGGCGGCCGAGATGTGTTGCAGCGCCAGCGAGGTCAGCAGGGGAAAGCCCAGCACGACGCCCACGCTCACGATGGCCAGTGAAGAGAGATCGCGGCGGCCCGGGCGGCGCTCGCGCAAGCCCACCAGCAGGCAAAGCGCCAGCAGGGCGGCAATCGTGGCGCGGCCCGCGGTGACGAAATACGGGTCGAGCTCGACCACGGCGGCGCGGGTGGCGGGCATCGAGCCGGCGAAGATGGCCACGCCCATCATGCCGTTGAGCCATCCGCTAGTGGACTTTTCCATGACCTGCTCCTTTGAGTGGTGTCCAGTGGACCACTCGCAGCGGCGCTTCCCAAGGCACGGTTGAGTACAATTGGAGGAAACTGTTTGGTATCAATGGCAGTACAGTTTCGGAGAAGTGTCATGAGGCGTGGAGATACCCGGATCGAGGCAGTGGTGACGGCAGTGCGTGCGGGCATTGCTTCGCGCATCTATGGGCCCGGCACGCGGCTGCCCTCGGTGAGGGCGCAGGCCAAGGCCATGGAGCTGTCCGTGTCCACGGTGGTCGAGGCTTACGAGCGGCTGGCCAGCGAAGGTGTGATCGCGTCGCGGCCTGGTTCGGGGTTCTATGTCACTGGTGCGGCCGCGCCGTTGTCGCTGGCGGATATCGGGCCGCGGCTCGATCGCGAGATCGATCCGCTGTGGATGTCGCGGCAGGCGCTGGAGACCGGTGCGGATGTACTGAAACCCGGCTGCGGCTGGCTGCCGTCCTCTTGGATGTACGAAGAGGGCATGCGTCGTGCCCTGCGCGCGGCCGCGCGTGCCGATACGCCGATGCTTACCGATTACGCATCGCCGCTGGGGCCGGCCGAGCTGCGCCAGTTGCTGTCCAGGCGTATCGCGGCCACTGGCGTCGATGCCTCGCCCGAGCAACTGATGCTCACCGAGTCGGGTACGCATTCCATCGACCTGGTATGCCGGTTCCTGCTGGAACCGGGCGATACCGTGGTGGTGGACGATCCGTGCTACTTCAATTTCCATGCGCTGCTGAAGGCGCATCGGGTGAATGTCATCGGCGTGCCGTATACGGCGACAGGTCCGGACATCGACGTATTCGAAGCGGTGTTGCAGGAGCACTCGCCGCGCGTCTACATCACCAATTCAGGGCTGCATAACCCCACGGGCGCCGTGCTCTCCCCTGTCACGGCGCATCGCGTGCTGAAGCTGGCCGAGCGCGCGGACATGGTGATCGTCGAGGACGATATCTTCGCGGATTTCGAGACCACGCATGCGCCACGGCTGGCGGCCTTCGATGGGTTGTCGCGGGTGATCCTGATCGGCAGTTTCTCCAAGACGATTTCGGCGTCGCTACGCTGTGGCTGCATTGCGGCCCGGGCCGACTGGATCGACAGCCTGATCGACCTGAAGCTCGCGACTACGTTTGGTGGTGGTCGTCTGGCCTCCGACATCCTGTTGATGGCGCTTACCGACAGCGGTTATCGCAAGCACATGGAGTCGATCCGCCACCGCCTTGCCGAAGCGCGTGAGCGCACCATTGCCCGGCTGCGTCCGCTCGATATCGAGCCGTGGCTGGTGCCGCAGGCGGGCATGTTCCTGTGGTGTCGCCTGCCGGAAGGGCGCGATGCGGGTGATCTTGCACGCGCGTGTCTTCGCGAAGGCGTGGTGCTGGCGCCGGGCAACGCATTCAGTCAGTCGCTGAGCGCGGGTAATTTCCTTCGTTTCAACGTGGCGCAGTCGTCGGAGAAGAAGATCTTCGATACCCTGAGCCGCGCCCTGTCAAAGCGAAAACCCCTGTAGGAGCGCGCCTTGCGCGCGACCGGTCGAGGCGAGAATGTTGGTCATCGTGATAACCGGTCGCGCGCAAGGCGCGCTCCTACAGGGAAGGGGTGGCTCTTACGAAGTCGACGAAGGCGCGCAAAGGTGAAGGCAGGTGCTTGCGGCCGGGGTAGTAGAGAAACGGCCCGCTGAAAACCTGGCACCAGTCCATGAGCACGGGCACCAGCGCGCCGCTGTCCAGGTAAGGCTTCAGCCAGTCCTCGAACAGTCGGATGATGCCCAGTCCCTCGACGGCGGCATGCACCGCGAGGTCGAACGCGGCACCCTGGCGAACGACCAGCGGCCCCTTCGGATCGACACGCAGGATTTCCCCGTCGCGTTCGAACTCCCATGGCGGCATCGCGCCACCAGAGAACTGCCCGCGCAGGCAGGCATGGTGCAGCAGGTCGCCTGGGTGCCTGGGCGTACCGTGCACCGCCAGATACGAAGGTGCGGCGGCCGCCATCAGACATTGCGTGCGCGGACCGATCGGCAGGGCGATCATGTCCTGCTCCAGCCGTTCGTCATAGCGGATGCCTGCGTCGCATCCGGCGGCCATTAGGTCGACGAAGCTGTCTTCCACGACCACCTCGACGCGGATATCGGGATACATCCGCAGGAAGGGCACGAGGATCGGGCCCAGTACCGTGCGTGACACGTTGGCGGGAACATTGAGCTTCAGGGTTCCCGCCGGTCGGTCGCGATAGAGGTTCACGACGTCGAGGGCGGCTTCTACTTCACTGAGTGCCGGCGTCAGCCGCTCGACCAGGCGTGCTCCGACTTCGGTGGGCGCCACGCTGCGTGTCGTGCGGTTGAGCAGCCGCACGCCCAGCCGGGTTTCGAGCCGGCGTACCGCCTCACTGAGCCTGGAGGCGGAGGTGTCGGTAGAGCGCGCGGCCTCGCGGAAGCCACCGGCGCGCACCACGGCGAGGAAGGCGAGCAGGTCTTGCGGATCGGCGTTCATTGTTCGGGATTCCGTACAGCCCGTGCCGATTCGACCGGATTATCAGGGGAGTGGTCAATACCTATCTTTCGCTCCGTCCACTCATACCGGAGCGCGTCATGACCGATCTCAACAAAACAAGTACCTGGTCGCTGGGCGACCGTCAGGTGAAGCGCATGGGCTATGGCGCCATGCAGTTGGCGGGTCCAGGAGTGTTCGGGCCGCCGAAGGATCACGCGGGTGCCCTGGCGGTGCTGCGCGAGGCCGTTGCCGCCGGCGTCGACCATATCGATACCAGCGATTTCTATGGCCCGCATGTCACCAACCGCCTCATTCGCGAAGCCCTGGGTCCTTATCCGGACAACCTCACCATCGTCACCAAGCTTGGTGCCATACGCGGTGACGATGCCTCGTGGCTCCCGGCGCAGGAACCAGCGCAGCTGGAACAGGGCGTCCACGACAACCTGCGCAACCTCGGTGTCGATGTGCTTGACGTGGTGAACCTGCGCATCATGGGCGATATCCACAAGCCCAGCGAAGGCTCCATCGAAAAGCAGTTCACGGCGCTGGCCGAGTTGCAGCGCAAGGGACTCATCCGGCATCTGGGCGTAAGCAATGCCACGCTGGCGCAGGTGCAGGAAGCGCGCTCCATCGCGCCAGTGGTCTGCGTGCAGAACCAGTACAACCTCGTGGAGCGGGATGATGAGTCGTTGATCGATACCTTGCACGAGCTGGGTATCGCCTACGTGCCGTACTTCCCGCTGGGTGGGTTCTCGCCGTTGCAGTCCGAAACGTTGTCGAACGTGGCGAAGCGCCTGGAAGCGACGCCGATGCAGGTGGCGTTGGCGTGGCTGCTGCACCGCTCGCCCAACCTGCTGCTGATTCCGGGTACATCGTCGGTGGCGCACCTGCGGGAGAACCTGGCGGCAGTGGATATGGTGTTGCCCGACGATGTGCTGGGTGAACTGAACTCGATGGCCTGACCCTCCCTGTAGGAGCGCGCCTCGCGCGCGACCGGTTGAGGCGAGATGCCTGTCATCGCGAGAACCGGTCGCGCGCGAGGCGCGCTCCTACAGGTGTAGATAGGTGTCGAGGGCGGCCAGGGCTTCGGCGCAGTCCGCGCGGCCGTAGCCGATACGGAAGCGGTCGGTGGGAGTTGGCAGCAGGGCGGAGGCATAGTGGGTTGCCGGCAACAGCAGGACGCCGGAGGTCTCCACCAGCTTCGCCGCGAACGCATCCACCCCTTCGCTACCCAGATAGCGCGGGTACGCGATGCAGCCGCCATCGGGGCGATACCACTCGAAGCGATCCGCCCAGCGGGCGAAGAACCTGTCCAGGTGGACGAGATTGGCATCGAGCAACGTGCGGATGCGCGACAGGATCGTCTCCCGCGCCTTGAGGGCAATCAGCGCCAGCTGCTCCGAGGGCCCGGCATTGCAGATCGAAAGATAATGCTTGTAACGCTCCATGCGTTGCAGCAGGTCACAGTCACGGCACGCGATCCAGCCGATACGCAGCCCCGGCAGCCCATAGGCTTTCGACATCACCCCCAGCGACAGCCCGCGTTCGTAGACATCCACCGCCGCGGGCAGGTGGATCGTGCCCGTGGGCCCCAGCGGTCGGTAGACCTCGTCGCTGAAAAGCCACAGGCCATGCTTGCGACACAGCTCGACCAGTGCATCGAAACGCTCCCGTTCGAGGATCTTGCCCGTGGGATTGTGCGGAAAGTTGATCGACACCAGCCGTGTGTTGGGCCGGATAGCCGCAGCGACACGGTCGATATCGAGCGACCAGTGGTCGTCGGGATCGAGCGCTACGCCGGTCACTTCGCAGATCGCGAGCGGCACCGTTTCCGCCGATTGGTAGTTGGGGGTGACCACGATGGCATGGTCACCCGGTTCCAGCAGGACGCGCATGGCGATGTAGATGCCTTCTTCCGCGCCCGCGAAGCAGAGGATGTCCCCGGGGAGGCGGTCAGCGTAGAGACTAGCGATCTCCTCGCGCAGGGCGGGGGCGCCATAGGTCTGCGTGTAGCCCAGATGCAGCCGTTCGAAAGCCTCCCGGTCATCCGGAGTCGCCAGGTCAAGCAGTTCCGCCAGGCTCATGGACTGCGCATCCGAGGCCGTGAGGTGGTAGCGCGCGGCGAATTCCCAGCGCGAAAAATAGGTTTCGAGGCTGAAGTCGGGGAGTGTCGTCATGGGGAGGTACCGAAGTCGTCTATGGAGACTATATGTCTTATGAAGATCATTAGTCTATATTGTCAGCAGGCTTGACCGGAATGCTTGCGCATTGAGGTACCGAGGCTTCATCTTCGCGGTTCCCGGCCGGCGCTTCCCCGCGACCGCGCCTATCGAGGCAGGTCCCCACAGGTTCATGATGAACACGCTACGCACTTCCACCTGGCTTCCGGCGCTGGCCGTCCTGGGCTCGATCACCTCGTTGTGCATCGGCACCTCGTTCGCCAAGAAGCTTTTCCCACTGGTCGGTGCCGAAGGCACGTCGGCCATGCGCGTGGGTTTCTCGGCCGTGGTGCTGCTGCTGTTCTGGCGTCCGTGGCGCTGGCCGCTCACCCGTCGCGACGCGATCTCGATTGCCCGTTACGGTTTCACGCTGGGCGTGATGAACCTGCTCTTTTACATGGCACTGCGGACGATTCCATTCGGCATCGCCGTGGCCATCGAGTTCAGCGGCCCGCTGGCGGTGGCGATGTTGTCGTCCCGTCGCGCGGTGGATTTCATATGGCTGGCCTGTGCCATTGCCGGCCTGCTGATGCTGCTGCCACTCACTCATGACAGCGCGCTGGATCGTACCGGCGTGCTTTGCGCCATGGGTGCCGCGGTCTGCTGGGCGCTCTATATCCTTTTCGGCAAGCGGACAGGGCACCTGCATGCAGGTCACTCCGTCTCCCTCGGCCTGGTGGTGGCGAGCCTCGTGGTCGTGCCGTATGGGGTCATGCACGCCAGTGGCAGTCTGCTCGATCCGTACATTCTTGTGGCCGGTGTCGGCGTGGCGATTGTGTCCAGCGCCATTCCGATGACGCTGGAGATGGCGGCGCTGAAGCGCCTGCCCAGCGAAACCTTCGGGGTGATGGTGAGCCTTGAGCCCGCCGTTGCCTCCCTGCTTGCCCTGCTCCTCCTGGGAGAGCACCTTTCCGCCAGTCAATGGATCGCCATCGGCTTTATCGTGGCCGCGTCGATCGGCAGCACGATCACTGCCGGCCGGGCGCGGACCCAAGCGGCAGAAATGGCCGGCTAGTGCGCCAAAGAGGGCTGCCAGGCGCGTTTCTTCGCAACCGTGTCGTGGCAACTCTCGCTACCGTTTCGCAGGACGGCCGGCCGTTCAGGCGTGAGCCGATGCGCCTTCGGCGATAACAGGTCTGCGGGGGAGGCATGGCGCGAATGCGGCACGCGAATCATGCCCGCAGGCGGAAAAGGCCGGATACCGTTGATGATGGTAATCCTTCCGCTTCCCAGGGAACCGTCATTCAGGGTATAAAGCGCCACTTGAGGATGACAAGTCGGCGTGGCGCCCGCGTGCGCGACGACGCAATTCCTCTGAAAATAGTCGTGAACGCGTTCAGGCCTTGCGGCTGGAACTCGCTTCACGATTGAATCCTTTGCGTCCCTGTCTCCGATGGGGGCGCCCAGGGGTGTTACATTGATCTGCCAGCAGGCGCGGCGAAAGCCGTGGAGGGCCCATCGTCCCGAGGGGTAACCGACGCCGCGCTTGCATCCATAAATAACGAATGAGGAGTAACCCATGAAGCTCGCTTCGATCACTGTTCTTGCTTTCGCCGCCGTTGCCGCGCTCTCGGGCTGCAACAAGACCGACGACTCGGCCAACACCGCTCCGGCCGCCGCCTCGACCGCCGCTGCCGCTCCGGCTGCTGCTTCGACCGCCGCTGCCGCCCCGGCTGAAGCCCCGGCTGCTGCCTCGACCGCCGCTCCGGCTGCTGCCTCGACGGCCGCCCCGGCTGCTGCTTCGACCGCCGGTCAGCAGTAATACGCCTCATCCGAACCCGCCGCGCCTCGTAAGGGGCGCGGCGGGTTTTTTATTGCCCGCGATTCGCCGGGGCATGACCTATGACGATGGTGGTGGCGTTCAGCTTGGGGCAGGCTAGGAGGGTTTCGTCCCAGACAGCAGGAATCGCCATGTCGATATCGCTTCGCCCGTTGCCCGCCATGCTCGCCTTGTCCCTGGCCGTGGCCCCTTCGCTTGCCCTGGCGCAGACGGCGCCGATGACGCCGGATATTCCGGCGGACTACAAAGCCTCCACCAGCGCCAACGACTACGTGAAACGCGTGGTCGAGATCCCGATGCGCGATGGCGTGAAGCTGCATACCGTGATCGTGGTGCCCAAGGGGGCCCATCGCGCACCCATCCTGCTTACCCGTACCCCCTACGACGCCGACGGCCGGACCGAGCGGGTCGACTCGCCCAGCATGCGCAACCTGCTGCCGCAGGGTGACGAGGTGTTTGTCGATGCCGGCTACATCCGTGTCTTCCAGGACGTGCGTGGCAAATATGGCTCCGAGGGCGACTACGTGATGACCCGCCCCCTGCGCGGGCCGCTCAACGACACGAAAGTGGACCACTCCACCGATGCCTACGACACCATCGACTGGCTGGTGAAGAACGTGCCGGAGTCGAACGGCAAGGTCGGCATGCTCGGCTCCTCGTACGAGGGCTTTACCGTGGTGATGGCCCTGGTCAATCCGCACCCCGCGCTCAAGGTCGCCGCCCCCGAAAGCCCGATGGTGGATGGCTGGATGGGCGACGACTGGTTCCACTACGGCGCCTTCCGGCAGACCAACTTCGACTACTTCACCGGCCAGACGGCGAAGCAGGGCAAGGGCTGGCCGGTGCAGCGCCAGGGCTATGACGACTACACCAATTTCCTGCGGGCGGGCTCGGCCGGCGACTATGCGCGTGCCGCAGGTATCGATTCGCTGCCCTACTGGCGGAAAGTCAGCGAGCATCCGGCCTACGATGCGTTCTGGCAGGGACAGGCGTTGGACAAGGTGATGGCGAAGCAGCCGCTGAAGGTGCCCACCATGTGGATCCAGGGCCTGTGGGACCAGGAAGACATGTGGGGCGCCATCCACAGCTACGAGGCCGTGGAGCCGAAGGACACCACCAATACGATGAACTATCTGGTGATGGGGCCGTGGCGGCACAGTCAGGTGAACTATGGCGGTGCATCGCTCGGTGCGCTCAACTGGGACGGCGATACCGCGTTGCAGTTCCGTCGCGACGTACTGCTTCCGTTCTTCAACCAATACCTGGTGGACGGTGCGCCCAAGGCGAAGACGCCGCCGGTGTTCATCTACAACACGGGCGAGAACCACTGGGATCGCTTCACATCCTGGCCGCAGGCCAAGGGCACGAAGCCGCTGTACCTGGAAGCCAACGGTGGGCTGTCGTTTACGGCGCCGGCGGCCGATGCCGCGAAATACGACGAGTACGTTTCCGACCCGGCAAAGCCGGTGCCGTATGTGCCGCGCCCCGTGCACTTCGCCGATCGCCAGTCGTGGACGACATGGCTGGTGCAGGACCAGCGTTTCGTCGATGGCCGGCCGGATGTACTCACGTACGTTACCGAGCCGTTGAAGACGCCGTTGCGCGTGGCCGGTGCGCCGCAGGTGAACCTGTACGCGTCCACCAGTGGCACCGACAGCGACTGGGTGGTGAAGCTGATCGACGTGTATCCGGATACGGATGCCACGACGCCAACGATGGGCGGCTATGAGCTGAGCGTGTCGATGGATATCTTCCGTGGCCGCTATCGCGAGGGTTTCTCGGAAGGGAAGGCGCTGACACCGAACACGCCGTTGCAATATCGCTTCGGCCTGCCCACGGTGAACCACACCTTCCTGCCGGGGCATCGCGTGATGGTGCAGGTGCAGTCGTCGTGGTTCCCGCTTTACGACCGCAACCCGCAGACGTTCGTGCCGAACATCTTCTTTGCGAAGCCGTCGGATTACGTCAGGGCCACGCAGCAGGTGTGGCATGCGCCGGGACAGGCGAGTGCCATTGAGCTACCGGTGGTGGACGGTCATTAATCCATAGTGTCCCTCACGTCGTCCCTGCGAACGCAGGGACCCAGTGCGTTGCAATAGGTTTTTGCGAGAGGGTTACCTGCACACAAGCCGATGCAGCGTGGCGGTGTTTACTGGTGAACCGGGGCGCTGGGTTCCTGCGTTCGCAGGAACGACGGGCTATGAGATTGCAGCTCCCCGCCTATCCCTCACGTCGTCCCTGCGAAAGCAGGGACCCAGTGCGGTGCGGTGGGTTTTTGCGAGAGGGTTACCTACACACAAGCCGATGAAACGTGGCGGTGTTTACTGGTGAACCGGGACGCTGGGTTCCTGCGTTCGCAGGAACGACGGGTTGCGAGATGGCGATGCCCTGCCTACCCCTGACGTCGTCCCTGCGGAAGCAGGGACCCAGTGCGGTGCAATCGATTGTCGCGACAGGGCCACCTACACACGAGCCGATGAAACGTGGCGGTGTTTACTGGTGAACCGGGGTGCTGGGTTCCTGCTTTCGCAGGAACGACGAGTTGCGAGATGGCGGTTCCCCTCCTACCCCTCACGTCGTCCCTGTGAAAACAGGGACCTAGTGCGGTGCGCTAGGTTTTCGCGAGAGGGTTGCCTACACACAAGCCGATGAAACGTGGCGGTGTTTACTGGTGAACCGGGACGCTGGGTTCCTGCGTTCGCAGGAACGACGGGTTGCGAGATGGCGATGCCCTGCCTACCCCTGACGTCGTCCCTGCGAAAGCAGGGACCCAGTGCGGTGCGGTGGGTTTTTGCGAGAGGGTTACCTGCACACGAGCCGATGCAACGTGGCGGTGTTTACGGTGAACCGGGGCGCTGGGTTCCTGCGTTCGCAGGAACGACGGGTCGGCGGTTGGCCGGCCTGTCGTTTTACGAGCTTACTTACTTTCCCTGCATCCGACGCAGCGACGCCATCACTTCATAGCATGCGCCCATGGTGTGATAGTCGGTCTTGCCGGCGGGGCTCTTCTCGTCGTCGTACTTCTCGTTGTTCCGCTTGAGGATGCGGTACCACGCGCCGTACCTGTGGTCGACGAAGTGCTCCCAGCTGTACGCCCAGATCTTCTCGTACCACTCGTCGTACTGCTTCTCGCCGGTGGTTTCGAACAGCAGCTGCGCGGCGCCGAGCGATTCGGCCTGCACCCAGAAATACTTGTCGTCGTCGCAGACCTCGCCCTCGGGAGCGAAGCCGTAGGCGATGCCGCCGTACTGCTTGTCCCAGGCCTTGTCCAGCGCAACGTCGAACAGATGCTTCGCGGTCGGCACCAGCCATGCCTTATGGCGCGGCGTGCCCTTGGTGTAGCGCTCCAGCATCATGAGCAGCTTGGCCCACTCGGTCTGGTGACCCGGCTGGAAGCCCCACGGGCGGAACAGGTGCTTGGGATTGTCGAGGTTGTACTTGAGATCGACCGTCCAGTCCTGGTGGTAGTGCTCCCACACGAGCTTCTGCTCGGTGAGGGCGGCCTGGCGCTGGGTCATGTTCTCGGCGAGCAGCAGGGCGCGATCGAGGTAGCGGTCGTCCTTCGTGGCTTCCCACGCGGCGATCATGGCCTCGGTCATGTGCATGTTCGCGTTCTGGCCGCGGTAACCGGTGAAGTTCCAGTCCTTGTCGGCCTCGTCGCGGTACAGGCCGTAGTCCGGCTCCCAGTAGCGCTTTTCGAGCAGGTCCCAGATCTCGCCCTGCCAGGCGCGGGCTTCGTCGAAGCCCACCTTCACGCCACAGGAGTAGGCCAGCAGCATGAAGGCCAGGCCGTAGCAGTGGTTCATCTGGTCGTCGCGCTTGCCGTCCTGAATGGTCCAGGCATAGCCGCCGGTTTCAGGATTGCGATGCACTTCGCGCAGGTACTTCAGGCCGTGCATGGCGAGATCTTTGTCCTCGGGCTTCTTGAACTCGAGGTAGGCCATGGCATGGTTGAACACGAAGCGCGTGCTCGACACCAGGTGGCGATGGCTGCGGTCGTAGACCGTGCCGTCGTCCTTGAAGTACTGGAAGAAACCGCCGGCCGGATCGACCTCGTTCGGCTTGTAGAAGGCCATGGTCTTCGCGACATGGTCGCGCAGGACATCGACGGAATGGAAATCGGGAAGGGGTACGTTCGTCATGCGTGCTTCTCCATGAAGGCCTTGACTTCGGCCTGGTCGGGAATGGCGGTGAACGAGCCTTTGTGCGTGGCGGTGATCGCGCCACAGGCAGCGGCGAAACGAATGAGGTCGCTCAGGCGATCGCCGTCGGCGACCAGCGCGTCGAGCTTGTCGAGGGTGACGCCCTCGGAGGCCAGGCGGGCGAGCAGGCCGCCCACGAAGGCATCGCCGGCCGCGGTCGTGTCGACGGCGTCCACGCGATAACCCTTGATGACGCCACTGGCCGTGCGGGTGAACCAACGCATCGGCTCGGCACCATCGGTGACCAGCAGCAGGCGGGCATGGCCTTCCCACAGGCGCTTGAGTACGGCCTCGTCGGAACCGGCCCCCTCATGCAGAACGGCGAATTCTTCGGCGCTGAGCTTGATGACGTCGGCTTCGGACAGCGTTTCCCACAAGCGCGGGAGCTGGTCTTCGCCCTTGGGCCACAGCGCCGGGCGCAGGTTCATGTCGAAGCTGACCAGAGCGCCGGCGGCGCGGGCGCGGCGCATGCCTTCCACCGTGGTGGCGGCGATGGCAGCCTCGGTCAGCGAGTTGGAGCAGACGTGGAAGACGGCAAGATCGTCGAACGCTTCGTTGCGGAAGTGCTCGGGACGGAACAGCAGATCAGCCGCGGGCGGACGATAGAAGCTGAAGCTGCGATCGCCCTTGTCGTCGTGGGCGACGAAAGCCAGCGCGGTGCGTGCCTCGTCGGTACGGGCGACATCGTCCGTGCCGACACCGAGGTCGGTGAGGCTCTTGAGCAGGAAGTCGCCGAACATGTCGCGCGCGAGCATGCCGGCAAAGCGGGCCTGCGCACCGAGACGGGCCGCGGCGACCGCGACATTGGCGGGTGCGCCGCCGGCGAAGGGAACGAAGGCGGGAGGCTGACCGGCGCCGCCCTGGGGCTGTGCGTGGAAATCGATCAGCGCCTCGCCGAAGCAGAGGATAGAAGACATGCGAACGGCGTGTCCTTGGGGCGAGGATGGAAGAAAAAACGCGGCGACCGGCGCAAGGGCCGGTCGCCGTCATGGGGAGGTATCAGCGGGTCGCGACCGGAAGATTGCGGATCTTCGAGCCACTGAGGCCGTAGAACAGGATGTAGCCGTAGCAGATCAGCGGAATGAAGAAGGCGTGCTGCACGCCGATGGCATCGGCCACCACGCCCTGGATCCAGGGGATGAGCGCGCCGCCCACGATGGCCATGATCAGCAGCGACGATGCCTTGCCGGTCAGCGGACCCATGCGCTCGATACCCAGCGAGAAGATCGTCGGGAACATGATCGAGTTGAACAGGCCGATGCTGACGATGCTGTACACGGCAACCGTGCCGGTGGTGCTCATCGTGGTGATGACCAGCAGGGCGTTGATGACCGCGAAGGCGGCCAGCAGCTTGCGCGGCGAGAACTTGGCCAGCAGGGCCGAGCCGATGAAGCGGCCGACCATCGCACCACCCCAGTAGAAGGCGACATGGCTGGCGGCGACTTCACCCGACATGTTGCCGATCTCAGGCAGCTGCAGGTAGTTGATCATGAAGCTGCCGATCGAGACCTCGCCACCCACGTAGAAGAAGATGCCGAGCACGCCGAAGAACACGTGCGGGGTCTTCAGGGCGTCCATCAGCGAGTGGTGGCCGTCGTCGGCCTTCTCGGTGGTTTCCTGCAGGGCGGGCAGGTTGAACAGGTACACGCCGATGGCCAGCAGCACGAGCACCACGGCCAGGCCGATGTACGGACCCTGCACGGCGCTGGCTTCGTGGGCGCGGTAGGTGATCTGCTCGGCGGCGTTCATCTTGGCGATGTCGGCGCCGCTCTTGACCTCGTTGGAGAGGATCAGGAAACCGCCGAAGAACGGAGCGAGGAAGGTGCCGAACGAGTTCAGCGCCTGGGCCAGGGTGAGGCGGCTGGAGCTGGTCTTCTCAGGACCCAGCAGGGCCACGTAGGCGTTGGCGGCCACCTGGAGCACCGTGATGCCGGTAGCCAGGATGAACAGGGCGCCGAGGAAGAAGGCATACACGCGCATGCCGGCGGCCGGCCAGAACAGCGCCGCGCCGATACCCGCGATGATCAGGCCCGCAACGATGCCCTTCTTGTAGCCCAGCGACGCCACGAGGCGGCCGGCGGGCAGCGACATGATGAAATACGCGCCGAAGAAGGTGAACTGGATCAGCATGGCCTGGGCGTAGTTCAGTTCGAACACGGCCTTCAGGTGCGGGATGAGGATGTCGTTCAAGCACGTGAGGAAGCCCCACATGAAGAAGATCGTCGTCATGACGCCGAGCGCCAGCGGGAAATAGGTGTAGCGGGTATCGCCGGAGCCTGTCGCGGACGACGAGGTGGGCAATGGCGTGGGACCGGTGGCCATGGGGCGCTCCTTGTGGGTCAGGGTGAAGTCGGAGGGCAGCTGCTTTCGCGCACCACCAGCCGGACGGGGGCGATCGTATAGGCCGTATCGGTCTCGGGATTGCCCAATCGTTGCAGGATGAGTTCGGCGCTGCGCCGGCCGAGGCCTCGCGGGTCTACCGCGATGGTCGTCAGGGGCGGCACGCATACCGAAGATTCGGCGACATCGTCGAAGCCGGTGAGGGCAAAATCCTCTCCCGGCCGGCGTCCGCGTCGCGTGAGGCCCAGCATCAGGCCCAGCGCGACGGCGTCGTTGTAGCAGACCGCTGCCGTGGGCGCCGGATCGCGCGCGAACAGCGCGCCGGTCTGGCGGGCAGCTTCAAGGCGGGTCGGGGCACTTTCGATCAGCCAGTTGGGTTCCACCGGCAGGCCGGCGTCCTTCATCGCGCTCGTATAGCCCCGGCGACGCTGCTCCACCGAGCTGGAGTCGCGGTGACCGCCGAAGAAGGCGATGCGCTGGTGACCCAGGCCGATGAGGTGTTCCGTCGCAAGGCGGGCACCGTGCTCGTTGTCCATTTCCAGGGTGTCCCAGCGATGGGTGCCGTCGTCGTCGGGCAGTTCGCGGTTGAACACCAGCAGGGGCGTATGCATGCCCACGGCCGAAAGCACCCGCTCACCGTCGCTGCCTTCGGCGGGCGAAAGAATGATGCCCGCCGGTCCATGCTCCACCAGGGAGGTGAGCACCGCCTGCTGGCGCTCCGGCGATTCGCCGGTATTGCCCAGCAGGGTGACGTAGCCGGCGCTGGCCAGGGCCTCGTCGGCGCCGGCCGCGAATTCGGCGAAGAAGGGGTTGCCCAGGTCGTTGACGACCAGGCCGATGCTTGACGAGGTACGTCGGCGCAGGTTGGCTGCCGCCCGGTTATACACGTAGCCCTGGCGCTTCAGTTCGGCCTCCACCCGGGCCCGGGTGGCGGAGTTGACCAGTGGGCTGCCGCGCAGCACCAGCGAGACGGTGGCACGCGAAACGTCGCATCCCTGGGCGATATCGGCTAGCGTGACCTTGCGGCGCTGCGGGGTGGACCTCGGCATCGTTACTCCTTCAAACGATCTAAACCGGGCGATGATCGCTCGGCAGGGTCAGGGATGCATCACGCACTGCAACATGCCATGCGGCGGCATCTTTGCTACTTTCAGAGCGTTTGTCACGATCCAAATGATCGTGACCACATACAACGCGTCCAAACGAGGGGAGCCACCGATGTCGAGTCCGTCCCGTCTGCGCCGAGGCCTGCTGGCCGCGGCCCTGTCTCTGGCCCTGCCAGCCCTGGCCCTGGCGGCCTCCGGCGGCAAGCCGACCAGCGCCTTCCAGGCGGTGGACCCCATGATCGGCACCGGTGGTGACGGCCATACCTTCCCGGGTGCCACGGTGCCCTTCGGCATGATCCAGCTCTCGCCGGACACGGCCATGCCGGACTTCAAGCACGCGTACAAATGGGCCGCCGGGTATCAGTACGGCGACACGAGCATCCTCGGTTTCTCCCATACGCATTTCTCCGGCAGCGGCCACTCCGACCTGGGCGACTTCCTGGTCATGCCCATTGCCGGCGACGTGAAGCTGGACCCCGGCACCCCCGACCAGCCCGGTAGCGGTTACCGCTCGCGTTTTGACCACGCAAGCGAAAAGGCTGAGGCAGGGTACTACGCGGTCACCCTGGCCGACTATGGCGTGCGCGCCGAGCTGACCGCCGGGCGCCGCATCGGCTGGCACCGCTACACCTTCCCCAAGGGCAAGCCGGCCCATCTGCTGATGGACCTGCGTCCGAGCATCTACGACTACGACGGCAAGGTGCTGTGGTCGTCGGTACGCGTGCGTGCCGACGGCACCGTGACCGGCGGCCGCACCACGCGCGGCTGGGCCCCCGGCCGCCAGCTGTATTTCGCCATGCGCTTCAACCAGCCGCTGGTCTCGCGCAGCCTGAAGAACCGCGAAGAGAACATTCCTTACCGTGGCTTCGGTGGTCCGGGCAACCGTGGCACCGACACGGACGCCATGAGCGGCCGTGCGCTGGAAGGCGTGTTCGACTTTGGTGACCTGACCCAGCCACTGGTGGTGAAGATGGCCATTTCCTCGGTGAGCGAGGAAAACGCCATCGCCAACCTCGACCAGGACGGCGCCGGTTTCGACTTCGACACGCGGCGTGCCGAGGCCCGCCAGCAGTGGGAGAAGGTGCTCTCCGTGGTGGACCTCGATGCCCCGGCGCAGGATCGCAAGACGTTCTACACCTCGCTGTACCACGCGATGCTCTCGCCCACCCTGTCGATGGACGTCAACGGCCAGTACCGCGGCCCGGACAACCAGGTGCATACGGCCAAGGGTTTCGAATTCCACTCCACGTGGTCGCTGTGGGACGTCTACCGCGCACAGCAGCCGCTGATGACCCTGCTGGAGCCGGAGAAGAGCAACGACTTCGTCAGCTCGCTCATTGCGTCGCGCGAAGCCAGCCCGTTCGGCATCCTGCCGGTGTGGGCGTACCAAGGCATGGAAACGTGGTGCATGATCGGCTACCACGCCGTGCCGGTGATCGCCGATGCCTATATGAAGGGCATTCGCGGCTACGATGCCAACAAGGCCCTGGAAGCCATGGTCGCCAGCGCAACCTACGGCCCCTATGGCGGCCTCGACGACTACATGAAGCTTGGCTACGTGGCGATCGACCACCAGCCCGAATCGGCGTCGAAGACCGTTGAATACGCCTTCGACGACTGGTCGCTGGCGCAGATGGCCAAGGCCATGGGCAAGGACGACGTCGCCGCCACCTTCATGAAGCGCGCCGGCAACTGGAAAAACAGCTTCGACACCAAGACCGGTTTCCTGCGCGCCCGCAAGAGCGACGGCCAGTTCCGCGAGCCGTTCGATCCCTCGTCGGCGGCCTATGGCAGCGATTACACCGAAGGCAATGCCTGGCAGTACTCGTGGTATGTGCCGCAGGACGTCGCCGCCCTCATCGAGGCGCTGGGCGGCAACGATGCCTTCGCGAAGAAGCTCGACGAAGTCTTCGAGGCCAAGGTCGATCCGAAGTCGTTCGCCCATGTGGAAGACATCACCGGCCTCATCGGCTGGTATGCCCACGGCAATGAGCCCAGCCATCACGTGGCCTATCTCTACGACTACGCCGGCAAGCCCTGGAAGACGCAGGAGCGCCTGACCCAGATCATGAAGACCCAGTACACGCCGACCCCCACGGGCCTGGTGGGTAACGACGACCTCGGCCAGATGTCGGCCTGGTACATCTTCACGGCCCTGGGCTTCTATCCGGTCGCGCCGGGTAGCAACCAGTACGTGATCGGTCGTCCGTTCGTCGGCAAGGCCACGCTGAATCTCTCCAACGGCAAGCACTTCACCGTGTCCACCGACCACCTGGATGCCGGCCATCCGTACGTGGGCAAGGTCACGCTCAATGGCAAGCCGCTCAACCGCACCTTCATTCGCCACGAGGAAATCGTGGCCGGCGGCGAACTGCATTTCTCGATGCAGGCCACGCCGGCGAAGGATTGGGCCACTGGGACCGACGCGCTGCCTTACTCGATGAGCAAGTCGGCGAATTAAAAGGGTTTTTTCGCTATCGTCACGGGTTCTTCACGGGGCCTTGGGCATTAAGGCGATCTCCATGGGGCGGGTGTGTCACTCCCGCATCGCCGGACCGGTCTGACTGGTCCGGCGATGTCGTGGTGGCACGCCCGCCTTCGTTTTAGCGATGCCCGGACTTCAAGCGCCGTCCTGATGCCATACACGTCTACAATGAGGGCCCTAAACCGGGCAGGAGTCGTCGTGGGGATGACCAAGGCATGATCAAACGCATCGGATTGCGCTGGCGACTCGTCGGCCTGCTTGCCGCCGTGCTCGTGATCGTGGCCTTGCCCTACGCCGTCACACGTTCCAGCACGGATGACGCCCTGGCCGCCCGCGACTGGGTCACCCACTCCGCCGACATCAAGGCCAGCGTCTACCGGCTTGATGCGATCCTGCGCAGCAGCGAGGCGGCGATCTACGCGCGCCTGGCCGGCGCACCGGATGAGCCGGTTCTTCAGGAGCGCGCCCTGGGGCCGCGCCAGAATGCACCGGAGATCCTCGCCACGCTGCGCACGATGATGCGCGACAACGCCGAGCAGCTCACCCGCCTGGGCGCGATCGATTCGATCACCAACGGGCGCATCGTGCTGACGGACCAGGCACTGCAGCGGCTCAAGGCGGGCGACCGCGACGGCGCCTTTGCCTCGATGGAGGATGCGCGGCAGCTGTTTCCCTTCCGCGAGCAGGTCAAGCAGCTGCTGGAAGAGGAATCCAGGCTGCTGAGCACCCGGCGCGCCGATGCCGAGGGCCTCGCCTCGAACAATCGCTCGGTGCTGCTGGTCGCCGCGCTGGCGCAGATTCTTCTTCTCGGCATCGTCGTGGTGGTGTCCGAACGGCAGATCGCCATCCGCCTTGCCGCGGAATCCAAGGTAGCCCAGGCGGTGCAGCGTTCGCAGCTCATCGTGCAGGCGGTGCGCGAGCCCATTGCCATGCTCGATGGCGATCTGCGCGCGTTGCTGGTCAATACGGCTTTCGCCGAACTCTACGGTTCCGATCCGGAAAGTCGTAAAAACACGCCGCTCAACGAGATCGGCGATGGTGCATGGAAGGACACGGCGTTGCTCCAGCGCTTGTCCGACGTCATCGCGCGCGACCGCGAGTTGTGGGATTACGAACTGACCCAGCGCACCGTCGATGGCATCGACCGCTTCGTGGTCATCAACGCCCGCCGGATCGAACAGCCCGACAACGACGAGCCGGCCCTGCTGTTGACCGTCAGCGACATTACCGCCCGCGCCCTCGTTGAGCAGAAAGTGACGGAGCTCAACCGCCAGCTCGAAGGCAAGGTGGAGCAGATATCCGACGTCAATCGCGAGCTGGAAGCCTTCAGCTACTCGGTGTCGCACGATCTGCGCGCACCACTGCGCCATATCTCCGGCTTCGCCAGCAAGCTTGAA
This sequence comes from Luteibacter anthropi, assembly GCF_011759365.1. Taxonomy (GTDB): domain Bacteria; phylum Pseudomonadota; class Gammaproteobacteria; order Xanthomonadales; family Rhodanobacteraceae; genus Luteibacter; species Luteibacter anthropi. The sequence continues at coordinate 57,481 of NZ_JAARLZ010000004.1, forward strand.
CTTCAGCTGGGCGATCAGGTTGATGACCGCGTGCGTCACTACATCGACGTCATCAGCACGTCGTCGCGACGCATGGCCCAGCTCATCGACGACCTGCTGGTGTTCTCACGCCTGGGCCGCGGCGCGTTGCGCCTGCAACCGGTGGACATGCAGTCGCTGGTGGAAGAGGCCCGTGCGCTGGTGGAGACCGACATACGCGACCGCCGCATCGAGTGGCGCGTGGCGCCGCTGCCGATCGTGGTAGGCGACGAAAACATGTTGCGCACGGTGTGGCAGAACCTGCTGGGCAACGCCGTGAAGTACACCGGCAATCGCGAAATCGCGAAGATCGAGGTCGGTCTTGATCGTACGAGCTCTGGCGATTACGAGTTCTTCGTACGCGACAACGGCGCTGGCTTCGATATGCAATACGCGGGCAAGCTGTTCGGCGTGTTCCAGCGGCTGCACCGTGCTTCCGAATTTCCCGGCAACGGCATCGGCCTTGCCAACGTGCGACGCATCGTCGCCCGCCATGGAGGGCGGACCTGGGCCGAGGGCGAAACCGACCGCGGTGCCACCTTCCATTTTTCTTTGCCGGCCTCCGATCTACCGGGTGCCAGAACGGGTGACTCATGAACCAGCGCGAGAAACTGCGCACCATCCTCCTCGTCGAAGACTCGATGGCCGACGCCGAGATGGCGATCGATGCGCTTCGCGAGGCCAAGCTGGCCAATCCCATCGTGCACCTGGAAGATGGCGTGGATTGCCTCGACTGGCTGCATCGCCGCGGCGCCTATGCGAATCGCGAGGAAGGCGATCCGTCGGTGATCCTGCTCGATATCAAGATGCCGCGCATGGATGGCCTGGAGGTACTTCAGCATCTGCGTGACGACGAGCGCTGGAAGCGCGTGCCGGTGGTGATCCTTTCGTCCTCGCGTGAGGAAAGCGACCTGGCCCGCAGCTGGAACCTGGGTGTGAATGCTTATGTGCTCAAGCCCGTCGATGTCGATCAGTTCTTCCGCGCCGTACAGACGCTCGGCCATTTCTGGGCCGTGCTGAACCAGCGGCCCGACGGCGGCTGAGCGCGCGGACGTCAGGTAAGGATCATTCTCGCCATGAGTGCTCAAGACCATAAGGTCAGGATTTTGCAGGTCGAGGATAGTCCCCTCGATGCGGAACTGGTATTGACCGAGCTCGATCATGACGGGCTCGACTACGACGTACGCCTGGTCGATGACGAGGCCGCCTATCTCGATGCCCTCGATACTTTCCGGCCGGATATCGTTCTTTCCGACCTGAGCATGCCGGTGTTCAGCGGCGAACGCGCGCTGGAACTGCTGCGCGAGCGGAATACCGAGATACCCTTCATCTTCATCTCCGCAACGCTGGGCGAAGAAGCGGCCATCGCCGCGCTGCGCAACGGCGCCACCGATTACATCCTCAAGCAGAACACCGCGCGCCTGGCTTCGGCCGTGCGGCGCGCGCTGCGCGAAGCCGAGGAGCAGCGGGCGCGCATGCGCGCGGAGCAGGAGCTGATCCGTGCGCAACGCTTCGAAAGCCTGGCGTTGCTTGCGGGTGGCCTGAGTCACGATCTGCGCAACCTGTTGCAGCCGCTGCTGCTTGCAGGCGACACGCTGGAAGATTATGCGGACGACCCGCGGCTGGCGCGCCTGGGCACGCTGGTGCGTGACTGCGGGCGTCGTGGCCTTGAAATGGTGTCGTCGATGCTGTCCTTCGCGCGAGGCGCACGTCGCGCCGAGCAGGTGCGGCTGGGTGCCTTGCTCGACGCGCTGCGCCTGCTCATGCAGGGCAGCGTGCCGCGCAATATTGCGATGGAAGTGGACGTCGTCGATGCCGAAGTGACGTTCGAAGGCAACCATACGGAATTGCAGCAGTGTCTGCTCAACCTGTGCCTCAATGCGATCCAGGCGATGCCCGAGGGTGGCCGCCTGCGTATCGAGACGGCACAGGTCACGCTCGCGGACGACTTCTTCGCCGATGGCGAATCCACGGCGCCGGGACGTTACCTGCGGTTGTCGGTGATCGATTCGGGCCAGGGCATGTCGCCAGATGTATTGCAGCGCCTGTTCGAGCCGTTCTTCACCACGAAGGAAACCGGCACGGGCCTGGGGCTGCTGTCGTGCAAGCGCATCGTGGCAAGCCATGGTGGCCTCATGCGCGTGCGGAGCCGGGTGAACGAGGGGACGCAGTTCCATCTCTATCTGCCGCTGAACGTCGAGCACGACGAACATGGCGATCCGATGCTGATCGAGCCGTCGCTCCAGGGCGAGGCAGAGCGGGTGCTCGTGGTGGTGGAAGAAGCCACGCAGCTGTCGCTGCTTGTCGATACGCTGGATGCCTACGGCTATCAGGCAGGCGCCAGCCAGAGCGGCACGGCCGCGCTGCAATGGATCGAGGCGCATGGCGTGCCGGATCTGGTGGTGATGGACGCCGACATGAACCTGTTCACGGGCGTGCGCACGCTGGCGGCGTTGCTTGACCACGGTTACACCGGTGCGGTGCTGCTGCTGGCACGCAAGGATTCCCCGCCGAATCTCGACGAACTGCCGCAGCTCGATCGCCTGCATGTTCTCGAAAAACCCATCCAGTCGCGGGCGCTGTTGCGCAAGGTCCGCGAGGCGCTCGAAGAAGCCTGAGCACTGCTGCTCTTGTAGGAGCGCGCCTTGCGCGCGACCGGTCAATGCGATGGATTGAAGATTGTCGCGATACCGGTCGCGCGCAGGCGCGCTCCTACAGTCAACGGGGGGTGGGGAAGGATACGACTGTGTCGTTCAACGGCAGCTCGTTCTTCGAGTGCCGCACGGGAGCCGGTTTCCATGGATCGCCCATGCCGAACAGCTGCCCCTCACTCTCCGGGCCAAAGCTGTCCAGCGCCTCGAACACATAGGGAATGCCTTCGGACCCCTCGAACGCCGCCGCATCGGCAACCTGGAAGTGCAGGTGCGGCGCTGCGGAATTCCCCGACTGTCCCAGCGCACCGATGACGGCGCCACGCGCCACATGCTGGCCGGTCTTTACCTTGACGCTACCCTTTTCCAGGTGCGCGTACCCCGCATACCGGCCTTGCCCCAGATCGAGCACCACATAGTTGCCGAACAGCCCGTCGAGCGAGAGCGAGGCCGGTTCCGGCTGCGCCTCCAGCGGCGCATGTTCGTCCTGCCCGTCACGCATGGCCACGACGGTGGCATCGGCGACGGCCAGCACCGGCGCGCCATAGCCATACCAGTCGCTGTGTCGTGTCGCATGAATGTCTTTTACCGGTCGGAACGCACGCCCTTTCTTGTCGATGCCCACCAGATCGAGGGCGTAGCGCTGGGGAATGGTGAGCGATCCGTTGACTGCGACAAGGCTGCCCCAGTGATGTGAATGCGCATTGCCGGGTCCTTCGTGGGCCAGCCATTGGCCGCCGCGGACAGGCGGACCCAGCCGGATCGGTGTCGCGCCGCTTAGCGGTGTCGTGATTCCGTCCAGCACGAAGCCGGCCGGACCGGTGAAAGCGACGCGATGTTTCAATGTGTGCGGGCTGCTGCCCTCGGGCAAGGTGAGCCACAGGTAGAGAACGCCGCGCTTGCCGGGCTGGATCGTGGGTGGCTGGTTTTCGTCCGGCGAAGGCCGTATCGCGGCGGCAATGCCCGCCTGGTCCAGGTGCAACAGTGCATGCCCCAAGTCATCACTGACATCGATCGCGGTGGGTACGAGCGGCCCCGTATCGCCATAGAAGTTGGTGACGTGCAGCTCGTAGGCGAGATGCATGGCGCCATCGTTGCCACGGAACGGTGTCGGAGCGAAAGGAATGCGGGCTTCTACCGGTGCTGGCGTCGTCGCGCCGGCCATGCCGGCGAACAGGACACACGCGGCCAACGCAAGACGCCATGCAGACACGGCGCGATAGATCGATGTCATGGATGAGCCTCCCCCGGCGTCACCCTAGCCTAGCACTGTAGGAGCGCGCCTTGCGCGCGACCGGTTATCGCGAAAGCGTCCGCGTGGCGTGGCCTTTCGTTGCGCGAAGGGTTCGTGCCAGGGTGCGCCAAAAGCGGTCGCGCGCGAGGCGCGCTCCTACAGGGGAGGGCGGTTAGTCGATGCCCAGCTTTTTCAGCTTGTAGCGGAGGGCCCGGAAGGTGATGCCGAGCTTTTTCGCCGTGGCGGTCTTGTTATAGCGGGACTCCTCAAGCGCCTTGACGATGGTGTCTCGCTCGATGTTGGAGATGTAGTCCTCCAGCGAGCCATCGGTGACGACGTTGAGCGGTGCGGGCGGCGCGGCCACGGGCGTGGTTTCGGCCGGTGCTGGCGCTGCCGGCGCCGGTACGGTGCGCTGGGGCAGCATCAGGTCGTCGGCTTCGATCGATTCGCCCTCGCACATCGCCATGGCGCGTTCGAGGATGTTTTCCAGCTCGCGCACATTGCCGGGGAACTGGTACGACTCCAGGGCGGCCAGCGCCTCGGGCCTCAGGCGGTTCGGCGTCGTGCCTGCCTCGTTGGCGAGCTGGCGCAGGATGAACTCGGCCAGCCTGGGCACGTCGCCGCGACGCTCGCGCAGCGGCGGCACGCGCAGTTCGATGACGTTGATGCGATAGAACAGGTCCTGGCGGAACAGTCCCTGCTCGACCAGTGCGGCGAGGTTTTTGTGCGTGGCCGACAGGATGCGTACGTCGACGGGAATCTCGTCGCGACCACCGATGGGGCGCACGGCCTTTTCCTGGATGGCGCGCAGCAGCTTCACCTGCATGTGCAGGGGCAGCTCGGCGACCTCGTCGAGGAACAGCGTGCCCCCCTGCGCAGCCTGGAACAGGCCTTCCTTGTCCACATGGGCACCGGTAAAGCTGCCCTTGCGGTGACCGAAGAACTCGCTCTCCATCAGCTCGGATGGAATGGCGCCGCAGTTCACCGGTACGAAGGTGCCGGCCGAACGCGGTCCCAGCTCATGGATCAGGCGGGCCACCAGCTCCTTGCCCACGCCGGATTCCCCGGCGATGTAGACCGGTGCCTGGTTGCGCGCCAGCTTGGCGATCTTCGAGCGCACTTCGGTCATGACCGCCGAGTCGCCGATCAGGCGGTCGGCACCCGGGGCCGCCTTGGGGGCGCCCGCTTCGGCCTTGCGCTCTTCGGAGAGCCGCAGCGCCGTGCGCACAAGCCTGCGCAACAGCTGGATATCGACCGGCTTGGAGACGAAGTCGAAGGCACCGGCCTTCAGCGCGTTGACCGCGGCATCGACGTTGCCATAGGCGGTGATCATCGCCACCGGCATGTCGGGATGGGTGGCCGCGATGAGCTCGATGATTTCCTGGCCACTGCCGTCAGGCAGCCGCATGTCGGTGAAACACAGGTCGTAGCGGCGCGCAGCCAGTGCGCTCCGCGCCTCGGCGACGCTTCCCACGGCGTCGACGTCGAGTTCCATCCGACCGAGGGTGATGGTCAGCAACTCGCGGATGTCCCGCTCGTCGTCGATGACCAGAACGGTCTGCTTGCTCATGGGGTCCGAAAGGTTCGGTGAAGGCGCCCAATGTAACCGCCCCGGCCGTTCAGGCAAAGGGCGAAAGTCACGCCCTGGCCGCCATCAGGGGCATGCCGACGCTGCGGGCCGGGGGTGTGAGGCTGAGGCGGAAGCAGCTTCCGCCGCCTGCGACGCGCACGTATTCGAGCGCGGCCTGGTTGGCTTCACTCATCTGCCGGGCCAGGTACAGGCCAAGCCCGGTGCCGTATTCGTGGGTGGTGAAGAAGGGTTCGAAAATCTGTGCGGCCACCTTCGGTGGGATGCCGGGACCCCGGTCGATGACCTCCAGCGTCGGCACGCCGGCCTCGGAGTGGCGGGCCACGACCATCACCCGCGCGGCCTCGCCGGGAATGCGACCGTAGCGCAGCGCGTTCTGCACCAGGTTCCAGATGACCTGTTGCAGGTGCTGCGGGTCGGCCACGGCGGCTACCGGCTCACTGCCCGACACGGCGCGCAGGATATCGTTGCCCAGGTCGTTGCCCTGGCGATACTCCGCCACGAAGTGATGCACCCACTTGCTGAGGTCCAGTGTCTCCGGGCGCGAACGCTCGCGGCGGGAAAGTTGCAGGATGTTCTCGATGATCTCGTTGAGCCGCGCGCAATGGTTGTTGATGATCTCGACCATGCGCAGGTCGGTGTCGTTCATGTCGGTGGACTCGGCCAGCAGTTGCGCCGAGTAGTGGATCGCCGCGAGGGGATTGCGGATTTCATGGGCGATCGATGCCGACAGCCGGCCCAGCGAGCTGAGCGTGAGTTCTTCCGCGCGACGCGACAGCAGCGAGGTGTCGTCGAGAAAGATCAGCACGTGGGAATCGTCGTTCGCGGCCAGGCGCGAGAAGCGGGGCACCACTTCCGGGGTGCCGTCCGCGAGCGTGGTGGCGCTTTCGTCCAGCTTGCCCGAGGTGCGCCAGTGGTAGAGCCGTCGTGACAGCTCAGGCGCCAGCGTGCCGAGGTCGCGCTGGTCGGCGGATGGATTGCCCATCAGCATCCAGGCCGATTCGTTGAGCTGGTGGATGCGGTTGCTCTCGTCGACCAGCAGCACGCCGGTCTTCATGCGGCGGATGATCAACTCGTTGACCTGGGCAAGGTTGGCCAGGTCGATGCCGCGTTGTTCGGCCAGGGCTTCCGAGGCGCGGATATTGCGGCCGAGCATGTAGCACAGCGAGGCGCAGGCGAAGTAGGCCGCGCCGAACAGGCCGTATTCCACCAGTTCGCGGTCGGAGGTGTCCCGGGAATCGGCGATGTCGAACACCGAGTGGCCCAGCATGCCCAGGGTGGCCAGCGCGGCGAAGAACATGGACAGGCGCAGGGGCAGCAGCAGGGCGCCCGTGGCGATGTTCACCGCCAGCATCATCGAGATGCCCATGCGCACGTCGTGCATGAGCACCAGGGCCATCAGGGCGGCCACGATGTCCAGGATCAGGCCCGTGGACACCACCAGCACGGGCCGATGCAGCGATTGCCGGGTGCGGGCGACCATGACCAGGGCCGCCAGCAGGTAGGCCATGCCCATCAGGCGGGCCAGCAGCGGATCGGGCAGGGAGGGCCATGCCATGTGCTCCGGGCGGAAGGCCAGGGCGGTGTACACCGCCGCCTGTCCGAGCCGGAAGTAGTTGAAAAAGAACAGTTCGTGGCGTGCCGTGGCCGGCGTCGTGCTGGATCGGCTGGGCGTCGGCGGCGCGGGCGTGGACACGGGACGATTCTCTCCGCAGGCGACTCCGAAAGGCCGCAGGTGACAACCAGTATAGGCGCCGGGAACCGCGCGGCAACACGCCCTGCGGCCGGTCCGGCCGGCCCCGGCCGGGCACCATGCGCGGGCGAATGCGGGTCGCGCCCCTTTCCTTCCGGGGCGCCATACAGGAAAATACGCGGCCGTATTGCGTGAAAAAGGCGCAATCGCTCCATCCCCACACCCGTGCGTGTCGTTCGCGGCCGCGCGCTTTTCTCACGTGTTTCTCCCGTTCGCTCGAGGTATCGAATGAATTTCCACGAGTACCAGGCCAAAGAACTGTTCGCGAAGTACGGCATCGCCGTGCCCCCGGGCAAGGTAGCCAACTCGCCCGACGCAGCCGTCGATGCCGCCAAGCACCTCGGCGGTTCCCAGTGGATGGTCAAGGCCCAGATCCACGCCGGTGGCCGTGGCAAGGCCGGTGGCGTCAAGTTCTGCCGCAGCCTGGATGACGTCCGTGCAGCCGCCAAGGGCATGCTCGGCACGAACATGGAAACCTACCAGTCGGCCGGCCGCGCGCTGCCCGTCAACCTGGTTCTGGTGACCGACGCGACCGACATCGCGAAGGAACTCTACCTCTCGATCCTCACCGATCGTGACACCAAGTCGATCTCGTTCATCGCCTCCAAGCACGGCGGCGTGGACATCGAGCAGGTGGCCGCCGAAACGCCGGAAGACATCCACACTTTCCAGGTGGATTTCGTCGAAGGCCTCCAGCCGTACCAGTGCCGCGATCTCGGGTTCAAGATGGACCTGAACCCGAAGCAGGTCGGCCAGCTCGTCAAGATCATGCTTGGCCTGTACAAGCTGTTCAATGAAAAGGATCTTGCGCTGGTCGAGCTCAACCCGCTCGCCATCCTCGAAGACGGCAACCTCGCCGCCCTCGACGGCAAGGTCAACTCCGACGACAACGCCGAGTTCCGTCACCCGGACCTCGCCGCCATGCGCGACCTCACGCAGGAAGACGCCGCCGAAGCGGCCGCCGTCCAGCACAACCTCAACTACGTCACCATGGACGGCACCATTGGTTGCATGGTGAACGGCGCTGGCCTGGCCATGGCCACCATGGACGTCATCAAGCTGGCAGGCGGCGAGCCGGCCAACTTCCTCGACGTCGGCGGCGGCGCCACCAAGGAGCGCGTCTCCGAGGCGTTCAAGCTCATTCTCTCGTCCGACAAGGTCAAGGCCATCCTGGTCAACATCTTCGGCGGCATCGTCCGTTGCGACCTCATCGCCGAGGGCATCATCGCGGCCGTGAAGGAAGTGGGTCTGCAGATCCCCGTGATCGTGCGCCTGCAGGGCACCAACGTCGAGAAGGGCCGCGAACTGCTGGCCAACTCGGGCCTGGCGATCACGCCGGCCGACGATCTCAACGATGCGGCCCGCAAGGCCGTGGCCGCAGCGGCCTGAGGAGCGATAAATCCATGAGCGTCCTGATCAACAAGAACACCAAGGTCCTCGTCCAGGGCTTTACCGGCCAGCAGGGTACCTTCCACGCCGAGCAGGCTGTCGACTACGGCACCAAGGTCGTCGGTGGCGTGACCCCGGGCAAGGGCGGTACCGAGCACATTGGCCTGCCGGTCTTCAACACCGTGCGTCACGCCGTCGACCAGACGGGCGCCGATGCCTCGGTCATCTTCGTGCCGCCTCCGTTCGCGGCTGACTCGATCCTCGAAGCCATCGACGGTGGCATCAAGGTCATCGTGGCCATCACCGAAGGCATTCCGGTGCTCGACATGATGCGCGTCAAGAACGTGCTGAAGTCGCACCCGGACGTCGTGCTCGTCGGTCCGAACTGCCCGGGCGTCATCACCCCGGGTGAGTGCAAGATCGGCATCATGCCAGGTCACATCCACAAGCCGGGCAAGGTCGGCATCGTTTCGCGTTCGGGCACCCTGACGTACGAAGCGGTCTTCCAGACCACGAACGAAGGCCTCGGCCAGTCCACCTGCATCGGCATCGGTGGCGACCCGATCAACGGCCTGAACTTCATCGACTGCCTGAAGCTCTTCCAGGACGATCCGCAGACCGAAGGCATCATCATGGTCGGCGAAATCGGTGGCAGCGCAGAAGAAGACGCCGCTGAGTTCATCAGCCAGTACGTCAAGAAGCCGGTCGTGTCGTTCATCGCCGGCGCCTCGGCCCCTCCGGGCAAGCGCATGGGCCATGCCGGTGCGATCATCTCGGGCGGCAAGGGCACGGCGGAAGCCAAGTTCGCCGCGCTGGAGAAGGCAGGCGTCACCACGGTGAAGTCGCCGGCCGACCTCGGCAAGACCCTCGCCGGTCTGATGAAGAAGTAAGAAGCATCGTTCCTTCCGGACCGATCAAAAGCCGCGACCCCCGGGTCGCGGCTTTTTTATGTGCAAACGCGCACCCCGCCCTGTAGGAGCGCGCCTGCGCGCGACCGGTCATGAAACGTATGCCCCGGTTCCACGGATAGGTTTACCGCGCCGCCGGTCGCGCGCAAGGCGCGATCCTACAATGGCGAGGCTCCCGAACCTTGCACTATGCCCTGTAGGAGCGCGCCTGCGCGCGACCGGTCATGAAACGTATGCCCCGGTTCCACGGATAGGTTTACCGCGCCGCCGGTCGCGCGCAAGGCGCGCTCCTACAGTGGTGGGGTGCTTAGTTGATGATGGCGGGGCCGCGGTCGGCGTGACCGGTGGATCGTGGTCCCTCGACGATATAGGCCCTCATCCGACGCATGTTTTCGTCCGAATAGGTATAGCAGTTGGCACGGAACGCGGAGGCGGCCGGGTACATGTTGCTTTCGCAGTACCAGGCCCAACGGAAGCCCAGCTTCGCGTTGTCATGGGTGGCGCCGAACAAATGCCCCAGTTCGTGGGCCACGATCCGGTAGCGCCCGGTGATGGCGGACAACGCGGCGTTGCCTTCCTGCCAGGCGATACCTGTGACACCGGGCTGCGGATCCAGCAGGGTTACCAGCATGAATTTGTTGAGATGCGTGTCGTCGAAGTCGATGTCTTCGGCCTCTGCCCATGATTGCGCGATATGGGTCCAGTCCTGTAGTGCTCTCGAATGCATGTAAGGAATGTTCGTGATGCCTTCGACGAAAGCGTGATAGCTGACATCGAATCGCACGAAAGGCAACGCGGAGCCGATGGCATCGCTGAGCCACCACGCGACGTAGCCTGCATGAATCTGCGCGGGCGTCATGTAGTCCTTGATATCGTCATGGACGAAGATATTGAGCTTTACCGACCGGGATACCACGCCTTCTGGCAGCCCTTCGGAGCGCCTGGAGCGTTGCAGGGGCGCGCCGCCCGGAGTGCCACCACCGGCATCGGGAATGACGATGTTTTCGACCCGGGATTCGCCAGCCGAATATCCCGCCACGTGCATGCCGTCCTCCTGCGGCTGGCTGATGTCGATGTGCCCGTTCCTGCGGGTGAGAACAACGGGGCTATCGCTATACGTGCCCCGGAAGAGACGCCCCTGGGATTCATCGGGGAAGCCGATGGAAACGGGAAGTTCGGCGTCGATCGTCAATGCGGCGGACGCTTCCGTGGCGAGATCACGCTTTTCGCGTTCACGTTCCACCGGAAGGTCGAGCGTGAAAGGCAGGCCCGATGCCACGCCGAGGTCGAACGCCGCGACGACATCTTCCGTGCGCAAGGTGGCGCCATGGGCCCAGTTGGAAAAACTCATGCCTGCCATGAGCACCGCGGCCAGTGCCGGTATTTTCTTCGCCATGATCGTCACGCGTTGCTCCATCGTCCTGTTGGAAGCCCTTCACTCTAGAGCGAGGTGCGTGTCCGTGAATGCGTGTTTTACAGGCAAGGCGGCAGGACGACAGAAATATCGGCGCAGCCCGTGGCGCTCAGGGTGGCGGAAGCTTCCAGGCATCGCGAAGGCGCATGTACTCTGCCCTGGGAAGCAGGACGAAGACGGGATTTGCCTTCGGATCGAGCCATGCGAGCAGGCGCTCCATCGTTGCGTCCGTCATCGCCGTACAGCCGGCGGTGGTCGAGTCGGAAGCGCGCCAGAGATGGGCGAAGATGCAGCTGCCACCGCCCGGACGATTTTCAGGATTGTTCTCGATGACAAAGCCCAGCCGGTACAAGTGGTCGCCATTCAGATGAAGATCACGGCGCATCGGTTCGGTCGATCCTGCGACCGCCGCTTTGCCGACCGTATCTGCGTCCACGAGCTGGTTGTAGTAAGGCGACCCATCGACATCCACGCAGTAATCCGTAGCGGTGAGGCCTGTATACGGCATCGCAGTGCGTTGCGAAGCCGCATAGCCGAAGGCCTTGCCGATATGGAACACGCCGGCCGGGCTACGGTTGTCTCCCTCGTGCTTTTGGGGGCCGTCCTGTGGCAATGGATGAAGGCCGGTTCCCCACGCGCTTCCGTTCTTGCCGATCACGACATCCGCTGCCGGGCCTTCCTCCTTCCACGAGGACCCGTGGCGGACATAGGTGCGCAGCGTGCCATGGTTGGCCTGCCAGCCGTCGGTAGTCACCACGATCATCTGCCGGGCGTCGGCCCAGTTATGTGGCGCTCCGGTCGGCAGCACGGCAGAAGACCACGCGAACACGGCGACGTAGGACAGCAGGACGGCTATGCGCATGATGATTCCTGGTGAAACCCATGGCGACATGGGTAGTGTCAGAGCGGTTCAAGACCCTGGATGCCTCGTATTCCCAGTCCGGGCTCATCCGCGATACTGATCTGCGCAGCGTCGAAGAGAGTGCTGCTGTCCACCGGATCGAAAGCGCATAGCGCTGGCACATCGAGGTCGATCTTCGTGATGACGTCGGCCCTGGCTGTCGCCACATGAGCGGCAGCAGCAACACCGATACCCGATTCGAGCATGCAACCCATCATGCATTCCATGCCGTGTTCGCCGGCGATGTCGGCGATGCGAAGCGCAGCAGAGATGCCACCGGCTTTCATCAGCTTGATGTTCACGATGTCGGCGGCCCGCATGCGGATCAGCTCCAGCACGTCCCTGGGGCCGAAAACGCTCTCGTCCGCCATGACCGGCGTATGCACACGCTCCGTGATGTAGCGCATGCCTTCCAGGTCGTGTGCTTTCACCGGCTGTTCGAGTAGCTCCGGGTGGATGCCCTTGTTTTCCAGCGCATGCAGCACGCGCACCGCATCCCTTGCCTTCCAGCCCTGGTTGGCGTCCAGCCGCAGCGTTGCGCGGCCCTGTACGGCGTCGTGGATAGCCCGGATGCGGTCGAGATCCGTGCCGATCTCCTTGCCGACCTTGATCTTCAGCGAGGGGAAGCCGTTTTCAACGGCCGCGAGTGCATCGGCAACCATCTTGTCGATGCCATCGACGCTGATGGTGATATCGGTGGTCATTACAACGGGGCTGCCGCCCAGGAGCCGGTAAAGCGGCGCGTCATGCAACTGCCCCCATAGATCGTGCACGGCCATCTCCAGTGCAGCCTTTGCACTGGTGTTGTGCGCCATCGCCTGCTGGATGCTTCGTGTGATCCGGTTGAGATCGGCGATGTCCATGCCGATCAGTCGCGGGCCGATATGGTGCCGTATGGCGTCGATGATCGACGCATGGGTGTCGCCGGTGATTACGGCGGTGGCAGGCGCGCTGCCGTAGCCCGTACGACCGTCATCGGTATGCACGGTGACCACGACGTCTTCGACATGATCGACCTGGCGCAAGGCCGTCTTGAAGGGCGTCTTCAAAGGAGCGCGGAGCATGCCGAGGCGGATATCGGTGATCTTCATGGTGAGCCGTCAGTGCGCTGCCGGCCGGATGCGCACGATGCTTGTCATGCGGTCGACGAAGCTCTGGGTATCGTTGAACATCAAGGGCAGCAGCGGTGTCACAGCAACTTCATTCAACGTGATGCCGCGCATGGTTCCATCGGCCTGCCGGTAGGCGATGCCGCCGACGTCGTGGATCACATAGGGCTCGCCGTTGATCCGGCCGATCACCATCATGACGTGGCCGGGGATATAGACCAGGTCGCCGACGTCCAGTGCGGCGATGGCCTTGCTTCGCGCCTCACGGGAATCCTTGTCGGTATACACAGTGTGGTCCAGGCCGGGGCTGATGCTCTGGTCCCCGGTATTGCGGGGCATCTGCACACCCATGCTGCGATAGACATCGGAAACGAACCCGCTGCAATCGCGACCATTGAAGGCATGGCCCCAGCCGTAACGCTCGCCGAGGAAGCGGAAAGCCTGGCGCACGATGTTGGCGCGGGTCAGCGGGAGATAATCCGGCGCCGAGTCTTCGTTGCGTTGAAGCAGCGCGGGGTGAAACGACAGCGAACCATCGGCGGCGCGTACAGGAAGGCTGAGCACCCAGGATGTGTAGGGGCTCTGGCCGTTCACAGGCTGGTCGGCCGGTGCCTTCGTATCCAGCGGAACACGCGTACCCATGTCGAGCTGAAGCTCGGACAGGGCGGGCATGTCGGGCGTGTAAACCGTGCGTGGCTTGGCGCCGGTCACTATGCGGTATGGGGTGGCGTCTGCATGGGCAAAGACGTCGGTCGACGTTCCCGTCGCGGTATCCGCGGCGTGCACCCAGGCTGCATAACGGGGGCTCACCACGAAATGCCATAGTCCGTCGCGACTGGTATGCACGATGACGAGCGGATCTCCTGGAAAGAGCGCGCTTTCCTGGAAGCGATCGATATCCGTGTCGTCAGGGTGGCTGAAGACACGAAGGTCGGTAGGGTAGCCCCGCAGTGCCGTGCGTCGTATCGCCATGCCATAGCGAGGCGTTGTGGTTTCGGGGATGTGGTCCAGCGCCGCGTTGGCGAGGATGTCATCGATAGCGCTGGCCGTGACAGGCTTGCCGACGCTGTCGAACAACGGTTTGTCCGGGCGCTTCGTGAGCTTTGCTATCCAGCCGCTCACGGTTGCCCGCGGCAGCGTGGGCGACAGATGCCGGATGTCGTGCATGGAAGGGTCGAGCCGGACGATGCGTTCGTTCAAGGCGGCAATGGCCGTGCTATCCAGGATGACATCGTCCGGACGGCCCAGTGTGCCGATCCAGAAACCCGGTGTCAGTTGGGCCTCACCGATGCCGGGAACGCCCGAGGGCGGTATGGCGGCATCGGTTGCATAGGCAGGCAGGGCGCCTGCGACGGCGAGTGCAACGGCAAATAGTGTGCGACGCATGATGAGATTCATGTCCCGATCCCTGTCACGAGGCCAGTGACGAAAGCACGGAGGCGACGACGAGGCCAAAGCCCGTGCCAAGGATATATCCCAGCAAGGCCAGCAGGATGCCCACCGGTACCAGCGAGCGCGAATAAGTGGCGGCAAGTACCGGCGTTGCTGCCACGCCGCCGATGTGGGCCAGTGACGAGATGCCGCAAAGATACAGGTCGAAATGGAACAATCGCGCGAAGAGGCACAGCAGGATCGCGTGAAGCACGATGACCGTGACGCCGCAAAGGAGATAAAGCGGCGCGGCAGCGATGCCGGCAAAACTGCTTTGCGAGGCGAGCACCGCCACGACGGAAATAAGCAAGGCGCTTGAGATCGCTTGCGCGCCAGGAAGCCGGGTCAGCGGCGTATGTGCGGCCACCAGGCCGGCAATCGTAGCGATGAGAATGGTCCATGTCGTGGCCGAAATCATGCTGCCGACAGGCAACCGTGCGCCCATCAGCGAAGACAGCGCGGCCACCCCCAGGGCCAGTCCCAGCCACAGCAGCACGCTATCCCCTGTGGCGGGTGCGCGCGGTGCGGTATCGGCTACCACGAGGCCTGCGCTGGACGTGGCACGCGTCCAGCGGTTGAAGGCGGGGGCCAGTCGCGCCACGGCAAACAGCACCACCACCCACATCGAATAACACAGCGCATCGGTGAGCAGGGTCGTGGCAAGCGCAGCATCGGACATGCCAATGGCCTGCTTTACCGCAATCATGTTTGCCGTGCCGCCGACCCAGCTCCCGGACAGCGATGCCAGCGGCATCCAGCCATCGCCTGGCATCCAGTGGCGGAACAGCAGGTACGCGGTAACGAAGGCGATGAACAGGCTTACCGATGTGCATGCGAAGACACCGAGCACGCGCGGACCCAGCGCGAAGATCGCCCGCAGGTCGCAGTTGATCATCAGCAGGAAGAGCAGGGCGGGCACCAGTCGTGCGACCAGCATGTCCTGCGCGCCATGTATCTCGGGCGACGTGCTCCATAGCCCGGCGACGGACAGCGCGGTGACGGTGAGATAGGTGAGCACGATGGGCGGAAGGACGTTGAACACCTTCCAGCCGTAGCGACGTTCGATGGCGGGCCAGAAGCCCGCTGCGAGCAGCATGACGGCCAGATAAGGCCATACCGACTGGATCACGCGCCCCTCCCGGGATGTGGCCACGCCCCCAGCATACCCCCTCCGGCCCCGACTGTAGGAGCGCGCCTCGCGCGCGACCGCCACGCATCTATCGCACCCGTCCCACGACACCCCATCCCGCCACATTGCCGACAAGAAACGAATGACGTAGCGTCCCCGGCACGCCTCCGGCTGCACAGGCCCACCGATGCGCTTCGCAGACACATTCCCGGTTTCGCCGCACACGGCCACGAAACACGTGCACCTCATCGGTGCCGCATGCCTTTTCCTGACAGCTAGCCTTCCGGTGGCGGCCCATTCGCCAACCGATGCGCCAGATGCCGGCCTCACCGATATCCGCACCCTCGTCCCCGATATCGCCGAAGACATCCGCTACGCAGGCAGCGACAATTTCACCGGTGCAGTGATCGATGGCTACCGTGCACCCAAATGCCTCCTTCGTACCGCCGCGGCGAAGGCGCTGGCTTCGGCGGAAGCGGACCTGCGCCGCCAGGGCTACCGCCTGAAACTCTGGGACTGCTATCGCCCCGCACGGGCGGTGGCGGCTTTCGTGCGCTGGGCAGGTGAGCCCGAGGACGGTCGCACGAAGGCAGCGCACTACCCGGCACTCGACAAGCGCCAGCTGCTCGGCGAATACATCGCGCCGGTATCGGGTCACAGCAAGGGCGCCACGATGGACCTGACCCTCATGCGCTGCGAGGCCGGCCACTGCACGCCGCTGGACATGGGTACGCCGTTCGACTTCTTCGATCCGCGTGCACATACCGATGCCCCGGGCATCACGCCGGCACAGCGGGCCAACCGGCAACGGCTGCTGCGGGCGATGTCGGCTCATGGCTTCGTGAACTACGCCGCGGAATGGTGGCATTACACCCTGCCGGCGGCGGCCTCGCAGGCTGCCATGGACGTACCGGTGGAATAGTCCCGGGGCGCGACGGGAGTATCATGGCGCGATCCCCGAGACCGTACGGATTCTCCATGTCCACCCTTCGTTTCGCCCTGGCCCAGTACGATTTCCCGGTCGGCGCCACCGCCGGCAACGCACTGAAGGTCAAGGCCCTGGCCGAGGAGGCACGCGATCGCCTCGGCGCCTCGCTGGTCGCCTTTCCCGAACTCACCCTGTCCGGCTATCCGCCCGAAGACCTGCTCCAGCGCCCCAGCTTCCTCGAAGCCTGCACGCGCGAGCTGCAAACCCTGGCGCCGGGCATCAACGGCATATCAGCCGTCGTCGGCCACCCGGACACACGGGGTGAGGTGTTCAACGCCGCCTCGCTCATCCGCGAAGGCAAGGTCGAATGGACGTATCACAAGCAGGCGCTGCCCAATTACACGGTGTTCGACGAGAAGCGCTACTTCCGTCATGGCGAAGCGACCCGTGTCTTCACCATCGAAGGCGTGCGCGTGGGCATGCTGGTGTGCGAAGACATCTGGGAGGCCGAGCCGGCCGCTCATGCGGCGCAGGCCGGTGCCGAGCTGATCCTGGTCATCAACGCATCGCCCTACGATCATCGCCAGGCCGCAACCCGCGAGGCGCTGCTGCGCCAGCGTGCCACCGACAACGGTGTGGCCATTGCCTACGTGAACCTCGTGGGCGGCCAGGACGACCTGCTTTTCGACGGACATTCGCTGCTGGTGCAGCCCGATGGCGAGATCGTCGCGCGGGCGCCGTCGTTTGAGGAAATGCTGCTCACCGTCGAATACGACAGCGACACGCGCCGCCTCACGGCCGTCGACTGGCCGGCCACGGATACGCGCGACGCCGAAGCCATCATGTATGCCGGCCTCGTCCGTGGCGTGCGCGACTACGTGGGCAAGAACCACTTTTCCGGCGTGCTCCTGGGCCTGTCGGGCGGTATCGACTCCGCCTTGACCCTCGCCATCGCGGTCGATGCGCTGGGCAAGGACAAGGTCACGGCGGTGATGATGCCCACCGAATACACCTCCGACCTGTCGCTGCGCGAGGCCAAGGCCCAGGCGGAGCACCTGGGTGTCGAATACCACGTGCTGCCGATCGAAGGCATCTATGAGGCGTTCACCGGCGCGCTGGCTCCGGTATTTGCCGGTCGCGACCCGGACATCACGGAGGAAAACCTGCAATCGCGCACGCGCGGCGTGCTGCTGATGGCCATGTCGAACAAGACCGGCCGCCTGCTGCTGTCCACCGGCAACAAGAGCGAGATGGCGGTGGGCTACGCCACGCTCTACGGCGACATGTGCGGCGCCTATGCGCCGCTGAAGGATCTCTACAAGACCGTGGTCTACCGCCTGTCGCGCTGGCGCGCGGCCATCGACGGCGCCATTCCCGAGGTGGTGATCGATCGTCCGCCGTCGGCCGAGCTGCGTCACGACCAGGTGGACCAGGATTCCCTGCCGCCCTATGACGAGCTCGATGCCATCCTCGAGATGTTCATCGAGGGCGAGGCCTCGGCCGAGGACATCATCGCGGCCGGTTACGACGATGCCACCGTGCGCCGGGTCATCCGCATGGTCTTCGTCAACGAGTTCAAGCGCCGCCAGGCGGCTCCGGGACCGCGCGTCACCACCAAGGCCTTCGGCCGCGAACGGCGCTACCCAATCACCTCAGGCTGGCGCTGACCCGGTCGCGCGCCGACGCGCTTCTGCAAGGGCTTTGGGGCGACCTTCCCCGCCTGCCGTCGTTCCAGCGAACGCTGGAACCCAGCGCGGGGCAGTGGGTTGTCGCGAGGGAATTACCTACGCCAAAGCCGATACAGCGGCCCTTGCCATGCTGGGAAACCGAGGCGCTGGGTTCCTGTTTTCACAGGAACGACGAGCGGGAGGTTGTCGTTCCATCGATGATTTTGCAGTGAGCATAAAAAAGCCGGCTTTCGCCGGCTTTTTTTGGATCAATGGTGACCCGAGAACGGGATCGCCTTGCGCCACGTCGAAGGGTGGTGCGGCCAGGTCGGATCGGTGAGATACGGGTGGTCCGGGTAGTTCAGGGCCAGCACCGAGCGGGTCTGGTCGGCCAGCGGCTTGCGATCGAGCGCGAGGTAGCTGCGGGTGAGGATCGCCAGGGCGTCGGCCGTTTCCGGCGACTGCTGGTAGTGCTCGATCACGTACTGCGAGCGGTTGGCCGAGGCGATGTACGACTTGGTCCGCAGGTAGTACTCGGCCACGTTGATCTCGAAGCGGGCCAGCTGGTTGCGCAGGAAGATCATGCGCTGGCGGGCGTCCGTGGCGTACGAGCTGTTCGGATAACGGCGGGTCAGCTGGCTGAAATCGTCGAAGGCCGTGAGGTTGTAGCCCTGGTCGCGACGGGTCGCGGCGCTCTCCCCGCGCTGGAAATAGCGCTCGATGAAGCCGCTCGTGCGATCAAAATTGATCAGACCCCGCAGATAGTAGGCATAATCTGCATGCTTATGGGTCGGAAACGTCTTGATGAAGCGGTTGATCGTCGAGTACGCGTCGTCCGGCTTGTTGTCCTTGTACTGCGCGTAGGCGAGCTCAATCTGAGACTGCTCGTTGATGTCACCAGACGGGAAGCGGGCGATCAGGCGCTGGTAGGCCTTGGTCGCGGCGGCGTAGTCAGAGTGCTCTAGCGAATCGTGGGCAGTGGCGTACAGCCGGTCGACCGGCATGGTGTCGATCGTTTCCTTCTTGCTGCGGAACATCGAGCAGGCGCTCATCGACAGGGCGAGGACGAGCAAAATGATGATCTTGGTTGCACGCATTGAGAGAGTTCGGATGCTTGAGCGAATGGGCATGATAGCCGAAACCGGCCCCCGGCCGGGTGAGGGCCTATGAGGACGTTACGACACGAAGCCACGGTGCCCCTGACGGCGGCCGGACGGCGTTTCGACCAGTCACTGGCCGAGATGTTCCCCGATTATTCCCGATCCAGGCTCACGGCGTGGGTCAAGGAGGGCAAAGTGTTGCTGGACGGGGCCCCCGTGGCTCCCCGGCACCTGCTGCGGGGCGGCGAAACGGTGGTGCTGGAGGCCGAGCTGGCCCCCGAGGTAGACGCCCAGCCGGAGGACATCGCCCTGAACATCGTCCATGAGGACGATGACCTGATGGTGGTCGACAAGCCCGTGGGGCTGGTGGTCCACCCCGGTGCCGGCAATCCGGCGGGCACCATGCTGAACGCGCTGCTGCACCATGCGCCGAGCCTGGCCGAACTGCCCCGAGCGGGCATCGTCCATCGTCTGGACAAGGACACCGCCGGCCTCATGGTGGTGGCCAAGTCCATCGCGGCGCAGACGGCGCTGGTGGGCATGCTGTCTCGCCATGACGTCCATCGGCAGTACGAGGCCGTGGTGCTGGGCACGATGGTGGCCGGCGGCACGGTGGACGAGGCTATCGGCCGCCACCAGCACGATCGCCTGAAGCAGGGCGTTCGCGATGTGGAAATGGGCGGCAAGGAAGCGGTCACGCACTACAGGGTCCGTGAGCGTTTTCGTGCCCATAGCGTCATCCAGTGCAATCTGGAGACCGGGCGTACCCACCAGATCCGCGTCCACATGGCCCATATCGGCCATCCGCTGGTGGGCGACCAGCTCTACGGCAACGGCCTGCGCCTTCCGCGTGGCGCCAGCCAGGAACTGATCGACGCCCTGCGTGGCTTCCGCCGCCAGGCACTGCACGCCGAGAAGCTGGCCTTCGAGCACCCGATCACCGGTGAATACCTGGAGTTCAACTCGCCCCGTCCGGCCGACCAGGAGGAACTGATCGAGGCCCTGCGTGCCGATACGGTGCTGAACCCCATCGAGGACTGACAGCGTGCCCCACGAGTGGATCGTCCCGCACTGGAACGCGCCCGCGAGCGTGGGCGCGGCCGTTTCGACGCGGCTGGGGCCCGGGATGTCCGAGGCGCCTTACGACCGGCTCAACCTGGGCCTGCGTTCAGGCGACGAGCCGTCCACGGTGCTGGCCAACCGGTCGGCACTGAGGGATGCCCTGGCATTGCCATCGGATCCGCTGTGGCTGCGCCAGGTCCATGGCACCGCCGTGGCGGAAGGCGATGGCGGCGGCTTCGAACCGGAGGCCGATGCCGCCGTGGCTCGTGGTCCGGGCCGCGTGCTGGCGATTCTCACGGCAGACTGTCTGCCTGCCCTGTTCGTTTCCGCTGACGGGCAGACGATCGGTGCAGCCCACGCGGGCTGGCGTGGGCTGGCGGCCGGTGTGCTGGAGCGCACCGTGGAGCAGATGGGCGGCACGGATATCCAGGCCTGGCTGGGGCCGGCTATCGGGCAGGCTTCGTTCGAAGTCGGCGAGGAAGTGAGGGCTGCCTTCGTGGATACCGATGCCCGCGCGTCCTCAGCCTTCGTGGCGAACCGGCCGGGACACTGGCTCTGCGATATCTATCAACTGGCGCGACTGAGGCTTTCCTCGGTCGGCGTCAGACATGTGTCGGGGGGCGGTTTCGATACCCGCACGGACGACAGGCTTTATTCGTATCGTCGCGACGGCGCAAAAAGCGGCCGGTTCGCCTCCCTGATCTGGACAAACCCTTCGTCGCGTTGATGACCCAGCCCGTCGTTCCTGTGCAAACAGGTACCCAGCGCCCCGGTTTGCCGGCAGGGGGAGGACGCTTCAACGGTTTTACGTAGGGTATTTCGTCGCGACAGCCGATTGCATCGCGCTAGGTTCCAGCTTTCGCTGGAACGACGGCTTCGGGTGGGATTGCCGCCACCTGCCCACCCGTCGTTCCTGTGAAAACAGGAACCCAGCGCCCCGGTTCACCGACAGGGTGAGGGCGCTTTAACGGTTTTACGTAGGGTATGTCGTCGCGACACCCGATTGCATCGCGCTAGGTTCCAGCTTTCGCTGGAACGACGGCTTCGGGTGGGATTGCCGTCACCTGCCTACCCGTCAGCTTCGGGTGGGATTGCCGCCACCTGCCTACCCGTGGGCTGAGGTTGGGATTACCGCCACCTGCCTGTCCGTCGTTCCTGTGAAAACAGGAACCCAGCGCTCCGGTTCACCAGTACAGCGAGAGCGCCCCATCGGCTTTCAATGCGCGGCCGGCCCTCCGGGCGGTGACATGACCGGTGAGGGCACGTAGATCTCCGGCTTCACCTTGGGCGGCTCCATCAAGGCATGCAGAAACGCATTGCGCCATGCGGTGATGTCATTGCGCTCCAGCACGTCCATCATCGACTGCCAGCGCATCCGGCGTTCCTTCAGCGGCATGTCCAGCGCACGATGCAAGGCGTCCGATACCTCATCCAGGTCGGAAGGGTTCACCAGCAGCGCGGCGTCCAGCTCCTGCGCGGCACCGGCAAAACGCGACAGCACGAGCACGCCGGGATCTTGCGGATCCTGGCAGGCCACGTATTCCTTGGCGACCAGGTTCATGCCATCGCGCAGCGGCGTGACCAGCCCCACCTTGGCGACACGGAAATACCCCGCCAGCACCTTATGGGCGAACGACTTGTTGACGTAGCGGATCGGTGCCCAGTCCGGCTCGGCATACTGGCCGTTGATATGGCCCGCACTGCGTTCCAGCTCCCGGCGAAGTGAACGGTATTCGGGTACGTCGGAGCGCGACGGCGGCGCAATCTGCAACAACGACACACGACCGCGCATGTCCTTGTGATCGCGCAGCAGGCGCGCGAAGCCTTCGAACCGCTCCGGAAGCCCCTTCGAATAATCCAGCCGGTCCACACCGATGATCAGCGATCGATCATCGAGCGACGCCTTCAGCTTCGACACCGCGCCACTGTCCTCCGCACGATGCGCCAGCTCTACCGCCTCGGCCGTATCGATGCTGATGGGAAAGACACCGGCACGGAAAATCCGCCCGTTCGCTGCACGGATACGGCCGCCGGTGCGCATCGCAGCACCGAGTTCGTGCAGGAAATAATCCTCGAGCGCACGCAGGTCACGCTGCGTGTGCAGGCCGACAAGATCGTACGACGCCAGCGATTCGAGCAGTTCGCGATGGCGCGGCAGCGTAATAAGCAACCCCGCCGCCGGAAGCGGCGTATGCAGGAAGAAACCGATGCGGTTCTCCACCCCCAGCTCGCGCAGCATCGCTGCCAGCGGAATCAGGTGGTAATCGTGCACCCAGACGATGTCGTCCTTCTTCAGCAGCTTCGCCACGCGCTTGGCGAAGATGCGATTGACCCTCAGGTAGCCCTCGAGGTGATCGCGGCGATAGTCCACCAGGTCGCCGCGATAATGGAACAGGGGCCACAGGGCGCGGTTGGCGAAGCCACTGTAGTAGTCGTCATGATCCGCCTTGGACATGTCGATGGTGGCATAGCTGATGTGGCCATCCTCGACTTCGTGCAATTCCTTGCCGGTTTCGGCAGCGAGGTTGCCGCTCCAGCCGAACCACAGGCCGCCCATTTCCTGCAGGGCGGCATTCATCGCGGAGGCCAGGCCGCCGGTTTGCGTCTGCTTGGGCAGCGCCACGCGATTCGATATGACGACTAGTCGGCTCATCTTGCGGTTGCGGCTCCTCGCTTCAGTCGTTTGTTCACGTCATCCAGCCAATCCTGAACATCGGCCGGGCTAGACAATGTGAACGTCGCGCATGACGGTGTGCGGTCACCCACGCGTATCGCATGGCCTGCGCGCGCCAGGACGACGGCAAACGCGTGTTCGTCGGTGAGGTCGTCGCCCAGGTAGATGGGCGTGCGTCCGCGAAAAGGCGGTTCATCGAGGAAGGCGGCCACGGCCACGCCCTTGTCCATGCCCCGCGGCTTGAACTCATAGACATGGCTACCTGGTTGCAGTTCGAAGCCGGGAAAGGCCGCGACCAGCACGGGAGCCCTGCGTCGTAGTTCGTCTTCGTACCCGGGGTGCTCGCGGCAATGCAGCGCCACCGACCAGCTCTTGTCCTCGACCCGTACCCCGGGCAACTCGCGGGCCATGGCATGCGCCGCCGCGCGCAGTTTCGCCAGTTCGTCACGATCCACGGGCATGGTGCGGGTGTGGCCGGAAACATTGCGCCGTTCCAGTCCGTGCTGGCCGGCAGCGGCCCAGCGGGGGCGATCAAAGATGCGATCCAGGCCGTCGATGGCCCGGCCGCTGACCAGCGCGAGGGCGCCGCCGAGGGTATCGTGCAAGGCGTCCAGCGTCGCCATGAGGCCGGTGGCCGGGGCCACCTTGTCGGGATCGTCGGCGAAGGCAAGCAAGGTGCCGTCGGCGTCCAGGAACAGGGCGCAGTCGGGGGCGAGCAGGTCGAGCGGTGGGCGGGGCAGGATGTCGCGGGAGGCTGTCACGGGGACTCCGGGGCGAGGCAACCGGTCGAGGATGCCTGTACGGACGTGAAAAAAGCGCTGCCAAAGACACCCCGTGCACCGTTGAAGCCGCAGGATCTCACCCGCATCTGTGACGGCAGAGGCGGTCGCGGGGGAGGGCCCCGGGGCACGCCAGAACCTTTGGGAGAAACCATACGATGCGAATGGACAGACTTACCTCGCGTTTCCAGCAGGCGCTGGCCGACGCGCAGTCGCTGGCCGTGGGCCGCGACAACAACATGCTCGAACCGGTGCATGTCATGGCGGCCCTGCTCGACCAGCAGGGGGGCTCGACCGGCCCGTTGCTCACGCAGGCCCAGGTGAACGTGCCGGCCTTCCGCCAGCGCGTGGGCGAGATCCTGGAACGGCTGCCGCGCGTGAGCGGGCAGGAAGGCAACATCAATATCGGCAACGACCTGAGCCGCGTGCTCAATCTCACCGACAAGCTGGCCCAGCAGCGCGGCGACCAGTTCATCGCCAGTGAGCTGTTCGTGCTGGCGGCGCTGGAAGACCGCAGCGAACTGGGCGGTGCGCTGAAAGCCGCCGGTGCCACGAAGGAGCGCCTGGAGGCCGCCATCGACAAGCTGCGCGGCGGCGAAAAGGTGCAGTCGGAAAATGCCGAGGAACAGCGCCAGGCCCTGGAGAAATACACCATCGACCTCACCGAGCGCGCCGAGAGCGGCAAGCTCGATCCGGTGATCGGGCGCGACGAGGAAATCCGCCGCACGATCCAGGTGCTTCAGCGTCGTACCAAGAACAATCCGGTGCTGATCGGCGAGCCGGGCGTGGGCAAGACCGCCATCGTCGAAGGCCTTGCACAGCGCATCGTCAATGGCGAAGTGCCCGAAGGGCTACGCGACAAGCGCGTGCTGTCGCTCGACATGGGCGCGCTCATCGCGGGTGCGAAGTTCCGTGGCGAGTTCGAGGAGCGCCTGAAGGGCGTGCTGAACGACCTGTCCAAGCAGGAAGGTCGCGTGATCCTCTTCATCGACGAGCTGCACACGATGGTCGGCGCCGGCAAGGCCGACGGTGCGATGGATGCCGGCAACATGCTGAAGCCTGCGCTGGCGCGTGGCGAACTGCATTGCATCGGCGCCACTACGCTCGACGAGTACCGCAAGTACGTCGAAAAGGACGCGGCACTGGAACGACGCTTCCAGAAAGTGTTCGTCGGTGAGCCCAGCGTGGAAGACACCATTGCGATCCTGCGTGGTCTCAAGGAACGCTATGCGGTGCATCACGGGGTGGAGATCACCGATCCGGCCATCGTCGCCGCGGCCACGCTTTCCTCACGCTATATCCCGGACCGCCAGCTGCCCGACAAGGCCATCGACCTGATGGACGAAGCGGCTTCGCGCATCCGCATGGAAATCGATTCCAAGCCGGAAGAACTCGATCGCCTGGAGCGTCGTCTTATCCAACTCAAGATCCAGCGCGAGATGCTGAAGAAAGAGCAGGACGACGAATCGAAGCAGCGCCTGGCCACGCTGGAAAACGATATCGACAAGCTGGATCGCGAGTTCTCCGACCTCAACGAGGTGTGGAAGTCCGAAAAGGCCACCCTGCAAGGCGCCACCAAGATCAAGGAGCAGATCGAACAGGCCCGCCTGGAACTGGAAGGCGCGCAGCGTCGCCAGGATTACGGTGCGATGAGCGAGATCCAGTACGGCCGGCTGCCCGCGCTGGAAACCCAGCTCGCTGCCGCACAGAAGGCAGAAAAGCAGGACTTCACGCTATTACAGGATCGCGTCACCGCCGAGGAGATCGCCGAGGTGGTAGCCCGCTGGACGGGCATCCCCGTGGCGAAGATGCTCGAAGGCGAGCGCGAAAAACTACTGCACATGGAAGATGCGCTGCATGATCGCGTCGTCGGCCAGGAAGAAGCCGTGCGTGCGGTATCCGATGCGATCCGTCGTGCGCGCGCGGGTCTGTCCGATCCGAACCGGCCGTATGGTTCGTTCCTGTTCCTGGGCCCCACGGGCGTGGGCAAGACGGAACTGTGCAAGGCGCTGGCGGATTTTCTCTTCGACACGCAGGACGCCATGGTCCGCATCGACATGAGCGAGTTCATGGAGAAGCACTCCGTGAGCCGCCTCGTGGGCGCACCTCCCGGTTACGTGGGTTATGAAGAGGGCGGCTACCTCACCGAAGCGGTGCGTCGTCGTCCGTACAGCGTGATCCTGCTCGACGAGGTGGAGAAGGCGCATCCGGATGTGTTCAACATCCTGTTGCAGGTGCTGGACGATGGTCGCCTCACGGACGGCCAGGGCCGCACGGTGGACTTCCGCAACACGGTCATCGTGATGACGTCGAACCTCGGCTCCAACCTCATCCAGGAGCAGGCCGGCGACAGCGAAGCCGACTACATGCAGATGAAGGCCTCGGTGCTGGGCGTGGTGCAGGCGCATTTCCGCCCGGAGTTCATCAACCGTCTCGACGACCTCGTGGTGTTCCGTCCGCTGGACAAGAAGCAGATCCGCTCCATCGCGCGCATCCAGCTGGAATACCTGGGCAAGCGGCTGGCTGATCGCCAGCTGGGCCTGGATGTCTCCGACGCGGCGCTCGACCTGCTGGGCAGTGCCGGCTTCGATCCGGTATACGGCGCGCGGCCGCTCAAGCGTGCGATCCAGCAGCAGCTGGAAAACCCGCTGGCCCAGCGCATCCTGCGCGGCGAGTTCTCACCCGGCCAGACGGTCCGGGTGGATTCGGACGGCAACCACCTCCGTTTCGAGGCGGCGTGACCCACCCTGTAGGAGCGCGCCTGCGCGCGACCGGTAAAACCGGAATGCCCGGCAAACCCCGTTCGCGCGCAAGGCGCGCTCCTACAGGCCATAATGCGCGGCTGAGATAGCCGGAAATCCTTTCATGCCCATCTACGAATTCCAGTGCCAGGCCTGCGGCCACCGCTTCGAGCGCCTGCAGAAGATGTCCGACGCCGACCCGTCCAACTGCCCGCAATGCGGCGAGCCACGGGTGGGCCGCATGCTCAGCGCGCCGCAGTTCCGGCTGGCCGGTGGCGGCTGGTATGAGACCGATTTCAAGAAAGACGGCGACAAGAAGCGCAATCTCGTCGAAGGATCTTCCGGCGCACCGGCGGCCGGCAGTGCCCCAGCGGCGCCAGCCAGCACCAGCAGCACCCCGT
Organism: Luteibacter anthropi; assembly: GCF_011759365.1. GTDB lineage: Bacteria > Pseudomonadota > Gammaproteobacteria > Xanthomonadales > Rhodanobacteraceae > Luteibacter > Luteibacter anthropi. The sequence goes on from NZ_JAARLZ010000004.1 coordinate 84,358, forward strand.
CGGGCGGCTCCGACGCCTGACGGCGCAATGTTGGCGCAAGAAATCGTTCAATCCGCGTTGCAAATTCCTGCGCTAGCGTACGTCCCAAGATCCATCTGAACGACGATAGGAGTGGGGTATGCGCGCTGTACTGGGTGGCCTTGCCGTGGTGGCGATGGCGTTGACGATGAGTGCGGTGTCCCTTCCGGCGCATGCACAGCGCTACGGCGGGACCATCGATTGCGGCAGCAGCGACAACCGTCCGGGCCGCTGCCCGGTACCGTGGCGTGACGCCCGGCTGATCCGCCAGGACTCGAACTCTCCCTGCATCCGCGACCGCACCTGGGGCGTGGATCGCGACGGCATCTGGGTGGACCGCGGCTGCCGCGGCATCTTTGCCGACGCTGGCGGTGGCTGGGGTGGTGGTCGTCCGGGCTGGGGCGGCGACCGTCCGCCTCCGCCGCCTCCGGGCTGGGGCGACCGTCCCTCCTGGGGTGGTCCGCAGCAGACCATCGACTGCGGCAGCAGCAACGGTCGCTGGGGGCATTGCAACATCGACACCCGTGGCCGCGTGCGTCTGGTGCGCCAGAACTCCGATTCGCCCTGTGACGAAGGCCGTACCTGGGGCGTGGATGGCAGCGGTATCTGGGTCGACAAGGGCTGTCGGGGCATCTTCTCCGTAGGCGGTCGCTGAGCCCGGCAAGGGTAGGGAAGACCCCGGATCGTGCTACGATCCGGGGTCTTTTCCCATGCCACAGACCGCTTTCGCGGTAGCCGGAGCTTCAAGCGCATGCGCACCCATTTTTGCGGCCTCATCGACGAGTCGCTGATCGGCCAGGACGTCACCCTCTGCGGTTGGGTGAACACCATCCGCCTGCAGAGCCACACGGCCTTCGTCGATCTGCGTGACCACCACGGCATCGCCCAGGTCGTCATCGAACGTGAGAATGCGGATGCCTTCGCGGTTGCCGGCGAGCTGGGTTACGAATACGTGGTGAAGGTCACCGGCCAGATCCGCAAGCGCCTGTCGGTGAACGACAAGCTCAAGACCGGCACCGTCGAGCTGGTGGCCGAAAAGGTCGAAATCCTCAATGCCGCGCGCGACCTGCCGTTCGCGCTGCACGAGACGCCCAACGAGGACATGCGGATGACCTACCGCTACCTCGACCTGCGTCGCCCCGAAATGCAGCACATGATGCGCACGCGTACATCGCTGGTCCGCGCCCTGCGCCGGTACCTCGACGATGCCGGCTTCCAGGACATCGAGACCCCGATCCTCACCAAGGCCACGCCGGAAGGCGCGCGCGATTACCTCGTGCCCAGCCGCGTGCACCCGGGCCAGTTCTACGCGCTGCCGCAGTCGCCGCAGCTGTTCAAGCAGATCCTGATGATGGCGGGCTTCGACCGCTACTACCAGATCGCCCGTTGCTTCCGCGACGAAGATCTCCGCGCCGACCGCCAGCCGGAGTTCACCCAGCTCGACCTCGAGTTCGCCTTCGTCGAAGAGCGTGACGTGCAGGACTTCGTGGAAGACCTGATCCGCCACGTGTTCCGCGAGGTGCGTGGCGTGGAGCTGGACGCCAGCTTCCCCCGCATGACCTACGCGGAGGCCATGCGCCGCTTTGGTTCCGACAAGCCCGACCTGCGCAATCCGCTGGAACTGGTCGACATTGCCGACGCGGTGAAGCACATCGAATTCAAGGTGTTCGCCGAACCGGCGAACGATCCCGCCGGTCGCGTCGTCGCACTGCGCGTGCCGGGTGGCGCCGCGCTCTCCCGCAAGGAGATCGACGGCATGGCGGAATTCGCCGCCAGGTACGGCGCCAAGGGCCTCGCCTGGCTGAAGGTCGACGACCTGGCCAAGGGCCGCGAGGGCATCAATTCGCCGGTAGCCAAGTTCCTCGACGATCCCGCGCTGGAGCAGGTACTGAAGCTCTCCGGTGCCGCCGACGGCGACATCGTGTTCTTCGGCGCAGGCCGCTGGAAGACGGTCACCGACTTCATGGGCGCCGTGCGCCTGAAGGTCGGCCGTGATCGCGACCTGGTGGAAAACACCTGGAAGCCGCTGTGGGTCACCGATTTCCCGATGTTCGAGTACGACGACGAAGAGCAGCGCTACGTGGCGCTGCACCACCCGTTCACGGCACCCAAGGTCGACGACATCGCCGACCTGCGCACGAATGCCGCCGTCGCGGTGAGCCGTGGCTACGACATGGTGCTCAACGGCAACGAGATCGGTGGCGGCTCCATCCGTATCCATCGTCCGGAAATGCAGAGCGCCGTGTTCGAACTGCTGGGCATCGGTGCGGAAGAGGCCGAGGGCAAGTTCGGCTTCCTGCTCAAGGCCCTGCGCATGGGCGCGCCGCCCCACGGCGGCCTGGCCTTCGGCATCGACCGCATCGCCGCCCTCATGGCCGGCACCGAGTCGATCCGCGACGTCATCGCCTTCCCGAAGACCACCAGCGCGCAGGATCTGATGACCGACGCGCCGTCGCCGGTTTCCGAGCCACAGCTGAAGGAGCTCCACGTCCGCGTGGCGGCGGAGGCCAAGGCCTGATCCGGGCCAGCCGCCGATGAGCACCCCGCCTGACGATGTCCTGCTTCTCCATGGTCTGTGGATGCGGGGCTTCGCCATGGCGATGCTCCACCGGCGGCTTAAGGACGACGGTTTTCGCGTCCACCAGTTCGAATACATGAGCGTCGCCGCGCCGCCCGAACAGGCCATCGCGCGGCTGCGCAAGCGCATCCGCGCCCTGGCACCGGCGCCAGTCCACGTGGTGGGGCACAGCCTCGGCGGCATCCTGGCCCTGCTGGCCTGCCGTGAAGACGACCTGCCCACCGGCCGCATCGTCTGCCTGGGTTCTCCACTCAACGGCAGCGGCGCGGCCCGCGGCCTCACGCATCGTTGGGGCGGCGACATGCTCCTGGGTCGCTCCCGCGAGTTGCTGGAACACGGCCTGGACCACTGGGATGGCGGCCGCGAGGTCGGCATGATCGCCGGCCGGCAGCCCATGGGCCTGGGCGCTTTCGTAGGGGAGCTGGGCGACGAGCACGACGGCACCGTTGGCGTGGCGGAAACCCGCCTGCCGGGCCTGGCCGATCACTGCGTGCTGGAAACCAGCCACACGGGCATGCTCGTTTCGGCCGACGTCGCCCGCCAGGTAGCCTTTTTCCTCCGCGCCGGCCATTTCGAGCCCCACCCCCCGTAGGAGCGCGCCCCGCGCGCGACCGCCCAGGCGCCGGTCACCCATTCCCTTGTAGGAGCGCGCCTTGCGCGCGACCACCCAAGGCCGGGCAACAGGCCAGGGGCTCGCCAGTCTTAAAGCGCGAGGCCCCCCAGGTCGCGCGCAGGCGCGCTCCTACATGCAACCCACTTCCGCTAGAATCCCGCCCCTGTCCGTCCGGTAACTCCAGGAAACGCCCATGGGTAGAGGCCCGTCCATCGAAGGTCGCAAGAATGCCGAAGACGCCAAGCGCGCCAAGGTGTTCACGAAGCTGATCCGCGAAATCACCATCGCCACGCGTGGCGGCGTGCCCGACCCCAATGGCAACCCGCGCCTGCGCGCTGCCATGGACAAGGCCCTGGCCGCCAACATGACCAAGGACACCATCGAGCGCGCCATCAAGCGCGGCTCGGGTGCCGACGGCGGTGCCGACATGCACGAGATCCGCTACGAGGGCTACGGCCCGGCGGGCACCGCGCTCATCATCGACTGCGTCACTGACAACCAGACCCGCACCGTCGCCGACGTGCGCGCGGCGCTGAACAAGCTCGGCGGCAACATGGGCACCACCAATTCGGTGGCCTTCCAGTTCACCCGCGTGGGCCAGGTGCTGGTACACACCGGTGGCGATGCCGACGTCGAGGCGAAGCTTGAAGAAGCCGCCATCGAGAACAACGCCGAAGATATCGTCATAGAGAACGGCATCGGCACGGTGCTGCTGGCGGCCGACCCGGTCGCGGTGGAAGCCATGCGCAAGGCGCTTGCGGAAGCAAAGTTCGACGTCGAAAGCTCCGACGTGGTGATGCGCCCCAACGGCCCTCTCGTCACCCCGACGGGCGAGGCCCTCGAGCAGTTCGAGAAGCTGCTCGAACGCCTCGACAGCCTCGACGATGTCGACGAGGTCTATCACAACGCCGTGCTTCCCTCGGAAGCCGGGGACGCGTGAGGCCCTTCGGGCCCCACGTCGTTCACGCGTTTCCCTCGCTGTCATGACCCGCATCCTAGGTATCGATCCGGGTAGCCAGCGCACGGGCGTCGGGGTGATCGACGTGGCGGACAACGGCGCGCTGAGCCATGTCTGGCACGGCGCGCTGGCTGTCGCCGGGGAGGCTACCTTCCCGCTGCGCCTGAAACGCATCTTTGACGAACTCTGCGCCATCATCGGTACGCACGTTCCGGCGGAAGCCGCGATCGAGCGCGTGTTCATGGCCCGCAACGCCGACTCCGCCCTGAAACTGGGGCAGGCGCGTGGTGCGGCTATCTGTGCCGTGGTCAGCCAGGGAATCGTCGTGCACGAATATGCTGCGACCGAGGTGAAGCAGGCAGTGGTCGGTACCGGCCGCGCCGACAAGACCCAGGTCCAGCACATGATCGGGATGATCCTCGGCCTCAAGGGGCCGTTGCAGGCGGACGCCGCCGACGCACTGGCGATCGCCATCGCCCATGCGCACACCCGATCCAGCATTGAACGCGTGGGTATCCCGCGCACGGCCTGGAGACGACGCCGATGATCGGTCGCTTGCGCGGCACCCTGATAAGCAAGCAGCCTCCGTCGCTCCTCGTTGAAGTGGGCGGCGTGGGTTACGACGTCGATGCACCGATGTCGACCATCTACGACCTGCCGGCCACCGGCAAGGAAGTGATCCTGCTCATCCATTACGCGGTGAAGGAAGACGGCGTTTCTCTTTACGGCTTCATGCACGAAGCCGAGCGGGCCATGTTCCGCAACCTGCTGAAGGTGAGCGGCATCGGCGCAAAGATCGCGCTGGCCGTGCTCTCCGGCGTATCCACCGATGAGCTGTCGCGCCTGGTGCACACGGGCGACGTGGTGGCGCTGACCAAGATCCCCGGCATCGGCAAGAAAACGGCCGAACGCATGGTGGTGGAGCTGCGCGACCGCGTGGATGCCACAGGCGTGCGCTTGCCCGTGTCCACGTCCGCCGGCGCCGCACCGCTCGATCCGGCGGGCGAAGCCACCGTGGCGCTCCAGCAACTCGGCTACAAGCCGCCTGAGGCCCTGCGCCTCGTCACCAAGGTGAGCGCCGAAGGCGACACCGCAGAAACCATCATCCGCAAGGCGCTTCGCGCCGCGCTGGGAAGCTGATACCCATGGGCATGACTCACGCCGAAGAACTCCGCAACGCGCACGGCAAGAAGCTGGCGACTCTCGCCCTTGGTGCCATCGGCGTCGTCTTCGGCGACATCGGCACCAGCCCGCTGTACACCATGAAGGAGACCCTTGGCACGCACGGCATGACGCCCCAGCCGGCGGCCGTACTCGGCGTGCTGTCGCTGATCTTCTGGTCGCTGCTGATCGTGATCTCGCTCAAGTACGTCACCTTCGTGATGCGGGCGGACAACAAGGGCGAGGGCGGCATCATGGCGCTGATGGCGCTGGCCCAGCGCAGTGTCAGTGGCTCGCCGCGCGCTCGCTGGGTGCTGGCGGCCATCGGTATTTTTGGTGCCTCGCTGTTCTATGGCGATGGCGTCATCACGCCCGCCATGTCCGTACTGTCCGCAGTGGAAGGTATCGAGGTGGCTGCGCCATCGCTGGATACCTACGTGTTGCCCATCTGCCTTGTGATCCTGCTGGCGCTCTTCGCCATCCAGCGTCATGGCACCAACCTGGTCGGCAAGGCCTTTGCGCCTGTCATGTGCGTGTGGTTCATCGTGGTAGCCATACTCGGCCTGCGCCAGGTGATCCAGCATCCGCAGGTGCTGTGGGCGGTGAATCCCACCTACGCCGTGCAGTTCTTCATGGAGCACGGCAAACAGGCCTTCATCGCCCTGGGTGGCGTGGTGCTGGCGCTTACCGGCGGTGAGGCGCTGTATGCCGACATGGGCCACTTCGGCAAGAAGCCCATCCGCTATGCATGGTTCTTCTTTGTACTGCCGGCCCTGCTGATCAACTACTTCGGTCAGGGCGCGTTGCTGCTCAGCGACCCGTCGGCCATCGAAAACCCGTTCTATAAGCTCGTGCCCGAGTCGCTGCTCTATCCGATGATCGCCCTGGCGACCGCGGCGGCGGTGATTGCTTCGCAGGCCGTGATTTCCGGTGCCTTCTCGATGACCCGCGAAGCCATGTCGCTGGGCTACTCGCCGCGCATGGCCGTGGTGCACACCTCGCGCGAGATGTCCGGCCAGATCTTCGTGCCGTGGATCAACCGCATGCTGCTGGTGCTGGTACTGCTGGCGGTGGTGGGCTTCCGTTCGTCGAACAACCTCGGCGCGGCTTACGGCATTGCCGTGACCGGCACCATGACCATGACGACCCTGCTGGCCCTGGTGGTCGCCAAGCGCCGCTGGAACTGGCACTGGTCGGCCGTGATCACCGTTGGCGTCATTTTCCTCATCGTGGACCTGGCATTCTTCGGCGCCAACGCGCTCAAGATCGCCCATGGTGGCTGGTTCCCGCTGGTGCTTGGCGTGGTGATCTTCACTGTGATGACCACCTGGCGTCGCGGTCGCGACCTCGTGGTACGCGAGATCAAGCAGTCGGGCCTGGCCCTGGCACCGTTCGTCGAGAACATCGCCGACCATCCGCCGCTGCGCGTGCCGGGTACGGCCGTGTTCCTCACGGCCAACCAGCACTCCGTGCCGCACGCGATGCTGCACAACCTCAAGCACAACAAGGTGCTGCATGAGCGCAACGTGCTGCTCACCGTGGAAATGCTGGAAACGCCTGTGGCGGAATACGACGAGCGCATGGAGCTCATCGAGTACGGCGGCGGCTTCTATGGCCTGCAGCTGCGTTACGGCTTTGCCGAAGACCCGAACATTCCCGTTTCCCTGCAACGTGCCAGCAGCCTGGGCATCGACTTCGACATGATGGACACCACGTTCTTCCTGTCCCGCGAAAACATCGTGGCCGACGCCCGCCGCCCCGGCATGGCGCTGTGGCGCGACAAGCTGTTCGCCTTCCTGGCACGCAACGCGATGCCGGCCACGGCGTTCTTCCAGATTCCGGGTAATCGCCTGATCGAGTTGGGCGCCCAGGTCGAGATTTGATCGATGCCGATAGATGGCTGCTGTAAGGTAGCCATCGTCAGCGATCAAGGCTTGCTAAAGACCATCAGCTCTCGACGAGTTTGCGCGCGATATCGAGAAGTCTCGCCTGATTCTCCGCGCGGGCCTCCGGATGAAGCGGCTGCAGTTGCAATGAATAGAGCTTCCGCTCGTTGGCCCAGCCGATGGTTACGAGAGTACGTCCCGAGGCGTCGCGGGCCGTCCTGGCGGTGCCCGGCTGGCCATTGACCTCGATATTCACCCATTCCTTGATCATGGTGACGGACTCTTTTCCTGCAGCGTGATCGGTTTCATTGAGGATCACGACGCCAAGTTCAGGGACGTCGAAGCTGCGCCCCAGCCCTGTCCACTTTCCACGGACGTGGCTACCGCCGAAGCGGACCTCCAGCAAGCTCGCCGCCGATAGTTCGGATGATCCCAGGTCTACCGGTTCGACCAGGAGATCATCTTTAACATCTCCAAGGGAGGCAAAAGCCCGATCATGTCGAGGCACATGACTAAGCTCAGACGCCGATCTCATTGCCGCCCGGGTGCTGGCGACTTCGCTGACCTCGGCCGAATAAAATCCTTGGCTGCGCTGTTGTGCGATCTGTTTTCGCTCGATGTCGGCGTACTCCGCCGTGCTCCAGGATTCGCTCAAAGGAACAATGTGCAGCCCGGGTGCCGGATTGACTTTACCCAGATCGACCCCCTCGTCATGCGCGTCCTGAATCTGTGAGCGGGACAGTGTCGGTAGCGACATGCCGGAACTTGCAACGGCATGCGCGTGAGCCGGGGGTACGTAGCTGGAGAGATAGATGACAGACAAGGCGTACATTAGATTTCGGGTTGTCATCTCACCATTCTCCCAGGTTGCAATCGGTGGCAATCGTTTGTGTGTAGCGGTGCAAGCCTTGTTCGTCGACGAATAGATGCGTTCCGGTTACTGTGTTTCGATTCCTGTCGAATTGATCTCCTGCATAGGATCGCCAGGTAAAAGCTTTTCGTGCCGCTACCGTATGTCCGTGAACCGCCCCGAGCCCCGTGTGGGCGCTATAGGTGGTCATCCAATGCTTATTGAACTGTGGTCGGTCGTAGGTGACTGACTCATTGATGGCGCCAGCGACGCAATTCGCACGGCTGAGTGCTTTGATGGTCGCGGAAGCATCTGCCGCTGCTGTAGCGAAAACAGCCGCTGCAAATATTCGAGCTTTCATTCGTACTCCTTAAAGTGTCGCCCATAAGGGCCTCGACAAATTAGGACCACGTCCAAAAGCCGTGCAGTCGCCGCTGCCCGGTGGTGCGTGTGTGATTGAGTGGCCTGACGATGTTGGGGGCGCCCGACGTTCCCTAATGCCCCTGTGCGCGGCAACTGGTTTGCTTTCTTAGCCCGCAACATGCCGCCGTCGCCCTTGTAGGAGCGCGCCTCGCGCGCGACCGCTACTGCGAAAGCCAGACTCGAAATTCGGCCCGTCAAGCATCTTATCCACAGCGGTGAAGGGCATCAGGGCTCGCCCTGAATGCCGCTCCTGCGACGCCTCGCAAGGAACATCGGGCCGTGCCGATATCTGCTTGAAGACCTGATGCATACCTTGAAGGAAAGCGGCGGATCCATCACCCTGGTGAAGGAAGCCATCAACGTTGATATTCATGGATATCCGGGGGTGCTGAAGGTGTCGCGATCCGACGATGGGATGACCAGTCTTTCTCTCGGTTGGGTGACCGATCGCTCCGTGTACCGCCTGGACCTCCAGCCATTGGACCATCAGCAGGTACAGGCCAACCGGGAGGCGTTGCTGGCGGTAACCCGGGCGCTAGGCGCCGCAGGTAAACGCTGACCTGTAGGAGCGCGCCTTGCGCGCGACCGGTTTTCGCGATGGCGTACCAGCCTGCGTAATGGGTTTCGCGAAAAACGGTCGCGCGCAGGCGCGCTCCTACAGGGGTGTGGCATCGCCGGAGGGCTGTCCGCTGCGGGGGCATGCCATAATGCGCACATGTCCGACCATCGCATCATTTCCGCTGCCGCCGCCATGGACGACGAGGCGTTGGAAGCCAGCATCCGCCCCAAGCGCCTTGCCGAATACCTCGGCCAGAAGGCGGTGCGCGAGCAGATGGCCATCTATATCGAGGCGGCACGGCGACGGGGTGGGGCGCTCGACCACGTGTTGATCTTCGGGCCTCCCGGCCTGGGCAAGACCACGCTGTCGCATGTCATTGCGAACGAAATGGGCGTCAATGTCCGTTCCACGTCAGGCCCGGTGCTCGAGCGCGCAGGCGATCTCGCCGCGCTGCTGACCAACCTCGAAGCCAATGACGTCCTCTTCGTCGACGAAATCCACCGCCTGTCGCCCGTGGTGGAGGAAGTGCTCTACCCGGCGATGGAAGACTTCCAGATCGACATCATGATTGGCGAGGGCCCTGCGGCCCGTTCGATCAAGCTCGACCTGCCGCCCTTCACCCTCATCGGCGCCACGACCCGCGCGGGCATGCTCACCGGCCCGCTGCGCGACCGATTCGGCATCATCCAGCGCCTTGAGTTCTACAGCGTGGACGAACTGGCGGCCATCGTCCGTCGTGCGGCCCGCATCATCGGCGTGGATTGCGAAGTGGAAGGCGCGGAAGAAATCGCGCGCCGCTCGCGTGGCACCCCTCGTATCGCCAACCGCCTGCTGCGTCGCGTGCGCGACTACGCGGAAGTACGCGGCGACGGCCGGATCACCCGCGACGTGGCCCGGGCCGCCACCGACATGCTGCGGATCGACGCCGAAGGCATCGACGACCTCGACCGCCGCCTGCTGGGTACCATCATCGAGAGTTTCGATGGCGGGCCCGTCGGCGTGGAATCCCTGGCCGCCGCCCTCAGCGAGGATCGCGGCACCCTGGAAGACGTGGTGGAGCCCTACCTGATCCAGCAGGGTTTCCTGGTGCGGACCGCCCGCGGCCGTGCAGCCACGGCCAAGGCCTGGCGCCACCTGGGGCTCACGCCCCCGCCGAAGCAGTCCGCCATGCCCGACCTGTTCTCCGGCGACTCATGAGCGAGTTCACCTGGCCCATCCGCATCTACTGGGAAGACACCGATGCCGGCGGACTCGTCTACCACGCCAACTACGTCCGCTACTTCGAGCGGGCGCGGACGGAATGGCTGCGCTCCCATGGGATCGACCAGTCCGCCATCCGTGAATCCACCGGCCTGGCCTTCGTACTCAAGCACATGCACCTGGATTTCCATGCCCCGGCCCGTCTGGATGATGAACTCCTTGTAAGCGTGGCCGTCAAAGAGGCGCGGTCTGCCAGTATCCTGTTCAGCCAGAGCGTCGCCCGGGGGGAAACCCTCCTGGTCCAGGCCGAGGTCCGCGTCGCGATGGTCAACCTCGACACGATGCGCCCGGCGAAGATCCCGGCCGAACTGTTTCCTGCTTTCTTTTCCTAATCAACCCAAGCCTTTGATATTCCGGCGGAGAGCCTTCTTGCGATGAACGGTGGACTCAATATTTTCAAGCTTGTCGCGGAAGCGAGCCTGCCCGTGCAGCTGGTCATGCTGCTCCTGCTGGGGTTCTCCTTCCTGTCGTGGATGATCATCATCCGCAAGTTCTCGCAGCTGAAGCAGGCTCACACCAATGCCGAAGCCTTCGAGGACCGCTTCTGGTCCGGTGCCGACCTCGCTGCCCTGTTCCGTGAAGTGGGCAACCGCGAAGGCCAGAGCGGCATGGAGAACGTCTTCGAAGCCGGCTTCCGTGAGTTCGCCCGCCAGCGCCAGCGCCGCGTGACCGATGCCAACCGCGTGATGGAAGGCGCCGAGCGCGCCATGCGCGTGGCCGGCACCCGCGAGATCGGCAAGCTGGAGTCCAACCTCGAATTCCTGGCCAACGTGGGTTCGATCAGCCCCTACGTGGGCCTGTTCGGCACGGTGTGGGGCATCATGGGCGCCTTCCAGGGCCTGGGCGAAATGAAGGACGTCACCATCGCCGTGGTGGCCCCGCACATCTCCGAGGCGCTCATCGCCACGGCCATGGGCCTGTTCGCCGCCATCCCGGCCGTGTGGGCCTACAACCGTTACGCCAACAAGGTCGAGCGCATCGCCTCGCGCTACGAGGTCTTCCAGGAAGAATTCTCCTCGGTGCTGCAGCGCCAGATCCATACCGACGACGCGGCCTGAGCCGGAGCGTAAGCAATGCGCACTTCTTACCGCCGTCAGAAGCGGAAGCTCAAATCCGAGATCAACGTCGTGCCGTATATCGACGTGATGCTCGTGCTGTTGATCATCTTCATGGTCACCACGCCGATGATGAACCTCGGCGTGGACATCCAGCTGCCGCAGACCAATGCCAAGTCGCTCCAGGACAAGAAGGACCCGATCGTCGTTTCCGTCGACGAAAACGGCCAGATCTACCTGACGGCCAATGGCACCAAGCGCGAGCCGGTCAGCGAGGATGAATTCCGCAAGAAGGTCACCGCGTTCCACGATGCCAACCCCGAACTCCAGGTCCTGGTCGCGGGCGACCAGCGCGTGGGCTACGGCAAGGTGTATTCGATCCTCCCGATCCTCCAGGAAGCGGGCGTCTCCAAGATCGGCCTGATGAGCCAGCCGCAGTCCGCGCAGAATGGAAAACCGTAACGGTACCCCCCGCGCGGTCGTCCTGGCCGCGCTTCTCCACCTGGGCATCGTGGCCTTCCTGGGCCTCGCGGTGATCCCATGCTCGGACTACGAAAAGTGGGCCGAGGCCATCGGGCTGCCTGCGGAATGGAATCCGCTGAAGTGTCCCGCGCCGATCCAGCTGCCGGGCCAGATCATCGAGGCCACGCTCATCGGTCCCACGGGCGCGCCGCCGCCGAAGCACTCGCAGAAGCCGGTGCCCAACACCGTGCCGCCGCCGCCCACACCGCCCACGCCTCCGCCGCCGCAGCCCGAGAAGCCGGTGGTGAAGACACTGCCGCCGCCGCCGAAGCAGCCTGACGTCAAGGATCAGGAAAAAATCGTCGACGACGCCGTGCAGAAGGCCGAGGACGCCAAGAAGCTCCAGGAAGAAAAGCAGCGCCAGCAGCAGGCCGAACTGGACGCGCAGCAGGAGCAGAAGAAAAAGGAAAAGCAGAAGGAGATCGACGAGATCTTCAAGCAGCTCGATGCCGCGAAGTCGCAGACCAAGCAGGCCGACACGAAGAAGAAGCAGGCCGATCAACAGCTGAAGGACCTCCAGAACGCCAAGGACGACGGTCGCGACGACCTGCCCTTCGCCGAGAAGGCCCAGACGGGCCAGAACGGCAAGGACAACAGCAAGCAGGCGGCCTACATCGCGGCGATCCAGAACGCGGTCACCCCGAACTGGCTGCGTCCGGACAACACCCCGGCGGCGCCCTGTACGGTGCACATCGTGCAGATCCCCGGTGGCCAGGTACTGAGTGCCAAGGCCGATGCCAGCTGTCCTTACGACGCGGCAGGCAAGGCGTCGATCGAGAACGCCGTGCTCCGCTCGCAGCCCTTGCCGTACCAGGGTTTCGAGGATGTCTTCCAGCGCAACCTCACCTTCACGTTCCGACCGCAATGATGTAACGAGCCCCGTTCCGGCCCCTGGCCGGGGCGGGGTGGTTCAGACAGGGGTCATGCTTGGCATGGCTACCGCGTTAAGATTCCGTCGCCGTCTCTCCCTCCAGGTCGCAATGAACCAGCCCATGCGCAGAACGCTCTCCCGACTCGTCATCCTCCTGGCCGCGTTGACCGCTTTCGTGGCCGGGCCCGCCGTCGCCCAGTCGCTCAACGTGGATATCGTGGGCGGCCTCAAGACGGCCACCCCCATCGCCGTGGTGCCCTTCGCCCAGGCCGGCGGCGCGCCGCTGCCGACCGACGTGGCCGACGTCATCCGCGCCGATTTCAACCGCTCCGGCAAGTTCCGCTCGCTGGACAAGAACGACATCGTCGAGACCCCGTCGCAGGGCTCCGACATCAAGTTCGCCACCTGGCGCCTGCTCAAGCAGGACTACCTCACCATCGGCCGCATCAGCGATGCCGGCGGCGGCATGGTCAAGGTCGATTACGAACTGTGGGACGTGAACCGCCAGCAGAGCCTGCTGGCCCAGTCGTTCACCGCCCCCACGGGTGACCTGCGTGGCGTGGCCCACCAGATCGCCGACCAGATCTACGAAAAGATCACCGGCGTCCGCGGTGCCTTCTGGACCCGCATCGCCTATGTCACCGCCGTGGGCGTGGGCAACAACACCACCTACTCGCTGATCGTGGCCGACTCCGACGGCTTCAATCCGCAGGTCGTGGCCCGCTCGCGTGAGTCCCTGCTTTCGCCGGCCTGGTCGCCGGACGGCAGCAAGATCGCCTACGTCTCGTTCGAGAGCGGCAACTCGGCCGTGTACGTGCAGAACATCTCCACGGGTTCGCGTAGCCTGATCGCCTCGCACCCGAAGGGCATCAACAGCGCTCCCGCCTGGTCGCCGGATGGCAGCAAGCTGGCGGTGAGCCTGTCCTACGTGGGCAACCCGGAGATCTTCATCATCGACGTCGCCAGCCATGCCGAGACCCGGCTGACCAACAACTTCGCGATCGATACCGAGCCGACCTTCACCCCGGACGGCCAGAGCATCATTTTCACCTCCGATCGCTCGGGCAAGCCGCAGCTCTACCAGACCTCGATCAGCGGCGGTAACGCCACCCGCATCACCTTCCAGGGTGGCTTCAACGCCAGCGCCGACGTGAGCTACGACGGCAAGCAGATTGCGATGGTGCAGGGCAACGGGAACGTGTATCGTATCGCTATCTTGGACCGTAGCCTGGGTGGGCAGGTGCGCTTCGTTTCCCCCGGTAACGTGGACGATTCGCCCAGCTTCGCACCCAACGCGAGCATGCTGCTCTACGCGGCATCGCAGGGTACGCGTGGCGTCCTGTATGCGGTTTCGGCAGACGGTCTCGTGCGTCAGCGCCTGGTCCTTTCGGACGGCGACGTGCGCGAGCCGGCCTGGGGGCCCTACCGACAGCGTTGAGGGCGCACCCGAAAGGGTAGCGACTTCAACAACGTCCCAGGGAAGGGCGCGGAGATTTCCGCGCCTTTTCCTGCGGACGAACGATTGAAGGAACACCCGGCAGTCGCCTGACGGCGGCTGACGGAGCGAAGGCGTAGGGTGCGGGACAGCGCCCCGTCGACGTGGATGCAAGTAGAAAAACAGCCGGACAACCGGCGGTGTCTGTCCCGAAACCGTAAATCGACTGTCGGAACTCAACTGTTGAAGGAACGTCCCATGAACAAGACCGTTACCATCACCCTGGCCGCCCTGCTCTGCGTTGGCGCGGTCGCTTGCTCCAAGAAGCAGGTCAAGACCCCGCCGGCACAGCCGTCGGAGCCGGTCGCCCAGACCCAGGTCCCCACCAACGACGGTAAGTACCAGCCGTCCGATCTCGACACCGACGCTTGCCTGCGCCAGCGCGTTGTCTACTTCGACTTCGACAAGAACGACGTCAAGCCGGAGTTCCAGCAGATCATCGCCTGCCACGCCAAGTACCTGCGTGACCGTCCGCAGTCCGCCATGACCCTCGAAGGCAACACCGACGAGCGTGGCACCCGCGAGTACAACCTGGGCCTCGGCGAGCGTCGTGGCAATGCCGTCTCCAGCGCCCTCCAGGCTGCTGGTGGTTCGGCCAGCCAGCTCAACGTGACCAGCTACGGTAAGGAAAAGCCGGTCTGCCGTGAGCACAACGAAGACTGCTGGTCCAAGAACCGTCGCGTTGAGATCGTCTACACCGCGAAGTAAGTAATGAAGAAGACTCTGGCTAACAGTTTCACGGCCAGGCTTGGCGTGGCGGGCGCGATTGCGTCCGCCACGCTTTTTGCACTGCCCGCCATCGCCCAGGATCGCCTCAGCCTCGCCGACCGCGTGTCGCGGCTTGAGCAGCAGAGCCAGGCCAACGCCGGCAACACCTCGCTGGTCAACCAGGTCAACGACCTGCAACAGCAGCTGTCGCAGCTGCAGGGCCAGATCGAGGAGCTGCAGCACCAGAACCAGCAACTCCAGGATTCGCAGAAGGCACAGTACGCGGACGTCGATTCGCGCCTGGGTCGTCTGGAAAAGGGCGGTGCTCCCGCCCAGGCTCCGGCCACCGCACCGGCGCCGCAGGCTTCCGCTCCGGCTCCGGCCGCTCAGCAGCAGCCGCAGGCCGCTGCTCCGGCACCTGCCGCCGCGTCCAGCAGCCCGGGGCAGGCCGCGCCTGCCGAGCAGGCCGCCTACGATGCCGCGTTCAAATCCCTGCGTGGGGGTGACTACGTCACGGCCTCGCGCGGTTTCCGTGATTTCCTCACCAAGTACCCGGACAGTCCGCTCGCACCCAACGCCTATTACTGGCTGGGCGAGTCGTACTACGTGACCATGAACTACCCGGTGGCCATCGAGGCGTTCCAGCGCCTGGTGAAGCAGTTTCCGCAGAGCGAGAAGGTCTCCGATGGCCTGCTCAAGGTCGGCTATTGCCAGATCGAGCTCAAGCAGCAGGATGCCGCCATTGCCACGCTGAAGCAGGTCACCACCAAGTATCCGGGTACCAAGGCCGCAGGCCTCGCACAGGAACGCCTGCGCCGCCTGCAGCGCCAGACGGCCAACTGATCCCATGAACGGCAACACCGCAACTCCGGCGGGCGTTCCGCCGGTCGCTCCCGTCCGGGGGCGCCTGCGGATCACCGAGATATTCCACTCCGTGCAGGGCGAGGCCGATGCCATCGGCTGGCCCACGGTCTTCGTGCGCCTTACCGGCTGCCCGCTCCGCTGCGTGTGGTGCGACACCGAGTATTCCTTCCACGGTGGCCAGTGGCACGACATCGACGACATCGTGGCCCAGGTGGCCAGCTATGGCGCGCGCCATGTCTGCGTCACCGGCGGCGAGCCGCTGTCGCAGAAGCGCTGCCTCATCCTGCTGCGCAAGCTGTGCGATGCGGGGCATGACGTATCGCTGGAGACTTCCGGCGCCATCGATGTCTCCAGCGTCGATCCGCGCGTGCGCAAGGTCATGGACCTCAAGGCGCCGGATTCCGGCGAGAGTGCGCGCAACCTGTGGTCCAACCTCGACCACCTGCTGCCGCACGACCAGGTCAAGTTCGTGATCGCCAGCCGCGGCGACTTCGAATGGTCGCGCGACGTGGTTCGCGAGCATGCGCTCGACCGCAAGGTGATGCCGCTGTTCTCCCCGGTCTGGGGCAAGGTGGAGCCGCGCGAGCTCGCCGAATGGATCATCGAAGAACGACTGCCGGTGCGTTTCCAGCTGCAGCTGCACAAGCTGCTATGGAACGACGCCGCCGGTCATTGAGTAATTTCTACAAGGGCTAGCCATGAATACCTCGAACACTCCCCGCAAGGCCGTCATCCTCGTCTCTGGCGGCATGGATTCCGCGGTCACGATCGCGATGGCCCGTGAGCAGGGTTTCGAGGTGTATGCGCTCAGTGTCGCCTATGGCCAGCGCCACAGCTCCGAGCTGGAAGCCTCCGAGCGTGTATCGAACATGCTCGGCGCCAAGCGCCACAAGACCGTGCACGTGGACCTGCGCAGCATCGGCGGCTCGGCACTCACCGACGACATCGACGTGCCGGCCGACGGCGGCGAAGGCATCCCGGTGACCTACGTGCCGGCGCGCAACACCATCATGCTGTCCATCGCGCTGGGCTGGGCCGAAGTGCTTGGTTCCACCGACATCTTCTGCGGCGTCAACGCTGTGGATTACTCCGGCTATCCGGATTGCCGCCCGGCCTTCATCGACGCGTACGAAGCGCTGGCCAACGTTGCCACCAAGGCAGGCGTGGAAGGCGCGGGGATCCGCATCCATGCACCGCTCATGCACATGGGCAAGGGTGACATCGTGCGCGAGGGCGTACGCCTGGGCGTGGACTTCTCGCAGACGGTGAGCTGCTACAACGCCGACGACGAAGGTCGCGCCTGCGGCCATTGCGATGCCTGCCGCCTGCGTGCGGAAGGCTTCGCCAAAGCCGGCGAGAAGGACACCACGCGTTACGTGTGAGCTTCGGTCTGCCGCGCCGAACGCGCGGCGCCCGGCGGATAACCCAGCGTGCGCTTGAATGCACGGCTGAACGCGGCCAGTGACCCGTAGCCAAGACGGAAGGCCACGCTTTCGATCGGTTCGCGTGCGTGACCGATCCACTGCGCGGCCAGTCGCATGCGCAACTCGGTGAGATAGCGAACCGGCGTCATGCCGGTGACGGCGAGAAAGCGCTCGGCGAACACCGAGCGCGACGTGCCCATTTCATCGGCCAGTTCTGCCACGGTCCAGTTGCGCCCCGGTTCGCGGTGCAGCGCGACGATGACCTTGCCAAGGCGCGGATCGCGCAGGGCTTCCACCCATCCGGTGGCATCGCCGCAGCCGCATTCCACCCAGCCGCGCACGATAAAGGCCGAGACCACGTCGGCAAGACGGGCAAGAATGCCGGCGAAGCCAGCGCGACGTGTAAGCGACTCACGCTCCATGGCCGCAAGCATCGCGCATAGCTCCGGGTAGCGATCGAGCAGGGTGCCGACCAGCATCACCTCGGGCATCGAGCTCACCAGCATCTGCATGCTGCCCAGGTCGAACTCCATGCATGCGCTGAAAAGAAGCGCGCCATCGTGCTCTACCGGGACATCCTTCTGTGCACAACTTTCCACGGTGGGGCAGATGGGCACGCTGTGGAAGATCGAGAGATCCTTGCAGGGTGATACGTCGGGAGACGACAGGATCTGGTGTTCGCCACCGCGCGGCAGCAGCACCGCGTCTCCCGTATTCAGTTCATACAGCTGGCCCGATGCACTGCGCAGCCAGACAGGCCCCTGGCCCACGAAATGAAACTGTGCCCGGTCCGGCAGCTCGCCGAAGTCGAGCCCGAACGGCCGCGGCATCTCCACGCGACGGTATTTCACGCCCACCAGCCGCATGCCCAGCAGGAGTTCGCTGGCGGGGTCGGCATCGGCAGGCGGCTGGGAAACGTAGGCGACCATGGGTGTTCCGGACGATGGATCAATAAGTGCGGATTCTATGTCATAGACCGTCCGGCTGCGCGCCCCTAAACTAACCTCAGTCTTTTCTCATTCCCTATAGCCATGAATCCAGCCATTTCCTCCCCGGAAGGCGGCGTCGCGCCCGAAAAAGCCAACTGGGCAGCCGTGTTTTCCATGACCCTCGGTGTGTTCGGCCTGGTAACGGCCGAATTCCTGCCCGCAAGCCTCCTCACTCCCATGGCTGCCAGCCTCGGGGTGACCGAGGGCGTGGCCGGCCAGACGGTGACGGTGACCGCCGTCGTCGCCATGATCGCCAGCCTGTTCACCGCCTCGGCTACCCGTAACCTCAACCGGCGCTACGTGCTGCTGGGCTTTTCGGTGCTATTGCTCGCCTCCAACTTCATGGTGGCCTTTGCGCCGAGCCTGCCGGTCGTGCTCGCTGCACGCGTGGTGCTTGGTATCGCACTGGGTGGCTTCTGGACGATGGCGGCGGCCACGACCATGCGCCTGGTGCCGGAGGCCTACATCCCGCGCGCGCTGTCCATCCTCTTCAGCGGCGTTTCGCTGGCGACCATCGCGGCAGCACCGCTGGGCAGCTATTTCGGCGGCCTGATCGGCTGGCGTGCGGTGTTCCTGATCGCGGCGGGCATCGGTGCCGTGGCCTTTGCCTGGAAGCTCGTCGCGCTGCCGAGCATGGCATCGAACGGCAATACCAACCTGGGCACGCTGGTGCAGGTGCTGAAGCGCCAGGGCGTGGCACGCGGCATGTTTGCCTGCATCCTGGTGTTCACCGGGCACTTCGCGTTCTTCACTTACCTGCGTCCGTTCCTTGAAACGGTGACCGGTGTCAGCGTCAACGGACTGTCGGCGATCCTGCTGGGCTTCGGTGTCGCGAACTTCGTGGGCACGTCACTGACCGGCCTGCTGCTGGAGCGCAGTCTCTGGGTGACGCTGGTGATCATGCCTTTCGGTATGGCCTTGATTGCACTGATGCTGATCGCTTCTGGCACCATGCCGATGTTCCACGCCGTGATGGTGTCGCTGTGGGGCATGGCCTTCGGTGCCATTCCCGTCGCGTGGACCACCTGGGTCACGCGTATCGTGCCGGATGAAGCGGAGAGTGGCGGCGGCCTGATGGTAGCGGCGGTACAGCTTGCCATCACCACGGGTGCGGCCATGGGTGGCGTGGTCTTCGACGCGGCCGGTGTAAAGGCGGTGTTCCTCGCCAGCGCGCTCGTGTTGTTGCTTGCAACGCTGGTGATCTCGCTCGGCTTCCGTGCGCACACCACGTTCGATACCGTGGCCGAAGACGGGGCGGCATAAGCCGCCCCGCGTTTCCCGCTTAGTTGACCGACACCGCGCTCCATGCGGTGGCAACGGCCTGCGACTCCGTGGAATTCGCACCATAGAGATCGTTCGCCGCCTTGATGGTGGCAGCACGTGCATCGGGATAGGTGCTTGTCGAGGTGAAGTACACGCTCAGCGCGCGGTACCAGATCTTGCCCGCCTTATCCCGGCCGATACCGGCGAAGCTGGTGTTGCCGTTGCAGACCAGATCCTTCGGCTGGTAGTTGAAGCCGCTCGGCACCACCGGGCCTTCCGCCAGCAGGTAGAAGAAGCGGTTGCCCACACCCGAGCTGTAGTGCGGATCGTAGACACCACCCTGGGTGGTCTTCGAGGCGGTGAAGCCGCCCGACGGATAGCAGCTGAACGAGCGGCCGTCGGCGTCCTGCTTGAACATCAGGCGCAGTGCCTTCGTGCCGTTCGGGTTGCTGGAATACACCGCTTCGCCGATCAGGTAGTTGCCCGGATGCCCCGGTACGTTGGCGTTGAACTCGACCAGCGTGCCGAGGATGTCGGAGTTAGCCTCGTTGAGACCGCCGCTATCCTTCACGCTGTAGTAGCCGAGGTTGGCCGTGGCGCTGTTCACGCCATGGCTCATCTCATGGCCGGCCACATCGAGTGCCACCAGCGGCAGGTAACCCTGGCTGATGTTGCCGTCGCCGTAGTACATGCTCTTCGTACTGGCATACCAGAACGCATTGACGTAGTTCTGACCGACATGCGCATACGACTTCACGCCCTTGCCGTCGTTGAAGATGCCGGTGCGTCCATGCACGTTCTTGTAGTAATCCCACGTGGCAGCGACGCCGAAGTAGATATCCGCACCCACCGTGGCACGGTCGGACGTGGCGTTGTTGCCCCACGTATTGGTCGTGCTGGTATACAGCGTGGCCGACGAGGTGTTGAAGACATCCGACGGATTGTGCGCATCGTAGGTCGCGCCATTGCCGCGCGACGGATCGACCAGTTGGAAGCCGCCGCTCACCGAATTCGTGGTGATGCTGACATTGCCCAGCGTGAGCGACTTACCCGTGCCCTGGGCCGCTGCCGTTTCCACCTGGTCGTCAAGGCCGAGGATCGTGCCGGTCTGCGCATCCACGTAGTAGATGATGTCGCCGATGGGCACGCCGTCGTTACGTTCGCCGAGCACATGCACCTGATAAGCGAGGGTCGGCGCAACGCCACGTGCATACAGTGCCAGCGACGTTTCCGGCACGCCATTGATGTCGCCCGGGAAAGCGGCGGCCGCTTCGACACGCGCCTGGTCGGCGCTGATCTTCGGCGTCACCGAAGGACGCTTCGCGGTGGCGAGCTTCATGCTCACGCTGTTGAGCACGCCGCTGCGCGAGTGCGAAACGACATCGCCGCCAATGACAGGAAGACCACCGAAGAAGCGATCCAGTCGTACGTGCTCCGTGCCATCGGCATCCACGATGACATCGCGGGCCTTGAACTGGTCGGAACCGGACGTCGCCTGCGACGTCGAGAGTGACAGCGTCCTTGCCGAGCGCGACAGATTGGTCGCAGGCAGGCTGAAGCTGTCGGGATGGGCGTTGACGAGGCTGAGGGCCCGGTCGATGACGGCCTGGCGATCGACGTCGGCGGCAGACGCCGAACCGACGATGCCGAACACGGCAGCGGCAAGCAAGGTAATACGAAGTCGCATACTTCCTCCCTAGATGGACATGTGCGCGTCACGGCCTCGCATGTACCGTGGGCACGTATGGGCGTCGGCCCCCACCGACGCGAAATCGCGGATCAGTCGATCCGCGGGCATCGAGGATGGCATGGCGGGGATCATGAAAAACGCCCTTGTCGTTTCCGTGGAAGAACGACCTGTTCCCTGTAGCGGGGTAGGGTATTCGTGATTTCTTGCGTTATGCAAAGGGATCAAATGCACAAAAACGGCGACCAGGTTATCTCGCGAAACGTAGGGATATCCGGGCTTCGTCGAAAGCTTCGGCTCGACTAAAGCCCGAGCTCCTTAAGATATTCGCCGGGCGGTACACCCATGAGGCGCGCGAAGGCCGTGGAGAAACTACTGGCACTGCGATAACCCACATCCAGTGCCACTGCGATCAGTGGCTCTCCCTGGATCATGTGCTCGATGGCCATCACCACTCGCATGCGATCACGCCACTGGCGGAAACCAAGGCCGGTATCCTCCTGAAACTTTCGCGCCAGCGTGCGCTCGCTCGTGCCGACGCGCACCGCCAGTTCGGCAAGTGATTCGGACGAAGCAGGATGCTCGCGCAGATAGCGAGTGATGCTTCGTACGCGTTTGTCGCTGCCGTCAGGTATCGAAAGCATCGAACCTGCCTTGTACTGCTCCAGCTGAACGACCAGAAGCTCGCGTATGAGATCGCGTTCGCGATCATCCGCGATGCCCAGCCATGCCGTTCGCTTGACCAGTTCAAGGGCGAGGCCCGAGAGGGGTAACAGCACGCAATGATCGGGCAGCGCCCTTGCGTCCTCCGCCGGCAGATGCATGCGGATCAGTTCGCACACCTTTGGATAACTGGCCGCGTGCTCGTGCCGGGGTGGTACCCACACAGCCGTGCCCGGTGTCGCCAGATGCCATCCGGCGTGGTCCTGGATGCGGACCGTCCCATCAAGTGCGAGCGTGAGCTGGCCCTCGTGATGCGTGTGCAGATGAACCTCTGCGCCCGCGGGGTGGGTAACCCTGTTAGCGCGGAAAACGGGCATGGCGGGAGTCGAGGGCATCGTGACCGGGCGACAAAACGATTTGGCCGATTGGCGAAATAAAGGCTTCTTTGTTTCGCCTAACGTACTCCCATCGTCTACCAAAGGTAAATCGTCATGTGCCCCACCCGTATTCTTGGTATCTCCGGGAGCCTGCGCTCCGGCTCGCACTCCGATGGCATCCTGGCCAGCATTGCCGACATGCTTCCGGATAACGTCGCCTGGTCCACGCTGGACATCGGCGAACTGCCGCACTACAACGCCGACCTCGAGGCCAGCGCACTTCCGGCGGCCGTACTACAGGCGCGTGCCAAAGTAGAGGCTGCTGCCGCGGTTGTCCTCGCCGTACCCGAATATAACCACGGCATTCCCGGTGTACTGAAGAACACCCTGGACTGGCTCTCGCGTCCGGTCAGGGCCAGCTGCATGATGGGTAAGCCGGTATTCTTCGTCACTCAGTCGGCAGGTACGCTCGGTGGTGTACGCGCTCAATGCCAGCTGCGTGAAACACTGGCCTCGATGTTGTGTGAACTGCCGCCCATGAAAGAAATGGTAGTAACGCATGCAGGCGAAAAGATTCGTGGCGGACGCATCTGCGACGAAACCACTGCGCAGTTCATCGAGGCCCAGCTGCTCGCCTTTCTCGATCGCTATGTCCCTCTCGGAGAGATCGCATGACCACGGCCTTGATCGCACTCGCGACCGGACTCGTAGTCGGTGCCCTGTTCGCCTGGCTGCGTCTTCCGATTCCCGCACCGGCAAGCCTCCCCGGCATTGTCGGCGCCGTAGGCTGTTTCCTCGGTAGCGTCATCGTCCAGTCCTTCCGCTGAACACGACGCATAGTGGGGATGTCGCGCGCAAGGCGCACTCCTGCAAGAGCGGCCCCGTCAGCCCAGGCGGCGCGTCGGCTTGACGCGGTGACGATGATGCGTGCCTCCGCGTATGCGGCGGCGCTTTACGGCATCTTCAAGATCTTCTTCGATGCGTTCTGCGAGGTCGTCGCCATCACGCGTGTAGATGCCGACCAGTTCGTCATCGGGAGCCGTACCCGGATATTCGACCGTTACCATGCCATCGGGTCCCACGCAGACGGCCCGTGCGGATTCAAAGGTAAGAATCGCCGCCGCCGCACGACTGGCGCAGGTCGCCGTGGTGTGCTTGCCCAGGCGGCCGCAGTGTCGTTCACTCATCTCTTGCTCCATGGCTGGCGTTTTCGATGCCAGAGTTCAGATCGAATACCTGTCGATGGCGGTTTCCACGGAGTCGCGATCGATGCGTTCGTGGGTCATCGTCGTGAGCTTCGCGACGATTTCTTCCATGTGCTCGTCAATGATGGTGTCAAAGACCACGGCTACGTCACGGGGATGGGCTTCCACCAGCGAGCCGTCGCGCAATTCCACGTCGAATGGCAGCCGAAGGAAGTTCTCGTTACCGCGTCCGGATGCAGGCGGTGCGAACGGAGCGAGCGCTTTCGCCAGGGTCGGGTGCATGCCCTTCATCATGATTCTCTCCCGTAACCGACCGGGACGGTCGGTGCGAAAGTAGAATACGAAATGCATAGAATGACGTCAATACGATTTGTATAAAATCACGTCAAACCGTATGCGTACTGCATAGTTTGTTTATGCTGCGTTCACTAAAAAGCGTGACTTGTCATAAAGAGAGCGGTTTTACCTTGCTTCCGCAGCCGCGGAAGTCCGTAAGGTGACAGCGCTCCTTTGGGCTACTTCGACGTGCCGGAGCCCCCCCGCATGGCCCGGACCATCGCCAGAACGGCCTGCTGCTGCTCATCGCTGAGCCCGCGCATCTCGCGCGCCGTCGCTGCTGGCAGCTTTTCTTCCACGAGCTCCACCTGACCCTCGGTGATCGAGTCCAGATCGGTCTGGAGTACGTCCAATAGTGCTTTCAGCTCTTCCATATCCCAGCGCGACCCCCTGGTGCCGTTGAACCATGACGCGACGGTGGAGTAAGCACGCTCGATGCCGCGGCGGCTGAGTTCCGCCAGTACATCGTCGTTCTTGAGTCCGAGGGCGTCTCGCCGTGCTGTGAGATTCGCAGATATCTTGCTCATAGATTGAGACGCTTGGTACGCGCGGCTTTCAGGGGTGGTTCCCAGCCTAAGCGCGGGCTTGCATTCGTATTATACGATATGTATTGTTATTCACGATGCGAATCGTATAAATAAGGTTCGCGAAGGACAGGACGATCGACTGCAGCGATGCCGGACCTGTCGATACCGCGCGGGCCGCTCCACGGGGATGTCCCGCGTCGATTCCACTCCATTGTCCGGAGAACGCCATGGACGATCTTGATCGCGCCGAATCCTATGAATCCATCGCGCGGGAAGCCGCGCTCCACCGTCACGCGGCACGTCCCCGCTTCATTCCCGACTGCGAAGCCTGCGGCGTGGTTCCCGCCCATGTCACCTCCACGGGCGTGACATGGCGCTTCTGCTCCGACTGCGCCGAAGAACACCTGAAGAAACGACGCGACGCCTGATTCCCTACGCGGCAGGCCTGCATGACGACGTACCCATCGAGAAGGAGAGAGCCATGACGATTTCAAGCGACGTTTCCCATGCGTCATTCCGCGAGCGGGTGCATGCGCTGGTGGGGCATACGACATGGCGCGAGTCTTCCGGTGGCGGCCCACGCTACCGCAACGGCATTCCCGGCGATCACATGATCGCCGCGGCGCTTTCCTTCGGCCGTGCGCATGCGGAGGATATCGGCCCGGATATCGCATTCGACATCGCGACGGGGAGGGCAGGTCACTACGGCCGCGTCTGTGCGGCCCTGGGCAAGGCCCTCGGTCGCGATCGTTCAGTGCTGGTGCGACGAAATCGCGCGTGCCTGGGGCACGTGAGCATGGCGGCTTATCATGTCGTGATGGGCACCCCGTGCCCGGCCATGCCTGCCGGCATGGCCGAAGCCGACTGGCGCAACCTCGTCGCCGCCGGCGCCTGTGTGCTCGAACGCATGGCGGAAGATGCACTGGCACTCGCAGCGCGAAAGGCGCGTTTCGCCGCGTAGGCAAACCACGCTTGACAAGGTTTCAAACTGCGAGAAACTTTCACCATCGACTTCATATGCCCCGCCTTCGCGGGGCTTTTTTTTTGGCCGCCCCATCGCGCAGCCCCGATATCCCCACCCGTCACGTCACGACCCGAGGTCGTGACGCATCTTGTGCGAGTTCGACTCGCTCCATTACCGGGAGCACCATGATCACTAAGGACCTGGCGGCCGAATCCGGCGTTGCCCTGGCAAGACTTACCCCACCCGCTGCCGTCGTCACCGCCTCAGCCAGCGGTTACTCACTGCAGGACTGGACCTATATCGGCACCCTGGCCTTCCTGCTCATGCAGGGCGCCTACCTCGCCTGGAAATGGTGGAGGGAATGGCACTACAAGAGGCTGGCGCCATGAACGGCCGCTCGCTCGGAACCGTGACGGCCGTTGTGGTGACGGCAGCCGTTGCACTGGTCGCGCAGTTCGAAGGTACACGCTACGTGGCCTATCCCGATCCGGCCACTCGCGGTGCACCGTGGACCATCTGCAAAGGGCATACACGCAACGTCAAGGAAGGCGACACTGCGACGCGGAAGCAGTGCGACGATTGGCTTCGTGCGGATCTGGACGAAGCCAACGACGCGATCAATCGCTGTATATCGGTTCGACTCAACGACAACCAGCGGGCGGCCCTGATGTCGGCCGTGATGAATGCCGGGCCATCGCTGGTTTGCGGATCGAGTCTCCAGCGAAAGGCGAATGCCGGCGATCTGATGAGCATGTGTGGTGAACTGTCGAGATGGATTTACGCAGACGGGCGCGTGCTGCCTGGCCTGGTGAGGCGTCGTTCTGAGGAACGTGCCCTATGTGAGCGCAAGCCATGACCAGCGTTCGCATCGCAGGAACCGCAGGCTTCCTTCTTTGTATCGCGCTGGCTTATACAGCCGGGCACCGAATCGAAAGTCTTCGCGCTGACGCACAACTGGCCGCGTTCCAGAAACGTGCCGCCGAAGAACGGGATGTGGCAAACCAGGCCCAGCTACAGCGGGAACGGAACCAGGCGGCTGCCTTCGACCAGGTGGCCGCCCACTACGAGGAAGAACGGCAACATGCAAAGACCGAAGCTGATCGCGTCATCGCCGATCTTCGCGCTGGCACTCTGCGCCTGCGCGACCGCTGGGCCACCCAGATGCTCGCCGGCAAAGCCCTGGCTGCCACCCGTGCCGCGAGAACTGATGCAGGCACCGCAGACCGAGCGCAAAGTGCGGGACGAATTGTTCGAGCCGCCGTCGAATGCGACGCACAAGTCCGTGGACTCCAGTCCATTCTGACGAAGGAAAGAGAATGAACGATGCATCATTGAAGGAGCTGCTAGCGAACCAGCGCCTGCACGTGCGGGGAAAGTCGTTCGCCAGCGCGAAAATGGAATTTCTTTGTATAGAAAGCACCAAGGCCCGCATGCGTTCCCAGGGGATACGTATCCCGCCTGCGATGGCATCCGTGGATCACCGAAGGCGACGCGGAAAATCGTCCGTCCAGGGTGTTGACAAGGTTTAGATCTGCGCGAGAATTTCATCGTGGGGTGATTTCGTCACCGGACCACGGCATTTGCGATACCCGACGAACTATCGTCCCTGAACCCGCCTTTGCGGGTTTTTTATTGCCTGTCTGGTCAAGAACGGACCCGAGGCTTCGCTGAAACGATGTCCTTCTCGCCTCATCCACAGGCGAGAAGGCCGTTGCCATCGAGCGATACATCGCTCGCTCTCCTTCCGGCCGTGAGGCTGGTCTTCCACATGCCTTCCCATCCCCATGGACGGGTGGCTTCGCGTCATCTCTTTATTCGGGAGAATTCGTACATGACTGCTGGCATTGCCGCATCGGGCGCTCGCGCCGCTTACTATTTCGTCCTCGAGAACGCCGACGGCACCACGCCTGCCACCCCGGCGTTCAAGCCCCTCCGACTCACCCAGAACGGCCTGGTGGAACAGGCCAACGAGATCCAGTCCAATGAACTGGCGGCGGACCGCCACCGTCGTTCGGCACGCCGGGGCGCCACGAGCGTCAGCGGTGATATTGCCGCCGAACTGTCCTACGGTTCGTTCGACGACCTGCTCGAAGCCGCGTTCTGTGGCACCTGGGCTTCGGACGTACTGAAGACTGGCGCGACACGGCGTAGCTTCGCCATCCTCAAGCGCAACCTCGATATCAATGTCGACACGATCTATCGCGGCTGCCAGATCAACCAGCTGAAGTTCGCCTGTCCGCTGCAGGAGAAGATCACGGTGACGTTCTCGGTTGTCGGCAAGGCAGAAGAGTCGTACACCGTGCCGGCAGGTTCCACGTTCGCCACGCCGTCCACCAGCGACTACATGACCACCTTCGAAGGTTCGCTCGATCTCGATGCCGCTCCGCTGGGTGCCGCGACCGAACTGAACATCACGCTCGCCAACAACATCGAAGCCAAGTATGGCCTGTTCAAGCGTCCCGCCTATGCGATGAAGATCGGCATGATCGACGTGACCGGCGATCTCTCCGCGTACATCGAAGATGCGGCGCTCAAGGACAAGTACCGCAACGAAGTCGACACGGCGATGGTCGTCACCATGGCCGACAAGGCCAGTGGCGGCAACAGCTACGTGCTGACCCTGCCGCGCGAGCGCTTCACTTCGGCGAAGGACACCTTCAATGCCGACGACCTCGGTGTCCAGCAGCTCAACTTCCGCTCCCTGTATGACGCAACCTCCACGACGGAACTGATGATCCGACGCGTGGCGGCGGCTGCACCGGGCGGTAACTGACGGGCCCCGCGGGCCCGGTCGACCGACATCAACCTCTCATCATGGATTACGACGTGACCGACACCACCCACCTCGCAACGGTCGCAGCCGATATGGCTGCCTTCGCTACCCGAAAAGTCTCCAACGAAGGCATCCGCCTGCCGCTGGCCTTGCCTGACGGTACGCCGAGTGATCGCTACCTGGTCGTCCGCAACTATCGTTGCGATGCCTATCGGGCCAAGCTCAACCAGATCCGCGATCGCATCGCGGAGCATGGCAAGGCCAGCGATGCACAGCACGAAGCCGATCGCGTGGCGCTCATTTCCAGTCTCATCTCAGGCTGGAACTTCGAAATGCCGTGTACGCCGGAGAACGTGGCGGCTTTCCTGGCCGAAGCGCAGCTGGTCGCGGAACAGGTGGATCGCGTCGCCATGGAGGACGAGCGTTTTTTCGGCAAAGGTTCGACACCTTCCTCCGATGGATCGAAGGTGAACTGAAGCTCGACCGGGTCCGCGGCACGCGGACCATCCGGCAACACCTCCATGCGCACTGGAAAACCACCGGCAGGAAGCCGTTGGCGTTGACCGCGCACGGAGCATGCCCCGAAGGTTTCGGATTTCTCGTCGATGTGTTCAGGCGGTTGTCGCGCCAGCGCTGCCGCTCCACAGGCGTCGATCCGATCACCCTGGGCGACATCGACGCCTTCCAGCGACTGGAAGGCGTCTCCTTGCGACCCTGGCAGGTCCAGGCCATCGAGCAGATCGATGTGCTCTGGCGAGCCGTAAGCATATGAGGTCATCATGACGGACGAAGTCGCTCGTCTTGCCGTCACCGTCGACAGCGCGTCGGCGGCAAGCGCAACAAGCATGCTGGATACCCTGAAGGACGTTGCGTCTGCCGCCGAAACGGCGTTCAAGTCCCTGTCCCAGGCGCTGGGTCCTGCTTCCACCCAGTTCGACAAGCTGGCAGACCAGCTCAAAGGCGCGCGAACCGGCAAGGAAACCAAGAAAGATTCAAAGGACCTGGCAGACGTCGCGCAGAAAACGATGGAGGATCTGGCGGCCAAGGCGGCGGATTCCGCGGGCGTGTTCACCAAGGTGGTCGGTGACCTGAACACCGGCCTGGCCGATGTCCTTGCATCGGCGGCATTGAAAGGCAAGGCGAACATCAAGGGGTTGGTAACCAGCATCCTCACGGAAGTGGCGAAGCTGGAAGCCAGTCGCCTGGCGGCAGGCCTGCTCAGTTATGCCATCAATCTGTTTCTGCCAAGGAACAGCATCGATTCACCCAGTAATTTCAGCCTCACGGGTGGTGAATACAGTGGTCCGGGTTCGCTTTCCACGAGCTGGGCGGGCGATGGTACCGGTTCGAGTGCCGGGCTGGGCAGCCTGTACGGCCTTGGCTCCGGCACAAGCTCCGATTTTAGCGGGTTCAACCTCATGCAGTCGTATGCATCGCCGAGTGTGGATACCTCGTCGATCGTACCGGCGTCGTTCGCAGCACCCATGGCGTTCTCTGCACCCGACGTGGGAGCGTCCAACGCCCAGGTCGCCGTCACCGTGAACGTGGGTAGCGATGGTGGCGTATCCGGTGGCATGACATCGCACGACGCGGACGGCTTCGGCCGCGAGATGGGGCAGCAGATGCAGGCGGTCGCGGAACAGGTGGTCGCCAGGAACCTTCAGCCGGGCGGAAAATTGTGGAGGGCCAATGGCCGTGTCTGATGTATTCGATTTCGCCGTGGATGCCGGTACCAACGGCACGACCACGTTCCGCGTGAACAAGACCGCGTTCGGCGACGGTTATACGCAGCGCGTCCAGGACGGCATCAATAGCTCGAGCCGCCGCTGGAACATTACGGTCGCTGATCGTTATGACGATGAGATCCAGCCCATCAAGGCATTTCTCGACGCGCATGCCGGTGCCCGTGCATTCCTCTGGGCTCCACCCAACGGTGTACAGGGGCGTTATGTTTGCGAGACGTATAGCGAGACCCCGGCCATAGCGGGTCTCACCACGCTCACCGCGGTCTTTGAAGAGGACTTCGCACCGTGACCTTATTTGCCGATATCCAGACGCTGCAACCGGGTGCCTGGGTCGAGCTGTTCGAACTGGACGCTCGACCGATCACCGGTGGTGGTGCGGGTGATGTTCTGCACTTTCACGGCTATACGCAGCTTGGACCGATCACCTGGCAGGGTATTGCGTATGAGCCGTGGCCCGTAGAAACCCGTGGCTTTCGCCTTGATCCCGAGCAGCCGCCCGTGCCGACGTTGAGCGCGGGTAACGTGGATGGCCGGATGACAGCTCTTTGCCTGGCTTACCAGGACCTTGTCGGTGCTCGCCTTACGCGTCGCCGGACGCTCGGGCGATATCTCGACGCCGTCAATTTCCCAGGGGGCAATGCCACGGCCGATCCCGAGCAGGAGGTCGCGCCGGAGTTGTGGTTCATCGAACGCCGCTCCGCCGAGGACAAGACGCAGGTGACCTGGGAGCTTTCAAGCCCGATGGACTTCGGCAATCGCCAGCTCCCCCGTCGGCAGATCGTTGCCAACGTCTGCAGCTGGCTGGCGATCGGTGGGTATCGGGGGCCGAACTGCGGTTACACCGGTCCTGCGGTGGCTACCGCCGACGATACGCCCACGAGCGATCCGTCGCTGGATCGTTGTGGCGGGCGGATTTCATCGTGCAAGATGAGGCAGTGGCCGAACGACGAGTTGCCTTATGGTTCGTTCCCGGCGGCGGCGCTGATCAAATGACGCCCGAAACGCGAGCGGCGATCCATGGCCACGCACTCGCCGATTATCCCAGTGAGAGCTGCGGCCTGGTTGTCGTACGCAAGGGCAGGGAGCGCTACATGCCTTGCCGGAATGTAGCGGCCGACCCGAAAGCCCACTTCGTGCTTTGTCCACAGGACTACGCGATGGCCGACGATGCGGGTGAGATCGTCGCCATCGTGCATTCCCACCCCGATGTGCCGGCGCGTCCTTCAGAGGCCGACCTCGTGCAGTGCGAGGCATCGGGTATTCCCTGGATCATCGTCAGCGTGATGCCGGGAGCATCGTGTCCCGTGGTGACCGATACGCATATCGTGGAGCCGACGGGATACAAGGCACCCCTGGTGGGACGCTCCTGGTCGCACGGTACCTTGGATTGCTGGGCACTGGTCAGGGATTGGTATGCGATGGAGCGCGGTGTATCCCTGCCCGATCCCTATCGGGCCGACGACTGGTGGAACGACGGTCACTCCGATCTATATGGCGATCGCGCCATGGAAAGCGCGGGCTTCTTTCGCATCGATCTTGAATCCGTTATCGCCGGCGATGTGATCCTGATGCAGATAAGAGCAGCGAACCTGGTGCCAAACCATGCGGCGATCTACCTCGGCGACGGATTGATCCTGCACCACCTTTACGGCCGGTTGAGTTCCCGCGATGTCTTTGGCGGGTACTGGCAGGAGGTGACCCGTTCGGTGTGGCGACACGCTTCCTCGTCGTTGGTTACAACCGAATAAGAGGAAAAGACATGACAGCAACGACGGTCCTGCTTACCGGCGAGGCCCGAAAACGGTTCGGCGCCGAATTCAGGCTTCATCTGGAAACGCGAACTCCCGCCGAGGCCATTCGGGCATTGTGCGCCACGGTTGTGGGCTTCCGGGATTATTTGTTCTCTGCCCGCGGACGGGGCATCGAATTCGCCGTCTGGCGAGGCCGGGGTGGCACGGCGGAGAACATCGGCTACGGACAGCTGCGTGAACCCGCGGGCGATACGATCCGCATCGCACCGGTGCATCTGGGCTCGAAGAATGGCGGTGTGCTGCAGACGATCGCGGGTGCCGTGCTCTTTGTCGTCGGCGGGCTGATTTCCGGCTGGACGATGGGTGCCGGCTCCGGTATCGGTGGCGCGATGATGTCCGCGGGTATCGGCATGATGGTGGGTGGCGTGGTCCAGATGCTGACGCCGCTTCCCAGGCTCAACCAGAGTATCGAGTCATCCGGCAACCAGCCCAGCTACATCTTCAATGGTGCCGTCAACGTCACCGCCCAGGGAAACTGCGTGCCGGTGTTGTATGGCGGCCCACTTGAGATCGGAAGCACCGTGATGTCCGCAAGGATCGATGCGATGGATTACAGTTCCCGGCCGACCAACGTCGGTATGGGCACGCCCCGGGGAAATGCGAAGACATCGCTGTACGAACCCGAATGAATGCATGGGTGGTCCTGTGATAAAGCGGATCATCTTTACTGGAGAAGCCATGACAGCCACCACTGTCTTACTTAGCGGCGAGGCGCGAAGGCGCTTCGGTCGGGAATTCAAGCTCCATCTGGACACCAATACACCGGCCGAGGCCATTCGTGCGTTGTGTTCGATCCTCGGCGGGTTTCGCGCGTATCTCATGAATGCCAGGGAGCGAGGCATGGAATTCGCCATCTGGCGGGGTAGCGGCAAGCAGGCGGAGAACCTGGCCTACGATCAGCTCAGGGAGCCGGCCGGTGGCTTGATCCGTATCGTTCCCGTCCATGCAGGCGCAAAGAATGCCGGTGTGCTCCAGACCATTGTCGGGGTCGCCCTGGCCGTGGTGGGAAGCATCTACCTGCCGGGCTCGACCGGCTTTGCCAAAGGTCTGTTCGCCAGCATGCAGGCGACCGGTATCGGCATGGCTGCCGGTGGTGTCGTGCAGCTGCTGAGCCCGCAGCCGAAGCTGCAGGCCAAGGCCGACAAGCCCGAAAACCAGGCCAGCTACCTCTTCAACGGAGCGGTGAACACGACAGCCCAGGGAGGCTGCGTACCCGTGTTGTACGGTGGCCCGATGGAAATCGGCAGCACGGTGATCTCCGCGCGCATGGATGCGGTGGATTACAGCTCGCGGCCCTCCAACGTGGGGCTGGGCACGGCCACGGGCAACCTCAAGCAGACGCCCTACGACGCCGCCTGACGCGTCCTGCAGACCCAGATCAATCACCACGGCCCGCTTTCGCGGGCCTTTTCATGGAATCCGCATGGGAATCGATCCTCGCATTACCGGCGCCAAGGGCGGCGGTAGCTCGCACACGCCTGTCGAAGCGCCTGACACCCTGCGTTCGATCTCTTATTTCCAGATCGAGGACGCACTGTCGGAAGGTGAAATCGGCGGCCTGGTCAATGGCCTGCAATCGGTACGCCTCGACGGTACGCCGGTGGCGAATCCCGACGGCAGCCTCAACTTCAAGGGTGTCTCCGTCCAGGTACGCGCAGGTACCCAGGACCAGAGTTATATCCCGGGCTATGGCTCGGTGGACAACGAAATCTCCATATCCACCGAGCTGAAGTCCGAGTCGCCATGGGTGCGCGCCGTCAACAATACGCAGTTGTCCGCCGTGGCCATCACCTTGCAGGTCGATGCACTACAGAAGAACAACGCCAAGAACGGTGACATCAACGGCTATCTCATCCAGTACGCCATCGATGTGTCTACCGACAACGGCGCTTACCAGACGGTCATCAACGGTGCCTTCAACGGTAAGTCCAGCGGACCTTACCAGCGTACGCATCGCGTCGATCTTCCCCAGGCTACCGCCGGATGGAACGTGCGCGTGCGTCGCCTGACCGCGAACGCACACAGTGCGACCACGGCGGATACAACCCGGGTCGTATCGATGACGGAAATCATCGATGCGAAGCTTCGCTATCCCAATACCGCGTATGTCGCCATCAGCGGTGACGCGTCCCAGTTCCAGAATATTCCTGTCCGTTCCTACGTCTGCTTCGGTCGCCTGCTTCGTGTGCCGTCGAATTACGATCCATCCACGCGAACTTATTCAGGCGTGTGGGATGGCTCATTCAAGGCCGCGTGGACCGATAATCCGGCCTGGATCCTCTACGACATGGTGTCGAACAACCGCTTCGGCCTGGGCGACCTGATCGATGCGTCGCTTGTGGACAAATGGGAGTTGATGCGCATCTCGCAGTACTGCGACCAGCTCGTGCCGGATGGCAAGGGCGGGCAGGAGCCCCGCTTCCGGTGTTCTGTCTACCTTCAGAGCCGCGAGGACGCCTTTCGCCTCATCGGTGACATGGCTTCCGTCTTCAGTGGCGTCAGCTACTGGATGGGCGGCGCGATTACCACCGTTGCGGACATGCCGCAGGATCCGGTGTACACGTACTCGGCCGCGAACGTCATCGACGGCAACTTTTCCTACCAGAGCAGCCCGCGAAAGACGCGCTTCACCACGGCCCTGGTGACATGGAACGATCCGGAGAGCAACTTCCGGCAGCGCGTCGAGTATGTGTCCGACGATGCGGCCATCGCGCGATACGGTATCCAGCCGACCGAGTTCGTTGCCTTCGGCTGCACGAGCCAGGGCCAGGCCCACCGACGGGGGCTGTGGTCGCTGCGTACCAGCCAGTACGAAACCGACTCCGTGACCTTTGCCGTGGGCCTGGAAGGCCTGCGCGCGGCGCCGGGCCAGATCATCCGCGTGCAGGATCCGCATCGCGCGGGCATGCGACAGGCCGGTCGTCTCAGTGCGGCGACGACCACCACGGTTACCCTGGACAAGGCTCCCGGCGAAGCGGTGGTTGGCGACACCCTGACGGTGCATCTGCCTGGTGGTATGGCCGAAACGCGTACGATCACCGGCATCGACGGCCTCGTCTTCACCGTGAGTCAGCCGTTTACCGATGCACCGGTCGCGGAATCGGTATGGACGGTGGAAAGTGCCACCCTGCAGACGCAGACCTATCGCATCCTGAGCGTTAGCGAAGATACCGGCCAGAATGAGATCCGCTTCACGATCAATGCTGTCCAGCATAACGCCAGCAAGTTCGAGTCGATCGACAAGGGTGCACAGATCCAGGTGCCCCCGATCAGCAAACTACCCGTAGGCGCACAGGTACCTCCCTCCAACGTCCGCATCGGCGGCCACGTGGTGGTGGAACAGGGCATTGCAAACAACGTGATGACCATCGAGTGGGACGCGGCCAAGGATGCGGCCAGTTACAAGGTCGAATGGCAGAAAGACAACGGCGCCTGGATTCCGGCGGGTACGGTAGCGACTACCTCGATCGATGTGGTGGGTGTCTATACCGGTACCTACGTTGCGCGGGTGACGGCATACAACGCGGCAAATACACCGTCGCTGGCGGCGATGAGTGCCCCCACGGCGATCACCGGCAAAACGGGCGCGCCGCCGGCCATGACCAGCTTGAGCTGCCAGAGCCTGGTCTTCGGTATCGGCATCAAGTGGACGTTCCCGGAAGGCGCCACCGATACGCAGCGTACGGAAATCTGGGCAAGCACCACGCCGCAGCGCCCGGACGCAGATAACCCTGCCGTCGTGCCATATCACCTTGGTGACTATGCGTATCCTTCGAGCAGCACGGAACTTCACGGCCTCATGGCCGGCACATCGTTGTACTTCTGGGGTCGTCTGGTCGACAAGGCCGGCAATATCGGTCCGTGGTATCCACAGACAGGGGCGATCAACGGCCAGAGCAGCAGTGATGCGAGTGCGATTCTCGACGTACTCACGGGTCAGATCGAGAAGGACCAGCTCGCCCAGGATCTGCGCAGCACCATTGACTCGGTGGCTGACCTGCAGTCGTTCGTGAAGCCGCCGGCGCCCTGGGACACCACTCACGCTTATGCAGTGGGTGATGCGGTCAGCAAGGATGGCCGGATGTACCGTGCCCTGGTGGCGGTGCCATCCGGAGGCGTCGTACCCGGTACGGATTCCCATACCTGGCAGGATGTTGGCGCGGCGGTCCAGACCGCTACCGGCCTTGCGCTGGGCATGGCGGATACTTCGCTCAAGGTCGAGCAGCTGGATGGCGTGGTCAAAGCCACCGCCGAGAAGACGGACTCCGTTTACGCCGAAGTGAACCCGATCGGCGCGGGCGAGATGACCGGCGAGCCGGCTGGCAGCGTGACGCGCATTCCGTCGGCAGGCTTTTATGTGCAGACGATCGCGCA
The DNA here is from genome assembly GCF_011759365.1 of Luteibacter anthropi. Taxonomy (GTDB): domain Bacteria; phylum Pseudomonadota; class Gammaproteobacteria; order Xanthomonadales; family Rhodanobacteraceae; genus Luteibacter; species Luteibacter anthropi. The sequence goes on from NZ_JAARLZ010000004.1 coordinate 120,317, forward strand.
GGTCGATAACGACCACGCTCTCGGTCGCCGCATCGAGACCACGCAGGCCCAGATCGGCGATGTCCGTTCGGCAGTTACCGTGGAAACGCAGGCGCGCATCGATGGTCAGAATGCGCTGGCGTCCCAGGTGACCTCCGTGGATGCCAAGGCAGGGACGGCACAGGCCACGGCACAACAGGCGTTCAATGTGGCTGCCGGCCTGGATGGCAAGGTATCGGCAACGCTCAGCTCGAAGGTGGCCATTACCGCAGACGGCCAGTATTACTCCGCCGGCTATGCGGTGGGTATCGACAACAGCACCGGACCCGTCCAGTCGCGGTTCCTGGTCATGGCGGATCGCTTTGCAGTCTTGCCGAGCACGGGCGGCGGATCGGCCGTTTCTCCATTCGTCATCCAGAATGGCCAAACCTTCATCAACCAGGCGCTGATTGGCACCGGCTGGATCACGAACGCGATGATCGGCAATGTCATCCAGTCCACGGCCGTGGACAGCACCGGCAATCCGGTATGGAAACTGGACAAGAGCGGACAGATCAGCCTGCGCAGTTCGTCAGCCGCAGGGCGCGTTGAGCTGGACGGTACAGGTGGGCGCGTTTACGACGCGAACGGCACCTTGCGTGTTCGCTGGGGTATCTGGGGGTGATATGGCGTCGGGATATCAGGTTTTCGATGAGCGCGGGCAGGTCGTCCTGGATACGACGGCGCGTACAGGACGCATTTTAGGATCCGTGAAACTGCAAGGCGCTGTCGGACGAATGGATATTCCCGGCATTGAAGGCACGCCTTTTGTGTTGGTGCCTCAGTGGCCTAGGTCAATGGGCAGCGGGCAGTTTGGAAATGCCTCCATGGGGGGATCCGTGTCGTTCTCCGGAGCGACGCTTTCCTGGTCGTTCAACACCGGGTTCGGTACCACGTTCACCGGATCGACCCTCGTTTACTACGGAGCTTATTGATGTCGGTCGGCTATCAGGTATTGAACGATGCAGGCGGCATCCTTCTGGATGCGAACTATCCCAATCTGGCTCTTATCGCAAAAGGTACGGTGAACATCGGAACGAATACCTATGCAGGTGGCTGGTACGGTCAGTTAAACGTACCTGATACAGGCCCGTCCATGGTGTTCATACGTAGCCCGGGCTTCGCCGCGGTCCTGGGGGTGGACGCCGGCGTGATCCAATACTACCTGGGCAAGGGGTCGACGAGTTTCGATTACTGGGTTTTCGGGCCACCGCAGGACGTCGGCGCGAGATTCGGCATGCAGGTCTTCACCGATGACGCCCGGCTCGCCTTCGATGCGGCACAGCGATACCTGCGGGTCATCGGTTCGATCAATACGAACACCGGCCTGATCTTTCCGGATCAGGGTGGTGTCGGTCCCGTTCAGTCCTTTGCATTGCCGGGCGGAACGCCGGCGGTATGTTTTGTCGATCCGGGGTTCCAGTATCAGGTACTCACGGGCGATGGCGTATGGGGCGGCTTTACCTTTCGCACCGTTGCGCAATGCGCGATGCGCATATCGGGACAAAGCCTGGATATTGCACTTGTCCAGAACGTCGGATCACTTGACCTGCCCGGCAATGTCCGGGTGAACACCCGGGGAGGCGGTGCACCCATATCGGTCATTCTCGCGGATGTATCGGGGTTCTGAGGGCGCCTTTCGCATAGTGAAATGGAGTAAATCATGCAGTTCTCCAGAGTCGATTTTCGTCCGATCGCCAGTAGCGGAGATGACGTAACGGCAGCCCTGAAAAAACTCGATCTCAACTTCGGCGACCTGCAATCGGCACTCTCCGACAGTGGTGAGATCGGTGCCAGGCAAATCCAGCTTGAGGCGAAGATGAATCGCCTGGCGACCTCGATGTCGGCCTATCGCAACCGCCTAATCAACGGAAACTTCGATTTCTGGCAGCGTGGATCGTTGGGTACCGTTCCAGCGTCTTCATCGCGTTTTCTGGCGGATCGCTGGCGCGTAAGGACGGTAGAGTCGAAGGTAGACGTCGCGCGCGTACCGCTTGGCGTGTGGGCACCTGTCTTTCCAGGATGCGGCCGTTACGCCTTCCGTGCGACGGTGTCCAGTGCGGGTACGCAGAGTTCCTATGCCGTGCTGGCACAGGCCGTCGAAGATGCAGCAACGCTGGCAGGTGGAAAAGTAACCTTGTCGTTCTGGGCCTACGTCAGCAGCCCGGCCGGCATCGGTGTCGAGCTGGTGCAGAGCAACGGAGGGAATGTGACCACCGGTATCGGTTCACGCAAGTTCGTTGCCTCTACCGTCGGTACCTGGAGCCGCTATGCGACGACGATCGACGTGCCGGCGTTATCTGCACCAGAAGGGTCGGGTGATAACCTCCAGGTGATCATCTGGCTGGATGCAGGAAGCGATTTTGCAGCGCGGTCCGGTGGTGTCGGAAACCAGTCGGCAACCATCTGTATTTCGCAGATCCAGCTTGAAACGGGAGACCAGCTGACGTCGTTCGAGCGCAGGCCTTATGCGATCGAACAGCAGCTGTGTGAGCGCTATTTCCAGAAGAGTTTCGATATCGACCAGCCCCCCGTCAGTACGATCTCGGCACAGCCCAGAGCAAACATGGTGTATGCCGATACCGGCGTGGTGGCCTCCGTACCCTTGCGTGTCCGCATGCGGGTACCGCCAGCGCTGACGTTCTGGGGATCATCGACCGTTCCGTCGTCCGGCAACAACTGGGTGATTCTTTCCGGGACAGGGTGGCAGGCAGGTCAGACGGCGCCCTTCATCGTGACGGAAAGCGAGTTCTCGTGCACGACGATATTTCCTCCGGGCGGGTTCAACACCATCAAATCCATTTACGTCCAGGGCAGCTGGACGGCAGACGCGGAGTTATGAAATGGCTCGTTACCAGCTGACATCCAATCCCGGCTATGTGCATGACACTGAGACCGGTGCATTCGTACCTCGTACCGGTACTTATCAATCTGATCTGTTCCAGGCATGGCTCGATCAGGGCCACGTTCCCGATCCCGTACCTGCCCTTTCTCCGGAAGAAATCCTGTCGTTCAATATAGGACGCCAGCGTGACCTGCTCCGTAGCGCTGCCGAGGCCATCGCTCCGCTGCAGGATGCAACCGACCTTGGCGTTGCCACACAGGAAGAAGCCAACGCGCTCAATGGATGGAAGGCCTATCGCGTCCAGTTGAACAGGGCGGATACAAGCGTGGCAAACCCTGCATGGCCGGCTGTACCCGGCCAATCGGCGGGCTGACGATGCAATTCTCCAGAGTGAGCTTCGTTCCGGTTTCCATCGGCGGTGACGACGTCACCGGTGCCCTCCGAAAGCTAGATCTCAACTTCGGCGATCTCGGGCAGTCCCTCGGCAACGCTGCAGGCATGAACGTCGGTACGGTCGAAGGTAGCGTTGCGGCGGGAAACGATGACCGGTTGACCAGGGATATCTGGCGCAACAAGATACTCAATGCATCATTCGACGTGTGGCAACGCGGGCCGGGGCCGTTTACGAACGGTTATACCGCTGACCGCTGGCTTACCACCAGCGCGGGAAATACCTGTGTCGTGGATCGATTCCCACTAGTGGCAGGGGCCTCGTCGTCACGTAATGCCGTAAGGTGTTCAGTGGCATCTGTACCCGGCGATGGCAGTTTTTCCGCGCTACAGCAACGTATCGAGGATGTGGTCACGCTTGCCGGGAGCACGGTGACTGTGTCGTTCCTTGCATCGGCTTCCTTGGATGGCAAGCGCATCGGTGTCAACCTGGAGCAGAACATGGGGCCCGGCGGCTCCGCGGTCGTGCAACTTCCGGGGCAGTCAATCGCCCTTTCCGGGAGCCTGCGTCGATACACACTGCACTTCGATCTTCCATCGCTATCGGGCAGGCTCATCGGGGCATCGGGAAGCGATTTCCTGGAATTGATCTTCTGGTTGGATGCGGGTCCTTCTTTTGCCATGCGGTCGGGATCCATTGGCCAGCAGAGTGCGACTGTCTATATCAGCGATGTGGAGGTGAAGCCCGGCACCGTGGATACGGTCTTCGAGCGTCGGGATCGCGCGGCTGAACTGGCCTTATGCCAGCGTTATTACGAGAAGAGCTACAACCTGGAAACGAAGCCGGGGGCGATCGAATGGCAGGGGCGCGTTTGCATCGACAGCAATGGTATCTCGCATGGCACGACCATCATCATGAAGGAGGGTTTTTCTGTAAGGAAACGGAAGTCGCCCGTCATCACGGGATACTCTGCCGTCGATGGAGCCGTCAACCAGGCAGCTCAAAGTGATAGTTCGAATACTGGCCTGGGGATAAGGGTGGTCGGTGAAAGTGGCTTCGAATGGTTCGTGAACAACGCACCTGGTGCCGGTGGCGCTTATTTTCACTGGACGGCCGACGCTGAGCTTTGATGCTCGGGGGCCTCGTCCAGCACAGACCGTGCTTTCACTGACTCATCCGCCGGCCCTATGAGGATATTGCAATGAACTTCTCACGTGTCAGCTTCCAGCCGATCCAGACGGGCGGCGACGACGTCACGGGTGCCCTGCGAAAACTGGATCTGAATTTCGGATCGCTTGCCTCGGCATTGGGACCGGTATCCGCCATGAATACGGGGACCGTGGCCGGTACCGTGGCGGCGGGTGATGATCCCAGGCTTGTGTGGGGCGGATTCCGGAATGTACTCATCAATCCGTCGTTCGACATCTGGCAGCGGGGCGTGGGGCCCTTCTCTGTGGGCTACACCGCTGACCGTTGGCTGGCCAGCAATGTCGGCCTGTCCTGCATCAGCGAAAGAATTCCCATGTCACTCGACGTGTCGACGTCGCGCTACGCAATCCGGCATACCATCGCGTCGACTCAGGCAAGTAACAGCTATTCTGTCTTTCAACAATGCATTGAAGGCGTGGGTACGTTGGCGGGACGAACAGTCACCGTATCGTTCCTGGCATCGGCTTCCGTTGCGGGAAAGCGCATTGGCGTAAATCTGGAACAGTATTTCGGCGCTGGTGGATCCGCGGCTTCCGGCGTCGCAGGACAGTCGGTGAGCCTTGACGGTACCTGGCGTAGGTATTCATTGACTTTCGACCTGCCTTCGATCAGCGGGAAGGTGCTCGGAGCCGATCACACCGATTTCCTGAAGCTGAACATCTGGCTGGATGCAGGTAGCAGCTTCGGCCCGACATCGGGATATGCCGGACAGCAGAGTGGAGTGGTCTGCCTTGCCGATGTGGAGCTGAAGGCCGGTGAGGGGGATACCGGGTACGAGAATCGCCCGCTGGCCCTGGAACTCCAGCTTTGCCAGAGATACTTCGAGAAGTCCTATGGCATGGACGTGCGTCCCGGTACGCCCCAGGCAGGCGGATTTCTGAATGAATGGACGCCCGGACTTGCTTCGGCGGTGGCGTTCAGCCGCCCCGTGTACTTCAGGGTACCCAAGCGTGTGACACCTGCCATCACCTTGTATGCCAGCGTATCTGGTGCATCCGGAAAAATCTCCGACGGCGGTGCCGCAACCGACATCGCCGCCGCCATCTACACGGCGACCGATTCGGCTTTCACCTGGACTTCCACTATGAAGTCCACAAACCAGATCAATTACGGCATGCACTTTACTGCGGATGCCGAGCTATAACGAATCCGATCGGGGGAATCTGGTAATGGAATTCAGCAGGGTAGATTTTGGCGCCATGAAGGATGGCGGGGACGATGTGACCGGAGCACTTCGGAAACTTGACCTCAATTTCAGCCAGTTGAACTATTCGCTGGCTGACCAGGGTGAGATCGGTCAGCGTTTTGTTCGTCTGGAAAGGATAATCGGTGGACTCGGAGACGCAGCGAGCCGGAACGTGGGGCTCGGGGCGGGCACTGTGGCCGCGGGCGATGACCGGCGCTTCTCGGATCTGGCGGATCGTGCGGCCCAGGCCAGATCCGTGGCGGATGGAGCGCTTCAACGATCAGGCGGCGTGGTGTCAGGCTCAGTCATGGTGGGACGCGATGCCGTTCCTGCGGGTAAGCTTGATGTTCGCACGGGCGCAGGCGGCTATATCTTCCGCACATTCAATAGCGGGGTGATCGACGAGCCCATCATCGACGGCGTCAACGACACCAACGATGCTTTTGGCATGTTCGGTGTCGGCGGCGCGGTCTTCAGCTACCTCTCGCGGTCAGGCGACGGACGTCTTCTGATGCGTATGAACCCAGTCATGAGCCTGGATTCGGTAAATGCGGCTAACAGTACGTTCCGGGCGATGCAGTTCACCGCAACGGGATTTACGTTCAATGGTGGAAATATCCAGGTCAATGGAAGCATCGTGGCCACCGGATCGGTTACGCCATCGGATGAGCGACTGAAGAAGAATATACGGCGACGTGATGTGAAGCGCGGAATGGCTCTGTCACTTGCAAATGCTTTCTCCGAGTGGGACCTCATCGACGGCGGACAACATCAGGCCGGCGTGGTAGCGCAGAAAGCATTGGATATATGTCCGTTCTGGGTTACTGAGGTTGATTATTGCGCGACTCCGGTATTTGTCGATGGCAAGACCGAGATGGTTGCATCGGAGTCTGTGAAGCGTCTTGCAGTCGATGCCAAGGGTATGGCCCTGGAAGCAAGCATGGACAACGCACTTGCCATCGAAGAGCTACGTCGTGATCTGAAAAGTGCCGTCGCACGAATTGCAGATATCGAATCCGTAATTTGCGAAAGAATCGATCAAAAGCAGATTAAGTAGCGATATTCCATAAGATCCACGGAGATAGCAAGATGCCACAGGGATTGCAGGTCTGGGACAGGAATGGAAGTTCCACCCTTGATGTCAGCGACAGTCTTACCCGTGTTCTCGGGATGATTCAGACCAAAGGTGGCGACGGTGATAGCGGATCTTTCAACGATGATCGGCTTCTCTCCGGGAGGCCATGGTTTGCGATTGTTCTTCAAAAGGTGGAGTTCGTCATGCCAGCGGTAACCATTAGCGGATCCACGATCAGCTGGGCTTCCGAGAAGTACTTCAATACATCTGCGTGTAACTTGTACTACGGGGTCTATTGATGTCGAGCGCAGGATGGATCGTTTCCAATGACACTGGGAATCTCGTTATTGATTCCCAGTCGAAGAATCTGGCGCTTCGTTACAAAGGGTATGTGACGTCCGCCCAGGGTACGCCGACGGGAGGCTCCCAATATATGGGGATCGACATGGCATATGACCGGGTTATTCAGATTCCTTTGAGCGTACGTAACCCCGTAATTGCCATTCGTCCGGATTCATCCTCGGCGCCATCGTCGCCCTTTGGCGACTGGTCGAGTGCTTCTAACCTCGCCACCCTTTCCCATATGGCGTCGCTTGGGGGCGACCTTTACCAGTTTGAGTTCTGGTACAGGGGGGCCTTTACTTACTACGTGTTCGACGAGCCACAGGCCCCGAGCGACGCAGATGGTGCAGGACTGAGAGTATGGAACGAGCGCGGAGAACTTTGCTTCTCGTCTGCTTTCCAGTACATGCGCATCGCGAGTTCGTTCGTTGGTTCATTCGATATGGATGGCCCCTATGCTCGTGTCAATCACGTGCCGGAGCCATCCGGAAAGGCGTATGCCCTGGTCCAGAGCAAGAGCCATTCGCAGGAATACAAGGTGGGTGAGCCTGTGGAGCACCAGAAGTACGGCATTGTCACCACGAGTAGCTTCGTGCTTCGCTCGCCGGGTTTTGGCATAGGACTTGTCATGGGCATTATGAACTTCAGTGGGTACTTTTTCTTCAACCAGCAGGTCATACCCGGCCTTGGAACCTTTCTCAAGGGATCAAGTCTTCTGGTCGATGTCACTGGATATTGAGGAAGGTCGACGCGTGCCCGATGGCGTCTTTCAAACGCCAGTTCAACATCATTCAATTCCCCTATATCCAGGAAGCTAATTATGGATTTCTCAAGGGTCAATTTCGTGCCATTGCAAATGGGCGGCGACGATGTGACAGGAGCCCTGCGCAAGCTTGATCTGAACTTTGGCGCGCTAGGCGATGCCCTTGTTGATCAGAACGCCATCGATAAACGACTGGGTAACGTCGAAACCATCGTGGCGGGTCTCGGACAGGCATCCGTCATGAACGTGGGCAATCGCGCTGGTACGGTGGCAGCCGGCGACGACACCCGGTTCAACATGGGTGCCTGGCGCAACAAGGTCATCAATGGCAACTTCGACTTCTGGCAAGGTGGCCTGAACGTGACGGCGCCGGGTGGCCCCAATACCATTATCTGGGGTCCCGACCGCTTCCTCGGGCAGGCATATACCGGCTCGAGCGGAAGCGGCAGTTCCACGGTCAGTCTGTCTGCGCAGGCATTTCCGGCCGGCCAGACGGAGGTTCCCGGCGATCCGGCTTACTTCGCCAGGCTTCAACCTGTATCGCTCGCCACGCTTGGTGGTGCAGGAGGGATCATCCGTGTCGGCCATTACATGGAAAACGTGGCTACGTTGAATGGTCGCTACGTTGCCGTATCCTTCTGGGCCAAGTCGAATGCATCTCGAACCATCGCCGTAGCGTTGCAGCAGAACTTCGGAAGCAATGGATCGACCTCGGTCGTCAAGAGTACGTCCTTGTCGATCAGCGCCAACTGGGCCCGATATACGGTCAGGTTCCCGGTAGGCGGCATCGTGGGGAAAACGATAGGCGACAATAGCAACCTGTTCCTTGGTATCTACCTTTTCAACAATGACAGTACCGGGGGCGTGGTTCCTGTTGGTAGCTGGACGACCGGTCAGTACCTGGATCTTTCACAGATACAGGTTGAGGAGGTGGATGATCCGGCTGCTCCGGCGACACCATTCGAGCGCCGGCCCATGTCCGTCGAGGAAGCTCTTGTCCGTCGTTATACGACCACCAGCAAACTTTACATGATTGGTCGCTGGGGTTCGGCGACGAATGTCAGGTTCTACAACCAGTATGAAGTTCCCATGCGACGTACGCCCGATTGCATCCTGCAGAGCACGACATTCGGTTGTGAAATGGCCCAGGTCGCGGCGTATACGATGTCGAACGCCAGCATCGCCCAGTACTCGGGGGATAACCGCCAGTGTTTCATTGATTTCTCGGGCAGCCCCAATGGAACGCCTTCCGGTGGCGCGATGGCGCAGATGAATAGCAGTGGCGTCGTTCTTTTCCGCGCCGAGTTCTGATTGTTCCGAAGCCAAGGATACTCAGCGGAGGTATGAATGGAGTTTTCACGTATCAATTTTCGGCCTGTCGTCGAAGGTGGGGACGACGTCACGCGTGCGTTTCGAAAGATTGACCTGAACTTCGAGTCGCTGGGTACGGCATTCTTGCCTACAGGCGAGGTGGGGGCGCGGTTGACGGCACTGGAAACGGTGGCTGGGGAACTGGGCGACGCGGCCCGCAGGAATGTCGGGGCGGTGGCCGGAACAGTCGCCGCCGGGGACGATCCCCGGTTTCTCGCGGTCGGCGATGTGGCAGGCTCTGTCGCCGCAGGAGACGACTCCCGTTTTGCCTCGAACGCTGCTGCTGCGGGGGCTGCCCAGATGACGGCTAACAATGCGTTGCCCCGATCCGGTGGATCGATTACGGGTGCTATCAGCGCGAAGCTCGGGGGTGTGGTTGCCTTTGGAACGACCGGCTCGGCAAATATCGGTGGCCTGGTATATAGCGACTATTTCCAGAACACCATCGCCGACGTCAGCGGAAATATCTTCATGCGTCTGCAATGCGTGGATGTCACGGGTGGCGCGACCTACTCGCGGCTGGTCACTTCGCATTTCGATGGAACGAATGCCTCGTTCATGTTTCAGCACAATGGCGTTGCCCAGGCTACAACGTGGCAGAGCACGTCGGATGCCCGGCTGAAGCGCCACATGGTCGTTCTCACCGAGCCCCTCGACAAGATCGATGCGATCGTCGGGTATGAGTCCTATGAGAAGCGGGTGCTTGGTAACGCCACCGATTCCGAGGGGAACTCCGTTCCCGCTCAATACACGCGTACGTGTGGCGTGCTTGCGCAGGACGTCAAGCAGGTGCTTCCTGCGGCCGTCGACAACCTCGGGTCCGGTTGGGATACGAACGACAAGCCGATCGATGACGTGCTTGGCGTCAACGACGCGGGTCTGTCGGCACTCTTCGTCGAGTGTATCAAGGCTCTGAAAGCCCAGAATGCACTGCTGTCACAGCGCGTGTCATTGCTGGAGGCCGGGTCGGTCTCGCAGAAATCCGTTTCTAAACCAGATCGGTAGCCGCTGGCATGGATGGGCGATGCCGCCATCTTGAGTGGCAAGGCGAGCAGTCCCGGGAATATCCATTCTCGCAGCAATTTTATTGGAAAGTCTGGGTTCCAGCGTAAGGGCCTGATGAGGGGATTTCCTTGCTTTTCCTATTCGCAATTTAAGGAGGCCATATGGCGATGAATATCCAGAGAATAAACTTCGATCCCATCGGCGGTGACAGCGTAACGGCTGCTTTCAGAAAGCTGGATCTTGATGTGGGTGAGGTTGTCAATGCTATAGATGGCGATGGCTCGACCACATCAGGTATTTCGAATCGACTTGCCCTGGCCGAAAATAAACTCGGTGCACTTGGCAACGTATCTACGAGGAACATCGGTACATCGGCTGGCACGGTGGCTGCCGGAGACGATGCGAGATTCCTGACTGTTGGTACGACACCCGGTACGGTGGCTGCCGGTGATGACGCGAGAATCACCAGCGCATTGCCGAAGGTCAATCCGACGTTCAGCGGCGGCTCCGGTATCGGCCGGACAGGCGTCAAGTTCGAATATGCATTCAGGGTCAGCAACGGCAATTCGGACAATGGCATCGGAGGTGCATACGGTGAATGGGCGGGGGATCTGACGCCGGCCGTACAGATCGACTGCCAGGCTCCGTCCAGTCATTACATGGGTATCAGGTGGACGCACTGGGGCGTCAAGCACCTGGCGGCGATTCATGCATACGAGGGTGGTGCCGGCAGCCCGACCACACTCATCGGCTTTCACATTGCGGGCAAAACAAATAGCCACATTTTCGACAGCAACGGAAACGCCTTCTTTGCCGGTACGCTGTCACAGAACTCCGATTACCGGATCAAGGCAAACGCCAGCTCGCTATCTGCGCCAGAGGTTGCTGCCGGCCTGCGTGTCCTCAATCCCCTGACGTATAACGACACCCGCCGGCCGGCGACGGACAGGCCGCTGGTTGGACTGTTCGCTCATGAGCTGCAGGCTCAGTTTCCACTGCTCGTGGATGGCGAGAAAGATGCGGTGCAAACAGAAATGGTGTGGGTGGGGGACACGACGCCATATCTACCGGGCATGGAACCATCTGATTACACGCCGCCACATCAGGAGAGCCGGCAGATGCCTCTCTTGCAGAACGTGAATTATGTCGGACTGGTACCGTACCTGATTGCCGGCTGGCAGCACAGCGATCAGCGCCTCGGCGCTTTGGAAGCAGAGATCGGCGCGCTACGTACTCAGGTCGAGGCACTGCTGGCGCGTTGACGACGATGGCGGACGGTCTGTCGAAGGGCGCTGGTATACAACACAGCAACCGCGTGACGCGAATGGTGGGTCGTGACGGACTCGAACCGTCGACCTACGGATTAAAAGTCCGCTGCTCTACCGACTGAGCTAACGACCCATGCGCACGAAGCCGGCTAGTTTAGTCGGCGCGGGAGGGGGGCACAAGTCGGAAGGCGAGTTTGTTCAGGTGGTCGCGACGATCGCCTGCACGTCCCGGCCGGCCGCACGCCAGGCGTCGAGGCCGCCCGTGAGGGGATGGACGTTGGAAAAACCCAGTTTCACGAGACGTTCGGCCACCTTGGCGGCGGAGGCTTCGTTGGGGCACGAGCAGTAGACCACCACGGAGCTGTTCCGGGGCAGTGTCGCCAGGGCGGCGTCCGCGGAGGCGAAGTCGAACAGGTGGGAGCCAGGTATCACGTAGGGATCGGTGCGGCGGCTGGCGGCGGAGCGCACGTCGACGATGAGCGCGCCCGGGTCCGTGGCGAGCAGCAGTACCAGTTCGTCCACGGAAATCCGTGCGCGTCGGAAGCTCATGATGAGCAACTGGCGGCGGACGAAGCGAAAGCCGATCCAGACCAGCAGGCCGACGACGGCCAGGGCCGCCAGACCGATACCGAACTGGCGCAGCAGTGAGAGTACGGCATCGATCTGCCGGTAGAACACCAGTCCCACGACGAGACCCACGGCGATCCAGAGCGCGGCGCCCAGCAGGTCGTAAAAGGTGAAACGCGAGAACCGCGTATCGCCCGCACCTGCGATGGGAATCGCGACCAGCGACAGGCCCGGCACGAAGCGGGCGATCAGCAGCAGCTTGACGCCACGTTTCTCGAAAAAACCGCTGGCGCGACGTACGCAGGTATCCGGTGACAGGGAGATCCGGCACAGGCCGTCGAGCACGCGGTAGCCGAAGCGGCGGCCGGTGAGGAACCACGCGGCATCGCCCGCGAAGGCGCCGGCCAGCGCACCGATGAAGGTGGACAGGATCAGCAGCGGCGAGTGCGCGGTGGCCAGGCCGCTGCCCACCAGGATGAGGGTGGGCATGGCCGGGACGGGCAGGCCGATGGCGGCCGCGAAGGTACCCACGAACGCCACCATGGGCGCCGTTTCCGACCAGTTGACGCTTGTCACGAACCCATCCTCGATGGCCCCACAGGGAGCCCGACAAAGATACGCCGGTCGGCTCGCCGACGACAGGGGCTGGCGTCAGGGCGTGGTGAATCGTGAGACGGGCGGCACGCCCCGGGGCAGGCCTGCCCCGGCACCGGGCAGCTTCACCCAGTACAGCGTGCCCCGGCCGGGAATGGAGCGGGCACCGATCCGGCCGCCCAGGGTATCGACGATGCGGCGCGCGACGGCCAGTCCGAGGCCAAGGCCCGGATGACCGGGCAGGCGGGCGAGTCCGTCGAACAGCCGGGCCAGTTGGTCGGGCTCGAAACCCATGCCGTTGTCGCGGACTTCCAGGCGGATGTCGTCGCCACGCCGGCGGATGGCGACGAGCACGCGCCCGTGCGGCGTGCTGGCGATGGCACTGACCAGGAGGCGGTGCAGCAGCTCGCCCAACAGGGCGGGGTCGCCGTGCAATGCCGTGCTGCCGCCACGCCAGCGCAGCGTGACGCCTTGCCGTCCGGCATCGCCGGCGGTGACGGTGCGCTGCCGCACGAAGAGGTCGGCGGCCAGCAGGCGTACCGGCGCGGGTTCGACGGCGCCGGCGTCGAAGCGGGCGAGATCGAGCATGCCGTCCAGGAGCTCGCCCAGGCGCGTGAGGTTGCCACGCATCTGCGACTGCACGGCGCGCTGGCGGACGTCGTCACCGGGTTGCATGCCCGCCACGAAGAGGGAGAGAGCATGCAGCGGCTGGCGGAAGTGATCGCCCAGCTGCTCGATGAAGCGCGTGTTGCGCGCGATGTCGTGCAGGCGCAGCCGCATCGCATGGGTCATGGCCAGCTCGTGCCGGTGGCGCACGTCGTCGAGTTCGGCCAGCAGGCCATCGAGCGCTTCGGCTTCGCCTTCGGCGGAATATCGCGTCACGGGCTGGCGACGATGCAGCGCATGTTCCACTCTCACGCGGATGGCTCGCAGCGTTACGGCCGTCTCGTTTTCGATGCTGCGCAGGCAGAGGAACAGCGTATAGACAATGCCGGCCACCAGCCACAGGCCCATGAATCCGGCGGCCACGCGACGCTCGTACAGCGATGACGCATCCGAGACGGTCTCCAGTTCGCCGGAGGGGGTATTCAATCGTACGGTCAGGGTATGTCGCGTCGATAGCCGGCGTTCGCTGTCCACTACCAGCGTATTGCCGTCGTCCTTGCGCAGCGATGCACGCCCCGTGGGAACACTGCGTGCCAGCGTCCTGGCCATGGCCACCCGAAGTGCATCGTCACCTGCATTGCGCGGCAGTGCCGCCGCAATGCGAATGGCCTGGATGCGGGCAACGTTGCGCGCCTCGGCCGAGATCGCCTCGGCGTGCAGATAGATGAGTGCGGCGACCAGGGCGAGGGCGATCAGGGTTATCGGCAGCAGGCCCTTGCGGACGATAAGCCGATGGGGCGACGCGGTCCTGCCATGAAAGGAATGCGACGCGATCATGAAAGCGGCCCTTGGGGCGCGTGGTCTCATGACGAATGTAGGGGACCGCGAGATGCCGCGCGATAGTCAAGGGGGCGTAACCGGGCGGCCTAGTGCTTCTGGCGTATGCCTTATGGAGCGGGCATGCCACGGGATTCGCGCGGTCAGTCGATCAGGTGTTGCGCGGCGACCAGCGCCTCCAGGCGGTTGCGCACGTGCAGTGCGCGGAAGATGGCGGCGAGGTGGATCTTCACCGTGCCCTCGCTGATGCCCAGATCGGTGGCGATGCGCTTGTTCGGCTTGCCCTTGGCCAGCAGGCCGAGCACGTCGATCTGCCGGTCCGTCAGGATGGTTGCCAGGCGTTCCTTGGCGACGAGCTTGTCGTTGCCTTCCGTTGCGAAGCTCATGGTGTTGTTCGACGGAGCCGGTGGCTTCATCGCTTCGGGCGGTACGTAGATGCCGCCGCCCAGCACGAGGCGCACGGCGTTGAGCAGCACGTCCGGTGGCGAAGACTTGGGAATATAGCCCTGTACGCCCAGATCGAGGACATGGCGGATGGCGTTGGAATCCTCCGTGCCGGAAAGCACGACGACGGGCCGCTTGCGACTCAGGCCGTTTTCATCCTCGGTTTCCCGCAGTGCCTCCACGGCATGCCTGATGTGCTCGATGCCATCGGCACCGGGCATGGCCATGTCGATCAGGGCCAGTTCGGGGAGTGGTTTTTCCGCGAGCCGGCTACGCAATTGCGCCACCGATTCGGCTTCGACGAACTGGACATGATCGCCCAGCTCGAGGAGCTTGATCTTCACTCCGTCGATGATGAGCCGATGATCGTCCGCGATCAGAATACGCATTCCAGTCCCTCCGCCTGTGGTGCCACAGGCTACCCCGTACGGGGAAACATAGCCTTCCCCCGGTCCGCGGGCAAGCAGGCCATTCGGCTCAGACGGCTGCCCGATGGACAGAAAGGGCAGAAACCATTACATCGTGAAGCCGGTCGGGAGAAACCGGCTTGTAAAGCACGGGTGTCGTGCTCGGGTCGACGTTTCGCAGGAAATCGCTGCGGGTCTCGCCTGTGATCAGCACTCGTGCGAAAGGCGGCGGATCGCCGGGGCGGCGACGGTAGTAGCGATCGAGCAGGGCGATCACGTCCAGGCCCGTGCCTTCGCGCAGGCGCAGGTCGGAAATCACGATGTCCGGAGGCTGCATCCACAGGTGCACGGCTTCCATGGCCTGCTGTGCATCCTCTGCGGTCATCACTTCGCATCCCCAGCTGCCCAGCAGATAGCTGATACCGGCGAGGATGCTCGGCTCGTCGTCGATCACCAGCACCCGCATGCCGGTGATGTCCTGCCGCACGACCGGCGCGCTGGCGACCGGCGCCGGCGTTTCGATTTCGCCTGGCTGTGTCTCGGGCAGCGTGATGGAAAACACGCTGCCGCGCCCCGGCCTGGAGCGCACGGTGGTTTGCGTGCCGAGCAGGCCGCCCAGCTTCTGCACGGTGGACAGGCCCAGTCCCAGGCCACGCCGGGGACCTTCGTTGCGACCGGCTTCGGGGCCATTCTCCACACGATAGAACTCGTCGAAAATGTGCTGGAGGTGCTCCCGGGCGATGCCGGGGCCGGTGTCCCATACATCCACGCGCACCGTGCCGTCCCGGCGGCGACGGGCTCCGACGAGAACGCCGCCGCAACGCGTGTAGCGCAGCGCATTGCTCACGAGGTTGTTGAGGATGCGGGCCAGCATGGTGCGATCGGTGCGCACCCACAGGTCGGTGGTGCGCACGACCAGGCGCAGGTCGTGCTGTTCGGCCACCATGCGGAAATTCACGCTCACTTCCTCGAACACCTCGTCCAGCGGCACGTCGCGATGTGCCGCTGGCATGGCACCGGTTTCGAGGCGGGAAAGGTCCAGCAGTTCGCTGAAGAGGTGATCGAGCGCTTCGACGCATTCCTGGATGTGGGCGATGCGGTTGAGCCTGACCGGGTCGTATTCGTCCACGGCCAGCCCGGACGAGAACAGGGTCAGCGCATAGAGCGGCTGGCGCAGGTCGTGCGAGGCGGCGGCAAGGAAACGTGCCTTGGCGACGCTGGCCGCTTCCAGCGCGGCGTTCTTTCGTGCCAGTTCCTCGGTGGCATAGGCGATCTCGCGTTCCATGCCGATCTGGGCGTGGAGCAGCTTCGACGCAGCGCCGTTGAAACCACGCTGGAGGTCGCCGATCTCGGTGTCGTCGGTGATGGGCACCACCACGGTGCGATCGCCCAGACCGAGCTGGCGCACGGCAATGGCGAGGTTGCGTAGCGGGGCGCTCAGCCAGCGGGCGGTGGACCAGCCGATCATGGCGGCGATCAGCAGACTCATGCCCAGCCAGAGCAGGGCGTTGTGCACGCTGGCCCGTTGCGCCGCCACGGCGTCTTCGACGCTCACGTCCACCGTCACGGCGCCGACCACGCGATGGCCTTCCGGATCGAGCACCTGGCGTGACACGGTAAGGCTTTCGTCGTCGTCCACGGAGCCGTTGCCGCGATCCACCAGCATGCCGCCATCCGCATCGCTGATCCGCACGCGGGAGACCTGGGGCAGTTGCACGATGGACTGCGCGATGCGGCCCAGTTCGTGTCGCTCGCCGTCGCGCAGGGCCTCACCGGATATCGAGGCGGCCTGCTGGGCGATGGCGTCGGCGGTGGAGCGGCCCATGTCGCGCAGGCTGTCCATCTGGTGACGGGTAAGCAGGGTGACCAGCAGGATCGCGCTGATCGCCGTGGGCACCAGGGCGACGCAGGTCAGGCGCTGCACGAGCGACGTGCGGCGCCAGACTTTTTCCAGCCATGAAGCGGGTACGTCACGCATTCGCCATTCCCTGTCCCGTGCCGCGCGGGGCGACGAGGGAAAGCCTAGCGCACTTCGCGGGAAAGGCCGTATCTGCCTTCTGGCTGGCGGTCAGGGCGGCGAAGGTCGTGTAGTGCGGCCGCCGACGTTGCCGCGGTCGGCATGCTTCATCAGCTCGATCAGCCGGCGCGCCGCAAGGCCCAAGGGGCGTTCGCGGGACCACACGATGTCCACCAGCAGGTGCAGCTGGTTGCCGGTATTGTCGAACTCGATGGCAAACAGCTCGCCGGCCTCGATCAGCGGCTGCGCCAGTGCGCGTGGCAGCAAGGCCCAACCCAGCCCGGCCTGCACCAGGCGCAGCGTGGCGGAGGGGTTGTCGGTGTGCCAGACACTACGCGAGAAGATGAGGCGGGAGTCCACGTGGGTGCCGCTGCGGCCGGTCATGACGATCTGGCGCAGGTCCAGCAGGTCTTCCAGGCGAAGCCGGCGTCGCCGCTGGCCCGGTGGACGAAAACCTGCCGCCACCACGGCGACCATGGTGTCGCTGTCCACCACCTCGAAGCCTTCGCGCTCGTCCAGGTGCTCCCGCTGGAAGGCAATGGCGAGGTCTACCTCACCCTCGTGCAGCAGCCGCAGCGCGTCGCGTTGCGGCGCCGAGGTCACGTCCACTTCCAGCGAGGGAAACTCGCCGGCCAGCACGGCCAGCGGATCGGTCCACGGTGCCGAGACCAGTTCCGGTACCACGGCGATGGTCAGGCGGCGTTCGAGGCCGTGATGCAGGGAAAGCGCGTCGGCCTCCATCTGCCGGAGCTGGCTGGCGATGTGCCGGGCCCGGGGTTCCAGCGCACGGGCGGCATCGGTGGGCTGGGGTTCGCGGCCGCTGCGATCGAACAAGGCCACGCCCAGGTCCGTTTCCAGCTGGGAGATCGTCATGCTCACGGCCGATGGCACCCTGCCCAGGGCTCGCGCGGCGGCCGAGAAGGAGCCGCGGTCGAGGACGGTCAGGAAGACGTTCACGCTCTCGCTGGAGAGGGCCATGATCTATCAGTGCTTATGCCTGCTTTGCCCACGAATCGCGCAGCGTGACCACGCGATTGAACACGGGGGCGTCGGCCGTGTGGTCGTGCATATCGGCCACGAAATAGCCGAGGCGCTCGAACTGCATGCGGTCTTCGCGGCTGGCGTGGGCGGCGGCCGGTTCCACGTAGCCCCGCACGACACGGCGCGATTCGGGGTTGAGGTGGTCCTTGTAGGTCTTGCCGTCGGTGTCGTCGTCCGGATCGGTGACGTCGAACAGGCGGTCGTACAGGCGCACTTCGGCAGGGACGGCATCACGGGCGCTGACCCAGTGGATCGTGCCCTTCACCTTGCGATCCGCACCCGGCAGCCCGGTGCGCGAATCGAGGTCGAGCGAGCAACGCAGCTCGACGATATCGCCCGCTTCGTTCTTCACCACTTCGTCGCAACGCACGATACCCACGCCGCGCAGGCGCACTTCGCCCTCGGGCTTCAGGCGATGGAAGCCCTTCGGCGGCACCTCGGCGAAATCCTCGCGCTCGATCCACAGTTCGCGCGAGAAAGGCACTTCGCGCGTGCCGAAGGATTCGTCCTTCGGATGGTTCGGGAAGACCAGCGTTTCGCGATGATCGTCGGCCAGGTTGGTGATGACGAGCTTCACCGGGTCGATGACGGCGAGGCGGCGCGGGGCGCTGCCATCGAGGTCTTCGCGCACGCAGCCTTCCAGCACGCCCATGTCGATGATGCTGTTCTGCTTGCTGACGCCGATGCGTTCCCAGAACAGGCGGATGCCCGCGGGCGTGAAGCCGCGACGGCGCACGCCGGCGATGGTGGGCATGCGGGGATCGTCCCAGCCGTCCACGAGGTTTTCGGTGACCAGCGTGATGAGCTTGCGCTTGCTCATCACCGTGTAGTTGAGGTTGCCGCGGGAGAATTCGATCTGGCGCGGCTTGCTCGGCGCGGTGGGCAGGCCGGCATCGACCAGCGGCTGCCACAGCTCCGGATCGTTGGCGAGATCGACCTTGTCCACGCACCAGTCGTACAGCGGGCGGTGGTCTTCGAATTCCAGCGTGCACAGGGAGTGCGTGATGCCTTCGAGTGCATCGGACAGCGAATGCGCGAAGTCGTACATCGGGTAGATCGGCCATGCATCGCCGGTGTTCTGGTGATGCACCTTGCGCACGCGGTATAGCGCCGGATCGCGCAGGTTGATGTTGCCCGAGGCCATGTCGATCTTCGCGCGCAGCGTCTTGCTGCCGTCGGCGAATTCACCGGCGCGCATGCGCTGGAATAGATCGAGGTTTTCCTCGATGGAGCGGTCGCGGTAGGGCGAGTTGCGGCCCGGTTCGGTGAGCGTGCCGCGGTATTCGCGCACTTCCTCGGCCGAGAGGTCGTCTACATAGGCCACGCCCAGGCGGATTAGCTTCTGTGCCGAGCGGTAGAACACCTCGAAGTAATCCGAGGCGTGACGCAGCTCTGACCACTCGAAACCCAGCCACTTCACGTCGCGCTGGATGGCGTCGACGTATTCGACGTCTTCCTTCGACGGGTTGGTGTCGTCGAAGCGAAGGTTGCAGGTGCCGGCCGATTCGCTGGCCAGGCCGAAGTTCACGCAGATCGACTTGGCGTGGCCCAGGTGCAGGTAGCCGTTCGGCTCCGGCGGGAAGCGCGTGTGGATCTTCGTGTGCTTGCCGGAGGCCAGGTCCTCGCGGACGATCTGGCGGATGAAGTGCTGCTGCAGGACGGGCGTATCGGTCGACATCTCGAATGACTCGGAAGTGGGGTCGCGGCAAACGTCCGAGTTTACCTTTCTTGCGCCGCTGGCGCTTGCTGCCCGCCGGCTGGCCGGGTTAGCTTGGGGCCCATGCGCACCGCCTATCACGCCGAGACCCTCATCGATGCCCATCTGGTGAAGGATGCGCTCGAGCATGCCGGTATCCCGGCCTTCATCGCCGGTGAATTCCTCACCGGGGCGGTGGGACAGCTGCCCGCCCGCGATTTCATCGCGGTGATGGTGCCCGAGTCCGCGGCCGGGGAGGCCGACGAGATCGTTCGCGCCATCGACGCCCAGCTGGCCGAGTCGCGTGCCGCCCTGGCAGCCGACGACGACCTGGACACGGCTATTCTTCCCGCCTGAGCCGCTTTCCCTTTCCCCAGGATTTACCCATGCCGTCCATTTTCGACCTCGTCCGCGACGTGCCGGACTTTCCGTGTCCAGGCGTCCTGTTCAAGGACATCACGCCCCTGCTGGCCGACGCGTCCGCGTTCGACCAGTGCATCGACCAGCTTTGCGCCCCCTGGCAGGGCCAGGGCATCGGCGCCGTCTGCGGCATCGAGTCGCGCGGCTTCATCTTCGGCGCCGCCATGGCGCGGGCGCTGGGCGCCGGCTTCGTGGCGCTGCGCAAGAAGGGCAAGCTGCCGCCGCCGGTGTTCGGCGTGGATTACGGCCTGGAATACGGCAAGGACCGCCTGGAAATCGGCCAGCACACGCTGTCGGCGGGCGAGCGGGTCATCATCGTGGACGACGTGCTCGCCACGGGCGGCACGCTGGATGCCGGCCGCCGGTTGGTGGAGCAGTTCGGCGCGCATGTGGCCGGTGCCAGCGTGGTGATCGAGCTGGAGGCCCTGAAGGGCCGCCAGCGCTGGGAAGGCCCCGCGCCCCTGCATTCCCTGGTGGTTTACTGATCCAGCGCCTGCACGAGGACGATCTCGCAGCCTGCGGGACCGTCGTCGTTGCGGACCAGTGAGGTGGTAACTCGCCAGCCATCGTCGCGGCGCACGTCCACCAGCATGCCTTTCACATGCACCACGTCGCCCGGGCGGATATCCCGCAGGCGGGCGGCGATGGCGTCGTTGGCGGGCACCATGTGCATGTTGGCGCTGGAGTTGAGGATCTCGTCGCGGGAGATCACCGGGTTTTCGCTGGCATACCAGTAATAGAGCCGGTTCGACTGCGATATGCGGATGTGATGCAGCACCGAGTTGTCCGACATGCGGCCCCAGCCCAGCGCGAAGTCGGTGGGCGAGATCGGCGCCAGTTCGTCGAGCTGGTAATCCTCGCGGGACAGCAGGCGGGCATCCATGTCGAACGTGGCCCGTGGCTGTAGAACGAAGTGCCCCATCGTGACCGGGCTGGCATCCACCAGGTCGTGCTGGGCTGGCGCCTCGGCGGCCACCACGCCCCGTGCCCTCGCGGCTCCGCCGTGCGACCAGCACGCGTAGCCTGCCAGGGCGCACAACAGGAGCAGTGGAGCGAGCCAGAAGCGCATTCGGCGGAAACCGTCGGAGTGATGACGACGCAACGGTTGAAAAAACTTATGGTTGACAGTCGCCCGTGGCGAACAGCTCTTCGGGGATGTCGCGGATCACCGCCGCAAGGGCCTCGAAGAACGGCGTCATGGCTGAACTCTTGCGCCAGAGCATGGCGATGCGCCGGCTGGGTGCCGGGGCCGCGAACTCGATGAGGCTGACGTTGGGCGACTGCGCCACCGGTGCCTTCACCGCCAGGGCGGGTAGCAGCGTGATGCCCACGTTGGCCGAGACCATCTGCCTGAGCGTTTCCAGGCTGGTCGCGCGGAATCCCGTCTTCTCGCCGGCACCGGCCAGATGGCAGACCTCCAGCGCCTGGTCGCGCAGGCAGTGCCCATCTTCCAGCAGCAACAGGTTCTGCTCGGCCAGTTCGTCCATGCGCATGCAGCGGCGACCGGCCAGTTCGTGATCGCCGGGAACGGCCAGGACGAAGGGTTCCTCGAACAGGAACTCGGTGTGCAGGGAGTCGTCATGGACGGGCAGGGCAAGGATGCCGGCGTCGAGGGTGCCCTCGCGCAGCATGTGCAGCACCTGTTCGGTTTTTTCCTCGCGCAGCAGCAGTTCCAGGCGGGGGAAGCGCTCGCGCAGGCGCGGGATCACGTGCGGCAGCAGGTAGGGTCCCAGGGTGGGGAAGATGCCCAGGCGGATCGTGCCCGATTCGGGGTCGCGGGTGCGCTGGGCGATCGACTTGATCTCATCGATCTGCGACAGCACCCCCCGTGCCCGGCGGGCGATTTCCCGGCCGGTTTCCGTGAGCAGGACTTTGCGGGGCGTGCGTTCCACCAGGGCCACGCCCAGCTCGTCTTCGAGCTTGCGGATCTGGGTGGAAAGGGTGGGCTGGCTGACGAAGCTGGCTTCGGCGGCCCGGCCGAAATGGCGGTACTCGGCCAGGGCGACGAGGTACTGGAGGTCCCGAAGGTTCATGCGGCGGCTCTAGGGGCTCTTGATAGCCAAAGCCTATCACATTGATGCCTACAATCGATTTGAGATATGTGCGCGGGGTCGCTAACCTTGGGCTTCAGTCGCGTTACCAAGCGCGCAACGAGTTCACCCAAACCCTCAACGGAGAGTCGAAAATGCTGACCATTGGCGATAAGTTCCCCGAATTCAACCTGCTGGCCGTCGACGGTGGCCCGCTGGCCAACAAGATCGAAGACGCCTTCACCACGATTTCCGACAAGTCCTACGAGGGCAAGTGGAAGCTCGTGTTCTTCTACCCGAAGGACTTCACCTTCGTGTGCCCGACCGAGATCAAGGGCTTCAGCGACCTGAACGAGCAGTTCGCCGACCGTGACTGCCAGGTGCTGGCCGCGTCGACCGACTCCGAGTTCGTCCACCGCGCCTGGCGCATGGACCACGCCGACCTGAAGGACCTCAAGTTCCCGATGCTGGCGGACATCAAGAAGGAGCTGACCACCGCTCTCGGCATCCTGACCGCCGACGGCGTTGCCCAGCGCGCGACCTTCCTGGTCGATCCGAACGGCGAGATCCAGTTCGCCTACGTCACCGCCGGTTCGGTCGGCCGTAACCCGGACGAAGTGCTGCGCGTCCTCGACGCCCTGCAGACCGACGAACTGTGCGCATGCAACTGGAAGGCCGGCGAAGAGACCCTCAAGGTCGCCTGATCCTTCGACGCTCGACGTCCCGCGCCGCATCCCTCCCTCCCCCGCGCGGCGCGGGCACCCTGCAGGAGCGCGCCTGCGCGCGACCAAGGTCGCCGCAGGCACCGGTGACGCGCAAGCGCGCTCCTGCAACCCTCTGGCTACATCCCGTATGCCCTCGCGTGAACCGGAGCCCGCGCTCCGAGCCATTCCGCGCCCCTTTCCCATGTCCCATTCGATAAAGAAGGTGCATCCATGAGCGTCGCCGAACTCCGCAGCAAGCTTCCCGAATACGCCAAGGACCTCAAGCTCAACCTCGATTCCGTGTTGAGCGAAGCCGGTGCCCCGGGCCTCAACAAGGCGCAGATCGCCATGGTCGCGCTGGGTTCGGCCATCGCCGCCCGCTACAAGCCGCTGACCGAGGCGCTGGCGGTGTTTGCCGAAGAGAACGCCACGCCGGAACAGGTGACCGCCGCCAAGGGTTCGGCCGCGATCATGGGCATGAACAACATCTATTACCGCTTCCAGCACCTGGTCTCGCACCCGGAATACGCGTCCATCCCGGCCAAGCTGCGCATGAACGTCATCGGTGCCTACAAGGGCGATGCAAAGAACGATTTCGAACTGGTCTCGCTGGCGGTGTCCGCCGTGAACGGTTGCGGCATGTGCATCGATTCGCACGACAAGGTGCTGCGCGACGGTGGCATTCCGGTGCAGGCGATCCAGAGCGCCGTGCGCATCGCGTCGGTGATCCATGGCGTGGCCGTGGTGCTTGAGCAGGCTGACGCGGCGGGTTGATCGTCGCCCCGTTTTAACCGGTCGCGTGCGAGGCGCGGTCCTGCAAACCGCCGCTCCGGACAGGTCGCGCGCAAGGCGCGCTCCTACAGACCACCGCTCCGGATCGGTCGCGCGCGAGGCGCGCTCCTACAGGGCGGTTTTTGTAGGAGCGCGCCTTGCGCGCGACCGGTGAAACGACCGCCTCGACGGCCCGGATGCGACCGGTAAATCGCACCCGTACGCCCCCCTTTCTGCCGCACCGCCGCACCCCAGGGGTGCCTTCTGGCACTGTGTCGAAGGTCACCCGGTTCGCACGATGGCGGGATCGTCCAAATGGGGATCTTCCTGCCATGCGTCGTTTCGTACGCCCTCTACTCCTGACCGCGCTCGCCGCCAGCTGCGGTGCCGCCCTGGCCGCCGGCACGGAGGCCCCGCCGCTGGGCCACCTGCCCACCTGGGCCCAGCCCGAAAGCTACCGCCTGACCTTCAAGGTGGACCCGAAGCAGGAAGACTACGCCGGCAGCAGCACGATCAAGGTCAAGCTGACCCAGCCGTCGGACTTCATCTGGCTGCATGGTAAGGACCTGAAGGTCTCCCGGGTTACCGTCACCGACGCCGCCGGCAAGAAGCACGCGGGCAAGTACACCGTGGCCGCCGAGCAGGAAGGCGTGGCCCGCGTCGATCTGGGCGCGAAGCTGGATGGTGAGATCACCCTCGCCATCGACTTCACCGCACCGCTCAACAAGCAGCTCCAGGGCCTCTACAAGGTCTCGCACGAGGGTATCCCCTATGCGATGACCCAGATGGAGCCCGTCTCGGCGCGCTACGCATTCCCTGGCTTCGACGAGCCATCGTTCAAGACGCCGTACGACATCAGCCTGACCATTCCCTCCGACGACCAGGGCGTGGCGAACACCGCGCAGATCAAGGAAGAGAAGGCCGGCGCCGGCTGGAAGACGCTCACCTTCTCCACGACCAAGCCGCTGCCCACCTACCTTGTCGCCTTCGCGGTGGGTCCGTGGGATGTGGTGAAGGGCCCGGACATCTCGCCGACGCAGTACCGCGCCACGGCGACGCCGCTGCGCGGCATCGCTGCCAAGGGCGAAGGCCACCGCATGCAGCACGTGCTGGGTGAAACCAACTCGATCATCCACACGCTCGAGGACTACTACGGCTTCGGCTATCCGTTCGACAAGCTCGACCTGCTGGCCGCACCGGACTTCAGCGCGGGCGCCATGGAAAATGCCGGCCTGGTCACCTTCCGCGATTGGCTGCTGCTGATCGATCCGGATTCCGCCGCGTCGTACGTGCGCGGCTCGTTCAACGTGAACGCCCATGAGCTGGCTCACCAGTGGACCGGCGATACCGTCACCATGGCCTGGTGGGACGACCTCTGGCTCAACGAAGCCTTCGCGACGTGGATGCAGCAGAAGGTCACGCAGAAGGTGCATCCGGAATACCGCGCCGATCTTGATCGCGTGCGTGGCGCGCAGGGTGCGATGAATGGCGACAGCCTGGTCAGCTCGCGCAAGATCCGTCAGCCGATCACCGGCAACGGCGACATCGAGACCGCATTCGACGGCATCACCTACCAGAAGGGCGCCGCCGTGCTCGGCATGTTCGAAGGCTATGTCTCCGAACCGGTGTTCCAGAAGGGCATGCGTGCCTACATCCAGAAGCACAAGTTCGCCAACGCCACGGCAGACGATCTCGTCGATTCCATCGCCGAGGCCGCAGGCCAGGGCGATGCATTCAAGAAGGCCTTCAACAGCTTCCTCGACCAGTCCGGCGTGCCGTACGTCACCGCCGAGGTGAAGACCGAAGGCGGCAAGGCCGTGCTGCACCTGGCGCAGAGCCGTTATCTGCCGCTGGGCAGCACTGGTGATACCAGCCGCGTGTGGGGCGTGCCCATGTGCGTGCGCTATGCCACCAACGGTGGCGGCAACAAGGTCAAGTGCGAGCTCTTCGACAAGGCCACCGGTTCGATGGTGCTTGAAGATGCCGCGAAGAACGCCTGGGTGCTGCCGAACGCCGATGGCCGCGGCTACTACCGCTTCGCGCAGAGCAAGGCCGACCTCGCCGCACTGGCGAAGGTGGTGGGCACGCTGAGCGATGCCGAGCAGCTGGCTTATGCCGATGCCGTGCGCGCCGGCTTCCAGCATGGCGACCTCGACGCGGGCGACGTGCTCGCTGCCTACAAGCCGCTGACGGCATCGAAAACCCGCGAGGTCTTCACCGCCCCGCTGCAGACCTTTGTCTGGATTCTCAACAACGAAGCCGTCAACGATGCGCAGCGTGATCACCTGCGCAAGTGGGCCATCGATGCGTACCTGCCCAAGCTCAAGGAACTGGGCTATCGCAAGAAGGCCGGCGAGCCGGACAACGATACGCTCACGCGTACGGCGCTTGCGGGCTTCCTTGGCGACGACCAGATCGCCGCGCCGGAAGTGCGTGCCGAACTGCTCAAGCAGGGCGATGCCGCGCTGAAGACGAAGGACGGCCACCTCGACCTCGACGCGGCCGATCCGGATCTTCTGGGCGACGCGCTGTCCGTGGCCGTGCAGGAACATGGCGCACCGGCGGTCGATGCGCTCATCGCGGAAATCCCGAAGACCTCCGACCCGGCCAAGCGCAACGCGATGCTGAGCGCCCTGGCCGATACGAAGGACCCCGCCCTTGCCAACAAGGCGCGTGACTTTGCGCTCGGCAAGAACGTGAAGGTGGGCGAGATGGCGATGGTGCTGCGTGGTGCACGCGGCACCGAAGCCTCGCGCAACGACCTGTGGAAGTGGTTCGTGGCCAACTACGACCGCATCGTGGAGCGCACCGGCAGCTTCGCCGGCGGCCAGCTGCCCGGCCTTGCCGGCGGTGGTGGCTGCTCGAAGGCCGAAGCCGATCGCCTGGGCGAGTTCTTCAAGACCCGCGCGGCGAAGGTGACAGGCGCCGAGCGTGGCCTGGCACAGACGAGCGAGTCGATCCTGCTCTGCACGGCCCTGAAGGCCAAGCAGGATCCGAAGGCCATCCTGCGCTAACGCACCTGTAGGAGCGCGCCTCGCGCGCGACCGGGTTTTTCGTGAAAACCGGTCGCGCGCGAGGCGCGCTCCTACAGCAGGCTTGCCTGCAAGGTGTACATCCCGGCATAGCGGCCACCGAGCGCCATCAGCGCATCGTGCGTACCTTCTTCCACGATGCGTCCGCGCTCAAGGAAACAGATCCTGTCCGCATGCCGGATGCTCGCCAGCCGATGCGTGATCAGCACCACGGTGCGATCCCGGGCCATCCTGCGCAGCGATTCATAGACCGCGAATTCCGCCTTCGCATCCAGCGACGACGTCGGCTCGTCCCAGATCACCAGCCGTGCATCACGGTACAGGCCGCGCGCAATCGCCATGCGTTGCCATTGGCCTCCCGACAGTTCCTGGCCACCGTGGAACTGGCGCGAAAGCAACGTATCCCATCCTTTTTCCAACCTCGCCACCACGTCATCCGCACCGGCTTCTCTCGCCGCGGCGAGCAGGCCTTCGTCGTGGGTGTCCTCACGCGTATGCCTGCCGAGACGCACGTTTTCCCGTGCACTTCGTGGCCAGCGCAGGGGGGCCTGCAAGACCATCGCCACGCGGTCGGCAATCGAGGTTTCGGACAGCCCGCGAAGGTCCAGTCCATCCCAGCGGACACAACCCGTGTCGGGCTCGTACAGGCCGGCGATGAGCTTTGCCAGCGTCGTCTTGCCCGAGCCGTTTTCGCCTACCAGCGCGATGCTCTGCCCACGTGAAATGTGCAGGTCGACGTTGCTCAGCGCATCGCTGGACGCGCCGGCATAGCGAAACGAAACCTGCTCGACCACGATATCGCCCGGCGTGGCGGGTGCCTCGCCTTGCGCCTGTGCAGAGCGGTTGCGCCTGCGCACCGCCGTATCCAGAAACGTCTGGTAGTCGCTGATATAGAGCCCTTTCTCGAAAAGCTCGCGCGCCACCACGACTAGCCGCTGTACGGACATCGCCGCACCGCGCATGGCCATCACGGCCGTGCCGGCGACGGCAATACCGATCCAGCCCAGGTGAAGCATGGCAGCGAGCGCGATGTAGGCTGTCCATTGCCCAAGTCCCGAAAAGACATGCCCCCAGGTGGCCGCTCGCGCCTCGGCCAGCCCCTGGCGCACGAGGTGATCCTCCAGTGCGGTCGTCGCCTGCGCGAATTCGTGCACCACGTGATCGCGCGCCTGGGTGACGCGCAGTTCCGCCGCCGCATCGCGTTCCATCGCAAGATCGCCGATAAGGCGCGCCTGTCGTGTGAGCGAAATCGTCGTCGCCATGGCGGCATATTGCAGGCTGGCAGCGCGCAGCGTGGCCCATGCTTCCGGCCATAAGGCCAGCAGCATCAGCAACGGCAGCACGGGATGCAGTACGGCAAGCGCTACCGTGGCGCCTCCCACGGTGACGAGCGACGAAAGCAGGTCCACCACCGAGGCCGTGGCGGTTTCCAGGTGCAGGATGCCGCGCTCCTTCGCGCGATGGAGCTGGTCGTAGAAGTCCGGGTCGTCGAAGGCGGCCAGTTGCACATCCAGCCCGGCGGCCAGCAGTTGTTCTTCGGCAAGCCGGTGTACGCGCGGCGAGAGCCTTGCCCGTGCGCGGGCGGTGACCGCATCAAGGCCTACGCGCAGGGCCTGCACCGCCGCCAGCAAGACGATGGTGGGCAGTAGCGCCACCATGTGATCGAGGGCGAACTGCCCTTCGATGAGTTTGCGCAGCACGTCGGCGGCCATCACCAGTGAGCCGGCGGTGGCGATGCCCGAGCCCAGCTGCGATGCAAGGACGACGGCGGCCGTCCATGGCGCCGCCTTGCGCAGGATGGCGAGCACGGGACGTACGGCCATCGACAGACGTTGCAGCGTAGCGGTGGCGCCATGGCGCGATCCCGGCGCCGCACCTTCGATCCGCCAGTAAGGTGCGTGCAACCGGGTATCGTCGGCAGACGTGCTCACACGTCGTCTTCCATGGTGAGGATGGTTGGCAATTCGTGCCCTTCGCCTGCGCGCAGGAGCTGCCATGCGATACCGCCGAGACCGGACATTAAGCCCGGCGCGAAGGCATCGCGGACGATGCCGCATACGGGGCCGTGGTCTTCCATGGATGTCAGCCATCCGGCCAGCAGCGATTCGCGACTCACGCTTTCAGGGCCTACGCCACGGCGGATGGCGGCATCCAGAAGCTCCCATGCCGATGCATCACCGTGGCAGGTGGAATGATTCCAGCCGAGTCCGCGTGCCCACGTGGCCTGTGCCGCACAGTGCAGGCGATGCAGCGATGTATCGCCGGTTTCGTTGCGTCGTGAGAGTCCGATGCCCACGGCACCGTGACACCACGCAGCCGCCGTGGGTGCGTCGGGCAGCATGCGCAGGTCTTTCCATCCCCCTAGTGTCTCGTCATACAGTGCGTCGTCAAAGGCAAAGGCCTCGGCGGCCAGCTGCGCGATGTCGGTATCTCCGGATACATCGGCGAGCTTCTGCAACGCCCAGCCGATACCAGTGGTGCCATGGGCAAAGCCGCCGATGCCATCGGGCCATTGTGCGTGCGGCCACCATGCATGGCCTTGCTCGCGCGTGGCCTTGTCGCGCAGCATGCCGGCGAATTCCGTGGCCATCGAAAGGAACCGTGTTTCGCCGCTGGCGCGGTAAAGCATGAGTAGCGCAGGAATGGCCCCGGCCGTCCCCGACAGTACGTCGGGCATGTCGTCGGCAGCCACCGCATCCGGCAACGTATCCGCCAGGGCCATTGCATGAGCCAGTCCATTGGCGTC
The DNA here is from genome assembly GCF_011759365.1 of Luteibacter anthropi. GTDB lineage: Bacteria > Pseudomonadota > Gammaproteobacteria > Xanthomonadales > Rhodanobacteraceae > Luteibacter > Luteibacter anthropi. The sequence goes on from NZ_JAARLZ010000004.1 coordinate 149,702, forward strand.
GATGCCCCAGGCATGCAGGCGCAGGCGCACCCAGATCAGCGAGCCCACACCGAAGTAGCCGCCGGGTTGCGGTGGCCGGATGCGGATGACGTCCTCGCGTTGCGCGGCCCACTTTGCCTCGGCGAGATCCATCGTGCGCAGTGTCGCGGCCAGCACCCCGTCCAGACCGTGCACAGGGTCTGCGCGGCCGGCCTGCATCTCGCGGCGGTAGCCGGCCACCAGCAGGGCAATACCCGCAATACCGCCGTAGACGTCGTGGCCCAGCGGGCGTACCGCCCAGCCGAAGGTCGGGTCGAAGACCGGTGCAATCCAGGCGATGCTGCCGTCTTCGCCGAGGATGGCGCTGGCGACGATGCCGCGCAGGATGTCGGCGGCGATCTGTCGGCGACGGCTGTCCAGATCGCCCGGGCGCGGTTGTGCCGGCCACAGGGACGTTTCCTCGGGAACCCAGCCTTCGTTGATATAGGCACTGACGAGGGCCGCGCGAATGATGTTGCGCTCCAGGGTGAAGTCCGCATGCCGCCAGTGCAGCAGTGCCTCGTCCACCAGGTTGCCGACCTTGCCCCAGCGCGTGCCGCGCGGACCGTCGAGGCGGCCATAAGCCGGCGTGGTTTCGAACAGCGGGATGTCGCCTTCCAGCAGTTCGTCGATTTCTGCCGCGATGACGGTGGCCGAGCCGGGCGCGGTGGCGACATTGCCGGCCATGCGCTCCAGCAGGGCACGTGCGCGTTCGCGAGCACTCGCTTCGTCGTGCAGCGACACGGGGTGCCAGAGCATGCGCGCCAGTTCGGCGTATACCTCGGTGGCGCGCGTCACCACGCGCACGCGGCAGGATTCGAAGCTGCCCATGATGGGACGCAATGCGCCAGCCGCATCGAGGGCTTGCAGGGTGGCGGTCAGTGAGTCGAAGCCCGCGAGCACGTCGGGCCAGAAACGCGACAGTACCGGTTCGGTGCAGGGGTGATTCTGCGCAGCGGCTTCCACCGTGACCATGCGCGTGCCGATGCGCACGCGGTCGGTGCCGGCATCGATGAGGTCGAGCTGGGAAAGCATCGGCTGCTGACCCGGCAAGGCGCCCAGTGCAGACATGTCCACGCCGCGCCAGCCCAGGCCCATGCCGCGCCCGGGCAGCATGCCGATGCTGAGCACGGTGCCTTCGACCGTCTGGGCCGCGCGATCCACGGCCGCGCCGAAACCGGATGGCCGGGGCGGACGTCGAGGGGTGAAGAGCGTCTCGCAGTCGATGACATAAGGGTGCGCACCGTGCGCGATCAGGTTCTCCGCGTGCAGGTCGGTGCCGCCCAGCAGGCGCATGACGGCCAGCCACTGGCCGATGCCGCGATAGAACTCATGCAGCTCTTCGTCGTTTTCCGCGTGGCGATGGGTGACGTGCGCGCTCCAGCCGTGTTCTTCGAATCCCAGGGAGTGCGGCAGACGCATGGCCATGGTTTCGGTATGCACGGGGCGCAGCTGGGCGAGGAAGCCGGCAAGCGCGGCGTCGATCGCCATGGGGCGTGGCTTGTAGACGAGCCGCCCCCCTTCGCAGTGCAAAAGAGCAACCGTCTTGCCACCGCGATGGCTATCCCCGGCGCCGAACGAGAGCTGCCACAGTTCACCGGGAGGGCAACCGTCGAGCAAGGCATGCAGCGCGGGCCGGTCGGCAGCCCAGTGCAGCGCGAAGGTCAGCGCGGCGTCGCAGCGTTGCTCGATGAGCCGGCTCGTGCGCGCCGCGAGGGTGGGGTAGTGCTGGCGCAGTTCATCCCAGAAAGCCTGGGTGGCCGACAGCGCCAGGAATTCGTTCCAGCGTCCTTCGCTGGTGTCCGCGTGCAGGCGTCCCGCCTTGCGGGCTTCGTGCAGTTCGAGCACAAGCAGGCGGGCAAGGCGCGCATGCAACACCGCATGCAGGGTTTCCTCCACGGCGCCGAGGATCACGCCGCGTTCGCGGTCGGTCAGGCCGGCGACGGTATCGAGCCGGGTTGCCAGTCCGCCCACGGCAGGACGGAGCAGGCAACCCAGCGAGACATCGAAATCGCCGGCGTCCGTCGTCACGGACGCCATGCGATCAGCAACACTGACGGGTGCGCGAGCCCGTACAGGCGGTACCGCAACCGCCGACGGTGGTCGGGATGGCCTCGTTGGCAATCTCGGACTCGGCGAACGCGCCGGCGGCGTACAGCGGGCCCGCCGGGTTGTCGCTGCCGGCCTCGTTGCGCCACAGGCTGTTCACGTCGTTGTACTTCTCCATGGTTCCACCCTCATGCTGTAAGTGACAGTTGCAAGGAAGGACGCGCCGCACGGTCCGGGACGTGCGAGTGGCGAAGTACGAAAGACGGCATGCCAACGGCAAGACCATCGACCCCTGGGCGCGCGAAGGGACAGGGCCCTCCGTCGGCGGTTCTAGAAACGAAGCGGGAGGAAAGTCAATCGTGAGGCTCCGCGTGCCGTGGCGGCGCATAGGGCGTGTTACAGCTACTCCGGGACGACATCGATCTTTTGCCGTTTTCGTGCAGGTGCGACCGACGGCTCACATCGCGCCGCGGCGTGGTGATTCCCGTGGGCATCCCTCGCGTCGGCTATATTCGTTTCCATGCCTACGCGTGTTCCTTCTGCCCGCATCACTGCCAAAGACGTCGCCGAACGGGCCGGTGTTTCGATATCGGCGGTCTCGCGCACCTTTACCGAAGGTGCCAGCGTCTCGGAGCGCACGCGCCTGAAGGTGACCGAGGCGGCGACCGAACTGGGCTACCGCCCCAACCAGCTGGCTCGCAGCCTGATGACCGGGCGCACGGCGCTCATCGGCCTGGTCTCCAATCACTTCGCCAATCCGGCCTTCATGGAGGTCTTCGACCTGTTCACCCGCGAATTGCAGGCCCGTGGCCTGCGCCCGTTGCTGGCGAACCTGGGTGAAGACGAGGACGGCCTTGCCGCCCTGGACATGATGCGCCAGTACAGCGTGGACGCCGTGCTGATCGCCACGTCGGCGCCGCCGGAAGGTTTCGCTGCGTCGTGCCGGGAGGCCGGCATGCCGGTGTTGCATGTGTTCGGTCGGGCAGGGCGATCGTCGCCGGCACCGGTCGTCACCGTCGACAACGTGGCAGGCGGCCGGCTCGTGGGCGAAGCGATGCGGGCGGCAGGCCGCCGACACCTGGCCTTCATCGGCGGATCGTCGCACGACGCATCCACGATCGACCGGGGCAGGGGGTTCTCCGATGCCGTGGGGAGTGCCTTGAGCGAGGTGGTGCATGCGGGCGATTACACCCATGCCCATGGCCGCAGTGCGATGCTTGGTCTGCTGGATGGCGGCTCGAAGATCGACGGCGTCTTCTGTGCCGACGACGTGCTGGCGCTGGGTGCGCTGGATGCGTGTCGTGAGCGCGGCGTCGAAGTACCGGGACGTATTGCCGTGGTAGGTTTCGATGACATGCCGCTGGCATCCTGGGCGTCGTATTCGCTGACCACCGTGCGTCAGCCCATTCGCGCCATGGTGCTGCACGCGATCGAACGGATCGTCGCGTGGACCGATGGCGAAGGCAGCGTGCCGCGCAGCCGCCTGTTCCCCTGCGAGCTGGTGTGGCGCGACAGCCTGCCCGGGCCACGCTAGCTCAGACGTCCACCCAGCGCCGTTCGCATGCGGATACGAGCGCGGCGGAAATCACGCGGTCTACTTCGTAGCCGTCGCGGAAGGTCGGCCATACGGATTCGCCCGTGGCGATGGCCTGGAGGAAGTCGCGCATCTCGATCACGATCTGCTCGTTGTACCCCGTGCCATGCCCGACACCCTGGTTGAAGGCGAGATAGTCGGGGTGCGCCGGGCCCATCAACAGCTTCTGGAAACCACGGCGCGACGCATCGCGCGACGCGTCGTAGAGCCACAAGGCGTTCTGGTCTTCCTGGTCGAAGGCGAGGGCACCGCGCGTACCCGTGATGCGGTAGGTGTAGCCCATCTTCCGGCCGGCAGCCGTGCGGCTGAAGCTCAGGCTGCCGCTGGCGCCGTTGGCGAAACGCAGCAGCATCTGGCCCAGGTCGTCGTTCTCCACGGCTTCCGGTCCATGGGGCCCGGGGCGCGTCGCCTGCACGATGCGTGTATCGGCTACGAGACTTTCGATGGGGCCGACCAGGCGCAGACAGGCATTCACGATATGCGGCGCGACATCACCCAGGGCACCGGCTTCCGTACCCGTGGCGATACGCGTGCGCCATGAAGCCGGCAACGCGGGATCGTGCAGGTAGTCCTCGACATGTTCTGCGGTCACCTGGATCACGTCGCCGATCTCGCCCGAGGCGATGATCTGCCGCGCGAGCTGGCTGGCAGGCGTGCGGATGTAGTTGAAGCCGGTCATGTTCGCCAGGCCAGTACGTTCCACGGCTTCGGTCATGGCCAGTGATTCGGTCACGTTCGCACCCAGTGGTTTTTCGCAGAACACCGGTTTGCCCGCGCCGATGCAGGCCATGACCATGTCCAGGTGCGTACGTGGCGGGGTGGCGATGATCACGGCGTCCACGTGCGGATCGTTCACCAGTTCACGCCAGTCACCGGTGGCGTGTCGCCAGCCCCAGCGCCGGGCATGTCCGGCCGCCCCTTCGGGCGTGGAGGTGGCCAGCACCTCGCACACCGGGCGCAGGGTGGGTTCGAAGATGGCGCCGACAGCCTGCAAGGCCACCGTATGCGCCTTGCCCATGTAACCGGCCCCGATCAGTCCGATCCGTATCTCGCCCATCGTCGGCAATCCCGTGGTGGCAGTGGATGCCACCGACTCTACGCATGCTGCACTGCGGTTTGCAAGCGCTTGCAAAACGGCCTAGCGTAAGCCCGTAGCCAACCACCCGATGCCGCGTTTCGCGGCAGGAGACCACCATGAACGCCATCGCGACATCGATTCGTCCAGCCTTCCCGCTGCGTGTCTTTACGGAGGCGGCCCTGGACACCGACGCCATCGTGGCGGAGCTGCTGGAAGGTGCGGGGGCGGTGATCCTGCGAGGCTTGTTCACCCCGGCAGAGATCGCCGAGGCACGGCGCATCGTCATGGACGAATCGGATGCGGACGCCGGCGGGGCGAAGGTCACGCATTTCCAGGGCGATGCGGAGAAGGCGGGCCGGATCAACCTGCAGCGCCGCGTGTGGAACCTGCTGGCCAAGGGCGAGATCTTTTCTCGCATGGCGGCGCACCCGGCGATCATGAAAGTCATGCGTGCCTTCCTGGGCACGGAGTTCATCATGGGCTCGATCGCAGCCAACCGCATCCTGCCGGGTGGTCCGGGGCAGGAGCCGCATATCGATTATCCCTACTGGGACTACCACTCGCCGGAGACTCATCCGGCGCGGATCAATTCATCGTTTCCGTTGAACGGGCAAGTCACGATCATGCTCGATCCGTTCACCGCCGAAACGGGTGCCACGGCCTTCGTGCCGGGTACACAGCGCGAACTGCGTTATCCGGACGAAGGTGATGGTTTCTTTGACCGTTGCGAACGCATGCTGGGCGAGGTGGGCGATACCGTGGTCTTCTTCGGTGCCGTATGGCATTGCGCGATGCCGAACCGCAGCCAGGTTGATCGTTCCGCGATCATCACGCAGTACCTGCCGAAGTTCGTCAAACCGATGGAAAACCTGCCCGCTGCCTTGCCGGCGGAGTTCGTGAAGCGGGCAAGTCCGGATATCCGGCAGTTGCTGGGGCTCAACTATCCGTATCCGGAAGTGCTTGATGCCGCGCGCGGCGGCAACAAGGAGGGACGGGGCTACTGACGCGGCGGTGCATTAAGCGTGCCGGACTTGATCCACTGCACGGCGGTAGCAACGGCCTCTTGGCCCGCCGGGGTCCTGGTTGACGACGTATTGTGCGTCAGCGTGGGAAATACGCGGTATGCGTAAGGCTTGTGTTGGGCCTTCAGCGCATCGAGCCTTTCGGTAGACAGCTGCACGGGAGCCTGCACGTCCTTTCCGCCAAAGAGCCACAGGCCACGAATGGTCAGTTTGGCGAGGCTTGTACGCGGATCGGTATCGGGAAAGTCATAGCGATCCGCGTCGTTGGCGATGTGCTGTCGTGCATCGGCTTCGGAGTGAGTATCCCAGAAGTTGGGCTTGCTCTCCGTATAGAACTGGAAGCGCAGCTGTTCGCGGGCCGTGGCGACGGGGCCGCTGAACATCACCATGAATTTCACTTTCGGATTCTTTTCCGCAGCCAGGGGAATGATCCAGCCCGCCTGGCTGAAACCCAGCAGGCCGATATCGCCGTGGGTCTTGGGTAGTTTTGCTGATAGCGCATCGATCGCGGCGCTGGCGTCGGTGGCCAGCAGGGCGAGATTGTCTGCGCCGATATTGTTGGTGCCGACTTCCGGTCCTGCGTAGACACCACCGGATTCACCTACACCTCGCTTGTCGTAGGTGAGCGTGGCGATACCTTGCCTTGCCAGCAGGGTGGCGAAGCCGTTCATGCGCTTTTCCTGTCCGGATCCGTGGACGAGGACAAGGGCGGCCACCGTTTTTTCCGGGCGATAGATCGTGCCCGAGAGCGTGATTCCTCCGCTCTGGAAGGTGATGTCTTCCTTGGCGATATCGGCATCCGCCGCGATGGCAGTGACCATGGGCACACCTGCGAACAGGAATGCGAGCAGTAGCCCTATGACGAAACGATGCATCGTGAACCCCCGTGACGATATGAGAGTTCGAAATAACTTGCGCCGACCGGCCGGTCAATAGCCCAGAAGTTGCCAGGCCCCTGTAGGAGCGCGCCTTGCGCGCGACCGGTTATCGCGATGACCTGGCCGCGCGCAGGCGCGCTCCTACAGGGGTGGGGTGTCGCGAGGGCCGGTCGCGCGCAGGGGCTGGCTGGATCGCTCATGGATGAAGCGCATGACATCGTCCATGACCGGCGCGATGCGATGCAGCGGGCCTAGCGCAAACACCAGCTTCTCGTGGCCGAGCTCCGGATATAGCTTCAGCTCTATCGGCTCGCCCATCGCGCGATAGCGGGCTTCCAGCGAGACGGCCTCGATGGGATACACCTCGGTATCCCGTTCGCCCTGCAGCAGCAGTGCAGGCGGCTCATCGCCATCGACGAAGTTCACCGGTTGCGAGCGGGCCTGTTCGGCATCGGTGGCGCCGAACATGTCGATGTACCCCGGGTCGTCGAGGGGGAGGAAATCGTAGGCACCCGCCACACCGATCATGCCGGCGAGGTCGCGGGGCTTCATGCCGACATGGGCCAGCCATTGCTTGTCGGTGGCGAGCATCGCCGCGATATGACCACCGGAGGAGTGGCCCATGACGAACAGGTGGGCGGGATTGCCGCCGTACCCGGCAGCGTGGTCATGCGCCCAGCGGACGGCGTTGGCACCATCACGGAGAAACCCTCCCATGCGTACCGCCGGCCATAGCCGGTAGTCCGCCACGATGGCGACCACGCCCCGGCGGGCCAGGGCCTCGCCCACCCAGCGATACCACTGACGCTTTCCCTTGCGCCAGTCACCCCCATAGAAATACACCACTACCGGCGCTCCCACGACGTGTTCCGGCGCGTAGACGTCAAGCGCCAGGTCGTGGGCAGGGTCGTAGACGATGTCTGCATGGGTCGTCACGCCCGACGACGATTGCGTGGCATTCACCGCGCCGAAGAACGTGGCATGGCAGCCGGAGAGTCCGATCAGGGCGACGAAGGCGAAAAGCAGGGCGAGAGGGCGCATGCTGGAATTGTAGGCCTGCCGGTAGAATGCGTTCATGACCGATATACGCACGATCCTTCGAAACGCCACCGACATGCTTGGCGAGCGCCTTGAAGCCGAACTGCTGCTGGCCCACGTGCTGGACGTCAATCGTGCGTGGTTCTTCGCCCATGCCGAAGACGTGATCGGTGCTGCCGCGCAGGCACGTTTCAACGAACTGGTGCATCGGCGTGCCGGTGGCGAGCCCGTGGCCTACATCACGGGGCGACGGGATTTCTGGTCACTTCCCCTCGATGTCAGCCCGGCCACCCTGATTCCGCGCCCCGAAACCGAATTGCTGGTCGAGCAGGTACTCGCGCGATTGCGTGGTGGTGGCAGCCTCCTCGACCTCGGCACGGGCAGCGGCGCCATTGCCCTGGCGGTGGCCAGCGAGCGGCCCGATGCCGTGGTGGCCGCGGTGGATGCCAGTGCGGCTGCACTGGAGGTGGCCCGTGGAAACGCGACGAAGCTGGGGCTCGGGCGTGTCTGTTTCTTCGCGGGCGACTGGTTCGTTCCGGTGGCAGGGCGTCGTTTCGACGTGGTGGCAAGCAATCCGCCCTACATCGAGGCCGACGACCGGCACCTGGGCGAAGGCGACCTGCGCTTCGAGCCGCTGTCGGCCCTGGCCTCGGGGCCTGACGGGCTTGACGATATCCGCCGTATCGCCGCGAACGCACCTGCCCACCTCGCGCCGGGAGGCTGGCTGCTCGTCGAGCATGGCTGGAACCAGGGCGCTGCCGTGCGCGACATCTTCCTGGCGGCCGGCGGTTCGGACGTCTTCACCGCCAGGGACCTCGAAGATCGCGATCGCGTCACCGGTGCCTGCTGGAAATAGTTGCCGCGTATTCGGCAGCTTCGTGTCATCGCTGGAACACGGCTGACCCAGGACAAAAATAGGTGCGCTGCACCATATGCGTATAAACGAGATGCGCGTCGCTTTTAGCAATTTCTTGCGTTGACATCGTTGTCAGCCTGTAGGCAACGTCGGTGCGTTGGCGGGGTTCCGTGCTCATGGAGTCGCGCTGGCGAAGGGAGCCGAAGGCACATACGTGTCAGGCGAACGCAAGCTGTCCGTTGTACCGGGTAGGGCCGGAGGCAGGTGCGTCTTAAGGGGAAACGCATGCGTGGAAAGCCCGTGCAATCGGGCCTGCGCATGAGCGACATCGCCATGTGGTGAGGCGGCTCCCGTCTCGATGTCTGGCTGCGGCCAGGCGCACTACGACCCTGTCACGGAGTTTCCCATGCGTGTCACGTTCCGACACTTGATCCTTTCCTGTGCCCTGCCACTCGCGTGGCTGGCCACGTCCGCCCATGCGCAGTCCGCCACCTGTACCGGCGTCTCGGCATGGAATGCCGCCACCATCTACAACGCCGGCGACAAGCTGACCTACAAGAACCACCTGTACCAGGCGACGTCGCAGATCTGGAATACCGCGCCCGATTACTGTCCGAGCTGCGGCTGGTACCAGGACCTCGGTACCTGTAGCGGTGGAGGCAGCAACCAGCCGCCCACCGCTGCCATCACCGCACCGGCAAACGGTGCGACCTTCACCGCCGGTGCGAACATCACGCTGACCGCCAATGCGTCCGACAGCGACGGCACGGTCGCCAAGGTGGAATTCTTCCGTGGCGCCACGTCGCTGGGCAGCAAGACGTCCGCGCCGTGGTCCGTGGTGTGGAGCAATGCTCCAGCGGGCAGCTATGTGCTGACAGCCATCGCTACCGACAACGCGGGCGCCTCGACCACATCGTCCGCGGTGAACATCACCGTTTCGCCTGCCAGCAACGACACCACGCCACCGTCCGTGCCTTCGGGTCTTGCCGGTACGCCGTCGTCGAACAGCGTGTCGCTCAGCTGGAGCGCTTCCACGGACAACGCCGGTGGATCGGGTGTTGCGGGATATGACATCTATCGCAATGGTGCGCTGGTGGGTAACTCGACCTCGCCGTCGTATACCGATACTGGCCTTGCGGCCAGCACGTCGTATACCTATACGGTGCGTGCGCGTGACAATGCGGGTAATGCCTCCGCGCAGTCCGGCTCTGTCGTCGTGAAGACCACGGCAGGCGGTGGTGGCGGCAATCGCCGTGTCATCGGTTACTTCACGCAGTGGGGCATCTACGATCGCGCCTACACGGTGAAGAACATCGAGACGAGCGGTTCGGCCGCGCGCCTTACCCACATCAACTACGCCTTCGGCAACGTGCGCAACGACCGTTGCGAAGTGGGCGTGATCCAGCCGTCCGATCCGAACACGGGCGTGGGTGGCGATGCGTTCGCCGACTACACCAAGTCGTTCGGTGCAGGCGACAGCGTGAGTGGCACGGCCGATACCTGGGACCAGCCGCTGCGTGGCAACTGGAACCAGCTCAAGCAGCTCAAGGCCAAGCATCCGGGCCTGAAGGTGCTCATTTCGCTCGGCGGCTGGACCTGGTCGCGTGGCTTCGCGCACGCGGCACGTCCTGAAAACCGCCAGGCTTTCGTGGCCTCGTGCGTGGACGCATACATCAAGGGCAACCTGCCGGTGACCGACGGGGCCGGTGGCACGGGTGCGGCGGCCGGCGTGTTCGACGGTATCGACATCGACTGGGAATACCCGGCAGCCTGCGGCCTGCAGTGTGGTGGTCCGGAAGACACCGCCAACTTCACCGCCTTGCTCGCGGAATTCCGTCGCCAGCTCGACGCCGTGCGTCCGGGCCTGCTGCTGACCATCGCGGCCGGTGCCGGCGTGGACAAGATCCGTGTGACGCAGCCGGGGCAGTACGCGCAGTACCTCGACTACATCAACGTCATGACCTATGACTTCCACGGTGCATGGGACCCGACGACGAATCACCACTCGGCGCTGTATGCCACGGCGAGCGACCCGTCCACGGGCGACACGAAGAAGTACAACACCAACGACGCCATCCAGGCTTTCCTCGCCACGGGCGTGCCGGCGTCGAAGCTCAACGTCGGCATCGGCTTCTACGGTCGCGGCTGGACGAATGTGGCGAAGACCAACAACGGTCTCTACCAGTCGGGCACGGCGGCCCCGGGCCGCTACGAAGCGGGCATCGAAGACTGGAAGGTGCTGAAGGCCCTGAACTACCCAGGCTATGACGATGCAGCTGCCGGTGCGCACTGGATCTACAACGGCACCACCTGGTGGAGCGTGGACGATCCGGCGAACATCCAGCGCAAGATGAGCTACGTGAAGTCGCAGTCGCTGGGCGGCGCCTTCTCGTGGGATTTCAGCGGCGACGACGCCAACGGCACGCTGCTGAAGGCGATGGCCGACGGCTTGCAGTAAGCCATCAACCCCCTGCCGCGGCCCTCACCGCGGCAGGTCTTCCATGTAGGAGCGCGCCTTGCGCGCGACCGGTTCTGGCGGAAGTCATGCATTCATCGCCAAAACCGGTCGCGCGCAAGGCGCGCTCCTACAGGGGTTTTAGCCGGCGCTGGCTACCGGGGAGGCTACGTACTGCGGGAAGCGGTTGCGGATCGCGTTGCGGATCTGCGGCAGGTCGAGGCCGGCCATGGTCAGCACTTCCTCGCGGCTGCCGTGTTCCAGATACGTATCGGGCAGGCCCAGGTGGAAGATGGGCAGCGTGACGCCGTGGGCGGCGAGGCACTCGGCTACGCCGGCACCGGCACCGCCGGCGATGGCGTTGTCTTCGATGGTGACGAACGCCTTGTGCGTGCGGGCCAGTTCGAGGATCAGTTCCTCATCCAGCGGCTTCACGAAACGCATGTTCACCAGCGTGGCATCCACTTCCGCCGCGATGACGGCGGCCGGTGAAAGCATGGTGCCGAACGACAGGATCGCCAGGCCATGGTGGCCGCGGCGACGCACTTCGGCCTTGCCGATGGGCAGGGTATCGAGCGATTCGGACAGGCGCGCACCCGGGCCGGTACCGCGCGGATAGCGGATGGCGGCGGGGCCTTCATAGGCGAAGCCCGTGCTCAGCATCATGCGGCATTCGTTTTCGTCTGCCGGTGCCATGATCACCATGTTCGGCAGGCAGCGCATGAAGGAGAGATCGAAGCTGCCTGCGTGCGTGGCACCGTCAGGGCCCACGACGCCGGCGCGATCGATCGCGAAGGTGACGTCGAGGTTCTGCAGGGCCACGTCGTGGATGGCCTGGTCGTACGCGCGCTGGAGAAAGGTGGAGTAGATCGCCACCACGGGCTTCGCGCCTTCCACGGCCATGCCGGCGGCAAGCGTCACGGCATGCTGTTCGGCAATGGCGACGTCGAAATAGCGCTGCGGGTATTCCTTCGAGAAACGCACCAGGCCCGAGCCTTCACGCATGGCGGGGGTGATGCCGAGCAGGCGCTCGTCGGCGCCGGCCATGTCGCAGAGCCAGTCGCTGAAGATGTCGGTATAGGTGGGCTTGGCCGGCGCGGATTTCTTCGCCAGGCCGGCAACCGGATCGAACGGACCCACGGCGTGGTATTCGATCTGTGCCTTTTCGGCAGGCTCATAGCCCTTGCCCTTGGTCGTCATCACGTGGATGAGCTGCGGGCCCGGGAGGTCCTTCACCGTGTTGAGCGCGTTCACCAACTGGGCCATGTTGTGGCCTTCGATGGGACCGGTGTAGTGGAAGCCCAGTTCCTCGAACAGCGTGGACGGTACGAACATGCCCTTGGCGTGTTCCTCCCAGCGCTTGAAGAAGCGACCGAACAGCGACTCGCGCGGCATGGCCTTCTTGGCACGCTCGCGCCAGACATTGAGGGTGCGACTGGACATCGCGCGCGCCATCATCTTGGTCATCGCACCGACGTTTTCGCTGATCGACATGCCGTTGTCGTTGAGGATCACCAGCATGTTCGGTTCGACGTCGCCGCCGTGGTTCAGGGCCTCGAAGGCCATGCCCGCGGTGATCGCGCCGTCACCGATCACGGCCACGACCTTGCGCTGGTCGCCGCGGCGCTGCAGGGCGATAGCCATGCCGAGCGCCGCGGAAATCGAGGTGGACGAATGGCCCACGCCGAAGGTGTCGTATTCGCTCTCCTCACGACGCGGGAAGGGGGCCAGGCCGTCCTTCTTCTTGATCGTGGTGATGCGGTCGCGGCGACCGGTGAGAATCTTGTGGGGGTAGCACTGGTGGCCGACGTCCCAGACCAGGCGGTCGTTCGGGGTGTCGAACACATGGTGCAGGGCCACGGTGAGTTCCACCACGCCCAGTCCCGCGCCGAAATGGCCACCGGATGAGGCCACCGCCTCGATGAGGTAGCGGCGCAGCTCGTCGGCGATGGCCGGCAGTTCTTCGGCCGGAAAACGGCGAAGGTCCTCCGGCGAGTCGATCTGCGCCAGATACGGGTAGCGGGAAAGGTCGTTCATGCGCGTATTGTTCGCCTACGGCGGGGCCGGGGCAAGGGAGGGTGCGTGAACGGGAGGGGGCGAAACGGGGGCGGAGGCCGGATTGCGGCGGTTTGCCGCGCTGGAACGGGCCCTAGAGGCGGCGGCGGTCCCTTGGCAGGTGGTTCACCAGGAACTCCATCTGGTCGGCCAGGATGTTGCGATTGGACAGGATCAGGTGCTCGACCCAGCTAGGTCGGTAGGGCACGGCCAGCAGGGGCATGTTGGCCTGCTGCGGGGTGCGGTTGCTCTTGCGCAGGTTACAGGCCAGGCAGGCGCTGACCACGTTTTCCCATTCGTCCTGGCCCTTCTTGGAGAGGGGCACCACGTGGTCGCGGGTGAGGTCGTGGCGGGTGAACTGCTGGCCGCAGTACAGGCACACGTGGCGGTCGCGGGCGAAGAGGGCCGTGTTGGTGAGGGCCGGGGACGGGTCGATCGCGTGTTCGCGGCAGTGGCCGGTGCTGGCCACGATGGGGTGGAGCTGGAGGGTGCTGCGCAGGCCGTTGTCGCGGTTGGTACCGCCGTGGACGGTGACGCACGGGTCGCCCAGGGTCCAGGCGACCACGCCGCGCACATAGAGGCAGACTGCGTCCTGCCAGCTGATCCAGTCCAGGATGCGACCCGCAGCGTCGAGGGAAAGCACCCGCGTCGCATGCAACGCGGTGACCCTCGGCAGATCGTCATGGAGCACTTCCATCGTCATCGTGTCTCGTCCTTCACGTAAGCGAAAGAGCGTTCCAGCAAGTCGAACTCCGTGCGGATCGCGGGTGCGATCCCGCTCCCAAAGGGGGCGTTGGCCCGAGCATAGCCCATAATTGCTACAGAAAAGCATCCGTCCGGTACGCTTCTTGCGGGGCTGTTGCCATCATTCGGCGCTGCTATAGTTGGGGTTCGCACCATCAGCCCGACGGGTTTGGAAGGGGGGCCGGGGTGGCTTCCCAGGTCCGCCGGGTCCAAGAGGGATAGACAGTGGCAGAAGTGCTTTTCTACGAGCGTCCGGTTCCCCTGAACCGCACCGCCCATCGCAACCTTCGCCTGAAGGCCGTGAACAACATCAATTTCGCCGTCAAGGCCCACTCCGTGCCCCTGACGGGCGTGGAATTCGCCCCGGCCTCGCGCGATTTCCCGATCCTGTTCGCTGGCGACAGCATCGAGACCGCCGGTCCGATGGCCCTGCTGGGCCTGCGCCAGAACGAAAACCTGCTGGTCGGCGAAAACGGCTTCTGGGAGCAGGGCGTGTACATCCCGGCTTTCGTGCGCCGCTATCCGTTCGTGCTGGCCGAGAAGCCGGCCGGCGCCGAGGGCGACGATTTTACCGTGTTCCTCGATGAGGCCTATGAAGGCTTCAACGACAGCGAAGGCGAGCGCCTCTTCAACGAAGACGGTACCGATGCCCCGGCACTCACCAATGCCGTGAACTTCCTCGGCGAGTTCCAGGATCACGTGGCCCGCACGCAGTGGTTCATGGGCAAGCTGCGCGAGCACAACCTGCTCGAGCCGCGCACCATCACGCTGCAGAAGGAAGGCAAGAACATCAACCTCAACGGCCTGTTCGTGATCAACGAAGAGCGCCTGCGCGGTCTGGACGAGAAGACGGCCCACGAGTTCCTGCGCGAAGGCGCCTTCGGCTGGATCTACGCCCACCTGGTGTCGCTCGCCAACATCGACCGCATGGCGGCTCGCCTGGATGCACGCGAGTCGAAGGAAGCTCCGGCTACTGTCGAGGCCTGAGTTTTCCGGTAACGCTTGCGTTGAGAAAGGCCGTCTTTGGGCGGCCTTTTTCGTTGGTGAAAGTCGATGTTGCGTTATCGCTGTGCTGGCAAACCGGGGCGCTGGGTTCCTGTTTTCACAGGAACGACGGGTAGGGAGGTGGTGGTGACGCCACCCGAAGCCACCGGGTAGGGCGGAGACGATAATCTCACCCGAAGCCGTCGTTCCAGCGAAAGCTGGAACCTAGCGCGGTGCAGACGGTTGTCGCGATAACACCCCTACGCCAAAGCCGATGCAGCGCCCTCGCCGTGCTGGCAAACCGGGGCGCTGGGTTCCTGTTTTCACAGGAACGACGGGTAGGTAGCGATAACTCCACCCGAAGTCGAAGGGTAGGGAGGTAGCGGTAACTCCACCCGAAGCCGAAGGGTGGGTATAACGATGATTCCACCCGAAGCCGTCGTTCCAGCGAAAGCTGGAACCTAGCGCGGGGCAATCGGTTGTCGCGAGATAGCCTCCTACGCCAAAGCCGATGCAGCGCCCTCGCCATGCTGGCGAACCGGGGTGCTGGGTTCCTGTTTTCACAGGAACGACGGGTAGGTAGCGGTAACTCCACCCGAAGCCGAAGGGTAGGTGTAACGATGATCCCACCCGAAGCCGTCGTTCCAGCGAAAGCTGGAACCTAGCGCGGGGCAGTCGGTTGTCGCGAGATAGCCTCCTACGCCAAAGCCGATGCAGCGCCCTCGCCGTGCTGGCGAACCGGGGCGCTGGGTTCCTGTTTTCACAGGAACGACGGGTAGGGTTACCTGACGGGTTTTGCCATGCGTACCAGGTCGGTATCGAAGCCGTGCTTTGCGTACAGCTCGCGAGCGCGTTCGTTGCCGGGAAATACGGCCAGGGTCACGAACTGGCAGCGATGTTCCTTTGCCCAGGTATGCGCATGATCGAGCAGCACCTTGCCCACGCCGGTGCCTTCGAACTTCTCCGCTACTGCGATATCCGAGATATGGCAGTTGTCACGATGGGTGAAGAAGTCCTTGGTCTTCTGCAGATGGATGAACCCCGCCGGATCGCCATCCTCGTTCTCGACGATGAAGATGTAGCTGTTCGGTGGCTGTTCGTCGAGGTGCTTTACCAGGTCGGCTTCGATGCCCTTGAGGCAGTCCGTCTTCGTGCGGCCGTTGGGCAGCGGGAAGTGGATGAAGCGGTGGACAAGGCCGAGGATGAAGTCGTCATCGTCGCTTTCGGCGAGACGTATCAGGAACGCTGGATCGCTCATCAGGTCGGGAGCCGTTGGGTCAAGGGGTGTCCGGTTCCGGCAAGTTCTACACCTGATGGCAGGATGGGGGAAGTCCCCGGCGGAAAGTCCGGGGCTTCATTTTCCTTGGGCCGTGAGCCCGATGCCGTGACCCGCAAGTTGCTGCCGGCAGCTTGCGGGTCACGCTTTAATGCCCCGGAACTCAGGCGATATCGGGCAACGTCGCCACACCGGCCTCGATACCCGCCTTGTGCAGGACGATGCGCGGCAGGATACGGGCGAAGTAGAAGTTGGCCGTGTCGATCTTGGCCTGCCTGCGCTCTGCCGGCAGGACATCGGCGGCCACGACACTGCGGGCCCAGAAGTAGGCCAGGGTGATGTAGCCGGAGAAGTAGAGGTAATCGACGGCGGCGGCGCCCAGTTCTTCCGGGTTGGCCTGGGACTTCTGGGCGAGACTCTGCGTGACTTCGCCCCAGGTGGCTGTGGCAGCGGCCAGCTGCATCACCAGCGCCTTCACGGCGTCGTTGTTGGCGTTGGCCTTGCAGAACGCCTGGATTTCAGCGAGGAAATGCTTCAGGCCCGCGCCCTGCAACTGCATGACCTTGCGGCCGAGCAGGTCGAGTGCCTGGATCTGCGTGGTGCCCTCGTAGAGCGTGATGATGCGGGCATCACGGACGAACTGCTCCATGCCATGCTCAGCGATGAAGCCGTGGCCGCCGAAGATCTGCAGGGCTTCCTTCGTGCACTCCTGGGCGGCTTCGGTGATAAGGCCCTTGGCGATGGGAATGAGGAAGGACAGCAGTTCGCCGGCTTCCTTGCGCTTGTCGGCGTCCGGATGGCGTGCCTCGATATCGCTTTGCAGGCCGGCATAGGCCGCCAGCACGCGGCCGGACTCCACGAACGCGCGCTGCGTGAGCAGCATGCGACGCACATCCGGATGAACGAGCAGCGGATCAGCAGGCTTTTCCGGCAATTTCGGACCCGACAGGGCGCGCATCTGCAGGCGCTCGCGGGCGTAGTTGAGGCTGTTCTGCAAGGCACGTTCGGCGATGGCCAGGCCCTGCACGCCCACGCCGAGGCGTGCTGCGTTCATCATGGTGAACATGGCCATGAGGCCCTTGTGCGGGGCGCCGATCAGCCAGCCCTGGGCATCGTCGAAGTTCATGACGCAGGTGGCCGAACCCTTGATGCCCATCTTGTGTTCGATGGCGCCGGCAGCGGCCGTATTGCGCTCGCCCACCGAGCCGTCGCGGTTCACCTTGAACTTCGGTACCACCAGCATCGAGATGCCGCGGCTGCCGGCCGGCGCGTCCGGGAGACGGGCCAGCACGAGGTGGACGATGTTGTCGGTGAAGTCGTGCTCACCGGCCGAGATGAAGATCTTGGTGCCGCTGACGCGGTAGCTGCCGTCGTCGTTGGGTTCGGCGCGGGTCTTCAGCAGGCCCAGGTCAGAGCCGGCCTGCGGCTCGGTGAGGCACATGGTGCCGGTCCAGGTGCCGTCGACGAGGCGCTTGAGGAAGACCTCCTTCTGCCAGTCGTCGCCGTGATGCTCGATGGCATCGATGGCGCCGTGCGAGAGCAGCGGGTAGATGCCCCAGGCCAGGTTGGCGGCGTCGATCATTTCCTTGGTGAGCAGGCCCAGCACGGCGGGCAGGCCCTGGCCGCCGTGTTCTTCCTTCGCGGTGAGGCCGGCCCAGCCGCCGTCGGCGTACTGGCGATAGGCCTCCTTGAAGCCCTTGGGCGTGGTCACCGTGGCGGTGGCCTTGTCGTAGTGGCAGCCCTCGGCATCGCCGGAGGCATTCAGCGGTGCCAGCACCTGCTCGTTGAAGCGGGCGGATTCGTCGAGCACGGCGTCGAGCAGGTCGCGGGTATGCGCGTCGCCGCCATCGAGGCCGGTGAGCACGGCTTCGGCGCCGAGCACGTCGTAGAGCGCGAAGCGCATGTCATCGAGCGGGGCTTTGTAGATCGTCATGGAAGCGTCCTGGCGAAGGCTTGGGGTTAGCGGTAGGTGTCGGCGATGCCCGGCACCGGCGAGAGCCAGTCCTTGCCGTGCACCTCGAAGGAACGGGGTTTGTCTTCCTGTTCGGGCGTGCCGGTGATCCGGCCCTCGATGGTGTAGGGCAGGGTGCCTGCGCTGCCCTTGGCAGCGAGCGCGGCCAGTGCCCTGGCCATGTCGGGAGTGGGCAGGATGTCGAGCTGGGTGACGTCGGCGGCGAAGGACGGGATGTCCTGGTCGATCTTCGCGTCGAGCAGCACGCCGCCCAACTGGCCCACCGTGAGGGTGCCCTGGAAGCGGTCGAAGGCCATGCCGCCGTAGCTGTTGTTGCGCACGCGCAGGGTCACATGCCAGGTGCCGCCCGGCTTGGCGTGGACTTCCTGTAGCGAAAGACTCGGCGGAAACACGCTTTTCTTCGCGGGCCCGCAGGCGGCAAGGAGGGTGAGGGCGGCGAGCGTGGCCGCTCGTACGGCATGCGTGCGAATGATCGGGGTCATCCCTAGGGCTTCCGGCGTTGGACGTCGAACAGGTGTTCGATGGTAGCGCCCGCACGTGGTGCGCGCGAGACGGGCGTTTGAAACGCGGTTCCCAAGCGGGAGCCGAGCAGGCATCATGCCCGTTCCGCTTGACACTCGAATCGCCCATGACCCGACGCATCGCCGCCCGCCGTTCCCCCATCCATGGAAACGGCGTCTTCGCCACCGCCCACATCAAGGCCGGCGATGAAATCATCGAATACAAGGGCGATCACATCACCCACGCCCAGGCCGACAAGCGCTATGGCGACGGCGGTGAAACCGGCCATACCTTCCTGTTCACGCTGAACGAGCGCTACATCGTCGACGGCAACAGCAACGGCAATATCGCCCGCTGGATCAACCACAGCTGCGATCCGAACTGCCAGGCGCTGATCGAGGAGGATGTGGAGGGCAAGCCGTCGAAGAAGGATCGCGTCCTCATCGAGGCTATCCGTGACATCGCGCCGGGTGAAGAGCTCACCTACGACTACGGCATCACGCTCGACATGCCGCACACCGCGCGCCTGAAGAAGATCTGGGCCTGCCGCTGCGGCTCGCCCAAGTGCATCGGCACCATGCTGAAGCCCAAGCGCAAGGCGGCGAAGTAAGCCTTCGCGTTTGCCTCCGGCGCGTCGATACGTGCGACGCGCCGGGGTTCTTCGTCACCATGTCGACACCATGCCCCTGTAGGAGCGCGCCTTGCGCGCGACCGGTCTGGCGTGGGTGTTACAGCATGACCGGGCGCGCGCAAGGCGCGCTCCTACAGGTCAGTCTTCTTCTGCCCTGGGTTTCCAGGCTTCGGCCAGTTTCTTCTGTATGCCGGGCGGTACTGCGTCGTAGTGGCTGAATGCCATGGCGTAGCGTCCCAGCCCTCCGGTCATCGACTTCAGCTGCGTCGGATAATCGACGAGCTCCGCCAGCGGCACGCGTGCGCGGATCATCGTTTCTCCACCGCGCAACGCATCGGTGCCCATGATCTGCGCCCGTTTCGATGCCAGGCCGCCAGTGACGTCGCCAACGTAGTGATCGGGGATGGATACCTCCAGATCCACCACCGGCTCCAGCACCCTGGGCTGAGCGCGCGACATGGCATCGAGGAACGCCTTGCGCCCGGCACTGACGAAGGCCACCTCCTTGGAATCCACGGGATGGTGCTTGCCGTCGTACACCACGACCCGCACGTCCTGGATCGGATACCCGGCCACGGCACCGCTATCCAGCGCCTGTCGCACCCCTTTTTCGATGGCCGGCATGAACTGCCCGGGGATCACGCCACCCTTCGTATCGTCGTCGAATACGAATCCCTTGCCGCGCTCAAGCGGCTCGACACGGAGAAACACCTCCCCGAACTGGCCCGCGCCACCGGTCTGCTTCTTGTGCCGGTGATGGCCTTCGGCATGCCCTCCTACTGTCTCGCGGTAGGCGATGCGCGGCGGATGCGTGACGACGTCCACGTCGTAACGGGCCTTCATCCGTTCCAGCATCAGCTTCACATGCAGGTCGGACAACCCGTAGATCACGGTTTCGTTGAGTTCCTTGTGGTGTTCGACGCGGAAGCACGGGTCTTCCTCGGTCAGTTTCGCCAGTGCCTGCGACAGCTTCTGCTCCTGTCCCTTGTGGGCAGGCTCCACGGCCACGCCGTACATCGGCGCGGGAAACGCAGACGGTGCGAGATGAATGCGGCCTTCCTCCACTGCATCGTGCAGCACGGCATCGAAGTGGATGTCGTCCACCTTGGCCACCGCGACGATATCGCCGGGAAGTGCCTCGTCGATTTCTACGTGGTCCTTGCCCTTCAGGCGGAAAAGATGACCCACGCGAAAGGGCTTGCGCCCGTCGTCGACCAGCAGCTGGGAATCCTTGCGCACCGTGCCCTGCCACACGCGAAACACCCCCAGCTTGCCCACGAAGGGATCGTTCACGATCTTGAAGACATCGGCCACGACGTGACCGTCCGCCTTCGCGGAGATAGCGAAAGGCGCGCCATCGTCGGCACGGAACGGCGGCGGATTGACCTCGGTGGGGCAGGGCAGGATGCGCTCCACCAGTTCAAGCAGTTCGTTTACGCCGATGCCGTCGCGCGCACCGGTGAACACGATAGGCACGAGGTGTCCGTCGCGAAGACAATGCTCCAGCGCACCGCGAAGCTCGGCAGCCGTAAGCGCGGATTCACCGGCTTCAAGATAGTGCTCCATCACGTCGTCATCGATCTCCACGACCTGGTCGATGAGCTGCTGGTGGGCTTCGCCGGGCGAGGAGAAATCCGTATCGCCGCGGGTCTGGAAGAATGCATCGCGTACGGCGTGCCCCTTCGATGCGGGCAGGTTGAGCGGCAGGCATTCGTTGCCGAATTCGCTGCGCAGGTCGTCCACCAGCGCGCGCAGGTCCACGCCATCGGTATCTATGCGATTGACGATGAGGATGCGTGCAAGGCCGCGTTCCCGTGCATGTTGCATCATGGCGCGCGTGCCGTGTTCGATGCCGTTGGCTGCATTGACCACGATGGCGACGGTATCGGTGGCGGACAGCGCCGCCAGTGCGGGACCGAGGAAGTCGGCATATCCCGGTGTATCGACCAGATGGATGCGGTAGCCGTTGCGTTCGATAGACGCCACGGCGGCGTCGATGGAATGGCCGCGGGCCTTTTCCATGGGATCGGTATCGGAAACGGTGGTGCCACGTTCGACCTGACCCATGGCGTTGAGCGCGCCACCGGCATAGAGCATGGCTTCGAACAGGGTGGTCTTGCCGGCACCGGCGTGGCCGGCGAGGGCGAGGCTGCGGATACGTTCCGTGGTGGGAGACACGATGCGACCCTCCTTCAGTGGGAGGGAAGGCGTGTGGATGCGGCGTCATCCTTCGGCGTCGCCTCGGGCACGCCTTCCGGCATGACGATGGCGGGCCGTCACGGTCGTCCGGTGGCATGGACGGTCATGGCGGTGATGCGGGCTGGGCCCGGCCCAAGGGTTCTCCTTCGCGGCGGCGGAATCAAGTGCCCGGGGGAATCTTCCGGCCCATGCGTTGTCTAGCCACGGGGCTTACGTTGCGTTTAGTCGCAAATCGCTATGCTCGCCTACTCTTTCGCGACCCAAGAAGGGACCTCGTTCGCGTGCAATACCCAGGTAAGGCCCCACCGCCCTTCGTCGAATCGCACCGGCTCACGCCGGATACGTCGTCGCGTGGGCGCGGCCTGGTGCCGATCGACGCTTCCACGATTGCCGCATTGCACGCCATCGGGCGGCGTCCGCCACCGCGCGACCGCGTGCGCTTCACGCTGGCGCTGGTGCTGGCCCTGGTTTTCCATATTCTGCTCATCGTCCTGATGCGCTACGAGATGCTGCCGCGGCCGCTGGAGGGTTTTGCCATCCCCCGCGACAAGGACGAAGTGATGGAAGTCCGCTTCATCGAGCCGACGCCGCCTGCGCCTGCCGTGGCCAACGTGCCGCCCCCTCCGCCGGTGGCCGAGCCGCCACCGAAGGTGCGCTCGCGTGAGGCTACCCGTCCCGAACCTCCGCGACCGAAGGAAGAGCCGGCACCCCAGGCCGAAACACCGCCGCCCCCGCCGCAGCTGAATCTCTTCGGCAAGGACGGCTCCATCGCGATGCCGAAGGCCGGTGCGGGCAACGGGACCACCCAGGCGAGTTTCGTGCCGCGCGCGCCCACGGGCGATTTGCAGATCATGTCGCACAAGACCACGGTTACCTACAAGGAAACCCGGTTCGAAAAGGACTGGGCGCCACGCGACGAGAACATCGTCAACGGTGGCCTGCGCAAGGCCATGGAAAAAACCACGCTCAAGAAAACCTTCGACCTGGGCCATGGCGTGCGTGTGAAGTGCGCGACGGTGTTCCTCGTGCTGCCTGTGGGTTGCGGCGGGGAAGACCCGTCGAAGGCCTCGAGCAAGGTGGGCGATACGCGCCTCAACATGGCGCCCGCGAAGTCGCTTGCCGGTGACGATCCCAACCAGCCACCTCCCCCCAGCCAGGCCGAATGCATCGCGTCCTACCGCCGCAACGAGACGGTGATGGCCGGTTGCCCGTCCGATACCCCGCTCAAGGCCATGGACCAGGAAAACGCCGAGCGCGCACGCCGCGCAGGATCGTAAGGAAACGATTGTCCTGCGCCGCGCGAGCATGGACACTAGCCCTCCATGCCGACCCCGTTGCCGCCGGACAGCGATCAATCGATCGCCGAAGAATCGCTGCCCGTCTCGCCCCGCGAGGCGGCCATGCGCGCGCTCGTCTATCGTCGCCTCCTGCGCGAGAAACCGCGCGAAAGCCTGCGCCGCATCGCCGGCTGGGTCGGCACGATCATCATCCACCTGCTGTTCCTCATCGGGTTCGTGCTGGGGCCGGCCTACGTGCCTCCGCCGTCGCCGCCGGACCAGGAAACCACCGACGTGCTGAAGGTGCGGCTGATCGACAAGCCGCCCGCGCCATTGCCGCCACGGCGTGGCACGCAGTCGCGTGCACCTGTCGTGCAGACCACCTGGAATACCAAGCGCTCGGCCGCTGCCGCGGCGTCCGGCGGCACGCATGCCGCCGCCGTTGCCAGTGCCACCAAGGCGAGCCGCCCGGCGAAAGCTACTCCGGCCGCCCCTGCGCCTCCGGTGAAACCGGCACCGAAACCTGCCGCGCCGGCACCGAACACGGTGGCCGAGGAAAAGCGTCCACCGACCCGCCCGAAGGCCCCGCCGAAACAGCCTCAACTTGAGCAGGTCCCCGTGCCCACCCAGGCACCACCAGACCTGGCGGTGGATACGCCCAGGCCGGAAGTCGTACCGCCGAAGTTCCAGCCCGAGCCCGTGCGCAAGGCGCAAGTCGAGGGCACCGAAGTCATGCCGCCGCCGGCATCGCTGGCGATTCCGCCCACCCCTGCCTCGCAGGTGGCGGTGACGCCGACACCGCCGCAGATCACCTCCGAGCACACCACGCCGGTGGCCACCTCGCCGATCACCCTTGCCACCGTGCCGCGCCCGGAGGTTGAGGCTTCGTCGGCACCGCCGACCCCGCAGGACGAGCCGCTTCCGGCCATCGCGCAGGAGCCGTCGGCGCCGCCGCGCCCGGATCTCGCGCCTGCGGACCGGCCCGTGCCGCCGAAGGTCTCGGTCGATACGGTTCGCGCACCCGCGGTGGACGTGCAGGCCGACCTGGAAGCCGTGCCCTTGCCCGACGCCGTGGCGAAGCCCGACGTCTCCGCGCCCGTGGCGACCACCGAGCGCCCGGCAGTGCAGGCACCGGCCGTGACGCCGGGCGAGATGCAGCGTCCGGTGGCCGGTGCGGATACGTCGCCTGCTACGCCGGGACAGACGCAGGCGCCCGGTGAAAATCCGACCGCCCAGTCCACCGCGCAGGCGACCAACGGTCAGGCCAAGTCGGGCGAAAAGCAGGCTCCATCGACGGGCCAGGGTTCTACACCCGCTCCCGCGCCGGGTCCGGCCATCGCGTCGGCATCGGGCACGAACACCCCGGGCGCCGAAGCGGCAGACAGCGCAGGCCGACCCGGCTCTCCGAACGGCACGGACGACAGCCAGCGCACGACCGGTGCCAACGGCAGCTCGCAGCGCGACGATGGCATGGTCGGCGGGCAGGGCGACAAGACGGGCCAGGTAGGCCCCGGCGGCGCCTATACCGAGCTGAAACCGCGCGGCAACGTCACGGTGCAGCAGGGCCAGCGGGTGCATATCGAATACAAGGCCACCCGCTTCGACAAGGACTGGACGCCGAAGAACGAATCCTCGGTGGATACCGCCGTGCGACAGGCTGCAGGCGAGGCCACGGTGCACTCCACCTTGTCGCTTCCGCGCGGGCTGCGGCTGAACTGCACGGCGGGCCCCGGCAACACCGGCGGCAAGATGAACGCGGTGTCGCTGTTCACGCTGGGCTGCGGCGGCGATCCGCCGTCGAAGCCGGATCACGAGACGGCCGACAACCTCGTCAAGAACCAGACCATGGCGCCCGCGAAGCCCCTGGCCGCGGATCTTCCGCCGGCCAATGCGGCGACGGTGGCGCACCCCGTGGCTATCGACAACACGGCGTTCTGCGCCACGGCGCGTGTCGCGGGCGGTCCGCTGCCGCCCGGTTGCGAGCCGACGATCAAGATCAACGTGCAGCAGAAGACACCGGCACCGAACGGCTCGTGGGTGCCGGCCAGCGACCAGTTCAAGTAAGCGAACGGATTTCCGTGCCGGCCAGCATGTCGTATACCGCGCGCCGGCGGGCGTCGAACAAGGTCGGAAGCAACAGGATCAACCATCCTGCCAGCGGGGCGTAGAGGGCGGTCTGAAGAGATGCCCACGGTCGTATCAGCAACAGGGTGACCGGCAGCGCGGCGATGATCAGCCTGAGCAGGCCGCGTGGCCACTCGACAGGTGAGCCGTCGCTACCGGTGATCCTGATCCGCCAGGGGCGCATGCCCAGGGTCTGCCCACCGCGCAGCCACGACACCAGGAAGTAGGTGCCCACGACCACCCCCTGTAAAGGCTGGTACCACCATGCCAGCAGGTGTCCGTGGTCATCTGCGAGCTTACCCATGGTCGCTATCTGAGCGAGCAATCCCACCACCATCACGATAGCCGCCACGGCTAATACGTCGTATATGATCGCCGCGAAACGGCGCCAGGCGGGGGCTTGGAGCATCAGTGGCATGTCGCGTGCCTTAGGTGAATAAGTTCTGGATGCTAACTGTAACCAGGCATATGCTTCACCTGCGGGCGGGATGTCCGGACACACCTCGTCAGTCTCGATGTATGACCTAAGGAGAGCGACCATGAGCCTGACATTGCATTCGTCCCATAAGGACCTCGATAGTTACCTGCGTTCGATCGACGGTGATGAGAACGTTACGCCGCTGGAATTCCAGCACTTACGCGATGATGCCGACCAGCATCTTGACCATGCACTGGATCCACTCGGGGGCGTATGTCCTGAGTTGAGCGAAGCCGTGAAAGCTTTGCAGTCATCCATGGACGTTGTTGCCGAATACCTGCAGAAGACGGCCATTGCGGCGAGAAAATGCAAGGCGCTTCCGGCGGAAGGGCGCGAAAGGCTGAAAGAGGCTATCGAGCACCAGATTGCCTATGTCGTTGCCGCGTATCAGTCGAGCATTCAACGCCTTTGAGCCGTTTGCGGTGGGCATGCGACCATGTGGCCATGCCCATCGCAAAAGACAATGAATCTGCGGTCGAACTCGCTAATGATGACGCCCGCCTCATCGACCGCTTCATCGAACGGGTCTGGTCGGAAGACGGCCTTGCCGAACGCACGCTGGAAGCCTATCGCCGCGACCTTGAGCAGCTGGCGCGATGGCTTGCTCCACGGGGCCGTACGCTCGCTACCGCCGGCCGTGAGGATGTGTCGGCGTATCACGGCAGCCAGCCGGTGTCCGTGCGCAGCATGGCGCGCCGGCAGTCGGCGTTCCGGCGCTTCTATGCGCAGCTGGCACGAGATGATGGTGCCCGCGAGGATCCCACGCTGCTGATGCAGCGGCCACGCATGCCGCGCAGCCTGCCCAAGGCGCTCGCCGAGCGTGAGATCGAAGCACTGATCGTTGCGCCCGATGGCGGTACGCCACTGGGGCAGCGCGACCGCGCGATGCTCGAATTGATGTACTCGTCCGGCCTGCGCGTATCGGAACTGGTGGATCTGCCGCTGTCGGGCCTCAATCCGCGACAAGGCGTATTGCGGGTTACCGGCAAGGGCGGCAAGGATCGCCTCATTCCGGTGGGCGAGGAGGCGCTGGCGCATATCGACACCTATCTGCGCGAAGCGCGGCCTTTGCTGGCGAAGGGGCACGGTCAGCCCGTCGCGCTGTTCCTGTCACGCCGCGGTGGTGCGATGACCCGGCAGATGTTCTGGACCCTGGTCAAGCGCTATGCCGTGCAGGTGGGCATTCCGTCGCAGAAGGTGTCGCCGCATGTGCTGCGTCATTCCTTCGCCACGCACCTGCTCAATCATGGGGCTGACCTGCGTGCCTTGCAGATGCTGCTGGGTCACAGCGCGCTCAGCACCACGCAGATCTACACCCTGGTGGCGAAGGAAGGCCTGAAGCGCCTTCACGCCCAGCATCACCCGCGCGGCTGAAGGTCCATGCCACAATGGATTGAACCGATCGCGCGGTACGTGTTCAAAGGCTGTTCCGCGTATCCCCCGGTCACAGATGGAGTCGTACCGATGCTGAAGAAAATCCTGCCCGCGCTGTGCCTTGGCGCGTTTGCCGCCACGGCGATGGCCGCCGA
Source organism: Luteibacter anthropi (assembly GCF_011759365.1). GTDB lineage: Bacteria > Pseudomonadota > Gammaproteobacteria > Xanthomonadales > Rhodanobacteraceae > Luteibacter > Luteibacter anthropi. The sequence continues at coordinate 176,460 of NZ_JAARLZ010000004.1, forward strand.
CGACGCCGGCAAGGCCGCCCGCGACGCGGTGGAATCGCTCGCCCCGGGCATCAAGGTGGAAAGCGTCACCCCCGCGCCCATGCCGGGCTTTTTCCAGGTGGTGGCCTCCGGTCGCATGGTCTACGTGACGGCGGATGGCCGTTACATGATCAACGGCAACCTGGTCGACCTGAAGGACAAGACCGACCTCAGCGCCGCCAGCTGGGCCGTGACCCGCAAGGCCGCCCTGGCCAAGGTGCCTGCGTCGCAGCGCCTGATCTATTCGCCGGCCAATCCCAAGCACACGGTCACGGTCTTCACCGACGTGGACTGCGGCTTCTGCCGCCAGCTGCATGCGCACATCGACGAATTCAACAAGCAGGGCATCGCGGTCGAATACGTGTTCTGGCCGCGTGAGGGCCTGAAGACCACGGCCGGCAACGACACTCCCTCGTATACCAAGGCCGTGTCGGTCTGGTGTGCCAGCGACCGCAAGAATGCCTTCAATGAGGCCATGGGCGGTGCGGCGGTGAAGCCGGCGTCCTGCGAGAACCCGGTGAAGGACGAGTTCGAGCTGGGTGAGCGCCTGGGCGTGAACGGCACGCCGACCATCGTTACCGAGAATGGCGACATCGTGGGTGGTTATGTCACTCCGGCGCAGTTGTTGAAGGCGCTGACGTCCAAGGGCGGTTGAGGCCCTTTCTCACTTCCGGTCGCGCGCAAGGCGCGCTCCTACACAATCCGCCCCGTAGGAGCGCGCCCGGATCGAAGCGGCGTATGTAGGAGCGCGCCCCGCGCGCGACCGGCCCCAAGGCGGCGTGTAGGAGCGCGCCTCGCGCGCGACCGGCCCCAAGGCGGCGTGCAGGAGCGCGCCCCGCGCGCGACCGGCCCCAAGGCGGCGTGCAGGAGCGCGCCTCGCGCGCGACCGGTCCAAGGCGGGATTCCACAGGGGGGCGCGCAACCGGATTCAGGGCGAGGCGCCGGCCGGCACCTGGCCCCCGAACCTGCTGCCCTGCAACATCATGTAGAATGGGCGTTTTCCTCCTGCGCCTTTTCCCCTCCGTATGATCGCACTCGACGGGCAGAGCGCCCTTTCGCCGTTTCGCCTCGAACGACTGAACGCCCACCTTGAGGCCCTGCACCACGGGACCCGCGTCCAGGCCGCCTGGTTCACGTACTTCGTGGATGCCGCCGTGTTGCCCGAAGGCGAGGCCCGTGCCCGCCTGCTGGCCGTGCTGGAAGCGCGCGATGCCACGCCGGAAGCCGCCACCCTCTGGGTCGTACCCCGCCTGGGCACCATCTCGCCCTGGTCGAGCAAGGCCACCGACATCCTCCACGGCGCCGGTTTCGACGTGCGTCGCGTCGAGCGTGGCGTGGCCTGGCGTGTCAACGGCATGCCCAACGCCTCGGACCCCGCCTACGCCGCCGTCATGGCAACGTTCTGCGACCCGATGGTGCAGTCGCCGCTGACGAGCCTTGCCGAGGCCTCCGGCCTGTTCCTGGCCGGTGAGCCGGGTCCGCTGGGTCACGTCGAGCTGGGCAGCGACCCGCGTGCCGCATTGTCGGCGGCGAACAAGGAACTGGGCCTGGCCCTGGCCGACGACGAAATCGACTACCTCGCCGAGCGCTACGCCGAGATGGGCCGCGCGCCCACCGACGCCGAACTCATGATGTTCGCGCAGGCCAACTCCGAGCATTGCCGCCACAAGGTATTCAATGCCACGTGGACGCTCGACGGCACGCCGCAGGACACCTCGCTGTTCGGCATGATCAAGAACACGCACCAGAAATCGCCCGCGCATACGCTGTCGGCGTATCACGACAACGCGGCGGTCATCGAAGGCTACGAAGGCAGCCGCCTGTTCGTGAATCCCGATGACGGCGTGTTCCGCAAGGTCACCGAAGCCGCGCCGTACGCCATCAAGGTCGAGACGCATAACCATCCCACGGCCATCGCGCCGTGGCCGGGCGCGGCGACGGGTGCCGGCGGCGAAATCCGCGACGAAGGCGCCACGGGCCGCGGCGGCAAGCCGAAGGCCGGCCTCACGGGTTTCTCGGTGTCGCACCTGCGCATCCCGGGCCTTTCGCGCCCATGGGAGAAGGAGCGTCCGCTGCCGCCGCGCATGGCGTCGGCCTTCGAGATCATGCGTGACGGCCCGCTGGGCGCCGCCGCATTCAACAACGAATTCGGCCGCCCCGCGCTGGGCGGCTACTTCCGTACCTTCGAGCAGGAAACCGGCGAGAAGGGCGTGCGTCGTGGCTACGACAAGCCGATCATGATCGCCGGCGGCCTTGCGGCCATCCGTCCCGACCACGTGCAGAAACGCGCGGTGCGTCCGGGCGACCGCGTCATCGTGCTGGGTGGCCCGGCCATGCTCATCGGCCTGGGTGGTGGTGCGGCCTCGTCCGTCGCTTCCGGCACGTCCAGCGCCGAACTCGATTTCGCTTCCGTCCAGCGTGACAACGCGGAAATGGAGCGTCGCTGCCAGCAGGTCATCGACTCGTGCTGGATGCGCGGCGAGCGCAACCCGATCGTCAGCATCCACGACGTCGGCGCGGGCGGTGTGTCCAACGCCATTCCTGAAATCCTCAACGACGCGGGCGTCGGCGGCATCATCGATCTCTCGAAGCTGCCCTGCGACGATCCCACGCTCTCGCCCATGCAGGTGTGGAGCAACGAGTCGCAGGAGCGCTACGTCCTCGCCATCGGTGAGGAAGACCTTGCGCTGTTCGAATCGTTCTGTGCCCGTGAGCGTTGCCCGTTCGCCGTGGTGGGCGAAGCGACCGAAGACGCGCGCCTCATCGTGCGCGACACGCGCCGCGACATCACCGTGATCGACCTGCGCATGGATGTCCTGTTCGGCAAGCCGCCGCGCATGCATCGCGATGCCTCGCGCGTGAAACCGCGCGTCGACCTGGTAGCCGACCTCACCGGCATCGGCATGGACGAAGCGCTGATGCGCGTCCTGCGCCTGCCGGCCGTGGGCAGCAAAAATTTCCTCATCACCATCGGTGACCGCACCGTCGGCGGCCTCAACCATCGCGATCCCATGGTGGGTCCGTGGCAGGTGCCGGTGGCCGACGTTGCCGTGACCATGACCGACTTCGACGGCTACACGGGCGAGGCGATGGCCATGGCCGAGCGCGCTCCGGTGGCGCTGCTGTCGAGTGCCGATGCCGCGCGCATGGCCGTGGGCGAAGCCATCACCAATCTCGCGGCCGCGTCGATCAAGCTCGACGAAGTGCGCCTGTCCGCGAACTGGATGGCCGCCGTGAATCACCCGGGTGAAGACGCCGCGCTGTTCGACGCCGTGAAGGCCGTCGGCATGGAGCTTTGTCCGAGCCTCGATATCTCGATCCCCGTTGGCAAGGACTCCCTGTCCATGCAGACCGTGTGGACCGACGACACCGGCAAGGCCCAGAAGACCGTATCTCCGGTGTCGCTGGTCATCACCGGCTTTGCCCGCGTGGACGACGTGCGCCGCACGCTCACTCCGCAGCTGAAGCTCGATCGTGGCGACACCGACCTGTGGCTGATCGACCTCGGCGCAGGCCGCGACCGTCTCGGCGGTTCGGCGCTCACCCAGGTATTCAACCGTGGTGGCGGCGTGCCGCCGGATCTCGACGACGCAAAGCGCTTGCGCGCGATGTTCGAGCTGATCCAGGAAGCCAACCGCTCCGGCCTGTTGCTCGCCTATCACGACCGTTCCGACGGCGGTGCCATCGTCACCCTGCTCGAAATGGCCTTTGCCGGTCGTTGCGGCCTTGAAATCCGCCTCGACGGCTGGGCCGATGCCACGCTGCGCGCGCTCTTCAACGAAGAGCTGGGCGCCGTGGTGCAGGTAGCCTCGGCCAACCGCGAAGCCTTCGAACAGCTGCTGGTAAAGCACAACCTCGCCGGCCTCACCCACAACGTGGGTCGTCCCAAGGAAAAGCTCGGCATCAAGCTGCACCTGAACGGCGAAACCCCGTTCAAGTGGAACTGGACCGAACTGTTCCGCGCCTGGAACGAAACCAGCTACGCGATGCAGCGCCTGCGCGACAACCCGGCCAGCGCCGACCAGGAAAACGAGTGGCGCTTGGACGATGCCGATCCGGGCATCTCTCCGAAGCTCACCTTCGACCCGGCCGACGACATCGCCGCGCCTTACATCGCCACCGGCGTGCGTCCGCGCGTTGCGATCCTGCGCGAGCAGGGGGTGAACGGCCAGGTGGAAATGGCGGCGGCGTTCGACCGCGCCGGCTTCGAGGCCGTGGACATCCACATGACCGACCTGGCCACCGGTCGCCATCACCTGAAGGACTTCCGCGGCTTTGCTGCCTGCGGCGGCTTCTCGTACGGTGACGTGCTGGGCGCCGGCCGTGGCTGGGCCACGTCCATCCTCTACAACGACGCACTGCGCGAGCAGTTTGCCCGCTTCTTCGAAGATGGCTCCAAGTTCGCGCTGGGCGTGTGCAATGGCTGTCAGATGATGTCGCAGCTGAAGGACATCATCCCCGATGCGAAGCACTGGCCGCAGTTCCTGCGCAACCAGTCGGAGCAGTACGAAGCCCGCGTCGCCACGCTCGAACTGCTCGACTCGGGCAGCATCTTCTTCCGCGACATGGTCGGCTCGCGCATCCCCGTGGCCGTGGCCCACGGCGAAGGCCGTGTGCACTTCCCGAACGCATGCAGCCCGTCGAAGAGCCACGGCGCCGCGCGCTTCGTCGACAACCGTGGCAAGCCCACTGAGCTTTACCCGCTGAACCCGAACGGTTCGCCGGGTGGTCTGGCCGCCTTCACGGCCGCCGATGGCCGCGTGACGATCATGATGCCGCATCCGGAACGCGTGTTCCGCAGCGCGCAGATGAGCTGGCATCCGGAGCAGTGGGGCGAAGATTCCCCGTGGATGCGCATGTTCCGCAATGCGCGCGTCTGGGTCGGCTGAGCCAGGACACCCCATCGTGACCACCCAGGGCCTCACCAGCATCATCGTGGTGCTCGCCAACAGTGGCCCGCTGACGCGTGATTGCGTCGAGCGGGCCCTGCTCAGCAACGTCCCTGTCGAAGTCATCGTGGTCGACAACGGTTCGGCAGATGGCATCCCCGAATCCCTCGACCGGGCCTATGCCGACGACGCGCGCGTGCGCATCGTCTACAACCGCGCCAACCTGGGTTTTGGCCCTGCGGTGAACCGTGGTGCCGCCGAAGCACGAGGCGATAGCCTGCTTGTGCTGAATCCGGATTGCCTCATCGATCCGGACACCATCGCGCGCATGGCGCGGCACGTGGACATCCACACGGCCATGGTCGGTGCGGTGGTCTGCGACGAGCAGGGCCGTCCCGATCCGGCATCGCGCCGCTTCGATCCGCTGCTGCGTCGCGCGATCAACACCAAGCTGGGGCGCGAGGGAGGTATCGACATCCGCGGCCCCATGCCCGAGGGGGCCGAAGACGTCGAGATCGTCTCCGGTGCGATCATCCTCATGCCACGTGCTGCCTTCGATGCCCTAGGTGGCTTCGATGAAACCTTTTTCCTGCATTGCGAGGACATGGATCTGTGCCGTCGCGCCCGCGATGCGGGTTATCGGGTGATCCTCGCTGGCGATGTGCGCGTGCTGCACGGCAAGGGCGTTTCCAGCCGTCGTCGGCCGGTGTTCGTCAGCCGGCACAAGCATCGCAGCATGTACCTGTGGTTCCGCAGGCACGATCCCGCTGCGAAAAATCCCATCACCCGCACCGTCGTCTGGCTCGGTATCTGGGCGCACTTTCTTCTGAAGATCCCCGGCCAGCTCAAGCGGGCCCGTCGATGAGCGAGGCGAAGGGAAGCGGCCTGGCCACGCTCGGACTGCTTGCCGTCACCGCCGTCTGGGGCTCCACCTTCGTCATGATCAAGGACGTGGTCGGCCGCATGCTGCCGATCGACTTTCTTGCCGTGCGTTTCACCATCGCCGCCGTGCTGATGCTGCTGTGTTTCGCCCTGCCTCTGCGCCGGTTGGGACGTACGCAGACCTGGCGTGGCCTTGCGCTGGGCGTGCTCTACGGCGTGGCCCAGTGGCTGCAGACCGAAGGCCTGGCGCTCACGTCGCCGAGCGTGAGTGGATTCGTAACCGGCATGTATGTGGTGATCACGCCGATCCTGGCTTTGCTGCTGTTCCGCCAGCGCATGCCTGCAACGACGTGGGTGGCCGTGCTGCTGGCCACGCTCGGTCTTGGCGTGCTGGCGCTCAATGGATTCAGCGTGGATCTCGGCGTGCTGCTGACGCTGGGTTCCGCCGCGCTTTACGCCCTGCATATCGTGGGCCTCGGGCACTGGTCCAAACCCGGGGATGCCTTTGGCATGTCGGCCATACAGATGGTCGGCATTGCCGCCGTCTGCCTGCTCGCGACACTTCCCCATCATGGCCCGGCGCTGCCACCTGATCGCAGTGCCTGGATGGCCGTGCTTTACATGGCGCTCGTGGCGGGTGCGCTTGCGATGCTGGTGCAGACCTGGGCACAGGCCCATATGCCTGCAACGCGTGCGGCCATCGTCATGACCACAGAGCCTGTCTTCGCGGCGGGCTTCGCCGTGGCCCTCGGCGTGGACCAGCTCACCATGCGCATGCTGGGCGGTGGCGGCCTCGTGCTGGTGGCGATGTACATGGTGGAGCTGGCGCCCCGGCTTCGTCGTCGCCGGCCGGCCGAATCGTTGCACCACGACGTGTAAACGCATTTACGTTGCGCCGCGTCATCGCAAGAACGCGCGATGACGTTAGGATGGCCGCCTGTTGAAGGGCGGGATGACACACACCATGGCACCACGGGCTGCAACCGGCAGGAACCTGCATGCGCGGGTGATCGACGAGATCGGCGAATCCATCGTCGGCGGCGCGTTGCGTGCCGGCGATGCACTGCCGGGCGAATCGGAACTGGCCGAGCACATGGAGGTAAGCCGCACCATCCTGCGCGAGGCGCTCAAGGTGCTCGCGTCGAAAGGGCTTATCGAAACCCGGCAGAAGATCGGCATGCGCGTGCGTGATTCGCGTTTCTGGAATCATCTGGACGCCGACATCCTCGCCTGGCGCTGCGCCTCGATGCCCACGGACGATTTCGTCGACAAGCTGGTGGAAATGCGCGGCATCATCGAGCCGGCGGCGGCGATGACGGCGGCACGCCGACGCGATGCCGGGCAGCTGGCGGCCATCGGTGAGGCACTTGCCGGCATGGAGGCTGCCATGGATCTCGACAGCTGGGCGGAAGCCGATCTTCGTTTCCACGAAGCCGTGCTTGCCGCGACGAACAACGAACTGCTGAGCTCATTGTTCTCGGTGATCGAGACGGCGCTGGGCACGTATTTCGTGATGTCGGCGCGCACGGCAAAGAACTTCCGCTATTCGCTGCCGTATCACCGGGAGGTGTACGAGGCGATCCGCCGCCGTCGCCCCAACGAGGCGGCGGCAGCGATGCAGGCGATGATCGACGACTCGAAGGGCAATATGCGCCGCGGCCGCCGCAAGGCTTCCTGAGTCAGCAGCAACGTCCGCCCGTGCCGCGATAACGGGCTTCCTGCCGCTCGCGGAAAAATGCACCGTAGCTGGGCACGGGGCACTCGGGATGATGCTCACGCAGGTGCCGCACGTAGGCGTCGTAGTCGGGCACGCCGCAGCAGAGGCGGGCGGTCTGCACCGCCCATCGCCAGAAAGCCTTCGGATACTTCAGCATGGCAGCCTCCTTACGGCGCGACGCTCGATAGCGCCACATAGGGTTCTTCACGGGTCGAGGGCCGGTTGTCTTTCCACGCCCGCACGATGACGCGCAGGCAGAAGGCCAGCATGGTCAGCACCAGCAGCATGAAGATGGCTGTCAGTGCCATGTCCACGCGGTTGTTGGTGACGATGCGTTGCATTTCCTCGGCCGTTTTCGCCGGTGCAAGCAGTTTGCCGTCGGCGATGGCCCGAGCGTACTTGTCCGCGGCGGCGGTAAAGCTGATCTTGTCGTCGAACAGCTTCTGCCAGCCGGCGGCGAGCGTGCAGATCACCAGCCATGCGGCCGGCACCGCCGGCACCAGCACATAGCGCTCACGCTTGAGTTTCACCGTCACCACCGTGGCCAGCATCAGGGCGATGGCGGCCAGCATCTGGTTGGCGATGCCGAACAGGGGCCAAAGGGTGTTGATGCCGCCGAGCGGGTCCACGGCGCCCTGGTAGAGGAAATAGCCCCAGAGCCCGACACAGATCAGCGTGGCGATGACGTTGCCGATCCATGAGTCGGTACGCTTCAGCGGCGCCCAGGCCATGCCGGCCAGTTCCTGGATCATGAAGCGGCCCACGCGGGTGCCTGCATCCACGGTCGTCAGGATGAACAGGGCTTCGAACAGGATGGCGTAGTGGTACCACATGGCCATCATGCCTTCGCCGGGCAGGATGCCATGCAGCAGCTGGGCCATGCCCACCGCCAGGGTCGGTGCGCCACCTGCGCGGCCGAGGATGCTGCCTTCACCGATATTCTTCGCGGTTTCCGCCAGTTCGCCCGGCGTGACCAGGAAGCCCCAGTCGCTGATGGTGCGTGCGGCCTGTTCCACCGTGGTGCCAACGAGCGCGCCGGGAGAGTTCATGGCGAAGTACACGCCCGGATGCAGCGAGGCGGCCGCGATCAGCGCCATGATGGCGACGAAGGCCTCCATGAGCATGCCGCCGTAACCCACCATGGTGGCTTCGCGCTCGTTGGCGAGCAGCTTGGGCGTGGTGCCCGAGGCGATGATCGAATGCCAGCCCGACACGGCGCCGCATGCGATGGTGATGAACAGGAAGGGGAACAGGTTGCCCTGGAAGACCGGGCCCGTGCCGTCGACGAACTGCGTAAGTGCCGGCATGCGCAGCATTGGCGCCGCGAGCATGATCGCCAGTGCGAGCAGGGCGATGGTGCCGATCTTGAGGAAGGTGGAAAGATAATCGCGCGGTGCGAGGAGCAGCCACACCGGAAGCACTGAAGCGAAGAAACCGTACCCGATCAGCAACCACGCGAGCGATTTCGCATCGAAGTCGAACAGCACTGCCAGCGCCGGCGTGTCGTTCACCGTCTTCCCGAACCAGATCGAGCCCAGCAGCAATACGAGGCCGATCAGGGACACCTCAAGAATGCGTCCCGGACGGATGTATCGCAGGTACAGGCCCATGAGCAGCGCGATGGGGATCGTGGCCGCCACGGTGAACGTGCCCCATGGGCTGTGCGTGAGTGCCTTCACCACGACCAGGGCCAGCACGGCCAGCACGATCATCATGAGCACGAGCACGCCCACCATGGCGATCACGCCAGGCACCTCGCCCAGTTCCTCGCGCAGCATGTGGCCTAGCGAACGACCGTCCCTGCGAAGGGACAGGCCAAGGATCATGAAGTCCTGCACGGCACCGGCGAAGACCACGCCGATCAGGATCCACAAGGTGCCGGGCAGGTAGCCCATCTGTGCGGCGAGCACCGGTCCCACGAGGGGCCCTGCCCCCGCGATGGCGGCGAAATGGTGACCGAAGACCACCCATTTGTCGGTGGGTACGTAGTCCAGGCCGTCGTTGCGCAACACGGCCGGCGTGGCGCGTGACGGGTCCAGTACGAGGACGCGCCGGGCGATGAAGCGGCCATAGAGCCGGTAGCCGATCAGGAAGACCGCAATGGAGGCCGTGACCAGCCAGATCGCATTGATCGGCTCGCCACGACGCAAGGCCACGACGCCGAGGCACCATGCGCCGACGATGGCGATGGCCACCCACAGGATTTTCCCCGCGGGACTGGGTTTGGGTGTGGCGCTGTGCATGTCGGGGGCTCCCCTTGCGAATGGCACTAAGGGTCGTCCGCCACGTCGCGGGGGTCAATCTCTGCCGGGGAATTCAGGCATTAGCCATTGGTCGAATGGGGTGGAGCCGCTCTGATCCGTGGGAGAGGCTTGAGCCGGAGGCATTCCGGCGCCATGCTGGATGTATTCCCCTTTACCTATGGGTGCCCCGATGATCCGCGAAATCCTGAAGATGGGCGACGAGCGCCTCCTGCGCGTCGCACCAGCCGTCCCGAAGGAGATGATCGGCTCGGCCGAGCTGGACGCCCTCATCGCCGACATGTTCGACACCATGCATGATGCCGGCGGCGTGGGCCTGGCCGCTCCGCAGATTGGCGTGGACCTGCAGCTGGTGATCTTCGGCTTCGACAGCAGCGAGCGTTATCCGGATGCACCGCCCGTGCCGCAGACGATCCTGCTCAACCCGGTGATTACGCCGTTGTCGCAGGATATGGAGGAGGGTTGGGAGGGCTGCCTGTCGGTGCCGGGGCTGCGTGGCGCGGTAAACCGGTATTCGCTGATCCGGTACCAGGGCGTGGACCCGAAGGGTGAGCCGATCGACCGCACGGCCGAGGGTTTTCATGCGCGCGTGGTCCAGCACGAATGCGACCATCTCATCGGCAGACTGTATCCCTCGCGTATCACCGACTTTACAAAGTTCGGCTTTACCGAGGTGCTGTTCCCGGGGATGGATGTCGGGGACGACTGAAGGGTCGGGTCTGGTTGGCTGTTTTCGCCGGTGTGGCGGGACTTCGTGCCGGGTGATCGGGGGCAGGAGGGTTTTCGCGGTAACGGTCGCGCGCAAGGCGCGCTCCTACAAGAGCACCCGACAAGCAATAGCAAAACAGCCCACCGCACCTTCGTAGGAGCGCGCCTCGCGCGCGACCATCATGCAGCGTCACAGCAGCCCACCGCACCTTTGTGGGAGCGCGCCTCGCGCGCGACCGGCGCAGCCGAAACACGACAACACTAGCGGCAACCCACCGGTTGCCGCTTGAGAAAGGGCTTCACTCCGCCTCGGCGAGTGCCTCGACAATAACCAGCAACGCCTTGCGACGTTCCTTCGAAAGGCGGCTGACCAGCCCCACCAGGCGAAGCTGCTCGCGCGAATCGGCGCGATAGAGGGCAGGGCTTTCACGGACGCCGGTTGCGCCATTGGGGGCGCCACGGCCGGTAGCCAGCCACTCGAAATTGACGCCGAACCTCACCGCCATGTCGATCTGGCGTTCCAGTTCCGGAAGGCCAAGGTCGCTGAGCCATTTTCGGGCGGTCTCACGGCTGACGTCGAAAAGATCGGCCAGCTGGGTGATTCGGCCTCGGCCTTTCTTCACGCCAGCCATGTCCAGCGCGACATGCAGACGTTGGGAAAAACCTCGGTTGGTAGGTGGCATGACAACTCCGGTGGAACGCGTTGGCGCCTGAAGACCCGGTATTGTTGGATACCGCGGAGCGACAGCGTAAGCCTTTTGCAGTTGCCAAGTAGTGCAATTTACGACTGCTTTTGCTTCAACGGCTCAATGTCGGAATGAGTTGACCAATTTTCTCATTTCATCCGCGGCGCGATGTGCTGCGTCTGCGAAGTCCGGGCCCGGGCTGGCGTAAATGATGGCGCGGGAAGAGGAAATCATGAGGCCAGTGCCGTCGGCCGTCTTGCCGTGTTCCATCACCGCGGCAACATCGCCGCCCTGCGCACCGATGCCGGGCACCAGCAGCGGCATGTCGCCTACGACGGCACGCACACGGCCCAGCTCTTCCGGCCAGGTCGCACCGGTGACGAGGGCGCAGTTGCCGTTTCCGTTCCATTCGCGCGCGATGGTCTCGGCGACACGGATGTAGAGTGGCTGTCCACCGCAGTCCAGCGCCTGGAAATCGGCGCCGCCCGGGTTGGACGTGCGGCACAGCAGGATGACGCCCTTGTCCTTGTGTTCAAGGAACGGCTCGATGGAATCGCGGCCGAGATAGGGGTTGAGCGTGACCGCATCCGCGTCGTAGCGTTCGAAGGCTTCGGCCGCGTAGTGCTTCGCGGTGGAGCCGATGTCGCCGCGCTTGGCGTCGAGCACCACGGGTACGCCTGGGTGCTTCGCATGGATGTGGGCGATCAGCCGCTCCAGCGCGCCTTCCGCACGTTGCGCGGCGAAGTGGGCGATCTGCGGTTTGAACGCGCAGGCCAGGCCCGCGGTGGCATCCACGATGTCGCGACAGAATGCGAAGATGCCTTCCTCGCCGGAAAGGCCAGCCGGCAGGCGGCCCGGCTCGGGATCGAGCCCCACGCAAAGCAGGGAGTCGTTGCGACGCCAGGCGTCCTTCAGGGTGGTCATGAAGTTCATGGGATGGCCTCGCTGCAGATGGAGGCGACCACGGGCCGCCGATGAATTGTAGGAGCGCGCCTCGCGCGCGGCCGTCCAGCGCGCAACCCCGGGGCTGCAATAAAGCAAACCCCGGGGCTACCGCTTCGTCAGCCTGTCGCGCGCAAGGCGCGCTCCTACATGTGTTGCGTCAGACCAGCTTCTTGTACTTCACGCGCTTCGGGCCGGCGTCATCGCCGAGGCGGCGCTTCTTGTCGGCTTCGTACTCGTTGTAGTTGCCCGGGAAGAACTCGACGTGCGAGTCGCCTTCGAACGCGATGATGTGCGTGGCGATGCGATCGAGGAACCAGCGATCATGCGAGATGACGATGGCGCAGCCCGGGAATTCGAGCAGGGCGTCTTCCAGTGCGCGCAGCGTTTCGACGTCGAGGTCGTTCGACGGTTCGTCGAGCAGCAGCACGTTGCCACCCTGGAGCAGGGTCTTGGCCATGTGCAGGCGGCCGCGCTCACCGCCGGACAGCTGGCCGACGATCTTCTGCTGGTCGGTGCCCTTGAAGTTGAAGCGACCGATGTAGGCACGCGACTGGATCTCGAAGGTGCCGATGGTGAGGATGTCCGAACCACCGGAGACTTCCTGCCACACGTTGTTCTTCGAATCGAGCGCATCGCGCGACTGATCGACGTACGCGAGCTTCACCGTGTGGCCGAGCTTCACCTCGCCCGTGTCCGGCTGCTCCTTGCCGATGATCATCTTCATCAGCGTGGACTTACCGGCACCGTTCGGACCGATGACGCCGACGATGGCGCCAGCCGGGATCTTGAACGAGAGGTCTTCGATGAGCACGCGGTCGCCGAACGACTTGGTGACGTTCTTGAACTCGATCACTTCCTGGCCCAGGCGCTCGCCCGGCGGAATGAAGATTTCGTTCGTTTCGTTGCGGCGCTGGTACTCGACCGAGTTCAGTTCCTCGAAGCGGTTCAGGCGTGCCTTGCCCTTCGACTGACGGCCCTTGGCCGCCGAGCGCACCCACTCCAGTTCCTTCTTGATCGCCTTCTGGCGCGACTTTTCCTGGTTGGCTTCCTGGGCGAGGCGCTGGTCCTTCTGTTCCAGCCACTCGGTGTAGTTGCCCTTCCAGGGGATGCCGCGGCCGCGGTCGAGTTCGAGGATCCACTCGGCGGCGTTGTCGAGGAAGTAGCGGTCATGGGTGACCGCCACGACGGTACCCGGGTAGTCGTGCAGGAAGGTTTCCAGCCAGTCGACCGATTCGGCGTCGAGATGGTTGGTGGGCTCGTCGAGCAGGAGCATGTCGGGCTTGGACAGCAGCAGGCGGCACAGCGCCACGCGGCGCTTCTCACCACCGGAAAGCGGGCCGATCCTGGCATCCCATGCCGGCAGGCGCAGGGCGTCGGCAGCCACTTCGAGCTGGCGCTCGAGTGCGTGGGCGTCGTTGGCGGCCAGGATGCCCTCGAGGGTTTCCTGCTCCTTGGCGAGCTTGTCGAAGTCGGCGCCGTCTTCCGCGTAGGCGGCATAGACTTCCTCGAGGCGCTTCTGCGCGTCGAGCACGACGGACACGCCTTCCTCGACGGCTTCGCGGACGGTCTTCTCCGGATCGAGGTCCGGCTCCTGGGCCAGGTAGCCGATCTTGGTGCCCGGGTTGGCGCGGGCCTCACCCTGGAAGTCGGTATCCACGCCGGCCATGATCTTGAGCACGGTGGACTTGCCCGCGCCGTTGATGCCGAGCAGGCCGATCTTGGCGCCAGGGAAGAACGAGAGCGAGATGTCCTTGATGATCTCCCGCTTGGGAGGGACGATCTTGCTCACCTTGTTCATGGTGTAGATGTATTGCATGGACGCTCCGTCAGGAAAGCCGTGCCCCGGGACAGGGGAGTTCCCGGCAGGCAAACCCTGATTATAGCCGGCTCGCGGTAGGCTTGCCGTGACAAGGGCCCGCGGGCAGCGACGGCTATGCCGCCGTACGGCGCCCTCTTTACGGGACCTCGCCCATCCCGGGGTGATGACGGGATGGCAGTGGTCTCGTAAGATGCTGAGACCCTTTCCGTCATGTCCCTGTCATCCAGGGGCCGCGCCGGTCCGGCCGTCGTGACCTTGCCTTGCTGCCACTGAACATGGCCGGCCCCGGTCGCTCGCGGGCCGGAAGGTGGCTGCAAACGCCCGCTGAAGCTACACTTTCGGCTTATTTCCCCACCCGCCGCATGAGGTCGAGATGTTCCCGAAGGATGCAAAGATCGCTGGCTACGACGACGAACTCGCCAAGGCCATTGCCGACGAATCCCGCCGCCAGGAGGATCACGTCGAACTGATCGCCTCGGAGAACTACGCCAGCCCGCGCGTGATGGAGGCCCAGGGCTCGTCGCTCACCAACAAGTACGCCGAGGGGTATCCCGGCAAGCGTTACTACGGTGGCTGCGAATACGTCGATATCGCCGAGAAGCTGGCCATCGACCGCCTGAAGGAGCTGTTCGGCGCCGATTACGCCAACGTGCAGCCGCACTCCGGCTCGCAGGCCAACCAGGCCGTCTACTTCGCCCTGCTGCAGCCGGGCGACACCATCCTGGGCATGAGCCTGGCCCACGGCGGCCATCTCACCCACGGCGCCAAGGTCAACCTCTCGGGCAAGATCTTCAACGCCATCCAGTACGGCATCGACCCGGACACCGGCCTGGTCAACTACGACGAAGTCGAGAAGCTGGCCGTCGAGCACAAGCCGAAGATGATCGTCGCCGGTTTCTCGGCCTATTCGCAGGTGCTCGACTGGGCGCGCTTCCGCGCCATCGCCGACAAGGTGGGTGCCTACCTGTTCGTGGACATGGCCCATATCGCCGGCCTGGTCGCCGCAGGCGTCTACCCGAGCCCGCTGCCGCACGCCCATGTGGTCACCTCCACCACGCACAAGACCCTGCGCGGTCCGCGCGGCGGCATCATCGTGGCCAAGGGCCTCGGCGAAGAGATCGAGAAGAAGCTTCAGTCCGTGGTATTCCCGGGCATCCAGGGTGGCCCGCTGATGCACGTCATCGCCGCCAAGGCGGTGGCCTTCAAGGAAGCCCTCGAGCCGTCCTTCAAGGAGTACCAGCAGCAGGTCGTGAAGAACGCCAAGGCCATGGCGAAGACCCTGATCGAGCGCGGCTACAAGGTCGTGTCCGGTGGCACCGAAAACCACCTCATGCTGGTGGACCTGATCGGTCGCGAGGTCACCGGCAAGGATGCGGAAGCCGCGCTGGGCAAGGCGCACATCACGGTCAACAAGAACGCCGTGCCGAACGATCCCCGTTCGCCCTTCGTCACCTCGGGCCTGCGCGTCGGTACGCCGGCGATCACCACCCGTGGCTACAAGGAAGCCGACACGATCGAGCTGGCCCACTGGATCTGCGACGTGCTCGACGCGCCGGCCGACGAAGCCGTGATTGCCGCGGTGCGCGAGAAGGTCACGGCGCAGTGCAAGAAGTACCCGGTATACGGCTGATCGATGCATTGTCCGTTCTGCCAGCATGAAGACACCCGCGTCATCGATTCCCGGCTCACCGAAGACGGTGGCACGGTGCGGCGGCGGCGCGAGTGCCCGCAATGCGGCGAACGCTTCAATACCTTCGAAACCGCCGAGCTGAAGCTCCCGGCGATCGTCAAGTCAGGCGATCGCCGGGAGCCGTTCGATGAACACAAGCTGCGGGTGAGCTTCGAACGCGCCCTGCAGAAGCGTCCGGTAGCCAGCGACGCGGTGGATTCGGCCGTGCGTGCCGTCACCAACGACCTGCGCCGCTGTGGCGAGCGGGAGGTGCCGTCGCGGCAGGTGGGCGAGCTGGTGATGCGTGAGCTGAAGGCGCTCGACCAGGTGGCCTATGTGCGTTTCGCGTCGGTATACCGCCGCTTCGAGGACGTTCACGCCTTCCGCGAGGAAATCGAGAAACTGGAACGCGATCTCCCGAAGATCGAAGGCCTGCAACTCCCCCTGCTTGACGTCACCAAGCGCGGCCGCAAAGGCTAAGTTCCCTGTAGGAGCGCGCCTCGCGCGCGACCGGCACAGGCGATCCCGCTCGTTTCATACCTCAGCATTCCGTTCCAGCCCGGTCGCGCGCGAGGCGCGCTCCTACATGTCAGGCTCCTGTTCCTTCGGGGGAGGGGAAGGGGCTTTCGATCTGCGAGAATGGCGGCATGTCCAAGCCCTTCTTTCCCGCTCTCGACCACGTCCACATGGCGCATGCCCTGCGCCTGGCGGAGCGTGGCCTGCATACCACCCAGCCCAACCCCCGCGTCGGCTGCGTCATCGCCCGCGGCGAGACCGTGCTCGGCACCGGCTGGCATCCCAAGGCCGGCCAGCCCCATGCCGAGGTGTTCGCCCTGCGCGAAGCGGGCGAAGCGGCCCGTGGTGCCACGGCCTACGTCACGCTGGAACCCTGCGCCCATCACGGTCGTACGCCGCCCTGTGCGGATGCCCTGATTGCCGCCGGGGTAGGGCGTGTCGTCATTGCGCATGAAGATCCCTTCGACAAGGTGGCCGGCAAGGGCATCGAAAAGCTGCGTGCCGCTGGTATCGGCGTGCAGGTGGGGCTGATGCGCGACGCGGCGCATGAGTTGAACATCGGCTTCTTCAGCCGTATCCAGCGCGGCCGACCGTGGGTACGGGTCAAGCTCGCCATGAGCCTCGATGGCCGCACTGCGCTGGCGGACGGCTCGTCGAAATGGATCACCGGCGATGCGGCGCGCGCCGACGTGCAGCGCTGGCGCGCCCGGGCTTCGGCCATCCTGTCGGCCAGTGGCACGGTGCTCGCGGACAATCCCCACCTCACGGTGCGCCTGCCCGCAGGCGAAGCCTTCGTACCGCCGCTGCGCGCGATCCTGGATACACACCTGCGTACGCCTGCCGGCGCCAACGTGCTCGATGAAAACGCACCCACGGTGTTGTTTCATGCGGCGGCCGCCGAGGTTCCGGCGCATCTGCAAGAGGCCACACGTGTAGATATCCGCCGCGACGATGGTGGCCTCGATCTGCACGCGGCCCTGCACTGGCTGGCATTGAACGACATCAACGAGGTACACGTCGAAGCCGGCCCGGTGTTGTGCGGCGCGTTGCTCGCGAAGGGACTGGCCGACGAACTGCTCGTCTACGTGGCTCCCGTCCTGCTGGGAAGCACGGCAAGACCCATGCTCGAACTGCCACCGCTGGACGACATGGCCTCACGGTGGCAGATGGAAACCCTCGACCGACGCCAGGTAGGCGACGACATGCGCCTGCTGATGCGTCCGGCAGCGAGAGCCTGAATGGCCATCGCACTCCACCCTGCCGTGAATCCTGCACATGGGCCGTAACGTGATCGCACTCCCGCCTATGCGCACGAGCCGTACCGTGATCGCACCCCCGCCTACCGTCATTCCTGCGTACGCAGGAAACCAGCGCCCCGGTCTGCGGTTGTCGCGAGAGCGCCGAATCGGCTCTGCGGCCCGTCCCCACGCTCCGCGCTGGGTTCCTGCTTTCGCAGGAACGACGGGTCGTGGGCTGGATGGGCGTGCCACGGAACCCGGCGTCGAGCAGGGCGGTGCGTGGTCATGATGCACGTGGGGTGGGGCATTATCGGGTGCGGCGCGGTGACCGAGGTAAAGAGCGGCCCCGCTTTTTCCAAAGTCCCCGACTCATCGCTGGTTGCCGTCATGCGTCGCGATGCGGACAAGGCGCGTGACTACGCAACGCGCCACCATGTTCCTTGCTGGTACGACAACGCCGAAGCGCTGATCGCCGATCCGCAGGTCGATGCCGTCTACGTTGCGACCCCGCCGTCGAGTCATCGCGACTATGCGCTGAAGGCCATCGCCGCCGGCAAGCCTGTCTACCTCGAAAAACCCATGGCGATGAATCATCGCGAATGCATGGACATCGTGGAGGCGGGAAAGGCCGCGAACGTACCTGTATTCGTTGCGTACTACCGCCGGGCGCTGCCCCGTTTCACCACCCTCGCCAGCCTGCTTCGCGACGGCGCCATCGGCACGCCGCGCCTGGTGAACGTGCTGCTGCACCACCCGTTGGAAGCGCGCTACCGCGACCCGGCCAACCTCCCCTGGACGGTGCGCCCCGAACTCTCCGGTGGCGGCATCTTCGTGGATATCGGCTGCCACACGCTCGACATCCTCGATTTCCTGCTGGGCCCGATCGTCGACGTACGTGGCATGAGCGCGAACCAGATGGCCGCCTATCCGGCCGAAGATACCGTGGCCATGGCATTCGCCTTTGGCAGCGGGATACTCGGCACGGGCCTGTGGAATTTCGGGGCAGACCGGCGCGAGGATCGCGTGGAGATCGTGGGCGACCGTGGCCGGCTGGTATTCGCCACGTTCGGCGATGGTCCGATCCGCGTCGAATCCAACGGAAAGGTGGAAGAGCTTCGCATCGCCAATCCCTTGCATATCCAACAACCATTGATCAGCACCGTGGTCGATGCCTTGCTGGGGCGCGGGGGATGTCCCTCCACCGGTGAATCAGCCGCGCGGACGAGCCAGGTGATGGATCAGGTATTGCAGCCACCCCGCCACACATAGGCAGCGACGCTCATTGTAGGAGCGGGCCTCGCCCGCGACCCCTCAACATCGGTTCCCTGCGAATGAGGCTTTGTGCGCCATCGGGCGAGCGTTTAGCGCCTGCCCGGTGGCGCCTGCGTCATTAGTCATCGTTGATCTTCGCAGGGGTCGCGGGCAAGGCCCGCTCCTACAGGAGATCGGCGGCAGGGAGGAATCTTCAGCGGGGCCTTGAAAGCGGCAGGGAAGCCCCCCATCCCGCCATGGCGCACGGAAAGCCCATGCTATCCTTGCGCCTCACAGCGTCTTCAGGGCGGGGCGAAATTCCCCACCGGCGGTAGGTTTCCTTCGGGAAGCGAGCCCGCGAGCGCTCCCGGTCCTGCCGGGAGGTCAGCAGATCCGGTCGAATGCCGGAGCCGACGGTCACAGTCCGGATGAAAGAAGACGGCGACAGGCATCCCCTTGCGGGGAGGCATGCCGCCATGCGCCTTGGGGCGTTTTTCGCTCACCACCGCGGGAAACGTTTCATGAAAAACCAAAGCTGCACCGTCGCCTTCCCCATGGGAGGCCACTGACATGTTCACCGGCATCATCCAGGCCGTCGGTCGCATTGCGCGACTCGAACCGCGCGGCGGCGACGTTCGCCTCGTCGTGGACACCGCCACTCTCGACATGACCGACGTCGCCCTGGGCGACAGCATCGCCGTGTCCGGCGTGTGCCTCACCGTGATCGAGTTCGACACCCATAGCTTCGC
This sequence comes from Luteibacter anthropi, assembly GCF_011759365.1. Lineage (GTDB taxonomy): Bacteria > Pseudomonadota > Gammaproteobacteria > Xanthomonadales > Rhodanobacteraceae > Luteibacter > Luteibacter anthropi. The sequence goes on from NZ_JAARLZ010000004.1 coordinate 195,808, forward strand.
CGCAGACGTCTCCAACGAAACCCTCGCTCATACCTCGCTCGGCAACTACAAAGCCGGCGATGCGGTGAATCTCGAAAAGGCCCTGCGCCTCGCCGACCGCCTGGGCGGCCATCTGGTCTCGGGCCACGTCGACGGCACCGGTAAGGTGGTGTCCATCGTGCCCGACGGCCGCTCGCTGCGCTGGACGTTCGAAGTGCCGCGCGAGCTGGCGCGCTACATCGCGCACAAGGGTTCGGTCTGCATCGACGGCACCAGCCTCACCGTGAACGAAGTCAACGGCAACCGCTTCGGCGTGAACCTGATTCCGCATACGGTGGATCAGACCACCTTCTCCGCGCGCCGCCCCGGGGACTCGGTAAACATCGAAGTCGACGTGGTCGCCCGTTACGTCGAACGCCTGCTTTCGGCAGGCGAAGCACCGCGCCTCGACGAGGCCTTCCTGAAACAGCACGGCTTCGCCTGACCCCGGACCTGTCATGCCATTCAATACCATTCCCGAAATCCTCGAAGACATGCGCAACGGGCGCATGGTCGTGATCCTCGACGACGAAGACCGCGAAAACGAAGGCGACATCGTGATGGCCGCCGAGAAGGTGCGCCCGGAAGACGTCAACTTCATGGTGAAGGAAGCCCGCGGACTGATGTGCCTGACGCTGACGGAGCAGCGCACGCGCCAGCTCGGCCTGAAGCCGATGGTCAGCGACAACAACTCGCCGTACCACACCAACTTCACCGTCTCCATCGAGGCCGCCGAAGGTGTCACCACGGGCATCTCTGCCCATGATCGCGCCCGCACGGTGCAGGTGGCCGTGGCAAAGAACGCCTCGCCGGCCGACATCACCATGCCGGGCCACGTCTTCCCGCTCACCGCCCAGCCCGGTGGCGTGCTGACCCGCGCCGGCCACACCGAAGCCGGTTGTGACCTCGCGGCGCTGGCCGGCCTCGAACCGGCCTCCGTGCTGATCGAGATCCTGCACGACGATGGCTCCATGGCCCGTCGTCCCGAACTGGAAGCCTTCGCGGCGAAGCATGGCCTGAAGATCGGCACCATCGCCGACCTGATCCGCTATCGCCTGGAAACAGAGAAGACCATCGAGCGCGTCTTCGCCGAAGACGTGGAAACCGAGTTCGGTCCGTTCCGCCTCGTGGCCTTCCGCGACGCCATCCGTCGCGGGCTGCACTTCGCGCTCACCCTGGGCGATGTCGGCAACGGCGACCCCGTGCTTACCCGCGTCCATGTGCGCAATACGCTCTCCGACGTGCTGCACCTGAAGCGCGACGACCTGGGTCAGACCGTCACCGAAGCGCTGCGTCGCATCGCCGGCGAAGGGCGCGGCGTGCTGCTGGTGCTGTCCGGCGAAGACACTCCCGACGCCCTGCTGGCCCGCCTGCGTCGCGAGGCTGCCCCCCAGCCGCCGCCGAAGGACGACCAGGAGTGGCGCCAGCTCGGACTGGGCGCCCAGATCCTTGCCGACCTGGGCGTGAAGCGTCTCACGGTCATCGGAACGCCACGCAAGTTCGTCGGCATCGCCGGCTTTGGGCTTGAAGTGGTCGGTCAGGCCAGTTAAACACGTCACCATGCCTGCCTCCTACGACATCCGCCTGTTCGCACCCGCCGGTTACCCCCACAACGCCGAGGCCATGAGTCGCGGCATCCTCCGCCTGGAGGAGGCCGGGCATCGCCTGTCGGGCAAGGAGGTGCTGGAGCGCCGTGAACTGCGTTTCGCCGGCACGGACGCGGAGCGGGCGGCGGATATCAACGCCCTGACCGATCCATCGCGTCCGCTTCCCGACGTGATGCTGGCCATCCGGGGCGGCTACGGGGCCCATCCCCTGTTGCCGCTGCTGGACTACGAGGGCCTGCGTCGGCTGCAAGGCGCGCCGATGGCCCTGGTCGGCCACAGCGACTTCACCGCGCTGCAATGCGCGCTGCTCACCCGTAGCGGCGTCACCACGCTGGGCGGCCCGATGCTCGGTGCGGATTTCGGGGCACCCGAGCTGGATCCGCTCACCTGGAACCACTTCTGGCATGTCCTCGGTTCCGACGAGGCCGAAGCGACCTGGGACGCCCCGGACAGCGACGACCTGGAGGTCTCGGGCACCCTTTGGGGCGGCAACCTCGCCATGCTCACCAGTCTGGTGGGCACGGAGTACTTTCCCCACATCGAAGGGGGCATTCTCTTCATCGAGGAAATCGCCGAGCCGCCTTACCGGGTCGAGCGCATGCTCTACCACCTCATCCATGCAGGCGTACTGGGCCGGCAGAAGGCCCTGGTGCTGGGCGATTTCACCAGCTACCGGGTGGCCGGCTACGACAACGGCTACGACCTGCCCGTCACCTTCGAGCGTATCGCCGCCGCCTGTGGCATCCCCGTGATCCACGGCCTGCCGTTCGGCCATGCACCGGCCAAGTTCACCCTTCCGTTCGGCGTGCCCGGCATGCTGCAAGTGAACGGCGGGCGGGCCCGGCTGGCCTTCAGCGGCCATCCCCGGCCCAAAACCCCGTAAAATATCCGGCCGCCCGGCGGCCGATCCGCCATCAGGACACCCCACATGAAGATCATCGAAGGCGATTTCGCCACTCCCAAGGGCCGTTTCGCCATCGTCGCCGGCCGTTTCAATGCGTTCGTCGTCGAGCCGCTGGTGGAAGGCGCGCGTGACGCGCTGGTCCGCCACGGCGTGAAGGACGACGCGATCGACCTGATTCGCGTGCCGGGCGCGTGGGAAATCGCGCAGGCCGCCTACAAGGTCGCCGGCTCCGGCAAGTACGCCGCCGTGATCGGCCTGGGTGCCGTCATCCGCGGTTCCACCCCGCATTTCGACTACGTGGCCGGCGAAGCCGCCAAGGGCCTGGGCCAGGCGGCCTATGCCTCCGGCGTGCCCGTGTGCTTCGGCGTGCTCACCACCGACAGCATCGAGCAGGCCATCGAGCGTGCCGGTACCAAGGCCGGCAACAAGGGTGCCGACGCCGCCATGGTCGCGATCGAGATGACCAACCTCTATTCGAAGCTCGGCAAATGACCAACATCGATCTCGCTGCGCGTTCGCGCGCCCGCCGCCGTGCGCTCCAGGCCCTGTATGCCTGGCAGGTCGGCGGCAGCCGCATGGGCGCGGTCATCGCGCAGTTCCGTCACGAGCAGGACATGGAAGTGGCCGACCTCGAATACTTCGAGGACATCCTGCGTGGCGTCGAGCAGCACCTCGCCGAACTCGACGACGGCATCAAGCCGTTCGTGGATCGCGAAGTGGGCCAGATCGACCCCATCGAGCGTGCCGCCCTGCGCATGGGTGCCTACGAGCTGAAATACCGCCCGGACGTCCCGTACCGCGTGGTGATCAACGAAGCGGTGGAAGCCACCAAGCGCTTCGGTGCCGATCACGGCCACAGCTATGTGAACGGCGTTCTCGACAAACTCGCGACGCACTGGCGTACGGCCGAAAAGCGATCCTGAGGAAAGGCATCCGCCCTTCCTCACCAGGACACGCATGGAATTCGACCTGATCGAACGCATCCGCCGGCATACCGAGTCGCACCGCGACGACGTAAAGATCGGCATAGGCGACGATGCCGCCATCGTCGCGGTTCCCGCAGGACGGGAACTTGCCATTGCAGTGGATACCCTCGTGGAGGGTATCCACTTTCCCGTGGGTACCGATCCGGCCGACATCGGCTGGAAGGCACTGGCGGTGAATCTTTCCGACCTCGCGGCCATGGGCGCCACGCCGGCCTGGGCGCTATTGGCGCTCACGATCCCCACGCAGGACGAGGCCTTCATCGATGGCCTTGCCCGCGGTTTCGCCGAGCTGGCCACGCCATTTCGCCTCGCACTGATCGGTGGAGATACCACGCGCGGCCCGTTGACCGTGACCGTCGCGGTGCATGGTTTCACCGCACCGGACGAAGCACTGTTGCGCTCCACTGCGCGCGTGGGTGACGTGGTGATGGTCACCGGTACGCTGGGCGACGCGGCCGCTGGCCTGCGCTGTCTTGCCGAGGCCGATACCTCGCCTTATGCCGAACTCATCGGCCGGCTCAACCGGCCCACGCCACGGGTGGCGGTGGGGCAGGCGCTGCGTGGCATCGCCACGGCCTGCATCGATGTGTCCGACGGCCTCGTGGCCGATCTGGGCCATATCTGTGCGAAGAGTGGCGTGGGTGCCGATATCGATGCGGCCCTGCTGCCGCGTTCGTCGGCGATGATCGCCCACTTCCACGACGCCGATGCCATCGACTTCGCGCTCGGTGGCGGCGACGACTACGAGCTGTGCTTCACCGTACCTGCCGAACGTGCAGGCGACCTGTCCGCCGATCTGGCCCGGCTTGGCTGCGGCGCCACGCGGATCGGCCGCATCGTGGAAGGGCAGGGCGTGCGCGTCATCGGCACCGATGGCGAAACGCTTGCCCCTTCGCGTGCGGGCTGGAACCATTTCGCGGCATGAGCAGCACCAAATACGTCCTGGACCCGGCGGATCGGCGCCGCCTGCTGGCCTCGCCGGCAGGCTGGATCGCCTGTGGCTTCGGCTCGGGCCTGACGCCGAAGGCGCAGGGCACGGCCGGTTCGTTGGCGGCCCTCCTGCCGTGGCTGCTGCTGCGTGGCCTTTCGGTGCCGGCATGGCTGGTCGTGATCGGCGTGTCTTTCGTGATCGGCGTGTGGGCCTGCGATCGGGCAGGGCGCATCCTGGGCGTGGACGATCATCGCAGCCTCGTCTGGGATGAATTCGTCGGCCAGTGGATTGCCTTGCTCCCGGCGTTGTTCGCGCCGTGGTGGGCGGTGATCCTTGGCTTCGTGCTGTTCCGCGTGTTCGACGTGGCCAAGCCGCCACCCATCGGCTGGTTCGACCGGCGGGTGAAAGGCGGCCTGGGTGTCATGCTCGACGACGTGATCGCCGGTATCTTCGCCGGGGTGGTGCTTTACCTCGTCCTTTCGCTCATCCGCTAGGAATTTGCCATGCAATACCGTCGCCTCGGTTCCACAGGTCTGAAGATCTCCGCCCTGTCCTATGGTGCATGGGTCACCTTCGGACGACAGGTGGGGCGATCGGCTGCACGCGACCTGATCGCGCTGGCGTACGACAACGGCGTCAATTTCTTCGACAACGCCGAGACATACAACGCCGGCGAAGCCGAAAAGCTGATGGGCGACGTGATCGCCGACCTGCGCCTGCCGCGCGATGCGTACTGCGTATCGAGCAAGGTGTACTTCGGCGCCAGCAAGGATCCAAAGCCGACGCAGCGCGGCCTGTCACGCAAGCACGTGTTCGATGCCTGCCACCAGGCGCTGGATCGACTGCGCGTCGATTACCTCGATATGTATTTCTGCCATCGTGCCGATCCGGACACGCCCGTGCTGGAGACGGTGTGGGCGATGGATACGCTGGTGCGCCAGGGCAAGGTGCTCTACTGGGGCACGAGCGAGTGGCCGGCGGAGCGGATCGAGGAAGCGCATCGCGTGGCGCGCGAGAATCATCTCGTACCACCGTCGATGGAGCAGCCGGAGTACAACCTGCTGCATCGCGAGCGGGTTGAGAAAGAGTATGCCTCGCTGTACGAGAAGCACGGCATGGGCACCACGATCTGGTCGCCGCTGGCATCGGGTTTGCTCACGGGCAAATACAACGACGGCATCCCCGACGACTCGCGGCTGGGGCAGCCAGACAACGCATGGCTGCGAAAGGGGCTGCTGGAAAACGATGGCGCCAGACTGAAAACGGTGCGTGCGCTGGCGCCCATCGCCGAAGAACTCGGCATCCCGCTCGCCCGCCTGTCGCTGGCGTGGTGCCTGAAAAACCCGCACGTTTCCACGGTCATCCTCGGCGCAAGCCGCAAGGAACAGCTATCAGAAAACCTGCTGGCACTCGACGCCCTGCCGCTTCTCACCGACGACGTGATGTCCCGCATCGCCAAGATCACCATGTAGGAGCGCGCCTCGCGCGACCGGTTGTTGCGTCAGCGTTCCATAGGACTGTCGCGCGCAAGGCGCGCTCCTACAAAAGCCCTGTGACCGCCTATGACGATGTAGGAGCGCGCCTGCGCGCGACCGGTTATCGCGTCACCGTTCCATAGGCTGTCGCGCGCAAGGCGCGCTCCTACAGAAGGTGGGGTGATCAGACGTCGCCGTATAACGCCTGCAATGCCGCGATGGCGGCAAGCCCTGCTGTTTCGGTGCGCAGGATACGTGGCCCCAGCTTCAACCCGGTAAACCCCGTCGCCGCCAGCGCCGATCGATCCCGCTCACCGAAGCCGCCTTCCGGTCCGATGGCCAGGATCGCGGCGTCCTTCAGTGCCAGCTCCCCGGGGCGCTTCGACCCCTCCGGCAACAACGCCAGTCGCATCGGGCCGCCCTCGCCGAGCGAACCCAGCCATGCCCCCAACGCCACCGCCGGCTCGATTACCGGCACCCGCGCCCGACCGGACTGCTCGCACGCGCTGGCCGCCACGGCACGCCAGTGCAGCAAGCGTTTTTCGGCACGCGTCGCATCGAGCTTCACCTCGGAACGCTCGGTAAGAATCGGCACGATCCGCGCGATACCCAGCTCCGTGGCCTTCTGCACGATCAGGTCCATCTTCTCGCCACGGGCCACGCCCTGGGCCAGGGTGAGCGCCAACGGCGACTCGTTCTCCACCGCGCGACCTTCGCCAACGGTGGCAACCACCTCCCGTTTGCCCACGGCACTCAGCGTAGCGTCGTATTCCAGGCCGTCGTCGCCGGAAAAGAGCACCACAGGAGCGCCGACATCAAGCCGAAGCACCCGGGCGACGTGCTCTGCGGCCTGGGCGGGAAGGGTGAAGTCCGTGCCGCTGGCGAGCGGGCGGTCGACATGGATACGGATGGTGCGCATGGGGCAGTCTGACGCATTCGATGGATCGCACATTGTAGCCAGCCCCGGGCCCCGCTATCGTCGGCCCACTCGCGAGGGAGCCCAAGGCATGTCGATCGTCTGGTACTTCGATTTCGTCTCGCCGTTCTGCTGGCTCCAGTGGCCTGCCATCCGCAAGCTGGCCGGGGAACGCGAAGTGACCCTCCGGCCGATCCTCTTCGGCGCCCTGCTCAACCAGCTCGAACAGCGCGGCCCGGCGGAAATCCCGCGCAAGCGCGAGTTCACCTATCGCTATGCCCTGTGGCGGGCCCGCCAGGCAGGCACGCCCCTGAAATTCCCGCCGGCCCATCCGTTCAATCCGCTGCCCGCACTGCGCCTGTGCATCGCCGCCGGTACCAGCATGGATGTCGTGGGTACGCTCTTCGAATGGATATGGGCGCACGGCCGCGCGGCAGACAGCGCCGACGCCCTGGCGCCACTGGCGACGGCACTGGGCATCGACGACATGCAGGCAGCGCTGTCGTCATCCGAGGTCAAGGCCGCCTTGCAACGGAACTTCGAGCTTGCACTCGAAGACCGGGTTTTCGGCGTCCCCACGCTCGCCATCGACGGCGAGCTGTTCTGGGGCGCCGATGCCCATGGTTTCGCGATGGACTACCTGTCGCATCCTCAGCTGTTTGCCGAAGGCGAGATGCATCGCCTCGGCGAACTGCCCGTGGCTGCTTCGCGCCGTTAGGCCACGGCCTTTGCGATACCGGCGATGGCGGTATCCACCATGAAATCGATCTCGTCCTTCGTCACCACGTAAGGCGGCATGAAGTAGACGATGTTGCCCAGCGGTCGCAGCAAGGCACCGTTTTCCAGCCCATGCCGGTAAACGCGCAGACCGCGACGGTCACCGGCAGGGAAGGGCGTGCGGGTGGCCTTGTCGGCGACCAGTTCGATGGCGGCGATCATGCCGGTCTGGCGCACGTGGGCCACGTTCGGATGATCGTTGAGCGGCGCGATGCGCGCGGCCATATGCGCCGCCAGCTCGCGGTTGCGTTCCAGCACGGGATCGTCGCGGAAGATCTTCAGCGTGGCGGTGGCCGCGCGGCAGGCCAGCGGGTTGCCCGTGTAGCTATGCGAGTGCAGGAAGGCCTTGCCCGCAGCGTACTCGGCGTAGAAGGCCTCGTAGACCTCCTTCGTGGTGAGCACGGCCGACAGCGGCAGGAAACCGCCGGTAAGCCCCTTCGACAGGCACATGAAATCGGGCGATACACCGGCCTGTTCGCAGGCGAACAAGGTGCCCGTGCGCCCGAAGCCCACGGCGATCTCGTCGGCGATGAAGTGCACGTCGAACTCGTCGCACAGCTTGCGCAGGCCGGTGAGATAGGACGGATCGTACATGCGCATGCCACCTGCGCATTGCACCAGCGGCTCGACGATGACCGCGCAGGTTTCGTGCGCATGGCGTTCCAGCAGCGTGCGCATCTCGCCGAGGCGGCGCTGGGCGATATCGCGCGGCGACTCGCCCGGTTCGCCTTCGTAGGTATCCGGCGACGGGGCCAGTTCCGGTGTGAGCAGCAACGGGGCGTAGGTCTTGCGATACAGCGCCACGTCGCTCACCGAGAGCGCGCCCAGGGTTTCGCCGTGGTAGCTGCCGGTGAGTGCGATGAAGCGGGTCTTCTCGCCGTGGCCGCGGTTGAGCCAGTAATGGAAGCTCATCTTCAGGGCCACTTCGATGGCCGCCGAGCCGTTGTCCGCGAGGAAGACGCGATCCAGTCCCTTCGGGGTGATCCGCACCAGCTCTTCGGCCAGTTCCACCGCCGGCTCGTGGGTGAAGCCGGCGAAGATCACGTGTTCCAGCTTGTCGAGCTGGTCCTTCAGGGCGGCGCCGATACGGGGTTCCGCATGGCCGAACAGGTTGGTCCACCAGGAACTTACCGCGTCGAGGTAGCGTTTACCGTCCGTTCCGACGAGCCACGCCCCTTCGCCACGAAGGACGGGTACCATCGGAAGGGTTTCGTGGTCGTGCATCTGGGTGCACGGGTGCCAGAGGGTCGAAAGGTCTCGCGCCACGAGCGCGTCGGCCGCCGGAGCGGTGAAAAGGGCGTCGGTCATCCGCCCATGATCCCCCCTCCGCCGACCGCTTCTCAAGTGAACGTTTCGAGGTGACGGTTTGAAGTGGTTCCGCTGGATCGGCCTGACGGTCGTGCTGCTGGCGCTCGGCGCAGGGCTGCTTTACTGGTTCCTGCCGGCCAGTGTCGCCGCAGCCTTCATCACTGCGCGGGCGCACGGCCTGGTGCTGGAAGACGTCTCGGGCACCGCCTGGGACGGTCGCGCCGGCCGGGTGGCAACGGCCAGCGGCCGTGAGCTGGGCGAGCTGCGCTGGCGGCTGGGGCGCGATGCGATCCTGGGCCGCACCCATCTGGATATCCATCTGAACGGCCAGTCGGGCCGCTTCGACGGCCACCTCGACCGCACCGACCCCGATCGCATGACCTGGACCGGCGTGGACTTCCGCCTGGACGCCGCCGTGCTGACCGGCCCCGCACTGCCGCCGGAGCTGGTGCCGGTGGGCGTGGTCGAAGGCACGGTGCCGCGCGCCGAGTTGCAGAACAACTGGCCCATGGCGCTGGATGCCGAGGTGCGCTGGCGCGCCGCGGCGGTGAAAACGCCCGAAGGCCACGTCGCCCTCGGCGGCATCGCCCTCAAGGCACGCAGCGATGCGGGCGTGCTGCGCGCCGACCTGCGCGACGACGGCGAGGGCTCGCTTGCCGTCACTGCCGCCCTGGCCGGCTCGCCGCTGGGCTGGCGTTTCCAGGGGCGCCTCGTGCCACGCATCGCCGACAGCGCGCTCACCCATCTCATCGCCCGTTTCGGCCCCGTGGCCCGCGACGGCTCCGTCACCCTCCAGCGCAAGGCGGGCCTGGCGCCCACCCTCGACCCATGACCGATACCCTCGACAAGGCCCTGGCCGCCGCCCGCGATGCCGCAGGCGCCGCCGCCGACATCATTCTTCATTACTGGCGCTCGGGCGTGGACGTCATCGTCAAGGGCGACGACACGCCGGTGACCGTGGCCGACCGCGAGGCCGAACTGGCGATCCGCGAGATCCTGGCCCGCGCGCTGCCCGAGGCAGGCATCTACGGCGAGGAATACGGCGCGGACGACACCTCGCGCGAATGGCTCTGGCTGGTCGATCCGCTCGACGGCACCAAGAGCTTCGTGCGCCGCACGCCGTTCTTCTCCACCCAGATCGCCCTGATGCACCGTGGCGAGCTGGTGCTGGGTGTCTCCTCCGCGCCGGTCTATGACGAACGCATGTGGGCGGTGCGCGGACGTGGCGCCTTCCTGGATGGCGAGCCCGTCCGCGTCGCGGATACCACCGCGTTCTCGCAGGCCGCGATTTCCACCGGCAACGTGAAGACACTGACCTCCGATGCACGCTGGAATGCGCTGGGCGCCATGATCCGCGACAGCAACCGTATCCGCGGCTATGGCGATTTCTGCCACTACCACCTCCTTGCACGCGGCAGCCTGGACCTCGTGGTGGAATCCGATCTCAACATCCTCGACATCGCTGCGCTGGCCGTGATCGTGCGCGAGGCGGGCGGCGTCTTTACCAATCTGGACGGTGGCCAGATCGGCCTGGATACCCGCAGCGTGCTCGCCGGCACGCCGGCCATCCATGTCGAAGCACTGTCGCGATTCCGGGGCGCTACAATCGACCGATGAACAAGCGCCCGACCATCCTCGCCACACGTGACGCGCCACAAGACCATTTCCGCCGTGTGGAGGAGGTCGATCTCGAATTCTCCAACGGCGAGCGTCGTACCTTCCATCGACTGCATAGCGGCGGCCATGGCGCCGTGCTTATCGTCGCCATGCGCGATGCCGACACGGTGCTGCTGGTGCGCGAGTATGGCGTCGGCATCGACAGCTACGAACTGGGCGCACCCAAGGGGCGCATCGACGAAGGCGAAACCGCCGAACAGGCCGCCGACCGCGAACTGAAGGAAGAAATCGGCTTCGGCGCGCGCAGCGTGCAGTTCCTGGGCACGCTGTCGCTGTCGCCTTCATACATGAGCCACACCATCCAGGTGATGCTCGCGCAGGATCTCTACCCCGAGCGCCTGCCCGGCGACGAACCGGAAGAACTCGAAGTGGTGCCCTGGCGGATGGATAAACTGCACGAGCTGATCGCCCGCGACGACGTCACCGACGGCCGCTCCATCGCCGCCCTGTTCATGGCCCGCGAATTCCTCGCCGGTCGCTATCGTCCCTCGTGATGTCGCCGGCCCCCGCCCAGTGCCTCGATGCCGTGTGTGCCATCGCACGACGTGCCGCCGAGGCCATCCTGGCGATCTACGCGCAGGATTTCGAAGTAGTCCGCAAGGACGACGATTCCCCCGTCACCGCCGCCGACCTCGCCGCTCAGCGCATCATTGCCGAAGGGCTACGTGAGATTGCCCCGGGCGTGCCGGTGATTTCCGAAGAGGCGCTTGCCGCGCCCTGGTCCGAGCGCCGCACCTGGCGTCGGCACTGGCTGGTCGATCCGCTTGATGGCACGCGTGAATTCGTCAAGCGCAATGGCGAGTTCACCGTGAACATCGCGCTCATCGAAGATCATCGCCCGGTCCTGGGCGTCGTGCTCGCACCGGTCGGTGGCGATACGTACTTCGCAGCCAGCGGTGCCGGCGCGTGGCGCCAGCACGAACCGGGCGCGGAAAAGGAGCGCATCCGCACGCGCCGCGCCGATGGGCGCCTGCGCGTCACGGGAAGCCGTTCACACGCCGGCGCACGGGCAGGCGCATTGCTCGACCGCCTGGGCGAGCACGAAACCTTTGCGCTGGGTTCGTCGCTGAAGTTCTGTGTGATCGCACGCGGCGACGCCGATATCTACCTGCGCCTGGGCGCCACGTCCGAGTGGGACACGGCAGCGGCGCAATGCGTGATGGAAGAAGCCGGCGGCGCCGTACTCGATCTGGCCGGGCGTCCCTTCCGCTACAACACGCGCGATTCGCTCATCAATCCCGAATTCATCGCCTGCGGCGACACCACCGTCGACTGGACGGCACGCCTCATCGATCCGGACGACCACGCATGACCCGACCCGTCGACGACCTCCTCGCGATCATGGCCCGCCTGCGCGATCCCGAAGGAGGTTGTCCGTGGGACCTGCGTCAGAATTTCTCGACGATTGCACCCTACACGATCGAGGAAGCCTACGAGGTGGCCGACGCCATCGACCGCAACGACATGCACGACCTGCGTGATGAACTGGGCGACCTGCTGTTGCAGGTGGTATTCCATTCGCGCATGGCGGAAGAGGGTGGTCACTTCACCTTCGGCGATGTAGTGCAGGCCATTTGCGACAAGATGGAACGCCGCCATCCCCACGTGTTTGGCGACCTCACGCACGAAAGCGACAGCGCACGTTCCCGCGACTGGGATCGCCTGAAGGCGGAAGAACGCAAGGCAAAAGGCGGTGACGACACCAGCGCACTGGCAGGCATCTCTCACGGACTGCCCGAATGGCAGCGCGCAGTGAAGCTGCAAAAGCGCGCCGCCAACGTCGGCTTCGACTGGCCCGACCACCGCCCGGTACTCGACAAGCTGGCCGAAGAACTGGACGAAGTCCGCCACGAATTCGACAACGGCGCCGTGGAAGAACGCCTCGCCGACGAAATCGGCGATCTGCTGTTCGTAGCCGCCAACCTGGCAAGACACGCAAAGGTAGATGTCTCCCGCGCCTTGCGCGGCGCCAACGCAAAGTTCGAACGCCGCTTCCGTGCCATGGAAACACTGGCCGCGCAAGACGGTCGGACACTCGCATCCTACCCACTGCAAGAGCAGGAATCGCTCTGGGCAAACGTAAAAAGCAAAGAGTAGAAGCGTGCTAGCGCACGACCGTTCGAACGTCCAACTCCCCTGTAGGAGCGCGCCTCGCGCGCGACCGGTTGAAACGATACCGCTCCGTAGTAAAGCAGCCCATGTGGTGCGTCGCTCCGTAGGAAGGGCTCGCCTATTGGCCTCGCACTCGGCGCGTGAGGCGTGGCGGCGAACGAGGCGGCGGGGGCGGCCCTTGTCGCTCCGGCCTGCGGTGTCCCTCGGGAAAGGAGAGCCGCTGCGCGGCTCAGTGTCTTATGGCTTACGCCCCTTCGGGCACGGTGAGCGTGCGGGGTTTTTCGACTCGGCTCCTGCCTCGGCGAAAAAGGCCGGCCTTCCTGGCCGGCCCCGCTACGCGGCCTGGTCCGCCCACCCCCTCACCTCCATCAAGTCGCGCCAAGGGCCGCCCCCGTCGCCTCTGCAACGCCACGCCTCACGCGCCGATGCGAGGCCGTAAGCCGAGCCTTCCCTACGGAGCGACGCACCACATGGGCTGGGTTCCTACGGAGCGCAACATCGCCGATACGATCGGCTCCTACCCCTTCGGTAGGGATGCCTCTTTCAACTGGCGATGCGGCGTATCAAACGGTCGCGCGCAAGCACGCTCCTACAACGCATATCGGGGCGGAAAAGAAACGGAGCCATGAGGCTCCGTTTCTCGTGCTCGCAGCGGTCTTACTTGCTATCGGGGGTCTTTGCCGATGCGCGCTGCTGCATGCGTGCCTTGAAGGCTTCCATTTCCTGGTGGCGCTTCTGGTCCTGCGCGAGGCTTTCGTCGAGGCTCTTGCGCATCGTGGCGATGGCGGCGTCTACGTTTTGCGGCTGCATCTGCGTGCGGGCCAGGTGACGGTAAGCGTAGTCACGCACGCGCGGGTTCTGCGACTTGGCGAGGATGTCGTTGTACAGCGCCGGCAGTTCCTTCTGGCGACCGGACATGATGTACAGGCGTTCCAGGCCGCGGATGTCGCCGATTACGCCACTGCGCATGCCGCCGTGGCCGTGCTGGCTCCAGCCGCCCTTACCGTGGTCGCCACCGGGGCCGCGGCCCCACTTCTGACCCTGGCCCTGGCCCTGCGGGGCACTGTGTGCGGCCGGAGCGGCCGGAGCTTGCGGGGCGGCATCCTGCGCGAACGCGAAGGCGGCCGAACCGGCAAGGAGGAGTGAAACTGCGCTGGCGATAAGGGTCTTGCGTTGCATGAGATGTCTCCGGGTTGGGCTTGCACGGGGAAAAACGTGCCGTAACGACGACGGTTGACCGTTACGTTGGCGTTCGCTCAGATTCGCGGGAACTCCCGGTATGCAACCTTTTACGGTCGGGCGGCATCCATGCCCGGGTCAGACACGCCCCCGGAGGATTTACCCATGCGTCAGTCACTGTTTGCCTTGCTGTTGCTTGTCCCCGCCGTTGCCATGGCCGATGGCCGTTGCGAATTTCACGCCGACCGCCATCTCGACCTCGATTTTTCGGGCGTGCGCCAGGTGCGTTTCCTCACCGGTTCTTACGAGCTGGAGGTTGCCGGAAATGCCTCTGGTAATCGTGGTTCGGCCGATGGAAAGGCTTGTGCATCCGACAAGGATGCCCTGGAGAATCTGGTCATCACCCAGAGCCGGGACGGCGATGTGCTGACGATCACCCTGGGAAATTTTGCTCCCCAGTGGCACTGGAATAGTGGCTATAACGATCTGCGCGTAACGGCCAGCGTGCCAGCCGGCGTGCCGGTTCGCGTCGAGGTGGCTTCGGGTACCGCGAAGGTGCGTAGCGTGGCGTCGCTGGACACCACCGTGGCCTCCGGCCTGCTCAAGGCCGAGGGTGTCAAGGGCCAGGTCGGTGCACGGGTGGCTTCCGGGCAGGCGACGTTCACCGACATCGGCTCCTTGAATGTCGAAAGCGTCGCGTCCGGGTCGCTCGATGCCCGCCAGATCCGTGGCAATGCCACGCTGGGGCCCGTGGCCTCGGGTTCCCTGCGGGTCAGCGGGGTGAACGGTAACGTCAGCGCGCGTGGCGTGGCCTCGGGCGGCCTCACGGTCAGCGACGTGAAGGGAAGCCTCGCCGTGGACCACAAGGGTAGCGGCAGCATCAACTACTCCGGCATCGGCGGCACGGTAGACGTGCCGAAAGACCGATAAACACCGACGACCACTTCCGGCATGCTCGTGTCGGCGAAATTCCATCCTGTAACGTTTGGCTGTCCAGCCGCTCATCTCTACCGGCCCAGACTTCCACGGAGGCTTCATCCATGCGTCAACTCATCCTCGCCGCCCTCCTGCTGGCACCCGCGGCGGCATTTGCCAGCAATCACTGCGAGTTTCACGCCGACCGCAATCTCGATCTCGACCTGAGCGGTATCAGCAAGGTGCACTTCGTCACCAACGCCTTCGACCTCACGGTGGAAGCCAAGGGCAGCGGCACGCGTGGCAGCGTGAGCGGCAAGGCATGCGCATCGGACCAGAAGCTGCTCGACGGCCTGGCGGTTACCCAGCAGAAGAACGGCGACACGCTGACCATTGCCCTGGAAAGCAAGGAGAGCAGCTGGGGATTCGGTAGCCACTACACCGACCTCAAGGCCAACGTGACCATTCCGGCCAGCATCCCGGTCGAGCTGGAGGTGGGCTCGGGCAGCGCCAAGGTACGTGGCCTGAAGTCGCTGGATACCCAGGTCGGGTCAGGCGAGCTTGAAGCCAACGACATCGCCGGACCGGTCACCGTGAAGGTGGGTTCGGGTGAAGCCGCATTCCGCGGCATTGGTCCTCTCACTGTGACGGCGGTGGGCTCGGGTGACCTGCGTGCCAATGAGATTGCCGGCGATGCCAGGGTGGACACCATCGGCTCCGGTGACGCCGAGATTGGCGGCGTGAAGGGCAGCCTGTCCGTGGACCGCATCGGCTCGGGCAGCCTGGCTGTCGGTCATGTCGACAAGAATCTCACGGTGCGCAAGAAGGGCAGCGGCGACCTGAACTACACGAAGGAAAACGTCGGCGGCAAGCTGGATGTCCCGAAGCAGGATTGATTCATGCCTGCACGTGGCCGCGACGATCGCGGCCACTATCATCTGCCCATCTTGGGTGGGAATCTGCGGATGAACTGGTTGCCGGAGTCGCTGCGCGGATTGCGCCGCGACATGTTGTTCCTCACGCTCCTGGCAGCGTCGGTCGTGTTCGCGATCGCGCTGCCGTCGCGCCTGCCCGAATGGCCCGGGCTGGTCGACTGGCCGACTATCGCGGCGCTTACAGGTTTGCTACTGCTCACCAAGGCAGTGGAGACGAGCGGCGCCCTGCATGTGGCGGGTCACTGGCTGATCGATCGCACGGCCACCCGTCGCATCGCGGCGCTCGGCCTCGTCGCGGCCACGGCGCTCCTCTCGATGCTGCTGACCAACGACGTCTCGCTCTTTGTCATGGTGCCGTTGACACTCAGCATGTGCCGCATCGCGCGCATGCCGGCGACCAAGCTGGTGATCTTCGAGGCGCTGGCCGTCAATGCTGGCTCGATGCTTACGCCCATCGGTAACCCGCAGAATCTGTTCCTGTGGCAGCAGTGGGGCAACGGCTTCGGCGGCTTCGTGCTGGCGATGTTGCCGCTGGTGGCCTTGGCGCTAGGTTTGTTGCTGGTTGTAACGGCTTTTGCTTTTCCCGCAACGCGCCTCGAAGTGCACGACCGTGGCGACGAGCAGGTGGATCACCGCATGCTGATTGTCGCGGCAGTGCTGTACCTGCCTTTCATCGTGCTTGCCGACATGCACATGGCTGGCTGGGCGTTGCTCGGTGTCTTTGTCGTATTCCTGGCGTTCCGGCCGCGTATCGTCGCTGCGATCGACTGGGGGCTGTTGCTGACCTTCGTGCTGATGTTCATCGACCTGAAGCTGCTGGCCGGGCTCCAGGTAATTCGTGATTTCATCGGTGGCCTGGGTCTGGATCATCCGGGGCATCTCTACGTCACCAGCGCATTGGTATCCCAGGTGATGAGCAATGTGCCGGCGACCATCCTGCTCAGCGAGTACTCGCATGACTGGCGCACGCTTGCGTGGGGCGTGAATGCAGGCGGATTTGGCGTGGTGCTTGGTTCGCTCGCAAACCTGATTGCCTTGCGCCTGCTTGGCGAGCGCAAGGCATGGCTTGCGTTTCATATCTGGTCGATTCCCTTTTTCATCGTGGTGGGCTTGCTGGGCTGGGCGTTGCTCTAGCTCGCGTTATCCACACGGAATGTGGAAAGCCACTGCATAAGGGTGTGGATAAGCCGGAACCGGGCTTTCGTGTCAGTAGGTTGCATTGCCTTGGTCAAACCGTGACCACTGTAGGAGCGCGCCTTGCGCGCGACCGGGGTCGTCGTGCTGACCGGTCGCGCGCGAGGCGCGCTCCTACAGAAGCTGGTTATCCACATGGAGTGTGGATACGCGCTGCATAAGGGTGTGGATAAGCCGGAACCGGTCTTTCGTGTCAGCAGGTTGCGTTGCAATGGTTAAAACGTAACCACTGTAGGAGCGCGCCTTGCGCGCGACCGGTTTCCGCGACAACCCCGGTCGCGCGCAAGACGCGCTCCTACAGAAGCTGGTTATCCACATGGAGTGTGGATACGCGCTGCATAAGGGTGTGGATAAGCCGGAACCGAGCTTGCGTGTCAGCAGGTTGCGTTGCAATGGTTAAAACGTAACCACTGTAGGAGCGCGCCTTGCGCGCGACCGGTTTCTGCGACAACCCCGGTCGCGCGCAAGGCGCGCTCCTACAGAAGCTGGTTATCCACATGGAGTGTGGATACGCACTGCATAAGGGTGTGGATAAGCCGGAACCGGGCTTTGGTGTCAGCAGGTTGCGTTGCAATGGTTAAAACGTAACCACTGTGGGAGCGCGCCTTGCGCGCGACCGGTTTCCGCGACAACCCCCGGTCGCGCGCAAGGCGCGCTCCTACAGAAGCTGGTTATCCACATGGAGTGTGGATACGCACTGCATAAGGGTGTGGATAAGCCGGAACCGGACTTTGGTGTCAGCAGGTTGCGTTGCAATGATTAAAACGTAACCACTGTAGGAGCGCGCCTTGCGCGCGACTGGTTTCCGCGACAACCCCGGTCGCGCGCAAGGCGCGCTCCTACACAAGCGGTTATCCACATGGAATGTGGATACGCGCTGCATAAGGGTGTGGACAAGTCGGATCGCGCTTTCGCAGTCAACGACTTGCGTTTCACTGGTCAATTCATGAGCAGCGCACGTCAATCGGGATAAGCCTGCTGGCACAGTGACACCATGACATCGCGCAGCCAGCGATGCGCCGGGTCTGCATCCATGCGTGGATGCCAGATGGCGCAGATGGTGAAAGGCGGCGTTTCCAGCGGCAGCTCGAATGACACCAGCCCCGTGGTGCTCGTGTCGGTGGGGGTCAGTGCATTGCCCAGGCAGGAGCGTGGCACGGTCGCGACGAGGCCGGCATGTTGCGCGATGCGCAAGGCATCGGGGAATCCGGGCACTTCGACGCGTACGTCGCGCCTCAGGTCCCGTGCGTAGAGCGCCTCGTCCAGCGGATGGGGAGCACTCCCTTTCGGCAACACTGCGACATGAGCAAAGGCCGCGAATTGCTCTGCGCTGATGCGTCGCTGTTTCAACAGGGGATGGCCTTCCCGCACCACGCCGACCAGCCGGTCCTGAAACAAAGGCTGTGACTGCATTTCCGGCGCAGGAGACTCCACCACGCCGACGTCCAGGTCGATCTGCCCCTCGCGCAGCGGCGTCGCATCCTTGTCCGGCTTCGGCGCGAAACGAAGGCGTACGAGAGGTGCCGCTTCGTTGATCGCCTTCAGCAACGGCAACGAGAAGAACGCGATGAACGCCTCGTTTGCGCGGATCGTGAACAGGCGGTCCAGCGAGGTGATGTCCACGCGGTCGCTGGGCGGGCTCAGCACCGCATGTACGTCCCGCGCGAGCGCAGGCACGCGTTCGCGCAGGGCAATGGCGTGCGGGGTGGGTACCAGGCCGCGACCGGCGCGCACGAGCAAGGGATCGCCCGTGGCCGAACGCAGGCGCGTGAGCGTGCGGCTCATGGCCGAGGCACTCAGGCCCAGGCGACGCGCGGCGCGGGTCACACTGCCTTCGGCAAGCAGCACATCCAGGGCGGTCAGCAGGTTGAGGTCGATGAGGTCCATGGCGCGAGGATACCGCCATATATGGCGTTGAATGCAATCATGTATTGATTCCTATGCGTCTTGCGCATGTATCCACCCGGGCGCAGCATGCGTCGGGTCACGACCTCCGAAGGACTCTCCCATGGTTCACACCCCCTCTATCCTCCTCATCGGCGCCTCGCGTGGACTTGGCCATGCGATCGCTGCGGAATGCCTTGATAAGGGCTGGCATGTCGTCGGCACGGTACGTCGCGGGAGCGGACATACGCCGCTGCACGCGCTGGCCGATGCCCATCCCGGTCGCGTAGAGATCGAGGTGGTGGACGTTTGCGAGCAGGCCCAGATCGCCGCGCTGCGCGACCGCCTGGAAGGGCGACGCTTCGACATCCTCTTCGTCAACGCGGGAACGACCAACCGCGACCCGAGCCAGACCATCGGCGAGGTGGCAACGGACGACTTCATGCACGTCATGCTGACCAATACGCTCGGCCCCATGCGCGTCGTCGAGGCGCTGGAGCGCAACGTGCCGGCAGACGGCATCGTTGCCGTGATGTCGTCGGGGCAGGGCAGCGTGGGCAACAACGAAGGCGGCCAGCGCGAGGTCTATCGTGCGAGCAAGGCGGCACTGAACATGTGCATGCGCAGCTTCGCTGCACGTCATGCCGGTTCGTCACGGGCGATGGTGCTGATGGCGCCGGGCTGGGTGCGCACGGAGCTGGGTGGTGCGGGTGCGCCGCTCACCATCGAGGAAAGCATTCCCGGTCTCGTGGACGTGCTGCTGAAGCAGCAGGGCACTCCGGGCCTGCGATACCTGGACTATCGCGGCCGGACGGTGCCCTGGTGACACTCAGGCGCGGCGTGTGCCCTTGGCGCCCGTATTGCTGTTGCCCTTGTCGAACTTCTTGATGAAGTCGCGGACATCCGGGTAGACGATCTCGCGCCAGCGGCGGCCACTGAAGATGCCGTAATGGCCGGCCCCTTCGATGGTGATGTGCTTCTTCTGCTTCTTCGGGATGCCCTTGCAGAGGCCATGCGCGGCTTCGGTCTGGCCCAGCCCGGAGATGTCGTCCAGCTCGCCTTCGATGGTGAGCAGGGCGGTATTCTTGATCTTCGCCGGCTGCACCAGCTCCCCGTGCACTTCCCACGTGCCCTTGGGCAGGCGGTGTTCCTGGAACACGGTTTCGATGGTGTCGAGGTAGTACTCGGCCGGCATGTCGAGCACGGCGTTGTATTCGTCGTAGAACTTGCGATGCGCCTCGGCGTCGTCGAGGTCGCCCTTGCGCAGGTTTTCGTAGAAGTCCCAGTGCGACATGAGGTGGCGGCTGGGATTCATCGCGATGAAGCCGGCATGCTGCAGGAAGCCCGGATACACGTCGCGTCCCGCACCCGGATACTGGTAAGGCACCTTGTGGATCAGCTGGCCGCTGAACCACGACAGCGGACGCGTGGTGGCGAGGTTGTCGACACTGGTGGGGCTCTTGCGCGTGTCGATGGGGCCACCCATGAGAGTGAGCGACGCAGGCGTGTCTTCGCCACGGGCCGCCATCAGCGAGACAGCTGCGAGCACCGGCACGGTGGGTTGGCACACCGAGATGACATGCGCGCGATGCACGCCGACATGGCGGATGAATTCCTCGATGTACGACACGTAGTCGGCCAGCGAGAACGAGCCTTCTTCCACCGGGATCATGCGCGCGTCGACCCAGTCGGTGATGTACACCTTGTGATCGCGCAGCAGGGTGCGCACGGTATCGCGCAGCAGGGTGGAGTGGTGGCCCGAGAGCGGCGCCACCACGAGCACCGCCGGATCGTGCTTCATCTTGTCGACGGTGGCCTGATCGTCGGAGAAGCGCTTGAAGCGCTTGAGCGTACAGAACGGCTTCGCCATGGCTACCTGTTCGACGATGGCGACGTCATGCCCGTGGGCGTGCACGCTGTGGATGCCGAACTCGGGTTTCTCGTAGGCCTTGCCCAGGCGGAACATCAGCTCGTAGCCCGCGGCGGCGCGGTCGGCTCCCGGCATGCGGGCGAAGGGGCTGGCGGCATCGCCGAACATCTTCGCGCTGGCTTCGGCCCAATAGGTAAGCGGGCTGAGCATCGAGCGCTGCCATTCGTGCATGAGGTAGAGCATGCCGGTTCCGGGGGCGGGGAGATGGCGCATCATAACCAGTTGCGGCGCGCCATGTGTAAAGCCCCTGTTTTTACTCGATTTAAGGGGTGGCCTTGCGGCAGACCAGCAGGACTTCGTCCACGCCAGCGCCCGGCGTGAAGCCCGGCGTGAAAGCCAGGGGCTTCTGGAAACGCACGCCCAGCGGCATGAAGACCTTGTTGTACCACCACATGGCGCGGGCCCGGCGATGGGTCAGGAACCACTGGCCCAGATCCAGCAGGCGGGAGGACTTCGGCTGCATGCCATAGACGGCGCTGCGCTCGATGGTGATCCCATGGCGGGCGAGCAGGGCGCGGATGCCGTCGGGCTCGTAGCGGCGGTAGTGGCCCACGAATTCGTCGAAGGCGGTCCAGGCGGCAGGGTCCAGCGGCACCGACAGCAACAGGTGCGCTCCTGGCGTGGCGACGCGGGCCAGTTCGGCCACGGCGCCTTCGTCGTCCACCACGTGTTCGAGGATGTCGAGCGCGCAGACGAAGTCGAAGCTGGCGTCCTGGAAGGGCAGTTCACCGATGAGGCCGTGCGCCACATTGGCGCCGTGCTTCGCCAGTTGTGTGAGCGCGGGCTGGCTGAGGTCCAGGAACTGGGTATCGGCCAGGGGCAGGCGAGGGCGCAGGCCCGGGGCGATTTCCAGTCGACGGGTGGTCTTCGCCACCAGTTCGCTGACCAGCGGCCAGGTGTTGAAACGCTCCGGAGCGAAAAGCTTCGCCTCGGACCACAGGCTGTCGTAGAAACGGCGGTTGGTGCCGACCAGGTCGGCGTCGCTGCGCGGTGCCGATGGCCCCGAGGTGAACGATGAGAATGTCATGCGATACCTCGGGAACCGGTCGGGATTTACCGCAGCCGCGCCAGTTCGCGCAGCAGGGGGAGCCTGCGTACGCGCACGGCCGTGGCACGGAAGACGGCATTGGCCAGGGCCGGTGCCGCGGAAGGAACGCCAACGACGCTCGCACCCGCCGGATCGGCGGTGGAGGGCACGATGATGGTCTCCACTTCGTTAGGCATCGGCTGCGTCGCGGACAGCGCGTAATCACGCAGGCCGCTCTGCTGCACCTTGCCATCCTTGATGGTGATGGCAAGGTTGAGGGCCGTGGACAGTGCGTCCATGGTGGCGCCCTGCAACTGCGCTTCCAGGCCCTTCGGGTTGATGACCCGGCCGACATCGGCCGCCACCACGACACGCACGATGTCGATACCGTCCTGGGTGGGGGCGACTTCAACGGCATGGGCCACGTAAGCGCCGAAGACATAGGCGCAGGCGATGCCCAGGCCGTTCTCGCTACGCAACCAGCGGCTCCAGTCGAGCTTGTCGGCGGCGAGCTTCAGCACGTTCGCCATGCGGGCGGTATCGATGGGGCCACCGCGTCCGGCGTAGGGCAGCTGACGCGGGCTGCCCAGCAGGGCCAGGCGGAAATCCAGTGGATTGGCCTGCACCGAATGCGCCAGTTCGTCGATGAAGCTTTCGCTGGCGAAGGTGGGCGTCACATGGGGTGAGCCGCGCCATTCGCCACGCTGCAACTGCGACGACAGCGGATACCAGTCGCTGCGGAAGTTCGGCACCAGGCCGGCAGGTAGCGCGTCGGCTACCAGCTCGGACTGCCAGAGACGATTGTCGGGAACGTTGCGGTTGACCAGCGCCGAGGGGCTGGCCATGCGCTGGTGCCAGCCGACGATGTTCTTCTTGCGGTCGAGCGAGGCATTGAGACGGTGCACCGCCATGGGGCGGTAGTAGTCGTGACCGAGATCGTCGTCACGGGTCCACAGCACCTTGATCGGGCGATTGCGGATCGTGTCCGGCTTCTTCGCCAGGGCGATGGCCACCGCCTCGGCCACGTAGTCGGCTTCAAGGCGACGACCGAAGCCGCCACCGCCGCGCGGTACGCGGATATCGATCTGGTCCGGCTTCAGGCCTGTCATCCGCTGCACCACCGAGTACACCTGTCGCGGCGACTGGGTCGCGGCGATGACGGTAATGCTGGTGTCCGGGTCGAGGCGAACGGTGCAGTTGGGTGTTTCCGCGGTGGCATGGGCCACCCACGGCTGGAAATAGGTGGCTTCGAGGGCGCGTGCGGCCTTCTTGCGCACGGCGAGCACGTCGCCGTCGTTGCGCACCGTCGATGGCGTGGCCTGTTCGTTGCCGAACAGGTCGAGGGCCTGCTGTTCGAGCGTGCCGGTGGATGGCTCGGCGTTTGCGCCAGGTTTCCAGGTGGCCTTGAGCGCGTTGCGACCGGAGAGCGCCGCCCAGGTATCGCTGGCGAGCACCACGATGGCGGGCGCCTGCGCGGCGAGTCCTGCGGGCTGGCCTTGCTCAGGCGTCAGGTCGATGACCGCATGCACGCCCGGAATGCGCCCGGCGGCTTCCCTGTCGGCCTGGTCGAGCGAACCGCCCGGATAAGGGCAGCGCGCCAGCACGGCGATGACGGGGTCGCCGATGTTGTCGTCGCCGGCATAGGCCAGCGCGCCCGTCACCACGGCAAGCGCATCGACGTCACCGGCCGGCTGGCCGATGAACTGGTAGCGGTCGGCCTGCTTCACCGGCGGCGCGCTGGACGGCGCGTCGATATCGGCGGCGCTGGCTGCGAGGTCGGCGTAGGAGATGCGGCGGCCATCGGCGGCCACGGCCATGCCGTTTTCGCCACGAAGCTGGTCGGCGGGGATGCCGAGACGGCGGGCGGCCGCCTGTAGCAGCAACCAGCGCGCCAGGGCGCCGGCCTGGCGCAGGTCGGCCCAGGCGGCCGGGATGCTGGTGGCATCGCCGCTGCGCTGGTGGCCGTAGGTGAATTTCGCCTGGCCGTTGTCGACGCTGACGCCGAGGCCCAGCGGCTCGACGATGATGCGGCTCCAGTCGGCGTCCATTTCCTCGGCGATGATGCGGGCCAGGGAGGTGGCGGTGCCTTCGCCGTTATCGGGGTCGCGTACGCCGATGAACACACGGCCATCGGCGGCCACGCGCAGGTACGGGCCCACCTGAGACCAGCTGTCGCCCAGCAGGGCCAGGGGCACCGGGCGCTCGGCGGCCTCGACGGAGCCGATGCCGATCACCAGGGCGCCAGCGGCACCGGCGGCGTACTTCAGGAAGCGGCGGCGGGAAAGACGGATCTCACCGCTCATGCCTTGCCGTCCTTCATGGTGTCGGCGGCGCGCTTGATCGCCTTGCGGATACGGCCATAGCTGCCGCAGCGGCAGAGGTTGCCGATCTTGTCGATATCGGCATCGGAAGGATTCTTCTGCCGGGAGAGCAGGTCGACCGCAGCCATGATCTGGCCCGGTTGGCAGAAGCCGCACATGATGGCGTCCTCGTCGATCCAGGCCTGCTGCACGGGATGCAGCTTGCCGTCCTTGCCGGCCAGTCCCTCGACGGTGGTGACCCGCTTGCCGGTCATCTTTTCCATCCGGGTCTGGCACGACGCCACGGCCTTGCCGTCGACGATGACCGTGCAGAAGCCACAGTCGCCCTGCTCGCAACCGTACTTGGCGCCGGTCAGACGCAGCACGTCGCGCAGGTACCACAGCAGCGGCATGGCCTTGTCGCCGGTGTGGCGGTAGCGCTTGTCGTTGACGATCAGATCGATGCCTTCGCGTACGGGCTTGGGCGCCGGTTGACTGGCGTCATGGGCGTTGGGGACGGGTACGGGAGACGTCGGGCCTTGCTGTGCCATCTGCTTTCCTCAGCTGAACGGACGCATTGTGGCATCCGTTCAGCTGTTCAGCGAGCCACTTGGCTGAACAGCCGGCGCCACACGGCGTACACGGGCAATCCGGCAAGCACCACCAGGCAGACGACGCCGGCGCTGAGCGGTTTGGACCACGCATACGCCGTGACCACGGCGATCACCGTGACCAGGAACAGCAGGGGCAGCAGGGGGTATGCCGGGGTGACGAAGGCAGGGCGCTCGTTCACGCGACGGCGGTACCAGAACAGGGTGGCGATGGTGACGGCGTAGGCGGCCCAGTCGCCGAAGGTGGCGAAGTCGAGCAGCTGGCCGTAATTGGCTACCAGCACCAGGAAGATCGCCCAGCCGGAGAGCATCATCAGGGCGATGTTCGGCGTGCGGTGGCGCGGGTGCAGGCGCGACACCATGGAGAAGAACAGGCCGTCCTCGCCCATCACCTGCAATACGCGCGCACCGGCGACGAGGGTGATGTTGCAGAAGCCCAGCGTGGAAATGGCAATGCCGATGGCGATGATCTTCGCGCCCGAGGCACCGAATACGCGGCTCATGACATCGGCAGCCGGCGCCTGGCTGGCGGCGAGGCCGTCGTGGCCCAGCACGGCGAGGTAGGCGTAGTTGGTGAGCACATAGGCCGTGATCACCACCAGCATGCCAAGCACCAGGGCGCGCGGCAGGGTCTTCTGCGGCTCGCGCACTTCGCCGGCGAGGTTGTTCAGATAAGCGAAGCCGGAGAAAGCGAACAGCACCGGCAGCAGGGCGCCGGCGAGGTTGCCCGAGGGCGGCGAGGCGCTGGCAGCGAGGGCCTGCGTGGTGCCGGCACCGGCGAACGCAAGCCCCGTGACCACCAGCACGGCAATGGCCGTGAGCTTCAGGATCGCGAACACGTTCTGTATCTGCGCGCCCAGGCGGATGCCGAACAGGTTGATGCCGGTCACGAAGACCAGGGCACCGGCCGCCAGCGGCTTCACCAGGGTGGGCGACAGCCCGAACACGGAGGTGGCATAGCTGCCGAAGATGGTCGCCACGGCGGCGGCACTGCCGCTGTAGATCACCAGCAGCATCGTCCAGCCGAACAGAAAGCCGGCCAGACGGCCAAATGCCTCGCGCAGGTAGACGTAGCTGCCGCCTGCTTCGGGCCGGCGCGCGCCCAGCTCGGCGTAGCAGAGGCAGCCCACCAGGGTGAGCAGGCCGCCGGCCACCCACAGACCCAGCAGGATCAGCCCCGAGTCGGTGCGCTGCGCGGCGATGCCCGGATTGAGGAAGATCCCCCCGCCGATGATGCCGCCGACGACGATCAGTGCGGCGTCCATGAGGGTGAGGCGGCGGGCGTAGCCGGGGTTTTCCATGATGGGCGTCGCGGTGTGGTGATGATGGCCGTGCAGGATGGCGCGCGCCCCCACCTTACGCAAGGAAATGTCAGCGCTACCCCTGCAGGAGCGCGCCCGCCACGGCCCCATTCCCCTGTAGGAGCGCGCCTTGCGCGCGACAGGCCAACGAAGCGATGACGAGGCGTGTTTCCATCGTCGCGTTCGGATTGCGTGCAAGGCGCCTGGCATACCGGTCGCGCGCAAGGCGCGCTCCTGCATGGGTGGCGGTTTGCCTTTTTCCCGTTGCAGCGCAACACTTCGGTGAATTTGCCGGGTAACCCGGCACCCGCTTTCCCCACCAACCGAAGAGTCCCGTGAGCGAGAACGCAAACGCGCCGTTGCCAGTCAACGCGCCCTGGATCGTCATGAAGTTCGGCGGCACCTCCGTGGCCACCGCCGCACGCTGGCGCAATATCCTCGAGCTGGCCGCCAGCCGCCGCGCCGAAGGCGCCCGCGTGCTGATCGTGGTATCCGCCCTGTCCGGCATTACCGACGGGCTGAAACAGCTTTGCACTCACTCCGAACCCAAACGCCGCTCGGATGCGGCCTCCGCACTGGCCGATCGCCACCATGCCCTGCTCGCCGAGATGTCCCTGGCGATGCCGGAGACCCTGGGTGCCCGCCTCGCGGACCTCGCCGGACTCGCCGACACCGGCGCGAACGTGCTGGGTGAGCTGGCCTGGCAGGCCGCCGTGCAGGCGCATGGCGAGCTGATGTCCAGCGCCCTGGGTGCGGCCTTCCTCAGTGCCAACGGTCTGCCTACCACCTGGCTGGACGCCCGCGAGTGCCTGCACGCCGTGGCGCTGCCCAACCAGAACGAGCGCACGCGACTGCTCTCGGCCATGGTCGAGCCCCACCACGACGCCGCGCTGTCGGCGATGCTGGCGGAGCGGGGCGAGGTCTTCATCACGCAGGGTTTCATCGCCCGCGATGACGACGGCCGCACGGTGCTGCTGGGTCGTGGTGGCTCGGATACCTCGGCGGCGTACTTCGGTGCGCTGCTTGCGGCGGCCCGCGTGGAAATCTGGACCGACGTGGCCGGCATGTTCAGTGCCAACCCGCGCCAGGTGGCCAGCGCCCGCCTGCTCCAGCGCCTGGACTACGAAGAGGCCCAGGAAATCGCCTCCACCGGGGCCAAGGTGCTGCATCCGCGCTGCCTGTCGCCGTTGCGCGAGCCGCGCGTGCCTCTGCTGGTGAAAGATACGAATCGTCCGGAACTGGAAGGCACGGTCATCGGCCCCGAGGTGCGCGAGCATGCGCCCAGCGTCAAGGCGATCAGTGCCCGCAAGGGCATCACGCTGATCTCCATGGAATCCGTGGGCATGTGGCAGCAGGTCGGCTTCCTGGCCGACGTGTTCGATGCCTTCAAGCGCCACGGCCTGTCGGTCGACCTCATCGGCTCGGCGGAAACCAACGTCACCGTGTCGCTCGATCCCACCGAGAACCTGCTCGATTCCGACGCCATCGCGGCGCTGGCGGCCGATCTCGCCCGCGTCTGCCGGGTGAAGGTCATCGCTCCGTGCGCGGCCATCACCCTCGTGGGTCGCGGCATGCGCTCGATGCTGCACAAGCTGTCGGGCGTGCTGGCGGAATTCGGCCAGCTGCGCGTGCATCTCATCTCGCAGTCGTCCAACAACCTCAACCTCACCTTCGTGGTGGACGAGGACGTGGTGGACAACATGCTGCCGCGCCTGCACGAGCTGCTGATCGGTGCCGGCGCGCTGCGCACCGACGACAGCGTGGTCTTCGGTCCCAGCTGGCAGTCGCTGTATGGCACCGGTGAACCGGTGCTGCCGGCGGCCGCATGGTGGCAGGCCGAGCGTCCGCGCCTGCTCGAACTGGCTGGCGAACGCACCCCGCGCTACGTCTAC
The DNA here is from genome assembly GCF_011759365.1 of Luteibacter anthropi. Taxonomy (GTDB): domain Bacteria; phylum Pseudomonadota; class Gammaproteobacteria; order Xanthomonadales; family Rhodanobacteraceae; genus Luteibacter; species Luteibacter anthropi. Next base: position 223,687 of record NZ_JAARLZ010000004.1, read on the forward strand.
CACCTGCCCACCGTGCGTGCGCAGGCACGTCGGCTGAAGGCGCTGAACGCCGTGGATCGCGTGCATTACGCGGTCAAGGCCAATACGCATCCAGCCATCCTGCGCGCTCTTGCGGAAGAGGGTTTTGCCTTCGAATGCGTGTCGCCGGGCGAACTGGCGGCGGTATCGGCCGTGGTGCCCGAAAGCGCGCCGTTGCTGTTCACCCCCAACTTCGCCTCGCGTCGCGACTTCGCCGCCGCACTGGCAACCCGCGCCACCATCACCATCGATGCGCTGCATCCGGTGGAGCACTGGGGCGAGATGTTCGCCGGTCGCGACATCGTGCTGCGCGTGGACCTGGGCCGCGGCCTCGGTCACCACGACAAGGTGAAAACCGGTGGCACGGGCAGCAAGTTCGGCGTGCCCATCGAACATGTGGACCGCTTCCTGCGCCTGGCCGATGCGGCCGGTGCACGGGTGATCGGCCTGCATGCGCACCTGGGCTCGGGCATCCTCGATGCCGGTCACTGGGGCGAGGTGTATTCGCAGCTTGCGGCGCTGGCCGAACGCATCGGCACCATCTCGGTGCTGAACATCGGTGGTGGTCTCGGGGTGCCGTCGCATCCGGGCGAGGCGCCGCTGGACATGGCCGCGCTCGATCGCGTCATCACCTCCGTGCGCCAGGCGTATCCGCAGTTCCAATTGTGGATGGAACCCGGGCGTTTCCTCGTGGCCGATGCCGGCGTGCTGCTGGCGAAGGTCACCCAGGACAAGGAGAAGGGCGCGAACGTGCGTTACCTGGGCCTCGATACGGGCATGAACAGCCTGATTCGCCCGGCGCTTTACGATGCCTGGCACGAAATTGCCAACCTCACGCGTTTCGGCGAACCCGCCACCACGATGTACCAGGTGGTCGGCCCGATCTGCGAGTCCGGGGATATCCTCGGCTCCGACCGGCGCCTGCCCGAATCGCGCGAGGACGATGTCATCCTCATCGCCCAGGCTGGTGCCTACGGTGCGGCGATGGCGTCGCGATACAACCTGCGTGACGAGGCCGACGAGGTGATCCTCCCGTGACAACCCGGTTCACCGATCCACGCGGAAGCCAGCGCTTCCGCTTTGTCCGCCATGCCTTCACCGATGGCGTGGCCGAACTGGCGTATGCGTTCGACGAGGGTCCCGAACTCGTCGAGCGCGTGACCTTCCCCGGCGCGCCCCAGGTGCCGGCCGGACGCGAGGCCGCTTTCGCGGCGGCCCTGCGCCTGCTCCACATCGTCGCCGGTGTCAGCTACTACAAGGCGGGCATTCCGGAAACGATCGTCGTCGAGGGCGAGCCCCTCGACGAGGACAGCGCGTCGCTTGCCGACGCGCTGTACCTGCATGGCCTGGCCGAGTTCGCCTATCGCAACCGGCTCGACCTGCGTGGTCGCATCCGCTTTCCCTTCGAGGGCAAGGGCGGTGGTACCGCGCCGGCCGTCGGCCTGCCGCATCGCTCGCTGCTGCCCATCGGTGGCGGCAAGGATTCGGTGGTGGCCGTCGAGGCGGTGAAATCCATCGGTGCCGAGGCCACGGCGGTATGGGTCGGCAATTCGCCGCTCATTGCCGAATGTGCTGCCCGCACCGGCCTGTCCACGCTCAATATCTCGCGTGAACTCGCGCCAGGGTTGTTCGAGCTGAACCAGCTCGGCGCGTGGAACGGCCACATTCCGGTGACCGCGATCAACTCCGCGATCCTTACGCTGGCCGCGATCCTGTATGGCTACGATTCCATCGTGTTTGCCAACGAGCGTTCGGCCTCCGTGGCTACGCTGGAATACGACGGCCAGGAAGTGAACCACCAGTGGAGCAAGGGCTTCGGTTTCGAGAAGACCTTCCACGATTATCTGCATTCACATGTCGCATCCGATCTCGACTACTGCTCGTTGTTGCGGCCGTGGTCGGAGCTGGCGGTCACCAGTGCGTTTGCTCGCCTGGGTGGTGAGTACTTCAGCGTGTTCTCCAGCTGCAATCGCAATTTCAGGATACTGGGCCCCAAGCCGGCGGATCGCTGGTGCGGGCAGTGTCCGAAGTGCCATTTCGTGTTCCTCGCGCTGGCGCCGTTCATGCCCAAGCCGCGGCTGGTGTCGATCTTCGGCCGTAACCTGCTCGATGACGAATCGCTGGCTGGCGCGTTCGATGCGCTGCTGGAATACAAGGATCACAAGCCGTTCGAGTGCGTGGGCGAGGGCGCGGAAGCGCGCGCTGCGCTGGCCTCGCTGGCCGAGCGGCCGGAGTGGCGTGAAGACGCCCTCGTCTCGCGCTTCCGTCGCGAGATCCTTCCGCAACTGGACAAGGACGAACTGGATATCGACGAATGGCTGAAGCCAGGCGCATCGCATCTGGTGCCGGAACGCCTGCGCGGAGCGCTGGATGCACTGGGCTGAGCTCGACGGTCGACGCGTTGCCGTCTGGGGATTCGGCCGCGAGGGGCGCGCTGCGCTGAATGCGCTGGCGCGGCACCTGCCGGGGCAGGCGGTTGATCTGTATGGCTCCGCCGAGGAGGCCGATATCGCACGGAAGGATTTTCCTTCCGTGGCGGTGCACGCCGTCGCGCCGGACGCGGATGCGCTGGCGTCGTTCGATATCGTGATCAAATCGCCCGGTATTTCCGCCTATCGGCCGGAACTGCTGGCGGCGAAGGAGCGCGGCACACGTTTTACCTCGGGCACGGCACTGTGGTTCGCATCACATGCTGATACGCGTAGCATCGCGGTGACCGGTACCAAGGGAAAGAGCACCACCTCTGCGCTCATCGCGCATCTGGCGCGATCGCTTGGCGTGCGGACGGCGCTGGCGGGCAATATCGGCCTGCCGATGCTCGAACTCGATGACGGCGTGGCCGATCTGTGGGTGATCGAGCTGTCGAGTTACCAGACGAGCGAAGCCAGCGGTGTGGATCTGGGTGTGGTCACCAGCCTGTACGAGGAGCATCTCGACTGGCATGGATCGCGCGAGCGTTACATCGATGACAAGTTGAAGCTGCTGGCTGCGTCGAAGAATGTGCTGGTGAATGCGATGCAGCCGGCGCTGCTTGATCGCGCTCGTGCGCATCCAGGATTGCACACGTTTGGCGACATGGCCGGCTGGCATGTCGACGATGGTTTCATCCTGCGTGGCGATGAGCGCATCGCCCCGGCCACGGCGGTGTCGGCACCGGGGCTGCACAATGCCATCAACGCTTGTGCCGCACTGGCGGCGCTGGAACTCATGGGCTTCGATGCGAAGGCCGCGGTGCCCGCGTTGTCGACTTTCGCTCCGCTGCCGCATCGTCTGCAACCGCTGGGCGAGCGCGATGGCCTGCACTGGATCAACGACTCCATCAGCACCACGCCGCTGGCGAGCCTTGCTGCGCTGGAAAGCGTGCCTGGGCAGCGCGTGGCGTTGATCGTCGGCGGGCACGATCGCGGGCTCGACTGGGCGCCGTTTGTCGATGCCATGCGTACGCACTCACCCGAGGCGATCATCTGCGAAGGGGCCAACGGGCCGCGTATTGCGGCGGCGCTGGAGGACGCGGGTGTGTGTAACGTGTATCGGGTGACGGACCTGGCGGCTGCGGTGGAGGCATCGCGGCGCGTGCTGGGTCACACCGGCTGCGTCGTACTTTCGCCGGGGGCGCCGAGTTTCGATCAGTTCAAGGATTACACCGAGCGTGGCAGGCGTTTTGCCGAACTGGCGGGGTTCGAGCCGAAGGTGGCTTCGATTCAGGGGATGGGGATTTTTTAGGGTTCGTCACCTGCGGTCGCGCGCAAGGCGCGCTCCTACAAGGCAACGCATCCCATCCTGCGCAAAGCAGTGCCATGTAGGAGCGCGCCTCGCGCGCGACCCCGCACGCCAACGCATTCCCATCCTGTGCGCCCCCGATTCAAAGCGGCCGCCTTCCGCGCGACAACGCATCCGCTTCTGTAGGAGCGCGCCTCGCGCGCGACCGGTCAGGCGATAACGACCGTACTTACTCCGCTGCCGCGGCCAGCAACGTTCCCACTACGGCTGCCAGCGCCGCATAGAGCTCCGGCGGCACATCCTCACGCAACCTCACGGCCGCCAGCAGCGTCGCCATCTGCGGATCGAGCTGCGGGGCCAGTCCCAGCGCCTGCGCACGCTCCAGCATCGCCTTCACCCCGTCGGCGTCGATCCGCTGGTTCTGTCCGTTGCTGGTAGGGGAGGCGAGTCGCAGCGTGACACTGCGGCGCGGGGAAGGAAGCGAATGGGTCATGCGCGTGCTTCGAGCAGGACGGCGCTGTACGCGTTCGTCGGGGCAGGCAAGCCGTGCGTGCAGGAGAACTGATCGAGCTGCAGCCCACTCTTTTCCAGCAGATGGCGCAGCGAAAGGAAACTGTCTTCCAGGCGGCCCACCGTCAGCTCGTGCTGCGCCCAAAGGCGCACCGAAACGCGCGGCACGCGAAGCTGGATTTCCCCCTGCACGGCACCCAGCGTCGGCGGATCGATGGCAAAGCCGATCGTCCACAGGCCCTCGGCTTCGACCGCGCCGGCCTTGCCCTCCTCGATACGCAGCTGGAGCACGTCATACCCACGCACGCCGGCCAGCGGAATCTCGACCATCCACAGCCCATGCTGCGGCTGGGATTCCAGCTGCCCGATCTCGACGCGGGCCAGCGCGGCGCGGACATCGGTGCGCAGGTTGGCGACGAGGGTTTCCACCTCGTCGTCCGCGATCGCCAGTTCGGCGGCGCGCGGCTGTGCCACGAGGGCGCGCTGCGCCAGCGGCGGGGGAGTGTCGGCCAGGGTCCGTGGCGCCGCCAGTCCGGGGCGCGCCGTGGGCAGGTCGGCCAGCGCGCGGCGCAGCGCAAGCAGGGCCGCCTTGAAATCATCGGCGGCCGGAGTGGATTCGTCCGGTTGGGCGAGATGGGCTTCGAGGAAGCTGCCGCTGCGGGCGATGGCCTCCTTCATGCCCAGCGGCGTGGCCACGTCGGCGGGCTTGTTGATCGAGGCTTCCAGCGTGGCGAGCGCGGCGCGCAGCGGGGCCGGAAGCGCCCGGGCCACCGGGCTGCGGGCCAGCTGCGCCAGCACGCCGAGCAGGGGCGCGTAACCGTTCTGCTGGGGAAGCCGCTCGCGCAGGCCCTGCATGGCCACGCGCTCATCCAGGCTGGCCATCAGCACTTCCAGCTGGGGCTGCGCACCCTGGGTCAGCACCCGCACCTGGAACTGCTGGGGGAGCTGGGTGCCGGTGGCATCCGCCTCGACGGCGATGCCGCCGATATCCAGCAGCACCTTGCCCACGTCGTTCTGGCCCATGATGCGTGCCGACAGCAGCGTACCCACCCGCCATGCATCGACGGCGGCCGTGGTGCCTGCGGCCGCGCCGGCCCACAACTGGGCGGCGAGGCTGGTCGGCTGGATGATCAAGGGCAGGTCCTCCGGGGGCCTGGGCGTGCCCCGGATGGGCGCGCTCCTATGGGATAAGGATCGGCCTGCCCGGCAAGAACTTTAGGTGGGTCGGCCGCACGGGCCGAGTCCGCTAGAATGGCGCCCATGACCAATCTTCCCTTCGAACTCCTCGCCACCGACGGCGCGGCCCGGCGCGGTCGTCTCCGTTTCGGCCGTGGCACCGTGGAAACGCCTGCCTTCATGCCGGTGGGTACCTATGGCTCCGTGAAGGCCATGACCCCGCGCGACGTCCTGGACACCGGCGCGGAGATCATCCTCGGCAACACCTTCCACCTGTTCCTGCGGCCGGGGCTGGAGATCGTGGGTGAGTTCGGCGGCCTGCATCGCTTCATCGGCTGGGACAAGCCGATCCTGACCGACTCCGGCGGCTTCCAGGTGTTCTCGCTGGCACACAAGCGCAAGATCACGGAAGAGGGCGTCACCTTCGCCTCGCCGGTGGACGGCTCGAAGGTATTCCTGTCGCCCGAGGAATCCATGCGCATCCAGAAAGTGCTGGATTCCGACATCGCGATGATCTTCGACGAATGTACGCCGTATCCAGCTACGGAGAAGGTCGCCTCCGACTCCATGGAGCTGAGCCTGCGCTGGGCCGAACGCTCGCGCCAGGCGTTCAACGACCTGCGCAACCCGAACGCCCTGTTCGGCATCGTCCAGGGCAGCACCTATGAGAATCTCCGTGCCCGTTCGGCCTCGAAGCTGATCGAGATCGGCTTCGACGGCTATGCCGTGGGCGGCCTCGCGGTGGGTGAGCCGGAGGCCGAGCGCAACCACACCCTCGACTTCACCCTGCCGATGCTGCCGAAGGATCGCCCGCGCTATCTCATGGGCGTGGGCCGGCCGGAGGACATCGTCGAGGCCGTGCGCCGGGGCATCGACATGTTCGACTGCGTGATGCCCACCCGCAACGCCCGCAACGGCTTCCTGTTTACCCGGGAAGGTACGTTACGCATACGTAACGCGAAGTTCGCCACCGATACGCGCGTGATCGAGGAAGGTTGCGATTGCTACGCCTGCGCCAACGGGTTCTCCCGCGCCTATCTGCGCCATCTCGACCGCTGCAACGAGATCCTGGGCAGCCAGCTGGCTACCATGCACAACCTGCGTCACTACCAGCGGCTCATGGCCGGTTTGCGTGGCGCGATCGAGGCCGGCACGTTGGATGATTTCGTGGCTGACTTCTACGAGGCCCGCAAAAAGGCGCAGGTGGACGGCCTGTAGAGCCTTGCGGCTTGCTCGCATCGCCCCAAAAGCCGTGACGGGGTGCGGTTCATTACCGCCGGGGCGCGTGGCATAATCCACGATCTTTTTACGTGAACGGTCGCTTTTCCTTGATCGTTCCATGACTTGCGAGAAATCCGATGAGCCTTACGACGTTTGCCACCGTTGCACAGCAGGGCGCCGCCGGCGCCACCGCCGGCGCTCAGCAGGGCGGAGCCCTCGGCCTTTCCCCGCTCATCATGATGGCGGTGCTGTTCGGCATCTTCTATTTCATGATGATCCGCCCGCAGATGAAGCGGCAGAAAGAACACCGCGCGCTCCTGTCCGCCCTCGCCAAGGGCGACGAGGTGGTGATGAGCGGCGGCATGGCCGGTCGCATCGAAGACGTCGGCGAATCCTTCGTCCGTGTCGAGATCGCCCCGGGCACCGTCGTGCAGGTGCAGAAGGGCTCGATCACCCAGGTGCTTCCCAAGGGCAGCCTGAAGAAGTCCTGAGGGCCTTGTCCTCACCCGAGCGTCAGCCGCGGCCGGTTTCCCCGGCCGCCTTCATGGAACGTAATACATGAGTGATTTTCCACGCTGGAAGTACGCGCTGGTCGTGATCGTGCTGCTGTTCGGCATCGTTTACGCATTGCCGAACGTCTTCCCGCCGCAGCCGGCGGTGCAGGTTTCCGGCAACCGCGGTGCCGCGGTCGACGCCTCCCTCAAGAGCAAGATCCAGACCCTGCTCGACACCGCCAAGGTGCCGCCCTCGTCGATCGACGTCGACGACAAGGCAGGCCGCCTGCTCGCCCGCTTCGGTAATGCCGACGCCCAGTCGAAGGCGTCCGAGACGCTGCGTACGGGCCTGGGCGATGACTACACGGTGGCGCTCAACCAGGCATCCACGGTGCCGGGCTGGCTGCAGGCCATCAGCGCGAACTCGATGCCGCTCGGCCTCGATCTCCAGGGTGGCGTGCACTTCCTGATGGAAGTCGACCCAAACGCCGTGGTCGACGCGCAGGAAACCCGTTACACCGACGACATCCGCGCCCTGCTGCGCGAGAAGAAGGTCAACTACGACTCGGTCAACCGCAATGCGCGCGGCCAGGGCGTGAACCTCGTGCTGCGCACCGATGCCGACCGCCAGCAGGCTGCCGCGCTGATCGGCACGGATTACCCCGAGCTGCAGGTGGCCGACGGTCCATCCAGCGGCAACCGCTTCACCATCAACGCCACGATCAAGCCGGCCAAGCTCCGCGAGCTGTCGCAGGCCATGATCACGCAGAACCTCACCACGCTGCGCCAGCGCGTCAATGCGCTGGGTGTGTCCGAGCCGCTGATCCAGCAGCAGGGCGCCAACCAGATCGTGGTGGAACTGGCGGGCGTGCAGGACACGGTCGAAGCCAAGAAGATCATCGGCGCCGTGGCCACGCTGCAGTACCGCGCGGGCCTCTACACGCCGCAGCAGGCGCTCGACGCAGCCCGTTCGGGCAACATCCCGCCCGATGCCAAGCTTTACTGGGATCGCGATCACCAGCGCCCCTACCTGCTCAGCAAGTCCATCATCGCCACCGGCGACGAGCTGATCGACGCCACCTCGGGCCGCGACCAGCAGAACGGTTCGCCGAACGTGAGCGTCACGCTCAACGCCGCTGGTGCGCGCAAGATGCAGGACTTCACCAACAACAACGTCGGCAAGCCGATGGCGGTGCTGTACATCACGCGCACCACCGAAACCAAGATGGTCGACGGCAAGGAAGTGAAGACGCCGAAGATCACCGAGGAAGTCATCAACTACGCCAACATCAGCAGCCCCTTCGGCAAGAAGTTCCAGACCAACGGCTTGCCGTCGGACTCGGAAGCCTCCGAACTGGCCCTGCTGCTGCGCGGCGGTTCGCTGGCCGTGCCCATCGATATCGTGGGTGAAAGCGTGATCGGCCCCAGCCTGGGCGCCGACAACATCGACAAGGGCTTCAAGGCAGTGATGCTGGGCCTGGGCCTCGTGCTCGTGGCCGCCGCCATCTACTACAAGCTCTTCGGCCTGGTGGCCGACATCGCCCTGTTCTTCAACCTCGTGTTGCTCGTGGCCGTGATGTCGCTGATCCACGTGACCCTCACCATGCCGGGCATCGCCGGTATCGTGCTGACACTGGGTATGGCGATCGACGCCAACGTGCTCATCTGCGAACGTATCCGAGAGGAACTGCGTAACGGCTCGTCGCCGCTGGCGGCGATCCGCACGGGTTACGACAAGGCATGGGCCACCATTCTCGATGCCAACGTCACCCACCTGCTCGCAGCGCTCGGCCTCATGACCATGGGCTCGGGCCCGATCAAGGGCTTCGGCGTCACGCTCTTCATCGGTATCCTCACCTCGATGTTCACGTCGGTGACGGTGACCCATGCCATCACGGCGCTGATCCACGGCGGCCGCAAGCTCAAGACCCTGTCGGTCTGACGGGAGGGACGCCATGGAAATCTTCAATCACAACTCGAACTTCAACTTCCTCGGCCTGCGCAAGTACAGCATCGGCCTTGCGGTGTTGCTGATGGTTGCCTCGCTGGCCCTGATCGGCGTGCGCGGCTTCAACTACGGGCAGGACTTCCTGGGCGGCGTGGCTGTGTCGGTGGCCTTCGATCATCCGGTCGATACCAATGACGTCCGCGTGGCCCTCGAAAAGAATGGCCTGGAAAATCCCCTGGTGCAGGCCGTGGGTGGCAATCGTGAAGTCACGGTGCGCCTCCAGCCCAAGGATGACAGCAAGCAGGCAGCCACCAACGAAAAGGGTGACGAGGTGGCTTCCAAGGTAGCCGCCGACGTCGTCACCGCCATCAAGGTGGGCCGTCCCGACGCGACCATGAAGAGCTACTCCTTCGTTGGCCCGCAGGTGGGCGAGGAACTGCGTAGCGACGGCATCGTGGCCGTGATCTTCGTGATCGTCGGCATCATGGGCTATCTGTGGATCCGCTTCGAGAAGCGTTTCGCGATCGCCGCGCTGGCGACCGAAGTGCATGACGTCCTGGTCACCCTGGGTATCTTCGCCCTGACCCAGCGCGAGTTCGACCTGACGGTGCTGGCCTCGGTGCTGGCGGTGGTCGGTTACTCCATCAACGACAAGGTGGTGGTGTTCGACCGTGTTCGCGAACTGTTCCGGTCCAGCCGCAACGCCACGCCGGAAGAAGTGCTGAACCGTTCGATCAACAGCACGCTGTCGCGAACCATCATCACCTCGCTGTTCACCGGTATCACCATGGCGGCGCTGTTCTTCATCGGCGGCCCGGTGGTTCACGGCTTCGCCATCACGATGCTCATCGGCATCCTGGTGGGCACGCTGTCGTCCATCTTCGTCGCCAGCCCGATCCTCCTGTGGCTGGGCGTGTCCAAGCAGGACCTCATGCCGCGCACCAAGGAAGATCCGGAACTGGAGCGTCGCCCGTAACAGGGCGTGTCTCCGGGCAAAGAAAAACCCGCCATCGGCGGGTTTTTCTTTGCGGTCACGACCTCGTCCCTGAGATTCAGTGGTCGTCGCCATCCTCGAGGGCGCCTTCGGTGTCGTTGGCCAGAGTGACCACGACATAGGCGGACCCGACGAGTGAAGCGCACAACCAGGCGTATACCATCTGGATCGCCGTGCGAGGAATCGCGGCGGCTACCCTCGGCGTAAGCGCCAGGCCAACGAGGCCGACGATCGCGAGGATGGCGGCGGCGGCCCACGCCAGGCGCCGGGATGGCGACGTGGTGGTGGTGACGTTCATGGTGTTCAGCTGCCCCTGTTTGTTTCGTGTCACACCGCGTGAAGGATGCGTGACGGTGCTTGATGTAGGAAATACCCTACAAAAACTTGCGCGGCAAGTGCCAAAAACCTGAACGATGCCCTTGCTATTTTCATGTGCTTCTTGCAGGACGAATGGCAAATTCCTGCCTGCTTTGAATTTTTTTCTTTTTGAGGTCCCCATCGATGGCTGAGCGCTCATTTCCCGGTTTCACACTTCGCAGCAGCGCCACCAGGGATGGGAGCCGCTTCAAGGCGCTTATATCCTCCCACCCCGTCGCGAGCGGGTTTCCCAGCTACTTCACCGTCTACGACAACCGCAGCTTCCGGGAGGAATCGGTGGCCGCCGAAGCCGCTGAAAAGGCGCTCGGGCTTGTCCTGGAGGTGGATGAAGAAGGCACGCCGGTCTTCGCCGAGGGAGAAACCGGTTTTGACGACGACCGGCCCGGTGCCGGGCCCGGCGAAGAGGGCGACGAAGACGATGGTGAGAATGAGGACGACGAGGACGAGGGCAAGGACTGAACCCTGCGCTCAGTGATGGGTGGTGCGCATCGCGTCTTCGACGGCCTTCAGCAGGCTGCGCCGGTCGTAAGGCTTGGGCAGGAACGGGGCCAGATCGCCCAGACGGTCGGCGGCGTGGAACGCGTCGCCCGACACCACCACGCAGCGCACCGGATTGCCCAGGCGCCGAAGTTCGCGAACGAGCTCGATGCCGTCCATGTCGCCGGGCATGTTCACATCGGTGAGCACGAGCAGGATCTCCCGATGCAGGCCCAGCTCCACGAGCGCCTCGCGGGCGTTCATCGCGGTAAGCACGTCGTATCCCGCGGTCTCCAGGACGAAACTGGTGATGTCGAGGACGTTGCGATCATCTTCGACGACCAGAACGGGTCCTTTGGTGGCCATGCCGGCTCCATGCGAGAACTTCGATAGCACTGTCCGCTTCCATGTGTCGGGATGGCGTGAGAGTGGTGCTTGACAGGTGAAGGGCCGGCGTTGCGTGATAGAGGTGTTCAGGGGGCAGACGAACGGCGGGCGAGTCATGAGCGACTGGGAAGGACGGTACCGGCAATTCGTCGAGGCGTCGGCCGACTGCATGAAAGAACTGGATCGTGATGGCGTGATCCGGTTCGTATCGGGACTGGGGTGTGCTGCGCTGGCGCCGGATGGCCCGGAGCGGCTTATCGGTCGCCGCTGGGTCGATCTGTGGCCTGTGGAGGCGCGCGACATGGTGGCGCGGGCGCTGGATCGTGCCGCGACAGGTGATCGCGTGGACTTCGTAAGCGTCCGCGAAACCACGCTGGGAGCATCCCGCTGGTGGGAAGTGATGGTGGCGCCGGTGGTTGCGGGCGATGTCCTGGATCACTTCATCGTCATCAGTCGTGACGTCACCGAGCGGGTGCAGTTGCAGACAGCGCTGGAATCCATCAACGAATTGCTCCAGGACCGCCTGAACGAGTCCGTGGCCCGTTCGCTCAGTGCATCCACGCGTTACGGCACCTTGCTGGAGCGCCTGGAGTCCGAGCACGGCGCCCGGGAGGATGCGGAGAGCCGTCTTGCCGGTGTACGCGAGCAGCTGGACATGGCCCATAGTGCCCTCGACCTGGCCGAAGCCAGCGCCCGCCAGGCACAAAAACAGCATGCCATCGGGCAACTGGTAAGCGGCGTCGCCCACGACTTCAACAATATGTTGCAGACGGTCATCGTCAGCCTGTCCGGGCTGGAAGACGAGGCCACCAACCTCACGCCACGTCAGGGCCGGATGCTCTCCTATGCGATGGAGGGAGCCCGCCACGCCACGGCCCTCACCCGGCGTCTGCTCGCCTTCGCCCGCAACCAGCCGGAGCGCGCCGAGCCGGTGGAACTGGGCGAGCTGGTGAACAGCTTCGCCGACTTCGCACGTCATGCCATGGGCGGGCGGGTAGGGATACGGATCGAACGGCGGGACGGGGCGCTGCCCGTTTGGGCGGATCGTCACGCGCTGGAGCAGGCCCTGATGAATGTGTGCCTCAATGCACGCGATGCGATGGGCAATGCAGGCGACATCCGGATCGAACTGGGTGAACGCCCGGCGGCCTTGCCCCATGAACGCACCTTGCGTGAATCAGCTTCGGGCGTGCAGGTGTACGTGAGCGTGGCCGATACCGGCGGCGGCATGCCCGAGGAAGTTCGCCAGCGCCTGTTCGAGCCCTATTTCACCACCAAGGAAGGGGGCTCCGGCCTCGGACTGGCCCAGGTCTACGGCACCATGGCACAGGTGGGCGGCGGGGTGGAGATCGAGAGCGAGGCGGGAATCGGCACGCGGATTCGGCTCGTTTTCCCAAGGTATCCGGGACCGCTCACACTGGCGGAGTGATTCATGGACAAATCGTGATGGAATTCCTCAATTTGGCGAGCAACCAGCCGATAACGGAAACGACTGGGAGGAAGTGAAGTCATGTTGGTCATTATCGGTTCGATTATCGTCCTGGTCTCGGTGCTGGGTGGCTATGTTCTTTCGCACGGCACCATCGGGGCGCTGTGGCAACCTTACGAATTGCTGATCATCTTCGGCGCGGCCCTGGGTGCGTTCATCAGCGCCAACCCGCTGGATATCGTGAAGCGCTCCGCCAGCGAAGCCCTGGCCCTGTTCAAGGGGCCGAAGTACCGTAAGCAGGATTACGTGGACCTGCTGTCCCTGCTCTATGACATCTTCACCAAGATGCGCAAGGAAGGGCAGCTCGGCATGGAGGCCCACATCGAGGACCCGGCGAACAGCACGCTGTTCTCCGCGTACCCGAGGTTGATCGCAGAACACCACCTCATCGATTTCATCACCGACTGCCTGCGCCTGATCGTGGGCGGCAGCATGGACCCGCTTGAGCTGGAGCAGCTGCTGGAAGTGGAGCTGGAAACCCACCACCACGAGGCGCTGGCACCGGCGCTGGCGGTGCAGAAGATGGCTGACGCGCTGCCGGGCTTCGGCATCGTGGCGGCCGTGCTGGGTATCGTCATCACGATGCAGGCCATCGAGGGTGACACCGCGATGATTGGCCTGCACATCGCCGGCGCGCTGGTCGGCACCTTCCTGGGCATCCTGCTGTCCTATGGTTTCATCGGGCCGCTTTCGGCCGCGATGGAGTCGCGGGTGAACACCGACGGCAAGGCATTCGAATGCGTGAAGGTCGGGCTGATGGCCAACCTTCGCGGCTACAACCCCATGGTGGCGGTGGAATTCGCACGAAAGTCGCTGCACTCGGGCTCGCGCCCGAGCTTCCAGGATCTGGAAACGCACCTGAAGGGTGCCCGGTAAGTCGTCATGAGCGAGCTGAAGCAGGTTGTCATCATCCGGCGTCGGCGCAAGGGCGGCCATGGTCACCATGGCGGTGCCTGGAAGGTCGCCTATGCCGACTTCGTCACGGCCATGATGGCGTTCTTCCTTGTGATGTGGCTGGTGGGCGCGGGTACGAAGCAGCAGCGTGCCGCCGTGTCGGAATACTTCAAGAATCCCAGTATGACGCAGGGGCAATCCACCATGGCGCCGTCGGGAAAACTGGGGCCGGGTGGGGCGAGCACGAGCATGATCAAGCTCGGCGGCGCGATGGACCTGCCCAAGGGTCCGGGCGACCAGCAGGCGTTTGCCAAGCCCACCGACGCCGATGTGGATCGCCTGGCGAAGGAGAAGGAAAAGAAACGCCTCGAACAGCTGATGAAGGATCTCGAGGACGCCATCGCCAAGAGCCAGGCCATGGCTCCCTACAAGGATCAGTTGCTGCTCGATATCACGTCCGAAGGCCTGCGCATCCAGATCGTCGACAAGCAGAACCGTCCGATGTTCGATACGGGCAGCGGCGCGCTGAAGGTCTACACCGTGCAGATCCTTCACGAACTGGCCGGCTTCATCAATCAGGTGCCGAACCAGATCAGTATTTCAGGACATACGGACAATGCGCGGTATGTCCGTGCCGACAGTGCCTATGGCAATTGGGAACTGTCCGCCGACCGTGCCAATGCGGCGCGTCGCACCCTGGTGGAAGGCGGCATGCAGGCGGAAAAAGTCGCCCGCGTGGTGGGCCTTGCCGCGTCCGTACCCTTTGACAAGACCGATCCGTCATCGGCAGTGAATCGTCGCATCAGCATCGTGGTGATGACCCAGCAGGCGGCCAGGGCCGCGGCCGAAGTGGCCGGTGAGCCCGCGCCTTCGGATACACCGCGGGCACAGGGCGGCTCCCAGGCCGGAGCCCGTGGTGACCCCGCAGCGACGGCTCCTCCGATCGGCACGGCCGCGGTGTCTCTGCGGATGGCACACAACGGCTGAGTGGCCTGACTGACGAATGGACGTCCATTCGCCATCGGCCGTGATCGTGCCGTCTTCGGCCCGCAACGACCGCCACTTGCAACGGTCATCTTCCCCCGTCAGTATCGGTTGCCTGGGGGAGGAAAACCGCAGTGGACAATCACAGCAAGTTTCGTGTGGTGGCCAAAGCCGTAAAACATCACGGCGATGAAGGCCACGTGTTCTACCGTTCGAGCTACCGTATCCTCGATCACATCGGTGAAGAAATCGATGCCTGTGATGGTGCGGTGGATCATCCCGATGTCACCAGCGCTTATAACGAAGCGTTTGCGCTGGGTCGCGAGCGATTGCGTGAGCTGGCCGCGGAATCGGTGCCGTGACGTAGCGGATCAGTTGCCTGCGACGATATCGCGCAGTTCTTCCAGCTGCGCCGGCGTACCCACATTGCGCCAGAATCCCGTGTACTTTTCCGCGGAAAGCTGCCCTTGCGCGATGGCGCGTCGATACATCGGACCCAGCTTGAACGCGCCGGGTGCTTCACCCGCCACCAGTGCGGGACGATAGACGCCGATGTTGCCGAACGTCAGTCGCTCTGCGCCGGCGGGTGCGTTTTCGTCATGCAGGCGACCTGCGTATAGCGAGAAGTCGCCTTCCGGATGAAACGCCGGATTCGGCACCATCACCAGATGGGCCAGGCCATCGGGCTCATGCGGCAAGGTGGCGTAATCGACATCGCTCCATATATCCGCGCTCACCACGATGAATGGCGCGGTGCCCAGCAGCGGAAGTGCCTTGAGCATGCCGCCGCCGGTTTCCAGTGGTTCCGGCCCTTCATAGGAATAGCGGATACGCACGCCCCATTGCGCACCATCGCCCAGTGTTTCGGGAAACCGGTCCGCGAGATGCGCCGTATTGATGACGATATAGTTGACGCCGATCGCCGCAAGCTTCTCGATGTGATGCACGATCAGCGGCTTGCCATGCACCTCGAGCAGCGGCTTGGGCGTGGCATCGGTGAGCGGACGCATGCGTTCGCCGCGCCCCGCTGCCAGGATGAGTGCATGCCTCATGCCGGGTTGGCCATCCGGATGTCGCGTCCGCCAATCTTCGCTTCGATGAGATCGGCGAGCGGCGCCGTATCGGCATGACGCCGCGCCGTGTCCAGTACATATCGCAGTACACGGGGAAGATCGGCAAGGTAGCCCGGTTTGCCGTCGCGATAACAAAGCCGGCAGAACAGGCCGAGAATCTTGATGTGACGCTGCAGGCCGGTAAGGTCGAACCAGCGACGGAAACGGTCGGTGTCCACCGTTTCGTCGAGCATGCGCGCATCGAGCAGGCGCAGGCGATACGCCTCGACCCAGCCTTCCACCTGTTCGTTGTCCCATACGATGTAGGCATCGCGCAGCAGCGACGCGAGATCGTAGGTGATCGGGCCCGACATGGCGCCCTGGAAATCGATGACACCGGGAGAGCGTTCTTCCGTCACCAGCAGGTTGCGGCTGTGGTAGTCGCGATGCATGAAGGCGCGAGGCTGCTCTGCAATGGTGCGCATGATGGTGCTGAACGCATTCTCGATGACATCCCAGTCGCCGCACGCCAGCGATACACCAAGATGCTTTTCCAGCAGCCAGCTGGGCATCAGTTCCATTTCCATGGTCTGCCAGGCGTGGTCGAAGGCGGGCAGGCCGCTGGTATCCACGTGCATCTGCATGCGCAGCAACGCGTCGAGCGCTTCGCCGTAAAGTGCATCCACCGTGCCCTCGTTCAACTCGGGCAGGAAGGTGCGGGTGCCGAGGTCCTCGATGAGCAGGAATCCCTGCTCCAGATCAGCCACCATTACCGTCGGCGTATGCAGCCCGGCGCCATGGAGGCGCTTGCCGATCTCCACCCAGGGGGCGGGGTTTTCCTTCTCTGGCGGGGAGTCCATCACGATGACCGGCTGGCCGTCGACGTAGCCGCGCCAGTAGCTGCGGAAACTGGCGTCCGCGGAGGCGGGTTCCAGGTCGAGGGAGGGCAGGCCGGTGGCGTGGCGGGCCCAGGCCAGGCGCGCGGCGGAGCGATCGTCGGTGGCGGTCATGCAGCGGATCGTAGCGGATGTGGGGCGCGAGCTTAGAGGGTTTGCCGGTCACTGTCATAGCCGGGTCGTGGCGCCGCAGGGGCCGGGCTCCCCCGTCTGGTGGTACTAAGGCGGCGCTCCGGCGTGTACGCTTCGTTTCTTTTGGAAGCCCGGGCGCCTCATGGCTCTTACCCCTGATCCGCGGATCGGCATCATCGGTCTCGGTTATGTCGGCCTGCCGCTGGCCGTCGAATTCGGCAGACATTTCGATACCCTCGGATTCGATATCGATCCGAACCGCCTGGCCGAACTGCGCGAAGGTCGCGACCACACGCGCGAAGTGGATGGGCAGGCGCTCGCCACGGCCGCCCGCCTTCGCTACAGCGGCGAGCTGGCGGATCTCGCCAGCTGCAACGTCTATATCGTCACGGTGCCTACGCCCATCGACGAAGCCCAGCGGCCGGATCTTTCTCCGCTGGAAGGCGCCTGTCGCATGCTGGGCGGCCTGCTGAAGCGCGGCGACCTGGTGATCTTCGAGTCGACCGTGTATCCGGGCACGACCGAAGAAATCTGCGTACCGATCCTGGAGGCCGGTTCAGGGCTGTCGTTCAATGTCGATTTTCATTGCGGGTATAGCCCCGAGCGCATCAACCCGGGCGACCATGCGCGCCGCGTGATCGACATCCGCAAGCTCACCTCGGGCTCGTCGCCCGCGGCGGCCGACCGCGTCGACGCGCTGTACCGCACGATCATCCGCGCCGGTACGCACAAGACGTCCTCGATCCGCATCGCGGAAGCGGCCAAGGTCATCGAGAACGTGCAGCGCGACGTCAATATCGCCCTGGTCAACGAACTGGCCCTCATCTTCAATCGCCTGGGCATCGATACGGGCGAAGTGCTGGAAGCCGCCGGTACCAAGTGGAATTTCCTGCCGTTCCGTCCGGGTCTCGTTGGCGGCCACTGCATTGGCGTCGATCCGTACTACCTGACGCACAAGGCGGAAGTCACGGGGTATCACCCGGAGCTGATTCTCGCCGCACGACGTATCAACAGCCGCATGGGTACCTATGTGGCCGACCGCGTCATCCGCCTCATGAGCGAGCGACGCCTGCATATCGTGGATGCGCGCGTGCTGGTGCTGGGGTTTGCCTTCAAGGAAAACTGCCCCGACCTGCGCAATACGCGGGTGATCGATATCGTGCGTGAACTGCGCCAGTCGATGGCCGATGTCGATGTCTACGATCCGTGGGTCGAAGCCGACGAGTGCGATCGCGAGTATGGCGTACGTCCGGTGACGACCCTCGATGAGGGCGCTTACGACGCGGTGATCGTGGCCGTGGCGCATGACGAGTTCCGCGATTTCGGCGCGGAAAGGATTCGTGCGTTCGGCAAGCCCGGTGCCGTGCTTTACGACGTGAAATCGGTGCTTCCGCAGGATGCCGTGGACGGGCGCTTGTAAAGACGCGGGACGACCGACCTGGTTTCGACACCAGCGATCAACTTACGATAACCCTGTAGGAGCGCGCCTTGCGCGCGACCGGGTGATCGCGAAAACCGGTCGCGCGCAAGGCGCGCTCCTACAAAGGGCTGCGAAAAAAGACCCGGCTTCTCAGCCGGGTCAATAAGGGGAGGAGACGCCGTGCGATGGGAGAGTCGCACGGCGCCGATGTCGTAGTGATTGTTATCAGAGGTCGTAGCGCACCGCGAAACGGAAGTAACGCGGGGTCGAGAAGGTGATCGGGCGCATGTAGGTCACCACCGGGGCGCCGGCGGCGCTTTCGCCCACTTCGATCACGCTGGTCTTGCGCTGCTGCGTGAACACGTTGAACACGTCGATGTTGAAGCCCAGCTTGTGATCGGCGAACGCCGGACGGTACTCGGCACCGATGTTCAGCTGTTCCGTCCACGGCAGGCGGCCACGCGAACCACGCGGCGACACCTTGCCGTCGCAGTAGAAGTACGACGCACCGTAACGGATCGGGTCACCCGGGGCCACGCCGATGCAGTTCACCGGACGACCGGACGCCACCGTGAGGTTGGCGCTGAACAGCCATTCCGGGGTCATCTGGTAGTAGCCGTACGCCTTGAACTGGTGCTTGCGATCGTTCGGCAGCGGACCGTTCGAACCTACCATGATTTCCGGTGCATCCCAGTCCTGCGTCACCGACGGGTCACGCTGGCCGATGTCCGACTTCAGCATGCCTTCGGAGTTGCCGTAGCTACGCGAGAACACGTAGTCGAACTTGCCGTACCACTTCTGGCTGAACTGGTGTTCGGCGTACAGGTTGAGCGCGTAGTACTGGCGCTTCAGGTCCGGGAAGCCCACGCCGTTGTTGGTGAAGTCCTGCTTGGTCAGCGTGACGTCGCGGTAGTTGCCCTTGCCGTCCATGTCTACCTGGAAGGTGTTGCTCTTGCCCGGGTTGAACAGGTAGCAACCCGAGATGGTGGCGTGGCTCATGTCGACGTTGTTGCGCTTGCCCCAGTTCGAGAACGGACGCGAGTCGCAGAAGTCGTCGATGGAGCTCTTCAGCTTGCGGTAGGTCGCCTTGGCACCGACCACCCACTCGCTGTCCAGCATCTTGTCGAAGCCCAGGATGTATTCGTCCTGGTAGTACGCGCCCATGCCCTTGGCGGCGATGGTGCGCGGGTCGGGCTGCGTGCCGTCGTGACCGTTGGAGGCATATTCGCTGCCGTTGGGCTTGAAGCCGACCGGCACGCCGGTCACCGGATCGACGCTGTCGAAGGTGCCGTACTGGCGCAGGAAGTACGAGCCCGACGCGGCGCGCACGGCCACGTTCGACGGGATGGCGAGGTGGTAGCGACCGGCGTTGCCGTAGATCTTCAGCGACGAGTCGCCGTAGACGTCCCAGGTGAGGCCCAGGCGCGGGGCGAGCTGGTGACGCTGCTTCACGTAGACGTCGCCGTTGCCGTTGATGTTCTTGAACTGCTCGTTACGCAGGCCGACGTAAGCCAGCCAGCGATCGTTGATCTGCCAGTGGTCTTCGATGAACTGGGCTTCCTGTACCGTCTTCACGTTGGACGCGGCGTAGTAGTAAACGCGCTGGACGTACTTCGTGGTGCCCTGGGGGAAGAGCACATCCGGGTAGCCGGCCACCGTACGGGCGTAGGTGCCGTCTGGGTTCTTCTTCAGGTCGCCGTAGGACCAGTAATAGGCGCCGCCCTTGGCGCGACCGGAATCCGGGCCTTCGTAGAAGTTGCCCGCGAAGGATTCGAGGGTCTGGTTGTCGAGACCGGCGCGGATGTCGTGGTCACCCAGGCGGTACTCGACGTCGAGACGCCAGCCGTGAGTCTTGTCCTTGGCACCCGGCGCGATCATCTGGCCCTGCAGGTAGCAGCTGGGCGGGAAGACGGTCTTGCCGTTCTGCGTGTAGTTGCCGCTGATCAGCGGGCATTCGCCGCCGATGCTGTTGGTGCTCTGCACGTGGTCGGACACGCTGCGGCCGTACAGGGCATTCACCGTGAGGTTGTCGGTGAGGTAGCCGGTGTACTTGCCGATATAGACGTCACCACCCGGGGTGGCGCCGGCCGTGCCGTAGTTCTTGGTGCTGATCGAGCCGCGGTAGGCGCCGCGCTGGCCGGTGGCGTAGCTGTAGCCGTAGATCTGGTCCTTCTCGGTGGTCTTGTCGCTGAAGCCGGTGAGCTCAAGCAGGTGGTTGTCCGAGATGTTCCAGTCGATCTTGGCGAGCCAGCGGCTGGTCTTGGTGACCCAGTTCATGTCGGTCGGCGCGGCGGTGGAGGCGCGCGTGAAGCCATCCGTCTTGATGAAGTCGCCGGTAGCGTAGAGGAACAGCTTGTCCTTGATCAGCGGGCCGCTGACGTAGGCCGAGTATTCGGTGCCCGTGCTCTTGTTCTTGTGGCGGTCCTGGTAGAGCGTGCCGTTGACCAGGTAGATGTCGCGCGGGGAGTCGCGCAGGCCGCTCGGGGTGTAGACGATCTGGCCGCCGGCCTTCCAGGTGTTGCCGCCGCGCTTGGTGATCATGTTGACCACGCCGCCGGTGGAGCGGCCGTACTCTGCGCCATAGCCGCCGGTGTAGATCTGCTGCTGGTCGATGGCGTCGTAGGGCAGGCTGGTGAGGCCCAGGCCCGTGAGCGCGTTGGTCACGGCGTAGCCGTTGACGTAGTACTGGTTTTCCGCTGCCGACGAACCGCCGAACGAGGCGACGTTGCCGTAACGGCCGTCGCCACCCACGGCACCCGGGGCGAGCAGGGCGGCCGAGGTGACGTCACGGGCGATGGGCAGCTTCTGCAGCTGCTCGGAGGTGAGCACGGTGCGCGAATCGACCGACGAAACGTCGATGGACGGCAGCACGTTGCCGGTGACCTGCACGCCTTCGAGGTCGTGGGCGGACGACGAGGAAGCGGCTTCAGCGGCGAACGATACATCGACGCCGGTGCCGACCTGCACGGTGACGTTGTCACGGCTGCTGACGGTGGTGCCGTCGCGCAGGACCGAGATCTTGTAGCGGCCGATCGGCAGCGACGAGGCGCGGTAGCGGCCTTCGCCATCGACGTTGATGTCGCGGGTCAGGCCCGTGTCGAGATTTTCCAGGTGTACGACGTTGCCCTGGCCAGCCGCAATGCGACCGAAGACGACGCCCGAAGCATTCGACTGCGCGTGAGCGGTACCGACCACCGCCAGCCCGAGGGCGAGCGCGAGAGCGGTGGGACGCAGGATGCTGCGGACGGGAGAGGAATAAAACATGCAAAAAGCCCCTACCGGACCCTGCCGCGCAGGGCCCCGATTCGATGAACAGATGAGCGGCGCCCATGGGGGAATGCCGCGTGGATGCCCCGTTTACTTCGGCTGTCGACCTACCCAGCGACAGATGAAGAACGTCAGGCTATGACTGTTCTAGAGCAACATTTTGCGATTGTCAAATTCTTGTGAATCTGTTGTGACAGTTATATCTCAGGCATGATTCTGCCGAAAATGAGCATATTCTCAACGCGGTCAGCCACGTAAAAAGGCCGGCATTCCTGCCGGCCTCGTAAAATCCTGCAATTCGTTATCTGCCCGGAAGCGGGTATCAGGACAGGTTGTAGCCCCGCTCCTCATGCAGGGCGATATCCAGGCCTACCTGCTCTTGTTCCTCATCCACGCGTAGGCCCACGATGACATCCACGAGTTTGAGAATGATCCACGTGGACACGAGGCTGTAGACCACGGTGAAGGCCACGCCCTTGCACTGGATCCACAGTTGCAGGCCAAGGTCGGTCACGGAGCCGAAGCCGCCGAGTACGGGCGCGGCCAGTGGTCCGGTCAGCAGGGCGCCGACGATGCCGGCCACCGCGTGCACGCCGAACACGTCCAGGGAATCGTCGTAGCCGAAGTGACGCTTGAGCCGCGTGGCGCAGAAGAAGCACACCACGCCCGCGATCAGGCCCAGCACCAGCGCTCCGCCGGGGCCGCAGGTGCCGGCGGCGGGCGTGATGGCAACGAGGCCTGCCACGGCGCCGGAAGCAATGCCCAGTACGCTCGGGCGACGGTGGGTGAGCCACTCCACGACGGTCCAGCCGATCGCTGCGGCAGCGGTGGCGATCTGGGTCACCAGCATGGCCATGCCGGCGCTGCCATTGGCCGCCACGGCGGAGCCGGCGTTGAAGCCGAACCAGCCCAGCCAGAGCATGCTGGCGCCTACCAGGGTGTAACCCAGGTTATGCGGCGGCATGGGCGTGTGCGGATAGCCGCGCCGCTTGCCGATCACCAGGCAGCCGACCAGGCCGGCGATGCCCGCGTTGATGTGCACCACGGTGCCGCCGGCAAAATCGAGCACGCCCAGGTCGCCGAGGAAGGCGCCTGGGCCGCCCCACACCATGTGCGCCACGGGCAGGTAGGCCACGGTGAACCACAGGGCAGTGAACAGCAGCAGGGCGGAGAACTTCATGCGTTCCGCAATGGCACCCACGATGAGCGCCGGGGTGATGATCGCGAAGGTCATCTGGAACATCACGAACACCGCTTCGGGCACGGTGTTGTACAGGCTGTCGGGCTTCAGCCCGGCCAGCATCGCGTGGCCGAGGCCGCCGACGAAGGAATGCCAGCCGGTTGTTCCTGCGGCCATGCCGGTGGTGTCGAAGGCCACCGAATAGCCATAGACCACCCACAGCACCGTGACCAGCGCCGTGATGGCAAAGCACTGCATCAGCACCGAGAGCAGGTTCTTCGCGCGGACCATGCCGCCGTAGAACAAGGCCAGCCCGGGAATCGTCATCAGCAGCACGAGCATCGTGGCCGTGAGCATCCACGCGGTATCGCCCGAATCCAGCTTTGCAGGAGCGGCGAGGGCCAGGGCGGGAAGCAGGCAGGGGAGGGTGATCAGGGATTTAAAGCGCATCGGCGTCCACCTCCTGGGTGCGGATGCGGATGGCCTGCTCAAGCTCCATCACGAAGATCTTGCCGTCGCCGATCTTGCCGGTACGGGCGGCTCCGCTGATGGCCTCGATGGCGCGCTCCACCTGCTCGTCGGTGACGGCGATCTCGATCTTGAGCTTGGGCAGGAAATCCACCACGTATTCCGCGCCGCGATACAGCTCGGTGTGTCCGTGCTGGCGGCCGAAGCCTTTCACCTCGGTTACCGTCATGCCCTGCACGCCCACCTCGGCAAGGGCTTCACGTACGTCGTCCAGGGTGAATGGTTTGATGATCGCGTTGATCCACTTCATGACAGCGCCTCCCGTATCTGGACTACGGGAGGCTCAGCAGGATGCGTGCCAGCGGATCGCGCCTTGTGCACCGCCGCACGGCGGCTCAAGGTGAAATGATTTGCACCATATGAGGGAGGTTGATCGCCCGCCCTTGGTGCAAGGGGTTACTTGGCGGCCTTCTCATCGTTGACGAAACGCACCAGCACGCGCTGACCGATGCGCATCGCCTGGCCGTCCGGATTGTCGAGGGTGAGGATGCAATCCACGGCACGCGAGTTGGCACGAACGGTGGGATCTTCCTCCAGCGTGCTGGCGCTGAAGACGGCACCGATGCGCTGCACGTGGGCGGCGATGGGTGTCTGGTCGCTGCCGTTGTCGTCGAGGATCTGCGCGACCATGCCCGGGTGGACATTGCCGACGAACGACTCGTTGAGCTCGGCACGTACGATCTTCGACCGTTCCGGCAGCAGGATGAAGGCCGCACCGGACTGCGCGGAAACACTGGTGCCCGGCTGGATGGAGCGCTTCACGACCTCGGCGGCCAGCGGCGCGCGCAGGCTGTGCTGGGCCAGGTCGTAGCGGGCCGATGCGAGCTTCTGGGTGGTCAGAGCTACGTTGGCGCGGGCGGCTTCCAGCTCGCCCTGCAACTGGGCGGCGCCCGCGTGGGCGTCGTCTGCGCTCTGGCCGTCGCCGGCACCGGCGCTGGCGGCATCCGTCAGGCGCTTCGCATGTAGCTGGGCCGCCTTCAGACGGCCTTCCAGCTGCTTGACCTGGGCCTGGGCCTGCGCCTGCTCGGCCTCGGCGGCACTGACCGCCAGCTTGGCCGGCTCGGTATCCAGCACAGCCAGCAACTGACCCTTGCGGACCTTGTCGCCCTCATGCGCACTGACCTCGGTAACGATGCCTTCGCGCGGCATGGCGAGGTTGACCAGCCCACCTTCGACATCGACGCGGCCGCGTGCCATGGCGGCGTAGGCCGGTGTGGCTGCGGTCGCGGCCGCCGGAGCCGGGTCGTTGTGCGAACACGCCGCCAGGGCCAGCGCGGTGGCGAGGGCGGCAAGCGAGAGGAGAGGACGGGCATTCATGGAGCGGATTCCTCGGTGCCGGGCGCGGCGTGCCCGGTAGTCGGACGCAGGGGGCCCTGCTGGCGACGATCGCTGAGTATGCGTCCGTCTTCCATCGTCAGCACGCGGTCGGCGTGGCTGACCAGTCGTGGGTCGTGGCTGACGCACAGCACCGTGGTGCCGTGGTCGCGGGCAATGCGGTGCAGGATGTCGATGATGATCTGGCCGTTGGCGGCATCCAGGGCGCTGGTGGGTTCGTCGGCGAACAGCAGTTCCGGTTCCTTGGCCAGGGCGCGGGCGATGGCCACGCGCTGCTTCTCGCCGCCGGAAAGCTCCGAAGGGCGCAGGCGCATGCGCGGACCCAGGCCCACTTCTTCGAGCGACTGCACCGCGCGCTTCCTGGCTTCGCCGGGAGCGAGGCCAAGGTAGTGCAGGGGCAGTTCCACCTGCTCGACCGCGCTCAGCGCCGGAAACAGGTTGAAGCCCTGGAACACGAAGCCTGTGTGATGCAGGCGGAAGCGTTCGAGCCTGCGGGTGTCGTAGTCGCAGAGGTTTTCGCCCAGCGCGTGCACGCTGCCTTCGTCGGGCGGCTGCAAGCCACTGAGGATCGCCAGCAGGGTGCTCTTGCCGCAGCCCGAGGGGCCCGAGATCAGCGTGAGTTCGCCTGTCTCGATGTCGATCGACAGGTCGCGCAGCACGCTGCTGCGCACGCGCCCGGAAACGAACGACTTGTGGATGCCGCGGGCCTGCAGGGCGATGCCGCGCGTGGATGCCGGAGTGTTCATCGCATTCATCGCAGCAGGGTGGCAGGGTCGGCGCGGCGCAGGCTGCGCATCGCGGCCAGTCCCGAGACGATGGCCAGGCCCATGACGAGGCCGAGGCAGGCAAGCGTGGCCACGGGGCTGAGCGCCACGGGCACGCTGTAATGGTGTGCGGCGAACAGGAACAATGCGCCGAGGATCATGCTGCCGACCAGCCCGATGGCGCCGACCCAGAAAGCCTGCTCCATGACCACGCGGCGCAGGGCGCCCACGCCGACGCCCAGGGCGTTCAGCGTGGCGTATTCGCGCACCGAACCCACGACGGCGGCGACCAGGGTCTGGCTGGTGATCACGGCACCCACGAGGAAGACGATGCCGGCAAGGAACAGCACGCCTGCACCGGCGCCTGTATCAAGCATCCAGTACATCTGCGATTGGTGGGCGAAGTCGTCGGCCGTCCAGACGTCGTAGCGACCGAACGAGTTGGCGCCTTCCAGGCGTTCGGCCACGGCACTGGCTTGCGACGGATCGGCAACGCGGGCAACGAAATACGTGGTGCGGTTGCCGTCGCCCGGCGTGGTGTCGATGCGCCGGGCGGTTTCCAGCGAGGTGACGATGTTGACGCCGCCCAGGGCGCGCAGGCCCCGGCTCACGCCCACCACGCGCACGCGATGACCATTGATGGCGGCGACGCCACCGATGCCGACCCCAAGGTTGTCCAGGTCGGCGCGATCCACGATCACGGCGTCCGGCTCGGCGAGTTTCGCGCGCAGTGCAGGCGAGAGCGCCTTGGAGAACATCATGCCGTCAGGGCGGATGTCGATGCCGGAGACGAAGACGGAGACGCCGCCCGTGTCCTGCGGCCCGCGCCAGTCGGAATCCACCCACTGGAACGGCTCCACCTTCGTCACGGACGGGTCCATGCGCAGGTGCATCTCGATGCCGTTGTCGATGGTGCGCCCGAGGTTCACGCTCTGCGTGCCGGGGTAGCCCACCCACAGGTCGGCCGACGATCCGGTGATGTAGACGCTGGAGCTGCCGAAGATGCCGAGCACGAGCGCGGCCTGCAGCAACTGCAACAGGCCGGCGAAACCCACCGCGAGGATCGCGGGCAGGAACCGGCGCCATTCGTAGATGAGGGTCTTGCGGGCGAGGGCGACCATCAGTGCTCGCCTTCGGCCGGATGCGGCGGCAGCGGCGCGCCGCCCAGGGCCTTGTAGAGCGAGACATAGGCGAGGTCGCGTTCCACGCGGGCCTGGAGAAGGGCCAGTTCGCCATGGTCGCTTTCGATCTGGCTCTGGCGTGCATCCAGCGGGCTGGCGAGCTTCAGGCCCACCCGGGTCTGCAAGGCATCCGCACCCTGTCGCAATGCGGTGACGGCCTCGATGCTGGCCTGTTCGCGCTCGGACGACTGTTGCAGGTCGCCCATGGCGGTCTCGGCTTCGGCTACGCCCTGCAACACCGCCTGCCGGTAAGCCAGCACGGCGGCCTTGAGTTCGTAGCCCTTCGCGTGCGCGGCGGCAACGCGATTGCCCCAGTCGAACAGGGGAATGTCGATGATCGGGCCAAGCGAAACGATGCCGCGGGACCGCGTATGCCGATAGCTGGTGATATCGGTGGACCACTGCATGGCCGCGCCGATTTGTAGATTGGGATACATCTGCGCGCGGGTCAGGCCCAGTTCGCCGGCACTGCGCAGCACGTTGGCTTCGGCGGCCACGATTTCCGGCCGCGTGCGGACCAGGTCGGCAGGCGCGGTGGCAACGCGCAGCTCGCCCAGCTGCGGCAGGTCGCCGGCCTCGAGCCATGCGGCATCGGGTTCGGAACGACCGAGCAGCAAGGCGAGTTGCTGTGCGCTGGCGTTGATGGCCTTGCGAGGATCGGCAAGCGTTGCACGGGCCTGTGCCTGGGCGACGCGTGCCTGGGCGACATCCTGGGTGGAGGCCAGGCGCAGTCCCTGGCGCACTTCGAGCAGGCGCAGTTGTTCTGCCTGGGCATCGACGGTGCGCTGGAGCACGGCTTCTTGCTGCTGCGCGGCGCGCAGCTGGATCCACTGGCGCACGACTTCGGCCACCAGCGACACACGCGCACCCTGCAGGGAGGCCTCGGCGTTTTCCAGGTCGCCCTGGGCGACGCGCTTCGCGCCCTTGTGAGCGCCGAACAGGCCAAGCTCCCAGGTGGAATCGAAGCCGGCGATGAAGAACGACGCGCTGGCGTCGGGATCGATCGCGTCGTTGGTGCGGGCATGCAGGTTGGGCAGGAAGCGGTCGCCGCTGTGCCGCGCCATCAGGCGTGCGGCGCGGATGCGCTCGGCGGCCTGCTGGAGATCGAGATTCGTCTTCAGTGCTTCATCGACGAGGGCATCGAGCCGGGAGTCGCCGAAAGCGTGCCACCAGCCACGCAGGTCAGGCGTTGCGGCACCGCCTTCGGCGGGCGTCGCATTGCGCCACTGGCTGGGCAGGTCGGGCTTGAGGTCGGGGGTTTGCACGCTGGCGCAGGCTGTCATGACAGCTATCGTCAGCGCCGTCATCGAGGCCCTAAGCAGGAGGCGCCTTGCGCCGGGTTTACGTTGGTTCCTGTCTGCCGGACAGCGAGACGGCGACAAATGAGCGAACACGTAACTTCCTGTACAGGACGATGAGGGTCCGGACGCGATCGCCAGCCAATCGCGTTCGGGCAGTGGATATCGAGAGGGCTGGGCCGGCATCCGGAACGCGGGTTCCGATGGGCCGCGGGTGGGGACCTCTCGTCCGGTGCGTATGTTAACCGCTCAGGCTTTCGCCAAGCTAAGGATGCGCTGATCTATTTCCATTCTCAAGCATGGCGGCGACAGGTATTCAGCCTCGCGTTGCACGCCGGGACGGAAAACAGTACCATTTTGGTCTGATTTCAACTGTCCCCCTTCCCCGATGCTCCGTGTCAGCCGACTGACAGACTACGCGACCGTGGTGATGACCTGCATCGCCGCGCACCCCGCCGACGTCCTCAGCACGGCCCAGATCGCCGACGAGGCGAGGCTGGAGCTGCCCACCGTGTCCAAGCTGCTCAAGCTGCTGGGGCACGCCGGGCTGGTGGAGTCGTTTCGCGGAGTCAACGGCGGTTATCGCCTGGCGCGTCCGGCCGAGGCGATCAGCCTCGCCGACATCGTCGAGGCGATGGAAGGTCCTATCGGTCTGACCGAATGCAGCATGGCCCACGGCCAGTGCGACCGGCAGTCCCAGTGCGGGGTCAGCGGCAGCTGGCAGTCCGTGTCCGGGGCCATCGGTGGCGTGCTGCGCGGCATGACCCTGGCACAGATGCTGGCCGGGCGCCCCGTGGCGCCGGTCGGGAGCGCGGCAAGCACCGCGCAGGCAAACGCATGAACGAGAGCGAACACATGACACGCGACGTGGCAGCGCCGGTGCGCGACAACGCCGAAGTCGAAGCGGCCCTCAACCGCCGCTACGAGGCCGGTTTCGTCACCGATATCGAATCCACCAGCCTTCCGCCGGGCCTGAACGAAGACACCGTTCGGCAGCTTTCGGCGATCAAGGGCGAACCGGAGTGGATGACCGAGTGGCGCCTGGCCGCCTACCGTCACTGGCTGACCATGCCGGAGCCGGACTGGGCCAAGCTCGACATCGCGCCTATCGATTACCAGTCGGTCAGCTACTACTCGGCGCCAAAGGCGGGTCCGAAGTCGCTCGACGAGGTGGATCCGAAGCTGCTGGAAACCTACGAGAAGCTGGGCGTGCCGCTGCATGAGCGCGCGAAACTCGCCGGCGTGGCCGTGGATGCGGTGTTCGACTCCGTGTCCGTGGGCACCACCTTCCGCAAGGAACTGGCCGAGGCCGGGGTGATCTTCTGCTCCATGTCGGAGGCCATCCGCGAGCATGGCGACCTGGTGCGCCAGTACCTGGGCAGCGTGGTGCCGGTAGCCGACAACTACTTTGCCGCCCTGAACTCGGCGGTGTTCTCCGACGGCAGTTTCGTGTTCATCCCCAGGGGCGTGCGTTGTCCCATGGAGCTGTCCACCTACTTCCGCATCAATGCGATCAACACCGGACAGTTCGAGCGCACGCTGATCGTGGCCGAGGACGACGCCTATGTCTCCTACCTCGAAGGCTGCACGGCGCCGATGCGCGACGAAAACCAGCTGCATGCGGCGGTGGTCGAGTTGGTGACGCTGGAACGCGCGCAGATCAAGTATTCCACCGTGCAGAACTGGTACCCCGGCGACGAGAACGGCGTGGGCGGTATCTACAACTTCGTGACCAAGCGTGGCGACTGCCGTGGCGCGGATTCCAAGATCTCCTGGACCCAGGTGGAAACCGGTTCGGCGATCACCTGGAAATACCCCAGCTGCGTGCTGCGCGGCGATCGTTCGGTGGGCGAGTTCTACTCCGTGGCGCTCACGCACCACCGCCAGCAGGCCGACACCGGCACCAAGATGATCCACATCGGCAAGAACACCAAGTCGAAGATCGTCGCCAAGGGCATCAGCGCAGGCCGCAGCTCCAACAGCTACCGCGGCCTGGTGAAGATCGAGAAGGGCGCCGACGGCGCGCGCAACTACACGCAGTGCGATTCGCTGCTGATCGGCAAGAAGTGCGGCGCGCACACCTTCCCTTACATGGAAGTGAAGAACCCCGGCGCCATCGTCGAGCACGAGGCCACCACCTCGAAGATCTCCGACGACCAGCTGTTCTATTGCCTTTCGCGCGGTATTGGCGAGGAAGACGCCGTGTCGATGATCGTCGACGGCTTCTGCAAGCAGGTGTTCCGCGAGCTGCCGATGGAGTTCGCCGTGGAAGCCAAGAAGCTGCTCGAGGTGTCGCTCGAAGGTGCCGTGGGCTGATGGGCATCGTCGGCTCCGCTCCGGGCCTCACCGATCTGCGCGCGCTGCTGGCCGCGCTGGACCCGGTGTTGCATCCGGTGCCCAAGCGATTCCTGCATGTCTCGCATGAGAAGGCCCGCGAGCGCATGGCCGATGCGTTGATGATGTTCCGTGAAGACGAGGGCAGCACGCTCATCGTCGATGCGGAAGAAGACGCCTCCGAACGCATGCTCTGGGCCTGCATCACGCTGCGCGTGCAATCCAGCCTTACCGCCGTCGGCATGATGGCGGCCGTATCCGCCGCGCTCGCGAAGCGCGGCATTCCCTGCAACCCCGTTTCCGCGTTCCTGCACGATCACATCTTCGTGCCCTGGGACCGCCGCGACGACGCGCTCGACGCGCTCTCGCACCTGACGCCCTGATGGACAGCACCGCCATGCACATGCTCAAGATCGACAACCTCCATGCCCGCGTCGAAGGCAAGGAGATCCTGAAAGGCCTTTCGCTCGAGGTGAAGCCGGGCGAGGTGCACGCCATCATGGGGCCCAACGGCGCGGGCAAGTCCACGCTGGGCAACGTGCTCTCGGGGCGCGAAGGCTATGAAGTGACCGAAGGCTCGGTCACCTTCGACGGCCGCGACCTGCTGGCGCTGGAGCCCGAAGAGCGCGCCGCCGTCGGCGTGTTCCTGGCCTTCCAGTACCCGGTCGAGATCCCCGGCGTAAACAACACCTACTTCCTGCGTGCCGCGCTCAACGCGCAGCGGAAGTTCCGTGGCGAGGAAGAACTCGACTCCATGCGCTTCCTGAAGCTGGTGCGCGAGAAGCTGAAAATCATGCAGATCTCCGACGAACTGCTGCATCGCGCCGTCAACGAAGGTTTCTCGGGCGGCGAGAAGAAGCGCAACGAGATCTTCCAGATGGCGGTGCTGGAGCCGAAGCTGGCGATCCTCGATGAAACCGACTCCGGCCTGGACATCGATGCGCTCAAGCAGGTGGCCGAGGGCGTCAATGCCCTGCGTTCGGCGGAGCGCTCGTTCATCGTCGTTACTCATTACCAGCGCCTGCTCGACTACATCGAGCCGGACTTCGTCCACGTGCTGGCCGGTGGCCGCATCGTGGAAAGCGGCGACAAGCACCTGGCCCTGAAGCTCGAAGCCGAAGGCTACGCGTGGCTGGCCGACGCGCATCCCGAACTGCGCAAGGCCGACCTCGCCGGAGCGCCGGCATGACCAGCGCGCCGTCCCCGTTCGTGCGGGCGGCGCTGGACGCCGCCGCGACCGTACCGGCCAGCGGCATCGCCTGGCTCGACGCGGCCCGTCGCGAAAACCTCGATGCCTTTGCCGAGGCCGGCCTGCCCGAGGCCCGCAATGAAGCATGGAAGTACACTCCGCTGCGCGCGCTGGCCCAGCGTGCCTATGCGCGCGCCGATGCCGGTGTTGCCGCTTCCGTACCGCTGCCGTCGTTCACGCTGCCCGGTCTCGATGGTGCCCGCGCGGTGTTCGTCGATGGCGTGTTCCGTGCCGACCTGTCCTCGCTCGATGCGGGGCAGGGCGTGGAGCTGTCCTCGCTCGCTGCCGCCGTGCTGGCGCAGCCCGAACCGCTGCGCTTCGCGCTGGCGAACCGCTACCGCCGTGGCGCCGCCGATGCCTTCGCGCATCTGAACGCCGCGCTGGCCACCGATGGCCTCGTGCTGCGCGTGGCCGATGGCGTGCGCATGGCGAAGCCGCTGCACGTGGTTCACGCCACCAGTGGCGCACAGCCGGATACCGCCTGGCATGCGCGCGTGCTGGTGGAGGTGGGCAAGGGTGCCCATGCCGATGTCGTGGAGCATTTCGTGTCCGCCGGCGACGGTGCGCAGCTGGGCACCGTGGTGGCCGATTACGCCGTGCGTGAAGGCGCCACGCTGGGCCTCGTGCTCGTGCAGGACGCCGCGGCCTCGACGACGCTGGTCCGTCGCGGCCATGTGCGCCTCGACGCAAAAGCCGAAGTGACCGTGCATGCGGTGGAACTGGGTGGTGCGCTGGTACGTCACGAACTCACGGCCGACGTGCTCGGTGATGGCGCCCGTTTCGACACGCGCGGCGTGTTTGCGCTGTCGGGCCGCCAGCATGTCGATACGCAGCTGGAAATCCATCACAAGGCGCGTGATACGGCATCGGATGCGCTCTGGCGCGGCATTGCGGACGGCCGTTCGCGCGGCGTCTTCCGTGGCGCCATCGTGGTCGCCGAAGGTGCCGATGGCACCGACGCGTCGCTGAGCAACAAGAACCTGCTGTTGTCGGGTCAGGCGGAAATCGATACCAAGCCCGAGCTCGAGATCTACGCCGACGAGGTGAAGGCCGCCCACGGCGCCACCATCGGCCAGCTCGACGAACGCTCGCTGTTCTACCTGCGCTCGCGCGGTATCCCGCTCGTGCAGGCCCGCAGCCTGCTTACGCTGGCGTTCTGTCGTGCCGCGCTGGAGTCGCTGCCGAACGAAGCCCTGCGCGAACACCTGGGCGAGCTGCTGGTGGCGCACCTGCCGACCAGCATCACCGAATAAGTCCGGAGCCAGCCATGAACGCCAAGCCCGAACCGGCCGTCCTTCCCCTCGACGTGGAACGCATCCGCGCCGATTTTCCGCTGCTGTCGCGCACCGTGCACGGCAAGCCGCTGATCTATTTCGACAACGCGAACACGGGGCAGAAGCCGCTTTCCGTGATCGAGGCGGTGGATCGCCACTATCGCGAGCACAACGCCAACGTGGCCCGCGCCGTGCACCAGCTGGGCGAGGAGGCCACGTCGGCCTACGAAGGCGCGCGCGATGCCATTGCCCGTTTCATCAATGCATCGTCGCGCGATGAAGTGATCCTTACCTCGGGTACCACGCAGTCGATCAACCTGGTTGCGTATAGCTATGCGCTGCCGAAGCTGAAAGCGGGCGACGCCATCGTCACCACGGTGATGGAGCACCACGCCAATATCGTGCCGTGGCAGCTGGTGGCCGAGCGCACGGGCGCCACGGTGAAGGCTGCGCCGATCGATGCCAATGGCGAGCTCATCCTCGAAGAGTATTTCAAGCTGCTGACGCCGGAAGTGAAGCTGGCCTGCGTCACGCATGTGTCCAACGTGCTGGGCACGGTCAATCCGGTGCGCGAGATTGCCCGCGAGTGCCGCAAGCGCGGTATCCCGCTGCTGGTCGACGGCTCGCAGGCCGCGCCGCACCGCCCCATCGACGTGCAGGCACTGGGCTGCGACTTCTACGCGATCACCGGCCACAAGATGCTGGCGCCCACCGGCACGGGCGCGCTGTGGGCGAAGCGCGAACACCTGATGGCGATGCCGCCGTTCTTCGGCGGTGGCGAGATGATCCGCGAGGTGCGCTTCTCGGGCACCGTGTTCGCCGATCCGCCGCATCGTTTCGAGGCGGGTACGCCGAATATCGCCGGTTTCGCGGGTGTGAAGGCGGCCATCGATTATCTCGGCGGCATCGGTTTCGAGCGGATCAACGCCTACGAGCAGGATCTGCTGGCCTACGCCACCACGGCACTGGAAAGCGTGCCGGGCGTGCGGATCTTCGGCCGTGCGAAGGACAAGGAGCCTGTGATCTCGTTCCTGATCGAAGGCGCGCACGCCAACGACATGGCGACCCTGCTCGATCTGCAGGGCGTGGCCGTGCGCTCCGGACACCATTGCGCCCACCCGCTGATGCAGTTCTTCGGCGTGCCTGCGACCCTGCGTGCTTCGCTGGCGTTCTACAACACGAAGGCCGAGGTGGATGGGTTTATCGAGGCGATCGGCAGGGTCAGGAAGCTGCTGCTCTGAGATATGGCCGGTCGCGCGCGAGGCGCGCTCCTACAGACGCCGCTTCGGTCCGGTCGCGCTCCTGCACAAGCTGTCCTGTAGGAGCGCGCCTTGCGCGCGACCGACGAAGTCATGATCCCACCGGGTTAGAATCCGCCCCATGACCACCCCGCACACTTTCCGCAACGCCACCCTAGCCGATGCGCCCCTCATCGCCGCCCTGGTCGAATCGGCTTATCGCGGCGACGCCAGCCGGGCAGGGTGGACCACGGAGGCCGATTTCCTGCATGGCCGCCGCACCGATGCCACCGAGATCACGGAACTGCTTGCCAGCGGTAACGGCCGTTTCGTCCTCCTCGAACGCGACGGCACGCTGGCCGCTTCCTGCTACATCGAGCGCCAGGGCGTGGTCTGTTACTTCGGCATGTTCTCCGTGCACCCGCCCCTGCAAGGCAGCGGTATCGGCCGCCTCGTGATGGCCGAGGCCGAACGCATCGCTCGCGAGGAATGGACATGCGAGCGCGTGGAAATGACCGTGATCGACATCCGCGACGAGCTGATCGCCTGGTACGAGCGCCGCGGTTACGCCCGCACCGGTCGCACCAAGGCCTTTCCGTATGGCGACGAGCGCTTCGGCCTGCCCCAGCGCGACGACCTGCGCTTCGAATACCTCGTGAAGGAACTCGCCTGATGGACGGCTGGATCCTCGTCGGTACCCGCAGCGAGCTGCTTCCCGGTGAATTCCGCGTGGCCTGGGATGGCGACACGGCCATCGCGGTCTACAACATCGACGGCGATCTCTACGCCATCGAGGACGTCTGCACCCACGACGGTGGCGAGCTGGCCGGTGGCCCGGTCATCGGGCACGAAGTGGAATGCGTACGCCATGGCGCCCGTTTCGACGTGCGTACCGGGGAGGTCACCTGTCCCCCGGCCTACGAACCGGTGGCGACTTTCCCTGTGAAGGAAGACAACGGCGCGATCTGGACCCGCGACGACCGCTGATCCGTCAGTGGTAACCGATAGCCGGTGGCGCGCAAGGTCCTGCGCCCCTTAAGCTTCGCGCCTGCACGCCCACTCCCCCTGAGGAATCCATGCCCTTGAACGTCCATCGGCGCGCCGTGCTCGTGTTCGCGCTCCTGTTCGTTCTGTACCAGGGCGCGGAGGGCATCGGCGACATCCTGCTCGGCCGTTTCTGGGTCCAGGCCGGTTTCATGCTCGCCATGGTCGCGGCGGCGTGGCCGCTCGGCCGCTGGCTGGGTTTCCGCGGCTACGACGCCTATGCGCTGGAATGGCGCCGGGTGACGCCCGTGCTGCTGATCGGCGGCCTGATGCTGGCGCTCATGGCCAAATACATCGGCGTATGCGTGGGCATGGCCTTCGACATCTACGCGGCACGCGCACGCAACGCGACGCCCGTGGCGGCGGTGTCCTTCCTGTCGTCCATTCCCTGGGTGCTGGCGATCACCTTCGTGCCCTCGATCGCCGAAGACATCCTCACCCGGGGCTTCCTCTGGCGGGCGATCCGTCCGCGTTGGCCGTCACCGGCGGTGTTCGTGCTGGCATCGGCAACGCTCTACGTCGCCAACCACATCTACCGGCTGGATGGCGGGGTGTCGGAGTGGGTGATGCTGTTCTGCTTCGGCCTGGCCTATGCCACGGCCGTGGTCCGCACCGGCTCGCTCTGGCTGGCCGTGGGCCTGCACTGGGGCTGGAACCTCGCCAACATCCTCATGGACGACATCCTGCCGTACGACACGCTGTCGATGGGCTGCTCCAACCTGCTGTCTGCCGCCGCCCACCTGGTGATGTTCGGCGTGATGTTCGCCATACCGTCTGTGCAGGAAACGGACGGCATGGACGCCGAGCCGGCCTGATCCCGCTCAGAAGTGGTAGACGAAGGCCAGGGTCTGGGTGAACTGGTTGCGGGTGCCGAATCGGCGCACCAGCGGGCTGGCGGCCGCATTGCCCAGCAGCCGGCCGTAGGTGAGGCCCAGGGCGAAGCCCGTGTGCTCCGAGGTGGGAATGAACGCGTCGTAGCCCAGGCTGACCTGCTGGCGGCCGCCGCCGGGATGCCAGGTCGGGGTGCCGAGGTTTTCGGCCTCCAGGGCGGTCAGGCCGAAGAAGCGACCCATGGCCGAGCCGTTCATACCCTCCACCAGCAGCTCCACCGAATGCTCGATATAGCCGATCTTCGGCAGGTCCAGGTCGGCATAGACGCCCCAGTAGGCGCCCGCGCCATCGAGATCGTGGGCCACGTGGGTGCCCACGGTCAGCTGCTTGCTGAGGTCGTATTCCAGGTAGCCGCCCCCGATGAAACGGGGCGAAAGCGAGGTTACCTTGCCGCCCAGGCGGCCCAGGTCATCGTGGGTCCGGCCCCACAGCCAGTTGCCGTAAATGCCCCCGTGCCAACGGTCATCACCTAAAAGGTCGATTGTGAGGCCGTCAGTAGTGGATAATTCACCTACGCCCGGCAGGTTGATGTCCACATATGGAATGGCCTGGTTGCGGTGATCCTTCGATCCCTGCCATGTAGGCATCCGCTGCACGCCTGCACCGAATGCATAGGTAGGGGTTTCATCCTCGGCGTGAGCTGCGGAACAGGCGAGCATCAGCACGGAGATGGCGGTGAGCCAGCGACGCATGCGGAACAACCATCGGGAAAGGGGCGGCGAGCATGCCACATCTCCCGTATATCGGGCCTTCACGAGCGGGAAAGCCCTTGGAAAGGATGCTCACGTAGCCTCCACATTAACCTGGAACAAGGCTGTATCAACGTGGTGAGCAATACCTCCTGGAACATCCTCTGCGACTTCGACGGCACCATCGCCGTGGAAGACGTCATCGACTCGCTGCTCGACAATTTCGGCCGTCCCGGCTGGGAAGTCCTTGAGCGCGACTGGCGCGCGGGCATCATCGGTTCGGCCGTGTGCATGGCCGGCCAGGTGGCCCTGCTCGACATGGATCGCCCGCAGCTCGACCGCCACCTGGCGGGCCTGCGCATCGACCACGGCTTTGCCGCGTTCGTGAAGGCCACCATCGAACACAACATCCCCATGGAGATCGTCAGCGACGGCCTGGACCACGCGATCCACGCGATCCTCGCCAACCATGGCATCGCCAGCCTGCCCACCGTGGCCAACCACCTGAACCAGGCCGGTCCGCGCCAGTGGAACCTCACCTCGCCGTTCAGCGCCCCGGGCTGCCGCAGCGGCACCTGCAAGTGCGCGCGCGTGGCCTCGGCCAAGGCGCGTGGCGGCAAGACCCTGCTCATCGGTGATGGCGCCTCCGACTTCTGCGCGGCCGACCGCGTCGATTTCGTATTCGCCAAGAACCGCCTGATCGAACACTGCCGCGCCGCGGGCATCCCGTATGCCCCGATCGCCAGCTTCGACGAAGCCCTCGAATTGCTTCCCGCCCTGCTCGACGGTCGCCTGCCTCCGCAGGCCGTCATGCCCACCATTCTGCCGAGCTCCCAGGAAATCCCTGCATGAACGTGTTTGCCAAGAACTCCGATGTCGTGATCGACGACGCGACCCTGCTTGCCGACGAAGCGAAGTACTGCTCGTTCGGTGACACCGTCCATTACGTCGATCCGCCGAAGATCTTCCGCCACGCCGAAGGCAGCTACATCTACGACAGCGAGAACATCCCGTTCCTCGACCTGCAGATGTGGTACTCGGCCGTGAACTTCGGTTACGGCAACAAGCGCCTCAACGATCGCCTGAAGTCGCAGATCGACCTGCTGCCGCAGGTGGCCAGCCAGTACCTGCACCAGGGCAAGATCGAACTTGCCAAGACCATCGCGGTCGATGCGAAGCAGAAGTTCGGCGTCGACGGCCGCTGCCACTTCAACGTGGGTGGCGCGCAGGCGGTGGAAGACTCGCTCAAGCTCGTGCGCAACGCGCGCGGCGGCAAGAGCCTGATGTTCGCCTTCGAGGGCGGCTACCACGGCCGTACCCTGGGCGCTTCGTCCATCACCTCCAGCTACCGCTACCGTCGTCGCTTCGGCCACTTCGGCGAGCGCGCGCAGTTCATCCCGTTCCCGTATCCGTTCCGTCGTCCGAAGGGCATGACCCCCGAGGAATACTCCGACGCCTGCGTCCGTCAGTTCGAGCGTCTGTTCGAGACCGAATACAACGGCGTGTGGGACCCCAAGGTCAACGAAGCCGAATACGCTGCTTTCTACGTCGAGCCGATCCAGGGCACCGGCGGCTACGTCATCCCGCCGAAGAACTTCTTCATCGACCTCAAGAAGGTGCTCGACAAGTACGGCATCCTCATGGTCGTCGATGAAATCCAGATGGGTTTCTGGCGTACCGGCAAGCTGTGGTCGATCGAGCACTTCGGCGTCACGCCGGACGTCCTCGTCTTCGGCAAGGCACTCACCAACGGCCTGAACCCGCTGTCGGGCATCTGGGCCCGTGAAGAGCTGATCAACCCGACCGTGTTCCCGCCGGGTTCCACCCATTCCACGTTCAACTCCAACCCGCTGGGCACCGCCCTGGGCCTGGAAGTGATCCAGATGGGTTACGAGCTCGACTACGAAACCAAGGTGGCCGAGAAGGGCAAGCACTTCCTCGAGGGCCTGCGCGACCTGCAGAAGCGCCACAAGGAAATCGGCGACGTCGACGGCCTGGGCCTCGCGCTGCGCGCCGAGATCTGCACCGAAGACGGCTTCACCCCGAACAAGGCGCTGCTCGACCGCATGGTCGACATCGGCCTGGCCGGTGGCCTGACTCATGAAGGCAAGAAGATCGGCCTCGTGCTCGACGTGGGCGGCTGGTACAAGAACGTGATCACGTTCGCGCCGTCGCTCGACATCAGCCACGACGAGATCGACCTCGCCATCTCCCTGCTCGACCAGCTCCTCACGCTTGCCAAGCGTGGCGGCTGATCGCCGGTAAAGATCCGGTGGCGTTCGTGAACCAGCTCGAGCCGGATTCCCTGCTCGGGCACTTCAGGCGCCATCCGCCGCCGATGTTTCATCCCATCCCCGCGGCGGATGGCGCGCCACTTTTCGTGGCGCCGTTCGATCTGCTCACGACCGCCGACGAAGACCTTCGTCGGCGTGTTTCGTCGTGGCCGCTGCAAAAACTGCTCAGGCGCCTGCTGGTGCAACGCACCTGCTTTGCCGGCACGACCGTGTCGGAATACTCGCTGTTTGTCGCGTCCAGCGATCCGGTGAAGGTGGCGCGTGACTGGGTGCGTCAGTTCGGCAGCGAAAATCCGCTGCTGATCGTGAAGGATCTCGCCGTCGACTCGCCGCTGACCAGCGCGGCCGATCGTGCGTGGACCGGGCGTTTCGTCGAGGCGGCGCGTGATGTGGGCTACATCCTCGTCGAGGGCCAGGCCCTGGCCTATGTGCCCATCGATTTCACCTCCACCGACGAATACCTGTCGCGCCTTTCGTCGTCGCGCCGGAAGAACCTGCGCCGCAAGCTGCGCTCGCGCGAAAAACTCCGGGTGGAGCGCATCCTCACGGGTGAGGCGTTCGCCACCGATGCCATGGTGGACACCTATTACGCCCTGTTCGAGAACGTCTACGACCAGAGCGAAATCCACTTCGACAAGCTCAGTCGCGATTTCTTCGCAGCGGTGCTGCGCGATGCCGGTGCCGTCGTTTTCAGCTACTACGCCGATGACCAGCTGGTCGGCTGGAATCTCTGCTACGAGCACGACGGCAAGCTGCTCGACAAGTACGTGGGCTTTTCGTATCCCGCAGCGCGGGATCTCGACCTGTATTTCGTCAGCTGGTTCGTGAACCTCGAATACGCCATCGAGCGCGGCCTGACTCACTACGTGGCAGGCTGGACCGATCCGGAAGTGAAGGCGCAGCTGGGTGCGCGCTTCCATCTCACCCGCCATGCGGTGTACGTGCGCAATCCGATCCTGCGCACGATACTGCGGCGTTTCCAGCATCACTTCGAATCCGATAGCCAATGGGGGGCACACGATGCGGCAGCCGGTCGTTCTTGATGTCGACGGCTCGCTCGGCCCCCTGGCGCGGCGCATCGTATTGCCGTTGCGCGAGTGGGAAGAGACGATCCGATTCGGTTGTTCGCTGGCCAACATGCAGCGTTTTTCGAAGACGCTGGTGGAAACCCTGCCGCGTGAACATGGCACGGTGTTCCTGGGCAGCGGTGACTTCCATCACCTGACCTGGCCGCTGGTTGAGCGGGTGCCGGGCAGCGAGCGTTTCCAGGTGGTGGTGCTCGACAACCACCCCGACAACATGCGTTTTCCCTTCGGCGTGCATTGCGGTTCATGGGTGCGCAAGGTGGCGATGATGCCGCGCGTATCGCACGTGCATGTCATCGGTATCACGTCGTCCGACATCGGCCGTGGGCATTCGTGGGAGAACTATCTCGGTCCGCTACGCGCGGGCAAGCTCACGTACTGGTCCACAGGCGTGGATGTGAGCTGGGCACGCCGGGTTGGTCTGGCGCAGGGGTTCCGCAGTTTCGAGTCATCGGAGGCGATGGTGGATGCCTTCGTTGACGACCAGCAGGGCAGCCGCGAGGCCACCTACCTGTCGATCGACAAGGACGCCTACGCACCCGACGTGGCAATGACGAACTGGGACCAGGGCACGCTCAGCGAGGCGGGCGGTGCGGCAATCATCGACGCGCTGCGCGGCCGCGTGATCGGCAGCGACGTCACCGGTGAGATTTCGCGCTACCAGTACAAGACATGGTGGAAGCGTCGCCTGAGCGCGATGGACGGCCAGGAAGACATCGACCCGGCCCGCCTGGCCGCATGGCAGGCCCAGCAGCACGCCCTGAACGTCCGCCTCCTCTCCCTCATCCACCGCTAACCCCTGTAGGAGCGCGCCTGCGCGCGACCGGTTGAAACGGCGCGCTCCGTAGCAAAGCCACGCTCCCTACCGAAGGGGGGCGAATCGCATCGGCGATGGTGAGCTCCGTAGTTAAGCAGCCTTTGGAGGCTTCGCTCCATAGGAAGGGCTCGCCTTCCGGCCTCGCGCTCGGCGCTCGAACGTGGCTAAGAACGAGCCGGCGAGGGCGGCCCTTGTCGCTCCGGCCTGCGGTGTCCCTCGGGAAAGGAGGAGTCGCTGCGCGGCTAGTGTTTTAATGGCTTGCGCCCCTTCGGGCCCGGTGAGCGTGCGGGGTTTCTCGACTCGGCCTCCGTGTCTCGGCGGGAAATGGCGGTCATCCTGACCGCCACCCTTCGGGCCTTTTCCGCCCACTCCCCTCACTTCCATCAAGTCGCGCCAAGGGCCGCCCCGTCGCCTCTGTCGAACGTGATCGCAGGCTGTTGTAGGAGCGTGCTTGCGTGCGACCGGTTGTCGCGAGAATTATCATCGCATTCGCATAACCGGTCGCGCGCAAGGCGCGCTCCTACATGGTGTGGTTACCAGCGGCCTATGAGGTGTTGTACGAGCAGGCTGGTCAGTGCCACGGCGGCCCACACGCCCAGTCCCAGCAGGATCGGGCGTGGTCCCGTCGATGCCATGCGGCGCAGGTCGGCGGAGAGGCCGATGGCGGTCAATGCCACGATGATCAGGCATTCCGCGATGAAGTGGATCACCGGCAGGGCTGCTTCGGGAATGACGCCTGCCGTGCGGATCGCCGATGCGACCAGGAACCACAGGATGAACCAGGGGAAGATCTTCGCCAGGCTGAAGTCGGTGGCGCCGCCGCGCTTTTCTTTCCACGCGACGACGAGTGCGATGACGAGGCAGATGGGAATGATCAGCGTGGCGCGGGTGAGCTTCACGATGGTGGCGTAATCGCCCGCCGCGTGGCTGTAGCTGTAGCCGGCCGCTACCACCGACGAGGTGTCGTTGATCGCCGTACCAGCCCACAGGCCGAAGCCGAGGTCGGAGAGGCCGAGCCAGTGGCCGAAAGCGGGGAAGGTGAGCACCGCCACGAGGTTGAACAGAAAGATGGTGGATATGGCGAACGCAGTGTCGTGTTCGTCGGGTTTCACGATGGGCACGACGGCGGCGATGGCGGAACCACCACAGATGGCGGTGCCTACGCCGACGAGCAGCTTGAGCATGTCATGCACGCGCAGCAGCTTGCCCAGGCCCCAGGCAGCGAGGCCGGCGGCCGCCACGGTGGCGAGGGTCACAGACAGCGATTCCATGCCGGTGTGTGCGACCTGGGTGAGGCTGAGGCCGAAGCCGAGCGCGATGATCGACCATTGCAGCACCTGCTTGGAGGCGAAGCGGATGCCGGGCTGGAAGCGGGCGGAAGGAGCGGCTAAGTGGCGGACGAGGATGCCGAGCACGATGCCGCAGACCGCGCCTCCGACCAGGGGCATGAGCCGGCCAAGGCCGTAGGCGATGGCGGCGACGCCGAAGGCCAGCGCGATGCCGGGCAGGCGGGATTCGGCTGCGGGAGATGAGAGGGGGACGGTAGCCACGGGGTGGATCCTTCGCTTGGGACCCGGGAATTGTCGCGTGCCCACATCCATAAGCATATTGAAAATGATTTATTCAGTGTATAAATCATCCTTATGCATTCGGTCAGCCCTCGTCAGTTGGATGTTTTCGTTGCCATCGCGACGACGGGCAGCGTGCGCGCTGCCAGTGAGCAGTTGTTCCTGAGCCAGCCTGCGGCGTCCATGGCGTTGGCGGAGCTGGAGCGGCAGCTCGGGGCGCCGTTGTTTGACCGTGAGCGGGGGCGTCTGCGTCTGAACGATCGTGGCCGCGATCTGCTGCCGCTGGCCCGCGAGCTGATCGAGCGTCACGCGGAATTCGGTCGTCGCGCGCAGGGTGGTGTGGCCGAGCTGGCGGGGGAGATCGGGGTCGGGGCGAGCAATACGGTGGGCAATTACCTGGTGGGTGACCTGCTGGGGCCGTTCGCCGAAGCCCATCCTGGTGTGTCGTTGCGTCTGGGTGTGTCCAATACCGCACAGATTGCGCAGGGCGTGCTCGACCATGAGTACGACATCGGTTGTGTCGAAGGGCCGGTGACGCATCCGTCATTGGAATCGCGGCCGTGGCGGGAGGATCGGCTGGTGGTCTGTGCGCGTCCTGCGCATCCACTGGCGGGTAAGAAGCGTC
Source organism: Luteibacter anthropi (assembly GCF_011759365.1). Classification (GTDB taxonomy): domain Bacteria; phylum Pseudomonadota; class Gammaproteobacteria; order Xanthomonadales; family Rhodanobacteraceae; genus Luteibacter; species Luteibacter anthropi. Next base: position 266,538 of record NZ_JAARLZ010000004.1, read on the forward strand.
TGCGGCGTGAGGATTTTGCCGGTGAGCGCTGGGTATTGCGCGAGCGGGGCTCGGCTACGCGAGCGCTCAGCGAACGTGCCCTGGCGGAATTGCCGGAAGGGCACACCGTGCTGGAGCTGGATCAGTCGGAGGCGATCAAGCAGGCAGTGATTGCCGGACTGGGTATTGCGTGCCTGCCCGTAGTGGCGGTGAGCGACGCTGTGCAGACCGGGCGCCTGTGCGTACTGCCTACGCCCTTTCTGGATTTGCGAAGAATGCTGTCGATCCTGCTGCACCGGCGGAGATACCGTGGAGCGGTACTCGAAGCGTATCTTGCGTCCCTGAATCAGACCACCTAGCCGTCGTTCCAGCGGAAGCTGGAACCTGGCGCGATGCAGTCGGTTGTCGCGAGGACGCTTCCTACGCCAGAGCCGATGTAGCGCCCTTGCTGTGCTGGTGAACCGGGGCGCTGGGTTCCTGTTTTCACAGGAACGACGGGTAGGAATGTAGCGGTAACCCTAACCAAGCCGCCGGGTAGGGACGTTTCGACAACCCCGCCCGAAGCCGTCGTTCCAGCGAAAGCTGGAACCCAGTGCGATGCAGCCGGTTGTCGCGCTAACACCCCCTACGCCAGAGCCGATGCAGCGCCCTCGTCTTACTGGCAAACCGGGGCGCTGGGTTCCTGTTTTCACAGGAACGACGGGTAGGAATGTAGCGGTAACCCTAACCAAGCCGCCGGGTAGGGAAGTTTCGACAACCCCGCCCGAAGCCGTCGTTCCAGCGAAAGCTGGAACCCAGCGCGGTGCAGACGGTTGTCGCGCTAACACCCCCTACGCCAGAGCCGATGCAGCGCCCTCGCCTTACTGGCAAACCGGGGCGCTGGGTTCCTGTTTTCACAGGAACGACGGGTAGGAATGTAGCGGTAACCCTAACCAAGCCGCCGGGTAGGGACGTTTCGACAACCCCGCCCGAAGCCGTCGTTCCAGCGAAAGCTGGAACCCAGTGCGGTGCAGTCGGTTATCGCGATAACGCAGCTACAGCTCTCAAACACCAAGCACGCTACGGTTCTTCCCGTTTCGCTTCGCCTCATACATCGCCTCGTCGGCAGAGGCGACCAGGCGATCATAGATATCGCCCTGCTGGAACAACGTCACGCCGATGCTCGCACCGATGCGGGCGGGAATACGAAGATCAACGACGTCGAGCACATAAGGCTCGGCGATCACTTCGCACAAGGTCTTACATCGCGCAAGCGCACCTTCCGCGTCGGCCGTGTCGTGCAGGAGGATGGCGAACTCGTCACCGCCAAGACGGGCCACCGTATCGCTGCCACGTGTGCGCGCATCGATGCGCGCGGCAATCGCCTTGAGCAGCTCGTCACCGGCCGCATGGCCATGACCATCGTTCACGCCCTTGAAGCCATCGATATCGATATAAGCCAGGGCAAACGAAGGGCCGCCGGCATTCGCAGCGTCGATGGCGCTCTCCAGCCGCTCGCGGAACAGCACGCGATTGGGCAGGCCGGTGAGTGCATCGTGCATGGCCTGGTGACGAACGACCTGCTCCATGCGCGTGCGCTCGGCCACTTCGCGGGTGAGCTGCTCGTTACGCTGCGACAGCTCATCCAGTGCCTGCTGCAACAGCGCACGCGCCTTGTACAGCTCCAGGAAGATCTTCACCTTCGACTGCAGAATCACGTCGTTGATCGGCTTGGCGATGTAATCGACCGCACCCGCCGTGTAGCCCTTGATCCGGTTGATATCGTCCGAATACGCCGCCGTGACGAAGATGATCGGCGTCTCGCTCAGGTGGTCGTTCTCGGAGATGAGCTGCGCCACCTCGAAGCCGTCCATCTCCGGCATGTTGACGTCGAGCAACACCAGTGCGAACTGATGGTCCAGGCACAGCACCAGGGCGTCGTTACCGTTTTCTGCTTCGTAGATATCGGCATCAGCGCGCGCGAGCAGGCGGCGCATGGCGATGAGGTTGGCGGGGGTGTCGTCAACGACGAGGATCTTCGGGCGAATCGGATTCATGGCATGCACAATCGGTTGAGCTCGGCCGCGATGGCATCCAGCGGAAGCAGGACATCGGCACCTGCGACTTCCAGGCCGGCAAGCGGCATGACGTCGACTTCGGCGGTGGCAGGGTCCTGGATCACGGCGTAGCCACCCGCGTCGCGCACGGCCTTCAGGCCGTTGGCTCCGTCGGAGTTGGCGCCGGTCATCAGTACGGCGACGAGGCCGTCGTGCCATGCCGCGGCAGCGGTTTCGAACAGGACGTCGATCGAAGGGCGCGCATAGGCAACCTTGGCATCGACACTCAGGGAAAAATGGGCGTTGCTTTCCACCAGAAGATGGTAGCCAGTGGGTGCCACGTGCACGACTCCCGGATCGATCGGTGAGCGTTCGCGCGCCTCGACCACGGGTAGCGGGCTGTGCAGCTGGAGCAGTTCAACCAGCAGCGATACGTCGGGCGATCCGGTATGGCAGCAGACCACGACAGGTACTGGCAGCTGCGGATCGAGACCGGGAAGCAGCCGCTCCAGGGCGATGAGCCCACCGGCACTGCAACCGATGGCGATGGCCGTACGCAGGCTCATTTGCGCAACGGCCTCGCGCCGGCACCACCGACCTGATAGATGCGCAGGGCACCATCAATATCGGCGAAGCCTGCGGCGGAAGGGGAGAAGTCGATGTTCTCGCGCGTACCCAGGCAAAGGAAGCCGCCACGGACGAGGCTGTCGCGGAACAGGCCGAGCGTGCGGTCCTGCAAGGTGTTGCTGAAATAGATCAGCACGTTGCGGCACAGGATCAGGTGGGCTTCGCAGAACACCTCGTCGGTGACGAGGTTATGGTTGAAGAAGGTAACGTTGCGGCGCAGGCGCTGGTCGATCTTGATGAAGTCGTAGCGTGCGCTGTAGTAATCGCTGAACGAGCGCGCACCGCCGGCCTCGATGTAGTTGCGCGACCATTCGCGGGCATCGCGGGTGGCATAGATGCCTTCCGCTGCGGCGGCGAGCGCTGCGTCGTTGAAGTCGGTGGCATAGATGCGCGAGCGATCGTAGAGGCCGGCTTCTTCCAGCAGGATCGCAAGGGAATAGACTTCCTGCCCGTGCGCGCAGCCGGCCTGCCAGATGTTGATCTCCGGATAGGAGGCCAGCACCGGCAGCACCTTGTCGCGCAGCGCGCGGAAGACGGGCGGATCGCGGAACATCTCCGAGACCGGCACCGAGAGCCCTTCGATCACGCGCGACAGGAAACCATCCTCGTGCAGCACGCGATTCACCAGTTCGATGATCGTGCCGGTGTCGTGCGTGCGCACGAGCTGCTGCACCCGGCGTTTCAGGGACGCCGGAGCATATTCGCTGAAATCGTGCCCGTGGCGCAGCTGCATGGCGCGCACGAACAACTGGATCTCGATGTCCTCGATGTCCAAGTCAGTTCCTTGCCGGCAACCACACGCGGATCATCGACAGCAGGCGATCGATGTCGATGGGCTTGGACAGGTAATCGTTGGCACCCGCTTCAAGACACTTCTCGCGATCGCCACGCATGGCCTTGGCGGTGAGGGCGATGATGGGCACCTTGGCCACGGCCGGCCGCGCGCGGATCGCGCGGGTGGTTTCGTAGCCGTCCATGACCGGCATCATGATGTCCATCAGCACCAGCTCGATGGCGGTGTCCCTGTCCAGCGTGTCGAGGGCCTTCTGGCCATCCTGCGCCATGGTGACGTCGATGCCCTTGGCACGCAGCACCTTGGACAGGGCGAACAGGTTGCGCATGTCGTCGTCCACGAGCAGCAGGCGGCGCCCGCGCAGATCGGCCTCGTCCACGCCGCCGGCTGCCGTCGCGGCTTCAGAACGCGCACCGCCGCCATGGCGGATCGAATGCAGGAACAGGCTCACCTCGTCGAGCAGTCGATCGGGGGAGCGCGCGCCCTTCACCACGATGCTGTCGGTGTACTGGCGGATGCGCATGCTTTCCTCGCGGGAAAGATCACGACCGGAATAGACCACCACGGGCGGCGTGTGTCCGTTGCGAGAGAGGTGCTCCAGGAACTCCATGCCCGACATGCCGGGCAGGCCGAGATCGAGCACGATGCAGTCGTACGAGGTCTGCGTGCAACGGGCGAGGGCTTCCTCACCCGAGGCCGCCTCGTCGATCTCGACCGAGTCATCCTTCAGCAAGGTGCGAACGGCCGTGCGAGCGCTGGCATCGTCATCCACCACCAGCAGGTGGCGTGTACGGCCTTCAGCGAAGTGCAGCAGGCGTTCGAACGCCGTGGAAATGGATTCGCGGCTGACCGGCTTGGTGAGGAAGCCGACGGCGCCCAGTTCGAGGCCGCGGCTGGCATCGTCGGTGGCGGAGATGAAATGCACCGGGATGTGTCGCGTGGAAGCATCGGACTTCAGGCGCTCGATGACCGTCCAGCCATCCATGCCCGGCAGCATCACGTCGAGCAGGATGCCCGTGGGACGGTACTGGCGGGCCAGGGCAAGGCCCGACTCGCCATCGCCGGCCGCAAGTACGCGATGCCCCTTGCGATGGATCATGTCCGCGAGAATGCGCGCGAAGGCCGGGTCGTCTTCCACTACCAGGATTGCCGTGTCGCCCGGGGCGATCGAACTGCGATCATCCGGAATGCTGTCGGCGATGAGCGATGGAGACAGGGGCAGGGTGGCCTCGGCGGCGGCCTGCTGGAGCGGCACTGGCTCGGCGCGGATGCCGCTGCCTTCGGGCGCTTCGTCGGGCAGGAAAATGGTGAACGTGCTGCCTTCGCCGGGCTGGCTTTGCAGCACGATGTCACCACCAAGCAGGTTGGCGATGCGCCGGGAGATGGCAAGCCCCAGGCCGGTGCCGCCGTACTGGCGGCTGGTGCTCGCATCCACTTGTTCGAAGGCGTGGAACACACGCTCGAACTTGTCGGCGGGGATGCCGATGCCGGAGTCGGTGACGGCGATGGCCACCGTATGCGCGCGGTCCATGCCGGTCGGGATCTTCGTGTCGGCATCCGGCCGGGCGATGCGCAGCGTGACGCGGCCTTCCGATGTGAACTTGAAGGCATTGCTGAGCAGGTTGTTCGCCACCTGTTCCAGCTTGCCGCCATCGGTGCGGATCGACTCCGGAATGCCGCTGTGCAGATCGACGTCGAACCGCAGGCCTTTTTCCTGGGCCACGTGGTTGAAGGTGCGATCCAGCGTGCGGGCGAGGTCGCCCAGCGAGAAGGTGTCGACCACCAGTTCCATCTTGCCCGCCTCGACCTTGGACAGGTCGAGGATGTCGTTGATGAGGCGCAGCAGGTTGCTGCCGGCATCGTGGATGATGCGTGCGGATTCGACCTGCTCGCCGGTGAGGTTGTGTTCGTCGTTGTCGGCCAGGCTGCGCGAGAGGATCAGCAGGCTGTTGAGCGGCGTGCGCAGCTCGTGCGACATGTTGGCGAGGAATTCGGACTTGTACTGGCTGGCACGGGCCAGCTCTTCGGCCTTGTCCTGGGTGTCCTTTTGCAGGGATTCCAGGGCGTCCTTCTGCTGGTTGAGGGTGACGCTTTTCTCGCGCAGCTCCTCGTTGGATGCGTGCAGCTCTTCGGTCTGCACGCGGAGCTCTTCCTCGGAAGCGACCAGACGCTGCGACTGTTCTTCCAGCTCGGCCGTCTTGTTCTTCAGCTCTTCGTTGGTCTCGCGCAGGTCTTCCTGCTGGCGGCGCATGGCTTCTTCCGAAGCGCGAAGTTCGTCGGCCTGGCTCTGGGTCTGTTCCAGCAGCACGCGGGTGCGCAGCGCGCGGGTGAGGTTTTCCAGCGAGAGCGCCACCACCGGCATCAGCTCGTCGAGCAGGCGTTCCTCGATATCGCTCAGGTGCGCGAAGCTGGCGATTTCCAGCACGCCCAGCAGGTTGTCGCGCGAGACGATGGGCACCACGGCCACGCTGCGCGGCGAAGCTTCGCCGGTGCCGGAGTGGATGCGGGTGTAGTCGTCGGGAACGTCCTGCAGGATGATCGAGCGGCGTTCGGTGGCGGCCTGGCCGATCAGGCCTTCACCCAGGGCGTATTCGGTGGTGACGTGGCGACGCTGCTTGAAGCCGTAGCTGCCCAGCAGTTCGAGCCGCGAATTGTCCTCGCGGAACAGGTAGACGACACCGACGCCGGCCTTCAGTGCCGGCACGAGTTCAGTGACCAGCGTGTCGGCGAATTCCCGGTACGTGGTGGCTTCCTGCAACTTGCTGGAAATGGACGAGGCGACCGACTTGAGCCAGGTCTGGCCCGCCGTCTCGATCGCCATTTCCTTGAAGATCTGCAACGCGCGGGCGATTTCGCCGATCTCGTCGCGCCGGCGCAGCTGGCGTACCTCGATGCTGTGGTCATGCGCCGCGAGGCGGGTCATCAGCTCGGTCATCCGCACGATGGGGCGCGTGATGAGGCGGAAGGTCATGGCAATGACCAGCGCGCCGAATACCAGGCAGAGCACCAGCGAGGCAATGTTGATGTACTTGGTGGCACGCAGCGTGCTGTCGAGTTCGCCGTTGCGGATGTCGAGCAGTTTTTCCTCGGTGTCCGACATCTCGTCGATGAGCTTGCGGATGTCCGTCATCAGCACCGTGCGCTGGGCGAGATAGCCCCGGCGAATGGTGTCACGAGCGGCGAGTGTTTCCGGGGTGATCTCCGTGCCCGTCTTGCGGATCGGATCGAGGGCGATGGTCTTCACCTCGGTCTTCCAGCGATCCAGCATGTCCTGGAGCCGGTCGATGCGCGCCTGCTGCAGCGGGTTGTCGATGGTGAGCTGGCGCAGCTTGCCCACGCTGTTCACAAGGTCGCGGTCGGCCGATTCGAAGTCGGCCGTTTCGCTATCGGACTGGTTCAGCAGGTAGCCCCGCGCTGCGACCTGCCGCGACTGCGCATCGGCGCTCACGTCGGCCAGGGTAAGCAGCACCACATAGGTGTGCCGCGACCAGCTCCGTGTGTCGCTTTCCCGCTCCATGGATATGAGGTTGGCGATGCATGCCGCCACGAACAGCACCAGCAAGGCACCGATGGCGATGACGATCTTGCGCTGAAGGGGCTGGTCGGCCAGCCAGTGACGCTGTTTTTCTTCGGTGGACATGCGATGACCGGTGGGATGCGGGTAAAGGGCGATGGCCCCTGGGGTAGTACATCGGAACGGTGTGTCCCATCCATGGGCGTCGCCACATTATCAGCGATCCGTCATGCCGGTGGCGTGTCACGGCGCCAGGGCGGCGGCACGAGGCTGCCCCGGCGCATCGCCAGGGCCAGGAAGCCGGCGGTCACCATGGAACAGATTCCCACCGTCACCACCGAGGCCTCCACGCCAAAAGCGCCGCCGGTCAGCCAGTCGGGGCCCTGCATGTGGGACGCCAGGAGACCGTGCTGCTCGAAGCCCGACACAGGGATGCCATAGAACGGTCCCTGGGTGACGTTCCAGGCCGCGTGGGCGCCCATGCACGCCCAGAGCGAGCGGGTCACATGGAAGAGCAGGCCAATAAGAAGGCCCGCCTCGATGGCGATGGCCACGGCAGACCAGGTGGTGGCGTTGGGGTTGGCGATATGCAGGCCACCGAAGACCGCGGCCGAGACCAGCAGGGCCGCCCAGGTACCCAGCCCTTCCTCGACGATGCGGAAGATCACGCCCCGGCTGATGATTTCCTCACCGACTCCGGCACCCACGCCCATGACGAGGATGGGCCCGAGCCAGTCCACATCGTGATGGATGCCACTCACGCCATAGGCGCCAAGCGCCCACAAGGCACCGACGATGAGGGAGAACATGGCCGCGCCCCCGGCCAGCCCGAGAAGAAGGTGGGGCAGGGCCTTGCGTGGCGCCAGTTCGTTCACGCGCCGCCATTCGATGAAGCGGACGAGCAGCCAGTAAGCCAGCACGATAGGCAGCAGGCGAAAGAACTGGATGGCAGGGGTGACGTCACGGAACGCGATATGTCCGCGCGGCAGGCCCAGCGCGTTATAGCCGAGCTTCGTGAGCATATGGAGGATCGCCATGATCACGAAGAAAGCGACGATCCGCCCGAGAGGGCTGCGGAGCAGGCGGAGGGGGAGGCGGGGCGATGGCGCGTCAGGTTGCATGAAGGTCTCGTGGATGGGCTTGCGCGGGCAGTCTACGCAGGCATGATGTGCGGCATAAGCCCGATCGTGCCGTCAGCTCCATCCCTCCCTGGAACGCCGCCGATGTCCAAGCCGTCCGAGAACGACCCGTCCAGCCCGCTGAACCGTCGCGAGCAGACCTTTCCCCGCCTCGATGCGGACATGGCAGGCCGGATCGCCACCTATGGCCGCGAGGAGTACGTGCCCGCCGGCACCATGCTCTTCCAGCGGGGCCAGCGCCGGGTCGATTACTTCTTCATCATCGAAGGCTGCATCGAGATCTACGACTTCGGCGAAGACGGCCAGCCGCGCATCTTCAATGTCCACGGCCCCAGCCAGTTCACAGGCGAGGTCGATCTCTTCAGCGAACGACAGGTCATGGTCAACGGCCGCACGGGCGCCGACACCCACCTGATCCGCGTCGATCCGGCCGGCTTCCGTCGCATGGTCTCGGCCGAGCCGGACATCGGCGAAATCATCATGCGCGCCTTCATCCTGCGCCGGGTGGGCTTGATCCAGAGCGGGCAGGGCGGCGTGACCCTGGCCGGTTCGGCCCATGCGGCGGATACCGTGAGGCTACGCAGTTTCCTGATCCGCAATGGTTACCCCTATCGCCTGCTCGACACCGACGTGGACGAGGATACCCGTCACCTCATCGACGGCTTCGGCCTGGATCCGACCGAATGCCCCGTCGTGATCCTGCCCGACCGCCGCGTGCTGCGATGTCCGTCCACCGCCACGCTTGCCGACGAACTGGGCATCACCATCGAACTGGATGCATCCCATGTCTATGACACGACGGTGATCGGCGCCGGGCCGGCCGGTCTCGCGGCGGCTGTCTACGCTGCATCCGAAGGCCTCGATACGCTCGTGCTGGAGGCACTGGCGCCGGGTGGTCAGGCCGGCACCAGTTCCAAGATCGAGAACTACCTGGGCTTTCCCACCGGCATCTCCGGCCAGGCCCTCGCCGGTCGCGCGCAGGTGCAGGCCATGAAGTTCGGCGCACACATGGCCATCGCCCGTTCGGTGGAACGCATGGATTGCAGCAGCCACCCCTATCGCCTCCACCTGGACGACGGCAGCGTCGTCACCACGCGTTCGGTCGTGATCGCCACGGGCGCGCGCTATCGCAAACTGGTGCAGGTGGATTACGAACGCTTTGAAGGGCAGGGCATCCACTACGCGGCCACGGCGATGGAAGCCACGCTATGTGCCGGCGAGGAAGTGGTGGTCGTCGGCGGCGGCAACAGCGCCGGCCAGGCAGCGGTGTTCCTCGCACGCACCGTGGCACACGTACATATCCTCGTGCGTGGCGATGGCCTCGCCGCCACGATGTCCGACTACCTCGTGCAACGCATCGCGCAATCGCCACGCATCACGCTGCATTCGCACTGCCAGATCGATCACCTCGATGGCGATGGCTATCTGCGCGAAGTCGGCTGGCACTGCACGCGCACCGGTGTCACCACGCGCCGCGGCGTCGGCAGCCTCTTCGTGATGATCGGCGCCGAACCAAACACCGCCTGGCTACGCGACTGCCTCGACCTCGACCGCAAGGGTTTCGTGCTGACCGGCCGCGACGCAGACGGTTTCGCCACGCCATCCCCCTATGCCACCACCCTGCGCGGCGTATTCGCCGTGGGCGACGTACGCTCGGGCTCCGTAAAGCGCGTAGCCTCCGGCGTAGGCGAAGGCTCGGTAGTCGTCCAGGCCATCCACCGCTACCTCAACCCCTCCCCCGTGTAGGAGCGCGCCTTGCGCGCGACCGGTTGGAATGGTGTCGCTCCGTAGTAAAGCGGCCCATGTGGTGCGTCGCTCCGTAGGGAGGGCTCGCCTATCGGCCTCGCGCTCGGCGCCTGTGGCGTGGCTGCGCACGAGGCGACGGGTGCGGCCCTTGTCGCTCCGGCCTGCGGTGTCCCTCGGGAAAGGAGAGCCGCTACGCGGCTAGTGTCTTATGGCTGCGCCCCTTCGGGCACGGGTAGCGTGCGGGGCTTTTCGACTCGGCCTCCGTGCCTCGGCGAAAAGGGCCGGCCTTCCTGGCCGGCCCCGCTTCGCGGCCTTTTCCGCCCACTCCCCTCACCTCCATCAAGTCGCGCCAAGGGCCGCCCCCGCCGCCTCTACCCATTTCACGGTGATCTTGTAGGAGCGCGCCTGCGCGCGACCGGTTGTCGCAAAAACCATCATCGTTTCGATCCAACCGGTCGCGCGCAAGCACGCTCCTACAGGGGGACGGTGTCGCAAGATGGATCGCCGATGCGACCGGCGCCACCTCACGACTAACCTGACGCAACTACTGTCGTGTAGGAGCGCGCCTGCGCGCGACCATTCATCGCGCAGAACATCATCGTTGCCGTTCAACCGGTCGCGCGCAAGGCGCGCTCCTACAGGGGGCGGGTGTCGCACGATGGATATCGAATCGATCGGCGCCAAAGCCGATGCGATGCAGTGCGTCTTTACGGAATACATGGCCGAAATCGAGTTGCCGAATCAACGCTGTGTCGCCCGGGCGATGTCGGGCGTCAACGTGCTGTATCGCATGCGTCTGCAATGCATCAAGCAGGCGAACGGGCGGCGCATATGGGGCGAGGTGCGTGCGCTGGGAGGCGCGAAATGATCGTGGGGCTGTGGGAAGTGGGCGTCGCGCTGGTGTTGCTGCTGGTGAACCTGCTTGTCTACCTGAGCAGCTATGGCCGCACGTGTTCGCTGGCGACGGGTGCGCGGATATTTTCGGTACTGTCGTTTTTGGCGTTTATTGCCAGGTCATTCGCCGTGGGCGATATGGCGAGCATCCATCGCCGATGCGATCGGCTCCTACCCCTCCGGTAGCAGCGTTGCATTGTAGGAGCGTGCTTGGGCGCGACCGGTTGGATCGAAACGATGAAGGTATTCGCGATAACCGGTCGCGCGCAGGCGCGCTCCTACAGGGGTGCAGTAACCCCAGAGGTTTTTCCACACGATCACCGTGAGATCGGTAGAGGCGGCGGGGGCGGCCCTTGGCGCGACTTGATGGAGGTGAGGGGAGTGGGCGGAAAAGGCCGCGTAGCGGGGCCGGCCAGGACGGCCGGCCTTTCCTGCCGAGACAGGATGTCGAGTCAGGAAACCCCGCCCGCTCCCCGGGCCCGAAGGGGCGCAAGCCATAAGACACTGAGCCGCGCAGCGGCTCCTCCTTTCCCGAGGGACACCGCAGGCCGGCGCGCCAAGGGCCGCCCCCGCCGCCTCGTGCGCCGCCACGCCACAGGCGCCGAGTGCGAGGCCGAAAGGCGAGCCCTTCCTACGGAGCGAAACACCACAAGGCCGCTTTACTACGGAGCGACACCATTCCAACCGGTCGCGCGCAAGGCGCGCTCCTACAGTTCGATGGAGGCGGCGTGTTCGCGGGTGGCGGAGAAGCGGATGGTGGGCCAGCGTTCCTGCGCGAGTTGCAGGTTGACGCGGGTGGGGGCGAGGTAGACGAGTTCGCCGGCAGCGTCGATGGCGAGGTTGCCGGCGTTTTTTTCGCGGAACTCTTCCAGCTTCTTCGGATCGTCGCAGTGGATCCAGCGGGTAGTTGCAACGCCTACCTGTTCGAAGGCTGCATCGACGTTGTATTCGTCTTTCAGGCGGTAGGCCACCACGTCGAACTGGAGTACGCCGACGGCACCGAGGATGAGGTCGTTGGACATCAGCGGGCGGAAGAACTGCGTGGCGCCTTCTTCCGACAGCTGCGCCAGGCCCTTCTGCAGGGCCTTCATCTTCATCGGGTCGCGCAGGCGCGCACGGCGGAACAGCTCTGGTGCGAAGTTGGGGATGCCGGTAAACGACAGGCCTTCACCTTCGGTGAAGGTGTCGCCGATGGTGATGGTGCCGTGGTTGTGCAGGCCGATCACGTCGCCGGGATAGGCTTTTTCCACGATTTCGCGATCCGACGCCATGAAGGTGAGTGCATTGGCGATGCGTACTTCCTTGCCCGTGCGCGTCTGCTGCATCTTCATGCCGGCGGTGTACGTGCCCGAGCAGATGCGCATGAATGCCACGCGGTCGCGGTGTGCCGGGTCCATGTTGGCCTGGATCTTGAAGACGAAGCCCGAGAGCTTTTCTTCATCCGGAGCGACTTCGCGGGTGAGCGTCTGCCGCGAACGCGGCGACGGGGCGTGTTCCACGAAGAAGTCGAGCAGCAGCTGCACGCCGAAGTTGTTCACGGCGGAGCCGAAGAACACGGGCGTCTGCTTGCCGGCCAGGTAGTCTTCCACGTTGAACGGGTTCGATGCGCCCAGCACCAGTTCCAGTTCGTCGCGCAGGTCGTTCAGGGCTTCCTCGCCGATGCGTGCGGCGAGTTCGGGGTGGTCCAGGCCCTTGAAGATGGTGGAATCCTGGCGGGTGAAGTTCTTGCCCGGCTCGAACACATGCACTTCGTCGAGCAGCACGTGGTACACGCCCTTCAGGCGCGAGCCCATGCCGATCGGCCACGTGAGGGGAGCACAGGCGATGCCGAGCACCGATTCCACTTCGTCGAGCAGCTCGATGGGCGAGCGGCCCTCGCGATCTAGCTTGTTGATGAAGGTCATGATCGGCGTGTCGCGCAGGCGGCAGACCTCCATGAGCTTGATGGTGCGTTCTTCGACGCCCTTGGCGCAGTCGATCACCATCAGGGCCGAGTCCACGGCCGTGAGCACCCGGTAGGTGTCCTCGGAGAAGTCCGCGTGGCCCGGGGTGTCGAGCAGGTTGACGATGGCGTCGTTGTACGGGAACTGCATCACCGACGAGGTGACCGAGATGCCGCGCTCCTTTTCCAGGGCCATCCAGTCCGAGGTGGCGTGACGGGCCGCCTTGCGGCTCTTCACCGAGCCGGCCATCTGGATCGCGCCTCCGAACAACAGCAGTTTTTCGGTCAGCGTGGTCTTGCCCGCGTCGGGGTGGCTGACGATGGCGAAGCTGCGGCGGCGCCGGGTTTCGGAGAGGTGTGAGGACATGGAATCGTGGCCGTGGATGGGGCTAACCGCCTATTCTAACGCGGATTTGCCCCGCCGCCTGCCCCGGAAGCCGAGGGGGCGGACTTGGCCCGGATACCCCCCGTGGGATAGTCTCCCGCGATTGCAGGCCGCATACGACAGGGGCGGCCCTCCAGCCTTTCATCCGGATTACCAGGACATCATGCAGGACACCCACGATCAGGGAACGCGCGAACAGGGCGGTTACGCCCCCGACGCCGTCGAGACCGCCGCCCAGCGCTTCTGGAACGACACCCGCGCCTTCGAAGTGACCGAGGCCACGGACAAGCCGAAGTACTACTGCCTCTCGATGCTCCCGTACCCCTCGGGTGCCCTTCACATGGGCCACGTCCGCAACTACACCATCGGCGACGTGATCAGCCGCTTCCAGCGCCAGCAGGGCAAGAACGTGCTCCAGCCGATGGGCTGGGATGCCTTCGGCCTGCCCGCCGAGAACGCCGCGATCAAGAATCGCACGGCGCCGGCAAAGTGGACCTACAAGAACATCGAGCACATGCGCGAGCAGTTCAAGCGCATGGGCTTTGCCTACGACTGGACCCGCGAGGTCACCACGTGCCGCCCCGAGTACTACCGCTGGGAGCAGCAGATGTTCACCCGGCTCATGAAAAAGGGCCTGGTGTACCGCAAGAACAGCGTCGTGAACTGGGACCCGGTCGACCAGACCGTGCTCGCCAACGAGCAGGTCATCGACGGCAAGGGCTGGCGTTCCGGCGCCGTGGTGGAGAAGCGCGAGATCCCACAGTGGTTCCTCAAGATCACCGCCTATGCGCAGGAACTGCTCGACGGCCTGGACACCCTGCCGGGCTGGCCCGATGCCGTGAAGACCATGCAGCGCAACTGGCTGGGCCGCTCGCAGGGCCTGGAAATCACCTTCGACGTCGAAGGCCAGGCGGAGCCGCTGAAGGTGTTCACCACCCGCCCGGACACCCTGCTGGGCGTGTCCTACGTGGCCGTGGCCGCCGAGCACCCCATCGCCACGCGCGCCGCCGCGGGTAACGCGGGACTCACCGAATTCATCGAAAGCTGCAAGGCCGGCGGCATTTCCGAGGCCGAGCTGGAAACCCAGGAAAAGCGCGGCTACTACACGGGCGTGGACGCCATCCACCCCATCACGGGCGAGAAGGTGCCCGTGTGGGTCGCCAACTTCGTGCTGATGGGTTACGGCACCGGTGCCGTCATGGCCGTACCCGGTCACGACCAGCGCGACTGGGAGTTTGCCCAGAAGTATTCGCTGCCGATCAAGATGGTGGTGGTCGACCGCGGCGTGCTCGACGCGCTGGCGGAAATGAGCCGCGACCTCAACAAGGGCGACGGCGCCGACGCCACCCAGCAGGCGCTGGAGGGCGGTCACACCGATGCCTACGCCACCTCGGCCGCCGTGGAAACGGTGCGCTCGTTCGAAGTGGCCATCCAGGATGCCGCCGCCTACACGGAGCACGGCTACCTGGTGAATTCCGGCGAATTCGACGGCCTGGATTTCGACGCGGCGTTCGACGCCATCGCGGCGAAGCTGGAAGCGGCTGGTCGTGGCGAGCGCCGGGTGAACTGGCGCATCCGCGACTGGGGCGTCAGCCGCCAGCGTTACTGGGGCTGTCCGATCCCCGTGATCTACTGTCCCCAGTGCGATGCCGTGCCGGTGCCGGAAGACCAGCTGCCGGTGGTGCTGCCCGAGGACGTCGAGTTCTCCGGCGTGCAGTCGCCGATCAAGGCCGACCCGGAATGGCGCAAGACCACCTGCCCGAACTGCGGCGGCCCGGCCGAGCGCGAGACCGACACCTTCGACACCTTCATGGAGTCGAGCTGGTACTACGCCCGCTACACCAGCCCGGATGCACAGGCCCAGGTGGACGAGCGCGCCAACTACTGGACGCCGGTCGACCAGTACATCGGTGGCATCGAGCACGCGATCCTGCATCTGCTGTACTTCCGCTTCTATCACAAGCTCATGCGTGACGAAGGGCTGGTGAACAGCGACGAGCCGGCCACGAACCTGCTCTGCCAGGGCATGGTCATCGCCGAAACTTATTTCCGCAAGGAAGCCGACGGCTCCTTCACCTGGTACAACCCGGCCGACGTGGACGTGCAGCGCGACGATCGCGCGCGCATCGTCGGCGCCACCTTGCGTGCCGACGGTCAGCCGGTGGAGATCGGCGGTGTCGAGAAGATGTCCAAGTCGAAGAACAACGGCGTGGACCCTCAGGAAATGATCGCGAAGTACGGCGCCGACACCGTGCGCCTGTTCTCCATGTTTGCCGCGCCGCCCGACCAGTCGCTGGAATGGAACGAGGCGGGCGTGGAAGGCATGTCGCGCTTCCTGCGCCGCCTGTGGCGCGATGTCACCGCGCATGTCGAGGTGGGCGCGGGGCAGGGCGACCATCCGGCCGGCGACGCCGCCCGCAAGACGCTGCGCCGCCAGTTGCACGAAACCATCCAGAAGGTCACCGACGACATCGGTCGCCGGCAGTCCTTCAACACGGCCATCGCGGCCCTGATGGAACTGCTGAACGCCGTGGGCCGGTTCGACGATGCCAGCGCGCAGGGCGTGGCCCTGCGCCAGGAAATCTTCACGGCCGTGATCCGGCTCATCAACCCGTTCACGCCGCATGTGTCCCATGCGCTGTGGCAGGCGCTGGGCCATGCCGAGACGCTGGTGGAGGACGCCGGCTGGCCGGCCGTCGATCCGGCGGCCCTGGTTCGTGACTCGCTCACCTACGCGGTTCAGGTGAACGGCAAGCTTCGCGCTACCATCGAGGTACCGGCTTCCGCTTCGAAGGAAGAAGCCGAGTCCATGGCGAGGGCCGTGCCGCAGGTGGAGGCCTTCCTCGAAGGCCTGACCGTGCGCAAGGTGATCGTCGTGCCCGGCAAGATCGTCAACATCGTCGCAGGATAACCATGAGCCTGAAGCTTCCCTGTTTGCTGCGTTCCGCCCTGGTGGTGGCCACCGTTGCCCTGCTGGCCGGTTGCGGCTTTCACCTTCGCCAGTCGGCCGCGCTGCCGGCGGGGATGAAGAAGATCCACCTCACGGTATCCGGTGGCGGCAAGCTCGAGCGCGACCTCACCCGCGCGCTGGAGGGCTCCGGCGCCGTTGTCGTCGACAAGCCTTCGGCCGATTCGGCCGAGCTGGCGGTGACCAGCAACACCTTCCGTACCGATTCGCTCACCGTGAGCGGCACGGCGCGCGTCACCGAATACGCCGTGCGCTACCACGTCGAATTCAATGCGAAGGCACCGGACGGCACGCAGATCATTCCGACCCAGTCGGTCGATATGTCGCGCGAGTTCAGCTACGACGCCACCAACACCATCGGTACCGCCAGCCAGACCGAAGAACTGCAGCGCAGCCTGATCGGCGACATGGTGCAGTCGATCCTGTTCCGCCTGCAGGCGGCGGGTGCGCACCCGGCATTGGCAACACCAACACCCGCCGCGCAGTAAGGGAGCAACTCCGGTGTCGATGAATCCCGGCCAGTGGCAGAAGCACCTTGCCGGCGATCGCATGGCGCCGGTGTATCTGCTGGTAGGCGAGGAACTGCTCGTGCTCGAAGCGGCCGACGCCGTGCGCGCCATGGCGCGCCGGCTGGGCTATGCCGAGCGCGAGGTGCTGGAAGCCGACAGTCGCTTCGACTGGGACGACCTGGCCCGCGCCTCGGCCGGTCTTTCCCTGTTCGCAACCCAGCGCCTGCTCGACCTGCGCCTGGCCGGTGGCAAGGCAGGCAAGGATGGCGGCGCCGCCATCACGGAATTCGTGGGCAATCCGCCACCCGACACCACGCTGCTGATTACCGCCACCGAGTGGAGCAGCAAGCATGATGCGGCCTGGACCAAGAACGTGGACAAGGCCGGCATCCAGATCATCTTCAATGCGCCGCGTCCGCACGAGTGGACCCAGTGGATCGGCGCGCGTCTCGCCTCGCGCGGCGTGCAGGCCACGCCCGACGCCGTGGCCATGCTGGCCGAACGCGTGGAGGGCAACCTGCTCGCCGCCGCCCAGGAAGTGGACAAGCTCGTGGTGCTGGCGGGCGACCGCCGCCTCGATGCCGATACCCTGGAAAGCCTTGTCGCCGACAGCGCGCGTTTCGACGCCTTCAAGCTCACCGATGCGGCCTTCGCCGGGGAGGGCGGCCGCGCGCTGCGCATCCTGGCCGGGCTGCGTGCCGAGGGCGAGGAATTGATCGTACTGATGGGCTGGATGGTCAACCAGCTCCAGTTGGCCCTGCGCCTGGCCAACGCCCGCGACTTCGCCTCCCAGGCCCGGGCCGAGCGCCTGTGGCCGGCGCGCGAGCAGTTGTTCCGCAAGGCCCTGCGACGCGCACCGCGTGAACACTGGCTGGCCTGCCTGGCCCGTGCGGCGCGCATCGACCGCATGGCCAAGGGCCGCCAGCAGGGCGATCCCTGGCTCGAGGCGGAGCGCCTTGTCGCCGCCATTGCCGAACCCCGCGCTGCCACGGCCTTCGCATGAGTGAATTGCGTCCGCTCGCCATTCTTGGCGGCACGTTCGATCCCATCCACAACGGCCACCTGCGCGCCGCGTGGGAGGCCGTGGAGGCACTGGACGCCGAGGTGCGCATGGTGCCGGCACGCACGCCGCCGCACCGGCCGCCACCGGTGGCGGATGCCGCTGGTCGCGTTGCCTTGCTGCGTGCGGCGTTGTCGGGGCAGGACCGCCTCTCCATCGACACGCGCGAGCTGGATCGCGACGGTCCGTCGTACACCGTCGATACGCTGGCTTCGTTGCGTGCCGAGATCGGCCCCGATCGCCCGCTGGTGCTGCTGGTGGGTGCGGATGCCTTTGCCGGCCTCGCGTCCTGGCATCTGTGGAAGGAACTGTTCCGCCTGGCACATATCGGCGTGCTGACCCGGCCCGGTGGTGATCATCCGCTGCCGGACGAACTGGCCGCCTTCGTGGCGGACCGCCGCGCGCCTCGCGTGCAGGGCCCCGCAGGCCTCGTGGTGGACATCGCCATCACGCCGCTGGATATCGCCGCCACCGCGATCCGCGAGACCTTCGCCGCCGGCCACGAACCGCGCTTCCTGATGCCCTCCGAATGCTTCGCCGACGAGGCCTTGCTGGCGCCGTACCGCGCGCTCGGGCGCTGATCCGGCGCAAGTCGCGGAGAGCGTCGCGACAGCCCATGGGCTATCCTTCCGGCTTGCAAGCCCGTCAGGTCTTACCGTCATGCCCATCCGTGTCCTGCCGCCCGAACTGATCAACCAGATCGCGGCCGGCGAAGTCATCGAACGCCCCGCCTCGGTGGTGAAGGAACTGGTCGAGAACAGCATCGACGCCGGTGCCCGCCGCATCGAAGTGGATATCGAGCAGGGCGGTTCGCGCCTGATCCGCGTACGCGACGACGGCGGCGGTATCCCGCGTGACGAACTGCCCCTGGCCGTGGCATCGCATGCCACCAGCAAGATCGGTAGCTTCGACGATCTCGAACGCGTGGCCAGCATGGGTTTTCGTGGCGAGGCGCTGGCGTCGGTGTCGTCCGTGGCCCGCTTCTCGCTCACCTCGCGGCATGGCGGCGAAGACGCGGCGTGGCGCATCGAGGTAGACGGTGGAAAGTTGCAGGATGCACGCCCCGCGCAGCATCCCCCCGGCACCACCATCGAAGTACGCGACCTGTTCTACAACGTGCCTGCACGCCGCAAGTTCCTCCGCGCCGAGCGCACGGAGTTCGCGCATATCGACGACCTGCTGAAGTCACTCGCGTTGGCTCGCGAAGGCGTGGACATCCGCCTCACGCATAACGGCAAGCCCGTGCGCCTGTTGAAACCGGCGCGCGACGAGAACGCCGCACTGGCGCGTGTCGCCGAAGTGCTGGGGCCGGAATTTCCGGGGCAGTCGTTGCGGGTGGATCACGAAGCCGCGGGCATGCGTTTATCGGGGTGGGTTGGATTGCCCACGGCATCGCGCGCGCAGGCAGACCAGCAGTATTTCTACGTCAACGGGCGTCTTGTGCGTGATCGCGTCGTGGCCCATGCGGTTCGCCAGGCGTATGCCGACGTGCTTTTCCACGGGCGCCATTCGGTGTTCGTGCTGTTCCTGGACGTCGATCCGGCGGGCGTGGATGTCAACGTGCATCCGGCAAAGAGCGAAGTGCGTTTCCGCGAGCAGCGCCTGATCCACGATTTCCTGTTCCGTACCTTGCACGAGGCCCTGGCGCATACGCGCGCCGGTGGCTCGCTGGCGGCGACGGACGCGCCGATGCCCATGGCCGCGATGGCGCCGGGCATGCCCTCGCGCCTGTCGGCACCGCAGGCATCGCTGCCGTCGTGGCCGTCATCCGCCAGCCAGCCGCGCCTGGACCTGGGCGTGCGCGACCAGCCGCTGGCCGATTACGCCACGCTGTTCGGGCCGCCAACGTCCGCTGCGGTGGCGGAACGACCGTTACCACAGGCCGGCCATGCGCTGGATGCGTCCAGCGACGTACCGCCGCTGGGTTATGCCATCGCGCAGCTGAAAAATATCTACGTGCTCGCGGAGAACGAGCATGGGCTCATCCTCGTCGACATGCACGCCGCGCACGAGCGCATCACCTACGAAAAGCTGAAGAACGGCCGGGTTACGGCCAACCTGCGCTCGCAGATGCTGCTGGTGCCGCTGAGCATTGCCGTGAGTGCCAAGGAGGCCGCCGCCGCCGAGGAACATGCCGAGCCGCTGGCCGACTGGGGGCTGGAGCTATCGCGCAGCGGCCCGACGGGCGTGGTGGTGCGGCGCATTCCGTCACTGCTGGAAGGCGCCGACGTGGCACAGCTCACCCGCGACGTGCTCGCCGAACTGGCCCAGCACGGCAGCTCGCGTCGACTGGAAGAGCTGGAAAACGAACTGCTTTCGACCATGGCCTGCCACGGCTCCGTGCGTGCGGGTCGTCGCCTGGGCATTCCCGAGATGAACGCGTTGCTGCGCGAGATGGAAGCCACCGAGCGCTCCGGCCAGTGCAACCACGGTCGTCCGACCTGGGTGCAGCTGTCGCTGGGCGAACTCGACCGCCTCTTCCTCCGCGGCCGCTGACCCCGCCATTGATGTTGTAGGAGCGCGCCTCGCGCGCGACCGGTTCTCGCGAAACCATGAAATCGGTCGCTCGGCCCGTCGCGCGCAAGGCGCGCTCCTACAGAAATAGTCCTATCGCACCAATAAAAAACGACATTCCCTGTCGCCCCCCCACGGAACCGACACTCCCTGTCGCCCCCAGGGAACCGGCATTCCCTGTCGCCCCCACGGAACCGACATTCCCTGTAGGAGCGCGCCTCGCGCGCGACCACCTCCGCCGAGCCTCTGTCATGACCCATCACGAAGCCTCCGTCCACAACGCCCGCGCTCACCGCCTGTCCCTGCTTCAGTCCCCCGGCGGCTGGCTCAGCCTCATCGGCCTCGACTGGTTGCAGCCGGGCGCCAATCGCATCGGCAGCGCCACCGACAACGACATCGTGCTGAAGGCGGGCCCGGCTCACTTGGGCACGATCACGCTCGCCGACGACGGTCGGACGACCATCGACCTGGCGCCGGGCACCGGCGCAACGGTCAACGGCGAGAAAGTCACCCACGCGGAGCTCTTCGACGACGCCCCGGGCCACATCCCCAGCGAAGTCCGCTTCGGCTCGGCGCATTTCTTCGTCATTGCCCGCGACGGCCGCAAGGCGCTGCGCGTGAAAGACGAACAGGCACATACCCGCACGCATTTCGAAGGGCTGGATTACTTCCCCATCGATGCCTCCTGGCGCGTGGAAGCCGACTGGGTACCGTTCGATCCGCCGATGGAGCTGGAAATGGGCACGGTGCTGGGCACCATCGACAAGGAAAAGGTGCCGGGCAAGGCCGTGTTCGTGCGCGACGGTCGCACCTTCGAGCTGTTTCCCATCCAGGAAACGCCCGATGCGTTGTTCTTTGTCTTCGGCGACCTCACCAGTGGCAGGGAAACCTATGGCGCGGCGCGCTTCCTCGATACGGGCCTGCCGCAGGACGGCAAGCTGGTGATCGATTTCAACGAGGCCCGCAATCCGCCCTGTGCGTTCACGCCTTACGCCACCTGCCCGCTGGCACCGCCGGAAAACCGGCTGGATATCCGCGTGGAAGCCGGCGAACTCAAATACAAAGGCTCGGCCCACTAACCGGCGCCGAGGCAACCCTGTAGGAGCGCGCCTTGCGCGCGACCGGGATATGCCGTGCGCCGGTCGCGCGCGAGGCGCGCTCCTACAGGAAAGCGGGCTTCAGGCGCCCTTGAAGGTCGGCTTTCTGCGTTCGAGGAACGCGCTGGTTCCTTCCTGCATGTCCTCCGTCGAAAACGCGATGGCGAAGGCCCTGCGTTTCAAACGCCAGGCCCTGATCCAGCGCGCACTCGCCGCCCTCGATCACCGCCTCGAGAATGCCCTTCAGCGCCAGCGGCGCGGCGGCGGCCAGCTGGTCGGCCATCGCGTCCACGGCGGTGTCCAGTTCTTCTGGTGTTACCACGCGGGTGACCACGCCCACGCGCTCGGCGCGGGCGGCATCGATCTGCTGGCCGAGAAGGCACAGCTCCAGCGCCACGCCACGGCCGGTGAGACGGGTGAGCCGCTGGGTGCCGCCGAAACCGGGAATCAGGCCCAGGCCGATCTCCGGCTGGCCGAACTTCGCCTTCTCACTGGCCACGCGGAGGTGGCAGGCCATGGCCAGCTCCATGCCACCGCCCAGCGTGTAGCCCCGGATCTTCGCGATGACCGGCTTGCCCAACCGCTCGACGGTCAGCATGAGCTCCTGGCCGGCGCGCGAGGCCGCCTGTGCCTTCACGGGCGACCACGCGCTCATCTCGGAGATGTCGGCACCTGCCACGAAGGCCTTCTCCCCGGCGCCCGTGAGGATCACGACACGCACGGCGTCGTCCTGTGCCGCCTGGCGGAAGGCGAGGGTCAGCTCGCCGATCGTCTCGCGGTTGAGCGCATTGAGCTTGTCGGGGCGGTTGACGGTGATCGTGCGGACGGCGCCGCGGTCCGCGGTGACGAGATTGCGGAAGGCCATGGTGGATTCCTGGCTGGGGGATGAGGGCCGAAATGGTAGCAGGGGAACCTTTCCCCATCCGGGGGCGTCTGAGGGCGTACGGACGAGCGAGCGGCTGATGGACTATCCTCACCGACGCCAGAAGTCCGGGTTCACGGAGAACGGGATGTCACGCTTGCGTTTCCTCGCCATTGCCACCGCATCGCTCATCCTGGGCGGCGCGCAGGTGCATGCGCAATCGGCGCCCGCCTCGGGCGCCCCGGCGATCGACAAGGCCAAGCTGTCCTACGCCATCGGGTACCAGATCGGCACTCAGTTCGCGAACAGCGCACAGCCGGATGTCGACATCGCCGTGCTCGTGAAGGCGTTGCAGGACGGCTACGCGAAGCGGCAGCCGAGCGTGCCCATCGACACCATGCAGCAGCAGCTGGTGAATTTCGATTCCAAGGTGCAGCGCGACTCGATGGTGGAATTCCGTCGCGTGTCCACGGCCAATGCCAAGCGCAGTGCCGATTTCCTCGCCAAGAACCGTACCCGGCCGGGCGTGGTGACCCTGCCGTCGGGCATCCAGTACGCCGTGCTCAGCAAGGGCAACGGCGCACAGGCTCAGCTCACCAGCACGGTGGTGGTGAATTACCGCGGTGCCCTCATCGACGGTACCGAGTTCGACAGCTCCTACGCCCACGGCAAGCCCGTCACCTTCACGGTCAACCGGGTCATCCCCGGCTGGCAGGATGTGATCCCGCGCATGCATGTTGGCGACAAGTGGCAGGTGGTGATCCCGCCGGCCCTTGCCTATGGCGAGCGGGGCGAATTGCCGCGCATCGGCCCCAACGAGGCGCTGGTGTTCGACATCGAGCTGATGGACATACGCCAATAACGTGCCAGCACCCCGGCCGCCGCCGCGCTAGAATGGCCGGCGGTATGGCCACTTCGTCCCCGTCCCCTCTGCCATCGACACCCTGCACCGGCGTCTGCCGCATGGGCGCGCACGGGTTGTGCGAGGGCTGCCTGCGCAGCCTCGATGAGATCGCGGCCTGGGCCGGTTTCGACGAAACCCACCGGCAGCGGATCATGGCGAGCCTCCCGTCGAGGAGAGCCGCCTGATGGACGACATGCTCGCCCGCCTGCACGGTGCCTTGCTGCCACTGGACAGCCCTCCCGGCCCGCGTGGCTGGAATCACGACGACATGGCACAGCTGATCGGCGCAGGTCCGCGCCGGCGCGCGGCCGTGCTGCTCGGCATCCGCGACGACCGCGACCAGAACGTGTTGCTCACCGTGCGCACCGACACCCTGCAACAGCATGCGGGGCAGGTGGCGTTTCCCGGTGGGCGTGTCGAGCCGGATGACCGCGATGTCATCGCCACCGCCTTGCGTGAAAGCCATGAAGAAATCGGGCTGGATGCGGGCCTCGTCACGCCGCTGGGTTTTCTCGATTCGTTCGAGACGATCAGCGGTTATACGGTGACGCCCGTCGTGGCCCGCGTTTCCGCGGACGCACACATCCGCCCCGATCCGGGCGAAGTGGCCGAAGTGTTCGAGGTGCCGTTCGGGTTCTTCATGGACCCGGACAACCTGCGTCGCTACACGATGGAATTCCGCGGCCATAACCGCGACATGGTCGAGTTCCTGCATGCGGGCTATCGCATCTGGGGTGTCACGGCCGCCATCCTTCTCAATCTCATCCGGCGAATGGGCCAACCATGCTGATCTCGCGCACCCTCATCGACACGGCCACGGCCGCCAACCTGCCGCTCGACGAGGTGCTGTTCGTCGATTGCCGGTTCGATCTCGCGGACGCGACGAAGGGCGACAGGGATTACGCCGACAGTCACATCGTGGGCGCGGTGCGCGCCGACCTGGATCGCGACCTGGCCGACATGGCCACGCCGGCGAACGGTCGGGGGCGTCATCCGTTGCCCGATCCTGCACGGTTCCAGGCGTTTCTTTCGCACATCGGCTGGCGGCCTGACGTGCAGGTGGTGGCCTATGACGGCGCGGGCGGCGCGCTCGCCGCGTCGCGTTTCTGGTGGCTGGCGCGTCTGGCGGGCCTGGACAATGTTGCCGTGCTCGATGGCGGCTGGCCGGCGTGGCTCGCGTCGAAGCTGCCCGTTGACGCCATGCTGCCGGTACGCGAGGCGACCAGCATGCATCTGCGTTTCGATTCGACGGGCACCGTATCGGCCGAGGAGCTGTCGGCAGGCCTGGCCAGCGGTCGCATCGTCTTGCTCGACGCGCGCGCGGCGCCACGGTATCGCGGCGAAGTGGAGCCGCTGGATCCCGTGGCGGGACACGTGCCCGGCGCACGCAATCGTCCCTTCGCCGACAATCTCGATGCGCATGGTTTCTTCCAGCGTCCCGAAGCCCTGCGCAAGGCATTCGAAGGCCTGATCCGCCCTCACGACTCTGCCGAAGTCGTACACATGTGCGGCTCCGGTGTCACCGCCTGCCACAACCTGCTGGCGATGGACTACGCCGGCCTCTGCGGCTCGCGCCTGTACGCCCCCTCATGGTCAGGCTGGGTAAGCGACCGCACCCGCCCCGTAACCACCCTGTAGGAGCGCGCCCTGCGCGCGACCGGTTGGAGCGGTGCCGCTCCGTAGTAAAGCAGCCCATGTGGTGTTTCGCTCCGTAGGAAGAGCTCGCCTATCGCCCTCGCATCGGCGCTGGAACGTGGCGTTGCAGAGGCGACGGGGGCGGCCCTTGGCGCTCCGGCCTGCGGTGTCCCTCGGGAAAGGAGAGCCGCTGCGCGGCTAGTGTCTTATGGCTGCGCCCCTTCGGGCCCGGGGAGCGTGCGGGGTTTTTCGACTCGGCTCCTGCCTCGGCGAAAAAGGCCGGCCATCCTGGCCGGCCCCGCTACGCGGCCTTATCCGCCCGCTCCCCTCACCTCCATCAAGTCGCGCCAAGGGCCGCCCCCGCCGCCTCTCCCCACGTGATCGCAGGCTGTTGTAGGAGCGCGCCTGCGCGCGACCGGTTGTCGCGAACACCATCATCGTTTCGATATCCCCGGTCGCGCGCAAGCACGCTCCTACAGGGATATGGTGCGGCGTTCGGTGTAGGAGCGCGCCTGCGCGCGACCGGTTGTCGCGAACATCATCATCGTTTCGATACCCCCGGTCGCGCGCAAGCACGCTCCTACAGGGATATG
The DNA here is from genome assembly GCF_011759365.1 of Luteibacter anthropi. Taxonomy (GTDB): domain Bacteria; phylum Pseudomonadota; class Gammaproteobacteria; order Xanthomonadales; family Rhodanobacteraceae; genus Luteibacter; species Luteibacter anthropi. The sequence goes on from NZ_JAARLZ010000004.1 coordinate 291,735, forward strand.
GTGCGGCGTTCGTTGTAGGAGCGCGCCTGCGCGCGACCGGTTATCGCGAACACCATCACCGTTTCGATACCCCCGGTCGCGCGCAAGCACGCTCCTACAGGGAGATGGTGCGGCGTTCGGTGGAGGAGCGCTGGGCGGCTTCGATGACGCGGATGACGTCGCATGCTTCGCGCGCTTTCACTGGCAACGGCGCGCCATCGCGGATCGATGCGGCTACGCCTTCGTAGAACGCCGTGTATCTCCCCGGCAACGTGTCGATGACGGTTCCGGTGCCATCCGCATCGGTGAAGCGCCCGAAGAATGCCGGCTCATCCTCGCCCCAGCGCTCTCCGCCGGGGCGCTTGCCATCGCGCAACGCGGCTTCCTGCCCGTCGATGCCGTATTTCACGAAGCTGCCGCCATCGCCGTGCACGAGGTAGCGTGGCCCGGGATCACGCACCAGCACGGAGGCATGCAGCACCGCGCGGCGGCGGCCGTAGTCGAGCACCAGGTGGAAGTAATCGTCCGTGCGCGCCGCGGCCCGCTGGCGGGTTACGTCCGCCGTGACGGCCTGCGGAAGCCCGAACAGCACCAGCGCCTGGTCGATGAGGTGTGCGCCAAGGTCGTAGAGCAAGCCGGAGCCCGGCGCTTCCGTTTCACGCCAGCCCTGCTTGATCTCGGGCCGGAAGCGGTCGAAATGCGCTTCGTAATACGCGACCTCGCCCAGCCGGCCATCCTCGACCAGCCGCCGTACCGTAAGGAAGTCGTTGTCCCAGCGCCGGTTCTGGAAGACCGACAGGCGCCGGTCCACGCGTTCGGCCAGGGCGATCAGCGCTTCGGCTTCGCCGGCGTCCAGCGTGAACGGTTTGTCGACGACGACATGCTTGCCGGCCTCCAGCGCAGCGCGGGCCAGCGAGGCGTGGCTCTCGTTGGGCGTGGCGATCACCACCAGCTCGATGGCGGGATCGGCCAGCAAATCTTGAGGATTTTCGTACGCAATAGCCTCGGGAAAGTCGCGCAGGATCTCGTCCTTGCGACGGCTGCCGATGGCGGCAAGGCGAAGACCGCTGGCGGCGGCGATAAGGGGCGCATGGAAGAACGCGCCGGCCGTGCCGTAGCCGATGAGGCCGGTGGGGATCGGGTGCATGGTGGCTCCACGAGTGGACATGCCGGCAAGGGTAGCGCGGCCGGCCTGAGCGTTTCGTTTAGGATCGGCCGGTTTGTCGCCGCTGAAGCCCACGCCTATGAGTTCCGCCGAGTCCGCCCCCGCCCGCGCACGGTTGCCACGCCAGATTCCGTTCATCATCGGCAACGAGGGCTGCGAGCGCTTCAGCTTCTACGGCATGCGCAACATCCTCACGCCCTTCCTGGTGACGTCGCTGCTGATGTACCTGCCGGAGAGCGAACGCCCCGGCGCGGCGAAGGATGTGTTCCACACCTTCGTGATCGGTGTCTACTTCTTCCCCTTGCTGGGCGGCTGGCTCGCCGACCGTTTCCTGGGCAAGTACCGCACGGTGCTCTGGCTGAGCCTGGTGTACTGCGTGGGCCACCTGTGCCTGGCGCTGTTCGAGCACAGCGTGGCGGGGTTCTACACGGGGCTGGCCTTGATTGCCTTTGGTGCGGGAGGCATCAAGCCCTGCGTCGCGGCCTTCGTGGGCGACCAGTTCGACGAGAGCAACCGCAAGCTCGCCAAGGTGGTCTTCGACGCGTTCTACTGGATCATCAACGTGGGCTCGTTCCTGGCCTCGCTGCTGATGCCGTTCTTTTTACGCAACTATGGCGCGGCGGTGGCGTTCGGCCTGCCCGGGGCGCTGATGTTCGTGGCGACGGTGGTGTTCTGGATGGGGCGCCGGCATTACGTGATGGTGCCGCCCAGCCGCAATGATCCACACAGTTTTGCGCGGGTGGTTCGTACGGCGTTGACGGCGAAGCGCGAGGGCCAGCCACGTCCGGGTCTTGCCGTTGCCGTTGTCGCGACATGTCTTGCCGTGGCAATGCTGGCACTTGCTCCGTCCCTGGGCATCGTGGCCACGCTGTGCATTGCCCTGGTGCTGCTGATCGGTGGCGGTGCGCTGGGTACGCGCATGCAACTGGAGCGTGCACGTGGCGCGCATCCCGATGACGCCATCGATGGCGTGGCGGCCGTGCTTCGCGTGCTGGTGGTGTTCGCACTGGTCACGCCGTTCTGGTCGCTGTTCGACCAGAAGGCTTCCACCTGGGTACTGCAAGCCAACGCCATGAGCGTGCCGGACTGGCTGCATCCGGCACAGATGCAGGCATTGAATCCGTTGCTGGTGCTGTTGCTGATTCCTTTCAACAACCTCGTGCTGTATCCGCTGCTGCGTCGTCGCGGCATCGAGCCGACCGCGCTGCGGCGGATGACGGCAGGTATCTTCCTGGCGGCGATCGCCTGGGTGATCGTGGGGGCGATGCAGCTGGCGCTGGATGGCGGCGACCCGATCTCCATTGCCTGGCAGATCCTGCCTTACGTGTTCCTTACGATGGGCGAGGTACTGGTTTCCGCCACGGGCCTTGAGTTTGCCTACAGCCAGGCGCCCCCGGCGATGAAGGGCACGCTGATGAGTTTCTGGACGCTCAGCGTCACCGTGGGCAACCTGTGGGTGTTGCTTGCCAATGCCGGGGTGCGCAACGAGGGCGTGCTGGCGGCCATCGCCGGGACGGGACTTGGCACCACGGCCTTCCAGATGTTCTTCTTTGCCGCATTCGCTGCCGTCGCGGGGCTGGCTTTCGGGCTGTACGCGCGCCGGTATCGCGAGGTCGATTACTACCGGTCCGCGTGACGCCACCTCCACGGCGCTGCGCGGACCATCGCCAGCAGCCCGCCGGAGGATTTCCGCCATGCCAGCACGCAAACAGGCCGCACCCGTTCCCGCTTCAGCCACGAGCGAGTGGCCGGGCAGGGTGGTGCTGATTACCGGAGGTGCCCAGGGCGTGGGCAAGGGCATCGCGGAGGCGGTGCTGGCGGCCGGTGGCAGTGTCTTCATCGGCGATATCGACAGCGAGGCGGGCAAGGCCTGTCTCGATGAGTGGGGTGCCGGGGATCGCGCGGCCTTTCTCGCGCTGGATGTGTCGCGCGAGGCGAGCGTGACGCGTTTCGTCGATGTGGCGAAGCATCGTTTCGGGCGCATCGACGGGCTGGTGAACAACGCCGGCATTGCCGATCCGCATACCGGTCCACTGGAGAAGCTGGACTGGTCGGAGTGGAAACGGCGCATCGATACCAACCTGGGCGGCACGTTCCTGTGTTGCAAACATGCGCTGCCGGAGCTGCGCAAGGCGAACGGTGCCATCGTCAACATTGCCTCGTCGCGCGCGCACCAGTCCGAGCCGGATACGGAGGCCTATGCGGCGAGCAAGGGTGGTGTGATCGCCTTCACCCATGCGCTGGCGATCAGCGCGGGTCCCGTGCGGGTGAACGCGATCAATCCCGGGTGGATCGTGGTGGACGACTGGAAGAAACCATCGGCACGCCGCAAGCCGAAACTCTCGGCGGCCGACCACGCGCAGCACCCCGTAGGCCGTGCCGGCATCCCACCGGACATCGGCGCGCTGGCAGTATTCCTGCTGTCGTCGCAAGCCGGCTTCATCACCGGCGAAAACTTCACGATAGACGGCGGCATAGCAAGAAAAATGCATTACGTGTAGGAGCGCGCCTCGCGCGCGACCGTTTGATACGCAACGCTCCGTAGCGAAGCAAAGCTGCCCCTACCGAAGGGGGTAGGAGTCGATCGTATCGGCGATGTTGCGCTCCGTAGGAACCCAGCCCGTGTGTGTTTTCGCTCCGTAGGAAGGGCTCGCCTTACGCCCCCGCCGCCTCTACCCATCTCACGGTGATCTTGTAGGAGCGCGCCTGCGCGCGACCGGTTGTCGCGGAAACCATCATCGTTTCGATTCAACCGGTCGCGCGCAAGCACGCTCCTACAACGGATGGGTCAACCTGGTGATAACGCTTTTCCTGTAGGAGCGCGCCTGCGCGCGACCGTTCATGGCGCAGTACATCAACGTTTGCCTCTTCACCGGTCGCGCGCAAGGCGCGCTCCTACACGGGCTTGTCGATGGTTGTTGTGGTGGCGGGGTGGAAGGTCTGTGTTCCTTCGTTGAAATCCCACTGCTGTACCTGCGCGCTTCTTCCCTTGTGATGGATCACATGAAACGAATTGCTGATGCCTTCGCGGATACGTGTCGATAACGCCGTTCCCGCCTGTACCGACCACATGCCGTCTTTCAGGTGGCGCACATAGGGCAGGTGGATATGTCCGCCCAGCACGAGATCGGCGCCGGCGTCGCTCCATGCGTCGATGGCCTTCTCGTGGTTGATGAGCAGGTTGGATATGTCTTTCTCGCGAATCACGTGTACCGGCTGGTGTGTGACCACGATGCGCAGTTGCGTTTCCCGGGCATGGCGCAGGTGTTTGCAGACCTGTTCAATCTGCCTGTCCGACACTTCGCCATTCTTGTGTCGCCTTGCCCGGACGGTGTTTACGCCGATGACCAGCAGATCGTCCTGTTCGTGCATGGGCTGCAGGTCACGTCCGAAGACACGGCGATACTCGCCGAACGGATTGAAGATGCGTGCCGGCAGGTTGAACAGCGGCACATCATGGTTACCCGGCACTACGAGCGTCGGTCGCGCGTAGCCATCGATGAAGCGTCGTGCGGCCTCGAACTGCGCACGTCGCGCGCGCTGGGTTACGTCGCCGGACAGGATCACCAGGTCAGGCATCAGCTGGCCGATGGCATCGTGCAGGGCACGCACGACATCAGGCCGTTCGGTGCCGAAGTGGGTATCGGATATCTGGATGACGACGCTCAACCCGGGTCCTCCCCGGGTTGTCGGCCACCCCGGGTGATCAACACCAGGGGCCTGGGTGCCGCACGGAACACGAGCGGGCCATCCATCCAGAGGATTTCTCCGTCCACCGCTACTTTCACCTTTTCGCGGTGCCGCTTCGGCGTGACGACGATCTGGCGGAAGGGGAAGCTCACTACGTTGTCCGCATCGCCCAGGCGACCGATGGCGCCGCGTAGCAGCAGGCCGAGCATGGTGAGCTTGCCGATGGGCTTCAGTACCACGCCAGCCAGCGTGCCGTCGTTGCGATGGACGTCGCCTGCCTCTGGCAGGCCGATTTTTTCCAGTTGCAGGGCATTGTTGCCGACGAACAGCGTGGGGGTGCGCAGCTGGCGTGAGCGGTCGCCGTCGCTGACTTCGATCCGCAGCGGGCGGTATTCCCCCATCATGGTTGCAAGGCCCGACCAGAGTGCCACGAGGCGATGGCGTCCCAGGCGTTGCTTCCATGTTTCGCGATCTTCCAGCACCTGCGGATAGAGTCCGAGGCTGGCGTTCACAAGGAACAGGCGGTCGTTGACCATGCCGGCCTGCACGTTCATCGGTTCGCCGCGCAGCAGGGCTTCGGTGGCTTCGGCCGGGTCGGCGGAGATGCCGTGTGTGCGGCCGAAGAAGTTGAAGGTGCCCTGGGGCAACACGCCCATGGGCAGTTGTTCACGCCATGCAGCGCCGGCTACGCAGTTGATGGTGCCGTCGCCACCCACGGCTACCAGTGCGCCGCCTTCGTGTCTGGCGTAGGTCACGGCATCGCTGACGGCCTGCGCGATGTCATGCGCTTCGTCGATCAGGAAGAACCGGTGCGGTCGTCCGGCTGCGTCGAGCAGGGTGCGGATGGTATCGCGCGCGGTGTCTGCATCGCCCCGTCCCGACCCGGCGTTCATCACGATGGCAAGGGGAGGGGCATAGGACATGCGCTATCCGTCGGCGATGGGGTTCGGGGTGCCCAAGAGACCATCGCCCACGTGTTGGTCGCATGAAATTACGTTTCGGCCTTCGCGCCTTCGCGCAGGCGGAAGTACTCCGCGCTGCCGACACAGAGCGCCAGCCAGCCCAGGCCTGTCGCGTAACCGGCCATCACGTCGCTGAAGTAGTGCACCTGGAGCAGGATGCGCGAGATGCCGATGAGGGTGATCATCGCCACGGCGGCAATCACGATGGGGCGGTGAAGGCGGGGCGGGCACAGCACCAGCAGCACATAGGCCAGCATCCCGTAGAAGACCATGGAGCCGGAGGCGTGGCCGCTGGGAAAGCTGAAACTATGCTCGGTGATGAAACCGTGGTCGTGCAGCGGGCGCTCACGCTGGAACCAGGCCTTGAGCGCACTGTTGATCAGGGCCGTGCCGCCGAGCGTGGCGATCCAGATACCGGCCAGCCGGACGTGCCGGCGCCACAGCAGGGTGACGAAGACCAGGCCGGCGGCGATGGCGACCACGACGGGGTCGCCGGTGTGGGTGAGCATCGCGATGATGCGCAGTACCGGTAGCGGGGTGTTGTCGCGCAGGTCGCTCGCCAGGGCGGCGTCGAAGGCGGTGAGGCCGGCCTGTTCGCGCACCTCGACGCCGATGGCCGTGGCGATCAGCAGCGTGGCCACGACCACGGCCAGCGCCGTCATCGGGCGCAGGAAGCTCCGGGCCACGGGGTCGAGCCCCTCGCGTCGGCGCACGGCGCGCCGCCACACGGTATCGGCGCCCAGCAGGGCGACGGCAAGCAGCACGGCCCACAGGGACAGTGCATGCCGGCTGATCCATTCCGCTTCCATTTCCGTCTGATCCTCGTCTCATGGCACGATCTGGGGATGTTGCCACGCCGCGACCCTCGCGGCCCATGAAGGGGATACCACGATGAAGGCCCGATCCGCCTGCGCCTGGCTAGCGTTCACCTTGTCCGTTTCACCGCTGCTCGTCCATGCGGACGACGTCCCGCTGGCCCATCGCATCGTCCGCGTGACGCTCGATGGCGCAGCCACCACCAAGCCCACCTCCGGCCGCCTGCTGCTGTTCGCCATGCCGGCCGACAAGGCCCGCGAGGCCGCGAAGGACGGCAAGGTCGAGGAAGTGGACATCAATCCGTTCCATCCCACGGCGGTGGCCGTGGCGGCACGCAACGTGAGCTGGATCGTGCCGGGACAGTCCGTGGATATCGACACGGATGGCGAGACCTTCCCGCAGCCATTTTCGTCGCTGCCGGCCGGTGACTATGTGGTGCAGGCCGTGCTCGACGTGGCCCACGACTACAACTACAACTCGCGCCATGAGGGCGATTTCGTGAGCGACGTGGTACCCATGCACTTCGCACCCGGAGCAAGCCTTCCGGTGGTGAAGCTGAGCAAGGGCGTGCCGCCGCGCGATCCCTGGCAGATGTCGCCCAGCACACCGCAGGCGGTGCGCGATGCACTGCCTGAGGTACGCCAGCATGCGCACGCGGAAATCATGCAGAGCCCGTCTCTCACAGCATTTGCGGGACACCCGGTATCCGTGCGCGCCTGGGTGGTGACACCGCCCGGCTACGATCCCAACGGCAGCACGCGCTATCCCACGGTGTATCTGACCCATGGTTTCACGGGCAGCTTCGATCGTTACGTGGGCACCATCGCCGGGGTCTACCAGGCCATGGCAACCAAGCAGACGCCGCCGATGATCTGGGTGTTGCTCGACGAATCCAGCCCTACCGGCACGCATGAGTTCGCCGATTCGGTGAACAACGGTCCGTGGGGGCAGGCGCTCACCACCGAGTACATTCCGTGGCTGGAATCGCGCTATCGCATGGATGCAAAGTCCACGGGCCGTTTCCTCAATGGTCACTCGTCCGGTGGCTGGGCGACGATGTGGTTGCAGACGCGCTATCCGAAGGTCTTTGGCGGCACGTGGTCCACCTCGCCCGATCCGGTCGATTTCCGCGATTTCACGGGCGCCGATCTCTACGCCGCCAACGCCAACATATATCGCAAGCCAGACGGCTCCGCCAACCCGCTGATCCGCGACAAGGGCCAGGTGATCGCCACGTTCGAAACCTTCGCGAAGCTGGAGCGTGTGCTCGGCCCCTACGGCGGCCAGCTCGCATCGTTCGAATGGGTGTTCTCGCCGCGCGGCGCCGACGGCCGGCCGCAGCCCATGTTCAACCGCGACACGGGCGCCATCGATGCCAATGTGGTTTCCTACTGGCGCGACCACTACGACATCGCACAGCGCCTGCGCACGCACTGGCCTGAGCTGAAGCCGGACCTCGACGGCAAGATCCACCTGATCGTAGGCACGGCGGATACGTTCTACCTCGACGGCCCGGCAAAGCTGCTGAAGGAAACCCTCGACGGCCTGCATGCAAAGAGCGACATCCGCCTGATCCCCGGCCGCACGCACTTCGACCTGTACACCGAAGGCGACGACCGCCAGGCATTGCTGAAAAAGATCGCATGGGAAATGTACGAAGTAGCCCGCCCCGGCCAAGCCAAACCCTAACCCTGTAGGAGCGCGCCTGCGCGCGACCGCTAAGAAGCCATGCCAATCATGCGCTTCGCAGCGGTGGCGTGCGGTCGCGCTCTGGCATTAAGGGTAGCTTGTGTGTTCGGCGACACCGGGAAGCATGACGGATACCACGTCACGTGCAACGATGGCATGGTCTTCGATATGCAGGCGTGCCACATAGGCCAGTGGGCCCTGGGCGCCGTTGATGATCACGTCGTAACCGCGTTCAACGAGTTCGACGGATATTCGCAGGGGATTGCCGAGATCGGCAAAGGCTGTTGTAGGCACCCCTACCGCGCGATCCTTGCAGCGAATACGAAGCCCTGAGGTTATCGTTTTTGGCGTCGTTCCCTCTGCACCCCATATCGCTGTGGGCCATGAGGGTGTGTAAACTTGTGAATACAGTGCTCTGGCCGGCTTACTCAAAATCAGGCTGCAGTACCACAGTCTGATTTGCTCTCAATATTAACTAATAGACTTCGCAAGAAGGGCTATGCCGCCAGCAACAACAAGACATCCGGCGAAGAGTGCTAGAGCGTAGCCAACCTGACGCCTTAGGCATAAGCCTTTTTCGGTTAGCAGGTTTGGGAAAAGCAGTGCATTCATTGGATTCCATATGGTTTTTTTAGAGAATCGATCTGAGGATGACTTGAATTGCCAAGTCATCCGTACTGCTGAAATCACCGCCCAAATGACAGAAAGTGCGCCAGTTATGCATGACAATAAGAAGAAAAATGATATTGCGTGCATACTGATTCCTGGTCAAGTTCGTCCGAGTCTGGATTGGTTCCTGTCTCGGCGCTGCATGAGTGCATAAGTAGCCGGCGCTTGCGTGATTTCAAGGGCAATAGCTCATGGCCGCTTTATAGAAGGTCCATGTGAGGCTGATGGCAACTAACGTCCTGCCAGACTGGGTGATTGGCTCAATAACGAAAGACCTTCCATTGCGGCAAAAGTATGCTGAAGGCGTAGGTTCCGTCACCTCTTTTCTTAGCGACCAGCCCTGAGCAAGGAGGGACTTCTTTGTGTTTTCCATGACTTGTGTCGTGGATACTTCTGTGTCTACGCTTTGGGTCGCCCCAACAGAAGAGACTCTGTCGAAAGTCGTTCTTCCGAAAGATAGGCCCGCAACGGGTATTGAGGCTAGTTCTGTTGCAAGTTCTGCGGTTGTTGGTCTTGGGCGTTTGTCTTCATCGCTCTTCCATTCGCACCACTGGTAAATGTGAATTGATACTGGCGTTATGGCTGCAATGGCGAATAACGTAATCAGCGATGTTCTTGCCTTTGTTTTCATTGAATCATTGCCGTGCCCATGGTGGATGAGGTGTTCTTTGGTGCTTGGTAGAATGAGCAAAGTGTTGAGGCCTGTTTTTGTCTTCGATCCTGCTGGGTCTGAGGATGTGCACCATCCGGCCTCGTGAGTAGTGCTGGGTCTGCGTGAATCGCGAACGAATTGATAGGCAATGCGGAAACCGGGTGTGTCGGCGAAAGCACCTGGCCCGCGCTAAGTCGCGGTCAATTTTTCGATGGCTGTATCACTACATCTTGTTTCAGTGTAGGTGTCCACGCTTCCGTGCGTGGAGAAGTACGAACGATTTAATAAATTCAACGATGTCTTTTCATTTTTGATAGGTAAACGGCAAATCCTACGCAGAATGTCGAGAAGCCTAGTGCAAAAACGCCAACTCCAAGAATCATGAGGCCTAATGCTGCAACCGAAAAAGCCAGTGCTCCAAGAGAAAAGCCAATCAATGCTATGCGAAGGCCAAGTAAGCGAGGATCTTTTAGGATTACGGAGATATCATGGGTAGACCCCCTGTGCCAGGGGTGCCCACAAAGCCAGCGCCAATGCCGACGAGTCAGCTTCGCCGGGATGTCCAAGTTGGTTGACTTGACCCTGATTCATCGCTACTCAATCGTTGCCGCTTTTAACCTCATGACGGGAAATTTTTCCGTATTCGTCGTAGACATCCAAGATGCGGTGCTGCTTATCAGCATCGAAATTTTCCACAGAAAAAATACGGCCCCATTCTGCAGCCATGAATGTGCCAGCGATCTTTCCATCAGCGTCTACGCATGACTTCGACAATCCTGCCTGTCCCCAGGAGGCATATACCGTTCTTGCGGGTTGTTGACAGACGTACCCACTCTGATGATCTAGTGCGTATTTGTTGTCCGCTCCAGAGCAGGATGCGATCGAAAGTGTTGCAATGACTAGTGATGTGAGGCTTAGTTTCATTTGTATGGATCGGTCATATAGGGGCTAGGGATGGGCGATTGGCGGTCAAATGGGTCTGCTCCATTTGATGCATCGAGTGTGTCGCGAACGAAGGAATGGCAGTAGTTCATCGGTGGAATGAAGCGGCCTAGTGGTCGCCCTGGTGATATGAGTCTATTTACATTCGCTTCATCGGCGCCAGGTGCAAGTCGGCACTCCGCGCTTCTTCCGGCGCTACGAGTTCCATGGTCCACGGTTTCCACTGGTGATCCAATAAAGTCATATTCATTGCCCGCATTTGCTCCTGCCTTTGCGGTGCCCATTCCAGCTTCCTGCGTGTCCGTCTTCAGCCAGTAGTGATCGATAGGGCCGAGCTTTCCATCAAATGCGGGATCGCGGCAAACCCAAACGGACAAGCCTAAAGTATCGCTGTAGGTCAGTGGGTCGTTAATTCCATACGTGTATGTACTTTTCCCCCCAGAAAGGCCTAAGGGGTCGCTCTGTATATATCGGCCTGCAAACGCATCATAGTCACGGTGCAAGTTGTAGGCCTTGCCTGCTTCCTTGTCGTAGTATTGCCCCGGAAAGCGCAGGTTAAGCGCGTAGCCTGTCGTCGATACCGGCCTTGCTTCGCCAAACGGATTGCTGGTGTAAGACCAATGCCAAGCCATTGCACCGGCGTTTGTTGTAACCACACGTGGCGATCCGAGCGCATCGGCATGCACATAGTTCAATGATGCTGCGCCGCCATTGTCCAGCACGCCCACCGGGATGCCGCCGAGCCACAGATAGTCACGCGTTGTGTTTCCCGTCGCTTCCGACAGCAACTGACTTCCCTCGTCATACGCAAAGCGCGTCGTCGTTCCCTCTGCCGTCTTGCTCGTGCGTTGCTCCAGACTGTTGTACACGTAGCTGCCCACCGTCTGGCCGTTACGCTGCACAACCGTCATCCGATTGCGGCCGTTGTAGCCATAGCCCCACGCGTCACCGGCAAAGGCGTTACCTGTCGTATTGCCGTTGGCGTCATAGGTCCGCGATGCCGTGCCGATGCTCGTCAGCCAGTGGGTGCCGGGCTGATAGCCGTAAGTGCCCGTTGCCAGACCGCTGCCCGTCTTGCTGAGGCGGTCGCCGGTCTTGTTGTATGTGTAGGCCTCGATGGCCTGTCCGGCCGGGTCGTCCACGCTGGCGAGGCGGTATGGCGGATCGTAGCGATAGCTCTCCGAGCCAGTGCCCGCCTCACTCACCCCCGTGATGTTGCCCATCGCATCGCGGATGAAGTGCAATTCCAGGGCCGGGCTGACGATGTCGGTGATGCGGTAGTTGGCGTCGTAGGTGCGGCTGATCGTCTGGCCGTTGCCCAGCGTATAGGACTGGATCGGGCCGAACGGCAGGTAGGTCGCGTTACTGACGACGGCCTGTGCGGTGCCGCCCGGCGGCGTGACCGTGAGCCCGCTGATCTGGCCGAGGGCGTCATAGCTGTAGGTCACCACGGCGCCGCTGGGGCGGGTCTCGGTGTGGATGCGGTCGGCCAGGGTATAGCTGTACGCCACGGTGTCCGTCGCATCGCCCTGGGTCTGGCGCTTCTGGATGACGTTGCCCCGGGCGTCGTAGCAGTAGGTCGTGGTGACGGCCTGCTCCACGATGCGGGTCAGGCGGCCGATGGGAGCGGATGCGGCGCAGCCGGTAACCGTATTGGCCTCGTCGTAGTGGTAGCTGACGTTGAGGCTGGTGTCGGCATAGCTGGCCGAGGTGCGCCGGTTCAGGGCGTCGTAGGCGTAGGTGGTGGTGATCCCCTTGGCATCGGTCTGGGTCAGGCGATTGCCGGCGGCATCGACGGTGAAGGTCGTGGTGCCGGTGTCCGGGCTGTGGATGCCGGTCAGGTCACCCAGGCCGTTGTGGTCGTAGAGGGTGTTCAGGCCATCCGGGTCGCTGATGCCGGTGACGTTGTCGCTGGCGTCATGACTGGAGACGGAGGTGGTATTGGCGGTGGCCGGGTTCGCGCCGTTGTAGTCCTCGATGGTGCTGACCAGGCGGTTCAGTGCATCGTAGCCCTGCTTTCGCTGCACGCCCCTGGCATCGGCCGAGTGCACCGGGTGGCCTTCGGCGTCGTAGCCGTCGGTGGTGTCGAAGGACAGCACCGTGCGGTTGAGGGCATCGGTGACGGTCAGCAGCTGGCTGAGGCTGTTGAAGGTGCGCGAGAGCGAGCGGCGGACCGTGCCGCTGGCGTCGGAGGTTTCTTCCTTCGTGCGGTTGCCTGCCGCATCCAGGGTGTAGTGCACCCGGTTGCCCTGCCCGTCGGTGATGTCGGTCAGGCGGCTGGCGTCGTCGAAGGTGTACTTGAGCGTCACGCCATCGGCATCGGTGGTCTGGATGATGTTGCCGATGGCGTCGTAGGTAAGCGTAGTGACCGAGGGCGTGCCGGTGGCATCCCGGGTGGTGGTCGCCAGCCAGCCTTCGGGGGTGTAGGTCATCAGGGTCACGATGCCGTTGGCATCGGTGATCTTGCCCGGATGGCCGTACAGATCGTAGGCGTCGTAGCTGGTGACGTGGCCCAGGGCATCGGTGGCCGTGGCGAGGCGGCCCTGGGCGTTATAGGTGTAACGGGTGATATCGGCCACGTCGGTACGTGGGCCATCCACCGTTTCGACGAGGCCGGCGGCGTTGTAGGTCATGGTCGCGACGCGGTCGGCCGTGGCGGCGTGCGTCAGCGCGGAGACAAGAGCGAGCGCGAGCGGTGTCCAGCGAAGTCCTTTGGTCATCGGTCAGTCCTTGAGCGAGCGAACGGTGGTCGAGAGCGGGCGGCCATTAGCGTCGTAGGTGTACGACGTGACTCGATCAAACGTGGTCACGGTGGCCGGGCGGAAGCTAGTGCCGTCCCAGGTCGTGGTGATCGTGCGCTCTTCGGGGGTGCTCTTCGCTTCGGTTTTCGTCGTGATGCGTCCCTGGGGGGCGTAGGTGAACGCGGTGATCCTGCCCAGTGCATTGGTTTGCGTGGCGATCTGTCCGCGTGCGTCGTAAGTGAAGGATGAGTTGCTGATGGGGCAGCCGGGCACCGGTTCGCCGGATACCGAGGTCATCCGGCGTGTACCGCCCACCGTGCCGTAGGTGTAGGTCACCACGTGTCCCAGGGGATTGGTGACCGTGGTGGTGGCGTCGTCGACGTAGGCAATGACGGTCTTGTCGGCGCCACCGGCATGTTCGCTGGAGATCGCCCGGCCTTGGCTGTCGTAGGTCCAGGTCGCGGCGCGCACGCCCCGCTCGTCGAACAGGCCGGTGAGGAAGCGCGGGTGCTCGACATCCTCATACACGTAGCGTCGCGACGTGGTCTTGCCCTGCACTTTACGTGTCGCCTGCTGCAATTGTCCTTCGTCGCTATACGTATAGGTCACGCTTACGCCCGTCGAGGACAGCGAGACCAGCTGTTCGGAGAAGTCCTTGGTGAAGACCAGCGTATGGCCACGAGAATCCTTGACGGTGACCTTGATATTGAAGTTGGCATCGAAGCCATAGGTCAGGGTCTGGGTCAGGCCGTTGGCGCCGCGGTAGCTGGTGAGCTGGCCCTGGCCATTGAAGGTATAGACATCGTTCGCCGGAGAGCTGTAGATCCATTTCGATCCGGAACGGCTGAGGCTGCCGCGCTCCGACGACTCGCCGGTCGCCACGCTGCCCGTGACCGCGAATAGCGAGGCTCGCCCATCGTCCAAGGTCAGCGAGGCCACGCCCATGCCTACGATCAGATTCGCGCTGTACGTATGGCGCCAGCGGCCATCGGCACTGTTGTAGAACCGAGTGAAGGCCAGCTCGCCATCGGCATCCGCGAAGTCGCTCTCGCGCTGGAACTTGTTGCCGATGGCGGCGTTGATCGGATTACCCTGGCAGTCGTTCGGATCGTTGTTGGGATCGTCATCGGGATCGCCAAACTGCTTGCGAGCGAGCGCATCACCATCCAGGACGCATTCACCGGTGACGAAGTCGAAGACCTTATCGACGTCGCAGGGGCCTTCGACGACGGCGATGATGTGGGGAATGTGTTGCGGCGCTCCCTCGCCCACCCGCGCCAAGGTGTCGCAATTGTATAGATACGGGTTTCCCGACATCGGTGCGAAGGTGGGTGCCACATAGGCAAGGACGTGTGAGTTGCCCGAATTGTACGTGGCCACATCGGCCTTGTAGGCCGCCTGGCAGGCGGCATCGGCGGACGGGTAATGCACCATGTCGTCGGCGGGTGGGAAGGATGGGGAATCCAGTGCGAACCACACCTCATCGGCGTGCGCCACGTTGGCGAGTGACAGAATGATGGATACGGCGATTGCTGTGGTCTTCATGACCTCTCCCTGATGATTCGGTATCCGTGGATCAGAAGAATGATGGTGGCATCTTGGATCCGATGAAGGGCCTGCATGGGCAGGCCGGCGTGATGATTCCTGGCTGGCTGTCGTTCTGTTAGTAGAAGATGGCTAGTTTCGCAGTGATGATTTTAGTGAGTCACGCGAAAACGGCAGATTGAATGCTTATCTCTGCCCATTGCGTCCATGCGGGCGAGCCCGCACGGCGGGGCTCGCATGAGATCACGCGTGATGGGTTTTCGTCTTGAGAAAGATGGACAGGAAACGTGTCGTTGTTGAGGCGATCGTGTGTCGTTGATGAGGTGGTAGCGCGATGCCGATCACATCAAGCGCAGTTGCAGGTGCGCGCCTCGCGCGCGACAGGTACGCGGCGATACGTGCGGAATGATCGATGCATCGCGATGGTGATGATGCAATGCGCTTGGAGTCATCGCTGTGTTGATGCGTGGCCGGTCGCGCGCGAGGCGCGCTCCTACAGGGTTATGTGCAACTTGGGGTGGTATTTCGGACTCGATCCTACAGACATGATGGAATTGATCTGATAGGGTGCGTTCGTTGCCTGTGGATCGGACGCAAGAGAAGAAGCACAGGCAACCGTCACTCACCATTGCGGTGAGAAGCATGGCCGCCCGGGTGCAGCAAACACCCGAACGGCCACTGACTCCAACCTTGCAGCAACAAGGACCAGAGCTATGTCGAAGTTTACGGCATTCCCATCCCCTCCGCTTTTATGCGGACACCCCCACGGTAGCGATCGCGCGTTCCGGAGCGCTTCCGGCCGCGTCTGACCCCACGCGACGTCCGCCGTGTCCATGAGAAGGTTCCTCGCCGTTGCCACCCGGCGCGTAGCCGTGTGGCCGGTCACGGCCGGCTGACGCCGCTTTCATACGCTGTCCCTGACGCCCGATCGTTCCGTGGAGGAACGGCCGTGGGAAACGCTTCCCATCGTTCGAGTGACGAGGGGTATGCCGGGAGGCATGCCCCGCCTCGATACGGGCGCACCACAAGGAGTGTCTTCATGATTGACCCGAACAGCAGCATGGGCACCGGCATGGCTCCGTTTTGTCCCGACCCGCAGGCCACGGTGGAATCCCTGCTCGACCTCATTGGCGACTGGCTCACGTATGTGGGTGGCATGCATGAGGTGCTGGCTGACATGGCGGCCGATCCCGAACCGCCGGATCGTCATCAGCTGGCTTGCATGCTGGGTACGGTGGCGTTGCTGATCCGGCAGAGTGAACGTTGCATACGGCAGGTGAAGTGTCGCTATGTGCGAGAGGCCGGCGAGATGACGGGAGGTGATTGATGGATCTGCCTGTCACAGCCATTACGGGTGCCGGGCTTGGTCTGCTGGCCGTGAACGTGGCGGTTTACCTCGATCGCATGCATGGGGTTACCCATGCCTGTCGCAGCGCGCGTGAGTTCTGTGTGGTGTCGTTTGGTTTTGCGCTGGTGGCAGCGGTGGCGTTGCTGGACCTTGTGACTGAGGTGTGGATTGATCCGCAGGAGAGTGTGGTCTTGGGTGTGCTGATGTCGGCCGGGATCGGGTTGTCGCTTACGACTTCGGCGGCGTTGGGGTTTTGTCTGGTTTCCCGGTTGTAGGTGGGGTGGCCGGGGCAATACGGTTTTATTGGGGCGGTCGCGCGCGAGGCGCGCTCCTACAAATGCGGGTTCGACCTTGGTCCATAGGCAGTCGTGATCTTCCTGGGCTACCCTCGGGATTCTTATCCTGTAGCGGAGGCGGCGCATGGGTTACGAGGAAAGCTGGCGACGGTCGGTGGATGAGCCCGAGGCATTCTGGGCGGAGCAGGCCCGGCTCATCGACTGGAAGGAGCCGCCCCGGCAGATACTCGATGCTTCGCGCCCACCGTTTCGCCGCTGGTTCGTTGGTGGCACCACCAATCTCTGCCATAACGCGGTGGATCGCCACCTTACGACGCGGCCCGACCAGCTCGCCATCGTGGCGGTGTCCACGGAAACGCAGGTCACCCGTGAGATCAGCTATCGCGAACTGCATCGCGAGGTGAATGCGTTTGCCGCGACGCTGCTGGCACTGGGAGTGAAGCGGGGCGATCGTGTGGTGATCTATATGCCGAATATCGCCGAGGCAGTGTTCGCGATGCTGGCCTGTGCGCGGATCGGGGCGATTCATTCCGTCGTGTTCGGTGGCTTTGCCGCGCATAACCTCGCCATGCGCATCGACGATGCCGAGCCCGTGGTGCTGGTCTGTGCCGATGCCGGTATGCGCGGTGGCAAGGTCATTCCTTACAAACCGCTGGTGGATGCGGCGCTGGCAGAGGCGAGTACGCCGCCGGCCCATGTGCTGGTGGTGGATCGCGGACTGGATGCCGGCATGCAGATGACCGGCGGCAGGGATGTGCTCTACGCGCCACTTCGCGAGATGCATCTTGATGCCGTTGTGCCGGTGGAATGGCTTGAATCGAACGAGCCGAGCTATCTGCTTTACACGTCGGGTACGACAGGGCGGCCCAAGGGTGTGCAACGCGATGTCGGTGGTTACGCCGTGGCGCTGGCGCTGTCCATGACCACGATCTTCGATCTGCAACCCGGGCAGGCGATTTTGTGTACGTCGGACGTGGGCTGGGCCGTCGGGCATTCGTATAACGTGTATGGGCCGCTGATCGGTGGTTGTACCGCGATTCTTTATGAAGGCCTGCCTACGAATCCTGACCCCGGCATCTGGTGGCGCCTTTGCGAAACCTATGGCGTGCGCACGGTATTTTCGTCGCCGACGGGGATACGCATCCTGAAGAAGCAGGACGAGGCGTGGTTGCGCAGGTACGACCTGTCGGCGTTGCGGTGGATCTTTCTTGCGGGTGAGCCGCTGGACCAGCCAACGTATGACTGGCTGACTGAAGGCACGGGCAAGACGGTTATCGATAACTACTGGCAGACCGAGACGGGGTGGCCGGCGTTGTCTTTGATGCCGGGATTGGATTTGAAGCCGGTCAGGCCTGGTTCGCCGGGTTTTCCCACGTTCGGTTACCGCATGCGGGTGATCGACGATGCCACCGGTGAAGATAAGGCGCCGGGCGAGAAGGGTGTGCTGGTGATCGAGCCGCCGTTGCCGCCGGGTTGTCTCACGACGATCTGGCGTGATGACGAGCGTTACGTACGCAGTTACTTCGGGCATTTCAAGGAGCTGCTGTACAGCTCACTGGACTGGGCAGTGCGCGATGCCGACGGGTACATTTTCATCCTGGGGCGCACGGACGATGTCATCAACGTGGCGGGGCATCGGTTGGGGACACGGGAAATCGAGGAATCGGTGGCAACCTTGCCGGCGGTGGCCGAGGTGGCGGTGGTGGGCGTGGCCGATGGGTTGAAGGGGCAGGTGCCGGCCGTGTTCGCGACGTTGAAGCAGGATGTCGGTGGCGATGCGGGCGAGGTGGCGCGGGCCATGGAGCAGCGGGTGGTGGAGTTGCTGGGGGCTCTGGCCCGACCGGGGTGTATCTATGTGGTGGGTGCGTTGCCCAAGACTCGCTCGGGGAAACTGCTGCGGCGCGCCTTGCAGGCGGTCGTTGAGGGGAGGGAGGCGGGGGATCTTTCGACACTGGATGATCCGGGGGCGTTGGAGGGGATCCGGCGGGCGGTGGAGGCGGGGCCGCATTGTGGGCAGCGGCGGTAGGTGTTCGGCTTCGCCGGTCGCGCGCAAGGCGCGCTCCTACACAAGCTGCCCCGCCCGGGCGTGGTCGTGCACATGTCGTCCTGCCCGGGCGTGGTCGCGCGCATGTTGTCCTGCCCGGGCGTGGTCGTACACATGTCGTCCTGTAGGAGCGCGCCTTGCGCGCGACCGGCGAAGCCGAAAATCCGGGTCATGCGTGGTGTCCCGGGGCCGCGCGCGAGCATCGCAGCCCATGCAGGAGCGAGCCTCGCGCGCAACCGTCCGGGCGGCGACTCTCCATCTGCCCGTGCCTCCCAAGGCTTAGCCGCACCGCAACAAGGCTTAAACAATCCTTCGCGCTAAAATGGCGGTCTTTACGCGGAGAGTTCCATGGCACAGCAAACCTCGCCCGGCGCCCGTTTCCGCGCCGCGCTGGCGGAAGAGAAGCCGCTGCAGGTGATCGGCGCGATCAACGCCAACCACGCCCTGCTGGCCAGGCGGGCCGGTTACCGTGCCATCTACCTCTCCGGCGGCGGCGTGGCCGCCGGCTCGCTGGGCCTGCCGGATCTCGGCATCAACACCCTCGACGACGTGCTCACCGACGTGCGCCGCATCACCGATGTGTGTGACCTGCCGTTGCTGGTGGATATCGACACCGGCTTCGGCCCCAGCGCCTTCAACATCGCGCGCACGGTGAAGAGCCTCATCAAGTTCGGCGCCGCGGCCTGCCACATCGAGGACCAGGTGGGCGCCAAGCGCTGCGGTCATCGCCCGGGCAAGGAAATCGTCAGCGCCGGCGAGATGGCCGACCGCGTCAAGGCGGCCGCCGATGCGAAGACCGATCCGGACTTCTTCCTCATCGCCCGCACCGATGCCATCGCCGTGGACGGCGTGGAAGCCGCTATCGAGCGCGCCATCGCCTGCGCCGAGGCCGGTGCCGATGCGATTTTCGTCGAGGCGGCCTACGACCTGCCCACCTACAAGCGTTTCACCGATGCGCTGAAGGTGCCGGTGCTGGCCAACATCACCGAATTCGGCCAGACCCCGCTGTTCAGCACCGAAGAGCTCGGCAGCGTTGGTGTCGGCATCGTGCTTTATCCGCTGTCTGCCTTCCGCGCCATGAACAAGGCCGCGGAAAACGTCTACACCGCCATCCGCCGCGACGGTCACCAGCGCAACGTCATCGACACGATGCAGACGCGCGAAGAGCTCTACGACCGGATCGGTTACCACGAATACGAGCGTCGTCTCGACGCTCTTTTCTCGAAGAAGGGTTAAGGAGAGTCACGCATGAGCGACACCACCACCCAGCCGAAGGCGAAGAAGTCGGTCGCCCTCTCCGGCGTGGCAGCCGGCAACACCGCGCTGTGCACCGTCGGCCGCAGCGGCAACGATCTTCACTACCGTGGCTATGACATCCACGACCTCGCGGCCAAGGGTTCGTTCGAAGAGGTGGCCTACCTGCTCGTCCACGGCGTGCTGCCGAACTGGATGGAGCTGAACGCCTATCGTGCCAAGCTCAAGCGCCTGCGCGGCCTGCCGGCCCCGGTGAAGGGCGCGCTGGAACTGCTTCCGGCCGCGACCCACCCGATGGACGTGATGCGCACCGGTGCCTCGGTGCTGGGCACCGTGCTTCCGGAGAAGGAAGACCACAACCTCACTGGCGCGCGCGATATTGCCGACCGCCTGATGGCCAGCTTTGGCTCCATGCTGCTGTACTGGTATCACTTCAGCCACAACGGCAAGCGCATCGAGACGGAAACCGACGACGATTCCATCGCCGCGCATTTCCTGCACCTGCTGCACGGCAAGAAGCCGAGTGACCTGCATTCGCATGCGCTGGATCGCTCGCTGGTGCTGTATGCCGAGCACGAGTTCAACGCCAGCACGTTCACCGCTCGCGTCATCGCCGGCACCGGTTCCGACATGTATTCGGCCATCACGGGTGCCATCGGTGCGCTGCGTGGTCCGAAGCATGGCGGTGCTAACGAAGTGGCGATGGAAATCATTGCCCG
This sequence comes from Luteibacter anthropi, assembly GCF_011759365.1. GTDB lineage: Bacteria > Pseudomonadota > Gammaproteobacteria > Xanthomonadales > Rhodanobacteraceae > Luteibacter > Luteibacter anthropi. Next base: position 312,246 of record NZ_JAARLZ010000004.1, read on the forward strand.
TTACCGCGATGCGGCCGAGGCGGAAGCCGATATCCGTGCGCGCGTGGAGCGCAAGGAAATCATCATCGGTTTCGGTCATCCGGTGTACACCGTGTCCGATCCGCGTAACGAGATCATCAAGGAAGTCTCGCGCAAGCTCTGCACCGACGGCGGCAACCCGCGTCTGTTCGAGGTGTCGGAGAAGATCGAGAAGCTGATGTGGGAACTGAAGAAGATGTTCCCGAACCTCGACTGGTTCTCGGCATCGGCCTATCACATGATGGGTGTGCCCACGGCCATGTTCACGCCGCTCTTTGTCATTGCGCGTACGTCGGGCTGGAGTGCGCATGTGATCGAGCAGCGCCAGGATGGCAAGATCATTCGTCCGAGCGCGAATTACACGGGGCCGGAAGATCAGGTTTACGTGCCGATCGAGAAGCGTTGAGGTTTTAGGGAGCGCACACGTCAGGATGCGCTCTGGACCGGTCGCGCGCAAGGCGCGCTCCTACAAGGTAACCCTGTAGGAGCGCGCCTCGCGCGCGACCGGATTCAAATCGAAGCCGCCAGCCTCGTCGCCTGGTCGATCGCCCGCTTCGCGTCCAGCTCCGCCGCCACATCGGCGCCACCAATCAGGCGCACGTCCATCCCACGCCCCGCCAGCGCATCATGCAGCTCGCGGTTCGGCTCCTGCCCCGCGCAGACGATCACGTTATCCACCGGCAGCACGTGCTTCTGCCCATCCATGCTCACATGCAGGCCGTCGTCGTCGATGCGCTCGTAGGTGACACCACCGAACATCTGCACCTTCTTGTTCTTCAGCGTGGCACGATGCACCCAGCCTGAGGTCTTGTTGAGTCGCGCACCGGGACGCCCCGCCGTGCGCTGGAGCAACCACACCTGGCGCTCCGGCTTCTCCGGGTGCGCCGGCATGAGGCCGCCCGGCGTCGTTATCGTCATGTCCACGCCCCATTCCTTCGTCCAACGTGTGACGTCGGTGGTGGGGGAGGGGGCGGCTTCGGTGAGGAACTCGGCAATGTCGAAGCCGATGCCACCGGCACCGATCACGGCCACCTTATGGCCGACCGGCGCGTTGCCATGCAGGACATCGAGGTAAGAGAGCACCTTGGGATGCGTTGCTCCCTCGATGTCGAGCGCACGCGGCAACACGCCCGTGGCGAGCAATACCGTGTCGTAACCGGCCAGTGTCTCGGGCGTGGCGGTGGTGCCCAGGCGCACATCCACGCCCGTGGCATCGAGACGATGGCGGAAATAACGCAGTGTCTCGTGGAATTCTTCCTTGCCCGGCACACGCTTGGCCATGTTGAACTGGCCGCCGATCTCGTTGGCGCGGTCGATCAGCGTCACGGCGTGTCCGCGCTCGGCCAACGTCGTGGAAGCGGCCAGTCCGGCCGGGCCGGCGCCCACCACGGCGATCCGCTTCTTCGCGGTCGCCGGCACGATGGTGATCTCGGTTTCATGGCACGCACGCGGATTCACCAGGCACGAGGCGCGGCGATTCTCGAACACATGATCGAGGCAGGCCTGGTTGCAGGCGATGCAGGTGTTGATGGCCTGCGGCGTGTTTGCGCGGGCCTTGTTCACCCATTCCGGATCGGCGAGCAGCGGCCGCGCCATGGACACCATGTCGGCATCGCCGTTGGCGAGGATGCGCTCGGCGACATCCGGCATGTTGATGCGGTTGGTGGTGACCAGGGGAATGCCCACTTCGCCCTTCAGGCGCCGGGTGACCCAGCTGAAGGCACCACGCGGCACGCTGGTGACGATGGTGGGTACGCGGGCTTCGTGCCAGCCGATGCCGGTGTTGATGATGGTGGCGCCGGCCGCTTCGATCTTCTTGCCGAGGGTGACGATGTCGTCCCAAGGCTGGGCGTTGTCCACCAGGTCGAGCATCGACAGGCGGTAGACGATGATGAAGTCCTTGCCCACCGCCTCGCGCATGCGGCGCACGATTTCCACGGGGAAACGCATGCGGTTTTCGGCCGAACCGCCCCAGCGGTCCGTGCGCAGGTTGGTGCGCGGCGCCAGGAACTGGTTGATGAGGTAGCCCTCGGAGCCCATCACTTCCACGCCGTCGTAGCCGGCATCGCGGGCCAGCTTCGCGCTGCGCACGAAGGCGTTGATGGTGCCTTCGACACCGCGGCCGCTCAGTTCGCGTGGCGTGAACGGCGTGATGGGCGACTTGATCCGCGACGGCGCCACGGACAGCGGGTGATAGCCGTAACGGCCTGCATGCAGGATCTGCATGCAGATCTTGCCGCCTTCGGCGTGCACGGCGCGGGTGACCTTGCGGTGGCGCGCCACCTGCCAGGGCATGGCCAGCGTGCCCGACATCGGCTTCAGCCAGCCGCGCAGGTTGGGCGCGATGCCACCGGTGACGATGAGGCCCACGCCGCCACGGGCACGTTCGGCGAAGAACGCGGCGAGCTTGTCGTAGTCAGCGGCCTTGTCTTCCAGGCCCGTGTGCATGGAGCCCATGAGCACACGGTTGCGCAGGGTGGTGAAACCCAGGTCGAGCGGAGCGAGCAGGTTTGGGTAGGCCACGGGACGGATCCGGTTCAAACGATCGTTCGAATGATCCCCGTAACCGGTCGCCGGGGCAAGGGCGGCCGCAGCACGGGCGTTACGCGCTGTATCGGCGCGTTAACAGGGCGGGGGCCCGCATGGCGTGCAAAGGGCGCTCTGGCGCGGGTGCAGCGGCTTCCTGCGAAAGGCATGCAACTTGCTCGGTTGGCTCAACCGGCGCGTCGGCAGGGCACCCGGCCATTCGAAACAGGGGATTCGCATCGCTCACAGGAGACTCTCCCATGCGTAAGACGCTTATTGCCTCGGCGATTCTGCTCGCCATCGGTTTTGCCTTGCCGGCCATGGCCGACGATACCCAGACGGGATCGTCCGGTGCATCCGCCCAGCGCAAGTCCATCGCCGTGCAGTACACGGACAACTCCACGTCCACTCCGACGACGACCAATACCACCACGAACACCACCAGCGATTCGTTCAACTCCACCACGGCCGTGGCGAACAGCACGCTCAACGGCACGGTGTCCAACATCACGGTCAATCCCACGGGTAATGTCGCCACCAATGCCGGCAACGCCAGCGGCGGACGCGGCGGTGCAGGCGGCGCCGGCTATGGTGCGAAGGGCACGGGCGGCGACGGCGGCAACGGCGGCAGCAGCGGCCGGGCCGGGGCACGTGGCGCGGTGGGCGGCGATGGTTCGAGCAGCAGCGGCGATGCCGGATCGCTGACGGCATCGGCAGGCGGCAACGCCTCCGGTAACGGTGGCGCGGCCTCCGGCGACGGCGGTGGCGCTCGTTCGCGCGGCGCAGGCGGTGGCGCGCCCTCGGGTGGTGCATCGGCCAGCACGGGTGGCGCGAGCGCCAGCAGCGGCGGCGCGGGCACGTCAGGCGATGCCACGGCGACCGCGACCGGTGGCGCAGCCAACGGCGGTGCGGGTGGCGAAGCCACGGCCAGTTCCGGTGCAGCCGGTGCCGGCGCGGCGGGCGGCAACGGCTCGGGTGGTTCGGGCAGCGGCGCCAGCGGTGGTGCGGGCGGTGCCGGTGGTTCGGCCTCGGCGGCAGCCGGTGCGTTCACCGTGACCAACAACGCCGGCAGCGCGGGTACCGGTGCGGCGGGCATCTTCAATCTTGCCCAGAACAGCGGCGCGGCCTCGCTCATCCAGCAGAGCGTGAACGTGCAGGCCAACGTCAACGCCCACTGAAACCCTGATCACGAAACCACGGGGCGCATGCCGCCCCGTGGCGACGTGGAGGTAGGTATGCCATGCCAAGGTTCCGCGAAGCATGCACCGCCGTGCTGGCCCTGTTCGCCATGGGTGCGGCAGCAGGCCAGAGCCCTCCGCCCGTCACGCTGGGCTCGCCTGTTCCGGTGAGCCAGCTGGCAACGATGTGCGGCGGCAGCGATACCACGAACAACATCAACACCCAGGCGCTTACCGGCGCGGTGAACGACAACCAGGCGAACAACACGGTCAGCGGGGGCAACCTTGTTTCCGGCAGCGCCTTCGGAGGGGCAGCCGGCCTGCCCACGGTGATCCAGAATTCGGGCAACAACGTGCTGATCCAGAACGCGACCATCGTGACGGTGAGGATGGTCCCGTGAAAGCGAAGGGCATGCTCGGCCTGGCCCTGCTGATGGTGGCGACCGCCAGCCATGCAGGGCGGGCCGAGGTGCAGACCTCGCCGGGCACGTCGTATCCGCTGCACCTGACCAGCCTGAAAGAAGCGCGTTTCCGCAACACCATCCGGCAGAAATACGACTTCAGCTGCGGCTCTGCTGCCGTCGCGACCTTGCTCACCTATCAGTACGCGTATCCCGTCGACGAGCAGGCGGCGTTCGACATGATGTACGAGAACGGCGACCGGGCGAAAATCGGACGGGAAGGGTTCTCGTTGCTGGACATCAAGCGTTTCCTCGCCTCGCGCGGCTTCGATGCCGATGGTTTCGCCGTGCCATTGCAGAAGCTCGACGACGAGGGCATGCCGGCCATCGTCCTCATCGACGAACGCGGCTACCACCATTTCGTGGTGGTGAAGGGCTATCGCAACGGACGCGTGCTCATCGGCGATCCGGCGCGCGGCACGCGCTCGATGTCGCAGCGTCGCTTTGACGACCTGTGGAAGAACCGCATCGTCTTCGTGATCCACAACCAGCGCGACCGCGCCATTTTCAACAGCCCTCGCGACTGGACGGTGGCGCCTGCCGCGCCGCTGGGCGAGGGCATCGAACGCAACGGTCTCGCTCCCATCGTGATGCCCAAGCGTGGGCCGGGGGATATATGAACAGGCGCGTGCTCGTCGTCGGTGTCGTGCTGTTGGTGGCAAGCCTGCCGCTGCGGGCCGCCGATTTCACTCGTCAGGAGGCTTTGCCGGATGCGGCGCTCGACCAGGTGCGCGGCGGCATGGACCTGGGAAACGATGTGCTCGCGTCGCTCTCACTCCAGCGCACCGTGCTCGTCAACGGCATGGAAGTGATACAGAACAGCGTATCGATCCCGGATATCGCCCACATCACCACCGATCAGGCCACGGCGCTGTCCGATGCACTACGGGCCACCACGATCACCACCGGCATCGGTGGCGTATCCACCGACCTGGGCAGTTCCAGCGGTGCGCTGGTCATCCAGAACTCACTCAATAACCAGGCCATCTCGGCCACCACATCGATCGACGCATCGGTGAACAGCGCACGCATGCTGCAGAACCTGCGGCTCGGCGAGGCCATACAGGACGCGACGATCCAGTTCCGGGGGAACTAACCCATGTATCGCAATGGCAGGGTGATGCAGGCGGGCAGGCGCGCGGGCGTGTTTTCGCTTGCGGTGCTGCCCATGTGGATCGGCGCATGTCTTGCGCAGGACGCCAGTGTCGATCCGGCGCTGCGCGAGAAGATCGAGGCGCAGGGGCGCAAGCTCGATGCCATGCGAAGTCGCATGGCCGAGCAGCTGGCCGAGCTGGAGCAGATGAAGCGGGATCTTTCCGCGCAGGAGGCACAGTACGCCGACCTGCGCAAGGCGGTGGGCCTGAATGCATTGGACGATGCGCGCGGTGGTTCGGCCGCCGTGGCAACGGCGTCAGGTGATCCTCCGCCGGTCGGATCGCCTGTACAGGCCGTTGCAGCCAGTCCTGTTGGTAGGCGGCCTGAGCAAGACGAGCGACCGCCCGAGGTGGCGCCGATCTTCGACCAGCCCGGCGTGCTCACGCCGCGCGGCAAGCTGATCGTCGAGCCTTCCTACCAGTACGGCTATTCATCGGCCGACCGCGTGGCGCTGGTGGGCTATACGGTGATCCCGGCCATTCTTATCGGCCTCATCGACGTGCGTCAGGTGAAGACCACCACGCAGACGGCGGCGGTGGCATTTCGCTATGGCCTCACCAATCGCATGGAGCTTGAGGTTCGCATCCCGTATGTGGATACGCATACCGACACGATCAGCCGCGAGATCTTCACCGGTACGGCGCAGGACAGTCTCTACACCACCAGCGGCAAGGGCATCGGCGATATCGAGGCGACGCTGCGCTACCAGCTGAACGATGGCGGGGCGGACAAGCCGTACTACGTGGGCTGGCTACGGGCCAAGTCGCGCACGGGGCGCGATCCGTTCGAGGTGACGACCGATTGCATCACGCGGTGCCTGGAGAACTTCACCGGCACGGGCCTGCCTGTCCAGAGTCCCACGGGTAGCGGATTTTATTCGGCACAGGCGGGTGTGACGTGGCTTTACCCGTCTGATCCGGTCGTGTTCTTCGGTAACGTGAGTTATCTGCACAACTTCGAACGCCACAACGTGAGCCGCAACGTGTTGCTGGAGGGCAAGCAGTTCCTCGGCAATGTCAAGGCGGGCGATATTGCCGATGTGAGCGTCGGCATGGGGCTTTCGCTGAACGAGAAGGCCTCGATCAGTATCGGTTACGACCAGAGTTTCGTCGGTCGCACCACGCAGAACGGAAATTCCGTGCCCGGTTCGGCACGCGTGACGCTCGGTTCGTTGCTGCTTGGTGGCTCCTATCGATTCAACGACAAGGAAACACTGAACGTGACGCTAGGCGTTGGCGTGACTCGCGATACGCCGGATTCCACGGTGACGGTGCGCTTGCCTATAACGTTGTGAATGCATCTGCGCAATGTTTTCACAATGTATTCACTGAACGATTTTGCAACACTCGCAAGTTCCCGTGCACGTCTTGCACACATAAGGGCTCGTTAAGATTTCAAACGGGGGTTCGAACACACACTATAAAAACCTGCAGGGAGTTTTCTTACATGCGCACTCGTCACCATCGTTTCGGCAAGGCCACGGCTGGCCTCGCACTCGCTTCACTCGCTGTCTTCGGTGCCGCTGCGCATGCGCAGGACAGTGGTTACGCCAAGAAGTCCCAGTCCCCCGCGCTGGACAATATCAGCCTGTGGGTGGGTGGTTACTACACCAACAACGACACGAACATCGGTGCCCACACCGATATCCTCAACTCGCGCGGCAACCTGAATCTCGAGCACGACCTCGACTTCAAGAAGCACAAGACCGTGCCGCGCGTGCGTCTCGACTTCCTCATCGGTGAGCACCAGGGCTTCTCGTTCGACTACTACGAAGTCGATCGCGACCACTCCAAGACCCTCTCCGATGGCATCAACTTCCTCGGCACGCCGATCGAAGCCACCGCTCGCGTGAAGGGCGATCTCAAGTTCACCTTCGGCAGCGCCGCGTACAAGTGGTGGTTCGGTACCGGCAACGACGTGTTCGGCGTTGGCCTGGGTGCGGCTTACTACAAGGTGCACGCGAGCATCTACGGTTCGGCCACCGTCAATGGCGACGGTTTTGCCGATGGTGCCAGCGCCAACGAAAGCGCCTGGGCGCCGAACCTGCAGCTGGGCTGGCGTCACGCGTTCAACGACCAGTGGCGCATGTATGTGAATGCGTCGGGCGTGAAGAAGAACGGTGGCAGCCTGAATGGCCACATCTACGACGCCGCCATCGGTCTTGAGTGGTTCCCGTGGCAGAACGTGGGCTTCGGTGCGGAGTACGCGTACACGAAGATCAAGCTCAACCAGGACAAGCGTCGTTACGACCTCGACCTGGACATGAAGCTCACCGGTCCGGCTGCTTACGTCCGCCTGCGCTTCTGATTGCCTCGTTTGCTGGATACAAAAAGGCCGCCTTCGGGCGGCCTTTTTTCTGCGTCGCGCGGACCGGATACCGCTGACCTGTAGGAGCGCGCCTGCGCGCGACAAGGTTTTCGCAGCGACCCGCCTACCGAAGGGGAAGCCAACCGTATCGGCGATTCCTGCGGATCGATGGATGCGTTTTTGCGAGCACCCATCGCGGATGCGATCCGCTCCCACACCTCCGGTAGCACCGTTGCATTGTAGGAGCGTGCTTGCGCGCGATCGTTTGAATCGAAACGATGATGATGTTCGCGATGACCGGTCGCGCGCAGGCGCGCTCCTACAGGGGTGCGGGCTTCTTGCGGGTTGTCAGCCAGCCGCCGCCGCATACCGCGGCTACCAGGAGTGCATCCAGCGACCAGGCGGCCCAGGGGCGTGCGTCGAACCAGGGCGCCGTCAGGTGATCGTGCGCGATCATCCTTGCCGCCGTCCAGGCGATGGCGCCGGCGCCGATGTAGACGATCACCGGGAAGCGGTTGATGAGCTTCAGGATCAACGTGGAGCCCCATACCACCAGCGGCACGCTGATCGCCAGGCCGAGCACTACCAGCACCATGTGGCCCTTGGCGGCACCGGCGATGGCCAGCACGTTGTCCAGGCCCATCAGCGCATCGGCGACCACGATGGTGCGGATGGCGGCCCAGAAGCCCGCGGCCGGCGCGATCTCGGGGTCGTGGTCGTCCTGCTTCAGCAGTTTCCAGGCAATGGGCAGCAGCAACAGGCCGCCGGCCAGCATCAGGCCCGGGAGCTTCAGCAGCCAGATCACCACGAAGGTGAGGGCGATGCGTATGGCGATGGCGCCGAAGGTGCCCCAGAACACGGCCTTGGTCTGGAGGTGCTTCGGGAGATTGCGGGCCGCCAGCGCGATGACGATGGCGTTGTCCCCGGCCAGCACCAGGTCCAGCAGCACGATGGCCGCCAGGCCGGAGAAGAATTCGGGGGTGAGGAAATCCATGGGGCAGGTCCTTCGCGCGCTGAAGACAAATGCGGCGGCGACGGGTACGCGCGCCCGTCGTCACCGCAAAAGTCTCGTTCCCGGCGCGAAAGCCGCTGCGACGACCGGGACGCGATGGAGCGTCCGTACTGACGATCGGCGCACACGAAGCAGGATGCCTCGCGGAACTACTCCCTTTTGGGCTGTAGTGGGCGGCATTGTCCTCCGTCGGTTGCGGCGCGGCAAGACTGTCTGCAAGGGGACCGGCTAAAATCGCGGGCTTTCCCAACCCCTCACGAGTGAAGTCCATGAGCGCACACGATATCCGTTCCGCCACGCGTCCCGATCCGGACCAGCCGCTGGTGGACATCGCCAACTACGTGGCCGACTACAAAATCGACTCGCAGGAGGCCTACGACACCGCGCGCTACATGCTCCTCGACTCGCTGGCCTGCTCGGCCCTGGCGATGAAGTTCCCGGACTGCGTGAAGCACCTCGGCCCCATCGTGCCGGGCGCCACCCTCGAAGACGGCGTCCGGGTGCCGTTCACCTCGCACGTCCTCGATCCGGTCCAGGCCGCCTTCGCCATCGGCACCCAGATCCGCTACCTCGACTTCAACGACACCTGGCTGGCGGCCGAGTGGGGCCACCCGTCCGACAACCTGGGCGCCATCCTCTCGGTGGCCGATTACCTCTCCCGCAAGGCGGCGAAGGAAGGCGGCAAGGCCCTGACCGTCCGTGACGTGCTGGGCTACGCCATCAAGGCCCACGAGATCCAGGGCTGCTACGCCCTCCAGAACAGCTTCAACCGCGTGGGCCAGGACCACGTGATCCTGGTGCGCCTGGCCTCCACGGCGGTCACCACGGCGATGCTGGGCGGCAACAAGGACCAGGTCACCACGGCCGTCTCGCACAGCTGGATCGACAACGGCGCCCTGCGCACCTACCGCCACGCCCCGAACACCGGCCCGCGCAAGAGCTGGGCTGCCGGCGATGCCTGCCGTCGTGCCGTCACCCATGCCATCAATGCCGTCTACCGCAACGTGGTGGGCTATCCCTCGGCCCTGTCGGCCAAGACCTGGGGCTATTACGACGTGGCCTTCAAGGGCAACGCCTTCCAGTTCGAGCGCCCGTTCGGCAGCTACGTGATGGAGAACGTGCTCTTCAAGATCAGCTTCCCGGCCGAGTTCCACGCCCAGACGGCCGTGGAGTGCGCCATGAAGCTGCACGCCCAGGTCGGCTCGCGCATCGACGAGATCGAGAAGGTGGTCATCGAGACCCAGGAAGCCGGCGTCCGCATCATCGACAAGACCGGCCCCCTGGCCAATTACGCCGACCGTGACCACTGCATCCAGTACATGGTGGCCGTGCCCCTGATCTTCGGCCGCCTCACCGCCGACGATTACAACGACAACGTGGCCGCCGATCCGCGTATCGACGCCCTCCGCGACAAAATGACCGTGGTCGAAAATCCCCAGTTCACCAAGGATTATTTCGATGCCGAAAAACGCTATATCGGCAATTCGGTTCAGGTGTTCTTCAAGGACGGTTCCAGCACGGAAAAGGTTTCCATCGATTTCCCCATTGGCCACCGCAAGCGCCGCGCCGAAGGTATCCCCGTGTTGCTGAAGAAGTTTGAGGCCGCGCTGCGGGCCGAGCTCCCGGAAGACCGGGTTGAAAAGATCCTGGCCCTTACTTCTTCTCCGGAAAATCTTGACTCAACCCCCATTCACGAATTCATGACGCTCTTCACGGCTTGATAATGGCTGTGACTCAAGTATGAACGGCGGTTTTTAGCACGTGTTCAATTGTTTGATTTTTGCTAAACTGCCGCCGCCCGTTGAAGGGGTATCAAAGCGAGGGACGGCCGAAGTCCCCGGATTCGATAAGAGTTCTACGCGCGATTTCCGTCTGGGGTGGAGCGCGGACGCGAATACCAATAATGAGGAGACACCGATGAAACGTAAGGGCTTGTTTTTGCTGATTGGTTTGGCCCTGGGCGGCGTGGGTGCCGTTCACGCGCAGGAATCCGCCGACACGGCGGGTAACGGCTATGACGGCCGCTGGTACATCGCCCCGACGGTTGGCGGTTACTACAACGACACCGACCGGAACACCAACAGCCGGCAGGTCTATTACGGCCTGGGCTTCGGTAAGTTCATCTCCAACAACGCTTCGATCGACATCTTCGCCGATCGCACCAAGCGTGATAACGATGGCAATGGCCACTGGGCCAACAACAGCTACGGCGTTGCCGCTCGCTTCTACGCTGGTGCGTGGGACAGCTGGCGTCCGTACCTGCTCGCCGGCGTGATGGGCTCGTACCACCACAACCCGTCGAACAATGGCTGGTCCCCGGCCGCTGAGCTCGGCGTCGGCGTGTCCAAGACCATCACCGACAGCTCGGACTTCCGCGTGGAAGCCGGCTACCGTTACGACTGGGACGACAAGACCGTCCGCAGCGAGAACGGCTACGGCGACTGGTTCCTGGGCTTCTCGATCGTCTCGCGCTTCGGCGAGCCGCCGGCAGCTCCGGCCCCGGCCGTTGCTCCGGCCCCGGCTGCTCCGGACTGCTCGACCCTCGACAGCGACGGCGACGGCGTGAACGATTGCGACGACAAGTGCCCGGGTACCCCGGCTGGCACGATCGTCGGCCCGGATGGTTGCCCGCAGAAGGTCGTCATCGACCTGCGCGGCGTCAACTTCAAGTTCGACCGTCCGAAGAAGGGCGAGACGAACATCGGTCCGTCGCTCCAGGAGCCGACCAGCGAGTCGCTGGGCGTCCTCGACCAGGCTGTCGACACCCTGCAGCGTTACCCGCAGGTCAAGGTCACGGTTGCCGGTTACACGGATAGCGTTGGTAAGGACGCCTACAACCAGGGCCTGTCCGAGCGTCGCGCCAAGATCGTGTTCGATTACCTGACCTCGCACGGCATCTCGGCTGACCGCCTGGAAGGCCCGATCGGTCACGGCAAGAACAACCCGATCGACACCAACGACACGGCCGAAGGTCGTTCGCGTAACCGTCGCACGGAACTGCAGGTTCAGCAGTAATCCAGGCACGATCGGTAGCTACATAAAAGAGCCCGGCGAAAGCCGGGCTCTTTTTTTGCGCCCTACTTTCTGTAGGAGCGCGCCCCGCGCGCGACCGGGCGAACGGGAATGTCCCATTGGTACGGCACGCCCGGTCGCGCGCGGGGCGCGCTCCTACAGGGGGATATGGTTACCAGGCGTAGCGCAGGCGGCCGTACCAGTAGGCGCCGTTGGTGCCGATGGGGGAGATCACGTCGTAGGGGAAGTTACCGGCATAGGCGATTTCCGGGATCGACCTGCGCGGGTACTGGTCGGTGATGTTCTGCCCGCCCAGTGCCACCGAAAAGCGCTCGGTCACATGCCACTCGGCCTCGGCATCCAGTTGCCAGCGGGCGCCATAGGTCTGCGTCGGCACGTCGCCACCGCCGAAATCGAACACGCGGGTGGTCGCGCCCTGGCGGGTGAGCCGGCCCAGCAGCGACCAGTGGGGGCTGTCCCATTTCGCCGTGAAGGCACCGCGCTGGCGGGGCGCCGCGCTGGTGAGCGTGTTGCGTTCCTCCAGCCCGAACAACACCGCATCGGCGCCCAGGGCCGCCAGTTCCGGCGGGGTGTCCTGCACATGCCGGATGGTGTTCTTGTTGTAGCTGTACGTTGCGGTCAGCGTCAGGTTGCCGCCATAGGCTGCCTGGCGATAGTTGGTCACCAGCTCGGCCCCGCGGGTGCGGGTATCCACCGCATTGGTGAAGAACGAGACGCTCTGGATGCCCTGCACGCCGAAGCGGGAGGCGATGTAGTCCTCCAGGCCGTCGGGAGCGATCTTCTCGGACAGCGTGATCCGGTGGTTCACGTCGATCTGGTAGATATCCAGCGAGGCATCGAAGCCCTGGCCCAGCTGGGCGGTGAGGCCCAGGCTGAAGTTGCGCGACTTCTCCGGGCGCAGCGGCCTGGCCCCCAGTCCCTGGGCCACGGGGTCGTTGACCGAAAGCACCCGGCTCTCCACCAGCTTGCCGTCGGCCCCATAACCGGTGCCGGTGGATTCGAACCCTTCCTGGCTCAGCGAGGGGGCGCGGATATTGTTGGAGATGGCGCCGCGGATGGCGAGGGCGTCGGTCAGGGCGTAGCGGCCACTGAGCTTGCCCGTCCAGGCCGAGCCGAAGTCGTTGTAGTGCTCGTAACGGGCAGCGGCGTCGGCAAAGAAGCGATCCGTGACGTCACCCGAGAGATCGACATAGGCCGCGCCGACATTGCGATGCAGGTTTGCGGTGTCCTGTGGCGTGATGCCACCACCGGCCTGGGCGCCGGTCGGAGCGCCGACGACCGGCCCTACCGCATACGATGCCGGATCGCCCGCATAGGTATTGAAACCCTCGCGGCGGAACTCGGCGCCGGTGGCCAGGGTAAACAGCTTCGAGCCCCATTCGACGGAGCGGCTGAGGTCCAGGTTGGCCGTGCCCTGGGTACTCTCGTACTTGCCGACGTGGAAGAAGGTGGGGCTGGCCGTGCCCAGGGAGGCGTTCACCGAGTCGCGCAGGTCGTAGTCGAAGCTGTTGCTGCCCCAGGTCAGGCTCCCATCGATGTCCCACTCGCCCAGGCGGCCACGGGCCCCGGCCGTCAGGTTGAGGTCGCGGTTGTAGCCGAGGGACTCCGGGCGGTAGCCGTTGGGGTAGATGGACGGCACGTTGGCAGGGTCGTCCGGATAGCGGAAGTAGTTGTCGCCGATGGTGCGGCGCTGGGTATAGGTGCCGAAGGCATAGCCCTTCACGGTGTCGCCGAAAGGCAGCTCGGCATTGAACCAGCCACTGTAGCTCTCGTTCTGGGGGTCACCCGCGGCGTAGTTGCGCTTGCCCTGCAGGGCCAGGTTGGCCGGGCTCTGGTTCTCCCAGGGCGGAATCTGGTCCGGGCCGGCGCGGTTGGTCGCATCGTGGTTGTTGCTCTCGATACCCGCGCGGAGGAAGCCGCCATCGCCGCCCAGCTTCGTGCCCGCCTTGGCGCTGACGAAGCTGCTCTGGCCGTCCGTGATCTCACGCCCCAGCGGTCGGAAATTGGTGTGGAAGGCGCCGTAGCTGGTGGTTACCTCGCCGCCCTCGGGGGCGTCGTCGAGGATGATGTTGATCACGCCCGCGATGGCATCGGAGCCGTACTGGGCGCCTGCGCCATCGCGCAGCACCTCGATGCGCTTGATCGCGCTGATGGGGATGGCGTTGAAATCCACGGGCGTGGTGCCGCGCCCGACCTTGGTGTCGCTGTTGACCAGGGCCGAGGTGTGGAAGCGCTTGCCGTTGACCAGCACCAGCACCTGGTCGGGACTCATGCCACGCAACTGGGCCGCGCGCACGTGATCGGAGCCGCCCGAGTTGGACTGGCGGGGGAAGTTGAACGAGGGCAGCAGGTTGGCGAGAGCCTGGCCCAGTTCGCCGTTCACGGCACCGGCGGAGCGCAGGTCCTCCGGGGTCAGTACGTCCACCGGCACCGGGGAGTCGAGAACGGTGCGATCCTTCGCGTGCGTGCCGGTGACCACGACCTGCTCGAGGGTGGAGGCATGGATGGGCTCGGCCTGCTGTGCAACGACGCTCGAAGCGGGCAGGGCGAGGGCCAGGGCGAAGAAAAGACGGGTGTGACGCATGGGTGTTCCTGACAATACGGGGCCTGCGCCGCCCCGCTAAAAAGGGCGGCGACATGGATGGGTACGATGATTGACGCGGCGGGTCAGCCGCGCAGGAGGGCATCCGGCCGACATCGACCGGCCACGAAACGGCCGGTGCTGATGTTTTGACGGACAGGATGCGGAATCACGTTAAGGCCCCTGTGGCGGGTATGCGTCGCGCCACTTTTCCTATTTGTTGCATTGCGGTGTACGCTGTGTCAATACATCGGACACATAGCCGTATGGACGTCCGTTTGAAATATGCAGGTGCAGAGGTTTCGATGAAGCGTTTCCGTGGTGTTCTTCTCGCCGCCGTCATGGTGGCAACATCGGCCTGCGCCGCCACCGCGCCCCAGGCAACCCATACCGCCCAGGTCGCCACCTTGAGCGGCGATGCCGCCCATCCGGGTGCCACCCAGGGCTGGGTACGCACGGAGCTGTACTTTGGCCTGGGGTTGGAAAGCGGTGGCGGTATCGATGAGGCGGGCTGGCGCGAGTTCCTCGATCGTGAGGTCACCCCGCGATTTCCTGACGGCCTGAGCGTGGTGGACGTCTACGGACAGTGGCAGGGCAAGGATCAGGCGGCACCTGAGCGGCTACGTTCGAAACTGATCGTGCTGCTCTACCCGGATTCGCCGGCGCATCGCGCCGATGTCGATGCCATCCGCGTGGCCTGGAAAACAAAGACGGGCGACCAGTCGGTGTTGCGGGTGACCCAGCCGGCCGAGGTGTCGTTCTGATGAACACGGCAGTTGCCCCGCGCCGCCGTTTCGGCGGCGGTGATCTCAATGGCGTGCTCGGTCTCGTCGTAGACAACCTCTCCCTGCTGGCCTTTCTGTCCGTCGCCCTGATCGGCATCTTCGGCATGCCGGCCGACCTGGTGTTCCGTCGCATGTTCCCGGGCACGGCCTTCGGCGTGCTTCTGGGTAACCTCGCCTATACATGGATGGCTCGTCGTCTGGCCGCCCGAACGGGTCGCGAAGACGTCACCGCCATGCCGCTGGGCATCGACGCGCCCACGACCATCGGCATGGCACTTCTGGTGCTGGGCCCGGCGTTTGCGGGCTACCGCCAGTCGGGCATGGATGCCGTCGCGGCGGGCGAGGCCACCTGGCACCTGGGCATGGCGTCCCTCGTGGTGATGGGCGTGCTCAAGTTCGTGCTGTCGTTCTTCGGTGCCTGGGTCCAGCGTTCCGTACCGCGGGCCGGCCTGCTCGGCTCCATCGCCGGCATCGCCCTGGTGCTCATGGGCCTGCTGCCCCTGATCGAAATCCTGCGCGTACCGGTGGTGGGTTTCGCCGGCCTGGGCATCGTCCTCTATGCGCTGGTAGCGAAGCGGCGACTGCCGTTCGGCCTGCCCGGCGTGCTTGCCGCGTTCATCGTGGGTGTCGCGCTGTACTACGGCCTGGGCCCGTCGGGCCTGCTCGGCAGCGGCTACCACGCCCCCGCCGCGTGGACGTGGCGCCTGGGCCTGCCGCTGCCCAGCCTGGGCTTCCTCGATGGCCTGCCGGCCACCGTGCCTTATCTGCCGCTGATCCTGCCCTTCGGCCTGCTGATGGTGGTCGGCGGCATCAACGTCACCGAAAGTGCCCGCGCGGCCGGTGACGACTACTCCACCCGCGACATCCTGCTGGTGGAGGCACTTGCCACCCTGGTGGCAGGTATCTGCGGCGGCGTGGCACAGACCACGCCCTATATCGGCCAGCCGGCCTACAAGGCCATGGGCGCGCGCTCGGGCTATACGCTGGCGACAGGCCTCATCATTGGCCTGGGCGGTGTATTCGGCTATCTCTCCAACCTGGTCGAGTTGCTGCCAGTGGCCGTGCTGGCGCCCATCCTGGTGTTCGTATCCATCAGCATCACGACGCAGGCTTTCGAAGCGACGCCGGTGCGTTATACGGCCGCGGTGGTTTTCAGCTTTTTCCCTGCCATAGCGCGACTGCTGGCGATCAAGCTCGGCGATCCGTCCATCGTCGATCCGGCGCATTTCGCTTCGCTGTACGCGCAGAACGGGCAGGGCGTATCCGACATGGCGGTGATCGTCATCCTCGGCAACGGCTTCATCATCACCTCGATGGTGTGGGCAAGTTTCGTCGTGGCGATGATCGATGGACACGTACGCAAGGCGGCGGGCATCGTTGCGCTCGGCGGCGTGCTCACGGCGTTCGGCATCATCCACTCCGTGCAGCCGATCGGCTCGGTGTACCTGCCTTGGCTGCTCGATGCCACGTCACGGTCACTGGTATGGCAGTTCGTGTCGGCGTATGCGGCTCTGGCCGTGGTGCTGCTTGGCCTGTCGTTCGCTCCGAAACGGCATTGAGCCCGCCACACCACCAACACGCACCCATGTAGGAGCGCGCCTTGCGCGCGACCGGTTGAATCGAAACGATGATGATGTTCGCGACAACCGGTCGCGCGCAGGCGCGCTCCTACAACAGCCTGCGATCACGTGTAGAGAGGCGGCGGGGGCGGCCCTTGGCGCGACTTGATGGAGGTGAGGGGAGCGGGTGGATCAGGCCGCGAAGCGGGGCCGGCCAGGAAGGCCGGCCCTTTTCGCCGAGGCACGGAGGCCGAGTCGAAAAGCCCCGCCCGCTCCCCGTGCCCGAAGGGGCGCAAGCCATAAAACACTGAGCCGCGCAGCGGCTCCTCCTTTCCCGAGGGACACCGCAGGCCGGAGCGACAAGGGCCGCCCTCGTCGCCTCTGCAACGCCACGCCACAGGCGCCGAGCGCGAGGCTGATAGGCGAGCCCTTCCTACGGAGCGAAACACCACACGGGCTGCGTTCCTACGGAGCGCAACATCGCCGAGGCGATCGGTTCCCATTCCTTCGGTAGGGATGGCTTTGCTTACTACGGAGCGTTCCGTGTCAAACGGTCGCGCGCGAGGCGCGCTCCTACAGGGGTGGGGTTGATTTGGGGGTGGGGTGGGCCCATGGTCTGGGGTTTGCACTGGAGACTTTTCATGGCGCTTTCCGATCTCACATCCTTGCCGGGTGTTACGGCCAAACCCGATGCGGTGACACACGGTTATGTGTTCAACCATACGATGATCCGTGTGCGCGATCTCGATGTGTCGCTGGATTTCTACACACGCGTGCTCGGCTTTACGCCGGTCTACAAGAACGTGTTCGACGAAGCCGCGTTCACCATCGTCTACCTCGTGCTGGTCGGCGATACCTCGGTCATTCCCGACGACGATGCCGCGCGTCGCGAATGGGTGCTGCGCCAGCCGGGTGTGCTGGAACTCACCCATAACCATGGCACCGAAAAAGAGGCCAAGACCCCTTACCACAACGGCAACACCGAGCCGCGTGGCTTCGGCCACCTGTGCGTCAGCGTGCCGGACGTGAACGAGGCCTGCGCCCGTTTCGAAGCGCTGGATGTTACCTTCCAGAAGCGCCTCACCGACGGGCGCATGCGCCATATCGCCTTCATCCGTGATCCGGATGAATACTGGATCGAAATCCTCCAGCCGACCCCGCTGGCGGTCTGAAGGAGCTGTATCGATGCTGTCACGCCTGTTGCCAGTGACCCGTGCCCTGCTGGTGGCGAATATCCTGGTGTACGTCCTGCAATGGCTGCTGGGTGACGACCAGACGCTGGCGCTCACGCGCTGGTTTGCCCTGTGGCCGCTCGGGCCCGATGTGGTTTTCTCCAATGCGGGCGATACGCTGGGTTTCCGCCCGTGGCAGGTGATCACCTACGGCTTCATGCATGGCAGCATCATGCACATCGTGCTGAACATGTACGCGCTGTACATGTTCGGCAGTCTGCTCGAAGGCGTGATGGGCGCGCGCCGTTTCACCATCTACTACTTCACCTGCCTGGTGGCTGCGGCTTTGGCCCAGCTGGCGGTGGTGTACTTCTTCGAACAGGGGCGCATGTACCCGACGGTAGGTGCCTCGGGTGCCATCTTCGGCCTGCTCGGTGCTTTTGCGATGCTCTTCCCGCGGGAAAAGCTGATGCTGATCCCGATCCCCGTGCCTATTTCGGCGTGGTTGTTCGTGGCGCTCTATGGTGCCGCGGAGCTGATCTTCGGCATCACCGGCACGGTGGCCGGCGTGGCGCATTTCGCCCACCTGGGTGGGCTTATCGCGGGGCTCGCATTGCTCTGGGCGTGGGGCGTGCGACCGCCGCCACGCCAGAGCGCCTGACTCCGGTCAGCGCATCGCCAGGAAGTCGGGGCTGACCACGAAGCGCACGGCGTCCAGACGCACCCGGGCTTCGGGAATGGCCGCCAGCAGGGCATCACGCTCCGCGGCCACGGCTTCCACTTCGGCCGCCGTGATCGACGGATTCACCGCGCGCAGGGCGAGCAGGCGGGTGTACTCCGCACCCAGCTCCTGCGTGGCCAGTTCGGCCGCCTCGTACTTGAGCACTTCCGCACGGCCTTCGGCGAGGTCCTTCGCCTGTTCCAGCATGGGCGGCACGAGCTTCGACAGAAACTTGCGGTAGCGCGCCACGTCGATGTTGCGATCCGGCGCACGACGAAGCGCCACGTCGCTGGGACGGAAGCCCGGGCGTTCGTTGAGGCGGGTGTCCACGGTGAGTACGAGCGGCGTGGCGGGCAGGAAGCGCTCGGCATCGAGCTTGCGATCGGCCACCACTTCCACCACGAACACCGTCTGCAACAGCACGGTGCGTACCGGAATGGCATCGTCCACGAGGAAGGCCGCATTGCCGGCCTCACCCGAAACCAGGAGATCGACCGCCGCGCTCACCATCGGATGGTCGATGCGCAGCAGGGGGAGATCCTCACGGGCCAGCGCCACCTCACGCGAGAACGTGACCGACAGCGGGCCATCCGCGAAGCCCGGCAGGCCATCGGTGGAGAGGTATTGCGGATCGAGCAGCACGATATCGCGGCTGAGCTCTTCCGTATGTACGCCGTAGCCTTCGAACAGGCGCTGGATAAAGGCATCGCGGCCTGGATCGTTGTCCTCGCGCGCGAAGCTGCCGGCAAGGTCATCGGCGTGGGAATCGCGGCTGGCGGCCAGTTCGAGCAGGTGGTCGCGACCGGCATGGATCAGGGCCGACAGTTCCTCATGCGCACCGCGCGTTTCGGCGATGAGCGAGTCCAGTTCCTGGTCGCGGTCGTCGTCGCCCCGTGCGTGCTCGTCGGCAAGACGCGACAGCAGTTCACCGAAGCGACGCAGCAGTTCGCGGCCATCGGCCGGACTGCCACGGAAGGCGTCGAGGCCCTCGTCGTACCAGCGCGCGAGCACATGCTGCGCGGTCTGCGCCACCACGGGCACATGGATCGAGATGTCGTGGCGCTGGCCGATGCGGTCCAGACGGCCGATGCGCTGCTCCAGGAGATCCGGATCGAGCGGGAGATCCCACATGACCAGGCGGTGCGCGAACTGGAAGTTGCGACCTTCGGAGCCGATTTCCGAACAGATCAGCAGGCGGGCACCATCGGGTTGTGCAAAGAACGCCGCGTTGCGGTCGCGCTGGATGATGCCAAGGCCTTCATGGAAGCGGGCCACGCCCACGCCACTCTTCGTGCGCAGGGCGTCCTCGATGGCGAGCACCTTGGCCTGGCTGCGGCAAAGAAGCAGGAACTTGTCGGACGGATGGGCGTCCAGCAGATCGATCAGTGCCAGGAGGCGCGGATCGTCGTTGTAGTCGAATTCGAGCGGCGATGGCGGCTGCTGGATGTCCGAGCGGAACTCGGCCAGCAGGGCATCGCGACGGCCCGGGGCAAGCACGCCCGGATCGATCGCGAGGATCTCCGGCACGCGACGCGGAAACCCACCGATGCCGGCACGGCGGTTACGGAACATCGCACGCCCGGTGCCATGACGGTCGATAAGCGCGGCCAGCAGGGCATCGCCCGAACCGGGACGGTCGAGCAGGTGGGCCAGTTCGCGGTCGCCCTTGAAGCGCTCGGCAAGCAGGGCGCGCTGGTCGGCATCGAGGCTCTTGCCTTCGGCCAGCGCGCTGGCGAGGTCGGACAATGGGCCGTAGCTGGCCGATTCGGCCAGATAGGCGTCCAGGTCGCTGTAGCGCTGCGGATCGAGCAGGCGCAGGCGGGCGAAATGCCCGGCACGGCCGAGCTGTTCGGGCGTGGCGGTGAGCAGGATCACGCCGGGCGTGGCTGCTGCCAGTTCTTCGACGAGGCGGTAGCGGGGGCTGGCGCCCTCGGGCGTCCATTCCAGGTGGTGGGCCTCGTCGACCACGATGAGGTCCCAGCCGGCTTCCACGATCTGCTGCGCGCGGCGCGGTGCGCCCTGCAGGAAGGCGAAGTCGGCGATGACGAGTTGTTCGTCCTCGAAGGGATTGCGCCCGTCGCTGGCCTGTTCGATGGCCTCGCAGCGCTCTTCGTCGAAGATGGAGAACGACAGGTTGAAGCGGCGCAGCAGCTCCACGAACCACTGGTAGACCAGCGTCTCGGGAAGCAGCACGAGCACGCGACCGGCGCGGCCCGTTGCCAGTTGGCGGGCGAGGATCATGCCGGCTTCGATGGTCTTGCCCAGGCCTACTTCGTCGGCAAGCAGCACGCGGGGCGGACGGCGGGCGGCCGCGATGCCTGCGACGCGCAACTGGTGCGGCACCAGGCCGATACGGGCCGATTCCAGGCCCCAGGCGGCCGAACGACGTGCGTCGGCGCGGCGGCGCAAGGCCTCCAGGCGCAGGTCGAAGCGTTCGTTGGTTTCCGTGCGGCCGCCGATCAGGCGGTCGTCGGCCTGGGACATGGCCTGCTCGTCGTCGAGCTGGCCTTCTTCCAGTTCGCGGCCTTCGCCACGGTAGACCAGCAGGCCCTCGCGCTCTTCCACGCGTTCCACGAGGAAGGCGATGCCCTTGCCGGACACGCGCTGGCCGGCGCGGAATTCGGCTCGTACCAGCGGGGCGCTGTCGACGGCGTAGGGACGCAACACCCCGGCCTTGGCGAAA
The DNA here is from genome assembly GCF_011759365.1 of Luteibacter anthropi. Classification (GTDB taxonomy): domain Bacteria; phylum Pseudomonadota; class Gammaproteobacteria; order Xanthomonadales; family Rhodanobacteraceae; genus Luteibacter; species Luteibacter anthropi. The sequence continues at coordinate 333,437 of NZ_JAARLZ010000004.1, forward strand.
AGCACCTGCACGCCGCGTCCTTCGACACGAAGAATGGTACCGAGACCGAGCTCAGGCTCGGCAGTGGAAATCCAGCGTTGACCGGGTTGGAACATGCTTTGGGGGCGCCGCTACGTACAAGGGGCGCTAATTATCCGCCCCGGAGGCTCCCGTGCCTACCTTTTCCAGTCATGCGATGGTGATTCGGGCTCGAACCTGCTCCGGAGCAGGTTCGAGCCATTCCAATGATCTCAGGATATGCAGTGCAGTCTGAGCTTTTGTCTGAATTTGACCGTCGTCGTATTTAGCCCGGGTCAGGTGGCGTGACATCTCGGGTCAGCGGTTCTTGCAGCTGAGATTATCGACGTAGTTATTGCCGGTAAACCGGATATATCGGAATGTGTCGTTCTGCGGCGCCAAATACGTGAAGAGACCTTTCCCGGCGGGGATCGAAACGGTATCCAAAACAGTGCGGTTGGAGCGCAGTAGCTGCACCGTACCGGCGTACATTTTGCCGAACTCTAGATGTCTCCAGTCTCTTCCGAGGTCAATTTCCGCATTCGTCTGGGCGATCAGTACGGTACCTTGCAGGTAAGGGTCATTGCTGTAGACATATCCGAATGCGGGCCCCGATGTAATCGTGATGTCCTGCAGCTTGTAGGGCAGGGGAAGGGGCGTAGGGTATTTAGGTGTAAGGCTCTCGAACGTTTCGGTAAAACCGGACGGCATCGCATGCACCACCAGCGTGGTACGCCGGAATTGCACGGCCTTGGCCTTGTCGCGACTGCCATCGAACGTCACCCAGGTGTCGATCCACAGTTGCGACAGGTCGTCCAGCGTTTCAAGCCAGGTGCGATCGATCTCACCGGTGGCGATGGTGGGGCCGCCCGTGGTTATGAATTCCTTGCCGGTGGCCACATATTCGGTCTTACCGTTGCCGCCGACACGCCCCCTGGCCTCGATCCAATAGCGCTGCCCCTTTTCCATGAAATGGAAGGGCTCGATGGTGAGATGGGCATCACCCTTGAAGGTCGACAGGTCCAGATCCTTCTGGGGGCCTTCCTTGACGATACTGCGGGGCCAGTCAGGGCTCTGGTCCGGAATGCGTTGCACCAGCAGGTTCAGGGTAGGGGAGTCGTACGTGAATCCTTTGCGGTGCAGGGTGAAATATACCTTCACCGAATGCCCCTGGTTGCGTGCGATGACATCCTTGTCGACATAGACGGTGCCACCGGCCTGGGCCGGGTTCATCGGTACGTCTCTCGATCCCTCCTTCGTGCCGTCGTCCCAGTGCAGCGTGAGGGTGTCGCCTGCCTGGAAGTCATTGCGGCTGGAGATGTAGACGGAGATCGACTGCTTGGCGATGAGTGCTTCAGGGCGCAGGACGTCCTTGTTGGGGCCCTCTGCCGCGCTGACGGCAGGCGCCTGCAACGAAGGGGCACCGGGCACCTTCAAGGTCAGTTCCCGGGGGCGCAGGCGAATTGCCTTGGACTTGTCCCTGGAGCCATCGTAGGTGATCGACACCGTTACCGTCAGTTTGGAAGCATCCAGCAGGTTGTCCAGCCAGTTGCGCGGCACGCTGGCGAGGGGCATGGGATCAGGCGGGTTATCACTGAATTGTTCTGCCTCGGCCAGATGCAGGGTAACGGGGTGGCCCTGGTCGTGGGTGCCGTTCAAGCTGAGCCAGAAGCGCTGGCCGGGGGCGATGAGCGAGAACTTGTCGAGCCTGACGTGCGCGTCGCCCTGGAAAGAGCCCATGTCGAGCGTGCCCGCGCTGGCTTCGGAAATGCCCGGCTGGGGCAGGCCAGGCGCATCGTCGTGGATCGAGCCCATCCTGACGGTATAACGGTCCGATCTGTCGGACTGGCCGTTGCGTATGCGCCAGTACGTCACGTCGATCGCCTTGCCGAGGTTGGGAAGGCGCACCTCCTTGTCGATGAGAACTCCCTTGCCAGCGCCCAGATTGTTGAAGCTCTGGGTCCAGGATCCCTCGACCGAATCGGCGCTCCACTCGAACAGCACGGTATCACTGGGCTGTATGTCCGCGCCGGAAGGAATATCGATGTGTATCGATGTGACGCTGGTTGGGTCGATGCGATCGTTCACGGCTTCGCGGACGACCGGAGCGGCCAGGTTGCCAGCGGATGGCGTGCGGTCATGAGGACGCACCTGGACAAGCGCACGCAGTTCCTCGATCAGGTTCTGGATGCGTTGCATGTCCATGGGAAATTCCTTTTCCGTAACGGCAGTGGATTGGAGGCTTTTGCATTCTTGGCCGCCGATGGCGTCTTCGCCATCTGCCAGTCGTTGTAGGCGGGGTAGGGCCAAATCGGCAAGGAGCGTGCCTGTGCGTTGCCGCCAAAGAAAAAGGCGCCGCACTTCCGTGCGGCGCCTTCGGCGATCAATCGCTTAACGCGCAGTTACCAGATCTTCACCTGCTTGTCGCCTTCGCGAATCATCTTCGAGCCCGGCTTGCACTGGAAGGCCGTGGCGAAGGCTTCCATGTTCGACGGGGCACCGATGGCGCGCAGCGAGGCCGGTGCGTGCGGATCGACGTTGAGGTAAAGCATCGCCTGCTTCTCGCGGACGCTGCCGCGCCACACGCGGGCCCAGTTGAGGAAGAAGCGCTGGTCCTGGGTGTAGCCGTCGATCTTCTCTTCGGCTTCCTTCGGGTTCTTCTTCAGGGCTTCCTGCAGGGCGTCGTAGGCAACGTTGATGCCGCCCAGGTCGGCGATGTTCTCGCCCAGCGTCAGCTTGCCGTTGACGTGCAGGTCCGGGTGGTCCTTGAGCGGGGCGTACTCGTCGAACTGGGCCACGAGCTTCGCGGTGCGGGCCTCGAACTTCTCGCGGTCGTCCTTGGTCCACCAGTTCTTGTTGTTGCCCTCGCCATCGAACTGGCTGCCTTCGTCGTCGAAGCCGTGGCTGGCTTCGTGACCGATCACGGCGCCGATGCCGCCGTAGTTGATCGCATCGTCACCGTTGGCGTCGAAGAACGGCGGCTGCAGGATCGCGGCCGGGAAGTTGATCGTGTTGTCGGTGGGGTTGTAGTACGCGTTCACCGTCTGCGGGGTCATGCCCCAGTCGAGGCGGTCGGTCGGCTTGCCGATCTTGGCGATGTCGTAGTGGTAGTTGAACTTGCCGGCAGCCTGCACGTTGGCGAAGAAGTTGTCGCCGCTGACTTCAAGGCCCGACCAGTCACGCCACTTGTCCGGGTAGCCGATCTTCGGCAGGAAGGTGTTCCACTTGGCGATGGCCTTCTGCTTGGTCTCGTCGCTCATCCAGTCGAGCTTCTCGAGGCGTGCCTTCAGGGCGTTGCGCACGTTGTCCACCAGCTCGTTGGCGCGCTGCTTGGCTTCCGGCTTGAACACCTTGGCAACGTACAGCTGGCCCAGGGCTTCACCCATGGAGCTGTTCACGGTGCCGAGCACGCGCTTCCAGCGCGGCTTCTGCTGCGGCTGGCCGGCGAGGGTCTTGCCGTAGAAGTCGAACTTGTTGTCCTGGAAGGCCTTCGAGAGGTACGGCGAGGCGCTGTCCAGGGCGTGGAAGCGCAGGTAGGCCTGCCACGTGGACACGGGCGTGCTGGCCAGCATCTTGTCGAACTGCTTGAAGAAGCCCGGCTGCGAGAGCGAGAAGCCCTTGTCGATGGTCACGCCCTGGGCTGCGAAGAACTTCTCCCAGTTGAAGTGCGGGGTGATCTTGTCGGCATCGGCAACGGCGACGAAGTGGTACTGGTTTTCCGGCTTGCGCAGGTCCACCGGGGCCAGCGAGGCCGCGGCGAGTTCGGTTTCGAACTTCATGACCGCATCGGCCTGCTTCTTCGCGTCGGCCTCGGCCACGCCACCGAGGGTGAGCGTCTTGGCGATGTAGTCGACGTAGGCCTTGCGGTTGTCGGCCTGCTTCGGATCGGTGTAGTAATCCTTGGTGGGCAGGCCCAGGCCGTCCTGGTTCGCGTAGGCGATCTGCACCTTGGCGTTCTGGAAGTCGGCACCGGAGCCGAACGAGAACACATAGCCGTCGCCATCGTTGAAGCTGGCGTCGAGGAAATCGGCGATGTCCTTGGCGGACTTCAGCGCGTCGATCTTGGCCAGTTCCGGCTTGAGCGGATCGACGCCGGCCTTTTCGATGGCGTCTTCGTTCATGCCCGAGCGGTACAGCAGGCCGATCTTCTGTTCGATCGTGCCGGCCTTGGCGGCGTCGGCGCCCTTGTCGGCGGCATCGACGATGTCGTGCTGCGTGTTCAGGCTGTTTTCGGCGAGCTGGTCGAATGCGCCCCAGCGGGTGCGGTCGTCCGGAATCGGGTTGGCGGCCACCCACTTGGCGTTGACGAAGCCGTTGAAGTCGTTGCAGGCGTCGATGCCGGTGTCGAGGTCGGCCACGTTGAACGTGGGCGCGGCGGGCTTGGCGGCGACGGTGCTGGCGGCGGCCGGAGCGGCACTGCCGGTGGCGGCGGGCTGGTTGCCGGCGGGCGCGGTCTCCGCGTCGTTCTGCTTGCTGCATGCCGTGCCGGCCAGCGCGATGCTCAGGGCCAGCGCGAGCGGCTTCAGGTACTGCTTGGTCATGTATGTCCCTCTGTGCGTATTGCGGTTGGTACGGCGCCCCCGGCACCGGTGGGCTCCGAGCATAGCCCGGCAGGCCGTCGGGAAGGAGAATCCGTGACGAAAGTCATGGATTGGTGGCCTGTGCAGGTTTTCGCGTGTTTTGTCCTGCACCTGTCATAACGCAGGCCTAGCCTCGCCCCCACCGCATGACAGGGGATGCGGGCAAGCCATTCGGTCGACCACGTTCCGAGGAGCCATGTCATGCGCAAGCTACTGGCCGCAGGTATCGCCTGCGTGCTCACCCTGTCTGCCGCGTCCATTGCGGCGCAGCAACTCGCCCCGGCCGAATCGGCCAGTGCCCTGGGCTTCTGGCCCGGCCACGACCGCGGCCCCCACACCGCCACCCCGATCCGCCACCTGGTGGTGATCTTCCAGGAGAACGTCTCCTTCGATCACTACTTCGGCACGTATCCGTACGCTGCCAACCCGAAGGGCGAACCGGCGTTCTATGCGCGCCCGTTCACTCCGCCGGTCAACGGTTTCGACGGTCGCCTGCTGACGAAGAACCCCAACGCGCTCAACAGCGACAACGGCGACGGTGCCATCAATCCGTTCCGCCTGGCCCGCGCACAGGCCGCCACGGCGGACCAGGACCACGGCTATACCTCGGAACAGCGCGCGTTCGACGGCGGCAGGATGGACCTGTTCCCGAAATACACCGGCCATGGCGAAGACCTGCCCGGCGGCGATCCCTCGCAGGAGGGCAAGGGCCAGGTGATGGGCTACTACGACGGCAACACCGTCACGGCGTTCTGGAACTACGCGCAGAACTACGCCCTCAACGACAACAGCTACGGCACCGTCTTCGGTCCGTCCACGCCGGGTGCGATCAACCTGATCTCCGGACAGACCGCGGGCGTGGTCGATACGCTCAACGGCACGGGTGCCGAAACCGACGATGGTCATGGCGGCCTCACCATGATCGGCGATCCCGATCCCATCGGTGACGTCTGCTCGTCGCCCACCGCGAACCAGGTCACCATGGGTGGCCACAACGTGGGTGACCTGCTCAACGACCAGAACATCACCTGGGGCTGGTTCCAGGGTGGTTTCGACCTGACACGCAGCAATGCGGACGGCAGCACGGGCTGCACGCGGCGCACGCTGTCGGCGGTGACCAAGACCACCTCCAACGATTACAGCCCGCACCACCAGCCGTTCCAGTACTACCCGTCCACGGCCAATCCGACGCATGCGCGTCCGACCTCGGTGGCGATGATCGGCAAGACCGACCAGGCCAACCATCAGTACGACATCGAGGACTTCTACGATGCCATCGACGGCGGCAGCCTGCCGGCCGTGAGCTTCCTCAAGGCACCCGCTTACCAGGACGGCCACGCGGGCTATTCGGACCCGCTGGACGAACAGGCCTTCGTGGTGCACGTGATCAATGCGTTGCAGCAGAGCGGCCAGTGGAAAGACACGGCCGTGGTGATCGCGTATGACGATTCCGACGGCTGGTACGACCACCAGGAGCCGCCGCATGTGAATGCTTCGGTGGGCAACACCGATGCGCTCAATGGCGCAGGTGTCTGCAACGGCCGCGCAACGCTGCCGGGCCTGGATGGCAAGACGCCGGCGCAGGGTCGCTGCGGCTTCGGTCCGCGCCTGCCGCTGCTGGTGGTTTCGCCATGGGCTCGGGAGAACATGGTCGATCACACGCTCACCGACCAGAGCTCGATCACCCGTTTCATCGAAGACAACTGGCTGGGCGGCAAGCGTATCGGTGGCGGTTCGGCGGATGCACAGGCGGGCAGCCTCGGCAACATGTTTGATTTCTTCCTGCCGCGCCTGTTCGATCGCAAGCTGATCCTCGACGAATCCACGGGGCAGCCGAAGCGTCCGAACTGGCCGCACTGGCCCTTCGGGAACGGTGGGCATGGTTGATCGCCGTCGTTTCCTGACGGCGGCAGGCTGGGCGGCCGCGGCGGGATGGATCCCGCCGCGGCTGTTCGCGCATGACATGAAGGCGATGAAGACGATGCCGGCAGGACAGGTCGGTAACGGCCTGTGCATGCATGCGATGGGCGATACCACGCATATGCCGGGCCTTGTCGATCCTGCGAAGCTTGCGCCGTTTGTCGATGTGCTGCCGTTGCCGCCCGTGTTGCGCCCCGGCAAGGGACAGGTGTTGCAGGTTCGCATGGGGCAGGGTACGCAGAAACTGCATCGCGACCTGCCGCCTACGACGTTGTGGACGTATGGGGGGCATTTCCCAGGGCCCACCATCGAAGCGCATGCGGGCGTGCCGTTCGATGTGGTCTGGGACAACGACCTGCCGACGAAGCATTTCCTGCCGGTGGACCACGCCATCTGCGGTGCGGAGGCCGACAAGCCCGAGGTGCGGGCGATCGTGCATCTGCATGGCGCAAAGGTGCCGCACAAGGATGACGGTTATCCCGAAGACTGGTACGTGCCGGGCAAGTCGCGGCGTCACCATTACCCGAATGGGCAGGAAGCGGCCACGCTCTGGTACCACGACCACGCGATGGGCATCAACCGGCTCAACATGTATGCGGGGCTGATGGGGTTGTATCTGCTTCGTGACGAGCACGAATTGTCGCTGGGTCTGCCCTCGGGGGAATTCGAGCTGCCGCTGGTGCTGGCGGATCGCTGGCTGCATGCGGATGGCCGGCTTTATTACCCGGATTCGGGTGATCCGAAGGCACCCTGGGTGCCGGAGGTGTTCGGCAACCTGACGCTGGTCAATGGCGCCATCCTGCCGCGTGCTGACGTGCAGCCGCGTCGCTATCGCCTGCGCGTGCTCAATGCGGCGAACGGGCGGTTCTATCACCTGCGGTTTCGCGACGGCCGGCCGTTCCAGGTGATTGGCTCCGATCAGGGGTTGCTGGCTTCGCCGGCGACGGTGAAGTCGTTGTTCCTTGCGCCGGGTGAGCGGGCGGATCTCGTCGTGGAGTTTGCGTCTGCGCGAGGCGCCGATCTTGAGTTGATGAACGACGCGTTGCCGCTGATGCGCTTTGCCGTGGGCAAGGGCGAAGTGAAGGACGATAGCCGCGTGCCGGCGGTGCTACGGGATGTGGTGCGGTTCACCGAGGCTAGCGCCGCGAAGACGCGTGAGCTGACGCTGGATGAATACAGCGATTGTGTCGCGACGCCGATGCTGATGCTGCTCAACGGCAAGCGCTGGCACGAGCCGGTGACGGAGCGGGTAAAGCTGGGTAGTACCGAGATGTGGAACCTGGTGAACCTCACCGAGGACACGCATCCGATCCACCTGCATCTGGTGCGTTTCCAGATACTCGACCGGCGTCCGTATGACGTCGACGAGTACATGGAGAAGAAGACGATCCGCTATGTCGGGCCGGCACAGGAGCCACCGCCGCATGAGCGTGGGTGGAAGGATGTGGTGCAGGCGTATCCGGGGATGGTGACGCGTATCGTGGCGACGTTCGATGGGTATGCGGGGCGTTATGCCTGGCATTGCCATCTCGCCGAGCACGAGGCCAACGAGATGATGCGACCCTTTGAAGTCTTCGCCTGAACGTGCGGGTAGGTGCCTTACGCGTGACCGCTCTGGCTGGGCGCTTGTCGCGCGCGAGGCGCGCTCCTACAGGGCGGTGAGGTGTTTTTGTAGGAGCGAGCCTTGCTCGCGACCGTTCTGGCCGGGCGCTTGTCGCGCGCGAGGCGCGCTCCTACAGGTGGGTGAGGGCTTCGGTGTCGAGGCGCAGGACGGGGTAGTCGCCTACCTTTTGCGCTGTGTACCAGGCGCTGCGTTCGAAGAAGAATGCCAGGCGTGCGCGCGGGCTGGCGGCGAAGGTGGCGTCGCTCTTCACCTTTGCGTCGAACTCGGCCTTGATTGCCGGATTCTCCGCGATCATCTTCCTCGCCAGCGCCTCGACCACGCGAGGCTCTCCATATTCCTTTGGCTCGAAGATCGCATCCAGATACCCCAGCGAAGCAGGGAATCCGGCGCGCGGGCATCGAGAAGATTCAACGCGAGCACGGCATCGGCATCATTGGCGCGCACGATGACCGTGCCTGCCGGCAGTTCGACATCTTCCCGGGCCGGTACGATGTTCACATCCTTCAACAGATGATGACCTTCGAACGGCTTCTCGGCCCATGCCGGCTGGGTCAGCTGGTCGTGTGTCACGCTGACCTTCGTCGCCCGGGCGATGCGTGTATAGGCAATGCCATGGGCATCGAGTCGATCGATGAGCTGGGTCCACTGCGGGGGAATGGCCCAGGCCGCCGGAACCGGTGCGGACCCATCCGGCAGCAGCCCCAGCCAGCTCTGGATGGCGTAGTTCTTATTCACCGCCGGGTTGTACTGCACCCAGGTGTCGCCCGAAATATCGCTGGCGGTCTGCGTGAACGCGAAGCCTTTGAGCGTGAACGGCGAGGGCGTCGGATCTTCCTTGAAGGTCACCGGCAGCGATGCATCCGGCTTCGACGCGAGCGATGCTGCCCATGTGTCGGCGTCCTTCGACGCCCGAAGCAGGGCGGCCGGATCACTATCCACCCGCTCCAGCACGCTGCGCACGATGTCATAGGTGGCACGCACACGCACCGCATACGGCTTCAGCATATGCGTTTCGACGAGCAGGCCTGCGCGGTTGCGGATGGCGGCGTACCCGGTGGAAAAGCGCGGCCCGGAGCCAAAGTTGGCAATACCCTTGGTGATGTCGCGCCCGTCGCGGAATTCGAGATACGGCGAAGCGAGATGTCCCAGCTTCTCGTAGCGCGCGACGGCATCCTTCGCGATGGCATCCTGCTGCCACGCGGCTATCGACGGCGGCAGCTTGTGCGCGTCCTCGGTGTACCAGGTGAGGTCGTACTGGTAGTCGGCGCCATCGGTGGTGTGGATATCGATGAGCAGGTCGGGGCGCCAGGTGTTCCACAGTTTCAGCCATGCGCGCGTTTCAGGCGCATCCGCCTTCACGTAATCCCGGTTGAGGTTGAGGTACTGCGACTGGCCGCGAAAGCCCATTTCCTCCGGGCCGTTCTGGTTGATGCGGAAATACGGGCCGGAATTCTCGTGACCATCCACGCTGTAGACGGGAATGAAGACAAGCACCGCGTGGTCGAGCAGGTGTGGCAGTCGGCCGGTGACGGCGATGTCGCGCAACAGCATCAGCCCCGCGTCCTTGCCTTCGATTTCGCCGGGATGGATACCGGCCTGGAGCAGGACGATGGGCTTGCCGGCCGCGCGCGCCTGCCCGGGCGTCAGATCACCGTCCCTTGCCGCGACCACCACCGTCATGGGGCGTCCCTCGGGCGTGGTGCCGAAGGTTTCCACACGGAGCGTGCCGGGCGCGGCGTCCGCCAGGCGATGCAGCCAGGCCAGCGTATCCGCATAGGACGGCGTGGTGCGGAAGCCGGCCGTCTCCGCTGGCGTGGTCCAGGCATCCCTGGCGGGCGCGGCAAAGGGCGCTGCGCAGAGCAGGGCCAGCAGGAGGCGGGAAGGCAGCGTCACGGTCATGGGGATATCCGGCAGGGAAACCGGCCCATTGTGTGACGTCTGGCAGGGGGCGCGCATAGGGCATCAGTTGGTTGCGGCCCGCGCATTGGCGCATCCCTAAGCAGACGCTAAGCTGGCCCCACCGATAATTCCGCGTCCCGAACGCACAGGTAGGACGCCCTTGCACATCATCCTCGTCGAAGACGACGCCCAGCTTGGCGATGCCATCCGCCGCGCCCTGGAGCGGCTGGCCTATACGATCAGCTGGTTCCGCGACGGCAACGAGGCCCTGGCTGCCCTGCGCGACCACGACGCCGACCTGGTGCTGCTGGACCTCGGACTGCCCGGCAAGGACGGCTTCGACGTGCTCACCGAGGCGCGCCGCCAGCGGGTCACCACGCCGGTGATCGTGATGTCCGCGCGTGACCAGCTCGATGCCCGCATCCTGGCCCTCGATGCCGGTGCCGACGATTACCTGGTGAAGCCTTTCCACCTCGACGAACTGGCGGCGCGTATCCGCTCGCTTGCCCGACGCGTTCGCGGTGCCGCCGTGAACCGGCTGGAAGCCGGCGCCCTGTGCCTGGACCTGGGTACGTTCGAAGTGCTGTGGCACGGCAACAAGGTGGACCTGACACGCCGCGAGTTCTCCCTGTTGCAGGCGCTCATGGAGCGTGCCGGGCGTATCGTGCGCCGTGAGGTGCTGGAGAATTCCCTGTACGGGCCCGACAGCGCCATGAGCACGAGCGCACTGGAAGTGCTGGTGCACTCGTTGCGTCGCAAGCTCAGCCACGATGCCATCCAGACCGTGCGTGGCTTCGGCTACATGGTGCCGCGGGAGCCGAAGTGAGGGCGATCAGCCTGCGCACCCGCCTGCTGGCGCTCATCGTGCTGGTGCTGGCGGCCGTATTGCTTCCGCTGGGCATCCTGAGTGCCATGCGCACGCTGGAAGAAGTGGACGAACTGTCCGACGGTCGCCTCGCACAGGCGGCGCGTACGCTGGAAGTGCTGGTGGGGCGGATCGGCGTGGAGCAGTTGCGCAACCAGCGCGCCACGCCGGCACTGGTGCCCAGCTATTCGAACCATCCGCAGGAGCTGACCATCCAGGGCCGCACCTTCGAATCGGAAGTGGGCTTCCAGGTCTTCGATCGCGATGGCAGCCTGCTGCTGGCGACGGAAAACCTCTCCGGCGTGCCTCGTACGCATGCCCCCGATGGTCGATTCGAGGACGTGAGCAGCGGTCGCTACCAGTGGCGCATCTTCACGCTGATCATGGAGAACAAGGGCATCACGATCCGGGCCGGCGAGCGCTACGACAGCCGCCACGAGATCACCCATGCACTGTGGATCGAGCATGGCCTGCCCACCCTCCTGGGGCTGCCGCTGCTCGCGGTGCTGGTGGGGTGGGCGATTCACAGGGGCCTGCGGCCACTCGGCGCGCTGGCCGAGGCGTTGGCGCGGCGCGAGCCGGGAAGCCGCGAGCCGATTCATCTGCCCGATGCGCCGACCGAGTTGAAACCCGTACTGGTGGCATTGAACGACCAGATTGGACGGCTCGAAAGCGCGCTGGAGCGCGAACGACGCTTCAGCGCCGACGTGGCCCACGAACTACGCACGCCGCTGGCATCCACGATGATCAATCTGGAAAGCGCCATGGTCTCCGCGCGCCCCGACGAGGCGCAGCTGGCACTGGAAGCGGCACGGGAATGCCTGGTATCGCTGGCGCGACGCACGGAGCAATTGCTTGCGTTGGCGCGACTGGAAGTCGGTGCCGCATCGGGACCGCGCGGGCGCGTCGATCTCGTCGAGCTGGCGCTGGATGTCATCGAAGAGCTGGCTACCGCGATCGGTGCGGGCGGTGTCGAGCTGGAACTGGTCGAGCTGCCTGAACACGTGTGGCTGGAGGGTTACGCTGTCGCCCTGGCCGCGTTGCTGCGCAACCTGCTGGAAAATGCCTTCCGGCATGTGCCGCGAGGCGGCCACGTCGGACTTTCCATTCGCGGCGATGACGCGGGCTTCGCCGTGATCGAGGTGGTAGACGACGGCCCGGGCATTCCAGCCGAACGTCGCGCAGGCATGTTTACGCGATTCCAGCGTGGCCTCGATACCCAGGGCGAAGGCTATGGCCTGGGCCTGTCCATCGTGCAGCGCGCTGCCGAACTGCACGGCGCCACCATCGAATTGCTCGATCGCGATGAAGGCACGGGGCTGCGCGTGGTCGTGCGCATTCCCCGTGCCTCCGTGGCCTGACGCTTCGCTCAGGGCGTGGGCGGAATCACGAGACAGGCGCCCGGGCCATTCGCGGGCGGTGTGGTGGGGTAGCTGCCTTCCGGCAGGATCGACACCGGCGTGGTGGCGATGAATCCGTCCGCAAAGCGGAACTCCACGAAGGTGGCGCCCCAGCCGGTATCCGGTGTTTCTTCTGTCACTTCAAGCTCGCGTTTGCCCGCGTCCAGCGGCGTGGACTGGTAACGGATGCCGCAGGCGTAGCGGAAGTCGCGAGAGGCCGGGTTCACCGCATGCCACACGGTGGCCGACACCGGCGTCTCGCTCAATGCAATGGACAGTACCGCCTTGCCATCGCGGTGCACCGTGGTGGTGTTCACGCGCGGCAGCGGCACATGCTTATCCCAGCGCACCAGGAAAGGCAGCAAGGTGTCGTGCACGGCGTTGCGGATGCCGCCATGGTCGCTGTTCGGTGCCACGCGCAGCGTCGTGCTGCCCGGCAGGTCATCCACGTACAAGTCGGTGGCATCCGGTGGGAAGAAATCGTCGCCGCTGGCGTTGACCAGGTATTTCGGTACGGCGAGGCGCCTGCGCGACGGACCATCGAGATAGGTGTAGGGGTCTTCGATGTGCATCAGCCAGGCGAAGGCCGGGCTGCGGTACACGTCGGGACCGATGCCCTGTTTCTGGTAAGGCAGCAGGGCGATGGGATAGTCGCCGCCGTAGACCTTCTGGATGTGCTCGATCAGTGGCTGGATATGCATGGCGATCACGTAGGGCACGATTGCCGCGATGCGATCGTCGCCGACGGTGGTGAGCCACGCGGCCCAGGCGCGCTTGGACGAGCCGGTCACGATGAAGCGGGTGTTGGCAGGCAGCTTGAGTTCGCTGGTGGCCAGGTCCATCGCGCGTGTCGCGGCGGCAGCCATCGGCACATGCAGCGGCAGGGTGGATTCCGTCGTACGCATGCTGCGTACCCAGGTGGCGGCAACGAGGTCGTCTTCCTTGCGCGGTACGTCACCGGCCAGGGTCAGGTACTGGTTGGGCGCATCGCCCACGGACACCACGGCGCGGTGGGTGGTGGTGGCCACCTCGCTCAGCAGCGCATCGTCCATGTCGGATGGCGGACGTGCCGGGTCCTTGCCATTGCCTTGCAGCGTGCCGTTGTTGATGACGAGCAGCGGCGTGCCCGAGGCATCGCCGTCGGGCTGGTAGATCGTCACCCGGTGATGCCATGCGGTGGCGGCCGGATCGTTTTCCGGCCAGGTCTGCGATACAAGGTCGTACTGGCAGCGACGGCCTCCGGTGATCGGCTCGCAGCCTTGCGCTGTGTACTGCACGGGCGTGGCATGCAGGCGGTCGCGATAGGCGGGCCACGCACCTTTCGGCACGTCGCGGGCGGCGGCACCGACCGCCACGAGACCCAGCAGGGCGGCGATGATGGCGCGTTGCAACGGTGTCGTGCGTTGGGCCTTCTGGCTAAGCATGCTTTGTCGCTCCGGGGCTGGCGTGGAGCGGCAGGATAACTTGCGATTCACTGTCACAACTTAGTAGTAAATCGCAGGAATGATCCAAAGCAATCGTAGAATCGTAATAAACTCCGGGCTTATTTCACGCTGCCCGTCGTCAATACCTTCGGCCGAGTGTCACCGGATTCATGTAGGAGCGCGCCTTGCGCGCGACCGGGGGTAACGGTATCTCCGGTCGCGCGCGAGGCGCGCTCCTACAGGGCGTGATGTGGCGTGTGGAGGGTTATTTCAGCGGGGTGGCGATGGCGCCGATCAGGTCCTTGCCATCGCCGCGCACGAGGTGCGGGTACTTCAGGCCGTCGTGGTAGTTCACCGTGACGTGGCGGTAGTCGTCCACATCCTTGATCAGGAAGTCGATGGGCGCCGTGGTGCCCTTGGCCTCGGTGATGGCGTCCTTGAGGCCCTGGCCCGAGAAGTCCTTGCCGTTGACGGCCACGATGGTCACGCCGGGCACGAGGCCGGCCCTGGCTGCCAGGCCCTCCCATTGCGCGTCGCGCACTTCACCCTTGGCACTCACCGAAATGCCCAGCGAATAGCTGAGATTGATGTTGCCACGGGTCTTCTCCGACGTCTTGGCGAAGGCCGACGGCTTGTCGTCGTAGACCAGCTTCCAGCCACCGCCTTCGATGCCGTGCTCCGGAAGCGCATTGCCGTGGTCGTCCAGGCGCTGACGCAGGAAGCTCTTCCAGTCGTACGGTTGCACGCTGTTGAGTGTGTTCACCACATCGTCGAAGGTATAGGTCTTCGGCACGTAGCTGCCGTTGTCCACACCATGGAATGCACGCGCGAATTCATCCAGCGTGTGCTTGCCACCGGAGAGTTCGCGGATCTTCGTATCGACGTCGAGCCAGAGCATCTGGCCTTCGGGGTAGTAGTCGGAGCTGCGGCGGTAGTTCGTCCAACCGGGGCTGGAACCGCGCGACGACAGCGGGATGCCATCGGCGGTGTCCTGCAGCGAGCGCCACGAGCGACCCGTGCGGGCGGTCATGTCGGCAGCGATACCGGCGAGCGAATCGCGCCACTGGTCCGGTGTCCAGATGCCCGAGCGCGCGGTGAGCACGCCCGACCAGTAATCGGTGAGGCCTTCGTACACCCATAGCAGGTCGTCCTGCATCGGCTCGGCGAAGGTCGGCGTCCACAGGTCGGCCGGGCGGCGGAACTTGCCGTTCCACGAATGGATGTATTCGTGTGGCAGCAGCGAGCCGGCGGCGACGTTCACGTCTGCGTCGGTAAGGAAATTGGCGGGCAGGCGATCGTCGCTGGACTGGTGGTGCTCCAGACCGAAGTGGCCCGTGTGGTCGGAGGTGACCAGCAGGAAATCGTAGTGATCGTAATGGTGGGCGCCGAACAGCTTGTTGGCCTGCACGACAAGCGCACGCTGGAGCTCCACCTGCTTGTCGGTGGGCTTCACGCCGGTGGCCGAATCGCCCGTGATATCCAGGTGCACGGGAATTTTCTGTCCCGGTGCCAGATCGACGCGGGTGAAATACTTGCCCGTCATCAGAGGCGAGTCGACCAGGTTCTCGAAGCTCACCGGCTTGAAGCTGACGGTGTCGCCACTCTGGCCCGTGGTTTCCAGGGCACTGGCGAACTTCCAGCCCGACGGCAGCTTCACGGTCGGTTCGACGGTGATCTGGCTTACGTAGTGGCCTGCCGGGTAGAACGCCACTTCGTTGAACGACAGCGGTACGTAGTTCGGCGTGGCCGGGGCAAGGTACTCGAACTGGAGATCCAACGTGCCGACGCCGGCCGGGATGTCGAGATGGAAGGCGTACATGTCCTTCAGGTCGCGACGCCACGGGATGCGCTGGCCGTTGCCGGTGGCAATCAGGCCGGCCACGTTGGCGAGCGGACCCGCAGGGCCATGCACGCCGGGAATCCACTGCGGGTAGTAGATCGTCAGCGCACCCTGGGTGACGGGCATGCTCTCGCGCACATGGAAGATGTGGCGCTGTGCATCGCTCAGGTCGACATTGAGCTTCAGGTTGCCGGGGTAGGGCTGGTCGACGGGTGCCGGAATGTCCTGGGCAAATGCCGGAGCGGCGAGCGCCATGGCCAGGGAAGACGCGAGTAGGGCACGGCGGAGCGGGAAGCGCATGGCTCGGATTCCGGCAAAAGAGGGAATCCCGATCTTCATGAACGATCGTTCAGCCAGCCTGTGCCAGAGGTCACGGGCCGACCACGTTTGAAACGGGGGACTACGCGGCCGTGGAGGGCATGGCTAGCATGGTGGCCGGTTTCCGCTACACGTCGTGACTTCCATGAAAGCACCCACCCTGCGCCGCTTCCTCAATGCGTGGCCTCCGTTTTTCTTCACCGGCATACGCGTGGTGAAGCTCGACGATTACCGGCATGCGCTGGTGCGTCTGAAGCTGGCCTGGTACAACCGGAACTACGTGCGCACGCAGTTCGGCGGCAATCTGTTTTCGATGACCGATCCGTTCTGGATGATCATGGTGCTGAAGAGCCTGGGCAACGATTACATCGTGTGGGACCAGGCGGGGGAGATCCGTTTCGTGGCGCCAGGGCGAGAGGATGTCTACGCGGAGTTCCATGTGGACGACGCCTTGCTGGATGAAATCCGCGCGGCGACGGCGGGTGGAGAGAAGTATCTGCGCTGGTTTGATACGGACATCCGCACCGCCTCGGGCGAGCTGGTGGCGACGGTACACAAGCAGTTGTATGTGAGGCGCAAGAAGCGCTGAACGAGGAGGCGATTCCCCCACCCGTATACCCCACGTCGTTCCTGTGAAAACAGGAACCCAGCCCCCCGGTTTACGCATGATGCGATGGTGTCGCATCGGCCTTTACGCAGGTGATGCTGTCGCGACAACCGGTTGCATCGCGCTGGGTTCCTGCGTACGCAGGAACGACGAAGGGGAGGGTGTCGCACGCAGCGACACCCGAGGCTCAGAACACCAGCGAGGCCATCTTGCGGCGGTAGGTGCCTACCAGTTCCGCATTGTCCAGCGTGGCGAAGGCGGCGAGCAGGCGCTTCTTTGCCTGGCCTTCGTTCCAGTCGCGCTGGCGCTTCAGGACATCGAGGAACTGGTCGAGACCGGCGGCTTCCTCGCCTTCGATGAGCAGGCGCACGCCGAGCAGGTCACGGGCTTCCCAGTCGTCGCCGTTCGTCTCGATGCGCTGGCGCAGCTCGGCCAGTGACGGGGCGCCGGCGAGGGCACGGGCCAGTTCGAGCTGGCTGCGCAGGCGGACGGCGCGGGCATCGGTGGCGAGGTTGGCGGGCAGGGCGTCGAGTTCGGCCTGGGCCGGCTCCACGCGGCCGGCGCGCATCAGCGCCAAGGCAAGATCGAGCTTGAGTTCGGCGCGCTCAGGCTCGGCCGCGATGTCCTGCTGGATGCGGTTGATTGCGTCTTCCGGGGTTTCAACGGCGGCCGGGGCCTCTTCTTCCGTACCGGCTTCGCCGGCCACGATCCCATTACGGGCGAGGAACTCACGGATCTGCCCCTCCGGCTGCGCACCGGCGAAGCCGTCGGCCATCTGGCCATCCTTGATGAGGATGACCGTGGGGATGCTGCGGACGCCGAACATGGCGGCGAGCTGCTGCTCGGCATCGACGTCGATCTTGGCAAGGCGGAACGCGCCGTTGAACTCGATGGCGAGCTTTTCGAGGATGGGGCCCAGCGATTTGCAGGGGCCGCACCACTCGGCCCACAGGTCGACCAGGACCGGGGTTTGCATCGACGCCTGGACGACCTCGCTCTCGAACCCTGCCGTGGTCGCGTCGAAGATGTGTTCGCTGGTGCTCGGGGCGCTGCTCACGGGAAAACTCCTGGGTACGATGGCTATGTGCGGAAAATCGGGTAAGCCCGCAAGCATATCAAGGCCCTGACAGCCCATCAGCGACCCGGTCGGCGGCTTCGTCATGCGCCGTTTACGCGGATTTGCGATCATACGCCACCGGGCCAGTGCGGCCTCGCGCCACTGGAACGCATGGACAAGGCCCCCTCCCTCATCGTCTGCGAACACTGCGATACCGTGTATCAGCGGCGACACCTTGCCCGGGGTGAGGTGGCCCGTTGCAGCGTCTGCGGCGCCGTCCTCGAACGGCATCAATGGCTTGGCGTCGACGGGCAGCTGGCGCTCATCCTCTCCGCGCTCATCGTGTTCGTCATCGCCAACGTGTCGCCCATCGTCACCCTGGGCCTTTCCGGCATGCTGGCCGATACCACGCTATGGGGTGCCGTCATCGCCATGTGGCAGGACGATGCCCAGGTCGTGGCGGTGCTGACGGCGCTGACCCTGTTCTTCTTTCCGCTGTCGCAGATCCTGCTGTTCGGCTGGGTGCTGTGGTTCGCCCGTCAGGGGCGCCGCGCGCCCGGATTCCGCGAGGCCATGTCGGCGCTGGTGAGGCTGAAGCCCTGGAGCATGATCGAGGTCTTCATGCTGGGCGTGCTGGTGGCGGTGGTAAAGGCCCACACCTATTTCGACGTGATTCCCGGTGCTGGCATCTGGGCCTTCGGCTTTCTCACCATCCTGATCACGGTGTTCGCGAGCCACGATCCGCGCAACCTGTGGGATATCACCCGCGAGGACGCCCGATGAGCGCGCTGCCGAGGGCCCGTGAGCTGGGCATGATGAGCTGCCATGTGTGCCGGCTGGTTACCACGTATTCGGAAGACCCGCATGCCTGCTGCCCGCGTTGCGGCAACGCCCTGCACATCCGCAAGCGCGGCAGCCTGGGGCGGGCCTGGGCGCTGCTGATCGCCGCGGCCATCTTCTACCTGCCGGCCAACCTGTTTCCGATCATGCGGACGCAGAGCCTGTTCAGCAAGGACGACAACACGATCCTGAGCGGCATCGTGGAGCTATGGCGGGCCGGTTCGCCCGACCTGGCGATCATCGTCTTCACGGCGAGCATCGTGGTGCCCATGCTCAAATTCATCATCCTGGGCTACCTGCTGGTGTCTGTGCAGCGGTCCAGCAACTGGGGTTCGCGCCAGCGGGCGAAGCTTTATCGCTTCGTGGAGCTGGTGGGGTACTGGTCGATGCTCGATGTCTTCGTCGTCGCCATTCTCTCCGCCCTGGTGCATTTCAAGGTGCTTTCCCGCGTCGAGCCGCTGCCCGGCGTGGTGTATTTCGGCATGGTCGTCGTCCTGACGATGTTTTCGGCCATGAGCTTCGATCCCCGGCTTATCTGGGACAACAGGAAATCGCAATGAGCGACACCAATCAAGGAAACTCGCCGCGCGAGGACGAGCTGCCCCAGCCGGAAGTGCGTCGCTCGAAAATCGGCATCTCGCTGATCTGGCTGGTGCCCATCGTGGCGGCCGCGGTCGGCATCTCGCTGCTGGTAAGCCATTACCTGTCGGCGGGGCCGCGCATCACCGTCACCTTCCTCACGGCCGAAGGCATCGAGGCAGGCAAGACCCAGGTCAAGTACAAGAACGTGGTGATCGGCAAGGTCACCAACATGCGCCTGTCGAAAGACCGCACGCACGTCTCGGTGATGATCGACCTGGAGAAAGACGCCCACGGCTTCGCCACCAAGGGCACGCGCTACTGGGTGGTGCGTCCGCGCGTGGGTGCCAGCGGCGTGTCGGGTATCGATACCTTGCTGTCGGGTGCCTTCATCGGTGCCGATGCGGGGGCTTCCGACGATGAGCAGGACGACTTCACCGGACTGGAAACGCCGCCTGCGGTAACGCATGGCGCACCGGGTCGCCGCTTCACGCTGCATGCCGCCGATCTGGGCTCGCTGGATATCGGCTCGCCCGTCTATTACCGCCGCATCCAGGTGGGTCGCATCGTGTCCTACCAGCTCGACGAAGACGGCAAGGGCGTGTCGCTGCAGCTGTTTGTCGATGGCCCCAACGACCGCTTCGTCACCAAGGACACGCGCTTCTGGAATGCCAGTGGCGTCGACGTGTCGCTGGGTGCCGACGGCCTGAAGTTGAACACGCAGTCGCTGGCAACCGTGATTGCAGGCGGCGTGGCGTTCCAGAGCCCTGCGGGCCCGCAGCATGATGAAACGCCGGCGCCGGAGATGAACGAATTCACCCTGTTCGGCGACCAGACCACGGCGCTCGCGCCGCCGGATGGCAAGGCGCGTTATATCCGCATGCGTTTCGCGCACTCGCTGCGCGGGCTCAACGTCGATGCCCCGGTGGAACTGCTGGGCATGAAGATCGGTCGCGTCGTCTCCGTCAACCTCGACTACGACCCGAAGAGCCAGACCTTCCCGGTCATCGTGGGCGCCGTGGTCTATCCGCAGCGCCTCGGCCAGGCGGCCGACAAGCTGGCCAAGGCCGTGGGCGGCGACGAAGACCAGGCCTTCCCGAAGATCATGAGCGGCCTCGTGGCCCACGGCCTGCGTGCGCAGGCGCGTAACGGCAACCTGCTCACCGGCCAGTTGTACATCGCCCTCGACTTCGACCCGAAGGCGCCCAAGGCCACGCTCGACCCGAATGCCAAGCCGGTGGAGATCCCGACCACGCCGGGCGATTTCGATCACCTGCAGGAGCAGCTGTCGAGCATCATCGACAAGGTGCAGAAGATTCCCTTCGACTCCATCGGCAAGAACCTCGACGGCAGCCTGAAGGAGCTTCACGGCACGCTCAAGCAGGTCAACAGCGACCTGCTGCCGGAGGCGAAGAAGACGCTCCAGGGCGTGAATACCACGATGGGCACGGCCAACCAGGCGTTGTCGGAGGACTCCCCGCTGCAGCAGAACATCGGCAACACGATGGAAGAACTGCAGCGCACGATCCGTTCGGTTCGCATCTTCACCGATTACCTCGGTCGTCATCCGGAAGCCTTGCTGCGCGGTCGCGGTGCCGATGCACCCGCACCGAAGCTCACCGCACCGTCGACCTCCAAGCAGGGCAAGGAAGAACAGCCATGACCACCATCCTCCGCCTTGTCGGCGCCACCACCCTGCTCACCGCCCTCGCGGCGTGCTCATCGGCGCCGACGCATTTCCACACGCTGGTGCCGCGCTCGGTGTCGCCCGTGACCACGGCAGCACCGTTCAACATCGATGTTCAGGCGGTCAACGTACCGCCTCAGGTGGACCAGCCGGCGATGGTGTTGCGCCAGGGTGTCAGCACCATCGCGGTGATGGATGGCGAGCGCTGGGCATCGCCGCTGGGTGACGAGATCCGTGGCGCCCTGTCGGCCGATCTGGCGGCACGCCTAGGTACCCACGACGTGCACGGCCTGCCGCGCGGCAAGGAGCCCACGGTGCGGGTACAGGTGGATGTGCGCCGCTTCGACTCCGAGCTGGGTGGCGATGCCACGCTGGAAGCTGCCTGGTCGGTCCGTGGCAAGGATCAGGCCGCCACCTGCACCTCCCGGGTGGTCCAGCCGGCCGGTGGCAGCTACGACACCCTGGTGGACGCTCACCAGCGGGCCCTGGGTCAGCTCTCCGACGAGATCGCCATCGCCGTGCGGGCGGTGGCCAACGGGCAGGCTTCGGCCTGCCGCTGATCGCATCGGTCGTCGCTCCGCGTCTGTCGCGGTCGGGACGCCGTGCCTGTGTAGGAGCGCGCTTTGCGCGCGACCGGTTGGATCGGAAAGCATCAGCACCCCGCATCACCGGTCGCGCGCAAGGCGCGCTCCTACACCAGCCAGTCGGGCACCGGGATGCCCTTGCCGCGCAGGAAGTCAGGATTGAACAGCTTCGCCTGATAGCGCATCCCGCCATCGCATAGCACCGTCACGATGGTGTGCCCCGGCCCCAGCTCCCGCGCCAGGCGGATCGCCCCGGCCACGTTCACTCCGCTGGAGCCGCCTACGCAGTAGCCCTCGTCCCGTAGCAAGGCGTGAAGCAGGGGCACCGATTCCGTATCCTCGATCGACCAGGCCCGGTCCACGGGCGCATCGGCGAAGTTGGCCGTGATCCGGCTGCTGCCGATGCCCTCGCTGATCGACGAGCCTTCGGCCACCAGCTCACCGGTGTTGATGAAGCGCGCCAGGGCGGAGCCCGCCGGATCGGCCAGGGCCACCCGTAGCGCCGGATTTCGGGCCTTCAGCGCACGTCCGACCCCCGCCAGGGTGCCCCCGGTGCCGGCTGCGCAGACGAAGCCGTCCACGTTCCCCGAGGTCTGCTCCCAGATCTCAGGCCCCGTGTGCGCTTCGTGCCAGTCGCGGTTGGCCGTGTTGTCGAACTGGTTGGCGAACCACGCGCTGCCGGGGGAGGTGGCGTTCAGCTCCCCGGCCAGCGCCCGGGCGATGTGGACGTAGTGCTTCGGGTCCTTGAACGGCACTGCCGGCACCAGCCGTACCTCGGCGCCCGTGACCCGCAGGGCATCGATCTTCTCCCGGCTCTGGGTGTCGGGCATCACGATGACCGTGCGATAGCCCCGGCTGTTGCCCAGCAGGGCCAGGCCGATGCCGGTATTGCCCGCCGTCCCCTCCACGATGCTGCCGCCGGGCCGGATCAGGCCACGTCGTTCGGCGTCATCCAGCAAGCCCAGGGCTGTGCGGTCCTTGACCGAGCCGCCGGGGCTGAGGAACTCGGCCTTGGCGAGGATCTCGCAGCCGGTGGCTTCCGAGGCCTGGCGCAGGCGGACGAGGGGAGTGTGGCCGATGCCGGCGGAGAAGGTGGCGTGGGTGGTCATGGGGGGCATGGTAAAGGGCCGGGGCGCCCGCGATAACCCGTCATCTCACATGGAGGCTGGGGCTGCCCCGGCAGGTCGCGGATTCCTGCGGCGCTTATTTCTTCCGGTTGGATTCCTGTGAATGGACGGGTCTCACGGTTTGGACGTCCATATGAATAATGGCCGGGAATCGCCTTGAGACTTCGGTGCGCACAGCGCATGGTTGCCCTTTATGGCTTGAGTCAGGTGTCTGTTTGGATGCGTGATAGATGTATAGACGTCTAAACGGCTGTTGACACCCCATGGATCGAGGCGTATCGTCGGCTCCACTCATCGAGACCGGCTGAGGGACAGGCCCTTTGAAGCCGGGGCAACCTGCGGATTTCCGCGACGGTGCCAACTCCTGCGGGGCGTGTCGTTCACGTCAGCCGATAGATGGGATGTCCGTTACGGGCGTGCATTCGCGCACCCGCCGCGCCGACAGTCCGTATGCCGGTTCCTCGCAGGGCTCGACCCTTCACGCAGGAACCGCATGACATGTCAGCCGAGCCCGTCACCGTGATCCCTCTCTCTGAAGCGACCGTCGTCGCGGCGCCGCGTTGCGCCGCCGACCTCACCGAGCAGCGGGGCACGCGCCGCGTCTCCTTCGTTCCCAAGTACGGCAGCGACGCCGTGGCCGTGGACGTGCGCTACCTCTGGTGTGGAGCTCCCCATGCACCGACAGTGATTATCCAGGGCGGCATCTCGGCCGACCGAGATGTCTGCGCCGGGCGCGAGCGTCGCACGGGGTGGTGGCAGGAGCTGGTGGGGCATGGCGCGGCCATCGACCTGGCGCATTGCCGCGTGCTCTCCATCGACTGGCTCGTGCCGTCGGATCTGGGCGACGTGCCCTCGGTATCCAGTGAAGATCAGGCCGCCGCACTTGCGGCGCTGGTAGACGAGCTTGGCATCGGTCGTGTGCATGCCTTCGTCGGATCGTCCTACGGTGCGATGACCGGGCTGGCATTCGCTGCCAATCACGCTGACAAGCTGAAGTCGCTGGTGCTGCTGGCCGGTGCGCATCGTCCGCATCCGCTGGCGACGGCGCAGCGTTCGATCCAGCGCAGCATTGTTCGCATGGGCATCGAGTCGGGGCGCACTGACGAAGCCCTTGCCCTGGCCCGCCAGCTCGCCATGACCACCTATCGCGGCAGCGAGGAATTCTCGCGTCGCTTCGCAGCAGGTCCCGAACTGCGCGACGGTCGCTTTCATTTCCCGGTGGAGGATTACCTGGAGCATGCAGGGCGTCGTTTTGTCGAACGCTTCGATGCGTCGCGCTTCCTCGCGCTGTCCGAATCCATCGACCTGCATGACGTGTCGCCGGAAGCCATCTCGGTTACCACGACGCTGGTCGGCTTTCCCTCTGATCGTCTCGTGCCGCTGGCCGACCTGTGTGAGTTGCAGCGTCGCCTCGGCGGCACGGCCACACTTGAAGTCGTGGATTCGCCCTACGGCCACGACGCCTTCCTTAAAGAAACCGCGCAGCTCGCTCCCGTGCTGCGTCACGCCATCAACGACTGTCGCGGAGACTGTTGAGCCATGACCGATTCCCGTCTTTGTACCCGTGCCGTTCGTGCCGGTATTGAATCCGATACGCAGCATGGCGCGGTCGTGCCGCCGCTGCATCTGTCCACGAACTATGCGTTTGAAGGCTTCGGTCGCAAGCGCACCTACGATTACTCGCGCAGCGGCAATCCCACTCGCGACCTGCTGGCAGAAGCACTGACCGAACTGGAAGAAGGTGCCGGCGCGGTCGTGACCAACACGGGCATGTCTGCCGTGGCGCTGGCGCTGGAACTCGTGCCGGCCGGTGCGCTGGTTCTCGCGGCGCATGATTGCTATGGCGGCACCTGGCGCCTGCTTGATGCATGGGCGAAGAAGGGTCGCTTCCAGCTGCGTTTCGTGGACTTCACCGATCCGACGGCGCTGGCCGATGGCCTTGCCGCGAAGCCGGCGCTGGTGTGGGTGGAGACGCCGTCGAATCCTCTGCTGCGCATTACCGACGTGCGTCATGTCGCCCAGGCGGCCCATGCGGTGGGTGCGCTGGTCGTAGTGGACAACACCTTCCTCTCGCCTGCGCTGCAGCAGCCGCTCACGCTTGGTGCCGACGTGGTGCTGCATTCCACCACCAAGTACATCAACGGCCACAGCGATGTGGTGGGTGGTGCGGTCATTGCTGCCGATCCCGCCGTCGCGGAGCAGCTGAAGTGGTGGGGCAACTGCAACGGACAGACCGGTTCGCCGTTCGACAGCTTCCTTACCTTGCGCGGTGTGCGCACGCTGGCGGTGCGACTGCGCGCACACGAAGAGAATGCACGTCGCATCGCCGACCTGCTCGATTCGCACGAAGCCGTCGGCCGCATCTACTATCCGGGCCTGGCCTCCCATGCAGGCCATGCGCTTGCGCAGCGTCAGCAGAAGGGCTTCGGCGCGATGCTCAGTTTCGAGGTGAATGGCGGCACGGACGCGATCGAAGCGTTCATCGATGGCCTTCGTTACTTCTCGCTGGCCGAGTCGCTGGGTGGTGTCGAGAGCCTCGTCGCGCATCCGGCCACGATGACTCATGCGGCCATGACGCCGGAAGCCCGTCGCATCGCCGGTATTTCGGACAGTCTTCTGCGTCTTTCCGTGGGCATCGAGGATGGTGACGACCTGCTGGAAGATATCGGTGAGGCGCTCGATCGTGCAGCCGACGTCGCCTCGGCAGGTTCGAAACGGAAAGTCGGCGCATGAGCGCGGTGGTCGCCGTTCCCGTGGTGCCGGCCCAGCCGCATACCGCCGCCGTGCTCCTGGGCACGGGCGTCGTAGGCCGGGCATTGCTTACGTTGCTTGCCAGTGGCGCGGCGCGGGATATCCGTCTGGTGGGTGCGGCGAACTCGAAGCGCCAGCATGCGGCCTCGGAGGGTGTATCGCTGGCCGAGATATCGCAACGGCTGACCTCCAATCGCGAAGGCAGGGACAACGCCCTGCTGCTGGCGGAGCTGGATCGCAGCGGTGCGTCGCGCAAGGTGGTGATCGATGCGACGGCCTGTACGACCGAGGCAGGGCGGCATGCCGAATGGCTTGCCGCCGGCTATCACGTCGTGACGGCGAACAAGGCGCTGGCAGGCGGGCATCTTTCCGGCTGGCGCGCGCTTCAGGCGGCTTCGGCCAGTGGCGCCGTCTATGGCGATGCCGCTACGGTCGGCGCCGGACTACCGGTGCTATCCACGCTGCGCCGCCTGCGTCGCTGTGGCGACAGCCTGCTGACGCTGGAGGGCGTGTTCTCCGGGTCGCTCTCCTGGCTGTTCAATCAGTACGACGGATCAAAGCCGTTTTCCGAGCTGCTGCTCGACGCGCGCCGGCTGGGTTTTACCGAACCGGACCCGCGTTCCGACCTTTCGGGCGAGGATGTCGCGCGCAAGTTGTTGATCATTGCGCGTAACGCGGGTTTTTCGCTGGGCAGCGACGAGGTGGAGATTGAAAGCCTCGTGCCCGAGGCTTTGCGTGAAGTCGATACGAAGACCTTCCTGGCACGAGCGAAAGAGCTTGATGCACCGCTGCGTGCACGTCACGAGCAGGCGAAGGCGAACGGGCGTGTGCTGCGTTATCTGGCCCGTCTCAATCAGCGCGGTCGTGCACGCGTGGGGCTGGTGGAAGTCGAGGCATCGCATCCGGCCGCGCGCCTGTCGGGCACGGACAACCAGTTCGCCCTCACCACTACGCGCTATCACGCCACGCCACTGGTCATCCAGGGCCCGGGCGCCGGACCGGAAATCACGGCCCAGGCCCTGCTGGGCGACGTGCTCTCGATCTGAAACGGCGCCAGATACCCCTGTAGGAGCGCGCCTTGCGCGCGACCGCTCTTCGCGATGACCGGTCGCGCGCAAGGCGCGCTCCTACAGGAGGCACGAATCACGCCATAAAAAAGCCGCTCATGAGAGCGGCTTTTTCGTTCAACGATGCCCGGTCACTTTCGCGGCTTCGTCCGCACTGGGCGGAAGATCCGGCCCGCCGTGCTCGTCGTCGTGATGGAAGCGCGCGGCCTCCACCATCGGCGTGCGCCAGCCCGTGCGGATGCCCCAGAAGTAGAACACCGCACCGATCACGGCGATGAGCGCCAGGTCGTAGCCATACGGGATGTAGTCATGGCCACCGAAGGTCTTGCTGCCTGCCCACGATACGAAGGCGATGACCGGCAGGTAGACGATCAACCACAGCGCGCCCTTGAGGTGGCGGCCGAAGTCTTCGAAACCTGTCTTGGCGGTGTAGTAGAAGTAGATCGGCAGCGCCACGACCATCAGCAGGATGATCTCGCCGGTGAGCGGCCACTTGGCCCAGTACAGCAGCTCGGTGGCGAAGATGAAGGCGAGGGCGGCCAGCACCGGCAGGCCCGGGATGCGCAGCGGGCGCTTCAGTTCCGGGGCCGTGCGACGCAGCGTCATGACGCTGATCGGGCCGGTGAGGTAGGAGATGATCGTGGAGACCGAGATCACCGCCGCCAGCGTGCCCCAGCCACGGAAGCAGAACAGGAAGATGAAGCTCACCACGAGGTTGAGCCACATCGCAGGACGCGGGATGCCGAAGCGCGGGTGGATGTGGCCGAAGATCTTCGGCAGGTGCCCGTTGCGCTCCATCGCGTAGATCATGCGCGCGGTGGTGGCGGTGTAGGTGGCACCGGTGCCGCTGGGGCTCACGAAGGCGTCTGCGTACAGCAGGATGGCCAGCCAGTTGATCATGAGCGCCGTGGCGAGCTGTGCGAACGGCGAGGCGTACTGCAGGCCTGCCCAGCCCTGGCCGAGCTGGTCGGGAGGCACGGAGCCGATGAAGGCGATCTGCAGCAGCACGTAGACCACGGCCGCCAGCAGGATCGAGCCAATCACCGCGAAGGGAACGCTGCGTCCCGGGTTGCGCGCTTCGCCGGCGAGGTTCACCGGACTCTGGAAGCCGTTGAAGCTGAAGACGATGCCCGAGATGGCTACCGCGGTGAGGATCGACGAGATATCTATCGCGTGCGTGCCGCCCTGCGCGCCGATGTGGAAGTTCTCGGGGTGGAAGCTGGTGGAGATGAGTGCGATGGCGGTAGCCGCCGGCACCACGAGCTTGAAGATGGTGATCGCCGTGTTGCTCTTGGCGAACAGCTTCACGCTCCAGAAGTTGAGGAAGAAGTACACGAACACCAGCACCACGGCGATCGCGAGGCCCGGCGGCGTCAGCTCGCCGTGGCCGTTGGTGACGACGTAGAGCTCCTTCGTCCAGGCTGCCCATTCCCACGGCCATGAGGCCATGTACTGCACCGAGGCCTCCGCTTCGACGGGAATCACGGAGACGATGGCGATCCAGTTGGCCCAGCCGGCGATGAAGCCGACGAGTGAGCCGTGGGAGTAGTGGCCGTAGCGCACCATGCCGCCGGACTCGGGAAACATCGCGCCCAGTTCGGCGTAGCTGAGGGCGATGAACAGGATGATGACGGCGCCGATGATCCAGGCGTAGATCGCGCCAGGGCCCGCCAGCTGGGCGGCGTGCCAGGCGCCGAACAGCCAGCCCGAGCCGATGATGGAGCCGAGGCCGGTCAGCATCAGGGCGAAGGCGCCGACGTCGCGGCGGATATGGTGGTGGGACATGGAAACTCCGGTCGGACGGACCGGAAAGACCCGGCCCAGGGCGGCACAAGGGCCGGATAATGACAGCCCGGGGCTCGCCTGTCAGCCGTCCACCCCCTACGCAAACGAACGCTGGCACGATATACACTGGCCGACGCGGTAGGGCGAAAGGGGTTCGGATGCGTTCAATGAGGGTCGTCGGCGGCGTGTTGTTCATTGCCATTCTGGTATGCGGCAATGCCGCAGCCGAAGAGCAATGGAGCGACAACGGCCGCGTGGTCGATTCCGAGTCGTACGACCGTACTGCCAAGGGTTTCTACTTCACGCTGCACCCGGGTGAAGACCCGGTGGAGGCCGTGCGGCGCTGCGCCATAACCATGCGCGAACTGGGGCACCTGGCCTCGGTTTCGTGCTTTGCGTATACGAGCAAGCAGCGGTTCGATACCCGCCAGGGGAAGTTGAGAATCTGCTACACGGCCGTCGCCAATTGGTGGGGACAAGACGAGCCGGTGAGGGTCGAGACGGTGGACCGGCTGCCGCGGGCCTGTCCGATGCGGTGATTCGTAGAGGGGCAGCCGAGGAGCGGTCGCGCGCGAGGCGCGTTCGCGCTGCAGGGGTTGCTCTTGTAGGAGCGCGCCTTGCGCGCGACCTCATCCGAAGCGGCGAGCGGGAATGCCCGTCTCGCCGCCTGGTGTTCTCAGCACTCGATCACGTTGACGGCCAGGCCGCCACGCGAGGTTTCCTTGTATTTGTCCTTCATGTCGCGGCCCGTGTCGCGCATGGTGGCGATGACCTTGTCGAGCGATACGTGGTGCTTGCCGTCGCTCTTGAGCGCCATGCGGCTGGCGTTGATCGCCTTCACCGAGCCCATGGCGTTGCGCTCGATGCAGGGGATCTGCACGAGGCCGCCGATCGGGTCGCAGGTGAGTCCGAGATTGTGTTCCATGCCGATCTCGGCCGCGTTCTCCACCTGGGTGACGCTGCCGCCCAGCGCGGCGGCCAGGCCACCAGCGGCCATGGAGCAGGCCACGCCCACTTCGCCCTGGCAGCCCACTTCGGCGCCGGAAATCGAGGCGTTTTCCTTGTAGAGGATGCCGATGGCGCCCGCCGTGAGCAGGAACTCGATCACGCCGTTCTCCGAAGAGCCCGGGCAGAAGTGCTTGTAGTAGTGCAGCACGGCGGGGACGATGCCGGCCGCGCCGTTCGTGGGCGCCGTGACGACGCTGCCGCCGGCGGCGTTTTCCTCGTTGACGGCGAGGGCGTAGAGATTGACCCAGTCGAGGATGGTGAGCGGATCGCGCAGGGCGGCTTCCGGCTGCGAGCGCAGCTCGGCGGCCATGGCCGGCGCGCGGCGATTCACCTTGAGACCGCCGGGCAGCACGCCGGGCGAGCGCAGCCCGCGGGCGACGCAGTCCTGCATGGCTTTCCAGATTTTCAGCAGGCCGCTGCGGGTTTCTTCCTCGCTGCGCCAGATGCTCTCGTTACGCATCATCAGCTGGGCGATGGTGAGGTTGTGCTCCTTGCACAGCGCCAGCAGCTGATCGCCGGTGGAGAACGGATACGGCTGCTCGCTGGTGTCCGCCACGATGCGGTCTTCGGCCGCTTCGTCCGGATTCACCACGAAGCCGCCGCCGACCGAGTAGTAGTCGCGCGTGGCCAGTTCGTTGCCCTGGGCATCGTAGGCCGAGAAACGCATGCCGTTGGTGTGGTACGGCAGTTTCTGGCGCTTGTTGAAGACCAGGTCGGCCTTCTCGTCGAAATCGATCTCATGGCGACCCAGCACGCGAATGCGCTTTGTGCTGCGGATGCGCTCGAGCGTGGCCGGGATGGTGTCCGGGTCCACCTTGTCGGGCCACTCGCCTTCGAAGCCCAGCAGCACGGCCTTGTCGGTGCCATGGCCGCGACCGGTCATGGCCAGCGAGCCGAACAGCTCGCAGCGCACGCGGGCGACGCGGTCGAGCACGCCTTTTTCTTCCAGCCAGTGCTCGGCGAACCGAGCGCCGGCGCGCATCGGGCCGACCGTATGCGACGAGGAAGGACCGATACCGATCTTGAAGAGGTCGAAAACGCTGACTGCCATGGCTGCGAGGGGACGTTGGCTACGGGGAATAGCCGGCTATTCTACGCCTTGCCTTCCGCCAACCCCATACACCTGCGCATGTCTGCCTTCACTTTGTTCCAGCGTGACGATTGCCACCTCTGCGACCAGGCGCTTGAGGTGCTGGCTTCGGTGCGTTTTCCCGATTTTTCCTCGGTATTCATCGATGATGACGAGGCACTGGAGGCCCGCTATGGCGCGCGCGTTCCCGTGTTGCGGCGCAGCGATGGCGTGGAAATCGACTGGCCGTTCGACCCGGCAGCCCTGCAATCGATGCTCTTGTAGGAGCGCGCCTTGCGCGCGACCGGCGGTGGGGCAACCGTATCGGCGATGACTACAGAGCGATAGGTGCGATGTCGCGAATACCCATCGCCGATGCGATCGGCCCTCCCTTCGGTAGGGGGCTTCCTCATTCGGAGACGTCACGTTGCAAGCGGTCGCGCGCGAGGCGCGCTCCTACAGGGGCGGGTTATTTGTGGAGGCGCTTCAGGATTTCCTCGCGTGCTTCGCGAAGGATCGAATCGCGGTCGAGGCCGGCCACGATATCGGCTACGGCGCGCTTGGCGCCGTGCTCGCCCCAGGATTTGCCGGCGACCAGATAGTGCTCCGCAGCGCGGCCGATGAGTACGGTGGCATACCAGCCCAGCGCCCCTTGCGCGGCAGCGGTGACCACCACCGACAGGCCGCCGCTCAGCCCCTTCAACGCGGAAGCCGCCAGCTGCATGCCCCAGACTGCGCCCATGAGCGCGGCCAGCTGGGTACTGATGACGGCGACGAGGCGGCCCGATTCACTGCGGGTGAGGGGCAGGCCGTAGACCCGACTCAGCTGCACGACCATGGCGGCATCCAGGCCGCCGGCCAGCAGCAGGTCGGCTACCGGGATGGGATTGAGCGCCACGGCGACGGCCTTGGCGATGCAGTACTGGCGGATGACCCCGCTGGCGACTTCACGACGCGTCGCGGCGATGCGCGCCGTGACCTGGTCGGTGAGGCGGCCGGCGAACAGGCCGGCATTGATGGCCGACAGGGCCTTGCCTTCGCGTTCGGCGATGGCGAGCAGCCGTGACTTCAGTGCGGCGACGTCGGGTGCGACTTCTTCGGAAATGCGCCGTTCGTTGCCCTGGTTATCGACTTCCACGACATCGCGCGCGGCCGGCCGGGCAGCTACCGCGAGCACATCTTCGCGACGGACGAGACCCTCGGCGTGTTCGCGCAGCCGCTCGATGAGGCCATCGCGTTCGTCGTCCGAATAACGGTCGGCCTTGTTGAGCACCAACAGCAGCGGACGTCGCGTGCTGGCCAGCGTGCGCAAGGCGTCGCGTTCTTCACGGGTAAGATCGCCGTCGGCGACGAAGACGATGAGGTCGCTGACTTCCGCCACTTCAAAGGCGAGTTTTTCGCGATCTTCGCCACCGAGTTCGTTGATGCCCGGTGTGTCGATCAACACGAGGCCTGCATTGCTGGCTTCGTCGAGCTTCGCCGCATCGGCTTCCGTCGTGGTGCCGTGCAATACGCCTACGACGAAGGCATCGCGCCCGAGCAGGGCATTGCCCAGCGCGGATTTACCCGCCGACACGCGGCCGAACACGGCGACGTGCAGTTCTTCGTTCTCCAGCCGGTCGAGCATGTGCTCCACGCGACGGAAATCGCCGGCCATCGCCGCGCGGACGTCGGCCGGGATCGAGGGATCGTCGAGCAGGCCACGCAGGCTCACCGCCACGGCGCCTCCGCGTTCGTCCGTCATCCTGGAGGATGACGGACGGCGGAAGCGGTCGGTGAGGCCACGCAGTCGCTCGCGGAATCCCGCCATGCGGTGATTACTTCGGTTGCAGGTTCAGGTTGCCGTTGACCTCTACCTCGTTCGGAATGACCGAGGTGTCCTTGTAGTCGCCGCTGCCCACGCCGAAGTCCAGGCGCTTCACCGTGCCGGACACCGCGAGGCTTGCACCACCGGCGCTGGGCTTGAACACCACCTTGAGCTGCACCGGCTTGGTGACGCCATGGAGGGTAAGGTTGCCGTTGGCAATGACGTCACCCTTGGCATCCTTGGTGAAGCCGGTGGTGACGTAGTGCGCGGTGGCGAACTTCTTGGCATCGAAGAAATCCGGGCCGGGCAGCGCGCCGTCACGATCGTTGTCGCCGGTCTTCGCCGTGGCGACGTCGACTGTTACGTCGAATTTCGAGGTGGCGAGGTTGGCCGGGTCATAGCTGATGGCGGCGTCGAACTTGCCGAACGAGCCGTCGAACTGCTGGCCCTGGAACTTGCTGCTGAAGCCCAGGACGCTGCCGGGGGCAACCTTGTAGTTCGCAGCGGAAGCTGCGAAGGGGAGCGCCAGGGCGACGGCGAGCGCAGTCAGGCGGCGGATGGACGAAGTCATGGCGTATCTCCGGGAGGGGTGGGGGTGTTCCGACGCGGGCGGCCGAAGGGCAGCATGCGGCGCAAGGTGTCGTCACGATCGATGAGATGGTGCTTCAGTGCGCCGCCGATATGTGCGACGAGCACGAGAAGAAGGAACCAGAACAGGTATACGTGCACGGTGCCCAGCGTCTGCGAAAGCTCGTCGTTCTTCTCGAACAGCGCCGGCAGGTTGAACTGCTTGAAGTACTGCAACGGGAAACCGTGCGCGGAATTGAACGCCCAGCCCGAGAGCGGAATGGCGACGATGAGCAGGTAAAGCAGGCCATGCACGGCGTGCGCGGCGAGCTGCTGCCAGCGCGGTGCGGCGTCTTCCGCCGGCCGGCGGTCCATGGCACGCCATAGCAGGCGCAGCAGGAACAGTGCCAGCACGGTAAGGCCGATCGACTTGTGCAGGGCAAACATGTTGATCTTCTGCATCGACGGCTTGAGGCCGTCCATCCAGAAGGCGAAGGCACCGTTGCCTAGGATCAGCAGCGCCGTGACCCAGTGGAAGGTCTTGGCGACGGCGCCCCAGCGGCTGGGTTCACTGCGCAGGGGCATCGGAGGTTTCCTTGTCGGAGGTGGAGCGGGCATCGCCGCCGCGGATGGCTTCGATCTCCAGCCAGACGGAGACATCGGTGCCGATTGAGTTGAGGTTGGACTTCATGCCGTAGGCCGTGCGGTCGAGCGACACCCGGGCCGAGAATCCGGCGACGGTGTGCAGGCCGTAGATGGTGCGACCGATGCGGTTCACCCGGAACGGAATATCGAGAGGCAGGGTCACGCCGCGCAGGGTCAGCTTGCCGTGGACGATGCCGTCGCTGTCGCCACGCTTTTCCACCGACTCACTGGTGAAGCGGGCCGTGGGGGCGTGGCTGGTATCGAGCAGGCTGCTGCCGCGCACGGCCTTGTCCCAGCTGGCGTCACCCATGTCCACCGAGGTGGTGTCGATGGTGGCGTCGACGGACGAGGCGGCCCAGTTGTCGGGGTCGAACCGGAGGGTGCCTTCGGTGACGCGCAGGCGGCCGAACGAACGCGAATAGCCGTTGTGGTCCACGTTGAAGACGACCTGGCTGTGCACCGGATCGAGGCGGTACGTCTGCGGCTCGGCAAGAGCCGCAAACGAAACCACGGCCAGCACGGCGGGGAGAAGGTATCGCGCGTAACGCATGCGGGGAGGGCCTGCTCCGGAAAGGGCCGCCTTGCGGCCGGTGAAGGGCAGTTTCGCCCACCGCAGGGGCCTTGTCAGCACGTTCGCGGCGAACGCATTGTTCACCTCAGCGATCCCGCAAGACCTCGCGGGTGAGTTCGGTGAGCCGTTGCAGCCTTGAAGCGCTGCCATCGGCAAGCAAGGCACGCAGTTTCTGGCCGGCTTCCTCGCCATCGAGCCGGCCTCGCTCGGCCAGGGTGGCCGCCAGCGCGTGGCCGAGGCTGTCAAAAATGAGGGCATAGGCAACGGCGTGAAGCACGCCGCCGCCCAGGGTGCCCAGGCCCGGAAAGGCCTTGAGCCCGTTGCCGGCAATGGCCAGGACGACAGTAGTGCCGGTGCGTACGGTCATGCGCGCCTCGCGCAGCAGCGCTTCGATCTCGATGTCGCCCACCGTGACCTCGTAGAGCCTTGCGAGGTCGCGGACCAGTCCGGCGGCGAGTGCACCCTGGACGATCAGGTCGGTACCCGGGGCCACGGCGGCCATGGCACCCACGATGGCCCGGCGCGAGTAGCGGGTGACGATGCGTTCGGCCTCGGCCGTGCGGAATGCCGATTCGCTTTCGGTGGTGCGCTCGTGCAACCCGGCCAGCACGGCGTTGGCACGCTGGGCTTCGAGGCCGTCGGCACCTTGCCTTGCAAGGCGTTCAATGGCTTCACGCAGGGCGTCGATGTCGGGCTTTCTCTGACGGCGGACATCCTCCACCGAACCATCGGGCAGGCGGCGCGTGAAGCGCTCCTCGCCACCGGCGCTGGTGGCGACCACCGCGTCCGGCATGCCATCGGCGTGTTCGCGGACGCGTACCAGGATGGCGTCGCGTTCTGTCGTGGTCCACCGGTCGGCCTTGTTGACGGCGATGACCAGGGGCTTGCCGAAGTAGCCCAGCCAGTGAAGTTCTTCTGCCTGGCTGCGGGTGAGGTCGCCGGCACATACATACACCACGGCGTGTGCCCGCAGCGCTTCGTCACGGGCCAGTCGTTCATGGGCCTCGCCCCCGGCCTCGGCCGAGCCCGGGACATCCGCCACCACCCACTCCTGTCCGCCGGGTGAACTGCCTTCATAAAGGGTGACTTCGCGCGTCGTGCCGCCGCGTGCGTCGCTGCGGGCGGGGGCGCCGGGAACCAGCGCCGAGATGAGGGCCGATTTGCCGACGGAAATCTCGCCGAACACGGCCAGGTGGATGCGGCCTGAAAGCTGACGCCGGTCAAGTTCTGTCAGCTCGCTCAGAAGGCTCTCAACATTGACGTCACGCCCGCGCAGGCCTTCGATCCGTTCCTCGATGGACAACCGGTTGGGCGCCTTGGCCTGTGGGCGCGGTTTCCTCGGACGTAACCAGTACAGCCCGGCGATGAGACTGCCTGCCGCGATAATCGCCAGCACCACACCGATCAGCCAGCGGATGCCGAGAGGCAACGTCATGAACCGCTGGGCCATCGAAAGCGCGCGCTCGAGCGTGGCCAGCAACAGCCATGCGAGGGCGGTGATGCCGATGGCGGCGACCAGGAGGCGGAATCGACGTGACATGCCGGCCATCTTAAGGCCAAGCGTGTCAGCTTGCGCCTACGCGCAGCCCCGTCCATGGCCGACTCTTGGCGTCCGTATCGGCGTGTGATGATGATGCTGATCGATGGGAAGAGTGGTAATGCCATACACATGCATGGCGAGATGGATTCTCGTATTCGCGGCGTTCATCGTCGCCAGGGCCCAGGCCGGCACGCCGTTGCCTCCGGTGCCCACGCCACAGTTCCGCAACTACGGCCTGCTGGAAGGCCTGCCTGGCAGCCATGTACAGGCGGTCGCCCAGGACTCCAAGGGCTTCATCTGGATCGCCACCTCCGCGGGTCTCGTACGCTTCGACGGCGTGGAGTTTTCCGTGCCACGGATCGGCGGTGAAGCCGAGCATTCCCTGGCCCTCGGCGGGGCGGTCACGATGATGATCGACCGCGACGATCGTGTCTGGATCGGTGGGAGCGGCTTTGGCGTGGGGCGATACGATCCGCTCAGCGGTTCGTTCGTCCAGTGGCGTGACGGGCTGGCCGACGACGACGTGCGCTCCATCGCCCAGACGCTCGACGGTTCGGTCTGGGTGGGCACCTCGGGTGGGCTCGACCGCATTCTTTCCAGTGGCGTCGTCGAGCATCACAGCACCACGTCGGACACGCTGAGTTCGTCCTCCATCCATGCGCTGCACGCCACAGACGATGGATTCCTGTGGATCGGCAGTTCGGGCGGCGTGGATGCCATCGATCCCCGTGGCCGGCTGGTCCGCGTGCATTTCGCCGACGACACCGCTCCCACCGTCATGCATATCGACGGCCGTCCGGGTGATCTGCTGTTTTCCACCGACAAGGGCATTTTCCGCGCAGGCGTCGACAGCCGCCTGCGTCGCGATACACGGTTTCCGGCGGCACTCACGTTCGGTTCGCTGGCCGACAGTCACGGCAACCTGTGGGTGGCGACCATCGATGGCCTCAGCATGCTGGATCGCCACGGGCGGCTGAATACGATCCGTGGGGCATGGGTTGCCTCGGGCGGCCTGCCTGGCCGCAGTGTCCGCAGCATGATGGAAGACGACGAACATGGCCTCTGGTTCGGGTTGCTCGACGGCGGCCTGTCCTATCTGGGCCCGGGCTGGGAAGACTTCACGCGCTTCACCCATGTGGCGACGGATGCGGACAGCCTGCCCGCGCGTGCGGTCACGGCCGTTGCGTCGCGCCACGAATCGTCATTGTGGGTCGGCGGCTATCGCGGCTGGATCCGGGCCTTCGATCCGGCGACAGGCAAGACTTCCTCGGGGTTCGACATCGGGCCCTCCCGTATCCAGTCACTGCTGGAAACGGCGCAGGACGACCTGCTCATCGGCACGGTCGATGGCCTCTCCCAGGCCAGTCACGGTCGCGTGCGTCCCGTTGCAAGGCAGCAGATCCACCGGCCGGTCGTGGCGATGAGTCCATCACCGGACGGCCGGGTCTACGTGGCAGCGATGGGGCAGGGGCTTTTCCTGGTCGATCCCCGGACCGCGTCGGTGGCGGCCGTTCCCTTCGACACCCCGTGTCGTGGCGTACTGGACACACGACAGATGGACATCGTCGAAGGTGAGCTGTGGCAGGCCAGCGTGGCGGGCCTGTCCCGACGCGATCATGCAACGGGAAAGATGCGTCCGGTCACCGGCGTGGCGCCGGGGCGCATCAATGCATTCGAGCCTGGCGACGAAGGATTCTGGGTCGTGCGTCCCGAGGTGATGGAGCACTACACCTGGGCCGACAATCACGCCACCCTCGATCGCAGCATCGGCGGCGCGGAAGGATTTCCGGCTCATGACATCCTCAACATCCGGCGCGACATCGCTGGCCGCCTGTGGTTGTACGGCCAGACAGGGGTATGGCGTTTTGATCCCGATCCCGGCGTGTTCCGACGTTTCGGGCTGGCCGACGGACTGGCTACGGGTGAATTCACCAATGCCGTCACGGTGCAGCTCGCCGACGGAACCATGTACGGCGCCACCCTGGGCGGTGTCGTCGGCTTTCGTCCTGACCGGCAGCGTGACCACTCCCATCGGCCATCCATCGTCGTGCTGGGTGCCAGCGTGATGCGCGACGGCACGCGCCAGCCGCTGCCCGCTACCGATGAGGTGCTGCACATCAACTGGAGCGACAGGGATCTGGAAATCCGCGCCCGGGCCCTTTCCTACGTGGATCCCGAACGAAACCGGCTTGAACTCAATCTTGAGCATGAAAGCGGAGCGAGCCGGACAATTACGGGTACGGAAGGCACGTATCGTTTCGGCGTGCTGGCGCCCGGAAGTTATCGCCTGCTGATCGCCGGTGCCGAACGCGATCGTTTCGGCGGTGCGTCGATGGTGCCCCTGCGCCTGCAGGTTGATGCGCCGCCGTGGTTGCGCTGGTGGGCCTGGGCCACCTATGCATCGATGATTGCCCTGATCGTCGCCCTTGTCGTACACGGCACGCGACGACGGGTACGGCAGACGATGCGGCTGAAGCTTGCCGAGCAGGAGCGCCAGCTTGCCGAACAGGCGAACTCGGCGAAGACCGAATTCATGGCGACGCTGGGTCACGAGATCCGCACGCCCATGACCGGCGTCCTTGGCATGGCAGAACTGATGGCGCAGACATCCCTGGATGATACGCAGCGCTCCTATGTCGAAGCCGTACGGCGGTCGGGAACCACGTTGTTGCGACTCATCAACGATGCCCTGGATATCAGTCGTATCGAATCCCGCCAGCTGATCCTCGAATCCGAGGCCGTACCGGTGCGCCCGCTGGCCGACGAAGTGGTGGCCCTGGCCTCGGCCAATGCATGCCGCAAGCAGTTGTCGCTCTCGGCGGCGGTGGACGTCGATGTGCCGGAGGCCGTGCGTGGCGACCCCGTGCGCCTGCGCCAGATACTGCAGAACCTCGTCAACAATGCGGTGAAATTCACCGAGCGTGGCGGCGTGTCGATACACATCGCGTGGGAGTGCGCTGCACTGGTGCTCATCGTGAAGGACACCGGGCCGGGCATGCCCGACGAACTGAAGACGCGCCTCTTCTCGCGCTTCTCGCAAGGTGGCTCGCCTCAGCGCGGCGAGGGGTCAGGCCTGGGGCTCGCGATCTGCCACGAGCTGTGCGTGCTGATGGGTGGAAGCATTGCCGTGGACAGCGAAGTGGGGCGTGGAAGCGCTTTCACGGTGCGCCTGCCGCTGGAAGCCTGCCCTTCGGACTTCGCACCGATGGTCGCGGCGCACCCCGCGCCCATGCGGGAGCAGCGATTGCTGGTGGTGGAAGACGATCCGATGGTGGCCGATGTCATGCTCGGCCTGCTGCGCCAGCGCGGCTATGACGTCACGGTAGTGGGCGACGGCCTGTGTGCCATGACGGAGCTATCCCGGGCCGCTTTCGACGTGCTGTTGCTGGATCTCGACCTGCCGCTGGTCGATGGGTTTCAGGTGGCGCGGATGGTGCGCCGGCTCGAACACCTGTCGGGCCTGCCTATCGTGGCAGTCACGGCCCGCTCGGAGGGTGATGAAACGGCGGCCATTCGCGAGGCGGGCATGGATGCACTGGTGCGCAAGCCCATGACCGGCGCCGATCTTGATGCGGTGCTCGACACGCTGGCGCACTGACGACGTACGGGCGTCCTCCCGGACGCCCGCGGCTCAGCCGAATCGTCGGAAATACGCTATCGCGCCGACCACCAGGATGGACGTAGGCAACAGATTGGCAAGTAGCGGCGGCAAGCCGTACACGGTACCGAAGTTGACCATGGCGCCCTGCAGGAAGTACCAGCCGATGGCCAGCAGCACGCCGATGAACAGGCGCTTGCCGAAGCCACCGGAACGCAGCGAGCCAAACGCAAAGGGCATGGCGCAAAGCACCAGCACCAGGGTATTGAGGGCGAACAGGGCGCGGCCCCAGAAGGCCACCGCATACGCCCCGGGATTCTGTCCGTTGGCTTCCAGATAGCGCATATTGCGGCGCAGATCGGCCATGGACAGGTATTCGGGATGGATCACCGACTGCTCAAGCACGTGCGGGTTGAGGTGGGAGGTCCAGGTCTGCGTGGGCTGCTGCGTGGCATGCACGGCGGCATCGTCGATCGTGGTGGTGCGCACGTTGGACATGATCCACTTGTTGCCATCGTGGATCGCGCTGTCGCCGTGCGAGAACTCCTGCACCTGGCCTTCCGGCGTGAAGGTGAACACGCGTACGTCCACCAGTTTCACGGTAGTGCGATCGCCATCCTGCACGGCGATGGCGGATTTGGCGTTGATGATCTTGCCGGCATCGCGTGCCCACAGGCCACTGCTGGTGGCACCCAGGTTGCTCGAACGCATGCGGACCTGGATGGCCTGCGCATGCTGGTCGCCGTAAGGGCCGGCGGTTTCGCCCATGACCACCACGGCGAAGGTCATCACGGCGATGACGCCGGCCGCCGAAGCGGCGATGCGAAGCTTGGACATGCCGGCCGCGCGCAGTGCCGTGAGCTCGCCCGTGGCCGCGAGGCTGCCCAGGCCCAGCAGGCCGCCGATGAGGGCCGCATTGCTGAACATCTGGTACAGACGACGGGGAATCGTCAGCGCGATATAGGCGATGGCGTCGTACAGCGTGAAGCCGTTCTTGCCTATGTTGCCGAGCTGGCGCACGAACTGGGTGAGGGCGTCGAAGCCCGTCAGTACCAGCCACACCAGCAGCAGGGTGCCCAGTACACTCACGCCGATGAGCCGGTCGGCGCGCTTGATCGTAAGGACGCTCATCGGGTGGCCTCCTTCGCGCGGCGCGGCGAGTTTTGTCGCCAGAACACCCAGGCCGCGATGGCGAACACGATGATGTGCAGCACCCAGATAGGTATGGGTGTGTGCAGGCGTTCCTTGATGATCTGGGCGCGGGCGATCAGCTGCCAGATCACGTAGAGGAAGTAAGCCAGCACGGCCACGAGCAGGCGGCCGTAGCGGGCATCACGCGGCGCCTGCCGGGACATGGGTAGCACCATCATCATGAGCACCAGGGTGCTCACGGGGGCCGCGAAACGGGACACCAGTTCGCCGAGCGCGTCGGCGTCGGTCGCCTTGAACAGGGCCGGCGTGGTGAGTTCGTGCGCCGGATCTTCGTCGTCATCGTCGGCGATGCTCGACAGCGAGGCGTCGTTGCGCTCGTACTTCATGCGGCGCCAGTTGTCGGTGCCCAGCGGAATTTCATACTGCCAGCCGTCGTAGAGGGCGAGGAAGCGGTTTTGCCCGTCGGCTTCCTGATACATGCGGCCGCTCTTTGCGTTGACCACGCGCACCGAGGTGCGGCCCTGGCTGTCCACGTGATCGGAGGCCAGGAAGGTCTTGCCCAGTACCGTGCCGTCGCGGCTCAGGGCATCCACGAAGATGATGCCGCCCTTGCCGGGCAGTTCGGTGAAGCGCCCGGCGTCCAGGCCCGCAGCGATGACGGACTTGTTGGCCACGGCGATGACCTGGTCGGCCTTGCGGGCGGACCACGGACCCAGCCAGAGGGACACCGTGCCCACGACGAGGGTGGCCACCACCGTCAGCATGATGACCGGGCGCAGCATGCCGCGCGGGCCCATGCCCGATGAGGCCAGCACGTGCATTTCGCTCTCGCGGTACATGCGGCCCAAGGCGATCAGGGTGCCCAGGAAGGCGGCCATCGGCAGCAGGGTGGAGAGCAGGTCGACCATCTGCAGCCCCAGCACCTCGAACATCACGCTGGGCTGGATACTGCCGTTGGCGACCTTCTGCAGGACGGTCGCAAACGCACCGCCGGCGAAGATCACCAGCAGCACGACGGCCGTCGCAATGACGCCGTAGGCAAGTTCACGCAGGAAATAGCGGTCTAGGATGCTGAGCATTTGGTAGAATTGGCGGTTCGTGCCGCGTCAGTCCTGGCCGGCAATCCTTTAGTCTAGCCTGTCCGGGCCCCGGCGGGCTTTCGCAAGGCAGTTTGCTATGACGGTTCAGTTCAGCCTCGGTTCCAACGCTCCCGAAACCACCACGACCCCCGTGGCGGTGGTCGGTGTCTACGAAGGCGGCATCCTCACCAGCGCCGCCGCGCGCATCGATACGGCCGCCAACGGCGCCATCAAGCGCCTGGTGGAAGCCGGCGACGTCACCGGCAAGGTCGGCAACGTCGTCACCCTGCTGCAGCCGGCCGGTGTTGCCGCCGCCCGCGTGCTCATCGTGGGTCTCGGCGCCCAGAAGGGCTTCGACGCCGCCCGCTACCAGCGCGTCACCCTGGAAGCGGCCCGTGCCATCGGCCGCCTGCCCGTCGCCGAGGCCGTCAGCTGGCTGGCCGAGATCGAGGTCCCGGGCCGCGACGCCGCCTGGCGCGTGCGCGTCGGCGCCCTCGCCATCGACCACGCCGCCTACCGCTACACGGCCACCGTGAAGCCTCGCGACAAGGCTCAGCCGGAGCTGACCTCGGTCACCATCGTGGCCCCGGCCGATGCCGAGCACGGCCTCACCGAGGCACGCGCCATTGCCGAGGGCGTGCGTTATGCCCGCGAGCTGGCCAACCTGCCCCCGAACATCTGCAACCCGGCCTACATCGCCAGGCAGGCCCGCGCCTTCGCCGATGCCACCGACGGCGTCACCTGCGAAGTGCTCGAGCGCGACGACATGGAACGCGAGGGCTTCGGCTCCCTGCTCGCCGTGGGC
The DNA here is from genome assembly GCF_011759365.1 of Luteibacter anthropi. Lineage (GTDB taxonomy): Bacteria > Pseudomonadota > Gammaproteobacteria > Xanthomonadales > Rhodanobacteraceae > Luteibacter > Luteibacter anthropi. Next base: position 375,229 of record NZ_JAARLZ010000004.1, read on the forward strand.
CGCGGCTCGGCCAACCCGCCGCACCTGGTTATCCTGCAGTGGAACGGCGGCAAGGAGGGCGACCGCCCCTACGCCTTCGTCGGCAAGGGCATCACCTTCGACACCGGCGGCATCAGCCTCAAGCCCGGCCCGGGCATGGAAGAAATGAAATTCGACATGGGCGGTGCGGCCGGCGTGCTGGGCGCCTTCGTGTCTGCCGTGCGCCTGAAGCTGCCGGTGAACCTGGTCTGCGTGGTGCCGGCCGTCGAGAACATGCCGGACGGCGACAGCTACCGCCCGGGCGACGTGCTCACCAGTCTTGCCGGCATCACCATCGAAGTGCTCAACACCGATGCCGAAGGCCGCCTGATCCTCTGCGATGCGCTCACCTACACGGGCAAGCGCTTCGACCCGCACACTATCATTGACGCCGCCACCCTCACCGGTGCCTGCGTGGTTGCCCTGGGCAAGCACGCCAGCGGCCTGATGACCAAGGACGAAACCCTCTCGGCCGAACTGCTCTCGGCGGGTGAGACCACCCTCGACCGCGCCTGGCGTCTGCCGCTGTGGGACGACTACCAGAGCCAGCTCGACTCCGTGTTCGCCGACGTGGCGAACATCGGCGGCAAGTATGCCGGTGCCATCACGGCCGGCTGCTTCCTGGCCCGCTTCACCGAGGGCCGTCGCTGGGCGCATCTGGATATCGCTGGCACGGCATGGGACGAAGGCCGCAAGGGCCTGGCCACGGGCCGTCCGGTGCCGCTGCTGACCCAGTGGTTGCTCGACCGCGTAGCGGCAGGCTGATCGTCGCCCGATGCCGCGCGCCGACTTCTACCTGATCGACAAACCGCGGTTCCGTGAGGATCCGATCCTGCTGGTCTGCGAACTCGCCAAGCGCGCGTTCGCGGCCCAGAAGCCCACGCTGATCCTCACGCGCGACTTCGAACAGGCCGAGGCCATCGACGAGCGCCTGTGGGACTTCGACGAAGATGCCTATGTCCCGCACCAGCTGGCTGGTGACGAAGATGACGGCAATATCGCCGTGCTCATCGTGCCCCCCGGCGTCGACACGCCGGATCGCCCCATGGTGATCAACCTGCGTGATGTATGCGCGCCGGGAGTCTTCGAACGGGTGCTGGAAGTAGTGGCTGCCGACCCGGCAGAACGCGAAGGCTCGCGAACGCGCTGGACGGAGTACAAGCGCGGCGGGTTCGAGGTGAACAAGCACGATATGTAGCAAGAGGCCGGCATTGCCGGCCTCTTCATTTCCGGCGACTGACCAGCCCTTCTGTAGGAGCGCGCCTCGCGTGCGACCGGTCGTTGCGATAACAGGAGGTCGCGCGCAGGCGCGCTCCTACATGGGACGCGGTGCGTTTCCTGGTGGCGATGACCTGATTTGTAGGAGCGCGCCTTGCGCGCGACCGGCGTTGCGATCATGCCGGTCGCGCGCGAGGCGCGCTCCTACACGAGCGGGGCTTAGCTGCCCAGCTTGCGGGCCTGTTCCTTCAGCGCATCGACCTGGCGCGTCCAGTCGCTGATGCGCTGGCGCTCCTGATCCACGACTTCCGCTGGTGCGTTGGCGACGAAGCTGGCGTTGCCCAGCTTGCCTTCGCACTTGCGGATCTCGCCTTCGACGCGGGCGATTTCCTTGGCGAGGCGCGTCTTTTCCGCGCCGACGTCGATCAGGCCTTCGAGCGGGATCAGCGCACGCATGCCACCGACTACCGCCACCGCGGCTGCCGGCTCGTCACCGTCGACCCACACCGGCGATTCGACACGGCCAAGGAAGGCGATCTGCGCGGCGAACTTCGCCGCACGGGTACGATCGGCGGCGTCGCCATCGGCGAACAGCAGCGGGATGACCTTGCCCGGGGCGATGTTCATCTCCGCACGGATGCGACGCACGCCCGTGAGCACGTCCTTGACCCATTCGATCTCGGCCGTGGCAGCGGCATCGGCAGCCACCTCTTCGGCCTCGGGGTAGGGGCGAAGCATGATCGTCTCGCCTTCGATGCCCAGTACCGGACGCACGTTCTGCCAGATTTCCTCGGTGACGAACGGGATCATCGGATGCAGGGCGCGCAGCAGTGTTTCCAGCACGTGCACCAGCGTGTAGCGCGTGGACGCGATGGCGGTGGCATCACTGCCGTTGAGCGCGGGCTTGGACAGTTCGAGGAACCAGTCGCAGAACTCGTTCCAGGTGAACTCGTAGAGCGCCTGGGAGGCGAGATCGAAACGATAGATGGCCAGCTGTTCCTTCACCGTGGCCAGCGTGTCGCGCAGGCGGGTGAGGATCCAGCGCTCGGCTTCCGTCGTGGGTGCAACCTTCTCGACCGGGCCATCGCCAAGATTCATCAGCACGAAGCGCGAGGCGTTCCAGAGCTTGTTGACGAAGGCCTTGTAGCCACCGCAACGCTCAAGATCGAACTTGATGTCACGGCCATGCGTGGCGAGCGAGGCGAAGGTGAAGCGCAGGGCATCGGCACCGAAGGCGGGGATGCCTTCGGCGAATTCCTTGCGGGTGGCCTTTTCGATCTTCTCGGCCATCTTCGGCTGCATCAGCCCGCGCGTGCGCTTGGCGAGCAGTTCGTCGAGCGTGATGCCATCGATGAGGTCGAGCGGATCGAGCACGTTGCCCTTCGACTTGGACATCTTCTGGCCGTCCTTGTCGCGGATCAGGCCCGTCATGTAGATGTCCTTGAAGGGCACCTGTCCGGTGAAATGGTCGGTCATCATGATCATCCGGGCCACCCAGAAGAAGATGATGTCGAAGCCCGTGACCAGCACGTTGGTGGGCAGGTAGCGGTCGAAACCGCGCTCGGCCTGCGCCTGCGGGTCGGGCCAGCCCAGCGTGGAATGGCTCCACAGAGACGACGAGAACCAGGTCTCCAGCACGTCGTCGTCGCGGCGCAGCTTGCCGGTGTAGCCCTGCTGCGCGGCCAGCGTCGCCGCTTCCGCGTCGTCGTGCGCCACGATGATGCGGCCGTCGTCGGTGTACCACGCGGGGATCTGGTGGCCCCAGGTGAGCTGGCGGCTGATGCACCAGTCCTGGATGTTGCCGAGCCAGTGGCGGTAGGTGTTGATCCAGTTCTCGGGCACGAACTTCACGTGACCCTGTTCGACCAGTTCGAGGCCACGCGGGGCGAGGGTGTCCATTTTCACGAACCACTGCCAGGTCAGGTAGGGCTCGATGACCTGGCCGGTGCGGTCGCCGCGCGGCACCTGGAGCTTGTGCTTCTTCGTCTCGACGAGCAGGCCCTGCTCTTCGAGATCGGCCAGCACGGCCTTGCGGGCGACGTAGCGATCCATGCCGCGATACTTCTCCGGCGCCGCGTCGTTGATCTGCGCGTCGTCCGTGAGGATGTTGATCATCGGCAGGTTGTGGCGCTGGCCGATGGCGTAGTCGTTGAAGTCATGTGCCGGGGTGATCTTCACGCAGCCGGTGCCGAAATCCTTCTCGACGTAGTCGTCGGCAATGATCGGGATCTCGCGATCGGACAGCGGCAGCTTGAGCGTGCGGCCGACGAGATGCGCATAGCGTTCGTCTTCCGGATGCACGGCCACGGCGACGTCGCCCAGCATGGTTTCCGGGCGCGTGGTGGCGACAACCAGTTCCCCCGAGCCGTCGGCCAGCGGGTAGCGGATGGACCACAGCGAGCCGTCTTCCTCTTCGCTGAGCACTTCGAGATCGGAGATGGCGGTCTTCAGCACCGGATCCCAGTTGACCAGCTTCTGGCCGCGGTAGATCAGGCCTTCCTCGTGCAGGCGCACGAAGGTTTCGACGACGGCCTTCGACGGGCCCTCGTCCATGGTGAAGACCTCGCGGCTCCAGTCACCCGACACGCCGAGGCGGCGCATCTGGCGGCCGATGGTGCCACCGGATTCCTTTTTCCACTGCCACACGCGCTCGATGAACGACTCGCGGTCGAAGTCCGAGCGCTGCTTGCCTTCGGCATTGAGCTGGCGGGTAACCACCATCTCGGTGGCGATGCCCGCGTGGTCGGTGCCGAGCTGCCACAGGGTGTCGTAGCCGCGCATGCGGTGGTAGCGGACCAGCGTGTCCATGATGGTGTGCTGGAACGCATGGCCCATGTGCAGCGTGCCCGTTACGTTGGGCGGCGGCAGCATGATCGTGTAGGGGGTGCCCTTGCCGGACGGCTTGAAGTAGCCGTTGGCCTCCCACTGGGCGTACCACGTCGACTCGATCTGGCTGGGCTCGAAACTCTTGTCCATGCGTTGGCTCTCGGTTCGCGCCGGCAACGGCGCGCAATGACAGGCGAAAAGACGGCCATTGTAGGCGATACTGGCCGGATGACTGAACACGAAGTGGCCGCGATCCTCGGCGCGGAAGGTCCGTTTGCCCGTGAAGTACCCGGTTTCGCGCCGCGCGAGGCCCAGCAGCGCATGGCGGCGGCCGTGGCGGAGGCCATCGACGAGCGCGACCTGCTCATCGCCGAGGTCGGCACGGGCACCGGCAAGACCTTCGCCTACCTCGTACCTGCCTTGATGTCGGGGCGCAAGGTCATCGTTTCCACCGGTACCAAGGCCTTGCAGGACCAGCTGTTCTTTCGCGACCTGCCCCGGGTGCGCTCGGTGCTGGGCAGCCGCGCCAAGGTCAGCCTGCTGAAAGGGCGCGCCAATTATCTCTGCCTGCACCGGCTCGACCAGGCCGTCCGCGAGGGCAACCCGGACCGCAAAGTCGCAGGCCAGCTCTCGGCGATCCGTGCCTGGTCGGCGCGCACCCGCTATGGCGACAAGTCGGAAATGGTCGAGGTGCCGGAAGATTCCGCCCTCTGGCCACGGGTGACTTCCACGCCGGAGAACTGCCTCGGCGTGGAATGTGCGTTCTTCGACGACTGCCACGTCGTGAAGGCCCGCCGCGAGGCCATGGATGCCGACGTGGTGGTGGTCAACCACCACCTGCTGATGGCCGACCTGGCGTTGAAGCAGGAAGGTTTTGGCGAAATCCTGCCCGGCGCGGATGCCTTCATCCTCGACGAGGCGCATCAGATTCCCGAGCTGGCGGGCCAGTTCTTTTCGCAGAGCGTCAGCTCGCGACAGCTGACCGAGCTGGCGCAGGACGCCTTGACCGAAGCGCAGGGCGTGACCGGTGCCACCAGCCAGCTGCTGGAGCCGGTGGACGTGGTGCAGGACCTGGTCCGGCGCCTGCGCCTGGCGATGGACCCGTTGCCCGAGCGCGGCCCCATCGGGGCGCTCGACCGCCACGAGGCCGTGCATGCACTGCTGACCGAGCTTCGCGATGTCGTGGCGGCGCTGGCGGATCTTCTGGCAGGGCTGGGCGAACGCTCGCGCGGGCTGGCGAACGTGCATGAGCGCGCGCAGATGCTGAGCCTGCGCCTGGATCGCATCGCCGAAGAGCATTCGGTGTCGGATGTCCGCTGGTACGAGACCTGGCCGCGCGGCTTCGCGCTGCACGCTACGCCGCTGGATCTCTCGGCACCGTTGCGCGCCATGCGCATGTCGACGGATGCGGCGTGGATCCACACATCGGCCACGCTCTCCATCGCCGGTGACTTCCAGCATTTTTCCCGCCAGCTGGGCATTGAAGACCCGCGCACGCTGCATGTGGAAAGCCCGTTCGATTACGGTCGCCAGGCGCTGGCCTATCTGCCGAAGGACCTCCCCGAACCCGCCGCCCGCGATTACACGGACAAGGTCGTGGCTGCGATCCGGCCGATCCTGGACGCATCCGACGGCCGCGCCTTTTTGCTATTCACCTCTCATCGCGCCTTGCGCCGTGCTGCCGAACTGATGGAGGGGCGGGTACCCTGGCCGCTGTTCGTGCAGGGCACGGCACCGCGTCACCGCCTGCTGGAGGAGTTCCGCCAGAGCGGGCGAGGCGTGCTGCTGGGCGCGGCCAGCTTCTGGGAGGGTGTGGATGTGGCAGGCGATGCCCTTGGCGTGGTGGTGATCGACAAGCTTCCGTTCGCCATGCCCGACGACCCGGTGCTCCAGGCTCGCCTGGAGGCCCTTGAGGCGGCCGGAATCAACCCCTTCATGGGCTGGCAGGTGCCTACGGCGGTGATCGCGCTCAAGCAGGGTGTGGGGCGCCTTATCCGTGACGTGCATGATCGCGGCGTGCTGGTGCTTTGCGATCCGCGCCTGTCCAGCAAGGGCTACGGCCGCTTGTTTCTGGCGAGCCTGCCGCCGATGCCGAGGACGCGCGAACTGGCGGATGCCGTGGCCTTCCTGCAAGCCGGGCACGCGCCGGACTGAGCGGGGCATCAGGCCTCTTTCGCGTAGAAGACGATGACCGTGGCGCCCCGCGGACCGGCAGAACCCATGCTGGCAACGTCCAGGCGCTCGGCCAGCGCATCGCCCGGGCGAATCACGGTCTCGCTGCCATCCCGCTCCACCAGCCATAGCTCGCCCTCGACCAGATAGCCCGAGTCGGGCAAGGCGTCGCGATGCCAGGGCAGCGAGGCTCCGGGACCGATGGATATCCGCAGCATGCGCATCGGTGGCTGGTCGTCCAGGTAGGCGGGTGCAAGCAGCCGCTGCCGGAGTAGAAACGCATCTCCCGGCGCGGGCGACATGGCCAGGGCGAGCAGGGCACCGAGAAGGATGGCAAGAGGGATCGCAAGCTGGGCGGGCGGCATGACGGGGCCTCTCATGTGGACTGCCCCGATGCTCGCCATGAAAGCGTCCTCTTGTCATGAGAACACTCTCACGAAAACCTGCGAAGTTGCTCAGGTCTTCGCCCCTTTTCGCCCTCGATTGCCCGCGCATCGCCATTCGCGCCGCCGCACGGCAACAGGAGCAACCCACAGCATCCGGGACGACTACCTACGAAAGGACACCGCCGATGCTTCGCTGGACGCAATCCATTACCGCCAAGGTTCTTGGCATCGGACTGCTCGCCTTGCTCATGCTGGTTCCGTTGTCGCAGTCGGACGGACTCGTGCGCGAAAGACAGCAGATGCGTCATAACGCATCCACCCGCGTGGCCGAAGGCTGGGGCGGGGCACAGACCCTTGGTGGCCTCGTGCTGTCGGTGCCGACGCGTACGGAGGTTCGCAGCAGCGACGGCAAGTCGCTGGGCGTGCGGGAATCCTCGGAGATCGTGCTTGCCGACGAACTGGATACCGTGGCGGACCTCGCCGTGGATCGTCGCCGGGTAGGCATGTACGAGGTGCCCATCTACACGGGGGAGGTGGCTGTCCGTGGTCGTATCCAGCCGGCGGATATCCGGCGCCTAGCCACGGGAAGCGATACGCGGTGGGACAGCGACAAGGCAGAACTTCGCCTGCTGATTGCAGACACGCGAGGCCTGCAAGGCATCACATCGTTCACGGTCGACGGGCATCCGGCGCGGCTGGCGTCGTCCACGGCGCGCATGGGGTCCTATACGGTGCTGTCGGTACCCATGCCGGTCGATCCCGAGCGCGATACACCCGTGGATTTCGCGCTGAACCTGCGTATTGCAGGTACCGAATCGTTCTCCGTACTGCCCCTGGCGCGCTCGAACAGCGTGCGCATCCGCTCGCCGTGGGTTGATCCGAGTTTCATCGGCGCGCTGTTGCCAGGCACCCGATCGGTGACGGCCAGGGGTTTCGACGCCGACTGGCGGGTGCTGGATCTCAATCGCTCCTATGGGCAGCACTGGGACGCAGGGGATCGCGATGTCTCCGAGCGACTGGAACCCTCATCGTTCGGCGTCACGCTGTACCAGCCCGGCAGTGTCTACCAGCAGAACGACCGTGCGGGTAAATACGGCTTGCTGTTCATCGCGCTGACCTTCGTGGCGTTCTTCCTGTTCGAGGTACTGAAGGGCCTGCGCCTGCATCCGGTGCAGTACCTGCTGGTGGGGGCGGCGATGGCGAGCTTCTATGTGCTCCTTCTGGCGTTGTCCGAGCAGATCGGCTTTGGCTGGGCCTATGTCGTGGCCGCGGCCGCAGTGGTGCTGATCGTGGGTGGCTATGCCACGGCGGTGCTGCGGGCGCGCCGGGCCGGCCTGTTGCTGGGCGGCGTGCTGGCCCTGGTTTACGCCATACTGTATGGCCTGATCGGTGCGGAGCAGTACGCCCTGCTGATCGGCTCGGTCGTGCTCGTGGCAGTGGTTGCGCTCCTCATGTACCTGACCCGCCGCATCGATTGGTACGCCTATGGCGTGCCGTTCAACCCAACGCCGGAAACGCCATGAATTACCTCGCCATCGAAACCTCCACCGAAGCCTGCTCCGTCGCCCTCGTGCACGGCGATGAAGTGATCGAGCGCAGCGAGATCGCCCCCCGCAGACACGCCGAGCTGGTGCTCCCGATGGCGGACGAACTTCTGGCGGAAGCCGGGCTGAAGCGCGAGGCCTTGCAGGGCATCGCCGTGGGTCGTGGGCCGGGTGCGTTCACGGGCGTGCGCCTGGGCGTGTCACTGGCGCAGGGCATGGCGCTGGCACTGGATATCCCGGTGGTCACGGTGTCGTCGCTGGAGGCGCTGGCGCTGGAAGCCCCTGAGGACGACGCGGCCATTCTTTCCGTGATCGATGCGCGCATGGGCGAGATCTACGTGGCTGCGTGGAAGCGCGAGAACGACGGCGGCGTGACGCTGCTGGATCGCGAACGCGTGGATACCGCCGCCGCACTCATCCTGCCGGAAGCCTCGGCATGGCATGTGGTCGGCACGGGCTGGGAGACCTACGCCTCCGTGTTGCGCGAGCGTATTCATGCGCCTGTCCGCTCGTCGGAGGGCTTGCGCTATCCACAGGCACGCCACGTGGCGGAAATCGCGGCAAAGCGCTTCCGCGCCGGCGAGGCAGTGGCCCCGGAACTGGCGCTGCCGGTCTACCTGCGCGACAAGGTCGCCCTCACCCTGGTAGAACAAGGCAAAGCCTGACCCGCCGTTGTAGGAGCGCGCCTCGCGCGCGACCGTTTGATACGTAGCGTCGCCAGTTGAAAAGGGACTCACCTACCGAAGGTGTGGGAGCCGATCGCATCGGCGATGTTGCGCTCCGTAGTAAAGCAGCCCGTGTGGTGCGTCGCTCCGTAGGGTGGGCTCGCCTGTCGCCCTCGCATCGGCGCTCATACGTGGCGGTGCAGAGGCGACGGGTGCGGCCCTTGTCGCTCCGGCCTGCGGTGTCCCTCGGGAAAGGAGGAGCCGCTGCGCGGCTCAGTGTCTTATGGCTTGCGCCCCTTCGGGCACGGGGAGCGGGCGGGGTTTTTCGACTCGGCTCCTGCCTCGGCGAAAAAGGCCGGCCTTCCTGGCCGGCCCCCTTCGGGCCTTTTCCGCCCACTCCCCTCACCTCCATCAAGTCGCGCCAAGGGCCGCCCCCGCCGCCTCTCCCAACGTGATCGCAGGCTGTTGTAGGAGCGCGCCTGCGCGCGACCGGTTGTCGCGAATATGTTCATCGTTTCGATTCAAACGGTCGCGCGCAAGCACGCTCCTACAACGCTACGTGGCTACCGGAGGGGCGATCAACCTTGCGACGACGCTTCCCCTGTAGGAGCGCGCCTGCGCGCGACCGGTTGTCGCGAATGTCGTCAACGTCTCGCCTTGGCCGGTCGCGCGCAAGGCGCGCTCCTACAGGGTGTGTGTCAGGAGAGGGCTATGGTGGCTTCGATGACGGCGCATACGTGTTCGAATGCTACGTCGTCGAGCCACGGGCTGTTGGTGATGGTGAGCGTGCGCGCCGCGAAGTCTCGGGCATGGGGGACGTGATCGCCACCGGGCATGCTGCCAAGGTAGTCGTAGTCGGGCAGGGCGTGGATGAACATGCGTGCCACGCCGTATCGCGATGCCCATAACCGTGCCAGCACCGCATCGCGTGTGCGTTCGTCGGGCATGCGCAACATCAGGTAAGGCCAGGTACCGCCTTCGTCGGAGAACGCGTGCACACCAGGGATCGATGCCAGTCGCGGCAATCGCGCGCGAGCTTGCGCCCTGGTGATGTCGATGAATTGCGCCAGTCGCGGGAAGGCCCTGGCGCCGACGGCGCGGCGCCAGCGTCCCACGGTGTGCAGGGGAAAATCGGCGCTGAAGTGTTCGCCTGCTGCGCCGATGAGGTCGCCCTTGCGCAGCGAGCGGCGCATGTCGTTGCCATAGGCGAGGGCCATGCCGCGTGGGCGATACAGTGCCGTGTAGCCGAGCAGTTCGAGCGTGCGGCGCAACTCCCAGCCGGGATGCCAGCGGGCGATGCGCTTGCTGGCACGGCGAAAACGCGCGCGCCACGCCTCGTCCTGCGCGACCAGCAGGCCGCCTTCGAAGATGGACAGGCCTTTGCCGGCTGCCAGGCTAAAGAAACCGATATCACCCCGTGTGCCCGCGAAGCCGCCGTCGAGACGTGCACCCAGCGCCTGCGCAGCGTCTTCGATGGTGAGCGCGCCGGCAGGGTGGGCGATGGCATTGGCCGTGGCGACATCAGCCAGGCGACCGCCGAGATGGGTGGGCACCACGGCCAGTGTCTGTTCGCCGCAGGCCTCGGCGAGGCGCTGTGGATCCATGTCGAAGTGACCGGGAAGCAGGTCGACCAGGCGGGGCACGAGACCCGCGCGGCGCACTGCCAGGGGCACCAGTGGACACGTATAGGCGGGGATGGCGACCTCCCGGCGGGAGGGCGCGTGTTCCGACAAGGCGGTCAGCGCTACCGTGAGCGCCGCCGTCCCCGAGCATTCCAGTTGGACTTCTTCAACGCCCAGCCATGTCGCCGCCTGCGCGGTGAGCGGCGCGGCGACGGAGCCGGCGAGGTCGTGCAGGCCTAGCGGCAGGCCGGCAGTGGGCGGCGATTCGCGCTCAGGCCGTAACCGCATCGCTGCTGGTCTCGTCGTCGCTCTCGGCGAAGGCCAGGCAGACGATGCCGGCGATGATCGCCACGGCGCCGATGATCTGCGGCATGCCGATCGGCTCGTGGAAGACCCACCACGACAGCACCATCACGCTGATCACTTCCAGGTGCGACGCCGCGAATGCCGGCCCGATGGGCGCGTGCTTGAGCAGGCTCATCCAGGTGAGGAAAGCGCCGATATAGCCGACCACCGCACCGTAGATCCACGGATGGGAGAACACGCGCATCACCCACTCGGTGCTCATCTCGACGGGCAGCGCGTGGCTGCCGGCCATCTTGAAGCAGACGAGGTTCAGCGTGTCGAACGCCATGAGCATGGCGAAGCCGATGAGATAGAAGCGCTTCATGTACCCACACCCACGATGGCCACGCCCGCGGCCACCAGCAGGATGCCGGTGACCCGCAGCGGGCTCAGTTTTTCGTTGAACAGGAAGCGGCCCGCGACCATGATCGCCACGATGTTGATCGAGCCCAGCAGCACGCCCTCGGAGAGCGGTACCAGCGAGAGGAAGGCGATCCACACGAGGAATTCGGCGACATAACAGCCGATGCCTGTCCAGATCCACGGGCGGGCCAGCATGTACTTCCAGCGGGCGAGGCCGTCGCCCGCGCGCTCATCGCTGGCGGCGGCCTTGAAGGCCAGCTGGCCACCGGTATCGAGTACGACGTTCGCGATCCACAACGCGACAACCAGACCATTCATGCGGTCAGGCTGCCATGCGTGTGGGACGTGCGTCGCGCGCGATCCGGCTGAAGAAGTCGGCGGTGCGCTCGATCAGCAGGCGACGTTCGCGGTCGACCGTGATCATGTGATAGCTGTCGCCGAGCAGAAGAATCTCAATGGGGCCGCTGACCCGGCGCGCGACGAGGTCGGCATTGCTGCGGACGCTCGCGATGTCGTCGTCTACCGCATGGGCGATGAAGCACGGTGCGGTGACCTGCGGCAGGCGACGGCGCGTGTCGCGTGCCAGGGCCATCATCTCGGCCACGGCGAACCAGGGATTGCCCGGCAGGCCGGCGCTCTTGCTGTCGCCCGAGAGCATGGCCGAGCTGATCTGCGCGCGCAGGCGCTCGTCACGGATGCCGTAGGGCGGTTTTTCCTGGAAGCTCACTTTCTTGCCGATGCCCAGCGACTTGAGGATGGGCAGCAGGAAGTTGAAGCGACGCTCGATCCAGGGCATGGACCAGCCGTCGTAGCGGAACGTGGCGCCGAACACGCCCACGCCCGAGACCCACTCCGGCCGCGTGGCGGCAAGGCGCAGCGCCAGTACGGCGCCCATGGACAGGCCGGCCACGAACAGGCGGTCGACCTTGCCGCGCAGCTGCTCGGCGGCCTTCTCCACGCTGTCGTACCAATCCTGCCAGGTGGTGGCCAGAAGATCGTCTTCGGTGCCGCAATGACCCGCCAACTGCACGCCCACGACGGTGAAACCCGCGCGGTTCAGCCCCTTGCCGACGAGTCGCATCTCGGTGGGGGTGCCGGTCAGGCCATGGATGAGGAGGACGCCATCGCGCCCGCCTTCGAACTGGAATTCCGCCGTCTCGCTCACTGGACGCCTCTGCCCTTCAGGGACTTTCAATGATGACATGGTGCCATGCCTCCGGTTTCATGTGGCTTTCCGGGGCTGGGCGGGGCCTGTCAGGTGTTGTGGTGCGGCCCCGGGGCAGGGAAACGGATCTCGACACGCAGGCCACCCACCTCGCCGTGCATGAATTCCACGCGTGCGGAGTGGCGTTCGGCGATGCTCTCGACGATGGCAAGACCAAGGCCCGTGCCGTCTTCATCGCTGCCGGGCACGCGGAAGAAGCGCTCGCCCAACTGGGCCAGGAAGGCCTCGGGTACGCCAGGGCCATCGTCTTCCACCGCCAGCACGATATCGCCGACGGCGTCTTCCACCGACACGGTGACGCTATGGCCGCGACCGGCGTAGTGAAAGGCGTTGTCCACGAGGTTGTCGATGGTTTCCTGGATCTGCAACGCATCGCCACGGATGAAGCAGGGGCGTTCGAGCCCTTCGTAGCCGAGGTCCACGCCCTGCGCGATGGCCTGGTGGACGCGCATCGACACGGCCTCGGGCACGACCTGGCTGAGGTCGATGAGGGCCATGCCATCGTGGTCGGGCAGATCGGGCGACTGCGTGCGGGTGAGCGCCAGCAGCTGTGCCGAGGTGCGCGCCGCACGGGCAGCCAGGCGATGCACGTGGCGCATGGCTTCGATGCGCTGGGCGGGGTCTTCCATGCCCTCGTAGCGTTCGACATGCATCTGGATGCCGGCCAGCGGCGTGCGCAACTGATGCGCGGCATCGGCGATGAATCGCTCCTGCAGGCCGATCATGTTGCGCATGCGGGCGAACAGGTCGTCGATGGTGCGTGTGAGCGGCAGGATTTCGATGGGCACGTCTTCCTCGCCGATGGGCCCCAGGTCGTGGCCGCGCCGTCCGAGTCGCGTGGTCAGCGGTTCCAGCACGCCCAGGCCGTGGCTCACGCCGAACCACACCAGCAGCAGCACGGCGGCGATCAGCAGGGCCTGCATCGGCAGGGTGAGAAACAGGATCTCGCGAGCGCGGATGTGGCGGTCGCGCAGGTTTTCCGCCACGGTGATCGTCAGGATGTCGCCGTCTTCGTGGCGGTTGGGCACGCGCATGATCGCAGCGCGCAAGGGGCGGCGGCCGAGCGTGGTGTCATAGAGGCGCGGCGGCGCGTCCACGTGCACGTTGCGTTCGGGGCCGTCCAGCTCGGCGTTGCCCACAATCCGGCCGTGCCGGTCGCTGACCACCGTGTAGTAATTGCGGCCGTCGGGATCGTATTCGAGCAGGAACCGGGCCTGTTCCGAGAGCTCGCCGCTGAGTGCATCGTTGCCGATCAGCTCCGACAGGGTCAGAGCCTGATCGGACAGGTCGGTGTCGTGGATGTGGTTGGAATACGCCAGCGCGATGAAATAGCCGATCACCGTATCGAGCACGAGCACGACCAGCACGGGCACCAGCAGGAAGGTGAGCAGGCGGCGGCGCAGGCTGGGCCGCGGCGGCCGCTGGGCCGCGTGACGGCGGTCAGGCATCCGCGGTTTCTTCGAGCAGGTAGCCCAGGCCGCGGATGGTGCGCACGCTGGTGCCGGAGCCCTGGAGCTTCTTGCGCAGGCGGTGCAGGGCGATGTCCAGGCCGTTGTCCGTGAGGTCTTCGTCCCAGTTGCACAGCGCCTCGACGAGCTGGGCGCGGCTGGTCACCTTGTCGACCCGGGTGGCCAGGGCTTCGATAAGGCCGAACTCGCGTGCCGTGAGGTCGAGCGGCAGGTCGCCGATCCAGGCGCGATGACCGGGTATATCCAGGCGCAGGCGGGCAATGCGGAACTCCGGCGTGCCATTGCTGGTGCGGCGGCGGAGCAGGGCGCGCACGCGCGCGTCGAACTCCACCAGCGCGAACGGCTTCAGCAGGTAATCGTCGGCACCCAGGTCGAGCACGCGCACGCGCTCCTTCAGGCCCTCGCGGGCCGTCACCACCAGCACGGGCAGGCTGTTACCGCGTTTTCGCGCGCGCGCAAGGACGTCGCTGCCGTCGAGCTTGGGCAGGCCCAGGTCGAGTACGAGCAGGTCGTATTCGTGGTCACGCAGCGCGTTGTCGGCGGTCACCCCGTCGGTCACGTGGTCCACGGCGTGACCACTTTGTTCGAGCGAGGAGCGGACGGCGGCGGCGATCGATGTGTCGTCTTCGGCGAGAAGGATGCGCATGGTGCCAAGCATACGCCGGGGCAGGGCAGGGACGCATGCGCTGGCGGCACGCTTACGGCAGGTTCGCAGGAAAGCGTTAAGTCATTAATTGCGAACGATTCGCGTTTATTTTAACATTCGCATGTTTTTGCCAATCGCCCCCGGGGACCTTCCAGCTATGCGCGACACCGTGGACCGGCAACGCCGCGCTTTCTGGATCAAACACTTGCATCGCTGGCACTGGATCAGTTCGGCCGTGTCGCTGGTGGTCTTGCTGCTGTTTTCCGTAACCGGCTTCACGCTGAATCATGCGGCCCGCATCGAGGCCGCGCCCCGGGTGGAACAGAAGGATGCCCTGCTCCCGGAGGGCCTGCGCGGCCAGCTCGTGGCACCCCAGGACACGAAGTCTGCGCCGTTGGCACCTGCGATCGCGAACTTCGTCGCGGAGCGCACCGGCGCCGATATCGCAAACAAGCCGGGCGACTGGAGCAACGACGAGGTGTACGTCTCGCTGCCGCGCCCCGGCGGCGATGGCTGGGTAAGCGTCGACCGTGAAACCGGTGATGTTCACTACGAGGTCACCGACCGCGGCTGGCTCGCCTATCTCAACGATCTGCACAAGGGCCGCAATACGGGCCCGGTGTGGAGCTGGTTCATCGACGTGTTCGCGCTGGCCTGCGTGGTCTTCGCGCTCACCGGCCTGCTGCTGCTCAAGATGCATGCCGGCCAGCGCGGCATGACCTGGCCGATGGTGGCCCTCGGGTTCGTGCTGCCGCTGCTTGTCGCCCTTCTTTTCATCCACTGATGGGACATCCCATGCGTCGTTTGCTGTTCCTGGCCTTCGGGCTTGCCGCTGCACCGGCCTTTGCCGCCGACATGAATCTCACGGTGGAGATCCCCACGCTGAAGGTTGCGGAATATCACCGTCCATACGTGGCCGTGTGGATCGAGCGCGAAGACCACAGCGTCGCCGCCAACCTGGCCGTCTGGTACGACGTGAAAAAGGCCGACGGCGAAGGCACCAAGTGGCTGAAGGACATGCGCCAGTGGTGGCGCCGCAGTGGTCGCGAACAGGCGATGCCGATCGACGGCGTCTCCGGCGCGACGCGCCCCGCCGGCCAGCACCAGCTGCGCTTCACCGACGGCAAGCCGCCGCTGGGCACGCTGGCACCGGGACATTACGAACTGGTGGTGGAAGCGGCGCGCGAAGTCGGCGGCCGTGAAGCCCAGCGCATCGCGTTCGACTGGCCGGCCAGGGCGCCGGTGCACCTTTCGGCCAAGGGTTCCGAAGAACTCGGCCAGATCAGCCTCGATATCAATCCATAAAGGGAGACTCCGATGAAGCACGTCCTCGTTCGTGCCGCGCTGTGTGCGGCCCTCGTCCTGCCCTTCGCTGCGCAGGCGCACAAGATGTGGATGGTCCCTTCCGCCACGGTCGTTTCCAGCGACGATGCGTGGGTGACTGTCGATGCCGCGATTTCCAACGATCTCTACTACCCGGATCACTTCCCCGCGCAGCTCGACCAGCTGGTCATCACCGCACCGGACGGCTCGCAGGTGAAGCCGGAGAATCCCTGGACCGGCAAATACCGCAGCGCCTTCGACCTGCCCGTGCCGCAGAAGGGCACGTATCGCCTTGCGATGGTCAACCAGGGCCTGTTCGCCAGCTACGAAGCGGACGGCCAGAAAAAGCGCTGGCGCGGCAAGGCCGACGAACTCAGGACAGGTATCCCGGCCAACGCGAAGAACGTGCAGGTGAGCGAGATGGCTTCGCGCGTCGAAACCTTCGTCACCCAGGGCAAGCCTGGCGGCGTGGCACTGAAGCCCACCGGCAAGGGGCTGGAACTCGTGCCGGTGACGCAGCCGAATGATCTGGTGGCGGGAGAAAAGGCCAGCTTCCAGCTGCTGCTCGATGGCAAGCCCGCCGCGAACCTGAAGGTGGTTGCCGTGGCCGGTGCCACGCGTTATCGCGATGCGCAGGACGAGATGGACACCACGACCGATGCCGACGGCAAGTTCGGCTTCGCCTTCCCGAAGGCCGGCATGTACTGGGTGAACGCATCCACCGAAGACAACAAGACCACGGTCAAGGAAGCGAAGACCCGCCGCGCGGCCTACACCGCCACGCTGGAAGTGCTGCCGCAATGACAAGCGACACTACCCCCTGTAGGAGCGCGCCTTGCGCGCGACCGGTTATCACGAGAATCCTCGGCGTTCTCGCCATGCCGGTCGCGCGCAAGGCGCGCTCCTACAGGGGGGCTGTGTTCCTTCTGCTCTTTCTCCCCGTCATCACCCTTGCCACCGAAGTGCGCCGCTTCGAAGGCGAAACCATGGGCAGCACCTGGTCCGTCAACGCGGTGCTTCCCGACGGCGCGAACGACACCGCCATCCGCAACGGCATCCAGGCCGAAGTGGATCGCGTCGTCGCGCAGATGAGCACCTACGAAGCCGAGTCCGACCTCAGCAGCTTCAACCGCGCTCCCGCAGGTACCTGGCAAACGCTGCCACCCGAGTTCTATACGGTACTCAGCTACGCGCTGTCGCTCGCAAAAGACTCCGGCGGTGCCTACGACCCGACCGTTGGCCCCCTGGTAAACCTCTGGGGGTTCGGCCCCGACAAACACCCACACGAAGCCCCGGACCCCAGCACCGTCGAAGCCGCACGCGCACGCGTCGGCTGGTCACGCATCCGCCTGGATGACGCCACCCACCGCGCCTTCCAGCCGGGCGGTATCTACGTGGATCTTTCCTCCGTGGCCAAAGGCTTCGGCGTAGACCAGGTCGCACGCTTCCTGGATCGCTCGGGCATCCGGGCCTATCTGGTGGAAGTGGGGGGCGAGTTGCGCGGCAAGGGCCGCAAACCCGACGGCAGCCCATGGCACGTCGGCATCGAACGCCCGGGCGCGGCGGCAGGTGCCGTTGACGACCCGGATGAGCTACAGCGCGTCATCGCGCTGACCGACAAAGCCATCGCCACATCCGGCGATTACCGCCATTTTTTCGAAAGCGGCGGCCGTTTTTACTCGCACCATATCGATCCACGCACCGGCTATCCGGTAGCCCATCGTGTCGCCTCCGTCAGCATCCTTGCCGACGACTGCATGCATGCCGATTCGATGGGCACCACGATGACCGTGCTGGGGCCCGAGCAAGGCATGGCCTACGCAAAGGCCCATCATGTAGCCGTGATGTTCATCCTCTACGGCAAGGACGGATGTTTCGAAGAACGCATGTCACCGGCCTTCGCCGCTGCGTTGAAACAGGCCAGCCCATGAAGTCGGTTACAGGGCAGGCGCTTATCGGCCTTGCGCTCATGGCAGTGGTGCTGGGTTTCAGCACTCTCCACGACTTTCACGATGCGCGCCTTGCCACGCCGGAACGCATCGCCCTCGCCGCCGTCGCGGCGCTGGCATGGGTCGCATACACCTGGAAAACCGCACGCCGCGGACTTGTCCGCCCGCCCTCGTTACCGGCATCCGGTGCGATCATGGTCATCCATGCATCGCAGACGGGTTTCGCGACAGAACTCGCAGAGCGCACGGCAAACAGCCTGCGCTCCGCAGGCAGGCAGGTCGACCTGTTATCACTCTCGCAGGTCGACGAAAAGCGCCTGCTCGCCGTCCAGCAGGCACTTTTCATCGTCAGCACCACGGGCGAAGGCGACGCTCCCGACCTTGCCACGGGTTTTCGCCGTAACGTCATGTCCACCCATCCGGCGCTTCAGGGATTGCGCTACGCCGTGCTGGCACTCGGCGACCGCGACTACGAAGATTTCTGCGCCTTCGGCCACGAACTCGACCGCTGGCTGCGCGAAAGCGGCGCCAGCACCTGGTTCGATCTCGTCGAAGTAAACAACGGCGACGACGGCGCGTTACGCCACTGGCAGCACCAGCTGACGCATGTGGCAGGGGCCAGCGACAGCGCCGACTGGAAGCGCCCGGACTACGCCCTCTGGACACTGCGCGAGCGTCGCCTGCTCAACCCCGGCAGCGCCGGGCAGCCCTGCTTCCACCTCGCACTGGTTCCCGATGATCCCACCCGACTTGCCTGGGCTGCGGGAGACATCGCAGAAATCGGCCCCCGCAAAACCAGGGACGACGAGCAAACACTGCCTCACCGCGAATACTCCATCGCCTCCATCCCCGCCGACGGCGAACTCCACCTCGTCGTACGTCAGATGCGCGACGAAGACGGGCGACTTGGCCAGGGCTCTGGCTGGCTCACCGCCATAGCCGCCGAAGGCGACACGATCGACCTGCGCATCCGCAGTAACCCCGGTTTCCATGCCCCCGACGACGCATGCCCCCTGCTGCTCATCGGCAACGGCACCGGCATCGCCGGCCTGCGCGCATTGATGAAAACGCGCATCACGCGAGGCCATCACCGCAACTGGCTGCTCTATGGGGAGCGTCAAGCGGCGATCGATCGCCTGCATGTCGACGAACTGGAGCGCTGGAAGGCGACAGGCTGCATCGAACGCCTGGACCTCATCTGGTCACGCGACGCCGAAGGTCCCCGCTACGTACAAGATCATCTGCGCCAGTGCGCAGGCCACCTGCGCCATTGGATCAACCAAGGCGCATCCATCTACGTCTGCGGCAGCCTCGCCGGCATGGCGCCCGGTGTAGACAGCGCACTACGCGACATCCTGGGCCATTCCGCCGTAGAACACCTGCTAACCACCACCCGCTACCGCCGCGACGTCTACTGACCCCCACTGTAGGAGCGTGCTTGCGCGCGACCGGTGGTATCGAAACGATGAAGGTATTCGCGACAACCAGTCGCGCGCAGGCGCGCTCCTACAGGGGAAGCGTCATCGCAAGGTTGATCACCCCTCCGGTAGCCACATAGCGTTGTAGGAGCGTGCTTGCGCGCGACCGGATGAATCGAACCGATGATGATGTTCGCGACAACCGGTCGCGCGCAGGCGCGCTCCTACAAGATCACCGTGAGATCGGCAGAGGCGGCGGGGGCGACCCTTGGCGCGACTTGATGGAGGTGAGGGGAGCGGGCGGATAAGGCCGCGTAGCGGGGCCGGCCAGGAAGGCCGGCCTTTTTCGCCGAGGCAGGAGCCGAGTCGAAAAACCCCGCACGCTCCCCGTGCCCGAAGGGGCGCAAGCCATAAGACACTGAGCCGCGCAGTGGCTCCTCCTTTCCCGAGGGACACCGCAGGCCGGAGCGCCAAGGGTCGCCCCCGTCGCCTCTGCAACGCCACGTACCAGCGCCGAGTGCGAGGCCGTTAGGCGAGCCCTTCCTACGGCGCGACGCACCACACGGGCTGCTTTACTACGGAGCGCAACATCGCCGATGCGATCGGCTCCCACGCCCTCGGTAGGCGAGCCCCTTTTCAACTGGCGACGCTACGTATCAAACGGTCGCGCGCAGGCGCGCTCCTACAGGACGTGGAGGTGGATTTTGCCGTTGTGCGTGCCGGCGTAGCGCAGGGTGGTGAGGTCGGTCACCCATTCCACGTTGTCCGGCACCTCCTCCGGGTGGTCGCCTGCGATGGCGATGACGCGGCCACCGGCTGCCAGGCCGGAGTCGATGCCGGCGCGGGCGTCCTCGAAGACGAGGAAGTCCTTCGTGTCGTTCATGCGGCTGGCACCCAGCAGGTAGGGCTCAGGATGCGGCTTGCCGTTGGCGACCATTTCGCCAGCGACCATGCGTGGGGGGGCCTTGATACCGGCGGCGCCGAGGCGTGCGAGGGCCAGTGGCGTGTCGGCGGAGGTGACGATGGTCCATGCATCCGGCGGCAGGGATGCCAGCAGTTCGACGGCGCCGGGGATGGGGACGATGCCGTCTACATCTTCAAGCTCTTCCTTGTAGAGCTTCTCGAATTCGGCCTCGACATCGTAACCGGCCGGGGTGAATTCCTTCACCGAGTCGTACATGCGCACGCCGTGCAGGCGGGGCAGGACGTAATCCCAGTCGAGGCCGTGCGCGTCGCACCAGCGCTTCCAGATTTTCTCGACCACCACGCGGGAATCCACCAGCGTGCCATCCATGTCGAAGAGCAGCGCGGTCGTCTCGATGACCGTGCCCGATTCAAGTCGCATATTGCCTCCGGGGAAGGGGACGTTTCGCGGTATCCCGCGAAAACGCCCACGATACCGGAGTGCAGGTGAATCGTCAGTGGGCTTCCACCGCCACGTGGTTGCGCACCGCGTCGGCGAGGATCTGGTTCACCTCGCGGGTGGCCGATTCGGCCGCCTGTTGCTGGCGCTGGTTCTGCTCGGCCAGCTTGCGGGCTTCCACGGCGCGCTCACGGGCCAGGTTGCCCATCTTGAGGCCGATGAGAGCCTGCTCCTGGGCGATGGTGGCGTGGCCCTGTGCGAAGCCGGCAGCGCTTTCCGGGCTGGCAGGGTTGCTGTTGCGTTCGGCCAGTTCGGACTGTCGTTCCGACAGCTTGGACATCTGCTCGTTCAGGGCTTCCTGTTCGCGGTCCAGTCGCTGCTGGCGGTCGGCTGTCTGCTGGGGCAGGTCGGTGGCCTTCGATGCCCGTGCGTAGGCATCGTGGATACGCTTCAGGTAAGCCGGGTCGCGCAACACCCATGCCTTGTTGCCGTCGCGATACCACGCGAAGTATCCGTTGTCCTTGCGCAGGGCATCGGCACGCTCGAAGTCGTGGGAGCTGCCGCTCATCACACTGATGTCGTTGTCGCGATAGATGAAGGCATTTTTCGGATCATCCGTGACGGTCACTATGTTGACGTTGCTCGACGAGGTCGTCATGACGTGAGGCATCCTCGGTGCAGCAGGTGCCCGCGGTACCGCGGGTGCTGGCCTCGGGGCAGGGGTTGCCAGGGCCGCAGGTGCAGGGGGCGGCGGCGGTGCAGGCGCCATGGGCGGAGCAGGGGGCGCCGGAGGCACCGTCACGAACGTTGGCGTGTTGTCCGTGGCAGACACGATGCGCCAGGGAAGGGCGGCCGCCATCGTGACGACGCACACCATGGCAAGGGTCAGCGCGCGGGGCGGCGCTTCGTGGATACGACCGAGCATGACGAGCCTCCTCTTGAGGTTCAGGAAGGTGGGGGACGCCCCGGGCAGGGCATGATGCGGGTGAGGTGACACACCCAGGCGAAGCAGCAGGCGGCCGTAGTTCTGAGCGGGACGCTGGCCACGCGACACGACCATTGCATCGCATGCGGCTTCGCGGCACAGCGCGTATTCACGCACGGCCAGGTGAGCGGCGGGATGGAAGAAGAAGATGGCACGTGCGAGCGCGGGTACCCAGCCCAGATACAGGTCGCCCCGGCGCACATGCGCCAGTTCGTGCATGAGGGCCATGTCCAGCTCGTCCGGTGCGAGCGTGTCGTCGGCCGGCAGCAGGATCGTGTGGCGGAGCAGGCCCACCACCTGGGGCGAGACGACTTCGTCGGAGACGATGAGCCGGGGGGATCGACGCAGGCCCAGTTCCCGTGCGCGTCGCGCGCAGAGAGCTTCCACGCGCACATCGTCGTGGGGCGTGGCGCGGCGAAGCAGGCCGGGCAGATGGCGGCTGCGCCAGAGCGCAAAAACGAGTTGTCCGACAATAGCCACGACCCAGCCCATGAGCAGTGCGGTCTGCCAGGACAGCGTCGACGGCTCGCTCGTGACGGCGAGGCTGCCGATGTCCGGCATGGCGCTCATGTCGACGGGCGTGGTGACGGTGCGGGCGACCTGCTGCGCAGGAAGCAGGCGCAGGGTGAACAGGTCGGGGCAGGCGATGCCAGCCACCATCTGCGCCGACACCAGCCACCACAGCCATGCGCGCAGCGAGGCGGACAGGGAAGGAATGGCCCGGCACAGGGCGAACACGAGTGCAGCAAGCAGGAACGACTGGAGCGATGCGTGGAGCGTGCGGTGCAGGAGGGTGTCGACGAAGGCGTCCATGTCAGCGCTCCTTCCGGCGTGACTGCAGGGTGCCTACGAGGGCTTCCAGTTCCGCCAGTTCGGTGTCGCTGACCTGGCCACGCTCGGCCATCCAGGCGACGAAGGGGGAGACGGATCCTTGCAGGGTCTTTTCGACGAAACGGGCGACGGCGCCAGTCATCACTTCGCCGGTTTCATTGGTGGCGCTGTAGCGGAACGCGCCGTCGTGCTTGCGGCGCGTGAGGTAACCCTTGGCGCGCAGGCGTTCCATCATCGTCAGCACGGTGGAGCGTGCCAGCCCGCGCGGCTCGCCGTAGCCGGCGCAGACGTCGGCCACCGAGCTTCGCGGGGTTTCTTCGATGTACTGCAGGAGGGCGAGTTCCTGGTCGCCGATACTCTTGCGGTTCATGGCCTATCCTCTGACTACAGATGTAGGCAGAGTGCGCCTGACGACAACTGTAGTCAAGCATGACCTTCGACACACCCGCTGTTGTAGGAGCGCGCCTCGCGCGCGACAGCCAGGGTACGGTGACGTCAGGATTTCCGCCTTGACCGGTCGCGCGCGAGGCGCGCTCCTACATGGCATGAAAAAAGCCCCCGCCAGGGGCGGGGGCTTTCAGGTGCGCCTCGATCACGCGGCGGACGAACCACCGCGGAAAGATCAGGCAGCAGCGTCCTTCAGCTTCTTGAGCGGACGGACCTTGACCTTCACCGAAGCGGGCTTGGCAGCGAAAACCTGCTCTTCACCGGTGAACGGATTCTTGCCCTTGCGCTTCGGCTTGGCCGGAACGTTGACGGCAGTGATCTTCAGCAGGCCCGGCAGCGTGAAGGCGCCAGCGCCCTTCTTGTGGATCGACGCATGGATGGCGCTCTCGAGGGAGGCCAGCACGGCGGCGACGTCCTTCTTCACCACGCCGGTGGCTTCGACGAGATGCGCGACGAGCGACGACTTGGTGAAGGTTTCCTTGATCGGCTTGACGGCGACCGAGGCCTTGGCAGCCTTTACGGTCTTGGCAGCCTTGGCGGGGGCCTTCTTGGCGGTTTTCTTTGCCGGCTTCTTGGTAGTGGCCATGGTTATCCTTGTCACGTGATTCGAATGAGGCGGCCGTTCCGGCCGGTGCCCAGCGGGCGACTCACTCTAGCGTTGGTTTCGTCCGCTGAAAATAGGGTCCACGAAGTTTTTTTCCGATTTCGGTCCTTTTTTTTCGGCCTTTGTGTGACGCGTTGCGGAAAAGTCAGCTTCAGGCGCCCTCGCGGGCATGTCATGCTCCTTTCTGGCGAGAACTCTGGCACGATGCATCCACGGGCGCGACGCGCCCGCAACGCCCGCCTTACACCCGACGTGTTTCGCTATGGCCATGATGCTCCCACTCGCCGACAGTCATGGTCGTACCAAGCGAAAGCTGCGGATATCGCTTACCGACCGCTGCAACTTCCGCTGCACCTATTGCATGCCCGAGCATCCGGCCTGGCTGCCGCGCGCGAGCCTGCTGGAGCGACACGAGGTGCTCAGGCTCGCCCGCCTGTTCGTCGGGCAAGGCATTACGCATATCCGGCTGACCGGTGGCGAACCCCTGCTGCGGCGCGATCTCCTGGCTTGCGTGGAAGACCTTTCCGCACTGAAGGCGCAAGGACTGCAGCGGCTTTCCATGACGACCAATGCGTCGCTCATCGCGCCGCAGGCGGCAGCGCTGGTGGCGGCCGGCATCGACGACTTCAACGTGAGCCTGGATGCCCTGGATGCGGATACCTTCGGGCGCATGACACGCCGCGAGGTGGCGCCGGTCCTGGCCGGCATCGACGCACTGATGGCCGCGGGGGCACGGATAAAGCTCAATGCGGTCGTGGTCCGTGGCGACAACGAGTCCCAGCTGCGTCCCTTGCTGTCCTGGGCCATGGCGCGGGGATTACCGCTGCGATTCATCGAATACATGCCGCTGGATGCGCCCGGCCACTGGCAAAAGGATGCCGTGGTGACGGAAGCGGAAATCATCGCTGACCTGCGTGAGGAACATCGTGTGGAGCGACAGGTGCGCAGCAGTGATCCGGCCACGCCATACCTTGTCGATGGCCATTACCCGCTCGGCATCATCTCCACGGTGTCGCAGCCGTTCTGCGCCAGCTGCGACCGGTTGCGCATCACCGCCACGGGCGAACTGTTCACCTGCCTGTTTTCAGCTACGGGAACGCCCCTGGGCGTGCGTATGCGCGAAGGCGCCGATGACACGGCACTGGAGGCACTGGTACGCACGGCGGTGTGGCGCAAGGATGCCGGTTACGCGTCCCGTCCCGGTCCGGTGGACAGGGCGACCACCATGCATGCAATGGGTGGCTGAAGGCCGCCTACGGATATCTTTCGATCATGATCGTTTTCGAATTCTTCGCCAGCCTGGAGCGGCTGGCCGGCGCAAGGGAACTGCCGTTCGATGGTGCTTACACCACCGTCGGAGAGGCGCTGGGCGCACTGGCGGCTGCACGCCCGGAACTCGCTTCCCTCATAGAGCGATGTGCATGCGCCTCGGGGGATGTGATCGTGCGGCGTGCCGATCCGGTACCGGCTGACGGGCGCATCGCGCTGCTTCCACCCGTGGCGGGAGGTTGATGATGGAGGTTCTTTTTCATACGCCCCTGGCCGTCGAACCCATGCTTGAGCTGCATGCCCATCCGGAATGCGGTGGCCTGGCCCTTTTCGTGGGCACCGTACGTGACCATCACGAGGGGCGTCAGGTATGGCGTCTGCGCTACACGGCCTACGAACCGGTCGCGGCCAGGGTCATCCGCGAGGTGGAAGCCACCACGAAAGAACGCTTCGGCGTGCCGTACGTGCGCATCGCACACCGGCTCGGCGACCTCATCATTGGCGATGTGGCCATCGTCTGCGTGGTGAGGGCACCGCATCGCGCGGAAGCCTTCGAAGCCTGCCGGTATGCGGTGGATGCCGTGAAGCACGGGGCCCCGATCTGGAAGGAGGAGTTCTACGCAGACGGAAGCAGTGCCTTCGTCGAAGGTTGCTGCATCAGGGACGACGGGCACGACGTCCCTCACGTTTCACCCCGCCACCCCAAGCATACGAGTCACGGATGAAAGACGTCAGCCAGAAACCGGATTCCCTTCGCGTTGCACGCGCCACGGCCACCCTGCATGCGCCAGCGGACTGCATCGACCTGCTGCGCAGCGGCGAGACGGAAAAGGGCGATGCCCTGAAGACGGCACGCGTCGCCGGCATCCTTGCGGCCAAGCGCACCGACGAGTTGATCCCGCTGTGCCATCCGCTGCCCATTCACCGGGCTGAGGTTACCTACGAACTGGCGGAGGCCTCCGTGCGTGTCATTGCGGAGGTGCAGACCATCGGGCCGACGGGCGTCGAGATGGAGGCGCTCACGGCCGCTAGTATCGCGGCGCTCACGCTCTATGACATGCTCAAGCCGTATGCGGAGCCCGAGGAACTGCATATCGAAGCCTGCCACCTTGAACGCAAGACTGGCGGCAAATCCCAGCATCGGCGCCGGTTGTCGCAGCCACGCCAGGCGGCGGTGATCGTTCTTTCCGATACGGTGGCGGCGGGGCAGGCGCGGGACACGGCCGGTGCCTTCGTGCGCGATGCGCTGGGCGACGCCGGGTTCACGCCGGTGGCTTACCGGGTCATCGCCGACGATGCGCAGGCGCTGCAGGGTACCCTGCGGGGATACATATCGGAAGGCACCCCTTTGGTCATCACCGTGGGCGGCACCGGTCTTGGTCCGCGCGATGTCACCGTCGATACCGTCCGCCCCCTGATCGATACCGAGATCCCGGGCATCATGGAGGCCGCGCGCGCCTTCGGCCAGCGGCGCATGCCATTTGCCATGCTCTCGCGCGGTGTGGCCGGTTACGCGGGCAACACCTTGCTCATCACCTTTCCCGGCAGCCGGGGCGGCGCCTCGGAGTCGCTCGCGACAACGCTTCCCGGCATCGTGCACCTTCTCGATACGGTTCGCCCTGGCGAACGCCACCCGGGCGGTTATGGCGGGGAGTCCTGACGATGGCCTTGCTTCCGCTCGGACAGGCATTCGAACACTACGCGCGCACGCTGGCTCCCTTGTCCGTGCAACGTGTGCCACTGGAACTGGCGCTGGGATCGGTGCTTGCGGAATCACCGAAGGCGCGCATCGCGCTGCCACGCTTTACCCAGAGTGCCATGGACGGTTACGCGGTTCGTGCCGCAGACGGCGTGGCGTCCCGCCAGCTCATTGGCACGGCCGCCGCCGGTTCCCCGGCTGGCGTGCATGTAGGCCCGGGGCAGGCCGTGCGCATTCTTACCGGCGGGATGCTGCCGGATGGCGCCGATGCGGTGGCGCGCCAGGAGATCGTCGAACGTGATGGACACGGCATCTGCCTGCGCCAGGCAGTGCGCGTCGGGGACGAAGTGCGTCGCGAGGGTGAGGAATTGCTCGCAGGCACGGTGCTGGCACATGCCGGCCAGCGCGTCACTTCCGGCCTCGTGGCGGCGTTGGCCATGGCGGGTGTCGATACGCTGGATGTTCATCGGCGGCCGCGCATTGCCGTACTCGTGACGGGCGACGAGGTGCTGCGCGTGGGGCACCCGCTGGGACCGGGGCAGATCTACGATGCCAACGGTCCCTTGCTGCGTTCATGGTTCGTCGAGCATGGCTACGGCGAACCGGTGGTGGCTTACGTGCCCGATGACGAAGCGGCGCTCGAAGAGGCGCTGAGTGCGGCACTGGATAGCGCTGATCTGGTGGTCACCAGCGGCGGCGTGTCGGTGGGCGATCGCGATTACGTGCCTGCCGTGGCCGATCGCCTGGGCGTGCGCGCCTCCTTCTGGAAAGTGGCGCAGAAGCCCGGCAAGCCGCTCTGGTATGGCGTGCGCGACGGCAAGGCGCTACTGGGCATGCCGGGTAACCCGGCCGCCGTGCTGGTCTGCCTGGTGGTGCACGCCCGGGCGGTGCTATCGCACCTGGAAGGCGAAACGGCTGTCCAGCCGGTATGGAGCCAGGGTGTGCTGACGGAATCGATGGACGCGGATGCCCAGCGCGACCGGCTGGTGCGCATGCGTCTGGATCTGGGCGATGGTACGGCGAGACTGCATCTTCTGCCGAAGCAGGAGTCGCACATGCTCAGCAACCTGGCATCGGCGCACGTGCTTGCATGGCTGCCGGCAAGGGATGAGGCGTTCAAGGCGGGCGAGCGCGTGGCCTGGGTGCCTATCTGAAACGATGCGCGGCCGGCGGCCGCGCATCGCGAAAACACGACTTACCAGGCTTTGACGTCGGAAACGACGACGGTGTAGTCCTGCATGTCAGCCGAGTAACGGAACAGGCGGCCGAGGTCGAAATCGACGCTCTTGCCCGGTTCGATGTTGGAGGTGCCGGCCGGCCAGCCCTGCTTGCTGGCGATGACCTTGCCGGAGGCATCCTTCGCGTCGATGCGGATCTGGGCAGCGGCCGCTTCCGGGCACTTGTTGACGAGCTCGCCCTTCATGCTGAAACGCGGCTGGCCAGCACCCTGCTGGATCTTGACGGCGAAGCCTTCGATGCTGAAATCCTTGGCGGCACAGGCGGCATGCGCCGAGAACGGAGCCGCGGCGAGCAGCGCCGTGGCAATAACGAACTTCTTCATGGTTAGTCCCTGTAAGCAATGAGCAAGACATACGCCCACAGATGGAGGGCGTTGGCAGGCGTATCGGCGGGATCAACCAGAACTTTAGGACGTTTGTGACAGGGCTTCGGCAAAGAGATCGGCAACCGGAGGTGTTTCCGGTTCGAACCAGCGCCTGACGGGGGCGAAACTGCGCCGGTGAGCGTCGCAGGGCCCCAGCCGGCCGAGGGCATCGAGGTGTTCGGGCACGCCGTAGCCCTTGTGCCGGGCAAAGCCATAGCCGGGGAAACGCTCGTCGAGCGCGTGCATGTGCCGGTCGCGGCTGACCTTGGCCAGGATGGAGGCGGCGCTGATGGCCGGCTCGGTGGCGTCGCCGCCAATCACGGCGCGGGCCTCGCAAGGCAGGGTACGCGGCAGGCGGTTGCCGTCGATGAGCGCCATCTGCGGAGCGATGGACAAGCCCATGAGCGAGCGGGTCATGCCCGTCATGGTGGCCTGGAAGATGTTGATCCGGTCGATTTCCTCGCGCTCGACGAAGATCACGGTATAGGCCAGGGCACGTTCGACGATGCGGCCGTATAGTTTTTCGCGGGTGTCTTCGTTGAGCTGCTTGGAGTCGTTGAGCCCGCGGATGGGCCGCGCCGGGTCGAGGATCACAGCTGCCACCACCACGGGTCCGGCCAGCGGACCGCGCCCGGCTTCATCCACCCCGGCGATGATGAGATCGCGGGCGAGCTGGCGGGTGACGTTGGGCTTGCGGGGCATCAGCGGCGGATCAGGTCGGCAATGGCATCGGCGGCACGGTCGGCCGCCTGGCCTTCCAGTCCGCCACGCAGTTCCTTGTGCAGCACTTCGAACGCCGCCACCACGGTGCCCCGGCGCTCGCTGTCGCCGAGCATCCGCAGCGTGGCCTGCGCGAGATTGTCGGCCGTGCAATCGTCCTGCATGAACTCGGGAACCAGCAGCTCATTGCCGAGGCCACAGGCACGGGCAAGGATATTGGGCAGGCTGTAGACGTCGGTCTTGAGCATGCGCAGCGCCTTGGCGATGCGGTAGCTCGTGGGCGACACGCGGTAACCGACCACCATGGGGCGCTTGGCCAGCATCGCTTCGAGCGTGGCCGTGCCTGACGCGAGCAGCACGACGTCCGCAGCCAGCATGGCCTCGTGGGAATGGCCATCGATAAGCAGCGGAGGCGTGCCCGGGAAGCCGGCCAGCAGCTCCTTCAGGCGCGCATGCACGCGCTCGTTGGCCGAGGGCACCACGATCCGCAGCGCCGGCATGGCACTGGCAATCTGGCGTGCCGCCTGCACGAAGATGGCGCCGATCCGTTCGATCTCGCTGGGCCGGCTGCCGGGCAGCACGGCGAGCACCGGTGCGTCCTGGGGCAGGCCCAGCGCGTCGCGTGCCGGTGCGCGGTCGGACACCATCGGGAAACGGTCGGCCAGCGGATGACCGACGAAGCGGGCATCGATGCCGTGCCTGGCGTAGATCGGGGGCTCCATGGGAAACAGGCATAGCACGCGTTCGGCCGAGCGGCCGATCTTCTCAGCACGCTTCTCACGCCAGGCCCATACCGAGGGGCTGACGTAGTGCACGGTGGTGAGTCCGGCGTCCTTCAGGCGCTTTTCCACGCCCAGGTTGAAGTCGGGTGCATCGATGCCGACGACGATATCGGGTCGCTCGGCCAGCAGCCGCTGCACGAGCGTCTTGCGCAGCCGTAGCAGGCGCGGAAGATGCTTCACCACTTCGGCGAAACCCATGACCGAGAGTTCGCGGATGTCGTGCCAGGAGTCGAAGCCCCTGGCGAGCATGCGTGCCCCGCCAATGCCGACGAAGCGCGCATCGGGAAAGCGCTGGCGCAGGGCCTCGATGAGATCGGCGCCAAGCTGGTCGCCGGAATCCTCACCTGCAATCAGGGCGATGAGGGGAGAGGGGCGGGTCGGGGACATGCGGACGGGCCTCCCTGGGAAAGTATCGGGGACCGGCGCGGGTAGGCGCCGGTCCGTCGGATCAGCGGGCGATGGCGCGCTCGCTACGATCGAGGAATTCGAGCAACTGGCGCACGTCGTCGCTGGCCTCGGCCTGCGACTGCAACTGCTCGCGGGCTTCGGCCAACGGCAGGCCCTGCATGTACAGGGTGCGGTAGGCGCGCTTGATGGCGGCGATGCGACCGGTGTCGAAGCCGCGGCGCTTCAGGCCCTCGCTGTTGATGCCACGCGGACGACCACGTGTTTCGTTGGCCATCATCACGAACGGAGGCACGTCGGAACCCACGAGGCAGCCCATGCCGAGGAAGGCATGCGCGCCCACCTTGCAGAACTGGTGCACACCCGAATAGCCCGACAGGATGGTCCAGTCGCCGATTTCGGCGTGGCCGGCCAGGGCCGAATAGTTGGAGAACACGATGTTGTTGCCCACCTGGCAGTCGTGCGCGATGTGCACGTAGGCAAGCAGCCAGTTGTCGTTGCCGATGCGGGTTACGCCGCCGCCGTCGCCGGTGCCACGGTTGATGGTGACGAATTCACGGACGAGATTGCGGTCGCCGATGATCACTTCCGTGCGCTCGCCCTTCCATTTCTTGTCCTGCGGCGGACCGCCGATGGAGGCGAACTGGTGGATGCGGTTGTCACGGCCGATGGTGGCAGGCCCTTCGATCACCACGTGCGGACCGATCGTGGTGCCTTCGCCAATGACGACGTCGGCACCGATGACGCTGAACGCACCGATGCTGACGTTGTCCGCGATGCGCGCGGAAGGATCGATCTGCGCGGTGGGATGAATCATTTGTCGCTCCTTGCGGCGCACATGAGTTCGCAGCTGGCAACCACGTCGCCGTCGACGAACGCCTTGGCCTCGAACAGGCCCATGCCGCGGATCAGGCGCTTCAGGGACACCTTCATGACCAGCTGGTCGCCCGGCGCCACCACGGCGGAGAAGCGGGCGTTGTCGACCTTCACCAGGTAGAACAGGGGGCTGCCGCCCTGGCCTTCGGCCTGGCTGGTGATCTGGGTGAGCAGGCCGGCCGTCTGGGCCATGGCCTCGACGATGAGCACGCCCGGCATCACCGGGTGACCGGGGAAATGACCCTGGAAGAACGGTTCGTTGATGGTGACGTTCTTGATCGCCGTGATGGTCTTGCCCAGGTCGATCTCGGTCACCCGATCCACCAGCAGGAACGGATAGCGATGCGGCAGCAGCTGCTGGATCTGTTCGACGTCCACCGGGAGCTTCACGGCGGCATTGTGTTCGGTCATTGCCCTTTGTCCTTTTCCAACGCCGCGAGGCGGCGCGCGTACTCGTCTAGGTGTTTCATGCGTGCCGCATTGCGGCGCCACTGGCGGTTTTCCTGCAGGGGCGAGCCGGACGAGTATTCGCCCGGTTCCTTGATGGATGCCGTCACGAGGCTTTTCGCGGTGATGGTAACCCGGTCAGCCAGTTCGAGGTGTCCGAGCACGCCTGCGTTGCCGCCGATGAGGCAGTAGCGGCCGATCTTCGCGCTGCCGGCCACGGCCGAGCAGCCCGCCATGGCGGTGTGGGCGCCGATGTAGACGTTGTGGGCGATCTGGATCTGGTTGTCGAGGCGCACGTCCTCTTCCAGCACGGTGTCTTCCAGCGCGCCACGGTCGATGGTGGTGTTGGCGCCGATCTCGCAGTCGTCGCCGATGCGCACGCCGCCCAGCTGGGGCAGCTTCACCCAGTGGTCGCGGTCGAAGGCGAGGCCGAAGCCGTCGGAGCCGATCACGGCACCCGGATGAACCAGGACGCGCTTGCCGAGGGTGACGCGGATCACCAGGGTCACCCGGGCTACCAGGCGCGACTGCGCGCCCACGACGCAGCCCGGGCCGATCGTGCAATGCGGGCCCAGGATGGCGCCTTCCTCGATGACGGCGCCGTCTTCCACGACGCAGCACGGGCCGAGGCTGGCGGTGGCATGCACGCGCGCCGACGGCGACACCACGGCGCTGGGGTGGATGCCACGCGGTGCGGCGGGATGTTTCTCGAACAGCGATGCGATCTTCGCGTAGGCGACGTAGGGATCTTTCGCCACCAGGGCAGCGCCCTTGCGCAGCGGCAGCGCGTCGGCATGGAGCACGACGATGCCGGCCTGCGTATCGGCCAGCTGCGAGGTGTACTTCGTATTGGACAGGAAGGTGAACTGCGACGGCGTGGCAGCGGCGAGCGTGCCTACGCCGTCCACGGTGGTGGACGGGTCGCCATGTGCTTCCAGCCCGAACCGCTCGGCCAGTTCGCCAAGCGTGAATTGCGGATTCCCGCTCACAAAGAACTCCCAAAAGAAAAGGGGTGGCAAAGGATCGCTCCCTGCCACCCCCGTGATTCTACTTACTGTTCAAGCCCTGCGCTTCACGCTCTTAGAACGTGTTGCCGAAGGTGAACTGGATGCGCTCGACGAAGCGGCTGTCGGAATCCTGCTTACGGAACGGCACGGCGAAGTTGATGATCAGCGGACCGATCGGCGCCTGCCACTGCAGCGAGAGACCCGTCGAGGCACGCAGTTCGCTGGCCTTGAACGCCTGGTAGTTGGCGTAGACGTTACCCACGTCCACGAACCAGGACACGCGGGCGGTGTTGACGTCCTTCAGGAAGGGCAGGGGCAGGAAGACCTGCGCGGTACCCAGCACCTTGAACGCGCCACCGACCGGCTGGCCGTAGGTGTAGTAACCGCCCGTGCATCGACCGTGGCTGTCCGGCACCGACGAGGCGCTGCCGCCGTCGCAGAGACGGGGACCCAGGGTGTTGTCCTGGAAGCCGCGGACGTCGCGCACACCACCGGCGTAGTAGTTTTCCCAGAACGGGAAGTCGATCTTGTCGCCCTTCTTGTAGACAAGAATCGGGTTGTTCGGGTCTTGCGGGTTGTACGCGTACCCGTTTTCCTTGTACGTCTGTCCGTAAGTCTTGCCGTAGCCGACCTGGCCGTCGAGGTAGAGCACGAAGCCCTTGCCGATGGGCCAGTAGTGGTTGGCTTCGCCGAAGATCTTGTAGAACTGCACGGTGGAGCCCGGCAGCGAACCCTCGATGGACGCGGTGAGCTGGCCGCCGCGGGTCGGGGCCCAGTAGCTGTTACGGGTGTCGTGCGTGTAGCCGAGGCTCGACGTCCACGAATGGATGGTCTTGTTGCCCACGGCGTTCTGGTAAGCCTGCAGCACGGCCGGCGTCAGGGTCGACGTGTTGATCAGGTTGGAGCTGATGCCCAGGCTGGTCGACAGCGAGTCGTAATCGGAGATCGGCACCGACAGCGTGGTCTGGAACGACTTGGTGCTGTAGGTGTAGTTCGCCAGATCGGTATCGCCGTAGTCGAGCTTGCTGTAGCTGAGGTTGTAGCCCAGCTGGATGCCCGAGTCGGTGAGGTACGGATTCACGTAGCTGGCGTTGACGCGCTTGTAGAACGTGCTGGTTTCAGCGCCGATCGAGAAGCGGTCGCCCGTGCCCAGGAAGTTGTTCTGGGACACCGAGGCCGACAGGATGATGCCGTTGTACTGCGAGTAACCCACGCCGAACATCAGCGAGCCGGCGGACTGTTCTTCCACCTTCACCGTGAGGTCGACCTGGTCGACCGTGCCCGGCACGAGCTGCTTGTCGATGTCGACTGTCTTGAAGTAACCCAGGCGCTGCAGACGGGTCTTCGAGCGGTCGATGGCGCCCTGGGCGTACCAGGCGCCTTCGAGCTGGCGCATTTCACGACGCAGCACTTCGTCTTCCGTGCGGGTGTTGCCCTGGAAGACCACGCGACGCACGTACACGCGCTTGCCCGGTTCGATGAACAGGGTGACGTCGGCGGTGCGCTTGTCCTTGTCGAGCTTCGGCACCGGGGTGACCTTCGCGAAGGCGTAGCCGATGTTGGCCAGGATGCCCTTGATCGCGTCGTCGCTGGCCTCGATGGCCGCGCGGTTGAAGGTGTCGCCCTTGTGGATGAAGACGAGCTTGCGCAGGGTCTCTTCCGGCAGGATCAGCTCACCGAGCAGCTTCACGTCGGAGACGGTGTAGACCTCGCCTTCCTTCACGCTCGCATCGACGTACATGGTGCGCTTGTCCGGGCTGATCGACACCTGGGTGGAGTCGATGCCGAAGTCGGCGTAGCCGCGGTTCATGTAGTAATTGCCGAGCTTCTCCAGGTCGCCGGAGAGCTTCTCGCGCGAGTACTGGTCGTCCTTGGAGTACCAGGACAGCCAGT
This sequence comes from Luteibacter anthropi, assembly GCF_011759365.1. Lineage (GTDB taxonomy): Bacteria > Pseudomonadota > Gammaproteobacteria > Xanthomonadales > Rhodanobacteraceae > Luteibacter > Luteibacter anthropi. Next base: position 409,349 of record NZ_JAARLZ010000004.1, read on the forward strand.
TGCTGGTGTTGGATTCGAATTCCTTGCGGATCGGCTTATCCGGGAAGGCCTTGTTGCCGATGATGTTGATCTCTTTGATCTTCGCGGCCTTGCCTTCGCGAATTTCAATGTCGATCGCCACGCGGTTACGGTCGAGGCGGGTTACGTGCGGATCGACCGACACGTTGTACTTGCCGCGGTTGTAGTACTGGCGGATCAGCTCCTGCTGCACGCGGTCGAGCGACAGGCGGTCGAAGGTTTCACCTTCGGCCAGGCCGATTTCCTTCAGGCCCTTGCGGAGATCGTCTTCCTTGATGTCCTTGTTGCCACGCAGGGTGAGCTTGGCGATGGCGGGACGCTCGACGACCTTGATGACCAGGATGCTGCCCTGGCGGTCGAGTTCCACATCGCTGAAGAATTTGGTCTGGTACAGGGCGCGAATCGCTGCCTGCGCCTTGTCGTCGCTGAGCGTATCGCCCTTCTCGACGGGCAGGTAGCTCAGCACGGTACCCTGCGCAATGCGGGTCAGGCCATCGACGCGGATGTCGGAAACGACAAACGGCTCGAAGGCAAGCGCATTGGCGGACAGGGAGGCAAGCAGGATCAGGGCGGCGATACGCTTCATCGTCGATTCCGTTGGGTTAATTCCAGTCGCCGGCGGACGAGGCCGGAGACCGAAGAGGAGCACGCGCCTGGCTCATGCCCGGCGTCGTTCGGCCATGGGCGCGTGAGCGTCCAGGGCCTGGGTGATACGGATGCGCCCGATCAGGGCGCTCACGTGAGTCCGGTCCGCGCGGCGCGTGGACCGGACTCACGAGACGAGCATTCGCTGTATGTCGTTGAAGAATGCCAGCCCCATCAGTGTGAACAGCAAGGCGAGACCCACATACTGGCCGGCGATCATGGTGCGTTCGCTGACCGGGCTGCCTTTGACCAACTCGATAAGGTAATACAGCAGGTGGCCGCCATCCAACACCGGGATGGGCAGCAGGTTCAGGATGGCGAGGCTGAGCGACACCAGGGCGAGGAAGTTGAGGAACCACCCCAGGCCGCGGTTGGCCGAGTCGTTGGCCACCTGAGCGATGCCGATGACACCGGAAAGATTCTTGGTGGAGGCCTCGCCGGAGAGCATCTTGCCGATCAGGCCGACCGTGTTGCGTGCGCCGTTCCAGGTGGCGGAGAGCGATTCGGTGAAGGCACGCACCGGGCCGTAGCGCAGCGTGGCGGCCTCGGGCGGCAGGGCGGCCACGCCGATCTGCCAGCGGGCCGGCTGGCCTTGCTCGGACGCCATGCGCGCGGTCAGCGAGATATTCATGGGCCTGCCGTCGCGCTCGATGACCAGCGCAAGCTGCGGCGACACCTTGGCCTGCTCGGAGACGAGCTTGCTGAAGGCCTCGAAGGTGGTGACTGGCTGCCCGTTGACGCTGACGATGCGGTCGTTGGCGCGCAGGCCGGCCAGCGAGGCGGGGGCGCCCTTGAGCACGCTGCCGATCACCGGGGGCATGGGAGCCATGGCGAGGCCCAGCTGCACGAAGCGCTGGCCGATGTCGCCGGAGTTGTCGAGCTTCTGCAGTGGAAGCACCACGTCGCGCTGGGCACCGTCGGTGCCCGTCACCCGGACCGGCAGCGGCGAGGTGCCGAGCAGGGCGTTGGCGAGGACGTCCATGGCGTCGCTCCAGGTGCTCACCGGCTGGCCGTCCATCGCCACGATGCGGTCGCCCGGGCGGATGCCTGCCTGGGCTGCGATGGTGGTGGGAGCGGCGGTGACCAGCGGGGCGACATCGGGCTTGCCCACGATGTACATCGCCCAGAAGGCGGCGATGGTGAAGATCAGGTTGAACGCCGGGCCGGCGGCCACGATGGCGATGCGCTGCCACACCGGCTTGGCCGTGAATTCCTCGCCGAGCTGGGACGGATCGACGTCGCCTTCGCGGGCGTCGAGCATCTTCACGTACCCGCCCAGCGGGATGGCGGCGATCTGGTATTCGGTGCCGTCCTTCGCCACGCGCCGCCACAGCGGCCGGCCGAAGCCCACGGAGAAGCGCAGCACGCGCACGCCACAGCGGCGCGCGACCCAGTAGTGGCCGAATTCATGGAAGGTCACCAGGACGCCGAGCGTCACCAGCAGCCAGAACACGGAACCAAGGACAGGGCTCATCAGGGAGGGTGGGTCTCGAGAAAAACGTTTAGGTGGAACGAGTTTAGCAGTAAGCGCGACGGAGAACGTCCCGCGCTGCGTGCCTTGCTTCGTCGTCGCGTCCCCTGAGGGTCTGGACATCGACCACGGGTTTGGCCGGCAGTTCCTCAAGAACGCGCTCGACGACCTCCGCGATGCCGAGGAAAGGCAGGGTGCCGGCGAGGAATGCCTCGACCGCCACTTCGTTGGCGGCGTTCAGGATCGCGGTGGTGTCGCCGCCGGCACGCAGGGCCTCGAAGGCCAACGCCAGGCAGCGGAAGGTGTCGGTGTCGGGGGCTTCGAAGTCCAGGCGGGCGTGGGCGGCGAGGTCCAGCGGGGCCACGCCTGCGCCGATGCGCTCGGGCCACGCCAGCCCGCAGGCGATGGCGGTGCGCATGTCGGGGTTGCCCAGCTGGGCAAGCATGGAGCCGTCCACGTAGTCGACCAGGGAGTGGATGAGGCTCTGCGGATGCACCACGACCTCGATGGCGTCCACCGGGGCGTTGAACAGGTGATGTGCCTCGATGACTTCAAGGCCCTTGTTCATCAGCGTGGCGGAGTCGACCGAGATCTTCCGGCCCATGGACCACTTGGGGTGGGCACAGGCCTGGTCGGGTGTCACGGTGCCCAGGTCGGTCCTGCGCCTGCCGCGGAACGGGCCACCGGAGGCGGTCAGCACGAGGCGGCGCACGCCGGCGCCGGCCAGGTCGGGGCGGCCGCCGGGCAGGCATTGGAAGATGGCGTTGTGTTCGGAGTCGATCGGGATGAGGTCGCCGCCGCCTTCGCGCAGCGCCTGGAGCAGCAGCTCGCCGCCCATCACGATGGATTCCTTGTTGGCCAGTAGAAGACGCTTGCCGGCACGGGCGGCGGCAAGCGTGGAATCCAGGCCGGCGGCACCGACGATGGCCGCCACCACGGTGTCGCAAAGCGTGCCGGCCGCCGCTGCCGTGACCGCATCGGGGCCGGAAGCCACCTCGCAGCGTACGTTGGCGCTAGCGAGACGCCGGGCGAGATCGGCCTCCATGGAGGGATCGGCGACGATGGCCAGGTCGGGCCGGAAGCGCTCGCAGAGCCGCGCCAGCGCCTCGGTGTCCCGGTTGGCGGCCAGCACGCTGGCCCGGAAACGCTCCGGGTGTCGGGCGATGACGTCGAGGGTACTGGTGCCGATGGAGCCGGTAGCGCCCAGCACCGCGACCTGCCGCAGCGCCATGTTCAGAGCCCCAGGAGGATCTTGCCTGCCGCAAACACGGGCAGGGCGGCGAAGACGCTGTCCAGGCGGTCCAGCAGGCCGCCGTGGCCCGGGAACAGGTTGCCGGAGTCTTTCACTTCGGCATGGCGCTTGAGCAGGCTTTCGAAGAGGTCGCCCACGACGGCGGCAGCCACGGCGAGCACGCCGAGCACGAGCAGGCCGATGAGCTGGCCACCGTCACGCACGCCGAGCAGGTAGCCGCCGAGCAGGGCGACAAAGCCGCCGGAGAGCACGGCGCCATATACGCCCGCCCAGGTTTTTCCCGGGCTGATCCGCGGAGCCAGCTTGCGACGGCCGAGGAAACGACCGCTGAAGTAGGCGCCGGTATCGGCCGCCCAGACGATGACCAGGGCCAGCAGGGTCCACCAGTTGCCGTGGTCGCTGTCGTGCAGCGAGATGGCGGCGGCGAGCGTGGGAATGACCACCAGCACGCCGGCACCGAGCTTCAGCAGGCGGTTTTCGCTGTTGGGGGCGGCGGCGAAGGTGAAGTGACGCAGCCAGAAGCAGCAGCCGATCCACCAGGCCACGCCCACGAAGCTGAGCACCGTGAGCACGCCTGGCGTGCGCACGATGACCAGCGCGGCCAGGATGGCGGCGGCAAAGGCCACCACGATGCCGCGTCCCAGGGGCGTGCGGCAGCCGGCGAGCTGGCTCCACTCCCATGCGGCGCCCACGAAGACGAGGGCGACCACGGCGGCGAAAAAGCCCGTGGGCGGCACCAGGATGAGTGCCAGGACGACCGGAAGGAGGATCGCGGCGGTGATGATGCGTTGCTTGAGCATGTATGTCCGGCGTCAGCCTGTGGCGACCTGTTCGCCGGTGCGCCCGTAACGGCGCTCGCGGCGGGCGTAGTCGTCGATGGCCTCGGCGAGGCTGTCCTGGTCGACGTCGGGCCACAGGGTGTCGGTGAAATACAGCTCGGCGTAGGCGAGCTGCCAGAGAAGGAAGTTGCTGACCCGGCGCTCGCCACCCGTGCGGATGAACAGGTCGAGCGGCGGCTGGTCGGCGAGGCAGGTGAAGCCGTGCAGGCGATGCTCGTCGAGCTCGTCGGCGCTGAATTCACCGCGGGCGATGGCCTCGGCGGCGCGGCGCGCTGCCTGGGCGATATCCCAGCGGCCGCCGTAGTTGACGGCCACGTTCATGTTGAGGGCGGTGTTGCCCTCGGTGTGTTCCATGGCGGCCAGCATGCGCTTTCGCAGCTCGGGGGCGAAGGCGTCGAGATCGCCCACGAAGCGGATGCGTACGCCGTTGCCGTGCAGCTCCTTTACTTCCTTGTCGAGCGCCTTGAGGAACAGTTCCATCAGTGCCGACACCTCGGTGGGCGGGCGCTGCCAGTTTTCGCTGGAAAAGGCGAACAGGGTGAGCGAGGCGATGCCGCGACGCAGGCAGAACTCCACGGCCTCCCGGACGGCTTTCTGTCCGGCATGGTGACCGAACGTGCGCGGGCGAAGACGCTGCTTCGCCCAGCGACCGTTGCCATCCATGACGATGGCCAGGTGGCGGGGAACCCGGGCTTCGGGCCTCGCTGCCATGGGTGTGGACCGATGGCGCGTCAGAGCGCCATCAGCTCCTGTTCCTTGGTCTTGACCACGTCGTCGACTTCCTTGACGTACTTGTCGGTCAGCTTCTGGATGTCGTTGTCGGCGCCTTTCTTGTCGTCTTCCGTGATCGCCTTGTCTTTCAGCAGCTTGTCGACATGCTGGATGGCGTCGCGGCGGACGTTGCGGATGGCGATCTTGGCGGCTTCGCCTTCCTTCGCCACGCTCTTGGCGAGCTCCTTGCGGCGCTCCTCGGTCGGGGGCGGGAAGTTGAGGCGGATGTCCATGCCCATGGTGGTGGGCGTGATGCCGAGGTCGGAAGCCATGATGGCCTTCTCGATCGGACCGACCATGCTCTTGTCGAAGGGCTTCACGGAAAGCGAGCGCGCATCGGGCGTGGTGACGTTGGCCACCTGGGCCAGCGGAGTCGGCGAGCCGTAGTAGGGCACGACGATGTTGTCGAGGATGGAGGCGTTGGCGCGACCGGTGCGGATCGATTTCAGGTCGTGCTTGAGCGAGTCGATGCTCTTGCCCATGCGGGTCTCAGCATCTTTCTTGATGTCGTTGATCATGGGCTTGTTTCCGGTGGAACTGGTCAGCAGACGAGTATAGCAGGGAGCGCGGTCCGGCCTTGCCGCACCGCGCCAGGGCGCCCCCGGGAGGGGCCGGCCGGATCAGCCGGCGTCGACCAGGGTGCCTACCGGTTCGCCCTTCATGATCTTCATGAGGTTGCCCGGCTGGGTCATGTCGTAGATGCGCAGGGGCAGCTTGTTCTCGCGGCACAGGGCGATGGCGGCGGTGTCCATCACTTCGAGGCGGCGCTCGATCACCTGGTTGTAGGTGAGGTGCTCGTAGCGGGTGGCGTCCGCATGGCGCTTGGGATCGGCGCTGTAGACGCCATCGACCTTGGTGGCCTTGAGCAGCAGGTCGGCACCGATTTCCACGGCGCGCAGGGCGGCGGCGGAGTCGGTGGTGAAGAACGGGTTGCCGATGCCGGCGGCGAACAGGGCGACACGGCCCTTTTCGAGGTGGCGGATGGCACGGCGACGGATGAAGTCTTCGCAGACTTCGTTGATCTTGATGGCGCTCATGGTGCGGGCTTCGCCGCCGAGCTTCTCGATGGCGTCCTGCATGGCAAGGGCGTTCATCACGGTGGCCAGCATGCCCATGTGGTCGCCGGTGACGCGGTCCATGCCGGACGCAGCCAGGCCGGCACCGCGGAAGATGTTTCCGCCACCGATGACGACACCGACCTGCACGCCGGCGGCGATGACTTCGAGGATTTCCTTGGCGAGGCGGCCGATCACCTTCGGATCGATGCCGTAGTCCTCGCTACCCATGAGGGCTTCTCCGGAGAGCTTGAGCAGGATGCGGCGGTGGTTCAGCTGGTTGCTCATGTGGGGTCTCCAGATTGTGTGGGGCAAAACGCGCGTAGTGTAGCGCGCGTTCTTTGTTACAGGAACGTGAAAAACTGTCGCGGGGTTTGGTGGGGGGCTTCGCTTCGTAGGGTGGGCTCGCCTGTCGGCCTCGCGCTCGGCGCGTGGGGCGTGGCGGCGGACGAGGCGACGGGTGCGGCCCTTGGCGCTCCGGCCTGCGGTGTCCCTCGGGAAAGGAGAGCCGCTGCGCGGCCCGGTGTCTTATGGCTTACGCCCCTTCGGGCACGGGTAGCGTGCGGGGCTTTTCGACTCGGCTTCCGTGCCTCGGCGAAAAGGGCCGGCCTTCCTGGCCGGCCCCGCTACGCGGCCTTGTCCGCCCGCTCCCCTCACCTCCATCAAGTCGCGCCAAGGGCCGCCCCCGCCGCCTCTCCCAACGTAATCGCGGCGTGTTGTAGGAGCGCGCCTGCGCGCGACCATACATGGCGCGGCCCATCATCGCTCCCATTCCACCGGTCGCGCGCAAGCACGCTCCTACAGGGATGCGGGGGCGTGGTGCGATTACGTTGTAGGAGCGCGCCTGCGCGCGACCGTTCATGGCGCGGCCCATCATCGTTCCCGTTGCACCGGTCGCGCGCAAGCACGCTCCTACACGGGCGGTTCGGGTATTCGGAGGGCGCGATCTCTCGCGGCCCTCCGGTGCTTATCGCATCAGGGGATGCTGTACGAATCCCCATAGACCTTCCAGCGCAGTGGTGTATCGAGCCCGAAGTTGCCTGCTTTCAGGAATACGCGCTGTGCCGTTTCCACGCGCGATGTGTCGGCGTGGGCTTCTTCCTGCTTCATCACTTTTACGCGTGCATCGAGAAATGCATTGAGATAGGTGGTTTCATTGCCGCCTTGCGCGGGCGTTTTTGCAACTTTCATTGCTGCCTTGCGGATGCCGCCGAAGCTGTCGGATGACGTGCCGGGGCCGTGCATCACGATGGCGTCGTAGTAGATGAACTGGCCAAGCGTGCGCAGGCCATCGGCCTTGGCCTGATTTACGGCCGGAGTGAAATACTGCTCGTCGCGGACGTTGTCCTGCGCCACCTGGAATGCGACATCCTTTGCGGCGGCACGCCAGTCGCCCGGGAAGCCGGGGTCAAGGCCTGCGTGCGAGGCGGAGTTCTGGTTTGCGAGCTTTTGCAGGGCGGGAATGTATTTGGCGAGGCGATTGCCCGGCGACACGGCCTGGTAATCCTTCACCAGATCCAGCATGTCGCCGGTGCCGGAACAAAAGCCGATGATGCCGGCGGTGTAGCCGCGGCCGTCCTGGATGTCTTCGATGTACGAGTACTGCGCACGCCAGTCGAGGCTGGAGTTTTCGGCGCTGGAGACCAGTTGCATCGCGATCTCTTTCTTCGCGGGCGTATCGAGGTCGGCGGCGAAGACGGGGGTGGCGACGAGCGTGGCCAGGAGTGCGGCGAAAAGACGTCGTGTACGGCGAACGTGCATGGTGGCTTCCTTGTGATTTGCGCCGGGAATCGGCTCGCAAGTTATTGCGCTTGCGCGGCCTTGCGGACGCGACGGCGCTCACAGGAAATTGGTTGCAGTTTGAAACATCGCGCTTCGTGCCGTTTTTCGCTTTTTCACCTGTAACGAAGGCCGCGATGAGTGCGGCCTTCGGGTTTGATCCGTGGGATCAGGGGATGTGGAAGTGCCCCTTGTTGACCGTCCAGTCGAGCGGCGTGTCGAGGTTGAGGTTTCCAGCGTTCAGGAACAAACGCTGCTCCGTATCGATGCGATCGACGTTGCCCTTGTGATCCGGTTCTTTCAGCATGATGGCTTCGCGCGCATTGAGGAATGCGGTGAGGTAGGCGGTTTCATCGCCACCTTGCGCCGGCGGCAGCGCGTTGGTGAGCGCTGCCTTGCGGATGCCGCCGAAGCTGTGGGCATCGTCGCCTTCGCCGTGCATGACGTACGCGTCGTAGTAGATGAACTGGCCGAGGATGCCGAGGCCGTCGGCCTTTGCCTGGTTCAGTGCCGGATTGAAGTAGATGTCGTTGAGTGCCTGATCCTGCGCGCCCTGGAATACCGGGTCGGCGGCCGCCGTGCGCCAGTCCTGCTTGAAGGGGTTGCCAAGGTTTTTCACCGATGACGAGTGTCGTTTCGACAGGTCGGCCAGTGTCGGCAGGTATTTGGAGAGGACATTGCCGGGTTCCAGGCTGTCGTACAGCTGGACGAGCGCGAGCATGTCGTCTTCGGCCGAGGTGAAACCGACCAGGCCGGCGGTATAGCCACGACCGTCCTCGAGATTCTGGATGTAGCCGTATTCGGCACGCCAGTTGAGGGTGGTGTTTTCCGCGCTGGAGACGAGTTCCATCGCGATTTCGCGCTTGGCTGGAGTGTTCAGGTCATCGGCGTGGGCGGCGAAGGCCCCGAACAGGCCGAGGGCGAGAAGCGAGGCCTTCAGGAGCGAGGTGCTGCGTAAATGCATGTGGTTCTCCCTGTCGTTGGCGCCCGGGTTGGGCGCCCGCAAATTCTTGTGATTGCAGGCAGGGGGTGGCGCGATGGATTTCGCAGGAAATTTCTTTCGGTTCGAAGATCGGTGTTTCGGCGTGTTTTGCGATTCAGATGCAAAGCCGCCATGAATTGTAGGAGCGCGCCTGCGCGCGACCGGATCATTCGAAGCGATGCAGGTACTCGCGATAGTCGGTCGCGCGCAAGCACGCTCCTACAGATCGGGCATGAAAAAGGCCGCGATTGCTCGCGGCCTTTTTCTTTCAGCGGGGGAGGGTGGCTTACGCCAGGCCTGCCTGCTTCATCACTTCGGCGGCGAAGTCGTCCACCACCTTTTCGATGCCTTCGCCGACAGCGAGACGCTGCACGGCGACGATCTCGGCACCGCCCTTCTTGAGGGCTTCGGCAACGGTGACGTCCTGGTCGAGAACGTACTGCTGACCAACGAGGGTGGCTTCGGCGAGGATCTTGTTGACCTTGCCCGAGACGATCTTGTCAAGGATGTCGGCCGGCTTGGCCTTTTCCTTGTCGGACATCTTTGACAGCTCGATTTCCTTTTCCTTCTCGAGGAAGTCGGCCGGGACGTCTTCGACCTTGATGAACTTGGGGTTCATCGCGGCGACGTGCATGGCAATGCCCTTGGCCAGTTCTTCCGAGCCGCCCTTGAGGGCCACCAGCACGCCGATGCGGCCGCCGTGCGAGTAGGCGCCGATCGGGCCATCGTTGGCCACGCGGGCCATGCGGCGCACGTCGAACTTCTCGCCGATGGTGAGGGTGAGGGCCTTGGCGCCTTCCTCGACCGTGGTGTCGCCGAGCTTCGTGGCCTTCAGGGTGTCGATGTCGGCAGCGCCGGATTCGAGGCCGACGTTGGCGACGTCCTTGGTGAACTGGATAAAGCCTTCATTGCGCGACGAGAAGTCGGTTTCGCTGTTGACTTCGACAAGGAAGGCGTGGCCCGGCTTGCTGGCAACGGCGATGAGGCCTTCGGCAGCGACGCGGTCAGCCTTCTTATCAGCCTTGGCGAGGCCGTTCTTGCGCAGCCATTCCATTGCCGCTTCGATGTCGCCGTTGTTTTCGACGAGTGCCTTCTTGCACTCCATCATGCCAACGCCGGAACGCTCACGCAGTTCCTTGACGAGGCCCGCGGTGATCTCAGCCATGGTAAATCCTCAAAGGTTTGATGGGCGCCGCGGCGGTGTTGCCGCGGCGCCGGATGAAACGGAAGAGCGGTTTACGGGGTGGGGCGCTTACGCGCGGCCACGACCACCGTCACGGCCGCCTTCGCGACGCGGTGCACCCTTCTTGGCCGGGGCGCCGCGGTCGTTGCGACGCTCGCCGCGCGGGGCTTCGTCCTTGGCGACCGGGTTGCCGGCTTCGTCGAGCTCGACGAACTCGTTGGCATCGCCGCGGGCGGCGTGCTGCGGAGCGGCGGCCTTGCCTTCCAGGATGGAGTCGGCGGCGGCGCGGGCGTAGAGCTGGATGGCGCGGATGGCGTCGTCGTTACCCGGGATGGCGTAGTCGACGAGGGCCGGGTCGTAGTTGGTATCGACGACGGCGACGACCGGGATGCCGAGCTTGCGGGCTTCCTGAACGGCGATGTCTTCGTGGCCGATGTCCACGATGAACAGGGCGTCCGGCAGGCGGTTCATGTCCTTGATGCCGCCCAGCGAGTTCTGCAGCTTGTCGCGCTCGCGGCGACGGGCCAGCACTTCGTGCTTGACCAGGCGATCGAACGAACCGTCGGTTTCGGCGGCTTCGAGTTCCTTCAGGCGGGCAACCGACTGCTTCACGGTGCGGAAGTTGGTCAGCATGCCGCCGAGCCAGCGGGCGGTGACGAACGGCTGGTTGGCGCGGCCGGCTTCTTCAGCCAGGGCTTCGCGGGCCGAACGCTTGGTGCCGACGAACAGGATGGTGCCGCCCTTCTGGGCCAGGCCCGAGAGGAAGTTCATCGCGTCGTTGAAGAGCGGGAGGGTCTTCTCGAGGTTGATGATGTGGATCTTGCCGCGGGCGCCGAAGATGTACGGAGCCATCTTGGGGTTCCAGTAACGGGTCTGGTGGCCGAAATGGACGCCGGCTTCCAGCATCTCGCGCATGGTGACTTGTGCCATGGAATTACTCCTGGGCGAACCGCTTCGAGGCGGTTCTATGGGGGTTGGGACCTCCACGCATCCCCGGCTTCGACCCGGCCTGACCGCGGAGCCTTTCGCTCGGCGACGGTCTGGCAGGGCACCCCGAAGGCGGTGCCGATGCGTGTGTGGCGTTAAAAGCGAATGCCTTGCGCCCGGGCCAAGGATGGCCTCGTGCGGTTACAATCGCGCTTCGATTTGCCGCCGTGGCCACATGAAAGTGGCTTCGCCGTACAGCAAAACTCGCTAATTGTAGCCTTCACGGCCGGTCGCCCGCAAGCCGGGGTGGATTTCCGGACCGGGTGCCGCCACCTTTCAGGCTGGGCCCAATTCCCTGAGGGCAAAAGGAAAAGAGAGAAACCACCATGGCAGTCGTACCGAAGACCCCCGAAGAGATCCAGTCCATGCGCGAGGCCGGCCGCCTGGCCGCCGAAGTGCTCGCCATGCTGGTCCCGCACGTGAAGCCGGGCGTTACCACCGAAGAGCTCGACAAGCTGGCGCACGATCACATCGTGGACGTGCAGAAGGCGATTCCGGCCAACGTGGGCTACCGGGGCTTCCCCAAGACGGTCTGCACCTCGGTCAACCATGTGATCTGCCATGGCATCCCCAGCCCTTCCAAGGTGCTGAAGGACGGCGACATCATCAATATCGACGTCACCGTCATCAAGGATGGCTGGCACGGCGACACCAGCCGCATGTACTTCGTGGGCACGCCGAGCGTGCTGGCCAAGCGCCTGGTGGAAACCACCTACGAAGCCATGATGAAGGGCATCGAGGCCGTGAAGCCGGGGGCCACCCTGGGCGACGTGGGCGCCGCCATCCAGAAGCACGCCGAGGCGGCGGGTTTCTCGGTGGTCCGCGAGTATTGCGGCCATGGCATAGGCAAGGTCTACCACGACGAGCCCCAGGTGCTGCACTACGGTCGCCAGGGCACGGGCCTGGAGCTGAAGCCGGGCATGACCTTCACCGTGGAGCCGATGATCAACGCCGGCAAGCCGCAGACCAAGTCGTTGCCCGATGGCTGGACGGTGGTCACCAAGGACCACTCGCTGTCCGCCCAGTGGGAGCACACCATCGCGGTTACCGACGACGGCTTCGAGATTCTCACGCCCTGGCCGGACGCCGCCTGACGATTCCCGGCGAAGGCTTCCGGGTCTTCGCCCGTTCCACCGATCCAGCCACCGAGGGGCCCTGTCGTGACGCTTCCACCGCTTCCGCGCCTGCCCGCCGTGGTTCCCCGCTCGGGCGTGTCGCCCGAAGCGCGGCGTTCGCTCCGCCAGTTGCTGGACGACGCCGATCGTGCGCTCGCCGTTGCCTTCCGCGACGGCGAGGATGCCTCGGCGCTCGCGCGGCGCCGGGCGGAGATTGTCGGCCGGGTGGTGGTCCACACCTGGGGCGCCTGTCTGGGCGACATGGCCGCCGCCACCTTGTTTGCCGTGGGCGGCTTCGGCCGCGGCATGCTTTTTCCGTATTCCGACGTCGACCTGCTGGCGATGGTCGGCGAAAGCTCGCCGCCGCTTTATCGCGCGCTTGAACACTTCTTCGCCTGTCTGTGGGACATCGGCCTGAAGCCGGGTCACGCCGTGCGCACGGTGGAGCAGTGCAGGGACCTCGCGGCGAGGGATACCAGCGTCTTCACCAGCCTGCTCGATGCCCGCCGGCTGGCCGGCTGGCCCATCCTCTCCGACGAACTGCGTGGCATCCTCGAAGACCCGGCGTTCTGGCCGCCCCGCCAGTACCTGGCTGCGCGGCTCGCCGAGCGCGATGCGCGTCACGCACGCTACGACGATACGGCGCAGAACCTGGAGCCCAATCTCAAGGACGGTCCCGGTGGCCTGCGCACTCTCGATTCCCTGCGCTGGCTCGGCCGGCGGCTTGCGAATGCGCCGGATTTCGACGAGATGGTGGCCGAAGGGCTGCTTGAACCCGTTGAAGCCGCTCGACTTGAACGCGCCGAGGAAACCCTGCGTCGCTACCGCTATGCGCTGCATCTGGAAGCAGGGCGGGCCGAAGAGCGCCTGTTGTTCGACTACCAGCGCGCCCTGGCGGCGAACCTGGGCTTCGAGGACGAGCACGCCAAGAATCTCGGCGTAGAGCAGTTCATGCAGGGCTATTACCGGGCGGCGACCCAGATCGAGCGTTCGGGGACGCAACTGGTCGAACGTTTCGAGGAAATGCTCGACCCTGATACCGAGCCACAGCCGGTCGGCATCGATTACGTGAGGCATGGCTCGCGCATCGCCCCGCGCAATCCGAAGCTGTTCGCCCGTCGCCCCGCAGCCCTGGTGGAAATCTTCATCGCACGCCTCGACGAGCCGGGCATCACGGGTTTCACGGCCGAGACGATGCGGCGCATCCAGCATGCGGTATCGCTGCACGGCGAGGCGCTGGCGGACGATCCGCAGGTGCTGGCCGCCTTCCTGAGCCTGCTGCGTCGTGGCGCGCCGGCCGTGGATGCCCTGTGGCGGATGAACCGCCACGGCTTGCTGGCTGCCATCCTGCCCGCCTTCGGCAAGGTCGTGGGGCGGATGCAGTACGACCTGTTCCATGTGTACACGGTCGACGAGCACACGCTGCGCGTACTGCGCAACGTGGCCCGCTTTGCCGATCCGGCCGCACGGCGTGAGTTTCCCGTGGGGTGCGAAATCTGGCCCCATATCGAACGGCCCGAGCGCATGCTGCTGGCCGCGCTGTTCCATGACATCGCCAAGGGGCGCGGTGGCGACCACTCGGTGCTTGGCGAGGAAGACGCCCGAGCGTTCTGCACCAAGGTGGGCCTGCCTGAAGAAGACGTCGATCTGGTCGCGTGGCTGGTTCGGCAGCACCTGCTGATGAGCACCACCGCCCAGCGCCAGGACATCACCGACCCCGAAGTGGTGCACCGCTTTGCCGGCACGGTGGGCGACTGGGAACACCTGGACCATCTCTACCTGTTGACCATCGCCGACATCATCGGCACCAGCCCGAAGCTGTGGAACGCGTGGAAGGACCGCCTGCTGGCAGACCTCTATACGTCCACCCGCTTTGCCTTGCGCAGCGATGCCGCGCTGCCCGTGCATGCGGGAACGCGTGTGCGCGAATGCCGGGAGCGTGCGCTGGCGATGCTGGCCACCGACAAGGTTGAGGCCGACGATATCGCACGGATCTGGGCCGAGTTTCCTGATTCGAGCTTCCTGCGCCATCGTCCGGAACAGATCGCCTGGCAGACCTCCGCCATCCTGCGCTCCCATGGGGTGACGCCGCTGGTCGAAGTGCATCCCTTCTCGGTGCGTGGAAGCACCGAGCTTTTCATCTACACCTCCGACCGCGACGGCCTGTTCGCCACGGTCACGGCCATGCTCGACCGGCTGCGTTTTTCCGTGGTCGAGGCACGCGTGCTGGTATCGACCTCCGGCATGGCGCTGGATACGTTTCTGCTGCTGGAATCCGATTCGCAGGCGCCGGCCTCGCTCCAGCGCGCCGACGAACTGCGCACCCGCATGCTGCGCGCACTGGACCAGCCTGCTGGTCAGCCACCGCCAAAGCGCAGCCTGTCGCGCCATCTTCGCCATTTCCAGATGGCACCCCGTATCGAATTCGTGGACACCGGCGAGCGCACGCAGCTGGCGCTCGTGTGCACCGACCGGCCCGGCCTGCTCGCCGCCGTGGCGCAGGCGCTGGCCGAAGCGGAGGTGCGCGTGCATGATGCGCGTATCGCCACGTTCGGTGAACGCGTCGAAGACTTTTTCCAACTGACCGATCGCAGCAATGCGCCGCTGTCTTCCGAGCGCCGGGAGATCCTGCGGGCATGCCTGCTCCGCCACATCGGTTCCGACCTCCCCAGGAATGCCGTACATGCAGATGCAAACGCTTGAATCCGTCATCGAAGCCGCCTTCGATCGCCGCGCCGACCTCACCCAGAACGAAATCGAGGGTGGTCTGCGCGAGGCCGTCGACCAGGTGCTCAACCTTCTCGAATCCGGCGAGCGCCGCGTAGCCGAGCCAGACGGCAAGGGCGGCTGGACCGTCAATGCCTGGCTGAAGAAAGCCGTGCTGCTGTACTTCCGCATGAATGGCAACCGCGTGATGGATGGCGGTCCGTCGAGCGCCTTCGACAAGGTGCCGCTGCGCTTTACCGATGGCGACACCAGCGAATACGCCAACCTCGGTGCCCGCGTGGTGCCTGGCGCGCTCGTGCGCCGTGGTGCACACATCGCGAAGGATGCCGTGCTGATGCCGAGCTACACCAACATCGGTGCCTACGTCGGCGCCGGCACCATGGTCGATACCTGGGCCACCGTGGGCTCCTGCGCTCAGATCGGTGCCAACGTGCACCTGTCGGGCGGCGTGGGCATCGGCGGCGTGCTGGAGCCGCTGCAGGCCAATCCCACCATCATTGAAGACAACTGCTTCATCGGCGCGCGCTCCGAAGTGGTGGAAGGCGTGGTGGTGGAGAAGGGTTCGGTGATCGGCATGGGCGTGTTCCTGGGCCAGTCCACCCGCATCTACAACCGAGCCACGGGTGAGGTCAGCTATGGTCGCGTGCCGGCCGGCAGCGTGGTCGTTGCGGGCAACCTGCCCGCGAAGGATGGCAGCCACAGCCTGTACGCCGCGATCATCGTGAAGCAGGTGGACGAAAAGACCCGCTCCAAGACCGGCATCAACGAACTGCTGCGCAGCGGCGAGTGATCCCATGACCGTCACCCTCTACGGCCTGCCCACCTGCGATACCTGCAAGAAGGCGCGCAACTGGCTCACCCGCTTCGAGGTGGCCCATGAGTTCATCGATTACCGTGCCAACCCGATCCCTCCGGCCACGCTCAAGGCGTGGGCGGAGACACTGGGTGGCTGGGAGAAGCTGATCAACAAGGCGTCCACCACGTGGCGCACGCTGCTGCCCCAGCGCAAGGATCCGCGCACCGACCCCGAGTGGACCCTGTTGCTCAAGGAATATCCGGCGCTTATCAAACGCCCGGTGGTCGTCGCGGGCGATGACGTTTCAGTAGGTTTTTCCGACAACGCCTTCAAGAAACGCTTCATGTAGGAGCGCGCCTCGCGCGCGACCCGTGGGTGCCATTTCGTCAGGTTGCGAGGCGGCGTTTTGCTGATGCGTGCCGTCGGTATCCGGTCGCGCGCAAGGCGCGCTCCTACAGGGGTATTGGTGCCGTATGGGGTGGCGGAGGGGTATGCTTTCTGTCCGCCACTCCATGACCACCGCCATGTCCGCCGTTCTCGATCTTACCCGCGACCTTATCGCCCGCCGTTCCGTCACGCCTGAGGATGCGGGCTGCCTGCCCCTCATCGCCGGTCGCCTGGCGAAGCTCGGTTTTCGGATTGAGCATCTTCGCTTCGGCGACGTCGACAATCTGTGGGCCACGCATGGTACGGGCGGCCCGGTCCTGGCCTTCCTCGGTCATACCGATGTGGTGCCCACGGGTCCTGAAGATCATTGGGCTTCGCCTCCGTTCGAACCGACCGAGCGCGACGGCATGCTCTATGGCCGTGGCACGGCCGACATGAAGGGTTCCGTCGCCGCCATGGTCGTGGCGCTGGAGCGCTTCGTCGCGGCTCGTCCAGCTCATCCGGGCACGGTCGGCCTGCTGCTCACCAGCGACGAAGAAGGCGTGGCATTGCACGGCGTGCGTGAAGTCGTGGAGCACTTTGAAAAAATGGGCCAGCGTATCGATGCCTGCGTGGTCGGCGAGCCATCCGCCAAAGCGAAGCTTGGCGACCTGATTCGTGTCGGCCGGCGCGGTTCGCTCTCCGGTACGCTCACGGTGCGCGGTGTGCAGGGGCATGTGGCCTATCCGGAGAAAGCGAAGAATCCTATCCACACCTTTGCACCGGCACTTGCCGACCTGGCAGCGGAGCGCTGGGATGAAGGCAATGCGGATTTTCCACCCACGTCGTTCCAGGTCTCCAACCTCAACGCAGGCACCGGCGCGAACAACGTCATTCCGGGCGAACTCGTCGCGCTGATCAATTTCCGGTTCTCCACGGCCAGCACGGCTGATGGCCTGCGCGAACGCACCGAAGCCATCCTGACGGCGCATGGCGTGGATTTCGGCATCGACTGGCATCTATCCGGACACCCGTTCCTGGCCACGCCCGGAGGACGTCTGCGTGAGGTCGTGGTCGGCGTGTGCCGCGAGCTTTGCGGCATCGATCCGGAGCAGAGCACGGGCGGCGGCACGAGCGATGGCCGTTTCATCGCGCCCATGGGGGCCGAGGTGATCGAGCTGGGCCCCGTCAATGCCACCATCCACAAGGTGGACGAGTGCGTCAGCATCGCGGACCTGGAAAAGCTCCCCGGTCTCTACGAGGCCATCTGCGAGCGGATGCTGGCCTGACGGCTCCGCACTGCCCGACACGAGGGCGAGTCTGCCAGGCATGGTGACGCCCTGACGAAATTGCGAGCCTGTGCGGCCCGGATTTCGTCAGGAGCGTCATGAAAAGGAACCTGTTCTCCCTGGCCGTGCTTTTCGCGCTGCCCGTCGCATCCGCCGCGGCGTTTTCCGTCGACGCTACCAGCACGGCTGCCGTGACCATCGTGAATGTCGATGAGACTGATGACGTCGCCGCGGTACAACAACAGCTGCGCGATCTGCTTGATCAGGGACGCCGCACCGTCATTCGTGGCGATCGGGCGGTTGTTGCGCGCATGCGCCCAGACTTTGTCGGCGCATGGCCAGCGACCAATACCATCCTCCTTGATCCCGCCGCAGGGCTGGGTATCCATGGCGTCGATACACAGGACAAGCAAGCCGCGCACTCGATCGCTTCAGCATGGCGGTGGAGCGATGACGCTTTCGTATCAGCGGAGACACGCCAGCGCCGCGATACCCCCCCTCGCGGGCACGCGCGACACTTCAGCTTCAGCATTGCGACCGCCTCGCCGGCGATCACATGCAGGAATATCGTCCACCAGCTCGGCACCGCCTTGTTCGGCGAATGGTTGCCGTCAGACGGCGAGCAACGCGCGCTGCGCAGGGAGGCCCGGCGCTGGTGCCAGTACAGCACGTTGCCGACGCATGTCGCCGAGCCACCGCAGTTCACCATCGCATCGGCCTGGAGCCGTAACTATGGGGTACTTTCTCTGGTGTCGGAATGGGTCCTGATCCGTAACGAAGATGCTGCGCATTCGTCCAGGATGCGCTACCTGTTCTGGGTAAAAACCGTCGGGGAGGGCGACGCCATCGGGTTTTCCCGGGAGGCCGGCAGGGACGGGGGCATCGGTGCAGATGATCGATTGCACGACATGGTGGATGCAGCCATCCACGCCGGCTGGGGGCCGTTGCATCCGCGCGGCGTCGCCCGTGCCTGGCCGCTCGAATCAGCATTTCCGTATGCAGGGAACGTAAAGGCATTCCGCTGCGAAGCTCCCGAAGCAGCCAGGCCTGCGGGCTGTCCCATCATGCCCATCCTGCGCAAGCTTTATCCCGAAGATTCTTCCGATGGTTCCATCCCTGTGTCGCCGGGCGAAGGCATGGACATCGCGGGCGAGGCCCTGCTAGAGAAAGCCGTCGGGAGAGATGACACGCTCTCCCTGGGAATGGCCATGATTCGCCATGGACTTCGCACCCAGACGGTGAGCATGCCTTTCGTTCGTACCTTGAGCAATGCGGACACGCAGTTCTTTCGCACGACGCGCTGGACACCCGATTATCCCGCGCTTTATCGCTGGGCCACGACCGGAAGCTACGCAGGAAGCCTCGCATCGGTCACGCCGCTGGCATCGACACTCAATCCGCGATACGAGGCCATCTGGGAATTGCCCTGGGAGGGCAATGCAGGCCGCGATCTTCCCTTCCATCTGGTCTATGAGCTCGGCTGGAATGCATGCGCGAATCGCTCCGCATGTCTTGAAAGGGAAGGTAATGGCCAGATCCGGCGCCAGGCGAAGACGCGGATGGGGTGGTCGGACCACCTCGTACTGCACATTCCTGCGCAATGAAGCCTGTGATTCATCCTTGCACCCTTACCATTCATGGAGGATTGACCGATGAAAACGAAGCTGTGGCTGGCGATGGCCGGTTTGATGGGATGTTCGGCAGCGGGCGCCGTGAGCCGGGACAACGATAGCGTTCCCGGACTGCCGATACTCAGGGTCGTCGATGGAGACGATAGCGCAGCCATACAACGTGCGGTGAACCGCCTGATCGATGCGGGCTCGCCTTTTGCACTGGTGGGCGATAGCCAGATCGTCGGCGAGGCGATGAAGGACGAAATGCACGCGTGGCCGTCGACGGGCGCGTGGGTGATCGATCCACGTGAGGGGCTTGGTGTGCACGCTATCCAGGCGGAGAACGAGCAGGCGCGTTTCGACGCATTTGCCGCGTGGATGCGAACGAAGGGCGGTGATGCGGACCCGACTGTACGTTCGGAGCGCGCCCGGTTTCACTTTCCTGGCAAGCGAAACGTGGCGCTGGAGTTTTCCGCCGGGACGCCAGGCACGGTCTGTCGTTCGTTCAGCAGGCAGATGTACGATGCACTGTTCGGCAACTCCTTGCCGGATACCATCGAGCGCAGGGCCTTCAACTCGGAGGTGCGTCGCTGGTGTCAGTATGGCGACCTCTCCTATTACGCCGGAACGACTCGCGCATTCGTGATCGAGCCATTCCAGGACACGAGGGATGCACTCCTTACGCTCAGCACCGAATGGGCTTTCATTCGAAGCGAAGACCATGCCAATCCGTCGCGAGTGTCGTATCTCATGTGGACCAAGACCGTCGGGGAGGGAGCCGGCTTCGGGTTTACCCATCGGGCGGGCAAAGATGGATACATCGACGATCGTGGATATGTCCATAATCTTTTCGATGTTGCCATTCATTCGGGTTGGGGTGGCCTGGCGGATCGACGGACGATAACGGCGTGGCCGCTGAACTCGACCTTTCCAGGCATGGCCAACACCTTTGTGTACGAATGCGATGGCCTGGATTCACACCTGCGTTACGATTGCCCCGCGCAGCCACGAGTGCGGAAACTGTATCCGCAGGATACCCATGACGGGGCCATCCTTGCCTCCAAGAGCACCAAGTTCGAGGTGGTAGGCAATGCGCGCATGTCGGTTGGGGAGAAGTCCGCTTCGCCCAAGGTGACCTTCGGCATCGATGTGATGTACGGAGCCACCCATACGTCGCAGGTGAGTATGTCGATGGCGCGTATACATACCAACGCAGACACGGTGTTTCACCGAAGCACCCGCTGGATACCTGACCTGGAAGCGATCAGGCGCTGGCATGCCTCGTATAGCTTCGGCGGCCTTGCCTGGGCCACACCGCTGGCTTCCACGCTCAACCCCGAATACGAGATCCTCTGGGAAATCCCGTTGCAAGGCAACGAAGGACGGGTGATTCCCTACTACACGATCTACGAGGCAGGCTGGAATACCTGCAATGGTGAAGGTAAATGCGCAGGCTGGCAGCGTTCGCGCGACGGCCTGTTGCCTTCCAAGGCCAGAGTGGCCTGGTTTGATGCCGTCATGTTGCGATTCCCATGGCACTAGATGTATGCCATGGATTCCGCTCGCTACGCGGGCTTGCTTCATGGGCAGTACTGTGCGCGTTGCCCATGGGTAATGCTTCGGCCTGGTCCGTCGATGAACTGACCATGCCGGCCATTGCCCTGGTATCAGTCGTCGACGGCGATTCTCCGGTGGACGTGAGGAACCAGCTCAGGCTGCTGATCGATGAGGGTCGGAAAGCAGTTCTGGCCGGCCCGCCCGAGGTGCTCGCGCAGATGAAGCCTGACGGCGTACACGCATGGCCGGCTACCAACACCATCGTCCTGGATCCGGCGGCGACGCTGGGTATATTTGGTTTCAACGCATGCGACGATGAAGAGCGCAGGAGGACATTGCGCCAGTGGCCCTGGGGCGAGGATGTCTTTCCTGTGGGCCCGGTGCGCCCAAGGCGCGAATTGCACATCCTTCCCGGACAGCGTCATGTGGAGTTCAGTCTGGTCGCATCGACTCCATCACAGGTCTGCCGCCAGTTCAGCCGGCGGATGGCCGACTCTCTATTTGGTGATGTGACGCCTTCCAGGCTTCAGCAAAGAGCGTTTCGCAGGGAAGTCAGGCGATGGTGCCAGTACGGCAATCTCTCCATTCACGCGGCTGAGCCACCGGCCTTCACCATCGAGCCGTTTCGCGGTTCGAACGAGCTTCGTCTCAATCTCGTCGCGGAGTGGGCACTTATCCGCTCCGAAGATCGGGCCGATGAGGCAAAAAACAGTTACCTGTTCTGGACGAAAACCATAGGTGAGGGTGCTGGAACGGGGTTCACGCGTCGCCATGGCGAGGATGCATGGTACGACCCTGCATCGGGTGCGGTGCACAGCCTGATGGATGCAGCCATCCATTCCGGTTGGGGGCCGATCGAAGACAGGGACGTCGTCACTGCATGGCCATTGAATTCCTCTTTTCCACAGTCCGGCAATGTCCATGTGTTTCGTTGTGATTCCCCGGAGGCTTTCCGGCCAGCGGATTGTCCCTTCATGCCACTGCTGAGGAAGCTCTATCCCGACGATTCATTCGATGGCGCCGTCACCGTATCTGCCGGCGAAAGCATCAACGTAGGTGGTGATGCGAAGGTCTCCCGCTCGATGGATACAGAAGGCAAGGCCGCCCTTTCCATGACCTTCGGCCTCAACATGATGAGATCTGAATCTTCGGGTAGGCAACTGGAGATGGCCTTGACGCAGACGCGCGGCAACGGGGATGTCCGTTACTACCGCAGTATCTGGTGGCTACCCGATATCGGTGCCATCCAGCGATGGATCGCAACGAGGGGGCATTCGGGTAGCCTGGCCAAGGCGACACCCCTCGCGGCAACGCTGAACCCGCGACACGAAATCCTCTGGGAGCTGTTGTTGAGCGAAAATGGAGGGCGCCGCCTGCCCTATCATGTCGTCTACGAAGCCGGCTGGAACACGTGCGTCCATGGCACATGGTGCACGGACTATCGCAAGCCGGCCCATTCGTCGTTGCCTGCCAAGGCCAGGGTAGGCTGGTCCGACGGCATCGTCGTCAACCTCCCCGCCAGGTGATTTCCGCAGGCGAAGGCATCGTTCGCGCCCCAGGAATGACGGATACCTTTCACGATCGCGGAAAGGTCAACTGCGTTCACCCAAAGGCTCCAGCACAAGCTGATGCTCACGCTGCCCAGGCAACAACGGCGTCGCCCGCCCGCGTACCCAGTCTTCGTGCCCAGAGCCATGAAATGGCGACAAGGGATGTCCGCTTTGTCCACCAGGCATTTCCAGGTAGCTGCGGTCCTCATGCCCTGGTGAAATCCCGAACCGCTCCGAAGCACCGAACGCCGGTGCCTGTACGCGCGGCATATCGGTGTCACCCGGCAGCGGTTCGGACGGCATGTCGAGGAAACGGGCAAGCCAGTGAGGCAGCGCGGCGGAAAGCGGATGCGCGATATGCGCCGTGTTCGTCTCGCCCCAGCGTCGTGCTGCGAGGCCCCCGGTTTGCTTGCCCAGGTCGTCGGCCGTCTTGCGTGCAGCGTTGAGCAGCAGGTCGTTCCAGTCTTTCCAGCGTGGATCGAGAAGGTTCATCGGCTTCTTCTGAAGCATCTCCCATATGGCGGCTTCCGCCACGACGGCACGCGGCCAGCTGAAATCAGGGAAGCGGGCTCTGGTTTTCGCGATGAACGGCGCAAGCACGGCTTCGCGCACGTTCTGGCGGAAGGTGCGCACGAGACGGTAATCGATGCTGTCGATGTCGGCACGGCCGCCCCACTTGGCGGTAAGCTGCTTCAGCGAAGCGAACTCGTCCGAATCATCCTTCGCCAGCACATCCTGCAACAGCGCCTGCCAACGGGTGAGGAACACGGCGCGATCATCCGTCTGGATAGCAAGCATGTCCGCGGGTGCGAACCGATCCTTCGCACGCAGATCGTCGCGGATCTGCCGGGCGCGTGCGCCGAGGTCGTGGCCGCCGTTGCCGAGCAGGGCAAGTGCATCGCCGCCAACGGTGCGGTTGTTGGCCGTCCAAAGGCGGTGATCGTCCGGATCGACAAGGCGTGGGTAGCGATCAGCAGTGGCGGTGCCCTGCCATGTACCGTCGGGGCCATCGCGCAACGGAATCGTGTTGCCGATGATGGTCCAGCCGATGTGGCCATCGCTGTCGCCGACGACGAGGTTTTGCGGAGGCATGCCTGCTGAAGGCGCGATATCCAGCGCTTCCTTCAGGTTGGCAGCGTGTTCCAGCCCCATGATGCCGAGGTTGAATGCGCGGGGCTCATGCGCGATCCACGCGAGTGCCAGCGGTGTGCCGTCGGTATCCGGTGCCACCAGAGGCCCCCAGCAGGTGTCTTCCACTTTCAGCTGCACCGGCGCGCCACCCGCGACCTCGATCGTTTCGTCGTGCACTTCGAAGGGCAGTTTCTCGTCGGACGTGCGGTAACGCGACGGATCGGCCGGGTCGCGTTCGACACGCACGAGATCCATCCAGCGGCCATAGCTGTTGGTGAATGCCCAGGCCACCTGTCCGTTCGAACCGGCTACCAGTGCAGGCGTGCCCGGGAGCGTCACGCCATTCAGGTCCCGGACGCCGCCCGGTGCGCCGGGATCGGGGTAGCGCAGGCGTGCGCGATACCAGATATCCGGCACGCGAAGGCCCAGGTGCATATCGTTGGCGACCAGCGCATGCCCGTCGGTGGTGAGTGCCCCACCTACCGCAAAGCTGTTGCTGCCGGGGAATTCGGGCAGCGGCGCGGGGGCGATGGCGGCAGCGGTGGCCTGGCTGCGCAGATCGAAGCTCGTGGCGTCAGGTAGCGTTACACCAGGCGATGGGCTTGCATCGAGCGGCGCTTCCCACTGCGGGTCCGGGGCGAGCAGGGCATCGGCGAGCGCAGGGGGCAGGGCTGCCCGGAGCCGGCGGATCTCGCGTTCGCGCTGGTTCGTACCGTCTTCGTTGAGGTCGAGGTACATGGCACCCAGCACCAGCAGGGTGTCTTCCCCCTTCCACGGGCGAGGTGCCTGGCGCAGCAGCAGGTACTCCCAGGGCCGGACACGCAGCGCACCGAGTCCTGTGTTGACGCCATCACGATAGGCGTCTACCAGCTCGCGCTGATCGGCCGGAAGCATGGCATAGGCACGTTCCGCGACCGCACGCATGCGGTGCACGCGATGGCCCGTGTCGACTTCAAGCGCGGCCTTGCCTACCAGGGCCGACAACTCGCCGGCCGCGACGCGGCGCATGAGGTCCATCTGGAAGAAACGATCCTGCGCGTGCGCGTAGCCGAGTGCCCAGGCGACGTCACGGCGGTTGTGACCCTCTACGGTCAAGGTGCCGCGTTCGTCGCGATCGAGCGTTACGGGGGCGGATGGGCCCGTGACGATGATCTTGCCGTCCAGGCGGGCAAGGCTTCCCGAAAGCAGGTACCAACCGGCCCCTCCTGCCAGGCCGATCAACACGAGGAGGGCGATCAGCAGGCGGGAGAGGGCGCGGCGAATTTTCATGGTTTCCTGGGGAAGACGGCGATGATGCCCGCGTAGGGCTTGGTCATGAAGGCAGGGGCTCCAGCGTAGCCGGCGGCTGGCGTATAGGCTTGGGAAATCGTGCCATCGAGGAACAGCGCGTCGCGACAGCCGATCTGGTCGCGGAACAGCCGGGCAAAGGAGTGGAAGTTCACCGGGGCGCGACTGACCGCGAAGACGACTTCGTGCGATGTGCGTGCGCAGACGCCGCTGCGCCATTTCATGCTGTCGGAACCGTCGTCGAACTGGGTGTTGATTTCACCATCCACGACCAGCATGGGTCCGGACTGCGTCGCCCAGCGCGGCTTGCGTGCCGCCGCGCGGAAGGCCTCGCTGGTGCGCACTTCCGCGCTGCCATCGTCGTACACGGCGAAGACGCCGTTGGGCAGCAGGGAGAAATTGCCCGAGCGTGGGTTGCCGTGCGCCAGGTTGAGCGGAACGAGGGTCTTGCCGTCCTCCACGTACAGCCCTAGCGGACGGAAGTCGCGGTCGTAGATGCCGGCATTGGTGGCGAAGGTGAGGGGGCGGCCCTTGCTTTCGGTCCAGGCCTTAAGCGCTTCGATACCGCCGAAGGGCTGGTCGGTGTCCGGGTTGCGCCAGTGCAGTTCGATGTCTTCGCGGCGGGTATCCACGGTGACGGTGAAATACGACTGGCTGTCGAACACGACATCGCGGCCTTCCACGGCATCGGCCGGGCCGGAGCAGGCGGTGGCCAGGCCCGCGAGGGTGGTGACCATGGAAAGTCGTGCGAGAAAACGGGTCATGCGAAGGGAGTACCGGCGGTGCATCCCCCGGATGTTCGCCGGGCCACCCCGCAGGTGCAAGGCCCTGGGGGCTGCCGATCGCCTGAACGGCGTAAACTCCGGGGTTTTTCCCCAGCCCTGCCATCGCCATGCCCTATACGCCCATCGTCGCCACCCTCGGCTACGTGCTGTCGCCGGACGGCCAGCGCGTCCTCATGGTTCACCGCAACGCCCGCAAGGACGACCAGCACCTGGGCAAGTACAACGGCCTGGGCGGCAAGATGGAGCCGGGCGAGGACATCGCCGCCTGCATGCGGCGCGAGATCCGGGAAGAGGCCGGTATCGAGTGCGTGGAGATGCGCCTGCGCGGCACGCTGAACTGGCCGGGGTTCGGAAAGAACGGAGAAGACTGGCTGGGCTTCATCTTCGCCATCACCCGCTTCGAGGGCGAGCCACCGGCATCGAATGCCGAGGGCAACCTGGAATGGGTGCCCGTGAATGGGCTGGATGCGTTGCCGATGTGGGAGGGCGACCGGAACTTCCTGCCGCTGGTGTTCGACGACGACCCACGGCCGTTCCATGGCGTGATGCCGTACAAGGACGGCCGCATGGTGTCGTGGAGCTATACCCGCCTCTGAGCCGCCATTGTAGGAGCGCGCCTTGCGTGCGACCGGACCGTGCGACATATCCGGTCGCGCGCAAGGCGCGCTCCTACAGAAAATCGCCTAGCCGGTGGTTTCGATGCGCTCCACGCGGCGCAGGCCGCGGGGGAGCACGTTGCCACGGGTGGCGCGGCTGCCGCCGTATTCCACCAGGTCGGCCCACTTCAGGGTGAGCTTGCGCTGGCCGGCGTAGAGCGTGACTTCGCCCTTGCCCTCGGCAACCACGGCGATACCGACCACGCGCTCCTCGCCCGAGGCCAGCTTGGCCTTGGGGATCTCGATGAGCTTGTTGCCCTTGCCCTTGTCGAGCTCGGGCAGCTCGGTCACCGAGAACATCAGCAGGTGACCTTCACCCGTGACCACGACGATGCGGTCACGCGACGGATCGGCCGTGACGGCCGGCGCGAGCACGCGGGCACCGTCGCTGAGCGAGATGATCTGCTTGCCGGCCTTCTGGCGGCCGGTAAGCGCCTCGAAGCGGGTGACGAAGCCGTAGCCGAAGTCGGTGGCGAGCACGATGCGGGTGTCGTTCTCGGCGGCCACCACGGCATCGAAGCGCGCACCGGCCGGCGGGCTGAAGCGGCCCGTGAGTGGTTCACCGTTGCCGCGTGCCGACGGCAGCGTATGCGCCGCCGTGGCATAGGCGCGGCCGGTGGAGTCGATGAAGGCCACCTGTTGCGTCGTACGGGCGCGGGCGATCGCCAGCATGCTGTCGCCGTCGCGGTAGGAGAGGGCTTCGCCGTCGATCTCGTGGCCCTTGCCGGCGCGCACCCAGCCCTTCTGCGACAGCACCACGGTGACCGGTTCGGAGGCGACCAGCGCGCTCTCGTCCAGCGCCTGCGCAGCACTGCGCTCGATCAGGGGCGAGCGACGCTCGTCGCCGAACTTCTCGGCGTCGGCGCGCAGTTCTTCCTTGATGAGGCCCTTCAGCTTGGCCGGCGACTTCAGCAGCACGTTGATGCGCGCGCGCTCTTCCTCGAGCTTGTCGCGCTCTTCGGTGATCTTCATTTCCTCAAGGCGCGCCAGCTGGCGCAGCTTGGTCTCGAGGATGTAGTCGGCCTGTTCCTCGTCGAGACGGAAGCGCGCGATCAGCACGGGCTTCGGTTCGTCCTCGGTGCGGACGATGCGGATCACCTCGTCGAGGTTGAGATAGGCGATGCGCAAAGCTTCGAGCAGGTGCAGGCGGCGCTCGACACGACCCAGGCGATGATTGAGGCGGCGGGTGACGGTATCGGTGCGGAAACGCAGCCACTCGGTGAGGATGGTGCGGAGGTCCTTGACCTGCGGACGGCCATCCAGGCCGATCATGTTGAGGTTGACGCGGAAGCTCTTCTCCAGGTCCGTCGTGGCGAAGAGGTGCTGCATCATTTCCTCGACGTCCACGCGGTTGGAGCGCGGCACCAGCACGAGGCGGATGGGGTTCTCGTGGTCGGATTCGTCGCGCAGGTCTTCGATCATCGGCAGTTTCTTCGCGCGCATCTGCGCGGCGATCTGCTCGAGGATCTTCGAGGGCGATACCTGGTGCGGCAGCGCGGTGATCACGATGTTGCCGTCGTCGCGCTCGTAGATGGCGCGCGCGCGCACCGAGCCGGTGCCGTTCTGGTACATCGCGGCCAGCTCGCGGCGGGGCGTGATGATCTCGGCCTTGGTCGGGTAATCCGGGCCCTGCACGTGCTCGCACAGGTCGGCGATGGTGGCGTCCGGATCGTCGAGCAGGCGGATGCAGGCGCTGGCGACTTCGCGCAGGTTGTGCGGCGGGATGTCGGTGGCCATGCCCACGGCGATGCCCATGGAGCCGTTCAGCAGCACATGGGGCACGCGGGCCGGCAGCCAGGAAGGTTCTTCCATGGTGCCGTCGAAGTTGGGAACCCAGTCGGTGGTGCCGTGGCCCAGCTCGGAGAGCAGCAACTCGGCGATGGGGGTCAGGCGCGACTCGGTGTAGCGCATGGCCGCGAAACTCTTCGGGTCGTCCGGCGAGCCGAAGTTGCCGTGACCGTCCACCAGCGGGTAGCGGTAGGAGAACGGCTGCGCCATGAGCACCATGGCCTCGTAGCAGGCCGAGTCGCCATGGGGGTGGAACTTGCCGATGACGTCGCCGATGGTACGGGCGGATTTCTTCGGCTTGGCGGTGGCGGCGAGGCTCAGCTCGCTCATGGCGTACACGATGCGGCGCTGGACCGGCTTCAGGCCGTCGCCCACGAAGGGCAGGGCGCGGTCGAGCACCACGTACATGGAGTAGTCGAGATAGGCCCGCTCGGCGTAGTCCTTGAGCGGGATCTGTTCGTAATTGGCTTGCAGATTCATCGGGTTAGCTGTCCTTCTGGCGCGCCTGGGCGCGTCCTTAGCCGGAGGATGGTGCCAGAAAGGTGTCTCAGGGGTGTAGACCGGGGTGGGGGATTTTGCATATTTCCGGTGCCCCGGTACCCGTATAGCCCATTCGTCCGGATGACGACCGGGCCATGCGGCACCGTGCCGGGCACCCCATGATGGACGGACATCCTTAGGAACGAGGTAGTTATGGATCGTCGTCCTGCGCTTGCCCTGCTTGCCCTCGTCGCCGTCAGCGGCACCGCAGCCGCTGCGGAGTCATCCCCCGAAGCGGCGGTGTCCCGCTATCTCAAGGCCGAACGCGATTTCGACGTGACGGCACTGAATGCAGTCCTTGCCCCGGGTTTCGTCGAGGTATCCCCGCGTGGCCAGGTCGACGAGCACGATGCCGTGCTGTCCTTCTACGCACCCGAAAAGAAAATGCAGGCACCCCCGTCCTCCGTGAGCGCGCTCAAAGCGCGTACGTCGGGCGATGTATCCGCAGTGACGGGCGAAATCGTCTTTACCCTCGCCCCGGGGCGCGAGATGCGCTTGTCTCTCGGTGCCACCGCCGTGCGTTCGGCGGATGGCTGGCGCCTGCTCTCGGCGCAGTACACCGGCGTTCCCCCCTCACCCCCGGCAGCGCCCGCTCCGCCGAAGCCTCCGGTCTCGGGCTGATCGCTCAGAGCGTGAAATCGACAGCCACGGGGAAATGGTCGGACGGGTAGCGGCCGTCCTTCGAGGTGGTCACCGTGGTGGCGGACTTCGCTTCCACGCCACGGTAAAGCACCCAGTCGATGCGCTTGTCGGCCTTGCCGGTGAAGTTGTGGAAGGTCGCGTCCGGTCCGTCATGGGTGGGCGCGGCGATCCAGGCATCCTTGAGGGTCTTCGTCAGCAGGGCATGCGCCTCGCTGTCGGGGCCTGTATTGAAGTCACCGGTGATGACCACGGGCACGCCCTGCGGCAGCTTGCTGATCCATGCGGCGATCTCGCGTGCACTGCGCGTGCGGGCGTCTTCATCCTGGTCGCGATAGGGAAAGTGCGTATCCAGCAGGTAGAAGCGCTTGTGGTCGGCGATGCGTTCGAACAGCGCCCAGTTCACCATGCGGGGGAAGATATTGCCCCAGGTGATGCTGGCCACTTTGTCCGGGGTGTCGGACAGCCAGAAATCGCCCGATTCGATCACCTTCAGGCGATCCTTCCGGTAGAAGATGCCCATGTGTTCGTCCTTGTGGCCGCCGTAGCGATCGCGGCCGAACCAGGTGTATCCCGGCAGGCGGGCCACCGTGTCGTCGCCCTGGGCCTGGCCCAGTTCCTGGGTGCCGATCACGTCGGGGTCGATGCGGCGGATCGTGTCGGCGAACAGGTCGCGGCGCATTTCCCAGCGATTGGGGCCGTCGGGACCGGTGATGGTGCGGACGTTGAAGCTCATCACCTTGAGGTCGGCGGCCGCGACGGGCAGCGCCAGCGTGGCGAGGGCGGCGAGGGCCAGGGATCGGAAGCGGATCATGGCGGGTCTCCTTTGGGTCAGCTTCCGACTATAGCGGTGTAACCGCGTTACATCGCCGCAGGCCCCAGGTGGGCGATTGGGGCAGAATAGGCCGTTTCCCGCGCCTATCCGGAGCCCTCATGACCGACCGAGACGACGCTGCCCCCACGCGCCGTACCAATGGCCGCCGTACCGCGCTCGCCATCGTGGCGCTGGCCTTCATCGCTTCGGCAACCACGGCCATCCTGGCTTTCACGGCGTCGGAGCGGGCGAAGAAGAGCGACGCCGCCAACCTGGCCGCCGATTCAGCCGATCTGCACAGTGTCGTCGCCGACTGGCATTTCCAGCGCCAGGTGTCGATCAATACGGTCACGCTCGAAAGCCGCCTCGCAGCCCTGGGCGCGTGGAAGCCAAGAACACCCTGTGGTGCGCAGGCAAGAGACCATCTCAGTGCGGCGATGAAGCAAGACATGGCGGTTTCAGCGGGTGACACTCGCCCCTCTGCTTCCGCCGATCTCAAGGCGGTCCTCGATAAATCACTGCAGGAATGCGATGCCTCGCGGGGCCGCGACGTCACCATCTGATCCCATGTCCAGCCATCCTTTCAGGCAGGTCGACGTTTTCAGCGACCGTCCCATGTCCGGCAACCCCCTCGCCGTAGTTCATGATGCCGATGGACTCGACGACGGCATCATGCAGGCCTTCGCGCGCTGGACCAACCTCAGCGAGTCGGTCTTCCTGCAATCGCCTCGTGATGCCAGGGCCGACTATCGCCTGAGGATCTTCAGCCAGCGCGGGGAAATGCAGTTCGCCGGTCATCCCACCCTGGGCGGATGCCACGCATGGCTGGAGGCCGGCGGCCGCTCCAAAGGGGGCGACGTGCTGCAGGAATGCGGCATCGGCCTGGTCCGAATCCGGAACGAGGCAGGGGTCCTGTCGTTCCTGGCGCCTCCGCTGCTCCGCGACGAGGTCTTGAGCGAAGCCGAATGCCTGCGTATCGCCTATGGCCTGGGAGTGTCCCGTCCTGATGTCGTGGCGGCCCGCTGGGTGGATAACGGCGCCGGCTGGCGCGCCGTACTGTTGCGTGAAGGCGTCTACCTGGACGGGCTCTCGCCCGATCCCGTGGCCCTGGCCGAGATGAAACTGGGCGTGATCGCGCCGAGCGCCGGGCACCCTGGCGCACTGTTCGACGTGCGTGCCTTCGTCTTCGACGGTGGCGTGCTGGAAGACCCGGCCACCGGCAGTCTCAACGCCGGCATTGCCACCTGGTTCGCGCGTGAAGGCCTGGCGCCGGCGACCTATTCCATCGCGCAAGGCACGGCCATCGGCCGCGACGCCCGTCTTCACGTACTGCGTGACGGCCACCATATCTGGCTGGGCGGCCATACCGTGACGGCCATCCAGGGCAGCGTGGCACTGGGCCTGCCGTAGGGGGAAACCCTGCTCTTCGCGTTCTACCGGATATGGGCGTGCCGTGCCCGTCATATCCGATGGGAGCATGAATGGTTTCGCACGCAACATTGCCGATTCCGCACACGCACCGAAAGTGGGGTACTCTCGCTGAAAAGAGGCTTTCGGGGGCTTGGTATCGCAGCATGGGGCGGAGTTCGATCGATGGCGGGCAGCCAGCAGAAAGCTCGGTCGAAACGATAAGTTTCGAACGTTTCGTACGTGAGCAGCGTAATCCGCTGCTCGGATTCCTGCGCCGGCGGGTATCGTCCGAGGAAGACGCCCAGGACATCGCGCAGGAGAGCCTGGCCAGGCTCATCCGCTATCGCGATCACGCGCCGGAAACCTGGAGCGCCTTGCTCTACCGGATCGCCATCAACGCCCTGAACGACCGGGCCAGGCGAGCCCAGACACACCATCTCACCGATCACGTCAGTCTCGACGAGAACGTGCACGCGCTGGCCTCCTCGGAGCAGGCGCACGAGCATCGGCTCGACACCCACAGGGAGTTGGCGCGCGTGCAGCAGGCGTTGTTGCGCCTTCCGCCGCGTTGCCGCGACATCTACCTGCTCAACCGCATCGACGGCATGAGCTATCCCGAAATCGCCACCCATTGCGGCATCTCGGTAAAGGCGGTGGAAAAGCAGATCGGCAAGGCACTTGCCCTGCTGCGCAAGCAGCTGGGCGAACTGGACGCCGGAAGGAACTGAGCATGACGCACGATTTCCATTCCCTGCCGGAGACGGCCGAGGCCTGGGTGGCCCGGCTGGCGTCGCCGCGATGTAGCGTGAAGGATCGCGAGGCATTCTCGCGCTGGCTGCAGGAAGAACCCGGCCGCGATGCTGCCTTCGTGGAAGCGTCGCGACTGCACGACGCCGTCTTGTCCCTGCGCAACGATGCATTGCTGCGGGCATCCAGCCGGCAGGCCCGTGAACGCACGGCCCGCGGACGTCGCCAGCGCCAGTGGCTGCGTGTCGTTGCACCGACGGCGCTGGCGGCAAGCCTGCTGCTCTGGCTTGGTTTCACGGTGGTTCCGCGCATGCTTGCCGAGCGGCCTGTCGCCCGGGTAGAGCGCATGCTCGGTGCACCGGATCGCATCGTACCCACCGCACTTCCCGATGGCACGAAGGTGGTAATGGACGCCGGTTCGGCCATGTCACTGCGCTTCGATGACGACCATCGCGTCGTCACCGTGGAGCGGGGGCGGGTGGAGTTCGTCGTGGCCCATACCGGCGTGCCTTTCGAAGTGCATGCGGGTAGTCATGTGATCCACGATATAGGTACCACCTTCCAGGTAAGCGACATCGAGGGCGCCGTTACCATCGGGTTGCTCGAAGGCGCCGTGTCGATCGACCGGGCTTCGTGGAGCGGTACGCGCGCGCTCTCGCCCAACCAGCAGATCCGCTTTGCCGCCGACGGCAGCACGGATGGCGTGACACCGCTGGATGCCGAGTCCGCACGCAGCTGGACGCGTGGCGAACTGGTCTTCCGGCAACACCGGCTGGACGAACTGCTGACCGAAATGAATCGCTATTCCGAGACCAAGGTACGCCTGGGCGACCGCAGCCTCGGTGCGGTGGAAGTCAGCGGAAGCTTTCATGCCGGTGACCAGCAGGCCCTGGTCAGGGCGCTCGAGGCAGGATGGTCGCTCAGGGTCGAGCGGCGGGGGACGAACGAACTGGTGCTGTATCCGGACGACGGCACGGTGAAGACGCACTGAGGAACCATCCACTGAACGCATCGCCGCCGAAAGGCACGAGCTAGCCGTATGCGCGCCGGGGGGCCGCGGATCGGCAGATACGGAAGAGCGGCATTCGGCTTGCTCATGGCGTTGTGCTGTGCGCGCGGTCTGGCCGTGGCCGCATCTGCGGACGTCAACTACCAGATCGCCGCAGGACCACTCGATGACGTGCTGCGGGCACTCGCCCGCCAGGGCAACGTGCAACTGCTTTACGACGCAGCGCTCACATCGCTGAAGCACAGTGATGGCGTCCATGGCATGCACGAGACCAGCGATGCGTTGAAGGAAGTACTCCGTGGCAGCGGTCTGAAGGCCGTTGTGGTGGACGGCAAGACCTTTGTGTTGCGCAAGCTGCCGCCACCGCCGCCACCTGTTGAAAAGCCCTTGCATCGTATCGAGGCGCTGCCAGCCGCGACACGCCTGCTCCCGGTGGAGGTCACGGGTTCGCATATCCGCAGGACGGATGTCGAAACGGCATCGCCCATGACGGTGATCGATCGCGAGCAGATCGAGCACAGCGGCTACCAGACCCTGTATGACCTTCTGCGCGCGCAACCGGGCATCCGCGTGAGCAACTCGCCGGTGAGCACCACCGATGGCGCGGTCTACCAGAACAACGGCCTTTCCGGTGCGAGCGGTGCCGCTGCCGTGGACCTGCGCGGCCTGGGTTCGGCCGCCACGCTGTTCCTGATCGACGGGCAGCGCATGGCGGGCTATGGCCTGGCGCAGGATGATTTCAGCGTCGTCAACGACCTGAACAGCATTCCGCTGGCCCTGGTCGAACGCGTGGATATCCTGCGCGATGGTGCATCGGCCATCTACGGCTCCGATGCCATGGCCGGTGTCATCAACGTGGTGCTGCGAAAGAATGCCAGCGGTGCCACGCTCGACGGCAGCTATGGCTGGTCGGATCGTGGCGATGCACGCCAGCGACGGGGAACGGCCACCTTCGGCGGTTCGCTGGGCAATGACGGGCACGCCATGTTGAGTGTCGATTATCTCCAGCGCGATCCTTTGCTGGGCAGAGACCGTTCCTGGGCGGCCCTCACGAAAGGCCCGGCGGAAGGTGGGCGAAGCACGCCATCGGACGATAATTTCTTCCTCGACAACGCGCGGATCCTGTTCATGCCCGCGGACTGCGCGCCGGCCAAGCGCAGTCGCCTTGGCGTCTGCCTTGACGATGGTGCGGGTGTCACCAGCCTGCAGGGTGCCCTCAACAGCCGTTCGGTGATGGCCCGCCTCGATCATAGCTTCGGCAGCGTGGAGGCCTATGCGGACCTGCGCTGGACGCGCGTGGAACAGGAACAGCAGTCTGCTCCGGTGAAACAGAGCCTTCTGCTTCCCGTGGGTCATCCCGACAACAAGAGCCAGGATGACCTCGCCGTCTACGACTACTCGTTCAATGACCTGGGGCCGGTGCGGGACAACACCGTGTCGATCAGCCGCTTCCTCACCCTTGGCGCACGTGGCGCCTGGGGAGACGGGGAATGGGACGTGCATGTCAACGAACAGCACAACGACAGTTCCGACGTGCTGATGGGCCTGCTTCGCGCCGATACGCTGGCGCAGGCCGTGCAGATGGGTTCGTTCCATATCAACACCGTCAATACGACCCAGGTGCGTAACGCCATCTCACCCGTGCTCCATCGACGCGCGGAAACGACCCAGAACGGGATAAGCGGGCATGCGTCGCATCCCGTGGGCGAGCTTCCGGGCGGTACCGCCACGGTGGCGGTCGGCGTGGAGGCCTATCGCGACCGGCTGCATGACATCCCGGACCCGTTGATCCTCAGCAACCGGATTTTCCAGTTCCAGACGCCGTCGATCCGCAGCGAGAACCGCTGGAGCACGGCGGCGTATGTCGAATCGTTCCTGCCGGTGGCGCACCGCCTGGATGCGGACATCGCCTGGCGCTTCGACCGCAGCCAGGGCTACGGTCATGCCTGGTCGCCGAAACTGGGCCTGGTCTGGAAGGCGCTCGATGGCCTCAGCATCCGTGGTACCTGGGCCCGCGGCTACCGGGCTCCGAGCCTTTTGCAGCTGAGCCGGCCGACATCGCTTGCCTCGGCCGGTTTCCTCACCCAGGTGCCCAAAGGGGTGCTTCCCTGCGCGGAAGAGGCCTATGTCGACCGCTACAGCAGCTATTGCGAGCTACGCCTCAACTCCGTCAACAACCCCCAGCTACGGCCTGAGACGTCGAAGAGCTACACGCTGGGCGTGGTCTGGGCGCCCAGCGACGATGCCAGCATCACACTGGATTACTTCCGCATCCGCCGCGACAACGAGATCAACGTACTACCGATCACCTACGTGCTGATGCATCCACGGCGTTACCCACGCCTGTTCGAGCGCAACGCGGCAGGCGAGCTCGTGGCCCTGGACCAGCAGCTGGCCAACCTGGGCAAGACCGATGCCCGCGTGATCGACCTGGAAACCCGCTTCCGGATCGACACGACACGGTTGGGCCGTTTCGACATCCATGCCGATGCCAACTACCTGAAGCGCCTGGACCGCACCATCGTGGATGGCATGCCGGTGGAGCACTACGCGGGATATGCCTCCCAGCCCCGCTGGACCGCATTGCTGGGCGTGGACTGGCGCTATCGCGACTGGACCACCACCACCAACGTCCGCTACACGGGGTCGTATCGCTACGAGACCTCGTCCGGCAGCTTCCAGACCTGCCCTGTCTACCTGGCCGCTGCAGGCAAGTGCACCACGCCCGCCTTCGTGCTGGTGGATCTCAACCTGGCCTATGCGGGCATCCGGAACTGGACCATCGCATTCAACGTCCACAACCTTCTCGACCATTCGCCGGAGTACTACGGGTCGCCTGGCACGGCGTACAACCCGCTTTTCGACGACGTGGTGGGGCGGGCCTACCAGCTCAGCTTCACCTTGCGATTGCGCTGATTGTATCCGGGGGTAGGGGGGTAGGGGGGTGGGGCCCCGGTGCGTTATCAATAGTGTGCGCGGCGCTGTCCGCGGCCCGTGCGCATGTGGTGCCCCCTGGAGGCCGGCAAGGATGCCGGCCTTCTTTTCGTGCGTGCTTTTCCCCAGGCACCCGTTGCATATCCATGCGCATGCGTACTGAATGCATGCGCCGATGCTTGCATGTCGAAGCAATGTGGCCGAAGGAACAATATCGGCACGAAGCATCCACGCGATCCTTCAAAGATGCACTTCATTGCATACATGTTTCGCTTGACGTCACTGATGACGGCTGCTTTTTCCCTGCGAATTGCGATGCCAGTCACATCTAACGCATCGCAATGGCTGCATTTTGGCGTTGTGGCCGAAAACACACCCTGATTGGTATCGAAGGAAATTACCTGAACAGGTTACTTTCGGGATCCCCCTGGGAATAACCCTGTCGTCGCGAAGAAGTGGGCGCGGCGATCAAACCGGAACATAAGGACTGGCAACGGTGGGATTCATGCGAGCCAACAAGGTCCTGGCGCGGTGTCGCTGTGCGCGGCGCCGCAGATGTACGTCACGATGCGAGCCACCGTGCGGACGGTGTTGACCGGAATCGCTTAAACCGACACATCCATGCGGAGCTGACGGTCATAAGAACGCCATGCGTGGCGGTATATGGTCGGGCAGTCCCCCTCATCACATCGCCGGATCGACGCACTGACCGAACACAGTGCGGTGAGTCCCCCTGCGCGTCGTTTTCGCGGTGAGTGATGCGAGAAACAAAAAGTTCTTATGGCTGGTGTTCGCCATTAATCAGGATGGTTATTGGAGTCTGCTTGTATGAACGAACGTCTCGTTGAGCTTCGCCGCGCCTGGCGCGCACATCTCGCCGGCCAGCCGGTACGTATCGATCTTCCGTTCGACCGGCCGCGCTCCTTGCGTGCAGGCGATGGGTTGTCGCGTTGCACGGTGGCCTGTCCTTCGGGCATGTCCGAAGCACTGATCGATACTGCGACAGCCATCACATCGACGCCCCTGGCGATCCTGGCCGGCAGCTTCGCGTACCTGTGTGCCCGGCTGGCCGGGAGCCGCGACATCGTGATCGGCGCCAACGACAATGGTGTCGATGATCCCAGCGCTTTGCCCTATCGGATCGATGCATCGTCGCCGGTCCGTAACGTATGGGAGCAGACCACGCAGGCATGGCAGTGGGCCCGCGACCACGCCGGCCTGTCGTTTGCGGAGGTAGTGTCAGCGCTGGGCCTCGACAACGATAGCGCACACCATCCGGTCTTCCAGGTTTTCTTCGCGTGGTCATCCGGACGCGTTGCAGCGGTTCCACCCGGAGTCGACTTCGCCATCGAGGCAAGGCAGACCGACGGTACGCTGACGCTTGAAGCGGCCTATGACGAGCGACTGTTCGATACGTCGACCGTGCAACGGCTGGTATCGCTTTACCTGTCCTTCGTGACGACGGCGCTCGATGATTCCTCGGTACCACTGGACAGTGCATGGCGTGCCGGCGTGGAAGCAGTACAGGCAACGGGCAACTGCCAGGCGCTGGATCGGCTGCTGTCCGGCACACGTAGCGACACGGGCGCCTGGTATCCGCTGTCGACGGCGCAAAAAGCCATCTGGATAGAGGAACAGGCAACGAAGGGAAGCTCGTATCAGACCATATCGGTACTGCGTTGCGGCCCGGCGGTGGATCGCGACCTGCTGGAAGCGGCCGTCGATGCCGTCATCGCACAGAACCCGGTGTTCTGGCTGGAATGGAACGATGCCGGCTGGCAGAGGCAGTCGTCGGTGCCGATGACGACACGTGTGAGTTTCGTCGACGAATCCACTGCCGGTGAGTGGGATCGCACCGAGATCATCCGCCAGTGGCATCGCGATGCCATCGCCGACATCGATATGAAAGGTGTCGCGGCGGTGTTCCATTGGGCTGACACATCGTGGGTTGTCTGGCGCCTGCACCACCTGGTGACCGACGGCTGGACGACGATCCGCACGGGTGAAAACCTGGCGAAGAACTATGCACTGCTGGCGCGCGATCCGGCACATCGTTTTGCGCCGGGTCGTCACTACCTCGACTGCCTGCCATCCGATGTGATCTACGAGGATTCACCGGCGTTCTCCGAAGATGGTGCCTTCTGGCACGATGGCTGCGCCGCGTTGCCGGAGACTCCGCTGCTTGCCGCGCTGGCCGATCGTCCGCATGCCATCGACGAACCGTTCCGTGTTTCTTCGGTCACGCGAACCTTGTCGCCCGACTTGCAGGCCGCCATCCAGCGTGCGGCCGACGAAGCGTCGGTCACTCCCTCGGAATGCCTGACCGCGCTGACGGCCATGTACCTGGCACGCATGGCTGGCGAGGAAGACATCGTCATCGGCGTGGCCTATCTCAACCGCACGCGCGACATGCTTGATACGCTCGGGCAGTTCGCCAAGGTGCTGCCGCTGCGTCTGTCGCCTGACGGCGAGACGATTGCTGCGCGCATCGGTGCATCGGCGGAAGCCTTCCGCCATGTGATGACGCACGGCCGCTATCCTTTCAGTGAACTGGTCAGGCAACACGGTCTCGATGCACGCCATGTCGAGGTCAGCGTCAACACGCTGTTCCTCAAGCGCGGTATCGAGCTGGGAGGCGATCCGGCCCATCTGGAATGGCTGAGCGGTCCACAGGCCGGTCTCTCGTTCCTCTACACGCAGTTCGGACGTCAGGCAGCCATGGGGCTGGAGCTCCGCTTCAACCTGTCTGTGTTCGACGAAGCATCGGTTGAGCGCCATGCTGATCGCCTGCTGGATTACCTGGCCGAGGCCGCTGCCGATCTCAATGCGCGTCCGCAGGACGTGGCCCTCCTGACGCCGGACGAACGGCATCTGTTGCTGGACACCTGGAACGCCACGGGTCGGGCATACGACACCGATCGCTGCATCCATGCCTTGTTCGAGGCGCAGGTCGAGCAGAATCCCGACGCAGTCGCACTGGTAAGCAACGACGAGCTGCTGACCTATGCAGACCTGAACGCAAAGGCCAATCGTCTTGCACACCATCTGATTGACCGGGGCGTGGGGCGAGAGGATCGTGTCGCCGTGTGCGTGGAGCGCAGTCCGGGCCTGGTGACAGCACTGCTCGCGGTACTGAAGGCCGGCGCTGCCTATGTGCCGCTTGATCCGGGATATCCCACCGAGCGTCTCGAACAGATCCTGGCCGATGTAGAGCCCGCCGCGATACTGGCCGATGGCGCGGGACGAGGCGCCCTGGGTGACCGGTCCGGAGACAGCTTCGACCTGGATGACGCAACCGTCGCGTCGACGGGGCCGGTAAGTAATCCCGCCGTGCCTGGCCTGGGATCATCCGATCTCGCCTACCTGATCTATACCTCCGGTTCGACCGGCACGCCCAAGGGTGTGATGGTCGAGCATCGTACGTTCGTCAACCTTATTGCGTGGCATGCCGAGACCTTCGGCCTTGCACCTGGCCAGCACAGCACGGCCACCGCAGGCATGGCGTTCGATGCCAGTGCCTGGGAAATCTGGCCGGCACTGGCCAGCGGCGTCACGCTGCACCTGCCACCGGCAAGGGTCAACCGCGATCCCGCCCTGCTGTTGCCATGGTGGCGCGAGCAGCCGCTGGATAGCGCGTTCCTGGTCACGCCGCTGGCCCAGCTCGCCATGGAAGGTACGTTGCCTCAGGGGCTGCGTCATCTGCTGGTCGGTGGCGACCGCCTCGGTGGCGTACCGGCTTCTCTGCCGGCCCATGTGCGGCTGACCAACAATTACGGCCCGACCGAAACGACGGTGGTGGCTACATCCGGCACAGTCGAGGCGGGTGATGTCCAGCCGTCCATCGGTCGTCCCATCGCCAATACGCGCGTCTACGTGCTCGATGCACACCAGCAACCGGTACCACCCGGGGCCACGGGTGAACTGTATGTCGGAGGGGCGGGCGTCGCACGTGGATACTGGCGGCGACCGGAGCTGACCTCGGAACGTTTCCTTGCCGATCCGTTCAGCGGCGTTCCCGATGCGCGGATGTATCGCACGGGCGACCTTGTACGCTTCCTGCCCGATGGCCGGCTGGCTTACCTGGGACGCAACGACGAACAGGTGAAGATCCGCGGGTTCCGCATCGAACTGGGCGATATCGAGGCAAAGCTCAAGGCCGTGGAGACGGTGAGCGATGCGGTAGTCGTCGCGCGCGTGCAGGCGGCGGGCGAGAAGCGCCTTGTCGCTTATGTCGTGCTGAGCGATGGTGCCGATGCCGACCTGGCGATGCCTGCGCTGCGCACGCAGCTGGGCCAGCAACTGCCCGATTACATGGTCCCGTCGGCATTCGTGTGCCTGGAGGCGCTGCCGCTTACCGCCAACGGCAAGCTGGATCGTCGCGCGCTGCCTGCGCCGGATGACGATGCTTTTGTCCGCGGGCAGTACGAGGCGCCGCGTGGCGACGTCGAGGAAACGCTCGCCGCGACATGGCAGGCACTCCTGGGTGTGGATCGCGTGGGGCGAGACGATGATTTCTTTGCTCTCGGCGGCCACTCTCTACTGGCCGTGAAGCTGCTTGGTCGCCTGCCAACCCTGTTCCAGATCGAGTTGCCGTTGTCTGAACTGTTTGCCGCGCCCACGCTGGCGGGATTCGCCGAGGTGGTGTCACAGCGCCTGGCCGGTACACCGACCGGCTCGGTGGTGATCGAGGGCGTATCGCGCGATGCCGTGCTGCCGCTGTCGTTCGCCCAGCAACGCCTGTGGTTCCTGGCGCAACTGGATGACAACAACGAGAGTTATCACATTCCCCTCGGCCTGCGTCTTCGCGGGCCGCTGGACAAGGCCACCTGGCGTCGCGCGCTGGATACGGTGTGGGATCGACACGAAGCCCTCCGCAGCCATTTCGTGAGCGTGGGATGCACTCCCCAGGTGCGTCTTCTTCCCCCGGGACAGGGCATGCCGTGGCGTGAGGACGACCTGCGCGACGTACCCGACCCGTCCGGGGAGATGGACCGGCTGCATGGGGAGGAAGGCCGTGCGCCGTTCGATCTGGCGACGGGGCCGCTGGTGCGCGCGCGCTGGATCGAACTGGCCGACGACGATCGCGTCTTCCTGCTGACCCAGCATCACATCATTTCCGATGGCTGGTCCGTGGGCGTGCTACTGAAGGAATTGTCCAGCCTGTACGATGCTTTCCAGCAAGGTCATGGTAATCCGCTGCCTGCACTGGATATCCAGTACCCCGATTACGCCGTATGGCAGCGTGCATGGATGAGCGGCGGCCGCCTGGCGGCACAGTCGGCATACTGGAAGCGTCAGCTGGCTGATGCGCCTGTGCTGCTGGCCTTGCCGACGGACAGGCCGCGCCCGCCGCAGCAGAGCTTCGAGGGTGCCAGCGTACCGGTATCGCTGGACGCGGTAACCACCGCGCGACTGAAGGCCTTCTCGCAAACTCACGGCGCCACCCTGTTCATGGGCGTGCTGGCCGCCTGGTCTTCGGTATTGAGCCGGCTTTCCGGGCAGGACGACCTG
This sequence comes from Luteibacter anthropi, assembly GCF_011759365.1. Classification (GTDB taxonomy): domain Bacteria; phylum Pseudomonadota; class Gammaproteobacteria; order Xanthomonadales; family Rhodanobacteraceae; genus Luteibacter; species Luteibacter anthropi. Next base: position 450,595 of record NZ_JAARLZ010000004.1, read on the forward strand.
GTCATCGGTATTCCCGGTGCGAACCGTGGTCATGTCCAGACTGAATCCCTGGTCGGCTTCTTCGTCAACAGCCTCGCCTTGCGAATCGATCTGTCGGCTCGCCCGGACGTGGCCACCCTGCTGGATCGCGTGCGCCGCGTAACGGTGGATGCGCAGGTTCACCAGGACCTGCCGTTCGAGCAGGTGGTAGAGGCGGTACAGCCACCGCGCCATCTGGAGCACACACCGATCTTCCAGGTGATGCTCGCCTGGGATAACGACGAGATCGGCCAGTGGAACGTCGAAGGTGTCCATGGCGAGATCATGGACGTGCCCTGGATGCCCGTGAAGTACGACATCGAGCTGAACATCGGCGAGCACGAGGGATGCCTGGAGGGCAACCTGCGCTACGCCACGGCGCTGTTTGATACCGAAACGATGGAACGTCATCGCGATGCCCTGTTGACCCTGCTCGGCACGATGGTCGTCGATCCGCTCCAGCCGGTGGGAAGCATCGATATCCTGGGCACGGAAGAGCGGACGCGCGTGCTAACGACCTGGAACGCTACAGAGCGTTCTTATCCCACTGACCTGGGCATCCACCAGCTGTTCGAGGCACAGGTGGAACGCACGCCGGGTAGCGTTGCCGTCATTACCGACGAGGAACAGGTGACCTATGGCTGGCTGAACGCGGAAGCGAATCGTCTCGCACATATGCTCATCGACAAGGGCGTTGGCCCGGATGTCCGCGTAGCCGTGTATGCCGAGCGTAGCGTAAGCATGGTGGTGGGGTTGCTTGCCGTGCTGAAGGCCGGCGGCGGCTACGTGCCGCTGGATCCTTCTTATCCGGTGGACCGCCTGGAATGGATGCTGGAAGACTGCGCACCGAAGGTGCTGCTCACAACAGCAACGTTACGCGACACGTTGCAGGTGGACTCGTCGATAGTAATGCTTGGGCTGGATGATCCTTCCCGGCCGTGGAGTCATGGATCAGCTGATAACCCCAGTGTTGCGGGCTTCAGTCCTTCCAGTCTTGCCTATGTGATCTACACCTCCGGGTCGACGGGACGGCCGAAGGGAGTGATGAACGAGCACCTCGGCGTGGTGAACCGACTCATCTGGATGCAGGAAGCCTATGGGCTCACGGAGAGTGACGCCGTACTGCAGAAAACGCCCTTCGGCTTCGATGTATCGGTATGGGAATTCTTCTGGCCCTTGCTGAACGGTGCTCGTCTGGTGATGGCACGTCCACAAGGACATAAAGACCCGTCTTACCTGGCCGAAGCAATTCGCCGGCATGGCATCACCATCCTGCATTTCGTACCGTCAATGCTTCAGATCTTCGTGGATAGCGGGAAAGCAAGTGATTTGCCAGGCCTGCGCCACGTCATGTGCAGTGGCGAGGCGTTGCCGGGCGCGCTGGCCCGGCGTTTACGCGAGGCCCTGCCTTCGGTTGCACTGCATAACCTGTATGGCCCGACGGAAGCCGCCGTGGACGTTACGGCATGGTCGTGCACCGGAGACGACCTGCCTGACAATATTCCGATCGGCAAGCCCGTCGCGAATACATCGATTTACCTGCTGGATGCTTACGTCCAGCCAGTGCCACAAGGCGCGGTGGGCGAGCTTTACATCGGTGGGGTGCAGGTGGCGCGAGGGTACCTCAACCGGCCGGACCTCACGGCGGAACGCTTCGTCGCCGATCCGTTCAGCGGCATTCCTGGGGCAAGAATGTATCGCACGGGTGATCTGGCCCGCCATCAGCCTGACGGCACCATCGTCTATCTGGGACGCAACGATGACCAGGTGAAAATCCGCGGATTTCGCATCGAACTGGGTGAGATCGAAGGCCGCTTGCTCGAAAAGGACAGTATTCGCGATGCTGCGGTTGTCGCAAGGGATGCGGCGGGCGGGAAATTCCTGGTGGCCTATGTCGTGTTCAAGCCAGGCACCCACCGGGCCTCCGAGCTTGACGTGCTTCGTGCGCAGCTGGCGCAACGACTGCCCGACTACATGGTGCCATCCGCTTTCGTCGTGCTGGATGCGCTGCCACTGACGCCGAACGGAAAGCTGGATCGTAAGTCGCTGCCCGCGCCAGACGATAGTGCTTATGCACGGGAAAGCTACGAAGCACCGCTCGGACCTGTCGAGGAGACACTGGCACAGCTCTGGCAGGAGCTCCTGGGCATCGAGAGAGTGGGCCGCACGGATAATTTCTTTGCGTTAGGTGGCCATTCGCTGCTTGCCGTACAGCATATGGAACGACTTCGTGGACAGGGTCTTTCGCTTGAGGTAAGGGCGCTTTTTGCTGCGCCGAACCTGCGCGAAGTGGCTGCGATGCTTGGCCAGAATCACGAAGTCGTGGTGCCGGAGAATCTGGTACATCACGATACGGCCGTCATCCATCCTGCCATGTTGCCCTTGATCGATCTGACCGACGAGGATATCGAGCGGATCGTGGCGAAGGTGCCCGGAGGTGTATCGAACATCCAGGACATCTACGCGCTGTCGCCGTTGCAGGACGGCATCCTCTTCCACCATCTGATGGCGAAGCAGGGCGATCCGTACATGCTGCTCGTGGAGCTGGCACTGGCGGACAAGGATCTGCTGGATCGCTTTCTGGGTGCCGTGCAAACGGTCGTAGACCGGCACGACATCCTGCGCACCTGCTTTGTCTGGGACCAGCTCTCGCAACCGGCACAGGTCGTGTGGCGTCACGCCGCCGTGGAGGTGACGACCTGGCAGCTTGATCCGGAAGCCGGTGAGATCGGAACACAGCTGCTTGCGCTCGTGGACCCGCGCCATCATCGGGTTGACCTGGAGCGCGCGCCCCTGCTGCGCTTCGACGTCGCCTACGATGCCGCGAACGGGCGCTGGCATGTCGCGCTGCGCCTGCATCATCTCGCGAGCGATCATTCGGGCCTGGAAATACTCTTCGACGAAGTGCAGACGATCCTCGCCAGTGGCGTGGACGCCCTCGCACCGGCCCGGCCGTTCCGCCAGCTTGTTGCCCAGGCCCGCCTCGGTGTTTCTGAAGATGCCCATGCGGCTTACTTCCGTACGCAGCTCTCCGACGTGGATACACCAAGCCTGCCTTTCGGGCTGAGCGAGGTGCACGGCGATGGACAGGCCGTGGACGAGTTCCACGAAACGCTGCCGGCATCACTGAATGCGCGCCTGCGTGAGCAGGCCCGTCGCCATGGCGTAAGCCTGGCGAGCCTGTGCCACCTGGCCTGGGGCCAGGTCGTGGCTCGCACGAGCGGTCAGGACACGGCCGTGTTCGGCACGGTGCTGTTTGGTCGCATGCATGGCGGCGAAGGGGCCGATCGTGCGATGGGGCTGTTCATCAATACGCTGCCCATTCGACTGGACCTCGACAGTACGCCTGTACTGGAGAGCGTGAAGCTTACGCATCGCAAGCTCGCTGACCTGTTGCAGCATGAACACGCCTCGCTGGCTCTCGCCCAGCGTTGCAGCGGCGTGCAAGCCCCGGCGCCGCTGTTCGGTTCGCTACTCAATTACCGGCACAACCGCGAACTAGGCACGGAACTGGAGGCCATCCGTCAGCTGGGCATCGAACTACTGAGTGCGGAGGAACGCACCAGCTATCCCCTCTCGCTGTCCGTGGAAGACGGCGGCGATAGTCTGGGGTTGACCGTCCAGATCGTCCGGCCGCTGGATGCGCGTGCAGTCAGCGCATACATGCACCACGCGTTGGCCAGCCTCGCGACAGCGCTTGAGACGGCGCCGGCCAGTCCCGTGCACGGCCTTGCGATCCTCCCGGAAGGAGAACGCACGCTGCTGCTGGAGACCTGGAACGCGACGGAGCAGAACTATCCGCAGGACTCCTTCATCCACCGCATGTTCGAAGACCAGGTGGAACGGACGCCCTATGCCATCGCGCTGATCGCCGGGGACGACCGGGTCAGCTATGCAGACCTCGACACCCGCGCGAATCGCCTGGCGCATCACCTTCTCGACCGCGGCGTACGCCCGGATGACCGCGTGGCCCTGTGCGCGGAGCGCAGCGTGGACATGGTGGTGGGGCTGCTGGCGATCCTGAAGGCGGGGAGCGCCTACGTGCCGCTCGACCCGGCGTATGCGGGCGAGCGTCTTGCCCAGGTGCTCGGCGATGCACAGCCTGCCTTGCTGGTTCACGATGCCACAGGCCGGGAGGTGCTCGGTGTATTACCGGCCGACCTGGTGGCCATCGATCTGGGCAACGATACCCCCTGGGCGGCATTACCCGGGGACCGCCCGCAGGTGCAGGATCTGGCCGCGCACCATCTGGCCTACATGATCTACACCTCCGGTTCGACCGGCATACCCAAGGGCGTGATGATCGAACACCGGGCCGCGGTGAATTACCTGCACTGGTCTGTCGGAGCCTACGCGCCACGACGTACCGTCGTGTCGTCCTCCCTGGCGTTCGATGCAACCATCACCAGCCTCGTCACGCCGTTGCTGTGCGGTGCCGAGGTGGTGCTGCTGGGCTCGGGACGCGAGATCGATGAACTGGAAGCCCTGGTTCGCAGCGATGCCGGCCTGCTGAAGATCACGCCGAGCCATCTGGACCTGCTTGGCAAGGGATTGCGCGCAAGCGGAGCAGTTACCCACGTCGATGCGCTGGTCATCGGCGGCGAAGCCCTGCCGCCGCAGGTCGTGGGTGACTGGAAACGCCTGCAACCCGGCATCCGGATGATCAACGAATACGGTCCGACCGAGACCGTGGTCGGCTGCGCGATCTACGAGGCGACCGGTGAAGAGACGACGGTGGTGCCCATTGGTCGCCCCATCGCAAACACGCGCCTGTATCTGCTCGATGCATATCAGCAGCCGGTGCCACTGGGTGCCGTGGGCGAGCTGTACATCGGCGGCGCGGGTGTCGCACGCGGTTACTGGAATCGTCCGGACCTGACGGCCGAGCGTTTCCTGCGCGATCCATTCAGCGCGGTGCCGGACGCAAGGATGTATCGGACGGGCGATCTTGCTCGCTATCTGCCGGATGGCAACCTCGTCTACCTGGGCCGCAACGACGAGCAGGTGAAGATCCGCGGTTTCCGTATCGAGCCCGGTGAAATCGAGGCGCATCTGCTGGCACAGGCATCGGTGCGTGACGTGGCCGTGGTCGCCCTTGGCGACGGTGCAGGTGGCAAACGCCTTGTGGCATATGTCGTGCCGGGTAACGGAAGCGACGGCGACCAGGTGATTGCCGATGCACGCGACCGGCTCAGCCATGCGCTTCCCGACTACATGGTGCCGTCGGCCTTCGTGCTCATCGATGCACTGCCGCTCACCCCCAATGGCAAGCTGGATCGCAAGGCCTTGCCCGCACCGGATGAAGCGGCCTTTGTCCGCGAACGTTACGAAGCCCCGATGGGCGAGGTCGAGGAAACGCTGGCGCGCATCTGGCAGGATTTGCTGGGCGTGGAGCAGGTCGGCCGCCACGACAACTTCTTCGCGCTGGGCGGTCATTCGCTGCTGGCGATCCAGCATATGGAGCGCCTGCGCCGGCAGGGCCTGTCACTGGAAGTGCGCGCGCTGTTCGCGGCGCCGACCCTGCGTGAGCTGGCAGGGATGCTGGGCAGCAACCACGAGGTGGTGGTGCCGGACAACCTCATCGATCCTGGTACGACGTCGATTCATCCGGCGATGCTGCCGCTGATCGAACTCACCCAGGCCGACATCGACCATATCGTGGCCCAGGTGCCCGGCGGCGTGTCCAATATCCAGGACATCTACGCCCTTTCACCTTTGCAGGACGGCATCCTGTTCCATCACATGATGGCGGAGAAGGGCGATCCGTATCTCCAGCGGGCGCTGCTCTCCACCCGCGAGCACGGCTCGCTGGATCGCTTCCTCGGTGCCGTGCAGCAGGTCGTCGATCGTCATGACATCCTGCGTACCGCCTTCTTCTGGGACCAGCTTTCGCGTCCGGCACAGGTGGTCCTGCGGCGCACCGCGATCGAGGTGACATCGTGGACGCTGGATGCGGCGGACGGTCCGGTCGCCGACCAGCTCATGAAGCAGGTGGACCCGCGCGAGCACCGTGTCGATCTGGGCCACGCCCCCCTGCTGCGCTTCGATATCGCGCGGGATGCGCAGGCAGATCACTGGTATGTGGTGCTGCGCCTGCATCACCTCATCATCGACCACGCGGGCCTGGACATCCTGCTCGACGAGGTGAAGACCATTCTGGCAGGGCACGGCAGCAGCCTGCCACCTGCGGAGCCGTTCCGCCGCCTCGTGGCGCAAGCCCGCCTTGGCATCGGCGAGGCGGAACACGAAGCCTATTTCCGTGCACAGCTGGCGGATGTGGAAACTTCCAGCCTGCCGTTTGGCGTTGGCGAGACCCAGGCCGACGACTACGACGTCGAGGAGTGGCATGAGGCATTGCCGCAGGCACTCAACGATCGCCTGCGTGCACAGGCGCGTCGTCATGGCGTGAGCCTTGCGAGCCTGTGTCACCTGGCGTGGGGCCAGGTGGTGGCGCGCAGCAGCGGCCAGGATACGGCCGTGTTCGGTACGGTGCTGTTCGGCCGTATGCATGCTGGTGAAGGTGCCGACCGGGCCATGGGCCTGTTCATCAACACCTTGCCCATTCGCCTGGACCTGGACGGCACGAGCGTGCGCGAGAGCGTGCAGCTGGCCCATCGCAAGCTGGCCGAACTGCTCCGGCACGAGTATGCATCGCTGGCCCTTGCCCAGCGATGCAGCGGTGTGGAAGCCCCGGCACCGCTGTTCGCCGCCTTGCTCAACTATCGCCACAATCGTATCGAGGCCTCTCGTTCAGGCGTGGATACCGGACTCGGGCTGGATGTGCTGCATGGCGAAGAGCGGACGAACTATCCGCTTACCCTCTCCGTGGAAGACGGCGGCGATTCGCTCGGCCTGACCGCACAGACCATGGCGCCGCTGGACCCGCGATCGATCTGTGCCTATATGCGGGTCGCACTGGAAAGCCTCGCCGCCGCGCTCGACCATGCGCCGGACACGCCCGTAGGCGAGCTGGCCATCCTGCCGCAGGAGCAGCGTGCCCTGTTGCTGGAAACCCGCAACGCCACGGCGCGGCCTTATCCTGCGGACCGCCGCATCCACGAGGTGTTTGAAGGGTGGGTGGTTGAGACGCCTGACGCCACGGCCATCGTCGATGCGGATATCAGCCTCACCTACGACGAACTCAACCGCCGCGCGAATGTCCTGGCGCATGCTCTGATCGACTTTGGTATTCGCCCCGGAGAGCACGTCGCGATCCGCGCGGGTCGCAGCATCGGCCTGGTCGTGGCCGAACTGGCCGTGCTCAAGTGCGGTGCCGTCTATGTGCCCATCGATCCGGAGACACCCGAGGACCGTCATGCCTGGATGCTTGCGGATGCGGAGGTCCGCTGCATCCTTGTCGATGAGCGCCCGGCGGGTGAGGCGGCGGGCATTCCGGTACTTTCCATCCGTACTGCGCAATCGGCCTGCGCGCAGGATTCGAATCCTGCGCTGAGGCTTAAGGGCGACACGCCCGCGTATCTCATCTACACCTCCGGTTCCACCGGCACGCCGAAGGGCGTACTCGTTACGCATCGGGGCGTGAATCGCCTGGTGCTCAACAACGGATATGCGGACTTTCGTTCCACCGACCGCATCGCACTGGCCGCCAACCCGGCCTTCGATGCGAGCACGATGGAACTGTGGGGCGCCTTGCTCAATGGCGCGAGCCTCGTCGTGGTCGAACGACAGGTCCTGCTGGACCCGGCGGCGCTTACCGCCATCATCGAATCGTCCGGCATCAGCGTTCTTTTTGCGACGACGTCGATCTTCAATCAGTACGCGCGGGAAATCCCGCATGTGCTGGCCCGCCTGCGTGTGTTGATGAGCGGCGGAGAGCGCGCCGAACCGGCATCGTATCGCCACATTCTCGCCCAGCCGACGGCACCGTTGCTGTTGAACTGCTATGGGCCGACCGAAACCACGACGTATGCGACCACGGCTTCCGTGACGGAAGTCGCGGAGGATGCGACGGATATCCCGATCGGTCGTCCCATCTCCAATACCCGTGTCTATGTACTGGACGCGCGTGGACAGTTGCTGCCACCAGGGGCCCCGGGCGAACTGCACATCGGTGGCGACGGTGTCGCGACGGGTTACTGGAAACGACCTGAGTTGACCATGGAACGGTTCGTGCCCGATCCCTTCAGCGATGTGGCGGGGGCTCGCATGTATCGCACGGGTGATCTGGTGCGTTACCTCCCCGACGGCAACCTGGTTTACCTGGGCCGTAACGACCAGCAGGTGAAGATCCGCGGCTTCCGCATCGAGCCAGGCGAGATCCAGGCCCGCCTGCTTGAACTGCAAAGCATCCGCGATGCAGCCGTCGTTGCGCGTAGCGTGGCGAACGGCGAAAAGCGCCTGGTGGCCTACGTGGTACTTCACGAAGGGATCGGCGCCGATGGCATCGTGCCGGTGCTCCGCTCCCATCTGGGCCAGCGGCTACCCGCGTATATGCTGCCGTCGGCCTTTGTCATCGTGGGCGCATTGCCGCTCACGGCAAACGGCAAGCTGGATCGCCGGGCGTTGCCGGTGCCGGACGACGATGCCTATGCGCACGGTGACTACGAGGCACCGCAGGGCGAAACGGAACAGGCCCTGGCCGGCATCTGGCAGGAACTGCTGGGGCTGAAACGGGTGGGTCGCCACGATAATTTCTTCGCCCTTGGCGGTCATTCGCTGCTAGCCATCCGGATACTGGGTCGCCTGCAGCAGGTGTTCGGTCGCTCGCTGTCGATGCGCGCACTCTTTGCGGCACCGACGGTTGCCGGGCTGGCCATTGCCATCGATGAAGCGCCGCTACAGCGTGACGATGCGGCCATGCCCGTGGTGGATCGCCACGGTACGATGCCGTTGTCCTTCGCCGAAGAGCGCATGCTGGCGACGCACCTGGCCGCCACGCACGGCGGCATGCTGAACTCATCCATGATCCTTGAGCTGACGGGGGCGCTTGTGCCCGAGCGTCTGGAGAGGGCGTTGCAGGCCGTGGTTGCGCGGCACGAAATCCTCCGCACCCGCTACGAGATGGGTGCAGAGGGGCGCTTCGTGCCCGTGATTGCCTTGCCAGGCATGTTCCGGCTGTCGATCCGGCAGGTTGCTGACGATGGCGTTGCGCTGGCGAAGGAGCAGGCTGGCCGGCTACCGGACTGCTTCGAGGGTCCCGTGTTTGCCGCCACGCTTCTCGTGGCGACACCCGGGCAGGCGTGGCTGGTCCTCAACATCCATCATGCGGTGACGGATGGCGTGTCGTCCCAGGCGATCTGGCGCGACGTTTGTGTTGCCTATGAGCGCGATGAACCGTCGCTACCTGCGCCCGCCCACCAGTATCGTGATTACGCCGCATGGCAGCGTCGTCACCTGGATGGTGGTCGTCTCGACGAGCTGCGTCGCGCATGGCGCGCGCAACTGGCCGGCCTGCCGGTCTGCCTCAACCTGCCATTTGATCGTTCGCGTCCGTCGGTAATGAGCGACGACACCGGTCATCTGGACATCGCCTGCCCCGCAGCGCTGGTCAGGGATATCCAGCGCGTGGCGGCCAGCTACCGGGTCACCCCCTTCGTGCTGCTGGAGACTACGCTTGCCATCGTGCTCGGCCAGTTGGCAGGCAGCCGCGATGTCGTAGTGGGTACGGTGGCCGAAGGCCGTCGCCTGCCGGGCACCGAATCGATGGTCGGCATGTTCGTCAACAGCATTGCACTGCCGCATCGCGTAGAGCTTTCTTCCCGTGTGCAGGATCACTGGACGCAAGGTGTCGAGGCCCTGATGTGGGGCCTGGAACACGGCGACCTGCCGTTTGCCGAGATCGTCGCCGCCGTCAATCCGCAGCGCAGTGCCTCGCACGATCCGATCTTCCAGGTGTTCTGCCAGTTGCAGCAGTCGGTATCCGATGCGGATATCTCATTGGGTGACCTGGCGGTGAAGCCCGTATCGCGGGGGCTCAGCGGTCGCGGCGCCGATATCGCGATCATCTTCCGTCACGGCCAGGACAGCCTCGTCGCGGATGTCAGCTTCAGCGCCGACCTGTTCGATGCCGCGTCGATGGAAGCGATCCTGTCGCTGTATATGAGTTTCCTTGCTGGAGCGATCCGTGCACCCCAGGCCTCCGTGGGCGACGTATGGCAGGAAAGCGTGACGCGTCTGCTGTCCTCGGGACAGCACGAGGCACTCGAACGGATGCTTCATCGTCCTGCACCTGCCACGGGCGCCTGGTATCCGCTTTCGCTGGCCCAGGAGACCGTGTGGCTGCAGGAGCAGGCTGCGCCGGAGGGCAGCTCGCACCAGGCGGTGGCCATCATGCGGTGCGCGCCGTCGTCGGATCGCGCGCGACTGGACGATGCCGCGCGTGCGCTGATCGCACAGCACCAGTCCTGCTGGCTGGAATGGAGCCGTACGGGAAGCCAGCATGAAGCACGGGTGCCGGCGACGCGTTTCGAACGCATTGTCATCGATGCACCAGCAGCACCTGAAGCACAGGAGCAGGTGATACGCGACTGGCACCGTTCGCTGATGAAGGCATCCGACGACCGGCAAGGCGTGGTCGCCATGTTCCACTGGCCGGACAACGCCTGCGTGGTCCTGCGTTTCCATCACATGGTGTACGACGGCTGGTCGGTCATCCGTTACTACGAGCGGCTGGTGAAGAACTACTCCCTGCTCGAAACGAACCCGGCCCATGTCTTCACGATGGATCGTGTCTTCATCGATACGCTGAAGTCCGACCAGGCTTACCTCGATTCGGCGACGCATACGGACGATACGCTCTTCTGGAAGACCGCCAGCGGAAGCTGGCCGGAGACGACGCTGCTCTCGTCGCTGGCCGACCGGCCCCATGCGGAGGATGAGGCCCAGCGCGTGGCTTCCGTGACGCGGGCCCTTCCGACCGTATTGCAGGATGCACTGAACCGGCTTGCCGAAGAGGCGTCGGTGTCGCTGGCCGAATGCATCACGGCATTGACCACCCTGTATCTTTCACGTGTAAGCGGGGAGGGCAATCTCGCCTTCGGCGTGGCCTTCCTCAATCGTACGAGGGACGCGCTCGATATTCCGGGCCAGTTCGCGAAGGCTCTGCCGCTCGGTCTGTCGCTGGATGCGCGGGAAGGTACGGTGGGTGGCAGCATCGCGTACATCGCGGAAGCCTTCCGCGATGTACTGAAGCATGGCCGTTATCCCTTTGGCGACATCGTGCGTCGCCTCGGTCTCGATGCAAGGCATACCGAGGTGAGCGTGAACACGCTCTTCCTCAAGCGTGGCATCGAGCTGGAAGGCCAGCCAAGCCACATCCAGTGGTTGAGCGGACCGGAGGGCGGCCTTTCCTTCCTGTTCACCCAGTTCGGGCGGCAGGCCTCGATGGACCTCGAACTGCGCTTCAATCGAGCCCTGTTCGACGATGCGACGATCGAGCGTCATGCGGATCGCCTGCTGCATTTCCTGGCCCAGGTCAGTCTCGATCTGAACGCACGGGTGGCGGATATCCCCCTGCTGCTCGACGAAGAGCGGACACTGGTGCTGGATACGTGGAATGCGACGGAGCAGGTCTTCGCAGAAGATGCCTGCATCCAGCAGCTGGTCGAAGCACAGGCACGACAGCATCCTGATCTGCCGGCCCTCGTCGGGGCCGACGAAATCGTGAGCTACACGGAACTCAACCTCAGGGCGAACCGTCTCGCGCACCACCTCGTGGAACTCGGCGTGGCGCCGGATACCCGCGTGGCACTGTGCGCGGAGCGCAGCGTGAACCTGGTGGTGGGCCTGCTGGCGGTCCTGAAGGCCGGTGGTGCCTATGTGCCGCTGGACCCGGCATACGCCAGCGAGCGTCTGAGCCACGTGCTGGGCGATGCCCAGCCGGTGCTGCTGCTGGCCGATGCGGCCGGTCGCGAGGCCCTGGGCGAGGTCGCCTGCCTCGCGCTGGATGCTCCGCAGGCATGGTCTACCCAGCCCTCGACGAACCCCCAGGTGGAAGGACTCACCTCACGCCACCTGGCCTACCTGATCTACACCTCCGGTTCGACCGGCACGCCCAAGGGCGTGATGGTCGAACATCGCTCCTTTGCCAACCTGATCGCCTGGCATGCCCGGACCTTCGAGCTGGCGCCCGGCCAGCGCACGACGGCCACGGCAGGCATGGCCTTCGATGCGAGCGCGTGGGAAATCTGGCCGGCCCTGGCCAGCGGCGTGACCTTGCAACTGCCGCCCCCGGCGGCGAACCGCGACCATGCCTTGCTGTTGCCATGGTGGCGCGCGCAGGCATCGGACAGTGCTTTCCTGGTGACGCCGCTGGCCCAGCTGGCAATGGAGGATCCGTTGCCGACCGGCCTGCGTCACCTACTGGTCGGTGGTGATCGCCTGAACGCGCTGTCGGCCTCGCTGCCTGCGACGCTGACGGTCACCAACAACTACGGCCCTACGGAAACGACGGTGGTGGCGACCTCGGGCGCGGTCAACCCGGGTGATACCAACCCGTCCATCGGTCGTCCGATCGCGAACACGCGCTTGTACGTGCTCGATGCGCAGCAGCAACCGGTGCCGCTGGGGGCGGTGGGCGAGCTGTATGTGGGTGGCGTCGGCGTGGCCCGGGGTTACTGGAACCGCCCGGAGCTGACGGCCGAGCGCTTCCTTGCCGATCCGTTCAGCGCAACGGCGGAGGCACGGATGTATCGCACGGGCGATCTGGTGCGCTACCTGCCGGACGGCCAGCTGGTCTACCTGGGTCGTAACGACGAACAGGTAAAGATCCGTGGCTACCGCATCGAGCCGGGCGAGATCGAAGCCCGTCTGCGAGAGCGCGAGGACGTGCGAGATGTCGCGGTGGTGGCACGTGCCCTCGGCACGGGCGAGAAGCGCCTGGTGGCTTATGTGGTGCTGCACGAGGGCATTGATGCGGACGCGGTGATCCCGACCTTGCGCACGCAGCTGAGCCAGCAGCTACCCGACTACATGGTGCCGTCGGCCTTCGTGGCGCTGGAGGTGCTGCCGCTCACCCCGAATGGCAAGCTGGATCGCAAGGCGCTGCCGCTGCCGGATGACTCGGCGTTTGCACGGGAAGCGTACGAAGCACCGCAGGGCCAGATCGAAGAGACCCTGGCTGCGATCTGGCAGGACCTGCTGGGCCTGGAGAAGATCGGTCGCCACGATAACTTCTTCACCCTCGGCGGGCATTCGCTGCTCGCCGTGCAGCACATGGAGCGCCTGCGCCGTGAAGGACTCTCGGTGGAAGTGCGCGCACTGTTCTCCACCCCCACCTTGAGCGAACTGGCCGCCTCGCTGGGTGAGCATCGCGAAGTGGTGGTGCCCGAGAACCGCATTCCGTCCGATGCGCTGGCCATCACGCCGGCGATGCTGCCGTTGATCGAGCTGACCCAGGCGGATATCGATCGCATCGTCGCCCGCGTACCGGGTGGCGTGGCGAACGTGCAGGACATCTACGCCTTGTCGCCGTTGCAGGATGGCATCCTGTTCCACCACCTGCTGGCGGAAGAGGGTGATCCGTACCTGTTGATCGCCCAGCTGGTCTTCCCGGATCGCGCCCTGCTCGATCGCTTCCTGGCCGCCGTGCAGCACGTGGTAGACCGGCATGACATCCTGCGTACCGGTTTCGTCTGGGATCAGCTGTCGCGCCCGGCCCAGGTGGTCTGGCGCAAGGCGGATGTTGCGGTCACCACGTGGGACATCGATCCGGGGAAGGGGCCCATCGCGGAACAATTGCGTGCCGGCGTGGACCCGCGCCATCACCGCATCGATCTCGGGGAAGCATCCCTGCTTCGCTATGACATCGCGCAAGACCCGCAGGATGGACGCTGGCATGCCGTGCAGCGCCTGCATCATCTGGTGGGCGATCACTCCGGCCTGGAAATCCTCTACGGTGAAGTGCGTGCCCTGCTGCTCGGTCACGGTGCAAACCTTGGGCCTGCGCAGCCGTTCCGTCATCTGGTGGCCCAGGCAAGACTTGGCATGGGGGAGGCCGCTCACGAGGCTTATTTCCGTGGACAACTAGGCGACATCGACACGCCCAGCCTGCCGTTCGGCCTGGCCGAGGTGCATCGCGACGGGCAGCAGGTGGGCGAGGCGCATGCGCTTCTGCCTGCCGGCCTGAATACCCGTCTTCGTGAACAGGCCCGACGCCACGGCGTGAGCCTGGCAAGCCTGTGCCATCTGGCCTGGGGCCAGGTGGTGGCGCGGACCAGCGGGCAGGATGCGGCCGTGTTCGGCACGGTGTTGTTCGGTCGCATGCACGGTGGCGAAGGTGCCGACCGGGCGATGGGCCTGTTCATCAACACCTTGCCCATTCGCCTGGACCTGGACGGCACGCCTGTGCTGAAGAGCGTGAAGCTTACGCACCGCAAGCTGGCCGACCTGTTGCAGCACGAGCACGCCTCGCTTGCACTGGCCCAGCGTTGCAGTGGCGTGCAGGCCCCCGCGCCGTTGTTCAGCGCACTGCTCAACTATCGCCACAACCGCCCCATCGAAGGCGATGTCGTCGACAGCGACGAACTCGGCATCGAGGTGATCGGTGGCGAAGAGCGCACGAATTATCCGCTGACGCTTTCGGTGGAAGATCATGGCGATGCCCTGGGTCTCACGGCACAGGTCGTGTTTCCCTTGCGGCCCGAGGCCATCTGCGGATACATGCAGGTTGCACTGGAAAGCCTGGCAACGGCACTGGAAACCACGCCGGATGCCCCGGTCGGCGAACTGCCGGTCCTGCCGGCCGACGAACGGCATCTATTGCTGGACACCTGGAATGCAACCGCGCGCGCCTATCCGCAAGATACCTGCATTCACCAGTTGTTCGAGGATCAGGTATCGCGCACGCCCGATGCAGTCGCTGTCATCGCTGGGGGGGAGCGGCTGAGCTATGCCGAACTCAATGCGCGTGCCAACCGGCTTGCCCATGAGCTGCTCGAAAGAGGGGTGAATCCGGGTGATCGCGTGGCACTGTGCGCAGAGCGCAGTGTCGGCATGGTGCTGGGCCTGCTGGCGATCATGAAGGCTGGCGGCGCCTATGTGCCGCTGGACCCCGCGTATGCGGGCGACCGCCTCGGCCAGATGCTGCGCGATGCCGAACCGGCGCTGTTGCTATGGGACAGGGCAGGACGCGGCGTTCTGGGCGAGGCACCGCAGGCGCTGCCGCAGGTCGCGCTCGATGACGAGGCTTCGTGGTTGCAGCGGCCCGTGACGGACCCGGTGGTGCTGGGTCTCACCTCGCGGAACCTGGCCTACATGATCTACACCTCGGGTTCGACCGGCACGCCCAAGGGCGTGATGATCGAACACCGTGGCGCGGTGAATTATCTGCACTGGGCGATCGAAGCCTATGCGCCCGGCCGGGCCACCGTCTCGTCTTCGCTCGCTTTCGATGCAACCGTCACCAGCCTGATCGTGCCGCTGGTCAGCGGCGGCGAGGTGCTGTTGCTGGGTTCGGGACAGGAAATCGACGAACTGGAAGCCCAGGTGCAGGTGCAGGGCGGGCTGGTCAAGATCACGCCGAGCCACCTCGACCTGCTGGGCAAGGGCCTGCGCACGCGTGGCGTGCCCAGCCATATCGACCTGCTGGTGATCGGCGGCGAAGCCCTGCCTCCGGCCGTGGTGTCGGACTGGAAGCGCCTGCAACCGGGTATCCGCATGGTCAATGAATACGGCCCCACGGAAACGGTCGTCGGTTGCGCGATCTATGAGGCCACTGGTGAAGAAACGACGGTGGTACCGATCGGGCGGCCGATTGCCAATACACGTCTTTACCTGCTCGATGCCTATCGGCAACCCGTGCCGCTGGGTGCGGTGGGCGAGCTGTATATCGGTGGCGATGGCGTGGCGCGCGGCTACTGGAACCGTCCGGAACTGACGACGGAACGTTTCCTGGCCGATCCGTTCAGCGACGTGTCGGGCGCGAGGATGTACCGCACGGGCGATCTGGCGCGCTATCTGCCGGATGGCAATCTCGTTTACCTGGGGCGCAACGACGAACAGGTAAAAATACGCGGCTTCCGTATCGAACCGGGCGAAATCGAGGCATGCCTGCTGGACGAGTCCAGCGTGCGCGACGTTGCCGTAGTCGCCCTGGGTGACCGTAGCGGCAGCAAGCGGCTGGTGGCGTATGTCGTTCCGCATGAGAGTGCAGATCGCCGCGGCATGGCCGCTTCCCTGCGCACGCATGCGGTTCACGCGCTGCCCGATTACATGGTGCCGTCAGCCTTCGTGCTCATCGATGCGTTGCCGCTCACGCCAAACGGCAAGCTGGATCGCAAGGCGTTGCCTGCGCCGGACGATGATGCCTTCATCCGCGAGCGTTACGAAGCGTCCGAAGGCGAGATCGAGGCAACCCTCGCACGTATATGGCAGGAACTGCTCGGCGTGGAGAAGGTGGGCCGCAACGACAATTTCTTCGCCCTGGGCGGTCACTCGCTGCTTGCCGTACAGCACATGGAGTGGCTGCGTCGCGAAGGCCTTTCGCTGGAAGTGCGTGCACTGTTCGCCGCGCCGAGCCTTCGCGAACTGGCAGCGATGCTCGGCGATAACCACGAAGTGGCCGTGCCTGCCAACCTGATCGACACGGAGACCCGGAAAATCACGCCGGCCATGCTCCCGCTGATCGGGCTGTCGCAGACGGACATCGACCGGATCGTGGAGCAGGTGCCCGGTGGGCTGGCGAACATCCAGGACATCTACGGCCTGTCGCCATTGCAGGACGGCATCCTGTTCCATCATCTGCTGGCGGAGCAGGGCGATCCGTATCTGCAACGCGTGCTGTTGTCCTTCGGGGAGCGCGAGGCGTTGAATCGTTTCCTCGCCGCCGTGCAGCAGGTGGTGGATCGTCACGACATCCTGCGCACGGCCTTCGTATGGGATCGCCTGGCCGAGCCCGCACAGGTGGTGTTGCGCAAGGCCACCCTCCAGGTGACGGAGCGGGCTTTCGATCCGGCGTCGGGCTCCGTGGCTGCGCAGCTGATGGCCAGCGTTGACCCGACGCATCATCGCGTCGATCTTTCCCGCGCGCCGTTGCTGCGTTACGACATTGCCCACGATGCCGGTGACGACCGCTGGTACGTGGTGCAACGCATGCACCATCTCATCGTGGACCACTCGGGTCTGGAGGTCCTGCTGGGCGAGGTGAAGGCGATCCTTGCCGGTCATGCGGACCAGCTCGGCACAGCCCAGCCTTTCCGCAATCTCATTGCCCAGGCCCGCCTGGGCCTGAGCGAGGACGACCACGAAATCTACTTCCGCGAACAACTGGGTGACATCGATACGCCAAGCCTGCCGTTCGGCATGGCCGAGGTGCATAACGAAGGCCAGCAGACGGCAGAGTGGCACGAAGGCCTGCCGGCATCGCTCAACGACCGCCTGCGTGCGCAGGCCCGTCGTCATGGTGTAAGCCTGGCGAGCCTGTGCCATCTGGCCTGGGGACAGGTGGTAGCGCGCACCAGCGGGCAGGAAACCGCGGTGTTCGGCACGGTGCTGTTCGGCCGCATGCACGGTGGCGAAGGTGCCGACCGGACCATGGGCCTGTTCATCAATACCCTGCCCATCCGCCTGGACGTGGACACGACGTCCGTAGCGGACAGCGTGAAGCAGGCGCATCGCAAGCTGGCCGACCTGCTCTTGCACGAGCATGCACCGTTGGCGCTTGCCCAGCGTTGCAGTGGCGTGGAGGCGCCATCGCCCCTGTTCAGCGCGTTGCTCAACTATCGGCACAATCGTGAACTGGTGGCAGAGCCTGCGGTGGACGATGGCCTGGATATCAGACTGGTTTCGGCGGAGGAACGCACCAACTACCCGCTGGTGCTCTCGGTCGAAGACCATGGCGATGCACTGGGCCTCACCGTGCAGGCGGTTCATCCCCTGAAGCCAGCGGCCATTGCTGCCTATATGCATAGGGCGCTCGAAAGCCTTGCCGACGCACTGGAACACAACCCTGGCAGGCCGGCCAGGGAACTGTCGATCCTTCCGGCCGACGAACGCCATCTGCTTCTGAAAACATGGAACGCGACGGAAAGCGCGTTCGCGCAGGACACCTGCATCCATCAACTGGTCGAAGCACGGGCCTTGCATTCGCCCGATGTGCTCGCGCTGGTGGCCGCCGAAGAATGGGTGAGCTACGCAGAACTCAATGCCAAGGCAAACCGGCTTGCACACCGGCTGATCAGGCTGGGCGTGGCGCCGGACACCCGCGTGGCACTGTGCGCGGAGCGCAGCGTGAACCTGGTGGTGGGCCTGCTGGCGGTCCTGAAGGCCGGTGGTGCCTATGTACCGCTGGACCCGGCATACGCCAGCGAGCGTCTGAGCCACGTGCTGGGCGATGCCCAGCCGGTGCTGCTGCTGGCCGATGCGGCCGGTCGCGAGGCCCTGGGCGAGGTCGCCTGCCTCGCGCTGGATGCGCCGCAGGCATGGTCCACCCAGCCCTCGACGAACCCCCAGGTGGAAGGACTCACCTCACGCCACCTGGCCTACCTGATCTACACATCCGGTTCGACCGGCACGCCCAAGGGCGTGATGGTCGAACATCGCTCCTTCGCCAACCTGATCGCCTGGCATGCCCGGACCTTCGAGCTGGCGCCCGGCCAGCGCACGACGGCCACGGCAGGCATGGCCTTCGATGCGAGCGCGTGGGAAATCTGGCCGGCCCTGGCCAGCGGCGTAACCTTGCAACTGCCGCCTCCGGCGGCGAACCGCGACCACGCCTTGCTGCTGCCATGGTGGCGCGCGCAGGCATCGGACAGTGCCTTCCTGGTGACGCCGCTGGCCCAGCTGGCGATGGAGGAATCGTTGCCGACCGGCCTGCGTCACCTGCTGGTCGGTGGTGATCGCCTGAATGCGCTGCCGGCGTCGCTGCCTGCGACGCTGACGGTCACCAACAACTACGGCCCCACGGAAACGACAGTGGTGGCGACCTCGGGCGCGGTCAACCCGGGCGATACCAACCCGTCCATCGGTCGTCCGATCGCGAACACGCGCTTGTACGTGCTCGATGCGCAGCAGCAACCGGTGCCGCTGGGCGCGGTGGGCGAGCTGTATGTGGGTGGCGTCGGCGTGGCCCGGGGTTACTGGAATCGCCCGGAGCTGACGGCGGAGCGCTTCCTTGCCGATCCGTTCAGCGCAACGGCGGAGGCACGGATGTATCGCACGGGCGATCTGGTGCGCTACCTGCCGGACGGCCAGCTGGTCTACCTGGGTCGTAACGACGAACAGGTAAAGATCCGCGGCTACCGCATCGAGCCGGGCGAGATCGAAGCCCGTCTGCGTGAACGCGAGGACGTGCGTGACGTGGCCGTGGTGGCACGTGCCCTCGGCACGGGCGAGAAGCGCCTGGTGGCTTATGTGGTGCTGCACGAGGGCATCGATGCGGACGCGGTGATCCCGACCTTGCGCACGCAGCTCAGCCAGCAGCTACCCGACTACATGGTGCCGTCGGCCTTCGTGGCGCTGGAGGTGCTGCCGCTCACACCGAACGGCAAGCTGGATCGCAAGGCGCTGCCGCTGCCGGATGACTCGGCGTTTGCACGGGAAGCGTACGAAGCACCGCAGGGCCAGATCGAAGAGACCCTGGCTGCCATCTGGCAGGACCTGCTGGGCCTGGAGAAGATCGGTCGCCACGATAACTTCTTCACCCTCGGCGGGCATTCGCTGCTCGCCGTTCGCCTGCTCGGTCGCCTGCCCGCACAGTTCGGTATCGAACTACCGTTGCCCGTGTTGTTCACGGCGCCGACGCTGGCACAGCTTGCCGACGCCATTGCGGGTCATCTCGGCGCCGCATCGGGTGTGCAGACGCGGATCGAAGCCATATCGCGCGATGGCGCCCTGCCACTGTCCTTCGCCCAGCAACGCCTGTGGTTCCTGTCGCAGATGGACGATATCGGTGCCTCGTACCACGTGGTGCTGGGTCTTCGTCTGCGTGGACAGGTGGACAAGATATCGTGGCGTCGCAGTCTGGACCGCATCTGGTCGCGTCACGAGGCCTTGCGCAGCCGCTTCGTGAGCGTGGACGGACAGCCTCATGTCCGCTTGCTCGATGCGGGGCAAGGCATGCCATGGCGCGAAGACGACCTTGCAGGCGATGCGGATCAGGCGGCTACGTTGCATCGTCTGTTCGTCGACGATATCGACATGCCGTTCGATCTGGCCGAAGGGCCGCTGATTCGCGCGCACTGGATCTCGCTCGGAACGAACGACCAGGCCTTCGTGCTCGTACAGCATCACATCGTGTCCGATGGCTGGTCGATGGGTGTGCTCACGGACGAACTGGCGTCGCTTTACCGCGCCTTTGCGCAAGGTGCCGACGATCCGCTGCCTGCCATGGATATCCAGTATCCGGATTACGCCGCGTGGCAGCGGAGCTGGTTGCAGGGCGAACGCCTTGCGATGCAGCGTGCCTACTGGAAACGTCAGCTGGCCGAGGCTCCCGTCTTGCTGGCCCTGCCGACCGACCATCCGCGCCCGCCACAGCAGCGTTTCGACGGCGCGAGCCTGCCGGTGAGCGTGGATGCCCGGACCAGCACGAGGCTGAAGGCTCTGGCCCATGAGCATGGCGCCACGCCATTCATGGCCGTGCTGGCGGCATGGGCAAGTGTCCTGGGCAGACTGTCGGGGCAGGACGATCTGGTGATCGGTATTCCCAGCGCCAACCGTGGCCATGCACAGGTCGAGGGCCTTATCGGCTTCTTCGTCAACAGCCTGGCACTGCGGATCGACCTGTCGGACTCGCCCAGCGTGTCGGAACTGCTGGAGCAGGTGAAGCAGGTGGCCTTGCAGGCACAGGCGCACCAGGACCTGCCGTTCGAGCAGGTGGTGGACGTGGTGCAGCCACCGCGCCACCTCGATCACACGCCGGTCTTCCAGGTGATGCTGACCTGGGAGTCGGGAGACCAGGGCCAGGACGTGCTCCCCGGTGTCACCCGCGAAAGTCTGCTGGCACCATGGAACCCGGCAAAGTACGACGTGGAACTGAACATCGGCGAGCGCGACGGTCAGCTGCAGGGCGAGCTGCGCTATGCAACGGCACTGTTCGATGCCGGCACGATGGAACGTCATCGCGAGGCCCTGCTGCGCGTGCTCGATGCGATGGCGGCCGATGCCTCGCAAACGGTCGGGCGCATCGACGTGCTCAGTGATGCCGAACGTGGTCTGCTTCTGGATGAATGGAACACCACGAGAAGTGAGTACCCGGGCGATCTCTGCATCCACCAGGTATTCGAAGCGCGGGCGGCTCATGCACCGGAGGCCGTGGCGTTGGTTTCGGGTCATGCACGGATGACGTATGCCACGTTGAATGCGTCGGCCAATCGTGTCGCCCACGAACTGATCGCCCTGGGTGTCAGGCCGGATGATCGCGTGGCGCTGTGCATGGAGCGCGGTGCCGGGATGCTCGTGGGTCTGCTGGCGATCCTCAAGGCCGGTGGTGCCTACGTGCCGCTTGATCCGGCCTATCCGGCGGATCGCTTGGGCCTGATCCTGCATGATGCCGGCCCGCGCCTGCTCGTGGCGGACGAGGACGGGCGACGTGCACTGGGTGACGAAGCGCTGGCCGGCATGACGCATCTCGATCTCGATGCGCTGTTGTCGGGCACGGACCTGAAGCCGGATCACAATCCGGTCGTCGAAGGTCTGCGCGCCGATCATCTGGCCTATGTCATCTACACCTCCGGCTCCACGGGTACGCCGAAGGGGGTGATGGTCGAGCATCGCAACTTCATCAACCATCTTCACTGGCAGGTCGGGCGCTTCGGCTTCACGTCCGACGACGTATTCCTGCTGCGCACGTCCATCGCCTTCGATGCATCGGTATGGGAACTGTGGACACCGCTGCTCGTGGGGGCGGCGGCCGTCGTGTTGCCGCGCGAGGCCATGCGCGACGTCGCGGCGATGCACCGGCATGTGGTCGAGCACGATGTGTCCATCGTGCAGCTGATTCCCTCCATGCTGCCGCTGTTCTTCCAGTGCGGGGATATCGACGGCGTGCGTCTGCTGTTCTGCGGCGGCGAACCGTTGAAACTCGATACACCCGCTCACCGCGGTCATCCGATGTGGAACAAGGTGGTCAATCTCTACGGGCCGACCGAGACCACCATCGATGCCACCTCGTGGGTCTACACCGCGAACGTGACGACGGCCATTGCACCGATCGGCCGGCCGGTGGCGAATACACGGCTCTACCTGCTGGACACCTTCGGCCAGCTGGTGCCGCGAGGTGCGGCAGGCGAGCTGTACATCGGTGGCGATGGCGTGGCTCGCGGCTACCTGAACCGGCCGGAGCTGACGGCCGAACGATTCCTTGCCGATCCGTTCCATGGTGAAGCCGGTGCACGCATGTACCGGACAGGCGACGTGGCCCGCTACCTGCCCGATGGCAATCTCGAGTTCCTGGGACGCAACGACGACCAGGTGAAGATCCGTGGCTATCGCATCGAACTGGGGGAGGTCGAGGCTCGCCTGGCCGAGCACCCGGCAGTGAGCGAGGTCGTGGTGCTTGCGCGCGAGGATGCGGGCGAGAAACGCCTGGTGGCCTACGTGGTGCCGCAGCTCGATGCGCACCGCGTGGACCTGGTGGCTACCCTGCGTACGAAGGCCAGTCGTTCGTTGCCCGACTACATGGTGCCGGCAGCCTATGTGGTGCTGGACGCATTGCCGTTGATGCCCAATGGCAAGCTGGATCGCCGCGCGTTGCCGGTGCCCGACGGCGATGCCTTTGCCCGCGAGCGTTTCGAAGCACCGCAGGGTCCGGTGGAGCAGGCGCTGGCCCGCATCTGGCAGGCACTGCTGAATGTGGAGAAGGTGGGTCGCAACGACAACTTCTTCGCCCTGGGCGGCCATTCGCTGCTGGCCGTGCAGCATATGGAGCAGCTGCGTCGTGTGGGGCTGTCCATGGAGGTGCGTGCCTTGTTCGCGGCCCCGAACCTGCGTGAGCTGGCGGCGATGCTGGGCGGCCATCACGAGGTGGCGGTGCCTGACAACCTCATCGTCGAGGGCACCCATGCCATCACGCCGCAGATGCTGCCGCTGATCGACCTCGGCCAGGCGGACATCGACCGCATCGTGGCGCAAGTGCCGGGAGGTGTTGCCAACATCCAGGACATCTACGGCCTGTCGCCATTGCAGGACGGCATCCTGTTTCATCATCAGCTGGCCGGGCAGGGCGATCCGTACCTGCAACGGGTCCTGCTGTCGTTTGGTGACCGGAGCGGGCTGGATCGCTTCCTGGCTGCCGTGCAACAGGTCGTGGACCGCCACGACATCCTGCGCACGGCCTTTGCCTGGGACCGCCTCCCCGAACCGGCCCAGGTGGTGTGGCGCAAGGCGACGCTGCCGGTGGCGCAGAGGACGTTCGATACCTCGGTCGCACCGGTGATGGATCAGCTGATGGCGGCGGTGGACCCCGCCCGTCATCGCATGGACCTGACACGGGCGCCGTTGCTGCGTTACGACATCGCCCACGACGTGGAAGAAGGTCGCTGGCTCGTGGCGCAGAGCATGCATCACCTGATCATGGATCACTCCGGCCTGGAGGTGTTGTTCGGCGAGATCAGGACAATCCTTGCCGGCAAGGCCGGAACGCTGGCTGTCGCGCAGCCGTTCCGTGGTCTCGTGGCGCAGGCAAGACTGGGCCTGGGTGAGGCGGCGCACGAAGCGTATTTCCGTGAACAGCTGGGCGATATCGATATGCCCAGCCTGTCGTTCGGACTGGATGGCACGGTGCCGCCGGGCCAGCCGGTGGAGGAATGGCACGAGGCGCTGTCGCCTGCGTTGAACACCCGCCTGCGCGAGCAGGCGCGCCGTCATGGCGTGAGCCTCGCCAGCCTTTGCCATCTGGCCTGGGGCCAGGTGGTGGCGCGCACGAGCGGACAGGACACCGCGGTGTTCGGTACTGTGTTGTTCGGCCGCATGCACGGTGGCACGGGTGCCGACCGCGCCATGGGCCTGTTCATCAATACGCTGCCCATCCGCTTCGACCTGGACGACACGCCTGTGCTGGACAGCGTAAAGCTTGCACATCGCAAGCTCGCCGACCTGTTGCAGCACGAACATGCCCCGCTGGCTCTCGCACAGCGTTGCAGCGGGGTGCAGTCACCGACGCCGTTGTTCAATACCTTGCTGAACTACCGGCACAACGCGTCGCTTGCAACGGAGGCCGCAGGTCAAACAGGCCCGGACATCCGGATGCTCAGTGCGGAAGAGCGGACGAACTACCCGCTGGTGCTGTCCGTGGAAGATCATGGTGATGCGCTGGGGCTCACCGCACAGGCGATATCGGCGGTGCGTCCGCAGGCGGTGTGCGGCTACATGCGCAGCGCACTCGAATCACTGGCCGAAGCGCTGGAAACGGCATCGGCGGGTCCGGTGGGTGCGCTGGCCATTCTTCCGCAGGAAGAACGTCGTCTCCTGCTCGATACCTGGAATGCCACCCGCCGCGACTATCCGGCGCAGGAGAGCACCTACGCGCTGTTCGCCAGGCATGTGGCCCGCGCACCGGACGCGCCGGCCATCATCGAAGGCGATGTCCAGCTGAGCTATGCGGAGCTGGACCAGCGTTCGAACGTGCTGGCCCATGCCTTGCGTGACCACGGTGCCGGCCCTGGTGATCGCATCGCCATCCGTGCAGGCCGTGGCATCGCCCTGGTCATCGCCGAACTGGCTGTACTCCGTCTTGGCGCAGCCTATCTTCCGATCGTCCCGGAAACGCCTGCGGATCGACAATTATGGATGATGGCCGATGGTGACGTGCGCCTGATTCTCGTCGACGAAGGGGATGTCGCTCCCGAAGGACAGGTGGTACCCAGCCTTGGCATTCGTCAGCCGTTATTCCCCGGTGAACTGTCGTCGCTGGTTGAAGGCTCCATGACGGGCGCATCGCCTGCCTATCTCATGTACACCTCGGGATCGACGGGTACGCCCAAGGGCGTGGTCGCGCCACAGCGTGGCATCAGTCGCCTGGTGCTCAACAATGGATACGCCGGGTTTGCATCCAGCGACCGGTTCGCCCTGGCGGCCAATCCCGCCTTCGATGCGAGCACGGTGGAGGTATGGGGTGCGCTGCTCAATGGTGCCTGCCTGGTGGTTGTTTCTCGCGACGTACTGCTCGATCCGGCCCGAGTGGCGAAGACGATCGAGCAGGAAGGGATCACAGTCCTGTTTGTCACCACGGCGATCTTCAACCAGTACGTGCGCGAGATACCGCGTGCGCTGGCTGGTTTGCGGGTACTCATGTGCGGCGGTGAACGTGCCGAGCCTTCGGCTTTCCGTCACCTGCTTGCACAGGCGAAGGATCTGCAACTGGTGCATTGCTATGGTCCGACCGAAACCACCACGTACGCCACGACATACACCGCGCGGCAGGTACCGGACGATGTGGACAACGTGCCGATCGGCCGGCCCATCGCCAACACCACGGCCTACCTGCTGGATGAGCGTGGCCAGCTGGTGCCACCGGGCGCAACGGGCGAACTGTTCATCGGTGGCGATGGCGTGGCCATAGGCTACTGGAATCGTCCGGAGCTGACGGCAGAGCGCTTCCTGCCTGATCCGTTCAGCGATGTGCCGGACGCGCGGATGTATCGCACAGGCGATCTCGCGCGCTTCCTGCCCGACGGCAACCTCGTCTTCCTGGGGCGCAACGATGGCCAGGTAAAGATCCGTGGGTTCCGTATCGAGCTGGGAGAGGTGCAGTCGCGCCTGCTGGAGCAGGAGGCTGTGAAGGATGCCGTGGTCGTGGCAACGCAGGATGGGGCAGGGATCAAGCGCCTGGTGGCTTATGTAGCGCTGGAACAGTCGTGGGGCCAGGAGGATGCCCTCGCGGCGCTGCGTGAGCGGCTGGCACAGGAACTGCCCGACTACATGGTGCCCTCGGCCTTCGTCCTGCTGGACGCGCTGCCGCTCACGGCGAACGGAAAGGTGGATTATCGTGCGCTACCCGTGCCGGATGACGAGGCCTACGCACGCGAGCAGTACGAAGCACCGACGGAGGGCGTGGAGAGCGTGCTGGCCGGTATCTGGCAGGGGCTGCTTGGCGTGGAACGGGTGGGGCGTCACGACGACTTCTTCGCCCTGGGCGGTCACTCACTGTCGGCCGCCCGCCTGCTCAGCCTCGTGCGCAACGAACTGCGTTGCAATCTCACCCTCGCATCGCTGTATGAGGCACCGACGCTTTCCGCCATGGCCGCACGCATCGACCTGGGCGGTGACCGCATCGAGGGCGAGGGGGCGCTGGACGTGCTCCTGCCCTTGCGCTCTACGGGCAATGGCCGTCCGCTGTTCTGCGTGCATCCGGGCGGTGGTTCGGGATGGATGTACGCCGGCCTTCTGGCACATGTACGTGATCGCCCCGTGTACGCCTTGCAGGCGCGTGCATTGAGCGAACCGGATCGGGCCGCCGGAACGATCGAAGCCATGGCGGACGATTACCTGGCGCAGATCCGCCGCGTGCAGGCGGAAGGGCCGTATTACCTGCTTGGCTGGTCGCTGGGATGCCATGTCGTGCATGCCATGGCCACGCGGCTCCAGGAGGCGGGCGAAGAGGTAGGTATCCTCGCGATGCTGGATAGCTATCCGGTGGAAGAGGCGACCGTACGCGCCGCCATTGCACAAGGGCCGTCCGAGGAATCCAACCAGGGCATGCGCGAACTCATCGTGCAGTACCTGGAGGACTTCGGCATGGCGCACCTGAGCGGCGACCTGGACGAAACCTTCTTCGAGCGTTTCATCGGACAGTACGAGCTGGCCCCGTCGTTGCTGCTTCGCTTCAGGCACAGGATGTTCGACGGCAACATGCTGTTCTTCCGCGCGACCATCAATGCGGGCAAGGTTCCACCGCCGCGTATCTGGGGCAAGTTCGTCAGCGGACGGATCGATGTACACGATATCGCCTGCGAGCATCACGAGATGATGCAACGTCCGGCGCTGAAACACATCGGGCCTGCGCTGGAGGATGCGTTGAGAGCGGCCGACGGCATATCGGTGCCGGCTCGCCCGGCGCAAAGGCTCAGCGACCTGGTGGTCGATGAGGAAGAAGAATAGGGAGAAAGGAATGACGGACGATGGAATACGCCCCATCGTCCGTCGGTGCGTCAGAAGCGCAGGTCGAGAGCGGGACCCTCAAGATCCATCAGGTTCACTGTCTGGCTGACACCGCAAGGCGAAGCCCGAGCAGGATGAAAAGTGCGCCGACGGTGCGATTGATCCAGCGCGAGATGGCCTGGCTGGGGCGGATGCGGTTGCCGGCGAAGCCGATCGTCAGCGCAAGCACGTGGCACCACAGCATGCCGACGGTGTTGAAGATCAGGCCGAGCACGAGGAACGCGACGGCGGTGTGTCCCTTGGAGGCATCGATGAACTGCGGCATGAAGGCGAGGAAGAACAGGGCGACCTTCGGGTTGAATACGTTGCTGATGAAGCCCTGCATGAAGATGCGCCTGCGGGCGACCGGCAGCGGCGCCGTGGGGGCGGCCTCGACGGCCGCGGCCTTGCCGCGTGTGGCAAGCAGCGTCTTCACGCCGATATAGACCAGATAGGCGGCACCGATGGATTTGACCACGGCGAAGGCCTCGGCCGAAGCGGCCAGCAGAGCGGCCATGCCGAACGCGGCAGCAGCGATATGGATGCAGGTGCCGGTACCGATACCCAATGCCGCCATGGAGCCCGCCCGCCAGCCGGATCGCGCCGAGTGCGTGGCAATCAGCAGGGAATCGGGGCCGGGGGCGATATTCAGCAGAAGGCCTGACAGGACGAACAGGGCGAGATCGTGGATGCCGAACATGGCTGTTCCGTGGCGGTGGAGGGCGATGCATGGTGTGCCTGGAATCGTGACCGGTCAACGGCAAGGCGGAACGGGAGGCAGATGGTGGGGGCGTCGTGGATGGTTGGCGATATATTGCGATCGCTGGTGCCAGGCGATAGCCATCCGTCGTTATCTGAGCCGGTGTTGACGCATGAATGAACTCTGTTCAATGGATTGATTTCATGGCGCTTGTTACGTGCAAGGCAACCTTATGAGTGGTCGGGATACTTATATCCACGCCGCGGACGATTTACGGGGTATCTGTCCCGGCGGCGCGTTTCTATCACCCTCTGGTACCACAGGCCCTTCACTCATGATGTTTCGCAAACTTGCTTTGGCGGCAGCCTTCTTTATGGGGTGCGTGGGCGTGTCCCACGCATCCACGGAAGAAGACGCCGCACTGAAAACGGTCAACGATTTCCTCTCCGCCATTACACGCCGCGACAAGGCAGCCATGTTGTCGGAGGCCGTTCCGCATATGGAAGTGATGAGCGCCCGTGCAAACGCCGAGGGTGGTCTGCGCCGCCTGACCATTGAACAGATTGCCGATCTCATCGTCGCGCAGCCCCCGGGCAAGATGGTGCAGACGCTTCACCATCCTGTCGTCCATGTCGACAACGATCTGGCTTCGGTTTGGTCCCCCTATACGTGGACCGACGATGGTCATTTCAGCCACTGCGCGTCTGAAGAATTCAGCCTGCTCAAGCTGAATGGCAAGTGGCTCATGGTCGGTGTGGCTGACACCGCGCGTACGGACGAGAAGACCTGCCTGAATTGATCTTCATCACGACGCCGGGAAGCGGGGATGCCTTCCGGCGTTTCACCGAAGAGACGATAGAGCGATTGCGTCTGACAGGCGATGCTCTATTCGTTGTACGTAACAGGGCGATGGCTCCGTATGTCGTTGACGTGGCTTAGTCCAGTTGCTTCAAAAGGTCCTTTACCAGATTTTCGCGAGGCATTTTCTCTACGGGGATATCGGCATCCTCGAACCAGTTGGCTCCGGCTTCAGGATGGGGTCCGCTCAGTACGACAACTCCGTTGCCCATGGTGTAACGAGCCACGGCCAGGTCGCCGTTTGCATAGGTTGCGATGCTGCGGAATCCGGGATTCGCCGTGTCGGATTCCAGCCAGGGGCCATCCTGATAGAAGATGCGTGTTTGCCGGCCAAGCCAGTGAACATCGACAGCGGCATCTTCAATGGTCTCTACGGGGAACCCGGGTCGGCCCACCTCGGAGTCCAGATCTTGCGAGACGAGATTCAGATGCGATGCATCGGCCAGGTAAGCGCCCATGCACAGGCCGAGATACCTGCCACCGTGTGTCACGTAGTCCCGCAGGGCTTTCACCCGGGCTGGCCCGAGGCTGCGGAATGCTCCGTCGATGTCCTGGCCCCCGCCAGGTTGTACGTAGATGTCGTAGCGAGCGAGGGTTGCTGCGGTGATGTCGATTTTTTCTCCGGCACCGACGAAATCGACACGGTATTCCGGCCCGCTTTTCTCGATGGCCAGCTTCGCGGCTTCCGAGCAATCGCGGCAGGACGCAGGGCCCTTGTAGACCGCGACGTGAATCAGCCGGTCTTCACGGGCCATGGCGCACGTGGAGAGGATTGCGCCGAAGATGAGGATGGCCACAGATCGCATTCGTTGCCTCGGGAGGGCAAGTCGGCAGGAAGCCTCATCATCGCTCACATCCGGGCCGTGTTGAAGCGCGACACCTCAAGGCATGGGCCATCCGCATGGGGCGGGTGTCGATCCGGCGGGCAAAAAGATGCCTTGTTCAAGGTATAAAAAAAGAGCCTGCATTTCTGCAGGCCCTTAAATAATGGTGGCTGAGGACGGAATCGAACCGCCGACACGGGGATTTTCAATCCCCTGCTCTACCAACTGAGCTACTCAGCCACGAGTGCTGCAACGCGAACGTTGCGGCGAGTTGAGCCGCGTATTTAAGCGGGTGTGAAGGCCGTCGTCAAGTATTTTCTTCGGGGGGAACGTAACCGGCCGGCTGGACCACGTCGCCGCCGAAGAAATACTTCTCCATCTCGCCCGAGAGGAAGCTGCGGGTCTTCGGGTCGAGAGGGGAGAGGCGCATCTCGTTGATCAGCATCGTCTGGTGGCTGAGCCATTGGGCCCAGGCTTCCTTCGACACGTTGTCGTAGATGCGCTTGCCCAGATCACCGGGCCAGGGGGCGAAGTCGAGGCCGTCGGCGTCGTGGCCGAGTTTCACGCAATGAACGGTGCGCGTCATGGGGATATCTCCGGAAGGTTGTCGAGCAGCGTGCGCACGGGGGCGGGCAGGCCGAGCGAGGCAAGCTCGTCGCGATTGCACCAGCGCCGGTCGGCGCGATCGGCCACGGCGGCGAGCGGGGCCGCATGGTCGAACAGGATGGGGGAAACGTCCAGCTTGTAGTGGCTGAAGACGTGGGTGAAGGCGGGCAGGGGATCGGCCTGGCGAACACGAGCCAGGGTGGCCGCTACCGCCGGGGCCGTGTCGGCGTCGACGGCTTCGGGAAGGCTCCACAGGCCGGACCACACACCCTGCGGGCCGCGACGCTCAAGCAGCACGCGCCCCCGCTTGTCGCGCACGAGCAGCATCGCGACGGAGCGCGTAGGCACCTTCTTGCCGGGCTTGACCGTGGGCAGCACGGCGGTGAGCCCGTCGCGATGCGCGACGCAGGTGGCCGCCTGCGGGCAGAGCAGGCAGGCAGGCTTGCTGCGCACGCAGACCGTGGCGCCGAGATCCATGATGGCCTGCGTGTAGTCCGCCGTGCGTTTGGCCGGGGTGTGTTCGTCGGCATGCAGCCAGAGCTTCTTCTCGATGGCGCTTTCGCCAGGAAAGCCGGCGATGCCGTGGTAGCGCGTGAGTACGCGCTTGACGTTGCCATCGAGTATGGGAAAACGCAGCCCGTGCGCCTGCGCGAGGATGGCGCCGGCGGTGGAGCGGCCGATGCCCGGCAGGTTCATCAATGCGTCGAGGTCGCGCGGCAGGTCGCCGTCGTGGCGCTCCATGCACAGGCGTGCGGCCTGGTGGAGAAAGCGTGCCCGACGGTAATAGCCAAGGCCCGACCAGAGTGCGAGCACGGTGTCTTCGTCGGCTTCGGCAAGGTCGCGCAGCGTGGGCAGGCGATCGACGAAGCGCTGGAAGTAACCCATCACGGTCACGACCTGGGTCTGCTGCAGCATGATTTCCGACAGCCATACCCGATAGGCGCTGCGCGGATGCTGCCAGGGCAGGTCCTTGCGTCCGTGGTGGTCGTACCAGCGGAGCAGTTCGCGTGCAAAAACGTTCAAGGTGTGGAACCGGCCGTTGAGGCCTGCGCCGGCGTGGATTCGAAGTGCAGGCCCTTGATGTGGACGTTCCCTGCGTCGAGGCTGCCGATGTCGGCGGTGCCTACCAGCGGGGGCAGGGTAGGCGAGCCGGCCCCCTGCATGCCGCTCCACCATGAGGCAAGGGCAATCGGGGGAACACGCAGGTTGGTGTGTTCGTTGTCGCCGTCGAGCTTGAGGGCGATGTAGAGCGGATCGTTCTGGTTGGCGGGTGTCACGCTCAGGGCCATGTCGTAGGGCGTGGCATCGGCCCGGGTTAGCTTGCCGGCCAGGGATGCGCCGATGTCGGCACCTCCGCGCCAGGTTGCCGTGCCCTGCAAGTCCATGCCGAAGCGCTTTTCGCTGGAGATACGCAGGCCCGTGCCGGTGAGGCTCAATACGCCATGGTCGAGCGTGGGCAGTGCTTCAAGTTCCAGCGCATAGGGGGTGTCGTCAGCGGTACGTGCCGACAGGGTCAGCACGAATCGTTTGCCACTGGCGAGACGATCGGCGTTGGCTTCGATGTTCGATAGCATCAGCCGCGTGCCACGCAGCAAGGTGCCGCGTGTAATGCGGAAGCCTGCATCGATCGTCGGCAACGTGGCGCCGGCCATGGAAGATCGCGGAGGCAGCGTGTCGAGATACGCAGACACGGCATCCAGATCGATACGCACGCCTTCCACTTCCAGGCGCGACATCGTGGCTTCGCCGCCGAGCAGCGTGTGCCATGGCAATACCAGCTTGCCGCGCGAGGCCACCAGCAGCGGCGTGCTGACGGACTGGCCACGCAAGGTGAGGCCGTCCAGTTCCAGCGCGGGCTTGGGCCACAGGGTGGGGCTGGCGGGGCTGGCGAGGGTCAGTTCCAGTCCTGCTGCCCGGGCGCGCGATTGCAGCAGGGCCGTGAAGCGTTCGGGTTGCAGCACCACGTAGGTGGCGATAAGCGCTGCCACGAGCAGCACGAGGAACGTGCCGCCCACGACATACAACCCGATCCGCAGTCGGCGGTTCATGGCCGCGACCTTGCCCGTGCCGCTTCCACTCAGCCGCCGAGCTGGCTGGGCAGGAGGCCGTCGACGAAGGCTTCGGCGTCGAAGACGCGCAGGTCGGTGGCGGTTTCGCCCAGGCCCACGTAGCGGATGGGCAGGCCGAACTCGCGGGCCAGTGCGAACATCACGCCGCCCTTGGCCGTGCCGTCGAGCTTGGTCACGACGAGGCCCGTGACATTCGCCGTGTCGCGGAACTGGCGAAGCTGGCTGATGGCGTTCTGCCCGGTGGTGCCGTCGATGACCATCAGCACCTCGTGCGGCGCCTGGGCATCGAGCTTCTTCATCACGCGGCCGATCTTGCCAAGCTCGTCCATGAGGCCGCTCTGCGTGTGCAGGCGACCGGCGGTGTCGGCGATGAGCACGCCGGTGCCACGCGAACGGGCGGCCTGGAGGGCGTCGAAGATCACGCTCGCGGAGTCGGCATCCTGGCCCTGCGAAACCACGGGCACCTTGTTGCGCTCGCCCCAGGTCTTCAGCTGTTCGACGGCGGCGGCACGGAAGGTGTCACCGGCGGCGAGCAGCACGCTGCGGCCTTCGTCGGTATAGCGGCGCGCGAGCTTGCCGATGGTGGTGGTCTTGCCCACGCCGTTGATGCCCACGGTGAGGATCACGAAGGGGCTGTGCGTGGAGACGTCGAGCGGCTTCTCCACGGGCTTGAGCAGGCTGA
Organism: Luteibacter anthropi; assembly: GCF_011759365.1. Classification (GTDB taxonomy): domain Bacteria; phylum Pseudomonadota; class Gammaproteobacteria; order Xanthomonadales; family Rhodanobacteraceae; genus Luteibacter; species Luteibacter anthropi. The sequence continues at coordinate 483,385 of NZ_JAARLZ010000004.1, forward strand.
CCAGCTCGGCGCGCAGAGCCTTGAGCAGTTCGCCGGCATCGGAGAACTCGCGCTTGTGCATGCGCTTGCGCAGCCCTTCGACGAGGCTGGTGCTGGCCTCGACGCCAACGTCGGCGGTGATCAGCGCCGTTTCCAGTTCGTCGAGCAGGTCGTCGTCGAGCTTGGGGTGGCGTACGAAGAGCGAGGTGAGGCTTTTCGCAAAGCCGCTGCCGGCCAGGCGCTCGCGCCAGCTTCGGCGCGCGGGCTGTGCGGCCTCCACCACTTCGGCCTCTTCGGCTTCCTGGGTGACCTCGGGCAGCTCGGGGGCGGGAGCCGCGGTTTCGGCAAGCACTTCGGCCACGATCGGGGCGCTGTCGATCGACACGGCCTCGGCCGGTGCGTCGATACGCTCCTCGATGGGCGCGTCCTCGGGCTTCGCGACGGGTTCGGCGGGCTTCTTTTTCCAGAACTTGAGCATTGCGCGGCGGATTCAAAGACAATGTGCGAATGCTAGCACTCCCGCCCCTACTGGCCGCTGATCGATGAACGGCTCCGGTCGTATCCGCGTCATCGGCGGAAACCTGCGCAACTCCCGGCTGGAGGTCCCCGACCTGCCGGGCCTGCGGCCTACCTCCGACCGCGTGCGCGAGACCCTGTTCAACTGGCTGCAGCCGGTTATCAGTGGCGCGCGCTGCCTCGACCTGTACGCAGGCACGGGCGCGCTGGGCATCGAAGCCCTGTCGCGTGGGGCGGGCATGGTCACCTTCGTGGAGCGCGAGCCGAAGCTCGTGGCGGCGCTGAAAGCCAACCTGGCCCGCCTGAAGGCAGAGGCCCGGGTGGTGGCCGACGATGCCGCGCGCTGGCTGAAGGCCGGCGGCAAGCCGTTCGACGTGGTCTTCATGGACCCGCCCTTTGCCGACGACGCCTGGGCCGAGGCGGCCCTGCGGCTGGAGGAGGCCGGCTGGCTGGCGGCGGATGCCTGGATCTACGTGGAGTCTCCCCGCGGTGCCTCGTTCGACCTGCCGGCCAACTGGCTACCACATCGCCAGGGGCAGGCCGGTGAAGTGGCCTACGCCCTCTATCGCCGCACCCCGGCCGATCCGTTAAGCTAGCCCGCGTTTTCCTCCGACCCCCAGTCCATGACTCCTCCGCCGGTCAATCCGCGTCTTGCCGTCTACCCGGGCACGTTCGATCCGATCACGAACGGTCACGCCGACCTCGTGTCGCGAGCGGCCCCCCTGTTCGACCGCATCATCGTGGCCGTGGCGGAGAGTCGTAACAAAGGTCCGGGTGGTCCCGGCTTCAGTCTGGACGAGCGCATCGCGCTGGCCCGCCTGGCACTGGCCGACCTGCCCAACGTGACGGTCCGCGGGTTCGACTGCCTGCTGGCCGATTTCGTCACCGAGATCGGCGCGGGGGTGATCCTGCGTGGCCTGCGCGCCGTGTCCGACTTCGAATACGAATTCCAGCTGGCCAGCATGAACCGTCACCTGATTCCCCAGGTCGAGACGCTGTTCCTGACGCCGGCGGAGCAGTACAGCTTCATCTCCTCTTCGCTCGTGCGTGAAATCGGTCGCCTTGGTGGCGATATATCCGGCTTCGTGCATCCGGCGGTGCAGCAGGCCATGCGTCAGCGCTGGCGCAACTCTTGAAACCAAAGGTGATCATCATGCGTAAGTTCGTCCTCGCCGCGTCCGTGGCCCTGACCGCCGCCCTGGCTCTCTCGGCCTGCAACAAGTCGGAAGACACCGACCAGGCAGCCACCCAGCAGGAAGCCGCCGTTTCCAAGCCGTCCGATCCGAAGGACACCAAGGCGTGGAGCCAGTTCTTCGGCCAGATCGTGCGCAAGAACATGCAGGGCATGACCGCCGATCGTCCGTTCCCGTACTTCGTGCCGGCCGGTGACGACCAGGAAGGCCAGGACGGTCGCCAGCGCCAGCTCGACAATGTGCAGGGCACCGTCGCCCGCGGCGTCACCCCGGGCAACATGCTCGTCTTCGGTGGCCCGGAGTCGGCGAAGACGGCCGACCTCATCGTCGAAGCCTTCAAGAACGCCCAGCCGGGTACGTTCAAGAACGTGATCGTGCTGTTCATCGGCGACCAGGCCGACCAGCAGCGCGTTGCCGATGCGCTGGCTTCGAGCGGCGCTACGTATCGCTTCGTCGCGATGTAATCGCGCCGGGCTTTTTGCCTGGTGGGTTCATGAGGCGCCCTTCGTGAGAGGGGCGCATTTTTTGTGGGGTTTTGCTTTGTAGGGTGGGCTCGCCTGTCGGCCTCGCGCTCGGCGCGTGTGGCGTGGTCGCCTCTACCGAACATGATCGCAGGCTGTTGTAGGAGCGCGCCTGCGCGCGACCGGTTATCGCGAACATCATCATCGTTTCGATATCACCGGTCGCGCGCAAGCACGCTCCTACAACGCAACGGGGGCGATCTCGTGACAACGCTTCCACTGTAGGAGCGCGCCTCGCGCGCGACCGGTCGTCGCGAATATCATCATCGTTTCGATATCACCGGTCGCGCGCAAGCACGCTCCTACAACGCAACGGGGGCGATCTCGTGACAACGCTTCCACTGTAGGAGCGCGCCTCGTGCGCGACCGGTCGTCGCGAATATCATCATCGTTTCGATATCACCGGTCGCGCGCAAGCACGCTCCTACAACGCAACGGGGGCGATCTCGTGACAACGCTTCCTCTGTAGGAGCGCGCCTGCGCGCGACCGGTCGTCGCGAATGTCATCATCGTTTCGATATCACCGGTCGCGCGCAAGGCGCGCTCCTACAGGGCTGTGTTTCAGTGGGTGTTTGCGCGGTGCATTTGTGCCGTTTGTGCTTCGCCATCATGCGATAGCGCTGTTGCTGCGGCGATGGCAGCGTTTTCTGCGGAAGGGGCGACGCGGGCGAACATCTGTGATTCGTACTCGGCGACGGCTTTGTCCGGATCGGGTAGGGATACCAGCGATTGCGACAGTTCCAGCGCATCAAGCATGGCGTGGTTGACGCCTTCACCTCCGAAGGGCGACATCACATGCGCCGCGTCGCCAATCAGTGTCAGGCCTTTGCGGTGTGTCCAGCGGTGTCCTACGGGTAATGCGTGAATCGGCAGCACGGCGAAGCGATCGTTGCTGGCGCGGAAGAGGTCGAGCAGAGTGTCGGCATAGCCTGCGTATTCGGCGGTGAGTCCGGCACGCACCGCGGCGGGCGAGGTGAAGTCGAAGCGTTGTTCGGCCCAGCCCAAGGGCACACGGAGGATGGCGTAGCCGCGCAGATGGGCATGGCCGTTGCGCTGCACGATCAGGCCCTTGCCATCGGCTTCCACGCCCATTTTTCCGCGCCCCACGAGCTTTGCGAGGGCCGCGTGGGCGTTGTCTGCGTCGTCGATGCCGAACTCGATGAAGCACAGTCCGCTGTGTTGCGGTTTGTAGGGCGAGAGTGCGGGGCGCACCCGGGACCATGTGCCGTCGGCGCCTACGACGAGGTCGAATGGGCCTTCGTCGCCTTCGTCGAAAACCAGGTACCAGCGATTGTCGTTGCCTTCGCGAAGATCGCGCAGTGGGCGGTGCCAGCGCATGGCATTGTCGGGCAGGGCATCCAGCAGCAGCTGTCGCAGCGCCGAACGATCAATTTCCGGACGCTGTCGACCGGTCGTGTCGCTGTCTTCGAAGATCAGGGCGCCATGCTTGTCGTAGAAGCGGGTTTCCTGGTCCTCGTAGCGGGCGACCTCAAGGAAGGGGGCCATCAACCCGGCGCGTTCGAGGGCAAGCAGGCCGGAGTCCTCGTGCAGGTCGAGCGATCCACCCTGCGCGCGGGCGCAGGCACGTTCATCGCGTTCGAAGACGGTGGCTGCCATGCCATGGCGATGCAGCAGCCGTGCCAGCGTGAGGCCGCCGGGGCCGCCGCCGATGATGGCGACCCTGGGATGGGAATTCATGGGAGCACCGATTAATATAGGGTCCTATGCAATATATATAGGCGCCTATGTAATGGCAACTGAATCACGAGTCGTCGGGCCCGGCGAAGCCATGCGACGGATAGGGCAGGTATACCGGACGTTCGGCAAGCTGGTGGACGGCCCCCTGCGCAAACTGGGCTTTTCCATGGGCCAGCTGCCGGTGATCGTCACCTTGAAGAACACCGGGGCGCTTTCGCAGACCGAGCTGGCGCGTATCGCGCAGGTGGAGCAGCCGAGCATGGCGCAGTTGCTGGGACGCATGGAGCGTGACGGGCTGGTGGAGCGGGTGCCTGATCCGGCAGACGGACGCAGTCGCCTCGTCTCGTTGACCCGGCTCGCGCAGCGCCAGATACCGCAGGGCAAGGCGGTGATGGACGATGCATCGGAGCTTGCGCTTGCCGGCTTCTCATCAGCGGAAAGACAGCAGCTCCTGGACTGGCTGTCGCGTATCGAGGCAAACCTGGAAGGCGCCCTGGCGCAGGAGAAGGGCTGAAGGCGGCCGCTGCGTCGCTTCGCGATGCCGGCGGCAGTCCCGGTGGCCTGGCGGGGTGCTGGAGGGTCCCGGCGGGCGAGAGCCATTCGCATCGGGGCATGAAGGGCGCGCATGGGGTAAAATCGCCCCATGTCCCTGATCATCCTCGATACCTGCGTCAACTGCGACGTCTGCGAGCCCGTGTGCCCCAACAAGGCCATTTCGCTGGGCGAGGTGTACTACGTGATCGATCCGGCCCTGTGCACCGAATGCGTGGGCCACTTCGACAACCCGCAGTGCGTGGAGGTGTGTCCGGTGGAGTGCATTCCGCACGATCCGGATCACGTGGAGTCGCACGAGCAGCTCATGCTGAAGTACGAGCACCTGATGGCGAAAGCCGCTCCCTGAGCCCTCGCGGGCGTCATGCGTTAATCTCGACGGCAGCGATCCTGTTTCCGGAGAGACATCGATGACCCATGCTCCGTCGTGGCGCGTGCTTGCCGCGAGCCTTTTCCTCGTCCTTGGCGCAGGCAGCGCCACCGCCCAGGACAAGGCGCCCGATGCGCCCTCGCGCGGCCCAGGCCACGCGGCCATCGCCAGCGCCAATTTCCTCGCCACCCATGCCGGCTTCGAAGTGCTGGGCAAGGGCGGCAATGCCTTCGACGCCGCCGTGGCGGTGTCTTCGACCCTCGCCGTGGTGGAGCAGCAGAGTTCCGGTATCGGCGGCGGTTTCATGGCCTTGCTGCATCGCGCGTCCGACAACAGCAACACCTTCCTCGATGCGCGCGAAACCGCGCCGAAGGCGGTGGACATGAAGGATTACATCGGCAAGAACGGCAAGCCCAATCGTGATGCCTCCACGCGTGGCCCGTTGTCCGCCGGTATTCCCGGCGAGCCGGCCGGGCTGGTCTGGATGGCGGAGCATTACGGCAAGCTGCCGCTGTCGGAATCACTGGCCCCGGCCATCCGTATCGCGAAGGAGGGCTTCCAGCCCGACGCGCGCTTCCTCAACACCATTGCCGAGCACAAGGACACCTTGCTGCGCTGGCCGGCCTCGGCCGCCGTGCTGCTACCGGGCGGCAAGCCGCCGGAGCAGGGCTGGACGCTGAAGCAGCCGGATCTTGCGAAGACGCTGGAGCGCATCGCCGCGAAGGGGCGTGACGGCTTCTACAAGGGCGAAACGGCGAAGCTGCTGCTTTCCTCCACGCGCAAGGCCGGTGGCAAGTGGACGACGGCCGACCTGGATGGCTACACGGTCAAGGAGCGCCAGCCGCTCAGCGTGGACTACAAGGGCTATCGCATCGTCACCGCCCCGCCGCCGTCGTCCGGTGGCGTGGCCATTGCCGAGGTGCTCAACATCCTCGCCGGCTATGACCTCACGAAGCTAGATGCCGCCCATTCGCTGCATTACACGATCGAGGCGATGCGTCGCGCGTTCCGCGACCACAACGAATACCTGGGCGATCCGGATTTCGTGAAGATGCCGCTCGATATGTTGCTGTCGAAGCACTATGCCGACGGACTGCGCGCGACCATCGCACCGGACAAGGCCACGCCGTCCGAGCTGCTGCCGCCCGCCATGGCGCCGGAGCCCGGCATGCATACCACGCATTTCTCGGTGATCGATGCCGACGGCAACATGGTGGCCTCCACGCTCACGGTGAACCTGGAGTTCGGTTCGGGCTTCATCGCGGCTGGTACCGGGGTGGTGCTGAACGACGAGATGGACGACTTCGCACTCGTACCCGGCCAGCCCAATGCTTACGGATTGCGCGATTCCTGGGCCAATGCACCGGAGCCGGGCAAGCGCATGCTGTCGTCGATGTCGCCCAGCTTTGTGTTCGGTGCCGACCGCACGGCCATCATCGGCTCGCCGGGTGGCTCCACGATCATTACCCAGGTACTGGAAGGCATCCTCGCCTTCATCGATGGCAAGAATGCCGCGCAGATCGTGGCGCAGAAGCGCTATCACCATCAGTATCTGCCGGACCGCGTGGATGTGGAGCCGGGTGCGTTCGACGACGCCACGGCCAAGGCGCTTACCGCGATGGGTCACGTGCTGAAGGATCGTTCGCCGTGGGGCTTCATGAACGTGGTCACCTGGGACCATCGCACCAACACGCTGGATGCCGCGAGCGATCCGCGTCGCCCATCCGGCCTGGGCAAGGTCCAATAAGGCGCCTGCCATGAAGACGAAAGGACACGGCATGCACGGGCGGTCTCGAATCATCGGAGCGGGTCTCATCATCCTGGCGCTGGCGCTTCTGTTCTGGAACGAGCGCCGGGCCATCGATTACGACCAGGCATTGGCGAAGCAGGGGCCGGCGGTGCTGGACCTCGGAGACAAGGGGCATCCGTCGGCGGGCCAGTACGGCTCACTTACGCGCGTCAGCGGCCTGCCAAAGATCGTGGATGCGCCTCGCGACCAGGAGTTCGGCGTGCGCATGGAATCGCCGTTGCTTGTTCGTCACGTGGAGATGTTCCAGTGGCGAGAGATCAGCGTTGCGGGCGATACGCACTATGAGCTGGACTGGGTAGATCACCCGGTCGAGTCGTCGCGATTCGCGAAGCCGGGCGGTCACGCCAACCCGGGTGCCTTTCCCATCCAGGGGCGTCAGTTCGAAGCGGGCGAGGTTCGCCTTGGCAACTTCCGTCTTGCCGCGCCCATCGTCCGTGCTTTTCCCGGTCGTGTGATCGTTCCACCGGAGGAGAACCACTTGCCGCCCAACCTTGCCGCCACCTTCCAGCGGTCGGGAGACTATCTCGTCACCAGCGGCAAGCCGGAGGCACCCCGACTCGGCGATCTTCGCGTAAGTTGGGAGGCAGTGCCGTTGCAGTCCATGACGGTGCTGGCGCGTATCGATGGCGATGTGCTTGCTCCGGGCGACACCAGGGATACGAATCCGGGTTTCGAGGTTCAGGTGGGCGAACGCAGCCTGCGCGACGTACTGCCAGCGCTGCCCGAACGGCCTCAGGCCACGATGACATTGCGTGTGCTGGCGGGGCTGGTGGCGTCCTTCGGTGTGCTGCTGCTGGCGGCGGGCACGAGGGTGAAAGGCGATCCGCTGTTCGCTCTTGGTGTGGCCGCCGTGGTCATTACCGCTGCGGGCGGCCTCCTATGGGTGACCGAGGATGCCATGGCAAGCAGCGTGTGGGCGCTGGTGGCCGTGCTCGGTGCCGGCCTCGCCATCTGGCGCACGCAACAGCGCACGCCACCCCGATCTCCTTGATATCTATCATCGCGGCGTCGGTAACGATGTTGTAGGAGCGGGCCTCGCCCGCGACCTTCCTCAGGCCGGCATGACGAAGGAAGCCTTGCTTTCGACCGGGCGAGCCATCATGGCCTGCCTGATCGAAAGCAAGGCTTTTTTCGTTTCATTCGCAATGATGAAGCGGTCGCGCGCAGGCGCGCTCCTACACGGGGCTCAGGTTATAGTTCTCCGCCGTGAGGATAGTGAGGTGGCGTATCCGTCGTGGTCCCTTCCGTGCAATCGACGCGTCGTTTCGAGGGCGTTTCGCCGGTAAGCAGATAGTGCGCGGCATGTCGCGTGGCACATTTCGCCGTTGGCTGGCCGAGGGTGGTGTGTCCCTGCAAGCCGACGCTCACCAGGAAATGACTGTTGGGCAGTTCACGGGTCATCGCCTCGGCTGCGCCGATGGGGGTTGTCCAGTCGCTGGACGAATGCATCATCACGATGGACGGCAGGCGCTTGAGTGCCTCGAACGAAGGACGGAGGCTGGGTGCATGCGGCCATGCCGCGCAGATAAGACCCATCACGGCTTCCTGGCCGCGGGGAAGGGTGGCCTGGGTGTCCATGAAGCGGATGCCCTTGCGAATGTCGTCGGGTGACGAGCGCCACACGGAGTCGTTGCAGTAGACGGCGAATGTAGCCGCGGGTCCGCCGTAGGGCAGCGTCCGGGGCGAGCCGTCGTTAAAGAAGAGTGCGCCGGCGAGGGCAAAGGCGCTGGTACGCATGCCGCGATCGATGTCGGCATGCGAATGGAAGACATGCGTTTGTAGCCGGCTGCGCAACGTGTCCAACGAGCGCTGTTGCTCCGGCATGGCGGTCCATTCGTCGGCCACGGCCAGGGCCGCGACCACATGCTCGGGAAACGATACGGCGGGTGCCCACATGCGGCGCATGAAAAGCGGCATGCCGATCAGTCGCTGTCGGATGGCCGATACGGAGGTGCCCAGGCCATAGATGTCAGGGCGCTCGACAGCGGGCTTCAGGGCATCGGCGATCATGGCCCTGTCGCGGTAGATGTGCAGGCCGGCTTTCTGGAAAAGCCAGCGTCGTTCGAAGTCCAGCGAGGCGTCGAGAAGAACGCGGCCGGTATGGGAAGGGTGCAGAGACGCATACCAGGTGGCGACCCAGGTACCGTATGAGGCGCCATACAAATGCATGACGGGGATGTCCAGGGCCGTGCGCAGGGCTTCCATGTCGGCCACCTGTGCGGCCGTATTGATCTCTGCGGCTTTCGGCCCGCAGGACTCGGCGAATGTGCGTGTTTCGGCGACGAAATCGTTCCAGGCAGCATCGTCGTCGGGATTCATCATGGCCTGGGACGCCTTGCGGCCGGTAAATGGAATGCAATCGGGCCGCGTTTCATCCGTAAGGCCTCGCGGCATGAGGGCGACGATGTCATAGCGGTCCGAAAGGAGCTTCAGGTCGCCGAGGTCAGGGTCCGTGACATCGATCGAACTCCAGCGTTGAGCCAGTTTCATGAGCGAGGACATCGGATCGGCGCCGGGGCCTCCGGGGTGATAGAAGATCGTGCCTTCGCGAATCGCGGGTCGTGCCGCGCGCACGCGCAGCACGGGCATGCGTACGGTTGGTGATGCCGATGCCTGGTGATCGTAGGGAACGTTGAGCCAGCCGCAGTCGAATCGTGCGAGCAGTTCGGGTGTCAGCGTGGTTCCCTTGCCTGGTGCACATGCGCCCCAGGTCAGCGCCTGGGAACCACCGGTGGGCTGTGCCGTGCCTGCATGAGCAGGGAATACACAGGACAATGCGAGGAAAAGAAGGGTTTTTTTCATGAGCGCGCTCCTTGCGTGGTCGATAGCCACCGCTCGCGCGGTGGAATCACAACCTAGCGCTGGAAGCTCAGCGACACAGTGGGATCAATACGATGCAGGCTGTCGCTGATCGCCGCCGGGTAACGTGGTGATGCAGGGCAATAAAGTGCATGCCCAACCGTCGTTCCAGCGAAAGCTGGAACCCAGCGCCCCGGTTCGCAAGTAAGCACGGCCACGTATCATCGGCTCTTGTGTAGCTTAGCCTCAGGCGAAAACCCATCGCACCGCACTGGGTTCCTGCTTTCGCAGGAACGACGTGAGGGATAGGCAGGGGGGGCAAGCGTCACAGCTCGTCGTTCCAGCGAAAGCTGGAACCCAGCGCCCCGGTTCGCAAGTAAGCACGGCCACGTATCATCGGCTCTTGTGTAGCTTAGCCTCAGGCGAAAACCCATCGCACCGCACTGGGTTCCTG
>NZ_JAARLZ010000005.1 GCF_011759365.1 Luteibacter anthropi
AAGGCTGCCAATACACCTCCGATCGCTTCGTCGCTCATCTGGCCCAGCACGGGGCCATCCAAAGCATGAGCCGTAAGGGCAATTGCTGGGACAACGCGGTGGTCGAGCGGGTGTTTCGCAGCCTCAAGCACGAATGGCTGGAGGCCGAGCCGTTCCCCACCCGGGAAGCGGCTCGGATCGAGGTGATCGACTATCTGATCGGCTATTACAACCACGAGCGTTTACACTCATCGCTCGATTACCGACCGCCAGCGGAGTTTGAGGCGCTGGCGGCTTAACGCTCCTATCTGTGGTCCTCAAATACCCGGCCACTTCAGCCTCGCGCGCGACAAGCCAACAAAGCCCTGAAGCCGTATCATCACCGGCTACGCAGGTCGCGCGCGAGGCGCGCTCCTACACTATGGAATCGCTCATGTCCTTCTCCCTGGTCATCTTCGACCTCGACGGCACGCTCGTGGACAGCGCGGCCGATATCGCCGAATCGGTCAATCGCACCCTGCACGACTGGAAACTGCCTACCTACGATGTAGCGCAGATCACGGGCTGGGTCGGCGAGGGTTCGCGCAAGCTCATCACCTATGCGTTCCGTCATGCCGGCAGTGATGCCGATATCGACGATGTGATGCCGGGGTTTCTCAAGCATTACGGGGATACCGCGCTGGATGGCATCGCCTACGATGGCGCGGTGGATACGCTCAGAGCGCTGCATGCGCGGGGCGTGAAGCTGGCGGTGTGCACGAACAAGAACGAGGAATTCGTGCGGCCGTTGCTCGAGGTACGCGGCATGCTGCCGTACATCGATGGCATCGTGGGTGGGAATTCGTTGCCGGAGCGCAAGCCCAGTGGGGTGCCGTTGAAGCATCTGGCTGACAAAGCGGGGGTTCCGCTTGACCAGGTGCTGATGGTGGGCGATTCGGAGAGCGACCTGCTGGCCGCGAACGATGCCGGTGTGCCGGTGGTGCTGGTCAGCTATGGGTATCGGAAGGATCTCGATATCTACAACGTTGGGGCGCTGGCGGTGATCGATCACATGCCGCAGCTTCTTGATGTCGTAAGCGCGCACCCTCTGGGCGCTGGTTGATTCGCAGCGTTCCGCTGATACCGGTCGCGCGCAAGGCGCGCTCCTACAACGACACCCCACACCTGTAGGAGCGCGCCTGCGCGCGACCGGCGATACGAGCCGCCCACAACGACACCGCACACCTGTAGGAGCGCGCCTGCGCGCGACCGGTGATACGAGCCGCCCACAACGACACCGTGCCACTGTAGGAGCGCGCCTTGCGCGCGACCGGTGATACGGGGGCATCCAAACAAACTCACCGCGCACCAATCGCCGCAGCGATCAACCCCACATCATCCTCGATGCCATACGACGGCGGCGCCGAATAACCGAAGCGCACCACCACCAGCTTCGCCGACGGCACGATGTAGATACGCTGGCCCATGGTTCCGCTGGCGAAGAATCCATCCTTCGGAAAACCGCCTTCCACACGCAACTTCGCCACATCGCTGGGCCCGTCGTTTGTCCAGAACCCCGCGCCATACGGCGCCCCCAGCGTCGAACGCCGCGACCACGCCACCCAGCCCTCCGGCAATAACCGTGTCCCATCCGGCGCCACGCCATCATCCATGTAAAGCTGCCCCAGCCGTGCGTAATCACGCGCCGAGGCATACACATAAGTCGACCCGGCAAACGTCCCCTGCCCGTCGAACTCCATGGTCACATCCCCCATGCCCAGCCGGTCGAACAGTTCTCGCCGCGCAAAGGCACGCAACCCCGCCGGACCACCGCCAACGCGCTCACCCACCATCCGATCCAGCAGCAACGTATCGGCCGAGGTGTAATCGAAATGCGTACCCGGCGCCTCCCTCGCTGGCTGGGCAGCTGCAAAACCCGCCATGTCCCCATGCAGGAATTCCATCTTCGCCACCGCACTGAACGGCGACTCCGCTTCCTCCGCGTCCAGGCCGCTGCTCATGCGCATCAGGTTTTCCACCGTGATCCTTGCGCGTGGATCGCCGGGTGCCTGCCACTCGGGCGCACCCAGCGGTGCCGTCACATCCACCTTGCCGCGCATCGCCAGCATGCCGATGAAGGCATTGGTGAACGATTTCGCCACCGAGAAACTGAGCAGCGGCGAGTGTTCGTCGAATCCCTGCGCATAGCGCTCGGCAATCACCTGCCCGTCCCGGATCACCACGACCGCTTTCACATTCATGACCGGCTCGTCCGCTCGCTCGGTGAACACGCGATCGATCGCTGCTGCGATATGCGAATCCTTTGCCACGACGAGTCCATCCGGCGAAAAACCATCCTTGCGTGCCAGGTGGCGCGCTCCGTCGGGCACCAGCGGACGATTCCCCGGCAGGTCCAGCCGGCAGCCATACCCCGGCGTGTAGTCGGCAGCGGCAAGCATGCCGAATGGACCATCCACCTCCACGCGCTGCCGGTCGCGCAATACCCGTGGCGTGAGAAAGGCGGCGCCTGACTGGCCGATCATCGGCGTGACCAGCTCGCGAAACGTCGGCCCGGCCTCCTGTCCGCCAATGAAGACCATCGAACAGATGTGATGGGCGGCAAGCCCCGCCCCGACGCGCAGGGCCTGGTCGGGGCGAATCACCGCCCAGGCGCTACCGACGACGATGGCGGCAACAGCCGCGGCAATAACGGTTTTCCTGGCCATGCGGGTCTCTCCGTTGGGATGGACGGAGTCTGCGCCGCCCCTTGGGGCGGATTCGGGTGTCCGGGGACGAAACGGGCGTCGTCAGGGACGAAAGCCCTCAGGGCCTCAGGCCGATCCCGGGTGGCAGGTCGTCGAGATAGCGACGGGTCCAGGTGACGCGGGCACCGTCCGCCAGCAACAGGCGCTGCTCGCCATCGGGCCAGGGCTGCACCTCGCGGATGGCATCGAAGCGCACGATGGTGGACCGGTTCACCCGGGCGAACTGCGAGGGATGCAGGCGGCCGAGCATGGTGTCCAGGGTGCCGCGCAAACGGTGTGCATTTCCGTCGACGAACACCTGGAGGTAATTGCGGTCGGCCACGATGCGGTCGATGCGCTCTACCCGCACCAGTTCCGTTGCCTCACCGCTGGGCAACAGCAGGCGCTCAAGGTAATGCGTGGTAGCCGGTAAGCCATCCAGCAGGCCATCCAGCTTCGCGGCCAGCGAAGGCGCCACGCGTCCCACGAGCCGCCTTGCCAGGCGCTCGAAACGTTCCGGCCCCACGGGTTTCAGCAGGTAATCGAAGGCATGCACTTCAAACGCGCGGACCGCCTGGTCGTCATGCGCCGTGACGAAGACGATCTCGGCGGGCAACGGATCACCCAGTGCCTGGAGCACGGCGAAACCGTCCATGCCGGGCATGCTGATATCCAGAAAGACCACGTCCGGCCGCTCCCGCCGGACCAGCGCCACGGCCTCGGGACCATTGGCCGCCTCGCCCACCCACAGCAGGCCCGTGCTTTCGCCGAGGTAGCGACGCAGCTTCGCACGTGCCGGCGCCTCGTCGTCCACCACCACGACCCGCAGGCTCATGCCAGCTCCCAGCGTCGTGCGGGCAGCCACAGGGTGACGAGGCTGCCGCCATCGGGCACCGGGTCCAGCCGCACGCCAGCATCGTCGCCATACAAGTGACGCAGCCGCGCGTCCACGTTGCGCAGGCCGATGCCATGCCCTGCCCTTGCCTCGCCACCACCCGCGTCGCGTATGCGCACCATGACCCGGCCCGATTCGCGCGTGGCATCGATGCGCACGCGACGATCGTCACCCGCACCGCCATGCTCGATGGCGTTTTCCACCAGTGGTTGCAGGATCAGGAACGGCACGCGCAGATCGTCCAGCGCATGATCGGCTTGCACGACGGCATCCAGTCCCTCGCCGAAACGCGCGCGCTGGATATCCAGGTATAGCGAAAGCAGCCGCCATTCGTCGGCCAGCCGGTGTTCCTGGGCGGTGGCCGCGAGTGTCGAGCGCAACAGTTCGCCGATGCGCGAGAGCATCTCGTCCGCAACGCGCGGCCGGTCGTACAGCAATTCGGAAACGACGTTGAGTGCGTTGAACAGAAAGTGGGGATTCAATTGCAGGCGCAGCGCTTCGAGCCGTGCTTCCGACAGCGCCGATTCGAGCTGGGCCGCACGCAGCTCGCGCGCCTTGCCCTCGCGATAGCGATCGAAAAGCCATAGCCCGATCGCAATCATCACGTAGAAGAACAGCTGGGTCGGCACTTCCATGAGATAGCGCCACACCGTGGGCGGATACGCATAGCCCGGTAGCCGCGCGATACCGAAGACAACCCATCGCAGGCCGATCATGAGACTGGTCTGTGCCACGGACAACGCAGCAAAAAGTCCCAGGTGCGCGTACCAGGTGGGCGGCATGCGTCGCAGTGCGATGAAAAGCACGGGCAGGAACGCGCCGAAGCTCAGTGAGCCGGTCAGCTCCTCGATCAGCTTGGGTACGAAAAGCGTGGCGTGGTCGTTCGCCACGTCGATCAGGTAGCGGTTGATGGCCCGCAGCACGCCAATGGCGACCAGCGCGGCCGGCCACAGCCACGTCGCATGCCTTCGCATCCACGATGGGCGCATGGCGCCCCCGTCTGTCCCTGTCCGCATCGATGTCCCTCCCCAGGGCCCCCGCCCTGCTGGTCCCCCGGCAAGCGGGGCCGGCTCTTATACCAGAGCCGGCCCCTGCCGTCAGGCCTGGCGCTGCGGCAGCACCCAGTCCGGGCGCGGGAAATGGCAGGTGTAACCGTTCGGGTATTTCTCCAGGTAATCCTGGTGCTCGGGCTCCGCCTCCCAGAACGGCCCGGCCGGAGCCAGCTCGGTCACGACCTTGCCCGGCCACAGGCCCGAGGCATCCACGTCGGCGATGGTGTCTTCCGCCACGGCCTTCTGCTCGTCATCGAGGTAAAAGATCGCCGAGCGATAGCTCGCCCCGAGATCGTTGCCCTGGCGGTTGCGGGTGGACGGATCATGAATCTGGAAGAAGAATTCCAGCAGCTTCCGGTAGCTGGTTTTCGCCGGATCGAATTCGATCTCGATGCCTTCCGCATGGGTGCCATGGTGGCGGTAGGTCGCGTTCGGAACGTCGCCGCCCGTGTAGCCCACACGCGTGGCAATCACGCCCGGCAGCTTGCGGATCAGGTCCTGCATGCCCCAGAAGCAACCGCCGGCAAGAATGGCCTTCGCGCTCATGCCGCACCTCCGAAGAGCTTCGCGTAGTCGCCGTAGCCTTCCTTTTCCAGCTCGGCCACCGGAATGAAGCGCAGCGAGGCCGAGTTGATGCAGTAACGCAGGCCGCCGCGATCACGCGGACCGTCCGGGAAGACGTGACCCAGGTGGCTGTCGCCATGCGTGGAGCGCACCTCGGTGCGGATCATGCCGTGGGTACTGTCGCGCAGCTCCTGCACGTTGGCATCGTCCAGCGGCCGCGTGAAGCTGGGCCAGCCGCACCCGCTGTCGAACTTGTCCAGCGATGTGAACAGCGGCTCGCCGGACACCACGTCGACATAGAGGCCCACCGCCTTGCTGTCATGGAATTCGTTGTGGAACGGCCGCTCGGTACCGCTCTGCTGGGTCACCCGGAACTGCTCGGGCGTAAGCCGGGCCAGGGCTTCGGGTGTCTTGGCGTATTTCGACATGGGGCATCTCCGTGAACTGCGACCTCCCGATAATGCGGGTGTCGGCGCGGGATGCAATGGGTGATCAGGCCAGGCGCAGCTGGATGCGGAAGCGTGCGCCGCCGCCCGGCGCATCCGTCACCCGCACTTCGCCCCCGTGGCGGGCGACGATCTCGCTCACCAGGTGCAGCCCAAGGCCGGTACCCACACTGCTGGGGCGTACCCGGTAGAACGGCGTGAAGACCTGCGCGCGTTGCTCCAGGGGAATGCCCGGCCCCTGGTCGGCAATCTCGAAGGCGCCGTCCGGGGTGACCTGAACATGGATCAAGCCCTTGCCGCCCGCGTGCACGATGGCGTTCTGGATGAGGTTGGTCAGTGCGCGGCTCAGTGACTGACTGTCGCCCAGGATCACCACCGGTCGCTCCGGGGCATCCATGGCCAGCTCGTAGCCGGCATCGATCACCAGCGGCGCGATGTCGGCGCTCACGCCGCGCGCCAGGCTGACCAGGTCCGTCGGCAGCAGTTCGGTCTCGTGTTTGCCCAGGCGCTGGAGGTCGAGCAACTGCTCGGCCAGGTTCGACAGGCGGCCCAGGTCGGTCAGCAGGCGGGTCCGCGTTTCGCCCTGCGGCAGGCTCTCCAGCCGGGTTTCGAGGATGGCGATGGGTGCACGTAGTTCGTGCGCGGCGTCCGCGAGGAAACGGTCGCGGGCTTCGTAGCCTTCGCCCAGGCGTTCCAGCGTGGCGTTGAACGTGCGCACCAGAGGCTGCAACTCGCCCGGGACCGCGCCATCTTCCAGTCGCGCACCGCGCTGGTCGATGTCGATGGCTTCGGCCTGCTCGGCCACCTTGCCTACGCCTGCCATGGAGCGATGGATGATCCAGGGCACGGCAATCAGGGTCACCAGCACCAGTGGGAGGCCGATGCGCCAGCTGAGCCAGAAGGCCACCTTTACGAAAAGCATGCCCACGCCCAGCAACGGACCGCCACCAACGATCAGGCGCAGGCGCCCGTCCGGCGAGTCTTCCGTATAGATGCGCATGGTCAGTTCGAGGGGACGGTTGTTCGCATGCACCTCGGAGGCTTCGAGCAGGCGCAGCGACGCGGCAAGCGGCCGGTATACCTCGGGCACCGTGCCATGGGTGATGACGTGGCCGCGGTCGTCCACCGCGTGGAACCATAGCGTGGGGGCCTCGTCGAGGTAGTCCTGCATGGCGGACGTGGGATGGAACACCAGTTGTCCGTCTTCCACGTCGAGCGACCTGGCGACGGTACGCGCCACATCTTCGTCGATGAACGATGTACGTGGCTGGCTGATGCTCCACACGATGGCGGCGATGGTCGCGATCAGGATCACCACCTGCAGCACCACCAGCCGCCACGCAAGCTGCGTGGTCAGCGAGCGGCTACGCGCGGCCATGGACCGTCTCGCGCAGGATGTAGCCGATGCCACGGATCGCATGGATTTCCACGCCTGCATCGGATTCGGTCAGTGCGCGCCGAAGCTTGGAAACGTGTGCATCGAACGCGTTGGACTGGATCGCGTCATCGAATCCATAGACCGCATCCAGCAGCACTTCGCGCTGCACCGTGCGGCCCAGGCGATAGGCCAGGGCTTCCAGCAACAGCAACTGGCGACGCGGAAGTCGCAGCGGCGTGCCGTCCACCAGCGCCTCGCGCGACGAGAAATCGAAGCGCAGCCGACCCGCATTCACCGTCGGCAGCACCACCTTCGCCGGACGACGTGAAATGGCGCGGATGCGTGCCAGCAGCTCTTCGAGGGCGAAGGGCTTCACGAGGTAATCGTCTGCGCCCTGGTCGAGTCCTTCGATGCGCTCGGCGAGCGAACCGCGCGCCGTCAGCATGATGACCGGCAGGTCGGACTGGCCGGCGCGTGCCTTCGCCACGAGCGTGGCACCGTCGCCATCGGGCAGCTGCCGGTCGAGCAACAGCAGATCGTGCACCTTGCTTTGCAGTGCCTCGCTCGCGCTGGCGATGTCGGAGGCGACGTCCACGAGCATGCCGTGCCGGTGCAATCCGGATTGCAAGGCCGCGGCCATCTCCGGTTCGTCTTCCACCAACAGTATCCGCATGCACTCGTCCTCGACAGTCGGCCGGGATGCTAGCACGCGAAAATCGGCCACCGGCCGACGCAATGTTGAGGCAATGTGACATCGCCATGATCGGCGGCGATGTCGCCGTCCCCCATGGAGTTCCCCCCGACATGACTCTCCGTCATACCCGTTCCCTCCCGCTGCTGGCCGCGCTTGCAGGCGTTGCCGTGGCCGGTTCCGCCCACGCGCAGTCCCAGGATGACGGCAGCCGCCACCAGGGCTGGTCCATCGGCCTTGCCGCCGCCTGGAGCCCCAGCCCGTACAAGCGTTACGACAACAAGGCCTGGCCGCTGCCGCTCGTGAACTACGAGGGCAAGTCGTTCTACTTCCGTGGCGCGACCATCGGTTACAAGCTGTATTCCAGCCCGTCCGACGAGATTTCCATCGCGGTGTCGCCCAACGGTGACCGTTTCCGTCACGAGGACACGCGCGATCCGCAGCTGAAGCAGCTGTCGAACCGCAACATCGGTGCGATGGCGGGTTTTGCCTGGCGCCACTCGGCCACCTGGGGCTTCATCGAAGCGAACGCCAGCAAGAAGGTCACCGGCAACGGTGGCGGCACGCGCTATGACCTGGGCTACGGCTATGCGATTCCGGCAGGCAAGCTGACCCTGATCCCGAAGGTCGGCATCAGCCGCAGCGACAGCCACCTGAACAACTATTACTACGGCATCAGCGCCCGGGAAGCGGCACGCAGCGGCCTGCCGTTCTACCGTGCCGGTGGCGGCAATGCGCCGTACGTCGACTTGTCGGCGGTATATCGCTTCACGCCGAAGTGGACCGCCATCGGCGGCGTCCGCTACTCGAAGCTGCCGGATGCCATCAAGAACAGCCCGATGGTCGATGCCGACGACAGCAAGAGCTTCTTCTTCGCGATCAACAGGGCTTTCTGACGACCATGGCTGTCGGCATCATGCGCCGCATCGCCAACCTCGCCCACGGCATCGAGCCGAACCGGCAGGCGGTGTGGGAGTGGATCCACAACACGCCCATCGAGGAATTCGACGGGCGTACGGCACTGGAACTGGTCTTCGATGGCCAGGGCGAGCGTGTCGTGAGTCTGCTTGAAGATATTCTCGCCCGGCGAGAGGGGTGAACGTTCCGGCTTCGCCGGTCGCGCGCAAGGCGCGCTCCTACAGTCTCGCCATGCAGGCGTTTCGGCTTCGCTTTACAGTCTTGCCATGTAGGAGCGCGCCTTGCGCGCGACCTTTCGAAGCGACACCCCCATAGCCCCCAAAAGCCCCGCCCGGCAACCGGCGGGGCTTTTTCGTTCCCATCGCGCCACCCATCTTGTATGCATTTAATCACGCATGAGGTTCATACTACGAACCATAGACCCCATACATCACCCGCATGACAACGCAGCCAAGATCCATACAAACACTGAACTGGAAGGACGCCTTCAACGAACAAGGCCCCCGCTACCAGCAAGTGATGCGCTTCATCGAACGCGCCATCGCCGACGGCAGGCTCCGCACCGGAGACCGCCTCCCGGCCCAGCGCGAACTGGCTGCCACGCTGGGTATCGACCTGACCACGGTCACCCGCGCCTATACCGAGGCGCGCGAGCGCAACCTGCTGCATGCACGGGGCGCGCTGGGCAGCTTCGTGTCGGCGCCACGTTTCGATACCGGCCAGGTGGTGGACCTGGGCATGAACCTGCCGCCGCTGCCGGCGGGCCTCGACCTGACCGACCTGCTGCGCCGGGGCGTGGACCAGGTGCTGACCCATGCCGACACGCATGCCTTGATGAGCTACCAGCCCGGCGGCGGCAGCGAGGCCGATCGCACTGCCGGGATGTACTGGCTCAAGCCCATGCTGGGCAAGGTGGATCCGCAGCGGATCGTTACCTGCCCCGGTGCCCAGGCGGCGCTGGCAGGCATCATCCTGGCGCTTACCCGGCCCGGCGATACGCTGCTGGTCGAACCCACGGTGTATCCCGGCGCGATCGCCGCGGCGGCGCGGCTGGGTCGCCAGCTGGCGACCGTGGCCGCGGATGACGATGGCATGCTGCCCGAGGCCCTGCTGGAAGCGGCACGGCGTACCGGGGCAAAGGTGGTCTATCTCAACCCGACCTTGCGCAATCCCACGGCAGATACGATGCCCGAAAGCCGGCGCACCGCCATGGCCACGGCGATCCGGGACGAAGGGCTGCAACTGATCGAGGATGATCCGTACTGGATGCTTGCCGAGCATGCGCCTTCGCCGCTGGCGCGGCACATACCGGAGCGCACGCATTACATCGCCACGTTGTCGAAGGCCTTGTCACCCGGTTTGCGCACGGCGTATGTCGCGGTGCCGGATCAGGCGGCGCGAGCTGCGTTTCTCGGCCATTTGCGGGCGGTGACGCTGATGGCGACGCCGTTGATGACATCCATTGCCACGCAATGGATTCATGACGGCATGGCCGCGCAGGTGCTGGCCGGGGTGAAAGCCGAGGCAGCAGAGCGGCAGCAGATTGCAGCCCGGGCCCTGGGGATGTCGGGGGAGCCCACGCAGGGGATTCACCTGTGGCTGGCATTGCCGTCGCATTGGACGGCGGGGGCGCTGACCGCGGCGGCGAGGCTGGAAGGGCTGGCCGTGACGCCGTCGGATGCCTTCCGGCCGGAAGCGTCACCGGGACCGGAGGCCATCCGTGTGTCGCTGGGTGGGGTGAAGGAGCGGCATCGGCTGAAGCAGGGGCTGGACCGGCTGGCGCAGCTGCTGGAGCGGCAGGAGGGGCCTGAGGTGGTGGTTTAGGTTCTTTTGCGTCTGGGCTTTGTTGGGCGATGAGGCATGGTTCAGACCGCGATATGTCCGGTCGCGCGCAGGCGCGCTCCTACATAAGCCGCCCGCCGCCTGTAGGAGCGCGCCTTGCGCGCGACTGGACATACGGTTCCGCCGAACGCAGTCGATGCGCCCGACGAAACCATCCACCCGATCAGGCCGCGATATCCTCGACCCACGCATGCCCCGCCTGCTCCAGTAACGCACGCGCCGACGCGGGACCCCAGGTGCCGGCTTCATAAGCCTCCGGCCCCTGCTGGTCATCACGCCAGCCCTCAAGAATAGGCGTCACCCAGCGCCACGCGGCCTCGGTCTCGTCCTTGCGAACGAACAACGCCGGACTACCCTTCACCGCATCCAGCATCAGCCCTTCATACGAATCGCGGAAGCGCACCCGAGCCGGATCGCCCAGCTTCGACAGCGCATCCACCTCCTCAAGACCAAACCCGTTACCCGGATGCTTCACGAACAACGGCAGCGTGACGCTCTCGTTCGGCTGCACGCGGATCACCAGACGGCTTCCCGGGCGCGACTCGCCGAACAGCCCCGGCTCACCGGCGCGGAACTGCACCACGATCTCCGTGAGCTTCTGCGGCATGCGCTTGCCCGAACGCAGGTAGAACGGCACGCCCTTCCAGCGCGGCGTATCGATTTCCGCCTTCAGCGCCACGAAGGTCTCGGTACGGCTCGGCGTGCCGTCCGGCAGCTCATCGCGATAGGAAGGCACGTCCTTGCCACCACTGGTACCACCGACGTACTGCCCACGCGCCACGTTCGCGCCCAGGTTGTCGCGGTCCAGCGGCTTCAGCGAGGTCAGCACGCGCACCTTCTCGTCACGCAACGCATCGGCATCCAGCGACGCCGGTCGCTCCATCGCCACCACGGTGAGCACCTGGAGCAGATGGTTCTGGATCATGTCGCGCAGTGCGCCCGAACCGTCGTAATAACCACCCCGCCCTTCAAGACCCACCGTTTCTGCCGCGGTGATCTGCACGTATTCGATGGACTCGCTGTCCCACATGCGCTCAAGCATGGGATTGGCAAAACGCAGTGCGATGATGTTCTGCACCGCTTCCTTGCCCAGGTAATGGTCGATGCGGAAGATGCTGTTTTCCGGGAAATGCCGGCCCACGTCTTCGTTGACCTTGCGTGCGGTTTCCAGGTCGGTGCCGATCGGCTTCTCCAGCACGATGCGCGAGGCCTCGGTGCGGAAGCCCTTACCGGCCAGGTTCGCGGCAATGGCGCCATACAGTGCAGGCGCGGTCGCCAGGTAAAAGACCCGGACACGATCCTCACCACCGGCAAGCACGTCACGCAGACCGTCCCAGTTGCCGTCGCTCTCTGCACCGTTGAGGCTCACATAGTGAACCATCTCAAGAAACGCGTTCACTTTGTCGTCGTTGCGCTCATCTGCGCCAATGAACTCCACCAGCGCCTTGCGCGCCCTGTCTCGGTATGAGGCATCATCGAGCGCCGAGCGTGCCGTACCCACGATGCGTGAGTCCGCAGGCACCTGCCCCTCCGCGAAACGCCGGTACAGCGCGGGCAGCAGCTTGCGCATGGTCAGGTCGCCGGTAGCGCCGAAGATGACGTAATCGAAGGTGTCGACGGGTTCCAGAGGCGTCTGGGTGCTCATGATCGGTATCCGGGAAAAGGAAGAAGACGGCCACAAAGCCGTGGGGACGCCTCATTGAATAGGGCATGCACACCCCGTTTCAAGCGGGGCAGTCCTAAGAAATCATGCGTCTTGCTCAAAAGTGTTGTGATTGACGACTTGTAACACCCCGCCGGATGCGTCCCCAAGACGAGGCGACGCGGCTTCGTTGCGAAGCCCACTCCCTTCATCCATCAGGAACATCCCATCATGAGCAAGCTCTCCAGCAAGGTCGCCCTCGTCACCGGCGCATCCAAGGGCATCGGCGCATCCATCGCGAAGTCACTGGCTGCCGAAGGCGCGGCGGTGGTCGTCAACTACGCTTCCAGCAAGGCGGGTGCCGACAAGGTGGTGGCCGATATCGAGGCCGCGGGCGGCAAGGCCGTCGCCGTGGGCGGCGACGTATCGAAGCAGGCCGATGCCGAAGCCCTTGTCAAGGCGGCCATCGAGCATTTCGGACGTCTGGACGTCCTGGTGAATAATTCGGGCGTCTATGAGATGGCCCCCGTGGAAGAAACCACCGAGCAGCAGTTCCACCGCATGTTCGACATCAACGTACTCGGCGCCATCCTGGTGACGCAGGCAGCCATCGGTCATCTCAAGGAAGGGTCGAGCATCGTCAACATCGGCTCCACCGTGACCCGCATCACCCCGGCCGGCAGCGCGGTATACACCGGCACCAAGGGCGCGCTGGACGCCATCACCGGTGTCTATGCACGCGAGTTCGGCCCGCGCGGTGTCCGCGTGAACAGCGTCAATCCGGGCATGGTCGAGACCGAGGGCACACACACGGCTGGCTTCATCGGCTCGGACTTCGAGAACTGGGCCGTCAGCCAGACCCCGCTGGGCCGCATCGGCCAGGTGGGCGATATCGCGCCCATCGTCACCTTCCTCGCCTCCGACGAAGCCCGCTGGCTCACCGGCGAGCTGATCGTGGCCTCGGGCGGCATGCGCTGAGTGTCATCCGAAGGCCGGAGCGCCGCAGCGCCCCGGCCTTCGGGCGGCGTCATTCGGCGCCGTAGAGATCCGCATGAAGGAATGGCGCCATGGCCAGCACCATGGCCTGGGTGTACGCGGCCTCGCGTGTGGCGTGACCACTGGTCAGCAGGCCGATGGCCCCGCCCTGCTGCTTGATGTTCACGGTGTCGAACAACCGGTCCATGACATGGCCCAGCTCCTCGCCGTCGAGCAGGGCTTCGTAGACCACCGGCGGCAGCGGCAGCCACGCCGTGCAACCCACCGACACCATGTCGGCGTGCGCGATGGCGACATAGCCGAAGTTGCCCGGGCCATCCTCGGTCACGTCCACGCCGCTTTCCAGCGCTACGTAGAAATCTGCCTCGCCACCATGCTGGCGGCAGTAGTTCATGCGATTGAGGGCACCTTCGCGTGTCTCGGCCACCGTCATCGGCTGCTCGGCCACGCCCGAAGGCGCATGCATGCCCTCGAACGTGACCTCGATGCCGGGAAACAAAGGCTCCAGCGCGTTGCGCACCGCCCCGACCTTGACCGGGTTGTGCGAGCCGACCACGACTTTCAGCGGACGCTCCGTCATGCTCAACCCAGCGCCTTGTCGACCATGGCCTGTGCTTCCTCAAGCACCTTTTCCAGGTGCTCCGGGCCACGGAAACTCTCGCCGTACACCTTGTAGATATCCTCGGTGCCCGACGGGCGCGCCGCGAACCAGCCCTGCTCCGACATCACCTTGATGCCGCCGATGGGCTGGCCGCCGGCCTGGTTGATCACGCTGACGATGGGATCCCCTGCCAGCGTCTTCGAGGCCACCTGTTCGGGCGCCAGCTTCGAGAGCTTCTGCTTCTGCGCGTGGCTGGCCGGCGCATCGATGCGCGCATTGGCCGGGTCGCCCAGTTCGGCGGTGATGCCACGGTACAGTTCGCCAGGATCACGGCCCAGGCGTGCGGTCATCTCACCGGCAAGCAAGGCCGCGACGATGCCGTCCTTGTCGGTGGACCACGCCGAAGCATCCTTCGCCAGGAAGGAGGCACCCGCACTTTCCTCGCAACCAAAACCAAGACTGCCGTCGAACAGCCCCGGCACGAAATACTTGAAGCCCACCGGCACCTCACGCAGTGGACGACCCAGCTTCGCAGCGATGCGGTCCAGCAGGCCGGTGCTTACCGCTGTCTTGCCCACGGCGGCATCAGCGCGCCAGCCCGGGCGGTTCTGGAACAGGTACCAGGCGGCGGTGGCGAGATAGTGGTTGGCCGGCATGAGGCCTGCGCTGGGTGCCACCACGCCATGACGGTCGTGGTCGGTGTCGCAGGCGAACGCTACGTCGAAGCGGTCCTTCAGGTGAATGAGGCGCTGCATGGCGTACGACGACGAAGGGTCCATGCGGACCTTGCCGTCCCAGTCGAGCGACATGAAGGAGAAGGTCTTGTCCACCGTCTCGCTCACCACGGTGAGGTTCAGGCCATAACGCTCGCCGATGGCCGCCCAGTAATGCACGCCGGCGCCGCCCAGTGGATCGACGCCCATCTTCACGCCGCTGGCGCGGATGATGTCCAGGTCGAGTGCGTCGCCCAGGTCGCCGACATAGCGCTGCAGGAAATCGTACTCGTGCGTGGTGGAAGCCTTGAGTGCCTGCGCGTACGGCATGCGCTTCACGTCGCGCAGGCCGCCTTCGATCAGCTCGTTCGCCCGGCGGGCGATCCACGAGGTGGCATCCGTGTCGGCCGGGCCGCCGTGCGGCGGGTTGTACTTGATGCCACCGCTGTCCGGCGGGTTATGCGAGGGGGTGATGACGATGCCGTCGGCCAGGCCTTTGTCGCGGCCACGGTTGTGCACGAGGATGGCGTGCGAGACCGCGGGCGTCGGCGTGTATTCGCCGCCGGTGGAGACCCGCGTTTCCACGCCATTGGCCGCCAGTACTTCCAGGGTATTCTCGAATGCCGGCTGCGACAGTGCGTGGGTATCGATGCCCACGTACACCGGCCCGTCGACGCCTGCCTGGGCGCGGTATTCGCAGATGGCCTGCACCACCGCCAGCACATGCCATTCGTTGAACGAGCGCTCGAACGAGCTGCCGCGATGGCCGGACGTACCGAAGGCCACGCGCTGCTCGGGCACCGACGGATCGGGCTTCAGGTCGGCATAGGCCGCCACCAGGGCGCCGAGATCGACGAGCTTGCCATCCGTAGCCGGTTTGCCCGCCAGCGGGCTGATCTTCGCACTCACCAAAGCCTCTCCTTCCGGTGCCCCATGGCACACAAGGGGCGCATTGTAAGGCGGCTGGCTGACCGGCAGGTCAACCGGGCGTGCAGGAGCACGCCAGCCTAGGAAAAAACCTGACCCCATTTTGAGAATTCTTCCATATGCCGCCCATCAGGGGCCGCCTATGGTGCCCCTCCACTAGCTCTGGAGGCGTAGATGATCGATGTACTCGAAGACTTCCGCATCGGAATCCAGCCGCAGCTTGCGCATGGCGCTGGACTTCTGCTGGCTGACGGTAGAGAGCCCCCGCCCCGTCGCCCGGGCGATGTCGGTGACACTATTGCCTGCGGCAAACATCTTCAGGATCTCGACCTCGCGCGGCGACAGCGACGAAAACGTGCCGGGCTTGCCCCGCGGCAGTTCGTAACGCTGTTCCAGCACCGCCCGCACCGACGAGCCCACGTAGGTATGGTTGCGCCGGTTCATGATGCGGTACAGCGCCTCGGGAATCTCCCGTGCATCGCCTGCCTTGCCCACCAGTCCGCGCACACCGCTGGCGAGAATCTCCCGGTAGAGCGCCGGGTTGACGCGCGTGGTGATCACCATGACGGGCAGATCCGGATGCCTGCGGCCGATTTCCGCAAGCAGTGCGAAGCCATCCTCGCCATCGCCGGGCATGCTGAAGTCGGTGATCAGTGCATCGCAGGGCACGGAGTCCAGCACTTCCAGCAGGGCTTCGGGGGTTTGTGCCTCGCCCACTACACAGGCCAGGTCGTTGCGGGCCAGGGCCAGGGCGATGCCCTTCAGCACGACAGGATGATCGTCCGCGACGATGACGCGATACGCCATGGTTGATCCTTCCTCCTGTGCCTGTTCCGTGTGCACCTGCGGGTCGTCCCCGGCTGACGGGGGCGGAAGTTGAGCATAACGGCAGCGATCCTGTCACGAATCCGCCGCCTTCTGTGCCGACGGATGTCACAGTGCCGGTCATCCGGTCGCGCGGACAACCTGCCCTCGCTGGTGGCCTGTTTCCAGCGACATCCCGCGATCACGCGGGTGGAAATCGATCCCACGCTCTCGTCCTCGCTATGTGGTCCCTTCCCGGATATCGCCTCACTGCTGGCTCACCTCATCAACGCCAGTGCCGCTCGCCAGCAGCCATGCATCGCCGTGTACGCCGATGTCGTTGCCGACGAGGTGCACGGCCAGCGCATCCACGTCACGCTGACGAGCCCGGCCGAACTGTCGCCGCGCGAATGGTCGCGGGCGACGGCCATGGCGCGGCGTATACCCGCCCTGCTGTTCCACGAGACGAACGACGACGGTTCGCGCCACGTCATCCTTGAGCTGAACCTTCCCTTCGACACCCATGGTGTGGACATCGACACCCTGCGCGCCTCGCTGGGCAGCCAGCAGGCGCTGCACAGCATGGTGCACCTGCTGGACGAGACACTGGGGCGTGACCTCGATGCCCTGGATGCCCTGCTCGATGCGCCGGGTGGTGCGGCCTTGCAGGCGTGGCTGCACCGCGTAGCTGGGGTACTCGGGCTCGCTGAGGCTACGTCGCTGGCCAATACCGGGCTGGGCCTGGAAGAACGCCTGCTGGCCCACGGCCGCGATGCACAGCTCGACGACGCCATTCGTCGCTTCGGTGACGACGTGGGCCGCCTGCTCGGCGTCCTTCGCACGACGGTGGACCCGCTTCGGCTATAGTGCCGCCCCGTGAACACGCCAGCCGCCATCGCCACGCCAGCCGATCCGCTTCACGCCTTCATCGGGGCCCATGCCCGCCTGTTCGTCATCACAGGCGCGGGCATCAGCACGGATTCGGGCATCCCCGATTACCGCGACGGCAACGGCGAGTGGAAACGTAGCCCACCGATGACACTGCAATCCTTCATGAGCGGCCCGCCTGCGCGCGCCCGCTACTGGGCGCGCGGCATGATCGGCTGGCGCCACTTTGCCGACGTGCAGCCCAATATCGCGCACCGCGCCCTCGCCCGCATGGAGCGCGACGGACGCATCGAGCTGCTGCTCACCCAGAACGTGGACGGCCTGCACCAGTCGGCCGGCAGCGTGAACGTGGTGGACCTGCATGGCCGGCTCGACCGCGTGCGCTGCATGCAGTGTGGCGACATCACCCGGCGCGACACCATGCAGGCGCGGCTCCAGGCGGCCAACCCGGCATGGATGACACTGAACGCGACGATCGCTCCGGATGGCGACGCCGATCTGGATGGCGTGGATTTCTCCACGTTCCACATCCCCGCCTGCGAGGTCTGCGGCGGCATCCTCAAGCCCGATGTCGTTTATTTCGGCGAGAACGTACCGCGTGCACGTGTCGATACGGCATGGGCCCATCTTGAGCGTGCCGATGCCGTGCTGGTGCTCGGGTCATCGCTGATGGTTTATTCCGGCTACCGCTTCGTGCTGGAAGCCTCGCGGCGCGGCCTGCCCATCGCCTCGGTAAACTTTGGCGTCACCCGTGCCGATCCACTCATCACGCTGAAGATCGAACGCGGTTGCGCCGAAGCGCTGGCGCCGTACGCCGGCTAGCGTCGCGCGCGAAAGAACTGTCGCAGCAAGTCGCCCGCCACGTCGGCACACAGGCCACCTTCCACCGTCACCCGGTGGTTGTGCAGCGGTGACACCAGCGTATCGAAGACACTTCCGGCCGCGCCGGTCTTCGGATCGGTGGCGCCGAACACCACCCGGCCGATGCGCGCGTGCACCATCGCCATGGCGCACATCGCGCAGGGTTCCAGCGTCACGTAAAGCGTCGAGCCCGGAAAGCGATAGTTCGACACCGCTTGCCCCGCTGCGCGCAAGGCCTGGATCTCGGCATGGGCCGTGGGATCGTTGAGCCCGATATTGCGGTTCCAGCCTTCGCCGATCACCTGCCCGTCCAACACCAGCACGGCGCCCACCGGCACTTCACCTTCCGCATCGCGCGCATGCGCCGCCAGCTCCAGGGCACGCGCCATGAAGGCGCGATCGGCGTCGGTGAACGCATCGGACAGATCCGGCGAAGGTGGCAGCGAAGACGACAAGAAGGCGGCCTGCGAGGCGGGAAAGGCCGCACATCATACCCTCAAGGCCGCACACCCTCCTGCGCCATCACGGCCAGCAGGGTCGCTACATGCGCTTCGGCCAGCACAGGCAGCACATTGGTCACGCCCAGCAGCAGGCCGGGCTGGCATACCCCGTCAGCCATGTACCAGGGCGAAAGCGGTACCGGCGACAGCCCCGAGGAAAAGATGGCGCGTGCAAGGGCGACATCATCCGTACCCGGCGGAAGTTCCAGCCGAATGGCCAGACCACCTGCGTGGCCGTCGAGGCCATGCAAGGCAAGCGCGGCAAGCAGCGCATCGCGACGCTCGGCATACGCGCGCTTCATGCGCCGCAGATGGCGCAGGTAGTGGCCCTCGTGCAGGAAGGATTCAAGCGCGTTCTGCACGACCGGCGGGGGTGCCGGATCCAACGTGCCCGCCACCTGTGTCGCCGCGGCGGTCAGCTCCTCTGGCACCACGAGAAAGCCAATGCGCAGCGACGGTGACATCGTCTTGCTGAAACTGCCGATGTGCAGCACGCGCCGACCGTCCAGTGACGCCAGTGCAGGAGCCGCGCGACGCACCAGTTGCAACTCGCCAAGGAAATCGTCCTCCACGATCCAGCGGCCGGTGGCGGCCCAGTCCAGCAACGCATGCCTGCGTTCCAGCGACAGGGTGTGGCCCAGCGGCGCCTGCTGGCCTGGAGTGACCAGGGCGAACAGCGCGTCCGCAGCCCGGGCCATGCCTGCCGCCACATCGAGGCCGTCATCGTCCACCGGCACGCCCACGGCATCCACGCCGGACCATGCAAGCGCCGTGCGCGCAAACGGGTAACCCGGGTCCTCGACCCAGGCGCGTTGCCCCTGCGCACGCAGGATGCGCATGGCGATGCTGAAAGCGCCCGAATAGCCGTGGGTGACGAAGACCTGCGCCGGCCGGCAGGCAAGCCCCCGGGCGACAGCGAGATAAGCGGCGATCTCGGCACGCAGACCCGGTTCGCCGGACGCATCCGGGTAGCCCGTCGGTACGTCGATGGCTTTGCGTGCCGCTTGCATGAGTTTCCGGGACCATACGGCCGCCGGAAAAAGATCGGCAGCCGGAACGCCCAGCTGGAACGGCAGTGGCCGTGTGGCACCTGCGGGAAACGGCCCGAACGACTCCCTGCCCTTCGCCGGCTCAGGCACCGGGCGTGAGGCCGGAGGCCGCTTCGCCACACGGGTACCGGCCGCGCCGGCCGCCATGACGAACTGGCCGTCGGCCAGTCGCTCATAGGCCTGTCGTACGGTGCCCCGGGCTACGCCAAGTTGCACGGCGAGGTCGTTCCATGAGGGCAGGCGCGCGCCCGGCGCGAGGCGGCCGTCGTGAATCGCTTCGCGAATGCCGTCCGCGATCTGCTCGGCCAGCGAATGCCCGGCCGAGCGGTCGATACGTATGCCGAAGGAACCATCCATCCAAACATGGTACATCCGAAATTGCAGAACTTGGCCCTTTCGGACGTACCGTTCCGGGCGCAAGCTGGTGACATCCACAACACCCGGAACCGCCACCATGAGCAAGCGCATCAACTACAACAAGGTTGCCCCCGACAGCACCAAGGGGCTCTTCGCCGTTCACCAGTACCTCGCCGGCAGTGGCCTGGGCGACCTGATCGACCTTGTGTACCTGCGGGTATCGCAGATCAACCAGTGCGCCTACTGCATCGACATGCACTCGCAGGACCTGCACAAACATGGCGTGCCCTTCGAGAAGCTGATCCTTACCTCGGCCTGGCGTGAGGCCGGTGCCGTGTTCTCGCCGCGCGAACAGGCCGCGCTGGCCTGGGCGGAGTGCGTGGCGCAGGTGGATCGCACCGGCGTGCCCGACGAGGACTATGCCGCCGCGACCGCCGTATTCAGCGACAAGGAACTGGCCGACCTCAGCGTAGCCATCGCGTTGATGAGCGCCTACAACCGGCTCGGCGTGGCATTCCGCAATGCGCCGATGGCCGCCAGCAGGCTGATCGCTCAGGCCTGACGACGGCGGAAGCAATCGCGTGCATGGTCGTCGACGATGCCGACGGCCTGCATCCAGGCGTAGACGATCGTCGGCCCCACGAACTTGAAGCCGCGCTTCTTCATGTCTTTCGAGATCGTGACGGACAGCGGCGTCTGTGTGGGAAAAGTGCGACCGTCGCCCCGGATCACCTTGCCGCCGGTGAACGACCAGCAGTAACTGTCGAAGTCCTCGCCGGCCTTGCGCATGGCTTCGTAGATGCGCGCACCGTTGATGGTGGCCTCGATCTTGGCGCGCGAACGCACGATGCCCGGGTCGTCCAGCAGGCGCAGGATGTCCTTCTCGCCGAAACGGGCGACCCTGGCCGGATCGAAATCCTTGAAGGCTTTGCGGAACGACTCGCGCTTGCGCAGGATGGTGATCCACGACAGGCCGGCCTGGAAGCCTTCGAGCATCAGCTGCTCCCAGAGCATGCGCGAATCGTGCAGCTCGATGCCCCACTCTTGGTCGTGATAATCGCAATAGAGCGGATCGGCACCGGTCCAGGTACAACGTTGCGTGTCGGCGTCCATCATTCTTCCCTTCGTGAAGCCCAAGACGCCAAGCTTTTCACGTCTATGCGTCGTCGTCGAGGTCAGGCGCGCAATCGCTGCGCAAGGCGCGTCATGGCGCGGGCGAACGTCTCGCGATCATCCAGCGCACGCGCAAGCACGATGGCACCCTGGATGCCGGCAACGGCCTCTTCCGCCGCATCGCGCGCCGCTTTCGCATCACGCCCGGCGCGCACGAGTGCATCGGCCAGTGCGTCGATCCAGCGTGCGAAATACGTTGCCACCGCGATGGCGAAACGATCCCGCGTGCCATCCAGTGCAAATGCACCGACAAGGCAGACGCGGCCGCCACCCTGGAAGTAACTGGCCACGGTCTGCCACATGGCGTCGATCGCCCGGGCGGGAGGATCGGTACGCAAAGATGCAAACAGGTGGCGTTCGAACCACGCATCGATGTCCGCAAGCACTGCGGCGGCCATGTCGTCCTTGCCGCCGGGGAAGAAGTGATAAAGGCTGCCCTTGCCCAGCCCCGTGCGCTCGTGGATGCGCGCCATGCTGGCACCGTCATAGCCCAGTTCGCGGAAGACCTCCGCGAGCATGGGCACCACGTCGGCGCGTTCGTAGACCAGGCGCGCCATTACAGGCCCAGGTCCGACAGCCCCGGGTGGTCGTCCGGGCGACGCCCTTGCGGCCAGTGGAAGCGGCGCTCCTGCTCGCGGATGGGCAGGTCGTTGATGCAGGCGAAGCGCCGTTGCATCAGGCCGGCCTCGTCGAATTCCCAATTCTCGTTGCCGTAAGAGCGAAACCAGTTACCGCTGTCGTCGTGCCATTCGTAGGCGAAGCGCACGGCGATACGGTCACCCGTGTACGCCCAGAGTTCCTTGATGAGGCGGTATTCCTGCTCCTTCGCCCACTTGCGGGTGAGGAAGGCCACGATGGCCTCGCGGCCGGTGACGAATTCGGCACGGTTACGCCATTGGCTGTCGGGCGAGTAAGCCAGCGAGACCTTGCGCGGGTCGCGGCTGTTCCAGCCGTCCTCGGCAAGGCGGACCTTGGCGACGGCGGTGTCGTGGGTAAAGGGAGGAACGAGCGGGGGCATGAGGCATCTCCGTACCGAAGTGAATCCAGTGTACCAATCAGTACACTGGATTCAATCCCCCTTATAGGAGCGCGCCTCGCGCGCGACCGGTCAAGGCGGTGAGCCACCCGTTACAAACCACGTTACGGCTTGAACGGGGGCAACGCTTTGTACCTGTCGCGCGCGAGGCGCGCTCCTACAAGTCACGGTGGGCTTCAGCGTCATCGCCGCCTATACGTAGCGACCCTCGGCGTTGCGCGACCAGGTGGGCGCTGCCTGCAGCGGCCCCTCGGCATCGAACAACTGGCGGTAGCGCGACGGTTGCGAGCGCAGGTACTGCTTTGGCGCCATCACCGTGGCGCCCAGCTCGGCTGCGGCGTGCCAGGGCCAGCGCGGGTCGTAGAGCACCGTGCGGGCCAGGGCCACCACATCCGCGTCGCCCGTGGAGACGATGGCCTCGGCCTGCTGCGGCTCCGTGATCAGGCCCACGGCCACCACGGGAATCGACACCGCCGCCTTTACCGCGCGGGCAAACGGCACCTGGTAGTTTGGCCCCACGGCAATCTTCTGGTGTTCGTGCAGGCCACCGCTGGACACATGGATGGCATCGCAGCCGAGAGCCTCCAGCGCCCGGGCGAAAGCGATGGTCTGCTCTAAATCCCAGCCGCCTTCGTACCAGTCGGTCGCGGACACGCGCACCGTCACCGGCTTGTCCGCCGGGAATGCCTCGCGCACGGCGCGGAATACTTCCAGCGGGAAACGCATGCGATTTTCCAGCGAACCGCCGTATTCGTCATTGCGCCGGTTCGACAGCGGTGACAGGAACTGGTGCAGCAGGTACCCATGTGCCGCATGGATCTGCACCAGGTCGATGCCGAGCCGGTCGGCACGCTTCGCCGCCTCGACGAAGGCATCGCGAATGCGGTCCATGCCTACGCGATCCAGCGCCAGGGGCGCCACATCGCCTTCATGGAACGGCACCGCCGACGCGGACACCGTCTGCCAACCATTGTCATGATTCGGCGCAACCTGCCGCCCACCCACCCAGGGCACCTCGCAGGATGCCTTGCGCCCCGCATGGGCCAGCTGGATACCGATAGGCATCGTGGACCAGCGACGCACGCCTTCCAATACGCGGCGCATGGCATCTTCGGTGGCGTCATCCCACAGGCCCACGTCGCCATAGGTGATGCGCGCATCGGGCAGCACGGCCGAGGCCTCGATGGTAAGCAGCGAAGCGCCCGACAAGGCCAGCTGTCCCAGGTGGATGAGGTGCCAGTCGTTCATCCGCCCTTCCTGCGCGGAGTACTGGCACATCGGCGCGATGACGATGCGGTTGCTCAATTCGAGGTTGCGGATACGCAGCGGGGTGAACAGCCTGGGTTGTGCCATGGGAGGCTCCGGAAAGGGAATGCGCCGACTATGGCATCGCATCCGTCATCTACAAGTCTTCCTGTACGCAAATCGGGCGCTGGTCCACTATAGAAGGCATGGCCGCTCCCGATCTCAACCTTCTCATCGCCCTCGATGCCTTGCTGACCGAAGGCAGCGTAGCCGGTGCCGCGCGCCGCATGAACCTCAGTGCACCTGCCATGAGCCGCACGCTGGGACGCATCCGCGACGCGCTCGGTGATCCGGTGTTCGTGCAGTCCGGACGCACGATGGTGCCCACGCCACGTGCATTGGAGATGCGCGAGCGCGTGCGCCAGGCCGTCGAGGATGCCTCCGCCCTGCTGGCTCCCGGCATCGATGTGGACCTCACCGGCATCGAACGCCGCTTCGCCGTGCGCGCCAACGACATCTTCGTCGGCATGTATGCCGGACGCCTGCTCGATACCATGAGCCGAGAGATGCCGCGCGCCACCTTGCGCTTCACTCCCGAGGAAGATGACATCGACGGCGAGGCGCTGCGCAGCGGACGCATCGACCTGCTGGTAAACCCGTTCCGCCCTGTCGGGCCGGAAATGCGCGTGCAGCCGCTGTTCTCCACGCGCTTCGTCGGCGTGGCGCGCAAGGGGCATCCGTTCTTCGACGGACCGGTCACTGCCGAACGCTTCGTACAGTGGCAGCACATCGGCGTTTCCCGTCGCGGCAGGGCGCGCGGTCCCATCGACGACGCACTGGAAGCCCTGGGCCTTGCCCGGCAGGTGCCTCTCGTGGTGCCGACACCCTACGCCGGTGCGTTCGCCCTGCTCGACTCGGACCTGCTGCTGCCGCTGCCGAACCAGCTCGCCGAAGGTGTCCTGCGCGCCGGCCTGGATGTACAGCTGTTCGAGCTGCCCGTGCCGCTGGAACCGGTGGACATCAGCCAGACCTGGCACCCGCGCTGGCAGAACGATCCGGCGCATCGCTGGTTGCGGCGTACGATCCGCCAGCTCTGCGGGCACTGAGTCCACCATTGCACCGGACGCACTCATGGAGTGCGGACACGTAACTTTTGCGAATCATTCGCAACAACCACCATGAGCCGGACCTCGCTCTTCCGGCTCACCCGTGCGCTCCCTCACCACTTCCATCCCATACCTTACCGACGCGCTGCGCTGGCTGGATCTCGGTACACCCCGCGCCCGCTATGTGATGCGCTCGGTGCTGGCCGCCGCGCTGGCGATCACCGTGTCCTACCTGCTGGAACTGGAAACGCCGTACTCGGCGGCGTCCACCGTGCTGCTGGTGGTCAATCCCGTGCAGGGCGCCGCCATCGGCAAGGGCGCGTGGCGTTTCATCGGCACACTGGGCGGCATGCTCGCCTCGTTCGTGCTGATGGCCGCATTTGCCCAGAAGCCCTGGCTGTTCGTGATCGGCTTCGGCATCTGGCTGGGCTTGTGCGTGGCCGGCATGAGCGTGCTGCGTCATTTCCGTGGCACCGGCGCGGTCGTCGCCGGTTACACCGTAGGCCTCGCCACCTTCGGCGCCATGCAGCATCCGGAACACGCCTTCGAACACATCGTCGGACGCGGCTCCACCGTGCTGATCGGGGTGGTGTGCCTGGCCCTCGTCTTCGCGCTCACCGGCACACGCAGCGTACGCGGACGGCTAGAAGCCCTGCTGTCGCGACTGGCCGCCCACGTCGCGACAAGCGTAGCGCAGCAGATCGCCTCGGGAACCTCGCGCCTGTCACCCGAGCGACGGGCCGTGCTCGGCGACATCTACGGCGTGGACGATCTGCTCTCGCTGGGCAACGCCGAATCCGAAGACGTGGCCCGGCGTGCGGCATCGATCCGCCATGCCATGGTGTCGCTGTTCGCCACGGCGGTGGAAACCGAAGCGAGGGCGCCCGAAGGATGGGCGAAGGCATGGCAGGATGCCGCCGATGCGCTGGGCAACGGTGATACCGGCCACGCACGCGCACGGCTGAAGCATGCGCGTCACCTGCTATCGCGCGAATGCATGGCGCATGCACGCCTTGCCGGGCAGATCGACGACTTTCTTGCCGCACTGGATGGCATCGAGGGCCTGCACCGCGCGCTGCCACGCAACGCCGCGCCGGTGGCCTTTCATCGCGACTACCCTGGCGCGTGGCGCAATGGGCTGCGCGCGGCGATCACGCTGATCCTCGCCGGTGCCTTCTGGCTCGTCACCGGGTGGACCGACGGCGACATGATGCTGCTGATCGTGGCGCCCTATTGCGCCTTGCTGGCCCTGGCCCCCGACCCTGCGGCCGGTGCCTGGGGCTTCTTCAAGGGCACGGTCGTGGCGGTGCCTGCCGCCTTTGGCTGCGCCTTCGGCATCCTGCCGCATATCGATGGCATGCCCTTGCTGCTGGTGTCCCTGGCGCTGTTCTGGATACCGGGCATCTATGCCACCACGCTGCCGCGACACGGCCTGGCCGCACTCGCCTACCTGGTTGGCTTCAACACGCTCACCGGCGCCGCCAATCCCATGCACTCCGACCTGGCCCAGTTCCTGAACTGGTCGCTGTCCTGGCTGTTCGCCACCGCGTTCACCGTGCTCGCCTTTCGCGTCGTGCTGCCGAAGCAGCCCGCGCGTGACCTGGAACGCCTGCGCCTGCACATCCGCGATGCCAGCCTTTCGATCCTGCGTGGCGCCACGCCGTCGACAAGTGCATGGCGCTGGCGGCAACAGCACCGGCTTGCGCAACTGGGCGCCATGCTGAAAACCAGGCCACAGCAGCTCGATGCCGCCTTGACCGATGCGCTCGCCAGCCTGCATCTTGGCCGCGACCTGCTCCGCCTGCGCGCACTGCGCGAAGCCGACGATACAACCCGGTCCATACGCCATGCGCTCGCCTGCATGGCTCGCCGCAGCAGCATGCCGGCGATTGTTGCCCGCCATGCACGCAGGGCTTCGCGCCAGTTGCGCGATGCATCGCCTTGCGCCGCCGACGCATTCGCAGACATCGCCGCCCTGCTCGACCGGCATGCCGATTACTTCACACCAGGGTCTTATTCATCCCGTGCTCAGTGAATTCTCCATCGCGGGCATCTACCTGCCGCCGTTCTTCGTCTACGCCTGCGTGGCCGGCCTCGTCTTCGTCGTGCTCCGCCACCTGCTGGCCCGCCTGGGCGTGCTCCGTCATGCGTGGCATCCCGCGCTGTTCGAGTTCGCGCTTTCCGTCATCCTGCTTTCATTGCTGATCCTCCATGTCTGATGCCCTCCCCCTGTTGAAGCGGTTTGCCCGCGCCCTGCTCACCCTCGCCGCCGTGGCGGCGGCCGCCCTGCTCGTCGTATCGCTATGGCGTGCCTATGTACTTGCCCCATGGACGCGCGACGGTCGTGTCAGTGCCCAGGTGGTGCGCATCGCTCCCGAAGTGTCTGGCACCGTCGTGGACGTGACGGTCGCAGACAATCAGTACGTGAAGAAAGGCGATGTGCTCTATCGCATCGACCCGGAACGCTTCCGCGTCGCCGTGGACGATGCGGAAGCCGCGCTCGATGCCGCCAGCGAAACCCTCGCGCAGAAAATCGAGGACGCGCAGCGTCGCAAGGGCATGGACGACCTCGTGCCGCGCGAAGACATCCAGCAGGCGCAACGCGCCATCGCCCTGGCACGGGCCGCGCAGCGCCGTGCGCAGGTGACGCTGGACCTCGCGCGGCTGGATCTGTACCGATCCGAGCTGCACGCGCCGACGGATGGCTACATCACCCATCTGCGCCTGCGCAACGGTGACTACGCGGTGGCCGGCCAGCCTGCGCTGGCGCTGCTCGATGCGCACAGTTTCTGGTTCACCGGGTATTTCGAGGAAACCAAGCTTCGCCAGGTGCACCCCGGCGCCGCCGCTCGCATTCGCCTCATGGGATACGATGCGATCGTGCCCGGTCGCGTGCACAGCATCGGGCGTGGAATCACCGATACCAACGAGCAGGCTGACGCCACCGGCCTGCCCAGCGTGGAGCCCAGTTTCAGCTGGATACGGCTGGCCCAGCGTATTCCCGTGCGCATCGAACTCGGCGAACTGCCTCCCGGCGTGACCCTCGTGGCGGGCATGACGGGCAGCGTGGATGTCGGCGATCCCGCAGGTCGTGACGGCTCGCAAGGCCGGTTGACCACCTGGCTGCACGAGTGGATGTGACGATGAAAAGCCTGCTCGTTGTCGCCATGGCCGGCACGTTGGTGGCCTGCGCCACCGTGGGTCCGGATTACCAGCCACCACGCGCCTCGCTGCCTTCGACCTGGAGCCAGTCGCACGACGGCATGACCCCGGCCGATGTCGAATCGCTGCGCACCTGGTGGCGGCGTTTCGACGATCCCCTGCTCGACCGGCTCGTGGACCAGGCGCTCGCGAGCAACCAGGATCTCGGCATTGCCCTGGCCCGCCTGCAACAGGCCAGGGCCGACCGCAGTATCGCGGCGGCAGGGCTGGGGCCCAGTGTGGGCGCACGCGGAAGCCTGCAGACCTTGCGCACCAGCCGGCGCACCGATCCACCGGGGGCCGGCGTAACGCAAGCCTATGATGCGGGCATCGACGCCAGCTGGGAGCTGGACTTGTTCGGTGGATTGCATCGCAACCTCGAAGCGGCGGATGCACGCGTATCGGCCGTCGAAGCCGATGGCTACGCATTGCGCGTCGCGCTGCTCGCCGAACTGGCGACCGACTACGGCCAGCTGCGCATGACGCAGGCACGCCTGACCGTTGCGCAGGAAAACATCGACACGCTACGTGATAGCGAGCGTATCGCCGAGCGCGCCTGGCACGCGGGGCTGGGCACCGAAGCCGATTACCGGCAGGCCCGCGCCGAACGTGAAGCCGCACAGGCACAGCCCGCGCAACTGGAAGCCGGGATCGCGCGCCTGAGCCATACATTGGGCGTGCTTGCCGGTGGCTTCCCCGGCGACTGGAAAGAAGCCTTGCAGGCAACAGCACCCACACCGCTGCTGCCGCCACGTTTACCGCTCTCCATGCCTTCGGACGTGATCCGCCAGCGCCCCGACCTGCGCGCGGACGAACGTCGCCTTGCCGCTGCCACAGCGGATATCGGTGTCGCCGAAGCGGCACGCTATCCACGTTTCAGCATTCCGTTGTCGCTGGGTACCGACGCCCACCTGCTCCATGATCTCTTCAGCGCGGCGAGCGCATCGTGGAGCCTGGCATTCGCAGGGAGCCAGACGGTCTATGACGGTGGCCGCAACCGCGCCAACGTCGTTCATGCCGAAGCGGAAGCGCAGGCGGCGCGGCTTGCATGGGAGCGTGATGTCCGCCTCGCCCTGCGCGATGTGGAAGACGCGCTCACCGGCCTGGACACGGCAAGGCGCCGCCGCGAATACCTCGCGGCGGCCATCGACGACAGCCGCGCGGCGCTGGATCGCGCGACGCGGCTTTATCGCCAGGGCCTCAGCGGTTACCAGCCCGTGCTCACCGCGCAACGCTCG
Organism: Luteibacter anthropi; assembly: GCF_011759365.1. Classification (GTDB taxonomy): domain Bacteria; phylum Pseudomonadota; class Gammaproteobacteria; order Xanthomonadales; family Rhodanobacteraceae; genus Luteibacter; species Luteibacter anthropi. Next base: position 28,826 of record NZ_JAARLZ010000005.1, read on the forward strand.
CTCAACACCGCACGCGACGCACGACTACTGAACGACCAGGACGAACTCGACGCCGGCATCGCCCTGTACAAAGCCCTGGGCGCAGGATGGAACACCCCACCCCTGTAGGAGCGCGCCTTGCGCGCGACCGCTACGGAGTGATCCGCGCATGGCTCCGTAGCGGTCGCGCGCAAGGCGCGCTCCTACAGGTGGTGTTGTCGTGACTTTGACCACGCTACGCTCCAGAACGCCACCAGGAGTAATCCGGTTGCCACCATGAAGGTCAGATGCATGCCCGCCGCCACGGCAGCAGGCACAGCGGCCGCTACATCATCGCGCCCCACCCCGTGCGCAAACACCGCACCAAGCAGCGAAGCCCCCGCCACCAGCCCCAGATTGCGCGACAGATTCAACAAACCCGACACAAGTCCACGACGCCCTCCGGGCACCCCCGCCATGACCGCCGTGTTGTTTGCCGCCTGGAACGTGGCATAGCCCAGCGTCAACACGAGCAACGCAAGCAGGTAACCCGGCAATCCGTATCGCAACGGGACAAGCACCAGCGCAGCCGCACCGGCCACCATGCATCCGAGGGCCAGGATGCCGATGCGATCCGCGCCATGTCGGTCCACCAGGCGACCCGACAGGATGCCCGTCACTGCCGAGACCACCGGCCCGCACGGCATCGCCAGGCCCACGCCTGCGGTGGTAAGTCCGAGAGCATTGGACAAATAGAACGGCCCGACCACCAGCGTCGCAATCATCACGGAAGTGACCAGCAGGTTGGCGACACAGCCCATGGCAAGGCGACGGTCGCGCAGCAGTCCGAAATCCAGCAGCGGTGCCTGCGCACGCGTTTCGTTGACTTCGTCGACAGGCAGGTAACGCCAGGCGAAGACGATCGCCAGCATTCCCAGCGGAATACTGACCAGGAAGATCGCCCGCCAGCCCAGCGTCGCGAGCAGGATGCCGCCAAGCGACGGCCCCAGTGCGGTGCCTATGGCCGACGTGGTGCCAAGCCAGCCCATCGCCGAACCAATGCGCTCCCGGGGCACCGTACCCGCCACGAAGGCCAGCGTAAGCGCCATCATCACCGCTGCGCCGGCGCCTTGCAGCGCCCTGGCGAGCAACAACCAGGGCAGCGACGGGGCAAGTCCGCAGAACAGCGACGCCCAGGTGTACAGCAGCAACCCGGCAAGCAGCAGCCGGCGATGCCCCACATGGTCACCGAACCGACCGGCCACCACGACGAGGGCCGTCACGGCCACGAGGTACACGATCACCACCCACTGTGCATCGTGAAAGCTGCTGCCGAACACCCGGGCGAAGGTGGGTAGTGCGACGTTGGCGATGCTGGTGCCCAGCGACGACATGAGCATGCACAACGAAAGGGCGGCAAGCGCGGGCCGGGCCGAAGGCGCGGCCGAGCGCTGCCCGGAGCGTTCTCCGGACACGGAAGACAGGTTCAAGGGGGTGCTCTCGCAATAAAGGGATGGCATCAGCGTAGTGACGCCCCCGCCGTCACGGAAGGCGCGACGCATGCATTGACTACCTGCGTGGCACGCCATGTCGCATGGTATCGTCCGCGCCATGTCGCAGCCCGACCTCAACCTGCTGCTCACCCTCGATGTCCTGCTCGCCGAGGGCAGCGTCGCGGCCGCCGCACGGCGGCTGCAGCTGAGCCCTTCGGCCATGAGCCGGGCGCTTGCGCGACTGCGCGAGGCCACCGGCGATCCGTTGCTGGTGCGGGCCGGCAGCGCACTGGTGCCATCGCCACGCGCGCTGGAACTACGTGATCGTGTCGCCCAGCTCGTGCGCGATGCGGATGCCGTGTTGAAACCGGCGCATGCACCGGATCTCTCGCAGCTTTCACGCACCTTCACCCTGCTTTGCAGCGATGGCTTCGCCGAAAGCTTCGGGGCCGCACTTATCAGCCGCCTGCGTGCCGATGCACCGGCCGTGCGGCTGCGTTTCATGCAGAAGGTGCGCAAGGGAAGCACCCCTTTGCGGGATGGCAGCGTCGATCTGGAAACCGGCGTGGTCGGTACCAGCACGAGCCCGGAAATCCGCACGCGTGCGTTGTTCGAGGATCGCTTCGTCGGCGTCGTGCGCCAGGAACACCCGCTGGCACAGCGACTACCCGATGCCCGCGACTACGCCGCGGCAAGCCACGTCCTGGTGTCCCGCCGCGCGCCTGATCGCGGTGTCGTCGACGACGCGCTGGAGGCGCTCGGCCTGCAACGCGATATCGCGGTGATCGTCAGCGGGTTCGGGCCGGCCATTGCGCTGGCCCGCGCCACCGATCTCGTCGCCACGGTGCCCGAGCGGCATACGCGTGCCCTGCACGAGGGCATGCATGCATTCCCGCTACCCGTCGATATTCCGGCGATAACCCTGTCGATGCTCTGGCACCCGCGCATGGATGGCGATGCGACGCACACGTGGCTGCGCACCTGTGTCCGCGAAACCTGCTCCCTGTAGGAGCGCGCCTTGCGCGCGGCCGGTTATCGCGACAACCCGGTCGCGCGCAAGGCGCGCTCCTACAGGGGGGTGTTGCGCATCAGGGTGGTCAAGCGGTCGGCATCTTCCGGTGTGGCCGGGTTGTACACCACGAGGCTGAGGTCGGGGCGGCCGTCTACGATGAAGGATGAGTATTCGAAACTCATCGGGCCCAGCGCATGGTGGCGAAGGCGCTTCAGCCCGGCGCCATAGCCGCGCACGTCGTTGCTACGCCACATCGCCTCGAAATCAGCACTTGAACTGCATAGTTCCGCGACAAGGCCCTCCGCTTTCGACGCCACGCCTGCGCGTGCCACATCCGCACGAAAGGCCGCCACGACGAAACGCGCCACGCCTTCCCAGTCGAACTGAGCCTCGCGAACGTACGAATCCTGGAAAATGAGCCGGAGCACATTCCGGCGCTCGGGCGGCAGCTTGCCGTAGTCCGTCAGCACCATGGTGGCGGCCCGGTTCCAGGCCACGATGTCCCATAGCGGCGTCTTCACGAAGGCAGGGCTGATGGCAAAGGCATCCAGCACTCTTTGCAGGCGCGGGGTCACGCTGTCGTCTTCCACGTAGCGCACATCCGGCGAGCGACCGAGCGCAAGCAGGAACAGGTGTTCGCGCTCGGCGTCGGTGAGCATCAAGGCTTGCGCGATACGCTCCAGAACCTCGGCCGAAGGTGCGCCGCCGCGGCCCTGCTCCAGCCATGTGTACCAGGTGGCGCTGATGCTGGCTCGTTGCGCGACTTCTTCCCGTCGCAATCCAGGCGTGCGTCGGCGCGCGGTCGTGAAACCCAGGGCAGCCGGGTCGAGTTTGGCGCGGCGGTCCTTCAGGAACACACCGAGCAGGTCCGCGTTCGCTGTGGTCGTCGCCATCCTGTTAGTCCTTATACCCGTATAACGTCACGACTTTACCCCGATATCCATGGAGACAAGAGTAACGCCATCGACCAATGATGGAGCAACACCATGCACGTATTCGTCACCGGAGCCACCGGCTTCGTCGGCTCGGCCGTCGTACAGGAACTGCTTGCCCATGGGCACGAGGTCAGTGGTCTCGTGCGCTCGGATGCCGGTGCTAAAGCGCTGGCCGCCACCGGCGCCCGGGTCGTCCGTGGCTCGCTGGAAGACCTGGACAGCATGCGCCAGGGCGCCCGCGAAGCCGATGCGGTGATCCATACCGCGTTCAACCACGATTTCTCTCGCTTCCTTGAGAACTGCGAGCTGGACCGTCGCGCCATTGACGCCATCGGCAACGCATTGGATGGCTCGACAAAACCCTTTGTGATCACGTCGGGCCTGGGGCATATGGAACATGGGCGCCTGGCCACCGAAGACACCGCATCACTTCCCGTCTCGCCCGCGTACCCACGCGCATCGGAAGCGGCCGCGGAAGCCGTCGCGACACGCGGAGTCCACGCCATGGTGGTGCGACTTCCGCCCACCGTGCATGGCGATGGCGATCACGGTTTCGTGCCGCATCTGGTCAACGTTGCACGGGACAAGGGCGTGGCAGCCTATGTGGGCGATGGCGCAAACCGCTGGCCGGCCGTACATCGCTTCGATGCCGCCCGCGTCTATCGACTCGCCGTCGAACGAGGCAGCCGGGGTGCCCGTTATCACGCGGTGACGGAAGAAGGCGTGCCGTTCCGCGATATCGCGGGAACGATCGGCCGCGAACTCAACGTGCCCGTGCAGGCACTTACGCCGGAAGATGCCGCCGCGCATTTCGCCTGGTTCGCCCGTTTCACCGCCCTGGATGTACCGGCCTCCGCAGCGCAGACCCGGGCGGCCCTGGGCTGGGAAGACGCGGGCCATCCCAGCCTGCTCGATGACATGAAGGCGCACTACTTCCACCGCTGACTGAAGCCAGGCACGGAAGCCATGCTGCGCTAGTCCAGCGAACGTCCCTTGCGCCAGTAGCCCATGAGGTTCATGGCCTTGCGATCGACGCCCCGTTCGTTGACGAGGTGGCGGCGGATATCCAGCACCGCCGCCGCTTCACCGGCGATCCAGGCGTAGAACGCGCCATCACCACCGCTGGCCTGCTCCCAGAGAATGTCGTTGTCCACGTCGATATCGGTCACGGCGGCATCCACGTCGTGACGCGGCAATGGCACGTCACGCAGGGCTTCCAGCAAGCGCTGGCCATAGTCGTACGCGTGATCGCGTGGCAGCCAGCGGACGCTCAGCCCTTCGAGGGCTGCCAATGGCAGGCGGTCTGCTTCGGTAGGCACCTCGATAAGCGCCTCGATGCGCGGGCGCGATGGCGATGCCGCGATGTGATCGAGAATCGAAGCCACGGCAGGCAGCGCGCTCTCATCCGCCACGATCAGTACGCGATCGACATCCTGCGGCGGATGCCACTCATAGCCGCGCGAGTCGTGCTCTGCGCGCGCATCCGGCGCGAACAGCACCATGGAATCACCCTCTTTCGCTTCCAGCGCCCAGCGGGATGCGGGGCCGATGCTTCCGTGCACCGCGAAATCAATATCCACTTCCGCGACATCCGCACGCAAGGCCCGGATGGTGTATGTGCGCATCGCGGGTTTCGATGCGTCGTCGAGTGCGCGGAAGGCAGCAATCCAGTCGGGGCCGCGTGGCAACTCCGGCCGCTGGCCGGCCTGTTCGGGGAAGAACATCTTGATGCGCTGGTCGGGTCCGGGAAACGCCATGCCGGCGACATCCTCACCCGTGAACACGAAACGCACCATCGAAGGGCTCAACACGATGCGGTGTTTGACCACCGTATCGAAGAAACGATAACTGTCGACCATGACCACTCCACATCACCATGCCCGATACGGGCAGCAAGGGTGGCTGCGTCGACCGGCAATGCGGCGCGTGGCTGGAAAGCAAGTCTGCGCCCTGGGCGCAGGCTTCGCAAGTTACCGCGGGTAAATCGAGGCGTGCGCAAAACGCACGCCTCGCCGCCCATGTAGGAGCGCGCCTCGCGCGCGACCGCTTTTGGCGATCACCATTCCGCCGAACGCTGCTGCGGCCGGCCAGGTACGGGCCATAACGGTCGCGCGCAAGGCGCGCTCCTACAAGAGCCTTTTACTGGCGTTTGCCCTCGAGTTCTTTGGCCAGTTCCGGGAGGTGATAGACCTTGCGTACGGCTTCCAGCAATGCCGCGGTATCCACCGCCACCGCGCGGTTCATCGTGCCGTCGAAGGTGAAATCGCCACCCAGCGAATGGATGTTGCCGTCGAAGATGAGGCCAATGGCGTGGCCCTCCCTGTCGATCACCGGGCTGCCCGAATTGCCGCCGATGATGTCGTTGTCGGTGACGAAATCGAACGGCGTGGACAGGTCGAGCGACGACTTGGCCTTGATCCAGCTATCCGGAAGCCGGAAAGGATCGGCACCTGTCGCACGCGTATACGCACCGGCGAAGTCGGTGAACGGAGGCACGTCCTTGCCCTTCTCCTTCCAGCCCACCACCTTGCCGAAGCTCAGGCGCGGCGAGAAGGTGGCATCGGGATAGTTCGACGTACCGTCGCGCGCGAAGCGTGCCTGCGCGATGGCTTCTTCCGCCTTCGACGTCGGTGCGGACACTTCATCCTCGTACTGCTTGCGGATGGCACGCGCTTCCGGATCGACGGACCGCGCGAGCACGATCATCGGATCATTCGATGCCGCGATGGCCGTCTCACCACCTTCCCACAACGCCTTGCGCGCAGCAGGATCGGCAAGCTTCGTGCCCTTGACCAGTGAGTCGGCCACCTGAGCCGGAGAGTGCGTGCCGAGTACCTGCTTCACGAACGGATCGTCTGCACCCAGGATCTGGCGCAGCTTTTCCAGCGACCAGCTCATCAGGGTGGTTTCGAACGCGGGATACACCGGCGCGGTGGAAACCACCTGTTGCTCCAGTGCAGGGAGGTTTGCATCGCGATACTCCGGCAGGCGTTCACCGTCGGGTTTTCCGTGTTCCGCAGCCGCTCGCACCAGCGTACGCGCCTGCATGAACAGCTGGCCGCCGACGTCGAAGCCACGTCCGTTCTCCAGCAGGTTGAAGCGGTCACGAAGTTCCAGGGCCTTCGACTGGGCCTTGGCAAGATCGGCCCAGGGATCGCCGAACTTCTCGCGACGCGAGCCATCCGCTGCGATCCACTGGCGCAGTGCAGCGTCATCCTGCTGTTTGGTCTGCTGGAACCGCTTGTCGGTCAGGGTTTCGAGCCAGCCACGATAGACCTTCAGCGAATTGTCGAAACCGAAGAGAAGGTCCTGTGCCTGCTTGGCCTGCTCGTCGCCACGACGACCGTATTCCCACAGCACGCCGCGAAGCTCGGACAGGAAAGCCACGGAAGGCACGAGCTTGTGATCGCGCATGTCTTCCAGCTGTGCCCACGGCACCGCACGCTGCGTGGAGCCGGGGTTGCCGACCACGAAGGTCATGTCGCCGGCCTTGGGGCCCTTGGGCGAGAACGGCAGGTAATCCGGGGTCTTTGCCGGCTTGCCGTCGACGTAGGCGCGGAAGAAGGTCACGTCGAGGTCGTAGCGCGGGAAATTGAAGTTGTCCGGATCGCCGCCGAAGAAGGCGATGGACTGTTCCGGTGCGAATACCAGGCGCACATCCTGGAAGCGCTTGTACTTGTACAGCGCGTAGCGGCCGCCGTTGTAGAGCTTCACCACGTCGCAGCGCCAGGCTTTCGCATCACCGGCCACGCAGCCCTTTTCCACGTCGCTTTCCACGGCACGCTCGGCCTTGATGCGCTCTGCGCCATCCTTGCCGTTCAGTGCGCCGAGCACCTTGTCGGTGACGTCGGTGATCGTGTCGAGCTGGTTGAGCTCCACTTCGGGGCACTTCGGCTCGTCTTCGCGGCGCGATGCCGAGAAGCCGTTTTCCATGAAGTTGCCCGTGGTGGAAAGCTGGGACAGGCAGCTGTTCGCGCAATGGTGGTTGGTCATCACCAGGCCATCGGGCGACACGAAGGAGCCCGAACACCCTTCGGCCAGCCGCACGGTGGATTTCTGCACGCGGGATATCCACGCCGCATCCGGCGCAAACCCGTAGCGTTGTTTCATCTGCTGCAACGGCAGGTGGTCCAGCGTCCACATGCCTTCGTCCGCGAAGGCGGCGGGCGTGGCGACCAGAAGCACGCCGAGCATCGTTCCCTTGAGATACCGCATCGAACGCTTCTCCTCATGAACGTGGCCGCCGGAGTGGCGACCGCAAATGTTACTTTGTAACAAATACGTCCAGGCCGGGAGCCTGCGGGAAGTCATGGTACGCCTCAGGCGACGGCCAGGCCCGGAAACAGCAGCGGCGCGACGGCGAGCAGGGCCGTCACGTCGGGCTGCGCCAGGGCGTGGCCGATCAGCACCAGGCGGGTGCCACGGGCGTCCATGGGTCGGGGTGCCAGCCGTTCGGCCGGATACGCCGTGCCCTGGACGGCGTGGACCACGCGAGGCGCATCGTCGCCCTGCACATGCACGATGCCCTTCATCCGCAGCAACGCCGGTCCGGCGGCGGCCAGCAGCAGGTCGAGCCAGCCGGCGAAGGCCTCTTCGTCTACGGGGGCATCGATGGACAGGGAGCGGCTGGGCATGGTCCCGTGGTAGCCCGCTGGGTCTTCCGCTGCACCCACCAGTCGCCAGGAAATGGGGCTGACCTCGAACGGGTCATCCGTCGAGCCGTCGGCCACGCTGGCCAGCGGGTTCGTCCGTCGCAGCCATTCCTCGACGCGAGGGCGCACGGCCTTGCCTACCCGGTCGAGCTTGCTGACCACCAGACGATCCGCAGCTTCCACCTGCTGAACCACCTCGGGGTGGTCGTGGCGGCTGGAGAGCACGGTTTCCGCGTCCACCACGGTCACGATGCCAGCGAGGCGGTAGTACGCCGCCACACGATGGTCGCGATGCAGGGTGCGGGTGATGCCGGCCGGCGTGGCGAGGCCGGTGGTTTCTACCACGACCCGCTGGAACTGGCGCTCTCCCTTGCGCGAGAAACGCCAGATAGCGTCGGCCAGCGTGCGGCCCAGGTCGCCGTTGAGCGAGCAGCAGATGCAGCCTCCGGCCAGTTCCACCACGCCGTCGTCGTGGGCGTGGACCATGAGTGCGTGATCCAGCCCGATGTCGCCGAATTCGTTGACCACCACGAGGGTGGTGGGCCCGGGCTCGTTTGCGAGCACCCGGTTGAGCAGGGTCGTCTTGCCGCTACCGAGAAAGCCGGTCAGTACGAAAACCGGGACGCGATCGTCCAGCGAAGGCGGTATGCGGACGGCGCCCAGGGAGAGCGGCCCGTTCGATTTGTTCATGACGGAGGGCATGCCGAAATGTTACATCATAACAATCCAGTCTCCCCGTAGGAGCGCGCCTGCGCGCGACCGGTCGGAGACGTGGGCGCCCGGTTACCCCGGTCGCGCGCAAGGCGCGCTCCTACAGGGTTGTGGCGAGTCATGCAGGGCGCGCTCTTGTAGGAGCGCGCCTGCGCGCGACCGGTCGGAGACATGAGCGCCCGGTTACCCCGGTCGCGCGCAAGGCGCGCTCCTACAGGGTTGTGGCGAGTTATGCAGGGCGCGTTCTTGTAGGAGCGCGCCTGCGCGCGACCGGTCGGAGACGTGAGCGCCCGGCTATTCCGGTCGCGCGCAAGGCGCGCTCCTACAGGGTTGGGGATCGGGGGTGCAGGCCCAGCAGGGCTCGCTGACATGGCAGCCGACTTCCTCGTCCACATAGGTCACCTGTCCCAGTCCCTGGCAGATCGGGCACGGTTCGGCAATCGACACGGGAATGCTCCGGACAGTCTTGATACCGCCTTTATACGCCGGTGGCCCATCTCGGTGCCGTCTTGAAAGGCCCGCTCCTACGCTGATCGCCTATTCACTCACGGAGCCTGCCATGCCCTTCCCCACCACCGCGACCGCCGCGCCATGAGCTGGCTCGGCGGTCTTCTTCTCGTCGCGCTGTTTGCCTACCTGGGCTATGCGCTGATCAAACCCGAGCGGTTCTGACCGCTTTATCGAGGATGTTATGAACGACATCGTCTTCCTGGCGGTGGCGGCACTGTTCTTTGCCGTCACCGCGCTGTTCGTCGTCGCGCTGGACCGGATCTGAAGCCATGCCCATCGACCTGCTCCAGTTCGCCCTCGTACTCGCCGCCATGGCCGCCCTCGTGGTGGTGGCCGGCCGCTGGCTCACCCATGTGCTCACGGACACGGCGCACGCCCTGCCCGAACGCCTCACCTACCGCCTGCTCGGCGTCGATGCCGGCAGCGGCATGGACTGGAAACGCTACGGCCTTGCCCTGGTGCTCAGCAATGCCGCCATGATGCTGCTCGGCTACGCCCTGCTACGCATGCAGTCGCTGCTGCCCTTCGACGCCCTGCAACGCCCCTCGCAAACGCCCGATCTTGCGTTCAACACGGCCGCCTCGTTCATCACCAACACGAACTGGCAGTCGTACTCCGGCGAATCCAGCCTGTCCAACTTCTCGCAGATGGCCGTGATCACCTTCCTGATGACGGTCAGTGCCGCCTCGGGCATCGCCGGCTGCGCGGCCTTCATCCGTGGCCTCGCACAGCGCGAAGCCCGCGACGTCGGCAACTACTGGGTGGACTTCACCCGCGTCACCTGGCGCGTGCTGCTGCCGGCCTGCCTGCTGCTCTCGCTGGTGTACGTATGGCAAGGCATGCCGCAGACCCTCGCCAGCAGCGTCGATGCCACCACGCTGGAAGGCATCACGCAGCACATCATCACCGGCCCGGTGGCCAGCCTCGAAGCCATCAAGCACATCGGCACCAATGGCGGCGGCTTCTTCGGCATGAATGCCGCGCACCCGTTCGAGAACCCGACGCCCCTCACCAATACGCTGCACATGCTGGCGATGTTCCTCGTGCCCTCGGCGCTCACGTATGCCTTTGGCCGCATGCTGACGCGCCGACGCCAGGGCTGGGCCTTCCTCGCCGCCTTCGTCGTGATGTTCGTGGGCTTCCTCTGCGTGGTGTACACGGCGGAACAGCACGGCAACCCCGCCTTCGCCGGCATGGGTATCGACCAGCAGGCCAGCACCATGCAGGCCGGCGGCAACATGGAGGGCAAGGAAACCCGCTTCGGCATCGCACAGACCAGCGCCTTCGTCGCCGTGACCACCGCCGCCACCACGGGTTCGGTCGATGCGATGCACGACTCGCTCACGCCGCTGGGTGGCCTCGTACCGCTGTCGCTGATGATGCTCAACGACGTATTCGGCGGTGTGGGCGTCGGTTTCATCAACCTCGTGGCCTACGCCATCCTCACCGTGTTTCTGGTAGGCATGATGATCGGCCGCACGCCGGAATTCCTCGGCAAGAAGATCGAGGCGCGCGAGATCAAGTACGTGATGATCGCCGTGCTGGCCCATCCGTTCTGCATCCTGGGTTTCACCGCCCTGGCCGCCGTATGGCCCGATGCTCCCGCCAGCCTCGCCAACATGGGTCCACACGGTTTCAGCGAGCTTATCTACGCCTACACCTCGGGCACGGCGAACAACGGTTCGGCGTTTGCCGGCCTCAATGCGAACACGCCGTTCTTCAACACCACGATCGGACTGGCGATGCTGCTGGGTCGTTACTTCACCCTGCTGCCCATGCTTGCCGTAGCCGGTTCGCTGGCCACCAAACGCAACGTCCCCGAAAGCCAGGGCACCCTGCCCACGGCCACGCCCCTGTTCACCGGCCTGCTGATCTTCGTGATCCTCGTCGTCGGCGGCTTGACCTTCCTGCCCGCGCTTGCGCTGGGACCGATCGTCGAACACCTGGCGATGCTCGCCGGACAAACCTTCTGAAGGCCACGCGATGACTTCCTCCCTCGTTCGTCCCGTACTCGTGTCCGCCGTGCTGTTCATGGCGGTGACCGGGCTCGGTTATCCACTCGCCAGCACGGCGCTGGCGAAGGCGTTCTTCCCTCGCCAGGCCAGCGGCAGCCTCGTCACGCACGGTGGTGCCACCATCGGCTCGACCGTGATCGGCCAGGACTTCCATCGCCCGGACTACTTTCACCCACGACCCAGCATCACCGGCAACACCTCGTACGATGCGGCATCCAGTGGTGCGAGCAACCTCGGCCCCACCAGCCGCAAGCTGCTCGACAGCGTGCGCGACCGTGCCGATGCCTACCGCAAGGAAAACGGCCTCGCGGCGGACGCACCGGTGCCGGTGGATGCCGTCACGGCCTCCGCGTCCGGCCTCGATCCCGATATCACGCTCGCCAACGCTCATGCGCAGGCCGCACGCGTCGCCAGACAACGACACCTGCCGCTGCCACGCGTCGTCGCGCTGATCGACGCACAGGCCACCGGCCGGCAGCTCGGCCTGCTCGGCGAACCGCGCGTGAACGTGCTTGCCCTCAACCTTGCTCTCGACGCCACGGCGTCGGGTGGTACGCCTTAATCCGGAGATGCCCATGACCACCCCGCATCCCACCATCCCCGACGACATCGCTCCGCGCCCCGCCGTGGCCTCGCCCGGCCTGATCGACGTCATCGTCGCCGCGTTCGCCAAGCTTGCTCCGGCCACGCAGTGGAAAAACCCCGTGATGTTCGTCGTATACCTCGGCAGCATCCTTACCACCGTGCTCGGCATCCAGGCCCTGCGCGGGCACGCCGACGCTCCCACGGGTTTCATCTTCGCCATCGCCGCCTGGCTGTGGTTCACCGTGCTGTTCGCCAACGCTGCCGAGGCGCTGGCCGAAGGACGCGGGAAGGCCCAGGCCGAAGCACTGCGTGCCGCGAAGAAGCGCGTGCATGCCCGTGTACTGCGCGAGCCGCGCTACGACAGCACCTGGCATATCGTGCCAAGCGACGAGATCGTGGCCGGCACCTTCGTGCTGGTGGAAGCCGGCGACACCATTCCCGCCGATGGCGAGGTGGTGGAAGGCGTCGCTTCGGTCGACGAATCCGCAATTACCGGCGAATCCGCGCCCGTGGTGCGTGAATCCGGCGGTGACTTCTCGTCGGTGACCGGCGGCACCCGCGTGCTGTCCGACTGGATCATCGTGCGCGTCACCGCCAACCCGGGCGAAGCCTTCCTCGACCGCATGATCGCGATGGTGGAAGGCGCCCGCCGCGGCAAGACACCCAACGAAGTGGCGCTTACCATCCTGCTGGTGGCACTCACTGCGATCTTCCTCGCCGTGTGCGCAAGCCTGCTGCCGTTCTCGTCGCTCAGCGTGCTGCTGAGCGGCCATGGCAGCGTCGTGGGCCTGACCGTGCTGGTGGCCCTGCTGGTGTGCCTGATTCCCACCACCATCGGCGCCCTGCTCTCGGCCATCGGCATTGCCGGCATGAGCCGCATGCTGAAGAACAACGTCATCGCCATTTCCGGCCGCGCCATCGAGGCAGCAGGCGACGTGGACGTGCTGCTGCTCGACAAGACCGGCACCATCACGCTCGGCAATCGACAGGCCCACGCCTTCCTGCCGGCCATGGGCATCGAGGAGGGCGCGCTGGCCGATGCCGCGCAATATGCCTCGCTGGCCGACGAAACTCCCGAAGGCCGCTCCATCGTCATTCTCGCCAAGCAGCGCTTCGACCTGCGCGGCCGCGAACTCAATGGCGGCGTGGCGGTGCCGTTCAGTGCGCGCACCCGCATGAGCGGCGTGGATCTGGGCGAGCGGATCATCCGCAAGGGCGCCGCTTCCGCGATCCGTGCCCATGTGGAAGCGCTGGGCGGCGCCTTTCCCGTGGACGTGGAACGCAGCGTGGAGTCGTTGGCCCGTCGCGGTTCGACACCGCTGGTGGTATCCGACGGCCGCCAGGTACTTGGCGTGGTGGAACTGAAGGACATCGTGAAGGACGGCATCAAGGAGCAGTTCGCCCGCCTGCGCCGCATGGGCATCGCCACGGTGATGATTACCGGAGACAACCGCCTCACGGCCGCCGCCATCGCCGCGGAAGCCGGCGTGGACGACTTCCTGGCCGAGGCCACGCCCGAGGACAAGCTTGCCCTCATCCGCCGCTACCAGGGCGAGGGCCGCCTGGTGGCGATGACCGGCGACGGCACCAACGACGCCCCGGCGCTGGCCCAGGCCGACGTGGCCGTGGCGATGAACACCGGCACGCAGGCGGCCAAGGAAGCCGGCAACATGGTCGACCTGGATTCCAACCCGACCAAGCTGCTGCGCGTGGTCGAGGTGGGCAAGCAGATGATCATGACCCGCGGCGCGCTCACCACCTTCAGCGTGGCGAACGACCTAGCCAAGTACTTCGCCATCGTGCCGGCGGCCTTCGTTGCCACGTATCCGTCGCTGGATGCGCTGAACGTGATGCGCCTGCATTCGCCGGCTTCGGCAATTCTCTCGGCCGTGATCTTCAACGCCCTGATCATCGTGGCGCTGATTCCGCTTGCCTTGCGCGGCGTGCGCTACCGCCCCGCTCCGGCCCAGCGCCTGCTGGTGCGCAACCTGCTGATCTACGGCGTGGGCGGCCTCATTGCGCCCTTTATCGGCATCAAGCTCATCGACCTGCTGCTCACGCCGTTGATGTGAGGGCCGTCACGATGCTCCAGATACCTGCGCCCGCCCGGGCGCAGGTATCATCGCCGGCCAGTCCCGACCACGCGTGGCCACCGATGATCCAGCGCCCCGATCCGGCGCGGCGGCGCCCCATACGCTTCCGCGCGCTGTTGTATGCCCTGGCCGCCTGCGCGGCCAGCACGGGCATCGCCGCGCTGCTGCTGAGGGTGTTCGACCTTTCCAACGTGGTGATGCTGTTCCTGCTCACCGTGGTGCTGGTGGCGCTGCGCTGGGGTCGTGCGGCCGGTGCGCTGGCTGCCCTCACATGCGTGGCGAGCTTCGATTTTTTCTTCGTGCCACCGGTGTGGTCCTTCCACGTCTCCGACACGCAATACATCTTCACGTTCGTGCTGATGCTCGTGGTGGCACTGGTCACGGGGCAGCTCGCCGCGCGTCTGCGCGAAGAGGCCGTCACGGCCCTGGCCGGCGAGCGGCGCGCCAGTGCGCTGGCCGCCGTCGCCAGCGATCTTGCCGGCGCCGTGCGCAACGACGACATCGTGCGCATATGCGCCGATCGTGTCGGCCCCCTGTTCGACGGCAGCGTCAGCCTGCTGCTGCCGGGCCTTGACGAGCGCATCATCGATCATGCCGGTGGCGATGCTGCGGTGGCCCAGTGGGTGCTCGAACAGGGCCGCCCCGCCGGACGCCATACCGAGACGCTGCCAGCCAGCGATGCCACCTACCTGCCACTGGTCACACCGCTGCGCACGCGTGGCGTGCTGATCCTGCGGCGCCCCGACCCGGCACCGCTGGATGGCGACCGTGCCGCCCTGCTCGATGCCTGCCGATCGCTGGTGGCGCTCGCGCTGGAGCGTGTGCACTTCGTGGAAGTAGCGCACGACACCATGCTGCGCATGGAAGGCGAAAGCCTGCGCAACGCCTTGCTCGCCGCCGTGTCGCACGACCTGCGCACGCCATTGACCGCCATTCGCGGCATGGCTGGCATGCTGGGCGACGACGACGTAGCGCATGCCATTGCGGCACAGACCGATCGCATGCAACGCCAGGTCAGCAACCTGCTTGACACGGCACGCCTGCAGGGCGAAGGCGTGCGCCTCGACCGCCAGTGGCATGCGCTGGACGAAGTGCTTGGCGCGGCGCTTTCCACCATTCCGCTCGGCGGCCGTCGCATCGTCGTGGAACTGGCGCCCACCCTGCCCCTGGTGGAACTCGATGCCGGCCTGTTCGAGCGCGTGCTCGCCAATCTTCTGGATAACGCGGTGAAATACACGCCCAACGACGCCACCATCTGGGTGCGCGCCGACCGCATCGGCGCCATGCTGCATGTCTGGGTGGAAGACGATGGCCCCGGCTTTCCGGCAGATATCAATGCAAGCAGCCTGTTCGCCGACTTCACTCGTGGTACCAGCGAATCGTCCGTGCCCGGCGTCGGCCTCGGTCTGGCGTTGTGCCGTCGCATCGTCGAGGCGCATGGCGGCAGCATCGTCGCCTCGCGTCGCGTGCCCAGCGGCGCGCGCTTCGAGATCCGCCTTGCGGCAGGCGACCCGCCCACCATCGACATGGAAGACCTGACATGACCCGCCCGCGCATCCTCGTCATCGAGGACGAAAGCGATATCCGCCGCTTCCTGCGTCTCGCGCTGGAGCGTGAGGACATGCAGGTATTCGAATCCGAAGACGCCTTGCGCGGCCGTATCGATGCCGCGAGTCGCCAGCCCGATCTGATCGTGCTGGATCTCGGCCTGCCCGACGACGACGGCAAAGCCGTGATCCGCGATGTGCGTGGCTGGTCGTCAGCGCCGATCATCGTGCTGTCGGCACGCGACAGCGAAACGGAGAAGGTCGCTGCGCTCGAAGCCGGTGCCGACGACTACCTCGTCAAACCCTTCGGCGTACCCGAGCTGGTGGCCCGCGTGCGCGCGCAACTGCGCCGCGCCAGCCTCGCTGGTGACAAAGGCCATGCAGGCTCGCGTATCCGTTTCGGCGACATCAGCGTGGACCTCGCCACGCACGAGGTAACCCGCCGCGACGAAGCGGTGCACCTCACGCCCATCGAATTCCGCCTGCTTTCCGCGCTCGTACGCGGCCAGGGCAAGGTCCTCACGCACAAGCAACTGCTGCTCGACGTCTGGGGCCCCGGCTACGCCAACCGCCCGCACTACGTGCGCGTGTACATGGCCAACCTGCGCCAGAAACTCGAAGACGAACCCGCCCGCCCCCGTCACCTGGTCACCGAACTCCAGGTAGGCTACCGCCTCGCGGGCATCGATTGACCTGTAGGAGCGCGCCTTGCGCGCAACCGGGTTGCGATCACTGGTCGCGCCCAAGGCACGCTCCTGCACGATCGGATATGCCGGATGAGATTGTCTAACAGGCGCCTGCCTGCCTAGCATTCGCCCATGCCCGCCGCCTCGCCACGCCTGCTGAACCGCCTACGTCGCCATCGCGGCGTGTGGCTGCTCGCCCTGGCGGTGCTGCTGTTCAAGGTGGGCATGAGCACGTTCTGCATCCTGGATGGTCCGGGCCCCGTCACGACGCTCATCGGCGATGCACCCGGTATCAGCGCATCCGTTGACAACGATGGCGACCACTGCGTGCTCAACGAAGGCAAGGGCTGCCATTGCGCTTGTGCGCATACGGTAGCCATGCCCGCGACCATTCTGCCCGTGGTCGCGGCCATCCCTGCGTCACAGCCTCCTGCGGCGATTCCGGCCGCACCGTCGCCGCATTTCCAGCGATCCCCGCTACGCCCTCCCATCGCCTGATCGCGCCACGCTGACCGACGACGGCCGCCCGAGCGGTCGCGTCGCCCTGTGATCGCTTTCGGGAGAATCCCCTCATGTTCCAGCTGCGTAACGCGGCGCTGGGCGCCGTGTGCGCGTTCCTGGCCGCGACCGCCACGGCCGGGCCCGCCGCACCCCTTCCCCTGCGCGATACCGTGCGCAACCTCTGGGCCAGCAGCCCGCAGGTACAGGCCGCGCAGGCCGAACTGGAGGCTGCACGTGCTCGTGCGCGCGCTGCCGCCCAGCCGGTCTACAACCCCACCCTCAACCTCGACGGCGAGAACGCCGACGTGGATCGCCGCACGGTCGGTGCAAGCCTTGCGGTGGATGTCACCGGCAAGCGTCGCGCCCGCATGGCGGAGAGTGACGCCGAAGTACGCGCCCGCGAAGCGGCGTACACGCTCCAGCGCCGTGACATCGCCGCCGGATGGCTCAAGGCATGGTCCATGGCGATCCTGTCCACTGCGCAGGAAGACCTCGGTCGCAAGCGGGTGGAGCTCATGCGCCGCTTCGATGAACTGGCCGCCAGACGGCTCAGCGTGGGCGACATCAGCAGTCCCGAACGTGACCTGGCCGGGCTCGCGCTCGGCGAAGCACAGGTGCAACAGGCCGCCCTGGCGGGCCAGCGTGCCTCGGCGTTTGCCGCGCTGGCTTCGTTCGGCGAAAACGAACGCGACCTGCCCGGCCTGCCCCAGGACCTGCCGCCGCGCGCGGACACCATACAGCCGCTGGCCGCCGACGAACGCCCTGAACTGATCCAGGCGCGCGCGGAGCAGGAGCGCGCGGAGGCCGGCGTCACCGTAGCCCAGCGCGCGCGACTGCCCGACCCAACCTTCAGCCTCACGGGTGGACAGGTGCGCAGCGGCGCACGCACGGATCGCGTCATCGGCGTCAGCGTATCGATTCCCCTGCCCGTGCTGAATACCGGGCGGGCGGATATCGATGCCGCCCGTGCAAATGCCGATGCCGCCTATGCAACCCGCCGGGCCGAACGCCTGCGCGTGGACGCGTCCCTGCACCAGAACGCCGCCACGTACGAAGCGCTGCGCGCGGCCAGCGAAGCCTTCCGGCGTGGCCGCGCCAATGCCTTCGAAGAACGGGCGAACACGCTCGAACGGCTCTGGCAATCTGGCGAGATCGGCACCTCCGACTATCTCGTACAACTCAAGCAAAGCCTCGATACCGCCCTGGCCGGGCTCGCGCTCGAAAGCCAGGCCTGGCAGGCCTGGTTCGACTACCTCGCCACGGCCGGCCGCCTCACGGACTGGATCGATGGTCCCTCACAGGATGCTTCCCGATGAAATCTCCCCTGCGCCGTCACCTGCTCGGCCTCGCTCTCGCTGTCGCCTTTCTGCCGCTGCATGCGGAAGAGGCCGCGCCGGCCAATCCCCTTCGCCTTGACGCCGCGGCCATCCGCGATGCCGGCATCGTCCTCGATACCCTCGCCGAACGCTCGGTCACCGACCAGATCGGTGCGCCCGGCGAAGTGAAGGTAGATGCGTATTCCACCGTGCTCGTCTCGCCACGTGTCGCCGCCCAGGTGGTTGCCCGCAAAGCAAAGCTGGGCGATGTCGTTACCGCCGGTGCTCCGCTGGTGGAACTGTCCAGTGTCGATGTGGCCGAAATGCAGGGGCAACTCATCGTTGCCAGCCAGGACTGGAGCCGTGTATCCGCCCTTGGCGAGCAGGCCGTCTCTGCGCGCCGCTACAACGAAGCGCTGGTCGCACGCGATCAGGCACGGGCAAAGCTGCGCGCCTATGGTCTCTCCGACGGACAGGTCGCACGCGTCGTCAAACGCGGTTCGTCTGCCGCCGATGGCAGCTTCGAGCTGTTGGCACCCAGCGCCGGGCGTATCACTACCGATGACTTCCTCGTGGGCCAGCGCGTGGAGCCGGGGCAAACCCTGTTTACCGTGGTCACCGAGGACTCCGTGTGGGTGGAAGCCCGGCTTGCGCCGGCCGCTGCCGAGGAAGTGAAGGAAGGCAGCGCCGTCACGGTGCTCGCACATGGCAACGCCCTGCCCGGCAAGGTGATCCAGCGCTCCCACCAGACCGACGAGAAAACCCGTACCGTGCCGGTTCGTATCCGCGTGGACAACCGCAAGGACCTGCTGCACCCCGGCGAACTGGTCGAGACCCGCATCGCCATCGATACGCAAAGCCGCCAGCTCGCCGTGCCGGCCGACGCCGTGGTGCTGTTGCAGAACCAGCCCACCGTTTTCGTGCGTCGTACCAAGGACGGACCCTTCGAAGCAGCGCCCGTAGAAACCGGTGAAACACGCGACGGTTGGACAGCCATCCGCCAGGGCCTCGCGTCCGGTGCTGTCTATGTGCGCAAGGGCGCCTTTGCGCTCAAGGCGCGCATCCTGCGCTCGCAGCTGGGAGAAGAGTGATGCTGGAACGCCTCGTCGCCCTATCCCTCAAGTACAAGGTGCTGGTGCTGATCGTCTTCATGGTGATCGGTTTCCTCGGCTTCCAGGCCGTACGCCGCCTGCCCATCGATGCCTTTCCCGACGTCACGCCCGTACAGGTCAACGTCTATACCGAAGCCCGCGGCCTCGCCGCCGAGGACGTGGAGCAATTGCTGACCACGCCGGTCGAATCGGCCCTGGCCGGCCTGCCCAAGGTCGAACAGATCCGCTCCGTCAGCCTGTTCGGCCTGTCGTATGTATCAGTGTATTTCGCCGACGACATGGATATCTATTTCGCCCGCCAGCTGGTGAACGAACGCCTGCAACAAGTCGGCGACCGGCTCCCGGCAGGCTATGGCAAGCCCGAGATGGGGCCGAACACTTCCGGCCTCGGCCAGGTGTTCTGGTACACCGTGGAGCGCGCCGACGAGAAGCTGAAGAATGCGCCCTCCGACATGGACCTGCGCACGTTGCAGGACTGGACGGTGCGGCTGATCCTTCGCACTGCACCCGGGGTCGACGACGTCACCTCCTGGGGCGGCCAGGAGAAGCAGTACCAGGTGAAGGTCGATCCGATGAAACTCATCGCCCACGACCTGTCGTTCAAGGATGTCATGCAGGCGCTGGAGAGCAACAACGCCCAGGTCGGCGGCAACTTCATCGACGTGGGGCGCGAGCAATACCTGGTTCGTGGCATCGGCCTCGTGCGCAACGCGCAGGACATCGGCGGCATCGTCCTCAAGACCGAAGACGGCACCCCGATCTATGTCCGCGATGTCGCCAGCGTCATCGAGGCGGGCGCGCCGCGCACCGGCGCGGTCACCCGCGATGGCAAGGAAGTGGTGATGGGCCAGGCTCTGGCCCGCATCGGCGAGAACGCGCGCAGCGTGGTGGAGGCCGTAAAGGCGAAGCTCGCCACGGTCAAGCAGTCGCTGCCGAAGGGCGTCGAGGTCAAGCCGGTCTACGAACGCACCGAACTGGTCAACGCCGCCGTGGGCACGGCCGTACGGGCCCTGATCGAAGGCTCGATCCTCGTGGCCGTGGTGCTGTTCCTGTTTCTCGGTGAATTACGCAGCGCGCTCGTCGTGGTGGTGACCCTGCCGCTGGCGATGCTCATCGCCTTCATCTGCATGGACCAGGCCGGCCTCTCGGCCAACCTGATGTCCCTGGCGGGGCTCGCGATCGGCATCGGCATGATGGTGGACGGCGCGGTGGTCATGGTGGAAAACGCGTTCCGCATCATGGCCGAACGCAAGGCCCACGGCGAAGACGTGAACCGTACGGCCGCCGTGCTGGAAGCCGCGCGCGAGGTGGCCAACCCCATCGCCTTCGCCATCCTGATCATCATCGTGGTGTTCCTTCCCCTGTTCAGCCTGCAGGGTCTGGAAGGCAAGATGTTCAAGCCCATGGCCTTCAACATCAGCTTCGCCATGGCCGGCTCCCTCATTCTGTCGCTCACCCTGATCCCCGTGCTTGCCGCGCTGGTGCTGAAGCCCAAGGAAGAAAAGGACACCCGCCTGGTCGCGTGGCTCAAGCGCGGCTATGGCAGGCTGCTGGGCTGGTCGTTGTCGCATCGTCGCACCGTGATCGCCGTGGCGGGCGTCGCATTGCTGGGTTCGCTCGCGCTGTTTCCCTTCCTGGGCAAGGAATTCATGCCCAACCTGCGCGAAGGCGCGATCATGTGGCGAATCACGTCGATCCCCTCGGCTTCGCTGGAGGAATCCATCGACCTGTCGCGGCAGGTCGCCGAGCGGATCAAGGCGAAGTTTCCCGAGGTGGATACCACGCTCGCCATGATCGGCCGCGCCGAAAAGGGGGAAACGGCGGATGTGAACTACATGGAGGTCTACACCCCGCTGAAACCGAAGTCCGGCTGGCGTAGCGGGCAAACGCTGGAATCCATCGAGGCTGACATGCAGAAGGAACTGTCCGATGCGCTGCCCACCGCCGTGGTCAGCTACACCCAGCCTATCCAGATGCGCATCGAGGAACTGATCTCCGGCGTTCGTGCCACGCTCGCGCTGAAAATCTACGGCGACGACCTGGGCGAACTGGACCGCCAGAGCAGCCGCATCAAGGACATCCTCAGCCAGGTACCCGGTGTGGCCGACCTGGCGCTGGAGGCCAATATCGGCAAGCCACAGCTGCGTATCGAAGTGGATCGCGACGCCCTGGCACGCTACGGCCTGAATGCCGACGATGTGCTTGCGGTGGTTCGCAACGGTATCGGTGGCGAGGCCGTCAGCACCCTGCTGGATGGTATCCGTCGCTTCGACATGACCGTGCGCCTGGACGATGCGAACAAGGCCTCGCTCACCGCGATACGCCGCATCCCGATCCGCACCCCCACGGGTGCGCTGGTCCAGCTCGACCAGGTAGCGAAGGTCAGCGAGGCAGAAGGCTATTCGTTCATCCGCCGCGAATCGCTGCAACGCTACGCCGTGATCCAGATGGATGTGCGTGGCCGCGACATCGACGGCTTCGTGCAGGAGGCCAACGAGCGCATCGCGAAAGCTGTCGCGCTGCCCACGGGCTACTACACCGAATGGGGTGGTGCTTTCGAGAACCAGCAGCGCGCGCTGAAGCGCCTGTCGCTGATCGTGCCGGCGACGATCTTCTTCATCTTCGTGCTGTTGTATACCGCGTTCAATTCGGTGCGCTACGCCGGCCTGATCCTTGCCAACGTACCTTTTGCCGTCATCGGTGGCATCGTTGGCCTGTTTCTCACCGGCCAGTATCTTTCGGTGCCGTCGGCCATCGGATTCATTGCGGTGTTCGGCGTGGCGATGCTCAATGGCATCGTGCTGGTGAGTTTCCTCAACGAGCAGCGGCAGGCCGGGCTGGGAGTACGCGACGCCGTGCTGAGGGGCACATCGTTACGCCTTCGCCCCGTGCTCATGACAGCCAGCGTGGCGATCCTCGGCCTCGTACCCATGCTGCTTTCCTCGGGCGTGGGCGCCGAAACCCAGCGACCGCTGGCGACCGTGGTGGTAGGTGGCCTGATCACCTCCACCCTGCTCACCCTGGTGCTGTTGCCAGTGCTGTACGACTGGATGGAGCGACGCCGGGAAGAAACTCAGTCGCCCAGCCGGAAGGCAAATCCGAAGTAGCGATCCAGCGACAGCTCCGGATGAAACGGCACCGTGCAGTGCCGCTGGGGATTCTCCCAGCGGTCCAGCAGGCGATAGCCCAGTGCTGCCAGGCCGCCGAGGAATTCCCGCTCGGCGGTCACCCGGTACGGGCAGCAGGCTACGCCGATGTTCTGCACCGTGAAATACGACTCGCGCATGTGGACCGGCACGGAATTGAGCAGCAGGAAGCGCGGCTTGCGCGGTAAAGCCTCCAATGCCCCGGCCAGGGTGATCCGGAGATATTGCAGCGAACCGGCGGCGAACAGGATGTCACAGCCGGACGCTTCGCTCATGTCATCGGCGAACGCCAGGCGACGAAACGCATCGTGCTCATCGGCCCAGCGACGTCCCGCCGCATTCACGGCGGGTACGTCGAGCACGGTCCAGCGAAGCGCCTGCGGATAATCGAGATACTTGCGGTAAGCGTAGTAGGCGATGCCGATATGGCCGCCTATGTCGAACACCGTGGAGGCGCCTTCGCCAAAGAAACGACCCAACCAGTGGATCATCGGATAATCGTTGATGAAGACCCGCCGCGTGCGCTCGCGGTAGAGATCCGCCGAACCGTCGTTGTCGTAGCCGCTGGTACGCGACGGCGGAATACTCGCCTGCGCTTCGTCGAAGCTGGCGAATACGCCGCGATAGATATGATGGGTGAGTGCCGTATGCGCGAAAAAGCGACGCGCATAGCGGGCTTCCTGCCATGCCCTCACGAAGGGAATGCGGCTGGACGTGCCCTGCCAGACGGGCGTGGCGACCTGGGCGTTCATGGCGACTCCCATGCGACGGTGAACGAATCATGCGCCGGTTCGTGCGCCGGCGCCCATAGGCCGGAGGGCCAGTCCGCCCGGCCGAAGGTCGCGGTTACAGCATCGTTTCGATCCGTTCCAGCAGAGCATGCAGTGCGTCGACATCGGCCTTGGGCGAGCGCAACAGCGCCTCCAGTTCGTCCAATGCCTCGGCTACATCGGTTACCCCGCAGATCAGCGCGCCACCGCGCATGCGATGCGCCGCACGGGAGGCATCGGCCCGCTCGCCTTGATCGAGGGCCCTCCGGATATGTTGCAGATCAGCGCGTGATTCCACCCGGAACGTCTCCCGGGCCTGCCCGATATCGAAGGGGTCCGAGAGTGCCCTGCGCAAGGCCGGAAGGTCCAGCGGTTTGCCCAGCACGACATCGATGCCCGCCGCCTCGCAACGTCGCACGTGTTCCTCGCCGGTATTCGCGGAAATGGCCACGAGCTTCACCGGCCCGGTGTGGTCACGCCCTTCGATGGCGCGCAGTTCACGCGCTACGTCGTAGCCGGGCATGTCGGGCAGCTCGCAATCGAGTAGCACGGCCTCGATATCGCCCATGCCGAACCGGTCGATTGCTTCCCGACCGTCGCCGGCAGTGGCCACTTCATAGCCCAGGTGGCGAAGCTGGGCGGCCAGCACCTGTCGGTTGGCCGGGTGATCCTCGACCAGCAGCACCATGCCCTCGCCGGCCGCCTCATCGTCACCGTGCCATGCATCTTCCTCGCCGTCTTCCGCCGGCACGAGGCTGGTCGGCAGAATGAGGCGAACGGTGGTCCCCACGCCAACCGCACTGGTCAGTTCCAGCGTACCGCCGAGCTGGCTGACGATATCCCGGCAGACCGCAAGCCCCAGGCCCGCACCACCCAGACGCCGCGAGCGGGCGCCGTGAGCCTGTCCGAAGGCCTTGAACACCGTGCGCTGCATCGCATCGGGAATGCCTTCGCCGCTATCGGATACCTCGACATAGAGCCTTCGGACGTGGTCCGACGCGGTGCCACCGTCGTCCTGCCAGAGGGAAACACCCACGTGACCCTTCGTGGTGAACTTGACGGCATTTCCTACGAGGTTGTCCAGCACCTGGCGCAAGCGTGCGCTGTCCAGCAGCAGCCAGGGCAGCGGGCCAAGAGGCAGTTGCAACCGGGTTTTGACGCCTTTGCCTTCCAGCGCGACATGATGCGAATGCAGCACCTCCCGGGCCACCGCATAGGCGTCGCACGCGTCGAGGTCAGGTGTGAAACCGGCGGATTCGTTGCGGGCAAAATCCAGTGCATTGCGCAGCATGTCCTGGAGATTGCGGCTGCTCGACGCGGCAATGGCCATGAGGTCGCGCTGGGGGCCGTCGAGCGAGGTGCGCCCGAGCAGGTCGATGGATGAGGTGACGGCATTCACCGCATTGCGTACTTCGTGGCTCACCACCGCCAGCAGCATGGTCTTCTGCTTTTCGCTGCGTTTCGATATCAGCTGGGCACGACGCATCCAGTACAACGAAAAAAGCAGCAGGCCCGCGCCGATGAGAAGCTGCGTACGGTAGATGGCGATGATCTGCGCGAGCGTCGGCGCGCGCAGGTATACCGTCTGCAGCCAGCGTTCGACGATCCGCTTGTTTTCGCCGTCTCCGATGCCTTCCAGCGCCCCTTGCACCAGGGCCAGCAACTCGGGCTGGTCGGCGCGTACGGCCACCCGCACCGTGATCGGCATTTCCGGTACGTCGCCGGCCACATGCAGGGTGAGCGGATAGTCTCGCCGGATGATCGGATAGTAGGAAACATCCACACCTACCGCCGCATAGGCGATGCCGCTCTCCACCGCTGCCAGCACCTGGACGATATCGTCCAGCGGCACGCGTTGTATCTCCGGATGTTCGCGGCGAAGCCATTCCTCATAGGCACCACCTTTGCGGAACGCCACGGTTCGCCCTTTCAATGCGTATAAATCGAGCTTTTCGGGGCCGACCGTACGCGAAATGATCAGCGTGCGACCCACGTAGAACGGCGTGGACAGGATGACGCCAGGGCCTGCATCGGCCGTGAGCAGGCGATCCGACAGCGATGGCAGCACATCGGCGCGCCCGTCACGAAACGCCTTGACCGCCTCTACCCAGGATTTGACCTTGAAGGTCTCGAACTTCACGCCGGTGTTGCGCGAGGCCAGCTTGAGATATTCGGTGACCAGCGGGTTGGCTTCGCCCCCCGCCACCTCCCCACCAAGCTGGTCGTCCAGCACCACCTCCACTGCCGGATGGGCAGCAGCCCAGCGTTTCACGGCCGCTTCGTCAGGAGGTGCCGTCGTGGCGGC
The DNA here is from genome assembly GCF_011759365.1 of Luteibacter anthropi. Taxonomy (GTDB): domain Bacteria; phylum Pseudomonadota; class Gammaproteobacteria; order Xanthomonadales; family Rhodanobacteraceae; genus Luteibacter; species Luteibacter anthropi. Next base: position 54,173 of record NZ_JAARLZ010000005.1, read on the forward strand.
GGCACATGCCACGCAGACCATCATCAACAACGCCATCCTGGCGACAAAGGCCATCACGACCGCCCGATGCTCTCGAAGTGGGGAATGAGTGCCCTGAGCAGTTCAACGTCGTTCTTGACACCGAGCTTGCTCTGCACCGAGGTCTTCTGCGAGCTGACCGTCTTGACGCTCTTGTTGAGCATTTCGGCGATTTCCTTGATCAGCTTGCCTTCGGCGATGTACCGGGCCACTTCATACTCCTTGGGCGAGAGCAAGGCGATGGCCGGCAGTTTCTTGCTTACGGTCTGCGTATAGGCGAGGTACTGCTCACCCTTGTGGACTTCCTTGATGCCCCGGATGATTTCTTCAGGCTCGCGGCTCTTGGCAACAAAACCGCTCGCACCGGCATTGATGAGGTTGCCGACCATGACGCCATCGTCGTACGCGGAAACGATGAGGATCTTGAGCGATGGATAAGCCGCGACCAGTTGCTTGACCAGCGCCAGGCCGTCCATGTCGCCATGACCGAGCGAATAATCGATGAGTGCCACATCCACGGGCATGGACTTCAGCATGTTGCGAAAGGCCACGCTGCTGCCATAGCTGCCGACAAGTACGATTTCCGGTGCCTTGGCAAGCTCCGCTTCGAGCCCCTTGCGCACGAGCGCATGGTCGTCGAGCAAAGCCACGCGCAGGGAGCCGATGGCAGATCGCGTGGGCATGGGAATATCGCATAACAGGTTGAACATCGAGGACCCGGCCCTCACTGGCAGGCCCGTGAACCTTATCGCGGCACCGCAGCGTTGTAAACGTCAATTCTACGTTGGGCCGTCCATACCTCTATCTTTTGGTGGCGCCCGGGTATCGGCCATTCGGCCAGCGCCATAAGCGCTACAGGCACGGGCAGGGTGCGTTGATACGCTTTATCCGAGCCGAAGAGGCCCGACAAAAGCCAACCCAAGGGGCAGGACCCGCGCATGGACACAGCAAGCCGCCGGACCGAAAGCGGCGTAGCGGCACACGCGCCGCCCGCCGGATCGCAACCTTATGTTGCCGAATATCCCCGTGCGCTGGAAACCGCGCGTATCGGTATCGTCGGCCTTGGCTATGTCGGCCTTCCGCTGGCCGTGGAATTCGGCAAGCGCTACGCAACCCTCGGTTTCGACATCAATAATGCCCGCATCGACGAACTGCGCGGTGGGCATGACAGCACGCTCGAGGTGGAAGCCGATGAACTGGCCACCTCTTCAAAGCTGCGCTTTTCCTCAGGATCGGATGATCTGGCGACCTGTGACGTCTATATCGTCACCGTGCCCACGCCCATCGACGACGCCAAGCGCCCCGATCTTCAGCCATTGATCCGGGCCAGCCAGGCCATCGGCCGGGTACTGAAAGCCGGCGACATCGTCGTATACGAATCCACCGTATATCCCGGCTGCACCGAGGAAGTCTGCGTCCCTATCCTCGAACGCGAATCAGGGCTGGTGTTCAACCGCGACTTCTTCGCCGGCTACAGCCCCGAGCGTATCAACCCGGGCGATCGCGAGCATCGCGTGACCGGCATTCTCAAGGTCACCTCCGGCTCCACGCCTGAAGCGGCCGACTTCATCGACCGCCTGTATCGCTCGATCATCGTCGCAGGCACGCACCGGGCCAGCTCGATCAAGGTGGCCGAAGCGGCCAAGGTCATCGAGAACACCCAGCGCGATCTCAACATCGCCCTGGTCAACGACCTGGCCATCCTGTTCAACCGGCTGGGCATCGACACGCTCGAAGTGCTGGAGGCCGCCGGTACGAAGTGGAATTTCCTGCCCTTCCGGCCCGGCCTCGTCGGCGGCCACTGCATCAGCGTCGATCCCTATTACCTCACCCACAAGGCGCAACAGGTAGGCCACCACCCGGACGTGATCCTGGCGGGCCGTCGCACGAACGACGGCATGGGTTCCTATGTGGCCAGCGAGGTCGTGCGCCTCATGGTGCGCAAGGGCATCAACCCGGTGTCCGCCCGTGTGCTCGTGCTGGGCCTCGCATTCAAGGAAAACTGCCCTGACCTGCGCAATACCCGCGTCGTGGACATCATTGGCGCGCTGGAAGGTTACGGGGTGTCGGTGGACGTGCACGACCCCTGGGTTCACGCGGCTGAAGCCGTTCACGAATACGGTATCGAACCGGTCGAATCACCCGGGGTGGGTAGCTACGACGCGGTGATCGTGGCGGTGGGACACCGGCAGTTCGTGGCGCTGGGGGCCGAGGGCATCCGCGCCTTCGGCAAGCCGGCCTGCCTGCTTTACGACGTGAAGTACGTCCTGCCGCGTCATGCGGTGGACGGCCGGCTCTGAGACGATCGCGCCATGAAAGTGCTGGTAACCGGTACCGCAGGCTTCATCGGATCGCATGTCGCGATGCGACTGCTTGAGCGCGGCGACGAGGTGGTGGGCATCGACTGTCTTTCGGACTACTACGACGTGGGACTGAAGAAGGCCCGTCTTGCGCGGTTCGCGGCGCATCCGGGCTATACCCATATCCACGCCGACCTGGCGGATCGGGCGGCCGTCGAGGACGTCTTCTCCCGGCACCGCCCGCAACGGGTGGTGAACCTTGCCGCGCAGGCCGGTGTTCGCTATGCGGCAAAAAACCCGCACGTATATATCGCCAGCAATGTCACCGGCTTCCTGCATGTGCTGGAAGGTTGCCGCCACCACAACGTGGAGCACCTGGTATTCGCTTCCACCAGTTCGGTCTATGGCGCCGATACCGCCATGCCGTTCTCGGAGGCCCAGCCCACGGAACATCCGCTGACGCTCTACGCCGCATCGAAGAAAGCCAACGAACAGATGGCGCACAGCTACGCGCATCTGTACGGCCTGCCCTGCACCGGCCTGCGCTTCTTCACCGTCTATGGCCCATGGGGCCGGCCCGACATGGCCTTGTTTCTGTTTACGAAGGCGATTCTCGCCGGTGAAGCCATACCCGTGTTCAACCACGGCCAGCACAAGCGCAGCTTTACCTACGTGGACGACATCGTGGAAGGCGTGCTGCGCACCCTCGACCGCGTGCCCACGCGCAATGCCGACTGGCTGGGCGACCGGCCCGACCCGGGTTCGAGCGGCGTGGGCCCCTTCCGGCTCTACAACATTGGCAACGAAACGCCGGTGGATTTGCTGCACTACATCAACGTGCTCGAAGAATGCCTGGATCGCAAGGCCCGTCTGGAAATGTTGCCCTTGCAGGCCGGTGACGTCCCCGACACCGAGGCCAACGTGACGGCGCTCCGGAATGACACGGGCTATGCCCCGAAGGTCGACGTACGCGAAGGAGTGAAGCGTTTCGTCGACTGGTATCGCGAGTACTACGCCGCCTGACCCTTTCCGCGACGACGCACGTTTCAAGGAGACGCGTACGTGATCCTGGACTATCTGGACGGCGAAACGCCGTCCGACCACCATGCCGACCTGTGCATCGTCGGCGCCGGCCCCGCCGGCATCGCCATTGCCCGGGCCTTCGCAGGAAGCCACCTGCGGGTGTGTCTGATCGAAGGCGGCGGCCTGTCAGGCGAGGAGCGCAGCCAGTCGCTTTATGACGGAACCTCGTCTGGACCCGCGCCTTTCGATGCCGGGACGTCGCGCATGCGCGTGTTCGGTGGCAGTTGCACGCTCTGGGGCGGAGGCTGCATTCCGCTGGCGGACAGCGACATGGAGCCTCGCGAATGGGTGCCCGACAGCGGCTGGCCCCTGCGCTACGACGATCTTGCGCCATGGTATGAGAAGGCACGCGACTTCTGCCGTATCGATGCCACGCATGGCTTCGGACCCGGCGCCTTCGACGGCCCGACACCGCGCGCGCCACTGGACCTCGACCCCGAAGCCATGGCGAACTATGTCTTCGCGCGCAGCCCGATTACGTTTGGCGAGGCCTATCGCGAGGAAATGCGCAACGCGCCGAATATCACCGTGCTGCTCCACGCCAACGCACTGGCTCTGGAATCCAACGAATCGGCCACCGTCGTGACCGGCCTGCGCATCGGCACGCCCGAGGGGCGCCGCGGCCGGGTCCATGCCCGGCACTATGTGCTGGCGGCGGGTGGCATCGAGAACGCGCGCATCCTGCTTCTGTCGGACGAAGTAGCGCCAAAGGGTCTCGGCAACGATCGCGACATGGTGGGCCGCTATTTCATGGATCACCCCAGCGGCACTCTCGGCACCGTGCAATCGGCCACGCCCGATCGCCTTACCCGGCCATACGAACGCACCATAGGCAAGGTGCGCGCCCCGCTTGCCAGTGAGATCGGTGTGGCGATGTCGGCTCAGCGCCGCCATCGTGTCCTCAACGGTCGCGTGCATCCCTTTGCTGTCGAAGGCGACGTTCCACGCGGCATCCGCGCCCTGCGCGACGTACGCGCCGCGTTACGACCGCCGACGCGCGACGAGGGTGCGCTGCTGGAAGCGAGGTTATGCGCTGCCATGCAGAATGGTCCGGCAGGCGCGGTCGCTTTGCCGCAGGGGTTGGCTATCAGTGCTATACGCCTTGGCCTCCATATCGGTGACGTGATTCGCGCGGTGGCGCAGAAAATAGGTGACCGCCCCACGGTGCGCAGCGAACGCGTCGACCTGGTGGGCTTCTTCGAACAGGCGCCGAATCGTGACAGCCGTGTGGTCCTGGACCAATCACGCGATGCCCTTGGCCTGCGCAAGGTACGCGTCGACTGGCGGCTGACTGATCTGGACCGGCATACATGGCGCACCGTCACCGCGTTGACCGGCCAGCGCCTTGCCGATGCGTGTGGCGGCCATTTCGAGGCGGCAGCGTGGGTGAAGGATGAAACCATTCCTCCCGAAGTGCATGGCACCGCGCACCACATCGGCAGCACGCGTATGTCGGCTTCGCCGGACCAGGGCGTCGTTGACCCCGACGGCAAGGTGCACGGCATGGCCAACCTGCATGTCGCCGGCAGTTCGGTATTTCCCACCGGCGGCTGGGCCTTCCCCACCTTCACCCTGATCGCACTGAGCCTGCGCCTGGCAGAGCAGCTACGCGACCTCCTATAACGTCGTTCCTGCGAAAGCAGAAACCCAGCGCCCCGGTTCTCCAGCAAACACCGCCACGCCACATCGGCTCGTACGTAGGTAACCCTCTGGCGAAAACCGATTGCACCGCACTGGGTCCCTGCGTTCGCAGGGACGACGCGAGGGGTAGGCAGGGAATCGTAAGCTTGCAGCCCGTCGTTCCTGCGAAAGCAGGAACCCAGCGCCCCGATTCACCAGCAAACACCGCCGCGCTACATCGGCTCGTGTGTAGGTGACACTCTGACGAAAACCCTCCGCACCGCACTGGGTCCCTGTTTTCACAGGGACGACGTGAAAGGCGAGGCGTGTTGAAACAGTCCTGTTACACCCACTCGGCCTAGCCGCACGGAAGCCGCAAGGTGCAATCGACACCAGCCGGCCCTGTGCCTAAGGTTCCACGGTATGACCAAGGGGGCTTTGCAATGATCCGCCTGTTCCGGCAACCCATCCTGCGCTGGATCACCCTGCTTGCGGCGTGCGAGCTAGGCCTGCTTGCGCTTTCCCTGCAAGGCGCCACCCTGATCCGCTTCGCACCCGCGCCGGAAGAGCTGACGGCACCACCGTCGCTCCTGGCGGTACGCGCCATCACGTTTGCCATGGCGATCTTCATCGGCATGGCCGCACTGGGCGAATACCGGGCCAACCTGCGGATGAGCTGGCGGGGACAGCTTGCTCGACATGCCATTGCCTTCGCCTTCAGTGGCCTGGGCCTGGTGGTCATCTATTACATACTTCCGCAGATCTACGTCGGTCGCGGTGTCTTCGCCATCGCCCTGCTCATCGGCTTTCTTGCCACCGCCGCTTTCCGTGGCCTGTTCATGCGCGTGGTTGAACTGGATGCACTCAAGCGCCGTGTCATCGTGCTGGGTGCCGGCGAGCGGGCCGCGCAGATCCACAACCGGATGCGCCGACGTTCGGACCGGCGCGGATTCTGTCTGGTCGGCTACGTGCCCGCAACAAACGAGCAGCCCAGAGTGCCCGACGATCTGCTCATCGCGCGCGACAGCAGCCTCGCCGAACTGGCGCGTATCCATCGTCTGGACGAAATCGTCGTTGGCGTGGACGACCGTCGCGGCAGCCTGCCCATGGACGACCTGCTTGCCTGCCGCCAGCTGGGCGTACAGATCACCGATCTCACCACCTTCGTCGAACGCGAGGCGGGTCGTGTCCAGCTGACCATGCTGGATCCGTCATGGCTTGTCTTCTCCGGTGGCTTCAATGCGTCGCCACTGGCGATCTTCGTCAAGCGTGCCTTCGACATCGCCGCTTCACTGACCATCGCCCTGCTCTGCTGGCCGATCATGCTCGGCGTCGTGTTGGCGATTCGCCTGGAATCGGGAGCGGGACAACCGATTCTCTATCGCCAGGAGCGCGTCGGCGCACAGGGCCGGGTATTCTGGCTATACAAATTCCGCAGCATGCGTACCGATGCCGAGCTGGACGGCGTCGCCCGCTGGGCCCGTGCCAACGACGACCGGATAACCCGCACCGGCCGAATCTGCCGCAAACTCCGCTTCGACGAGCTTCCGCAATTGTGGAACGTGATCCGCGGCGACATGAGCATCGTCGGCCCACGCCCGGAACGCCCGCAATTCGTCACCGACCTCGAAAGCAAGATCCGTTACTACGGCCTGCGCCATAGCATCAAACCCGGCCTCGCCGGCTGGGCGCAGCTATGCTACTCGTACGGCGCGTCCGAGGAAGACGCCGCCGAAAAGCTGAAATACGACCTGTTCTATGTAAAGAACCACAGCTTCTTCCTCGACCTGGTGATCCTGATCGAAACCGTGGAAGTGGTGATCTTCGGGCGCGGCGCCCGCTAACGCGGCATGCGCGTCGTGGCCACGTGTAACGGGCTCCACGGCGAGCTGTACCAGTCGCTGACTACGCCACCATCGAACGCTACCCACGAAGCCCCGTATTCCCAGCGCTGCTCGCCGCGGCGGGTCGGATCGCCTTCCACGCGGCGCACTTCGTCCATGGACATGCCTGCATGCAAAGGCTCCGCGCCGGCCACTGCCTCAGCAACACGCCCCGCCCCGCTGGCCGCCAACGGTTCGCCAGGGGTTGGTGTCGCCGAAGGAAACAAGGCCACGCCAAGCACCCCTGCTCCGAGGAGCACGCCACACATCAACAGGCGCCCGCGCCTGCGCGGACCATTCGCCTTAGGTGGCATGAACGCGGCGTCTTCATGCAAGCCCAGGCGGTGCAGCACCGGCCTGACACCAACGGCCCCGCCGGGAAGCCGGCCATGACGCCGGTGGAAAACAATAGCCGCGTCATACTGCGCGGTCAGTTCCTGCAATCGCTCTTCAGCCAAAGCACGGGCACGATCTCCCCTGCGACGATCGGGATGCCAGTGCGCCACATAGCGCCGATAAGCCAGCCGGAATTCGTCCAGCGTGCAATCCGGCCGCAGACGCAGCTTGCCGTACAGTTCGAGAAAATCGGTGTCGTCGGCCATGTGGCGTCCCCTGCGCGCATCGCCTTGTCTATGCGCCCAGCGTGGTCCAGTGCGTACCGACTGGCAAGTATCACTTTTGGAGGGCACCCGTGAAATCGCTACCACTCCTGCTGCTCTGCCTTTCGTGCCTGCGGGCCGCCGCCGGGGAATCGCCAGGCCCGGTCCTCGGAGCCCATGTCCTCCTTGGCCAGGCCGAAGGGCTCGGCCAGAACCCGGCCACGACACTGCCGATGGACACGCAGGCGTCGTCAAGCATCTTCATTGCCTTCAACGCTGGCTACGCCGACAACGCATCCACACCTGCCGACAACTATGGCAACCGGTGGCGACCACTGGATGCGGGTTTGCCTTATGCAGGCTATGACGGCGCCTTCGTCGTAAGGCCATATGTGGCACTGAACAGCCGCGGAGGCCCTGCCCACCGCCTTTCCGTGGCTAAGCCAGGACATCCCTCCGGGGAGCTGTCGCTTTCGTTCGTGGAGGTCATGCACGCAAACCGCGTGGTCGCCTTGAAGCAAAACTACGCCGCGCCCTCCACTACCGTGGCAAGCGACGTGATCGACGTTGACGGCCCCGCTGTGCTGCTTGCCTTCTGGTGGGGAGACGGCGGCGTGAAGCGCATGGACGTCGCCCCCGACGACGGTTTTCAGGTCATCGACAACTTCACGCGGCTACCCGACGAAAGCGGCGTCCAGGCGGTCGTTGCCTGGAAGCAGGTCGGGCAAGCCGGTCGCTACCGGGTTCGCTGGCATGTATCCCCTGCACAAGGCGCCGCCCTGTGGCTGATCGCCATACGCTGACGAAAGCGGACAGATATTGCCCGTTTCTGGACACTCCCAATGCGACCTGACGCCAAGGTCCGTAATGACCAGCTGAAACCCCGCTTAGAAGCGTCCGGAAATGGACGATGACGCCTACAACCATTGGCACATTTTCCTCGAATGCTCAAATGGTTAGCCTGACCACTCGACACCGCGGCAGGACTTTCCCTCGTGCCATGACGGCACGCAGGCATGGAACGCCGGGGGGTGGTAGCCCAGGGAGGCCTCCAGATAAGGAGACACCTCCAGACGAAACTTCGCAGGATGACGAGGTCGGAAGGGAAGGTGCCGTCGGTGTCGAGGTGAAGGGGATGGTAGAGCGGAAAAAACAAAGGCACCCGGAAGGGTGCCTTTGTTTTAACGGCTGCCGTCGCGTCAGAACGTTACGCGCATACCGACATTGCCAGCCCAGCCACGCATGCCGTAACTTCCCACGAAACGCTCGTAACTTCCCTCGCCGTACAACTGCACGCGCGGCGTCAGCTGGCTGGTAACACCCGCCGCCACACGGACAGAATTACCAACACGGCCCGTACGGAAACGATCGCTCAGGTTCCACGCCTCGCTGTTGACGTCGGCATTCGGGTCGCCGTTGCTGCTATGGGTAAAGTCCATGCGCGCATATGGTGCGAGCCTGGGGTCTACCTTCCGGCTGACCAGTGCCCCGATCGTTGCACTGGCCTGCTTTGCCATGCCGAGTTTGACGTCCAGATCGTCCTGGTCAGAAAAATCACGTACCGCAAAGGTCTGGTACTTCAGCTGGAACCTCGGCTCTACAGTCCACTCGCCGCCGATGGCAAATGGTTTGCCGGTCTCCACCGACATCGTCCAGCCGGTGGCATTTACATGCGCTACATCCGACCCACGCAGATCGGTGCCCACGTCGCCGTTGAAACGGCGTGCTCCCACCAGGCCATCCACCCACCAGCCACTGCCATGCTCCCATGTCAGCCATGCGGAGAGGCCTGTTGCGTTTAGCTTTGCGGAGCTGTTGCCATCCACGGCGCGCGGCGAGACGCGGGTGGTGCCATGGTCAAGGGCCCAGCCGATGCGCGTGCTGCCTTGGTCATTATCCAGAGCCACAAGGCCGCCGCCGATCTGCAACGCATTGATCTGCTGGTCGAACGCATACCCGTAATTCTGGAACGAACGATTGGACTCGTAACGGAACTGTCCACCGACATAGCGCGCAAACAGTTCCCCGCCCACCGGTGCACTTGTATCGCCGCCACGGATATCACCCAGGCGACGCAGCAGGTCGCTATCCATTTCATCCATGTATTTCAGGCCCGCGGGAACCAGCGAAAGATAGGCCGGAAGCTGCGGTGCCACGGCAACGCGCTCCGCCGGGGGCTCCGGCGTGACCGGGGGCTCCGGAGTGACCGGTGGTTCCGGCGTGACGGGTGGCTCGACCACCGGGTCGCAGCCATCCTTCGTGCACATGCGACTGCCGAGGCGATAGTCCCAGCTGGCGGCTCCGCTGGCGAACGCACTCTGAGAGGGATCGGCTTCACCCGGCCCGAATGCCCTCATCACATACTGGTAGGGCCCCACCGCCACGTAGCCACCGGCCAGCGCAAAGGCATCGGCGCGCGAATTACCCTTGACCTGGATCAGCGAGATGCCTTCGTTCGGGTCGTGGATATCGTTGCCATTGGTATCCGTACTGGCGCCCGCGCCGGTGGGCGTCACCCTCACAAGCGTCGTGCCCGCCGTGGTGACATTGCCTTCGATCAACAAACGATCAGTAGCCTGGGCCGATAGCGGGCCTCCGGCGTTCATGACGGTGTTGAACTGAAGCGTGCCGCCGGAACCTGCGAAGTCGCCATGCACGACGAGATTGCTATGCGTACCGTCGAGACGCGGCTGGAATCCGACCGTTCCTCCATTCATGGTCAGGAGTGCCACATCCGAATTGCCCGACACATTCCAGTGCGAACCCGCCTCGAGTGTGGCATTCCTGACGTTGGTCGCCGCACCCGTCCAGCCTGCGCCAGAGTCACTGAGATTGACGTCCAGCAAGCCATCGTCAACCGCAACGAGATCGCCTGAAAGCAGGCTTTGTGAGACGTTGACCGTGCCCTCGGTACCGGTCAACGCCTGTACGGCGATGCCATTTCCACCGGACAGGACGCCGCCATTGTAGAGATTGATGGTCGCGACCGTAGGCTTGTTACGTCCTCGTCGATCCAGCAATACGGCGGCATCCTCCGTGGAAGATATCGTCGAACCATCCACATTGACCACGCGAAGGCCACTGGGCTCAGATCGGGTATCGTCCGTGATGGCAATACCGTACTTCTGCCCGTGCACGATGGAGCCGCCACTCACCGAAAGTGTTCCTGTCGACATCTGCACGCCTGCATTGGCGAGGCCGCTTACGCTTGTGCCATTTTCCAGCGACAACGCGCCATAGCCAGCCATGAGGATGCCATCGTAGGCACCGCTCAACTGCGATGCGCGCACCTGTGCTGAAGCAGGCAGCGTGTCGGTACTTCGCAGTGCCAGTGCGCGCCCCTGGTCGTCAGTGATGCTGGATCGCTCGATGATGGCCTTACTACCGCCATTAACGCTGAAAGTGACGCTGTTGATGCCAAGGCCGCCTCCCGCGCCGCGGACGGCTGCACCGTACGCCTCGACCACGCTGCCACCACTGGCAGCAATACGACCCGTTGCCGCACCATCCTGCACGACAAGCCGCCCCTGGTCGATAACACTCCAGTTCTCCACCGGATCTCCTGCACGAACGTAGACCGTGCCCGGGCCAATGACGGTACCCGCCTGGACGGACCACGACACGCTGGCGCACGTTGAAAGCATGGCAACATGTAATGACAGGCGCAGGGCGCCCTTCTCTTGAATGCTCATGACGAGTCCTGGTAGTGGTTTTCGTTGCCCGGAAAAAGGGCGTGGTCTCGCTCGCGAGCGAGATCTGACGCGCGCCTGAAAGGCTTACGGTAAGGCGGGCGTGGGGAACGGGCATTCCACCATTAATGGGAAGGCCACCACTATTGGGCGTAGTCTGAAAAATCGATTTGACATGACAGGACCTCGCTGCTTCCTGAGCGATCTTGTGAGTAATGGTGAATATCACCGCTGCGATGGGTCCGGACATCGCCATATACGGTGTGGATGGTAGCTACGCCTCGAACCATGAACATTTCGTGAAAATAAAACCTCGGAGCCTGCGTCACCCTGAAAGATCAGCCACCTTGCGGTAAATCTGCCGTTTTTCCCTGATTTCACCTACAACTAGAGCTGTATTCCGCTGCCAGATGCGTTGCCATACGCTCTGATCCGTAGCAGACGACGGATAGACAGCAGATCTCACGGACGATGCCTGATGAGGCAATATAGCCCTCCCGTTTCACCTCCCCGTCCCGGGTTATCGATCCCGATGCCAGCATCTGCCTGGCCAAGGCCGCGCGGCCTACCCTCACCCGACATGCGCATCACTATTCCGGCAGCAAAGCCGGAATTTCCGGATGATCCCGACGGCCAGTTTTTTTATATACAGACACCGGATCTGCCTGCCACGGGGGAAACACTTCGCATTCATTGCCTTCCTTATACGTATCAGGCACCGGACGAAGACATCTATTATCTTTTTATCCAGGACGATCCACCGGTCCTCGGACGCGACGGGGCAGTCGGCCGGTTTGTCGCAGCACAGAGTGATGGCACTCCTGACCTCGTCTCATTCAACCTGGCTTTCAACGATGTTCCGAAGACAGACGGACTCTATCGACTGTGGGTGGTGTGTCAGGGCTTGACCGACAATGAATACGACGCGTTGCCTTATTGGCTGATCCTTGACTACACGCCTCCGGGGGGCCGCGAGCTGCCATTGATCCTGTTCGCCGACTACCCGACGGGCCGCGCCACGGTACTCGACATCCTCGCCGCTGGCGGTTTGCTGAGGGGTTCCGTTGCTGCCTACAAATGGCAGGTTCCGGGTGACAAGGTGACTGGCATGTTCCGCAACGTCAGCCCGCCCGGCGAATGGATAACCATCGACCCGGTCCTGGTCGTCGATGCCAGGGAAACCATCATCCTGGATTTTCCACTGGAGGTATTGCTGGCTGCCAACCTCGAAGGCCTGGTGGAGTTCAGGTACATTGCGGTCGACAAGGCTCTGAACCCGGCGGAATCCGCTTCAACCTACATGAATCTGCTGATGCGCAGCCTGCCCTCCGGGCTCCGGGCTCCCGTATTCACGGAAACGGCTCCGGATGGCGTCATCTACGAGGAGCAGGCCCGACGAAGCATGACGATCAGCGTGCCCGCTTATGCCAATGCCGCAAGCGGAGACGTGATTCACGTATGGATCGATGAATTCAGGTGGATTCTTGGCCCACTGGTCGCCGCCGATGTGGATGATCCGTCCAATCCGGGCAACCCGAGAAATCCCATCGTCAAACGGTTGCTGAGCTATGAAGACATCAGGGCTATCGTGGATCGCTTCCCAGGCGCAGCCCAGGCTGGCACGGCGGTGGCCCGGTATGCCGTCATCCGATTCAACGAATTCGAATTTGCATCACCCGTAACAAACCAACGCATCAACCTCATCCTCCCGCCGGGCCCGGATCCTGAACCAGGAACTCCAGGTCACGAAGCTATTCGTCCCTTGGTGGCAAGAGGGCCAACCAGCGATGAAGACAACGTCATTCCCGCAGCGGACATTCTCCTGTCAACGGCCACACTGCGCTGGGAGAGTGCCAGGGATGGCGTACCCATCTACCGTGACTTCGATCTCGTGGAGATCCATGAGCTCACCGACGATGGCACGGACCTTGGCCGGGTCACCACACGAATCAGCATTACTGACGAGAAGCGCGATACCGTGCTGCGTATCGATAGTCGCCCCGACAATGCAACAGGCGTGACCTGGTTTCAGCCCTGGGTAGGCAGACTGGTGGCCCCCGGCGTCATCAACTTCGCGATGGGCCCTGTCACTCGCGTGGTTTACCTCGCCCAGAACGATATCCCCGGGGGAGGCCGCCTGCTTCCCGAAGTATCTTTTCGCAATGCCCTCAATCGCGACACACGTCCTGCGCTGAATCTTCAGCGTGGGCGGAGTGGTGCGCTGATCCGGATCTATATCGACGAGAAGAACATAAGGTCTGGCGATTTCTTCGAGGTCACCGTTTACTACAACCAGCGGACCAGTGGCGGTGTCTTCGATCCGTTGACCGGCAACAACGCGGATGACCTCGGCACACCGGATGTGTTTCGCCATACCATCGAACCTCGTGATCTTCAGCCAAAGGACGACTGGATCCCCGAAGATGGTGGCTCGCCTCCCGGTGCCGACCGCTACTTCTTTGACATCCGAGTCCCCTACGTCACCCTTATCAACCGGATCATCGGCGCATCCAATGGCCAGAAGGGCTACGGATCGCTGTGGGCCACCTATTCCGTCCGCCGCGAAGGAAAGGATTACCCCTCCGTTCCGCGCTATAGACCCGGTACGCCACCGCGGATCATCAAGCACCTCATCGTCGACATCCGTACGCCGCCAGCACTGTCATCCACAACACTGGGGCAGCGGTACCCAGCCCGTCCAGGGTGGCCACCAGCCATCATCGACGGCCTAGCCTGTTTTTTCTTTCAACGACATGGAGCACGTCATGGGTAAAGAGCCGAACATCGCGGAGCGGAAGCCTTACCACGAGGAGCCCTTCTTCCAGCCGACATCCGAGCAATCGTCGGACATGATCATTACGATCCCGGTGGCCAAGCCTCAGGATCCTGCAAATCCGGGAGAGGATTACTACATTGAAACGCCTGACCTGCCGGTTGCGGGAGGGACGCTCGAAATCCGCTGCGCGCCGTATGGGGAACAGGCGGCCGATGATGATGTGTATTTCTTGTTCATTAAGGATACTAAACCCGACACTGACATCGACCCTGTACTGGGTACCTTTACCGCCAGCCAGACCGGCACGACCCCCGACACCGTCGTGTTCGACCTGGCTTACAACGATATTCCGAAGACTGATGGATTTTATCGAATCTGGGTCTTCTGGCAGAGCCTCGTTGGCAACGAGTTCCATTCCGTGCCCTACTGGGTTGAACTCGATTACACCGAACCCGGCGGAAAGGAACTGACTCCGATTGAATTCCGTGACTACCCCTCGAATCGCGCTACCGCAGAAGACATCGCAAACAACGGAAATGTATTGCGAGGCTATGTCGCAGCCTACAAGTTTCAGGCGATCGGTGACAGGCTGACGGGGATGTTCCGCAACATGAATCCACCGGGCCCATGGGAAAGCATCACTCCCGTTGCGGTGTCTGGCATCAGGGACACGACCATTCTCGATTTTCCACTCGAGGCACTCCTTGGGGCCAATCTGGAAGGTGATGTCGAGTTCAAGTACATCGCAGTCGACAAGGCTCAGAACCCTGCCGAGTCCGGTGTCACGCTCATGCATCTTCTGATCCGCAATGTTCCATCGGGACTGCAGCCTCTGGTTTTTACGGAAACCGCTGCGGATGGCGTCATCTACGAAGAGCAGGCCCGCAAGCAGGTGAGGGTCGGCGTACCGCCCTACGTCAACCCTGCCGTTGGCGACGTCATCGATGGAACCATCGAAGGGCAACGCTTTTTCCTTGGGCCACTGACCAATGATGATGTCAACGACCCGAGCAATCCCGGCAATCCGAAAGACCCCATTGCCAGCCTGCTACTCACCTATGCCGACATCCGCGACATTGTTGATGGCTTCGGCGGAGGTGCACAGCAGGGCACGGCCGTGGGCACGTACAAGGTAATACGCCTCGACGAATTCGAATTCAGCTCGCCGGCGAAAAATCAGGGGATCAACCTGATCCTTCCGCCAGGGCCGGATCCCGACCCGGACAACCCTGAGCATAGAAAGATCCGACCCGTCGTCGTTCGCGGTCCCGACAGCACCGAGGACAACGTCGTACCTCCGGCTGACCGGGACAATTCAACAGCCATCCTGGACTTCCGCCTGGCAGATGGCACAACGCCGATTTTTGCTGCGGGCGATCTCGTCGAGCTGCATGAGGTAAGTGAAGGCGGCACGGAAATCGGTCTGGTCAGTGCCCGGGTATCTGTCGTGAATCCGAACCAGGACCTGTCGATTGCCGTGCTTCCGCTGCCACCTGGTCCGCGGCCGGCTGGCGTAGCTTACTTCCGTCCCTGGGTAGGTCGACAGGTGGCTCCGGGTGTCGTCAATTTCGCTCTTGGCCCAGTCACGAGGGTGATCTATCAGTCCGGGGATGATATCCCGGGCGGCGGAGACCCTTTGCCTGAAGTCGTGTTCCGCAATGCACTGAACCGCGATACGCGCCCTGCACTCAATCTTGCGAGGGGGCAGGATGGCGCATTGATCCGTGTCTACATTGACGAAAAAAACATAAAGTCCGGCGATTTCTTCAAAGTATCCGTTTACTACAACCAGCGGACCAATGGCGGTGTTTTCGATCCGGGCACTGGAGGCAACGCGGATGACCTCGGCGCACCAGAAATATTCTCCTATACCATCGAGGATCGTGACCTTCAGCCCAAGGACGACTGGATTCCCGAGGATGGGGGCTCACCTCCGGGTGCCGACCGCTTTTTCTTCAACGTCCGGGTGCCCTACGCCACGCTGATCACCCGGATCATCGGTGTATCCAACGGGCAGCAGGGATACGGCTCGTTGTGGGCGACCTATTCCGTTCACCGCGACGGAAAGGATTACCCTTCCATTCCCCGCTACACGCCGGCGGACGGCACCGATCCGGCGAAGACCATCAAGTACCTCATCGTCGATGTACGGCCGCCGGGTACGGGGGCTTCGATCGGGTCAACCTTCACGCAGCGTCTGCTCTCGGGAAGCCGCTGGAAATCATCGGCGAGGTGGCGCCGGTTCCGGTTCCGGCACTCCTGATCCCATAGTCATGCCATCAGCTCCCGGCGCTATCACGCCGGGAGCTACCACAAGGACGTCCTGCCATGCCCAATGCACCTGCACCTTACCTACCCGCAAAGACAGAGTTCGGTGGCATCAACAACGGAGCTATCTCACCTTACCCAGGGAGTGGCGCCTGGGTTCAGATCAGCTCCAGCACGCTCCAGAAGAGCGACGTCATCTCTGTGTATTGGGCGGATGCAAACGCACCCGTCATCATCGAACCCTTGCAGGATGATCCGAACGTCGCCGTCACCCTGCATGTACCAGGGCCAAAGATATCCCCCTATCCTGGAACGGTGGACGTCTGGTACACCATCTACCGCCCCCTGACGCCGGAAACCATTCTCTCCGACAGGGAGCCCGTACTGGTCAAGTTCACCATTCCCGGCGGCCCGGATCCCAACCCGGCAACGCCGAACATCAATGAGAACCTGGCTGCCATTCCCGAACTGAGGCAACCCATCCCGCCCAACGTCGATCTGATCATCACGATTCCGGCGTGGCTGAACATGACCGTCGGGGACAAGCTCCACCTGGAGTGGGGGTCTTATGCATTTCCCGTGATAGTCATCGGAACTGACTCGCCTGTCGGCCAGAATGTCCGCGTAACGGTGCCCTGGACAATCATCGCCGGCACCGATAACGGCATGGCACTCGTGACTTACCACATTTTCGACGTCGTGAGGAATCACTCCCTATGGGCACCCCCTGCCCTGGCGGACTCGGGAGTGAATCGTTTCAACGCCCCGTTGTTACCCGATGCCGCCAATGGCGCCATCGAGCTAAAGCCTGGCATGCCTGCGGTTCGCGTATGGGTCATCGACAATCGCATACAGGCCGGGGACAGCATCATCCTCTACTCGTCTGGAAAACGGTCGGACGGCACGGCGGTCGATCCCGTTACGGCGACACTCAACGCCACGGGGGCGCTTTACGTTGAATTCACGATGCAGGCGTCCTTTCTGGAGCAACTTACAGGTGGTGAACTGATCCAGTACTACACGGTGTCACGCAATGGCCAGCAACTCGGGCGTTCGGACAATACGGAAACCCGGATCACCGGCCAGGTAGGCAAGCTCCCCAAACCCATCGTTGATCCGGTGGATGCGAACAACATCATCCATCCACTAACTACCACCCGCATCACAGTAAGCGTATCTCGCAGCGTCGCGTTCCAACAGGGCGACATTCTGATCGTACGCTGGAAAGCTGCTACACAGGATGGATCCCGCGAGGTGGAGAACCGCTTCCCCTGGCAGGACCCAAGTGTCGCCATCGATACCGCCGTGCTGCCCTACAGTTTCGGCGGAAGCGTGGACGTGAGCTATGTCATCGAGCGGGGCAGCCAGAAGCTCGAGTCAGAAAGCGAAACCGTCTTCGTCGCACGCATCGCCGACGGCGATCCTTTTCTGCCACGGCCACGCAGCCCCCAGGAGAACCCCGCTGGAACACTCAACCTGGCCCTGTTCCCGGGAGATGCGGCGTTTACGGTGGATCAGTTCCGATTCGCCGATGCCAGCCAGCGTTATTGGCTCACCCTCGAAGGCAGGGACAGCAACGGCGGTGCGGTGACGTGGAATATCGCCGAAGGCGAGGCATTCGGCAGCCTGTCGAATCCCATCACTCTTCGTTCACTGGATCGCACGCGACTGGCGTCCCTGGCGGATGGCTCGACGATGATCGCAAGCCTGTGGGTGACCTACGACGGCTCACCCAACAAGGCCAATGCCGTGAAGTTCAGGACCACCAGTTTCACTATCAGGCAGGCCGCCGCACAGCGTCCGCCTGCGCCGACGGTCGTACAGGCGGACGCCAACGGCAAGCTTGTCGAACCCTGGAAACTGACGAAGCTTCAGGTCCACATACCTTCAGCCGTCGGACTGCAGCCAGGCGATCAGCTACGGGTCTACTGGAATACCGGCGGCAACGCCGGCAGCGATGAAGTTCTGATCACCGCGCCGACGGCCGGCATGAACGTGGATATCAAGCTGTCCGTACTGGCCCATAACCTGGGCAACGTCATTCCGGTGAAGTACGCCATCATTCGCGGCAGCCAGACACTCGAATCGATTACCGCAAATATCAGCGTCGCAGACCTTCCGGATGATCAGGATGAACTGGGTCGCCCCAAGGTTACTCAGGAAGATGCCACCGGCCACATCATCGATCTGAGTACCTTCAAGGGCGATGCCGATGTCATTATCGCAACCTACCCCATGGCGACAGCCAGCCAGCGATACTGGCTCACGGCCAGCGTTGAATTCGCCATCGGCGGGAGACAGGATGTCGATATCGTCAAGGGTGCAACCGTCCCCTATACAGGAGGCCCGACCATCAGCCTCGGCAAGCTCGACCGGACGTTGCTCGACAGCCTGAAAGGTGGATCGATCCTCACGCTGACCCTGTGGGTTTCCTTCAATGAGTCCGCGAACAAAAACGACGCCATTCGCTTTCGCAAGACGGATTACAGCATTCAGCTTCAGGAGTCACTCAAGCTACTGCTCCCTGTGGTTGACAGGGCAACGGGTTCGGGAAGCGTCAAGAACACGCTTGATCCGGGCGACCTGATCGATTCGCAAGGCGTTGCACATCGAATTAACATCACCTTGCCAAAGGAAAACGGATTCAAGGCCGGCGATACGATCACGTTGTACTGGGAAGACAACACCCCCCAGGGAAGTCGCACAGTAGTTGTGCCCACGGTGTTCAACCAGGACATCGCGGTGCTCGTCGACAGCGATGTCATGCGATTCAACCATGGCCATGTCGTCGAGGTCTACTTCACTGTCAAGCGCGACGGAAAGGATCACAATTCGCCAACGCTTCGCCTTACGGTCAAGCGAATTCCCGGCAATACGACAAAATTCAGGCGGGCGACCATCAAGCAGCAGGACGGCCTGTACGACCTGAATCTCTCGAAATTCAAGGGTGACGGCACCTTGCAGATCGAACCCTTTGCATGGCTTGTATCGGGCATGTACTACTGGATCGAGGTGCGGGGCCGCGACAAAAATGGCGAAACAAAGAAATACATCGAAAAGACATTCAACTCCGTGTCCGGTCCACAGATTTATCTGGGTGACGTTGATCGCAAATGGCTCGAGACCCTCATTGACCAGTCTCCATTCTGGATCGATATCTGGGTGTCATTCGATGGCAGCAAGGTCAAGCGTGATGCCGTCGCATTCCGCTCGACCAACTACACGCTGAAGCACAAGTAAGCCATCCACTGCCGAGGTAAAGCCCCGCCCCAGGCGGGGCTTTTTTTTGGTGAACCCTTCATGGCAAGGCTAACCAACCCGGCTAGCCCGCCTGTCGTATATGCCGGTTTCGTGCCGACCCTTATAAATGAACCCTACGGTGCGGGGACTTCCCGCCCCGGTCGCCCGGTGGGGGATCACCCGTTGATCGGTTGGAACGTGCAGTGCGAATGGAGTCCTCAACCCGGTCGCAGTCCACTGCGGGCGCCGCGCAACGGACCGGTCATCCGGCCTATGCCATTTGGGGGGAGCACATGAAAGGTCGGATAGCCTTCGACACGACCGCCGATGCGACGGTACACGGGCGTTTCAGCCACGTGACCCGCATGTGCCCCGCCCGGATCGCCATCGCCTCGGATGCCTGCTCCCTCACTTACGCCGAGCTGGATCAACGCAGTGACGCCCTGGCCTCTGCCCTGCTCGCCGAAGGTGTCTCGCCTGGCGATTATGTCGGCCTGCTCATGGAGCGCTCCGCGGACGCGATTGCCGCCCTGCTCGGTATCCTGAAGGCTGGCGCGGCCTATCTTCCGCTGGATACGACGTGGCCGGATGAGCGACTGGCGTTTGCATTGAACGATGCGGGCGCGCGGGTGGTGTTTACGCGCCGCCATGACGCCCGATGGAAGATCCTGGACCCCGGCCAGCTACCCTCGGCGCAGCGAAACACGCCATCCACCGGCGATGGCGAATCGACGGCTTATGCCATGTACACCTCAGGGTCCACCGGCCAGCCCAAGGGGGTGGAAATCCGTCATCGGTCCATCCTCCGACTGGTGCTGCACTCCGCGTTCATGGACTTCGACGCCCCCGTGGTCCTGCATGCCGCACCGCTGGGTTTTGACGCGTCCACGCTGGAGATCTTCGCCCCGCTGCTGAATGGGGGAACCTGCGTGATCCACGATGAGCACACGCCCACCGGGGCGGGAATCGCGCGTACCGTGACGCGCCATGGCGCCGACCACGCATGGCTTACCGCCGCACTGTTCAACGCCATCATCGACGATGATCCGATGCACCTGGCCGGCCTGCGTTGCGTCCTGACCGGCGGCGAAGCGCTGTCTGTGCGCCATGTGCGCAAGGCCCTCTCGGCGCTACCCCGGGTCCGGCTGGTCAACGGCTATGGCCCCACCGAATGCACGACCTTCGCGACCACCTTCGCCATTCCCCCCTCCTGGAACAGCGACGACGCCATTCCCATCGGCAAGGCCATCGGGCAGACCTCGCTGCATGTGCTCGACGAGAACGGCAACCCCGCCATGCGTGGCGAGCTGTATATCGGTGGCAGCGGCGTGGCACGCGGCTACCTCAACCGGCCCGAACTGACCGCTGCGCGATTCGTCGAATCGGCACTGGGCACGCTGTATCGCACCGGCGACCTGGTGCGACTGCGGGACGACGGGAACCTGGATTTCATCGGCCGCATCGACGGCCAGGTGAAGATCCGCGGCTACCGGATCGAAACCGCCGAAGTTGAACTGGCACTCCGCGCCATCGAGGGTGTAACCGATGCAGTGGTCGCGGCCCGTGAGGACCGCGCCGGCAACAAGCGGCTCGTCGCGTGGTATGCCGCCGAAGAACAGCATGACGCGCGCACGCTGCGTGACGCCCTGGCGCAGCGCCTGCCCGATTACATGTTACCGACCGCGTGGAAGCGCATGGCCTGCATGCCCATCAATACCAATGGCAAGCTGGATCGACACGCCCTGCCCGACCCGGATCAGGCACGCCCGGAGCTTGCAGCCCCTTACGCTGCACCACGCGGCGACATGGAGCAACGCATCTGCGCCATCTTCGAGGACGTGCTGAGCCTGGATCGTGTTGGCCGCGATGACAATTTCTTCGACCTGGGCGGCGATTCCCTGCTCGCCGCAGGTGTCATCACCGCCATCCATGCCACGGTATCGACCCGACCCACCCTCGTGAACCTGTTCGGCCACCCCACCCCCGCGCGCCTGGCTGCGCTGGCCCAGAACACCGATACCGTCACAGAGCCGCCGGGTTCCAGGGGTACCGCGTCAGGTAGCGAGCCAATCGCCATCATCGCCATGGCTGGCCGCTTTCCTGGTGCACCCGACGTCGAGTCTTTCTGGGAAAACCTCTGCGCCGGGCGCGAATCGATCCGCTTCTTTTCACCCGATGAACTGGATCCTGCGGTAGGCATGGAGCGGGAAGATCCCGGCTACGTCCACGCGCGGGGCGTCATCGACGATGTGGAATGCTTTGATGCGGGCTTCTTTGGCATGTCTCCCCGCGAAGCCGAGCTGACCGATCCACAGCAGCGCCTGTTCATGGAACTGTGCTGGGAATGCATGGAGCGCGGCGGCTACGTGCCGGATCGCAACGAGAAGATCACTGGCGTCTTCGGCGGCATGCACAACGCCACCTATTACCAGCGTCACCTGGCCGGCCGCCAGGACCTGATCGATCGTCTTGGCGCGTTCCAGGTGATGCTGGGCAACGAGAAGGATTACCTGGCAACGCGGGTTGCCCACAAGCTGAACCTCACCGGGCCGGCGGTCAGCGTGAACACGGCCTGCTCCACCTCCCTCGTGGCCATCGCCCAGGCATTCGACTCACTGCGTGCCGGACGTTGCGACATGGCTCTGGCCGGCGGTGTCTCCATCAGCTGTCCACCACGCAGCGGCTACGTGGCCCAGGAAGGTTCGATGCTGTCACCCGACGGGCATACGCGCACCTTCGACGAGAAAGCAGGCGGTACCGTATTCAGCGATGGCGCCGCCGTCGTGCTGCTGAAACGCCTCAGCGATGCCTTGCGTGACGGCGATACCGTCCATGCGGTGATTCGCGGCGTCGCCGTGAACAACGATGGCGCGCAAAAGGCCAGCTTCACCGCGCCCAATGCCGCAGGCCAGGCCGCCGTGATCTCGGCGGCGCTGCGCGACGCCGGCGTCAGCGCACGTGATATTTCCTATGTGGAAGCCCACGGCACGGCCACGCCGCTGGGTGATCCCATCGAGATGGAAGGCCTTGTCGAGGCGTTTCGCCGCGATACCGCCGACGCGGGGTTCTGCGCCATCGGCTCCCTGAAGAGCAATGTGGGGCACCTGGTGATGGCAGCCGGTGCGGCGGGTGTCATCAAAACCGCCATGGCCATGGGCGAACGGCGCCTGCCGCCATCACTGCATTTCACCGCGCCCAACCCGAAACTGGGACTGGCCGGGTCACCATTCGTCGTCAACGACACCCTGCGCCCCTGGCAGACGGCTGGAACACCGCTGCTTGCCGGTGTCAGTTCATTCGGTGTTGGCGGCACGAATGCCCATGCCATTCTCGCCGAGGCTCCGGCCAGGACACCCTCCGATGTCGCCAGTGGCAGTCAGCTACTGCTTCTCTCGGCCCGGTCGCCATCGGCGCTTGCCGCGAGTGCCGCACGCCTGGCCGACCACCTTGCATCGCATCCGCAGGGCAACCTCGCCGACGTGGCATGGACCCTGGCGGTGGGGCGCAAGGCCTTCCTGCATCGCTGCCATGTCGTCGCCGCCCATACCGCCGATGCCGAAGCGAAGCTGCGCGACATAGCCGCTGCTGCCAGCGGCCACGCCTGCCGTGACCCTCGTCCCGGCGTGGTGTTTCTGTTCCCTGGCCAGGGCTCGCAATACACCGGCATGGGGCGTGAACTGCATGCCACCGAGCCGGTGTTCCGGGAGGCGCTGGACCAGGTGGCAAACGCCTTGCGCGACGAACTCGGTTTCGACCTGCGCGAACCACTGTTCGATGGCAACGAGGATGCCCTGCGTGAGACGGCGCTGACCCAGCCTGCCACCTTCGCCATCGAATATGCCCTGGCACGCCTGTGGATGAGTCTCGGCATCCGGCCCGCCGCGATGATCGGTCACAGCATCGGTGAATTTGCCGCCGCGGCCATCGCCGGGGTGATGGCCGTGGAAGATGCCGCCCGGCTGGTTGCCCGTCGCGGCCGGCTCATGCAGGCGCTGCCGCCGGGCGCGATGCTGTCCGTGCGACTGGGCGTCGCCGAACTCCGCTCGCGGCTGCCGTCTCATCTTTCGCTGGCGGCGGATAACGCGCCCAATGCAAGCGTCGTCGCCGGCTCGCACGATGAGGTGGAAGCTTTCCGCCTTGTGCTTGAGGACGAAGGCGTCGCCTGCCGCCTCTTGCGTACGTCGCATGCCTTCCACTCGGCGATGATGGACCCGGTGCTCGATGCCTTCCGTGCCGAGGTGGCCCGCGTGCCCCTTTCCGCGCCCGGGCTGCCCATCCTGTCCACGGTGACGGGCGGCGTGCTGAGCGCAACGGATGCCACCTCGGCCGATTACTGGGCCGCGCATCTGCGCCAGACGGTGCAGTTCTCCCCAGCACTGCTGCATGCACTCGACGACACATCCCATACATTCCTGGAAGTCGGCCCCCGCTCCGTGCTCACCCAGCTGGCCCGCCAGCATGCGCAATGCCGCGGACGCGGTGTCATCGCTTCGCTGGCAGACGATGCGGCGGCCGAGCGCAGCGCATGGCTGGATGCCGTCGGCACGTTGTGGAGCGTAGGCGCCGGCCCGGATGTCGCCACGCTCGACCACCGTGGCCAGCGCCGTCGCGTGTGCCTGCCCACCTACCCCTTTGAACGCAAACGGCACTGGATCGACGCACGCCCGCCGGCGTCGGTGACTGCCATCGCCAGCGTCATGCCGGCGACGCCCGCCGTAACACCCGACGTACCGGAGTACCCCATGCCCAGTGAAGCCACCCCACGTTCCCGCCGTCTCGTCGACGAACTGATCGCGTTGTTCGAAGACGTATCAGGCAACGATCTGGCCGGCGCCAGCGCCACGGCAAGCTTCGTCGAACTGGGCCTGGATTCCCTGGCGCTGACCCAGGTGGCCCTGCAATTGCAGAAGACCTACGGCCTGAAGATCGCCTTCCGCGAACTCATGGACGGTTGCGATACGTTCACCAACCTGGCCACCCGCCTCGACAACAGCCTCGCCCCGGAACAGCCCCCTGCAGGAGCGCGCATCGCGCGCGAACAGCCCGTTGAAACCCCCACCTCCGCTCCCGCCGACCTCGTCCAGAGCGTCATCGCCCAGCAAATGCAGATCATGCGCGAGCAGCTGGCAATGCTCACAGGCACGCGGGGAGATGGCGGTACATCCGGGTCGCCGACACGGTCGGCCCCTGCACCAGCGGCGGTGGATGCCGAGGAATCGGGGGTGGCCCACACCACCTACGACGTGAAAAAGGCCTTCGGCGCCATCGCGCGCATTCATACCGGAGGCACCGAACTCACCGCGCGCCAGCGCACGCGCCTGGATGCCTTCATCCGCCGCTACGTCGAGCGCACGAAGGCCTCCAAGGCCTACACGACCGAGCACCGCGACCACCTGGCCGACCCGCGCGTGGTCAACGGCTTCCGCCCGCTGCTGAAGGAAATCGTCTACCAGATCGTGGTGGAACGCTCGAAGGGTTCGAAGGTATGGGACATCGACGGCAACGAATACATCGATGCGCTCAACGGCTTCGGCATGAATCTCTTCGGCTGGCAGCCCGGCTTCGTGCTCGATGCCGTGCGCAACCAACTGGACAGCGGCTATGAAATCGGCCCGCAGCATCCCCTTGCAGGCATCGTGGCCAGGCAGGTCTGCGACCTGACCGGCTTCGACCGCGCTGCGCTGTGCAATACCGGCTCCGAAGCCGTCATGGGCTGCGTGCGCGTGGCCCGCACGGTCACCGGTCGCGAGACCCTGGTGATCTTTACCGGCTCCTACCACGGCATCTTCGACGAAGTGATCGTGCGCGGCACGAAGAAGCTCACCTCCGTACCGGCTGCTCCCGGCATCCTGCGCAACACGGCGGAACATGTGCTCGTGCTCGACTACGGCACGCCGGAATCGCTGGCGATCATCCGCGAGCGTGCGCATGACATCGCCGCCGTGCTGGTCGAACCGGTGCAGAGCCGGCGTCCGGATTTCCAGCCGGTGGAATTCCTGCGCGAACTGCGCGCGATCACCGAGGAAGCCGGTTCACTGCTCATCTTCGACGAGGTCGTCACCGGGTTCCGCTCGCACCCTCGCGGTGCCCAGGCCGTGCTTGGCATCGATGCCGACATGGCCTCGTACGGCAAGGTGGTGGGCGGCGGCTTCCCGATCGGCGTCATAGCCGGCAGGCGGCGATTCATGGACGCGCTGGACGGCGGTGACTGGCGTTTCGGCGACGACTCCGTACCGACCGTGGGCGTGACCTATTTCGCCGGCACGTTCGTGCGCCATCCGCTCGCACTGGCCGCGACCCATGCCGTGCTGACTCACCTCTCCACGCAAGGCGCTGCGTTGCAGGAGCGCCTGAATGCACGCGTGACGACCATGGCGGACGAACTCAACGCCTTCTGCGCCGACGTGGGCGCACCGCTGAAGATCGTCCATTTCGCCTCCGTATGGAAAACCCAGTTCATGGAAGACCATCCCCTGCAGGACCTGCTGTTCGCCATGATGCGCAGCCGCGGGATCCACATCCTCGACAACTTCCCGTGCTTCTTCACCACGGCGCATGACGAGGCGGATTTCGCCGCCATTGCCGGCGCCTTCCGTGAATCGGTGCTGGAACTCCAGGAAGCCGGTTTCCTGCCACGGCGGCAGGAAGCGGCATGCCTCGATGCCGCTATGCCGCCGTTGCCCGGCGCACGCCTGGGCAAGGACCCTGAAGGCCATCCGGCCTGGTTCGTTCCCAATCCCGACCTGCCGGGCAAGTATCTGAGGGTGGGCGCATGACGTCGCCGGAGCGCGCCACCGCCACGGCGGTCGATTACGACCCGTTCACCGGAGCGACGCTGGCCCGCCTCGCTCCGTTGACGGCCGCCCAGCGCGAACTGTGGCTGGCGTCCCACCTTGAGCCAGAGGCTTCGCTGGCCTACAACGAAGCCATCGCCATCACGTTCCGGGGCACCCTGGTACTCGATGCACTGGAAGCATCGCTGCATCGCCTCGTCGAACGCCATGAAGCCCTGCGCTCCACGTTCAGCGCCGACGGCGAACACATGTTCATCGCCGCACATGGGCGGCTGCCGCTGGCGACCCACGATTTCTCGCTGATGGCAGCGTACGAATGCGAGACAAAGCTTCGTGCCGCCTGGTCGCGCATCGTCACCACCGCCTTCGACCTGGAACACGGCCCGCTTGTACGCGCCGAGCTGTTCCGGCTAGGCGACGACCACCATATCCTGACCCTCGCCGCACACCACATCGTGTGCGACGGCTGGTCGTTCGGCGTGATCGTGCGCGATCTCGCCGCCTTATACGCGCAAGGCACGGGCAAGGGACAGGGTCCTGCCCCGGCCGGCGCGTTCTCGAACTTCGCGTTGGACGAGGCGGCGCACGCCGGCACGGAAGCGGCACGGGAGGATGAACGGTACTGGCTCGACCGCTTTGCCGGCGCGGCACCCGTACTGGATCTCCCCACCGACCGCTCGCGCCCGCGGCGGCGCTCGTTCGCCTCACGGCGCGAAGACCGCACCATCGACGCCGCCGAGCTGGCCGCCCTGCGCCAGCTCGGCGTGGCGCACGGTGCCAGCCTGTATGCCACGCTGCTTACCGGCTTTACGGTGCTGTTGCAGCGGCTTACCGGCCAGGACGACCTGGTGATCGGTATCCCCACCGCCGGCCAGGCGGCCACCGGCGAGGACACCCTCGTCGGCCACGCCGTGAACGTGTTGCCCCTGCGTACGCGCGTGGATGCCGGCGATACC
This sequence comes from Luteibacter anthropi, assembly GCF_011759365.1. GTDB lineage: Bacteria > Pseudomonadota > Gammaproteobacteria > Xanthomonadales > Rhodanobacteraceae > Luteibacter > Luteibacter anthropi. Next base: position 81,399 of record NZ_JAARLZ010000005.1, read on the forward strand.
TTCGCTGGCCTGCTGGGGCGCGTGCGTGGTGATCTCTTCGATGCCTTCGACCACCAGCGCTACACGCTGGGCAGCCTGCTGGGCCGCCTGTCCCTGGGACGCGATCCGTCGCGCCTGCCCCTGGTCTCGGTACTGTTCAATCTCGATGCGAAACTCGACGACAGCGTCATCAGCTTTCCCGGGATGACGTTCGACGTAGAGGCCGTTCCGCGCGATTACGAAAACTTCGAACTGTTCGTCAACGCCGTGCAGCTTGACGATGGCCTGCGCCTGGAATGCCAGTACAACGCCGACCTGTTCGAAGGTGCCACGGTACAGGGCTGGCTCGATGCCTACGTGACCCTGCTGCGTCAAGCCGCCCGGGATGCGCAGGCCATCGCAGCTGCCTTGCCCGTGGTCTCGGAGGCCGTCTATCGCGAACTGGCCGCGTTGCAGCCCGCTCCCACGCCCTTCCCCGAACTGCGCCTGGCGCATGAATTCTTCGAGCGGCAGGTGGATCGCGCGCCCACCCGTGCGGCGGTGAGGCATGGCGACCGGTCGCTCAGCTACCTTGCCCTGGAATCACGCGCCAACACCATCGCCAATGCACTGCGTGCGCGTGGCATCGGCCATGGCTCGCTGGTGGGCCTGTGCCTGGCGCGCGGCACCGACATGCTGGCCGCCGTGCTCGGCACGCTGAAATCCGGTGCCGGCTACGTGCCGCTCGATCCGTCCTTTCCGGCGGACCGGCTCAGCTTCATGGCCGCGGATGCCGCGCTCGCTGCACTGGTCACGGATGACGATTCACCGCTGCCTTTCGACTTCGATGCCACCCGCCGGCTCGCGCTTGACGGTGCCGAAGTCGCGCAGGCCCCGGACGATCGCCCCGAGCGCAACCGCCGCGCAGCCACGCCCGATTCCGTCGCCTATGTGATCTTCACCTCGGGTTCCACCGGCCGTCCCAAGGGTGTACGCGTTCCGCATCGCGCCGCGGCCAACTTCCTCACCGCGATGCAGCGCATCCCGGGTATCGCACCGGACGACCGACTGGTGGCCGTCACCACGCTGTCGTTCGACATCGCCTTCATGGAGCTGTTGCTGCCGCTGACCAGCGGCGCGGAAGTGGTGATTGCCGGCCGTGACGATGTACGCGATGGCGCGCAGCTGCGCCAGCTGGTGGAAGCCTGCGATGCCACGGTCATGCAGGCCACGCCGGCCGGCTGGCGCCTGCTGGTGGAAGCGGGCTGGCACGGCCGCCCTGCCTTCCGTGCGATTTCTGGCGGCGAGCCCCTGCCGGTGGACCTGGCCGAAGCCCTGCTCGATCGCTGCGGCGAGGTGTGGAACGGCTACGGCCCCACCGAGACCACGGTCTACTCCACCTACTGGCGCGTGTCCGACCCCCGCGAAGGCATCTATATCGGCAGGCCCATCGCAAACACCACCGTGCATATCCTGGACGCGCACGGCAACCACTGCCCGCTGGGCGTACCTGGCGAAATCCATATCGGTGGCGCGGGTGTAACGCTGGGCTACCTGGATCGTGCCGAACTTACCGCCGAGCGCTTCCTGCCCGATCCGTGGTCGGAAAGCCCGGATGCGCGCATGTATCGCACGGGCGACCGCGGCCGCTGGCTGGCGAACGGGCTGATCGAGCACCTGGGTCGCCTCGACTTCCAGGTGAAGGTGCGCGGCTATCGCATCGAACCTGGTGAAATCGAATGCGTGCTCGCCGATGCAGCGGACGTGGCCCGCGCCCTGGTCATGGCGCGCGAGGACCGGCCGGGCGACGTGCGACTGGTCGCCTACATCGTGCCGCGCGAAGGTGCCACACTGGACGAGGACACCTTGCGCAGCCGCCTGCGCGCCCGCTTGCCCGACTACATGGTGCCGCAGCACTTCGTGGTGCTGGACGCACTGCCCCTGCTGCCCAATGGCAAGACCGACCGCAAGGCCCTGCCGGCGCCCATGGCCCATTCCGCCGTGAACGACGCAGAGCGTATCGCTCCGCGCAACGACACCGAGCGCCGCGTGGCGGCGGCCATGGAGTCGGTGCTCAGCCTGCCCGGGCTCGATGTGCGCGACGACTTCTTTGCACTGGGCGGCCATTCCCTGCTGGCAGCGCAGCTCACGGCCCGCCTCAATCGCGAATTCGAGATCACGCTTTCCTTCCGCACGCTGTTCGATGCGCCCAGCATCGAGCGACTGTCCATCGCCATCGATGCGCTGAGCGGAAGTGATATCGCAAGACCCGATCCCATCGATCATCGCGACAGCCAGGACCACGCGCCCCTGTCGCTGATGCAGCGGCGCCTCTGGGCGCTGGAAAAGATGCATCCGGGCCGGGTGACCTATAACGCACCGTCAGCCCATCGCCTGCGCGGCCGGCTCGACGAACACGCATTCGACATGGCCTTCCAGGCCTTGGTGCAACGTCAGCCGAGCCTGCGCACCTCGTTCGTCGATACCGGCGAGGCACTGCTGCAGGTGGTGCGACCGCAGCTGGACTACCGCCTGTTTCCCGCCGAAGACCTCAGCCTGTTTCCGGCCCCCGAGCGCGAGGCACGCCTGATGGCGCGCCTGCGCCAGCTGACGGATACGCCGTTCGACCTGGGCGGCGCGCCGCTGTTCAGCGCGCGCATGTTCCGTCTCGCGGACGACGAGCACGTGCTGTTCTTCATGCCGCATCACATCATCTGGGATGGCTGGTCGTTCGACATCTTCTGCAACGAGTTGTCGGCCATCTACCGCGCCTTCGCAGCCGGCCTGCCCTCGCCGCTGACCGCGCTGCCGGTCACCTATGGCGATTTCGCCGAATGGCATGCGCACTGGCTGGAAACACCGGCCTTCCAGGCCCAGCTGACCGCCTGGCGCGAGCGCCTGGCAAAGATGGGCGATATCCGCCCGCTGCCCACCGATCATCCTCGTCGTCCCGGCATGTCGGGGCTGGGCCATACCGAGTGGATCCATGTAGACCGCGTCACCACGGATGCACTGCACGAGGTGGCACGGCAGGCTGAAGCCACGCTCAACATGACCCTGCTCGCGCTCTACTTCGCCATGCTCTCCAGCTCGGCCGGTCAGCGTGATCTCGTGGTGGGAACGCCTGTTCGAGGCCGCAACCACACCGAGGTGGAATCGGTGATGGGCTACTTCAACAACCTGCTGCCGCTGCATGTGCACGTGGATCCCACGCTGTCCTTCGTGGAATTCGTGCGCAAGGTACGCGGCGTGGCCATCGACGCCTTCGGCCATCCCGACGTGCCGCTGGAATACCTGCAACGTGAACTGCGCATCGGGCATGGCACCGGTGCCACGCTCTACCAGGCGCTGTTCTCGTTCCAGGATGCACGCCAGCGCAACGTGGACTGGGGCGGCCTCGCGCACGAACAGATCCTGCTGTTCCAGAGCGCCGCCACCGAGGACATGGGCCTATGGTTCCTGGAAAACCAGGCCGGCATGGTCGGTGGTGTCACCTACAACGCCGACCTGCTGCGCAGCGATACCGCCCAGCTGATGCGTGAACGCTACCTGGCCATGGTGCAACTGGTGATCCACGATCCGTCGATCGCCGTGGGCCGGCTCACGGCGGCGACCGAGGCCGAGCGCGAACGCGTGCGGCAGTGGCATGCCGACGTCGCCGACAACGTGCCCCATCCGGTAAGTCGTATCGACGAGAGGATCACCGCTTCACCGGATGCCACCCAGGCACTGTCCGATGGCACCTCGTTTTCCCTCGCAACGCTGGAACGCCGTAGCGGACAGGTTGCCCGGGCGCTGGTGGAACGTGGAGCAGCGACGGGTGCCGTGATCGGTGTGTGCCTCGATACCGGACTGGATCGCCTTGCTGCGTCGCTTGCCGTGTTGCGTCTTGGCGGCACGCTGCTTCTGCTCGACCGCGCCGATCCGGCGACATGGCGCCGGGAAGTGCTGACCGATGCACACACGACGCTGCTGGTGGGTGAACGTTCGCTCGAAACACCGCTGGACTGGCCTGCCGATTGCGCCGTGTGGCTCGACGAGCCGCTGCCCGATGGCGGTGCACCGCTACATTTCCAGCCGCCGTCGCCGGCCACGCCTGCCATCGCCTTCCATACCCTCGATGACGAGGGACACGCGACTGGTACTTCGCTGTCGCATGCCGCCCTGGCACTCGCCGTGGATGCGCTGGCGAAGCATGCCGGCAACCAGGCCACGGGTAATAACCGCTTCACGAATGGCTCGGTGCTATCGCTGCTCGGTCCGCTGGTCGCACTGACCGGTGCGCGCGAGCCCGGCAGGTTCGACCATTTTCCTGCGCTGCCGCTGCTGGACGAACGTCCCATGGCAGGTTGCCAGCTATGGATCGTGGATGAAGATGGTGAACCCTGCCCGATCGGTGCCGTCGGCACGATCCTGCTGAAGGGCCCCCTTGCGCCGCAGCCCTTTGGCGCACGAGCCACCAGCGCCGGCGATACCTCTAGGCATCGTTTCGCCCGTTGGCTTGCCGACGGGCGGGTACAGCTGCTGGGTCGCATGGACCGCGTCGTCAGCCGGCACGGCGTCGATGTCTCCCTTCTTGCCGTCGAGGCGTCCCTGCTGGCGCAGCCTGGCGTCGTGCGGGCCGTGGCGGTAATGACGGATGACGAACTGCGCGCCTGGTACGTATCCGCCCCGGGCATGAAACAGGACGCAGAGATGCTGCGCATCGCCTTGGCCGCGCGTCTTCCTGGCTGGGCGGTGCCCGCAAGCCTCGTCGGCCTGGATGTGCTGCCCCTGCTTCCCGAAGGAGACATCGATGTCGATGCCCTGCCGATGCCTGCCGGGATGCAGCAGGAAACAGCCGCTCCGGACGCCTCGCCCAGCAGCGAGAGCGAACGCCTGCTCGCCAGCGTGTGGCAGGAACTGCTGGGCATGCCACGTGTGCGCACCAGCGACAACTTCTTCGACGTCGGCGGCCATTCGCTGCTCGCGGTGGACATGGCGGCCCGGGTACAGAAGCTCACCGGCGTGCAGATGAACCTGCTGGACATCGCCAACGGCACGCTGGGCACCCTGGCGGCGGATCTCGCCTTGGCCAGGCCCGCGCCTCCACCGGCAAAGCGCGGGCTGCTCAGCCGCCTGCTGGGCCGCGGCTGACACCGGTCACAGGGGATTTCGTCATGACCCATCTTGCCTGGTTCGCCTTCTGGTCGTCGGCCCTGCTGCTGGTCCACGTTTTCGTGGGCTATCCGCTGGTGGTCTGGTGCCAGGCGCGACTGGCGCCACGTCCGGTGAATCGCGGTGCGGTGTCGTGCGCCATCACCGTGGTGATGGCGGTACACGATGGCGCACGGCACCTGCGCGAAAAGCTCGACAATCTGCGCGCGCTCGACTATCCGCAGGGCCGGATCGACATCGTGCTCGCCTGCGATGGTTGCACCGACGATACCGTTGCCATCGCCCGCCGCCATGCCGGTAGCGACCTCACCGTGCTGGTGTTCGACCAGCGCCGGGGCAAGGCCGCATGCCTCAACGATGCCGTGGCGAAAGCCTCGGGCGACCTGCTGCTGTTCACGGATGTCCGCCAGCGTCTGTCGCCGTCGGCGGCACGGGAGCTGGCCGCCAGTTTCGCCGACGCTGGCGTGGGCGCCGTGGGTGGCGAATTGCAGATGGAAAACGTGCGCGGCGGCTTTGCCCAGGGTGTGGACTTCTACTGGCGCTACGAGAAAGCCATACGCCATGCGGAGAGCGTGTCTGGTTCCACGATCGGCGTCAGTGGCGCGCTGTATGCAATGCGTCGCCACCTGTTCCGCCCGCTGCCAGAAGGCACGGTGCTCGACGACGTACTCGTGCCGATGCGCGTCGCCGCACAAGGCTATCGCGTGGTCTTCGAGCCGCGTGCCATCGCCTGGGACCAGCCGTCGACCCACCCCGAACAGGAGCGCCGCCGCAAGATCCGCACGCTGGCCGGCAATTACCAGCTGGTGCAGCTTGCGCCCTGGCTGTTGTCTCCCGCCGCCAATCCGCTGTGGTTCCGCTTCGCCAGCCATAAGCTGCTGCGCCTGCTGGCCCCCTGGCTCATCGTACTCATGACGCTGGCGAGCGCCGCGCTGTCCACCCGCCATCCCATGTATGCGCTGACCTTCTGCGCCATCGTGGTATCCGCCGTGCTGGTGGGCGTTGCCGTGCTGGCCCCGGCGCTGGGCCGGCGTTTTCCGCTGCGCATCGCGCTGGCGTTCTTTTATCTCAACCTTTTCGCGGCGCAGGCCCTGCTCGCGTTCGCGCGCAACCGAAGGCTGCACCTATGGTGATCGACATGGAACGACGAGGCGCCCCAGGCATCCGTGGCCGGCTAGGCCAGTTGTGTTATTCAAGCGGCCTGCTGCATCCGCTGCAACGCGTGCGCGCGTGGTGGCACCGCGACCTGCGCATCCTGGCCTATCACCGGGTGATGCCGTTGCCTGATCCGGACCGCTACGGCTTCGACATGGAGCTGATCAGCACGCCACCGGACGAATTCCGCGAACAGATGACGCGACTGAAACGTCACTTCCGCCCTCTACGGCTGACCGACGTGATCGCCGCGCTGGACGCGGGCGAAGTGCTGCCGCCCGACTCCGTAGCGGTGACCTTCGATGATGGTTACGACGACAACTACCATGTCGCGGCGCCCATTCTTGAAGAACTGGGTGTTCCGGCCACGTTTTTCGTATCCACGGGACACATCGACAGCGGCCGGCCCTACGCCTATGACTGGCTGGTCCACATGATCCTGGTCACGCCCTCGCCGCGCCTGGTGCTGCCCGAGCTGGGCATCGACGTCATGCTGCCGAAGGAGCGCTCCCTGCGCCGCCGCCTTGCGGGCAAGGTCCTGCTGCGCATGAAATGGCTCGATGCCGAAGCCCAGACAGCGATGACCGAACGCCTTGAGGCGGAATGGAACATGTCGTCACGCCATGCGCGTCCGGCGGAGTGCCGCCCCATGACATGGCAGCAGGTGCGCGAGATGGAATCGGCCGGCCTGGAAATCGGCTCTCACGGCGTGCATCACCGCATGCTCGCACGCCTGCCGCTGGACGAGATGGAGCGCGAGATCCGTGAATCGAAAGCCACGCTGGACCGGGAGCTTGCCCGCCCGGCCGTGCTGATGTCCTATCCGGTCGGCGGGGACCGTGCCTATAACGATGCGGTGATCTCCGCCACGCGTCAGGCCGGCTTCCAGCTTGCCTGCAGCTACATCTGCGGCACCAATCCGGAGCCCTCGGAAAATCGTTACTCGCTTTATCGCCTGCCGGTGGAGAGCAACATGGGCCCTGGCTGGTTCGCCGCCATGCTCGCGCTGCCCCAGCTGATGAGCTATCCCACCGCCGCCCATGAAGCACAGGGTCCGCAGGCACAGCCATGTTTCCCCTGATCCTCCTGTACGTGGTGCTCACCATCATCCGGCCACAGGACTATGTGGTCGGACTCGAAACCGTGCCCATCCTGCCTGCCGTGCTGCTGCTGGCCTTCCTCGCCTGGGCTATCTCGCGCGAGAAGACGTTCGAGGCGCCGCAGTTCGTGATCCTGCCGGCCTTCCTGCTGGTACTGATGATCTCGGAAGTGACCAACGGCTGGACCGGCGGCGCGCTGGACGAACTGGCACGCTTCGGCCCTGTCGTGATCGCCTTTTTCGTCTTCGGTGCCGCGTGCACGACGCAACGGCGCGTCGCGATCGCCATGGCGGTGTTCGTGCTGTGCGCGTCGGTGCTTGCCCTGCACGGTGTCGAACAGGCGCGTACCGGCATGGGCTGGACAGGCATTCCCCTCGGCGACGGTAACCGTATCCAGTACGTGGGCATCTTCAACGACCCCAACGACCTGGGCCTGCTGTTCGCCGCCACCCTGCCCATGGCGATGTTCCTGGGCCGACCGGGGCGCGGGATCATGCGCTGCTTCTGGCTGGGCTGCGCCGTGCTGCTGCTCTACGGCACCTACCTCACCAATTCACGCGGCGCCCTGCTGGCTGTGTTGGTAGTGGCAGGCTGCTATGTCTGGTACCGACGTGGCGTCGTCGTGGCGGGCATGCTGGGGGTGCTGGGTCTTGCCGCCATGAAGCTGGTGTCCTCGCGCATGGAAGAGCTGGATGCCGGCGAGGAATCGGCGGCCGGTCGTGTCGATGCGTGGTATGCCGGCCTGGAAATGTTCCGCGATCACCCGGCCTTTGGCGTCGGCGCGGGCAACTTCACCGAGTACAACGAACTGACCGCACACAACTCCTTCGTCCTCGTGCTGGCGGAAACCGGTTTCATCGGCTTCATGGTCTGGCTCGCCTTCGTGGGTTATGGCTTTCTCATGATGCTGAGCGTGATCCGCCATCCGCCTGCCGAGGTGGGTCCGGCGTGGGTGGCAGAACGCCAGATGGCACTCACCCTGCTGCTGTCGCTGTGCGGGCTGTTTGCCGCAGCCTTCTTCCTCAGCCGCAGTTACATGGTGGTGCTCTACCTCATCGCTGCCATGGTCGCCGGCTACCATGTCGGCGCGCGCCGGCGCTGGCCGCATCTTCCCGTCTACCGCCTGGCCGACCACGGCTGGCGCTGGGTGCCCACCGCCGCAGGTGGCGTGGCCTTCATCTTCGTTCTTGTCGCCGTGCTGCTGCGAACCGTATGAGCGTCTACGAAACCGCTTTTCGCCATGTGATCTGGCCGGCCTACGAGCGCGGCCTGCGGCGGCGGGATACGCCGCAGCATATCCGTCGTTATGAACGCGACCAGTGGCTCGCCGCGGAGGACGTGACGGCCCTCCAGTTCGAGCGGCTGCACAAGCTCGTGCACTGGTGCTATCGCGAAGTGCCGTATTACAAGAGACGCTGGAATGCGCTGGGCATCACCCCGTTCGATATCCGCAGCCCCGGGGACATCCAGAAGCTGCCCGTACTGACCAAGGCCGATATCCGCGAAAACTTCGACGACCTCAAGGCAACCTCACTGAAGCACACGCTCGGATACAAGGCCACCGGTGGCTCCACCGGTGAACCGCTGCGTTTCGGTTTCACCCGCGAAAGCAACGACCGGCGGGTTGCCGTGATGTGGCGTGGCTACGGCTGGGCCGGCTCACGCATGGGCCGGCGCACGCTGTTCCTGTGGGGTGGTGCCGTGGGCAACCCCAGCCTGGGCCATCGGCTGAAAGATCGTGTCTACAACAGCCTGTTCGCCCGTCGCATGCTCGACAGCTTCCCCATGACCGAAGCCAACATGGCCAGCTACGCGGATGCCATCGATCGCTGGCGTCCGGAGGTGATCGTCGGCTATGTCGGGCCACTGGTGCGCCTGGCGGAATGGCTTCTCGCCACCGGGCGGAAGATTGCCCGGCCCGCCTCCATCATCGGTGCCGCGGAGGCCCTGCACCCGTTCCAGCGCGAGCTGATCGAACGCGCGTTCGGCGCCCCGGCCTTCAATACCTACGGCTGCCGGGAGTTCATGCTGATCGCCTCCGAGTGCGAGCACCGCGACGGCCTGCACGTGAATGCCGATCACCTCGTCGTGGAAACCCTCGATGCGCATGGCAAGTCCGTGCAGGGCACCAGCGGCGAGGTGGCCATCACCGACCTGTTCAACTACGGCATGCCCTTCATCCGCTACGTCAACGGCGACATGGCCACCCGCGAACACCGCCAGTGCGCGTGTGGTCGTGGCCTGCCCCTGCTGGCCTCCGTGGACGGCCGCAAGCTCGATGCCATCCGTACGCCGGACGGGCACATCCTGCCCGGCGAATTCTTCCCGCACATGCTGAAGGACGTACCCGGCCTGACCCGCTTCCAGCTCGTGCAGCGCCAGCTGGATCGCCTTGACCTGTCCATCGTGCGCGGTCGTGAATTCGACGATGCCTCGCTCGAATACATCCATCGCGAGGTCGCCAGGGTGCTGGGAACCAGCGCGACCCTGCACTGCCATTTCGTGGACGACATTCCGCTCACCCGCAGCGGCAAGCTCCGCGTCACCATCTCGGAGCTGACGCCGTGAACATCACGCACTTCGTGGAAAACCTCAATCGCGGCGGCCTGGAGCGCATGGTGCTCGACCTTGCGAAGACGCAGCAGGCGCGCGGCGAACATGTACAAGTCGTCTGCCTTTACGAGAAAGGCTCGCTGGCCCGCGAGCTGGAAGCCCTTGGCATTCCCGTCCACGCCTGCGGCAAGCGCGATGGCATCGACCTGCGCGCCATCGGCCGCGCGCGCGCGCATCTGGTGGCCCATCGCACCGAAGTACTGCACACCCATAACGTCGTCGCCCACTACCAGGCCGTGCTGGCAAGCCTGGGCATGGGTATCCGCCAGGTGGTCAATACACGTCATGGCATGGGGGCCAATCGCAAGCCCGGACGGCGCGAATGGCTGTTCCGCCGTGCACTGCGTGCCACGGATGCCGTGGTGGCCGTCTGCGAGGCGGCCCGCCGCGATGCCGTGGAGCGCGGCATCGTTCCGGCGGCGAAGACTTGCGTGGTGCCCAACGGCATCGTGGTCGATCGCTTCGACGTGGCCTCCGACGCCATGCACGAGCGTCTGGCCCGGCTCATCAACGTCGCGCCCGGCACGCGCATCATCGGCACCGTGGGCCGGCTCAACTGGACCAAGGACCAGGCCAGCCTCATCCGCGCTTTCCGTATCGTGCGCCGTAACCGGCCCGATACCGCCCTGGTGCTGGTGGGCGACGGCGAACTGCGCGAGGCGCTGCGCACCTGTGCCTTCGACGAGGGCGTGGCCGGCAGCGTGCATTTCCTCGGCGACCGTGACGATGTCTGCCAGCTGCTGCAGGGGCTGGACCTGTTTGCCCTGTCTTCCGTGACCGAGGGCTATTCCATGGCCCTGCTGGAAGCCTGTGCCACGGCGCTGCCCATTGTTGCCACGGATGTGGGCGGCAACGGTGAAATCGTGCGTGACCGGCGCACCGGCAGGCTCGTACCACCCGCGGACCCTGTACGCTTCGCCGAGGCCATGCTGGAGCTGCTGGATTCCTCACGACACGCTTCCGGCATGGGTCACGAGGCGCGCGCCTGGGTCGAAACCCATGGTTCGCTCGATACCATGGCGGAGCGTTACGGTCGTCTCTATTTCGGTGGCGTGGAGGGCTTCGCATGAAAGTGCTCGTCGTCACCAACCTGTTTCCCACGCCATGGGACCTGCGTCGTGGCGCATTCAATCGCCAGCAGTTCCAGCGGCTGGGGGAACGCCACGATGTGCATGTGCTCACCGCGGTCGATTTTCGCGAGCGCAAGGGGCCTGCCCGTCACGTCGTGCGCGTGCCTGGTGTCGTCGCGCGGCATTTCACGTTCTGGCATCCGCCCGGCATCGGCCGCTTCCTCAATGCGCTGTGCTTCCTGCTGTGCGTCCTGTGGCAGCACGGCAGGCGGCTGCGTTCGGAAGGCTACGACGTGCTGCTGGCGAGCTGGGCCTTTCCCGATGCCGTCGCCGGCGGCTGGCTGGCGCGCTGGCTGGGCATCCCGTATCTCGCGAAAGTGCACGGCAGCGATCTGAACATACAGGCCGAGGCGACGCTACGCCGGCCCCAGGTACGGCATGCGCTTCAGCAGGCCGGCATGGTGATCACCGTGAGCCGCGCGCTGGCCGACAAGGCGGCCGCCCTGGGCGTGAGTCCCGAGCGGATCGTCACCCTCTACAACGGCGTGGATACCCGCCTGTTCCAGCCGGGCGACCGCATCGCGGCACGCCGTCGCCTTGGCCTGCCGCCGGAAGTGCCGATCGTGCTCTACGTCGGCAACCTGAAAGCAAGCAAGGGCTGTCACGACCTTATCCGTGCATTCCCCACGCTGGTCACGCGACATCACGATGCGCGCCTGGTCTATGTGGGCGACGGCCCGGATCGCACCAGCCTGGAAAGCCTTGCCAGCACCTTGTGCAGCGCGCCCGCCGTGCGCTTCGCCGGAGCCGCGGACCATGCCGCCCTCGTCGACTGGTTCCGTGCGGCGGACGTACTGTGCCTGCCCAGCCACAACGAAGGCGTGCCCAACGTCGTGCTGGAAGCCATGGCCTGCGGCACGCCCGTGGTGGCGACCGCCGTGGGCGGTATCCCCGAAATCCTTCCTCCCCATGCAGGCATTCTCGTCCCACCACATGAGCCACGGGAGCTGGCCCTGGCCCTGGTCGCATCGCTGGACCGGCACTACGACAACGCAGCCATCGCGGCGCACGCCGCCGGCTTCCGCTGGGATGACAACATCGATCGGCTCGAACAGGCGCTGGCACAGGTCCTCGGCGAAGCCCGTGCACACCTGAGGGCCAACGCATGATCCGCCGACCCAAGAAACACGAACTGCTGGCCCTGCTGCCCGACACCCTCGTACTGACCCGCACCCGCGATGCAGCGCTGCGCTACCTCAGCTTCGACGACGGTCCGGACCCGGAACACACGCCACGCCTGCTTGATACTCTCGCGCGCCATGGGGTGAAGGCCAGCTTCTTCCTTGTCGGCGAAAAGATCGCCGCGCATCCGGGCATCGTCGAGCGCATCGTCGCAGAGGGCCATATGGTGGGAAACCACTCCTACAGCCACTGGTCCTTCAGCAACATGGACATCGGCGCGCAGCTGGACGAGATCTATAAAACCGATGCGCTGCTGCGCCGTTTCGACGACCGCCCACACCATCGCATGCGTCCGCCGCATGGCTATGTGGGGCCACGCCTGCTCATGCATTTCGCCAGGGAAAGGCGCAGCCTGGTGTACTGGTCGTACGACAGCCTCGATTACCAGGATCGCCCGGTCAGCAGCCTTATATCCCGCCTGCTCGACGAACCGCCCGCACCGGGTGACATCGTGCTGATGCATGACGACAGCGACAAGGCGGCCGAGGCACTCGATGTGGTGCTGCCGCGCTGGCTGGCACAGGGCATGCGCTTCGCGGCCCTGCCGGGAAATGCGCCATGAACATCCTCTATCACCACCGCACTCGCGGCCGGCACGTCGAAGGCGTGCATATCCGCGGCATCGTGCATGCCCTGCGCGAACTGGGACATCGCGTGGAAGTGATGTCGTTTCCCGGCGCCGATCCCGAGAAGGAAACCGAAGCTGCCGCGTCCGGCGGCGGCAAGGGACGCCTGGCCGGCATGGTGACCCGCCTTCCCGGCATCGTCTTCGAGCTGTTCGAACTGCTCTACAACGCCGTGACGCTGGTCCGCATGACCCGGACATGGCGGCGTGGCGCGCCGGCGCTGATCTATGAGCGCTACTCGCTGTTCCTGTTCGCCACCATCTGGCTGGCCCGTCGCCGGGGCATTCCCATCGTGCTCGAAATCAACGACTCGGCGCTCGTCGATCGCGTGCGTCCGCTGACGATGAAGCGCCTTGCGGCACGCATCGAGGGCTGGTGCCTGCGTCACGCCACCGGCCTGGTCTTCATCTCCACATGGTTTCGCGACAAGGCCATCGAGGCTTACGGCCAGATCGCTCCCTCGGTGGTCTCGCCCAATGCCGTAGACCTTCCGCGTTTCGACCCCGCGCGCTTCGACCGCGATGCCTTGCGACGTGAGCGCGGACTGGAAGGACGGACGGTCTGTGGCCACATCGGCGCCTTTGCCCACTGGCATGGCATGGATGCCTTCGTCGAAGCCATTGCCAACCGGCTGGCCGAAGCGCCGGAACTGGCCCTGGTTTTCGTCGGAGACGGCAAGACGCTGCCCGCCGTTCGTGAACTGGTTGCCGCGCGGGGGCTTTCCGGGCGGGTGCTGCTGCCGGGACGTGTCCCGCATGACGAGATCGCCAGCTGGATCGCCTGCATGGACTATGCCGTCCTGCCGAATTCCAATCACTACGGCTCTCCCATGAAACTGTTCGAGTTCATGGGCATGGGGGTGGCGGTGGTCGCGCCGGACTATGCGCCGGTGGCGGAGGTGATCGCCGATGGTCGTACCGGCTGGCTGTTCCCCCATGGCGATGCCGCTGCCTGCGTAGAGCGGGTGCTGGCCCTGGCTGCCCATGACGACGAACGGCGGCGCGTGGGCGCTGCTGCCCGCGATTACATCGCCAGTGAAAGGCAATGGCGCAACAACGCCGAGCAGTTGCTGACCCTGGTACCGAACGGAGCACCGGCATGATCGCCATCGTCGCCCTTGTCCTGCTCGCCTGCCTGGCGATTGCCGTCACGGTCGCGATCCGCGTGCGCAACATGCAGTACTGGCTGTGGGGTTACCTGACCCGGCGCAAGCCACCGAAGGTGGAAGGCCCTATCCATGTGCTGTTCTGCTTCGTGGACCATTTTGAGCCGAACTGGGGGCGCGTGGACCTGCCGACCCAGCGGGCGCGCGTCGATCGCTGGTGCCGCGAGTATCGCAGCATGGCATCGCGCCATCGCGATGCCGACGGACGCATGCCGCAGCACTGCTTTTTCTATCCGGAGGAAGAGTACGTCCCCGAGCACCTGGACAAACTCCAGGCGCTTTGTGCCGATGGATATGGCGAAATCGAGATCCACCTGCACCACGACAACGACACGCCGGAAAACTTCGTCGCCACGATCGACCGCTTCAACCGACTGCTGCACGAACGGCACGATGCGCTTCCACGCGACCCGGTGACGGATCAGCTGCGCTTTGCGTTCATCCATGGCAACTGGTGCCTGGACAATTCCCGCGCCGACGGCCGCTGGTGCGGCATCAACAACGAGCTGGTGCTGTTGCGCGAGCTGGGTTGCTATGCCGATTTCACCCTGCCGTCTGCGCCGAGCGAAACGCAGACGGCGATGTCCAATGCCATTTACTACGCCGCGGACGATCCTCATCGCCCGAAGTCACACAACAAGGGTGTGCCGATGCGTGTGGGTGGCAAGGCCAGTGGCGATCTGCTGATCATCCAGGGCGTGCTTGGGCTTAACTGGAAAAACCGGCGCTTCGGCATCATTCCGCGCATCGAGAATTCGGACATCCGCCGCGGCTGCCCACCTACCCGTGACAGGGTGGATCAGTGGGTGAATACGGGTATCCATGTGGAAGGCCGCCCTGAGTGGGTTTTCATCAAGGTGCATACCCATGGCACGCAGGAGCGCGACATGGATACCCTGCTGGGTCAGCCCGTGGATGACATGCACGATTACCTGGAGTCGCGGTACAACGACGGTCAACGCTACGTGCTCCATTACGTCACCGCCCGCGAGATGTACAACATCGCGAAGGCGGCAGAAGCGGGCTGCACCGGTAACCCGGACCAGTACCGCGACTTCGAGCTGGGCCCACCCGGTCGTGACATATCCAGAACCCACACCTCCGCCGCCTGACCCCCTCACGTCGTCCCTGCGAACGCAGGGACCCAGTGCGGTGCAATAGGTTTTTGCGACGGTGCCACCTACACACAAGCCGATGAAACGTGGCGGTGTTTACTGGTGAACTGGGGCGCTGGGTTCCTGCTTTCGCAGGAACGACGGGTTGCGAGATTGCATTTCCCTTCCTACCCCTCACGTCGTCCCTGCGAAAGCAGGGACCCAGTGCGATGCGGTGGGTTTTTGCGAGAGGGGCACCTACACACAAGCCGATGCAACGTGGCGGTGTTTACTGGTGGACCGGGGCGCTGGGTTCCTGCGTTCGCAGGAACGACGGGCTCTGAGATTGCAGCTCCCCACCTATCCCTCACGTCGTCCCTGCGAACGCAGGGGCCCAGTGCGATGCGGTGGGTTTTTGCGAGAGGGGCACCTACACACAAGCCAATGCAACGTGGCGGTGTTTACTGGTGGACCGGGGCGCTGGGTTCCTGCGTTCGCAGGAACGACGGGCTATGAGATTGCAGCTCCCCACCTACCCCTCACGTCGTCCCTGCGAAAGCAGGGACCCAGTGCGGTGCAATCGGTTCTCGCCAGAGGGTCACCTACACACGAGCCGATGTAGCGTGGCGGTGTCTGCTGGTAAACCGGGGCACTGGGTTCCTGCTTTCGCAGGAACGACGGGGTGATGGTTTACAAGTCGTATGTTGCCGTCACCATGTAGTTGCGTGGTGCGCCATACATACCTTGCGTGTAGAAGCCGATCTGCTGGTAATACTTCTTGTCCAGCAGGTTGTCCGCGTTGAACTGCATCGAGAAACGATCGTTGAAGCGGTACCGCGCAAGCGCGCTCACCAGTGCATAGGCCGGCTGGGTGGCCCGTACCGGATTCCCCAACGGCCCCTTGATCGCCGTGTAGTTGCTGCTCTGCCAGTTCACGCCACCGCCCACGGTGAGCCCGCGCAGGCTACCGGGCAGGTCATAGGTGGAGAACAGCTTGATCGACGTACGCGGCTGCGCCGTATTCACGTCCGCGCCGGATGCATCCTTTGCCGTGTAATGCGACACACCGAAGGTTGCATTCCAGCCCGTTGCCAGTTCGCCGCTCAACTCGGCCTCGTAACCCTTGGTCGTGGTGCCCTTCGCCGCACGATAGGCCTGGTTCGTGGTGCCGGGCACCATGTAATTGGCATCCGGCTGGCCCAGGTTGTCCTGCTTCACGTCGAACACGGCCACCGACGCATTAAGGCGACCGCCAAGCCACGCCGCCTTCATGCCCAGTTCGTAGTTCTTACCGGTGACAGGATCGAGGTAACGGCCATTCCTGTCCTGATACGACTGCGGATTGAAGATATCCGTATAGCTCAGGTAGGCCGAATACGTATCGTTGAACGACCAGACCAGGCCCGCATACGGCGTGAACACCTTGCGATTGAACCGGTACATGCTGCCATACGACCACTGGTCGGTGCGCCAGCCACTGTACCGCCCCCCCACGATCAGCTTCAACGGGTCGGCCAGCGAGAAGCGCAGTGCCGTATACAGCCCCGTCTGTCGCGTCGTCATCGTATTGGTACGGTACGGCGCGCCCCATGCGGGCTTCGGGAAGTTCCCGTCCCACGCATAGAAATTACCCACACCAGGCAGATCAGCGCTCGGATGCGCATCCGTATCGCCCGACTGCTGGTTCACGCTCCAGCCAATCACCGCTTCATGATCGCGTCCCCACAGCTGGAACGGGCCATTGGCGTACAGATCAAGACTGTTCTGCTGACGCCCGCCCAGATACCACGCGGGTAATACCGTCATGCCCAGGCCCGTACGGCGATCCGGATAACCGGAAACGAAAAGCAGCTTCGCATCGTAGTCGTTGCTGGAATGGCTCGCGTTGGCTCGCAAGGTCCAGTCAGCCCCCAGGCCCTGGGTAAGCGTCGCAAAAGCGGTTTTCGCCGTCGAAGCCCAGCTCGACCACTTCGCCGCCGTGGTTACCGAACGAGAAAAATCCGTGGAGCCGCCATCGGCATAGAAGATCGGCGTACCACCCCAGGTCACGGCACGCGGAATCACCCGCTGATAGGTATAGCCCACGCTGAGCAAGGTATCCGGACCCAGGTCGGCATCCAGCGTGGCGTAGATCAGCTTCTTCTTGTTGCTGTAGAAACGCATGTACGAATCGCGATCCTGGTACACCCCCACGACACGCGCACGCACGCTGCCGCTGCGATTGAGCGGCGTGGACGCATCCGCGGTAACGCGACGGTTGTTCCACGAACCGTAACCGGCCGATACGCTCGCCGTGGGCTCCGTGGCATTGGCATGCTTGCGCACGAGGTTTACCGATGCCGACGGATTGCCAGCACCCGTCAGCAGGCCCGTGGCACCGCGCACCACTTCCACGCGGTCATAAATCGCCGTATCCGATGCCGCATCGCCGGCGTTGTACGTGTCATCGACCGTGGTCGGGATGCCGTCGTACTGATAGCTGTTGATCAGGAAGCCGCGCGAATAGAAGCTGATGCGCTCGCTGTCGTAGCTGTTCGACGAGATGCCCGTGGTGCCGGCGAGCACGTCGGACAGCGACTGCATGTTGCTGTCGTCCAGCCGCTGGCGGGTGATGACGCTGACCGACTGCGGCGTGTCCTTGATCGACAGCGGCAGGCGCGTGGCCGCTGCCGTGATCCGCGTGGTGTACGAGCCGGTTCCCTCGGTCGTCTCCTTTTCCGCTGCCGCGTTCACCTGCATGCCTTCCAGGCGGGTGGCCGTGTCGCGACGGGCCTTGCGGGTCGTGTCGTCCGTGTCGGTATCCCCTGCATGGACGATCCCGGGCACGGCGAGTGCACCCATGGCGAAGACAAAGAGCAAGCGTCGCCCGGACGAAATGTCCGTGCGGGTGAAGGAAACGGCAGCCATGGGGCAGACCCTGAAGAAAGTGTGACTAAATGATAACGATTCCCATTTATATCCGGAAGCCCTTGCGCATCGAAGCATCTCCCCCGAACAGGGGATGGTCGCCGTGATCCGCCAGGCGCTACCATTCGCACCATGCGCCGCTTCCGCCTCAATCGCCGTAAACGCCTGCTCACGATCGGGCTGGCGTTGTTCTGCCTGCTGTTCCAGCAGCTGGCACTGGCGGCGTATGCGTGTTCGCCCGCTGCGGCGAATGCCATGGCGATGCAGGGCGAGTGTGCGCAGATGAGCGCGCCGTCCCCGCAGGCGCCGGACCCAGCTTGCACCTCGCATTGCGCGGACCACAGCGTTTCGCCGTCCACGGCGCAGCTCCCCTCCCTGCCACCGCTCGCACTGCCGGCCATGCCGCCAGTGCTCGAAGGCAGCATCGCGCTGGCACCCGAAAGCCAGCCCCTGCCCGATCCCACGTTCCAGCGCCCCGAGCCACCGCCGGCGCTGCGCTTCTGTAGCCTGCTGATCTAGCCCCCGGTCGATTCCGTTAGCGACCGCGCATCCGTGCGCGGCGTTGTCCCGTATCCGACCGGAGCCATCCCATGTTTCCCCTTTCCCCGCGATCCGGCACCGTGCCGGTTCGCTTCCTCCGCGCATGCTGCGCGGCGGTGCTGGCCTGCCTTGCCGTGCCACTGGCCACGGCAGGCACGCTCAGTCTGTCCACCGCGACCGACCTCGCGGTGCAACGCACACCCTTGCTCGACGCGCGTCGCGACCAGGCGGAATCCACGCGCCAGGAAGCCCTGCGTGCCGGCGCCCTGCCCGATCCCCAGCTCAGCGTCGGCATCGACAACCTCGCCGTCCAGGGGCGCGGCGCCTTCACCGCCGGTGGCGACGACATGACCATGCGCACGGTGGGCATCACCCAGGTGCTGCCCTCGTCCGCCAAACGCCAGGCCCAGCGCGAGGAAGCGCGGGCACGCATCGATGTCGCCGACGCAGACACCCAGGCCACCGGCCTGCTCGTGCGCAGGCAGGCCGCCGAAGCGTGGATCGGCGTCTCCGAGGCCCAGGGCGAACTTGCGGCGCTGGACGCCATGCGCCGCTCGCTGAACGCGGATGTCGATGTCGCGCAGGCACGCCTGCGCGGCGGCGGCAGCGCCAACGACGTGCTCGCCGCCAGGGCGGGTGCGCTCGACATCGAGAACCGCATGGACGCTGCCCGCGGAAAGCTCGCCCAGGCGCGCGCGCAACTGGTGCGCTGGCTGGGTGACGAAGGCCATGACGAGCTGGCCGGCGATCCGGATTTCGCGACGTTGCCCCGCAGCGAGAAAGACTTGCTCGGCCGTCTCGATGAGCAAGCCGCGCTGCTGGGCTGGACGCCGCGCGAGCGGGCGGCCGACGCCGCGCTTGCCAGCGCCCGTGCCGATAAGCATCCCGACTGGAGCATCGGCGCCAGCTATGGCTCGCGCGTGCGTGGCCTGTCCGACATGGTGTCGTTGCAGGTCGGCGTGAGCCTGCCGTTGTTCACCCGCAACCGCCAGGATCGCGGCATTTCCGCGCGAACGGCGGATGCGGATGCCGTGCGCGACGAGCATGAGGATGCGCGCCGCGAGCAGAAGGCCATGGTGCAGTCCGCGCTGGAGAACTGGAAATCGCTGGGCGCCCAGCTGGAGCGCCACCACGGCAGCCTGCTGCCACTGGCCGACGACCGGGTGACGGTTGCGCTGGCGAGCTATCGCGGCGGCGGCGACATCCAGCCACTGCTGCAAGCCCGGCGCGACGAACTCGCACTGCGTCTCGACGAAACGCGCCTGCGCGCCGACTACGGCCGCGCCTGGGCGGCCCTCGCCTTCCTGCTGCCGCAAGGAAACACCCCGTGAAGACTCTTCCCTTTCTGTTCCTCGTGACCACCGCCCTGGCCGCAGCCATCGCTGCCGGCTTCGTGGCCGGACGCCATGCAGATACCCCTGCGCCATCCGCGCCTGAAGCGACAGGCAAGAAGATCCTTTACTGGTACGACCCCATGATCCCCGACCAGCATTTCCCCAAGGCGGGCCTGTCGCCGATGGGCATGGACATGGTGCCGCGTTATGCCGCCGACGGTGATGGCGGAAGCGCCAGCGTGCGCATCGACCCTTCCGTTCGCCAGAACCTGGGCCTGCGCACGGCGCCCGTGATCAGGCGTCACCTGGTGCAGCGCATCGACGTGCCCGCCACCGTGGCATGGGATCTCACCGAATCGGTCACGGTGAGCGCACGTGCCGATGGTGTCGTGGATCGCCTGTTTACGGCCGCGCCGTCCACCATGGTCACGGCGGGCCAGCCGCTCGCCACGCTCGTATCGCCCGAATGGAACAGTGCGCTGGCGGAAAACGAAGCACTTCGTCATGTGCATTCGGACGATGCGCGCGCGTTGGCCGGTGCTTCGCGTGAACGTCTTGCCGCCCTTGGTCTCGATACCGGCGCCGTGCGCGGTGCAGGTCGCACGGGCGGCGCCACGTTGATCGCGCCGCGCGCAGGCGTACTGGCGACGGTCGATGTCCGCGAAGGACAGCGCGTGATCGCCGGCCAGACCCTCATGACCATCGCGGGACTCGACCGGGTCTGGGTGGACGCATCGGTTCCGCAGGCATCCGCCGCACAGGTGATGGCCGGCATGCCCGTGACGGTTCGCGTGGATGGCATCGCCGAACCGTTCCACGCCACCGTCGACACCCTGCTGGCGATGGTCGATACCGACACCCGTACGCGACGCGCACGCATCGTGCTGCCCGATCCGCAGCATCGCCTCGCACCGGGCATGTTCGCGCACGTCACGATCGAGGCAACGGCGTCGACCGAACATCCCCTGGTGCCCGACGAAGCGCTGGTCGAAACCGGTGAGCAGGCACGCGTGATCGTGGACGACGGCGACGGGCGTTTTCGTCCGCAAGAAGTGCGCACCGGGCAGTCGTCCGGTGGCTATACCGAGATCGTGGATGGCTTGCAGGGCGACGAACGCGTGGTCGTGTCCGGTCAGTTCCTGCTCGATTCCGAAGCCAGCCTCTCCGGCAGCCTGCGTCGTCTCGATGCCCAGCCCACACCCGCGAAGGAGGCCAGCCCATGATTGCCCGCCTCATCCACTGGTCGATGGCTCATCGCCTCGTCGTGCTCGCGTTGGCGGCATTGCTGGCGGTGACCGGCATCGTCGCCCTGCACGAGACGCCGCTGGATGCGCTGCCGGACCTCTCCGATACTCAGGTGATCGTACGCACGAGCTGGGCCGGCCAGGCTCCGCAGACCGTGGAAGACCAGGTGACCTATCCCCTGGTGACCACGATGCTCTCCGTACCCGGTGCACGTACCGTTCGCGGCTATTCGTTCTTCGGCGACTCCTACGTCTACATCCTGTTCGACGATCACACGGACCTCTACTGGGCCCGTTCGCGCGTGCTCGAATACCTGAGCCAGGTACGCGACCGCCTGCCTGCCGGTGTGAATCCGTCGCTGGGGCCCGACGCCACCGGACTGGGATGGATCTACGAGTACGCACTGGTGGACCGCACCGGCCACCACGACATCGGCCAGCTGCGCGCCCTGCAGGACTGGTTCCTGCGCTACCAGCTGAAAACCGTGCCCGACGTGGCTGAAGTCGCCAGCCTCGGCGGCATGGAGTCTTCGTGGCAGGTGGTGCCCGATCCCGCCCGCATGGCCGCGCGGCACATCGATACGGCCATGCTGCTGGCTGCCCTGCGCGATGCGAACGGCTCCAACGGTGGTTCGGTGATCGAACAGGGCGAGGCCGAGATGGTGGTGCGCAGTGAAGGTTATCTGCGCACCCGGGACGATTTCGACGCCGTGCCCGTGGGACACGATGCCAGCGGCATTCCCGTGCGCCTGGCCGACATCGCTACCGTGCGACGTGGCCCCGCCTTCCGTCGCGGCATTGCCGAACTGGACGGCCAGGGTGAGGTGGCCGGTGGCGTCGTGGTGCTGCGCTCGGGCAAGAACGCACGTGCCGCGATCGAAGCCGTGCGCGACAAGCTGGCCACGCTGCGACGCAGCCTGCCTCCTGGCGTGGACGTGGTGACCACCTACGACCGCTCCGGCCTCATCGATGCGGCGGTGGATAACCTGCGCGACAAGCTCATCGAGGAGTTCCTCGTCGTCGCCGTCGTCTGCGCCCTGTTCCTGGGGCATCTGCGCTCCACGCTGGTCGCGGTAGTGAGCCTGCCGCTGGGCGTGCTGGCGGCCTTTGCCGTGATGTACGTGCAAGGCGTGTCGGCCAACCTGATGTCGCTCGGTGGCATTGCCATTGCCATCGGCGCGATGGTCGATGCGGCCGTGGTGATGATCGAAAACACCCACAAGCATCTGGAGCACTGGCGGGACGAACACGGCGGCGAGCCATCGGGCGAGCAGCGCTGGCAACTGGTGGCGGATGCCGCCGCGGAAGTCGGCCCCGCACTCTTCGTCAGCCTGCTGGTGATCGCACTTTCCTTCGTGCCAGTGTTCGCCCTCGAAGCGCAGGAAGGCCGGCTGTTCAAGCCGCTGGCCTTCACCAAGACCTATGCGATGGCCGCAGCCGCCGGACTGTCGGTGACCCTGGTACCGGTGCTCATGGGCTATCTGGTGCGCGGACACATCCGTGCCGAACACGACAATCCGCTCAACCGGGGACTGACCGCCCTGTATCGCCCTCTGTTGCACAAGGCACTGGGCCACCCGAAAACCACGCTCGCCATGGCCTTGCTGCTGGTGGTCAGTGCGGCATGGCCGCTGTCGCGACTGGGACACGAGTTCCTGCCACCCATCGACGAGGGCACCCTGCTCTACATGCCCACGGCATTGCCAGGCATATCGGCAGGCAAGGCCGCACAGCTGCTGCAACTCACCGACCGCATGATCAAGACGGTGCAGGAAGTGGACCATGTCTTCGGCAAGGCCGGGCGTGCGGAAACCGCCACCGACCCCGCGCCGCTGGAGATGTTCGAGACCACCATCACCTTCAAGCCCCGCTCGCAATGGCGCCCGGGCATGACCATGGAAAAACTGAAGACCGAACTGGATCACGCGGTGAAGGTGCCCGGTCTTACGAATCTCTTCGTACCTCCCATCCGCAATCGCATCGACATGCTCGCCACGGGCATCAAGAGCCCCATCGGCATCAAGGTGCTGGGCACCGATACCGCCGCACTCCAGGATGTAGCCGATCGCATCGAAGGCATCGCACGCAACGTGCCCGGCGTCACCTCGGCCATTGCCGAGCGCTCGGCGAGCGGGCGTTACGTGGATGTGGACGTGCGCAGGCAGGACGCCGCGCGCTATGGACTCACCCAGCGCGATATCCAGGAAACCATCGCCACCCTGGTCGGCGGCGATACGGTGGGACAGGTCGTGGACGGTCGCGAACGTTATCCGATCGTGGTGCGCTATGCCCGCCCGGACCGCGACTCCATCGCCGCGCTGCGCCAGCTACCCATCGTGGCCCCGGGTGGCGCACAGCTCGTGCTCTCGCAAGTTGCCGACATCACGCTGCATGCCGGTCCGATCATGCTGAAAAGCGAAGACGGCCAGCTGGCCAGCTATGTGTACGTGGACACCGATGGTCGCGATCTCGGGCGCACCGTCAGCGAGCTGCAACGGGCCGTCGGCACGCAGGTCACGCTGCCGGCCGGTGTCACCCTCGCCTGGTCCGGCCAGTACGAATACCTGGCGCGCGCCGGGGCACGACTGGCCTGGGTGATCCCTGCCGCGCTGCTGATCGTATTCGGGCTGATCCACGCCCTGTTCCGTCGCATGGGGGAAGCGTTGCTGATCATGACCAGCGTCCCGCTCGCCCTGGTGGGGGGACTCTGGCTGGTGTTGTGGCTGGGACAGGCCATCTCCGTTGCCACCGTGATCGGCTTCGTGGCACTGGGAGGCGTGGCCGCCGAGTTTGGCGTGGTGATGCTGCTCTACCTGCGGCAGTCCTGGGAGCAGGCCCATCGCGCGGACCCGGATGCCGGCTTCGACGTGCTCGATGCGGCCATCGTCCATGGCGCCGTGCAGCGCGTGCGGCCGAAGGCCATGACCGTGGCGGTGATCCTCGCCGGCCTGCTGCCGATCCTGCTGGGTCACGGTGCCGGCTCGGAGGTGATGCAGCGCATTGCCGCGCCGATGATCGGTGGCATGGTCACCGCGCCCCTGCTGTCCATGCTGGTCTTGCCGGTGGCATGGCGCTGGCTGATGCGCCGACGCCTGCGCAGGGAGACCCGCGGCACATGATGCGGTGGCCGGCACCGGTATCGCCACGCTACGGCCATCCACTGTAAAGTGAGTGGTCATGGCACCGATACCGGCGCCGGCTCTCCCCCAGTGCAAACCCGTGCATCGTCCCTTCTATCGTCGCTTTTTCCCCTACTGCCTGAGACAGATTGCAGAGGATCGCTTTGTCGTGCTTAATGTGGACGGACAGCCGGTAGGCCTTCCCCAGCCCAGCGGCGAACCCCGCAACGACACTGACATCGCGGTGCCCATCCATCTCCAGCTCGACGAAGCCGTGCTGCTCGAACTGGAAGCACTGGGTGCGCGTATCGCCATGGAGGGCATCTATCTGTTCGACGAAAGCGACGATCCGACCGCAAGCGGTCTCGGCTTCAGCGACTACGCGAACCGATTGCACGCCCTCGCCTCCCTGGCCACCACGTACTGAAGCGCGCGCATGGCTTCACTCGTCGTCTGGTGGCATTCGGAACTTCAGTTCGCGGTACTCGAACAGGAGCACGGGTTTGCCATCGCCAGCATCTACGACGGCACGATCGCACTGGAAGACGTGCTGATCGGCATCGTTCCGCCCGAAGGGGCCTGCCAGCTCACCAACCGGCGTACGGGGCTTCCCGTGTGGTTGTCCGTGGAGGGCGTGGGCCTTACCGAGGAAGAAGTGAGCGAATTGCTGGGACATCTACGCGACTAGCCTCGTCGCGCACCGCATCGATGAACGCACGCAGTGCCGGGGCCATCTGGCGTTGCTGCGGATAACACAGGTACATCCCCGGAAACGGATGCGACCAGGCCTCAAGCAAAGGCACCAGTTCGCCTGTGTGCAACGCCGGCAGCAAGGCATATTCCACAGTGAAGCAGATGCCCACGCCCTGCACGGCGGCGCGCACGGCCATGGTCTTGTCGCTGACCACCAGTGGTCCGTCCACGGTCACCTCGAACCAGGCGCCGTTCTCGAAGAACTCCCAGGCATAGGCATGGGCCTGTCCGGGCCATCGCCAGCGGATGCAGCGGTGTTGCAGCAGGTCGCGCGGATGCAGCGGCACGCCGTGACGTGCGAGATAGTCCGGCGAGGCCGCGGCGATCTGGCGCATCGGCGGCCCCAGCGGTACGGCGATCATGTCGCGCTCGATGACCTCGCCCAGACGTAATGCGGCGTCGTAGCCTCCACCCACCACATCGACCACTTCGTCATCGAGCGTGATATCGAGCACCACCTCGGGGTAGTCGCGGGCGAAGGCGCCCAGGATCGGCTCGATGTAATTTTCCGCCGCGGAGCGGAAGGTGTGGATGCGCAGGCGGCCCGAAGGCCGTCCACCGTTGCGTCGCAGGGTATCCATCGCCTCGCGGATGCCCTGGATCGACGGCGTCACCTCCTGAAGCAAGCGTTCGCCGGCCGAGGTAAGCGATACGCTGCGCGTCGTACGATGCAGCAGCCTCACGCCGACACTGGTCTCCAGCCCCCTCAGGGTCTGGCTGAGTGCCGACGGCGTGACTCCCAGCGTTTCGGCGGCCCGGGAGAAACTGAGGGCTTCCGCCACGGCGACGAAGGCACGCAGCTGGTTGTAGTCGGCACTGGAAGGCAGGGAGTCCATGACGGAAGCAGAGCATTATTCAGCATGGCTTACAAGCTAGATTAGAAAATTGAATATTCATTAGCTCCGCTGCCTGACCTATCGTTCTCCCCATCACCCACGGAGGACATCCCATGCAAACCTGGTTCATTACCGGTATTTCCCGCGGCCTCGGCCTTGCCATGACCCGCCTGCTCCTGGAACAGGGCCACCGCGTCATCGGTACCGTGCGCGAAGGCCACCCGGACGTGCCGCATGCCGGCGACCGCCTGCACGTCATCCATGCCGACTTCTCCCGGCCTGGCGAGGCCGAACGGGCCACCCGCGAGGCCTTCGGCATCACCGGCCAGGTGGACGTCATCGTGAACAACGCCGGCTACGGCCTGCTGGGTGCGCTGGAACAGTCCACCGACGACGAGATGGCCCGCCTGTTCGAGGTGGACGTATTCGCCCCCATCCGTATCGTGCGCACCGCGCTGCCTTACCTGCGCACGCAAGGCAGCGGACACGTCGTCAACATCACCTCCATCGCCGGGCGCGCTCCGGGCGCAGGCTCCGCGCTCTACGCCACCGCGAAGTCCGCCCTGGAAGGTTTCTCCGCCAGCCTGGCGCGGGAAGTGACACCACTGGGCATCCGCGTCACGGCGGTGGCCCCGGGGGCCTTCCGTACCGACTTCCTGTCGGACCACTCGATCCGGCGCAGCGAAAAGGAAGACGCCGCCTATACCGATAGCGTGGGCCGGGGCGGCGCAGCATTGGCAGCCATGGCCGGTCGCCAGGCCGGTGATCCGGTGCTGGGCGCAAAGGCCATCATCGAGGCGGTCAACGCCAGCGAGCCGCCGCTGCACCTTCTGCTGGGTCCCGATGCCCTGCACCGTGCCCGCGAGAAGCTGGACGCCGTGATCGCTGAGATCGACGCCTGGGAATCGTTGACGGCCGGGACTGACCACGCCTGATCACGAAACGACCCCGTTTTCGGCAAGCACGGGCGGGGTCGTCCCCGGTGGATCGGACAGGATGGTGACCATCGTTGTCATCGCCTGTCTCCTTACTTGCCCTCGCCTCGTCGCGATGCAGCAGGACCATGACGGCCTCATTCGCGACACGAATGGCAAAGCTACGCGGCAAGGCAGCAAACGGCGTTCACGGCAGCCGTCACAAATTGTCATGGACAAAGTAGACAACGTTGTCATCCAGGACTAAACCCCTCCCCGCTTCGTCGTGCAGGCAGTACCTCGTTCGGGGAGAGGCTGGCCACTTCCCGTTCGGGATCCATCACTCGAACCGGGAGGTGTCCGATGTCACTGAAAGTCCTCGGCGGCTGTTCCGCCACGCTCGCCCTTGCCATTGCCGCCGCGCTGTTCCCTGCGCAATCGGCCCACGCTGCCACCGCATGCGCGGCGGCATGGAGCGCATCCAGTGTCTATACCGGCGGCAATACCGCCAGCCAGAACGGCAACAACTACGTGGCCAACTGGTGGACCCAGGGCGACGACCCGTCCACGCACAGTGGCCCTTCGGGCAGCGGCCAGCCCTGGACATCGCAGGGAGCCTGCGATGGCGGCGGCAGCACGCCCCCGCCCGATAATCCGCCGCCGGACAACCCGCCCCCCACCCCGGGCACGTTGCTGTTCAGTCCGTACAAGGACACCTCCATCAACATGGACTGGAACACCAACATCATCTCGACCAGCGTGACCGGCACGCGGATTCCCGTGGTCGGTGCAGGCAGCCTCGTATCCACCCAGGTACCGAACCTCGGCGCCATCACGCTGGCTTTTGCCACCGGCGAGTGCGGCAGCGAGAACTGGGGTGGCGTGCCGGGCGCGGCGTTCGCCAGTGCCAACATCGCGCGGATCAACAGCGCGGGCATCAACTATGTGATTTCCACCGGTGGTGCAGCAGGCAGCTTCACCTGTGGCAGCCCGATGAACCTGAAGGCCTTCATCGACCGCTACAACGGCGCGCACCTGGTGGGTGTCGACTTCGACATCGAAGCCGGCCAGTCGCAGGCCCAGCTGCAGTCGCTGGTCAACGGCGCGGTGTATGCCGCCGGCTTCTACCCGAACCTGCGCTTCTCGTTCACCCTTGCCACGCTCGGCGCTTCCGACGGCAGCTACGGTGGCGTGAACAGCACGGGCGATGCCGTGGTGAAACTGGTGAAAGCCTCGGGCCTGCAGAACTACACCATCAACCTGATGACCATGGATTACGGCAGCGGTATTCCCAGTGTCTGCGTGGTCAAGAGCGGCGGCGTCTGCGACATGGGCCAGTCGGCGATCCAGGCCGTGCAGAACCTGCAGCACACCTACGGCATTCCGCTGAGCAAGATCGAGATCACCCCGATGATCGGCGTGAACGACGTCTCCAGCAACGTGTTCCAGATTGCGGACATCGACAAGGTGACCAGCTACGCGGCGACCAACAAGCTGGCGGGCGTGCACTTCTGGTCGCTCGACCGCGACACGCCGTGCTCGCAGGGCACCGCCTCGCCCACCTGCAACTCACTGCCGTCCACCACGGTGTTGCAGTACACGAAGCGCTTCCTGAGCAACCTGGGCAAGTAACCCACCCTCCGGGAGCCGCCCCTCACGGCTCCCGGACTTTACCTGGCCGTCTCTCACCGCTCGTGGGATTTTTTGTAGGAGCGCGCCTTGCGCGCGACAGGTTTTCGCGAAGAGCGGTCGCGCGCAAGGCGCGCTCCTACAGGGTAGCGTGGCGGTGCATTGCTTCGACAGGCTAAGCTTCGGCAGATCGCCTGCCGCCAAGGAAATGCCCGTGAGCCTCGCCATCGACATCACCGATGTCCACTCGGCCGCCGAACAACTGAAGGGTGTGGCCGTGCGCACGCCGCTGCTGGAATTCGACACCCTCAATGATCATGCCGGCCGCCGCGTGCTGGTGAAGTTCGAAGGTGCCCAGCACACCGGTTCGTTCAAGTTTCGCGGTGCCTATAACCGTCTTTCGCGACTCAACGACGTGGAACGCAAGGCCGGCGTCGTGGCGTGGTCCAGCGGCAACCACGCCCAGGGCGTCGCAGCCGCCGCCGGTCGCCTGGGTATTCCCGCCACCATCGTCATGCCCGCCGATGCACCTGCCAACAAACTGGAGAACACCCGCCGGCTCGGTGCCGAGGTGGTGCTCTACGATCGCTTCAACGAATCGCGCGAGGACATCGCTGCCGGTATCGCGCAGTCACGGGGCGCCGTGCGCGTGCCGCCGTTCGACGACCCTTACATCATGGCCGGCCAGGGCACCGTGGGACTGGAAATCATGGAGCAGTCTGCCGCCATGGGCGTGGATGTCACCAGCGTGCTGGTCTGTTGCGGCGGTGGCGGGCTGACGGCCGGCGTCGCGACGGCGGTAAAAGGCACGCGCCCGGAAACGCACGTTTACTGCGTGGAGCCTGCGACCTTCGACGATACCGCGCGCTCACTCGCCACGGGCACCCGGCAGGTGGTGGCAAAGGACGCCCGCACCATCTGCGATGCACTGATGACGCCCTCACCCGGCGAACTCACCTTTCCGATCAACCAGGCGTTGCTGAGCGGCGGCCTGACCGTAAGCGAAGACGAAGTACGCGATGCCCTGCGCTTCGCCTTCCGCTCGATGAAGCTGGTGATCGAGCCCGGCGGTGCCGTGGCACTGGCTGCCCTGCTCTTCGGCAAGGCCCCTGTGCATGGCGGAGCCACGGCCATCGTGGTTTCCGGCTCCAATGCCGACCCCGGGCTTTACGCCAGCATCCTTCGCGAAGACGGCTGAACCGCCTCACCCCGGGCGCCGGATTTCCGTGCGAGCGGCGGGCAGCAGGCTGCCGTCGCTCGCCAGGGGCGCCATGTAGGGAACGGGCTTTCCGGTTTTCGTATCGACCATCCGCGAGCAGCGCTCGCCACGCTCGAACAGGTTTTTTTCACCCCACTGGCGCATCGCCACCACCACGGGGAAGAGCTGTTCTCCCGCCGCTGTAAGCACGTATTCCTGGTAAGAGCTGCCATCCGACGCCGGCTGCAGCTCCAGCACACCGGCATCCACCAGTCGTCGCAAACGGTCGGTGAGGATATTGCGGGCCACGCCCAGTTCACGCTGGAAGTCGCCGAATCGCCGTGAACCGTCGAAGGCATCGCGCACGATCAGCAAGGACCAGCGATCACCGATCGCATCGAGAAAACGGGCCACCGGGCAGATGGCGCTGGTGGGGTGGATGCGCTCGCTCATGGTTCTGCGACTCCGGTCAGCAAGGTTGCATTTTAAAACCATGTAGCCTAGCCTTCCACTAGTTTCAATTTGCAACCATTAAGGAAGCCCCCATGTCCACTGACTTGTCGGTGCCGCCATCGCGCGGCGTCGCGCTGCTGTTCGCCCTCGCGTGCGGCCTTTGTGTCGCCAATGTGTATTACGCCCAGCCCCTGCTCGATGCCATCGGCCGGGAATTCAGCGTGTCGGATGCCCGGCTGGGACAGGTCATGACCGCGACGCAGGTCGGATGCGCCATGGCGCTGGTCTTCCTGGTGCCGCTGGGTGATCGCGTCGAGCGACGCCGCCTTATGGTGATCCAGTCCCTGCTGTTGTCGGGCCTGCTGGCTTGTGTCGCCATGGTGCACGAGTGGTACCTGCTGCTGGCGGGCATGGCAGGTATCGGCATGCTGGCAACGGCCATGACCCAGGGCCTGATCGCCTATGCCGCCAGCGTGTCGCCACCCGGTAGCCGTGGCCGGGTCGTGGGTATCGCGCAAGGTGGCGTACTGATGGGCCTGCTGCTGGCACGCGTGTTCTCCGGTGCCATGGGCGATATCGCCGGGTGGCGGGGTACGTTCGTGATATCCGCTGCGTTCTCCCTGCTTCTGATCCTGCCGCTGCGCTTGAAGCTGCCCAGAAGCGCTGTACCGGAGCGCCCCATGGGTTATCTCGCCCTGCTTGCGTCGATGCCGGGGCTGCTTCGCGAAGAACGGGTATTGCAGGTACGCGGCGTGCTGGCCTTGCTCATGTTCGCCGTGTTCAACATTTTCTGGAACGCGATGGTGCTTCCCCTGAGCGCGCCGCCACACGCGTTCTCCCATACGGTCATCGGCGCATTCGGCCTGGTGGGTGCGCTCGGGGCCCTGGCCGCCATCCGCGCAGGTCACTGGGCCGACCAGGGCTACGGCGCGCGTACCAGCGCCGCCGGACTGTTGCTGTTGCTGGGCGCATGGGTGCCACTGAGCCTGATGGAACATTCCATGGCGGCATTGATGCTTGGCATCGTGCTGCTGGACATGGGTGGGCAGGCCATTCACGTCACCAACCAGGGCATGGTGTTCGCCTCGCGTCCCGAAGCCCATGCCCGCATGGTGGGGCTCTACATGCTGTTCTACGCCGTGGGCAGCGGTACCGGGGCGGCGGCCGGCACGGCCATGTACGCCTACGCCGGCTGGCAAGGTGTCTGCTGGCTGGGTGCGGCCATCAGTCTGCTTGCCCTGGTTTTCTGGTGGGTGACCCGCGGTGTCACCGGCAAGCGTCGGTAAAAGACGGGCGCCGTCACACCACGGACATACTCCGTGCCCATCCTGCGGCAACGAACCTGGAGTCGCCGCGTGACCGATACGCCCCAGGGCTGGGCGCACCTTCTCGCCGACAAGGGTCCCAAGCTCGCCAGTTATTTCCTGCGCCGTGTCGCCCATCGCTGGGACGCGCAGGATCTCGTGCAGGAGGTGTATCTGCGCCTGTTGCGCAGCTCAGGCACGCAGAACGAGCCCGTGCGCAATCCCGAGGCCTACCTGTTCACCGTGGCTGCCAACCTGGTCAAGGAGCATGCGCAGCTACGCCAGCGTGCTCCGGTGACGGGCGAGGATATCGACGAGGTCATCGAACGGCTGGCCACGCCCTGCGAGGCCGGTGCCGACGTGGACAGGGAACTGCGTCGTCGCCGCCTTGCCGATGTGATCGGCCGGCTGTCGCCGAAGTGTCGTGCGGTGCTGGTCATGCACTACCGCGACGACATGCCCTACCGCGACATTGCCGAGGCGCTGGGCGTTTCCACCAACATGGTCAAGAAGTACATCGTCAAGGGACTGGCCGCGTGCCGGCAAGGGATGCAGCACTATGAATGACACCCGTCGCATCGCCGAAGAGGCCGCCTCCTGGTATCTGGACATGCGTGACGAGCCGGATGCCACTGCCCGTGATCGCTTCATGGCATGGCTGCGGCACTCCCCCCGCCACATCGCCGAATACCTCGCCATTGCCCGCCTGCATGGCGATATGCATGCCGCCGCCGCTCTGGACGAAACGCTTGCCGCTGACCTGCTTGCCGCCGCCATGGCCGAGTCACGCGTGGTGCCGCTTTTTGCGGAACATCCACGCCCGCAGGCAAAACCTGCCGCCGTACGGCGCCCACGGTTGCGCTACGTGGCGGCCGCCGCATCGCTGCTGCTGGCCGTCGGCATGGCATGGGCCTGGGTGCCTGCCGCCACAACGCCCGTGCGCTACGCCGCCGACACGGGCGAGGTGCGCATGGTGAAGCTGCCCGACGACACCTTGCTGCACCTGTCACCGGGCGGCATCGTGGATGTGGACTTCGACAGCCACGCGCGGCGCATCGTTCTCATGGCAGGCAAGGCGTCCTTCGATGTAGGGCACGATCCGCTGCGTCCCCTGAGCGTGGAAGTGGGCAGGCAGCGTATCGAGGATATCGGCACCGTGTTCGACGTGGATCGCGATGGCGACGGTGCCCGTGTGGCCGTGATCAGCGGCAAGGTTTCCGTTTGGCGCATGTCTTCGGCATGGATCGACAGTGGCGCACGCCGTCTGCTCGGGCATGCAACAGAAGGCAACCGCGTGGCCGATATCGCCGGTGGCGAATCGCTGCACGTCGACGGTGACGGCCATGTGCTGGATCGCAGCGTGCTGGATACCTCCGCCGCCACCGCATGGCTACCGGATGACATCCGTTTCCACGACACGCCCATCGGCGTCGTCGCACGACGTTTCAATGCGTATACGACACGCCCCCTGAGCATCGAGGATGCCGCCTTGTCGGAAAAACGCATCAGCGGTGTATTTCACGCGCACGATCCCGAAGCCTTCGTGAGTTATCTCGGCAGCCTTTCCGGCGTGCGTGTGCAGCGCGAACCGGATCGCATCAGGATCCAGTCCACGCGCACGCTGTAAGAAAAAATTCATCGAATCGGCGGTACCCATCCCACCGCGCCGGGACTCTTGGATGAGGTCGGACGACAACACGTGTCCTTTCCCACCCCTCGAAGGAAGTACCCGCATGCGTCATTCGCTCGCCATGTGCATCGCCCTGGCCCTCGCCAGCGCGACACCCGTCGTCGTCCAGGCGGCTACGCCGTCAACGGCCATTGCCGCCATGCCGCTGGCACAGGCTCTCGACCAGTTCAGCCATGACACGGGCTGGCAGGTGGTGTACGACGATGCCATTCCCGACGGCGTGCGCAGCCACGCGGTGCCGGCAGGCCTGGCGCCTGCGCAGCGCCTCACGGCCCTGCTGCGCGATACCCACCTCGATTACCGCCTGGTGGCACCAACCACGGCGAAGATCGTCCCGGGAAACGTCTCCGCCGGCGCCGCACCGGCCGAAGCACCTCTGCCGGCGATCGACACCCGTGATACGGCAAGGAATCTTGCCCCCGTCAGTGTCAGCGCCAACGCCGTGGATACGCTTGCGCCCAGCGCCCCGCCACTGGACGCATCGCAGCCGACTTCGGTGATCGACGAGCGTTTCATCCGCGACGGCCTGCGCTTCAACGCCAACTTCGACGACATCATCAAGTACGCACCGAGCGTCACCGTGACCTCGCCGGAAGGCCCGGGCCTGGGCAAGAACGAAGGCATCAGCCTGAGAGGTTTCCAGGACGGCCAGTTCAACATCACCTTCGATGGCATCCCCTTCGGCGACGCCAGCGACCTGCATCACACGACGTCCGCCTATTTCAACAATCATGTGCTCGGCCAGGCGCAGATCGATCGCGGCCCGGGCGGCGGCAGCACGATCGGCAACGCCACCTTCGGTGGCACCATCGGCCTGCGCTCGCGCGATCCGTCTGATGAACCGGGCATCACGCCCTATCTCACGATCGGCAGCTGGAACACGCGCGCCGGTGGCGTCTCGGCGGACGAAACCATCGGCAATACCAAGGTGTTCGCGGATATTTCCAAGGAGTCGAGCGACACCTACCTGAAGGGCACCGACGACAAACGCGATCATATCTTCATCAAGACGATCAGCCAGCTCGGCGCGGCCACGACACTGACTTTCGTCACCAGCTACAACCGCGAGCACCAGAATACCGTGCAAGGCGCCACGCTGGGCGAAATCGCGAAGTACGGCTGGCGTTTCGGCCTGGGAGACGACCCCACGGTGCAGAATTACCAGGATGCGAACAACGCAGCCTATTACTCCAGCTTTACCTACCTCGGCCTCGACACACATGTGGGCGAGTGGGATATCGAGAACAAGGTGTACCTGAACACCTTCGACCACTGGGCACGCAAGGCTGCCGATGCCACCGACATCAACCCGGCAGACAACGGCGTGACGTTCTACAACGCCAAGGGCAAGAAGGTCGCCACCATCGCTGCCGACCTGCCGGGCAAGCAATCCGACTCGGGTTTCCACGCCTTCGGCGACGTGCTGCGCTTCGGCCGCGACCTCGGCCCGGGCCGCCTGCTCGCGGGCGCGTGGCTGGAGCGCAACATCGATGCCCGCTACCAGTTCCCGCTGGACCTGACCACCGGCGCGCAAACGGGCACCAAGTATGGCCCCACCTACAACTATCAGCTGGGCGATCGCACCGATACCTTCCAGCCTTATCTGCAGTACGACTGGAAAGTGACCGACAGCATTACGGTGAGCCCCGGCGTGCGCTACTCCGAGGTGACCCGGCGCATCGATGCGCCTTTGAACAAGGTCTCGCCGCCCGTACCGCTCACCGCGCAGGCCACCTATAGCGCCACCCTTCCCTCGATCAGCATCCATGACAGCATCAGCGATTCGTGGTCGGCGTATGCGCAGGCCGCGAAGGGTTTTCTTGCGCCGCCCATCGACGTGATCCAGGTCAATGGTCCCAAGGGAGTGGATCCGGAACTGACGAAGAACTATCAGCTCGGCACGGCGTATGCGTCGCGCCAGCTCACCTTCGGCGCCGACGTCTACTACATCGATTTCTCCAATCTCATCGCCGAAACCCAGGTAGCCACCGGCAATGGCAACGAGAATGCCTACGTGAACGGTGGCGGCGCGATCTACAAGGGAGCCGAGGCCGAAGCGACCTTTGCCCTGACCCACGAGCTCAGCCTTTACGGTAATGCCAGCTATAACGAAGCCACGTACAAGAGCAGCAACGTGCAGGTAGCCGGCACACCGAAGGTGACGGCCGCACTCGGCCTGCTCTACAGCGCCAGCAGCGGTTACTTCGGTTCGTTGATGGGCAAGTTCCTCGGCCACCAGTACGGCGTGGACAATACCGTGGACAAGAGTGGCCATCCGGTGTTCCAGGATGCCAACCGCATCGCGGGCTATTTCAGCGTGGATGCCGCTGCGGGTTATCGCACCGATCATGGTCCGGCAGGCACCAAGGGTTATTCGATCAGCGTCGACGTCAACAACCTGTTCAACGTCCACAAGATCACGGGTTATGCAGGTACGCAGTCGGTAGGTGGTGCACCGCTCTACTTCGGCCTGCCGGGCCGGGGCATCTTCCTCGACCTGTCGGTGAAGCTGTGAAGGCCGCCCTGCTGACATTCGCACTGGGCTTCGCCACGGCGGCACATGCTACCGACGTCGTGCGTGCGGAGGTGATCCTGATCCGTCACGGCGTGCGTTCGCCCACGAAACCGGGCGAGACGTATGCGGCTTATGCGCATGGTGAGTGGCCTGCCTGGCCGGTGGCGCCGGGCATGCTTACCGCACACGGGAGCGAAGGCATGCGCGCCATCGGCGTGCGCTGGAGGAGTGAGCTGGACAAGGAGGGGCTGGCCGCCTCTTCCTGCGATAGCTCCGCGTCCCCTGTCGTCATCGGCGACAGCACGCCACGCAACCGGGAAAGCAGCGCGGCCCTTGTCCGGGGCCTGGCGCCGGGCTGCAAGGCAGGCTATCTCGCCACCAGGGGCGATGAAGACAACGCCCTCTTCCACTATCGCAAGGACGATGACGACGATGGTTCGGCAAACCAGGCGCCCGCGCACGATGCATTGAAGGCGTTGCAGTCACTGCTGCTCGATTGCCATGCAGATCACTGCGCAGAGGTGGCCCAGCAGGAAGGCAGGAAACTGCTGCCGGTAGAGCCGGGGGCTGCCATGAAACTGGCCGGGACGTTGAGCGAAAACCTGATGCTGGCCTACGCTGAAGGCATGCCGATGTCTTCCGTGGCATTCGGGCGGGGGAACAGGGACCTTCTGGGCCGTTTGATCGAATTGCATAACGCGCAGTTCGCCGCGGGCAAGAAGGCTTTGCCGGCCGCCAGCCTTGCCGGATCCAATCTCGCCGCGCACATCCTTGCCACGCTGCAGGTGGCCGCAGGCGACAAGCCTGTCGTTGCGCCGCTTATCGCTGGCGGCCATGGCGCGGTCGTGCTGGTCGGGCATGATACGAACCTCGCCAATATCGCTGGCGTGTTCGGACTGGACTGGCACGATGCCGCACGACCGGACGATTACCCGCCCGGTGGCGCGCTTTCGTTTACGCTGGTCGAACGCAAGGGGCACGAGTTTGTGCTGGTGAGGCAGATGATGCCGTCCATGGATGCCTTGCGGACGAATCGCTATGACGGGATGGTGCGACGTCCCGTGCGTGTGCAGGGCTGTGCCGTGCCGGGGGAGTGTCCGTTGCAGGTCTTCGTCAACGCAGCCGGAAAGCGGCTGAATCACGACAGGATCGATGCGGCATTGCCTGCCATGAACCTGCAGTCGGTGGTGCCTTGAAGAGCGTTACGTAAGGCGGCGCATTCGCGAAAACCCGATGCATCGCGCTGGGTTCCTGCGTACGCAGGAACGACGGCTTCGGGTGGGGCTGTCGTTACCCCACCTACCCGTCGTTCCTGTGAAAACAGGAACCCAGCGCCCCGGTTTACCAGCACGGCGAAGGCGCTGCATCGGCTTTTACGTAGGAGATACCGCCGCGACAACCGACTGCATCGCACTGGGTTCCTGCGTACGCAGGAACGACGGCTTCGGGTGGGATTGTCGTTACCCTACCTACCCGTCGTTCCTGTGAAAACAGGAACCCAGCGCCCCGGTTCACCAGCACGGCGAAGGCGCTGCATCGGCTTTTACGTAGGAGATACCGTCGCGACAACCGCCTGCATCGCGCTGGGTTCCTGCGTACGCAGGAACGACGGCCCCGGGTGGGATTGTCGTTACCCTACCTACCCGTCGTTCCTGTGAAAACAGGAACCCAGCGCCCCGGTTCACCCGCACAGCGAAGGCGCTGCATCGGCTTTTACGTAGGAGATACCGCCGCGACAACCGACTGCATCGCGCTGGGTTCCTGCGTACGCAGGAACGACGGCTTCGGGTGGGGTTGTCGTCACCTCCCCTATCCGTCGTTCCTGTGAAAACAGGAACCCAGCACCCCGGTTCACCAGCAACACGACCCCGCCCCATCGAAAACAAGCCCCTCAATCCACCCGCCTGACCACAAGCACCGCACAAAGCCCACCAAACGCAAACGAATTGCTCATCGCAACGCGCACTGGGTGCTTGCGTGCCTCAAGGGGCACGTAATCAAGATCACACTCAGGATCGGAAACCTCAAGGTTCAACGTCGGTGGCACGATGCCCTCACGAAGCGCACCCAGCGCAACCACAAGCTCCAGCGCGCCCGCAGCACCCAATGCATGCCCATGCACCGGCTTGGTAGAAGACACCAGCAAGCGCCTCGCATGCTCACCGAAAACCTCGTGGATCGCCCGCGTCTCCACCGGATCGTTCGCACGCGTACCCGTGCCATGGGCATTGATGTAATCCACGGCATCCGCAGATAACCCCGCATCGGCCAGCGCACGCTGCATTGCGAGCCG
This sequence comes from Luteibacter anthropi, assembly GCF_011759365.1. Taxonomy (GTDB): domain Bacteria; phylum Pseudomonadota; class Gammaproteobacteria; order Xanthomonadales; family Rhodanobacteraceae; genus Luteibacter; species Luteibacter anthropi. Next base: position 119,308 of record NZ_JAARLZ010000005.1, read on the forward strand.
GCTGCCCCCGGGGTCGGGATGCACGATGTCCGCCGCATCCGCGCTCATGCCTGCGCCGGCAAGCTCAGCGAGGATGGTCGCGCCACGCGCCCGCGCGTGTTCCAGCGATTCCAGCACGAACATGCCGGCCCCCTCGCCCAGCACCAGCCCACTACGGTTCGCACTGAATGGCCGGCAGGTATCCGTTGCCATGACCCGCATCGCTTCCCAGGCCTTCAACGCACTGAAGCTGAAACACGCCTCGGTGCCACCGCAGATGGCGACATCCGCCATGCCGCTGCGGATAAGCGATAGAGCCTGGGCAATGGCGTGATTGCTCGATGCACAGGCACTGGCCACGGCAAACGCCGGCCCACGGGTGCCATGGGCCATGCTGATCTGGCTTGCCGGTGCGTTGATCATCAGGCGAATGATGGTCAGCGGATGGATGCGCCCGGAGTTGCCCGCATATAGCTGGCGGGCCTGCTCGTCGTGGGTGGTATCACCACCGGCACCCGTGCCCACGATCACGGCCGTACGGTCCGCCAGGCCGTCCTTGTGCAGATCCAGGCCCGATTGCTTCAATGCCTCGTTCGCCGCAATGCAGGCGAACTGCGAAACCCTGTCCAGCATCGACAACTGGCGAGCCTCGAAATGCCGGGAAGGGTCCCAGTCATGGGGTATCTGTGCGGCAAGCGGCGCCCGGATCTGGCCGGCTTCCGGATGATCCAGCGGACGCAGCCCATGGCGACCATCCCGCGCGGCCTCCCACAGCACCTCCGCACCCTCGCCCAGCGCACTGATGGCGCCCATGCCTGTAATCACTACGCGGCGCATCGACATGGCGTCAGTGATGCCTGCCGGTCGGCGGCGTGCCATGGGGGAGCGTTCCATGCGGTGGCGGTGCATGGCCGCCCGCAGGCTGCGGCGTCAGCGTCTTCTTCACCGCTTCCACCAGGTCACCGACGGTCTCGCCGGCGATATCCGCGTCATCAAGCTTGATCGGGCGTCCCAAGGCCTTGCCCAGGTCTTCCTCGACATCGAAAAGCACCTCGATGACGTCGATCGACGTCAGCCCAAGCTCGGTGAGCCGGGATGAACGAGTGATCGCCTTAGGATCACCCTGGGTCTTCCTGACCACGTTCACGGCAATGACGTGCAGGATATCGTCGTCGTTCATCAGCCTCTCCTGGTGGGATTGTCCGGCTCGACCCATGCCACGGCATCTACTCCGCCCGGCTTACAAGCGCCTTTCCGGCACACAGGTATTACCAACCCGTAACAATCCCCGTCAATCCACCAATCGGTTTACCGGTGCTTTTTTGACAGGCCGCCTCGACCCGGATGCGTGATCCATTTATGGTGATGGCCGTTTAAGCGCACTCGCACGCAAGGAGAAGCCACCGATGCACGGAGCGATCCATTCTGTCCATGGACATCATGTCCTGGTCTGCCCGACCGCAGGCCCGATGCTCTCCACGGAGGCCGACGGCAAGGAACTGCTGATGGCTGCCATGGATGAGCGCGCCGATATGGTGGCCTTTCCCGCGGCGAGGCTTGGCGAGGATTTCCTGCGGCTGCGCAGCGGTGTGGCGGGTGCGATCGTCCAGAAGTTCGTCAATTACCGGATACGCCTCGTTTTCGTCGGCGACATTTCTGCCGCGGTGCAGCGAAGCGAGGCCTTGCGTGACTTCGTTCGCGAGGCGAATCAGGGAGATGCGTTCTGGTTCGTCGAATCGATGGAGGATATGGCGCGTCGGCTGGGCTGAGGACAGGACGGTCGCGCGCGAGGCGCTCTCCTACAGGGCTTTGCATTCGCCTTGGCGGGTGTCGCGCGCAAGGCGCGCTCCTACAAGGGCTTCGCACTCGCCTTGGCGGGTGTCGCGCGCGAGGCGCGCTTCTACAAGGGCATCAGTGCGTTGTAGGAGCGCGCCTTGCGCGCGACCGTCACATCAGAACGATGCACCTCACCTGTCCCAGGGCGGGACCGGCAAAAACGCCGCCACCAATGCATCCACCGCCACACGCACCTTCGGCGCCAGATCACGCGACTTAGGCCATAACGCCGTTATGGGTGCATCGCCATACGGCAAGCCCACTGGCAGCACTTCAAGCGTGCCTTTGAGCAGCTCCCCGGCAATCAGCCACGTCGACAGGCAGGCAACGCCAAGCCCACCCACCACGGCATCGAGCAGCGCCTCGCCGTGGCTGACCGTGTGTCGAGGTCGAACCGCCATCATCAACGGCAACCCGTCCGCACCCCGCACCGTCCACGGTAATGGACGCCCATCCTTGGCGAAGGCCACACAGTCGTGGGACGCCAGGTCGTCCGCCGACAGCGGACGACCCTTGCGCTCAAGATAAGAAGGCGCGGCACATATGACCGAGCGCTGCATGCCGAGCGAGCGTCCAACCAAGGTGGCGTGATCACCCACGCCACCCAGGCGCACCGCGAGATCCACGCCCTCTTCCACCAGATCCACGAACCGATCCGTAAAGGAAACATCCAGCTCCAGACCGGGATGACGATGCGACAGTTCGAGCAGCACCGGCATGACGCATGAACGACCGAACGAGAGCGGCAGGTTGACCCGCAATACCCCCGAAACACTGTTGTGTCGCGCAGCCAGTAAGGATTCCGTGGTACCCAGTTCGTCGATGACGCGCAGGCAACTTTCGTAATAGGTTCGCCCCTCGGCCGTGACGCTGAGGCTGCGCGTCGTGCGTTCCAGCAACCGGACACCAAGCCGCTCTTCCAGGCGGGCAACGGCTTTGCCGACAGCCGACTTCGACATGCCCATGCGTATCCCAGCAGCCGTGAAGCTGCCCGTCTCCACGGTATGCACGAACGCCGACAGCCCCTGAAGGTGCGAATGCAGATGCTGCCCCATGTCACTGACGCCTTATCCGCTCCAATAATCGGAAAATATAGCGCAACCAGAGAACCGGGATCGTCAATAGGATGCGGGCTTCCTATTTCAAGCCGAGCGCACCCTCGTGAATCGCACCATGAAATGCTGGCAGCTTGCCGCCTTTGGTCTGGAGAACCTGCATCTGACGGACGTTCTCGTGCCTGAGCCGGGCCCCGGTGAAGTCCTGGTGCGTGTAGAGGCCGTCTCCCTGAACTATCGTGACCGGCTGGTCATCCAGGGAGAACTGTTGCCCGGGCCACCGGCCATGCCCTTCGTACCGGCCTCCGACATGGCTGGCAAAGTCGTTTCCACAGGAAGCGGCGTGAGTCGCGTCCGCGAAGGCGATCGGGTCGTTGCCAATTTCTGGACCCCATGGATCGAGGGCGAACCACCGCCCGACATGACCCGTCACGGTCTGTCACTGGGCGGTCCGCTGCCTGGCGTCCTGAGCGAATACATCATTCTTCACGAAGACGTGCTCGTGCATTCACCGGCATCGCTCAGTGCTCCCGAAGCCTCCACCCTGCCTATCGCCGCACTCACCGCGTGGTTTGCCCTGGTGGAAACCGGCCGCTTGCATGCCGGTCAGTCCGTCCTCGTCCAGGGAACCGGCGGCGTCGCCATCTTCGGCCTTCAGCTGGCGAAGGCTCTGGGCGCACAGGTGATCGTGACGTCACGCAGTGCGGAAAAACTTGCCCGGGCACGTGACCTGGGGGCCGATGCCATCATCGATACAGGTGCGAACCCTGCATGGGCCGTAAAAGCGCTGGAACTCACGGAAGGACGCGGCGTGGATCACATCCTTGAACTGATAGGTGGCGACAACCTGAGGCAATCGGCCAGCGCGCTGGCAAGCGGCGGCCGGATCGCGCAGATCGGCTTCCTCGACGGCGCAGATATCACGCTGCCTGTGCTGCCTCTCATGTTGCGGCGTGCCGTGATCCAGGGCATCACCGTGGGGCACCGTACATCCCTTGAAAACATGATCCGCGCCATAGATCACCACCGGATCAAGCCTGTCATCGATACCACTTATGCGTTCGACAACGCGCTCGCAGCTTTCGATCATCTGGGGCGAGGACCTTTCGGCAAGGTGGTGATTACGTTGCCGGGCGATTGAGGTAGCGCCTCAGGGCCATGACATAACAATGCGCAGCACGTGTCCTTCCAGCAAAAGGCTGTCGCCTGCCAGAGCGTCCGGCGAGATGATGGCCTTGGGTGCATTATCACCAGGCTTTCGCACAACAGAATGCATGGCAAATCGATACAATCCCATGTCCCCTTAAAACGATATCCCCATGACGACTGCAAGCGACGGACTGACTGCCGTCCCTCTTTCCGCGGATTTTTTCCGTGGCGCCATCGACATCGAAACAACCGCGCGCGGTCTCCTGTTACACCGCCTTCCGGCCTGGGCCCGGGCCCAATACCCAGACCCGCAACTCACGATGGCGGAAGCGCAGCCGTCAGGCGTGCGCCTTGTGATGCGCACCAGCGCAACCATGCTGGAACTGGATACGCTACCCACCCGCCATGTCTACGCAGGCGTGCCTGCGCGTCCGCCAGGCATCTACGACCTGCTGGTCGATGGCGAGCTCACCGCCCAGGCAACGGCCGAAGGCGGTGATGTGGTCACGATCGACATGCGCACGGGCCAGGTAAGCCGGCAGGAAGGCCCCATCGCCAACCTGCGCTTCCCCGACCTGTCGCAGGGCGAAAAGCGTATAGAAATATGGCTTCCCTACAACGAAATCACGGAAGTGGTGGGCTTGCGTGCCAATGCCCCCGCCATGGCCATCCCCGATGAACGCCGCAAGGTCTGGCTGCATCACGGCAGCTCCATCAGCCAGGGCTCCAACGCCGCAAGCGCGAGCACCATCTGGCCAGCACTCGTATCCCTTGCAGGCAACGTCGATCTGATCAACCTGGGTTTCGGCGGCAGTGCCCTGCTCGATCCATTCATCGCTCGCACGCTGCGCGATACCGCAGCCGACTTCATCAGCGTGAAAATGGGCATCAACCTGGTCAACACCGACCTGATGCGCCTGCGTGCTTTCGTGCCTGCGGTGCATGGTTTTCTCGATACTGTGCGCGAAGGACATCCGGACACACCGCTGCTGGTGATTTCCCCGCTGTACTGCCCGATCCACGAAACCACGCCGGGTCCCGGCGCCTTCGATACCGAAGCACTGATGGAAGGCAAGGTCATGTTTCGAGCCACGGGCAACCCCGCCGAAAGCGCCGCCGGCAAGCTCACCCTCGAAACGATTCGCCGCGAACTCGCCCACATCATGGCGCAACGAACGAAAACTGACCCTCATCTGCACTATCTGGATGGGCAGGTGCTTTACGGAGCAGCCGATCACGATGCACTACCACTGCTCGACCGCCTGCACCCTGACGCCGCCACGCATCAGCTGATAGGCGAGCGGTTTGTCACGGCGGCGTTTGGTCCGAATGGCGCCTTCCTCAAACCGCCCGCCGGGTAAAACCGTCGGCGCTCCAATCCTCGCTACCCACGCCGTGGTGCACCACGAACAGGCCATCGGGATCGTAGCGGCGCTTCACTGCGAGCAAGCGCGGGTAATGAGTGCCCCAGAAGGCCGACTGCCAGTTGGGCTGGAAGTAATCGCTCTCGGAGACGTAGGCACCGCCGGCCGGGGCAACCTTGCGCAATTCGGCCAGCGCCGCGCCAAGGTCACGCTGGTCGCGACGGGCCTGCGCCGCATCGACGTGCACAGGGTCCATGCCCGGATACGCAGGCTCGGCATCCGCACCCATGATGGCCAGGGCAAAGGCATCAAGCACCTGTGGATTCATCGACGTGTCCCGTGTGCGCCGGATCGATTCCGCCGTGCCTCCGGCCATGCCCTTGCCGAAGAACAATTCCATGCCATGGTGGCGCGTGGCACGGAACAGGGTGTCCACGAGCCCTGCACGGCGATGATCGTCCAGCAGTGAAGACGGCAGCCAGATCGAACGATAGTCGTGGATGAACCAGCCGGCCTCATGCTGCTGGCCGTTCCAGATGATGTTCCGTGCCGGCGCACCGGGACGCTCGTCGTTGAGCATGTGCCCCGGGAAATGTTCGTGGAAATAGGCACCATCCCACAGATGCTGCGCAGGCACGGTCAGCACATTGACCGGCTCTTCCAGCGTGTATTCGCTGCGCTGGCCCACCCAGTCGATGAACGGTGACCAGGCATGCTTCACTGCGGCATCGTCCATGTCCTGGAACATCATCGTCAGGTTGAGCACGTTGTCCTTGCGCAGGGTGATGTGCTCGCCCCAGCGCGGATTGAACATATCACTGGCGTAGAACGCGAAGAAGCGATCAAGCAAGGCACGAAACGCCTCGTCCGTCGCCGCACGAATGCTTCCTCCCACGCCACCAAAAAACTGCGGCAGTTCATACGTGCGCAGGGTGACCCGGGTCACCACGCCGAAACTCCCGCCGCCACCGCCTTTCAACGCCCAGAACAAGTCGGGGTTTCTCGCTGGATTCGCGATGACCACACGGCCATCGGCTGTCACCACTTCGGCTTCCAGCAGATTGCTGGCCGCGCTGCCGAAGCGCTTGGAGAAATGCCCGAAACCACCACCCTGCACCAGGCCGGCCACGCCCACGGTCAGGCAGCCACCGCCTTGCACATAGCGACCGCCCCGCGTGGTCACGGCATCGTAGGCATCCATCCAGATGCACCCACCGCCCAGGCTCACGGCATGTTCCGCGGCATGGCCTTCGCAACCCTCGGGCACGAAGGCATCGTGCAGGGTCACGGCATTCATGGGACGGGTCCAGACCAGAAGCGCATCGGCGCCGCACGAGGTGCCCTGATAGCTGTGACCGCCGCCCTTCACCACCAGGCGTAAACGATGCGTGCGGGCGAAATTCACTGCCGCCGCCACATCCGCCGCGCTCTCTGCAGCCACGGCCCAGGGGCTGGGCTGGGATGTCCATGCGCCGAACCAGCCGCTGGTCTGCGTCAGGCTCACCTGGTCGCCCAGGTAGTACGGGTTGTGCAGGTTGCGCAGCGCCTCGGCCCGTGACGTGGCCGAGGCCGCGCCGGAAAAAGGCGATACCGGATTGAGCAACCGGCCACCGACCTGCCGGCGAAGATCCTCCCATGCCCCCGTATCCGGCCATGCGGCATCGCCAGGCCGTACCCGAGACATGGCGCCACCACGCAAGGCTCCGGCCATGGTCGAAAAGGCGGCAGGCAGGAGCGGGAGGGCCAGTCCGGCCTTCAGGAGATCGCGGCGACGCATGGGGCTTCCTTCACGTAGGGGAGCAGGTCATCGCACATTGTGACGCCCATACGTACCACCGTCATGGCGGTTTACGCCCCTTTACCCGCATCCTCGCGTGTTTCAGCGCAAGTAACTGCGCAGCACCGCCAGCACGGGTTCCAGTTCATGCAGGGCATGCGGATTACTCTCCGCCACATGCTCGCGCAGGTGGTCTTCCAGCATCTGGCTCATGAGCCCCTGTACGGCGCCGCGAATCGATGCCACCTGCTGGAGCACGGCATCGCAGCCCGTATCGCCTTCAAGGGCTTTTTCCAGCGAGGCCACCTGGCCGCTGATTCGCCGGACACGGGTGATAAGGGCTTTCTTGTTGGCAATGGTATGGGACATGACAACCTCTTCGTCGGGTGGATAGTATAGGGGGGTACCCTATACAGGCCAAGGCCATGATGACGCCCGATCCGCGCCCCTTCCAGCATTCCCATCACTTCAACGAAGGCAATCCCCTCGCCGAGAAGAACACACTGATAGCCGTCGCGATCACCGCCGTCATGATGGTGGTGGAGATTGCAGGAGGATACCTCTTTCACTCCATGGCCCTGCTGGCCGATGGCTGGCACATGAGTTCCCATGCGCTGGCCCTGGGGATTTCTGCCGCCGCCTACGTCATCGCCCGCCGGTTGACCTCGGATCGCCGCTTCGCCTTCGGCACCTGGAAGATCGAAGTGCTGGGGGGCTATAGCAGCGCGCTCCTACTGGGCGTCGTGGCGATCTTCATGCTCGTACAGTCCATCGAGCATCTCGTGCATCCGGTACCCATCAGTTACGACGAAGCCCTTCCCATCGGCGTGGTCGGCCTGCTGGTGAACCTGCTTTGCGCATGGCTTCTGAAGGGTGCCCATCACGGTCACGATCATCATGGCCACGACCATCACGGCCATGATGCACATCACCACTACGAAGACATCAACCTTCGCTCCGCCTATCTGCATGTGGTGGCCGATGCCGCCACCTCCGTACTGGCCATCTTCGCGCTGCTGGGTGGCAAGCTGTTCGGCATCGCCTGGCTCGATCCGGTGATGGGCATCCTGGGCGCCTTCCTCGTCGCGCAGTGGGCCATCAGCCTGGTTCGTACATCGGGTCGCATCCTGCTCGACGGCGACATGGATCATCCCGTGGTCGATGAGATTCGCGAGGTCTTCGCGCAGGAGCTTCCCCATGCATCCATCAGCGACCTTCATGTATGGCGCGTGGGCAATGGTCGTTTCGCCTGCATCGTCGCTGTCGTGAGCGAACGACCGTTGTCTGCGGATACCGTGCGCAGGCATCTGTCCGTTCATGAAGAACTGGTGCACGTCACGGTGGAAATCAGCGGTTATCACGCAACGGAAGCCACGCTGCATGGCATGGCCACGCCTGCATGAGGCGATCGTTTTCGGCCGTCCATCTGCAAACCCGCATTACATTGCTGCAATGCAGGAGATTTTCGTTGACAGGCCCCTGCGAGCCTGAGTATCGTGCCCCGGCCTTACGGGTCTCCCGTGGCACTTGTCTGGTTACCCACCTGCGAGAAATGGACAGTTACCCTAGTAGCCGCACCGATAACGGAGTCATCGCTCCGATGTCGGTGCCTAATGAAAACTTGGACGCCAGCAGCGGCCGCATCCGGTCGACCGGCGCTTTCCTCGCCTAGGGAAGTCCGGCCGTCGTCTGTGCTGCCTACGGCGCACAGGCGATGAGCCATGAAAACAACTCTTTTCCCCTTGATCAGCCGGACCTGCGTCCGCGCCCTGCCACGCCCGGGCCACGCCCGGGCGCGTCGCTGCAACATCCACGCTGACATGCGCCCTCCATCTCGCTGACCGACGACGCGGCCACGCCGCATCGTCGCGCGCCGGCACGTTCCGTGTCGTCGTGACAACTCACTGCCTCTGAAATAACGCAGGCCCTCCTGTCGCGTGACCGTGCGCCTTTTACGGCCACCTCGCGATACGAGCCCGCGCGTCCCGTCACGCCTTCAGCGAGTACTTCCCATGCACAGCATTCACTTCCTTGGCGAATGGCTAGGCTGCCGCACGTCTGTCGATGCCCTTCGTGACCCTGCATCCATCCGCGCACTTTGCGTGGAGCATGTGATGCGCCATCACGTGAGCATTGCGGGCGACCTGTTCGCCGCTTCGGCCCACGAAGGTGTCGTCGGCACCATCATGGCCGACGACATGCACATCGTGTTGCGCACGTTTCCCGATCGGCACGCCGTCGATATCGACCTGTACGCGTCGTCACGACACAACGCGGACATCGGCATGGTGTTCCACCTGCTTTCCGATCTCTGCGACGACTTCAAGCCCACTCGCACCATGCTGCACCGGGTACAGCATGGCACCGACTCCCAGGTCATGGGCCGCACACCGGTCAGGCCCACGCGCAGTTCCGGATTCACCAGCTGGCGAGCGGCCTGACCACCGCCTCGCACCTTTCTCGCCAAGACGCCCACGCCGGCCCTGACCGGCGTCCGTACCCGCACCTGGATGTACCCATGATTTTCCGCACGATCAAGAATGCTTCCTCCGCCTGCCCGCGCGCCCAGTCGGTTCGCGCAACGCGCCCAGCCCACCTGCTATATGGCCTTCGTCTTCCCATGCTGGTCATCGGACTTGGCCTGCATGCCTTGCCGCTACATGCAGAGGACACGACGAAAAATACCAAGAAGCAGAAGAACGATGACACGCCGGTCGTGCTCGACGGTGTGTCCGTGGCCGCACCCACGTCGGGCGCGGCACTCGCGTCGATCCAGCCGGTGGGTGCCAACGCCTACGTGCTCAATCGCAGCGATTTCGAGGGCTCGCTCAGCGGAGACAATTCGCTTGCCCTGCTGAAGAAAGTGCCGGGGGCCTCCTATACCGCCACCGATGGCCTGGGCCTGGATATCTCGGCCACCAGCCTGTTCGTGCGTGGTTTCCGCATGAGCGAAATGGGCGTGACGTTCGAAGGCGTGCCGCTCAATGACAGCAGTTTCCTCTCGATGACCGGTACCAGCGTGGTCAACGTGGGGGTGCCCGATGCGGTCGGCTCCATCGACATCACACCGGGCTCCGCCCGTGAAAGCCTGTTTTCCAGCAGCGCCAACGGTGGTGGCATCGCCTATGCACTGGTGCAGCCTTCGGCAACAGCGGGCGCAACGGTAAAGCAGGCCTATGGAAGCAACCGGACGCTCGTAACGACGCTCTCCGGCCAAACCGGAAAGCTGGGCGAGAACGGTCCGGAAATCGTGGCGGACCTGCAACGGGTATCGGCGAACAAGTACCAGGCTGCCGGTACGCAGCACTTCCTGCGTGGCGACCTGAAGGTGAAGCAGGACGTGTCATGGGGCGACTTCACTTTCTTCTTCTCCGGCAGCCATGCCGAGGTGTGGGGTTACAACAACCTGTCGTTCGACATGATCCGCAACCTGGGCTGGAAGGCGGACAGCCGGTATCCGAACTATGCCGATGCCTATAACGCCGCACTTCCTGAGAACGCCGATGCATCGTGCGGCGTTTATACCTGCGGCAAGCTCACTTCCCTGCTGCCCTACGACACCGGCCAGACCACCAGCGACTACATCGAATCCATCACCCATCATTTCCGCATCTCGCCGGACCTGAGCGGAAGCGTCCAGCTCTATGGAGCGAACAGCAAGACCTACGCCAGTCTCGCCGACCCCAATACGCCCTCGCCCACCGGCGCGCCGTTTTCCGAGCAGGTGCAGAGCCCGAAGGTGAATCGCTTCGGTGGCATGCTCAACTTCACGTATACAGCCGGAAACCATACGCTCACAGCCGGCTTCTGGCAGGAGCGCACGAACTCGGATGCGAAAACCTCCTGGTATAACGAACCCTTGCTCGGTCAGGGTGCGCCGCTGAACACCACGGGACCGTATACCACGTATGGCCCGGCGTTCCAGATCGCCAATGCATCGCACTGGCGTACCCGCTCGCGTCAGTTCTACCTGCACGACGATTACGCCATCAATGATGAGCTGACCCTTGGCATGGGTTTCAAGGGCGTAAGCTTCTCCACCACGGGTGGCGGCATCGGTGCCGACCAGGCTCCGTACGGCACCCTGCGGGTGAAGAACAACTTCCTGCCGCATCTTTCGCTGTTCTGGAGCCCGACACCGCAAACCGATGTCTTCGTGGATCTCGCCGAGTCCGAGAACGGCTATCGCGTAGCCCAGCGCGGCAATATCGGCTACACGGCATCCGTGTGGACCGTGTCGAGCCAGGACGAATTCGACAAGGCCGTCCAGTCGATCCGCCCCGAATCCGACTGGAACCTCACCGCCGGTGTCGCTCATCGTTTCGACAACGTGACCCTCACTTACGATGCGTTCTATAGCGTGATCCGCAACCGCCTGCTTTCCGCCGCGGTGGGCAGCCAGTTTGCCCAGGTGAATACGGTGGGCGTGATGCCGCGCATGCATATCTTCGGCAGCGATCTTGGCCTTACCGCCGACCTGTCCAGGCATGTGCAGGTGTACCAGGGCGTGGCCGTGGCGCGGTCGTTCTATGATCGCGACTTCGCCGTGGACGGCAATGTCTTTCCCATCAAGGGCAAGGCCCAGCCGGGTTATCCCATCGTCTCGCTGGTCACCGACGTATCGGCGCACTTCAACGCCTGGCGCTTCGGTGCCACCAGCACCGAGTACCTGCGTCAGCCCTTCTCGTACGAGAATGATATCTACGTGCCGAACTACTGGCAGGTCAACGCCTATGCCAGCTATACGCTGCCGGCCAGGGGCAATCGCCCGGAGCTCAGCTTCCGGCTGGATGCCAGCAACCTGATCAACCGGAAGAACATCGGCACGGCCACGATTGCCGGCTCGCCGTTCTCCGGTGATTACCAGACGCTGCAGCGCAGCGCGCCCCGCCAGGTGCTGTTCAGCGTGTCCGCGCGGTACTGACCACGACGCGGCACCGGGGTTCCGGTGCCGCCTCCCGCAGGAATCATCACCATGCTGGACCTCATCAGACGCCATGCCTGGATGCTTGTTGCCTGGGTCGTGGCCGTGGCGATATGTATCACTGTCGGCTATGGCCTGGGGTCTCCATACTGACTCCACAGTTCGTCCATGGGCTTACAACACGGGCGTCATAACGTGCGGACATCCCCCGCAAGTCCGCCCCCATGCTCAAGAAGATCCTGTCCGGATGGCAACGATCGGACCATGATACCTATCGCCGTGCCTATGAGCGGTTCGGAGGGAGCCTCTGCGCCCATCCGGCGATCCTCGCCCACCTCGACAGCCGGGGCGCCGGTCCCGTGGCCTTCTATCACAAGGAGGTGCAAGGCCAGATCGTCGGCGCCTACTTCGTCGACAGCAACGATGTCATTGCCCATCCGGTGACGAAGGCACCCGTGATCTTCGACAACATCATCCTGCCGATGGACCCCGGTCACCGGACCTACCTGCCTGCCCGATCCAAGCGGCTGTCCCATCGACATCGCGGGCAGTTCCTCAACTTCGCCTATGGCGCCCTGAACCGACGGACCATTTGCCTGGTAAAGGACGAATTCTCCCAGAAGACACGGAAAAACCGTCGCGCCGAGCTCAATCGTTTTCTCGATCAGGGTGGCGAGATTCATTCCGTGGATAGCTTCGGCGACGACGAGCTTGCACGTATCTACCGTGAACTGTTCATCATGCGCTGGCCGGGCGGCCACCCGGGCCATCGCCATGACGAGCTGGCGGCGTTCATCGGTGCCATCCGCTCCATGATGTTCGGGCATGTGCTCTTCTACAAAGGTCGCCCCTGCGCCTATGACCTGATCTACCGGGCCGAGTGTCCCCGCTGGGTCTATTTCGACGACCACAACGGCGCAATGGACCCGGAACTGAATCACTTCGGGCTGGGCAGCATCCTGCTATGGCTGAACATCCAGACGGCTCGCGAGCAATGCGCTGGCCTGGGCAAGGAGATGATTTTCAGCCTTGGCGGCGCCTATGAGAAATGGTCCTATAAAAAAATGTGGAGCCATGAGCATCGCCTGGGTCGCTCCCTGATCTGATCATCGCGGCCCCGCACGCCGGAAGGGTGCGGGGCTTGTGGTCAGTTGCTGCCCTTCGTGGTGAAACGGGCTTCCGTATTCGGCGTAAGCACGCCCACGTCGTAGTGCTTGCGGATCTCGTCCGCCCAGATCTGCGCAATCACCTTGTAGACCTCCTCGGTCGGATGCGCGCCGTCGCTGGTGGTCGTGCAATAGGCGGCCAGCTGGTTCCTCGGCGGGGCGCCATAACGGACTTCGATGCCGGTAGGCTGCTTCTCCTTCGTGAAGCCGTAGGAGTTGAGGTTGCGGCAGACATGGTCCATCCGTGTATAGATGTCCACGACATGTGCCGGGTTGCTCCGGAACTTCTCGTTGATTTCCTTGGCCAGCTCATGGCTGAAATTGAAGGAACCATCCGCGAAGCCGAGCACCTTGTCCGTCGCTTCCTGGCCGAGATATCGCACCGCCTCCTGTGGATTGGGCAGGTTGCCGAAGAGGAAGTACGCATTGGGATCAAGCGCAATGATCTCCTGGCAGACCTGGCTCATCTGCTGGGCCACGGCCTTCATGTCGGCCGGATCGCGGCCGTTGGTCACCAGGTCGTTCAGGCCGAACCAGATCAGATACAGGCCATTACCCGGCGTGGGGCCATAGGCGCGCAAGTCGGCACGATAGCGATCGAACTGTTCGCGGAACGTCCCCAGGCCGGCACCCCAGCGATCGGAACCACCCATCGCACCGCCTTCGGCGTAGTTCACGTAAAACAGCGGATTATCGGTGCGTGATGCGCGGTTGCTGTTCTGGCTCCAGCGCAGATGCGGCGTGGCGGCCGCCTCCGACGTGGGCTTGTCGACGGTAATGAGCGGCTGGCCGCCGGCCCACTCCCAGATGAAGTCGGTCCAGTTGCGATTGTCGCTGAAGCGGTTGACCTGGTTGGTGCGCATCAGTCCGAAGAGTGCGGCGAACTGGCCGGCCACGGTCTTGCGCTTGACGCCGATGTCGGAAAGGCTGTCCCCGAAAACGATCAGTCGTTTGATGGCGATGTTGGGCATGGCAAATAGTCCCTCGATGCATGGATGGATGAAGCCATTCGATGGCTGAAACGAGGCCAGGAAGAACCTCGTGGCAGCACTATCGCCAGCGGCGCGGGCCTCGCCCATCGGGAAAAAACTGATTTCCAGGGCATCGTGATGCGGCCATTCGCTGCGCTCCACGCGGTATCCATGAAACGTCCATGGCTCCCGCACATGGCGTTCCTAGAGTGTCCCCTCATCAGGAACACGTCCCGCGTACGGGAAGGAATGGCTCATGACACTGACACGCCGCTCGCTACTTCAGCTGGGGCTGGGCGGAATGCTGCTCTTCCCGCTTCGGCCCGTCGCTGGATACCCTTCCAGGGCAACCCGGTTCGACGCATGGCGACGCGAGTTCGAGGCAGGCATGCCTTCCCTCATGCGGGCAGCAAAGGTCCCTGGGTCCGCCGTGGCCATCACGGCACCCGGCGCGCATCACTACACCGCCGCCTTCGGCATGGCCGATATCCATCAAGGACGAAGGTTAACGGCAACCACGCCCATGCATCTGGCGTCGGTGAGCAAGCTGGCAACGGCGCTCGCGCTTGTCCAGCTGTTCGAGCGAAAGGGGCACGATTTGCACGAGGGCCTGGACCGGTACCTCGACTTTCCGGTGAGAAACCCCCGGTACCCAAAGCAGATCATCACGCCCCATCACCTGCTGACCCACACCTCCAGCATTTCAGATGAAGGCTATGGCGACCTGACCCACCCGGGCGATTCGCCGCAGAAGCTCTCCGATTTCCTGAGTGGCTATCTGGTCGAAGGTGGAAACACCTGGTCCCGCGATGGATCGTTCCTGCCACACCCACCAGGAGCAAGCTGGTCCTACTCCAATGTCGGCATGGCCCTGGCCGGGCATGTCGTCGAGGCGGTCAGCGGCCAGAGCTTCGCTTCCTATGTCCAGGCCAACGTCTTCACCCCGCTGGGCATCGAGGGCGCTCACTGGTCGATCGCTGCATTCGGCCGTGACGTCCTCGCCACGCCTTACGTGGTCGAAGCCAATGCTTTCACCCCTCTGCCGCAACAAGGCTACCCGGATGTGCCCGCAGGGATGCTGCGCTGCTCGGTACACCAGCTCGCCACGCTGCTTAACGCCATGCTGCCCGGAATGGCTTCAACGCGCGCGATAGCTTCCGATGAGGCCCTGGCACGCATGCTGCGATCCCAGGTCGATCCGGCCATCGCTCCGTACCAGGGCCTGGGCTGGGTTTCGGAGGACGTGGGCGCAAGACAGGTGATCGGCCACAGCGGCAGCGATCCCGGTGCATCGAACATGGTGGCCTTGAGCGATGACCGGCGCCACGCCGTCGTTGTCCTGATGAACGTCGATGGCTCCCGCCGGAGCGCCCGGTTCAGGGACCGGGTCACGCACGATCTGCTTGGCGGCGCCGCATTGCTCGACTGAAGCGCCCTCTGGCGTGCCTGATGGCACGCACATGAACACATTCCCTGGCTGCCCCGGTCTCCATGCGTCGTCCATAAAACGTCCATGGACCCCGGACATAGCGACCTTAGGATGCCTCCCGTCATTGGACATCCCATCACCGAGCGCCTACATGAGCAAACCCACGACATCTGCCCGCTCAGGTGGATTCACCGACCATGCCATTGCCTGTCTCGTCATCGTGCTCATCGTGATGCCGCTGGCGGCCTTCGGTGCATGGACGTCCGACTATCTCTGGCAGCGTGGAATCACCTGGGAACAAGGTGAGTGGGTGCTGGCCATGATGCCCATGGGCACGTCCGTGGTGTTCCTGTCGCTACGATCCGATCCCATCGCGCCCGGTATCCGCAGTGGCCTGCTTCCGGGTTTCGTGCTCACAGGCCTCGCCTCGGCAACCTTTCACGGTGGCATCGACATCTGGTTCATGCTGGCGGCCAGCTTCGCCTATGGCGCGGGTATCGGCCTGCACCTCATCTGGCTGGCCAGGAACGCAACCCATCTCTTTCCTGCACCGAAGGCGGCGTCCCGGGTTGCATTGCATGCACTGCCCGCGGTGGCGCTCTACCTGCTGACAGCCGATGTCCTTCCCCTGATCGACACGATCAGCACGCCCGACGGCGGTTTCCTCGTGGCCGTGGCGGCATCGTCGATAGCACTGATCCTGTGCCCGGTCACCTGGCCGGCAAAGCAGGGCCACCGGCTCAGGATCGATCCCTGGCTTGCCCTGCTGTCGACCGTCTCCCTGATCTCGTTCTGCCTGGCGTTCGTGCGCAACGTGGATCACCGCAAGCAGGTGCTGTCGTCCGCCATGCTGCTGATCGACGGCCTCATCTTTGCAGGGCTCTATCTCGCCCGCCTGAATGCCACGCGCGGCATCAAGGTCTCGCCACGCTCGTTGTGGTCCACTCCGCTCAGGCGCGCCCTGCTTTCCCTGCTGAGCTGCGGGGTATCCGCGCTGGCGATCCTGGTCATCCTCTCGATCGGCAATCCGGATATCGATCCGCCCGGATCGATGAGGCCGGAAGTCCGGCTATGTGTCTTCGTCATCAGTGCTTTCGTCGCAGGCCCCCTGTTATGGGCCCATGTGCCGCGTCCATTGCGACACGCCTTCATACCCATCTGCATCGCAGTGACGTCGGCCGCTTGCTTCGGTCTCTATCTCACGCGATCCCAGGCAAGCTGGGTCGGCTTCGCGATGATCGCGGGTACGGCCCTGGGCGGTGCCATCGCATGCTGCATGATGCGACTGTCCAGCCTCAGCCCCGGCGATGGCTCGCGCAATCCGCTCCGACTGGGACTGGCCGCCGCGTTCCTGGGTGGAACCTTTGGCCTGGTGGGCGCGTTTTCGCTGATGAACCAGATCTACATCGGCGGCCTGCTGCCCGATCCCAATGAGGCACTGCCGCCAGGGCGCCCATTACGCCTGGCCGAAGCCCTGACCGTGCTGGACAGGACGGGACCGAACGACGATTACCCTTCGCTCATCGCCACCTCCGTCACGGGGAGCATCTACGGCTCACTCGCCATCCTGTGCATCAGCCTGGCCGTGGCCGGCATCCTCGCCACCATCGCGCCGCCTGCCCTGCATGCCCGATGGCGCGGCAGCGCAACCTCTTCGCGCGGTTGATGCTCCGCCCCTCTCCTGAATACCCCTCTCTTGGCAGGTGATCGATATGTCCGGTCTGGCTGGCGTGTGGCGAGCGTATCGCCCGATGTCCGAAGAATCGCTGATGTCGTTGTCCGGGCACATGCTGTCGGCCATGCCACATCGAGGTCATGTGCGTCATGTGCAGGCCCATGCACCTCTCGGCGTTGCCATCGCCGCATGCCGGCCGGCCCACGGTCCGGTCTCTGCGACCACCGCCCGTTCCAACGACGGTCGCTACATCGTGGTCGTTGCCGGTGACCTCACGCTTTCCCGCGATGAATCGCCCGTCATGTGGGCCATGCAGGACCTGGATTCGCCGGCGGACAGGCTGATACGACGCATCCGCTCGCAAGGCGTCGGGAGTGCGATCGCACAGATACGTGGATCCGCCTGTGTCGCCGTGATCGATAGCGTCGAAGCCACCCTTACCCTCTCGCGTGACAAGATGGGCGAGAAGTCGTTGTACATCGCCAGCACGGCAGATGGCTTGCTTTTTGCCACCGAAGTGAATGCCATCGAGCAACTGGCCAGCCCACTTGCGATCGACAGGAGTGCCGTTGCCACATTGCTGAGGCATGGGTATATCCCATCGCCTCATAGCATCTACAAGGACGTTTCCAGATTGCCGGCCGGCTGCTTCGTGCAGTTTCAGCTTGATGGTGCTCCCCCGGCCCACGTTACCGGCCTGCCATTCAGGCGTTACTGGGACGTTCGCAAGGAGGTGCTGGGAGAAATCGCAGAACGGCGATCCGACGGACTGCGAACAGCCGAAACGGATCTTCGCGACGTACTGGCGATGTCGATCGAGGCACGCCATGGAAGGCAGTCCTGCGCCCTGCTGACCGGTGATGTCGAATCGAGCGTCATCGCCGCCATGCTCCAGGCTCAGCAGGAAGAACCCCTACAGACGTTTGCCGTTGGATTCGAAGGACAGACCCAGAACCTGGAACGCGCCGACAGGATCGCCAGCTACCTGGGCTGCCATTTCGATCCGGTGGTGCTGGGACACAACGATGTCCTGTCACAGGTCGAGCGGGTCATCAGCACGGCCAGCGAGCCGCCGTGCCTGCCTTCCGCCGTGATACTTGGCATGGCTGCCGGGGCCGCTGGTCATGCCCATAAGCAGATCGTGCTTGGCGAGGGCGCCAATGAGCTGTTCTTCGGCCATGATGCCTACCGACGTGCGACACGCCAGGCACGATTCGTAGGCTCCCTGCCGATGCGTTTCCGGCAACGGCTGGGATCGTTCAAACTGGCAAGGAAGGCTCACGCGTGGAGTGGTCATGCGCGCGATCCCTTTGTGAAACTCACTGCCACGTCCGTGGAAGACCACTACCACGATGCGACGACACTCTGGCAGCATCCCGGGCTCGCCGTACCAGGAACGGAAGCCTATCCCACCGTGTTTTCCCGGCCCGACGAATGGCTGGATACGGAAGCGACGGCCGACCGGCTCCAGTATGTCGACCAGCGCATGCGGCTTGGCGAGGGGCTGCTGCCTTCCGCCGAAGCAGCCTGCATGGCGCATGGCGTGACGCCCTGCTTTCCGTTCATGGACGAATCGGTGTGGCGCTTTTCATGGCGCCTGCCCGTGGCTTACCGGTACGGATACCGGGAACACAAGCTGGTGCTGAAGAGGCTGGCGGAACGATATCTCCCAGAGAAACTGCTGGCGACACACAAGCCCATCGCTGAAGCACCGGTTGCGGCGTGGCTTCGCGGGCCATTGCGCGAATGGGCCGGTGACTTGCTCAACCGCCGTTACCTGCAACAGCAGGGTATTTTCGATCCGGAGGAAATCCTGCCGATATGGGAGGCGTTTCTTGAAGGGCGACAGCAGTGGCACGGGCATCTGTGGCCGGTGCTGATGTTTCAGGCGTGGCAGCAGAGTCGTCGCTCCTGCGAAAACAGGAGCTCAGGGCTGAGAGGATGGGCAGAGCAGGAGCCGATGTGATGCATCGGCGATAAACGGTTACCGGGGCGCTGGATTCCTGCTTTCGCAGGAATGACGGGTTAGGGTGGCTTATTTCTGGATGGGGATGTTCAGTGTGATCCAGCGTGTCACTACGCTGTCCAGCGATTCGCGTGGGGGGATGGTCAGCGGCAGTGCGCGGGCGAATTCCATCGCGGCCTTGGTATACGCCTGCTTGCCCCGGGCGGAGGCCTGGCGTGCCGCGGCCTGTTTTTGCCGGAGCTGGACGATATGCGGGCTGGGCTGACCGGGGCGTGCGAATTTCTGGTATTTGCGCAATTCGTCGGCGGCCAGGGCCGTATCGTGCGCCGCCTGCGTGACCGCAGCCTGCCCTTTCAACACCTGCACCAGCCAGGTGCCGGCCGGATTCAGCACTCCGGCGTCCGACAATAACGAAGCGACGGCAGCATTCGTCGCACAGGCCTGCTCCACGCGCGCCTGGAATACCGCCTCATCGGTCACGCTCTGGGGAGGAACTTGCGTCACCGGTATCTCCAATACGTTTGTCAGCCGGGCATGGTAACGATTCCGGTCAGGTCGCGTCATCACCATCGAAGCGGCGACGCGCGGCGCGGAAGGCATCCGCGTTATCCATAACCCACGTCCACAGCGGCAGCATCCCCGTCAGCAGGCCTTTTCCAAGCGATGTAAGCGTGTAATCCACCCGTGGCGGCACTTCGGCATGGTCGTGCCGTGCGATGAGCCCGTCGCGCTCAAGCTGCCGTAGCGACCTGGTGAGCATGCGCTGGGTGACGCCACGAAGCCGACGCGCGAGTTCGGCATGGCGAAGCGTCCCCGCCACGCCCAGCTCGTACACGATGCCCAGGGACCAGCGATTGCCCGCATGGGCCAGCACCTCGCGCTTCAGGCCGCCGTCTTCGTCGCTCAGTGCCTCGCAGGCCGCCCGTGAGCGCGCCATGACCTCAGCGAAGGGAATGTCGTCCGGTATCACTCGTGTGCCTTCTTGTCCGCGAATCGCCCGCACCTCAGCTTATGCCACGTCTCCCCACAGAAGTCGAAAAACGATGCCAGCGATCAAAACCACGGAACAGCACACCCTTGTCATCGGCGCGGGAGAACTGGGCATGGCGGTACTGAAGGCCCTCGCGGCGCAGCCGGTCAAGGGCAGGCTCAGTGTGCTGCTACGACCTGCCCGGCCACACGAAACGGACTCGACCCGCAATGCTGCCCTGCGTGCGCTTGGCGTGGATATCGTCCGCTGTGACCTCGCCAGCGCGCCGGAAGAAGAGCTTGCCGGCATATTCGCGTCCTACGCCACGGTCATCTGCTGCACGGGGTTCGTCGGCGGCGCGGGCACGCAACGCCGCATCACTGCCGCCGTGCTTCGCGCGGGGGTGGATCGCTACGTGCCCTGGCAGTTCGGCGTGGATTACGACGTGGTGGGACGCGGCAGTGACCAGGGCATCTTCGACGAACAGCTCGACGTGCGCGACATGCTGCGGGCGCAGTCGCGCACGCACTGGGTCATCGTATCCACCGGCATGTTCACCAGTTTCCTCTTTGAACCTGCGTTCGGCGTTGTCGATCTCGAAGCGGCGAAAGTGAATGCACTGGGGCGCTGGGACAACCGCCTCACCGTGACCACGCCCGAAGACATCGGGCAGCTCACCGCTGCCATCCTCGCCCATGAGCCTCGCATCGACGACAAGGTGATCTTCGTGGCGGGCGACACGTTTACTTACGAACGCCTGGCCGACATGGTGGACACTTACCTGGGCAGGAAAACGCAACGCACCCTGTGGACCGTCGACGCACTGCGCGACGCCGTGCAGGCCCATCCGCACGACAAGATGCGCCGGTACCACCTGGCCTTCGCGCGCGATACCGGCGTTGCCTGGGACAAGGCCGTCACCTTCAACGCAGCGCAGGATATCGCGGTGACGGAGGTTCCTGCGTGGCTTGCGGCGCATGCGAACCAACCGTCACACGGCGGTGTTACTCTATAACGATCAACACTCGCCAGGTTCCTCCGCATGCGCTCAACCCGCCGTCCCCTGCTGGCCCTTGCCGCCGCTTTTGCACTGATTCCCCTGTCGAGCCATGCGGCTCCGGCGGCACGCCAGCAAAGCACCTTCGAATGGGTCGAGAGCGTTCCGGAAGAAACCAGCTACGGCCTGCCCGATACGGCACGCACCGGCCCTACCTGGCTGTCGATGATCAAGGGCGCGAAAGACCATATCGACATCGCCGCCTTCTACCTGACCAACCCGCCCGGCCATGCGCTTTCGCCCATCGTGGATGCGCTGGTCGCGCAGGCGAAGAAAGGGGTGCGGGTGAACCTGCTCATCGACACCAGCTTCATGCATGAAAGCCAGCCCTGGGTCGATGCACTGACGGGCCTGCCCGGCATCACGATCCGCCAGATGCCGGTAAAGGACCTCACCGGCGGCGTGCTGCACGTGAAGTTCATGGAGATCGACGATCGCGATGTCTTCGTGGGCAGCCAGAACTGGGACTGGCGTGCCATCCAGCACATCCACGAAGTGGGCGTGCATATCGGCGACGAACGCATCGGCAAGACGTTCCGTGCGGAATTCGACCACCTGTGGCACCTGGCCGAAAAACCGGCCGATGCACTGGTCGCCGCACCGCTCGTAGCCGCCCCCTCGTTCGAACCGGCCACCGTGCTCTCCCCCGTCGTCATCAACGGCAAGGACGATGGCCCGTCGACTATCTTCCCCGCCTTCAGCCCGGCAGCGCTCCAGCCGTCCTGGCTGACGCTGGAAGCTCCGACGCTGACGCAGATGCTCGACCAGGCACGCACCCGCATCCGCATCCAGGTGATGACGATGTCGGCCTTCAAGGACTTCGGCCCCAAGGGCTACTGGACCGCACTGGATCTTGCCATCCGCAATGCCGCCGCACGCGGCGTGCAGGTACAGGTCATCGTGGCCGACTGGGCGCTGCGCGGCCATGACCTCGCCTACCTGCAAAGCCTGGCGCTCATGCCCGGCGTGGAAGTGAAGTATTCCAGCCTGCCGCAGGCGTCGTCCGGCCCCATTCCCTACGCCCGTGTCGAACATGCCAAGTACGCTCTCGTCGACGACGAGTCGGGCTTTGTCGGCACCGGCAACTGGAGCTGGAGCTACTTCGAAAGTGCCGTGAATGCCTCGATCTTCATCCACGGCCCACTGGTGCGCCCGCTTGGCCGCATCTTCGACGCAGACTGGAACGGCCCTTACGTCAAGCCGCTAAGCGCATTCCAGCCCACCGCGAAACAGCCTTAAGGTACGTCGTCCGTCACGGCCGGGGTCTCGCGTAGCTTCTTCCTGTATGCCTTGACCTCGGCCAGCCGCAGATCCTCCGGCAGGTGCCGCACATGCTTGGCCCGGCCAAGGCGCTGGGCGTGATAAATGCCTGCGTGTCCGGAAAACAGATAGCTCACAACGCAGGCAATCAGTGCGAACGGCGCGATGGACGGCCCGAACAGTTCGATTGCCATCACGGTGCAGGCCAACGGCACGTTCGCCGCGCCGGCGAATACCGCGACGAAACCCAATCCGGCCAACATCCCGACAGGCAGATGCAGCAGGGGCGCCAGCGCATTACCCAGCGTGGCGCCGATATAGAACAACGGTGTCACCTCGCCGCCCTTGAAGCCCGACGCCAGCGACGCGACCGTATAGGCAAACTTGCCCGCGAAATCCCAGGGCGCAACAGGATGCTGAAAGGCTTCCACGATGGTCGGAATGCCCAGTCCAATATACCGCCATGCAGGCAGGACGCTGACAGACAGCGCAATCACCGCACCACCCAGCAACGGGCGTAGTGGCGCATAGGCAATCCGCCGCTTCATCCAGCCACCCAGATGATGTGTGGCCGTGGCAAAGAGCAGGCCCACGAGGCCGAAAACGATACCTGCCGCGATCACGCCCAGCACCGGCAGCAGCGTGAGTGCGCAGACATGATCCACCACGTAGTGGGTGTGGTGAACACCCCACGCCAGGCAGACCTGATCGGCCACGATGGCGGCAATCACGCAGGGAAACAGCGCGTCGTAGCGCATGCGCCCGATAGCCAGTACTTCCAGGCCAAACAATGCACCTGCCAGCGGCGTGCCGAACACTGCGGCAAAACCACCACTCATGCCGGCCATCAGCAGGATGCGCCGGTCGTCGGCTCGCAGCCGGAATACATGAGTCAGCTGGTCGGCCAGCGCACCGCCCATCTGCACGGCCGTACCCTCGCGTCCCACCGATGCGCCAAAGAGATGGGATACCACCGTGCCGATAAGCACCAGCGGCACCATGCGCCGGGGGATGATCTTACGAGGGTCGTGGATCTCGTCGATGATGAGGTTATTGCCCGCCTCCACCGACTTGCCCACGCGCTGATACGCCCAGCCCACCACGAAACCTGCCAAGGGAAGAAAGCCGATCAGCCACGGCGATGCCTCGCGGGTGTTCGTCGCCCATTCCAGAGCCAGGAGAAAGAAAGCGGAAGCGGAGCCGGCCAGAACGGCAGCCGCGCAAGCCATGAGCAGCCACTTGCCCATGTAGGGAAACAGTTCCCATTGTTCCAGTGAACGAAGGCGTCGCATGCGGATTCCAAAAGGTGTGTCGTTGAAACACCTGGAATAACGGGGCGAGAAACGCACGAGCCTACGCCCCGGAGGATTCCAGGATACGTAGGCATCATCAGCCCGAGGGCGGTTCGCGGAGGCATGCCATCTCCGTGCCGCCAGTGTAACGGGTCACCCGGGCCTGTTAAAGCCGCGGGTTATTGCGCCTTGCCCCGCCCGTCGAAAGTCAGGCGGTAAGCCAGACGCGGATCAGCGACAGCAGCTTGTCCACGTCGAGCGGCTTGGCTACGTAATCGTTCGCACCTGCCTGCAGGCACTGCTGCTGGTCGTCCGGCATCGCCTTGGCGGTGAGCGCAATGATCGGCAGATCGGCAAAGCGCGGATTCTGGCGAATCTCGCGGGTGGCG
This sequence comes from Luteibacter anthropi, assembly GCF_011759365.1. Classification (GTDB taxonomy): domain Bacteria; phylum Pseudomonadota; class Gammaproteobacteria; order Xanthomonadales; family Rhodanobacteraceae; genus Luteibacter; species Luteibacter anthropi. The sequence goes on from NZ_JAARLZ010000005.1 coordinate 143,567, forward strand.
GTCAGGCCATCCTTCACCGGCATCATGATGTCCATGAGCACCAGGTCGATATCCGCGCCATCCACGGACGCGTGGAGCGCGTCGATGGCTTCCTGGCCGTTGCGGGCAATCGTCAGCTCACAGCCGTGCGGTTCGAGCACACTCATCAGGGCATAGACGTTGCGTACGTCGTCTTCCACCAGAAGGATGCGACGGCCTTCCAGCGTGGCGTCGCGATTCAGCGCCGCGCGGATCATGCCCTGCTGCGGCTCGGGCAGTTCCGAAATCACGCGATGCAGGAACAACGACACCTCGTCGAGCAGGCGTTCCGGCGAGCGCGCGCCCTTGATGATGATCGAGCTGGAATAACGACGCAGGCGATCTTCTTCCGCTGCGGAGAGCACGCGCCCCGTGTAGACGATCACCGGCGGGAACGCGTACGTATCCTGGCTGCTGAGCGTTTCCAGCAGTGCGAAACCAGACGTATCGGGCAACGACAGGTCGAGCACCATGCAGTCGAAGGTCTCGTGGCTGAGCAACGAGAGGCAATCGGCGGCAGACGAGGCACCAATGGTTTCCACATCCGCCGAAGCCAGCAGGTGACGGATGGCATCTAGCTGCACCGCGTCGTCCTCGACCACGAGCACGCGACGGGGGCGCTGCGACAGTCGCGATTCCAGCGAATCCAGAACGCGGGCCAGCGCCTCGCGGGTGGTCGGTTTCACCAGGTAACCCACCGCGCCCAGCGACAGCGCCGTGCGCGAATGGTCTTCCGCCGATACGACATGGATCGGGATATGACGCGTGCGCACGTCGTGCTTGAGGATATCCAGCACCGACAGACCCGACTGGTCCGGCAGCCCCACGTCGAGCACGATGGCATGTGGCATCTGCTCGCGTGCCACGGCCAGCGCCTCGGACGCGGTGGAGGTCACCAGCGAGCGGAAGCCCATTTCCTCGGCCAGCTGGCTGACGATGCCCGCAAACGCCACGTCGTCCTCGATGACCAGGATGAGATGGCGCGGATCGATGGATACCGGCGCCGGAGCACGCTGCGCGACAGGTGCGGGCGCCATGACCGGGCGGTGTGCAGGAGGCATCGGAACGACGGCCGGTGCCGGTGCGCGCGCAACCACGGCCTGGGCGCTCGCGAGCCGCACGGGGATGGTCAGCGTGAACATGCTGCCCCGGCCCGGGTCGCTTGCGACGGAGATATCGCCGCCGAGCAGGCGCGCCAGCTCAAGCGAAATGGACAGGCCCAGGCCCGTGCCGCCGTAGCGACGGCTGATCGATCCGTCCGCCTGCTGGAACGCGTCGAAGATGCGCGCCTGCTGGTCCGCAGCGATGCCGATGCCGGTGTCGGTGACCGAAAAGACCACCATGCCCTTCGCGCCGGCTCGTACCGAAAGATTCACGCTTCCGGCTTCGGTGAACTTGAGGGCGTTGGACAACAGGTTCTTGAGCACCTGCTCGATACGCAGGCGATCGCTCTCGATGAAGGCCGGGCAGTCGGTAGCCGACGATACGTCGAGCGTGAGGCCCTTCTCGTTCGCCACCGGCGAGAACAACGCGGCGATATCGTCCAGCAGACCCTTCACTTCGAAGGTTTCGCCACGGACCTCGACATGGCCTGCCTCGATCTTCGACAGGTCGAGGATGTCGTTGATGAGCGTGAGCAGATCGGCACCCGATGCGTGGATGGTGCGGGCGAACTTCACCTGCTCTTCGGTGAGGTTGCCGTGCGCATTGTCTGCCAGCAGCTTGGAAAGAATCAGCGCGGAGTTCAGCGGTGTACGCAGTTCGTGGCTCATGTTGGCCAGGAACTCGGACTTGTACTGGCTGGCGCGCTGCACTTCGTGCGCCTTTGCCTCGATGGCTTCGTTGGCGAGCGCCAGCTCGTCGCGCTGGGCTTCCAGCTGCTGCGACTGTCCGGCCAGGTGGGCGTTGGTCTGCTCCAGCTCGGCCTGCTGCAATTCCAGCTCCTGCTGCGATTCGCGCAAGGCCCTGCTCTGCTCTTCCAGTTCCTCATTGGACGCCCGCAGCTCTTCGCCCTGCAACTGAAGGGTTTCGGACTGGCGCATGGTCTCTTCGAGAAGACGGGACAATTCGGCGCGGTACGCGGCCGAGCGAAGCGCGATGGCGATGGCCGGCGACGCCTGCTCCAGCAGGGCGACCACCTCGGCGTCCACCGGATTGAAAAAGCCCAGTTCCACGACACCCTGGACCTGGTCGTCACCGATCGTCGGCACGATCACCAGGTGACGCGGCGGTGCCTTGCCCAGTCCGGAACCCACTTGGAAATAGCCCTCCGGCACGTCGGACACCACCACGACACGGCGCTCGTCGACGGCCCGGCTCAACAGGCTGCCGGTAGTGCGGCTTGCCGTGCCAGGCTCTTCCGGTGCCACGCCCACGGCGCCGGCGCGTTCGAAACCGCGAGCCGACGGCGTGAACAGGAGGCCCGCCTCGGCGCGCAGGAAGCGGGCGAGAAAGGACAGGATCACGCCCGCCAGCTCGCTCATGTCCTTGTCGCCCGCCATGGCGGCACCCAGCTCCAGGCGCCCGGCCTGCAACCAGGCCTCGCGTTCGCGCGCGACAGCATTGCGACGGATGAGGATGCCCACGAACAGCGTCAGGCCGATGCCCAGCAAGGCGCTGGCCGCACCGGAGGTCCACGCCGTGCTGTACGCGGTTTCCATTTCCGCCAGGCGCCGGGTGCGCTGGTCGAACTCCGCCGCACGCATCGAACCCAGGCGCGAGCGGATATCGTCCATCGCAGCCTTGCCACGATCGGAATTGACCACGACCAGGGCCGCTTCCAGGCCACGGGTGCGCCGAAGCTCGATGGTCTGGCTCAGTTCGTCCAGTTTGTCCTGCACGCGCGAACCCAGTTCACGCAGGCGCATCGACTGACCCGAGTCGCCACTTACCCCGCTGCGAATGGCATCCATGCGTGCCGGAATGATCGCGAGCGCGTTTCGGTAGGGTTCCAGGTAGCGCTCGTTGCCCGTGAGCAGGAAGCCGCGCTGCCCCGTTTCCGCATCCTGCACGCTGGACAGGATGTCGCCCAGGGCGCCTACGGTCTCCTGCGAACGGATCACCAGCGTGTTGTCGTCGCGGATGGTGCGTATGTTCGACGCCGCGATCAGGCCGCTGCATACGAAAAATACGATGACGATCGCCAGGGCGATGAGGGTACGCGTGTCGCCAGTGGCGCGACGCGACGGACGGCGGGGCTTCGGGTCGGAAGTCATGGAGGACCAGGGCAAGGTGGGACGATCAGGCGCGTCTGGACGCGGCGTGGGTCACCAGATCGATGACCGCCAGCAACTGCCGGCGCTGATAGGGTTTGGACAGGAAGACGCCACCACGCGGAACGCGGCTGGCATCCACCGAATAGCGACCGGACGTCACCACCAGGCCGATGGCCGGCCAGTGATTGAAGACGTGGTCCGCCAGCATGAGGCCATCCATGGTGCCCGGCATGTCGACGTCGGTAAAAACGACGTTCACGGCATCGGCCTCGAGCACGCCCAGCGCAGAGGCCGCATCGGCCGCCTCCCGTGTTTCCCAGCCAGCCCCCGCAAGCACATCGCAGGCGATGGTGCGCAGGATCTCGTCGTCTTCCACCACAAGCACCGTACCCAGCGAGCCGGCCGACGACGTCTCGTCGGCCGTGCCGGTCGCGGAAGGTGGCGTGTCGACCGTGCCGCCGGCAAGCCGGCTGTCCATCGTAAGCCGGGTGACCTGTTCCACGAGCCCGCGCACGGCACCCGACAGGCGCCGGCCATTGGCCGTGGAACCGAAGAAGAAGATACGGTGGGCCTCGATGGAAACCTCGGCAAGGCCCAGTTCGCCCTTCAGGCCGGCCACTTCGGCATTGAAGGCATGAACCCAGTCATCGGATGGCGCAACGTCAAGCAACGCCACGATGGGCGCGTCACGGATGACGTCCACCTGGGGCTTGAGGGGTGGCACCTCGAAACCGATGATGCGAGGGAATCGGGTGTGGGGCATGCTGGCTCCGGATCGATGCGCGAGTGTAGCCGCGACAGGCTCGGCATCGGCGGGTTCGGTGGGACGACGCATCAGGCAGACCGCTCCGTGAGCCTCGCCTCGACCGGCACAAGTCGGCCGGCAGCGCGCCGGCGCGGAAGACGCACGTCGAAGCGCACGCCGGATTCGCTGTTCTCCGCATGCACCGAGCCGCCGTGGGCACTGACGAACTGATCCACGATGTACAGGCCCAGGCCTAACCCGGTGCTTGGGTTGAACGTGCCCTTGAACGGCTCGAACAATCGCGGAAGCAAGGCATCCGCGATACGGCCGGCATTGCGCACCGAGCAACCGATCATGTCTTCCTGCGAGCCATCCACGTGCACCGTGATCTCGGCGCCCTCGCCATGCTGCACGGCATTGCCGAGCAGGTTGGTCACCACCTGCCCCATCCGCACGGTGTCGAAGGTGGCGCGCAGGTCGCCGGCCGTGGACAGGGCGATGACCCGCTCCGGATGGGCCCGGCGCATCTCTGCCACCACTTCGTCGCAGACCTCGCCGAGGTCCGCCGGCTGAAGATCCATGGTGAGCGTGGATGAGCGGATACGCGAGAAATCGAGCATCTGCTCGATCATCCGCGACATGCGGGCCGCGCTGGTGCGCACATAGGAGGCGGTGCGAGCGAAGGTCGTGCCGTCGGCCTCCTCGATCAGGCGGTCGGCGCACAGCGTCACGGCCGACAAGGGCGTGCGCAGGTCGTGGGTGAGCACGGCCATCATGGTCTGGTTGAGGTCCAGGGCGCGTTCCAGCTGTTCGTTGCGTCGCTCCAGCTCCAGCCGTTGCCGGTACAACTGGATGAACACGCCGACCTTGCCCAGGATGACCCGGGGCTCCACCGGCTTGTGCAGGAAATCCACGGCGCCCGTCTCATAGCCTTTGAAGGAGCGCGCCGGGTCATCGGGCGATGCCGTGAGGAAAATGATCGGCACATGCCGCGTACGCTGCGATCCGCGCATCAGCTCGGCAAGGGTAAAACCGTCCATCTCCGGCATCTGCACGTCCAGCAGGGCCAGGGCCACGTCGAACCGGAGCAACAGCTCCAGCGCTTCGGCACCCGAGGATGCCTTGAGGATGGTCACGCCCTCCTGCGCCAGCAGTGCCTCCATCGCCGTGAGGTTCTGGGGAATGTCGTCGACGATAAGCAAATGGGTGCTGCGCTCGGGCCGGGGAGCGGCCACGGGGGTTCCGATGATGAAGCTCACGATGCCCTCCTCTGGTAGATGCGCTGCGTGGAAACGAACGGCTCGAACATCGGCGCGTGGACACCGAACTGAAGTGATTCCTTGCTGCCCAGTCCCAGGAAGCCCTTGCGGACCAGTGCCTCGGAAAACAGACCCACCGCCCGATCCTGGAGATCCCGGTTGAAATAGATCAGCACGTTGCGGCAGGACACGAGGTGCACTTCGGAAAACACCGAGTCGGTGGCGAGGCTATGGTCGGCAAACACCACCTGTTTCGTCAGGCGCCGGTTGAACACCGCATTGCCATAGGCCGAGGTGTAGTAGTCCGACAGCGAGCCGCGACCGCCTGCCGCCACATAGTTGCGGCTGAACTGGGCCACGCGTTCCACCCGGTAGGTGCCCTGCTCCGCCCGGGTCAACGCATCGGCGTTGATGTCGGTGGCATAGATCACCGTGCGCTCCAGCAGCCCTTCCTCGGCCAGCATGATCGCCAGCGACCACACTTCCTCGCCACTGCTGCACCCGGCCACCCAGACCTTGATGGACGGATACGTCGCCAGTACCGGCAGCACATCCTCGCGCAGGGCGCGGAAATAGGCCGGGTCCCGGAACATCTCCGAGACCTGCACGGTGAGGTACTGGATAGCCTCGGCGAAGAAGGCCGGCTCATGGATGATCCGGTGCTGCAGGTCGCTCACCCGGGCACAGTCGAACCGGGTCATCGCATGGCGCACCCGCCGGCGGATCGAGCTCAGCGCATAGCCACGAAAATCAAAGTGATAGCGCAGGTAGACGGCTTCCAGCAGGAGCCTGAGCTCCAGGTCGAAAAGTTGCGTCGATTCATCGGTCACCGGCGGACTTCCGGACATGGAGAGCGGGCCCCGAGCCTGCCAGCCGGGGAGTCGTACAAATTTGGCAGCCGTGAATTTAACCGGATACCGGCGTGAAGGAAGTGTGGAGAGGGTAACAGGGCTGGCGCCGATGCATCCGGATCACGGAAGGTCACGTAAGACACGGGGAACAATCCGCTCGCTCGGGCTCCAGGGGCGATGGCACTTTCCTCCGTGGATGCCCCATGACACCCGTACTTACGCTAGGCCGCCTTGCCGCCGCTCTTGGATTGGGTTCCGGACTCCTGGCCCTGGCTCCCCCGTTGAAAGCGGCCTCCCAGGCGCATTACACCGGCACGGCCTATCGGCTGGGCACCGATGAGCTTCGTTATCGGGAAGAGCACTGGGTCTTCGACGAGGCGGGGGTGCGGAACCGGCTTGTGCTCTACCGCTGCCCCGGTGGCGCTCCGTTTGCCCGCAAGCTACTGACATATCGCGGCGATCCGTGGGCTCCCGACATCGACTTCGAAGACCAGCGAACGGGATACCGGGAAAGTGTGCATGCGCAGGACACCCGCCTGAAGATTGTCGTGCAACGCAATCCAGGCAAACGTGCCGAGTCTGCGGAACTGCCGCTGCGTTCCGACACGGTCGTGGATGCCGGGTTCGACGATTTCGTCCGTGAGCACTGGGCGGCCATCGATCGTGACGCTGGAACGACCGCACGCTTCGTCGTGCCGAGCCGGCTCGATGCCCTCCGGATCAAGCTCGGCCCTGACGACGACGCACCCGCGTCCCCGCAATATCGGCATTTCCGCATGGCCCTGGGCGGCCTGCTGGGTGTCATCGCACCCAGCGTGGTGATGACCTATACCGTGGCCGGGCATCGTCTGGTCCAGTTCGAGGGCACGGGCAATATCCGCGACGATAGCGGCCAGTCGCAGCGCGTACGCATCGTTTTTGCTGCTACCGATGACCTGCCTCCCGCTTCTGCGCAGGACATCGCCGCCGCACGCGGCATGCCCCTGGTGTCACGCTGCACACAGTGATGCATCCGTTCGGTCAGATTCCACGTAAGTGAATCAAGACCGGCACGGGACATCCTGATGAACCCCATCGCACCTTCCTCTCCTGCCACCCCGACGGTGCGACGGGGTCGATTCGCCAGCCTGCGCCTGTGGTTCGACAGCCAGGCCGTGGCGGCCACGGCCGACGACCAGCGGATCGACTGGATACGCGCCGCGCCGTTCCTGGCCATGCACCTGGCCTGCCTGTGCGTGATCTGGGTCGGGGTGTCGCCGGTCGCGCTTGTCGTGGCCGCCTCGCTCTACGCCGTGCGCATGTTCGCGCTTACGGGTTTCTATCACCGCTATTTCTCGCACCGCGCCTTCCGGACGTCCCGCACCGTCCAGTTCGTGTTCGCCATCATCGGCGCCGCCTGCGTACAGCGCGGCCCGCTGTGGTGGGCGGCTCATCATCGCCATCACCATATCCACGCCGATACGCCGCAGGATCCGCATTCCCCGCGTGTGCATGGCTTTCTCTGGAGCCATGCCGGCTGGTTCCTGACCCCGGCCGCCTTTGCCACGGATCTCGACCGTCTTCCCGATCTGCGTGGCTATCCGGAACTGCGCTGGCTCGACCGCTACGACCTCGTCGTGCCCGTCGTGCTGGCCATAGCGCTTTACGTGGCAGGCGCCCTGCTCGCCACGTACTGGCCGGCGCTGGGCACCACGGGACCACAGATGCTCGTGTGGGGTTTCTTCGTCTCCACCATCGTGCTGTTCCACGCCACGGTGACAATCAACTCGCTGGCCCACCAGTTCGGCAGGCAGCGCTTCAAGACGCGTGATGCCAGTCGCAACAACGTGTGGCTGGCCCTGCTGACCTTCGGCGAGGGCTGGCACAACAACCATCACTTCTACCCCGGATCGGCCCGGCAGGGATTCCGCTGGTGGGAAGTGGACATCACCTGGTACGGCCTCAAAGCCATGCAGGCGCTCGGACTGGTATGGGACCTGAAGCCGATCCCGGCCTGGGTCCACGCGAAGGCAGGGAAGTGACATGCGCATTGCCATCATCGGCTCGGGCATCTCGGGACTGGCCAGCGCCTGGATGCTGGGCAAGGACCACGAGGTCGTGCTGTTCGAGGCCAACAACTATCTCGGTGGCCATACCCACACCCACGACATCGCGCTGGATGGACGGCACTACCGGATAGATACGGGCTTCATCGTCCACAACCCTCGGCACTACCCCCTGTTGCACCGGCTGTTCGACGAACTCGGCATAACCTCCCGGCCGACGACGATGAGTTTCTCGGTGCGCAACGCGGCGACCGGACTGGAATACAACGCCACCACGCTCGACACGCTGTTCTGCCAGCGCCGCAACCTGCTGTCACCGCGTTTCATCGGCATGGTGCGCGACCTGCTGCGCTTCTACCGGGAGGCGCCGGGCGTACTGGACGATGCATCCGGTGATGCCGGCCTCGGTGACTACCTGGCGGAAAACGGCTATGGCGCAGCTTTCCGCGATGAGCACCTGCTGCCGATGGCATCGGCCCTGTGGTCTTCCCCGGCAGAGACGATCCTGAAGTTTCCCGTGCAATACCTGGTGCGCTTCATGGCCAACCACCAGATGCTCCAGGTCGCGGATCGTCCGCAATGGCAGGTCGTGAAGGGTGGCTCGGCAACGTATATCGATGCGATGCGCAAACGCTGGAACGTGAGTGAGCGCATCGGATGCCAGGTGCATGCGGTAATTCGCCGGGCGCACGGCATCATGCTCCGCACCGCTGCGGGCGAAGAGGCCTTCGATCAAGTGGTGCTGGCCTGCCACAGTGACCAGGCGCTCGCCTTGCTCAAAGACGCCAGCGTGCAAGAGCGCGACATCCTCGGTGCCATCCCATATCAGGTCAACGACACCGTATTGCACACCGATGCCAGCGTGCTTCCCCGCCGGAGAAAGGCCTGGGCGGCGTGGAACGCCCTGATCCCCGAGGGGCCCGGAGAACACTGCACCGTCAGCTACAACATGAACCTGCTCCAGGGGATCGATTCGCCGCGCCCCTTCGTAGTGAGCCTGAACCAGACCGCGCGAATCGACCCGACGCAGATCCTGCGCAGGATGACCTATGCGCACCCTGTCTACACGGAAGCGACAGTTCGCGCACAGGCACGCAGGGACGACATCCAGGGTCAACGGCACACCTGGTTTGCAGGCGCCTACTGGGGCTGGGGTTTTCACGAGGATGGCATGCGCAGTGCCGTCGATGTCGTGAACGGCATTCGCGGTATCGGTTACGGCCCTGGCATGCCCCTCGCCGCGAGCGCCTGCACATGACTGCCTGGGCCAGCGCTGTCTACGAAGGCAGCGTGACGCATCGCCGTCACCTGCCCCACCCGCATGCGTTTACCTACCGCATGGCGCAGTTGTACCTGGATCTCGACGAAATCGACGATGTGTTTCGTTCGCACTGGTTCTGGTCTGCGAGCCGGCCCAATCTTGCGCAATGGCGGCGGAGCGACTACCTCGGCGCGCCGGATGTACCGCTGGCCGATGCCATTCGCGAACAAGTGCAACGCGACACTGGCCAGCGGCCCGGCGGCCCCATCCGCATGCTCGCGCATCTGCGCTACGCAGGTTACGTGTTCAATCCCGTGGTGTTTTATTACTGCTATGCCACCGATGGCATCACACTCGACTGTATCGTTGCCGAGATCACGAACACGCCCTGGCGCGAGCGGCATGCCTATGTGCTTCCTGTGGACCGTGCATCCCGCCATGGTCGTGCCATGGCCTGGGAATTCGCCAAGGCATTCCATGTATCGCCCTTCATGGCCATGGATCGCCATTACGACTGGCGGTTCACGGCCCCCGGGGATGACCTCCGCGTCCATATGAAGGTACATCGTGCGGATGCCTGCGAATTCGACGCCACCCTGGCATTGGACAGGCGCCCGCTCACCGGGGCATCGCTCGCACGCGTGCTCTGGCGCTATCCACTGATGACCGCAAAGGTCATGGGTGCCATTCACTGGCAGGCCCTGCGCCTGTGGCTGAAGCGCACGCCTGTCCATGATCATCCCGCCACGCCCCCACTCGCCAGCGCCCATGACGGGCACTCGCCCGGAGACGCGTCATGAACGAACTCATCAAAAACCCGCCCCTGGCTGTCCGTTCGTCCGACGCCTCTCCACTCGACCGCTTCCTGCGGCGTCAGCTGCTGGGCACGCTGGCAGCCATTAACCACGGACGCCTCGTGGTAAGCGACCCTCTCGGCTCGACGGAACTGGGCAACACCGCCCAGGGTGCAAGCCTCCACATCGAGATCAGCGATCTGCGCTTCTATCGCATGCTGGCAACGCACGGCAGCGTAGGTGCGGCCGAAGCCTTTATCGAAGGCTGCTGGGGATGCAACGACCTGGTGGGCCTTATCCGCCTGCTGGTACGCAACCGTGATCTGCTCGATGGCATGGAAACCGGTCTCGCCCGCTGGGGCGGCATGGCGATGCGGGCCTGGCATGCCCTGCGCGAAAATACGAAGGCGGGCAGCCGGCGCAACATCGCCGCCCACTACGACCTGGGCAATGATTTCTTCCGCCTGTTTCTTTCCGACGACCTGATGTATTCGTCGGCCCTGTGGGCATCCGATACCGATACGCTCGATGCGGCATCCACGCGCAAGCTCGACGTGATCTGCCGGAAGCTGGGCCTGCAACCCGGGATGCATGTGGTGGAAATCGGTAGCGGCTGGGGTGGCTTCGCCGTGCATGCGGCCTCGCGTTACGGCTGCCAGGTCACCACCACCACCATCTCCGCCGAGCAATACCAGTTGACCTGCGCGCGCATACAGGAGGCAGGTCTTGATGACCGGGTGACGGTGCTCCAGCAGGACTATCGCGACCTCGAAGGCCGCTTTGACCGCCTTGTATCCATCGAGATGATCGAAGCCATCGGGGCCCGCTACATGGATACGTATTTCGCGAAGATCGGTCAGTTGCTCAAGCCGGACGGCGTGGCGCTCGTCCAGGCGATCACCATCGAAGACCATCGCTACGCACAGGCCCTGCGTTCGGTGGACTTCATCAAGCGCCATGTCTTTCCGGGAAGCTTCATCCCTTCGGTCAGTGCCATGCTGGCGGCAAAGACACGCAGCAGCGATCTTGCCCTCGTGCACCAGGAGGACTTTGGTCTCTCCTACGCAAGAACCCTGCATGCATGGCGCCAGCGTTTCCTCGAACGACTCGACGAGGTTCATCGACAGGGCTTCGATACGCGCTTCACACGGCTGTGGGAGTTCTACCTCGCCTACTGCGAGGGTGGTTTCCTGGAGCGCTCCATCGGTGTGTCCCACCTGTTGCTCGCCCGCCCCGAGGCACGCCCGGCGACGGATCGGTGGGTGGCGTGAAAAACGCACGGACCACGACGATGAAGTGGTTCAACCTGGTCGGCTACCAGGCGTTGTGGTTTGCCCTGGTGATCGGTGCGGGCCGTGGACAGACAGGCTGGCCCCTCCTGGCTGGCGTGCTTTTCATAAGCATCCAGCTCGCGTTCTCTCCCGGCGCTGCGGCTGAATGCCGCCTGCTTGGGATGGCCCTGCTGTTCGGCATGGTGGTGGACGGCGTGCCATCCATGCTGGGCTGGTGGCGCTACGCCACGCCGGCACCTTCACTGCCTCCGGGCGGCGCGCCCGCCTGGATACTGATGCTCTGGCTCTGTTTTGCCACCACCTTGAACCGTTCGTTTTCATTCGTGCTTTTTCGCCCCCTGCTCGCCGCGGTCCTCGGCGCCATCGGCGCACCGCTGGCGTATCTGGGCGCCGCACGAGGATGGCAGGCCGTGGCACTTCCTTCACCCAGCCACCTGGCGGTGGCCTGGCTTGCCGTGACGTGGGCCATTGCACTGCCCGTGCTCGCCCATATGGCGGCCCTGGCCCACCCGCAGCTCGTGGAGCGCCCCTCATGACCTACGCATTCCCCCTGCTGGTCCTGACCGCCCTGATGAGCGTGATCATGACCGCCGGCTGGTGGTGGCAACAGCGTCACCGCAACGCCGGCATCGTCGATGTACTGTGGGCCTCCGGCCTGGGCCTTGCCGCAGTCCTCATGGCCGTTGCCGGAGAAGGGAGCCTCCTGCCACGGGCACTGATGGGCGTCCTCGGCGCCCTGTGGTCAGCCCGACTTGCCCTGCACCTCTGGCGACGCGTGCGCTCCGAAGAAGAAGACGGCCGCTACCGCTACCTGCGCTCGCACTGGGCCGGTCACCAGGGCAAGTTCTTCGTCTTCTTCCAGGCGCAGGCGATTCTCGTCTCGCTGTTCGCCCTGCCGTTTCTCGCCGTCGCTGCGAACCCCCTGCCTTATTCGCCCTGGATGATCCTCGCGGTGCTGCTGTGGCTTGTCAGCGTCGCAGGCGAAGCCATCGCCGACCGCCAGCTGGGGCGTCATCGCGAGCAGCCCGGTCAGCGTGGCAGGACATTCCGTGGCGGTCTGTGGCGCTATTCGCGGCATCCGAATTATTTCTTCGAGTGGCTGCACTGGTTTGCCTACGTGGCGCTCGCCATCGGTTCGCCCATCGACTGGCTGGCGTGGAGCGGGCCTGTCGTCATGTACGCCTTCCTGCGCTGGGTCAGCGGCATCCCGTTTACGGAGGCGCAGGCCTTGCGTACCCGCGGCGACGACTACCGCGACTACCAGCGGACCACCCCCATGCTCATTCCCTGGTTTCCTGCCGGAGCATCCCATGAACACGATCGTCAATGACCATCAGGCCCTGTCCACCCACGATGCGGCGCCCGGCATCCTTGGCCTGGCAGAACGCGGACAGCTTCCCGATGCACTGATCCGCCTGGGTATCCGCCGCCTCTGCGCACAACGCCTGGCCGAATGCCGGGCCGGCGGCATCGAAGCGGAGCAGGCGCGTCACCGGGCACTCGTGCAGAGCCTGATGCAGGCCCCGCTGGCAATCCATACCGATGCGGCAAACGCCCAGCACTATGAAGTCCCGACGGCATTCTTCCAGCACTGCCTCGGCGAGCGCCTGAAGTATTCGTCGTGCTACTTCCCCACGGGCCGCGAATCGCTGGACCAGGCCGAACACGCCATGCTCCAGCTCTATGCCGAACGTGCGCAACTGGCCGATGGGCAGGACATCCTGGAACTGGGATGCGGCTGGGGTTCGCTCACCTTGTGGATGGCCGGTCGCTATCCCGATGCCAGCATCACGGCCGTATCGAACTCGCACTCCCAGCGCGAGCATATCGAAGCCGAAGCCCAGCGCCGCGGCCTGCAGAACATCCACGTAATCACCTGCGACATCAACGCTCTGGAGCTGCCGCCAGCGCAGTTTGATCGCTGCGTATCGGTGGAAATGTTCGAGCACGTGCGCAATCACCAGGCGCTGATGGCCCGCATTGCCGGCTGGCTACGCCCGGACGGCTCGCTCTTTGTGCACATCTTCGCTCATCGCCAGACCGCCTACCTGTTCGAGACCGCAGGCGAGGACAACTGGATGGGCCGGCATTTCTTTACCGGCGGCATGATGCCCGCTGCCGACACCCTGCTCTGGTTCCAGCGCGACCTACGCATCGATCAACAGTGGCTGCTCGATGGCACCCATTACGAACGCACGGCCAATGCCTGGCTGGCCAATCAGGATCATCATCGCGATGCGGTAGTGCAGATCCTGTCCGACGCCTACCGGTCGAATGCACTGGGGCGGCTCTGGTTCCAACGATGGCGCATGTTCTGGATGTCGTGTGCCGAGCTGTTTGGCTATGACCATGGCCAGCAGTGGCTGGTGGCGCATTACCGCTTCGTCCGCCAACGCTAAGGGAGGCAAGCCATGAAAATCCTGCCGCTGCACCTTGCACGCACCTGCCTGATGCTCTGCCCGCTGGCTGCCTGTTCCACGCAGCCGCCGGTACCGCGCACATCCAGCGTGGACGTCGCGCGCTACATGGGCGACTGGTACGTGATCGCATCGATTCCCAGCCGTTTCGAGAAGGGTGCCTTCAATGCCGTGGAGTCGTACCGCCTGGCGGCGGACGGCACCATCCAGACCACCTTCCGATATCGCAAGGAAAAGGCCGACGGCGACCTGAAGACCATGCATGCCACCGGCTTCGCCCATCCCGGGGAACGCAATGCCGTGTGGGGCATGCAGTTCATCTGGCCGATCAAGGCGCAATACGTCATCGCGTGGCTGGACCCCGGGTACCGGTTTGTGATCGTGGCACGGGACAAGCGGGACTACGTCTGGATCATGGCGCGCGAGCCGGCCATCAGCGGCGCGGACTATGCCGCCCTCGCCGGGCGGGTCGCCGCCATGGGATATGACGTGAGCCAGCTGCGGAAGGTGCCCCAGCAGTGGCCGGAGGCAGCCCCACGTTAAAACGCTGGCGTCTGGCGGCGAAATGCATCCAAAAATCCTCCTTCTTCGTATAGCCAGTAACGATCCCTGGCGACCGACTGTGTGGATTTCGCCGAACCGGTATGATGCGACCAGACCTGACCCATCCTAAAGTCACTCCGATCGAGGCGGTTCGTCGCGTGCCCCTTCAAGCACCCCAGGACACCGATGATCCGGCCTACTGGTCTGCGCAGGTGGGCCGCATAGGCGCGCAACACGATACCGATGCCTTCATGTGCCTTTTCGCCCACTTCGGTCCACGCCTCCAGCGCTACCTCACCGGCATGGGCGTGCCACCGTCGCAGGCGGAGGAGCTGGTGCAGGAGGCCATGCTCCGCGTGTGGCGCCGCGCCGCTCAGTTCGATCCGTGCCGGGCCAATGTGTCCACATGGCTGTTCCGTATCGCCAGAAACCTGTACATCGACAGCATACGCGGCGAGCCTCACTGGCTGGCCGTGCAGGACGATCTGGAGATGCTGGATGCGCTGCCGTCCGAAGACGGCGCTACCAGCGCCGAATCGTTCGCGGACGGACGCGGCCTGGATCGCGCCATCGACGACCTGCCTCCCCAGCAGGCCCGGATGATCCGGATGTCCTATTTCGAAGCCAAGAGCCATAGCGAGATCGCCAGGGAACTGAACCAGCCCCTTGGCACGGTCAAGTCCAGCCTGCGACGGGCCTTCGCCCGCTTGCAGGGGACACTGAGAAAAGCACCATGAAGCCGCACCACCACCCCGATATCGCCACGTTGATGGCCTACTCCGCCGGAGCGCTGTCGAGCGCGTTCTCCGTCGTCGTCTCCGCGCACCTGAGTGTCTGCCGCACCTGCCGCGACCGCCTGCGCGACACTGATGCCATCGGGGGCCAGTTGCTCAACCAGCAGGAAGGCATGCCGCTTTCGCCGGGCGCACACGAAAAACTCCTCGCCCGTATACAGCAACACGCGCCGGAGACCGTACCCGCTCCACCGGAGACACCTGCGCGGCACGACCCCGACCTGCTGCCTGCCCCGCTCTGGCCGTACTTCGGGCGCTCATATCGTGCGCTACCGTGGAAGTGGATCGGCCCGGGCATCCATCACATCCGCGCACGCGACGTAACCGACGACCACCTGATGCTGCTGCGTGTCGCCCCGGGCCGCAGCCTGCCGATGCATACCCATGGCGGCAACGAGCTGACGATGATCCTGCGCGGTGCCTACGACGACACCCTTGGCCACTTCGCTCCCGGCGACATGGCCGACCTGGATTGCGATACCGAGCACCAGCCGGTCACGGCTCCCGGGGTACCGTGCATATGTGTCGCGGCAACCGACGCTCCGTTGCGGTTCTCCGGCTGGCTGGCGAGGATGCTGCAACCCATGGTGCGGCTGTAGTACCGAAGCATGCAGGCGAATCGTGTTCTGCCATATCACCAACTGTAGCGGGCGGTCAGCATGGCGTTGCGCCTCTGGCCATACTGGCAGCGTGTATCGATACCGCATCTGGCGACATAGATGCGATCGGTCAGATTATTGGCGGTGAGCACGAAGCGCCACTGCGCCAGCGTGTAGTGCAGGCCCGCATCGAATACGGTGAACGACGGCACGTGGAAGCTGTTTGCACTGTTTCCATAGCTTGCGCCGACATACTGGGCACCTGCGTTGAAGCCAAGGCCGGCGAAAGGCCCGCGCGGCAACGTGTAATCCAGCCATACGGACGCCAGGTGGCGGGGTGTTGCCGAGGGCGCCTTGCCCACGGTCGGGTCGTCGATACTCCCCTTGGTGACCTTCACCTCTTGCAGCGTGTAGGCCGTCAGCAGCTTCAGCTGCGAGGTAAGCTCGGCCGTCGCTTCCAGTTCGATACCGCGACTGCGAGTCTGCCCCTGCTGCACGCTGCCATTGAGCATGGGGTTGTCGACCTGGGTCAGGGTATTGTTCTGGCGCAGGTCGAAGGCGGCGGCCGAGAAGGTCGCATTCATCGCCGCAGGCTGGTATTTCAGCCCCACCTCCACCTGATGGGATGTCAGCGGTCGATAGGGGTGACTGTACGCATCGGTGCCAGCAACGGGAAGGAACGAGGTTGAATAGCTGGCGTAAGGGGCCAGTCCGTTATCGAACAGGTACATCAGGCCGGCACGACCACTGAACGCGTGATTGGTCTGCGTTTGGCGGGTGTCGCCCAGATAATCGTGAGTGGTGGAGCGCACCGCATCCTCGCGGCCGCTCAGTGCCAGCACCCACCGGTCGTACCTCATCTGGTCCTGCGCATACAGGCCGATCTGCTGTTGCAGCTGGCGGGTGCGCGTATCGTTGTAATCCGGTCGCTGCACCGGCCCGTAGACCGGATGATAAAGATTCAGGGGATAGCCGTAGTCGTAGCCTTCGTTATCGGCGAAATTCTGGCTGGTGGCATTCAGGCCAAGCAGTACGGTGTGTTTCACGGGGCCGCTTTCGAGCTTGCCGAGAAACTGATTGTCCAGGTCCACGTTGTTGAAGCTCGAACCCAGGTTCATCGCCGCGCGCAGGATCGTCTGCTGGTCCGCCAGAAGACGGAAGCCGAACAGGGCCTGGTTGTCGAGGGTCAGGTATGCGTAACGGAAGTTCTGGCGGAAGCGCCACGCCTCGCTGAGTTCGCGCTCGAACAGATACCCGATGGAAGCCTGGGTCTTGTCGTAGTTTTCGTAACCCGGGTTGCTCGTGGACAGCCGCGTGGAGATCTTCTGCCCCAGGTCATTGGGAACCAGGGTCCCGATGCGCGGCAGGAAGTTGTTGCTGTCCATCGTGTCGTCGTGCAGGTAGGTCGCCATGACCGTCAGCGACGTCCTGTCATCCGGACGCCAGGTCAGCGATGGCGCGAGCAGCGTGCGTGTACCGTGCACGTAGTCCACCTGGTTTTCGCTGTAGCTCTCCTGCGCGATGAAACGATAGAGCAGGCGCCCATCGTCGCTCAGGGGGCCGGAGGTATCTATACCCAGGCCATAGTGGTTATAGCTGCCCGCCGTGATGTCGACCTGGTGGCGCGCATCTTCGGTTGGCATCTTGGACACCATGTTCACCACCCCGCCCGGCTCGCCCAGGCCATACAGCATCGAGGCAGGGCCCTTGACCACCTCGATGCGGTCGAGCTGATAAGGATCCACGCGCCACTGATCCAGCCCGCGGCCGGCGACGGCGCCCAGCCGGGTACCGTCCAGATACATGAATTCCGCACCAAATCCGCGGAGGGTGAAGGCGTCGTTGCGGGTATCGTTGCTGTAGTACGTGGCGACGCCCGCCGTGTAATGCAGTGCATCGTTCAGGGTCTGTACGTTGCGATCATCCAGCTGGTCGCGGCCGATCACGCTGATCGACTGGGGCGTTTCATGGACGGGCACATCCGTCTTGGCGGCACCGTCGGCGGTATCGATCACGAAACGACCTTCGGCGCCCCGGTTTGCCGTGACTTCCACGCCCGGCAGGGCTTTCGCTTTGGACGGCTCCGACGGCGGGTCCACGTCGGCACCCCGGCCAGGCGTGCCCGAAAACGCCACCACGATGGCAGCCGAAAGAATCGCAATTTTTCGCTTCACTACACGCACCCCTGAAATCAGCGGGCGAGTTTAAATGAGAATGATCCTCGTTTACCATGGGTCTGGAAATGGATTTTCCTGCGCTCGTGATCGCAACGGTCAATCAGAACCAGCGCCCCTCCGATAGCATCCCGCCACCCCTGCCCAGCCCGTTCGCCTGGCATTACTTACCCGCACCCTGCTTCATCCCGAGAACCAAAGCGCATGGTCCGCCCGAACCCCCTCCTGAAACTGCTCGCCACCAGCGCGCTACTGTGCCTGTCCGGATGCCAGACGGCCGCTTCGTCGAATGTCATCGAGGACAGCCGGCCGGCCACCGGACCCGTCGCCGGGCGTATCCACCACCTGGAGGGAGAGGGCCTCGTGCTGCGCGTTGGCAGCAACCAGGTCACCCTGGCACCTCACGAAACCCGCTTCACCGTAGACCCAGGCCGGGGGCCTGCCTCCGTCGACATCGCAAGACAGCCAGCCGGTCAGATGTGCGTGGTAGACAACCTCGCCGGCCATGGCGTGGACTATACCGTCTCGATCTACTGCGAAAGCTTCGTGACTCGGCCCGTGGCCGTGGAACTCAACGCAGCGCGTATCGAGCCCAGGATCGATCGCATTTTTGCCCCCATCCGGGTCGGAGATGACGCAAGGCAAATCCACGGACTTATCGATACGGGTTCGGCGGGTGTCGTACTCAATGCGTTCCAGGTGTTTCCGCCCTCGATCCTTTCCAGGGATGGCTTCCACTTTCCCCCGGGCAGCAGGCGCATCTCCTATAACGGAATCATCGTTACCGATGTCGTCATCGAGAAGAAATACGGCGGGCGCGGCGACAAAGCTCATTCTTCCAAGGGCAACCTCGGCTTTGCGCAGATCACCTTCGGCAAGGACGGCCAGGTCGTCACCGGCCTGGTTCCCGTGCTGTTTGCTTATGCCGCCGGCAATGACAAGGGATACCATCCGTTTGCCCCGACCAATTCCACGGCCAACATCATTGGCATCAATGCCGACGTCAATGCACTGAAAAATCCGGAAGACGACGGCGCAAACGGTAACAAGGCACCACGCACCGCCGTGGTCTGCGACGAACGCGTGGTAACGGATTGCGGTCTCAGCAGCCCCTTCCGCAAGCTGGCATTCGCGACAGGCATCGGGCAAGGCTTCCTTCTGAACCGTGTTTCGATGTCCGACTGCCCCCTTTCGCAACTGGAGCACTGCCCCCTGGACCGCCTGCTGACCGTGGGACTCACCGACAACATGTCGAGTGGCTTTGCCAGGGTCTATGCCAGATGCCGTGGCGGGATCATCGGCAACCGGGGACCGCTCAACGTATGCTCGCAGATCATCGGCAACGCAACGATATCGGCCGATGGCTATCAATACCACGGCAGCGTCATGTTCGACTCGGGCAATCCGAAGACCATCATCAACGTACCTAGGGGTGCGAGTTTCGATGCCACGCTGGCAGACAACGCGATCCTTCGTTTCGCCATCGGCCCCGATACCGTCTACAGTTCACGCGTAGGCGATATCGGAACCGACAGAATCGTGATCAATCAGGACATGAATATCCGCACCTGCGTAGGCATCGCCTTTTTCGAGCGACATGCGATGTTCATGAACTATGACAACGGCATGATCGGGCTACGCTGATCATCCTTCACTTCACGGCGGCATTTCCGCCATCGGCGAACAGGGCCGAGCCGGTGACGAAGCTCGACATGGGGCTGGCGAGAAACAGCGCCGCCGAAGCGATTTCATCGGGCCGGGCGATCCGCTTCATGGCGTGCAGACCGGCGGCCCAATCCTTCTGTTGCTGATCACCCGCCATGGCGGTATCCACGCCGCCGGGCAGGAGGGCATTGGCACGAATGCCTTGCGCAGCGTAGTCCGCTGCGATGCCTTTCACGAGTCCCATCAATCCGGCCTTGGCGGCGCCATACGCAGCCATTCCGGGAAGGCCCACGCTCGTTCCGACGAAGCTGGACGTAAAGACGATCGATCCACCACCACGCTTCAGCATCGCCGGGATCTGGGCGCGGGCACCCAGGTAGGCCGCCGTGAGATTCGTGGCGAGCGTCTGCTGCCAGTCCTCCGGTGCTATCTCGGCCAGGGGCAGGATAGGCCCAACCATTCCAGCGTTGTTGATGGCGATATCCAGCCCTCCGAACTCGCGGACGGCGGCATCCACGCATTGCTCGTGGGTTTCGGCATGGGACACGTCCCCCGCCACGACATAGGCCTTGCCGCCGCCAGCACGTATTTCTCCGGCCACCACCTCCAGAGCTTCCCGATGGCGGGCGGTAAGGATGATCGCCGCGCCCTGTGCAGCGAACATCCTTGCGATGGCGCGGCCGATACCTGCCGAGGCACCGGTCACGATGGCCACCTTTGCGTCGAGTTGAATCATGTCAGTCGCTGTCCCTTGGTTGAATGCCAGGGAGCACTCTAGGTTTACCGGCCACGCCCGACACTCCGTTTCTTGCGGTGCCGGCGCACGAAACTGCCTGACAGACAAAAGCGTCACGCTCGGGGCCACTCCGCTGCCGCTAACGCACATTCCGGCCAGGGAAAACGTGTACCGACCCGCATACCCGCGCCAGACAATGGGGCCCGGTGGCCAGGGCTGCCGTCTTCGAATGCTTCATGACTGCGCAGGCTTCGCCCCTACGAGTGGTGGCGCTCCTTCTTGTGCCGGAACGCCCCATGGTTTTTTTCGAACCATTGTGGACCAGGACGATTGCAATGACATCCAGACACCTGTTTTCCACGGGGCAATGCAAATATGGCATTTACCCGGTGTTATTCGGCCTATCGCTCTTACTGACCGCCCAGGTCACCCATGCCGCCGACGGGACGCCATCGGCTGCGCCTGTCGTGCCCACGCTTTCATCGCAGATTCCACTGGAGATCACGCTCAGCAAAAAACCGCCGGATCTGGCCTCCCTGCAACACGACTTCGACGATTTTTCCTGGCAGTCGTTCGTTGCACTGAACTGGCCGGCCAATGCCGACGGCACGCCGAATAACAATGTAAAGATCGGCCAGTCCACCAACAGTCCCACCGTGTGGGAAAGCTACCGGGAAAGTCGAAGCATCTTCCTTGCCGGCGGCGCCACACCTGCACCCTGGGGCCAGGACAGCCCTCTCCCCGACGTCTGCAAGAACATCGACCCCAAACACCTCCCGCCGGGAACGATGCACCTGACCCAGGTCGGCAAGACGCCCAGCGTGCTGGACGAAAGTGCCGAGCCCTTCAAGACCGGCCCCCTGATCGACCAGAACGGCCAGTACACCCGCTTCGCCATTTCCACCAACGAGGTGATGTTCAACTACATCCTTACTAACAAGCTGTATTCCAAGGCAGGTCAGCAGGCGTTCGGAGCGGATGCCGATTTCCCGGCCAGCAACCCGAAATCACAGCAGCTCGGCTCCATCATGATCAAGACCGCATGGGTCAAGATGGGCGGCAAGTACGACCCTTCGAAGTTCTACACAACCTATGCGCTGGTCTACGACAACCCGGCGGAAGAAGCCGGCGTCAAGCCATCCTGCGTGCTGACCCAGGTCGGACTGGTCGGCTTTCATATTGCCCACAAGACCACGGCCGAGCCGCAATGGATCTGGTCCACGTTCGAGCACGTAAGCAACGTGCCTACGGCCGGCCAGAAACCCACGTTGAGCGCATACAACTTCTTCGACCCGAGCTGCAAGGATTGCAAGGTCAACGAACCGCCGGCACGTCCATGGAACCCGGGCAATCCGCACACGAAGCCCAGCCAGGTGCAACGCGTGATAGCCATCACCGACGACGCGCAGCAGCTGAATGCGTCCTACCACCAGGCGCTGGCGGCAGTGAATCCCGACTCGGTATGGCTGAACTACCAGCTGGTCAGCACCCAGTGGCCCACCAACGCCCAGAGCAAGGTCGACCCGACGGGTGTGCCCGCGCCGTCCTTCCTCGCCAACACCACGCTGGAAACCTACATCCAGGGCCGCGTGAAGCAGACCTCGAGCAGTTGCATGGCCTGCCACAACAACGCCACCACCACGCAGGGGAAGTTCTCGGACTTCACCTATCTGCTCCAACGCGCCCAGTAGCTCCCAAGGAGACGAGCCATGAATAGCGATATGGATAACTTCATCGGCCTCAGCGCGGTGCTCACGGGTTTCAATGAAAGCGTGATCGCACCCGACCTCGACCCGGTGGATATCAAATCGGTGTACCTGCCCCTGTTCACGCAGAAGATTGCACAGGAGAGCGGGAACCCGTCGCTGACTAGCCAGATCTTCCAGAAGTTCGAAGGCCTCCAGGCCAGCAAGCTCACGCCGCAACAAATCGGGCAGGCCATGCTGGATTCTGCCAATGGCGAAGCATTCGTGCTCGCCTGCCGCAAGCTGATCTTCATGTGGTACGCGGGCGCGTGGCCAACCGTCATCCCCGCCACGGCGACAACGCCGGCGAGTACCGTGAGCGACATCATTTCCGAGGGCGCCTATACGTCGAGCCTCGTCTGGCAGGTGATGCAGTCCCACCCCATGGGCGATTCCAACTACCGCTACGGCTACTGGGCAAAAGACCCGGTGCCACTCAGCGACTACACGGGCAATCCGGGAGGCCAGTCATGACCACGCAAACCTATGACATCGTGATCGTGGGCTCGGGTATCTCCGGCTCCATCGTTGCCTATGAGCTTGGCAGGCAGGGCAAGAAGGTACTGATCCTTGAAGCCGGCCAGGAAGTACCGGTGGATCGCAGCGGCTACATGAGCACGTTCTTCAAGGCCAATGCAAAGACACCGGAGTCACCCTATCCGCCGACCACGCAGGACCCGAAACAGTCCACGCCGGAAAACCCGTTGGGGCTACCCAACCCGTCGCTGGAAAACGTGCCGCGCTACACCGTGCTCCAGATAGGCGCCTGGCGCAAACCGGACCAGTGCTACTTCACCTACCCGCCGCAAGCGCCCAACCTGAAGACCGACAGCCCGGAGGCCGTGTTCGCCTTCGGCAGTTCCTATGAGCGCATCGGTGGCGGCACCACGTGGCACTGGCTGGGAACCAGCCTGCGGCTCTTCCCCAGCGACTTCGAACTGAAGACGCGATACGGACATGGCGTGGACTGGCCCGGTGGCAAGACGTTCTACCAGGGCCTGGTGCCTTACTACGAGAAAGCCACCAACGAAATCGGCGTAGCGGGCGACAAGGTCGCCCTGGACAAGATCTACCAGCAATTCGGTGTAGAGCCATCCGGCACCTACGGGCCCAACTATAACTATCCGATGCCACCCATCGTGGAATCACTGGTCGATACGGCGTTCGGTCAGGTCCATAGCGTGACCGTCGATGGCATCAACCTCTTCACCACCCCGACGCCCCAGGGGCGCAATTCCCTGCCCGGCGATCGCCGCCAGTGTGCAGGCAACACCAACTGCATTCCCATCTGTCCCATCCAGGCCAAATACGATGCGACGGTCACCCTCGCCAATGCCTTGCAGACCGGCAACGTGGAGATCCACTACCGGACGGTGGCGAGCAATATCCGTGTCGATGACAAGTCCGGCAAGGTCATCGGCATCGACTACATCACCTATGACGACCACCTCGGGGACAAGACGGGCACGGGCACGGCCGTTGGCACCACGTACCTGTTGGCCGCCCATGCCATAGAAACGCCGCGGCTCCTGTTGATGTCGAACAAGAACAAGAACTTCCCGAACGGCGTCGCCAACTCTAGTGACCAGGTGGGCCGCAACCTGATGGACCATGTCATGTACCTGGCCTGGGCGCTGGCGAAAGATCCGATCTATGCCTATCGCGGCCCACTTTCGACCTCGGGCTTCGAGTCGCTTCGCGACGGCACGTTCCGCAGCAACCGCTCGGCATATCGTATCGAGATCGGTAACGAAGGCTGGCAGTGGGCATCGAACGATCCGTACACCACGCTGGCAGACTTCGTGTTCGGGCAGAACAACACCCAGCTCAACGGCGACTCCAAGAACCAGCAAGGCAAGCCACTACGCTTCGATCCTTCATTACCCGCCAACAGCACGCTTTTCGGCGCACAGCTCACCCAGACGCTCAATGCCATCTACATCCGGCAGATTCGCCTGGGCTACCTGATCGAGCAGCTTCCGGACCCGGACAACCGGGTGCAGCTGTCAGCGACGGCAAAAGATCATCTCGGCCTGCCCCGCCCTTACGTCACCTATCGCATCCGCAGCAACTACGAACGCGACGCCTTCGTCTCGGCCAAGGCCGTATCGACGCAGATATTCAATGCAATGGGCGCCACGGAATACACGATGAAACCGCCCTCACCCGTGCTCTACGGCACCCCGGACCAGGTGACGGCCACCAACTTCGACTACAAGGGAGATACCTTCACTTTCTATGGCGCCGGTCACATCGTGGGCACCTATCGCATGGGCGACAAGAAGGAAACGTCCGTGCTCAATTCACGGCAGCAATCATGGGATCACAGCAACCTGTACATGGTAGGTAGTGGCGTGTTCCCCACGGTAGCAACCGGCAATCCCACGCTGACCATCGCCGCCCTGGCGTTCCAGGCTGCGGACAA
Source organism: Luteibacter anthropi (assembly GCF_011759365.1). Taxonomy (GTDB): domain Bacteria; phylum Pseudomonadota; class Gammaproteobacteria; order Xanthomonadales; family Rhodanobacteraceae; genus Luteibacter; species Luteibacter anthropi. The sequence goes on from NZ_JAARLZ010000005.1 coordinate 168,145, forward strand.
CATCCTGAAAGACCTGAACGCCCCGAAGACTAATACGGGGGCGGAGCAAACTGCCGTGGATGCGTCATGATCCCGGCTGGGGTATCTCATAGCCGCTGACCATTGATCGTCGTCATCCCGGTCACGACCGGGATGACGAGCCGCCTGATCGTGGTGCCGTGGACCCACGGACCACGAGATCCGCCGACAACACCCGCTTGCGCGATGGCACCGAAGGGTCATTGAGCAGTTCGATCATCATGCTCATCGCCTCGCGCCCCAGTGCATTCTTTGGCTGGGCGATGGTAGTAAGCGAAGGCGAGGTATAGCGCGCGAAGCGGATATCGTCAAAGCCCACCACGGAAACATCTTCCGGTACGCGCACACCCCTTGCGCTCAGCGCACGCAGGGCGCCTATGGCCATCTCGTCGTTGGAGCAGAAGACGGCGCTGAATGGCCGGCTCTGTGAAAGCAGCAGGTCAACGGCACGTTCGCCCGCCTCGATGGAGAAGTCCCCCACCACCGTCAACGACGGGTCCGGCTCAATACCCGCCTTCTGCAATGCAAGGCGATAACCTTGTTCGCGATCCACGCAGATCGGGCTCGATGCCGGGCCAGCGAAGAAGGCGATCTCCCGATGCCCCAGGGCAACCAGATAATCCATCGCCGCCACGGCGGCGGCGACGTTGTCGATATAGACACTTGAGATGTCCTTGTCCTTGACGTACTCGCAGGCATTCACCACGGGCAGGCGGCCATCGATGGGGATGGCCGGTACGCGGGGTGACATGGTGATGATGCCATCCGCCTGTCGTGCCGCGACCATGTCGGCATACGCCTGTTCGCGCACCAGGCTGCCCTGGGTCTCGCCCAGCAGCACCGAATAGCCGTTCTCGTGCGCCACCTGCTCGATGCCGCGGATCACCTCGGAGAAGAACGGATTGGCGATGTCGGGCACCAGGGCCACGATCAGACGCGTACGCGAGGTGCGCAGATTGCGCGCCAGGGCATTGGGCGTATAGCCCAGCCGCTTGACCACCTCATGGATGCGCTGGCGCGTGCTCTCACTTACGACCTCCGGCCGCTGAAGGGCGCGCGACACCGTGGCCACCGATACGCCGGCCGCCGCCGCGATCTCCTTGACCGTGCGCACGCGTACAGGCTGCACCGCAGCATCGGCCTTGCCGCCGTTGGCTCCCTGCTTCCTGCGCTTCGGTGACGCCTCGCTCACGCGCTTTCCTCTTTGGTTTGTCGCCAACGTGCCGCGCACGATAGCAGCCGGGTGCGGGCCGGAACGGCACGATGGCCTCGTATTCCCTGTCGCTTATGCTGCAATGCAATGTAATGGATTACATTAAATCGTTGCAACTGCGTTTGGACATCTGCTACATACGTTGCCACATTTCACGACGCGCATCGATGGGGCAGCGGGCGCGGCGCACCAGTACGAACACAACCAGCACAGCCGGTGCGGGTGTCCATGAAAATGTAATCGAATACATTTGATGGCATCTGCACAGCGGAGGGGAAATGGCAGGCCAGTCCTTGAAGACCAGCGCCAGGGCAGCAGACCGATGAAGAAGCTCGGCATGGGTCTCGTCGGCCCCGGCTTCATTGCAGCCCATCACCTCGATGCCGTGCGCCGCCTTGGCGACGTGGAGATCGTCGGCATCGCAGGCTCCAGTCCGGAATCCACGCGGAAACGGGCGCGCGAGCTGGGCGTGGCAAAGGCGTATGCCAGCTATCACGAGCTGCTGGCCGATCCCGCGATCCAGGTGGTTCACAACACCACGCCCAATCACCTGCATAGAGACGTATCCCTGGCAGCGCTCCGCGCCGGCAAGCATGTGGTCTCCGACAAGCCGCTGGCTGGCACGACGGACGAAGCGCGCGAGCTTTACGAAGCGGCGCGCGTAGCAGGCGTGGCGCATGTGGTGACGTTCAACTATCGCGGCTACCCCCTCGTCCAGCAGGCACGCGCCATGATCGCCAAAGGCCAGATAGGCCCGGCGGTATTCGTGCATGGCTGCTACCTGCAGGACTGGCTCACCGACGAGCGCGCCTATTCCTGGCGACTGGACCCCAAGCGCGGCGGTGCAAGTTCGGCGCTCGGCGACATCGGCTCGCACTGGTGCGATCTCGCCGAGCACGTCACCGGCGCGCGCATCGTTTCCGTGCTGGCCGACCTGCACACCGCCGTACCGACGCGCGAAGCACCTGCCACCTCGACGAAAGCGTTCGCCAGCGCGGCAAAGTCAGCCGCGCGCCGCAAAGTAAAAATTACCAGCGAAGACCTTGCCAGTGTCCTGCTGCGCTTCGACAACGGAGCACGCGGCTGCGTCACGGTGGGCCAGGTGCTTCCGGGCCACAAGAACGACCTGCGCCTGGAAGTCAGCGGGCGCCTCGCCTCGGTGGCGTGGCGCCAGGAGCAGCCCAACGATTTGTGGGTGGGGCATCACGCCCAGCCCAATACGGTGCTGACGCGCGACCCTGCCCTGCTCGACCCGGCAGGACGCGGCTATGCACACCTGCCGGCGGGTCATCCGGAAGCCTGGGCCGATGCCTTCCGCAACCTGATCGCCGACGCTTATGCCTGGATACGACAGGGCGGCACGGCCGATACGCGGCCCGATGCGCTGCCCACCTTCGCCGATGGCTACCGCAACAGCCTGGTGATCGACGCAATGCTCAAGAGCCACGCCGCGGGCGGCGTCTGGCAACACATCGAAGACCCTCTGGGAACATCACGCAAAAAGGGGAAACGGGGATGAAATGGCGCCTTAGGTTGATGATGCTGTTCGAATACGCCATCTGGGGCGCCTGGTACGTCACGGTGGGAACCTGGCTGGGCCAGACGCTGCATTTCAGTGGTACGGAAATCGGCGCCATCGCCGGCACCACCGCCATCGGCGCAATGATCTCGCCGCTGTTCGTTGGCCTGCTCGCCGACCGCCTGTTCGATACGCGCCGCGTGCTGACCATGCTGCACATCGTCGGCGCCGTGTTGCTGGTGATTGCCGCACAGCAGAGCTCGTTTGGTGTGCTCTATGCCGCGCTGCTGGCATACAGCCTCTGCTACATGCCTACCCTGGCGCTGACCACCTCGCTCGCGATGCGCCATATCCGCGATCCTCAGGAAGAATTCGGTGCGATCCGCGTGTTCGGTACACTGGGCTGGATTGCCGTCGGCCTGGTCGTCGGCGCCCTCGGCGTGGAGGCCACGGCATCGCCCCTGCACCTCGCTGCGGCGCTCTCCATCGTGATGGCGGGCTACTGCTTCACCCTGCCCGCCACGCCGCCGCTGGCCAACCCGCAGCGCTTCACGATGCGCCATGCGCTACCGCTGGAATCCCTGCATCTGCTGCGCAACCGGTCCATGGCGGTATTCGCCCTGGCCTCGTTCCTCATCTGCATCCCCCTCCAGTTCTACTACGCCTTCACCAACCTCTTCCTCAACGAAGTGGGCGTGGTGAATGCGGCCGGCAAGATGACCGGTGGGCAGATGTCCGAAATCCTCTGCATGCTGCTCATCCCCTGGTTCTTCCGCCGGCTGGGCGTGAAGTACATGCTGGCGGTCGGCATGCTGGCCTGGGTGATCCGCTACGCCATGTTCGCCTTCGGCAACCCGGGTGAGCTGATGTGGATGCTGTGGCTGGGCATCATCCTGCACGGCATCTGCTTCGACTTCTTCTTCGTCGTGGGCCAGATCTATATCGATCGCGAGGCGCCCTTCGCGCTGCGTGCGGCCACCCAGGGCCTGATCACCTTCCTCACCTATGGCCTGGGCATGTTCGTCGGATCGTGGCTCTCCGGCGTGGCGGTAGACACCTATTCGCGTACGAACGCCCAGGGCGTGACCACGCACGACTGGTATGCCATCTGGATGATTGCCGGCGCCTGCGCGGCCGTGGTGCTCGTCCTCTTCGTGCTGCTGTTCAAGGATCGCAAGGCAACGGCCAGCGAACCGGTCACCAGCGCCACCTGACCCGAACACGTTATCCAAGGAGATCCCTCCATGATGAATCGCAGGCAGTTCCTGACCCGCTCCGCACTCTGTGGCACGGCAGCGTGGCTTACCCTCGGCGCGCCCGGAAAACTCCTGGCCGCTGCCGCGCAGGGCAAGACCTTGGGCATACAGCTCTACATGGTGCTGAAGGCCTATCAGGACGACCCCATCGGCACGCTCAAGACGCTTAAGAAGATCGGCTACTCGGAAATCGAGGCCATCGTCACCACGACGGCGAAGACCCTGCGCGACCAGCTGAAGGAAGCCGGCCTGAGCTCACCCAGCCTGCATTACGACAGCCTGGGCTTCGAGCCGGGCATCGAGGCCGCGCATGTACTGGGCTCGCGCTACATCGTCAGCAGCATGCTGCCTGCCATCATGCAGAAGGAGCGCAACACGGCCGATGCCGACTATTCGCTCGATGGTGCCAAGCGCACGGCCGACTATGCCAACCAGCTCGGCGAGAAGGCACGCAAGGCGGGTCTTCAGTACGCGTACCACAACCATCACCTGGAGTTCTCCGACGTGGGTGGTGGCCAGACCTTCTACGACGTGCTCCTGAAGGAAACGGACCATAAGCTCGTCCAGTTCGAAATGGATTGCGGCTGGGTGCATGCCGGTGGCAAGAATCCCGCCGATTACTTCAAGGCCAACCCCGGCCGCATCCCGCTTATGCACGCCAAGGATTTCCTGCCCGGCAACAGCAAGGATTACCCCGGCGCGGAACTGGGCCGCGGCACGCTGGACTACAAGCCGATCATGGCGGCGGCAGATGCTGCCGGACTGAAGCATTGCTTCGTCGAGCAGGAAGGTCCGTTTGCCCGCATGAGCCAGCTCGAAGCCGCGCGCGTCGACTACGACTACCTGCGCCCCCTGCGCTGAAGCGCCCCCTTTCCTGATCGCAACCTCGTCTGAAGGCACACGCATGGAAAAGAACACGTACGACGCCATCGTCGTCGGCACCGGCATCAGTGGCGGCTGGGCCGCCAAGGAACTCACGGAAAAGGGACTCAAGACCCTCATCCTCGACCGTGGCCCCATGGTCCGCCACGGTGAATACCCCACCGCCATGAAAGCGCCGTGGGAACTGCCCTATGCGGACGAGCCGACGCAGGAAGACATCGCGCGCCATCCGAAACACACCCGCCCCTCGTTCTACGGCATCACCCAGTCCACCAAGCACTGGTTCGTCGACGACATCGACAATCCGTATGAAGAAACCAAGCCCTTCGACTGGTTCCGTGGCTACCACGTGGGCGGTCGCTCGCTGATGTGGGGACGCCAGAGCTACCGCCTGAGCCCCATGGACTTCGAGGCCAATGGCAAGGAAGGCGTGGGCGTGGACTGGCCGATCCGGTATGAAGACATCGCACCATGGTACGACCGCGTGGAGCATTTCATCGGCGTCAGCGGCAATACCGATCACCTGGCGCAGCTGCCGGACGGCGACTTCCTGCCGCCCATGGAACTCAACTGCGTGGAGAAGGATTTCCAGGGCAAGCTGTCAAGCAAGATGAACCGCAAGCTCATCATCGGGCGCACGGCCAATCTGTCCGCCCCGCTGAAACATGACCAGAGCCCGCAGCGCGGCACCTGCCAGTACCGCAACCTTTGCATGCGTGGCTGCCCTTACGGCGGCTATTTCAGCAGCAATTCGTCCACCCTGCCCTCGGCCGAGAGGACAGGCAACCTGACGACGGTCACCAATGCCATCGTCTATGAAATGATCTACGACAACGAGAAGGGCAAGGCCACCGGCGTACGGGTGCTCGACGCCGAAACCGGTCACCAGACCGAATACTTCGCCCGCGTGATCTTCCTGTGTGCGTCCACCTTCGGTACCACGCACATCCTGCTCAACTCGGTGTCCAGCCGCTTCCCCAACGGCTTTGGCAACGATAGCGGCGAGGTAGGCCACAACATCATGGATCACATCTTCGGCAATGGCGCACGCGCCGATGTCGACGGCCATGAAGATCGCTATTACTCCGGACGTCGCCCGAATGGTTTCTATATCCCGCGCTATCGCAACGTGGGTGCCGACAAGCGCAAGTACCTGCGCGGCTTCGGCTTCCAGGGCGGCGCCGGACGCGAAGACTGGACACGACTGGTCGACGAACCCCTGCTGGGCGATGCACTCAAGCATGCGGCGGAGAAACCGGGTCCCTGGACGATATCGATGATGGGCTTCGGCGAGATGCTTCCTTCGCACAAGAACCTCGTCACCCTCGACAAGACCATCAAGGACAAATACGGCCTGCCCGCACTCAACTTCGATGCGGCTCACCGTGAAAACGAGCTTCTGCTGACCAAGGAAATGATCAGCGATGCGATGGAAATGTTGAATGCTGCCGGCTATCGCAACGTGACCTCGTACTCGATGAAGGCCAACGTCGGCGCGGGCATCCACGAGATGGGTACGGCGCGCATGGGACGCGATCCGAAGACCTCCGTGCTCAATGGCTGGAACCAGATGCACGCCGTGAAGAACGTCTTCATCACCGACGGCTCGTGCATGACCTCGTCCGGCTGCCAGAACCCGTCCCTCACTTACATGGCCCTGACCGCACGCGCGGCCAACTACGCCGTGGAAGAACTCAAGCGCGGCAACATCTGAGGATATGGCCATGAACCGTCGTGAATGGTTGAAGAGCATGTCCGCCCTGGCCGTCGGCGCCATCGCCGGGCCATCCCTGCTTGCCGTGTTCGAGGCGCATGCCGCCTCGCAGAAGCCGGCTACCGGACCGCGATTCTTCAGTCCCCCGCAGAACGACGTCATTGCGTCAGTGGCGGACATCGTGATTCCCCGTACCGATACGCCGGGCGCCATCGACATCGGCGCCCCCCTGTTCATCGACCAGATGTTCAAGGATGTCTACACGAAGGCCGAGCAACAGCGTTACCTCAGCGCCCTGAAAGCTTTCGACCAGGCCGGCGGCAAGCCTTTCGCCCAGTTGGACGAAACCCAGCGCAAGGCCCTGGTCAACAAGCTCCATGGCGAAGCCCTGGCCACGAAACATGGCAGCACTCCGCCACCCGCAGCCGACTTCGTGCTGATGACCAAGAAGCTGACCATGCTGGCCTTCTTCATGTCCCAGCCCGGCTGCACGCAGATTCTCCAGTACGACCCGGTCCCGGGTGCCCTCAGGTCTGACATTCCCCTGTCCCAGGCAGGGAACGGACGCGCCTGGGCCATCGAAACGCAACTCAGGATCTGATGCATGAAGACACTCAAGGGCCCGGGAATATTCCTCGCCCAGTACGCAGCGGATGAGGCGCCGTTCAATACCCTGCCGGATATCGCCCGCTGGGCGGCATCGCTTGGCTTTGTCGGCGTGCAGATTCCCACCAACGACCGGCGCCTGTTCGATCTTGAGCAGGCAGCGGCGAGCAAGGGCTATTGCGACGACATCGCCGGCATGCTGGCAGAGCATGGCTTGTCAGTCACCGAACTTTCCACGCACCTGCAAGGACAGCTCGTCGCGTCGCATCCCGCCTATGACCGCCTGTTCGACGCCTTTGCCCCGGATGCCCTGCGCGGCAACACGCCGGAACGCCAGGCATGGGCCGCCAACCAGCTCATGCTGGCCGCGAAGGCCAGCAGGCATTTCAACCTGACCTCGCACGTGACCTTCTCGGGCGCACTGGCCTGGCACCTGTTCTACCCATGGCCGCAACGGCCGGCAGGCCTTATCGACGAGGCTTTCGCCGAACTGGGCCGGCGCTGGCGGCCTATCCTGGATGCCTTCGACGACGTGGGCGTGGACGTCTGCTACGAACTGCACCCCGGCGAAGACCTGCACGACGGGGCCACCTTCGAGCGTTTCCTGGATGCCGTGGATCATCATCCCCGGGCAAACATCCTGTACGACCCCAGCCACATGATGTTGCAGCAGATGGACTACCTGCAGTTCATCGACTTCTATCACGAGCGCATCCGCGCCTTCCACGTGAAGGACGCCGAGTTCCGGCCCAACGGCCGCGCGGGCGTGTATGGCGGTTACCAGAACTGGATCGATCGCCCGGGCCGCTTCCGCTCGCTGGGCGACGGACAGATCGATTTCCGTGCGATCTTCAGCAAGCTCGCGCAATACGACTACCCCGGCTGGGCGGTGCTCGAATGGGAATGCTGCATCAAAGATGCCCAGCAAGGCGCGAAGGAAGGTGCCCTCTTCATTCGCGACCACATCATCGAAGTGACCCGGCGCGCGTTCGACGACTTCGCCGCCAGCGGCAGCGACCGCGCCTTCAATCGCGCCATCCTGGGACTGGAACCGACATGAGCACCTCCCCCGCCAATCCCGCACGACGCACCGCGCTGAATCAGCTGACAGCGGCGGCAGCGGCCTTTGGCGCCCTGCCGCTGCTGGCGTCGGCAAAAACGCCGCCCGGCAAGGCCGCGGCGGGCAAGGTACCCGCAGGACGACTGAAACAATCGCTGAGCCGCTGGACCTCCGATGCGCCGTTACCCGAGCTTTGCAAACGACTGAAGGCCATCGGCTTCGTGGGCGTCGACCTGCTGTATGCAGACGAATGGGCCGTGGCGGCCGATAACGGCATGGCCGTGTCGATGGGTTATCCCTCGCGCCGAGATGATTTCATCGCCATGGGATTCAACGACCCGGCCAACCACGCCACGCTGCTGAAAGAGCTGGAAACCACCATTCCCCTCGCGAAGCAGGCCGGCCTGACCAACATGATCACCATGTTCGGCAATCGCAAGGCGGGCATCGATGATCGCCAGGCCCTCGACAACTGCGTGGCGGGCCTGTCGAAGATTGCCCCGCTGGCGGCGGAAAATGGCATCACGCTATGCGTGGAGCTGCTGAACAGCAAGGTGGATCACCACGGCTACCAGGGCGACAGCACGGCCTTCGGCGTGGCCGTGATGAAAGGCATCAACTCACCCCATGTAAAGCTGCTCTACGACATCTACCACATGCAGATCATGGAGGGTGACGTGATACGCACCATCCGCGACAACATCCAATGGATCGGCCACTTCCACACCGGCGGCGTGCCGGGACGCCATGAGATCGACGGCAGCCAGGAACTGAACTACCGGGCCATTGCCACGGCCATCGCCGACCTGAATTTCCAGGGCTACATCGCGCATGAATTCATGCCGGCACACCCCGACCCGTTCAACTCGTTTGCCGAGGCGTTCAAGATATGCGCGGTATGAACTCCCACCGGAGAAAACCCATGAAACGGCAAAACCTCATTGCCCCCGCCCTTCTTGTGGCAGTCGCCGCAACGGGTAACGCATGGGCGCAGACCGACCCCAAGGCAACCGAGCAATGGGAGCCGGTTCCCAGGGTCGTAGCGACCGGCAAGCAGGACAGCGCGCCGCCTTCCGATGCCATCGTGTTGTTCGACGGTCATGACATCAACCAGTGGGAGGCCTCCAAGGATCATTCCCCCGCTCACTGGAAAGTCCATGACGGCGTGCTGACGGTGGACAAGACCACCGGTAACATCCAGACAAAGCAGCACTTCAGGAATTACCAGCTGCACCTGGAATGGCAGGTGCCAGCCAATATCACTGGCGAAGGCCAGGCACGTGGCAACAGCGGTGTGTTCCTCGCCTCCACCGGTCCCGGCGACGAAGGCTACGAAATCCAGATCATGGATTCGTGGAAGAATCCCACCTATGTCAACGGCCAGGCCGCCAGCGTCTACAAGCAGACCGCGCCACTGGTGAACGCCATGCGCGCTCCGGGCCAATGGCAGACCTACGACATCATCTGGACGGCACCGGTGTTCGCGGCCGACGGCACGTTGAAGTCGCCCGCCTATGTCACGTTGCTCCACAACGGCGTACTGGTACAGAACCACACCCAGCTCACCGGCGAAACCCTCTACATTGGCAAGCCAAGGTACAACCCGTACACGGACGCACCGGTCAAGCTACAGGCTCACGGCGACCCCTCGGCACCCATCAGCTTCCGCAACATCTGGATAAGACCCCTGTAGGAACGCGCCTCGCGCGCGACCGCCACGCATCGACCGGCTGGACATAACCGGCCATAAGCCCCGATCCCCTTCGGGGCTTTCTTTTTCCAGTACGCTTACGCACCATCCAGAGACCCCAGGGTTTTAGCGGCGTTACAAACGCCGCGGCCTCCCCGTCTCGAATCATTACCCGTCGGCGTGTATCGATGACTGTCCACTTCTCCTGCACCATGTGCGGCCGCTGCTGCCACGGCCTGCGACTACCGTTGAGCGTCGACGAAGCCATCCGCTGGCTGCGCAACGGGGGCGAGATACAGCTCTTCAGCGAAGCCATCCCCTGGCCCGAAGAGCCGCCGATGGAGAACGGACTGGCCCAGCACAAGCGACGCCGGTCGTTCGCGGCTCGCAGTGCCCAGATGCCCGTCCGGGTCATCGCCACCCTCGTAGCTTCTTTCGACGGCCCATGCCCCAACCTGCTGCCCGACATGCGCTGCGGTGTGTATGAGACACGGCCCCAGGTGTGCCGCGTCTATCCGGCCGAGCTCAATCCCTTCATCGAGCTTGAACCCTCGAACAAGCTATGCCCGCCCGAAGCCTGGCAGGCGGAAGAAATCATCCGCGATGCGTCCGGCCAGTGGACTGATCCCGATACGGTGAACGCCATCAAGGCCTCCCATGCGGCCGACCAGCGCGATACGGCGACCAAGGCCCTCCTGTGCCAGTTGCTCGACCATGCGACGACCGGGCTTTCCAACGAAGGCATCGTCGCCTTGTCCGTGCCCCCGGCACAGCTTCTTGAAGCACTTGAAGCGGCTGCGGCGGTGAGTGGTGACGAAACGCCGGACGTATCGTGGACGTTCCTTTCCAATCGACAGGCCACGCTGGACCTGCTTCGCTCGGCCGGCACGGATTCGGCGGCTTCACATGAGCGAGAAGCCGGGCACGTGAAGTACCTGGGCTTCTTTGCCGGTGACGTGGCTGCCTGAGTGCCTACATGACCCCGATGACGACAAAACTGGGCATCAGAGAGTTGCACACGTACTGGGCCCTCCAGTGCGAACCCGGGTCTGTCGCACCACTGTCGCAGGATGTCGAGAAGACTCTTCTGGCTGGCTTGCGCCTCAACGTTCTGGAAACCCTGCGGTATCTCCATTATCAGCGCCCTGGCTATGAGCAGTTCGAAGCATGGGTCTGCGAATGCAATGACGGCGGCTTGCCTGAAGCATCGCTGGACCGGCTCAGGAAGGCGCTGGAAGGAGAGACCGTCGGCTCCGAAGTGGGCGACCTCGATAACGTGGAAGGCCTGGATGCGGAGGATCTCGCTCACTGGGACGAACACGGCTACGTCATCCTCCGCAATGCCATCAGCGCGCCGGCCGCCGAAGCCGCGGAACAGGCCATCTACGATTATCTGGGAATGGACCGTGACGATCCGGAGTCCTGGTATCGCGAATCACTGGGGCATTCCATCTGGGTGCCCCTGCTCCGGCACCCTGCACTCGTAGCCAATCGCTGCGCGCCACGCATCCACAAGGCCCATGCCCAGCTCTGGGGTCGTGAAGATCTCTGGGTCACGATTGATCAGGGCGGCCTGAATCCCCCGGAACGCGAAAACTGGCCCTTCCCGGGGCCCCATCTGCATTGGGATGCCACGCTGGCCGAGCCACATTGCCTCGACATGCAGGGCATCCTGTATCTGGCCGATGTTGACGAGGACCAGGGAGCTTTCAGCTGCGTGCCTGGTTTTCACCGTTCGCTGAAACAGTGGTTGAAAAGCGTTCCGCAAGGTACCAGCGCGCAAGACCACGCACGACGAACGCTTACCATGAAGCCGATCGCCGCCAGGCGGGGCGACATGATCATCTGGCACCATCTCCTGCCGCACGGCAGTAGCCCGAACCGCGCGCAACGCCCGCGTGTGGCTCAATACATGTCCTTGCGGCCCACACGCTTCGCTCACTGTGTGGACTGGGTCGCGTAACCACGACGATTCAGCCTGGAAGGCCCGTTTGCAGGCAACTCGTTTCCGACACGGACTCTTGACGGAGGGCACCCTAGCCTCCCATGAATGAACGAATATCTTCTCCAGCCCCGTAAGGAAGGGCTTTATTGCCCGGCTGGAGACTTTTTCATCGACCCGATGTGGCCGGTGGAACGCGCCGTCATCACGCATGCCCACGGCGACCATGCCCGCGCCGGTAGCGCGCTCTATCACGTCAGCGAGACAGGGCTCCCCCTCTTTCGCGAGCGCCTGGGTAAAGATGCTGCGCTGATCGAACACCCCTACGGCGAGCGTTTCCAGTTGGGCGAGACCACGGTCTCCCTGCATCCGGCAGGACATGTGCTGGGGTCCGCGCAGATCCGGATCGAGGCGGCCGGCACGGTGGCCGTCGTCTCCGGCGACTACAAGCGCGATCCGGACCCTACCTGCGAGCCGTTCACGCCGGTCCCTTGCGATATCTTTGTCACTGAATCCACCTTTGGGTTACCCATCTACCGATGGCCCCCGATGACCCAGGTGATCACGGACCTGCTGGCCTGGTGGGACGATTGCGCGGCCCGGCAGGTACCTGCTGTGTTGTTCTGCTATGCATTGGGCAAGGCCCAGCGCCTGCTGGCCGAACTGGCGGCGAGAACGGATCGTACCGTGCACCTGCACGGCGCCATGCTACGTCTGGTCGATGTCTACCGCGAAGCGGGCGTCGCGATGGTTTCTACGGCTTCCGTCGGTGAATCGCCCCGCGGCCGGGACTTTGCCGGCGAGCTGATCCTCGCCCCGCCCTCGGCGGCCGGCTCGCCCTGGATGAAACGGTTCGCCCAGGCGTCGACCGGCTTCGCTTCCGGGTGGATGCAGGTACGCGGTGCCCGGCGCCGGCGCGGCTACGACCGGGGCTTCATCGTGTCGGACCACGCCGACTGGAATGGTCTGGTTCGCAGTGTGCAGGATTCCGGCGCCAGCCGGATCTACGTGACCCATGGCGACGGCGAAGCGCTTATCCGCTACCTGCGCGAAGCTGGCCATGATGCGCGGCCGCTGTCGTCCCTGGGCGATGTGGTGCTGAATCCGCGCTCATCCGAGGAGGGCGATTGATGCATCGCTTCGCCCACCTGTTCGGCAAGCTCGACCGCACGACATCGACCCTGGCCAAACGGGAGGCCATCGCCGCCTATCTGCTGGAGACGTCGGCGGCGGATGCCGCCTGGGCGGTCTATATCCTGAGTGGTGGCAAACTCAAACGTACCGCGACTTCCAGTGAAATGCGCGTGGCGCTGGCGGAAGAAACCGGTTTTGCCACGTGGCTGATCGACGATTGCTACGCCCAGGTAGGCGACCTCGCCGAAACGATCACCCTCATGCTGCCGGTCTCGGACATGCCGGGCGAAAACGCAGCCTTGCAGGAGTGGATGACGTCCCGACTTCCTTCCTTGCGGGCGATGGAGTCCGCTGAGCGCGTGGAGCGCCTCCGCCAGTGGTGGCGGTTACTCGGAAAAGACGAGTTGTTCCTCGTGAACAAGCTGCTCACGGGGTCCCTGCGGGTAGGCGTGTCACAGCGGCTGATGATCCAGTCCATCGCCGACGCCTATGCGATCCCCGCCGACCTCGTGGCACATCGCCTCAGCGGCGACTGGACTCCCGGGGCAGATAGCTTCGCCTTGCTTACGGCGCCGGAAGGTGCCGACGAAGACAATGAACGCCCCTACCCCTTCTTCCTTGCGTCGCCACTCGAAAGGGACGTCTCCGAACTCGGTGACCCACAAGCATGGCAGGCCGAATGGAAGTGGGATGGTATCCGTGCCCAGCTCATACGTGGGCATGGCAACAGCTTTCTCTGGTCCCGGGGCAACGAGCTGCTTGAGGGGCGTTTTCCGGAAATCGAACAGGCCGCGCTGGCACTGCCCGACGGATGCGCGCTGGACGGGGAAATCATGGCATGGGCACCCGGATCACCCGCGCCCATGCCCTTTACCGCACTACAGAAACGCATCAACAAGCGGGCACCCGGTGCACGCCTGATGGCCGAGGTTCCCGTCTGTTTCGTGGCCTACGACCTGCTGAAAATCGCCGGCGAGGATATCCGCGAACAGCCGCTGTATCAGCGCCGCGCCCAGCTGGAAGCCGTGGTCAGTAAACTGGGCGCGACCTTCTGCCTTTCCGACATCGTTCCCGCGACCGACTGGGCCGAGTTGGAGACGGTCCGGGAAGAATCGCGTGCGCGCCAGACCGAAGGCCTGATGCTCAAGCGCCTGGATTCACCATACCGCGTGGGACGCAAACGCGGCGACTGGTGGAAGTGGAAGATCGATCCCTATACGGTCGATTGCGTGCTGCTTTATGCCCAGCCCGGACATGGCCGTCGCTCGGGGCTCTTTACCGACTACACCTTCGGCGCCTGGGACGAAGGACAACTGGTGACCGTGGCCAAGGCGTATTCCGGCCTCAGCGAAGCCGAGATATCCGCCCTGGATCGATGGATCCGGGCCAACACCATTGAACGTTTCGGCCCGGTCCGTTCGGTCACGCCCACTCACGTTTTCGAACTCGCCTTCGAAGCCATCCAGTTGTCCGGCCGCCACAAGTCCGGCGTGGCCTTGCGCTTTCCGCGCATCCTCCGCTGGCGAACCGACCTGTCCATCCACGATGCCGAACACCTCGCCGACCTCCGCAAGCTGGCGACGGGCTGAATCACGCCTGGTGGCGTGGTTCGCGTCGCAGGGCCGCCGCCCGGCGCCTTTCCAGCGCGCAGCATGGCGACACTGGGCAGCTGGCGAGGATGGATTGATCCATGCACCCACGGGCACCGGCAAGACGCTGGCAGCGGCCGGCGGCCCGCTCATCCACGGCGTGCTTCATCCCGCGGCAGGGCTGCAACTGCTCTGGATCACTCCCTTGCGCTCACTGGCTACGGATACCACGCAGCACCTGAGCGCCGCCGTCGAGGCCATGGAATTGCCATGGCGCGTGCTTCGTCGTACCGGCGACAGCGGTAGCGGCGAGCGCGCGCGGCTACGACGTGGCGCCTGCGAACTGCTGGTCACCACGCCGGAAAGCCTTGCCCTGCTGCTCAGCTATCCCGATGCTGCCGATCGTTTCTCGCGGCTACAGGGCATCGTTGTCGACGAATGGCATGAACTCATCGGCAACAAGCGCGGAACCCTGCTGCTCCTTGGCCTGGCCCGCCTGCGTCGTTATCGGCCCGATGCAAGGATCTGGGGCCTGTCAGCCACGCTGGGCAACCTTGACGAAGCACTGGCCGCGCTCACGCCCCGTGGTGTGCTGGTAGGTGCTTCCTCGCCCAAGAAGATCATTGTCGAATCGGCCATTCCCGAAGCCGGCGAACGATTTCCCTGGGCCGGGCACCTGGGCCTGCGACAGCTGCCGCGCGTACTCGCTACGCTCATGAGCGCACGTAGCAGCCTCGTGTTTGCAAACACACGCTCGCAAGCCGAACTCTGGCACGAGGCGCTTGCCTCCGTGTGGCCCGAAGATCCGGACACACTCGCCCTGCATCATGGCTCGATCGATCCCAGGCTGCGCTTCGCGACCGAAGAAGCCTTGCGCGAAGGCAGGCTGAGATGTGTGGTGGCGACGTCCAGCCTCGATCTTGGCGTGGATTTCTCCAGTGTCGAGAAGGTGATCCAGATAGGCAGCCCCAAGAGCATCGCCCGTCTGCTGCAAAGGGCCGGGCGCAGCGGGCATCAACCCGGTGCGCCTTCGCGCATCCTGTGCGTACCGACGCACCTGCTCGAACTGGCCGACATTGCCGCCACCCGCGATGCGCTGCGCCAGGGTCATCTGGAGCCCCGCCATCCACGCAAGGGATGCCTGGATGTTCTCGCCCAGCACCTGACTACACTCGCGGTGGCAGGCGGTTTCGACGCCGACGAAGCCTATGCGGAGGTCACCTCGGCATGGCCATACGCATCCCTGCCACGGGAGCGCTTCGATGCAACGCTTCGTTTCCTGGTGACCGGAGGGAGCGCCCTGGCGGCTTATCCGGAATACCGGAAGCTGGTGCTTGAACATGGTCGATACCTGGCGAGCGCACCGCGCATCGTGCGCATGCATCGCCTCTCGATCGGTACCATCACCTCCGATGGCAGCCTCCAGGTGCGATATCTCAAGGGCGCGCGCCTTGGCAGCGTCGAGGAGTCATTCATTGCGCGCCTGCGGCCCGGCGACCGATTCCTCTTTGCCGGTCGCAACCTTGAGCTGGTCCGCGTCCGTGACATGACGGCTTACGTGCGCGCGGCAAACAGCCGTCGTGGTGGCGTGCCTCGCTGGCAAGGCGGCAGGCTGCCCCTGTCGGGCGAACTGTCCGACCACCTGCGACACGCGCTGGCTTCGAAGGCCACCGCATCGCCTGAAATGAAGCGGCTTGAACCCCTGCTTGCCATCCAGCGAAGGCAATCCGCCGTGCCGGGCACGGAGGAAACCTTGTGCGAACGGATTCGTACCCGGGATGGCGATTACCTGTTCCTCTATCCTTTCGCCGGCCATCTCGCACACGAGGGCATGGCCGCCCTGCTCGCTTACCGGTTGTCGCTCATCCATCCGGCCGACTACGGCTATGCCGTGAACGATTACGGGCTCACGATCACCGCCGCGACGCTTCCGCCACTGGATACGGCCACCATGCGAAGCTTGCTGCACCCATCACGGCTCGCTACCGATATCGTGCGGAGCATCAACCTGATCGAGCTGTCCCGGAGGCAGTTCAGGGAAATCGCCCGCGTGGCCGGACTGGTCTTCAGCGGCTATCCCGCCCATTCGAAGACACTGCGCCAGCTCCAGGCATCGAGCGGCCTGCTTTACGACGTGCTGCGCAGGCACGATCCCGACCATCCCCTGCTCTGGCAGGCCGATCACGAGGTACTTGAACTGCATCTGGAGGTGAAGCGCCTGCGCCGCGTCATGCTGCGCATGGCCCGCTCGCAGCTGGTATGGAAGGAGCCGCCCCGGCTTACCCCCTTGTCGTTTCCGTTATGGGTAGAACGTTTGCGCGGCGGCATCTCCGCAGACGACTGGCGATCGCGCGTGGAACGCATGCGAGCCAGCCTTGAAGCGAAGGCAGACACATGATGACGTATGAGCTGGCTATTGCAGGCGCGCGCCTGATCGCCCACGCAGAACGCGCACTTTTCAGGCCGGATACGGGCACCTTGATGGTCGCGGATGTCCACCTCGGCAAGGGCGGCGTCTTCCGCCGCGCCGGCATCGCCGTGCCCAGTGGCGATACCTATACGGACATCGGGCGACTGGATGCCCTCATCGACGAGTTCACCCCACGCCGGCTGGTGATCCTGGGCGATCTTGCCCACGGCGAGGCCACGGACGGTAGCGAATGGGTGACGGCCATGCGTGCATGGCGACATCGGCATCCCGACATTGACATGCTGCTGGTGGAAGGCAATCACGACCGCCACTTCGACGCACGCTCACTCGGTATCGGCGTGCTCCGGGAACCGGTGATGGAGCCACCGTTCGTTCTCACCCACCATCCGGAAACCGATCCTCGTGGCTATGTTCTATCAGGGCATGTCCACCCTGGCGTCATCGTGCGAGATGGATGGCGCAAGCATCGCCTGCCCGCGTTCGTCTTCGACGACACCGCAGGGATACTTCCGGCATTCGGTACCATGACGGGCCTGCAGGAGATGGATATCCGTCACGCGCACACTGTGATTGCAGTGACACCAGGTGGACTCATTCCTATACGGGGCGAGCGGGCATAAACCGGTTGCCCGCTCGCTACGATTCGTCGGCCGCTTTACGACGATCCCCTTCGAGGAAATGCCCGAACGCAGCGAGCGGACGGATGCCGTCGCAGAGAATCTTGGTGATGGCGAGCATCGGTACGGCAAGGATGGCGCCGGGCACACCCCACATCCAGTCCCAGAACAGCAGCGCGATGATCACGATGACGGGATTCAGCGTAAAGCGTCGCGCCAGCAGCATGGGCGTGATGGTCTCGCCTTCGAGCACGTGGATCGCGCCGTAGAGCACCATGGGCATGAAGGCCTTCCACAACGGATCGAGGCTGAGCATGCCCACACCCAGGAAGGTCACCACGCCCACCAGCGGACCAAGAATCGGCACGTAGTTCAGCAGGAACGCCACGGCCCCCCACAGGATGGGATCGGACAGTCCCAATGCCCACATCGCCAGGCCCGTTGCGATGCCGACGAGCAGGTTCATCATGGTAATGGTGACCAGGTACGACGACACGTCACTCTCCACCTGCCAGGCAATGTCGATCACCTGACGCTTGTCCCGGAACCGGGGCATCACCTCCACCAGCCGGCGCAGGAAGGTATCGCCGGAGTTGAGCAGGAAAAAGAGCACGAGGAACATCGTCAGGAATTCAGACGCGAAGGTCTGGACCCCACTCAGGATGGCGCCCTGGAAATCGATGCCAGCAGCCGCCGGATGACCCGCCGTGCCTTCGTCGGATGCCCCGATCATGCCCTTGGCATGCGCCAGCATCCCCTTCAGGCTGTCCAGCGGGGCACTGATGACCTTCACACGCTCCTGCAGGCGAGGCAGGCCCTCGGGGAGCCGTTGCCCCCAACTCTGCGCCGGACCGCTCAGCATGCCTCCCAGCCCGGCCAGCAGGCCCCACAGCGCCACGATCAGCAGCAAGGCCGCCACCGGCCGCGGAACCCGGACCCTGGCAAGCAACCGCATCAGGGGCTGGAGGAGCAGTTTCAGGATGAAGGCCAGGACGACCGGGAGGATCACCTCCCGAGCAACATAGGCACAGCCCAGCACCGCAATGACGGTCAGTATGCCCAGAAAGACCGTCTTGGGGTCGTTGGGCAACGGCATCTCTTCCGCTTCCACCTCCGCCACTGGCTGGGGCGGCACATCGATCTCCGGCGGCGGAGCGGCGTCATTCGTCACGTTACATTCTCCCTGTGGAAACTGGTGCAGGGGCGAATGTCGCTGGTTGCGCGTGAGACTTTTGTCTCCGGGGAGACGCTGACCCCAGCGTCGCTTACCGGGACGAGGCGTGCTTCATACCATGCGGCTGGCGATGCAGCCTCAGCGAACCCGATACGATCGACCGGCCCGAAGTGTTCCCCGGCCTTGCCGTACTGACCAGAAGCGCCGTATAGGGAACATCCAGCGCCCGGGACACACCGATGATCTCGGACAGCCTTGGGCAGCCTCCCGCCTCTTCGATTTCGTATAGGCGCCCCACCGAAAGTCCGGTCCGCCTGGACAACTCATCCAGTGTGATGTTCTGGTTGCTGCATTCGCGACGGATATTCATGCCGATATGGGACGGATGCGCCATTTCTCTGCTCCACGAAACGCCTGGTGAAATCAGCCTGCCCACTCATTATGAGAAGGCAGGCAAGCGTTTGGAGTAACGGGAAATCGTCATCCCATATAAATCCCGTAAAACCGCATCGTTGCGCGAATGCCTCCGCGCCCCACCCGCGGCTTAAGACACTAGGGCAGCGGATTGCCGCCCGTCACGCCATAGGTCTCGCCGGTGACGAAGCTGGACTCGTTCGAGGCCAGCAGGACATACAGCGGGGCACACTCCACGGGCTGTCCCGGTCGTTTCATGGGGACGCTGGCGCCGAAGTTCTTGATCTTCTCCATAGGCTGGCCGCCCGACGGCTGGAGTGCCGTCCAGATCGGGCCCGGTGCCACGGCGTTCACCCGGATGCCCTTTTCGGCCACCTGTTTCGCCAGCGATTTCGTAAACGCCACGATGGCGGCTTTCGTTGAGGCGTAGTCGAGCAGGATGTCCGAAGGCTGATATGCCTGGATGGAAGCGGTATTGACGATGGTGCCTCCTCTGGGAAGCAAGGCCATGGCGGCCTTGCAAATCCAGAATAGGCCATAGACGTTGGCCTTGAAGGTCTCGTCGAACTGCGCGGTGGTCAGGTCTTCGATGCCTGCCTGGTGAGTCTGGCGACCTGCCACGTTGATGACGATATCCAGGCCACCCATCGCTTCAGCGGCACGGCCGACCAGGGATTTGCAGAATGCCTCGTCCTTCAGGTCACCGGGGATGGCTTTTCCGACAACGCCTTCCGCCTCGACAAGGGTCACGACTTCTCTCGCATCCGCTTCTTCCTCGGGCAGATGATTGATGACGACGTGAGCCCCTTCCCGCGCGAAAGCGATGGCCACAGCACGCCCGATGCCACTATCGCCGCCCGTGACAAGAGCGCGGCGTCCTTGCAGCCTGCCGCTGCCTTTGTACGAGCGTTCTCCATGGTCGGCGGGCGGATCGAGCTTTGCGGCAAGCCCTGGAGCAGATTGCTTCGGTGTATGAAACGGCGGCCCCGGGAATCGGGTGGTCGGATCGATCAGGATGGGGGCGTTCGACATGCGAGGGTTTCCGGTACTTGAGTGAGCCTCCAAAGGTCGGGCCGCCCGTGACATTGCGACGTCCTTCTCCAGTGAAAGCCGGTACACAAGAATGAAGAGCATCCATAAGGCTCGGCGCAATATCCCCCTCATGCGCAAGAAAATGCGTCATGGTATGGATGCTGAACATACCCAGCCTCATCCATGAAAACTCAGGTGGCGTTAACTTCCAGGGGAATAGCTTGTACCTCAGGTCGCCGCGAGGCGACGTTCCCACCGCCATGGCTCTGAGTTCCCCTGCTCGCTTGCCTGGCTTGGATGGAGTTCCCCAAGGCCCGCAGACTCCCCTCTGCGGGTTTTTTATTGCGCGCCGTCTCCCCCGCCATCGCCACGGGGATACGTAGCCCTGGATTTCACCGACTGGCCGGTATGAAAGGCCACGATCATGGCGAACCGGCCCCGTCCGTGATCGTCTGCCGAGTAAACATTCACACACCCGATCTTCACCAGGAAGAAGTTGCCATGCAGCTTGTCCAATCCCTGACAGTGGCTTCCGTCATCATTCTGCTAGTCGCTTGCAGGTCAAAGGAAATACACCTCTACGACAAGGAGGGATATGGCCCCAATACCGCCGAGATCTCGATCAAGGGTGACAAAGGCATGGCGTACTGGCGGTGGGGGCAGAAAACCTTCGCCATGCCGGTCACCCTTGTGCACGACGGCGTCATCCATTCGCCGGTTCCGGGCGGCCTGCTGGAGTTGAAGATGGCTGACGGCACGCTGCTGTCGTTTACCGGCACGCAGGGGCAACTGGTCTGTTTCAAGGGGTGCGCCAAGGCATACCTGCCTCGCGTATGGCTATCCCGAGGGGAGGATTGACCCCGGACACCGCTGCCGACGACCAGCTGCCGCCCAGTGCCCGGAAGAGATCCACCTGACTATCGGCGACACGGGCATCAGCGCTAGCGAGATCGGCTTCGGAATCTGCAAACGTCCGTTCGGCATCCAGCAGCGAGAGATTGTCGATCTGCCCTTCCCGCTGCCGTGCCCGGACGATGTTGACCGCTCGCTCGGCCTCATGCCGTGCTGAAGCGAGTGCCTGACGACGTTCAAGGACGCGCGCATAGTTCGACAATGCCGTCTCCGTTTCTCCGAGGGCCTGGAGCACCGTGCCGTCGAATCGTGCCAGCGCTTCCCGCGTGTCGGCCTTCGAGCGGTCGATTTGCGCGCGAACGTGCCCCTGGTTGGGAAACGACCATGAAATCAGCGGGCCAAGCATCCAGCGCAAGGGCCCCTGCCCGAAGTAGTCACCGAAACCGTAGGCAGTCGAACCGACAGACGCCCCCAGCGATACCTTGGGGTACAGGTCGCCCGTGGCGACACCGATGTTTGCCGTTGCAGCCGCCAGACGTCGCTCGGCCGCTTTCACGTCGGGGCGGCGACCGAGCAGCTGCATACCGTCACCCGTCGGGATCGGCTCATCCATGCGTGGTGCCGTGGCCCGGGCAGCCGCCTCCGCCGGCAGATCCTTCGGTGCCCTGCCGGTCAGGACAGCAAGACGGAACAGGGCCGCCTGGCGCTCGGCGGCAATGACCGGGATATCGGCGTTGCGCTGCTCCCGGAGTGCGGCGATGCGGGTGACATCCAGGACGCCGGCCAGGCCTGCCTCCTGCCGTGCCCTGGTCACGCCCAGGGTTCGGTCGAGCAAGGCGACGATATGTCGTGCCACGTCCAGGCGCCGGGCAGCGCTGGCAGCATCCACATAGGCCTTTGTCGTGTCGGCCACGATCGTTACCCGTACGGCATCGACGTCCGCCTCGGCGGCACCGTAGTTCCCACGCGCAGCCTCCACCTGCCGACGTATCCGACCAAAAAGATCCACCTCATAGGCGACGCTGAGCCCCGCATCGACATAGGTATTGTCCCGCGCATAGCCCGGCAACATCTGCACTGCCGGGAGCTGCTGGCGATTGGCGCTGACATCGATATCCGTGGACGGCCACCATTGAGCCCTGGCCTCGCGCAGATCAGCCCTTGCGCGATCAAGACGAGCAAGAGCAACGCGGATATCCGTGTTGGCGCGCAGCGCGTCGTCGATGAGGCGGTCGAGCACCGGATCGTTGTAAAGCTTCCACCAATAATCGTTCGCGGGCGCATCCGCCGACACGGTAGCGCTGGTCATCAGGAACGGACCTTGCGCAGACGACGGAACATCGGGAGATTTGTAATCCGGACCGACCGCACAAGCCGACAGGGCCAATGTGATAGTCGACAGGGTAAAGATACGAATCCGCATGGGTCTCAGTCCGAAGTCAGAAGCGTGGATGCCGGCGTCCGGCCAAGGCGGCGGCGTTCCAGACGCAGGGCCAGGGCGCGGCAGACCACGTAGAACGTAGGCGTGTAGAGCAGGCCGAAGCCGGTAACACCAAGCATGCCGAAGAACACCGCGGTACCCAGAGCCTGACGCAGCTCGGCGCCGGCGCCCGTGGCTACAAGCAGCGGCACGGCACCCAGGATGAACGCAAGACTCGTCATGAGAATCGGCCGAAGGCGCATCTGCGCGGCACGGGCAGCGGCCATCGCGGGACTCAATCCGTCCTGCTCCTCCGCCTGCCGGGCAAATTCGATGACCAGGATGGCGTTCTTGGCGGCCAGTGCAATCAACACCACGAGGCCGATCTGGGTCAGGACGTTGTTGTCCATCCCGCGGATATTGACCCCAATCATGGCCGCGAACAGGCACATCGGCACGATGAGGATGATCGACAGCGGCAGCGTCAGGCTTTCGTATTGCGCCGCAAGTACAAGGAAGACGAAAACCACTGCAAGCAGGAATACCAGGCCCGCGGTATTGCCCACCGTCTTCTGCTGATAGGCGATGCCGGTCCACTCAAAGCCATAGCCCGGACCGAGTACTTGCGTGGCGAGCGCTTCCATCGTGGCCATCGAATAACCCGTTGAATAGCCGGGAGCCGTATCGCCATCCACCTCGACGGCGGGGAACAGGTTGTAGCGAACGACACGATACGGCCCCGTTTCATCCTTGAGCGTCGCCACGGCACCGATGGGCACCATGGCTCCACCGTCCGAGCGTGTCTTCAGGTTGACGATATCGGCACGGCTGCGCCTGAAGGCCTGGTCAGCCTGCGCGGTGACATGGAACGTGCGTCCGAGCAGGTTGAAGTCGTTGATATAGGCCGAGCCAAGGTAGACCTGCAGCGTTTCGAACACACGCTCCGGAGGTACGCCGAGCATGTCGGCCTTGCGGCGATCAATATCCGCGAAGATGCGCGGCGTGAGTGTATTGAAGAAGGTAAAGACCTGCGCCAGACCCTGGGTGCCATTGGCTTTCTCGATGAGCTTGCCGGCTTTCTGGCCGAGTGCGTGGTAGTCGCTCCCTCCCCTGTCCTGCACCATCATGCGGTACCCGCCTGCGGAGCCGATGCCGTCGATAAGCGGTGGCGGAATCACCAGGACCCGTGCGTCCGTGATGCCTGCCGTCTTCTGCCGGGCCTCGGCCAGGATGTCGCTGGCGTGACGGGAACGCTCGGCGAAAGGCTTGAGTGGAATGAACGCCGTTGCGGCATTGGGCGCGTTGGTGTTGGAGGCGGCATCCCAGCCCGGCAGCATGATGGTGCCGCGTACCCCCTCGATGCCCAGCACACGCCGGGAGACCTCCTGGACGACCGCATCTGTCCGCGCCAGCGAAGCACCCGGCGGCAACTGGATGATGGTAATCAGGTAGCTCTGGTCCTGGGCAGGAATGAAGCCCGAAGGCGTCACGTAGAACAACCCCAGGGTTGCGGCAATCAGCGCGGCATAGGACACCATGACGGCCCTGGGCCTCGCGACCATCCGGGTGGTGAGCCTGCCATACGCCGCGGCAAAGCTATCGAAGCGGCTGTTGAACGAATCACCTGAGCGATGGAGCGCGGCAACGACGGGATGGCTGGCTGCCTTTTCGGCATGCGGACGAAGGAGCAGTGCTGCCAGTGCGGGTGAAAGCGTGAGTGAAAGTACGAGCGAGATGACCGTGGCGCCGGAAATCGTCAACGCAAACTGCCTGTAGAAGGCACCCGAGAGGCCCTCAAGGAAGAACGTGGGAATGAAGACCGCACAGAGCACCAGCACGATGGCTACCAGTGCAGCCGACACTTCATCCATCGACTTGCGCGCCGCGTCCACGGGTGCAAGACCGAGGGCCAGGTTTCGCTCCACGTTCTCCACGACCACGATGGCGTCATCGACTACGATACCAATCGCCAGCACGAGGCCAAAAAGAGAAAGGCTGTTCAGGCTGTACCCGGCAATGGCCAGCAGAGCGAAGGTGCCGACCAGCGAGACCGGAATAGCCACGATGGGAATAACGGCCGCCCGCCAGTTCTGAAGAAAGACGAAAATCACGAGCACCACCAGGGCAGCGGCTTCGAACAAGGTGTGCATGACCGCCTCGGTCGACTGCTCGATGAACTTCGTCGAGTTCCACATGCTCTTGTATTCGAGGCCACGCGGAAATGTTTTCGTCAGCTCGTCCATCTCCCGCTCGACGGCCTTGCCGGTCTCCAATGCGTTGGAACCGGGTCGCTGAAAAATGCCGATCATCACGGACGGCTTGCCCGACAAATAGGCGTTGGTGCTGTAGTCCGCCGCGCCCAGTTCGACCCTCGCCACGTCCCGGACGCGCACCTGGCGGCCTGCCGCGTCCGTACGGATGACGATATCCGCAAACTGCGACGGGTCCTTCAACCGCCCCAGGGTGCGCACGCTCAGCTGGAATGCGTTGGCATCCGAGACGGGCGGCTCACCAATGGCACCCGAGGCCACCTGGACGTTCTGCGCGCGAAGCGCTGCAACGATTTCTCCGGCCGTGAGATTGAGCGCTGCAGCGCGACCCGGGTCGATCCAGATTCGCATGGCGAACTCGCGACTGCCGAAGATCACCGCATCACCGACGCCGTCGATGCGACTCAAGCGGTCGCGCACCTGCGTCAGCGCATAGTTCGAGATGTAGCTCTGGTCGAACGTACCGTCGGGAGAAACGAGGTTGACGGCCATCAGCGCACTGGGCGCCGTCTTACGGGTAGTCACGCCCAGGCGCTGCACTTCCTCGGGCAGTCGCGGCGTGGCGGATGCGACCCGGTTCTGGACGAGCATCTGTGCTGCATCCAGGTTCGTGCCGATCCGGAAAGTGACGGTAATGGTTACCTTGCCATCGCCTGTTGACTGGCTCGACATGTAGAGCATGTTGTCGACACCATTGATCTCCTGTTCGATGGGCGCAGCGACCGTTTCGGCCACCGTCTCGGCCGTGGCGCCCGGGAAATGGGCGGAAACGACGACTTGCGGAGGAATGACGTCGGGGTACTGCGACACAGGCAGCCGGAAGTAGGAAATGGCACCGATGATGGTGATGATGACGGCCAGCACACCGGCAAAAATCGGCCGCGTGATGAAGAAGCGTGATAGACGCATGGCTATGATCCTTGGGAGGTCAGGCGATGCGGGGACGTTTGCGGGACGAGGGTCGCCTCACTAGCCGCAAGGGGTGCCGCCACGCCGGAGGGTGTCGCTACGGGTGAGATGGTCACCGGCTTGCCTTCAACCTTCGAGCCCGGCGTTGCGTACTGCACTCCGCTGACCACGACCGATTCGTTGCCTGACAACCCCGATTCGACGACACGAAGTCCTTCAACCAGCGGACCGGTCTGCACGCGCTGCGCCTTGACTGTGCCATCGGTGGTCACGACCAGGACAAGCTTGTCGGCCTGATCGGTCTGGATGGCTTCATCCGGCACAAGCAACGCGGACGCCGCACCACGATCCGCCAGGCGCATGTTTCCGAACATGCCCGGCGTCAGGAAGTACGCGGGGTTATCGATGACGGCACGCATGCGAACCGTTCCCGCGCGGGGATCGAGTCCGTTATCGATAAAATCCACCCGGCCATGCCAGCGATAGTCGGCTTCATCCTGCAACCGGACGTCGGCTACCGCCTCACTCTTCCCTGCATTTTCCGCACGCCGGGATTTCAGGAACATCGCCTCCGATGCATCGAACACGAAGTAGATCGGGTCGAGTGCATTGACCGTCGTCAGCAGCGTGCCGTTGCGACCGTCGCCGGTGGCCACGAGGTTGCCCGGGTCGATACGCCTGTCCGATACACGACCGTCGATGGGAGAACGGACCTCAGTGAATTCAAGGTCCAGCGATCGGCCCTGCACCCGGGCCGTCGCACTCGTGACCGCCGCCGTCGCTGCACCCACGCGCGCTTTCAGGCGATCCATTTCACCCTGAGCCATGGCGTCATCGCCGACCAGATGCTCGGAGCGGGTGAGGTCGGCGCGGGCCAGCACCAGGTCGCTTTGCGCCGAAGCGAGGTTGCCCCGGGCTTCGGCGAGTGCTGCCTCGAAGGGGCGCTTGTCGAGCGTAAAAAGCAGATCCCCCTTGTGCACCAGCGCACCATCCGTGAAATGGACCGCGGCCACCTGACCCGAGACGCGAGGCCGGATATCGACCGTGCGGCTGGGCTCGAAGCGTCCAACGTAGTCGTCCCATTGGGTAATTTCGCGATGTAGCGGCTTGGCCACGGATACCGTGGGCAGCGGCGCTACCGGTGCGGCAGATGTTTTCGTAGCGGGCACGACGACGATGCCAATGCCCGCCAGAACAGCGATGGACAGAAGTGACGCCACGGAGCGCCACCGCATGTTCGATGCACTCTTCGGGACGGTTGAGTTTTCAGGTGTCGTGCTCATGCGGTCATGCCCCGCAGGCCAGGCAACATCATGTGTTTCATGGGAGGTTTGTCTCGTATGCCGATCAAGGCCCGGATTCTCGTCAACGCCAGCTCATGACGAAAGGACGAACTTCCCTCGTTTTTGCCCATGCATCGCGCATATCAATGCGCAGCATCGATCACACGAAGACATGTCGTGTGAGTGCGCTCCCGCTTGAAGATGTGAAGACGTACCGAGAGACACAGAATCCTGCATCTCTCACCACATGATGTGGTTTCTGCTAGACGTGCTGCCCGCCATTGACGTGTATCTCGGCGCCGTTGACGTATCTTGAGTCACCCCAGCACAGCAGAAGAAGCCGTAGGGGAATCCGGCGTCAGGCGTGTTGTTCTTCGGGCATGCCCTTCGCGACACGGCGCATGGCCTGTGGCGACATGCCATGAATCTTGACGAAGGCCCGGCGCATCCGCTCCGGGTCATGGAAACCGACCGCCGCAGCAATCCGCTCCACGGGCTCCGCGCCATCGCGCAACCGGGAGCGGGCCGCCTCGACGCGCAAGCGCTCGACGGCCTTTGCCGGTGTCTCGCCCGTCTCCTGGCGAAACGCACGACCAAACTGTCGCACGCTCAGATTCGCAGCCTCGGCCAGGCGCTCGATGGGAAGGGGTTGGTTGAGGTGCTCCCGCGCAAAGGTGAGCGCGCGACGAATCCGGTCCGATGCCGGCTCCATCTGTGACATCTCGGAAAACTGCGACTGCCCACCGGAACGACGGTGATAGACCACGAGACTTTGCGAGACCAGGCGTGCGATCTCCGGACCCTGGTCGGCTTCGATAAGCGCCAGGGCGAGATCGATACCCGCCGTGACGCCCGCAGAACTCCAGATGGGTCCGTCGGACACGAAGATGGCATCGACCTCTGTTCGCACCGACGGGTAGCGTTGCTGGAATTGCAGGGCCTTCTTCCAGTGGGTGGTGGCACGCCGGCCGTCGAGCAGGCCGGTTTCTGCAAGCAGGAACGCACCCGTGCACACGCTGGCGACGCGGCTGGCTTGCGCGGCATGCGCTTTCGCCGCATTGACCACCTCCGGCGCGATCATGGGTTCGATCTGGCCGCCGACAAATACGACAGTGTCGGCATAGAAGCTGCCGTGGGCCATGGTGGGGAGCGACACCCCTGCACTACTGGTCACCGCCCCACCCTCTGCCGACGTGATGGCGAGTTCATAGAGAGGCTGCTCCGCCACCGCCGACGCAGCCTCGAACGCTCCCATGGGGCCGGCCAGATCGAGCAGCCAGAAACCGGGGGATACGAAAAACGCGATTCGGTTCATGCGTCCCTTTATAAGGGAATTACTCAATTCACGCCATGCGGCCTTTTGTCCATCAGCCGACCGGCCGAGGGACTGAACCCGAGTGCAGGGCCATGCGGCGGATGCTTTGCGGCGGATGACCGGTGACCCGGATGAACGCGCGGCGCATGCGCTCCGGATCGATGAAGCCGACGCTTGTCGCGATACGTTCGATGGGCTCATGACCCGCCTCTACGAGCGGGGTGGCCGCTTCCACGCGCAAACGCTCAACCGCCTTGGCCGGCGTGTAGCCGGTCTCGGCGAAGAATGCCCGGGAGAACTGCCGAGGGCTCAGTCTTGCCATGCCTGCAAGACGTCCGGTCGAAAGGTCTTCTGCGAGATGGGTTGACATATAGTCCATCACCCCACGCATCCGATCGGTGACGGGCTCCCGTTCGTTCGACGAGACAAACGGTGCCTGACCACCCGGTCGGTAATGGGAAAACACCATCTGACGCGATGTATCCCTCGCGACATCCACGCCAAGATCGTCGCTTATCAGTGCAAGTGACAGGTCGATACCCGCGGTAACGCCTGCAGACGTCCATACACCCCGGTCGTGGATATACATCTCGTCGCTATGCACCCGCAAAGCCGGGAAACGGCGCTGGAGCAGGAGCGCGTAGCGCCAGTGTGTCGTCGCACGGCGACCATCGAGCAGGCCAGACTCGGCCAGGATAAAAGCACCCGTACAGACGCTGGCCATACGCGTCTTGCCGATAGCGGCAAGGCGCGCCAGATGCGCCGCGAGCACGGGATGACCCGATGGCTCGTTCGACACATCCCCGCCCGTAACCACCACGGTATCGAAGCGCTGGCTATTGAACGGCGTGGTCAACACCACAAGCCCGCAACTGCTTGCCACGGGGCCGCCTGACTGCGACACCACATGGCAGCGATATGGCGCACTATCTACCAGATTGCCGGCACATTCGAATACGGCGAGCGGACCGGCGAGATCCTGGATCTGGAACCCGGGGAAGACCACGAAAGCGACATCGTGGCTGCGCACTGCGCTCATCCCACGTAGCGGCTTGTGCGCGAGGTGCTTCGTACCCAGTGCCGCGTCATCACTGTCGCGAGAACAAGCAAGGGAAGCATGCAGACGTTAAGCGCCACCCAGCCAAAGCGCTCCAGCACAGGCCCCGCAGCCAGTGTTGCGGCGGCAGTGGTGGCATAGCGCAGCAACTCCGCGGCCCCCTGCACTTTCGTGCGTTCCGCAGGCCGGTAGGACGATGCAAGCAACGCCGTGCCACCGACAAACATGAAATTCCAGCCGATACCCAGGCACAGAAGCGCCGCGTGATAGGCGATCAATGTACCCGACGCGAGTGCAACCAGCGGGCAAAGCGCACTCAGCACGATGCCCGCAAACAGCACCCATGGAAGACCCAGGCGATCAATCAGGCGACCCGCAAACAGCGACGGCGCATACATGCCCACGAGATGCCACTGGATGACGGAGGCTCCGTCGTCCACCGAATAATGGGCTTCCATCGCGGCAAGCGGGGCCGCTGTCATGATGAACATCATGACGACGCCGCCGATGGCGTTATTGGCGAGGGCCGCAAGCGAGATCGGCGTGGTGAGGATGGCAGGCAACGTACGCACATCCTCCACACCGACGACAACAGGCCCCGCATCATCGGGCTGGTCGCGATAGGCGATCAGGAACAGGACGACAGACGCGGTGCCCAGCAAGGCCACGGCGAGGTAGGAACCCGCAAAGACCGTCGACAGCCAGTTCCGGCTCCAGGCAGCGAGCAAAGGACCAAGCACCGCGGCCAGCACGCCGCCGGCAAGCACGGTGGAAATGGCCCGCGCCTTGGCACCTGCGCCCACCGAGTCGGCAGCCGCCAGCCGGTAGTACTGGGCGAAGGCCTGGAACACACCCACGGCGGCCGTACCGAGACAGAACAACCAGAAGTCGCCATGAATAACCGACCAGACGCTGACGCAACCACCCACCGCGCAGGTCGCCGCCCCGGTGATGAAGGCACGACGGCGCCCGATGCGACGCATGAGTTGCGCGGCGAACCATGTTGCCAATGCGCCAGCTACCGTGATGGTGGCGAAGGGAAGTGTGGCGAGGGCTTTATAGGGCGCCAGCTGGTAGCCCGTGATGCCGGTAAGAGTAAGATCGACCGCCAATGCCGCAGTGAAAAAGGCCTGGGCGATGGCCAATACCACGGTTTGCGTCGAGGGCACTAAATCCGGTGTCGCTGTACGCGGGGCGGCTTCGCGCAGCGGGGATGTTGTCATGGAACGGCTTCGTCGGGCTCAGGGAGATGGGCGGCATTGTCGCTTCGGGCAATGCAACGACGAAAGGACGTGGTTCCCTTGTTTCAGGACAGCGGCGTGGGGATCGCGGAACTATCATGCCTGCAGGCAGGCGAGCCCGGTTAACGTGTGGCTACGTTACGAGTGGCTCATCCAACGGCCAGTTTATGCATATTCGGCAGGTCGCCACGCCAGATTCCGCAAACACCCAACTTATGGTTGTTTTCGTGGCATGATTTCCTGATGGGGTGAAGGATCAGCAAGGACTACCATCGCAACACGACCTAGGGGACGGGAGTGAAGGGAAGCGCAGGACATCGGTTCAGCACTCACGTGCACTGGAGCATCTGGGGACAACACATGGCGATCGCGGCAGCCTACGGCGCCGCCTATGAGATCGCACGCCATCTTTCTTTTCCCCAGTGGATGATTACCGCGGGCCTACGCCTTGCCTGCCTGTTCCTTTTGCCTTTGCGCTACTGGCCCGCGCTGGCGCTTGGCGAAGGAATCCCGCTTCTGGAAACCTCATTGCTTTGCGTTTCGGATCTGGGCATTCCATGGGCCATTTCCGAATCGGTTCCCATGGTGGTTCTGTGGATGGCCCTGATGAAGCCGCTACGACAGCGATGGGCGCTACATGATGCCAACGGCCGCGTTTGCATGCCGCTCATGCTCGGCGCCGCGCTGGGCGTGGCAGCCATCACCGCAGTTGCAACGCTCCTTACCGCGCTTGCGTCCATTTTGAGTTCACCCACAGGCGAATGGCCCGATCCGAATACGGCGTGGCCGGGATACCTGCTCGCATACACACTTGGCGCCTATCTCGGGGCCCTGACCCTTACACCAGCCATCCTTGCGCTCCATGAACGCTACCGGGATCTCGGGGGCGAAGCGGTGAGCGGCATGCGAATCTGGCGCAGTGCGCTCTTCCGCGACCTTCTATGGTGGGCCATACCTGCAATGGCTTTCATGACGTGGCTCGCGCTGCATGCTCATGAGCCCGGGCTCCGCCAGACGTGTCGCCTGCTGTTGATGGTTCCCATGCTTGGCGTTGCCTGGCGACATGGGTGGCACGGAACGGCCCTGGGCGGCATGGCTGCGAGCATTGCACTCGCGCTTACCGCGCCGACACTGCTCGTCGACCCTTCAACGCTTCAGGCCCAGGCGATCCTGGCCCTGATCATCTCAGGTGCGCTGCTGACCCGTGCACGCTCGGCATCTGCGCAGACTGCGCGTCGGATACTTAAATCATAATGATGGAGGATGGTTTATCACCCTCCTCCATCCAAATGCATCAATGAAGTCACTGCCCCTTTACTGAGCAGACCAGCGGATTGCAGGGTTCGACCATGAGTTGCATCGCTCCATTCGGCTGACCCGATACGTTGATGGAAACCTCACCATCCTGATAGACAGACTGCCCTCCCGACGGAGCCGAACCATCCTCACCCACGACGACGTTTCCGGCATCGAGTCCGATGGGCAGCGTCAGGACCTCTCCTGCAACGTAGGCTACTGCACCCCGTACCGCACCGTTGGAGTCATTGATCTGGATGAAGCGAATTCCATTGCGCTCAAACACATATGCATGAAAACTGCCATTTCTGCTGACGTCAGGGACATTCGGCCATGACTGCCCCAGACCGGTACCCGAGGACGCCGTGGCGGCAGCGGCGGAAGCGGTTCCGGCCACGGCACATACGCTCAGCAGACCCAGGAAGGACACGAAACGAGAGCTACGCATACGACTGACTCCTTTCATAGGTATTGGAGGTGCGAGCGTAGCGGAGATGAGCCGTTCTTCGCCTGTGCTGACGGCAGGATTCCGGAGCACGCATATATCGAGCTATCCATGTGACCCGTCAAATGGTCCTTATTCTGCGAGGCACGTGTCGGCATTCATCGCCATCACGAACCGCGCGACGAAGCCGGACGACTTGATCCCTTGGCCGAGATCTGTCCAAGGTAGCCGGTCACCGCCGCCTCTACGCGGCAACGCAATCCTGTTTCATCGACCTCCCCACGCTGACCCGCTCCATCAACCATGCCCTTGATGATCGACATGACGTCGGCGGCAGCCTCCGCCGGTTTTTCCACGCGTTCCTTCAGCTCTTGCAGACACCGAAGGATAAGGACCCTGGCTCCCTCGGCTGCCTGCGCCATGTCTTCCTGCATGGGCAGCCTTGCTTCTTCGTAGTCGAGAATCCTGCCCAGCGCAGGTCTCCGGAGCTGGTGATGCACGGCCACCCCGATCAAGGCCATCAGGGCCTCCGCGCCATGGGCATTCTCGACGGCACGACTTACGTCTTCCAGCAAGACGCCTGTCTCGCGATCTATCAGTGCCCGCGTAATGGCGTCCTTGGTCGGGAAGTATTGATACACCGATCCAATGCTTACCCCGGCCAGGGCGGCCACCGCGTTGGTCGAATAGGCCGATGGACCCGCCGACTCCAGAATGTGAGCTGCCGCATCCAGGATGGCCGTAACCGTGGCCAGGGAACGGGCCTGGACAGGCTTTTTGCGGGGGCGCGAAGGCGTGTGGCGGGAAGGCTTGTCCATAGGGAATGCGAGTAGAAAACCTAAGTGATGACTCACATTATAGAAGGGTCTTCAGTCCCCAGGAAATGTCCATGACTTACCCCTCGACAACCCTTGCCGCTACCTGCGCCGCTATCGAGGCCGCCGGCCAGATGCTGCTAAAGCGCTTCGATACAAGCGCCCGCCCTTCGACGATGGAAGCGCTGATGGAAGCGGCTTCCGCCAATGAACAGGCTGTCGGCAAGACGCTTGAAGCCGCCCTGCTCGCAGCCGTTCCCGGAAGCATCCTGCTGGACGATGAAGAGCCCCTGCCCTCTGAGGATGGCGGTCATGGCTGGGTCGTGGACACCGTGGAAGGCAACGTCAACCACGTCCACGGACGCGAAGGCTGGGCGGTTACCGCATGCCTGCTGGAGGGGCGCAGGCCCGTACTGGCGGCCATCTATGTGCCCTTGTCGGGAGCACTGTTCACCGCAGAAGCCGGCCATGGCGCCACAGAGCGGCAGCAGACCCTGCATGTGTCTGGCAAGAGCGAGTTGCGCGCGTCGATTGTCGCCACCGCCCAGGCAAAACCTTTCCAGGATGCGTCCGTCCACCAGGCGATGTCGCGGATGTTTCAGCGCATGCTCGACAGAGCCCTTCTCGTACGCACGTCCGTGCCATCCACCATGGAACTACTGGATCTGGCTGCAGGACGAATCGACGCGTTCTGGCAGCATGCCGGCGTTGGATCGGGACTGGCGGCAGGTGCGCTCCTGGTACGCGAGGCAGGTGGCATCGTTACCGACACCGCCGGCAATGACTGGCACCTTGGTTCGGAGGGCTTTGTTGCAAGCGGCCCGGCATTACATCCACACGTGCTGCATGGCCTCGGAGAGATGGCATGACTCGCTATGCCGTAGTCGGGGCAAGCAGCGGCACCGGCGAAGCGATCACCCAATTGCTGTCGGCCCGTGGGGATCACGTCATCGCGATATCCCGGCGCCCAGTGGCAGCCCGGGACAATGTCACCCCGGTGGCTGCCGATGTCCAGGACGCAGCTTCGCTTGAAAAGGCACTATGCGATGGGATCGACACCGTATTTTTTACCGTCGACACGCATGGGTTCCGAAAGCCCAGGGCCGATATCCATAGCGTCATGGTCCGCGGCTGCATCCATGCGATGGAAGCCGCGATCAAGAAAGGCGCCCGGCGCTTCGTGCTCCTCTCCGTCATCGGTGCCGAGGATTCCTCGTGGATCTGGTGGCTACTCAACGCCGTAAAACCAGGCATGCAGGAGAACGTGCTTGAGCGCGAGGAGGCCCTCAAGCAATCCGGCATCCCTTACATCATTGTGCGCGCACCGAGGCTGGATGACGCAAAGCTGACCCATGGCAGCTCGCTCAAGCCCAGCTCGCGCCAGCGACTGGGGATGAAGCCGCATATTTCCCGTCAGGAACTGGCGTATCTCATGGTGCACGCAGCCGATGCAGGGACTTTCTACGAGGGTGCCACCTGGGATGTTGCCTCAGAAAGAAACGCCTGATGCCCTGGTCAACACCCATGACGACGTGCCTTCCGTCACCGGGTGACGCGTATCAACCTCGAAAATCCCGACGATGAAGCGTGGCATCCGCCTTCAGCGACCTGCCTGCGACCTCCGTTCAGAGCTGGGACAATTTGTCCCGATGTATGGAAATTGTTTTTAGGTAGCATGGTTTAGAGGGTGAAGCATCACTCATGCATGGCAGGCCCTGGCATTCCTCCTCTTTCATCTATTTTCGTCGCAACACTCGCCGGATGCCGGCGTCATTTCCTGGGTTGGCGCGATAACGATTCAACTACGATGCCTTGGCAATAGTTAGAAATGGAGCTGCTGAAGCAGCGTCTTAGGGAAGGATCCTCATGATCGACAGTGACAAGCAATAGCCTGGAAATACACCATGTTGGATTGGATCCCCATAGCCTTTATCACCTTCAAGGTTCTCGTTTTCGGTACGGGCATGTTCCTGGCCATCAAGTGGCATTACGACCAGGGGAAGAAGGGGCGGAAGATCGACAGGCGCGCATTGCTACGCGTGGCTGGCAAGCTGGCGGTAGTGGCCATCGTCTTCGCGGTATTGGCCGCGGGCCTGTTGTTCGCCACCTTTGCCGTTGGCAGGAATCTCGGTTTGACTTGAACTTCCCGCGATGGTGAAGCGTAGCTGTCGATACCCGCCGCCAGGCACTCAGGCACTCAGGGTCAGGCGCTGCATGGATACCTGTACCAGCGACTCGAACACGCGAGGATCCCCGAACCCTCGCGCAGCCAGCATGGCCCCATGTATCGAAGACATGAAGAACTTCGCTTCGATCAGAGGGCTGGCCTCCAGACGAAACTGTCCCTTGGCCACCCCGCGCTCCAGGATCGACGTGAGCCACGCCGTAAGGTCCTCGAAGTGCCCCTGCACCTCCGAGACCACCTCGGCAGGAAGGCTCGGAATCTCCGCGGCCAGCATGGCGCAGATGCAGAACGAAGACGTGCGATTCTTGATGCACGTGGACCAGTAGTCGGCATAAGCCTTCAACTCTGCCGCCGGGTCAGCGATCTGCCGATCCAGCAGGGCCAAGCCTTCGCGGGCTTCTGCCCGATACCGCGCTATCACCTCGCGTACCAGGTCAGCCTTGGCGGGGAAATGGTAGTGAATGCTCGCCTTGCTGATCTTCACGCTTGCGGATATGTCCGCATAGCTGAAGCCGTTATATCCGCCCGTCTCCAGCAGTGCGCGAGTGACCGACACGATTTCGGCGGCTTTCGGGGAAAGCTCTGCGTACATGGCCCATACCATCCAAGTTGCTCTTGAACGATTCTACCAGTAGGTAGGTAATTGATCAAAATCGAGCAGCGGTGGGGAATTCTTGTGCCAGTCTGCGTCGGCAATATACGTTGTATACCCACTATCCGGCCGCTTGATTGGGCTTACCCGAATAGAAAGGCGGCGCAGCTCGTGAGGCTTGTGAACACCGAACTACGGCCCCGTAGCGGCATATTGAATATCTACCTACTAGTAGGCTAGCATCTGTGGGCACGCTCAAAAGGTGACGGAAAAGCGCTTCCATTCAGACAACCCCTAGCCTTGATGCTTTGAAACTTGATTCCGGCCTCTCGGCAAAAAGCCAGGGAGGCTACGACTCCAAAACCTACCTACTACTAGATATACGCGATTCCTACATCGCCAACCGCCTGGAGAACTGACATGCAAAGCCCCGCCCCAGCCGCTGATCGCTCACTAAATAAATGGCTCCAGACCTACTACTTCCTGCGAACGGGAGTCTCGATAGCATGGATTGCTCTGGCGGCACTCGTGGGCAGGCACAACCCCGCTATCGGAGCGGCCCTGCTTGTCGTCTACCCGACGTGGGACGCGTTGGCCAACTATCTCGATGCCCGCAGAAGCGGTGGTCTTGCCGCCAATCCATCGCAGAAGTTCAACTTCATCGTCAGCATCGTCATCGCACTTGCCGTCTGCTGGGCGCTTACCGTCGGCATGCCCGCCGTCATCACAGTGTTCGGCGCCTGGGCAATCTTCTCCGGCTTGCTGCAGCTTGCCACTGCCGTACGGCGCTGGAAAACCACGAGCGGGCAATGGCCGATGGTTCTCAGCGGCGCTCAGTCAGCGCTTGCAGGCGGCTTCATGTTTCATCAGGCGCATAGCAGTGCGCCGTTGGACGTGACCACGATTGCGCCCTACGCCGGCTTTGGCGCGTTCTACTTCCTCATCTCGGCGGTCTGGATGACTGTAAAGAATTTTCGCCAGCGATCCGCGTTGGCCGACTGAAGGGCGCTGGATGCCGGACATGGAATGCGTTGTCGTGCATTGACAGCGCACTTGAACTCTTCAGGTGCCCTCACGGTCAGACATGCGAACTGACATTACTGAGGGGCACCTCGATAACCCGAACGTGATCGCGCACTGCTCTCAATCATGCATCGTGAGGTAACACATCCTGCCGTCAGCACATCTAGCAAGGCTGGACTCACAGTACAGAACGCTGCCATTTATCCTTGTAGTTGAGGAATTCTTTCCTTTTAATTTTCCACGCGCCAGATTCGAGATTCAATGTGAATCGAGATATCGTTTGGAGCCCAGTTTTCTGGTGAATGGTGAACATCGCATCACCATCAGTAAATTCCGCACTACCTTCAATATCGCTGTCCGGGTCATACGTCGATAGATCAGAGCAACCAAGATCAATTAGACGACCTTGGTTTGTTTTATCCTGGAGCGACCATTTTTCCAGAACCTCCGAAAGCTCTTTACGACCTTGATTGTCTATGAGTGTGGCGTCGCGCCCGTTTTTCACTGCGTCGAGCTTTTCATGATAGAAACCCAACTCCCACCGCTTCATGTCCGCCATGAATGTGCGCAAAGCGCTTCGCGCTTGTTCCAAATCATCATCCGTCATCTCGAATCCTTGGTTGCTGAATTTACTCCCTGGATCCTTTCGCCCGTTCTAGAAGGCGTCGTGATCCTTCAAAACGGCTGGTAGCTTAGAGTGCATCCGGCACGAACTTGACCAGGCATTGATGCTTACGTAACTTCGCTTCCGGGATGGTCACCGCTGGCGAACCACCGTAAGGTTCGCCGGTCTGGACATCCTCCGGATCCTTGAACACTCCAACGTGGTAGCTCGTGTCGCATTCGTCGTATTTGTCACATACGGCTAGTTTCGTGCAGATGCCGTTTCCATCCCGCTCGTAGATGTAATAGGTCGCTCCAGAATATGGCGGCCGCGGGTAGGTCTCGGTGCGGACGCTGATAGAGCCATGGTCGCTGGCACCGGCCGTGCCGGAAAGCGCTAGTGCGGCGATCACTGCCCAAACGCCCAAGCGTATTTGGATCGTCATGTAGGTAGTCCTATGGCATTGCCGTGGCTGGCCCATGGGGCCGTATCGCCTGGTCCTCGCCAAGAAGGGAATATGGCTAGCCCAATCTCCTTGCCGCAAGAGGTAATGAGAAAAATGCATGCTTGGAGTTAACCAGCCGAGCGGCCTGGCCGGCTCTATTAAGGCACTTGTAAGCGTCGGATAGAGCGAGAAGAACTTTGATTTGGCGGAGAGAGTGGGATTCAGCTCCACACACGTCCCACAGGCCCTCGCAGCACCTGGTTTCTGAGAGGCGCTGACCTCACTGGTTGACCACGGTCCGCTAACCGTATCACGCAAGCGGCGAAATTGTGCAGACGCCGACAACGCGACCGATGTAAGTCATGTTTTTCTGTCGAGTCAACGTGACATCAATCCTTTTGGTCATCGAGCTTAGTATTGGGCGGGATATCCGTCGGTTCCGCATCGGCATTGTTCGCCGCGGGCTTTACTTTCGCACTGCCGTGACCCTGGTGCTTTGACAAAGGCTCGCAGATGTCACGGACGACACGACCTGTCTCTCTGCATGTTATGAATTCGTGGTATAGGTCCAACTTCCGATCAAGCGTCCGCTCAACGTAATGCCACTCCTTC
This sequence comes from Luteibacter anthropi, assembly GCF_011759365.1. Taxonomy (GTDB): domain Bacteria; phylum Pseudomonadota; class Gammaproteobacteria; order Xanthomonadales; family Rhodanobacteraceae; genus Luteibacter; species Luteibacter anthropi. Next base: position 206,800 of record NZ_JAARLZ010000005.1, read on the forward strand.
GTTTCCCTGAAAAAGCTGAGCCGCTTTGTATACTTCACGCTGTCTCGATTTTTCTTCCCCCTCCTCGTCCCATCCCTCATGCGATAACCAATGACCTCGATCGGGGTGAGCGAAATCTTGATGTGATCCCGTCCTTTTAGGCGTCTACCTCCGCACTTGGGACATGAGAAATTTATAGGGATCTCGGGGGTGAATTCGTGCCCACAATCTGTGCATTCGCAGAACATCGTAGTCTTCTCATGAGGGGAGGATTTCGGCCTGCTGATGTCAGCGTGTAAGCAGGTCCTTAAGGCAAGGCTATTGTCACTTAGCGAGTGCAGGCAACGCCGGTATGCGGATCGCAGCCGCTGTCCCAGATGAAACCGATAACCATCCGTCTCCCTGATCCTTGCGTCGCCTAACTCACAGGCGCAATATCTTGCTGCCGGTCAAAGAGCCGGTCAACTCGATAAGAAGAAAATAGGGAGAGAGGAAATGGGTGATTGGTCTGACGCGATGGAAGACGGTGTGATCTGCCGGGGATGTGCGATGCCCCTTGGCGACACGGGACCCAGGCTTTGTCCTAGCTGTGCGGCTCGTCAAGCCACTGAGGGCCGCGATCGTCTGGGCTCGACGTGGTTACCGAACAACGCTAAGGATCGGGGCAAACAGCGCTAAGGCGCACCGTCGCCGGTCAGGGGCAGGAACATCTAACGGAGGCCGGCGCCGAACGTCGGAGATGTCCGATGTTCGGCATCGGCCCGTCCGAAGGGCAGGCTCATCGCCGCCCTACTCTTTGCCCAGCATGAAGTAACCGACCAACACCTTTCCCTCGGACGTCTCGTAGGACTGCGCCACCGCGATCACGTCGCCGTGCGAAGTCCGCCAGATCGAGAGGTGGTGTGGCCCTTTCGCGTCCAGGTGATCGTAGAACTCCTTGGCCTCGAAGGTATCCACCATCGCGTTGCCCACCTCGGCGTGCAGCACCACCCACTGCGGGCCCGTCGCCGGATCGTAGCCAACGCAATTGAAGATCCGGCGATCGGTGATGACATACCCTTCCCGTTTCACCTTGCCAGCCACCGCCGCAACCAGCGCCTCTTGCGCTTCGGCCTGATCCGTTGGGCCAAGCGGCGCGCGCGGACTGAAAGCTTCGGGAACGGGCAGCTGGTCGAGCGTCATGGATGCGTCCTTGGCCGGGGCAACGCCCACGAAGCCGATGCAGAAGAAAACAGCAGTGAGAATGCGCGTCATGGGTTTCATATCAGCGTGTCATCACCGGTCCGGAAATGGTCTGTTGCTGCGCCGCCTGTGACTGCTGTGCAACTTGGGCTTGGGCCTGCTGGGCCTGCTGAGCTTCCATCGCCTGATACTGCGCCTGCCCTTCTGCACAGAATGCCTGGCCATCTAGCGACTGCGCGAGAGCGGTCAGCGCGTGGCCCATGGCCTGAGGGTCGTTGAGGGAGGCCAGCAAACGGTCCATCGCGGGATCGCCCGTCCTCACTGCGGCAGCGTGTTCTTTCGCTGCCGGGTCTTGACCCTGCTCCGGTTTCGCCTCCTTGTCCTGCGTCCGAACTGGCGGCTTCGGACCGAACTCCAAATCGTCCACGTGGCCGTTGCCCAAGGCGGTTTTCAGATCCACTTTCACCAGGGGATCGGGAGACTCAATTCCCAACCCATGGGAAACGTTCATGCCCCACGGATTGCGCACCGTAACCGCAACGTTACCTTGCGGGTCTTTGCTGATGCCCTCGACCATGTAGGCATGGCCCGAACCCCCGTCACCCTTGATCAACCCGTCGGTGGGCACGCTTGACATGTAGTTGGTGTTCAAGACCACCGGGCGGCCTTCGTCTAAAGCGCCATAGATGCGATCGTAGACCTTGTCCAGCGGCAGCCCCTTCGCTTCGTGTCCCGAGATCCGGCTCGACGTTTCTCCCGTCAGGGCATACATCGCCGACTTGGGATAACCCCCGTGCCCAATGCCATCCAACCCCTGGTCAATCGTCTCGTCTTTCTTTTTTGCCAAATCGGCATAGGCGGCCTCCATGACGGCCGGCCAGATGGGGCTGTGCTTCGCGCCGTGCGGCTCGATCAGGTTGTCGCTGAGCCGGATGTCCGCGCGGACATCGGCCTGACTGACCTGGACGTGGACCGGCTTCGCCTCGCTTTGCAGCCCAAGAAATCCGCCGTGCCCATGCTGATAAAGGGTGACGTTGAAATTCTCAGACGCCGTATCGTAGGTGATCGCATCCTGGATGCGGCCGGGTTGCTGGTGAGCGAGCGATCCCAGGGGCGCGAGGAAGTAGCAATCTCCCAGATCGCGCTGGTGGATGTCGGTGGGTTCCGGTCGGCCGCTGGGGCCGTAGAGGTCGGCGTCGGTCAATGTCGGGTCACCCATCGCACGCTCCTTCGGCTTAGACTCTGGGGCAAACATACCGGACCCACCCTGCGCAGGTAAACATGGACGCCAACCTTTCGCCGCTGATCGAAACCGCCAAGCAACTCGCCCTTCTGGCCGAAACCCTGGAGCGCCGGAGCGCCGCCGCCTCCTCTCACAGCGAGCAAACCACCCAGGCTCTGAGCCGAACGCTCGCCGGCATCAAGGCGGACGTGGATCGCATCGTCCACGGCGCCAGCACACACGTCACCCAGTCTGCCCGGCAAGGCGTCGACGCCGCGCTACATGAGGGCGCCGGGAAGTTTGATCAAGCCGCCGCTCAGGCGGGCAGCAAGATGCAAGGCGTAACCCAGCGGCTCGATGAGGCGGTCGTTCGCGCTGCGGCGAGCCTGGAGCGTCAAGCCAAGTTGGCTTACTTGGCGGTGATGGGTGCGATGGTGCTCTTGGTCGCTGGCGGCGGTGCCGTGCTGTGGATGGAATGGCAAGCGTATGGCGATGCCCGAGCTCGAACCGCGGCGGCCAACGTGGACGCAGAAACGGCCACCGCCTACGCCGAGGTCCACATGACCTCATGCGGCGGCCACCCGTGCATCAAGCTGGATGCGAAGTCGCCAAGGTGGGGCGACAAGGGGCAATACGTCCTGGTGGACACCAAGCCTGCCGGAAAGTGAGCAGAGCGCCCGGCCGCGTCCGTTCGAAGGCGCATTCTAATTGGCCGGCGAAGAACACCGGCGACGCGTTCGAAGCAATGAGGCCCATATCGCGTGGCTCAGGTTTCTTCTTCGTCGTCTTCCAGGTCGTATTCAAAATACGTGGCGTAGCGATTGGGCTTGCCCCTCTTGCGCCACTCGACCGTCAACTTCTCGATGCCGGCCTTCACACCCTTGGTCCCTACACCATCGTCATCGGTGAGGAAAAGCACATCGAATTCGTCGTAGTTATCGAGATCATCGATGGTGTCGTAAGTGCAAATGCGCCCCTTGCTATCGACCACGTAGGTCAGCAAGAAGACATCGCCATCTTCCTCTTTCGCCCACCGCTCCGGGCGCTGCTTCAACTCTTCTGAAATGGCCTGCGCCCTGTGCATCTTTATGGGTCGTGTGCCAATTTCCACGATGACCACGTCGTGTTCCAAAAGATCGTCGCAGATGTTGCTGTTTGTTCGATCAGTATCCCAGTCGATCACGATGGTGCCAACGGGCATAACATTCCTTAGTGTTGCCACCGCCGTGGTGGCCGAAGCCGATTTTGCGATACCAAGTTACCGCCAGCTTGCAGGCACGGAGAGTTAACTTGGAGGCCGAGACAGAACATCGGCAAGGTCGAGGCTCCGCCTCCGCCAACCCGAAGGGCAGGCTCATCGCGCAATTTGGTCCGCAGTCGACTGTCCAGTTCCGCGATGATCGACGCCAGCACATGCTCTGCGAATTCGATTGCCTTTGATCCCTCGCCAAGTCCGCCCACTTCTCGTTGAGCTGTTCGACGAACGCACCCGCGGTGTTCTTGTTGGAGAGCAGCACGAGCTTAGCGCCCGGGGCCCACCCCGACGTGCCGTCCTCACTAGCGATTTCTTCCAAGCGACGCGTCGGGAAATAGAGGTGCGCATGAAAACCTATTTTCTCTGCGGTCTTCTCTGCACCCAACGCATCGATGTGGCTGTCGCGGTGCAAACCCAGGGAGACCGCGGTGTGCAGCTGGCGGCAGATGAAGCGTGCCATTTCTTCTGCCATGTCTCCCGCTTGATGGTCCGTGAGGCCAAGTGGAATCGGAATTCTGTAATCCCTCGCCACCTGGCTGTCCTGCCGCTTTTCAGCGGCCTCCACCCGGTTCCACAACTCTTCGGGATCCGTAGCCCACTCGGGGGCGCCTTCCGGCGCAATGGTCAGGGCCCGGACGATCTCCTCGCCCAGCTTGCGGCGGCGATAATCGTGCCAAACGCCGGTTCGCCGATCGAGCAAGCGAAGACCGAGGCGGTAGGCGACGCCAGCAACAGCGGAGTGGCCCGACGAACGCCGGTGGGTTTCGAGATGGGGGCGGGCGTGCAATGACATGTCATCCTCCTGATGAAGTCGCCTGAGCGCAGGCGATGAACGGTCATCCATGACCAAAACGATGCAGCGGCGGCCAACCCAATGCAGCCCGCCCCTGCGAACCATCCAACCAGAACGCTTAGGCATGTCAAGCATCCTTGACATAGCGCTTCGCTCGTTACGTGACCGACGTCACGCGGGGTGGCTGGGCTGAGCAAACCGTGGGCTGGGGCGGTCGTGACGCCGTGACTGGTGCTCCGATCAAAGCCTTAGGCTCATGACCGACTTCCGTAGCTCACAAAAAAGTGCCTCCAAGGGAGCCAGCACCGCCCCCCCCCTTCCTACGAAGCACTACCCAGGGCATGGCGACCCGGTCCGCTGCACATCAGCCGGGCGGCATTCCAAGCTGCCGACTGATCACCTCGGCAGCTACCTTGGTTCCAATGTCCTTTGCTGTATCTAGAACCCAATGGCCGGCACTCCCTAGCATTGCCAAGGCGCCCGTCGCCTTTTGCCCATCGCCGTCCTTCGCCGCCAGCTCCGCCGAAGCGATGGCGCCAATCACGACGTATTGCTCTGGAAGGCTGGCCTTGGCAGCGACTGCCTCCCGCAGCCTCGTCAATTCTGCCGCCAAGGCCGCAACATCGACCCCAGGGGCTTCGACGGTGTTTGATGAGTTGTCGGTCGAACCGACATTCACCCGCGAATTATTTCCCGACACGTTAATTGTGTAGTTGCCGCCGACGTGCCTGTCGAATATGCCGCGCCTGGTCACAGCCACTTGATAATGCGGCCCAAAGTGGCCCGCTGTGTAACACGTTGGATCCGTCACGACGAATGCCTCTTCCCGACCATTCGGAAGAGTCCGGCGTATTTCATCCCCTTCTCGAACATCAACGCTCATGTCATCAATGACGAATTGCTTTCCGGAGAAATACCCCTTAACGCTTGATCTTATGGATCCGTCTGGGGCTACGACATCAATGTCATCCGGCGAAATTATGCTCCAAGGCTTCACAGTTAGGTCTCCATTTTCGGGTCTACAAGGGTCGGGCTCATCTCTCGCGCGCAACGTTGGATTTGGATGGATGTAAGCGTCATGTTGGCACAACATGGAAGACGCGCTCTTCGTTCGATGTTCTCGCATCGTGCTCTGCGCACTTTTGTAGTCAAGCCGAATCCGTTCGAGCATCATCAACGGCCTGCTGGATCACCAGGTCTACTTCGTCCCCGGCTTCATGAATGCGCTTATTCCGCGGCTGCCAGACCCGCCGCTCGACCAATGTGGCCAACTGCCCGAGCGCACCAGTAGGCCCAATCTGCATCTGGTGTAGCGTCGACAGCAGTTCGGCCAGCACTTCATCCTTGTGTAGCGACCACGTCGAGGCAAAGCACCGCCAGAATGTCCAACCGGCGCGTTCCAAGATACGTTGGCGGTTCATGTCATGAGCCCAGCGGTCCGGACCGTGGAACTCATCGCCATCAAGCTCGATGGCCAGGCGGCGGTCGTCGGCCCCTTCCACCACCATGTCAATTCGGAAGCCGCCCACCTTCACCTGCGGGATCACGCGATACCCCCGTTCGGTAAGCTTCGTGAAAACCTCCCGCTCGAAACCTGACTCACACATATCAATGGGACTCTCGCCCTCGATCTCCCGCGGCACCGCCGGCTGGCTGAAATGCTCAATGAGACCTCGGCGAAGATCAACCTCAGAAAGGTCACTGAGCTCGACGGAACGCACCAGATACATTCGATCCCTGGCTCGGCTGGCGGCCACATTGAACCGCTGTTCGTGCCCCAACCGCGACAGAGCATGGTGGCGGTCCCGGTCTGCAACCATGGACAAGAACACGATGTCGCGCTCGCTGCCCTGGAAGGCTCGCGGCTCCCCACTCGTGAACTTACGCCGCAGCAATTCTGCTGCTGGGAACCGTGCCCGCACCACCTCATCAATGTATTTTGCTTGCTCGATCCCGAGAAGCGACACCACTCCAAGGGTCCGGTCGCACCAAGCCGGGTTCGCGATAATTGCTCCGATCTCGTCAGCGATCGCCTCGGCCTCGTCCCGGTTGAAGTCCTTAGTGTCGCGCCGGCCGGTGGGAACAAAGATATCCACCAGCGGCGGGTCAATTCGCTCCGACGCAAGGGGGATGCGAAGCGGCCGGATGGCGCCTCCGTAGAACCGGTTCGAATACGCGATGATCGGGGACACACACCGGAAATGCTCACGCAACATCACCTGATGACTGGCGAAAACGCGTGCAGCCAGATCATAAAGCGATTTTTCCGGCGTCATGTCCGCCGCAAAAGGCTGATCGCCCAAGAAGCGTTGGCGCAGAAGTTCAATTTGCTGGGCCGCTATGAAACCGCCGTCAGGTGACACCTGCTTATCGTCACCGACCACCAAGATCTTCTTGCCCCGCAATATGGCTGGAAGCGCCCAAAGGTCTGACTGGCTGGCCTCGTCCACCACCACGAGATCAAAAGCCCCGATATCTGCCGGCATCGCTTCCGAAATCCGTGCATGCGGCATGATCCAGCACGGCACGGCTCCCGCGGCGTCATTCATCGCGTCACGGGCATCCCGACGATAGCGCGGCGCATTCGCCCCCGTGCCTTGACCGATGCGTCGTATAGCCGTCGCATACCCATTGAGGGCAGACATGATCTTTCCGGTGGCGTTGTTCTTTGTCGCCAACCAAGCGGACTTCGCCACCAGGTCAGAATAAAGGCGTTGAAGCCCGCTGGTGAGTTCCGACCGTCGTGTCGCGAGCGCCCGTAACTCGTGACGTGCCTCGATCTGTTCCAAATGCCCCCGCAACCGTGCCCACGTCCAGCTCTTGCGCCATTGGGCCGGCGTCACCTTGTCGTCGCCGGAATGACCGCATGGCTCCCGTTCGATGCGTTCTGCCCACAAAACAGCCCCCGCGGCTCGCAACCGATCGGCGGAGGCAGCAATGAGGGCCAGGTGCGATCCGAGGCCAGAGACACGCCTGAGATCCGCGACCAATTTCACGTATTCGGAGCTGACCTGTTCGACCGTGCACTGGGATTGGCCGAGCAGATGATGGCCGAACTGACGCAGGTTTTCGGATATCGCTCCTGTTCGACCCGCCAAGTGCTCCTGAAAGGCCGTAACCCCCTGCGCCGCACGGGCCAGAGCTACCCGTTGCAGATATTTCCTCAAACTCTGGGCGACTTCTTGGAGACCACCCGAGCCGCCGTGAAGCTTTGGCGTCGGCACGTCTGCATACACCGAAGAGGCCTGATTGACCAAGACACGGTCGAGATGCGTGCTGAGCCGGTGGACCTTCCGGGCTGCCGTGGCCAAAGTCTCGATATTCCTCAGATCAAGCGTCCCTTCCGACAGCGTTGGCAAAGACAGCGGCTCGGCGAAAGTGTTCCATCTAGCCACGAATGAAGCCAACTCCTGGTGAAGAAACACATAGCGCTGAACATGTTGCCAACTGTCCGCATCTTGCGGCGGCAAGCCCGAAACCTTGACGGCCGCCAAACACTTCTTAGCGTCGCCAGCGCCCACAGCCATTAAACCGAAGGGCTTACCTGTCTGGGCAGCCCGCGCGACACCTTCGATTGCTTTTGGCGAGCTCAACCCCTCGGCTGGGAACAGAACCGGCCGCCGGAGAAATTCAGCACGAGCTGCAACCAGCCGATCAATGTCGCCGAAAATGGCTTCGAAAGCAGCCCGTTCCGCTCCATAAGACGAGTTGCGGCACCTCTCCCGAAACGCCGGGCCCCACGAAGCCGCTGCTGTTTCGAAGATTTCGACTTCTCGCTGGGCCAGTTCCACGCTTTTCAGCAATTCTTGGACGGCCTGATGCACCTCAGGCGTGTTTCCCCGCACTGCAAGGTCGGGAACCTCGGCGATATCTCGATCGAGCGTTTTCAGGCTAATTAGCGTCTCGTGCAACTCTCCCACTTGCTCCGCGGACGGCAAGCCGTCGGCATCAGCAAGCGTCGCCCCGAGATACACTAGATCGTCCCCCACCAGGCGACGCGCCAACCGCAAGGCCGACATGTCGTCCTCGCTCAACGGAGGCTGATGCTCTGAGGCAAGTGTGAGGTTATCTTGCAGCCAGCCGTGCTCCTCTTGTCCGCGCAACAACAGCTCGGCGGCTTTCTGCGCGCGGATCTTCTCGCCGTCCACCTCGATATCGCCCAATTGGTCTGCCGCGATGGCGTCCAGTCGGCGCTCGATACCTGACAATTCATGATGGGTGCGATCTATACCTGCTTTGAGGATTTCAATCTGTCGCTGGGTTTCGCGTGGATTGAGCTGTGAAACGCTGTGCTGGATGGCTTCGATAGATGCCTGGAACTGACGGGTGCCGTCCCGATCGCTCGACAAAAGCGCGACAGTCAGCGGCCGGACCTCTACCGGCAACTTCTCTTGAAGCACCTGCAAGGCCGGCTCTCCCCGTGACGTGACGAGGACACGGCGCCCAGTTGCCAGGTAGTGGCAGATGACGTTGGCGATGGTGTGCGTTTTCCCGGTCCCGGGCGGCCCCTGAACGGTTACGCCCGGTGCACGCTCCAACCGTTCAATGATCGTGATCTGCTCTTCGTTGCTCGGCAGAGGAAAGTAAAGTTCTTCAATCCTGCTATCGCTGACACCGTCTGACCCCGCATTCGTTGACAGTCCCCGAAAACGTATGGGCGTGATAAACGTTGTTTCGTCAGACGGCGGAGTCACCAGTGACAACGGCCCGCTGGGCAACTCACTGGCCTCCTCGACCTTTGTTTTGAGGCGTTTCAGATCTTCCAAAAGAAAATTGTGTTGCCGTGGCCGTGCCAGGAGAACCCACGCATCGGTCACCACGAAGTGCGGCCCCGGCGCCGGCCAAGGTTCGCCAGCCGCCAATATCTCGTGATAGGAACCTTTGGCGTCCAAGTTGGAAGCCACCAACTTCAAAATGTGAGCGTAGGAACTGGGATCGAACGGCGACAGGTCGGCAGACCCTTCTCGGCCCAGCAGTTTCTTGGCAGTCAGCTCCACCTCCGCGGCTCCAATCACAGAGGCGGCCACCAGGGCATCCAGCTCCAACCGGGCCTCGATATCACGAGGCCGGATCTCAATGGCCATGGTCTCCTCATCCATGACAATTTCGACCGATTGCGTCATCAGCGGGTATTCGTAGCTGAGCGAGCCCTCCTCGGAGGCCAGCTTCCAGGACGCCACCCCGACTCCCCAGACCAGTTCCAGAGGTTTAGCCGTTTCCTCCGCCTCGATCTGTTGTTTAAGGGCAAAGAACGACGTGTAGAGGTCGATGGAGCGACGGCGCGGCTTCTCCTGTTCGGACCATCCCCACCACTCGCTGGCGTAGAGCTCGAAGTCGGCGGCTACGGCGGCGCGGAATTCCTCACCGTCTACCTCAGGATTGGCAGCAAGATGTGCTTCCAAGGCTGTGCCGTTGATAGCGGGCGGCTGACCGCTCGGATCCTGCGATGCAGAAGCAAAAGGAAGAAGGGGTGCCGGGAACTCAGGGGCGTGAATGGCTTCGAGCCGATCCATACGGAGCCAGGCGGCCCCGCCGGCCTCCGCCACGTTGAATCGCAGCGCCGGAAGACCCGCCAGATCTAGGGGACCAAATTTCGGACCGGCGAGCTTGGATAGCTGAAAGCCTTCCGGCTTCACAAGCTTTGCTTGCTCACCGATGTAGTCGAGGAGCCCCAACAGCAGTTGCTTGGCCTCTTTCATCCTTACAGTCTTCCCGGCGTTCTTGATCAAAATACCCTAGCACGCACTATGCCAATAGGGGCTGTTCGTTCCGCTTCTTAACTTAGCGTCGGTTAGGACCGCCGGTGCTGAGACTGGTTCAGTGAAAAAAGCAATGCCTACAAACAACGCGTTGGCTTTCTCGAACCGATCCGAGCGTGAATAGACCTCAGTATTCCACCTTCTACATTTCAGCCTTCGATGGAGCAAAATCAGTGTGGATCTTTGACGTGTTCGATTTGTAGCTCACACCCTCAATCTTCCGGATAACCAAGGACTGAGTATCGAGGGTTAGAGCAGCCTTTCGCTCATCTCGATCATGGTGCCAATAAGGCGGATTTTTCCAGTCGGCAGGATCAATAAAAGTTATCTGAGGCCACCAGTATTCACTCTCATCTTCCTGTTCGTAGAGGCTGACATAGGCAACGCGATCGGCCGCGGTTGGCCCTGCCCCCTCGGCCCGCGAAGCCTTATTGAACAACACGACATTCTGCCCGCGCTCCGACGATGCGTCGCCATATTGAACTGACTGAAATTGGATTCCGTCGAGCGCGAGATCAGAGTGCGTCGCCAAAAAGTCAGCGATCAGTTGCGTAATTAGGTAGCCATCGTCTTCAAACTCAGGCATCACGGGCATGACCAACTGGTCGCACAATGATCGAAGGAAATCGTGGCGAGCCACGACATCCTTGGTCGACGGATCAAAATAGCTGCGAACACCAGCTGGCACGATGTCAGCAAGGGCGTTGAGATCCAGCAGCCTGAGCGATCGACTTATCGTGAACTGCCCGACAACGACATGGCTTCCGACCGGCGGTCGAACCTCGGCAACAGCCGTGTTCGCCGATGTTGCGCCGTAGAAGACTGAAATACCCTTAGCGTTCATGCGCCCTGCCCGCCCAACTCCCGGCGGGGGCGCCCCGATCTCACGAGCTGGATGATGCAATGCTCGTTCCAGGGCTTCGAGCGACTGGAATACACGCGCCCGAAAAAGCGTCGTGCATGCGGTGCCCGGCCCAGCATCCACAATGACTCCCGAGCCTTTGCGGGTCTTGTCGCTGAGGATAGGCCCGAAGACGCGTTCGAGGACTGCGCTGGTCTTCGGGTTGAAAAGCCTTGCCTCTGAGCGAAGACTTTCCACCATTGCCCGCCATTCAACACTATACGATCCTCCGAGATGCGAATTCTCAGAGAAATAGGGATCGTCGCCATACTTGCTTTCCATGGAGCTGTGATCGGACCAGATATCTGTGAGTGCCTCTAAAACATCCTCGACCACCTCTCCCGCCGCATCAAGCTGCATTTCCACAACGTCGGCGATAGCATCGCCGGCCGGATCTCTCTCGTAAATCACTACGGCATCCGAGAGACTTGTGACGTCAAAAAAATTCTCGATCACGACGTCGAAGCGTTCCGCGACCTCGCCGATGGACATGGTCGGCAACTCGTTGCCGCAATAGTCGCACTCTTGGACGTCGCCCGACGCCGTGATGACCCCAGCCAGGTATGGCTCGACCACGCACTGGGCACATACCCGCTTTTCTTGAACCATCACGCTCACTTGAGGCTATTTTGGATCGCGCACTGGCATTGACAGCGACGCTCGTTCGGCTAGGTTTCTTCGATCAGGAGGACCCATGGACACCCACGCTCACCACATCGCTCCCCACGAACCCACGATGAAGCACCCTCTTCCACAAACCAAGCCGGATCAGGTCGGGGTGCAATGGCACGAGGCGCCGGCTCGCCTCCGTTTTCAAAGACTGCCCGTCGTTATCATTGGTGATGCGAACGCAGGGAACGCCGTCCACCTCCTCAAAGTCCCGCAAATAGAGCTGGGCCACCTCGGAAACGCGGGCGCCGCTGTAAAGACCGATCAATGCGCCCCAGCGAACGTGCGGCTGCCGCATCCGCTGCATGGCGATCGGGTTGAAGATCTTCGGCAGGTCAGCCAGCTCGAACGCCTCCCATGCGTGCCCCTGGTTCCGACGAGCAGCCTTGTCCGCAGCTTTCATGATCACCACGCCCTTCACGACGTTGGTAGCCAGGTGCCCGGCCTGAACCTGCTTCTGGAAGATTTGCGCCACGTGCGAGACCATGTTCGCCACGTAGCGCTTGGTGAGCCCGTCGCGTTGCAGCTGGTTGGCCCACGCGGCCGCCATGGGCCGGGTGACTTGATCCACCTTGACGCCTGACCCGATGTATTTCAGGAAGGAAGCGGAACTGCGTTGCCGTTGCATCCAGGTGTTCGGCTTGATGTCCTTGGCTTCGACTTCCTCGTATTGCCTCAGAGCCTGCGCCAACGTCGGCACGTCGCTGCGTGGCTTCGGCGAGACACGGTTGAGCTTAAGCTGAGGCGCATCTGACCCGGGCTTGGGCGCCGCCCAAAGCGGCTTATCCAACGCCATTTGCAGCGCCTTCAAGCCGGCCGCGTTGTCCGCGTCGGTGCCGTTCGTTTTGACGGACACCCCGTCAGGGCCCGCCTTGATCTCGAACCGCTCGATTTTGCTAAGCAAGTCGTCCCAATCCATCCCCAAGTCCTTCGTCCCAATCCTGGCACTGGCGAAGATTTGAGCACATCGAGCACCCAAAGCGTAGGCGCAGGTGCGCGCCGAGACCGGATCGCGGGTCCCAAGAGAACGTTTGAAAATGGTCATGCCGAAGACTGGGCGAAGGTCTTTCGGAATGTAGATGCGGAAATACCACATGCCGCTCGGGCGGCGCAGCAGATGATGGGCGAGACGCATGGATAGTTGACCTACCCAGAAACACCGGTGCCGCAAAGCCGAAAATTCGATAAAAATCTTAGAATTTATAGAGACTTGGGCTCTGGCGGAGAGAGTGGGACTCAGCTCAAGCACTCTCTCCCAACCGTCGGGACACATTCCGGGTGTACCGGTGAGTGTCCCGGGATCGTAACTGCCCTGCCCGGCCTGTCAAGCAACCCAAATAAGAGAGTCCTGGATCCCCCCTGACCCACCACCAGACCAGGGTACCGTGAATTCAGACACCGATTGCGCCACTCCTGATCCTACGACCGGTTCGATGGCTCATCCAAATCCACTCCGCCGGCTTCGGCGAGTGCGTAGCCGGGAAAGTCCTTGCCCGCATCTCTCGCCACACTCCACTGCTTTCGAAGCCTCGACGGCTTGCCCCGGCGCGCCGGAGCGCCCGATTTTGACCGTGGAATTTCAGCGTTCCACACGCACTCTTTCCGCACTACGCGCAGGATGCACGCCGTTACGTCCCTGGCTGCTCCGATGCGTCCTCGTTACTCGCCTGCCCAAGCCAAAATGGCGGCGGCACCGGCAGACCCTGATGGCGAATGCCGTGGAGGACGATGGGCCAAAGCCCGGCGGTCACCGCAGACAACGAGTGGAGCGAGGGGTCATGCCGGCATGCGCGCGAGACCCGCGCGATAAGGCGATCCCCGTCCGGCTTGAGGTCTACGTCGGACACCGCGAGACCGTGGTACGCATCGTCCCCGTAGATTTTGTTCTCCGAATCCTCACTCGGAATCCAGAGCTGCAACGTGCAGTGTGGAATCCGGCTCTCGACCAGCGCTTCCAGAAAGCGGTACTCGTTACCGAGCGCCAACACATGCAGCCAGATGGCAAGGAGGGGAATGAGCGTGCTTGCGCCTGTCTGCGTCTTGAACTCCTCATCGGACATGGGCATTTGGCGGTCGACCAGATTCTCGTAGGAGGAACCGACCCTCGGGAACAATGTCCGGCGAGCGAATGTGAAGCCCAGGCGCTCCGTCATGGATGCGAGCCATCCGCGCACGCCTTCACCAAGGGACTCATGTGCGAATGCCCCCGAATACACGCAGAGCTGCATAAACAGTGCGATGTCGGTGGCCTGGCGGTCCGTACAGGGCAGAAGGAGGATCGGATTGTTGCCAATCATGCGAAGGGCAATGGCAACGCATTCGAGGGCAGTCAGAGCGGTGCGTTCCGTCTCTCCTTCGTGAGGGTTAGGCCCCGGACTGTGGCACATCCAGAGGCCTGTCATCGCGATTCGGCCAAGTGCCGTGAACAGGGCGAGGTTGATATCGGCGTATTCCGCCGAATGCACCTGCATGGTCAGCCCGTGCTGAATCCCCGCATTCGGCGCGATGCGGTCGAGGACGTACTCCGCCGCCACTTGGCGGTGCAGTACGATGGCCCTGTTCACAGCGGTCAACACTCGCTCGCGTTGGCGGGGTTTTGCTGGCAGCGCCGTACGGGCGAGCTCCCAGGCGCAGAGTACCGCACGCTCGCTCGTCCGCCAGGCCGCCTCCAGATTGCCGATGTCGCGGCACCACGCGTGGACAATCGAGGCGGCAAGCGCGACCTGGCGGATGGCGGTGATGCGCTTTTTTATGTCACTGTCCGTGTGGTCAGCGACCAGCGAACGGCAGAGCTTGCCAAAGTGCCGTGCGGATACGTCCGGGAAGTCGGCCATCGCGACCGCCTTCTGGATTTCACGGCGCATGGTCTGCGGCATGACCTCTTCCTTGAGGTAGCCCTTGGACAGAAGGCGCGCGAGGTCATCGCCGTTCCAACATACAAACTCAATGCCGAAGGGCTCGGCATCCCGGATGAACGCATTCCAGTCGTCGAGCACGGTCTCTTGCATCTGGCCTCCGACGACCAGGCAACCGACAACGGGCAATCGGCTCAGCCGTGGTGGGATGCGGTTCCTCCGGTAGGTCATCATCTGGTTGAGAGAAGAACGTACGGCCTGAGGTGTCCCGTCCCACTCCTGGCGGGACAAATCGCCCCGCTTGAGCGAGAAAAGAAAGACCTTTTGCCGGCCATCGCCTTCGTCAATACCAACGGCCGCGATGTCCACGCCCTTTTGCGTCGTCCCGCGTTGCGGTCGGGTCAGCACCCTATAGCCGACTTCGGCGAGCAGGTCAGGAAAAATCGCATCGAGTTCGTCGCGCTCGCGTAACGAGGCAAGGTATTCGCGCAGAAGGGCCATCATTGCTTGAGGTCCGCCCGGTGGTTTCGGACGTTGAGCATGTCGTATCCGACCGGGTCGAGCACACTGAGGGTTGGCAGCGCGATGCTCGTGCTGACAGTGGCCATCTTCATCGTCGCAGGCATCGTCCCGCCCTCCGCATCATGAACCGCGTAGACGATGCCGGCTCCGTGCAAAACGAGGGAGCGCGGTAGGAGCGAGAAAAACGATGACTGGTCATGGACGTCTCGCGCCATCGCTTGCGAAGCCCGGTCCTTGACCATCCTCAGGGTCATGCGGTGGGCTTCTGACGGACGCATTTCGGCAATCGTCACCATCTTTTCCAGCGAACGCTGGTAAGCGTCGTGCTCTTCCAGCAGCGGGCCGATGACTGCGATGACGCCCGATTCTTCCTTGATACTGCTCAGATGGTCGCGTGCCGCCGCATGGTCGTAGACCACAGTCCGGAGGAGCTGGGTCAACGCTTGCTGGTCGTCGCCATTGGCCACGGTCAGGAACGCCACAATGATGGCGGCAACGGTCACCGGCTCGAGGAGCAGCCAGCACATCGCCTTCATCGCTACGAGGATACGCATGCCGGGCTCCTCAGGAATCGCCCCCGGGGGCACGAAGACGAGTCCTAATGTACGCGCCCGTCGCTCGTTGAAGAACCGCTCAATCCCAGGACCGAGTCGTTCAGCGTCCCGTCCTAACCAACCAATGACAACCGCCATTGCATGTTCGCCCGGCAACGAGCCGAGCAGCGCTTCAGTTACTTCCGGCTCAGCAAGGCGTTCGGCGAGGCGAACCGCAGCGTCACCATGGCTTGCCTTTGCCAGCGCGCGAACCAGAACAGAATAGACCCTCGATGTCGACGCACGGCTGCCAATAAGCGCTTCAGCGACGTCGTCACGTGCTGCCAGCGCGAGAAGCGAAGGCGTGCGGGTCAAACCGACGACAGCCTGGCTCTGGGCCATCGCACCGCCGTCTGCAAGGGAGCGTTTGAGAAGTGGCGCGATATCGGCCCCAGGATGGAGGCCATTGACGTGAAACAGAACGCGAAGGACACCGGCCCGCTCTTCGTCGTCAAGGTCGGCAGTTACAGATTCCAGCGCCGTGAGGGTCTCGGCAGCACCACGCTCATCGTCAGGCATCCAAGCCAAGGCGTTGATGGCTTGAAATCGGATTCGTGCATCTCCGTCGACGAGACGGCTCCGCGCCGTTGCCGTCACCCCTGATGCCTGAAGGGCAACGGTGAAGAGGTTGACAGACAACACAGCATCAGTGGGAGCCGCTACGATGTCTGCCACGATGGCCGGACGCGCATGGAGCCATTGGACTACGGCTTCTGTACCTACAACGTCAGCAAGCGCCGTCCCCTGCGTGCGGGCCATGAACGCCGCAAGCTGGTCAACGCTGCATTCGAGGGATGGCAACAACCGATTGAGTCTGCAGCCGGTTTGATGCACTGCAAACCATGGCGCCGAGTCGGCGCCATCAAGGCAGCGTGCCAACAAGTCGATTGTCCCCGCATTGTGGATGGCTGCCCATGCCGCGTCGTCGCCGTCGCGCATGTCGGCCACGTCGTTGTCACCAGGCGTATCGGGGTCAGAGCCCCCAAAGACGCTGAAAAATTGGGGCGAGCCAACTGCGGCCACGCGCTCGTCATCGCTCAATGGTCGGTCCATGCGGTCTGGGCTCCCGGCAGCAATCCGTGTGTTATACCGCAGACGGCAGCTGCGAGTGGGGAAGTGAGCCCAAAGCCAGACGTGCCTGACGCCCAAACCACATTCACCTGGACGGCCAAGACGGATATGCATCCACCGCCTTTTACTGTCGAGCCGGCAATATGGACGGCCTCCAATCTGTCCGCCACAATACGGCCCCTTGCTGCCCGGCGGCGCAAGAGCAAGGACGAGAAAGAGCCATGACAAGTGTGGTGGTGTGGAAGAACCAGGAGACGAACCAGGTCTGGTCGGCGGCGGACTCGCGCTACAGTCGCGATCGCCCTCTGACGGAACAAGCCGGCAAGCTCCTTCCCCTACGCGTTTCAGCGCATCGCCCCATCAAAGATGGCGACAAGGTGCACTGGGACGGTGTGCTTGAACTGAAGCTGGGTTTTGCGTACGCGGGCGCAATCGTCCCCGCATTGGTGACGCACACGATGCTGACGAGGTTGCTTGCGGCGGTCGGCTCGCCACATCTCCGCCTTCCCTCGTTACAGAGGGTGGCCGACCTTGCAGCAGATGTCGCAACATCTGTCATCTATGACGTGGCGCAAGGCTATGGGCGGCGCTACGACCTTGCCGTCTTCGAATGCGCCCTCTTTGGCTCGGATATCGGGGATGCGCGAAGTCTTCCGGATTATGGCACCGATGTCGGCGCGTTCCATTGTTATCCGCATGACCGCCACGACAGCTGGCCATTGGTGAGTCCAAGGCGCGTCGAGCTCGATCAAGGGGAATTCCTTGTGATGGGGACTTCCCCCCTGGAGGTCGCGGACGTCGTGCTGGCGCGGGACCCATCGAGGGCATTTGCTGACTTCGAGCCGGCAGACGCCATCGGGGAGCTCATCAGGACGGGACGTTTTGAGGACGTGGGTGGCTATGTCCAACTGTTCAATCCCATCGAAGGGGCGTCGATTCGGCAAGGCCAGAGCGGACGGCCCAACGTCTTCGGCTACGACATCACACGGGCCGAAGAGATTCTCGGGCTCGAGCTGGCGCTGCTTCGCTAGTCATCCCTGGGCAGTCAGGTGACGCTGCCTACGACCGATTGTCCAACGCCCAGCGGTTCACAGCGAGCCTCGCGGAGCCATGCTCGGATTCCCGGCCTGCGTCCATGCCCAATCCTTTTGCCATTGTTCCCCTCCCCCGCTTCGAGAGCTTCTGCGTCACGGACACACCGGTTCGAACCGACGAAGCCATCCTCGCCTAACTCGAGGCCATCGGCTTTTCCTTTGGAGGCACTCAACGCGCGCAAGAATGGAGCCCGCTCCCGTCTACGATGGCGTCAATGGCAGGGCGTGGATGCCATCGGGAAGGACGTCGTTGGCACCTTCGGGTCACTGTCAGGGGTGTGGAACCACTGGGCCTATGTGGCCACAGGAGCCTTGAGCATGGCGTTTAACACCCGCTCTGTTTGCCGACGCTATGAGCGGAGCAGCTTACCCAGCGAAACTGGATGCGGGCACATCTTGACGACTGGCATTGGGATTTTCGCATGCGGTGCCCTGTCGCCCAGACCCATCAGGGACTGGGTCTCACCTGGGTTGAGGATATGGCCGCGCTCAAGCCTGTCCGCGCGTTCCGGTCACGGACCGAAGACGCGCACACCGAGAGCCTGCGGGAAGCGCTTGGCGACCTGTACGCGGAGGCAACCTATGGCGTGCGCTCCGGGGTGACACGGACCGAAGATGATGACGTTCCGGCTCTGCGGCTGTACGCCTGCGAGCTTGCCATCGAGCTGCTCACACACTTCCCAGCCGACACGAACGCAGCGGCCCGCATGTGGCTCGAGGCAGCACCTGCAGACCCACTTCCCGAGATCAGGCACCTTGAGCTTCCGGAGGCATCAGCCCTCAGGAGCGCCGACGGCGTGTGAGTCCCACACCCCGGCGTCGCAAACCTGGACGGTGGTTTGAATCGCAAAAGTGGGGGTAGTTGTACTTAGACCATCCGGTGTAGGTGTGTTCCTACAGACACGGCTGGAAGTGTTCGGCAGGATGCATCGAAGCAGCCCCCACACCAAAGCCATCGGAGGAACCACGGGAAGGAACGAGAAGACCAGCAAGCCCGTCGCAACGAAGGCATCAAACGTGCTCAGCAATCCCGCCTCGAGCAAAGCCGCCAAGACGGTTGCCGCCAGCGCCCTTGCCCAGGCGGGAACCTCAAAGACAACGTCGGCAAAGGTCGCTACCGTCGCGGCCAAGGCGGTCGACGACGGGCGGAGCAACCAGACCACCAAGACGCTGGCCGGCAGCGTACTGACCCAGAAGAAAGGGAAGTAAGAGCTCCAGCCGTGCCGCATGCATGGTCACGAGGGAAATGGTCATCCGTGACCACGCATGAAATTTCCCGACGCCTGCATCCGCACTGCCGCCTTACAGCAGCCCGAGTTCTTCCAGGCGAATGGCCATCGTGGTCAATGAGACCCCGAAAATGGATGCCAGGGACGGAAAGTGGCGCGTGTCGTACTGCTCGAGCCCGGCGAGGTGCCGCGAAAGCGAGCGTTCCGTCGGAAAACGCTCCTCGGCGATGTCGAGGTTTTTCATGCGAAGTGCAAATGCCGTTTCGTCGTTGAGAACGAACGGTGCGGTGCCAAAGGGGTCCTCGAACCTTTCACGGACCAGACGCTCGGGCATCAGGAAGTGGATGGCAGAAAAATCTGCTTCCACCTCTGCAGGACTCGTCGATGAGCCCGAGCGGTCGCGATGGATGCCGCCGCCTTCCGGGTGGAGCACGGCATGCCCCAGTTCATGGGCCAACGTGAATGCCATCGACGGGCCGGGAAATTGGCGGGACAGGCGAACCACCCGATTGGAGCGGTCGATAAGCCCGGCGACCTCTTGCCTGCCCTTCCGAGCCTCCTGGTATCCGAGAGCCTCATCAAAGACGCGAGTGGCACTGCGGGTGAGTTGTTTGAGAACCGCGCCTACAAAGGCATGATCCGAAAGTATGGCGAGGCTGCCACACGGGCCATCGTGGAGGACGAACTTGTCCAAGCGGGCGCGACGTGGGAGACGCTGCAGATCTACTCTCGCTTCAAGAAGAAGGTCCAGAACGATGAAATCAGCTTCATCCGTGCACAGAGGGCCGCGAAGGCCATGGCCCGTGATGTGTTGAAAGACGAGGGATTTGATAGCGGCGAAAGTCGCCTGACCCCGGCTACTTGACATCCAGGCGTCGTGTTTGCGTCAGCGCCAGGGATGGCGCACTCGCCGCAAGCAATGGCCGCATCCTGAACTCAATCTGGCAGGCTCTGAGCTCAACCGTCGCGAATATGCCGCCTGCCGCCGACGAGTCACAGGCGGGAAGCCCCCGACAATGGGTGTTGGATTACATACAGGTCCGATGCTTTTTCTGAAGCCCAAGCCGTCGAATCGACCGATACACGGAAGACGTGCAATCGGCTGCGCATTAATTTCGCCCCCATTCAAACCCCGGGGTTGTTCCTGAGATACGGCATTGTCGAACTGACCGAGGCAAATCTTGCCTACAACCACATCCACCTGAGTTCGATCTAAGGGATGTTCCCGGAGTCGGTCAAGGGCAGTGGTTCCTGGGCCGAGGTAGCACCGGAACGTATGGAGATCCACCATGGCACCGGTGAACTAACCCTTACCGATACTGACGGTGAGAAGAAGTTTTTCCGCGCCCGCGACTGGTAGGAAGACTTCTTCAAGGCCCATGGCCTGAAAGCGGGTGACCGGGTCGTGGTTGAATACACAGGCGGGCTTCGTTATCACATCTATCCGCTGCGGCCCTCTGATCGGGACCGTCCACCAACGACGAAGTCCGGCGATTCTACGCCCCCGTTGCAGAGGTCGTCACGTCGCCCGCATTCAAGGGATGGCATCAAACCGGCCCTCAATCGGACACATCTGTCACGGCGTAAATCAACAATGAGGCAATCGACCATATTTGCGATGAATCATGTGCTCGAAGCAAGTGCATATGGGCGCCGGAAACGTGCATCGGGGAGACGCTTCCCCCCTCAGGCTTTCGGACGGCCCTGGTGAGGGGCCGCCGCCCAGAGGCGCAAACGCCGCAGACGGTCATCCGCCGGGAAATTCCATTCCACGCGTATTGCTGCATCACTCAATCACAGGACCACCCGAGAATGCCTCTCCAGACCAAGTCATTCATCCACAACAAAAATACCTATGATGTCGTCGCAAATTCCGATGGCCAGCAATTCATCGTGCATGTTGAGCGCGGCGGCAAACAGGTTACTGGGAACTACACGGTGAGCCACATCAACGAAATCGACCGCCGCATGCAAAATGGTGACTCACTCCTCGAACACCTGATGGAAGTGGCCGAGGAAGACGTCAAGCGAGGCTACTGGCCCGAGGCCTGAGCCGCTCCGTTCCGGCTGGGTTGTCAGCGCACCCAGCTGGACGTACCCCGGAATGAACGAAGCCCCCACGTGCATGGCATCGATCGAGATATCCTCGTCGGCAACGCCCAGCTCCTGAGCCAAATGACTACACCCACCTTTGCCGATACCGACTGGGACTGGTTTTTCAGCTCCCTTGCCCAATCCGCTGCCGCCATCGTCGCCATCTTCGCCGGCTTCATCATCAACAAGGTGCTTGCCAACCAGACGGCGCACGAGTCAAGCGTGCAGGAGATGACCCAACTCCAGACCGAGGCGCAGCGGCTTGGCGACGAAGCTGGCGCGCGCAGGTTCGAATGGTATTCGAGGCGGTACAACGAAGACGCGCTTGAGGAGGCGGGTGCGCACCTGAAAAACACCGAAGAGACAGACGACGACCAGCTCACGGTCGACGGACTCCTTGCCGATTTTCCGATGTCACCCTTCGTGGCGCCCGAAGCCAACCGCACAGTGATGGACGCCCTCCTTCAGGCACATCTTGACGCGCGACAAAAGGCGCGTGAACGACGCAACCGTCCCATGTCGCCGGCTACTGCCGCCGTGCTGAAGAGAACCGGCATGCCGTTCGGCGTCGATGCGTTTGTCGAGAAGTCGGTACGGACCCTGCCCCGCATCCCCAACATGGAGCTGCTGAGGATGATGCGCACCGAACGCGAGCGCATCGATGAGGTGCGCCGTAAGGTCGACCATCACATCCGGCTGATTGGAAACTGCCTCGCCTCCAGCGGACAGTCAGCAAACAACCGGCGCGCCATGCGATTCTGGCTTGCCCTGGTCGTCGTTCTCTTCCTCGCCGGGGTCATTTACCCATTGTCCTTCCTGCCCTCCCCGGCCGCTCCACAATTGTCGGCGCGGCCGACCGACATCCTTGGTGCACTCGTCTCCGTCCGGGGTGTGCTGCTTTCCCTTGTCTCTGCAGCCTTCCTTGCAGTGGTCGGGGTCTTTGCCCGCATCAATGAGCGGACAGTGATGCCCGCCACGCTGGTGGACGAACTGACGCGCTACATGAACGTTCGGGCATACGCGGAGGAATTCGGCTTTGCAGACCCCGGCGATTGACTGATGCGAGGGAGACAGAATCGTCTCAAGCAGCGGTTGCACAACCGAAGGTGCCGTCCTTCATCAAAATCCAAGCCGAATTCAAGGATCCTGTAGCGCCTTCACCAATCTCGAGAGAATGGTGTCGTGGGGTGATTCATCATGAAGAACCGGTCCGATCGAGAGCATCTCTGCCTGCGTCCGCTTTTTGCGCTCGGCGTAGTCCTCCCCGATATATCCCATGGTCTCGACGACGACTTTCCGATCGGCGTATGCAACGATGAAGTCGGGGCGAATACCAGGACCATAGTGGTCGAGGTAGGGCTTTTCGATCTCAACCTTGTCTCCGCTTTCGGAGCGCAACTTATGCTGAAGGATGAGGAGCTGACCCAACGTTTTGCGCTCCAGATCCGAGTCGACCAGAAGCAACCCTTTCGAATCTGCCGCTGGATGCAGGTATGCCTGAGAGATCACAGCGGCGCCGCCAGCTCTTGGCACGGTGACCAGCATGATTGCGACGTAGGGGCCCACCGTCTCCGCGCCTGGCCGACGGACGCGTCCGTGGACCTCAAGCTCCTGTCCATGCGTGGGGGCCAGAAACAGCCGACCGCTTCTTTCCCGCACTTTGCCGACGTGATCAATGATGAGTCCATGCGCGCGGAGTCCTCGTGGCCATGCTTTCACGGAGCGCTCTTCAGCCAACAGGCGAGCGAGGTCATTAAACTCGCTCAGCGAGGTCCTCACCCATCCAGCGGCGGGGAATAATTCGGCATCATCCATGAAACGGCGACTGATGACGTCCCGGAGCGTCGAGAGCTGGTCAGCCAGACTGAACTTTCTGACGTGTACCTTCTGCAGACCGCCAGCCTCCAGAAGAGTAAAGAGAACGCGGGCCATCGTCGGAATTCGTTTGCCGCGCGGATTCGAATCTGCCAGATGGGCGCCTCCACCTGTCGCTGTGGCCTGTCGCGAGTGCGTCGCGGTCAACACACTGAGTCCCCGGACCATCGCTCGGGGACCCCGGTCTGTGGCGACAGCAGCCCCGGCTTCGTTGCCTGCCGACCCAGCGAACGGACACTCTTCGTGGTGCGCACCACGCTTAGGCATGCGGACCAGCGCAAACTTGTCTTCGGCGTCCGTATCCGGCGCGGCATGGCTGACGCGCGGGTGAAGGATTGGCGCATTGGCCAACGGTGCCCCTGTGCAACGACACGCAATCCACCAATCAGCATCCGACCAATCCATCAGCAAATCACCAACAAGCTCGATGTCTTCGTCGTCTTGCACGCGGTCAAGCAAGACCGCTCGGATTGCCCGGCACCTTTCGGGCGATATATCGCCCTGCGACTGGGGCTGCGATCCGACTTCAAACTTGGCGACAAGGGTCAGGGTAAGTTCGATGGGTTCCATGGTGGAAAGCGTCGTTTGTCGCACTCGTCGCCGTCAATCCCCTCATATTCGGCAAGCTCTTTCAGTAGGCACCAACGCTTCCTCAATAACAGCTGCAAGATGGGAGCGCTCAGCGCCATCAATCAGGCTCGCCAGTGCGCGAAAATATCGACTCGTTCGCCTGGGGTCGAAATCGGCCAGAGCGACGCTCTCCCGTAGTGACACTTGCTCCCCCGCTTCACCCGATGCCTCATATCGATGTCGCCAGGGCCAATCCGCCAGCCCTGCCTCGTCATACCAGCGACCCTCCGGGCGGTAAGCGCCATTGCTCGAGACCCATGCCCGCAACGCCAATCGACCCGCCTCATCGAGAGAGAGAAACCGACGGGCCACTTCCGCCGCCCTGCCATGTTGAGCAACGAGGTAGCGACTCATCGCGAACCAGTCGGCGCACAGCGCAGCCAGGCTCGGCGCACCTATCCGACCATTGACTGCGTAAGGCACCAACGACTCATCCACCAAATAAAAACGGTCCGCGCAACTGCCCTCATCAAACTGCGAGAGGCGATGCAATCGCAAACCAGCCGATGCAAAGCAGCGGACCATTTCAATGACGCACGGGTCCATGGGATCCAAGCCGGCGACTCGGGGACACGGCTCAAGGGCGTCCGGAAATTGGAGGGAATCGAATCTCATCCTGGTCTCGCTCGGGACCCCCAACCTAACGGAAAGCATCGCTTCGTCAAGGGTGTACGTCGCATCATGCTCCTAGCATTGAGGGAGGCTAAGGCCCCGATGGCCGCCGACATCCGCGAGCCATGGCGCCTTTTCCGCGCATTCAGGGAGGCGGAGTACGACGTGTCCAATATACTTATGACCTGCCGGCACATCGCCCTGGACAAGACTGCCGGCCGGAGCACGGACAGCCAGCAGAAGGTCATTTCAAGGCTCCACGGTGCACTCGCACCGTTGATGCCAGGGACGTCGGCCAATGAATTCGCGGCATTCCCGATATTCGAGACGCCCGATGACGATGACGCTTTGCCCATCGAACGCCCGAACGGGATCCATGTCGAGGTTAATGGTCAATCCGTTATCATCTCCGTCGACACGGTTGCAATGGCCAAGGGAGAGACCCATCTGGCAACCCTCTATCTCGAATGCTTTGGCCACCCTTCAAGACGCTTTGACGTTGCCGAAGCGCTCCGCCGTCTCACCGGACGCCCCGCCGAAAGAAAGCCACCCGGTAGCCTTCCGAACTTGCTGCGGCACGTCTATGTTGGCGCATCCCGCCCATCCCGCTTCCTTTGTCTGTCCATCAACAGCTCGCGTCTAGTTGCGGGTGATCTAGACGCGCTGACGGCATCCGGCTGGCGCGTGCTCGACGTCGCCTGAGCGCTTCGCCAGTACCTACCAAACAACATCCATCGGTAAAATCGCCACCCTCGCGGTGACTCCCTCTCCATTGGAACCTATCGGCCATAACGAATCCACCCAGCTTTCGCTGCGGAGAATGCGACGTTGTCGCCCGAAGGTGACGATGACAGTTACGGACATCGCTCCACAGTTCGCAATGTTAGATTCACTCACTCATGACTAGCGAATGCGAAATTTTGTAAAAGAGTTTTGTCCTCTCTACTCTGAGAACCTAGTAAGTCTATGCACTCATCAGGAACGATAACAGGCGAGACTCACCTCGACAGATTCTGGGCCCTCACATGGGGCTACCTCTAAAGGGATCGCAATTCAGCGATTGAGAACCAGAAGATGCCCTTCAAGCGAACCCGAATGAATAGCCTTATCGAGAATGCGCATGGCTTTCTCGCCATAGGCGATAAGAGCGGAGGGTGCGCCAGCAGTGCCGACTTGCTCGCCATCTTTGTTGGCGAACTTCAATCGCCCCTTGAAAAAGAAAACGGCCGAGGTGTTTGCATGACCGAAAACCAAGTCATGAAAGGCTACCGTGTCGGTACGCGCGAAGATAAGCAGCAGACCGTTGCCGTGGTTTGCAAGCTTTTCCATCCAGGCCGCACATTCCCGCCCATAGGGCGGATTGACCCAGTAGAAATCGGACGTACGCCAAGTGCGGTTAAAACCATCCTGGGCTTTATTGAAATGGCGGCGCGCAGTCTTCCAGAGACGCACCGGCGGGGCGCAGGGGTCGACGTCGGCGTTGTGCGGCAAGTCGAGGGCATCGACAAGCCAGCGCGGCGTCAGCCACGTCTCTTCCCCGACCGTGCGGTCGAAGGCAAAGCCCGAGGAGTTGCGCGCGACGAGCGCAGGCCGCGCAGGAGGCGATGCCCGCCGCCGATGCCCCGAGGTCGGGGTGGCGAGGGGGTGACGGACCCTGGGATTGTTCGAGGCAGACATTTCGGAGCTCCTGTTGGGGGAGCTCCGAACACTTGTGGGGATAAGAACGGTTGCGCCGTTTGATCCCCGCCTTAGAGGGGCTTGAAGATCCTAGGTCGCGCCGCTGTGGGGAGGCCTTTCTCCAATACATACCGCTCGGTCAGGGACTCTCCCGCCTCCGCAACCACCGCCATAGCCTCCAGTGCTGCGCCGACCATTCCTGCCCAGGGTTTCCGGGCCTCGACGCTCGTCCAAGGCCGGCTTACCGCTTCAAATGCCGACATCCGCTCGATGCGGGCCCCCAGTTTCACGAGCGCCCGCCGCATCAGCTCTGGATCGATGGATCCGACTACTGGTGAGCCGACGATAGCCGTGGTGTTGCCGTCCTCGTCAACCTCGACGACCCATGAAATCTTCTTTGACAAAATCGCCAGCACATCGATTTGATCTGCGTTACCGGGCTCCCCATCCTTGGTAGGCTTAGCGAGTATCGATGCGAGCTC
Organism: Luteibacter anthropi; assembly: GCF_011759365.1. Taxonomy (GTDB): domain Bacteria; phylum Pseudomonadota; class Gammaproteobacteria; order Xanthomonadales; family Rhodanobacteraceae; genus Luteibacter; species Luteibacter anthropi. Next base: position 233,294 of record NZ_JAARLZ010000005.1, read on the forward strand.
TGCACCGGTTACCCAGTCCCAGCGCACCTCGAACTCGAAAGACTTGGGCTCGCTGACGGGAAGCGGCTTGTCGTCCCTACTCATGCCCCCTCCCTGGCGTCCGACGTCGTTCCGCGCCGCGCAAGCCCTCGCTCGATGAGATCAACCCGCCAAGGGACAGTCTTTGCAGCGTAGTCCCCCTTCTCATCACAGTTTTGCCCGTCGTTCACTGGCTTTTCGCTCGCGCGGAGCTTGTCGGTTAGATGCTTTTGCGAACGACCATGGTAAAAGGCCGCCGTAGCGATCGCGACCCAGTCGTCAGGCCGCATGGCCGAGTATTGCGCCATCAGGTCAGCGTGCGACAAAACGCGGTTTCCCATCATGCGCTGATCGACGACCGATGCCCCCTTGGGACTTGTGCCCGAGGTCTTCTTGAAGTCCTTTTCCCGCTCCCGGATGAAGGTCGTCGCAAAGGCCCTCGCGAGGTTCCGCGCATGCGGGTCGTCCGCCATTTTCCGCAATCCTTTACCCTTCGCCCGGTAGATGTCGTAGATAACGGATGGAAAAACATCAATGACCGATTCGGTTGCCATGACGGCACCTCCCTATGTTCTCGCAATGGCAAGAGCTTGCGCTGCACTGATCTCGAAAGCAGCTGGGCCGATGCATGAGCGGAGAATACCAATACAGCCCGTGTCCAGACAGAATTTGGATTGCAAATCTTGGCAGAACGCCCCTCACAGCGCCTACATCCATCTATGGCCTAAAAGAATTGCGCATCTCGGCGAAGGGTCGCTCCGCATACAGGACAGACCAGATCATGCACCCGAAACCGCCGTCACCCTGTGGTCGACCGCACCCTGCCGCCCCTCGGTTTAGGGTTGCCACCCCTGCTGTCACAATCCCTGACTTCGGATTGCCGACAGAATTTTCCCCTCCCATTCGGCGACCAGGCCTCGGAGGGACGGCAGCGTAACGTTCTCACCGACTCTCACACGGCGCCAGCTCGAATCGCGCCGTTGGGCAAACTCATGATGGAGCCCAATCAGCGCAGTACGGAGTGCCTCGGCAACTTCCGGCGTGCTCGCCTTGCGGCCGCGCCAGACAATCAAGACGTTGAAACGATCCTGTTTTTCTCCAACGGCGCGGGCCTCGATGTAAACCGGCCATTCATGCCCATTTCCGAGGCCCTTGGCCTCCCGGGGACATATATTGACGTTTCTTGCCTCGGACTCAATATATTCCTCTTTGATACCCAGCGCGTCGATGAGATCAAGGCGTACAGCGGCCATCCCGTTGGTATTCCTCAGGGTCTGGATAACGCTCTTGTTCTGAAGCCCGAAGGCGATCAGGTCGCGATCAATGGTGGCGTTCCGAAGCCATGTCATCTCTGTACGCCCTACACCCAAGTCAGCAATCTCGCTGACTGCCCCCGGATAGTCTCGGTGCAGCTCTGCCGCCAGACGCTCTATCTCCTTCGTTCGCGGCAGCTCGAACTGCCAGAGTGCCTGACAGTAGGCGGAGACCAGCCGCGCCGATGCGTTACCGCGATCGAGATGGCTCTGTGCCCTAGAGGCCGAAGTCTCAAGCCACTCGTACCCGAGGTGTACCCAGTTATTTTCCGCCTCACGCTCACCGTCGAAATCAGGGTCAAAATCGGTGTCGAGTGCAATAAATGCCCTCTCGTAATCCCTCAAATGCGGGTTAGCCGCAAGTAGGCTCTTGATTTCTGTCGCATAGCTATCAAGCTGCTTGCGCTGGTGCTTCGTCCCAGCCTTGTTCTCGATGACTAGGACGAATTTGTTCTGCGGGTCGACGACGAACAAGTCAAAACGGCCGTTGCCTGCGCCGAACTCTTTGACGGTAAACGCTGAGGCAAAGCTAGCCACGCGCAGCGCAGAGGGAGGCCGGGCCCTAAAAAAAGAAGCCGTTGCCGAATTTTTACGCAACGCATTGGTTCCCTGGCAGGCGACGGAGGCCGCCACCAGCAAGTCCCGAAGGATTTCATCGCCCTGACCGTGCCCCTCCTTCGGATCTAGCATCCATGCCAACATCGCCGAGTGCTGCATTTCCGTAAGACGGATGACATCGAAGATACTGTCACCCGTCCGATGCAGTTCGCATAGTCTGACCAAACGCTCGTCGGCCATGAGTTCTTCGATTTCCAGTGACATCACCTTTTCATCCATTGAATGTTCCTTGTGAGACTTCAGACAGTAACTGACAGTAGGGACAGTTCGTCCCATTCCGACAAGCATAATAGGTGCGCGCCTGATAGCATATCGGCTGCCGCCCAACAAAGCTCGACCGCGCGTGCGCTGCCGATAACACATCGGCTCAGCCCCGGTACCGCGCCTTCATCGAACCAACCAAATTGTGACCTGCGTTAACAGTTGACATTACTCCCTTCCAAGGGCACGTCGCCATCGGACTCCCACAAAGCAGGCCTGGCCAGATAACTGGATAAAATTGCTTGTCTGTACTGGCAGAATGGTTCTATCCAAGGCCACGGTCAGGCGCCATGTCATACCATCCAATCCAACTAGCTAGCCCGCACCCTTCTGCTGCCTCGTCGTGGAACGATCAACGGGTCGTGGCTGAAATTGATGAGCTCAAACGGCGCGTGCAGACATGGGCCGAAGAGCGCGGGCTTTGGCACGACTGTGGGTTCAAGACGTTTGAAAGCCACGTAGGTGCTGAACCCGGCGATCCGCCGGAGTGCCTCGTCCTTTGGTACGAAGGCACTCTGGGCGGCGCAATCGACGGGGATTACGACGGAATTGACGAGTCCCAATTTCACGACATTTTCGACAGCATGGGCTTTCTGTTTGAACGTAGGGACAACGTCAGTGGAGTGGCCTACCTAGAAACTGAAGACACCGAACGTGCCGAAGCATATCGGCAATATTTCCACTGGAAATGGGTCTGCAGCCTCATCAAAGATGACTGTGCCGATGTACACGCGGAACTATACGAGCATTTCCACAAACGCCCCGACGACCTCGAGCGGCTTCACTGGCGTGAGCTCGAGGTTCTACTCTTCCGCGTATTCCAGAACCAAGGGTTTCGCGCGGTGCTCGGCCCGGGAACCGGTGACGGTGGAGCAGACGTGCGATTGTGGAAGGGTCCACTCGGCGATGTCCACACCCTTGTCCAGGCCAAGCGCTACAGGCGGGACAACAAGATTTCGCTAGAGCCTGTCGCCGCCCTTCGCGGCGTCATGGCTAACGAGCGTGCCACACACGGGATCTTCGTCACGACGTCAAGCTACCTCCCAAGTGCAAAGGATTTTGCACTTGCCTCACAGGGTGCATTGACCCTTGCAACATCGACCGACGTGTCGGAGTGGTGCAGAGCAGCCAGCGAGGTTGTTGTCACCGACAAAGCTTCTCTTATTTCACGAGACTCAGTAGAAAAGTTGCTTCTGGAACTCCGTTATCGGCCGGATGCTCGCATTGTGCACGCAACATACGGATACAACATGACTATCAACGCCTTCGCCATGGTCGTCAAGGAAACAAAATACGCAGCCCTTCTCATGACTCTACCCTCTCTCACGGTTTCCCACGATGGCTACGGACAGATGGGCTACGTCATTCCCGACATGAGCGAGGCAGCGCTCGCATTTCACACTGCACCGCACATAACACGGGCCAAGACCGACAGGGATGCCTCACGGGTAGGCTATTGGGACGGAAACAGATATTACACGCCATGGGACGGGAATCCAGCTCACTTCAATTACTGCGACTAAGTTAAGCCGTGCGAATATCACGAAGCCGTGACTTGCTCGCCGTGACAACGTACGTCAGCTGCCCCAGCCTTTCTACCGCACCGCACCGCACCGTGCATGACATGCCGGCCATAAGTATTTGGACGCCGTCAACACAAAGCGAAACGATTGCGTTCGAACTGGCGGTCGCGTAACGCCCGGGCAGAGAGCATGGACAATGCATCACATGGTAACCATAACTCGTCAGTAGCTCGCGTCATCGCCAAATGTACCGCGCGGCGGACCCGCTCATCGGCTCGGCGCCGGTCGAGAGACCCATCAAGGGCCGCGAAGCAGCACGGTCAGAGAGTCACTTGACCGAACTCGAGACCCTTGTAGTGTTCGAGCAAGCCAAGTACCAGCCCATTGAGGAGCATCATCCCCTTGCCATTTTCGAGCTTAAGCCACTGAACAAGTCCCTTAAGGTTCGCCTTCATGCATCACTCCAGGTGCATATAATGGACACATTCGGCGTTATCTCAGCCATGCTTTTCTAGTGCTACCGAATCTTCGTGGCGCACCCGGAAGATGGACTATGCCTGCTGCCTCGCCCCCAACCCGTCCATCGCCTGCCCGGCACTCACCCCACTGAGCACTCCCATCTCATCGGGGTACTTGGTCGCCATCCATCGGGTAAATTCGGGTTCGCGGAGGACGGCCGAGACCAGGCGTGATACCACCATGCTCTCCATCACTACTACCCCGTCTGTGCTGCCGTTCTCGGCGCGGCGACCGATTCGAGCCTGACCGAGTCGCAAGTACCCACACTGGGCCAACATCCCCCTCGCTCCTTTGTCGCTCAGAAGAATGCGCATCGCCTCTCGAAACGCCCCAAGACGGGCCCGACAAGCACTGGCGGCAAGATGGATGCACCCGTCACTGCTACCGGTGGTCATTCTTCCTTCATCGAGACCATCACCTTCGCCGTCTCCTGGCTCCATCCGAGACACTCGAGCGAGCTCACCGAGAATGGCCAAAGAGGAGAATCGACAACTCTCCAAGTCAGGCGTGTTCTTCAAGTAAAACGTCTTCGGTAGTTCGGAGAACACCGCGCGCGGGAGCACAAAATAGTCCAGTGGCGCGGACTCTCCGTGCGCCATACGAGCAAAGACGATGAGGTCAGCATCGGTGTTGGAACGATAGTTAATCCATCGAAGGCGCCCATCATCAGCCTGGTTAACATGGATGGGCGTAAACGACACCGTCCATAGCCCGTCGACCTGGAGGCACCAATCCCGCTCGGCGACATGGGACCCCTCATCCGAGAGCCATTCGCGGGTAAAGTCGGTCAGGCTGCGACGCCAAACCGTCAGCCAGTTGCAGACCTTCGCATGCTTCAAATCCCGACTGGGTTTGAATCCCACCATCTCATACAACTTCGTCAGGCTTCCAAAGCGGTCAATGAGAACACGACCAGAAAGAAGGTCGGGCTCAGATTCTAAAATGCCCCGTGAAAGCCTTCCCTCCCGCTGCAAAATAGCTCGCACCTTGTCCAGAACTTCGGCATTGGAGAGCGAGGTTTTTTCTTTCATGCGTCGCGCCTTGACCGCTTCGAAGAGTTCGGGCGGCACCACGGGCTCATAGGCAGTCTCGTGCCTTATCCATTCGTTTTCCGGATTCTTGACCTGGGGACCCGCCAGCTTTTTACTGGCACGGTTGTAAACGACCCGCCCCGCATACTTCTCGGCATCAAGCAGATTGCGAATGGTCCCATACACCCAGGGCTTTCCCCGGTCGGAGAGGATGCCTCGCGCATTGAGTTCACGAGCGATGGCCGCGCAGTTGCCATTTTTCAAATAGTGCTCAAACATCCAACGGACCAGGGCGACTTCTTCAGGAGGCCCAGGCACCAGAACGACGCGGTCCGTTTTGATACTTTTCCGCTCTCCATTCTTGAGCAGCCCTCGGGGCTCACCATCGGCACTGAGTAACATCCGACGGATGCCAAACCCGGGGGTGGCGCCCTGCCGGTAGCCCAAGCTGGCAAGACGACGATGGCCGGCGAAGGCTTTGATGGACAGTTCCCGGCTGTACTCGGCGGCCATGGCACGTTTGAGCCCTTTGAACACCATGGAAAAGGGACTTCCATCGTTTTCGAAGAGTTCAGCAACGTAAAAGACCTTGACCCCACTTTTCCAGCAAAGGAACTCGTGATACGCCGCTTCATCGGTGTTCTGAAATCGTCCCCAACGCGTCACATCCAGCACCAGAACCCCTCGGAATCGAGCGTGCCCACTACCAATGTCGTGGAGCAAGGACAAAAGCCCGGGTCGATTTTCAGCGGTCAGGCCGCTTTTCCCGTCGTCACTGTAGGTTCTTACAATATGCATGTGGTGCAGGTCGGCATACGCCGACAGCGCGTCTTGTTGGTTTGCCAGGGAGTACTTCTGCATGTCAGTCGAGACACGCACATAAGCTGCAACCGGAAGGAAAACATCCGGGGACTCTAGGCGCGAAGCCATGGGCACCTCCGCAGAAGAATTCGGGGCCCTGCCATCCCCCTACTCTAGGCCGCTCTCACGTCCAATTGAAGCCTGTACTGTGCTCCGTATCACCCATGAAACAGGCCCACCATTCGTGCTTACAATGGTGGGCAACAGAGGGAGGAAAATCGATGCAGGACGAACAAGCGGTCCTTGAAGCAGCCGAGCTGCTCATCGAGGCAGTGGCCTTGAGCGAGGCGCTGCTCGATGGAGACCTCACCGAAGCCCGCTTCCGGGCCGGGCAACTGGTCGAAAAGCCTGCGGTCGCAACCAATCCGGACCTCCGCGCGTCTGCCGGACGGGTGGTCAGTCTTCTGGGCCCTCCGGGCATTCATCCTCTCCCGGGTTATGCCGACGCGGTGGTCGACCTTACAGACAGGCTTGAGCAGGCGGCGGCATTCCTGAGGGGCTAAGTGTCAAAAAGTCTTCCCGTCGCAGTATCTATGGCCTAAAGCCGCTCTGGCTCTCGCATATGATAGGAAAGCTAGTCCGTAGCGATTCAAAACAAGGGACGTTCAATGACGGTGCAGGAATCGAAAAAATGGGCATGGCTCAGGCGTTTTCAAAAGACCTGGAAAGGCTTTGACACGGGGACCCGTACGCTCGCGTGCCTAACGGGTCTCGCCGCTGGCACCTCAGTTGCTCTGCTTGCAGGCGCCGGCTGGTTCCGACCTGGAGGTCACTGGCCATCCCTTGAGGAACTTGATCACGTCGGATCGTGGCTAGGCGGGGTGTTTGCCCCGACCGCTCTCGCCTGGACAGCCCGAGCCTTCTTCCTCCAGCGCGATCAGATGCGGGCCGAAGAGGCAAAACGCCGCGAAGACCTGCGCGCCGAACGAGTGCGCTGGAATGCCGAACTCATCAGTACTGCCCCAGCGTATACCGTATCCGGAGACTACCAGTCGGATTCCGCAGGGAATGTCCGCAGAGCCATTCTAACTGTGACCAATCATGGCGCTGCCGCCATCAATGCAAGAGTCACTGTGACCATTGGAGACCGTAGAAAGGAATTTGATGCCGGAGACCCACTCCCTGTAGATCCGGACGATGGGGAAGAACCTGTTTACACCGGACCAGAGTCATTCTTTGGGGTTTTTTACCATGACAAGGGGATTCCCACGGGAGCATCGTTTACGGTGATCGCAAATGTAGCCCCGGGTATCATCTCCGTCAGTGAAGAATATACGCACCTTAGAATCGTCTCCGAACGACTGGATGGGAATCTGGCGCTATCGGTGTTTGACCATGAATACGGATCGGATTTCCGCCGGACCAGCACCACCCCCTTGCACTTCGAAGATGTGGGCCAAACGGACGACTGAATATCCGGCGAGAGCCACCGGCAGTTACCTGTGTTTCGGCCATCACATAATCGATGCCCGAAACATCAACATCGAGGTCAGAAGGCGCCAGCGGGCTTGGTGCACTAACAGATGGACTGCGCTTGGTTTTGGTTACACTCTTGCTTAGGCGATCCTTTAGGCGACAAGGTCGAATTTGGAATTATTCTGGAATGCTGTTGCCAGCAACGACTTATTTAACTGTATCGACAATAAAATCGACAAAAGCCCGGACCTTCATGGGGAGGTTCTTTCGGGAGGGATATAACGCATACAGGGGGAATGTTTCCTCACCCCAATCAGGAAACAACTCAACGAGATCACCGCGCTGAACCATGTCTCGAACAACAACGGAAAAAACCTGGGCGACGCCGGTTCCAGCGAGGCATTCTGAAAGCATCGTAGACGCGTCGCTCACACACAGGCGGCTTCGTGTCTTGACGGTAAGTGCACCCCCTTTTCCATGAAACTCCCACGAAAAAGGCCGGGACGTAATGGGGTCTCGAAGATAGATACAATCGTGCAATTGAAGCTTGTCGGGATGACTCGGCCGACCAGTGCGCTTGAGATATTCAGGTGACGCTACCGTGATCAACTTTAAGTCAGCAATCTTTCGTGCAATGAGAGAGACCCCAACGGGTTCCCCAAATCGCACCGCCACATCAACCCCTTCGCCAACCATGTCGCCAATCTGCTCCCGGGAAAGCAATTCTAGGCTCAGGCCAGGGTGGGCGTCCAGAATGCTTCCAATACGCCCATTCGCCAGAAGGCGCATTACAAGCGGATCCATGTTGACTCGCAGTCGACCTTGGACGACAGCAGCGGAGGCCGTAGCCGTTGAGGCTGCTTCCTCGATGCTTTCCATACTCGGTTTGACACGCTCATAGAAACGCCGTCCCTCCTCCGTCAGGCTAACGGAGCGCGTAGTACGGTCAAGCAACCGAACACCAACTCGCGCCTCCAGCCTGGAAAGCGATCGGCTCACCCCGGATGTCGTGATTCCGAGCAACTCCCCGGCGCGTCCAAAGCCACCCGTTTCGACAATAGCCGCGAGCACACTCACGCCAGTAAGAAGTCGACCATCTAACGTCATGGTGTTTTCAGTATCGCTCGCTTGAAGGGTTAATCGCCTTGAGCACGAATTCCAGAAAGGCTCGCACTCGCGCTGAAGGATCGTATTGCGATGGATAGATGGCATACAAGCTGAAACGCTCATCCGGCCATTCCGGGAACAGAACGACCAGCTGCCCCGCTTCGATAAGGTCTTCGGTACCCACCTCAATCGTCTGCGCGATGCCTGCACCTCCAGCACAGGCACGCAGCATGGCCGTCACGTCGCTGACCATCAGCCGGGTCGACGTCGGAATCGTCAGGATCTCTCCCTTACTGTGGAACTCCCAGGGAAACGCACGATCCGTCGTTGGATTGCGAAAATGAATGCAAGCGTGATGTGCCAGCTCGGCTGGATGCACTGGGTGACCATGCCGCTCCAAATATCCGGGCGACGCGACGGTCAAAACCCGTGTGTCCAGTAACTGTCGAGAGGCATAAGACGATGAGACAGGGGGTTCGCCGAAGCGAAGGGCTACATCAATCCCATCGATAACCAAGTCACTGACCGACTGCCGGGTGAGCAAGTCGAGCTCGACCTCAGGGTACGTCCCGAGAAAACCAGGGAGTCCGTCAGCCAGCTTCGTGCGCAGGAAGAACGGATCGACGTCGACCCGGAGCTTCCCCCGAACCGAAGCCGTTGAGCTTAAGAGCTCTTCCGCCGCTTCTTCAATATCGGCAAGACCCGGAACGACGCGCTCGTAGAACCGCCTGCCCTCCTCGGTTAGCGCCAGCGACCGAGTCGTGCGGTCTAGCAGACGTATCCCCACGCGCGTCTCCAGGCGAGCTACGGCCCGGCCCACGCCGGAGTCAGACATGCCGAGCACGGCGGCTGCGCGCCGAAAGCTCCCACTTTCCACCACTGCGGTCAGTACAGCGACACCCGACAGCAAGCGTCCGTCAAAACTCATCACCACTCCTGCTTAGCGGTCAACAGTGTACAGACATACACGCACTTCAGTAAATAAATGTCAATCCCTAAGATTCCCCCACTGGCTAGGCCAACCGCCTGCCAACAGTAATGGGATCCCGCCCTCGCGCGCTCCCTACAGACAACCTGAAGATGGATGGATAGGACAATGCAAAATCAAGCTCACGAACGAATTCTGTTCAAGGGTGGCACCGTTCTGACGATGGACAGCGCCATGGGCGATTTCGCCGTGGCGGACGTTCTTGTAGAAGGCTCGCGAATCGCCGCCGTCGGCCCCAACCTAAGTGCTGACAACGCACGAGTCATCGACGCCACCGGCCATATCGTGATGCCGGGCTTCGTCAATCCGCACCAGCATGCCTGGCTCGGCTTGCTGCGGGGACTTTTGCCGAATGTCGAAACGCTGAACGATTATTTTGAGGCGATACCCTTCGCAATCGGTCGCCACTACCGCCCGCAGGACATGCACCTGGCTACATTGCTGACAAGCCTGACCTGCCTAGATGCCGGCATCACCAGCATCCTGGACGCCGCTCACAACAGCCTGTCGCCCGAGCATACCGATGCCGCATTAGATGCGTTCGATGCAGCGGGAATTCGCGCCCTCCATATGGTCGGCCAGCCGGTGGGACTTACCGTCAAACACTGGCCCGGCGAAGTCCGTCGCCTGAAGCGCCCCACCGACGCAGCCGTCAATATCGGTCTGTTTGCCAATACTCCGGATGCCGAACATTGGGCGACCGCGCGCGAGTACGGTTGTCGAATCCTCAGCGAATTCGGGAACTGGGACGGTAGCCCGTCTAATTTGCGCGCCTTGCAAGCCCAGGGCCTGCTTCGTTCGGACAATGTGTTCAATCACTGCGTCAGGTTGACTGGCGATGATTGGCGAGTCCTTGTCGAAACTGGAGTCAATGTTACGGTGAACCCGCGCTCGGATGCCTTGTTTGGCCTGGAAACGGATGGCTTTCCGTACCAGACGGCGCTGGAATACGGGATTCGTCCCGCACTGGGCATCGATATCGATACGTCGCAAAGCGGAGATATGTTCGGCGAAATGCACGCAGCATTCGCCATGCAACGAATGTTCGGTCAAAAGCGTCGTGCCGAAGGTGATTACGCAGCACCTTCGCCCACCCACGTTCGCCCAATTCTCGAAGCAGCAACCATCGACGGAGCGCGCGTCATGGGTCTGGAGCGGCGCACCGGCAGCCTCGTTCCAGGTAAGCAGGCCGATCTCATCATGATTCGTACCGATGGCATCAGCATCTTCCCCTCCCACAATGCGGTCGGAAACGTCGTCCACATGGCCAACCGCAACGACGTAAAGACGGTGATGGTGGCAGGGCGTCTGCGTAAGCACGAGGGACAACTGGTTGACGTCGACCTCACGACGATCCGACGCGCCACAGAAGCCTCTCGTGAGTACCTCTTCAATGCCTCCGGGTACCAGCCGAACGTACTTGAGGATGCATTCCCGCGACTCCAGCCAGCCAACTAAGTAGAACCTGCTCCACCGAGGCCTGTCGCACCACTGCGGCAGGCCTCTCCTTCTTGTTGCGCACCTTTAGATCGTCGTCCACCCCTGGACTCAAGATGCATACACGTCGCTCCACTACACAGATTATTCCGCTGTCCTCCCAATCCAAGAGCCCAGGCCGAGCCATGGCTCCGATCGCCCTTGCCCTATTCTTCGGATTTATCTCGGTCGGACTGCCCCTGCCAATCGTCCCTTTATTCGTCAATCAAGTGCTCGGTTATGGCGATGTCATCGTCGGGGTTGCTGTCGGCCTCCAATTCCTTGCCACGGTCTTGACTCGAAGCTATGCGGGTCGCGTGGCGGACACTCAGGGCGGAAAGCTCTCAGCGACACGTGGAGCTCTGATTTGCGCACTGTCGGGCCTTATCTATGTCATTGCAGCATCACTAACAGCGTCGCCAACGACGGCCCTTATCATCCTCCTCGTCGGCCGCATCCTGGCGGGCGTCGGTGAAGGACAACTGGTCACCGGCTCGGTTGCCTGGATGATTGCCCGGGCTGGCCCCGTAAATGCTGGCAGGGCGATGTCACTCAACGGTATGGCAATGTATGCCTCGGTCGCTCTCGGTGCACCGCTCGGCATGGTGATCTACCGTCATGCTGGATTTACCACAGGTATTGCGACCACGATTATCGCTCCGTTGACCGGATGCGCCATCGCCTGGAGGACTCCTGCTGCGTTCTCGCCCGCCGGCATCCGGGTGCCCATGCAGCGCGTGCTCGGGCTGATATGGCGAAGCGGTTTCAGTCTCTTGTTACAAGGTGTCGGTTTCGCCGTCATCAGCGCGTTCTCATCTTTGTTCTTCGCCTCACGTGGATGGACCCATGCAGGTTTGGCAATGACCTTGTTTGGCGCGGCTTATGCCGTCATGCGCGTCTTATTCGGCCATGTACCCGACCGTATCGGCGGTTACGCGGTGGCCATCGCCTCGCTGACCGTGGAAGCCATGGGACAAAGCCTGCTTTGGCTTTCCCCCAACGAAGCAACCGCCCTGTTCGGCGCATTTTTCTCCGGCATGGGTTGTTCACTTTTGTTTCCCGCGCTTGGCGTCGAAATGCTCAAAAAGATTCCTGCCCACAGTCGTGGCACCGCTCTGGGTGGATTCGTCGCGTTCCAGGACGTCGCCTACGGTGTTACTGGCCCGATGACCGGCATTCTGGCGTCCACTGCCGGATACGCATCCGTCTTCCTTGTCGGTTCAATCGCAGCTCTTCTCGGCATTGGCTCGGTCTTGCTGGAACGCCAGGCGACTTCCGCATAAATCAAATGGGAACTTCCTCCCCTCATCCGTGGACCCTCGCACATGACTACACCTGACCTTGAGTCGATCGCACCTCTGACCCGAAGGCAGTTCATCGGCGGACTCGGAGCAGGAGCTATAGCCCTGGCGACTGCTCACGCCTCCGAGCTTGCCGCCACCACCGCCGCTTCTAAGAATATCGTTGTCGCTTCGCCGGATATCCTTCGGAAAACCATTGCTCACTCAGGGGAGTCTCTGCCCGCCATCGGCATGGGATCATTCATGACCTTCGACGTTAGATCTGGACAACCACGTAACACCCATCTCGAAGTCTTGCGCCGTTTCTATGATGGCGGCGGAAGGGTTGTTGACACATCACCCCTTTATGGGAATGCCGAAATCAACGTCGGCGAGTTGTCCAGTGCCTTGGGACTTAGCGACAAATTATTCTTTACGGATAAGGTATGGGTCACCGGCGACTACCTTAGCGACACTAGTCATGGACAACGCAGTCTCGATCAGTCGATGGGACGTCTTTGGCGCGACCAAATCGACGTGATTCAGGTGCATAGCCTTACCAATGTCGAGATCATGCTGCCCTTCCTCAACGAAATGAAGAAGCAGGGCCGCATCCGCTATGTCGGTGTCACCCATCACGATCCACGTTATTTTGAGCCGTTGGGGTGGTGGGTCGAAAATGGACCCATCGATTTTGTGCAGGTGCGATATTCAATGTATTCACGTGCAGCCGAAGAACGCATTTTTCCGGCGGCGCAACGAAGGGGGCTTGGCGTGATGCTCAACATGCCGCTTGAGAAGGCCCGCCTGCACAAGATAGTCGAGGGACGGCCCCTACCGGACTTTGCCGCAGACATCGGCGTTCATAACTGGGCCCAATTCTTCCTAAAATGGGCCATTTCCCATCCTGCGGTAACGTGTGCACTGCCAGCAACCACCCATCCAGAACACATGAGTGAGAACCTTGGCGCAATGCGCGGCCCCCTGCCCGACGCGCCTATGCGGGATCGCATGCTCCGATATATGCAATCTGTGCCGGGATTCAACGATCTTGACAAGATGCCCTGGTACCCAGGGAAAGCCTTCCAGGGATTGGTTCATTTGAGTGCATAAAGAGGATGGGCCGAGAATCCTAAAAAAGCGAAATTATCGTTATATATCCATATCTTTACCAAGATAAATGGTGGAGGATGCGCTGTTAAAGCGTCTTGGTGTTCAATCCATCCGTGATTCGGCTGTTCGTCTTGTCGGCGTCAGGCTGCGGCGTATCGTTGACCTGCTGCGGATGCGAATCCACCGTCTGATGCTCGACCTTTGTCGGGGTCTGCCAAGAATGACTAGATGCCGGCGCCGACTGCGCGTGCAATGCGGTCACTGGCACCATGAGCGCCAGAAGAAATAAGGCTATTTTCATAACCTATCTCCTCCCATCACGAAGGCGAAAGCGTGGGCTGGCTGGCGAACCCCGGGTCCATCACGGCAAGGGATTGCCACCCGTTACCCCATAGGTTTCGCCTGTCACAAACGAGGATTCATTCGAGGCCAGGAGTACATACAACGGGGCGCACTCGACCGGTTGACCGGGGCGTTTGAGCGGAACGCTGGCGCCAAAATCGCGAATCTTCTCCATCGGCTGGCCACCGGAGGGTTGCAGAGCCGTCCAAATGGGTCCCGGAGCGACGGCGTTCACCCGAATGCCCTTCTCCGCGACCTGCTTCGCCAGCGCCTTGGTAAACGCCACAATGCAAGCTTTGGTCGAGGCGTAGTCAACCAGGATGTCAGAGGGCTGGTAGGCCTGGATGGAGGCCGTATTGACGATGGTTGAACCTGCCGGCATGACCTTCAAAGCAGCCTTGCAGAGCCAAAACAAGCCGTAGACGTTCGTTTTGAACGTCTCGTCGAATTGCGTAGTCGTCAAGTCTGCAATGCTTTCCTGATATGTTTGCTTGCCCGCAACATTGACCAAGATGTCGAGGCCGCCCAGAAAGTCTGAAGCCTGCTCGACCAAAGAAATGCAGAAGGACTCGTCTTTTAGGTCACCAGCGATGGACCGAATCTGGACGCCCTCGCCTTTCAGGAGCTCCACCACTTCTTTCGCATCGTGTGCTTCTTCGGGGAGATGCGTGATGACGACCGACGCGCCTTCTCTTGCGAAGGCAATAGCTGCCGCACGACCGATGCCACTGTCACCACCCGTAATCAGCGCACGACGACCCGATAGACGTCCCGAACCGACGTAAGTCTTTTCACCATGGTCGGCGAGCGGCTGGAGTTTGTCGACGGTGCCTGGAGCCGATTGTTTGGGGGTATCAAACGGCGGCCGAGGATACTGCGTGGTGGGGTCAACAAGGTTGGGTTTCTTGTGGTCTTGAGACATGAAGGGTCCTCCAGGTGAGGGATTGAGGCTAGGCCCATGCCTGTAATAACCCTGTCCACGCACGCCGAAATTGAGTTCACGCCTTCTACAACGAAGTCGCACAAACCCCTCGCTCCGACGTCAACCTGATTCGACCCTCAAGAGGTACTGCAGTTCTCCCCTCTTCTCGACCGAATCGGTTTACCGCTGGCCCTCGACGAGCCCCTCTAGGCTATTCAGCAATAGAGGGTGTAATGCGTTCAATCGAGCCGCCGCGCCCTCTCGTTCATCGAGTGCGACTCGAATCAAGGCAAACCCGAGAATTTGTGCAGCGAGAGCAACGCCCCGCTCATCGGCCTGCTCGCCCCGCATGGCCATCGCCAGCGGCTCGATGAAGTCGCGGTCCAAATACTCCGCCAATATCGGCCCAGCAACGGGACTGCCTATCGAACAAAGCAGCACCCGAAGTGGGTTGTAGCCGCTTCGCCATGCCTCTTGATTCGCTGGCCCAAGCAAGAGGGCTGCCACCCTCATCGGCATCTCGCTCAAAGGTGGCTGTAGAAAGTCTTCGGTGCCGAACGCTTGTGAGGCCACCTCACGAAACAGCCCCTCTTTGGACCCGAAGTAGCGAATGACGAGCGCCGGGTCGACCGAAGCATCACACGCCAAGTCACGAAGGCCTACGCCCTCAAAACTGTTTCGGGAGAAGTGAACTTGTGCGGCCTCCAGGATACGGGCCCGGGTGGCTTCGGAGTCGCGGGAAGCACCGGCGTTCTTGCGAGGCTTTGGTAGGTGGGCGGTGGTCATGAGGCACAGCATATCAACACCTGTTGACAAGGCAAGGGGAGAGGCGCCTAATTCAACACATGTTGACTTGCGAGATGCCCTCATGCGGTTGCAAGGAAAAAAAGTCCTGATAACAGGTGGCACAAGCGGAATAGGTCTCGCCACCGCCCGATTGTTCGTCGATGAAGGCGCCGAGGTCGCCCTCATCGGCCGGAGCCCTGCGAAGTTGGCGACGGCCCTTTCAAGCCTTGGCCCCGGCGCTCATGGCGAGGCCACCGACGTCGCGTCGCCACGGGGCTTGGCGACAGCCATTGAATGCCTTGCCGGGAAACTGGGTGGCATTGATGTCCTGATGGCGAACGCCGGCATCTCAGATGCCCCATCCATCGAGAAGACGACCGAAGCGGACTTTGATGCGCTGATGGGCGTCAACATCAAAGGGGTCATCTTTACGGTGGTCCATGCCCTTCCCTTTTTAAGCAACGGCGCATCGGTGTTGCTGACGGGCTCGGTCGCCGCTGGCAAGGGCCGGCCTGGAGACCCCTTATATGCCGCAAGCAAAGGAGCCGTTCGCAGCTTTGGCCGCACGCTTGCGATGGACGAAAGCATGCTCGCGCGACGCATTCGGGTGAATGTGCTGACCCTTGGCGCAACCGTGACTCCATTGACCCAGGCCGCCACCGACGACCCGGCCATCCGAGACTATGTGGCCCAGATGGTGCCTATGGGTCGCTGGGGTAAGCCCACCGAAGCCGCTCAAGCCGCTTTGTTCCTGGCATCGGATGCCTCGTCGTATACCACCGGCGCAGAAATCACCGTCGATGGCGGACTTGCCCATGTCTAACAACCGGCATCTCCCATCGAATCACCTACTGCATGGCCTCCGTATCGCCATCGTGGGCGGCGGTCCGTCCGGCTTGACCTTGGCCCGCCTTCTTCAACAACAAGCCATCGACGTCGTCGTGTACGAGCGTGATTCGGCTGCCGACGCCCGCACCCAAGGCGGCTCTTTAGACCTGCATGAAGACAGCGGGCAACGCGCCTTAGCAGCTGCAGGACTGGGGGAGGCGTTTCAGCGTATATCCCGACCCGACGGTCAGCATTCGAAGATATTCAACCAACAAGGCGAATTGTGCGGTGAACTCAAAGCCGAAGATGAGTCCGGCAGCCGCCCAGAAATCGACCGGGGCGCATTACGCGCATTGCTTCTCGGTTCTCTGAACCCCGGAACCGTCCGGTGGGGTCATCGACTCATCAGCACGACTCGCGGTGAAGGTCAGGTCCAACTGAGTTTCGAGCAGACGACCGTGGGCGCCGACCTTGTTTTGGCCTGTGATGGAGGTTGGTCCGCCTGCCGCGCGCTCGTCTCAAAGGTCACGCGCCCAACCTACAGTGGGGTGACGTTCGTTCAAACCCTGGTTGCAGACGTCGACCATCGGAGTCCAGACATCGCTACCTTGGTGGGGCCTGGAAACATCCTCGCCCTTGGAAATAACCGAGGACTCCTAGCCCAACGCAATGGAGATGGCAGTGTCCGCATCTATGTGGCACTTCGTGTCCCGGAGGAATGGAGTTCAACCATCGACTTTTCCGCTGCCCAACATGCACGGAAAAGGCTCTTGCAAGAATTCCAGGGGTGGTCTCCCCTCTTACAGGAAATGCTAAAAAGCTCAGACGATGTGTTCCAGCCCTGGCCGCTGTATCACTATCCAGTCAAGCAAGATTGGATACCTCGTTCGGACATCACCTTGCTCGGTGATGCGGCACACCTCATGCCGCCTTTTACGGGAAAAGGTGCAAACTACGCCATGCTCGACGCACTGGAACTGACCGAAGCGCTTACCGGTCATCATCATTTATCTCTGACCGAAGCATTGGAACAGTACGAAAGCGCCATGTTGACGCGGATGGAGACGGCGATTGCAGAGACCTTGCACAGTCAAAATGCGATGTTCACAGAAGACGGACCCGATACGCTGATAGATGCACTCAACCAAGCAGGTTAATCAACGTACCAATACGCTTTCTAAAGCCCAATCATATGGGTGTTTTTCCAACGCCGCATACGTTGTTACATCCGAAGTCATCTGGTTCCCATTGACCGGGTGGGTGACTTCAGCAATATCCAACTGGCACTCCTTGCCAACCGAGCTCGCTCCGTTCACCATCAGCGGACCGAGCTTGGTTTCAGGTAACGCTATGCCGTTCAAAGAAGTGATTTCCGGGGGCGTGGGAGATTCGGCCTGGATTGCCCGCGTGGAGCCCCTCGAGAACAGCCGATACCTTCTGGACGAAGTGAAGGCCATAGGCTCTGGTCAAAGCGAAACAGTCGGCCTCATCTTCAGCACCATGGAGCATCTCCGCAGCTACGCACAGGAGGTAGCGGAGTCCATCATGGAGCGAAAATACCACGCCCCCGATGAATGAGCATCCATAGCCCACAGCCGTTCAACGTGGACTTGCTGTCCCTGCCCCACCGCCTCACTGATTAGTGCAATGACCGATGGAAGAGGAGCACCCTGCGCTCCTCCATGCAGGTCCGAACCGTCCCAACCCCGAGACCGTTACGGCATCAATACCTTGTCGATAACATGGATAACGCCGTTGGACTGCATGACGTCCGCAATGGTCACATGCGCCTTTCCACCCTTCGCATCGGTAATCGTCCACTGACCACCGTCTTTGCTCAGAGTGATGGGCTCGCCTTCGACGGTCTTCAATTCCACCGTACCGTTATGGGCAGCCGCTTGCGATTCGATATCGCTTTTGGTCAAACGCCCCGACACCACGTGGTAGGTGAGGATTTTGGTCAAAGTATCTTTGTTCTCCGGCTTGACCAGATTCTCCACCGTTCCCTTCGGCAAGGCGTCAAAGGCTTCATTGGTCGGTGCGAAAACCGTAAATGGGCCCGGACCCGACAACGTATCGACCAGCCCGGCGGCCTTCACCGCCGCAACCAAGGTGGTGTGGTCTTTGGAATTGACCGCATTTTGGATGATGTTTCGGTTGGGATACATGGCGGCGCCGCCCACCATGACGGTGGTCTGCATCTCACCGGAGGCGGCAGGCGCACTTATGGAGGCCCCGGCAGCAACCATGAGGGAGCAAGCAAGCATCCCCTTCATCAGACGTAACGACTTCATGACTCCTCTCCCTATGGACAACCTCCGGGCGGAGGCATAGGTAGATACGCAGACAGAAGCCAAACGGATGCAACGGGAAAAGAATCCCCCGCCCATACAAGGCGGCCTCAGCCGCCCTTCCCCATCGTGGCAAACATGACGATGGCCGCTATGCCCATGACCAAGGTCGCCGCCCACCCCAGCATGCGAAGCCCTGGGCCCAAGACCAGCGTACCCATGGTTTGGGGACGCTGCGCTATGACCATGATGGCCATCATCATGGGCACAGCACAGAGGCCATTGACGACTGCGCTCCAAAACAAGGCTTTGACGGGGTCAATCGGCATCATATTCAAAAGCGCTCCAACGACCATGGACCCTATCAACACGCCATAAAAGACCTTTGCTTTTTTCGGCTTCTGCTCGAGGCCATAGGGCACTCGAAGGGTGCCAGCGACAAAGTACGCCGTCGCCCCGGCCAGCACCGGCACGGCCAAAAGGCCGGTTCCGATAATCCCCATGGAAAAGAGCGTAAACGCAAACCGGCCGGCGACCGGCTTTAAAGCCTCGGCGGCTTCTGAAGACGATTGAATATCGGTTTTGCCGTGTGCATGTAGCACGACGGCCGCCGTCAAGATGATGAAGAATGCGACCACGTTGGATACCAACATACCGAACGACGTGTCGATGGCGATACGCTTGAACGCATCCGGTGCCTGGTCGACGGCGTCTTTTAATGGCCTTCGCTCATCGCTGTCTAAAACCTCTTCGACTTCTTGAGCGGCCTGCCAACAAAAAAGATACGGGCTGATGGTGGTTCCCAAGATGGCGACGACAGCCGTGGCATAGGCCGATGTCCCTTGGAAAGCAGGAATAAACGTCCCTTTTAGCGCCGCCCCCCAATGCACTTTGACCACCAGGACCGTTGCTACATACGTCAGCAAACTCAAGGCCAGGAACTTCAGAATCGGGGCATACCGGCAAAATGGAACCCGCACTTGAAGGAACGTCGAGAGAATGGCAAAGCAGGCGGCATAGGCAACGACGGGACCTCCGACCAGGAGGTTGACGGCTGCTCCCATCGCTCCCAAGTCAGCACCGATATTGATCACGTTGGCGATAACGAGGAGTGTGGTGATGCCCCAGACCAGCCCCCGGGGAAAGTTTTCCACCATGTTGTCGGCAAGGCCTTTCCCTGTGACTCGTCCGATGAGCGCACTGACCATCTGGATGCCAATCATCAGTGGCAACGCCAGCAACAAGGTCCATAACGTCGCGTAACCGAACTTAGCGCCGACCTGGGAATAAGTCGCTACGCCACTCGGGTCGTCGTCAGCAGCTCCCGTGACCAATCCCGCGCTTAAGCGCTTCCACCATGGCTCGGATGACGTCACATCGGACTTCGGCATGGCGGTCTTCCAGCAAGGGGCAGTTGGATGCTTGAGCGCAGGGCGTGAAGTTGCCGCGAAACGATATTCCCGTATTCGTGAGAACCTGCGACCTCCGTTTTTAGGACATGTTTTTCAGGCCCAGAACAGATACCTCAAGCTCCGATGTCGGTGCAGATACGCTTCTCTGTAACCGCCTCGGCCGTCACGAATACGCAGGAATAAGGAAGCCGTTGGGTGTTCTCATTTTCGCCACCCGCCAGGGACTCTCCTAGTGGCACCGAATCCCGGAGAACGCCCATGGCTCACACCTTTGACCTATCCGCCCCCTGGTGGACGTTCGTCGTGCGTGGCGTCATCACCTATCTCGGCCTGCTCGTTCTCATGCGCCTCGCCGGCAAGCGAAGTTTTGGGGAAATGTCGGCCTTTGATGTCGTCATCATCGCTCTGGCGGGCGGCACGCTTCGCACCGCCATCATCGGAGAGGACCAGGGCCTCCTGGGACCCTTCATTGGGGTGGGCAGCATTCTGGCTACGGACAAGGCGCTGGCGTGGCTTTGCACCCGATACCCGAGATTCAACCGGCTGGTTGAAGGATTTCCCACCCTGCTTATCCGCCAAGGCAAACGGGATGCCGAGGCACTCCGAAGCCAAAGCCTGCCCGATGCAGCACTCGACCGTGCACTCCACGGAGCAGGGCTGGAAGCCGACGACGAGGTTCAGACCGCTCGCTTGGAGCCCAACGGGAAAATCACCGTGGTGCGGCGTTCGTCTCCTTTGGGACCGCCAGCGTGCTAGCCGGGCTTGGGCACCACAGTAAGAGCGGTAAGGGCACGCACTGCGGCGTCTGCGCGGCTCCTTGCACCGGCGAGTGCCAAGCCCCGAGTGGGAAAAGCGGTATGCCCTTGCCAAGTTTCCAAGACATCCCCAGCCTCATCTAAGACCGTGTACGCCCCCACATAGCCGTTTTCGGCAGGCGTGACCGAGAAAGCGCACTGATACGTCGAACCACTCACTGTCGCCTCCATCGCGTCGGGGAGTAGATTGTAAAAGGTACCCACGCATTCGCTATAAAAAGATGAAAAACCTGATGGGATTTGGTGGGTCCGGCAGGATGCGGTACAACCATCCTAGGCTGGCCAAAGGAGGCTCCCATGTCCCACCAGGACCTACCCCCCATCGCGGTGGTCATCGAACCCCGCCCCATGCTGGCCGATACCGTTGCGGATGCCCTACGCACCCGAGGCTATGAGGTCTTAGTGGCCTCGACCCATTCAGGCGGAGCGAAGGCTGTGTTGGCCGATGCCCAAGTGGCCTTTCTCGTCGCAGCCATTCCGGCTCCTGGCGAGGACAGGTCAGGGGCTTATCTGGCCGACGTTCGGGCCAAGAATCCGGAGATGAAAACCGTGGTGATGTTGTCAGACCCGGAGGAGGATGCCAGCGAAGCGCCGATTGGCGCAATCAAACTGGTCAAGCCTTTCACCATAGACGAGTTAAATGAGGCCCTCGACCAGGCGACTAACATCGTCCTCTAGGGAACGGCACCAAGCGAGCAGCAAGCCTCGCTGTGTGGCCTCCTCGCAGGTCTTTCCTCAATGCCGGCGTGGAAGAGTGCGTGAAAGAGTGAGCCTCTATTGCGAAATTCGTCCGCCTGGTAAGCCAGTTCACAGCGAAGGCACCAGACCCCTGACTTTGCTTCGATAGAGGTGATGTCGCAAGACATGCTCTTCCTCGTTGAGATTTCGGGCCCATCGGAACCCAAGGCTAAGCAGCGCGTCCCTGCGCTATGCGGGTGCAATGCCGCTGGATTACGAGGCTTTCCGCGCTCGCGTACGTGCCGCCTTCTTCGCGGCAGACTTCCGAACACTTGCTCCCTTCGTTTTGGCAGCTTTCTTCGCTGCAGAAGACTTACTGGCAGATGTTCGCTTCGCTGCACTTTTTTTCGCCTGAGCCGACAACGCACGCTTAGACACCGCAGCACTCCCCTCGCGTTTAAGCGCTTGGGTGCTGGCGCGCTTGCGGGCGGCCGACTTCTTCGCAGCCGTCCCCGACGAGCGTTTCTTTGCAGCCTTCGTATCCTGGGTGGCCTTCTTCTTCGTCGCCTTGCTGGCGGTCTTCGAGGGCGTCGCCTTCACTCCAGCTCGGCGGGCTTTCGACAGGCCAATGGCAATGGCCTGCTTCGCAGAACGGGCGCCGTGCTTGCCTTCGCGAACGTGCTTGATTTCTTCATGCACATATTCACCAGCCTGCGTGGATGCCGACTTGCCTTGGCGCTTGGCGTGAGCGGCCTTCGCCGCCGTTTTTTTCTCTGGCATGAGCATTCTCCCATCAGGAAGTGAGAGGCCTAAAAGGAGCTCGAGCCGCCAATAGGGTCATGCGCGGGGCTCGCTCCGATTCGACCCGTGCGAATCGTAATGCCGAGGCTGTGACGCGGGTGTATGGCGCCCATAGAGGTATTCCGTCCTCAGACGGTACCAGCCAATCTCATCGAGGGCATTGCTGCCATTGATGAGATGGTTGGGGCTTACTCTCGCACCACGTGCCAAGTCCCATCGGCATCCTCCTGACGAACCTGGACATCGTGCCCCATCTCTTCCAAAGCACGAGCTTTATCACACGCAGCCGTGAGGGCGGCGAGGCCATCTCTAAAATCCTCTCCCTCCCCGCCATCAACCGAGACGTGCCAGGTATGGCTCCGGCCTGCGGGATACATCACATAAATTCGAATCGATGCCACGATGGCGCTCCAGAAGATGGGCGGCGCATCGTGGCAATTCAATCCTCCAGAAAGTGTGAGAGAGCGCCCTCTTGACTTATTGGAAGGAGGCGATGACTTCTGCTTTCCGGGTTTCCATCTGGGCCCCTAAGTCCCGAAGCTCTTCGGCAGACAGCAGTTCCTTGGCATCTTTGAACATCTCCTTTTCTTCCTCGCCGGCGTGGTGCTCAATGAGTTCTTTGAGAACCTTGGCTCGCCCGGAGAATTCCACGCTGCCCACGTCTGTCTGCAGCAGGTCCGGAAGCACAAGGTCTTCAGCAGCCCGGTGTTCTTCGAGGGCCTCGAAGTACATCTTGGCTTCGGCCCTTTTTCCGGCTTCTTTGAAGGCGGGGTAGAAGATTTCTTCCTCGATGGTCGTGTGGGCCTTGAGGTTGACCTGAATCTCATGGAGCAATTCAGCACGCTTTTTGGTGGCTCGCTCCGTGGTATCAGCTAGTTCGGCGAGCAGGCCTTTGACCAACTTATGGTCGGCTTTGAGCAATTGGATGGCATCCATGGTTCGGTCCTGGCGGTGGCTGGGAAGGCCCACCATCCAGCCGCACCCGTGAAGTGGCTGCGACAATACCGCCCCAAAGCCCTCTCGCTTCCTGCACGCATGGCCGGGGCAACCCCTTCAGTGCCATGCGGACACCCCAAACACGGAAGTTGGGGTAACGTTCGGCTCGGCTCTGGCACACCAAGCAAACTCCCGACCTTTATGCGCCATCTTGTCGTGGTCCTCGGTGACCAACTCAATGCAGATTCACTCGTCTTTGACGATTTTGACCCGTCGCAAGACTGCGTCTGGATGGCCGAGCGCGTAGGCGAATCTCGATATGTCTGGTCATCGAAGGTACGGAGTGCCGTCTTTCTCTCGGCCATGCGTCACTTTGCGGCATCCCTACCCGACCGCTTCCCCCTCCTCTATACGTCGCTGACCGACCCGGGCCCGGACGACCTCGTCGACCTCCTTGCCCTCACCCTCCAGGAGCATCTGCCACGCCGCCTCATCCTCGTCCGCCCCGGTGAGCATCGCCTCCGAGTGGCTATCCAGGCCTGCGCCAAGGCGCAGGGCGTCGAGTATGTCGAGCGGCCAGATATCCACTTCTTTTGCACAACGGCCGACTTCAAGTCGTGGGCCAAGGGCAAAACCAGTCTACGCATGGAGCACTTTTACCGCTGGATGCGGCAGCGGGAAAACATCCTGATGGAGGGGGCCAAGCCCATCGGAGGAAAATGGAACTTCGACGCCCAAAATCGTGGGCACTTCGGCCACGAGGGTCCGGGCTGGTTGCCCGCTCCCCGAAGCTTTGCCCCAGATGCACTGACCCAGCAGGTCCTCTCCGACGTAGCAAGCGCCCTCACTGACCACCCGGGAGACTTGGGTAGCTTCGACTGGCCAACCACCCGGGATGAGGCACTGATAGCCTTGGATGACTTCCTCGACCATCGCCTCCCAGCCTTCGGCCGCTACCAGGACGCCATGTGGCAGGGGGAGCCGTTGCTCTACCATGCCCGCCTGTCGGCCAGTCTCAACCTCCGACTCCTGTCCCCTCGGGAGGTCGTCGACGGCGCGCTTCAGCGCTACCAGAAAGGACGCGTTGAACTCTCCTCCGTAGAAGGCTTTATCCGCCAAATCCTAGGCTGGCGAGAGTTCGTGCGGGGGGTTTACTGGCTCAACCCGGACCGCCTGCTGGCCTCCAACGCACTGGAGGCGCATGCGGCCCTTCCAGGGTTTTACTGGACCGGCGATACCGACATGCAGTGCCTGCGGGAAGTCATCTCGCAGACCCTATCGACGGGCTACGCCCACCATATTCAGCGACTCATGGTGACGGGCAACTTCGCTCTCTTACTAGGGGTCGAGCCGCACCAAGTCCACGAGTGGTACCTCGCGGTCTACACCGATGCCGTGGAATGGGTCGAGGCGCCCAACACGCTCGGAATGAGCCAGTTTGCAGACGGCGGCCGCATGGTCTCGAAACCCTATGCGGCCTCCGGCCGATACATCGAGCGGATGAGCAATTACTGCGAGGGCTGTCGCTTCAACCCGTCAGAGGCAACCGGGGGCTCCGCTTGCCCGTTTACGACGTTGTATTGGGATTTCCTCGACCGCCACCGGGAGCGGTTCTGGCACCATCCGAGAGCAGCCATGCAATGGCGGTCGCTCGACCGAATCCCATCCGACAAGCTGGATGCCATCCGGACGCAAGTAGCAAATATCCGAAAGCAGTTGCGGTGAAAGTAACGAGCCTCTGGCCCAAACTCGCCTCCAACACCCTCTCTATCTCGATTCCACGGTGTCCGTGTTGGCCAGCATTGCCTCACCATCTATATCGAATATTCAAA
The DNA here is from genome assembly GCF_011759365.1 of Luteibacter anthropi. Classification (GTDB taxonomy): domain Bacteria; phylum Pseudomonadota; class Gammaproteobacteria; order Xanthomonadales; family Rhodanobacteraceae; genus Luteibacter; species Luteibacter anthropi. The sequence goes on from NZ_JAARLZ010000005.1 coordinate 258,461, forward strand.
GGGCTTACCTGCCCCACCCCCATCCCCTAAACCCATCAGATGCGTTTTCGAGGGAGCGCAGCCCTTCTCACTCTTGCTCGCCGGATGTTTTGCTCAAGCCGACGTCGGCGCTCGTCCTGAACCAAGTCGCGAATCGCTTCGGTGTAGCGTGTCGCCGATTGTTGGTCAAACCGTGCAATTCGAATGGCACGTCGGGCCCATCCCTTCGATTCCGCATGCTTCGTGCACCGTTCAATCACCGCCACCGTCGGCGTGTCGGTCCATGGATGCCCATAAACGAGTAGGCGGTCACGGCGGTCGAGAGATGTCTGAGCAGAGGTCCATGGCCAGCACTTCGTGTCAAGCTCATCGGCTTGTGCTGATTTCACAATGGCATTGTGGTCGAGCCATGCGTTGAACGGCTCAAAGTGTTCTTTCTCGTGCTGGAGGAAGTGCCGAACGAAACGCAGCGCATGAGCATGTTGGAGATGCAGATTCGACTGATAATCCTTCCATGCAGACCAGAGGTCTTCCGTGGAGTGAAAGCTCATATGTACGCCCAGCCGATAGGCTTTGCCGTTTTCGGCTTGAGCGAGGGACCACCAGGTGGTTCGTTTTCCGTCCACGTCGTAATCGAGACTGGCGTGGAGGGTAAGGCCACACTTGGAGAAGTAGCGGGCGAGATGGGGGGCTGGTGGTGTTTTCATGGAAAGTCCTTTTCCGGCTGAAGATGCGTAGATTAATTTAGAGAAACTTCATTGTTGATGAGATCGAATAGTTATAAGAGATAATCTCTAAGAAATTCTTGCTTAGACATTCTGTCTACCGGATTTTTGAGGGCCGTCAAGAGGGCCTAATCAAAGAGAACATTTACCATCACGCCCCCTTACGAAGGGGACCTTACTTAACCTACCGATATCTATAACATTCTTCAATGTCCACCACCCTACCGGAAGCGTCTACTGGCTCATCGGCTTGGGCTGATCCACCAAACCGTGGTCAGAACCTTGAGGGCGGATTGAGATCCGAGGGGAATGCTCAAGCAACGCCACATACAAACCAAGCGGATACCAAGTCGTCACGACACGCGTGTTGAATCACCGGAGTTCGTTAAAGTTTCACTGGCGATGTGACTTTTATGCGCATCGTGTCGATCCATGTAAGTTGCGCCGGCTTCTTTAATCTGGCCATTCTCAAACAAAAGAATGCGGTCGGCGCTACGTATCGTTTCCGGACGATGAGCAATGATGACACGTGTTATCTTTAGCTCCGAAATCGCCGCATTTATCAGTGCTTCCGTTGCCACATCCAGGTGACTGGATGACTCGTCTAGAAGGAGAAATTTTGGCTTTCTATACAGTGCGCGTGCCAAAAGCATTCTCTGGAGCTGGCCACCGGAAAGAGCAGATCCCATGCTGCCCACTAAGCTGTTATAGCCCATCGGCATGGCTATGATGTCATTGTGCAACTGAGCCAATCGCGCTGCATCTTCAATTTTCTCGATGGTACTCGATGGATCGAACATCGAAATATTGTCAGCGATGGTACCAGTGAGAGCGTGGTCATCCTGCATGACTATCCCGCACAAAGAGCGGAATCGGGACTTACCGATCTTCCGGAGGTCTGCACCACCGACAAAGACAGCACCTGAATATGGATCAATAAGCCCCGTAATAACCCTAAGGAGCGTACTCTTTCCGCACCCGGAAGGTCCAACAATGGCAACGGATTCGCTTGATTTGATATGAAAACTGCAATTGTGGATAACCCAACGCTCACCCGCTCCGTAACGAAATGAAACGCCCTCCATTCTGATGGACGAATCTTCAATCTCTCCGAGATACGAACCTTGCAGGTGCCTCTCCGGCTCGGTCATGACAATGTCGGCGAGTCGTTCACCCTGCAACCTAAGAAGGCGAAGTTGTATCAGGTAATCAATGAGGCTCATCGATCGAGTAACGAACTGGTCAGCGTATGCGACGAACGCCACGAGCATGCCTGCAGAAAGCTTCCCCTTCATGCCCAACCACCCACCTATCCATAGCATGGCGATTCGTTGCAAACCAGCCGTCGAAGAGTTAATTGCGTCAAATACGAGAGACAATTTTTGAACAGAAATCTGCGTATTGAGCACGTCTGCGGTGGCATTCAAGTATCGGGCGGTACTGACTGACTGCTGGTTCGCAAGGCGGATCGTTTGGGCGCAACGAACGGCCTCGATGAATCGGCTTTGCCTGCGAGCATCCATCGTGATTTGACTTAAGTTAGCTTCTTTCAAGCTACGAAAATACAGAAGGCGCGCCACGCCATAGAGGACAACTGCCAGTAGCGTAAGTGAAGCCATCAGCCAACTGTAGGCCATGATAACCATCAAGGTCATAAGCGCCATGGCGCCATCAAGGACGCCCGCTACAAGCTGAGTGGTTAAGGTTTGCTGGATGGTCGTAATGGCAGCGAAACGGGAAGAAATATCGCCAATGTGTCGACTGAGAAAGTAGGGCTGCGGCAGTCTCAGAAGATGTCGAAATACGTTCCCAGTCCAATTAAAGACGAATTGACTACCGACCCACATCAGGGCCCATGTACGAACGGCAGAAACAACAGTCTGAGCGAAAAGCACCGCCAGGAACGTCAGTCCGAGAAAGACAAGAAGATCGCGATCCTTGTCTGCGAGAACTTGATCGACCGTCATCTGAAGGTATTGAGGTGCAATAAGCGTGAAAACCTCTAACACCATGGCCAAGCCAAAAAGCGTCGCTATGGAACGCTTAAGCCCGGTTATCTTACCTGCCAGCTTTCGCATAGACAGCGGAGGTGGCGCATCTTTTCGTTCAAAAGATGCTGCCGTAGTAAACTCGACCGCTATGCCAGTGAAGTGATCGCTAGCCTCATCAATCCGAATGCGTCGCGGACCCATCGCTGGATCGATGATATGCAGATACCCCTTGGTGACACGCTCTAACACGACATAGTGGGTAATGTTCCAATGCAAGATGCAGGGAGTACTTAGGCTACTGACTTCCGTCATCTCCAACTTTACCGGACGCGATGCAAGACCTAGCAACTCGGCGCACTGCACGACATCTGCCAGCGTCATTCCTTTTGTCGAAACCGGATAAATCTTACGTAGATCACTAAGTACGGTGCGATGACCGTAGTATCCTGCAATCATGGCAAGACTGGCTAACCCGCACTCGGCTGCTTCCGTCTGCCGTAGCACAGGAACACGGCGCTTCCAACCGAAGAAGAGCGTCGCGGGAGCCTCATCATGCCCTCCCCCTTCAAACTCGCTGCCATCATCTCGATATGCGTACTGCATTGGTGCACCCTTATCGTTTAGCCATGCCATACAATGGCTCAAACACCCATTCGAGCATACTGCGTCGCTCGACCATGATGTCGGCATCTAGGGACATACCAGACGTGAGATTTCTTTCCTCGCCATACGCAGATATTGTCTGGCGATCGAGGTTCACGATGACTCGATACATGGGATCGGAACCTGATTGCGCTTCGGACTGTATGCGCACATCTTCAGAATTCATGGCGCTCTTTGAAATGCGATAAATCCTTCCGTCGCCGGAGCCAAATTTTTGATAGGAGTAGGCGGCGTAATGAAGAATCACCCGATCACCCTCTTTCAGGAAGCCCAGAGCCTGGCTTGGAACCAATAACTCCGCCTGCATTCGTGCATCTTTCGGGACAATCGTCAGCAGTGAACGCCCGGTCGTTACCGACTGACCGGGATGAACCAGGAGGTTCGCTATAGTCCCACCTACCTGACTACGAACGACGATTAATCTATCGGCCTCCGTTTGTAGCAAAATCTGCTTCGAGTCCAGAATCTTTCTTTGAAAATCGCTGCGTTTTTGCTGCGCATCAATAGGAACTTGCCGCTGCTGCGCTTCATTCTCCGCAATTTGCTGAGCGAGTTGAAGGCGATCTCTTTGAAGGGATGAGACTTGCCCGCGCGCATTGTCCTGCTGAGACTCCATCTCTTCTAACTGAACGTCCGATACAACGCCGGCGGCGAGCTTGGTATGAATTTTCTCCAGTATCGCGCCCTGACGATCGCTTGAGGCACGCCATATGGAAATCTGATCATCGATTTGCGCAAGCTGACGCTGAAGTGAAGCGTGATCGGATATCAATGTTCTACGCTGGTCATCCGCCGATCGACTGGTTAACTGAACGTCCTCCGCCAGGCTCGTCTGCGACTGCTGAAGAGCCTCACTGATTGATTTACGGGTGTCCCCCGTTGTTGCTGCCGTTTCCTCCTGGGTAATCAGGAGGAGTGGGGTTCCTGCGGAAACGGCATCACCCTCTTGCACAAGAACACGCGTGATAATTCCTGGCGTTGAGGATTCAAGCGGCGCGAGCCCGCCGACCGGAGACAGGACTCCGCTCACATGAACGCGTCGTGTGTAATGTCCTAGAACCAGCCATACCGCGAGGGCCAAGGTCAATAAAAGTCCAAGCCATGCGATCATCATGGCACTAACGGGAACAACCAGCCTCACTTTTCCAAAGGCGGACGCTTGTCGCGCATTGACCACCTCGATCCGAAGAAGCCCTTCCCTGCTCTGAATTTCTGGCTGCATCACTCCCTCGAAACGAGATGGTTTTTGTATAGCGCTGACAGTCTGCGTTACTGCTTCATCGCTGTGACCAAGATATACATCGAAGTTGGAGCATGGGCAGTGGGTAGGGCACTCACTCGACCCTGTATCCAAATAGTCTTGCCAACCATAGATTCGATGTTGCTTCCGGCCGGGTCGCCAGCGGCCGATCCGAAGGACAGGTCATACACATGAAACGCATTCCCCGAGAAATTGTCCTTTCGTATGGCCGCGACGAAGTTAATCGGTGTCAGCAAGTGAAGGTAGAAATAGGTGGTCTTTCCCTGCCCCACGTGTTCTACCTCGCCTTTGCGAACCTCAGCCTGAAGCCAGGGCGACGACTGATCTTGGGTTACTGCAATGGCCTGAGTGTCGCTATCTGCCTTGACTTCTTTATTGGCAGCGAATGCAGTGGTGGCCGACGCCATAAGGAAGACGGCGAGTGCGAATGCACGGGTCATATAAACCTCTGATATTGTGGGAAGGGCCGGCCAGATAATGTGCCGGCCCCAGGGCATTACATGTTGGTACCGCCTTCGGCGTTCGTGATGGCATCAAGCATCACATTGAACTCCTGGTTGTTCATCGAGTTGATCTGATCGTTCTGTGCATTGGTATACCCGTGCGACGCCATATAGGAGTTGATATTGTTTGACTCAATATTCTGGGCCGCCGCACTGCCTCCGTTGTATCCATCATGTGAAAGTGACGTCGGTGTGCTGCTGTAATAGTTTGCGTCGAGAAGATCACCCAACGCCTGCCGTCCATCTTGCTCCGTAGCAAAATTGGCAAAGGCGCCAGTACTTCCATCCGAACCATGCGCAGCCGTCCAACTATTAGCAACGAGGTTTCCTGGATTGTTCTCGTTCGCTACTTTGGAGGTGTAGTCACGATCATAAACGTTGTGAGTACCCGAGGTCGTAGGTGATCCCAAGATGCCACCGCCGGCGCCACCGCCACCGCCAATCCCCGGAGGAGTCCCGCCGCCCGGATCTGGGTAGACATGGATCGATGTTAAGGTGTTATCACCGCCAGAAATGAGGAACAGTTCAGCACGCGTTAGATTACGCATTTTTATCCCTTCTGATTAAGTTACTTACATATGCCGAACTCAAGGCGCTACCACCTCAAGTTCACGCATTCCCTTTGATTTCCTCATATCGACGCCTTGTAATTCCCGTATCAAGAGAATAGCGGTGGCTATCCACCGACAAACAATCGATGCTCTTCCAAAAAATCGCGCCTGGCGACAGGCAATATCGAAACCACCCTGACCGATGATCATGAGCTCTTTGAGCGGTAGGTACTTTCTGTAGGCGGTTTCCGCATCACCGAAAAGAAGAAGATTCCCTATCACTCGACTTGCACGACCATTTCCATCGGCAAAGGGATGAATGGTGAGAAATGCTGTCATGAACACGGCAGCACGATAAACGCTTGACCCAGAATGATCAGAAGAAAGAAATGAGTAAAGTCGCTGCATCTCTCTATCGACGATAGAAGGATGAAGAAAGAGCCATCGTACGCCAGCACTGTCGTACGATGTTCCTACAAAGATATCGTGCCGTATCAGGTTCGGCTTACCCATTACATCGTTCGATATGCTCTCAATCAACGTTCGAAATGCAGGGAACGACTGCTCTAGCTGACGCGCCTTGAGATCACCAGCGGTAAACAAGGCATGTCTTTCGCTGACGGTTCTATAGGCCTCTTCGTTGTACGATCTCTCCGATCGCACGGAAAATTTCGATAGCGGATGCATCAAGGTGTCAAAGGGACCACCCAAGGGCACAAAGCTCTTCGACGATGACACCAGCTTTAGCGTCGTCAAAAGAAGTCGACCCGAATATTCGTCCAGCTGCAGTAGAGCTCGATCCGCATCCGAAATCAGACGCTTTGTTGACTCTGAGAACTGTTCGAATTGGGGATAGCTAAATGGGGGAATCTGTCGCGAAGGCATAAACTTCTCTGTCCCTAATCGGCGAAGTTGCCTGGGACCGCATGATGCTGAAATTCATAAGGCGGCTTGGACCTAAGTGAGGCTCTCTCGCGACATGAAGATTTCTCTAGCCAGGATGCGCCCCTAAACCAGCTCAATTCGTGCACATATCTTGCCTAGTAATGTGCAGCTTGCAAGCGCAAAATGCTGTGTAAATTCGAGATAAACTGCATCATTACAAGAACTTCGTCTCTTTTTTTTGCCCGCCAAGCAAATAAAAGCGTTTCGCTGGTGAAATGGATCTCAAGTCGCAATGACTTTCGACTTGTAGGATTTCCCCTACAAGCGCGCGCGGGATCACCCTACAAAGACTCCTTCGACTCCAGCAGCCTATAACGGCGTCCATTACTAATTCGCCTGATTAATGCCTTTGTTTTGCAAACACACCGAAACAAAGTTATGGGTTGAAATACCACCAGTACGGTGACTGGAACTCAGCGGCTCCGTCGACTCTAGTCATGCGCTCGAACCAGCCGCTCGCGAGTATTGGCAACGGTCTGTTCTTCGCCAATATGGGTCATCCCCGCGCCAGAAGCTGACTTTAAGGCGATGCCTTGGTCTGGCCTACATCAGGAGTCAAGGGAGGCACCACAGAAGTCGACGTCCTCCGTATCAACCAAGGCTGGTTGTCCGTCAAGTCCGCAAGGCATGTTTCGAGCACCAACGTAGAGCTGCACCGCAAAGCACTCGGCCACCGATGCTGCGAGATATAACCGAAAAGCCAATCTGACGAGTGTTTTAGTTACATTGTCCTTCGTGCGTGCTTTACACGTTTGCTGATCCGATAACCGGCGCCTTGACGTCGCGTGACGCACGCGCAGTCCTCTGCCGACAGAGGACTCGCCAAGCTTGCCTAAAGCCGGGCAATGTCCAACCCGGAGGTACGAGGTGCGTCCTGTGCAGCAGGCAGTGCCCGCGAGAGTCGCCATTGTGTAACCACCGCCCGCGCCTCCGGCGGAAGCGATTCCTCTGCCGTCACGCCGTCATCATTGGTAAGCGATGTGTTTACGCCTGCTTCAAGAAGCCACCGTGCGACCTTGGGGTCCCGGGCAAGGTGCAGCAAGTTTGCTCCTCCAGCACCATGAATGCTGTTGAGCGCCGCCTTTGTGACACACAGCTTGACCAGGTCTGGCCGGCCCGCTTCGCTGTCGAGAAGGATTGCGAGACCGGCGGCAGTGAGCTGCTCCAACATGAGTTCATCGGCGCGACCCTCATGCCAGACGTAGCGGAACCGGCAAATCCCATCAAGGGCACCATGCTCCACGCAACTCATGACGCGGCCGGCATCCCCATCGAGCAGCGCCCGCTCGATTTCAACAGAAGCGCTGAACTGCGCCGTCAGCGGTGCACGGCCCGTTCCGTAGAGAAAGTCTGTTGATGCCCGCTCGTGGTCCGGCGTGAGATACCTGGCTTCCAGCAAGCCATGGAACAGATCCTCGGATAGGGCCACGTGCCATACGGGTTGCGGCAGGAGTGGAGGCTCGAGAAGTGGGAAGGACTCATGGGACGACCGACGGAGGCTTCTAAGAAACAGCGGATCCGCGCCATCACCATCGCGATAGGCCAACTCGACATCGTCGTCAAACAACACCTTGCCTGGTGGCTCTGACAGCGCATCCAGCAACGGCTGCCTCATCCCGTTCGGCAGCGGTGCACCGTTCTCGATAAGATACCGGACCACCGGTCGGCTCCTAGCGAAGTGCAGGAGGGTTCGACCCTTCGAATCAACCTGGCCGATGTCCGCCCTGGACGAGAGCAGCAGTGGCAGGGTCAAGAGGCCATCGCGTGCCGAATCGACAAGCGCTGCCAGCGACGTAACGGTCAGACCATAGAAGTCTTCCCCGTCGTACGTCTCGTCAATCCCACACTCAATGTTCGGATTGCCGCCCAGCGCAAGCTGATTCCAGATTCGCCTGACGTCGTGGTTGAGTACCGCATGCTCGAGAAGTCGCGTCATGTCATCCGCTGCGCCTTCCGATGTTGTCTGCTGCAATGGGTTCGCTGGCTTTCCGTGCATGGTTGCTCCTGGGCTAGGTGTTCCATTCAACCTAACCAGGATTTGGAAACCGTCAAGGGAGACCCTGTATCGAACGCAAAGCGCCAATGACCTTTATTAGCGTGAAGGTAAGCCACTTTGGGGTTTGTCGCGCATCAAGACCCCAAGTACACAACCCTTTGCAACTAAACACTTTTCCCAGGAGTTGGGTTTTGCCCCCAGTCAAGTCAGTAATACTTACTAAGGACAAACCAATGCGCGACGAAGCGACCGACCATCCACTACAGAGCGCCCCATCCGGGGATGCTCACACCCCCGTCAGACGCCGCCACCGGGAGAGCCGTCGGGGCACGGCTGCAGTCGACCCCGGGAGCGTGGCCGATACCCGGGAGAAGCTGCCGAACGTTAAGCGACCGAGCTGGCGTGACATCCCTGTGTCCGACCTTTCCGGCCTGCAGTACGTGCTCGACAACATGCCGCTGGTAATGCGGACTGTCTTCGAGCTTGCCGAGCTCGACCCATCCCTGTTTCGTCCAGACGAGCGGCTGCGACTCCGCCTACTGGTCGACCGCGTCATCGGAGCGACGTCCACCGATGCGGTCGGCGAGGCAATCCGCGATATCTACACTCTCCGACGGCGGGGTTTTCCTGTCTCAGCGATCAGCGAAACGCCGCCCCCACGCAAAGGTCGCGAAGAGGCGAGACGAGTTATCCAGACGCTTCGCACCACGTGGAACCGCTCGGTACCCGGCACCATTGCCGAATCGCTCTGGGTTGAAAAGACCCTCGATTTCCTTGAGCAACGGAGTCGACATTGACCCTACGAACGCAAATGGACGTCCATCTCGATTGCTAACTTTCAACTGAAAAAGTCAAGAAAATAGTCGGACTTGATCCATTGACAAAAAGGAGAACCTCGTTTTGATGAAGGGAGGCCAGTTGTATCGGCCGCTCACTCGACGGGATGTCACCGTCGATTTCGATCCCCTACACGAGGTATCCCCATGTCCGAGAAAACAGCTCCTGTTGTTGCGCCCCGTACCCGCCGCCTTGCGCCCCGCACGCCACCCCGCCCCCTCCCTCCTGTACCACCCTACCCCCACGCCTCCGACCTCATCCGCAGCATCGACGCGGCCCCTGCGCCGGCAGTCCGCGTGCGGCATGTTGGTGAAACTGAGGACGGCCACCGCGTCATGACCCGGACGGCAAAACCCATCCACCAGATCCGCGCCGTGCTCAAACGCAAGGCGATTGAGCACGCCATCATGACGATGGCCGACGATGAGCTCGCCCGTATCGAGGTTGAATCCGACGCCCCCTTCGAACCATCCCCTTCCGCGCAGCATGTCATGGCCATCGCTGAAGTGCGACGGAAAACCCTACGTCCCGCCGTCCCCGTTGATCTCACCCTGCGCCCGACAGTCGATGAAATCACCCGCAGCAGGCGTGGCCTGTCCGCGAACCCGACCTGGCAGCACCCGGCACTGGTGCAGGCAGGTGCCCCGCAGCACACAGGAACATTCGTCATCCAGTCGGACGTCACGCTCTCGGACCGGTACCCGGTCTATGTTGATTACCTTCGACAAAAGAAAACCTCGCGGTCTTCCACCATCGGCGGGCTCTGGACGCTGCGCATCCTCACAGAACTCGTTGGCGACAAGCGTCTCTGTGAGCTCGGGCCTGGCGATGTCGACGTGTTTTTGCACGCCATCAGTGTCTGGCCGCCGCATGCAAGCAAGCGGCGCGACTATCGCTTGATGAAAGCTCCTGCCGTGGTCACCAAGGCAAAGCGTCTGGGCGACGCACCGATTGACGTAGGCACCCAGCAGCGCCACATCGATTTGCTCCGCACGTTCTTCTGTTGGCTGGAAAACCGCCACGAAGTGGTGCCGGGATTGCTCAAGGGGGTGCGTTTATTTTCATCAACCGACGACCGGGGTCAGCGGCGAAAGCCCTTTGACCCGCATGAGCTCGAGTTGTTGTTCCATCCCAAGCACGACAAGACATTTACCAAGCCCCACCAGTACTGGGCCCGGTTCCTTGGCTACTACCAGGGCCTTCGCGTCAACGAGCTCTCGCAAATCTACGTCGATGATGTGTCCCTCATCGATGGTCTGTGGTGCATCGATGTCACCCGTGACCGGCCGGGCCAGCGACTGAAAAATAACCAGTCGCGGCGCACATTGCCCATTCACCCTGTCTTGATAAAAAATGGCTTTCTCGACTTCGTCAAACAAGCCAAAAATTGGGGCCGTGTCACCTTGTTCCCCGGTCTGGTGTGGGGTGCCAACGGGCCGGGGGACACGACATCCGACTGGTTCAATCGCTCGTTTTTGCGCCGAACATGTGGCATCAAGGCGAAGGAGAAGGTGTTCCATTCGTTCCGCCACAACTTTGCCACCGCCGGCGAACGCTCCGGTCTGTCCGATGCGCGCATCGCCATCATGCTTGGGCACAGTGCAGGAGATTCGATTCTCCGTAAGCACTACGTGCTGAGGCTCAACCTGCTCGACATGCAGCAGTCGATGAGCAACATGCAGTTCATGCCACTCCAACATCTGCCCTATGTGCCCGCGCAGTATGAGCAGGCCTTCGAGCAGGCGGCCGAGGACGAGGCGCGGTTTGAGCGCATCGCGGAGGTGTATGACCGGGCGGCGTAAGGGTGATTGGTCCGGGTAACGCGACGGGCTGCCATCGGCAGCCTGTCTTTTGTTGATGCCAGCGATTTCCTGATCTAGGACCTACATGGTTCCGGCGGCGAAATTGTCAAACAGGCTTCCGGCGGCTGCGGTATCCCGTCGGCGACACCGTCGGTATAGAGCCCATGGGAGGTCCAATAACGGGAGGCTCATAAATGTCTTTCAACAGAAAAGCCGGAGACGCCGAGCCGGTCTGTACGCTTCCGAAAGGACGATGAACTTGCAGCGGCCCGGGGCTCATCGACAGAGCACAGGATATCGACCCCAAGCCGCGCTCCCTTTCGTCGTTGCGCGGGCACGGCTGGCCTGACTGACCAGCCGTCGTAGACGTTAGAACTGGGGTTACCGGAGACGCCGACCGGGTTTGATGCGTTGGACCCGGGCGTAGAGCTGGACCAACCACTCGCTAGGGTCGACCTCACATTGCTCGAGCCACCGGATGAGTTGAATGGGGTCAACCCGGACATCGCCCTTCTCGACGTGGGAGATATAGGGCTGGGATACCCCGAGGCGCCGAGCGAGCTCCACCTGGGTAATGCCTTGGGCCACACGCGTTTCGGCGAGAAAGCCGCAAAAGGCTTTGTACTCCTCGCTGTGGATGGACGCGGTTCCGGTCTGGCGCTTCGGCATGGCTTCACCTGTTTGGTGAAGGAACGCTAAATGCCTTCTTCTTATATTCCGTCTAAGAATATTCCGAGTTGTTATACACTCATTCCCGCCGGCCAGATTCAAGCCGCCCTACCGCCCGTCCGGGCCAAAAACACCACCTCTGGGGGAATTCATGAAGAAACCGGTTGCCGTCCTTGCCCTCACCGCCCTTCTGCTGGCCGGTTGCGCCACCCAGGGACAGAAAATGGACCTGCAGAAGCTCGGACAGATGAGGCCTGGAGTCTCGACCATTGATGACGCCAAAAAGCTGTTCGGAGAACCCTCCCAAGTCACTCGCCAAGACGATGGCAAAACGGTGCTGGCCTATTCCTTCTCATCGACCCAGATGGACGCGAAAGACTTTATCCCCATCGTGGGCACGTTTATCGGCAAAGGGCCAAAGCAAGACCTGGAGGCGACCCGTCTGACTTTTGATGCTTCGGGGCATTACGTCTCGTATTCGACCTACGCGCTGAAGCAGTAGGCGCCCGGGTGCTCTCGATGCGGCTCTAGGCCAACTCCCCTTCCCCTATACAAGGATGGTTCTATGTTCAGCGCATTCTTTTGGTGCATTTTTGGCGTGGTACTCATCGTCGTCGCCAACACGTGGGTCGCGCGCATCCCGTTTGCTCGTCTTGCTGCCGGCATCGCCCTCTACATGCAATTGGGAGGGGTGTTTTCCATCATCGCCGGCGTGGTGTTCTTCTTTCATAGTGGTCCGGTGACGACGCCCACGCTGCCCACGCTGTCCTACTCCGACGAGAAAGCATTGTGGGCCGTGGCCGTGGTGCCGGCCATCATCGTCGTGATGGCAATTGCGATTACTTTGTCGATGCGCGCCGACCGCGTAAGGCGCTCTTTGAGACCCGAGTTCGAAACGGCAAACGTGACCTTGGTCATCCATTCGGACGGCATGCTGCATATCTCCGAACCCAATGACTTGGTATCGAAAACCATCCCGCTCGGCCGCGTGGGATTTGAAACCCAGTATTTCGAAGCAGATGCGAACATCAGCGCCTTTACGTTGACGATGATTCTTGAATGGCCCGAACCCATCGACGGACTGCTGAACCCGGAGACCGCGAGAGTCCGAGCAAGAACCCTCGCGGTGGTCCAGGCTTCTCCCGATACTGCCAAAGCACTCAACGCATGGGTCCGCAAGCATCCTGTTCTCGGTCCAGACTGGGGACGCATCGGTGAAGCGTGGAAAGCGGCCTGCAATGACCTGCTCCGGTATTGCCGAGAACAACGGAACGCCAAGGGAGCGCCGGCCATCGAAGCCATTCGCTTTGAAGATGGTCCCAGCATTGACTACGTAGCGATTGAGAAAGATGGCTCGGCCCTGGCTGGCACCGGGACCCATCCGCATCTGATGCCTCCGGTGGCCCTGCATGCTGTCCAGCGCAAACTGGTCGTCGCCATTGATGGACGCTTTCCCACGTTTGAGCTCAACGACGACCAGGTGCGGACGCTGCAAAAAATGCATGCCCGGGGCGAGGTTCGCTTGCAGCAGCGGGCGTAACCGCTGACGGCAGCGTCGATACAGAGGTCAGTCCAAAAAAAGCCGCCCCTGTTCAACCAGGAGGCGGCTTGGAGGTGCGCCGTGGGGGGAGGGGTCAGCACCAACGGAGACAGGATGGCCACGACAATGTGGGCAATTCGTGATGGCATTGCTGGATTACTGGAGCCGACCTCGGTGGTTCTAGTAAGTGGAGTGAAGCGTCCTACTTCCCCACGCCGTCGTCCGCATCAAGGCGAATCGTTAAAGTCGGGGAAATCTCCTGAGGTGCTCGGCTGGCGTTGGGGGCGGCACGCCCGCCGCTCGGCTTACCCATGTACTTCGTTCCCTCATCGCCCGCCCGGCCGTCGCCCCTCCAGCCTGACCATCACTGCCACTGCCCTGACCGTCATTCGTTGACTCCCCTGATGATGGGGTCGGCTCCGGCGCATCCATCTCCATCACGTCGCGAACGAGAGCTGCGGAATGGGTGGGCAAAAAATTTAGGGCTTGTTCGAATGACGGACGCGAACTATTGAGCAGAGCTTGTGCCGCCTCTTTAAGCTTGGCCCTTTCTTGTTGAAGCACGTACTCCGACCTCTGAAGCCGGCGGAGCGCCCCCTTGGCCTGCCGACGGAGCGAGAGCAAGCCGGCTTCATCAACGCGAACATTGTCTGTCAGTCGCGAGACATCTTCCGCATGCACGTGACGGGGGTCTTGGAGAGGCAGACCAGAGCGAATCAGACGAATCCGAAACGCCTGACGGGCTTCAATCGAGCGCAGTTTTCGAAGGGCGCGAACGCGGTCCGCTCTACTGACATCCAGCCGGAACAGTAAATCGTTCTCGGTCGACTGGGCTCGCTCGACCTGCTTTCGTAGAGCAAGACATTCATCCATCCGAGCTATGGCGGACTTGATTACCTCCTCTAAGTAAAGGGCATACTTAACCGACCGCTCCAGAGCCTGAGATTCCGCTTCATTTTTGGGCGGTCGTGCCACCGCCCGGATGTGTGCTTCCAAGCTCGTGGGTGGGGCAGATGTGCGAATCGGCCGACGTGGGTATACGCCTGGGGTGGCCAAGAGCGGACGTCGGGGGGATGGAATGGCTGCTGGGTGTGTTTGCTGGGGGAAGCGCTTGCGCCGGGCTAGGATACGTGCCGTGATGTCCACCCCCACGGACGCACGAATGGCTTCGTCAGTGATTTCTGTCGCTCGCTGCTCGGCCACTCCAACCGCAAGGGCACTTCGAAGCAAGTTCCCCCGCAGGGTCTGCATCCCCTTCCGCTCCATCGCTGTGGCGGCTTGACCGACTTTGGGCTGGGGAGCCTCAGATACCCCTTGGCGGACGTAGCTCCGGTGGTCAATGACAGGAGTCCTGCCCGCCTCGGCCAGATGGCGATTACATGCCTCCGCCCATGTCTGGTTGAAGGATTCGACCCACGCCGCAGAGGTCCGCTTGTTCGACAGAATGGCCAGCTTGGCCCCGAAGCCAGTCGATGGGCCACTCTCGCCAGGCTGGGCATCCTCACCCTCGCCCTGCCGCTCATCCTGCTCTACATGACCGTGCTCCGGACTGCGAAGGTCATCGGAGTCCGAAAGCAAAACTCTGGTCGGAAAGTACAGGTGAGCGTGGTAGCCCTGTTTCTCGGTGGGTTTAACCTCGCCCAAGACGTCTCGGTCGGCATCGCGGTGAAGACCGAGGGAGACCGGAACATTCAGGGCATTGCTGATGAACCGGGCGAGCTCTTCGGCGAGGGCCCCTGCCTGCTTGTCGTCCAGACCGAGAGGAATGGGGACTCGGTAGTCCCGTGCCACCTGGGCGTCCTTGCGGTTTTCACAGGCCTCCACCCGGTTCCAGAGTTCTTGTGGGTCCGTTGCCCACGCAGGGGCGCCGGTCGGCACGATGGTGACGGCGTGGACGATTTCCTCCCCCAGTTTGCGCTTCCGGAAATCGTGGGTTTTGCCGGTACGGTCGTCGATGAGTTTCAAGCCCAACCGGTAGGCGGCACCGGCAACCGAGGAGTGTCCACTCGCCCGGGAGTGTGTCGTCAGATGCGGGCGGGCATGTCGAGCATGTTTGGCGGGAGTGGGGGTTTCGGTCATGAGCCCTCCTTGGCTGAGATGCCCATCCTGGGCGGAATCGAAAACGGGACAATACGTCGCACTTATCAAAGCAGAGAATGCGACCTTGTCAATCGTTTGGACGTCCAAATGGATTTCTAGATGTGGGCGCGTAGCGATGAATGTTCATCCAAAAGAAAGGGCGCCGACTTAGCCAGGCGCCCTGCTTTGAAGGCTTTTCGGCTTTTCGGCCCGAAGGGTCTGCGGAGCCGGCTGGCGAGCGACGCTATTAGTGTCGTGTTGGAGAAACCAACACTAAGACGCGCTCTCCCGATTTTTGTAATGTATCGGCCGGAGTCAAGGTTAGTCAGAGGCAGGCCGCCACGCCGCGCACCAGGAGATCTTTCAGAAAGATCGAAGCGGTATTCGAATACATGAGATGCACTTCGTGCTTTGCGCGGGTCACGCCGACATAGAACAGGCGCCTGTCTTCCGCGATACCCTTGTCATCAGAAAGGTAGTGCGGAAAGGCACCCTCTTCGATCCCTATCATGATGACTGCATTGAACTCGAGCCCTTTGGCACTGTGGAGGGTCGTGAGATAAAGGCGATCGGGGTCGCGACCCTGCATGGCAAGGTTCTGAACGGTGAAGTGCGCCAGAGGGTTGCCCTCTCTGCACGCCTCAAGCAAATCATCAACCGCTTTTGCCTCGTCGACGAGGCTCGCCCGTTCGGCGAATGCGCCGGCAAGAAAGAGTTTAAGCATGCCGGCCGTCCATTTGCGCAACGGCATCTCGGCATGGCGCCCCTTGAAGATGAAGCCGAGGAACTTCCTATGCAGCGCTTGGCCAGCCGACGAGTCGGCGGCCAAGCCCATCAGACGGAGCAGCGCAAGCGAGAGGTCGTGGATACTGTTATCTGCGCGACCAAGGGGGGTGACGCACCAGCGGGCGACCGACCCCATCCATTCGAGCAACCGTGTGCGACGAATGGGGGAGCCGTTGTCGTACCGCGAATACGCCAGCTCCCGCTCGTCGGCGCCAGCGGCAACGAGGCTACCCTCCCTGAAGCTGCGGTAAACAAACGCTATATCTCCAAGGGTCCAGTCCTCATTTGCCGCCAGAATTGCGGGGACGATCTCGTCGAGCGCGTTAGCCACCTGGGCGGCAACGTTGGGCGGTATAGCGTGGATCGTGACGCGGCCACCGCCAGCAGCCCCACGGACAGCCTTGCCGAGGACCACGCTAGATGCATTGATGATGGCCGGGGCGCATCGGTAGTTATTCTTTAGGTAGACCTTTTCAACTCCAGGAAGCTCGGCGAGCTGAAGGAGCAGCTCAGGACGGGCGCCTGTGAATCCGAAGATGGCTTGGTCTGGGTCACCGACTGCAATGACGCGAACCCCGGCTTTCTGCATCAGCGTTATGACCATGCGGTGCAGCGATACGCCGAGATCCTGGTATTCATCTACGACAAGAATTGGGAATTTGGCTCGCACGACTTTTCGCACCCATTCGAACCCCTCAATAAGTTGCAAACCGGCGAGCACCATGCCGTCGAAGTCGATAAGGGCCGCTGTCCGGAGACGGCGTTCGTACTCATCGACAAAGCGGCGCTCCTCACTCTGGATGTTCAACCACTCGACCGACGTTCGGTCCGGCATCTCCATGCGAAGCGCGGAGGCCTTGGTTTCCAACCAATTGGGCAGCGCGCCACCACCATGGACCGCCCGGTAGGCATCGTTCATGAATTGCCTGCGTTGTCCGGCCGAAGCGACCACGAGGGGATTGGGCACCCCCACACCAGCCAGATGCGCAAAGGGAATGATGAGTTCCGTCAGGCACAACCCGTGGACCGTCGCAATTTCAACCCGCTTATCATCGACGACGCCAAGCTTCTGGAGGCGGGAGCGAATTTCGTTTGCGCATCCGTTCGAATAGGTCACAAAGGCGATGCGACGAGGAAACTGCACTTCTTCGTCGAGTAGCCGCGCAACCTTCATGGTGATGGTCTGCGTCTTGCCGCTGCCTGGTCCGGCGAGAATGACGCAGTTGCCGGTCGAATCGAAGGCCTGCGACTGGCCTTCGTTTTTCCGGATGTCCGCCACGTGGTCGCGCCAGCCCATCAGTTTCGCTCCAGAAGCCCGACGAGATGGTCGAATGCATCACTGATGTACGAAGGAATGGCCGACGGCGGGGTTTCGATAAGCAGAGACGCGAGGCGCTGTGCCAGACGCCCCTTCCCGATGGAATCGATGTCCTTGAGGAAGCGGACCTCGTCCATTGTCTCAGGCACATTGGCCCAGCCCTCGAAGCGCACCTTCATGGCCCTGTTGGTGGTCAGCCCGGCCACCGCGTCACGGAAATGCGTGTGCATTCCGCACCTGAAGAGGTCGACTTCGAATGTGTACTCGTTGAGAAAAACGCCGAAGTCCGGGGCAGCATCCACTCTTTCGTAAAAATCCATCTCTGCGAGAACTTCGCCGTCGACCAGCTGCGGAAGTATCTGCTTGACGATACGAAACTGGCCGTAGCCGTCATCCTCATCTTCATCGTACGTTTCAACGTCTTGCTGGCTTGCCTTTGAATCGAGTGGGTCGAAGTCGGTGAGCAGCGCAAACGGCATGTTCAGTCCTGCCCCACCAATGAGCTTGAGGTAAGGGACGAAGTTTGTCCCCGACACCGAGCAGACCGTCACGCCCATCGCATCAAGGTCAAGGGGCGGGGCGTGCAGTGCGGCCAGGGTCGGGATGAGGAATTTCTCCGCATCCCCCTCGACCAAGAGCACACCGCGCGAGAAGAAGAGCTCCCCCCGGGTCACATCGAGGTATCGCTCGAGGTCGTCCCGGTCGGTGTCAGTCAGCGCACTGCCGACCTTGTGCAGGCTCTTTCCAACGGTTGACCCTCTGGAGGATCGCAGCACGACAATGTCGGAGAGCGGTGCGACGCTCGCGACGTTCGGAGAGTGGGTGGTCAGCAGGATGCTCCGCGCTCGGTTCTCCTGTTTAGGGCCATCCTTCGTCCTCAAGTATGCCCTGTAGATGAGCCGTTGGAGATGGGGGTGGAGATGCGCTTCGGGCTCTTCGATGGCAAGGAACGTGTGTTGCCTGACTCCTTCGTCCGCCAGAGCCTGCATCTCCAGGTGCTTGAGGGCGAGGTAAAGAACATTGGCCGAACCGAGGCTCGCCTCGGCAACACCCCTACGATTGCCATCAATCATCAGCTGTAGGGCTCGTACCAGGCGTGTTCCTTCAGTCGGTGAAAACCCGAGGCTGGTATCAACCGCATGGGTCGGGCCCACCATGGTTTTGAGCTGGGTATTGACACTGTCTACAACGGACTCCAGGGGCTCAATGTCGGTAATGGCCGCCGTTGCCTTATCGATGTCGTCAGCGATGGCCTTCAAGACCTTCTCATCAATAGTCGCCGCTGCGCGGTCGATGAGTGGGCGAAGCGGTGAACGTGACCAGCGCGCAAGGTCACCTTCCGCATCCCGGAGGGCGGGAAAGAGGTCAATGGGAATCGCGCGGCGCACATCGTGACCGACATGCAGCAATGGGACGCGCTCCTCCCCACCAAAGACGACGAAGTCATAGTCCGCCTCTGTCCTCGGCAGACCGGCGAGGCCCTCACGTGGCTGGAACCGGTAGGTCACGCGGGCCACTAGAGGGTCGGTTGAGACAAGGCAACGCTCGAGCGCCGCAATAAGCGGCTTGTTCTCGTCAAAATCCGTGAGTTCGACCGCGATGGTAATTTTCGCATCCGCTGGCAGGGGCCGCCGAATTCCATCTGGAAAATCTTCAAGCCGGAGACGACGTGCTGAATCGGGAAGCGTCGGATCAAACACCAGACGCAGGGCATGCAGAAGGTTTGACTTTCCGACCCGGTTCTCACCAAGGATGACGGCATTTTCTCCGATGTCGACCGAAAAATCGACGAAGTTGCGGAAATTTTTAATGGAGATTTTTCTCATACGCATGCGACGTTCCTGCTCCCTGTTCGGCGCGAATCTTACTCGCACCCACTTTCCCTACCTAGGATCAAATTTTCACTGACTTTGTCCTGTCGTGACGGTGCATCGACAAGTCACTGGCGCCGAGATCGGTGCGATATGCGCGATGTCGACGACAAAGTTACTTCGATATCCAAAGCCACCAACCCGTTCGGGTAGATTTTCCTTCATGCCCATTAACCCAAGAATGCACATTTTCGGCGATGGAATGAGCACCGTGATATGCAGTAGTCTCTCGCTAGACATGACATGCAGGGGGCATGTCCATGCGCAACAGGGGGAATACACGGATGGTAATGGAGCGGATGCTATTGTTGAGTGGCGCCGTAGGCGCTGGCAAGACAGCGGTGGCAACCCGTCTTGAAACAGACGGGGGCTTTTCGCGGCTAAGCACCAGCGGGTACCTGCGCCAGTACGGCGCGGGACTTGGAGCGGAAGGCCAGCGCCTGCAGCTCCAGGAGCTAGGTGACCGCCTCGACCTGGAGACCGACTACCGTTGGGTGGTCGACAATGTGGCACTGCCGTCGTTCGCGCTGCAGCCTGACGCTACGTACTGGTTGCTCGACGCCGCGCGAAAGCCAAAGCAGGTGGCGCATTTCAGGACAGCATTCGGGCTCACGGTGCGCCATGTGCACCTGACCGCGCCGGAGGACGTGCTCCGTGACCGCTACACGCGCAGAAAGGAGGCCGTCGACACGCCTTACGATGAGGCCATCGCGCATCCGAACGAAGTGGCCGCACGGGGGCTCATCGAACGGGCAGACATCGTCTTTGACACGAACGCGCTGCCGACCGAGGAGGTCGTATCACGCATCCAGCTGATGTGGGGGGCTTGAGATGTTCAGTCGTCCCGTCGTCATCATCAGTGGAAAAACCGGTTCGGGGAAGAGCGGCCTGACCGGACTGCTCGAGCGCGAGTACCAGTTCCGCGCCATCCGCACCCGTGAGCTTCTCGCAGCCCAGGCTGGCACATCGGATCGGGCAACACTCCTTGCACGGGGTCGCGAACTCGACAAGTCCACCCAATATCGATGGGTAGCTGACGAGACTATTGACATCATAGGTGGACTCACCGAATACCAAGGCGTGGTTATCGACCATGTCACCAGCCCCCTTCAGGTTCAGGCTTTTCGTCGAAAGTTCGGTTCCGCCCTACTCCACGTCCATCTCTGGGCAAGCGCACAAACCCTACATACTCGTTATGAGGAACAACTCGGGCGAGAAGTCGATGCCGTAGCTTATGCAAACATTGACCACTTGAGCGATGACACTTTGGTCGTTGCTCTAAAACGTGACGCCGACGTACGTATTAACACTGACCGATGCGACGCGAGAGATACCCTTGTTCAGGTCGCGGCTCACCTTCGACTATTTACCCCACCTGATGTGCGATGCGTCGATGTAATCATCGGCGGCCAATACGGTTCCGAGGGAAAGGGAAACGTCGTTGGTTACCTCGCTCGCGAGTACGACGTCATGGTGCGAGTTGGAGGCCCGAATGCAGGCCATACGGTTGCTAGTATCGACGGACCCTATACGTATCACCACCTACCCTCTGGGTCGCGCGACGTCACCGCACGCATCCTTCTTGGCCCCGGCATGACCATCTGGCTGGATGGTCTCCTAAAGGAAATTCGGGAGTGCCGCATCACCCGCGAAAGGCTCTTCATCGACCCGCAAGCATTAATTATCGAAGAATCGGATCGCGATGCTGAAAAATCTAGCGTCGTCGGAGCCATCGGTTCGACCGGGTCAGGTTCGGGCTTTGCGGCAGCACGACGCATCACCGAGCGCGGCAAGGGCACGGTCCGCCTTGCCCGCGATGTACCGGAACTAGCTCAATACGTCGGGCACGCAGGCGCTTGGCGGGGCAACACAGTGGACCGACTCGAGGATGCTTATCGCGCGGGCAAGTCGATCCTTCTCGAGGGTACACAAGGGAGCGGACTGAGCACTTTTCATGGCCACTACTCGCATGTAACTTCGCGCGACACGAACGTTGCAGGATGCCTTGCCGAAGCTGGCATTTCGCCGAGCCGCGTACGTAAAATCCTCATGGTCATCCGCCCCATGCCTATCCGAGTTGACAACCCCGATGGGGACGAGGGACGGAGTTCCGGTCCACTCAAGCACGAGACGACGTTCGATGCGATTGCCGAGTGGTCCGAGCTCGACGCCGACGCCCTGAAAGCCGCCGAAAAGACCTCGACGACCAATCGCAAGCGCCGTGTGGGCTGGTTCGAGTGGGAGCAGTTCAGGAAAGCATGCGCACTCAATGCCCCCACAGACATCGTCTTAGCCTTCGCCGACTACGTGCGCAAGTCGAACCGGAACGCCCGACGTTTTGAACAACTCGACGAACGGACCATCCGTTTCATTGAGAATCTCGAGCGGGTTTCTCAAGCGCCCGTCTCACTCATCAATACCCGCTTTCCACGCGAAGACGACGGCACTGGTGACCTTCGCACAGTCATAGACCGGCGTACCTGGACGGCACTCCGCTCCAAGGACCGTGATGCATCCTGATCGTCTCATCGAACTTTATCCGACCATCTACCACATGGCAGAGGCCGGTACTTGGACATCAATTCGCGACCGAGGGTTGATGTCTGCTACAGCAACTCTTGACCACTTCGAAGTAAGCGGGGTTCAGCGTGCTCGCCTTGAGAGCGAGCAGCGGGCTACAAAGATGACTGTGATACCGGGTGCGCCTGAAGCAATCGTACTCCGCGACCAAATTCCAATGCCTCCTAGTCGCCTGCTACGAGCGCTGGGCGGGCGCACTACTCCAGAAGCCTGGTACAGGCTGATAAATGGCAAAGTCTTTTTCTGGGCACAAGAACATCGCCTTGAGAATCTATTGAACGCCCGTCAGTACCGCCACCTTGAGCATGATGTTCTATCAGTAGATACCCAAGCACTGGTCGCCGCTCATGGACATGAAATGTGGCTTTGTCATATGAATTCTGGCAACACATTTCCGATGCCAGTCCCAAGAGGGCCCGAGATATTCAGACGATTCGACGAATATCCCGTTAATCGAAAAAACAATCCAGTTCCTCACGTAGTGGAGATCCTCGTGGACTATGCGGTTCCTGATATTTCGCAGTTCGTTATCGAAGTCCGCCGCATGAAAGGAAGCGAAGTCCTTTACCAAATCCAATAGTCATTAAACACTTATAAAAGAGAGCGAAATGAGTGGAAAATTACTAGCAGTAGTCGTTGAAGAAAAGCCCGAAATTATTGAGCACTTCAGCCTAACAATAGAGGTAATTGCATTTGTAAAGGAATTTATAGATGGAGTCGGAAATATAACCTATATTGAAACACTACCGAGAAAAACATCGATTCGTTCGGGAATCTTCTATTTCAACCAATGGTTCAAAGATGAGCAAGAACTGCGGAAAAGAATCGAAGAAACCAATAAATATAATGAATTAATAAAGAGCGCCGAAGTGCAAGGCTTAAGCGACCTTTCCGCCTTAATTGAATTCCACGAAATAGACGCTCAGCCAGCCGATGAAGAACAAAAATCAGAGATCATAAAACAGATAACTGAAAGGCAAGTTACTGCAACACCTAGTACCCGCATGACGTTCTAAGGCATATGAAACATCTGCTAAATTCGTTTGGCTACACAAACAGATTCCGCATGCTGTATCGATAATAGAAGTCGCTGGCGCTCAGCTTCTTGGAGGAGACGATGGACATGCTTAATTGGGAAAAAAGACAACAATGGATCTCTCTTCCTGGCCGCCCCCTCCCGCCACTGCCTGGGTGACATTCGGCTCACCCAATCTGGAGGGTTTTCCGTCATGCTCACAAGGCTTGCATGCCCAAGGGTAAGCAATATCTCTGGGACTCCCGCCGTACTGCTCGACCCGTTCAACAACCAAGCGCGGGTCATATCAATATTTTCGGGAGGGCCATCGACCAAGGCCGGAATCAGCTTTTCTTCCAATTCTCGTTTGACCAAGGCACTCGAAACGAAGGCATCCCATCGCTTGATGAATGACCCAAGATTCTTGATAGGATGAACATCGATATAGGGCCATGTCTCATTTTTGATAATAGGGGCATCTAGGCTCCAGCAAACCCACTCTGCGTCAGGGGCGTGGCTTTTGATATCCGCTGTGGCCGGGGCCATATAATAGCGGTCAGCATACAGCCAGTCAGCGATTTCTTCGGCCGTTTGCGGGCGGTCGTAAGGCCGGTCATATTCTTCCGGCGTGAAGACTTTGGGAATCACTCGATTCGGAAATCGATTCATGAGATGGGGAGGATAGGGTGAAGTCATTTTAAATCCTGCGTGCGGGCCAACCATCCTGGCGAAGAATTTCATTTCGTCAAGTGCAGTGATTTAGCGACTCACTTTCTAGATCGAAAAATAAGATTCGCCGATTATGTGCAAATCTTAAGCATCGACTTATTTCCACCCTATGGAACATCGCCACTGGCTGTTCGCAAAATGACACTCAGCGAGCGATATCTATGTTCGTTTACTCTTTCTTCTGGCCGAAGGGCCACAACGCCCACGATGAAGGTCGAGATCAAACATGAAGTCCTCTCCATGCCGACCACTTACTAAAAAAGCGAAGAACTCCCGTATGTCCCTTCGCATGAACATGTAGTCCTCCATCATGAGAGGCGCTACCGGCATTTCTCCATACCTACTGCTGGGGTGCAGCGTCATGATGCGCTGCTCATACATCTCCCCGAAGTAGCGGTCATCAGGCCCAGGCTCGGGTAAGCCAAAAGGATCGTTGAAGTGCTCATGTACCCACATGGCTACATCACGAGCCGATGGGTTGACCTTGCCTCCTGCCTCGAGCACTTCACGTACGGCGGCAAAGGAGGCATCAAGTGCAACGTAGCAGGCAATTGTTGCCTCTTCCCAAAATTCTTCATGACAAGCCAGCATGTCAGCCTTCATCAAGGCGTATAAGCCACGATAAACAATGTAATTGACCGGATTCAGTGCGTAGAAAAACTCTCTTAGCCGCCGCACCGCAAAGTCTTCGGGATCCAGAACGTTAAACGATGGGCCGGGCGGACGAAACAAACGGGGTTGCCGACTCGTTCGCTCAGATTCGCATCGGGCGAGAACCAATTCTCGAATTTGACTAATGACATCTGGAGACGCCAACCGAAGGCGCTGGGCGTTTAGCCTAAGCCCCCGTGGGGTTGCCGGATAAAAAACGAAACGCCGCCCCCCTCGCTCTTCGCATAGCAAAAAAGATGCTATTAATCGCATGTGGCCTGGCAGTAATGCACTTACCTCCGTATAAGGCAACTCAGGGTCCAGATCGCTCCAAGAACGTCCGCGAACAACTGAAAAAGCAATCTCATCATCCGCATGGAAAACGGAATCCGTTAGCGCATACGTCCCTCGCGGATAAGCTCCTCGCTCATCAAAAATCACAACATCATAGTAGAGCTGTCGCCGCGATTTTCTTTGGCGATGTGTACTCCAAGAAATGGGTTCTGGCGCGAATTTAGCCATCACGTAGCTCATCAGTTCGTCACGCTCCAAATCTTGACCGTTGCTGCCATCCCACTACAAGCACCACCATCGCTTGCGCAGCGAGCCGTAGCAGCATCTTCATCTGATATCCCATATCAACCGCCCCTGTTTGGGGAAAAGGTTGAGTCTTGGCCATCTCAAAGGCTGCGACCGGAAGACCTGCGCCACCTAAAACTCAAGCGAATACTCCCGCCCCTGGCCTAATCGGGTAATCAAGCTTGCCAATGGCATCCAACACCTGTTGCTTCGGCGCATCCATCCCGTAACTGGCGTGATGCTCATCGTCCAGTTCGTGCCCGACGTAAGCGGCGCGGAGTTCTGCCGCCACACCTGCTGCCTGGAGAGTTTGAACCACCGTTTTGCGGAACGAATGAAAACCAAGCTTCCCGGTGTCGGGCTTAGGCAGGACGAGTCCCACGTAGCGGGCGAACGCTTTCGACAGCCAATCGCCAGAGCCATTGATGGCGCCCTTCCCCACCTTCGGAAACAACCGCGTCTCGCCCATACTCCGCAAGCGTTCCACCCGCTTCAGTAGCCCCATTCTGATGAGCTCAGGATGGACAGGAATAGTTCTGTTCGAGAAATCATTCTTCGTGCTCTGCCCATCACCCTCATTCGTGATGCGAAGACATGGGATGCCATCCACATCGAAGAAATCAACCAGAGCCAATTGTCCAATTTCTGAGACACGAGCCCCCATATAGAGCCCCATGCATGCGCCGAGTCGCGCCTCGGCAGACAAGCGCTTGATGTTGTCCGGGGCAAAAAGCAGTTTAAGCTGCGCGTCGTTGAAGGCTTTAAACCCGTGCTTTTTCCGCAGACGCTTTTCCCGGGCCTTATAAACGACGTGCCCAGAGGCTGGGGAGTCGTTGCGCGGAAAATCAATGAAGCCCTTCCCCTTAGCCCATTCAAGAAACCCTTTCAGATAGGAGAGTTTGTTGACGATGGTTGGCGTAGCGAGATTCTGCTCGCGAAGATGACTCACCCACCTGCCAATCTCAGCACGCGTCACCTCATGGACAAAGCGCTTCATCCCGAAGAACTTGCCAAATTCAGTGATGGCCAATCGCTTGATGACCAAAGTCTTGGGCAAAGTACCGGATGTAATATCGGTGAGCCAACCATCCACTGCGCGGTCGATGCGGGTAACCGCCTGGGGCGCGGCAAATGTGGACAGAGATGCAGTTGGTGCTGGAGGAACCACTGGCCCGGGAGCGCTGCGCGTGGCAACAGGTGCTTCATCCAGCGAAAAGCCCTCTTCGCGCATCCATCGCTGGACCAGGGCTTCTTTTCTCATATCACCAATTTGAGCGATGGCATCCATGGCCTGTGCATGGTCTTCCGGACCATTGACTTCGAGCTCCAGAGTGCCGTCCGGCTGCATCTTCAGCCGGTAGCGCTTGCCCTTCTTTTTGAGCATCGCCGCCAGTTCGTCAACATCCCACTTCTTCCCTGTCATACCAACGACCCTGACGTGTTGATGGAACTCATCATACGCACGCCAAAGACCGAGGGCGAGGTCGCGGGCAAGCCCGACGTCGCGCGTCTGCAAACTCTTCTTGATGACGCTACGGCCAAGCAGATGCCGAAGCACAGCCGGCATGCGTCGACGGAAATGGAAGACACCGCTCGGGGCTTTAACCAGATAGTGCGGAATGCGCATCGGGAACCTTTTGTGTCCCGATTTGTGTCCCGATGAGCTCTTTTTGCCAACAACTTAAGTCATTGATTTATAAAAAGAAAAACTCATTTGGCGGAGAGAGTGGGATTCGAACCCACGGTAGGCTTGCACCTACGGCAGTTTTCAAGACTGCTGCCTTAAACCACTCGGCCATCTCTCCGTGTTTTTCGCACGCCGGCCATTGCAGCCTAGCGTTGTATCGCGTCGTCGCGCCGGGTTGCCCCGGCGCGACGATTGTACCTGAACGCTTAAGCGATGGCTTCCAGTCCGCCCATGAGCGGGCGCAGGGCCTCGGGAACCTCGATGCTGCCGTCTTCGCGCTGGAAGTTCTCCATCACGGCCACGAGGGTGCGGCCGACGGCGAGGCCGGAGCCGTTGAGGGTGTGTACCAGCTCCGGCTTGCCGGTGGCGGGGTTGCGCCAGCGGGCCTGCATGCGGCGGGCCTGGAAGTCGCCGCAGTTGGAGCAGCTGCTGATCTCGCGGTAGGTGTTCTGGCTGGGCAGCCACACTTCGAGGTCGTAGGTCTTCACCGCCGCGAAGCCCATGTCGCCCGTGCACAGCAGCACCTTGCGGTACGGCAGGCCCAGGGCCTGGAGCACGGCTTCGGCGTGGCCCACCATTTCCTCCAGCTGCTGGAAGCTGGTGTCCGGGGTGGCGATCTGCACCATTTCCACCTTCTCGAACTGGTGCTGGCGGATCATGCCGCGGGTGTCGCGGCCGTAGCTGCCGGCCTCGGCGCGGAAGCACATCGAATGGGCGGTGAAGCGCATGGGCAGCGCGTCGGCCTCCACGATGCTCTCGCGCACGAGGTTGGTCAGGGCCACCTCGGCCGTGGGGATGAGGTAGCGGCTGGCTTCGCCCACGTGGGTGTGGAAGAGGTCTTCCTCGAACTTGGGCAGCTGGCCGGTTCCCTGCATGGCGTCCGGGTTCACGATCAGCGGTACGTTGTGTTCGAGGTAGCCGTGCTCGACCGTGTGCAAGTTGAGCATGAACTGGGCGAGCGCACGGTGCAGGTGCGCGAGCTGGCCGCGCAGCACGGTGAAGCGGGCGCCGCTCAGTTTCGAGCCGGCCTCGGCATCGAGCCAGCCGTGGCGAGCGCCCAAGTCTACGTGGTCCTTTACTTCGAAGGCGAAGGAGCGGGGCTGGCCCCAGCGGAGGATTTCCGTGTTCTCGGTCTCGTCCTTGCCGAAGGGGGCGGACTCGTCCGGGATGTTCGGAATGCCCTGGGCAATATCGGTGAGCTTCGCCTGCACTTCCGTGAGGGCGTGCTCGTTGGCCTTCAGCTTGTCGCCGATGCCGGCGACCTCGGCCATCAGGGGGGCGACGTCCTCACCCTTGGCCTTGGCCTGGCCGATGGCCTTGGAACGGGTGTTGCGCAGGTTCTGCAGCTCCTGCGTCTCGGTGGAAAGCGCCTTGCGCTCGGATTCGAGGCGCTCGATCGTGGCTACGTCGAGGTCGAACTTCCGGGCGGCGCGGAGGCGCTCGGCCGTTTCGGCGAGTTTGCCGCGCAGGAGGGCGGGATCCAGCATGGGTCGGGTTCCATTTGATTCGACCCGTGATTATCGCAAATTCGGTCCCGTGGAGTGCGCCGGGATGGAATTTGGGGTTTTGGAGGGCTGTAGGAGCGTGCTTGCGCGCGACCGGGATGGGCGAAGAATGTTGGTTTTTCGCGAAAACCGGTCGCGCGCAGGCGCGCTCCTACGGTTTGGGTTTGCGGGCTTTGGTGCGGGCGGCGCGAAGGGTGGTCAGTTTTTCGCGGAGTTTCAGTTCCAGGCCGCGGTCTACGGGTTCGTAGAAGACCGTGTCGACGAGTTCGTCGGGCAGGCATTGCTGGTCGAGGGCGATGCCGCCTTCGGCGTCGTGGTCGTACTGGTAGCCGGTGCCGTAGCCGAGGTTCTTCATCAGCTTGGTGGGTGCGTTGCGCAGGTGCATGGGGACGTCGAGGGTGCCCATTTCCTTTACCACGGCCTTGGCGCGGTTGTAGGCCATGTAGGCCGCATTGCTCTTCGGGGCCACGGCCAGCCAGATAGCGAGCTGGGCGAGGCCTAGCTCGCCTTCGGGGCTGCCGAGGCGTTCGAAGGTGTCCCAGGCGTCGAGGGCCATGCGCCAGGCGCGGGGTTCGGCGAGGCCCACGTCCTCCACCGCCATGCGGGTGAGGCGGCGCGCGAGGTAGAGCGGATCGCAGCCGCCGTCGAGCATGCGGGTGAGCCAGTACACGGCGGCGTCCGGGTCGGACGAGCGCACGGATTTGTGCAGGGCCGAAATCTGGTCGTAGAACTGCTCGCCGCTCTTGTCGAAACGACGCGTGCGGTCGGCCAGCACCTGCTCCAGCGTGGTCTGGTCGATGCTGCCGCCTTCGGCGAGTTCGGAGGCGATTTCCAGCAGGGTGAGCGCGCGCCGTACGTCGCCGTCGGCGGCGCTGGCGATGAGTTTGAGCGTGGTGTCGTCCACGTCGAGGCCCAGTTCGCCCAGGCCGCGTTCGCTGTCTTCCAGTGCGCGGCGCAGCGCGGCCACGATGGCATCCACGCTCACGGCGTCGAGCACGTGCACGCGGCAGCGCGAGAGCAACGCGGAGTTGAGCTCGAACGAGGGGTTTTCGGTGGTGGCGCCCACGAACAGGATCACGCCCCGCTCGATGTAGGGCAGGAAGGCGTCCTGCTGCGCCTTGTTGAAGCGATGCACCTCGTCCACGAAGAGCACGGTGCGGCGACCCTGCGCAAAATTGCCTTCCGCTTCGGCCAGCGCTTTGCGCACATCGGGCAGGCCGCTCATCACGGCGGAAATGGCGCGGAAATCGGCGTCGGCGTAGCGCGCCACCAGCAGGGCCAGCGTGGTCTTGCCGCAACCGGGCGGCCCCCACAGGATCATGGAATGCACGCGCCCTGCTTCCAGCGCGCGGCGCAGCGGCTTGCCCTCGCCCATCACGCGCGCCTGTCCCACCACCTCGTCGAGGGAGCGGGGGCGCATGCGTTCGGCCAGGGGCTTCAGCGCTTCGGGTTCGGCGAACAGACCGGGGGACTGGGAAAACATGAGGCTCGTTACGTTCGGTGAACTCGCATTATCGCGCGTTCACCGTGCACGATGCCTCAATGCTCCCCTGAATCCGGCGGGGGCGGCTTGCGCAGCAGGCTGGTGGCCATGCCGATCACCACGGCCGCGCCGAGCAGCAGCACCACCCAGAGCAGCGGACGGGTCCAGTCGAACGGCGCCGCCGGGGCGTCGAGAACCTTGCGGCCTTCCAGCTCTTCACCCGGACCGACCCGAACCAGCGCGGGGCGCCAGCTGGCATCGGCGCCCTTGCGCAGCGACGCGATGGCTTCGGCAATGGGCCAGCTGGGGCGGCGC
Organism: Luteibacter anthropi; assembly: GCF_011759365.1. Taxonomy (GTDB): domain Bacteria; phylum Pseudomonadota; class Gammaproteobacteria; order Xanthomonadales; family Rhodanobacteraceae; genus Luteibacter; species Luteibacter anthropi. The sequence continues at coordinate 288,521 of NZ_JAARLZ010000005.1, forward strand.
AGGCTGCGACTGCCGACCAGCAGGCGATAAGGCCCCTTGCCTTCGGGCAGGAAGACGAAGCGGTCCGCACGCCAGCCCACGTCGAGCCTGGGCGGCTCACGCAGTGGCGTGCCGGAGTGCACGCGCAGGTGCTGGCGACGGGCTACTGGCACTTCCAGCGGGTGATCGGCGGCTTGCCCCGGGGTGAGCACGATGGTGCCGAGCGATTCGCCACTCATGGGCCCCTGCACGGCTGTGATGTCCAGACGAGCCACGTTGTCGCCGCCGCCGAGTCGGGCACGGATGCGGCTTACCGGGAGTGCGGCGGGAAGGTCGTAGTCGTAATCGACGCCCTGCCCGCTGGTCTTGCTGTCGGATGACGTGACCACTGTCCATTGCAGTGCCGCCTCGTCCTTCGATGAGGCATCTTCCACGGTGCCGGACAGCGTCACCGACGATGCGCCATTCGTATCCCAGGGTGCCTCGCCCTTGGTGACGCTGACCCGGTAGTAGCGCATCGGCGAGCCGCTGAGCTTCAGCACACGCGCATCCACCGCGCCTTCGCCCTGCCCCAGGGTCACGATGGAAGCGCCGCGCGTGATGGGGCTCCACGTTTGCAGGTCGGTGCTCGCATCCACGTCCACCGTAAGGCTTACGTCGTGCGTGGATGCAGGGAATTCCAGGCGCTCGGCCGAGACCGGCGAATGGGCGTCGAACAGCCATTGCGTCGGTGTGCCCGGCACGACCGGTGCGCCGGGATCGATCACGATGTCGCCGTTGGTGTTGCGCTGGATACGTGGTCCCGCCACGCCACTTGCCGTCTGCGGGACGGCACGCAATGGCGTATCCAGCGTCACGGGATGGAAGCCCGGGGCAGCAGCCGAATACGGGCCCATGGCCACGGGGCGGTTGTCTGCATCCACCACGATGACGTCGGCCAACCCCGCATCGGGGCTGGCCCAGGCGTAGGCGTCCTGCGGCAGTTCGATCAGATAGGCGCTGGCACCGGCTGGCGTATCGAGCGTGTAGGCCCAGGCGAAGCCCGGCGCATCGGCGGCCACGGCAAGGGTGGTCGTCAGGCCGAAAAGGAACGAGGCGATACGCCAGTCACGACGCATGAGGAGGCTCCGCGGAAGGGGAAACACTCTGGCGCGGCGGTGCCGGCGCGAGATAGCCGATGACGGTACACAGCAGGCCATACGCCATGAAGGAACCGATGCCGAACAGGTTGCCGAGGTGACTGCGATCCACCAGCAGCAGTTTCGCAAGTACGAGACCCATGATGCCCGCACCGGCCATCCACAGCATGCGCTGCCCGCGACGCGAGCCCAGCACCCAGGCCAGCACACCGATCACGCTCCACACCACGGTGAGCGAAAGCTGCGCAAGGCTGGATCGGGTAATCGTGTCGTCCCACGGCACGCTCGCCAGGTGATGCACGGCGCGCAAGGTGGCGCTGGTGGCAAAGGCGAAGAAGCACACGGCAAAGACCACCGGTCGCGTCACGCGCACGCCGTGCGGCAATGTGTCGTCGGACAGTGCGCGGAAGACCAGTACAAGCACCGCAACCAGCAGCAGGTCCACGGGGTTGAGCACGGGAATGAAAGGCAACGGCGCCGCCTGCCCGGAGACGAACAGCAGGCCAATGCCGATCAGGGCCGTCGCAAAGAACAGCAAGCCACCAAGCGCAGCGCGAATCGCCTCCGCGTGCGCCGCCGACGGTGCCACGACAGGACGCGGCCACCATAGTGCGAGCGCTGTCAGCACAAGCGTCGGCAGAACGAAAGCTGCGCTCACCCAGCCATCCGCCACGAGCATGGGCATGCGGAAGCCGTAAGCCACGCTGGTGCCGACGCCGATGAACACCAGCCAGCGCAGCCACCAGGCGACGCTCGCCGCCACCGCCACAACACGATGCGCCGTGATGGCGCGCATGGCCAACCAGCTGCTGATAGCAGATATCGCGACGGCGATCAGCGGACACACACTGAAAGGCTGTACGCCACTCTGCCCCGCGCCCATCAGCACGGGTACGCCGGCGAAGATCGACAGCGGCACCACGAAAGCCAGCACTACGCCGAGGTCGAGCTTGTGCGCACGACGACTGGCCTCGGCCACGGGCCACGCGATGATGCCGATCACGGCCAGCCAGCACGCCGCAGCCGTGGTGTCGTCGGTGGCGAATGTTGCGATCTCTACGCCCACGCCTACGAACCACCACAGCAGTGCCCACGCGGCGAGACCGATGCGGGCAAGACTGGACACGCCCTGCGAACGACCATGGCGGTCAAACTGCCATGCGCTTGCCGCACCGCCGACCATCAGCAGCAACGCACCGATGAACTGTGCATTGAGAATCGGCATGTCGCCGTAGTGATGATTGAACAGCGCGTTGAGCCCCCATGCACCTGCCGCCAGCAATTGCAGGAAAACGCCCGACCAGCGCGGCAGGCGGCGCGATTGCCGGAAGCCCAGCCACACCAGGCCCGCGCCTTCCAGCGCGAAGACGCTGGCAGTGACACTGGCACTCAGTGCGAGCGGTACGGCGATGGTGGCGAAGGCCACGGCAAGCACGGCCCAGGTCTCGCGCAACACGCCCATGTCGTCGCGCTTGCGGATGGCGAAGGCGATGCCGACGTAGATCGCCGCCGCCACGAGGGCGGATACCGCCAGCGGCATGGGCGCCCAGTCGAGCAACGCCGCCTGCAGGAACAGGCTGGCGATGGGGTTGCCGAACATCAGGCAGCCATCGAGGATTGCCTTGCGCCGGTCCGGCGAACGCAGCACGTGCAGCCAGGGCACGATGAGGTAAAGCAGGAAGAACAGCACCAGGAAAGGCTCGGTGCTGTTGAACAGCATCGGGTCGTAACGGAGCGCACCCCAGGCGGTGCCGATGCCGAAGGTGGCCACGAAACCCAGCACGTTGAGGATGCGCCAGGAGCGCTTCCAGGCAATGCCCAGGATCGCGAGGTTGAGTACGGCGTAGTACGAGAACAAGGCCACATGATTGCCCTGCCCGCTCGACGCGATGATCGGCGCGGCAAAGCCGGCCAGCAGGCCGAGCACGGCCAGGGCAAGTGCGTCCTGCAACACGGCCAGCACGCACAGGCCGGCCACGAAGATCACCAGCAGTGCAAAGGCCGGCAGCGGGCCGATCAGGTCGTACATGCGATAAGCGGCAAATACCGTCATCACCAGTACGCCGAGCGAGCCGCCCTGTAACGACAGCGCGAACGCCCGGCGTCTCTCGCGCTGCATCCAGCCAAAACCGACACCCGCGATGGCGACGAGCGCCACCAGCGCAAGGCGCACGGACATGGGCACGCGCAGCAGGCCGATGTCGGAGGCGTACTTGAGGAAGGCGGCAACGCCGGCAAACAGCACGAGCATGCCGACCTTCACCGGCACGTTGCCTTCGGTGAACCAGCGCTTCACCGCCGAGGCAGCGCGATCGGCGAAGGATGGGCCGGTCGGTGCGGCGGGTATCGCTGAAGCCTCCCGTGCCGGCGCCGGTGCCGGTGCCGGTGCCGAAGCGGATGCGGATGCGGATGCGGATGCGGATGCGGATGCGGATGATGCGGGCACGGGCGCAGAAGTAGCGGCCTCGGCGGGCATCGGCGGGGGCACCGATCGCGTCGACGTGGAGGCTGTTGCGCCGATGGGTGCCGGGGGCCGGCCTGTCAGATCGGATGGGTGCGCCGGGCTGCCCGGCTGGCGCGCCAGGACCTCGTCCGCCGTGGGCCACGTGACTGACTGCTCGGAGCGCTGCACGGGTGCCGGCTTCGTTGCCGATTCCGTCAGCTTGCGGACGGCTTCGTCGAGGTCACGGCTCAGTTGGGAGGTTCGTGCCCAGAGCAGGCCGATGGCAAAACCGGCAACCGCGCCGGCAACACTCTGACCTACGAATACGCCGATGATTGCGCCGACGATGGCCCAGACGACATACATGCCCCAGCACCTCCACATCCGATGTTCGGGGCGGAGTCTGGCATGAAACCGTCATATTTGGGTGGAATCACCCCTGTAGGAGCGCGCCTCGCGCGCGACCGGATGTGCCGGCATGCACGGTCGCGCGCGAGGCGCGCTCCTACAGGGGAAGCATCAGTGAATGGGCTGGGTCTGGATGACCGGGGCGTCGCCGATGACGTCGGCGCCTTGCGGCGGCACGAAGTTGAAGGTGTCAGCCGGCACGGCGGCGTTCTTCTGCCAGCCCGCGAACTGGATGCGGGTGGTGTTGCCCAGCTGGTCCTTGAACTCCATGCGTGCGAGGCCGCCGGCGTCAAAGCCGAGGTCCGCATGATCGAACTGCGGGTCCTTGCTGGTGGAGGTGAGGCGCAGCCACTGCAGGCCATCGCGCTCGCCCTGCTCCGTCACCTTGAAGCCCTTGTCGAGCTGCGACAGGTCGGTAAGCACCGTGAGCGGGCTCTGCGCTTCTTCGCTGCTCTGCCTGCGCACCGTGACCTGCTCCAGGTCGGGGTCGTACAACCACACGCGGCTGCCGTCGGCCACGATGGTCTGCTTGTACGGAGCCGTGGTCTCCCAGCGGAACTGGCGTGGGGCCTGCAAGGCCAGCGTGCCCGTGCTCGTCTTGCCCGCGTCGCCGTTGGCATTGCTAAGCGTCTGGCTGAAGCGTCCGGTGATCGAATGCAGCCCCTTCGCGAACGCATCGAGGCGGTCACGCGCCGGACCGGCGGCGAAGGTCGGCAGGCTGAGGAGGGACAGCGTCGCGGCAAGCAGCAGGCGTTTCATGGCATGGATTCCGTAAGTGTCGGCGCGATTGTCAGCGATCGGTCTCGAACAGCGACTTAAGCATGTCGATGGCCTCGGCGGGTGATATCTCGCCGGCCTCCATCTTCTCGCTGATGTCGGCGATGGCCTTGCCGTCGCGATGCCAGAACGGCGCGTCGCGGGTGGCGATATGGAGCGGGCGGGCTTCCTGGCCCACCACCACGATCTCGGCGATCTCGGCCTGTTCGGCGAAGATCACTTCCAGCGCATCGTCCACCTCGGCCGTGTGGCCACTGGCGTACTCGCGCACGACCGAGCAGGCGCGGCCATCGTCGGCACGCAGTTCCAGGCCCGGGATGGAGGGATTCAGCTCGAAGATGCTCTGCACCTCGTCCAGCACCTCGTCGGTGGGCACGAGATCGCCGGTGACGAGCAGTCCCCAGGGGCGCTGGCGCAGCGTCCCCGGCTTGATGGGAGTCATGGGGTGTTAGTCCTTCGGAGGCGGCGGCGCGAGCACTTCACGGTTGCCGTTGTGCTGCGGCGCGCTGACGATGCCGTCCTGCTCCATCTGCTCGACGAGGCGGGCGGCGCGGTTGTAGCCGATGCGCAGATGACGCTGCACGCCGGAGATGGACGCGCGCCGCGTCTCGGTCACCACGCGCACGGCGCGGTCGTAGAGCGCGTTGTCGCTGTCGGCATCGCCGTCGGCGTCCTGCGGGAGGCCGGATTCGTTGATGATCTTGCCGTCGGCGGTGGACTGGACTTCTTCCAGCACGCCTTCGATGTAGTTCGGCGCACCCTGCGCGCGCAGCCATTCCACCACGTTGTGCACCTCGTGGTCGTCCACGAAGGCGCCGTGCACGCGGTCGGGCGTGGCGGTGCCGGGCGGAAGGTAGAGCATGTCGCCGTGACCCAGCAGGGCTTCGGCGCCGGACTGGTCGAGAATGGTGCGCGAGTCGATCTTCGACGACACCTGGAAGGCGATGCGCGTGGGGATGTTGGCCTTGATGAGGCCGGTGATCACATCCACCGACGGGCGCTGGGTCGCCAGGATCAGGTGCACGCCGGCCGCACGGGCCTTCTGTGCCAGGCGGGCGATGAGCTCTTCGACCTTCTTGCCGACGATCATCATCATGTCGGCGAACTCGTCGATGATGATGACGATATGCGGCAGCGGTTCCAGCGGCTCGGCCACCATGCCCGGCATGTCGGGGTTGGCGCGGAACAGCGGATCGAGCAGGGGCTGCCCGGCGCTTTCTGCCTCGCGGACCTTCTTGTTGAAGCCACCCAGGTTGCGCACGCCCACGGCGGCCATGAGCTTGTAGCGGCGCTCCATCTCGGCCACGCACCAGCGAAGCGCGTTGGCGGCTTCCTTCATGTCGGTGACCACGGGTGCCAGCAGGTGCGGAATCTTGTCGTAGACCGACAGCTCTAGCATCTTCGGGTCGATCATGATCATGCGCACGTCTTTCGGGCTGCTCTTGTAGAGCAGGCTCAGCACCATGGCGTTCACCGCCACGGACTTGCCCGAACCCGTCGTGCCGGCCACCAGCAGATGGGGCATCTTCGCCAGGTCGGCCACCACGGCCTTGCCGCCGATGTCCTTGCCCAGCGCCAGCGCCAGGGGTGACTTCACCTGGTCGTAGCGCTCGGACTTGAGGATTTCGGAAAGGTAGACGATCTGCTTCTTGGTATTGGGGATTTCCAGGCCGATGACGTTCTTGCCCGGAATGACGTCCACCACGCGCACGCTCACCACGGACAGGCCGCGGGCGATGTCCTTGTCGAGGCTGGAGACCTGGCTGCCACGCACGCCGGCGGCGGGCTCCAGTTCGAAACGGGTGATGACCGGGCCCGGATACACGCCGACCACACGGGCTTCGATCTTGAAGTCGCGCAGCTTGAGCTCGACCTGCCGCGAGAGCACTTCGAGGGTTTCCTCGGAATACCCCGGGCCCTGCGGGGGGGCGTCGTCCAACAGCGACAGCGGCGGCAGCTCGCCATCCATCGATGCGCCCGTGAACAGCGGAATCTGGTTTTCGCGAACGGCACGCTCGCTCTTGGTCACCACGGTGCTCACCGGCGACTCGATGCGCACCGGCTCACGCTTGGCCTGCTTGACCGCCTCGGCCTTCTTCACTACCTCGCGCTCGGCACGGGCCGAGCGGGCGGCCATCACCTCGGGGGCCTGGCGCACCTTGCCGCCAAACCAGCCACCCATGCGCACCACCAGCTCGCCAGTGGAGTCCATCAGCTTGAACCAGGAAAGGCCGGTGGCCAGCGTGACCGCGATCAGGCCCACCGCCAGCAACAGCAGCGGCGCGCCCTTGTCACCGAAAGCGTTGTGCAGGCCCCTGCCCACCCACTTGCCCACGATGCCGCCGGGGCCTTCGGGCAGCACCGGCATGTCGATGTTCAGGTAGGCCAGCGCCGGCGCGGTGATGAAGAAGAACACGAAGCCGATAAGCCGCAGCGAGGGCTCCCATGCCTGCACGTTGCGCTCGCCGCGATGGCGGATCACCTGGATGCCCAGGGCCAGCAGCAGCAACGGGAAGCAGTACGACACCAGCCCGAAGATGTAGCGGAGCATGTTGGCGATATTGGCGCCCACGGGGCCGCCAAAATTGGTGGCGTGCTCGGCCACGCCCATGTGACCCCAGCTGGGGTCCTGGTCGTTGTAGCTGAGCAGGCACACCAGCAGGTAGAGGGCGAGCGGCAGCAACAGGAGCGCCCCGGCCTCGCGCAGCCGGCGCTTGAGCTCGTCGCTCAGTCCTTCCCGTTGGGCCTTGACCTGGGCCTTGGCCTGCTTTTTCACGACTTTCGCGCTGCGCGCCACTTAACTACCAACCTCGATTGACGTTTCGCGGCATCATGCCACGGCCCGACGCCCCCGGGGGTGACCGGGCATCGGTATCATGCAGCGCATGTCTTGAATCGCACCTCGGTGTTCCCCATTCTTCCGGGCCTGAACACGAGTCACCTCCCCCCGGGGAGGCCCGCGGTACGTCGATGCACCATACGCCGCAGTAAACCCAAGGATTATACATGAGCACCCCCAAGCACAGCCGTCTGCTGATCCTCGGCTCCGGTCCCGCCGGCTACACGGCCGCCGTCTACGCGGCGCGCGCCAACCTCAAGCCGACGATGGTCACCGGCCTGCAGCAGGGCGGCCAGCTGATGACCACCACCGAGGTGGACAACTGGCCGGGTGACGAGAAGGGTGTGCAGGGTCCGGAGCTGATGCGCCGCATGGCGGAGCACGCCGAGCGCTTCGAAACCGAGATGGTGTTCGACCACATCCACAGCGTGGATCTCAAGAACCGCCCCTTCCGCCTGAAGGGTGACAGCGGCGAGTACACCGCCGACGCCATCATCGTCACCACCGGCGCCACCGCCAAGTACCTGGGCATCGCCTCGGAAGAAAAGTTCAAGGGCCGCGGCGTGTCCGCCTGCGCCACCTGTGACGGCTTCTTCTTCCGCGAGCAGGATGTGGTGGTGGTCGGTGGCGGCAACACCGCCGTGGAAGAGGCGCTGTACCTGTCCAACATCGCCCGCAAGGTCTACCTCGTGCACCGCCGCGACAAACTGCGCGCCGAGAAGATCATGCAGGACAAGCTCATGGAGAAGGCCGCGGCCGGCAAGATCGAACTGGTGTGGAACCACCAGATCGACGAAGTGCTGGGCGACGACTCCGGCGTGAACGGCGTGCGCGTGAAGGACGTGAACACCGGCGCGAAGCGCGACCTTGAAGTACAGGGCTTCTTCGTGGCCATCGGCCACACGCCGAACACCGGCATCTTCGAAGGCCAGCTCGAGATGAAGGACGGCTACATCCAGATCAAGTCGGGCCTGAACGGCATGGCCACGGCCACCTCCGTGGAGGGTGTGTTCGCGGCCGGCGACGTGGCCGACCACGTCTACCGCCAGGCCATCACCTCGGCCGGCTTCGGCTGCATGGCCGCGCTGGATGCCGAACGCTGGCTCGACCAGCAGATGCCGATCAATCCGTAAGGCGAAGGCCCTGCGCCCACGGGCGCGGGGCCGTCCGGCATGAACGGGATCCGTTTCCTCGACGGCCTTGCCGACATCGCTCCTGCCGACTGGGACGCCCTCGTCCCGGACGGCAATCCCTTCGTATCCCATGCCTTCCTCGCCGGCCTGGAAACCACCGGCTGCCTGCGCGAGGCCTACGGCTGGCGCCCCCGGCACATCGCCCTCTTCGAAGACGGCAGGTTGCTGGCCGCCGCACCCACCTATCTCAAGGGCAATTCGCACGGCGAATTCGTCTTCGACTGGAGCTGGGCTGCCGCCTGGGAGCGGGCCGGCGGCGATTACTACCCCAAGCTGCTCGTTGCATCGCCCTATTCGCCCGTGCCGGGCCCGCGCCTGCTGGTGCGCGACGGTGAGGATGCGCCCGCCTTGCGTCGCCGCCTGGTCGAGGCGCTGGTGGAAGAAACCGACCGGCTGGGGCTGTCATCGGTACATGCGAATTTCCTGGCCGACGACGATCTCCCCGCCTTCGACGAGCGCTGGCTGGTCCGCGCCGACTACCAGTTCCACTGGCATAACCGGGGCTATGGCGATTTCGACGATTTTCTCGCGGCGCTGAACTCGAAGAAGCGCAAGAACATCCGCCAGGAGCGCGGTTACGCACACGCCGCCGGCCTCACGCTGGAGATGCGCGGCGGCGATACGCTGTCCGACGCGCAGTGGCGGCAGATCCATGCGCTATACGAACTCACCTTCGACATGAAGGGTAACCACCCTGCCCTCACCGCCCGTTTCTTCCATCACCTTGGCGCCTCGCTCGGTCCCGCCGTGCAGGTCGCCATGGCGCGGGATGGCGAGGATATCGTGGCGATGGCCTTGTTCATCCGCAGCCGTGACGTGCTTTACGGTCGGTACTGGGGCGCCAGCGTCGAAGTGTCCGGGCTGCATTTCGAGCTGTGCTACTACCGGGGCATCGATTACGCGATCCGCGAAGGCATCACGCGCTTCGAGCCGGGTGCGCAGGGTGAGCACAAGCTGGCCCGGGGCTTCCTGCCCTCGGTCACCCATTCGCGCCACTACATAGCGCATGATGGTTTCCGTCGCGCGGTGGCAGAGGCGCTGGTCCAGGAGGCCGGCCATCGCGACGCCTATCGCGACGAGCTCATGACCCACTCGCCCTACGCCGACCGATGATCCGCCTGCCGCAATTGCACCCGTCGCGCCCGGCGCTGTTTCCTACGCCGGAAAGTGCCCTTGATGAGCCCAATGGCCTGCTGGCCTGGGGCGGTGATCTCTCGGCCGAACGCTTGCTTGCGGCCTATTCGCAGGGTGTGTTCCCTTGGTTCAACGAAGACGAGCCGATCCTGTGGTGGTCGCCCGATCCGCGTTGCGTCTTTCGTACCGATGGCGTGCATGTGAGCCGCAGCCTGCGCAGGCAGCTGGCGAAGACGAACTGGCGACTCACGGCGGATACCTCGTTCAGCCGCGTCATGCAGGCCTGCGCGGCGCCGCGCAATGGCCAGCCAGGGACATGGATCGGGCGGGACATGATTGCCGCGTACGAAGAGCTGCATCGGCTCGGGCACGCGCACAGTGTCGAAGTGTGGGATCGCGGCACGCTCGTGGGCGGTATTTATGGTGTTGCCATCGGCAGGCTGTTCTGCGGCGAGTCGATGTTTTCCGCGCACACGGGCGGCTCGAAGGTGGCGCTTGCCGGGCTGTGCCAGCTGCTGCACGGATGGGGATTTCCCTTGCTCGATGCCCAGGTGACCAACCCTCACCTGATGAGCATGGGGGCGGTCGAAGTGCCGCGACGCGAGTTCGTATCACAGGCAAGAAGGCTATCGGCCATGCCCGGCATCGTCGGCTCCTGGGTGAAATACCAGCTCCCCCTCCCCTTGTAGGAGCGCGCCTGCGCGCGACCCGGACGGGCCGATACATTGGAGCTCACCGCGAAATCCGGTCGCGCGCAAGGCGCGCTCCTACAAACGCCCACGCACCCTGCCTTGTAGGAGCGCGCCTGCGCGCGACCCGGATGGGCCGATACATTGGAGCTCACCGCGAAATCCGGTCGCGCGCAAGGCGCGCTCCTACAAAGGCCCGCGCACCCTGCCTTGTAGGAGCGCGCCTGCGCGCGACCCGGACTGGCTAATACACTGGCGCTCACCGCCACGCCGGTCGCGCGCAGGCGCGCTCCTACAAGGAGTGGTTAGCGGGCGCGGTGGCCGCTCATTTCTGCGCCGGCGTTGCGTGGCAGCATGGCGCAGATGGGGGCGGCGATCAGCGAGAGCACGGTGACCACGATGAAGGCCACGCTGAAATCGCCCAGTTCCGCGTGATCGCGGCCATGCCATACCACCGAGACATGCAGCGCGGCGGCAGCCACGCAGATGCCTACCGAGAGCATCAGCTGCTGGAAGGTGGTGTAGAAACTCGTTGCACTGGAGAAGCGCTCGCTCGGCACGTCGGCATACGCCACCGTGTTGTATGCACTGAACTGCAACGACTGGAAGAAGCCGCCGAGCAGCAGGATCGTGTAGATCGCCCAAAGCGGCCAGTCAGGACGGAAGGCGGCGCACAAGCCGATGCAGATCACCGACAGCACGCTGTTCCACACCAGCGTGGCGCGAAAACCCCACATGCGCAGCACCGGCGACGCCGTGGCCTTCATGAGCATGGCGCCCAGCGCCGAAACGAAGGTGACCACACCGCTATGCGCCGCCGACATGCCAAAACCCAGCTGCATCATCAGCGGCAACAGGAAGGGCACCGCGCCTGCCGTGATGCGCGTGAGCGATCCGGCATACACCGACAGGCGGAAGGTCGTGAAGCGCATCAGTGAAAGATCGAGGATGGGGTGCTCACTACGCCGCGAATGCAGCACATACAGCGCACCAACCACGATGCCAAGGCCCATGAGCCCCCACGACCACAGGATGCCGTTGACACCACGACTGGCCATTTCCAGACCGAACACGAGACACGACAGCGACGTGCCCGACAGCACGAAACCCAGCCGGTCGAACGGCGTCCTGGTGGCAAGACGGATATCCGGGATGTACTTCGTTGCCAGCCAGATGCCTGCCAGCCCGATGGGTACGTTGATGTAGAAGATCCAGCGCCACGAAATCCAGGTGACGATAAAGCCCCCCAGCGGCGGCCCGACCACGGGGCCGATCAGCGCAGGCACCAGCAGCCACGACATCGCACTGACCAGCTCGGACTTCGGCACCGAGCGCAGCAGCACCAGGCGCCCGACCGGCACCATCATCGCGCCGCCGATGCCCTGCAACAGGCGCGACACGACAAGCAGCGGCAGATTGCCGGAAATGCCGCAAAGAATGGAGCCTATGGTGAACAGCGCGATGGCCGCGCGGAAAACATTGCGCGAACCGTAGCGGTCGGCAATGACGCCACTGGCGGGAATGAAGACCGCGAGGCTCAGCATGTACGACGTGAGCGCCACGCTCATATGCAGCGGCGAGACATCGAACGAGCGGGCCATCGCCGGCAGTGCCGTGGCGAGGATGGTGCCGTCCAGTTGCTCCATGAACATCGCGCTGGCGATGATCAGGGCAACGGTGCGAAAGCCTGGAGCGGTGGTCATCCCGGTAGGCATGGCGAGGGAGGCGCTTATTTTGCGCCTCGCAGCCGCTTACGTCGAGGCAGAACGTGCGCCGTGTTGCAGGTTCCGTTCACTTCGAAATACCCGCGCTTCGCCGCTCAGCGGATCGGTGAAGCGCAATTCACGCGCCAACAGCCGCAATGGATCATCGAATCCTTCGATTACCTCGCGCAACACAGGGTAATAAGGGTCACCTTCGATTGGAGCGCCCAGGCCAGCCATATGCACGCGCAACTGATGCTTGCGCCCGGTCACCGGCTCCAGGCGATAAAGCCATCGGTCCGCCTCGCGGGCGAGCACGTCGATGCGAGTGAAGGCATTTGCCTGGCCTTCTGCTTCGCGCATGCGAAAGAATGGCTCGCCACGCTCGATGCACGTGGCGCGCTCCAGCGGGAACACGCATCCCGGCAAAGGCGCGGCGATCGCCTCGTAGACCTTGGCGATCCGGCGTTCGCGGAACAGACGCGTATAGGCGTCGCGACTGGAAGGCCTTGCCGAAAACACCACAAGACCCGCCGTGTCGCGGTCGAGGCGATGCAGTGCCACCAGATCGGGATTGCCCAGGCGCCGGGCCAGACGTACCGACAAGGTTTCTTCGACGTGCCGCCCTGCCGGCATCACCGGCAGGAAGTGCGGCTTGTCGGCGACCACGATGTCCTGGTCGCAATAGACGATGGTTTCCTCGAAGGGAATCCTGGGCTCGTCCGCCACCTCCCGGCGATAGGCCAGAAGCGCGCCGGCAACGTACGGGGCATCCCCGCCCACGATGGCGCCATCAACCGCCACCATGCCGCGCGCCAGCCTGTCCGCCCACACCGGCCGCGGAATCGAAGGAAATCGCGCCTCGAGGAAGTCGAGAAGGGTCTGCCATCCACCGGGAGGCAGGACAAGTTTGCTGACAGGCTGAAAGTGCATACATTCCATTGTAGATGGCCGGCATATACTGCATCCCAACCACATGAGCGGGGGCGCAAACCGTGATCGGCCGGTTCCTCAGGACGTTGTTCGGTCGTCGTGATCCCAGCGTGTTGCCCACCCGCACGAGGCGTCCGCGCCCGCTCGTCGCGGATGCCGATTTCGATGCCCCTCCCGGCGCACTCACCGCCGAAGATATCGAAGACCGCTTCTTCCGGCTCGTCTACGGGTTTCCCGCAGCACGCTCCTCGTCACTCTCGGCAGACGAGCAAGCCGTATTGCGTCACGTACGCGATGCGTTCGGCGGCGACCGCATCGACATCGCCACGCTGCCCCGCCTGCCTGCCGCCGTGCAGGCGCTGATAGGTCCGTTGCACAGCGCCAGGACCGACAGCCTCGCCCTCGTCCGCCGTATCGAAGCCGATCCCACGCTCGCCGACGATGTCGTCCATGCCGTGAATCACTCGCCCCACGTGGCGGGCGGCCATGTCCGCGATGTCTCGGGCGTACTCGGGAGGGTCGGTTACCACGGCCTGCAACGCGTGGTGATGCAGGTGGCCATGCGGCCCGTACTGCGCCGGGATACCGGACCAGCCAGCCGGGCAGCGGGAGAGCGGCTGTGGGAACAGGCTGGCCGCAGCGCCCGCGCAAGCGCCTTTCTCGCCCAGCCGGACGGTGATCCCTTCGAGTCCTGGCTGGCGGGCTTGGTGAGCCAGACAGGCGTCCAGCCGGTGCTGGTCGAGCTGGAAAAATGGCGAGGTCTTTCCGGCGTGGGATACAGCCAGGCGTTCGTGGCGGCCGCCGGGCTGCAAGCCGAGCGCATCGCCCTGCATGCCGCCAGGCAGTGGGGACTGCCACCACGCGTGCTCCAGGCGCTTGCCGAGCGCGCAGACCCCGCCGATGGCGGCCTGCGCACCCCGCTGGGCCGGGCATTGCTGGCGGCCAGCCGTATCGCCATGCTCGACGTGCTGATCGAACACGGACTGGCCGAGCCGGGCTCGGTGCTGAAGGCGACGCCGTCGCAGGGCATCGGACAGGCGCGCCTGATCGCCTGCCGCAGCCAGCTGCGCAGGCCGATGGCCGTGGTGGCGGAGAGCTAGCCGAAAAGGCGCCTCCGCGACTGGGAGAGCCCCCTGATACTGCACCCATGTACCAGTGGGTGACCATCATGGCCGGGGGGCCACAGGACGGCGACCGTATCGTGCGGGCTTTCGACAAGCCGCGCATGAACCCGCCTGCCCTGCGCGCGGTGGATGGCGAGGTCTGCTGCCCCGTGGCTACCCATACCGGTGTTCAGGGTGGCTGCTGCGTGGTGGTGCATCCCGACGCCACGCCCGGCCAGATCGAGCGTGCCGTGGATGCCATGCTTGCCGACCCGCTCTGACCCCCTGCCGTCCATTGTGGACGCCGCGTTATTATTGACCCTTATTCGACCCTGGCAGGGATCCACGCATGTTTGCGGCGAACACCCCACCCGCCAGCAGCAAGGACGCGCTTGCGCGCCTGGGCTGGCAGGATTTCGAGCACCTGCTCGCGGAGCATTACCGCGCGCAGGGTTACCGCGTGGAACATGCCGCGCCGGCACCGTCACTGAAAGCCCTGGGCAGCGGTCTCGACCTGCGCCTGCGCCGCGGTGACGAGTCACTTATCGTCCGCTGCAAGCACTGGGATACGCTGGAAGTGCCGCCGCAGGAGGTCAACGAACTGCTGAGCGCCATGCTCAACGAGGCCTCCACGGGCGGCATCCTCGTCACGCGCGGCCGCTTCAGCGCCGAGGCCCGCAACATCGCGCGCCGCCAGCCCCGCCTGCAGCTGGTGGATGGCGACGTTCTCAAGGTGATGCTGAAGCTTCCCGATCATCTCGATGCCGTGATGCCGGGCATGGCCAACGCCAGCGTTGCCGCTCGCAAGGCGGCACCTGCGCGGCGTCGTGCCGCACGTACCGAACAGTCCAGGCTCGTGCCCCTCTTGCTCGGCGTGGTGATCCTGCTCTTGCTGGGCCTGTTTGCCTGGCGAGCGATATCGTCACGGCCGACCGCCGTGGAGGCTCCCGTCGAAGCCACCGCCGCGCCCGTGACCCCACCTGCACACAGGAACACCGGATCAGCAGCGACGCCGCCACTTGCGGTGGCACCGGCAAAACCGGAGCCCGGCATTGCAACGACGTCAGTGGCCGATAGTCCCGCCCTGGCCCGCGAACTGGCCGAGCGGGCACGCAGCCATGGTGGCGCATCCTCCTCGTCACCTGTCACGCATTCGTCCGACGAGGCCATCCGCGTGATGGAAAACAACACGCGCGAAGTCGGCTCATCCAGATAATCCTCGCGCGCTTCACATCCTTGCAATCTCCTGGGGCATAGGCTGGCCGGAGTCTCCGTGGCTTCCGGAAGTGCCTCATGAGCGAAACGCTGTCACCCGATCTCCTGCGCCGCATGCATGCGTACTGGCGTGCCGCCAACTACCTCTCCGTCGGACAGATCTACCTTCGCGACAATCCCCTGCTCGACGAGCCGTTGTCGAAGGAACACATCAAGCATCGCCTGCTCGGCCACTGGGGCACCACCACGGGCCTCAACTTCATCTACACCCATCTCAACCGCGCCATCGTCGAGCGCGACCTGGACATGATCTACGTGATCGGGCCAGGACACGGCGGGCCCGGGCTCGTGGCCCACACGTATCTCGAAGGTTCCTACACCGAGATCTACCCGCATATCGACCGCAGCGTCGCGGGCATGCGCGAACTGTTCCGCCAGTTTTCCTGGCCCTACGGCATTCCCAGTCACGTCGCCCCGGAAACGCCCGGATCGATCCATGAAGGCGGCGAACTGGGATATTCCCTGTCGCATGCCTTCGGTGCCGCGTTCGACAACCCCGACCTCGTCGTTACCTGCATCGTCGGCGATGGTGAAGCAGAAACCGGCGCACTGGCGACGAGCTGGCATTCGAACAAGTTCCTGAATCCGGTGCGCGACGGCGCGGTGCTGCCGATCCTGCATCTGAACGGCTTCAAGATCGCCAACCCTACGGTACTGGCGCGCATCGAACCGGAGGAACTACGCGATCTCATGCGTGGTTATGGCTATGAGCCCCACTTCGTCGAAGGCCATGAATTCGAGCCCATGCACCAGGCCTTTGCGGCCACGCTGGATCGCTGCCTTGACGACATCGCGCGCATCCAGAAGGAAGCACGCGAAGGCGATGCCTCGGAGGCAAAGCGTCCGCGCTGGCCCATGATCGTGCTGCGTTCGCCCAAGGGCTGGACCGGCCCGAAGGTGGTCGATGGCAAGCCCGTGGAAGGCACATGGCGCGCACACCAGGTGCCTATCGCGAAATTTGAGAACGACGAGCATGTCGCTATCCTCGAATCGTGGATGAAAAGCTACGAGCCGACGGAACTATTCGACGAAAAGGGGCGCTTTCGCGAGGAATTCGCCTCACTGGCACCTACCGGCCAGCGCCGCATGGGCATGAATCCGCATGCCAATGGCGGCGGCCTGCTCAAGCCGTTGCACATGCCGCACTTCGCGCCGTTTGCCGAAGATGTGAAAACACCCGGTGATCACAAGGCGGAAGCCACGCGCGTGCTTGGTCGTTTCCTGCGCGAGGTGATGCGCCAGAACATGCAGACCTTCCGCCTGTTCGGCCCTGACGAGACGGCGTCGAACCGGCTGGAAGCCGTGTACGAGGTCAGCGACAAGACCTGGCTTGGCTCATACGAGGACGTGGACACGGATCTTTCGCCCGATGGACGCGTGATGGAGATGCTGAGCGAGCACCAGTGCCAGGGCTGGCTCGAAGGCTACCTACTCACCGGGCGGCACGGATTCTTCTCCTGCTACGAGGCCTTCATCCATATCATCGACTCCATGTTCAACCAGCACGCGAAGTGGCTGAAGGTCACCCGTCAGATGGCCTGGCGCCCGCCGATCGCGTCGTTGAACTACCTGCTGAGTTCGCATGTATGGCACCAGGACCATAATGGCTTCTCGCACCAGGATCCGGGCTTCATCGACCATGTGGCAAACAAGAAATCCGAGATCGTGCGCATCTACCTGCCACCGGATGCCAACTGCCTGCTGTCGGTGGCGGATCACTGCCTGCGCAGCCGTCACTACGTCAACGTGATCGTGGCTGGCAAGCAGCCGGACTGGCAGTGGCTGGACATGGAAACGGCCGTGCGCCACTGCACGGCGGGCGCCGGCATCTGGGAATGGGCCGGCCGCGGTGGCGACGACCCGGACGTGGTGATGGCCTGTGCCGGCGATGCGCCTACCGTGGAAGTACTGGCCGCCGTGATGTTGCTGCGCGAGTACGTGCCGGACATCCGCATCCGCGTGGTCAACGTGGTGGACCTGATGTCGCTGGAAACACCGGACGAGCATCCGCATGGCATGGACGATGATGTCTTCGATGACCTGTTCACGAAGGATCGTCCGGTGATCTTTGCATTCCATGGGTACCCGGGCATCGTGCACAAGCTGACCTATCGCCGGCACAACCACGACAATTTCCATGTGCGTGGCTACAAGGAAGAAGGCACCACGACGACGGCGCTGGACATGATGGTGCTGAACAACATGGATCGCTTCCAGCTGGCATTGGATGTGATCAATCGCGTGCCGCGGCTTGCGGGAGAGCGCGAGAAGGCGAAGCAGCGGTATTGGTCGGATATACAGCGGCACAAGCTGTACGTGAGTGAGCATGGGCAGGATCTGCCGGAGGCAAGGGATTGGCAGTGGAAGGGGGAGGTGTGACTGGGGGGTTGCTCGTGGAGAGCGGTCGCGCGCGAGGCGCGCTCCTACAAGGGGCGGGGGGCGACGAGGTCGCGCCACCCTCTGCAGGAGCGCGCCTGCGCGCGACAGGTACAGGCGAAGCCGCTGATACGCACGGAGTGCTGGCCCTGAACGTCGGATCGTCTTCGTTGAAGTACGGTTTCTACCGGGTAAAGGATGATCATTGCGAGGCTCTTTTCACCGCGCAGGCCGATGCACCGGGGAGTGATGCCGATCCGGTGGCAGATATCCTGAAAGCACTGCATGAGCGTGACCTGCCCATGCCCGACGCCGTGGGACATCGTATCGTGCACGGTGGCCCCAATATCCGCGAGCATGCGCTCATAGACGACGACCTGATGGAACGGCTGGAGGAAGCCAAGGCATTCGCACCGCTGCATGTACCGCCAGCCGTGGAGATGGTGACGCGGGCACGCGAAGCGTTTCCCGGCATACCGCAGGTGGCCTGCTTCGATACGGCCTTCCATGCCACCCTGCCCCTCGTGGCGAAGACGCTGCCGCTTCCCGCCGACCTGCGCGAAGGCGGCATCGAGCGCTATGGGTTTCATGGGTTGTCTTACGAATCGATCGTGCGACAACTGGGCGATGCCCTGCCGTCGCGAACGGTGATCGCGCACCTGGGCAATGGCGCCAGCCTGTGTGCCGTACTGGACGGCAAGTCGGTGGATACCACGATGGGACTCACGCCCACGGGCGGCATCGTCATGGGGACGCGGCCTGGCGATCTCGACCCCGGGGTGCTACTTTACCTCATGCGCGAACGCAGCTACGACGCCGCGCGGCTGGAAAAGCTGGTGGATCGCGAGTCGGGCCTGAAGGGCCTGTCGGGTGGCACGAGCGACATGCGCAGGCTCCACGAGATGGACAACGAGGCATCAAGGCTGGCGCAGGATGTCTTCGTGCACGTGGCACGCAAGCAGATCGCGTCGATGGTTGCCTCGCTGGGTGGCATCGACCTGCTGGTGTTCACCGGAGGCATCGGAGAGAACGACGCGGTGACGCGCGCGGCGATCCTGGATGGATTGCGCTGGATCGGGCCATTCGAGTGCCGGGTGATACGCACGGAAGAGGACGAGCAGATCGCGAGACACACGTGGCGCCTCGCTTCGTCGTAATCGCCGATGCGATCGGATCCTACCCCTTCGGTGGCGAGGTCGCTTACCGGGGAGGCTCTTGCATACCCTGTAGGAGCGCGCCTTGCGCGCGACCGGTACGAGGCCGTGAATGCATGGCTTCGTAGTGGTCGCGCGCAAGGCGCGCTCCTACATGAGTTATTCGACGACGACGGGGATCTTGCCGATCTTCGTGCGCCATTCCTTCGGGCCGGTCTGGTGTACCGAGGTGCCCTGGCTGTCCACGGCCACGGTCACCGGCATGTCCTTCACCTCGAACTCGTAGATCGCTTCCATGCCCAGGTCTTCGAAGGCCAGCACGCGCGAGGCCTTGATCGCCTTCGACACGAGGTAGGCGGCGCCACCCACGGCCATCAGGTAGACGGCCTTGTTGTCACGGATGGCATCGATGGCGATGGGGCCACGCTCGGACTTGCCCACCATGCCCAGCAGGCCGGTGGTTTCCAGCATCTGGCGGGTGAACTTGTCCATGCGCGTGGCCGTGGTGGGGCCGGCGGGGCCCACCACTTCGTCGCGCACCGGATCGACCGGGCCCACGTAGTAGATGAAGCGATTGGTGAAGTCCACCGGCAGCGTTTCGCCACGGTTGAGCATGTCGATCATGCGCTTGTGCGCAGCGTCGCGGCCCGTGAGCAGCTTGCCGTTGAGCAGGATCACCTCGCCCGGCTTCCAGCTGGCCACTTCCTCGCGGGTAATCGTGTCGAGATTCACGCGGCGACCCTTCGACGAGTCGTAGGTGAGCTTCGGCCAGTCTTCCAGCGACGGCGGATCGAGCGCGACCGGGCCGGAACCATCGAGCACGAAGTGCGCGTGACGCGTGGCGGCGCAGTTCGGAATCATCGCCACCGGCAGGTTGGCCGCGTGGGTGGGGTAATCCTTCACCTTGATGTCGAGCACGGTGGTGAGACCACCCAGGCCCTGCGCACCGATGCCAAGCGCGTTCACCTTTTCATACAGCTCAAGGCGCAGCTCTTCGGCACGGTTGGACGGACCGCGGGCGATCAGGTCGACGATGTCGATCGGCTCCATGAGAGCCTCCTTCGCCAGCAGCATCGCCTTCTCGGCCGTGCCGCCGATGCCGATGCCGAGCATGCCCGGCGGGCACCAGCCGGCGCCCATGGTCGGCACGGTCTTGATGACCCAGTCCACGATGGAGTCGGACGGATTGAGCATGGCGAACTTCGACTTGGCTTCCGAGCCACCGCCCTTGGCGGCGACGATGACGTCGACCTTGTCGCCCGGCACGATCGACACGTTGACCACGGCCGGCGTGTTGTCGCGGGTGTTCATGCGCTTGCCGGCCGGATCAGCCAGCACGGAGGCGCGCAGCTTGTTGTCCGGATGGTTGTAGGCGCGACGCACGCCTTCGTTGACCATGTCTTCCACGCCCATCGTGGCGTCGTCCCAGCGCACGTTCATGCCGACCTTGAGGAAGACGGTGACGATGCCGGTGTCCTGGCAGATCGGGCGATGGCCCTCGGCGCACATGCGCGAGTTGATGAGGATCTGGGCGATGGCGTCTTTCGCCGCCGGGGACTCTTCGCGCTCGTAGGCGGCGGAGAGGTTCCGGATGTAGTCCACCGGGTGGTAGTACGAGATGTACTGGAGGGCGTCTGCGACGCTCTGGATGAGGTCGTCCTGCTTGATCGAGGTCATGGCGCTACGGCTGGCTCGTGCGGCTGGCAAAGCAGCCATTTTAGCGCACCGGGCGGGTGTAAGGTGCTGGCGTGTCCCCCGGTCTGCTCCACGCACCCCCAAGAACCACGGAGTTCCCATGCGCCACCCGTTCCGTAACGCCCTGCTGGCCGTCGCACTCGTCGTCACCGCGCTTGGCGCCGCCCGCCCGGCCGCCGCGGCGCAGACCGCCCCGGAATTTGCCGGCATCGAGGCCTGGCAGAACTCGAAGCCGCTCACCATGAAGCAGCTGCGCGGCAAGGTCGTGCTGATCGACTTCTGGACGTACTCCTGCATCAACTGCCTGCGCACCCTGCCCCATGTCACCCGCTGGTACGACCAGTACAAGGACAAGGGCCTGGTGGTGATCGGCGTGCATTCGCCGGAATTCCCGTTCGAGAAGCAGGAGGCCAACGTCCGCGACGCCATCGCCCGCTACCACATCAACTACCCGGTGGCGCAGGACAACGACCTGGCCACCTGGGATGCCTGGGACAACAAGTACTGGCCGGCCGAATACCTGGTGGACCAGCGCGGCAATGTCATTGCGCACCATTATGGCGAGGGCAACTACGCCGAGATGGAAAACGCGATCCGCACGCTGCTGGGCATGCCGAAACTGGCCGACGACAAAGCCGAAATGGACAAGGACGCACCGGACTTCACCCAGCTCGGCTCGCCGGAGATGTATTTCGGCAGCGACCGCAGCGAGAACAATGCCAGCCCGGAAGGTGCCCGCACGGGCGTGCGCGACTTCACCGCCCCGTCGCGCCTGGACCTGAACAAGTTCGCCCTGGTGGGGCGCTGGGAGATCGGCCGGGAGAATGCCAGCCTGGTCGGCGCCAGCGGCGAGATCCGCCTGCATTTCAAGGCGAAGAAGGTGCACATGGTGGCCAGCGCCAATGATCCGGTCACCGTGGAAGTGCTGGTCGATGGCAAACCGCAGCCGCCGGTCACCGTGCAGAAGTCGATGCTCTACACCCTGTTCGATGGGGATGGCTACAAGGACCACGTGCTGACGATCAAGGTCCCCAAGGCCAACTTCCACGCCTTCACTTTCACCTTCGGCTGAACTTACTTGTAGGAGCGCGCCTTGCGCGCGACCGGTCAGGCCATGGCGCCCGGCCACATCGGTCGCGCGCAAGGCGCGCTCCTACAGGGGTGGTGCTTGCAAGAGTGTTTCTTAAGATATATCGTACGAACACTACGTACGATATATCGGAGAGCACCCATGCACTTCTTCCATCACGCCAGGCGCCACTTCCAGGAGCGCTGCCACGACCGTTTCCACGAGCATGTCTCGGCCATCGGCCGTGGCGGTCGCTTCGGTGGTGGCGGCCACCATTTCGGCTTTGACGAGGGCGACGGTCGTCGCGGGGGCCGCGGTGGTGGCCGTTTCGGCGGCCGCATGTTCGGTAACGGCGACCTGCGCCTGCTGCTGCTTGCCCTCATCGAGGAGCAGCCGCGCCACGGCTACGAGCTGATCCGCACCATCGAGGAAGTGTTCGAAGGCCAGTACAGCCCCAGCCCCGGCGCCATCTACCCCACCCTGACCATGCTCGAAGAGCTGGGCTATGCCCGCGTCGAGGCCGAGACCGGTGGCAAGAAGCTCTATGCCATCACCGACGAGGGTCGTGCCTTCCTCGAAGAGAACCGCGACGCCCTCGATGCCCTGACCGAACGCCTGCAGGTCATGTCGCGCCATATGCGCCGCATGGGTGTGCCCGAGGGTGTCCGCGAGGCCATGCATACCCTGAAGCACCAGCTGCTCAACCATCACAAGTCGTGGGACGAGGCCGAGATCCGCCGCGTGGCCGCGATCGTCGCCAGCGCCGCCAAGGCCATTGCGGAGCGCCAGGGATGAGCGAAAAGCACCTGATCCAGCGCGTTCGTCATGACGTGAAGATGCGCATTCTGGAGGTCACCCGCGTCGTCCGCATCACCCCGCACATGGTGCGGATCACGGTCCATGGCCCGGAGCTGGCGGGCTTTCCCAGCGCCTCGCCGGACGACCATGTAAAGATCTTCCTGCCCACCTCGGCCGGTGAGTTCAACCTGCCGACGATGACGCCGGACGGCCCGCTTTACCCGCAGGGCAAGGAGCCCTCCCCGGCCCGCGACTACACGCCTCGCCAGTTCCGTGCGGAATCCCTCGAACTGGATCTCGACTTCGTGATCCACGGTGACGGCCCCGCCTCGACCTGGGCGGAGAAGGCAAAGGTCGGCGACAAGGTGGGCGTGGGCGGGCCACGCGGGTCGATGATCGTGCCGGCCGACTTCGATCACTATGTGCTGGTTGGCGACGAGACGGCCCTGCCAGCCATCGGCCGGTGGCTGGAAGAAATGCCGGAGGGCGCGCAGGTCACCGTGCTGGCCGAAATTGCCTCTGCCGAAGAGAAGCAGGCACTCGCGCGTGAAGTGCGATGGTTTGTGCGCGGGGAGTCGCCCTCACTTGATGAAGCGCTCGCGACACTCCCTATCCCCCAGGGCGATACCTTCTGGTGGGTAGCCACGGAGTCGAAGCGCGCTCGCCAGCTACGTTCACTGCTCGTCGAGCAACGTGGCATCGACAAGGACTGGGTAAAAACCACGGGCTACTGGCAAGCCTGACCCCAGCTCCTGTAGGAGCGCGCCTGCGCGCGACCGGTTGTCGCGAAACGCTTCATCGTTTCGATTCCACCGGTCGCGCGCAGGCGCGCTCCTACACGGGGGTTTGACGTCGCTTAACCGCTGGGCAGCGCAAACACATAACCTTGCCACCCGGGGCGTTATCCATGCCCTCGTGAGACTGGTGAGGAGGATGGCATGCGGCGTGGCAGGAAAATACTGGCGTGGATACTGGGAGTCATCGTCCTGCTGATCGTGGCGATCGTGCTGTTCATCGCCTTTTTCGACTGGAACCGGCTGAAGCCCTTTATCAACGACAAGGTATCCCAGGCTATCGGGCGTCCGTTCGCCATCAACGGTGACCTCTCCGCACACTGGTCTCGTGAGCCCGGCGAAGGTGGCCTGGTGGGGCTGATCCCCTGGCCGCACTTCCTGGCGCGCGACATCACCGTCGCAAACCCCGACTGGGCGAAAAGCAAGCAGTTCGCCACGCTGGATTCCATCCAGTTCCGCCTTGCACCCTTCCCCCTCATAAGCCACGACATCGTGGTGCCCGAGATTCGCCTGGGGCAACCCAACGTCTATCTGCAACGGCAGAAGACAGGCGAAAACACCTGGACTTTCAAGCTGCCGGAAAGCAGCGGCCCCTCGGAATGGAACCTGCAGATCGACGCGATTGCCTTCGACAAGGGGCATATCGATTACGCCGATGCGCAGAACCAGATCGACATGGGCGTGGACGTGACGCCACTGGGTCGCGGCATCCCCTTCGACGAGATCATGGCGCAGCAGGAGAAGGACTCGCGCGCGCAGGCAAGCAAGACCACCGGTGCCAGCGCGAAGACCATGGCCAAGGGTGATGCGGACGAAAAGGACCGCCAGGACACCACGAAACAGCAGCAGACCTATTACTTCGCGTGGGATGCGAAAGGCACCTACAAGAAATCCACCGTGTCGGCCAAGGCTCGTACCGGCGGCGTGCTGGCCCTGCGCGATGGCAACCGCCCGTTCCCGGTGCAGGCCGATGCGCGCTTCGGCGATACGCATATTGCCTTCGTCGGCACGCTCACCGACCCGATGAACCTGGGTGCGCTGGATATCCGCCTGTGGTTTTCCGGCACCAGCATGTCGCACCTGTACGACCTCACCGGTGTGACGCTGCCCGATACGCCACCATTCGCGACGGAAGGCCACCTGAAGGCCAGCCTGAAGAAGGGCGCCAGCACCTTCACGTATGAGAACTTCTCCGGCAAGGTCGGCGGTAGCGACCTGGGCGGTACGCTTACCTTCGCCACCAGCGGGCCACGCCCCAGCCTCACGGGCACGCTGAAGTCCAACCAGTTGCTGTTCAGCGACCTGGCGCCGCTGATCGGCGGGGGTTCGGACAAGGAAAAAGCCGAGCGGGGCGATGCAGTGAAGCAGCCTGCGGACAAGGTGCTCCCCGTTGAACCGTTCAAGACGGACCGCTGGAATGCCATGGATGCAGATGTGCACTTCACGGGCGCGAAGATCATCCATGGCGAGCGCCTGCCGATCCAGAACCTCGATACCCATCTGGTGATGAAGGATGCGGTGCTGACGCTCGATCCGCTCAAGTTTGGTGTGGCGGGCGGCACCGTGGGCAGCAATATCCGCCTCGATGGTTCCACCGAACCGATGAAGGGCCGGCTCAATCTTGGCGCTCGGCATCTGAAGCTCAAGGAGCTGTTTCCCACCTTCGCCCCGATGCAGACGGCGTTCGGCGAAATGAACGGCGATGCGTCGCTGACGGCTACCGGCAACTCGCCCGCCGCGCTGCTGGGCAGCTCGAACGGCGAAGTGAAGCTGCTTATCAACGACGGTGCCATCAGCTCGTCGCTGCTGGAGATCGCCGGCCTCAACGTCGGCAATTACGTGGTCAACAAGATGTTTGGCGACGACGTGGTGAAGATCAACTGCATGGCGGCCGATCTGGTGTCCACCAACGGCGTGATGGAGTCGCGGCTGTTTGCCTTCGATACGGAGAAGGCGCTTATCAACGTCAACGGCACCATCGATTTCCGGACCGAGAAGCTCGACCTGGACATCGTGCCGCATACCAAGGGTTTCCGGCTGTTCTCGCTGCGCTCGCCGCTGTATGTGCATGGCACCTTCAAGGACCCGTCGCCGGGCGTGCATCCGGGGCCGCTGATCCTGCGTGGTGGCGGTGCGGTGGCACTGGCGGTGTTCGCCGCGCCCGTGGCCGCGCTGGCGCCGCTGGCGGTACCGGAGAGCGGCAAGGCCAATGCGGCGCAGTGCCGGCCGTTGCTGGATGACCTCAAGAACAGTCCGCCGAAGGCGCCGCCTCCGGGGGCGAAGAAGAAATAGCGGTACGGCCTTCGGATCGGTCGCGCGCAAGGCGCGCTCCTACACAAGCGCTCGCCGCGATGGTGTCCGCGTTGCCTTGTAGGAGCGCGCCTTGCGCGCGACCGGTCCAGAGCGAAAGATCGAGGCAGTTTCCCGACACACCGAACCCGTATGATGCCCGGAGAGCCGCGCGCAGGGCGCGCTCCTGCATCGATATGGTTCATGACCCCGACCCGCAAAGCCCATCTCCAGGTCCACCTCTGCGTGATTCTCTGGGGTTTTACCGCCATCCTCGGCAAGCTGATCACCCTGCCTGCGTTGCCCCTGGTGTGGTGGCGCATGGGCCTGGTGTCGGTGGCCCTGCTTTGCCTGCCTCGCGTATGGCGCGGCCTGCGGGCCATGTCCGGGCGTCTTCGCCTGGCCTACGCCGGGGCTGGTGTCACGGTGGCACTGCACTGGCTGACCTTCTACGGCGCCGTGAAAATGGCTAACGCCTCGGTTGCCGCAACCTGTCTCGCGACGGCACCGGTCTTTCTCGCCCTGGTAGAACCCTGGATCGCCCGGCGGCGGTTCGATCCGCGTGAACTGCTGATCGGCGTGGCCGTGATTCCCGGCGTGGCCCTGGTCGCCGGAGGCATGCCGGGCAGCATGCGGCTGGGACTGGCGGTGGGCGTGCTGTCTGCGTTGCTGGTGGCCATCTTCGCCGCCATCAACAAGCGGCTGGCCGACCGTGCCGACATCTTCACCGCCACCTGCCTTGAACTGGGCACCGGCACGCTGTTCCTCACCATGCTTGCGCCCTTTTTCGCGCATCCGGCCTTCGTGCTGCCCGACCTGCACGACACCTGGCTGCTGCTATTGCTGGCCTTTGGCTGCACCCTGCTGCCGTTCGCGACGTTGCTGGCCGCGCTTCGGCACATGTCGGCCTTTGCCACTCAGATGATCACCAATCTTGAGCCGGTCTACGCCATCGTCTTTGCCATTCCGTTGCTGGGTGAGCAGCGGGAGCTGGCCTGGACGTTCTATCTGGGCGTGGCGGTGATCCTGGGGGCGGTGTTCGTGCATCCGTGGCTGCATCGCGCAGAGCGAGCGGATGTGGGGGATGTGATCGCCCCCTAGGTCTTGTGTAGGAGCGCGCCTGCGCGCGACCGCTGCGGAGCCGTGAATGCATAGCTCCGCAGCGGTCGCGCGCAGGCGCGCTCCTACAGGGGGCCGTATCAGGCGCGGCCGCGGGCGCGCACCGTGCGCAGGCGGCGCGCGCGCTGGGCCTTGGAACGAGGTGCAGAGCGCTTGGCGCGCTTGCTGGGGCGCGGGCGTGAAGGCATCGGTATCTCCGGAAAACGGAACCGGGAGGGTGGATGTTCCGACCCTCCCGGTGAAAAACCCGCTAAGCCGCGGTCAGATCAGCTTGATCTCGCGCAGACGTTCCTGAAGATACTCGTGCGCCGTGATCGGCGTCTCATAGCGCTTCGGATTGTCCGGCGTGATGCAGGAAGGCAGTACGTCGAGCACCACATCCGGGTTCGGATGCAGGAAGAACGGCACCGAGTAGCGCGGCTGGCGAGCGGCATCGCCCTTCGGATTCGTGACCCGGTGGGTGGTGGACGGGTAGACGTGGTTGGTGAGGCGCTGCAGCATGTCGCCGATGTTCACCACGATGGCATCGCCTTCGCTGGTGATCGGCAGCCAGTCGCCCTCGCGGGTGAGCACTTCCAGGCCCGCCGTGCTGGCACCGACCAGCAACGTGATGAAGTTGATGTCCTCATGCGCACCGGCACGCACGTTGGGCACGTCGGTCTGCGTGATGGGCGGATAGTGGATCGGACGCAGGATGGAGTTGCCCACGTTCACCTTGTCGTCGAAGAAGTTCTCCGGCAGGTCGATGTGCAGGGCCAGGGCGCGCAGCACGCGCGCGCCGAGCTGGTCCAGCGCCTCGTAGATGCCGTAGCCCTTGTCCTTCAGGTCGGGCACTTCCACCGGCCACACGTTGGGCGGCATCACGTCGGCGAACTTCGAGTCGCGCGGAATCTCGCGACCGATGTGCCAGAACTCCTTGAGATCGGCGAATTTGGAATCCTTCGCGGTTTCCACCTTGAAGGGGGTGTAGCCGCGCGCACCGCCGCCGCCGGGGATGTGGTACTTGCGCTTGGTCTCGTCGGGCAGCGCGAAGAAGCGCTTGAAGGCGTCGTACGCACCGTCGATGGCTTCCTTCGGGATACCGTGGCCGCTGATGCAGCAGAAGCCGAATTCACGATAGGCGGCGCCGAGTTCGGCGACGAAGGCGTCGCGATCGGTGTCGTAGCGACGGATGTCGAGGGTGGGTACCTTCTTCATGGGATCTCTGCGTTGGCTCAGGCAGCGGCCTGGGCCGCCGATTTTACGGCGTTGGCGAGCTGCGCCGCCAGCCGTTCCACTTCCGCGGCGTCGGCCGCCTCGATCGTGACGCGCACCAGCGGCTCGGTGCCCGAGGCGCGCAGTACCACGCGGCCGCGGCCTTCCAACACGTTCTCTACCTCGGCCAGCGCCTGTTTCACGGTGTCGGTGCCGAGCGCCGCCTTGGCGCCCTCCACCCGGACGTTGATCATCGTCTGCGGCAATTTGACCAGACCCGCGCGTGCCTGCGCGAAGGTTTCACCGTCGTCCACGAGGGCTTCGAGCAGCGCCAGTGCGGCCACGATGCCATCGCCGGTGGTGAAGCGGTCCAGGCACAGCACGTGGCCGGATGTTTCGCCGCCGAGCGCACCACCATGCTCCTTGAGCTGCTGGAGCACGTAACGGTCGCCCACGTTGGCGCGGACGAACGGGATATCCATCTGCTTGAGCGCGCGCTGCAGGCCGTAGTTGCTCATCAGCGTGCCCACCACGGGGCCCGGCAACGCGGCCTTTTTCTTCCAGTGGCGCGCAATGACGTAGAGCATGTCGTCGCCATCGGTGACGCTGCCATCCTGGTCAACGATGCGCACGCGGTCGCCATCGCCATCGAAGGCAATGCCGAGATCCGCGCCCCGCTCCACTACGGCGCGCGCCAGCGCATCCGGCGCTGTCGAGCCGACGTCGCGATTGATGTTCAGGCCATCGGGCTCGGCACCAATGGTGGAGACCTCCGCACCCAGTTCACGGAAAACCTTGGGGGCAACCTGGTAGGTCGCGCCATGCGCGCAATCAAGCACGAGCTTCATGCCGCGCAGGGAGAAATCGTCGTTAACGGTGGACTTGCAGAACTCGGCGTACTTGGTCACGGCATCGTCGACGCGACTGGCCTTGCCCAGTGTTTCCGAAGGCACCGTCGCAAAATCGGCCTCCAGTTCCGCCTCGATCTCGGCCTCAAGTTCGTCATCGAGTTTTTCGCCCTGGCCGGAGAAAAACTTGATGCCGTTGTCCTGATGCGGGTTGTGCGAAGCACTGATGACGATGCCGGCATCGGCGCGCAACGAGCGCGTGAGGTAGGCCACGCCGGGGGTGGGCATGGGACCGAGCAGACGGACGTCGGCGCCGGAGGCGACCAGTCCGGCCTCCAGGGCGGATTCGAACATGTAACCGGAGACGCGGGTGTCCTTGCCGATGACGACAAGGACCTTGCGGCTGTGGTCGCGGCGATCGGGGCCGGCCACACCTGCCGGGCGACGATCCGCTGCGCGGCGGCGCGCCAGGACAGCGCCAGCGGCGCGGCCAAGCCTGAGGATGAAATCGGCGCTGATCGGATAGCTGCCCACTCGGCCCCGGATGCCATCCGTGCCGAAGTATTTACGTTCGCTCATGGCTCTAACTCCTTGCTGGGACGACGGATCATACGCCGTCATGTGGACTCAGTCGTCGTCCGGCCAGCGCGGCATCGTGGGCTTGTCGATCCTGGGCGCCGTGTCGCCGGCCTTCACTGCGGCCCATACGGCCAGGGCGTCTACCGTGGGTGCCACATCGTGGACGCGGACCATGATGGCGCCCCGCTGCACGGCGATGAGGGCCGCGGCGACGGAGCCCGCCGCGCGGTCGGCCGGTTCGGTGCGACCGGTGAGGCTGCCGATCATCGACTTTCGCGACAGCCCTGCATAGGCGCCAGCGCCCAGCTCGGCGAACCGCCCCATCGCCCGCAGCAGGGTCAGGTTGTGGTCCAGATCCTTGCCGAACCCGAAACCGGGGTCCACCAGCACGCGGCGGCGGTCGATGCCGGCCAGCTCGCAGGCAAACAGGCGATCGGTGAGGAAGCGATGCACCTCGCCCACCACGTCGTCGTAGGAGGGGGCATCCTGCATGCCGCGCGGCTCGCCCTGCATATGCATGAGGCACACGGGCACCCGTAGTTCGGCCGCGGCATCCAGCGCGCCTTCGCGGCGCAGCGCGAACACGTCGTTGATCATGCCTGCCCCCGCGCCCACCGCCGCACGCATTACCTCGGGCTTGGATGTGTCGATCGAGATCGGCAGCGTCGTGGCGGCCGCAAGGCGTTCGATCAGCGGCACCACGCGGCGGATTTCTTCTTCCGCGGAAACGTCGTCCGCACCCGGCCGGGTGGACTCGCCGCCGATGTCGAGCATGTCGGCCCCCTCTTCTGCCAGGCGCATCGCATGCGCATAGGCCGCTTCGAGGGTGTCGTGCCGGCCGCCGTCGGAGAACGAGTCCGGGGTGACGTTGACGATGCCTGCGACCCGTGGCCGGTCGAGCACCAGGGCGCGGCCGTTGCAGTCGAGGGTGGCGGCGAAGGGGTCGAAGTTCATGGGATCAGCCCGGCTGCTGGCCGCCGATGGCGCCCATGAAACGACGGTAGTAACGCAGCTCGTCGATGGAGTCGCGGATATCCGACAGCGCCGTATGGGCGGAGTCCTTCTGGAAGCCCTTGGCGATGTCCGGAGACCAGCGGCGTGACAGCTCTTTCAGCGTGGAAACATCGAGGTTGCGGTAGTGGAAGTAGCGCTCAAGCTTCGGCATTTCGCGGTGCAGGAAGCGGCGGTCCTGGCAGATCGAGTTGCCGCACATCGGCGACTTGCCGGCGGGCACCCACTTCTTCAGGAATGCGATGGTGGCTTCCTCGGCCTGGTCTGCATGGGTATGCGACTCCACCACCTGCTTCCACAAGCCCGAGCGCATGTGCTGGTTGCGGTTCCAGGCATCCATCTGCTGAAGGCGGGCATCCGTGTTGGAAATGGCGAACACCGGCCCTTCGGCAAGCACGTTCAGATCCTTGTCGGTCACGATGGTGGCGATCTCGAGGATCGAATCGTTGTCCGTGTCCAGACCGGTCATTTCCAGATCGATCCAGATGAGGTTGTCTTCGTGCGCTTGCGACATGGGGGCTCCTTTGAGTGCGGTGAAGTCTAGCGGCAAGGGCCGTCGAAATCAGGTCGTGACATGCGATCATCGTCGTCATGGCCGAACCGACCTTCTACTGGCACGACTACGAAACCTTCGGCGCCGACCCGCGCCGCGACCGACCGGCCCAGTTCGCCGGCATCCGCACCGACGCCAACCTGGAGATCATCGGCGAGCCGCTGATGATCTACTGCAAGCCGCCGCGAGACTCCCTGCCCCAGCCCGTCGCAAGCCTCATCACCGGCATAGCCCCGCAGCTGGCCGAGCGCGAGGGCCTGTGCGAGGCCGCGTTCGCAGCGGCGATCCACGACGAGATCGCGCGCCCGGGCACCTGCACCGTGGGCTACAACTCGCTGCGTTTCGACGACGAAGTCACCCGCCACCTGCTTTATCGCAACTTCTACGACCCCTACGGCCGTGAATGGGAAAACGGCAACTCGCGCTGGGACCTCATCGACCTCGTGCGCATGTGCCAGGCACTGCGCCCCGAGGGCATCGTATGGCCCTCGCGTGACGACGGTACACCCAGCTTCAAGCTGGAGCACCTGGCCAGCGCCAACGGCCTGAAGCAGGACCGCGCGCATGATGCCCTGTCCGACGTGGAAGCCCTGATCGCCCTCGCCCGCCTGCTGAAGGAGCGCCAGCCGCGCCTGTGGGAGTGGTATTTCGCCCTGCGCCGCAAGCAGCGTGTTTTCGAGCTGCTCGACGTGGCCGCCATGACACCGGTGGTGCATGTCTCCTCCCGTTATCCCGCCAGCCGGCACTGCCTCACGGTGATCGCCCCGCTGGCCGCGCACCCGTCGCGACAGGGCGAGGTCATCGTCTACGACCTCACGGCCGACCCGGCCGACCTGCTGGCCCTGGACGACGGCGACATCGCCGATCGCGTCTTCACCTCCCGGGCCGACCTGCCCGAAGGGGTCGAGCGTATCGCCCTGCGTACCGTTCGCGCCAACCATGCCCCGGCACTGGCCCCCCTGTCCGTGCTCAAGGGTGCCAACATGGAACGCCTGGGCCTGGACATGGACGCCGTGGAGCGCCATCTGGTCACGCTTCGCACCGCGGAAGGGCTGGCCGAGAAGCTGCGCCGCGTCTATGCACGGGCAGCAGACCTGCCGCCGGCCGAGGACCCTGAGCTGGGCCTCTATGGGGCATTCCTGCCGAATGCGGACCGCGCCCTGCTGGCCGACGTGCGGGCCACCCCGCCCGGGCAGCTCGGCACGCGCAGTTTCCCGTTCCGCGACCCCCGCTATCCGGAGCTGCTCTTCCGCTACCGGGCCAGGAACTGGCCGGAAACACTCGACGCAGACGAACAGGCCCGCTGGGAGGCCTTCCGCCTCGACCGGCTCACCCGCCGTGGCCCGCTCACAACACTCACCTTCGACGAATACACCGCGGAGCTGGCCGCCATGCGAGCCATGCCCGACGCCCCGCACGCCCTGCTCGACGAATTGGACGCCTGGGCGATCCACCTGCGCTGAACGAGCCATCCATGCCGCACAAGAGCTATTTCTCCCCTGCCACCTTCCGCTTCTTCAAGTCGCTGGTGCGCAACAACAACCGCGAATGGTTCCACGCCCACAAGGACGACTACGAGCGTCACGTGCGCGAGCCGTTCACCCAGTTCATCACCGATATCCAGGCCCCGCTGGCAAAGATCAGCGAGCACTACCGCGCTGATCCGCGCAAGGTCGGCGGCTCGCTCTACCGCATCCACCGCGATACCCGTTTCGCGGGTGACAAGCAGCCCTACAAGGGCTGGCAGGGCTCGCGCTTCTTCCACGAACGCCGGCACGAGATCCCGGCCCCGGGCTTCTACCTGCATATCCAGCCCGATGAATGCTTCGTCGGTGCCGGCATGTGGCATCCGGAGCCGCCGGTGCTGAAGAAGCTGCGCGAATTCCTGGCCGACAACCCCGACTCGTGGAAACGTGCGACGCAGGCCAAGGCCTTCCGCGAGCGTTACAGCTTCTGGGGCGAGAGCCTTACCCGGCCGCCCCGCGGCTTCGATCCCAACCATGAACTCATCGAAGACCTGAAACGGAAGAACTACGCCGCCGGCCAGGAATTCGACGAAGCCATGGCCTGTTCGGCGGAACTGCTGCCCTTCGTGGTGGACCACTTCAAGCGCCTCGCGCCGATGGTCGACTACCTGTGCGCGGCCCAGGAGCTGGAATTCTGAGCAATCGCAAGAAATTGCCCCATCAGCCTGTGTTTCCGGCAAAGCCGCACACGCCGTACCGTCACTTAACGCAGACTAATTACTTGCTGAACGGAATCTACGAAATGTCGCATAGACCACGACATTGTTCAGATAAAACGCGCTAGCTTCTGCACCGAACGTACACATCCGGTCTGACCGGTAAAGCGATGCCCACGCGCCGTGCATCGTGATTCTTTTCATGGCGCCATTCGTTCCAAGGAGATCGTCGTCATGCGCAACACGAAACTGATCATCGCGATGCTGGTGGGTTGCACCGTCCTCAGCGGCGCTGCGTTCGCGCAGGATGCCGCTCCGGCTCCGGCCGCCACTGGCCATCACGCCGCCGCTCACCAGCAGGCCAAGGCCGGTCACAAGAAGACGCACCACAAGAAGGCCACCAAGCCGGCCAAGGCCGCCACGAAGTAAGCACTCACCCGGCCACCGGGCCGGGGTGACAGGCAATACGTACATCGTTTGAAGCAGCACGTTCCGTAGCACACCCCCATCGCTTCCAAGGAGATCTCTTCATGCGTAACACGAAACTGATCCTCGCCATGCTGGCTGGTTGCACTGTCCTCAGCGGCGCCGCGTTCGCACAGGACAGCTCCGCCGCTGCCCAGGACCAGAGCGCTGCTCCGGCCGCCGCTTCCACCGCCGCCAAGCCGGCCCATCACAAGGCCCATACCAAGAAGGCTGCCGACACCTCGGATGCCTCCAGCGCCGCCGGCAGCGAGAACGGCACGATGAAGTCGACCCACAAGAAGGGTCACAAGAAGGCAGCCGACACCACCGCGCCGGCTGCCGCCTCCACCGCCGGCAAGTAATCCGCCCCGGCTGTGAAACGAAAACCCGGCGCCGCAAGGCGCCGGGTTTTTCATTGAGTAACCCACACCCTGTAGGAGCGCGCCTCGCGCGCGACCGTCCAGGGCGAACGCCTCGCACGAAAACATGCGCCCCTGGCAAGGCAGGTACTCGTCAGTGCCGCGGCTACCATTACAGCGCACCGGTCTTACCGGTCGCGCGCAAGGCGCGCTCCTACAGGGGGTGATCAGGGCGGTGGTCGGCCACGAAATCCGTCGGCACGTGTACCCCGCGCCGGGCGATCTTCTCGGTCATGATCGTGTGGCGCATCATCAAGCCCGAGACGATGTAGGCCGTCGCGCAGGCCGCCAGCAATGGCAGCAGTGCGTGCGGCTGCAATGTGGTCTCGAACACGAACACGGCCGAGGTCATCAGGGCGCGGGTCGCTCCGGCGAACAGCGCAGCCATGCCGATGAGCGCAGCCATGCGGGGGTCCACATGCAGCCACGGAAGCTGCGCCAGCAGCACGCCCGCCACGCCACCCGCCGCGCCGCCAATGGTGAACAAGGGCGCCAGCGTGCCACCCGACGTGCCACTGCCCAGGGCGACCGACCACGACACCAGTTTCGCCAGCGCCAGCCATGCCATGGCTGCCAGGCCCAGGTGCCCCGACACCACGGCCACGATGTTCTCGTAGCCCACCCCGAGCGTCGCCGGGGCCACGTAGCCCACGGCACCGACCACCAGGCCGCCCAGCGCCGGCCACCACATCCAGTGGATCGGCAGCTTTTCGAAGGCATCCTCGATGCCATAGGTCAGCCGGGTGATGGCGACACCGGCCACGCCCATCACCACGCCGAGCAAGGCATAGGCAATAAGGGCCATCGGCGCCACGGCCGACAGCGCAGGCATCGAAAACACCGGCCCCGGGCCCTCCAGCGCGAATCGCACCCCCGTACCCGCCGCAGCGGCGAGCGTCACCGGCAACAACGAGCGTGCGCGGCGTTCGAACAACAGCAGTTCGATACTCAGCAGCACGGCCGAGACCGGCGCGCTGAACACTGCCGCCATGCCGGCCGCCGCGCCCGCCGCCAGCAGGGTTTTCCGCTCGTCGGCGCTTACCGGCAGGTGCTGGCCAAGCAGCGAGCCGAGTGCGCCACCCGTGGCGATGATCGGCCCTTCCGCGCCGAACGGACCGCCCGTGCCGATGGCAATCGCCGACGAGACCGGCTTCAGCCAGGTCATACGCGCAGGAATGCGGCTTTCGTTGGTGAGTACCTGCTCCATCGCTTCCGGGATGCCGTGACCGCGGATGGCCCGCGATCCCCAGCGCGCCATCGCACCCACGACCAGGCCGCCCGCGGCCGGCAGCACGATGACCCACGCGCCAAGGTGGTGCCCTGCCGGACTGACGAACGTGGTGTCGAGGCGTCCGAAGAACGCAAGGTTGGTCACCAGTCCGATCAGCATCGTCAACAGGCGTGCCACGCACGCCACGCCCATGCCGAGCACGACGGCAAGCAATCCGATGCGCAGGATGCGTGCGTCAAGCAGCGGCAGGCGCGTCGGCATGTGGGCATCGACGAGCGCCTGGTCCAGCGAAGGGGCGAGCGGAAGCGCCGCACGATCGTGCGGTGTATGCAGGGGGTCGGTCATGGTGGGGGCCGCGAGGAAGTACGTCGCGGAAAGGCTACCGGGAACGGCGCTTCGTAGCTGGCTGGCAGATGAACGGGGCATCCCTGCCCCGGGGCTGGTCAGAATTCCTGCCAGATCACCGTGTCCTGGTCCGCCTTCGGCAGCGGACGGGTTACCGAAGGCATCGATACGCGCCGGGTCGACGCGGGCGCCGTTGCCTGATCTTCCTCGCCATCGATATGGAAGAACGCTACCTGACGCATCAGCTCTTCCGCCAGTTCCAGCATCTGCCGGCTGGCGGCGCTGGTTTCTTCCACGAGGGCCGCGTTCTGCTGGGTGACTTCATCGAGCGCGGTGACCGCACTGTTGACCTGTTCGATGCCCGCCGACTGCTGCAACGAAGCCGCCGCGATATTGCCGACGATGCCGGATACCTTGTCGGCCCCCGTGCCGATCAGCGACAACGCCTCCCCCGTGCGACGCACGAGCACGGAGCCCGTATCGACACGCTCGGCGGCATCGCCGATGAGTTTCTTGATGTCGCGTGCCGCCGTCGCGCTGCGCTGGGCCAGCACGCGCACCTCGCCGGCCACCACGGCGAAACCCCTGCCCTGTTCACCGGCACGCGCCGCTTCCACGGCGGCGTTCAGTGCAAGCAGGTTGGTCTGGAACGCGATCTCGTCGATCAGCACGGCGATCTCGCCGACACTGCGGCTGGCCTCGGTGATCTGCGCCATCGCGCTCACCGCATCGACCGCGACGCTGCGACCGGTCGTGGCATCGCGCAACAGCGTTACCGTGAGGTCGCGCGCCACCCCGGCGCCTTCGGAGTTTTCACGCACGGTGGCGGTCATCTCCTCCATCGATGCCGCGGTTTCTTCCAGCGAGGACGCCTGCTCCTGCGTGCGGCTGGACAGATCGTCGGAACCGGCGGAAATATCGCGCGCCGCATAGGTGACCTGGCGTGCATTGTCGCGCACGCGCCCCACGATCTCGGTCAGTTTCACGTCCATGGCCGACAGCGAACGAAGCATGTCGCTCAGTTCGTCGCTCCCGTCGACATGCA
The DNA here is from genome assembly GCF_011759365.1 of Luteibacter anthropi. Taxonomy (GTDB): domain Bacteria; phylum Pseudomonadota; class Gammaproteobacteria; order Xanthomonadales; family Rhodanobacteraceae; genus Luteibacter; species Luteibacter anthropi. The sequence continues at coordinate 325,302 of NZ_JAARLZ010000005.1, forward strand.
GGTGATGGTTGAGTTCACCCTGGCTGATGCGCCCGGCAAGATCGCGTGCACGCAGCAGCGGCACCATCACGGCGCGGATCAACAGGAACCCCGCCAGCGCCACCAGCACGCCGGATACCACCAGCACGCCGATCGTCAGCATTACGATCTGGTGCTCGCGCTGCGACGAGGCGACGAAGGCCTCGTCGGCCTGCCTCTCATTCACCGCCACGATCTGCCCGATGCCATTGGTCGCCGCGTCCAGCGCCGGTGCCATCTGCTTGATCAGGAAGGCCACGGCGGTCGCCCGGTCGCCCGCGGCCTTGTCCAGGCCTTCTTTCAGGCGCTGGTCGGCCACCTGCTCGGCAGCGATGAAGGCCTTGGCGAGGCCCCGCTCCTCGTCGCTGGTCACCAGTGCCGGGTAGTAGGCGCCCCAGGCCTTCTCACGCTGCACGCCGATGGCATCGATCCGCTGACGCGCCTCGGCCACTGCCTCGGGTGTCGCCACCACGAGCGCCCGGTTGAACGCCGCCCTCTGGTCCGTCAGCGCCGTGCGCACGTTCGTCACATGGACGATCGGCATCAGCGTGTCCCTGTACATCGACTCGAGGCTGGACTGTGTCCGCCCCAATGCCACCAGGCCGGTAGCCCCGATGACGATTGCCGCCACCAGAGCCCCTGCCATGGTCAAAATGATTCGCCACCTGACCGTCATCACCCTTCACTCCCGAGAGAAACCTTGCCGGTTATCGGCAAAAATGGTCCGGGCTTGAACCTGACGGCAAATCGCAAGTATTTGATGAAAAAGGAACTGGCGCCGATTGTTGCAAATTGAATACTTGCGCCCTTCAGTATCGGGGGCGTGGCGCCTCGTTGCCTGTCCGCCCTGCATACAGGTAATCGAAGGCGGTGAGCGTGGCGGTGCCACCATTCACCCTCAGCAATCCCCTGGCGCCGAACGGCAGCGTCCACTTGTCCGGACCGTGGCCGAACACCAGACCGCGCAGCATGGGTACGTCGCAGATGCGGCGGAAGCGTTCCAGGGCGTGATCGAGGTCGTAACCGTTATCGTACTCGCTTACCCGCTGGCCACCGAGGCCACCCAGCAGCACCGCGCGCTGGCGATCGAGTACACCGCTGAGCTTCAGCTCGTAGAGCATCCGCTCGATGCGGTAGACCTGCTCGCCGGTTTCCTCGATGTAGAGGATGCCGCCATCGAAGGCCGGCATGTACGGCGTGCCGATGAGACTGCAAAGCGCCGACAGGTTGCCGCCCCACAGCGTGCCTTCCACCAACAGGTCGGGCTGTGGCTCCGGGCAGATCCAGCCCACCTCGGTGCGGGGCTCCTGGAGGGTCTGCCAGAAGTGGCGCCAGGTGCTTTCACGCAGGTAAGCGGGACCGAAATCCTGCACCAGCATCGGGCCGTGCAGCGAGCCGATGCCCGCTTTCGCGTAAAGCGCGCACTGGATCACGGTGAAATCGCCATGGCCGACGAACACGCAGGACGACTCGCGGAAACGTGCCGCCAGCCCGGTGTAATTGATACCTTCGAGCAGGGAAATGGCGCCGTAACCACCGCAGATCGCCATCGCCACGTCGGGCAAGGCGATATCGGGGTCGGCAAGCGCGTTGATGTCGGCAAGACGCTCCGCGTCGCTGCCGGCGAAACGCAGCGCGACGCGATCGACCACGCCGTCGCCGAGGATGGTGTGCCCGGCCGCCTGCAGGCGTTCGATGCCACGTTGGCAGGCGGCGCGGTCTTCCGCGTAACCGGAGGGAGCGATGAGCCGTATATCGAGATGTTTCGGCATGACTGGGAACATGTGACCGGCCATACCAATACCGCTACGCCCCGATGAAGGCAACCCGAAGTTGACCGGTTCGGGTAATGTCGCCCCTTGCTCCATCGTTACCACTCCATGCCTGCGCCCACACTGAAACCGGCATCGCCCCGCGAATTGGCCGTGCCGCTGAGCTTGTAGACCCAGCCGCCGCCGTCGGTCACCGTGGACACACCCACCGCGATGCTCGATTCGCCACGGAACGTACCGCCCGCTATGGCCGCCATGTTACGCCCTGGCGTGGTCGCCTGTGGCAATCCGGCCATCGCCATCGCCGAGGCGACACCCGCGCTGGCCCGGTTGTTGGCGTTCTGGATGGTGCGGTTCATGGCGTTGACCTTCTGGTCGGTGTAGCTGCGCGACCAGTCGGCCACCTGGTTCAGCTGCCCGACGTTGGCCGCGTCCGTGGCGGCCGTGCCGGCACCCACGTTGTGGACCACGGCCGGCGTACCCGCCGAACCCAGGCTGACGTTGCCGTAATCGACGCTTCCATCCGCGCGCGTATCGTAGTGGACGCCACTGGCGCGTACGGCATTTACCTGGCTCACGTTTGCCGCATCGGTATCGGCGGTGCCCGCCGCCACGTTGGTCACCTGCCGCTCGGCGCCCTTGCTGCCCACCGAAACGCTGTTGGCGCGATCGGCCACCGAGCCCGCACCCACGGCCACGGAGTTCTGTGCCGTAGCCTGTGCGCCGTTGCCCACGGCCGTGCTGTTGGCACCGGACGAACTGGAACCGGCACCGGCAGCGACGCTGTTGCCACCGGCAGACGCCGCGTTGGGCAGGTTGTTGCTGTTGTTGACGCTGAGTGCGCCATTCGTGCCGCCACCGTTACCGCCCTGCTGCAAGGCGAGGATGCTGTTGTAGAGGGCAATGTTGCTGAAGGCATTGCCGGTGTTCTGCGTCCATTGCCACAGCTGTCCACCCGTGATGGCGTCCGCGCTGGCCTGCGCGATGCTGCCGGCCGCCACGTTGCCGATATGCACGGCGGCACCGCCCGGATTCAGCGTCACGCTACCGTGCGTGGCGTCGTCGTACTGCACGGACGACGCGCCGATGCTGCCCGCCAGGTTGGCTACCGCCCGCAACTGACGCACGTTCACCGCATCGGTGTCGTCCGTGCCACCGGCCACGTTGGCGATCTGCCGTTCGGCACCCGCCGTGCCCACCGAGACAACGCCCTGCGCTGGCACGGCGACGCCACTGAAGGCTTCCGTACCACTGCCCGTGCGGCTGGCTACGGAGCCTGATCCAAGGGCCACGCCGCCGGCCACCGTTGCCTGCGAACCGACGCCAAGGGCCGTCGCCCCCGCAGCCGTTGCCTGTGCCTGGGAGCCGTAGGCCGCCGTATTCGCGCCGGATGCGACGGTCCCGCCACCGATGGCCACGCTTTCTGTACCGCTGGCCTGGGCGGGTGCCTGGGTGGAGGTCACGGCGACGTAGGGCGTGTTGATGCCCGACGCCAGGCTGTTCACCCGTGCGTTCAATGCATTGACGGAGCCGTCGATCGAATTGAAGGCGGCGCCTGCATTGCCGAAGCTCGCATTGGAGACGTTGCCATTCGCATCCACGGGACGCAGGGCGAACGTCGGCGCGGTGAATGTCGAGGTAAGCGGATCAAACGCCGCCCCTGCACCGAGGAACCCGACGAGGGCGGCATTGCTGGTGAACAACTGGCCGCCGCTGATCGCGTCGTGGCTGCCCGCCGCCACCGCACCATCGGCCAGGTTGCCGATGCCCACCGTGCCCGCTACGCCACCCGCCAGGGTGACGTGGTTGAGCTTGTTGCCGCCGCTGTCGCGGTCGTAATTGACTGCCCCCGCCGTTGCCTGGGCCACGCCGTCGTTGACGGCACGCAGCTGGGAGACATTCACGGCGTCGCTATCCGACAATCCAGCCGCGAGGCCCGTGAGCTGCCGACCGCCGACGTTCACTTCACCCGTGGAGCTCTGCGGCGTCGTGAGCGCATAGGCGGCGTAGTTGGTGCGCGCACCCACCGTGGTGGCGGAGTTGCCGCCAAGAGCAATGCTGTTCGCGTTCGCCGCCGTCGCCCCACCACCGATGGCGATGCTTTCCGCACCGGTCGCTGTTGCGGCGGCGGCCGTGGAGTTCACCTGCACGTATTTCAGGCCACCGGTGTAGAGCGATGAGATGCGCGTGTTGACGTTGCCCAGCGAGTCGCCGATGGTCGTCAGCGCACCGCCGACCGAGCCTGCGTTACCTGGCGTGTTGGTGCCGTCCGTGCCAATCACCGGTACGTTGTAGGTCGGGCCGGTGAAATTGCCACCCGCATCCACCGTGGTGCCGCCACCGAGATACGTCACCACGGCCTGGTTCGTCGCATTGAGCTGGGTGCCATTGACTGCATCATGGCTGGTGGTCGACAGCACGCCCGGTCCGACATTGTGGATACCTACCGTGCCCGTGCCTGCGCCCGTCAGCGTGATGTTGTTGGTGGGGTTGCCCGCACCGTCGTCGTCGTAACGCACCGCCAGGCGACCGAGCGAACCGACATCGGTGCTCACTGCACGCAACTGCTGGATATTGGCTGCATCGCTATCCAGCGTGCCGGCGGCTACGCCGGTGATCTTGCGGTTGCCGAGGTTCAGCTCACCGTTCGACGTCTGCGGTGCCGTGATGCCGTAGGCCGTGTACCCCACCTGAGCACCAACGGTCGTCGCCGAACCATTGCCAAGCGCAATGCTGTTCGCGTTCGCCGCCGTCGCCCCGCCACCGATGGCGATGCTTTCCGCGCCCGTCGCCGATGCGGCGGCGGCCGTGGAGTTCACCTGCACGTATTTCAGGCCACCGGTGTAGAGCGATGAGATGCGCGTGTTGACGTTGCCCAGCGAGTCGCCGATGGTCGTCAGCGCACCGCCGACCGAGCCTGCGTTACCTGGCGTGTTGGTGCCGTCCGTGCCAATCACCGGTACGTTGTAGGTCGGGCCGGTGAAATTGCCACCCGCATCCACCGTCGTGCCGCCACCGAGATACGTCACCACGGCCTGGTTCGTCGCGTTGAGCTGGGTGCCATTGACTGCATCATGGCTGGTGGTCGACAGCACGCCCGGTCCGACATTGTGGATACCCACCGTGCCCGTGCCTGCGCCCGTCAGCGTGATGTTGTTGGTGGGGTTGCCCGCACCGTCGTCGTCATAACGCACCGCCAGGCGACCGAGCGAGCCCACGTCGCCACTCACGGCAGAGAGCTGAGCGACGTTTACTGCATCGCTTGCCGCACTGCCCGCCGCCACACCGGTGATCTTGCGGGTACCCACATTCACCTCGCCGAGCGAGGTCTGCGGCGCGGTGAGGCCGAACGCCGTGTACCCGGTCTGGGCACCTACGGTGGTCACCGAACCCGCACCCAGTGCCACGCTGTTGGCGTTGGCCGCTGAGGCCCCGTTGCCTATGGCAACACCCCCGGCGGCACCCGCCGTGGCGGCGCCCCCAATGGCGATCCCTTCCGCGCCCGTTGCCGTCGGCAAAACCGCCGAGGAGTTCACGGCCACATACTGGGCACCGCCCGTGTCGAGTGCATTGAGGCGGATGTTCACGTTGCCCAGCGACGAGTCGAGCTGGGACAGTGCTTGTCCCACCGTGCCGTAAGTGTTGCGCGTGACATTGCCCGCGAGGTCGATGGCGCCGATGGAGAATGCCGGCGGCGTGAAGGTACCGGTCGTGCCATTGAAACCGGCACCCGCACCCAGGTATCCCGCAAGCGTCGTATTGGTACCGAACAGTTGGGTACCGTTCACGGCGTCGAGGCTGGTTGCCGTGACCGTGCCGGCACCGAGGTTGCCAAGACCCACGCTTCCCGTGCCCGTACCCGAGAGACTGACGTGGTTGGTCGCGTTACCCAGGCCGTCCGCGTCGTAGCGCACGGCCAGCTTGCCCAGGGCGGAGACGCTGTTGTTCACCCCGGTGAGCTGGGCCACGTTCACCGCGTCGGTCGCCGCACTGCCTGCCGCGAGCCCGGTGATCTTGCGCGTACCGACGGCCACCTCGCCCAGCGAACTCTGCGGCGTGGCGATGCCGATCGCGGTATAGCCCGTCTGTGCGCCCACCGTGGTAACGGAACCTGCGCCCAGCGCCACGCTGTTGGCGTTGCCCGCGGATGCACCGGACCCCAGTGCGATGCCGTCCACGCCCGCTGCCGTACTGGGGGCGCCTGTCGAGTTGATTTTGAGATACGGCAGGTTGCCTGCGTTGATGTTCGTGATCTGCGTATTGAGCGAGGTCAGCGAGCCGCCGACCCGGCTGAAGGCTGTCGTGACGTCGCTGGCCGTGGTGGGCGTTACCACGCCACCGTTACTGATTACGGGAACATCGAACGTCGGTGCGGTGAATACGCCCGCACCGTTCGCCGCGGTCGTGCCACCGAAGAAGGTGGCAACCGCCTGATTGGTGGTGTTGAGCTGCGTGCCGTTCACGGCATCGGTGCTGGTCGCGTTGATCGCGCCGGGCCCCAGGTTACCCAGGCCAACCGTTCCGGCACCGGTGCCCACGAGGCTGATGTGGTTGGTTGCGTTGCCCAGCCCGTCCGCGTCGTACAGCACGGCAAGCCTGCCCAGCGACGAGACGGCATTGTTCACGCCGGTCAGCTGCGCCACGTTTACCGCATCCGTCGGGGCACTGCCGGCGGCAAGGCCCGTGAGCTTGCGCGTGCCGATGGCCACTTCGCCCAGCGAGCTTTGCGGCGTGGCTATGCCGATGGCCGTATAGCCTGTTTGCGCACCAACGGTAGTCGTCGAGCCTGCGCCCAGCGCAATGCTGTTGTTGTTGGCTGCATTGGCGCCCGAACCGAGGGCGATGGCATCGGTACCGGTAGCCGTGCTGGGTGCACCAGTGGAATTGATCTTGAGATACGGCAGGGAGCCTGCCGTGATGTTGGCGATCTGGGTATTCAACGCCGTGAGCGAACCACCTACGGTATTGAACGCGGTAGTGACGTTGTTCGCGGTGCCCGGCGTAACGATCCCGGTCGTGCTGATCGCCGGCGTGTTGAATGTGGGCGCGGTGAATACGCCTGCATTGTTCGCCGCCGTGGTGCCACCGAAATACGTGGCCACCGCCTGGTTGGTCGTATTGAGCTGACCGCCATTTACCGCATCGGTGCTGCCTGCAGCGAGCGATCCGGCGCTCAGATTGCCCAGTCCGACCGTTCCCGCGCCGGCGCCCACGAGACTGATGTGGTTGGTCGCATTACCCGACCCGTCCGCGTCGTACAGCACCGCAAGCTTGCCCAGCGACGATACGGCGTTGTTCACGCCGGACAGCTGCGCCACGTTCACCGCATCCGTGGGTGCACTACCAGCGGCAAGACCGGTGAGCTTGCGTGTGCCGATAGCCACTTCGCCCAACGAGCTCTGCGGCGTAGCAAGACCGATGGCCGTATACCCCGTCTGCGCACCCACCGTGGTCGTGGAGCCCGCACCCAGCGCAATGCTGTTGTTATTGGCTGCATTGGCGCCCGAACCGAGTGCGATCGCATCGGTACCGGTGGCCGTACTGGGAGCGCCAGTGGAATTGATTTTCAGATAAGGCAGCGAACCCGCGGCAATGTTGGCGATCTGCGTATTCAGGCTGGTCAGCGAACCGCCGACGTTGTTGAAGGCCGTCGTGACGTCATTGGCGACGCCGGGTGTGACGCCCCCGCTTGTGCTGATCAGTGGTGTATTGAAAGTGGGCGCGGTGAACACGCCGGCCGCGTTGGCTGTGGTGGTGCCACCAAAATACGTAGCCACCGCCTGATTGGTGGTGTTGAGCTGTGCGCCGTTGACGCCATCCAGGCTCGCCGCACCCAGGACACCCGGTGCCAGGTTGTGCAGGCCGACCGAACCGGTGCCCGTCCCCTTCAACGTAATCGAGTTGGTGGGGTTGCCGCTGCCGTCGGGATCGTAGGTCACCGCCAGCAGATCGAGTGCACCGATGCCCGCGAGCGCACCTTTGAGCTGCAATACGTTGACCGCATCGTAGTTGTCACTGCCTGCCGCAACATGCGACACCTGCCGCTCGTTACCTGTGCTGCCCACGGAGACGGCACCGACGGAATTCTGCACTGGGGTAAGGCCGAAAGCGGTATACCCCGCCTGTGCCGCACGATCGCCCAGCGAGGCATTACCCAGCACGACGCTGTTGACCTGGGTGGATGTCGCATTGGCGCCAAGGATGGTCTGCGCGTTTGCCGTGCCCGCCGCACTGTCGCCGATCACCACGGAATTGCCCTTGCGCGTGGCGAAGTTGTTGGTCGGCACGCCGGAAGGATTGGTGGGATCGTTACGGCCATTGCCCGGGAAGACGTTATTGGCGTCTTCGGCGGGCAGCGTATGGCTCGCACCGCGACCGATCACCACTTCCTGCGAGCCGTTGGCCGTGGCCCGGTCACCGACGATCACCTGGTTATCCTGCGCCGGATTGACTGCCCAGCAGCGGGCGAGCGGAATGCCGAGCAGGCTGGCGCAGTCGGCCGACCATGCAGGTGAACCACCCGGCAACAGGATGCCGCCGAGACCGCCGTTGGTGAAGTTGTCGGTACCGCGGTTGATGTTGGTGATGTAGCTGTCGGAGGTCACGCCACCGAGCAGCGTCAGGTGCTGGTTCTGGCCGAGCAACGTGCCGTTGATCGCTGTCGATGTGGGCGTGAGGTTCACCAGGTTCGCGGCGCCGATGCCCAGGCTCTGGAACGTACCGGTGATGTTCACCGTGTTGAGGTTCAGTGCGCCGCTGTTGATGAACTGCGAACTGGGGTTGAGCAACGTGGTGATCGTGGGCGCCAGCGACGTGTTCGACGGTGCGATGAGGCCACCGGAACCGAGGATCAGGCCCGCTCGGAAAGGCTCCGCAGGCAGCGGATAACGCGGATCGCCCGGGGCGATGATCGATGGCGAAATACCCTGTGCCGAGACAAAGTTGGTCGTTGCAGGCGACGACGTAAGCGCCTGGCGTCCTGCACCGAAGGTGTTCAGTGGGCCTGAACCGGCCACCGATGAGGTCACCGGCGTTTCATCCTTCGTAGACGATGTCGTGGCCGTATCGTCCTCGTCGTCCTGCGCCTTTTTATTCTTTGCCTTCCTGGCAACCGGTGCCTTTTCCTTGCTGGCAGAAGGCGTCACGGTACCGTTCGATACAGTGCCTGCCTGCGGGGCCGCCTGCTGTGCGCCGGCAGTGCCAGCGAGGAAAACCACGGCTGCCACGAGCGCAAGACGAACCATGGCAAGGCGGCTGAATGCGACAAACAAAAGGCGCGTCGCTTGCGCGACGCGCCCCATGAACAAGGCTACTGAACGTTTCACGGCAGTCTCCCCCGCTTCGATTTCCCTGCGTACAGGACGCGTAGGGTTCGATTAGAGGTGTCCCGCCCGGATACCGTTGATCAATTGCGGCAATCAGCTAGCCCTAAACGGCACAATGCCAAATCGATCACGGTCACCAGCCGTCATATCCTCCCTCGCCTGCCGCGGCGAGATCTTCGGCCGCCACGCTGCGCGTGAGCGTTTCGCGCGGCTGCTCGCCGAACACGCTGCGGTACTTCTCGGCAAAGCGCGAGAGGTCCCACATGCCGCAGCTGAGCGCCACCGACTTCACCGAACGACGTCCGGCTTCCGCGGTGATCAGGCTACGGTGAGCCGTGCACAGGCGAAGCATGGCGAGATAGCGATTGGGCGGAATGCCCAGCAGGTCGTCGAAGGCGTAGCGCAATCCGCGTTCGCTCGCGCCTGCCGCCTGGCAGAGCTCGTGCGAGTAGATGTCGCGACGCAGGTTGGCCCGCATGAACCGCTCTGCCCGGCGCATCACCTGGTAATGGGCACGACGACCACGGGAGGCCACCGGCCTCTCCTCGGACGACGAGGCCAATGCCACGCGGATGTGCTCGTCGAGCAGGTCTTCGACGGGGCCGAAGGCCGTATCGTCGGATTCGTTCACGCGGTCACGGATCTGGCGATAGGCCCGCTTCAGGTGCTCGGAATGCACCGAGAACAACCGTAGCCGCTGCGCCGCCATATCGACGTCAGCGTGGTCCGACGCCATGAAGCGCGTGCGGAACCGGGCGTAAGGCGCAATCACCAGGGTGAAGCGCGTGCCCCGTTCGAACATGAAATCGGTGGGCGTTCCCCTCAGCAGGGTCACGGCCATGTCCGATTCGATGCCCACGCCCTGGCACCAGCTGCGTTCACCGGCTTCGTGCAGGTAGACCAGCATGCAGGAATCGTCGGGAACGGTAAGCGATCCGCGCACGTCGAAATCGATATGCGCACTGAAGTAGGTGACCCCGTCATGGGTCTTCGTGGCGATGGCAGCACGCGGACGTGCCGGACTCAAGGTAAGCAGGTCGACGTCACAGACCCCGAGCGCAGCGCCCAGCGTCACCAGATCGTAGTCCTCCAACCCCTGCACATCGGATGGACGGCTCATGCATGGACCTCCGTGTGGAACTTATTCAACAACTGTCGCATCGGCGGGACAGTATCGACGTGGCGATGCTTTGTCCCGGCAACGCCCCTTTCGTTGCCCTTCCTGAACCGAACGCACCTCACTCCCATATTTACCCCCCACAAACGTCCCAGCACGCCAGCCTGCATGCTATTGGAAAATACTCCCAAAATAGGGCGATCGGCTAGCTCCCGGCACGAATCGCCCGTGCTTATATCTAACGATGTAATGCAGGAATTGCCAGTACGTTGTGAAAATGCCGATTTCGCGTAACGTCAGATGAAACTATCTGACGAATTTGGCAAAAGTGCCGCCTGCGCAAGGCCGGATACTACGCCGAGCGAGGGGTCTCCGTGCACCACCGGGATGCCTTCGAAGCTTGCGGCCACCCTGTCGCGAACCTGCGGCGAGCGTGATGTTCCTCCGGTCAGGAAAATACTCGAGGGTGCCTCTTCAATATCCGCGCCGGCCTGAATCAGCAGCCTGGAAATTCGATCGAGAAAATCCTCCGAAGCCACGAAAAAATCGTCGGAAGCCGCATTAACAGCCAGTCCGGACTCGATGAATTCGAGGGAGGTGCTGGCCGAGGGCTTTCCACTTAGATCGATCTTCATGCGTTCGGCCGCCTGGTTGAGGCGGGTGGTCTGGCCACTGCCCTGCAGGGCGCGCAGGCGCGCACCGTAAGGTTCTTCGACCATGCGGTAGTCCTGTTTGCGGAATTCACGCTGCTTGGGGAGGTTGTGGACACTGGCCGCCTCCACGAAATGGTGCACAGGCACGGCTCCGGCATCCTTGCCGAACAGCGGCATGAAGGCGTGCAGGCTCATGCCCACGTCCAGATCGGTGCCACCCCGGGGCAGGCCCCAGCTGCGACGCATGACCGGGGGCTGGCCTGCGCCCAGCTCGGCGTAGGCGACGTCGGTGGTACCACCGCCGATATCCACGATCAGGGCGCGCTGCCGCTCCGCCAGCGAGAGGTGGTAGTGCATGGCCGCTGCCGCCGGCTCTTCCAGGAAGGACACATCGTCAAAACCCGCCACGCCGGCTGCCTCGCGCAGGATGGACAGGGCCTGCTCGCCGCCTGCCGGTCCCATGGAGCTGCGGAATTCGACCGGCCGGCCGATCACGGCCGATCGCACCGGAGTCCCGAACTGGCGGGTGGCCACAAGGCGAACGTGCTCGAGGATATGGGCCGCGATGCTGACGATGGTCTTGCGCACACGGGGGTCCAGCCGGTAACCGAACATGGACTTGGGGGATTCGATGAGGTTGCCCGTGCCCTCTTCGAGATAGGCCTCGACGGCCTCCTCGCCGAACAAGGCATCCTGGAAGCTGGCCACCGAGCCCGAGGCCTCGCGGATGCGCTCTTCCATCCACTGCCGCCGTACGACGCGGATGGCGTCGCGGCGCAGGGTGCCGTCAGGGCGCGGCGAGCGCCCGTTCTGCCGCTCGTCGGCTCGGGTCGAGCGGATGAAGGCTTCCACCTGGGCTTCCAGGGCGGGGGTGAGCACGAAGTCGTCCACGTCGGGCACCACCTCGGGGAAGAACACGGCCGTGCGGAACTGCCGCGCCTCGCCGAAGCGGACCAGCTCAAGCTGCCCGTCCACCACCGCGGCCGCCGCCGAATAGCTGGTTCCAAAGTCGATGCCGATGCGCATGTGGGGTTCCCGGTGCGAAAAACCGTGCATTATCGCCCGTCCGGGGCATGGGTGACAGGACACGCCCAATCGCTACACTCGGTGTCCACCCACAAACGAAGGGAATGCCCTGCCGATGCGACGCCTCGCACTCGCCTGCCTTGCCGCCCTGACCCTGGCCGGCTGCCAGTCCCATGACGACAACACCCCGGCCAAGGCCGCCCCGCCGGGCCCCGCGCCAGTGTCTACATCGCCCCCGCCGCCGCTTCCCGCGGTAGCCAACGAGCAGCACACCTTCACCCCGGAGATCACCGCCGGTGACTTCGCAGCTCATCTGAGGGTTATCTCATCGGACGAGTACGACGGCCGCAAGCCGGGCACCCTTGGGGAGCGCCTGACCACCAACTACATCATCGAACAGTTCAAGCGCATGGGCCTGCAGCCCGGCAACAAGGGCGAGTGGGTGCAGACCGTTCCGGCCGTCGCCACCGAACTGACCGGGCAGGACACGCTCAAGCTCGACGTCAGCGAAGGCGGCGGCACCGAGGCCTTCGCCTTTGGCAAGGATATGGTCGCCGGCACGCTCCAGGCGAAGTCGGATGTGGAGCTGAAGGATTCCGACATCGTGTTCGCCGGGTACGGCGTGGATGCGCCGGAAGCCCAGTGGAACGATTTCGACAGCATCGACGTCAAGGGTAAGACGGTGATCGTGCTGGTCAACGACCCGGGCTGGAACGGCAACGATCCGAAGCTGTTCAAGGGCCGCGAGATGACCTACTACGGCCGCTGGACCTACAAGTTCGAGGAAGGCGCACGCAAGGGAGCCGCTGCCGTATTCATCGTGCATCAGACCGACCCGGCCGCCTACGGCTGGAACGTGGTGCAGAGCGGCTGGACCATGCCGCGCCTTGACCTGCCCGAAAGCGAAGACCCGGCACCCCGCCTGCCCGTGGCTGGTTGGCTTACCCATGAGGCTGCCCAGCGACTGTTCGCCAAGGCGGGCAAGAACTTCGACGAACTGGCGAAACAGGCCGATGTGCGTGGCTTCAAGGCCGTACCGCTGGATGCGAAGGCGAACATCTCCCTGCATAGCAACATCACGCATTCGCTGAGCAACAACGTGATCGGCATGGTGAAGGGGACAGACAAGCCCGACGAGGCCGTGGTCTATACCGCCCACTGGGATCACCTGGGTCACGACCCGGCACTGAAGGGCCATCAGATCTACAACGGCGCCATCGACAACGGCACGGGCATCGCCGCGTTGCTGGAAATCGCAGGTAAGTTTGCCGAGGACAAGCCGAAGCGCACCGTCGTGTTTGCTGCCGTAACGATGGAAGAGTCCGGTCTGCTGGGTTCGAAGTACTACGTCGCCCATCCGCCCTTCCCGCTCGCGAAGACCGTGGCGGACATCAACATGGACGCCCTGCCCGTCACCGGGCCGACGAAGGACATGGAAGTGGTCGGTCGTGGACAGAGCGATCTGGAAGACATGTTCGCCGATGTGCTCAAGGCCGATGGCCGCGTGGTGAGCGCCGATCCGACGCCAGAGAAAGGCCATTACTTCCGCTCGGATCACTTCAACTTCGCCAAGGCGGGCGTGCCGGCACTGGCCGCCAATGGCGGCAGCGATATGGTGAACGGTGGCAAGGCAGCCGGTGAAGCGGCGGCCGAGGATTACGTGAAGAACCACTATCACCAGGTGACGGATGTCTACGACATGCGCTGGGACTTCACTGGCGTGACGCAGAACGTGGTTGCCTTTTACAAGCTGGGCGAGAAGCTGGCCAACAGCGATGTGTGGCCGGTATGGAAGGATGGCAGCGAGTTCAAGGCCGTGCGTGAGAAATCGCTTGCGGATGCTGCCAAGGCGCCGAAGAAGAAGTGATCGTGTAACGCGCTGCATCGGTTGAGAGCCGATGCATCGTGGTCGCGGTGCTGGTGAACCGGGGCGCTGGGTTCCTGTTTTCACAGGAACGACGAGTAGGGAAGATAACGACAACCCCACCCAAAGCCGTCGTTCCAGCGAAAGCTGGAACCTAGCGCGAGGCACTGGGTTGTCGCGAGGACATCCCCTACGCAAAGCCGATGCAGCGTGATCACAGTGCTGGTGAACCGGGGCGCTGGGTTCCTGTTTTCACAGGAACGACGAGTAGGGAAGATAACGACAACCCCACCCGAAGCCGTCGTTCCAGCGAAAGCTGGAACTCAGCGCGAGGCACTGGGTTGTCGCGAGGGCACCCCCTACGCAAAGCCGATGTAGCGTCGTCGCGGTGCTGGTGAACTGGGGTGCTGGGTTCCTGTTTTCACAGGAACGACGTCAGTAATTCACCTGCAACTGCACGCGAAGCAGCTTGCCTTCTATCTTCCGGTACGGTGCCGATCCCACGTCCGTGCGGCGCATATTGGCGAATGCCACCGCCAGCTCCACGGCATTCGACGGCTGCCACTCAACGCCAGCCTCCAGCTCATCCACCGACATCTTCGGTGCATTGGTGTCGAACTTGGCCCCGCCGCGATACGTCTGCCACTTCGCGTACGGAATGAAGCTGCCGTTGTCACTGTCGAACTTGTACATCACCTGCGCGTAGCCACCGCGCAACGCGCGCGTACGGATGCTGCGATTCGCGATATCCAGCTGGGGCCCCTTGCCTACCGTCCATTCGGCCTGGAAACCGAAAGGCTGCGGATAGTAGATGACATGTGCCGCCACGCGGCGATCAGTAGACCCTGTCACGGGCGCATCGACCACCGGCGTGATGCTACGCCCGTCGATCGTCATCGACGCGGTGGACACCTTGTAGCGACCTGCGTATGCATCCGCGCCCACCTCCAGGTATTGCCCATTGGCAAACTTGAACGGGTAGCTGAAGTGCACCACCGTGTGCAGCTGGTCGTTGCGATCAGGACGATTTGCGCCCTGCCCGTTATACACACCAACACCGAACATGCCGTAGTCGCCCGAGCCTTTCAGGCCCGACTTCTGCAGATAGGCAAAGCGCTCCTTGATCTCTTTCGGGGACCAATAAAGGAAAACGCCCAGGTCTCGCTCATCGCGCACGGCCGAGTTGAGTGCATCGGCGCGGTCCAGCGCGATGCGATTCTGGCTCGATTGCAGGTCTTCCCAGCCGAACGGAATCTTCGACTGGCCGGCGCGGATGCGCCATTCCTTGTCGGCATCCAGCCAGAGATCGGCATAGGCATCGCGCAGCTGGGCGAAATGAGTGGTGGTAGAGCCGGAGGGCGTGCTGGCCAGGTCGGGTTGCAGATAGATCGACACCCGGTCGCTGACGTCGCCACTGATCACCACGCGCGCCCGGCGGATGCCGAAGCCCTGCTCCCGTCCGATGAAACGATCGCCCGGTGAGCGCAGGTCCTTCGCCCCCGCGCCGATTTCCTGGTTGTAGCGCATCTGCACGTAGCCGCGGATAGAGAGTTTTTCGTACCAGGGCTTGCTCTTTGCCGCAGCCGCCACGGCCGGAGCCGTTGCCACCTGCGTCGCTGCCGGGGCCGCCTGCACGGCAGCCTGAGCCGGCGCATCCCCCGCCTGCACGAAACGGCCCAGGCGCTGCCGGCCCGGACCGGGCTCGGCAAAGATCTGCCGGGTCGTGGTGTCCACGTACAGCTCGATGGCCGCCTGTGGCTCGCCCTCCGCGGCGGCGGTGCCGCACATCGTCCAGAACGCGGCGGCCAGGGGAAATCTCTTCATGCGACGGAAACTCCGATTCGGGTGAGAAATTACTCAAACGTCGGCGATCCAGTCGTCTTCTTTCGATAAATGACAAGAACCTGCCAACCGGCCGGCAAGTTATCGACCCCTGATTGCAGTGATATGACAGGGTTTATGACGAATCCGATCAAAGGTTTGCGCAATGCAGCACTTTCGTCATCACCCTGTCACAGCGATAATGTGCGGCAGACGCGCCCTCGCCAGGGGATCGGCTCGACCGCGATTTGGCGAGGCACTCTCACCCAGGCACCACCCCCAGGCGGAACCCAAAACCATGTCCCTCGCAAGCTCGCGCTCGCCGCGACGTCTCGTCATTGCCCTGTCCATCGCCACGGCCCTGTCCGCTGGCGCTGCCATCGCCCAGGACGCCACGTCCCCCGCGCAGCCCTCCAGCGCCCCGGCCAAGACGGCCACGCTGCAGACCGTCACCGTGACGGCCGAAAAGCGCACCGAAGATCTCCAGAAGGTGCCCATCTCGATGACCGTGGTGACGAGCGAGAAGCTCGAGGCCTTCGGACAGGCCGGCGACGGCGTGCTCCAGCTCGCCTCGCGCGCGCCGAGCGTCTACGCCGAAACCTCGTACGGTCGCGAATTCCCCCGCTTCTATATCCGCGGCCTGGGCAACAGCGACTTCGACCTCAACGCTTCGCAGCCGGTTTCGATGGTCTACGACGACATCGTCCAGGAAAACCCGATCCTCAAGGGTTTCCCGCTGTTCGATCTCGACCAGGTGGAAGTGCTGCGCGGCCCGCAGGGCACGCTGTTCGGCCGCAACTCCCCGGCCGGCGTGATCAAGTTCGAATCGCGCAAGCCCACCCAGGAAACCGAGGGCTACGCCCGCGTCTCCTATGGCTCATACGGCACGGCCAACGCCGAAGCTGCCCTGGGCGGCAAGCTCACCTCCAGCTGGTCGGGCCGCGTCTCCGCCATCGCCCAGCATCGCGATGGCTGGATCGACAACGAATACACCGGCAAGAATGACGCCCTGGGCGGCTACAACGACCGCGCCGTGCGTTTGCAGGCACTTTACAAGGCCTCGGACGATTTCGACGCCCTCATCAACGTGCACGGCCGCCTGCTCGACGGCAGTGCCATGGTCAATCGCGCCAACGCCATCACCCTGGGCAGCGACCAGTTCGTGTCCGGCTTCGATCGCGACAAGGTGGCCCAGGACGGCCGCAACAAGCAGCACCTGTTCACCTGGGGCAGCAACGTCCACCTGAACTGGCACTTCGGCGATCTCAACTTCACGTCCATCACGGGCCTCGAGCGCGCCACCACCTACAGCCTGGGCGATGTGGACGGCGGCTACGACGCTTCCGGCACCCCGGCCAAGGCCGGCCTCGGCAACCGCTACGTCACGCCGTTCTATTCGGAGACGGCCGATGCCCTGCCGAAGGATCGCCAGATCACGCAGGAATTCCGCCTGTCGAACGACAGCTCCGACCGCCTGAAGTGGCAGGTGGGCACGTACTACTTCGACGAAGACATCGCCATCGCGAACTATTCGTACGACACGCTCAACAACCACGCGCTCAATGGCTGGGTGAACCAGAGCCAGCGCACCAAGGCATGGGCCGTGTTCGGCTCGGCCGACTACAACGTCACCGACACCTTCGACGTGCGTGCCGGTGCACGCTGGTCGCACGACAAGCGCGACTTCAAGGCGCAGCGCTTCCTGGGCTTCACCGGCCCGGTGGGTCCCCTCGCCTCGGATCCCGTCGATGCGCGCTGGAGCGGCGACCTGACGGCCACCTGGCAGTTCTCGAACAACGCGAACATCTACGCCCGCATCGCCAACGGTTTCCGCGCACCCAGCGTGCAGGGCCGCATCAACTTCGCCAACAGCATCTCCACGGCAAAGCCGGAAACCATCACCTCGTACGAGGTGGGCTTCAAGTCGACGACGGAAGACAACAAGATCCGTTTCAACGCCGACATCTACAAGTACAACATGCATAACCAGCAGCTCACGGCTGTGGGTGGTGCCACCAATGTCACCCAGCTGATCAATGCGAAGAAGACGGAAGGCTACGGCGCCGAGTTCGATCTCGAAGCCTACCTGACGCCGCAGTTCTACATGACCGCCGGCGGCAGCTACAACCACACCGAGCTGAAGGACCGCAATCTCGCGGTGGCTCCGTGCGGCGGCGGCTGCACCGTGCTCGATCCGCTGAACGCCTCGGGCAATGCACTCATCGACGGCAACCCGCTGCCGAACGCACCGAAGTGGATCGGTACCTGGACCGCCCGCTATGGCATTCCCTACGGCGAAAGCGGTGAGTTCTTCGTGTACACCGACTGGAACTACCGCAGCGAAGTGAACTTCTTCCTGTACGACTCGGCAGAGTTCCGCAGCAAGCCCTTCCTCGAAGGCGGCCTGCGCGTCGGCTACAACTGGGACTTCGGCAAGCGCGAGGTCGCACTCTATGGTCGCAACATCACCAACAAGCGCGTGATCACCGGCGGTATCGACTTCAACAACCGCACGGCCTTCGTGAACGACCCGCGCATCATCGGCGTGGAGTTCCGCGCCGAGCTCTAAGGCGCACGGCGAGACCGATCCGGCGACGGCCGGCCCCACCGGGGCCGGCCGTTTGCTTTTGTAGGAGCGCGCCTCGCGCGACCGGTAGATGGCGATGCGCCCTGCCATGCCCGGTCGCGCGCGAGGCGCGCTCCTACAGGGGGTGAGAAAACCCTGTGCGGAGCGTGTAAACCCTTTTCGAAACCGGTGCATCTCATGCCTGCCCGGATCGCTACCTCACCAGCACACCCCGGCCGGGCATAGGCCATAAGTCATATGGAAATTCACAAAATTCCCGTTGACGGCTACAAATCTGGTGTTATAGTTCACTACAACACCGGTCACCCAGTTCACTAGAGGAGAAACACCATGAACGCCATGAACCGCCCCAACTACCTCGCCCTGGCCGCCTCCTTCGTCATCGCCACGGCCGCCCTGCTGGTCTTCAGCAGCACCTCGACCACCGCCGCCCCGCTCAGCGAGATCAACGGCACCCGCGTTACGAACCTGGCCCCCATCGTCGTCTACGCCAGCACCGCCGACAGCGTCGCGGCCCTCTAAATCCGGACACCTGTCCGAACGTCATCGGAGTCGTAGAACCATGAAAGCGCCGAACCTCATCGCCCTGTCCGCGTCCATCCTGATCGCCGGGACCAGCGTGTTCGCCCTGCGCTCCTTCGATGACCGCGTGGCCGCCATGACCGCCGCACCGCACTACGTCAACGGCATCCGGGTCACCGACCTGCCGTCGTTGACGGTCCGCCCGACGGACGCCGACGTCCGCCAGGCCATGCTCGCCACCGAGGCTTCGCTCGGCTCGGCGGCAGACGCCATCAAGCGCAGCGCAGAAGATCGTGCCGCAGCGCTTATCGGCGCACAGCTGAGCATGCCCTACTATTCGTTTGGCAACGCACTGCGCCAATCGGCGAAGGAATGAATTAGATGTCCATCACCTGGAACGACAGCATCCCGATCTATCGCCAGCTGCGCGAACGCGTAGTGGCCATGATCCTGGACGGCGCCTTGAATGAAGGCGACCCGCTGCCGTCGGTCCGCCAGGTCGCGGGGGATTTCCAGATCAACCCCCTCACCGTGTCCAAGGCGTACCAGGAGCTGGTCGACGAACAACTGGTTGAGAAACGGAGGGGTCTTGGCATGTTCGTGATCGATGGAGCGCGCGAGGCGCTGCTCAAGAGTGAGAGGGAGCGCTTCCTGCGCGAGGAATGGCCGGCACTGTACGCCCGCCTCCTGCGCATGGGCCTCGACCTGAAAACCCTGATGCGTGAGGCCGATGGCCCCACGAAGGACCCGTCATGAATGCGGTCGTCACCGCCAATGGCCTGAGCAAGCGCTACAAGTCGGGGCTGGCCCTGGACGGCGCCTCGTTCGAGATCGGTCCGGGACGGATCGTTGGCCTCATCGGCCCCAATGGCGCCGGCAAGACCACGGCCCTCAAGGCCATCCTCGGGCTTACCACCTTCGACGGACAGCTCAATGTCCTGGGCCTGGACCCGCGCAAGGAGCGCGACAAGCTGATGGAGCAGGTCTGCTTCATCGCCGATGTGGCTGTCCTGCCCCGCTGGTTGCGTGTGGGCGATGCGGTGGACTTCGTCGCCAACACCCACCCCCGTTTCGACCGGGCCAAGTGCGACGCCTTCCTGGCGCGCACCAAGCTCCAGCCGCGGCAGAAGGTGAAACAGCTTTCCAAGGGCATGATCGTGCAGCTGCACCTCGCCCTGGTGATGTCCATCGACGCCAGATTGCTGGTGCTGGACGAACCGACGCTGGGCCTGGACATCCTCTATCGCAAGCAGTTCTACCAGACCCTACTCGAAGATTACTTCGACGAGGAGAAGACCATCCTGGTCACCACGCACCAGGTCGAGGAGATCGAGCACATCCTCACCGACCTCATGTTCATCCGCGACGGGAAGATCGTGCTCGATGCCGACATGGACGCCGTGGGCGAACGCTTCATCGAGGTGCTGGTCAGTGCCGAGCTGGCCCCCAGCGCCCGCCAGATGAATCCGATGGACGAGCGCCAGGTGTTCGGCAAGAGCATCTTCCTGTTCGACAACGTCAGCCGTCACGAACTGGAGCGCCTGGGTGAAGTCCGGCGTCCGTCGATCGGCGATCTCTTCGTCGCCACCATGAAGGGCACCTACGCATGAAAACCTTCTACTGGCTGGTCAAGCGCGAGTTCTGGGAGAACAAGGGCGGCTTCATCACCGCGCCCATCGTGGTCGGCATCGTCACTTTCGTCATCAATGCCATGCTCATCGCCATCGGCGAAGCCCGCATGCGCTTTGGCGACGGCAACTTCCACACCAACTTCTCCCGCGCCTACGAAGGTGCCGACCTGGCACAGGCCGGTGCCGTCATCGACGGGCTGCTCTACGGCGTGACGTTGATGGTGCTGGTCGTCACCGCCATCGTGGTGTTCTTCTACTGCCTGGGTTCGTTGTACGACGACCGCCGCGACCGCAGCATCCTGTTCTGGAAGTCGCTGCCGCTGTCCGACACCGACACCGTGCTTTCCAAGCTGGTCAGCGCCATCCTGATTGCCCCAGCAGTGGCCGTGGTGGTGGGCGTCATCAGCGGCCTGATGCTGGCGATGATGTTCTCCCTGGTCGGCACCTATCACGGCTTCTCCCTGTGGCCGCTGCTGATGGAAGCCCACCCCTTCAAGGTGGTCGGCACCCTGATCCTGCTGATCCCGCTGTATGCGATCTGGGCCCTGCCCACCGTGGGTTGGCTGATGCTCTGCTCGGCCTGGGCACGCAGCAAGCCGTTCCTGTGGGCCATCGCCCTTCCGCTGGGCAGCGGTGTGATCGTGGCATGGATGAGCATGATGGCCGGCCTCCATGGCCTGACCAACAGCTACTGGCACTACGTGGTCGCCCGCCTGCTCGGCAGCCTGCTCCCCGGTGGCTGGCTCAGCGAAACCTCCCGGCTTGCCGGTCTCGACTCCGACGACCCGGCCGGTGCGCTCAGCAAGTTCAACCTCGCCTACCACTACAGCGCACTCGCCCAGCCTTCGGCATGGATCGGCGCACTGGCAGGCATCGCGATGATCGGTGGCGCCATCTGGTTCCGGCGCTGGCGGGACGATAGCTGAGGTAAGGGTTCATGACATAAAAAGCGCCGCTCGTGAGAGCGGCGCTTTTTTTTGGGGTTTACCTGTCTCCTGTAGGAGCGCGCCTTGCGCGCGACCGGTTTTCGCGAAAAGCTGTCGCGCGCAAGGCGCGCTCCTACAGGGGTGTCGATTCCGTGCACGGAGTGATGGCATCCGTGCACGGGTTTAGAACGTCAGTTCGCCGCCCAGGGTCACGCTGCGGCTGGGCGCGGGCTGGCGCCCCCAGGGGCTGGTGTCGATGCCGCGGAACCAGTACTTCTTGTCGAACATGTTGTTGAGGGCCAGTGAGCCCTTCAGCGACGACGTGCCCCAGGTGGCGAAGGTGTGGGTGACCTGCGCGTTCCACACCGCATAGGACGGCAGCTGGCCTACCGAGGCGATGGCGTTTTCGGCCTTGGTATTCGCCGTGTCGGTGTAGGCCTTGCTGAAGTAGTAGCTCGACAGCGAGTAGACCGTGGGGCCGTCTGTGTACGACGCGCCCAGGGTGATCTGGTTACGCGAGGTGTAGGGCACCAGCTTGCCGTCGTACTGCCCGGACTTCTGCTTGGCGTCGAGATAGGCATACCCCAGGTTGAGCTTCAGGCCATCGAGCGCCTCCGGCGACCACTCGATGTTGGCCTCGACACCCTGGTGTACCGTCTTGCCGATGTTGCCGTAGGTGCGCGTGGTGTTGTCGAGCTGGATCTGCTTGTCGAAGTCGATGCGATAGACATCGGCCTGGATCATCGTGCGCGAGGTCGGGTTGAAGCGCGCGCCCAGTTCGTAGTTCCACGCCAGCTCGGAATCGAGGTTGTCGCCGAAGACGATCTGGGTGACCTGTGGTGCGCGCAGCGAACGCTGGGCGTCCGCGTAGACGTACCACTTGTCGGAAGCCTTGTAGCCCAGGGTCAGGCCCGGCAGCCAGTTGCGCACGTTGTTCTCGAACGAGGTGCCATTGGCGCGGTTGCGGTAGGTGGCATCCAGGTGCTCGTAGCGCACGCCCGGCGTCACGACGAAGCGATCATCCATGAAGCCGATGGCGTTGCTGACATAGCCAGCCCAGGCGCGATCCTTGAAACCCCAGTCGCGCACCAGGGTGTAGGCGCCGTTGTCCAGGCCCGTGTTGCCCACGATGAAGTCGACGTCCTCGCGGACCGCACGCGCGCCCACCGTCCACTGCTGGGTGACGCCGCCGTTTTCCATGTGCAGGTTGAACTGCGGCTGCGTGCCGTAGACCTTGAAACCGCGCGGCGCGCTCTGCAACAGCTGCGGCGGCAGGTCGTCGCGCCAGGTTTCCGTTTGTGCGCGGCGCATGCCCACGATGAAGTTGCGCTCGCTGTCGGTGCTGAAGTTGGTCCAGGTGAACTGCGAGTTGTCGAAGATCCACCAGTTGCCGAGGTCCTGCTCGTAGGTGACCGAGGCGCGCGTCGTGGTGCCCTTGAAGCGATCGAGCGGACGCGTGGCCTGACGGGGATCACGCAGGTAGTCCGGCACCGAAAGCGCGCCGGCAAGGTCCATGTTGGCGACATAGCGCTGTATGTCGGCCTTCAGCACCTTGTCTTCCGACAGCCACCATTCGGTGCGCAGGCGCACGTTCTTTACGTTGGTGGCACTGTGCTGGCGGAAGTACTCGCCCTTCTGCCAGTCGGCATCCACCTGCATGCCGAAGTTGGGGCTGAGGTAACCTCCGCTGGAGAACGAGGTATCGCGCAGCATCTGGCCGCGACCATAGGCGGTGATGCGCTCGCCCAGCACGGAGGTCCAGCGTTCGGGAATCGGCTTGCTCACCAGGTTGATGACGCCGCCCACGTTATTGGGGCCGTACTGCACGGCTGCACCACCGCGGACGATATCGACGCGGTCGATCTGGTTCAGGGTGACGGGGAACAGCGACAGGCTGGTCTGGCCGTAGGGCGCCAGCGAGAGTGGAATGCCATCCAGCAGGGCCTGCACGCGGCCGCTGCGGCTCTCGTAAAGGCCACGCAGCGCAATCTGCGGCAACGCACCGGTACCGGTCTCGTCGAAGATCTTCACGCCGGGCACGCGCTGCAGGGCATCGTCGAGAGAGCGATTGGCGCCGTTGTCGAGCGTGTCCCTGGCGATGACCTGACGGCTGCCTGCGTAGTGCTTCACGTCTTCGCTGCGCGATGCGCCAAGGATGGTGCCCTTTACCACCACGGCGTCGAGCGTGCGGCTCTTGTCCTGGTCATCGGCGGCAGAGGCGTGGCCGGCGCAAAGCGCAAGGGCCAAGGCGACGCCGAGGCGGCGCCGTGCTGGCAGGGTGTGCATGGGCGGATTCCCTGGGAACGATTGAATGACGCATACGATAATGCGAACCGTTCGCAATGAGTAGTGCCATCGTCGTAGTCGCCCCGCCCTTCAACTGTCGGCAGAAACGAAACGCCCCGCGCAAGGCGGGGCGTTTCGTGGGTCAGGCGCCGTTGGGATCAGACGATGTCGGCAAGAATCCGGCGCGCGGTGTCCTGCTGCATCTGCGAGCCTTCGGCCAGCACTTCGTCGAGCATCAGGCGGGCACCTTCGGCGTCGCCCATGTCGAGATAGGCGCGGGCCAGGTCGAGCTTGGTATCCACCGGATCGTCGCTGAAGCTGTCCAGCGGGTTTGGCTCATGGAACTTCGGCTCGTCGAAGCTGGGCTCGTCGAACTTCGGCAGGTCGAACGACGGCGCTTCGGCTTTCGATACGTCGGCCTTCGGCTCGTCCATCTTCCATTCGTCGAAATCCGGCTCCGATGTATGCGGTGCAACGGAGCCTTCATGGGTGGTGTCCGCATGGGCCGGCGGCAGTTCGTCGTCGAACGACCAGGACGGACGCTCCGGCTCGCGCAGGGTTTCTTCCGCGAGCAGGTCGCCAAAGCTGCTCGTCGCAGCCGGGGTGTGCGGCTCGGCATAGGGCGAGGCCGGCGCATCCACGTCGAACACGTCAGGCGCATTCGGGCGATGTTCCGCCTCTTCGCGCTGTACCGGCGACAGGTCGAAATTGAAGTGATATTCGCTGTGCTTTTGCGGCTGCGGCGCGGCTTCAGAGTCTTCCGGGCCGGTGACGTAGTTGCCCAGGTCGAACTCTTCCAGCGCCGCGATATCGTCCGGATGGTGCGTGGACGAGGCGGTATAGGTGTCGTGGCCGTACTCGTCGACCTCGTCCGTGGGCTCGCCACCGAACAGCGGATGCGTCGGCGCCAGCTCGCGACCCATGCCGAGTACTTCCTGCCACTCGTGCTGCTCGGGGTCGGCCACGTGCGCGAACATGGCTTCTGCCGCGCCTTCGAAATGCTCGGCATCGCGGCGTCCGTAGTACAGGCTCACCAGTTCCAGATGCAGGCCGATGTCATCCGGGTGCTCGGCCAGGGCGTCGAGGATCTCGCGCTGGTCCGGGTCGATGCCGTCAAGGCCGTTGATCATCGGCTCGTCAGGGAAACGGTCGGCGAGCGAATCGCCCGCGAATCCGCTGGCCACGGGCGCAGGCTCCGCCTTCTTGCGGCGGCCGAATACGGCTGCCAGCAGAAGCAACAACACCGCAACGCCGCCACCGCCCCACGCCCAGGGCTGGAGATACCAGGGATCTTCTTCCACCGGCGCCGGCGTGGCCGCTGGCTTGACGGTAGCAGCAGGTTTCGTGGCACCCGGCGCTGCGGCGACAGGTGCCGGCGACGGCGTGGCGGGTGCCTTGGCCGAGGCCGGCGTGGCCGGCGTCGCGGCCGCAACGGCCTGGGCTGTCTTGGCCGTGGATGCGGCGGCGGGAGCTGCCGCCGGAGTGGAAGCGGGCTGCGCAGGTGCCGCCGCCGTCACCGGCTGGCCCCCCGCCTTGTTCGATTCGCCCAGCTTGCGCTGGAGCTCGGCGATCTCGGCGTCCTTCAGGCTGATCAGGCGCTCGTTCTTGCTCTGGATCGCTTCGAGATCCGTCACGCGCGACTTCAGTTCCTCACCCTGCTGGCGCAACGAGGCCACGGCCTCCTGCGAGCTGGCGAGGTCCTGCTTGAGACCGGCGACCTGGGCATCGCCCGTGCCACCCTTTGTGCCGGCACGGCTGGAAGCGGCTTCGCCACCGTCCTTCGACGGGACCAGGGCGAGGCGGTCATTGGCTGCCGCAGGCTTGTTCTTGCCGCCCTGTGCGGCACCCGTAGCGGCGCCATCGGCCACCACGGCCGGCGCACGGGCCGTACCCGCACGCCAATCGGCATTCTGGCGGCGCACTTCGGTGAGCGCGGCCGCCACCGACTGGGCCTTGATGTCGTCGGGCGACGGAATACGCAGGACGGCACCGGTCTTCAGCGCATTGATGTTGTCGCGATAGAAGGCATCGGGATTGGCCTTCAGCAAGGCCACCATCACCTGGTTCAGGTCGCCACCGCCTGCGTTCTCGCGGGCGATGGACGACAGCGTCTGTCCGCGCTGCACCGGGCCGACCTGGCCCGACGCCGCAGCGGCGGCCTTCGGGGCGGCGGCGTGCTGTTTCGGCGCAGCGGCGACCTGGGGACGGGGCTCCGCGACAGGACGGGGAGCAGCCTCCGCACGGGAAGGTGTCGGCTCGGCAGCCGATGGCACGCGCGCCGGCACATCGGAGGTGCGCGATGGACGCGGCCCCGGGGCGGCGCTGGCCGTGGGTGCCGACGGCGTACTGCCCGGGGGATCGAGCAGCATGGTGACCTCGCGGATCACCTTGTTGTTGCCGCTGCCTACTTCGACGAGGAAGTCGAGATAGGTGTCACGCACCGGCGCGCTGCTGGTGACGCGGACCACCGGTTGACC
Organism: Luteibacter anthropi; assembly: GCF_011759365.1. Classification (GTDB taxonomy): domain Bacteria; phylum Pseudomonadota; class Gammaproteobacteria; order Xanthomonadales; family Rhodanobacteraceae; genus Luteibacter; species Luteibacter anthropi. Next base: position 351,327 of record NZ_JAARLZ010000005.1, read on the forward strand.
GGCGGCATTCTTCGCCACGGCGAAGCTCAGCGCGACCGGCAGGCCCTCGCGATTCAGTCCGGCACGGGAGAATGCTTCCTCCGACGCCAGGGCGACATGGATGTCGTCGGTGTTGCCGGAAACGCCGGTCAGCGGAATCTCGGCGACCAGCGGTTGATCCATGGTCGAGCGCACCTGCGCCGGCCCGAGGTTCTGTGCCAGTACATGGCCACTGCCGGTGGCAAGCGCCAGCATGATGGACAGTTTGAGTGTGCGGTTCATTAATCGCTTCCCCCGAACAAATACCCGTGCTGGCGGCGCGCCTTCGTCGGGCGGGTCACCGCGAAGGCGCCACTGTACGCACCCCAGCAACAACTAACAATAGCGGCCACGGGGGTTTACGAGACAACGTTAAGTCGTTCGCGAGGCCCGTACACGCCCCGATACTGACCCGGCCGGAGCGGCCCGGGGTGCTTCATGGATGCTGCTTCGCATCCAGCTGTCGCTGGAGATCGGCGATCTTGCGATCGCGCTCGTCCAGCGCCTTGCTGGTTGCGTGCGAGTTCGCCTCCAGCGCGTCGACCCTGGTCTTCAGCTTTTCAACTTTTGCTCCCTCGGTAGCGGCCTGGCCGCGGGAGTCTTCGAGTTTCTGTTTCTCGCGAGCGGCGGCGGCCTGGGCCGCCGCCTCGGCTTTCGCCGCCTTCGCTTTCAACGAGGCCTGATGCGCGCCCGCCGTGGGGGCGAACGCGATCAGGAGCATTCCGGCAAGGGCGGCGCACTTCATTACAGGTAATCCCTCACGAGGATTTCCGCGATCTGCACGGCGTTCAGGGCAGCACCCTTGCGGATGTTGTCCGAGACAACCCACAGATCGAGGCCCTTGTCGTGGGAGATGTCCTCGCGGATGCGGCCCACGAATACGGGGTCCTTGCCTGCGGCGTCGGTCACCGGCGTGGGATAGCCGCCGGCCTTGCGCTCGTCGATTACCACCACGCCCTCGGCCTGCTCCAGCAGTTCGCGGGCGCGCTCGGCCGTGATCTTGTCGCGAGTTTCGATGTGCACCGCCTCGGCGTGGCCGTAGAACACCGGCACGCGCACGGCCGTGGGGTTCACCTGGATGGAGGCATCCTCCAGGATCTTCCGGGTCTCCCAGACCATCTTCATTTCTTCCTTGGTGTAGCCGTTGGCCTGGAAGTCGTCGATGTGCGGGATCACGTTGAAGGCGATCTGCTTCGGGAACTTGGCCGACTCGACTTCCTGGAAGTTGAGCATCTGGGCCGTCTGCTTGCCCAGTTCTTCCAGGCCGCTGCGCCCGGCGCCCGACACCGACTGATAGGTGGCGACGTTGATGCGCTCGATACCCGCCTCGCGATGGATCGGTGCCAGCGCCACCAGCATCTGCATCGTGGAGCAGTTGGGGTTGGCGATGATGCCGCGCACCGTGTAGTCGGCGATGGCGTGCGGGTTCACCTCGGAGACCACCAGCGGGATGTCGTCCTGGTAGCGGTACTCGGAGGTGTTGTCGATCACCACGGCACCGGCAGCCGCCGCGCGCGGAGCATGCTCACGGCTGACCGAACCGCCGGCCGAGAAGAAGGCGATATCCACGTCGGCGAAGTCGAATTTGGCCAGGTCTTTGACGACACAAGGTTTTCCGGCGAAATCGACCGTTCCGCCCGCCGAGCGCTCGCTCGCCAGGGGAATCAGTTCGCTGATCGGGAAGTCCCGCTCGGCGAGGATCGAAAGGAGGGTTTCACCGACCGCGCCGGTCGCACCCACCATGGCCACCTTGTAACTCGTCTTCTTGCTCATCTTCGCTCTTGTTGGCGTGGGTAGAGGGTCAGCTGGCGTCGGCCAGCACACCCGGGTTGAGAATCGTGGGTGGCCGACCGGCGTGAGGACCATGCCCGAACGCCGCCAGCACATTGTCCACAGCCAGCGAAGCCATATCGCGACGTGTGTCGCGACTTGCGCTTGCGATGTGCGGACTAAGGACGATATTTCCGAGTTTGAGCAGGTCCGGATGAACCTGGGGCTCGCCCTCGAACACGTCGAGCGCCGCCGAGGCGATCACGCCATCGGCCAGTGCCCGGGCCAGCGCGGCATCGTCGACGATGCCGCCACGGGCGATATTGGTGAGCGTGGCCGTGGGCTTCATGGCCCTCAGCTCGGCCTCGCCGATGGTATGGCGATTGGCCGGAGTGAACGGCAGCACGAGGATCAGGTGATCGGCCTGGGCCAGCAATGTGGCCTTGTCCACATAAGTGGCGGCGCATTCCTGCTCGATGGCCGCGTCCAGCCGCGAACGGTTGTGGTAGATCACCTTAGCGCGGAAGCCCATGGCGCGGCGCGCGATGGCCTGGCCGATGCGGCCCATGCCGAGGATGCCGATGGTCTTGCCGTGCACGTCGGCCCCCAGCCAGCCCTCGAAGCGCGAGCCCTTCCACTGGCCATCGCGCAGCCAGCGTTCGGCCTCGCCCACCCGGCGGGCAGCGGCGAGCATCAGCGCCCAGGCATAGTCGGCCACGGTCTCGTTGAGTACGTCAGGGGTGTTCGACGCACCGACCCCGCGGGCCGTGAGGGCATCGAGGTCGAGGTTGTTGTAGCCCACGCCGAGATTGGCGACGAAGCGCAGCTTCGGCGCTTTCGCCAGGGCGTCGGCATCGATGCGGTCCACCAGGCCGACGATGGCGGCGTCGGCATCGGCGAGGCGCTCGGTGAGTTCGGCTGGGCTGAAGGGGCGATCTTCCGCCTCGGCACGCACGTCGAAATGCTCGCGCAGGCGGTCGACGATATCGGGGAAGAACGGCCGCGATACCCAGACCTTCGGCTTGCTCATCGCGGGCCCCCTTCCGGTGCGGACGGAATCATCGGAGGCACTTCGCCCACGTCGCCACACTGGGCGCGATGGCGCAGCGCTTGGTCCATCAGCACCAGGGCCAGCATGGCCTCGGCGATGGGCACGGCACGGATACCGACGCAGGGATCGTGGCGGCCCTTGGTCACCACCTCGGTCGGCTGCCCTGCCCGGTCGACACTGCGACCCGGCACCAGGATGCTGGAGGTGGGCTTGAAGGCCATGGACACCACCACGGGTTGTCCCGTGGCGATGCCGCCCAGGATGCCGCCGGCATGGTTCGAGAGAAAGCCATCGGCAGTGATCTCGTCGCGATGCGTGGTACCGCGCTGGGCGACGGCGGCAAAGCCATCGCCAATCTCCACGCCCTTGACGGCGTTGATCGACATCATCGCGGCGGCAATCTCGCCGTCGAGCTTGCCGTAGATGGGCTCGCCCCAGCCGGCCGGCACGTTGTCAGCCACCACGGTCACCCGCGCCCCCACCGAATCGCCCGACTTGCGCAGGGCATCCATATAGGTTTCCAGCTCGGGCACCTGTTCGGCCCAGGGCCAGAAGAACGGATTGCCCTCGATGGCAGCGGCATCGAAACCGCGCGGCTGCACGTCACCGATCTGGCTGACGTGGCCCTGCACGATCACGCCATATCGCTGGGCCAGCCACTTCCTGGCGACGACGCCCGCGGCAACCCGCATCGTGGTTTCGCGTGCGGAGGAACGACCGCCGCCCCGAGGATCACGGATGCCGTACTTGCGCCAGTAGGTGTAGTCGGCGTGCCCGGGGCGGAACGTATCGAGGATGTTGCCGTAGTCCTTCGAGCGCGCATCGGTGTTACGAATGAGCAGCGCGATGGGCGTACCGGTGGTGACGCCCTCGTAGACTCCCGAGAGGATCTCGATGTCGTCGGCCTCGCGGCGCTGCGACGTATGCCGCGAGCGCCCCGTGGCACGACGCTCGAGATCGGCACGGAACTCGCCGGCCTCCAGCGGGAGGCCGGGCGGGCAGCCATCGATCACACAGCCGATCGCGGGGCCGTGGCTTTCACCGAAGGTGGTGACGGAAAGAAGCTTGCCGAACGTATTGGAGGACACGGTACTTCCGGTGAAATGTTCAGTTTCTTGCGGCGCGTGCCGCGGCGATCTCGTTGGCGTGGGCCACCAGGTCGCGCCGTTCCAGCGCGAAGATGCCCATGGGGCCTACCTTGAACTCCAGCCAGACAAACGGCACGCGGGGCAGCAGGTTGACCAGTGCATGTTCGCTGTCACCCACCTCGACGATGAGCAGGCCGTCTTCGGAGAGATGATCGGCCGCTTCGTCGAGGATGCGCAGGGTGATGTCCAGTCCATCATCGCCGGATGTCAGGCCGAGGACCGGTTCATGGCTGTATTCGGCCGGCATGGCGGCATATTCGTCATTCGTGACGTAGGGCGGGTTGGACACGATGAGGTCGTAGACCTCGCCCTTCACGCCCGCGAAGAGGTCGGACTTGACGGCACGGACACGGCCTTCCACGTGCTGGTACACGATGTTTTCGTTGGCCAGGGACAGTGCGTCGTCACTGACGTCGACGATGTCCACCTGCCAGTGCGGGTTGTACTCGGCCATGGCGATGCCGATGCAGCCCGAGCCGGTGCACAGGTCGAGCGCGCGCTCGACGTGGCGGTCGTCAAGCCACGGGGTGAAGCCGCTTTCGATCAGTTCGGCGATGGGCGAGCGCGGCACCAGGGCGCGGCGGTCGCTCTTGAACTTCAGGCCGGCGAACCAGGTTTCGCCCACCAGGTAGGCCACCGGCACGCGCTCGTCGATGCGTTTTTCGATGAGGGCGAGGATCTTCGCCTTCTCGTCGGCCACCAGCTTGCCCGCGCCATAGGCCGGCGGCAGGTCGGGCGGCAGGTGCAGCGCAGCCAGGACCAGGTGCGTGGCTTCGTCGATCGGATTGTCGTGGCTATGCCCGAAGGTCAGGCCGGCGGCCGAGAAACGGCTGGCGCCGTAGCGGATGAAATCGATGATGGAGGACAGTTCGCTGGTCACGTGGGGATATCTAGTGTGGCTGACACAGGAGTATAGCCGTCCATGGCCTGCTCGCGCCCGCCACGGGGCCACTCAGCGGCGTGGACCGGGGTCGCTCGTGGCGGGCCGGCCGTCCTCGTGGTGGCCCGCGAAACGACGCAGGTAGCGCGGCGCCTCCGGCAGGGTCACCGAGATGTCATACCAGCCGGCGCTGTCGGCCAGGTCGATGGACAGGCTCTGCGTGGCACCGGGTGCCAGCGTGATGAGCGATGGCCCGGCCTCGCCATAGGCATTGGCGACCCGGCAGCCCAGCGGCGAGGTTCCGTGGTTGACCAGCATGACCTGCACCTGCCGCTCCCCGGCCACGCCACGAAGCGTGGCTTCGAAAGTGTCATCCGAGGCACCGCGCAGGGCGCAGACATAGCCGTTGGGACCATGGATGCGCCGGTCGTATCCGTCGCCCCTGGGGGCCAGCGCCCAGGCGTCTTCGAGATGATCGCCGGCACTCACGGCATAACGGCGTGGTGCCGCATCGCGATCCAGTCCGTCGTAGACGAGAAAGGCCGCGCCCAGCGCACCCTCGTTGACGAAGCGGATATGGCTCTCACCCGCGTCGAGGCGATGCTCCACATGCCAGCGAAAGGCCAGCGCCCGGGCGCGGCGCGTACCCGGCTCCTGTACCGGCATGACCTGCGTCGAAGGCACCGTAATGGGTGCCTTGCCGTCCGAGCCGTGGGGCACACCCAGCGTCGGCACCGAGGCATCCGCCGTGCCGGCGAAATCGAAGCAACTGGTGAGGTCGCCGCACACCGCGCGACGCCAGGTGCTGATGTTGGGTTCTTCGACATCGAAGCGTTTTTCGAGGAAACGCAGCACCGAGGTGTGGTCGAAGGTTTCCGAGCAGACCCAGCCACCCCGTGTCCACGGCGACACCACGATCATCGGCACGCGATTGCCCAGGCCGACCGGCTGACGCCCCAGCGGATCGCTACCCGGCACCAGCGGACCGGAGATACCCGGATGCGCATCGAGGTCCATGATTTCATCGCGCAGGCCCGGCGCGATATCCGCCGAGACCTTGCCGCCCTGCCCGTCGGCCAGAGGTGGCGCCGGCGGCACCACGTGGTCGAAGAAGCCGTCGTTCTCGTCGTAGTTGAGGAACAGGACGGTGCGACTCCAGACCTTCGAATTGGCCGTCAGCGCATCAAGCACGCGGCGGATATAGAAGGCACCGTCCGCCGGCGATGCCTTGGGGTGCTCCGAGTATTCATAGGGCGCGACAATCCAGGTGACCTGCGGCAGGCGGTCGTGGATGACGTCGTCACGAAGCTCGCGCAGCGTGTGCGTGGATACGCCGTTGCGCACGAGCGCACCCTGCGGGTCGGCACCCTCCTTCACCTGATAGGCGGCGAAGAACTCCAGGGAATTGTCGGTGTAGTTGTCGGTCGGCGAACCCGGATCGCCCGTGCCGCCCTGGTAGACGCGCCAGCTGACGCCGGCTTTCTCCAGGCGCTCCGGGTAGGTTGTCCAGGTATAGCCGTTGGTATTCGCGCGCTCCTCCGTACCCGGGCCATTCGGTTTCTTGCCGAGCCGGCCGGAAGGGTCGGACGTGCCGCTCCACAGGTAGATGCGGTTGATGGCCGTGTCGGCCAGCGCGGAGGCATGGTAGGCATCGCAGATGGTGAAGGCATCGGCGAGCGCATGATGGAACGCGGCATCCTCGCGGCGCAGGTAGGCCATGGTGAGCACGTCCTGCTTCTGCTCGATCCAGCGGTCGTTGTGCCCGAGATTCCAGGAGCCGTGTCCCGTGCTCCAGCCGTGATCGGTGCCTTCATGATGGTCGCCGGTCTTCCCTGTATCCAAGTGGAAGGGATAGACCCAGGCCACGTCGTCGCCCACGCCGCGCGACTTCCAGTGCTTCGTGTGGGTGGCGGCCATCGGCTGTTTCCACACCGGATCGCCGTTGCCCAGTTCGAGCACGCGGGGGTCACTGAAACCACGGACCCCGCGCAGGCAACCGAAGTAATGATCGAACGAGCGGTTCTCCTGCATGAGGATCACCACATGCCCCACGTCCGCGATGGTGCCCGTGCGCCGGTCGGGGCTGGTGGCCAGAGCCCTGGCGATGGATGCCGGAAAGCCCTGCGCAATGAGCGAGGCGGCGACGGTGGCACCGGCGGCATGCAGGAAACGGCGACGATCGGGCGAAAACATAGGGTCAGTCCGAGGCAAGCGATGCGATCAGGGCAGCATGCAACTGCGGGGTGGCAGCGGCGACCACGCGGCTGCCGCTGTGCAATCCGAGGGGGCGCCCTTCCCAGTCGGTGATGACGCCGCCGGCCGCCTGCACGACCGGCGCGATGGCCAGGTAGTCGTAAGGCATCAGGTTGGACTCCACCACGGCATCGATATAGCCGGAGGCCAGCATGCCGTAGCCATAGCAGTCGCCACCGAAGCGGCGCGCATAGGCCGCCCGGCTCGTCCGGTCGAAACGCGCCCATTCGTCCGGTGTGAACATGTCGGGCGTGGTGGTATACAGCGTAGCCTCGGCAATCGACGTGCAGTCGCGGGTGCGACAGGCCTCGCCATTCATGGTGGTCGCCACGCCCACATGCCCGATCCAGCGCTCGTTCAAGGCAGGCATGTCGAGCACGCCCAGCACGGGGCGTCCATCGCGCAGCAGCGCGATCAGCGTGCCCCACAGCGGCCAGCCGGAAATGAAGCTACGGGTGCCGTCGATGGGGTCGATCGACCACACGTACTCTGCATCGGTGTGCTCGGCACCGAATTCCTCGCCCAGCACGCCATGCATCGGCCAGGCGGCCTCGATGCGATCGCGCAGCATGGCCTCGACGCCACGGTCCACTTCGGTCACCGGACTCGCGTCGCCCTTCAGGCTCACATCCACCGGCCGACGGAAACGTGGCAGTGACATGGATCTGGCACCATCGGCGATGGCAGCGGCGAAGTCTTCGAACTCCTTCCGCCTTGCGGCGGACAACGGCTCCTTCAAGCGACACTCCTCGCGAAAGAACGTGCGGGAACTAGCGTTTGCACGTTGCGGGTTGATGACAAAAACGAAAATTTTTCGGTGGACGTTGAAGCCACAGGTTTGCAAATATACCCAAATCGCCACACAAGATGTGGCACGATCACACCACGTTTCAACGATCCTTAGCACGAACGGCCCGCCATGCCCTCTTACCCTCAACTCATCGCCAGCCTCCTCGGCTTCGCCGCGATGCAGGGCGTGGCGCATGCCGGATCGATCACGGTGTATTCCGCGCTGGAAAGCGACGAGATCGCCACGTATCTCGATGCAGCGCACAAGGCACTGCCCGATATCGATATCCATGTGCTGCGCCTTTCCAGTGGCGATCTCGCCGCGCGCCTGATTGCGGAATCCGCGCAGCCACGCAACGACGTTGTCTGGGGCATGGCCGTCACCGACATGCAGGAGCCGCGCATCGCTGCACTGCTGACACCGGTGCACAGCAAGAACATCGATGCGATGCCCCCGGCATTCCGCGCAAGCGACGCGCGCTGGTTCGCTCCCACCGGCTATCTCGCGGCGCTGTGCGTGAATCGCAAGGCGCTGGCGGAGCGTGGCCTGCCCGCCCCCCGACGCTGGAGCGACCTGGGCGATCCGATGTACCGCGGCCAGATCGCCATGCCAGATCCCGCATCGTCGGGCACCGGTTATATGGTGCTTTCATCGCTGACCGCCAACGGCAGCGATGACGCCGCCATGCAGCGCATGGTGCAACTGTCGCGCAACATCGGACAGGTCACCCTATCCGGCTCGGCACCGTGCAAGCTTGCGCGCATCGGTGAATTCCCGATCGGCATTTCCTTTGCGTTTGCCGCGATGCAATCCATTCGCCAGGGTTATCCCATCGATATGGTGCTACCCACCGATGGCAGTGGCTACGAGCTGGAAGGCTCTGCATTGATGACGGCCGCCGCGCATCCCGACGATGCGAAGCGCTTTCTCGACTGGACGGCATCGCCACAGGCGGCGGCGCTCTATCGAGGCTACAAGGAAATCGTCGCCGCGCCGGGCAGCGTGCCCACCGACGAACAACAGCGTGCCGGATTGCCCGCAGACATCGTCGCCACCCTGCCCGCCCGTGATTTCGCAGCGGCAGCCCGCGAACGGACCTCGCTCATCGCCAGGTACAAGAAGCTGACGCGTTGACGCGCCAGCCCAGGGGAAACAACGCGGATGCATCTTCGTATCGACAAGCTGGGCAAGCGCTGGAACGGTCAGGCCGTGCTGGACGGCATTTCGTTTGCCGCCGCGGCCAGCGACTTCGTCTGCCTGCTTGGCCCCAGTGGCTGCGGCAAGACCACCCTGCTGCGCATCATCGCCGGGCTGACGCCTGCCGACACCGGCACGGTGTGGCTGGATGGCCGCGACATCAGCCGGCTGCCGGCGAGCGAGCGGCGCATGGGCCTGGTGTTCCAGTCGTATTCGTTGTTTCCCGACCGGGATGCCGCCGCCAATGTCGCCTATCCGTTGAAACTCAAGGCTCGCAAGGGCAACGACGTCAGTCGTCGTGTCGACGAACTGCTGACCCTGGTCGGCCTCGCTCATGCCGGCGGGAAGTATCCGGGCGAATTGTCCGGCGGACAGCAGCAACGCGTCGCCCTCGCCCGCGCCCTGGCAACTGAACCCGACCTGCTGTTGCTCGACGAGCCACTATCCGCACTGGACCCTGGCCTGCGCGCCCAGCTGCGTACGGATATCCGTGCCCTGCAGCGCTCGCTGGGCATTCCCACCATCATGGTCACGCACGACCGGGATGAAGCCCTGTCGATGGCGGACACCATCATCTGCATGCGTGACGGCCGCATCGAGCAATCCGGCTCGCCGCGCGACCTCTACGAGCGTCCACGCTCGCGTTTCGTAGCCGACTTCGTCGGCCGTGCCAACCTGCTGCCCACGACCTTCGTGCGCGAGGCCATGCCGGGTTTCCTGGAGCGACGGCCGCCAGGTGCGGACACCACGTTCGAGCTTTGCGTGCGTCCTGAAGACCTGCACATCGATGCCGATCCCCGCGGGGAGGCTGTCATCGAGGACATCACCTTCCTCGGTAACCTCGCACGCGCCGCATTGAACTGGCGCGGCCGCCGGCTGATCGCGGAGCTGCCGGGCCATTGCACGCTGTCCCCGGGCGAAGCCGTGATGGTGAACGCAGCTCGCGGTGCATGGGTCTGCGCATGAATGCCGTAGCGACGATACGGGGGCTTTCGATGCCGCGCATCGGTACGTGGCTGCTGGTCGGCGTTCCGGTTGCAGTGCTGTGCCTGTTCTTCCTGCATCCGCTGGTCACCGTGCTCTGGCGCAGTGTCACCGATGCCCAGGGACACATCACCTTCGCCAACTACACGCATCTGCTCGATGATCCCGGCCTGCCGCGTGCGGCCCTGCACAGCCTGGCGATCGGCGCGGCGACCACGCTCGCCACCGTCTTGTTCGGACTATGCCTCGCCATGGCCTTGCACCGCTCGCGCCTTCCCGGCAAGGCACTGATCCGCGGCATCCTGCTGCTGCCGATGCTCGCGCCGTCGCTGGTGATCGGCCTGGGACTGGTCTGCCTGCTGGGTCGCAACGGCCTGGTACACCGCCTCACTGGCCTGCCTACCGACATCTATGGATTCTGGGGCCTGTTGATCGCCAACACGCTGTACAGCCTGCCCCAGGCGGTGATCGTGATTTCCGCCGCGCTGGAGCGCACGCCCGCACGGCATTACGATGCCGCCGCGTCGCTGGGTGCCGGCCCGCTGCGCCAGTTCCTCGACGTCACCCTGCCGCGCCTGCGCTTTGCCCTGATAGCCGCCGCCTTCCTGGTATTCACCGAAACGCTCACCGACTTCGGCAGCGCCGTGGTGGTGGGTGGCAACTACCGTGTGCTGGCGATGGAAATCTACAGCGAGGTGGTCGGACAGATGGACTTCGGCATGGGCGCCACGCTCGGCGTCATCCTGCTTCTGCCCGCCCTGCTTTCCGTGGCGCTGGGTCGCATGGCGCGCCGTCGCCAGGACGCCGGTGAAGGCGTCGTCGGCCTGCCCCTGGTTGCGTCACGCTGCGTGCTGCGCGATGTCCTGCTCGGGCTCGGGGGTGCGCTCGCACTGCTGCCCATGCTTGCCGTCGTCGCCACCGTGGCTTACGTGAGCCTGGTCCGCCTGTGGCCTTACGATCCGGCCATCACCTTCGCGCACTACCTCGACATGCCCGAAGGGTATGGCCCGGTTGCCACCTCGCTTGGCGTGTCGCTGCTTGCCGCCGTTGCCGGCATCGCACTCATCTTCGCGCTGGCCGCCGGCCTGCGCTCCGTACCACCGCGCTGGGCGCGACCGATCCAGTTCCTCGCCACGCTGCCCGCTGCCGTACCCGGCATGGTGCTTGGCCTGGGCTACGTGCTGGCGTTCAACCATGGGACGCTCTCGGCGTGGTTGTATGGCAGCGCAGCCATCGTCGCGGCGTGCAGCCTCTATCACTACCACGCCCAGGCCTTCCTCACGATGCAGGCAGGCATGCGCCAGGTACCGGGCGCCCTGGAAGACGTGGTTTCCAGTCTTGGCGGCCACACACGGCATGTGCTTCGCGATGCGATCCTGCCCTTCGCCGCACCGGCTACGATCGCCGGTTTCTTCTACCTGTTCATGCGCTCGATGGTGACCTTGTCCGGCGTTATCTTTCTCGTTACCCCCGACCTCGGCCTCGCCTCCGTCAGCGTGATGCGACTGGACGAAAACGGATTCCTGGCGCAGGCCGCTGCATACGCCATGTGCGTGGTGCTGGCCGGTGCCTTAGCACTGGGCGCCATGCGCCTTGCCCTGCACGTATTGAAGGACCGCCGCCATGTGGCATGAAGAACGACATACCCGCATCCGTGACCTGCTGCGTGCCAGCGGCAAGGTGTCCGTGGAGCGCATCGTCACCGAACTGGGCGTGTCGCGCGAAACCATCCGCCGCGACCTCGTGGAACTGGCCGATCGCGGCGAGATCCGCCGCGTCCACGGCGGTGCCGTGCTGGCCGACGACGAACCGCCGATCGATGTCCGCCACGCCACCCGTGTTCGCGAGAAGCGCGCCATCGCGCGCAAGGTGTCGTCCCTGGTGGAAAGCGGCCAGACCGTTTTCATGGACGCCGGTAGCACCATGACCCTCGTCGCCGAAGCGCTCTCCGCACGCAGCGGCCTCACCATCGTCACCAACTCCGTGGACGTCGCCACCCGCTTCGCCGCACGTCCCGATAACGAAGTGCGCCTGCTCGGCGGCCGCTTCGACGCACGCATCGGCTGCACGCACGGCTCCGCCACCATTGCCGAGATCGCCCGTTACCAGGCGCACCTGGCCATCCTCTCGCCGGTGGGCATCGACGCCGCCGCCGGTGCCAGCAGCTTCGAGCTGGAAGAAGCCGAGATCGCCCGCGCCATGTGTGCCAATGCGCGTTCCATCATGATCGCCGCCGACCACGCCAAGGTCGGTGTCCGCAGCCGCGTGGCCTGGTGCCCCGCCGATCGCATCGACGTACTGGTCACCGACCGCCGCGCCGAGAAATCCCGCGCCATCGCTGCCATTGCCGGCATCGTCGGCGCCATCGAATACGCCTAAGAAAACGACGTGCCAGGAAGGCCGCTCCACGCTGCATTTTTAGATCGATTGAAGCCATACCCACCCAATCGAAAGCCTTCTGGAGCTTTACCATGCAACCCCGACCTTCCCTACGACGGACCTTGATCTGCGCCGCCGTCGCCGCGTCGCTTTCCGGCCTCGCCCATGGCCAGGCTACGACCGGACGCATCACTGGCCAGGCGCCCATCGCCGATGGCGAGACGGTGCTCATCGAAGGCAGCAACGGTCTTTCCCGCGAAGTCGGCATCGACGGCCGTGGCCGTTATGCCGTGGAAGCCCTGCCGCTGGCCACCTACAAGGTCTCGCTCAAGAAGAAAGGCGCGGTCGTCGACTCGCGGGACAACATCACCCTGCGTGTCGGTGCCGCCACCGATGTCTCCTTCGAAGCCGCCAGCGGCACCCAGCAACTCGAAGGCCTGACCGTTTCAGCCAACCAGGTGCCGAAGATCGACGTCGCCACCGTCGCTTCCAGCACCGTGATCACCTCGGCCGACCTGGCCCGCCTGCCGTTGCAGCGCTCGGCCGAAGGCATTGCACTGCTCGCCCCGGGTGCATCGCGTGGCATCGCCAGCTTCAAGGGCGCCTTCGGCGGCTCGCTGGTCTCCTTTGCCGGCTCGTCGGTCAGCGAGAACGCTTATTACATCAACGGCTTCAACACGACCGATCCGCTCAGCGGCTTCGGTGGCGTGAGCCTGCCCTATGGCGCGATCGACCAGCAGGAAGTGCTGAGCGGCGGTTATTCCGCGATGTACGGCCGCTCCGATGGCGGCGTGATCAGCCAGGTCGGCAAGCGCGGCACCAATGAATGGCACTTCGGTGCGCAAGTGCTTTGGGAGCCGGAGTTTGCGCTGTCCGATGCGCGTGATATCCGATATGTACACGGTGACGCAAAGACCCAGGGCAGCATCTTCCTGCGCAACAAGGACAACCGCGACTGGACCAGCACCATCAGCGCCTACGCCGGCGGCCCGCTGATCGAGAACAAGCTGTATGTATTCGCCGCGGTGGAAGCGGCCCGCACGGAAGGCAACAATGTCGGCGACCTGAATCACTCCTACGATACGAAGTACACGTACAAGGACCCGAAGTTCTACGGCAAGATCGACTGGAACATCACGGACAACAACATCCTTGAGCTCACGAGCGTCGGCGAGACGCATCGCACGAGCGGCAGCAAGTACAACTACGACTACAACACGCTCAGCACCGGCAGCTTCAACAGCATCGGCGAAACCGACAAGACGCAGGCCCGCATCTATATCGGCAAGTTCACCAGCTATATCACCGACGACCTGACGCTGACAGCACTTTATGGCAAGTCGAAGCTGACTTACTATAACGAACCTGCTCAGACCGGCGTGGTCGGTCCCTTCATCGGTGCCATCGACCAGCAGAATCCTGCGTACACCGGTGGCACGCCCATCACCAACCACCAGACCCTCGATACGGTGGACAACCCCGGGCATGAGTCCAATGCGCGCAACCTGCGGGTGGACCTCAACTACAAGATCGGCTCGCACTCGATCACGGCGGGCATCGACAACCAGGACACCAAGGACTACGAAGACGGCACCACCATCGGTGGCGTCGGCTACGAGCTGTGGTACGGCAAGATCGATCCGAACCTCAACATCAGCGAAAACCCCTTCGTCGACAAGGTCGGCAATTATCCTGGTGGTGCCACCGGCTATTACGGCTACTACCGCCACTACAACACGCTGGCCACGGTTCGCGTGAGCCAGCGCGCCCAGTACGTGATGGACGACTGGCAGGTCAACGACAAGCTGCTGCTCTCGCTGGGCCTGCGCAACGATGCGTTTACCAACTACAACCCGGCCGGCCAGCCGTACCTTCGCCTGACCAAGCCGCAGTGGGCACCCCGCCTCGGCTTCAGCTATGACGTGAAGGGCGATTCCACGCTGAAGATCTACGGCAACGCCGGTCGCTATTACCTTTCCATGCCGGCCTCCGTGGCCCTGCGCACGTCCGCCGGTTCGCTGGCCACCAACCAGTACTTCACCTATACCGGCATCGATGCCAACGGCCTGCCCACCGGTGTCACCTTCATCAAGTCGGCCACCGGTGGCGCCGTGTCACCGAACGGCGAATATGGCCAGCCGCCCGACCCGAAGACCGTCAGCTCCAAGAACCTGAAGTCGGAATACCAGGACGAGTTCATCCTGGGCTTCGACCACCAGTTCGATCCGGCCTGGATCTGGGGCGCAAAGGCCACGGTGCGCAAGCTGCGCAACGCGCTCGACGACGTCTGCGACAACGGTGCGATTTCGCGCGCCGCTGCCGCGCAGGGCGCGGATCTGAAGTCGGTGACGATCGGCAGCTGTTATCTGTCCAATCCCGGTCGCGCCAACGTCTACCAGCTGGCCAACGCCAATGGCGGCTATACCGATGTAACGGTGACCAACGACGACTTCGGCTTTACCCACCTCAAGCGCAACTACTACGGCCTGGACGTGTACCTGTCGCATCCGTTCGACGGCAAGTGGTCGGGCAAGATCGACTACCTGTACTCGCGCAGCTACGGCAACACCGAAGGCCAGGTGCGATCCGACGTCGGTCAGGGTTCGGTCGCCGCCTCGCGTGACTGGGACTACGCCACGCTGATGGACTACGCCAACGGCTATCTCTCCAACGATCGCAAGCACCAGCTGAAGATGTACGGCTCGTACCAGATCGCACCGGAATGGATGGTCTCGGCCAACCTCACCGTGCAGTCGGGCCGCCCGAAGGAGTGCCTGGGGCGCTACGGTGCCGCCGAGACCGACCCGGCGGGCTACGGCAGCTATTACCACTTCTGTTTCGGCGTGGCCTCGCGCCCGGGTGACATGGGTCGCCAGCCCTGGCAGGAACTGCTGGATGTAAACGTGGAGTATCGTCCGCTGTGGGCCGATCGCAAGCTGGCCTTCAACGTCTCGGTGTTCAACCTGCTCAACCAGCAACGCCCGGACCAGACCGAACCCGTTTCCGGCAGCATCCACTCGGTCAACGACGCCTACCAGCGCGTGATCAGCTACACGCCGCCGCGCTACGCCCGCTTCGGCATCACCTACGACTTCTGACGGAGACACCATGCATCCGTTATTGCGACTGTCCATCGTCGCGCTCGTCACCGGAGCCCTCGCGGCTCCGGTGACCGGCGGCGAACGCACCTACAAGGATCTGCCGACGGAAACGCCGGCCCACTTCGTTCCCAGCCACGCCGGTTACGACTACGAACGGCGCACGGTGAACATACCGATGCGCGACGGCGTGAAGCTGCATACCGTTATCCTCGTGCCCAAGGGAGCAAGGCATGCGGGCATCCTGCTCACGCGAACGCCTTACGGCGCCGATGGCATGGGCAACCGCACCGACAGCCCGCGCCTTGGCACGACCCTGCGCGGGTACGACAACCCGGCCGACATCATCGTGCAGGACGGCTATATCCGGGTGATCCAGGATATCCGCGGCAAGCACGGCTCCGAAGGCGACTTCGTGATGAACCGGCCACCGGTCGGACATGGCAATCCCACCGACATCGACGAATCCAGCGACATATACGACACCATCGACTGGCTGGTGAAGCAGGTGCCAGAGTCCAACGGCAAGGTCGGCATCATCGGCATTTCCTACGATGGTTTCGAGGCGATGATCGCCACCATCCATCCGCATCCGGCGCTCAAGGTCGCCGTACCGATCAATCCGATGATCGACGGCTGGATGGGCGACGACTGGTTTCATCGGGGTGCCTTCCGCCAGCAGATGATTCCCTACATCTACGGCATGGTGAACTCGCGCGGCAGCGACATTCCCTGGACCACGGCTTACCGCGACGACTACGACCTGTACCTCAACGGCGGCTCGGCAGGCGACATCGGTCGCGCCCATGGCATGGAGGCGCTGGGCTTCTGGCAGAAGATCCTCGCCCATCCTGCCTACGACAACTTCTGGTCCGAGCAGGCGCTGGACCGCATCGCAGCAAACGAACCGATGACGGTTCCCACCATGCTCGTCCACAGCCTTTGGGACCAGGAAGACAACTACGGAGACATGGCCGTCTACCGTGCACTCGCCCCGCGCGACCCCTCCCATGAAAAGCTCTGGCTGGTGCTCGGCCCCTGGCGTCATGCGAAGACATGGGAAAACGCCAGTACCATCGGCGCCATCGAGCTTGGCAGCGACACGGGCAAGACCTTCCGCCAGCAGATGCTGCGACCTTTCCTCGCGCAATACCTCAAGGATGGCGCACCCAGGGCCGATGTTTCTCCGGTCAATGCCTTCGTCACCGGTGAAAACACCTGGCGACGGCTCGATACATGGCCCTCGTCCTGCGCACAGGGTTGCACGCCGACCATGCAGCGCTGGTATGTCGAAGCCCATGGTGGCTTCGGTACGCAGGTGCCGGACAAGGGAAGTGACGAGTACATCTCCGACCCGGCGAAACCGGTGCCCTACCGCGTGCGCCCGATCCAGTCGTGGTCGCATGGGGTCGCCGAGCGTGAAGATACCTGGCCCGAATGGCTGGTGGACGACCAGCGTCAGTTCGCCACACGTACCGACGTACTGACGTATGTATCTCCCGTGCTGGATAAACCGATGGGCGTGGCAGGCGAGCCGCTTGTGCACCTGCTGGCCTCCACCACAGGTACGGATAGCGACTGGGTAGTGAAGCTGATCGATGTGTATCCGGATGACGTGGAAGACAAGCCGTCGATGGGTGGGTACCAGCTACCCATCGCCATGGAGATCTTCCGTGGGCGATATCGCGAGGGCTACGACAAGCCGAAGGCGCTTGTACCGGGCAAGCCACTGGCCTACAACTTTCCACTGCCCACGGTGAATCATGTATTTGAGCCGGGGCACCGTGTCATGGTGCAGGTCCAGTCGAGCTGGTTCCCGCTGTACGACCGCAATCCACAGACCTTCGTGCCGAACATCTTCAACGCCAAGCCGGCGGATTACAAAAAGGCGACGCAGACGGTCTTGCGCGACGGCGAGGCTGGCACGTACATAAGCCTGCCCGTTACCTCTCAACGCTGATCCCTCTACGCCACCCCCTTCAGGAGCGAACCTTGTCCGCGATCTCTCAGGACATCTCGACGTGCGCGCATGGGCAAGCGCGTGCCGCTGTGCCTTGGACATGTTGCCAGGCGCAGTTCGTTCGCCTGTGCTCGCTGCATCTGCGGCATGTCCTCATGCACATGCATAGCCAGGCAGGAATCGGGCGACCGCATTGTGTTCGCCATTAGGGCTATTCCATCAGCCTTGGCCCGATCAAGCATTGCTTGATTCCTTACTCTTTTACTTTAACGTTATCGATACGAATGGTCACTGGAGCTTCATTTACGTTACCTTCAAACGACACGCGGGCGAAATTAACCGTTTTTTTCGCGTCAAACACTAGCGTTCCGCTGCCTTTAAGCCATTTGATTTCGTCCTCGTTACCTATCTCCGCCATCATGTAGGCTTGCTTCCCGCCTTCGATGGTATAGCTCACTTCCAAAGACCGGAATGCGCCACGGAACACAGTGAAACCGATTCTGTCATATTGCCCAGGCCGGGTTATTGTCATCAGGTGGTGGCCCGATATGAAGGGCGTCGGCGTGGCTGCGTTTGCAACATACGTCGGTGCGCCGCTAAGCCAGCCGCCAAATTCGATCCAACCGGTAGTCAATGGAATCTCGATTTTTCCGCGGGTAGAATCGATAGGTCCCTGCAAAGGGATATTTTCAAAGTCAATGATATCCCCGTGGCCCGGGTCCGGGCCGGGCCCGGAACCACCGTCCCCGGGATCGGGAACCACCTGATCACCGCCCACATAGGCAAACGACGCCGCATCGCTCTTCGAGGATGCAAGTGTCAAACGAATAATCGGCACAAAAGTATTGAAAGCGATTTTGTAGCGCCGCTGATCTTCTTGCGCATACCCTAGCGCGCCGGCTATGCCCGGAAGGTAAAAAAAGGCGCGCACAGGCACAATACTGTTCTGCGCCCACTTCACCATGCGCAATTCGTTCTGAGTACTCCAGTTCGCCACGGCCATACCTTGCCTGGCCAGGATGAATTGCGTGAAGCGATTCGCCCGCGCCGACGACCGCATGCTCCATCCACATTGCCCCTGATGCTTGTTGACCAGACCATTGAAGCTCTGAAGCCAGGACGAGTAGGTCTGTATGCCTTGGTCATCACAGGGGCGGCTGCTCTGCGGATACTGCGTCGTCGGCCCGCATCCACTCAACGAAGGCCGGTCGTTCGTTCCCCCGTCGTGTGGAAAGGCACACTCCACATCGATGACCTGTGAACCTGCCGCGTTTTCGCTCTTCGGATAGAAAATGAACCCGTTGCCGTAGCCATAGGCCAGCTTGCTGAAATTTGTATCCTTGCGAATCCACGAGAACGACACTCCGGTCGAATTCGGATTGGGATTCCAGGGCAAGTAGTTGGCACTGTTGGCCGTAGCCCGCAACATCACGCCGGAGCACACGAACGCCGGAGACGTGGCACCCCCACAATCCGACCGGGTGTCGTCATACCAGCGGCGGAGGTCGGCCACCGCCTGATCACCGATGAGTGCCCGGGGTGAGCCAGCAACTGGCGCCCCCGACGGCGATTGCACCGATTGAGATGAGATTGAACCTGGCGGGGCCGGTGGTGCGACGGGCCGCACGTGGTCGCACGCCGCCAGCGCAACCAGCAGAAGTACGGCAAAGATCCTTTTCATCGCGAACTCCCTTTCCCGACCCGCATCGCCTGCACATCAAGACGTGTATTGGCACCACACCAGAGTCAGGCACCTGAAGCACATCATTGCTCATGAGAAGTAGCAATGGGATCCCGAGATCAGGCCATCGCTATGCAAATGCCGTTGCTGGTTTCGTAGATAATTGATCTTTCGACGCATTTCGACATATGCGGTCACTCCCCATAGCCCAAGGATGCCGGGGACACCGCCTGCTCCTACATAGGCGCCACCTGGTCAGCCGGGTTGTAATCGAAACGGGTGGGCATACCCACCCCGACCGGCAGCACGAGTTGCAGGATGGGCACGGAAAGGCCGTACTGATCGCGATACCTGCGCTGGTCACCCTGTGCCTTGGCGAGGGCACCCGAGGCTGCCGGAACGTAGAAAAATGCACGTATCGGCAAGCGTATGCCGCTTTCCTTCGGCCAGGTCGCCAGGCGAACTTCGTTTGCCAGGGCGCGCTGCTGCTCCGGCATGGCTTCATGGGCGCGCAGACTCAAGAGAAAGCGGCCCCTTGGGGACGAGCCCTATGGGCCGAAGGCTGCGGATTGTCCCTCGCCCGACGAAGCTATGCGATAAGAGCGTTCGCAATCCGGCAAGGGATGCCTAGGGCTCTGGCTCGGTTGTTCCGCTGACATCGCCTGGGCCAACCACCCCGGTCAATGCAATGTTATCGATGTACAGTTTCGACGCAGCAACCGCCTCCACCCGCACACTAAAGGCCGTGATGCGTGTGCCCGGCTTGGCCTTGAAAGACTCCCTGCCGTCCTTCGGTGCGGGTTTGAATCCCCAGCTCTGGGTGGTGTTGTCGCTATACCAGGCCATAACGGTGGGTGAAATAGCATCCTGGTAAGCATATCCGAACGAGACTTCAAGAGCCGGAGAGGCAAGCGTCATCTTCATCGTGACCTTGGAATTCGCGCCGTTGCGAAGCAACACGGCCCGATGATTGACATGGTTCCAGGCATTGACGACATCGACGATTTCCGTAGAGCCTACGGGCCGGTTTGCGTTCTCGATCATTCCGCCACGGACCCGCAGCGTCGTGAACTCACCACGATGCTCCCCCTCGAAGTGCTCGAACACCTCACCGGCACCATCTGCGATCACCTGCTCGCCCGTCACGTAAGCAAACGTCGCCTTACCGCCGACAACCGCTGGAAGATTGACCCTGACAACCGGCACGAAAACGCCGAACTGCTGGTAGTAGCGCCGCTGGTCGTCCTGCGCGTCGGACAACCCTCCGGTCAGGTAAAAGAACGCGCGAATCGGAAGCGATGCGCCGCTGCCCGTGGGCCAGGTAGCAAGACGCAATTCGTTCTGGGTGTTGCGATGATAGCCCGTCATGACTTCATGGGCCTGCAGGCTCAGAATGAATCGCGCAGCCGTCCCATTCTCGCCTTTGCGTACGCCCCATCCACACTGGCCCCGATGGTCATCGTTACCGATCTGCGCGTAGAACGCCTGCCAGGCTGCCAGTGTGTTCAGGCCCTGCTTGTCACATGCCTCGGTCCTCGCAGGTACGGCGTAGAGAGGATGCTGGCCACATCCCTGGTCCTTGCGGTCACTGGTGGAGGCATCCATGGGAAACGAACAAAGCACCTCTATGGACAGATCGCTGCCCGGCGCCTTGTTCTTCGGATAGAGGATGAAGCCGTTTTTGTGGCCGTACGCCAGCTTGGTGAAATTGACATCGTTGCGGATATACGAGAACGAGATGCCACCACTGGTAATCGAGTTGGAGCTCGGATCCCAGGGTAAAAACGAAGGCGTGGGCTCCGTTGCGCGCAGCATCACGCCGCTGCACAGCACGGCAGGCTGATTGACGCTGGCATTGCAGTTGACCGCCACGTCGTTGTACCAGCCCTGGATATCCGCCAGCGCCTGACTGCCCACCGACGCGGGCATCGCAACGTCTGCCGCCACTGTCGCTGTGGATGAAACGGCATCCCCTCGATCTTGTGGCGCCATCGACTGCGCCGCCCCTTCTCTGCGGGGAGGGAGCGTTCCGCATGACACCACAAGCCCCAGAAGGGCAACAAAGAGCATCCTCGACATACCTGGCCTCATCCTGAGAAGACACGCTGCCGATTCTGCAATGAGGTAACCAACGAACCAAGCCATTGGACAACACGATCGAGATGTCGATCCGGCCACGCAAATCACAACGCCCTGAATAGCGGCCACTTTCCCAGGATCGACAACCTTGCGTACCCAAAGCGCGACTGGCAGGTGGTCTTACGGCATCGTCAATGGATGGATTGCCGTAGCGCATGCCCCTCGGAAAGAAATTCCGTCAGGTGTAGTCGACCATGGGCGCTATCTCGTCGTGGCGCTTCATGCCTCAAAACGATAGGTGCCATGTATCAAAAAGTGAAATTCATAATCATTTTTGCATCGATAGCCGCGATCTATGGGATTACGGCAGGCGCATGGTCTTGCGGGCAAGCGCGTCGTCTATACTCCCGCCGATGAAGCCCAATGTCCTGCTGCAATACATTCTTCCGCACCGCTTTCTGTCGCGGATCGTCTACCACGCCACCCGCTGGGAATGGGCTCCCTGGAAGAACTTCCTGATCGGGCAGATCGTGCGGCGCTATGACGTGGACATGAGCCAGGCCGCCCAGCCCGATCCGCTGGCGTACCAGCACTTCAATGCTTTCTTCACCCGCAAGCTGAAGCCGGATGCGCGCCGCGCCGACCCCGATCCGCAGGCGATCCTGTGCCCGGCCGACGGTCGCATCAGCCAGTCGGGCCGCATCCGCGACGGCCGCATCTTCCAGGCCAAGGGCCAGGAGTACACCGCCGCCGAGCTGCTGGGCGACGAGGCCAGCGCCGAGGCGTTCCGCAACGGCAGCTTCGTGACGATCTACCTCTCGCCGCGCGACTATCACCGCGTGCACATGCCGCTGGACGGCAGGCTCCAGGGGACCACGCACGTGCCGGGCCGCATCTTCAGCGTGGCCCCGTTCGCCGTGGAGGCCATCCCTCGCCTGTTCGCCCGCAACGAGCGCCTGGTCTGCCGCTTCGACGGCGAGCACGGCCCCTTCGTGTCGGTGATGGTGGGCGCCATCCTGGTATCCAGCGTCGCGACGGTCTGGGACGGCCTGACCATCCCGCCCTACGCGGCCGACATCCGCCGGGTGGACTGCAGCGGGCGTGGCGTCGCGCTTGAGCGCTTCGCCGAAATGGCCCGCTTCAACATGGGCTCCACCGTGATCCTGCTGCTGCCCGAGGGCTACGAGATCGACGCCCTTGAGCCCCAGCAGGTGGTGCAGATGGGCCAGCGCCTGGGTCACTGGGCAGGCGCAAAAACGTGACATATTGCGTCACATTGTGACCGAAACGACTTACATTCAGACCTGACCGGCGGTATGCTTCGGGCCTTCGATACCTCTTTAGAGGGAGGCGTCGAAGCCGGGAAGCATCCGTACTGGGGGAAGTCGTTCATGCGTCTGGTCAGCCATCTCATCGCCTTGAACCGCGAGATCCGCCTGCGTCGCCAGCTGGCCGACATCGAGCGCGTTGTCCTCGACCTGCCCGTGCGCGCGCATGCCGATCTCCAGCAGCTGGTTCGGCGCGAGATGGAGCAGGCAGCGGCATGTGACTTCCCGCACCTGTACGGCACCCCGCCGGAAGAACGCTACAGCACCTACGGCCACGGGCCTGACATCGGCCTCACCAAGGCCCGCTCGGAAAACCCGTTGATCGCCACGCGTGGCGTCGCCCTGTGGATCGCCGCCGTCTATCACGAGACGCTGGATTCGCACCGCCCGGGCATGGAAGAACTGCATCGGCAGATCCTCCGCCTGATGCGCCAGGTCAAGGAGCTATCGGCCCTTGAGCGCCGCGAAGCACCGTCCGACTGGATGGCACCCCGCGCCGCAGGCTGATTCCGCTCAGCGACACACCGGCACGCGCAGGGACTGCCCCACCTGTAACTGGTGCCCCTTGAGACCATTCATGCGCGCAATGGCTTCCACGTCGGCGCAGTCGCTCTTGCGTGCAATGCTCACAAGGGTATCGCCGCGACGCACCGTGTAGCTCTTCGATGCCGTAGAGGACGGCTTCGACGAAGAAGACGACGAAGATGCCGGGCCATTGGCCAGCGCTGCCGACGTGGCCGCAGGCGGCGGCGGTGCGACGATCTTCACGGCGTTGTGCAGGTCGCTGGCGAGGATGGGCCACGGGCCATCCGCACAGGCAGACGCATAGGCCTTTTCCAGCTGCTTGGGCACATCAAGCCGCGTACCCACCGGCTGGCTCACCTGCGGATCAAGGCGTGGATTGAGGTTACGCAACGTGCGGAACCAGCCGCCCTGCATGCCCTCGGCCGAGCCCAGGCAGATGGTGAGTTCGGAAATCGAGGCCGGGCGCTTCAGCACGATCTGCCCTGCTTCGCCGTCGATCTTCGGCCAGCGCAGGTGGTAGCTGTCCGGATGCAGGTACAGCCACGCGGCGGCGAGCACCATGGGTACGTAATCGCGGGTTTCGGCCGACATCTGGCCGTAGATCTGCGGATCGTAGAAGCCGGCGCCTGGATTCGCCGCGGCGATGCGACGCATGCGCCCTTCGCCGCCGTTGTAGGCCGCCAGCGTGAGTTCGAGGTTGTTGTTGAAGTTGGCCAGCTGCTCGTTGATGTACTGCGCATTGGCCTGCGCGGCCATCGTCGGATCGAAGCGCTGGTCGAACCCGCTGTCGTTGGACAGGCCGAAACGCAGGCCCGTGGCGTACATGAACTGGAGCGGGCCCGAAGCGCCGGAGCGCGACACCGCATGCACCTTGCCGCCCGACTCCTTCGCCATGATGCCGAACAGCAGCGCTTCGGGCAGGTCGGCACTCTTGTAGGCCGGCCACATCTTGTAGCGCATCATCTGGTAGTTGACGTAAGCGTCCATGAGGTTCGGGCGCAGCTGGGTGAGCCACATTTCCAGCGATGCCTTCACCGGGCCGTTCATCACCATCATGTCGGCGAACTTCTGGCCCTTGAGCAGGGTGACGCTACGCTGTGCCTGCGGCAGTGCACCTACTGCCAGCGAGCCCGAGGCGTCGCCCGGCTGGGCACCGACCTCGGCCGACTGCGGCGTGTCGTCGGTGTCCTCGCCCTCGATGAAGCTGCCGTCCTTCAGGCGCAACAGGCGATCGAACACGGCGGCAAAACGCTGCGGGTCGCAGCCCGGCGTAAGGCTGCACCGTGCCGAGGCATCCTTCAGCTGGTCGAGCGCCTGCTTGCGGGTCTGCGCGGCCTGAGGGGTGTCGCCCCGGCGAGCCTGGTCGATGGACGCCTCGTAAGCCTTGCTCGCCTGGTTCATCCGGTCGTACAACACATTGACCTGCGGCGCGGCCCTGCCCGGACGCGGGGCACCGCCCGACGCGCAACCGGCCAGGACGACGAGGGACAGGACAATGGCAGAACGAGGGAAACGAAGAGGCATTCTCATGGCTCGGGTACGACAATGCCCGCAACGTTAATCCCGGACACCCTGCAACTCAAGGGGGAATGGCCGGATTTTTCCCGCAGCGGCATACCGTTGCGTAAACTTGTTCAGGACTTTCTTAAGGAATAGCCATGTCCCGGATCCTCATTGGACGCAACGACGACACCACGGTCGAGCTGGACTCCCGTTTCGGCAATCGCCACGGCATGATCGCCGGCGCCACCGGCACCGGTAAGTCGGTGTCGCTGATGCTGCTGGCCGAGGGATTCTCCCGCCTGGGCGTGCCTTGCTTCCTGGCCGACGCCAAGGGCGACCTGGCCGGTCTCTCCCAGGCCGCCGGCGCTCCCACCGAAAAGCTGCAGGGCCGCCTTGCCAGGCTTGGGCTTTCGTCCTGGAAGCCCCAGGCCAATCCCGTGGTGTTCTGGGACATCTACGGCAAGCTCGGCCACCCGGTAAGAGCGACCGTGAGCGAAATGGGCCCCACCCTGCTCGCCCGCGTGATGGAGCTGAACGACACCCAGGAAGGCGTGCTGGAGGTCATCTTCCGCGTGGCGGACGACGAGGGCCTGCTGCTCCTGGACCTGGGCGACCTGCGCGCGATGCTGGCGTTTGCGTCCGAGCATGCGAAAGACATTTCCGCCCGCTATGGCCTTGTCAGCGCCACCAGCGTCGCCGCGATCCAGCGGGCCCTGCTGCGCCTGGAACAGGACGGGGCGCAGTCCTTCTTCGGTGAGCCCGCCCTGGAACTGGCCGACCTGATGCGCCAGGACATGAGCGGGCGCGGCGTCATCAATGTGCTGGCCGCCGAAACGCTCATCCTGAAACCCCGCCTGTATTCGACCTTCCTTCTCTGGCTGCTGTCCGAGCTGTTCGAGCAACTGCCTGAAGTAGGCGATCTCGATGTACCCAAGCTGGTGTTCTTCTTCGACGAGGCGCACCTGCTCTTCGACGATGCACCCGCCGCTCTGCGCCAGCGCGTGGAACAAGTGGTGCGACTGATCCGCAGCAAGGGCGTGGGCGTCTATTTCTGCTCGCAGAATCCCGATGACGTGCCGGGCGAAATCCTGGGCCAGCTTGGCAATCGCGTGCAGCACGCCTTGCGGGCATTTACGCCCCGCGACCAGAAAGCGGTCAAGGCGGCTGCTGAAACCTTCGCACGCAATCCGAAACTGGATGTGGCCGAGGTCATCGGCACGCTCGGCACGGGTGAAGCGCTCGCCTCCACCCTTGGCGAAGGCGGCGTCCCGTCACCCGTGCAGAAGGTGCTGGTGTCCACGCCTGAATGCCGTATCGGGGCGATTACCGCCGAGGAACGGGCAACGGTGCGTTCGCGCTCTCCCGTAGGCGCGAAATACGACACGTCGGTGAATCGCGAATCCGCCGAGGAACGGCTCGCTGCACGAGCCAGCCAGAAGAACGCGGATGACGCGCCCGCAGTCAAAAGCGCTGGCAAGTCGGCGGATGCTACCGATAGCGGCTGGAGTGGCGCGGTGCGTGATGCCGTACTGGGAACCTCGCGACGCCAGGGCATTCTGGAAACGATGACGAAGTCCGTGGTGCGCAGCGTCGGCACGCGCGCGGGCCAGCAGATCGTGCGCGGCATCCTCGGCAGCATCTTTGGTGGCAAGCGCTGACATGCGCCTGGAACGATTGGACCCGGAAACGTCTTTCGGAGAGCGCATACGTACCGGCTTTCGTTATCCCCTGCGCGGCTCCGGCCCGATGGTCATCGTTGCCGTCACCCTGTTCGAGACACTGGGATTCCTGCCGGGCACCCAGCTGCTGATTACCGGCCTCGGCTGGATCGCCATCTATGCCTATGCCTTCGAATGCCTGAGGCGATCCGCCGATGGCTATGCCGAACCACCGGAAGTGGCCCTGGAATCCCGGGACGGCACCAGCCTCGCCCTGATCATCATCCAGGTCACGGGCAATGCGCTTGCCGTGCTGGCTCCGATCCTGTTCGGCATTCCGGGCTTTCTGGTATCGCTGGTATTCGCGTTCATCCTGCCCGCGATCACCATGTCGCTCACGTTCGATGGCGTGCTCACGGCACTGAACCCGCTGACCTGGGTAGCGGTAATCGGCCGGCTCGGTGGCCACTACATGGCCTTGTTCGGCGTCGTGCTGGTCACCAGCCTGTTGCAGGGCGGGGCACAGTACGCCATGAGCGATCATGGCCCGGGTTTCTTCGGAGTGATCGCCTACTTCGCGATTGCCAATTATCTCACCGTGTACAACTTTCACCTCATGGGAGCGCTGATCCTGCATCGCCATGAAGCGCTCGGTTATCGCCCCGATGCCGAGTCACTCGCCATGGCCGTGACTCCCGATGACGACACGGCACTGTTGAAGCACGTCAACGAAATCGCCCGAACCGACATGGCCGCCGCAACGGATATCCTAACCGAGCGCCTTCGCGAAGGCGTTGCCCCTGCGCCGCTTCATCTGCGTTACCGGGAGCTGCTTCGCGCGCAGCAAAGGCGTCCTGAACTGCTCGTGCATGCGCAGATATGGATTGCGGCACTCGTCACCGGCCATGAAGCCCGCCGCGCACTGGGTGTCGTGCAGGATGCCATCGACATCGATCCCGCCTTCATCCCCGATGCGCCAGCCAATTGTGGCGCGCTGGCCGATGTCGCCGCGCACGGTGGCATGCTGCGTCTTGCGCTGCACCTGGCCGAAGGCTACCTGCAATCATGGCCACAAGACGAAGGCGCGCCGCACTACGGCCTGCTGGCCGTGCGCATGCTTCACCGCCTCGACCGGCGCGACGACGCTGCCTCCCTGGCGCGCTCCCTTATCCACGCTTATCCGGAACACCCTGTCGTGCACGATCTCGAAGCCCTTCTCGATACCCTTGGCGCAGGCGTGCGCTCATGAGTCGCTGGCGACCACCTTCGCCGTCATCCACCGCGATCATCACTCGCGACGGATTCGAACGCCTCAAGTCCGAACTGGACCACCTTTGGCACACCGTCAGGCCCGAGGTGGTAAAGGCCCTCGCCGCTGCCGCCGCCGAAGGCGATCGCTCGGAAAATGCCGAGTACATCTATCGCAAGAAGCAACTTGGCGAGATCGACCGGCGCGCGCGTTATCTCAGCAAGCGCATCCCGGTGCTCAAGGTCGTCGAAACCGCACCATCGCAGCGTGACGCCGTATTTTTCGGAGCCACGATGGAACTGGAAAACGTGGATACCGGCGACACCGTGCGTTATCGCATCGTGGGCCCCGACGAAACGGATGCCCGACTGGGCTGGATCAGCGTCGACTCACCACTTGCCCGTGCCGTGTTGAAGAAGCGCGTGGACGACGAATTCGAAGCCGAACTGCCGGGTGGCAGGACACGTTTCGCGGTGCTCAGCGTCGACTACGACTGAGCACCCGCCAGGGGCACGAGGCGTTCGGCGAAGCGCTCCAGGCCGTCATTGAACTCACGCACGGCCTCGGCAAACCGGCTGACCGCTTCCACGTCTACCGGCGCACCGCCACGCAGGGCAAGCTCCAGCCGCTCGCCCTGCTGACCTACGTCGGACGTGCCGAAGACGTTGACGCCGCCGAGGACGTGATGGATCCAGCCTGCCGTTTCTTCCCGCTCCGCCCGCTCGAGTACCGGCGCAAGACGGCCCAGCGCATCGCGTGTCGTGGTCACACCCGCACGGATCACCTGGGCGACATTCTCGTCGGAACCGAAAGCCCGGCGCATACGCGGCATGTCGAGGGACGGCAGTGGCGCGTCATGTCGGCCAAGCCAGCGCTCCACGGCCTCGTGGAAGGCTTCCAGGCGAATGGGCTTGCGCAGGAGATCATCCATGCCCGCGGCAAGACACAGATCGCGCTGGTCCGCACGCGCATCGGCCGTCATGGCCACGATCGGCAGGCGCGTGGTGCCACCAGCTTCGCGCCTGCGGATTTCGCGAGCCACGGCATAGCCGTCCATCCGGGGCATGTGGCAGTCCACCAGCAGCAGGTCGTACGACGAACGATCAAGCGCTTCCATGGCGGCAACGCCATCGTCGACGACATCACAGGCGTAACCATGCATGCCTAGCTGCACACGCACCAGCTCCTGGTTCACGGGATGGTCTTCCGCCAGCAGGATGCGGGCTCCGGGATGCATTGCCTGCACGGCGCCATGAGCTGCTTCGGCGGATTCCGGCTTGCGTGACAACTCGATCACGGGAAGCTCCAGCGTCACCGTCACGCGTGTGCCCTGCCCCGGTTCGCTCTCGATGCCGATATGACCGCCCATGCGCTCGATCAGGCGTCGCGAAATGCTCAGGCCCAGGCCGGTGCCGCCGAAACGTCGCGTCGTAGACGATTCAGCCTGACTGAAGGGTGCGAAAACATGACGCAACTTGGCCGCATGGATGCCGATACCCGTGTCGATCACCACGATGACCAGCCGCTGGCGGGCACCCACCTGCTCCGCCACGCTCACCTCGATGGACACCTCGCCGTCGGAAGTGAACTTGATGGCATTGCCCAGCAGATTGAGCAGCACCTGGCGCAGGCGGCCATCGTCGACAAGCACCGATGAAGCCAGGGCCTCGTCGAGGTGCGCGACCAGTTTCAATCCCTTGCGCTCCGCCTGCCCTGCCATGATGGCCACGGCACCTTCCACGATGGCCCGCGGATCGGCAGGGCGCGCATCCAGGGTGAGATGACCGGCCTCGATCTTGGAGAAATCCAGCACGTCGTCGAGGATGTGCAGCAAGGCTTCGGCCGAGTGCTCGATCGTAGCCACCATGCGCCGTTGCGATCCGTCCAGCTGCGTGCGTTCGAGCACGTCGAGCAGGCCGATCACGCCGTTCATCGGCGTGCGTATTTCATGGCTGATGGTGGCAAGGAAATCACTCTTTGCGCGCGTTGCCGCCTCCGCTTCATCGCGCGCATGGGCGAGGTGACGCGAGGCCAGCTCCTGCGCCGTGACATCCACCCAGTAGCCGTTCCAGCGCACCGTGCCATCCGCCGCAGCCAGAGGCACGGCGTCGGAACTAAGGTAACGGACACGACCACCTACCTGGGCGCGCACGGTCAGGTGCAGGGGGCGCAGGTCGCGCGCCGAACGCTCGAAGGCTTCACGCATCGCTGCGCGCTCTTCCGCCGCCACGGGCACGAGCATGCTCTCTCCGCCGGCGAGCATCTGGCCGGGCTCCATGCCCAGGATGGACTGCGGGTCGCCACCCACGTAGGTCATGCTGTACGAGCCGTCCGTACCGCGAACGGCTTCGTAGACCACGGCGGGCACATGCGCCGTCACTTCCGCCAGGCGGCGCTCGGTACGCTCGCGCCGGCGTGTTTCACGACGCAGGTTCAGGTATGCGTAGCTGATCGCGATCAGCGATGCGAACAGCACGGCAACGAAAGGCAGCACCCGCCCTGCGATTTCTTTCCAGGTGGGCCCCACCACGTAGTGCGAGGCGAACCAGGTGTTACGGATTTCCTGCTGGCGATGGGTCGGCAGGTTGACCAGGACACGGTTGACCAACGGCAGCAGCTGCCGTGCCAGTTCGTGGCGCACGCCGATCGCGATGGCTTCGTTTTCGCCCGTAGGTGCCGCGACCTTCAATTGCCCGAGAAAATTCTCACGAATGAGGTAATCGATGGACGCCAGGTTGCCCACGAACGCATCGCCCGCGCCTGCGGCCAGACGACGCAGCCCCTCCGCCTCGGTCGGTGCGGCGATGATCTGCGCGTTGGGCACCTGCGCAAGCAGCCGGCGAATGGGCTCGCGCGTCACGTTGCCGATGATCCGTTTGCCCGCGAGGTCGTCCAGCCCGGCGATCGTCGGAGACCCTTCGCGGGTGACGATCATGATGGGAAAGTCGAGGTAGGGCACGCTGGCCTCGAGATCGGGCGATGTCGCGCTCTGCGGATTGATCGCCGCGACCAGGTCCACCTGCCCGTGCCGCACCTTCTCCACCGTGCCGGCCCAGTCGTCACTGGGCACCTGTGTGACGCGCACACCCAGTTCCGCGGCGATTTCCCTCACGTAATCCAGTGCCAGGCCCTCGGCCTCACCCTGCCCCGTGATGAGGCTGAAAGGCACGTAGCTCGGGTCCACGCCGAGTCGCAGGGGCGGCAGATCGTGCAGCCAGGCCTTTTCGTTCTCGCTGAGGGGAATACCGCCCAGTCGAGGCCGCGGCGCGATATCCCGGCCCACCCAACGGGCACGCAGGCGCCCATGGTCGGCCGCCGTCAGCTCGCCCAGCGCATGATCGATCGCCCGCCCGATCGGAGCACGCTTTTCCGGCACGGCGAAGGCCAGTGAGCTGATCGGCAGCGCCAGCGGCAGGCCAACCCCCAGCTCGTGATCCATGCCCAGGCGCCCGATGAACTCGCGCGCGGAATAGGGATTGTCGATATAGGCCGCGGCCTCGCCCGATTGCACGCGAGCGAATGCATCAGCCGTGGATTCGGTCTCCACAAGGGTGGTTTCCGGCAACTCGCGACGCAGTGCGGCGATATCGAAATAGCCCGCATGCACGGCCAGCCGCTTGCCACTGAGGTCGCCCGGACGATGGATGGGCGCTGCATCCAGGCGCTCCACCAGCGCCGGCAGGGACTCGAAATACGTGGCCCCCACCCGGATGCCCGGCATGCCCTGCTCCAGCGGAGTGACCGACGTGGCGACATCGATCTCCCCCCGTGCAAGCGCCGCAAGCAGGGCCGGCCAGCTGGGATAGACACGCGTCTGCAGGGTCACCCCGAGCTGGCGTGCGATTTCCTTCAGGTAGTCCGGGCCCAGGCCCTCCAGCTCGCCGTCACGAAGTTCCTCAAAGGGCGGATAGCCTTCGCGATAGGCGCCGACCGTCCAGACCGGGTGCTTGCGCAACCAGTCGGCGTCCTGCGCCGACAGCGCACCCTCCGGAACGGCCCGGGCCAGGGGTGCCAGCACGAGCAGGATTAACAGAAATAGGGCTCGGGTCACTGCCTCGTCTTCGTAAGTGGAACCTTAGTAGGCATAATCGGTCTGATATCAGCTGTACCGCAATGCAAGTTTAAGGAGAAATCGAGGCATGCCACTCAAAGTCATTCTGGCGGACGACCACCCGCTCGTCCTTGTCGGAGGTGCCCTGGCGCTAAGGAATGCGCACATCGACGTCGTAGGAGAAGCGAAAAGCCCGGAAGAGCTTCTCGCCCTGCTTGAGACCACACCCTGCGATGTGGTTATTACGGATTTTCTCATGCCAACCGACAAACAGGACGATGGTTTTGTCCTGCTCGACCGTTTGCGCGAGAAATATCCACAACTGGCCGTCATCGTCCTGACGATGATCAACCGTCCGGCCGCCCTCAATTCGATGCTGACCCGCGGCGCCCGCGGCGTCATCGACAAGCGGGCCCCCATGGATGAACTGGCCACCGCCGCCAAGGCGATCCACGAAGGTGAAACCTACCTGAGTGAAACCCTGCTCGACATCCTCAACGAAGCCGACGAGTCTTCTGCATCCATGCCGGGTGCCCCCCTCTCGCCGAGGGAAAAAGAGGTCATCAAATCCTTCGTCAACGGCATGTCGCTACAACAGATAGCCGACCGCGAAGGCAAATCGGTAAAGACCATCAGCCGACAGAAGCGTGACGCCATGCGCAAGCTCGGCGTAGACCACGACAGCCTGCTCGGTGACTACGTACGCGATCACGGGCTGGTCTGAGTCCGGGCAGCCTCAGGGAGCGCCGACGATTCCCCGGCGCTCCCGATCTCGCCCCTCAGGCGAGGAAGAAACCCGGGATACTCGCGACGCACGAAGGCAATGAGCCCCTCCCTCACCTTGCAGCGCAAGTCCCACGACTTGCCGGAGTTGGCTGAGCTCATCAACGCGCGCAGCTGCATGGCCTTGTCGTTGGTATCCACCACCTGAAGCACGCAGACGCGGCCATCCCATTCGGGTGCCTCGCGACATATGCGTTGCAGCTCGTCGCGCAGGGGGTCAAGCGGCAGCCCGTAATCGAACCAGAGCATGGCGGAGCCCAGGATCTGCGAGCTTCGGCGCGTCCAGTTCTGGAATGGATGCTCGATGAAATACTGAAGCGGAACGACCATGCGGCGTTCATCCCAGATCTTCACCACGACATAAGTGCTGGTGATTTCTTCCACGCGCCCCCACTCGCCTTCCACGATCACCACGTCATCGATGCGGATGGGCTGGGTCAGTGCGATCTGTATGCCTGCGATGAGGTTGCCCAGCACGGGTTTGGCAGCCAGGCCCACGGCAAGCCCTGCCAGGCCCGCCGATGCAAGCAGGCTCGCGCCAAACTGACGCACGGCGGGAAACGTCATCAGCGCCACGCCGGTGCCGAGCACCACGATAACCACCATAGCCGTGCGGCTGAGCACGCGCGCCTGCGTCTGTACGCGCCGTGCGCGCAGATTGTCTTCAAGGTCGATCGGGTTGAAGCGCGACACGGTGGCTTCGAGCGCACCGACACAACGCACGAGAAACCATGTGACGGCCGCCACCAGTGCCAGCCCCACCAGATGCTCGGCACCGGCGATCAGCCGTGCAGGCTGGTCGGGGGCGCCGCGAAACGACACCAGCAGCATCGTCAGCGGCACGATCACATCCAGCGGGGCGCTCGCCCGGGCAAGGATAGCGGCACTCATGGGGTGACGCACCGCCAGGCGGCGAAGCAAGGCATGCGCCATCCGGCGGAGGATTCCCGCGGCGACCAGCGCGACCACGACGGTCAGCGCGAAGCGCGTCCACGGATGCGAGATGTCGGGCACCCAATCGGAAAGGCTCATGGTTTCCCAGCCTAACCACCCGGATGTCCACGACATGTCGTGGCGCAGGAAATTCAGCGCCAGCTGTCGGGGCGCCGGAAGGCCTCTGCAACCATGCGCCAGGGCTGGAACGTGAAGGTCAGGGTGTGTGGCCCGGCCCGTACGCAGACCGCCCTCAACAGGCCATCCGCGCGGTGCGACGGTACTTCGACGCCGTCGACGCGCGCCACCCAGCCAGGAAAATCCTGGTCTGTCACGAGGATCCAGCCGGCCTCTTCGCCAGAGCTACGAACCGTGGTCTGGATATGTGTCGCATCCGTGCCGTCCAGTTGGCGCAGGCCGTTACAGTGGGATGGGATGCCGCTCGCGTCCGCGGCATCGCGCGGCGTAAGCCAGAGCGTCGTGGCGAAATCGGTAGCCGCAAAGGCCTCGGGTGCAGGCGCCTGCCCCGGCGCAAGCGTACGAACGTGCACCGGGGTCATCACCCTGGGATAGGCCGCCGGATTTTCCAGCACCTCCACTTTGGCATCTGCATACACACGTGCGTCATCCGGCAACGGTGACTGCCAGTCCGTACTTCCCATGCCCGCACGCTGGACGACGTAACGCACCCCCAGCAGCCGGTTCAGCGCGCCACCGGGGTCGGGGTTGTAGTCCGTCAGCGGACGCGGCCCGTCACCGATGGTGTACACCGATGCGCCGTACCAGCGGTCGTACACCGACCAGCGCAGTGGTCCGTAACCGTGCGTTGCAGGGATGTCGTCCAGGATGAAGTTATTGCGCCATCCCGCGCCGAGTTCCTGCGTCTCCGTACGCGGCCCGAATCCGTTGTGGCCTTCAGCCCGCGAACGCGCGGCAAGGAAATGCGTGGCACCTTCACGCTGGAACCGCTTCACCGGGTCACCGCGCTGGTTGAACGCACCATTGAGATTGAAGCAGCGGTAGTCCACCACGATCAGCGCCAGCATCCAGAACGCAACGACGCCGATACGCTGGTTGTACCGGACGTGCCCCCACGCCATAGCAGCGACCACCGCTGCCATGATGCTGGGCGCCTGCCACGAGGCACCATTGCCGCGCATGTGGATGCTGGCCAGCAACAGCCATGCGAAAGACAGGCCGAACAGCCATGACAGCTGGCGCCGGCAGCCGAGATCCATGCGCGAGATGGCGAATGCCGATGCGAAAGCAAGCAGCAAATTGATGAGATAAGCACTGTCCGACGGACGCCGGAACTGTTTCACGCCGGGAAACCACTCGTAAAGCAGGGCATATACCGGCGTGTGATCGCCCACCATGTAGATGACGGCCAGCAACGCCGCCACACCGAAGAACACGAGGTAGCGCCGCCATGACGGCTCGGCCCACATGCGCCGGGCGCCGAACCCTATGCATAACAACGGAAGCGCGCCGACGTAGAAGAATGTTTCGATGGGATCGGCCGGGCCATCGTAGTGACCACGCAGGCTGTGCAAGGCATTGGGATCGACCAGGGTCAGCAGGCTCCGCCAGTCCAGGGCACGCTCCAGCGCATCGGCCAGGGGAAGTGCCGGTCGGTTGGATACCTGCACGAAGGCATAACTGAAAAGCAGCTGTGGCAGCGCGAGCACTACGCCGAGGAAACCCGCGAACACCAGCAGGGCGATGAGCTTCCAGTGTGGCTCGCCAGGCTGTCGACGCCACCGGCGGACCAGCGACACCGCAGTGAACCCGCAGAGCAGCAATCCGACGAAATAGGTCAACTGCACAGGCTGGACCAGGATCCACCCGATCACGAGGCCCAGCATGCCCGCACGCAGCACGCCGGGCTGCTCGAACAGGCGTAGCAGCGCAAGCAATACCAGCGGCAGCAGGCAGTAGACGATAAGGATGGGCGTGTACTGGATGCGCGATGCGGCAACGCCTCCGGCCATGAAGACCGTCGCGCCGACCAGCGCACCGAGCCAGGCCGAGCGAAGCCGGCGCAACAGAGCAAACATGCTCACCGCCCCCAGCAACAGATGCAGCAGGGCACCCCATATGAACCAGGTCGGGCCAGGCACCTTGCGCAGCAGCATCCAGCCCGTCAGCAGGGGCGAGAACAGCATGCCCTGGGGGTCGGCGATCTGTGGATACCCGGAGAAGATGAAAGGGTTCCACCATGGAGCCAGTCCCTCCCTTAGACTGTGCGCATTAAAGTACGCCACGGGATAGAACTCGCTCATCGCGTCGCCGGGAAGCACGCGGAAGCCGAGCAGCAACGGCAGATGCAGCGCGGCCCACAGCAGCACCAGCACCGCGAGCCCGCGCGATAGCGAAAACCTGGACATGAGGATCCGTTGAATGAAGTACCGCAAGGCCTGCGACGTGGCGGGCATTCTATCCGCAGCCCGTGGGGGCCGTCGCCTGCTCCAGGGTGTCGCTTGACCACCCCGTCCACCCTGGCCGTGCTGGTGCCCGCCTACAACGAGGCTGAGGTTATCGGTGAATTCCACCGGCGCCTGGCTGCCGTGCTCGATGCCCTGCCCTTGCGCAGCCGTGTTCTCTATGTGGACGACGGCAGCCGGGATGCTACATGGGACCTGATCGACGCCCTGTCGCGAAGCGATGAACGCGTGCAGGCCCTGCGCCTGTCGCGCAACTTCGGCAAAGAGACAGCCATGACGGCCGGCCTGGATCACATGGATGCCGATGCCGTGGTGGTCATCGACGCCGACCTTCAGGATCCGCCGGAACTCATCCCCGCCCTGCTCGAGCGGGCCGCCCAGGGCTATGACGTGGTCTACGCCACCCGCGCCCGCCGCGACGGCGAAACCTGGTTCAAGCGGTTCACCTCGGCCGCCTTCTACCGCACCATGGAACGGCTCTCGCATACGCCGGTACCCCGGGATACCGGCGATTTCCGGTTGATGAACCGACGTGCCGTGGCCGCGGTGAATGCCCTGCGGGAGCGCCAGCGTTTCATGAAGGGCCTGTTCGCATGGATCGGCTACCGGCAGAGCTCCCTGGTGTACGACCGCGATGCGCGCAACGCCGGCACGACGAAGTGGAACTACTGGCGGCTGGCCAACCTCGCCATCGAGGGCGTCACCTCGTTCTCCACGGCGCCCCTGCGCGTCGCCTCGTGGCTGGGCTTCTCCGCTGCGTTCCTGGCCTTTCTCTACGCCGCCTGGGTGTTCCTGAAAGCCATGTTCTGGGGTGACCCGGTACGCGGCTATCCCACGCTGATGGTGGTGATCCTGTTCCTTGGGGGTGCCCAGTTGCTGGCCATCGGCCTCATCGGCGAATACGTGGGCCGTACGTACGCCGAGACAAAACGGCGGCCGCTCTATTACATCGAGGACAAACGCGGCGATGTCGGCGATCCGCCCGCCCGTGACTGAGGCCATCCTGCCCGACGTCCTGGACACGGGGCTCGCCGTCGTCTTCTGTGGCACCGCGGCTGGCACCCGGTCGGCGCGGGACGGCGCTTATTACGCCCATCCCGGCAACATGTTCTGGCGAACCCTGTTTGCCGTGGGACTCACGCCGCGCCTGCTCGCGCCAGCGGAATTTCCACTCGTCCATGGCTTCGGCATCGGACTCACCGACCTGTCGAAACACCACTTCGGCAACGACGACGAACTCCCCGGCGATGCCTTCGACGCAGGCTCCCTTCGCGCCAAGATGGCCCATTTCCAGCCACGCATGCTGGCCTTCACCAGCAAGCACGCAGGACGCGCAGCCCTGGGACCGAAGGCCGGCTATGGCCTCCAGCAAATCTCGTGGGGCGCGACGCGCCTGTTCGTGCTGCCCTCCCCGTCAGGTCAGGCGCGCCGCTCCTGGAACCCCGCCATCTGGCAGGATCTCGCCCGGATCGTTTCGATTCACTCGCCGGGCACCGACCGATAGGCCCTGACGTCTTCCGGGGACACGGCAATGGCCCTGTTCGACCACGCCTGGCGGATGTACGACACCACGCCCGCCACCTCGTCATCGCTGAGACGCTGGGAGAACGGCGGCATCGAATAGGGCCTGGGGTTGCCTTCCGTGGCAGGCGCAAACCCACCTGACAACACCACGCGAATGGCGTTGATGCCCGTAGGCTCGGTCACCGTGGGGTTTGCATCCAGCGGCGGATAGGCATCGCCCTTTCCGCGACCATCTCCCGCATGGCAGCTGGCGCAGTGTTTGTCGTAGGTCGTCTTGCCGTTGGCTACCAGGTCCTTCCAGCCGGCCGCCGACTCGCCCAGCGGACGCGCCGGGCGTTGGGGCAATGCGACCAGATACGTGGCGATAGCAGCCAGATCGTCGTCGGTCAGGTGGCGGGTGCTTTTCATCACAACCTCGGCCATGGGGCCGAGCGCCGTGCCACGTGGCGAGCGCCCTGTCTTCAGCAGCGAGACGATGTCCGCCTCGGTCCAGCCGGCCAGCCCTCCGTGCGGTCCCGTGGACAGGTCGGGGGCATACCAGTTCTGTACTGGAACAATGCCGCCAGCCAGATAGGGGTCGGTCACTGCGGCACCAAAGCTGTTGCGACGCGCATGGCATTCGTTGCAGTGCCCCAGGCCTTGCACCAGGTAGGCTCCGCGGTTCCACGCCTTCGTCTGCGATGCATCGGCTTCGTACTCGCCCTTGTCGAAAAACATCGTGCGCCAGGAACCCATGAGCCAGCGCATGCGGTAGGGAAACCGCAGCGTGTCCTGCAAGGCGGGCTGATGCACCGGTGGCAGGCTTTTCAGCCACGCGAACATGGCATCGCTGTCCGCACGCGTGACCTTGGTATAGGAGGGAAACGGAAACGCCGGATACAGCGATGTTCCATCGTGCCCCTTGCCCTCGTGAAGCGCGCGGTAGAAATCATCGGCAGTCCAGCGGCCGATACCCGTATCGGGATCCGGCGTGAGGTTGGGCGCAGGTATGGTGCCGAACGGCGTACCGATGACGCGACCACCGGCCAGTGGCTTGCCATTGCGTGCCGTATGGCATGACGCACAGTCGCCGATGGTGGCGAGGTAGCGACCTCGTTCCACGATGTCGTCGGCCTGCGACGCACAGGAAAAAAGCAGCCCCAGGAAGAGGAGTGTCCATCGCTTGGCATGCATCGTCAGCTCCCCAGTACGCCGCAATGCAGCGGAGGCGTCACGCTGCCCTCGGGGGCGGCATGCGCATTCTCCGGCACGGGGCGTGTCGCCAGCCACGCCGAAATGGCACTGATATCCGCATCGCTCAATCGCCTGACGATAGTCGCCATGCAGTCGGGCTCCGTCGTATTTCGCGTATTGGTGCGCCATGAGCCGAGCTGCGCACTGATGTAGTCGTAAGGCAGGCCGACCAGGCCAGGGATATCAGGCTGCACGCCCGTGAGCTGTGTACCGTGGCAGGCCATGCATGCCGGTATCCGGCGAGTGGGATCGCCCTGCGTGGCAAGCCGCTCTCCCCTGGCCATGGCCTCGGGGGTGACGCCCGGCGCCGGATGCGTGACATACGGGACATCCTGTGCTGCGAAATACTCCGCGATCTCCCGCATGTAGTCATGACTCAGGTAGGCCACCTGATGCTCCATCAGCGGGTAGTGGCGCAGGCCTTTCTGGAAATCCTGCATCTGGCGAAACAGATAGCCCGCCGGCTTGCCGGCCAGCCGGGGATTGAAGCCGTTATCCCCGCCCTCACCCCGCTCACCATGGCAGCTGGTGCATGCTGCGATGCGCTGCACCAGCGTGTCGGGAACCGGTGTATCGGCAGCGACAACGGAATCGAAGCAAGACATGATCCATACAAAAACCAGCCATGGAACGAACGATCGCATGTGGCTCTCCCTGGGCAATACCTTGGGCGTCCGCACACTCGCTACGGACGTGGCATGCAGGCAGTATAGCCATGGGCGACATGCGTGGTCGCACGTTCTTGTCATTCAGGGGGAGGCGCCATGCACATAACGTTGAAGGCAACGATCACCGGTTTCGCGCTGGCCTGTTTCGCAGGGCACGCGAGCGCACGTACATCCGTGGACCATGATGCGTTCGCGTCCATTGCCGATATCCACAAAGCCTATGCATCCGGTGAACTCACCGCTGAAGGACTTACGCGCTTGTTCCTGGATCGCATTACGCGCCTGGACCAGGCAGGCCCTTCGATCCATTCGGTGATTGAAACCAATCCGGATGCGCTCGCCCTTGCCGCGAACGTGCCTGCGAATACACCACTGGCCGGCATTCCTGTGCTGCTGAAGGATAATATCGATACGGGTGATCGCATGCAGACCACTGCAGGTTCGCTCGCACTGCTGGGAAAGCCTGCGCCACGTGACGCCACAGTGACCGAAAAACTGCGCAAGGCGGGTGCCATCATCCTGGGCAAGGCCAACCTGAGCGAATGGGCAAACATTCGCTCGCCTCATGCCACCAGTGGCTGGACTGCGCGCGGCGGCCTCACCCGCAACCCTTATATCCTCGATCGGAACGCCTGCGGATCAAGTGCCGGTTCTGCGGCTGCCGTTGCTGCCGGGTTTGCCACGGTATCGCTTGGTAGCGAAACCGATGGCTCGATCCTGTGTCCTGCGTCGATGAATGGCCTGGTGGGAATAAAGCCTACGGTTGGCCTGGTAAGTCGTGCCGGCATCATCCCTATTTCCTCCACGCAGGATACTGCCGGCCCCATGGCGCGCAGCGTAGCCGATGCGGCGGCGGTGCTTGGCGTCATAGCGGGCAGCGATCCACGCGACCCGGCCACGGCGGAAGCGGATCGTCACGCGACCGACTACACGCGCTATCTCGACCCGGATGCGCTCCGTGGAAAACGTATCGGTGTCGTACGCCGCCTGGCAGGTATCGAACCCAATGCCGATCGCGCACTGGAAAAAACCATTGCCATACTGAAGGCCCAGGGCGCCACGGTAGTCGATCCCGTCGAGATCCCTCACCTGAGCGAGCTGAGCGATCGCGAACTGGACGTCATGCTGACGGACTTCAAGCACGACATCGCCGCCTATCTGGCAACGCGACCGGATCAGCCCATGAAAACGCTAGCCGACCTGATCGCCTTCAACGAACGCATGGCGCAGAAGGAAATGCCATGGTTCGGCCAGGAGCTTTTCGTTGCCGCACAGGCAAAAGGCGGAATCGATGATCCTTCCTACATCGAAAAACGCGAAACCAACCGCCGTCTTGCCGGCCCGGAAGGCATCGATGCAGCGCTGAAGAAAGATCATCTCGATGCCCTGCTTGCGCCGTCGTGGGGACCTGCATTCACGACCGACCTGCTGCTTGGTGACCACGTAGTCAGTGGCGATCCCACGATCGGCGGCGTTTCCGCACCCGCGGCCATCGCGGGCTACCCGTCGATCACCCTGCCTGTGGACGTTGTGCATCATTTGCCCGTGGGTGTCGTTTTTTTCGGCACGAAATGGAGCGAACCGACTTTGATCGCTATCGCTTACGGTGTTGAGCAGAAAGCCCAGGCATTCAGGCGCCCCACTTTCCTGCCTACGCTGCCGTTGTAAAAACAACCTGATCATTCGCCCTCACGTCGTCCCTGCGAAAGCAGGGACCCAGGGCGGTGCAACAGGTTTTCGTGACAGGGTCACCTACACACAAGCTGATGCAGCGCAGCGGTGCTTACTGGTGAACCGGGGCGCTGGGTTCCTGCGTTCGCAGGAACGACGGACTATGAGATTGCAGCTCCCCACCTATCCCTCACGTCGTCCCTGTGAAAGCAGGGACCCAGTGCGGTGCAATGGGTTTTCGCGAGAGAGTCACCTACACACAAGCCGATGCAACGCAGCGGCGCTTACTGGTGAACCGGGGCGCTGGGTTCCTGCGTTCGCAGGAACGACGGACTATGAGATTGCAGCTCCCCACCTAACCCTCACGTCGTCCCTGTGAAAACAGGGACCCAGTGCGGTGCGGTGGGTTTTCGCGAGAGGGTCACCTACACACAAGCCGATGCAACGCAGCGGCGCTTACTGGTGAACCGGGGCGTTGGGTTCCTGCGTTCGCAGGAACGGCGGACTATGAGATTGCAGCTCCCCACCTATCCCTCACGTCGTCCCTGTGAAAACAGGGACCCAGTGCGGAGCGGTGGGTTTTTGCGAGAGGGTTACCTGCACACGAGCCGATGCAACGTGGCGGTGTTGGCTGGTGGACTGGGGCGCTGGGTTCCTGCGTTCGCAGGAACGACGGGTTGCGAGATTGCAGCTCCCCACCTAACCCTCACGTCGTCCCTGTGAAAACAGGGACCCAGTGCAGTGCGGTGGGTTTTTGCGAGAGGGCTACCTACACACAAGCCGATGAAACGTGGCGGTGTTTGCTGGTGAACCGGGGCGCTGGGTTTCTGCTTTCGCAGGAACGACGGGGCTGCCTCCTGCCCCTCAACAAAAAAAGGCCCGCCAGTGGCGGGCCCTTTGCGATGACCACCGGACGAAGCTCAGGCCTTGTTGGCAAACTCGCGAACGATCGGCGCAAGCTTCGGGTCTTCGAGCGCCATCGCCATGGTGGCGCGCACAAGACCGGCCTTGTTGCCGCAATCGAAGCGCGTGCCTTCGAAGCGATAAGCCAGCACCTTGCCATTGTCCTTCAACAGGTTTTCGATGGCATCGGTCAGCTGGATTTCACCGCCGGCACCCGGGGTGGTCTTCTCCAGGTAGTCGAAGATAGCCGTCGGCAATACATAGCGACCGACCACGGCGAGGTTCGACGGCGCATCGGCGGGCTTCGGCTTCTCGACCATATGCTTGATGACGGAAGAACGCTCATCAAGCTTCTGCGTGGCGTCGACGATACCGTATTTGTCGGTGTCCTTCTCCGGCACCTCCTCGACGGCGATCACGCCTGCCTCGTGAGCGGCGGCGGCTTCCGCCATCTGGCGCAGCGCACCCTTGCCCTTGTTCCAGATCAGGTCGTCCGGGAGCATCACGCCAAAGCGCTCGCCCTGCACCACCGACGAGGCGCGACGTACCGCATCACCCAGGCCAAGAGCTTCGGGCTGCGTGACGAAGATGCAACGGACATGGCTCGGCAGGATGTCACGAAGGATCTTGAGCAGCTCTTCCTTGTGCTTCTCCGCGAGCTTCGCTTCCAGCTCGTAGGCCTTGTCGAAGTAATCCGCAATGGCATGCTTATAGCGATTGGTGACGAACACCAGCGTGTCGGCACCGGCGTCGACGGCCTCGTCCACGGCGTACTGGATCAGGGGCCGGTCGAGCACCGGGAGCATCTCCTTGGCAACCACCTTGGTCGCGGGAA
This sequence comes from Luteibacter anthropi, assembly GCF_011759365.1. Taxonomy (GTDB): domain Bacteria; phylum Pseudomonadota; class Gammaproteobacteria; order Xanthomonadales; family Rhodanobacteraceae; genus Luteibacter; species Luteibacter anthropi. Next base: position 393,923 of record NZ_JAARLZ010000005.1, read on the forward strand.
GGAAGCGCGTCCCGAGGCCGGCTACTGGAAATACGACCGTGCGCAGGGGTTGGGTCATGCGTTGTCTCCGTTCTCATTGCGTCGTAGCGGCACAACGTTGTCGCTCTGCGGCTCGGTCCAGCGGAAGGACGGCAGCAGCTGCGACACGCAGCGGCGCAGGGTATCTTCATCGAACTGCGCCACCGCCTCTTCGGCACGGGCCAGCTGGGTCTGCAACAGGTCCCACGACACCTGCCGGTGCTGGGCCTGGAAAATCTTGGCGTGCGTCGTGCTGGTGTAGTTTTCGAGGGGGTGGAACAGTTCCTCGAAGAGCTTCTCACCTGAGCGCAAACCGGTGTACACGATCTGGATGTCCGAACCCGGACGCTTGCCCGCCAGACGGATCATCTGCTCGGCCAGGTCGCGGATCTTCACCGGATCGCCCATGTCGAGCGCGAAGATCTCGCCACCCTTGCCGAGGCTCGCCGCCTGCAGGATCAGCTGACAGGCTTCGGGAATCGTCATGAAGTAGCGCGATATCTCCGGATGGGTGATCGTCACCGGACCGCCCTGGCGGATCTGCCTGCGGAACAGCGGCACCACCGAGCCGGCCGAGTCGAGTACGTTACCGAAGCGGACCGTAATGAAACGTGTAGACGTATGCGCGGCGAGGTTCTGGCACCAGATCTCCGCCATGCGCTTGCAGGCACCCATGACCGAGGTCGGGTTGACCGCCTTGTCGGTGGAAATCAGCACGAAGGATTCGACACCGCAGCGCACGGCCGCATTGGCCACCACGCGGGTACCGAGCACGTTGTTGCGGAAGGCCTCACGCAGCTGCCCCTGGAGCATCGGCACATGCTTGTAGGCCGACGCATGGAACACGATCTGCGGCTGGGTTTCCTCGAACAGGCGGTTGATCGCCACCGCCTCGCGGGCATCCGCCAGCACGCCGTTGAAGATGAGCTCTGGATAGGCCGAGGTCAGTTCCTGGCCGATCCGGTAGAGGTTGTACTCGGACATCTCCACCACGGTCAGCGACTGGGCGCCGAGCCGGGCAACCTGGCGACAGAGCTCGGAACCGATCGAACCACCACCGCCGGTCACCAGGACGCGGCGGCCGCTGACGTTCTCGCGGATAGCCGTCCAGTCCAGCTCGACCGCATCGCGACCCAGCAGATCCTCGATGGCCACTTCCTTGATCTCGTTGAACTGGGCGCGACCGGCCACGACGTCTTCGAGACGCGGAACCGTGCGGAACGGCAGGCCCGTGCTTTCGCAATACGAGACGATCCGGCGCATCTGCGCCGTGCTGGCACCGGGTACCGCGATGAGCAGCATCTGCACTGCCACGGCCCGCGACAGTTCGGCGAGCTGGTCGACCGTACCCAGTACCGGAACACCACCGATCTGCGCGCCACGAAGGGCCGTGTTGTCGTCCACGAAACCGATCACGCTGTAACGGCTGTCGCGGCGAAGATCGCGCGCCAGCGCATCGCCTGCGCGATCCGCGCCCACGATAAGCACCCGCTTGGTCGGGGTGGACTGGAACAGGTCGATGCGGCTGTCCTTCCAGAAGCGGTAGCTCAGGCGAGGAAGGCCCAGCAGTACGACTAGCACCACCGGATACACCAGCAGCACCGAGCGCGGCACACCGTCGAGCCGCGAATACATGACCATGGCCAGGCCGATGATCAGCGAGCCGATCACCGTGGCACGGATGATGTTCCACAGGTCGGGCAGGCTCGCAAACCGCCATACGCCCTTATAGAGCCCCGTCCAGTTGAACACCGCGCCCTGCACCAGAAGCACGATGGGAAATTCCATCGGCAGGTAGGTGACCGGCTCCAGCGACGGCATCAGGGCATAGCGCAACGATTTGGCGATCCACCAGGCGAGCGCGGCCATGGCCAGGTCGTGGGCGACCACGGCGGTACGCGGGTGGATGATGCCGATGAACTTACGCAGAAACATGTCGCTCCCTTCGACGCAAGCAATAACGCTTGCCAGTACGCCAGACCGCTGCCCCTACCACATACGTTGCCACGAAACACAAGGGCCCCGCCTCGGGCAGGCGGAACGCGATCCATGCGACGGGAACGCAGACGAGAACGTTCCATGCCAGGTAGCCTGCGGCCACCCGCCGGTGGGACGAACCCCGTCTCACGAGCCACTGATAGAGGTGCTCGCGGTGCGGAGTGTACCAGCGCGCACCACGAAGCATTCGCACGAGCAGCGTCAAGGTGGCGTCGATGACGAAGGCCGACGAGAACACCAGGGCGGGCCACAGCAAGTTCGTACGACATGCCCAGAGCATCGCGGACATCGCGAAAACAAAGAGGCCCAGGGTGCCGCTGCCCACGTCACCCATGAAAATACGGGCTGGCGACCGGTTGAACCACCAGAATCCTGCGGATGCCGCCGTCATGGCCAGGCCGGCCCCCGCAAGCGCCTGGGATCCGGCACTCCAGGCCAGGGCCGCGCTGGCGGCACCAAAGAACATCGCCTGCTGGGCCGCCAGCTCGTTGATGCCATCCATGAAGTTATGCAGGTTGATGCACCAGACACCCGCCAGCAGCAGGGGCAGCGCCCACCAGAGGCTGGTCGTCGTCGCGGCCACGGCCACACATAGAAGCAGAGTGGCGGCCAGCTGGATGAACAGACGGGGCCGGATCGGCAGCGAACCGTGGTCGTCGAGCCAGCCGATGGCGGCGACAGCCACCGTGGCCACCGTGAATGCGGCTACCACCGGGCCACCCGGCGACATGGGAAGCAGCAGAAGTGCTGCCGGCATGCCCACCAGCGCACCCAGGACGATACCGATACCACCACCACGCGGCGTGGGAATGGAGTGCGAGCGACGACGCCCCGGGGTATCGAGCATGCCCCGCCGCTGCGCGTAGGCAATGGCGGCACGGACGCAAAGGAAGGAAACGATGAAGGCAATGGCCGTACAGCCGGCCAGGGTCTGTACCCCATCCATGACCGGCAGCGTCATTCGTTGGCCACACCGTGGATGGGACGAACCGTGCCCCAGTTCTTGCAGCTCGGGCACTGCCAGTGATGGGCCTTTGCACCGAAACCGCAGCGACTGCACCGGTACATGGCCTGCCCTTCCAGCAGCTTGCGGGTCAGGTCGCGGAGGATCAGGTAATTTTCGCGGGCTTCGCCGGACACCTTGTCCATGGTGGCATCGATGAGCGCCATGAGACCACGGACGGAGGGGCGCTTGCGCAGCTGGCCAGTGAGGAAGTCGATGGCCGTGCGCTCACCGTCCCTGCCCTCGTAGAGTCGCGTCAGCGCCAGTACCGGCGAAATGCCGTGATAGCGTTGCATGATCTCGCGCAGGAAGTCCTCCGCGCGATCCATCTGCTGTGAGCGCGAATAGCAAATGAGCAGTGGTGGCAGGATTTCGGGCACGAAAGCGATGTCGGCGGCAATGGCCGCCTCGTAGGAGGCAATGGCCGCCGGCATGTCGTCGTCTTCGGCCGAAAGCCGGCCGGCGATCATGTGGGCACGCACGCAATCCGCCTGGCAGGAAAAAGCCTCGCGCACATAGTCACGGGCTTCCGTACGCGCGCCGTGCAGACGCGATTGCTCGGCCAGCTCGCAATAGAACTGGGCGATCATGGCCGACTCGTCTTCGCCGGTCATGGCCTCCATGCGGCGCGCATGGTCGATGGCTTTGTGCCATTCGCGCTCGTGCTGGTAGATCGCAATCAGATGGCGCAAGGCCGACGGTGCCAGGGCGTCCATCGCGACGAGATCGGAGAACAGCGTCTCTGCGCGATCAAGCAAACCTGCGCGCATATAGTCTTCGCCCAGTTCAAGCAGGGCGATGGTCTTCATTTCGTCGGACAGCCCCTGTCGCGAGACCAGGTGCTGGTGAACGCGGATGGCGCGGTCTACCTCACCACGCTTGCGGAACAGGTTGCCCAGCGCGAGATGGGTTTCCACCGTATCGCGGTTGTATTCGGCCAGGCGCAGGAATACCTCGAGCGCCTTGTCCTGCTCCTCGTTGAGCAGGTAGTTCAGGCCACGAAAGTAATCGGAGGAAAGCTCGTTGACCCGCTCACCGGAACGCCGCGTATGCGTGCGACGGGCAAACCACCAGCCGGAAACAAAGGCCAGCGGGGGTATCAGCGCCAGCAGCCAGATAGGATTCATGCGGACGTCGCGCTGCCTGCCTTGCGGTCACCCAGTGCACGAGGGCGCCTGCGCTGATGGGCGAAGGACGTACCCACCCATGCGGTGATGCCCCCCAGTATCCAGCCGATCAGCAGGGCCACCAGCATGGCGGCACCCTTCGGGAGGGAGGCGCGTGCGAAACCGAAATCGAAGGGAACGAGGTCGGCATTGAGCGCGCCGAAAACGATGCCGGCGGCGACGAACAGCAGCAGAAGGATGATGGCGATCAGACGCATCCGGCGACTGTACCCGAATCATGAATGGCGTGGTGTGCCGCGATTACGATTTCGTACAGGTTGACAAGGCCTGTTTACGGCAATGGATGGGCCATGGCCCACAGGGACATAAAAAAACGCCGCGTCAGAACGCGGCGTCGTTTTCCAGGGCGAGATTCACGCGTTCGCGCAATTCCTTGCCTGGCTTGAAGTGCGGGACGTGCTTGCCGGGCAGAGCCACGGCATCGCCCGTCTTGGGGTTGCGCCCCATGCGCGGCGGACGGAAGTGCAGAGCGAAGCTGCCGAAGCCGCGGATCTCGATGCGCTCGCCCGTGGAGAGAGCTTGGCTCATCTGCTCAAGCACGCTCTTGACGGCAAGTTCCACGTCGCTGAAGGCAAGGTGGGTCTGGCGCCGCGCCAGCGCCTCGATGAGTTCCGACTTTGTCATGGGTCCCCTGTTTTCTTCTTTAAAGCTGAGGCTCGAGACTTGGATCTTGCATGAAGAGGGGCGGCGAACCGCCCCTCTTCCGACGATCAGGCCAGTTAGTCGGCCTTGTTCATCTGCTCCTTGAGGAGTGCGCCGAGCTTGGTCGTGCCACCGGCGGCGGACTGGTAGTCGGCCATGGTGTCGGCCAGATCTTCCTCGTCCTTCGCGCGGATCGACAGCTGGAGCTGACGGCCCTTGCGATCCATGCCGGTGAACTTGGCTTCAACCTGGTCGCCGACCTTCAGGTGCTGCGTGGCGTCTTCCACACGCTCCTTGGCGATGTCGTTGGCACGGATGTAGCCCTCGACGCCTTCGCCCAGGTCGATGATCGCACCCTTGGCGTCGACTTCCTTCACGGTGCCGTTCAGAACGGTGCCGCGCGGATTGGTCGCCATGAACTGACCAAACGGATCCTGCTCCATCTGCTTGATGCCGAGCGAGATGCGCTCGCGCTCCGGATCAACGGCCAGGACCACGGCTTCGACTTCGTCGCCCTTCTTGAAGTTGCGGACGAGGTCTTCACCCGATGCCTGCCACGAGATGTCGGACAGGTGGACGAGACCGTCGATGCCGCCTTCGAGACCGATGAAGATGCCGAAATCGGTGATCGACTTGATCTGGCCGGAGACCTTGTCGCCCTTCTTGTGCATGGCGGCGAAGGCTTCCCACGGGTTCGAGCGGGTCTGCTTGATGCCCAGGGAGATACGACGACGCTCTTCATCGACGTCGAGGACCATGACTTCGGTTTCGTCACCGACCTGGACGACCTTGGCCGGGTTGACGTTCTTGTTGGTCCAGTCCATCTCGGAGACGTGCACCAGGCCTTCGACGCCCGGCTCGATCTCGACGAAGCAGCCGTAATCGGTGACGTTGGAGACCTTGCCGAACAGACGGCTGCCGACCGGGTAGCGGCGGGCGATGGCGACCCACGGGTCGTCGCCGAGCTGCTTCAGGCCGAGCGAGACGCGGTTGCGCTCGCGGTCGTACTTGAGGACGCGGACGTCCAGCTCGTCGCCGACGTTGACCACTTCCGACGGGTGACGCACGCGCTTCCACGCCATATCGGTGATGTGGAGCAGGCCGTCGATGCCGCCGAGGTCCACGAATGCGCCGTAATCGGTGAGGTTCTTGACCACGCCCTTGACGACCGCACCTTCGGTGAGGCGCTCAAGCAGCTTCTCGCGCTCTTCGGAGAACTCGGTCTCGACGACGGCGCGGCGGCTGACGACCACGTTGTTGCGCTTGCGGTCGAGCTTGATGATCTTGAACTCGAGGTCCTTGCCCTCGAGGTAGACCGGGTCACGGACCGGACGCACGTCGACCAGGGAACCCGGCAGGAATGCGCGGACATCCTTGATGTCGACCGTGAAGCCGCCCTTGACCTTGCCGGAGATCTTGCCGGTGATGGTCTCTTCCTTGTCGAACGCCTGCTCGAGGTCGTCCCACACCATCGAACGCTTGGCCTTCTCACGGGAGAGCTTGGTCTCGCCGAAGCCGTCTTCGAGCGCGTCGAGCGCGACCTTGACTTCGTCGCCCACTTCCACTTCGAGAGCGCCGTTTTCGTCCTTGAACTGCTCGATCGGAACGATGCCTTCGCTCTTCAGGCCGGCGTTGATCACCACCACGTCGTTGCGGATTTCCACAACGATACCGGTGACGATGGAGCCGGGCTTCAGCTTCGAAATGGCCTGCTGGCTCTGTTCAAACAGTTCGGCAAAACTTTCAGTCATGTTGATTCCAGGGTTATGAAAGGTCGTACCCGGCGCAGGCGTGCTTCTTGAACGCTAGCGGTCAGGGGACCCACCGGTTGTGGGTGCTCAGGGGAGATATCAAGTGTGCCCCCCGGCACCGTTGCCAAGAACCCATGCGCACTGCATGGGCGTTGTGCCGGACGCGTCAGGGACGCACCACGGCGAAAACCTTTGCCACCACCACCTCGATGGGCATGCCAGTGGTATCGACCACCACAGCGCCCTCGGCGGGCTTCAGCGGGGCGACCGCCCGCGACGCGTCACGCTCGTCGCGCGCCTCGATCTCTCGCTGAAGGCCTGCAAGTGTAACGCTTAGACCCTTATCCTTCAACTGCTTATAGCGCCTTTTAGCCCGTTCGGCCGCGCTGGCGGTCAGGAATACCTTGTGGGCGGCGTCCGGGAAGATCACCGTACCCATGTCCCGGCCATCGGCGACCAGGCCGGGGGCCTTGCGAAAACCCAGCTGGAGGTCGACCAGGGCCTGGCGGACGGAGGGGATGACGGCAATGGCCGAAGCGGCCGCCCCGGCGGTCTCGGTGCGCAGTTCGTCCGTGGCATCGTGGCCGTTCACCAGCACATGCGTCTCACCGCCGTCGGGACTGGCCTGGAAGCGGATCTTCACGGTCTGGGCGCAGCGGGTGACGGCGTCCACGTCGGAGAGGTCGATACCCTGCTCGCCTGCGGCGTAGCCCACTGCGCGGTACAGAGCCCCGGAATCGAGCAGGCGCCAGCCGAGCTTCTCGGCCACCAGGCGACTGATGGTGCCCTTGCCGGACCCGGAAGGCCCGTCGATGGTAAGGACGGGAACGACCGTCGGGTGGGCCATGGGGAATACCTCGCTCGGGAAACCCGCATCATATCGTCGTGGACAGGTTCGGGAGGGCGTGGTAGCGGCCCTGGGGGCAGGCGCGGCCTTGTTACGGGGGCTTGCGGCGTGCGTGGATGTTCCGGCTTCGCCGGTCGCGCGCAGGCGCGCTCCTACAGGGTGGGGGCGGCGGCTCTGGGGGTGTCGCCACGGCCGGTCGCGCGCAGGCGCGCTCGGCGGCCCGGCTTGTGTAGGAGCGCGCCTGCGCGCGACCGGCGAAGCCGAAAAACCCCACCCAATCCGGCCGCCCCTAACGCCCAGCCTCCCAGACCGCCACAGGCAACCCACCAAACACCGCGGCCGCCGGGACCACCCCGCCTTCCAGCTGGCCCTCGACCAATACCCCACGCCATGCCCGCTCAGGCAGCGCGAGGGTCGTGCCCTCCCAGCATTCAACCGGAACCTCCGGCGTATCGGCCCCCGCCAGCCACGATGCCAGATGCCGCCCCACCGCCACGAACAGCATCCGTCCCCGATGCTCGCGAAGAAAGGCCAGTGCATGCCCCGCCCCGGGCCCCTGCGCCTCCACCGGGCGATACCCCCCTTGAGCGAACAGCGCCGGATGCGTCTTGCGCAGGCAGAGCAGCCGATGAATCACGGCCTGCTTGACCACCCCGTCATGCCACCCCGCCAGCGCATCGAGCGGCGACCCATTCCGCGCCATGGAACGTGAACGCGCCTCGAAATCCACTGGCCGCCGGTTGTCGGGGTCCACGAGACTGAAGTCCCAGTAGTCGGTGCCCTGGTAATGATCAGGCACGCCAGGCATCGTCAGCCGCAGCACGACCTGGGCCAACGCGTTCGCCACACCCGGCACCGCGATGTAACTGGCAAAAGCCCGCAACTCGGCCGCAGCCTCCCCCGAGAGCATCGCCCGGAGGAAGTCCTCGCAGGCGTCTTCATAGGGTTCGTTCGGCGACGTCCAGCGCGTCCAGCGCTTCGCCTCCCGCAAGGCCTTGCGCTGCCAGGTGGCGATGCGCGTGGCAAACGCCTCCAACCCGTCTTCGTCGCTCACTTCCAGGTCGAACGGCCACGCTCCCACCAGCATCTGGTAGAGCATCAGCTCATCGGCGGCCGAAGGCGCCATGCGCCCCTCCGCCCGACGCCGGAACGCTTCGTGGCGCATGCGCCAGCGCTCCACGGTCGGCACCCAGCGTGCAGCCACTTCCGAAAGCACGGCCAGTCGGGCCCGGAGATCTTCGCCTCGCTTGTGATCGTGGGTCGCCGTGGTGAGCAAGGTATGGGGAAAGGTCTCCACCCGCTCGACCGCGAAACGATGAAAGGCCTCGACCGCTAGCGCGAGATGCGCCGCATCCACGCCCACCTCGTTGCGCGACAACAGGCGCCCATAGCGGTAGCCCGCCGTGTCTTCGACGGCCTTGGCGGCCACCGGCGAGGTCGCCTGCTGGAACACGGCGATGGCCCGCTCCCGCGCCCGGCGTACCGGGCCGGGTGGCAGGCTGCGCGGCGCTTCACCACCGAGCCACGTCGCGACCAGGTACAGCAGGTCCGCATCCTCTCCGCGCACCGTGCGCTGGGCGCCCTCCACCGCCCGGGCGAAGACCGCCTCGTCGACGGCATCACGCCCCGCACCACCGACATAGGTGCGATACACGGGAAAATGCACCAGCAGTTCCACCAGCACACGACGGATCGCCGCGAGGGATACATCCCGGGTCACCACGGAAGCCCTCGCCGAAGCGAACAAGGCACGGGCGGTACGCTCCAGCTCCGACTCGAAGCTGTCGACCAGGATCTGTCGCCGCGCGCGGACCGCCTGCGTGGCGAAGTCGGCACCGTCACCGGTCAGGCTGCGCCACAATCCACTGAGTGGCGCCTCGCCTTCCTCGTCGTGGAGCACGGCGGAGACCTGGTCCATGAATTCGTAACCCGTGGTGCCATCCACGCGCCAGTCGCTACGCAGGCTCTCTTCCTCGGCGAGGATCTTCTCCACGACGATATAGGCCGCATCATGCGGCGCGTCCTTTGGGCGCTGTGACCGCAACCGCTCGAAACGATGCCGCAACTGCCGGCAATAGCGGCGTGGATCGGCCAGGCCATCCACGTGATCGCAGCGAACGCCGTCGATCAACCCTTCCGCATACAGCCGGAAAATCGTGCGGTGCGTGTCCTCGAACACCGCCGTGCGCTCGATGCGCAGGCCGACGAGATCATTGATATCGAAGAAGCGCCGGTAGTTCACCATGTCGCTGGCAAGCTTCCAGAATGCCAGGCGATAGTGCTGTTTCTCGATCAGTGCATGCAGCCGGGCGCGACCTTCGTCGTTACCGGGATCGTGCTGCGCCGGCGCATCGTCCGTCAGGTCGCGCACCGAGGCGGGCGACAGCGGAAGGTAATCGTCATACAGGCGCAGCATCCACTCGCCATGCCGGCGCACCAGATGCAGGTGACTTTCGCGAAGCGTCTGCTCGTATCCCGCACCCAGCACGGGCAGCAGCAGTCGTCCACGCAGCAGTGGATCGGGCGACTGCCAGTCGATGTCGAAGTGTCCGGCGTAACGGCTGTCGCGGCCATGCCGCAGCACGTCCATCCACCACGCGTTCTCAGGACCGGTGCCCATGTGGTTGGGCACGATGTCCACCACGAGGCCCATGCCATGCTCGCGCAGCGCCCCAACGAGGCGACGCAAACCCTCTTCGCCACCTATTTCAGAACTGACTTCGTTGCAATCGACGACATCATAGCCATGCGTGGAACCCAGCCTTGCCCGCAGGATCGGCGATGCATAAAGATGGCTCACACCCAGTCGCGCATAATACGGCACCACCTGCGCCGCATCGTCGAAGGTAAACCCCGCATGCAGTTGCAGACGCGCAAGGGACCTGGGCGGGCTCACGTACGATTCCGTGTCTGGTCGATCGTCGCGCACACGGCATGGGCGATGGGTCCGTCGAACAGCCGCGCCGACGAATCGGGCATGCGTCGACGCCAGTTCGGATGAATGGCATCCGTGGGGCCCGGCAGGTTGGGCTGTTCATGCAGGCCCAGCACATCCTCCACCGGAAAGATCGCCAGCGGGGCCGGCGTCTGCGCCACATGTTTCGCGGCAGCCACCACCACCGGTGAGATATCGTCCGGGGCCGGGGGGGCATCGGCGTTCCAGGCAGAACCCGATGCACACAAGGCACTCCACAGGCGGTGTCTCTCGGTCTCGCGCTGTGCGGCCTCGTCCACGTCGGGATCATCGAGTCCGGTGCGCTTGCGCCATTCCACGTCGCGCCCGCTCCACCAGCCGGCTACCGTCGCGATATCATGCGTGCTCGTGGTGGCCATGGCGTTGTCCGACCATTCCTCCGGCGCGATGAAACCGCCATCGGCTGCGCGCTCGAACCACAGCACGCGGATACCGAGCACGTTCTTGTCGCCAATGCTCTTGCGGAAATCCGACGGTACGGTGCCCAGGTCTTCGCCGATGATGATGGCCCGATGCAGGTGGGATTCCAGCGCAATCAGTCGCAGCAGGTCGTCCAGCGGGTAGCGCACATAAGCACCTTCGGTCGCCCCTGCCCCTTGCGGCACCATCCACAATCGCTTCAGCCCCAGCACATGATCGATGCGCACGCCACCCGCGTAAGCCAGGGCCGCACGCAGCATGCCGATGAATCCGCGGAATCCTGATTCGCGCAGGCCGCGCGGAGAGAAGGTTGTCAGTCCCCAGTCCTGTCCCAACCGGTTCAACGCATCCGGTGGTGCTCCCACCGAAAGGCCATGGAAGACCTCTGCCTGATGCGCCCAGGCGTGGCTTCCGCCCGCGTCGGCACCGACCGCAAGATCGGCCACGAGACCGATACCCATCCCCGCATCCCGCGCGGCCTTCTGTGCATCGGACAGCCCCTGCGCGGCCAGCCATTGCAGCCATGCATGGAAGGCCACCTCGCGCGAATGCTCGCGGGCAAACGCAGCGACCTCGGCACCCGCCGGGTCACGAAACGCCTCCGGCCACCCCTGCCAGCCACCCGGCCGGCCATGCGCGGTGAAGTCCGCATGCAGGGCCTCGAAGCGGGCATGCCGCTCCAGTGGCTCGCCCTGTTCGCGGCGGAAGGCGGCGAACCGTTCGGAATGATTGAAGTCCACCGACGCCCATTCGTAGACCGATCGCAGGATCGTCATCCTGGCGCGCGCCGCGCGCGGCCAGTCGATCAGCTCCAGCCATTCCAGTTCGGCCAGTTCCTGCCGCAGGTTGTGCGTATCGATCACGGCGCGCACGGTCTGCTCGCCACTGGTCCGGACCGGATCGATATAAAGACTATTGAGGAACAGGCGGCTCGACGGAGCATACGGGCTGTAACGCTCCGGCGCGGCAGCGAACAAGGCATGCACGGGACTAATCGCCAGCGCATCGGCACCCTTCTCGGCAGCAGCCCGTACGCATAGCTCCAACGCGGTGAAATCGCCAAGGCCGCCGTCGCCGGGACGACGCAGCGCCGAAACCTGGGCGGCCATGCCCCAGGCACGACGCATGCGCGGGATCTCGCCGACACCCAGCGCCCGCGCCGGCGCAACGGCAACCGTCACGTCCTGCTCGTCCAGCAGCAAGGTGTAGTAGCCCGGCACCGCAGGTGCCGGAATGGATGCGCCGCCCGAAGCCACCTCCCCTTCTCCCACGGCAACATCGTCGGCACCGATAAGTTTCCAGCGACGTCCGCGGGGCAGCGGCGGCAGGTGGATTTCGCCGGCCACGTCGGCCGTGACCAGCCGGGGCAGCGTACGCCCGCTACGCTCGCCCTCGATGCGATGCAGGCTCGCATCGATGTCGTCCTTCGTGTCGGCCGGCAGGCCCAGTGCCCGGAGCACGGCGCGCAAGGTGTCAGGGGGTGTCGTTCGGGGCCTGTCCAGCGCATCGCGCCAGTTCACGTCCACGCCCGCCTGTTCGGCAAGCAGGACCAGACGATCGTCCAGGGGGGCATTCACGGCGTTACGACTCCAGGCAGGCAACGGCGCGGCGGGCGGGGAGCAGGCCACGCGAAACGGCGGCAACGGTGGCGGCGTCACCATGCAGCCACGCCGCGGACGAGGATGGTGTCCGTTCGATCGTGACGTCGGTGTCGCCGAGATTGACGAAGATCGTTAACGTGCGCCCCGACAACGACCAGGACGCCACAAAAGCCTGTGCACCCAGCGCCTGTGCATCCTGCCCATGGGCGTCGGCTATATGCGGCCCGATGTACTCGCGCCGGACGGCGATCAACGAGCGCACGAACGTACGCCGCGCTTCACCCAGCGCGATATCGCGCTCGGGAATCGAGGCGGTGAACGTGTCGTAGTCATTGGGGTCGGGGATTTCCTCCCCGGCAAAACTTGCGAAGGCGGCAAACTCCTTGCGACGCCCTTCTCTCACCGCGCGGCGCATCCGCTCGTCGATGAAATCGGTAAAGAACAGGAAGGGTGTGCGACTACCCCACTCCTCGCCCATGAACAGCATCGGCACGAACGGGGCCAGCAGCAGAAGAACCAGTGCCGCCTCCATCGTTTCCGGATGGATCATCGCGCTCAGCCGGTCACCGAAGGCGCGGTTGCCGATCTGGTCGTGGTTCTGCAGGAAATTGACGAACCGGGAGGCCGCGAGATGCGCGCTGGGCTCGCCGCGCCGTTTGTCGCCCATCACTTCGCCCTGATACGCAAAGCCTTCACGAAGGCTGCGCAGGAGCTTGTCCATTGCCGGCTCGTAATGGGCGTAGTAACCCTCGTCCTCGCCGGTCAGCAGCACGTGGATCGCATTGTGGAAGTCGTCGTTCCACTGTGCATCGAAACGCCCCCTGCCCAGAAGATTCGCCTGGTTTGCTTCGTTCTCCAGCACCAGATGTACATGGCGCTCCGATCCCATCGCCGCGTGGATGCGCGCTGCCAGCGAGCCCAGCCAGCCCGGATTGCCGATGGCATGCACCGCATCGAAGCGAAGCCCGTCGAACCGGTATTCCTCAAGCCAGTAGAGCGCGTTGTGCACGAAGTAATCGCCCACCTGTGGCGTGGATACGCCAATGGCCGCGCCCCAGGGCGTATGCGTGGCCTCATCGAAGAAACGCGAGGCATAGGCGCCCAGATAATTACCTTCCGGCCCGAAGTGGTTGTAGACGACGTCGAGGAACACCATCAGCCCCAGGCCGTGCGCCGTGTCGATCAATGACTTCAGGTCGTCGGGCGTGCCGTAGGACGCGGATGGCGCATAGGGCAGCACACCGTCGTAGCCCCAGTTGCGATCGCCAGGGAATTCGGCAATCGGCATCAGTTCCACGGCGGTAATGCCCAGCGACGCCAGGTGCGGCAGCACCATCTCCACGCCACGATAACCACCCAGAAGACCCACGTGCAGTTCGTAGATCACCGCCTCGTGCCATGGCCGGCCCTGCCACGTATCGTGCTTCCATGCATAGGAAGAAGGGTCTACGACAACACTGTAGCCATGTACATCACCCTCGCGCTGTCGACGCGAAGCGGGATCGGGCACGACCACATCCTTGCCCACCCGGAAGCGGTAGCCCGAACCGAACGGGGCCGGGCAGACACATTCGAACCAGCCATCGTCCAGCGCACGCATGGTCGAGTGATGACCCGTGTCGCACTCGATGGACACGGTCTCCACATCGGGTGCCCATAACCGGAAGCGCACCTTGTCGTCACCCAGCGGCTTCGCGCCGTAAGGCATGGCGTGAACGAACCGGCTCGTCATGCCGCCGGCTCCACCCGTGCGGAAGCCGCCAGCAGGATGACGCTATGCCCTTCCACCTCGATCGACGCCTCCGGCCAGGCCTTCTCGGGAGCACCCGGTTTCGAACTGTCCGAGCGCACGCGCCAGGCCACCGCAGGCTGTGGGAGCTGGAACACATGCATGTCCGGCGTACCGTTGATGAGGATAAGGGTGAGATCGGCCCGCTTTTCACCCTGGGACTGCGCACGGCGCAAGGCCAGCAGACGGCCCTCCGTGTAGTCCCAGGTTTCCTGGGTCATTTCCGATCCGCTTTCGTCGAACCAGCTGACCTCCTTTATGCCAGGCACCACCTCGGTGTCCCCACGAAGAAAGTGTGCGGCCCTCAGGGTGGGATGCTGGTCGCGCAGGCGAACGAGTCTTGCCGTGAAATCGGTGAGCTCCTTGCCGCGATCGGAGGTGGCCAGCTTCCAGTCGTACCAGGACAGTTCGTTATCCTGGCAGTACGCGTTGTTGTTGCCATGCTGCGTGCGCCCGAACTCGTCGCCGCCCAGCAGCATCGGCGTGCCGTGCGAAAAGAACAGGGTCGACAGCAGGGCTCGCTTGACCCGGTCGCGCGTGGCAAGAATCGTGGGATCGTCGGTGGGGCCTTCGACGCCGTGGTTGTAGCTTTCGTTGTCGTTGCCGCCGTCGCGGTTGTCTTCGCCGTTGGCGTCGTTGTGCTTGTCGTTGTAGCTGACCAGGTCTTCCAGCGTGAAGCCGTCATGCGCGGTGATGAAGTTCACCGATGACCAGGGCTTGCGGCGCTGGTGGTCGAAAAGCTCGCCGGATGCCTGCAAACGCCCGGCCAGCGTGCCACGCATGCCCGAATCACCCTTCCAGAACCGGCGCACGTCATCGCGGAACTTGCCGTTCCACTCGCCGAAGCCCGGGGGATGGTTGCCCAGCTGGTAGCCACCCGGGCCGATATCCCACGGCTCGGAAATCAGCTTGACGCTGTTGAGCACCGGGTCCTGGCGCATGGCGTCGAACAGGCCGCTGTTGGGATCAAAACCATGCTCCTCGCGCCCCAGGCTTACGCCCAGGTCGAAACGGAAGCCATCGACATGAAAGGTCTGCACCCAGTAGCGCAACGAATCCATCACCAGCTGCAGCACGCGCGGATGCGCCGTATTCACGGTGTTACCCGTACCGGTGTCGTTGATGCAGTAACGCGGATCGTCCGGCATCAAACGGTAATAGCTCTTGTTGTCCAGGCCACGGAACGACAGCGTCGTGCCCAGTTCGCTGCCTTCGCAGGTGTGGTTGTACACCACGTCGAGGATCACCTCGATGCCTGCCGCATGCAGCGCCTGCACGGCGGCGCGTATCTCGTTGAGCGCGCCTTCCGCCAGGTAGGCCGGCTCGGGCGCGAAGAACGCCAGGGTGTTGTAGCCCCAGTAATTGCGCAGCTTCATCTCCGTGAGGCGACGGTCCTGCAGGAAGGCGTGTACCGGCAGCAGTTCGACCGCCGTCACCCCCAGCTTCACCAGATACTCGATGACATAAGGGTCGGCCAGCGCGATGAACGTGCCCCGCTCATGCGGACGGATGCGCTTGAGGTTGCGCGTGAAACCCTTCAGGTGGGTCTCGTAGACCACCGTGCGATTCCACGGTGTATGTGGGCGATGGCCGCCGTTCCAGTGCATCGGTTCATCGACGACGACGGCTTTCGGCATGGCCGCCGCGCTGTCGCGACGGTCGAAAGACAGATCGGCCCGTGATGACGCCACGCGATATCCGTGCAGCACGTCCGACCAGCGAACCTGCCCGTGAAGCAGCCTTGCGTAGGGATCGAGCAGAAGCTTGTTCGGATTGAACCGGTGACCTTCTTCCGGCAGATAAGGACCATAGGCGCGGAAGCCGTACAGCGTGCCGCCACGCACCCGTGGCAGGTAGCCGTGCCATATCTCATCCGTGCACTCGGGCAGCTCGTAACGTGCGATCTCCCGTTTGCCGGAGGGATCGAACAGGCAAAGCTCGATGCGCTCGGCATGCGCGGAGAACACGGCGAAATTGGTGCCCATGCCGTCGCAGGTCGCGCCGAGGGGATACGGCGAGCCGGACTGCATGCGTTCGGGAAGAGCGGGCATCGGGGTCCTCGTCAGTCGGCCACGAAAATGACCGTGGATAGCGGTGGAAGGCTGACGACCAGCGAGTGGTCGAAACCGTGCGACGGCACCGCCTGGGCATGGCGTTCGCCTTCATTGCCCACGCCAGAGCCACCGTAGGCGTCGGCATCGGAATTGATCGCCTCTCGCCAGCGACCGTCCTGCGGCACGCCGATGCGGAAACCATGGCGTGGCGTGGGGGTCATGTTGCTGATGACCAGGGCAGGCGCCTCGCCTTCGGCAAAGCGCATCCATGCAAAGACGTTCTGGTCCGCGTCATCGCCAATCACCCAGCGGAATCCGCGCGGATCGGCATCCAGCGCGTGCAGCGCGGGCGTGTCGGCATAAACGCGGTTGAGGTCTCGCACGAGCCGTTGCACGCCCAGGTGCAGGGGATGGTCGAGCAGATCCCAGGCGATCTGGGCGTCGTGGTTCCATTCGTGCGGCTGGGCGATCTCGCCACCGGTGAACAGCAGCTTCTTGCCGGGGTGGCCCCACATGAAGCCGTAATAGGCACGCAGGTTGGCAAAGCGCTGCCATTCGTCGCCGGGCATGCGGCCCAGCAGCGAGCGCTTGCCGTGCACTACTTCATCATGCGACAGCGGTAGCACGTAACGCTCGGAGTACGCGTAGATCATGCTGAAGGTCATCTCGCCATGGTGCCAGCGGCGATGGATGGGATCGCGCGACATGTATTCCAGCGAATCGTGCATCCAGCCCATGTTCCACTTGAAGGTGAAACCCAGGCCGCCCTCCTCCACCGGCCGCGTGACGCCCGGCCATGCCGTGGATTCTTCCGCGATGGTCATGCAGTCCGGATGACGCTCGACCACCAGCTGGTTGACCCGGCGCAGGAAAGCGATGGATTCGAGGTTTTCACGGCCGCCATGGATATTGGGCACCCATTCGCCGGCCTTGCGCGAATAATCGCGGTAAAGCATCGAGGCCACGGCATCCACGCGCAGGCCATCCACATGAAAACGCTCCAGCCATGCCAGGGCGCTGGACACAAGGAAAGCCGATACCTCGTTGCGGCCGAGGTTGAAGATCAGCGTGTTCCAGTCCTGGTGGAAACCTTCGCGAGGATCGGCATGCTCATACAGCGGCGTGCCGTCGAAGTGCGCAAGGCCGTGGATATCGGTCGGAAAATGCGCGGGCACCCAGTCCACGATCACGCCCACGCCGGCCTCGTGGCAGCGATCGACGAAACGCGCAAACGCCTCGGGCGTGCCAAAACGCGAGGTAGGCGCGAACTGGCCCAGCGGCTGGTAGCCCCAGGAGCCGCCAAAGGGGTGCTCGGAAACCGGCAGCAACTCGATATGGGTAAAGCCCATGCCCGCCACGTAGGGAATCAGGCGTTCGCCCAGTTCGTCCCAGTGCAGCTCACGCCCATCCTGGCCGCGCAACCACGAACCGGCATGCAGTTCGTAGATCGACAGTGGCGAGCCTGCATGGTGCAGCGCGCCGCGCCGGCGCAGCCAGTCCTCATCGGTCCAGTGAAAGGCCGCCGGGTCGGCCACGATGGATGCCGTCGAAGGTGGCAGCTCGGCGGCCAGCGCCACGGGGTCAGCGCGCTGGGTCAGCGAACCATCCGCGCCCAGCACCTCGTACTTGTAGCGGGCGCCGGGCAGCAGGCCGGGCACGAACAGCTCCCAGACACCGGCCGGCACGCGTTTTCGCATGGGATGACGGCGCCCGTCCCAGCTGTCGAAGTCACCGACGACGCTCACCCGTCGGGCATTCGGCGCCCAGACCGCGAAACGCACGCCATGCACGCCATCGACCACTGAAGGGTGCGCGCCCAGGAAGCGGAACAGCCCCGTATGCGTACCCTCCGCGAAGCGGTGTAAATCGTCTTCGTCGAGCAACGTACCGAACGCGTAGGGATCGTGGGTGTCCTGCGTGGCGCCCGGCCAGCGCACCCGCAGGCGGTAACCGGAGGTGTCTCCCGTATCGCCTGCGAACAGCCCTGCATCGTGGAGCCTGTCCAGCGCTTTCAGCACCCGTCCGCCGGCATCGATGAGTTCGACCCCGTCGGCACCTGGCTGGAAGGTGCGAACAACGCGACGGCCGTTCGCGACATGGGGGCCCAGCACGGCGAACGCGTCGCCATGCGTGCCTTCGACCAGCGCATCGATCGCCGCCGGGTTGTCGAGACCATAGGTCCGTGAGTCGATCACGTATCCTCCTTCAGTTCCTGGGCGGTGTCACCGCGTGCCGCCTGAAGCAGGCCGCGCAGCGGAACATCGAGCCAGCCGGGTCGGTTGGCGGCTTCGTAGCTCACCTCGTAAGCCGCCTTCTCGATCACGAAAAGTTCGAGCACAGGCGCAAGCGCGTCGGCATCGATCCAGCGCACCGGGGCTTCATCCAGCACCCGGCGATAGGCTTCGAGGAACACCCGCGACGAACGCTCGCGGAAGCGGGTCAGGTACACGGCGAAACCTTCATCCTCCACCGGTGCCAGGCCATCCTCGCCGCGCCGTGCCATGGCTGCCGCGTAGTCGAGCGAGCGCAGGAAGCCGGCCACATCGCGAAGCGGCGAGCTCTTGCCACGACGCTCGTCGAGCGTGCGTGCCGGCTCGCCCTCGAAATCGATGATGTAGGCATCGTCCTGGACGACGAGGATCTGACCAAGATGGAAGTCGCCGTGCGTGCGCGTGATCGGCGCACCGTGCCCGGCCCTAGCCAGCCTGGCGATCCGTTCGTCCAGCGTCGAGGCCAGTCCGCGCAAGGCCTCCACGTCCGCCACCAGTTCATCCGGCATGCCGCCCGTGCTGTCGACCGAGGCCAGCGCACGCGCCACCTGCTCGCGAACACCTGCACCCCAGCCGGCCACCGTCGCATCGCTCGCACGCTCGGGGGCGAACGCAGGGATATCGGTGGGCTGGGCCAGCAAGGCGTGCAATTCGGCCAACCGGGTGCCTACCGCCGTGGCAAAGGCGTCATAGCCCGCCTCGATCTCATTGCGACGCGCGTCTTCGGCGGCATGGCTGGAATGGTTGTATTCGTCGTAGCTGCGGCGCAGGTAATCCAGCGTCCAGCGCCATGCATCGCCCTGGTTGCGCAGGAAACCCTGTAGTACGGCAACGGTCGTGCGCTCGCCGCCATCGCCGATCATCACCACCTCACCAAGCAGCTGCGCCGTATTGGCGTAGCCGTGCTCGGTGAGGTACCGGCCCATCTCCACTTCGGGATTGATGCCGGCCGACGTACGCCGGAACAGCTTCACCACGCCGGCATCGTTCAGAATCATCGAGCTGTTCGATTGCTCCGAGGTCAGCCAGCGACTCTCGATCTCCGTGTCGAACTCGGTCGTGTCGAAGATATCCGTCTTCTCGAAACGGATGGTACCGCCATGGATCGGCAGTGCCGTTCCGGCGCGCAGCCCGATCAGCAGGCCGGAAGCGAAGGCATCGAGGGAGAAACCATCGGTGAGAATACCGATGCGACGGCCACGGCGTACCCGTGCGAGAGTCAGGTTCTGCTGCCGCGCGGTGGGGCTTTCGTCTTCCCAGACGATACCCACCGGCAGGCTGTAGCGTTCCTTGCCCCCATCGGCCAGCGTGGCTTCGATTTCGGTAAAGATCAGGTCGTCACCGCGATCAGGCCACGGAGCGGCATGCAGCACCTTTACCTGCTCGATGCCGCGATCCTTCGACGCAAACCAGCGGCGCACCGCCAGATAACCCGGCAGCACCTGCTTCTCGATCACACCCCGGTGGTGTTCCATCACGGGCCCTTCGACCAGCGCACCGCGCAAGACGAGGGTCTCGTAGTCCGGCAGGGTTTCGGCCGGCACTTCGTGCCAGTCGGGCATCTGGGCGTTAGGCAGAAGCTGGAACGCATAGAAACCGTAAGGCGGCACCGTCAGCAGATACGGCAGCTGCCCCACCGGGGGGAACGAGGTGCCACCGACGATCTCGACCGGCACCTGGCCTTCGAAAAGATTGAGATCCAGCTCCACGGCCTGAAGCGTGCGCGACATATTGGCCACGCACAGCACGTGTTCGTCACCGAACTCGCGCAGGTAAGCCAGCACCTTGCGGTTGCCCGGATACAGGAACTTCAGCGTGCCGCGACCGAACGCCTTGTAGCGCTTGCGCACGGCCAGCATGCGGCGCGTCCAGTTGAGCAGCGAATGCGGATCGCGCTGCTGGGCTTCGACGTTGATCGCCTGGAAGCCATAGAGCGGGTCCATGATCGGCGGAAGCACCAGGCTGGCGGGATCGGCACGCGAGAAACCCCCGTTGCGGTCCACCGACCACTGCATCGGCGTGCGCACACCGTCACGGTCGCCAAGATGGATGTTGTCACCCATGCCGATCTCGTCGCCGTAGTAAAGCACCGGCGTGCCCGGCATGGTCAACAGCAACGCATTCATCAGTTCGATGCGGCGACGGTCGCGCTCCAGCAAGGGCGCAAGACGACGACGGATACCGAGGTTGATGCGGGCACGGCGATCTGCGGCGTACGTCTGCCACAGGTAATCGCGCTCGTTGTCCGTGACCATTTCAAGCGTCAGCTCGTCATGGTTGCGCAGGAAGATGGCCCACTGGCAGTTTTCCGGAATGGCCGGCGTCTGCCGCATGATGTCGGTGATCGGAAAACGGTCTTCACGGGCGATCGCCATGTACATGCGCGGCATCAGCGGAAAGTGGAACGCCATATGGCATTCGTCGCCGTTGCCGAAATAGTCCTGGGTATCTTCGGGCCATTGGTTGGCCTCGGCCAGCAGCATGCGATCCGGGTAGTGCTGGTCGATCTCGGCACGCATCAGCTTCAGGATCGCGTGCGTTTCAGGCAGGTTTTCGTTATTGGTGCCTTCGCGCTCGATCAGGTAGGGCACGGCGTCCAGGCGCAGGCCGTCCACGCCCATATCCAGCCAGAAGCGCATCACGTCGAGCACGGCCTTCAGCACCGCAGGATTATCGAAATTCAGGTCCGGCTGGTGCGAGAAGAAGCGATGCCAGAAGTACTGGCCCGCCACCGGGTCCCAGGTCCAGTTCGACTTCTCGGTGTCGAGAAAGATGATGCGCGTGCCGTCGTAGGCCTGATCCGTATCCGACCAGACATAGAAATTACGGGCAGCCGAGCCCTTCTTCGCCTGCCGTGCGCGCTGGAACCACGGATGCTGGTCGGAAGTGTGGTTGATGACCAGCTCGGTGATGACACGCAGGCCACGCTTGTGCGCTTCGCTGATGAAGCGCTTCGCATCGGCCAGCTTGCCGTAGTCCTCGTGCACCGCCTTGTACTCGGCGATGTCGTAGCCATCGTCCCGGCGGGGGCTGGGATAGAACGGAAGCAGCCAGAGCGTGTTCACGCCCAGGTCCGCGATGTAGTCGAGCTTGTCGATCAGGCCCTGGAAATCGCCCACGCCGTCATCGTTCGCGTCGAAATACGACTTCAGGTGCACCTGGTAGATGATCGCGTCCTTGTACCAGAGCGGATCACTGGAAAAATCCGGCGCCTTGATCTGCTTCTTGCCTTTGCCGCGTGTTGCCATGGATCAGACTCCGGGTAGCCGTACATGCCAGATCGCATAGGGCTGGCCGAGGCCAAGCCACACATGCTGAGCCGGACCACGCCAGGCGATGGGTTGGGAATGCAGAAGATCGTGGACGTCGAGCGTGGCGTCGGCCGCCAGGCCCCAGTCATCCAGGGGGAGAGTGAGATCAGCGGCCTGTGCGTTATGCGGGTCCATGCTGATGGCCACCAGCACCAGGTCGTCGCCGCGGCGCTTTTCGAAGAACAGCACCTGATCGTTGTTCGCCGGCAGGAAACGCACGCCAAGATGCGTCTGCAGGGCCGGGTGTGCACGGCGAATCTGGTTGAGCCGGGTGATCTCGGCAACGATGTTGCCCGGCTCGCTGAAATCGCGAATGCGGATTTCGTACTTCTCCGAATCGAGGTATTCCTCTTTCCCGGGCATGGGTGCCGATTCGCATATCTCGAAACCGGAGTACATGCCCCACAGCCCTGAGAGGGTTGTAGCCAGCGCCGCACGGATCAAAAACCCCGGGCGTCCCGACGTCTGCAGGAAATACGGATTGATATCGGGGGTGTTGACGAAGAAATTGGGACGGAAAAAATCCTTCGGCGCCGTGGTCGTCAGCTCGGTCAGGTAGTCGATGAACTCCTGTTTCGAATTGCGCCAGGTGAAATAGGTATACGACTGGCTGAAGCCCACCTTGGCCAGCCGGTACATCGGCTTGGGCCGGGTGAAGGCCTCGGACAGGAACAACGCACCCGGATACTTTGATCGAACGCGGGCAATCATCCACTCCCAGAAAGGGAACGGCTTGGTATGCGGATTGTCCACGCGGAAGGTACGCACGCCCTCTCCTGCCCAGAACAGCACGACGTCGCAGAGCGCCTGCCACAGCGAAGGCACCGCCCCATCCGCGTAGAAATCGACATTGACGATGTCCTGGTATTTCTTGGGCGGGTTCTCGGCGTACTTGATGCTGCCGTCGGGGCGCCAGTCGAACCATTCCGGATGCTCTTTCAGCCACGGATGATCCGGCGAACACTGGATGGCGAAATCCAGCGCCAGTTCCAGCCCATGCTCGTGGGCGGCGTCGCGCAGCACACGGAAGTCGTCCAGCGTGCCAAGCTGCGGATGGATCGCAGTGTGCCCGCCATCGGGCGAGCCGATGGCATACGGGCTGCCGGGGTCGTCCGGGCCCGGCGTAAGCGTATTGTTGGGCCCCTTGCGGAAGGCCTTGCCGATGGGATGGATCGGCGGGAAATACAGCACGTCGAAACCCATGTCCCGGATGGCCGGCAGGCGCCCGATGGTGTTGCGGAAGGTGCCGTGGTGTTGCTTCGACTCCGTCATCGATCGCGGGAACAGCTCGTACCAGCTGGCAAACATCGCCTCGCGGCGGTCGACTTCCACCACGAAGGCATCCGTCGCCGTGGCCCGCTCGCGCGGGTCAGTGGCGGCCATCAGCTCAACCGCGTTGTCGGCGAGCAACAGCGCCACGCGCTCGTCTCCCGAGGCTTTGTTCACGGCAGCGGAAAGACTGCGCAACGCCTTGGCTTTTGCGCCCGACTGCGACGCCGCGCGCGTTTCTACCAGCCGCCGTCCTTCTTCCAGCTCCAGCTCGATGGGAACGCCCGCCTCGTGCTTGAGTTCCAGCTCGTGGTGATAGGTTCCGAACGAATCGCGCCACGCCTCGATACGAAACTCGTACCGGCCAATGCGGGTGGGCGTGAAGCTGCCCGTATGGATATCGTTGTTCACCGGCAGCATGGGCACTTCACGCCAGACTTTTTCGTCCTGTGCGCGATAGCACAGGCGCGCGGCCAGCACGTCGTGCCCATCGACATAGATATCCGCCGTGACGGTCACCGCCTCCCCTACGATGCGCTTTACGGGAAACAGACCGCCATCGACGCTGGGCTGGACCGACTCGATCACGACGCGCGGCCCCCTGGTGGCCACCTGGAGAAGGTCTTTCTTCGCGCTCGCGCCGATCTTGCGAACCACAGGTGCAGAAGGTGAAGCATCCAGCGTCATGACAGCTCCCGGTGCAAGCACAAGACTTTCGCCCTGATCGAAGAGCCGGTGCCCGTCCGGCGCCACCCAAGGACCGAAATGACTGGCCGCGCCAACGAATACATCGGCCGCCTGCACCGCGACCTCGCGATCCAGCGAGGCATTGACCAGGGTCAGCGTGGCAGACGACGCCGTGCGCGGGTCGGCGCCTTGAACAGTCAGGAATGAGGCCACACCACCATGCACGCCAATCGCAGGTGCAAGACCCATATGCTCGCTAACGATCGCGTTCGCGGCCTTCACCGTGTCGGTAAGATCGAGAAGTCCTTTGGCTTTCAGTGCTGCCGGGTCGATCGCATCGCCACGGCGCGCGTCGAGCGCTTCGTGCACCGCAAATTCGAAGCCCATCGGCATAAGCCAGCCTGCCGGCGACGTCGCGGCAAACGCGGTCGCACGCCGGTAGGCATGATCGAGCTGGTTTTCCTCACCCAGTTCATCGCCCAGCCGCTGACCGAAAGGCTCTTCCGCACAGGCGAGTGCCGGAGCCACCGTGGCCAGACGCTGTGACTCTTCCGCAAACCAGGGTGCGTGGAAATCCCACCAGTTTGCCGACGAGACGGTTGCATCGAAGCCCGCGCCACGCATCGCGGCAACCTGCTCGGGCGTGCACCCCGGCGTCCATGCAAGAAAGGCCACGTCCGGCACATCACGCCGGACGGCATCGATCAGGGTCTTCCACAGGGAGGCAGGCAGACGCTGTGGATGCAGCAGGCGAAACCCCGTGACACCCGCAGCCACCCAGCGGCGCAGCCGATCGATCCACCATTGCGTGGCAGCCCCCGCCACATCCGGATCATTGAGCCGCCAGCGCACGCTCTCGCTTTCGCTGGGCGTCCAGCGTGGGTCGGGCGTACCGTGCTGCGCGGCAACCGCCCGGAACCATTCGGGGTGTTCCTGGCGAAGCGGCGCATCGGAAGCGAGTTCATCCAGAGGAAGGTCGAGCCATAGCTCAAGCTTTCTCGCCCGGCAGGCTTTTGCGATTTGTCCTAGCCTTGCTTCGGCATCGCCATCGGCAATCGACGCATCCAGATGCTCGACATCGCGTGTCACGAAAATGTCACCGCATGCCGATGCATCGAACGGCGGCGCGACCAGCAATTGCGCGAAGCCCAGCGACGCCGCGTGCTCGATCCATGCGTTCCATGCGGTCAGCGGCCCCGCGAGCCGCGGATGCAGGTAATAAATACGAAAAGGCGCACGCGTGCTTACCGACATGTGACTCGTGTTCCTTGCAGGGTAGACACAAGCATGCCGGGCCGTATGTGTGCATCGTGCCAATGACCCGGGCACGCGGAGGAGCCCTCACAGTGACGCATCGGGGTGTTGCGAGAGCGTGAACGTGTGTCGCTGAAGTGTGGTTTTTGTGTTGGGTCTTGCTTTGTTGGGTGGGCTCGCCTGTCGGCCTCGCGCTTGGCGCTGGTACGTGGCGGTGTAGAGGCGGCGGGGGCGGCCCTTGGCGCGCCGGCCTACGGTGTCCCTCGGGAAAGGAGAGCCGCTGCGCGGCTAGTGTCTTATGGCTTCGCCCCTTCGGGCACGGGTAGCGGGCGCGGTTTTTCGACTCGGCTCCTGCCTCGGCGAAAAAGGCCGGCCTTCCTGGCCGGCCCCGCTACGCGGCCTTATCCGCCCACTCCCCTCACCTCCATCAAGTCGCGCCAAGGGCCGCCCCCGCCGCCTCTCCCCACGTCATCGCGGCGTGTTGTAGGAGCGCGCCTGCGCGCGACCGGTTATCGCGAACATCATCATCGTTTCGATATCACCCGTCGCGCGCAAGCACGCTCCTACAACGCAACGGTGCTACCAAAGGGGTGGAAGCCGATCGCATCGGCGATTCGGAGAAACAGCAACGCCGCGTTTCATCGATGCATCCACCGGAATGACACCCTGCACCTTCCACCGCGACAACACCCAGAACGCCACCACACCCGATGTCGCCAATCCCATCCCGGTCATCGCGAGGCGAAACAACACGAACGTCGTTTCGTCCTTCGGATGCATCCACACCATCGCGACCACGCCTCTCCGTAGGAGCGCGCCTTGCGCGCGACCGGTTGTCGCGAACATCATCGACACCTCGTATTGACCGGTCGCGCGCGAGGCGCGCTCCTACAGGGCAAGCGTCATCGCAAGGCTGATCGCCCCTCCGGTAGCCACATAGCGTTGTAGGAGCGTGCTTGCGCGCGACCGGATGAATCGAAACGATGAACATATTCGCGATAACCGGTCGCGCGCAGGCGCGCTCCTACAACAGCCTGCGATCACGTGGGGAGAGGCGGCGGGGGCGGCCCTTGGCGCGAGGTGATGGAGGTGAGGGGAGTGGGCGGATAAGGCCGCGTAGCGGGGCCGGCCAGGATGGCCGGCCTTTCCTGCCGAGGCACGGGGCGATCTCAACCGGTCGGTGCAACAGTTTGATGAAGTACTTCAGCCGGACACTGGAAGCCCAGTGTCTGCCGAGGTCGCTGGTTTAGTTCTTTG
>NZ_JAARLZ010000006.1 GCF_011759365.1 Luteibacter anthropi
ACCCAGGCCCAGCTCAATGCCGTGGCCAAAGAACTAAACCAGCGACCTCGGCAGACACTGGGCTTCCAGTGTCCGGCTGAAGTACTTCATCAAACTGTTGCACCGACCGGTTGAGATCGCCGGATGTCGAGTCAGGAAACCCCGCCCGCTCCCCGGGCCCGAAGGGGCGTAAGCCATAAGACACTGAGCCGCGCAGCGGCTCCTCCTTTCCCGAGGGACACCGCAGGCCGGAGCGACAAGGGCCACGCCACAGGCGCCGAGCGCGAGGCCGATAGGCGAGCCCTTGCTACGGAGCGGAAACCCACAAAGGCCGGCGTTTCTACGGAGCACACGCATCGCCGATGCGAGCGGCTCCCACCCCTTCGGTAGGCAGCTTGGTTTTGCTACGGAGCGCACCGTTTCAAATGGTCGCGCGCAGGCGCGCTCCTACAGAAAGCGGGGTGAGGTGGCGTCGGGTCCTGCAGGCGAGCAGAATCGGCGATTCATGCATTGGGGAGATGCAGGAATGATCCGTTCTGGATGCCTATGGGTAGGTGTGTTGATGTCGGGGATGGCGTACGGCGTTCAGGCGCAGTCCGTCGCAATGCGGCCAGTGATCGGCGACTTTGGATTCGATACGACCGGCATGGATCGGTCTGTGCGTCCGGGCAACGATTTTTATGTCTACGCCAGCGGCGGCTGGACCCGAAGCACATCGATACCGGCATCCAAGGCCAACTATGGCCAGTTCGCCCGACTGGCCGACATCAATACCGAGCGCGTCGGCGACATCTTGACCGAAGCGGCGAAAGACCCTTCCAGCCGCATCGGAGCTGCTTACACCAGCTATCTCGATGAAAAGCGTGTGGAGGCGCTCGGGCTTTCGCCTTTGCGGCCCTGGCTGGATCGCATCGACACGATGGGTGACAGGGCAGCTTATCGTGCGCTTTTGCCGGATGCGGCGGCACTGGGTATCACCGTGCCCATCCGGATCGAGGTGGGGCCTGACGATGCGCATCCGGACACCTATATTCCGATCGTGTCGCAGTCCGGTCTGGGCATGCCCGATCGCAGCTATTACCTGTCCGCCGATGCGCCCATGCCCGAGGTACGCAACGCATATGTGGTGTGGCTGACGCATGCATTGCAAGCAACGGGGCAGCACGATGCCGCCCGACGCGCCCGTGCCGTGCTGGCGTTCGAGACGGAGATCGCCAAGGTCAGCTGGACACCCTTGCAGAATCGCGATGCCACGAAGACCTACAACCGGACCACGCTTGATGCGCTGGCAAGACAGACCTCCGGCCTCGGCATCAAGGCATGGTTCGTCGGACACGAACCCGCCGGGGATGCCGTGGTGGCGATGCAGCCCGACGCCATTGCGGCGATTGCCGTCATCATCGCGAAGACACCCATGGATGTGTTGAAGGATGCCCTGCGTGCGCAGAGCCTGCATGCCTTCGCGCCCTTTCTTCCCGATAGCGTGGGCGATGCGGATTTTGCGTTCTACGGCAGGGTGCTCGATGGTAGCGAAGCCCGCGAGCCGCGCAAGGCGCGCGCTGCGGATTTCGTCGTGGACGCCGTGCCTGACGATGTAAGCCGTATCTATGTCGCCCGATGGTTCACGCCGGAGACGAAGGCGGCGGCCCTGGCGATGGTGAAAAACATCATCGCCGCGATGGACAGGCGTCTTGATGCGGTGAGCTGGATGTCGGCCGCCACGAAGGCCCGGGCCCATGCCAAGCTGGCCGCGTTCACGCCACGCATCGGCTATCCCGATCGCTGGCACGACTACACGGGGCTGACCATGCGTGCCGACGACCTGCTGGGCAATGCGATACGTGCGCGTCGCTGGCGGCACGACTGGGACATGGAACGCATCGGCAAGTCGCTCTACCGCTGGGAATGGTCGGCCACGCCCATGACGGTGGATGCGTTCGCCAACTATCCGACGATCGGCATCACGTTTCCGGCGGCGATCCTGCAACCGCCGTTCTTTGATCCCCATGCCGATGCGGCGATCAACTACGGCGGCATCGGTGCCGTGATCGGCCATGAGATGAGCCATCAGTTCGACGACCAGGGTGCGAAGTACGACGAGAAGGGGCGGCTGGCCACGTGGTGGACGCAAGCCGACCTTGATGCTTTTCATGCCAGTACCGATGCGCTCGCGAAGCAATTCTCGGCATACGAGCCACTGCCCGGCATGCATATCGACGGCCAGCTCACGCTCGGCGAGAACATCGCCGATCTCGCCGGCTTGACCGTCGCCTATGATGCCTACAAGGCATCGCCCGAAAGCAAGACGGCGAAGATGATCGACGGCTTCACGCCGGACCAGCGCTTCTTCCTCGGTTGGGCACAACTATGGCGCCTGAGTTATCGCGACGCGGACCTCCGGCGTCGCTTGCTGACCAATGGGCATGCCCCGGCGATACAGCGCGTGTGGACGGTGCGGAATCTCGATCCCTGGTATGGCGCCTATGGCGTGACCCCTGGACAGGCGTTGTACCTGGAACCCTCGGCACGAGTGCGTATCTGGTAGGTGGGTGCCTCCAGGTATCGTTCGGCGTCGCGGCTTGACGCTCACGGGGTTACTGGCGATGTTTGGCTGTCGGCTCGTACCGGCTCATGCATGGATCAAGGACACAGCGTGGAACGATGAAAGGACTGAATCATTGGGTGGTGTGGCTGGCGAGTTTGCTCGCCTTGTTCTTGGGCTGGTGGCTGGCGGGGGTGTTCAACCTCTATCTGCTGGGCTTGCCGGTCGAGGGTGTGCCGCCATGGAACAGTTACGGGCCGTATGTCCGCGCGCTGGGCATGCCTGAGCTGGCGCCGTTCGTCGGCAAGGTGCGGGTGGCCGGCTTGCTCGGATTCGGCAGCGCCTTGGTCGCCTGGGGCGTGATCGCCAAGGCGCTCCAGGGATTCGCACGGCGAATGAAACCCACAAAGCGCAAGGCGGCCCCGATGCGCTTCGCGCCTGGCGCCTGGATCGATAAAGCGGGTTACACGACGGTCGGGCCGGGGCGTCCCTTGTGGGGCCGTCGCCGCGACAAGCGTCTGACGGCATCGGGTCACCTCCTCGTCGTGGCGCCACAAGATGAACGGTGGCACGACGCATTTGTGCTGCCCAATCTCCTGGCCTGGGAGGGGCCTGCGCTGGTGGTCGATCGTGGAGGGAGGGTGTGGCGCGAGACTTCGGGTTACCGGGCTTCGCTGGGCCAAGTCCGGGCCTTCGCTCCTTTCGGTCACGGCGACGTGGCGGCACGCTGGAATCCCCTCGATGATCTTCCCCGGCATGAACCGGAGCGCTCGCTGGCCTTGCAGGCCATGGCACGTCATATCTACACCGACCACCAGGGGCACCGACCGATTCCGCACGATGTCGTGAGGGCGTTCCTCGCCCTCGCGCTTTTCGTGCTGGACGATCGCGAGGATGCGTTGGAGAAGGGCCTGATACCGTCGGCGGCCACGCTGGGCGACATCTGGACTTTATGCGCCCAGGCCGGCGGCCTGCGCAAGGCACAGATGAAACGTCTGGCCGACAAGCCCTTTATCGGCGTTGTCACAAGGGATCGCATCGAGCGACTGCTGGCGATGCCAAGTCGCGATCTCGATGTCCTGATGTCGCGAGCGGCCGAGCCGCTGCGGTTCCTCGCCGACCTGCGGGCACGGGAAGCGATCTCCGCCAGCGACATCGACCTCACCGCCTGGGCGTCGGGGGCAGGAAGCCTTTACGTGGGCTGGCCGGACGACCGCGATCATGGCGGTACGTGGCTGGTGTCTTACATCCTCGAACGCGCCCTTGTCGCCTTGGCGGCACGTCAGGCGCCAGCCACGGCGCTGTGCGTGCTCGACGGACCCGACACGATCGGTTCGCTGCCGTCCTACGAGCGCTCGCTGTACGAGGCGAAGATGCGGGGCGTCCGCGTGCTGCAACGTACGAGCGGCGGCAGGGAGTGGGTTCGCCATTACGGTGAGGCGGGAGGCCAGCGCGCGCTGGGTGCCTTCGATCTTCGCGTGTTCGCCGGCGGTGTCGCGTCCGGTGGCGCCTCGGACCCCGACGACCTGTTCGTGTTCCCTGCCGGCGAAGGCACCCGCTTCGATCATCGCCGCTGGCCCGCCCTGGCAGGTCACATCGCCACCCAGGGAAGCGAGACCCTGGTCGCACTCCAGCGCGGTATCGAGTTCGCGCTGCGTTGCGACACGCTACGCTACGACAAGGACCCGCTTCTCGCCTCGCGCCGATTACCGCCCGTCCCGACGATGCCGTCGCCTGGAGACCATGCCATGCCAAGCAAGACCCTGAAGACCGTGGGCGCGACTGCCGCGCTGGCGCTTGCCGCCAGCGCCACGACGTATGCCGGCCAGCCTGTGGCGAACAGCGGGCCGAGCGTCGCCATGCATGACGATGCGCCCGCGCATTCGGGCAGTCATGCATCCGATGCATACGACGACAAGCCTGTCGAGGCGACGTTGGGATCCAGGGTGTTCGCCTTTCCCAGAAATATGTATGCGCGACAGCAGGGCCCTGACTTCCAGGGCTCGGTGTCACTCATGTTGAGGTGGCCCGACCTGAAGGCCTATCCGCCAGGGGCGATTGCCGATCCGGCATGGAACGAGGCCTATCTCGACGATGCCGTCGCGATTCAGCCGCTGGTTGTCGAGGGGCGTACGCCGCAAGACATGCTCGACAAGTCGATCCAGCCCAATGCCTGGGACGACGCCGCGGATCCTTCGCTTCACTTGCGCACCCGAAAGGAAGGAGAGCCTCGCTTCGGTCTCACGCCGTATTACATCGATCGTGCTGCGCTCCGCGCCTATCTCGAACATAGGGGCGCGCCGGTTGAGGAAAGCGACCTGAACAGCCTCGGCAAGGACTGGTACGTAGCCAAGGATGCCGCCGGGCACGTGACGACCTTCATCCAATGCAGTCCGCGGGAGTTGAAGGGCGCCGCCCTGGTGGGGCATCACGTGGAGTCGCTACCCGTGGGCGTCGACAGGGGCATGTGCAAGCACGTGTTCGTGATGCCTGAATATGGGCTCTGGATCACGACCACCTATCTGCGGGCCTACCTGGAAGACTGGAAGAAAATCCAGGACCGGGTAATCCGAATATTCCATGAAGGATCTCGTCACGAAGGAGGCAAG
Organism: Luteibacter anthropi; assembly: GCF_011759365.1. Lineage (GTDB taxonomy): Bacteria > Pseudomonadota > Gammaproteobacteria > Xanthomonadales > Rhodanobacteraceae > Luteibacter > Luteibacter anthropi. The sequence continues at coordinate 5,131 of NZ_JAARLZ010000006.1, forward strand.
GGATGAGCGGCTTGAACGAAAAGGACATGACGATACTCGGGTCCTACGCCAAGGACGGTAACCGTGAGCGTTATTGGAATTACCTCGCCCAGCATCCTGGCAACGATGGTTACGGTCTTCTTGCCCTGGGTGTCGTCCGTAACGACAACATGCCGGGTGCGGTCGCCAACGCCTATGCCCAGGCATATGCGCAATCGCACAACGGTGTGAAACTTGACGAACGCGCGTGGGAAGGGTTTGGACGAGACCTGGTCCGTGACGATTTCAGTCGAAGGGTCGCGCAGTTCAACGCCGGGCATCCGGACAAGGCGCTCAATCTTCCCGCCAGCGACATCCAGGAGTGCCACCGTGCGACGTTTCAGAGCCGGCATATCGGTGCCGATGCCTGGACGCCGAACATCCTGCTCGACGCGGCACGAAAGAAGGGTGGCGATGGCGAGATGGAGAAAGTCTGGCATTCGATGCTCGACAACAGCCACTATGGCGCCGACCGGATGGCGAGCACGACGCGAAATACCGCGCATGACTATCGGGAGCAGATTCCTAATCCAGGTGTCTACTACGCGTCCCTGACGGCGGCCGCCGTCACGGCCACGAAGAGCGGGCGCTATACGGATGTCGATCACATCGATCAAGGCATCATGCATTACGAGTTCAATCGGCGAGACAAGAGCTGGAGTGTTTCCGCCGATTCGGACGTCGCGGAGTTCGGCTTCAGGAGCCCATCGTTCCGCGTCGACGACCCTAAGAAAATCGACGAATTGAACGACGCGCGCGCCGTTCGCCTCGAACGGCAGGCGGCGTCGGAAAAAATCCATCCCGAAGATCCTCATCGCTCGATCGCCCCGAGTCCGTTCACGATCTCCGACGCAGGCAAGCCCGCATCGGCCGAGACGCAGCTCGCGAGCGGTCGCTCCATCGAACCGGGGCTTTATGACGACCTCAAGAAACGATTGCCTGAAGGGACGTCGGAGGATCGAGTGGCGCAGGTGACACTCGCCGCGAAACAGGCGGACATCCGTGCAGGCGAGGTAGCCGGCCTGTCGATCCAGGACGACAAGACATTGCAGATCCACGGCACCCGTCCCGGGGATCGCGCCCAGGTCGATCTGTCGACGCCTCCACCGACCGTCGGTCAGACCGTTCAGATGGCGGAGGCTCACGCGCAGCAGCAGGCCGGCTCTATGGGGCAGTTCCAGGCGCAGCAGGCACAGGTCGAGGCGCAGGCACAGCAGCAAGCCCAGGCCCAACAAGGGGCGTCCATGGGTGGTCCTCGCTTGGGTTGAGCACCCGGCGCAAGCGTCGGCCGCCTGGAGACCATGCCATGCCAAGTCAAATCCTGAGGGTCGTGGTGCTGGCGCTCGTCGCCAGTGCCACGATCGCCTGTTCACCACCGGCGCCATCGTGGTAGATGAGCGAAGCTCAACTCGCCGAGCAGGCGAAGAAAGACGGCTTGACGATCGAGCAGGAGCGGGAGCTACGTCGCATAACGGGGCGACCGGACCCGGGCTATCACTTCGAGGGATACAGCGATAAACGGGTCGAGGCCACGCTAGGGCCGCATGTGTTCGGCTTTCCGATGAACCTGTACACCCATCAGACGGGGCCCGATTTCCAGGGAAGCGTCAGCCTCACGCTTCGATGGCCGACCTTGCAGCCTTTCGCGCCCGGGGCGAAGTACGATGCCGCGTACAGCACGGCCTATATGGACGAAAGCGTTCGTTTTCAGCCTACCTTCGTCGACAAGGTTTCCATCGAGTCGATACCGGGCCGGTACATCCAGCCTTCTCCGAACGATCACGACAGTCCGATCACGCATATCGCACTGCGCTTGCAAGGTGAGGACACGTACGGTTTGACTCCCTATTACGCCGATATACCGGCGATTGCCCGTTACCTCGGCGAGGAGGGGAGACCCGTCGATCGGGAACACGCGATCGCCGCCGGAGACGATTGGTTCCTGGCGCGCGACGGTGAGGGACGCATCACGACTCTCATTCGATGCGATAGCCGGGAAATCAAGGGCGCCTCGCTCAAAGACGGCCGCCTGGAAGATCTTCCGCCGGGGGAATCACGTGGCATCTGTCACCATCAGATAGCCATTCCCTCGCTGAGCCTGGCGGTCGACATCACGTATATGAGGGCATATCTTCTGGACTGGAAGAAGATCGAGAGTCGCGTGCGCGAAGTGTTTCTGGACGGCGCATCGCATGAGTGATTTTAAGGATCGCCAAGGCAAGGTTCTCCCGAGGATCGATCCAGGCCCGCGTCGTCAGGTCGAGCAGGGCGAATATGGCGGCAAGGAAGAGGCCGCAGGTCGTTCGAGGTGTAAACCATGTCCTGGCACACCTGTCAGCCATGTCTCCGGTCTATCCACGTTCGCAGGAACGACGGTGGGTGGCATTGCCTACCTGCCATCTATCGTTAAGGCAAGCGCTCCCCATGCACCCAGCTCTGCCGTAGCAGTCCGCCACCGATCCAATAGCAAAGTTCCGGCAAGTGACGAACGTCCCAAACGGCAACGTCCGCACGCTGTCCGACGGCGAGCGTGCCGCGGTCGTCGAGGCCGAGGGCGCGGGCCGCGTGTTGCGTGGCGCCGCGCAGGGCTTCTTCGGGCGTAAGACGGAACAGCGTGCAGGCCATGCTCATCGCCAGGCGCAGCGAGAGCAGCGGCGATGTGCCGGGATTGAGGTCGGTGGCGACCGCCATCGCGACACCATGGCGACGGAAGGCATCGATGGGTGGTGGACGCGTGTCGCGTAGCGCGTAGTACGCGCCCGGCAGCAGCACGGCGACGGTGCCGGCGTCGGCCATGGCGCGCACGTCGTCTTCGTTGGTCCATTCCAGATGGTCGGCGGAAAGACCCTTGTAACGGGCCACGAGTCCGCTGCCGCCGAGGTCGGAGAGCTGTTCCGCGTGCAGCTTCACGGGAAGGCCCAGCGCGGTCGCCTTGGCGAAGAGTCGTTCGGTCTCCGCCAGGGTAAAGCCGATGCCTTCGCAGAAGGCGTCGACCGCGTCCACGAGGCCTTCTTCCGCGAGGGCGGGCAGCATGGTGTCGCAGACCAGTGCGACGTAGTCGTCGCGGCGGTTGGCGTATTCCGGCGGCAGGGCGTGCATGCCGAGGAAGCTGGTGCGCACATCGATGCCCAGTTCCTGGCCGATACGACGCGCGACGCGCAGCATGCGCCGTTCCGCGTCGGGCTCCAGGCCGTAGCCGGATTTGATTTCCAGCGTCGTCACGCCGTCGGCGAGCAGGGCGCGGGCGCGCGGCAGCGATTGCGCGAGCAGTTCATCCTCGTCGGCGGCGCGGGTAGCGCGCACGCTGGAGACGATGCCGCCGCCTTTGCGGGCGATTTCTTCGTAGCTGGCGCCTTCCAGGCGCAGTTCGAATTCCTGTGCGCGATCGCCGCCGAAGACGAGATGGGTGTGGCAATCGACGAGTCCTGGCGTGACCCAGTGACCGGGGAGGGATTCGACGCGATGCGACAGTGTTCCAGGTTCGCCCGGTAATTCCTCACGAGGGCCGGCGAAGACGATGCGTCCGTCCTTCCAGCCGATGGCACCCTGTTCGATGGCACCGTAGGGCTGGCCGTTGTCGGTGAGCGTGGCGAGGCCGACATCGAGCAGGAGGTGGTCCCAGCGGATGTCGGTCATGCGTTCTCTCCTTCGTTTGCCGGGGTTTCGCGACGCAGGCGTTCTTCTTCGTACTGCGCGATCAGGTTCTCGGCCAGCGCCTTGTACACCGGTACGCGGCACACGAGCGCGGACACGGCACGCGCCAGCAGGCAGGCTGCCATGATCGGCAGCGCCATCTGCCTGTTGGCAGTGAGTTCGAGCGAGATGACGGCGGCGGTCAGCGGTGCCTGCGTCACGCCGGAAAGATACGCCGCCATGCCGAGCAGCACGACGGCGGACGTGTCGGCGCCGGGAAGCAGGTTGGCGATGTTGTCTCCCAGGCCCGCACCCACGGCGAGTGCGGGAGAGAAGATGCCGCCCGGAATACCCGCCCACGACGAGGCGATGTTGCCGAGGAACTTGAGCACGCCGAAGATGGGGCCGGTGTCGCCGTGGCCTTGCAGGATGTCGCGTGCCTGCGCATAGCCCGTGCCATACAGGCCGTTTGCGCTCAGCAGGCTGAGCAGCACCAGCGCAAGGCCGCAGGCGGCTGCGAACACGACGGGCTGGCGGGCGCGCAGGCGACCGACGATGCCGCGCAGGCCGTTGGCGGATGGCACGATGAGCCTGGCGAACAAGCCGCCGGCCAGACCGCCGACGATGCCGGTAAGCAGTACGGCGATCCAGGCCTTGCCGAAGGGCAGGCTGGCGGTGATGTCGCCGAAGTAGGCGTAGTTGCCGACGATGCCGAGTGAGACGACGCCGGCCACGATCACGGCCGTAAGCAGTGTGCCGCTCATGCGATGCTCGAAGGCGCCGGACATCTCCTCGATGGCGAACACCACGCCGGCCAGCGGTGTGTTGAATGCTGCGGCCAGGCCTGCGGCGGAACCGGCGAGGATGAAGCGCCCGGCCGCGGTGGGATCGGCGAAGCCGAAGCGTCGCCCCATCGTATAGAGCAGGCCGGCGCCGACATGCACGGTGGGGCCCTCGCGGCCGACCGAGGCGCCGCCGAGCAGGGCGGCAAGGGTGAGCGCCATCTTGCCTAGCGCCACCTTCAGCGAAAGCAGGCGCGAGCGGAAGCCTTCGTCTTCGATCTTCAGTGCGGCGATGGCCTGCGGAATGCCCGAGCCACGCGTGGCCTTGAGTGCGCCCTGGGTCAGCCAGGAGAGCAGGGCAAACATTGCCGGTGTGATGAGCAGCGGCACCCACCAGCCGTGCGAGGCCACGCGATGGAACAGTTCAAAAGCGTAGTCGGCGGCCTTGGCGAAGAACACGGCAGCGAGACCGACGACCACTGCGCCTGTCCAGAACAGGATGCGTCGCCGCCACTGGGTGGGCGACAGCCATTCATGCTGGCCGAGGTCTTTCAGGCGCTGAAGGCGCGAGGCACGCGTGCCTTCGATGGGTTGTTCGCTCATTTGCCCTCCGGTGCCCGGGCCCAGCGCACCTCGTAGAGGTCGTAGCGACGGTCTTTCAGGTTTTGCACGGCGCCGGAATTGCGGGCGCGGGCGAGGTTTTCCAGGCGCAGGTCGGCAAACAGCACGGTTTCGATGTTCGGGGTGGAGTCGGCGGCGATGCCGTCACGCGCGAACGGGAAATCGCTGGGCGTGAGGATGCAGCTCTGGCCGTACTGGATGTCGAAGTTGTTCACGCCGGGCAGGTTGCCGACGTTGCCCGAGAGCACGACGTAGCACTGGTTTTCGATGGCACGGGCCTGCGAGCAATAGCGCACGCGCAGGTAGCCCTCGCGCACATCGGTGCAGAAAGGCACGAACAGGATCAGCGCACCCTGGTCGGTGAGATGGCGGGCCACTTCGGGAAACTCCGAGTCGTAGCAGATCATCACGCCGATGGGGCCGCAGTCGGTCTGGATGGTGGCCGCTGCATCGCCGCCGGTGATGTTCCACACGTTGCGTTCGCTGGGCGTGGGGTGAAGCTTCTCGCGCTCATGGATGGAGCCGTCGCGCAGGCACACGTAGCAGACGTTGTGGATGTCGCCGTTGGGCTGCCGGGTGGGGTGCGAGCCGCCGATGATGTTGATGTTGTAGTGCACGGCGAGGCGGTGGAACAGCGCCTTGACCTCGTCGGTGTATTCGGAGAGGCGACGGATCGATTCCACCGGCGACAGCTCTGCATTTTCGATGGAAAGCAGCTGCAGGGTGATCAGCTCGGGGAAGGCGACGAAGTCGGCGTCGTAGTCGGCGGCGATATCGACGAAGTATTCCACGTGCGAGGCGAATTCCTCGAACGAGGAAATGCGCCGCTGCTGGTACTGCACCGAGGCCACGCGCACCGAATCGGGCAGGCGATGGCTCTGCGAGACCTTGGGTGTGTCGGGGTGGTTGAGTAGTTGCGGATTGCGCCAGATCAGATGGGCCGCATAGCCCAGCGACTCATGGTCGGACGGCACGTACTCGCGCAGCAGGCCGATCACCTCGAAGCCGTTGCGCAGCTGGAAACTCAGCGTGGGGTCGCGACGGGTGCCATCGACCACGGCCTGCACATAGGCTTCGGCGCTGCCATAACGGGCTACGGCACGGGCAAGTCCCGGCATGCGGCCGCCGAAGACGATGCCGCGCAGCTTCAGATCGGTGCACAACCGCTTGCGCGCGTGATAAAGGCGCTGGCCGATGCGCATGCCCCGGTATTCCGGGTGGACCACGACCTCCATGCCGTATAGCCAGTCGCCCTTGGGGTCGTGACGCGAGGCGAAGCCGCCGCCGGTGATCTGCATCCACGTGTGCGGAGCGAGCGCCACGGATTCGTTGATGCGGAAGGTGGCGCAGAATCCCACGATGGTGCCTTCGTACTCGACGACGAACTGGCCTTCGGGGAAATGGGTCTGCTGGCTGTGCAGCATCTCGGCGGAATGACCCCACTCGGCCGTATAGACACGGGCGGTGAGGGCGACGAGGGCCGGCACGTCCGAAGGACGCGCCAGTCGAAGCGTGAGCTTCGGGGTCTGGGCGGCGGTTTTCTCGGTCATGCGGCCAATTATGCTCCCCTTTCCCTTGTAGGAGCGCGCCTTGCGCGCGACCGGGGTACTTCACAGTTCATCGTTTTGCCGATACCGGTCGCGCGCAAGGCGCGCTCCTACAATGCGTTAGCATTCACCGCATCCCCATGATGGATATCTCCCATGCCACACGCCACCTATTCCGCAGATTTCCTCTGGCAGGACGCCGCCTGGCAGGCAGGACAGGCCGGCCTTGTGGTGGAGGGCGGGCGCTTTGTCCGGGCGGGGGACGGTGGCGAGCGGGTGGGGCGCTTCGTGCTGCCCGGCATGCCGAACCTGCATTCGCATGCGTTCCAGCGTGCCATGGCCGGCCTGGCAGAGCGCCGTGGTCCGGGCGAGGACAGCTTCTGGACCTGGCGCGAGACGATGTATGCCTTCGCGGAGGCTATCGATCCGGATGACCTGAAGGCTATTGCCACCCAGCTTTATATCGAGATGGTGAAGGCAGGCTATACCCAGGTCTGCGAATTCCACTACCTGCATCACGGCCCTCGCGGCGTACCGTATGCCGACCCGGCGACAATGTCGCTGGCATTGATCGAGGCGGCGAAGGAAGCCGGCATTGGCCTGACCCTGCTGCCGGTGCTCTACATGACCGGAGGCTTCGACGGTCGCGCGCTTTCCGAGCGGCAGCAGCGCTTTCGCCATGACGTGGGGCAGTACGTGAACCTGCTGGAGCGGCTGGTGCCGATGCAGCACGACATGCTGCGCATCGGTATCGCGCTGCATTCATTGCGCGCGGTGCCGGAAGACGCCATGCGCGCCTTGCTTGCCACGAGTGTTTCGCGCGACCTGCCTATCCATATCCATATCGCCGAGCAGATCGGCGAGGTGCAGGACTGCCTCGCGGTGCGTGGCGCGCGACCCGTGGAGTGGTTGCTCGATCATGCCGACATCGATCCACGCTGGACCCTGATCCATGCCACCCATCTGACCGGTCAGGAAACCGATCGCATTGCAAAGAGCGGTGCCGTGGCGGGCCTGTGTCCCACCACCGAGGCCAACCTCGGCGACGGACTGTTCCCGCTGGCCGATTTCATCGATGCCGGAGGCACATTGGGCATCGGTTCCGACTCGCATATCTCCGTGTCGCCGGTGGAAGAACTGCGCTGGCTGGAGTACGGGCAGCGCCTGGTGACGCGGCATCGCAACGTGGCGGCGCGCCATCCGGAAGAGAGTGTCGGCAACACGTTGTGGCAGAGGGCGCTCGATGGCGGCGCACGTGCTTCCGCAGCTGACATCGCGCGCCTGGTTCCTGGTGCGCGCGCCGACCTGCTCGTACTCGACGAGCGCTCGCCCCTGCTGGCCGCGCGAGGCGAGGCCGACGTACTCGACACGTTTCTGTTTGCTGGCAATACGCCGCTGGTGCGCGACGTGATGGTGGGTGGCCGCTGGCGCGTGCGCGATTACGCACACGCCGCCGAAGAGGCGGCCGCGAAGGCCTACCGCGTGGTGGTGGAGAGGTTGGCCGCGGCCTGAGATACCGGGCCCGACGAACACTTCGACTTGCCGTAGAGGCCTTCCGCCGCTGGCTCGTTCTTTTTCGCGGCCTCGGGTGAGGCGTAGATGGTCACGCCCAGGTCGCAGCGGTTTTCGCGAAGGGTGAGGCGCACGGTGTCCATGCGCGTGGGCGGCGTGTCGTCCAGCGTGCACTTGCTGTCCTGCGCCAGGCGCAGGGTGACACTGTCGCCTTCCACCGCGAGCACGTCGTAGTGGGCGTTCTGGCAGCCCTTCCAGCTCAGGGTGTCCTTGTCGATGCTGAGCATGCGCAGGCCCTGGAACGCATTGCTGTAAGGCTCCCAGTCGCCGGCCAGCCAGGCCGGTGCCGGCTGTGCGGAGGACATCAGGACGAGGGCGATCAGGGGATGCATCGGGTACTCCGGTTCGTTCTCAGGCGTTGCTGTCGGGATCGGTCGAGGCCTTCGGTGCGCCTGCACCGGTCGGACCTGCGATGTCGGGTGTCTGACTGCCGGTGCGCAGCACGAGATCCTGCGGACGCAGCAGCGGGATGCCGGCACCGCGCAGTCGCGCGATGAAGTCGAACAGCAGGTCGCTCTTTACGCCGCCCACGTCGCGCGGGCCGCCCACGTAGCAGGTGGTGGCGAAGGTCATGGCCGTACGGTCGATGCTGTCGAGGGTGACCGACGGTGCGGGCGCTTCCGTGACTGACTTGTGCGCATGCATGGCGTCGAGCAGGTGCTGCCGCACGTCGACCGGATCGCTGTCCAGCGGCATCGGCAGCTTGATCAGCACCCGCCCTTGCGGATTGGCCATGGTCATGTTGCGCACGGGCTTGGTGATGAACGACGAATTGGGCACGATGATCGTCGAACGGTCCGCCACCTGGATTTCCGTGGCGCGCACGTTAATGCGACGGATGTCGCCCTCGGCATCGTCCAGCACCACCCAGTCGCCGACCTTTACCGGTCGCTCGGCAAGCAGGATCAGGCCGGAAATGAAGTTCTGCACGATCGCCTGCAGGCCGAAACCGATGCCCACCGAAAGCGCCGAGGCCACCCAGGCGATGTTCTGCAACGACAGGCCCATCGTGACCAGGGCGACCGATGCGACCAGGACCATGCCCACATAGCCCAGCAGGGTGGTGAGCGAGCTGCGCATGCCCGGATCGATGGCGGTGCGCGGCAGGTACTGGTTGGACAGCCAGTTCTTCACCACCCGCACGGCAAGCAGGCCGACGAAGAAGATGGCGATGGCGGTGAGGATGCGATCGGGCTGCATCTTCATGCCGTAGATTTCGATCGACTGCAGCTTGCCGCTGAAGGCGACGATGTCGGAGGCGCCGGCCCCGAAGCCCGTGGCCACCACGGTCAGGGCAAACAGGAACAGGACCAGGCGCGACACGCCCGACAGCACGACGCCGGCCTGGTCGAGCAGCTTCGGGTCCATCCCGAACACGGCCTGCGCGCGTGCGCTCATCGGGCCCTTCTCGGACAGCAGGGTTTCGAAGAGATCGTCCACCAGGCGCATGGCGAGATACGTGGCGGCCACCACGATGATCGTCCAGACCATCTGCCCGGCCATGAAGGCAGCGAAGGCGATGAAACCGGTCAGCAGGCCCAGCCACGTCGCGACGATGGATACCCACGCCGCGGCAATGAAAACGCTGGCCCAGACCGGCCGCGGCGCGGGAGGCGTGCCATCTACCGAGTGATGATGCGAGCGGCTGAGGCGACTGAGCGCCACGGCAGTGAGCACGGTGAGCACCACCGCTTCGAGGCTGCTGGTGGCCACCGTGGCGGACAGGCTGTTGCCGACGGTGTGGTTGAGCTTGTGCAGGAACTGGAACAGCACCGTCGCCAGCGAAAACAGCATCGGAAAGCGACGCAGCTGCATCGCTGTTTCATCCGGGATGGCGGGCAGGCGCCAGGAGGGACGCTTGGCGGAAAGCAGGGCACGGCCCAGGCCGGCGATGAAGGCACCCAGGAAGACCAGCGCGACCAGGGTATGGGCGATCTCGTCCGTTTCCGGGCTGAAGGTGTCGCTCCAGTTGAGGCCCAGGTAGAACAGCTGCGTGCCCAGGCCCGTCGTGAGCGTGGAGGTCAGTGCCACGCCCAGGATCAGCGCCGAGCGGCGCAGGCGACCCGGCGGCATGCGGTTCGCGGTGAGTTCGCGGGCGCGGTGCTCCAGGTACAGGCGCACCACGCTCATGAGCAGCAGCCCCGCCAGCACGCAGCTGATCAGCGCCGTGCGGTTGCCCTGGGTCCAGCTGTTGGAGACGTCGTCGCGCACCGTGCCCACGAAATCGCGGACATTGGCCATGTCGCGAGGGAAGGCGGCGGCGGGTTCGGCCCAGAAGGCCCGGGATAACAGGGAATTCGTGCGCCGGGAGATCATTTCCTGGAAACGGATGCGGCGCAGGTCGGAAAGCTGGTTACTGGTCTGCTGGGCTTCCAGCGCGATGCCGTTGGCCTGCTTGATCTGCGCATCCACGGCATCGAAGGCTTTCTGGGCGTCCTTGCGCGAGGCAGCCAGTTCCGGGGCTTCGCGGGTACCGGCGGCGGGCGCGGGGCCGAGCTGGTCGAGGCGGGCCTTGGCCGACTCGCGTCCCTGCTGGAGCGAGCTGGCTACCTTCTGTGCCTTGCTGCCGATGTCCGAGGTGTTGCTGCGCAGGTCGTCGATCGCCGAATCGGTGATCTTCTCGTCCTTCATCGACTTCTCGACCTGGTCGAGCTGGCCGCGGAGGTCGTCGATCTGCTGCGCCGGGGTGGCAGTGGTGGTGGTGTCGTCCGCGCTCTGGGCGTGGAGGCCCCCCGCGAAGGCCAGGATGAGCAGGATGAGGAAAATTCTGAGGGTGCGCATGGCGGGATGATCGAAGCCGGGGCGGGGCAGGTCAAATACCGGATAGTGCGTTACCCTCGGTGAACGTCATGTGCGCCGTGCCCGATGCGGCAATGCAGCTTTGCCGTCCGCAAGACGGCCGCTATCCTGCCGCCCCTTTGTCACCGCCTGGATGCTCACCATGCGCAAGAAGCTGGTCGCCGGAAACTGGAAGATGCATGGCTCGCGTGCCATGGCGGACGCCCTCGTGCGCGAGATCGTCGAGAATCTTCCCGATGGCACCGACGTGCTGGTCTTCCCGCCGGATGTCTACCTGGCCGAGCTGGCCGGCAAATACGGCGACCGTGGCCTGGGATTCGGTGCGCAGAATCTCTCCGAACATCATGTGCAGGGTGCCTATACGGGCGAGATCTCGGGAGGCATGCTGCATGACGTCGGCGCGCGCTGGGTGCTCGTGGGCCATTCGGAGCGCCGCCAGTACCAGCATGAATCCGACGCGCTCCTCGCGAAGAAATTCGAAGCCGCCCTCCAGGCTGGCCTCACGCCGATCCTCTGCGTGGGCGAGACCCAGGAAGAACACGAATCAGGCCGTGCCGAAGAGGTGATCGGGCGCCAGCTCGCCGCCGTGCTCGACCACAACGGCATCGAGGCTTTCCGCCGGGCGCTGGTGGCCTATGAACCCGTCTGGGCCATCGGTACGGGCCTCAGCGCCACCCCGGACAAGGTGCAAAAAATTCATTCATTCATCCGTAGCCAATTGGCAAAGAAGGATGCTAATATCTCGCTCCTCACCCGGGTCCTCTACGGTGGAAGCGTCAAGCCGGCCAACGCGGCTGAACTTTTCGCCCAGCCCGACGTGGACGGTGGGCTGATCGGCGGTGCTGCCTTGGTGGCTTCCGATTTCCTGGATATATGCGCCGCGGCGCGTCGATAGCGCGACACGGTAGACCGAGAAGACATGTTCATTCTCTTCAGCGTTTTTTATATCCTGATCGCCGCGGCGATGATCGTGCTGATTCTCATGCAGCGCGGCGCCGGTGCGGACGCAGGTTCTGGTTTTGGTGGCGGTGCATCCGCCACGGTGTTCGGTGCGCGTGGCTCGTCGAGCTTCATGACTCGCGCGACGGCCATCCTCGCTGGTCTGTTTTTCCTGCTCAGCCTCGGCATGGGCATTTATCTCAGCCACTCGGGCAACGCTGCCCAGCCGGCTGCAGATCTTGGCGTGATGTCCGGAGCCACCACTCCGGCAGCTCCCGCCAACACCGCTCCGGTCACCCCGGCGTCCGACGTGCCCAAGGCACCGGCAGCCAATGGTGATACCCCGGCTGCCACGGCACCGGCAGCAGCGGCCAACGATGTTCCGGCTGCAAAGCAGGAAGCCGCCAAGGCTCCCGCTGAGCCTGCCAAGAAGTAATAGCGGTACACCAGAGTTTCAGAGTTATGCCCAGGTGGCGGAATTGGTAGACGCACTACCTTGAGGTGGTAGCGGCTTCGGTCGTGGGGGTTCGAGTCCCCCCTTGGGCACCAACAAAGATCCGATGACCTCCATCGGATCGCAGGACGACCCGCGAAGGCGGGTCGTTTTGTTTCGGACCTCTTCGGTGAAGTGTGTTCGAGAGGTTTGAAGTGACAATCTAAGCAACATGCCCAGGTGGCGGAATTGGTAGACGCACTACCTTGAGGTGGTAGCGGCTTCGGTCGTGGGGGTTCGAGTCCCCCCTTGGGCACCATTATTGAAAACCCTCTCCGTATGCGGAGAGGGTTTTTTTATTGCCTTGCTTCGTAGGCAGGGCTCGCCTTGCGGCCTCGCGCTCGGTGCCTGCTGCGCCGCCTCTCCCCACGTGATCGCGGCGTGTTGTAGGAGCGCGCCTGCGCGCGACCGTTCATGGCGCAACCCATCACCATTCTCGCTCCACCGGTCGCGCGCGAGGCGCGCTCCTACAGGGATACGGGGGCGTGGTGCGAATAATTTGTAGGAGCGCGCCTGCGCGCGACCGGTTGTCGCGAAAAAGATGGAATCATTCGCCATACCGGTCGCGCGCAAGGCGCGCTCCTACAGGGGGTTATGCCTTGCTTTGTGATGTGTGCGCTGCTCGGGCCAGGGCCTCGCCTACGCCGTGCGTGGAGCGTCGGCTGCGCTCGTCTTTGATGCGTCCCTCGTCGTCGAAGGCCTGGTGTGCCGAGCCCAGCGCGATGTTTTCCGGGATCACGGTGAGGCCGATCTTGTGCAGGGATATCTGCAGGGCCGTCTGGGAGCGGAGGCCGCCGAGCAGGCCGGGCGAGGCGGAAATCACGGCGGCGAACTTGCCTTTGAAGGCGCCCAGTCCGGTGCGGTCGGTTTCGGTGGGGCGGCTGGCCCAGTCGAGGGCATTCTTCAGCTGGGCGGTGTAGCCGCCGTTGTGTTCGGGGGAGGCGATCAACAGGGCGTCGTGCTCGGTGATCTGACGCTTGAACTCCAGCGCACCGGCAGGAAAGCCATGCTCGTCCTCATGGTCGCCGTCGTAGACGGGCAGGGCCAGGTCGGCGAGGCGCAGGACGGTGACTTCCGCACCCGCGGCGCGGGCGCCGTCCACGGCCTCGGTCAGCAGTTTGCGATTGAGCGACTCACGGCGCGAGCTGCCGGCGAAGGCGAGGATCCTGGGTGGCATGGGAGGTCTCCTGATCGGGGATGGGCAAGGTCGGATGGGCTGGTGCGCCAATTCATCGATAGTCGCCTGATCGCCCTGAAGATCGCAATGTCATGCGAGCCACGACGCCATGGTCCCATCCATCGACGGATTGGCCTGACCGGCGTACCTTGCGTTCAAGTCGTTGTCAGATTTGCCGATAATGCGCATGTCGCCCGCATTCCCACCTCTGGCCTGAGAAAGGCCCTACCGGCCCCTTCTCATGCCCTACGTGTCACTCGACCCGGTTTTTTCAACGCTTCCTGCGAGCTACAGCCTCGTGCTGGTGGCGTTTTCGCTGATCGTGGCCATCCTGGCCTCCTATACCGCCCTCAACATGGCCGGGCGCGTGGCGGGGACGACAGGGCGGACGTCGTTGCTATGGCTGGTGGGCGGCTCGTTTGCCATGGGCTTCGGCATCTGGTCGATGCACTTCATCGGCATGCTGGCTTTCAGCCTGCCCATCGCACTGGGATACGAGGTCGACCTCACCCTGTGGTCGCTGGTGATCGCTATCGTGTCGTCGGCCTTTGCCCTGTGGCTGGTCTGCCAGAAGACACTGCCCTGGGCGCGGCTGTGCCTTGGCGCGCTGCTGATGGGTGCCGGCATCGCGGCCATGCACTACACAGGCATGGCCGCCATGCGCATGATGCCCGGCGTGACCTACGACGCCACGCTGTTTACGGTGTCGGTCGTGATTGCGGTGCTGGCTTCAGGCGCAGCGCTCTGGATCGCTTTCCGCCTGCGCGGTGACGGTGAGCGCGTGCTCTACGCCCGCGTGGGGGCCTCGCTGGTGATGGGCTGCGCCATTGTCGGCATGCACTACACGGGCATGGCTGCCGCGCGCTTCCCCGTGGGCAGCTACTGTGGTGCCGCATTCAACGGCATCGACACGAAGTGGCTGGCACTCGTGGTGATCGTCATCAGCCTTGCCGTGTTCGCCATCGCGCTGGTCGTATCGATGCTGGATGTTCGCGCCGGACTGCTCGCCAGTTCGCTGGATCGCGCGCAGAGCGAACTGATGCAACTGGCCCTGCACGACAACCTCACCCGGTTGCCCAATCGCGTGCTGCTGGGCGATCGCATCGAGCAGGCGATCCACAAGGCGACGCGGGAAAAACGCCAGTTCGCCGTGCTGTTCATGGACCTCGACGGTTTCAAGGCGGTGAACGATGTCTATGGCCACCATGCTGGCGACCTGTTGCTGAAGGAGGTCGCGCGACGCGTACTGGGCACCAAGCGCGACGAAGATACCGTGGCCCGCCTGGGCGGCGACGAGTTCGTGATGGTGATGGATGTCGACCGGCCGGAAGACGCCGCCGAGCGGGCGCAGCAGGTGGTGGATGTGCTGAATGCCGCGTATGTCATCCACGGCACCAGCATGCATGTATCGGCCAGCGTGGGTATTGCGATATTCCCCGAGAACGGCCTGGGCATCCATGACCTCATGGTCAACGCCGACGCGGCGATGTACCACGCGAAGGAACAGGGTCGTAACGGCTACTGCTTCTTCGAAAGCGCCATGAATGCCAACGTCCATCAGCAGCTCAAGCTGCAACAGGACCTGCGCCGTGCGCTGGATCGCAAGGAGTTCGTGCTGCATTACCAGCCGAAGATGGTGTCGCCGAACGGACCGATGATCGGCGTGGAAGCCTTGCTGCGCTGGAAAAAACCCGAAGAAGGACTGGTGCCGCCGGACACCTTCCTTCCGGTGGCCGAGCGCACGGGCCTGATCGTGCCCATCGGCAACTGGGTGATCGACGAAGCATGCCGCCAGATGCGTACGTGGCTCGACGAAGGCCACGAGGGCTGGACGGTGGCAGTGAATCTTTCTGCCATGCAGCTTACCCATAGCGGTCTGGTGGACGTGCTGCGCAGTGCGCTGGCGCGTCACGGCCTGGAAGGCCGCCACCTGGTGCTGGAAGTGACCGAATCCACGGCCATGCGCGATGCGGAAACCAGCCTCGCGATTCTCAACGAGGTTGCCGAACTGGGCGTAGGGATATCCATCGACGATTTCGGCACGGGCTATTCGAGCCTGCTTTACCTCAAGCAGCTACCGGCCGACGAGCTGAAGATCGACCGGGGGTTCGTGACCGAGCTGGCCCAGGGCAATGACGACGAAGCCATCGTGTCCGCCATCGTCGCCCTGGGCAAGACGCTTGGCCTGAACATCGTGGCCGAAGGCGTCGAAACCGCCGAGCAACAGGAGCTGCTGACCCGCCTGGGTTGCAATGCCCTGCAAGGGTATCTTCTGGGCAGTCCCGTTCCAGCCGATCAGTTGTCGCGCAGCGTCACGGCGATGCTGCCGTCGTCGTAACGACGGCAGCATCGGTACCTCACTTCGTCTTCTGCCGATGGATACGGCGGCTGTCGTGGTTGAGCGACTTGTTGAGGTTGCCCTGTTCCTTCTTCGTCAGGTGTCCACCGTTCTTCGCTTCATCGCGGCTTTCGCGCTGGGCGATGTTGGCGTCCTGCTTCTCGTCGCGCGCCGCCTGGGCGCCGTTCATCGTGCCGTTGGCCTCGCCGTTGGCGATGCGCTGCTGCTGGTTGTCCAGGCGCTGGTTCACTTCGTTGACGCGCGGATGGCCCGGAACGGGGGTGGCGTCCTGGGCGACGCTGGCGCCTGCGGAGAGCGCAAAAGCCAGGGCGAGGCCCAGGGGGGCGAAGCGGGACGTCAGGTTCATGGTGGTTCCCTCTGATAGGTGGTGGGCGCCGGGCCGGGAGATGGTCCGACGGACCCGCCATGGCGTTCATGGAGGGTCACGAGGCGGCGAACGCGGCCCCCGGGCGATGCGTTGACCATCGGGAGGTTGCGGTTTAGCCGCCGTTCGTGAAGGTGACCTCGCCGGACGGGATCAGGCCAGGCGCGAGCCGTTCGGCACGGGGCGCTCCACCGTGGCGATCACCACGCCCTCGTCGGTATGGAAGCCGGTGAGCAGGAACTGCGACAACAGGGGGCCGATCTGTTTCTCGGGGAAATTGATCACCCCGATGATCTGCCTGCCGACGAGGTCTTCCGGGGCGTACACGCCGGTGACCTGGGCGCTGGTCTTGCGTTCGCCGTGGGGGCCGAAGTCCACCCATATCCGGTAGGCGGGGCGACGGGCCTCGGGAAAGGCTTCCGCGCGCACGACGGTGCCGGCGACGAGCTGCACTTTCTCGAAATCGGCCCAGCTGATGGTTTCGCTCATGTCGGGAGAATCCTTCGTTGGAAGGCTTTCAGCATGCCGCGAAACCATCGGAAACGCTTGGCGCTGTCTTGGGCGTTCTTGGCCCGGACTCGCGTCTTACGGTTCCAGGTACTGAGCACCCTCGGTCGTCAGCCGGAGAATCCGCCGTTGTCGAGGAAGGCCTGCTCTTCCGACGTGGTGATGCGGCCCAGCTGCTCGTTACGGTGCGGGAAGCGGCCGAATGCCTCGATGATTTTCCGATGCTCGATGGCATAGGGAAGGAACGGTTCGCCGAGCGCCGTGAACAGTGCGACCGACAGGTCCTGGTCGGCCATGTTTTCGGAGTGTTCGAACGGCAGGTAGCAGAACGATCGCATATCGTGATCGTGTGCCTTGTCGAAGCCATGTTCCAGTGTGTGCCGTGCGACGAAGCGCGCGAGCGGATCGGTGGCGTACATGTGGCCGCAGCCGCGCAGGGCATTGCGCGGGAACTGATCGAGCAGGATCAGCAGGGCGAGGCAGCCGTCCGCCGTATCCATCCAGTGATCCAGTTCGCGGCGTGCCGCGGCGAGGTGTGCGCCCAGGAAATGATCCCGGAAGACGCTATCAAAATTCTCGTCTTTCGCAAACCAGTATTCGTAGCCGGCCGCACGCCAGAACCGCAGGATGCGGTCCGGCGTTTCCGGTACGGCCAGGGGAGGCAGGGCGTGTTCCATGCGGTATTCCATGTGATGGCAACGCCGCGATGATGCCGCCTGCCTGGTGGTATAGCCACCTTTGATGAGGGGGACCTGCCCGGTGAGCCACCATGCTGACGGTGTTTTCCGCGCCCTCCCGTCGATAGCCATTGCCGTTATGCTTTGCCACCGACCCCGTCCTACAAGGAAGCTCCATGGCCCTGGCCGCCACCGTACTCACCGTGCTGGTGATCCTGATCCACCTCTACATCGTGTTGCTCGAAATGGTGCTGTGGCGTTCACGGGGTCCCAGGGTCTTCGGCATCAGCGCGGATTTCGCGCGCGACACCAAGGCGCTGGCTTCGAACCAGGGCTTGTACAACGGCTTTCTCGTCGTAGCACTGGTGCTGGGTCTGGTCCTTCGCGAACCGTTTGCCACGGCCTTTGTTTTTTATGGGCTGGGCTGCGTCATCGTGGCCGGCTTGTGGGGAGCGCTGACGGCGAATCGCCGCATTCTTTATGTGCAGGCGTTGCCGGCCGCTCTCGCGTTCGTGGCGCAGTGGATGACTCACTGAGCGGCATCTCGTATCACGTATGCGCGTAATCGGCATAAATGCGTGATGCAACCCGGTTTTTTCCTAAAACCGGCAAACGAGGCATGCCGCTGGTCTTTCTGTCGAACAGGCGGGTAAAAGCCTGTAATAACGAGGGATTGCCGGAGGGATGCACCATCTGAACGCCGCCGGGCTTCATGGCAGTCACGTTCTCGCATGGTATGTCCCTGCGCCTCTTCGTGGCGGAACGCGGCATGGCCGAGACCGAAATACCCCTTGCCCGACCCGACCGGTCGCCGCCTTGCCGCCCGGCAACGTTCGAACTGGGGCTTGCTCTTGCGGGGGCGGTGTCCGGAGGCGCCTATGCCGCCGGCGTGCTCGACTTCCTCTACGAGGCGCTTGAGCGCTGGTACGCGGCCCGTGAGCGCGGGGAAAAGGTACCCGCGCACGACGTGCTGCTTCGTGTCATCTCGGGTGCCTCCGCCGGTAGCGTCAACGGGCTCATTTCAGCCGTGGCGCTGCCTTATGCGTTTGCGCATGTCCATGCATCGGATACGCAAGGTGGCGGAGCCAACCCTTTCTACGATACCTGGGTACGACGTATCGACATCAGCTGGCTGCTGGGAACGGGGGATCTCGACGACCCGACGCAGCCCATCGTGTCGTTGCTGGATTCGCGTTGTATCGACCGCATCGCGGAGCATGTACTTGCCTTCGAGGGGCCAGCCATGGCGCGCCCCTACATTGCCAGTCCGCTCAAATGCATTTTTACCGTCACCAACCTGCGTGGCATGCCCTACCGCGTACCGTTCGCGGGGAGCAAGTCGCAGCAGGCGCACAGCATGGTGGCGCACTCGGACTACCTGCGCTTCGCGGTGAATACGGGGCAGGGCATCTACGAACGGACCTGGGAGTATCCGGACGATCTCTACGTGGCGCATCCCAAGCAGCTCCCGGATCGCTCGTGGACGGCCATCCTGCGCGCATCGCTGGCCTCGTCGGCTTTTCCCGCCGGGTTGTGTTACCGGGGCATCGAGCGTCGCTGGAGCGACTACATGCAGCGCGCCGTGATGGTGCCGGATGTGAACGGGCGTGTGTCGATGGTGCCCATCCTTCCCGATGCCACGCGTTTGCCGGGGCAGGGCGCGACCTATCGTTTTGTCGCCGTGGATGGTGGCGCGATGGACAACGAGCCTTTCGAGCTGGCGCGCGTGGAGCTCGCCGGGGCGCTGGGCCGGAACCCGCGACGGGGCGATGAAGTCAATCGCATCGTGGTGATGATCGATCCGTTTCCCGAGCCGGACGACCTGGGCCCCGAGCACGCCGACGAGATCAACGTGGTGGAGTCGATGGCCGCGCTGTTTACCTCGTGGAAGCAGCAGGCACGCTTCAAGCCGGAAGAAGTGGCACTGGCGATGGATGACACGGTGTACAGCCGCTTCCTCATCGCACCTACCCGACCCTCGCCGCGCGATGGATCGCCACGCGTGGGCAGCCGTGCCATCGCCGCCGGTGCCCTGGGCGGCTTCTCCGGCTTTTTCAGCGAAGCGTACCGGAAGCACGACTTCCTGCTCGGCCGGCGCAATGCGCAACGATTCTTGTCCGAGCATTTCCTGGTGCCTGTCACCAATCCGATTGTTTCGGCGTGGGCGACCGATCCGGACATGCATTGTTTTCTCCGGGAGCGCGACGGAGCGCTTTATGCTCCCGTCATTCCGTTGATCGAAGCCTGCGATCCCGCTGCGCGCCAGGATCCGCTGCCGACGTGGCCCAAGGGAGCCTTCGATCCGGCGAGCCTGCAAAAGCCCCTGCGGAATCGTCTCCAGGCCCTGTATCGCGCGGGTACCAACAAGTGGAAAGACAAGCTGCTCACCTGGCTGGCATGGCGCTTCTACGCCCGCGGCAAGCTGATGGATATCGCCCGTCGCCGCGTGGAGCGTGCCCTGCGTGATGCCGACCTGTGGTGATGCAGTGCTTGCAAGGGCCGTAGGGCGCGGCTAACCTTTGCCTCCCGTCCACCCTGTTGCGAGGTATCGAACGATGATTGTTCACATCCCTGCCTACGCCGGGTCGACGCGTTCCTGATTTTTCCGCCGGTCCATTGACCGGCTCTCCCGCAGTTTCGCGTCGCACCCAGGCCTCATGCCGCGGTTTCCTTCCGGAATCCGCCGTATCTTCCTGCCCAGGGTTACACGCATGCCATTCCATGGATATTCCCTCGACCAGCTCGGCTGGCGGTCCGACTTCGCCCGTACGCTGACCGTCGAGGATTTCGAAAGCGGATTTCCCGCCCGTATCGTTGCCGTGCATCGCAGCGGTATCGTTACGCTGTCTTCCCGGGGGGCGATTCCCGCCGTGGTACCACCGTCCATCCACGCGGAGGCCTCGCTGGCCGTCGGCGACTGGGTGTTTCTGGAGAATGATGCCGATCGTGTGTTGCGTCTGTTGCCTAGACACAGTCTCATCGAGCGCGGCGCCGCAGGTGATGACCACCGTCGCCAGGCGATTGCCGCCAACGTGGATACCTTGTTCGTGGTGACCTCGTGCAATGCGGATTTCAATGCATCACGTCTTGAGCGTTATCTGGCCCTGGCTTTCGATGCCGGTGCCCAGCCGGTGGTGGTGCTGACCAAGGCGGACCTTTGCCCCGACGTCGGATCATATGTGGGGCAGGTGAGAGCCCTGGCGCCTGCTGCTGGCGTGGTCCCGCTCGATGCAACAGGTACTGACGTGACGCAGAGCCTCGCCCCCTGGCTCGTGCCCGGTTGCACGGTGGCTTTCGTGGGTTCGTCGGGTGTCGGCAAGTCGACCCTCACCAACGCCCTGGTCGGCGACGTGCAGCTCACGGGAGGTATCCGCGAGGACGATGCCCGTGGGCGGCACACGACGACGGCCCGTGAAATGTTCGCAGCCAGCGGCGGTGCGTGGGTCATCGATACGCCCGGCATGCGCGAACTGAAACTCACGAGCGATGCGCAGGCGCTGGAGGCGGTCTTCGCGGATATCGAGGCACTGGCCATGGACTGCCGGTTCCGCGATTGCCAGCACGAAGCTGACGCGGGTTGCGCCGTCACCAGGGCCTTGCACGACGGCGTGCTCGATGAACGTCGTTTCGCCAGCTATCGCAAGTTGCAGCGGGAGATCGCGGAAGCCGGCCGCAGTGTGCGGGAAAAGCGCGAACGCAGCCGGCAGTTCGGCAGCATGGGCAAGCAGGCCATGGAATCCAAGCGTAAACGGCAGGGACGCTGACAATTCGTGACGCCGGCCTTCGACGGCGGATCGGGAACGGGTTAGAGTCCCCGATCCGCTGGAGGAGCGTTGCATGTTCGGATGGTTGAGGAAGCGCAGGAAAAAACGTGCCGTGCCTGCGTTGGACGAGTCGCGTTCGGTGCATTTCGTCGATGTTTACGGGCGCTCGCTTGAAATCCCGCTGGCGAAATGGCGTGACGATGTCCTGTTGCCCAACGTGAAGAGTGCATGGAGCGATGCAGGTCGGCTTTATGAGCTCGTCATGGATGGCGTTCGCGAGCAACTCTACGATGCCATCGATGACGCCAGCGTCCGTCTGGCTGATATCGATCCCATGGTGGAACGCGGCCATGTGTTGCGTTCCATCGTGCAGATGAAGCGCGGTCGTTTCGAGGAGGCGCAGTCCACGTTGCAGGCGGCCATAGCCCGCTGTGGCGAAACCGGCATCCTGCTGACCAACCAGGCCAAGGTGATCTCGGAGCTTGGCGATCATCGTGCGGCCATGACCACGCTTGACCGCGCGCTGGCGCTGGACCCCAACCAGGACAACGGACTGGGCTGGCGTGTCGCCGAGCTGACGGAAAAAGAGGGTGAGCAGGCTGTCACGCCCTATCTCGCCACGCTGGCCTCGATGGCGCATGCATGGCGCCCGCAGCTGCTGCTGGGTCGCCGGGCCCTGGATGCCGGCAAGCACGATGAGGCACTGTCGTTCTTTCGCGAGGTGCTCGATCGTGCAGCACATGAAAGCGATGTCATGCTTGGCATCAGCGGCGAGCTTGGCAAGCATGGTTTCATCGCCGATGCGGTAGGGCTCGTCGCGCCCTTGTATGACGAGAAGCGCGACGACCCGCGCGCGGGCTTCAATCTCTTGCAGGCCTACCTGGAACTCGGCGATGCGGAGGCGGGCAGTGCGCTGCTGGAGCGGATGTTCGCCTTGCGCCACCCTGTGTATGCCGAGCGTCTGCAATGGTATGCCAGTGCCTTTGACGAACTGGTGCGCACAGGTCCCCAGCCACTGACGTCCGAACCACGGATCGAACTGCTGCGCCTCGACCTGCCGCCCTGGCTGCTTGCCATGCAGGACATGGCCTGGGCGGCGCCGGCCCGCGACATGCACGCTCCCCGTGTGGTGCTCCTGCCGCTGGCAGCCATGCTCGGCGAGAAGAACGCCGAGGCGCGCAGCGGCAGGGAAGACGAGCGTGGCCGCCTGTCGCGTGCGTTACCGTTGCTTCTGCTGGAGCAGCTGATTTTCTGCAGCGACCTGCGGGCATCGATGAACCTGCCGGTGGCGGAGGGGCATCACCTGGTCCTGTTTGGCTCGTCGTTGAGCGACGACGAAATGGCCCAGCTTGCCGAAGACCACGATTACATCGTGGAAGGAGACATCGGCGAAACGAATGATGGCTTCGAGATCATCTGTCGCTTGAGGCATCTCTCCGATCGCTCCGTGCTCAGTACGGCGTCCCGTCGTTTTGCCTCGGATGACGCGGGTGACGCGCTGGTGGCGCTCACCGGTGAGCTGCTTGCGTCGCTGGCCATGCAGACAGGGAGGCTCATCGAGCCACGCACTACGCATTACGCACTGCCTGAGGCGCATGCGACGCCTTATGTGAGCGCCCTGGGCCAGACCCTGGCGCTCACCCTGGCCCGAACGCCCGAGGCGCGGCGAGAGCTGCATGGCGAGAGGAACATCTACGGGTGGATGCAGGCGCTGGCACTGGCGTTGCCGGGCAATGAGCCGGCGCAGTTCATGTATGTCACGGCACTGGCCAAGGGCCGGCGCGCCGGTTCTCCCATCGTCGACGAATTCGAGGAGCCTGCCGTGCAACGCATGCGCGAGATGCAGCAGGCCGGCCTGTATTCAACCTGCCTGCTGCCGTTGCTCGCGGCGGTTTTCCCTGCCAACGACGCCATCCTGGACATGCTGGCAGTGGCGCCTGCCATGCAGGATCCGGCCTATGCGGCATGGTGCGGCAGGGTGGCCGCTGCGTTTCCTGTCGACCCCGAACCGCCGCCGGGCTGAAGGTCCGCGTCCATCGTGGAACCGTGACGGAGCGCAGGGTCGTCTTCGCATACGTGAAGGTACGCTGGGTGTCATCCCGGCGACTCGGCCTGTTGGTATATATCCGGCATGCAAATTCGGTAGTAGCTTGGCGCCAGGATTCCTTTTTCGTATAGCCGATGGCCGAGGAACGTATGAGCACCACCTCCGTGGTACCGCGCGCGATCGTATTCGAGGACCATCCGGGGCTGTCTTCCGCCCTGGCCGACCTGCTCAAGGAGCGGCTTGGCTATGACGTGGCTGCGAGCGCGGCCTGCATCGAGGATGCCTTGCGCGTCGCCCACGTGGAGCGTTGCGACGTCGCGGTGGTGGATCTCGACCTGCAGGGCGTGATGGCCTATCCGGCGCTGGACGAACTCAAGCGGCGCGGCATTCCCTATGTGCTGGCCACGGGCGCCATGCCACTGGATATTCCCACGCGTTACCACGCGCCGCTGGTCCACAAGCCCTACAGCGCGAACCAACTCGAAAAAGCCATCCGCGAGGCCAGCGAGGCCAGGCGCCTCTCCTGACCAGCTTGTCCGCGCCGCGGGTTTTCTTCACCATGCCCGCATGAAGAAACGCCACATGATTGCGCGCACGATCGCCGGTGTCCTGGCGGGGCTGCTGCTGTTCTGCTCGGGCGCCTGGGGCGCCATTGCCCTGTTCTACCAGCTGCCCGGGCCACCTGTGGCCCGCTGGGGAGGCGCTGCCCTGTGGAGCCTCGCATATCTGGCCCTGCTGGTACTGGCTTTCGGCTGGCGCCAGTGGTGGGCTGCGGTGGGCCTGATCGTGGCGCTGGGGCTGCTGATGGTCTGGTGGATCAGTATCCGCCCCTCCAACGACCGCATCTGGTCCGACGACGTCGCCCGCCTGCTGTCAGGTGAAGTCAGTGGCTCCGAGGTGACACTGCATAACGTGCGTGATTTCCGCTGGCGCAGCGAGGACGATCGTGACGTGCGCTGGGAAACTCGCCGCTACGATCTCGACAAGCTGGTATCCGCCGATGCCGTGCTGTCTTACTGGTCGAGCAAGGCCATTGCCCACGCCATGATTTCCTTCGGCTTCGAGGACGGCACGCATGTCGTGTTCTCCATGGAGATCCGCAAGGAGCGTGGCGAGGCGTTCTCGGAAATCGGTGGCTTCTTCAAGCAGTTCGAGCTGGTGCTCATCGCGGCGGACGAACGCGACATCATCGCCGTGCGCACCAATGTGCGGGGCGAAGACGATTACCTGTATCCGCTGCGCATGCCACGCGAGGCGATGCGTTCGTTGTTCCTGTCGTACGTGAATGCAGCGAACGGGCTCGTGGATGAGCCGAAGTTCTACAACACGATCACGTCGAACTGCACGACCATCGTCTATCGCATGGCAAAGCGTATCGACGGGGCATTGCCGCTGGATATCCGTTTGCTGCTCACCGGCTACCTGCCGGGTTACCTCATGGAGAACGGCGCGCTCGACAAGAAGCTCACGCTGGATCAGTGGCGCGAGCGCGGACGGATCACCGAACGGGCAAGGGCCTATGGCGATGGCGCGGATTTTTCGCGGGTGATCCGCGAAGGCATGCCCAGACCCGACCAAACCCTGTAGGAGCGCGCCTTGCGCGCGACCGGTATGGCGAAGGTATCCATGGTTTCGCGACAACCGGTCGCGCGCAAGGCGCGCTCCTACAAAACCGGGGTTATTCGTCGTCGGGGGATTCGATGGTGTAGCCCCTGGCCTTCAGGGCGCTGAGGTAGCTGTCGTCGCCGAGCAGGTCGTCGATGGGCACGATGGCAACGGCCTGGGGCGTGGTGCCCAGGGTCTCGTCCACGGTGGCCAGCCAGCGCGTGCGCACTTCGCGCGGCACGTCGGCGATGCCGGCGCGTTGCGCGACGCCGCCTTCGGTGACGGCATCGAGGCAGGCCTGAAGCTGCTTTGCCCGCCGGTCGTCGCGCAGGCCGCCGATGTCACCCGTGGACCATGCATTGGCGCGATTGGCCATGTCGGCCAGCTGGGCATCGATGTTCTCGACGCTCTGCGTAAAGCAGGACACATCGTCGAGCGTCGAGCGCTTGAATTCCTTCACCACCGCACGTGGATCGTCGACAAGCAGGGTGTATTGCACCGGCACCTGCTTCACGTTGTGCGAGGTGGCCAGGTCGGTGACGGTACGGGTGATGTCCCCGGACTTGCGTAGGCCGGTTTTCTTTATCGCCTGCTTGTAGAGCTCGATCACCGCAAAGATCGGGCGGTAGCGTTCCACCTTGCGGTCGTCGCCGATATAGCGCGCCTTCACCGTCAACCATTTCTGGTAGACCTCGGCAGGTACGGTGTCCTTGAGCGTGGCGCCATCGGGTGCGTTACGCACACCAATCAGGGAAGGCAGCAGGGCGAGCCGGCCAAAGAAGCCCACGTTGGGTTTGATCTCGACTTTCGGTGGCAGGATCAGCGCACCTGAATGGGCCAGCGCATCGTCGATCTGCGTGCTCTTCCAGGTGACGTTACCGGGGATCGGCGACAAGGTGCCCAGTATGAGCAGGGTATGGTCGCCCCGGGTGGCCTTCCACAGGCCCGGGCCCGGCTGCACGCCGCTGACCGTCACGGCCTCCAGGGTGGGCGCGCTCGCTGCCGAGGCAGGCAACGGAGCCGTGGGCGGCGTGGTCTGGGCCAGCGCAGGCGTCGCTGCGACCAGGCACAGGAGAAGGGAAGCGACAAGGGCGGGGCGGGGCAGATTCATTGGCAAAGTCTATCGAAGTGGACCGCAGGAAGTGGGGTGGCGATCACTGGTCGCTCGCCCTGCATTCACATCCCTCGGTGATGATGGACGCTTACCCGCAAGCGGAGTTCCCCCATGAAGATCGGCATCATCGGCGCCGGCAATATCGGCCATACCCTTGCCCGGCGCTTTCGTGAGCTGGGCCATGACGTTCTCATCGCGAATTCCCGCGGCCCGCAGACTCTTTCAGCCATCGCGAACGAGACCGGCGCCGTGGCGGTGACCCCCAGAGAGGCCGCGCAGGGCGGCGAGGTGGTGATCGTGACGATTCCGCAGGCGCGTGTTCCGAAGCTGCCTGACGACCTGTTCGATGGTGTGCCGGCGGACACGGTTGTCGTGGACACAGGCAATTACTACCCGCGTCAGCGTGACGGACGCATCGACGCCATCGAGGACGGTACCCCGGAAAGCCAGTGGGTAGCCAACCGGCTGGGGCGGCCCGTGATCAAGGCGTTCAACAACATTTACGCCGAGCATCTTGGCAAGCACGGACGTCCGTCCACGGCAGACGATCGCATCGCGCTACCCGTGGCCGGTGACGATCCTAACGCGAAGGCCAAGGTGCTGAAGCTGGTCAACGAGCTGGGCTTCGATGGCGTGGATGCGGGAACGCTCGCGGAATCGTGGCGTCAGCAGCCCGGCTCGCCGGTGTACACCACCGATCGCGATCTCGAAGGCGTGCGCCAGGGCTTGCTCGATGCACAACGTGAACGCAAGGCCGAATGGACGGCTACGGCGAACAGCCCTGGCACATTCGACGCGCCGCTTTAGGATATTCGTGATGCCGACGTGAACACGGGTGGCATGCTTCTTTCATTGTGGCGACGTAGAGGAAGGGCTAACCTTGGCCCTTCGACGTTGCGGCCGTGACACCCATCTCCTGGGGCTGTCGGCAAGCCCGCCAGAGGTTATCCATCGTTTCATGGCCCTGGTCATCTACGACATTGCGTTTCACCCCGATCTCGCGGGCCTCTGGCACGTGCAGGTCAATGGCGTGCCCACGGAAAACTTCGAATCCCGCGTGGCTGCGCTGGCGTATGCCGTGCAGCAATCCAAGCTGATCGGCGCGCAGAACAACGTTCAGGTACTGGTGTCGGTGGAAGGCGCCGACGGTATCTGGCGCGAGTTCGAATCCAACGCGAAGCGCCCGGTGTCGGGTCTATCCTGAG
Source organism: Luteibacter anthropi (assembly GCF_011759365.1). GTDB lineage: Bacteria > Pseudomonadota > Gammaproteobacteria > Xanthomonadales > Rhodanobacteraceae > Luteibacter > Luteibacter anthropi. Next base: position 32,354 of record NZ_JAARLZ010000006.1, read on the forward strand.
GCTGCACATCTCCTTGATCCGCGATCGCCGACGATGATCGCCACAGGAGGCACGCCCCGCTCATGACCCACCGAAAGATTGGTTACTTCGATGTCGAAGGAAGTTGTTACGTCGCCAGGCCCGGACGCTGGCGCGGTAAGTATGTGATCAGCGAGGACGGCGACGAGCTGAAGGAAAAGCTCTGCACCACGTTGCACGAGAACGAGGAAGACGCCTGTGCGGAAGGCCTGAGCTCAGGCATCGAGGAGGCGCGGCGCATGATGATCCAGCGCGAGGGATTCGACCCGGGCGATGAATAGGTGGTGCGGTTAAGATCTCCCGGATGACCGACGACGAAGAACGTTTCCGCCAGGATCTGTCCCGGCTTGCCACGGCGACCATGCCGTTCGGCAAGTTCAAGGGACGCGCTATCGCCGATCTGCCAGGCAATTACCTGGCATGGTTCGCCCGCGAAGGGTTTCCCCCGGGCGAGCTGGGCCGGTTGCTGGCGTTGATGCTTGAACTCGATCACAACGGCCTGCGCCGGCTGCTGGACCCTCTGCGCAAGCCGCGCTGAAAGGAATCAGGCCAGCAGGGCCATTTCGTCGATGACCTCGACGCCGTCGGACCGGATGGCGATAGACCCGCCTGCGCGGAGTTTCGCGAGCATGCGGGTGACGGTGGCTGAACTCATGCCCAGGTACGAGCCGATGTCTTCCCGCGACATCGGCAGGGGCACGAACTGTCCCGGCCCTTCGATGGTGCGACGGCGGCGGAGCAGGTCGAGCAGAAAACCACCGACGCGCTGCAGGGCGCTGCCATCGACCGCATGCGGTGCTGAACGGCGTTCGCGGCGACGCAGGTGGCGCAGGTGCTGGGCGATGTCCGCGTTGTCGTCGCTCAGCTGGTCGGTGGCGTCTTTCGGAAAACGGCAGAACCAGGTCTTGCCGACCGCCACGACCGAGACGTCGTGCGTGTGCGAACGGGCGATATCCAGTGCGAACAATTCACCGGGTAGGTGGAACGCCAGCACGCGGCCGTCGCCGACTGTCTTGGCGAAGCCGGTGAGCACGGTGAACGCCGCACGGTGCGGTGCGCCCGGCTGTACCAGGCGGTCGCCTTCGGAGAACGGCCCCACGCGTTCGACGACACTGCGCATGTCGAGCAGGCGCGTATCGCCACCGCGGGTGGCCTCGCAGGCGGAGGCATGTCGGCAGGAAGCGTTGCAGCACACGTTGGGCCGCCGCGGGGCGGCAGGGGAAACGCAGGCGACTTGGGCGTAGGGCACGATGGAACCTCCCGCGCGGAGTAGCGCGCTGGTGCCATTTTAATGCCGCGTTTTTTTGCGATTCGGCAAAATCAGCCTTCTGCGCGCAAATGCCGCATGCCGCGAAGCATTTGGTCAGCGCCCGGATGGCCCGGGCGGATTGACGCAGGCGAATTTTTCGCTTAGTAAGGAGGGCTGGGGGAATACCGAAAGGGGGCCTTCAAGGCCATGGTTCGTCGATTCATGATTTTTCGTTCGATCGAAGTCCGCATTTCCATCTCGCTGCCCGGGGAGTCCGTCCGATGACGACCGAGCCGCGACATGACACCACGCCGTCGGCCCTGCCCGAAGGCTTCATGCCAGGTAACGTGGCACCTTTCGTGATGCGCTATGGCACCGACTTCCTCGTGGCGATGCGCCGCGCAGGTCTTGTGGAAGCCGGGCGACACGAGGAAACCGAGCCCGCCTAGCCGTTGCCGCCCTCCGCCGAATGGCCTGATGGCGCACGCCCGCCCTCGTCGGGCACGTCACCCGCCGGGCCGCCCTTGTGGATCGCGCCGACGATGAAGATCACCAGCAGCGCGGCGATCAGTGCGATCAGTGCGTAATATCGCGTCCGGTTCATCGCAGGCTCCGTGGTCATGGGATGAGTCTCCGCGATGTCCGTCAACGCAATGGATGCGCGGCGTCAGCGTGTCTTGGCATCGAGCAGTTCGGCGACGGCCTCCACCAGGGCGTGCACGGAAAAGGGCTTGCCCAGCAGGGCGGCCCTGGCGGGCAGCTGCGGGGAGTCCGCGAAAGCCTCCCAGGCGTAGCCGGTGATGAAAAGGACGGGCAGCTCTGGAAACGTCTGCCGTGAGGCCAGCGCGAGCTGGCGGCCGTCCAGGCCGGGCAGGCCGATATCGGTCACGAGAATGTCAGGGGCTGCCGATGTCTTCACCAGGGCCAGCGCATCATCGCCGTTGCCACAGTCGGTGACCCTGTAACCGGCGTCTTCGAGCACTTCGCGGGAGAGCGAGCGCAGCATGTGCTCGTCTTCGACCAGCAGGACATGCTGCCCCCGGCCACGTCGGGTCGTCTGCACGACATGCGCATGCACGGCGTCATCCGCACCCCGATGGCGGGGCAGCCACAGGCTGACGGTCGTGCCTTCGCCGGGCGTGGAGTCGATGATGGCGCGGCCGCCGGTCTGCCGGGCGAAACCGTCTACCATCGACAGGCCAAGGCCGGTGCCCTGGCCGATCGCCTTGGTCGTGAAGAAGGGATCGAACGCTTTCTCGATGACCGAGCGCGACATGCCCGTTCCCGTGTCGGTCACGGCAATGACGACGTGGTCGGTGGGGCCACTGCCGATGTCGCTGGCCGGTGCGTTGCGGGTCTGGATGGTCAGTGTCCCGCCACCGGGCATCGCATCGCGCGCGTTGATCGCAAGGTTGAGGATGGCGCTTTCCAGCTGGCTCGCGTCGGAAAGGGTGCGCCACAGGTCGGGTTGCATGCGCAGATTGAGCGACAGCCGTTCGCCGAGCAGGGGGCGAAGCAGCAGGTCGAGTCCCCGGACGAGGGCGTTCGTATCCACGTCGGACAACGACAGGGCCTGTTGACGCGAGTACGCCAGCAGGCGATGGGTGAGTCCGGCTGCACGCTTGACCGCGCCACCCGCGGCGTCCAGCAGGCGACGCGTGCCGTCCACGCGACCGGCTTCCAGGCGATCGCCGACGACTTCGATCGCACCACCGATGCCGCCGAGGATATTATTGAAATCGTGGGCGATGCCTCCCGTGAGGCGCCCCAGGGCTTCCAGTTTCTGCGCATGGCGCAGCTGGTCTTCCATGTCGCGGCGGCGCTGGGTGTCGCGGCCCATGCAATAGACCACGTCGCCATCCGGTACGCAGGTCCAGGCGAACCAGCGGTATTCGTCGTCTTTCGTCCTGACGCGCAATTCCAGGTCCACCACGATGTCGCCTTCGAACAACTGGGTGATCGCATCGCGTGCGCGATCCACATCGTCGGGATGGACCAGTTCGTCGAAGGCCAGCCCGACCAGTTCGCTGGTGTCGTAACCCAGTTCGCGCCATGCGGGATTCGCGTTGCGATAGTGCCCGTCGCGCGTGGTGATGACATACAGGTCGCGCGAGATGCCCCAGATCTGGTCGCGTTCGCGGGTGCGCAGGTCCACCTCGCGTTCGAGCGAGGTGTTCAGTTCGCGCAGAGCCAGCGACGAGCGTACGGCGCGGGTGGTTTCGTGCGCAAATCCATTGATACCGATGATGGTGCCGTGCTCGTCGCGCAGCGGCATGTACGAGATGGTCCACCAGGTTTCCTCGGCGAAACCGTGCCGGCTGAGGCGCAGCGGCATGTCGCGATGCACGGAACTCTGCCCGGCGAACGCGCGCTCCACGTGCACGGCGGTATCGGGATGGCTGTCTACCCAGAGGTCGGTGATGGTCTTGCCCGACGCATTGCCCAGGCGGGGGCCGAGCATCGGCCGGAAGCTGTCGTTGAACAACAGCGTGCGGCCGGTTCCGGCGGCCACGAACATCGGCCGGGGAGTATGAAACACCGTGGAAAGCATGGCCCGTAGCGCAGGCGGCCAGCCGTCGGGCGGTCCCAGCGGGACGCTGTTCCAGTCAAAGGCGCGTACTTCATCCGCCGCTACGGAATCGTCGGGGAGGAAGGCAAAGGGATCGGTACGGGGAGGCATGATGGGCTCAGTCCGGGGCCTTTCCCGTACTGGTAGCTGGCAGGCGGGCGCGGAGTCGGTTCATCGGTGGTCCTTATCTGCGGTTTCCCCGCTCCGGATAATGCACGAGGCGCGAAGGCGATGTCGTTGCGAAATTCTCATGGCGCCACTGTCACATACGGTGCACGTCCGGCTTGGGAGCTTGGTGTCGCATTCACCAGAGGAGGGAAGGCGATGAACGACGAACAGGCCCCGGTGCCGACGAAACAAAAGGGTGGCATCGGCTATGTACTGTTGTGGATTCTCGGTGTGCCGATTCCTGTGCTCATCCTGATTGCGCTGGTACGCGGTTGCTCCTGAGGCCGCACTACTTCGTCGTGGTTTCATCGGCGAAGCTTTCGGCATGGTCTGCGGGGCGGATGGTCGCCCCGCGGGCCACGGCCAGCCCGCGAGTCAGTTCGGCACCGAGCAGGACGATGATCGAGGCGTAGTACACCCAGGTCAGCAGCACCACGATCGCACCCGCCGGCCCATAGGCTCCGCCGATGCTCGCGTGGTCGATGTACAGGCCGATCACGTACTTGCCCGCTGTAAATAACGCAGCCGTCAGGATTCCCCCTCTTGTCGCATCTTTCCATGCGATTTCCGCGTCAGGAAGAATGCGGTACATCGCGCCGAATGCCACCACGAAAACGGCGAATGACACCGCGGCCTCGGCGATCTGCCATGCCTGGGTGTCGTTGGGGATCATGGCCTGGATCAGGCCGCTGACGACGAAGGAGACGATCAGCAGGAACGCGACGCCTACCAGCAGTCCGAACGCCCGGGCCCGAGTCTTCAACCAGCCCACCACTGCCTCGCCAGGCTTGGCGCGAAGCTTCCACACCCGGTTCAAAGTGGACTGCAGCTGGGCGAATACCGCCGATGCACTGAACAGGGTGACGCACACGCCGATGATGCCGACGACGTTACCCAGGCGCGGGCGCCTTTGTGCGTTGTCGATGACCAGGCGCACGGCACCCGCGCCCTGGTCGCCGATGACCGTGGTCAGGCTCTCCACGAGCTGACCCTGCCAGGACGGTCGCAAGGCAGCGAGCACCCAGAGCAGCAGTACCAGCAGGGGAGCGAAAGAAAGCGCGGAATAGAACGCGAGTGCCGCCGCGCGGGTCATCAGCTCATCGTCGCTGAAGCCATCGGTGGCCGTGCGGATGGATTTGCGGGTGAGGTCGAACCAGTGGCGAAAGTGCATGCGATAACGGGCGCGGGCGCCCGAAGGCGCCCGCGCGAAAGGTCAGTGATGGCGGTCGTGTTTGCGTGCCTCGTCGGCCGCCTTGCCGACTTCCTTCTGGACCTTGCCGGCATTTTTCTCGATGTTGCCGGCCGCCTGCTTGGCGTGGTTGCCGGTCATCTTGCCGGTCGCTTCCTTCACGGCGCCCTTGATCTCGTGCTTCATGCCTTCAGTGCGATTCTTGTCCACGATGGTGTCCTCGATGGCACTGCGTCGTTCGCAGCACGAACGGTGTAACCCGCGGGGGCATAAGCAGACCGTGAAGTGCCCGTGCATGCATACGCGACACGGATTCTTGGTTAGGATGGCGTCATGTTTCCCTTGCCCAAGACGGCCACCGCGCCGTTCTGCCCCTCCGAAGTGGCTGGCTCGATCGTGATCCCGGCGGATCTTCCCTGGTGGAAGAAAGCCCTGCGCTTCGCCGGCCCGGGCCTGCTCGTATCCGTCGGCTACATGGACCCGGGCAACTGGGCCACCGACATCGAAGCCGGCTCGCGTTTCGGCTACCGCCTGCTCTTCGTCGTGCTGCTTTCCAGCCTGGCCGCGATCGTCCTGCAATGCCTGGCCGCCCGACTTGGCATCGCCACCGGCAAGGATCTTGCGAAGCTGTCGGCCGAGCGCTATCCGAAGGCGCTGGGGCGCATCCAGTGGGTGCTGGCCGAGATATCGATCATTTCCTGCGACCTGGCGGAGGTGCTGGGCAGTGCCCTGGCGTTCAAGCTGCTGTTCGGGGTGTCGCTACCGGTCGGTGTCGCGTTGACCGCGCTGGATACGTTCCTGGTGCTGGGCCTGCAGGGCAGGGGCTTCCGTCGCGTGGAAGCGATCATCCTCGGGCTCGTGGGCACCATCGGCATCTGTTTCGTGGTGCAGCTGTTCCTGATCGGGCCGGACTGGTCCGCGGTAGCCGCGGGCTTTGTGCCTTCGCTGCACGCGTTGTCGTCGAAGGAGCCGCTCTACCTTGCCATCGGCATCCTCGGTGCCACGATCATGCCGCACAACCTCTACCTGCATTCTTCCGTGGTGCAGACCCGTGCGGTGTCCGGCGAAGGTGGCAAGCTGGCGGCGATCCGCCTGACCCGGCTGGATACCATCGTCTCCCTCAGCCTGGCACTCCTCATCAATGCCGCGATCCTTATCGTGGCCGCCGGAGCCTTCCATAGCACGGGGCGTACTGACGTCGCCGATATCGGCGATGCCTATGAATTACTGACGCCTATCGCCGGTACCACGATCGCGGCGGCGGCATTCGCGATCGGCCTGTTCGCCTCGGGACAAAGTTCGACCTTCACCGGAACCATCGCAGGGCAGGTCATCATGGATGGCTTCCTGCAGATGAAAATCCCTTGCTGGCAGCGCCGGCTGATCACCCGTGGGCTGGCCATCGTGCCGGCCTTCATCGGCGTGGTGATGCTGGGTGACAAGGCCATCGGCCAGCTGCTGGTGGCCAGCCAGGTCGTGCTGAGCCTCCAGCTGCCTTTCGCGATGTATCCGCTGATCCGCTTTACGGATGACCGAAGCCTCATGAAGGGGTTCGCCAATACCCGGCTCGTGTCATGGTTTGCCTGGTTCCTGTTCGTGGTGATTTCCGCGGCCAATCTTTGGCTGGTGGCTCAGGTGTTCGGTCTGGCGTGACGCGTTGCCCACGCGTGCATCACGCGTGGCCGCGCAGTGTCGGTCGTCGACGACACCGAGGGCTATATCGCGATGCACGTTCCGCCTGCGCCTGAAATACCGGGCACGCCGTCCCCGGAACCCGACGAGAAACCGGTTCCCGTTACTCCGGAAACGCCCGGCGACGACCCGGCCGGCCCGACACCGCAGGCTCCCCCGCGACATCCCGACGACCCGGAAGACGGCCATCTGCCGCCCCCAGCCACGCCCGAGGCGCTCGCCATCCGCATTCCATGATGACTTTCGATGGAGGCATACATGCCCGAGAAGAAAACCACTGCCAGGGTGCGCAAGGATCGTCACGAAGGAAAGGCCGCTTCGACACAGGCCGGTGAATTCGTACGCGAGGAAATCGAACATGTGCGCGAGGGCAAGCATGGCGCACGTTCCGCGAAGCAGGCCATCGCCATCGGCCTGTCCAAGGCCCGGCGAGCCGGGGTGGACGTGAAGGCATCGAAAACGGCCAGCAAGGCCACGAAGAAAAAGGCAGCCGAGGATATGGCTGCGTCAAAACGGCGTTCGCCGGGTACCGCCACCAAGAAGACCGCGTCTCGAAAGCGCGCGGCCACGAAGACGGCGCGCACGTCTGCAACGCGCTCGGCCGCCACGACGGCGGCGCTAAAGCGCGAAGGCCAATCGGCGGCATCGAAAAAGGCGCTGTCGGCGCAGGCTCGAAAGAGTGCGTCTAAGCGTACGGCAGCCAGCCGTTCGGCGGCTGCAAAAAAGGCCGCTCAAACCAAGGGAGCGGCGGGACGAAAAACCGCCGCTAAAAAGGCGGCGAGGACCAGGGCACGCAAGGCGTCCTGATGTCCTGACGAAACAAGGCCCGCTTTGGCGGGCCTTCTTCGGTATGAAACGGACGAGTGGCTTAGAGCACTTCGCCGTTCAGGCGGCTGGCGACTTCGCTCAGCCAGTCGTAGCCGTCCATCTCGCCGCCGAACAGATCGAGGCCATTGCTGGCTTCGGCGGCGCGGTAGCCGGCCGAGTATTCGAAAGTGGCGATGCCGTAGTCGTTGCGCAGTTCGTTCATGTTGGTGTCTCCCAGTCATAAAGGACCGGATGTTGCGAATCGATCGCCACGTCGCCGGTCTCTGGCGTGGCGGAGGACCCTTGTCGCCCTGGCTTCCTTCTTGGAAGTCGCTTTGGGCGTGGTCCGTTCTATCTGGTGAACAATCGAATCGTTAGGCTTTCGTCATGCGGCGGATAGGCCGAATTTCTGAACCAACGAGTTTTCCTACGACCCCTTAGTAGGGGCACCCTATGCGTTTACAAGGGCTCCAAGTATTAAAACGTTGGACAGCGGGTGTAAGCAAAAGGTTCAAGGAAATTTGCATCCGATGCCGTTTCTGACATCTGGAACCTCCCTTCCCTGGAGCTTTCGTTCACAGGACGGGGGTGATCCGTTAACCCTAGTTTAACTCAAACGGTCGTTTGTCGCCACGGAGGGGTTTGCAACCGTTCAACCAGGAAGTCGGCAAGCTGCCGGACCTTGGGGGACAAGTGCCTGCTTTGCGGATAAACCAGCCAGACCGCGCCGTGCTCGTAGCGCCATGGATCAAGCAGGGAGACCAGTCCACCCTCCGCAAGCGCCTGCTCCACGTAGAAGTCGGGCAGCTGGGCGACGCCCAGCCCCCGCTGGACGGCATCGAGCAGGGCCTGGCCGGAACTGGCCCGGTATCGCCCGCGAACGGTCCGCTGCCGGGGCTGCCCGTGCTCGGCGAAGATCCAGTGGGGAGCCGTGCCCAGCAGAAGGGTGTGCCCATCCAGTTCGTCGGGCGTCGCCGGAGCCGGATGTTCGGCCAGGTAGTCGGGCGAGGCCACGACGAACAGGCGCCGCTCGCCCAGCCGGCGGGCAATCAGGTTGGAATCGGCCAGCAGGCCGGTGCGGACCGTGAGATCGTAGCCTTCCTCGATGAGGTCGACGTTGCGATTGGAGAAATCCATGTCCACGCCCAGTTGGGGGTGCTGCACCAGAAACTCGTTGACCAGGGGCGCCACGTACCGTTCGCCATAGGTGGTGGCCAGGCTGATCCGCAGGTTGCCGCGCAGGCCGTCCTGGAAATCGACGATAGCCTGCTCGGCGGCGTCGAAGCCTTCAAGCAGGTGCCGGGCATGCTCGTAGTAAAGACGCCCGGCGTCCGTCAGGCGCAGCTTGCGGGTCGTGCGATGCAGGAGCTGGGTGCCCAGCCGCTGTTCCAGGGCGCTGACGGCGCGGCTGACATAGGCCGTGGAAAGATCGAGGCTGCGGGCCGCGGCCGAGAAACTGCCCAGGCGCACGACCTCCACGAAGGCGTCCATCCCGTCCCATGCACGCATCGATCTTTGCTCCCAGGTAAAGATGCTTCACCCGTGGGCCCGTTAATCGACGGGGCGGGAGCTGGCTAGAATCCATGATCCACCGGCCTGCGGCCGGTTTTCATCGCCATTGTATGAGGAATGCCCGACCATGAAGTCACGCGCCGCCGTTGCCTGGGAAGCAGGAAAGCCGCTCTCCATCGAGGAAATCGACGTCCAGGGGCCTCGCGCGGGCGAGGTGCTGGTCCGCATCGTGGCCACCGGCGTGTGCCACACCGACGCGTACACCCTGTCCGGCACGGACCCGGAAGGGGCCTTCCCCGTGATCCTGGGGCACGAGGGTGGCGGCATCGTCGAAGAGGTGGGCGAGGGCGTCACGTCGCTCAAGCCGGGCGATCACGTCATTCCGCTTTACACGCCCGAATGCGGCGAGTGCAAGTTCTGCCGCTCGGGCAAGACCAATCTCTGCCAGAAGATCCGCGTCACCCAGGGCCAGGGCCTGATGCCCGACGGCACCTCGCGTTTCTCGCTGGGCGGTCGTCAGCTGCTGCATTACATGGGTACCAGCACCTTCAGCGAATACACCGTGCTGCCTGAAATCTCGCTGGCGAAGATCAACAAGGCGGCGCCGCTGGAGAAGGTATGCCTGCTGGGCTGCGGCATCACCACGGGCATCGGTGCGGTGCTCAACACGGCCAAGGTGGAGCCCGGCGCCACCGTGGCGGTGTTCGGCCTGGGCGGCATCGGCCTGTCGGTGGTGCAGGGCGCGGTCATGGCCAAGGCCAGCCGCATCGTCGTGGTGGACACCAATCCGTCGAAATTCGAGATGGCCAAGATGCTCGGCGCCACCGATTGCGTGAATCCCCGTGACTTCCCGGATACTCCGGTCCAGCAGGTCATCGTCGACCTCACCGACGGCGGGGTGGACTATTCGTTCGAGTGCATCGGCAACGTGGACGTGATGCGTGCGGCGCTGGAGTGCTGCCACAAGGGCTGGGGCGAGTCGATCATCATCGGCGTAGCGGGTGCCGGGCAGGAGATCCGCACGCGCCCGTTCCAGCTGGTTACTGGCCGGATCTGGCGCGGTTCGGCCTTTGGCGGGGTGAAGGGGCGCAGCGAGCTGCCGGGTTACGTGGACCGCTACATGGGTGGTGAGATCAAGATCGACCCGATGATCACGTATACGATGGGGCTGGATGAGATCAACCGCGCCTTCGACCTCATGCACGAAGGCAAGGCCATCCGCTCCGTCATCCTCTACTGAGTGCCCTCGATGAACGAAACGATCGACCTGATCCGCCGTTACTACGATGCCTTCAATCGTGCCGACTGGGCCGGCATGCTCGACCTGCTCGACGAGAACGTCCATCACGACGTCAACCAGGGCGGCCGGGAAACCGGGCGCGCCCGGTTCGCCGCCTTTCTCGACCGCATGAGCGTGAGCTACAGCGAAAAGCTGAAGAACATCGTGGTCATGGTCAATGAAGCCGGTGATCGCGCGGCGGCCGAGTACGTGGTGCACGGGGTCTACAAGGCCACCGACGAGGGCCTGCCGCTGGCGCAGGGACAGGCCTACGTGCTTCCGGGAGGGGCGTTCTTCGACGTGACGAACGGCCGCATCACCCGCGTCAGCAACTACTACAACCTGGAAGACTGGCAGGCCCAGGTGCGTCGGGTCGAGGTCGACTGACGACTTGAAGCGCGGGCAACGGGCCGCACGTCATCAAGCGACCCCTTGCCCCGCGTCAGGTATCGCATGCCCTGGATCAACCCGTTTTACGACGCCGCCCTGGCGCACCACACACCGGAAGGTTTCCGCAACCTCGAACCGGAGACCCGTGAGCCTGGTGGCCTGAAGCGCTGGCGCCGGGAACGGAAGGAACAGGGTGTGCCGAAGCCGCCCGCCGAGGGCTACGACGCATTCACTCGGCGCTGGTTCCAGCCAGCCGAATTCAGCGGTGTGGACGATGCCGCATGGTGGCTGGGGCATGCGACGGTCCTGGTCAGGCGCGGTGGGCTCAACGTGCTGACCGATCCCGTGCTCGGGCAGCGTGCGTCCCCCCTCTCGTTTGCGGGCCCCGCCCGGCGCACCCCGACTCCGGTGGGCATCGCCGGGTTGCCGCGGATCGATGTCGTGGTCATTTCCCACAACCATTACGACCATCTGGACCGGGCCAGCGTGCATGCGCTGGCGCGGCGCTTCCCCGAGGCCGTGTTCCTGGTGCCTCTGGGCCTGAAGCGCTGGTTCGACAAGGAGCGCATCGGTAACGTGCGCGAGCTTGACTGGTGGGCCTCCACCGAGGTTCGTGGCAGCACGTTCACCTTCGTGCCCGCCCGTCACTGGAGCGCACGCACTCTTTGGGATCGCAACCGTTCCCTGTGGGGTGGCTGGGTGATGACCCAGGGTGATTTCCGTTTCTGGTTCGCCGGCGATACCGGTTACTCCGACAAGCTGGCCGAGATCGGGCGGCGCCTGGGCGCCATCGATCTTGCGGCGATCCCCATCGGCGCGTATGCGCCGCGCTGGTTCATGCAGGGCCAGCATGTTGATCCGGCGCAGGCCGTGCAGTTGCATCGCGAGGTGGGGTGCGGGCGATCCATCGCCATCCACTGGGGCGTGTTCGAACTGGCCGACGATCAGCTCGACGAGCCGCCGCGTCTGCTGGGCGATGCACTCGCGGATGCGGGCATGACGGCGGACGATTTCCTGCTGCTGAAGATCGGCGGCCGTATCGCGGTGTGATTCAGCCGCGTTTCCGCGCCCTGTAGGCAGCCACCTTCATGCGATTGCCGCAGGTGGCCTGGCTGCACCAGCGTCGGTGATGGGCCTTGGTGCGATCGTGGAACCAGAGGGTGCAGGCATCGCCCTCGCACTGGCGCACCAGATGAAAATCCGCGTTGGCGAGCAGGGCAGCCAGCGCTTCGGCCACGGGCAACAACAAGGCTTCGGGCGAGTGCGCTCCCTGGCGTAACACCAGCGAGGGCGCTTCATCGCGCTCCCAGACCAGCTCATGCCAGGCCTGTCCGAGGGACAACACGCGATTGAGCGTTTCGGGGTTCCCGCGTTCATCGCGTTTGCGTTTTTCCACCAGAGACAGCGCGCAAGTGCGCAGGTCGAGTGCCGCGCGCTGGAGCGCCGCGCCCGCTTCGGGGGCGAGTGTCCTGACCGGCAGGCCTGCGGCTTCGAGCCAGCGGATGACGCCCTGGCTGCTGTCGAAATGGTCGCGATAGGCCTCGCCGACTCCGTAGGCGCTGTTGATGAAATCCAGGGCCAGGTCATCTCCCAGGAAAAGCGGGGCAGGGATATCTACGGTGTTCATGGGCGCAAATGTAACCGATAAAAATTTAGTTGACCAGTTACACAGCGCGGTGTAACCATTGTTTTGTCGCTTCACCGGTTACGGCGACGCCCATCCGCCATCCTCAAGAGGGAATCCTCATGTCGTTCAAACATCTGCTCGTGGGCACGCTGCTGTCCGCCACCGCCGTTGGCGCCCATGCCGGAGCGAACCCGCCCCCGGTGAGCTATCACTACGTCGAAGCCGACGGAGTGAAGGTGTTCTACCGGGAAGCGGGCGACCCCACCGCTCCGACCGTGCTGCTGCTGCACGGGTTTCCCACCTCGTCGTTCATGTACCGCAACCTGATTCCGATCCTGGCCGACCGTTATCACGTGATCGCTCCTGACCTGCCGGGCTTTGGCCTCACGGAAGCGCCGGACCGGGCCCACTACAGCTATACGTTCGACCGGCTGGCACACACGATCGATGCCTTCACCGAGCAGTTGGGCCTGAAGCGCTATGCCATCGAAGTGTTCGATTACGGCGCCCCGGTGGGCTGGCGACTGGCGGTGGCTCATCCGGAGCGGATCACGGCCATCGTGTCGCAGAACGGCAATGCCTACGTGGAAGGCCTCAGCGACGGTTGGAATCCCATCCAGAAGTACTGGAAGGAGCCGACCGATGCGAACCGGCAGGCGTTGCGCGAATTCCTCACCGAAGACGCCATCCGCTGGCAGTACACGCATGGCGTGCCGGATGTGTCGCGGGTGGCGCCTGAGACCTGGGCACTGGATTACTCGCAGGTGTCGCGCCCGGGCAACGCCGACATACAGTTGGATCTGTTCCTGGATTACGCGAACAATGTGAAACGCTATCCGGAATTCCAGGCGTATTTCCGCAAATACCAGCCGCCGCTGCTTGCCGCGTGGGGCAAGAACGATCCGTTCTTCCTGCCGCCAGGGGCCGAGGCGTTCAAGCGTGACCTGCCCAGGGCCGAGGTGCGCTTCTACGACACGGGTCACTTTGCGTTGGAGACTCACGCGAACGAGATCGGCGGTGAAATCCACCGTTTCCTCGATCGGGTCGTACCACGCCAGTGAACGGTGACCACACGGGCCTGTTCACGAACGGGCCCGTGTGCGTTCTAATGGCGCCCCCATCACGCGTCAGGCCACGTCGTTGTACGAATTCCAGCTAGAGGGCGACTACGTCGAACTCCATATCCTGCTCAAGCTCACCGGTATTGCCGGCAGCGGCGGTGAAGGCAAGCATCTTGTCGCCGAAGGCCTCGTCGAGGTCGATGGCGTGCAGGAATTGCGCAAGACCTGCAAGGTGCGAGCGGGCCAGGTGGTGACGATCGGCGATGAAGTCATACGCGTCGTAGCCTGATCATGCAGGAGCCGACCTTGTCGGCGACCGGCATGGCGGCTGTCTGGCCGCTACCGCGGGTCGCCGACAAGGTCGGCTCCTGCATGATTTCGTCAGGACAGGGCGGTGAGCTGCGTTGCGCCGATCACGCCGATGAACACCACCGACAGCATCCAGAAGCGGGCCGGGTCGCGCCATACGCAGACACCCAGGCACACCACGCCCAGCACGCACGAGACGATGCCGGCCGACGTCAGGCCCAGGGCCAGAAGGGACGGATCGCCGCCGCCGGAAGCCAGCAGCATGGGTCGGAAGATGGCATACCAGGCCAGCACCAGGCAGGCACCACCGACGATGCCCAATAGCCAGTTGGCCGGATGATGTTTCGGAAGAAGCTGGATGCCGAGATAAATGGCAAGAACGACGACAGCAAAAACGACGAGCAGCAAGGCCATGCAATAACCCCTTTGTCGTGACTGGTGCGGTCCCCACCGCGAGAGTCGTTCCACCGAGCATGGACTATGACGCAGGTCAGGTCATGCTGCGCCGCGCAAGGCTGTCCGGGCTTGCCGTGGGCATCTTTCGTCGGGCCAGGCCCTGTTTCGTCGGATTCGGCCCCTTAACGAAGGCGGCGCATCGTATGCTCGCCCCGCATTGAAGGGAGGGGTGACATGGCAAGTATCAAGTTCCTGGGACGTATCGTGGTGGCGTGGTTCGCCGCCTGGTGCATCTTGCTGGTCGCCTGGGGCGCATTGGGTTGGAATCGCGGCGAGCTGCCGTGGATTTTCACGCTGGCCTGGTTTATCGGACTGCTGATCGCGCTGGCGCGCGGCGTGACCCATCTTTACCGTGTGCGTGTCATCGCAGGGCGTATCGACGCGGAAACCGTCTCCAACCGACAGCGTCGTCGCGTCGAGGTGCCTTTCGCCGCCGACGAGGCGTTCGAGATCGTCGATGCCGTGATGCGTGAGTTGCCGAATGTGCACGACCTGCGCGCGTCGCGCAGCGGTCTTCAGGTGCAGGCGATTATCCGGCTGCCCCAGGCGACCGAACCTGCGCCACGGCGCATTCGCGCACCGCGTGCAACGTTTGATCGCAATACAAAGGTTTTCGCCACCATCACCCCGTCGGACGGGTCCTCCAGCGTGATGTTCGTATGCGAGCCCGACAGCGGCGCATGGACCGACTGGTTCAATCCCGACATGGGTACGTCGCTGGAATATGTGGAAACCCTGGTAAGGGCCACGACGCAACGCATGAGCGAGCGTCGCAACCGCGAGCGTTCCGATGCGCGCCAGACCGCCATGGAGAAGGAACTGACGGCAGCCCAGCTGGGTTTGCTTCAGGCCCAGGTCGAGCCACACTTTCTCTACAACACGCTGGCCAGCGCCCAGGAACTGGTGCGGACCGATCCTGCCAGGGCGGATCGCATGCTCGGGCATCTCATCGATTACCTGCGTCGTTCACTGCCCCGCACCGACGGCTCGCTTTCCACGGTGGGGCAGGAGCTTGAACGTTCCACCTCCTGGCTGGAGATCATGCGCCTTCGCATGGGGGAGCGGCTTGCCGTACACGTCGATGTGCCCGAGCAGGTCATGGGCATGCCGATGCCGTCGATGATGTTGCAGACCCTGGTGGAAAACGCCATTAAACATGGCCTCGAACCGAAGCCGGGCGGTGGAGGTATCTGGATCCGTGCGGGTGCCGACATGGCCGTGTTGTCACTCACCGTCGCCGACGACGGCGTGGGGTTTCGCAGCGACGGTGCAGGTACCGGCATCGGCCTGAAGAACCTGAGGGAAAGACTGCGCCTGACCTATGGCAGTGCCGCCGCTTTCACCATCGGCAACAACTTCCCCAGTGGCGTTGCCGCCACCATTGTCCTGCCGATCCATGGCGGAGGTCCCCATGGCTAATTGCATCATCGCCGAGGACGAAAAGCTGCTGAGTGCCGCGCTTCAACGTGAACTCGCTCTCGCGTGGCCCGACCTGGATATCGCCGAAGTGACGGAAGACGGCGGTTCGGCCCTCGATGCCATCGCCACGCACCAGCCTGACGTCGCTTTCCTTGATATCCGCATGCCGGGGCTCACGGGCATGGAGGTCGCCGCTGCCGCCGCCGATGTCAGTCCGCACACGCTGGTCGTCTTCATCACCGCTTACGACCAGTACGCCGTGGACGCTTTCGAACGGGGCGCCATCGATTACCTGCTGAAGCCTGTCACGGCGGATCGTCTGGCGCAGACGGTGACCCGGTTGCGCAGCCGCCTGGCGGACGCGGCGCATCATGCGCAACGCGGGGCCAGGGTCGCGCGGGACATGCTTGAGCGCTACGACGAGCAGCCCGATGAACCCCTGACCTGGATTACCGCCAGTACGGGGCGGGCGACGCGCCTGATCCTCGTGGAAGACGTGCTGTATTTCCGGGCCGACAACAAGTACACGCTGGTGGCAACGGCCGACGGGGACGCATTGCTGAGCCGGCCGATTCGCGACCTGCTGAGGCAGCTGGACCCGCGCATCTTCAGGCAGGTGCATCGCTCCACGATCGTGAACCTGCGGCAGGTCGCTTCGGTAGAACGGGACGACACGGGAAAGGGATGCCTGCGCCTGCGCGGACGCCCGGAGACCCTCAGTGTCAGCCAGCCCTTCATGTCCATCTTCCGCGCCATGTGACGAAGGAGATTCCCATGCGCACCTTGCTCGCCATCATCTACAGTCTCATGAATCTCGTCGGTTGCACCGACGCCCAGAACCGCAGCATCGTGGTGTCGTCGAAGGAGAACGGCGTCGTCACCCTGGATAGCGTGACCCAGGTGGAGCGCGGACGCGCGGAATTCCAGTGCCGTGCGAGCCGCACGGGCAAATGCCACTATGTGGTATTCGACAAGGGCGAGATGGTCGCCGATTTCACGCTTGCCGTGGCGGGTCGCCACCGTGCCGATGGCCTGCCGGCAGACTTCGGACAATGCGTTGCCACGGAGGCAGGGCGCGTCGATGCGCAGTGCAAGCCCCTGTGAGCAGGATGGGCTGAAGGCGCCCCCGCGCCTCCAGCCCCGTGACACTTACTGCCAGCCGACCGAGTAAGGCCAGCGACCGAGGTTCTGCACTTCGGGAACGCCACGGCCTTCGCAGCTGGCCGTGAGGCAGGCACTCTGGATGGTCACGTTGGACGGCAACGTGTAGGCGGTAACGATGTTGCCCGGAACGATCCAGCCCGGGTCTTCATTCGGATTGCTGCACACCACCACTTCGGTGATCGTGTACGCCGTATGGATGTTGCCACCGTGCCTTGCGCGTCCATCGCACAGCAGATACTGCTGGCCGACAACGTTGCCGCCTTCATCGAAATACTTCACCGACTGTGAATTGGGTGGACGTGCTTCGGCCGCACCAGCGAAACATGCGGAGGCCACGATAGCGATCATGAAACCCTTGAGCATCAATTTCATCCAACCTTCCCCTTACTGGATCGCAGGTGATTCCTGCGAAGAGGACGGTAGGTACCTTGTTCCGTAAAGTCTGTAGGCGCATGCCGTAGAGGCACGTAGGTATGCGCCTACAGACTTTCGCTTCCCTTGTCAGGGTTGCTTGCGGGGCACGATGGTGTAGGTGATGCCGGAAGGATGCGTCGTGTCATGGTGCAGCGCATTATGCGCGATCACGCCGTTGTCTTCGTCGTAGTTGTTGCCGCCGGTATTCAGATTGCGGTCGAAGCGGGGGAAGTTGCTGCTGGAGACCGCCACGCGGAGCTTGTGCCCGGGGAAGAAGTAGTTGCTGGTATCGATCGGCTGGAAAGTGACTTTGTAGACCTCCCCGTCCTTCATCCACACCGGAGGCTTGTCATAGCCATCGCGATAACGCATGCGCTGGATGTTCTCGGTGAGGTTGTAGGCCTTGCCGTCGGGATACACGTCCATCACCTTGAAGGTGAAGTCGGTGTCCTTGGCATCCGACGAGACGTACAGGGTCACCGTGATGGGGCCGCTTACTTCCGTGCCTTCCTTGAAGGGCTCGGAGTCGTATACGAGGATGTCGTTACGGGTGAGCTGGGGGTTCTGGTCGTAGGAACCGAACTTCACGGCCGTACCCTGGCAGCAGCCACCGCCGCCCAGCGTCGTGACGGGGTTCATGGGGTCGTAGATGAAACGATCCGGCTGGTCGGTGGCTTGAGGGCTGTCTGCCAGGTGTCCATCGCCATAGAGCGTGTTGGCCTTGCCGGCACTGGTGAAGTAGAGCGTGCGCGTCTGCGAACCGGCTGGCGGCCAGGTCGGCGAATCGTGCCATTTGTTTTCGCCCATGACGTAGTACATCACCTTGGGCTGTTTATCGACGGCGGGGCTGTCGACGCCCTTCAGGTATTTGTCGAACCAACCGTAGACAAGGCCGTCGTAATCGAAGCGTGCGTCGCCGACATCGAGGTCGCCGATCATGGTGTGTTCGGTGGCCCGGGTATAGGCGCAATGCAGCACCGGGGCGATCACGGCGTATTGCTGGTCGGCAATGGCCTTCGACGCCGTCGCGCGCACCTGGTTGTACGCGGCCAGATTGGGCGAGACGGATACGTCGAACCAGCTCATGAACCACAGGCCCGGCTTGTCGATCTTCATGTTGTCGTGCCACAGGCCTCCCTTGTACCAGGCGGGGCTGTTGGGCGTGCGCGCAATCATGTTGCCGCCGGTGGGGTTGTCCATGGCATCGGCAAAGATGCCCTTCGGCCCGTCAATGGACTTCATGATGTCCTTTTCGGGCAGATGCCAGAATGCCTTGTCCCAGTCGGCGGGCGGCATCTGCGGGTCGAGATCGAACGCCTTCGACGCACGAATGAGATCCGCCTGTGTCGTATTGGCCGGGAACATCGGGCGCACCTGGTTCTGTTCTTCGTAGAGCCAGTCGATGAAAAGCATCTGCACCGCGCCGCCGCGATACCAGTTGCCCTGCTCGTAATAGGGCCCCACGCGACCGACGCCGGCGCCAAAGCCCTGTACGTTGAACGTCGCAAGACCGGGTTCGCCCTCGGCGACGACGGCCATCTGCCATTCGGCAGTGGACGAACAACCCGTGGTGCCCACCTTGCCATTCGACCAGGGCTGCGAGGTGAGCCAGCGCACGGCATCCACGCCATCGGATAGCGGGGCGCCGAGGATGTCGTAATTGCCCTCGGAGAAATAATGACCGCGCTCGTTCATGGTGACGTAGGCGTAGCCGCGTTTGACGGCAGCCAGCTCGCGGCTCATGTCTCTCGGCGCGCCATTCTTCACATCCCAGAAATTGAAGTTGTAGGGTGTGCGCACGAAGATCGTGGGCACCTTGCCACTGGCTCCCTTGGGTCGGTAGACGTCGGCGGCCATGCGTTTGCCGTCGCGCATCTTCACCATCACCTTGCGGTCGATGACGGCAACGTCCTCGAGTTGTTTTTCCAGGTCGTTGCGTTTGGCGACGAGCGCTTTCTGTTCGGGCGTGAGTACGGCCTGGGCGGCAACAGGTGCCGAGATGGCGGCAAGGCAGAAGGCGCCTGCCGCCACCGACAGGGTGGTGCGGAGGCTGCGGGAAGGGACGCGCATGGAAGAAACCCCTGGGCTGAACGGACCATCGAGTCTGGCAAAGCCGCCATGGCGGGTAAATCGTGACTTCTGGCAGGGCAGGGGGCTTGACCTCAACTTTGGTTGAGGTTGTTCAATGAAGCTCCCCCCAAGGATTCACGGAGCCTCCCCCATGCGTATCACACGGATCACGCTCCCCTCCGTCGATGTCGATGCCTGTCTCGCGTTCTATCGTGACGTGATGCAGTTGAGGACACTCGGACACACCATCCAGGCAGGTTGGACGCGCATCGATGTGGTTCCGGCCCACAGCGATACCGGTAGCGTCCACCTGGCATTCAATATTCCACGCAACCGTTTCGCGGCCGCATGTGCATGGGTGCAAGAACGGGCCATGGTGCTGGGTGATCCCATGGGCGAGGAGCGGTTCCATCTCGACGGTGTCTGGCAATCGGACTCGGTGTACTTTGCCGGCCCCCATGGCTCCGTGCTGGAACTGATCGCACGGCATCCGCTGGCGTTTGACGGCGCTGCGGAAGGTGCCTTCCATGGGCACGAGATTGCCTGCGTGAGCGAACTGGGATTGCCCACCTCGGACGTGCCGTCGCTGGTGCGCTCGCTGGTCTTGCGCATGGGTATGCGGCCCTTCGGTGAGATCACCGATGGTTTTGCACCCATGGGCGACCACGAAGGCCTGCTCATCGTGGTCGACCGCGATCGATTGTGGTTCCCGCAGATGCGCCAGAAGCCGGGCGCCTACGGCGTATCCGCAACCCTGGAGGGGGTGTTGCCGGAAAGCCGGGTGGTGGATGCCGAAGGATGGAGTCTTACGGGGGCCATCCCGGTGGACATGGCGTGGCTGGCCCGCTCGCAACGCATGGTGGCCTACTAGGGTCCGGTCGATCGACAGGGTGCTCCGGCGGGCACCGATGCCACGGGGATAGACCATACGCCATGGATGTTCGCCTATGCTTGGGCTGCGCTGATTGCACCCTTGGGCGGCCATGTCTTCGACCGAAACCTTCAAGTTCATTCTTATCCTGCTCGTTGCGATCCTCGCACTGGAGCTGATTGCCCGGCGCCTGCGCCTGCCCACGGCGGCCGCGTTGCTGGCTGGCGGAATCGGCATTGCGTTTCTGCCCGGCGTACCGGCGGTGAGTTTCGATCCGGAGCTGGTGCTTATCGTGTTCCTGCCACCGCTGCTCCAGGATGGCGCGTTCTATACCGTGTGGTCGGATTTCCGCCGCTACCTGGGCGGCATCCTCTGGCTGGCCGTGGGCGCGGTGATCTTCACCACCTTCGTCGTCGGCGCGGTGGTGCACTGGGTGCTGCCGTCGTTGCCATGGGCGGCATGCTTTGCATTGGGCGCCGTGGTGTCGCCACCGGATGCCGTGGCCGCCAAGGCCGTACTGGGCAAGGTGCGCCTGCCACGCCGGCTCATGGTGCTACTGGAGGGCGAGAGCCTGCTTAACGATGCCACGGGCCTGGTGCTGTTCCGCTTTGCGGTGGTGGCTGCGCTGACGGGAGCTTTCAGTTTCCAGGGGGCGGTGCTGAGTTTCGCGGGCCTGGCCCTGGGCGGTATTGCTGTCGGTGCCGTGGTCGGCTTCGTGCTGGTACGCGTGCTTCGTCGCATCGATCACATGTTCCTCGCCATCACCGCGTCCTGCCTGTCACCGTGGGCTGCCTACATCGGCGGAGAAAGCCTCCATGTATCGGGGGTGATGTCGACGGTGACCACCGGCATCATCTTCGGCTGGTACCAGCATGATGTGTTCTCGGCCAACGAGCGTATCCGCGGCACCGCCTTCTGGGGTGTGATGATCTTCCTGCTGGAAGCCCTGGTGTTCATCCTGATCGGCTTCTCCCTGCGCGGCGTCGTGGAGCGACTGGGCGGCCTGGATGCCACCTTGCATGAACTGGGCGTGCCTATTCTTGCCGTGCTGGCGGCGGTGATCCTGTCCCGGTTCCTCTGGGTCTACGCCACCGATTACCTGCGTGTGCCACTGGGTCGGCTGGTGGGCCGCAAGCCATTGCCTCCATCGCCGCGCGCTTCATTCCTGCTCAGCTGGGCGGGCATGCGCGGTGTAGTCACGCTGGCTATCGCACTGTCGCTTCCCGAGGCCATGCCCGGTCGCGACCTGACGCTGGCGGCTGCCTTCGCCGTGATCCTTGTCACGGTAGTGGTGCAGGGCGGCACGATGGCACCCCTGATCCGCCTGCTGGGCCTGGACCGTTCCGTGCAGGAGGATTCGCATCATCTCAACGAGGCGCAGGCATCCGTGCTGATCGATGCGGCGCAGCTGGAGGCAGTGAAAGCGCGGGCCTACGACGAAGGCGGAAACCTCATTCATCCGCGCCTGCTGGAGCAGTATGCGTATCGCGCGGGGATTGCAGAGCGCTATGCAGCAGCACCACAGAACTACACCGGTGGCCGGGAATCCCATTACGACGTCGTACTTGCCGCCATCGCGGCGGGGCGTGCGGAATTGCTGCGGTTGCATCGATCGGGGCGCATCCACGACGAATTGCTTCACTACATCGAGCGGGATCTCGATCTGCAGCAGATATCCGCGGAAAACGATCGTCAGAGTCCCTGAGGACAGAACCGGGCGAGCAGGGTGGTGTTGCCCGTTTGGACGGGGTAAGGGGTTTCACACGCCCTCTACACCTGCGTGCGATCAAATATGCCAAATGTGCGCCGGTCGGCATATTCGGCAGGCAAAGCCCGGCAAGCTGCACCGATATCCGACACAAGGAAAGGGACAGGTATTCATGACGACACCGGTGGACGTTTCGCATCGACAACTTGAGCGGCTGCACGACGACACGCGTGGCCTTGTCGATGCGTTCCGCGACGCCGATTTCGAGGAGGCTGCCTTTCGCGGTCACCTGGTCTGCCTGCATGCCCGCGACATGGGGCTGGATGATCTGCAGGGTATCGCCGCGCGTCTTGTCGAGGCGCTTTCCGGCTGGCGTGAATCCGAGGTTCCGCGAGGCCGGCTGCTTGCCGCTGCGCTCATGATCGAAGATGTCAGCCGCGCCATGCATCAGGCCGTCGTTGCCGCTGTGGGCGGTGACGAAAGCGAGGCGTCGCCCTGACGTCATGTTCGTGATGCGGATGGCTTTTCCGCCACATGTCCGCGTGATCATCGAGCCCTTACCTGACGATTGCCGACAGTCCGGATGATTCCTGTAAAGGCGTCTTCCGGTTGAGGTCGAATCACTATTGTTATACTATAACAATAGTGATTCGACCGGTTTTTGCAGGTGCCGCGCATGCGATTGACGTGGAAGGCGCCTTTCCCATGCAGGGGATGGCGTATCGGTTTGGCTGGCGTCCTATGGGGGCATGCCACGTTGGCGCTGGCGATACCCGGTCAAGCACGCCCCCTGCTCTGGTGTTGCATGGAATGGCTGGCAGTGCTGCCAGCCGTCATGGTGCTGGCCATGGCGATCACCGCATATGTCGCCCACAGGCGTGCGGACAGCGGCCGAAATCGCTGACACACGCTCGCGAAAGCTCATGAACTTACGGGTTGTTGCTGCGACAGCATTGTTATATTGTAACAATAGCTGGAGGTCATCCATGTCACGTCGCAACCCCTCGTTCGTCCTTGTCGCCCTGGTGTTGGCCAGCGGCGCATCCACCGCAGCGGTCCGGCACCTGGGCGCCCATGTACACGGGCAGGCGACGGTAGACATTGCCGTCGACCAGAGCCACCTCCAGGTGGGCCTGCATTTGCCCGGCCACGATGCCGTCGGTTTCGAGCATCCACCAGCCAGCGCGGCCCAGCGCAAGGCGTTTGATCATGCGATGGCGGTACTGAAGGCGGGGCGCTGGATCGAGCCTTCGCGTGAGGCCAGCTGCCGGCTGCGCAAGGCCGATGTCTCGGCACCCGGGCTGGAAGGCGAAGCCACGGGTGGCCATGCGGATATGCAGGCGACTTACGATTTCGACTGTGCGAACGCGGTGAAGCTCGCGGCCGTGGATTTGCGTCTGGTCGAGGCATTTCCTTCCGTGCAGCGTATCGTTGCCGATGTGATATCCGCGCAGGGCAGTGCCGAGCAGGTACTGGAGCAAGGTGTCGTACGGGTCGATATCGCCCCATGAACGATGCGCCTGCACCCCTGATCGCGTGCCAGGGCGTGGGCTATGCATGGCCCGGATCCACCCTTGCATTGACGCTCGATGATTTCACCCTCGCGAAAGGAGAGCGCCTTTTCCTCTGTGGCCCCAGTGGCAGTGGCAAAAGCACCTTGCTCGGCCTGCTTTCCGGCGTGTTGCAGCCATCGACGGGGCAGGTCAGCGTACTGGGGCAGCAGCTCTCGTTGCTTCGCGCGCCCGAACGCGATCGCTTTCGTGCGGATCACATCGGCTATGTCTTTCAGCAGTTCAATCTGCTGCCGTTTCTTGATCCTGTCGAGAACGTGCTGATGGGCTGCGCCTGGTCGCGGGAACGCCGGCAGCGTGCAGGCGGCCTGCCTTCCTCGTTGCGCATGGAGGCCGTGCGGTTGCTCCAGGCACTCGAGCTGGACGGCGACGCCATCCAGCGGACCCGCACCAGCGCACTCAGTGTCGGCCAGCAGCAGCGAGTGGCGGCGGCGCGGGCACTGATCGGTGGTCCGGCCCTTCTGCTGGCGGATGAGCCTACGTCTGCGCTGGATGGGCGCAGTCGCGATGCCTTTCTTCATCTCCTGCTCGGAGAATGCGCACGACATGGCACCGGCGTGCTTTTCGTAAGTCACGACATGGCGCTGGCGCGGCATTTTGATCGCGCGGTGACGCTGGGATCGTCGGCGGATCGGATGGTGGCCTGATGAATCTTTTCCGGTTGACCCTGAAAAGCCTGCGTCAGCGACGGGCTGGCGTGGCGCTTACCGTGCTCACCATCGCGCTCAGTGTCTTTCTTGTGCTTGGCGTCGAACGCGTGCGAACCGACGCGCGCGAAGGATTCGCCAGCACGGTCTCGGGTACCGACCTGTTGGTGGGCGCCCGTTCTGGGCCGGTGAACCTGCTGCTGTACGCCGTATTTCATGTGGGCGAGGCCACCAATAACATCACCTGGAAAACGTACGAGGACATTCGTGCGATGCCCGAAGTGGCTTGGACGGTGCCGCTGTCGCTTGGCGATTCGCACCGGGGCTTCCGCGTGACCGGTACGACGACCGACTTCTTCGACCGCTATCGTTACGGCGGTGGCCATGCACTCCAATTCGTGCAAGGCGCGCGTTTCGACGATCTCTACGATGCCGTGATCGGTGCCGAAGTGGCACGACGCCTGGGTTACCGCGTGGGCGATCGCATCGTGCTCGCCCACGGCGTCGCTGCGACAAGCGCGTCATTGCATGCCGACAAGCCGTTCCGTATCAAGGGCATCCTCGCGCCCACCGGTACGCCGGTGGACGCCACCATTGCCGTGAGTCTTGCCGCGATCGAGGCCATCCACGTGGACTGGCGCTCCGGCATGCGCCTGCCGGGCATGCAGACCAGCGCGGAGCAGGCACGGCACATGGACCTCACGCCGCATGCGATCACCGCCTGCCTGGTCGGGCTGCATTCGCGCCTGTCGGTCTTCGCGGTGCAGCGGGCGCTCAACGAATACGACGAAGAACCCTTGCTGGCGGTGTTGCCTGGCGTGGCGCTTGGCGAACTCTGGCAGATCGTTGGCACGGCCGAAGGTGCGCTGCGCATCGTGAGTGCGATGGTGTTGCTGGTCGGCATGTGCGGCATGCTCACCGCGTTGCTGGGCATGCTCGACGAGCGGCGCCGGGAGATGGCTGTGCTGCGCGCCGTGGGCGCGTCGGTGAAAACGGTGTTCGGATTGCTGGTGATGGAAAGCGCGTTGCTGACGCTGGCCGGTTGTCTCATTGGCGTCGTGTTGTTGTCAGGAGTGTCCTGGCTGGCGCGCGATGAACTCCTGTTGCGGGCAGGCCTGGCGATCAACATCGCACCGTCGGCGCAGGAAGTACTGATCCTTGGCGCGATCTTCCTCATGGGCGTCGTGGCGGGATGTATACCGGGGTGGGTAGCGTATCGCCGGTCGCTCGTCGACGGCTTGCAGGTGCGCCTGTGAGTGCGCGCCTTATGGTTCTTCTGGCGATGCTGGCGCTGCTCTGCGCTTGCGGATCGCCGGATAGCGCCGACGGGCCTGCCGCGACGGGCACCTCCGCGCTCGCGAAGGCACAGGCCGAAGCGGATGCCGGCCGTGCACGCCTGGCGGCAGCAGGCGCCGAAGGGATGGCCGCCGCCAATGCCTATGCCGTATCGCGTGGCGTGGTGAAGGGCGCCGGTGCCGGTGCCGACCTGCTCGGCCTGGCCGACGAAAACGGCTACGCGGACCTGGACTGGACCCACATGATGCCGCCCGAAGACATCAAGCTGCTTGAGGATGCGCCTCCGGTGGTGCATGTCGGCACGCAGCGCATGAAGCAGGTCGGCACCCTGCATACCGTGGCCGCGCTCGATGGCCGGAAGGTGCGCCTGACCGGGTATGTCGTTCCGCTGGAGTCGGACGCCGAAGGGCGGATGACCGAATTCTTCTTCGTTCCTTTCTATGGCGCCTGCATTCACGTGCCGCCGCCACCGCCCAACATGCTGGTGCACGTCCGCCTGTCCAAGGGCATCGACACGCCCAGTCTCTATGATCCCCTGGTGCTCCGGGGCGTCCTGCATACCCAGCAGACCTCCAACGCGATGGCGGCATCCGCCTATGCGGTGGATGGTGCCGCGCTGGGACCCTATCGCAACGACGACGAAGAGCGCCTGCGCCAGGCTTTCGAATAATGACCTCCCCGATTGCTCTACTGATGGCTTCGCTGATGCTCGGAGCCACGTCGTTCGCCTCAAGGCTCGTCGTGTGGCTACCCGGCGGTGCGCTGACGAAGGCGTTGCCCTGGCTGCAATCCCTCGCCGTGGGATTGCTGCTGGGCGACGCGCTGTTGCACGTGTTGCCCCATGCGCTGGGCACCGGCCTGTCCGAGCAGGCCATCATGGGCCTTACCAGCCTGGGGGTGCTCGCCATGGTGGCCATCGAGGGGTTTCTCCGCCCGGCTGTCGAAGATGCCCTGCCGGCAGGCGCTCCGGCCACCTTCGCCCGCATGAACCTCGTGGGGGACTTTCTCCACCATTTCGTCGATGGGATCGTACTGGCGGCTGGCTTCATCGCCGGGGAGGCCGTGGGCCTTGCCACGCTGCTCGCCGTCGCCCTGCATGAGGTTCCCCGTGAGATCGGCAGTGCAAGTGTCCTGGTCGCGGGGGGCTACAGCCCTCGTGATGCGTTCCGGTGGTCGGTCGGCATGGCGGCGGCGGTTCCGGCCGGCGCCCTGACGATGCAGTGGGCACGGCTGGACGACCACGCGACGGGTGCCGCGATGGCGATCGCCTGCGGTACGGTCCTGTATGTGGCCCTGGCCGATATCCTCCCTGGCGTCTGGCAACGTGCCCGGAGGGCGTCGCGCTGGGTGCCGGCGTGCGGCATCAGCCTGGGGCTGGCTTTCATGTGGGGCGTGGCTGCATTCGGCCACCATCACTGAGGGTGGTCCGGGGTCACGCCCGGAAAAATTCCGAGGCGGCGATTTCAATTTTCGGTTGGTGCAACGTCGTAAGATTACGAAAATTCTTGCGAGTCATCCGGCCCGATGCGTGCTTTCTTGCTGTTCCTCCAGAGCTTCCGTAACAGGGACGACTGGACCTCGGTATCCACGCATCGCCATCCGCTGGCGTATGCGTTCAGCTACGCACTGTCCTGCCTCCCCCATCTGCGGCCGCACCTGCGCTGGCTGGCGCTGGTGGCCGATGAGCCTGTGGTTCGCGAGGCGCTGCGGTACGACAGGCGCCTGCTGGAGCGTTGGCAGCACCGTTACCTGAGCCGGCGGTTTTCACGCGGCGAGCGCCTGGAGCGGGTCCATGACCATTTCCGTTTTGTCGCGTCCCGGTTGCCGACCAGCCTGCTGATGACCATGTACGGACATGGCCGGGTCGTCGTTGCGCGCGTGGCGCTCGACGATGGCGGCGTTCTGGAACTCGCCTGGCAGCCTCCGGTGCGGCGTACGTGCGAAGGTGAGCTGGACATGGTGCTGTCCATCGATGGCGTCAGGCTTTATTCGTTGACCACGGCCTTCGCGCCTTCGCGTGGCGCCCTGTGGGTCGGATGCGTCCAGGGGCCACGTAGTGACGATGCGCAGGCTCTGGATACCCTGCGCTGGGCACAGAAGCGTTGCCACGGCCTGCGTCCACGTCATCTCCTGCTGTCCATGGCGGGCGTCCTGGCCCGGCAATACGGGCTCGCCAGCATCCTCGGCACGAGCGATGCCATGCACCCGTTCCGCGGCACGGGCAAGCTCAAGGTGTCCTACGACGTCATCTGGACGGAAGCAGGGGCGGAGCGTTGCGACAATGGCCTTTTCGTTGCACGGGCCGCCGACTTCATGCTTCGGCCGAAGGTGGTCAGGACCACGCACCGTGCGGCCTATGAGCGCCGGGAGGCCTTGCGATTCCGGATGACGCGCGATTTCCTCGACACCCTGGTGCGCCCTGGCTATGAGCGGGAAGAGGGCCTGCGCATGGCCCTTGAAAGAGCGGGCAGGCCGGCGCTGTCTTCCTCGGTCTTCGAGTCCTGCTGAGAGGGTGGGCATCCGGGAGAGACGTGGTACCCCGCCATGCGGCGGCGCCCTCAGGATCAGGGGGCGCTGGCGGCGGGAGGCTGGCCTCCCAGGTAGATGGCTGACGTCGAAGGAAGTCGCGACACAATGGTCTTGAGTGTGCCGTCCGGGAAGCGTTGATCGTAGGTAAGCACCCAGGCCAGGAGGTTGGGGTCGTAATCCGCTTCCTTCTGCGTGGCCCCGGTGGCCTTGGCGAAATAAGCAGGATTCAGCACGCCGTCGCTGGCTCGCTTGACCAGCCGGTCCAGTGCATGGCCTTTCTCGT
The DNA here is from genome assembly GCF_011759365.1 of Luteibacter anthropi. GTDB lineage: Bacteria > Pseudomonadota > Gammaproteobacteria > Xanthomonadales > Rhodanobacteraceae > Luteibacter > Luteibacter anthropi. The sequence goes on from NZ_JAARLZ010000006.1 coordinate 60,652, forward strand.
CGTAGAGATGGCCGCCGTTTGCTTCACCCAGCTCAGCCATGATCACCAGGGGTTCCGCGGCGAAAAGGTGGTAGTGCAGGGCGAGCGATTTGCGACTCATCTCCAGGGGTAAGGTGCCTTCGGCCGTGATCTGGCTGACACCGATCCGGTAACTGTCGGCACCCCAGCGATAACGACGCGGGTCGTTGGTGGCAATGCCGGTAGCCATGACAGCGAGGCCGGCCCAGTAGCGATGATTATTACGACTGTCCGTAACGCTTCCGCGTGTGCGGCCGTCGTAATAGGACATGTTGGCGTCAGCAAGGGCACCAAGCCAGTTCTGTACATGCTCCGACGCGCCTGAAGATGACCCAAGACCGGGGCGGACCTTGAGCCATGCGATGGCATACGCGCCGAGCATCCAGCCTTGTACGTAGGTGTCCTGATTGCTGCTGACCTGGCTGAAGGCCTTGTCCGACGCGAATCCTTCGAGCCAGCGGGCCACGCATTCCGCGGTGGCCCGATCACCGGTATGGCGATAGTCGTCGGCCATGCGTTCGACGTTGTGCAGCGCCTTCATCAGTGGCTGCATCTGTTCGTCGTAGGCATGTTTGCGAGCCGGATCGATCACCGAGTGCGACGCGTCGCTGTAGTAGTCGTTGAGCGTGAGGCGGGCGGGGAGGCGGGGAACTTCCCCACAGCTTTCGTCGTGGCCGGTCCCATGAGCTTCCACAGGGTGATCCCATGGACTTTGCAGCGCATCGTCATGTGGGCGGGCCTGGGCACTTCCGGCGGCCAGTACCGCAAGGCAGGCGGTCAGGCAGGAAGCGAAATACTTGGTCATCGCATGGCTCCGCGTGAGGTGGGGACGCGGGCATCGTGGCATGCGGAAAGTGCGTGTCCTTGCACGAAAACATCGGCGGAAAGTTACGTTTAGCCGGGCTTTATCCCTGGAGTAGAACCAGGCCTGTCTCCGGGTGCGGGCGGCCGGGCGATGGCGGAGAACATCGCGACGGTCTCCCGGAGACAGGCCTGAAACAGGGCTGGCATGGAGCAACGAGGTACCCGACATGACGGTGGATGAGGGACACCGTCATGCCGGGCGTCCCTCACGCCCGCATGCCCAGCAGCGGAGCGGTGGTGGACAGCAGGTTGCGCGACTTCAGTACGTCCACATAGGTGGCTTCGTCGCTGTTGCTGACCTTGATCCGGAGTGAGGCCGGACTGTTGTAGGGCACGTGAATGGCGGGGCGGAACACGATGGCGCAGGCATCGCTGCTTTCGGCCGCCTGCTGGATACGACGCAGGCTGCGGTAGTCGGCATCAGGCAACCAGCCCACCACGGCGCCGCAGCAGCCGGAACGCAGGCATTGCTCCATCGCCCACGCCGCTTCGGAACTGCCGCTATGCATCTCGTGCAGAAAGCGGCGATCCACGCCTGCGGCATCCAGCGCGCGGCCGTAGTCCACGTTGGGCGGCGCAACGAAGATGACCCGGCGGTGTTCCTGGGTCAGTGCCGCGAGGGCCGGAAGCACCAGGTCGAGTTCTCCGAAACCGGAATGTTCGAAAAGAATCTCGCTGAGGGCACCCAGCGGCCAGCCATGACCGGGAAGCTTTTCGTCCAGCGACGGCACACCCGTGGACAGCGTACGCACGCGACCCGGGCGGTCGAGCAGGGGATGCCACAGGTTGGCGGGATTGAACGAACGGGCGGACGACGAAGAGGCGAAGGCATTCATGGGATCAGGTCCTGCGCAGGATGCCGACGTAGCGCCCTTCGATGGCGAAGGCGTGGCGGCGAGGGTTGACTTCGATCGGATCGAAGTCGGGATTTTCGGGAAGCAGGAGAACGCGATCGCGTTCTTGCCGGAACCGCTTGACGGTGACTTCGTCATCGAGACGTGCCACGACGATCTGTCCGTTGCTGGCGGTATTCGTACGGTGGACAGCAAGAAGATCGCCGTCGAGGATGCCCACGTCGCGCATGCTCAGGCCTACCACGCGCAGCAGGTAATCGGCGCGGGGACGGAACAGGGCCGGGTCGATCTCCATCTGCGATTCGATGTTTTCTTCCGCGAGGATCGGAGAGCCTGCGGCCACCCGGCCGATCAGGGGCAGCTCGTAGCCGGACGGTGCGCGCCGGGTCACATGACCGGCAAGGCGCAGTCCACGATGATGGGGCGAACGTTCGAGTAGTCCCTTGCGGACTAGCGATTCCACGCAGGCCTGCGCCGAGCTGTGACTGGGCAGGCCCAGGGCATCGGCAATTTCCCGCAGGGTAGGCGGCAGGCCATGCGCCTGGGTGTATTCACGCAGGAACGCAAGGGTGCGTTGCTGGCGTTCGCTGAGGTTCGGTGTCGGCATGCGTACATTTGTACACATCGCGGTGACCGGATGCAATAGGCCATTGTTCCACGTGATCGTGCATTACTGGTTGCACGTTTATGCATGTTTTCGTACATTGATGCTCATTCCTCCTTGCGCCGCGCCTTTCTCCCCATGAATCCTGTACGCGCTACCCGACTTATCTTCCTTCTCTCTGGCATCGGCATGGCCAGTTGGGCGCCCATGGTTCCCTATGCGAAGGCCCGTCTTGGCCTCGACGACGGCGTCCTCGGCCTGGTGTTGCTCTGCATGGGCTGCGGCGCTGCCGCTGCCATGCCACTGGCTGGATTCCTTACCCATCGCTTCGGCAATCGCGACGTGATCGGCGTATCCGGCCTGCTGCTCTGCGTCGCGCTGCCCTTGCTCACGCTGGCGACGAATGTCTGGTGGCTGGGTGCGGCCCTGCTGTTCTTCGGCGCATCGCTGGGCCTGGTCGACGTGGCGATGAATGCCCACGCCGTGGACGTGGAAAAAGTCGAAGGCCGGCCGATGATGTCGGGCTTCCATGGCCTGTTCAGCGTTGGTGGTCTGGCCGGTGCCGCCGGCATGGCGGCACTGCTGAAGGCCGGTGCTCCGCTGACGGGCAGTGCCATCGCGGTATCGCTGTTGTTGCTGGTGATCGTGCTGACCCAGTGGAAGCATTTCCTGGTGCGCCACGAAGACGATGCGCAGGCTCGCCATGCCGGGTTCCGTATGCCTGGGGGTGCCGTATTCCTGCTGGGGTTCCTGTGCCTGGTGACCTTCCTGGCCGAAGGTTCGATGCTCGACTGGAGTGCGGTTTTCCTGCGTTTCTCGCGCGGCTTCGATGCCTCGACGGCAGGCCTCGGTTACGCAGCGTTCTCGGTGGCGATGGCGCTCGGTCGCCTGCTGGGGGATCGCATCACGGCGGCACTTGGCCCGGTCACCATCGTGCGCGCAGGCAGTGCCATTGCAGCGGCGGGCTTCCTGCTCGCCACGCTGGTGCCGTGGGATGGCGCAGCGCTGGTCGGGTTCGTTCTGGTCGGTATCGGCGCGTCGAACATCGTGCCGGTGCTCTTCAGCGCCGCCGGTCGCCAGAAGGGGACGACCCCGGCCATCGCCATTGCCACGGTTACCTCACTGGGTTATGCCGGCATGCTCGCCGGCCCTGCGGCCATCGGCTTCATCGCCCATCTCAGCAGCCTGCCTGCGGCCTTGTGCGGCGTGGCCGGCCTGTTGATCATTGTGTCTCTCTGCGCGTCGATTGCGCGCCGCTGATCCGGAGTTTCTTTCATGCATTCCAAGCGCAATGTAGTCATCTTCGATTTCGGCGGCGTACTCGTCGACTGGAATCCGCGGCATCTCTACCGCAAGCTTTTCGGTGACGACGAGGAGGGCATGGAGCGCTTCCTGACCGAGGTCACCACCAACGAATGGAACCTCCAGCAGGACAAGGGCCGGCCGTGGTCGGAGGCTGTCGCGCTGCTGACGAAGGAGCATCCCCAGCATGCCGGGTTGATTGCGGCTTACCACGAGCGCTGGCCGGAAACCCTGAAAGGCCCCATCGACGACAGCGTCACCATCCTGCACGACCTCAAGAAGGCAGGGCACCCGCTCTACGGCCTCACCAACTGGTCGCACGAGACCTTTCCCTTTGCCCGTGAACGCTATGCGTTCTTCGACTGGTTCGACGGCATCGTGGTGTCAGGCGAGGAGGGCATGATCAAGCCCGATCCGAAACTCTACGAGACCCTGCTCGAGCGCTACGACATCGATCCGAAGCGGGCGATCTTCATCGACGACAACAAGCACAACGTAGAAGCGGCTGAAGCGCTGGGCATCCATGGCATCCATTTCCACTCGCCCGCACAGCTGCGCAGCGAACTGATCGCCCTGGGATTCCTGCCGGAATGAGCCTGTTCGAAGCCACCCTGCCGCGGGAGCGGCAGGATCTGATCCTCGATCGCCTGCATCGCGACGGCAAAGTCGTGGCGGCGGATCTGGCCCAGGAGTTCCGGGTGTCGGAAGACTCCATTCGCCGGGATCTGCGCGATCTTGCGGCGCGCGGCCTGTGCCGTCGTGTCTATGGCGGCGCCCTGCTGGTCCACCACGTGCCGCCGATCGGCGAGCGCCATCACGAGCGCGCCGAACTGAAGCGGCTTCTCGCCCGCACGGCGGCATCGCTGGTAGGTGAGAAGCAGATCCTGTTCATTGACGCGGGTTCCACCAATACCGCGCTGGCGAAGGCCCTGCCGGACAATCGCGCGCTGACGGTGGTGACCAACGCACCGGACGTAGCGTCTGCGGTGCTGGGCCGGCCCGGTTTCGAGGTGATCCTGCTGGGCGGCAAGCTGGACCCGTTCATCGGCGGAGCGATCGGCTCGCGCACCGTGCGCCAGGCGCAGGATATCCGCGCGGACCTGTGTTTTCCGGGGGTTTGTGCCGTCGATCCCATGAGTGGGCTATGGACGATCCACGAAGAGGAAACCGTGTTCAAGCAGGCGATCATCGAGGCCAGCGGTGAAACGGTGGCGATTGCCACGCCGGACAAGCTGGTGGCCTCGGCCACGCATCACACGGCGCCCATCGGAGCGATCACGCACCTGGTGGTAGCGGCGGATACGGATACATCGATCGTAGAACGCTACCGCACCGCAGGCGTCTGCGTACACCTGTAGGAGCGCGCCTTGCGCGCGACCGGTTTTCGCGAAGAACGACATTTACGCCAAAACCGGTCGCGCGCAAGGCGCGCTCCTACAAGGGTAGGTGGCTGCGTGTGTGTCGCAGCCACCTTGTGCTCAGCCGGCCTTCTTCTTCGCCAGCCTGAGCCAGGTATCGACCACGGTGTCCGGGTTCAGCGACACCGACTCTATGCCCTGTTCCATCAGCCACTCGGCAAGGTCCGGGTGATCCGACGGGCCCTGGCCGCAGATGCCCACGTACTTGCCCTTCTCGCGTGCCGTCTTGATCGCAAGGGCGAGCAGCTTCTTCACGGCCGGGTCGCGTTCGTCGAACAGGTTGGCGACGATGCTCGAATCGCGGTCCAGACCCAGGGTGAGCTGGGTGAGGTCGTTGGAGCCGATCGAGAAGCCATCGAAGATGTCGAGGAACTCGTCGGCCAGCAGGGCGTTCGACGGCACTTCGCACATCATGATGACCTTCAGGTCGTTCTCACCCTGCACGAGGCCGTTCTTGCGCAGCACCTCGATCACCTTGCGACCTTCGTCCAGCGTGCGCACGAACGGTATCATCACCCATACGTTTTCCAGACCCATGGTCTCGCGCACGTACTTCACCGCCTTGCACTCCAGTGCGAACGACTCGGCGAAATCGGCCGAGACGTAACGGCTGGCACCGCGGTAGCCGATCATCGGGTTTTCTTCGTGCGGCTCGTAGCGCGAACCGCCAAGCAGGCCGGCGTATTCATTGGACTTGAAGTCGGACAGGCGCACGATCACCGGCTTCGGATACACCGAGGCGGCGATGGTGGAGATGCCTTCGGCCAGGCGATCGACGTAGAACGACACCGGGTCTTTATAGCCCGCAATGCGCGCGTCGATGCGGGCCTTGGTCTCGGCATCCTGCTTGCCGTATTCAAGCAGGGCCTTCGGATGCACGCCGATGTGGCTGGCGATGATCATTTCCAGACGGGCCAGGCCGATGCCTGCGTTCGGCAGCATGCCGAAGTCGAAGGCGCGCTCGGGGTTGGCCACGTTCATCATGATCTTGAGTGGGGCTTCCGGCATCGCACCGAGGTCGGCGGTGATGCGGTCGAACTTCAGGGTGCCTTCGTAGATCGTGCCGGTGTCACCCTCGGCGCAGGACACGGTGACTTCGGTACCGTCGGGGATGCTCTCCAGCGCGTTGCCGCAGCCGACCACGGCCGGCACGCCGAGCTCACGGGCGATGATCGCCGCGTGGCAGGTGCGGCCACCGCGGTTGGTGACGATGGCGGCAGCGCGCTTCATCACCGGCTCCCAGTCGGGATCGGTCATGTCGGCCACGAGGACGTCGCCGGGCTGCACCTTGTTCATGTCGGACAGCGAGCGGATGACCCGTGCCTTGCCGGCACCGATCTTCTGGCCGATGGCACGGCCCTCGGTAAGTACCTTGCCGCGCTCGTTGAGCTGGAAACGTTCGAGCGTGGTGGCCGTGGCGCGCGACTTCACCGTTTCCGGGCGGGCCTGCACGATGTAAAGCTTGCCGGTGTTGCCATCCTTCGCCCACTCCACGTCCATGGGGCGGCCGTAGTGCTTTTCGATGATGAGCGCCTGGCGGGACAGTTCCTCGACGTCCGCGTCGTTGATGCAGAAGCGGTGGCGGTCGGCGACCGGCGTTTCCTCGATGCGCACGCGCTCGCCCGGCTGGTCGGAATAGACCATGCGCTGCTGCTTGGCGCCGAGGCTGCGGCGCAGGACGGCCGGCTTGCCTTGCTTCAGCGTGGGCTTGAACACGTAGAATTCGTCGGGGTTCACGGCACCCTGGACCACCATTTCGCCCAGGCCGTAGGAGCCGGTGACGAAGACGACATCACGGAAACCGGACTCGGTGTCCAGCGTGAACAGCACGCCCGAGGCACCGACGTCGGAACGCACCATGAGCTGCACGCCGGCGGACAGGAAGACGTCCTCGTGCTTGAAGCCCTGGTGGACACGGTAGGCGATAGCACGGTCGTTATAGAGCGAGGCGAAGACTTCCTTCACCTTGTGCAGCACGTCGTCGATGCCGACGACGTTGAGGAAGGTTTCCTGCTGACCGGCGAACGAGGCGTCCGGCAGGTCTTCGGCGGTGGCGGAGGAGCGTACGGCAACGGCGATATCGGTGGCGCCGGCATCCTTGCAGAGCTTGATGTAGGCGTCACGGATGGCCTGCTCGAGATCGGAGGGCAGGGCGGTGTCGACGATCCAGCTGCGGATTTCCTTGCCGCCGCGGGTCAGTTCGTCCACGTTGTCCACGTCCAGCGTGGCCAGTCGCTCGGCGATACGCTTGGCGAGGCCGCTCTTTTCGAGGTAGGTCTGGAAGGCATCGGCCGTGGTGGCGAAGCCACCCGGAACGGAGACGCCCAGTTTCGCGAGGTTGCCGATCATCTCGCCAAGGGAGGCATTCTTGCCGCCTACCTTGCCAAGATCGGTCATGCGTAGCGCGTCGAGCCAAAGTACCAGGTCGCTCAAAGGAAAATCCTCACATCGGTTGGGCGGCAGGCCGCGCTGGAAAAATCGGCGCATTGTCGTAGTGGTATTGCCCTTTGCACAAGCGGCAATGCACAAACGTCCCGGCATTTTGGGGGGTGGATGGTTATGTTGGCGTATTGGTCTTAAGGTGGGAGTCATGGAACTGCCCCGAGGAAAACCCCAGATGCGGCGTACCGTATTCTTCATTTCAGACTCTACCGGCATCACGGCCGAAACCATCGGCAACAGCATGCTGGCCCAGTTCGACGGGGTGCAGTTCGATACCCATCGACTGCCCTTCATCGACAACCCGGCCAAGGCCGAGGCGGCGTCCCTGCGCATCAAGACCAAGTACGCCCAGGACGGCCAGCGGCCGATCGTGGTCAACACCATGACCTCGCGCGCCCTGTGCGACATCGTGGCCGGCAGCGGGGCGCTGATGCTGGATGTGTTCGCCCCCTTCATCGAGCCGCTGGAGAACGAACTGGGCGCCAAGCAGTCGGGCGCGGTGAACCGCTCCCACGGCATGGTGGACTTCGAGCGCTACGAGGCCCGTATCGAGGCCACCAACTACGCGCTGGCCCACGACGATGGCCTGGACGTCGATTACAACCAGTCCGATGTGGTGCTGGTGGGCGTGTCGCGCTCGGGCAAGACGCCCACCTGCCTGTACATGGCCTTGCATTACGGTGTGTGCGCCGCCAACTACCCGCTCACGGACGACGACCTCGACAAGTTCGAACTGCCGGCTCGTCTGCGCCCGTACCGGAGCCGCCTGTTCGGCCTCACCATCGATCCGGAGCGCCTGGCGCAGATCCGTGAGCAGCGGCGCCCCGGCAGTCGCTATGCCACGCTGAAGCAATGCCGCTGGGAGCTGGAGCAGGCGGATCGGCTGATGCGTCGGGAAAACATCCCTGTATTGAACACCACGCATACTTCCATCGAGGAAATCTCGAGCAAGATCTTCGAATACCTCGGTATCGAACGACACATGTACTAGGAGACCCGCGCAGCACATGACCGCCGCCATCGCCCGCTCACCCGCGCTCATTCCGGGGCGTTTCGAGTTCCTGATGGGGCTCTACTCGGAAAACTACCATCGCCTGGCGCGCCTGTTCGCGCCCCAGCGGCTGGCGGCCGGGCGTTATGTGTCCGACGTGGACGACGGCCTCAAGGTACGGCTCGACATCCAGGAGAAGCATCCGTACACGCTCGAACTGGAGCTCACCTACGACTTCGTCGACGAGGCCACGGGGCAGCCCTCGCCGTCGGCGCAGTTGCGCATGTATACCGACGCCCACGTGGCCGAGGCGATGCACTGCCATCCGGGGCGGAAGCTCTGGCAGGTGCTGGGGCCGTTTCCGCCGGCGCACACCGTTTTCCAGCATCGCCTGCGGATGAACGGGTTTCTCAGCCGCTGGCTGGAGTACCTGGCAGAGCAGGGGCACTCGATCGGGACGCTGGAGCGGGTGGGGGATGTGCCTGGGGTTTGAGGGGCGCGCGTTTCGCTTCGATCCGGTCGCGCGCAAGGCGCGCTCCTACAAGGCAATCACGCCCCCTGCAGGAGCGCACCCATCCAAGGCCTAGCGCCCCCTGCAGGAGCGCGCCCCGCGCGCGACCGTCCAGGGCGCAGCGCCCCTGTAGGAGCGCGCCTCGCGCGCGACCGTCCAGGGCGATGCCCCACCAAACTCAAGACAAAAAAAATCCGCCCCAAAAAGGCGGACTCTCATGAAAGCAATGGCGGAGCGGACGGGACTCGAACCCGCGACCTCCGGCGTGACAGGCCAGCATTCTAACCGACTGAACTACCGCTCCGAACTGCTTTGCAAACCTTCAGCACCTGCCAACTTCTACACATCTGCCTTACCTGGCGAACCAGGAAAGTGGCGTCCCCACGGGGATTCGAACCCCGGTCGCCACCGTGAAAGGGTGATGTCCTAGGCCTCTAGACGATGGGGACGTACTAGAAGTTGGTGGAGCCAGGCGGGATCGAACCGCCGACCTCCTGCATGCCATGCAGGCGCTCTCCCAGCTGAGCTATGGCCCCGCTTTGAAAAAAATCCGCCCCGCGGGCGGAATCTTTTTCGTTCAAAGTAATGGCGGAGCGGACGGGACTCGAACCCGCGACCTCCGGCGTGACAGGCCAGCATTCTAACCGACTGAACTACCGCTCCGAATTACTTCTTGAAACGTTCCAACAACAAACCAACTTCGGTACCTTCTCTTCCCTGGCGAACCAGAGAAGTGGCGTCCCCACGGGGATTCGAACCCCGGTCGCCACCGTGAAAGGGTGATGTCCTAGGCCTCTAGACGATGGGGACGTACTAGAAGTTGGTGGAGCCAGCCGGGATCGAACCGGCGACCTCCTGCATGCCATGCAGGCGCTCTCCCAGCTGAGCTATGGCCCCCTGCTGGAAGCCGCAAAGAATACGGGCGAGCCGGTACTGCGTCAAGCATTCGTTACAGAAATTTTGAAATCTTTTCCCCATTTTGGGGAAACGTTAACAACTGCGGGCACTTGCATCGTCGCATGATTTTGCGCGTTTCTTCGTGCATTCCGTGCTGCCGTCACACCACACGGGTTAACCTGTCTGTCCATACCTACAGGGACAGGCATGCACGGCATCGTTTTCATCCAGGATCTCGCCACGGTGATGCTCGTGGCCGGCCTCACCACGGTGCTGTTCCAGCGCCTTCGCCAGCCGGTCGTGCTGGGCTACATCATCGCCGGCCTGCTCATCGGGCCGCATACGCTTCCGGTGATCTTCATCCACGACGAGGAGACGATCCGCACGCTCTCCGAGCTGGGCATGATCCTCCTGCTGTTCGCACTCGGTCTCGAATTCAGCCTGAAGAAGCTACGTGCCGTCGGTGGTGCGGCGCTGGTGGCCGCCTTCGCGGAAATCGTGCTGATGGTCTGGATCGGCTACGAGATCGGACGTTTCTTCGGCTGGACGGCCATGGACTCGCTGTTCCTCGGCGCGATGCTGTCCATCTCTTCCACCACCATCATCATGAAGGCGCTGGAAGACCTGGGCCTCAAGCGCGAGCGCTTTGCCCAGCTGATGTTCGGCATCCTCATCGTCGAGGATCTGCTGGCCATCGTGCTGATGGCCCTGCTGACGGGTATCGCCAGCACCGGCGGCGTGGAGGCCGGGCAGGCCTTTGCCGCCATCGGGCGGCTGGGGCTGTTCATGGCGGTGTCGCTGGTGGTCGGCCTGCTGCTGGTGCCGCGCGTGGTCGATTACATCGCCAGGGTGAGCCGCAATGACGTGCTGCTGGTGGCCGTGCTGGGTATCTGCTTCGGCTTCTGCCTGCTGGTGACCGAGCTGGGCTACAGCGTGGCCCTGGGCGCTTTCATGATCGGCGCCATCGTGGCCGAGTCGGAGAGCGTGGCGCGCATCGAGCGCATCATCATGCCGGTGCGCGACATGTTCAGTGCGATCTTCTTCGTGGCCATCGGCATGCTGATCGACCCGGCGCTGCTGCTCGACTACGCGTGGCCGATCACGATCGTCACCATCGCCGTGGTGGTGGGCAAGGTCATTACATGCAGTTTCGGCAGTTTCGTCGCGGGCAACGACGGCCGGACCTCCCTGCGCGTAGGCATGGGCCTGGCGCAGATCGGCGAATTCTCCTTCGTGATCGCCTCGCTGGGTCTTACGCTGAAGGTCACCAGCAATTTTCTGTATCCGGTGGCGGTGGCGGTATCGGCCCTCACCACCTTCCTCACTCCCTATCTCATCCGGGCTTCCGATCCGCTGGCCAACGTCATGGGCAGGGTGTTGCCCGCGCGGGTCACGGGCGTGTTCGGAGCCTATACCGACTGGATGGGAAGCCTTGGGCTGCAAGGGCAGGGCGCCATGGTCATGAAGATGATCCGGCGCCTGGTCTGGCATGTGGTGATCAACATGGTGCTGGTCATTGCCGTCTTCATCATCGTGGCCTTTGCCTACCGGCGCGGCTTCCTTCACCTGGAAATCCTGAGCGACGAACCGGCCGTGAGGCGCAGCCTGGCCTGGTCGGTGGCGGCCCTGCTGTCGCTGCCGATGGTGGTTGCGGCCTATCGGAAGGCTGGCGCCCTGGGCATGCTGCTGGCCGAACTGAGCATCCCGGATCGTTTCGGCGAGCGCACCTACCGGATTCGCGCCGTGCTGGGGAGGATCATTCCCGTGGTGGCCATGCTCATCCTCGGCCTGCTGGTGGCGGCACTCGCGTCCACGATTCTGCCGCCGCGAGAAGTTGCGTTCGTGCTGATTCTCATAGGAATTCTGCTCACCTGGCTGCTCTGGCGGGTGCTCGTCCAGGTGCACGCCCGCCTCCAGGCGGCGCTGCGGGACACCCTGGACAAGCCGGGGCACGAGCACGAGGAATGAGGCATCGGTCACATCACGGAAAGGTTTCTGAACTTTTCCTGTGAAAGCCTGTCTCTGGCCCGTCATTGCAAGCGACACGCGAACCACAGCACAATGGCGTTTCCGCCTCCACATGGAGGTGTACCGGCGGCGTCGCCGAATTCATTTCACAGAGAGGGAGTACCGAATGAAGCACTTTTTGCGTCCCACGATGACGGCCGTCGCCCTGGCGGTTGCGCTGGGTACGGCTGCGGGCGCATCCGCCCAGGCCGCCAAGCCGGCTGCCGCTTCGGGCGCGGTCGATAAGCAGAAGGCCAGCTACGTCGTGGGTTGGGATATCGCCAGCCAGCTGCCGCCCCTCGTTCGTGAAGGCGTCGACCCGGCGACCGTGGGCAAGGCAGTGACCGCGGCGCTCTCGGGCCAGAAGCCGACCATGTCGGAAGCCGAAGCCAAGACGGTCCGCGACGCCTTCGTCGCCGACCTGAAGACCAAGGCCGAAGCCGAGTACAACAAGGTTGCCTCCCAGAACAAGAAGGAAGGCGACGAGTTCCTGGCCAAGAACAAGTCCGCTCCGGGCGTGAAGGTCACGGCCTCGGGTCTGCAGTACCAGGTCGTCCAGGCCGGTACCGGCCAGCGTCCGGGTCCGAACGACACCGTCACCATCGACTACACCGGTACGTTCGTGAACGGCGAGAAGTTCGATTCCTCGGCCGATCACCCGACCCCGGGTGGCGCCCAGATCCCGCTCGCCGCGGTGATCCCGGGCTTCCGCGAAGGTCTGCAGCTGATGCAGGTCGGTGGCAAGTACAAGCTGTTCATCCCGTCGAACATCGCTTACGGCGCCAAGCCGGAAAACGGCTTCCCGCCGAATGCGACGATCATCTTCGACGTGACGCTGAACAAGACCGGTCCGACCCCCGCAGGTCAGGGTCCGGGCGCCGCTCCGGCGGCCGGCGGCGGCAAGTAAGTCGTCGTTTCCATCGTGAGATGAAAAGGCGCGGAGCAATCCGCGCCTTTTTCTTTGCTCCACCGCCCGTGCGGCTTACAATTTGCGGCTTACGGCGCGCACGCTGAAGTCTCCCGGGAGTTCCATGAAAGTCACCATCTTCGGCACCGGTTATGTCGGTCTCGTCACCGGTACCTGTCTTGCCGAAATGGGCAACCATGTCGTGTGCGTCGATGTGGATGCCGGCAAGGTCGAGCGCCTGAAGCAGGGCGACATCCCCATCTACGAGCCGGGCCTGGAGCCCATGGTGGTGCGCAACCACGGTGAGGGGCGCCTGGATTTCACCACGGATGCGGCCCACGGCATCGCGCATGGCGATGTCGTCTTCATTGCCGTCGGCACGCCACCTGACGAAGATGGCAGCGCCGATCTTCAGTATGTTCTGGCTGTCGCCCACACCATCGGTGATCACATCGATCGCTACACCGTGGTGGTCAACAAATCGACTGTTCCCGTCGGCACCGCCGACCGGGTGAAGTCGGCCATTGCCGGGCGCCTCGCTGCCCGTGGGGCCGATACGGCTTTCGACGTGGTGTCGAACCCCGAATTCCTGAAAGAAGGCGACGCGGTCGAAGACTGCATGCGCCCCGATCGCATCATCGTCGGTGCCTCCAGTCAGAAGGCCATCGGCGTGCTGCGCAAGCTGTACGCGCCCTTCAATCGCAATCACGACCGCATGGTGGTGATGGACGAACGCTCGGCGGAGCTCACGAAGTATGCGGCCAATGCGATGCTCGCCACGAAGATCAGCTTCATGAACGAGATCGCCAACATCGCCGAGCACGTGGGTGCCGACGTCGAACTGGTCCGCCAGGGTATCGGCGCGGATCCGCGCATCGGTTACCACTTCATCTACCCGGGCGCCGGGTATGGTGGCTCGTGCTTCCCCAAGGATGTCCAGGCGCTCGCTCGCACGGCGCACACCGTGGGTTATGAAGCTCGCTTGCTCGATGCGGTGGAGGCCGTCAACGATTCGCAGAAGTCCCGTCTGTTCGATCTGCTTTCCCGGCATTTCGGCGGCCAGCTGCAGGGTCTGACTGTGGCGGTCTGGGGTCTGGCCTTCAAGCCCAATACCGACGACATGCGCGAGGCATCCAGCCGTCGCCTGATGGAGCAGCTGTGGGAGGCCGGCGCGAAGGTACGTGCATTCGATCCGGAAGCAGCGGACGAAACGCAGCGTATCTACGGCGAGCGCAACGACCTGCACCTGGCCGAACGGCCCTATGAGGCCTTGGAAGGGGCCGATGCGCTGGTGATCGTCACGGAATGGAAGGCCTTCCGCAGCCCGGACTTCGCGCGCGTGAAATCGCTGCTGCGTACGCCGGTGATCTTTGATGGGCGCAATCTTTACGATCCCGCGGCGGTCGAAGAGGCGGGTATCGCTTATTACGGTATCGGCCGTGGCCGCAGCCTCAAGGGGCGCGCCCATGACTGAGCTGGACGAACGAATGATGGAGCTGGAGGTGAGGCTCGCCTTCATCGACGACACGGTCAATGGCCTGTCGTCGGCGGATGCCGAAATCGCCCGACGCCTCGATCTGCTGGAACGGGCCATGCGCGACCTGCGCTCGGACCTGGTGAATATGCGTGCCGGCCTGGGTAGCGACCCCGCTACCGAACCGCCGCCGCCGCACTACTGAACATCGAACGAGTCTTACCGATCATGGCAGAGTCCCTGCGCGACCAGTTGTTGAAGAGCGGCCTCGTCAAGGAGATCCGCGAAGAGAAAAGGACGTCCTCGCCGCCGCCGAAGCAGGGCAGTGCGAGTGGCCAGCCGTATGCGGGGAAAAGCGCCCGGCACGGTGGCAAGCCGGGTGGTGCCCGGCCGGGACAGGGTGGTGGCCAGAAGCCGAAGCCACACGGGCAGCAGGCGCAGCGTCCGCCGCGCAAGGAAAAAGATGGCGAGATCGATCTCGCCAAGGCCTATGCGATCCGCGCCCAGACGGAAGCCACCGATCGTCGCAAGGCGGAAGCCGAGGCGGCCGAGCTGGCGCGTCTGCGCAAGGAGAAGAAGCGCAAGGTTGAAGAATTGCTGAAGGGCAAGGCACTGAACCTGGCAGAAGCCGATCAGGTGCGTCACTTTCCCTATGGCGACAAGATCCGTCGCGTGCATGTGGATGCGGCGCAGCTGACCGCGATCAATGCGGGTGAGCTTGGCATCGTGCAGCAGAATGGACGCTACCTTGTGGTAGCCAGTGCGGTCATTGAAGAACTGCGCGCCCTTGCGCCGGAGTTCATCGCACTGCTGGTCGATCCGAATGCTGCAAACGAGTCGGATGACGGCGTACCGGACGACCTGATGTGGTGATGCGGCCGTGCCCTGAGGGCACCTGCGCGGTATAGCGCTACATCTGCAGGAGCACGCCTTGCGCGCGACCGGTATTAGCGAAATGTACGAATCGCCAAAACCGGTCGCGCGCAAGGCGCGCTCCTACAGGTTTTGTCAGGCGGCGGGGGTGGTCAGGATGGGATTGTCCCAGCCTTCCTTCTTGGCAAAGCGCGCGCCGTGCTTCTGCTCCAGCTTCGCCAGGCGCTCGCGCACCGTGGCGACGCCTTCCGTGCGCACATACTGGATCGGGCCGCCACGGAAGGGCGCAAAGCCCGTACCGAAGATGACGCCCGCATCGAGCAGGTCGGCATCGTCCACGACGCCCTCCGCCAGGCAGGCAATGGCCTCGTTGACCATGGGCAGGATCATGCGGTCCTGGAGGTCGGCTGGGGCCACGTAATCCGGATCGACCTCCGGCTTCTGCGGCTTGCCTTCCTTCCAGACGTAAAGGCCTTCGCCATCCTTCTTGCCGCGCTTGTTGGCGGCCAGCTTTTCTTCCAGGCCTTGCGGGATCTCCAGGCCCAGGAAGGGAGCCAGCTCCTTGCCGACCGACGCGCAGACATCGAGCCCGACCGTGTCGGCCAGTTCGATGGGTCCCATCGGCATGCCGAACTTCTTCGCCTCGCGATCGAGCACCGGCCCGGGGACACCTTCGTTGTAAAGGCGCATGGCCTCCATCAGGTAGGGCATGAGGATACGGTTGACCAGGAAGCCAGGCGTGCCCTTCACGGGAACGGGCAGCTTGCCGATGGCCTTGCAGAAGGCAAGCGCACGCTTCTCGATGTCACCGTCGAGCTGGTCGTGGCGCACCACTTCCACCAGTGGCATCTGCGCCACGGGGTTGAAGAAGTGCAGCCCGAGGAAGCGCTGGGGCGCCGCAAGACCCTGGCGCAGTTCGTCCAGCGGAATGGATGACGTATTGCTGGCAAGCATTTCGTCGGACTGGAACTGCGGCTCGATGACTGCGTAGAGCGCGTGCTTGGCTTCGGGATTCTCGAAGATTGCCTCGATGGCGAGATCGGCATCCGCCACGCCCTTGCCGTCGACGTCGGCGCGAAGACGGCCCACGGCGGCCTCGACCTTGGCGCTGGCCTTCAGTTTCTTCTCGAACAGCGTGCGGGCGCGCTTGAGGGCAGGCTCGATGAAGCGCAGTTCGCGGTCCTGCAAGGTGACGTTGAAGCCTTTCAGTGCCGACCAGGCCGCGATGTCGCCGCCCATCGTGCCGGCACCCACCACGTGTACATGTTCGATACCGTGCTCGACGCCGCCGCCGAGCCCTTTCAGGCGCTCCTGCAGGAAGAAGATGCGGATCAGGTTGCGCGCGGTCGGCGTGCCAGCCAGTTTTGCCACCGATTTGGCTTCCAGCTTCAGGCGCTGCTGGATGCTGCTGCCACCACGTGCCCAGACGTCGATCAGCGCGAACGGCGCCGGGTAGTGCTCCTTGCGGACCTTGGCGGCCGTCTGCTTACGGACCATGGGCGCGAGGATGGCGCGGGCGGGTGCCGTATTGGTGGCCCAGGCCTTGGCGCGCTGTGCAAACGGCCGCTGATGCGGGCGCTTGATCAGGTGCCGCGCTTCCGCGAGCAGTTCTTCCGGGCGGGCCAGGCGGTCGACGAGGCCCACGGCCTTCGCGCGGCGCGCGTTGAACGGCTTGCCCGTAAGCATGGCCGGCAGCGCATCGGGCGCGCCGATAAGGCGCGGCAGGCGTGCCGTGCCACCCCAGCCGGGATGGATGCCGAGCATCACTTCGGGCAGGCCGATCTTTGTTTTCTCATCGTCGGCGGCGATGCGCTGGCGGCAGGCCAGTGCCAGTTCGGCACCACCACCCAGGCAGGCGCCATGAATGGCGGCCACGGTGGGGAAGGGCAGGCGTGCCAGGTCCTCGAAGACGCGCTGGCCGTTTTCGATGTTGTCGAGGACGACGCCGGCACGGGCGTATTCCACGAACTCCTTGATATCGGCACCCACGGCAAAGCCCGACGGCTTCGCGGAGTGGATGATCACGCCGCGCGGGCCCTCGATGCCCAGGCGTTCGACGAGGATGCCCAGTTCGTCGAGCACCTCGCGGGACAGCGCGTTGGCGCTGGCTCCCTCGCGGTCGAGCGTGAGGACGACGATGCCGTCGTCGCCTTCGCTGGTCTTCCAGTGCTTGAATCGGAGTCCTTCGAACATGGCGGTCGTGCGGTGGTGAATGAGCGTGCCACCATACCTTTACGTCCGGTCGAATGCGAGATACCCCCGCGTATGGTCACGGTCCGCCGGGGGACGCGGCGCTGGCGTGGCCTCCCGTTTGGTTCGATACTTCTCAACTGTTTTCCCCTGAACGCGTGGTCATGTCCGCCGATTCCCAAGCAGGTACCGACCTGTTCGACCGCATCCTGTCGGCGCCGGGCCCCCTGGTGGCCCTCAAGTCCGCCAGCGCGGTGGAGCTGGTCGATCAGTTCCGCCTGATCGCCCGTCGCACGGGCCAGGCGGTGTACCTGTGGCGGCCGAACGAGGGGCTGGTAAGCCTGCGCGATGCGCAGATGCGCGTGCCGGGCTGCACCCGCCTGGGCGATGCCCTGCGCTATGTGCTGCAAAGCCTGCATTTCGGCGTGTATCTGGTCGAGGTGCCGGCAGGGCCGGTGAGTGCAACGGACAGTGCGCTTTTGCGGCAGCTGGCAAAGGCCCGTATCGGCCATGTGCGACGGATAGCGCTGCTGGGCGCCACGCCCGCCCAGCTCGGCGGCCTCGGTGAGGAGATTGCCATGGTGGACGCCGAGCGTCATGCCCGTTCGGCGACACCGCGCCTGCGTGATGGTCGATGGGTGGTCTGAGCGGTCGTATGTCCGATAACCAGGGGGTTCTGATCTTCACGCCACGCCGCGAGATTCGTCGCGCGGTGTTCGATGCGCTGGATACCGAGGGCGATGTGCTGCTGCTTAGTGCGCGCGATGCGGAGCAGCTCACGGCTTTGCTCGTCGATTCGCCGCCCTTGCACGTGGCGATCGTCGCCGCTGACGGCACCGACGACCTTGCCCGTGGCCTGCGCATTCTGCGTGGGATGCCCGCTTATGCCGAGGTGCCTATCGTCTATCTCGTCGGTGACGATCCGGCGGCTACGCCGCCCGATGGACATGCGTTCTGGCTGCGCGAAAGTGCCATCGCCACGGAACTGGGACACCGTATACGCGCGGCGATGAGCTTTGCCACGCCCGCGCCCTCGCCGGTTGTCGCGGGCAGTGACTATCGCTTTGCTTTTGATGCCGGTGCGGCGTGGGTGGTAGCGAATACCCCGCAGGGCCGCATCCTGGAAAGCGGCCAGATGATGGAGCGGCTATGCACTGGCGACGGCCCGTTGCAGGGGCGTCTGCTTGCCGATCTTTTCGAACTGCCGCCAGGCGTGGGCTGGCCGCTACCCGATGGCGACGGCCAGCCCTGCGTGTTGCGCCGGCCGGATGGTGCGGGTATTCCGGGCGAAGTCGACGTACGCCATCTGGTCGATGGCCAGGGCCATCGCGTGGCCCTGGCGTTTCGCGACCTGCGTGTACGCCATACGGCAGACCGCGCCCTCGACCTGCTTGCCGCGATGGGTTCGTTTCCTGCCGACGACGAGGGCATGGGCGAGATGGCCGGGCGCGTGGCCGAGGCGCTGGGGCTGGACGTGCTTGCCGTATGGGCGGCCTTCCCCGAAAGCGATCACGACCCCGAGTTGGTGGCCCGTGTATGGAGCGGCCCCGGACACATCGAATGGGGCGACGCGGCCGATATTTCCCTGCTGAAAACGTGCCTTGGCGGCGAGAACATCTCGCGCCTGGTCGAGGGGGCGGGAACGCCGTGGACCGATCCCCTCGTCGAAGCCCTGGGACTGGAGGCATTCGCCTTCATCCCGTTGTTCGACGAGCGCCACACCGTGCTTGGTGCGCTGCTGGCCGGCACACGATCGCATCGTGGTGCGGGACGCATGCTGGAAACGGCAATGCGCGCGGTAGGCGCGCGCTTCGCCGCCATGCTCGAACTGCGTCGTAGCCGCGAGCAGGGGCGTGCTCGTGGCCTTATCGATCCGCTGACGGGCCTGCCGAACCGCCTTCTGTTCAACGACCGCCTGGATACGACGATTCGCGAAGCCCAGCGCACGGGTGAATGTTTCGCCGCGCTGATGGTCGACCTGGATCGCTTCAAGGGCATCAACGACACCCTGGGTCATGCGGTGGGCGACCAGGTGCTGGCGGCGGTAGCGCGCAGGCTGCGAGCCAGCGTCCGTGGCTCGGACACCGTCGCGCGTTATGCGGGTGACGAATTCACGATGATCCTGCGCCACATCATCAAGCGCGACGATGTGCAGCGCATCGCCGAGAAGGTGGTGCAGGCGATGGAGGTGCCGCTGGATCTCGGCGACGGTTCGGAATTGCAGGCCACCGTATCGGTCGGCATCGCATTCTTTCCGGACGACGCGGTCGACGGCGAATT
This sequence comes from Luteibacter anthropi, assembly GCF_011759365.1. GTDB lineage: Bacteria > Pseudomonadota > Gammaproteobacteria > Xanthomonadales > Rhodanobacteraceae > Luteibacter > Luteibacter anthropi. Next base: position 80,284 of record NZ_JAARLZ010000006.1, read on the forward strand.
GCTGCTGCACCACGCCGACGAGGCCATGTACGGCGCCAAGAGCCTGGGGCGCAACAACTACCAGGTCTACGCCGCCAATCTGGATGCATCGCAACAGCAGCAGATCGAACTCAAGGCACGGTTGCGCCATGCGGTCCGCAATGACGAGCTGCGTGTCTTCTATCAGCCCCAGGTCGATGCCGTCACCGAAGACATCGTCGGCATGGAGGCGCTGGTGCGCTGGGAGCATCCCGAACTGGGGATGATCAGCCCCGCCTTCTTCATTCCGCTGGCCGAAACCACGGGATTGATCGTGCCCATCGGCGAATGGGTGCTGCGCACGGCCTGCGCGCAGGCCCGTGAATGGGAAGACCGCTACCGGCTGGGCCTGCGGCTGGGTGTGAACCTGTCCGCCGTGCAGCTCATGCAGCCGAATCTCGCGGTCACCGTGGCGTCGGTACTAAAGGAAACCGGTCTCGATGCCGCCCAGCTCGAACTGGAGGTGACCGAAAGCATCAGCGTAAAGACCGTGCCGCACCTGGTGGACACGCTGGAGGCGCTGCATGCCCTGGGTTGCCGCATCGCCATCGACGATTTCGGCACGGGCGCGGCCTCTCTCGACTATCTGCGCCGCCTGCCGGCGGATCGCATCAAGATCGACCAGAGCTTTGTGAGGAATATCGGAGTCGATCCCGATGACGAGGCCATCGTGCGCTCTACGATCGAGATGGCTCATCGTCTCAAGCGCGGGGTGGTGGCGGAGGGCGTCGAGGGAGAGGAACATCTGCAGTTCCTCAGGGCCCAGGGCTGCGACGAGCTCCAGGGTTACCTGTTCTGCCGCCCGTTACCCGTGGTTACATTCGACAAGCTGCTGGCCGAACGGCTGCGCCTGATGGGGGAGGGGATGGCCGCCCCGGCTTGAGCTGGCCCCGCCCATCCGCATATTTTCTCCGTGATGCCCTGCGAAGGTGAACTTGCGCGGGTCGTATTTGTCTCATTTGCGCCCGCGACTGGCCCCTGAAGAGTTAAGGAGACGGCCCGGATGGGCGAAAACGAACTGGATCAAGCACTTGTCGAACGCGTGCAGCAGGGTGACCGGCGCGCATTCGATCTGCTGGTCCGCAAGTACCAGCACAAGGTGGTCGCGCTGATCTCCCGCTACGTGCACGACTGGACCGAGTGCGAGGACATCGCCCAGGAGGCCTTCGTGCGCGCCTGGCGCGCGCTGGGCTCGTTCCGCGGCGAGAGTGCTTTCTATACCTGGTTGTACAAGATCGCCGTCAACACGGCGAAGAACCACCTCGTGGCCATGGGGCGGCGCCCTCCCACGGGTGACATCGACATCGAGGACGCGGTGTACGTGCCCGGGGCAACCCGGATGCACGAAAGTGCCACCCCCGAGCGCGAACTCATGCGCGAGCAGGTGGAACAAACCGTGTTTTCCACTGTCCAAGCCCTGCCCGAGGAGCTTCGGGTCGCGATTACCCTGCGCGAGGTGGACGGCAAGAGCTACGAGGAGATTGCCGCCATCATGGACTGCCCCATCGGCACCGTCCGTTCGCGTATTTTCAGGGCTCGTGAAGCCATCGACGACAAACTGCGGCCGCTGCTTTCCGACCGCGAGGACAAAAACCCATGAGCGAAGCCAATCGGGAATTCCTCTCTGCCGGCATGGACGGAGAGCTGTCGCGGGAGGAAATCCGCTTCCTGCTGCGTCGTCTCGACGCCGATCAGGGCCTGAACGAGGCCTGGTCGCGCTATCACGTGGCGCGTGACGGCTTGCGCCGCGAGAGCGTTCCGCCGGTGTCCCGCGATTTCGCCAGCCGCGTCATGGCTGCCATCGAGGCCGAATCCGCCATCGCCGTGCTCGCCGCCCCCCAGCGTCGCCGCTGGCTGCACTGGTCGGCCGGTGGTGCCATCGCTGCCAGTGTCGCCGTGGCCGCGCTCATGCTGTCGCAGCCGGCCGGCAACGGCGGTTCCGGTGCCGTTCCCCAGGTAGCTCAGGGGCACTCCCTGCTCGGCGACACGCAGGTAGCCGAAGCGGCCTCCGAGCCGGCGTCGGCGCCCGTGGCCCCGCAGTGGCTCACCGGCAACATGGCCTCCCAGTTCACCCAGAAGGCGGCCTACGAAGGCCCGGGTGACGAGGGTGCTGTCTACCTCCCGCGCTCCACGCCGTATCAGATTCATCGTACCCGTGCCGCCCAGGCCACGGAGAACGGCTACATGCTGCTGGTCCGTCCGGACGGCAGCCGCTACGTGGCTCCGGTCACGTCGTCGACGGCGCACTGACGCCACGACGCCCGCGCGCCGGTCGCCTCCGGCGCGCGTCTTCCCTTCATTCGTAACAAGCCGTGCGGCATGCTCCGCACGGTCAGCCGTGGCTATGTAAAAAGGAGGAAAAAATGGCTCATTGGCATGCACGCGCGCTCCTGGGTGGCGCTCTGGTCGTCGCAGCGTCAGGCGCGCAGGCACAGAATCTGCCGGACTTCACCGGCATCGTCGACAAGTACGCCCCCGCGGTCGTCCACGTCGAGGCGAAAAGCAACGGCGGTGCCCGCACCCTTGCCAAAGGCAAGGGACGAAGCACGCCGAATATCTCGCCCGACGACCAGGATGAACTGCTGCGCCGCTTCTTCGGCATGCCCGGCATGCCCCAGCAGCCGCGCGAACAGACCTCGCTGGGGTCGGGTTTCATCATTTCCGCCGATGGCTACATCCTCACCAATGACCACGTCGTGGACGACGCGGACGAGGTGAAGGTGCGCCTGCAGGATCGCCGCACCTTCACCGCCAAGGTGGTGGGCAAGGATCCGCAGTACGACATCGCCCTGCTCAAGGTCGATGCCAAGGCGCTGCCCACGGTGGCCATCGGCGATTCGCGCTCCGTGAAGCGCGGACAGTGGGCGCTGGCCATCGGTTCGCCATTCGGCCTGGATGCCACCGTCACCCACGGCATCATCAGCGCGGTGGGTCGCAACCTGGGCAGCGGCGACCAGCCGTATACCTCGTTCATCCAGACCGACGTACCGATCAATCGCGGCAACTCCGGTGGTCCCCTGTTCAATCTCCAGGGCCAGGTGATCGGCGTGAATTCGCAGATCTACTCCACCTCGGGTGGCTACCAGGGCCTGTCGTTCTCCATCCCGATCGACGTGGCCATGAACGTGGTCCAGCAGATCAAGGACAAGGGTTACGTCTCCCGCGGCATGCTGGGCGTCACGGTGCAGCCGGTCGACCAGTTCGTGAAGAACCTCGACCTGCCCGATGCCAATGGTGCGCTGGTGGCCCAGGTCACCCCCGGCAGCGGAGCGGACAAGGCCGGCCTGAAGCAGGGCGATGTGATCCTGGCCTTCAATGGCACGCCGATCACCTCGTCGGTGGACCTGCCGCCGCTGGTGGGCATCACCAAGCCGGGTAGCATGGCGAAGGTGGACATCCTTCGTGATGGCAAGAAGCAGACGGTAGACGTGAAGGTCGGCGAACTGCCTCGCGACAAGTCGGCCCTGGCGGCGGCCAGCACGGGCGACGAGGGCGCAACAGGCGGTTCCGCCGCCGCGCTGGGCCTGGCGGTGCAGGATATCGACGCCGCCACCCGTTCCGAGCTGGGCCTGAAGGCGGGCGAGGGCGTAGTCGTCAGCAAGGTGTCCGATCGAGGGGCGGCCGCCGCCGGTCTCCAGGCGGGTGACATCGTGCTTATGGTGAACCAGAAGCGGGTCGGCAGTGCCGCCGCCTTCCGCGATGCCACCAAGGGCATCAAGCCGGGTGATACGGCCATGCTCCTTGTGCGCCGCGACGATGCCACGCGTTTCGTCGGTATCACCGTGCCCAGCGACCGCTGAAGCACCGTAGCCACCCGCCGTTCGGCGGCGGGTGGCCTTCCATGCGATAATGTGGGATTCGCACCGGTCATGAAGGCTGGTGCGCGTCGTTCGCGCCGCGAGCGATGGTGAACTTGATCACGGCGCTCCATGGAACTCATCCGCAACTTCTCCATCATTGCCCACATCGACCACGGCAAGTCGACCCTGGCCGACCGCATCATTCAGCTGTGCGGGGGTCTCTCCGAGCGCGAAATGGAAGCGCAGGTGCTCGACAACAACCCGATCGAGCGCGAGCGTGGCATCACCATCAAGGCCCAGTCGGTCTCGCTGCCTTACAAGGCGCGCGACGGCAAGACCTACCAGCTCAATTTCATCGACACCCCGGGCCACGTCGACTTCTCCTATGAAGTGAGCCGCTCGCTCTCCGCCTGCGAGGGTGCGCTGCTGGTGGTGGACGCCGCCCAGGGTGTGGAAGCCCAGTCGGTGGCCAATTGCTATACGGCCATCGAGCAGGGGCTGGAGGTCATCCCGGTCCTGAACAAGATCGACCTGCCCACGGCCGACATCGATAAGGCCAAGGCCGAGATCGAGGCCGTCATCGGCCTGGATGCTTCCGACGCCATCGCGGTCAGCGCCAAGACGGGCCTGAACGTCATCGAGGTGCTGGAGGCGATCATCCATCGAATTCCCGCACCGAAGCCGGGCAACACGGACAAGCTCCAGGCGCTCATCATCGATTCCTGGTTCGACAACTACCTGGGCGTCGTGTCGCTGGTGCGCGTGATGCAGGGCGAGATCAAGCCGGGCGACAAGATCCTGGTCATGTCCACCGGCCGTACCCACCTGGTGGACGACGTGGGCGTGTTTACGCCCAAGCGCAAGAAGCTCGAAAAACTGTCGGCGGGCGAGGTGGGCTGGATCAACGCCTCCATCAAGGACGTCCACGGTGCGCCGGTGGGCGACACGCTCACCCTGGCCGGCAAGCCGGCCGAAGAGCCGCTGCCGGGTTTCCAGACCATGCAGCCGCGCGTGTTCGCAGGCCTGTTCCCGGTCTCGGCCGACGATTACCCGGCCTTGCGCGAGGCGCTCGACAAGCTGCGCCTGAACGACGCGGCGATGTTCTTCGAGCCGGAAAGCTCCGAGGCCATGGGCTTTGGCTTCCGTTGCGGCTTCCTCGGCATGCTGCACATGGAGATCGTGCAGGAGCGCCTGGAGCGCGAATACGACCTCGACCTGATCACGACGGCACCCACGGTGGTCTACGAAGTCGCCAAGACCGACGGCACCGTGATGGAGCTCGACAACCCGGCCAAGCTGCCGCCGCCGCAGACGATCGCCGAGATCCGCGAACCGATCATCGTCGCCAACGTGCTGACGCCGGCGGAATACGTGGGCAACGTGATCAAGCTCTGCGAAGAGAAGCGCGGTGTGCAGCGCTCCATCCAGTACCTCGCCACCCAGGTGCAGGTCACCTATGAGCTGCCGCTGGCCGAGGTCGTGCTCGACTTCTTCGATCGCCTGAAGTCCGTCTCGCGCGGTTATGCCTCCATGGATTACCAGCTCGAGCGTTTTGATGCCGGCCCGTTCGTGCGCGTGGACATCCTCATCAACGGCGACCGCGTCGACGCCCTGAGCCTCATCGTGCATCGCTCGCATGCCGATCGCCGTGGTCGCGAGCTGGTCGAACGCATGAAAGACCTGATTCCCCGCCAGCAGTTCGACGTGGCGATCCAGGCGGCCATCGGTGCGGCGGTCATTGCACGTTCCACGGTCAAGGCGCTGCGCAAGAACGTGCTCGCCAAGTGCTACGGCGGCGACGTTTCGCGCAAGAAGAAGCTGCTCGAGAAGCAGAAGGAAGGCAAGAAGCGCATGAAGCAGGTCGGTAGTGTGGAGATTCCCCAGGAAGCCTTCCTTGCCGTGCTGAAGGTGGACAAGTAAACCGCTCCACCGTGGCATGACGTTTTACCCTTGGAACCCGGTGCCGGATGCGCCGGAATGGGCCTGAAGGCCCCTCGATACGACTGACGGAGATGGCATGGCGGCATTCGATTTTTCGGCGATCCTGCTCGGGCTGACGGTCCTTTTCGGACTGATCTGGCTGTTCGATCGCCTTTTCCTGGTGAAGGGCCGCCGCGCCCGTGCCGAGGCCTCCGGCGAGGAGCAGCCCGAGCCGTGGCCGGTCGACTGGGCGCGTTCGCTGTTTCCGGTGATCTTCGTGGTGCTGCTGCTGCGCTCCTTCGTTGCCGAGCCTTTCCGCATCCCGTCCGGCTCCATGATGCCCACGCTGGATGTCGGCGATTTCATCCTGGTGAACAAGTTCACCTACGGCCTGCGCATGCCGGCCTTCAACAACAAGCTGGTGGAAAACGGTGAACCCCGCCGCGGCGACGTGGTGGTGTTCCGTTTCCCGGGCTACCTCTGCAAGGACGAGCAGGGCAACACCATCCGTGGTGGTGATGTCACCTGCCAGAACCCGCATGCCCCCGTGCCCAGCGAAAACTGGATCAAGCGCGTCATCGGCCTGCCGGGCGACCGCATCGAAACCCGGGGCAGCGATCTTTACATCAACGGCGAGCGCATCGGCGCCGACGAGCTGGGGCCGTACAAGGGCAACATGAACGAGCCCGAAGACCGCCTGCTGATGACCTACGGCTCCAAGCTCTACACCGAGCACCTGGGCAGCGTGAACCACACCATCGCCCTGACGCCCGCCTACACGACGCCCATGGACATCCCGAACGCCGTGGTGCCCTCGGAAGTGCCCAAGGGCTGCTACATCGTGATGGGCGACAACCGGATGAACAGCACGGACAGCCGCTGGTGGGGCTGCATGCCGGAGCAGAACCTGGTGGGCAAGGCCTTCTTCGTCTGGCTGGCGTGGCGCGGCCCGGGCAACGGCTGGCTCGATTTCGGCAAGATGGGCCGGGTCATCCACTGACGAACGCCAAGGCCGGTGTCACGCCGGCCGGCGTCCCGCGGCACGCCGGGACGCGGTAATCTCCGCAGCGGGGCGCCTGGCGCCCCGCGTGCATTATCAGCATCACAGGGGCCCACCACGGGCGGGGAACACGAGACATGAAGACCAGGCAATCGGGCATCACCCTCATCGGCTTCCTGCTGCTGCTAGTCGTCCTTGGTTTCTTTGCCTACATGGGCATGAAGCTGGTGCCGGCCTACACCGAGTTCTTCGGCGTGAAGAAGGCCATGTCCCAGCTCGCATCGGATGGCAATACCTCGGACATCAACGAAGTGCGCCGCAACCTGGCCTTCAAGATGAACTTCCAGTACGTGGACGACGCCACGATCCAGCCGAAGGACATCACCATCGATCGCCAGAACAATGCCAGCGTCCTGCGCATTTCCTACGACAAGCGCGTGCATTTCCTCTACAACATCGACTTCCTCCTGCACTTCGAAAACGCGGTGCCGTTGAGAAACAGCCAGGCGTAACGAGTCATCGTGGAGTTTCCGCATCATTTCCGTAATCCCTCCCTCGCGGATCTCGCGCTGACCCATCGCAGCGCGGGCAGGCCGAACAACGAGAGGCTGGAATTCCTTGGCGACGCGCTGCTAGGCGCGACGGTCGCCGAACTGTTGTACGACGCGCATCCCAACGCCAGCGAAGGCGAGCTGTCCCGGCTTCGCTCGCAGCTGGTCAATGGCCAGGCACTGGCCGTCGTCGCCCGCGAGCTTGAGCTGGGCGACCGGCTGAAGCTGGGCCCGGGCGAACTGAAAAGCGGCGGCTTTCGTCGCGAATCGATTCTCGCCGACGCGTTCGAGGCGCTGATCGCCGCCGTCTATCTCGACGACGGCTACGACGCCTGCCAGCAGGTGGTGCGCCGGTTGTTCACGCCGCGCATCGCCGAACTCAAGCGCTCCAGCAAGGACGCCAAGACGCGTCTGCAGGAGTGGTTGCAGGGCAAGGGCCTGCCCTTGCCCGTCTACGAACTCATCGACAGCTACGGCGAAGATCACGCGAAGACCTTCGACGTCAGCTGCTCCATCGACGAGCCCACGGCGATCCGCGTGGAGGGCAGGGCGGGAAGCCGCCGTGCCGCCGAGCAGGAGGCCGCCGACGCCGTGTTGCGTCGTCTACAGGAAACACCGAAGTCATGAACGAAACCGAACACCCCGAAGGCGAAGCCGCCACCGATTTCCGTTGTGGTTATGTCGCCCTCGCGGGGCGACCCAACGTCGGCAAGTCCACCCTGCTCAACGCCCTCATCGGCGTGCGCCTGAGCATTGTCAGCCACCGTCCGCAGACCACGCGTCACCGCATCCTGGGCATCTCGACCAAGCCCGAGGGGCAGATCCTCTACGTCGATACGCCGGGCATGCACCGTGGTGCCAAGCGCGCCATGAACCGCAGCATCAACCGCACGGCGCGGGCGGCCATCACGGAAGTCGACCTGGCCGTGCAGGTGATCGAGGCCGGTCGCTGGACGGACGAAGACGCCGCGATGTATGCCGCCCTCAGCGAGCAGAAAGACCTGCCGAAGCTGCTGGCGATCAACAAGGTCGACCTGCAGAAAGACAAGACGATCATGCTGCCCTTCGTCGCCGACCTGATGCAGAAGCATCCGTTCGACGAGGTCTATTACGTCAGTGCGCTGAAGTCCAAGGGTCTGGACGGCCTGGAAAAGGGCATCCTCAAGCGCCTGCCCCAGCAACCGGCCGTCTACGGCGAAGACGAAATCACCGACCGCAGCGAGCGTTTCCTTGCAGCGGAGCTGGTGCGCGAGCAGCTGATGGTGCGCCTGGACCAGGAGCTTCCGTACGCCACCACGGTGGAAATCGAGCAATTCCAGGATCGTCCCGACGGCATCGCCGAGGTGCACGCGGTGATCTGGGTCGAGCGCGACGGCCAGAAGGCGATCGTGATCGGTGACGGCGGTGCCCAGCTCAAGGCCATCGGCACGTCGGCCCGTAAAGCGATGGAGCATCTCTTCGAGCGCAAGGTCTTCCTCAAGCTCTGGGTGAAGGTGCGCGAAGGCTGGGCCGACGACGAGAACCTCCTGAAGCGTTTCGGCTACGAGTGAGCCTGGACGGGCCGGCATGCGCGTCGAACGAGAACCTGCCTTCGTCCTGCATGCGCGGCCCTATCGCGAAACCTCGCTGCTGGTCGAATGCCTGAGTTGCTATCACGGCCGGCTGGGCGTGGTTGCACGAGGTGTCCGCCGGGAGCGCGCACAAGTGCAGCGTGCGCAATTGGAGCCCTTCCAGCGGCTTGAACTCGACCTCATGCTCAAGGGAGAGCTGGCCACCTTGCGTGGCGCGGAACCGGTGGGCCCGGTCCAGCGGCTCTCCGGTGATGCGGGCATGGCGGGCCTCTATCTCAATGAGCTGGTCGTGAGGCTCACGGGGCGGCAGGATCCCAATCCGGAGCTGTTCGGCCTGTACGAGCGCACACTTGCCCGGATGGCCGGGGGTGAGCCGCTGGCCTGGACGCTGCGTCGCTTCGAGCGCGACATGCTCGATTCGCTGGGTTATGCGTTGCAGCTCGATATCGATGCAGCCACTGGCGAGCCGCTCGATCCGACGCGTGGCTATTACTACGATCCGGAGGCCGGCGCGACGCCGGGGCGTGCCGGTGATCCGCATGCGATACGCGGAGGTGACCTGCTGGCGCTCGCCAGCGATACCTCTCCCGATACGGCCGGCCTGGCATCGTTGCGTCGCATGATGCGCCAGGTCATTTCGTTTCACCTGGGGGGCGGTGAACTGAAAGCCTGGCGCGTATTGCGCTGAATATCAGGCAGAAGCTAGTTCCAGGGCGGTCATGGTCGCCTTCAGCTCAGTCCGGAACGTGGTCATGGCTTCGCCCCGGGTCTCGGGATGTGTCTCGATATGCGTCTGCAGCAGGCGTACCTGTTGATTCAGGCGCGTAGCGCCACAAAAGCCACAGCCGGAACGCAGCCGATGCAGGCGGTCGAGCAGGGCGTCAGGGGGCAGTGCCTCGATCTCGCCATCGAGCTGGGCCAGCTCCTGCCGGAACAGGCCGCGAAGGGCATGCATGGTGCGGGCATCGCCCGTCGCCTGGATGGCCTCGTTGTCATCGAGTCTTTTCGCATCGGCATCGGCGACGGTGTTCATCGCGGAAGCCAGCACCTGGCCCAGCGTGGCGACCCGGCAAGGCTTCTCAAGGATGCCGGCAAAACCAGCGGCGAGCAGGGCCTGCCTTTGCGCAGGAGCGATTTCGGCGCTGGTGGCGAATGCGACGGCCTGGCGGGATGCCGCATGGGCGTGCGCCCGCAGGCTGGACAGGACTTCAATGGCCCCGGCACCCGGCATCCGGCAGTCGAGCAGCAGGATGTCGAAACGCTCCCGGATGGCGCTCTCCAGTGCATCCCGGCCATCCACCGCCGGTATCGTCGTGTAGCCGAGCATCTTCAGGGCCGCAGTCAGGAACTCGCGCGTGGACGCGTCGTCATCGGCTACCAGGACCTTGCGCGAAGCTGTCATGACGGGAGGTGGGGATCGCTCTGAAGCAGGATTCAGCATTCAACATTCCATGTCGTTCATCAGGATTTGGCAGAATGGACGAGCATGCTTCCGGTATCAACCCGCTCATGGTTCATTTTCGCCCTTGCCTGGTGCCTCGTCGCCTGGCCGGCGCTGGCGTGTGCGGGTCTTTCGGTAGGGGCCGACAGCCTTGACCTGCCCGGGCTGAGCATCAGCGGGTTGAAGGCTGACCTTGCCCCGGGTGATGCGGGCAAGGGGGTGTCGGTGAATCTATCCGCCGTCCGCACCGACCTGCCGGCCATGGGCTGGAAGAAACTCGGCATGGGCCTCGATGGCAGCCTCGATCGCGATGAACTGGGGCGCTGGGTATTCGATGGGCGGATTCGCCTCAAGGGTGCCCAGGGGGGTGCCCTCAGTGATGCCTCGGTACGCATCGTGGCCGATGAGGCGGCCAATACGCTTGAAGTAGTCATCCGCCAGGACAAGGCGAATGCCCAGCTGGCGTTGCCCATGGACCAGCCGACGCACGCCCAGATCACCCTGAAGGGCCTGCCCGTGGGCTGGTTGCAGGGGCTGGTCTCCACGGTGTGGGCCGGCAAGCTCACCACGGGCAAGGTCGATGCCGACCTTGCGCTTGATCTTCTCGGCGAGGGCATCCAGGCCGGCGGGCAGTTCGCCCTGGATGGCGTGGGGTTCGAGGGGCCGGGCGGCCGGCTTGCGGGCGCGAAGCTCTCCGGCAGCGGAAGGCTCGGCATCGACAACCAGCCAGCCGGGACGACGATCGATCTGGACAGCGCCCTGAAGGGGGGCGAACTGTTGCTGGGGCCCCTGTACGCAGCGCTGCCCGCCCATGTCGTCCAGCTCTCCCTTTCGGCTCGTTCGCAGAAGGGCGCGGTTGCCTTGCAGCGCCTGCGGGTGACCGATCCCGATGCCCTGCAACTGGAGGGCGAACTCAGTTTCGATGCGAAGGGCGATATGGACCGCCTTACCATCGACCGCTTCGCCGCGCGCTTCCCTTCCGCCTACGATCGTTACGGCAAGGGGTTGCTGCGAAATTTCGGACTCGACAACGTGCGTGCAGCCGGTGATCTGTCCGGCAGCCTCGACATGGAGCACGCAACACCTGCGGCATTTACCTTGCAGGCAGGTGGCCTTGACCTGTCCTTTGCGGACGGCCGGCTGGGCATCACCGGCCTGCGTGGCGCCCTCGACTGGAGCGCCACCGAGGACCGTCCGGCGACCCGGCTGGGCTGGCGCTCGTTGCAGATGCTGAAAATTCCCAACGGCGCCGCCGAAGCCGGCTGGCGCAGCAAGGGCGGCGTTCTTTCGCTCGAAAAGCCCTTTGCCATTCCCGTGCTCGATGGTCAGCTGCGGGTGCTCGGGCTTGGCTGGAAGCCCGCGGCGGCCAGCGGCGAGCGTCTGCAGACGTCCCTGGCGCTTACCCAGATCGACATGGCGGCCTTCTGCCGGGCGCTGGGCTGGCCCGAGTTCAAGGGCACGCTGGGCGGCGCCATTCCCAGCCTGCGCTACGTCGACGATCGCATGGAGCTGGGCGGCGGTCTCTCCGTCAACGTGTTCGGCGGCTTCGTGGACATCACCGGCATGACGGTCTCCAAACCCTTCAGCGACGTTCCGGTACTCACAGGAGACATCGCCCTGCGCCAGCTCGACCTCGGCCTGCTTACGTCCGTGTTCGACTTCGGCAGCATCACCGGCCACATGAGCGGCGCCATCGACGACCTGCGCCTGGTGGCCTGGAAGCCGGTGGCGTTCAAGGCGAACCTGCTCGCCGACGAAGGCGGCCGGATCAGCCAGAAGGCGGTCAACAATCTCACCTCGGTCGGCGGCGGTGGTATCGCCGGCGGACTCCAGGGCACGGTGCTGAAGATCTTCAAGACCTTCGGCTATCGGCGTATCGGCTTGTCGTGCACCCTGAAGGGCGACCTGTGCAGCATGGGCGGGCTGGGCCCGACGAAGGATGGCTACACTATTGTCGAAGGCAGCGGCCTGCCGCGCCTCACGGTGCTCGGCCACCAGCGCGACGTCGACTGGCCCACCCTCGTGCGCCGGCTCCAGGCCGCCACCGAAGGCGGCGCCCCCGTCGTCCGCTGACGCCCGTTGTAGGAGCGCGCCTGCGCGCGACCGGGATAAGAGGCAAGCCACAATAACCCCTACACACGACCCAGGCTAAGCTCCCCCACGGTCACCCGGACGCCACCTCGAAAGGACCCAAACACCCATGCGCAAACTACTGACCTCCCTCATAGTCATGGCCGCCATCGCCCTCGTCGGTTGCGTCACGATCAACGTCTACTTCCCCGAGGCCGCCGCGCAGAAGGCGGCCGACCAGTTCATCGGCAACGTGCTCGACGACAGCGGCGTGGCCCGTCCGGCCGGTGGTTCATCCACGGCCCCGGCCAGGCCGGCCAGCGGCAAGCAGCCCTCGGCGGCCGTCCTCGACCTGCTTATCCCGGCCGCCTATGCCGCTGAATCGCCGGACATCCAGGTGCGCAGCCCTGAAACCGACGCCATCCGCGAGCGCATGAAGAACCGCTTCGGCGGCGCGCTGAAGGGCCTGTTCGACAGCGGTGCGGTCGGCTTCACGGCCGACGGCCTGGTCGCCGCCCGCGACCCGGGCGCCATCCCCCTCGACCAGCGTTCGCTCGTCGACCAGGAGAACGCCGATCGCAACGCCCTGTATGCCGCGATCGCAAAGGCCAACGGCCATCCGGAGTGGGAAGGGCAGATCCGCAAGACCTTCGCCGACGGCTGGGTCCAGCGCGCGCCCTCGGGCTGGTATTATCGGGATGCCTCCGGCGCCTGGAAGCGCAAGTAGGCATTCGCCAGGAACGCCCGCCACCGTCGCTCGCGTGGCGCGTCCTCCCAGCCAGCCCGGACTCGTTCCGGGCTTTCAGTTTTTGAGCGCATGACCGAATTCGAAGCCACCATCACCGACCTCAGCCACGACGGCAGGGGTGTCGCCCGCATCGACAACAAGGCCACCTTCGTCTCCGGCGCCCTGCCGGGCGAGCGGGTGCTGCTGAAGTACCGCAAGCGCCACCGCAAGTACGACGATGCCGAGATCGTATCCGTCATCGAGCCCTCGCCCGATCGCGTCGAGCCGAAATGCCGTCACTTCGGCCAGTGCAGTGGCTGCTCATTGCAGCACATGGCACCGGCCGCGCAGATCGCGTCCAAGCAGCACGTGCTGGCCGAAAATTTCGAGCGCATCGGCAAGGTGGCTCCTGAGTCATGGCTGCCGCCGCTCACCGACGAACCCTGGGCCTACCGTCGCAAGGGCCGTTTCTCGGTGCGCTTCGTCACGAAGAAGGGGCGCGTGCTGGTGGGCTTCCGCGAGGAGTCCAACCCGGCCTTTGTCGCCGACATCGAGCAGTGCGAGGTGATCCACCCGGCCATTGGTCCGAAGGTGGGCCTGCTTGCCTCGGTGATCCAGACGCTCGACGTGGCCCGCGACATTCCCCAGGTGGAATTCGCGGCGGGTGACGACACGGTGGCCCTGGTCTTCCGCCATCTCTCGCCGATGTCCGACAGTGACAAGGACAAGCTCACGGTCTTCGCCAAAGAGCATGGTTTCGCCATCTACCTCCAGCCCGGCAATCACAGCAGCGTGTATCCGCTGTGGCCGGAGTCGCCGCGCCTTGCCTTCGCGATTCCCGCCGACAACGTCGAGCTGGAATTCCTGCCGCTCGACTTCGTGCAGGTCAATGCCGGCATGAACCAGCGGATGCTGGCACGCACGCTGGAGCTGCTCGACCTGCGCCCGGAACACCGCGTGCTCGACCTGTTCTGCGGCCTGGGCAACTTTACGTTGCCCATCGCCCGGCACGTGGCGGAAGTGGTGGGCGTGGAAGGTGAGCATGGCCTCGTCGAACGCGCGGCCGCCAATGCGGCGCGCAACGGCATCGCGAACGCCTCGTTCCGGGTCGCCAACCTCTTCGAGGACCAGCGCAAGGAGCCATGGGCAGGCGAGAAGTGGGACCGCATCCTGCTCGATCCGCCACGTGCCGGTGCCGATAAAGTGTTCGAATACCTTCCGCGCAAGGGCACCGACCGTATCGTCTACGTATCGTGCCATCCGGGCTCGCTGGCCCGGGATGCTGGCATTCTTGTCGAGAAGCATGGCTTCCGGCTGGTCAGTGCCGGTGTGATGGACATGTTCCCGCACACCGCGCACGTCGAATCGATCGCGCTGTTCGAACGGCGCTGAAGGCTTAGGGCATGGGTATCGAGATCGAGCGAAAATTCCTGCTGGCCGGCGATGGCTGGCGTGCTTATATCGAACGCAGCGAGTCCATTGCGCAGGGTTATCTCGTGACCGGCGCGGCGATTGCGGCAGGGCACGCACGCAGCTCAGTCCGCGTACGACGTTCCGGTGACAAGGCCTGGCTCAACATCAAGTCGGCCACGCTCGGCATCGAGCGACAGGAATACGAATACCCCATTCCCCTGGACGACGCCCTGCAGATTCTTTCGGGGCTGTGCGACGGCGTGCTGGAAAAGCACCGTCATCATGTCATGGTCGATGGCGCACACTTCGAGATCGACGAATTCCACGGTGCCAACGAAGGCCTCGTGGTCGCGGAAATCGAACTGCCCGCGGTCGATGCGGCGTATCCCCGTCCCGGCTGGCTGGGCAGGGAGGTCAGCGACCAGGTGCGCTACTACAACGTCAATCTCATCGAGCGGCCGTATGCGAGCTGGACGGCTGCCGAGCGCGAGGGTGAGGACACCGCATGCTGATCATCGGTCTGTCGGGTACGCGGCTTGAAGCGCATGAGCATGCCCAGCTCACGGCGCGCGGCGTTTCCGGCGTCATTCTTTTCTCGCGCAATTTTGAATCGCGCGAACAGGTCGCGGCGCTGACGGAGTCCATCCGGGAAATCGCCGGCGAAGACTTCCTCATCTGCGTGGATCAGGAAGGCGGCCGCGTGCAGCGTTTCCGCGAGGGATTCACCCGGCTGCCGCCGTTGCGCGCGCTGGGCAAGCTCTACGATCGTCACGCCCACGAAGCGGTGGATCGCGCGGAAGAGCACGCCTGGATCATGGCCAGCGAATTGCGCGCCGTGGGCGTGGATTTCAGTTTTGCCCCTGTCGCCGATATCGATCGCGGCAGCAAGGCCATCGGCGACCGTGCCTTCCACGCCGATCCGGTGATTACGGCGGAACTGGTGCAGGCCTATGTGCGCGGCATGCATCTGGGCGGCATGGCGGCAGTGCTGAAGCATTTCCCTGGTCACGGCTCGGTGGCGGAGGATACCCATCTTTCCGTGGCCGTCGATCCGCGCAGCAAGGACGACATCCTCGCCACCGACCTGCTGCCCTTCGTCGCTGGCATCGAAGCCCGTGCCGAGGCCGTCATGGCCGCACATGTGAAGTACACCGCCATCGATGACCAGCCGGCGGGATATTCCCACGTCTGGATCGACGACATCCTGCGTGGCGAACTGGGTTTCCGTGGCTGCGTGTTCGGCGACGATATCAGCATGGCCGCCGCCGGCAGCGTCGGCGGAGTTGCGGCGAGGGTGAACGCCAACCTCGATGCGGGCTGCGATCTCGTGCTCGCCTGTTTCCCCGACGTGGTCGACGAAGCCATCGCTGCCGTCGCCCATCGTCCCCTGTCGCCCAGCGACCGTATCGCCCCCCTGCGTGGCGCGATCGGTTCGACCTGGGCGGGTCTCATTGCCAATCCCCAACGCGACCGCTTCATTGCCCGCGTGACCGTCCTGGAGTCCTGAGCACCATGTCCGCATCCGCTTCGCTCGAGCACGCGCTCGCCCATTCCGATGTGCTGTTCACCCGCGAACAGCTCGACACCGAAATCGCCCGCATGGGCGGTGAGATCGATACGGCGCTGGCCGGCGAGCGTCCGGTGTTCCTTACCGTGATGCACGGCGCACTGATCTTCGCCAGCCAGCTCGCGCTGTCGATCCGCACCGACCTCGAATTCGATTACGTCCACGCCACCCGCTATCGCGGTGCCACGCGTGGCGCCGACCTGCACTGGCTGCGTCGTCCGGAAGTGCCCCTGAAGGATCGCACCGTGCTGCTCGTGGACGACATCCTCGATGAAGGCCACACGCTGAAGTCCGTTCGTGATGCCTGCCTGGACATGGGCGCAAAGTGCGTGCTGCTTGCCGTGCTCTGCACCAAGCTGCACGACCGTCGCGCCGAGGGCATCGAAGCCGACTTCAACGGCGTGGACCTGCCGGACCGCTATGTCTTCGGCTACGGCATGGATTACCACGAGCAAGCCCGCAACCTGCCGGCCATCCACGCACTGAAGGACTGACCCGATGAGCATCGATCTCGCCGTCATCGGTGGCAGCGGCCTCTATGCTTTCGAGGGGCTGGAAAACACCGAACGCCATAGCGTGGATACCCCGTTCGGTCCGGCATCCGGAGACATCGTCCTGGGCGATTTCCGTGGCAGGCGCCTGGCCTTCCTGGCACGTCATGGCGAAAGCCACACCGTGCCGCCGCACCGCGTCAATTACCGTGCGAACCTGTGGGCACTTCACTCGCTGGGCGCGCGCCGGGTGGTGGCGGTGAATGCCGTCGGCGGCATCCGCGACGACATGGGCCCGCGTGTGCTCGTGGTGCCCGACCAGGTCATCGACTACACCCACGGCCGCTACACGAGCTTCAACGACGTGGAAGGCGCTGAAGTGCGTCACATCGACTTCAGCGAGCCGTACACCGAAAGCCTGCGCCAGGCGATCCTCGCCGCCGCGAAGGCCGAGGGGCTGGCCATCATCGATGGCGGCGTCCATGGCGTCACCCAGGGGCCGCGCCTGGAGACCCGTGCCGAGATCGCCCGCATGAAGCGCGACGGCTGCGACCTGGTCGGCATGACCGGCATGCCCGAGGCTGTCCTCGCCCGCGAGCTGGATATCGAATTCGCCTGTCTCGCACTGGTCGCCAACTTCGCCGCCGGTGCCGGGGACGAAGCGGAAATCAGCATCGAGGAAATCTTTGCCCACCTCAAGGCAGCCACCGCGAACGTCGCCCCGATCCTCGGCCGGATGCTCGCCGACGCCGGATAGGGAAAGAATCGTAGTTGCGCTTTTATCTGAAACATGTTGATACTTGCCTGCGCCGCGGGGGCAGGCCAAGGGAATCCATGGGGTAGCCTCGCCTTTCCGGGTGCTTCCAGTCCATGTCCAGAGGTTTCCGCAATGCGTTTCGGTACGGTCAAGTGGTTCAACGATGCCAAGGGTTTCGGTTTCATCGCGCCCGAGGACGGTGGGGAGGACGTGTTCGTCCACTTTTCTGCGATCAATTCGAAGGGGTTTCGTAGCCTTCAGGAAGGCCAGCGCGTGAAGTTCGAAGTGACGACGGGCCCCAAGGGTGCCCAGGCGTCGGGCGTCGAAGTGGCGGCCTGATCCCGCCTCCATCGATGCCATGAAAACCCCGCGCACCGCGCGGGGTTTTTTTTGTTCCCTTGTAGGAGCGCGCCTTGCGCGCGACCGGTTATCGCGACAACCCGGTCGATATCAGGTGCCGTGCTGCCGATAACCGGCCGCGCGCAAGGCGCGCTCCTACAGATCACATCTGGCATCGGGCAGCACCGATAGCCGTGCGGCGGCTACGGCGGCATCGTTACCCGATGCGCCAGCCCGCCGGTTCCTCCCTCGTCGAATGCCTCGTCGCCCTGGCCGTACTCGCCATCGGCTCGGCATGCCACGCCACCTGGGTCGGCCACTCCCTCGCGGTGCATGCCCGGGCTTCCCGTTCGTTGGCCGCAACCACGCTGGCCGCGACACTCGCCGAACGCATGCGCCGCAATCCGCAGGCGTGGGAACAAGGCATTTATACAAAAGCGGCAAGTTCGCCGGCATGCCTCTCGACATGCCATCCGCACTCACTCGCCGCGGACGATCTCGCGGCATTTCAACGTGACCTGGGCGCCCACATGGGGCGTGCAGCCGAAGGACATGTCGAGTGCGGCACGGCAACGGATTGCATCATCCGGATTACATGGAAGGGCAGGGAGGAACTGGCATGGCCCGTCACCTTGCCAGGGGCATGACCCTCGTTGAACTGCTTGCGGGGCTCGTAGTGGCGTCGCTGGTGGCCGCGATTGCGCTGATTGCGTTGGTGTCGGCAGGGCGTTTCCAAAGGCAGGTACTTGCATCGCGGCGCAGCGAAGACACCGCATGGCTGGTGCTCGGGGCCATCGTGGCCGACTGTCGTCGCGAGGGGCCATGCGCAGGTCGCTGGGAGGTCGTTCGTGGGAACACATTGCGATATGCCCCGAACGGCCATCCGCAACCTTTTGCAGAAGGCATCGCTTCCCTCGGATTCATCGCCGACATCACCACGCCCGATGGTGTAACGCGCGCGCCCCTGGCCGCTGCATGCAAAGACGTATCCACCGTGACGATACGTCTCACCGTGCATGACGGCCGCCGCTTTGAGCGTGCTCTGGCATGCCCATGAAACAATGCCGAGGTGCCATCCTGCTTTATGTCCTGGCCATACTCACGCTCATGGCCATGCTGGGTGCCTTCATGGCCCGCGACGCCACGGCACGCCTCATGATGGCCCAGGCCTATCGCAGGGAAACCCTGGAGCGTGACAGGGAAGGTGGTCAGCCACGACGTACCCATGCGACCATCGGCGACGGCGCGGCAGGCGCGTCGTCGAACGGGGTGATTCATGGATCGCAGGCGTTTCCTCCAGGGCGCGACCCTCGCGTCCGGCGTGGCACTGGGCGCTGACGCGCTCGCTCGGGTGGACCTGAAACCGAAGGCCACCGGAGGTGCCGGGATGAAGCCCCGCGTCTGCTCCACCTGGGATTTCGGCGTGGCCGCGAACCAGGCCGCCTGGAAGGTGCTGGCCGATGGCGGCCGTGCACTCGATGCGGTGGAGCAGGGCGTGCGGGTACCCGAGGCAGATCTGCGCAACCACAGCGTGGGGCGCGCGGGATATCCCGATCGCGACGGCAAGGTCACGCTCGACGCCAGCATCATGGACGAGCAGGGCAACTGCGGTGCCGTGGCTGCCATCGAACACATTGCCCATCCCATTTCGGTCGCTCGTCGCGTCATGGAGCGCACGCCCCACGTGCTGCTCGTGGGCGATGGCGCCTTGCAGTTCGCAGTGGAACAAGGCTTTCCCCGCGAGGAACTGCTCACGCCGGAATCCGAGCAGGCCTGGCACGAATGGCTGAAGACGGCGAAGTACAAGCCAGTGGCCAACAGTGAAGTGAAGACCTACAACGCCGGCCCGGGCGGCACGCCCGGCGATGCCAGCAACCACGACACCATCGGCATGCTTGCCATCGACGCGCACGGCAACCTGTCCGGTGCGTGCACCACGAGTGGCATGGCATGGAAACTCCACGGTCGCGTCGGCGACAGCCCGATCATCGGTGCCGGCCTTTACGTCGATAACGAAGTAGGCGCCGCTACTTCCACAGGCGTGGGCGAGGAAGTCATCCGCAACGTCGGCAGTTTCCTCGTCGTCGAGCTGATGCGTCAGGGTCGCTCGCCGGAGGATGCCTGCCGGGAAGCCGTGGAACGTATCCTGCGTCGCAAACCGGGTGCCAGGGATATCCAGGTTGGCTTCCTTGCCATGGACAAGAAGGGCAACGTTGGCGCGTGGGCCATCCAGAAGGGCTTCTCCTACGCGGTCTGCGATGCGGCAAAGCAGGACACACTCATCCCGGGCAAGAGCACGTACTGATCATGGGTCTGCTTGAAGTTGCCGCCAATTCGGTGGCCTCCGCGTTCGCTGCTCAGGAGGGTGGCGCACATCGCGTGGAACTGTGTGCCAGCCTGGACGAAGGCGGGATCACGCCGTCACACGGCACGATCCGCCTTGCGCGCGAAGGCCTGCGCATACCGCTCTATGTGTTGATCCGCCCGAGATCGGGCGATTTTCTCTACGAAAACGACGAAGTCGAAGCGATGATCGATGACATCGAGCATTGCCGCAAACTGGGTTGTGCCGGCGTCGTGGTGGGCGCGCTGACCGCCGAAGGCGAAATCGATGTCGATACCTGCGAGCGTTTCATCGAAGCCGCGGGCCCGATGGGCGTGACTTTCCACCGGGCCTTCGATCTGCTGCCGGATCGCAGCGAGGCACTGGAGACGGTGATCGACCTGGGTTTCGAACGCGTGCTGACCTCCGGCGGCATGTCCAGTGCGGTTGCCGGTGCGGGCCCGCTTGCCCGGCTCGTTGCGCAGGCGGCGCACCGTATCGTGGTCATGCCCGGCGCGGGCATCGATCCGGAAAACATCGTGGCGTTGCGTGAAACGACGCGGGCACGCGAATTCCACGCATCGGCAAAGCGCCGGCTGCCCTCCGCGATGCGTCGCGTACCGGCGGATACGCTGGGCATGGGCGGTGGCGAAACTCGCACGGACGTGGCAACGGTGCGTGCGCTGGTCAAAGCGCTGGCCTGACGAGGATCAAAGAATGAAGCAACGAATCGTACTGGGCTGCGCGCTCGTCGCGGCCATCATGCTGGCACCACGCGCCTACGCCGCCGATAGCATTCGCTACATCGTGCCAGGCAAGCCCCCGGTCACGCTGGATGCGGCCGCTCTGGCAAAACTGCCTCATGCGAGTGCGCATGTCGGTGCCCATGGCGATACGCCCAGTACCTGGGACGGCATTGCCCTTATCGACCTGCTCCGGGAACAGGGCGCCCCGGTGGACAAGGCGTTGCGTGGCGCGGCGCTCGCGAAATTCGTACGAGTGACGGCGAGCGACGGTTACCAGGTGATCTTTACCCTCGGCGAACTCGACGCCGACCTGGGCGCGGAAAAGGTCCTGTTGGTCAATCGCCGCGACGGTCACCCCCTCGACAGCATGGATGGCCCGTTCCGCATCATCGTGCCGGTGGACGTCCGCCCCGCGCGCTGGATCCACAACGTAACCACCATCGAACTAGTAGACGGCTCCTCCCGCACATCCATGTAGGAGCGCGCCTCGCGCGCGACCGTCTGAAACGTAATGCTCCGTAGCGAAGCAAAGCTACCCCTACCGAAGGTGTGGGAGCCGATCGCATCGGCGATGTTGCGCTCCGTAGGAACGCAGCCCTTGTAGTGTTTCGCTCCGTAGGAAGGGCTCGCCTATCAGCCTCGCATCGGCGCGTGAGACGTGGCGGCGCACGAGGCGACGGGGGCAGCCCTTGGCGCTCCGGCCTGCGGTGTCCCTCGGGAAAGGAGGAGCCGCTGCGCGGCTCAGTGTCTTATGGCTTACGCCCCTTCGGGCCCGGGGAGCGTGCGGGGTTTTTCGACTCGGCTCCTGCCTCGGCGAAAAAGGCCGGCCTTCCTGGCCGGCCCCCTTCGGGCCTTTTCCGCCCACTCCCCTCACCTCCATCAAGTCGCGCCAAGGGCCGCCCCCGCCGCCTCTCCGCACGTGATCGCAGCGTGTTGTAGGAGCGCGCCTGCGCGCGACCGTTCATGGCGCAACTCATCATCGCCCCCATTCCACCGGTCGCGCGCAAGCACGCTCCTACAACGCAACACTGCTACCGGATGGGCAACCAACTTCACGACAACATATCCCCTGTAGGAGCGCGCCTCGCGCGCGACCGGTCAATACGAGGCGTTGATGGTGTTCGCGATAACCGGTCGCGCGGTGGCGTCACGACGGCAACACGCGGGCGGCGCCTACAGACAATTCTGTGTTGTTTTGCTACGTTGTCACCGCTGCCTGCGCTGTCGGTTCACTCGTACTCGCAGGCAGCCTTCGCTCCAAGGCGGTGGAGGCGTGGAACCGGGGTGATTACGAGTCACCCCGATCCCACTAACCACCGAGTCATCCTCAACTAGCGTGAACTAGCAAGGAGTCGTCCATGGCTATCTGCCATTCTACGTCACTCGTCCGCCCGCCGCTTCTCCGCGGTGGCCCACCCTCCGGTGCCCGGGCCGTTCCGGTCCTGCCCGAACGCGGTTGACGAACCGCGGCGTGAGCCGCGCCTCTAGCGCTTTGGCCTTGCCGTACACACCCGGCGCGTTGCCGGCTGCCCGGTGATGGCCCGCTGACGCCGCATCCACTTCGACAATCACGCCGCCCGGCGTCCGCTCACGGACACGCCGGAGAGCCTCATCGTCCCGGAGCGATGCGCAGCAAAACGTCAACCTGACGTTGCGTTACCCCGTGGCACGTTCATGGAATCCATGGCGTGCCACACCTGGGATGGGAGGGCGGCGCTGACCCATGGAGTCGTACATGAAGGACATCAACGAACACTGGATTCTGGAGGACGACGATGCCTCCACCGAACGCTTGCTCAATGAAGCGACGGAATGGCTGGCGTATGCGCAGGGGACGGCGCGGTTGCTGGCCGAGGTGGCGCATGAGGAAGCCGACGATGCCGATCACCGTGACCTGTCGCTGGCGATCGGTGGCGTGGCGGCGCTGGTGGCGGTGGGGCATTACTGCGTGCAGCGGGCGCATACACAGGTGTTGTTCGAGGCGCCGTCGAGGTACGACACCAGCGAGGTAAGCCATGGGCATTGAAATCGTGCAGATCACGATGGCGCTGGGGTTGATGGTGATCAATGTGCTGGTGTTCATGGATCGCCGCGAGGGAATGAGCCTTGCTACACGCGGTGCGCGCGGATTCGCGGTGGCGGCCTTCGGCAGCGCCATTGTGGCGTTGTTGGCCATGGATCAGCTGATGATCCAGGTATGGATACATCCGAAAGACGAAACGACGTTTGTGTTGTTTCGCCTCGCGATGACCGGAATGGGATTGGCAACATCAGGCGCCGTAGCCTTCTGGGTACTATCGCGCTGGAACGTGTAGGAGCGCGCCTTGCGCGCGACCGGTGGAGCGGGAGCGATGATGGGTCGCGCCATGAACGGTCGCGCGCAGGCGCGCTCCTACAAGGTATTCGCACCACGACCCCGTGTCCCTGTAGGAGCGTGCTTGCGCGCGACCGGTGGAACGGGAGCAGTGATGGGTCGCGCCATGAACGGTCGCGCGCAGACGCGCTCCTACAAGGTATTCGCACCACGACCCCGTGTCCCTGTAGGAGCGTGCTTGCGCGCGACCGGTGGAACGGGAGTGGTGATGGGTTGCGCCATGAATGGTCGCGCGCAGGCGCGCTCCTACAACAGCCTGCGATCACGATGGGGAGAGGCGGCGGGGGCGGTCCTTGGCGCGACTTGATGGAGGTGAGGGGAGCGGGCGGAAAAGGCCCGAAGGGGACGGGTCAGGATGACCCGTCTTTCTCGCCGAGGCACGGAGGCCGAGTCGAGAAACCCCGCACGCTCCCCGGGCCCGAAGGGGCGTAAGCCATAAGACACTGAGCCGCGCAGCGGCTCCTCCTTTCCCGAGGGACACCGCAGGCCGGAGCGACAAGGGCCGCCCCCGTCGCCTCTGCTCCGCCACGTTCCAGCGCCGAGTGCGAGGCTGATAGGCGAGCCCTTCCTACGGAGCGAGACACCACAAGGGCTGCGTTCCTACGGAGCGCAACATCGCCGAGGCGATTGGCTCCCACACCTTCGGTAGGGGGGCTTTGCTTCGCTACGGAGCATTACGTTTCAGGCGGTCGCGCGCGAGGCGCGCTCCTACAATGGGTTGGGGTCATGCTACGAACTGGAGGCGGGCCAGTTCGGCGTAGAGGCCGCCCTGTTGTAGCAGCTCTACGTGGGTGCCTTGCGCCACGATGCGGCCGCCGTCCATGACCACGATGCGATCGGCACGCTGTACCGTGGCGAGGCGGTGCGCGATGACCAGCGTCGTGCGGCCTTTTTCCAGGTGTTCTAGCGCATGCTGGATGGCGGCTTCCGACTGCGCGTCGAGCGCGGACGTGGCCTCGTCGAGCAGCAGCAACGGTGCATCGCGCAGAATTGCGCGTGCGATGGCGATACGCTGTTTCTGGCCACCGGACAGGCGTACGCCGCGTTCGCCCAGTGCCGCCTCATATCCCTCGGGTAGTGCGGAAATGAAGCTGTCAGCCTCCGCCAGCAACGCCGCATCGCGCACTTCCGCATCCGTCGCATCTTCGCGACCGAAGCGGATGTTGTCCGCTGCCGTGCCGCCGAAGATGATCGTTTCCTGCGGCACCAGCGCAATGGCTCCACGCAGTTCGGGTAGCGCGAGCGTGCGCAGGTCCACGCCGTCGAAACGGATCGACCCCGTGGCCGGATCGTGGAAACGCAGCAGCAGGCTGAAAACGGTGCTCTTGCCCGCGCCGGATGGGCCGACAAGGGCAACCGTCTCGCCCGGTGCAATGTCCAGGTCGAACTCGGCCAGTGCCAGCACATCGGGGCGGGTGGGATAGCGGAACGACACATGTTCGAAGCGCAGCGATCCGGTGACCGGTCGCGGCAGTGGCTCCGGTGCTTCCGGCGTCTTGATGACCGGCCGCTCGGCGAACAGCTCGCCGATGCGCTCCATGGCGCCGGCGGCACGCAGCACATCGCCCCACACTTCGGACAGGCCTGCCACCGACCCGGCGGCGAAGATCGCATACAACACGAACTGACTGAGCACGCCCGGTGCCAGTTCGCCGGAAATCACATCGCGTGCGCCTGCCCACAGCACCAGGGTGATGGCACCGAAGATCAGTACGATCACGGCCGCCGTCAGCACCGAGCGCATGCCAATGCGACGACGCGCCGTTGCCAGCGCGCGGGCAATCGCATCGCCATAGCGGCGGCTCTCGATTGGCTCGCGTCCGTAGGCCTTCACTGCCTGCACGGCGTTGAGGGTCTCGTTGGCGACGGCAGCCGCATCGGCAATGCGATCCTGGCTATGCCGCGAGAGCTTCTGCACGCGCCGGCCGAAGACCAGGATGGGCAGCATCACGGCGGGAATCACCAGGGCGGTGAGACCGGCGAGACGGGGGCTGGTCCAGGCCATGGCGGCAGCCGCACCGATCAGCATCACGGCGCTGCGCAGCGCCACGGAGATGCCCGAGCCGACCAGGGTCTGCACCACTTCGGTATCGGTGCCCAGGCGCGATGTCAGCTCACCCACGCGCGTGCTCTCGTAAAAACCCACGTCCAGACCCATCACATGGCGGTAAAGCGCCGTGCGCATCGATGCCAGCGAACGCTCGCCCAACAGGGCAATGCAGTAATAACGGGCAGCGGTGGCCAGCGCCAGGACCACGGCCACGCCGAATAGCGCGAGGAATGTGCCGTTGATCGTCGCCAGGTTGGAGGCGAGAAAGCCGCGGTCGATGATGTGGCGCACCGCCACCGGCAGCACCAGCGAGGCACCGGAAGACAGCGCCAGGAAGAATAGCCAGCCCAGCGCGAGGCCCCGGTGTGGCTGCAGGAAGGGCCAGAGGTGGCGTAGTGCGCCGATCTTGCGTGATTTCTCCCTGCGTTCTTCAGTCATGCGCGGCGCGATCCTGTGGGCTTTGTGGACGGATGGGGCCATCCGGTTCGCTATTCAATCGGTTTTGCCGGGTTTACTCCACCACCCGCGGCACGACACGGCCTCGCGTGGCGTCCGTGACCCGGGCGGCGATGGCGTCGAGACGGTCTTTCGGTGCCAGCACGGTCAGCTCGGCGCCATCCGCCACGAACACCTCGCGCTCGATTTCGCCACCCAGCTCGCGGATGCGTGCCGACACGAGAGCCAGGCCGGGAAAGTCGCAATGCATGTGCAGGCGGCCGGTCTCGACGATATCCACGCGCGGGGCCACGCGCAGGCATTCCGCCGCGCTGCCGCCGTAGGCCCGTGCCAGACCGCCTGCGCCCAGTTTGATACCGCCGTACCAGCGCGTGACCACCACGGCCACGCGGTCGCAGCCCTGGCCCTCGATGGCCTGCAGGATGGGACGCCCGGCCGTGCCGCCGGGCTCGCCGTCATCATGGAAGCGATAGGCATCGCCGATGCGATAGGCCCAGCAATTGTGGGTGGCACCGGCTTCGCTGACGGAGGCCATCCATGCCATCGCCTGGTCCGGGCTGGCGACGGGCGCGGCCCGGGCGATGAAGCGGCTCTTCTTGATCTCTTCCTCGTGGAGCCACGGCGAGGTGAGGGTTTGCAGTGCGCTCACCGCTCCAGGTCGCGCAGGTCTTGGGGCAGGTCGTAATGCGGATACGTACGACGCAGGACCTTCAGGGCATGCAGGGCATCGGCGCGACGGCCTTCGTCGAGCATCCGGCGGATGTCGGCCACCTGGGTGTCGGGGTCCGGCACGGTGGCTGGCCGGGAAGCCACCTGCGCGGTGTCTGCGGCTTGCAATGCCGGCGCATTGTCCAGCTTGAGGCGCGGTGCGGCGACGTACGTGCGCACTTCACCGGGAGCGGGCGGCTCCGCTGGGGAGGGGGGCGCTGGCGGCGCTGGAGGCACAGGCGGCGCCGGGGCTATCGAATAGGGCGCCATGGATTCCATGGCCGGCGCCGTTGTATGGACCGACTTCCGGGCCACCGGCGCCGGCGTGCGCGCGGCACGTCGCGTGGGGGCCACAGGTGCAGCGGATGTGTTGGTGACTTCGTCCACCGCCGGTGGCGGGGCCGCGACCGTGGCAGGGGCTTCTTCGCGAGAAGGGGATTTTTCCATGACAACCGGAGGCGGTGCATAGACAGGCTGCGTCTCGCGCAGCTGCCATGCAAGACCGGCGGCCAGCACCAGTACCGCCGCCGAGCCCAGGGCCAGCGGCCAGCGCGGCCGGCGCCGTGGCGTGGCGGCCTTTGCAGCAGCCAGCACGGCGGCATCGAGCGCCGGATCGGGTTCGGTCCGGGGCAGGCGCGCGTACAGGCCGGCGAGGTCGTGCTCGTCGGGCAGGTCGTCGTCGCTGGGCGCTGGCGTGTTCGGGTTCATGTCATTCGGCAACGAGTTCGCGGATACGGGCCATGGCGTAGCGAAGCCTCGACTTCGCCGTTTCGCGGCCTACTCCGGTGACGGTGGCGATCTCCTCGATGGACAGTTCGTTTTCCATACGTAGCACGAAGGCGGTGCGCTGTTCGTCGGGCAGGCTTTCCATGGCCAGCTGCATGCGTCGGCGCAGCTCGAAATCGGATAACGCATGCTCCGGTTGCTCGCGCTCGGGAGCGGCCTGGCTGGCGAATACCGCTTCGGTTTCTTCCTGTCCCGCATGCGGTCGTTGCTTGCGGAAGCTGTCGATGGCCAGGTTATGGGCGATCTGCAACAGCCAGGTGCTGAAGCGCGCCTCGGGCCGATAACGCGCGCGTGCGGCGATGACCCGGCTCCAGGTCTCCTGGAACAACTCGTCGGCCAGCGCGCGATCCTTCAGCGTGCGTAGCAGGAAGCGGTAAAGCGCTCCCTTGTGGCGCGTATAGAGCGTGGTGAAGGCAGCCGCGTCCCCGCCCGTCCAGGCCTGCATCAAGGCGGCATCGTCGGCCAGGGGTGCGTCCATGGCCGGGGAGGTTACGGCATCTTCGGGAGATAGAGAAATCCGCACGTGGATAATGTCGATACCCTGTAGGAGCGCGCCTTGCGCGCGACCGGTCATCGCGACAACCCGGTCGCGCGCAAGGCGCGCTCCTGCAACGAGGGTTACGGCGTCTGCATGCCGCCGGCCATATCGGCCAGCTTCGCCAGCTGCGCGCGATACCCGCCCGGGTCAGCGCCCAGTGCATCGCGAGCCAGGGTGGCGACCTTGTCATACCCGAACCCGTCGCTGTACTTCCCTCCGCGCAGGTTGTCGGCGAAGGCGGCCACCGCCGCGGCGAAGCGCATCCGCTCGCTCGGCGAGGTTGCCACCTGCGCGGAAAGCGGCTGCTCGATCAGCTTGCTGGCACCGCCATCGGCCGGTTTATAGCGCAGGCGCAGGAAAGCCAGTTCCGAGCCCTTGCCGGTAGCCGGCGTCGACGAGCCATAGCGCAGCGGGTCGAT
Organism: Luteibacter anthropi; assembly: GCF_011759365.1. GTDB lineage: Bacteria > Pseudomonadota > Gammaproteobacteria > Xanthomonadales > Rhodanobacteraceae > Luteibacter > Luteibacter anthropi. The sequence continues at coordinate 108,349 of NZ_JAARLZ010000006.1, forward strand.
GCGTCGTGCCTTTGAATCCTTCAAGGTGACTTCATAGATGGCCGTGACATGGGCACCCGCACCGATCTCACCCGCATCCACCGCATCGTTGTTGAAATCCTCGCGGGCGAGCATGCGTTTTTCGTAACCGATGAGGCGGTACTCGGTCACCACGGCCGGATTGAATTCCACCTGGATCTTCACGTCCTTCGCGATGGTCATCAGCGTGGCGGACATCTCGTCCACCAGCACCCGGCGACCTTCTTCCAGGCTGTCGATGTAATGGTGGCTGCCATTGCCGACATCGGCCAGCTCCACGGCCATGGCATCGTTGTAGTTGCCTTCGCCGAAGCCAAGCGTCGTCAGCGCGATACCACTTTTGCGCTTGTCCTCGATGCGCGTCTTCAAGGCTTCGATGCTTACCGTACCCACGTTGAAATCGCCATCGGTGGCAAGGATGACGCGGTTCACACCGCCCTTGATGAAGCCTTTCGCCGCCTGCGCGTACGCCAGGTCGATGCCGGCCGCCCCGTTGGTGGAACCACCGGCATGCAAGGCATCGATGGCGGCGAGGATCTTCGCGTGTTCATTGCCGGCGGTAGAGCGCAGGGCCACGCAGGTGGCACCGGCATAAGTCACCAGCGACACGCGATCCTGGGCGCGAAGCTTCGGCACGATCTGGCGTAGCGAAGCCTTCAGCAGCGGCAGCTTGTCGGGTTCGTCCATGGAGCCGGAGACATCGACGAGGAAAACGAGATTCGCCGCAGGTATCTGGTTTGCAGGGACCTTGTATCCCTGGATGCCCACCAGCAGCAGTTCGCGATCGGCGTTCCACGGCGCATGGGCCAGTTCGGTAGTGACGCTGAAAGGCTGCGAACGGTCGCTGGGCAGTGCGTAGCCGTAGTCGAAGTAATTGATGAATTCCTCGCTGCGCACGGCATCGGCGGGAGGGAGCTGGCCTTGCTGGAGCATGTGCCTGACATTGGTGTATGAGCCCGTGTCCACGTCGATGCTGAAGGTGGATACCGGTTCGCTCGCCGCCAGATGCACTGGATTCGTATCGCGGTGCCGGTAATTGCTGGTATCCATCATGCCCGTTGGCATCACGGCCAGCCTGGCTACGGATGCTTGCCCTGCGGACGCTTCTTCGACAGCGTAGGCCGGCGGCGCCGCCGGAGAGGGTGGCGCGGGTGCGGCTGCCGCGGTGACCTGCACCCCGCCATAACGGGCGGTGGTCCGCCGCATGATGGGGGGCGTGATCTGTGCCTGGCCGCAATCCGCGGATCCGTCGTCCGTGGCAACGGGCACGCCGATCCGGGGCGTCGCGGGCGGCTGGCCGGCTGCGGCGCCAGCCGTGGCGACAAGGCCGGCGAAAAGCAGGGGCAGGGTGACGCGTAGCGTATTCATCTTGCATGGCCTCGCTTGGGGGACATGAAGGTGAAACGAAGCAGCAGGGCAAACGGGGTTAAAACCCCGGCTCGTGTAGGAGCGCGCCTTGCGCGCGACCGTTCATGGCGGCCAGCTACAGGAATCGTGGGGGCGCACGCCATGCCGGTCGCGCGCAAGGCGCGCTCCTACACGGGGCGGGGGGCCTCCGGGATGCTTTCGCTCATGGTGCCTACCCGGTTGCGGCCCGACTGCTTGGCACGGTAGAGCGCACGATCCGCTGCGTTCAGCAGGTCGAGCGGGCTACCGGAAGCACTGGCATGCAGGGTCGCCACGCCGATGGTGATGGTCAGCACGCCGAAGGGGCTCAGCGGGTGGGCGAGCGCCTGTCCTTCGACGTGCGAGCGCAGGTCTTCGGCGAGCGCCACGGCTTCCTGCAGGCGCGTGGCTGGCGCCACCACGGCGAATTCCTCGCCGCCGAAGCGGGCGATGAAATCGCCTGCGCGTAGTCCGCGCGCGAGCAGGGTGCTGGCGAGGGCGCGCAGGCAGTCGTCGCCGGCAAGGTGACCATAGCGGTCGTTGTATTCCTTGAAGAAGTCGACGTCGATCATGAGCAGGGCAATGGGTTCGCGTTGTGCAGGGCGATGCCATTCGCGCCAGAGCCGCTCGTCCAGCGCCCGACGATTCGCCAGGCTGGTCAGGCTGTCGATGAAGACCAGGCCTTCCAGTTCATCGCGACTGCGCGAAAGGCGGTATTCCTCTTCGACCAGATCGACCTGGGCCACCGTGCCGCGCAGGCCGATACCGAGCACTGCGGCGATGGCGCCGATGATGCCAAGCGTGGGGTAATCGGGAATCACCATCAACCCGAAACCCAGCACGCTGATGGCGAGAAAGGTAGGACTGGCACCCTGCACGAAGCGCACCAGGTAGACCGGCGGATGCCAATGCCTCTGGGGGTTACGCCAGGCTGTCGTCACGAAGAGCACCAGGAACGGCAGGTCGAGCACTGCATCCCATGGCGACGTACCGAATTCGGGATGACCACCCAGCGCGACGTAGTGGTTGTAGAAGAATCCCGAAATGGCATAGGTGACGAAGAAGGCCATCACCGCGCGGAAGAAGTAGTGATCGTTGGGTCGGTCGGTGGCAAGAAAACGCAGCAGGGCGGCGATGGCAAGGCAGCAGTTCTCGAAGTCCAGCATCCAGGCGACGTCCAGCGCTTGCGCCATGCCCGGAGCACCCTGCACGCTGACGATGGAAAAGGTGCGCACATAGAACAGCACGCCAAGCAGCGCGGCGAGGCACAGGTCGATGGCGATGGCCCACTGTTTACGCGCTGCCACGGGGGCCGACGACACGGCGACCAGCACCGGAAGCACGTACAGCACGTAAAGGAACATGCTGTAGCCCGGCGCCGGATTGTCGTTGTCGAAGACATAGCTTTCGCGTGCCGCAAGCCCCATGCCCACGGCCCAGAGCGACAGGCTGCCCAGCAGCAGCCACCAGCGATCGTCTCGCGGCGTACCGGAGCGATACCACGCGCGAAGCGTGGAGATCATGGCGATCGCGGCGACGGAGAAGAACGCCACATAGGACACCGTCATGCCCTGGACAGGGAAAGCGATGAGCAGGGCGGCGTGCGCGAATGCCAGCATCGTCGCGATGACGATGGGCTTCACGTCGCGATGTTCCTTGGCAGCGCCCCGAGGGCAGTCACGGCCCGGGAGACGGTCATTACGGTGGTCATGCCGACATGGTACGGCCCACAAGCGCCCAATGGTGAGGTTTAGCCCTTTCGCTGTGCGACTTCTTCGATATCTGCCATCTCAAGGATGGTCTTGCCGTAGCCGTTGCGCGCCAGTCCAAGTAGGGCCTGGCCGATCGACTCGGTTGTCGCCACGAGGTGGGGGAGCCATGCGCGCAATAGCGGCAGCAGGGGGGCGAAGATGGGATACAGCATCCGATAGGCCCGCGTGCGCGAAGTGACGCCATGCATCGGGCGGATGATGCCGGGCCGGATCGCATGCACGCGCCGGAAAGGAAGCCGCGCCAGGGCATTCTCGGTGCGGCCGCGTACGCGTGCCCACATCGTCTTGCCGTGCTCGGTGGAATCCGCACCGGCGCCCGATACGTAAACGAAGGTCATGTCCGGATCACGTCGCGAAAGCGCCGTGGCGACGGCGAGTGTCATGTCGTAGGTAAGACGGGTATACGTCGCCTCGTCCATGCGGAACGAGGTCACGCCCACGCAGAAGAAACATGCATCGAAGTGGCCGGGCAGGCTGGCGATGGCCGCCGGATCCGCGAGGTCCGCACGCACAAGCACGGTCAGCTTCGGGTGCGACACGGCGAGCGGGCTGCGGCCCACGGCGACTACTTCCGATACGTCTTCGGCGCGCAGGCATTCACGGAGCACGCCCTGGCCGACCATGCCCGAGGCACCAAATAAAAGGACACGCATGGGTATGCTCCAGAAAGGGGATAAATAAGTGAGTGAGCACTCATTATGAGAGCGTCTGGATGATTTGCAAGTGCATCAAATTCCGCCACGAAGTGTCCGATCCTGCCATTGTTGCCGCCCGGGAATCCTTGATGTGCGGACCTCTCGACTTGGAATGGCCGGGTGCCGAACGCACGATGGTTATCCGTCTTCCTGCGTCGGCCGCGTGCATAGCGTGGCCGGTCGGGACATCAGCCAAGGGACGTCACCCATGCAAGCCATTCTCGATTCCGATCCTGCGTGTACCACGGCCGTCGCCTGCACGACCGCCCGCCATGAACGCTCCCTCGCCGAACGTTATGCCACGCTGCGTCAGCGCACGCAGGCGCTGGTAGCCGCCCTTGATCCTGAGGACATGGTGGTGCAGTCCATGCCCGATGCGAGTCCGGCCAAGTGGCATCTTGCGCACACCACCTGGTTCTTCGAGACCTTCATCCTCGGGCCGAACGTACCCGGCTATACGGTGTTCGACGAGATCTTCGGCTTTCTCTTCAATTCGTACTACGAGGCGATCGGTCCGCGCCATCCGCGTCCCATGCGCGGGTTGCTGACACGGCCGTCCGTTGCACGAGTGATGGAATATCGCGCACACGTCGACACCCATATGCAGGTGCTGCTGGCGGAAGCCCTCGATGCGCAGACCGAATCCCTGCTGCGGCTGGGCCTGGCGCACGAGGAGCAGCACCAGGAGCTTCTGGTGATGGACATGCAGCACCTGTTCGCCCAGTCGCCATTGAAACCGGCATTCGACCCGGCATGGCCACTTCCAGCAGCGGGCCGTATCGCGCGCTTTCGTCGTGTAGGCGGCGGCCCTGTGCGCATAGGTGCCGCCGATGAGCCGTTTGCCTTCGATAACGAAGGGCCGCGACACACCGCGTGGCTGGAACCTTTCCATATCGCGGACAGGCTGGTCACCAACGGGCAGTGGCTGGCCTTCATGACGATGGGTGGCTATCGGCGGGCGGACCTTTGGCTTTCCGACGGCTGGGCACTGGCTCGGGAAGAAGGCTGGGAATCACCGCTGTACTGGCAGCGCGAAGGCGAGGTCTGGTCGCATATGACCCCGGCCGGCTGGCAGCCGGTGGACCCGGATGCACCGGTCACCCATGTCAGCTATTACGAGGCCGAAGCCTATGCGCGCTGGGCCGGTGCGCGATTGCCGACGGAAGCGGAGTGGGAGCATGCGGTGCGTTCGCGCCCCGGCCTGGAGCAGGTGGACGACGTGGCCTGGCAATGGACCGCCAGTGCATATACCCCGTATCCCGGCTTTCGCGCGACGGACGATGCCGTCGGCGAATACAACGGCAAGTTCATGAGCGGACAGATGGTGCTCCGGGGCGGCGCGAGCGTGACGCCGCCCGGCCACAGCCGCCCTTCGTACCGCAATTTCTACCGCCCCGGACAGCGCTGGATGTTCTCCGGCGTGCGTCTGGCCCGTGACGTGCCGGGTGAGCCTGAGGACGAACGCGACACCTTCCTGCGCGATACGCTGGCCGGTTTGTCGGCCACGCCGAAGTCCTTCTCGCCGAAGTACTTCTACGACGGCGCGGGTTCCGCGCTGTTCGAGGCGATCTGCGCAACACCGGAGTATTACCCGACGCGCACGGAAACCGCGTTGCTGGGGAGCATCGCAAGCGAACTGGTCACGTATCTTCCCGAAGGCGCAGCGTTGCTCGAACTGGGCAGCGGTGCCAGCGAGAAAACTCGTCTTCTTCTCGATGCCGCGCCGTGGCTGAGCGCCTATGTTCCCGTGGACATCAGCCCGGACGCATTGCAGGGAGCCGCAGAGCGACTACGAGCGGCTTATCCGTCACTTGAAGTGCATCCACGCGTGGCGGACTTCACCCGTGGCATCGAACTGCCCGACGACGTGGCAGGGCGACCCGTGGTGGCGTTTTTCCCCGGCTCCACCATCGGCAACTTCACCCCCGACGAGGCGGTGGAGCTGCTGCGTACCGTGCGATGCAGCCTTGGCAAGGGCACCCGTTTCATCGTGGGCGCCGACCAGGTGAAGGATACCGGTACGCTCATTGCGGCTTACGACGACGCGGAAGGTGTCACCGCCGCGTTCAATCGCAATGTGCTGGTACGCATCAACCGGGAGCTTGGCGCCGACTTCGACACGGGAGCGTTCGAACATCGTGCGATATGGAACGCGTACAAGGCTCGCATCGAGATGCACCTGGTGAGCCGCCACGCACAACGGGTGACAGTGGCGGGGCAGGTGTTCGACTTCGCAGCGGGCGAATCGATCCATACCGAGAACTCGCACAAGTTCACGCCGGCCTCCTTCGCGGCGCTTGCGCAGGCCGGTGGATGGATCGTGGAGCGTGAGTGGGTATCGCCCGGACCGGCGTTCGGGCTTTACGTGCTGAAGGCCGTTTAGCGGCCTTCAGCGGACCTCGTCGACAGTCATGAAGCCGTTGTCGGCCACGCTCACCACCGCGCGACGATGCCCCTGCATGCGAACGGCATCGTCGGTGGTGGCACCGATGGCGGCGGCCGTTTCCCCCACGCTCACGGGTGAATTGCCGCGGCGCTTCTGCTTGCCGGCGAAGCGTGCGTGGTTATAGGCCGACCAGCTGCTGAAGACCAGCGCGCAGATAAGGGCCACCACCAGCACGATATTGATGTCGCCGCCGTCGCCGATGGGGTCGAGCACATACAGCTGCAGCCAGGCGTTGCGCAGGCCGAAGGCCCAGGCGCCCAGGGTGATCAGCGGAAGCCACAGGAACACCCAGAACAGCCACGCCCCCACGGTGATCATCGTGAAGACGGCCTTCTGCGCGCGCGACTGGCGTTCCGGCCGCTGGATCATGATGGCATCGGCTTTCATCGCAGTCCCCGGTCCGGGCTGACCCACACCGCGCGCGTGCCCTTGCGCTTCATCAAGGCCTTGGGCATCGCCACGATGGAGGTGGCCGTGTTGAGCATCCAATACACCAGCGGATACCAGATCATCCAGTAGTAATTGCGGCCGATCCGCGTCTCGTAGCGGCGGTCCACCAGCAGGCTGATCAGGAACTGCAGCAGGCAGATCGCACCCAGTACCACGCCGTGCCATTGTGGCAGCAAGGTGTTGATGCGAAGCGAGTCCGGCAGCGGCACGAAGTGCCCGAGGACCCACAGCGTGACGATGATGGCCATGCTGTACGACCACAGCAGGCTCATCACATACTCCAGGGCCACGGGCCACATGCGCCGCTGGCGCCACTTGAACAGCTTGCCCGTATAGCGCAGCAGTACCTCGGAGCCACCCTGCGCCCAGCGCAGGCGCTGCTTCCACAGGCCGCGCAGGGTCTCGGGCATCAGGATCCAGCACAGGGCGTTAGGCTCGTAGCGGATTTCCCAATGACGCATCTGCAGGCGCCAGCTGACGTCGATGTCTTCAGTGACCATGTCGGTGTTCCAGTAACCGACATCGTGCAGGGCGCTCTTGCGGAAGCAGGCGATCACGCCCGACACCGTGAAGATGCGGCCATATACACGCTGGGCGCGCTTGATCAGGCCGATGATGGATGAAAACTCACCGACCTGGAGCTTGCCCAGCAGGGTGGAGCGGTTGCGGATGCGCGGGTTGCCGGTGACGGCCGCCACGCGCGGGCTTTCCAGCATGTGCGAGATGAGCCAGTGCGTGGCGTAGTCGTCGAGCAGGGCATCGCCATCGACGCAGACCAGGTAATCGGCATTGGATGCCAGAGCCGCAGCGCGCAGGCCCATGGCCTTGCCCTGGTTGCTCGACATATGGATCACGCGCAGCCGCGGGTACTGTTCCATCAGCTGGTCGAGCTGCGCACCGGTGTCGTCCGTGGAGCCATCGTTGATGGCGATGATCTCGAAGTGCGGGTACTGCTGCGAGGCCAGGTGGGCGATCGTCTCGCGCACCTGCTCCCCCTCGTTATGGCAGGGCACGATGAGCGAAACCATCGGGTATTCGGCCAGCTCGGGCGGCTTCACGCGCAACGGTTCGTTGCGTTCCCAGCGCAGGAAATAGATCACGCCGCCACTCATCCAGATCAGCGACATGATCAGCGGATAGTAGAACGCGAATTCCAGCAGGATGTGGAGGATGCCGCCCTGATTCATCGCGCCGGCTCCGGCCACGGGTAATCAGATGCCGAAATGAACGGACGGATGGTTTCCAGGTCCGGACGGTTGTGCAGGAAGTCATCCGGGTAATACCCGATATGCCATGCACCTTCGGACTGCACCGTGCGCATGCGCTGGCCCATCTCCGCTGCGGTAATCGGCTTGTTGGTGCGCCAGTCGTGCGAGGCGAATTCGAACACGGTGCTCTCGAAGGCCCCCGGTGTCGCAGCCACCTTGCGTGCAAGGTTACGGTACCAGCCGATCTTGTCCGACTGCTTGTCCAGCTGCGGCATCGCCATGATCGCCGTGAAATCGTAGGCCTCGTTGAACGTGGCGAGGTTCTGCGCCGTCCAGGCTTCGGCCTTCGGTTCGAACACGGGCAGGGCGAACATGTTGCGTGCCGTGCGCACCTGCGGCAGCCAGCGCTGCACACGCGTGGTGATCTCGTCGGTGAAGTCGATCAGCGCACGCGTCCTCTGCGCCGGGGTACGGTTGGCCCACGGACCCAGGTTGTCGGTGTCGCGCAGGTAGGCATCATCGGAGAACAGCAGGCCCGCCGCATCGGCGTGCATGGCCAGGTCTTCGTAGACGTCGCCGATCATCTGGCGCACCTTCGGGTCATACGGCGCAAGGCGGAAATGATCGCCGCCGGGCTTCGGTTCGCCGGCCAGCGTCGGCAGGTCCTTGCCATCGGGGAAGCGGAAGGCCAGCACCGGCAGCCAGGCGTATACGCGCACGCCGGCACGGGTGCGCAACTGCCAGGACACGCGCGAGAAGAGGTCTGCGCGCATCGGCAGGTGGCGGTTGGGGAAGTACACGGCGTCAGCCACGCCGTCGCCGTCGGGGTCCGCATAGGCCTGCAACCAGACCTGGCTGGGATGCATGCGCTTGATGCGGTCGAGCAGCTTCGACAGGTTGCGGTCCTGCTGCGCCGGGTCGGGGTCGTACACGTAGTCGAGATCCACCTGTACCGCGCGCACCGGATCGGTACGCGAGAGGTGGCGCATCAGCCAGCCCAGGCGGTTGGCGGTGATGTTGCCGCTGACCAGCAGGCGGGGGATGGTGCCACCCGCGCCCACGCGAGGCAGGCGGTCGCCCAGGCTGAAGGACACTTTCATGCCGACGCTGGCGGCCACGTTCTGGCCGACCTGCGTGTACGCACCGTAAGGCCACGCAACGGCGCGCGGCCGCACGCCGGTATGGGACTGGATTTCATCGGCGCTGTGGGCCAGGTCAGCCTGGATGCGCGCGATGTACTCGGCTTCGGTTTCGTAGTGCTTGGTCGCGTTGTCGTAGGCGACATGCGCGGCCGCCGGCAGCAGGTTGCCCTGCGGGTTGCCATTCATGCCCTGGTGCAGTGCCCACGAATGCGAGGCGAACTCCACGAGGCCCGACTTCTGCATCTCGGCCACCTGGTCCCAGCTGAGGAAGCAGGAGCGGTCGCAATCGCTGCCGTTGTAGGGCATGCGCTTGCCGGGGGGCAGGTCTACCCACGAACCCACGATGGCCTGCACGGCCGGGTAGTTGTAGGCACGCAGCAGGGGATAGACGCGGGTGTAGAAGCTCTCCAGGCCATCGTCGAAGGTGAGCAGCACGGCGTTGGGCGGCAGTGGCGCACCGCCATGGCCGGCCTGTACCACCTGTTCAAGACTCACGACGTGATAGCCGTTGCCCTTGAGCCAGTCGAAGTGGGCGATGAGGTGATCGGTACTGGTGGCATCCGGGTCGCGGTCGGCAAGGGTGCCGACATCGTCGCGGACGTCGTGGTAGGCCAGCACGATCAGCGGCGCCCGTAGGGGGGCGGCCGGCTGCGCGAAAGCAGGCAGCGCGAGGCCGAGCAGGGCCAGCAGTGACAACAGCGAACGCATGACTCGTCAGTCTCCCCAGTGCAGGGTCAGGTCGAGGACGACGCGGTGCTCGCGACGGCCGTCGTAAGGTTGGTTGTGCCAGGACACGCCCCAGCCCAGCCGGAAACCCTGCTGGGGCTGGAAGAACTGGCCATAGCGGACAGTGGCCATCCAGTCGCTGGAATAGCCCTTTTCGTCGTACTGGCCGAAGGCCACGTCGAGTCGCTGGGTAAGCGAGCGCTCGTAGAACTGGCTGATGACGTTTTCGAGGCGGCCGGTGATGGCGTAGCTGTTGTCGCGGCGCGGGTTGAAGTACGGCCGGTCGGTCTGCGTATTCATCGAGCCGCCGACCTCCACGCCACCATCGATGGTGAGGTTCGGCGCGGTGTGCAGCCGCTGCGTGATCGTGGCCAGCCAGCCGGTGCGCTTGTTGCCATCGCTGAAGTTGTCGCGTGACAGGCCCAGCTTCGCCTGGAACAGCTCGCTCGCTCGCCACGTGACGGCGGTGCTCAGTGTCTTGGCCGAGATGCCGTAGTACTGCGCGCGCAGCGGCGTGTCTTCGCCGGCCGTGCTGAAGTCGGCGTTGAGCAGCCAGTGGTCGGTCATGGCCCAGTTCACGCCGGCTTCGAGTGCCGTCTTGCCTACGTAGCGGTCGCTGGAGGGCAGGGCTTGTACATAGGCCTCGATACCGCGCCAGTAACCGCGCACGCCCAGACCGAAGCGGGTGCGGCGCACGTCGCCCTCGGGCAGGTCGGCCGTGGAGTAACGACCGAGCGCGAGTACACGCCAGTGATTGTCGATGAGCGGACTGGCAATGGTGGCCTGCGTGGCACCGTCGCGGTCGCCGTAGTCGGGGCTGGAGCCCTTGCCACGCTCGGTGGTGATGTCGAACTGCCAGCCCTTTTCGCGTTCCCAGGATTGCTCGGCGCGTTCGACGCGGCCGTTGCGGTCGGCCAGCGAACGGGCGATGGCCAGGTTTTCGTCGACGTCCTGGTAATCGTAGAGCGCACGTGCTGCATCGGCCTGGCCGATGTAGGCGCCGACGTCGCGTTCGTCGAGGGTGCCGGCGATGTTGAGATCCTGCTCCGCCAGGCGTGGCCAGCCACGGGCCAGCTCGGTCATGCCCAGTTCGCGGCGTACCTGCGCATTGGCGGGCGCTTCATTACTGAGCGGCACGAGCCGGTCATACGCCTCGGCCGGCATGTTCACGTATTCACGTACGACGGCGGCGTTGAGTTCGGCGTCGACCTTGCGCGGATTCTGCACGGGCAGGCGGATGCCGGGCACGCGGATCCAGGCCGGTTCCTTCGCTGCCAGCGTGTCGATGGTAGTGAATGCCTTCCTGGTCTGATTCGATTCCAGGTAGGCGTACATCAGGCCGATGCGCGGCTCGCTCTCGGCGGCATCGTAAGGGCCGGGATCTTTCGCGATCGAGTCTTCAAACATCGTCGCCGACTCGGCCGGACGGCGCTGCACCAGCAAGGCATCGGCAAGCGGGCGCTCGACGTAGGCCGGCAGGGTGACGCCATCCTTCTTCATCGCGTCATAGCGCTGCACGGCCTCCGCACTGCGGCCGGCCTGGTCCAGTGCCACCAGCAGGTCGAGCTGCTCGCGGCGACGCAGGTCGCCGGACAGGGAGGCGTCGTCGGTGAGTCGGCGCGCATCGTCCACCGCGCGATCCGCTTCGGCGTAAGGCTGGCGCGGATCGGCGGGCTCGCCGTTTGCCCAGCGGATCTCGTGACCGACCTGATCGGTCTCCAGGTGGAAGTGAGCGGCCTCGCTCAGTGGCGGGTCGAGCTCTGCGGCCAGCTCACGGGCACGGGTCGTGGCGCCGAGTTCGGTCAGCAGCGTCACGTTCATCGCGCGGGCCTCCCGGTCGTCGGGCCAGCGGTCGAGGATCGCCTGGCAATGCGCAAGCGCATCCACCCGGTGCCCCTGTTCACGTTCGGCGCGCACCTTCGCCATGAGGGCGTCGCGTTCGCTCGTATTCGTGGAGGCGAGGGCCAATGGGCCATGCAAAGCGATGATCAGCGCCAGGCAAAGCCTTGCCCGGGGCACGCGCGTGCTGCGCGGAGGTATCGTCGAAGTCAGTCCCATCCTGCCAGTTGACCTGCTATCGGCGAAGCCGGATATCCATTCCCGGCAAACGGCGTTGAGAGTCGGACCGTCCATCCCCTGGTCTGCCGACGGTCCATGCGCATGGTATAGGCAACGAACCTAACAAAGCTGCAACAACTTTCGATTTATGTGAACTGGCGCTCTTGTCGTGATGATGAATCATCATGTAGAGAGGCTGGCTCTGCTGTCGCGACCCCTATACCGCCTTCGTCGTCGATACGTAATACGGCGCGACGGCTGTTTTGGATGCATGCGACTTCCGCCACGCTCGTGCCCAGGGATTGCGCTGTCGCGGGAAGCGCTACGGGCTGCGCGCGGCGGCGGCGTTCACCTCCGGTCCGGCGCCTGCCTTCGTAGAGCGACCAGGCCAGAAAGACCACGAGGCTCAGCGGTGCCAGCCAGACGATGCCCGCCAGGTCGCCCAGCCCGCTGAACACCACATCGGGAATCCAGCGGGCATAGCGCGAAGGCAGGCCCCATTCCCGGGCGAGGCGATGCAGGGCGGGGAGCCAGAGCAGGCCCCAGGCTACCCAGGCGATCACGGTCAGCACCGCATAGACGATGCGCCGGGGCCAGGACTGGCGTTCGGGACGCTCGATGAGGATCGGCTCGGCTTTCACTGGATGCCCCTGTCCGGACTGACCCACGTCGCGCGCACGCCTTCGCGCCGTGCGACGGCACGGGGCAGTGCGGCAATGGAGGTGACGGTGTTGATGGTCCAGTACGCCAGCGGATACCAGATCATCCAGTAATAGTGCCTGCCGATGCCTGCTTCGTAACGGCGGTCCACCATCAGGCTCAGCATGAACTGCACCAGGCAGGTCACGCCCAATACCACGCCATGCCATTGAGGGAACAGGGTGCCGACGTGAAAAGGTGGCGGCACATCGGTGATCTCCCCGAGTGCCCAGAGCACGATGATCGCGCCCATCACATACGACCAGACCAGGCTCATCACATACTCGATAGCCAGTGGCCACATGCGGCGCTGGCGCCAGCGGAACAGGGCCGGGCCGTGGCGCAGCAACACCTCGGAGCCGCCCTGGGCCCAGCGCAGGCGCTGTTTCCACAAGCCGCGCAGGGTTTCGGGCATGAGGATCCAGCACAGGGCGTTGGGCTCGTAGCGGATCTGCCAGTGGCGCATCTGCAGGCGCCAGCTGATGTCGATATCTTCGGTGACCATGTCGGTATGCCAGTAGCCGACATCGTGCAAGGCGCTGCGGCGGAACGCGGCGATCACCCCCGACACCGTGAAGATGCGCCCATAGACGCTCTGTGCGCGCTTGATCAGTCCGATGATCGACGAAAACTCGCCGACCTGGAGCTTGCCCAGCAGAGTCGATCGATTCCGGATGCGCGGGTTGCCGGTGACGGCGCCCACGCGTGGCGAGCCCACCAGGTGGGACACCATCCAGTGCGTTGCATAGTCGTCGAGCAGGGCATCGCCATCCACGCAGACGAGGAACTCGCCGCGTGCCGCCAGGGCGGCGGCACGCAAGGCCATGGCCTTGCCGTGGTTGGATTCCATATGCATCACGCGAAGGCGCGGATGCTCATGGAGCAGGCTGTCCAGGATCGGCCCGGTGTCGTCGGACGAGCCGTCATTCACCGCGATGATCTCGAAGTCAGGCCAGCGCTGGGTCGAGAGGTGGGCGATGGTTTCCCGTACCTGGGCGCCTTCGTTGAAGCAGGGCACGATCAGGGTGACAAAGGGATAGTCGTCCAGCAGCGGCGGGTGCTCGCGATCCCCGGCGTGGCGCTCGGTACGCACGAAGTAGATCAGGCCGCCACTCATCCACAGCAGCGACATCACCCAGGGATAGAAGAACGCGTACTGGAGGAGCGAGTGCATCAGCGATGCATCCATGCCGCCTCCCTGCTTGTGCGACGTCCACGCGTCGCCATCCCGGTATCGCTCATTGCCTGCCGACCTCCAAGGGGCGGCCCAAGGCCGCCTGGATCGCGCTTGCGGCACCTTGGCGCCTGCGCGTTATCGGCAATTCTGGCGATTCTCCGTTGACAAGATGTGTAGGACTTGCCGATTTCGTTCAGTTTGGACGGGGCGACCCCGGCAACCAGAGGCTGGCTTCCAGGCCCTGCGGCAGGTTGCGCAGGGTAATGTCGCCTCCGTGGCCGCGGACGATGTTGCGTGCCGTGGGCAGGCCCAGGCCAACGCCGCCGGTGTGGCGATTACGCGAGCCTTCGGCGCGGAAGAAGGGGCGGAACACGGTCTCGTGCAGCGCTTCCGGGATGCCAGGGCCCCGGTCGGTGATGCGCAGGCGCACCTGTCCATCGAATTCGTCGAGCGAAACGCACACCTTGCTGCCATAGCGCACGGCGTTGCCCACGAGGTTGACGATGGCGCGCTTGAGCGCCTTGGGTCGTCCTTCGTAGATCATTCGCTCCGGACCTTCGTAACTCACGTCGGCGCCTTCGTCGCGACAGTCGTCGATGACGGTATGGACCAGGGCGGTCAGGTCGAACCGGGTCATGGGTTCTTCTTCGCCATCGCCGCGAAAGAACGCCAGCGCGGCATCGACCATGGCACGCATCTCGTCCACGTCGTTGAACAGCCGGCGCTGCTGGTCCGCATCGTCGATGTATTCCCCGCGCAGGCGCATGCGGGTCAGTGGTGCACGCAGATCATGTGAGATGGCCGCGAGCATTTCGGTACGGTCACGGACAAAGCGCTGGATGCGCCCCTGCATCTCGTTGAAGGCGCGCATCGCCACCTGGATTTCATGCGGACCTTCGGGATGAATGGCTGGCGACTGCACGTCGGAGCCGAAGCGTTCCGCTGCTCCCGCGAGCAGGTTCATCGGTCGGGACAGGCGGCGGCTAGCAAACGCGGCCACGACCACGCCGGAAAACAGCGCGAACAGGCTGATTACCAGGAGCTGGGTGAAGGGATCGAGGCCCCAGATGCGCGTGGCCGTGTCGAAGGTGATCCAGCTGCCGTCGTTGATCTGGATGGCCAGCATGTAATGGGTCTGGCCCGTGGTGCCGGGGTCGTCGGTGTTCGGGTCGAAGCCTTCGACGGCGCGCTTGCCGAGGATTTCCTGCATGCGTTCGGGAAACGCCTTGTCCGGATGGTCGATATGCGGCATCGGCACCGATGCGCGGTCCGGATACCAGTGAATCCCGTACTGCGTATGCGAGGCGAGGGTGGCTACCAGCGCCTTGCGGTGTTCGACGGGCGTGGCATCGACGGCGCGCTGTACCAGGCCCATCTGTTCGGCCATGCCGCTCTGCGTGAACGTGGGTCGTGTCCACACGCTGACAAAGAGGATCACCAGCGCATTGAGCAGCATGAGCAGCCCGATGGCGGCCATGATGTTCGCCATGAGCCAGCCGGCAAGGGTATTCAGGCGCCAGCGCAGACGGCTCATGCGGCGTCCACGGGCACGACGAACATGTAGCCCACGTTGCGGATGGTGCGGATCAGCTCCGGCGCATGCGAATCGGCGCCGAACTTGCGGCGCAGGCGGCTCACCTGCACGTCGATGCTGCGGTCGAAGGCTTCGTGGCGGCTGCCGCGCGCGAGGTCGATCAGCTGCTCACGCGTAAGCACCCGCTGCGGATGCTCCACGAAGGCCAGCAGCAGGTCGAATTCGCCGCCCGACAAGGGCACGAGCGTGTCATCCGTGGCGCGCAGCTCCCTGCGCGCCACGTCGAGGCTCCAGCCGGCAAAGCGGATGCAGGCGCGGGTCGTACCGGATGCGGCGTTCTGGGTGGCCTCTGCACGGCGCAGGATCGCGCGGATACGGGCCAGCAGCTCGCGGGGGTCGAAGGGCTTGGCGAGATAGTCGTCCGCACCCACCTCCAGGCCCACGATGCGCTCGGATGTGGCACCCGTGGCCGTGAGCATGATGATCGGCAGGGCCGACTTCGCGCGAACGCGACGGCAGAGTGACAAGCCATCCTCGCCGGGCAGCATGAGGTCGAGCGTCATCAGGTCGTAATCGCCGCGACCCAGATACTCGTCCATGGCCACGCCCGACATGGCCACGTCCACCGCAAAGCCGTTGCGTTCGAGGAAGCGGCGCAAAAGGTCACCGATTTCCTCGTCATCGTCCACCACCAGGATACGTCGCACGATCTTTGCACCCACAGGAAAAAACAGCGCCGTTATAGCCCCTGGGGACACATAAGTCATTTATTTCAAGGCAGACACAAAGTGACCCCATGGACGCAATGTGGACAAACGCAGGATAAGGTCGACGCGCAGACTTCACGGCAACTTCCCCCGGTCCGACCGTCATGCCGAACGCCGCCCTTGTCCGCACCTCCGTCCGCCGGCTCCCCCGTCATCCCGCCGCCCGGGCCATGATCATTGCCGCACGCATCGAGCCCGATGCCGCGCTGCGCACCGAGTGGTTCCTCCACGACCCCATCCGGGAGCTGGACGGCCTGACCGCGGAGCGCGCCATTGCCACCGGACAGGGCGCCGCCCTTGTTCGCGTGCTTCGTGCCATCGATGCCGGAAGGCGGGGGCGATGAAAGCCGTGCTTTGCCTTGTGCTGGCGCTCTGCGGCCGGACGGTGGATTTCGGCCTGCTGCTGTTCTCGCGCCAGTACGGCGTGGAGCTGCTCCATGGCGACCGCCCCGGTGACAGCGCCCGCTGGCTGCTGGCCGGCTTGTTGCCGGCTGCCGATGACCAGGGGCGCGACAGCGCCCTCAACTGACCTGCGGGTGATTCCGGCGGAGCGAATCCAGCAGGCCATCCACCGCGACATCGAGCATGTCGAATACTTCGATGAAGTCTGTTCGCGTGCCATACCACGGATCGGGTACGTCGATGGCGCCGTGATCGGCGGAGTGGACCATCATCAGCCCGATCTTGTGCGCAGCATCCGGCGCCATCCGGTTGAGCGTAGCGACATGTGCGGCGGTCATGCCCACCACGAGATCGAAACGGCGGAAATCGTCCGCGGTTACCCGTCGCGCCCGGTGCGCCGGCATGGGTATCCCTCGCCGACGCAGTTCCGCAAGGGAACGGGCATCCGGTGGATTGCCCAGCTCTGAATCGGTGACCGCCGCGCTATCCACTTCCAGCGTCAACCCTGCGGCCGCCGCCTTGTGGACGAGCAGCGCATGGGCCGTGGGTGAGCGGCATATATTGCCGGTGCAGATGAAGAGGACGGAGGCGTGGGGTGTCTTCGTGGCATTCATGACGTAACGATGGCGCTGTGCAGAGGCGGACTTCCGGTGGTTGTATCCCGAATCGGAAGCGGTGTCATGGAATAGGCCCCAGATTGCCATCCATGCTGGCGTGGCTTGCGCCGAATCCCTGTGCGCAGGGGACTGGGCAGGGCCTATATTGACGACTACTCTACCGATTCCCAACCGCATGGAGGAAGGTTTATGCGCAGTCGTTCTGGTTTGCTGGCAGCAGGATTCGCGGGTTTGTTCGCTACCACCGCCGTGATGGCGGCCGGTCCGGTCACGACGGGCCTCGGACAATCCTGGCCGAGCACGGCGGATGTCAGCACCACGCCGCACTATCACGTCTACGTATTTCAGAAGCAGGGCGTGCGTTATGTCCAGGTCAACGATGCCAGCGGCACGGTACGCGGCGCGATCGCCTATACCGCTGCCGACAGCATTCTGGATCTACCCATTGGCGTGGATGCCGGGCGCTGGGTGACCCCGACCGACGGTAGCGCTAAGACTGCTCCTGCAGGTGAGCAGGTTTATCGGGACGAAGCCGTAAGTATTTCGGCTGCGCCGCAGGGCAACGGGACCACTCGACTGATGGTGGCTTCAAATTGCGACGATCCTCGCATTTGCTCCATTCAGATGACGGCCCATTGATGATGGATCACTCATCGCTTCAGTGACGCTGAAGCGATGAGTGATCCGGATCGACGTGCCGCATAGGCGCCGATCCAGAGGCAGCTGGAGATGGTGAGCGCAAGAATGACCTGGACCCTGATGGTTTCAGGGTCAAGCGCGCCATGTGCCGTCATGGCCAATGCCACGCTGGCAACCATGCCGCCCACCGCAGCGCCATGCCATCCGTGACGCCATGCGAGGCCTATGACGGGAGGCAGCAGAGCCAGACGCGTGATCTGGCGAATGCCCTCATCGTGCGTAGCCAACGTCATCCATACCAGTCCGGTTACCACTGGCAGTGTCCACCAGAGAACATCCCGTAGAAGCTGGCTACGCCAGATCGTCCCCAGGGAAATGGTCTCACCGCGACAGGCATGTATCCGCTCGCACAACGCGAGGACGACGGGCGTCAGCGTCAACGCACCCAGATAAGCTCCGAGAAGATATGCGAAGAAATCCTCGCTACCAATATCAGGCCATTTTCCAGGCGTGTGCTGAAGAGCGAGCATCAGTCGAATCGATGTAGCCGAAGCAGTGATAATCGACGTGCCGAGTGAGGCTGCAAGAATCATCGACATGCGTACTTGCCCGTGCTCGTCATGAAGCGCCCACCGAAGCCGCATGGGCTTCAACAACGCCATCCAGAGCACCACCATCGGGACCGATTGTGCGATGGCCCAGCCCGTGCCGAACTTGGATGCGCAAAGTGCGGCTTCCTCCAGAAGGGGGAGTCCTTCACCCAGGGCGAGGGCAGGCCAGAACCGGACGGGAAGAAGAAGCAGGCAGGCAAGTCGAAGCCCGGCAGTAAGCAGCCATTGCGGAAAAGAAACGTAACGCGCGAGCTCGTAGCACGCGGCATACGCAGCGGCGATGGCGAAGTGTTGTCCCCAGTGCGCCCAATGAATCGCGCTCACATTCCCTTGCGCTGTGCTTCCCTTCACACCTGCCTCCCCAGCCAGAAGTAAGAAAAATTTCCACTCAATATTGCCACGATTCAACGTGGGGGTGGCGTCCTTCAACCCGGATGCAGGCATTCTGCCGAATACGCGTTGTTCTTATGCGGTCAGACGCAGCCATGCTTTCTATTGGCCGGCGTCCGCTTTCCTGGCGCCGAAACGACGTGGATCGGCGACATGTGGCGTGTCTTCAGGGAGCGACCAGGTTATGAGCCGCCTTGCTGCGCCGCCAATTGACAAGGTAACGAAACCTTCATAATCTCGATTTGGAACGATTTAAATCGTTCGCTCAGGGATACGTGACCGCCCGCGGGGAGTGGGTTGTCCGCTAATACGATAAGCGGTTCCGTCCTCGCGCCTCTCGCGATGCACGGGTGTTCCCGTCTGGCAGGTGCTGAGGGACCCAAGCCGCATGTTTGATGATCCGGGTCCGGGCAGGGGCCAGGGCCGCACTGAATGATTTTGTTGACCAGGTAGTTGGGGTGCAACGCCGACGCGCCGGGTAGGTGCGCGTGGGCTCCACGGGCGTTTTCCGCATCGACGCGAGAGCGGCGACGGGAGCGCTTGTCCTGAAAAACATATTCAGCGATAGGGGTTGTCACATATGAAACTGAAGACCTTGAGCCTGGTGGTGGCCTCGCTGCTGCTGGTTCCGTCGGCGCATGCCTTGCAGACAGTCGCCAGCGATGCGTCGGGCAGCGCCTCGAAGGACGAGCAGGCTGGCGACAAGACAGTGAAGATCAAGGGGAAGGCCGCGGGCGATGACGCCGCCCACGCCACGAAGATGCAGGCGGTCACGGTGACGGGCTCGCTGATTCCCCGCGCACAGATCGAAGGGCCATCGCCCTCGGTCACGATCACCGCAAAAGACATCGAGCAGAAGGGTTTCGGCAGCACGTTCGATGCGTTGCGCGCCTTGCCCATCGCGAACGGCTCGGTACAGGACGGCCAGTTCACCGGAGGCTATACGCCGGGTGCCAAGACCGTGAGCCTGCTGGGCCTGCCGCCCGAATACACCCTGACCCTGCTCAATGGCCGGCCCATGGCGAGCTACCCACTGGCCTATAACGGCGGCACCAACATCACCGATATCGCGAACATCCCGGTGGGTCTCATCGACCATATCGACGTGCTGACAGGCGGGCAGTCGTCGGTGTACGGATCATCGGCCATCGCGGGCGTGGTCAATATCGTGCTGAAGGACCACATCGAAGGTACCCATGTCAATTTCCGCATGGGCGGCTATTCCGATGGCGGCGGTGAAAACCAGCGCTTGCAGATCAACAGCGGCACCCGCTGGGGAGACCTGGATATCTCCGGTGGCATACAGCTGGAAAAGCAGACTCCCGTGTGGGCCTACCAGCGCGATTACATTGATTCGTACTACGACGATCCCACGGGGAAGGGAGTGGTGCCGTCGCGTACCTTCCTGCGCCAGGAGCTCGGCAACAACAAACATTACGTAGACCCGGGCGCGGCCACCTGCAACAACCTTTCCTATCTGTACGGCAACACCACGGCGTATAGCTATCGAAGTGGTGCGGGCCTGGGTCATTACTGCGGTACGCCGAACAACGTCAGCTACACGACGCTGAGCAACAAGGAAACCGACCTCAACGGTGCGATGTTCCTGCGTTATCACTTCACGCCGGAAACCGAGCTGTATTCCGACATTCTCTACAGCTACAGCAATCCGACCTATTCCGGTGGAAGCCCGTCCTGGAACCAGACGTTCTACAACCAGACCAGCGGCCACTACGAGACCTGGCAGAGGATCTTCGGGCCGGAGGAAGTCGGGCTCGATGCGAAAGACCAGCATGTCTTCACGCATAGCTATAACTTCACGCTGGGTGGCAAGGGTCCGCTGTTCGATACCGGATTCGACTACGACATCTATTCCAACCGTTCGCAGACGAGCCTGGTACGCAAGTCCACCGACTTCCTCGCGAAGAACGGCGTCGACGATTACTACCTCGGGCCGCAGCTGGGTACGGACGCGAGCGGGTATCCGATTTTTGCGCCGAACCTCGACCGTTTGTACGTGCCTGTCGACCGGGCGCAATACAACAGTTTCAGCGCACTCAATCGTGCAGCGTCGCAGTCCTGGAACCAGAGCTTCTCCATCACGCTGACCAATCCCAGCCTGTTCCAGCTGCCTGCCGGTGACGTGGGCATGGCCGTGATCGCGCAGCGCGGGCACGAGCACTTCCAGAACCGCTCCGCCAGTGAGCTGGCCGATGAGGGCTACTTCCGTGGACAGACCGGTTCTACGGTTGCCAAGGGCAGCCGCGATTCGACGGCCTTCGGCACCGAATTCCAGGTGCCCCTGCTGGACAAGCTGACGGCCAATGTCTCGGGTCGCTGGGACAAGTACAACTACGCCGGCCAGGGCAATGGAAAGCTCACTTACAAGCTGGGCCTCGAATACCGCCCGCTCGATACGCTGCTGCTGCGCGGCAGCTATGCCACGGCCTTCCGTGCGCCGAACATGTTCAACCTGTTCTCCGCGCATTCCAGCGGCTATACCACCAACACCGACTATTATCAGTGTCGCCTCGCGGGCTTCAATTCCAGCAGTTATAACGACTGCCCGCAGTCGGGCCTTGCGGTGCTTTCCACCTCCAGTGGCAATACAAAGCTGAAGGACATCACCGCGAAATCGTTCACCTATGGCTTCGTGTGGTCCACGCCCGACAACGCGCTGAGCTGGTCGGTGGACTACAACGCGGTGGTCATCAAGAACGAGGTACGTACTCTTGGCACCGACGAAATCCTGACCACGGAAGCGAACTGCCGACTGGGCACGTCGGAGAACGGCCAGACCGGCTACGACATCAGTTCGCCGACGTGCCAGGAAGTGCTCGGTGAAGTGAGCCGCCGTCCCTCGACCGACCCCATCGCGCCCAATGCCGTGCTGGGCGTGTCCACGTATCCCATCAACGTGGCGAGCGAGCGGCAGACGGGTATCCAGTCCCAGGTGGATTATCGTTGGAGGGCAGGGCGCTTCGGTGATTTCGTGCTTGGCGTGAGCTACTACGACGCGCTCACCCATACGGACAAGGAAAAGGAAGGTGACCCGACCCAGAACTACCTGTGCTGCGCGAACTCCAACGAGTTCAAGAGCCGGGTCAGCGGCAACCTGACCTGGAGCATCGGCTCGTGGAGCAGCACGATCTACGGCCAGCGCGACGGCCAGATGTGGAACCACATCGGCACCGCGAAGAACCTGCCGCCGTGGATCCGCTGGAACGGCTCGACGACGTTCCGTTTCAATCCGATGGCATCGATCACCTTTTCGGCAAACAACATCTTCAACAAGCGCCCGCCGAAAGACATAACGAATGGCGACTGGCCGTACTTCGACGTCACCAACTACAACGCCCTCGGGCGTGAGCTGTGGGTGCAGATGAACCTGGACTTCGGAATCTGATGCCACCGGTGCCCCGGCCAGACGCCGGGGCACCGGACGATTCCGCCACCCTTGTAGGAGCGCGCCTCGCGCGCGACCGGATGTGTCGTGGCGTGCCGGTGTTTACGAACGCATTGCTTTGTACCGGTCGCGCGCAAGGCGCGCTCCTACAAGGGCGGCTGCCCATTCCGGCGGACCGGCACTACGGTAAGCATACGGTTACCTGATCTGGCATAGACTCGCGCCGGATCCGATCACCTGAAGGGAGCGCACCGTGTTCCGGAATGCCTTGCGATGGAAGGCCGCCATGCTGGCGGCAGCGCTATGTCCCCTGGCGTCCCTGGCCCAGGATGCCGCGCCCGCTCCGGAAGTCACGGGGTCCGGCGGACACTTTCTGCGTTTCAGCTCTACCCAGGTCGTCGTGCCGCAGACCCCGCAGGAGCGCCAGGCCTTCGAGCAGGCGCGCGACCATAGCTACGTCTCGCAAGATACAGGCAAGGTGCTTGCCGCAGCGGCGGCCGTGCTCGCACAGGAGGGCTATGCCTCGGTCGAGGTCGATTCCGAGTTTCACCAGATAAACGCCCGCCACGACGAAACACTCGTCACCACTCGCCGGGAGATCTTGCGTGGCGTGCTCAAGGCCCGGGGCGTTCCGCTTCCGGCCAAGGCGGATCACCAGAGCACCGAGGCTTTTATCGCCGCCGAATCCGAAGGGCGCACGGTCAAGCTACGGACGCGCTTCCGGTTGACGGTGTGGGACAGCAAGGGTGATGCACGGACGTCGATTGTCAGTGATCCGGGGGCATACCGGGATTTCTATGCGGGCATCGACAAGAGGCTGGCCGGGAGCTGAGGCAGGGATATCGCCAACAGCAAAAAGCCCCGGCAATGCCAGGGCTTTTTGTCTGGAATGATTGGTGGAGCGGAGGAGGATCGAACTCCCGACCTTCGCATTGCGAACGCGACGCTCTCCCAGCTGAGCTACCGCCCCACGAGCCCGGGATCATATCAGCGATCCCGGCAGCTGCCAACAGCCTCCGGTGCGTGAAATAGGGCCTTGATCGGCGGGGCCTTGCCTTTGCTCACCCATGCTGCAACGGCCCCGGCGATGTGCTATTCCGACCACCACGCTTCCCGATCAAGAGGTAGTGCACATGAACGAGCACGTCGATCAGCGGCGCCGGACGCTCCTGCGCTCATCGGGTTTTACGGGCGCCATGGCGCTGGTGTTGTCCTGGGTACCCCTGGCCCGGGCGGCCGTCGCGTTGAAATGGCGGTTTTCGCTGGTTATGTGAAAGCCCTCGCATGCCGTCCCGACCGATCATCTGCCGCCTTTCCATCGCCCGTCCCTGGAGGTTTGCCGTGTTCCGGTATCCGCGCCTGCTTACCCTGTCCTGTTGTGTCGCCGTCGCCGCGGCGTGTCTTCTTCCCGTATCCCAGGCCCATGCCATGAACGCGCAGGAACAGGCGGCTTACCGCCCGCTGCAGCTCCTTCTCGACGGCCTGGCCAAGCGCGACCAGCAGATGATGCGCGACCAGGCGCTGCCGAGTTTCCATGCCACGCTCATGCGCGAGGGGAAGCCGCTGGAACTTGATCTGGATGCCTTCCTCGCGCGCCTGCCGAAGACCGGGACGGAGAAGCTGCTTGAGCAGATCCACAACCCGGAAATCCGCATCGACGACAACGTGGCGGTGATCTGGGCGCCTTACACCTTCTTTATCGACGACAAGGTGCACCACTGCGGCAGCAACGTGGTAACCCTGGTGCGCATCGATGGCAACTGGCGTATCTCGTCGGTGGCCGATACCGCACGCACATCCTGCCCCAAGGGTTGATACCCGTGGCTGCCCGGCTCAGCCGGGCAGCAAGGCCGACAGCTTGTCGAACAGCACGCCCCGGCGCCAGCCGTCGAGGGAGTCGGGCCAGTGGCCGCCGCCCATCACGAATTCTTCCAGCGACTTGCGCGAGCAGAGCAGGCCGGGTGGCAGGTCGAGTTCGGTGGCGATGTGGTCGACCACGGTGCGCATGTCGTTGATGGCACGCTTGGCATCGCCCACCGGGTGCCCCAGGACTGGCGCGGTCTCCTCGATTTCCACCGTTTCCACGGGGCGCTGGAGCAGGTGGAACAATTCTTCGCGCTGCTGTGAACGCAGTGCACGCGTACCGCGCGTGCGCTCTTCCACGACACTGAGCGAAGCGGCCGGACGGTCGACGAGGTCGAGGGCGTGGGTGTCTTCGAGCAGCCAGGAGCGGGGCTTGTCGATCGTACGTGCGGTGAGTTCGCGCCAGCGCAGCACGCGGCGGAGCAGGGCCTGTTTCTCAGGCGCCCATTCGGCGGCCGGCTTGTAGCCGCGCTGTGGCTGCGGATCACCCTCGCGCTGGCTGGCACGACGCTTCATGCGGGCGCAGTCCTCGGCATGCCACTGCGCGCGGTCACGCGCCGCCAGGCGCTCGCTGAGGATGGCGTGTACCGGATGCAGGTGCACCACATCGAGCGCGGCGTACAACTTCTGCGAATCGGTGAGCGGACGTTGCAGCCAGTCGCTGCGCGTCTCGCCCTTGTCCAGTTCGTCGCCCACCAGTTCCTTCACCAGTGCGCGATAGCTGATGCCCAGGCCCATGCCGACAAAGGCTGCGGCGATCTGCGTGTCGAACAGCGTGTGCGGCCCTTCCGGGAGGAAGGGCGAGAGGGCTTCGAGGTCTTCGCCTGCGCTGTGCATCACGGTGACCGTCGGCTGCGCCGCGAAGGTCGCCAGCAGGGTGCCGTCCAGCGGAAAGGCGAGCGGATCGATCAGCGCGTAGCGGCCTTCGTGTGCCAGCTGGAGCAAGGCGAGCTGCGGGTAGAAGGTGTTGCGCCGCATGAACTCGGTATCGAGTCCGACGATGGCATGAGGGCCGACAGGTGCGAGCCAGTCGGCCAGCGCATCGGCGCGGTCGATCCAGGGAGCGTTGGGAGCGAGGTCGCTCGAAAGCATGCATGCGTCCTTAATGATACGAGGGACGTACGCTCTTCGAGGTTGCCCTGTCGTGCGTGATTCCCTATGGTGACGGCGCACGATAGCAGGCCCACGCGGAACAGCCCACCATGCCCAATACCGAGACCGTCCGCCGACAGCGCGCCATTGGTGGTGCCCTGGGCGTGGCCGTGCTCGCGTTCGCGCTGTTCTACCACTTTTTTCCGCAGCTGCTGCACGTCCAGCCCAGCCAGAACACGCCGCGCTCCACCTTGCGCGGACAGGCCACGACCATGGGCTTCGACCAGCGTCCGCAGGCGGCGGCCCCCGCCATGGCGTCCGAGCTGGATGCCGGTCCGCCGATCATGCTGGCTTCCACGTCGGTCATTGCGACCCGCAAGCGCGGCAAGACGAACGAAGCCCCGCTGCCGGCCCAGAAAACCCCCGACTCGCCCGAACTGACGGCCCTGCTGGATCGCGCCGACAAGGCGCTGGCGGCCGATCGTCTCGTCGGTGGCAAGGACAGCGCCTCCGCGCTCTTCCTCGCCGCGCTCAAGGAGAAGGACGACAGCCAGCGCGCCCGTGCCGGTCTGGATGAGGTGCGCGGGCGGCTGGCGGCAGAGATCGAGCAGGACATCGTGCTGGGCGACGGTGATGCGGCGCGAGACTCGCTGGCTGCGCTGAAGGCGCTGCCGGACAGCGCCGGCGACGTCGGCCCCCTGCAACAGAAGCTGGCCGTGCTCGACAAGGTGCGGCCACTGCTGGGCAAGGCCGCCTCGCAGCTGCAGGACGGCAAGGCCAGCCAGCCGCGTGGCGACAGCGCGCTGGATACGTATCGCCAGGTACTGGAGCTGGATCCGGACAACGCCGTCGCCACGCAGGGCATGGCCCAGGTGCAGCGCTCGGTGCTCGACAAGGCGCTGGCGGCCGTGGCGCAGGATGACTTTGTCGCCGCCGATGCCGCGCTGGCCGAGGCTGCCACCATCGAGCCCGAGTCGCAGGCCTTGCAGGACACCCGGGGTCGTGTGGAGGGCATGCGTCGGCAGAACGCCAGCGGCGTGCTTGCCCAGGCCCGTTCGGCGCTGGATTCCGGCAACCTTGAGCTGGCCCAGCAGCTGGCCGCCAAGGCTCAGCAGGTGAGCCCCGATGTCGCCGGCATCGACGACTTCAACGAACGCCTCACCAATGCCCGCGTCTATGCGAGCTACAAGCCGGGCCAGGTCTTCGTCGACCGCTTCGTGGACACCAACGGCCAGGCGCCGCCCATGGTGGTGGTGCCCACCGGCAAGTTCCTCATGGGTTCCCCGGATGGCGAGCGCGGCCACGATGCCAACGAATCGCCCCTGCACGAGGTGGATGTGGACAAGGGCTTCGCGATGGCGCGCAGCTCCGTCACCATCGGCCAGTTCCGCGATTTCGTCCGTGCGAGCGGCTATGTGCCCCAGTCGCAATCGCTTCAGGGCGGCAGTGTCTATGACGAGGCCAGCGGCGGACTTCGCGACGACAGCGCGGCCACCTGGCAGGACGACTACGCGGGCAAACCGGGTCAGGAACGCCTGCCGGTGGTGAACGTGTCGTGGAACGACGCAAAGGCGTACGCCGAGTGGCTGTCGCAGCGCACCGGCAAGAAATACCGCCTGGCCAGCGAATCCGAATTCGAATACGCACTGCGTGCAGGCACCACTACGCGTTACTGGTGGGGCGACGGCACGCCCACGTCGAAGGTGGAAAACCTCACGGGTGGCAACGACCGCTCGGCGTCGGGACGTCGCTGGAGCAATGCCTTCAGCGGATACAAGGACGGCTACTGGGGCCCTGCACCGGTCATGAGCTTTGCGGTGAATCCGTTCGGCCTCTACGACATGGGCGGCAACGTGTCCGAGTGGGTGGCCGACTGCTGGCACGATAATTACATCCGCGCCCCCCGCAACGCCGAGGCCTGGGTCAACCCGGGCTGCAACCGCCGCGTGATCCGTGGCGGCTCCTGGGGTAGTGCGCCCGACATGGTCCGATCGGCATATCGCCAGGGCGCCGCGGCCGATGTGCGCAGCGCGCGCGTGGGCTTCCGGGTGGTTCGCGAGCTGCAATGACGAAGCTTGCCGATTCCGCCCAGGATTCGGCTTGACGTCGGCGCTGTAAGCGGAACAATCGGGTGAATCCAATCATGCGGGGCAGGCGCATGGCCACGTCGATCATCGTTGGTTACCGGCCCTTCCCGGGGCGCACGGATCTGGTCGTCTCGATCCTGCTGGATATCTACGAAGCCTTGCAGAAGGCGGGCCTCATCACGGCCCGGCGCCCATGGATCATGCGGGGTGCAGAGGGCGACGTGGTTGCCGCTTTCGAGATGACCGACGAATATTCCTTCGAGGCCTCCGAGCGCGTGCGCGAGATCAGCGCCCTGCGGGTGCGCCTCATGGGCGTGGCCGAGCGGGTGCCGTTGTCCTCCCTCACGGAAACCTCCCGCCCCATCGCCGAATTCGAAACCAGCACGGGGTTCCCGGCCCGGGCGGCATCGACCTGAGGTCTTTGGCTGTCCGGTTCAGCGGGCGAGCTGGCGGATGCCCAGCGCGACAATGATCGAGCCGCACGCGCGATCCATCCATGCCTTGTGCTGGCGATAGCGGGCAGCGACCCGCGGTGTGGCGAAAAGCACCGCCACGAGGGCGTACCAGGTGGTTGCCACCACGCAGACCGTGCCCAGCATGCCGAGGAAGGTGGGCAGCGAGACATGGGGCGGCGCAGCGGCGGCGAAGACTGCTGCGAAAAATGCCATGGACTTGGGATTGACCAGGTTCGTGGCAATGCCTTCGCGGATCGCGCGGCGCATGCCGCCGGTCCGCGAGCCTTCCGTCACGGCCGCCTGCGCGCCGGCGCGGGCGATCAGGCGCCCGCCGAACCAGATCAGATAGGCGGCACCGCAAAGCTTCACTGCCAGTGCGATCCAGGGAAACGTGGCAAAGACGATGCCGATACCCAGGATCGCGCAGCTGGCCCAGAACAGGTTCACCAGCACGATGCCCAGCACGGTACCGAGTGCTTCGTGCACCGTCGTGGACGCGGCCTTGTGCGCCACGGCCACGAAGTTCGGGCCGGGTATGACCACTCCGACAACGTAGACGGAGAAGACGACGGCGATGGCGTGGGCATCGAACATGGCGACGAGGGCTGACTGGGTGACGAAGCCACTTTATCACCGCGCCGTCTCACCCGATGAACCTGCATGCCGGAGCACGGAAGCCAGGCTCATGTAGGAGCGCGCCTTGCGCGCGACCGGATTATTGCGATGCCGGTCGCGCGCAAGGCGCGCTCCTACAGATCACTGCTCGGCGATATCTCACGCGCTGAGATGAAGCGGTGGTATCTTGAATTCCGTCCCGCTAATCAAGATGGCTGCCCATGCCCCCCTCCGACCACGGTGGAACCCGCCCAGGCGCCGGCCGTCCGGTCGGTGAGCCCAGCCAGCGTATCCGTGTGCCCGAGAGCCAGGTGCCGGCCGTGCTGGCCTATCTCGACGCCTATCGGAAGCCGCCGGCGCTGGACGCGCCGCGTCCGTTGTCGCTGGACCCGTCCACGGTGGCGCTCACAGCCTTCACCAGCCGCGTGCCGGCCGGCATCCCCAGCGCGGCGGATGCCCATGCCGACGAGGCCGTGGATCTCAACACCCATCTGGTGCTGCCCGGGCACGAACCCAGCACCTTCATCATCCGGGTGTCCGGCTGGTCGATGATCGGGGCAGGCATCTTCGATAACGACGAGGTCCTGGTTGATCGCGCACTCCGGCCGCGGCAGGGGGACATCGTGGTGGCCATCGTCAATGGCGAACTGTCGATCAAGCGTCTGGGCCGCATCGAGGGCAAGGTGGCCCTGCTGCCCGAGAACGCGCACTTCAAGCCCATCGTGTTCCGCGAGGATGAAACCCTGGAAATCTGGGGTGTCGTCACCCGTTGCCTGCGCAGCCTGCGCTGAATCGCCATGGGCAGCGTCGTCGCACTGCGTTCCCTGATCGAAGGCCGGCAGGTCTGGCAGGGCACGGCCACGCCCGTAACGACCGGCGACGAACCCACGGGCTGGGCGATGCTCGACGCGATCCTGCCTGCGGGTGGCTGGCCTGCGGCGGCCATGACGGAAATCCTGCTGCCGGCCGATGGCGTGGGCGAGCTGCAATTACTGCTGCCCACGCTGGCAAGGCATACGCAGGCCGGGCGCACCGTGGTGGTGGTCGCGCCGCCTTACACGCCCTATGTGCCGGGATGGGAAGCCGGCGGCGTGCGCATGTCGAAGGTGGACATCGTGCAGGCCGATGCGCGCGACGCGCTATGGGCTACGGAACAATGCCTGCGCTCGGGCAGCTGCGCCGCGGTGCTGGCGTGGCCGTTCCAGGCCGACGACCGTGCGTTGCGTCGCTTGCAGGTGGCGGCCGATACCGGCAAGGCGCTGGCCTTTGCCTTTCGTGATCGCCGTCATCTCGTGCAGGCCTCTCCCGCCGCGCTTCGCCTCGAACTGATGCCCGGCGCGGCATCGCAGGTGCGCGTGCACAAGTGCCGTGGCGGCAATGCGCCCGCATTTCCCGTGCCCGTCGGCTGGACGTGAGGCATCGCGATGCTCTGGGCCTGTGTATTGCTGCCGCAGCTGGCGCTGGACGATGTCCTTCGGGGCCGGCCGCCATCGGATGAACCGCTCGTGCTGGTGGGCGGCCCGGCCAACGGACGCATCGTGGTCGCGGCAAACCTGTCCGCGCGTGCGGCAGGCGTGTACCGCGGGCAGCATCTGTCCGCGGCGCAGGCCTTGCTCAACCGATTCGAGATGGTGGAATACGACCCTGCGGCGACCCTGCGTGCCCATCGCATGCTCGCCGCCTGGGCCTACGGCTACAGCTCCGATGTCGCCTTGCTGCCCCATGCGGTGGTGTTTGAAGCAGGCAGCAGCCTGAAACTGTTCGGGCAATGGGCGGACATGGAGCCTGCCTTGCGTCGCAGTCTCGATGACCAGGGTTTTCGTCATCGCATCACGCTGGCCCCGAACGCCCATGCGGCACATGTGCTTGCGGGTGTGCGTGACGGGCTGGCGGTCACCTCGGTCGATGAGCTGCGGCGCACGCTTGCGCCCATGCCCTTGCAGCGTGCGCGCCTGCCCGAGGGCGCGGCCGATGCACTGGCGTCCATGGGCGTGCGCACGTTCGGGCAGCTCATGGGCCTGCCGCGAGCGGGATTGCAGCGGCGCTTCGGTGCGATGCTGCTCGACTACATGGATGCACTGGTCGGCGACGCACCCGCGACGCTGGAAAGCTTCCGTCCACCCGACAGCCTGGACCTGCGCATGGAGTGGGCCCACGAGGTGGAGCAGTCGGGAGCCCTGGTGTTTCCGTTGCGCCGCCTCACCGGCGACCTGGCGGCGTATCTCGCCGGTCGCGATGGCGGCGTGCAACGTTTCGTGGTGGAACTGGAACATCGCAGCGGACCCCCGACCTGCATGCCCGTGGGCCTGCTCGCCGCCGAGCGCGATGCACGCCTGCTGTTCGACTGCGCACGTGAGCGACTGGAACGCCAGGCGCTGCCGTCATCCGTGGTGGCGATGCGACTGATCGCCAGCGAACTGCCGCCCTTTGTCCCCGGAGGGCGCGACCTGTTCGACACGCGCCCGGCAAACGCCATGCCGCTGGATCAGTTGCGCGGACGATTGCTTGCGCGTCTTGGGGAAAAAGCGATCTACCGGCTGGGTCGCACCGTCGATCCGCGCCCGGAATATGCACAGGCGCGTGAACCCACGGCGCCTGTGCCAACGCCCGAGACATCGCCACGGCCTACCTGGCTGCTCGATCACCCGATACCGCTGCGCGATGCGCCCTCGGCTGTCATCTGCGGCCCCGAACGGCTGGAAACCGGCTGGTGGGACGGCGACATTCGTCGCGATTACTACGTCGTGCGTACCGCACAGGGTCAGCGTGCATGGGTATACCGTGCGCCGGACGAGCCGGGGCGCTGGATGCTGCACGGGTGGTTTGCATGAGTGCCTATGCCGAACTGCATTGCCTGTCGAATTTCTCGTTCCAGCGAGGGGCTTCCAGCGCAAGCGAACTATTCGAGCGTGCGAAAGAATGCGGCTATACCGCGCTGGCCATCACCGACGAATGTTCGCTGGCGGGTATCGTGCGGGCGCGCAAGGCGTCGCGGGAGACAGGGATAAAACTCATCGTCGGTGCGGAATTCCGCCTTCTGGACGGGCCGCGCGTCGTCCTGCTGTGCGAAACCATCGAGGGTTATATCGCACTGTGTTCGCTGATCACGCAGGGGCGGCGTGCGGCGGAGAAGGGTGATTACCGGCTGTTCCGGAAAGACCTGCAAGACGGCATGCCCGGAACCCTGGCGCTATGGCTCCCCGATACGGTGCCCGATCGCGAACAGGCCCGTTGGCTTCGTTCGTTGTTCGGCGAGCGCCTGTGGATGGCCGTGGAACTGCATCGTGGTCCCGATGATGCACGTCGCCTGAGTGAGCTGGAGTCGCTGGCTTCTTCCATGGGCATTCGCACGGTCGCGGCAGGCGATGTCCATATGCATGTGCGTGGCCGGCGTGCCCTGCAGGATGTGCTCACGGCGATCCGTCACCACAAGACGGTGGCGGAAGCGGGAAACCTGCTGTTTCGCAATGGCGAGCGGCATCTGCGCACGCTAGAGGCACTGGCCGGGATCTATCCCGGACACCTCATGGAAGAAAGCCTCCGGCTGGCGGCACGCTGCCAGTTCGATCTGGGCGAGCTGAAATACAGCTACCCGGCCGAACTCGTGCCGCAGGGATATACCGCTACCAGCTGGCTTCGCCATCTCACGGAGGAAGGCATCAAGCGGCGATGGCCCGACGGTATCGAGGCGAAAGTCAGGAAGCAGATCGAAAGCGAGCTGGCCCTCGTGGAGTATCTGAAATACGAGTCTTATTTTCTTACTGTCGAGGAAATCGTTCGGTTCGCCAGGGACAGGGACATTCTCTGCCAGGGCCGCGGTTCGGCAGCCAACTCGGCCGTCTGTTATGCCCTGGGCGTCACCGCCGTCGATCCGGCCAACTTCGACTTGCTGACCGAGCGATTCATCTCGCGCGAGCGCAAGGAGCCGCCGGACATCGACATCGATTTCGAGCACGAGCGGCGTGAGGAAGTCATCCAGCACATCTACGAAAAATACGGCCGCGAACGCGCGGCCCTGGCGGCGACGGTGATCAGCTATCGCAGCAAGAGCGCCGTGCGCGACGTGGCCCGCGTGATGGGCCTGCCGCCGGATCAGGTCGACCTGCTGGCGAAGGTGTGTACCTGGTGGGATGGCGAAACCCGGCTCGACGAGCAACTGCGCGAGCGTGGTTTCGATCCGCAAAGCCCCCTGATCCGTACGGTACTCATCCTGACCGCCGAGCTGCTGGATTTTCCCCGCCACCTCTCGCAGCACGTGGGCGGTTTCGTCATCTGCGACCAGCCGCTGTCACGCCTGGTGCCCGTGGAAAATGCGGCCATGCCCGATCGCACGATCATCCAGTGGGACAAGGACGATCTCGATGAGATGGGACTGCTCAAGGTCGATTGTCTTGCGCTGGGCATGCTCACCTGCATTCGCAAGTGTCTTGATCTGCTGCGTGCGCATGGCAAACACGATCTGACGCTGGCCACCATTCCGCAAGAGGACAAAGCCACCTACGCGATGATCCAGAAAGCCGACACCATCGGCGTATTCCAGATCGAAAGCCGTGCACAGATGGCGATGCTTCCGCGCCTGAAGCCGAAGGAGTTCTACGACCTGGTGATCCAGGTGGCGATTGTGCGTCCCGGCCCGATCCAGGGCGACATGGTGCATCCGTATCTGCGTCGTCGGCGAGGCGAGGAGGAAATCGATTACCCGGCGGACGCCGAAGCACTGAAGTCGGTATTTGCCAAAACCCTTGGCGTGCCCCTGTTCCAGGAGCAGGTCATGAAGCTGGCGATCCAGGCTGCCGGTTATTCGCCCGATGAGGCCGACAACCTCCGCCGCTGCATGGCTGCATGGAAACGCCACGGCGGTCTCGAACCCCATCGCATCCGCATCACCGAGGGCCTGTTGCGAATCGGCTGCACGGAAGCATTCGCCGCACGCCTGTTCGAACAGATCAAGGGCTTCGGTTCGTACGGCTTTCCCGAAAGCCACGCCGCCAGCTTCGCCGGCCTCGTCTATGCCAGCTCATGGCTCAAATGCCATGAACCGTCCGCTTTCGCCTGCGCCCTGCTCAACGCCCAACCCATGGGCTTCTACGCCCCCAGCCAGATCGTGCAGGACGCACAGCGCCATGGCGTCGTGGTGAGGGCGGTGGACGTGCGCCACAGTGACTGGGACAACACGCTGGAAATCGACCCGGCATCGAAGGGCGGCCTGGCACTGCGACTGGGTCTGCGGCAGGTGCGCGGTTGCCGCGAAGACGCGGCGCGGCGACTTTCGACGGCACGCGCGCAGCATCCCTTCATGGACATGGCCGACCTTTGCGGGCGTGCGGGACTCGACCGGCATCACCAGGAGGCACTTGCCGAAGCAGGTGCCTTGCGCAGCCTTGCGGGGCACCGGCATCGCGCCCGCTGGGCCATGGCCGGCATCGAGCCGCAGCTGCCGCTGTTCGGGCATGCCAGTCCGGAAGAAGCGCCGGTCGCCTTGCCGCCACCGTCGCAGGCCGAGGACACGCTGGCCGACTACGCGCGCGTGGGCCTGACGCTCGGCCCGCATCCTGTCCGCCAGCTACGTGCGCGCTTGAGCGCGGCGGGCTGCACCGATTCCCGCCAGTTGCTGGCCCGGCCGCATGGCGCGCGGGCGCGCATGGCCGGCCTGGTCACCCAGCGGCAACGGCCGCAGACGGCCAGCGGGGTCACCTTCATCACCCTCGAAGACGAGTACGGGCCGGTGAACGTGGTGGTCTGGCGCCAGGTGGCCGAACGCCAGCGACGGATCTACCTGGAAGCGCGCCTGCTGGCCGTGGAAGGGCAGTGGCAGCAGGTGGATGGGGTGTGCCACCTCGTGGCGCACCGGCTGATCGACATGTCGTCGATGTTGTCGTCGCTGGACGTGCGTTCGCGGGATTTCCACTAGGGATAAATTTGCCCGGGTGATATTGACGAGATTATTTCACCCGGGCATTATTTGCGTCCGTCGCCGCACGACGCGGCACGCCGTCCCAAGGAGCAAGACGCGAATGAATTCCCCTTACCTCGAACCGACCCAGGAAGCGGGTCGTGCCTTCGTGATGCGCGGCCTGCAAGGCAGTGTCGTCATGCTGAACCTGCTGCGTTTCCGTCAGGTCGCCGACTATTCGGCGCATCCGCACCTGGCACCGCGGGAAGCGATCACGGGCGCTGAAGCTTTTGATCGCTACATCCGGCACACCTTGCCGTTCCTTCACGAGAGTGGTGGCGATCTGCTGTTCCTCGGCAAGGGAGGCAACTTCCTTATCGGCCCTTCGGAAGAGCGCTGGGATCTCGTGATGCTGGTGCAGCAGAGCAGCGTGGAATCGTTTCTCGCCTTCGCCGGCAACCCGGCCTATCTCGCCGGCATGGGACATCGCATGGCCGCCGTCGAAGACTCGCGCCTGCTGCCCATGACCACGATGGAACACAACGTCCTGACGGAAGGAGAGGGCGCATGGCTGGCATGACGACCAATGGCATGACCCTGGACTACGACAGCTTCGGTTCCGAAGACAATGAAGCCATCCTGCTGATTTCCGGGCTTGGCGCGCAGAGGATCCGCTGGAGTGATGCGTTCTGTGAGCGCCTTGTCGGGAAGGGTTTTCGTGTGATCCGCTTCGACAATCGCGATGCAGGATTATCCACGCATCTGTCCCGGCATCCGGTTCCCGATTTCGCAGCACTCGCTGCCGCAGCGGCAGCGGGGAAACGTCCGGACGTGCCATACACACTGCACGATATGGCAGCCGATGCCATCGGGCTGCTCGATGGCCTGTCGATCAAGAAAGCGCATGTCGTGGGCCGTTCCATGGGCGGCATGATTGCCCAGCTCATGGCGGGAACACGGCCCGATCGCGTCCGCTCGCTCACCTCGATCATGTCGAGCACGGGCAATCCTTCGTTGCCGCAGACCGCGCCCGACGTCATGGCTTTGATGATGCGTCCCGCGCCCCATCCATCGGAAGACGAAGCAGGTTATCTCGCGCACAGCAGTGCCTTCGCCAGGCGCATCGCAAGCACGAACCGATCGTTCGACGAAGAGGCTCATCGAAACGTCGTGCGCGAAGAACTTCGTCGTGCGTATGATCCGGCGGGTTTTGCACGCCAGATCGCGGCGATTGCCGCGACCGGCGATCTTCGCCCCGGGAATGCCGCTATCCGCGCGCCGACCCTTGTCATCCACGGCAGCGCCGATCCGCTGATTCCGCCGGCGTGCGGCGCCGATACGGCGGCGTCCATCCCCGGCGCGGAGTTCATGCTGATCGACGGCATGGGGCACGACCTGCCTGTGGCGCTGCACGACGACATCGTCGCCGCCATCGTGCGCACGGCGCATCGTGACCGCGTGGATGACAGCACGAACCATGTCCTCAGTGGTCGCCACCCGGCACCCGCGCAATCACCTTGATCTCGAAGCGGAAGCCGTACAGCCAGGTCACGCCCACCGCCGTGAGTGTGGGGTGGGGGGCTTCACCCCAGTAGGCCGGAAGGGTGTCCCAGATCGCCTGGAAGGTGTCCTGGGGATCGACCATGAAGATGGTCACGTCCACCACGTCGTCGAACGAGCCACCGGCAGCTTCAAGAATGGCATTGAGGTTGTCGAAGGCGAGCCGTACCTGGGCCTTCAGCTCCGGCTCGGGCGAACCGTCCTCCAGACTGCCTACCTGGCCGGAGACAAACAGAAACCCGTTGGAGCGGATGGCCGGTGAGTAACGATTGCGTTCATAGAGGGCCTGGCGGCCGAGGGGAAAGACGACGTCGCGATGCTGCATGGGTATTCCTTCATGGGTCCGCATCCGGACCGGTTGTGGCGATGAAGGCAATCTAGGTGCCAGCCCGGAGGGGATAAACAGGCAATTCTGTCCATCACCGTTTGTAGAATGCGGACAATCGAAAACACCCGGAGGCCCGATGGATCGTTTCGACGCAATGCAGGCCTTCGTCCGCGTGGTGGGCACCGGCAGTTTCACCCGTGCGGCCGAAAGCCTGCACATGAGCAAGACCACGGTGACCCAGCTCGTGCAACAGCTGGAAGCGCGTTTGCGCGTAAAACTGCTCAATCGCACCACGCGCAAGGTGAATGTCACCGCCGACGGCGCCTTGTACTACGAGCGCGCCATGCGCCTGCTGGCCGATCTGGACGACGCAGAAACCAGTCTTTCCAGCGCTTCGACGTCGCCACGCGGTCGGCTTCGGGTGGATGTGCCAAGCCCATGGGCCCGCATGGTCCTGATTCCCTCGCTGCCGGCCTTCCATGCGCGCTATCCAGACATCCAGCTGGACCTGGGCGTCAGCGACCGGATGGTCGA
Organism: Luteibacter anthropi; assembly: GCF_011759365.1. Classification (GTDB taxonomy): domain Bacteria; phylum Pseudomonadota; class Gammaproteobacteria; order Xanthomonadales; family Rhodanobacteraceae; genus Luteibacter; species Luteibacter anthropi. The sequence continues at coordinate 144,919 of NZ_JAARLZ010000006.1, forward strand.
CCTGATCGATGAGAGTGTCGACTGCGTGGTACGTGGTGGTGAGCTTGTCGATCAGTCACTGATGGCAAGGCGACTTGGGGACCTGCAACTGGGCGTCTTCGCAGCGCCAGCGTATCTCGTGCGCGCTGGCGTGCCCGCGCATCCGACGGACCTGGAAGACACCCATCATCGTATCGTTGGGTTTCGATGGGCTCGCAGCGGCAAGCCCTTTCCCTATGCCATGCATCGCGGGGAGGAGCACGTAAAGGTACATGGCCGGTACGTGCTTTCAGTGGACGATGGCAACGCTTACCTTGAAGCCGGGCTGGCCGGCATGGGGGTGCTCTGGCTACCCGGGTATATGGCGCAAGCAGCCGTGACGCGAGGCGACCTGATGCCGTTGTTCGAGGACTGGCGACTCGATGCCATGCCCATGTACGTCGCCTTTCCCCCCAATCGTCATGTCAGCGCGAAACTCCGGGTCTTCATCGACTGGGTTTCGCAACTGCTGCCACGTTAATTGATCAGCGTGCGTCGTGGACGGGCGCATGCAGCTCTGCAACCGGGTCGTTCTCGTCGGTCGGGGGCGCTGCACAACGAACATTTCCCAGGTCGTTGCGCAGGGTCTTGATCCCTTCGAGAAAGGCCCGCCCCAGCTTGAGGGGAGGCCTTGCCGGATCGATTGTCGCCAAGGTATCGCCCATGCCCGGCTTCCTCATCATCGTGCCTGGAAAATAAGCACCAACCATAGGAGAGGCAAGTATCCACAAGATGCGGACGGAACGTGAAATGAATTTCATATAGGTGAAAACTTTTCGTTTCGACGTCCGATGGTGAAAGATCAGTTGACCGCGTTATCCAGTGGCAGGCGCATGTCGATCACCATGGCGCCATCGCCATCGCACGGCTTTTCGTGGTTGAAATAGGTAAGCATCAGCCGCCGGCCAGACACCGACACGGTGTACGGCACCCGGCCCCGGGGAATGAGGTGGCTGAGATCCTCGAAGCGGCCTCGCTGAAAATCCTTCCAGGAGCGCCACGAGATAAGCCGCATGGCGTCGGGGTCTTTTCCCTGGGCATACGATGTCGTGAAGTAATTGGTGGCGAAGTAACGGCCGTTTGCCTTCGTAACACTATTGAGGACGAGTCCGCTCAGGCCGTATGCACCAGCCGCATAATCGTTCTCGTTGCGACGGGAGTGGATGATGGTGTACTTGGCGTGGGCAAAATCATCGATGCGGATCATGCTTCCGCGGCTGGAATTGGCTACGTAGACATGATCTTCCATCAGGGACAACGAGCGCGCGTAGTTCATGTCGGCGAACGGAAAGCTCATCTCCTCGAACGGGCCTGACAGGCTCTTGAACCGGATCAACCGACGACTGCCGTCCAGCAGGTACACATACTTGGAGACGGGATCGATCACGAGGTCATGAGGCCGGTTGAGGGCCTTTCCGTTGATGTTGCTGATGCTTTTGGGGCGGTCTGCCGTCAGTGAATCCAGCGAGAGGATCGCGTTGGATTCCGTATCCGCCGTGATGTAGCCACCCCATGGCGCCGGGTAAATGGTATGTGCGCCCTTGAGCGTGACATGCGAAGACTTCCAGCCATCTCCCTTGTTGAAGAGGAACCGATGGCCTTTATAGTCGGAAATGATGTCCGTCCGACCTACCCGGGAATACTGGGTAGGCCAGCAGAGGGGGCCCATTTTGTGCGGGGGCTTTACAGGTGTCGCATCGAAGCGATCGGCACCTACGGTCAGGGTGGATGTGGCCAGGGCAGGCAGAGACATGCCCAGAAGGCATGCGGGCACCACAAGTTGACGGACCATATGGCCTCAGAAAGTCATTTTGGTTGGGGCGCCCGTGGACAGCAGCATATCGCTGTTTTCGTGTCATTTTGATGTTGTTTGTTAAAAAATCCATTACAGAAGTTTAATGATTGGGGCGTTCCCCCCGCCCAGGCCCGTTGTCGGCCGGGTGCCTGGTTCCGGGCAGGGGCAATAACCTGCGTTTGAAGAAGATCGCGGAGCATTCGCGTGCGACAGCATGCAAGCCCTGGCTGGCACAGTCGCGACAGCATGCAAGCCCTGGCTGGCACAGTCGCGACGGATGAGACCTCGCTACTTCAGCATGGCCGCCTTCTGATGGAGGCCATATGCAGGACACCATTTACTTCGTCCAGGGATTTCGCGCCGCCGATGGCCAGCGGAGTCGCTTCACGGCACTTCCCGGGTTTGCCTGCGGCAGCGCCGACCAGGCCCGGCATCGTGTTGAGACCCTGGGCGCCACGTGTGACGGAGTGATCGCCTGGTGTCAGCAGGCTGATCTGGCCACGGGCGAATACGGAGCGCCTGTGCTCTTGCAGCGCCTCGGGAATGTGCCCGATCTGAGGTGACGCCTGTCCCGGGAGGCTTCAGCCAATCAGCCCGAATGAACCGCCCCACTGAAAGATCTGGCGAGCGAACAGCAATCCGGGAATGCTGCCGACGAGGCAGATAGGGGCGGCGAGCTTGCCCAACCCCCAGGCGGTCGACACCTGCAAGCCGCAAGTGTGGAGCAGGAAGGGCAGAAGCAGCACGACACCGCATGTGGCCAGTATGCCGACGACTGCGCCGGCATACCGGATTCTCGGGGCGATCGACGCGCGAACCGGATCAGGATCTCGGAAGACCATGGGGCACCTGCGATGTGTCGTGTGGCCTCATGATACGCCGCGGTCGTTTTGGGTACAGCGGGCAGGGTCGAGGCCTGGGTTATCCAGGCTTTTCGTGTCGGAGCAGTTGGCTCGATGACTCCGAGATGGCTGGGATTGACGATGAAGGGAATATTATATAGCTTTTGGGGAATATGGAATTTCCTTATATGAAGGCATCCGATATGAACAGCTCCAGTCACACCTCCCAGCTTCTGAGGCTCGATACCGCCCAGGGCGGCATTGCCTATGAAGTGGCTGGCGATGGTCCTCTGATACTTTGTGTGCCCGGCATGGGCGAGCTGCGTTCGAGCTACCGGAAGATCGTCCCCCGGCTGCTGGAGGCGGGTTATCGCGTCGTCCTGATGGATCTGCGCGGCCATGGCGATAGCGACGCCACCTTCAGTGCTTATGGCGACGAAGCCACGGCGGCCGACATGGTTGCGCTCATCACCCGGCTTGGTGGTCCGGCGCTGATCGTCGGCAATTCGATGGCGGCGGGATCGGCGGTGCTGGTGGCGGCCACGCGTCCGGAACTCGTCAGCGGCCTGGTGCTGATCGGAGGCTATGTACGCGACCCCCGCGTGAGTCCGGTCATGCGTGCGGTGATGCGAGTTGCCATGGCACCGCTGTGGGCCGCGGCGACATGGAAGGCCTTCCTGCCGAAGCTTTACGCAGGCGCGAAACCCGATGATTTTGCCGACTACCTCGGCAAGGTCGTGGCCGCATTGAAGCGGCCAGGTTACGCGCGAGCGCTTTCGCTCACGACCCGGACACGTCACAAGGCAGCAGAGGAGGCGCTGCCGAAGGTCACCGCACCGGCACTGGTCCTGATGGGCGAACTCGACCCGGATTTCCCTGATCCGCAGGCCGAAGCGACCTGGACTGGTACGGCGCTTTCCGCCGAAGTCGTCATGGTTGCGGACAGTGGACACTATCCGCAGTCGCAGCAGCCGACCCTGGTTGGTGACATGATCGCGCGATTTGCAGACAGGGTGACCCACCGTGCCTAGGGCTGGCCTCACTCACGAACGCGTCGTATCGGAAGCCGGGCAGTTTGCCGATGCCGTCGGTTTGGAAGCGGTGACGATATCGGCACTGGCGGCACGCCTGGGCGTTGCCCAGCCTTCCTTGTACAAGCATATTTCCAGTGTCCAGCATCTGAATCGCTCCATCGCATTAAGAGCACTTTCGGAACTTGCCGTCGTGCTTTCCCGCGCTGCCATCGGTCGCTCTCGCGGTGATGCAGTGCTTGCGCTTTGCTCAGCCTATCGAGAATGGGGCAGGGCACATCCAGGCCGGTATGCATCCCTGCAGCGGGCGCCCGTTCCGGGGGACACGGAAATGACCACGGCGGCAAATGAACTCGCCGGAATTTTTCTTTCCGTGTTCTCTGGCTACGGCCTGGATGGTGACGATGCGATCGATGCCTTGCGAGCATTGCGTTCGGCGCTGCACGGATTCGTTACCCTTCAGGAGCTTGGCGGATTCGGTCTTCCCGTCGATGTGGACCGTAGTTTTCATCGTATGGTCACGGCTTTTGAGGCTTCGCTTCCCATGTGGCTATCCGCCGGTACGCAATCATCCCGGTCCGCCGTATTACCCGTAGCCTGAGTGGAGTTTGCATGGATATAAGCGCTCAGGAATCGACTACTCGCACCCGCACCGTTCGGATCGATATGTTGCAGATGGCCGCGACCAGCTGGTGCATGGTCGCGGCGCTCCGACAGCTGTTTTTCGGGACGTGTATCGTCGCCACGGTAACAGGGTACGGTGCTTACCGCGCAAGCGTGGGGATGTGGATACCTGCCATGCGCGCGACGTAACGCCTGCCGCCTCCATTCTGGGGCGCGGACATTATCTTCCCCCGCAGGCAGCGCGGCGCCGCAGGTACAGTAACGGGATACGGGCTTGGGAAGAGGAGCCATAAATGGCTGAGAATATCGATATCGTCGTTACCGACGATCCGGGTGAGGATATCCTGGCGCAGATTTCCGGGGCACTCGATGAGTTCAACATAGCGTCTACGGGCATCGCAGATCGAAAGCCACTTGCCGTCCTTGCTATCGACCCTGAAACAGGCCAGGTGCAAGGCGGAGTTACCGGCCGCACCTCGCTCGGCATGCTTTTTATCGATCTTTTCTATCTTCCGGCGCATTTGCGAGGGAGTGGTTTAGGCAGCCGAATGCTCGCAGCGATGGAGGCCGAAGGTCGACGCCGTGGTTGTTGCTCGGCCGTGCTGTACACGATTACGTTCCAGGCGCCCGAATTCTATCGGCGCCATGGCTGGGTCGTGTTTGGTGAGGTGTCGTGCCACCCCGAGGGGACAGCACGCATTTTTCTTCGCAAGGACTTGTGAAATCCACCCTTGCCGGCCGCTCCTCGTTGTATTCACGGCGCCAATTTTCGGAATTACCGACGGCAAGGAAGAGGGCGGCTTAATGTTGCTTGATCAGGCTATGCCTTCCAAGCGGGCCTCGGAACTGCTGCAGCAAACCACCTTCGGCGAGACGACCCAGGATGATGGGGCTGAAGCCAAGTGAGATAACGAGCGACGCAACCTGTATGTTGGCATCGTGATGGTCACCTGAAATGAAAATCACGCGATGACCATAACGCAGGCTCGGATCTTCTGCGAGCACTGGAGCGGGTAGCGTATTGAAAGCCTTGACGACCTTGGCGCCGTTGAATTGCGCTGCCACAACCTGGCTGGATGGCCGACCGCCAAGATCCATTGGCGTGAAGCCTGGGAAGTCGATCGCGTTGGTGGCATCCACTATGATCTTGTCGGCCCAATGACTGCGTAGTTCAGCGACATCACCAATGGCTCCGAACGGCACCGCAAGGATGATCACTTCGGCATCTAGCGCGTCGGTGACGTCCACGGAATTCACGATCGGAGCGAGCGCCTCCAGTTCACTTTGAACCGAAGCTGGCCCGCGACGATGTGTGATGAGGGCTTTAATCTTGCCGCGCGCAAATTGCTTGGCAAGGGCGCCCCCGAGGGCGCCTGCTCCGATGATGGCATAGCTCATGAGGTGTAACCCGATAGATTATCGACGGAATGTATGGGTGAAGATCATTTGCGCGGCTTATTGTCGAGACTGAGCGGGCCCGCGCCATTGACGGTCAGCAGCAGGAAGGCGCCCGTGATCGATACATTCTTCATGAACATGATCATCTGCACCTGGTCGGAAAAATTGGTGTGAAAAAAAATGCCCGTCAGCAGAGTAAAGCCTGCCAGAAGTAAAGAAACGATTCGTGTTCTCCAGCCGAGCATGATGGCGATGGACCCGAATACTTCGGTGATGATCACCAGTGGGAGTACGGCGCCGGGTACGCCGACGGAGGTCATGTAGCCTGCGGTAGCGGCATAGGCCGTGATCTTGCCGATGCCTGAAAGCAGGAATAGTCCCGCGATCAGCACACGACCAAGCAATTCGGCAGCGCTCTTGATCGTAAGCCTCGATTTGGCGGCCGTGTTGTTGAAGTTGGAAACGGTTTCGATCTTGGTGCTCATGAGGGGTCTCTCATCGGGATGGGTAGGTCATTGGATGGGCGCGGGTATCTATTTCAGGCGTCCCGTCGCACGCAGCTCCCGACCGATTCGTGCGATTTCCGCTTCACCTTGGGCGAGTGCGTTAACGTTGGTGTGGACGGAGTACTTGCCTGTTACCAGAGGATAGGGATGCTTTGCGGCGGCGCCCAATACGAAGGACAAGTCGTCATCGGCGACTACGTCGATGGCGTGATTGGATTCTTCAAAGATAACGAGGTCGCCGGCAGCAAGGCTCTCAGGCAGCGAGGTCGAGCCCTTATGCAGCGCGAGCCAAGCTACGGTCTGGTTCGGATTCGGCTCAAAGCGCCAGTGCTGACCGGCCTTCAGGCGAACATGCAGATAGGTGATACCCGTCGGAGCGCGAATCGGGCTGTTCGCGCCCTGGTAGTGTCCGAGCAACACCCGTACCGGACCGACGACAGGCACGTCTTCCGGCGCAATATTCTGGCTTTCGGGTGCGCCGTTTTCCATTTCTGGCGGCAGCGTTACCCACAGCTGGAAGAATTCCAGTGGCGTCGTGCCGACGATATGACCGTCGTGCCACACACCGCCCGCGGCCCTCATCCACTCCAGCCCACCAGTCTGCACCTCGCCCTGCTTTCCGGTCGTATCTTCGTAGGCCGCGCGACCTTCCAGCACGGCGGTCAACGTGGCGATGCCTGAGTGCGGGTGAATACCGAACAAGGGATTGGCCGATGGCGGCACCACGCCGGTATCAAGGAAAACAAAGGGCTTGATCCACTGGCCGAGATCGGAAGGGCTGACCAGGCGAGTAATGGGGCCGTGCTGATAGCCGCTTGTAATCGTGCGGATTTTTCGCGGATGGCTGGCAAGCTCGCCGGCCGGTTCGGGACGGTATAGGAATGAAGTATCAGCGGTCATGAGGGCACCCTCGTCTACGATGGGCGAAGCCTAGGTGCTGGTGCTGCATCTGAATAGGCTATATATTTCGATGCAATCCATCGTTATGGACGATACATGCTCGACTCCGTCACATTGGACCAGCTTCGTACGTTCATTGCCGCTGCGGAACAGGGCAGCTTTTCTGCTGCGGGTCGCAAACTGCGCCGCGCGCAATCGGTGGTGAGCCAGACGCTGCACAATCTCGAAGCGCAGCTCGGCGTCTCACTGTTCGATCGCAGCGGGCGCTATCCCAGGCTTACTGAAGCGGGGGTGGCGCTACTGACCGAAGCGCGAGGTGTCGCCGATCAGATGGACAGCTTTAAGGCGCGTGCCCGCGCCATGAAGGACGGCCTGGAGCCCGAGCTCTCAGTGGTGGTCGATGTGATGTATCCCATGGAGGGGCTCACGCGCGCCGCGGCGCATTGTCGCGAGTTTTCCCCCAACACATCCTTGCGCGTCTATGTGGAAGCGCTGGGTGGTGTGATCCGGCCGGTGATCGATGGTGTGTGCCGTATTGGCATCGTGGGTTCTCTTCCAGTGATACCCGATGAACTTGCTTCGGAGCCACTGATTGACCTTCCCTTCATTACAGTGGTGGCGCCGTCACACTCGCTCGCCGAGCGTAAAGGCCCCATCAGCCGAAAGCACTTCGAAAAGCAGGTACAGCTTGTACTGACGGATCGCACGACACTGTCCGAAGGCAGAACCTTCGGCGTGCTCTCGCCATTAACGTGGCACCTCGCCGATCTGGGTGCCAAGCACGCGTTTTTGACCGCAGGATTGGGCTGGGGACACATGCCCTTGCACATGGTAAAGAAGGATCTCGACGCAGGAACCCTGGTGAGGATCAAGATCGAGGGGCTCCCGCGCGAATCCTATCTCCCCATGCATGTGGTCTATCGTAAGGACACGCTTCCCGGGCCAGCAGGCCGTGCCTTCATTTCACAATTGCGCTTGTGACGACGCCTTCGTCGTCGAAGGTATTCCCATGTAAGGCATAGGTTGAGGCGAAAAATGCAAGGAAAATGCGTCCGCCTGCATTGCTCGGCAATATTGGAGTGCTCGGCTATCCAAGCGAGCAAGTATCAAGGCTCGCGACTTCCAATCCTGGAAAAATTGCAGAAAAAAACCAGAATTGCGGAAAGCAATTCTGGTGATTTTTATCGCTACGTCTTTGGTGCCGGAAGTGGGACTCGAACCCACACGCTTTTAAGGGCGGCGGATTTTGAGTCCACATGTAGGTTTCAATAATTACAAAAGCTTAGATAAATTACCGGTCCGCAAACGCCATAAAATCAGGGTGGGTTTCGCCCGCGATTGCTAGATGTCGGCTACGAATTGCGGACCGGAATCTGGCTATTTTGTGGGGGTGACCTTGTCGCCCTTGCGCCTGCGCACATAGTGCTCGGTCATAGTGACAGTGGTGTGCCCAAGCTGCGCCTGCGCCTTTCGGATGTCCCCGGCCGAGTCCGCCTTGTCGGTGCCGGCCTTCGCCCGAAGGTCGCGCATCTGGAAACCCCTGGCGACGGTGCCGGCTGCCTCGCGCGCATTCCGGAAATGGTCGTAAAGCTGGTTGTAGGTCAATGGCTGCCCGTCCAGGCCGACGATCAAGCGTGTGGCGTGAACGGGATAGCCGGCCTTCCTCGCGCGGATTCGTGCTAGGAGAGCGGCGAGCTGTCCTATGACCTCGATCCGGTTCTTGGCGTTGGTCTTGCCCTGTTTCACCTGGATGAAGCCATCCCGAACCATCGTCTCGTCCATTCGAAGCACGTCGCCAACGCGCTGGCCCGTAAGGTACGCGAGGTCGAGCGCGTCCTTCAGGGGCTGGAAAGCCTTGGCATAGACAGCGTCTAGAACCTCGTCCTCGATGTAAACGTCTCGCCCGGACTCTTTGTTGCCCTTGACGCCCGCACAAGGGTTTGCCTTGGATGTGTAGCCCTCTTCCCTTGCCCAGTTCCAGATGTGCGAAAGCAGGGCCTTCTCGCGGTTTGCGCGGACCTTGGCAGTCTGGCTTCGCCATTTCACATAGCGTTTCACGTCTGACGGGTCGATAGCGTCGAGCGGAGCCGGCGGATCGTTGAAGAATTCCTTGAGTTTCGCGATCTCCTGGACGTTGTCTTTCTGGGTTCGCGGGGCCTTCGTTGGGATGACCTCGGCCATGTATCGATCTGCCACGTAGGCAAACGTCACCACCTGGGCAACCACCTCATCCGACGTGCGACTGCGCTCCAGTTCGGCCCATTTAAGGATGGCAAGGCCATAGTCGCTACCCAAGGGCTCTTCGCGCCGCGGCGATCCACCAAGGTCGTAGTAGTAATAGAGGGTGCCCGATGGCTTGCGTCGAGCGCGCAATCGGGGGATGGCGTCGGGGCGAGTAGAACGTCTTCCCATGTGTCAGGCGGCCTTGTTGGAAGTCCACTTCTTCGCAGGTCCGGCAGTGAGGTGATCCAGAGCCGTCCCTACGACGTTTGCCCAGGCCACAGAGGGCCACCCATCGGCGCGGATCGAGTGCCGTATGCCGTTCTTCCGCAGGTTTGCTAAAACCTTGCGCTTGGTTCCGGCCCCCGTCAATTCCTTGACTTCTTCGAGGCTCAGGAAGGGATGCGGTTCAGCGGCGCCCACGGCGCACCTCCTGGTTGATAGTTTCGCTGGCGCCCGGCACCATTGTCTTATCGGGCTCGGTTTCAGGTTGCGTCATGCCGTTCAAAGAGATGATTTCCGGGGGCGCGGGGGAGGCTGCTTGGACTGCTCGTGTCGAGCCCCTTGAGAGCAACCGATACCTTCTGGACGAAGTGAGGGCAGTCGGTTCCGGGCGAAGCGAAACCGTCGGCCTGGTCTTCAGCACCATGGACCATCTCTGCAAGTACGCGCAGGAAGTCGCGGAATCGATGGCGGGTCGGAAAATCCGTGCCGCCGATGAGTGACCGCCCGCAACCCGAGGCCAAGGAGACCTGGGTCTGTGACCGTTGCGGCATGCCCGCCAAACAGCAGATTCGCAGGTTCGATGCCCAGGGCGAGTACTTCCGATGCCAGACGTGCTGGCACAGGAATGCGCTTCCCAGGAACCCATTGTTCGTGCGTCCGCCGACGCGATAGGTGCCTTTGCGAGTTGTGCGTGGGCGTGGCCCTGGTGCACCATCGGCGCACTTAAAAGGATGGGGAGTTCAGGCATGGTTGCAGATCCCGAAACGCTTGCCACCCTTGCGGCGGCTAGACAGCAAGCCAATGCCGCATGGGTTCAAGCCGGCGCAGCGATAGGTCAGGGTGTGCTCAGCGTCCTGACGATTTTCTACGCAGTGAAGACAGCAAAAGATGCACGGAAGCACGAAGCGCAGCTACGCAAGGAAGATGCGAACAGAGAAGACGAAATTCGCAATTTGAATGAAATTAGGCGCGCCCGGACGGCTGTCCTCGCGCTTCTCCCTTCGTTCAACGAGGCGGCCACTAATGTGGAGCAGGCGAAGTTGCGGTTGGATAGCGGGTGTAAACCGAATGAAATAGTGCGTACTGGGCCTAATCCTGAGGATGTAGTTTGCCTTTGGCAAGTGAGAGCATTGAATAGCGATTTGCAGAGAATTCCTAATGTCATGGCAGACCTGGGTAAGACAGCGGCACCAATCCAGACGGCATACTTTCACCTTATGCATTTGCAGTCTCTGTTCAATGAGCTTCGAAGTCGGCTGGATAACGGACAGCCGGAGCACACGTGGGAGATGCCGCAGAAAGACCTCCAAATAGTCGAGGAGGAGCTGGCAAAGAGTGTGACGGCCAACGAGAAGGTAATTTTGGCGATCAGTGAACTTTTTCGCGGTATGGGAAATGAAGCGTGAAACCAAATAATGGGTTAGGGTCATGGCGCTCTCCATTCGATCTGGTTGGGGCGGGACGACCTAGCGCGTACCACGCGGCCCTCGGCCTCCAAGCGCAACAGGGCCTGGCGCACGATGCTGACGGGGATGCCCGGGAACTGGTCGGCCAGCACGTTGCGGATGTAGTACGTTGCCGGCGCATAGAAAGCAGTCTTTCGGTCACGCACAACCTCAAAGGCATCCCCGGCGTTGAACATGTATTCGCCGTTGCGTGACAAGACCATTAGATGGCGTCTGCGCCCGTCGCGGTAGTACATCACCAGCTTGCCGCCGTCCTGGGCGTACGTGGCGTGATAATGCTTGATCTCGCGGAAAGCGATGGCATCCGGCCCGAACGTCTTCGCCACGCAAACCCCGTCCTGCCACAGCTCGTAGGTGGATTCGGTATCAGCCATGTCCCGGCACCTCCTGTTCGTCTTCGTCGGCATCAACGCGTTCTGGCTTTGCAAGCCAGTGGGCCATGTCCTCCACGCGCTTCACAACATCAGCGATTTCGAATTGCCGTTGTTCTAGTGCTCCAACCGCGTCCGCGATGCGACGTATGCCCATCTCCCATCGATCCTTTCGGACGATTGCACCGTCCTCCCGAAACTCGAATTCGCCAGGTTGGCCGGGGCCGTACTTCGGATCGCGCATGTCGCGCTCGGTCACCTCACGCATTGGGCACCTCCTGTTCGGCAGGTGGAATCACCACCTGGTTGAGGACCATGCGGGCAAAGAGCATATCTACCTGGTGCTCCGGTGATGACTTCATGCAGGCGTCGCACAGTGGCGACGCGATGCTGTTCGTCACCTTCCCGCAGGCGACGCATACGACCTGGGGTCCGTTCACGACAGCACCTCCGCAATGCGGCCCAGTGCGAATCCTGCGGCCATGCCTGCGATTACCGTCCATGCGTACTTACGCATTGCTCACCTCCCTCGCGGTGGCGATGTAGTTGGTCGTCATGCTGCGCTCCGGGTGGTGGATATCTGCCAAAGCACCCTCGCAATGCCGCCAGAACCAATAGGGTCGCGGATGGCCTTGAGGCCGCCAGCTGTGGAGTCTGCCCAGGACTTCCGCGGCGCCAGGTCCTTGAGGCGGACCCAACCAGCTGCTCGGAGTGAGGCACCGGATTCATCGGCCTGCGTGTAGGTGATGCATCGGACGTAGCCCATTGCCCTTGCCGCACGCCAGGCTGCGCCATACAGCATCGAGTTGGCGTTGCGCGAGCCATCAGTGCAGGTGCGATTGACCTCGGCGGTGAGTCCGTCGTCGAGATGGCGAGCGATAGGGCGTCCAACCATGACGATACCCACCATCTGGCCGTTACGCTGCACCGCGATCGAGAACTTATGCCCGCGAGGCGGCTTGTTGTGCCGGTGATGCTCCTGCACGAAGGCGCAGGCCTCGCGAAAGGTGACGGGGCGAACGGCAAGGGTCACGACTCCACCCCCATCCGCCCGGCTGACGGGGCGGCGGCTATTGCAGCGTCGGCTACTGCATCTGCAATCTGTCCTTGTGTAGCTGAGTAATCACGGCATATGTCTAGGCCCATCGCATACGACACACCACGGACACCGTCCCAATCTTTGGACACACGCTCGATGTTGTCTCTCCACCAGCGATACCTAGCCGCATCCTTAGTCACCCCGTCCGGCACAGCCTGTCGCAGGGCATCTCGTTCGACAAACTGCGCGATGGTGATGCTTCCTTCTTCAGGATAGTCGGCGTTATGCAGGTGCAGCCCATATGTGGATGTGCCGTCACCGTTCTCGAGATTACCGATCCAAGCCATGCCCTCGCACCAGCGGTCATCAATCTCGGCGCCTTCTTCATCGCCTCCGCACATATAGTGGATGCCTTCCAGCGCTTTCTTCGAGATGAGGAAGCTAGAAGGGATAGCCGCCACCCCATCGCCCCTCGTCTGCTCGGCAGGGTGGGATGCAGCAATCGGTGCCTGGGTGCCGCGTGCTCTGTCGAGCGCCGCGCGCATCTCCGCGACCTGCTCAGGCGGCATCACGTCGTCCTTGTGCTTGTAAGCAAGCTGGGCGCGTGCAATGACGTTTGAGCACTTCGTGCCTCGGTCGAAAATCGTGTTGCCGACCAGCGCTGGTGCATCCAGCACATCGCCCTTCGGCTGGGCGGCGAGGGCCACAATGTCTTCACGGACGTCCGTCACGTACTCTCGCACGGATCGCAGGAAGGAAAAGATGGCCGACGGATGCTTACCAGTTTCGATATCTTCGACGGCGTTGCATAGATCCGTGAGCGCCTTGTCGAGCTTCTGCGCAATAGGCTCACCAACTTCATCGCTCAGTGGGGTTACAGAGGCGTCGCCCTGTACGCGCGGGGCGGCGTAGAGCGGCTGCACTTCGAGGCATCCCGACGATACACATGCCTCGTCCGTGAAGAACCACTTGCCCACATTGCCATTTGGCGCAACAACGCGGTAACGGCAGGCCACCACATCCCCGTCCACAACATCGGAGGCGGTGGCGTTGAGATCCGCCTGGTCACGAAGACGCTTCGCCGGGAACAGGCCATAGAACAGGCTGTACGCCACCCGGTCCATCGGCTCATCAGATTCCGGGCCGCCATTTTCTTCGATGGAGTCGATTCCGCCCGTCAACGCAAGGGCCTGGTCAGCCGCCGCAAGGTTTGCGTCGAGCAGGTCATGCAGGTCTCGATATCGCACTGCCACAAGGCGATTTTCGTCGGACATCACGGGCGCGGTGCTGGTCTTGTCGGTCATGCGGATGCTCCCGGTTGGATCAGTTCCCTCTGGCCGTTCAGCTGAGGCGCGGTGACGATTCCTTCGATCTCCATCTGTTCGATGAACCTGGCGGCGCGGTTGTAGCCGATGCGCAGATGACGCTGCAAGACTGAGATGGTCACGCGGCCAGTTGAGCGGACAACGTTGATCGCCTCTCCATACAGTCGCTTGTCTTCCTCGTAAATCGCGGGATCGGTAATCTGGCTGGTCTTGTCGGTGGTCATGCAACGTCTCCAATCTTGTCAAGGGCTTCGGCCAAGCAGCGCTGATGCGCAGTCCCTTCCATTCCTAACCGGCAAAGCCAGGCGTTTAAGTCCCGCGCCACGGCTACCAGGACTTCTAGGTCTTCCGCAACCCTGATTGCCGCGCCCATGTACATCAGGTCATCGGCCTTTTCCTCCTGGGACTCCTTGAGCCAGCGCAGCAGGGAGTAATCGGTACGATCTACCGTTGTCCCGTGGGTCGTGTGGCCGTCCTGCTCGCGCTGACGCAGCAGAGCAATGGCACCGGTAAGGGTGGCGCTGTCGGGGGCGGTGGTCATGCTGCTTCCTTTGCGGCGTTGGCCGGCAGGTCGGGGTAATGACCCCAGTCATGCTTCAGCTCACCGAAGCACGGATTCGGATGGCCGACAGCGTTCTTGCGTGCGAAGCGGCAGAGGCGGCCGTCGCGCCAGAACTCTCGGCGGCCTGTGGCGACATTGTCGAAGATGCCGTCGGGCCAGAAGTCGGTTTGCACCTTGGTCGCCATAGTCAGGCTGCCTTCTTCAGCTCGTTGGCTGCGCTTTCGATCACACCCCACATGCCGCGATAGATCGCGATGAGGTCGCTCTCGGCGTAGAGCTTCGCGGCTCGCTCGGTGCCGATGGACTGGAAGCCCAACTGCGCGAGGCCGTCGGCAGTGATCGACAGGGGAGCGATGCGGGCGTTGATGTCGCCGAGCTTCACGGTGCGGCGCGGGCCGGGCGCGGGCGCCACATCGAAGGGCAGCGAGTCCATGGCCTTCAGGTCGGCGTCGACGGAGTTCACCGGGGCGGGTGACGCCACCGCCTCGGCCTGCACGGGCGCTGGAGCGACGACAGGACCGCTCTGCGGTCGCTCCGCGGCGACGCGATCCTGTTCCGCCGCGGCCTCGGCGTCCACGCGCGCCCGCTCGTCGGCCTGGCGCTGCCGCTCGGCTGCCGCCTGCTCGCGTTCCAGCTTCGCGCGCTCTTCCTGGCGGATGCGATCGCGCTCGGCTTCCTGACGGGCTTCCTCGAGGCGCTGGTGCTCGGCGATGCGGGCGGCGACCAGGTTGCGCAGGTCTTCCGCCGTCTTCGTGGAGCAGAGCTGCACGCGGTCGGCGAACAGGTGCGCGTGGTCCGGGTGCTCACCCAGCACGGCGACGTTGGCCCGGACGCGATCGGCCTGCTGGCTCGCTTCGATCTTCACCGTGGCCGCGCGGCCCTCGGCTGCTTCGCGGATGCTGGTCAGCGTCTTCTTGCCCTTGATGGCCTCACCGATCAGGGAGGGCAGGCTGGGCGGAGCCTGGATGGCATGCGCGCCCATGGAGGCATTGATCGCCTCGTAGTGGCTGCGCACGCCGTTGACGGCCTCGGTCACGATCTCGCTGCGACGGCGCTCCTTCTCGCCCTTCACCAGCTTGTCCAACTCGAGTCGGACGCGGCGCGTCTCCGCCGAGACCTCATCCATCGTGCGGAATACGGCGGCAATGTCAGCCGTCTGGCTGAGCACCTGCTCCTTCGTGAGGGCGAGCTTCTCCTCGACGCCCTCGCACCACTTCACCGTCTCGGCGGCGTTGGCGAAGTCCTCGTCGGTTTGCAGGTCGCGATTGATGGCGCCCAGTACCGAGAACGCGTTTTCCTTGAACTCGGTGAGGTTGCTGGCGGTGACCATGCCGGTCACTTCGACGCGCAGCACCGGGAGCTGGTCGGGCGCGCGGCCCGACACGACCGTCGCTGCCTGGGCCTGCTCGGGCTGGTAGGCGGCCACATCTGCCTCGAACTGGGCCCAGCCAGCTTCGATGCGCGAGCGCAGCGCGGCGTCGGCTTCGTACCAGCAGTGGCGCTCCTCGACCAGTTCGTCGCCGGCCCACTTCGAGGTCATGAACAGCACGCGCTCGGCGCCGGAGACCATGCACTGGTGCTCCATCTGGACGCGGTAGTGCTCGGGCAGGTTTCGGCCGCCAGCCGGTCCGTCGCGGTACTCCGGGGCGATCGTATCGATGGTCGCAAACGCGCCGCGCAGCGAGTCGTTCAGGGACTTGTGCTCGAAGGCGACGTCGCCGAGCATGGTCAGGCCGTCGAAGCTGGCAGAGAATTTGCCGTCCTCGCCGACGCAGGGGAAAAGCTCCTCGCCGACGATGGCCTCAGCCAGCGGGCGAGCCAGCGCCTCGTACCGGTGACCGTCGTCGAACCGTCGCTGGGTCGCTTCGTCGATCTCGGCGGACAAGCCGGTGGCTGTCTCGCGGATCAATTGGGCGCGAGTCTTGTAGGGCGACACGCCGAGCATGGCGGGCGCGTCGCTGGCGTTGAAGTGCGTGGCGCGGTGAGCATGCCATTCCGGCGTGCCCTGGGTCATGTTGAGAATCTTCACTGCTCGGTCTCCTCGGCGGTGACGGGCTTATGGCCATCGCGGATACGCTTCTTCTGTTCGTCGGACAGGCGCCCCTTCGTTTCGGCCATTGCGATGATGTCTTCCACGCTACGGCGACCAGCCTCGATCGCCTTCAGCCACGCAGACAGGTTTCTTTCGAAGTCCTCCGCGCCGTATTCGACCGGCGTGACGGAGACCACCGTCGCCCGCGTGGGCTCGATCTCATCGAGTTCGTCTGGGGTGTAGACGCCGAGCAGCGCTTCCGGTGCATGGCGGCGCGCCCACTGCCGAGCGCCGCGGTAGGCGAGCATGTCGTCAGGGTTCGCGGTCCAGTTCTTATTGTCGGTGGCCCACTGCTCGACGGTTCCCTCGACGCTGACCGCATCATCCTCACCGCGCGGGACCGCAGACACGACTACTTTGCGAGCCCGGCCGGTGCCGCTGTACGCGTACTTGATCCGGCCCTCGACCGATCCCGTGGCGTACAGGGCGGCGGCCACCAGTTTTCCTTCGTAACAGAGCTTTCCGCGAACGACGGAGGTGCATTGGGCAACGGACACGGGGTCCATGCCCCACCGCTGCGCCTGCATTACGACGAGGAGGCAGTCACCGGGCTTGCCTCGAAGATGGTCCGGAAGCAAGTTGGCCTGCGACATGATCTCGGCCAGGTGCATGGCCTCGCCCATCGATGTCGGCACCAGTGCGTTCATGCGCGCACTGGTGGTCATTCCATTCGTCGGGGCGTGCACGGCGATAGAGTTCATCGGATTCCTTGCCGGTGTCCGCCGGCGCGGTGGGGTAGGTGGGTTAGGCGTCGGCGCCGTCGCGCTGGAGGCAGCGCAAGACGAAATCAGATGGCACGTCGATCAGGAGGGCGGGTTCGTTGGCGTAGCGAGCGTCGGCGGCGGGGGCGAAGCGCGCGGGCCACCGCGGCAGCGGTCGGTCGCTGTAATCCGGGTCGTAGTTCGACACGCCGATCAGCCACGAGCCGGAGCCTCCCGGGCAATGTTGGCCTGTCACGACCAGGCCTGCGTCCGGCTGACTCGGCGAGGTGATGAGGTACTCAATCGCGAAGCTGCTCGCGCAGTTGTCGTAGTCGTCATTCGTGACGCCATACTCACCGAACGTATCGTCGCTATGGCCTTCGAATCGAAGGGTCTTCGTGCCGATAGCGGGCGCGGCCGATTCGTCGATCTTGCGGAAAGGGTACTTCTCGGCTGCCGGCTTAATGAATTCGCCGAAGTGCGAACCGACCGACTCGGCGGAACAGAACTGGATGTAGTCGGTATCCGTGAAGTTGTCGTAGTGGTACAGGCTGCTCGGCTCACCCTTCGCGTTCTTGAAGCGGATGGCGAGAGTGCTGGTTCCCGAGTCGTGACCAATGCTGTGGATCTGCGATGACTCGACCGGGACCATTTCGATGTTCGTGAACATGACTTCTCCTGCGCCGCCCAAGGGCAGCCTGTGATTTGGTGAGCGATGTAGGTGCTTAGCGCGGTTGCGTGATGACGAGGATCAGCAGAAACGCGAGGGGAATCCCGATGCCGGCGATCAGCGAGCGCCATTCAGCGCGAGTCATCGGTCGGCGCTTCAAAGCGGCGCGGCCAACCTCTTCTAGGTAGCGGTCGAAGGCGTTCATTCGGGATCACCAGTGCGCTCGGCACGCTCGATGATTTCTCGTAGCTGCCTTATCGACACCTTGTACGTGCGGTCTGGCTTGCCGTAAGGCGTGAGGTCGGGTCCGGCGATTCGCCTGCTGCCGAGAGTGATTGCGGTCCCTGCGCGCCGCTCGTACACGCACAGATGGACATGGTCGATAGTCGGCGCCTCGCTCACGATGCACCCCCGGCGCGGGCGAGTGCGGCGCCCGCGACCTCAGCGGCCCAGTCATCGAACGCTTGGTCATGGCCCACAGTGCCCACGGGATACTTACCGTGTTCGGCGCTGTAGTCGCGCGCGCCGAGAATCTGCACCAGCGCGGTGGCCAGCACATCCACGTTCTTCTCGGCACCCCCGACGCGGGCGAGGACGTTGCCGAGATCGTCCCATTCGCTTCCGGGAACATCGCCGCCGCGTCGCCATACCTTGTTTGCCGCCTCGATCAGCTCGGCAACGGCGCTGACGATTTCAAGCAGTTCGTTGGCAGCAGCAGTGTTGCCTTCGGCATGACGATCCGCCGCTGCGAGCTTAAGCCCGGCAAGCACATCCACCTTTGTCTCGGTACTCATGCCGCAATCCCTCCGCTCGGGCCGTCGTAGACACGGCGAGCCTTCCAGCTCATGCCAGGTGGAATCGTTTCGAGTGGGCCGTGGTGCGGGCGCTCGGTCCAGATGCCGTTCTCCATTCCCACGATGATGTAGGTGTAGCGCCTGGGAAACTTGATGACGTTGCTCACGCGGCATCCTCCATATGGGTCTGGTGCTGGTAGTTGAGGTAGGTCTCGACCCGACTGCTGTGCTGGCCGGCTTGGTTCGAGTTGGCGTACTTGACGAAGGCTGCGCGGAACAAGTCGCGCTGCTCGTCGTAGGCATCCTTCAAGCGGTCGTCGCTCGGCTCGCGGTTGTTCAGCGGCACGTCGCGGGACATAAGCAGGCGGACGGTCTCGGTCGGGTCGACTTCGCCGTCGAAAAGGAAGTCTTCGACGTACCGCGCCTTACCCATCATTTCTTCGATGGCGTCGTCGCGTTGATCTTCGGTCCAAGCGCTCATGCTGCGCCGCCCGTAGCTTCGCGCTCGGCTTGTTCCGCCAAGGCACGGTAGTGGGCGGTCGAGCGTTCAGGATCGTTGTCGCGGATCGCGACGTTCATCAGCGTGCCGGCGGCACGGCTGAGCGCTGCATGGGCAATGCGCAGATCGCCCAGCACCGCCTCGGGAAAACCCAGGGCCTCGGCGCCTATGGTCATCTTGTAGACCTTTCCAGCGGACTCGCCGACCTCAAGGCTGGCGGCCATGTGCTTGTCGGTCATCGGGACAGCAGTGAGGGACATGAGGTGTCTCCAGGCCGGAGTGTCCGGCGTTAGAGATAAAGTTACCTTTGAGGTATACCTATGTCAATACCCAGAAGGTAAATTTATTTTTCCCGTGCGGTCGCTGCCCCTGAGACGCCCACGAGCCACGCTTCCCGCCTCACCAGGAGGCACCACGCAAACCATCTACCCGCTCAGGGCTCGACAGCCGGGAAGCACGGTTCACTGACGCCCATGCAGCCACTGACCTTCCAGACGGGAAGCCGGGCGGCGCGGGGCAGGGCGAGGATTGCGCTGGCCTGGAGCCAGGCGGACGATGTCGAGGCGGGCAGTACGGCGACCCGGTCGTGCTGGTGCGGGCGGGTGGGTGCCGGAAGAGGCGTTGCTAATACCGGCAGGGCGGCGTTTAGTCGATGACAGTTGCCTACGCTTTTTCGGCTTCTTTTTGGAGGCAGGCCAATGGCCGCTTTGCGACCGATATACTAGCGCAACAGCTATCAGGGGGATGGATGATGTTCAAGAAGGATGATGGCGCTGCTCCGAAGGCGACCATGACGCGCAGTTGGCGCATGGACCGCTCAACAAATGAGCTCATCGGGATATGCCGCGGCATCCTCGCCGACGGTGAGGTGAATGTAACGGAGGCGAAGTTCCTACTCGGTTGGCTTGATAGGCACTCCGAGTTTGCCGATCAGTTTCCCTACTGCGTGCTCTATCCACGGGTTGCAGAGGCGCTTCAGGACGGGGTGCTCGACCTAGATGAAGAGCGGGAGCTGCTTGAGGCATTGACCGCTACCGTGGGCGGGGAGGCCGCCCATTCCAATGGTGCCAACAGCTTGAGCACCGAGCTGCCTTACGATGTGCCTCTGCCTACAATCCTTCATTCGGCGAGCATCTTCGTGGTCACAGGGACCTTCAGTTACGGAAAGCGCCGTGTAGTTCACGAGGCGATCGAGATGCGTATGGGTGTCGTACGGAGCGCGGTGAGCGCGTCTACCGACTACGTCCTTGTGGGGGAGGTCGGGTCGCGCGACTGGGCCCATTCCTCGTATGGCCGGAAAATCCAAGATGCAATGACCTTCAGGAACCAGGGGGCCATGATTTCGATTATCCCCGAAAGGCATTGGGTTTCTTCGCTAAAGCCAGTTGTGAAGGAAGGCGTGAACGAATACTGAGTCTCACGAAGGCTGCATAATGGCCGTTGAGCGGATCGGTATCGGGGGAGCCACGGTTGATCGAAGGCCTTCAATGGAGGGTTGCTCGGTTGCCGCTATACCCAAGCCCTAGAACGCTTGCGCCAAGTAAGGGGAGGGGCTCAAGTCGCCAAACGGGGGGCGCCCGGAAGATCGGTGCCCGGGTGCCGGCCACACCATTTCCCATGACCTAGCGCAGGGCATGGAGCACGTCCTGCCCCCCCCTGCGGGCGGGAGGTGGTATTCTGAATCGGCAGAGGCTCATCGTGCCGGAAGGGGCACTGCAGGAGTTTCCGTGGGGCCGCGAAATGTGTCCGCACAGGCTACCGGGGGTCTTGATCTTGAACGAAATCGACTCAGGGCCGGCGATTTGCACCTGCGATGCTCAAGTGGTGGTATAATTGAACTCAAAGATTTCCTCGGGGGAAAGGGTCTAAGTATTGATTCTGCGCCCCAGAAGTGAGACAAAAGAGTTGAATCACCACCAGGGTAAGACCATGAAGATGAGCCGCGGAACGACCGACTGCTAAAAATACGTGATTAATTGTGAAAAGAAGGGTCCTTACGGGCCCTTTTTTACGTCAGGGGAAAGGGAATGTTAGCTAAACGGAAGGCCACGCTTACATATTTGTTTGAAAAATATGACGGAGGCAGTGCTGCGACGCTATTTTTGAGCGTTGCGTCGATGCTCATCATAGGCACGTCTTTTTTTAATGGAGTGCTGACCGCAAGCGCAGCAGGCTATTTTCTAGGATTCTTTTCAATAACGTTGGTTTCATCCTTCTTTCGCCCGATCGTGGCAATGGCCGCAGATGGGTACGAGTCAATGGTGCAAGTAGTATTAGCAACTTGGATGTTGCTTGTATTCGCAATCGCTTCTTGGTGTTCTTGCTATTTCTTAGTAACAGGCGTAGTCAGCTCGGGCACTTCGGGCTTGAAGCTTCTCGATATACCTACTTTGTTGGTTGCGATCGGTGTCGCGTCTACTGGTTGGTACGTCAGTTCGCAGCTTACTCGCCGTTCACAGAGAACAAGTCATGCAGTGTCTCTTGTTCTCGGGTCAAGGACAAATGGAGAGTTTCAGAAACATAACGACCGCGTCCGGAGATATCTACCCGATAAGAACTTCTTAGATGCCGTCGACGAGAAATTCTTTGGGCCATTGGCACTGCGTAAAGCATATGAAACTTATCTTGCCACGAAGTCTGCTGAGGCGCTTTTCGATCTAAAGCAAGCGAAGGCGATTGAATCAATTAAGTACATGCTCAACTACTATGAGTTCATGGCGGTCGGGGTTCGGTTGGGCGATATAGAGGATAGAATCCTATACGACACAATTGGAGGCAGCGTATGCGCTCTCCACGATCGCACGGAAAAGATTCGGAAATGGATGGTTGCGCCCGATGGAGGCAAGCAGATACTTGCTTTTGAGTATCTTGACGAATTGGTCCACAGGTGGAAAAACATGACCGCAGATGATGAGGTCGAGCGTCGTAAGGCGACCGATGGCACCTGGCGGCGATGAAGAAAAACCCCGCCTCAGCGGGGGTTTTTTGTGATTATCACGACGGATTCATTGAGGAATTCGGTCCTCCGCGGCGGTCGCGCTATTCAATCGAGTGCCACGGCAATCGCGAGTGAGACGCCAGTTACGACGGCCAGCCACGACGCCCAAGAATTCTCCATGAGCGCTATGGCCTGGAGCTTTGCAATGACTTCGTGTGACCTGGCGTCTTTGTCGACAATCCCTGCCACTTGCACGGCTATCTTTGCTGAAGCATTCCACAGGACGCCGGAGAAGAGCGAGGATATAGCGCCGATGACGGCCAGAAGTTGCTTGGCAGTGGATTTGAGGAATGTCATGTTCGAACTTCTCTAGTGGTTGATCCCATAGAAGGTTCGGATCATCCGGGAAATCCTTTAGCCCACCCGCTCCGTCAAGCTCTCCCTATAGTCCCCCGCATACCCAAAGTCCGGCGCCGGCACGGGCTCACTGAACCAGAAGTTGGTGAACGGGGCGACGTCCGGGGCGAGGAACCAGTGGACGTGACCATCTGAATCCATCGCCCACCACCTGGCGAGCTTCGGGGCCTGCGACCAGTCTACGGCGGGGTGGGGCATGTTGGTGTCCTCTGACGATGCCTTAAAGACCTTTGGTCTGAGCCTTGGACGTCGCCTCATCGCGCAGGGGCTTCAGTTCTCTGCTCTCGTACTTAATCGAGTGCGTGATCTTGAAGTTGTCGCCACTGACCACATGCGAGATATCGGTTTCGTCCTTAAGCCATCCCTCGTACTGTGACATCCGTCCGGTGGCAATTGCCATTCCCCAATCTTGCCTGCGTGCTTTGTACAGATCATCGGACCAGGATCTCTCAGGGGGCGATGTTGGGCCGTACTTCTTTCGCAGCAAAGTGGATGCCTGATCAAAATCGTCAAGATAGCTGTTGTCCGATCTGTGCTCTTCCGTGAAGACGTATGCGCCAGCTACAAGCTTGTCGGCAGCAAAGGTGAAAACGGCGAGAGCTTTTAGGCCGGCGACGCTGGTACTGTAAGCAACGAGGTTCGGCCTCCGAACCAGTGGCGACCCTTCCTTGGTGACGACCGATTGCATCGAATCTCCCCAGCTGGAGTCCCTGAAACCTCCGATTGTTACAGCGAATCCGAGAGCTCCTTCAAGAGCCTTACCGACGCGCGCCACCTCTGATCCGCAAACGTCTAGCCGGATCCTATATTCCTCGACACTCTCCCTGCCCAGAGGCGCTAGAGCATCTATGCATTTAGTCTCGACCGCTGCCAGAGCTTCGATTTGCATTCCGAAGTTTTTCGATGCCGGCTCGTCCCGAAGTGATGCATAAATGGGCGCGGTTTTTCCAGGAGTCTTGGACTGCATCTCCTTGGCCGCCCGAGCAATCGCCTTGAACCTTGCATATGACTCGAGCGATGCGCTCGCGAGCGCGCCTTGAACGTGTGTCATGATGGTCTCGGTATATCCTCCCGCGCGACATGCACTTTCCGACGGTCCCACACCCCGGCACTGCGCGGCCACATACGCTACCTGTGCGGCAGTCGTCGGCTTCAATGGAGTCACCTCCGGCAGGGTGGACGCTCCCGAAGCGGATGCAGCTATCGAACCTAGGACTATCGATGCTATTGCCCCGGCTAACGCGGGACCCCTGGCTGGTGCAGACATTACTTGCTCCTTGCGCGGTGAGGCTTTTCAGAATTCCTTAAGCGTCCACGCAGCCAATGCCATCCCACCTATCTCAAGCTCGCTCTTGTCGACATCCAGGGGCTCAAAGGCAGGGTTGGCGCTCAATATCCGCAGCTTGTCGCCTCGCCACTGGAGACGCTTGACCTGCACGCGGCCGCCAAAGCGGAAGACATAAGCGGCATCGTCCACAAACTGCTTGACTCGCGAGTCAATGAAGATGAGGTCGCCGTCGTCGTACATGCCGCGCATGCTCTGGCCGCGGCCGGTGATGACGCGAACCGCCTCGATGGGAACACTCTTGAGCTTGGTAGCAGCCCATTCCCGCGTCACCTCGACGAATTCGACTATCTCTGGATAGTCGCCCACGTAGTCACCACGTCCCATCCCTGCGAAGCCCTCAAGAAGCGGAAAGCGAACATAGCCCTCCGCAGTCTCAGATCTCGCTACTGGATGAGATTCTAACGCTGCTGTCGTGGACTCATCCCAGTGCGGCTGATCGAGCCAGCCGTCGGGGTGGCCGAAAGCGCGGTCGATCTCGCGCGCGATCTTGGGGCCGATGTTCTTGACTCGGCTCTCGCTCGCAAAGTGGTTCACCTGCGCCGGCTGCTTGTTAAGGCGCTCGGCGAGCATGGCGAGCCCCCCCGCCCTGGCGTAACCGGCCCGGCCAGCCTCGCGCTCCAGTTGCGCGACGAGGGAGCGAAGGTTCCGGTAGCGAATCTCGTAGGTGTCCATCCTAGAGATGGTGGCGGGCGTTACCATCGAGGTAAACAGCCTGGCGGGTAAATATACCCTTGCGGTAAGTATACCTTTGAGGTAAGTTTGCGCACATGGACGCAAAGACCTACTTCGTGAAAAAGGACGGCCGCCTCTCCCGTGAAGGGAACGAGCTGCGCCGTGTAGCCGACTTCTGCGACGTCTCTCCGTACTACCTCTACATGGTGGTCACCGGCCACAAGACGCCGAGCCCCGAGCTTGCCGCCAACCTCGAGCACGCCACCGCAGGCGTCGTGGACCGGCGCGTAAGTCTCCCGGCCTTTCGCTGGGATGCCCCGGCGAAGCCGCGAAAGAAGGCCGCCTGACATGGCCACCGATCTCCTCTCCCTGATCGGGTTCGCACTCGTCGTCCTCTGGCCGTCCTGGGCTTGGTCGGACAGGCCGCCTCCGCGGCCTCCGCGTTCCTGACCATCCCTTCCTCGTCCGACCTCCCCCTTGATCTCCATGGCGCCGACTGTACCGACCGACCCGCGCGCCGTCCCCATGAACGAGAGCCCCGACCTCATGCACATCCTCGACGCTGCCTACCAGACGGTTTCCGAATACCCGGGCGGGGCGACTTCTTTGGCCCCGCGCGTCGGTCTCGCCCCGGGCACCCTGAGCAACAAGGTCAACCCGAACTGCTCGACCAACCACCTCACGCTCGCCGAAGCCAACAAGCTGATGGCCGTCACCGGTGACCACGGCATCCTTCAGGCGATGGCGTCAGATCATGGGTACGTCCTGATTCGCGTCGAAGGCGGAGCCGAGGAGGGTGACGTCTTGCACGGCATGCTCGACCTGGGTGTCGCCGAAGGCAACTTCTCGCGTGAGCTGCACGACGCTCTTGCAGATGGCGTCATCACTGGCAACGAGATGGCGGGCCTGAGCAGGTCTGCGGTCGCCTACCAGGGCGCGCTGATTGGCTTGCTGCGCCGCCTTCGTGCCGAGCACTCCCGGCGCGGGGTTCCGCAGGAGGGCTGACATGGTCGAGATCATTCGCCAAGAGGACAGGCTGGTCCGACCGGTGCGCGCCGTGGGAAGCCCTGCTGCTCAGCGAGCTGAGCAGCCCCTGGCCCGAAACCCCCGCTTCAAACGCTTCGTTTCCCCGCTCGGCGAGCCTAGCGATGTGAATAATAGGGAGGGACCTGAAGCCGCCGGTTCCACCATGAAATCAAAATTGCCGATCTTTCCCCTCACCACGCAGCCTGCTCGTTCGCGGCGGATGCTTGAGGTCGCCAGCGTTCATTTCGCTGCCATGCGCCGTCAGAGGCATATCGCGGGGACTGAATCGTGAACGTCATTGACGATCAGATGGACATGTTCGCGGAGGCGCCCATGGCGTCAAGGCGGCGGCCGGTGTTGGTCCGCGCGCACGTCCGTAGGTTGGAGACGCCTGCCGCCCGGGCCAATGACAGCGATACATCTCACGTTGCCGCCCGGAAGCACACATCTACCGGCCAGCGCCAGTCGAACCTGCAGGCTGTAGCCGACCTGGTCAGCCGTATGCCTGGCCTGACCAGCTGGGAGTTGTCCAGGTTCATCGAGCTGGGACGCGACACTTATCACGAGATCGCTCGGCGTCTGCCCGACGCAGTCACTGCCGGCGCCGTGAAGAAGGGGGTAGTACGCGCCTGCACGGTGACCGGAAACCAGTCAACGACATGGTGGCCAGTATGAGCACGACCCTTATGGGCCTGTGCTGGCCGTTGCAGATGCCTCCTACACCAAAGGCCGTCCTGATCTCGCTCGCGGACAACGCGAACGACCAGGGTTACTGCTGGCCGTCGCTGTCGAAGATCAGCGAGCGCACCTGCTTCGGACGCACTGCGGTTATCGATGCGGTGAAGTGGCTGGAGGCACGTGGCGCGCTGAAGGCTGACCGCAGTGACCGCTATCGCACGACGTACATCATCACGCCAGCTGGATACGCGCCTGAACAACTAGTCCGGAAGACGAACCAGTCCGGCACGCGTACTAGTTCGGATGGCGACGCACTAGTCCGCCTCGCGGACGACGAAGTCCGGGAGACGGACGACGAAGTCCGCCAGGCGGACACTAACCGTAAAGAACCGTCATTAACCGTCACTAAGAGCAACCGTCAGAAGCGCGCACCCGCGCTTGTCGATCTATCGAAGTTCGATTTCTCGGCGTGGCCATCTGAACCCGGAGCCCAGGTCTTCACCGACTGGATCGGCTTGAGGAAGAAAAAGCGCGCCGACGTCAGCGAGACGGTCATGCGGACTATGGGCGCAGAACTGCACCGAGCGGCGGCAAAGGGATACACGGTGGACGAGGCGCTGGGGATCTGCGTGCTACGCGGCTGGCAGGGTCTTGAGGCGAAGTGGCTTGACCCGAAGACGGGAGGAAATCATGCAGCGGATCGAAACGATCATCGAGAAAGCCTTGCCGAGCGGGCCGAGAGGCTCTACGTCGAGGGCGAGGCCCGGGAAGCCGCCAACGCGGCCAATCAGAGGGGGCTCGGTCATGGCTGGTGACATGCCCACTCCGGCAGCGATGCGGCAGCTTTGGTTGCGCATGGTCGCGATCTACGGCGCGAAGTGGGCCAGCGTCCACGGTGCCGCTGCGGAGACCGATGCCGGCAAGCTGACCGAGACGGCGAACACCTGGGTGCGTGGATTGGCTGGCGTCACCGGTGAGCAACTGGGCGCCGGACTGAAGGCTTGCGTCTCCTCGTCCGATCCCTGGCCGCCGACGCTGTCCGAGTTCCGTGCGCGCTGCATGGGCATACCAAGCTTCGCCGCGGTGCAGCTGATCCTTGGGGACAAGACGCGACCCATGACGCCATTCGTGCGTCAGGTGTGGTCGTACGTGGACGCCTATCGGTTCCGCGCCGCCACCAGCGACAAGGCCGAGAAGATCCTGCGCGACGCCTACGAGCTGGCCCGTGAGCATGTCATCAACGGCGGAGCGCTTCCGGAGCCGGTGGCCGGCGCGCTCGAACAGGACAAGCCGGAATTCAAGGCGGCGCCGCCCGAGGTCGCCGAGCGCCACATTGCCGAGCTGTCGGAGTTCCTGCGTCGCCGCGCTGCGCAGGTGCAGCAGGAGAGGGCGACCAACCTCAGCCCCGACCCTCCGGAGGCGGCCTGATGCTTTCGGCCCTCCTTACGCATGCCCTGATCTGCCTACGCCACGGCCACGAATGGCGCCGCGCGCATCGCCGCGATGGATCGTCCTATCTCCGCTGCGTGGGCTGCAATGAGGTTCGGGTATGACCGCAGTTGTCGTAAACAGTGCCCAGCGCCTTCAAGAGATCCTCGGCGACATCCGGGAGGCATGGGGCAAGCACCACTACCTTCGAGTCACGATCAAAACTGGGAAGGATCGAACGCTAGACCAGAACGCCATCTCCCACGCTTGGTACGAACAGATCGCGCGCGAGTTGCGCGAGGACACGCCAGAGGGAGTGAAGCTTGAATGCAAGCTTCTTTTCGGGGTGCCAATACTTCGTGCACAAGACGAAGAGTTTCGGGAGATGTACGACGCTTCGATGAAGCGCTATCTGTCATACGAACAAAAGGTGAGGGCCATGCGGTACTTACCCGTCACGTCGCTCATGACGACGATGCAGCTAAGTCGCTACCTGGAGGACATGCAGCGGCACTTCGATCAGCGCGGCGTGCGCCTGGAGTTTCCAGAGTCATCAGGTAGGGTTTCGTGATGTCCGGACACGCAATCACTCGCGGCTTTTTGCGAAGCGATTTCCTGGGCCCGCGCCGAGTCAACATAGTGCGCGGTAAAGATCACGGAGCCTTCCGCGATGAATATCGCGACCATCAGGCGAAGAAGCCCGATGGCCCGTTTCAGCGGATGTTCTTTCCATGGAATAGGGTTCCTAGCGTAGTAGTAGAGCACGGCCAGACTGACATATACCAGGCCGATCAGTGCCACGAGGTAGCTGAGGGCGATTGCGTTTTTGCTGATACCAAGCGATTCCGGGTGGTAGGCAAAAATCCCCAAAATCACAAGTATTCCGCAGGCAAATCCTACGTGCTGGCCGAGGTCAAGGATGTCCTTTATGTGTTCTTGTGTCGCCTTGTTCACTTCTTGCTCCATTCCATTCATCACATTGCCTGTTATCGGCACTAAGTGGACGAGCTGAAATGCTGAAGACCACCAAACCCCTCTCGCGCAAGACACCCATGCGTCGTGGGTCGGCGCTCGGCCGCGTGCCCTCCATGGGCAGGGCCGACGGCGGCGCCAAGGCCGTCGAGGCTCTGGCATTCCCGAAGCGGTCCGCCATGAAGCGGTCCCGGTCGAAGACCACGGCAGCACGACAGGACGCCAAGGGTAAGCCCTGCATGATACGCATCCCTTGCCGTTGCATCTTCGATCCGACGGTATTGGCTCACTACCGGCTGGGCACTGGCGGCGGCCGTAAGCCGGATGACGAGCAAGGCGCCTGGGCGTGCTTCGTCTGCCACGAGATCGTCGACGGCCGCATGGAGGCACCCGAATTCACCAAGGAGCAAATCCGCCTTATGCACGCCGAGGGCGTGCTGCGCACTCAGGAAGCCATTCGGAAGGAGACTGCATGATCCTCGCCATCGACCCTGGCACATCCGACTCCGGGTATGTCGTCTTCGAAGACGGCCGAGCACGCGACGCCGGCGTGATCTCGAACCGCCAAATGCTTGGCTACATCGAGGTCTGGGACTATCCGGTCGTCGCCATCGAGATGATCGCCAGCTACGGGATGCCTGTGGGCGCTGAGGTTTTCGAGACCGTGCGCTGGATCGGCCGCTTCCAGCAGGCTTGCCGCGACCCCGAGGCTGTGCGACTGATCTACCGAAAGGACGTGAAGATGCACCTGTGCGGCACGCCGCGCGCGAAAGACGCGAACATCCGTCAGGCGCTGATCGACAAGCTGGGTGCGCCCGGCACGAAGAAGAGCCCGGGACCGACCTATGGCGTGAAGTCCCACGCGTGGGCCGCCCTCGGCGTTGCGGTGACCGCATCGGAGACACCCCGTGCATGACCGTTTATCACCACCTGGGCCGGGCAATCGAGATCATGCGCCGGGAATCCGACCCGATGAAGTGGGGACCGATGATCGAGCGGTTGAGCCAGGAAGAGCAGGCGGAGTGCCGGCCGTGGCTGAGAGAGCAAGCCAAGCGTGTCCTCCGTATAAGACGCGATACCACACAGTTTCCATCGCAGACCTCCGGACGCGCATCCAGGGGCTAAGAAACAGAGCCTTGGGAATCGAAGCCGAAATCCAACGGGCAGAAGCAGAATTAGAGCGGAGAGAGCGACATGCGCCGTAAAAACGAACTGGAAAATCGACTCCGCGAGTGGGCGGACGAGTACCGACAGCGAGACGATAATCACGGGTGGCAGGGGATTTCCCCCACGGCCATCCTGGTGAAGTGGGGCGGCCGGCCGCCGGATGGGCAAAGCCAACCCGAGCATGCGACGCCGGCGGACGAGGTGGAGCAGGCGGTCCAGGCGCTCCAACAACAGAAGGACGGCTTCAGGGCAGCAATGGCTCTGCGGTGCGAATACTCGATGACCCGCTGTGCCGAGGAGCACAAACTTCAGAAGCTTCGGGCTATGGGCCTGCCGATGCGGAGAACCCTGTTCTACGATGAGCTGTGGGTCGCGCGCACGCATGTGGCGGCATGGCTGCGTATCCCTGCTTCGGTGGAGCTTCCCGTTGCTGAAGCTGTGTAAAAAAGTGCTTGCGTCCGGACTTTTTTTGCGGATACTCGCGCCTAGTCAGTGGTGTCACTGATCTGAAAGCCCGGCCATGAGCCGGGTTTTTCATAGGTGGCCGACTAGTTTCCACTTGGTGTAGAGCCCAGCGGCCAATACAACCGCTACGGTTGTCGCAACCATCGAGTGATGAACCCTTGGTGGCGCTGTTTCCCACGACTCCATGTACAACAGCGAAGAGAGCGCCGCGGTGGCGCCCGTAACGATGCCAATCAGGATTGCAAGGGGCCACTCGAACCAGGATGTTTCGGCATCCTTATGGTAAACGACGCTCATGCTCAGGGCGTTCAAGCCCGCAAGGAAGGCTACGTTCTTTACGAAGTCTATAGTTTCTTTCCGTGGAAGCCGGCCTAATATTTTCCCGAAGTTTCTAAGCATTCCCTTTCGTCCTGATTCGGTCGACAGGACATAGTTTACGGTCAGGCCTGCTACATACCCATAACCGCCCCGACGTGACGTCGTCGCTGGGCTGCCCTTGCTATGCGCGTTTCTCACACCCTGGCGCGCAATCGACTCCGCTGTCGGCAACGGCTCGTTGTGCCTGACCACTTTTTTAGGGGCCGCCAGTGCTTCGGCACGGGCCCATTCTCTGGAGTACCCATGGACGCCAAGACATTCGCCTCGGCGGCCGGGGTATCGGCGCCGCGCGCCGCCGAGTGGGCCGGCCCGGTAACTGCCGCTATGGCGGAGTTCGGGATCGATACGCCCGCGCGGCAGGCTGCCTTCATCGCTCAGGTCGGTCACGAGTCGGCCAGCTTTGCCTACACACGCGAAATCTGGGGTCCGACAACGGTCCAGTTGAAGTACGAAGGCCGCGCCGACCTGGGCAATACCCAGAAGGGCGATGGCTCGACGTATCGCGGCCGCGGCCTGATCCAGATCACCGGCAGAGCGAACTACGCCAAGGCCGGCGCCGCGCTCGGACTCGACCTGGTGCGTAACCCGCAGTGGTTGGAGAGCGCGCATCTCGCCGCTCGATCGGCCGGCTGGTTCTGGAAGGCCAATGGCTGCAATGCGCTTGCGGATCGCGGCGACTTCGTCGGCCTGACGCGGCGCATTAACGGCGGCACCAATGGATTGTCCGACCGGCAGCTGCGGTGGGGCGTGGCAAAGAAAGCCCTCAACGTGGATACCCGGTGATCGACAACGACCAGGAGCTGGCCAAGGTGTACGACCACGTCGAGGCGACTGAGTCGAATGCGGTTGAAGTGGCGATCCGCCACATCACCGGCTACGCGCCCTTCGTGGGCGCGGCGACCGAAATCGAAGAGCGTGGCATCAGCGCGTTCGAACGGCTGGGTGCCACGCGAGCCGTGACGGGATCTGAGATGACAGAGCTATTGGCCCGCGATCTGCGTCGCTTCGTGCGCTCACTCCGGCCGAAGACCGCGATCTATCCGCAAATGGGGCAGGTGAGGCTTGCCGTGCTCGCCCACGTTGCCATGGTGATCGGGTCGAAGCCGCTGATGGCTTGCCGTCCGCTCTGGGATGCTATTTCCGGGAACCTGTGGGATGACGCCTCGGATGCGTTGCTGATGACTCGTTGGCCAGAAAAGGCCAAGGCCGACGACGAGCGGCGTCGCGTGCTGGAGCTCGCGAGAATGATGCGCACTGGCCTGGTTCCCCATACGTGGGCGCCGGCATGACGAACCTCGCAAATCGCAGTATCCGCGCCCTCAAAGGCGGTGTCGCTGTCCTGGTCTTCCTGATGCTTGGCGTCGCGCTCTCCATGCTGATCAACACCGTCGTTCCGGCCGAGAACCGCGACATGGTGAGCATGGTGGTGGGCGGTCTTCTGGCGAAGGCCACCACGATCGTGGATCACCTATTCCCGACTATTCCCGCGCACAGCAAGGCACCGGAACCATGATTGCCTGGATCGTCATTGCCATCCTGTTGCTTGGGGCGGTTGGGCTGAGGTTCTGGCTGCGCCGCTATCAGGATGGCGAGCCGGCGCCCGTGGCCGTGGCCGCGCCCGAACCTGTTCTACCCACCGCGGCCGAGTCCGCCCCTTCCGAGGATCTACCAATGTCCCTGCTGTCCGGCCTCCTGGCCAAGTTCCAGCTGATTGCCAGCCTCATTCCCCTGCTGACCTCGATGGTGCAGACCGTCGAAGCGGCGCTGCCCGATGGCACGCCCGGGGCCGTCAAGCTCAAGGCCGTCGAGGATGCCCTCGCCAGCGCCTACGCCAAGGAGCAGAACTCCAGCGTCGCCTTCAGCGAGGTGTGGCCGGCTCTATCCGGCATCGCAAGCAGCCTGGTCGCTACCTTCAAGGCGGCGGGTACGTTCACCTCGAGCACGGCTGCAAATTCGGCTCCGAGCACTCTCAGTCCTGCTGCGGCATCCACCCACGTCGCCTGATCAAGTGGTGGCGGAGGCTCTGTGCTTCCGCCACGAGCCACCGTTACTTGGCTTTGGTTGTTTTCCAACTTTCCACATGGAGTAGAACAGCCGCGTCGCCGTCATCGTTCCAGATAGGTGCTTCAGAACCCCAATAGAAGCGATGCCAAACGGTTCCATCCTTTGCTGTAACGCGTGTGTTCTTTCCTTTCCCGCTCCAAAGTGAGACGCGTTCTCCCTTTTTGGCATCAGTACTTGGAAACCACATGAAGTGGCGGAAGGTATTCGATACCGTTCCTTTGCCTGTGTAGGTAGTATCCGCCACCACGTAGTAATGCAAATTGGTGTCCTCAAGCACGGTCATCGCCACGTGCTCTTTGGAGGCATCTCCGTGGTTGAAGATCTCGTCGATCCTAAGCTTCATAACTATCCCCTGTTGTTGAAGTAACGCCAGGCGCTTCCCGGCGCCCACTGAGCATACGGCTAGCGAGTTCTCATATCCATGACAGGAGATATGACGAGACCATTTCCGCCTGCTGGTCTTGGCGAGTTCGTAGACGGGCAGGGCTGGGCCATCGAGAGCTTCGCTCCAGCTCCGGAAGTCACGGAATGGGCCAAGGCCACGTTCCTGGCTGAGGACGGCCAGCTCGCCAACGAAGACCACGCCCACCTCCGGGATGCCTCTATCGCTTTCCTGTGGGCGGCCTCTGGCTTCCCGAAGCGTGGCCGCATGGTCCTCGGCCAGTGCGAGGAGCTCGTGTTCCGCTGTGGTCCCTGGCAGAAGGGCAGGCAGGAGCAGCAAATGCTCCAGTGGTTCGGCCACATCCCGGATTACCTGATCACTCTGGCGGCCGACCACTGCGCCACCTGTTCTGATGCTGAGTTCTGCGCCCTGGTGGAGCACGAGCTTTATCACATAGGCCACGCCAAGGATGAGTTCGGGGCGCCGAAGTTCACCAAGGACGGATTGCCCAAGCTGGAGATGCGCTCACACGACGTTGAAGAGTTCGTCGGGGTGGTTCGCCGCTACGGTCCCAGCGAGGACGTTGCCCGGCTGGTCAAGGCCGCCAGTGCGCCGCCAGAGGTGGCAAAGATCAACATCGCGAGGGCCTGCGGCACCTGCCTGCTCAAGTCTGCCTGACCCCCTGACGGACATGAGACGGAAGCCGCCCTATGGCGAATCTGAACAACGAGGTGAAGGCGTACATCGTCCAAGCCCTGGCTTGCTTCGACACGCCTTCCCAGGTGGCGACGTCCGTCCGAGAGGAATTCGGGATCGAGGTGACCCGGCAGCAGTGCGAGGCCCACGACCCCAACAAACGGGCAGGGCGCGACCTGGCGAAGCGTTGGCGCATCCTCTTCGACGACACCCGCAAGCGCTTCCGCGAGGAGACGGCAGAGATCCCCATCGCCAACCGAGCCTACCGGCTTCGGGCGCTTGGCAGGCTGGCTGAGAAGGCCGAGGGCATGAGGAACCTGCCGCTGACGGCGCAGCTCCTGGAGCAGGCGGCCAAGGAGGTCGGCGATGTCTATGTCAACCGGAGGATCGAGCCGGACAAGGCTCCGGGCGCGAATGACCCTCCGACGGCTGCTGCGGAATATACGCTGAGGCCGGACGAAGATGTACCGACTACCCCGCACCTCTGATGCACCGGTCCAGCTCACCCCCAAGCAGGCGAACATCTATGTGTGGGGCTTCCAGCCGCAGGCGCGCTTTCGCGACGCGGTGTGCGGGCGCCGCTTCGGCAAGACTTTCCTGGGCAAGGCCGAGATGCGCCGGGCCGCTCGCCTTGCGGTGGAGTGGGGCGTCAGCGTCGAGGACGAGATCTGGTACTGTGCGCCGACGTTCAAACAGGCGAAGCGGGTCTTCTGGCGCCGGCTGAAGCAGGCGATACCCGTTGCTTGGCGCGCGACCAAGCCGAACGAGACGGAATGTTCCATCACCCTGAAGAGCGGGCACGTCCTTCGCGTCGTTGGCCTAGACAACTACGACAACCTCCGTGGTTCCGGCCTCTTCTTCGCCCTGATCGACGAATGGGCGGACTGCCCGTGGGCGGCGTGGGAGGAAGTCCTCCGCCCGATGCTGTCGACCTGCACCTACACCTTGCCCAGCGGCGAGGTGCGCAAGGGCGGCCACGCGCTGCGGATCGGGACACCGAAGGGCTTCAATCACTGTTACGACACGTACCAGGATGGGTTGACCGACGGTGAGCCGGATCACAAAAGCTGGCTGTATACCTCACTGCAAGGTGGCAATGTTCCCGCTGAGGAGCTGGAAGCGGCCCGTCGCAAGATGGACCCGCGCACCTTCCGGCAGGAGTACGAGGCCAGTTTCGAAAACTATGCGGGCGTCGTCTACTACACGTTCAACCGGAACGAGTGCAAGACGACCGAGCGGATCAAGCCGGGCGAAGCCCTGCACATTGGCATGGACTTCAACGTCATGAAGATGAGCGCAGTAGTGTTCGTCGTGCGCGAAGGCTTGCCCATGGCGCTCGATGAATTCCATTCGGTGCGCGACACGCCGGAAATGATCGAGAAGATCCAGGCTCGGTTTCCAGATCACGGCATCGCCGTGTATCCGGATGCCAGCGGCCAGAACACCAGCAGCAAGAACGCCAGCGAGTCGGATCTTTCGCTTCTCCGGAAGGCGGGCTTCACGGTCACCGTGGATTCGACAAACCCAAGCGTCAAGGACCGCATCAACTCGGTCAACGCCATGTTGCTCAATACGTATGGCGAGCGCCGGATGAAGGTCAACATCGACCAGTGTCCGAAGTACACGCAGTGCCTTGAGCGCCAGGTCTACGACGACAAGGGGCAGCCGGACAAGAAGGGCGGTTTCGACCACCTGAACGATGCCGGCGGCTACTTCATCGCCAAGCGCTTCCCCGTCCGTTCGATGGTGACCTCTCTCAAACTTGGATTTGCCAGCTGATGACCGACGTCACCTTCACCCGCCGCGAATACAACAAAGCGGCGCGGCGCTGGAAGCTCGTGCGCGACTTCTGCGCGGGCGCCGAGGCGGTCAAGGCCATGCCGGAGGCGTATCTCCCCCGGCCGAATCCACACGACAAGTCGGAAGAGAACAAGAGGCGCTACGACACATACGTCGAGCGCGCCCAGTTCTACGGCGCAACGGGACACACGAAGCTGACCCTCGTCGGCGCCGCCTTCCGGACCTGGCCGACGCTCACAGTTCCGACAGCCCTCGACCTGGTCAAGACCGACGTCGATGGCAAGGGCGTCAGCATCTACCAGCAGTCGCAGGACGTGGTCGGCAACATCCTTGAAACCGGCCGGCATGGCCTGCTCGTGGACTATCCGGCAGTGGACGGCAGCCGCGTCAGCGTGGCAGACCAGCAGTCCGGCGGTGTGCAGCCAACGATCTGCTCCTATCCGGCCGAGGCCGTCATCAACTGGAAGTATCGCCGGGTCGGTAGCAAGCAGCTGCTGTGCCTGGTGGTGCTCAAGGAGTGCGTGGACAAGGACACGCCCGACGGTTTCGGGACGGAAGAGGTGGCCCAGTACCGCGTGCTTCGCCTGAATGACGGCGGCAACTACACGCAAGAGGTCTGGTCGACCGAAGGCAAGTCGACCACGCTTGCCACTCCGGCATTCACCCCGAACAACAGCTCTGGCCAGCCGTGGAAGGCGATCCCTTTCACCTTCGTCGGCAGCCAGAGCAACGATGCGAGCGTCGATCCCGCGCCGCTCTACGACATGGCCGAACTCAACAAGGGCCATTATCGGAACAGCGCGGACTACGAGGATTCGACTTACCTGGTCGGCCAACCGCAGGTGTACATCACCGGGCTGGACGAGCAGTGGCGTGATTACCTGGAGAAGGCGGGCATCTACGTCGGCTCGCGGTCAATCCTGCCGCTGCCTGTAGGTGGCGCGGCCGGGATACTTCAGCCGCTCCCGAACACCATGGTCAAAGAGGCCATGGACGCCAAGGAGCGGCAGCTCGTGGCCATCGGCGCGCGCCTGTTCGAACCCGGCAGCGCCGCGAAGACCGCGACGCAAGACCAGAATGAGAGCGCGGCCGAGCACAGCGTCCTGTCGCTGGTTGTGAGCAACGTCAACGAGGCCTACGAGCAATGCCTGCGCTGGTACGCGGAGTTCGCTGGCGTCACCGGTGAGGTCACGTACAAGATCAGCCAGGACTACACGCAGATCACCCTTGATCCGCAGGTCATGGACACGCTCCTGAAGGGCGTGCAGGCCGGCCGTATCCCGGTGTCCGCTTTCTGGCAGTACCTACGCGACCGCGGAATCATCGCTGCCGAGAAGACCGATGACGAACTGCGCGACGAGTTGGAGCAGCAGGACCCGTCGCTGACTTCTGGCGTGCTCGGCGGCGCTCTGGATGACGGGGAGGGTGGCAATGGCGATCTCGGCGGCGCTGGTTGATGCGCTGACCCGGCACCAGGTGCTGATCCAGCGCCTGTCGGCCAACGAAGTGGCGCAGTTCTCGCCAGTGCTGCGCAAGATCGATGCCGAGATTCGTAGCAGGCTCAGCGCGGATGAATTGTCCGAGTTCAGCCGGACGAGGCTGGAGAAGCTGCTGGCCGCGACCACACGGTCGCTGGCTGCGATTCAGTCCGCCTTTGGTGATGACCTGGTCGCGGCGGTGCTGGACTTCGCAGATCATGAGGCTGGCTTCTCGGCTCGGGCGCTCGGCAATGCCGTCGAGGACTTCGATGCGGTGACGCCGGCCGCGACGCAGGTCCGGGCGGCGGTGCTGTCCAGACCGCTCGCCATGCGCGGCGCCAGTGGCGGCAAGCTGCTGGAGAAGTTCGTCGCGGACTGGTCCGTTTCCGAGCGCGACGCCATCGTCGGGACGATTCGCCGCGGCGCGTACGAGGGCAAGACCAACGCCGAAATGGTCCGTGAGATCCGTGGAACCAAGGCGCTCAACTACAACGACGGTCTGCTTAGCACCACGACGCGGCACGCCCAGGCGATCGTCCATACCTCGGTGCAGCACGCCAGTAGCGTAGCCCGTAA
Organism: Luteibacter anthropi; assembly: GCF_011759365.1. Taxonomy (GTDB): domain Bacteria; phylum Pseudomonadota; class Gammaproteobacteria; order Xanthomonadales; family Rhodanobacteraceae; genus Luteibacter; species Luteibacter anthropi. Next base: position 182,482 of record NZ_JAARLZ010000006.1, read on the forward strand.
CGAGACGTTCAAGGCAAATGCCGATGTCGTGGTCGGCCGGCGGCTGATCGCCACGCTGGACAGCAAGACAACGGCCATTTGCCGGTCGCTGGACCAGCGGGTATTCCCGCTGGACTCTGGACCACGCACGCCGCTGCACATCAACTGCCGGACCACGGAGGTCCCAGAGCTGGCCGATGGCTTCAAGGCGCTCCGGAAAGGAGCGAAGCGACCCTCTGTCGTGAACGGCAACGCCGAGCAGGTGCCAGCGGACGAGACGTACTACGAGTGGCTGAAGCGCCAGCCGATGGGCTTTATCGAGACGGCCATCGGGCCGGCGCGGGCGAAGCTTCTCGTGGATGGCGGGCTGAGCCCCGAGCGCTTTGCCGAATTGCAGCTTGATCGGAACTTCAAGCCTCTCACGCTTGCCGAAATGAAGGTACTGGAGCCGCTGGCGTTCCAGAGAAGTGGCATCTAATCTCTTGGCCTCTCAGGAGAGGAAATTCAAATGACGCAAGAGAAACCGTTCGACGTTCCGTTCAAGACCAGGATAGATGCCATTGACGGTGAGGTTGTTCACCTTCGCGCCCGGTATCTCAATATCGATGAGCACAATCAAGGGAAACCTCCGCTTGCCGTGATTGATCGCAACGAAGATCCGGTGGAGATTCTTGAATCTCGCAGAAAGTACCGGCTCAAGGACGGTCGGACGGTTGTCACCAATGAGTCGAACGCGCCCTAAAGCGGCTCAGCAGATCCAAATAGGAACCCGCTTCGGCGGGTTTTTTTATGCCTGTACGCCGGCCGGGCCGGCTTCAACGCCTCAGGGAGGCACCATGCTGAAGTACCAGATCGACAGCCTTGACGGGCTGGACGACTCCACGCGCGCGCTCTACACCGAGAAGGATGGCAAGTTCGTCCTTGGCGTCGAAGGCATCCCGCAGGGCGAGGATGTCTCCGGCCTCAAGAACAAGGTTACCGAACTGCTCAACGAGAAGAAGGAATCCGAGCGCCTGCGCAAGGAGGCCGAAGATAAAGCCCGCCAGGAGCGCGAGGAAGCGCTGCGCAAGTCCGGCAACGTCGAGGAGCTCGAGAAATCCTGGTCCGAAAAATACACCCGTCGCGAGACGGAGCTGTCCCAGCAGCTCGAAACCGAGCGCACCGCGCTCAGCGCGCAGATCAGGGATCTGACGGTGGGTCGTATGGCGACGGATCTGGCTGCCGAACTGGCGGTGCAGGGCAGTGCCAAGGCGCTCCTACCGCACCTTGAGCGTCGCCTCGGCGTCGAAACCCGTGATGGCAAGCCGACCGTGGTCGTGCTGGGCCAAGACGGGAAGCTCTCGGCCGCCACGGTCGATGAACTGAAGAAGGAATTCGCCAGCGATCCGGCCTTCGCGCCGTTGATTGCCGGCAGCAAGGCATCTGGCGGCGGGGCCGGGGGTGCTGGGAAGGGCGGCGGGGCCGCGCAGAAACGCTCCGACATGACGCCTGTGGAGAAACGCGAGTTCATCCAGGCGCACGGTCAGGACGCATACCTCAAGCTACCCAAGTAAGGGAGTAATGCATGGCAACCACCGTGAATTCGGACCTGGTCATCTACAACGACCTGGCCCAGACCGCCTACCTGGAGCGCATCCAGGACGTGATCGACATCTTCAACGCCGCGTCCGCCGGCGCGTTTGTCCTCGCCAACGAACTGATCGAAGGCGACCTGCGCAAGCGGGCGTTCTACAAGCTCGGCGGCTCGATCTCGCATCGCGACGTCAACTCCGTCGGCAAGGTCGATGCGCAGAAAATCGGCGCTGGCGAAATGGTCGGTGTGAAGGTGCCATTCAAGTACGGCCCGTACGAGACCACCGAAGAAGCCTTCAAGCGCCGCGCGCGCTCGCTGGAGGAGTTCTCCGAACTGGTCGGTCAGGACTACGCCGACGCCGTGCTGGAAGGCTACGTGCAGTACGCCATGGCAGGCCTGAAGGCCGCGATCGGTGCGAACGCGAACATGGTCGCCACCGGCAGCTTCGCGACCGATGGCAAGAAGGTCCTGACCAAGGGCATGCGCAAGTTCGGGGACCGCTTCGCGCGCATCTCCCTGTGGACCATGGATTCGTCGACCTACTTCGACATGGTCGACCAGGCCATTGCCGAGAAGGTGTACGAAGAAGCCGGCGTCGTGATCTACGGCGGCCAGCCGGGCACCATGGGCAAGCCGGTCCTGGTCTCGGACACCATCCCGGCCGACACGATCTTCGGCCTCCAGGCGGGTGCCATCAAGGTCACCGAGTCGCAGCCCCCAGGCTTCCGCTCGTACCCGATCAACGACCAGGAGAACCTGGGAATGGGCTTCCGTGCCGAGGGCACCTTCAATCTGGACCTGCTGGGCTACAGCTGGAAGGATTCGGCCGGCGGTGTGAATCCCACGCTGGCGTCGATCGGCTCCGGCGCCAACTGGACCAAGTACGCCACCAGCGACAAGGTCACCGCTGGCGTTCTCATCAACCTGGCTGCCCAGCAGGGCGGCTGATCCATGGCGGGCGGCTCCGGCTCGGAGCCGTCCATGGGAGCGAGCATGGAACTGATCTATACCACGCAGACGTCGGCATTCGACGACGGCAAGCGCTATCGCAACCCGGCTTACTTCGATCGCCCTGAGCCGGGTGTCACGAAGGTAACCATCGTCGGCGACTGGCCTGATGTGGCCAAGGCATACGGTGCCGTCGAGGGCGTCGATGTCGCGAAGGAGAAGGATGCCAAGGTCTCCGCTGGCCGCGCCGGTCGCGGCGGCAAGGCGTCCGGCGGCACGGGTTCCGGTGGTGGCAGCCAGAACAACGAGAAGCCGGTCGACGAGCTGACCCTCGAAGAAGCGCAAGAACGCCTCAAGGCGGCAGGTATCGACTATCCTGCCGATGCCGACGAAGCGGCCCTGCGCGAACTCCTGAAGGCCAACCAGCAGGCGTAACCCATGCTCATCATCGAAGACGGCACCGGAAAACCTGACGCCGAGTCCTACGCCACGGCGGAGGATCTGGCCATGTACGCGGCCAAGCGCGGCGTCACGGTGCCGGACGACGATGCAGCGCGTGAGGTGCTGCTGGTCAAGGCGATGGACAAGCTCGGCGAATACGATGCGCGGTGGTTGGGCTGCCGCGCTTCGGCCACTCAAGCGCTGGCATGGCCTCGCAAGGACGTTTGGCTCAACGACATGCGCTTCTCGACGAGCTCGATTCCGAGGGAACTGCAATACGCCCAGCTGGCCTTTGCCATCGAGGCAGTGAAGAACGACCTGCAGAAGACCGTCACGCCGCAGGACACCGGCCCGGTGATTGAAAAGACCGTGGACGGCGCGGTGACGGTCAAATACGCCAACCCCGGCAAGGTGCTCCCCGTGAGTGCCTTCGCCAAGCCGGAGGCGCTGGTCAATGTGCTGCTGAAACGCGGCGGGCTCTTCGCAATTCGAGCGTAACCATGGCTTTCTACGACGATATGGCGGCGACGGTAACGGAGCTGCTGGACGAGTTCGGCCGCGAGATGGCGTTGCGTCGATCAGCAGAGTCGTCGTACGACCCGGCGACAGGTGAGACGACGGGCGGCGGCAAGGTCGACTTGCCAACGATCGGCCTATTTCGCTCGATGACGGCCGAGTACGCGGCGACGAATCAAGTGTTGGCCGGCGACCGCCTGGCGATCGTCGATGCGTCGCAGGAGCCAGGAGCATCCGACCGACTTGTGGCCGGAACGGATGTGCTGACCATCGTGCGCATCGAGGCCATCAACCCCGCGGGCACGCCGCTGGCATATCGCCTACAAGTGAGGTCGTGATGCCTGGATTCCGAGAGAGCGTCGCTGCTTTCGCGAAGCTGGAGAAAGGTCGAATCGATCAACAGGTGAGGACGCTGACGCTCACGCTTTTCACCGACATCATTCTCCAATCACCCGTGGGAAACGAAGAGCTTTGGGCGGTTAACCGTTCAGCGAGGTACTACAACGATTCGGTGAAAGATTGGAATGATGCGCTCAAAGAGAATCCCGATAACGTCACCAAGGCAGGCAGGTTAAAACCTGGCCGAAAGCTCCACGATCGGATGGATATCACGAAGCCGGATGGGTACGTCGGCGGTCGATTTCGAGGGAATTGGCAGACAAGCATTGCAGCGCCTGCAACCGGAACTATCGATCGTGTAGATCCGAGCGGATCCTCTACTATCAGCGAAGTGCTTAGAAACATGGGCGGAGCAGGGACGGTGACATTTCTCGTCAACAACCTCCCATATTCACAGGTGCTTGAGTACGAGAGTCACAGTTCCCAAGCCCCCGCAGGCATGGTCAGAATCAGCATGGCAAGAATCTCCAGCGGCCTGAGTTAGGCCACATGCCGCCAAGCTTTGCCTGTTCTTATGTATCAAATAGGAGCTGTAGAAACCCCGTACATGCGAGCGATTTCTACATTGGTCTTACCGGCCTCAATCAGTCGCTTTATGGCTGAAACGCTTCCTTCATCAAGTTTGGCTGCGCCCTTCTGGCTACCGCATGAGGCGAAGAGGCCAAGTGCTGCGGCATGGACCTGATTTTGAGCACGAGAGCACCATTCAAGGTTCTCAGAGGCGTTGTTCCACTTGTCGGCATCACGATGATTAACTTCATCGTAGCTAAAAGGGTTGGAGCAGAAGGCGGCGGCCACCAACCGATGCACAAGGTGGGTCCTGATGATTGGACCATCACTGAGGCGGACGCTGGCGTAGCCTTGGCTGTGACGGACGGGGCTGAGAATTCGACCTTCGAAATGACGCAGCCTTCCATCGCAAAACTTTCGTTCGCGCGGTATGGATCGGATTCGGCCGAGGTCTGAAGCCTCGTAAATGCCCTCATACCCAGAAATAGGCAGCCACCGTTCGTTCACACGCACCTCGCTAACTGTCGTCTTCATAAGGGAATACTAAGGCATGTCGGAGTTCGCTATTAATGCTGCGCTCGTGAGGGCGTGGCAGGGGGCAGGGCTTGCCTATCCGACGGCGTACGAGGGTAAGGCGTTCACGCCAGAACAGGGGAAGCCCTGGGCGGCGCTGTACCTGCTTCCCGCAGGCACGATGCCCGCCGCTATCGGCGCTCAGGCACCCCTCGAGCACGTCGGCATCCTGCAAATCGATCTGAACCATCCGCTGGACACCGGGGCACCGGTGATGCTGAAGGCCGCTGACACCGTCGCATCGCGATTCACGCCCGGCGCGTCGTTCGTGTTCGAGGGCACGAAGGTCAACATTGAGCGCTGCGCGCGCTCATCCATTCGCCGGTCGGAAGGCTGGCTCACCCTGTCGCTGTCCATCCGTTACCGGAGCTGGCAGCACCGCGTCACCCCGTAACGGAGACCCCAATGACCGCTGGCATTGCCGCATCTGGCGCTCGCGCCGCGTATTTCTATGCCCTGGAGAATGCCGACGGCACGCTCCCGGTGAATCCGGCATTCAAGCCGATCCGCCTCACCCAGAACGGCTTGCAGGAGCAGGCCAACGACATCCAGTCGAACGAGCTGGTGCCGGATCGTCATCGCCGTGCCGCGCGTCGCGGTGCCACCAGTGTCAGTGGCGACATCGTGGGTGAGCTGTCCTTCGGCACATTCGACGACCTGATCGAGGCCGCCTTCTGTGGCACCTGGGTGAACAACGTCCTGAAGACCGGGGCGGTACGCCGTGGGTTCGCCATCCTGAAGCGAAATCTCGACATCAATGTCGACACGATCTATCGCGGCTGCCAGATCAACACGCTGAAGTTCGCCTGCCCCTTGCAGGAAAAGATCACTGTGACGTTCTCGGTGGTCGGCAAGTCCGAGGAGTCGTACACCGTCCCTGGTAGCGCAACGTTCGCCCAGCCGACCACGACGGACTACATGACCACGTTCGACGGCTCCCTGGCCATCGATACGGCGGACCTGAACTCCGCCACAGACCTCAACATCACGCTGGCCAACAACATCGAGGCGAAGTACAGCCTCATGAACCGTCCTGCGTACGCAATGAAGATCGGCATGATCGACGTCACCGGCGACCTGTCGGCCTACATCGAGGACGACTCGCTGAAGCAGCGCTATCGCAACGAAGTCGACACCGAGATGGCGGTCACCATGACGGACAAGGCGACGGCTGGTAACTCCTACGTCCTGACGCTTCCCCGGCAGCGCTTCACCTCCGCGCAGGACAGCTTCAACGGTGACGACCTCGGCATCCAGCAGCTGAACATCCGGTCGCTCTACGACACGACCTCCACAACCGAGCTGCAGATCCAGCGCGTCGCCTACGTGCCGCCGGCCCCGCCGCAGGGCGGCTGATCCCTCCACCCAAGGAACAACACGTGACCGACACCCAGAACAAGACCGCCGTTGCCGGCGCCGACATGGCCGCCTTCGCCACGCGCAAGACGGGGAACGACGGCATCCGTCTCTCGCTCTCGCTGCCCGACGGTACGCCCACCGATCGCTACCTCGTCGTCCGTAACTTCCGCAGCGATGCCTATCGAGCCAAGTTGGCGGAGATCCGTGAGCGCCTGGCGGAAGGCGGCAAGCCGACGGATGCCCAGCGCGAAGCCGACCGCCTGTCGCTGATAGCGAGCCTGGTCGCGGGCTGGAACTTCGGCACGGACTGCACGCAGGAGAACGTCGAGGCTTTTCTGCGCGAGGCTCAGCTCGTGGCCGAGCAGGTCGACCGCGTCGCCACGGACGACGACCGTTTTTTCGGGAAAGGCTCCTCGCCCTCTTCGAGTGGTTCGAAGGTGAACTGAAACTCGACGCACTGCGTGGCCAACGGACGGTCCGTGAGCATCTACACGCACTGTGGAAGGCCTCCGGGAAGAAGCCGGCGGCGCTCACCAAGCACGGCTCCTGCCCGGAGGGATTTGAGGGGCTTCTTGGCGCCTTCCATCGTCTCTCACGGCAGCGTCCGCGCGCCATGGGGGCCGAGCCCATCTCTCACGCCGATATCGATGCCTTCCAGCGATTGGAGGGCATCCCGTTACGCCCCTGGCAGGTCCAGGTCATCGAACAGCTCGATGCCCTGTGGCGGGCCGGGCAATCCTGAGGATGCCCCGTGGCAGATGAAACCGCTCGCCTCGTCGTAGCTGTCGACAGCACGTCGGCGACGAAGGCCACCGATGTGCTGGACACCATGACGGCGTCGGCGGGCAACGCCGAGGCGATGGTCGAGGCGCTATCCAAAGCGTTCGGGCCGGTCGCGGCCGAGATCGCCAAGCTGACGGCGGCCATCGATCGCCAAGTGTCGTCGTATGCCTCGCTGGATAGCGCGGGCCAGAAGGTTGCTGCGACGAGCGAGCAGGCGGCCAAGGCGGCGGAAACGCAGGCGCAGGCAACGGAAGCCCTGGGCGAGACGGCAGACCAGGCCCGGGATCGCATCCGCGCGATGGTCTCAGCTTCTCTGGATCAGGTGCGCGCGGACGCCGCCGCCATCGAGGCGACGCAGCGTCGTAGTGATGCCAGCCGAACCGTCGCGGCCGATCTCAACTCGGAGGCCAATTCGGTCCGCCGGGCACAGGAGTCCATCGCGGCATTTCGGCAGCGCACGGAAGAGGCGGCGCAGTCTTCGCGTGGCGCCGCCAAGGGCGTTGACGAACAGCGCGCGGCGCTCGACAAGCTGCTTAAGCAGATCGACCCGACCATCGCCGCGCTAGAGAAGCTGGACCAGCAGGAGGCGGAGCTCAAGCAGTTCAAGGCCGCTGGCATGCTCGGTGGCGACGACTTCGACCGATTCATGTCAACGATCCAGCAGCGCCGCAAGGACGTTTCCGACGTTGGCGAGGCCATGCATGGCTTCTCGCTCAACACGGCGGCCGCGCGGCGCGAGGTGGGCACGCTGGTTAGTGAACTGGCCCGCGGCAACTTCGGGGACTTCCAGCGCTCGCTCATTACTCTGGCAGGCGACACCGGCATCTTCTCGGCCCTCTTGTCGCCGGCCGCCATCGGCGTTGGTGCGCTGGCCCTGGCCATCGGCGGCCTGGCTGCTATTTCCATCGCTGGCTACAACGACCAGCAGCAGCTCACCAAGGCGATCATCGCCACTGGTGATTCTGCTGGCGTCACTGCGGCTCAGGTCAATGGCATGGTGGTGGCCATCGGTGGTAACTCGGGCCAGTACGGCAAGGCTCGGGAGGCACTGCTCGGCCTGGTCGAATCTGGCCGCCTCACCGGTGACAGCCTTCAGCAGGCCGGGCAGCTTGCCGTGGACATGGCAGAGGTCACGGGCAAGAGCATCGGCGAGGCGGTACAGCACATCGTTTCCCTGCGCGACGACCCTGTGAAGGCCGTTCGCGCGCTGGACGAGCAGTACAACTTGCTGACGGCGAACCAGTACGAGCACATCAAGGCGCTCGTCGAGCAGGGCCAACAAGAGCGCGCTGTTGCCGAGATTCAGGCGATTGAGGCGGCCAAGTTCTCCGAGCGCCGTAAGAAGTACGAAGAGGACCTTGGGTATCTCGCCAAGAGCTGGCTTGCCGTTCGGGATGCCATCTCGCAAACGCTGGAGAAGGAAAAGCAGATCGGTAGCGGCAGCGACACGTCGAAGCTGAACCTGCTGGACCAGAAAATCGCGGGTCTCAAGGGTACGCAGGTCGGCGGCCGAGGTCAGAGCGATCAGGACTTCGCTGCGAGGCTCCAGAAGTCAGGGAGTCCGCTGTACGGTCAGTACCAGGAACTGCTGGATGCTAAGCATCGGATCACGGTCAACCAGGCACTTGACCAGTGGACGGCGGAGCAGGCCGCTTACGACAAGCGCATCCAGGATGAGGGCAAGCGAGCCTCGGATACGCTGGACGATTTCGCCCGTCGCGCCAAGGCAGACGACGCCAAGGCGAAGGACATCGCCAAGGTAAAAGAGGCAACGCAGAAGGCACTTGCTGGGCGACCGCAGGACAAGGCGGCGATCAAAGCCCAGCAGGCCGCGGCGCTCAAGTACATCGACCAGCAGTACACCGACAAGGCCGGCCGAAGCGCGTCCAAGGCGTTGGATACCGCCGAGGTATCCGCCGAGGCATCGGCCTTCAAGTCGGCGCTTGCCCAGATCACCACCTCCTATACCAACGCACAGAAGGAGCTGGATGCGCAGCGCAAGGCAGGCGCCGTTTCGGAGCAGGCGTACTACGAGCAGTCGCGTGATCTCCTGTGGCGCGGAGAGGGCGAGCAGGTCACCGCGATTCAGGCTGAGATGGCGCGCTTGCAACAACGGAAGGTCGCTGGCGCCGAGAAAGTGAAGAACGATCAGCGCATGGCGGAGCTTTCCGCCGAGGCGCACAAGGTCGAGGCCGACGCGATCAGTCGGGACACCGTGCTGCAGCAGGAGGCCGCAGGGGCGAAGGAGCGCACCACGCGCGCCATCAATGCGTACGTGGAGGCACTGGGCCGGCAGGAGTCCGCGGCGCGGGCGGATGCGGATCTCCAGGTCCAGCGGCTGTCGATGGGGGACCGCGAGTTCGCGAACATGCAGCGGGTCATCTCGATCCGCCGGCAAGGCGCCGACGATCTCGTTCGGCTGGCCTCCCAGCTCAGCAACAACCAGATCGATCGCGCGACGTACGACCAGCAAGCAGAGGTACAGCAGGCCAGCACCGATCGACTGGTGCAGATTGAGCTGGACGCTCAGGCACGCATCGCGTCGGCGCGAGAGAGCTGGACCACGGGCGCCCGAAAGGCCATGGGCGACCTGAGCGACCAGGCCATGGACGCAGCGGGCTCGTTCTATTCCTTCGTCACCACGACCAGTGGCAGCCTGTCGGACTTTCTCGTCAACGCGGCGACCACCGGTAAGGCGAGCATCAAGGATTTCGTTTCGTCGATCCTCAAGGAGGTGGCGCGATTGGAGGCCAATCGTGCAGCCGCGTCTCTGTTGAGCTATGGCTTGAGCTTCATACCTGGGCTTGGCGGTGACTCGGTTCCGTCGACCGGTACGTCAGGTGGGTTCAGCCTGACCGGTGGTACGTACTCGGGCGGCGGGTCGTTCGCGACGAACTGGCTCGCGCCGGCACGCGCGAACGGTGGCAGCGTGGATCGCAACAGCTTGTATCGCGTTGCCGAGAATGGCCCGGAGGTCTACCAGTCTCCCGGTGGCGATTCGTACCTCCTGACCGGGCAAGAGGGTGGGCGGGTTGTGCCGATGCGCGCGGGTGGCGGCCAGGCTCAATCGGCCGGTGGCGTACAGGTGAATGTCACCGTCAACGTCGCCAGCGATGGGTCGACGTCGGGCCAGGTAGATGCGGCAGGCGCTGATGCGGTCGGGCGAGACCTGGGGCAACAGATGCAGGCAGTCGCCGAACAGGTGCTTGCGCGCAGCATGCAGCCGGGCGGGAAACTCTGGAGATCACAGCGTGGCTGACGTATTTCCCTTCACCGTAGACGCCGGAACCAATGGCGCCACGACATTCCGCGTGAAGAAGGCCCAGTTTGGCGACGGCTACACGCAGCGTGCGCAGGACGGCATCAACAGTTCCGCAAGGAAGTGGAACATCACTGTCGCTGACCGGTACGCGTTTGAGATGCAGCCCATCAAGGACTTCCTCGACGCGCGTGCCGGTGCTCGCTCGTTCCTGTGGACGCCGCCGAACGGCGTCCAGGGGCTCTACATCTGCGAGGGCTACAGCGAGTCGCCAGCGGTTGCAGGACTGACCACACTCACCGCGGTCTTTGAAGAGGACTTCGCACCGTGACCCTATATGCCGATATCCAGACCTTGCAGCCTGGTGCCTGGGTCGAGCTCTTCGAGCTCGATCTTCGACCGATAACGGGCGGCGGGGCCGGTGACATCCTCCGCTTCCACGGATACACGCAGGTCGGGCCGGTCACCTGGCAAGGTGTCGCATACGAGCCGTGGCCCATCGTCGCCCAGGGCTTCCGCGTCGACCCGGAGCAGCCGCCCGTGCCGACGCTATCCGCCGGCAACGTCGATGGCCGGCTGACGGCGCTGTGCCTTGCGTATCAAGACCTGGTCGGTGCTCGCCTCCGGCGCCTGCGTACGCTCGGCAAGTACCTTGATGCGGTCAACTTCGCCGGCGGCAACCCGACGGCCGACCCCGACCAGGGTGCACCGCCGGAACTGTGGTTCATCGAGCGCCGCTCGTCCGAGGACAAAGAACAGGTGACCTGGGAGCTTTCGAGCCCGCTCGACTTCGGTGATCGCCAGCTCCCGGGCCGGCAGATCATCGCCAACGTGTGCAGCTGGCTGTCGATCGGCGGATACCGCGGGCCATTCTGCGGTTACACGGGTCCGGCCGTCGCCAAGGCCGACGATTCGCCCACGGCGGATCCATCGCTGGACCGATGCGGCGGACGGCTCCGGTCGTGCCGTCTACGCAACTGGCCCAATGGCGAATTGCCTTATGGCGGCTTCCCAGCTGCCCAGCTGGTGAAGTGATGACGCCTGAGACCGAAGCCGCCATCCACGCACATGCCGTGGCCGAATATCCGCGCGAATGCTGCGGCGTGATCGTCGTGCGCAAGGGCAGGGAGCGATACATGGCTTGCCGAAACCTTGCCGCCACACCCGAAGATCACTTCGTCCTTTGCCCGCGCGATTACGCCGCAGCCGACGACGAGGGCGAGATCACCGCCGTGGTGCACTCGCACCCGGACGTGGCCGCACGGCCCTCTGAGGGCGACCTGGTCGCCTGCGAGCGCTCCGGACTGCCTTGGGTGATCGTAAGCGTCATGCCGGGCGAGGATGGTCCGCGCGTGGCCGAGACACTGGTCACTGAGCCCCGAGGCTACGAGGCTCCGCTGGTGGGTCGCCAGTGGGCGCATGGCGTCCTGGACTGCTGGGCGCTGGTTAGGGACTGGTTTGCCCGGGAGCGTGGAGTGGAACTACCGGATCCGCCTCGGGCGGACGGCTGGTGGGACGACGGCAGCAGCGACCTGTATGGCGACGAGGCCATGGCCGGGGCTGGATTCCGAAAGGTATCGCCAGCCGACATGCAGGGCGGCGAGGTCATCCTCATGCAGATCCGCTCAGGCAACCAGGTGCCGAATCACGCTGCTGTCTACCTCGGCGATGGCCAGATCCTGCACCACTTGCATGGCCGGCTCAGCTCGAGAGATGTCTACGGCGGCTGGTACGCCGAGATTACCCGATCGATCTGGCAACTACGTGCGGCACCCATTCCAAACAACGGAGACTCCACATGACCCAGAATCCGAAAGACGCCGAGATTTCCCTCGGCGTCAACGCTCAATCCCTTGCGGCCAGCGAACACACCTGGGTAGTAATAATTGAGGCAGAAAAATTCTCGGTGAGTCGCGCGGGTGGTGAGCTACCTTTTCGAGACTATCTCGATGGCGTTATGACGCACCGCCACCTTGACCCCGCGCTTCGGACTGGACCTGCTTGACCAATTCAACTGAATGCCTCAGGCGGAGGAGAGCTGCCTCAAACATCTTTCCCGCATCTCCGGTGGGAGCAAGGTTTGGAACAATTTCACGCTGAACGTTGGTGATCTGTCCAAGAGGCATGTCAGGCATTCCAACCGCCTCGGCCAAACCTTGGACGATTGCCCCTAGAGTCTCGATGGCTAAAAGGGTGCCCTTTGCGAAAGCGGCGAGGTTTTCGGGGTGATTAAGCGCGTCGTTGCTGTTGCTTTCCATTCTTCTCTCCCTGTAGGTAAGTCCGGTCCCGCCCCCTAGCAACCACGCTCGGGCGTCCGGCCCATCATCGTAAGGGCGGCATTGCTTTCGATCTGTAGGCCAACACCTACAGAAATTGCCGAAATGCGGCCTTCGCGCGGGTTGGGTAGAATCGGCTTCTCAGCACAGGAAGGAGATTGAGATGCGGAAAGTGTGGATGTCTCTGGCGCTCGTCGCCTTGAGCGGGTGCTCAACGATTTCCGAAATTCGTCAGAAGCCGGCATATGCGACTTTCCAGGCGACGAAGGCCGCGAAGCAGGTAGCTGAATGCGTCCGAGATGGGTGGCAGGAACAGTCCTTCGGCGGTCCTTCGATGGTCATGATTCAAGAGGGCAACGGCCGCTTGACCGTCATTTCGCCCGCAGGCGGCCCTCCTCTCGAGATAGTCGATATAACCGAGAACACCGCTTCCCTTTATTTCTCTGGAGGGATCTTTGAATCACGAAAGAAGCGAAGAGCTGAAGTCCTAAAGCAATGCATCTAACAAAGCCCCGTAAGGGGCTTTTTTTTGGAGAAAAATGTGAGCGCAACGACGATTCGTTTTTCAGGAATGCTGGCTAAGAAGTTCGGACGAGAGCACCGGGTATTTCTCGACACGAATTCACCACGCGAAGCAATGAGATGGTGGTTTAGCCAATTTCCCGCAGCCCGTTCGTTGCTGTTGAAGATGGAGCGTGACGGCGTTGGTGTAGCAATTTTTACCGGGACCGCAACTTCCCAGAAGAACATCGGGCTTGACCAGGTTGGCGAATCAGCTGGAGGCTTCATCAGAATTTCGCCTGCGATTGCTGGCGCGAAGGCTGGCGGCCTACAAGTCATTCTTGGCGCCGCCTTAATCACCGTTGCTTCGATCGCATCTGGCGGCATCGCAGCGGCGTTTACTGCAAACGGCCTGTGGGGAGGCGCCGTAGCGACAACCGGCCTTGCCCTGGCAGTGGGCGGCGTAGTCCAGATGCTCAGCCCCCAGCCCAAGGCTCGGAAGCCAGCCGACTCCCCCGAAAATCAGGCATCCGACATCTTCAACGGCGCAGTGAACACAACGGCGCAGGGCAACTGCGTGCCGGTGCTCTACGGCGGCCCGATGGAGATCGGTAGTGTCGTGATCTCGGCTGGCATTGAGGCCATGGACTACAGCTCCCGGCCCTCGAATGTCGGGCTGGGGACCGCCAATGGATCGCAGAAGCTGACGCCGTACGACCCGGACTGACCACATCCCGTCATTCATTTTCCAAAGCCCGCCCTATGCGGGCTTTTTTTATGCGCAGCCTAGGCCCGTACAGCCGAAGACCTGGCTATCTCTCCTATGCCGGGCTGGCCGCGTATTCCTTTCTCTTGGAGAGGCTGGAGACCCCATGAGCAACGTGATCCATTTGGTGATGAACGATAGCGACGTGCGCGCGAGCTCCTTGGAACTGGCCCAGCGGCTCGGCATCCAGCACAAGAACGTTTTGGGCATGGTTCGTCGATACGCCAGTGACTTCAAGGAGCTTGGAAGGGTCGCGTTTGAGACGCGATCCTTCGATACGGCTGGTGGTGCTCAGAAGCGGGAGACGGCGCTGCTCAACGAAGACCAGTGCTATCTACTTCTCTCCTTCAGTCGAAACACGCCATTGATTCGCTCGCTCAAGGTCGAACTGGTGCGGGCTTTCGGCCGTGCACGGCAAGCAGGGGCAGCATATTCCATGACGGTCTGGCAGGAACTTCAGAAGGTACAGCTCGAAGATGCCGATTCGCGGGTCCGGGCATCCTTCGGAAGCAAACTCATGCTTGATCGAAAGAGAGCGCTTCCGGGTCTCCGCACTCGCCGAGCGTCACTGGAGAACGCGTTCGCGCCGGATATGTTCCGTCTCACTGGCTGATTCCCGATTCCTTCGCTGACTAAACCCCGCCTTGAGCGGGTTTTTTTATGGAGCCCGCATGGGATACGAGCACTTCATCACCGGTGCCAAGGGCGGCGGCAGCGCCCACACGCCTGTAGAGGCTCCCGACACCCTCCGCTCGATCTCATACTTCCAGGTGGAGGACGCGCTGTCCGAGGGCGAGATCGGCGGACTGGTGAACGGTCTGCAATCGGTGAAGCTCGACGGCACGCCCGTGGCCAATGCCGATGGCACGTTGAATTTCACGAGCGTCTCGGTCCAGCAGCGTACCGGCACGCAGGACCAGACGTATGTGCCGGGCTACGGTGACGTGAAGAACGAGATCGGCATCTCGACGGAGCTGAAGTCGGCCACGCCGTGGGTGCGTGCTGTCTCGAACCGCGAGCTGTCGGCGGTCGCCATCACGCTGCAGGTCGATTCGATCCAGCAGAGCAACACCAAGAACGGTGACATCAACGGCTATCTGATCGCATACTCCATTGACGTGCAGACTGACGGCGGCGCGTGGCAGACGGTCATCAATAGCGCCTTCAACGGCAAGGCGTCCGCCCCGTACCAGCGCACGCACCGGATCGACCTGCCAGCGGCGACGACCGGCTGGAATGTGCGCGTGCGCCGGCTGACGGCCAATGCCAACAGTGCGACTATCGCGGACACGACTCGCGTCGTCTCGATCACGGAGATCATCGACGCCAAGCTGCGCTATCCGAACACCGCCTACGTGGCGATCAGCGGGGACGCCTCGCAGTTTTCCAACGTACCAGCCCGGTCTTATGTTTGCTGGGGCCGGATCATCCGCGTGCCAAGCAACTACGACCCCCAGACGCGGGCGTATACCGGTGCATGGGATGGAACGCTGAAACCCGCCTGGACGGATAACCCGGCCTGGGTGCTGTACGACATGATCCTCAACAACCGCTTCGGCCTGGGCGACCGTATCGATGCGTCGCTGGTCGACAAATGGGAGCTGTATCGCATCGCGCAGTACTGCGACCAGCTGGTCGGCGACGGCAAGGGAGGCCAGGAGCCGCGATTTCGTTGCAGCGCGTACCTCCAGACTCGGCAGGATGGATTCAAACTCCTGAGCGACCTCGCCTCCATCGTGCGCGGCGTGAGCTACTGGATGGGCGGCTCGTTGACGACCGTGGCCGACATGCCTGCGGATCCGGTGTATCCGTACACCGCCGCGAACGTCATCGGCGGCCGATTCACGTACCAGAGCAGCGCACGGAAGACGCGGTGCTCGGCGGCACTGGTCACCTGGAACGACCCAGCGAATAGCTATAAGCAGGCCGTGGAGTACGTCGAGGACACGGCAGCCATTGCCCGCTACGGCCTGCAGCAGGTCGAGCTGGTGGCCATGGGCTGCACGAGCCAGGGGCAGGCGCACCGCGCTGGCCTCTGGGCGATCACGACGAGCCAGGTCGAGACCGACTCGGTGACGTTTGCCGTGGGCCTGGACGGCCTGCGCGCGGCACCCGGGCAGATCATCACCGTGCAGGACCCCAACCGATCAGGCGCGAGGCAGGGCGGACGCCTGAGCGCAGCCACGGCCGGCATGGTGACCGTGGACCGGTCGCCGGATCAGGTGGCCGTCGGCGACACACTCACCGTCGTGCGGCCCACCGGCCTCTCCGAGACGCGGACGATCAGCCGTATCGACGGGCGCGATCTCTACGTCTCCCAGGGTTTCACCGAGATTCCGGTGGCGCAATCGGTTTGGTCCGTGGAGAGCGGCACCCTGGCGCTGCAGACGTTCCGGGTGCTGTCGGTGACGGAGGACACTTCCGGCGACAAGATCCAATTCACGATCAGCGCGATCCAGCACAACGCGAGCAAATTCGCCCACATTGACGACGGTGCGCAGATCCAGATTCCACCGATCAGCAAGCTGCCGGTGGGGACGCAGGTGCCGCCGACCAATGTCCGGATATCGTCGCATCAGGTGGTAGAGCAGGGCATCGCCAACAACGTGATGACCATCGAGTGGACCGCTGCGGCCGGCGCCGCGCTCTACAAAGTTGAGTGGCAGAAGGACAGCGGCCAGTGGATCCAGGCGGGCACGGTGGCCACGACATCGGTGGACGTGGTGGGGATCTACACGGGCACGTATGTGGCCAGGGTGACCGCGTTCAACAACGGCAATACGCCGTCGCTCGCCGCGCTCAGTCAGCCCACGGCGGTCACCGGCAAGACGGGTTCGCCGCCGGCACTGGTGAGCCTCAAGGCGACGGCGCTGCCCTTCGGCATAGCTCTAGATTGGGCATTCCCGGAGGGGGCGAGTGACACGCAGCGCACGGAGATCTTTGCCAGCACGTCGGCAGTGCGCCCGGATGTCGCCGGCACGCTGGCCTACAAGATGGGCGACTACGCTTATCCCGGCGATCACACCGAGCTGCATGGACTCGCAGCCGGCGCGTCCCTGTTTTTCTGGGGGCGGATCGTGGACAAGGCCGGCAATGTCGGACCGTTTTACCCGCCCACCGGTGCGGTCAACGGGCAGAGCGTCACGGACCCCGATGCCCTGCAGGACTACTGGCGCAACACCATCGGGCGGGGTGCCTTGCAAAAGGAGCTGATGACCGAAATCGATGCCGCAAACGGTGTGGCCGGGCAGGTGCAACAGCAGGCCAAGGAC
Source organism: Luteibacter anthropi (assembly GCF_011759365.1). GTDB lineage: Bacteria > Pseudomonadota > Gammaproteobacteria > Xanthomonadales > Rhodanobacteraceae > Luteibacter > Luteibacter anthropi. The sequence continues at coordinate 199,637 of NZ_JAARLZ010000006.1, forward strand.
ATCGTCAAAAACGCGCAGGACATCGCCAAGGAGATTTTGGACCGGCAGTCCGCCGACCAGGGCCTCGGATCATTTATCACGACGGTCAGCCAGAAAGCGGACGACACGGCCGCCCAGGTCAGCAGGCTGACCACGCGCACCGGAGACGCCGAGAACAACATCGTGACGTTGCAGCGCACGACTGGAGAGCAAGCTACACAGCTTAGCCAGCTTGGGACCATGGTCGGCCAGCACACTGCGTCGATCACCAACTTGCAACAGACGCAGGCGAATCAGGCCAACCAGATCAGTGAGCTGCAAGTTTCCTCGGCGCCCCCAGTGAAGGCCGGCGCCGACAGCACGAAGGCGGGGGCCAATGTACGCAAGGCGGGGATCTACACATACTCCGTCGCGCGCGTCGATGGCGACCTCGCCCAAGCCATCAAGACGGAGCAATTGACCGCGCAGGTGGGTGCATACTCGGCACAGATCCAGACGATCCAGCAGGCGCAGGCTACCCTCGACGGCAAGGTGTCTGCCTCGGTTGTCACCAAGGTGGGTGTTACGTCGGATGGCAAGTACTACCAGGCGGGTTTTGGCCTTGGCATCGACAACAGCGGTGGCACGGTGCAATCGCAGTTCCTGGTGACGGTGGATACGTTCGCCATTATCGGTTCCTCGGCAGGCGGATCGACCACTTATCCCTTTGTATTTCAGGGTGGGCAGCTGTTCCTCTCGCAGGCATTGATCGGCAAGGGTTGGATCACGGACGCGATGATCGGCAACTCGATCCAGGCGACTGCCGTAGACAGCTTGGGCAGGCCAATATGGGAGCTCAACAAAACGACCGGCTTCGTCCAGCGCAGTGCAGACGCAACAGGGTCGTCTGAGCTGACCGCCAAGTCCCTGAACTTTTACGATCCCAACGGAACTTTGCGTGTCCGCCTAGGGAGGTGGACGTAAATGCCACAGGGACTTCAGTGCTTTGATGAGGCCGGAAACGTCATCCTGGATCAAACGACACGCGTTGGACGCGTTTTCTATGTGGTGCCGGGGAACCAGAAAGGGGGATCTATCTCCGATGCCGGGCTACGTCTGGGGCGGCCGTGGGCAAATGCGATCGTGCTGGGGGCTGCAAACATAGGAAGCCTTGGGCCGCAGATCACCATTGACGGAACCACTATTACCTACACATCGGCAAATATGCCTTTTTTGATTGCCTACGGGACGTTCTGATGCCTACCGGCCTGCAAATTATCGGCGATTCTGGTGCGGTGCAGGTCGATGAGTCTTTCGCTAGCCTTGCTTTGCGCGGGAAGGGTTCGGCCACGTTTGCGACTTACGAGTCCGATCCGAGAGATTCAGCGACTCTCACGGTGACAATTGCCGGGGAATATCCATTGCTCGCGTACAGGTCTGCATTCCCCGTGGCGCTATGGTACGTGGAGCAATCCGGGGCGAATTGGATTTTCCATCTCATCACCGCCAAATCGAATGTCGGCCAGAGCTTGCAATGGTATGTGTTCGATAGACCGATTGATATCGGCTCAAAATATGGGCTCCAGGTATTTGATGCTTCTGGTCGGCTCACGTTCGACGCATTGCAGAAGTACCTACGGGCACGGGACCTGGTCCCGACGTACATGGCGAGCGTGGCATTCGATGGCTACGAAGCGAGGACTTGGGCAACCATCATGATGGTCACAGGACTGATGTCGGCTGTTTCTCCGATAGGCAATCCTGGGCAAATCGAATGGACGTGGAACGCGTCCCTAAGGTTTACCGGTGCATCAGTGCTTCCGACGGGGTTTCGCATCGATCAGATCATTGCAGCCACTATCAAGAGCAATGGTCCGAGCCTACCCAACTACGACAATTCTCCGAACGGCATCGTGATGCTCGTTGACGTCACCAATTACTGAGGTTTGTATGCCACAGCAACGACCCAATTTCGCCCTTGACGGCGACGACACCACGGGAGCCCTGCGTAAGCTCGACAACAACTGCGTTGATCTAGATGGCCGGATAGCTGGCGCGCTGCAGGCCGCCGCCAACGCTCAATCGTCGGCAGACGGTGTTGGCACCCTGCTCAATACCGTGGGCTGGGGTACGGCGCAGCTGCCTGCCATTTCCAGCATCGATGGGGTCAACCGATCGGCGGTGTATAGGTTCATCGCGACGACCCCAGGCACGCTGCCAACCAACCAGGCTTACGGCACGGTCACCGTACTGTCCTACAGCTCGTCCGATTACACGCAGCTTGCGCAGAGCGTGACGGGTAACGAGATGGCGTTCCGCTATTACCGCGGAGCGGGTGGCGGTTGGGGTCCATGGTGCCGCGTGTGGCATACTGGCAATACGACGGTTGATTCCAATCAATTCATTAAAAAGGCACTTTAGTATGGACATTGATGGTGTTGTGATCTTCAATTTTCTGCCAAACGGGACCATCGTTCCGGATGGCGATCATCAGCCGGCTGTCGGCGATACACTCGGAGTGCCTTTCACTGCCATTGGCGTGCGACTAGAGCGGATAGATGTCGGCGTGTATCGAATCACGGCACCTGGTGCGCGGTGGCTCGACGGTTGGAAAGTAGAGATTTTCAAGAACGAAAATAGTGAGAACACTGTCCGAGTTGCCCTCGTCCAAGAAGACGGGGCCGTGGTGATTAAGTGCGTTGACCCTGAGAGTCGAGAGCCAAAGGACGTGGTGTACATGATGACCGTCCGTATCGGCGTGTCGGGCGCGATCGACTACCTGCCGCCTGCACTGCCGGACGTAGGTTCCTTTGCGCCATCCATAGGGTTGCCGGATTCGCTCTCCCAACAAGCGGATACTCCAGCTGTTGAGAATTGAGCACGATCTCGGCGCCTGATGGCGGCAATGTCATTTTTAAGCTCGACCAGGGCGCGCAGTGTTCGCGACGAAATCTTCATTCGCAGATAGGCGCCCGATTTCTCTTCTGAAGATGCAGTTCCCATCACCTTTCCCCCTGCCTGGGTCTAAGCTCCCCCTACGAACGTCAGGTTATTGTGACATGAAATGTTTCAGATAGCGGTGAAGCCGATCACTCGATGTGAGACTGATCCGTTGTAGCCTCGCCGGCATGGCCCACCCATCCATTCGTGTTCCGATCATCTGGCGCCCCGTCATCGGCGGGTGCGTCCACCTGATCGGCACGATCGATGGCGCTCGCGCTGCCCGAGCATGGTTACAAGCATAAGCTTGTTGCTTGCGGCTCCAATTTCGTTCGGGAAGGGACTAGGAACCCTGCTCTTTGTCTACTGCGGCGCCCACCACGTCGTCAGCTGGTGCGCGATCCATCCACCTCTTGGGCTTCTTGAGCGCATGCTCGATGGTGCGGGCAAAATGGAACGATACATCACCACCCGCACGTAGACGTTCGAATTTTTCAATTGAAACAGCTTTGCCAAGAGCTTCGACTTGGGAGCCGATCGTCACATGGCCTGCGATTTCCAGTTCACGTGTAACTAGAGCGAAGTTCTTCTTCCTATTGGCTTGCGTACCCACAGCGCAACTCACGTGATAATTCCAATTCGACTGTAACGCAAATGTTCCAAGAGCACTGGGATGGGGTTCGTAAGTACCTCATTTGAGTGATTAAATGGAAGCTGAATGGGTCCGCTTGAAAGAGATTTCAGCGCCCACAGCTGAGACTTGCCGGTCGCTAAGGGGCCGGCCTGGCCGTCCAAAGGTGGACGACCCAGAGAACCCATTCCCATGTTGCTTACGGAGAATATGGCCATGCGTACTCTTCTTGACTTTACACCGCTTCACCAATCCAGCGTGGGCTTTGATCGGGTCTTCGATCTGCTCGAATCGGCCGCGCGGACCCGGGGAGATAACTACCCGCCTTTTGACTCGATAAAGCTGGGCGAGGATCGATATCGCATCACCCTAGCCGTCGCTGGTTTCAGTGAAGACGAGCTTGCGGTATCCACCCAAGACAACTCACTGATTGTAAGTGGTGAACGCAAGCGCGATACCGAGGGTGAATATTTGCACCGTGGTATCGCGGCGCGGGTATTTAGCCGTCGCTTCGAACTCGCTGAGCACGTCCGTGTTGTTGGCGCGCGCCTGGTCAATGGACTGCTGTCTGTCGACTTGCAGCGAGAGGTGCCGGATGCAATGAAGCCACGTCGGATACCCATCGACGTCGACGAGTCCGAGGGAGCAGCTGCCATCCGGCAGCTTCGTACTGAAACTGCGTAACTCTTCGTTCTAGACATAGATTTCGGTCGCTATTTTTGTCCCGCAGGGGGCTCCCCTGCGGGACGTTTTGAAGAATAGATAATGTCTCACAGGCTTTCACGATCACCAGGCGTAACCGAGGACGGCCTTGCGTGGCTGGAGGCGCAGAAGAACGGGAGGTCCGGGCAATTGCGTCGTGAATGCGTGGATTGCATACACTTTGAGCCGGACGCCATTAACCCGGAAGGTGGGCTTGGGCGATGCCAGGGAGCGAATAAGGGAATGGCTGTGTATCCTGGTGTTGATCGCCATTGTAAAGGATGGCGTCCCTACGTTTGATGGCGAAGGGTGCGGGCGAGCTGCATGGGACCCTCAACGGTGGATTCACTAGGTCGTGACAACTGAAGGTGGGTAATCCAAAAAAAGAGGAGACGCCCATGCTTCAGTTAAATCCGCCACTGCCTATGAACACTCCCAAAGGCGAAGGGTTCGCGCATTTTCTGATCGACTACGGTCCCGAATCTGACCTGTACTGGACAGTGCTCATAACGGAAAGTGGTGAAATCTGGACCTTCGCCAACAAAGAAGTCAGGGCATCCAAGAACATAACCCTGGGCCGGGTGTCGCCGACACAGCCTAAGCAGTCGGGCGGTCAACGGCGTGCGGACGTGTCACCGATTTTGCGATAGATCGCGGGCAGGCTCGTCAATGGCTCGCCTATCTGTTTGTGTTGCCGAAAAGGCATATAGGCGCTGAAGGGCATTAATTATTTCGTAGCGATCATTGGGCTAGGCTGGGGGTTCACAGACGGAGCAAAGAGGAAGACGTCAATGTCCGGACAATCTCTCACCTGCTCCTACTTCGTGCGGTCCGTAGGGGAGGGCTTTGTTGGTTCCTACGAGATATTCGATGAGGCCGGGAAGGTGGTAGATGCCTGGCAAGGAAAGTCGATTTTTCCAACTGCGGCACTGGCTCTAGCATACGCTCAATCGAAGGCAGAGGCCTCGCGCGAGGAACTCCTGGAGGCGACCCTAGCTCCTTCCTTGTCGTAGCAGGCTTCTTTTATCCGGCGCTTCATCTGATGGAAGGCTAGGCATAGACCCTGCGGGCGGCTAGCGCAAAGATGAATAGGGCGTGCTATATGTCTGGCATTCCGATCGCCGAGGGGGAGGGCTAGTGTCTAGCATGTTGGTTCCCTAGCATTGATGTTTTTGAATAAAACAATCGCGTTGCATGATGCTTAACATCGGCAATGATCCTATTGAGGTGCGGCGGCGGGTTTCCTGAGCGGTCGACTATTCGTAGCGAGTGTGTGCAGCATCATGCATCCGGCAAGCCCCAAAGTCCGTATAGCACTGGACTAGTTACCGGTCATCGAATCATGCACTTCCGATACACGCTCATTTGGGATGCAGAAGAGCACCAGGGCGGATTCGTCCCTCGGGTGCTCATAACCGACCTTGAGACTCAGCGGCCTGCACTCCGGTGGCGGGCGACGTATTCACTTGACACGATGTCCGGCGCCCTTCTATACGCGCGGCAATATGGTGAATCGGCCCTCACGGCCCTTAATTCGCTAGATGGTCAGGCGGCGTCGGACTCGCCGCCAGAGGACTAATCTAGGGACCTCCGTAGGAGAAAGTGAGGATGACAGCGCTTCCAGCAGTCCAGGGGTTTGGACGCTTCAGGCGGAACAACGTCCATTGACTGCCAATTCGCGAAGATCCAATCGCTGCCTGTTATGAGCATACGTTCGTCGATTATCTTCCTAGGAATATCTATGCCCTATCTGGGGCAAACATCCGCCTTCGCCGACGAATTTCCGCGCGGACGTCGGTCGGCACATCACCTGCAGCGGCAACCGCAAGACAGAGTTCATGTGCCGTGACGCCCAGATTCCTCATCCAGTAACGGAGGTCGGTAGCCTGATTTATATCGATCCGTATTTTCGATAGGTCAGTGGTATTGATCCCAACGACGTTCATTTCGGTGCCCCACGTTCGATTTCAGTGGCACCGGAATTAGACGGGCGCCGAGTCCTTCATGCAAATGGTTTCTCGAAGAAACGGCGCTCGACCGCCGCCCTTACAAACCGAACTTACTTCTTCGAGTGGCTATCGTCCGCGTTTTTCTGCGGGGATTGATGCTTCGACTGATCACCGTGCTTTTGCGGATCAGCAGACTTTTTGTCGTTGCCAGTACTCTGGCCAGGTGCGCTAGTTTTCTTTTCGTCGTTCATATCGATCTCCTTTAGGGAGTCTCGACACTGGGCGCAGTGACGTGAGGGTGGCCAGAGTTTATCGTTAGCTTTGTGGTGAGAGTTCGAATCTCATGTGACCTTGGTTCATCGCCTGGAAATCACGCGTCGCAGCGCATGGTTCGATTCTCTGAGGATCAATCATGAAAAGCAGCATCGCAGCCGTTGGCGGCCAGCCCGATCCAAACCTGGGGGAACATGGTAGTTCCTCTGAGCCGGAAGGAGCTCCCTCGCTTCCCGAGGACGATCAGGCGGCGGAGGAGGCCTATCTCAACGAAGGCGGCAATCAAGCATCTTCGGAGCCGCAGCGACTCGGCCCGAATCCTCCAATCCGGATCATTGGCCTTCTCTATTTGCCTTCACGTCCTAACCCAGCTGCGCTATCGATGCAATCCTGCACGTTTAGCGTGAAGGCTTCCCCGCGAGGCGGGTTCATCGACACTTTCGAAATCAATGACCAAGAAGGCAGGGTGGTTCAGGCCTGGAGCGCCCACGCGCCATCACCGATAGCAGGCCTGCCGATGGCCTGCGCGAGGCCCGTGAAGCTCGAGTTCCAGGCTGAAGCGTAGCTATGCATAGGCCCGCATCGAGTGCGGTTTGAATGGAATAACACTCCGGTAACTGAACGTGGCGCACCGTGATGAGGAGGAAGGCTGCCGGCCTCCCCGGCATTCTCAGCTCAGGAGGGCGCTATGAACAGTGGATGTGCACCCAAAGGCGGCGCAGCGCCGTATACAGCAGCCTGCGACTCGAACGGCTATCTGATAATGCTGGATGGGAAGGTCGTGAAGACCTATCTCTTAGATGCGCTCTGTCGTTCACTTCCGGAGCCCTATCGGGCCCGGGCATGTGTCGAGTTCGCGGTCTATGACATCGCCAATGCAGGATTCATGTTGAGGTAGGCAGCTGGGCTCAACTGGGACCGCAGGCGCCGCGGCGAGGTGAACCCTATCGCGTCGAGTTCGTCTTCGATCCGAAGCATAGCTGCGACGTATCTGGTCGCTGGGCGGGTGCCGACCGGGACCAGGATATGCACAAGACGGGCCGCGGCGACGACGAGCGCCTCGTAACCCAGTGCATCCTCTTTCGACGCGATAAGGCTGACTCGAAACCGCACCTTGTCGAAGCCGCTACCCAGGGCCGCCTCGTTCATGGCGGTATTATCGCGGACCATCTGGATTAAACGCAGGCGTAAGTGAGCCCTTGGTCGCATGAATCATGCATTGCGGCACATTTCTGAAATCGACCGCGTAAACGGAAGACTCGCGCAGGTCCTTGCGTCTGGCCACGAGGCGGTCGAACTGGCGTCGCGCTCCTTCGATACCTAGCGAGGCTCGTCGAATTTGACAGTCATTCCGCCAGTAGGCAATTCCCGTTGTCGTCTTGTTTCGGTTCCGTCCGGCTGGACGGCCGTATATGACCTCAAAAGATATGGCAGACCTTCGCCTTTGCTCGGCGTAATCGAGTTCGTGACTTCGAAATGTAGGTGGGGTTCTCGCGCATCGCCTGACGCGCCTACCTGGGCGATTAGTTGACCAGGGCGAACACGGTCTCCCGCACGGACCTTTACGCTTCCGGGCTTGAGGTGATCGTAGTGCGCGTAAAGACCGCCGCCAAGGTCGAGGATGATGGCATTGCCAGGCACCACATCCATTGTTTCGGGAAGCGCCGGATGAAAGGCATCGCCGTGTCCAGGTGGGTTGTCAGGCATACCATCGCGTGAGGCGACCACCACGGCATCCGCAACTGCCAGAACCGGGCGACCGTAGCAATAATACGCGCGGTAGTTGTGTTCGTCACTCTTGAAGGCCGAGCCATGTATCTGCTGCTGCCAGTCGATTGCGAACCGACGGGAAATGCCGACTTCTGCATCCATGATGGACGCTCCACGACGATGGTGATTTTCCGGATCCTCGTTGGGCCCATCCAGCGCAACCCAATCCTTTCCCTCGAGGGGACTGTCAAGAACCAGTAGTTTTGCGTGGCTCACTTGCGTCCTTGCCCCATCGGTGGCCGTCCTGCCAATCGATATGCGATGGATTAGTTGCTCGGGCAATTCAGTGCCTTGGAGATTTACTGAAATAAAAACGATGGCCGTTCCGCCAGCTGGAATGACAGGAGCAGTCCGCTTCTCCGAAGCGCTGCTCCCGAGGATTTTCGTCATCGAAGTGAGTGCGCTACCGGTGAACGTCGCCAAGGCTTTCGCCTTTGGCTGGGCTGCGTCATGAACCTCTATACCCGTAAGCGGCATAGGGCTGTCGGAAAAGTTCGTGAGGTAGACCTCATACAGCGTCTTTGAGTCGCCCCCATCGGCATGAAACCACGTCGGCTCGAAACCGACGCGCGCCCACACCTCAACCGGCCAGTCTCGAACTACTGGCGCAGCAGTTAACACGCCACCAGTGCTATGGATCTGCGCCACTGCAAGGGTCGGCACCGTGACGCCCATGGACAGCATCAGAGTGCATAACAAATCAGTTACCCCTACAGATCTTCTCATTGAAATCTCCTTTACACGCATTGACGCCTGAAAAGTTTCACTTCAACGCTAGCCTCCACGTGTACTACCTTCGGCGTGAGTGCCGAAAGTCAGGCCCCGGTTGTAACGCGAGCACACTGGTCGCTGGTGCTCTGATCTCTGGCAGCGAAGTCGTGTCGGCAGCGCGCGACCAGTCATTGGTGCAGCAGCCACCGCGATAGGGCGCGCCGCCAGACATCAATCGATGCTTAACGCGCCCAGCTCGTCGGCCACTTTGATGATGGCACCGCCGAGTCCCGTCTGGGACTTACTTCCGTTTTGGCCTAAGAGCTCGCGCGATTTCTCAGCTGCCATGGCTAGCTCGTCTAGCTCCGCCGCGGCGGAGCTAGACGCTATGGCTGACGAAAAGAATCCACCTCAGAAGCATCCAGGGCAAGACGATACACCTAAGGACTCTCGCGATCCGACCCGCCCTCGCGACTCCGACGCTTCAGGTGATCCGCTCGACGGAACCGGCGAAGACAATCACAGGCAGAAGGGGACTTAATCGATGCTGCAATTGAAATCGACTACGAAATCGGGTGACACGCCGCTATAGGTGCCACCTCGCGTCACCAGGACGAATAGCCCCTCACGCAGGCTGTTCCTGATGCTGACGTAACGTGTTTCATCCGGCGGCTTCGGATAGATTGCCTCCGCGAAAGCGGCGCGAAGCAAGATCTCGTCGACATGACTTGCTGTGGTCCAGCTCTGTATATAGCCGCTTCCCGGCAGAGCCTTGGCTCCGGGAATATGCGTTGTATCGGTGACAGCGACGAATTCCAGCGTCATGTCGTCATGAATGTATGTGTAGTGCAGTCGGTTGATGAGGTCATCGTAGAACCGTGCCGATGAGGTCACGATAATCTGGCGCGTTTCGTCAACCGCGCCCAAGGTCGGGTGGAACTGAAATGCCATGCTCCGGCTTCTCCTCAAGACTCACTTACCCATTTGCGAGTACTCATCGTGTCTCCGCATCCAGATGCCGTTCTCGTTACGTCCCAGCGGAGCTCGATCCAGCTATTGATATACGCACCAGAGGGCTTCTAGGCCGCGAGAATAAGCGGAATGCGCATGATGGATGATAATGACACGGTTTCAGACGCGAGTGACAGGTAAAGGGGGGCGACAGTAACGAAGGGGCAATGGCTCACGCGTAGGAGTGCCGGTATAGTCAGTTAGTATTACCGCCGCCGCGCTTCCCTAAGAGTGCCGTGCGCGAGCCGCCTGACTAGGCGGGACTCATCGCCCCGTCGGACTAGAGACATTAAAAACGGAGGGTGTCACATGCGGTCTTGTGTGCTTTTCCTGGCCTTCAATTTGACCGTGGGTTTACTCGTGAGTGAAGTGTCCGACGCCGAGAGTCGTGCTGTTACCGAGGTGCCTCATTTCGGCATGTCTCCTGAAGCCCTGGAACAGGCGTACATCGAGTCCTATGAGCAGTCCGGGTTCCGTCTCGAAAGCAAGGATACGTACTCCCTTCCAGAGGGGCCCTGGACGACGGTACTCGTGTTCCAGCTGAAGAGCGCGCCCGAGGGGCCAAATGCACCCGGCACTACGCTGATAATCAGCGGCTCCCAGGCAAGCGGATGCCAGCCATGCGAGCTGAGCAGGCAAACCTTCAGGTGGCCCGATGCGGATAATCCCGATAAGGCGGCATTCGAGCGGGGATGGCACGTTCTGGTGGAGGCCGACACAGCTGCCTTGGCAAAGGTACGACAGCGGCTTGGTGTGAGCTTGTCTGCCGTAAAGATGTCGACACCCTGACGCACGCGAGCCCGGTGTGCCCGCACATCATCTGGCTGACGCATGTACAACTCCCGCCCGATGTTCCCGACCGTCATCTGTCAGGGCACTCAGGCCGATTTCGATGGACTGTCCATCAAGGGATGGCGTGACGAGGACATGCTCTCCCGCTGTCGTAAGTGAAACACATACGTCGCCGTCCATGCCGATACATCAACTCATACGCTTTCCATGTTGAGGCGCACGGTGCGTGCGGATCTTGCCGCCTTCGAGGCTGAAACCCAGCAAGGACTCGATCACTAGGCGGTACGCCGAGCTGGCCTATCACCCTGTCACCAAGGCGGTCAGCAATCCACGCAACCAAGGGGCCGAGTTGGTCGAGCCTATCCGCTGACCTTGCCGCCCCATGGCTGGGGCTCATATGGTAGTGCTTGCGGCAGTAGCCGCGTTGGGAAAGTGCACCCGGGTCGCGTGGCTGGCGTCACGGCCGCCGGCAGCAGCGCGGGCGGCGTACAGGGAGGGGCGGATTCGTTTCATGGGTCCATTGTCGAGCGAGCAAGTATCAAAGCTCGCGACTTCCGTTCCCGGAATAATTGCGGACCAACTATCGAATTGCGGACCAACGCGAAGTTCAAAAAAACGCGTAAGTCTTTGGTGCCGGAAGTGGGACTCGAACCCACACGCTTTTAAGGGCGGCGGATTTTGAGTCCGCTGCGTCTACCGATTCCGCCATTCCGGCGCGGGACGGGCATTATGCGTGAATCAGTGGACCTGGTCGAGACCCAGCTGACGTTCGCTGCGGTGGTACCAGTCGTCGCCTTCCGGATTGAACACGGCACACTGGGTCATGCGGCCCGAGTAGATGTGCAGGCTGACGGCCACCGAATCGCCGCTGGGGTTGCGGATGGTGTGGTACTCGTGCGGCGGGATCAGGCTGCCAGCGGAGCCGGGGCCGGCCTGGATGGAGCCGACGGGGCGGAACTGGTAGCGGTCGGAGTCGTGGCCGAGCAGCTCGTACTGGACGATTTCCAGCGCGCCGTTCCATACGCCCTCGACGCACCACATGCCGCTGTGGTCGTGGATGAGGGTGCCCTGGCCGGGGCCCCAGGTCATGGCGACCACGCTGTAGCCATGCTCGTCGCTGCGGTAAAGCTCACGACGGGCGTAATGGTCGCCGGCAGTCTCGAGCACGCAGGCCGGAAGCTCGACCTCGCGGGAGCGGATCAGCTCGCAGAGGCTGGTGCGCAGGGTGTCGGTAATCTTGGGAGTGGTGGGCTGGGCGACGGAGGCATCGATGGCATCGATGAGCTTGCGACAGCCAGGAAACTCGACCGTGATCATGGGTGCTGACCTCTTCAAAGCGGTGCCACGCGGGGACGCGGCTCGGTTTCGATGATACCAGCCCCTGTGGAGGTGCGCCTTTGTGAGCGGGTGGGGTGGCTGCGGGGCTGCGCGTATTCGTTATCCCGGTCGCGCGCAAGGCGCGCTCCTACAGGGAGTTTAGGAAGTCGCCTATGGCCCGGCTGTAGTTTTCGATGTCTACCAGGAAGGCGTCGTGGCCCTGGGGCGAGTCGAGCGCCACGAATTCGACCCCGGCGCCGGCGGCTTCCAGGCCCTTGGCGATGGTTTCCTGCTGTTCCAGGGGAAACAGGATGTCGGTGCTGACGCCGATCACCAGGGCCCGCTCCACCGCGATCCGGCCCAGGCCGCGCATGACGTCGCCTTCGCCGTATTCGGAGACGTCGAACCAGTCGCTGGCGCGCGACAGGTACAAATAGCTGTTCGGGTCGAACTGGCGGTTGAAGCGGCGGGCGTGGCCTTCGAGGTAGGACTCCACCTGGAATTCGAAGCCGAAGGGTTCGTTTTCCTCGCGTTGCTCGGGGTCCAGTCGGATGCGGGCGAAGCGTCCGTTCCATTCCATGGCCGAACGGTAGGTGATGACGCCGAGCTTGCGCGCGATGCTCATGCCGTGTTCCGGCCACTGCTCGCCGTCGTACTGGCCTTCGTTCCACTGCGGATCGAGGCGGATGGCCTCGCGTTGCAGCGAGCGGATGGCGATGGCGAAGGGCTGCGCCTGTGGCGCGGTATCGACGCTGATGTGCGTACGGACCGAGCCCGGGTGCAGGATCATGTAGGCCAGCGCGCTCATGCCGCCCATGGAGCAACCGGTGAGGCATTCGAGCGTGTCGATGCCGAGCCCGGTCACCACTTCGTAGGCTGCATTGGCCACATCTTCCAGCGAGAGCTCGGGGAAGTCGAGGCGATAGGGCAGGCTGGTAGCGGGGTTCAGCGAAGCGGGGCAGGTGGAACCCTTGTCGCTGCCCAGCGAATTGACGCAGATGACGTAGTGACGATCGGTGTCGAATGCGCGACCCGGGCCGATCATGTCCTCCCACCATCCCGGTGACGGGTCGATGTCGTTGGAGGCGGCGTGCGCGCTGGGCGACAGGCCGGTGAGGATGAGGATCGCGTTGTCCTTCGCTTCGGTCAGCGTGCCCCAGGTCTCGTAGGCCACCCGTGCGCCATGCAGTTCGCCACCGCGTTTCATGCGGAAGGGAGAGGACAGGTCATGGTATCGGCGTGCGTCGCCCATGGAATCGCTCGTTCCTGGAAAGCACGAAGCGTAACGCGTCCACCCCACGACCGTCTTGCCCGTCGAACGCGTCCACCCCACGACCGCCTTGCCTGTTGTAGGAGCGCGCCTTGCGCGCGACCGTTCGCGGCGAGAACGGCCGGGGTTTTCGTATCAAACGGTCGCGCGCAGGCGCGCTCCTACATGGTGTGCTGGTTGAAGAATGCCACCAGGCTGTGGGGGGAGTTATCGCCGAACAAGGTGACCAGGCTTTCCTGTGCCTCGATGGCCGCAATTGCGCTGCGCTCGAAAAGCACCGCCTCATACGCCGCCAGCGCCGCATCGAGATTCCCTGGATGCTCAACGATCGCCCTGGCCAGTTCGGCGCCATCCAGCATCGCCAGATTCGCCCCTTCCCCCGATGGTGGCATCAGGTGCGCCGCATCGCCCAGCAAGGTCACGCCAGGCACGCGATCCCAGCGATGGCCTGCGGGTAGCGTCTGGATGGGGCGAAGCACGGCTGGTATGTCGCCATCGGTGATCAGTGCGCGCAATTCGGGCGCCCAGCCGATGAATTCGTCGGCGATGCGTGCGGCTGCCTCTGCCGGGCGCGAGAAGTCGATGCGTGAAAACCAGGCTTCCGGTTTCTGCAAGGCCACATACGTATGCAGAACGCCATTCGGCTCGCGGTGCGCCATGATGCCCTTGCCGGGCGCCAGCGCGTACATGGCCCCGCTGCCGACGGCCCGGGCGCTTGCAGCGCGGCGGTTATCGCAGTCGTGCAGCCAGGTTTCCACGAACGACAGTCCCGCATAGGCCGGCGTGGCCGTGGACAGCAGCGGCCTGACCTTCGACCACGCCCCATCGGCGCCCACCACCAGATCGGCCGCGACGCTGTTGCCGTCCGCGAAGACCAGGGCATGGCGCCCATCGTGCTGCCGGAACACCTCGGTGAGCTTTCTTCCCCAGCGCACCGTGCCGGCAGGCAGTGCGTCGAGCAGGATGCGCCGCAAGTCACCGCGAGGCACTTCCGGGCGCTGCCCATGCCCATCGTCCGGCTGGTCGAGCAGCACGTTGCCATGTCTGTCGAGGGTGCGTGCGGCTTCGCCGCCGATATGCACGATGGAGCGGAAGGCCTCGGCGAGCCCCGCCGCGACAAGCGCGGGCTGTCCGGTGTCGTGATGGATGTCGAGCATGCCGCCCTGGCTCCTGGAGGCAGGGGATGCCTCGGCCTCGTAAACGGTGGCGGCCATGCCGTGCATGCGAAGGACCTGGGCCAGCAGCAGGCCACCGAGGCCCGCACCGACGATGGCGATGGAAGGAGTCATGGGAATGGATTCAATGGAACGTCGTTCCATAAATATTGGAACGTCGTTCCATTGATGTCAAGATAGGCCATGGCTAGAAAACCGAACCCCCAGCGTCGCGAGGACTCCCTCTCCCGTGAACGCATCATCGACGCCGCGATCGAGCTGCTGGATGCCAGCGGCGAGGCCGGGCTGACCTTCCGGGCACTCGCCGAGCGGCTGGCAACGGGGCCGGGCGCGATCTACTGGCACGTTGCCGACAAGAGTGACCTGCTGACGGCGGCCTGCGATGCCCTCATGGCCCGTACGCTGGAAGGCATCGCCAGCGAGGCTGCACCCGATGCCACGATCCGTGCGGTGGCCCTGGGCGTCTTCGACGCCATCGCGGCGCATCCGTGGATCGGTTCGGCGCTGACGATGGCGCCCGGCCAGTCGCCGGGTGTGCGCATCCTCGAACGCCTGGGCCAGTCGGTATGTGCGCTGGGTGTGCCTGAGGCCGAGCAGTGGTCGACGGTCTCCGTCTTGCTCAGTTACATCCTCGGCGTCGGTAGCCAGCATGCGACCAATATGTATCTGGCGCGCGCGCAGAGCATGAATCGTGCGAGCCTGCTGGCCGACGTTGCGAAAGCGTGGTCGGAACTGGATGCGGACGACTATCCGTTCACGCGCGGCATCGCCACGCGCATGAGTGCGCACGACGACCGCGAGGATTTCCTTGCCGGCGTGAACCTCATCCTCGGAGGAATCGGCGGGGCATCATCCGGTTGATGTCACGCAGGTGATCAGTGTGGCGCGGAAGCTGCGCGCTCGTCCGCCAGCTCGATCTGTTTTGCGACGGCACGTGCCACGTTCGAGTCAGGGTCCAGCAGCGGTTGTAGTTTTTTCCATGTGGCGGACGCCTCCGCGAAGCGCTCTTGCTGGAAGTCGCTGATGCCGAGCAGCCACAGGGCGCGCTGGTTCTGTGGATCGAGGGCCAGCGCGGATTCGAGCAGTTCGCGCGAGCGGCCGTCGAGGCGATGATCGTCGCGCACCAGTGAATCGGCTTCGGCCCAGCCGATCATGGCGGTGGCGTTCTTCGCATCGGCCTTGAGTGCGCCGTCAAAGGCATCGCGCGCATCCGCGGGCCGCTTCAGCATCGCATAGGCCTGGCCGAGCATCACCCAGGCGGTGACGTCGTCGGGGTGTGCCTTCACCTGGTCGCGCAGGCCGGCGATGGCCTGGTCCACGGTCAGTTCCTTCGCCGGTTCGACACCGGCGAGCGTCTGCGGATTGCCGACCAGTGCATAGATGCCCACGCTGGCAGCCGGTAGTGCGATGGCGACGACGACCGCGATGACGAACGGCCCGCGCGGACGTCCTTGCCTGCGTCCATGACGCACGAGCGGAACCAGCAGCAGGGCGAGGGCGGCGGCGAGCATCGCCGCGGCGATCAGGTAGAACGCAAGGGTCACCAGTCGTCCCCGTTGTCAGATGGTGCGATGACGGCGCTGGTCTGCTGACGGGCGCGACGACGCACTTGCACGAAGACCACGCCGCCACCGATGGCAAGCAGTACCAGCGGGCCGAACCAGAGCAGCCATGTGGATGGGCGCACGGGTGGCTTGTAGAGCACGAAGTCGGAGTAGCGGTCGACGAGGTAGGCCTTGATCTCGTTGTCGCTCTTGCCGGCCTGCATCATTTCGAAGATCTGCCGGCGCAGGTCGTGTGCGATGGGCGCGTTGGAGTCGGCCAGGGTTTCGTTCTGGCACATGGGGCAGCGCAGTTCGGTGCTGAGTTTCTGGAAGCGCAGCTCTTCGGCGTGGTCGCGGAAGGGGAGCGGCTGGATGGCCTGGGCCAGGGACAGGGCGGGCCACAGGGCGAGCAGAAAGACCAGCGCGAGTAACGGTCGCGCGCAAGGCGCGCTCCTGCCCAAGCCGCCATGTCGCAAGGGTCGCGCGCAAATGCGACGAGTCCCCTGTAGGAGCGCGCCTCGCGCGCGACCGGATATCCCGGCACGCCTCACGACCGCTCCCTCGCCAGCGCCGCCAGTGCAGGCCGGATCTCCCCCTCGATCACCTCAGGCGTGATCGGCCCCACGTGCTTGTACCGGATCACGCCGCGCCCATCGATGAGAAAGGTTTCCGGTGCGCCATACACGCCAAAATCGATGCCGGCACGACCATCGCGATCAGCGACGATCGTGTCGAACGGATTGCCATGCTGGGCAAGCCACGCGGTGGCTTCCGCCGGATCGTCCTTGTAATTGAATCCGATCAACGGCAATCCAAGCTGCCGCATGCTACCCAGCAGCTGCGGATGTTCATGCACGCACTCGATGCACCAGCTGGCAAAGACATTCACGAAATACGGCTTGCCCAGCAGCGATGCCTTGTCCACGCTACGCCCGGGCTCACCGAGCACGGGCAGCACGAATGCAGGTGCCGGCTTGTCGATCAGCGGCGAGACGATCTCGCGCTGGTCGTGCTGCGTGTTCCACCAGATACCGAAGCCGAAAAGAGCCACCAGCACGAGAAAGCCGATCAGGGGCAGCAGGCGACTCATGCCACGCTCTCCACCACAGGCGCCGCTGCAGGTGCCTTCTTCGCACGGAAACGGCGCTCCGCCGCCGCCAGAAAGCCGCCGGCCATCATGAACAGGCCGCCCAGCCAGATCCAGCGTACGAAGGGCTTGTGATAAAGCCGCACGGCCCAGGCCGCTTCGGGATGGGCCGCATCCATCGGTTCGCCCAGCGCGACGTAGATATCGCGCAGCAGGCCCGGATCAATGGACGATTCACTCTGCACCTGGCCGCGCGAATAGGTGCGTTTCTGCGGATGCAGGGTGGCGATGGTGTTGCCGTCGCGCATCACGGTGACCACGCCTTCATCGGCCTGCCAGTTCGGGCCTTCGGTTTCGCGTACGCCTTC
Source organism: Luteibacter anthropi (assembly GCF_011759365.1). GTDB lineage: Bacteria > Pseudomonadota > Gammaproteobacteria > Xanthomonadales > Rhodanobacteraceae > Luteibacter > Luteibacter anthropi. The sequence goes on from NZ_JAARLZ010000006.1 coordinate 217,135, forward strand.
GAAGCGGAACTGGAAGCGGCCCACGGTTTCGGTCTGTCCCGGTGCGAGGCGCACGTCGCGCTCGGTGCTGAGCGACTCGGACAACATCACGCCGATCAGGAAGATCGCCACGCCCGCATGAGCCACGAGCATACCGGCCATTTCCGCCGGGTAGCGGCGGCCCGCCGGCATCTCGCGCCAGCGCTTGATCACGTACGACAGCGTGCCCGCACCCACCCATACCGCACCGGCTACACCGGCAACGGCACGCAGCTTGCCGTCGGCAAACCACGCGGCCGCAAGGGCACAGATCACGGCGGCGATGCCGGCACGCAAGGCCATGGTCGTCAACTGGCGACCTTCGGCATGGCCCCAGCGCAGGTAGGGGCCGAACGGCAGCAGCAACACGGCAGGCGCCATGAGCAGCACGAAGAGAAAACCGAAGTAGGGCGGCCCTACCGAGACGCGGCCAAGGTTGAATGCATCGCCGATCAGCGGAAACAGCGTGCCCAGCAGCACCATTGCCGCTGCCGTGGTGAACAGCAGGTTGGCGACCATGATGCCGGTCTCGCGCGAAAGTGCGGAGAATGGCTTGCCATTGGCCACCTTCGGCGCGCGGATCGCATACAGCAACAGCGAACCGCCGATGACCACGATGAGGAAGCCAAGGATGTAGAGGCCGCGGCGCGGATCGGATGCGAAAGCATGCACCGAGGTGAGCACACCCGAACGCACGAGAAAGGTGCCCAGCAGCGACAGCGAGAAGGCGAACAGCGACAGCAGCACCGTCCACGCCGGCAGCGAACCGCGTTTCTCCGTGACAGCCTGGGCATGGATCAGGGCCACGCCCACCAGCCACGGCATGAACGAGGCGTTTTCCACCGGATCCCAGAACCACCAGCCGCCCCAGCCCAGCTCCGCATACGCCCACCAGCTACCGGCGACGATGCCCATGGTGAGGAAGGCCCAGGCGACATTCGTCCACGGACGTGCCCAGCGCACCCAGGCCTGCTCCATCTCGCCACCCAGCAGCGCGGCGATGGAGAAGGCGAAGGCCACCGAGAAACCCACGTAGCCCATGTAGAGCACGGGCGGGTGGAAGGTCATGCCCGGGTCCTGCAACACGGGGTTGAGGTCGCCGCCGTCGGCCGGCATCGGCAGCTCGCGCAGGAAGGGGTTGGAGGTGAACAGGATGAAGGCGAGAAAGCCCACGCCGATCAGGCCCAGCACGCCGAGCACGCGGGAAACGAAGGCATCGGGCAGGTGCCGGCTGAAGGCGGCCAGTGCCAGCGACCAGATGTTGAGGATGAACACCCACAGCAGCATCGAGCCTTCGTGCGCACCCCAGACGGCGGTGATCCGGTAGTACCAGGGCAGCGCGAGGTTGGAGTTGTCGGCGACGTAGGCCACCGAGAAATCGAACGCCAGGAAGGCGTGGATGAGGATCGCCATCGCGGCGAAAACGAACACGGCCTGTCCTGCGGCGGCGGGGCGTGCCACGGCCATCAGCGCGCCATTGCCACGCCAGGCGCCGATGATGGGCAGGATGCCCTGCGCGAGCGCCAGCAGCAGCGCCAGGACCAGCGCGAACTGGCCGAGTTCGGGGATCATTTCTTCGCGTCCTTGTCGGCCGGCGCATCGATGTGACGCTTGTCGTGCGCCTTGGCCATGGCGTCCTTCAGTTCCTTGGGCATGTAGTTCTCGTCGTGCTTGGCGAGTACTTCGCTGGCGATGAAGCGGCCGTCGGCCATGCGGCCGGTGGCGATCACGGACTGGTTGTCGCGGAACAGGTCGGGAAGGATGCCGGTGTATTCCACGGGCATGGCGCCGGCATCGTCCACGACGATGAAGCTCACCTTGAGGGTGTCGCCGGCCCTCTGGATGGAGCCGGCCTTCACCATGCCGCCGAGGCGGAAGGTGGGGTACTGCGTGGCCTGGCCTTCCTGTACCTGGCTCGGGGTAAACAGGTAGTTCATGTTCCGCTGCAATGCGAACACGGTGAGGCTCACCGCCACGGTGGTGGCGGCGACGATGGAGATGACGATGGACAGACGGCGCTTACGGGTGGGATTCATTGCTTGAAGGGGTTCCGGGCCGGCGGCGGTTTTCCTGGCGCACGAGCCGCGCGCGGAGATCGCGCAGGTTGCGGCGGCGCCGGGCGACGGGCGCCAGCGAATCGATCAGGAGGACGATGAAGAAGACCGCGAAGGCGGTCCATACGTAGAAGCCGTAGGCCCCCATGGCCAGCGAACCGCTCATGCGCGCTCCTGTGTACCGAGGGCGAGGTCGCGCACCCAGCCCTTGCCGCTCTCGGCGGCAAGCAGGTCGGCGCGGACGCGGGCGAAGAGGCTGGCCACGTAGTAGCACTTCGTGGCGAGCATCATGGTGAGCAACGGCCAGACCATGCTCGCATCCATGTGCGACGGACCGAGCAGGCGGATGGTGGCGCCCTGGTGGAGGGTGTTCCACCAGTTCACCGAGAAATGCACGATGGGCACGTTGACCGCGCCGATCAATACCAGGAACGACGCTGCACGGGCGCCCTGGCGGCGGTCTTCGAAGGCGTGGTAAAGGCCGACGATGCCGAGGTAGATAAACAGCAGCACCAGCTCGGAGGTGAGCCGGGCATCCCAGGTCCACCAGGTGCCCCACATGGGCTTGCCCCAGAGCGATCCGGTGACCAGGGTGATGAGGGTGAAGGCGGCGCCGATGGGGGCTGACTCCATGGCCACCGTTTCAGCGAGCTTTACCCGCCAGACAAGACCGACGAAGGCGGCCACGGCCATGGCGCCGTAGATGAACAGACTCATCCAGGCACTGGGCACGTGGATGAAGATGATCCGATAGGCATCGCCCTGCTGGTAGTCGGCAGGCGCAACGAACAGCCCGCCGTAAAGCGCCACGGCGCCCAGGATAAGTGCAAGGCCGAGGGCCCACGGGCGCACGGCACCCGCGAAGCGGTAGAACACCGGGGGCGAACCGAGCCGGTGCAGCCATAGCGGAACCCAGTTAGCCATTGGCCCTCGTCATTGTTCGTACCTTCACGGTAAGTGCCTCCCGGGCCCGTGTGGGTTTAAATCATGTGTCCATCGCGATGCGCAATGCCGCAGCACACGCGAGCGGACCGAGGACCACAGCCATTGCCAGTCCGGCACCGAGCCACGCCATCGGCGCGACCCAGGGCAGGCCTTGTTGTGCGGCGGATACCGCCCCCGCGGCGAATATCACCACCGGCACGCACAAAGGCAACAGCATGAGCGCCAGAAGCATACCAGAGCGCCGCGCACCGCCTGCCAGCGCCACCAGCACGGCACCGAGCAGGCTGAGCAGAGGTGTGCACAGCAGTAGCGCCAGTACCAGCACGGGCAGCGCGCTTGCCGGAAAGTGCAGCATCGACGCGAGCATGGGTGCGACGACGATCAACGGCAGACAGGCGGTGAGCCAGTGCGCGAGGATCTTCATGCCCACCAGCAGGGCCAGCGGCTGGGGGGCGAGCATCAGCTGTTCCATCGAGCCGTCCTCGATGTCGCCACGGAAGAGTCCGTCGAGCGAGAGCAGGATCGACAGCAGCACGGTGACGAACACCACACCCGATGCGATACGTGCGAGCAGGGCCGGTTCGGGGCCGATGGCGAAGGGAAACAGGGTGCCGACGATCAGGGCGTAGAGCACCGGCATGGCGATGTCGCCCCGGCGACGCCAGGCGAGCATCAGGTCGCGGCGCAACAGGGCGGCGCAGGCGGAGGACGTGCTGCCTGGGCTCACGCGTGCAACCGGATGCGACGCAGGGCGTCGCCCGCGAAAGTCACGGCGCCGTGGCTGGTCACCAGGGCCGCGCCGCCCCGCGAGGCATGCAGCGCGAGCAGGCGGTTGACCAGGGCGATGCCTTCGCGGTCGAGGTTGGCGTAGGGCTCGTCGAGTAGCCAGACGCGGGCGGGCAGGAGCAGCAGGCGCGCGAGCGCGGCGCGTTTCTTCTGGCCGGCGGAAAGACGGCGCACCGGTTCGTCCTCGTAGCCGGCGAGACCCACCTCGGCCAGTGCGGAGGTGGGCGTCGTATCGCTGCGACGACCGTAGAGGGCCATGGCGAGGTCGAGGTTTTCGCGGGCGGAGAGATCGGCCTTGAGACCAAGGTGGTGGCCCAGGAAAACCAGGCTGCCAGCATCCCCCGCCACGTGCAGCTCACCTTCGCTGGCATGCAGCAGGCCGGTAAGCACGCGCATCAAGGTGGTCTTGCCGCTGCCGTTGTCACCTTCGACAAGGGCGATCTCGCCCGCATGCAGCGCGAAGTCGAGCGGCCCGAACACGGGCTCGTCCTGGCGGAGAAAGCCAAGGGCGCGGGCTTCGAGCAGGGGAGCATCGACAAGAGTCATCCGCCGATTGTTGCGGCACCCGCGCGGTAATGTCCATGCCACGGTCTCCCCTTGTAGGAGCGCGCCTCGCGCGCGACCGGGGCCGCCGCTCCGTAACAGGTCGCGCGCAGGCGCGCTCCTACAGGGGCAACGGAACCGGTGTGCCTCACACTTGTAGGAGCGCGCCTCGCGCGCGACCGGGGGTGCCGCTCCGTAACAGGTCGCGCGCAGGCGCGCTCCTACAGGAGCAACGGAACCGGCGTGCCTCACACTTGTAGGAGCGCGCCTCGCGCGCGACCGGGGGTGCCGCTCCGTAACAGGTCGCGCGCAGGCGCGCTCCTACAGGAGCAACGGAACCGGTGTGCCTCACACTTGTAGGAGCGCGCCTCGCGCGCGACCGGAATCGCGACTCCGTAGCTGTCGCGCGCAGGCGCGCTCCTACGGGAGCGGGGGGAGGGTGGCTTCCAGGGTGCGTACCGCTGCGTCGATATCGACGCTCGCCACGCTGTCATGCCCGCGCAGCAACTGCTCCACCAGCACGTCCTGTGCCTTGCCGCGCTCCAGCGCGTAGGCATACGGCAGGTGGGTGAAGGTGACCATGCGGTAGCGCGGCATGTAATGGCTTGGCGAGCGTTGCGCCAGCAGGGTGCCGAGTTCGCGCATGCGCAGGAAGCGCGGGTCGGCCACCTTGTCGCGCATCTCGATGTAGTTCTCCAGCGCCATCTGTGCGATGGCATCGGCATTCGGCTTGCGCCGCGCCTCGAATTCGGCGAACACCGCCGTGCTATCGTCCGGATTCGCGGCGAACAGTTCGGCCAGTTCGGCGGCATCCTCGAAACCACAGTTCATGCCCTGCCCGTGGAAGGGCACGATGGCATGTGCCGCGTCACCGATCAGCAGTGCGCGACCGCCGATGTGCCAGCGATCCAGATAGAGCGTGGCGAGGGTACCCACCGGATGTGCAGACCAGTCGGCGGCGAACTCGGGCATGAGGGCGAGCGCGTCGGGGAATTCGGTACGGAAGAACGCCTCGGCGGCACCGGCACCCGCGATGCTGCGGAAGCTCGGATGCTCGCCGTCGTTAGGCAGGAACAGCGTGACGGTGAAGCTGCCTTCGCGATTGGGCAGGGCAATGCACATGTAGTGACCGCGGGGCCAGATGTGCAGTGCATTGCGCTCGATGGCGAACGGCGTGGCCGGGTCCTTGCCCGGCGGGATCTCCAGCTCTTTGTAGCCGTGACCCAGTTCTTCCACGCGCTCGCCCAGTGGCGAATGCCGGTGCATGGCTGCACGCAACGCGGAACCGGCGCCATCGGCGCCGATGATCACGGGGGCCTCGACGGTGCGTTCGTTGCCTGCGTCGTCGCGCAGGGTAAGCGTACCGGCGTCGAGGTCGGCGGCAGCCAGACCCTGATCGAAGTGGATCGTGGCGCCCGCCGCTTCGGCGGCATCGAGCATCAGCGTATTGAGCCCGCCCCGGGATACCGACCAGATCACCTCGGTATCGTCCACGCCGTAGCGTTGCAGGCCGCTGTGACCGGCCGGGTCATGCACCATCCGGCCGCGCATCATCACGGCCTGGGCCAGCACCTGATCGGCAAGGCCCGTAGCCCGCAAGGCATGCAGGCCGCGTTCGGCAAGGGCGAGGTTGATCGAGCGGCCACCCTGGAAGCCCGCGCGACGCGGATCGGGGCGCTTCTCGTAGACAGTGACGCGAAAACCGCCTTGGGTGAGCAGGGTGGCGACCAGGGCGCCAACCAGGCCGGCGCCGACCACGGCGATGTCGTTACGGGGCATGGGCTGCCTTGTCCGGGACGCGATATTGCGGGGCAGCGCATCGTGCGCCGCAGCGCCGCCGGGAGCAAGTGCTCGCGGCGGCGTGACAGGTCAGCTGGGCTTCTTGCCCGTGCGTGTGGTGGTCGGAGCCGGGCGGACGGGCTCGCTCGGACGGCCGGTGGCGGCGTCCAGGAAACCACGCTGCATCGACTTCCAGACGTCGAGGTTGCGCTCGGTCATCTCGTTGAGCATGGACCAGGGCGTCTGGCCCATCAGGTTGTTGAGCTGGTTGCGGAACTGCTGCTGCTGGTCGAGGAAGACCTGCAGGCTGCGTTCCAGGTAAGGGCCCATGAAGCCCTGCAGCGAGTCGCCGTAGAACCGGATGATGTGCGAGAGCAGCTGCGAGGAGAGCATCGGCTGGCCGTGCTCCTCGTGCTCCGCGATGATCTGCAGCAAGACCGAACGGGTGAGGTCCTCGCCCGACTTGGCGTCGCGGACTTCGAAAGTTTCCCCGTCGAGGACCAGCTGGCGTACCTCCTCCAGCGTGATGTAGCTCGAGATTTCCGTGTCATAGAGACGACGGTTCGGATACTTCTTAATGATGCGCAGGGTTTGTGCCATGCGGCGAAAAGTAACACGAGGTATTGCGACGCACCAGTTACGGCAAGTCATGGTATTGCCTTGCCGTTTTCACAAACCACATTTAGATCGATTCAATTAATGCCGATTTAATGTGCGGCAGCACCACCGGCGTTGCCGAACGGCGGCTTGGCCAGCCAGAGCACCGGAATCAGCAGCAGGAACAGGATCGCGCAGCCCCAGAAGACGTCGTTCACCGCCAGGGTCAGCGCCTCGCGGTTGAGCACCTGGTCGACCACCGCCAGCGAGGGCTTGCCCTGGATGCCGATGGTGGACAGCCGCTGCGTGTATGCCGTGGCGGCGGGCGACGCCTGGGTGACGTACTCGGTGAGCGAGGCATGGTGGAACTCGCCCCGGTGCTGCCACAGCGTCACGGTGATGGCCGTGGAGACGCTCGATGCCAGCGTGCGGCAGAAGTTGGCCAGGCCCGACGCGCCTGCGATCTGGTCCGGGTTGAGGCCCGACAGGAAGATCTGGTTGAGCGGAATGAAGAAGCAGGCGATGGCGATGCCCATGATGAAGCGGGGCAGCACGAGCGACGCGTACGAGGCGCCGCTGTTGAAGCCGGCGAACCAGAACGAGGTGAAGGCGAACACCAGAAAGGCGAACGTCACCACGGCACGCAGTTCCAGACGCTGGATGTTGCGGCCGATGATCGGTGAGACGAGGAAGGCGAGGATGCCCACCGGTGCCGTCGCGAGGCCGGCCCAGATGGCGGTATAGCCCAGCGTGGTCTGCAACCACAGCGGGAACACCACGTTGATGCCGAAGAAGGCGAGCATGCCCAGCGACAGTGCGGTGACGCCCACCGCGAAGTTGCGCCGGGCAAACAGCGACAGGTCTACCACCGGATGCTTCGCCGTAAGCTCCCAGATCACCAGGAACACCAGCGCCACCAGGGCGATCAGGCCCAGGGTGAGGATCATCGGCGAGGCGAACCAGTCGTGGTCGTTGCCGTTGTCCAGCATGAACTGCAACGAACCCACGCCGACCACGAGCAGCAGCAGGCCCACGGAGTCGATCGGCGCGCGCACCGTCTTGGTTTCGCGATGACGCAGGATCGACCAGGTGACGAAGCCCGCCGCCGCACCCACCGGCACGTTGATGTAGAAGATCCACGGCCAGGAGAAGTTGTCGGTGAGGTAGCCGCCCAGGATGGGGCCGAAGATCGGCGCCACCACCACGGTCATCGCCCACATGGCCAGGGCCATGCCTTGTTTTGTCTTCGGGTAGCTTGCCAGCAGCAGCGAAAGCGACAGCGCCACCATCGGGCCCGAGCCCGCACCCTGCAACAGGCGGAAGATCACCAGCATCGGCATGCTGGTGGCCAGGCCGCACAGCATGGAAAACACGACGAACAGGGCCACGGAGAAGCAGAAGGTCTTCACCTCGCCGAAGCGCCGCGCCAGCCAGCCCGTGAGCGGCTGCATGATGGCGCTGGCGAGCGCGTAGGAGCTGATCGCCCAGGTGCCTTCGCTGGAGCTCACGCCGAGGCTGCCCGCGATGTGCGGCACCGCGACGTTGACGATCGTCATGTCGAGGATCTCCATGAAGGTGGAGAACGCGACGGCAATCGTCAGCAGGACCAGCGGGCCGCCCTGCAGCGGCTTGGGCCCGGCTGGCGCGGGCATGGCGGCGGCGTCGCTCAAGGCACGTTCGTCCCTAGGTTGTCACGCACGATGGCGTCGGCGGCGGCATCGGCCTTGGCGGCCACGTCGTCGTATACGTTGGTCTGCGCGACCGGCTTGTCGCTGGGCGACTTCGCCAGCACGTCGCCCTTGTCGTCGGTGATGTTCACCGTCACTGCCGTGGACAGGCCGATGCGCAGCGGATGTTTGTCGAGGTCGTTCGGGTCCAGCGCGATGCGCACGGGCACGCGCTGTACCACCTTGATCCAGTTGCCCGTGGCGTTCTGCGCGGGCAGCAGCGAGAACGCGCTGCCGGTGCCGGCGCCCAGGCCGATCACCTTGCCGTGGTATTCCACGCCACCGCCGTAGATGTCCGCCTCGATCTTCGCCGGCTGGCCGATGCGTACATGACGCAGCTGGCTTTCCTTGAAGTTGGCGTCCACCCAGAGGTCGTGCAGGGGCACGACGGTCATCAGCTGCTGGCCGGGCTGCACACTGTTGCCCACCTGCACGCTGCGCTGGGCGACGTAGCCATCGATGGGCGCGAGGATGGCGTTGCGCTGCGAGGCGATCCAGGCCTGGCGGAAGCTGGCGCGCGCCTGGAGCACGGACGGGTTGTTCTCGATGTCGCTGCCATCGACCAGGGCACGGGCCGCATCGGCCTGGCGCTGGGCGGATTCCAGTGCGGATTGTGCGCTGTCCACCGCGTCGCGGGCGTGCTGCACTTCTTCGGGCGCCACGGCCTTCTCGGCGAGCAGCGGCAGGCGGCGCTTGAGGTCGTCCTGTGCGCGCTTCAGGTCGAGGCGGCGTGCGGCGAGCCCGGCATCCGCGCTGGCGGAGGACTGGGTCTGCTGGCGCACCTGGCGGACGGCTTCGGCGAGCGAGCTGCTGGCCTTGCGCAGGCTTACGTCCGCGTCGGTGGGGTCGAGGCGCACGAGCACCTGGCCCGCGTTCACCCGCTGCGTATCGTCGGCGTATACGCCGATGACGATGCCGGGCACCTGGGCGGAGATGCCCACCTGGTTGCCGCCCACATAGGCGTTGTCGGTGGTCTCGCGGGTAGAGAACACGAACAGCCACAGAAGGAACCATGCCAGCGCCGCCAGCACGAGGACGATCAGGGCGATGAGCAGGGCGCGCGTCCGCTTGCGCTTGTCCTTCGGCGCATTGCCGCTTTCCTGTGGCGCTTGCGGCGTATCGGTCGTGGTGGCGCTCATGGGCTCTGGGCTCCGTCGGTGCTGGGCGTGGAAGGGTTGGAAGAAGAAGTGGTGGATTCGGCGCGGTAGCCGCCGCCGAGTGACTTGATCAGCGCGACATCGGTGGAGAGTGCCTGGCCGTGCAGGTCGACGGCGGCGTCCTGCTGTTGCAGGGCGCTGGCTTCGGTTTCCAGGGACTCGCGGTCGTCGCGCACGCCACGCCTGGCGCGGGCCTGCGCGCTGGCAAGCAGGCGGTCGGTGGCGTCCACCTGGTCGGCTTGCTGCTGCCGGCGGCCAGCCAGCTGTTCGGCGCTGAGTGCCTGCGTGGCGACATCGCGTGCGGCGGAAACGACGGTGGTGTTGTACTGCGCCACGGCGGCGTCGAGCTGTGCGCGACTCACGCCATGCGCGGCTTCCAGTGCGCCCCCTTCGAAGATCGGCAGGTTGATGGCGGGCGTCAGCGAGAATACGCGGCTGCTGCCGGAGAACACCTTGTCCATGTCGATGCTGGACAGGCCGGCCATCGCCTTGAGGCTCACGTCAGGGAAGAACTGCGCGCGCGCCGCATCAGTGTTGCGCAGGGCGGCTTCGACCTGCCAGCGGCTGGCCGCGATATCCGGACGGCGCGCCATCAGGTTGCTGCCGATGTCACTGGGCAGGCCGGGGGCAACGTCCGGCAATGCGCGTGGCTCAAGCGGGGGAAGCTGGGAGGGCGACACGCCGACCAGGGTGGCGAGCGAGGCGCGACGAATATCGGCGGAGCCCTGCAAGGCCACCTTCTGCTGGCGGGCGCCGGCCAACTGGGCGCGGGTCTGTTGCACGGTGTCGGGTACATCGACGCCTTGCTTCACCCGCAGTTCGGCAATGCGCAGGGCACGTTCGCGGGCGGCGATGAGTTTGTCGGCCAGGGCTACGCGGGCCTCGTCGGCCAGCCAGCCGAAATAGGTGTCGGCCACTACGGACTGGATCGAAAGCGAAGCGGCCGAACGCTCCGCTTCGGCAGCGCGAGCGCTGTCGATGGCGCCTTCGATGGCGTAGCGCTTCTTGCCCCACCAGTCGAAGTCGTAGCTCACCTGGATGCCGAGGTCGGCCTGGTTGTACCAGGTGAAGCCGAGGAACTTCGCCGGAATGAGGCCGTGTTCGCTCATGCGCTGGCGCTCGACCTGTGCACTGCCGTTCACGCGCAGGCCGGCCTGCGCGGCGGCGACGCGAATGTTCTGCTGGGCACTGTCGACGCGCGTTTTCGCCTGGGCGAGATCGGGCGCGCCGCGCAGTGCCATGTCGATGAGCGTGTCGAGCTGCGGATCGCCATAGGCTTTCCACCACTGGGCGTCAGGCCAGCCGGGACGGTTGCTGGTGCTGAGGCCTGCGAGCGGAACGTCAGCCCGCAGGGCGGGCCGGTCGATCTTTGCGGGCACGTGGCAGGCCGCGAGCGACAGGGCGACGACGCCAGCCAGCAGGGTGGGGCGCAGGAGGGAGGGGATCATGGTGATTCCGCAGTGTCGATATGCAGGGCGAGCTTCTTGAGCAGGCGCTCGAAGGTTTTCCGCTCGGTGGTACTGAAACAGGCGAATTTCTCGATCAACGCGGGAAACATGGGCGGCAGCAGCGTGCGTACGAAGTGGCTGCCTTCCGGGGTGATCTTCAGCATCACCTGGCGGCGGTCATGCACCGCGTGCGAGCGGGTGATGAAGCCGCGCTTGGCCAGCAGGTTGGTGATCCGCGTCATGTTGGTGGGCTTCTGCTCCGCCAGGGAGCACAGCTCGCTGGGCGTGGAACTGCCGTCCACCGACGAGTACAGGATGATGAGCGTGCGGAAGTCGCTGTCGTTCATGTCGAAGGGCTTCAGTTTCGCTTCGACGTCGCGCTGCAAGGCCTCACCCGTGAGCAGGAGCAGGCGGATAAGCAGGACTTCGCATTTGGGCACGCCGGGGATGGTCCCGGCGACCCGTTCGACACCCTCGTACAGGGCATCGACACAGGGCTTCAGGCTGGACATTACGCTGGCTAATAGTTCGCTGGTGAAGTATTAGGCTAGCAAGGGCTGGAAGAGGCGGCAAGTGCCCTGCGCCCCCCCCCCTGTAGGAGCGCGCCTTGCGCGCGACCGGTTTTCGCGAATATATCCATCGTTTCGATTGAACCGGTCGCGCGCAAGGCGCGCTCCTACAACGCAACGCAACCAGGGGGATCAGTTCAGGCCGAACAATGCCTCGGCATTTTTCGTCGTGGCGGCGGCGATGTCTGCCACCGTCGCATCACGCAACGAAGCCACGGTGTCGAGGACATCGATCATGAAAGCCGGCTCATTACGTTCGCCGCGCCGATGCATGCAAGGCTGGTCTGGCGCATCGGTTTCCAGTAGCAGCCACTCCAGCGGCATCGACGACACGACACGATGAATGCGGTTGGCGCGATCGTAAGTCACGGGGCCACCGATGCCGATATGAAAACCCATGCCGAACAACTGACGCGCCTGCTCTTCGCTGCCCGAGAAGCTGTGAATCACACCGCGAAGGCCGCCGATGCGGCGTAAGGTGTGGATGGTTTCCTCGAACGCGCGGCGCGCATGCACGATCACGGGCAGGTCGTGTTCCTTCGCGATGTGCAACTGTTTTTCGAACAGTTCCCGCTGGCGCTGTGGATCGAGCCCTTCCACGTAGAAATCGAGCCCGATCTCACCCACGGCTACCGCGCCCTTGCTGTCCAGCCAGGCCGGAAGCTCATCCAGATGCTCGTCGCGATGTCCTTGCAGGAACAGGGGATGCAGTCCGTAAGCGGGATAGACGCCTTCACGCGTCCTGAACAAATGCTCGACCGCCGCCCAGTTTCCCCGGTCGATCGCCGGTACGATCCAGCGTCGCACGCCCGCATCGCGCGCCCTTTGAAACATGGCGTCACCGTCGTCGGCGAACGAACTATCGTCGAGGTGGGCATGGGTATCGATCAGGTCGGGCATAGGGGGAGGTGGGAAGCTGAATCGTGAGCGGGGAGTCTAAGGTCTCGTTCAGTTTGACGACTGTCAAATGTGACCGAGGCGACCACCGGGTGATGGGGCTCGAGCGCCATCGGGTCGCAGACCTTTTATCGGAGAGTAGGGTATGAGCAGGTTGAAGATTTCCGTCCTGAACATCGGTTTGGGCGCGGCGCTGGTATTTGGCCTTTCCGCCTGTAATCGCGATGCGAACGCCGACGTGGCCAACGCCCCGGGAAACGCCCCCGGAGCCGCCCCGGCAGCGGCCCCCATCGCTGCACCGCCTCCGCCGCCGGGCCCGAAGTACGCCCGGGTGGTCAGCGTCGACCCGGTCCGCGAGGCGGCTTCCTCGCCGCAGCGCGAATGCCACGACGAAGTGGTGACGCGGCGCGCACCGGTCAAGGATGAGCACCAGATCGCCGGTACGGCCATCGGCGCCGTCGCCGGTGGTCTGCTGGGTAACCAGGTGGGCGGCGGCAAGGGCCGCACGCTGGCCACGGTGGCAGGTGCCATCGGTGGTGGTTATGCCGGCCACGAAATCCAGGAGCGCCGCCAGGAAACCAATACCGTTACCAGCACCGTCCGCAAGTGCAACACGGTGGCTGGCAGCAGCGGTGACCGCATCGTCGCCTACGACGTGCGCTACGAATACAACGGTGTGACCCGCTCGGTCCGCATGGACCACGACCCGGGCGATCGCGTCGAAGTACAGGAAGGCGTCTCGGTCATTTCCGACGCCCGTTGATCGACCCCTTATCCAGGACGTACCCCTATGCACACCATCGTCCAGAAGCTCGGCATCGTGGTCGCCGCGCTTGCCACGCTGTCGCTTACCGCGTGCTATGAGCAGCCACGCAGGGTTTATCGCGAGGAACGCGTCGTCTATTCCGGTCCGCCGCGCGGATGCCAGCAGTGCGGTGTGGTGCAGGACGTGGAGCAGATCTATTCGGATCGCCAGTCGTCGCCGCTGGGTGCCGTGATCGGTGCGGTGGCCGGTGGCGTGCTGGGTAGCACCATCGGCAAGGGTGACGGGCGCACCGCGGCTACCGTGGGTGGCGCCGTCGTCGGTGGCTTTGTCGGCAACCAGGTCGGCAAGAACAACGGCGAGGACGTGGCATTCCGTGTTCGCATCCGTCTTGACGACGGGCGCTCGGCGACGGTAACCCAGCGTAACGATCCGCAGCTGCGTCGCGGCGATTACGTGGAAATCCGTGGCGACCAGGTGTTCCGTCGTTGATCGTATAGACGTCTAGCCGTCTTAAACAAAAGGCCCGCGAAAGCGGGCCTTTTGTTTTTCACTTGATTGACGATGCAAATATCGCAGACAAAAAAAGACCCTCGTCCGAGGGCCCCTTTTCCCGGGAATCTCAAGCTGCCCGCTCAGATTCCTTTTCCCCGCAAGTTGTATCGATCGGTCAGTTCACGGCGTAGAACGCGTGGTCACCGATCTTGCGAACGACTCGCTTGCTCGACCATGCCGGTGCGACGGCGACCGTGGCGAAATGATCCGCCTGCGGTACGTAGACCAGTCGCTCACCCTTCGGCAGGCTCCAGTTGTTGATGGAATCGCCGGCGATCTTCCAGGCCTTTGTCCATGCAACGAGGTCGGTAACTTCGAAATCCTTTGGCGTGGTGGTGATGGCGAACTGGCGAGGCGCGGACACCACCTCGCAGACATTGTTGCCACCCATGCCGCGATCACGGCGGCGAAGGGCGACTTCCGCCACGGCATACTGGCCGATGGTGGGTTCGCTGCGTGCTTCAAGGTACACCGTCGTCGCCAGGCACGTCTGGTCGGAGAGGTGGCTCGGAAGGACGGACGCCATCCAGAGCAAAGCGGAAAGTTTCATGTGTATCTGCCTCCAACGAGCTTTTCCGTCACTTGCGGCCTTGGAAAGAACCTTGGGAGACGTATGAGCGGTAGACGGGCGGGCAGGCCGTTACTACCTGGATCAACCGATTGCATCCGCGGATATGAATTGGGCGGATGGTTCGGGCGTCACACACTGTGACTGTACTGGGCGACTGTCCGGAGTCGCCCGGTATGGGGTGTGCCGAGGCGGGAGCGGCTTCGCAAGGGCGGCGGCTCCGACGGCATACAACGCGATGGCAGGGGCCATGCGTGGCTTGTTCCTCCGGCATTCGCCGGGTCGCGCCAGAACCGTCATCGTCGACGGATCGTCGCGGGTGTAACCATGGAGACACACCATGGCCACGAGAATGGATCGGCGGAGCCTAGTGGCGCATCACGTTTTGTGCAAGTGCGTATGCGGCACGGTTCAGCTTCGGCTCACATGCCATCAGGAATGAGATTTTGCGCTGGTGATCGTGAAATCACGCACGAATCATGCGTCGAACGTGGATATCACGTGAAGTCGTGCCTCGTGCTTTTCAATAGTTTCCGCCTGCGACAATGTGTCGTCGAGTACCACCAACGACAGATGCTTCGATGCGAAATCTTTGCTCATCAGCACGATGCCTGCTTCGCGTCCGTCTACGCGCAGCGACTGTCCTTCCTGAACGGGTTGTTCGCTTTCCACGACGCGCAGGTGTCGCTTGTGGCCACCCAGATAATGCAGGCGTGCTGCGATCTCCTGCCCTGGAAAGCATCCCTTGTTGAACGCGACGGCGTTCAATCGTTCCATGGAAAGTGCCGGTGGCAGCAATGCATTCAACGCATCGTCAGGTAGCCATGCATATCCACGTTCTATATGTCGCGTGAGCCATGCATCGTCGTCATCGCGTGCACCTACATGCAATGACGCATCGCCTTCCCCGAGCACGAGCGTGCCGTCGTCGAGTTCAGTGGCATGCATGTCGTCGAACGCATCGCCATCGGCGATGTGAAGGGGCGTGGATACGGTGAGCTTCACCTTCGAGCGGAAGACGAAGCGGCGCAGGTCGGCAGCCAGGGCTTCGCCATCGCCACCGCGAGGCACCACGATGAAGCGATCGTCTGCGGGGCGGGCAACCTGTAGCAGGGCGCGGACCCGGCCCTTGGGGTCCAGCCACCCGCTCCACTGCCACCGGCCGACACCCAGCGACAGGACATCGCTGCTGAACTGGGCGTTTGCGAAGCCCGGCGCGTCCGCGCCGGCGAGGGTGATGGTGCAAGTGGTACGGCTCGGCATGGGCGGGCGAAATGGCGGGGAGGGGAGTAAGATATACGGTCGCGCCAAGGCCAAGCCAACCCCCTTCAGCAACCTGAAGGTTGTGCTGCGATGGCACAGGTATTACGCTTTTAGGGCTTTATAACCATGTCCGACCATTCCTCCGAGCCCAAAGACGCGAACGATTCTTCTCCGGCGAAGCCGCCCCTGGCGCCGAACGTCCCCACGAACGGCGAGGCAGGGAAGGAGAAAGCGCCATTGGACCCCACGCGTTACGGCGATTGGGAAAAGAACGGACGTTGCATCGACTTCTGATCGGAAGGCGAGGATGGGACGGTTGGGCATCAGCGATTCCAATCCAGGATAGCCGCCATGGCACAAACGGGACGACCGCTCTCACCCCACCTGCAGGTCTACAAATGGCAAGTGCAGATGGCCACCTCCATCCTGCATCGCGCCACCGGCATCATCCTTGCCGTCGGTAGCCTGCTCATCGTCTGGGGCCTTGCCGCCCTCGCTGCCGGCGAAGAGGCTTACGCCACCTTCACCGCCTGCGCCTCGAACCCGCTGGGCCTGATCGTCCTGGTCGGCTGGACCCTCGCGTTCTTCTACCACCTGTCCAACGGCATCCGCCACCTGGTGCAGGACACAGGTAAGGGCTACGCCATCTCCAGCTTCGTCCGCTCCAGCTGGATCTCGGTCATCGCGGCCATCGTGCTCACCGTCATCGTCTGGGCCTTCGTGCTCACCGGAGGCCACGCATGAGCAAGGACCTGCGCAACCCGCTCGCCCGCGCCCGCGGCCTCGGTTCCGCGAAGGACGGCGTCCACCACTGGATGCTCCAGCGCGTCACCGCGCTCGCCCTCGTGTTCCTTACTGTATGGTTCCTCATCATGGTGCTCGGCCTGCTGCACGCCGACTACGCCACGGCCAGCGCCACGGTGGCCAAGCCCTGGAACGCGGTGCTGCTGATCGCCTTCGTGGTGACGGCCTTCCGCCATGCGGTGCTCGGCCTTCAGGTCGTCATCGAGGACTACGTCCACACGCGCTGGCTCGAAGTGGGCTCGCTCATCGTCATCAAGTTCATCGCCGTACTCGCCGCGCTCATGGGCGTGCTGGCCGTGCTGCGCATCGCGCTCGGAAGCTGATCAATGGAAGCCTACAAGGTCCAACAACACAAGTACGACGTGATCGTGGTCGGCGCCGGTGGCGCAGGCCTGCGCGCCACCTTCGGCCTGGCCGAGAAGGGCCTCAAGGCCGCCTGTATCACCAAGGTGTTCCCGACCCGCTCGCACACCGTGGCGGCGCAGGGTGGCATCTCGGCGGCGCTCGGCAACATGGGCGAAGACGACTGGCGCTTCCACTTCTACGACACGATCAAGGGTTCCGACTGGCTCGGTGACCAGGACGCCATCGAGTACATGTGCCGTGAGGCCATCCCGGCCATCATCGAGCTCGAACACTATGGCGTGCCGTTCTCGCGTACCGAGGAAGGCAAGATCTACCAGCGTCCGTTCGGTGGCATGACCACCCACTACGGCAAGGGCACCGCGCAGCGCACCTGCGCCGCGGCCGACCGTACGGGTCACGCGATCCTGCACACGCTCTACCAGCAGGCGCTGGCGCACGACGCCACGTTCTTCATCGAATACTTCGCCATCGACCTCATCTTCGACAAGGACGGCGTCTGCCGTGGTGTCCTTGCACTCGATATGAACGAAGGCACGCTGCACCTGTTCCGCGGCCACGCCGTGGTCATGGCTACCGGCGGTTACGGCCGTGCGTACTTCAGCGCCACCTCGGCCCATACCTGCACGGGTGACGGCGGCGGCATGGTGCTGCGCGCAGGCCTGCCGCTGCAGGACATGGAGTTCGTGCAGTTCCACCCGACCGGCATCTACGGTGCAGGCTGCCTCATCACCGAGGGCGTGCGTGGCGAGGGTGGTTACCTCACCAACTCCGAAGGCGAGCGCTTCATGGAGCGCTATGCCCCGAACGCCAAGGACCTCGCCTCGCGCGACGTCGTCAGCCGCGCCATGACCATCGAAATCCGCGAAGGCCGTGGCGTGGGTCCCAACAAGGACCACATCCACCTGAACCTGATGCACCTCGGTCCCGAGGTCATTCACGAGCGCCTTCCGGGTATCGCCGAGTCCGCGCGCATCTTCGCGGGCGTCGACGTCACCAAGGAGCCGATCCCGGTGCTGCCGACCGTCCACTACAACATGGGCGGCATCCCCACCAACTATCACGGCGAAGTGGTCACCAAGCGTGACGACAACCCGGATTCCGTGGTGCCGGGCCTGTTCGCCATCGGCGAAGCGGCCTGCGTGTCGGTGCATGGCGCCAACCGCCTGGGTTCCAACTCGCTGCTCGACCTGGTGGTCTTCGGTCGTGCGGTGGCCAACCGCTGCGCCGAGGTCGTGAAGCCCGGTACGCCGCATCCCGACCTGCCGGCCAATGCGCTGGACAAGGTGCTGGGTCGCTTCGACGCGCTGCGCAACGCCAACGGCAACACGCCGACGGCCGCTATCCGCGCCGAGATGCAGAAGACCATGCAGAACGACGCCGCCGTGTTCCGCACGGGCGAAACGCTGAAGGAAGGTTCGAGCAAGATTTCCGACGTGTTCTCGAAGTTCAACGACGTGAAGGTCACCGACCGTTCGCTGGTGTGGAACTCCGACCTCATCGAAACCCTCGAGCTGTCCAACCTGCTCGCCCAGGCCGTCGCCACCATGCACTCGGCCGAACAGCGTCCGGAGAGCCGCGGCGCCCACGCCCGCGAGGACTTCCCCGATCGTGACGACCACGAGTGGCAGAAGCACACGCTTGTGTGGATCGACGAGGAAGGCAAGTCCACCTTCGACTTCCGCCCGGTGCACATGTACACCCTGACGGACGACGTCGAAGTCGTGCCGCCGAAGAAGCGCGTTTACTGATACCGGACCGGAGAGGCAATCGTGGCAGAGTTCACGCTACCCAAGAATTCCAAGATTACGGCCGGCAAGCATTTCCCGGCGAAGGGCGCGAAGAATACGCGCACCTTCAAGATCTACCGCTGGACGCCGGATGACGGCAAGAACCCGCGCACCGACACGTACGAGGTGGATCTCGACACGTGCGGCCCGATGGTTCTCGATGCCCTGCTGAAGATCAAGAACGAAATCGACTCGACCCTGTCGCTGCGTCGCTCGTGCCGCGAAGGCATCTGCGGCTCGTGCGCCATGAACATCCAGGGCACCAATACGCTGGCCTGCACGCGCTCCATCGAGGAGTGCGGCAGCGGCACGATCAGCATCTACCCGCTGCCGCACATGCCGGTGGTGAAGGATCTCGTGCCCGACCTGACGCACTTCTATGCGCAGTTCGCCTCGATCAAGCCATGGATCCGCACGCAGAGCCCGGCGCCCGCCGATAAGGAGCGCCTGCAGTCGCCGGAAGACCGCAAGAAGCTCGACGGTCTCTACGAGTGCATCCTCTGCGCCTGCTGCTCGACCTCGTGCCCGAGCTACTGGTGGAACGGCGACCGTTACCTCGGTCCGGCCATCCTGCTCCAGGCCTACCGCTGGATCGTGGACAGCCGCGACGAGGACACGGGCAACCGCCTTGAAGACCTCGAAGATCCGTTCAAGCTCTACCGCTGCCACACGATCATGAACTGCGCCCGCACCTGCCCGAAGGGTCTGAACCCGGCCAAGGCGATTGCGGAAATCAAGAAGCTGATCGTCCAGCGCCGCGGCGCCTGACGAGACGGGATGCCCGACATAACCCGGGCGCCTGCGTGTCATATGGGCCTCCGGCATAAACCGGGCGCCTGCGTGGCATATGGGCCTCCGGCATAACCCGGGCGCCTACGTGGCATATGGGCTTCCGGCATATCCGGGCGCCCGACGAAACATGTAGGAGCGCGCCTGCGCGCGACCGGTAGATACGATATATCCACATCCTCCGCGAGAATGTAGATCCACGTATCACCGGTCGCGCGCAGGCGCGCTCCTACAGGGAATTATCCGGGGCGCAGGTCCCCACACAGGCCTCCTATGGAAGACGCCCGCCTCAAACGCCTCCGCTGGCGCACCCGCCGCGGCACCCGCGAGCTCGACCGCCTGTTCGGCTGGTGGCTCGACGAGCGTTTCGCCCACGCAGGCGAACCGGTGCGGCTGGCATTCGATGAACTGCTCGACGTCCAGGATCCCGATCTCTGGGATTGGGTGATGGGTCATGCCCGTTCCCCACGGGACGACTGGCAGGCCATCATCGATGAGATCCGATCGCGGCATAACCTTTGATATCAGGCCTTCGGCCCGCCTCGCACTGATCCTGCGGGCGATCATCCTTGTCGCATCCCTGGCTCCACTGCTTTCCGGCCTTCCGTGGCTCCTGAAGGTGTCCCTCTGCGTGGCCCTGCTGTGCCATGGCGAATATCGCGTTCGCGGTGTCCGTGACTCGCCCCTGGCGCTGTTGGAATGGGCCTCGGACGGCGCCTGGGCCGTCATCGACCGTCATGGCGAGGCATTTCCGGCCGAACTGTCGGGCTCGCGCGTGGTCGGAACCCAGGTAGCGCTTCGGCTCCGCTGGCAGGGTCGTCGCACTACGGTTTTCCTGATGGGCGACAACTCCCACGCCGAGGATCGCCGCCGCCTGCGCGTGAGGCTGGGGCAGGGTCCAAGGCCTGCCGGGGCTTGAACGGCCGGGTGTGGCGACCTTGCCGGATGCGGCCGCATCGGGCAATCTGCCGCGCGGTGCGTGCCTTTCGTGGCGGCCCTCTCCCTACAAGGTGCTTTACGACAGGTATGTTCAGACCCCTCGAACTCTTCGTTGGCCTGCGCTACACGCGAGCCAAGCGACGCAACCAGTTCATCTCCTTCATTTCCACGGTCTCGATCATCTGCATCGCCATCAGCGTCACGGCGTTGATCACGGTGATGTCGGTGATGAACGGCTTCCAGTCCGAGCTGCGCACGCGCATCCTGGGCGCGGTCTCGCACGTCACCGTGTCGGGCATCGATGAAACGGTGCAGAACTGGCAGAAGGCGGTGGATACCGCGCGCAGCATCGGCCACGTGCGCGGTGCCGCTCCCTATGTCGAGATCCAGGCCTTCCTGCAGGCGCGCCGCTCCGGCGGTGCGCTGATCCGCGGCGTGGTGCCGTCGCTGGAGCCGCAGGTGTCCGATATCGACAAGCACATGGTCGAAGGCAGCATGGGCGACCTCACCGACCATAGCTGGAACATCGTGCTGGGTCGCGAGCTTGCCCTTTCGCTGGGCGTGAACAAGGGTGACAAGGTCACCGTGGTCGTGCCGCAGTTCACCGCCACGCCGATGGGCGCCATGCCCAAGCTGCGCAGCTTCACGGTCAGCGGCCTGTTCGAGCTGGGCATCCAGGAATACGACGCCAACCTGGCGCTCATCTCCATGCAGGACGCCGAACGTCTCAACGGCTTCGACGGCCCCACGGGTATCCGCCTGAAACTCGACGACCTGACCGAGGCCTTCCCGGTCGCCCAGCAGCTGGTCAACAAGCTGGGCCAGTCGTACCGCGTCGAAACCTGGATGGACACCCACGCCAACTTCTTCCGCGCGACCGAGATGGAAAAGAAGGTGATGTTCATCATCCTCTCGCTGATCGTGCTGGTGGCGGTGATCAACCTCATCTCGATGCTGATGATGCTGGTGACCGACAAGCAGGCCGACATCGCCATCCTGCGCACGCTGGGCTCCACGCCGCGCAGCATCATGGGCATGTTCATGGTGCAGGGCGTGCTCGTGGGCGTGGTGGGCATCTTCTTCGGCGTGGCGCTCGGTTGCCTGCTGTCCGCGAACCTGCCGGCCATCGTGAAGTGGGTGGAAGGCCTCACGGGGCGCCAGTTCCTCTCGCCCGACGTCTACTACATCAGCGAAGTGCCCAGCCAGCTGCTCTGGTCCGACGTGGGCTGGGTGGTGCTGGTGACCTTCCTCTTCTCGCTGCTTGCCACCCTTTACCCGGCATGGCGCGCCTCGCGCACGCAGCCCGCCCAGGCGCTTCGCTATGAATGATTCCAACGACATCGTCCTGCGCGCCACCGGTGTCGCCAAGGTCTACGAAGAGGGCGACCTGCGCACGGGCGTGCTCTCCAATGTGAACTTCAGCCTGCGCCGTGGCGAAACGCTTTCCATCGTGGGTGCGTCCGGTTCGGGCAAGTCCACCTTGCTGCACATCATCGGTGGTCTCGACACGCTTACTGCCGGTTCGGTCGAAGTGAATGGCCGCGTGCTGTCCGATCTGTCGGATGCCGAGCGCGGTCGCGAGCGCAATCGTTCGCTCGGCTTCATCTATCAGTTCCATCACTTGCTGCCCGAGTTCACGGCGCTCGAAAACGTCTGCATGCCGTTGTTGATCCGCGGTGTCGCGATTTCGCAGGCGCAGAAAGAGGCCACGGCACTGCTGGAACGCGTCGGCCTTGGCAGTCGCCTGCGCCACCGTCCGGCCGAGATGTCCGGCGGCGAGCGCCAGCGTTGCGCCGTGGCGCGTGCGCTGGTGACCCGTCCGGCCTGCGTGCTCGGTGACGAGCCCACGGGCAATCTTGACGAGGCCAATGCGGCGCACGTCTACGAGCTGATGCTGGAACTCAACCGCGAGATCGGCACCAGCTTCGTACTGGTCACCCATGATTCCCGCCTGGCCGGGAAGATGGACCGCACGCTGGAATTGTCGTCCGGCGAATTGCACGAGCGACGCTGAGTCGCTCCCGGCGGGGTGACCCCGGTCAGATCGACCGGCCGGTCACCCGCTGTACGGCCGCGCGGCCGGCCGCATCGGCCAGCGCCACCACGGCGTAGTTGTGCCCGTCATGCGACCAGTAATCGGCCAGCAGGCCGTCCTGCTCGCGCTCACCGCGCTGTAGCAGGTGTCGCGCGGCACCCGGCGGACGCACATAGAAACTCACGGTATGCCCGGCGCCATCGTCGTAAAGCACCATGGCTGCCGGCCCCTGGTCCGTGGCGAACAGCCGGCCACCCATCGGGCGGAAGCCGGCGTCGGTGAGGTCCGGCAACTGCGCCGTAGGGCCTACACGACCTGCCACCCAGGCTCGCAGGTCGTTCTCGTTGCCCGTGGTGATGTCCATGCCCAGCCCGTGGTCCACCGCCAGCAGGCGGTAGGCCTGCATGGCGTCGGCCATGGGTGCAACGGCGCCCCGGCCCATGCCGCGTGCCGACCAGCCTCCGATACCGCCCACCGCGAGGCAGAACACCAGTCCTGCCGCGATGGAAAGGCGTGACAGCCGGCGCTGGCGACGACGCGCACGGACCACGACCGGATCAAGCGCAGGCGAGGGCACCAGGTCGCCCGCAAGCAGGGCGCGCAGCTGCTGGGCATCCTGGCGCCATCCCTGCACCTCGGCGGCGCGCTCGGGATGGCGCGCGAGGTAACGCTCGACTTCGGCCCGCTCGGGGCCGTCGAGGTGACCGTCCACATAGGCGTGGATGTCGTGTTCGCTCGGAGGGGTCTGGGTCATTTCAGCAGTCGCAGGGATGGGGATTCGGTGGTGGTGCCCTCGCCAAGCTGGCGCAGGGCGCGGCGCGCGCGGGAAAGGCGCGACATGACGGTGCCGATGGGTACATGCAGGATATCGGCAACTTCCTGGTAACTCATGCCTTCGACGGTTACCCAGAGCAGCAGGCTGCGCTGCTCGACGGGGAGGGTGGCAAACGCGGCAAGGGTGGACTGGGCCACCGCCACGCGCTCGGCCGAAGGCCAGGTCGGTTCCTCGTCGGCCAGGGAGCCCAGGAAGCGCGCATGAAGGCTCGCCCGACGTTTTGAATCGAGGTAAATCCTGTACAAGATCGAAAACAGCCAGGCGCGCAGACTCTGCTCCTCGCGCCGGCTCGACCAGCGCGAGAGGGCCCGCTCCACGGTGGACTGGACCAGGTCGTCGGCGACGTTCGGGTCGCGGGCGAGCCACAGGGCGAAGCGCCGCAGACGCGGCAGCAGGGCGCGCAGTGCTTCGTCGATGGTCGGATCAGTCATGCCGGGGCCTCGGCCGTGGGCGGTACATGGAGGTATGACGCCTGCCACGAAGAATTATTCCCCGGGCAGGGAATAAATGTCGTGGACGTGCGTCCCACCCTGCAAGCCTCGCTGTGAGGACGGAGACAGACCATGCAAGACATCCCGTTGAGACATCGCCCACCACATCCGCTCTGGCGCTGGGCGCTGATTGGCGTTGCGGTAGCCGGATCGGCCGCTGCGTTCGGCTACGTGGGTGGCTGGCTGGCTCCCGACCGCCTCTCGCCCGATCGCCTCGTGGACTCCCTGCAGGCCAATGGCGGCGATCACCCCGGATACCGTCGCAACCACGCCAAAGGCGTTTGCGTGGCCGGGTATTTCGAATCAAGCGGCGCGCTCGTGCCGTATTCGTCGTCACCCCTGTTCCAGCCGGGCCGTACGCCGGTGGTGGGGCGCCTGGCCATACCGGGCGGCAACCCGTACGCCCCGGACAGCTCCGCACCCATCCGCAGCTTTGCGCTGCGCTTCGACCTGGCCGATGGCGAGCAGTGGCGCACGGGCATGAACGCCATGCCAGTGTTCCCCGTGTCCACGCCCGAAGCGTTCTACGAGCTCCAGCTGGCGAGCCATCCCCAGCCGGGTACGGGCAAGCCCGATCCGGAGAAGATGAAGGCCTTCTTTGCGACCCACCCTGAAACCACGCCTTTCCTGGCGTGGGTAAAGACGGCGCATCCCTCCGCCAGCTACGCCACCGAGACCTACAACAGCCTCAATGCGTTCTACCTGCGTGACGCAGGGGGCGTCCGTCATGCGGTGCGCTGGCGGGTGCAGCCCGAGGCCGCATCCACCGGCGACGGTGGCCCGGCGGCGGGCGACACCGACTACCTCGCAAACGACCTGCGCCAGCGCCTCAAGGCCGGTCCGCTGCGATGGAAGCTGCTGATGACCTTTGCCGCCGCAGGCGATCCGGTGAACGATGCCGCCAGCGTGTGGCCGGATGGTCGCCAGGAAGTCGATGCGGGCACGGTGGTGATCGACAGCGAGCAGGCCCAGGACAGCGGTGCCTGTCGCGATGTCAATTACGATCCCACCATCCTGCCGCGAGGCATCGAAGTCTCGGACGACCCCCTGCTGGCCGCGCGATCCGCGGCATACGCGGAGTCCTACCTCAGACGAACGTCAGAGGAGGGCCACCTGCCGGGCACGGCAGCCCCGAAGGAGGCTGCGCGATGAACGGCCAGCCGATGTTCCACCCGTTTGCTCGAGTGATTCATTGGCTGATGGCCGCCATGATCCTGGCCATGCTCTTCATCGGGGCAGGGATGGTCAGCACGGTGTCGGAGAAGCACCAATGGCTCGTGGGCATCCACAAGCCGCTGGGCATCGCCGTCTTCGTGCTGGCGCTGGTCAGGCTCGGGTTCCGCCTCACCCATCCGGCGCCGCCGCTGCCGGCCGATCTGCCGCTATGGCAGAAACTGGCTGCTCACGCCTCCCACTGGCTGCTCTACGCCTTGATGCTTGCCATGCCGCTGATCGGCTGGGGCATGCTCTCGGCAGGTGGCTATCCGGTAACGCTGGGTGCGGGGCTGCAACTGCCGGCGATCCTGCCTGCCGATGCGACGCTGTTCGCCTGGTTACGTGAATCGCACCGCTATCTCGCGTGGCTGTTCTTCCTCACCTTCCTGGCCCATATGGGCGCAGCCCTCATGCACGGGCTGATCCGCAGGGATGGCGTGCTGCGGAGCATGACGGGCGGCGGTCGCGACTGACCTTGCGGGGCGACAAGGCGGTGTGCGCCCGGCACAATGCCGGGATGCGCATCGCCTTCGTCGCCCTCGTTTCCCTGCTGGCCGGATGCCGCTCGCTCGGCTATTACGCGCACGTGGCGAACGGGCAGGCATCGCTGATCGTGCATCGCCGCGCCATCGATGCCGTGGTGGCCGATCCGAAGACCCCTGAAACCACGCGCCGGCGGCTGGAGCTGGCACGCGAGGCGCGCCGCTTTGCATCCGCGCATCTCGACCTGCCGGACAACCGCAGCTACACCTACTACGTGGCGCTCGACCGCCCCTGGGTGGCCTGGAACGTCTTCGCCACGCCCGAACTTTCCGTGGCACCGGTGACGCACTGCTTTCCCATCGCAGGATGCGTGGCGTATCGCGGCTATTTCCGCAAGGAACTGGCTGACCGCGAGGCGACCCGTGAAGCCGCAATGGGTCACGACGTGACGGTCGGCGAGGTACCGGCGTATTCGACGCTGGGCTGGTTCGCCGATCCCGTGCTGAGCAGCATGCTCCGCTGGGACGACGACACGCTTGCCGGCACCATCTTCCATGAGCTGGCTCACCAGAAGATCTACGTGAAGAACGACTCGTCGTTCAACGAGTCGTATGCCAACTTCGTGGAAGATGAAGGCGTGCGCGAGTGGCGTGCTGCGAAAGGATTACCTGCGCCGGACGACAAAGGCGAGGCGCTGGATCGCGAATTCACCACCCAGGTGCTCGCCCTGCGCGACCGCCTGAAAGTCATCTACGAAGGGCAGGGCAGCGATGCCGGCAAACGGTTGGCCAAGGCAGAGGAGTTCGAGGATTTTCGCGGACGTTACCTCGCCTGGCGCGATGGCGAGGCCGGTGGCGACCGTCGCTACGACCGCTGGATGTCGCGCCCGCTGAACAATGCGCGCCTGCTGCCCTTTGGCCTCTATGACACCTGGAAGCCGTCCTTCGCCAGGCTTTTTGCGGAAACGGGGCGCGACTGGCCTGCGTTCTTTGCCGCGGTACGGCGTCTGGCCGACCTTCCGCCCGCGGAGCGGACCCGGGAGCTGGAGCGGCTCCGCGGCAAGGCTCCGCCGGAAGTCAAGGGTTAACCGGTCGCCGGCGTTCGCACAGGGAAACACAGCGTTCGGAGCGGTCCGTTTCCCGAGCGGGCAAGCGTTGTATGGTGAACCATTGCATCGGCGAGGTTCATGCCATGTCCCTGGTTCAATCGTGGCTGCGAGTGCGCTTCTGGAAGCGCGTCGCAGCCGGTTTCGTGCTCGGCGCGCTGGCCGGGTGGCTGCTGGGTCCGCAGGCCGCCACGTGGTTCGGCCCGCTCGGCACGCTCTACGTCACCCTGATCAAGATGATCGCGGTGCCGCTGGTGTTTTTCGCCG
This sequence comes from Luteibacter anthropi, assembly GCF_011759365.1. Lineage (GTDB taxonomy): Bacteria > Pseudomonadota > Gammaproteobacteria > Xanthomonadales > Rhodanobacteraceae > Luteibacter > Luteibacter anthropi. The sequence goes on from NZ_JAARLZ010000006.1 coordinate 243,920, forward strand.
TGCTGCACAGTGTTTCCAGCCTGCACGGCGTCAAGGACGTCGCGGCGCTGGGCTCGCGTACCTTCCTGTGGTTCGCCACCACGGCCACCCTCGCGGTGCTGGTGGGTTTGCTGGTGGCGCATGTCACCCAGCCGGGGCTGGGCGTGGAAGGCCTCACGGCACCCGTGGATTGGAAACCGCGCGAGGTGCCCGAGCCGGTGAAGGTGTTGCTTGATATCGTGCCCGCCAATCCGTTCAAGGCGCTGTCCGAAGGCAAGATCCTCCAGGTGATTTTCTTCGCCGGCCTGCTGGGACTGGCGCTGGTGAAGATCGGTGAGAAATCCGCACGGCTGCGCGAACTCGCCAACGAAGCGAACGACGGCATGATCCAGGTCACCCGTTTCGTGCTTGAAGTCACCCCGCTGGGTACGTTCGGCCTGATCGCCGCGCTAGTAGGCAGCTATGGCTTCGAGAAGCTGTTGCCGCTGGCGTCGTTCGTCGGTGCGCTTTATCTCGCCTGCGCCTTGCAGATCGTGGTCGTCTACGGCGGCCTGCTGCTGTCGCATGGCCTTAATCCGTGGAAGTTCTTCCGTGCGGCGTTTCCTGCCATGCAGGTGGCTTTCACTTCGTCGTCGAGCTTCGCCGCCATGCCCATTGCGCTGCGCAGCGTAGTGCGCAATCTCGGCGTGAAGGAGGAATATGCCGCCTTCGCCGTACCGCTGGGCGCGAGCATCAAGATGGACGGTTGTGGTGCCATTTACCCGGCGATTTCCGCGGTATTCGTGGCGCAGTATTTCCACGTCGACCTGCAGCCGGCGCAATACCTGATCATCCTGCTGGCATCGGTGCTGGGTTCGTTCGGCACTGCCGGCGTGCCCGGCACGGCCACGGTCATGGTGACCCTGGTACTCAGCTCGGCGGGGCTGCCGCTGGAAGGCATCGGTTACCTGGTGGCGATCGATCGCATTCTCGACATGATGCGCACCATGACCAACGTCACCGGCCAGATGGTGGTACCCGTGCTGGTCGCACGCGAGCGCGGCATCCTCGACATGTCAATCTACAACCGCGCCTCCAGCGAACTAGCCACCGTGTAGGAGCGCGCCTGCGCGCGACCGGCATGGCCTCTGCGTTCGGGGCCAAGGTGTGCGTCTGCCGACGCGGTCGCGCGCGAGGCGCGCTCCTACAAATCACGGCCATGGGCGCCCGTCACCGTGTAGGAGCGCGCCTGCGCGCGACCGGCATGACCTCTGCGGCTGGGGCCGGGGTGTGCGTCTGCCGACGCGGTCGCGCGCGAGGCGCGCTCCTACAAATCACGGCCATGGGCATCCGTCACCGTGTAGGAGCGTGCTTGCGCGCGACCGACATGACCTCTGCGTTCGGGGCCGGGGTATGCGTCTGCCGACGCGGTCGCGCGCGAGGCGCGCTCCTACAAATCAGGGTCATGGGTGCCCGTCACCGTGTAGGAGCGTGCTTGCGCGCGACCGGCATGACCTCTGCGGTCGGGGCCGGGGTGTGCGTCTGCCGACGCGGTCGCGCGCGAGGCGCGCTCCTACAGGTTACGGTTTTGGTTTGTGGGTGGACATGTGTTTCAGGTAGGCCACGAGGTCGTCCAGGTCGGCGTCGGACAGCACCTCAGGGCGGAAGGCTGGCATTTTTGCCTGCGGCCAGTGGCGCAGATCCTGCGGATTACGGATCAGCTTGCGCAGGTAGCCTGCCTGGAGGTATTCGGTGGGGCTGTAGGGGATATTGAGGTCCGGGCCGAGCTTCGCATCGCCCTGGCCATTGAGCGTGTGGCAGGTGATGCAGTTGCGCTGGAACACGGCGAAACCGTGCTTCACCTTCGTACTGGCATTCGCTGCCGGATTCATCGCAGGAAAACGCTCAGCCGGCCCGGGCATCACCTTCACCGAGGCGATCTGGTACGGCCACTGTTCCGGTCCGATATTGCCGGCCTCCGGATGCAGCCAGACGAGGTAGAACGGCCCGGCACCGTGATCCTTGCCCTGTAGTTGCGGCCAGTGCGTGTCATCCGGTTCCACGGCCAGCCACGCCTCGGCGCCATGCCCATCCAGGATCAGCGCAGCGGGGATATCGGCGGCAAAGCCATCCTCCGCGACGAACTGGAGGTTGGCATCGACAGGCGTGCCTTCCAGCAAGGCCTTCATCGGCACGGCGCGATAGGTGCGGTCGTCGTGGTAGGAGACATCGCCCGTGACGCGGATATCGCGGGCATCGGCGCGCTTGAGCAGCTGGGCGGTGGTCAACGGCTTCGCGCCGTGGCCGGTGTCTACGGTGAGGGTGCCGGCGTGAGCCATGCCGGCAGCACACAAGGCGAGGAAAAGAGCAGTCAGGGCGCGCATTTCACGGTTCCTTCGTTGGCTGGCGGGTGACGATATGTCGCGTTACCCTCGATTATCTTCCCTGCGTCCCCATGTGGGAATGCCGACACGTTCACGGATTCCGTCATGGCCGATACCACCGTTCCCGAGTTCTTCGAGCGCTTCGCGATGCCCCGCATCACCAGCGCCGGGCTCGATGCCGATCTCGCGGCCGACGACAACCGCCTCGTCATCCTGTTCCTGTGGGGGCGCGATTGCCCCAACTGCGACATCGCCAAGCGGCAGATCCTGCTCACGCCGGAGCGCTTCCAGTGGCCCGAAGTGCGCTGGCTCAGCGACAACGTCTACGACGATCCGGCCATGGCGACCCGCTTCGGGTTGCACGGCATTCCTGCCTTCTTCGTGTTTCACCGGGGCAGGAAGCTCGGCAAGATCACCCCATGGCCGGGCACGGAACGCTTCGTCGAGGCCGTGGAAAAACAGATCCAGCTCACCGGCGCCAGCGCATGATTATCCAGTCGCTGCTCGACACCGACTTGTACAAATTCACCATGATGCAGGTGGTATTGCATCAGTACCCAGCGGCGCAGGTGGAATACCGTTTCCGTTGCCGCACGCCGGGCGTGGATCTCGCGCCACTGGTGGGCCGCATCCGCGAAGAGCTGGATCATCTGTGTTCGCTGCGTTTCGCGGACGATGAGCTGGCATATCTGCGCAGTCTGCGATTCATCGACAGCGACTTCGTGGATTTCCTGGGCCTGTTCCATCTCAACGCCAAGTACGTCACGGTGAAGCCCTCGGACGATGCGGCGGGGGAGATCGAGATCATCATCTCGGGGCCCTGGCTGCACACCATCATGTTCGAAGTGCCGCTGCTTGCCATCGTCAACGAGCTGTACTTCCGCAGCGTGCATCCGGATCTTTCCATGGACGAGGGCAGGGCACGGCTACGCGCGAAGATTGCACTACTTCGCGATACCCCGGGGTTCGGGAAGGTGCGTATTGCGGATTACGGCACGCGCAGGCGTTTCTCCCGCGCGTGGCACGAGGAAGCGCTGGGCATCATGGCGTCGGAGTGGGGCACGCAACTGGCGGGCACAAGCAACGTGTGGTTCGCGATGCGCAAGGGCCTGGTGCCTATCGGCAGCATGGCACATGAATACCTTCAGGCTTTCCAGTCGCTGGGGCCGCGCCTGCGTGATTCGCAGACGGCGGCATTGGAGGCATGGGCGCGCGAGTATCGAGGTGACCTGGGCATTGCCCTGTCGGATGTCTATGGCCTGGATGCTTTCCTGCGCGATTTCGATATGTACTTCTGCAAGCTTTTCGACGGCGCCCGCCACGATTCCGGCGACCCGTTCACCTGGGGTGACCGGGTGCTGGCGCATTACGAGACCAACAGGGTCGATCCGCGCACCAAGACGCTCGTATTCAGTGACGGCCTCACCATCCCGAGGGTGATGGAACTGTACAGACACTTCGAGGGCCGTTGCAACCTGTCGTTTGGCGTAGGCACGAACCTCACCAACGACGTGGGGCCGGATGCGCTGAACATCGTGATCAAGATGACCCGCTGCAATGGCCAGCCGGTGGCGAAGCTGTCGGATTCACCGGGAAAGAGCATGTGCGACGACCCCGAGTACATCGCTTATCTGCGTCGCGTCTTCGACCTGCCTGCCTCACACGTGTAGGAGCGCGCCTTGCGCGCGACCGGGGTGGCGAAAGCATTTCGGTGTTTCCGCAGAACCGGTCGCGCGCAAGCACGCTCCTACAGGGTGACGCCTCTCCAATGTCGCCCAATACACATGTAGGAGCGCGCCTGCGCGCGACCGGCACGGCGGTGACATTTCTGTGTTTTCGCCACCCCGGTCGCGCGCGAGGCGCGCTCCTACAGGGTGGGGCGTGGCCGATGCGATCGGCCATGGGTGCATCAGAAGGCCGGTAGCACGGCTCCGCCGTAGTTCTTCTCGATGAACGCCTTCACCTCGGGCGAAGTGAGCGCCTTGGCCAGCTTCTGGATGCGCGGATCGTCCTTGTTGTCGGCGCGCGTCACGAGGAAGTTCACGTACGGGGAATCCTTGTCCTCGATCAGCAGCGCATCTTTTACCGGATTGAGCTTGGCGGCCAGCGCATAGTTGGTGTTGATGAGCGCCAGATCCACCTCGCCGAGAACGCGCGGCAGCATGGCGGCTTCCAGTTCGCGGAACTTGAGGTTCTTCGGGTTGCTGGCCACATCCTTCAGCGTGGCAAGCCGATCGTTCGGGTTCTTCAGCGTGATCAACCCGTGTTTCGCAAGCAGCAGCAGTGCGCGGCTGTTGTTGCTGGGATCGTTCGGGATCACGACGTCGGCGCCATCGGGCAGCTGGTCGATCGAGGTGTATTTGCGCGAATACGCACCGAACGGCTCGATATGCACGCCCACCACCTTCACCAGATGGGTGCCGCGCTCCTTGTTGAAGGCGTCGAGGTAAGGTTCGGTCTGGAAGAAGTTCGCATCGATCTGCTTCTGGTCCACCTGCATGTTCGGCTGCACGTAGTCCGTGAACACCTTGATCTCCAGGTCCACCCCTTCCTTGGCAAGCAGGGGCTTGATCTCCTTGAGGATCTCGGCGTGCGGCACCGGCGTGGCCGCCACGGTGAGCGTGGCCACGGCGTCGGACTTGCCAGCGTCACCGCCGCCCGAACAGCCCGCCAGCAGCAGGGCGAGGGTGGCGGCAAGGGGCAGGAGAAGCTTCTTCATGGGGCGTCCGTGGCGAATGTTGCGGTGCGCCAGCATAGACGTCCATACCGCCGGATGCAAAAAGCCAGCGCGCATGCAGGAGCGCGCCTCGCGCGCGACCGGGTCCGCGAAATCTCCGAGGGGCGCCTCAGCGCCGGCTGTACCGCGCCACCAGCCGATCCCCCAGCATCTGCAACACCTGCACCAGCACGATCAGCAGCGCCACGGTGACCAGCATGTAATCCGGCTTGTAGCCGTTGTAACCGTACTGGTAGGCCAGTGCGCCCAGGCCGCCGGCCCCTACGATGCCACCCATGGCGGTATACCCGACCAGGGCCACGGCCGTGACCGTGGTGGCGGCGATGAGGCCCGGACGGGCCTCGGGCAGCAGCACGCGGGTGACGATCTGGCCCGTGGTGGCGCCCATCGCCTGGCTCGCCTCGATCACGCCGCGATCCACTTCGCGCAGCGCGGTTTCCACCAGGCGGGCGAAGAACGGCGCCGCGCCGATCACCAGCGGCACGATGGCGCCACGGATGCCGATGCTGACGCCCGTGATCGCCTGGGTGACCGGGATCAGCAGGATCATCAGGATGATGAAGGGAATGGAGCGCAGCACGTTCACCACCAGCGACAGCACGCCATAGAGCTTCGGTTGCGCGTGCAGCTGGCCGCGTGCCGTGAGGAACAGCCAGATGCCCAGGGGCAGGCCGAGCACCAGGGTGAACAGCAGCGAGCCGCCGAGCATCAGCAGGGTGTCGAGGCAGGCGCGGGCGATTTCCGGCCAGTCGATGTTGGGGAACAGGGTCTGCATGAGGTTCATCGGGCCACTTCCTCGATATCGACGCCGGCGCTGCGGATCTGGATGAGTGCGTCTTCCAGGCGTTCGCCATTCATCGCCAGGGTGAGCTGGCCGTAGGGCGTGTCCTTGATGCGGTCGATGCGACCGGACAGCAGGTTGTATTCGATGCCGGTATCGCGCACGACGCGGGACAGCAGCGGGGAATAGGTGGCATCGCCACGGAACGACAGCCGGAACAGCCGTCCCGGCACGCCCGGATAGTCGGGGCCGCTGCCTTCGCGGTGGTCCGCCTCGGCGACGAAGCGGCGTGTAGTGGGATGCTGGGGATGCAGGAACACATCGGCTACCGTGCCCATCTCGACGACATGACCGGCATCGAGCACCGCCACGCGGTCGCAGACGCGGCGGATCACGTCCATCTCGTGGGTGATGAGCACGATGGTGAGACCCAGCCGGCGGTTGATGTCGGCCAGCAGTTCCAGCACCGAGGCCGTGGTCTGCGGATCGAGCGCGCTGGTGGCCTCGTCGCAGAGGAGAATGGATGGCCGGCTGGCGAGTGCGCGCGCGATGCCGACGCGCTGCTTCTGGCCGCCAGACAACTGTGCCGGATACTTGCGTGCATGCGCGGAGAGGCCGACCAGGGCCAGCAGTTCATCCACCCGGCGCGCGATCTCGTCTTCGCCGATGCCGCCCTGGATGCGCAACGGGAAGGCGACGTTGTCGGCCACCGTGCGCGAGGACAGCAGGTTGAAATGCTGGAAGATCATGCCGATGCCCGCGCGCAGGCGGCGCAGTTCGGCACCCTCGGCGTGGGTGACATCACGACCGCCGATCAGCACCTGGCCCGAGGTGGGCCGCTCCAGCAGGTTGATCAGGCGAAGCATGGTCGACTTGCCGGCGCCCGAATGGCCGATGATGCCGAACACCTCGCCCTTGGTGATTTCCAGGTCGACGGGATGCAGCGCGGGAACGGGGGTTCCATCCACGCGGTAGGACTTGGAGGCGGCGGCGAAGCGGATCACGGTTCGGGTCTTTTGGCCGGAAAGGCGTCCATGGTAGCCGAAGCCGGTCCAAGGACGGCGGCGCGCGGCGTAGACTGTTGGCTATTCCATGGATAACGAGGACCGGCATGACCACCATCTACGACTTCTCCGCCCGCGACATCGACGGCAACGAACGCTCGCTGGCCGAATGGAAGGGCAAGGTGCTGCTGGTGGTCAACGTGGCCTCGAAGTGCGGCTTCACGCCCCAGTACAAGGGGCTGGAAGAACTCCAGCGCCACTACGCGGCGCAGGGCTTCGACGTGCTTGGCTTTCCCTGCGACCAGTTCGGCCACCAGGAGCCTGGCGACGAGGCGGAGATCCGCAATTTCTGTTCGCTCACCTATGACGTGAGCTTCCCGATGTTCGCCAAGATCGAGGTCAACGGCGAGCACGCGCACCCGCTGTACCGCTGGCTGAAGACCAGCAAGAAGGGGTTGCTCGGCACCGAGGGGATCAAGTGGAATTTCACCAAGTTCCTGGTGAATCGCGATGGTGAAGTGGTGGAGCGTTATGCGCCGACCGATACGCCGGAGAAGATCGGGAAGGATCTGCCGGAGTGGTTGAAGCCTTGATGGTGTCGTGGCGTTGCTTTGTTGGCCGGTCGCGTACGTACAGGTAAACGGGGCTTGGCCGGTCGCGCGCGAGGCGCGCTCCTACAAGGCACGGGTTACCTGTAGGAGCGCGCCTTGCGCGCGACCAGCCTGCATGAATCAAAGCCGCCCCTGCGCCTGCGCCAGCATCACCGCAATGGCATCCACCTCCGCCGACACCGGCAGCGCGCCATCACCCGGCCGGTAATTGTTGAGGATGATGGCAAACGCCAGCTTCTGGCCGCTGCGGGTGGTGACATAGCCCGCCAGCGCGTTCACGAAACTCATGCTGCCCGTCTTGGCCTGCAGGTTGCCCATGGCCGCCGTGTCGCGCATGCGGTTGGCCAGGGTGCCGTCCACGCCGGCCACGGGTAGCAGACCGCGCCACAAGGCAGACAAAGGCGAAGCGTCCATCAGCGTCAGCAGGCGCACCAGCGAACCCGCCGTGGTCAGGTCATGCCGGGACAGGCCCGTGCCCTCCACGAGCATTGTCGACGACGGCGCAATACCGCGTGCTTCGAGCCATGCGGACAGCGCTTTCGCCGCACGGTCTTCGGCACGGGGCAGCGCCGGATCAGGTGATGCAAGGCCCGTAAGCAGGAAAACGCTTTGCAGATACAGGTTCTGCGATCGCTTCAGGCCGGTACGGAGGATGTCCGCCACGCCAGGTGATGGAAACGATGCCAGCACGTTGCCCGACGGCGGCGGCACGGGCCAGCGCAGGCTGCGTGCCTCGCCATCGACACGTACACCCTGACGCTCCAGCGCCGCCTGGAGCCGGCGGGCCGCCGTGAGGGCGGGATCGGGCAGCGAGAGAGCCAGCCGCCGGGCTGGCGCCCCCTGCGTCACGCCACCCAGGACATGCACGGTGGCACTGCCGGGCTCGCGGTAGACCTGCAAGAGATCCGCCGGCTGCCCAGCCAGCGCGATGGCGGCATCGGCAGGCGTTACGCGTACGCCCTGCGCCGAGATATCCGCAACCATCGTGTTCTCGTCGATGTCGAGCGCGGCCGTCGAGGCGCCGAAATAGGCCTGGAGATCGTCCACCTCCCAGCCGCTGCCATGCGATGGCCCCGTGAACGCCGTATCGTCGCCCACGATGCCGCCGTCGATGCGCCGGATGCCCTGGGCAAGCACCTGCGCGGCAAGCGTATCGGCCCAGTCGGTGCCGCTCAGCGTCGGATCGCCGCGTCCGCGCAGGATCAGCGGTCCGTGCAGACGCCCTCGCGACACCTCGCCACCGGCCAGCACATCGGTATGCGTGCGGCCTTCGGGCCCCAGCCGGTCAAGCGCAAAGGCGGCCGTATAGAGTTTCGCGGTGGAGGCAGGCAACAACAGGCGCCCCGCGTCGTGCTCATACACCGTGTGACCGTCGTCCAGCGAGACCACGTCGATACCCCACGATGCCCCGGCAAAACGTGGCTGGGCCAGCTGGGTATCGATCTGGTCCTTCAGTGTCGCTGCGTGAACGGGCAGGGCGCAGCACAGGGCAAGCAGCAGGACGCCGCCGGCACGGGCGCGCCGGCTCAGCGCAGCCATGTGGGCTGGGCCTTGTCGAGAAAGGCCGAGAGCCCGTCCTGGCCCTCGGCGGACACGCGCAGCCGGGCGATCAGCGCGGCGTTGTCCGCGTCGATGGATTCCATGCCGGCCTCGGTCATGCCGCCCATGCCCAGCGCAAGGCGCTTGGCCTCGGCCTGGGCCACCGGACCGCCCTTGCCGAGCAGTGCGACGAGCCGGTCCACGGCACCATCGAGCTCATCGGCGGCCACGGTTTCGTGGACCAGTCCGATGGCCAGCGCCTGCGCAGCGGCGAAGATCTCGCCCGTGATGAACAAGCGGCGGGCCTGGCGCAGGCCGATGGCGCCGATCACATATGGCGAGATGACGGCCGGCACGAGGCCCAGCTTCACTTCGGAAAGGGCGAACTTCGCGCCTTCGGCGGCGATGGCGATGTCGCAGCAGGCCACGAGCCCCACGCCACCGCCGAAAGCCGCGCCATTGACGCGGGCGATGGTGGGCTTGGAAAGGAATTGCAGGCGGCGCATCAGTCGCGCCAGGCGCTGCGAATCCGCGCGGTTGTCGTCCTCGCTGGCCTGCGCCATGCCGCGCATCCAGTTCAGGTCCGCACCGGCGGAAAAACTTGCGCCTGCACCGGTCAGCACCACGGCACGCACGCCCGGATCGCGGTCCAGTTCGTCGATGGCGGCCGTGAGATCGGCGATGAGCGCGTCGTCGAAGGCGTTATGAACCTCCGGGCGGTTCATCGTGAGGCGGGCGACGTGGCCCGAACGGCTCAGCTCCACTGCGGACATGCGACGAACTCCATCAGGCGAAACACCCGATGATAATGGGTTGTCGGCGAAGGGCGATTCAGCCCGGGATGCATGGCCCGGGCCAAGGGCGTATGATGCGAACAGTTCTTATTTGAGTAAGCCCAGTGCGCCTGTCAGACGCGCCGAAAGGTGCCCAAGCCGTGGTCAAGTCCGTCACTGATGCCCATCCCGCCGACCCGATTGCGCAGCGCCTGCGCGACCTGGGCTTTGTCGCAGGCGAACCCGTGCGCCTCGTCGCCAAGGGCCCCCTGGGTGGTGATCCGCTGCTCATCCAGATTGGTTCGACGCGCTTCGCGCTTCGCCGCAACGAGGCGGCTCGCGTGGAAGTGAGCGTGGAGGGCGCCGCATGAGCGCCGCCAGCCTGCGCGTTGCCCTGGTCGGCAACCCCAACTGCGGCAAGACGGCGCTGTTCAACCAGCTCACCGGCGGCCGCCAGAAGGTGGCCAACTACGCCGGCGTCACGGTGGAACGCAAGGAAGGCCGCTTCGTGGGGCCTTCCGGCCGCACGCTGCACGTACTCGACCTCCCCGGCGCCTACAGCTTCGATGCCACCAGCCCCGATGAAGCCATCACTCGCGACGTCTGCCTGGGCCGTTATCCGGGCGAGGCCGTACCCGACCTGATCGTCTGCGTGGCCGATGCCACCAACCTGCGCCTGCACCTGCGCTTCGTGCTCGAAGTGCGGCGCCTGGGCCGGCCCATGGTGCTCGCGCTCAACATGATGGATGCGGCACGTCGTCGCGGCATCGACATCGACGTGGCCGAACTCTCGCGCCGCCTCGGCATTCCGGTGGTGGAAACCATCGCCGTGAAGCGCGGAGGCGCGAAGGGCCTCATCGAGCGCATCGACAGCGCGGTGCCGGAGATCCAGCCCTCGGCCGTCGACCAGGCAAACGTCGAGCAGCTGCACGCCGAAGTGCGCTCCATCCTCGCCGCAACGGTCACCACATCGCGCGACAACGCGGCCCTCGACGATGCCATCGACCGCTGGGTGCTGCACCCGGTGTTCGGCCTGGGCATCCTCGCCGTGCTTATGTTCATGATCTTCCAGGCGGTATTCTCATGGGCGCAGCCGGTGATGGATGCGATCCAGGCCGGTGTCACGGGCCTGGGCAACGTCGTCACCAGCGTGCTGCCCGAGGACAGCGCACTGCACAGCCTGCTCAACGACGGCGTATTCGCCGGCCTGGGCGCCGTGCTGGTGTTCCTGCCGCAGATCCTGATCCTGTTCCTGTTCATCCTGGTGCTGGAGGAATCCGGCTACCTGCCGCGCGCGGCCTTCCTGCTCGACAAGATGATGTTCCGCGTGGGCCTTACCGGTCGCGCCTTCATCCCGCTGCTGTCCAGCTTCGCCTGTGCCATTCCCGGCATCATGGCCACGCGCAGCATCCAGGACCCTCGCGACCGGCTCACCACGATCCTCGTCGCACCGCTGATGACCTGCTCGGCGCGCCTGCCCGTATACACGCTGCTCATCGCCGCATTCATTCCCGATCGCGCGGTGTGGGGCATCTTCAACCTGCAGGGCATCGTGCTGTTCGTGCTGTATTTCGCGGGCATCTTCAGCGCGCTGGGCGTGGCCTTCGTTATCAAGCGCATGCGCAAGGACAAAAGCGAACACGCGCTCATCATGGAGCTTCCGTCCTACCGCCTGCCCAACGTGCGCGATATCGCGCTGGGCCTGTGGGAGCGCGCGCTGATCTTCCTGAAGCGCGTCGGCGGCATCATCCTCGCGCTCACCGTACTGCTGTGGTTCCTGTCCAGTTTCCCGGGGCCGCCGGAAGGCGCTACGGGCCCGGCCATCGATTACAGCCTGGCCGGCCGTCTGGGGCGCATCCTGGAATACGTGTTCGCCCCCATCGGCTTCAACTGGCAGATCTGCATCGCGCTGGTGCCGGGTCTTGCCGCCCGCGAAGTTGCGGTGGCCGCGCTGGGCACCGTCTATGCGATGTCCGGCAGCGACGATGCCGTGGCATCGCAGCTGGGTCCCGTCATCGCCCATCAGTGGTCGCTTGCCACGGCGCTGTCGTTGCTGGCCTGGTACGTGTTCGCACCGCAGTGCATGTCCACGCTGGCGGTGATCCGCCGCGAAACCAATTCCTGGCGCAACGTGGCAGTAGCCGCCGGTTACCTGTTCGGCCTGGCCTATCTCGCTTCGCTCGCCACCTACCAGATCGCGAGGGCGCTCTCGTGAATACCTTCCAGATCGTGCAGGCCGCCATCATCGGCATCGTCGTGCTGGCCAGTACCTGGGTCGCGTTCCGCAAGCTGCTGCCCAGGACATCCACGCGCGTGATGGCGGGCATGTCGGCCAGCCTCAACCATGACGGCCGCCCGGCCTTCGTGCGTAGCCTGGGCCGCAGGCTGCAGCCTGCCAGCGCATCGGGCAGCTGCGGTGATGGCTGCGATTCCTGCAACAGCTGCGGCCCGGCACCGGCCGCACGCACCGATTCCCAGCCGCTGACATTCAAATCACGGCAGTGATCCGGTTCACCCAGGCGACGGAGGTTTGCGCTTCCGTCGCCTGCGCATGCTCCACCAGCCCACCGCCAGGTTCACGGCAAACCAGGCACCGATAAGTGCCAGTGGCCATGCGATGACGGCGGGCCAGAACACGGCCACCAAGGTCAGCACGGCTGCCAGCACCGTACCCGCCAGAAGCGGGCCGCTTTCCGTATCCCCCAGCACGCGATGCTGCGTGATCGCCGCACCCACCGTATTGGCGATGCGCAGCGCGCCTGCCGCTGCGCGACTGGAACTGCCGCCCGCATGTTTCGGGCGTGGCGGACGCGGCGTGCGGCTGCGCATGCGTTCGTTGCCGTTACGGCGATTGCGCGGACGCAGGAGGATCTCCGTAGCGTTGTCGAGATCGCTCAGGTACTGCGTTTCCAGTTGCGCCGCGACGCCATCATCCTCGATGGCGACGTCGATTTCCCGGTTGCTCAGCCAGCTCGCGATATTGAGGTTCGATGAGCCCACGCGCGCCCAGCGTCCGTCGGCCACCGCCGTCTTGGCGTGCAGCATCGAGCCGTTCCATTCGAAGACGCGGATACCCGCCTTGAGCAGCGGGCGGTATCCCGAGCGCGACATGCCCGCCACCATGGGAATGTCGCTGGTGCCGGGCACCAGCAGGCGCACGTCCACGCCATCGCGCGCCGCCGCGGATAGTGCCTGCACATAAGGCGCCACGCCGACGAAGTAGGCATCGGTCAGCCATAGCGTGCGTCGGGCCATCGCGGCCACCATCTGGTCGAGGCGATACATGCCGGCCGTGCTGGGTTGCGTCGCGATCACGCGCAGGGATACGTCGCCCGCGATGGGCGGGGTGGGAGAAAGCAGGGTATCGGGAAGCGGTCCGCCGGCTTCCCGCCAGCTGTCGGCAAAGGCATGTTCGATCTCGGCGACAGCGGGGCCCCGCAGCGCCACACCGGTGTCGCGCCACGGCGGCACGTTGCGCTCCGGTTCGCCCAGCCATTTTTCGCTGATGCATACCCCCGACAGAAAACCGAGTTCGCCATCCACCGAAAGCACCTTGCGGTGATCGCGGCTGACCCAGCCAAACGAGCTGCCCAGGCGGGGCGGATTGAAGATGCGTATCTCGCCGCCGGCGGCGCGCAGTTCGTTCCAGAACGAGCGGCGTGACTGGCCCATGCAACCGACCCAGTCCGCGATCACCGCGACGAAGACGCCTGCGCGGGCACGTTCCGCCAGGGCATCGAGGAAGCTGCGGCCGATGCGGTCGTCGCGGATGATGTAGTTTTCCAGCAGCACATAGCGCCGGGCCTTCGCGATGGCATCCAGCCATGCGTCATAGTGAGCCTGGGCGTCGATCAGCAGCTCGACGGCATTGCCGCCGATGAGCGGTGCTCCTGCACTGCGGCTCAGCGCCTGCTCGGCGAACAGGCGGTGGGCGAAGCCCGTACTGTGGTGACGTAGGTTCATGGGCGCCGAGTGTACCGACATCCCGCATGGGCGCCGTCAATGCCCAGGAGCAGCGGTGATCGCCGCAAGGCGCCGTTTCGCGAGGATGTTGCCGCGATCCAGCCGTAGTGCCCGCCTGTAGTCACGGATGGCCTGCTCGCTCATGTCCTGCATGTCCTCCATGGTGGCTCGTGACGACCAGGCCTCACTGCTTCGTGGCAGCACCTCCGTCCATAGCAGGGCCACTCTCGATGCCTTCGCCGTATCGCCGGTCGCCATGAGCTGTGATATCCACTGTGAGAACGTGTCGTTGGCGAGCTGGAATCCGGGGTGCTGGCGTGCATAGGGGCGATAGACGTTCATCGGATCGTCATTGGTGGCATCGAGCCGTGCTGCGAAATCAGCACGATTGCCTGACGATGACGTGGCATGCCGTCTCATGACCGTCAGGGTGCCGGGCGGCACATGGTTCTGCAGGGATGTCGCGTCGAGAAAGGCCCGGGCAGTGTCATCATGTTTCAGACGCTCGTCCAGGAAGGCCAGCGTATAGCGCTCCATCCATGCGTAGCTTTCAAGTCGCTGTGCAAGCGTTGTGTCCGTGTGGACTGCCATGCTGCCCAGGCGCAGGCTCTGTGCGGAGAGATCCTGGTGGAACAGTCGCTTCATGCCGATCAGGGTCAGGTCGGCATGGGAGATATGGGCGACAAAACTCTGTGGCCACGCATCCCTGGCGGGGACGATGGGATCTTCCCGGTCGGCAATGAACAGCATGGGCGTGGTGAAGTCTTCGGCAACGATATCCGGTGCAGCCCGTAGAAGACGGGGAAAATAACGAAGCGAACCATCCCATTCCACGATGGCCCGGATACGTTTGTCTGCCGCTGCTGCAAACGCACCCGACATGCCGCCCCAGCTATAGCCCACCACGGCGAGTTTTGTGGTGTCCGCAAAAGGCAGTGATCCGGCATAGCCGATCAGGAAGCCGATATCCGCTGCCTGTGCCCGCGTGCTTGCAAGGTCGTGGGGAAGGCGACCATCGGTCATGTAACCGCCATCGATGCCGTGAGATGGGCTGGCGATGACCACATAGCCGTGGCTGGCAAGGTACTCGCACAGCCAGTCGTTCTCGAAGGCAGGCGAACTGTCGCTGGCTACATAGATGACAACGGGAAAGCGCCCGCTGGCTGGTGATGCATCGCGTGATGCGGCAACAGGGGCATCGCGCCACCGGGCCATATCCCCCGCCGTGGTACCCAGCACGGTGTAGGCGCGCAGGCTCGCGTCTGTCCGGGTTCTGCGTTCTGCCGGTGTACGTGAAAAGTCGTTCTCGGCGACCCCTAGTTCCAGGTAATCCTCGTACCGCAAGGCCTTGCCGCGCTGGGTGGCGGGATACCAGATCAGTGTCTGCACCGGTCGCGCGGCATGTTCCCCGTTATCGCTACGGGACGCATCGGATTGTTCGACGACACGGAAACCGACCTGCCATGAACCCGGAGTGGCCGGTGAGGGTGGTGATGATTCGACGGCATGCGCGATGGAGCACAGGAGCAAGGAAATGATGAGCAGGATTGCGCGCAAGCTTCTGGCCTCCTTTTCAGAAGGGGCGATCATAACGCTGGTCGCGAGAGCGCCGGCCTCCAGACACCTTGTGTCTGGAGGCCGGCGGCGGGTGCAGCTGGCGCTAATGATCGCAATTTATTGCGAAACGCAGTCGCTTGTGAGCCTGCGCATACGTAATGTGCGGCTGGTCACATTTGAGGGCGGGGGTGGCGGGAGGGTGGGCACGTTCTACCTGGAAGGGGGGAAACGCGCCTCCGTGCAGGATACAAATCCGGCATGGCGGTGAACATCATCGAGTCAATGCTCAGGGAGAAAGATATGCCTTCGATGAAGGGGTCCATCGTGTGTCGTCCGGTTCGTTCCGCCATGCTGGCGGCGCTGCTCGTTGCCACGCCGCTCGCTTCGGCTGTTGCCGCACAGGCCAGTCAGGATGTCGTTGCCACGGCCCGCGCCCAGGCGGTGCAGGCCTGGCACGACAACATCAATCGCCAGGCGCCGCCGGCCGACGGCTGCTTCCGCGCCACCTACCCGAGCGCCGTGTGGACGGCAGAGCGTTGCGGCCCGGTGCCGTCGTTCCGTTCGGTGCAGCCGGCCGATGCCGTTTCGCCGGCAAGCAGCCGCAGCACGGTCTCTGCCCGTACGGAAAGCAGTGTCTTCAACGCCGGCAACGGTTATGACTATGCCGCCCGCACCGGCCAGCTCACGCGCTCGGCCACGGGCAGCTTCCCGACCGTCACGGGTGTCAGCTCCGGTTCGGACGACTACTCGCTGCAGATCAACACCAACATGGGCAGCAATACCTCGGCCTGCCAGCGCTATGGCTATTCCAGCTGCCAGGTGTGGGAGCAGTTCATCTATTCGACTGACCCGGGTACCGGCTCGCCGGGCGCCTTCATCCAGAACTGGTTCTACGTCTCCGATGCATCGGCCTATCGCCGCACCGGCTGCCCTTCGGGCTGGAACGCCTATTCGGCCCAGCTGGCCTGCTACCGCAACAGCAATCTGGTGAGCGTCGACTATGTGCCCATCACCAGCATTGGCAGCATCAAGCTCGCGGGTTCTGCCTCGGTCAACGGCAACGACACGGTGACCTTCACGGTCAACGGCGTGGCGCACTCCGTCAGCCAGTCGGGGAGCACGCTCGCCATCGGTTCGGTCTGGAAGAACTCCGAGTTCAACATTTTCGGCAATGGTTCCAATGATCCCGTGGCGTCGTTCAACAGCGGGTCGTCGGTAAGTGTGAAGGTGGCTGTCAATGACGGCACCACCAATGCACCGACCTGCGTCGGCCCCAACAACGGTGGCACCACGGGCGAGGAAAACAACCTCACCCTTGGCCGCTGCACCGCCTCGGGCGGCAGCACGCCGTCCATCCAGTTCGCCCAGTCGAACTGATCGCGAAGCCATGAGCGAACGCCCGGGACAGCCCGGGCGTTCGTGTTTGTACCATCCATGTAGAATCCGGTCGTTCCGGGCTTCCAGGAGCTGCAATGACCGATCAGGATGCTATTCCCGTTTCCACCTACGAGCGTCGCGCCGGATGGGCGGGGCTGCTTTTCTGGCTGGGCACGCTCTGTCTCTGGATTCCACCCTTGCTTCTGGTCGTGATCGGCCTGGGCGGGGGAGGGATGATGGCGTTCTACGGAGCAGTGAGCATCCTCGACATTGGCGTGATCGTCACGCCGTTGGGTCTTGTCATGTTGATTGCCTACGCCGTCATCGGGCGGCCATGGCGGAGGCCATTGGGTGCCGTGTGGATATTCTGGCTGGAATTGCTCGTCTTCATCCTGGTGCTTCCCGTAGCGGTGCGCTTCCTGACGGACTGATCAAGGCGCATATCGCCACGTAGATTGAATATTTCGTGTGCCGCAAACACATCGATTCACGACCGTAAGGTTTCCGGAAGGACGCCGGTGCGCCAAGCGCCCACCGTCGCGTCACCTCATTCACCGGAACCAACCATGCGCATCCGATTGCTTCTGCTCACACCGATACAAGGTGTACGTTCCGTCGCATGTCGATGGAGGCACACATGAAGCGCGTCACCCTTTTACTGGCGGATGAAGAGGCCCTTCTGCGCGACGGGCTGGCGGCACTGCTCGCCATCGATCCGCGTTTCGACATCGTGGGAAGCACGGGGGATGGGCGCGAACTCGTGCGACAGGCTTTGCGCGGGCAGCCTGACCTGATTCTTTTCGACTGTGCCATGCGCGGACTGAGTGGTCTGGAAGCTGCCCGACGCATCGCGCCGCGCTGCCCGAAGACCCGCATGCTTTGCCTGTCTTCATACGAGGATACGCGTTGGATTCGCGCCGCATTCGATGCGGGAGCGCATGGATATATCCTGAAGCGTGCGGATTTCGATGTGCTTGTCTCAGCCATCGATGCCGTACTGCAATCGCGCTACGTCGTGAGCCCCGAACTTGAACACCTGGTGTCGCTCGATCAGCGCGGTCGCCAGGTCGAAATGGAGCCGGAAGTGGCTCTGAGCGCGCGGGAACGTGAAATTACCCAGCTATACGCGGAAGGGTATTCCACGAAGGAGATCGCCGGGCGCCTGCACGTAAGTATCAAGACCGTAGGCACACATCGCGAGCACATCATGGCCAAGCTCGGCATCCAGGGCCTTGCCCAGCTCACGCGCTATGCGCTGCGTGAGGGCATCACAGTACTCGATCCCTGAAACTCCCTGCCGTCGTTCCAGCGAAAGCTGGAACCCAGCGCCTCGGTTCATCGGTAGACACGACCACGTCTGATCGGCTCGTGTGTAGGTAGCCCTGTCGCTAAAACCTAACGCATCGCACTGGATCCCTGCTTTCGAAGGGATGACGGGGTAGGTTGGGTGTCGCAAACGCACAGCCGTCGTTCCAGCGAAAGCTGGAACCCAGCGCCCCGGTTCACCAGTAGGCACGACCACGTCTCATCGGCTCGTGTGCAGGTAGCCCTGTCGCTAAAACCTACCGCACCGCACTGGATCCCTGCTTTCGCAGGGACGACGGGTAGGTTAGGTGTCGCAAACGCACAGCCGTCGTTCCAGCGAAAGCTGGAACCCAGCGCCTCGGTTCACCAGTAGACACGACCACGTCTCATCGGCTCGTGCGTAGGTAGCCCTGTCGCTAAAACCTAACGCACCGCACTGGATCCCTGCTTTCGCAGGGATGACGGGTAGGTTGGGTGTCGCAAACGCACAGCACAGCCGTCGTTCCAGCGAAAGCTGGAACCCAGCGCCTCGGTTCACCGATGGACACGACCACGTCTCATCGGCTCGTGTGTAGGTAGCCCTGTCGCTAAAACCTACCGCACCGCACTGGGTCCCTGCTTTCGCAGGGACGACGGGGTAGGTTGGGTGTCGCAAACGCACAGCCGTGTGGGGGATGGGTGGGGGACAGAACCTGCGAGTTGCGTCGTACTCATGCAAGCATCAGGAAAAACCTGATTTTTGAGATCTGGCCTGCAATCAGGTTTTTCCCGATGTCGCCATATTCCGCCGGACGGGATAGTCGCCGCCACCGACGCATTCGTTGCGTCGATCACGGAGAATCCCGATGGCCGATTTCAAGAGCTTCTTTCCGACCCTGCTCCGGCATGAGGGCGGATTCGTCAATGACCCCGCCGACCCGGGTGGTGCCACCAACAAGGGCATTACGCTGGCGACCTTCAATCGTTGCGCCCAATCCCTGCTTGGCGTGGCACCGTCGATCACGACGCTGCGCGCCCTGACCGACGACCAGGCCGCCACGATCTACAAGGCGTTGTACTGGGATGCCATACGCGGTGACCAGATCGCCTTGCAGCCGCTGGCGAACATCCTCTTCGACTTCAACGTCAATGCAGGTGCGCAGGCCGTGCGTCTATTGCAGCGCGTGCTCAACGACCTGGGCGCCTCTCCCCAGCTGGCCATCGATGGCGTAATGGGTGCGGGCACGGCCGCTGCCATTGGCAAGGCAGATGCGTATGCCGTGTATGCCCGCTACAAGCAGGGCAGGGTGGATTACTACAAGGCACTGGTGGAGCGTCGCCCATCACTGCAGAAGTTCCTGAAGGGCTGGCTGGCGCGCGTCGCATCGTTTCCCGACCTGCCGGCGCCCACTGGCGGGAGCCATTGACCGATGGCCACGCAGACCTCCCTCAACGAGCTGATCGAAGCGATCGCAGGCGCGGTAGTGGATGCGCAGGATCGGATCGAGCAGCACCAGATGGCACATCTGAGCGATTTCTTCGACGAGGACAATCGTCCGAAGAGCGTCGTGATCCGCATGCCATCGATGCAGCCGGGTGCCGGCGAAGGCGACGAGGACCTGTACCGGGCGCCGATCCTGCCCCTGGTATCCACCAATGTCCTGCGCATCAAGGACGTTGAAATCCGTTTCGATGCCGACCTTGGCAATCTCGTTGACGATGCGCCACCCACGCCCGACGACACCGATCCTGGCACTGCGCCGCGCGACTGGCAGGTAAGGCCCAAGGCATCGCGTTCCCATGTGCGCGTGGATACCTCGGTGGGCGCCAAGGGGCGTACGGCAGGCGCCGTGCATGTCGTCCTGCGCGTGGAGGGCAGCGAGCCCACCGATGGCGCGGCACGCCTCATGAATCATCTTGCGCAGACCCAGGGGGTCTTCAAGACGTTCCAGCCGGGCGACTGATATGTCCTGCCCGGCGAACCATGGCGGCATGTCGCTCGCCATGTCATGCAGTCCCATGAAGGAGTAACGAAATGCCCGACGAACTCGTAAACATGTCCAGCCAGTTCAAAGGCCTGCCGATGGGCGAACTCATCGGCGGCCCGCTCTATGCCGCCTGTGAGGCCCAGGTCAAGCTCGCACAGGCTACCGCCGACTTCATCAAGGTCATCGGCTTCCTGCCGCCGGCCGAGAGCGACCCGAAGGGCGTGGGTGCCACGCGTACCGCGCAGTTCAAGTTCAAGCGCCCCGTGGATGATCCGTCTGGAAAGGGCATCGCGGAAGAAGAAGTCGAGATCGAGGTGCCGTTGCTGGCCATCGTGAAGGTGCCCAGCCTCAGCATCACCAATGTCGACATCACTTTCGATATGGAAGTGAAGTCGTCTTTCAGCCAGAAGGAGTCGGAAGACAAGAAGGGTGAATTCTCCGCCGACATGTCGATCGGCTGGGGTGTTTTCTCGGCAAAGGTGCATGTGGCCGGTTCGGTGGCCACGCATAAGGAAAACACGCGCAGCTCCGACAACTCGGCGAAGTACCACGTCGCCGTCCACGCCGAGGACAAGGGCATGCCGGAAGGCCTGGCCCGTGTCCTGGACATCCTGCAGACCGCGTGCGCGCCGCGTCGGGTCAGCGCCCCGGTGGCCGTGGAGCAGGAAAAGCAGGCGGCCTGATCGCCCGGCACCATTCCGTGGCGCCTGCAAGGCGTCACGGTTCTATCGGAGTGAACCATGTTCGATCTCAGCGACGTGAAATTCGTCAAGCGGGTGGTCGTCGGTACCGACAACCCCAACCAGGTGCGTTCGGAAGCGCAGATCGAGGAAGCGCGGGCCATGCTCAACCGCTGCCTTACCGATTCGCCTCGCGGCAGCATCATCGGCACGGAAAAGAGCTTCACGATTCTCCAGGTGGGCGAGCACCAGGTCGTTCTGCAGTGGATCTGCTACCACGTGGGCTTTCCTCGCAAGCCCGGCTGGTTGCAGGAAGCCTGAGGCCGCGCCCATGACGATATGCTCGCTGGATACCTTCATGTACGGCTTGCGCATGGCCATCATGGCTGCCGACGAGGCCGTTCGCGCCCGACGGGAAAGCGTGCTGCGTGGCGACATCGGACGACACTTGCAGGTCCATATCCCGGAATCTCCGGCGGTCGATGCTCCGCTGGTACCGATGGTGTTACCACTGCATCTGTTCCGTGATCCCGGCAACCCCCGGATGGCTTTTCTCTCGGTGGAATTCGACGTGCGTTTCCGCCAGCGTCGTATTCGTGGAGAGCGCCGGCCTGTGCTGTTCCTCGACATGCGCAAGCCACGCTTGCGCTGGTTCGGGCGTGGCGCCATGCAGCGCCTGCGCATTTCCTACCGCCTGACGGACCACTGGGAGCCTCGAGTCGAGCTGGACGGCCGCGTGCTGTCCCTGCCACCCATGGCGGGTCAGAAGGCATGAAGCGCCTCGACCAGCTACGTATTCCGGACGAATGGGGCATATCGATGCTCGCCCATGTCCGCACATCGAAACCGCCGCGACGTTTACCGCGCTGGCTTTACTACCTGCTCGTCACGGCATTCACGGCCCTGATCGCGGCAGGCGCACTGAAGCAGTACTTCACCCAAACCTGAAGGAGTCATGCCATGAAAGTCACATACCACCTTGCTTCCCTGTTCGTTCTTTCCGCTTTTCTCGCTACCGCCCATGCAAGCGAACACGCCCCTGCGGGTGCCTGGCGAGGCCTTGTGTCCGGTGATGCAGGCAGGCCACCCATTGCCACGCGGCTCGATTTCCAGCCGGACCGGGTGAACATCATTTTCGACGAACCCGCGAACTGCCGCCTGGCGGCAAGCTACCTGGACAGCGATGCCTCAGGCTACCGCTACAACGTGAAGGTGCCCGTCAACGGCGGCAAGTTCTGCGACGCCCTGTATGGCAAGCAGCTGGTGGTGTCGCGCAATGCGGACGGCACGCTGAAGTTTGCCTTGCCCGTATCCCAACCGAAGTGGATCGGCACGTTCAAGCCGGTTCCTTCCGCACCATGAGGAGGCCAGCATGGATAGCGTGCTTCTGACGCGTTTCTGGTTGCTGCTGGCCGCGGTGGGCGGTGCCATCCTTCCCGTGGCGCTCAGCCAGGAGGAATCGCGACGCCGAGCCGTCATCCAGGTGGTCTGCGGTGCTCTCACCGCCATCTTCCTGGCACCTGCCCTGGAGAAACGATTCATGTCCGATTCGTCGGCCGAAATACAGGCCGCGGTGTCGTTCCTCGTGGGTTGTTTCGGCCTGAAGCTGGCCGTGATCGTGCAGCGGCTGATCGACAGTCGTGGCGAGTCCATTGCCAACCGTGTCATCGACCGTATTGCCGGAGGCGACGAAAAATGAGCCTGATCGTGGTCAATCTATGTTGCAGCGTCGTCATGGCGCTGTCCGGCCTGTGGTTGCTCACCGAGACCGCCATGCCAAGGATCGTGCGCATCTTCTGTGCATTGATCGCCTGCGGCGGCAGCGTGAACTCGCTGGGGATGGTGGCCGACCTGTTCCAGGTGGGGGGATTTGCCTACGGCGATATCTGGCCGGGCGAGGCAATCATCAACGTGGGGCTGGCGGCCATGCTCGGACGCTGGACATGGCTGTATCGCAAGCGGCGGGCGCGCTTTGCCTGATCACGCCGCCGGAGCCGGAGAGCCGGCAACCCCGGGGCGGGCCGGACCGCTCCGGGGCCGGGCTTTACGCGATCTTTATGCACGTCGCGCGTGTCACGTTTCAGTTCGCGTCGATCCGCCAAGATGACGGGTTGAAGCGCCCGAAGAATGGACATGGGAAGGGAACACACACCATGCATTCATTGGGGATATTCATGCTTCGACCGATCGTACTGGGCTTAACCCTGGCACTTGCCCTGCCGACCGCCTGCCTGGCTGCGGAAGAACAACCCAGCTTCAGCCCGACATCGTTTCTCTCCGATCGGGACGAGCAGGACCTGCTGAAGCAGGTTCCGGCCGCAAAGCCGGAAGACGTGGCGTCTCCCGACGCTATCGTCAGGGCCATGCACGACGCGGTGAGCGGTCCCCGCGGCCAGTGGGACGATCGCCGCCTGCGTTCGCTTTTCATCCCTGATGCGCTCATCGAATACACCGATGAAGACGGAAAGAATCCTCCTCGCCTGCGTACCATCACCGTGGATGAACTGGTGCGCATCCTGAAGGATCTGCACCAGAAGGTCGCATGGTACGAGAAGGCCGGTGCCTTGCATGTCACCGAGTTACATAGGAAGGGGGAGGGCCCGGTACTGGCAGTGGTACCGCATACCGGTAACGAAGGCACACGTCCCGTGACGGAGCCCGAAGCCAGCAGGCCGTCGACATCGGTGACGCAGCTCGTGAAGCTCCAGGGCCGCTGGTGGATCACGAGCCACGCCTGGTGAAGACGGATATGATCTCCTGGCCTTCAGGTCGGGAGGTCGCGATCTCTTTGCTGTCAGCGGTACCTATTCATCGCACCGGACGGAAGGCATCGCGCAGTTCCTCGGCAAACAGCTGTGGCTGTTCCCAGGCTGCGAAATGCCCGCCCTTGCTCACCTGGTGGTAGTAATACAACGATGGATAAGCCTGCTGGCTCCAGCTCTTCGGTGCCTTGTAGATCTCGCCCGGGAATACCGAGATGGCGACGGGAACCTTGATGTCATGGGTCTTCTGCGCGTCGGCGCTGAAGTTGTTGTTATTGTTTTCCCAGTAGAAGCGCGATGACGAGGCACCCGTGTTGGTGAGCCAGTAGAGCGTGATGTCATTGAGCATCTCGTCCTTCGTCAGCACCCGTTCCGGCACGCCGTCGCTGTCGCTCCACTGTGCGAACTTCTCGTACATCCACGCAGCCAGGCCAGCCGGCGAGTCGGACAGCGAATAGCCGATCGTCTGCGGGCGGGTGACCATCAGTGCGCCATAGGCGGCATTGCGGCCGAAGAACGTGCTGAGGGACTGATAGGCTTCGCGCTCCGGCGCACCCAGTGATTCGGGTGGGGCATCACCTGCGTTGATGCCTCTGACAAGGTTGCCGGGGATGGTAGCCGGCATGTTCAGGTGGATGGCAAGCAAGCCCTTCGGCGCCTGTCGTGCCAGTGCATCGGAAATGACCGAGCCATGATCGCCACCCTGGGAGACATAGTGTTTGTAGCCGAGGCGTTTCATCAGCGTATCCCACGCCCTGGCCGTGCGCTCCGGTCCCCAGCCCAGGCCGGTCGGTTTGCCTGAGAATCCATAACCCGGAATGGCAGGGATCACGACATCGAAGGCGTCCTCCGCCTTGCCGCCGAAGGCGGTGGGATCGGTCAGCGGGCCGATCGTCTTGATGAACTCGAAGGGTGAGCCGGGCCAGCCATGAGTGAGTATGACGGGCAGGGCGTTCTTGTGTTTCGAGCGGATATGGATGAACTGGATGTCCTCGCCGTCGATGGTGGTGACGAACTGGGGCAGGGCATTGAGCTGTGCCTCCGCTTTGCGCCAGTCGTAGTCCGTACCCCAATAGCGCACTAGCTCCTGCACGCGGGCCAGCTGGATGCCCTGCGACTGGTCGTTCACCGTTTCCTTGTCCGGCCAGCGGGTCTCAGCGATGCGACGGCGCAGATCGTCCAATTGCTCCTGGGGCACGTGGACATGGAATGGACGAATGCTTTCGTCGTTGCGCGTGGTTCCCGAGGGCGTGCCAGTTAACTGGCCGGTGGCATGGGCGAACGGGCTGTAGGCTGCCGGGGCGAGCACGGCCATGGCCAGTGCCATGGCCAGGGTGCGCGAAGCGAAGGAACGTCGGGCAGGTGTGTACGACATGGGCTTTCTCCTTGGGATCATCGGGCGGACATGCGGCGCGGTGTGTCAGGCGCCATCGGATGTCCGTAGTCTCGGTGTGCCGTTCAGCTGCACCATGTCGGGCGGGGCAGGGTTTTGCGTCTCCATGTATCCATGGCGGCACGTACACATGCCGATACAAAGAGCGGCACGGTAGACTTCACCGTCCCCAGGAGTGAATGAGGAGCCCGGCGTGAAGGGTCGTGAAAGCGGTATGCCCCAGGAGGATGCCTGGGCTGAATTCTTCGACGCCGATGCCGCCATGGCCCTGCTATGGCCGCAGGGCGATGGAGATGTCGTCGAGCTTGGCAGTGGCTATGGCACGTTCACGGTGGCAGCTGCGGCGAGGACCAAGGGCACGCTAACCGCCATCGACATCGAGCCCGACATGGTGGACTACACCCGCGCCAAGGCGGCAAGCCGCGGTTTATCGAACATCCATGCCGTGCTTCGCGACGTAGTGGCCGAAGGCCTGGGTCTGCCTGTCGCAAGCCAGGCTCATGCGATGGTCTATAACCTGCTGCACCTTGAAGAGCCGGTGGCGTTGCTGCGCACGATCCGCGAAAGCCTTCGCCCGGGCGGCACGGTATCGGTCATCCACTGGCGAAGCGACATGCCTACGCCCCGGGGACCCTCCCTGGCGATACGTCCGTCCCCCGGAGATTGTCGCCGCTGGATGGCGGAGGCTGGCTTCCAGGCCATCCGTGAGGTGGATCTTGCCCATGCGTGCCCCTACCACTACGGCCTGATTGCCACGCGATGAACTGATGTCACAGCGCTGCCACGCAGCGTGTCCACCGCGGTGATTCTGCTCACGATGAGTGCCGAAGGCACTGTAGGCACGATGCTTCTCGCCGATCGCCTCACGGTCACGCTGGCGGCTTCAGTGATCGTGGTGGTGGCGAATCGGTTGATGGATGGAGTGCTTCGGTTCAAGCGTGCCGAAGGGTGATGCGTGGGTCGCGCGCAAGGCGCGCTCCTACAGGGTGATCGCACGCCGCTTGTGTAGGAGCGCGCCTTGCGCGCGACCCATGAACACGATCACGCCAACGGCTCGCCTTCACGTTCACGATATAAAAAAATCCCAGGGCGCCTGCGCCAACTGATTGCCTGGGCAAACACCCAGCTTTCCCGATACGCATAGCCGTTTCACCCCATACGTGGCTTCCAGGCTCGCAAGGGATGGTGCGCAACGCGCCATCTGATACAATTCATCCGGCTTTTAGCTATTTGTACGACAACTACCACGCGTTCCGATGCAAGGGTTCGATGGTCGAAATGCCGGGTGGGTACCCATGGCGTGCGCCGGTCGATATGCAGCCAAAGGAAACCGAGCGGATGGTGAAATTCGCAGTCGTACGTAACCTGCATCGTCAGGTTGTCCAGGAACTGGGCCGTCTCATCGTCAGTGGCGAGTGGCCGGCCGGTCAGAGCATTCCGCGTGAAGACATCCTGGCCGAGAGCATGAGTGTCAGTCGCACGGCGCTGCGCGAGGCCATGAAAGTGCTATCCGCCAAGGGGCTCATCGAGTCCCGGCAGCGCTCCGGCACGCGCGTGAGGGAAGAAATCCACTGGAACCAGCTCGATGCCGATGTACTGGCATGGCGGTTCGAGTCGATGCCGCCCGAAAGCTTCATCGAGAAGCTGGTGGAAATGCGCGAGCTGATCGAACCTGCCGCGGCGGCAGCTGCCGCACGGCGGCGCACGGATGACCAGCTGGTGGCCATCGAGATTGCCTATCAGGCCATGGCAGACTCCGAAGACCTGGACGCCTGGACCGAGGCGGATCTCGCCTTCCACCATGCGGTGCTGGCGGCTACCAACAACGAGCTGATGACCTCGCTGTTTACTGTGATCGAGACCGCACTGGGCGCTTATTTCGCGCTATCGGCGCGCAACTCCGAGAACTTCAAGAACGCATTGCCCCAGCATCTCAAGGTCTATGAGGCCATCCGCCGGCGCCATCCCGAAGTGGCGCGACAGGCCATGATCAAGATGGTGTCCGATTCCCGCAACAACATCCGCAAGCAACGCAAAAAGCCCCTGTAGGAGCGCGCCTTGCGCGCGACCGGATGTGACGCAAGTTCCGGTCGCGCGCAGGGCGCGCTCCTGCAGGGGAGGGAAAGCTATTCGCTGATGCGGTACATCACCGTGGCATGCGGCGCCAGCGTGGCCTTGATCGAGCCATCACCCTTCGCATCCGTATGGGCCCACAGGTCACGAAGCGTGTAGCTGCCACTTGCCTTCAGGCCGATTTCCCTGGCCGGCACGCTCACATCCTTCGCCTTGTCCGTCTCGTTGAATACGGCCACGGCGACGGCACCGTCCTTGAGCGGCTTGACGATGACGTGGATGCCGCTCGCGTCACGCACCTGCTTGCCCTGGACGCCAAGCGGGTCCTGGTCAATGGCGATCACCTCCTTGTTCAGCAGGATCTGCAACGCATCCGGCTTGATCGTGCGCAGATCGGTGCCGATGAGAAGCGGCGAGGCCATGATCGACCACAGGCTGAAGTGGCTGCGGTATTCCACGTCGGTCATGCCACCGTTACCTACTTCGAGCATGTCCGGATCGTTCCAGTGGCCCGGGCTGGCGTAGCGATCCAGCACCACGTTGGCCTTGAAGATCTTCAGCATAGATGCGTAGGTGTCGGTGATGTCGCCCGTGGTGCGCCAGGAGCTGGCTTCCACCGGTGGCTTGCTCGCCCACAACCAGGGCTTGTTCTCGCCCCATTCGCACATG
The DNA here is from genome assembly GCF_011759365.1 of Luteibacter anthropi. Classification (GTDB taxonomy): domain Bacteria; phylum Pseudomonadota; class Gammaproteobacteria; order Xanthomonadales; family Rhodanobacteraceae; genus Luteibacter; species Luteibacter anthropi. The sequence continues at coordinate 271,453 of NZ_JAARLZ010000006.1, forward strand.
CTGAAGAAGATCGGCCGGCCCGTGGCCCGCAGTGCTTCGGCCATGTCGGTATAGCGTTTGTGCGCGTCGATCTTCTGGTTGTTGCAGTTGTCGTACTTCAGGTAATCGACATGCCACGACGCAAAGGTGGCGGCATCGTCCTTTTCGTGCCCCAGGCCGCCCGGGAAGCCGCGATTTTCCTGGAGGGGCTCGCACGTGGAAGTGCCTGCACTGGAGTACAGGCCGAACTTCAGGCCGCGCTCGTGGATGTAATCCGCCAGGGCGGCGATGCCGCTCGGAAAGCGCTTGGGGTTGGGCTGAAGGTGGCCGTCCTTGTCACGCTGCCAGTTCGCCCAGCAGTCGTCGACATTCACGTACTGGTAGCCCGCATCCTTCAGGCCCAGGCTGACGAACTTGTCGGCGATGCCGCGGATCATGCCTTCGTCGAACTCGTCACGGCAATGGGTGGAATTCCAGTTGTTGAAGCCCATCTGAGGCAACGGCGGTGACGTATCCGCTGCCTGCGACGGGGCGGCAACGGCGGCCAGGAAACAGACCATGGCTCCCAAGGCACTCGTACGAAGCGTGTTTTGCATGGAACCGTTCATCAATACTCCTCATCCCGAGAGGGACGTCCGGAAAGGGATCAGAAACTACCGCGCACGCCTACCGTATACACGGTGCCATCCGCTTCGGCATACAGGAAGCGGTTGCGGTATACCGAGTAGTCGTAGAGATGCTCGTGGGTGAGGTTGGTGCCCGATACGAACAGCGACAGGCGCGGGGTGAAGGCGTAGCTGGCGCTCAGGTCGAGCTGGCCATACGAGGTGCGGGTGGCCGGCTGGGCACCTGCACCATAGGACAGGCTTTCCAGGTAAGAGCCGCGCCAGTTGTAGGCCAGGCGCACCTGCACGGGGCCCTTTTCATAGTACGTGCTGAGGTTGGCTGAATTGCCGATGCCCGGCACCGCGAACTTGCCCGAGGCGGCAATGACGCCAGGGCTCAGGGTGGTGCTGCTGGACACGTGCGTGTAGTTGAAGGCCACGCCCAGGCCATCGAACGGTTCCGGAAGGACATGGGTGAACTGATAGTTGATCGTCAGTTCCTGGCCGTAGATGTTCGACGAATTCAGGTTGATGGGCTGGGTGAGCGACCAGATGAATGGCTGTCCCGTGTTCTGGTTGGTAAGGAACGGCACGGGCGTGCTCACCAGCGTGCTGAAGTTGCTTACCTTCTTGTAGAAGCCTTCCAGGGCGATGTAGCTGGCGTCGTCGATGTACCACTCCAGGCCCATGTCGAAGTTGCGCGACGTGTATGGCTGGAGGTTCGGATTGCCCTGCGAGATGGTGAGCGAGTTCGGACGCGTGCCGAAGCCCTTGTTGTAGTAGAGGTTGCTCAGCTGCGGCGGGGTCATCGACTTGGACGCGGAGAAGCGATAGACGAGGTTGTCCATCAGGTTCCACTTGAAGTTCAGCGACGGCAGCCATTTATGGTAGCCACCATTGGCCGACTGCGGCGTGAGTCCGCCAAAGGTGACCTGACCGTTGCTGGTGTCGTTCGGATCGATGTACAGGCTGATCGGCGGACGATTGATGGCCGTGGAGGTGGAGTTGACGTTGACGTAGCGCAAACCCACGTCCAGTGCCCAGGCCTTGTCCCACATCGTGCCTTCGAACACAGCCTTGCCGAAGAATGATTTCTCCTTCTCCGTTACCTTGTTGTAGCTACCCGGATCGGGTGCCGCACCAAGGGTGCCACCATTGGCGGCCAGGCCGGCGACCAGCGCGGCTTTCTTGTCGGCCGGAAGCTGGTTGTACGCCGCCGGCGAAGCCAGCCAGGCGAGATAAGCACGCGGATCGTACTGCACCCACTGCGAGGGCAGGCCCGGCGACGAGACGCCGCTGATCTTGTCCGGTGCGTTGTAGATATACGCGCCCACGGCATCGGGCGGAACGGTGATGTTGTAGCCGCAGTAAGCGTTGCAGAGCAGGCTGTTCGGCGTGCTCCAGTTCACCGACTTGACCGACTGGTCGTTGTACTCGCCACCGAATTCCAGCTTCGACAGCACGCCATCGGTGAAGCTCTTGTCCAGGCGGATCTGGTACTGGTTGACCTTGTTGGTCACATTCGTGCCGGAGCCGGCGTTGCAGCAATGCGCCTTCAGGTTGTTTACGTCGGTGGACGAAAGAATGTTGCTGTAGCTGGGCGGCGTATTGTCGCCACCGTTGGTCCAGGTGGGGTTGGTGCCGAAGTTCTTGCCACCGATCACCAGGAAGTAGCCGTTGGGGCTCTGCTTGTTCCAGGCCTTGGAGCTGGATACGTCGAGGCTGAGCTTGGTGGAGTCATCCACGTCGAAACCCAGGTTCAGGCCGTTCTGGTAGCTCTTTTCGTAGCTGGGGATGAACGACATGACATAGTCGTTCGCCATGACGTTGGGGCCGGAACCGTTGCGGGTGTAGCTGAGTACGGTGTTGTTGCTGTCGGTGGTCAGCGAATTGATGTCGGCCGTGTTGCCGTACTGGCCGAACTCGTGCTCCAGGGAGTCCACCTTGTAGCTGGAGAACAAGGTATCCAGCTGCACCGTGAGCCGGTCGATGGGCTTCCAGTCGATGGCACCGCTGAAACCTTTGCGCGTACGGGTCTCGTCCAGCACGTTGCTTGCCAGGGTCTCGGGCACTGCCACGTTGGTGTAGTTGGGGTTGCTCAGGTTCGACAGTTTCGAGATGTCCTGGTTGGCATACCAGGAATTGGCCTGCGTATTGAGCTGGGTATCCTTGCGCTTGTAGTACGTCGCGGATGCCATCCAGCCAAAGGTGTGGTCTGCATTGGTCCAGCCGAACAGGCCCGAGGCCTTCGGTGTGGTCTTGCCTTTCCAGTCACCAGTGAGGTTGCTGTTCACCCCGGCGGCACTCCACGCACCATGGTAGCCGTTGAAGTCCAGCGGACGCGCGGTCTGGATGTCGACGACGCCACCGATGTCCACTTCGGGAATATCGGCCGACGAGGTCTTGTTGACCTGGGCGACGCTGATGATTTCGGAAGGAAGTACATCGAAATTGAAGGCACGCGAGCCGGAGGCCGTCGCCATTTTCCGCCCGTTGACGGTGACGGCCACGAAGTCGGGGCCAAAGCCGCGCACGGCAATCTGGCTGGACTCACCGCCGCTACGGTTCACCGAGACGCCAGGTACGCGCTGAAGCGCGTCGGCGACGTTGGCATCCGGGAACTTGCCGGTTTCTTCCGCCGAAATGGAGTCGACGACGTTGACTGCATCCTGCTTGATGGCCTGCGCGCGCTGGAGCGCAGCCAGCTGGCCCGTCACGGCGATGCCGCCCAGCTCGGTCACCTTCTTGTCGTCGGTGGCGGCGGCATCATCTTTTTTCTTCTGCGCGGAAGCAGGCGTCTTTTCCTGTCCCGCGGATGGCGTCGCTTCGCCCGAGGAGGCGGGCGCAGCTGCTTGCGCGTGTCCCGGCGCGCCATAACCCATCGTCCAGACAACACCCATCGCAACCAGCGCTCCACGGAGCGCGGCGGCCATCTTCGTTAATTGCATGACTACCTTCCAATCTTTGTGGAATACGTGTCAGACATGCCTACGGCGTTTCCGTCTGTCGCCCCCATGAACCGTTACGAATGTAACGATCCCCGCGAATCGACCTGTGCCCCTACCCGACGGAACCTGCCGTCTGCCCCATTTGTAGTATTTTAAGATAATAGTTACGGGGCGCCTGGGCACAAGCAAGCTGCGTTGCAACATGACGGCAACGTTGTAATGAAGATGGCTTGTTGTGGGCAGCAGCGGACACCGGCGACGGATATATGGAGCCGCCTTTTCAGGTCGCTATGGCATGACGATGCGTCAGGCCGCTCTCATGGCTTCCATGGCCGCACGAGTGAGGAACCCCGAGCGCGTCTCGCCGTGACGTTCGGCGTAGCTATCGATGGCAGTGAGCAGGCGATCCGGCACGGTTATGTTGACGCGCACGGCCTTCGTGCTCAGCTTCGCCAGATCGACGTTTGCGAGCGCCCATGTCCAGCCGGAAAAGTCTGCCCGGGAACGCAGTGCTTCAAGTGTGGAAGCCGCAGGGGGCATGGTTCCTTCCTCGATGGCATCTTCAAGGAACAGAAGAATGGCTTCTTCCGCGTTGGCCACCGCTTCATCGAGCGTATTGCCTGCACTGAAGCAGCCGGGAAGGTCGGGCACGATCACGCCGTAGGCAGAACCATCCGTGCCCGGTTCGATTGCTATGGGGTAACGCATGATGCTTGGCTCCATACCCTTATCGGGAAAACGTCAGGCGATGCCGGCCTGCTTTTTAATAGCGGCGACGAGCCCCTTTCCGAGGTCTTTTCTGGGATGAGGGACAATCACCGTCACGCCGGAGGCATTCTGTAGCTTGTGATGGCTACCCCGGATGCTCACCAGGCAAAAGCCGTGGGCCCTCAACAGTCTTACCAGATCTGCAGAGTTCATTGTGTGTACGATACACACTGACTGTCAAGCGACCTGCCGGCGGGAGGCTCGATCCCCTGCAAGCCCTGTCTGGCCAGGTGTCAGCCTGGCTGAATCTCCTGGCCGTCTTCCTTGATGAAAGGGGTGGTCAGCGGAGGTGTGATTTCAAGCACGACCTCCGACGGACGGCATAGCCGCGTTCCCTGCTCAGTAACCACGAAAGGGCGGTTGATGAGGATGGGGTGGAGCTGCATGGCGTCGAGAAGCTGCTCATCGTCGACATCGGGACGGTCGAGTCCCAGTTTCGCGAAGGGTGTTCCTTGTTCGCGTACGGCCTGCCGCACCGTCAGGCCTGCGGCGGTGATCAGTCCGGTTAATGTTTCCCGGTCCGGTGGCGTTATCAGGTATTCGATGATGACGGTCTCGATACCCAGGTGACGCAGCAAGGCAAGCGTGTTGCGCGAGGTGCCGCAGGCAGGGTTGTGATAGATCGTTGCGTGCAGACTCATGATGCTGCTCCACTGGCGTGGGATACCGTCGTTTCGACAACGGCTGCGGCTTCGGCAAGAGCGCGTGCCTCGGCCGCGCCCTTGCGCTCGCTGTAACGATCCACGAGATAGTCGGAGCGGCCTCGCACCAGCCACGTGAACTTCATCAGCTCTTCCATCACGTCTACGACGCGATCGTAGTAGGCCGAGGGTTTCATCCGGCCGTGGCTGTCGAATTCCTGCCACGCTTTCGGTACCGAAGACTGGTTCGGTATGGTGACCATCCGCATCCATCGCCCGAGCACGCGCAAGGTGTTCACCACATTGAACGACTGCGAGCCACCGCAGACCTGCAACACCGCGAGGGTGCGGCCCTGGGTCGGGCGTACGCTGCCTTCTTCCAGGGGGAGCCAGTCGATCTGGTTCTTGAACACGCCCGTGATCGTGCCGTGGCGCTCTGGGCTGACCCAGACCTGCCCCTCCGACCATAGCGACAGGGCCCGTAGCTCCTGCACCCTGGGATGCTCCGGCCCCACGCTGTCCAGCATCGGCAGGCCGGCTGGATCGAATACGCGCGTCTCGGCGCCCAGGTGACGCAGGATGCGTTCTGCTTCCAGGGCGAGTTTCCGGCTGAAGGATTGTGGCCGCAGCGAACCGTAGAGAAGGAGGATTCGCGGCGCATGCCCGGAATCCTCTGCCGGAGCGAGATGATCGTGGAGTGGGGCGGGCAGGTCGTGGGTCAGGTGCGGGGTATCGCTGGCCATGGATGTTCCACGTTTCAATGATTCGATAATTATAGAAACATGGAAATGAATAGGGCAACTTTGCTAGGCTTGGGCCCTATGAAGCCCAAGCCCCATGCAACTCATCTGACCGCTCCCGATGCCATCAGGGCGTTTGCCGCCCTGGCCCAGGAGAGCCGCCTTGCTATCTTCCGCCTGCTTGTCGAGCACGCGCCGGAGGGACTGGCCGTGGGTGTCATTGGCGAAACGCTGGGCGTAGCTCCTGCCACGCTCTCGTTTCACCTGAAGGAGCTGCTCAATGCCGGTCTGGTGGCGAGTCGCCAGGCGGGGCGTTTCATTTACTACAGCCCCGTACTGGAAACGGTGGATCGTCTGGTGGGATTCCTGACCGACAACTGTTGTGCGGCATCCGGTCAGTCGTGTGGCCCCGGGGGCATGGTGCGCAAATAACTTCGACGTTTCAGTATCCAGCTGCTGGATCGCTTGTGTCCCCGGTTGGAAATACGGTAATCATCCGGACTTCCATGTCACCACCGGGGGCGATGATGAATCGACGTGAGTTTGCGAAGACGCTGGCGCTTGCGGGCGCCGTGGGAAGTAGCTTGTGGCCGGTGCAGAAGGCCTTTGCCCTGGCGCCGAAGACGGCGCGTGGCGTGGCGGTGGAGCCATCGCGGTTGCGCGACCTGCAACAGGCCTTCCTGGATCTTCGCTTCGGCATGTTCATCCATCTCAACATGGCAACCTTCGAGCAGCGCGAGTGGGGTGATCCCGTGCTGTCACCTGCCTTGTTCAACCCGAGGCATCTCGATCCGGCACAATGGGCGGCAGCTGCGCGTTCCGCGGGCATGGGCTATGGCTGCCTTACCACGAAGCATCACGACGGCTTCTGCCTGTGGCCGACGAAGACCGGTAGTGCCAACGTCATGCAGTCGTCCTATCCGCACGATGTGGTGCGGGCCTATGTGGATGCGTTTCGCAAGGCGGGCCTCAAGGTCTGCCTGTACTTTTCGATCCTGGATCTCCGGCAGGATATCCGTGCGCGCACCGTTACTCCGGAAAAGATCGCGCTGATCAAGGCGCAGATCACCGAGCTCCTGACGCATTATGGTCCATTGACCGCACTGATCCTGGATGGCTGGAATGCGTCCTGGTCGCGTATCTCCTATGCCGAGCTGCCATACCGGGAGATCTACGATCTGGTGAAGTCGTTGCAGCCCGACTGCCTGCTTACCGACCACAACGCGGGTAGCTACCCTGGCTCGGCGCTCTACTACACCGACATCAAGCAGTACGAGCAGCATGCGGGCCAGAAGATCCCCGCCGACAGTCAGGTGCCATCTCAATCCGGCACCACCTTGCAAAGCGACTGGTTCTGGAAAACGTCATACCCCACGGCAGAACTTGCGTCCGCAAGGATCATCGTGGAGGACTGGCTCAAGCCTTTCAATGAGAACCATTGCAATCTCATTCTCAACGTTGCCCCCAATCGTGACGGCCGCTTCGACGACAACGCGGTGGCGCGCCTGGCCGAGATAGGGCGTTTGTGGAAGCCGTCCGGTCCTGTGTCCCGCATCGAGCGCCAGGTCACCATCACTACGCCCGATCTCGCTGCAGGTCGGCCGGCATGGGCCAGTGCGAGCGACGAGGCCGTGGGGCCCGATCTCGCCTTCGACGACAACTCACGCACCTACTGGCTGGCCGACAAGGGCAAGGACGAGGCCTGGATCGAGGTGCGGTTCGACGCACCGGTGTCGTTCAATACGGTGTCCATCGTGGAACCCCGTGACGACAAGGATTACGGTAGCGCGAGTCGCATCACCGCCTATAAGCTCCAGATCTGGCGTGACGGCACATGGGCGGACATCGCCAGCGGCGGTACGCCCGCATCGTGGCAGTTCCACGAGTTGCAGCAGACGTCTGCGCAGCGGGTGCGTCTATGGATGCAGGGACACCAGCCAGGGCTCAGCGAACTGGGGCTGTATGACGAACCTCGTTACACGTCTTCCTGACCACGCTCGCGATGTTCGTGCGCCGGATCATCGTGTCGTGATCCGGCGCATCCTTCCTGTAGCAAAGCAAGCCTGATCTTCAGATCGAAATCAGGGAGGCGTTCCCTGTTTGATCCATGCAGCAAAGAGCTGCACGTTAGATAGCGGCCACGCAGGAGCAGGCGCAGGGGGCATGTCACCGCTGCTGACCCTGGAGTAGATCTGCTGCGCCCAGATCTTTACGTTGCCGTAGTTGCTCAGGTCGAGGCTTCCATGAGTCACCTGTTTCATATGGGCAATGTCGGTGGCATTGAACAGGGGGGCGATGTCCCTGGCAAAGCTGACGGTTGCAGTGACGGCCTTGGCGTGGCCGTCAAGCTGTTCGCGGAGGTTGGTCATGGCAATGGCTCCTTATTGGCTATGCATTGACGAGACGTACCGGAGCCCCGCAAAGGCGACCCCGGCGACGGCGGGGGCTACTTGAGCTTGCGGTTTCTCACGACTTCGGTGGCGCCCTGCGGACTGGCGGCACTGGGGGTTTCCGGCTGGTGTACGGCACCATTGGCGAGAATCACGCTGAAGTCGCCCGAGGCGTGCTGTCCCTGGCTGCCATGGCAGCCCATGCAGCCGCCCATGTTGTAGCCGGCACCGCCGTAGTACACGTTGCGATGGATACCTGTGCCGCCACGGCTGAACTGGGCTTCGTAATCACTGTTCACCCCAGTGAAGCCAGAGCCGACGAGACCGCCACTGAAGAGCTGCAACGGGCGGTTGGTCTCCACCACGATATTCGCCAGGTGATAGCTGGCAGGGTTGGCGCCGCTGTTGGGGTCATTGCCCTTGTAGACACCCGCGTAGTTCTTGTCGATGGCCTGGTACTGCACGTTGACCAGCTTGTAGTACGACCATGGCGAGGTCTTCAGGCCGTTCTGCTGGTTATAAGTGGCCATCGCCGCGTGGGCGCTCCGGTTGGCCTGGATAACCGCAAGGGGAATCAGGTTGTCGCGATAATTGATGCAGATGAACCCCTTCGACGGCAGCCCGGGTTTGTCCTGCGCATTCTGGTAGTAGAGCTGGTTCCTGGGAGGATTGCGCACGGAGCCAGTGCAGTACTGCGCGGATGCCGGCACCAGGTCGACCCTTGGCGGCACCTGGTTGGCGTTGACCACCGAACTGTCCAATAGAGTGACTTGCGGCGACGTGGCGCAGTTCTGGCCCACCGGGCAGGGCTGGGGCTGATTGATGATGGCGCCGTTCTCATCCTCTAGCGGACGACCATCAGGACGAAGGATGTTGTCGGCCTGCTCGAAGGTGGCGTAGATGAAGTAGGGCGCTGAACGTGTCTTCTGGATGATGTGCAGTGCCACGAGACCCCAGGTGGCTTCCCGGTAACAGGTCTGCTGGCTTGCGTTCTTTTCGTACGAACGCACTGTCGTCATGTGAAAGCGCCCGGAAGCCTGCTCTGCTGCCGTCAGTTCGCGCCATCCCGCCTTCAGTTCCACGGTGTTGAGCGGCAGGCTGACCATTGAGCTGCTGCCAGGTGGCGGGCTGCTCTTGTTCGTGGTGAGGTAATTCTGCGTGGCGTTGGCAACACTGGCCGGTATGGCCTGCCACCACTTATTGAGGGCAACGTAGGTGTACTCCGTACGATTGGCCTTGGCCGTGAAGCGGATCAACTGCGGTGACGAGTTGCCGGGTACTTGCTGGGGGGCGGCACCCGCATACATGTCGTCGAGCGTGATCTGGTCGGTTTCGTCCAGATTGACCCATGCAGTCGACGTGGACGGAGACATGCACGCCGGCACGGGGTTGTCGTAGTTGTAGCTAGGGAGTGTGTCGTAGCCGAAAGAGGCGCTGGGCGACGTGGTATAGCCTGGAGGAAGGCCCTTTCCGGGGAAGATCTCGACCTTGCTTCGGAAGGTTTCCCACACGCGCGGGCCGGCACATCGAGGGTCGCCGAAACGACAGTTGGTGTCGGGTGTGTCACGCTGGTTCAGGCCACCGTTCTGCTTTACCGCGGGCCAGTTGAGTGCAATGAATTCCTGCCACGCAAAATAGGCTGCCTGCGACATCGTGGCCCTTGGTGCACCGCCATTCTGCGGATTGAGTTCGTTGGGCACCACGCTATTGATGGTAATGGCGTTGCTGGCCGCATCCACTGCACGTTCGTCCAGTGGCTGGGCGATCGCCTGGCTTCGTATTCCGATGACGGACGCAACGACGACCAGCGACGCCATGGTCGCTGTGACAATACGGATATTCATACCCTGATACCTGCCCCTGATTGAACGATCCGGCGGGAATGCCGGGCCCTTCCAGCACGTCATCCATTACGCTTGCGTGCGCTGCGGTCCCTGGGGTCTACGCATCCTGGATGGATCGGCGTTGCACGAATAGTCCTGCTATAAAGCAGTAACACGCGTGCAGGGTGCGAACAAGAATGACGGGGTTTTCATTCTGTTTTTGCGCACAGGTTGCCGGGTATCGGCTTACCGAAAATGCCGCGAATATTCGGCACGCCGGACAGGTGTGCCGGATAGGGTGTCTCCGGTACGCATGCGCAGGAATTTACTGTGAAGCGATCCACCAGGTCGTGCCGGAGAAGTCCTGGACGCCTCCACGGAGATCGTCGTCTGCCTCCTTGCGTTGCATTTCCTGGACGACGGTGGCGCCGGCAGCGACGGCACGCTGGAATGTGGCACGTGCATTGGGCACATAGAGATGGATATGCGGGACATACGTATTCGCATCGGTCGCGGCACCACCCACCATCACCACGCTGTCGTCGATCCTGACTTCCGCATGCATCAATGAACCATCGGGTCGGTTGTAGCAGCGAAGCAATACACCACCAAAAGCCTGTTCGATAAAGGCAATCAGCGCATGCCCGTCCGCACAGATCAGATAAGGGCTCATCGAGGGATAGCCCTGGGGTTTCCATGTCATGCTCGTCACCCTTATCGCATACCGGGAGCGGTCGAGATTACGTGGCTATGCCAGCACGGGCAACCGGTTATCGGACCTCAGGTCGGATGGCTGACGCGGTACGGCCCGAGAGCCTGCAGCAGCGCCTCGGGCACGGGGGTGGGTCGAAGCTCGCCGTCCTGTCGGCGCATCGAGGCAAGCACCTGACGTCCGCGAGCCGCATGGGCACGACGGCCGTCGGCTCCGCATCGGTAATAATCGAATGCGAGGCCAATGCGATTGTGAGCCAGGTCATCCAGACGCATCCGAAGCAGCACGCGATCGAATGCTGAAAACTCCATGACATAGTCACAGCTGCAATGGAGCGTTACCAGGGCCAGGTCGTCTCGAAGCGAGGCCAGGATCGTCGGGCAGTGCTCGTGCAGGAACATTTCCCGGCAGCGGCCCTGCCATTCGAGATGCCGCGTGAAGTACACATTGCCGACCAGGTTGGTCTCCGCAAAACCGACGGTATGGAACATCTCGAAAGCAGGTGCATCCGATGCCGGCATCATGCTTGCAATTCCGTGGCGATGGCGATGGCGACGTGGCGCTCGCTGGATTGCACGGCCAGTACCGTGCCTGCGATAGCGAACGTGCCTGAGCGGAGAATCAACCATCCGTCGTGATGCGTGGGATCGATGGTGATGGGTGCCGACGTCGGAAGTCCTGCTTTTTTCATGCTTTCCATCGCAGTCCAGACGCGCGTTGCAGCCGTGTCCAGATCTTCGTCCAGCGCGGATCCGACCTGTTCTGCAAGTGCCAGGCGTGTAGCACCCAACAGATCGTGCCAGATGTCGCGAGTGCGCGGTGCTACGGTTTCGAGATCGCAGCCAAGGGGGCGCCGACCGGTGACTGCCAGCATCAGCCCGCCGGTATAGGCGTGGGACAGGCCATAGCCCTTGTCCGCGAGCGGCCTCCCGTCCGGGTGACGGGTGATGCTCGCAAGGCCATCGAGCATCGCGGCGGATAGCCGGTGGGCATCTCCCCGGCGCCCCAATTCCATGCCCATATGCATGGAAGGTCCGGGAAGCAGATCCATGGCGCGTCGTTCGAGGTAGGGCCCCAGAAGCGGTAACGGCCAGTGCTGGGGGGCGGCCTGCTCCTTCACCATCCGCAGCCTGAGCCCCGTCCATCTTTCTGCCAGATCGCCGCTGGCATCACGCAATTCGAGGTCGTATATGAGCGTTTTTCCTTCACGTGCACGTTCTCGCGCCTTTATCTGCCGCGGTCCTTGCCGGACGGAACGAATATCCATGCGGTCTATCGCAACGGGAAGTACCGTGTGATGGGGTATGCAGGCCTGCAATGCGTGGATGGCCGCATCCCGCATGGCCGGATCACCCAGCAGGAGCGTGTCGGGAAGGTCGCGGCGGAACCACTCGCGGGTGTTGCCGGATGCAATGTCTGCGATGCAGGCTTCGGCGCTGAGCTGCCGGTATGTCTGCAATCGCTGAAAGCTCGCGCCGTGCGGCAACAATGGGCCATAGATATCCGTGCGGGGTTCGATCGCAAGGGGCGCCTGGTCAAACATTACCCGTACACCGGGCAGGCATGCATCGGCCTCGTCGCAAGGAAGCCACGATCCCCGGAAATGATCGACCTGAAACCCCGTATGGGAACTGCGAAGGGCGATATCCACGATACCTGACGGCCTGCGCAGCGCCACGATACGCAAGGTTGTAAAACCTGTTGCAGGGATAGAGATTGGACGGGGGAAGCTCACATCGTCGAACCGGTGCCGGCTCCTGGCGCCGGTGCGTCGATCCAGCGCCAGCGCGGCTTGTGCCATGGCTTCCAGGCCGACAACAGCGGGCAGGAGTTGCTCGCCAGCATAGGCGTGCTGTGCGAGATAGGGGTCGCTGTCCACCGATAGCTCCGCGTCAGCGATCAGTTCCACGCCGGGTATATGAAGATTCACTCGTTCGATGAAACGATGGAAGGGCAGTTCATCCCTCGCGAAGCGGATCGTGGAAGGCATGCCGAAGCGACTGCACGCCACGACGGATACCGGGCCATGCATTGTCCCGAGAATGGTTTCCAGCATGGCGATACCTTCGCGGGGCGCGATGGGAACGATGCCTTGGCGAATGAGTGAATCAAGCGCGCCGAGACGCTCGCCCATTCCAGTACCTGACCAGACTGACCACTCGATATTGAGGCACCGGCATTCAGGAAGCTGCTCTGCCAGGCGCTCGATGGCATACGCCATTCGTTCGTTGGCCAGGGCATATTCGGCCTGGCCGGCAAGGCCGATGCGGGCAATGATCGAGCCGAAAGCGATGAGCAGGCGGGGTGGCACACTCCCTTCGCAGGCGGCTATGAGATGGTGCATGCCGTGGAGCTTGGGCGACAGCGTGCCGCGAAGCGACGCGGCGTCTACCTGCTGGACAAGCCGGGGCTGGTTGATGCCGGCGGCATGCAGGATGCCCGCAACCGGTCCCAGTTCGTGACGGGCCCGGCTAACAGCCGAAGCCACGGCCTGGGCGTCGGTGACATCGGCGACGTAGTAGCGCCAACGCACGCCGTGGGCATCCAGGCGCGCAAGGTGCCGATCCAGTTCGTCGCTCGCACCCGGCCGGCTCCTTCCCAGTAGCGCCAGCGCGCAACCCGTGCGCAGCGCCAGCGCCAGCGCACATTCGGCACCGATGCCGTAACCACCGCCGCTCACCAGCAGCACTTCGTCGGGGGCGGGCAGACAGGTGACCGGCGTGTCCGGGAGGTTGTCTGTCTCTGGAAGGTCAACCAACTGCCATGCCGGCTGTTCCCTGCGGCCCGTGGGGTCATATCTCGCCTCGGTGAATCCCGCCGCGGCAGAAAGTTCGTCGAGTACCCACTGCAAAGCCTCGGGATGATCGAGCGGCACCTGCACCACCACGGTTGTTCCATGACGTTCCAGGTGCACGGATCGTGCAAATCCGGCGGCACCGGGTGCGCCCTGCACCACAAGGAACATCGCTTCACGATCCGCACCCAGCAGGCCTGCCGCCGCGACGAACAGATCGTCCTGCTCGTCTTCTCCCTGAGAAGGCTCAAGCAATAACGCGATGCCCGTTCCGGTTCCCTGGGCAGACAGCCGTTCGGCGAGCGCGGTCGCAAAGGCCCCAGGCCGTGCGACCACGTTCCACGAGGACGTCGAATGCGCGGTTCCTGATCGCTGGAGGCGAGGTCGCTCCTGCCATTCGACCCGAAAGCCACGCAACCAGTGCCCCAGCCCTTCTGGCAGGGCGGGAGATTCGGTGCCGGCGGGCCCGCTCAGGGACAATGCCGCCGCGATGTCCATGAGACGGGCGTCGGCAAAATCCATGGGCGAGTGCGGCGCGGGCAAGCCGAGGGCGCGCGCCGCTTCGACGATGACCTGACCGGCCACGATGGAATTCAGATGTAGATCCGAGAGCAACCTGCTGTCCGGCGTGATGGATGCTCTTGGTAATTCGGTCCGTAGGGCGAGCAGGTCGCACAGGTGCCCGGTGATGCTTCCTGCGTCGCTTGTGGGTGCCAGGGGAGGGTGTGTCGTGTCCGTGGCCTCGGGTCCGGTCGTGACGGACAGTAGCGTGTCCGCTACGGGCGCCCGCTCGCAGGGATTGGCGAGGAACTGGCGCGGTAGCCAGTCAAAAGGGCGAATGATCCTGTCCTGGAAAAGTACTTCCAGATCCGGACGGGCACCGGCGACGAACGTGGCAGCTACCGTGCCCAGCAGGCCTGCCACACCCTGGCCACAGGCGTCGACGGAGAACGCGGGACTATTGGAGCCCGCCGCAGCCAGGCGCCCCAGTGTGGTTCCTGGTCCTGCCTCGATCCATAGATCCACGTATGCGTCCGCCTCCTGCAGCGCATCGAGAAAACGCACGGGCACCGTCAACTGGTGACACAGCAGGTCGATGATGTTTGTGTGTTCGTCAATGTGTGTGCCGGTGACCGTTGAAACGATGTCCCGATGAGGAGATGCAGGGGATTCCCCGGACAGCAATGCCCGCAGCGGCGCTTCGGCTGCCGCGACGTGGCGCGAATGGAAGGCGTGCGAGACAGGCAGGCGGCGGGCGGCAATACGCTGCTCGCGCAATCTGCCGAGAAGAAGTTCCAGCTCTGCCTGGTGTCCGCTCAGCACCGTTTGCGATGGCGCGTTCATCGCAGCGATTTCCAGGCTCGTATCCTTGAGCCACGGCCTGAGGTCGTTCGCGGAAAGACTTACGCTGGCCATGGCACCCTGGCCCTGAAGCGTTCCCATGATCTGTCCGCGCGTGAGGGCAATCCGGAGTGCGGCATCCGCGCTTAGGGAACCTGCCCAGGCAAGCGCCGAGATTTCTCCCAGGCTGTGCCCTACGGCGATCGTTGCTTCGATACGCAGGCGTGCCAGCACCTGAAGCGCTACCATCGATGCCTTGACGATGGCAGGTTGCGCCACGGCGGTGTCGCGGTCCTCGCCTGCGGGAAGGGGCGCACTGTTATAAGCCTCTTCAACTGCCGGGAAGCGCCGGCACCAGTCGCCTCCGTCCACGCATGACGGAGAGCCCTGACCGGGAAAAAGGAATCCTATGCGGGGAGGGTGTAACTGCGTTCCGATATAGATATTGCCGTGCTGTTCGACACCCTTGATGTCGGACCCCGTTTCGAGTCGCCGTGCGGCCGCCTCGAAACACTCGCTTGCCTCACCGGGATTGGCCGCAACAATCGCTATACGTAGCGGTCGCGTGCCCGAGGTGGTGGCGAGGGATGCAGCCAGGTCGGGTAATTCACCCTGCGACAGCCTTGCGACCAGTGCAGCCAGTTCCCGGAGGCGACGCACCGCATCGTCCGTATTGTCAGCATCCAGAACGAACAACTCGGTATCTTGCGCGGTGGAATCCAGGCGCCTGTCATGCGGATGAGGCACCCTGCACGGTGCTGGCGCGGGGTCCTCTATGATCACATGAACGTTGATGCCGCCAAATCCCAGCGAATTGATACCCGCCATGCGGGGGGCATCGGGCCAGGACTCGACCCGGCGGGCCACGCGCAAAGCACCCTCCTGCAGCAGTGAGTGGGGTTTTTCGCAACCCGCCGATGGCGGAATCACGCCATGCCTGACGGCGAGGGCAGCCTTCATCAGGCCGGCGATGCCGGATGCAGCCTTAGTGTGGCCGATGAGCGCCTTGATCGAGCCGATCGCGGCGGGCCTCCGGCCCGTGCCTTTCCTTGCCTGTGTAAGCGCGGTTAATTCCACTGCATCGCCCACCGCCGTCCCGGTGCCATGGCCTTCGAAATACGGCACATCCGCGATGTTGATACCTGCACGCTCGCAGGCACGCGCCATGGCCATCTGCTGTCCACTGGATTCCGGTCTCGTGAGTCCGCCTTGTCCGTCGGAAGAAATGCCCCATCCCCGGATCACGGCGTGAATGTGGCAGCCCTGCGCGATGGCGTCGGCATGTCGCATGAGCACTACGAAGCCGCATCCTTCACCGGGCAGGAAGCCCGTGGGCCGCTCGTCGTAGATGCGCATCCGGTCGATGGCCAGCGCGCCGGTCCGCGCAAAACCCACCAGTTCGAAAGGGTCGAGCGAAAGGTCGACGCCTCCTGCGAGGGCCATGTCCAGATCGCCCGCCACCAGGGCCGAGCAGGCTTGCGCCACGGCCAGAAGGGACGATGCGCAGGCGCCATCCACGGTAAATCCGCCACCATGCAGCCCGAAGTGATTGCAGATGCGCCCGGCAATGGTGTTGGACAGACCTCCGGCGAGGCTTTCCTCGCTGGGTACGGGAAACGGCTGCTTGTAGTCACGCTCCAGTGCGTGGAGCAAGGCAGCGCGTCGGTCGGGCTCCCAGCCCTCCGCCTTGAGCACGGCATCGATCTGGCGCTGGACGTAGGGCCACCGAAGGCGCATCTGGCCCGCACGGGAGAACTCACCCGCGAGAGAGTTGCCCACCAGCACGCCGGTGTTGCTGCGACGTGATATCGCGGCGTCAGCGAAGCCTGCGTCGTTCAGCGCATCCCGCGCGACGTCCAGCGCCAGCCAGTGGCAGAGGTCGGCCGCGTGATAGCTCGCTGCGCTGATGCGATGTCCTGCGCGATCGAAGTGATAGCCCTCGAGCAGGCCCGCGTAGCGGACGTAGGTCGTATCAGGGCCACCTTTTTGCGGCGCATAATCGTCAAGGGATAGTCTCTCCGGCGGAATGGGTCGAAACGCCCGTCGCTGCACCAGTATGTTTTCCCACAGCTGCGCCGGAGTATTTGCGCCGGGGTAGCGACAAGCCATGCCGACGATTGCAATGGCTGGCGTGCTCATGTCGCTTCGGGTACCGCATTGGGCACGGGCGCGGGGAGCTTGCGCTGCGCGGCCGCAGCCCTGCGCGATGCCACCGCGAGTCCGATGCCCCTGCACAGGCAGACGATCGTCAGGGCGAAGAACAGACCGAAGACGACATGGAACGCCATCAGCATGCCGTAGCTCGCCGCAACGGCGGCACCGAAGGCTATTTGTCCGCCGCGCGACACAGGGGTGGTGGCGGGGTCGGTGAGCATGTAATAGGTGAACAGCAGGAAGGCCACGCCGGTCATCGGGTTCAGTGCCGCAGGCAGCGATGCGTCGAGGAGGACGCTGCGCAGGATGGCTTGAAGGACGAACGCGCCAAGCCACGCGAGGATCAACGGAAGTCGCCGGGTAAGCCGGGCATTGAGAAATGTGCCGGAAGCGATGATGACACCGGGCAGTATCCAGTCGTGCCAGCCGGCCAGGCCTTCCGTGAACTGGTAGGGAGGGGCGATGCCAACGAAAGGAAAGACCAGCAGCGTGATGGTGATGCCGATATTCGAAGGGTTCATGACATGCCGCTGTCCCTCGCCGATGCGCACGCGAAATAGCCATTTCGATGCGATCGCCGTCACGGTGGCGAAAACCACCGGCATCAGCAACTCGTTGGCGTAGAGCAGCATGCTTACGGCCAGCGCCGTGATGTGGGCCGGCAACAGGAAGTTCATGAGGCGGGCAGGGCCGCCGAGAAACTTGGCCGGACGTCCACCCATGCGGGCGTCGAACGCCTCCAGCCCTAGTTCCGCGGCATATGCGCAAGCCAGTGCTACGACCGGCTGGGCCCAGGATTGCTCGAAGCCGAGAAAACTGTGACCAAGCACGTTCAATGCCGTGATGGCGAGGGCGAAGCGCTGCAAGGCGACCAAGCGAAGGTCCGGGGTGCCGGATGTCTTGGCGATATTCATGGGCGATTTCCTTGGGGGTTTGCAGCAACCAGGTTTCCTGTGCCAGGCCAGCCCAGGGTCACGGTATGCCAACCGGGCCGGAGCTGGAGTTGTTGTTCATGTGCGTTGCCGTCGGGATCGCGCCAGCGGACCTGCACGGTAACGGCAGCCGGCGCATCGTGCCCCAGTCCGAAATGAAGATCGGGGCTGCGCTTGCCGCTGTGGCCGCTTCCGCCATCCACCTGAGCGGTCTGGATCTGCCCGTTGCCAGCAACGATGCGAACCTGGGCGCCAATGGCAGCCCGGTCCGGTCGGTCGCTGGACGGATGGCCAGGCCTTGCGTCGGTGGGTGCCGGCTCAAGGGGAAGCCTTAGATGAAGGCCAATGAATCCGGGGGTGTTCGCGGCGCGATTGAGATAGAAATGCGAATCCTGCCACTGCCCGGCCACGGCGAAATCCAGCAGTCCGTCACCGTTGACGTCTGCGATGGCAATGCCGCGTGATACACCCGGCTCGCCAAGGCCAATCAGGTCGGCGATGTCATGAAAACGTGCGTCTTCTCCCTTTACATAAAAGGGATTGTGTTGCTGACCACTGATATCCGCGTTGCCCTTGAAACGATGCCAGGCGGTGGGAAACCGCAGCAGGTAATCGTTACCCATGGCGATCTCGTGCAGTTCCGGCCAGCGGTTCACGTCGCCCTTCAGAAAGCCCACGGCCTGCAATGCCTCCAGCTTTCCGTCATTATCGAAATCGCCAAAGCGCGCGTCCCATCCCCAGCTGCTCCGTGACATGCCAAGGGATTCGGATCGGTCGTCAAAGGGCGCACGGCCGGCACGAAGTGCATCCTTCTGGCCGGTATTGATGAAAACGAAGTGACTCTCTTCCAGCGCGTATTCCTGCGCGATATTGCTGACGAAAAGGTCGAGCTCGCCATCGCCATCGAGGTCGCCGAAATCGGCGCCCATGCCCTTGAATGAGTCCCTGCCGAGCACCTTGGAGCGTGGCGTGGTGAAGTGTCGTTGGCCGAATACCGGTTCGAACGACGGCTTGCCGGGTGTCGACCGGTTGTGCAGGAGGGTGTCTGGTCCGAAATCGTTGGCCACATAAAGCTCGGGCAGAAGGTCGCCATCGAGATCCGCCGCTGCCAGGGCCAGGGTCCAGCCAGTGGCATGCTCTGCCGGGAAGGGCTCGGTGACTGTATAGCTGACGTCCGGGACGCTGCCTTTGCGGGCTGAAGCCCAGAGAAGCACGCGATTTCGTCCGCCGTTATAGGCCCTCGACATCGAATCCTGCATGCCCTGGATATTCGCGTGTTGGCCCAGGATATGAGCCCCGTCGGGAAAGTAGTTTCCTATCACCAGGTCGGCGTGACCGTCGCCATCGATGTCGGCAAACATCGCGGCGTTCGTGAACCAGCGCTCGGACGTCGCCACGATATCGACGGGGCGGTAACTGCCGGCGTCCAGGCGTCGTGGGAAGGAGGTGGCCGGCTGCGCAAGAAACGCTACTGGAGTTCGCCCCCAGTAATATACGAGAAGGTCCACGTGGCCGTCTTCGTTCATGTCTCCCGGGGCGCAGCCCATGGGAGCCATGGTCAGCGGGTCGTAATTCAGCGGGCGGGCGTCCAGCGCAAACGGCGTGTAACGTGCGGGCGTGCCGGGAGCAGGTGCGACGATGACCTGGTCGGTACGCGGATCGACATAACAAGCGTCGTCGGGCAGGCCGTTACCATCGAAGTCGCCCAGTGCGACGCTGGCGCCAACGCTGGAGATCCAGCCTGAAATGCCCGCAAGACTGGGATGGACATCGCGCTGCGCCCGCATTGCCGGATGATTGTCCGGAAGGGGCAGAATGAACGAGGAAAATGCAAAACGTTTCGCCAGCGATGCGCGTTGTCCCTCGTCGTAGGCAACAGGCCGCGCGAGAAGCCAGGATGTTGTCACCAGGATCATCGCGAGGGACTTTGTCGCGAACCCTCTTGCGTACAAACGTTTCTTCATGACCTGACGCTCTCGGGCGATGACAGCGGCGCCGGATGACGGGGTGCGGCGGCCTCCATGGCCGTTGCCGGCAATGCGGCCATGCGGAGGTTCATCAGCAGGGGAAACGCGACAAGAATGGGTGGATCGAGCAGGTCAACCGGCCGAAGGTGCAGCTGCAGCGGTATCGAGGTATCGGTGGGCCTGAGCGGACCGCACGCCGCCACCCCGGCGATCAAGGCGCGGTTGTCGAACGCTTCGCCGGGCTGAACGTGCTTGAGAGCCACGGCCAGTATGTAGAAAGGACCGATGCCTTCGGGAACGGGTAATGAAAAATGCCTGCTGCCGGCGAGAATCGTGCAGGCAAGCGGTGCTTCTTGTGGAATCGGCGACCCGAAGACGCCGGCGAACAGGTTGATGTCACCTTCATCGTGATCGATCTGCCCCACGTAGGTCGCGCCGGAACCTCTGGCCACTGGCGCCGGCGGCACCTGGGCCGGCATCGCCGCACCGGACATCATCGAGATATAGGTTTCGCGAAAGCGGGCCGGTGACATGCCCACCAGCTGGGCGAAACGACTGGTGAACGTACCCAGGCTGGTGTAGCCGACATCGAGTGCGATGTCGAAAACGGCCAGGTCGGTGCGGATCAGCAGATCCTTGGCCAGCTCCAGGCGAAGAATGCCCAGGAAACGTGCGGGAGGAATGCCGGTCAGTCCCCGGAATACCCGCAGATAGTGGCAGGGGCTCATGCACGCCACGGCGGCCAGTTCGTCGAGGTCTACCTTGTGGTCCAGCCGGACGCGCATGTGCCGGATCGTTCGCCTGACGGCTTCCGCATGGTTGCCGCTCCGGGAGGACCGCATCGCTGTGCTATCGCCTTCCATTTCCATGTGCATCTCCATGGGAGAGAAATCACGATCAATGACGGACGCGGCGATGCCGCGCAGACAAGGTCAGGCGACAAGATGTCCTGCGTGGTCGGGCCGCAGGGCCATGAGCTTGTCGCGAATACGCAATCGCCACGTCTCGTAGGCCGGCTGGTCGACCCGGTCAGGCGGAAGATCGCGTTGCGCCTGCTCGACCACCGATGATGCGGTGGTGGCGTCCACGCCACACAACGCAAGACATGCGCTTTCGGAATGCGGTTCGAGGTTGCCCGCGCGTACGCGGGCTTTCACTGCGAATGCGCTGCCTTGTGCCAGCCAGGGTGCATGTCTTCCTGCGCGCTGGCGTAACCAGGCAAGGGCATCCATGTCGGCACCGCCGGCATAGGTGGCAGCCAGGCCGGCACCCGCCCACAGGTCGGCATGCCGGTGTGCCGGAAAATGCGATAACGATGACGCCAGTGCCTCGACGTCCTGTCCGTCGACAAACCATAGGCTTCTACCCAGCCCCTGGTCGAATGCCCTGCGCGCATACCCGCGAACCCGTGCAGGTACCTGTCGCGGCGTTTCGATGGCTTTAGGCCAGTGGAAAAATCCCTGGTGAAACCCGTAGCCGTCGAGAGCCAGCCAGCGCAACAGGGGATCGAGCCGATTCAGTCCCGCTCCGAGGCCGAATGGCAACCGGGCGTGCGCCCAGCCCGCACCGACGTAAGCCATGTATATGTGATCGCCGCCCCGGCTTTCGATAAAGGACGCAAACCGGTTTCCGCCGAAAATGTGCAATCTGTCCATGAGGTAAAGCGCCATGGCGGCGCCCTCGTAGCCAAACCCCTTCATTTTCGGCGGCATGGCCTCGAGTTGTTCCAGCAGTGACGGCGTATCCGCAGCGTCCAGTGCGTGGTGATACCCGTGCAGGAAGCATGCGCCGATGTCCTCGATGCGTTGGCGCGCCTGCGGCGTCGCCACGCGAAATCCGCGACGTGCAACACGGATTTCCTCCGAGGAAATCCGCAGAAGCTTGCGTGGTATCGATCCCATGACCGTCCTCCCCCGAGGATGGACGTTTCCCAACGTCCGTGATGAAGTAAGCACTTCAAGATCGCAAAATATTGCGTTCGCGGAGGCTACATGAAACGCTTTGGGCTCCGCAATCGGGAAAATAACCCGCATATCGCAAAATAAAGCGATCAAATCGCAAGATCATCAAGATGGAAGAAAGCACCGCGCGGCAGGCATGGCTAGGCTGCAGCCACACTCGCCACTGTCTGCAACCTCCATGACCGGAGATGCCACGATGAACCAAGCGTTCCTGAAAGGTGCTTTTGCCCTGGCCTGCATGCTGGCCCTCCCCGTCGCAACGGCGGCAGTGGACGTACAGCGTCCCGATGCGAATCGCTATCCGGCCAAGGGAGGCACGGAATACGAGCAATCGATCATCACCATCCCGCTATACGCCGCAGGCAAGGCCGAGCCGGTGGAGATCCTCAAGCTCACGGCATTCATGCGTCTGGAGCGCGAAGCGCCTCGTACGAATGGACTGGGGCATCGGCAGGTGGAATTCACCATCGCCCAATGGGAGTTGATCGGCCATAGCAACTATCTCGATTCCGATGTGTTCTTCAAGCTCTCCGACGTTCCTGTACAGCCCAAGAGCCTGGTGATTTCCCTGACCGAGAAAGCCGATTACCCCGCCATGATCGTCTACAACGCGATCTACGACATCTACATCGGCAACAAGCTGGTCGCCAAGAACCGGCCTGGCGTGGCTTTCGCCAAGAATGTGTTCGAGATCCCGCCGCGCAATATCAGCGTGGCTTTTTCCAAGCCGTTTACCGTTCCGGTCGATTCATTGACCAGTGCCTCCGCCAGGAAGGCGGTCGGCCAGGCCGGGGGCGTCGAATTCTCCGACGGCACCTGTGAGGACATGTCACAGATCGAAAAATCGGTGTTCGACAAGGGCATCGAGACCATCCAGGCAGCTCGTACGGCCGCAACGCCGGTCGATCGGTAAATCGCCGGGATGTTTCAGGTGGCGGGCGTGGCCTTGTGCCACGTCCGCCTTTTGGCAGTAACGGCGATCCCTCCTGCGGGATGCCCGGACAAGGAGACATAGTGTGCCTATCGGTTCGGAAAAGGCGGCCCGGTCCGCGAAATGGATAGCGGCAGCCTGCCTGGCGCTGTCGACCAGCGGCCATGCTGCAGCCGGTGGAACATTCACGATCGATAACGCGGCGTTCCTGGCCGGATGCTGGCAAGGGGAGGCAGGAGGCGCGAACATTCGCGAAACCTATACGGCACCGCAAG
Source organism: Luteibacter anthropi (assembly GCF_011759365.1). Taxonomy (GTDB): domain Bacteria; phylum Pseudomonadota; class Gammaproteobacteria; order Xanthomonadales; family Rhodanobacteraceae; genus Luteibacter; species Luteibacter anthropi. The sequence continues at coordinate 294,414 of NZ_JAARLZ010000006.1, forward strand.
CCGGGTCCATGCTCGGCAACAGCCAGGTCGTAAGCAAGGGGAAAACCGACTTCTTCGAGTTCATTCGCCTTGTCCAGACGCCCGATGGGGTCGAATACCGGCCTCTGCCCAATGCAAAGAGTGCCGCCTCGTTCAAGCTGGTGAAAGCCTCGGCCACCGAGGTGGTGTTCGAGAACGCCGCCAACGATTTTCCACAGCGCATCCTCTACGCGTTTGACGCGGGCAAGGGTCTCCTGACGGCACGTATCGAAAAGCTGGATGGCAGCAAGTCGGAGTCGTTCCCGATGAAGGCTGTCCCCTGTGGTGGAGAAGTCCATACCAGGGCATTGCGCTGAGTCACGCGCCATGAAGCACCGGCGTGGCGGCATGCCGGTGAAATTCGACACGGGTACCTGGGGCCACGGATGAAAAGCATCACCTGTCTTGGTCGTTTTGCTGCGTGCCTTCTGGCAGCGGGCGCATGTGCCGGCATGGCGACCGGCGTGCTCGCGGATGAGTTTCGTGTCGGCCCTCCCCATAAAGGGTGCCGCGCGGATGCAGCCAGGCGAAGCTATTGCTCGCCTGCCGAAGCGATGGCTGCCGCGAATGCCCGTCAGGGGCGCCACGTCATTCACCTTGCGGCCAAATCGATCTACACGCTGGAGCAGCCGGATCACGACGCCGAAGGAGGAAACGGGCTCCCCGCGGTGGCGACGCGCGTCGAGATCGACGGACATGGAGCGATCCTGGAGCGTGCCCGGGCTGCAGGTCAGCCGGCATTCCGCCTGCTGCGCGTCCTTCCCGGAGGGAATCTTACACTGCGCAATCTCACGCTTCGGGGCGGTGCGACGGGGCTTGGTTTCGACGGGGCGGCTGTCTGGAACATGGGCTCGCTCAGCGTGATCGGCTGCACCCTGGAAGATAACCACTCCGGTGATGATGGTGGCGCCATTCGCAGCGACGGCACGTTGCTCGTAGAGGATTCGGTTTTCCGGAGAAATTCCGCACTTGCCCAGGGAAGGGTCGGCGGTACGGGTGGCGTCGGCGGAGCCATCCAGACCCATACACAGTTCGGAAAAGGATATTCGCGCATCGAGCGTACCGTGTTCGAGGGAAACCAGGCCGATGCCAGCGGCGGTGCGCTCTGGTTGCTGGGCGACACGACGATCGTGCAGGCCACCCTCATCGGAAACAAGGCCGGTGAGCGCGGCGGGGGCATCATGAATTACGGCACCCTGGATATTCGCAAGTCGCGCATCGTGGATAACGATGCGGTAGATGCCGGCGGTGGTCTTTATGCCTTTGGCGAGGCCCGGGTGACCGAAACGGAGATTACGGGTAATCGTGCCGGTTCGTCGTCCGATTGCGACGGACACGTAAGCGGTTGCGTGGCGGACATCGGCCATGCGCGGTAACGAGTAAGTGGGGGCGCGATGAAGCTATGGCGATGGATTGTCCTGGTGCCGTGCCTGCTGCCCGCCGTGGTCGCGCAGGCCCGCGGATGTGCAGAGGTTTCTTCCGGGCGCAGCGAAGCGGCACTGGCTGCCCTGCGGACGCAGGGTGCATCCATCGAGTATCGCGACGAGTCAGATGGCCCCGGTAAGCTGATGATAAGCACGGACGGGCGCTGGCAGGGTGGGGATACCGGGCTGGCCGCGCTGAAGGAGGTTGCCGGGCTATACAAGGTCAGGCTGGGCGCAAACGTCACGGACCAGGGGCTTGCCGAAGTGGCGCAGATCTGCGGCCTGTCGTCGCTCGACGTGCATTCCGTGGCGGTGACTGACGCAGGTGTCCGTCACCTTGCGCCGTTGACCGGATTGCGGCGACTCAACCTCACTTATACGAAGGTGAGCGATGAAGGACTGCGTACATTCGAGGGCTGGACCCGGCTCCAGTGGCTCGGCCTTTCCTATACGCGCGTGACACGTTCGGGCATCGAAGGCCTGAAACGCGTGCTGAAGCAGACGGTCATCGAAGGTAATCCGACTCATTAATCCGGCATCCCATAACGATGGAGGCAACGACATGGCAGATCCTGTACGTGCGATGCGTAAAAAGGCGATCCGATTCCTTCCGTGGCTCGTTGCAGGCATGGCGTTCGCCATGGCGGTTCCTGTCGTGGCCGTGGCGGCGGACAAACCGATTCTGGAATACCTTTACGGCTGGGGGCAGCCCGGAACGGGCACCGGACAGTTCCGGGCCGTGCGTGGTATCGCAGCCTACGATCGCAAGAGTATCAACCGCACGCTAATCGTCGTGGCCGATGGGGGCAGGGACATGCTCCGCTCGTATACATGGGACATGATGTTTATCGACAAGTGGGGCGAGGCCGGCAAGGATGCGGGACAGTTCCACGAGCCGCGTGGCGTGGCGGTCGACCCGGAAGGCAATATCATCGTGGCGGATTCCGCCAATCATCGCATCCAGAAAACGGCGATCGGTACCACGACCTTTCTGGAGAGGCCTGGCCTTCCCGTGATGCAGTTCGGTTCCCACGGAACGGGTAACGGGCAGTTCGACATGCCGACCGGTGTCGCCGTCGATGGTGATGGAAACATCCTGGTGGCGGATACGCTCAATCATCGTATCCAGAAGTTCGATGCGAAAGGGAAATTTCTTGCCACCTGGGGCAGGCAAGGTAACGGAAATGGCATGCTGTTCATGCCGACTTACCTTGCCATTGACCGCGCCGGGCATGTCTATGTAGCCGATAGCGGGAACAATCGTATCCAGGTGTTCGATGCACAGGGGAAGTATCTCTCCTCAATCGGGTCGGTTGGCAAGGAGCCGGGTCATTTTGCCGAGCCGAAGGGCATTGCACTCGATGCAAAGGGTAACCTGTGGGTGGTCGACCGCCGCAATCACCGCCTGCAGGCCTTTGCTCCGGATGGCCGCTCCATGGGCACATTCGGGAAGCAGGGGCCTGGCAACGGGGAGTTCAACTTTCCCGAAGATCTTGCCTTCGATTCCAGCGGCCGCCTTTTCGTGACCGACGGCATGAACGGGCGTATCCAGGTGTTCAAGCCCGTGCAGATGAACTGAGGCGTCTGTGACACGGGAGTCCGCATCCGGCGCTTCCGGAACGGTCTACGCGCCGGTGCGGTTCGGCATTGAACGGTACCGGGTCGTTCTTCTGGCCGCGGGGCTGATTTTGCTCATGGCGTTACCTGGGCTGTGGCGTTTGGACCTTCGCCTTGACGGTCATGCCCTTGTCCCACCGGATGATCCGGCCGTCGCCATCGATGCCCAGATCAAGGAGCGTTTCTCCCAGGCGGATGCCATCGTCATATTCGTGGAGAGCCCCGGGCCGGAAGGAATTCTGAATACGGCATCACTGGCATTGGTCAGGAAAATCACGCTGGCCGTGCTCGACGAGCCGGATATTACTCGTCGTGACGTCAAGAGCCTTGCCACCGAGTCGCGCGATCGCGTCGCCTCGATGGACCTGTCGCCTTATCTTTCGACAGTGCCCGACACCGTCGCCGCCATGCAGGAACTGCGTGAGGATATCGAGGCAACGCCCATCCTCAAGGGAACGCTCGTGGCCCCCGACTATTCGGGGGCGAGCATTGTCGTACAGGTTCCCCGGGGTGCCGACCGGGATAGTTTCTACGACAGGATCCGGGCGATTGTTGCGTCCATGGACACGGGGCACGATCGCTTGCACATCGTGGGTGCGCCGGTTGCCGAAAGCCAGCTTGGCAATCACCTGCTCACCGATCTGGCCCGGCAACTGCCGGTATGCGGCGCTCTGCTTGTATGGATACTGTGGCTCGCGTTCCGGCGTGCCGGCGCCATTGCCGTCGTTTTCGCCCAGGTGGGTGCCTGCCTCCTGCTGACGTTCGGGCTCATGGGGTGGTCGGGGACGCCGTTGTATATCACCACCGCCGTACTCCCCGTGATCCTCTGCACGATGGGTGTCGCCAGCGAAGTGCACATGCTCGTCGCGTTGCAGAGAGACATTCCCGGGTGTCGGCCGGCAGGTGATGCCGAACTGGCCCTGGCAGTGATGTCTCACGTGCAGCGGCCAGTGGCGATCACGGTACTGACGACGGCCATCGGCTTTGCCTCGTTTGTGCTTTCCGATCTGCCGCCCGTGGTTTCGTTCGGCGTGTGGGCCACCCTGGGTACATTGTTTTCATTGGCGTGGTCTCTTCTTGTGACGCCTGCGCTCTATCGTGCGCTGGGCGTCCGACACCTCGATCGCCGTCTTCCCGCGGTGTACATGGAAGGGGCGATGGGCTGGATCGACCGGTGTACCCATGCCCGCATGGCGCCCCTGTGGACACTGGCCGTTGGTCTCGTGCTCGCGCTGGGTGTACTCCGGCTCCAGGTCCAGGATGGCTGGATAAGCGGTTTTTCCCGGGCGAGTGCCTTCCACCAGAGTATGGAGCGCGTCAACCGGTCCATGCTGGGCACCCATCTGCTTCAGGTGGAGCTGGACTTCCCCGGGCATACGCAGGCCCTGCACGATCCCGGGGTCATCCAGGCCATCGGCAGGATGGAAGATGCCTTGCGAGTCACTGCGGGCGTGGGAGGGGTTACGGGTCCATATGGTCAGCTTTCAGGCGTGCGCTATCTCATGAATGGTCGCGCCGAAGGAAGCGACGTCGTTCGCGACGACCGTCGCGGCATACAGCGCCTGTGGCACCAGATGGGCGTCGGGCGCGGTGCGGACCGTCGCAGTGAAGTGGTCGACGAAGAAAGGCAGCGCGGCCTGCTTACCATCTATCTCAAGGATGCCAATTATCGCCAGACCGCCACCATCATGACGCATGCCGGCGAGCTGGCAGGTACGTTGCTGGCCCCTATGGGAGGAAAGATACGTTTCGGTGGCGATGTAGCGGTCAGTCAGGCAACCATCGCCGCCAACGTGCGGAGCCAGCTGGTTTCCGTGGGATCTGGAATCCTCGCGTTGTTTGTTTTCCTTCTTGTCATCTTACGTCGTGTATCCGCGGCATGCTTCGCCGTACTACCCGTGACGGTCGCTTGCCTGGCGGTGCTGGGCACGATGGGGTGGCTGGGCATCCCGGTGGGCGTCGCCACGTCCATGTTCATTTCCATCACGCTGGGAATCGGTATCGATTTCCCGCTGCATCTTCTGGAATACGCGGATCGCGAGCGCCGCCGTGGCGTGGCCGATCCCGTGGCAAGCGCACGACGTGCGGTCGGCCCAGCCATCATCATCGACAGTATCGTGGTGGGTGCAGGATTCGGGGTGCTCGTGTTTTCACAGGTGCCCGCGAACGTCAGGCTCGGTGCACTCGTCGCCATTTCGGTGCTGGCAAGCTGCGCCTGTACGCTCATGCTGGCGCGAGACAGGCGCTCTTATCGCGCACGCCAGCAGACGAGCGTCGCCATCGGTCCCGGCTAGTCCGCTGCAGGCGTCTGGTTGCGGGCCAGCTCCGGAACGATATCCCGCTGTGCGATATCCCTGGGGATAAAGCGGCGATCGAGCAGTTCTGAGAGCGGAACGGGTTTGTCCAGCATGCCTGTTTCCAGTGCCATGTCCTGGATCAGTTGCAGATCGGCATCCGAAGGAGAAAGCATCCGGTAACTCACGCGCCCGGGTGGGCTGGTAAGTACGTGGCGAACGATGGCTTCGTCCTGCCGGAAATAGGGTGATGCGACATGGGCGGCTTCCAGGCGGTGGGTTTCCGCCCATTCGCCGCTCTCGGCAATGCTTCTCACCAGGTTGGCGACGACGTTGGGTCGTTCGTGGATAAGGCGCTCGTGCACCACCAGTGCACACGAGATGAAGCCTGGCCAGATATCCTTCACGTGGTAAAGGATGCGGCCCTCGCCACTGAGCTCTGCCTTGGCGGGGAAGGGCTCGCCAACGAAATATGCATCAATGGCCTTTGCCGCCAGCGCACCTGGCATGTCGGGCGGAGGCAGTTCGACGAAATCGATCGACGCCGGATCGATACCGCGATCGACCATGAGTTTCCGTATCACGAGAAACTGATTGCTGTACTTGCTGGGAATTGCAAAGCGACGTCCCTTCAGATCCTCAAGTCCACGGATACTGAGGTCAGGTCGAACCATCACGGTGGAGCCATCGCGATGCCCCAGGTAGACGATCTTCACCGGCAATCCCTGCTCGCGAAGTTTCATGGCCAGGGGCACGGTCATGAACGTGGCCTCCAGGCGACCACTTTTCATGCTTTCGGCGACGGTGGGAAAGTCGTTGAAACGCTGGGCGTCGTAACGAAACTCCTTGCTCTTTCGCGATGCGTAGTCGGTGACAGGGCAGGTGAGGTGGCATGTCACCGGAAGGAACCCGACGGTGAGTTGTTCGCGAACGCGTTCAAGGTGCTCGCTATCGGATTCGGCGGCCCAGGCATGCCATGGTTCATATCGCATGACCGCGAGCGTACCGATGACGATGACGACCCCGGCAAGCCAGCGGGTGGCATAACGAGCGGCCATGTTGATGTCCTGGGCTATGAGAGGGCGATGGGGATACGGTCCGCATGGTCCGCGTGCGGACCCGTTGCCGTGAACGGGGTTTCGAGGTTGAGCAGGGACAGCAACCGGCCAACGGTGGCGACCACTTCCGGGTCGGTAACATGGCGCGGTCGAGGGCTTCGCATCCGGAGTTCATCCAGGATCGTCGTGGGGCGCCGGGTGAGAACCAGCACCCGGTCGGCCAGTTCGACCGCTTCCTCGACGTCATGGGTAACGAGCAGAACGGTGCGCGGCATGTTCTGCATCAGGCGGACGAACTCATGTCGCATGTGCAGCCGTGTCATGTAGTCCAGCGCTGAAAAGGGTTCGTCCAGCAGCAGGATGCGCGCCTGACTTACGAGGGCGCGAGCAAGCTCGGCCCGCTGACGCATGCCACCCGACACCTGGTAAGGGTAGTGATCGCGAAAGGTTTCCAGGCCAATCATGGCCAATGCTTCTTCGAGCGCGGAGGATCTTGCCTTGCTGTCGGTCAGGTGCCGCAGACCCAGATCGATGTTGCCGGCCATCGTCAGCCATGGAAGCAGGCCATCCTGTTGATAGACGGTCCGGGTGGGTCCTTCCCTGGATATCGTGCCGTTCGAAGGGTTCAGCGTGCCGGAGAGCAGATTGAGCAAGGTCGTCTTTCCGCAGCCCGAGGGGCCGACGATAGCCACGATCTCGTTGGGCGATACCTCCAGCTGGATATGGCGCAATACTTCTATGTTGCCGAAGGCATGAGAGCCTATCCGCGCATCAATCGATTTATCGGTCATATGCCCACCTCACGCCCGGGTGGCGGGCAAGCTGACGAAGAAGAACATCCAGCAGGGTACCGATGGCGCCGATAACGATCATGCCGGATACCAGCAGGTCCATTCGAAGGCCATTGCGTGCATCCCAGATCGCGAAACCCAGGCCATCGCGCCCTACGATCATTTCCGCCGCGACGACGATGACCCAGGCCAGGCCCGCCGTGATGCGCAAGGCGGTAATCAGCTGGGGCGCGACGGCGGGCAGGATCAGGGCCCAGAACATTTCCCGCTGCGAGAATCCGACGTCATTGCCGACCTTCAGATAGAGCGAGGGCACGTTCGCCACCGCGGCGGCCGCGGTGAGCACCATGGGGAAGAACGTTGTCATGAAGATGAGAAACACAGCCGGGGCATCGCCGATGCCAAACCAGAGAATCGCGAAGGGAATCCAGGCCAGCGGCGACAGGCTGCGAAAGAAATTCACTATCGGTAACAGTGCGCTGCGCACGCGCACCCTGGCACCGAGCCAGAGTCCGGCGGGTATGCCCAGTGCGACGGCCAGGGTGAATCCCGATATGACGCGAAACAGCGAAGCAATGAGATCGGTGAACAGCCGGCCCGTGGTGACCTCCTCCATGAATCCGCGGGCAACCGACCAGGGAGAGGGGAAAGCTGAGGGTGGAAAAAGGTTGGTCCATGAGACCAGTGCCCACAAGGCCACCAGGACCAGTGAAGTAAGCCAGGCGGACCAGGATCTGGTCGATGAGTCCTCATTCACGCGCAACGTCCCCTCTGGAATACGACTGACTGGCCTCGAATCGCATGAAATTACGAATCAAGGGCGAGCGAAAAGGTGCCGGGATCCCTTGGCCTGCGGGTTGATGCTCATCGGCTGGCGCTGCATCCCTGATGCGATGACTACCCGTGCGCGTCCCCACGCGCTTATCGGGCGAATCACAGTGTGGCAGGCAAAAAAGACGATGCCCCTGATTTGAATGTGCAATTTCGGCATGAGTCCCAACGCCATGGCGTTGGAGCCATCGACGAGCTGGATGTGATGGCGGCATGGACCGTTTCATGGCGATTATCGTAAGGGAACATGAAATCTGCACAGGTTGCACAGGGTATTGACGCCGTCCAGCGCATGGTCCCGGGGTCTACCAAGCAGAGGTTCGCCATGGTCAAGAAAGCCACGCCAGCGCCAGCGAAGGGGCTGGGTAAGTCCGCTCCGAAAACTTCAAGCGACCCACGGGGCGACGGTGACGAGCTTCACCAGCAAGCCGGTGGGAAGCACGAGCCGCTAACCACCAATGAAGGCGGCATCATCAGCGATAACCAGAACTCCCTGAAGGTGGGGGAGCGGGGCCCGGTGCTGCTGGAAGATTTCGTGCTCCGTGAAAAGATTACCCACTTCGACCATGAGCGGATTCCGGAGCGGATCGTGCATGCGAGGGGCTCAGCGGCACACGGATTCTTCGAACTGACCCGATCCCTGAAGAAACACACATCGGCGAGCATCCTGACCGAGGTTGGCGAGAAAACGCCGGTGTTCGTTCGTTTTTCGACCGTGGCGGGCGGCGCGGGTTCGGTGGATACTCCGCGCGACGTGCGTGGCTTTGCCGTGAAGTTCTATACCCGGGAAGGCAACTGGGATCTCGTTGGCAACAACATTCCCGTGTTCTTCATCCAGGACGCCATCAAGTTTCCCGATCTGGTCCATGCGGTAAAGATGGAGCCCGATCGTGGGTTCCCCCAGGCCGCCACGGCCCATGACACCTTCTGGGACTTCATCTCCCTTACACCCGAATCCATTCACATGATCATGTGGGCCATGTCGGACCGGACGATTCCCCGTTCGTTACGGATGATGGAAGGCTTCGGTGTCCATACGTTCCGGCTGGTGAATGCAGAGGGCAAGAGCACCTTCGTGAAGTTCCACTGGCGGCCGAAGCTGGGGCTTCAGTCCACGGTGTGGGACGAGGCGGTGAAGCTGGCAGGTGCCGACCCTGACTTTCATCGCCGGGATCTTTTCGAAGCCATTCAAGGCGGCAATCACCCGGAATGGGAACTGGGCGTGCAGTTGTTCACAGAAGAAGAGGCCGAACGCTTCCCCTTCGACCATCTGGACGCTACGAAGCTCATTCCCGAAGAACTCGTGCCCCTGAAAGTCATCGGCCGCATGGTGCTCGATCGCTGGCCGGATAATTTCTTCGCGGAAACCGAGCAGGTGGCGTTCTGCCCCTCGCATATCGTTCCCGGCATCGATTTCAGCAACGATCCGCTGTTGCAGGGCAGGTTGTTCTCGTACCTGGATACCCAGCTCTCCCGCCTGGGCTCTCCCAACTTCGCCCAGTTGCCGATCAATGCACCCAAGTGCCCCTTCGCGAATCACCAGCGCGATGGCCATATGCAGCGGGATGTTCCGAAGGGGCGGGTCGCCTACGAGCCCAGCTCCCTCCAGGCGGATTCCCCCCGCGAAGATGCAAAGCGTGGCTTCCGCACCTTCCCGGCCAGGGAGGAAGGAGCCCGCAGTCGTATTCGTCCGGAGAGCTTTGCCGATCACTACAGCCAGGCCCGGCTGTTCTTCCGTAGCCAGACCGCCTTCGAACAGGCGCATATGGCCTCGGCGCTGGTCTTCGAACTGTCCAAGGTCGAGACGCCTCATGTCCGTGAAGCCGTGGTAGGCCACCTTCGCCACGTTGACGAAGCACTGGCACGCCGCGTGGCCGATGGCCTGGCCCTGGACAGCCTGCCTCCGGCGCCTGCGGCGAAGGTGCCGCCGGTCGACATGCCGCCGTCACCGGCCTTGCAGATCATCGGCAAGATGAAGAAAACGCTGGAGGGGCGTGTCGTGGGGATCCTGGTGAGTGACGGTTCCGATGGCGCCGCCGTGAACAAGGTCAGGAAGGCAGCGGAGGCGGCGGGTGCTGTGGTGAAGATCGTGGCGCCGAAACTGGGTGGGGCAAAGCTGTCCGACGGCAAGAAACTTGCTGCCGATGGCCAGTTGGCAGGCACGCCTTCCATCGTTTTCGACGCCGTGGCCGTGGTCCTTTCGGCCGATGGTGCAGGGGAGCTGGAGAACGAATCCGCCGCAATCGACTTCATGCGCGATGCGTTCGGACATCTGAAGGCCATGGTGGTCGATGCGGGTGGTCGCCGCTTGCTGGAGGCAGCCGGGGTCAAGCCGGATGATGGCGTCTTTGCATCCAGTGCGATCGATGCCTTCGTGAATGGTGCGAAGACGCGATTCTTCGCCCGGGAAGCCAAGGTGCGCATGCTGGCGTAAGTCACATCTGGCCTGCGCGACGAGGGGCGGCCTCTGGCGGCGCCTCTCGTTCTGGCCCTTCCCGCCGGCTACGTTGACCTTGCGTGGACAAACTGCCCACAGATGCGCCCCTACGCTGCGTCCTTGCCATGGCAGATCCGCTGCCTGGGAGGAACGATATGGCCCGTCCTATCTGGACCGGAACGCTCTCGTTCGGGCTGCTCAACGTGCCCGTCTCGCTGATGCCCGGCGAACGGTCCGTCGACTTGCATTTCCGGATGCTCGACAGCCGCAGCAAGACGCCTATCCGCTATGAGCGGGTCAACGCGGAGACGGGTGAGGAAGTGCCCTGGAAGGACATCGTCAAGGCCTTCGAGTACAAGAAAGGCAGCTACGTCGTACTGAAGCCCGAGGATCTTCGTTCGGCGTCTTCCGAGGGTAAGGAAGCGGTCGAAGTCGAGGCGTTCGTGGACCAGGACACCATTGGCCCCGAATATTTCGAGAAGCCGTATTATCTCGTGCCCGGCAAGAAGGCCGAAAAGGGCTATGTCCTGTTTCGCGAAACCCTGAAAAAGACCGGCAAGATCGGCATCGCCCGGGTGGTGATCCGCACGCGTGAATACCTGTCCGCCGTGGTGCCAAAGGACAATGCGCTGGTACTCATCCTGTTGCGCTACGAACAGGAGCTGGTCGATCCGGAGGAATACGCCATCCCGGACAAGAAGCCTGCTGCCTATCGAATTTCCACCAAGGAAATGGACATGGCACAGAAGCTGGTTGAGTCGATGGCGGAAGACTGGAAGCCGGGTAGCTATCGGGATGATTTCAGGGATCGGCTGCGCAAGGTCATCGATAGACGGATCAAGACCCGAGGCGGCGTGGTGGAGAAGGAGGAAGAGGCGGCATTGCCCGGGAATGCCGCGACCAACGTGGTCGATTTCATGGCGCTGCTTCAGAAGAGCCTGGGCGGAAAGACGGGCAGCAGCCCGAAGAAGACCGCTTCGGGAAAAGCCGCGAGGTCACGTCGGAGTCCGGGACGGGCATCACCGGCGAAAACGGCGAAGCGCAAGAGCCGGGTGTCGTCCTAGCGACGAATGAGGCACACGCATGAGCCTGCACGAATACCGTCGCAAGCGTGACTTCGACCGCACGAATGAACCTGGGCCAGACCGTGCTGGTGGTCGCGGTCACAGGGCGATCTTCGTCGTCCAGCTGCACCATGCATCGACGCGTCATTTCGATTTTCGCTTGCAGGTGGGCGACGCGCTTAAAAGCTGGGCGGTGCCCAAGGGGCCAAGCTTCGACCCTGCCGTGAAACGCCTGGCCGTGGAAGTGGAAGACCACCCGGTGCCCTATGCCGACTTCGAAGGCGATATCGAGGAGGGCTACGGCAAGGGGCATGTCGATATCTTCGACAAAGGCGTCTGGACTTCGGCCGGCGATGTCGAAGCCCAGCTCGCGAAGGGGCACCTGACCTTCGAGCTGTTTGGTGAGCGGCTAAAAGGCGGCTGGCACCTCGTCCGCAGCAGTAAACGCGAACGCCAGCCCACCTGGTTCCTGATCAAGGCCGATGATGCTTTTGCCAGCGACCTCGAGGCCGATGACCTGCTCGATGGCAGGATGCGGGCGAGCACGAAGCGTGCCGGGAAGGGCAGGGCGGCCGTTCGCAGAAGCACAAAGACATCCAGGCTGCCTCGAAAGCAGAGTTCATGGAATGCGCTGGCCAGGGAACTGGACGTGCTCGACGGCGCCAGGGATGCTTCGCCGTCGGACCGGTTCCTGGCGCCGCAACTGACCCGCCTGCGGGATGCACCTCCGCAAGGCGATGGCTGGATTCACGAGGTGAAGTGGGATGGATATCGCCTGACAGCCACGGTGGTCGACGGTCGTGTCGCCGTCTGGTCACGCAACGGCCTTTTCTGGAATGAGCGCGTGCCGGAGATCGTCCAGGCCATCGAGGCCCTTGGTTTGTCCAGCGCACGGTTCGACGGTGAGCTGGTGGCATTCGACGCGAAGGGCCGAAGCGACTTCAATGCTCTTCAGAAGACTCTCGCCGGGGAAGGCCAGGCACCGCTAGCCTATGTGATGTTCGATATGCCGTATCTGCTGGGAAAGGATCTCGCATATGTTCCCCTGATCCAGCGCAAGGCGCTCCTGGAACGCGTGATCGAACATGCGCCTGCGCAGCTCAGGTATAGCAGCCATCATGCCGGCGATGGGCCTGCGGTCTTCGACCAGGCCATCGCTCACCAGCTGGAAGGCATCATTTCCAAGCGGGCTGAGGGAATCTACGATCCGGGGAGCCGTGATGACTGGCTCAAGATCAAGCGGCTGGATAGCGACGAATTTGCCGTGGTCGGATTCACGCGTGCCAAAGGCTCCCGTCTCGCGCTGGGTTCGCTGCTGCTGGCAAAACCGGGAAAAGGAAAGCGCTGGAACTACGTGGGACGCGTAGGCACCGGCTTTTCCGACGATCTATTGCGCGAGCTGGGCAGGGATTTCGCAAGGAAAGGACATGAAACGCCGCCGGTTCCATTGGATGGCGTCGATCCCCTGCTTCAGGGTGAGCAGTGGGTCAAGCCTGCCGTGGTGGCCGAAGTGTTCTTCCGTGGCTATAGCGGCGGTGGCCTGCTTCGCCAGGCGAGCCTCAAGGCGCTGCGATTCGACAAGTCGCCCGACGATCTGCAAACGACCGATGCCGCGGAGGACACACCCATGATCGCCATCACGCACCCCGAGCGCCTGGTCTATCCCGGCGATGGCATCACGAAGCAGAAGGTGGTCGATTACTACCGGGCAGTGATGGACTGGATACTGCCGCCCATCGTGGATCGGCCACTTTCTATCGTGCGCTGCCCCGATGGTATCGATGGCGCCATGTTCTTCCAGAAGCACGCACTTTCAGGCCTGAAGCGCGCGGGGCTTACCCGGATCGCCGAGAAGAAAGGCGGCCACGCGGAATATCTCTATCCGCAGGATGCCGAGGGGTTGATCGAGCTGGTGCAGTTCGGTGCCGTGGAATTCCATCCCTGGGGAGCGCACATTGCCGATCCGGATCGGGCCGATCGCATCGTCTTCGATCTGGATCCGGGTGATGGCGTGGCCTGGGGAAGGGTGGTGGAGGCGGCCCGCACGGTGCGTTCGCTGCTCGATGCACTCGGCCTCGTGTCATTCGTGCGCACTTCGGGTGGCAAGGGACTGCATGTTGTCGTTCCACTGAAACCGGCCTCGGACTGGGATACCGTCAAGCTGTTTGCCAGAGGCTTCGCCGAAGCCATGGCAGGCACCCAGCCTACGGAGTTCGTCGCGACAGCCACCAGGTCGCTACGCAAGGGAAAAATCTATATCGATTACCTGAGGAATGGTCGGGGCGCCACGGCAATCGCGTCGTACTCCTTGAGAGCTCGTGCCGGAGCGCCGGTTGCAACACCGCTTCGCTGGGATGAACTGGGCAAGCTGCGCTCGGGAAGCGATTTCGATATTCATTCCATGCCGAAGCGGCTTGCCCGACTCAAGAGCGACCCGTGGAGTGCGATAGATGAAGTGGGGCAAAGCATGGATGACGTGGGTCGCCGTTTTCATCGGTAGCTCGACGCATGTAGGTCCCCTGCAAAAGCCACGCGCAGCGGCATCTTCGTGATCGATCGGAAACATTTTTGTAAAAAATCTATGCAACGCTTGAACCGTTGAGTATTGTCACGCGGCAACCACTGCGTGATTCAACGATAACTCGCGGTTTTCATAAGTTCGCTCGATCTTTACTGGTCGGGCTTTTTTTACGCCCGGAGGAAACGCGTAAATTTACGTTAAATAGCAATCTCATGCGTTGACGGTCAATTAAATGCGTTTTTGATCAGGTAATTGCGCGCTGACTCTCGCGTTATCGAAAAGCGTTTCGAACGCGACACCCGAATTCACAAAACTGCTCGCTGCCTGCTTCATGCAGGCGGCTGATCACCCGCTTTGCTCCTGTGGAATTGATAGAGATGAAAAGAAACCACCTTTATATGGCGATTGCCGTCGTTTTCTGTATGACCGCTGGTTCTGCGGTAGCACAGGACGCCAACAACCCGGCGAATCAGTCGACCACCAACAAGGATGCGGGTGCTCAGCGTTCGAGTGCGTCAAGCACGTCCAATACCACTACCTCCAACGACACCAAGCGCGTCCAGCAGATGAATGCCGTGACCGTGCAGGCCGACAATCTTTCGCTGGCCGGCGGCCTGATGTCGGTGCAGACGGCACCGAAGGCCGTGTCGACCATCACCCGCGATGCGATCCAGAAGGCTTCGCCGGGCGCCAACTTCACGCAGATGATAGGCAGCATCCCGGGCGTGAATGCCGCCACCGATGACGTCACGGGCCTGGCCAACGGCCACTACAGCATCCGCGGCTTCGACTCATCGGACATCGGCATGACCGTCAACGGCGCACCCATCACCGATACGGGTAGCTACTCGGTGTATGCCACCGAGTACGGCGACACGGAGAACATGGGCGACATCACCGTGCTGCAGGGCATTCCCGATGTGGACATGCCGGACTCGGGCGCCAGCGGCGGCCATATCGGCTGGGCCACCATCGACCCGTCGCACCAGGCGGGCGTGGACTTCACCCAGACCGTCGGCAGCAATGACTACCGCCGTACCTTCATCCGCCTCAACACGGGCGATACCGGCCCGGTGCGTTCCTGGATTTCCTACTCCGACAACAGCGCCGACAAGTGGCGCGGTCAGGGCGACATGAACGTGACCAAGGTCGAGGGCAAGTCGATCTGGACCATCGACGACAACAACTCCATCAGCGCGTCGCTGCAGTACAACCGCGAAAACAACATCAACTATCGTTCGCTGACCAAGGCCCAGGTGGCCCAGAACGGCTACCACTACGATTACAACCCGACCTGGCTGCCGGGCTCGTCGCCGGCGGCCATCAGCAACAACACCTTCTATTACGGCCTGCGCACCAATCCGTTCTCCAGCTACCTGGCCAGCCTGGACGGCGAGTTCAAGCTGTCCGATAGCCTGCGCCTGTCCGTGATTCCGTACTTCTGGTACGGCAGCGGCGGCGGTGGCGCCGGTGCGACGGTGAACGAAAGCACCTCGCCCCTGGATCGCTTCGGCTACGCCAACCAGGACGTCAATGGCGATGGCCGCGTGACCAACAACACCAGCGGCGTGGTGTACTCCTACTCAGCCGCCACCACCTTCCGTCCGGGCGTGATCGCCAAGTTCAACCAGGACTTCGGCCTGGATAACAGCCTGGAATACGGCTTCTGGTACGAGCGCTCGCGCAAGAGCCAGTCCGATCTCTATGGCTCGGTGGATAGCCAGGGCAATCCGGGCGACATCTGGGGCAATTCGAACTTCATCGAGTACCCCAATGGCGTGCCGCAGAAGGTGTATGACGAATACACCACGACCGAAATCAAGAAGGGCTTCGTCACCGACAACTGGACCCCGAACGACCAGTGGACCTTCACCGCTGGCCTGAGCTACCTGTGGGAAAACCGCACGGGCTACGTGTGGGAGTATCCGGGTTCCACGGCAGGCTCCCTTACCAAGCAGCAGAACTACAGCAACGTGGACAAGAGCTGGAACAAGCTCCTGCCCACGGCCGGCATCAAGTTCCAGCTTGACGACCGCAACCAGTTCTACATCGGCAGCGGCAAGACCTTCCGTGCACCGCCCAACACGGTGGCCCTGCTCAACACGCTGGATAACCAGCAGAAGGCCAATGCGCCGGAAACGGCCTGGAACACCGACATCGGTTACCGCTTCTACGGTGATGCGCTTTCGGTCAGCGCCGACGTTTATCACAGCAACTACAACAACAAGCAGGAAAGCGCGTTCGACGAGACCACCGGCTACACCTTCTACACGTCGATCCATCGTATGAGCATGGATGGTTTCAACGGCGAGGTGAGCTACAAGCTGGCGAAGGACTGGACGGCGTACGCTTCCTACACCTACACCCGCGCCAAGATCGTCGGCGATATCAACGGCGGCAGCGGCGATGGCATCTACCCGACCGACGGCAAGACCATGCCGGATACCGCCCGCAACATCGGCAACCTCAGCCTGGCCTACGACGACGGCAGCCATCTGTGGGCCACGCTGAGCGCGCGCGTCACCAGCTCGCTCTATGGCGACTACATGAATACCGAGCGTGTCGGCGGCTTCACCAATTTCAGCCTGGATGCGGGTTACCGCTTCAATAACTGGGACTGGCTGAAGAGCCCCTACATCAAGTTCAACGTAAGCAACATCACCGACCACAAGGCGTTCTCGTACGTCAGCTCGTCGCAGTTCCTGGCCACCCCGGAAGGCAAGCTGTACAGCAGCTCGCCCACCTACGGCCTGCTGCAGCCGCGCGCGTTCATGGTGACCTTCGGCGCTTCGCTGTAATCCCCGATCACCGCCCGAACCAGAACCGGCCCCTCACGGGGCCGGCTCTTTTTGTGCCCCTGCAGGAGCGCGCCTGCGCGCGACCATTCGTTCGCAATACCCCGGTACCAACATTCCTCTACCTACGCACCATGAAACACCCCGAATCGCTCCCGATAGCGTGCCGGGCTCAGCTGCATATGCTGTCGAAAATGATGCCGGAGCGTATCGGCACTACCAAAACCACACGCCTGAGCTATCTGATCGACGCTCAGGTCGCCACCTTCCAATAACTGGCGGGCCCGGCTCAGGCGTTCCTGTGTAATCCATTGCTTGGGTGAACAACCCGTGGCCTCTTCAAAGCGGCGAAGCAGCGTGCGCTCGCTCATATGAGCACGATCGGCAAGTACAGAGATGGTAAGAGTTTCATCAAGATGCTTGCGCATCCAGCCGAGCAACTTGCTCAGCCCGTCCCCATGCATCGGTACGGGTGTCTGGATGAACTGAGCCTGCCCCCCGTCACGGTGGGCGGGTACGACGGCACGCCGGGCCACGGAGTTGGCGACATCGGGGCCGTAGTCGCGCCGGATCAGGTGCAGGGACAGATCAAGCGCTGCGGCGCTCCCTGCCGAAGTCAACAGCTGTCCTTCGTCGACATAGAGCACGTCAGGCTCGACGCGGATGGATGGATAGCGTTGCGCAAGGGCATCGGCATACCGCCAATGGGTGGTTGCGCGAAGGCCATCAAGCAACCCGCTTGCCGCAAGCACGAACACACCCGAGCAGTATGACAACAGGCGGGCTCCACGATCGTGGGCGTTTCGCAGCGCCTTGAGCAGTGGGGCAGGCGGGATGGCGTCCATGCCACGCCAGCCCGGGACGATGATGGTGCCGGCGTTCTTCAGCCGGTCGAGCCCTGCCTCCGCCGTGACCTGCAGGCCGCTGGCGGCGCGCATGGGCCCCTGGTCTACGGCACACACTTCGAAGTTGTACCAGTCCGGCAGCTCGGGGCGCGCCAGGCCGAACATTTCCACGGCGACGCCGAATTCGAAGGCGCATAGCCCGTCGTACACGAGGGCGGCCACGTTCCGGTTGGGTGGTCCGGGGATCGAGCGGCGGCGTTTTGGCGGATTCTTCATGGTGGTAGTCATTCTTGCCAGTAACACCCAGGTGGCGCCAGTGCCGACACTGGTATCACCTTCCTGCAGGAGCCTGCCGATGAGTACCGTCGTTCAACGTTTCCCCGCCGCCGCCAGCCAGGATGCCCTGGCCCATTTCGAGGCCCGCCTGGGATTCGAGACCGATTGCGCCGATGTCTGGTATGCAACGAACCGCGAAGCCAGGGATTTCGTCCTGCTCGATGTACGCACGCCGACACTCTATGCGGCAGGTCATGTACCCGGCGCCATCAATCTGCCCGCTCATACGGTGACGGAACAACGCATGGCGGAATATCCCGCTGACACCCTGTTCGTCGTTTACTGCGCCGGGCCGCACTGCAACGGTGCCAACAAGGCGGCGATAAAGCTTGCCAGGCTGGGAAGGCCGGTTAAGGAGATGATTGGTGGCATCACCGGATGGATCGACGAGGGATTCGGACTGGAGCGCTGAGATGCCCGTCAAGGTCGATATCCGACGACGCCTGCCTCAGTACGTCCTTGATGGCGGTAATGACGGCACCGGGTTGGTCCAGCTGGATGTAATGCCCGGTATTGGCGATATTGCGATTCTGTCCCCGGGTGGACCGCGATGCGAGTTCCTCGTGCATGTCGATCCAGTTGCGTCGCAGGGTGTCCCGTGACTCCTTCGTCTCGTTTGGCCCCAGTGGGATATTGGCATCGTTGCCCATGGTCCGGGTGAGAACGATGATGGGCATGTCACCGAAGGTGCGGTGTGCAGCGCGGACCTGATCCTCGCTGGCGCCGCCCCGGACACTTTTCAGCTCCGAAGTAACGGCCTTCTGGTAGGCGGGCCGGGCGTGTTGTATGTCATGCACTGCATTGATCGCGCTCGACATGGAAGGATCGGTCTTGCCGATGCACTTCCGGTAAAGCTCGGATTCCTTGTCGAAACCTGTCTCCGCCTGCTTTATGCAGGCTTCGTGCTGGGCAATGAAGGGGGCGAGAACGTCCTTGTCGTAATTCCTGAAAGCCTGGCGCATGGCCGTGGCCTGAAGTTCATTGGCCGGGTCCACCGACACCATGCCCACCACGTCGGAAGGATAGCGGCTCGCGAAAAGCAGCATGTTGAGGCCACCATAGGAGTGACCTACCAATACATAGGGGCCACGGACATCAGCCCTGGCCAGTAGCTTATGCAAATCGTCGACGATGTTTGCGCTGGTGCTGGGTCGCGTGGCCGGATCGCTGAAACCGATGCCCGCACGATCATAGGAGCACGTGCGTGTCAGCCGTGATATTTCCGGCTGAACCAGGCCCCACGTGCTGGTTTCGTCACCCAGGCCAGCATCGAAGATGACCGTGGGTGACCCTGAGCCCGTGCAGAAAAGGTTCAAGCTCCGGCCCGGCTCTATCTGGATACGCTGCTGCGCCTGTGTGTATCGACTATCGTCGATGACGTGGGGTTTTGTCATCGGCGCGTCCTGCGCTGCTATCGATGTCGAAGACACGATGAACAGCGCAACAAGCCCACAGGTTCTGTTGCGTATCTGCATGAAAGCCTCCCGCCCCTGGACGCTCATGACGTCGCCCGGCCCGACGATTCAGGCCTTTACTCAGGTTCTCCGCAGCGTAGTCGGGGTTGTCGCATCCTTCTTATGCTTGAAGTCACGGCAGGCCATTGGTCATGACCACGATGGACCGGGGAGGGCAAATGAATTCACCACCTTTTTCCGCCGTTACACCCTTTTCCAGTTCGGGTGCCGACGACAGTACGACCGACCAGGAGGCGGCGGAGTCACCTTCAGGTAGCCGGAAGGCCACACCCTCGGACCATGCGTTCACGAGCAGCAGGAGGCTTGCATCGCTTCCCTGGCGGCGCACACCGCTTTGCTGGGCACGCCCCTCCATGATCACGGCTATCGAGCGGGCGCCCGGGTCGGTCCAGTGAGCTTCGGTCGCCTCCTGTCCGTCAGGCGCGAGCCAGACCAGGTCGCGAATGCCTGTCTCCTGTTCATACCTGCCGTCCAGAAACCGGCCCCTGCGCAGGAGGGGAAATGCTTTTCTCAAGGCGACCAGTTCACGGACAAATTCGCTCAGTCGCCCTGCGGTGGGATCGCGCTGCCAGTCGATCCATGCAATATCGCTATCCTGGCCATAGGTGTTGTTGTTGCCGCCTTGCGTCTGTGCACGCTCGTCGCCAGCCAGCAGCATGGGCGTTCCCTTGGACAGGAACAACGTGGCCAGCAGGTTGCGCATCTGTCGCTCGCGCAGGGCGAGAATGCCCGCGTCATCGGTATCACCCTCGACACCGCAGTTCCACGAATGGTTGTTGTCCGAACCATCGCGATTGTCTTCGCCGTTGGCTTCGTTGTGTTTGCCGTCGTAACTCACCAGGTCGTGCAGCGTGAAACCATCGTGCGCCGTGATGAAGTTGACGCTGGCCCAGGGCCGGCGACCGCGCTTGTCGAAGAAATCGGCCGATCCGGTAAGCCGCTTGCCGACGTCGGGAAGCTTGCCCTCGTCGCCTTTCCAGAAGGCACGGACATCGTCACGGAAACGGTCGTTCCATTCGGCCCAGCCGGGAGGGAAGTGTCCCACCTGATAGCCGCCCGGGCCGCAGTCCCATGGCTCGGCGATCATCTTGACGCTTGCCAGCAAGGGATCTTGTGCAACGGCATCGAGAATTCCGCCACGCTGGTCGAAGCCGGTGGGCTCGCGCCCAAGGATGGTGGCCAGATCGAACCTGAAGCCATCCACATGCATGTCCGACACCCAGTAGCGCAACGAATCCATCACCATCTGGATCACTCGCGGGTGGCTGACGTTGAGCGTGTTTCCTGTCCCGGTGTCGTTGATGTAGAAGCGGGGATCTTCGGCCAGGCGGTAATAGGACAGGTTGTCGATGCCCCGGAACGAGAGGGTGGGCCCCAGCTCGCTTCCTTCGGCCGTGTGGTTGTAGACCACATCCAGCAGCACCTCCAGGCCAGACTTGTGCATGGCCTTGACCAGGTCACGGAACTCGTCGCGATGCCCATTGGACAGATACCGGCGCTTGATCGCGAAAAAACCGAGGGTGTTGTAGCCCCAGTAATTCCGGCGATCAGCCTCCAGCAGGTGGCGGTCGTCCAGATAGGCATGCATGGGCAGCAGCTCCACGGCCGTGATGCCCAGGCCGCGGATCTGCTCCAGGACAGCTGGCGAGGCCAGGCCCGCGCACGTGCCACGCAGGGCATCGGACACGTCGGGGTGCTTCATCGTGTAGCCCCTGACATGGGTCTCCATGATGATGGTCTCGTCCCAGGGGAGCATCGGGCGTTCGTCACCCTCCCAGTCGTACGCCTCGTCGACCACCACGGCCTTGGGGACGAAAGGCGCGCTGTCGCGCTCATCGAAGCTCAGGTCCTTGTCGGGATGGCCCACCGTGTAACCGTAGAGCTCGTCGCACCAGGTCAGCTCGCCGGCGAGTTCCCGGGCATACGGATCGATCAGGAGCTTGTTGGGGTTGAATCGATGCCCTTGCTCCGGCTCATACGGGCCATGGACACGATAGCCATACCACTGTCCAGGCCGGACACCGGGCAGATAACCATGCCAGATCTCGTCGGTGTACTCGGGAAGTTCGATCCGGGTCTCTTTGCCATCGTCATCGAACAGGCAAAGCTCGACCCGTGTAGCGTGGGCGGAAAACAGGGCGAAGTTCGTGCCCTCACCATCGAAGCAGGCGCCGCGCGGAAAGGGACGGCCCTCGGTGATGGGGGCGGTTTGCGTGGGAAGCGTGCTCATCGAAAATAGTGCCCTGGTGGAAGAATCGGGAGAATCGGGTCGCCGCCGTGCAGGAAGCGTCGAGGCTGGATGCCTGACAGGATGACGGCGACGGATAAACCAAGGGAGCGCCCCATGGGCGCTCCCTTGCATGACCGCTATGGCGAAGGGTCAGCGACCCTTGCGTGCCTCGTCGGCGGCCTTGCCTACTTCTTTCTGGACCTTTCCGGCGTTCTTTTCGAGGTTGCCCGCGACTTCCTTGGTCTTGTTGCCCGTAACCTTGCCCACGACTTCCTTCACGGCGCCCTTGACCTCGTGCTTGGTGCCTTCGGTGCGGTTCTTATCCATGGAAGATCCTCTGTGATAGGTGGAACCGACTTTGCAGGTCGAGACCAGGGCCAGAACGTGCATCCCGCATGAAGACCCGCTTCACGTAGCAAGGCCGTTCAGTCGCTATCGATGGTGGGCCCAGAGGATCAGCTTAGCGTCCGGGCCTCGTTCCGGAGTCTACCGGAGTGCATTTGGGCGGCGTGTATATCGCCTCTTCGCCCGCCATGCCGGGGAACATCTGGGACGTACAGTCGAAAGCACTCCCGTCCCGCTTCTTGATGGCGCGATAGTGCAGTGTCTGGGGACGTATGCTGCCGGGGGCGTCGCTTTCCACGTCGACAAACGTAAGCTCGGACGAGGAGTGAACGCCGAGCGCATCCACCGTCTTGATCTGCAAGGGCCCGGGAATCGGGTCGAGGGAGGTTATCGTGGCACACCCGCTTAAATAAAGCGGAATGCAGAAAAACAGCCACTTCGTCTTCGCCATGGCTTTTCTGGAAATCTCGATCGGAAACATGCGACATGACCTTCATGGCGGGATAGATGCGTTAGCGTCGGTCTTTTGGCATTAGCGAAACGTCAAGACCGTATGCCGGGCAGGCACCTGCCCACGGAATCGCCAGGGGTGATCACCGGGGCATCAGTAGCCTGAAAAGTAGAGCTACCGCACCGACTGCCACTACGCCTGCCACATAGAGCCCGATGAACCATCGGGCTCGCCGCCATCTGGATAGTGTTGGCATCAGTGATACCCCGCGTCGTCGTGCCGGACCTTTCCACGGAAGACCCAGTAGGACAGGGCGGTGTATGACAGGATCACCGGGATGATGACGGCCGCACCGATCAGTGTGAACACCTGGCTGGACCTTGGCGCCGCAGCGGACCAGACGTCCAGCGAAGGAGGAACCAGGTTCGGGAAGATGCTGACGATGAGGCCGGTGTAGCCCAGAAATACGATGGCAAGGGTGAGCATGAAAGGCGCTCGCTCGCTTCCCCGGCGAAGGCTTATGAAGATGCCTGCGACGGCGGCGAGCACCAGCGCGGGCACCGGCATGAAGAAAAACAGGTTGGGAAGGGCGAACCAGCGGGCGGCCACGGCCGGCTGGCCGATGACGGTCCAGATACTGATGGCCCCGATAAGTGCTGCCAGCAGCGCGGCCAGTGGGCGCATGAGCAACGCCATTCGCCGGTGAAGCTCGCCATCGGTCTTCATGATCAGCCACCCGCACGCCAGCGTGGCGTAGGTGACCAGCAGGCCCAGGCCGGTGAACAGGCTGAACGGATTGACCCAGTCAAACGGGCCGCCCGCGTATCTGCCGTCCGCGATGGGAATACCCTGCAGCAAGGTGCCGAGGATCACGCCCTGGAAGAACGTGGCGGCTGCAGAGCCCGCGATGAAGGCCATGTCCCAAAGGTGCTGCGTGCGCCGGGCCTTGGCACGAATCTCGAAGGCCACCCCTCGAAAGATCAGGCCGCATAGCATCCCGACGACGGGAAGATAAGTTGCCGATAGCAGCACGGCATACGCCACGGGAAACACGGCGTAGAGACAGGCACCACCCAGCACCAGCCAGGTTTCATTGCCGTCCCACACCGGCGCGACGGTGTTGAGCATGACCTGCCGCTCTCCCTGACGATTGAAGAGGGGAAACAGCAGGCCGATGCCCAGGTCGAAGCCATCGAGCACCACATACAGAAACACACCGAAAGCGATGATGGCGCCCCAGACCATGGGCAGATCGATAGACATGGGGTTTACTCGTCGATGGCGTCGGTAGGACGGGATAGCGGGCGGTGCGCAAAACGATCGTGTCCCGCACCCGTGCCTTCTTCTTCGCTATGGGCTTCGTGATCGAGCGTTTCGGGGCCCTTCGCCATGAGGCGCAGCATGTAGTAGACCCCTGTACCGAATACGATGAAGTACACCACCACGAAGGTCAGCAACGAGGTGCCGACCTGATTGACGGTAACCGCCGATGCCGCATCCTTGGTGCGCAATACGCCGTAGACGACCCAGGGCTGTCGTCCCGCTTCGGTGGTCACCCAGCCGGCCAGCAGCGCGACCAGGCCGGCTGGGGCCGACAGAAGCACCAGGCGCTGGAACCATGCCGCGTGGTACAGGCGCTTGCCGCGACGGAGCCACAGGCCGAGCACCGCAATCAACAGCATCAAGAGCCCCATCGCTACCATGAGCCGGAAGCTCCAGAAGACCAGGGGCGAAAAAGGCCGGTCTTCTTTCGGGAACGATTTCAGGCCCTGGATCTCGCCGTCCCAGGTATGCGTGAGGATGAGGCTGCCGAGATGGGGCACCTTCAGGGCGAAGTGCGTGGTTTCCTGCGCCATGTCCGGCCAGCCGAACAGGTTGAGAGACGTACCCCCTCGTTCTGTTTCCCAAAGCCCTTCGATGGCAGCGATCTTGGCGGGCTGGTACTTCCGGGTATTTAGGCCGTGGGCATCGCCGGCCGCGATCTGAAGCGGCACGACGAGAAGCAGCATCCACAGCGCCATGGAGAACGACTTGCGGATGGCGCGGTCCCGGCGGCCGCGTAGCAGGTGCCATGCAGCGCAACCCGCCACGATCATCGCCGCGACGATGAAGGCGGCAAGCGCCATATGCACCAGGCGATAAGGAAACGAAGGATTGAACACGATCTTCAGCCAGTCCACCGGCACGACTTTGCCATTTACCAGCTCGAAGCCCTGCGGCGTCTGCATCCAGCTGTTCGAGGAAAGTATCCAGAACGTGGAGATCAGCGTGCCTGTGGCGACCATGAGCGTGGCGAAGAAATGGGCGCGCGGCCCGACTCGTGTCCAGCCGAAGAGCATGATGCCGAGGAAACCGGCTTCCAGGAAAAAGGCCGTCATGACCTCGAAGGCAAGCAGGGGGCCCGTGACCGGTCCGGCCACCGCCGAGAATCCGGCCCAGTTGGTGCCGAACTCGTAACTCATCACCACGCCGGAGACGACGCCCATGGCGAATCCAACAGCGAAGATCTTTGACCAGAAGAAGAACAGTTGCTTGTAGACAGGCTTGCCCGTCTTCAGCCACAACCCTTCGAGCACGGCCAGAAAGCTCGCCAGGCCGATGCTGATGGCCGGGAAAATGATGTGGAACGACACGGTAAAGGCAAACTGCCACCGGGCGAGGAATAGCGCTTGATCGGGGAGAATCACTTGCGCACCTATGGGGACTGAGCACATGGAAGCGGTGGAGAGGTGAGCGTCACTTCGTGGGGGCGAAGTGACTGCCTGTCCATCGTCGTCCGCGCTATGGTGCTCTCACCGATCAGCGAACGGCACAATCCTGCGTCAATGCGCCGTGCGTCAAAGCGTCCTGCGTCAAAGCGTCTTTGGTGTCATGCAAGCGAGCAGTCTCCGCTTCGTGAGGTTTAAGCGACACCACGTAAGGGATCGCTGTTGTACCAAAGTTCGAAATCGTTATGCTTCATTGATTCCGTTCTTCGGATTCGGGGAGTGGCACGGGCGTCACACCGGGGTGGGCACATCGGGTACCCGTAGAGCACTCTCCGTGTCATGGCCGGCGATACTCCGTTTCACGGTCGATTTTCGACCGGACGGTTCATGAATCTTTTTTCGTTCCAGCCCTAAAGTTTTCGGCAGGGCAGCCGATGTCATCCCTGATCGCCTGTACAGGGGGGCGTTCCAGTCATGGAGGAGCCGCGTTCGCGTCGGCTTCCCGCACATTCGGAAGTGTGGAGTGGGCAGCATGGGTTTTCAGGGGGCGCGCCGTTGGCGTGCCATGGGGCGGACGCTGCTGGTCGGTGGCGCCGTACTCGTAGCAGGGGTGGCGCTGGGGCAGACCACCCTCGACAAGCAGGAACACTGCGCCGTGCGCAGCGGTTGGACCAGAAAGAGGCGGAGCGCCAGGAGACGCCGTTCCAACCCTTGCCGCCGACGGCCGTCGAGCGGCTCGATGCGCCGTTGCCGAAGGAATCACCGTGCTTCGACCTGCACGCGCTCCGTCTGGAGGGCGAACGGGCCGACGAGTTCGGCTGGGCGCAGCGCTACCTCGATCGCTTCGTTGGCCAGTGCGTGGGGCGTGCAGGGCTCGAGGCCCTGCAGCGACGCCTTTCCAATGAGCTGATCGCCCGTGGTTTCGTTACCACGCGCGTCGGCGTGCCGGCGCAGGACATCGCCCAGGGCACGCTGCGTATGCTGCTGGTACCGGGCACGGTCCGGCGCATCCGCTTTGCGGAGGGCTCGCCCGTCCTGAACTGGCGCACGGCGTTTCCGCTGCGTGAGGGTGATCTGCTGAACCTGCATGCCATCGAGCAGGGGCTTGAGCAACTCAAGCGCGTGCCCTCGCAGGACGTCAGCATGGATATCGCGCCGGGTGGGGAAGTCGGGGAATCCGACGTGGTGCTCACCGTGCATACCACGCGGCGCTGGCATGTCGTGCTCGATGCCGGCGACGCCGGGCTGAAGGGTACCGGGCGCTACCAGGGCAACCTCAACATGTCGCTTGACAATCCGCTGGGCTGGAACGATCTCTTCTCGATCGGCGCTGGCCACGCGCTGGCCACGCACGCGGATGGCGGCAGCACCTTCAGCGAAAACGCCACCTATAGCGTGCCGTGGGGCTGGTGGACGTTCAGTGGCTCGGTGTCCACGTACCGTTACCGGCAGTGGATCGAAGGCTTCCAGACCCGGTTTCGCTCCACCGGCACCTCCACGTCAAGCGACGTGACCATCCAGCGCCTGCTCACGCGCGGCACATCGAGCAAGACCTCGATCGAGGCGCGCGTGGCGACGCGCAGCGCACACAGCTACATCCAGGGCGTGGAAGTGGGTATCCAGCGGCAGCGCGTGGCAAGTGCCGAACTGGCCCTGGTGCATCGTCATTACCTGGGCCAGGCACAGCTGGACGCGCGCCTGGGCTACCAGCGCGGCACGCCGTGGTTCGGCAGCCAGTGGAACGCGTACGACCCCGAGATCGGTTTCCCGACCAACCGTTACGGCCTGACCACGCTGGACATCTCGCTCAGCCAGCCCTTGCAGTTCGGCAGGCAGCCGGTGATCTGGGACAGCAGCCTTCGCCTGCAGCATTCGACGGACCATCTGCCGGCCGCGGAACTGCTGACCATCGGCGGCCGCTACTCGGTACGCGGTTTCGACGGCGAGCAGACCCTCGCCGGAGAGCGGGGCGGCTACCTGCGCAATACGCTGACGTTTCCCATCGGGATCCTTGCGCCGTACATCGGCGCGGACATCGGCCGGATCTCCGGCCCAGGATCGCAGGCCAGCCACAAGCAGCTGGCGGGCGCCGTGGTCGGTGTGCGCGGCAGTTATCGGGGCCTGAGCTGGGATCTCTTCGCGGGACGGCGGCTCCACGCGCCACATGGTTTCGATACCGAGCAGCCAGCGACCGGCTTCCAGCTGATCTACCAGTTCTGAATATTCGCAGGACGACGCCGTCGAACGGCGATCCAGGGAACATGTCATGAAGACGAACACGGATACGAATGGCCGCCCGCAGGGCGCACGAATCACTGGACAGGTGCTGCTGCGCGCGGTGCCGCTGGCCGTGGCGCTGGCCGCGGTGGGTATCCCGGTGGTTTCCTGGGCGCAGGTGGTTCCCGATGCCGCCGCCGGCACGCATCAGCCGAAGATGGATTCGGCCGCCAACGGCGTTCCCGTCGTCGATATCGTCGCGCCCAACGCGGCGGGTGTCTCGCATAACAAGTACCGCCGCTTCGACGTTGATCAGCGCGGCCTGATCCTCAACAACAGCGGGTCCATCTCGCGAACCCAGCTCGGCGGCTATATTGCCGGCAACGACAATCTGAAGAACGGCGAAGCCTCGCTGATCCTCAACGAGGTCACCTCGGGCCTGCCGAGCAGCCTGCGCGGTTACGTCGAGGTGGGCGGCAAGGCCGCGCCGGTGGTCATCGCCAACCCTTACGGTATCACCTGCGACGGCTGCGGCATCATCAACAGCCAGCGCTTCACCCTGACCACCGGCACGCCCGTGTTCGGCGGCAGCGGCAGCCTCGATGCCTTCCACGTCACCGGTGGCAGCATCGCCATCGGCAGTGGTGGCCTGGACACCGCCGCCGTCGACCGCACCGACCTCATCGCCCGCGCGGTCCAGGTCAACGGACAGATCTGGGCGAAGGACCTCAGCGTCATCGCCGGCAGCAACGACGCGGGCTATACCGATGCGAGCGTCCGCGCGGGTCAGGCGACCGGGGCGCGCACGGGCGTGGCGATCGACGTCGCGGCGCTGGGTGGCATGTATGCGGAGAAGATCCGCCTGGTGGGTACCGAGGCCGGCGTCGGCGTGGTCAGCAGTGGCGTCATCGCCGCGCAAGCCGGCGACCTCACGCTGAGCAGCGCGGGCGAAGTGCGCCTGACGGGCAAGACGGTTGCGATGAACCGGCTCGGTCTCGACGCGGCCGGCCCGGTCACGCTCGACGGTACCTTCGGCACACAGACGGGCGATGTGCTCCTGACCACGCAGGGCGCGCTGGCCTTGCACGGCAGCGTCATTGCCGCCAACGCCTTGAGCATGCGCGCCTACGGTGACATCGAACAATCCGGCCGGCTCAATGCCGGCAGTGGTCTGACACTCGCGACGTCCGGTGCGCTGCGTAACAGTGGCGTGGTCTACACCGGGCAGGCCTTCGATATCTCGACAGGCACGGGTCTGCGCAACGACGGCATCATCTATGCGGCCGGCGTCGGCCGCGCCTCGGCAGGTGGCGCGCTGGAAACGACGGCCACGAGCACGCTGCACGCCGGTAACGCGTTGTCGGTGGATGCAGGTTCCGCGAGTAGCCTCGGAGTCATCGATGCCGGCGGTGCGCTGGCGCTGGCGAGCCGTGGCGACACCACGCTCGACGGCGCCGTGCAGGCTGGTGGTGATCTTTCCCTGCAAGGTGCGGGCGTTCTCGCCAACCGGGCCAGCGTCGTCTCAGGCGGTCGTCTGGATGCGCAGGCAGCCTCCATCGGCAATGAAAGCACGGGCGTGCTCTCCGCCACCGGCGCCCTTGCCGTCACCACGGCAGGGGCGCTCGCCAACCAGGGCAGCTTGTATGCCGGCGGCGACATCTCGCTGACGGCGGCGGCGCTCACCCAGGCTGCGACGGCACGGATCTACGGCGGCGGCAACGTCCAGGCACTGATATCCGGGGATACGGTCAATGGCGGCAGCCTGGTCGGTGGCAACGGTTTGAGTCTGACGACGCAAGGTCTCGTCAGTACGGGGGAGCTGGGTACGCGGCAGGGCGATGCGGCGTTGACCAGCGCCGGCGACATGACCCTCGGGGGCAACACCGTGATCGCCGGCGCACTGCGCGCACGCAGCGGCGGCAACCTCCAGCAAACGGGGCAACTTACCGCCGGCTCGCTCGATGTGGATGCGGTCGCGCTGTCCAATACCGGTTCGATCTACAGTCGTGGCGACGCGTCCGTGCATACATCGAACACCCTGGCCAACAGCGGCTCGCTGTATGGTGATGGTTCGCTGATGCTCAACGCGGACGGCAGCGTGGTCAACACCGGTACGCTGCACGGGGGTAACGACGTGGGCGTGCAGGCGCGCACGATCGATAGCGGCAAGCAGATCGACGCGGGCAGGGACATGCGCCTTTCGGCGGACGCGATCCACACGGCGGGTACCGTGCAGGCCGGCCGTGATCTGTCGCTGACCACCGGCGGTACGCTGGACAACGATGCGCAGGTCGTCGCCGGCCGGGACATCGGTGTCAACGCGGCCACCCTGACGAACACGGGCGCCTTGTCCGCCACGAACGACCTCGCGCTGACCATCACAGGTGACGTGGCGAACAACGGCAGGCTGTATGCGGGTCATGCCCTGACCGTGGATGCGAACACGGTCTCGCTCGGCGCATCCGCCGCGGCGACCGGCGCGGATACCGCAACACTGACCCTGCGTGGGGATCTCCACAACGCCGGTAGCCTCGTTGCGGGTACGGCGCTGAACGTCACTGCCGCGGGCCTCGACTCCAGCGGCTCGCTGGGATCGACGTTGGGTACCGTAGGCGTCACCTCCACGCAGGGCGATGTTCGCCTGACCGGCACTACGTCCGGCGCGGGTGCGCTGATTGCCCGGTCGGCGCAGAATCTCGTCGTCGACGGCACCCTCAGTGGGGCTTCGCTCGACATGGGCGCGGCCGGATCGATGGCCCTGGCGGGCTCGATCTACGCCGCCGGCACGTCAGCATTCAATGCCATGCAGTCGCTCACGTCCACGGGTACCGTCTATACGGATGGTGACCTCTCGTTTCATGCGGGCACCACGCTGGACGCGTCGGGCACGATCCACAGCGGTACGAACCTGAGCGCGTCGGCCGGCACGCTGACAAGTCATGGCGTGCTCGATGCGGGCCAGGATCTCAGCCTTCAGGCTGGCACGACGACGCTCGGCGGCACGCTGCAGGCAGGACGCGACCTGGCGTTGAACGCTACGACGACACTGACGAACGGCGCGCAAGCCATCGCGGGGCGCGATGTGGCCCTGGGCGCGGCGACGATCGTAAACACCGGTGCGGTGTCCGCCACCCGTGCGCTTGCCGTGACCGGCAGCGGCGATCTCACGAACGACGGCAGCCTGTATGCGGGCGCAAACCTCTCGTTGCGCACGAATGGCCTGGGTCAGGGTGCGAACGGACAGATCAGTGCCGCGCAGGCCATCGACCTCGTACTGGCCGGAGCCTTCTCCAGCGCCGGACGCCTCGTCGCCGGACAGGGCCTCACCGTTACGGCGGCCAGCCTCGCCAGCACCGGACAACTCGGCACGCTCGCAGGCGATGTCGCGCTGACGACGACGCAAGGCAACCTCACGCTTGGCGGTACGACCGTATCGGCCGGTGGTCTCAAGGCCACGTCGGCCGGCGACCTGGCCCAGACCGGTTCGTTGAGCGCGAAGACGCTGACGCTCGATGCCTCGGGTGCGGTGCAATTGTCGGGCAGTACATACAGCGACGCCGACGCGACACTGAAGGCGGGCACGAACCTCACCGTGGACGGGACGCTGTCGTCCGCTACCCAGGCAACGTTGTCGGCGACACAGGGAGTCGCCGTCGGTACCGCTGGCGTGGTGCATGCCGGCGGTGACTTGCAGATCCATGCGGCGTCGATTGCCTCGCAGGGGACGCTCGACGCGGGCAACGATGCGATATTGAACGCGGGGTCGATCGATCTGTCCGGGCGCGTACAGGCCGCGCGTGACGCGCGCCTCTCCGGCGACACAATGCGCAACGCATCGACCCTGGTTGCCGCGCGAGACGTCATGCTCGGCAGCACGCATGCGGCCAACCTCGCCAATGGCGCAATCAGCGCGCAGCGTAATCTCGCCGTGACCGTGGCGCAGGATGTCGTCAACGATGGCATCCTTTACGCCGGCCAGCTCTTCACGCTCGACGCGTCGAGCTTCGCCCAGGGTACACAGGCACAGGCCACCGGCAACACCGGGCTCACCATCACCCTGAACGGCGCGCTCGACAGCGCAGGTAGTATCGTCGGCGGCAATGGGGTGACGATTGGTGCCGGCAGCCTGCGCAGCACCGGCCAGCTGGGAACTACCCAGGGCGATGTGGACCTGACGACGACGCAGGGCGACCTCACGCTCGCCGGCACGACCGTCGCAGCGGGCAACCTGCATGCGACCTCGGCCGGCGCGCTGGCTCAGACCGGCTCGCTGAGCGCAACGGCGGTGGATCTTTCATCGGCGGCGGATCTGACCCTGGCCGGCGACACGTCCAGTCATGCAGGCATGACCCTCGGCACCGCAACGGCGCTGCACAACAACGGCACCGTCTACGCAGGAAAGAGCCTCGGCGTTCATGCCGGCGGCGGCTTCGACAACAGCGGTGCGGTCGGCGCGCAGGAAGGCGCGACCCTCGACATCGGGGGCGCGTTCACGCAGACGGCATCCGCTACGTTGCAGGGCAACGGCCCGGTGAGCGTCGTGGCCGGAAGTATCGACAGCAAGGGTGTGCTGGCCAGTGCCCAGGATCTGCAGCTGACCGGGCATGGCAACGTGGCCCTGGCAGGAGCCACGCAGGCGGGCGGCATGCTTCGCGTCGATGCCGACGGGAATATGACCAATGCCGGCAAGCTGGCGTCCGGCTCGGCGATGACGCTGACCGGCACGAACATCGCCAATGCAGCGACGGGCAGTCTTTCCACGGGCGATACACTGGCGCTCGCCGCGCGCGGCACCCTGGACAACCAGGGCACGATCTACGCCGGCAAGGCGCTGACTCTCGGTGCGTCCGCGTTCAATCAGGGCGCTGCGGCGCAGACCTATGGAGCGGATACCCTCGCTATCGACGTGGCAGGTGCCTTGCAGAACGCGGGTAACCTTGTCGCTGCGAAGGGCATGGACGTTCGCGCAGGCAGTGTCGCGACGACCGGCATGCTTGGTACGCAGCAGGGTGACATCGCCATCCTCTCGCGGCAGGGCGATCTCGCCCTCGGTGGTACGGTGTCGTCTGCGGGGCGCCTCGATGCCTCGACCAGCGCCGCGCTACACCAGAGCGGTCAGCTGGCTGCCACGAGCCTTTCGTTGACGGCCACGGGCGACCTGACCACCGCCGGCGATATCGTGGTGCAGGATGCTGCGCTGAAGAGCGGCGGTATCCTGAGCCAGAACGGTACCCTCGGCGCGAACGGTATCACCCTCGACGCTACGACCCTGAACAACAGCGGCCGCACGCTCTCATCGGGCGACCTGACCGTGCGCGCCCAGACCATCGGTGTCGACGGCATACTCGGCGCGGGTGTGAAGCAGGATGGCTCACTGGGTACGAGTGGCACGCTGCATACGCTTGCCGGCAAGACCCTCACCGCGCACGGCAGCCTGCTGGCTGGCGGTGTGCTGGACGTGCAGGCCGATGCGCTCGATCTTTCCAGCGGCACGCAGCGCGCGGGTAGCGATGCCACGCTGCTGGCCCGCGTGGGCGACATCGACCATACGGGTGGCGATCTCGCCATCGGCGGCGTGCTGACGGCGCAGACCAGCGGCAAGCTGATCAACCGCGGCGCCAATGGCCACACGGCACGCATGCAGGCGGGACAGCTCTCGCTGACCACCGGCAGCCTCGACAACGGTGCCGGCCAGCTCCTGCAGACCGGTACGGCGACAACCTCGATCAAGACCACCGGCGTGCTCGACAACACCGGCGGCACGATCGCGACCAACGCCGCCGGCCTCGCCCTGCGCGGCACCCGGCTGGTCAACACCGGCGGCAACATACAGGTGGCGGGAACGGGCCTGCTCGATATCAACGTGAGCCAGGACGTCGATAACCGACAGGGCACGCTCACGGCCAATGGCACGACCCAGGTCGTGGCTGGCGGTGGCATCGCCAACGACGGCGGCCTTATCAATGCGCACGGTGGTACGTCGCTGTCGGGTGCGTCGCTGAGTAATACGGCGAACGGTGCGATATCCGGCAGCACCCTGGACGTGACTGTCACGGGCGCGGTGAACAACGGCGGCGGCCTGCTCCAGGCGACGTCGGGCGCGACGCATGTCGGCGCGGGAAGCCTGACCAACGCGGGCGGTACGGTGCAGGCCGCCAACGGTACCGTGAACCTCGGTATCACCAGCACGCTCGACAACGGCGGCGGTACGATCGCGGCCGGTGCGGCCGCGCAGCTCAATGCGGCAAGCCTGAGCAATGTCAGTGGCGTGATCTCGGGCGGTACGCTCGGGCTGCAGGTTGGTGACGCGGTCAACAACAGCAGCGGCCTGTTGCAGAGCCGCGGCAACCTCGACCTGCGCACGGTCAACGGCCTCATCAACAACGCGGGCCGGATCGAAAGCAACGGCGCCACCACGCTCAATGCCGGTTCACTGGCCAATATCGGCGGCCGTATCGCCAATGCGAGTGCACAGGTCACGCAGGTAGCCACCGGTGGCGCGATCGACAACCGTGGCGGCACGATGGGTGGGCAGGGCGACGTGAACCTCACGGCGTCGTCGATCGGCAACAGTCAGGCCGGCACGCTGGTGGCCGCCGGCAACATGACGCTGTCGACCGGCCAGCTCGACAACAGCAACGGCACGGCGTATGCCGGCAATACGTTCACCTTCAACAACGGCGGTGCGACCGTCTACAACGCGGGCGGCAAGATCACCGCCGGGCGCCAGCTCAATCTCAGCCTGCTTACGCTGGAGAACAGCGGCGGCACCGTACAAGCCGGCATCGACGGCGTGGGTGGCGTGGGCAATGTCGCCCTCGACATCCGCAACCTCGTCGGGCAGGGCACGATCGTTGCCAATAACACGCTGGGCATGCACCTGGTCGGCGACTACATCCAGGCCGCAGGCTCCAGCATCAAGGCGAACGGTGGTTTCAACCTCACGGTGGGCGGCCAGTTCGTCAACAACGGCAGCATCCAGGCGGTACAAGGCCTTTCGATCAGTGCGGCGAACATCACCAACAGCGCGGGCGCGCTGCTGAACTCCGCGAACACCCAGCTCACTACGGGTGGCACGATCACCAACGCGGGAAGCATCCAGGGCGACACGGTGGGCTTGCATGCCGGCACCGTGAACAATACCGGCACCATCATGGGGGGCGACGTCACGGTGCAGGCGGGAACCGTGATCAACGGTGCCGACATGGGCGCGCAGACCGGTAACGCCGCCTACCAGAGCGGCACCATTGCGGCGACGCGCAATGTCGATATCTATACGAACTACCTGCTCAACCGCGATGCGCAGGTGTTCAGCCTCGGCAACATCAACATCGCAGGCGCGGGCCGCAACGGCCAGGGCCTGTTCGACACGCGTGCCGGGCAGGTGGATAACTACTCCGGCTCGATCCAGGCGCAGGGCAGCATCCTGCTTGCCGCGAACCAGATCAACAACGTTCGACGGGTGTTGCAGACCGACAGCCATACGTTGACGCAGGCGGAGTACGACGCCTCCGAACCGCTGCCGATTGCCGACTACAAGCACAACATCAACAAGGTGCAGGAATACGAGACCTGGACCGAATACCACACCATCTCGCAGACCACGGTGGTGGCGGCGAGCGCACAGTCGCAGATCGTGGCCGGCGGCAACATCTCGCTGTACGGGTCGGTGACCAACAACACCTCGACGATCGCCGCGGCCGGTTTCCTGGCGGTCAACCAGGCGGGCGCGGGCGGCGGCACCGGCATGATTGCCGGCAACGAGAACGTCGCCAACCAGTCGCTGGCGCTGGGCCGCACGATCCAGTCCGTGGCCGTGACCCATCACATCGGGTGCGGCTGGGAGCCGGACCTGTGCCAGCCGACCCAGGAGCAGGAGTCCTACACGCGCCGCCCCGATACCGATCCGTCGCATTACATCCACGACAACTACAACGCCTTGCCCACCGTGATGTCGGGCAGCCAGGGCGTGTCGATCGGGGGTGTGAATGTCAGCAACGGGGGTGTCACGGGCGATGGTCGTTCCGTATCCAACGCGCGTCTGGATCCCAACGCGCAGGCGATCGGCCTGTCGACGGCGAACAAGGGCGGTGCGCAAGCCGGTGGCGGCATCGCCATCGGCGCGCAGGTGGACCCTGCAACCGGTCACGCGCCGCAGGTGCTCGGAGGCGCGGGACAGCCACTGGCGGGGGTGACCCTGCCGACGGGCGGCATCTACTCGGTACGCGCGGCCGGTGCCGGCCAGAGCGTGGCCGTGGATGGCGGCAGTGCGTCCGCGCCATTGGCTGGCGCCAGCGGTGGTGGAAGCACGGTCACTGTCGATGGTCCGACCGGTGACAACCTCGTGCGCAGCACGGGCGGCGGTCAGCGCGTGGGCGTAGATGGCGTCGATGCCGGCGTACTCTCGGCCACGGCCGGCGGTGCGTCGGCGCGCGCGGTGGGGTCGATGGGCAATGCCTATCTCACCGCCTTGCTCGGTCATGCGCCGAGCAGCAACTACCTGATCGAGACGAACGCACGCTTCGCCGACTACAGCCAGTTCATCAGCAGCGACTATCTGCTCGACCACCTCGGCGTCGATCCCTCGCGCACCATGATGCGGCTGGGCGACGGCTTCTACGAACAGCAGCTGGTCACCCAGCAGGTGACCCAGCTCACCGGCCGTGCGTACCTGTCGGATTACTCCAGTGGCCTGGCCGAATACCAGGCGCTGATGAACAACGCCTCGAACGTGTCCAAGACGATGAACCTCAGCGTCGGCGTGGCGCTTACGGCCGATCAGGTGAGCTCGCTCACCCAGGACATCGTGTGGCTCGTGCAGCAGAACGTGCAGGGCCACGACGTGCTCGTTCCCGTCGTCTACCTGGCCGGCGGCAGCCTGGGCCTGACCGCGCAGGGTGCGGTGATCGCCGGCAAGGACGTCACCATCGACGCGAGCGGCACGCTGGCGAACGACGGCCTGATCCGCGGCCAGAACCGCGCGGTACTTTCCGCGCAGAACCTGCTCAACAGCGGACGCATTTCCAGCGACGGACTGACCGCGCTTTCGGCGACGAAGGACATCGTCAACACCAACGGCCGTATCGATGGTGCGGGTGTCGCGCTCGTGGCGGGTGGCGACATCCGCTCGGGGAACCTGACCGGGATCGGCGCGCGTGGCATGGAAGGTTCGAGCATCGTCGCGACGCAGGGCTTGCAGGTCAGCGCCGGGCACGATCTGTCATTGAACAGCACGGCCGTTTCGTCAGGTGGCAACGCGTTGCTGACCGCTGGCCACGACCTGTCGTTGAGCGGCAACGGTGTATCGGCGGGCGGCAACCTTACGCTGATGGCAGGTAACAACCTTTCGCTTGCCTCCACGGTCACTACCGACACGCCGTATCGCTGGAGCAGCGTGACGACGACGCATGCCGACGGCATCGGCCTGAGTGCAGGCAACAACCTGTCGCTGGTGGCGGGCAACGACCTGAGCCTGTCCGGCTCGAAGCTCACCGCCGGTGGTGACGCCATGCTCCAGGCAGGTCACGACCTGAACCTTGGCGCCGTGCAGACCGGCAATCGCTGGAACACCCAGACGCTTGGTACACAGATCGACGCGGGTGGCTCGCTCGGCCTCTCCGCCGGTCACGACCTCACTGCCCAGGCCGCCACCCTGAAAAGCGGTGCGGACATGGTGCTGCTCGCCGGTCACGACCTGTCGCTGACCGCTACCACCGACGGTAGCGCCAACCACGTCACCCACCAGGTGAGCACCCTCGATGCCGGCGGCAACCTGAGCATTGCGGCCGGTAACGATGCGCTTCTGCAAGGAACGCAGCTGACCGCGGGCAAGACGGTCGGCCTTCAGGCCGGCAACGACCTGACCCTGTCCGCCGTCACGGACAGCACCTCGCAGACGTCGAGCTGGAAGGAAGGCAAGAAGCACATCACCCAGTCCACCACGGATGAAACCGTGCGCGGCGTGGACGTGAACGCGGGCGCCGGCGTGCAGATGGTGGCCGGGCACGATCTCACGCTACAGGCGGCGGGCGTGAAGACGGCGGGCGACATCGCCCTTGGGGCTGGGCACGATCTGTCGCTGACGACAGCCGATGAGACGCATACGGTTGTTACGGATACGAAGAAAAAGAAGAGTGGTTTGTTCAGCAGCAAGACGACCACCACGCATGACACCAGCGAACAGACGCTCGTTAAGGGCGCGACACTCGTCGGCGATAATATTCATTTGATGGCGGGTAATGACCTGACGGCCGAGGGGGCTGCTGTCAAGGCGACGGGTGATATCGCGCTGGCGGCTGGTCACGATGTCAATCTTCTTGCTTCTGAAGATACATATAACGAAACACACGACAAGACGGTCAAGAAGTCAGGGTTTGTAATCAATCGTGGCCTCGCTCCTGTGCAGCAGGGAAAGAAGACGGTCACTAATGACGAAACTGCACAGCACGTAGCGACGGGAACCTTGCTAAGTGGCGATTCGATTTCGGTGGCGGCAGGTCACGATGTGCTCGGCGAAGGCGCCAAGATCGCAGGAACGCATGATGTAACCATCGCCGCCGGCAATGATCTTCATCTCACCACGGCGGTGGATAGGTACAGCGATAGCCATGACAAGAGCGTCACCACTACCGGGTATTCGAGGAGTGGTTTCAACGAGGTTTATGGGAAGGTCAAGGACAGTCGAAGCGAAGAAACGCAACAGGTCACTCATACCGGTAGCGTGGTGGGGTCCAGCGATGGCAGGGTGAATCTTGCCGCTGGTGGTGATCTTCATCTCACCGGTACGGACGTTATCAGTAAGGCCGGAACCAGTATCGTTGGGAAGAATGTCACCATCGATGCTGACACCGATACGCTGGATACACGTCAATCCCAGAAACATAGCGAAGGCGGGATTTCCGGGGGGCTGGGCGGTGGTCTCTATGATCTTGCGCTCGATGTGCGCTCGTCCGCGATGCATGCAGGGCGTACGGACGACGATCGGCTTAAAGCCTTGTATGCTGCGAAAGTGGCGTATGACGTCAAAGACGGCGTGAATGCCGTATCCCAGATGGGCAGCATCACCGACGCTAAAAGTGCCGCAGGTGCGACGGGTATCAATATCCAGGTGGGCATTGGAGGCAGTAGTTCGAGCAGCAAGACGACGACACACGATGGCTCATCGTATGGCAGCCATATTGCTAGTGGCGGTACGATTACCATCGGTGCTATGGGGGGTGACCTGACGATCGTAGGCGCCAAAGTGACGGGCAATAACGTTGCGCTGGCTGCCACCCGTGACATCAACTTGTTGAGCCAGGTCGAGGATCATAGCCTCAAGAACGATTCGAAGAACTCGTCGGGAGGCGTGGGTGTCAGTTTCGGATCGGATGGTTTCGGCATCTATGCCTCAGCAAGCATCGGCAGCGGCAAGGCCCATGGAAATGGGCAGACGCACGCCGAGACGACGATCAATGCCGATGACCGACTGACTATCATCAGTGGTAACGATACGACGATTCAGGGCGCCCAGCTCAAGGGCCAGCAGGTGGTCGCCAACGTCGGCAACAACCTGACGATCCGCAGCGAGCAGGACACCGACGACTTTGCCAGCAAGACGATGCAGGCCGGTGGCAAGGTGATGGTGGGCCTCACCCAGAGCGGCTTCGTCAGCGGCAGTGCCTACTTTGCACAAAGCAAGGTCGATAGCCATTACAGCAGCGTCAACGAGGTCAGCGGCATCCAGGCGGGAAGCGGCGGATTCCAGCTGGATGTCGGCGGTAACACCCACCTCGTTGGGGGAAAGATCGCCAGCGAAGCGGATGCCTCCAAGAACTGGCTTAGCACGGGCACGCTGACTTACGAAGATCTGCACAACGAATCGAAATACAAGGCCAGCCAGATCAGCTTCAGCGGCGGAAGCACGGTAGCAAGCAACGTTGCTGGCGCAATCGGTACGGCCATATCGGCTGCTACGCCACAGCACGGCAATGCCAGCAGCGATACCCGCTCGGGTATTGCCGAAGGCACCATCGTCGTGCGCAACGATCCAGGCAAGGATCTGTCTGGACTGGATCGTAAGCCGACGCTGGAAAACGAAGCCCTCAAGAACACCTACGACGCAAACAAGGTAGCCGACCGGCAGGAGCTGACAGCACTGGCCGGCTACGTCGGCATGCGCGGCGTAGGCGACATCTCCCTTTGGATGGCCAAGAACGCGAAGACCGACGATGAACGCGCGGCTTGGATGGATGGGGGCGCAAATAAGGTCATCCTGCACGGCGTTGTCGGTGCGGCCATGGCATCACTTGGCGGTGGCGAGGCCCTGGGAGGTGCGCTGGGCGGCGCATCGGGCGAAGCGGTGTCGCACGTCATGCAGCAGTATCTGTACGACCACAACGTCCAGCCGGGATCGGCGGAGTGGAATACCTACATGCAGCTGGGCAGCGCCATCGTGGGTGGTGCAGTTGGTGGTGGCAATGGTGCGAATGCGGCACTAAGTGGTGATCGCTACAACCGCCAGTTACACTCGGACGAAGCCAATTGGATTCGAAACAATGCGGCGAAATTCGCCAGTGAACAGTGTGGCGGTTGCACGCCGACACCTGAGCAGATAGAAGCTGCCACGTCCCGTTTGGGTCAACAGGCATCGAAGGACGTCGACTTTATCTGGAAGAGCATTCTTCCAGAGGGTGATGACGAAGCTGCACGCTCATTCCTGGCGAACAGCGGAGCCACCTATACCAACGAAGTCGGCAAGCCACAGGCGATGTTCACGACGGAGCGAGGCCAATTCTTTGCCCCAGCTCAGAATATGCAAGATGTGGACAGAGATTTTATTGGGCAGTACGTGAGGCCCGGCGTCAGTCGTCCCTTGGGAGAGGGTGTTGCTGAAGAGTCGAAAAAGTACGCTTATTTAATTGGTGGCACGATCAAGGACGACCCGTGGGGTCTCGGAAAGAGTGTCGTTATCGGCTTGGCAGGCTCGATCAAAGACGCTGTGTTGCATCCGATTACTACCGGTATCGAATTCAAGGATGGTGTAGTGGCGGGCGCGCAGAACATCGGCGAGGGCTTTGCTGCCGGATTCGATGATTCCGCTAAGCGGCAGTTGGCGGCTATCTACGGACAAGATGTCAGTAGTGTCATGAAAACGGTCGCGGTGCTTCAGGCGGGGGCTGCTGTTGGTGGTGCAATCGGTGCTGGGAAGTTGGCCGCAACAGGCGGAACGATTGCAGGTAAAACAATAACAGCAACAGCGAAGGAAGCGGGCGACTTGCTTGAAAAAGCAGGTGGTAAAGAAGTGCTTAAGGATAGTGTTCAGGAAGAAATGGATGCACTCAAGCGAATTGGTGGTAACCCTAATGGACCGGACCTGACGGGAAAGGTGCCTAACGAGCTATACAATACGACGGCGATCACTGGATTGAAGGATGGTAAATTACCAGGCAATCCCATTGGCGGTCTTGGAACTCCTCGAGAGATGCCTGCAACGCTCAACCCCAGTGGCACGGCTGAAGACTTCGCCATTCGTTGGTTCGGTGATACGCCTGTTAATAAGTTACCTATTAATAATTGCGATGGATGCTGGCGTGCAAAAGACACTGATGGCGCATGGGTCACATATCGGCCGGCCGGTCGCGCCAGTTCATCCACAACAGCGACTACGGCAACCGTAGAAATTAACAGCGAAGCCATTAAGCGGATGAATGCGAATTCAGCAGGTGTGGACCAGGTTCTTAAGCTTAAATTTCCCATCAAGAGTGAGGTTGTGCCATGAAAAATTTATCCTTAGAAATGGCCTTGCATTTGCAGAATAATATTTTTCTATTGACGTTGGATGATTATTCACCTCATGGCATTATTGGGGGCTTAACAACGGAGAACTGGCAATTTACGGTTGATAGCATATACCGGTGTCTGAAATCTGGTATCTGGGCGATATGGAATGATGGTCCGCTAAACGGCGTCCGTCCAGAAGATAAATATGCCTTTCTCTGTGAAAAATTGGCCTCACTGAGTCCCCTGGATCTTAATGATGAGGCGGGGGTATATTGGCTCGATGTATCGATCTGCGCTACCGATGCGTCTCGCGAGTTAATATCTGATTCACATATTATGGAAATGTCTACCCGGCCATGTGAGCCTTTTATCGAAGAGGTTGAACATCGATATGTAGCCAATGGGGTGTCTTTGTCGAGGGGAGTCTTATTCCCTATCCGATTTCCATAGGTTGGTGATGCTCAAGTGGCAGCGGATTTTTTCGATAGTCATTGCATCGTATTTTCAAGATAAGTCAGGCCGAACTGAGCGGCATTGCGTGCCGTGACAATAGTCGATCAGGAATGACTCTGTCAGTGGGTCGAATTTACTGCCACGAAGGTCTCGTGCTGATATCGGATGCTGCCTTCTGCCTGGCTTTCATTGTCCTGGAGAGCTCTTGCGAAACGGCTTCTTGGA
Source organism: Luteibacter anthropi (assembly GCF_011759365.1). GTDB lineage: Bacteria > Pseudomonadota > Gammaproteobacteria > Xanthomonadales > Rhodanobacteraceae > Luteibacter > Luteibacter anthropi. The sequence continues at coordinate 336,310 of NZ_JAARLZ010000006.1, forward strand.
GAGTTCCAATGGCAAGTTTTGAGATGAACTGCTCAACCGCGAATGGTTCCAAAGCCTCGCCGAGACCAGAGTCTTGATTGAGCAATAACGTCATTACGGCCAGGGCGGCTGGCGATACGACGAAGATGGCATCTGTTCTGGCATTCGATCATGATAACGGCGTAAGGTCTTATAAGTGAACGTGATGATGATCAGCTTCGAATTGATCTCAATATCGTCTTCGATACTTCCAAAATCACTTGCTCCTGTTATCTTGGGTAATACATTTGGCCCTGCTTCAACAGAGGGTTCAAATGTGATGCTGGATTATTTTATGAGGGAGAATCAGAAAGGGAGTAGGAATAATCCATGAAAAAGGCAATTAGGGTGTTGCTTGTTGGAGTTGCTTATTTTTTTGCGCTTGTTGTGTACATACCTATATTGACATATATAAAAACGTGGATGCTTGGTCTTCCATATGATTTATTAGAAACCATTCCTGTTGCAATTAAGTTTGCTTTATACGGTTCGATTGTGGTTGTAATTATTCTTGCTTTGGGGGCGAAAATTAAAAAATGATTGCGAAAATTATGTTGCAATATTGTTGTTGGATTATTTTTTGATTCATTGATGCAATCTTCTCGTGATGGCTAAGTTAATTATTGGGTGATCGATGATGTCGGCATTCGGAGCGCCGGTGGCCTGGCAGGTCAACTGGCTGCACCTAAGGGAGCAAGGGACGAACAATTTTGAATCACGCGATAGGCGCAGTCATCGCCTCGCTGGGCCGCAGTAATGCTTCGGCGGCCGGTATTGGTGCGGCCGCGAATCAAGCCGCCATACCTATAATAGTCGGTTACCTGACCGAGCACAGGTATAAGGCGGATTCGCCCGAGTTCGCGACAATGATGCAAGTGGTCAGCGCCTCGATCCGAGCTGCGGTAGGTGGGGGCTAAGAGGATTGGTGAAATTAAAGCTAAATATGCCCATAAGAGTTTTCTTGGCGGGAGGGATATTTTTCTTGGTGATCTTTGGCGTCTCTATGGTGATTGCGACGTCCCCCCGCCTTCAGTAGCGGTCCGGTTTGAGTCCCGAGTTACTGTAACTGTTTTGCGTAGGCAGCGGGCGTCAGTCCGCCCAGTGCTATCTTCGGTCGCTCCTCGTTGTATTCAC
>NZ_JAARLZ010000007.1 GCF_011759365.1 Luteibacter anthropi
TGGCCCGCTCGATTTCGATGGCGACGGCCTCATGCGTCGCATCATCGACGATCGTCAGGCATTTGATGACGCGGCCCTCGGCAGTACGATCGAACACGAAATCCATCGACCAGACCTCGTTTGCAGCCGCCGGGCGCAGCAGCGGCTGCCTTTGGGTCGGCGGGATTTTCTTTCGCCTGCGCTTCCGCACCTGGAGGTTAGCTTCCTGATACAGGCGCTCGACCCGCTTGTAATTGACCGTGTGTCCGGCTTGGCGAAGCTTCAGATAGATCATGCCTACGCCATAGCGTTTATGGCGATTCGCCAGCGCGCAGATCATCTCGCGCAGTTCGACGTTGCGGTCGGGGCGCGGCTCGTAGCGATAGGCGCTTGCGCTCATGTCGGCAATCGCCAGCGAACGGCGCTCGCTTAGTTCCCGGCCGACCAAGTAACGCACCAGCTCACGCCGATCCGGTGCGCTCACCATTTTTTTCGCAGAGCGTCCTTGATGACCTCGTTTTCCAGAAGCTGCTCGGCGAGCAACTTCTTCAGGCGGCTGTTCTCCGCCTCCAGGTCCTTCAACCGTTTGGCCTCGGGCACGCTCATGCCGCCGAACTTGCTCCGCCACAGGTAATACGAGGCCTCGCTGAAGCCGTGTTTGCGGCATAAGTCTTTGACCGGCATGCCGGCTTCGACCTCACGCAGGAAGCCGATGATCTGTTCTTCGGAAAAGCGCTTCTTCACGTCCAATCTCCTTCTCGTGGGGAATTGGACTCGAAACCGGGGCACTACTCAAATCTGGGGGGACGTCGCTGCTTTCCGAATGCGTCCCTTCCCTCAGGGGACGACATTACGTACTCAACGATAGACTCCTCAGACATCTCTCCCTTACCAATGAATGCCCCTTCGGCAAGGCGGTCGCTGTAAGCCAGATTTGGACCGGCGAAATCAAATAGAGGGAATCGAAAGCGCCACACATAGAGCCCTCGTGGCACGTACTCGAGAACAACTCCTTGAAGGACGTGATCGTATGCTCCGCAAAAGAAATATACTCCTGAGTACTTGATTCCGGGTGCGTGCTTCTGCATGAGTCGAGCAATCAAGCGCTTGTTCATGGCTTCAGCGAAATTTATTCACCAACCAGGAAAAAATCGCAACGCCGCTGGACAGTAAATAAGCGACCGCCGTGATCTGATAGATCACCAGTGATAAGTTAGGCTTGGGAGAAATCCACGCCTGAGTAAAAATAACCATCAACGATCCTGCGCAAAGAGCAAACGCGAAAAAAGCGACGACACATGCCCATTTGACCAGTTGACCGACCACTGCGCTTGAATGTCTGCTCCGGACGTAAATGTAAATATCTACTATCACAAGACACGCGCCAGCCGTCATACGCCAAAGTTCAGGTGTCATGACATTCTCTACCTGCCGCTCGGAGAAGGGCGTCAATAGTATCCGAAGCCGCCATGACCAAAACGATTATCATAGTTCGTGCTTCCGAACACACCTCAGCCTATCTGCGATAGCGCATCTTAGAAAAATGCACTGCAAACCCGATGAACACTATTACAAGTGCAATCACAGCAATTGATGCGCCGACGTACATTAATCCGGCTATCACAAAAAGAAATCCGACAAATCCGATAGAAATGCCAAGCAGCCCGATTCGAAGACCGAGCATTCTTGGATCGCGGCGAACTATATTTACTACATTGACATCCTTCATATAAGGCCTCATTTGCAGTTCGACGATGAATCTTGTCTGGCACAGTAATAGTGACTTGTGCACGTCATAGCGCCGGCCCATACGCCAGCACCGACACCCGCGAACCCTCTGGCAACCGCGATTTGCTTACCCATAGGATCATATTGGACTGTCGCTCCACCCACAGCTACATCGCCAGTATCGAACCCAAATTGGGCGGTATCGTTTTGACCAGAACTCAGTGCCCCTGTTCCTAAAGAAGCGGTAATACCCACGGCACCACCAGCTCCAATGCCAGTCCCAACTGAACCACATACCGTTGCGTAAAAACACATGTTTGGAGTTGAGTCAAATGCAATGCCAAATTCGCTTGATTGGATAGCAAGGGCAGCTGCTCCGGTTTCACCGATTCCAAAAGAGGCATTGGTGTGCTTTTGCACGGGTGAAGGCCATCCACAAGCTTCTCGGTTGAACATGCATTGACTGTCATCAAGACCTAGGCGATCAGAAGTAGACAATGATGATGAGTGTGCATAACTGTAGGTGGAAACACCTGCCATCAACCCAATCGGATCACTCTGCACATACCGACCCGAAGCAGGGTCATAGTCCCTATACCAGTTCTGGAACAACCCCGTATAACGATCATACCGCTGCCCAGGGAAACGCATGTCGAGCACGTACGCCTGCCCATCCTTGTCGGGATCTTCCTGCGGTGCATCAGCGCCGAAGACCTCGCCCATGATGTTCCAGCGCCAGATGACCTTGTTGCGCGAACGGTCGACGACGGCACGCGGCGTGCCGAGGTGGTCGGCCTGGATGTCGTTGATCGCGTTTCCATCCAAAGTGACTGACTATGGGCCTCGAGAGCTAATGATCTCCGATTGAATCAGAATCACAGTGACCCAGATGGCGAATGGTACGACCAGTCCCATGAGCACTGCGTGTCTATAACTAATTTCCTGTCTTCTCCACGTACCAGAAGCTCGACTATAACTCCAAAAAAATAGCGGCATGGCAACAACGAAAAAGAACAAGACTGGGTGATCCATCTGATCGGCGAGCTTTCCGCCATAAAAGAAAGCTATCGGGAACAACCACGCAGGAACAAAGGAGCGCCAGTGCTTTTCCATGGCCTCCCTGAAACCCGGTACGGACTGTGCGCTCATTTTACTCACCTAGGGTGCTACAAATAATTTTTAAAAATGGCGCGGACTCACGATGACAAACACCGGGAGCGTATGCCGACTACTACCATGATCGAAACCAATTTTGTACTGATGTCTTCATTTGAGAAATTGTTGGTGTTGTATATGTATACGTGCGAGAAGCGCCAACTCCTGCCCATACCCCTCCTCCCACTCCATACTTTCCAAGCCCAGTTGAGGCGCCGGCGTCCTGCCGTCCACCATACGTAATAGAGCCGCCTATGGATGGTCCATATCCGGCATCAGCTTCCGCTATCAACGTGGTGCTACTTGAAGATCCTGCGATGCCATTGCATTTGGTATGACTGACACCGCCAGTGAATCCAGCCCCAAGATAGGCGCCTAGCCCGACCTGTGCTTGACCGGTCGCTGAGAACGAAATTTGGCCATTTGAAGTAACGCTAATGTTCAGTCCGCCGCCGAGGCCGCCAAATAGAAATGCGCCGGTCGCTCCAAAACCAATAGATGCCTGCCATTCCAACCCAATTGGATCAATGTAGCGCAATGGATTGCCGCCCACATACGAATAAGTGGACACTCCACCAAGTAACCCAATCGGATCACTCTGCACATACCGCCCCGAAACAGGGTCATAGTCCCTGAACCCGTTCTGGAAAAGCCCGGTGTAACGATCATACCGCTGCCCCGGGAAGCGCATGTCGAGCACATACGATTGCCCATCCTTGTCCGGATCTTCCTGCGGAGCATCGGCGCCGAAGACCTCGCCCATGATGTTCCAGCGCCAGATGACCTTGTTACGCGAACGGTCGACGACGGCACGCGGCGTGCCGAGGTGGTCCGCCTGGATATCGTTGATCGCGTTGCCATCCAGGGCCGGCATGCTGGCGCAACGGCTGGCTTGCGGCGTTGTAGTCGCCGATCCAGTGGCCGGCTTGGTCGTAGAACGCGACTTGTGGGCACAGTTCATCTTCACTACCCAATGATCGGTGCCAACCGATAGCCAGTACTGTAAAAAGCAAGGAATCTACAATCCATCCACTATCGACATTTCACCGCTCTTCATATCGATATAGATAATCCAGTGGAGCCCTACGTTGTTGAACTCGGGCTTTGCCTCTACATAGATATGTGCCTCCTTGGAACAAACTGATCCCGGAGATTCGTTCACTCGACCTACCCATGATGGTTTATTTTCAAAGAAAAATTTTCTGACCTCATCAATATGATCCCCGTAAAATTTGGAATCCATTTTTCTGCAGCCTTCTTCATTCGGAGTTGCATCCGCTTCACCGATCACTAAAAAAGAAGCAAAAATAAGAGTCAGCATCACCACCCCTTTTCATCGCATGGACAATAGTCGAGTTGATCTCTATCTCGCTTAACCTGTTCTTCTGAATTACTGCATTTCGCGTCTCAATCAAGCGAAACTCTATATGCTTTGCATTCAGATCTCTGCAGCGGATAGCTTGGTACGTTGTAATAGGGGTCTCTTGAACGACGATCCAGCTCTGGACCCGGTGCATAGCCCTCTTCTGCACCTTTACAGATATTTGGCGCCCATCGCTTGAAGTCTTCTATGTGACTCTCTTCATGCCTTTGTGTACAAGAAGCCGTTGAAGTCGGATCTTTATTGATGATCTTAAATCCACCTTGGCCATCACAGACAACAGTGCCCCAAGAATCACGAAGACCCATAGGGTCCACTCTTGCCAGAGGATTGCCGCGTGTATAGAGGTATGCACGCCATATTCAAATTCCGCCGGTGCTAAATAATAGAAGTACTAGAAGTAAGAGGAGTTGTAGTGTTGCGACGATAATCGATATCCACTTCGGAAACTTATTCGCGAACACAAGCATGAAAAAGTTGAGAAGCACAAACGCCGCCGGAACTACGACATAAAACCCCACATCCCCTATGTATTGAACAGGAAAGCCTCTAACAGCATCGGGATAGTTAGGAGTGCGCTGCCCAATGGAAGCGGTGAGCCCAAAAATGAACTTCAATAGCCAAACCACCAAAAGCAGAACAAATGCTAGTCGGCGTTTCGATCCTTTTGCAGCCATGTTCATAGGCCAGGCCCTCCCAGAGACTCTCTTGCTCCAAATCCAAGAGCTTCAAAGATCACCGGCCCCATGAGCTGATTCATAATGGGATTCGGTCCAAGGCCAGTTCCAACAACTTGCGCACCCACCACTCCGTTTCTCGTTTGAATGGAGATGTTGACCGACCCACCAAATAGGTGGCCGGGTTTGGTCACATTTGTGATGGTCATCTTGCAAGGATCAACGGTTTGATTGATCGGATTTCCACTTGTCAGTCCTATTAGCATGAGATCACGACTTCCGTCTTGTGCGGGTGGCGCACCAGGAGCTGAGAAATTCTTCATGGCATTAAAGGCGTCAGCAGGCGTACAACTGCCAGCACATAACGGAATCCACAAGTTGTAGTAATGATTCCCCAAACCCGAAGTTTGCGGGACCCCACCGTCGGCTTGAAAAATTGCCTGGAACGCAATCCCTTGTTCCAATCCAAAGGGATCAACGTAGCTCAGCGGGTTAGCACCCACATAAGCATAAGTATTTAAGCCAGCCGACAACCCCAGTTGATCACTCTGCACATACCGCCCCGAAGCAGGGTCATAATCCCTATACCCGTTCTGGAAAAGCCCGGTATAACGATCATACCGCTGCCCCGGGAAACGCATGTCGAGCACATACGACTGCCCATCCTTGTCCGGATCTTCCTGCGGTGCATCAGCGCCGAAGACCTCGCCCATGATGTTCCAGCGCCAGATGACCTTGTTGCGCGAACGGTCGACGACGGCACGCGGCGTGCCGAGGTGGTCGGCCTGGATATCGTTGATCGCGTTGCCATCGAGGGCCGCCATGGGCTGGTCGCCGAGCCAGACGATCTGGCGCAACGGCTGGCCTGCGGCGTCGTAGTCGCCGATCCAGTGGCCAGCTTCATCGTAGAGCGCGACCGTGGTTTGTCCGGCGATGTAGCGGGCGACTTGCTGGCCTTGCGGGTTGTAGGCGTAGTTCATTTCCGCCACGCCGTTGACCTTGACCTGGGTCATGCGGCCGCTGCCGTCGTAGGCAAACTCGCGCGTGCCCATCTTCGTGGTGTTGCCGGCGGCGTCGTAGGTCCGGGGTTGCTGGCCGACGGCCATCAGTCGGTGACTGTCCGGGGCATAGGTGTAGAGGGTGTCCTTCATGCCGCCGCCGCCCAGGACCTGGCTCTTGGTGCGGTTGCCGGTGGCATCGTATTCGTACATCGCGAACGACGCACCCGCAAACGCCGAGGTCAGGTGGCCTAGCGTATCGTAGTAGTACGTGCCGCTGCTCGACCCCACGGTGAGGCCGTTGATGATGTCCGAACTGTTCCAGGACAGGGTGTAGGACAAACCATCCGCCACTGCATCGTTCTGGGCGATCATGCGCCCGCCCGTGTCGTAGCTACGGGTCACGCGTCGCGCGCCGGCCGTCCATTCCTTCAGCGCACCAAAGGACGTCCATCGCAGGTTGTCGGCCACGGTATCCGCCGTACCCGACGCGGTGGTGCGACGGATCGACTGCACGTCGCCGACGGCGTCGCGCTGGTAGGCGATCACCGTCCTGTCCGGCAGCGTCATCGACGCCAGTCGGCCTGCCGGGGTGTAGGTATAGGCCAGCGGTAGGCGGATGCCCTTGATCGTCTGGACCTTGCGAGAGACGCGACCGCCGAAGTCGTAGCAATAGGTGGTGCTTCCCTCCGGCGAGGTGATGGAGGACAGGCGTCCCCTGGCAAACCGCTCGTTCGATCCGCAGTCGTCTGAAGCTATGTCGTAGGTGTATCGCTCCACGCGACCGTCGCCGTAGGTAACGGTCGATGCGCGGCCCGACGCGTCGTAGGCGGTCACACGCTCTCGACCGTCGGCATCGATGGCACGTATCAACCTCCCGGCTTCGTCGAAGGTCCGCTGCGTCAGGCCGGTATCCGGGCTGGACTGGCGGATGGCGTCACCCACGCCGTTACGCGCGTAGCTCGTTGGCAGCGTCTTCGGATCGGTGACCACCAGCAGATCGTCGGACACCCCGTACTGGAAGGCGGCCGTGATCGTGGTGTGGATGGGAGCGTAGGCGAGCACGGCGACACGGCCCAGCGCATCGAGCGTGTACTTCTCGGCCCCCACATCGAACTTTCGTTCCGTCAGGCGGCCATTGGCGTCATAGACGTACGAGCGGTCCGCGTTCGCGGATTTCTCACGGGTGAGTTCACCTCGCGAATCGAAGGTTCGCGTCACATCTTTTTCGACAGCGCCCGCCTCGTCGCGGAGTACCTCCTTGACGGGCAAGCCGACGCCGTTGAGCGTCAGTTCATGGCGACGCCCCTGCGCATCGACCTCCACCGTCGGTCGATGGGCCGCGTCGTAGTCTGTGGTGATGGCGACTCCGTCCGCATCCGTGCGTTTCTGGACCAGGCCGTTGGCGTTGTACTCGACGCGATGGACGATATCGGCGGCCGAGGGTGCTCCATCGGCCTGTGCCCGGACGGTCGTACTGACCAGGCGCCCGCGCGTGTCGTAGCTGCGCTCGCTGATGACGCCATTGGCGTCGCGACTCTTCAACAGACGCCCTGCACCGTCATAGGCGAGGAAGTCCGTGACCAGCCCCATCGCGTCCGTGATGCGGCTGACGTCACCGACTCGCCAGGGGCAGGTGGCGGGCGACGAAGCGCACTCGGGCGCGTTCGTGGCATAGCGGGTGATACGCAGGGTGTCCTGGGTGCCTGCGGCGGGGCCATCGATGGATGACAGCAAGCCATCGGAGCCGTAGGCGTAGCGTGTCGTTCGGCTCACCGACTCGCCTGTGGTCGGATGCTCCTGATCAGCGACGCCGCCCTCCGTGCGCTCGATCAGACGACCCGTGCTGTCGTAGGCAAACGTCGTCCAGGCCGTGCCGCGATCGATTCGCACGGGAAGGTCGAACACCGGATGCCAGGTGGTACGCGTCGTCCGCGCCACGGGTGTGCCCTGCGCATCGACGCGCTCCGACTCCATGCCGGTCGACGCGTCGTAGCGATAGGCGGTGGGAACGCCCAGGTAATCTGTGACCGTATCGACCCGGCCGTCGGCCAGGTAGTTGGTCTTGGTGTCGATGGTCTGAAGATTGAACGACTCGTCACGCTTGACGATGCGTGGCACACCGTAAATGGTCTTGAAGAAAAGGCCTTCTTCCAGTCCGTCGAGCGTCTTTCGGCTAATGATGCCACCGCCATAGGAGAAGAGGCGCGTGGATTCCAGCCCACCACCATGCTCGGTGGATACGGCGCGATTGGACTGGTCATAGCGGAAGGTGGCGTAACGGACGCCATCCTCGCGCACGATGCCGGTCAGCTTGTGGGAGGGCGTGCCACCCATGGCGGGTTCGTCGTAGAGGTACTGGACGAATCGACCGTCGGGATAGGTAGCCTTCACCAGATCAGCATTCAGGCCCGAGGCGAGTTTTTCGTCGTAGCCATAAGTAACCTGGCCGCCATCCGGACCCACCACCTTGATCAGGCGGCCGGCGCCGTCGTAATCCATGCCCAGCGCACGCCCTTGCCAGTCCGTCACCTTGACCAGTAGCTCCGAGCCGGCTTGTGGACCATCGCGATAGGCCAGGCTCAGCGTGCGACCAGTCGGATCGCGCCTGGACACCAGATACCCCTTGCCGTCATAGCGCTCCACGGTGCCGTCGGGCATCGTGTAGGCCCATCCGGCACCATCGACGGTGAGGTTGCCGCGCTCGTCCGACTCACTGCTGTAGCGGCCGCCGCCAGCGGGCATGAAACGGATTTCCCGCCCGTCTTCGCTGACCAGGTACACCGTGGAAACGTAGCGATGGTTCGCGGCATCGTAGGCACGGCGCGGCACCAGCTGGCGATCGAAGTTGTGGCGCCAGCGTGCGCCGAGGTTCGCCGGCGCGGGATAGAACACGGCGGTCGAGGGCCTGTTCGATGAAAGCGGGAACGCGCCGCTCTGGTAGGTACGCACAAACGACAGCGGCGATCCTTCGGGTGCCTCGATATCCGTCACCACCTCGATCTTGCTCAGGGTCGAGGGGTTGATCGGGTTACCCAGCAACGGCGAGGTGGGGATGGGGCACACCAGGCCGACGGATCCTGCCGGTGCGCCCAGCGCCTTCTCGGTGGGAATGTCGTCGACCCTCTGGCAGACCGTCGGCCCCAGGCCCGATTCGCGGGCGTAATTGTCCATGGTCGTCGGGGTCCCGCTGTTCGTCAGTAACGAACCGGACGGGCACGACCGCACCATCACCACGTCGAGCGTGGACTCCTGCATCACTGGCGGGCGATTCGGATCGGACGGCGTGATCTTCAGCGTCGCGATCAGCCGCGTATAGCTGCCGATGCCATCGCTATCCGTCAATTTTTCTTGACGCGACGACAGGTAGTCGCACTTCCAGCCTTGCTTGACGTAGGTGCTGCAGAACAGATCGATCGCCGGCGGAAGCGATAGCTCGATCTTGTCCGCGGGCGCGTAGAAGGTCTGGCGCTGGCCGTCGGCGTCCAGATAGGGAATCAGCGCACCGTCGTCGATTGAGGCGAAGCGGGCGGGCAGTTCCTGGGCATCGACAGGCAACGATCCGAGCGCGGCGGCGACGGAAAGCGCCAGGGTTCCCAGGCGGACAAGACGCGGATGAACCCGAGGTAGCGATCCGTGCATGGCGATCTCCCTGAAAAGGGCAAGATCTTACGAGTCTGGATTGAATGGGGAAAAGAGAACTTGGCCGCAAATTCGGCATGAACCATTGCGCGGTGATCGGGTTCGCATTTCTGACGCGACACCACGTCCAACGCCTCACCTGTGTAGGAGCACGCCTCGCGCGCGACCGGTATGGCAGACACGTCACTCGACGATCAGCTCCCACACCTTCGGTAGGGAGGCAGCTTTATTTCAGTGACTCAGCGTATCAAACGGTCGCGCGCAGGCGCGCTCCTACACGAGGACGACTTCTACGTGTTGGTCGCGGAGGGAGGCTACGTGGGTCTTGCTGGCGCTGGTGTCGGTGATGATGACGTCCAGGTCGGCGATGGGGGCGATCACCGCGAGGCTGCGCTGGCCGAGCTTGCTGGAGTCGCAGACGGCCACCACCTCGCGTGAGGCCTTGACCATCATCGCGTTGAGGGAGGCTTCCTGTGGATCGGGTGTGGTGACGCCGACGGTGGCGTCGAGCCCGTCTACGCCGAGGAACAGGCGGTCGGCCGAGAGGCGCGAGAGGGCGCGTTCGGCGTCCAACCCCACGAGTGAATATGAAGTTTGCCGCAACATGCCGCCCAGCATCATCACGCGGACGCTGGGCAGGCCGCTCAGTTCCAGTGCGATATTGAGCGCATTGGTGATGACCGTGAGCGAGCCCCACTTGCGCTGGCGGATGCAGCGCGCGATCTCCACCGTGGTGGAACCCGAGTCGAGGATGATCGTCTCGCCATCGCCGATCATCCGCGCGGCGGCTTCACCGATACGGCGCTTCTCTGCCAGCCGGCGGGTTTCCTTGATCGGAAGCGGCGTGTCCTGCTGGGAAGCGTCCTGCGGCACGGCGCCGCCGTGCGAACGCTTGAGCAGGCCGGCCAGTTCCAGGGCTTCGAGATCACCGCGTACCGTCACGGCAGATACGCCATAGCGGCTGACGAGGTCATCGACGGTGACCCGGCCTTCCTGGCGTACCCGGTCGACGATGGCGCGTCGCCGTTCCTCGATCAGCAGCTTGGTGGGGCGCGTCGTTCCGCGTCGTTCGGTCATGTCGTGGTTTCAGTCCAGGCGCAGCAGGCGCGCGGCGTTGTCGTGGTACACCTTGCGCAGGATAGCCGAAGACAGGCCCAGGCCGTAGATCGACCAACGCCCCTGGGGCGGCGAGGCCGATGGCGCGTAGTCGAAATACTCGTCTTCGGTTTCGAGGAAGCGGTAGTAGATCTCGTAAAGCTCGTCGCAGAGCAGCTGCTGCGGCACCGAATCGCCATAAGGCGGCGGCACCGCATCCGTGCCGAAAAGCACGCGATCCTGGTAGCGCTCGATGAAGGCACGGCTGCGCCTGGGCTGGCGTCCCAGTTCACCGATGCGCGCGCTGATGTCCACCATGGTGTTCGGATAGCGGGCCAGGGTGGCTTCCAGGTCATCCAGCCGTTCACCCTGGTTGCCCACGTGCAACAGCACGAAGGTGGTGCGTGGATGGCGTTCGATCACGCGGTCGCGCGCGGCCATGAGCTGGGCATGGCTGGGATAGTCGGCGCCGTAGAACGACCAGTCCGGATGCTGGGCCAGTTCCTCGTAGCGTTCGTTGTGCCGGTCGGTGGGTGTGAAGAACGCCAGCGGATCGGCCGTGTGCAGGAACACGGGCAGGCCGAAGGCTGCGCAGGTTTCCCACATGGGATCGAAGCGGTGATCGTCGAGGCCCACCAGCGCGCCGCTGTCGATGCCTTCGCGCAGATACAGGCCGAGTGTCTTCAGGAGCTTCAGTCCGCAGGCACCTGCCAGCGCGGCATGTTCCAGTGCATCGGCTTGAAGGGCAGGGTAGTTGCCCTCGCCGAACAGATGGAACGACGGTTCCGTCATGGTGAGGAAGCGCCCCGGTGCGGCATGGTTGAAGCGGGCGATGGAGTCTTCCAGCCCCCGGCCTACGCCGCCGGTGAGGTTCACCATGCAGCGGATGTGCTTGCGGTCCATCAGGGGCAGCAGCGCGGCCGGGTCGGCGAATTGCAGCATGTCTTCGCCAAGCGACACGCCGCCGCGCGTGTTGCGCATCCATGTGAGATGGGTATGCACGTCGATCACGGGGAAGCGTGGCACCTCCACGCGAGTGGCCGTGCCGCCGAGCATGCTGCGAGGGGCGAAATCCACCAGTCGCAGGTCGGCGGCGACGGGCGCCGTTTCGAGCGGGTTCTTTCCGGAGGCCCGTGCCGCCTCCGCCTGTGCTTTGGACGCAGGCGGGGAGCAGCACAGGCAGCCGGCCCAGGCTTCGTCGTGGCGCTCGTCGGTCACTGGCCGGTTCCTATCGCGGATAACGCTTCATGATCTCATGCACCTGGCGGGTGAGCGCCACGGCCTGCTCGAACGGACGCAGCCACATGTTGCGGCCGAACATCACGCCCGTGGCACCCGACTGCATGTAGAACTCCACCTTGCGCAGCACGGCCGCGTCGTCGTCGTTCTTCTCGCCACCGGAGAACAGCACGATGGTGCGGCCCGCCGAGCGGACCACGCGCGACGTACGTGCGGCTGCGTCTTCGACCAGCGTGTCGTAGGGCGCAGGAGCGCCGTCACGACGATCGTCCGGCTCGTGCAGCTTCACGATGTCGGCACCTACTTCCAGGGCCACGCGCGCAGCGTAATCCTGTGCATAGAGCGAACCCTTGCCGCCCTTCGCGTCGATGGCCGAGCCGCGCGGATACGACCACAGCACCAGCGGCATGCCGTAGCGGTCGCAGTCTTCGCGTACCTGACGCAGCTGGCGCAGTTCGTCGTGCTGACGGGGCGAGCCCACGTAGAGCGTATAGCCCACGGCATCGGCGCCCAGGCGCACGGCGTCTTCCACCGAGGCGAACTGCGGCGAGGTTGCATCGCCGTCACCGGCGATATTGGTCTTGCCGTTGAGCTTCAGGATGAGCGGCACGCGGCCGGCATGCTGGCCCATGTACTTGGTAGCCAGGCCGATGCCCAGCGCGATGGCGGAAAAGCCACCGGCCTCGGCCAGGCGGAACTGGTAGGTCGGGTCGAGGGCGGGCGGATGGGGGAAGAAATCGGTGGGACCATGCTCCAGGCCCTGGTCCAGTGGCAGCACCAGAAGGGTGCCGTTGCCCGGGCCATGGCCGTAGAGAATGCGTTGCAGGCGGGTCCGCTTGCCGGGGGGCAGGTCGAGGTTCGCGAGCGTGGGGGTTTCGGTCGAAAAGGCTTGCATGTCGGTTTTCCTCGGATATACCCTGCAATCGTAAGTTTCGTTATCTTTCGTTTTTAAGCGTACCGAAGTCAAGCCCAAATGACAGTCCAACCTCAACATGTGGTTCCCGAACTCGCCGCGCTGCGTGCTGCGCCCGAGGCCCGCCAGCGTGAGCTGGGCTATGCCGACACCCTGCGCGAGATTCTCCAGCAGCCTGCCACATGGCGGGTGACGGCCGGTTCGCAGGCCGTCGCGCACCGTGAGCTGATCGAGCGCGTGCTGGCGTTCCGCCCCGAGCACGTGGTCATCACCGGCTCGGGCAGCTCGGTGTATGTCGGCGAGGCGGTGGCCCCCGTGCTCCAGGCCGAGCTTGGCGTGCCCGTGCGTGCCATCCCGGCCGGCGACCTGCTCACGCACCGCGTGGGCGTGCTGGCCGAGGGGCGTGGCCTGCTCGTGTCCATCGCCCGCTCGGGTAATAGTCCCGAAAGCGTCGGCGCCGTGGATGCGGTGCTTACCCATGCGCCGGCATGGCACCACCTTGCCATCACCTGCAACGCAGACGGGGCCCTGGCTACCCGCTACACCGACGACCGGCGCGTGGATGCCATCGTGCTCGACGAGCGCACCAACGACCGCAGCCTGGTGATGACCAGCAGTTTCACCAACATGCTGCTGGCCGCCAGTGAAGTGGCGCCGGGTGCCGCCGCCCCGGCCGACGGCGTGGCGGCACTGGCCGAGCGCGTGGTCGATATCTATGCCGACGCCCTGGCGTCCATGGCCTCCAGCGGGCGCGACACCGCCGTGTATCTCGGCAGTGCCGGCGCATTCGGTGCTGCGCGCGAAGCGGCGCTGAAGATGCTGGAAATGAGTGGCGGCGACACCGTGACTCTCGCCGAAACCTTCCTCGGCTTCCGCCATGGCCCCATGGCGTGGCTCAACCGCAAGGGTCTGCTTGTGGCCTTCCTGTCGGGAGATGTCGCGACGCGCGCCTACGAAAGCGACCTGCTGCGCGAACTCAACGCCAAGAACCTGGGCGCCACGCGTGTCGTGGTGGGACAGGACATCGACCCCGAACTCGTCGGCGCGTCCGGTCTTGCGATCGATCTGCCGGGCCTCTACGACCTGCCGCCTGCACAGCAGTTGCTCGTGCATACCTTCGTGGGCCAGTGGCTGGCCTTCTTCCGCTGTCTCCAACTCGGCCACAAGCCGGATACGCCGTCCGAAGGCGTGCTGACGCGCGTGGTGGGCGAATTCGCGCTGCATATTCCGGAGGCGGACGCGTGAAGCCCGTCCTCGTTGCCGGCGAACTCAACGTCGACCTGATCCTGACGGGCATGGACAGCCCGCCGGTATTCGGCGGAGAGATCCTGGCCAGCGGCCTGTGCCAGACGCCCGGCAGCTCGTCGATGATCTGCGCGATGGGGCTGGCACGGCTGGGTGCTCCGGTGCGCTTCGTGGGCCGCGTGGGCGGCGACGAGCGCGGACGTTATTGCACCGAAGCCCTGGGACGTGCAGGCATCGATGCCTCGGGCGTGATTATCGATCCGTGGCTTGAAACCGGTCTCACCATAGCGTTGTCGTCGGCGCGCGACCGCGCGCTGGTGACCTATCCCGGTGCGATCGCGGCATTGAAGGCGGAAGATGTTACCGACGCTTCGTTGCAGGATGCCTCGCACCTGCACGTGTCGTCGTATTTTCTTCAGCGTCGCTTGCGTGAAGGGCTTGCCCACCTGATCGCCCGTGCGCGACTGGCGGGCCTGAGCGTTTCGCTCGATCCGGGTTACGACCCCGAAGGCCTCTGGCAGGCGGGCATCCGCGATGTGTTGCCCCTGGTCGATATCTTCCTGCCCAACGAGGTGGAGGCGCTGGCGATCACGGGTGCCGCTGACGTAGAGACCGCATTGCGTGAACTGGCGGCGTTGTGCCCGACGGTTGTCGTGAAAACCGGTGCCAAGGGGTGTATCGGCATTGACGAGGATGGCGAAATCCATCGTGTGTCTGCCTTCACCGTCAAGGCAATGGATACCACGGGGGCGGGCGATAGCTTCGACGCCGGTTTCCTGCACGCGTGGCTCAACAGTCGCCCCCTCGACGAATGCATGCGCTGGGGTGCGGCCTGCGGTGCCCTGTCCACGCGCGCACTGGGCGGCACGCCAGGTCAGGCCGATGAGGCCGAGGTGCGCTCGATGCTCGCTGGTGTGACGGCATGATCACGGTCGCGGGGTTCAACAGCGCCATCGATCGCACGATCGACCTGGATGCGTTGCGGCCCGGCGAAGTGCAGCGTGCCCGTGATGCGGTGGCGCGCCCCGGCGGCAAGGGCGTGCATGTGGCGCAGACCATTGCCGCCCTTGGCGTTCCCTGCACCCTGGTGGGTCTTTGCGATACTGCGAATGCACGATGGTTCGAGGAATGGCTTGCCATTCGTGGCGTACGTTTTCGTGGCGTGCATACGACCACGGCGCTGCGCCAGTGTCTCGCCCTTCGCGAGGCGGATGGTCGCATGACCGAAATCCTCGAAGCCGGTCATGATCCGGGCGAAGATGTGCGTCTCGTGCTCGACCAGACCTTGCGTCACTGGCTGGCCGAGGCCATGGCGCTGGTGTGCACCGGCAGCCTGCCACAAGGTTATTGCACCGATTACTACGCTGCCCTGGCGCGTGACGCCGTAGTGCCTTGCTTTGTTGATGCCAGCGGTGCGGCGCTTCGTGCAGCGGCGAATGCATCGCCCTTCCTGCTCAAACCCAATGCGCAGGAAGCCGGCGAACTGGTCGGCCGTCCCGTAGGCGATGGCGACGCAGCGGCCAACGTCGTTCGCGACCTCAGGGATCGTGGCGTCAGACATCCGGTCGTGACGCTGGGCGGGCAGGGCGCCGTGGGTGGCGACGGCAGTGGCATATGGCATGCGCGTCTGGATGTGGATGGCGTGCGCAATGCGGTCGGTTCGGGCGATTGCTTCCTGGCCGGCATGGTTGTCGCGCTGATGCGTGGCGAAGGGATGGACGATGCACTGCGCCTTGCAGTGGCCTGCGGCGCGGCAAACGCGCTGGGCGACGAAACGGGATACGTGAAGATGGATACGGTGCGCGAGCTGTTGCCGCGCGTGCGTATCCGTCGCATCGATCGATAGAACCACAGCGGGAGAAGACACGATGGGGAAGGCAAGTCAGGGGCTGCGTTTGCTGGTGGCGGCCTGCGCCATGGCGCTGGCATCCACGGCGGGTGCGGAGGACTTCGGCAAGGGCGGCATGTCGGTGCGCTGGACGCTCGATGACGGACATCTGGGCGATGTGGTGGTCACCGACCGGATCAACGCGCGCGAACTGCCGGTCACGCTGCCGTTCCAGATCACGCTGGCCGACGACAAGGTGCTTGGTCCGAAGGATTTCCATCTGGACGGCAGGATCGTCGAAAGCACCCTGCGTGCCGACCCGAAAGCCTCCCGCGCAGCGGAACGCCTGCCGGGCAAGGTCGCCAGGGCCAGCTTCACCGACGCCGAAGGGCGCTTCCGCATCGACCTGTCATGGGTGCAGCGCGACGGTTCCGACTATCTGCGCGAGATCGTCACCATCACGGCGCTGCGCGCCGACGAGCCGATCCGTCGCGTCGACCTGCTCGGTGCGAAGGTGACCGACTCCGAAGTACTGGGTTCGGTGGACGGCTCCCCGGTGGTCTCGGGCCACGACTGGTTCGGTTTCGAGAACCCGTTGTCGAAGAGCCAGGTACGCGGCGGTACGCAGGTGCAGCTCTGGGTCGAGCGCGAACTGCCCTTGCGCAAGGGTCAGTCCGTGACGTATTCGGCAGCCGTGGGTGCCACCCACGACAACCAGTTGCGCCGTGACTTCCTCACCTATATCGAGCGCGAACGCGCCCATCCGTATCGCACCTTCCTGCATTACAACTCCTGGTACGACATAGGCTACTTCACGCCGTACACGGCCGACCAGGCGGTGGAACGCATCAACACCTTCGGCAACGAACTGGTGACGAAGCGTGGCGTGAAGATCGATTCCTTCCTGTTCGACGATGGCTGGGACGATCGCAGCGGCAGCTGGTCCTTCAGCAAGGACTTCCCGAACGGCTTCCATCCGCTGGCCGAAGCGGCGAAAAAGTACGGCGCAGCGCCCGGCATGTGGCTGTCGCCCTGGGGTGGCTATGGTCCGCCGGCGAAGGAGCGCGCGAAGCGTGCGGGTGACGCTGGCTACGAGATCGTGGACCACGGCATGGCCTTGTCGGGGCCGAAGTACTACCAGCGTTTCCACGACGTCACGATGAACCTCGTGAAAGAGCAGGGCATCAACCAGTTCAAATTCGACGGCACCGGCAACGCCAACAAGGTGTTCCCGGGCAGCGTGTTCGACAGCGACTTCGATGCCGCGATCCACCTCATCGACGACCTGCGTGCGGCAAAGCCCGACCTCTTCATCAACCTCACCACCGGTACGCTGGCCTCGCCGTTCTGGCTGCTCTATGCCGACTCGATCTGGCGCGATGGCGAGGATGACGAGCTGACCGGCGTCGGCAGCAAGCGCGAGCGCTGGATCACCTACCGGGATCGCGAGACTTTCCACAACATCGTGGAGAAAGGCCCGCTGTTTCCTCTGAATTCGCTGATGCTGCACGGAATCATCTACGCCCGCGAGAATCGCAAGCTCAATGCCGATCCGGGGCATGACTTCGCCAACGAAGTGCATTCGTACTTCGGCAGCGGCACGGCCTTGCAGGAGCTTTACATCACCCCCGACCTGCTCACGCCGCAGGACTGGGACACGCTGGCCGAAGCCGCGCGCTGGTCGCGCGACAACGCCGGTGTGCTGCGCGATACGCACTGGGTCGGCGGTGATCCCGGACGCCTCGACGTCTACGGCTGGGCGTCGTGGACGCCGGCCAAGGCCATCCTCACCTTGCGTAATCCTTCCGACAAGCCGCAGCTGGCCGTGATCGACCTCGACCGCCAGCTGGAACTGCCGCCCGGCGCGAAGCGCCGGTTCCAGGCGCACAGCCCGTGGAAGGCCGATGCCGGCCAGCCCGCGCTGGCGCTGGATGCCGACAAGCCACAGACGATCACGCTCCAACCGTTCCAGGTACTCACGCTGGAACTGACGCCGTAGCACCGCGCTCCCGGTTCCGGGAGCGCATCCATCGCTGGCTCATCGCAACGCGGGGGAGACGCCGCGGTGGGCCGGCTTTTGCCTCGATCCGGCCAGGGCGACCGGGGCAACCACACTGGGGAGACAAACGATGAGGTACCGCAAGTGTAGGCTCGCGCTGATGATCGCGATGGGGTTGGGCGCGGGGGGCGCCTTTGCACAGTCCACCACCGGCAGCATTGGCGGCCAGGTGGCGCCGGGAGCCGGCGACAGCGTACATATCGAAAGCGACACGGGATTCCAGCGCGACGTGCCGGTCGATGCCCGTGGGCGTTATGCCATTCCACAGCTGCCGCTGGGCAGCTACACCGTGACGCTGCGCAAGGGTGGCAACGCCGTGCAGTCACGGGGCAACGTGAGCCTGCGCGTGGGTGTTGCCACGGATGTGTCCTTCCAGGCGCAAGCCGCGCAGAACCTCGAAGGCGTGGCGGTATCCGCCAATGCCACGCCGCCCATCGACGTGACCAGCGTGGATTCGCGCACGGTCATCACTTCGCAGCAGATGGCACGCCTGCCGCTGGGCTTTTCCGCCGAATCGGTGGCGCGGCTTGCACCGGGTGTCGTCGGCAATGCCGGTGGCTTCACCAGTGACACGGGCAATTCGCTGATCAGCTTCGGCGGATCGGCGGCCAACGAGAACGCGTATTACATCAATGGTTTCAACACGACCGATCCCTTGCAGTCGGCCGGCGGCCTCACGCTTCCGTATGGCTCCATCGAGCAGGAGCAGGTGTATACCGGCGGCTACAGTGCGCAGTACGGTCGCTCGGACGGCGGCGTGCTGAACATGGTGGGCAAGCGCGGCAGCAACGAGTGGCATTTCGGCGGCAAGCTGAGCTGGGACCCGGCCTCGCTGCGTGCGTCCTACAACAACACGTATTACCAGAACGGTCTGCCGCCTGTGCCGGTGGCAGGCTCGCTGTATGTGCCGCGCAGCCGTAACAGCACCTGGAACACGGTATACGACGCCTACGTGGGCGGCCCCCTCATCAAGGACAAGCTGTTCTTTTTCGCCAGCGCGGAAATGGCGAAGAGCGAAGGCACCCGACTGGGCGACGTGACCTCCACCAGCCCCTATACGTCGTACACGTACAAGATGCCCAAGTGGTACGGCAAGCTCGACTGGAACATCGACGATAACAACATCCTCGAACTCACCGGCGCCGCCAACAAACGCCAGACCAGCGGCGATATCTACCGCTACGACTACAACGCCTTGCGTCGTGGCGACCTGCTGGGCGAGTCGGACGAAACCAAGCGCGGCGGTACGCTGTGGACCGCGAAATACACCGGTTATCTCACCGATTCGCTCACGCTGTCCGCGCAGTACGGCAAGATGCGCACGACGAACTTCGTGCAGCCCGTGGGCTACAACCCGGGGCTGACCTATATCAGCGGCACGCAGAACCAGAACCCGCTGTATACCGGTGGCTCGCCGCGTACCATGGGCCAGACCACGTCGAGCATCTACGATCCCGGGCAGGGCAACCGTTCGTCCAACCTGCGCGTGTCGCTGGCCTGGGCCATTGGTGACCACACCATCACGGCCGGCATCGACAACCTTGATTCCCAGGCCGTGGACCAGGGATCGAGGACGGCCGGCCCCGGCTACTCCTGGTCATATGGCTACACGGCCAATCCGGGTAACGGGCTCGCGCCGAAGCTGGGCGTGGGAGCACCTTCGGCATTCCCGAACGGTGCCGGCGGTTACTACGTGATGAAGAACGTCTCGTACGCGGTGGCCAGCGTGCGCTCGCGGCAGCGGGCGCAATACCTGGAAGACCAGTGGCAGGTGAACGACCGCCTGCTGTTGTCGCTGGGCCTGCGCAACGACCAGTTCACCAACTACAACGCCAACGGGCAGGCCTATATCGCGCAGACCAAGCCGCAATGGGCGCCGCGCCTGGGCTTCAGCTGGGACGTGAACGGCGATGCCTCGTTCAAGGTGTACGGCAACGTGGGCCGCTACTTCCTGGGCTCGCCGCTGGCGCCGGCCCTGAGCGCAGCCGGTGCGTATACCAGCACCACGCAATACTTCACCTACTCGGGTATCACGCCGGATGGCATCCCGACGGGACTGACGCCGATGTCCGGCCCCGTCTCGGCGAACAACGCCTTCGGCGTGCTGCCCGACCCGCGCACGGTCACCGCCAAGGGACTCAAGTCGGAATACCAGGACGAATACATGCTCGGCTTCAGCAAGAGCGTGGGCGATCAGTGGGTGTACGGCGCGAAGCTCTCGCGTCGCGTGCTGCGTACCGCCATCGACGACTTCTGCGACGTGGATCGGATCAAGGATGCGGCACGCGCCCAGGGTGTGCAGGCGGCGTCGGTCAACAGCTGCTATCTCATCAACGGCGGGGCGGGCAACACCTTCGTGGTGCTGGACGCGGCCGGTGCGGCGCATGACGTGAAGCTGACCCGCGATGAGCTTGGCTTCCCGAAAGTGAAGCGCAACTACTATGCGCTGGACACGTTCTTCGAGCATCCCTTCGACGGCAAGTGGTACGGTCGCGTCGATTACACCTTCTCGCGCAGCTACGGCAACACGGAAGGCCTGACGCAGTCGAACGTGCAGTCCGATGGGCCGTCGCAGTCGGAAGACTGGGACTTCGCCTCGCTCATGGTGTACAGCGGCGGCTTGCAGGGCAACAACCACAAGCATCAGTTGAAATTGTATGGCTATTACCAGTTCACCCCAGAGTGGCTGGTGTCCGCCAATCTGTCACTGATCTCGGGAAGCCCTGCGGTGTGCCTGGGCCTGTTCGGTCCGGACAACACCGATCCGTCCGGCTACAACTCCAACTACCACTTCTGCAATGGCCGTCCGGCGCCCCCGGGATCGACCGGCAACATGCCCTGGCAGCGCCAGCTGGACCTGGGCGTGAAGTATGCGCCGGCCTTTGCGGACAACAAGCTCGGCTTCCACCTCGATATCTTCAATGTGACCAACAACCAGGTGGCGTTCAACCTCAACCCGCACTATTACCTGGACGCGACAGCCTCGCCGAATCCGTTGTACCGTACGCCGCTGGTCCTGCAGGACCCGCGTTACGTCCGTTTCTCGGTTACGTACGACTACTAGGGGAGTCAAGCGATGAAGGGTAGGGTGGTGAGCGTGCTGGCTGGCATGGCGCTGGCTATGGCCGTGCCGTCGTGGGCGGGGTCGCCGCTGGCGATCGATGGCGATCATTTCGTGCGTGACGGCAAGCCCTGGCTGGTTCGTTCGGGCGAGATGCATTACCCGCGCATTCCGCACGAAGCCTGGCGCGATCGCCTGCGCAAGGCGAAGGCCATGGGCCTCAACACGATCACCACCTATGCCTTCTGGAACGTCAACGAGCCGGAGCCCGGGAAGTTCGACTTCTCGGGCGACGGCGACATCGCCTCTTTCATTCGCATCGCGAAAGAGGAAGGGCTCGATGTGATCCTGCGCCCGGGGCCCTATGTGTGCGCCGAATGGGATTTCGGTGGCTTCCCTGCGTGGTTGCTGCGTACTCCGGGCCTGCGGGTGCGTAGCTACGATCCGCGTTTTCTTGCGGCCACGGATGCGTGGTTCAAGCGGCTGCATCAGGAACTGGAACCCCTGTTGTCCAGCCACGGCGGCAACATCGTGATGGTGCAGGTGGAGAACGAGTACGGTTCCTACGGTGAAGACCGTGACTACCTCGAAGCCATCCACAAACAGATCGTGGCCGCGGGCTTCGACGTGCCCCTGTTCATGTCGAACGGGCCGGGCCCGGGACGCATGGAGCCGGGTACGTTGCCGGGCCTGCTGCCGGTGATCAATTTCGACGGCGATGCGGCCGATGCGAAACAAGCCTTCGACGAGTCCGCGCCATATCTGGCCGGTCACCCGAAGATGACCGGTGAATACTGGTCGGGGTGGTACGACCGCTGGGGCGAGCCGCACCAGACCCGCACGGCCGCCGTAGCCACCAGCGCCGTGGGCTGGTTCATCGACAACAACGTGTCGTTCAACCTGTACATGGTCGACGGTGGCACCAACTTCGGCTGGATGGCCGGCGCCAACGAGGAAAACCACGTCTACAAGCCGGTGACCACCAGCTACGACTACGATGCGCCCATCGACGAGGCGGGGCGTCTTACGCCGAAGTACATGGCGTTGCGCAAGCTCATCGGCGCGCACCTGAATCCGGGAGAGACGCTGGCGAAGCTGCCGGCGTCGTCGCCGACCATGGCTATTGCGTCGTTCAAGCTCGACACGTCGGTATCGTTGCTGGATGCGCTGCCTGCCCTATCGAAGCCGCAGTCATCGGTGCGTGTGCGTTCGATGGAGGCTTTTGGACAAAACCATGGCCTGATCCTGTATCGCAAGCGCCTGGATACGAACGTCACGGGTAAGCTCGATCTTGGCCCGGTCCGCGATCTGGCGACGGTGCTGGTCGATGGCGAGCCGCGTGGCACGCTGGATCGTCGCCTCGACCAGCGCACCCTCGACACGCCGTTGAAGTCGGGCGATACGCTCGACCTGCTGGTGGAGAACATGGGCCGGGTGAATTTCGGCTCCGCGGTGCCGGATGAGTACAAGGGCCTGCGCCACGAGGTGACCATCGGCAAGGACACCTTGTCGAACTGGCAGGTGTATCCGCTGCCGTTGAACGATCTGTCGGCGCTGCCGTTCCATCCGGGTACGGACGCGAAGGGACCGCGATTCCTGCATGGTGGCTTTGAGCTGGCGAAGGTTGCCGGCGGGAGTTTCCTCGACATGCGTGCGGGTTCGCAGGGGCACGTGTGGATCAACGGGCATCACCTCGGGCGCTACTGGAACATCGGCCCGCAACAGACGCTGTTCGTTCCCGCCGAGTGGTTGCGCAAGGGCCACAACGATGTGGTGGTGCTGGAGATGGGGGCGAGGGGGCCGGCCGATCTCGCCGGTCTGACTGATCCCATTTTCGCTACCCACTGAAGACATTCCTGGCGAAAACCGGTCGCGGGCGAGGCCCGCTCCTACAGGGAGATTTGTAGGAGCGCGCCTTGCGCGCGACAGTCCCTCGCAAAGACCGGTCGCGGGCGAGGCCCGCTCCTACAGGGCGTATGTGTAGGAGCGCGCCCTGCGCGCGACAGCAGCGGGCGAATGAAGCCATGCGCATCACGCGCGATAACGCCTGACCCCACACATCAAACCACCACCACCCTGCAGCCATGACTCCCCAGCTCAAGCCGGTGCGTCAACCCGATACGCTCAAGAAACACATCATCATGCGACACGACGACCAGCGTCCCGTCGTACTGACGGAGCATCTCCTCCAGCGCCTCGATAGCCGGCAGGTCCAGGTGATTCCCCGGCTCATCCAGCAACAGTAAGCGTACCGGCGGATCAGCCAGGATGCCGCGCGCAAGACACGCTGCAAGCCGCTGCCCACCACTCAATGCCCGCGACGGTGCGGTGGCAGCATGCGCATCGATCCCCATCAGTGCCAGGCGACTGCGCAGCGCGCCTTCATCCATGCCGGGTTGCTCCCCCATCACGGTGTCGACGAGCGACCTGTCAGGATCAAGGCCCTCCATATGCTGGTCCAGCCACGCCATGGGCACGGCAATGTGGCAGGTGCCGCTGACTGGCCGGATCTGGCCTGCCAGCACACGCAGCAAGGTGGACTTGCCCGAACCGTTGCTACCGACCAGCCCGATACGCTGACCGGCCTGTATCGTCAGCGAGATCCGCTGCAGAGCACCGCGAAGATAGGGTAGTTCCACGTCGTCCAGCACGGCGACGCGTTGCGGGCCACTCTGCGCCACCGTTGCCGTCATGTGCAATGCAGGGCGTTGATCCACCCGCGCAGCCGCATCGCGCACCCGCTGGTCCAGCGCTTCACGACTGCGCTCGTTCTGCACACGCAGGCGAGCGGTGGAATGCTCGGCCTGCTCCTTCCGTCGCCCGAGCAGGATAGGAGCCTGGTTGGCTTCTTTTCCGTCTTTCGCACCGCGTGCCTGACGTCGCTCGGCCCGTTCGTTGCGCTCGCGCAGCCATCGTTCTTCGCGTCGGCGCTCGGCTTTGCGCTGGGTCAGCTGTGTCCACGCGGTGTCGCGCTCTGCATCCCGGGCCTGGGCGTAATCGTCGTAGTTGCCGCCGTAGACACGCAATCCATGCCCTGACAACTCGACGATGCGCTCCATGCGTCGCAGCAGGGTACGGTCATGACTGACGACGATCAGGCCTTGTTTCCACTCGGCAAGGCGTTCAAGAAGGGCCCGGCGCGATGCCCGGTCGAGATGATTGCTGGGCTCGTCGAGAATCAGCATGTCGGCACCGGACAGGAACGCGCCGGCCAGGGCGACGCGCGTGGCTTCGCCGCCACTGAGTGACGTCGCCGGAGTGCTGCCGTGGAGATAGCCAAGGCCATGCCGCCCCAGTTCGTCATCGAGACGACGCAAGCCATCCCATTGATCGCCCACGGCATCGAAGTCGGCAGGGTCGGTGCTTCCCGCTTCGATACGGGCCAGTGCGCGCAGGATCACGCCCTGGCCGGCGATATCCGCAACGGTGAGTCCCGGGTCGCGAGGTATGTCCTGTGCGAGGTAATGCACCGCGCCGTGCGCCACGATGCAGCCGCTCGTGGGCACGAGCAGGCCACCCAGCAGACGCGCGAGCACGCTCTTGCCGACGCCGTTGCGTCCGACGAGGCCGGTAGGCGCGGTATCGAAGGAGAGATCCAGTCCGCTGAACAGCGAGCGGCCATCTGGCAATACAAAAGAGACGCTGTCGAGCGTCAGGAGGGTCGTCATGCGATGAATTCCAGGGATGCGAAAAGACGCCCGCGAGGGCGGACTTCCTGGCCGTAGATAACGGCGGCATCACTGGCGCATCGGACGAGTACCTCTATGGGAAGGATGGTGGCGGGATGGTACCACGCAGGCGCTGCCGCCCTGGTGGGTGCCGCGGTTGCCCGTGTCCCGCCTGGATGGTGTTCCTGTCCGTCACCCGTCCGTAGGTTGTCCGCGGACAGCTTCCCGCCCCGGCCCGTGCCGAGGAAAAACGGCGCATGGCAGGACTCAACGCCGATGGCCCGCTATTTGCTAGACGCTCAGGGGGCGGGCAGACACAGGCAGGCACGCCCGTCAGGGGAGGCCCCGCGGAAGCGGGGGCAACATCGGCACGTAAAGGAATGACTGCATGTTTGGCTATTACCTGCATCTTGCATTGCGCAGTCTCAAGCGAAGCCCGGGGCTTACGGCGCTCATGATCATCGCCATCGCGTTCGGCGTGGGGGCATCGATGACGACGTACTCGGTCTTCCGTGCAGTGTCGGGCGATCCGATTCCCTGGAAATCGTCGCGGCTCTTCGTGCCGCAGATCGACGCATGGGGCCCGCAGGCGCGGACCGATGGCTCGACGGAGCCACCGACCGCCATGGGCTATATCGATGCCATGGCCTTGATGAAGGACCACCGTGCGCAGGCGCAGTCCGCCATGTATGCCATCTCGCCGTCGGTCGTGCCGCCCGGCGGCGGCAGCCATCCGTTGAACGTCAGTGGTCATGCCGTTTTCGGTGAATTCTTCCCCATGGTCGATGCCCCCTTCCTGTTCGGTAGCGGATGGAGTGCTGCCGACGATAGCCAGCGAGCCACGGTCGCCGTGATCAGCAGCAAGCTGAACCAGAAACTGTTTGGCGGAAAGAACAGCGTCGGGATGGCGATCAGCGTGGAGGGCAAGGACTATCGCGTCGTGGGCGTGCTGAAAGACTGGAACCCGCAGCCGCGCTTTTACGATGTGGTGAACACAGGCGGCTTCACCAGCAGGCTGGATGAGATATTCGTGCCGTTTGAGCGCGCCATCGAGTCCAACCTGCCCAATGCGGGCAATACGAACTGCATGGAGCCCGCCAAGGAGCCCGGTTTTGCAGGCTTGCTACGCTCGTCCTGTGCGTGGATTCCGTTCATGGTGCAGCTCGATGATGCGACTGCCGTCTCGGCGTATCGCGATTACCTGGACAGCTATGCGCGCAACCAGAAACAGGCAGGTCGCTTTGCCTGGGCGCCGAACAATCGGCTTCGCGATATCCCGGCGTGGCTGGAGTGGCAGCAGGTGGCTCCCAGGGATACGAAGGTGTCCCTGATGGTGGCGGTCGGGTTGTTGGTGGTGTGCCTGATCAATACGGTGGGTCTGCTGCTGGCGAAGTTCCTGCGTCGCAGTGGCGAGATCGGTGTCCGGCGTGCGCTTGGTGCGCCGCGCAGGGCGATCTATGCGCAGTTCCTTACCGAGGCCGGCATGATCGGCATCGCCGGAGGCTTGCTTGGCCTCGTACTGACCGGCGTGGGTGTCCTGGGCGTGGGCTGGGTGTTGCCCAGCAATATCGCCGTGCTGGCCAGGCTCGATGTCGGCCTGCTGGCCTGGACCCTGCTTGTGGCGCTGGTTGCCGCCCTCGTGGCGGGTGTCTATCCGACCTTCCGCGCCTCGCGCGTCCAGCCTGCCTTGCAGCTCAAGTCGAACTAGGGGATTTCCATGAGCCTGCATCCCATTCTCTCCGCGCTACGGAAGCACAAGTCAGGTGCTGTCCTGATCACCCTACAGATCGCCTTTACCCTGGCGATCGTCTGCAATGCACTCTTTATCATCGGCAAGCGTATCGACACGATCGGCCGCCCTACGGGCATCGATGAAAGCGATCTCTTCCTGGTGCAGCAGCAATGGGTGGGTGCTCCCAGCGAAAGCGACGCAAAGGGCGCGCAATTGCTGGACAACATGCAGAAGGAGGATCTGGCTGCCCTGCGTGCCATGCCCGATGTGGCCGCTGTCAGTCCCACCAATTCGCTGCCGCTGTTCTCGTCGGCGTGGACGGGTGCCGCCGGCCTTCGCCCGGGTAACGGCACGCTCGATTCAGCCAGCGCAGGTACGGCACACGTTGTTTATTACTTCATGGATGACAAGGCCTTCGATGTGCTGGGGACGCGTGTCGCGGCAGGCCGGCCCTTTCAGCCCGACGATGTGGTGAATGTCAGGGCGACGGACCCTCGCCGGCCCAGCGTGGCCATCATCGCGCGCGCCTTGCAGGACAAACTGTTTCCCGGTGAAAGCGCCATCGGCAAGGTGTTGTACCTGGATGGTGCCACCACGCCGGTGCGCGTGATCGGCATCGTGGATGCGCTCCAGGGGCCGAGCTGGGTGAAGGACTTCGAATGGAATACGGTACTGCTGCCCTTGCGGGGCAACGGCAGCTTCACGCGCTATGCGGTGCGGGCCAAGCCGGGGAGGCTTGAGGCCGCCATGAAGGCCGTGCCTTCCGCGTTGTATGCAGTCAACCCGATGCGGGTACTCGGCGAGGACAGCATCACGCCATTCGCGGATATTCGCGCCAAGGCGTATGAGGAAGACGTGGGCATGGCGATCATCATGGGTATCGTATGCGTCATCCTGCTTGCCGTGACCACGGCGGGCATCGTGGGCCTCACCAGCTTCTGGGTGGGCCAGCGTTACCGGCAGATCGGTGTCAGGCGTGCACTGGGCGCGAGGAAGATCGACATCCTCCGGCATTTCCAGATGGAGAACCTGGTCATCGCCGGCGGTGGAGCATGCCTGGGTATCGTGCTGGCCGTGATGCTCAACGTCGTGCTGATGCACTACTTCGACATGGATCGCCTGTCCATGCCCTGGGTATTCGTCGGCGTGGTGGTGGTGCTCCTGCTTGGCCAGGTCGCGGTGTTCGTCCCCGCGCGCCGCGCCTCCAACGTCCCCCCCGTAGCCGCAACCCGGGCCCTGTAGGAGCGCGCCTCGCGCGCGACCGGTTATCGCGAAACCATTCATGTGTTCGCCATACCGGTCGCGCGCAAGGCGCGCTCCTACAGGGGGGGGAGGAAGACGTTGATTGGCACGAGCGCCATCACGGGGTTGCCGGGAACGTCGGTGGGCGGAGGGGCAACGGGCTGGAGCGACGGACCGTGGCGAGCGCTTCTTCCTTGTAGGAGCGCGCCTCGCGCGCGACCGGTTATCGCGAAACCGTCCATGTGTTCGCCATACCGGTCGCGCGCAAGGCGCGCTCCTACAGGGGGGTGAGGAAGACGTTGATTGGTACGAGCACCATCACGGGGTCGCCTGGAACGTCGGCGGGTGGAGGGGCAACGGGCTGGAGCGACGGACCGTGGCGAGCGCCTCTTCCTTGTAGGAGCGCGCCTCGCGCGCGACCGGTTGTCGCGAAACCATTCATGTGTTCGCCATACCGGTCGCGCGCAAGGCGCGCTCCTACAGGGGGGTGAGGAAGAAGTTGATTGGTACGAGCACCATCACGGGGTCGCCTGGAACGTCGGTGGGTGGAGGGGGCAGCGGGCTGGAACGGCGCACGGTGGCCAGCGCTTCTTCATCCAGCAGGGGATATCCGGAAGCCTTCTGAATGACTGGATCGGCGACTTGACCCTGGCGGTCCACGGCGAAGCGCACCCATACGACGCCTTCCTGGTGCAGGCGTTCGGATTGCCTCGGATAGCGGCGATAGCGCTTCAGCCACGCTAGCAAGGTGCTCTGCCATTCGGCCTTGAGCAACGCACCATCGGCCGCTTGGGTAGACGGTGCCGCATAACGCTCCGAAGCAGGCGCATCGACATGCGGCGGTGCGCTGCTTTCGTCGGATGCTTTTTCGGCTTTTGCGGTGTCTGCGGATACGACGGGTTCCGGCGTGCCTGCAACCACGTCCTTCACGGGAGCAGGTGGCGGTGCGATATGGCGCGGGGGAGTGGGTCTGGAGGCAGTGCTGGAACGAGCTTCCTTCAACGGGCCGGTCTGCTGTTGCGTCATGGGCGCCGGGGGCGCCGAGGGCATCGGCGCCGGTTCGATGGCAATGGCTTCCATCGGCAGCTCCGCCGGCACCATCGGGCGATCCATGCCCAGCCACGCGACGACGGCAATCAGCAGGGCGAAGGCCACCGCCACCACGAAGGCGCTGATGCTCCAGCGCAGACGATCGGCATTCATCCGTGATCGCGCTCCAGCCCGACCAGTGCCATGTGTGTATAGCCCGCGTCGCGCAAGGCATTCATGGCATCCATGAGTCGCTCGTAAGACAGGGTACGATCGCCACGCAACAGCACGCGACGTTCATGATCGGCCTGCGTGCGCCTGTCCAGTGCATCTTTAAGCGTAGCCGGCTGCACGGTTTCATCGTCCAGCTTCCATCCGCCGTCGGCGGCAACGGTGAGATAGAGCGGACTGTCATCACGGGGCTGCACGCTCGCGTTGCTTGCAGGCAGGTCGACGGGTGCATCCACCGTGGCGAGCGGTGCCGCCACCATGAAGATGATGAGCAATACCAGCATCACGTCGATGAACGGCGTGACGTTGATCTCATGCGCCGGTTCCAGTTCCTCGCTGTCATCCTCGGTGCGAAAGCTCACGGCACGGCCTCGCGGCGACGCTGCGAGAACGCATCCGGTGCTTCGTGCTGGCGGTCAAGGTCGCGCGATACCAGTTCCATCACGCGTGATGACAGATCCGCAATGGCCGTGCGCAAGGCGCCTACCGAGCGGGTGAAGTGGTTGTAGATGATCACGGCGGGAATGGCGGCGGCCAGGCCGATGGCGGTCGCCATCAGGGCTTCTGCGATACCGGGCGCCACCACGGCGAGGCTGGTGGTATGCGCACGGGCGATGCCGGTGAAGCTGTTCATGATGCCCCATACGGTGCCGAACAGGCCGACGAAGGGGGCGGTCGAGCCGATCGTCGCCAGCAGCGCCGTACCGTGGCGGAGCTTGCGCACCCATGCGCGCTCGACGCTGGCCATGCGTGATGCCGTACGTTCCTTGATGCCCTGGCGTTCGCGCAGCCCGGCAGAATGACGGCGTTCGTTCCAGGCTGCCTCGACCAGTGCCTGCACGACCCCCGGTGGCAGGGAGGCGGCCGTGGGCAGTACGCTGGATTGCTGGAGATATTCACTGGCATCTTCCACCCGTCGGCGGAAACCGCGCAGCTCCCACGTCTTGGCCAGCAGGATGGTCCAGGTGGCGAAGGAGGCGAGGGCGAGCAGCAGCATCACGGCCTGGACCACGCCGTTGGCGTGGACCAGCATCGACCATGCGTCGGTGGCCGGCATATCCTGGGTGTTCATGCGAAGCATTCCCGGGTGAGCACCAGGGCGTGCGCAAAGGCGGCCTTGGCGCCCTCGACCGCGCGACGCTCCTGGTTGTCGTCCAGTTCGGCGGCATCCAGCGCCGACACGAAGCCACGCCAGTGGCCGGCCCGGCCGTCTTCAGGCGTGGCGAGATGGCTCGCGCCAAAACCGGGGGTGATATCCAGTTTCGCCGCGAGCTTGAGCAGAATGGCCGCGCCGAGGTTGGAACCCTCGATGACGTAGAGCCAGCCCAGACCTGTTGCCGGGTCGACGCCGTCGGCGAAGGGAGATGCATCCTTTTCCGGGCGTTCGACGCCCAGGGCGATCATGTCATCCATGAGAGCGGGAAGCCGCCGGCGTTCGGGCAGGTCAGGCAGCATCACGGCGTATGCCGCATGGTGAAAGAGCGGATCGGCGGCGCGATGCAGCCGGTACTGCATGCGCAGGAAGCGCGTGTAGTTCTCGCGCGAGGCGAAGGGTTGCCCGGCCATGATGAGCTTGTCCAGCTCGCTGTGCATGGGGCGGGTGGCTTCGGCGAGACGGCGGGCACGTGAGGTGATGTCGATGGTAGTCATATCGGTTCAGAAGGTGTGTTCGAGACGGAAACTGACCTGGCGCCGCTGATAGCTGTACAGCCAGCCCACATTGCTGCGCACGCGGTTGATCTGGGCGGTGACACTCGGTGTCAGCCCCATGAAGCGGAACCTGGGCATGCCAAGGATGAAGATGATGTTGCGTTCGACATCGTGGCGACGTGCTTCCAGCATGTCGCTATACGCCGCGTAGTCGCGGTAACGAAACGATGCCGACAGATAGGTGGTGAAGGCACTCCCCCAGGCGCGTACGACGCCGATGCGGGCGCCACGCTGGCGGAAACCCTGGGTGACGTCACGCGCGTTCTTATCCACGAGGTCGAGGCCACCGAACACCGTCCATTGCCGTGGCAGCTGGTACCACAGCGTGGCGAAGGCATCGCTGAGCGCGCCATCGTAGGCGTTGTAACCGGGCTGCTTGTAACGGAACTGCTTGCGATCCGTCTCCAGCTTGAACGTCGTGCTGGCATCGACGTCGTGAATCCATTCGGCATGCCCGCCCCACGCGGTGTAGAGCAGGCCGGTACCGTAGGTGCCGGCATCGAAGCTCGGCGCGATGGCCCAGGTGTCGCGGGCGCTGCGATGGTCGTAACCGATCTGGGTGACGCTGGTGACCTGGTTGTAGCGTGAATAGCCGGGGTAGATGTCGCCGAAGGCAAACGAGCGCAGGTAGATGCCGCTGTGCCCCGACAACGGCAGGCGCCGGAGCAGGCTACCCTCGAAATTCACGCCACGGGAGCCGATGGCCGGGGGCACCTTGCGATTGATGAAGCAGGTGCCGTCCGGACCCACGAGCAGGCAGGTCTCGCTGGCCGAGGTCTGGTTGAGGTTGTCGTTGTACGACGGTCCGATGGCAAACGAGCCCTGCCACCCACGACGTCGCTTCAAGGCATCGATGAAGGTATCCACGCTCTTGCGCACACCGGCCGTCTTCTCGTCGCTGGCGGAAAGGCGCTCGCCGATGCGCCGGAACAAGGCTTCGGCGTCCCTGTCTTCCTGGTTTTCGAAGAGCACGCGGGCGAGTTCGAGCTGCCCGGGCAGGAAGTCGTCCTGCAAGGCCAGTAGTTCGCGGTACTCGCGTTCCGCGCGATCGAGGTTGCCGTCTTCGCGCGCAAGGCCGCCACGTGCGTAGTACAGCAGCATGGGGTCCGCCCCAGCCATCGTCTCGTAGCGTGCAAGAAAGCGGCGTGCGTCGTTCCAGCTGTGCTTTTCCAGGGAGACGTAGAGCGCTTCGCCCACGTCGCTGATGGTGTCGCCCACGCTATAGGTCTTGCCGTCGATGACGATGCTCGACGTATCCGCATCTTCGACCAGGCGTTTCTCGCGCGCGGCTTCGCGACGCTCGCCGGTCTGGTCGAGACGCAAGCGGGTATCGTCCACGGTCTGGGCGCGCAGGGCAGGGCAGGCGATGAGCATCGCCAACGCGAAGAGGAGCGGGGGCCCCGTGAAGGCCCCCCGCTCCCTGTCGCGTGGCGGATGACGAGGGGTCATCCTCACGGGATCACTGCTTGGCACCGCCGAACGCGGTGTTGTACTGGCGTGCATTGGCGAACGAGACGATGCCCGCCACCGATGCCGCGTTGGCGCCGAAGAAGCGACCGTTCACCGAGCCGTTCGACGCCACGCCCACGCCACCGACGCTGGCCGAGCCGCCGGCACCCACGATGTTCGCCCCGGCGATGGTGGCGGTACCGATGTTGACGGTGTAGTTGCCGTTGGACACCGAGCCGGTCAGCTGGCGGCTGGCGAAGTTGGCCTGGAAGGTACCGGCGAGCGCACCATTGCTGGCGTAGTCGCTGATGCCCTGCACGGCGTAGCTGGCCGTGCCCGTGGTCGGCACGGTGGTGCCGGCGGTGTCGCCCGCGTAGTACGTGGCGTGGGTGCCGTCGGCGGCACTGGCGGTCTGCGACCACTCACCGTAGTAGACGTTGGCGTTGCTCACCTTGGCGAAATGGAAGGAGCCCAGCTGGGTGTGGTCCGGCGGGGAACCGGCCGGCGGCGTCGGGCTGGCGAAGTTGAGGAAGGTGACGCCCTTGGCATCCGTGCTGCCGTAGGCGGTGAGGCCGGCGAAGTCCACCAGGCTGCTGGTGCCGGTCGAGGGCACGCCGATACCGGGCAGGCCCGAATGGTGCGGACCGCCATTGACGGTGGAGGAACCGGCGCTGATGTTGTTGTTGCTGACCGCACCCACGACCTGGGCATGGGCGGAACCGGCGAGCAGCAGCGCGCCGACGGAAAGCAGGCCGAGGGCCTTGAGGGGGAAACCTTGCATCTGAATTCTCCTTGAGTGAGGAAGCGCCGGCGTCGGCTGAGCGCGGTATTCCCCACCATCCATGGCGGGCCAGCTGTAGCTCCATGAGGTTCAGTCAGAACCGCGCATTCACGCTGAGGCGAAGCGTCCGACCCGGGGCGGGCATCAGTGAGCGGGTGAGCGGATCGACGTAATAGCGGTTACCGAGATTGGTGCCGGCCAGCTCGAAGGTCATGCCGTTGCGCAGCTTGTAGTCGGCATAGGCGTCGTAGGTGACGATGGTGCCCCACGTGTACGGCACGTTCAGGCCGTAACCGCCAATGGTGCCCTGGCCGACGTAGCGGTCGAGCTGGGGATTGGAATAGCCACGGTAGTAGACCGTGCGCGTACCGACTTCCAGCGCCTTGTTGAAGAAGCGGGCGCCGAGGGTAAGGTTCGCGGAGAACTTCGGCGTGGCCTGGGTCAGCAGGTAGCTGCTCACGAAGCCGTAGTTCATGCAGTTCGGTACGCGACCACGCGCCGGGTCCAGCTGGATGGCGGTGCTCTCGTCGCAGGCCTTGTCGGTCAGCGTCTTCGCGACGCCGAAATCGGTGAAGAAGCGGCCATTGTCGAATCGTCCC
Organism: Luteibacter anthropi; assembly: GCF_011759365.1. Classification (GTDB taxonomy): domain Bacteria; phylum Pseudomonadota; class Gammaproteobacteria; order Xanthomonadales; family Rhodanobacteraceae; genus Luteibacter; species Luteibacter anthropi. Next base: position 33,442 of record NZ_JAARLZ010000007.1, read on the forward strand.
TGAAGCTCAAGGCCGCGGATCACCTTCTTGTCGATGTTGGTGAACTGCAGGTAGGTGTTTCGTTCGATCACGTCGCGGGTGATGTTGCTGAACCAGTCGATCTTCACGTCGGCGCGGTGTTCGGTCTCCAGACCGAACAGGTCGCGCAGGTCGTGGATGTAGCCCACCTCCCAGGTGTAGGCATGCTCGGGCTTCAGATCGTTGAGCGGATTGATCGATGCGGAGAAGCCGATGGTGCTCTCGAACAGGCTGGGAAAACGGTAGGCCTGGGCGTAGCGCACATAGGCGCGGCTGTTCGCTGTGAACTGGTAGCTGGCCGAGAACCAGGGCGCCCAGCCGTGACCACGCTGGGTCTTTGCCGTGGCCTTCACGATGGTAGGGGCCACGGATTGCAGGCCGATGCCGCAGCTGGTGCCGGGGGCGAGGTTCTTCACTGAGGAAAGGAACCCATTGACGCAGATGTCGTCGGCACGGTGATACCTGCCGTTCGCATCCGGCTTCCAGTCCACGGTGTTGTCGAAGTTGTACGTCTGTCCTTCCATGGACTGGCGCAGGCTGTCGAGGACGTCCTGGAGATCCTGGCCTGCAAGACCGGACTCGACGAGTCCGGGCCGGAGGGACTCCACGAACTTGTCCGGCGTGTTCTCGATCGTCTGGTAGCTCAGCGTGCGCTTGTCGTAGACGGTGCTGTTGAAGTAATCGCCCTTGCCCGCACGGATCTGCGCGGCCAGGAAGTCGTCATGCGCCTTGTAGCCGGAGTAACGCATGCCACCATCCAGGGTGAGTGCATCGGTGGGGCGCCACTGCACGTCGAAGTGGATGTCGTATTCCTGGCGCCGTCCGGCACGCGGAAATTGCCGCCAGCCGTCGAAGGTTCCGTTCCACACGGCGCTGGACGACAGTTTCTCGTGCTGCCAGTTGCCGCCCACGGTGAAGTCCACGCGATCGCCGAACTGCATGCGGTTACTTAGCGTTAGCCCGACGCGGTTGTTCTGTGCGTTCGCCAGTGCGGTATTGCGGATGATCGGATCGGCCAGGCCCTGGGCATAGTTGGGGAAGCCGCCGGCGCTGTACGTATGACTGGCCGTGCGCGTGGTCCATGCGTTGGCATGCAGGTCGAGCCACGGGCTGTCGGGATTCCAGCGGTATTCGAGGTTGTAGGCTTTCGCATCCACCTTGCTTTCTGGCCACTGGATGGCACCGATGTCCTGCACACCACTAAGGAAAATTCGCGAAGGCATGATCTCGCCATAGCGCGACAGGGTATCGCGCGCGCCCAGTTGGAGGCTCTGGTCGGGCGAGATATGCCAGGTGATCTTTCCCATCCACGATTGCATTTCGCTCGACGTGTTCGGTACCTCGTCGCCCGGCTGATAGGCATTGCCCAATTGCCGGATGATGTTGTTCGAACCGGCGGCCAGCCCTTGCTGGGTGTAGTAGCCCGCGTCGTTCTTTCCCGAGAAATAGTTGCCGCGCTTGCGGTACGCGTAGGCGGCCAGGTAGTCGAAGTCGCCTTCCTTCGCAGCAAAGGCCACGCGATAGGCACGATCGCCCATGCTCAGTGTCTGTGCGTCGTCACGAACACGCTGGCGCAGCGTCGGATCGGAGTAGGGCGAATTGGGAAGCGTGCCCACCGGTCCGCTTGCCGTACCGGGGAAACCAGGCACGTTGCGATAGTCCTGACCGGTGAGCAGGGAAGGGAAGCGTGGCGACGTCGAGTTGTTCGCGCCCTCGGCCTTGATGTCCAGGCCCACCGTGTGGCCCGGTTGCAGTACATCGTCCACGTCCAGCGTCTTTACCACCACGGCGCCACCGATGCCGCCATCCACGTCGCGTGCGGTGGTGGGGCCCTTCAGTACCTGGATGCCGCCGATCAGAGAGGGATCGATATACGCGCGGTTGTTCGCGCCGTTGTAGCCACGCCATACCGTGATGGCCTGCTGCGTGCCGTCGATCAGCACGGGCACCCGACCGGGGCCCTCGATACCGCGGATGTTCGGGTCAAGCGCACCGCTGTTGCGCGCATCGCCGCTGTAGACGTTGACCATGCCCTTCAGCAGGTCGGCCGGATTGCTTCCACGATAGCGTTCGATTTCCTGGCGTCCCTTGTAGACGCTGGAAAAATCATTGTCGTAAACCGCATCGTAGCCCTGGCGATCACGCGCCTCACCCGTCGCCTGGCCGCGAGGCGTGCTGGATTCCACGGATAACGTGCCGGTTACCACATCCCCTTTCGGACTGTCAGTGGCCTTCTCCAGGGTCACCACCCCGGGGCCGACCTGTTTCCAGCGCAGGCCGGAGCCCTGCAGCAGATGGTCGAGCGCTTCGGTGTCGCTGTAATTACCCTTCAACGCAGGTGCCTGGATGGCGTAGGGCGCTTCGTCGCTGTAGATCACCTGCAACCGTGTCTGCGAGGACAGCGCAGCGAGTGCCCGCGGCAGCGACTGTGCGGGGATGTCCACGGCATGCTTCGTGGACTCACCGGCGGCTGGGGCCTCCTGCGCGCGCGTGGTCGCCACGGTACCGAGGGCGAGGATGATGGCGGCGGCCAGGAGCGTCGGCAGTGACGCAGGCGAGCGGCGGGGCGTGGTCTTGTAGGCCATGGGTGAGGTGCGGTCCCTGAGTGGTATTGCAAGAAATGCGAATGAGTCGCATTGCCTGCCTGCCCACATAGACGTACGGGAACCTGCGAATCCCCCAAGGAATTTTCGATTTTTTTTGAAGGACGCGAAGCAATGGGCCTGCCGCGACATGTAGGAGCGCGCCTTGCGCGCGACCGGATGCGCGGAAACAGTGATGTGTTGCGCGACGAACGGTCGCGCGCAAGGCGCGCTCCTACAACGGCTCAGTACACCAGGGTTATCAGGGGGCCCAGCCGGGTGCGCTTCAGGTGCAGGGATGCCACCACGGCGTCCAGCGCCTTGTCCGGGTTGCGCACGTCGAAGGCACCGGAGACCGGCAGCCGTCGCAGCACATCGCCGCGTACCCAGGTGGTGCCGTGCCGGTAGCGGTCGATCTCCGTCATCACGTCGGCCAGCGGCGCCCGGTAGAAAACGAGCTGGCCACGCGTCCATGCGGCGAGGGCATCGGCTTCGCCATCGACGGCCTCATGCGCACCCGACATATCCAGCGCGGCGGCGTCCCCGGCCAGAAGGGTCAGGCTCTCGTCTCCGCCCCCCTGCACGGCGACCCGTCCCTCCACGACGCCGACCCGTGTCTGCCTTTCATCCACCCGCACGTCGAACACGGTCCCCAGCACACGTGCCTGCCCGTATTCGGTGTGCACCGTAAAAGGGCGGGCTGCATCGTGCGCGACGTGGAAAAACGCTTCGCCGTGTACCAGGCGGATATCGCGATGCGTCGCGTCGATGTCCACGTCGATCGCAGAGTTCGTGTTGAGCGTGACCTTGCTGCCGTCGGGCAGCATCACGTCCTTCGACTGGCCGATGCCCGTCGAGGCATCATGCGTATCCGGCCAGTAGATGGTTGCCGTGACCGCCAGCACGAGACAGGCGGCTATGGCGAGTCCCGCCATGCCGCGACGACGTGCCGAATGCCGTTGGCGCAGGGGGCGGAGTTCCGCCAGCACGGGAGCTTCAAGTTTTCCGTAAAGGGCTTCCACCTCGTCCATGGCTTGCGGGTGGCGCGGGTCGGCAGCGAGCCAGCTGGCATGCGAAGCGCGCAGAGCCGCGTCGGCATCGCGAAGTCGCGCATGCCAGCGCACGGCTTCGGCAAAACAGTCGTCGTCGATGGTCGGTTGCTGGTCCATGTGCCTATCCGCGGTCCGGAATGGGTGGTCGGCGATGATCGCGCCCGGTGTCAGGTCACCCTTCATGAGCAATGACGTTCGGGCCGGAAGGTTTCCCCCACCCTCATGGGCCGTGTCCTGCCGATTTCACGCGTCGACGGCAGGCCAGCATGGCATGGGCGATGTGGTTCTCCACCGTTTTCGGCGAAATGCCCAGGCGTTCGCCGATCTGGCGCATGGTCAGGTGCTCGGCCCGGTAAAGCAGGAACACCTCCCGGCACTTCGGCGGCAATTCACGGACAGCCTGTTGCAGCAGGGCGTACTCCTGCTGGCCGGCCACCACCTGGAAGGGCGATGGTGCCGGGGTGGCCACCTGGTCGGCAGGGGCATCGTCGTGGAAGTGTCGGTCGTGCAGCATGCCCTGGCGTTGCCGGTCGATGACAAGATTGGCCACGACGCGGTACACGTAGGCCAGGGGATTGCCGACACCACGGCTGTCGGCCCGGGACTGGCGTTCGGCGGACAGGCGCAGCCATGCGTCCTGTATCACGTCATCCGCGAGGCTGGGCGAACCGCCCCGGCGCAGGGCAAACTGCCTCAGTTCGCCGTATCGGCTCTCCAGCAGTGCGGCGAACGTCGGCGCCCCCGTGGCGTCCGGGTCACGGTCAGGCATCCTCTGGCCTCGTAGTGGACGGATACCCACATGGTATCCTTGTTGAGAATGACTCGCAATTGCAATAAGGTGCCATGGACATCCATTTCGATCCCATGGCGATGCCGGTCAGCGGTGTCGCTGTCGATTACCCCAACGGGCACGTCATCGCGCCTCACAGCCACGCACGCTCCCAACTGGTCTATGCGGTGGAAGGGGTGCTCGTGGTAGTGACCGATGCCGGGCACTGGGTGGTGCCGCCCAACCGTGGCGTGTGGTTGCAGGCAGGCGTGGCGCACTCGGTGCGCATGCGCGGGCAGGCACGCATGCGCAGCGTATTCGTCGATGCCCATGCCGCGCCGGGCCTGCCGGTGCGCGATTGCGTGATCGAGGTGTCGCCGCTGCTGCGCGAGTTGATCCTCGCGGCCACGGAGGCGGGGCAGGTACGCGACGCGGACAGCAGGGACGGTCGCGTCATGCGCCTGCTGCTCGACGAACTACGGGTGTCGCCGCTGCTGCCGCTGCACCTGCCATGGCCTGACGATCCGCGCATACGTCGTGTCTGTACGGAGCTGGTCAGCCATCCGGCCGACGAAACCACGGCGGGTAGCTGGGCGTTGCGGCTGGCCATGAGTCCGAAGACGTTTCACCGGCAGTTCCTGCGTGGCACCGGCGTCACCTTCGGGCGCTGGCGCCAGCAGGCTCGCCTTCTGGGGTCGCTGGAGGCACTGGCGGAAGGCTTGCCTGTGCTGCGCGTGGCGCTTGAGCACGGCTACGAAAGCCAGAGCGCCTTCGCTGCCGTGTTCAAGCGCCAGTTCGGCGTGTCGCCGTCGGCGTTCTATCGCTAGCGCCGCCGCAGCATGAAACCGCCACCGACGCAGACCAGCATCGCGATGCCTGCGAGATAGAACGTGTCGCTATAGGCGAGCAGGGTGGCGTCGCGATGCACCAGGCGATCCATCAGCCACAGGGCACGCTGGCGCAGCAGGGCGGTCCCCTCGCCACCGGCATTGGCCATCATGTGGGACAACGAGGCGATGCGCTCGCGGGTGGCCGGCTCGAACGGATTTACCGATTCACCGATCCGCTGGGCGTGGAAGCGCGTGCGCTCCACCACGAGCTGGCTGGAGATGGCGATACCGATGGCGCCGCCGACGTTGCGCACCATCGAAAACAATCCGGATGCCGAGCCCAGCTGCTCCTTGCGCAACCCCTGGATGGCGAGCACGCCCAGCGCTACCACGATCAGCGATTGGCCCACGCCACGAACGACCAGCGACGGTACGATCACGTTGGCGGAAGCATCCGGATTGAGATGGATGTTCATGAGACAGCCCAGGGCTGTCATGGCGAAGCCGGCAATGATGACGGTGCGCGGGCTGGTCAGGCGCATCAGGCGTGGCGTGGCAAACGACATCACGAACTGGACGAGGCCGTAGGGGATCATGAGCAGGCCGATCTGCCGGGCGTTATAGCCATGCACTTCCGCGAAGTAGTTCGGCACGAGGAACACGACACCGAACACGACGGCGCCGAAGGTGAACTGCATGAGGCTTGCCATGCCGAAGTTGTAGCTGGTGAGCAGACGCAGGTTGAGCAAAGGCTCCTTGCGACGTAGTTCCACCACGACGAAGGTGATGATGCCGATCACGGCAATGGCCGTGCACCAGACGATGAACGACGACGCAAACCAGTCCTCGCGCCCCCCTTCTTCCAGCATGATCTGCAAGGCGGACAGCCCGATGGCCATGGCAGCGATGCCACCCCAGTCACCCTGCCGCAGGCGATGGACATGCGTGGGCTGCGGACGCACGGACCAGCCGATGGCCGCCAGCAGGAGCAGGCCCGGGGGGATCTGGAGATAGAAAATCCAGCGCCATGAGTAAGCATCGGTCAGCCAGCCGCCGAGCGAGGGGCCGGCGGCCTGCGCCACATTGTTCGCCACGGCGAAAAGGGCCATGCCCAGCGGGTGTTTCACCGCTGGCAGCTCTGCCACGATCAGCTGGAACGACAAGGGAATGAGCACGCCACCGAAGGCACCCTGCAGGGCGCGCGCGAGGATCATCGTCTGGATATTGGGTGCCAGCGAGCAGGCAATGGAAAACACCACGAACCCCGCCGTGCCCACCATGAGCACGCGGCGCATCGTGAACACCGAGACCAGCCAGCCGGTCATCGGGATGATCACGATTTCGGCGACGAGATAGGCGGTGGTGATCCACGAGCCCTCCTCGAACGTGGCTCCGAGCGAGCCGCGCACGTCCGGCAGCGAGGCATTGGTGACGTGCACGTTCATGCCCGCCATGAAACAGCCGACCACGCTGCCCAGCACGGCCACCCAGGTGCGTAGCGATACGGTCTCCTGATCCTGTTCACTCATCGTGGGTGTCCACGGTGGCGATCACCGACATGCCGGGGCGGATGCCGGCCAGCGTTTCGCGCGAGGCATCGAGGCGGATGCGCACCGGCATGCGCTGCACGATCTTGGTGAAGTTGCCGGTGGCGTTGTCGGGTGGCAGCAGGGCGAACTGCGCGCCGGATGCGGGGGCGAAGCTGTCTACGTGTCCTGGCACGCTCAGGCCGCCATAGGCATCCACGTCCACGTGTGCAGGCTGGCCGGGCTTCATGCGTTCGACCTGGGTTTCCTTGAAGTTGGCGATGACATAGCGCTCGTTAGGCACGACCGCGAGCAAGGGCGTACCCACATCGACGTACTGGCCGGTACGCAGGCTGCGCTGGCCGACGGTGCCATCCAGCGGGGCGCGGATCACGCTGTGTTCCAGGTCCAGTGTCGCCAGGGTGAGGCGGGCCTTCGCGCCGGCCAGTGCGGCGAGGGCCTTTGCGTGCTCCGCTTCGGCGCTGGCCCGCTCGGTATCCAGCACGGGCAAGGCTTGCCGACGCGCTTCCAGCGCGGCACGTGCAGAGGCCTCGCCTGCACCTGCACGGCGTGTATCGGCCAGTGCTACTTCGCGCTGGCGCTCGCTGCTGACCTGTTGCGCCACGAGGGTGGCCTGGCGGCGATCCTCGGCAGCTGCGCGTTCGCGCTCGGCCGAAGCCGCGGTGAGGTTGGCGACCGCTTCGTCCACGAGACTCTGCTGCTGCCTGTGCCTCGCATCGAGATTGGCAATGCGCGCTTCCTGGCCGCGCGCTTCGGCTTCTGCCGATGCCAATGCGGCTTCAGCCTGCTCCACGCGAGCCTTGTAGTCGCGGTCATCAAGGCGGGCCAGCACGTCGCCTGCTTTCACCGGCTGGTTGTCGTGCACGTCTACCTCGACAAGATAGCCGGGCACCCGGGGCGCTACGGTGACGATGTCGGCCCGGGCGTAGGCATCGTCGGTAGCAATGATGAAACGACCCGTACGCCACCAGTGAACGCCCCAGGCGAGAATCGCCACGGCAAGAAAGCCTCCGGCGTAGATGGCGATGGCGCGGTGGCGGGCGCGACGATCAATCGCGGCTTCATTGACGGTGGCGTCGGTCATGGTGTGGTTCCGGAAGAAAGGTAGGCCGTGGCCCGCTCGGGGTGAGGCAGCGCGACGGGTGGCGCATCGCGCCATCCGCCGCCGAGGGCCTTGAACAGGGCGATCTGCGTGTCGATCACACGGCCATCCGATTCGGCCAGGGCGGCCTGCGCGGACACGTCGTCACGCTGGGCGTCCAGATGCTCCAGGGCCCCGATCGCACCGGCGGCACGGGAGGCTTCCGCGAGATGCAGGCCCGTGGCACTGCGTTCGGCTGCGCTTGCCAGCGCTTCGCGCTCGTGTAGCGCAGCCTCGTAGGAGAGCAGGGCCTGACGTGTGTCCTTCAGTGCATCGAGGATCCTGGCATCGAAGTGGGCGAGGGCAGCGTTCTCCCGTTCGCCAGCCTGGGTGATGCGCGCGCGGACGACCGCGATATTTGGAAATTGCCAGGAAAGCAGCGGCCCGATGTTCCAGATCCGCGCGGCATGATCGTCAAGCCCATCCGGGTGATGCGCAGAGCCCGCGATGCTCGCGCCGAAGCTCACTTTCGGCCACAGTTCCGCGCGAATCTCACCCAGGCGGGCGCTTGATGTCGCAAGCTGGTATTCCGCCTCACGCACGTCAGGGCGGCGGCGAAGCATGGCCGTGGCGTCGCCATCGGGAGGCGGCAGGGTCGTCGAGGGCAGGGCGGTGCAGGCAGAGGCTTCACCGGGTACGCGATCAGGCGTGCGGCCCATCAGCGTGGCCAGCTCTGCTAAGGAGCGCTGTCGTGCGGCGTCCAGCGGTGCGAGCGATGCCCGCGTGCGCTCGACCAGCGCTTCGGCGCGTACGACGTCCAGCAACACGCCATCGCCCGCGTCCCTGCGGCTTCGCGCGACATCGCGCCCGTGTTCGACGAGGGCAAGCGAATGACGAGCTATTTCCAGGCGATGTCCGTAGGTGCAGGCGCCGAGCCACGCCCGCGTCGTTTCGGCCGCTACCGCGATGCGCACACCGTCCTCGGCGGCGGCCATGGCGCCTGACTGAGCCTGGGCAGCACCGATGGCATGGCGAAGACGTCCGAACAGGTCAACCTCCCACTCCACGTCGAGGCCCGCCGTATAGCGTGTGCCGGTGCGTATGGCCTGCTGGTTCTTGAGGGCGGCTTCGATCTGGTCTTCAAGCGCGCTGCCGTATCCCGCGCCTGCGGTAAGCGTGGTGGTAGGCAGTCGTTCGCGGCGCGCCTGGCCCAGGGCGGCACGTGCTTCGCGCAGGTTGGCTTCGGCCACGCGAAGGTCGCGATTGTTTGCCAGCGCCTCGGCGACGGCTGCGTCGAGCGCAGGGAGGTGATAGAGCGTCCACCAGCGATCGGGCGTCGTGTCGGCAGCGGGTGATGTCGAGACGGGGAGCGCCACCGTGGTGTGCGGGGGCAAGGGAGGCTGTGAAGCGCAGCCGGCCAGCGCGACGCATAGCATCGCGACAGGCCATGTTCGAGGGAGCATGGCTCGCATTCTCTTGAGGGAGTGAGGCCATGCTAGGGAGGTGTCGGGGTGTGTTCTGGCGCGATTGGGTAGATCGTTGTCTTGGAATGGTCATTTCCGGCGCTTTGGCCTGTCTGGTCGCGCGCAAGGCGCGCTCCTGCAAGGGGGCTGCTGCCTGATCGCTGCCTCCCTGTAGGAGCGCGCCTCGCGCGCGACCCGTTGTGCCGAAAAATGTGAATCATCGCCATGCCACGCGCAGGCACGCTCCTGCGAAAGCAGGACATCGGCCTCGTATTCACGCACAATGCAAATCGACGGAGGTGCCTGTGAATATCGTAATCGTGGAAGATGACGTGCCGCTCGGCTCAGCGATCAAACGCGCGCTGGAGCGGTTGTCCTACAACGTGACCTGGCTCACCACCGGCACGGAAGCCCTGGAAGCCCTGCGACAGGAGGCCTCCGACCTGGTGCTGCTCGACCTGGGCCTGCCACGCAAGGATGGCATCGAAGTACTGCGCGAAGCACGACGCCTCGGCGTACGCACGCCGGTGCTCGTGATGACGGCACGCGACGACGTGCGATCGAAAGTGGAAGGTCTCGATGCCGGAGCCGACGATTACGTCGTGAAACCTGTTCACCTCGACGAACTCGCGGCACGCATCCGCTCACTGGCACGCCGCGCGCAGGGCCATGCCGACAACGTCATCGAGGCCGGCGCGCTGCGCGTGGATCTCGCCTCGTTCGAAGTGAACTATCGCGGCGAACGCGTGGAGCTCACCCGCCGCGAATTCGCCCTGCTGCGCATCCTCATGGAGCGTGCAGGCCGTATCGTGCGCAGGGAAACCATCGAGAACTCCGTCTACGGCAGCGAAACCGATGTGGGCACGAATGCCCTCGAAGTGCTCGTGCATGCGCTACGTCGCAAACTCAGCGCCGAAGCAATCCAGACGGTGCGTGGCTTCGGCTACATGATTCCGCTGACGCCGGTCTGATTGCTTCGGATCAGGCCTGCTTTCGCGACGACAGATGCGCGGCAACACGTCGCGCAGTACGCACGGGGCAGCCATCGTCACAGGTGAAACCGATGTTGTCACCGCCGTACGGCGCATAGCGCTGCGGATCCGTCGCGCCGAACAGGCCGATCGTCGTGGCGCTGGTCGCAGCGGCAAGATGCATGACCCCGCAATCGGCGCTGATATACATGCCGGCCGCGTCAATCACGGCGGCAAGCTTGCGAGGATCGCTGGTGAAATACGTGGGATAGGCGTTGCCCACGCGTGAGATGCCGTCGGCGGCCACCAGTTCCACGATACGCCGAGGGCCTGTTTCACCAAGCAGCGTATCAAGGAAACTGCGCCACCATGCTTCGTCCAGGCGCTTGGCACCGGTGGCATTGGGGAAGATCGCAAGGATGGGCAAGGTGTCATCGTGTCCCTGCAAAACACGGCGCAACGTGTCGACACCGTGGCGGCGCTCGCTGTCGCTCAGCCTCAGGTCGGGCCGGGGCAGCGCAGTGACGGTTTCATCGCCTAATGCACGGCGCAGCGCATGGATGGCCCGTCCTGCGAAATGCACGGGCATGCCGTCTTCGAAATCACCGATTCGCAACTGGTAGCGGGCACGAGCCGTCGCAGCCGCGATACGTCCGGATGACGAACCCGCGGCGGCATCGATCACCAGATCATAGCGTCGACTGCGCAGGCGGCTCAGGACACTCAGCGTTTTGAGCGGATGCCGCAAGGCGCGACGATCAAGCAAAAGCAATTCGCCTAGTGTGGCAAAGCCGCCGTAAATGCTGCGGGCGGCCTGCCCGGTGGCAAGCACATCCACTTCGGAACCGGGGTAATGCCGCTCAAGCTCCTGCATCAGCGGCGTCATCAGCACGGTGTTCCCCAGCCGGTGATTGGGCCGGCAGACGAGGATGCGCTGGATGCCATGGCGGGGAAGGGTGCCTGCACCCACGATGTTGCCCTGGCTGGGGAACATCCGCTGGACGATCCACCCCATGGCCTTGCGGCGAAGGGCCTGCAAGCGCCCGTGAAAGGGCACGCGTTTCGTGGGGGATTCAGGGCGGGCAAGCGGAATCGCAGGCGACATGACAATCCGGAACCACCCGGCCATCCGGGCGTATGGCAACGATGACAGGGCATCCTTAGCTGCGGCTGTGGGGCAGATGAAAGTTTGCTTACAACCCGCCCCCTGTAGGAGCGTGCTTGCGCGCGACCGGTGGGATCGAATCGATGAAGGTATTCGCGACAACCGGTCGCGCGCAGGCGCGCTCCTACAACAGCCTGCGGTCACGATGGGGAGAGGCGGCGGGGGCGGCCCTTGGCGCGACTGATGGAGGTGAGGGGAGTGGGCGGATAAGGCCGCGTAGCGGGGCCGGCCAGGAAGGCCGGCCTTTCCTGCCGAGACAGGATGTCGAGTCAGGAAACCCCGCCCGCTCCCCGTGCCCGAAGGGGCGCAAGCCATAAGACACTGAGCCGCGCAGCGGCTCCTCCTTTCCCGAGGGACACCGTAGGCCGGAGCGCCAAGGGCCGCCCCCGTCGCCTCTGCAACGCCACGTACCAGCGCCGAGCGCGAGGCCGATAGGCGAGCCCTTGCTACGGAGCGAAACACCACAAGGGCTGCTTTACTCCGGAGCGACACCATTCCAACCGGTCGCGCGCGAGGCGCGCTCCTACATGGTGGGGGTGGGTCTTCCCGTGGCGGGGTGGGGCGGCTATCTTCCTAAGGTCCGCCTCAGCTTCCTTTGGCAGCGTGGTGCCATTGCCCTCCCGGAGGAAGCTTCCACTCCATGATGTCGTTCCTGAAACTTGCGATACGGGCCATGCGCCGCTCACGGCACATCCGGCTGGCCACGGCGCTGCATCGCGGGGGGCAACCGGCCCGGGCGCTGATCACGGCGGCAAGTTTTCACCGGGATGACGGCCAGCTGCTGGAGATCATGCGCAGATATCGCGCCGAGTACGCGGCGCTGGGCCAGGCCGTGGCGACGCTGGAGCACGCCGGGGCCGGTGAAAGCGTGCAGGGGCATTACGTGCCGGTCAGCGCCATGTTCTTCAGCGATACGCTGGAACTGTGCCTGTCGTTTTCCCGGGGCGAAATCGAGTCACAGGAGGCCGTGCACCTGCTGCGCGATTATTTTGCCAACGGACGCATCGCCGTATCGCGTGCCTCCGCTACGCGAACACATCCTCGATCGCCGGGCCACGAGGCAGGTTGAGCCGGAAGACGGTGCCGCCCTTGCGGCCCTCTTCGCATACCGCATAGCCGCCGTGGGCCTGCACGATGGCCTGAACGATGGCGAGGCCCAGGCCGCTGCCACCGCTGTGGCGCCCACGCGATTCCTCGCCACGCCGGAAGATATCGAAGACGTGGTCACGCAGTTCGGCAGGCATGCCCGGGCCCTCGTCTTCCACGCAGATCGTCGCTGCGTCGTCCTGCATGCGCAGACGGATGCACACCGTTCCCGGTGACGCATAGCGCTCGGTATTGTCGAGCACCGCAAGCAAGGCCTGGCGGATACGCACGCCATCGCAGTGGATGGTGTCCTCGTCGAGGTCCAGGTCGAATTCCAGCTGGCGCGCGGAAAAACTGGGCTGCACCAGGGCGACGAGCATGCGGACTTCCTCCGCCAGGTGCACGTCGGTGAGTTGCAGGCCCAGGTGTCCGCTGTCGGCGAGGTTGATCACGCGCAGGTCGTCGATGAGGCGCGAGAGCCCCTCCACCTGGACAAGCAGGTTGCGAAACAGGCTTTCGTCCGGCTCGAACACGCCTTCTGCGAGACCTTGAAGCCGGCCGCGCAGGATCGACACCGGTGTGCGCAACTCGTGCGCGATGGCGGCATTCCAGGTGGTGCGTTCGTAGGAGATACGCTCCAGGCGCTCGGCGAGCGCGTTGAAGTCGCGTACGAGCTCGGCGGTTTCGCCAAGGGACTCGTCGCCAGCATCGGCGCGCGCGCTGAGATCGCCGGAAGCGGCGAGCCGGATGCTGCTGGCGACGGAATTCAGGGGTTTCAGGATACGCCGTGCGAGTTTCTGGGCCGAAAGCGTGGCAAGGATGAGGCCCACCAGGGTGACCGTGCCCATCCACACCAGCTCGGTATTGGTGGGTAGCCAGTCGTTTTCCGTCTGCTCGGGCACGATCATGTCGTCGAACAGAAAGGCGTAGAGCACGTACGAGGTGACCAGGAACAGGCCGATCACCGTCAGTACGACGGCGCCCGTGGACAGTACGATCTGCCGGCTGAGACTGCGTCGTTGCATCAGCCCGACGACTCCAGGCGATAGCCCACGCCACGCACGCTCACCGGCATGCCGGGCACGCCGGCATCCTCCAGTTTCTTGCGCAGCTTGCTGACATGGCTGTCCACCGTGCGCTCCAGCGTGTCACCTTCGGGAAGGCAGGCAGCCAGCAATTCGGAACGACTGAACACGCGCTGCGGCGTGCGCGCCATGCGGGCAAGCAGCTTGAATTCGGTGAGCGTCAGCGTGAGCGACAGGCGCGATTCGCCCTGAATCACGTACACCGAATGCGTTTCGAGGTCGATCTCGACGGGGCCGACGCGATGCTGCTGCACGGTTGATGATTCACTACGGCCGCTGCGCCGTAGCACCGCGCCGACACGCGCCGCGACTTCCGCCGGATTGAACGGCTTGACCACGTAATCATCCGCACCGATGCGCAGGGCCATCAGCTTGTCGATGTCCTGGTCGTAGGCCGTGAGCATGATCACTGGTGTCTGCCCGCGACGACGCACTTCCGACAGCACGTTCCAGCCATCGACGTGCGGCATGCCCACGTCCAGGACGATGAGGTCGGGTTTCAGGCTGTGATGCATGTCGAGCGCGGATTGTCCGTCCGCCGCATGCACCACGCGATAACCGTCGCGCGTGAGGTAGGAGCGGATGATGTCCGCGATGTCGGGGTCATCTTCCGCCACGAGCACGAGTTGCGCAGCGCGCAGCCGGTCGTTCGGTTCGGGATGACCCGGTGTGGGAGAGGGAGCGGCCATGGCGGAAATGCACGGACGAAAACCGGGGTTCTCCATCGTATCTCCACGAACTACCCACGGAAAGCCCAAGACAGGCGCCTAGGATGCATGGTTTTCCACCCGATCCCACCCCACGAATGAGCATGAAGCCCTTTTCGCGTCGTCCATGGAGACTGGCGTACCTGTTACTGCTGCCCCTGCTGGTTGCCTGTGGCAAGCAGGAGGCACCTGCCGTGCCACCTCCGGTGGTCACGGTGACCACGGTTGCACCGGTCGTCACGCAGGTGACCGACGATCTGCCCGGACGTGTGGTCGCGGGTCGCACGGCCGAAATCCGTGCCCAGGTGAGTGGCATCGTCACCCGCCGCCTGTTCGAGCAGGGCAGCGAGGTCAAGGCCGGCGAGCCCCTGTTCCAGATCAATCCGGCGCCTTTCCAGGCCGAAGCGGATAGCGCGGCGGCCACGCTGAAGCGCTCGCAGGCGGCCCTTGCGCAGGCCGAGATCACCGTACGCCGGCTTACCGGACTGGTGGATGCCGATGCCATCAGCCGGCAGGTGTACGACAACGCCGTCGCCCAGCGCGACCAGGCGGCGGCCGAGGTCGCGCAGGCCCAGGCCAACCTGGCACGGCGCAAGGTCGATCTCGGTTTCGCCACCATACGGTCGCCCATCTCGGGCCGCATCGGCCAGGAGCTGGTGACCGAAGGCGCGCTGGTTTCGCAGTCCGACGCCCAGCCGATGGCGCGCGTGCAGCAGATGGACGAGGTGTATGTCGACGTGCGCCAGCCTGCCGGCATGCTCGCCGCCGTGCGTGCGCAGGCCGACCAGGGTACGCCGCGCACGGCTCATTTCCTGGGCGATGGCAACGAACCCATGCCTCTGGAAGGGCAGATCCTGTTCTCCGACCTGCGTGTGGATGAGGGGACCGGCGACGTCGTGATGCGTATCGCCGTGCATAACGACAAGGGCCTGTTATTGCCCGGCATGTTCGTGCGTGCACGTGTACCCCGTGGCGCGCCACGTCCGATGCTGCGCGTGCCGCAGGAAGCCGTGGCGCGGGATACCGCCGGCAATCCCAGCCTCTGGATCGTCGATGCCCAGCACAAGGCCCATCCGCGCCCGGTCCGCCTCGGACCGCTCGTGGATCGCCAGTACGTGATCGAGGAAGGCCTCGCTGCCGGCGAAAGCGTGGTGGTGGAAGGTTTCGATCGCCTGCAGGCCGACGTCGTCGTCAACGCCAGCCCCTGGAAGCCCGCCGATGCGGGCGGCCAGGCCGTTGTCGCGGAGCATTGAACCATGCCGCAATTCTTCATCAATCGCCCGGTGTTCGCCTGGGTGATCGCGATCTTCATCGTGCTGTTCGGCCTCATCGCCATTCCGATGCTGCCGATCGCGCGATATCCCACCGTGGCGCCGCCACGGGTCACCATCTACGCCACGTATCCGGGTGCCACGCCGGAAACGCTGAACGATGCCGTCGTGGGACTCATCGAGCGCGAGCTGTCCAGCGTAAAGAACCTGCTGTACTTCGAATCGACGGTGGATACCACGGGCTCGGCGGAAATCGCCGTGACCTTCAAGCCCGGCACCGATCCGGAACTGGCCCAGGTCGACGTGCAGAACCGCATCAAGACCATCGAGCCGCGCCTGCCGCAGTCGGTGCGCCAGAACGGCCTGAACCTGGAATCGTCGGGTTCGGGCTTCCTGATGGTGGTGAGCCTCAACTCCGAAGGCGGCAGGATCGACGACCTCACGCTCAGTGATTACATGGCGCGTAACGTCGTGGAAGAACTGCGCCGCATCGATGGCGTGGGTCGCGTGCAGCTGTTCGGTTCCGAACGGGCCATGCGCATCTGGGTCGATCCCAACAAGCTCACGGCACTGAAGATCTCGCTGGGCGACGTCACCGCGGCCATCGCGCAGCAGAACGTGCAGATATCCCCGGGACGCATCGGCGACAACCCGACGGTGCCCGGCCAGCGCGTAACCCTGCCGCTGCTGGCCCAGGGCCAGCTGACGAATGCGGAGGAATTCTCCCGCATCGTCCTGCGCAGCAATGCCGACGGCTCGAAGGTGGTGCTGGGAGATGTCGCGCGCGTGGAGCTTGGCGCACAGACCACCACGTTCTCGGTGCGCGAGCACGGTCACCCCTCGGCGGGTGCCGGCGTGCAGCTGAGCCCGGGTGCCAATGCCGTGAAGACGGCTGATGCGATTCGCCAGCGGCTCGCCGAACTGGCGCCTACGATGCCCAAGGGCATGTATGCCTCGATTCCTTTCGATACCTCGCCCTACGTGAAGGTGTCGATCGAGAAGGTGCTGCATACCCTGCTCGAAGCGATGGTGCTGGTCTTCCTGGTGATGTACCTGTTCCTGCAGAACGTACGCTACACGCTTATTCCCGCCATCGTCGCGCCGATCGCGTTGCTTGGCACCTTCACGGTGATGCTCATCGCGGGGTTCTCGATCAACGTGCTGACGATGTTCGGCATGGTGCTGGCCATCGGCATCATCGTGGACGATGCCATCGTCGTGGTGGAAGGCGTGGAACGCCTGATGGCCAGTGAAGGACTGTCGCCGAAGGAAGCCGCCTCGCGCGCCATGCGCGAACTGACCGGAGCCGTCGTGGGTATCACGCTGGTGCTCACGGCCGTGTTCATTCCCATGGCCTTTGCCAGCGGCTCGGTGGGTGCGATCTACCGGCAGTTCACCATTTCCATGGCGGTGAGCATCATCTTCTCGGCCTTCCTGGCGCTGAGCCTGACGCCGGCGCTCTGCGCCACGCTGCTCAAGCCGGTCGACCCGGGTCATCACGAGAAGCGTGGCTTCTTCGGCTGGTTCAATCGTCGTGTCGAACGCATGACCACGGGCTATGGCCGCATCGTGGGGGGTGTGCTGAAACGGGCAGGGCGTGCGATGGCAGGCTTTGCGGTGATCGTGGCGCTGCTGGTGGCCGGGTTCCACATGCTGCCTTCGGCCTTCCTGCCCGAGGAAGACCAGGGCTATTTCATCACCTCCTTCCAGCTGCCATCCGATGCCACGTCCGAGCGCACCCTCGACATCATCAAGCGCTACGAGAAGCATGTAGATGCACAACCGGGTATCGCCAACAACGAGTCGGTGCTGGGCTTCAGCTTTGCCGGTTCCGGCCCGAATGCGGCGCTGGCCTTCACGATGATGAAGGACTGGGGCGAACGCGACGGCGCGACGGCGCAGGAGGAAGTGGCCAAGGCGCAGGCGGCCATGGCCGATGCGCCGGAAGGCACCATCATGAGCCTGATGCCTCCGGCTATCGACGACCTGGGCAATGCCTCCGGCTTCGCGATGCGCCTGGTGGACCGCGCCAATCGTGGCAATGACGAGCTGGAAGCGGCGCAGACGAAGCTGCTGGAACTGGCGGCGCAAAGCCCGAAACTGGCGTTTGTCTATCCCGAGGGCCTGCCACCGGGTACCAGCATTTCGCTGGATATCGATCGTGACAAGGCCCGGGCTATGGGTGTGGACTTCACGGTCATCAGTGACGCGTTGTCGGCGGCCATGGGTTCGAGCTATGTAAACGACTTCCCCAACCATGGCCGCATGCAGCAGGTGATCGTGCAGGCGGATGCCCCTTTCCGCATGCAGCTGGACGACGTGCTGAAGATTTACGTGCGCAATGATCGCGGTGGCATGGTGCCGTTGTCCGAGGTGGTGCATCCGGTCTGGAAGCAGACGGCCTTGCAGATGATTCGCTACAAGGGCTATCCGGCAGTCCGCATCAGTGGCTCTGGCGCACCTGGATATTCCAGTGGCCAGGCCATGGAGGAGATGGAGCGACTGGTGGCGGAACTGCCACCGGGTTATGCGGTGGAGTGGACGGGCCAGTCGTTGCAGGAGAAACAGGCCGGTGCGCAGGCCCCGGCGTTGATGCTGCTGTCGATGCTGGTGGTGTTCCTGGTGCTTGCCGCGCTCTACGAGAGCTGGTCGATCCCGTTCTCCGTGATGTTGGTTGTACCGCTGGGCCTCATCGGCGCAATCGCCGCCGTGCTTGTGCGAGGGCTGCCGAACGATGTGTTCTTCAAGGTGGGCATGATCACGGTGATCGGTCTTTCGGCGAAGAACGCGATCCTCATCGTGGAGTTTGCACGGCAGTTGCGCGGTGAAGGCAAGGGTCTGGTCGAGGCCACCATCGAGGCGGCGAAGCTTCGCCTGCGCCCGATCCTCATGACCTCGCTGGCCTTTGCACTTGGCGTGGTGCCGCTGATGCTGGCCCGTGGCGCGAGCCAGGAGACCCAGCATGCGATCGGCACGGGCGTGTTCGGCGGCATGGTCACCGCGACCCTGCTGGCGATCTTCCTGGTGCCGGTGTTTTTCATGGTGGTCCAGCGCCTTGCCGATCGCTTTGGCAGGAAGCGCAACACACCCGAGGCGCAGGCCGGACGCCTGCCCGGAGAGTGATCCGATGTCTATGTTCCGTTTGACGACCCTGCTCGCGGTGGCCCTCACGGCCACCGCCTGCTCCATGGCCCCGGACTACGTGCGGCCCGACAGCCCCTTGCCGCTCGTGTATGCGCAGCATCCGGCCGGTGGCGGTGAGAATGCTTCCACGCTGGGCTGGCAGCAGGTCATGCCCGACCCGCGCCTGCGCTCGCTGGTCGACCTGGCGCTGGTCAACAACCGCGACCTGAAACTTGCCGTGCTGAATGCGGAGGCGGTGCATTCGCAGTTTCGCGTGGAGCGTTCTGCGCGACTGCCGTCGCTCGGCGCTACCGGCCAGTTGCAGCGCAGCGGTGGCAGCGGGCAGCAGTCGCTGCAACCCGGCGTGCCCGGTGGACTGGACCAGAAGAGCGCCACGCTGGATCTGGCCGCGTACGAGGTGGACCTGTTCGGGCGCGTGCGTTCGCTGTCAAATGCTGCATGGGAGCGTTACCTCGCAAGCGAGGAGGGCACCCGTGCGGCGCGCATCACGCTGGTATCCGGGGTGGCGCAGGCCTATGTAGAGCAGCGTGTCGCTGCCGAGCAACTGGAACTGTCGCGGCGTACCTTGTCCGACTGGCAGGAGTCCCTGCGCATCACCCGCGCACTGCATGGTGCCGACCAGGTGGGTGGCATCGACCTCGCCCAGGCCGAAGGGCAGGTGGATCAGGCCGAAGCCGATATCCGTGCGCGCGAGCGCGAGCTGGCACAGGCTGACAATGCATTGACCTTGCTGGTCGGCGCTTCTTTGCCAGCGGATCTGCCCGCACCCGTGGCGCTGGATGCACGGCCCGTGGTGGCAAGTCTGCCTCCGGGGTTGCCGTCGGATCTGCTCGCAAGGCGTCCGGACGTGGCGCAGGCCGAGCATGAGCTGAAGGCGGCCAATGCGGATATTGGCGCGGCACGTGCTGCGTTCTTTCCACGCATTACGCTGACAGGTTCCTATGGGTTTGGCAGCGGCGAGCTGAGCAGCCTGTTCAAGGGTGCCAGCAAGACGTGGTCGTTCACGCCGCAGATCACCCAGCCGATTTTTCAGGGCGGCAAGCTGCGTGCGGAGCTTCGTCTGGCCGAGATCCGCAGGTCCAGCGCTATCGTGAGCTATGAAAAGGCCTTGCAGGTAGCCTTTCGTGAGGTATCCGACGGGCTGGCCGGGCAGGCGACCTACGGCGACCAGCTGGGCGCACAGCAGCGCGTGGTGGATAGCGCCACGCGCAGGGCGAAGCTCTCCGGGCTTCGCTACGAGGCCGGGCAGGACAGCCGTCTCGAACTGCTCGACGCGCAGCGGCAACGCTACGCGGCGGAACAGTCCTTGCTGGACCTGCGTCGTGCGGCATTGACCAACACGGTAAACCTCTACAAGGCCCTGGGCGGCGGCACAACGTAACACCCCCTGTAGGAGCGCGCCTTGCGCGCGACCGTTACGAAGCCGATGACCTCATGGCTCCGCAGGTGTCGCGCGCAAGGCGCGCTCCTACAGGGTTTTACTCGGGGTGTAGGGCGACCTGTGAACGCAATGCTTTTGTAGGAGCGCGCCTCGCGCGCGACTGCCCGATGAGGCGATAACGCACCATCCTGTCGCGCGCAAGGCGCGCTCCTACATGGGTTCGCTGGTGCTGGGGGCGCCGGTTTCCATGTGGCCTGCCACGCGTCGCGACCATCCGGACACTTCGGCCACCGTTACTGTGAGGTCGTACCAGCACGCGTTGTCTGCGATATCCCAGCTGTCCCCACGCGAACCCCGCGCGGGCACCGGATAGATCCGCACATCCTCCGCCACATAACCATTGCTGACGGTAAACGTGCACGGACCGTCACCCGCATTGGTCAGGGTCAGCTTCAACCGTCCGTTTGCCGGGTCATAGGCAAGAACGATTTCCGGCATGGTGGCCGCCGTGGCGACCTGGCCGTTCCAAACGCGCAGGAAGCCGTTGGGGCCATGTGCTTCCAGCTGGTAGATGCCCTTGGTATAGGTCTTCGCGCTCCAGTAGTCGGACAGCGTCTTGCGCGCCTCGACCGTATAGCGCCACGGCCCGTCGCCGCGATTGGCTGCATAGACCTGAAACACCGCGCCCGCACTTCCCGTGTTGAGGAATTCCAGCACGTAACGCCCCGTCGATGCTTCTACATGGCCCTGGATATCCAGCTCATAGGGCAGGGCACGGGCAGGCCGGGTACGCGTGGACTCGGGCTGCGGCATCGAAGGCGTGGCGGGTGCCACCGGCGATGGCAGGCTCTTGCATTGCGTATCGGCAGCCGCCGTGTAGCCGCTGGTATCGGGTAACGAAGGCCATGCCGTACTGGCGCCGCTGAAGTCGAATGCAGAGGTGAGGTCGCCACAGACGGCCCGGCGCCATGGACTGATGTTGTCTTCCTTGACGTCGAAGCGTGCCTCGAGGAATCGCAGTACCGAGGTATGGTCGAACACCTCCGAGCAGACCCAGCCACCGCGCGTCCATGGCGAGACGATGGTCATCGGCACACGGAAACCCAGGCCGATCGGCTTGTCGTCCTGGATCTCGCCCTTGGTGCTTACCGTGGACAAGCCATTGGCCGACGACGAAGGCGGTGTCGGCGGGGGAACGTGATCGTAGAAGCCGCCGTTCTCGTCGTAATTGAGGATGAACACGGTCTTTGCGTAGACCGCCGGATTGGCCACCAGCGCGGCAAGCAGGCGTGCGCTCAGGTCTTCGCCGTAGGCCGGCTTGTAGTTGGCATGCTCGGAAAGGTAATCCGGCGCCACGATCCACGACACCTTGGGCAAGGTATCGTTGGCGACATCCTGTGCGAACGCCTTCACCAGGTCGGTGCTCACGGCGATGCCGCGATCGTAGAGCGGCTGTCCGGACTTGGCCTTCTTGAACGATGCGAACCACGCAAGCGCGTTGTCGTCGAAGTTGTTGCTCTGCTGGTAGACCTTCCAGCTGATGTTGGCCTGCTGAAGACGCTCGGCATACGTCATCCAGCTGAATCCGGCCGCGGGCTCGGTATTGTCCAGCACGGCGGTCTGTCCCACGGAGAGCCCGTT
This sequence comes from Luteibacter anthropi, assembly GCF_011759365.1. Classification (GTDB taxonomy): domain Bacteria; phylum Pseudomonadota; class Gammaproteobacteria; order Xanthomonadales; family Rhodanobacteraceae; genus Luteibacter; species Luteibacter anthropi. Next base: position 55,235 of record NZ_JAARLZ010000007.1, read on the forward strand.
GCTGCCGGAGAACAGATGCAGCCGGTTCGGGTTGGTCTGGGTGAGCGTGGAGCAGAAATACTGGTCGCAAATGGTGAACTGATCGGCGAGGGCGTAGTAGAACGGCAGGTCGTCGCGCGTGAAGTAGCCCATGCCAAGGCCCGGCGAGCGTGCGGTGTTCCACGCATCGAAGCGGCCGTTGTTCCATATGGCGGTGTCCACCGGATAACTCATGGCGGGTGCATTGATGCAGATGCCGCTGGTGGTTTTCGTATCCATGTGAAAGGGCAGCATGCGGCCCTGGCCGTAGGGCTGCTGCCATACGTTGGCGGTGCCGCCGGGCAGGGGAGCGGGCACGCGATCGCCGAAGCCGCGCACGCCGGCGAGGCTGCCGAAGTAATGATCGAAGGCGCGGTTCTCCTGCATGAAGATCACCACGTGCTGCACGTCCTGGATGCTGCCGGTGACCGTCGCCGCCGGTGTCGCCAGCGCCTGCCGGATCGCCGGAGGCAGCACGGATACGGCCAGTCCGCCTGCCGAGGCGGCTGTCATCTTGAGAAACCTGCGTCGCTTGACGTCGTCGATGCTGCTCATGCCAATCTCCCTGCTGGATGTCGTCATACGACACCGCGAGGGCGTTTCAGCAGCATGCCGCAGGCGCGTCAGCTTTCTGACCGTGGCTGGACAATCCCCGCCACCTGTCTACCCGTCATTCCAGCGAAGGCTGGAATCCAGCGCCCCGGTTCGCCAGTCAACACGAGCATGTCTCATCGGCTCGTGTGCAGGCGCCCTCTCGCTAAAACCGATCGTACCGCCCTGGGTTCCTGCTTTCGCAGGAACGACGTGAGGGATGGTCACGATGGTCGTTATGCTGGATGTTTCGGCATGTTGGCATCGCCCGGGCATTGCGCCCGGGCGATGGTGTTGCGGCTTACTGCGCGAGGAAGCTCTCGGCCTTCACGTACGGCAGGTTGTGTGCCTGGGCGACCGGTTCGCAGGTGACCTGGCCCTCGCAGACGTTCAGGCCGTTGCGCAGGTGACCGTCCTGGGCCAGCGCCTTCTTCCAGCCGTGGTTGGCCAGGGCGAGGGTGTAGGGCAGGGTCACGTTGTTCAGCGCGAAGGTGGACGTGCGGGCGACGGCGCCCGGCATGTTGGCCACGCAGTAGTGCACCACGCCGTCGACGACGTAGGTCGGGTCGGCATGGGTGGTGGCGTGCGAGGTTTCCACGCAGCCGCCCTGGTCGATGGCAACGTCGACGATGACCGAACCCGGCTTCATGGTGCGCACCATGTCATGGGTGACGAGCTTCGGCGCGGCGGCACCCGGGACCAGCACGGTGCCGATCAGCAGGTCGGCACGACGCACCAGCTCTTCGATGGCCGAGCGCGTGGAGAACACGGTGGAGATCGAGGTGCCGAACTGCGTGGCGAGGCGCTTCAGCGCGTCAGCCGAGCGGTCTACCACGGTGACCTTGGCGCCCATGCCCACGGCGATGGTGGCCGCGTGGGTGCCGGACACGCCGCCACCCAGGATCACGACTTCGGCAGCCGGCACGCCCGGGACGCCACCCAGCAGTACGCCGCGGCCACCCTGGGCCTTCTCGAGCGAATGCGCACCCACCTGCGGGGCGAGACGGCCGGCGACCTCGGACATCGGGGTCAGCAGCGGCAGCGAGCCGTTCGGCGAGGTGACGGTTTCATAGGCGATGCAGACGGCGCCCGAGTCGATCAGGTCCTTCGTCTGCTCCAGGTCCGGGGCCAGGTGCAGGTAGGTGAACAGGATCTGGCCCTTGCGCAGCTTCTTGCGTTCGACGGCCAGGGGCTCCTTCACCTTCACGATCATGTCGGCTTCGGCGAAGACCTGGTCGGCGCCCTCGACGATGGTGGCGCCGGCGGCCTTGTAGTCTTCATCGGTGATGCCTGCGCCGATACCGGCGCTGGCCTGCACCAGCACCTGGTGGCCGTGATGCACGAGTTCCTGCACGGACGAGGGGATGAGGCCCACGCGGTACTCGTGGTTCTTGATTTCTTTCGGCACACCGATGCGCATGGCGATTCTCTCTAGCTGAGGTTGGACTGCCCCGGGGGAAGGGGGCTGGCGGCGAAGTATGATTGAAGCTTCGTGCAATAGGTCGCCGATTTGCCGATGCTTTATGATGCATCTTCGAATCTCTGGCGAAAAAATCCCGGGTTGCTGAAATTTCATGCCAAGCCACGATCCAATCCTCGATGACCGCGACCGGGCCATTCTCCGCCTGCTCCAGGACGACGGCCGGCTGACCAACCTGGAGCTGGCCGCCCAGATCAACCTGTCGCCCTCGGCCTGCCTGCGCCGGGTCAAGCTGCTGGAAGATCGCGGGCTGATCGCACGCTACGTGATGCTGGTGGACGAAAAGGAAGCGGGCCTGCCCGGCACCGCCTTCGTGCTGGTCACCCTCGACCAGCAAGGGCGCGCGGCGCTGGATGCTTTCGAGTCGGCCATCCAGCGGCACCCCGAGGTCACCGAGTGCTGCCTGCTGGCCGGTGCGGCCGACTATATGGTGCGGGTGGTGTATGCCGATGCGGCCGACTTCGAGCGCATCCATACGGAGATCCTCACCCAGTTGCCGGGCGTGGTCCGCGTGCAGTCGACGCTGGCCTTGCGTACGGTAAAGAAGACCACCTCGCTGCCGGTCTGACGCCGCATGGAATCCACCTCACCCGCAGGTATCGAACGTCGCCTTTTCCGGGGCGTGGCGTGGGTGGTGATGGCGGTGCTGTTGCCCATGGGCGGCCTGGCGGCGTACCGCACGATCGCGAAGGCCAACGAACTGTCCGACCTGCGCCTGCGCGAGACCGCGCTTACCCTGGATGCCCTGCTGCGCCGGACGGGCGTGAGCGGCGTGCTGGAGCAGGCGTCGGCAGCACCGGCGATTGCCACGGAAAAAGGCATGGTGTCGCCGTTCGAAACGGAAGTGGGCTATCGCATCACCGACATGCATGGGCATGTGCTGCTCACCACGGATAACCTGCTCGAGCTGCCGGCGAGCCTGCCGCAGGACGACCGCATCCACTCCGTGATGGTGCGGCGGCGACGCTGGCATGTGTATACACGCATCGATCCCGTGCTTGAAGTCATCGTCAGCGTGGCGGAGCGTCACGATTCCCGGCGCGACATCATGAATGCCGTGGCCCTGGAGCGTACGTTGCCCATCCTGATTACGCTGCCCTTGTTGCTGCTTGCCCTGCGCTGGGCGATTCGGCGCGGGCTGCGTCCACTTGATGTGCTTACGCGTCTGCTGGTGGCGCGTGAGCCCGGCTCGCGCGAGATCGTGGCGTTGCCGGAGACCGCACCTGAAATCCAACCCATCGTCGATTCGCTGAACGCCCAGATCGGGCGCATCGAAGGTGCGCTGGAACGCGAACGACGTTTCAGCGCCGACGTGGCGCACGAGCTGCGCACGCCACTGGCAGCGACCATGATCAATCTCGACAGTGCCTCGGCGGCGGCCTCGGCCGAGTATTCAGCCATTGCGTTGCCGGATGCCATCGCCAGCCTGCGTCTGCTTGCACGGCGTACCGATCAGCTGCTCATACTGGCGCGCCTGGAAGATGCCGCCTCGATGCCGCAGGAGCGGCTGGACCTTTCGGCGGTGGTGCGCAACGTACTCGGCGAATGGGCACCCACGGTGGATACCGGTGCTTTTCATCTCGAGACGGTGCTGCCAGACAGCCCGTTATGGGTGGATGGCCACGATGCCGCCCTGTCGGCGATGATCCGCAACCTGCTGGAAAACGCATCCCGACACGTACCGCGTGGCGGCACGGTACGCATCAGTGCAGCGCATGACGATGCCGACGTCGTGCTGGATGTCATGGACAACGGCCCGGGCATTCCTCCGGACCGCCGCGACGCCGTGTTTGCACGCTTCCATCGCGAGGCCAGCGGCCTTGGCGATGGCTTCGGGGTGGGGCTTTCCATCGTGCAGCGCGTGGCACAACTGCACCACGCGCGCGTGAGCCTGGAAGACGCGCCCTGGGGTAGTGGGTTACTGGTAAGGACGCGCCTCCCCCCGGCCCTTCAGAACGAACGTTCCAGGCTGGCGTAGTAGCCGCGGCGCGGACCGAACTGTGGAGCGCCGACGCCAATGCCCGTGCCATCGCGAAGCTGGTAGCCCCGGTCCAGTGCATTGATCACGGCCAGCCGCGCGTCCCAGTGCACGCCGAAGTGATGCGACAGGCTGGCGTTGAGCTGGAAATAGCCCGGCATGTGTGCACCGTTAGGCACGCCGTTGCCATCGCGCCGCAGACCGCTGCCGAAGAGGTAGTCGGCGGCGAGCTTCCAGTCCGGCGCGAACGCATAGGAAACGCCGCCGGACGAGGTCAGTCGCTGCTCGTGGTCCAGGTGTACCCAGTGTGTGGCGATGTAGGCCAGGTCGTCCGGCTGGAAGTTGTACTGCCCCGAGGTCAGTTGCCGGGCCTTGGTGCGCTGCTGTGCGAGGTTGAAGAAGGCCGACCACGGGCCGCTGTCGTAGTTGACGCTCAGTTCCACGCCCCGGATGCGGCCCTTTGCATAGTTGAAGGGCAGGTAGATAAGTGCCGCTCCGAACTGCCCTTCATCCTGAAGGTGTTTCGCTTCGCGATGATAGGCATCCAGTCCCACCGTAAGTGCCGGGGTGAATCGATGTTGCACGCCGATATCGTAGTAGTCCGAGCGTTCGGCTTTCACGCGGCTGTCGATGGTGCTGGATAACTGGTTGGTGGTGTCGTCGTACAGATGCAGGTTGGCAGGCGCCACCAGCTCGGTGGGGGCAGGCGTAAAGTAGCGTGCGTAGGCAATGTGCGCGGTCGTGTCGTCATCGAAACGGTAGGACATCGAAGCGCGGGGACTGACCTGGCCTTCGTCGAGGTAGGCCTTGTTGCGGTCCGCGCGTGCGCCGATGTTGACGGTAAGCTTCTCGAACGGCGTCCAGGAATCCTGCACATAGGCCGTGTACTGGTGCCCCACGATGCGCTGGTCATCACGGACGCCGACAGGTATGCCGGAGCTCTGGTGCCCGTCGGGACCTGCGGGAAACACCAGTGAATCGTTATCGCTGGTGGCTTTCTCCCGGTTGAAGTACATGCCATAGCTGAGCGTGTGGGTATCCCCCAGTGACGTGGAAAAATCGGCCTGTAGCCCGGTCGCGCGACTGCCGCGTCGTACCCGCGACGCGATGCCGTTGAACATGAGGTCGCCGATGTCGTCGGGGTGGAAGTCCACGCCGCTGTAGCGCTGCGACAGCGCTACCTGGTAATCGGTTTCGTCGATCCTGCCGTGCAGGGCCAGCACGCCGAACCGGGTTATCTCGCGCTGGCGCTCGTTCAGCGTGGACGCATCGAATGTCGTGCGCCCGAGATAATCGAACGCTGGCTTCGCCAGCGGGTTGTCGGGAATGTCGAAGCGGTTGTTCGTCACGCCCGCCATGATGTCCAGGTGCATATGCGGGTCGATGGCATAGGACAACAGGCCGAAGGCATTGCGCTGGTTGCTGTGGTCATGCACCGGCTTGCGGCTGGACGTGGGGTTCTCGATCCCGATGTCGTTCTGCAGGTAACTGGCCGAAAAGAAGTAACTCCAGCCGCCCTCGTGCCCATGCAGCGACAGGTTGGGGTTCCAGGTGCCGAACGATCCCGCCGTGACGCCGGCACTGCCGCCGTTGTCCAGGTGCTCGCCACTGCGCGTGGTGATCTCGACCACGCCAGCCGTGCGGTAGCCGTATTGCGCCGGCAGTGCGCCCGTGAGCAACTGCATCGACTCGACGATATGCGTATCGAGGCTCTGGCCGAAGCCGCCGATACTGGTGGGCAGCAGCACGCCATTGATGCGGTACTGGATATTGGCGTGGTCGCCACGGATATGCAGCTGTCCGTAGGAGTCCTGCACCACGCCGGGGGCACGCAGGAGCACCTGGTTCACCGGCGTGCTGTCGCCCAGGGGCAGGGCGTCGATCGTTGTCCTGTCCAGCGTATAGCTGCTGCTGCCCAGTTCGGGCGCGTAGTCATTACGGGCGGTGCGGCTGGCCGCCACGTGGATTTCGGACAGGCGGGTGGTCTGCGGCGTGGCGTCATCCGTCACATCGGCCGCACCCGCCCGTCCGGCCAGGCCCAGCAGGAGGGCCGCCGACAAAAGGGATCGCTTCATGGGTCACCAACTGACTCGGGTGTTATTGTTATAACATAACATTCAAGGCGTGCAGCAGGCCGTAAGTCATACCGATGAAATGGCGTCATCGTCACGTTGCCGTGCATGCACCCATGATCCAGTCATCGTGTCGCTAAACTCGCGACAGGGGCCCTTTCCCGGATTCATGATGAGGACGATCCATGACATCCCGCTCGACGCCGCAACGATCCGTGATCGCCACCGCGATCTTCGACCTGCTCGACCCGGTGCCCTATGGCGCCTTCGTGATGGCGCTGATCTTCGATGCCACGTATGCATCGACGGCGGAGATCCTCTGGGTCAAGGCCGCCGCATGGCTCATCACCCTCGGCTTGTTCTTCGCGATCGTGCCGAGGCTGATCAACCTGGTGCAGACATGGGGGCCATCGCGATATGGCAGCAGGGCCGCGTTCTGGCTCAACTTGTTCGCCATCGTGGCGGCAGTAGTGAATGCGCTGGTGCACACCCGCGATGCCTATGCCGCGGCACCTCAGAACGTGTGGCTTTCCGCGGTGACCGTGGCATTGCTGTTCGCGGCGGCCATCACCGAGACGGTACGCAAGTCATCGCGAAAGGAGGTTCCCCATGCATAACGCCCGACGTTACGGCGTAGCGGTGCTTGTCATGGCGGTGTTCGCCTCGGGCTGCGGACACCGCAGTGCGATCGATCCCTCGGAGCAGATGGGCGCCGATCCGAAGCTGCCCGCGGCGCAGGATTTTCTGCTGCCTCCCATGCAGGTGCCCAAGGGCGTGGGCTGGAAAGACGGCGAGGCACCCACCGTGGCGCAGGGCCTGAAAATCGAGAAGATCGCCTCGGGCCTCATGCATCCGCGGCAACTGTATACCTTGCCCAATGGCGACGTACTGGTGGTCGAATCCAATGGCCCGGGCACCGAGCCTACCACCACACCGAAGCAGCTCATCGGCGCGCTCGTGAAGTCGGATTCGGGCAAGGGCGGAAAGGGCGGCAACCGGATCACCCTGCTGCGCCGATCGGGCGACGGGCAGTGGGAGAAGCATCCCTTCCTCGAACACCTCGATTCGCCTTTCGGGGTGCAGCTGATCGGCAATACGCTGTATGTAGCCAACACCGGCAACATCATGAAATACCGCTACGTGGAGGGGGACACCCGCATCACCGATCCCGGTAGCGAATTCACCGACCTGCCCGACACCATCAACCATCACTGGACCAAGTCGCTGCTGGCGAGCCCGGATGGCACGAAACTGTACGTGGGCGTCGGTTCCAACAGCAACATCGGCGAGAACGGCCTGGCAGTGGAATACCGGCGCGCTGCGGTGCTGGAAGTCGATGTGGCATCCGGTGCCAGCCGCGTGTACGCCTCGGGCCTGCGCAATCCCACGGGCCTGCAATGGGAGCCGAAGACGGGCAAGCTGTGGGCCATCGTCAACGAACGGGACGAGATCGGCGCCGACCTCGTGCCCGATTACATGACAGCGGTGCAGGAGGGAGGCTTCTACGGCTGGCCCTATAGCTACTTCGGCCAGCACGAAGATCGTCGGGTGAAACCCCAGCGCCCCGACCTCGTTGCCCGGGCCATCAAGCCGGACTATGCGCTGACGTCGCATGTGGCGCCGCTGGGCCTGTTCTTCTATCAGGGCGACAACCTGCCGGAGGCTTATCGAGGTGGTGCCTTCATTGCCGAACACGGCAGCTGGAACCGTTCGCCGCTGAGCGGCTATGCGGTGGTCTATGTTGCCTTCCAGGACGGCAAGCCGGTCGGCAGGATGCAACCGGTCGTCACGGGTTTCGTCTCGGCGGACGAAAAACTGCTTCACGGCGCTCCTGTAGGCATGGCGCAGGACAAGCAGGGCGGCTTGCTCATCGCCGATGATGTCGGCAACACGATCTGGCGGGTTACTGCGGCGTCGCCTTGATTGACGGAGCGTCCTTACCGGCAGGGCACCCGTCGTTCCAGCATGGCGGGAATATCCGTGAACGAGCGGGCGATCGAAGAGGCTGGCTGCGAGGAAGGCGCCTGCCCGTAACCCCATGAGGCGAACAGGCAGGGAATGCCATAGCCCGTCGCCGCCGCCACGTCCACGGCGTTGTCGCCGATCATGGCGGCGGGCAATCCTCCCAGTCCGCCAAGGCGCAGCGTCTGTTCGATATGGCGTGGGTCAGGCTTTGGCCAGGCGATCGTGTCGCCCCCGCAGACCACGTCGAAATATCCCAGCACTTCCAGGCCGCCTAGAATGCTCAGGGCAGCGTCTTCGGCCTTGTTGGTGCACACGGCCAGGCGCCAGCCTTCCTGCGCCAGGGTGGCGAGCGTGGTGGCAACGCCCGGATACAGTCGGGTACCCGTGAGCGGATCGAGGCCGTAATCGTGGATGAAATGGCGGATATCGTCGTCGGAGGGTTGCACGCCGCGAAAACGGCATGCGCGGCGGGCGAGCATTTCCAGGCCATGGCCCAGGAAGGCGGCTACCTCGCGACACACCAGGGGCGGCGCGCGCAGGCTGCGCAGCAGGCGATTCACGGCCAGCGTCATGCCTTCGACGGAATCGACAAGCGTTCCGTCCAGGTCGAATACGGCCACGCGGTCGGTATCCAGGATGAAGGCCTGGACGGTATCAGGCGGAGTGAAGCGGGGCGATGTCATGGGATGTGCTCGGGGCTCTGGAATGCCTCCATTCAAGCGCTGCCGGCATTCGGTTTCATTGCACCCTCTTGAGGTTTACATTAGCCATGGACTAATGGAGTGCGGCCATGGAATTACGACACCTGAGATACTTCATCGCCGCTGCGGAAGAACTCCACTTCGCACGTGCTGCCGAGCGGCTGGATATCGCTGCGCCCACGCTTACGGTGCAAATCCAGGAGCTGGAGCGCGACCTGCATGCCCGGCTGTTCCTGCGTTCGCGCAGTGGCGTGTCGTTGACCCCCGCCGGAGAGGCCTTTCTTGAAGAAGCACGCCTCACCGTTGCGCAGTTCGAGCGGGCGCGCAGCGTCGGGTTGCGGGCAGGGCGAGGCGAAGTGGGCCGCATCGAAATCGGTTACGTGGGCTCGGCGGCTTTCGCAGGCGTGTTGCAATCGCAGGTGCAGCGCTTTCGCGATGCGTCGCCGGAGGTGGCTATCGTCGCGGCGGAACGTCCCATGGACGACCTTCCCGGTTTACTGGAAGAAGGGGGCATCGACGTCGCATTCGTCAGGTTGCCCATGAGCCTGCCTGCGTCGCTTGCTTCGCATGTGCTGCTGAACGACGTCTTTTGCGCGGCACTGCCTTCGGCTCATGTGCTTGCCGGTGCATCGAGCCCGATACGCGCCAAGGCGCTGGCCGGCGAGACCTTCATCGGCCCCGAGCAGGCCCTGGGTACCCATGAAATCGGCAGGCGTGGGCGATTCACGCCGCGCATCGGCAAGGCGCCGGGCAGCCTCGTCGCCGTGCTGACCGAGGTCTCCCTGGGTGCGGGCGTTGCCATCGTGCCCAGCGTGCTGAAGGATGTCGTGAGCCTGCCTGGCGTGCGATTCAAGGCGCTGGCCGGCAAGCCGGTGTCATCCACGGTGGCCGCGGTGTTCCGGCGCCATGAACGATCGGCGGCGGTGAGCCGGTTTATCGCGCAGATTCGCGATACGCAGGCACTTTCCATCGTCTATCCGCTGCCGGAACGGTCGGGTCGAAGATAAGCCATGCCTGGCACGGTGTCATGCCCTTCGCGAAATATCCTGTGCAATCTTCGAAAATGCATGCAAGTGCGGCAAATCGCGTGGATCGGCAAAGCCCGGACCTGGGTCCTGTGTCCAAATAGACGTCCATAAACAATCCATGGCGATGCAGTGGTGAACGGTACGTCTTCTTCCTCGGCTCCGGTCGCCCTGCGCGACCGTATTGGCATGATCGATATCCTGCGTGGTATCGCCTTGCTCGGCATCCTGTTGATGAACATCGACGATTTCGCCGGTCCGGAAGGAGCCTTCCACGATTTTCCGCTGGGCCTTGCGCACCCCGCTTTCGTCGGCTGGCACGCGATGCTCGACAAGATCATCCTTGCCGTGAAGTGGACCTTCCTTGAGGGCAAGATGCGCGCCCTGTTCGGCCTGCTGTTCGGCGCAAGCACCATCCTTCTGCTGGAGCGCATCGAGCATCGGGCAGGGGCGGCGCGGGCTGCGGACATCTTCCATCGGCGCAACATGTGGCTTGTGCTATTCGGCCTCATCCACGGCCTGCTGATCTGGAATGGCGATATCCTGCTCACTTACGCGGTGATCGCCTTGCTTGTGCTGTATCCGCTGCGCGCCGTGCCACCGAAGCGCCTGCTCATCGGCGGCTTCGCGCTATGGTTGATCGGCGGTACGGTGGGTGTGAGCGGGTTCATGGAGATTCCATCCACGCTTGCCCAGCAGGCATTCCTCACGCAGGCACGTGAAACGGCGGCCTCCGGTGCCGCCCTCACCGAGGCGCAGCGCAGCGCATTGATCGACGAGAGCAAGGCGTGCAGCGCCGACGCCCCGGCCCTGGACGAAGCACTGCACGACGGGCGCAAGGGCTATCTGGACGCCGTTGCCGCCAACGCCCAGGGCTATCTCGCGTTCTACTGGAAGCAGTGGACGGGAGGCCTGATGCTTGAATACATCGGCTGCATGATTTTCGGCATGGGCTTGTTCCGCGTGGGGTTCCTCTCCGGCGCGCTGCCTTCTCGCGTCTACGGCCGGGTGGCGCTCGCAGGCTACGCCGTTGCGCTTCCGCTGAGCCTTGGCGGCCTCTGGTACGTCTTCGCGCATGACCTTTCCACGACGGCGCTGCTGGAGGCACTGTACTGCCCCTATACGATCCTGCAGATCAGCGCGACGCTGGCCAATGCGTCACTGCTGATCCTGCTTGTCCGCACGGGGCGGATGGCGCCCTTGCTCCGCTCGCTGGCCGCCGTGGGCCGCATGGCGATCACCAACTATCTGTTCACCAGCCTGCTGTGCTCTTTCGTCTTCAGCTGGGGGCCGTGGAAGCTTTACGGCACGCTGGAGTATTACCAGTACTTCTACGCAGTGGCCCTGGTGTGGGCGTTCAACCTGGTGTTCAGCCGCCTGTGGCTGCGCCACTTCGCGTTTGGTCCGGTTGAATGGCTCTGGCGTTCGCTGACCTACTGGACATGGCAGCCGCTGCTGCGTGCAGGTCAGTCCAGCCCTGTCTTGCCGGGTGCCCAGTAAGCCTTGTTGTGGAAGCGTCCCGCCGGGATGCCTTCGCCACGCAGTGCGCGTCGCATGTACTGGATGGAAGTGGATTTTCCCGTCAGCACGAACGACTGCCCGGGCTGGGTCTTGAGGCGATGCATTGCCCGGGCTTCCGCGGCGGGAAGGTGCGCATCGTCGGGGCAGCGCAGGTGGATGTCGACATGCTCCAGCCCCAGGGCCTGCATGATCTGTGGCAGGTCATCTGAGGGCGTCATTTCCAGGATGACGGAAGGATGGGCCAGTGTGGTCCGGAGCCCCATGAACGCGTATGCGAGGCCGAGGCTGGTTTCGTCGCCGAAGAGCAGGCTCGGTGACTCGACCGTGCGCAGGTCGATGGAGCGCCGGGGACCGAAGAGCACGCAGTCATCGCCGATCCGGGTTTCGCGTGCCCAGGTGGCACCCGGGCCTGCGCCGTGCAGGTAGGCGAGGATGCGTGTGCGGCCGCGTATCACGTCCCACTCGATGGGCGTGAAGGTTCGCTGTATCCAGCTGCCGAGCATGAGCTGCAGCTTGTCGCCGGGTGTCCAGTTCACCTGTTTCAGGGCTTCGCCGCCGAGGGTGATCAGGCGGAAGCGATCGCCGACGGGTTCGATTTCCAGCACGCGCGCATTGCGCGTGAACATTTTCTGGAACGCGGCTTCGAGCCTGCCGACCCGGGGAGCCGGGGTGGCGTGTGTGGGTTCGCGCATGGGTGGTGCCTTCGAGGATGCCGATATAGGGCAGCCTACGCATGCACGGGGAAAAGCGGTTGCGATAAGCGGCCAAATAATTTCGCGTTTGGGCCAAATGTTGCAAAACCCTGTAGGAGCGCGCCTTGCGCGCGACCGGTGTAGCCGGGCGGCACAAGTCTTCGACCGGTCGCGCGCAAGGCGCGCTCCTACAGGGGTTCTTGAGCCGGCGTCTGCCTGGCGCGCTCGATCATGATGGGCCAGTTGGGTGTCCGGGGCTGCCCGCGGATGAGGCGCAGTACCGGGAGTGGCCGCATGCCGAGTTCTTCGGTGGCGCGCGCCTCGACGACGTGTGGATCGGCGTAGGTCGCCTGTTCAAGCAGCAGGCGTCCGTACTCGTATTGCAATGCGTCGCGGTCCGATCGCAGGCGATTGAGCTGCATGGAGAGCGTGCGGGCCTGGTGCCTGTACCACACGACGCGGATACTTTCGGCAACATCGGCCAGCAACAACAGCACGAGCACGACGACAGTCGAGCGTCGTGCGACGGTTTTCCACGGATCGGACATGGGCAGGTGGCGCGCGTGGGCGCGCATGTAGCGGGGGACCTCCCGATGCTGGTGGCTGCACCTGCGCCTGACCTGCGGTTTTGCTGGCGTTCTGCGGGCACGGTGTTGCGTGTCATCACCGGAAAGGGCGCTTCAAGTGCGCCCTTTCCGCGCAATCATCAGGAATGCACGCGACGCCAGACGACCTCGCCGTGCGCGCCTTCCGCGGCACCGCTGGATGGCTTGGCCACCGTATAGGTCAGTTCGTCACCCTTGAGGGTATAGGTGGTATCACCGCCCTTGCCGTCCCAGTTGGGATACGACGCGCGCACGATCTGGCTGTGCATGACCATGGTGGCGGCATTGGCGCTGACATGGCCGAAATGGGCATTGCTGTCGAGCGAGGCGGCGCGGTATTCCTCCGGCGTGCCCTTGGATTTGTCGTTGGCCGCGAACGGCGTGCGACTGGCACGCACGATCTGCATCATGTAATCGCCCTGGGCATCGATCAGCCACATGCCTTCAGGATTCGGGCCGTAGAGTTCGACGCGGCGACCGTCGGGATAGACGTTGTCGCAACGTACCAGCGTCCATGCGCCCACCAGCTCCTTCGGCAGCATGGGCATGGGCATGGGCTTGGGCCCCATGGGCATCGTGGATCCCGTCATGGGGCTGGCGGCCATGGCGAGCGATGGGGCAAGCATAAGGGCGAGCAGGGTCGCCAGCAGGGGAAGGGTCGGGCGGGACATGGCGATACCTCGATGCGTGGTGGGTGGCCGTATCGTCTTGCCCGCAGGTTCTTTTGATAATGGGTCTGGCCCTGTATTGACCTTCAAGTATTCCTTGAAGATGATCCGCGCAGGGGTATGCCACCCCGGAAGAGGGGTCATGCACCGTCTCAACGATATGCAACTGCTCGTGGACGCCGCCGACCTGGGCAGCCTGTCGGCCGCCGGGCGTCGGGCCGGTTTGTCGCCGGCCGCCGCGAGCGCCTGCGTGCAGCGGATCGAAGCCTCGCTGGGGGCGCGACTGTTCGAGCGAACGACACGGCAGCTACGCCTGACGGACGAAGGGCGTCTCTACATCGCCTCGTGCCGCCAGGCGATCGATACGATGAAGGAGGCCGAGCAGGCCGTACGCCATGGCACGGAGCGGGTCAGTGGCACGCTCCGTGTGTCGGCTCCTTCGGATCTGGGCCGCAACCTGCTCGTGCACATCCTCGATCAATTCATGACACTGCATCCGGACGTGCGTATCGCACTGACGTTGTCGGATTCACTGTCGCGTTTCGTGCCTGATGAAGTCGATGTCGCCATTCGCGTCGGCAAGCTGGAAAGCGGCGAGATGGTGGCGCGACATCTCGCGGACAGCTGGCGCGTGGTCTGCGCGTCGCCTGCGTGTATCGCAGCCCATGGCATGCCATCGTCGCCGGATGAACTCGTGGATATGCCAACGCTGGTCATCACCACGAATGCGGGGCCGCGCGACCAGTGGCGGCTGGGCGATACCGTGGTGCAGGTGCGCCGGTATCACCAGAGCACGGACAGCGAGGTGGTGCGCACCTGGGCCGTGCTTGGCAAGGGTTTCGCGTACCGGCAGTTGTGGGCGGTGGCGAAGGATGTCGACGAAGGACGGCTCGTGCTGGTCAACGCACCGACGTGGTCCGCGCCTGCGCCCATTCATGCGCTTTATCATCCCAACGTATTCCAGCCGCCGCGCGTGCGTCGCTTCGTGGATTTCCTGCACGCCGACATGGCGAAGCGGTTGCCGGCGGGCCACGCGAAAGGGTATCCGGCGGCCCGCTGACAGGGCGGCCATCGCCTGTGGCATGGGAGAACGCAGGTTCCTGGAGGGCGCGATTTCACACGACGATGGCCAGTCGGGGTGTCATCTGCTGTCGCGTTATCCTTCGTCCGCTGCGGGCGTGTCATCATCCGCGGACCAGGAGTGTGCCAGGGGGCACGGAGGGCTTCAGGCCGTATGACAGACTCACATGCCACGCCGCCTGCCGAGGGAAGCGAGGGAACGCCCGTTCCAGGCACGCTCCCAGGTCATCTCTCGGGTAGCGACATGCAGTTTCGCATCCTCGTCGAGGGTGTGGCGGACTATGCGATCTACATGATCGACCCCTCAGGGCATGTGGCGAGCTGGAACTCGGGGGCGCAGCGGATCAAGGGCTATATGCCCGCCGAAATCATCGGCAGCCATTACCGTCGTTTCTATACCCCTGAAGACCAGGACGCCGGGGAGCCCGAACGCAATCTGCAAAAGGCCGTGCTCTACGGTCGTGTCGAGGCCGAAGGCTGGCGCGTGCGCAAGGATGGCACCCGGTTCTGGGCCCACGTCATCATCGATCGTATCCAGGACGCGGACGGGCACCTGATCGGTTTTGCCAAAGTCACCCGCGACGTCACCGAGCAGCGCACCGCGGCACTTGAGCTGGAAGAGGCCAGGATGGCGCTGTTCCAGGCCCAGAAGATGGAAGCGATGGGCCAGCTTACCGG
Source organism: Luteibacter anthropi (assembly GCF_011759365.1). GTDB lineage: Bacteria > Pseudomonadota > Gammaproteobacteria > Xanthomonadales > Rhodanobacteraceae > Luteibacter > Luteibacter anthropi. Next base: position 70,309 of record NZ_JAARLZ010000007.1, read on the forward strand.
TGGTGTCGCACACGATTTCAATAACCTGCTGATGGCAATCCAGAGTGCGCTGGACCTGCTCGGCCGCCGTCTTCCGGATGACGAGCGCACCCAGGCTATCTACGCCGCGGCGCTGGCTGGCGTGCAACGGGGGGCCAGCCTCACCCAGCGCATGCTGGCCTTTGCACGGCGGCAGGAGCTGCGGCCGCAGAAGGTCGATCTTGCCGGGCTGATGCGAGGCATGTCGCGACTGTTCGACCATACACTGGGCGAACGCTTCCAGCTTGCCGTCCGCATATCGCCGACGCTTGGTCCGATGCTTGTCGATCCGCACCAGCTGGAACTGGCGTTGCTCAACCTCATCGTCAACGCTCGTGATGCGTATGGCGATCAGGGAGGGCGTATCACCATCGAAGCCGACATGGTCGAGTCATTGCGAAGCGAACTGCCGCTGGCGGGCGACCGGCGCTATGTGCGCGTATCGGTGATCGACCAGGGGCAGGGCATGGACGCGGAAACGCTCGCGCGGGCTACCGATCCGTTTTTCACCACCAAGGGCGTCGGCAAGGGTACGGGCCTGGGGCTGTCGATGGTGCATGGCCTGGCGGCCCAGTCGCAGGGCCGGCTGGTCCTGCACAGCCGGCCTGGTGAAGGCACGCGCGCCGATCTGTGGCTGCCGGTAGCGGATGAGCGCGACGTGGCGGCGGTCGCGGAAGCGCCCCTGACGCTGCCCGTGGCAGCCGCCGCTATGTCGTTGCATGTACTGGCCGTCGATGACGATCCCCTCGTGCTGACCACCCTGGCCGCCCTGCTGGAAGATCTCGGTCATACCGTGACCACGGTGGCTTCCGCGACGCAGGCCCTGGACGTGCTGAGGTCCGGTGACGCTTGCGATGTACTGATGACGGATTACGCGATGCCACATATGACCGGCAGCGAGCTGGCGGCCGAAGTGCGCAGGCTTCGCCCGGCATTGCCGATCATCCTTGCGACCGCCTATGCCGAAGTACCCGTGACCGGATTCGATAACCTGCTGCGGCTCAACAAACCGTTTGACCGCGCACATCTTGCGTCGGTGCTTGGACGCATCGGCGGGGACTGAATCCCGCCGCGCAGTTCAACCTGCGCGACGGAGCACGTCATCCACCCAGCGGTGCACATCGCCGGGAACGGGCGTCTCGCTCGTAAACAGGATGCGGTAGAGCAGGGGCGAGATGACGTGCTCGATCACATCCAGCGTGGGCGCGACAGCCTCGCCACGTTCGCGGGCGCGCGCGGCAATGATGTCGATCTGCTGCGCGTTGAATTCCGCACATTTGCAGGCATTGACCGCGATGCCCGTGGACAGCACGTCGCGCAGCAGTTTCCGGCCGGGCTCGGAGGTCATCTCGTCGAGGTATTGCTCCAGCCAGGCTTCCAGGTCGCCCCGGTAGGACCCCGTGTCGCCCGGGGACGTCTCGGGGCGCAACTGCTCTACGGCAACATCGGCGAGAAGCTGGGCCAGGTCGCCCCAGCGCCGGTAGATGGTCGACGGCGTGACACCCGCACGGGACGCGATGGCAGGGACGGTGAGGGTGTCACGCGATGCCTCGTCCTGCTGAAGGTCGCGGACGGCCTGGTGGACTGCCGCCTGGACGCGGGCGCTGCGGCCGCCGGGGCGCAGCTGGGGCTGGGGTGTGGTGCTCATGGGCGCATTGTATCACCAGCTAAAGCAAAGTATTTGCGTTAATGGAAATTCGGAGTAGGCTAACGCACATTCTTAGCTTTTACTGGCTATCCCCATGAGCACCCCTGCCATACCGGCTTCGCGCCGGTCTCTCGCGATCCATTCGGCCACACTGATCGCCTTCCTTGCGGCATCGGGAGCGCCTACGCCTTTGTATCGGCTGTACCAGGCCCAGTGGCATTTCAGCCCGACCCTGCTCACGACGATCTTTGCCGTGTATGCCTTTGCCCTGCTGCTCACGCTGCTGTTTGCCGGACGCCTGTCCGATCACCTGGGCCGGCGTCCCGTGATCGCCCTGGCCATCGGACTGGAAATGCTGTCGCTGCTGTCTTTCCTGCTGGCCGATGGCCCCGCATGGCTGGTGGTGGCCCGACTGGTCCAGGGTATCGCGACGGGTCTTGCCACGGCGGCCATCGGCGCGGCGATGCTCGACATTGACCGTGAGCACGGCGCCACCGTCAACAGCATCGCGCCGCTCATCGGCCTTGCGGTGGGCGCCCTGGGCAGCACGTCGCTGGTGGTGCTGGCGCCGTCGCCACTGCATACGGTGTTCATCGTGCTGGGCCTGCTGTTCGCCATCGGCTTCGTGATGACCTGGACCACGCCGGAAACCTCCGGCGGACGCCCCGGAGCGCTGGCCAGTCTTCGCCCGAGCGTTGCCGTGCCGCCGCATGCACGCGGCGCACTGCTCGCCGTGACGCCGCTCAACGTGGCGGTATGGATGCTGGGTGGTTTCTACCTGTCGCTGATGCCGTCGCTGGTCGCGCAGACCACGCATTCCACGTCGCCCTGGCTTGGTGGTCTTACCGTGTCGGCCCTGACGTTCACCGGGTCCATGGCCGTGCTGGCCGCCATGCGCGTGACCGCCTACAGGGCGCTACTGTCCGGCGCATCGCTGTTGATCGTTGGCCTGGTGATGATCCTGGTGGCTACGCGTTTTGGTTCGGGCCTGTGGCTGGTGGTGGGTTCGATCATCGGCGGCGGCGGGTTTGGTGCTTCGTTCCTCGGTTCGGTGCGCGCCGTGCTGCCCCTGGCGGAAGCGAGCGACCGCACGCGGCTCATGGCGGTGTTCTACATTGAAAGCTACCTGGCGCTAAGCGTGCCGACCATCGCGATAGGGTGCGTCGCGCAACACTATGGCCTGCTCCTGGCCATCGATATCTACGCCGCGATCATCCTCGTGCTCGCGCTGGCTGCGGTGGGCTGGATCGTCTCCCGCGCCCACCATGTTCGCGCGCCTTCGCCCATGCCTGTCGGAGGCTGAGCCGCGGGCGTTGCGTTCCTGCGAGCGCTCCCTAGAATCGGGTGGACCGACAGGAAGCGTTTGCAGGACAGCCCATGGAAAACGATTCAGGCAAGCCTTCGCCGCCGGCAGGCGAGGTACTCACCGCGATGTCGATGACGTGGTACCGGATGGATATCCGGCGCCGGATGATGCGTCACAAGCAGGCCATCGTGGCGGCGCTGTTGCTGGCGCTACCGAGCCTGGCGGCTTTCGTGATGCCCATGGTCGCGCTTTTCGATGCGCCAGGCGGCAAGGCAGCCCTGCTCACGGCGGTGGGACTTGCCCTCGTATCGGCGGGCTGGGCCGCGTTGCAGCGTGATGCGCTTGCGTTTTCACCTGCAATGCCTTTTCTTGCCAGCCTGCCCCTGTCTCGTGGGGCGGTCTTGCGTCGCGATCTTCTTGTCCTGGGTGCAGCATCGGCACCTTTCTATCTGTTTCTCATCGTAGCGTACCTGTTGTCCGGGGCGTTACAGGATGCCTTGTTCAAGGGTGCGCTTCTTGTCGCGTTGATCGCGACGTTCCTGGCCGCTCAACTGGCATGGACGCGGCGGCGTCCCTTGTGGTGCGCCGTTGCGGTCGCGCTGTCCGGGACCGCCGTGGGCATACATCACACTGGCGTCGCTTTATCGGCGCTGGTCGGTGCGCTTTTGGTGCTTCATCTTCTTCCGCAGCAGCGTCCATGGTCCACCGCGGACTATCGACTTGCCCGATACGGCCTGCGACCAGCGGGCTTTGGGTGGATCGGTCTCTACGCGCGCATTCTGCTGAACTATGCGCATGGATCGTACCGTTCGACGTGTGTTCTGGTTGGATCGCTTGCGCTGGTGACGGCGTTTTTCTTGTGGCGCAGCAACGGTGACGGCATCTGGCAAATCGGACTGCTTGGTGGTTTCTGCGTGGTCGCGACGAGCGTGTTCGGCATGGGGTATTCCCATATCCGCAAATCACGTGATGCCTACGCCGTGGCCCTCTCGGCACTGCCCGTCCACGCTGCACGACAGGCTCTTGCAATCGTCGTCGCCGTGGAATGGCCAGCCGTCACCCTCTCGTGTGCGCTCGGCGTGTTCGCCTGGCCCCGGGTATGGATGATCGTGGCGATCGCCCTGCTGGCAGGTGCACTGTCGGCGATGCAGTACCTGCTTCACCTGAAGAGTCCGGGGGATGCCGTGGCAGTGTCTCTTGGGGCCGGTATCCTCGTTGTGTGGGGCATCGTGGAGATAGCCGGAAGAATGGGTTTGGCATGAACGAATCACTTCGGATCGACCGACTCGGTATCGCCTTCCGTGGCAAGGTCGTCTTCGACGGGCTCAGCCATGTCTTTCCTGTTGGCTGCCATCTGATCCAGGGGGCCAACGGCACGGGAAAGTCGAGCCTGCTTGGCGCCATGGCAGGGCATGTGCCTTATACGGGACGTATCGCGATAGATGGTCATGACCTGGCCCACGACGGTGAGAAAGCACGCCGTTCATTGGCCTACGTGCCCGACGAGCCCACGTTCTATCCGTTTGTGACCGGCCGGGCTTTCGTGGATTTCGTGCTGCGAACGCATCGGCGTTCGGTGATATCCGAGAAACGCTGCTTCGATGACATGGTAGGGCGGCTGGGCTTGCGCGAGCATCTCGATACGCGGTTTGGCGAGGCTTCGCTCGGTACACGCAGGAAATTCTTCCTGCTGGCTGCCTTTCTCCTGTCGCCAGGGGTGATCCTGCTGGACGAGCCCTTCAACGGCCTCGACGCGGCGGCGGCCGAAGAGGTGCTTGGATGGCTGCACGACGCGGCGCAAATGCAGACGATCCTCCTGACCTGCCATCAGCTGCCTTCGCAGGCAGTACTCGAAGCCTCGCGGTGGATTCTGGGCCAGATACCGCATACCACGCTTGCCGTTTCATGACGGGACGAGGGTAAATCGGCAAGTAATGCGCCAGGTGTTTGGAGTAAGCTCGCCCTGCGAACTCACTGGATGGCGGAGGGTGCGTGAACGAGTCCGACCGGCTGGCGCAGCTGCACGCCATGCGCGTGCTGGATACGCCCCAGGAAGAGGCCTTCGACGCCATCGTGTCGGCGGCCGCGGCGCTTGCCGAAACCCCTATTTCACTTCTGACCCTGCTGGACGAGACCCGGCAGTGGTTCAAGGCCAATGTCGGCCTGGAAGGCGTCAGCGAAACACCGCGCGCCTATGCGTTCTGCGAGGCGGTCGTCTCCACGGGTACGCCGCTCGAAGTCCCCGATGCGCTGGCCGACCGTCGTTTCTCGGACAATCCGCTGGTGCGCGGCACGCCCCACATTCGCTCCTACGCAGGCTTTCCCGTGGTGGGCCTGGAGGGTGCCACGCTGGGTGCGCTGTGCGTCATCGACCGGCATCCCCACGAGCTGGCGCCCGACCAGCGGTCGGCCCTGTCGCATCTGGCAAGGGCAGCTTCCGTGATGCTGCGGCAGCGCCTCACGATGCTCCAGTCGCAGGATGCCCATCGCGCGGATGCGGAAGAGGCCACGCGCCTGGCCAGCGTGGCAACCCAGCTGGGCGAAGAGTTGCGCGAGAGCCAGCAGTTCCTGCAACGCACGGGTCGTATCGCGGGCGTGGGCGGCTGGGAACTGGACCTTTGCAGGCAGCGCATCCGCTGGTCGGACCAGGTGCGGCGCATTCACGGTTTGCCCGAGGGCTATGAGCCTACGCTGGACGAAGCGTTGTCGTTCTACGAGCCGGAGGGCAGGGCGCAGATCCTTGCCGCGGTGGATCGTGCGGTCAACGAAGGCATTCCCTATGACCTCGAAGTACCTTTCCGCAGCGCGACCGGCAAGCGCATATGGGTGCGCACGGTCGGCGAAGTGGAGATGGAAAACGGCGAGCCCGCGCGACTGGCCGGCGCCTTCCAGGATGTGAGCGAGCGGCATCGTGCGGTCGAGGCGCTGGAATCCAGCGAGCGGCGTTTCCGCCAGCTTTTCCAGTATTCACTCGGGCTGATCTGCACGCACGACCTGGATGGCTTTCTTCTCGCGGTGAATCCTGCGGCGGCCACCTCGCTGGGCTTCGAGTTGTCGACCATCCTCGGACGCAATCTCGGCGAATTCATGCCGACCCGGCGCAGGGCCGAGCTGCCTATCTATCTCAAGCGAGTGAGGGAAGAGCGCATCGCCGTAGGCGTGCTCGAACTGGTGGGCGCGGATGGACAGCTGCGTTACTGGCGCTACCAGAACATCCTGAGCGAAGACGCCGACGGTCCCTACGTGCTGGGGCATGCCCAGGATGTGACGGAGCAGCATCGCTACCAGCGCATGTTGCTGGACTGGTCCACGCGCGATCCGCTGACCCAGGCTCAGAACCGGCGTTATCTGGCGACACTGGAACGAAAGGCCGCCGAGAGCGTCGGCTGGGGCTGTGTCGTGGTTGACCTTGACCACTTCAAGCAGGTCAACGACACGCAGGGTCACCAGCGTGGCGATGAGATCCTCGTGTCGGTGACACGCTACCTGGAGCGCTGCTGCCATCCTGAAGACGTGGTGGTGCGCATGGGCGGTGACGAGTTTCTCGTGGTCATCCACGATCCGACGAGGGTGCGGGGTGTCGCCGCACGAATCACTGCCGGACAACAGGATGCAGGTATCGGGCTGAGCGTTGGCAGCGCTATTGCGCAGCCGGGCGACGCGGTGGATACCGTCATCGCCCGGGCCGATGAAGCGCTGTATACCGAACGGACCATCCGGCGGCGGCCACGCGGTTGAGCAACCCTACAGCGCACCCTGTCCGCGATCTTCAACGAGCTTGAGCAAGGGCGCGGTGCGCTGCATGTTTTCCGGCTGCATGCGCTCCCACAGGCTGCCCTTGCCGAGCTGACGGCCTTGTTCGTCCTGTCTGCGCAACCATTGCTCCACGGTTTTGATGCGGCCGGGATGAATCTCGTCGAGCAAGGCGTAGTCGCGGGTGATGACCTGGTGCTTCCACAGGTTCCAGAACCCGGTGAAGTTGTCGCGGAAACTCATGGTGCTCTTGTCAGTGGGATCGGCGTTATAGCCGGCAGGTCGCCCGGCGGAAGCCCTCAGTGGGCCGTTCCAGTAGGTTTCCAGGTCCGTATCGATGTAGCGTGCAGGATGCCCGGTGACCTTCTCGAACGCGGCCGCCAGCTGTGCGTAAGCCACCTGTTCGATGGCCACTTCAAGGTTCATGCCGTTGGCGCGTTCGGGATGATCGAAAAGCCAGCGTGCGTAATGACCGCAGTCTTCCAGGGCCACGTGCGGAACGGCGCCCTCGCCCAAAGGCACCCGCCAGGTCAGCACGCCGTCTTCCAGCGCGGGGCTCATCGGCGTCATGGGCCAGATGGCCATTTCCATGTAGGGACCCGTGGTGAACACCGCCGCGCCCATGCGATCGCGGTTCACCTGGTTCTGGAACAGAATCCATTCCCCGATACGACCCTTGCCGTCGTAGTGGCCCGTGCGGAAGCGGGAGTCGTAACCCGCCTTTTTCAGGCCATAGTCCAGGTTGCCATACACCAAGAAGCGAACCCCTTCTTCGAGCGCGATTTCGTAACTGCGGATGGCCCAGTACATCTCGTTCTTCTCGCCGGCATTGAAACCGTCGATGTTCACGAAGGCCACGTCGCAATGGCGAAAGCCCTCGCGCAGCACCGCTTCGTCCGCGAACGTACCCTTGAGGATCGACACGTTGCCCAGTGCCAGCAGTTCCTTCGCGCGTCTTGAATCGGGATCGCGACTCAGGGCGCGCACCGTGTAGCGGCCGTCAGCGACGAGGGCACGGATCACAGGCAGGCCCTGGGCACCGGTGCCACCGATGACGAAAACCCGAGAGGGGGAGAGGGTGGACATGGTGCGGCTCCGGTATTACTCCAATAATAAGAGTTACGATAATCCTGGCTGGAGCAGGTGTGCAAGTGCCCGTGCGTGCTCGATATGGCGATACGAGCGCGTCACTCCTATCATGGGAGTCATAAGTACCGGCCACCGCCGGCCATCTGGCAGGAGAGGCGATGCGATCCAAGGGTTTCGAAGGCATGGTCTGCCCCATAGCAGGTGTCATGGCGGCCATCGGCGACCGCTGGGGTCTGCTGATCCTGCGCGACCTGGTCTTCGGGCTGAGCCGCTACGACGACTTCCGCCGCTCGTCCGGCGTAACCAACACCACGTTGAGCGATCGCCTGAAACAGCTGGAGGCCGCCGGCCTGATCGGGCGCCGCCCCTACCAGACGGCGCCCGAGCGTTTCGAATACTTCCTGACGGAACGGGGCCGGAAGATTGCCCCCCTCATGCCGGTGCTGGCGCAGCTCGGCGATGCGCTGGGCGTCTCCGGTGCCCCGGCATCGCCGCTTCAGTTCGTGAACCGGCAGAGCGGCGTCCCGGTGACCTGGGGCTTCGTGGACGCTGACTCGGGGAAGGCACTGGATGCGGCGGAGATCGCCATGCAGGAAGGCCCGGGCGCCGACGAGCTCATGCGCTGGAGGCTGTCGCGCAAAGCAGAAGCCAGCAAATAGGGCCGCCAGGCCCGGGGCTTGGATTTACAGGTGATCGCTACGATCTAGCATGGATTCCGACGAATCCAGGTACCCACGCCATGCCCCGCAAGCTCAAGATCGACTTCGTCTCCGACATCGCCTGCCCCTGGTGCGCCATCGGCCTGGGTGGTCTCGAAGAGGCCCTGACACGTCTCCAGGACGTGGTGGAACCCGAGATCGCCTTTCATCCGTTTGAGCTGAATCCGGATATGGCGGCCGGTGGCGAGAACACGCTGGAGCATATCGTGCGCAAGTACGGCATCTCCGCCGACGAGGCGCGGAACAATCGCGAACGCATCAAGGCGCGTGCGGCGGATGTCGGCTTCACCATGAACACCTCCGACGACAGTCGCATCTACAACACGTTCGACGGACATCGCCTGCTCGCATGGGCGAAGGTCGAGGGCCGGCAGCATGAACTCAAGCGCCAGTTGCTCGCGTTGAACTTCACCGAGCAGGCCGATCCGGGCGACCGTGATCGTCTGGTCGCTGCCGCCGAGAAGGCCGGGCTCGATCCCGTGGCGGCGCGTGACGTGCTCGATAGCGGCCGTTACGCCGACGACGTGCGCAAGGAAGAACTGCACTGGCGGCAGATGGGCATCAACAGCGTGCCGGCCGTGGTCGTCAATGATCGTTACCTGATTTCCGGTGGCCAGCCACCCGAGGAATTCGAGCGGCAGCTGCGCCATATCGCCCAGCAGGACTGAACCCGCTCAGGTCGCGTCGGCTTGCTTCGCCGGCGCGACACGGGAGCGGCGCAGGCTTCCCCGCGCGAACCAGACCACGACCAGCGGCATCAGCGCGAGAGGCAGGTTGCTCGGACCCGGTGCCCATATGGCCAGCACGAAGGCCAGCGCCGCCATGCAGGGCAGCGCGAGCGTCCTTCGCCGCATCATGGCGACGTCGTTATCATTGGCTTCTTCGCGCAGATAGGGCGCGCGCAGGGCACTGCGGAACAGGCGGTATTGCAGCAGGCCGGCGACGAACAGGTTCAGCGCATAGAACATTTCCGGGATGCGCTCGTTCGAGTGCGTGCTCATGAGTGCCGACGAGAACGGCATGAATGCTACGGACATGAGCAGGGCGAGGTTGCGCCATACCAGCGACGGATGGAATCCGCGCAGCATGCCGAACACACGGTGATGCGCAGCCCAGAGTGCCCCCACCACGATGAAGCTCAGCACGAAGCCGAAAAAATGCGGCAGCAGTTCGACCAGCGCATGCAGCCATGCGGCATCGTCGCGGCCTTCCGGCTGCGGCACGTGAATCTCGATGACCAGCAGCGTGATGGCAATGGCGAACACGGCGTCTGAGAAGAACGTCAGGCGTTCCAGTTGCTGTTCCTGCACTTGCGACATGATCGGCTCCCCCACCGTGGTGTCGAAACGCGATGATCGCCCATGGCTTCCCGTTCAGGCAACGGGTCCGGTGCCGGGGTGCGCCTGGCGAACGGCTCGGCGGCGACCGATACCTGATCCGTGAAACCGGTCACGTTGCGTGGCTGATGTGATGCATACGGCACAGACGCGTGGATAGGCATGGGGGATTCTCGGGGTGCTCCACGCATCCGCTCTGGCCGGGCCGATGGCCTGTCGCCAGGGCGGTCACCGTCATCCATCAGGAAGATCATGCATATGACCCAACGGGCAGTTCGTCCGGCGCTTCTCGCCGCTTCCATGTTCCTTGCCATCGGTGCAGACGCCCATGCGTCCACGCGCGATGTCGACAGCGTGATGCCGCGGATCGGCATCACACGCCAGGCCGATGTCACCACGGCTTCGGCGCGCATCGCCACGTCCGATTTCCGCCAGTTCCGCTCGGTGCAGCAGACGCGGAGTTTCGATGCCGTGAAGCGCGACAATCCGGCGATCAAGGCATCACGGGCGGAATTCGCCCGCATGCAGGCGTACCTGGCCAATACGTATGAAGGCCTCACGGTCACCAGTACCTTCACGGCCGGCGACCAGGTGTTCGACTGCATTCCGGTGGACCAGCAGCCGTCGTTGCGTGATGGCAGCCATCTGATCGCCCCGCCCGCCGGTGCGAAGACCAGCAATGGCAGTACGTCGTCGCGCCGCTGTGCGGCTGGCAACGTGCCGTTCCGTCGCGTGGATATCGACCAGATCGCCGCGCATGCGACGCTGGAAGACTTCCTGGCCAAACCGCAGGCCACGGCGTCGAACACGCACTACTACTCGCATGTGGCACAGATCACGCCGACCAATATCTACGGCGGCGGTGCCGGCCTGAACCTGTGGAAGCCTGCCGCCGACAACCGCACGATGTCGCTGATCCAGATCTGGGTGACCGGCCAGGGCAGCAGCGGCGTGCAGACGGCCGAAGGTGGCTGGCAGGTGCAGCCGGGTGCGTGGGGCACCACGTCGCCGACGGTGTTCGAATACTGGACGGCTGACGGCTACCAGTCGACCGGCTGCTACAACCTGGGCTGCTCGGGCTTCGTGCAGTACGCGAACGATTTCTCGCTGGGCACGGCCATTCCGTCGGACCGCTACAGCGTGGCAAACGGCACGCAAACCATCATGACGGTGCAGTGGCAGCGCGTGGACAGCGACCAGGTCTGGTGGCTGGTGGTCGATGGCGAGTACGTGGGTTACCTCCCGGCATCGCTCTACGGCCAGGGCAACATGGGCGTGAACAATGGCCTGCGTCGCATGGACGCCGGTGGCGAGATCGCCCGTGACGGCCTGCCTTCGGCGGCCATGGGCAGCGGCCAGTTCGCGGAAACCGGCTATCGCCACGCCGCCTTCGTCACCAACGAGTATTCCCTCGACAGTGGCTGGAACCAGCATCCGGTGAATCTCGCCGCGCGGGATACCTGGCTCAATGCCACGCCCAGCTGCTACACGCTGTCGCTCATTGGCGTGACCCCGGGCCAGCTCGGCCAGTCGCTGCCGGCCGGCGTATCCACCACCCCGACGCTCCAGCCGGGCATGTCGGGCACCAGCTTCTACCTGGGTGGTCCGGGCACGGCCAACGCACAGTGCAAGGCCGCCTATCCGGGCTGATTCACGCTCTGCGGACGAAAAGCCCGGGCGGCGCCATGCCGCCCGGGCTTTCTGAACGGATGGAACGACCCACGCTCAAGCACCCGGCGGGGGTGTCGATAATGTGATCTACATCACACTTTTGGGGTGGCAATGATCGGGCGTTGGTTCTCAGGTCGCCGTGCGACCGAAGCAGTAGTGCCGGTGGACATCGAAGCCATGGAGCAGGCGCTGGAGCGAGCCTCGGACACGGCGCGGCTGGAGGCGATCGATCGTGCGCAGGCCATCATCGAGTTCGAACTGGATGGGACGATCCTCGCGGCCAACCAGAACTTCCTCGATGCCATGGGCTATGCCGCGGACCAGGTGATCGGTGCGCATCACCGCATGTTCGTCGAGCGCGAGGAGGCATCCTCGGCCGCCTATGCGGACTTCTGGAAGCGGTTACAGGCCGGTGAATTGCAGGGCGGGCTCTTTCGCCGCGTCGGCGCAGGGGGCAAGGAGGTCTGGATACAGGCCACCTACAACCCGGTGCTTGATCGTGACGGCACGCCGCTGAAGGTGATCAAGTACGCCACCGATATCACGGCGCAGACGCTGGCCGCGCGCGTGCTCCAGGCCGAAGTGGGGGCCCTGGCCGATGCGGTCTCCGGGAATTGCCGCGAAGCCCAGCAGGGCGAGCGGCTGGCCATCGAGGCGCGAAGCAAGGCGGCCGATGGACGCAACGCAGCGATGGACGCCATGCGCACCATGGAAGGCATCCGCCAGGATACCCAGTCCATGGGCGGCATCCTGGAAACGATCGATGCGATTGCCTTTCAGACCAACCTGCTTGCGCTCAATGCGGCCATCGAGGCTGCGAGGGCAGGGGAAGCGGGGCGTGGCTTTGCCGTTGTCGCGGCGGAAGTCCGGCAACTCGCCGCCCGCAGCGCAGCCGCCTCACGCGAGATACGGACGCTCATCCGGGAAGCCCAGTCCACGGTGGACGAGGGCGTGGCGAAGGTGAACCACGCCGCCTCCGTGATGGGCGTGCTGGACGAATCTGTCGGCGAACTCGGCGAGGTCGCACGACAGGTTTCCGTCACGGCACGCGCCCAGGCTTCGGGCATCGACCGCGTGCACGCGGCGGCCGCCGAACTGGACAGGGTCTACGACCGCCGTTGAATGATCAGGGGCCGTCGTTCGCGCGAATCGTTGCTTCGTTGATCTCGCGCACCCTGGCCTCGTCCACTTTTTCGACCTTGCGGTCGTAGGTATAGAGCCCGTTGTGTTCACCCTCGACGTCGGTGATCTGCGTATACACGCTGCCGGACATGCCTTTGCCCGGCCCCTTGTCGCGTAGCACGGCGGTGTTGGCTACGTAACCGGCGTTCAGTGCTTCGGCGTCCTTCACGTCGCCATAGGGATTGATCGCCGTGTTCGGCCATACGTGACCGGGAACGCCCAGGGTAAGGCCGCCATGCTCGCCGTCCATGGAGGCGCGGGTGGCATCCGGGGTGGGCAGGCCGGGACCCTGGTAATCATGCACGTCGTATACGTCGCCGGCCTTCGGGTCACCCTTGGTATCGCAGCAGTTCAGGCCGCTGCGGGCATCGACGATGCGTGACGGATCCAGTTGCTTGATCTGCGCCGACAGTTCGGCGGCTGCCGGAATGCTCCACTGGCCCCAGCCTTCGTTGAACGGAATCCAGCCGATGATCGAGGTATGGCCCTTGAGCTGCCCGACGATGGATGTGACATCGGCACGGAAGCCGGACTTGTCGGTGGCGCTCAGCGCGTCGTTGCGTCCGGTAGGCAGTGATGGCATGTCCTGCCACACCATCATGCCGATGCGATCGGCCCAGTAGTACCAGCGGGCGGGCTCCACCTTGATGTGCTTGCGGATGGTGTTGAAGCCGAAGTCCCTGGTCTTCTGGATATCGAACTTCAGTGCCGCGTCGGTAGGCGCGGTGTAGATGCCGTCGGGCCAGTAGCCCTGGTCGAGCGTGGCCAGCAGGAAGGTCGGCTTGCCGTTCAGTACGATGCGGTTCTTGCCACCCACCTTGGCAATGGCGATGGTACGAAGGCCCGCATAGCTGGTCACTTCGTCCTGCTTGCCGCCCTGCGTGAGCGTGGCCTTGAACGTATACAGGAACGGGTCTTGCGGGCTCCAGGTATGCGGATGCGCAACAGGCAGGCGCAGGGGCTTGCCGGCGGGGCCGCTGGCCTCGCCCACCTGCTTACCGTCTGCATAGGCGGTGACCTTCAACGTCGCTCCTGCGCCGGTACCGTCGATCTTCGTGGTGACCGTGAAGGCGTCGAGGCTTTTAACCGCCGTGAAATCCAGTTGCGCGAGGCTTGCAGCGGGCACGGGTTCCAGCCAGACGGATTGCCAGATGCCGGAGGCTGCGGTGTAGAAGATTCCCTCGGGTTTCAGTCGCTGCTTGCCGACCATCACGTTGGCGCTGTCCACGGGTGCATGCACGGCGACGACGATTTCCTGGGGGCCTTGCGCATGCAGTGCCTGGGTGATGTCGGCACTGAACGAGGTGTAGCCACCCGTGTGCTTCGCCACCTGCCTGCCGTTGACGTAGACCGTAGCGTCCTGAGCCACAGCGCCGAAGTTCAGGCGCACATGCTGACCGTTGGTGGTGAAGTCGGCAGGGATATCCACCATGCGGCGATAGAACATGTCATCGGCATGTTTCTGCACGCCCGATAGCGCCGATTCGATGGGATAGGGCACGAGCACCTGGTCTTTCAGATCCTGGTTGAAGGGCGGCGCGCCCTTGCCATCGGCGGCTGAGTACTGCCATACGCCGTTGAGGCTCATCCAGCGGGGTTGTTCCAGCGAAGGCCGGGCCAGCTGCGGGCGCGGGTACTCGGGCAGGGCGTTCTTCGGCGATACCTCAGCCGTCCACGGCGTGGCCAGCGGTGCGACCTTGCCGTTCCATACGGTGGCGGTGTCGGGTGCCGCCATCGCCAACGGCGCCACTCCCATCGCGAGCGCCATGCCGATCCAGGCGCTCAGGCCATTGCGTTTGATCTTGCCGGTCATCTGTTTTCCTCGTCGGTTCACTGTGCGGCCGTCGACATGGACGGCGGCGCATCGTGTGGATCGGTGCCCCAGGTCTTGCTGGGTTCAGGGCCCATCGTGAGCACCAGCGTGGCACCCCTGGCGATATCGGCGTGGCTGAACCAGGGCCTGGTCCAGGGCTTGCCGTTGAGCGTGGCGGACTGGATGTACATGTTCCGCTCGGAATTGTTCTGCGCGACGATCTCCAGCACCTTGCCGTTGCCCAGGCGCAGGCGCACGCGGTCGAAGATCGGGCTGCCGATGATGTACTCCGGCCTCGACGGATCGACCGGGTAGAAGCCCATCGCGCTCAGCACGTACCAGGACGACGTGGAGCCCTGGTCGTCCATGCCCGGGTAGGCATAACCGCTGGCGTCGCTGCCGTACATGTCGTTGAGGATGCGCCGGGTGAGTGCGGCCGTCTTCCATGGCTGGCCACTCCACGCGTAGAGGTAGGCAGCCTGCTGGTCGGGCTGGTTGCCTTGTACATACTGTCCGATCAGGCCCGTGCAATCGCGGCATATACCCCTGGCGGTATAAGGCGTGGAGAAGAACGCATCCAGCTTGGCGTTGAAGGCATCGCGGCCACCGAGCAGGGTCATGAGTCCCTGCACGTCATGCGGCACCAGCCACAGGGTGGACCAGCCGGAGCCTTCCTTCATCATGAAGTTGTAGTACGGCTCGCCCGGATCGAAGGGTGATATCCACTTGCCATCCTCCGTGCGGCCACGGAAGAAGCCCACCGAGGGATCAAAGACGTTGCGATAGTTTGCAGCGCGATGCAGGAACATCTGCGCATCGTCTTTCTTGCCCAGCCGGAGGGCCATGTCGGCCAGCGCATGATCGTCCCAGGCGTATTCTAGCGTGGTTGCCACGCCAGCCTTGCCACCTGCATAGGGTGGACTGGGGTTACCCGGCGGCACGATGTCCGAGATCCAGCCCTGTTTCATGTACTCGGCGAGGTAACCGCGCGGCCCGTTGGGATCGGTGGCGTTCTTGCGCAGGGATTCGTACGCGGCGGCATAGTCGAACGCAATGCCGCGCTGCCAGGCGCCGTCGTAGAGGAACACGGCATGGTCGCCATGGAACGACGTATTCATGTAGCCACGCTCACGGGCGCGGTCCAATTCCGATTGCATGATGTCCTGCACCACGGCCGGCTGCATCAGCATCAGCAGTGCAATCTGGTTGCGGCCGGTGTCCCAGAACGGCACCGGGCCGTAATGGTCGTAGCGGGCGACCTGGTCGTTGCCGCTGGAGTCCGTATAGTGCTCGCCCTTGCGTGCGATCATGCGCGGGCTGGCGAAAGAGTGGTAAAGCGTAGAGTAGAACAGCATGCGCTGCTTCGGCGTGCCGCCGGTTACCTCGACACGATCGAACAACTGGGCCCACTTCGCGCGCGCCTTCTCGTGCACGCGGTCGAAATCCGTATCACTGTCCTGGGCCTTCAGTCGTTGCTCGGCCTCTGCGGCGCTGTGGCCGTGGGCAATGCGTACCGTCACCTGGTCGCCGTTTTTCGTGTCGAAGGTGAGATAGGCGCCGGCATAATCGCCGGAGACACTGCGGCGATCGGCCTGCACGTCTTCCCGGCCGAGTCCTTCGCCCTTGTGGATGATCTCGGCATGGAAGGTACCGAAGTGCGCAAAAGGCCGGGAGAACTCAGCGACGAAGAACGGACCATCCGCGTCGTGGTCGCGACGCCCTGCCGTGGCGACGCCGCGCACGGTGTGATCGTCCACCACTTCCACCTCGCCGCCGTCGCGGCGCAGGTTGATGATGACGTTGGAACGATGGCTTTCCGGGAAGGTAAAGCGCATCAGGCTGGTCCACTGTGTCGCCGTCAGCTCGACCCGGGTACGGAAGCTGGAAAGGTCTACCGCGTAATAGCCGGGCGATGCCTTCTCGCTCGCCTTGTCATAGGTTGAGGTGGCGTAGTCGGGCGGCACGGTCCAGTCGCCCACCACCGGCATGACCATGGGAGCGCCACGTGCTCCGTAGGTAGAACCGCCTCCCGTAAAGCCCACCATCGTGGGACGACGGTAGTCGTAGGCCACCGGTACGCCCGTGGCAAAACCGAGGTCGACGTTGATATTGACCGGCGCGGCTTCGGTGGCGCTCTGCGGAAGGCTGGCACCCGGCGTCGTCATGCCGGTGTACAGCGGCTCGCCGGGCGGAGGAGAGTTACCGATGAGATCCTGCCGGTCGAGGGCCGAGGTGCCCACCAGCGGGTTGGCGAGGTCGAGCGTCGATGGATGGCCGGCGGCCGGCGGCGGTGCTGCGAGGCTGTCGAGGGCGAAGGTCGCCAGTGCCACGGCGAGAAGGGATCGTGCAGAAGAGGGGATCATGCGCGCTTCCAGGGAGCGGAAGGATTGCGGGGCCGGGCGTTGTCGCCCGGCCCCGCTCGTGTTTACTACTTGTCAGCACCACCGAACTTGTACGTCACGCCTACGTAGTACTGGCGGCCCGGATACATCAGTTGGACCAGTCGGGCCCGGGTGTCGCTACCCAGGTAGGTATGCGGCGTGGACTTGGTCAGGTTGATGATCGAGGCGGTGACCATGAAGTGCTTGTTGAACTCGTAGTCGCCGTTCACGTCGATCTGGTGATAAGGCTGGGCGTAGATGGGCAGGCCCGAGGTGAGACCCTGCATCGTGCGACCCGTCCAGTTGTCGCTGGCACGCAGCAGCAGGCCGTTCTTTTCATAGAACAGCGAGACGTTCGCCGCGTACTTCGCGCTGCCGATCAGCTCCGACTTGCCGACCTGCGTGTCGCCCAGCGAGACGGGAGTTTCGTTCGTCTTGTTGAGCGTGTAGTTGGCGATGTAGCCAAAGCCCGAGTCCCAGGTGTGCTGGGTGTAGAACTCAATGCCCTTCGACGTACCGGAGCGGCCGTTGGCGTTGGTGCTGTACTGCATGAAGTTCTGCGTGCTGCCACCGACGTTAACGTCGATGTTGTTCACCGTGACCGGCACGACGAAGTTCTTCACCTTCTTCTGGAACAGGTCGATACCAATCACCGACTGCGGGGCGTAGTACCACTCGCCGGCCAGGTCGAACTGCGTGGCGGTGTACGGCTTCAGGGCGGCATTGGCACCGCTGCCGTACCAGCCAGGCTGCGGCGAGCCGAACTGCTTGCGATCGTTGTAGTAGGCCTGGGTGTAGTTGGTGAGACTGCCGAGCTGCGCCAGGTCGGTGTAGTTGGCGCGTGCCATGGCCTGCGAACCGGCGGCACGCAGCACGAAGCTGTCGGCGATGGTCCAGGCGATGTTGAAGCTGGGCAGCAGCTTGTTGTAACGCTTCTTCGTGGTGGCGTTGGTGAAGTTCTCGACCACCGCCACTTCGCGCGGCAGGTACTGGAAGTCACCCGGTGCGCAGGCGCCACCGCCGGCATTCACGCCATTGGCCGGGCAGATCAGGATATTGCCCGCCGGGTCGTGGTAGTACACCGCGTTGTTGGTGGTGATGTCGTTGGCGACGGTGAGGTCCTGCTTCGTGGTGACGAAGCGCAGACCCACGTTGCCGCGGATGGTGCCCGTATCGAAATTGGCCTGCACGTAGGCCGCGGCAATCTTCTCGCCGATGGACGACTTGTTCTGCGGCTTGTTGTAGATCACCCGGTCATAAGTGGAGTTCAGGTGATTGTAGTAAGCCGGGAAGTTGATGCCCGGGAAGATGCTGTTGTCGTAGACCTCGTTGCTGCCGTTGAGGCTGTTGGCCAGCAGGAAGCCTGCGGGCAGCTGGCCGGCGTTCGGATCGCAGGTCTGGAACTGCAGGGTGGTGCCCTTGCAGTACCAGCGCATTTCATTGCTCTGCTGCTCGGCATGCGCGTCGGTGTATTTCCCACCGAACTGGATCGACTGCAGCCAGGTGGAATCGAAGGCCCACGTGAAATCCGCCTGGGCGAAGTTCTGCGAGGTGCTGGTGTTGACCATGTTCGAACCGGTGGAGCCCAGGTCGACCTGGCCTGCACCGGCAAGCATGTTGCGCAGCACGTCCGGCGAGGCGTTGATACCCGGGTTGTCCAGCGTCCACGAGGCGCCGTTGCTGCCGTCCACCCACTGGCCGTTGACGAAGTTGCGCGGCTTGGCGGCCATGCTCAGCTGCACCGACGGGCCGCCCTTGGCCCAGGTGCGGCCAACGTTGAACGAGCCGCTGAGGCTGCCACCGTTATCCCATTCACCTTCGAGGTTGAGGGTCTGCGAGGTGGCCTTCTCGACCGAATAGTTGCCGTTGAGCCAGGGGATTTCCGTGGAGCACACGTCCACTGCCTGGCGCGCCTTGCCCGTCGACGGATTGACCGAGGCATTGCAGCCCACACCGCTGGGCGGAAGCTGGTAGTTGGCGCCGGTGACGATCGTGTGCGAGGGATCGAAGGTCAGGCCGTTGGGGGCAAGCAGGCGACCCTGCTGATCGGCATAGTTGCTGTTGCCCGGCAGGCCCCACTCGGGCACTTCCAGCGTGTTGGTGATCTGGGTCTGCTGGCGCTCGAAACGGAAGTAGTTACCCGTCAGCAGGAAGTGGTCGCTGGGCTTGAACTGCATCGTTGCCTGCGCGCCCTTGGTCTTCAGGTCGAGCTGGTTCTGGCTGGTGGAAAACTGCTGCGGCATCCAGAAGCCGTTGTACTTCCGGCCGGCCTGGTCAACCACGCCGTTGCCCCACTGGTCGATATTGGATGCAACGGAGGGATCGAAGGTGCCGCCATGCACGTTCGTCGGCGGCTGGGTACAGTTGGTATTGCTCGCACAGTTGTCGGACCACCAGTGCCAGCTCGAAGCATCGGCCTGGTAGGTGGTGGTGCTGCGCTTCTGGTACGAACCGGCGACGAGCACGCCGAAGGTCTCGTCCTTGTTCTTCCACGACCACAGCCCCGATACCTGGGGCTGGGTCTTGCTGCTGGTGTCCGACGACGCGGCGGTACCGGTCACGAAGCCTTCGTTCACGCCCATTTCCAGGGGGCGGCGGGTGCGCAGGTCGACGTTGCCGCCGATGCCGCCTTCGTCCAGGCGCGCTTCAAGGCTCTTGTAGAGCTTGATGTCCGAGAACATGTTGGCGGGGAACAGCGTGTAGTTGAACGAACGGGTCAGGCCCGCCGAGGTATCGGCCGAGGCGACGTAGTTGCCGTTCAACTGGGTAAGAGTCAGTTCGGGGGCCAGGCCACGGATGCTCACCGTCTTGCCTTCACCGGACTCGCGGCTGATGACCACGCCAGGCACGTGAGCGAGCGCGTCGGCGATGTTCTTGGCGGGGAACTGGGCGATGTTCTGCGCGTTGATCACCTCGACGATGGAGTTGGCTTCGCGCTTGTCTTCCATGTTCTGGTTGATCGACTGGCGATAGCTGGTGACCACGACCGAATCGAGGTCGGTGGTGCCGGTGGCATCGCCGTTCTTGTCGGCCTTCTTGCTCTTGTCGTTCTTCTTCGGCTTCGCGGTGTCCGTGGCCTGGTCCGGTGCGGCCGGGCTGGTGGTCGTGGAGGCGGGCGTGGCCGTTTGCGCCATGGCGTCGGCAGGCAGGCCAAGGTAACCGGCAAAGGACAGCGTCGCGGAAGCGAGGGCCGTGTACAGCGGTTTGCGCATGAGCATATGTGGCTTGTTATTCATTTTGTTTTTATTCCCCTCAATGGTGTGCATTCGTATGGAGTGCGGCGTGGTGAGCCCCCGCTCGATCACTCGCCGCAGATGCGCGATCTCTGGCTACACGCGTCCTCCTTTCCCCTTGGATTGGATCGATCCAAAATTTGGATGGCCGAAAGCGTCCAGGCTGATCGGCGGTGGTTGCTTCAATTCCCCTGGTGCAGAAGGCGAAGGCCTATGGCAAGGAGCCCCGAAGCAGGGGATGGCGTCGTCGCGATCGTCGGCCGGGGAGGCCGGACGAGCGAGGCGACAGCAGGGTGTCCGCAGGCTCGCGGAGCCGGGAAGCAGGACGAAGGGAATTACTGGCCACGACAATAATCCGCATTACCGCAGCGGTGAATGCGGTACGCGGCTGGGCCATCCTGAAAAGGCGGGCATATCTTGTTGTCATCAAACGGCTTCCCATTCCCCTCGCTACGGCAGGCGGGAGCAGCGGAGACATTCGTGCGGCAACTGATGCCTGCACCCCCATGCCTTGCCACCCCCGGTCCCGGTCAGGCAGCACCGGATGCTCCGGTCCTGCCTGGCATTGGATCGATCTAATTTCCCCTGGTGGCGAATTAAGACGCCGAAACGGCAGGCTGTCACGCTGCGCCGCAAAAAGAATGCGTGGCAAGGGTGGAAAAGACGCCATACCCTGTAGGAGCGCGCCTCGCGCGCGACCGTTTGATACGTAGCGTCTCCGAATGAGGAGGCCTCCCTACCGAAGGTGTGGGACCCGATCGCATCGGCGATGTTGCGCTCCGTAGGAACCCAGCCCTGGTGGTGTTTCGCTCCGCAGGGCGGGCTAGCCTTCCGGCCTCGCATCGGCGCGTGAGACGTGGCGGCGCACGAGGCGACGGGGGCGGCCCTTGCCGCTCCGGCCTGCGGTGTCCCTCGGGAAAAGAGGAGCCGCTGCGCGGCTCAGTGTCTTATGGCTTACGCCCCTTCGGGCACGGTGAGCGCGCGGGGTTTCCTGACTCGACATCCTGTCTCGGCAGGAAAGGCCGGCCTTCCTGGCCGGCCCCGCTGCGCGGCCTTATCCGCCCACTCCCCTCACCTCCATCAAGTCGCACCAAGGGCCGCCCCCGCCGCCTCTCCCCGTCGTGATCGCGGCGTGTTGTAGGAGCGCGCCTGCGCGCGACCGGTTGTCGCGAATACCTTCATCGTTTCGATCCCACCGGTCGCGCGCAAGCACGCTCCTACAACGCAACACTGCTACCGGATGGGCAATCAACTCGCGACAACATACCCTCTGTAGGAGCGCGCCTCGCGCGCGACCGGTGGAGCGGGAGCGATGATGGGGTGCGCCATGAATGGTCGCGCGCAGGCGCGCTCCTACAGGGGGTAGAACCTGATCGTTGCGATCAGGCCTTCTTCAGGAAACAGACCTTGAGCACGAGCCCCTTGATCTTGTCCGAGTTGCCTTCGATATGTTCGGCATCGCCATCGACAAGGCGGATGTTGCGGATCACCGTGCCCTGCTTGAGGGGAATGGACGATCCCTTGACCTTGAGGTCCTTGATGACGACGACCGTGTCGCCACTGGCAAGGACATTGCCGTTGACGTCGCGAACGACGGTATCGGGATCGTCGGATGCAGCGGCAACCTGGGGCCATTCGTGGGCGCAATCCGGGCAGATGAAATGCTCGCCGTCCGGATAGGTGTTTTCCATGCCGCAGACGGGGCAGGGCGGGATGTCATGGGTAGTCATGCCCGATTTTACCACGCGTGCTTTCAGACGCCGCGAGGCGTCAGTGTCGCAGCAGGTTGTCCGCAGATGGGTTTTCCCGTGGCAACGCAGGTCTTTTGCCAGTGATTCCAGTCATCCGGCCGGATACCCGCACCAAGGGCGACCCTGTGCAGGTCTTCCCACGATGTGATCACTGGCGCTGTGAGCAGGGCGCGCATGAAGGCCCTCATTTTCTTCTCGCCTACTTGTTGCTCCAGCGATAGCAGAAGGAACGGGCCATAGCTGTAGCGATAGGATTCGGAGATGTCGCCGCTTTGGGTCACCTTGTCCAGCGGGATAAATGCTTCCTTCTGCTTAGCGGCCTGCTCGGCCCAATGGGCCACGCGTTTGTCGGCTGCCGCTTTGCCACGGATGGCCCGAAGCGCTTTCATGGAGAGGAACTCGGCGTTGGATTCCAGAAGGAACCAGGCATACGGCCCTTGTGGCCGCACCAGCGTGCCGAAGTAGTAGTGCCCGAGCTCGTGTGCAAGATAGCTGATTTCCTGATCGGCTTTATCGCCGCCCGCCAGTAGCGTCGTGCCGATCTTCCCGACACTGCCACTGAAGGCAATCGTCGGCCAGGTGGCAAACCCCCAGCCGGACCCGGTCCGGTCCCGTCGCACCTGGTCGATGGTGATCATGCGCAGGAACACCGGGCGATCCATCATGGCCTTGCCCATATAGTCCTGGTAGTACGACTGGACCTTCCCGACCAGTCCGGACATGGCCTCCGATGAAGTGGCATCGACGGATTCGTTGAGGATGGTGACGTTGGCGGTTTTCGTGATGGGCCCCGTGCCCCCGAAAATCATGGGCGGCCGTGCGATATCGCTATGGAACGTGGCCTCGGTCCCTTCCAGCGGAGCATCGCCATTGGCATAGATGAAACGACAGTCATCGCAGGTGACATCAAGGTGGTAAGCCATGTCACCAGCGCGCACCCTGGCTTTCGGATCGTAGGGCAACGGCAGCCATGCCGACTGCTCGCTGAAGCGGAAACTGTCCCCATTGAAGGCCATGATGCCCTTGAAGTCGCCGGGAGCATCGTGTGCCGGGTAGATGGGAAGGGCGCCTACATACTGCACGCACAGCATGGGTGGTGCATGGGTGACGGTGTAGATCCGTGCCTCGCCGTCGATGTCTGGACCATAGGATCCATCGAATGAAACGGCATTGCCCTGGCCATCGGTCACCTTCGCCACATTGAGCCCTGTATTCAGCACGAAAGCGCCGGAGAGTGCTTCGGGTCGATGCGTCATGCAGATGTCCCCCTTCACCACGCCCGTATGCAGGTTGGTGCGAAGGCTTCCGGACGCCATCAGGTCGGCACGCGTATCCGGCGTACTGGTCGCCCCCGCTTTGGCCACCGAGACTCCGGCAGGCTGATTGTCGAGAATGGCGTTGATGGCGTCGGCCATGGCATAGACGTCATTGCGATTCTGGCTGGTCAGCAGAATGAGCGTGCGACCCTTGATGGGATCGGCCATCAGAAGCGCTTCGAAGTTGTAGTTGCTCCCGTCATGAACGTGGCGGATGAGGTGGTCGCCATCCATTTCGCCGTGACCAAAACCTGTCTGCCACCTGGGATTACCGGTCGTCAGGATCCGGCGCGTGCTGTCCGGTGTAATCAGGCAAAACCTCGTGACGCAGTTCGACCAGCGAAAAAGGTCATCGACGGTGACCGCCGGCCAGCCGGAGAGACGGACCTTCAACGGGTCTTCCTTGAAATCTGCGGTGAACCCCCGCGCTATCCGGGGGATGCCATCGACGGGGTCGATGACTGCGTCGGTGATTCCTGCCTTGGGGAAAACACGGGTTTTCAGAAAGGCAGAGTAGTTCATCCCACTGACGTTCTCGATGATGCGTCGACGCAGGAAGGTGTTGTTATTGTTGTACGCGTATTGGGTTCCCGGTGGGAAGTCGAGTTGCTTCAATGCCCGGAGATTCCTGAGGGCATCGGCATCATTGTTAACCGTATTCTTGTCGATGCCCGGCAGGCCGCTGGTGTAGTGGAGAAGATCATTGAGCGTGACGGCCCTGGACCATGGCGGCAGGTCGGGTATGAATCTGGAAACCGGATCGGAAAGCGAAAGTCGCCCATCTTCGGCCAGCATCATGATGCCCGTGGCGTCGAACTCCTTGCCAATCGAGCCAATGTCAAACCGGTGGGATATCGACAGCGGTACGTTTCGGCTTGCATCCGCATAGCCATAGGCTTTGCGAAGGATGACCTCGCCATGGTCCGCAATGAGCACATTGCCGTTGAGCTGGCCGGCCTCGCAGGCGTGATTGAGGTACGCATCGAGCGCCGCCGCTCGCGGCCCGGTGGCCATGGCATGGCCGGAGAGTGTGCTGAAGCCCAGGGCTGCGATGGCCCCCCAATACCGCATCCCATTCACGACATGCCCCCATGTGTTCGGCGAGATCGGTTCGATGGTGGCGGGCGGGCATTGGTTTAATGGCCTGATGGGCTTCCCGGCGTGGCACGCAGTCAGGTCGATAGGTAGGGCTTGACTCTAGAGTTGCATCGAGCGTCTAGACTTGCCCCATGACTACCCAGACCTCCTTCACCATCGGCCGCATCGCGCAGAGCGCCGGCGTGGCCATCGATACGATCCGGTTTTACGAGCGGGAAGGGCTGTTGCCCGAACCGCGGCGCCGGGCTTCGGGTTACCGCGAATACGACGAGGGCGCCGTCTCCCGGCTGCGCTTCATCCGGCGGGCCAAGGACCTTGGTTTCACGCTGGATGAGATTCGTGAGCTGCTCGCGCTGTCTGCCGACCGCCATGGTGGGGTGGAGGGTGTGCGCGAGCGGGCGGCGGCCCGGTTGAAGGCCATCGACGAGCGCATCGTCGAATTGCAGCGGGTGCGCGACGGCCTGTCCGAACTTGTGGACGCGTGCCCGGGCCACGGCGCCCCGGAAGACTGCCCCATTCTCAAGGCCCTGGCGGAGCCCGGTCGATGAGTCATTCCTGCTGCTCGCACGGCGCTGCCGATCAGGCCGCGACCGTTATCGACCCGGTGTGCGGCATGACGGTGGACCCGGCGAAGACACCGCACCACGCCACGCATGACCATCATGAGTATCACTTCTGCGGTGCGCGCTGCCGCGAACGCTTCATGGCCGAACCGGCGAAGTTCCTGGGGCCGAAGGAGCCCGAGGTCGCCATGCCGGCAGGCACGATCTACACCTGCCCCATGCATCCGGAGGTGCGCCAGGAGGGCCCCGGGTCGTGCCCGAAATGCGGCATGGCCCTTGAACCGGCGATGCCGTCGCTGGATGACGACGACAGCGAAGTGCGTTCGCTGGGACGGCGCCTGTGGACCCTTGTGGCACTCACGCTGCCGGTCTTTCTGGTCGCGATGGGCCCGCACCTGTTCGGCTGGATGTGGCCGGAGCCCTGGGCGTCGATTGCCCGCTGGGGCGAGGCGACGCTCGCGACTATCGTGGTGCTGTGGGGCGGTGCGCCTTTCTTTGCGCGCGGCTGGCGTTCGTTGAAGCCGTGGTCGCCGAACATGTACACGCTGATCGCACTGGGTACCGGCGTGGCGTGGCTGTACAGCGCGATCGCCATCCTCGCGCCGGGATGGTTCCCGCCGTCGATGCGCGGCATGCATGGCGAGGTGGATGTCTATTTCGAGTCGGCCGCCGTGATCGTCACGCTGGTGACCCTGGGCGACTTCCTCGAACTGGGTGCACGTCGACGCACCGGCGCCGCCTTGCGTGGATTGCTGGCCCTCGTGCCCAAGACGGCACGCCGCATCGGCAAGGACGGCAGCGAAGACGACGTGCCGCTTGAGCACCTGCATGCCGGCGACCGGGTGCGTGTGCGGCCGGGTGAAAAGGTGCCGGCCGACGGTACGGTGCTGGAAGGCGAAAGCCACATCGACGAGTCGATGCTTACCGGCGAGCCCATGCCGGCGGCGAAGCGCGAGCACGACAAGGTTACCGGTGGCACGCAGAACCAGCATGGTGCGCTGGTGGTGCGGGTGGATCATGTGGGCGCGGATACCGTGCTGTCGCGCATCGTCATGATGGTGGCCGAAGCCCAGCGCTCGCGGGCACCGTTGCAGCGGGTGGCCGACAAGGTGGCGGCATGGTTCGTGCCGGCTGTCGTCGTCTGCGCGCTGCTGGCTTTCGCCGCGTGGTGGATGGTCGGCCCGCAGCCGGCACTGGCCCATGCCCTGGTGGCGGCCGTTTCCGTGCTGATCATCGCCTGTCCGTGCGCACTGGGCCTGGCCACACCGATGTCGATCATGGTCGCCAGCGGTCGCGGTGCCCAGGCGGGCGTATTGTTCCGTGATGCGGCAGCCATCGAAACGCTGCGCGATATCGACACGCTGGTGTTCGACAAGACGGGCACGCTCACCGAGGGCAAGCCGGCACTCACGCAACTGCGCGGCTTCGGTGTCGAGCGTGCCGAAGCCTTGGCGTTCGCGGCGGCCGTGGAGCGTCCCAGCGAACATCCGCTGGCCGCCGCCATCGTGGCGGCGGCGGAAGCCGAAAACGTGGCGATTCCTGCCGTCTCGGGCTTCCAGGTGGCGGTGGGGCGTGGTGTGAGTGGCCGTATCGACGGACACGACGTGGCACTCGGCAATGCGCGCCTCATGGAGCATGAGCGCGTGGACATCGGTGCGGCGCGCGACCTGGTCGAGACCTGGCGGGCAAAGGGCGCCACGGCCATGTTCCTCGCCGTGGATGGCCGCCTTGCCGCTGCGCTGGCGCTGGCCGATCCGGTGAAGGTGTCCACGAAGCCGGCGTTGCAGGCGCTGCATGAGGCAGGCGTTCGCCTGGTGATGCTCACCGGTGACAGCGAGGCGACGGCGAAGGCCGTGGCATCCCTGCTGCCCATCGACGAGGTGCATGCCGGTGCGTCGCCCGAGGACAAGGCGCAGATCGTCAACGACCTGAAGAAAGCGGGTCGCCGGGTGGCAATGGCGGGTGATGGCGTGAACGATGCGCCGGCGCTGGCGGCGGCCGACATCGGTATCGGCATGGGCAACGGCAGCGATATCGCCATCGAGAGTGCATCGGTGACGTTGCTGAAGGGTGACCTTGCGGGTATCGAACGTGCACGGGCCTTGTCGGTCGCCACGGTGAAGAACATCCGGCAGAACCTGTTCTTCGCCTTCGTCTACAACGCGGTGGGCGTGCCGGTGGCGGCGGGCGTGTTGTATCCGCTGCTGGGACTTACGTTGTCGCCGATGATCGCGGCACTGGCGATGAGCCTGAGCTCGGTGTCGGTGGTGGGCAACGCGCTGCGCCTGCGCAAAGCCTCCATGTAGGAGCGCGCCTGCGCGCGACCGGGTTTTGCGAACAGATGGGTCTATCGCGAAAACCGGTCGCGCGCAGGCGCGCTCCTACAAGAGCGTTAGTGGGGGTCGAAGGAGGGTGGGGCGTCCTTCGGCTTGCTGGCCCACTGCTTGTTCGGCTTGTCGGAAAGGTCGAATTCCAGCCTGCCGCCCTTCAAGGTGAAGGACTCCGGCAGCCAGGCGCGATCGCTCGGCTTGCCATCGACCTTGAGCGCATTGACGTATGGGCGTCCCTGGCCGGCATTTGGCGCGAGGATGGTCACGTCACCACCCGGACGGTGCACGGTGGCACGCGTGAACAACGGGCTGCCAACCACCAGCTCGGCACGACCGGGAATCGACGGATACACGCCCAGTGCGGCAAACACGTACCACGAGGACATCTCGCCAAGGTCGTCGTTGCCCGGAATGCCCTTCGGCTCGTTCAACCAGATGGTGTCGAGCACGCGACGCACCAGTTCCTGCGTCTTCCACGGCTGGCCGGCGAAGTTGTATAGCCACGGCGAACCGATGGATGGTTCGTTGTTGAGTTCGGCATGCAACGGGCCGGCGTTGGTCACCGCGAATGCGCCATCCGGCTGGTAGAAGAATGCATCGAGTCGCTTGCGTGCCTTCTCCAGGCCGCCCATGGCCTTGAACAGGCCGCCGGCATTGAAGGGCACCATCCACACGTACTGCGCCGCGCTGCCTTCCACGAAGCCGTCTTCGGTGGACGGCGTAAACGCGTGCGGCTGTTCCTTGTCGTCGTCCTTCACCAGTGCCCAGGAGCCGTCTGCATTCCGGTTGCGGATATAGCCGCCTTCGGCGGTGGCCTTCGGGTCGAAGAGATTGCGCCAGTATTGTGCACGCTCAAGGAAACGCTTTGACGTAGCAGTATCGCCAAGGCGTTCGGCGAGGGCGCTGATGCCGAACTCGGCCGTGGCCAGTTCCAGCGTATCCGCCGCGGGGCCCCACGACGGCGCACCGACAGGGATGTAGTGCAGCTTCAGCCACGATTCGAGGCCGGGACGCTGGCCGACGCATTCCACTTCGCAGCCATCGTGCGAGGCATCCAGTGCGGTGGGATTGTCTGCCGCATGCACGAGCGAGGCGAGGGCGCCCCTGGCATCGAAATCGCGTGCGCCGAAGGCATGGATGCCAGCGATCGCCGGCGCAGCCGGGTCGCCGTTCATCACGTGCGTACCGCCATTGTTATGCGTCCAGCGGTCCCATACGCCGTTGTTCTGTTGTGCCTGGTTGTAAAGGCTTTGGGCGATGTCGCTGGCGATGTCAGGTTCGAGCCATGCTGTGAGCTGCAACTGCGAACGGTAGACGTCCCAGCCGGAAAAGTTGGCGTACTGGGCCTTCTGCCTGCCTTCGACGCGGTGCGGCTTGTTGTCGAAGCCCATGTATTCACCGTTGACGTCGCTGAAGACGTTCGGCGTCATCTGGGCGTGGTACAGCGCTGTATAGAACACGGTGCGCTGGTCCGGCGTGCCGCCTTCGACGTCGATGCGCGAGAGCTGGCCGTTCCACGCGTCCACGGCCTTGTCGCGCACGGTTTCGAACGAGGTGCCCTTCGGTACTTCGGCGTCGAGGTTGGCCTGCGCATTGGCATCGCTGACATACGAAATGCCCACGCGCACGTTTACGTCCTTCGTGCCCGGTGCGAAACCCACCCAGGCCCCCGAGCCGGTGCCGGCATCCGGGAAGCCCTTCTTGCCATAACCCGTGCCGCCTTCGCTGCGCGTGCCACCGTGGCTCACGTCGGCGTTCTTCCACGTGCCCGTGGAGGAGAACGGCTGGTCGAATTCGATCACGTAATGCAGCGTGTAGTAGCTGCGCTTGTCGGCATCGTTGATGTAACCGCAGAAATTGCCGCTGGTGACCTCACCGCTGATCCGCCGATGCGCAGCGTCCACGGTGACCGTGGCCTTCTCCGAACCCACTTCCGAATCGGAGGCGCGCACCAAGACGTTCGCCGGCTTGCCGGCCGGGAAGGCGAATCGTGCGGCACCGCTGTGCAGGGCGGCGGTGAGATCCACGGCCACGCCGTTATCGAGTGTCACATGGTAGTGACCGGCCCGGGCCTGCTCATTCGCATGCGAGAAGGTGGATGTATAGGTATGGCGAAAATCCTTGCTGGGCGACTGGGTCACCTCTTCGGTGACCGGCATGATGGGCACATCGCCCGATGCGCCGGCACAGCCCCAGCCTTCCACGTTGGTGAGACTGAAGCCGCGCAGGGTGTCGGCGCGGTATTCGTAGCCGCCCGGAGCCGCGATGGGCGATTTCTTGCCCGGCAGGGGAGAGGCTTCCGGACTGAACTGGAGCATGCCGAAGGGGACGACGGCGCCGGGGAAGACATTGCCCCCGTTGGTGGTGCCTATCAGCGGATTGACGAGGCTCGCCGGTCCGTCGGCGGCGCCGGCCAGGGCCGGCAGGAGGGCGGATACAAGGACGAGCGGACGCAACGGGCGCAAGGCAGTCTCCCCTGGACAGGCTGAATTTGTCTCGATTGAAATCCTATGCGGGGCGATTGTCCCGTGCCATGGGTCATGTCCGGCATGAATGAAGTTCTACCGTGCGCGGGGGTATCGAAGCTTCCCCTAAGTAGGGGGTCGGATGATCCGCGCACTCCCTCCCGCCGTCGGTTCCATGTTCTTCGTCCTCGTCTTTTTCGCCACGCTTGCCGCCTTTGCCATCAGTGCCGTCAGCGGCGGTGGAGCCGGGCTGGTGCTGATGCCCGTGCTCAGGCTTGGCCTGCCCATGGCCCAGGTGCCGGTGGCGCTGTCCATCGGCAGCGCCGTGAGCTCCATGACCCGCATCGGCCTGTTCCTGCGCCATGTGGAATGGCGCATCGTGCGCTGGTTCGTGCCGTTCTCGATTCCCGGGGCGTGCATGGGCGCCTGGCTGCTGGGCCATGTGAGCCCGGTGTACGCCGAGCTGCTGATCGGGCTGTTCCTGCTGGCCAACCTGCCCATGCTATGGCGCAAGCCGCGACTCACGATGGCGCGTGCGGCGCCGGGGCCGGGCCTGCTGGGCGTCATCGGTTTATGTGCGGGCTTCGTTTCGGGCCTGACCGGTGCGGTCGGCCTGCTGTTCAATGGCTTCTACCTGCGTTATGGCCTCGACAAGGAGCGCATCGTCGCGACCCGTGCGGCGAACGAGATCATCCTGCACCTGCTCAAGATCGTGCTCTATGTGTATTTCGGGCTGGTGACGCGCGAAGCCGTCGGTGCGGGTGCCGTGCTCGCCATCGCGGCGGTGATATCCACCTTTGGCGTACGCCGCATCCTGCCCTTGCTGAGCGAGGCGCTGTTCCGCCGGCTGGCCTATGGCTCGATGGTGACCGCTGGTATCGCCATGACGGCGATGGCCAGTCATGCCCTGGTACAGACGCATGGCATCGGGGTGAGCACCCAGCGGGTTGCCGGCGGCACCAATGCGCGACTGGCCGGTTTCGGCCGCGAGGTGACCGTGGAATTCCGCCGGCACGAGCCGACGGAAATCGAATACCTGATCGGGCTGGCCGACCTTCCCGATGGCATTCGCGAGCAGGCGGAACAGCTCGCGTCGGGCGCCGACCGGGTCGTGGTCGAAGCCGTGCATTCGCTTGGCGAACGCAGTTTCGAACTATCGGTGCAGCGCGGCGACGAAGTGGAAAAATATCGCTTCTGACGACTTACCAGAGAATGCCGTCCACCGGCTTCATCGGTTCCAGTCCATGCGCTTCGCCAAGGCCATCGCGCAGGTCGATCTCGATGGCGCGGGTGAGGGTGGTGAGCGGAACGTCGTCTTCCAGGTTCTCGAACGGATTCTGCATGTCGTTGCCGATCTGCAGCAGGGCGAGGAACAGGAAGCCCGCCACGGTGGAGCCCAGCGGCGTGTACAGGCCCAGCGTTTCCACCAGTCCCAGCGGCAGCAGCAGGCAGAAGCCGTGGGTGAAGATGGCGGGATAAGTCGCGTACTGCTGCGGCAGCGGCGTGTTCTTGATCCGCTCCATGCCGCCTTGCGCATTGGAGATGTCGCTCAGGGTGCGTGACAGGGCGGCGAGCAGGATCGGATCGGGTTCGGTGCCTGCGATGATCGTCGCCGTGCGCGCATGGATGGCGTTGGGTACGTTGGCGACGCCGCGCAGGCGTTCCACCTCGTCGGCCGGCAGGCGGTTGGCCAGATCGTCCCAGGGCGACTGGCGACGCAGGTGCATGCGCAGGGCGTGCACGTAGGCGATCTGCCGGTGCGCCACCGTGGCCGCCACGTCACGGCGCGGCAGCAGGGTGAGGGCTTCACGGGCGAGGGTGCGCGATGTGTTCACCATGGCGCCCCACAGGGTGCGCGCCTCCCACCAGCGCGCATAGGCGGTGGTGTTGCGGAAGCTCAGGTATACCGCCACGGCCGAGCCGAGCAGGGTCACCGGCAGCGCCGGAAACTCAGCCCAGCGCGGGTGGCTGAAATACCAGAACACCGTCACGGCCACGTCCCACGCCAGCAGCCAGATCAGCGGCCGGCCCACGTAACGCAGGATA
Organism: Luteibacter anthropi; assembly: GCF_011759365.1. Classification (GTDB taxonomy): domain Bacteria; phylum Pseudomonadota; class Gammaproteobacteria; order Xanthomonadales; family Rhodanobacteraceae; genus Luteibacter; species Luteibacter anthropi. The sequence goes on from NZ_JAARLZ010000007.1 coordinate 102,028, forward strand.
TGGCCCAGATGCGCGCGCCCCGGGAGGATCACGCGGCGTGCTCGTGCTGGATGGCGTCGGACAGGTGCACAAAGTGATCCGTCTTCTCATCGAGCACGACCACGCTGCCATCGCCGATGTTGTAGACCCAGCCCTGCAGGGTGATCTCGCCATTGGCCCGTGCGGCGGCCACGGCAGGATGCGTGCGCACGTGCGCAAGCTGCAGGCGCACGTTTTCCTCGATCGTGGCCTGGAGCGCTTCCGCACCTTCCAGCTTGCGCGCGAATACGGCGCTCTTCGCTGCCTGCGCATTGCGTAGCCAGGCTTCCACGGTGGGCAGGTCCTTCGTGGACTCGGGATTGAGCAGGCCCTTCATGGCGCCGCAGTCGGTATGGCCGCAGATGACCACGTTCTTCACCTTCAGCACGGTCACCGCGTATTCGACCACCGCCGACACGCCGCCCATCATCTCGCCATAGGCCGGCACGATATTGCCGACGTTGCGGCAGACGAACAGCTCGCCCGGCTCGGTCTGGGTGATCATCTCGGGCACTACGCGCGAATCGGCGCAGGTGATGAACAGGGTGTGCGGACTCTGGCTGCCGGCCAGTTCGTCAAACAGGGGTTTGTTGTCCTGGAAGACCTTGTGGCTGAACTTCTCGACGCCCTTGAGCAGGCCGAGCAGGCTTTCGTCGCGAGGGGTTTCCTGGGTCATGCGCTCACCTTGGAATGAACCCCGCCGCAAAGTGCGGCGGGGTAGGGAGCGGAGTTTAAGACAAAGCTCAATGAGGCGAATGCGAAGGCGTACGGAAGTGCCCTCAGCCTGCGGCTTCCAGCAGCAGTTCCACTTCCACTGGGACGCCCAGGGGCAGGCTTGCCACGCCCAGCACGACGCGGCCGGAGAGCAGGGCCTCGCCAAAGACGGCGCGCATCACGTCGGATGCCCCATCGGCCACCCGAGGGTGCTCCCGGAAGTCGCCGGCCGTGGCGATATACACGCCCAGCTTCGCCACCCGGGTCACCCGGTCCAGCGAACCCAGGAAGGCCCTGGCGGCCGACAGGCCGCTCAGCACGGCCATCTGCGCCGCCTTGTGGCCTTCCTCGACGGTCAGTTCCGCACCCAGCCGGCCCAGGATCGGCAGGTCGTGCCCCACCGCGGGCAGCATGCCGCTGAAGTACACCATGTCGCCGACGCGCACCGCTTCGACATAGCTGCCGAAGGGTGTGGGTGCCGGCGGCAGGCTCAGGCCCAGCGCCGCCAGCCGGCCTTCTGCCGAGCCGTTCACCACTTGCCCAGGTGCGCGCCACCATCGACGCGAACCTGCTCCCCGGTGATGCGCGGTGCTTCGGTCAGGAAGACCACGGCGTCTACGACTTCATCGACGCTGGAAATGCCCTTGATCGGCGACAGGGTGGCCAGGAAATCCTTCGGATTGGTGGCATGCAGCGGCGTATCCACGATACCTGGCGACACCGTGTTCACCCGGATGCCGTCCCCGGCGTACTCCATGGCGAGGTTCTTCGTCGCGGCCTCGATGCCGCCCTTGGTGATCATCGACGCCGCGGCGTTGAGGCCTGCAATAGGGTTCTGTGCCAGCGGGGAGGTGATGCTCACGATGCTGCCGCCCGTGCGCTGGCGCAGCATGCGCGCGATCACGCGCTGGGTGATATGCAGGAAGCCGTCGAGATTGGTCGCCACGAGGCTGCGGTATTCCTCGATGGTGGTTTCCACGAACGGTTTGGCGATGAAGATGCCTGCGTTGTTGACCAGGGCATCCACGCCGCCGAAACGTTCCACGGCGGTCGCGAGCACGGCATCTGCCGTGGCCGGGTCGGCGATATCGCCATCCACGCGGGCCAGGCGATCCGAGGGCAGCAGCTCACGAGACTGGCTGACCCGGCGCGAGGTGGCCACCACGTTGTAGCCACGCTCAAGGAAGAGATTGACGAGCCCGGCGCCGATACCCTGCGATGCGCCGGTGATGATGACGGTTTTCATGACTGCCTCCAGTCGATGGTGGAATGACTGGGGCGAAGTATGGGAAGTACTGGATTTGGCGATTAGATGGGAATATATGGAATATCTTTCCCATCAATGGAAAAGTTTCGTGCTGGATCTCAACGACATCGCCATCTTCGTGCGGGTAGCCCGGCTGGGTAGCTTTTCCCGGGCCGCCCGGTCGTTGGGGATGCCCGTTTCGACGGTCAGCCGGCGCGTGGGCGACCTGGAGGAAACCCTCGGGGTGACCCTGCTCCAGCGGACCACGCGCAAGCTGAGCCTTACCGGACAGGGGCGGGCCTATCTGGAAGCCTGCGACGAGCCGCTGGAGCGATTGCAGGATGCCGAGCGTACGTTGACGCAAACGCAGCGCGATCCGGAGGGGCTGTTGCGTGTCTCGGTGCCTGCCGTGCTGGGGCAGGGGGAATTCTTCGATTTTGTGTCGGCCTTCATGCGCGCGTATCCGCGCATCCAGATCGAGCTGTCAGTGACGAATGCGTTCGTCGACCTCGTTGCCGAGAACGTCGATGTGGGTCTTCGTTTTGGCGAGTTGAAAGACTCATCGCTGGTGGCGCAGCGGATCGGTGACAGCGTGCGCTATGTCGTGGCGACGCGAGCTTATGTGGAAGCCCATGGCGTACCTGCGACGCCGGAGGGGCTGTCGTTGCATGCGTGTGTGTTGCTGAATGCGCGCAACAACGAAACCGACTGGCAGCTGGTGAAGGGGCGTCGATCGGTAAAGGTGCACGTGTCCGGCGCGCTGTCGGGCAGCGACTTCAATTCGGTGAGTGCGTTCGTTTATCGCGGCCACGGTGTGGGTTTCCTGCCATCGGGCTATTGCGACGCGCGGCTGGAGAGCGGTGAGCTGGTGCGATTGCTGCCAGAGTGGTCGTCACCGGTGATCCCGGTGCATGCCGTCTATCCGACGCGACGTTTCATGCCCTCGCGCCTGCGGGTATTCCTCGACGCCCTGAAAGCCTGGCAAAGCCCCTACTGGCACCCGATAACTCTGTAGGAGCGCGCCTTGCGCGCGACCGGTTGTCACGACACGAAGGGTCGCGCGCAGGCGCGCTCCTACAAGAGCTATCGTGCCCTGTAGGAGCGCGCCTTGCGCGCGACCGGTTGTCGCGGCACGAAGGGTCGCGCGCGGGCGCGCTCCTACAAGAGCTGCCGTGCCCTTGCGCGCGACCGGACATGACGGTACGTCCGGCCGCGCGCAGGTACATCACGCCTCGATATCTTCCTTGTACGCATCCACCGGGATGCACGCACACATGACGTTCTTGTCGCCGTAGACATTGTCCACGCGCGACACCGGCGGCCAGTACTTCGACAGCTTCAGCGACGGCAGCGGGAACGCAGCCAGCTCACGCGGGTAAGCGTGCGACCACTCGGTGCCCGTGACCATGGTGGCCGTGTGCGGGGCATTGCGCAGCGGGTTGTCCTCGCGATCCAGGCGACCGTCTTCCACTGCGCGGATTTCCTCGCGGATCTGGATCATGGCGTCGATGAAGCGATCCAGCTCGTGCTGCGATTCGCTTTCCGTCGGCTCGACCATGAGCGTGCCGGCCACCGGGAACGACAGGGTGGGCGCATGGAAGCCGAAGTCGATGAGGCGCTTGGCGACGTCTTCGGCGCCCACGCCCGTGACGTCCTTCAGCGGACGCAGGTCGAGGATGCACTCGTGCGCCACCAAGCCATTACGACCGGTGTAGAGCGTCTTGTAGTGCGGAGCCAGGCGCCTTGCGATGTAGTTCGCGTTGAGCAGGGCCACCTGGGTGGCCCTGCGCAGGCCTTCGGTGCCCATCAGCGTGATGTACATCCAGGAGATCGGCAGGATCGAAGCCGAACCGAAGCTGGCCGCGCTGACCATGCCCACCTCGCCCTCGCCACCGAAGGTGCGCGGCAGGAACGGGGCAAGATGCGATTTGACCGCGCACGGGCCCACGCCCGGGCCGCCGCCGCCGTGGGGGATGCAGAAGGTCTTGTGCAGGTTGAGGTGCGAGACGTCCGAGCCCCACTTGCCCGGCTTGGCCACGCCGACCAGCGCATTCATGTTGGCGCCGTCGGTGTACACCTGGCCGCCGTGCTTGTGCACGATGTCGCAGATGGCGACCACGTCTTCCTCGAACACGCCGTGCGTGGAGGGATAGGTGATCATGATCGCGGCAAGGCGGTCGGAATATTTTTCGGCGTTCTTGCGGATGTCTTCGACGTCCACGTTGCCGTTGGCGTCGCAGCGGGTCACCACCACCTGCATGCCGCACATCTGCGCGGACGCCGGGTTGGTGCCATGGGCCGACTCGGGAATGAGGCAGATGTCGCGATGGCCTTCGCCGCGCGAGCGGTGGTAGGCGCGGATCGCCAGCAGGCCGGCGTATTCACCCTGCGCACCGGAGTTCGGCTGCAGGCTCACGGCATCGTAGCCGGTGCACTCGACCAGCATGGCTTCCAGCTCGTCGATGAGCTGCTTGTAGCCCTGCGCCTGCTCAGCCGGGGCCAGCGGGTGGATGTTGGCGAATTCCGGCCACGTCACCGGAATCATCTCGGCGGTGGCGTTGAGCTTCATGGTGCACGAACCCAGCGGGATCATGGTGCGGTCGAGCGCGAGATCCTTGTCGGCGAGGCCGCGCAGGTAACGCAGCAGTTCGTGTTCGCTGTGGTGCGTGTTGAACACCGGGTGCTGGAGGAAGTCGAGGTCGCGCACCAGGGCCTTCGGCAGGGCGTCGGCGGTGGCGGCGTCCAGCGCGTCGATGTTGCTCGCGTCGGCACCGAAGACAGCGGCCAGCGCCACGAGGTCGGCGCGGGTGGTGGTCTCGTCGAGGCTGATGCCCACCGAGCCGGCATCGATCTGGCGCAGGTTGATCTTCGCGGCTTCGGCCTTCGCGTGGATGGCGTTGGCATCGACACCGGTGACATGCAGCGTGTCGAAGAAGTCATTGCCGACGGTGACGCCAGCCTTGCCCAGCGCGCCGGCCAGGATAGCGGCAAACCGGTGCGTGCGACGGGCGATGCGCTGCAGGCCTTCCGGACCGTGGTAGACGGCGTACATGCTGGCCATCACGGCGAGCAGCACCTGCGCCGTACAGATGTTCGACGTGGCCTTCTCGCGGCGGATGTGCTGCTCGCGGGTCTGCAAGGTGAGACGGTAAGCCGGCTTGCCCTCGGTATCCACGGACACGCCGATCAGGCGGCCCGGCATCGAGCGCTTGTAGGCGTCGCGGCAGGCCAGGTATGCGGCGTGCGGGCCGCCGAAACCGAACGGCACGCCGAAACGCTGCGTGTTGCCCACGACGATATCGGCACCCCAGCTGCCCGGCGAGGCGATGAGGGTGAGGGCGAGCAGGTCGGTGGCAACGCAGACGATGGCGCCGCGGGCATGCGTGGCCTCGGCCAGGGCCTTGTAGTCGTTGATGCGGCCGAAGGTGTTCGGGTACTGCAGCAGCACGCCGAAGCTGTCGACGTTGCCGGCATCCGCATCGTCACCCACGTGCACTTCGATACCGATGCCGTCGGCACGGGTGCGCAGGATTTCGAGGGTCTGCGGGTGGACGTCCTTCGACACGAAGAAGGTGTTGGACTTGGATTTTGCCGAACGCTTGGCGAGCGTCATGGCCTCGGCCGCCGCGGTGCCCTCGTCGAGCAGCGAGGCGTTGGAGATGTCCATGCCGGTGAGGTCGGTCACCATGGTCTGGAAGTTGATCAGGGCTTCCATGCGGCCCTGCGAGATCTCGGCCTGGTACGGCGTATAGGCCGTGTACCACGCCGGGTTCTCAAGCACGTTGCGCAGGATGACGTTCGGCGTGAGCGTGCCGTAGTAGCCCTGGCCGATGAAGCTGCGGAACACCTGGTTGCGGTCGGCCACGGCGCGGATCTTCGCCAGGGCCTCTTCCTCGGTGACGGCGGCGGGCAGGGCCAGCGGTGCCGGGGACTTGATCGAGCCGGGGACGATGGCGTCGGTCAGCGCGTCGAGCGACGCATGGCCGACCACGGACAGCATCTCGGCGATCTCGGCGTCGTTGGGACCGATGTGGCGTTCGATGAACGCGCCGTGGTTCTCGAGGTCGCGCAGCGAGGGAGAGGTTTTCTGGCTCATGGCGTTGGAGGCATCCGAAGTACCGTGCCGTGCCGGCACGTGGGGCGCCCCTCTGTCCTTTTGCCTGAGAGTTTGGGGGCGGGGAAGCCCCTTGCACCTTCGGCGCCGGATCGAACCGGTCTCTCCAGAGTGATGTCTCGCGCGGTGGTATGGGGGCCTGAGCGATTACGGGCGTTGCGCCTTCGGCAGCGGATCCGTCCGCTTCTCCCACCGTGCTTCAAGCACCCGATTATACCCTGTAGGAGCGCGCCTGCGCGCGACCGGGGGCATGGCCACGCCGGGTCGCGCGCAAGGCGCGCTCCTACAGGATCAGCGCTGGAACTGCTGGCGCATGAAGGCCATGTAGGCTTCCTCGGAGGTCTGCCGGCGGGCCTCCACCAGGGGGCGGATATCCTCCGTGGCGAGATAGCGCAGGCGGTCGGTACCGTCGGTGGTGGCGTCGAAGATCACCTTCGCCACGTCCTGCGACGTTGCCAGGCGCTTGTCGCGCAGGCCCTCGAACACCCGGGCGGTCGCCGTGGCGAAATCCTCGTACCCGGCAGGCAGGGCCAGCTGGCCGGCCTCGCTGGCCGAGCGGTGGCCGAAGCCGGTATCCAGCACGCCGCCGGGCTCCACGATCTTCACGGCAATGCCCTGCGAGGCCAGCTCGTACGACAGCGATTCGGAGAACCCTTCCAGCGCGAACTTGCTGGCGTTGTACAACGAGATCATCGGCAGGCCGAACACCCCGGCGCCCGAACTGACGTTGACGATGGTGCCCGACCGGCGTGCGCGGAAATGCGGCAGCAGGGCGCGGATCACGTCCATGACTCCGAACACGTTCACGTCGAACTGCTGCTGGATTTTCTCCCGCGAGGTGCCTTCGAACACACCGAACAGGCCAAAGCCGGCGTTGTTGACTACCGCGTCGATGGCGCCGAAGTGCTCGATGCCCTCCCGGATGGCGCTGTCGATGCTGGCGCGATCCTCCACATCGAGGCGGGTGACAAGCACGCCGGGCAGGGCCGCCAGCGCCTGTCCGGCGTCCGGGTTGCGCATGGTGGCCACGACGTTCCAGTCGCGGGCGGCGAAGTATTCGGCAGTGGCCTTGCCGAAGCCGGTGGAGGCACCGGTGATGAGGACGGTCTTGCGCATGGGAAAGGACTCCGTGGGTGACGGACACCAAACTAGTTGCGCCGGACTGTCCGAACAATCAGGCTTGTGCGGGACGAATCGATGCAGGATTTCGCACAATGCAGAAGGCCGGCCTGGTCGAGCTACAGGCGGTGCTGGCGGTCGCCACGCACCAGAGCTTCCGTCGCGCGGCGGTCGCCATGGGTATGTCTCCTTCGGCGCTGAGCCACGCCGTGGCGATGCTGGAGCAGCGCATGGGCGTGCGCCTGTTCAACCGGACCACGCGAAGCGTGTCGCTGTCCGAGGCGGGCGAACAATTCGTGGCGCGAGTGCGACCGGCGCTATCCGAGATCGCGGCCGCCATGGAAGGAGCCAACGCGTTCCGCGACACCCCCACGGGCACCTTGCGCATCAACACCTCCGAGGGCGCCGCCATGATGCTGCTGGAGCCCGTGTTCTTCGACTACCTGCGCCGTTACCCGGACATGCGCCTGGACCTGATCACGGAAGGGCGCTACGTGGACATCGTGGCCGAAGGCTTCGACGCAGGCATCCGCGACACCGACAACGTGCCGCAGGACATGGTCGCGGTACGTTGCACGGGCGACATCCGCTTCCTCGTGGTCGGCGCGCCTTCGTATTTCGAAGGCAGGGAAAAACCACTGGTACCAGAAGACCTGCTACGTCATACCTGCATCCGCAGCCGCCTGCCCAGCGGCAGCTGGTATCGCTGGGAGTTCGGGAAACGCGGTGAAGAGCGACGCATCGACGTGGATGGCCCGCTGGGCCTGGACAGTCACCGGATCATGATCGCCGCTGCCCTCGACGGCCTGGGCCTGATCTGGACCAGCGAATCCAGCGTAGCACCTTACATTGCCGACGGGCGCCTCGTTCCAGTGCTGGAAGACTGGTGCCCGTACTTCAACGGGCTCAGCGTTTACTACCCGGCCCACCGACATATGTCGGCAGGCCTTCGTGCGTTTATCGATCTCGTGCGAGAGCGTACGTCATAGCCTCAGAAGAAGGCTGCAGGGCTCAGATGAAAGCGCTCGGCGAGTCCGCGAATGTGGTTCACCGTGAGTTCGCGTTTGCCGGAAAGGATTTCGGATACCACGCTCTGCGTGCCGATCTCCGGTAGTTGGTTCTGTCGCAGGTCATGCTGCTCCATCAGAAAACGGAGCAGATCCACGCCATGCACGCTGCGCTGGGGGTAGTGGCGCTGGTCATAGGCGTAGATGAGATCGGAAACGAGCAGAAAGAGCGAGTGTTGCGGGTGGTTTTCATCGATGGCGCCGTCATCCACGAGCGTATCGGCCAGATGGGTCGCCACCTCGTAATCGTGCTCGGTCTCGATGTGCCCAAGGCCGGAAGCAGTATTGAAGGCGTTCCAATAGGTGACGATGTTTTCCATGACACGATTGGGTTTCATTTCCAGTGACCTCGGTCGTACGCGGCGTGGGTCAGCACGGCCTTGATGTAGCAGATCTGCGCTGAAAAACTGATGGCGGCGATGAGTCTGTAACGATTTCCGCGAATGTCGAAGACGAAGCGATCACCCACGATATCGACGCTGCGAAAAACCTGCCTCAATTCGTTGAAGCCCAGATAGGGCCGGGATTCGAGGAGTTTTCTCCATGCTTGCAGCGCGGGCCCGGCATCAGGATGAAGGTAGGCGAAGTCGACGAGGCGCCGATTGCTGATAACCCGCATGGAGCTTGATCCGTTAGCCTTGGGGTCAAGAATATCGCAAATTGCGATCATTGCAAGTAAGCGGCGCCGTCCCTCGATGCGTGCAGGTGGTGGACCTTGCATCGGGCAGGCGGGGAGTCGTCTAGACAATCCGCCCGACTGTCGGTGGTCGCGTCACTGCCACGCCACAGTGCCCGGCGAGCATGCCTCATACCCGATGGAGGCTCGCATGACGACACGACACGATGGCTGGATAGCCCGCCTGCCTCCGCGGCAGGCGAGGGTGCTCATGCCTCTTCTGGCCGGCCTGGCTGCGTTCTGCGTGTATTCGTGCATGTATGCCTTCCGCAAGCCGTTCAGCGCGGCCAGCTATGACGGCATGAGCCTCGGCGGGCTCGACTACAAGATATGGCTGGTGATCGCGCAGGTGCTCGGTTACGCGCTCAGCAAGCTCATCGGCCTGCGTTTTGTTTCCGAGTGGCAGGGTGGGCAGCGGGGCAGGGCGATCCTTGGCCTGATCGGCGTGTCGTGGGTGGCGCTACTGGGTTTTGCGTTGGTACCCCCGACGCTGGGCATCGTTTTCCTGTTCCTCAACGGCATGCCCCTGGGCATGGTCTGGGGGCTGGTGTTCGGCTACATCGAGGGGCGGCGTGCCACGGAGTTGATGGGGGCCATCCTGTCATCGAGCTTCATCTTTGCATCCGGGGTCGTGAAGGGCGTGGGCAAGGCCCTGCTGCTGTCGGGTGTGAGCGAGCACTGGATGCCTTTCCTGACGGGGCTGGTGTTCGTGCCGCCCCTGTTGCTTTCGTTGCGGGTGTTGTCTCGGTTGCCCGGCCCCGATGCAGAAGACATTGCAGCGCGCGCGCCTCGCGGCAGCATGGATGCCGCGGCCCGGCGTGCCTTCGTGCGCCGGTTCCTGCCGGGGCTTCTGCTGGTCGTGCCGCTTTACGTGTTGCTCACGGTGCTGCGCGATTTTCGCGAGAACTTCGATACCGAAATCTTTCGTGACCTGGGCTTTGGCCATGATGCATGGGTGTTCGGCCAGGTCGATACGCCCATCGGCATCGGTGTGCTTTTGTGTACGGCGGCCCTCAGTCTCGTGCGTGACAACATGCGTGCCTTGTTGCTCAACCACGCGATGATCGCGCTGGGTCTGCTGTGTGCGATCTTCGCGACACTGGCCTTTGCCCACGGCAAGCTGCCTCCGTTGATGTGGATGGTGCTGGTCGGTTTCGGCCTTTACCTGCCTTACATCCTGCTCAATGGCGTGTTCTTCGAGCGCCTCATGGCGACCTTCCGTGTTGTCGGCACGGCCTCGTTCGTGATGTGCATTGCCGATGCGGCGGGCTATCTCGGCAGTGTCGGCGTGCTGCTGACCAAAGCCTTCGCCGGCCTCGATCTCGACTGGACACGTTTCTTCGAGCGCGCCGTGCTGCTCGCCTGTCTGCTGGGGCTTGCCCTCAACGGCCTCGCTGCCCGCTGGTTCTGGCGGGAAGCCCGCAGGCACGAGGCAGCCGCACCCATTCCCTCCCTGCCCATGGAACGTCATTCGCTATGAGTCATTCGCAGCAACCCGGCGCCATCGTCGTCGGCGCCGGCATCGTTGGTCTTGCGCTCGCCCGCGCGCTGGCCGAGGCCGGTTACAAAGTCACCGTCTTTGATCGGCATGAGCGTGCCGTGGGCGCCTCGGTGCGCAACTTCGGTACGGTGTGGCCTATCGGCGTGCCCAACGGCCCCCTCTACGACCGCGCACTGCGTTCGCGCTCGATCTGGCGGCAGTTCTGCGATGAAACCGGCACCTGGTCCGCGCCGTCGGGCAGCCTGGTGGCGGCGTGGCACGACGACGAATGGCAGGTGATGAATGAATACGCCGAGGCGAACGCAGGCCTGCGACCGTGCCGTGCGATCGACGCCCGGGAAGCCCTGCGCCATGCGCCGGGACTGGTAAGCAAAGGCCTGCTCGGCGCACTGTTGAGCGATGACGAACTCGTGGTTGATCCACGTGAAGCGATTCGCGCCATGCCGGCGTGGTTGTCTGCGCGTTACGGCGTCACCTTCCACTGGCGACAGGCCGTGACGCGGGTAGAGCATCCATGGGTCTGGAGTGGCGGCAGGCGCTATGCCGCCGACGTCATCTACGTGGCCGGTGGCAGTGACTTCGAAACGCTGTTTCCCGAACTCTACGATCGCCAGGCCATCACCAAGTGCAAGCTGCAGATGTTGCGGCTGGAAGCGCAGCCGTCGTCGTTCCGCCTGGGGCCGGTGGTGTGTGGTGGCCTGACGATGGCGCATTACAGCGGCTTCCATGGCCTGCCGGGCATCGAGCGCCTGCGCAGCCGCCTTGCGGTGGATTACGCCGACCTCACGGCGCTGGGTATCCATGTGATGGCTGCACAGAATGGGTTGGGCGAGATCACCGGCGGTGATTCACACGAATACGGGCATACGCTCGATCCGTTCGATGAAACATCGATCAATGGCCGCATCGTGGATTACCTGCGTGGCGTACTCGACCTGCCGCACTGGAACGTCAAGCAGACCTGGCACGGCACCTACGCGAAACTGACTGAGCCGGGCCGCAGCGAACTGGTGCTCGAAGCGGAGCCTGGCGTGACCATCGTCAATGGCGTGGGCGGTGGCGGGCTGGGCATGACGTTGTCCTTCGGGCTGGCCGAAGACATCGTCTCCGGCCGCCTGCAACCGCAGCGCGATGCCGTGGCGCTCGCCGCTACCGGCTGACTACATCCGGGGTGGACAGCACCAGCTGCACCCTTTCCGCCGCGAAACAGGTCAGCCCGTATTGCACGGGCTGATTCTGTGCGTCCACGTTCAGCGACTCCACCTCAAGCACCGGCAGATCCGCAGCCTGTTCGAGGATGCGCGCCGTGACCGCGCCGGCCAGCCGGGCCGTGACACGGGTATACGAGCGGAAATAATCCGGTACGCCGAACTCGGCCAGCGTACGGGTGACCGAGCCGGTACGCTGGAACACCTCGTCCAGTCGGGGAAAGCGGACGGCCGGAAACCAGGCCTGGCCATGGTCGAGTACGCGACCTTCCGCATGGGCGGACGACTCGATCCACCAGGCCCGTTCGCCCCGTGCGAGGGCCAGGGACTCGGCTACACGACGTGGCGGCGTCACCAGCGCGGTGCCGAGTACGCGGTTGCCCGAGGTGACATTGAGGTTGTTCATGTTGCGGCTGAAGCTGGTGCGCCGGCCGATGGCGTAGTCGTAGGACTCTTCACGCACCCGCAGGCCCCGGCCGGTCTCGGCATGCACCACGCCGCGTTCTTCCAGCGCATCGAGCGCGCGGCGCACGGTGTGGCGGTTGACCTGAAGCTGGCGGGCCAGTTCCAGGGCGGAGGGCAGGCGGTCGCCGCCGCGCAACACGCCGTCGTGGATCTGCCGGAGCACCTGTTGTTCGATCTGGCGCCAGACCGGCATGTCGTTATCGCGGTCGGGTGGCTGGAGTCGGTTTGCCATCAAGGTTGCATCTTTGTGGCGCAGCCTTGGCTGCGGTATGAAGGCACAGGGCGAGTATGGAAAGACAAGCTTTCGTTGACATGACACCCGAAGCTACCTGGTGTATCGCGCGGGCCCGCGTGGTGCTGGCTGACCGGGTGGTCGAGGGCGGCATCGAGGTCACCGGCGACCGGGTAAGCCGGTTGCTGCCTGGCGATGAGATTCCCCCCGGCGCCGTGGATTTTGCCGGCGACTACCTGCTGCCGGGCATGCTGGAACTGCATACCGACAATCTCGAAAAACACCTCGTCCCCCGCGCGGGCGTGGTCTGGCCGGCGTTGCCGGCCCTGCTGGCGCATGATGCCCAGCTGCTGGCCGCCGGTATCACGACGGTGCTCGATGCGCTGTCCCTGGGTGACCTGGAAGAAGACGGCACCCGCCTGGATACGCTCGATGGCGCACTGGCCGCGCTGGACGAAGCCCGGGCCCATGACCTGCTTCGTTGCGACCATCACCTGCACCTGCGCTGCGAACTGAGCTGGCCGGGCCTTCTGGACCTGCTGGCGCCGCTCGCGCCACGGCGGGACCTGCGCCTGCTCTCGCTCATGGATCACACGCCGGGACAGCGGCAATACCGCGACGTGAACCAGTACCGCCGCTATTACAGCCGCAGCGGCCTGGTGTGGAGTGACGAGGAATTCGCCGGCATCCTCGAGGAGCGCCGCGCGCAACAGGCGCTTTATCGCGCCGATCAGCTCGCCAGGGTACTGGTGCTGGCGCAGCGCCACGGTATCGCGCTGGCCAGTCACGATGACACCGACCCCTCCCACGTGGACGAGGCGGTTGCCGCCGGGGCCCCCATCTGCGAATTCCCGACCACGCTGGCGGCGGCGCAGGCTGCGCACCACGCCGGACTGCGCGTGGTGGCGGGAGCCAGCAATCTCGTGCGCGGTGGCTCCCATTCGGGCAACGTGGCGGCGATCGAGCTGGCGCGTGCCGGCTGCCTCGATATCCTGTCGTCCGATTACATGCCCACGAGCCTGCTGCACGGCGCCTTCATCCTCCATGAAAAAGCCGGCTGGTCGCTGGCCGATGCCATCCGCACGGTAAGCGATGCACCGGCCTGTGTGCTGGGTTTCAGTGACCGGGGCCGTATCGAGCCCGGCCTGCGCGCCGACCTGCTGCGCGTCCGCATGCATGGGGCGCAGCCGGTGGTTCGTTCGGTATGGGTGGCGGGCCAGCCCAGGCTCTGATCAGAACGTCATGTCCACGGTGAGAAAGCCCTGCCGTGGCGCGCCTACCAGCAGGGTCTGGAAGGTGCCGTTGGGATCGCTCGTGGTAAAGCCGTTGCTGTCGATGGTAGCCACGTATTTCCTGCCCAGCAGGTTGCTGACCGTGAGCGATACCTTGGTGGACTGCACCGAGCCCATCCTGCCCAGGTTCCAGGTAAGTCCTGCGTCAAACAACGTGAAGCCGCCAATGCGCTGGTCGTTCACGTAGGTGTAGTAACGCGCACCGGTGTACTTCGCGCCGAGCTTTGCCTCGACATCGCCGAACCGGTAGCTGACTTCGCTGGCCAGCATCTTCTTCGGCGAATCGACGACCGTCTTGCCGCGCGTGGGCACGAGTACGCCGCCATCGAGGTAATTGTCCTTGTACTTGGCGTCGTTGTAGGTGGCCGAGTTGAACCAGCGGACATCGCGCGTGGGCTGCCAGACGACGGTGAATTCCGCACCACGCGCGTTCACCTTGCCCACGTTGGCAATCTGGTTGGGGCAGCTCACCACGCCGGCACAGGGCACGATCACCAGCAGGCGGTTCTTGAAGTCGATGTTGTACAGCGCGAGCGACGATTGCACGGTGTCGTCGACATAGCGCACACCCAGTTCGCTGTTGGCCGAGCGTTCCGGGCGCAGGTGCTTGCTCAGCCCGTCGAAGGTTTTCTGGTCGGATGACCAGGCACCGTTCGCACCGGGTTCGTACGCGTTCTGGTTCACCTGGAACGACGCGAAGGTTTCCCAGCCACCGCCGAGGCGGTAGTTGGCGGCGATCTGTGGCAGGAAATCGCTCCTGGCAGTGAGCGCGCCGCTGGCGCGGCCCGGCAGCAGGGCGATGGCATTGGTCGTGACGTTGTGGCCCTTGAAGCCGCCATCGATATGCAGGCGGTCGTCGAGCAGCGAGAAGTCATCCTCGATATACCACTGGCGGGTCAGCGTCATGAAGCGCTGGCGGAAAAGCACGTTGTCGTAGGTGTCGTAGATGCGGTCCTGGCTGATCGGGCCGCCATCGGGGATGGCCTGGAAGCTGCGCGCGATGGTGTAGTGGCTATCTTCGAACCAGAACCCCGCCTGGAGATGATGTTCGCCCAGCTGATACTCCAGCGAGTTCATGATGCCGCCGCGGGTCATGAGGTAGTGCGACAGGCGTAGGGCGATTGGGGCGTCGCCCGGTGCGGGTGTGTACGGCAGGTCGGACTTCGGTGCATACCAGTGACCCTGGCCGAGGTCATGGTGGTAATACGGCTGCACGTTCAGCGTGAGATTGTCGCTGAGGAAGAACTCGCCCTTCACCGAGCCTATCTCGTCCTGGCGGATGCCGTTGCCGTTGAAATAGGTGTCGTCCGCCGAGGTTACGCAGCCGCTGTATTTGCCGTTGGCGATATCCACCGAGCGCTGCCAGTCGGGTGCCAGGTAGTCGAAGCGATAACCGCAGCGACGCAGCGAATCCTTCGACAGGTCGAGATAGGCCTGTTCGGTACGGCGAACGACATCCACGATGCCGGTGATCCGGCCGCCGGTCCAGTCGTAGATGGCGTTGCCGATGAACTGGCGCTGGCGCTGGCCGTCGTCGCCCTTCCACTTGGGCGCATCGACATACATGCCCGCCACATAGGCACTGAAGCCATCATGCTCGCCGATATCGCCGCGGATATACCCACGCTTGAAACCGTACGATCCGCCGGTAGCGTTGACCCGTACGCCAGGCGTACGGCTGGGATCGTCGGTATGCAATTGAACCGTGCCACCCAGGTTGCTCGTTGAGGCGGTACCCAGGGCACCCGAGCCCTGGGAAAGATCAAGCTCGCCCAGGCTTTCACCGATCCATGCACGGGTGACGCTCAGGCCGTCGCCCGTGTGGTAATCGGCGTTGCCGAGCGGGATGCCGTCCAGCGTGTAGCCAAGCTGGGTATGGTTGAAGCCACGCAGGCTGATGCGTGACGACCATTCGTCGGTGCCGAATGGTTCGTTTGAGACGAAGTGCACGCCGGGCATGCGCTGGAGCATCTGCAAGGGGCTGGTGCCCGGCGTCTGCTGCTGGATGTCCAGCTTGCCCAGTTGCTGCACCTGCCGGGTGGCGTTCTGGCCCACGACGGACACGGTATCGAGCGTGGTCGGGTCCTTCTTCGCATCCGTCACCTTGTCGGCGACGTCATCGGCATGGGCCATGAGGGGCAGGGCGGCGAACAGGGCAAGGCAAAGCGGGGTGCGAAGCGGCGTCATGGGCAAGCCTTCGATGGAGGTCCAGACCCCGGCCACGGTGGCAGGGGTGATGGGCGCCCATTACGCGTTGGCCGCGTTACGCCGGGATGCTTCGCAGGTGTCGGGCAGGCGGCACGTTTTGGACAATCGCGGCTCGCTGTCTAGACAGGGGGATTTGGTGATGCAGCGAGAAGGCGGATGGCTGATGAGGATGTAGGGGAATGCCAGGTCTTGGTCAGGTCACTGCCTACAGGAGCGTAGGTAGTGCAGTGACCAGGGCCCGATGTTTCTGTCAGGGATGGGCTCCTGGCGCAAGGTCCAGGGTGGGGCGGACAGCCGATGCGCCTGAGCAAAGCCGGATCGACATGATCGTTGAAGCGGCTACCTTTGCCGCAGGACCCACAACAAGGAGATGTTATGCAGTCCACTTCCCCACGTCGTTCCCTTACTGCCGCCGTCGGATTTGCCCTGCTTGCAGGCGTAGCGATGACGGCTCCTTCCACGTCGTTCGCTCATGAATCACTCGTGTCACACCACGTGTCGGCCGTTGGCCCACTCGTGTTTTTCGGTGGTACCGGCCATGCTTATCATGTTCGTCGCTTCGCCGGCACCGTGTCCGATGATCGCATCATGTATGGCAACCGCCTCAACGATGTCGACATGGGCCGCCTGAAAGCGCCCGGTACCCAGGCCATGGTGGTTATTGCCGCCAGCGAACTGGATAAGCTGGGTGAAAGCCGGGCCAGGCTCTCGGCCTTGTTCGAGGCCGGTGTTCCTGTCTTTGTCTGCATGGACGATGGTGATCGCCATGCGGTTTCCCGTTTCTTCGGTGTCGCTCCTTCGGGTGGCGATGTGATCTTTGTCCATGAAAAGAACGGGAACATCGATATCCTCGGCAGTGCCCAGGACGAGGCGCACTGGACGCCGCAGTGGTCTTCTGCATCGGCGGCGGCGTTGGGCCGCTTTCAGGCCGAAGCGGCATCTGTTCCGGTCGCGACTGCGTCCCGTGACGCCGTGAGTGCCGATGACGACAAGGGCACGGTACCGATCCTTCGTATTCACGAGGGCACATTCGAGACCGGTACTGACGAGATCACCGGCAAATTGGCCATCGATGTCATTCGCAGTGCCGACCGGTCTAGCGACGACAAGGAGATCCACGTCTACGTATGGCCGACCTATGCACCGCGAGGCTATGGATCGCGTGGTGCGGGCATTTACGAGGGGCACAAGGAAGGCGTCAACCTGTCCGCGGCCTACCTCCCGTGGACTTACAGGGTAAGTCACAAGGTCAGTGCTGCCGGCCAGAATCCGCAGATGGTGGCACATCTTCCGGCCACGGAAACCAGTACCGAATTCAATTACGAGAAGAGTTCGGAGCGCACCTTCAATATCGGCGGCACGTCCGGAGATTCGCTCTCTGCCGATGGCAAACCGGATTCCCTGCTGGCGGCAAAAATTCCGTTCAACCTGTCGGTTGGCTATTCGCATACCACGCGTGAGCAACTGGCCTTCAGCTTCAAGGACTACGCGCTCCTGGCACGAGAAGTGGACGCAGGCAAGCGTATGCTCTGGGAGGCTCCCATTGCCGACAGGCTCAAGCATGTGCTAGTCGAAAAGGTCTATTCCGACAGGGTCGACCTCACTGAAAAGCACATGACGCCCATGATGAGGACGGCCGGCATCGCCACTTCCTCGATGTGGAAGTTGCCGGGAACGTACGAGGGGATTGCCAGCGTAGAAATCTCCGCGGGTTTCGATCTCAATACGAAGAAATGGTGGTGGGACGGGCCGACCTGGCGCCATTCCGATACGACCGCGCCCGTGGAAGGGTCACGTAGCTACGACCTCGATCTTTCCCATCCGTACCTCACCCGCGAGATCACAGTGCTGCTGAGGTCCGAACAAGGCATGGGAGGCTGTGTCACCCAGCGTAGCGGAGTGGTGGAACTGGCTGCCTGCGACCCTATGAATCGCGGACAGATGTGGGGCCTGGATAGCGAAGGCCGCTATGTGAATCGAGGCAACAAGCAGTGTCTCCAGGCCGACTTCCAGACGAAGAGCCTGCTGACGAAGGCTTGCTCGCTGTCCAACGATCAGCGATGGGAATGGCGGGCAGACCGTATCCATAGCGGCTATGACGGCAGACTGCATCGTCTGCACGTCCAGAATGGTCAGCTGCGCATCGTTGTCGATGCCGGGCGTTTCGAAGACCTGCCGGTGAATCCGCATAGCCCGGCTCTCAAGCCGTGGTCGGGGTACCCCGCCAAGCCCATTACCGGGGAGCTGATTCCCGCGCCGTACGGCACCGTACCAGGCCACGTACCGGCGGACTGGTCGACGAAGTACGGCAACACAGGCGTCGAACAGCGCTGGTCCCCGGTGGTTTTGCGAGCCGGCCTGGAGTGACGTACGACTTGTAGGAGCGGGCCTCGTCCGCGACCGCCGGGCGAATGAACATCGCGAATGAAGCATTGCACCGGGTAATGCCGATACCAGGCACTCAACGGTTGCGGCGCACCCGTTCATTCGTAACGATGATCCTGAGCGGTCGCGGGCAAGGCCCGCTCCTGAAGTCACCGCGTCTGGTCTGTCGCTATCGATGTAACGATGGCGACAGGTCTTGCCATTGTTCCCGGAGTCGCCTGATCGTCGCCTGCTGCTCATCCTGTTCTTCCGTAATCAGCTCCCGCTCACAGTAAACCCGGCTAAGGAACAGGATCACATCGTTGCCGTCAGGGACGTCGACATACCCGGGATGGTGGGCGACTTCTGCCAGTAACGCGGAAGTCACCGGTGCTACATGAAAATGGCAACTGAAGCCGGGCGAAAAACCCAGTTTATAAAACACCACCTTGAGTGGCGTATAGGCCTTCCGAAGCAGGAGTTCAACCTGCTTCAATACGATCCCGAGCTCCGCCAGCGACTCGTTGTTCAGTTCGTAGAGGTCAGCGCTTTGCGAGTGCGACGACACCATCAGGTAGCCGGGGTATCGCGCATCCCTTCGATGACTGACCGACCAGTGCTGAGTGCGGAAGATCAGATGTTCTGTCATGAACTGAGCTCTGGCGATGGATATGCGAGTGCCTTCATGCTGGTCATGGCCCGGACTATGGAATATCGGTAAGAAAGATAGCGGGCAAGCCGTCTTTCCCGAACAGGTGGCGCTGGGTGCGCGAAAGTGGCGGCTTGAAGACGGCGTCGGTTCGCGGGTATCGGCCGCCGAGGATGTCCTGGGCAAGCGCCCGTCCGAACGCAAGCCGCTCGATGCTGAATTCGTTCTCCACCGTGGATGACAGCAGCGCTTCGTAGGCATCCGCCAGCCAGAAAAGATCCAGTGCCAGGCTCAGGTCGCAACCAGGGTGCGCGGCAATGGCGCGGGGCAACTCCAGCCCGTCGTCCCAGTTGTAGTCGAAGAGCAGTTCACGCAGTTCGGCACGCGTTGCACTCGAAGAGGGAATGCGGGGCATCGGAAGACGTATCCCGGGGAGAGAGGCCTGAAGTCGATTGTTGGATGCGCAACCACCCATGGCAAGTGGTTGGGGCATCGTTCGCCGCCAGTGGACAAGCAGTGATAACCGACGTGCCTGAAGGCGGTGGAAAGGTGAAAACGAAAAAGCCACCCATGAGGGTGGCTAGTTCGGTAGAATTGCGCCAGAAGCTTTCGAAGCCTTGTGCCGCATTCTGTATTGGTGCCCAGGAGAGGACTCGAACCTCCACGGTTTTACCCGCTAGTACCTGAAACTAGTGCGTCTACCAATTCCGCCACCTGGGCAGGTGACTCGAAGCAGTGTGTTGCGTTGCTGCCCCGTGAGCCGCGTAGATTAGGCAGGTCGGGTAAACTTGTCAACGATTTTTCACAACGGATTCAAAAAAACTTTGCATCCACTTTCCAAGGTCCCTACGTGACGAAGAAAAACAAAGGTTCCGGAGGCTCGAAGGGCCCCCGTAAGCCCAAGGCCACGCGCCCCGGCAAGGCGCTGGCCAAGTACCGCGACCGCTTGCCGGCCGCGGTCGCCGACCCCCATGCCGAGCGCGAAGCCCAGCGCTACGAGCAACCCATTCCCAGTCGCGAGGCGATCCTCGCGCTGCTCGAAGAGCGGGGCGAACTGGTGTCCGCCGAGGACATCGCCCGCGCCCTGCGTCTGTTTACCGATTACGAGATCAATGCCCTGGGCAAGCGCCTGGGCGCGATGATCCGCGACGGCCAGCTGTTGCGTAACCGTCGCGGCGGCTATGCGCCGGCGCAGAAGCTCAGCCTGATTCCGGGCCGGGTCATTGCGAACGCCGAAGGCTATGGCTTCCTGCGTCCGGACGAGGGCGGGGAAGACCTTTACCTCTCGCCGTCGCAGATGCGCAGCGTGCTGCATGGCGATCGCGTGCTTGCGAGCGTCGTCGGCATCGACCGCCGTGGTCGCCGCCAGGGTGCCATCGTCGAGGTGCTGGAGCGTCGCTCGCCCCGACTGGTGGGCCGTATCGTCATCGAGAACGGCGTGACCCTGGTCGAGCCGGACGACCGCCGCCTGCACCAGAACATCATGATCCCCGCCGGTCGCGAAGCCGGTGCCCGTTCGGGTGAGATCGTGGTGGCCGAGATCACCGATCCGCCGACGCCGCATCGTGGCCCGCTGGGCACGGTGCGTGCCGTACTGGGTCAGCGCCTGCAACCCTCGCTGGTGGTGGAGATGGCCATCGCCAGCCACGACCTGCCACACGAGTGGCCGCCGCAGGTGGTCCGCCAGGCCGAGGAAGTGGAGCCGAAGGTGTCCGCCGCCGAGAGCAAGGGCCGCGTGGACCTGCGCAAGCTGCCGCTGGTGACCATCGATGGCGAGGATGCGCGCGACTTCGATGACGCCGTGTATGCCGAACCGCTGAAGGGCGGCGGCTTCCGCCTGATCGTGGCCATTGCCGACGTCTCGCACTATGTGCCGGTGGGCACCCCGCTGGACACCGAGGCCTACGAGCGCAGCACGTCCACGTACTTCCCCGGTTTCGTCGTGCCGATGCTTCCGGAGACGCTGTCCAACGGTATCTGCTCGCTCAATCCGCGGGTGGACCGCCTGTGCATGGTCTGCGACATGGAAGTGGACGACCAGGGCGAGGTGCAGCACGCCAAGTTCTACGAAGCGGTGATGTACTCGCACGCCCGCCTCACCTACAACAAGGTCTGGCAGGCCGTGGGCGAGCGTAACGCCGAGGTGCGCGATGAAATCGCCCATGTGCTGCCGCAGGTGGAGAACCTGCATCGCCTGTACAAGGCGATGTCGAAGGCGCGCAAGCGTCGCGGCGCCATCGATTTCGAAACGCCCGAGGTGAAGTTCCGCCTCGCGCCGTCGGGCGATGTGGTGTCCATGGGCGCCACCGATCGCAACGACGCGCACAAGCTGATCGAGGAATGCATGATCGCCGCGAACGTGCAGGCGGCGAAATTCCTTTCGAAGCGCAAGATTCCGGCCCTGTACCGCGTGCACGCGCCGCCGCCCGTCGAGAAATACGAAGACCTGTTGCGCTTCCTGCGCGAGTTCAAGCTGAAGCTGCCGTCCGCCGACGAGGTGACGCCGGCCGACTTCTCCGCGCTGCTGAAGAAGGTGCAGGATCGTCCGGAAGCCGAGCTGATCCAGTCCGTGCTGCTGCGCGCGCAGAGCATGGCGGTGTATCACCCGGAGAACCAGGGCCACTTCGGCCTGGCGCTGGATGCCTACGCCCACTTCACCTCGCCGATCCGCCGTTATCCCGATCTTCTGGTTCATCGCGCCATCCGCTATGCGCTGACCAAGGGCAAGCCGTCCGATTACACCTATAGCGAAGCCCAGATGGCCGCCATGGCCGTGCACTGCTCGCAGCGCGAGCGCCGTGCGGAAGAGGCCGAGCGCGATGTGGACGAGCGCTTCAAGTGCGCCTGGATGGAAAAGCACGTGGGCGAGGAGTTTGCCGGCACTATCACCGGGGTTACCTCGTTCGGCCTGTTCGTCGAGCTGGCGGCGTCCCGCGTGTCGGGTCTGGTGCATGTGTCGCAGCTGCCCAACGACTACTACAAGTTCGATCCGGTACGTCACCTGCTGGCCGGTGAGCGTACGGGCGCCAGCTACCGCCTGGGCGACTACGTGAGCGTGCAGGTGATGCGCGCCAGCCTGGAAGACCGCAAGATCGACTTCCGTCTCGTGGCGCGCCTGCAATCGCTGCCCAAGCCCGTTGCACCGGTACCGGTAGCCACGCCGCCTCCGGCGCCGGGCAACGCCGTGACTGAAGCCGGCAAGGCCATCGGTCGCGCCGTGCGCAAGATGGCCGAGAAGCTTGGTGCGAAGCGCAAGCCGAAGGCCGGGGTTGCCGCTGCGCCAGTGGTTCGCGATGATGCGCGCCCTGTCGTCGATGCGACGCCGGTCGCACCAAAGCGTGCTGCACAGGCAAGGCCGGCGGTGGCACCTGCGGCAAAGAAGGCCGTTGCCAAGAAGGCTGCCGCGAAGAAAACCGTCGCCCCGAGCGCACCCGTGAAGGCGGCGGCGAAGAAGGCGGTTGCGAAACCGGTGGTCACGAAGCAGGCCGTTGCGAAGAAGTCCGCGCCCACAAAGGCTGCGGTACCGAAGGCAGCGGTGAAGAAGGTCGCCACGAAGAAAACGGCAACGAAAAAGGTCGCGGCAAAGAAAGCGGCCCCGGGCAAACCCAGGAGCAAGTCGTAAGTCATGAGCGAGACGTGGATCGTCGGCATCAATCCGGTCGAAGGCGCCCTTGCCAACGACGCGGAGCGAGTCCGTGAAGTATTGATCGAGCAGAACTCGAAGAACGCCCGCATCAACGAGATCGCGGCGGCTGCGCGCAAGCGCGGCATCCAGGTGAAGTCGGTAGGCAAGGACCAGCTTGAGCGCATCGGTGGCGAACCCCGCCACCAGGGCGTTATCGCCAAGTACGAAACGCCGCCGCTGCGCGGTGAGGGCGATCTGCCCGCATTGCTTGAAGCGGCCGGCTCCGATGCGCTGGTGCTGGTGCTCGATGGCGTCACCGATCCGCACAACCTGGGGGCCTGCCTGCGTAGCGCGGCAGCGGCCAGGGTCACGGCGGTGATCGTGCCCAAGGACCGTGCCGTGGGCATCACGCCGACGGTGCGTCGTGCCTCCGCTGGCGGCGCGGATCTCATTCCGGTGCTGGCCGTGACCAACCTGGCGCGCGCCCTGCGTGCGCTGAAGGATGCCGGCGTGTGGATCACGGGGCTGGCCGGCGAGACCGACCAGTCCATCTACGACATCGACCTCAAGGGGCCGGTGGCGCTGGTGATGGGGAGCGAGGGCGATGGCATGCGTCACCTGACCCGCGAAACCTGTGATTTCGTGGCGAAGATCCCCATGCCGGGTAACATGGAAAGCCTCAACGTATCCGTCGCAACTGGCGTGGTGCTGTTCGAGGCGTTGAGGCAACGAGGAGCCAAACGATGAGCAACATGCTCTGGCACGACTGGACTGGCCTTATCGGCGTGGGCCTGGTGCTGATCGCGTATTTCCTGCTTCAGGCGCACAAGCTGTCGGGGCAGGGGTACACCTATCAGGTGATGAACCTGCTGGGTGCGTTCGGCATCCTGCTGTCGCTGATTTTCGGCACCTTCAACCTGTCGGCGTTCCTGCAGGAGCTGGCGTGGTTCCTCATCAGCGTCTACGGCATGGTGCGTGGCGTAAGGGCAAGAAAAGTCACGCCCATCGTGCCCTGAGGCAGCCCTTGCAGGAGCGCGCCTTGCGCGCGACCGGGTATCGCGTACGGAAGGTTTTTTCGCGATACCCGGTCGCGCGCAAGGCGCGCTCCTACAGGGTTACACCCCGGTCAGGATGACCCGGTAGAATGCTTACCGGACCGGCGCAAGGCCGGTCCGCCCATGGGGACGACCCCATGGCGCTCTTTCACTGCGGGGACGGCCCCGCCCTGGCGGAGCGACACCATGTCTTGGTTCATCCTCTTCCTCGCCGGCCTGTTTGAAATCTGCTGGGCCGTGGGACTCAAGTACACCGAAGGCTTCACCAAGCTGGTACCCAGCCTGCTCACCGGCGCCGCGATGGTGGTGAGTATCGTGTTGCTGGCATTTGCGGCCAAGAAATTGCCTCTGGGCACGGCGTATGCCGTGTGGACCGGCATCGGTGCGGTGGGTGCAGTGACCCTGGGTATCGTGCTGTTCGGCGAGTCGGCGCAGCCGTTGCGGTTGCTTTGCGTCGGACTGATCGTGGCCGGCATCGTCGGCCTGAAACTGACGGCCGCCTGAGCGATCCATCTGTAGGAGCGCGCCTTGCGCGCGACCGGTACGGAGCCGTGAATTCATCGCTCTGTACCAGTCGCGCGCAAGGCGCGCTCCTACATGGGGATTACGGTTCCGGGTTGGACGTGGTGTCGCGCTTGGCGCGGGGGGCTACAAGCGGTTCGCCGTGCACCACGAACCACACGTTTTCCGCGATGTTGGTCGCGTGGTCGCCGATGCGTTCGATGTTCTTCGCCATGAACAGCAGGTGCGTGCACGGCGTGATGTTGCGCGGATCTTCCATCATGTAGGTGAGCAGGGCGCGGAAGACCATCGTATAGGCTTCGTCCAGCTCCGCATCGGCCTTCCACACTTCGTAGGCCGCCTCGGCATCCTGGTCGTGATAGGCCTTGAGCACGTTGCGCAGCTGGTCGGCGGCCAGTTCGGCCAGGTTGGCCAGGCCACCGGCCACGGGAATCGGCGCCACGCGGCTGAGCGGAATGGAACGCTTGGCCACGTTCGCGGCGTAATCGCCGATGCGCTCGATGTCCGCGGCGATGCGCAGCGCGGCGAGCACGTTGCGCAGGTCGCTGGCGATCGGTGCACGCAGGGCGAACAGGCGCACTACGTCCTGGCTGATTTCCTGCTCCAGGACGTCGATGGCGTCGTCGTTGTCGACCACGCGCTGGGCGGCGCGCTCGTCGCGGCGCTCCACCACGTCGATGGCGGCCTCGATCTGGGCGACGGCAAGCTCGCCCATCTTCACGATTTCACCCGTGAGGCGCTTCAGTTCTTCGTCGTAGCTCTTGATGATGTGCTGGTGCGGCGTGTTCATCGCATCCCTCGTGTCTTGGGGCTCAGCCGAAACGGCCGGTGATGTAGTCTTCGGTCTGCTTTTTGTCCGGCTTCGTGAAGATCTTCTCGGTCCGGTCGAACTCGATCAGCTCGCCCATGTACATGAAGGCGGTCATGTCGGAGCAGCGTGCAGCCTGCTGCATGTTATGCGTCACGATGACGATCGTGAAATCCTTCTTCAGCTCTTCCACCAGCTGCTCGATGCGGCTGGTGGCGATGGGGTCGAGCGCCGAGGTGGGCTCGTCGAGCAGCAGCACCTCGGGCTTCAGCGCAATGCCGCGCGCGATGCACAGACGCTGCTGCTGGCCGCCGGAGAGGCCCAGCGCGCTCTGCTTGAGCTTGTCCTTCACCTCGTCCCACAGGGCTGCGCCACGCAGTGCCTGCTCCACGCGTTCTTCCATCTGCGAGCGCGAAAGCTTCTCGTGATGGCGGATGCCGTAGGCCACGTTTTCGAAGATGGTCATCGGAAACGGCACGGGCTTCTGGAACACCATGCCCACCTTGCTGCGCAGGCGGTTCATCGAGTACTTCGGATCGAGGATGTTCTCGCCGTCGAGCACGATCTCGCCCTGGGCGCGCAGGCCCGGGTAAATGGCATAGATGCGGTTGAAGATGCGCAGCAGGGTGGACTTGCCGCAGCCCGACGGACCGATGATGGCGGTGACCTTCTTCTCCGGTACGTCCATGGCGATGTTCTTCAGCGCATGGAATTCGTTGTAGTAGAAGTTGAGGTCGCGCACGGTCATCTTCGCGGGGACCTGGCCGAGGTCGACGCCCGAGGCGTGAGGCGACGTGCCAAAGCCCGGCTGGGAAACGACTTCGTTCATGTTAGTCATGGGACACCTTGGAGCGCGAGAAGGCAAAGCGGGCGATCAGGCTGAGCGCCAGCACGAACATGGTCAGCACGAAGGCACCGGCCCAGGCGAGCACGTTGATGTCCGGGCTCGGGTCCTTGGTGTATTCGTAGATGATCTGCGGCAGGCTCGGCATCTTGTCGAGCGGGTTGAAGGTCATGAAGTTGTTGCCGAAGGCCGTGAACAGCAGCGGAGCGGTTTCGCCACTGATGCGGGCCAGGGCCAGCAGGATGCCCGTCACGATGCCCGAGCGGGCAGAGCGCACGAGGATCTGCAAGGTGAGCTTCCACTGCGGCACGCCCAGCGACAGCGCGGCTTCGCGCAGCGTACCCGGCACCAGGCGCAGCATTTCGTCGGTGGTGCGCACGATGACGGGCAGGGCGATCAGGGCCAGCGCGATGCCGCCCGCGATACCCGAGAAGGTGACCGCACCGTCCGTGAGGTACTTGGAGGGCAGCACCACGATGGTATAGACGAACAGGCCCAGCACGATCGACGGTGCCGACAGCAGGATGTCGTTGAGGAAGCGGATGGTCGGGCCCAGGCGCGAACGGCGCGAGTACTCGGCCAGCCAGGTGCCGGCCGCCACGCCGATGGGGGTGGCGATGAGGATGCCCAGCACGTTGAGGATCAGGCTGCCCACCATGGCGTTGGCGAGGCCGCCTTCTTCGCGGTAGGCGGTGATCTTGGTGAACAGCTGCGGCTTCAGGCCAGCCAGGCCCTGGCTCAGGGTTTCCCAGAGGATCCAGGCCAGGAACAGCAGGCCGATGGCCGTGGCGACCACGCTGAAGATCATCGCCAGGATGTTCTTCACGCGGCGCGTGGTGTAGAGCGCGGAAGACATCAGCGGCCCTCCTTGGTGGCCATGCGACGAAGCATGAGGCGGGCGATCAGCAGCACGATGAAGGTCACCACGAAGAGCAGGAAGGCCAGCGCCATCAGGGCGGACTTCTGCAGGCCCTGGGCCTCGCCGAACTGGTTGGCGATGGTGGAGGCGATGGAGCTGCCGGTCTCCAGGAACGACCAGGAGAACTTGAAGGTATTGCCGAGCACGAAGGCCACGGCCATGGTTTCACCCAGCGCACGGCCCAGGCCGAGGAACACGCCGCCGATCACGGCGGTGCGGGTGTAGGGCACCACGATGTCCCACACCACTTCCCAGGTGCTGGAACCCAGCGCATAGGCCGATTCCTTCAGGCGGGTAGGCACGGTCTGGAAGACCTCGCGCATCACCGAGGAAATGAACGGGATGATCATCACCGCCAGCACGAGGCCGGCCGTGAGCACGCCGGCACCGAAGAAGGAGTATTCGCTGGAGAAGAACTTCGCGATTCCCGGCACGTGGGTCACCAGCCAGGACACCTTGCCGTCGGCCGGATCGGCGCTGAAGTTGTTCATCAGCCACGGCTTGATGTGCTCCGCCACGAAGGGGGCGAAGATGAAGAGACCCCACATGCCGTAGATGATCGACGGAATGCCGGCCAGCAGTTCGATGGCCGAGCTGACGGGGCCGCGCAGCCACTGCGGCGCGATCTCGGTAAGGAAGAGGGCGATGCCGAAGCTGATGGGCACGGCGACGACAAGTGCGATCAGCGCGGTCCCGACGGTGCCCATGATGGGCACGAGGGCGCCGTACTGGTCGTTGCTGGGATCCCACACGGAGCTGGTGAGAAAGCCCCAGCCGAACGTGCGGAAGGCGTCCTGGCCCAGCCACAGGGTGGAGGCGGCGGCGCCGATGAGCGCCAGGAGGACGAGCAGGGCACAGGCCTTGAGCACCCATCCAAAAAGGACGTCGTTGCGCGAATCCTTCGCGTTGCGGGCCGCTTCGGCCGACTTGGCGGCGGTCGTCACGGCGTTGCTGGCGGTGGCATGCATGCGAATGCTGTTTCCCGGGCCTATGCAAATTTATGGGTCGCCGCTCCTGTCGGAACGGCGACCCCCTTGGGCGATACCCTGGACCGGAAATGTTTCATCCGGCCTGTCGGTTCGCGACGATTACTTGAACTCGGCCCAGTAGGCTTCGATCTGCTTGACCAGCTCCGGCGGCAGGGCCACGTAGGAGAGCGAGGCGGCCTGCGACTGGCCGTTCTCGAGCGACCACTTGAAGAAATCGAAGGCCACCTTGGTGTGCTCCGGGTTCTTCGACTTCTTGTACATGATGATCCAGGTGGTGGCGGTGATCGGCCACGCCTTGGCGCCCGGGGCGTTCGTCATGATGAGGTTGAAGTCCTTGGCCGACTTCCAGTCCGCGGTGGCGGCGGCAGCGGCGAAGGCGTCGGCGTTCGGCTGAACCCACTGGCCGGCGGCGTTCTGCAGCTGGGCCCAGGAGATCTTGTTCTTCTCGGCGTAGGCGTATTCGACGTAGCCGATGGAGCCCGGGATCTGGCGCACGTACTGCGACACGCCTTCATTGCCCTTGCCACCGACGCCGGCCGGCCATTCGACGGCCGTGCCGAACTTCACCTTCGAGGCCCACTCGGGGCTGACCTTCGAGAGGTAGTTGGTGAAGTTGAACGAGGTGCCCGAACCGTCCGAGCGGTGCACGACGGTGATCTGCGCGGCCTTGCCTTCGAGACCGGTGAGGGCCGTCTTCAGCTCGGGGTTCAGCGCCAGGATCTCGGCGTTGTTCCATTCCTTGATGTCGCCAAGGAAGATCTTGGCGAGGACCGGGCCGGTGAGCTTCAGCTTGCCGGCGTCGATGCCCTTGATGTTGATGACCGGCACGATGCCGCCGACGACGCTGGGGAACTGGCCCAGGCCGAACTTCTGCAGGTCTTCGGCGCTCATCGGGGCGTCGGAGGCGCCGAAGTCGATGGTGCCTTCCTTGATCTGGGCGATACCGGCGCCCGAGCCGACGGACTGGTAGTTGAGCTTGTTACCCGTCTTCTCGGCGTAGGCCGCGGACCACTTGGAGATCACGGGATAGACGAAGCTCGAGCCGGCACCAGTGATATCGGTGGCATGCACGGCCGACATGCCGAACAGCGAAGCAGCGACGAGTGCAGCAATGCGGAGTTTGCGTGTGAACACGGAGTGGTCCTCGGTGGAGAGAGTGTCAGGCGAAGCGCGCCCGGGGCCGTATTGCAGCCCTGCCGTGTTGCAATGAAATGAGTTGAATGTTTCACGAATATGACACCCGTCTTTTTGGCGTCATATTCAGGAACTTACGAAAAGGCTCAAACGGCCAAAGGCGTTGCACGTTCCTGCTCTGCAAGCTCCAGGCGACGCCAGCGGTTGACGATTTCGCAGAACAGTTCGGCAGTGCGCTCCGCATCGTAAATGGCGGAATGCGCCTCTCGCGTATCGAACGGCACGCCTGCTGCGATGGCCGCACGGCTGAGCACGGTCTGCCCATAGGCCAGCCCGCCGAGCGTAGCGGTATCGAAGCAGCTGAAAGGGTGGAACGGGTTGCGCTTGTGTCCGACCCGGCGCACGGCCGCATTGAGAAAGCCCAGGTCGAACGCGGCGTTGTGCCCGACCAGGATGGCCCGCTGGCACTCCGCCTGCTTCACGGCCTCGCGTATGGCGGCGAAGACGTGGTCCAGGGCCTGGCGCTCGGGCAGGGCATTGCGGAAGGGGTGGTCCGGGTCGATGCCGGTGACCTCCAGGGAGCGGGGGTCGATATTGGCGCCGGGGAAGGGCTCGACATTGGCCGCGACGGCCGGATCCGGCACGAGCAGGCCTGAGGGGTCCATCCGGACGGGGACGACCGCGATCTCGAGCAGGGCATCGCGTTCGGAGTCGAACCCCCCGGTCTCGACGTCCACGATGACGGGCAGGAACCCGCGGAACCGCGCGGCCATCGTGGTGGCGGTGCTATTGCTCAATGTATCCATGTGACAAGGATACCAGCCCGGGGGGCAGGCCACCCATTCGTTAAGCGGATGTGCGCCTGTCTTGGTTTTGTAATAAAAAAGGCATGTAACGGTAAAGGGCGGGTTCCATTCTTCGCGGCGTTTGCTCCTTTTGAGTTTTTTCTGACCAAAAGACTCAAGGGGAGTGAGGGGCAGACATTCAAACCAACAAGCGGAGACATCCCATGCGTTCCAAGTTGCTCACGGTGGCCATTGCCGCCGGCCTGGGCGTTACGAGCTTCCATGTCGCGGCCGATCCGGCGTCGGCCAAGAAGGGGCAGACTGCGAGCCAGAGCGCCGAGGCGTCGAGGAACGCTGAGATCGAGGCCCTCAAGGCCCAGCTCCAGGCGTTGCAGGCAAAGGTCACCGAACTGGAGCAGCGCACCGATGCCCAGTCCGACATCAACGTCTCCACGGGCCAGAACCTCGAGGCCGTGCAGAAGCAGCAGGTCGTTGCCGATGCGGCGATCAAGAAGTCGGCCGACAAGATCTCCTACAAGGGCGTGAACATCACGCTCGGCGGCTTCCTCGCCGCCGAAACGATCTACCGCACGCATAACGAAGGCGCCGACATCGCGTCGAACTTCAATGCGATCCCGTACAAGAACAGCTCGGTCGGCCGCACGTCGGAAACGCACTTCACCGCGCGCCAGACCCGCGTCTCCCTGCTCGCCCAGGGCGACATCGATCCGAACACCCACGTCGCCGGCTACATCGAAGCCGACTTCATCGGTGGCGCCCAGACCGCGAACCAGAACGAGAGCAACTCGTTCAACCCGCGCGAGCGCAATGTCTACATGACGGTGGACTGGGACAACCCGGGCCTGCACCTGCTGGCCGGCCAGAACTGGTCGCTGCTGACGCTCAACAGCAAGGGCATCACCCCGCGCCAGGAGCTCACCCCTCCGCAGATCGACGCCCAGTACATCCCGGGCTTCACCTGGGCCCGCCAGACGCAGATCCGCCTGGTCAAGGATTTCAACAAGCAGTACTGGCTGGGTATCTCGCTGGAAAACCCGCAGACCACGTTCGGCGTGAGCCCGAACCAGTCGAAGGCGCCGGTGCAGCCGATCTACAACACCCCGGCCGGTTCCGGTTACGACTCGGCCAACACGCTGTCGCTTAACCACATCCCGGACGTGGTCGTGAAGTTCGCCGCCGACCCGGGCTTTGGTCACTACGAAATCTTCGGTGTGGGCCGCGCGTTCTACAACCGCTACAACTCGGGCCAGGGCAACAGCAACCACAACGTCTACGGTGGCGGCTACGGCATCGGCGTGATCCTGCCGGTGGTCGAGAAGGTGCTCGACTTCCAGTTCTCCGGCATGCAGGGTCGTGGCATCGGTCGTTACGGCAGCTCGCAGCTTCCGGACGTGACCTTCCGCCCGAACGGCTCCATCGCCCCCATCAAGGAAAACATGCTCCTTGCCGGCCTGACCTACCACGCCACGCCGGATTGGGACGTCTACGCCTTCGGCGGCCGCGAGCGCCAGCAGAAGGAAGCGTTCAACTACAACGGCGTGCCGCTCGGCTGGGGCAATGCCGGTTACAACAACGCCGGCTGCGATATCGAAGGCGGCAGCTGCGTAGGCAACACGAAGCAGATCTGGCAGGGCACGCTCGGTTTCTGGTGGAAGTTCTACCAGGGCAAGTTCGGTCGCGCGCAGTTCGGCGCCCAGTACTCGCACACCCAGCGCGAAGCGTTCGAAGGCATCGGTGGTTCGCCGAAGGCCAAGGAAGACATGTTCTTCACGAGCTTCCGCTACTACCCGTTCTGATACAGGTATCGCAAAGGAGTTCGACCCAGGGACGGAGAAAACGGCGGGCATATGCCCGCCGTTTTCATTCCGGGTGATGTCAGCGCTTGCTGACATCGTTCCCGGCATCCCAGCCGCCACCCAGCGCACGGATCAGGTCCACGCTGGATTGCAGCTGACGGGTACGCACCTGTTCGGCCGTGCGTTCCGCCTTCAGTGCCGCCGTCTGTGCGGTCACCACATCCAGATAGCTCACCACGCCTTCCATGTAGCGATTGGTCGCCAGCGTCTGCGATTCCTTCGCCGCGTCCGCCGCGGCATTTTCCTGGCTGGCCTCACGCCCTAAGTCTTCCAGCAGGGAGAGGTTGTCTTCCACCTCCTGGAAGGCATGCAGCACCACGCCGCGATACTGGGCCGAGGCCGCATCCAGCTCGGCTCTTGCCTGTGCAACGCGTGCTCGGCGCAGGCCGCCGTCGAACAGGGGCAGCGAAGCGAGAGGGCCCAGTGCCCAGAACCGGTTACCCGTGCTGAGCAGGCTGCCGTTGCCGACGTCCTGCCAGCCGAATCCCGCACCGAGGCTCAGGGTGGGAAAGAATGCGGCCCGGGCGACGCCGATGCTGGCATTGGCTGCAAAGGTCCGGCGTTCGGCCGCCGCGATATCCGGACGACGCTCCAGCAGGGTCGAGGGCACGCCGAGGGGAATGGCGGGAATCGACAGCGGGGTGTTCTTCTCCGGCATCGAGAACGTGGAGGCCGTTTCGCCCACGAGCGCCGCGATGGCGTGCTCGGCCAGCGCGCGCTGTGCGCGCAGCTCCGTGCCCTGTGCCTGTGCATCTGCGTACTGGGCATTGGCTCGCGCCACGTCCAGGCCGGACGACACGCCGCCTTCCATCCGCTTCTGCGTCATCTGCTGGCCATCCGCAAACGCCGACAGCGAATCGCGGACGATGCGTCGCTCGACATCCAGCCCGCGCAGGCGGATGTAGAGATCGGCCAGGCGTGCTTCCAGGCTCAGTTTCGCCGAACCGAGATCGGCCTTTGCCGCCACGCTGAGTGCCGTGCCCTGCGCCACTTCGTTGCGGATACGGCCCCACAGGTCGAGCTCGTAGCCGGCGTTGAACTGCACGGTGCGCGTGTCGTACTCGTCGGGCTGGTTGGAGCCGCGCAATGGACGGTTGTCGGACTGGCGGTTGTTGGTCGGGCTTGCGTCGAGGCTGGCGTGGGGCAGTTCATCGGCGCGAAGCTGCTGTTCGAAGGCGCGCGATGCGTTGTAACGAGCCAGTGCGACGGCGAGATCCGGGTTGCCGGCATCGAGCTTGCTTTCGAGTTCGTCGAGCGTGGGATCGCCATACACCTTCCACCACGGTCCACGTGACGCCTCGTCGCCCGGCGCGGCCGTCGTCCAGCCGTCCGGGTTCGCGGCACCCTTGAAGCTGTCGGGCAGCGCACCGATTGTTGGCGCCTTGTAGGTGGGCGCCAGGGAGCACCCGCCCAGCGCCAGAAGCAAGGCGGCGGTGGGCAGGCGTCGCGTCAGGTCACGCTTGCTTGCCACGGGGGGCCTCCTTGCCGGCAGGCGTGGCGATCTGCACGAGGTCACCCTGCGAGAGCGAATCCGACGGGTGGTCGACGATGCGGTCGCCCGGCTTCAGGCCGTGGTCGATTTCCAGGCGGTCGCCGAGGTCGATCGCGATGTGCACATCGCGCAGCACCACCTTGTTGTCGGCACCGACCACGGCGATCTGCGGACCAGCGGCGCGGAAGAGCAGGGTGGTGGCCGGTACCAGCACGGTGTTCGGGTCTGGCGTCAGCGACAGCTGCACTTCGGCGAAGTCGCCCGGCAGAAGATCGTTGCGCGGGTTCTCCACCTGGAACTGCGCGCGCAGCGTGCCGGACGCCGTGTTGATGGCACTGGAGCTGCCGATCAGCGTGCCGTCCACCATTTCACCACCGTGGCCGAGCACCAGCAGCTTCACCTTCATGCCGGGGCGCACCGCGGAGGCATAGCCCTGCGGTACTTCGGTATACAGGCGCATCTTGTTGGTGTCGGCCACGGCGAACAGCGGCTTGTCGCTATCGGTATTGGCCGTGATGAGGTCGCCGATATCGGTATTGCGCGCGGTCACCGTGCCATCGAACGGCGCGACGATGCGCTTGAAGCCTTCCAGCGCCGCGAGGCGGTCGACGTCGGCCTTGGCGGCAAGCACGTTGGCACGTGCCGTTTCCGCTTCGCTCGATTTTTCATCGGCCTCCTGCTTCGACACCGAACGCGAGGCGAGCAGGTTCTGCCAGCGCGTGGCAGTGGTCTCGGCCAGGCGCACGTCGGCCTGGGCACGGACAAGACCGGCCTTGGCCTGTTCGAACTGCTGGTCGAGTTCGGGCGTATCGATGGTGGCGAGCACCTGGCCGGCCTTCACCTTGTCGCCGATGTCCACGTTCCACTGCTTCAGGTAACCGGCCACGCGGGCATGGATCGGCGTGCTGATCCATGCGTCGAGATGGCCGGGCAGGGTGAGACCCTGTCCCTTCTCTGCGTTGGATGCAGTGATGACTTCCACGGTGGGAATGAGCTGTGCGTTCGTCCACTGGGTGAGCTCGTGCGATTCGACGCTGCGCAGCGAGAGGCCGGCGACGACAGCGACGACGGCGAGGCCCAGGCCGATGGCAATCGGCAGACGCAGGCGGGGCGGCCGTCCCGGTATCGCGGCAGGGGTTTCATGCGACATGGGGCTGGTCTCCGATAAGGCGTTGGTCAGAAGGAGCGGGTGCGGTGCGGCCGTGCACGATCGAGAAGATCACGGGCACGAAAAGCAGCGTGGCAAAGGTGGCGAAGATCAGGCCGCCGATGACGGCGCGACCGAGCGGGGAGTTCTGTTCGTGGCTGAGCGCCATGGGCAGCATGCCGATGACCATGGCCAGCGCCGTCATGCAGACCGGGCGGAAGCGGGTGAATCCGGCTTCCAGCGCGGCCTTCATGGCATCGCCGTGTTCGGCCAGCCGTTCGCGGCAGAAACTCACCACCAGGATCGAGTTGGCCGTGGCTACGCCCATGCACATGATGGCGCCGGTGAGTGCGGGTACCGACAGGCTCGTATGGGTGAGGAACAGCATCCACACGATGCCGGCGAGCGCGGCGGGCAGCGCTGTGATGATCACGAACGGATCGAGCCACGACTGGAAGTTCACCACGATCAGCAGGTAGATCAGCAATACCGCGCCGACCAGGCCGAACAGCAGGCCGCTGAAGGCTTCGTTCATCGTGCCGACCTGGCCGTGCAGGCTCACCAGCGTGCCCTTCGGTCGCGTGGCGGCGAAATGATCGAGTACCTTCTGCACGTCGCTGGACACGCCACCGAGGTCGCGATCCTGGATCGAGGCGTAGATGTCGAAGGAGGGCATGATGTTGTAGTGCGACACCACCGCATCGCTGGGGCCGCGCTTGAACGTGGCGATGCCGCCGAGAATCTGCGTCGGATGCGCGCCGGACGAGGTCACCGGCATGGCCTTCAGGTCGGCCATGGAGTCCATCTGGTACTGCGGCGTGGCCGCGACGATGGCATAGGACACGCCGTTCTTCGGGTTGAGCCAGAACGCCGGGGCCACCTGCGAGCTGCCGGCCAGCGAGGCCACCATGCTGTTGGTGACGTCACGCTCGGTGATGCCCAGGCCATCGGCACGCACGCGGTTCACCGTGACGTTCAGCTGCGGATAGCTCGAGCTTTGCTGCAAGCGTACGTCGGCGATGCCGGGGATCTTGCGCATCTGCTTCATGATCTCCTGCGCATAGGCCTCGTTGCCGGCGCGGTCGCGTCCGGAGATGGATACATCCAGCGGGGCAGGTGCGCCGAAGTTGAGGATCTGGCTGGTCATGTCGGCGGGCAGGAAGGCGAACTGCGTACCCGGGAATTCACGGGGCAGCTTCGCGCGCATGGTCCGCACGAAGTCGGCGCTGGCGCCGTGGCCTTCCTTCAGCACGATCTGGATGTCGCCATCCTGCGGACCGATGGTGCCGCTGCTGTTGTAGACCAGGTTCACGCCGCTGAGCGGCAGGCCGATATTGTCGATGATCGTATCGAGCTGGTCCGGCGGCACGATCCGGCGGATGGCGGCCTCGATGTGATCGAACTCGGCGGCCGTCTCTTCGATACGCGTACCCATCGGCGCACGGATGTGCATCGAGATCGAATCCGAATCCGTCGCCGGGAAGAAGTCGCGACCCAGGGCCGGCACGAGCACGAACGAGGCGAGCACGAAGCACAGGAAGCCGATGATGAACGGTTTCCGGTTGCCGAGCGCGACGCCAAGGATGGCGTAGTAACCGTCACGGATGCGGGTGAAGCGATGCTCGAAGCCCAGTTGGAAGGCCACGAGTGCACGCAGAACGGCGGGCTTGCGACGGCCGTGCTGGTCGCCTTCGTGATGGTTGATGTATGGGTCTTCGGGATGGGCGCCCACCCCCGTTTCCACGTGATGCGGCTTCAGCAGGTACATCGCCAGCGTCGGCACCAGGGTGCGCGAGAGGATGAACGACGACACCATCGCGAAGATCACCGACAGTGCCATGGGGCGGAACAGGAAGCCGGCGATGCCGTTGAGCATGAACATCGGCACGAACACGATGCAGATGCACAGCAGCGAAACGAAGGCCGGTGTCACGATCTGCTTCGCGCCATCCATGATGGCGTCGATCACGCCCTTGCCCTGTTCCAGATGCCAGTTGATGTTCTCGATGGTCACCGTGGCGTCGTCCACCAGGATGCCTACCGCGAGTGCCAGGCCGCCCAGGGTCATGACGTTGAGGGTCTGCCCGAACAGCGCAAGCAGGGCGATGGCCGAGAGGATCGCCAGCGGAATCGACAGGGCGATGATCACCGTCGAGCGCCAGCTGCCCAGGAACAGCAGGATCATCACCGAGGTCAGCAGCGCGGCGATCACGCCTTCGCGGGCCACCGAACTGATCGAGGCCTTCACGAAGATGGACTGGTCGCCCAGCAGGTTCGTCTTCAGCGACTTCGGCTGGGTTTCCTGGATGAGCGGCAGGAGCTTCTTGATGCCGGCCACCACGTCCAGCGTGGAGGCGTTGCCGTTCTTCAGTGCAGGCATCAGCACCGCGCGCTTGCCGTCCACGCGCACCACGTTGTTCTGCGGTGGGGAGCCGTCGCGCACGTGGGCCACGTCGCCGATGGTGATGGTGGCGCCGTTCACCGTCTTGATGGGCAGGTTGTTCAGCTCGTCGATGGCCGTGGGGCTGTTGTTGAGCTGCACGTTGTATTCAAACGTGCCGATCTTCGCCGTGCCCACGGGGATGATCTGGTTCTGCGCACTGAGCGCCGTGCCCACGTCCTGCGCGGAAAGGCCCTTGGCCGCCAGCGCCTGCGGATTCAGGTCGAGGGTCACCTGCTTCTGCTTGCCGCCGTAAGGCGTGGGGATCGCGACGCCAGGCACCGACACGAGGGTGGGGCGCATGAAGTTCTGCGCGATGTCGCGGATGTTCGCTTCGGAGAGCTTGTTGCTCGACAACGCCATCTGCAACACCGGCACGGTGGAGGCGTTGTAGTTAAGGATCAGCGGCGGCGTGATGCCCGGGGGCATCTGCTTGAGCACGGTCTGCGAGATCGAGGTGACCTGCGCGGTGGCAGTGCGGATGTCCACGCCTGGCTGGAAGAAGATCTTCACCACGCCCACGCCGGGCAGCGACTGCGACTCGATGTGCTCGATATCGTTCACGGCGGTGGTGAGCTGGCGCTCGTAGTAATAGATCACGCGGCCGGACATCTGGTCGGGCGGCAGGCCGGTGTAGGTCCACACCACGCTGATCACCGGGATGCCGATGTTCGGAAAGATGTCGGTGGGCGTGCGCAGGGCTGCCAGCGGTCCGGCGATGAGGATCAGCAGCGCCAGGACGATAAAGGTCAGGGGGCGCGAAAGCGCGATGCGGACGAGCGCTAGCATGGCCGGCGCTCCGGGAGCTCTTGGGTCGCGGGCGCGACGTCAGCAGGACGTCCTGTACGCCGTTCGGGCACTTGGGTGTTCATCGACGGATAACGCTCGGCTTTGCCTCGGGCGGAAGCGCCCAGTGGCATCATCCTTGTCGATGCTTGTGGAAATCTTTTGGCCCGGGAAAGGTTCGCGCAAGCCGGATCAGACGACCACGGGAGGCTCGCCGGGGGGCAGGGCGTCCATCACGATATGGGCCAGCAAGCCGTGTCCGCCGGGGGCTTCCAGCAGTTCGATGCTGGCATCGTGCAGCTCGACCGCACGTTGCACGATGCTCAGGCCCAGCCCAAAACCGCTGGCTGCGGCCTCCGTCTCGCGATGAAAGCGCCGGAACACGGCCTCGCGTCGCTCGACCGGAATGCCGGGGCCATCGTCGCGTATATCGATGATGGCCTTGCCGTCCCGGAGCGCGATATCGATATCTACCTGGCCGCGCTCGGGGGTATAGCGCAGCGCGTTTTCCACGAGATTGCGGAACATGGCCGTCATCGCTACCTCGTGGCCGGCCACGAGCAGTTCGGCCTCGTCGTGGTTGAGACTGAGGGAGATATCCTTTTCCGCGATCACCGGGGCCAGCTCTTCCACGACTTCCGTGGCAATGAGTACGAGGTCGAGCGGCATGCGGCGCTGCGAGGCTGCGCCGGCCTCCAGGCGGGCGATGGCGAGGATCTGCTCGATGCGCCGGCCCAGCCGGCCCAGGCTGCGCCGGGCGTTCTTCAGGGTGTACTGCACCTCGTCCGGGTCGTCGGCGATCAGCGCGCTTTCCAGGTGGATCATCGTGGCGGCAAGCGGGGTGCGCAGTTCGTGTGCCACGTCGCTGGCAAAACGATGCTCGCGCTCGATGGCGTCTTCCAGGCGTTCCAGCTGCTGGTTCAGCGTGACGATGAGCGGCTTGATCTCGTCCGGTGTGCGATCCAGCGCGATCGGTCGCCGGCTGCCGGGGGTGCGCCGGGCGAGCAGGCGGGTGAGCAGGTCGAGCGGGCGCAGGCCCTGCTTCACGGCGAGGCTGAGCAGGATCGCCAGCAAAGGCAGGCCGATCACCAGGGGCAGGGTGTGTTCGAGCACGAGGCCGCGCGTGATGTCCTGGCGGTTGTCGTAGCGCTCGCCGATGCGGATCACCAGGCCGAAGTGGTTCTGCAACGTGAAGATGCGCCAGCGCGTGCCCTCATGCTCGATGTTGCCGAAGCCGCGTTCCTCCTGGGCGGGGGCGGCCATGTTCACGAAGTTGGCCGTGGCGGCGATGAGATGACCGCTGGGGTCGTACGCCTGGAAACCGACCTCGGGCTCGTAGCTCTTCGCGTGCACGGGCACCAGCACGCCGCCGCGCTGGGCTTCCACCGGCAAGGTAATGCTGCGGACGTTTTCCTTGGGTACGTAGCCGGGCTGGCCGTAGGCCATGAGAATGCCCAGCGTGCGCCCGGCCTGGGCAAGGCGGCCGTCCAGCAACTGGTTCATCTCGCGCTGCTCGCGCTCGTAGCTGATGGCGCCCAGGGGAATCAGCACCACCACCATCACGCCGATGACGAGCCAGGTGAGGCGCGAGCGCAGGCTCAGGGTCTTCTTCACTGGGGGTCCCTGGGGATCATGTAGCCGATGCCTCGGATGGTGTGGATCACTTCGGGGCTGAGCTTGCGCCGCAGCCAGTGCACCTGCACCTCGATGGCATTGCGGTCCACGATGGTATCGAAGCCGTAGACCGAGCCTTCCAGGCTTTCCCTGCGCACGATACGCCCGGCCCGCTCCATGAGGATGCGCAGCACGGCGAACTCTCGGCGAGTGAGGGTGACGCGCTGGCCGCGGAACTCCACTTCCATGGTGGCCAGGTCGAGCAGCAGGCCGCCGACTTCCACCCGGTTATCCACCAGGCCCTGCGCCCGCCGGGTGAGCGAGCGAATGCGGGCGGCCAGCTCACCCAGGTGAAAGGGCTTCACCAGGTAATCGTCCGCGCCGAGGTCGAGCCCGCGGATACGGGCCTCCAGCGCATCGCGTGCGGTCATCACCAGCACCGGGGTCTTCACGCCCGAGCGCCGGGCTTCGGCGAGCAGTTCCAGGCCGTCCTTACCGGGAAGGCCCAGGTCGAGCAGCACGAGGTCGATGGAGCCGTCCGCCAGCGCCGCCAGGCCCTGGCGCCCATCGGTGAGCCAGGTGACGGCATAGGACTGGTGTTCGAGAGCGTGTTTGATCGCCTCGCCCAGTTCGGTGTCGTCTTCCATCAGGAGGATATGCATGGATGTGGCTCGGCTCGGCGGTTCGGATAGGCCCGGGGAGACTGACATGATCGGGAGCATGGCTTTTGCCTTGCTTTTGTCCCCTTGCTGCGAATCGTCTCACCGGCTGAGGGGGCTTGCGAAGGCGTAACGTGAACGGATTCCCACCGTATTTCCAGTCCGACCCCTACTGGAAACGGGCATTTATCACGGTTTTGCAGGTGAATTTGCCCAAAAGCTGAATCTGTTGCGTTGCAGCGCTTGCAAGGTAACAGGGCGGTGGGTAGGTTCGGCCGTCATGGGTATCTCCTTCGCCAGCGCCATGCGTCGATTCCTCAGCACGATGATCGTGCTCGTGGGGCTCTTCGTCGCCTGTGGCACGGTGCAGGCCAACCCATGCGTTGCGCACGACGATGCCTCCCTCATGGAGCATGTTTCCCATGATGCGGCGGGCGTCTTCGCTTCCGACGACGATGCTCGAGGCACCGTGCCCTCGCTCGAAGACAATAGCTACAGCCTCGACGACACCTTCGATGTCCCCGCCGAGCACGTGATCAGCGTGCCTCGCGCCAGCACCCCGCGCCCGGTCGATCTCGTGCCTCCGCCGCACGCACATCACCCGCGCCAGGACCATCGTCCCCCGATCGTCTGATTGCCCCCCGCGTGCCGTCGCGTCCGCGACGACGCCATCTTCCTCGCACCACAAAACACCTATGCGCATCGGCATGAGCCGAGGCGTTCGCGGGCCCGCGCGCCTGCACACCGATCC
The DNA here is from genome assembly GCF_011759365.1 of Luteibacter anthropi. GTDB lineage: Bacteria > Pseudomonadota > Gammaproteobacteria > Xanthomonadales > Rhodanobacteraceae > Luteibacter > Luteibacter anthropi. The sequence goes on from NZ_JAARLZ010000007.1 coordinate 142,348, forward strand.
TCCCCCAAAGAGAGAGAACCGCCATGGAACGTCTTATCCAGGGTTTCGAACAGTTTCGCCGTGAAATGACCGCCGAGCACCGCGAGCTCTTCTCGCGCCTGGCATCCGGGCAGACCCCGCACACCATGTTCATCACCTGCGCCGATTCGCGCGTGATGCCGGAACTGATATTCAACGCCCAGCCGGGCGATCTTTTCGTCTATCGCAACGTGGGCAACATCGTGCCGCCGTATGCACAGCACGTCAGCGGCGTGGTAGCGGCCATCGAGTACGCTGTCACGGCGCTCAAGGTGCAGCACATCGTGATCTGCGGCCACTCCGACTGTGGTGCGATGAAGGCCCTGCAGAATCCGGCCGCGCTTAAGGGCAAGCCGTCCGTCGAGCAGTGGCTGAAGCATGCCGATGTCGCACGCTATGTGGTGGCCGAGAACCGTCCCACCATCCTGGGCGAGGAAGGCCTGCGCTACCTCACCGAGGAAAACGTGGTCGGCCAGCTTGAGCACATGCGCACGCTGCCTGCCGTGGCCGCTGCGATGGCGAACGGTAGCCTGCGTATCCACGGCTGGATCTACGACATCGCCAAGACCGAGATCACCGCTTTCGACCCCGCCCAGGGTCGCTTCCGTCCGCTGGTTGCGGACATGCCGGATGCGACCCCCCACGCACGTTTCTCCGTGCGACTGCCGGTGGCTTCTGCCGCTTAAGGACCAACCCCGATGCGCACGTATTTCTCCCAGGGCCTGTTTGGCCGCGACCTCCTAGGATCGGTGGTCGTTTTTCTTGTCGCTCTGCCGTTGTGCATGGGTATCGCTATCGCGTCGGGCATGCCGCCCAGCGCGGGCCTGATAACCGGCATCGTCGGCGGTATCGTCGTAGGCGCCATCGCCGGCTCGCCGCTACAGGTCAGCGGCCCGGCGGCGGGCCTGGCGGTCCTGGTGTTCGAACTGGTGCGCGAGCACGGCGTGGCCGCCCTTGGCCCCGTCGTGCTCCTTGCGGGCCTGATCCAGATCGTGGCCGGCCTGTGCAAGGTCGGCGTGTGGTTCCGCATGACGTCGCCGGCCGTGGTGGCCGGCATGCTGTCGGGCATCGGCATCCTCATCGTGGCCTCGCAGTCGCATGTGCTGCTCGACGCGATTCCGAAAGCCCGTGGTCTGGAAAACTTCGCGGCGCTCCCCGCTGCCGCGTGGGAATCGGTCACCGGTGCCGCCGAAGGGCAGGCACCTGCCGCGCTCATGGTCGGCCTTGGCACCATTGCCATCATGCTGGGCTGGGAAAAGCTCCGCCCCGCGAAGCTGCGATTCATCCCCGGTGCGTTGCTTGCCGTGGTTGCCATGACGCTCATCGCGCAGTTCGGTGCGCTCGACGTCAAGCGCGTGGACGTGCCCGCCAATCTGTTCTCGGCGGTGAGCCTGCCCAGCATGGGCAGCCTGTTTGGCCTGTTCGATGCGAGCCTGTTGGTGGCCGCGGCTACCTTCGCCTTCATCGCCAGTGCTGAAACCCTGCTTTCCGCCGCAGCGGTGGATCGCATGCATGACGGCGTGCGCACCCAATACGACCGTGAGCTTACGGCGCAGGGCGTGGGCAACCTCATCTGTGGCTTCCTCGGTGCACTGCCGATGACGGGCGTGATCGTGCGTAGCGCAGCCAACGTGCAGGCGGGTTCCGCCACGCGCATGGCGGCCATCTACCACGGTGTGTGGCTGCTGGCCTTCGTGATGCTGCTGCCCTGGCTGATGCGCATGACCCCGGTCTCGTGCCTCGCAGGCATCCTGGTGTTCACCGGCGTGAAGATGGTCAACCCGAAGCAGATCAAGGACCTCGCCGCCTACGGCAAGGGCACCGCGGCCGTCTACGTCGCGACCACCGTCGCCATCGTGGCCACCGACCTGCTCACCGGTGTGATCGTGGGCTTCGGCCTGTCGCTGTTCCGCCTTGCGCTGCTGTCGTCGAAACTGAAGATGGACGTCAAGCACCATGACGAGCCGGGCCAGGCCACGCTGCACCTGGAAGGTTCGGCCACGTTCCTCAAGGTGCCGAGCATGGCCCGCACGCTGGAAGCCGTGCCGCCGAACACGCGTCTGAGCGTGTCGATGGATCGCCTGCAGCATGTGGACCAGGCATCGCTGGAACTGCTGCGTGAGTGGGGCCGTAATGCCTCGAAACGCGGTTGCGAGTTGATCGTCGACTGGCAGGAACTGGGTCGACGGGTCGAGGGTTCGCCCAAGGCCGCTTGATGAGTTGGTTGGCGTGACGTCGTTGCCGGTCGCGCGCAGGCGCGCTCCTACATGGAGTGTCCTGCGCGCAACCGGCAACACATGCGCAATACGCCCCTGTAGGAGCGCGCCTTGCGCGCGACCGTCAACGCGATTGCCCACAAATGAGTTAAAAGCCCCCAATAGCCCAAGGCCCGACAGCCGCACACCTCCAAACCCGCGATACCCCTTGTAGGAGCGCGCCTTGCGCGCGACCCCTACGAAGAAGCCATTTCGAATCCCTGAGTCTGCCGGGCCATACGCTTGATTGCAGGCTATCGCGTTGCCGGTCGCGCGCAAGGCGCGCTCCTACAAGGAAGGCTTGTCGTGCTCAGGTGGCCTTTGTCTTCTGCTTGTATGCACAAAGATCAATGATCGGGCAGCCCGGGCACTCCGGCTTGCGTGCCTTGCACACATAGCGCCCGTGCAGGATCAACCAGTGATGCGCATCCTGGATGAACTCCTTCGGGATCACTTTCTCCAGCTTGTCTTCCACCTTGCGCACATCCGGACCCGGCGCGAGCCCGGTGCGGTTGGCCACGCGGAAGATATGCGTATCCACGGCGATGGTCGGCTGGCCGAAGGCCGTGTTGAGCACCACGTTGGCCGTCTTGCGGCCGACACCAGGCAGTTCTTCCAGCGCCTCGCGTGATTGCGGCACCTCGCCGTCGTAACGGTCGACGAGGATCTGGCTCATGGCGATGAGGTTCTTCGCCTTGTTGTTGTAGAGCCCGATGGTGCTGATGTAGGTCTTCAGCTTGTCCAGGCCAAGATCCAGAATCTTCTGCGCCGTGTTGGCCACCGGAAAAAGCTTGCGCGTGGCCTTGTTCACACCAACGTCGGTAGCCTGCGCCGACAGCGCCACCGCCGACAGCAGCTCGAAGGGCGTGGTGTATTCCAGTTCGGTCTTCGGATGCGGGTTCAGCTCGCGCAAGCGGCTGAACATCTCGACGATGTCGGCTTTCTTCACGGAGCGTCCTTCTTTTTTGCCTTGGCGCGGGCCAGGGCTTCCAGTACGGCATTGCGTGCAGCCGGCGCGCCGACGTCCCGCTTGCTGGCGGCGAGCTGTTGCTCGCGCAGTTCACGCTGGCGGCCCAGCCGCGCTTCGCGCCGCTGGAATCGCTGGCGTGCTGCATCGGCGTGAGCGGGGTCTTCCGCCTGTGCGGCTGGCATCGGGTCGAGTCGGATGCAATCCACCGGGCAGGCGGGCACGCACAGTTCGCAGCCCGTGCAAAGGTCGCTCAGCACGGAGTGCATCAGCTTTGATGCGCCCACGATGGCATCCACGGGACAGACCTGGATGCACTTCGTGCAGCCGATGCATTCGGCTTCGACCACACGGGCGAGCGTGCGCGGCTTCTCGTCGCCACGGGATGTGTCGAGAGGAATGGCAGGGCGATCGAGCAGGGCGGCAAGCCGGGCGATGCCGATGGCACCACCCGGCGGGCAGCGATTGATGTCCGCTTCGCTGGCGGCGATGGCTTCCGCGTACGGGCGGCAGCCATGGAAGCCGCACTGCTCGCACTGGGTCTGTGGGAGCAGGTCGTCGATGCGGTCGGCGAGCGTTGGCGTCATGGCTGGCGCACGGCCGATAGGGCGATCAGCGGACGGTGGCGCCCGGTGCGGCGCCCTGGTCGGCATCGAGCAGGAACAAATCCGCACCGCCTTCGCCGGCGGACAGGATCATGCCTTCGGACAGGCCGAAGCGCATCTTGCGCGGGGCGAGGTTGGCGATGAACACCACGTTGCGGCCGATGAGCTTTTCCGGTTCGCCATATGCGGCGCGGATGCCGGAGAAGATCTGGCGCTTGCCCAGCGGGCCGGCGTCGAGTTCGAAGCGCAGAAGCTTGTCCGAGCCCTCCACGAATTCGCAGGCTTCGACCTTGCCGATGCGAAGGTCGAGACGGGCGAAGTCGTCGATGGAGATGGTGGCGGATTCGTTGGTGGTCTCGGTCATGGCTTTCGGTGCTTCTTTGGGCTTGTTCGATTTCTTGGTGTCGGCCTTGGCCACTTCACGCGCCTGTTCGGCTGGCGTCAGTGACTCCTTCGACGCTTCGACCATGGCTTCGATCTTCTTCGGATCGAGGCGGGCGAACAGCGGCGTGAAGGCGTTGAGCGTGTGGCCGAACAGTTCGCGACGGGCATCGGCGAAGTTTTCAATGGAGCCGCCGAGGAAGGTTTCGGCGCCGGCCACGGTGGTCGGCACGATGGGCTTCAGCAGGCCGGACAACAGGCGGAAGGCATGGATGGCGAAGGTGCAGACCTGCTGCAGTTCATCGCGGCGGTTTTCATCCTTGGCGATGACCCACGGTGCCTTCGTGGCGATGTAGCCATTGATGATATCGGCCATGGCGACAAAGCGGCGGGTGACTTCGGCGTATTCGTCAGCTTCGTAGAGCGCTTCGATGCCGTCGTACTGGCCAAGCAGGTCGCTCCAGAGGGCGGTGGCTTCCGCATCGAAACGATCCGCAAGCTTGCCGGCGAAGTGGGTATGCAGGAAGCCCGCCGTGCGGCTGGCGATGTTCGCCCACTTGCCCACAAGGTGCGAATTGACGCGCTCTTCGAAGGACTTGAGGTCGAGGTCCACGTCGACGGGCGCCGGGCCGAGCATGGTGGCGAAGTAATAGCGCAGCGCTTCGGGGTCGAGACCTGCATCGAGATAGGTGCGGGCCTGGATGAAGGTGCCGCGCGACTTGGACATCTTCGCGCCGTTCACGGTGAGGTAGCCGTTGACGTGCAGCGCGGTGGGTACGCGAAGACCCGCGCCGTGCAACATCGCCGGCCAGAACAGGCCGTGGAAGTTGATGATGTCCTTGCCGATGAAGTGATGCAGTTCGGCGGTGCTGTCCTTGCCGAGGAAGTCGTCGTAGCGCAGGCCGGTGCGTTCGCACAGTGCCTTGAACGAGGCCAGGTAACCGACCGGCGCATCGAGCCACACGTAGAAGAACTTGCCCGGGGCATCGGGAATCGGGAAGCCGAAGTAGGGCGCGTCACGGGAGATGTCCCAGTCGCGCAGGCCGCCATCGATCCACTCGCCGAGCTTGGCCACGACGCTGCTGTCGGCCGTGGGCTTGCCGTCGGTGAAATTGCCGGCGAACCAGTCACGCAGCAGTTGCTCGAACTTGCCCAGTTCGAAGAAGTAGTGCTCGGAGTCGCGCAGGATCGGCGTGGCGCCGGACATCACGGAGTAGGGGTTCACCAGGTCCGTGGGCGCATAGGTGGCGCCGCAGTTCTCGCAGTTGTCGCCGTACTGGTCGGGCGTGCCGCAGTTGGGGCAGGTGCCCTTGATGTAGCGATCAGGCAGGAACATGTCCCGCGTGGGGTCGTACAACTGCTGGATGTCGCGGCGGGCGATATAGCCGCCATCGCGCAGGCGCAGGTAGATCGCCGTGGCGAGCTCCTGGTTCTCCGGCGAGTGCGTGGTGTGGTACTGGTCGTAGCTGAAGTGGAAGCCTGCGAAGTCGGCTTCGTGGCCGGCGCGGATGTCGTCGATGTACTGCTCGGACGTCTTTCCGGCCTTTTCGGCAGCCAGCATGATCGGCGTGCCATGGGCGTCCTCGCCCGCCACGTACCAGACCTCGTTGCCCTGCATTCGCTGCGCCCGCGCCCAGATGTCGGCTTCGATGTAGCCGAGCATGTGGCCCAGGTGGAGCGGGCCGTTGGCATAGGGAAGGGCGTTGGTAACGAGGATGCGGCGGGCCATGATGCTCACGGTCGGCTATGGGACCGGGGATTATGGCATGGCGCCCGCTGGCAGCGGGCCGTGGAATGAGGCGTCACGCGTTGTCCCGGTCGCGCGCAAGGCGCGCTCCTACAAACCCACCCTGTAGGAACGCCCTCGCGCGACCACCCGAAGCGAATCCCCTACCCTGTAGGAGCGCGCCTCGCGCGCGACCAGCCCGAAGCGAAGCCCGCACCCTGTAGGAGCGCGCCTCGCGCGCGACCGGTTGATCCGGGCGCCGACTGGAGGCGACGTAGGCCCTTACTCGTCGCGCACCCACTCCTGGCTGCGACCGAGCAGGGAAAAACCGATATAGCCGTGCACATCGAGCTTCTTACCGCCGTCCACCAGCTTCAGGTTGACCTTGTAGATCTTGCCCTTGGACGGGTCGAGGATCTGGCCGCCCGACCACTGGTCGTCGTCCTTCTTCAGGCCCCACATGATGGTCATGCCCTCGATGGGCTTGTTCTTGCGCTCGCCGTCGCACTTGGCGCAGATGAGGTGGCCTTGCGCGTCGCGCGCGGCGCCCGGGGTGGGCTTGAGCACCTGGAGCACCTTGCCCTCAAGCACGCCGCCATTCTCGGTGATCTCGACGACAGACTTCACCTCGTGGGTGGTGTCATCGATGGTCTTCCACTTGCCCACCGGGGTATCGGTGGAGGCGAGGGCGGGGAGGGCGGCCGTCGCGAAGGCGAGGGCGGCGGTGGTGCGGATCAGGTGGTTCACGGACATCGGGACTCCCCATACGGTCAGGTATGGCCCGAGACTGACGAAAGGCGGCAGGAATCGTCAAGTTGCATCGCGCCACGGAGTGGTCGCCCTGGCCGGGTCGCGCGCAAGGCGCGCTCCTACAGGGCTGGGTGTCGCTTCGGGGCGGTCGCGCGCAAGGCGCGCTCCTACACGGCAAGACTGTAGGAGCGCGCCTTGCGCGCGACCGGTACAGGCGATTCACCCGACGATTCCACGGTACGAAGCTCCCCTTCCCACAGTCGCAAGACCGGCGAGCCCCCCAGACTGGCATAATAATGTCATCTTCGATTTTCCTCACTTCTCCCCATGTCCCAGGCCAGCGAAACCCTCGTGCGCGGCGTACTCGACCGCGTCGTCGATCCCCATTCCGGTCAGCCGCTGTCGGCGGCGATCCGTGCCATCGGCGTGGATGGCGACCGTGTGTCCGTCGATATCCAGCTCGGTTATCCCGCGGTGGGCTATGTCGAACAGGCCGCCGCTGAGGCCCGTGCGGCCCTGGAGGCTGAGCCCGCCATTGCGTCGGCCGCCGTGTCGGTGAGCTGGCGGGTGCATGCCCACAAGGTGCAGGGCCAGCTCGCTCCCCTGCCGGGCGTGAAGAACATCATCGCCGTGGCATCGGGCAAGGGCGGCGTGGGCAAGTCCACCGTCTCGGTCAATCTCGCCCTGGCGCTGGTCGCCGAAGGCGCCACCGTCGGCATCCTGGACGCCGATATCTACGGCCCCAGCCAGCCGAAGATGCTCGGTTTGTCCGGCAAGCCCGTCTCCCCGGATGGCAAGAGCATCGAGCCGATGCGGGCCCATGGCCTGCAGGCCATGTCGATCGGTGTGCTGATCGACGAGGACACGCCCATGATCTGGCGTGGCCCCATGGTCACCCAGGCCCTGATGCAGCTGCTCACCGATACCCGCTGGGACGGCCTGGACTACCTCATCATCGACCTGCCCCCCGGCACGGGCGACATCCAGCTCACGCTCTCGCAGAAGGTGCCGGTCTCCGGCGCGGTCATCGTCACCACCCCGCAGGACATCGCGCTGCTGGATGCCCGCAAGGCGCTGGGCATGTTCCGCAAGGTGGAGGTGCCGGTGCTGGGTGTGGTGGAAAACATGGCCACCCACATCTGCTCGCAGTGCGGCCACGAGGAACACATCTTCGGTCACGGTGGCGGTGCGCGCATGGCGGAAGAGGCCGGCATCGCCTACCTCGGCGATCTCCCTCTGGATATCCGCATCCGCGAGCAGGCCGACGGCGGCAAGCCGACGGTGGCCGCCATCCCCGATTCGGACCTTACGGCCCGTTACCGGTCCATCGCCCGCTCAGCGGCCGCAAGGTTGTCGCTGCAAGCGCGCAACAAGGCCATTTCCTTCCCGAAGATCGTCATCCAGAACACGTAAACAAGTGGCGTGGAAGGGGGCGTTCCTATACCTTTCCCGCTCCAGCGAGGGAGATCGTAAGTGAGTATCAAGTCAGACAAGTGGATTCGCCGCATGGCCGAGCAGCACGGCATGATCGAGCCGTACGCCTCGGGCCAGGTGAGGGAGCGTGACGGCCATCGTCTCGTGTCCTACGGCACGTCCAGCTACGGCTACGATGTCCGCTGCGCTGACGAGTTCAAGGTGTTCACCAACATCAACTCGACCATCGTCGACCCGAAGGCCTTCGACAAGGGCAGCTTCGTCGACATCAAGTCCGATGTCTGCATCATCCCGCCGAATTCGTTCGCGCTGGCGCGCACCGTGGAGTATTTCCGCATCCCGCGCAACGTGCTGACGATCTGCCTGGGCAAGAGCACCTATGCCCGCTGCGGCATCATCGTGAACGTGACCCCCCTCGAACCCGAGTGGGAAGGCCACGTCACGCTGGAGTTCTCGAACACCACGCCGCTGCCCGCAAAAATCTACGCTAACGAAGGCGTGGCGCAGATGCTGTTCCTCGAGTCCGACGAGGTCTGCGAGGTGTCCTATGCCGACCGTGGCGGCAAGTACCAGGGCCAGCGCGGCGTCACGCTGCCGAGCACCTGAACGCCCGCCCGGTCCCAGCCGCGCGCGACATCCGCGCGCGGTAGACTCGCCCTTTTCCGAAGCCGCACCCGATCCACGGAGACACCGATGATCCGACTTCCCACCCTGATGACCCGCGCCGTCGCCGCGGTCTTCCTTGCCAGCCTGCTGGTGCTTGCCGGTTGCCACCGTGGCGTCTCCAAGGACGACCACGTTGCCACCAGCGCCACCGAAGGCAAGTTCGACTACACCGTGAAGGCGTACAAGAGCGGCCAGTTCCTCGTGGACAACGCGGTGCTCTCCGCAGCGGATACGGGCAGCCACTTCGCGTACCTGAAGGATCAGGGCAAACTGCCGAAGACGGTGCTCCTGCTGCCCAGCGACGATTCGAAGATCCGTGACGCCCACCTGGGCTTCATGGCCCGCATGGCGCTCGATTACGGCTTTGCCGTGTATTACGACAAGAAGGGCGAGCTGGTTCGCCTGAATGCCGTCGAGAAGGATGCCCGCACGCTGGAAGACACCCCGCAGAAGGCGGCGCTGCCCGACCACATGCAGGGCAAGTCGGCGTCCAGCGGCGCCTACGATCCGCAGACCCAGCAGTAACGCAGCACTCTCCGGGAATCGCCGGCCTTCGGGCCGGCGATTTTCTATTTCAGGGACAGCAATGTCGTCCGACGCACGCCCTCTCGCCATCTTTCTCATGGGCCCTACCGCCTCGGGCAAGACGGCGCTTGCCTGCGAGCTTGCCGACCGCTTTCCGGTCGGCCTGATTTCGGTCGATTCGGCGCTGGTCTATCGTGGCCTGAATATCGGTTCCGCCAAGCCCGATGCGGCCACGCTCGCCCGTTATCCGCACGAGCTGATCGATATCCGCGATCCCGCGCAGCCTTACTCGGCTGCCGATTTCGCCACGGATGCAGTGTCCGCCATGCAAGCGGTGGCGGCCTCCGGCAGGGTGCCGCTGCTGGTGGGTGGTACGGGTCTTTATTTCCGAGCCTTGCAACGAGGGCTGTCGGAGTTGCCGGAAGCTGACGCGTCCGTCCGGGAGCGTCTTGCTGAGGAGGCGGCCCGCCTGGGCTGGGCCGCCATGCATGCGCGCATGGCGGCGGCCGATCCCGAGGCCGGCGAGCGCATCAAGCCGGCCGATGCCCAGCGGATCCAGCGGGCGCTCGAAGTCATGGAGCTGACGGGGCGCCCGATCAGCGAGCTTCAGCGCCAGGCGCGCAAGCCCTTCCCATGGCGGGTGCTCAAGCTGGCCCTGCTGCCGGAGAGTCGCACCACCCTGCACGAGCGCATCGCCCGGCGTTTCACGCAGATGCTGGACGAAGGCTTTCTCGACGAGGTAAAGGCCCTGCGGGCCCGCGGCGACCTCCACGCCGATCTTCCAGCCATTCGCGCGGTGGGCTACCGTCAGGCGTGGGAATATCTCGATGGTCACGGAGACGCCACGAATTTGCGAGACCGTGGTATCTATGCCACCCGCCAGCTTGCCAAGCGCCAGATCACCTGGCTGCGCAGCGAGCTGGACGCACGGACGTTCGACCCTGACCGGGTCGATCCGTTGCCGGAGGCCTCGGCGGCTCTGGCACTGTTCCTCGGAATGCCGGAGTCGTCACGCCGGCCGCTTCCAGATGACGTTTAAATGCAGTTAAGATTCAAAAAACTTGGGCCGGGGCGCCGCGGGGCGTTCTTTATCCGGACCCGCACAATAAAAACGTAGGGGAGAAGAAGAATGTCCAAAGGGCAATCGTTGCAGGATCCGTTTCTGAATGCACTGCGCCGCGAGCGCGTGCCGGTCGCCATTTACCTGGTGAACGGCATCAAGCTGCAGGGCACCATCGAGTCGTTCGACCAATTCGTGGTGCTGCTGCGCAACCAGGTCAGCCAGATGGTCTACAAGCACGCCATTTCCACCGTGGTGCCGAGCCGCAACGTGCGCGTTGGCGGTCACGAAAACCACGCGGAGTCGGCGTCGGGCGACGTCGAGGGTTGAGGGGCCTTCGAAGGAAACCCATATAAGGGGTCGGGCGCGCGCACGCATGCGGCGCGCGCCCTTCATCACTCATGAGGTTATCCCGCTAAGTGTTCGATAGGCAAAAGAAAGGCGACCGGGCCATCCTGGTGTTGCCGCATTCGCGCGGCGAGGGCGACGCGGTGCGTCGTGGTGAGGAATTCGCCGAACTGGTGACCTCGGCAGGCGCCGAGATCCTCACCAGCATCCCCGCACGTGTCGAAACCCCGAACCCCCGTTTCTACATCGGCAGTGGCAAGGCCGACGAAGTGGCCGAGGCCGTCCGCGCGCTGGAGGCCGACCTGGTCCTGGTGGACCACGTGCTCACCCCGGTGCAAGAACGTAACCTCGAAAAACACCTGAAGACCCGCGTGGTGGATCGCGCCGGTCTCATCCTCGACATCTTCGCCCAGCGGGCCCGTTCGCACGAAGGCAAGCTCGAGGTGGAGCTGGCGCAGCTCAAGCACATCGCCACCCGCCTGGTGCGCGGCTGGACCCATCTGGACGCCCAGCGCGGCGGTGCCATCGGCAACCGCGGTCCGGGTGAAACCCAGCTGGAAACCGACCGCCGCCTGCTTGCCGAGCGGGTGAAGATGCTCACCAAACGCCTTGAAAAGGTTCAGGTCCAGCGCGACCAGCAACGCCGCGCGCGCCTGCGCAACACGGTGCCTCGCGTGGCCCTGGTGGGCTATACCAATGCCGGCAAGTCCACGCTGTTCAATGCGCTGACCACGGGCGGGGTCTATGCCGCCGACCAGCTGTTCGCCACGCTGGACCCGACAGTACGCAAGATCGACGGCCTGTCCTGCGGGCCGGCCGTGGTGGCCGACACCGTCGGCTTCATCCGCGAGCTGCCGCACGACCTGGTCGCAGCCTTCCGCGCGACGCTGGCCGAAGCCCGCGATGCCGACCTGCTGATCCATGTCAGCGACGCCGCCGACGAGGAGCGCGAGCTGCTGCGCCGCGTGGTGGACGAGGTGCTCGAAGAGATCGGCGCGGGCGACGTCCCCCAGCTTTCGGTGATGAACAAGATCGATCTCGTCGATACGGAAGCCCGCGTGGACCGGGGTGACGACGGGCTGCCACGCCAGGTGTGGCTGTCCGCCCATTCGGGCGAGGGCCTTGAAGGCCTGCGCCAGGCTCTGGGCGAACTGCTTGGCGGTGACCGCATCCGTACCGGTCTTGAGCTTCCTCTCACCGCCGGCAGACTGCACGCCCGCCTGAAAGCGGCCGGTGCCATCGTGGGCGAAGCCATCGACGAACACGGCTGGCATCTCGACATCGATGCCCCGCGTTCCGTCCTGGCCCCGCTGCTGGGCGATGACGAGCATGCAAGGCCTTTACGCGAACTGATCGAGCCGGCCGGGGCGGATTTCTGACCCGTCGCATCGCCATGGCCTTCTGGTAGAATTAACACTGTTTGCGTGCCGATCCGGCGCGGTGCCGGGTCTGCAATGACGCCCGCCGCTCGCTGCCGTCGTGTCGGCCTGATCATGGCTTGTCAGCCGCCCACCTCCGGTCCCCGAAGGAGACTGTCGCCCATGGCTTGGAACGAACCCGGTAACGGCCAGAAGGATCCCTGGAACCGCAACCGGCAAGGCGGGCGCAAGCCCGACCTCGACGGAGCGATCAAGAACATCAAGGCCCGTTTCGGTCGCTTTGGTGCAGGCAGTGGTGGCGTCGCAGCCATCATCGCCGTGTTCATCGTGGCTTGGCTGCTGGTCTCCAGCTACACGGTCATCGATGCCCGGCAGGTCGGCGTGGTGCTGCGCTTCGGCCAGTTCTCGCGCATCCTGCCGCCCGGCTTCCACCTGAAGGCACCGGCTCCGATCGAAACGGTGACCAAGGTGGAGACGACCCAGGTCCGCTCCATCTCGGACAACGTGTCGATGCTTACCCGCGATGAAAACATCATCGCCATCGACTTCAACGTGCAGTACCAGGTCGCCGACGCCCGCAAGTTCCTGTATTCCAACGCCGACGTCGAGAACGGCACCATCGCCAATGCGGCCGAGGCCGCCGTGCGCTCGGTGGTGGGCGCCAACGTGATGGACAACATCCTCACCACGCCCGGCGTCGACAGCCCGGCGCCAGACCAGGCGCCCGTCACGGGCGTGGCTCCGGCCGCCAAGGAAACCCTGCAGCAGCAGACGCGTGACATCCTCCAGGCCACGCTCGATAAATACGATGCCGGCGTCACCGTCACCGGCGTCAGTTTCCAGAACGTGGCTCCGCCGAAGGAAGTGAAGGACGCCTTCGACGACGTCAACGCGGCGCGCGAAGACAAACAGAGCGAAGAGAACAAAGCCCGCGCCTACGAAAGCCAGGTCGTGCCGGTGGCGCGTGGTGAAGCCGCCCGCATCGCCGCCGAGGCCGAAGCCGAGCGCGTGGAGCGCATCGCCCGCGCCAATGGCGATGTCGAGCGCTTCAATCTCATCCTCAAGGAATACCGTGCCGCGCCGGAAGTGACGCGTCGTCGCCTCTGGCTGGAAACCGTCGAGGAAGTCATGGCCGGCAACCCCAAGGTCATCGACGGTACCAACGGCAAGAACATCATCCAGTTGCCGGTGGACGGCCAGTCGAACTCGAGCGTCCGCAACGTGCCGGGCGTAGGCACCGTGGTGCAGTCCGCGACCACCGAGCCGAACGCGCAGGGGAATGCCCAGTGAAGATCATCTCCGGCCTCATCGTCGTCGCCCTGGTCCTCCTTGGCTTCAACAGTGCCTTCGTGGTGAAGGAAGGCGAGAACGCGCTGCTGTTGCAGTTCGGCCGCATCGTGCGTGCCGATTACCAGCCCGGCCTGCATTTCAAGGTGCCGGTCATCCAGCAGGTGATGCGTTTCGACAACCGCATCCTGGGTCTCGATGCCCAGCCCGAGCGTTACTTCACGCTCGAAAAGAAGAGCGTCAACGTCGACTTCTACGTGAAGTGGCGCATCGCCGATAACGCCGCCTACTATCGCGCCACGTCGGGCGAGCAGATCCAGGCCGTGCAGCGCCTCACGCCCATCGTGAAGGACGCACTGCGTTACGAGTTCAATGCCCGTCCGCTCGAAGACCTGATCGCCGGTGGCCGCAAGGACATCACCGAGCGCGTGCGCCAGCAGACCGATGCCGTGGCCCGCAAGACCCTGGGCATCGCCGTGGTCGACGTGCGCATCAAGCGCATCGACCTGCCCGACGAAGTAAGTGGCTCGGTCTACAAGCGCATGCGCGCCGAGCGCCTGCAGCTGGCCAACGAGCTGCGCTACACCGGTCAGGAAAGCGCCGAGAAGATCCGTGCCGACGCCGATCGCCAGAAGCTCGTGCTGCTGGCCGATGCCAACCGTGACGCCACGAAGGTGAAGGGCGACGGCGATGCGCAGGCTGCGGCCATCTACGCGCAGACTTATAGCCAGGATCCCGAGTTCTTCGCCTTCTACCGGAGCCTCGCCGCGTATCGCAAAGCCTTCGCCGATGGCAAGGGTACGCTCGTGCTGAAGCCCGATTCCGAATTCCTGCGCTACCTCAACGACGGCCCCGGTCGTCAGCGCTAACCGGTCTCCACATCGCCCTCGCGGGCAACCTACCTTGAAGAGAGCATCATCATCATGGGCAAGTCAGTAGTCATCCTCGGCGCGCAATGGGGCGACGAAGGCAAGGGCAAGATCGTCGATCTGCTTACCGAGCGCGTCGGCGCCGTCGCGCGTTTCCAGGGCGGCCACAACGCCGGTCACACGCTGGTGATCAAGGGCAAGAAGACCGTCCTGCACCTTATTCCCTCGGGTATCCTGCGCGACGACGCGCTGTGCCTCATCGGTAACGGCGTCGTGCTTTCCCCGGCCGCACTGATGAGCGAAATCGCCGAGCTGGAAGGCCAGGGCGTGGATGTGCGTGCCCGCCTGAAGATCTCCCCGGCCACGCCGCTGATCATGCCGTACCACATTGCCGTCGATAAGGCGCGCGAAGTCGCCTCCGGCGCCAAGGCCATCGGCACCACCGGTCGCGGCATCGGCCCGGCCTATGAAGACAAGGTGGCCCGCCGCTCGATCCGCGTCGCCGACCTCATGTATCCGCACGAGCTGCCGGAGAAGGTGAAGGCTGCCGTCGAGTACCACAACTTCGTGCTCACGCAGTGGCTGAAGGCCGAGCCCGTCGATTACCAGACTGTCCTCGACGAAGCGCTCACCTGGGGCGAGTACATCAAGCCGATGGTCGACGACGTCGCCACCATCCTGCACGACGTGCGTCGCGAGGGTGGCAACATCCTGTTCGAAGGTGCGCAGGGCGCGCTGCTCGACATCGATCACGGCACCTATCCGTACGTCACCTCGTCGAACACCACGGTCGGCGGTGCGCTGGCCGGTACCGGCGTAGGCGCACGCGATATCGACTACGTTCTGGGCATCTGCAAGGCCTATGCAACGCGCGTCGGCGGCGGTCCGTTCCCCACCGAGCTCAACGACGAGATGGGCGAGACCCTGCGCAAGAAGGGCAACGAGTTCGGTGCCAGCACGGGCCGTCCGCGTCGCTGCGGCTGGATCGACCTGGTGGCGCTGAAGCGCGCCGTGCAGATCAACGGCATCGACGGCCTGGCGATCACCAAGCTCGACGTGCTCGACGGCCTGGAAAGCATCAAGGTCTGCATCGCGTACGAATACCGCGGCAAGCGTCGCGAACTGGCGCCGCTGGATGCCGACGGCTGGGACGAGTGCAAGCCGGTGTACCTGGAATTCCCGGGCTGGGCCGAGTCCACCGCGGGTATCCGCGACTGGAACAAGCTGCCGCCGGCCGCGCGCGCCTACCTGCGCGCCGTGGAAGAGCTGTCGGGCTGCAAGCTGGCCCTGGTGGCCACGGGTGCCGACCGCGACGACACGATCGTCCTCGACGACCCGTTCGGCAACGACAGCGGCTGCTGATCGTTTCGCAGGCCCGGTAAAACAAAACGCCAGTCGAAAGACTGGCGTTTTTTTACGCCCTTTGCAGGAGCCCGCTTCGCGCGACGGGTTTCAGCAAAACCATACCCCTGTAGGAGCGCGCCTTGCGCGCGACCGGGTTTTCGCGATAACCGGTCGCGCGCGAGGCGCGCTCCTACAGGGGGTGCGCGATAATGCGTGGCTAGATCTCGCGGGCGAGCTTGTCGGCCAGGCCGATGTAGCTGGCCGGGGTCAGTTCGGCGAGGGCCTGCTTCGCGTCGGCGGGCAGGTCGAGGCCGGCGATGAACGTGCGCATCGAATCCTTCGTGATGCCCTGCCCACGGGTGAGAGCCTTGAGCTGCTCGTACGGCTCCGGCAGGCCGAAACGACGCATCACGGTTTGCACGGCTTCGGCCAGCACTTCCCAGCTGTTGTCGAGGTCGGCGGCCACGCGCTCGGCGTTCACGTTGAGCTTGCCCAGGCCCTTCATCAGCGATTCGAACGCCACCAGCGAATGACCAAAGGCCGTGCCCAGCGCGCGCAGCACGGTGGAGTCGGTGAGGTCGCGCTGCCAGCGGCTGATCGGCAGCTTCTCGGCGAAGTGGCCGAGCAGGGCGTTGGCGAGACCGAAGTTGCCTTCGGCGTTTTCGAAATCGATCGGGTTGACCTTGTGCGGCATCGTGGACGAGCCCACTTCGCCGGCCTTGAGCGCCTGACGGAAGTAACCCAGCGAGATGTAACCCCATACGTCGCGGGCGAGGTCGATCAGGATGATGTTGACCCGGCGCAGCACATCGGCGAACTCGGCGATGCCGTCGTGCGGTTCGATCTGCGTCGTGTACGCGTTGAAGGTGAGGCCCAGGCCCTCGACGAAGCCAGCGGCCAGGGCCGGCCACTCCACCTCGGGGTAGGAAATGACGTGGGCGTTGTAATTGCCCACGGCGCCGTTGATCTTGCCCGGGATCTCGATGGCGACGAGCTGGCGGCGCTGGCGCTCCAGGCGGGCGACGACGTTGGCCAGTTCCTTGCCCATGGTGCTGGGCGAGGCTGTCTGGCCGTGGGTGCGCGACAGCAGCGACAGGCCGGCGTGCTCGTGCGCCAGGGCGCGCAGCTTGCCGATGATCTGGTCCAGGGCCGGCAGCAGCACGCTCTCGCGGGCGTCCTTCAGCATCAGGGAGTAGGCGAGGTTGTTGATGTCTTCGCTGGTGCAGGCAAAGTGCACGAACTCCTTGGCCTGGGCCAGGGCGGGTTCGTTGCCGATGCGCTCCTTGATGAAGTACTCCACGGCTTTCACGTCGTGGTTGGTGGTGGCCTCGATTTCCTTGATGCGCTCGCCATCGTCTACCGAGAACTGGTCGGCGATGGCTTCCAGGCGGGCCACGGCGTCGGCCGGGAACGCCGGCAGCTCGACGATGCCCGGGTGCCTGGCCAGGGCAAGCAGCCAGTGGATCTCCACGTGCACGCGACGGTGCATGAGGCCGAATTCGCTGAAGATCGGGCGCAGCGAAGCCGCCTTGGCGGCGTAGCGGCCGTCCAGGGGCGAAAGGGCGGTCAGCGCGGAGTGGGACATCGGAAGGTTCCTGAGGCGGATGCGGGGCAGCCGCCGATTATACCCGGCCCGTCACAGGGGCATGTATTCCTCGGCAAGTACCTTGGCAGGCTCCTGGAGGAAGTTGCCCTGGACGAAATCGACCCCGCAGGCGAACAGCAGCGACGTGCTGACGGCATCCTCGACCCATTCGGCCACGGTCTGCTTGCCCGAGGCATGACCCTCGCGGCAGATATCGGCAATTTTCTTCTGGTTTTCCGGATGCTGGGGCAGGTCGGTCATGAAGCTGCGGTCGATCTTGAGGTAATCGGCCTCGACATGGGTCAGCATCTGGAACGAGTTGAGACCCGAGCCGAACTGCTCGATGGCAAAGCGCCCGCCTGACTTGCGCCAGCCGGCCACGAACTCCTGCACCGGGCGCAGGCTCGTGAGCACCTTGGACTCGGGCATCTCCACCACCAGCGTGCTGCGGCGCAGGCGCGCCGTTTCAAGGCGGCGCTTCAGCCAGGGCAGCAGGTCGGGGTCTTCCACCGATTGCAGCGTGATCTTCACGAAGTAGGTGGTGGTCAGGCCATCGTTCTCGCGATGGGCCAGCGCATCGATGGCATGGCCCAGCACCCAGCGGTCGATGGCCGGCAGCAGGCCGTTGCGTTCGGCCACTGGCAAGAAGTAGGACGGCAGGACATCGCCCTTCGGGCCCTGCATGCGGACCAGGATCTCGTAGAACTCGCCCGCGGCATCCTGCAGGCTGATGATCTGCTGGTGGTACAGGCGCAGGCCGTCGTCGGCCAGGGCCTGCTTCACCAGGTCGAGCCAGTACTGCTCGCGCTCGGCCTCGGCCTTTTCGCGGGCGCTGGGGTCGTGCAGTTCCACGCGGTTGCCACCCTGGTTCTGGGCGTTGCGCAGGGCTGCGCTGGCCTGGTCGAGCAGGGTTTCCGTATTGGCGTTCTTTTCGGCCAGCAGCGCGCCGCCAATGGTGACGCTGAGCGTGATCGAGCGGCTGCCCACGTCGAAGATGTGCTCGGCCACCGTGGTGCGCAGGCGTTCGGCGAGCGCGGCGTGTTCGAGGTCGCCGCGCGGCCCCAGCACGAAACCGAGCGTGTGGTCGCCGAGCACGCCACCGATGTCTTCGTTGTCCACGGCTTCGCAGACCCTGCGGGCCAGCGTGGCCAGGATGCGGTCGGCATTGCCGATGCCCACGCTGGCGACGAGGTCTTTCCAGTTGTCGGGCTCAAGCAGAAGCACGGCCTGGCCCTCACGGCCCCCGGCTGCGGCGGCGACGGCCTGGTCGATGTGTTCGAGCGTGCGGGCCCGGTTGAACAGGCCCGTGACCGGATCGCGCTGCAACTGCGCCACCAGGGCCGGGTCCACGGCCTGCTGGCGGAAGATGATCTGCACGCAGGCCTCGCCTTCGAACGAGGCGTGGGCGAATTCGGCCACGGCCTTGAAGGTGCGGCCGTCATCGCGCCGGGCCACCAGCTCCATGGGCGGCAGCTTCTCGCCACGGGAAAGGCCGCGAAGGGCACTTTTCAGCGGGTCGGCATGGGCGCTGGCCACGAGGTCGAGGATGGACAGTCCGATCACGTCGTCCGCCTCGACAAAGCCGAAGGCTTCAAGGAATGCCTGGTTCACCCTCACGTGCATGCCTTCGTGAACGTAGGCGATGGCATCGCGCGACGAGTCGAGCAGGGCGTCGCAGCGGCGTTCGGTTTCGCGCAGGGAGGTTTCCATGCGGCGCAGCTGGCGCCGGGTGGAGAGGGCTTCGAATTCGCGGCGCACCACGGCCAGCACCTGGTCGGAGCGGCGCCGCAGCGCCACGCCACGCGCACCGCTGGCGAAAAGGTCGGCCACCGCATCGGTGTCCAGGCCTTCCACCACGGCCACCAGGGTCATGTCGCGCCCGCTGGCATCGATGTGGCGCATGACGGCGTCGGTTTCCACGCCCGCAACGGACGGGTTGAGCACCACCAGGTCGGGCTGGAGTTCGTCCAGCGCGGTGCGGATCTCGTCGTCCTTCGTGGCTCTCGCAGGACGCACGGCGATGCCGCCGTTGCGCAATACGTTGATCAACAGCTCGGCGTCTTCCACCGAGTCTTCGATGAAGAGGATCCTGATGACGTTGTCGTGTTTCATGCCGTTCCGGTTGCCGCCTTGTTCACCCCGCGAAGTGGTTGCCCACTCCGCTTCCCCCAAACGCGGTCCGGTCGACGCTGGCCGACCGGAAGAACGCCAATACTAACGCGCCGAATCGGCAACAGGGCGCTTGGAGGGATCGCCCGGCAGTTCACGTACCAGTTTTGGGACAAGGTACCCGGGAAGTCGTGCACGCAGCGCATCCACGAGGTCGAGGGCGAGGTGGTCCGGCACCTCGAAATGGGCAGCGCCCGTGACCTTGTCGAGCTGGTGCAGGTAATAGGGCAGCACGCCTGCCGCAAACGAGCGTTCGCACAGTTCGGCCAGCGTATCGGCGTCATCGTTGATGCCGGCCAGCAGCACGGACTGGTTGAGCAGCGTGGCACCCGCCTCGCGCAGGCGTGCGCACGCGGCATCCACGTTCGCATCGAATTCGTTGGCATGGTTGGCGTGCAGCACCACCACTTTCTGCAACGGCAGGGCGGCGAGCCAGGCGACGAACGCATCGTCGATGCGCTCGGGCAGCACCACGGGCAGGCGCGTATGGATGCGCAGGCGGATCACGTGGGGCAGGGAGGCCAGCCCGCGGGTGAGTTCTTCCAGCTTGTGCGTGGCCAGCGAGAGCGGGTCGCCGCCGGAGAGGATCAGCTCGCGGATGGAAGTGTCGGCGGCCACATGGGCCAGCGCCTCGCGCCACTGGGCTGCGGCGGCGATGTCCTCGCCATAGGGAAAGTGCCGGCGGAAGCAGTAGCGGCAGTTCACCGCACACGAGCCGCTGGCGATCAGCAGGGCGCGGCCGTCGTACTTGTGCAGCACGCCGTGACCGGCCCGGGACGCCATGTCGCCCACGGCATCGATCGTGTAGCCGGGGGCTTCCACGTGCTCGGCCTGGCGCGGCAGCACCTGGAGCAGCAGGGGGTCGTCCGGGTCGCCATGGCGCATGCGGGCTACGAAACCGCGTGGCACCCGCAGGGGGAAGCCGGCGTCGTCCGCGGGCAGCAGGTCGGCGCGGTGGGCCAGGCCCACGGCGGACAGCAGCTCCCCGGCGTCGGTGATGGCGTCCCGCCACAGCTCGCGCCAGCCCGGAACGGGTGCGGATAGGCGACAGGTGGGGCTTGCGGTTATCATGGTGGGCCTTGGGGCGGGCCATATGGCCTCTTGAGATCCCCCTATTTTAGCCGCCCGGTGGGCGGATTCACCTCTGGAGCAAGAAACGCATGGCGACCCTTGGCCTTAATGACGTCAAAACGGGCAAGAAGATCCTTCACAACGGCGATCCCTGGGTCATCACCGAAGCCGACTTCATCAAGCCGGGCAAGGGCCAGGCGTTCACGCGCATCCGCGTGCGCAACCTGAAGGACGGCCGCACCACCGAGCTCACCCTGAAGTCGAGCGACTCCTACGAAGAAGCCAATGCCGTCGATACCGACGCATCCTTCTCGTACATCGAGGGTACCGGCGACGACCGCGAGTGGATCTTCATGCACTCGGAAACCTTCGAACAGTACCGTGCCAACCAGGCCGCCATGGGCGACGCCTGGAAGTGGCTCAAGGGCGACGAGCTTTGCCAGATCACCCTCTTCAACGAAACCCAGATCATCGCCGTGCAGGCTCCGAAGTTCGTGGAGCTGAAGATCGTCGAGACCGACCCGGGCGTCCGTGGCGATACCTCGGGCGGCGGCGGCAAGCCGGCCACGCTCGAAACCGGTGCCGTGGTTCGCGTGCCGCTCTTCGTCAACCAGGACGAAGTGATCAAGGTCGATACCCGCACCGGCGAGTACGACAGCCGCGTCAAGTAAGTCGTCCGGACCACCAGGTCTGGCTGATCGGCACGGCAGCCCCCGGGGCGCCGTGCCGTTTCTTTATCTGCGACCGGCAAGGGATTGCCTGTGTCCTGCTCAAGTACGATGGAAGGTCATACGGGATCGATATGTTCCGTGACTTCCTGGTATCCGGATTCAGTGAGGCACCCATGAGCTCCACCACCCCTATCGATATCGATCTTCTCATCGAGGCCCGCTGGGTCGTCCCCGTCGAGCCGCACGGTGTCGTGCTCGACGACCATGCGGTCGCCATTAACGGCGGCGAGATCCTCGCCATCCTGCCGGCCGACGAGGCGCGCAAGCACTACACGCCGCGCGAGCGGGTCAGCCTCGGCGAGCATGCGCTCATCCCGGGCCTGGTGAATTCGCACACCCACAATCCGATGACCCTGCTGCGCGGCCTCGCGGACGACCTGCCGCTGATGGTCTGGCTGCAGGAACACATCTGGCCGGCCGAAGGCCGCGTGATGGGGCCGGACTTCATCCGCGACGGCGTGGAACTGGCCGTGGCCGAGATGATCCGTGGCGGCACCACCTGCGCCAACGAGAACTATTTCTTCCCCGACGTGATCGCCGCGACGTATCGCCGGATGGGCTTCCGCGCGGTGATCGGCCTGCCGGTGATCGACTTCCCCACGCCCTGGGCGAAGACCTCCGACGAATACTTCCAGCGCGCCGAGGAAGTGCACGACTCGCTGCGCGGCGAGCCGCTGCTCAGCACGGCCTTCGCCCCGCATGCGCCGTACACGGTGTCCGACGAGAATTTCGAGCGCATCCGCGTGCTCTCCGACCAGCTCGACATCCCCGTTCACCTGCATACCCACGAGACGGCACAGGAAGTGGAAGAGGGCATCGCGAAGGACGGCATGCGTCCGTTTGCGCGCCTGCAGAAGCTGGGCCTGGTCAACGAGCGCCTGATCGCCGTGCACATGACCCAGCTCACCGACGGCGAGATCGCCGCCTGTGCCGCTGCCGGCGTCTCCGTGGTGCATTGCCCCGAGTCCAACCTGAAGCTGGCCTCGGGCTTCTGCCAGGCCGAAAAACTGCGCGCCGCGGGTGTGAACGTCTGCATCGGCACCGATGGCTGCGCATCGAACAACGACCTCGACATGTTCGGCGAGATGCGCACCGCTGCCATGCTCGCCAAGGCGGTGATCGGCGATGCCGCGGCCTTTGATGCGGCCAGTGCATTGCGTGCCGCCACCCTCAATGGCGCCAGGGCGATCGGCCTGGGCGACAAGGTGGGCTCGATCGAGCCGGGCAAGCGCGCGGACCTCACCGCCGTGCGTCTCGACGACCTCGAAACCCAGCCGCTTTACCATGTGGCCTCGCAGCTGGTGTACGCCACGGGCCGTCACCAGGTCAGCGACGTGTGGATCGACGGTGCGCGCAAGCTCGCCAACAAGCGTCTTGTCGACGTGGATATCGATGCCATCCGCGAGAAGGCTCGTTCGTGGCGCGAGCGTATCGCGGCGGAGGATCCCGCATGACCGATCATCTCTACCTGGTGCTCGCCATCCGTACGCCGGATTTCTCCGCATCGGCGGGCGACGACCACCAGATGTTCCTGTCGGAGCTGATCGGTCGCGGCATGATCGAGCTCACCGGTCCGTTCACCGACGGCACCGGTGGCGCCTATCTGCTGCGCGCGCCCAGCCTCGAGGAAGCCACGCAGATTGCCCATACCGATCCGCTGCATGTGAGCGGATCGTCCAGGCTCACCGTCCATGAGTGGCGCGTGCGCCGTTTCAGTTGAGGTAACACCATGCAGAACGCCAACGTCAGCGCGGAAGAAATCGCGCGTTTCGAAAAGCTCGCCGCTCGCTGGTGGGACCCCGATGGCGAGTCCCGTCCCCTGCACGATCTCAATCCCGTGCGTGCCGCCTACGTGGGTGGTCGCACCCAGCTTCGCGGTGCGAAGGTGGTGGATGTCGGTTGCGGCGGCGGCCTGCTCAGTGAGGCGCTGGCGCGTGCCGGCGCCAACGTCACCGCCATCGACCTCGGTGCGAAGCTGATCGAGATCGCAAAGCTGCACCTGTTCGAATCGAACCTCTCCGTGGATTACCGCGTGCAGTCGTCGGAAGAACTCGCCGCTGCCGAACCGGCATCGTTCGATGCCGTGTGCTGCATGGAGATGATCGAGCACGTGCCCGATCCGCTGGTTCTGATCCGCGATCTGGCCGCCATGCTGAAGCCGGGCGGACAGCTGTTCCTGTCCACGCTCAATCGCACGCCGGCCGCCTTCGGCGCGGCCATCGTCGGCGCGGAATACCTCATGCGCCTGCTGCCGCGCGGCACTCATCATTACGCCCAGTTCCTGAAGCCTTCCGAGGTTGCCGCGATGCTGCGTCACGTCGATCTCGAACTCGAGGACATCAAGGGGCTGGCCTATAACCCGCTCACCCGTAACGCCAGCCTGTCGGGCAATACGTCGGTGAACTACATCCTCTCTGCAAGGAAGCCCGCATGACCACGTTGCCCTTCAAGCCCGAAGGCGTTTTCTTCGATCTCGACGGCACGCTGCTGGATAGCGCCCAGGATCTCTACGCCGCCATCGTCCAGCTGTGCCACGAGCTGAAGTCGCCGGTGCCCGAATTCGAGCCGCTGCGCGAAGTGGTGTCTCGCGGTTCGCGTGCCATGATCGCGGTGGCTTTTCCCGATTTCGACGCCGATGCCGTGCTTCGTCACGTGCCGCGTTTCCTCGCGATCTACGAGGAAAACATGGGCCGCGCCGGGACGGGACCCTTCGAGGGCATCGAGCCGTTGATCAGCGGCCTCGACGCCGCCCACCTGCGCTGGGGCATCGTCACCAACAAGCCGGGTTTCCTCACCGAGGCCCTGCTGCCGCGTGCCGTACCGCACTGGAAGCCCGTTGCCGTGGTGGCCGGTGACACGCTGCCGGTAAAGAAGCCCGATCCTGCGCCGGTCCTGCGTGCCTGCGAACTCGCGGGCGTACCGCCCAAGCGTTCGGTGTTCGTGGGCGACGACCGCCGCGATGTGCAGGCAGGTCATGCGGCCGGCCTGTTCACCGTGGCCGTGCGCTGGGGTTATCTCGATGGCGGCAACCCGGACGAGTGGGGCGCCGATCTCGTGATCGATCATCCGGATGAACTGGCGGCGCTGCTGGGCATCAAGGTGGCTGCGTGACCGACGGCGCCACCCAGAGCTTTGTCGACAAGTGGCTGGCGGTGCAGCCCCAGCAGCGGGTTGCGCTGGGCTTCGTCGATCCGGCCGTGCGCGACGAGCACGTGGCGCTGGCCGCGTTCGAGCAGGAACTCATCTCGTCTGCCTATGGCATCCGTGAGCCGCAGGTGGCGGCTGCCAAGCTGCAATGGTGGGCGGAAGAACTCTCCGGCGCCGCTGCCAGCGGCGGTCGTCATCCGCTGACCAAGGTGCTGTTCGCCAGCGAGCGCGCCAGGAAAGTAGACACGCGCCTATGGCTGGCGCCTGTTCTCGCGGCGATGGCCCAGCTCGAGCAGGGCACCGCGTCGGACTTCGCGGCCCAGGTCGTGGCGGCGCGCAACCTGCACGGTTCGCTGGCTGCGCTGGAAAACGCCTGGTGGTTCGGTGGGCAGGTGCCTGTCGAGGCCGCTACGCGCATCGCTACGCTCTCACACCTGGTCTTCGCGCTGTCCCGCCTGGAACTCGACGCCGACCACGAGCGCCTGCCGCTGCCGATGTCGCGCCTGGCCCGGCATGGCCTGTCGCGTGCGCAGCTGAAGGACGATTCCCCGGCGCGTCGCGAGGCCTTGAAAGCCCAGCTCGGCGAGCTGGCGGATGGCTTGCGTGATGCGCTGTCTTTGAATGAGCCCCTTAGCACGTTTCGTGGCCTGGAAGGGCGTACGGCGCTTGCCACGGCACGCGGTGCCGCAAAGGCGGCGGAGCCCTTTGCCGAGCTGCACCGCCGACAGTCGCTCACGGGTCCTGCCACGGCCTTCAGGGCGTGGCGGGCAGCCCGGCAGGCGGCGTCCCGGCTGGGCTGAACGGACTGTTTCCCGGAGCCTTCCATTGACCCTTGCCGCCATCTACCCCATCTGGTTCGGATAAGCCGGCAGACCCCGGCCTGCACCAAGGATCCCATCCATGT
Source organism: Luteibacter anthropi (assembly GCF_011759365.1). GTDB lineage: Bacteria > Pseudomonadota > Gammaproteobacteria > Xanthomonadales > Rhodanobacteraceae > Luteibacter > Luteibacter anthropi. The sequence continues at coordinate 167,569 of NZ_JAARLZ010000007.1, forward strand.
ACATGCAAGATTCCCCGGCCCGCCAGCTTCCCGACGTGGCATCGCAAGACCACGCACTCGCCCTGGGCACGCTGGACTGGGTGGGCATGGATGGCATGGAGATGCCGGTGGCCTTCGATGCGGGCGATGGCGATGCCAGGACCACCAGCGCGCGCGTGGGTGCCTTCGTCAACCTGACCAGGGCGGAGGCGCGCGGCATCCACATGTCGCGCCTGTACCTGCTGGTGTCGGAAGCGTTGTCTGCCGGTCCGGTGACGCTGGCGGGTGTGCGAGCACTGCTGGGGCAGTTTCTCTCGTCCCACGAGGGGCTTTCCGATCATGCGCGGATCACCATCGGATTCGAGCACCTGGTGCGCCGCCGTGCCTTGCGCAGCGACAACAGTGGCTGGCGTGCGTATCCGATCACCCTCGATGCCACCTTGCGCAGTGACGGGCAGTTTCTTCTGGAACTCACCACGAACGTGGTCTATTCCTCGACCTGTCCAGCCTCTGCGGCACTGTCGCGCCAGTTGATCCAGGACAGCTTCGCGAAGGCTTTTCCCACCGACCATGCGCTGGATCGCGAGACGATCCTCGCGTGGCTGGGCACGGAGCAGGGCATCGTTGCCACGCCGCACGCCCAGCGCAGCACGGCCACGATCCGTGTGCGACCGGCAGGAGAGGGCGCCTTCGACCTGATTGGCATGATCGATCGGGTGGAAGCCGCTCTTGGCACGCCGGTGCAGACGGCCGTGAAGCGCGCCGACGAACAGGCCTTCGCCCTGGCCAATGGCGGCAACCTGATGTTCTGCGAAGACGCCGCCCGCCGTATCCAGAAAACGCTGGACGCCGATGCAGGCATCGCCGACTTCCACGTACGCGTGGCACATCACGAAAGCCTGCACCCCCACGACGCCGTAGCGTTCTCCAGCAAAGCCCGCCGCTGACCTGAAACTCTTGTAGGAGCGCGCCTTGCGCGCCATCGTTCGCGCGACACCCCGTTTACTGTAGGAGCGTGCCTTGCGCGCGACCGGTTATCGCGACAACCCGGTCGCGCGCAAGGCGCGCTCCTACAGGGGTTACCTGATGCCGGGCAGCAACAGCGGGTCGAGTCGCGTACCGAACCAGTTGAAGCCCCAGTGCACATGCGGGCCCGTGGCACGGCCCGTCTTGCCGGCTGCACCGATCACCTGACCCTGATGCACCTGCTCGCCCACCTTCACATCGATGCGCGACAGGTGCAGGAAGTTCGACGACAAGCCGAAGCCGTGATCCAGCAGCACCGTGCCACCGGTGAGATACAGATCGGGCTTGGCAAACGTAATGATGCCATCGGCCGGCGCCTTGACCGGCGTGCCTTCGGGCACCGCGATATCCATGCCCGAATGCGGCGCCTTGGGATCGCCGTTGTAGATGCGCTGGTTACCGAAGCGCCCGCTGATACGCCCCGTCACCGGCCAGATGAATCCCTTGGCGAAATCCTCGCGTGAATCATCGCGATTGCGCGCCGCCACCACTTCGGCCTGCTCGCGCTGGATGCGCTGGGCGATATCCGGCGGCGGGTTCACTGTTTTCGGCGGTACGCCGTTCACCCGCTCGATGGGCCAGTCCCGGGGCGTGACCGTCACGGCATGGTGCGAACCGCCCACCGTGACGTCGATGGGGCCTTGCTCGTCACGCCCGGCACCGAATACGAAGGTGCCGTCGTTGCCGACACGCACGGGCTTGCCGGCTATGGCGACCCGCGTGCCGGGCGTGGTATGCCCGATCACAAGGCCACCCTGCGACACGCTGGACGGCAGGTCGGTGGTGGCCGCATGGGCCACCGGGAAGATCAGTGCTGCCGCAAGGGCGAGAGCGACCCGCCTCAACGATCGAATTCCAGGCGCTGGCCTCGCACGCTGTCGTCGAGCTGCTTGCCGTCCCACACGCGCTGGCCGTTGACGAAGGTGGACGCGATGCTGCTGCTGAAGGTGGTGCCTTCGAACGGCGACCAGCCACACTTGGACAGCACTTCCGCGCGGGTGACCGTATGCGGTTTGTTCGGGTCCACGAGCACGAGGTCGGCGGCATAGCCCTCGCGCAGGAAGCCACGACCCTTCACGTCGAAGAGTTTTGCCGGATTGTGACAGACGGTTTCCACCACGCGCTCAAGGGTGAGCTTGCCTTCGGTCACGCGCTGAAGGGCGGCCTGAAGGGCGAACTGCACGAGCGGCAGGCCCGAGGGGGCCTTGTCGTACTTCTGTTCCTTTTCTTCCAGCAGGTGCGGGGCGTGGTCCGTGGCGAGCACGTCGAGGCGGCCTTCGGCCAGGGCCTTGATGATCGCCTCACGATCCGCTTCGTCCTTGATCGCCGGGTTGCACTTGATGAAGAAACCCTTCTTGTCGTAATCGGCCTTGCCGCCGAAATGCAGGAAGTGCACGCAGGTTTCGGCCGTGATGCGCTTGCCTTCGATGGGGCCCGGCTCGAACAGGGCCAGTTCGTCGGCAGTGGAAATGTGCAGCACGTGCAGGCGGGTGTTGTGCTTCCTCGCCAGCGAGATGGCGAGCCTCGTCGACTTGATGCAGGCCTCGCGCGAACGGATGTGCGGATGCTCCCAGGCAGGGATGTCCTCGCCGTATTTCTCGCGCGCCTTCTCGTGGTTGGCGTCGATCATCGGGGTGTCTTCGCAGTGCGTGATGATCGGCACCGGGGTGTCGCGGAAGATGCCGTCGAGGGTTTCCGGGTTGTCGACCAGCATGTTGCCGGTGGAGGCGCCCATGAACACTTTCACGCCCGGGGCGGCCTTCGGGTCGAGCTTGCGGATGTGCTCAAGGTTGTCGTTGCTGGCGCCCATGTAGAAGGCGTAGTTCACGGCCGAGCTTTCGGCACCGCGGGCGTACTTGGCTTCCAGGGTGTCGCGGTCGAGTGCCGGCGGCTTGGTGTTCGGCATCTCCATGAAGCTGGTGATGCCGCCCGCCGCGCAGGCGCGCGATTCGCTGCGGATGTCGGCCTTCTGGGTGAGGCCGGGCTCGCGGAAATGGACCTGGTCGTCGATCATCCCCGGCAGCAGCCACAGGCCGGTGGCATCGATAACCTCTTCGTCACGCTCTTTTTGCAGTCCCTGCGCGATCTTCGCGATTTTGCCGTCGCGGACGCGGACGTCCGCGGTGAATCGCTTGTTTTCGTTGATGAGTTCGGCGTTCTTGATGAGCCAGGCTTCAGTCATGGGTATGGGCTCCTTGGGCACCACAGCGTCGCAGGACGAATTGTTCCGGCACGGGGTCGAGCCCGCCTTCGCAGAAGGGCTGGCAGCGCAGGATGCGCCAGCTGGCCAGGACGGCGCCTCGCGCCGGCCCGAAGCGGGCTATGGCAACCCGTGCATAATCGGAACAGGATGGATGGAACCGGCAGCGGGCTCCCAGGAGGGGGCTGAGCCACCGCTTGTAGAAGGACAACAGTAGAAGGAGGAGGCGGGTCACGTATGGAACCAGGTGTCGACCGGCGATAGCCAGCCGACAGTATCCCAGAAGAGAGGTTGCTGGGGTAACGCATCTGGGCTATAACACCCCGCCGCCACGGCCACCGAGGTGAAGGATATGGCGAAAATCGCTAGTAGTTCCGCAGCTGCCAAGGGCGCCGCCAAGAAAGGCGGGGCTGGTGATGTGACGAAGGCCAAGCAGGCCGTGGCGAAGGCGACGAAGGCGCCGGCCAAGGCCGCGGGGGCCGTGGCAAAGAAAACTCCCGCCAAGAGCGCGCCGGCCAAGGCCGCCGCGAAGAAGGCAGCACCAGTCAAGACAGCGACAAAGGCTCCGGCCAAGGTCGCCAGCAAGCCCGCAGCCAAGGCGCCCGCGCCGGCAGCGGCCAAGAAGACCCCGGCCGCCGCCAGCAAGGCAGCGACGGCCAGGAAGACGCCTGAGGCGCCGGTGAAGGCCGCGCCCAAGGCCACGCCGGCACTGGCGGCCAAGACCGCCCCTGCCAACGATGCATCCGCGACCGCTGCTGGTCGCAAGGCATCCGCGGTGGCCAGCGCCTCCCCATCCAGAACTGAGAAATCTGCGCACTTCAGCATGAAAGACAGCACTACTTTCGACAACGGCATCACCAAAGAAGACGGCCGCTACGCGCTGCCGGCCACCACCATCATCGACCTTCCCGCCGGTTATCGTCCCAACGATAACGATGGCGAGGAATACATGAGCCCGAAGCACCTGGCTTATTACCGGGCCAAGCTCAAGAAGTGGCGCGACGACCTCATCGAAGAGTCGCGCCAGACCATGGACAACCTCCGCGAGGAAGTCCGTGACGTCGGCGACGAAGCCGAGCGCGCCACCCGCGAGACCGAAAACTCGCTGGAACTGCGCACGCGCGATCGTTACCGCAAGCTGATCTCCAAGATCGACAAGGCCCTGCGCCGCATCGAAGAAGGCCGCTATGGCTTCTGCGAGGAAACGGACGAGGAAATCGGCCTGGAGCGTCTCGATGCGCGCCCCATCGCCACGCTCACGCTCGATGCGCAGGAGCGCCGCGAGCATCTGCAGAAGCAGATGGGCGACTGATCCGGCATCGCTCCTGCGATACCCAGGGAACCCCGCTTCGGCGGGGTTCTTTTTTTCCAGGGCAGGCAGGGCGCAGCGCGGGGAGTAAACTTCCGTCAAAGGAGCCCCCATGCGCCATCTGCACAATCTCATCCTCAATACCGACAGCTACAAGGCCAGCCACTGGCTCCAGTACCCGCCGGGCACCGACCGCACCTTTTTTTATGTCGAGTCGCGTGGTGGCGTATACGACAGGACCGTATTCTTCGGACTTCAGGCCATTCTCAAAGCCTGGCTGAGCCGCCCGGTCACCCATGCCGATGTGGACGAGGCGCGCGATTTCTTCGCCATCCATGGCGAGCCGTTCAACGAGGCCGGCTGGCGCCGGATCGTGGACCTGCACGGCGGTCGCCTGCCCATGCGCATCCGGGCCGTGCCCGAAGGCGCCGTAGTGCCCACCCATCAGGCGCTGGTCACCATCGAGTCGACCGATCCGGAGGCTTTCTGGCTGCCGAGCTACCTGGAAACCCTGCTGCTGCGCCTGTGGTATCCGGTAACGGTAGCGACGCTGAGCTGGCAGGTGAAGCGGACCATCCGGGGGTTCCTCGAACGCACCAGTGACGATGTCGCCGGGCAGCTGCCTTTCAAGCTGCACGACTTCGGCGCACGTGGCGTTTCCAGCGCAGAATCGGCCGCCATCGGCGGCATGGCGCACCTGGTCAACTTCCTGGGCACGGACACCGTGCAGGGCGTACTGGCGGCACGCGAGTTCTATGGCGAGCCGATGGCCGGCTATTCGATCCCGGCGGCCGAGCACAGCACGATCACCAGCTGGGGGCGCGACCGCGAAGCCGACGCCTACCGCAACATGCTGAGGCATTTTGCGAAGCCGGGCGGCCTGGTGGCCGTCGTGTCGGACAGCTACGACATCTTCCACGCCATCCGCGAACACTGGGGCAAGACCCTGCGCGACGAGGTAATCGCCTCGGGCGGCACGCTAGTGGTGCGCCCGGATTCGGGCGACCCGGTAGAGGTGGTGCACCAGTGCATCACGCTGCTCGACGAGGCCTTTGGTCACACGAAGAACGGCAAGGGTTACAGGCTGCTCAACCATGTGCGCCTGATCCAGGGCGACGGGGTCAACCCGGACAGCATCCGCGCCATCCTGGAGCGCATCACCAGCGTGGGCTATGCGGCGGACAACATCGCCTTCGGCATGGGCGGTGCGCTGTTGCAGAAGGTGGACCGCGATACGCAGAAGTTTGCGCTGAAGTGCTCTGCGGCGCGTATCGACGGCCAGTGGGTCGATGTGTTCAAGGCGCCGGTGACGGATGCGGGCAAGTTCTCTCAGCGGGGCCGCCTGACGCTGATCCGTCATCGCGAGTACGGCACGTACAAGACGGTACCGATTCCGGCGAACCTGGAGCGCGCCGAGGATCTCGTCCCCGAACACGGCTGGGAGCATGCGATGGAAACGGTATGGGAGAACGGCGAACTGGTGAAGGACTGGTCCTTCGCCGACGTACGCGCACGCAGCGAGCTGGGGTAAACCCACCCTCAACACCTCACCCTGTAGGAGCGCGCCTCGCGCGCGACCGGTCATCGCGACCCCTCCCCCTGTAGGAGCGCGCCTCGCGCGCGACCGGTCATCGCGACCCCTCCCCCTGTAGGAGCGCGCCTCGCGCGCGACCGGTCATCGCGACACCCCACCCTGTAGGAGCGCGCCTTGCGCGCGACCAGTCATCGCGACAACCCGGTCGCGCGCAGGCGCGCTCCTACAGGTGGGGTATCACTTCGGTGGGTCGCGCGCAGGCGCGCTCCTACAGGGTGGGGTGTCGCTTCGGTGGGGCGCGCGTGAGGCGCGCCCCTACAGGGCGGCGTCAGGCCGCCGCGAGCGTCGCCGCGTGGGCCTTGATCTTCGCCAGCATGGCGGCCAGACCGTTCGAGCGGGTGGGGGAGAGGTGCTTCGCCAGGCCGATCTCCTGCACATACGTCGGCTCGGTATCCACGATCTCCTGTGCCGGGCGATCCGAATACACCCGCAACACCAGCGCGATCAGCCCGGACACGATGGCCGAATCGCTGGTGGCTTCGAAATGCAGCTTCGACGCATCGCCGGACGGCACCAGCCACACCATGGACTGGCAGCCGTGCACCCGGAAGGCCTCGGTCTTGTTTTCTTCCGGAAACGGCGGCAGCTGCCGCCCCAGGTCGATCAGATACTGGTAACGCTCGGTCCAGTCACCGAAGAAAGCGAATTCCTCGGCGATGGCGGCCTGTGCTTCGGCGGCGGTGGCTTCCTGCGGCGTGCTCATGCCTTCACCACGCTCCAGCGCGTGCCCTGCGCACCATCTTCGATGGCGATGCCCATGGCTTTCAATTCGTCGCGAATCGCGTCGGAACGGGCGAAATCCTTCGCCGCACGGGCAGCGCGACGCTCCTCAAGCTTCGCCTCGATGGCGGCCGCGTCCACGCTCTCGCCGGGGCTGCCCTGGCGGAACCAGGCTTCCGGCTCTTCCTGAAGCAGGCCAAGCAGGCTTGCACCGCCCAGCAAGGCGGCCTTGGCGGCGGCACGCTCGTCACCCGTGGCGCGACGCGCGGCGTCGGCCAGCTGCGAGATCTCGGCCAGGGCCTGGGGCGTGTTCAGGTCGTCGCAGAGCGCCGCCTCGACGGCCTCGGGGATCGACACCTCACCGGCATCCACGTCCGCCATGTCGCGCAGCACGCCATACCAACCGTCCAGCGTGCGCACCGACTGGGTGAGGGCGGCGTCGGACCAGTCCAGCGGCTGGCGGTAATGCCCACGCAGCAGCAACAGGCGCAGCGCCTCGCCGGGGTGCTTGTTCAACAGTTCGTGCAACTGGAGCACGTTGCCCAGCGACTTCGACATTTTCTTGCCGTCGAAGGTGAGCATGCCGTTGTGCAGCCAGTAACGGGCGAACACCTTGCCGCCGTGGGCGCAGGTGCTCTGGGCGATTTCGTTCTCATGGTGCGGGAAGGTGAGATCCACGCCACCGGCATGGATGTCGATGGTCTCGCCCAGGTGGGTTTCGCTCATGGCCGAGCACTCGATGTGCCAGCCCGGGCGGCCGCGACCCCAGGGGCTGTCCCAGCCAGGCAGTGTCTCGTCCGAGGGTTTCCAGAGCACGAAGTCCCTCGGGCTCTTCTTGTTCGGGGCAACCTCGCCACGGGCGCCGGCGATCTGTTCATCGGGATCGCGACCGGAAAGGGCGCCGTACTCCTTGTACGAGTCCACATGGAACAGGACATGGCCCTCGGTGGCATAGGCATGGCCGCTGGCGATCAGTCGCTCGATCATGGCGACGATCTGGGGGATATGGGCCGTGGCATGCGGCTCCACGTCGGGCGGAGCCACGCCGAGCCGCGCCATGTCGTCGCGGTAGGCCTGGGCGTACTTGCCGGTGATCTCGCCGATGGGCACGCCGGCGGTGGCGGCGGCCTTGTTGATCTTGTCGTCCACGTCCGTGATGTTCCGGGCGTAGACCAGCTTCGGGTAGTTCCGCCGGATCAGGCGGGCCAGCACGTCGAAGACGACGGGCGGACGGGCATTGCCGATATGGATGTAGTTGTAGACGGTGGGCCCGCAGACGTACATCGTCACCCGCTCGGGATCGAGGGGGGTGAACGCCTCCGTGCGGCGCGACATGGTGTTGTAGAGCGAGATCGGCATCTGGAATCCGTGGACGGGCGCGGCGGGCGGCCGGTCGGAGATATTAGCAAGCCGGCCGCCCCACGGGCGTACGCGCGGGGGCGAAATTGGTTGACACGCGACGTGATTCCGTCGCATTGCACTTCTAAGCGTCGATTCAGCGTGAACTTGGTGAAATGCATGCCAGTAGGCGTTCTGTGCGCCTGGCTGGAGGTTTTTCTACATGTCTCGCCTGCTCATTCCCGCACTCATCCTTGCGGTCTTCGCCACCGGCGCCAACGCGCAGGATGGTCGCTATGCCCCTCCCGGCCCCGCGGGTCCGGACGACAACACCCATTACGGCTGGGCCGACGTCCTGCGCGTCGATCCGGTCTATGGCGTCTCCCGCGTCGAGACGCCCCGCCAGGAATGCTACGACCAGCAGGTGGTCCGCCAGGAGCAGGGCCAGGGCAGCACCGCCGGCACCATCCTGGGCGCCGTCGTCGGCGGCGTGCTCGGCAACACCATTGGCAAGGGCAACGGCCGCACGGCCGCCACGGTGGTCGGCGCAGTAGCCGGCGGTGCCGTGGGCAACAACGTCTCGCGTGGCGACGACCGGGTCTACCAGAGCACCGAGACCCGTTGCCGCGACGTCAGCACGGTGTCCGAGCAGCGCCGCATCAATGGTTACGACGTGGAATACCGCTATCGCGGCGAGGTGTATGTCTCGCGCCTGAACTACGACCCGGGTGAACGCCTGCGGGTACGGGTCAGCGTCTCGCCAGCCGACTGAACCCTTCGGCTGTATCGGTACAGGAAAGGCCGCGAGCGATCGCGGCTTTTTTTGTGCGCCCCACCAGTTGCGCAACGCACCAAACCACGGCATGATCGCCGTTCCACCCTGACAGGCTCCGCCGTGTCCAACGCTGTCTACACCGCGATCGTCCTTACCAGCGCCCGTATGGCCGCAGGAATGACCTCGCGTGCTCGTCGACCGTACATCGGACAACTGGCCGGGTAGGCTGTCGCGCGCGTTTCATCCGTATCGACTAAAAAACCCGGCCATGTGCCGGGTTTTTTCGTTTCCACTTCCGGTTTTTTCTTTCCATACACCGCCCGCAAGGCACCTACCACCGCCCCTGGATCGCCATGACCCTTCGCCACTTCCTCTCCACGCAGGACTACAGCCGCGCCGAGATCGACGCCCTTCTCGAGCAGGCCGCCGCGTTCAAGCGTTCCCCGCAGGGCCAGCAGCTGGCGGGCAAATCGGTTGCCCTGATGTTCTTCAACCCCTCGATGCGCACCCGCACCAGCTTCGAGCTGGGCACCTTCCAGCTGGGCGGCCACGCGGTGGTGCTGGCGCCGGGCAAGGATGCGTGGCCCATCGAGTTCGAGGTGGGCACCGTGATGGATGGCGATACGGAAGAACACATCGCCGAGGTGGCCCGGGTGCTCTCGCGCTATGTCGACCTGATCGCCGTGCGCGCCTTCCCGAAGTTCCAGGACTGGGCAGTGGATCGCCAGGACAAGGTCATCGCCGCCTTCGCCCGCTACGCGACGGTGCCTGTGATCAACATGGAAACCATCACCCATCCGTGCCAGGAGCTGGCCCATGCGCTGGCCCTGAAGGAGCACCTGGGCGATCTGCAGAACAAGAAGTACGTGCTCACCTGGACCTACCACCCGAAGCCGCTCAACACGGCCGTGGCGAACTCGGCCCTGCTCATCGCCACCAAGATGGGCATGGACGTGACCTTGCTGTGCCCCACGCCGGAATACGTGCTGGACGAGCGCTACATGGAATTCGCAAAGCAGAACGCCCGCGAAAACGGCGGTTCGCTTCAGGTGTCGCACGACATCGAGTCGGCCTATAGCGGCGCGCACGTGGTCTACGCCAAGAGCTGGGGTGCCATTCCCTACTTCGGCCGCTGGGACGAAGAGAAGGCCATCCGCGACGCCAACAAGCACTTCATCGTGGACGAGGCCAAGATGGCCCTCACGAACAACGGCCTGTTCAGCCACTGCCTCCCGCTGCGCCGGAACATCAAGGCAACGGACGCGGTGATGGATTCGCCCGCCTGCATCGCCATCGACGAAGCCGAAAACCGCCTGCACGTGCAGAAGGCGGTCATGGCCTCGCTCATTTCCCAGTCGGGCACGAAGTCCGGCCTCGGTTTCTGATTCTTCCTTCTTCCTCTACGAACCTCATTTTCCGGAGCCAGCATGTCCAGCAAAGATATCGTCCTCGCCTTCTCGGGCGGCCTCGACACCAGCTTCTGCGTCCCTTACCTCATGGAGCGCGGCTATGCCGTGCACACCGTGTTCGTCGATACCGGTGGCGTTTCGGCCGAAGAGCGTGAGTACATCGAGCACCGCGCGACCGAACTGGGCGCCGCCTCGCACCGCACCGTCGATGCCGCACAGGCGATCTGGGACAGCTTCGTCACCCCGCTGATCCAGGCCGGCGAGTTCTACCAGGGCCAGTACCCGCTGCTGGTGTCCGACCGCTACCTCATCGTGCAGGCCTCGCTTGAGCGCTGCGACGAACTGGGCACGAAGCTCTTTGCCCACGGCTGCACCGGCATGGGCAACGACCAGGTCCGTTTCGACCTCACCGTGAAGGCCTTGGGCGACTACACCATCATCGCCCCGATCCGCGAAATCCAGCGCGAACACACCCAGGTGCGCGCCTACGAGCAGAAGTACCTGGAAGACAAGGGCTTCGAAGTTCGCGCCAAGACCAAGCACTACACCATCAACGAGAACGTGCTGGGCGTGACCATCTCCGGCGGCGAGATCGACGCGTGGGAAATCCCGGGCGAGGGCGCCATCGGCTGGTGCGCGCCGCGTTCCGAATGGCCGTCCGAACCGCTGCGCGTGGAGCTGGGCTTCGAAAAGGGCGTGGCCGTGTCGCTCAACGGCAAGGCCGCCACCGGTCCGGAAATCCTGGGCTTCCTCAACCGCGAGCTGGCGAAGTACGGCGTGGGCCGCAGCCTCTACACCGGCGACACCAATATCGGTCTTAAGGGCCGCATCGTGTTCGAGGCGCCGGCGCTCACCGCGCTGCTCACCGCGCACCGTGCGCTGGAAGAAACCGTGCTGTCGAAGCAGCAGAACCGCTTCAAGCCGGAGATCGGCCGCAAGTGGACCGAGGTGGCCTACGAAGGCTTCTTCAATGATCCGATCAAGGCCGACCTCGAAGCCTTCCTCGCCTCCACCCAGCGCAAGGTCGACGGCAAGGTGATCATCGAGACGCGTGGCGGCTCGGTGTACGCCGTGAAGGTGGAATCGAAGAACATCCTGCAGTCTGCCAAGGCTACCTATGCCCAGGCCGCCGACTGGGGCGTGGCCGAGGCCGAAGGCTTCATCAAGCTCTACGGCATGAGCTCCACGCTCTGGGCCGAAGTCGACCGCGCCAACGGCAAGTGATCCCGACCCCATGGACAAACTTCTCCAGGACACCCTGACCCATCTGCGCGCGCTCGTGGGCCACGACACGCGCAACCCGCCGCGAACCATCGGTACCGGTGGCATCTTCGATTACCTGCGCGCGAACCTTCCCGGGTTCGACGTGCAGGTGACGGATTTCGGTGCCGGTGCCGTCAACCTGTACGCGGTGCGCGGCAAGCCGAAGTACCTGTTCAACGTGCACCTCGACACCGTGCCTGATTCCCCGCACTGGACGGCCAGCCCGTTCGACCTGCGGGTGACGGAAGACCGGGCGATCGGCCTGGGCGCTTGCGACATCAAGGGCGCCGCTGCCGCGCTGGTGGCGGTAGCCAATGCCACGCAGGGCGACATGGCCCTGCTGCTGTCCACCGACGAGGAAGCCAACGATGCACGCTGCATCGATGGTTTCCTGAAGACGCCACGCGACTACGAGGCCGTGATCGTCGCCGAGCCCACCAAGGGCGAGGCGGTGCTCGCGCATCGCGGCATCCTTTCGGTGCAGATGCGCTTCCTCGGTCGCGCAGGCCACGCCTCGGGCGACCAGAAGCCGTCCGACAGCGCACTGCACCAGGCGATTCGCTGGGGCGCGGCCGCACTGGACCATGTCCAGGCGCTGTCGCACGAGCGTTTCGGAGGCCTTACCGGCCTGCGCTTCAACGTGGGTAAGATCGAAGGCGGCATCAAGGCCAACGTCATCGCGCCCACGGCGGATGTCCGTTTCGGATTCCGTCCGCTTCCGTCGATGGACGCCGACCAATTGCTGGAAACCTTCCGCACGCTGGTCGAACCGCATCCGGTGGAGTTCGGCGAAACCTTCCGCGGCGATTCGCTGCCGGCCGGGGACACCGCCTCGGCCGAAACGCGTCGTCTTGCCGCCCGCGACGTTGCCGACGAACTGAACATCCCCGTCGGCAACGCCGTGGATTTCTGGACCGAATCGGCGCTGTTCTCCAAGGCCGGCTACACCTCCTTCGTCTATGGCCCTGGCGACATCGCCCAGGCCCACACCGCCGACGAATGGGTCGCTCTCGAACAACTCGGGCATTACGCCCAGACCATCCATCGGATCGTCGATCGTGGAATCTAACCAGCACACCCGCAAGACCATCGTCCGCCTGCTCTCCGCCATGGGCAGCGCGCGCGAGATCCAGCAGTACCTGAAGCGTTTCTCCCAGCTCGACGCCGCACGTTTTGCGGTGGTGAAGGTGGGGGGCGCCGTGTTGCGCGACGAACTGCCCGACCTGACCTCGTCGCTGTCCTTCCTGCAGCAGGTGGGCCTTACGCCCATCGTGCTGCACGGTGCCGGCCCGCAGCTCGACGAAGAGCTGCAGGCCGCGGGCATCGAAAAGAAGACCGTGAACGGCCTGCGCGTGACTTCGCCCGAAGCCCTGGCCATCGTGCGCAAGGTGTTCCAGGCGCAGAACCTGCGTCTGGTGGAAGCGCTGCAGGAAGTGGGTACGCGTGCCACGTCCGTGCCCTCGGGCGTGTTCACGGCCGACTTCCTCGACCAGGACCAGCTTGGTCTCGTGGGCCGCGTGCGCGAGATCAACCTCGCGCCGATCGAGGCCAGCCTGCGCGCGGGCTCGATCCCGGTCATCGCCAGTCTTGGCGAAACCGACTCGGGCCAGATCCTCAACATCAACGCCGACTTCGCCGCCAACGAACTGGTGCGCGTATTGCAGCCGTACAAGATCGTGTTCCTCACGGGCACGGGCGGCCTGCTCGACGGCGAAGGCAACGTGATCGACTCGATCAACCTGTCCACGGAATACGAGCAGTTGCTCGCCCAGCCGTGGCTGCACTCGGGCATGCGCCTGAAGATCGAGCAGATCAAGGATCTCCTGGACGACCTGCCGCTGACCTCGTCGGTGTCGATCACGCGTCCGTCGCAGCTGGCCAAGGAACTGTTCACCCACAAGGGTTCGGGCACGCTGGTGCGTCGCGGCGAGCGCGTGCTGCGCTTCGAATCCTGGGAAGGCGTCGACCTGGATCGCATGCGTCAGCTCATCGAGTCCAGCTTCGGCCGCACGTTGCTGCCGGATTACTTCGAGCGCACGAAGCTGCATCGCCTCTACGTCTCCGAGAACTACCGCGCCGCCATGGTGCTCACGGCCGAGGAAGGCTTTGCCTATCTCGACAAGTTCGCGGTGCTGGACGACGCGCAGGGCGAAGGCCTGGGTCGTGCCGTGTGGCAGGTGATGCGCGATGAGAACCCGAAGCTGTTCTGGCGTTCGCGCCACGGCAACGTGATCAATCATTTCTACTACGCGGAGTCGGACGGCTGCTTCAAGCAGTCGCGCTGGAAGGTGTTCTGGTACGGCCTGGACAACTTCGCCGACATCGAGCGTTGCGTCGCGCATTGCGCCACGCGTATCCCCACCCTGAAGGACTGAACGGCCATGTCGACCAAGACCATCGGCATCGTCGGCGCGCGTGGCCACACGGGCGCCGAGCTGATCCGGCTGATCGCCAGCCATCCGTCGCTGGAGCTGAAGTTCGTGTCGTCGCGCGAACTCGACGGCCAGCGCCTGGCCGAGCATAGCGACGCCTACACCGGCGAGCTGCGCTACAGCAACCTCGACCCGGCCGCCGTGGCGGAGCAGGGCGCCGACGTCGTGGTGTTGGCCCTGCCCAACGGCAAGGCGGCACCGTACGTCGAAGCCATCGACAAGGCAGCTGCGTCCACCGTGATCGTGGACCTCTCGGCGGATTACCGTTTCGACGAGCGTTGGTACTACGGCCTGCCCGAGCTGTATCGCGATCGCTGGCGCGGTGAGAAGCGCGTGAGCAACCCCGGTTGCTACGCCACGGCCATCCAATGCTCCATCGCGCCCATCAAGGACCTGCTGGCGGCACCGCCGGTATCGTTTGGCGTGTCCGGCTATTCCGGTGCGGGCACTACGCCCTCGGATCGCAACGATCCGGACAAGCTGCGCGACAACCTGATGCCGTACTCGCTCACCGGCCACATGCACGAGAAGGAAGCCAGCCGTCATCTCGGCATGCCGGTGGAATTCATGCCGCACGTAGCGCCGCACTTCCGTGGCCTTACCGTTACCACGAACCTCTATCTCGCCAAGGCGCACAAGCGTGAGGATATCGTCCGTCGCTTCGAGGCACGCTTCGAGAACGAGAAGCTGATCCACGTGGTGGATGAAGCTCCGTGGGTGAGTCAAATCGCGAACAAGCATCATCTGGACGTCGGCGGTTTCACCGTGTCCAGCGATGGTCGTCGCGTCGTGGTGGTGGCCACCCTCGACAACCTGCTGAAGGGCGCCGCCACCCAGGCCATGCAGAACATCAACCGCGCGCTCGGCTTCGACGAGCTCACCGCCATTCCGCTCTGAGCGATAAGGAACCCTACGATGACCCAGCCGCTCTGGCAGAAATCCGACACCCAGGTGGACGCGCGCATCATGCGCTTCCTCGCTGGCAACGATGTCGTGCTCGACCGTGAGTTCTTCCTGCACGACATCACCGCCAGCAAGGCGCATGTGGAAGGCCTGGCCAATATCGGCGTGGTCTCCGCCGATGAGCGTGACGCCCTGTTGCGTGAGCTCGACATCCTGGCCGGTGATTTTTCCGCCGGCAGCTTCGTGCTCGACGAACGCTTCGAAGATGGCCATTCCGCCATCGAGGCCCGTCTTACCGAGCGCCTTGGGGATGCCGGTCGCCGCGTGCACACCGGCCGCAGCCGTAACGACCAGATCCTGGTCGCCACGCGCCTGTGGCTGAAGGAGAAGCTCTCCACGCTGGAGGCCCTCTGCCGTCGCATTGCCGAGGTGTGTCTTGAACGCGCAGCTGGCGATGCCCTGCCGATGCCGGGCTACACGCATATCCAGCGTGCCGTGGTCTCGTCCACGGGCATGTGGTTTGCGGCCTTTGCCGAGGCCTTCATCGACAACACCCTGCGTGCACGTCAGGCGCTGGAGCTGATCGACGCGAATCCGCTGGGTACTGCCGCCGGTTATGGCGTGAACGTGGCCCTCGACCGCGCGCACACCACGGCGGCGCTCGGCTTCAGCCGCATGCAGGTCTCGCCGATTTACGCCCAGCTCTCGCGCGGCAAGTTCGAGATGGCGGCACTCGATGCCGTCGGCACGGCACTGCTGGACACCCGTCGCCTGGCGTGGGATCTGTCGCTGTTCACCACCGCCGAATTCGACTTCGTGAAGCTGCCGGCCGAGTACACCACCGGCTCGTCCATCATGCCGAACAAGCGCAATCCGGACGTGGTGGAACTGCTGCGCGCGAGCTATGCGAGCGTGGCCGCCGCGCGCACCGAGATCGAACAGCTGCTGTCGTTGCCTTCGGGCTACCAGCGCGACCTGCAGTTCTCCAAGGGTTCGTTGTTCCATGGTTTCTCCATGGGACTGGGTGCACTGGAACTGCTGCCGGACATGCTGGCCCGTTTCGAGTGGAAGGCGGACAAGATGCGCGCCGCCATCGAACCGGCGATGTACGCCACGGATGTGGCGATCGAGCAGGCCGTGGCCGGCGTACCGTTCCGCGACGCCTACCGCGCCGCGGCGGAAACGGCGGCCTCGGCCGGTGAAGGTCGCTCTCCGGAATCCAGCCTCGCCGCCCGCACCTCGCCAGGCGCCGGTCACGACCTGATGCTGGACACTCTGCGCAAGCGTCTGGAGAGCCTGCGCTAACCCTGTAGGAGCGCGCCCTGCGCGCGACAGGTGATCGCGAAAACCCGTCGCGCGCAAGGCGCGCTCCTACAAGAAACCTCACCGCTGTAGGAGCGCGCCTCGCGCGCGACAGCTCTTCGCATAACCCGGTCGCGCGCAAGGCGCGCTCCTACAACAACGTCGAGTCACTGTCGCACACCGGGAGGGTACGTGATGGCCAGTCACTTCACCGAACAACCGTTGCCTTCCTGGCGACGCGCTGTCCTGAAAGTCGGCAGCAGCCTTCTCACCACCCCGGACGGTAGCCTCGACGACCATCATGCCGGATCCCTTGCCGCTTTCGTCTCCGCCAGCCGCCGCGAGGGCAGGGAAGTGGTCATTGTCTCCTCCGGCGCCGTCGCCGCCGGTCGCCGCCTCGCACTACCCGAAAAAAGCACGGGCCTCAGCGGCCGCCAGGCCCTCGCCGCCCTGGGCCAGACCCGCCTGGTCGCCCTGTGGCAAGGCTTTTTCGACGCCCCGGTCGGCCAGGTCCTGCTCACCCACGACGACCTGCGCAACCGCCGCCGCTACCTCAACGCCCGTTCCACCCTTCGCGAACTGCTCGCCCTGGGCGCCATCCCCGTCATCAACGAAAACGACACCGTTGCCGTCGACGAACTGAAACTCGGCGACAACGACAACCTCGCCGCCATCGTGGCGGCGCTGGTCGATGCGGACGTGCTGATGATCGCCTCGGATATCGCGGGCCTGTACACAGCCAACCCGCGCACCGACCCCGACGCACAACCGGTGCCCGACGTGGCCGAAGTCACCCCGGATCACCTGGCCAGTGCAGGCGGCGCCGGTACGGCAGCTGGTACCGGCGGTATGAGCACGAAACTGGAAGCGGCACTCAAGGCGGCCGCCGCCGGTATTGAAACCCTCCTTTTCGACGGCCGCGACGCCGCCTGCGTAGCACGTCTGGCGGAAGGCCATCTCACCGGCACCCGTCTGCGCGCGCCGCGTTCACGCCTCGCAGCACGCAAGTATTGGCTGCGGCACGCACCGGGAGCCGGGCGTATCGTGGTGGATGACGGCGCCCTGCAAGCACTGCGCGCGCGCGGTGCCTCCCTGCTGCCGGGTGGGGTACTGCACGCCGAAGGCGACTTCGCACGCGGCGATGTCATCGACATTGCCCATGCCGACAAGCCCATGGCCCGTGGCGTCGTGCAATATGCAGCCTCAGACATCCGCCGCATCGCCGGCCGGCACACCCGCGACATCGAATCCCTGCTTGGCTACAGCTATGGCGAGAACGTGGTCCATCGCGACGACCTCGTTCTGCTGGGTGACCCATGAACCAGGAGCACGAGGCGACCATGGACACGATCTCTCCCTTGCGTACGGCAGCGCTGGCCTGCCGTGATGCCGTCGCAACCATCGCGGCACTCGACACCGACGCCAAGCGGCACCTGTTGAACCATATGGCCGATGCATTGGCAACCGACGAGGCCGCCGTACTGCAAGCCAACGCACACGACATGCGCGCTGCCGAAGCGAACGGTACGGGCAACGCCATGCTGGACCGTCTTCGCCTCGATCCGGCCCGTCTGGCAGGCATCGTCGCCGGCATACGCGACGTTGCCGCGCTTCCTGACCCGGTAGGTACTGTGACGCGACGCGAAACCCGCCCCAATGGCATCGTCGTCGAACGCGTACGCATCCCGCTCGGCGTGATCGCGATGATCTACGAGGCACGGCCCAACGTCACCGCCGATGCGGCGGCTCTATGCCTCATGGCAGGCAACTGTGCGATCCTGCGTGGCGGCAGCGATGCCGTGCAATCCAGCCTCGCCATCGCCGGTGCATTGCGCCGTGCGCTACGAGAGCAGGGCCTCCCAGAGGATGCCATTACCGTCATCGACGATCCACGTCGCGAAACGATGATCGAACTGCTTCAGCTCACGGATATCGTGGACCTCGCCATTCCCCGCGGCGGCGAAGGCCTGATCCGCTTCGTCGCCGAGCACGCGCGCGTGCCGGTGATCAAACACTACAAGGGTGTATGCCACCTCTATGTGGACCGTGCGGCCGACGAAGCACTGGCGCTGGACATCCTGCTGGACGGCAAGACCAGCCGCCCCGGTGTATGCAATGCACTGGAGACTCTGCTCGTTCACAAGGATATCGCGGCATCCCTCGTGCCGCTGGCCGTAAGACAACTCCGGGAGAAAGGCGTAGAGGTGCGCGGCGATGCGGCCAGCCGCGCACTGGTGTCTGATCTGGTGCAGGCCACGGATGACGACTATGCTGCCGAATTCCTCGATCTGGTCATTGCCTTGCGCATCGTCGACTCCACTGAGGATGCCATCGGCCATATCCATCGCTATGGTTCGGACCACACCGAAGTCATCGCCACGCGCGATGAGGCAACGGCAGAGCAGTTCATTCGTGCCATCCGCTCTGCCGTGGTGATGGTCAATGCCTCATCGCGATTCAGTGATGGGGGAGAGCTCGGTCTGGGCACGGAAATCGGCATCTCGACCACCCGCCTGCATGCTTATGGGCCGATGGGAGCGGAATCATTGACGATCGAACGCTTCGTAGTACGTGGCGCAGGCCAGACCCGCCATGCGAGAACCTTCGATATTCCACCCCACTAACCCGTCGTTCCTGCGAACGCAGGAACCCAGCGCCCCGGTTCACCAGTAAACACCGCCACGTTTCATCGGCTTGTGTGTAGGTAACCCTCTCGCGAAAACCCATCGCACCGCACTGGGTCCCTGCTTTCGCAGGGACGACGTGAGGGGTAGGTAGGGAATCGCAATCTCGCAACCCGTCGTTCCTGCGAACGCAGGAACCCAGCGCCCCGGTTCACCAGTAAACACCGCCACATTGCATCGGCTCGTGTGCAGGTAACCCTCTCGCAAAAACCCACCGCACCGCACTGGGTCCCTGCTTTCGCAGGGACGACGTGAGGGGTAGGTGGGGAGCTGCAATCTCGCAACCCGTCGTTCCTGCGAACGCAGGAACCCAGCGCCCCGGTCCACCAGCCAACACCGCCACGTTGCATCGGCTCGTGTGCAGGTAACCCTCTCGCAAAAACCCACCGCACCGCACTGGGTCCCTGTTTTCACAGGGACGACGTGAGGGGTAGGTGGGAACCTGCAATCTCGCAACCCGTCGTTCCTGCAAACGCAGGAACCCAGCGCCCCAGTCCACCAGCAAACACCGCCACGTTGCATCGGCTCGTGTGCAGGTAACCCTCTCGCGAAAACCCACCGCACCGCACTGGGTCCCTGCTTTCGCAGGGACGACGTGAGGGGTAGGCAGGGCATCGCAATCTCGCAACCCGTCGTTCCTGCGAACGCAGGAACCCAGCGCCCCGGTTCACCAGTAAACACCGCCACGTTTCATCGGCTTGTGTGCAGGTAACCCTCTCGCGAAAACCCACCGCACCGCACTGGGTCCCTGTTTTCACAGGGACGACGTGAGGGGTAGGAAGGGAGCTGCAATCTCGCAACCCGTCGTTCCTGCGAAAGCAGGAACCCAGCGCCCCGGTCCACCAGCAAACACCGCCACGCTGCATCGGCTTGTGTGCAAGTGACCCTCTCACCAAAAACCTATCGCACCGCACCGGATCCCGAGCTTTGGAAGGAACGACCGTGGTGTCATTCTTCGCATAGTCATCACCCCTTCCGCTTCCCCGGCACCTCAGCGAGCAGCACCGTCAACAACATATTCTGGCCACCTTCCCCGGCGTGCAACGCAGCCTCCTCAAGCTCGCTGATCAGCCCATTGATCCGCGCAAGCCGCGCATCGTCAGCACGGAACGTCAGGTGCCGCACAGCACAATTACGCTGTGGCCCCTCAAAGCGAGTCGCGGCCTGCGAGGCCACGGCAGCAAAGGCCCGCAGGCTGGCAGCTAAAGCACTACTGGCCACCTTGATCAGATTCTTCCGCCCACTTCGCGTGCGCACGGCATCCGCCGACGACATCTGCCTGGACGCTGCCGCATAAACCGCCTCCGGCCGACGCCCCGTGCTGCGCAGCTCCACGACGCGTATGAGACCGGATTTCTCCAGCTGATCCAGATGGTGATAGAGCGCCGTGACCGGACGACCGAGGCGCCCGGCGATTTCGCGTGCGGAGGCCTCGCCGTCTACATCCAGGCGCTGGATGATCGCCAGCCGCGTCGAGGAGGCCAGGGTGCCCAACTGGGCCGCGGTCAGCTTCAGCGTGGTCTGGGGGCTTGTCGGCGATTTGCTCATAATTCAGAATATAATCGAAAATTAAAAAATAGGGGATGGCACGGATATGCGCATTCGTTACCTGGGAATCGTCGTGGGAGGTCTCGCCGTCGCCATGGCTGCGTGCAGCAGTGCGCCTGTCGTATCCGCGCCGACCGGACAGGAAGGGGGAGGGCAGGCGGCCGGCTCCCCGATCGCCGCGACCACGGCGAAACGCATCGACGCCGACGTGCAGCAGGTGCTGCAACGTTTCCAGGTTCCGGGTGCTGCCGTTGAGGTCATTGTCGATGGCAGGCAGGTCTATGCGAAGGCCTATGGTCAGCGCGACAAGGAAGGCAATCTGCCGGTACGCACGGATACGCCTTTCGAGATCGGCTCGATCACCAAGCAGTTCACAGCAGCTGCCGTCATCCAGCTTCAGGAGGCGGGCAAGCTGCATATGGACGACAAGCTTGCCCTGTACCTGCCACACGCCCCACATGCAGACGAAGTGACCTTGCGTCAGCTCCTGACCCATACCAGCGGCCTGCATGACTATTTCAGCGGCCCGGAGAAAGAGGTGGACGATCTCGTTACGCGGCCAATCGATTACGATCATCTGATCGCACGCGTTGCCGGCAAGCCTCTCGATTTTCCGCCGGGTACGCGCTGGTCCTATTCCAATACGGGCTATGCCTTGCTTGGGAAAGTGATCGAAACCGTTTCAGGCGAGAGCTATCGTGCGTATCTCCAGCATCACATGCTCGATCCGCTGGGGATGACGCACACGTTCACCCTGGCCGATAAGGACCGTCTCGACGGCATGGCCGTTGGCTACCGGCACGAGGAGGGTGCGTTGCGTCGCTCGCCATACTTCCACCCGGACTGGAGCGGCCCCGCAGGCTTCCTTGTCAGTACGCTGGATGATCTTTCCCGCTGGGACACGGGGTTGAGCGGCGGCAGGGTCGTGTCAAAGGCCGGCTATGCGGAAATGACGACGTCGTTCGTGACTTCCGACGGCAGTAGTGTGGGTTACGGCCTAGCCATGTTCGTCGACTCGCTCTACGGCCAGGTGCGGATCGGGCACACGGGTGGATCGCAGGGATTTACCACGGCAGATGAGTACTTCCCCGATCAGCATCTGCGCATCCTCGCGTTTACCAACCTTGGCGACAAGACGCCGGAGGCCGGGGTCACGGTGACCAACGTTGTCTTCGCGGCACTTCATCCGGATATCGTCACGGCCTGGAATCTGCCCGCCGAGGGTGAGGATGCTGCGATGACGGCGAGCGCGAAGGCGTCGTTCGCGCAGTTGCAGGCTGGCACGGATTACGCGGCCTTCAGTGCCCCGCTGCGCGACAAGCTTTCGAACGGACTTGGCGCAGGCTTAACCAGCATGCGTGGCTACGGAACACCAACGGCCATGGTCTACAAAGGTAGAAAGCCCGGCGAGAAGGGCATGCTCTACAACTACATTGCCGAGTTCGGCCCCGGCGTGTTCATGCCATACACGATCCGCCCGGATGCCCAGGGCAAAGTCGCCGGCTTCGCCCTCGACTAACATGTAGGAGCGCGCCTGCGGTCGATAGCCATTACAGCAGCGTCAACGAAGTTAGCGGCATCCAGGCCGGCAGCGGCGGATTCCAGCTGGATGTCGGCGGCAATACCCACCTCGTGGGCGGAAAAATCGCCAGCGAAGCGGATGCGTCGAAGAACTGGCTGAGCACGGGCACCCTGACCTACGAGGATCTGCACAACGAATCGAAGTACAAGGCCAGCCAGATCAGCTTCAGCGGTGGTAGCACCATCGCAAGCAACGTCGCTGGTGCCATCGGCACCGTCGTCTCCGCTGCTACGCCGCAGCACGGCAACGCCAGCAGCGACACCCGTTCGGGGATCGCCGAAGGCACCCTCGTCGTGCGCAACGATCCGGGCAAGGATCTGTCCGGACTGGATCGCAAGCCGACGCTGGAAAACGAAGCGCTCAAGAACACCTACGACGCCAACAAGGTCGCCGACCGCCAGGAACTGACGGCACAGGCGGGCTACGTCGGCATGCGTGGCGTCGGCGACCTCTCCCAATGGATGGCCAAGAACGCGAAGACCGATGAGGAACGCGCGGCGTGGATGGACGGAGGCAGCAACAAGACCATCCTGCATGGCGTCGTCGGCGCGGCCATGGCGTCGCTCGGCGGCGGGAACGCCGTCGGAGGCGCGCTGGGTGGCGCATCGAGCGAAGCGGTGTCGCATGTCATGCAGCAGTACCTGTACGACCACAACGTCCAGCCGGGATCGGCGGAGTGGAATACGTATATGCAGTTGGGTAGCGCCATTGTGGGTGGTGCTGTCGGCGGCGGTAATGGTGCGAATGCCGCACTAACCGGTGAGCTGTATAACCGGGAGATACATGCAGAAGAGAAAGATCGAATCCGACTATTGGCCAATGGTGATAAAGCTGCGGAGGATCGTCTGCTTGCAGCGGCCTGTTCCATGGCGAAATGCTACGCGCAGTACCCGGAAGGAAGCGCGGATTACATCGAGTACAAAGCGATGGCTGATCAAGGTCAGTTGATGGCGCCTGAAATTGATCTGCTATCCAAGCAGACGACGACGGACTACATATTTGGATTGGGGGCCGTAATTCCTCAGAATCGCGACCTTTTTAAGTACACAAAAGAAGATGCAGGGAACGATAGCAGCGCAGTTTCCTGGAAGAATGCTCAAGTAGGTGTGCGCTTGGGTGGGGCGGCCCAGTGGCTAATGGGTACTGCGTCTGCGGCAAGTAGTATTCCTGTTGCGTCCACATGCGAAACGGGGGTCGGCTGCGCTGCGGCACTCTATCTGTGGACAACAGGCTGGGATAACGCGACTGCTGGCTATCAAACGATGGTCAATGGTAGGCCATCGGAAACGATTGGGAGTCAGGCGCTTCAGAAACTCGGCATGTCTTCGACTGCTGCTGAGCTTGCGTATGGGGCGACACAGCTGGCTCCGATTGCAGTTGAAGCTACGTTAAGTAATAAAGCGGTGAACGCAGAAGCTGCTGCAAATGCCGCAGCGAGAGGCACCTACATCACGTTTGATCGGTTATCAAAGGAGATTACTGATGTTCGATCTGGCCTTGCGTCCAAATTTAAAAATTCAGGAAATATGGCTGCAGCGGAGATCGACATTCCTGGATTGCCAGGAAAAATGGCCGCTCATAGTAGAATCGAGAAACCAACTGATGCGCAGGTGGAACTTGGTATAGTTGGATACAGTTCCGAATTCAAAACCTTTTCTGTTGAGAATGCTACTGGCGACTTGATTAATAGAAATGGTGATACAGAGGCTTCTATACTTGGAAATATAGCTGAGAGACTTGGAAGCAATCGATCGGCAACAGGGTCAATTACGCTATTGACCGAACGATCTGTATGTGAGAGCTGTGCGGGAGTTATATCGAAATTCCGAGAGCGTTATCCAGGAATCACATTAAATGTTGTGGATAATGATGGTGTGTTGTTGCGGCCGAGATCAAAATGAAGAAAATTGCCACCTACAATGAAATTAAATTTGATGTCCTGTCAATCTACTGGCTCGGTTGTAGAGATAGGGGGTTCAAAGGTGAGTCTCACCAGCATATTGTTGCGTGGGCGCTGGATGAATGGGATGGTGCATATGATCATCCTTTTGAAAACCTCATATTTCACGTCATCGCATTAGCGCTGGGGGGGCCATGGAGTGCGAACTTGGAGAAATTTCATCGCAAGCAATGCGAGCTTCTGATTTTGAGTTTTCAAAGTGATCTTCCCTATGAATTACTGAGCAAGGAAGAGGCCGGTGAGCTCCAGTCAGACATAAAGGTACTTGGATTGATATAGCGCTCTTTTAGAGCGGCTAACAAAACAAGGCGTTTGTGGCTAGATAAACAAAGCTACGTGGCAGGAGGCGAGCATTAGTCAGCGAAAGTTGTGGGAAGAACTCAGGGCGTGGATCCCGGAGTTAAAGACCGCTGCACGAGAGCATCGTACCCGTATTCCTGATCGGCGGGCCTTCGATGGCATTCTGATTGTGCTGTACATCCGGATCCCATGGGAAGACCTGCCCAAAAGAGCTAGATTTCGTAATGGCATGATCTGCTGGTGTCGCAGACATGAATGGCAGGCTCGACGTCCCCCCAGATTTGAGTTCTACGCTGCAACGATTTGGGGATAGGCTCAATGACACCCATGACTGCAGGAGGCATGCGAAATGATTTGCGAGGTTTCCCGCGGGCATATCCTGGCTCAGTACGACGGCCAGTTCTATTTCGCTGAGGCGGAGATGTTTTTCCCTTCGAAAGGGAAGATGGGGTTTTATCTGTACAGGAAGTTTGTGTATCGGCAGGTGGAGGGGGAGCGGGTGCCGATGAGTGAGGAGGAGCGGGATCGCGTGGTGGGGTGGATGGGGGAGGATTTTCGGGGGAGTTTGACGGAGTTTGTTGTGGTGGATGAGTAGGGGAGTGGTCGCGCGCGAGGCGCGCTCCTACAAGGGGCAATGAGGCCGGGGGCCATAGTTCGAAGGCGCAATCAGGCCGGGGGTTCCCATAGTTCGATCGGGTTGCCTTCGGGATCCTGGAGGCGGGCGAAGCGGCCCAGGCCCATGGCGTCCCACTCGGCATTCAGGGTGACTTCGATGCCTGCGTTGCGGAGTTTGTCGCAGAGTGCATCGCGATCGTCCACGCGGAAGTTGAGCATCCACGGGCGGTCGGCAGGGAAGTAGTCTGTGTCGGACTTGAATGGCGAGAAGACGCTTGTTCCTGCCTGCGTGTCCCATTTGCCGTACTTGCCGGCGCCTACGCCGAGGTGTTCGGCATACCACTTGCCCAGCGCTTCCGGGTCTTTCGCCCGGAAGAAGAACCCACCGATTCCCGTGACAGCCATTGCGCGCTCCCCATCGACAAGGTGGAGAGATCAATAGCAGATGGCCGGGTGGGCGGCAACGGCCGCAGCTCGCTCCCGCGCGCTAGCGCTTGATGGTGTTTCCTGCCGTGGCCGCGATCCGGTCGGCTACGTCCATCATGGTGTACCAGCAGCGTTCCAGTGCATCGGTGAACTGACCGCGAGGGATGGCGATGGTCTCTGCGCGGCCGCCTTCTTCGGGATCGAACTCGATAAGCAGGCGGTTGCCGTCGATCCAGGCCTGGTTGCCAGCCAGGAAGTACGGATCGTCATACGGCGACGCGCCGGGTTCGGGAGCTGCCGCGAAGGCCACGCGGGCGTTGGGTGGCGTGGTCTTCAGGATCTTCAGGGCGTGGGCGATCGAGCCGTCTTCAAGCGCTACATCGAAGGCGACCCGGTCGAAGGCCGGGCCCAGGAACAATTCCACGTCGCCCATCAAGGCGACATGTCTTGCGTAGCCGTCCAGCCGGGCGTGCTTGCTGGCGACGACATCGCGCAGTGCGGTGGCGTACCGGTCGGTGATCGCGGGGTTGTCGCGCAGCCAGTGGCTGCTCACGTCCACCACGGCGGTGCGGTAGCGTCCTACCGTGGCTTCGAGGCCCGGATGGCTTACGTCTTTCGGAAGGTCCGGCAGTGCTACGCGCAGGCCACCTGCCATGAGGCCCATCAGGGTGCGTCCGGGAACGATACGCAGCCAGTGGGTGGTCGCCTGCATGGCAAAACCCTCTCCGCGTTCCGCATGCGGCGAGGGATACAGATCGCCGAGGCTCATGCGTGCGTGTCCCACCAGGCTTCGATGGCTTCCACGGCGCCGAGGCAGTCCGTGTAGCGGTTGTACAGCGGGGTGGGCGAAAGACGGATCACGTCGGGCTCGCGCCAGTCGCCGATGACGCCGTGCTTTTCCAGATGGCCGAACAGTGCACGTCCTGCGTCGCGGCCTGCGCGTACGCGGATCGAGAGTTGGGCGCCGCGTTGCTGGGGATCGTTGGGCGTGACGATGTCCAGCGTGTCGTCCAGGCGTTCGCGGATGAGCCAGTCGAGGTAGGCGGTGAGGCGACGGCTCTTCGCCACCAGGGCCGGCATGCCTGCGCGCTGGAATACATCGAGCGAGGCACGCAACGGCGCGAGGGCCATGATCGGCGGATTCGAGAGCTGCCAGCCATCCGCACCGGGCGTCGGCACGAAGGTGGGGCCCATCTGGAAGCGCGTGGTCTTGTCGTGTCCCCACCAGCCGGCGAAGCGGGGCACGTCGGCCTTCGCATGACGCTCGTGTACGAAGGCGCCCGCGACGGCACCCGGGCCTGCGTTGAGGTATTTGTAGGTGCACCACACGGCGAAATCGGGGCCGTCGTCGTGCAGGGCCAGCGGCAGATTGCCCGCCGCGTGCGCAAGGTCGAAGCCCACGAGGCAGCCGACGGCGTGACCGGCCTTAACGATGCGACGGATATCGAACACCTGGCCCGTGCGGTATTGCACGCCCGGCAGCAGCACCAGTGCCACTCGGTGTCCGTGCTCGGCGATGGCGCCTTCGATGGCGGCCATGGACAGCGTGCCGCCGGGGCCGTCGGGCTGTAGTTCGATGAGATCGGTGGCCGGGTCGAAACCGTGGAAGCGCACCTGTGATTCCAGCGCGTAGCGATCGGTGGGGAAGGCGCCGGCTTCCATGAGGATGGCCGGTCGTTCCGGGGTGGGGCGGTAGAAACTCACCATCATCAGGTGCAGGTTTACGCCCAGCGAGTTCATGGCGACCACTTCGTGCGGCTTCGCGCCGACGAGGTTCGCCAGTCCATCGCGCACATACTCGTGGTAGTGCAGCCACGGCGAGCGCCCGCGGAAGTGGGCCTCCACGGCGAGGGTGGACCAGTCTTCCAGTTCCGCCTGCAACGCAGCGGCGACGCCCTTCGGCTGAAGACCCAGCGAATTGCCGCAGAAGTACAGCGTGTCGCGGCCGTCGTGGGGAGGAATATGGAACTGGTCGCGGAAAGCGCGCAACGGATCGGCGGCGTCCTGGGCGTCGGCCCAGGCGCGCGTGGCTTCGAATGAGGTCATGGGGAAGCGCTCAACGGGATCAGGAGGGCATGCTGGCCGCGACATCGGCGCAGCCCTTGTCGAAGGTGGCGCCGAACTTTGCATCGTTGGCGGGGCGGATGCAGCGTAGCTGGATGGCATAGCCGCTGGCGAAGAAGTAGCGCTCGTAATAGGCGAGCTTCACCGTGCCTTCCTTCGCGGAATAGACGTTCTCGGTGGGCATCGCCGGCTTGCCGGCCGCATATTCCTTGAGCGTGGTGGCACGATTGCGCAACTCGCCGGAAAACTGCTGGAAGGCGATCAGGCTGGGCACTTTCTTCAGCGTGACCGAGACGCGTGCCAGCGTGGCGTCGGCGGCACCGGCACCGGGCACCTGGAAGACCTGGCTTTCGGTTTCGCCTTCGGACTGCATGATGGATACCCAGCTATTGGGTACCGCAAAGCGGATATCGCCGCCTGCCATGCTGATGTCGGTGGCAACGGCGGAGGCACTTGCCAGGAGCAGGGCAAGCGCGAGGAAGGGCTGCGGACGGATCACTCGTTGTTCCCCTCGGTCTGGACGCGGCCCGGCCGCGTAACCGCGGCATTTTCGCACAAGCTGCGTGGGCGTCGCGCCCGCCGGGCTGTGCGCCGCGTCACGCCACGGCGGCCACCGGCTGGAAACGTTGCAGGGGCACGCCCAGCCATTCCAGGGCGGTGCCATGAAACAGGCGTGCCCGGGCGGTGTCGTCCAGGCCCAGTGCTTCGATGCCGCTGCCCGGTTCCTGCTCGCCCAGCGGGAATGGGTAGTCGGTGCCGAGCATCACGCGGTCGTTGCCCACGGCCGAGAGCAGGTAGCGTAGGGCCGCATCGTCGTGCACGCAGGAGTCGTAGAAAAAGCGCGAGAGGTATTCGCGCGGGTTGCGGGCGTTGTCCGTGGCCACGAGGTCGGGACGCATGCGGAAGCCGTGTTCGATGCGGCCGATGGAGTAGGGGAAGCTGCCACCGCCATGGGCCAGCATCACCCGCAGCGAAGGCAGGCGCTCCAGCACGCCGCCGAAGATCAGTGCGCAGGCGGCGCGCGATTGCTCCGCGGGCATGCCTACCAGCCACGGCAGCCAGTATTTGGGCATGGTGTCGGTGCCCATCATGTCCCACGGATGCACGAGGACCGCCGCGCCGAGGTCGGCAGCCGCTTCGAAGAAGGGGAACAGCTCGGGGGCGTCGAGGTTCCAGGCATTGCAGTGCGAGCCGATCTGCACGCCTTGCAGACCCAGTTCGTCGATGCAGCGTTCCAGCTCGCGGATGGCCAGATCGGGCGATTGCAGCGGCACCGTGCCGATGCCGGCGTAATGGCGGCGGTGCGTTTCGCACACGGCGGCCATGTCGTCGTTGAGGTGGGTGTGCAGTTCGAGGGCCTGATGGCCTTTGGCCCAGTACGAGAACATCACCGGCACCGTGGACACCACCTGCACGCCGACGCCGAAACGGGCGTAGTCGGCGATGCGATGGGCCGGGTCGAAGGCCGACTCCCACACTTCGCGGAAGAATTTGCCGTCTTTGTAGATGCGGTGATGGCCCTGGGAGTGGGTCATCACCGGAAAGCGGATGTCGCCGTAGCGGGCCGCCAGATCGGGCCAGTCACGGGGCAGGATGTGCGCGTGCGTGTCGATCTTCAGCATGCCCCGAGTGTATGGCCGGACGCGCCGGGATGCCTCTGGCGGTGCAGCAATCCATGCGGAGCGGCTCTTGTAGGAGCGCGCCTTGCGCGCGACCCCTGCCTTGCGCCACGACCGGTCGCGCGCGAGGCGCGCTCCTACAGGGGTGTGACATGGCGTGACAGCGGTCGCGCGCAGGCGCGCTCCTACATGGGGGCGGTGCTGCGGCGGGTTACTACGTGGGCGATGGTGTCCACGTTATCCGTGAGACGGTCGGTGAGGCGGCCCACGGCGTCGGCGAATTCGCGGTCCTTGCTGCGCGACAGCGCGTCCACCAGGGCGCGCTGGTGTTCGCGCAACGCAGGCGGCACCGGGATGCCTTCGATGCGCGTGAGCGCTTCGGCCTGGCGGCGCAGTTCGACGGAGGCCTCATGGATGAACGGGCCCACATGTGTCCATTCCTCCGGTACATCGCCCACGTCGATCAGCGCTTCCAGCGTCATCGCGGTACGCGCCAGACGATTGCCGTTGGCGTATAGCGTCTCTGCCAGCTCCTGCAGGACGCCCGGCGTGCCGGGTTCCGCGCGCATGCGATCCACGGATGCCAATGCATTCGTGCGTGCGGTGCGGGTGGACATGCGCACCTCGTGCCGCCGTCCCGCATCGGCGGGAGCGACCAGTGCATCGAGGTAGTCGGCATAGGCGCAGAGCATGTCCGATAACGCATTGCGTGCACGGTGTCGCTCCCAGGACGGCCACACCACGTAGGCAAGCAGGGCCATGGCGCTGCCCAGCGCCGTATTGAGCACGCGGTCGTGCATGGCGTGGTTGGATTCCACGCCTTCGAAGGCGAGCAGCACCACGACGGTGCCGGTCAGTGCCGCCACGGCGATGCCGTAATGCGCACCGGCCAGATAGCGGAAGATCACGCACAGCGTACCCAGCATCAGGATGTGCGCCCAGGTCTCGTCCGGTGTGAAACGCAGCAGCAGACTGGTGATGACCAGGCCCAGCACGGTGCCGGCCACGCGCAACAGGCCGAAATTGAAGGTGGCGGCGAAGTCCGGGCGCAGCACGATGGCGGCGGTCATGGGCAGCCAGTAACCATGCGGCAGCTCGAAATAGCGCGACGCGGCGAAGGCGAGGGTAAGCACCACGGCGCAACGCACCGCGTGACGGAAGGCCACCGAGCCCGGGGTGATATTCGCGCGCAGGGTCGCCAGGGCGGAGGCACTGCGCAGTGTTTCCGGCAGGGTGGTTTCGGCGCGTTGCGCGCGTTCTTCACCACGGCTGCCGGCCCAGTTGGCGTTACGCACCACGGCGGCGAGCTGGCCCGATAGCGCCTGGATATGCGCGGACAAACCCGTGCCCGAGCTGCCGGCGAGCAGTGCCCGTTCGCTCGCGCGCAACGTGGCCAGGGCACGCTCCGCGCGCTGCGGTGGCTCGGCCGCGTCGAGCGCTTCGGCCACGGCGGTAAGCACGCGGGAGGCATCCTGGCGGAACATCTCGCCCATGCCGTCGCGCCGCGTTTCCAGCTCCGCCATGGCGACCAGTTCGAGACGGATACGCTCGGCCAGCTCGAGCAGCACGCGGAAGGCTTCCATGGCACGGCCGTGTGCGTGGTATCGGCCGAGCAGGGTGACCTGCAAGGTGTTCATGGCGTCGGTGAGGCCGGGGGCTTCACCGTCCTTCTGCGGCTTGCGGGCCAGATCCGAAAGCCCGCGATAGACATCGGCCAGCGCCAGGCGCTCGGGGCGATACCGTTGCAGCGGCCACGCGGCAATGGAAAACAAGGCCAGCAACATGCCGCCGGCGAAAATCAGCCCGCCGCCCGACAGTGCGCCGCGCAGATCCTGCGGTGTGGCCGCCGTGATCACCAGCAGGAGCATGCTGGTCATGCCCACGCGGGCGATATCGGGGCCGAACACCACGAGCATGCCGCCGAGGAAGCCGCAGAGGGCGCAGGCGATGCTCATGGGCAGGATGTAATTGCCGATGAGAAAGCCCACCAGCGAAGCGGCGCCGGCGGTCAGCGCGGCGAGGAACAGGCGGCTGAGGCGTTGCTGGTAGGGACCGGGCTGGTCCGAGAACATGGTGTCCAGCGCACCGGCGGCGATGCCAATGCCGACCTGCGGGTGTCCGCTGTAGAGGCCGATGGCGAGCGGCAGGACGACCGCCGCGGTGTTGCGCAGCGCGACCCGCATGGGGACGTCGGGTCGTTTCGTCCGGATCAGCGCGTCGACGACGCTGGCGCGGAACGAGTAGCCGTTGCTCATGGTGTGCTGGTTTTCATCCGTTGAACGAAAGATTCTGCCCCAGTCTTCCTGACTGGAACGCAAGCGGCAAGGCGGGACGGCGACATCGGGCGATGTCGCCGTCCCGGTGCGATCACGAGGCGCGGCCCGCGAATTCGCCGGTGAGGGTGTTCACCCACACCTTTTCATCGTTGGTGATGTACTCGGGCACCTGGATTTCGATGCCGGTGTTGAGCGTGGCGGGCTTGCTGCGCTTGGTGGCGCTGGCGCCCTTCATTTCCGGCGCGGTGTCCGTCACGGTGAGGATGACCGAGGTGGGCACCTGCAGGCCGACCGGCGCATCGTCGATCACCTGCACGTAATAGCCTTCGACGTCTTCCACGATGTAGCCGGCGTTGTCGCCGACCACGGCCGCGTCCAGCGTGTACTGGGTGTAGTCCTCGTCATCCATGAAGACGAACGCGTCGCCGTCCATGTACGAGAACTTCGCCTGGCGGCGGTCGAGGCTCACTTCCTTCAGTTCGTCGTCGGCACGCAGGCTGAGGTCGAACTTGCGGTTGCCCGGAATCGAGTACAGCGTGAAGCGGAACGTCACGTTGCCGCCGCGCGCGGTGGGCGAGCTGCGCTCGATGTCGCGCACCTGGTACACGGTGCCGTCGTTCTCGACGACGTTGCCCTTCTTTACGTCGGATGCTTTCATGGTGTCTGCACGTAGGTTGGTTGAATCACTTCGGAGCGAGGCGGACGGCGCCGTCGAGGCGGATCGTTTCGCCGTTGAGATAGCGGCTGGTGATGAGGAAGGCGACCGTGTCCGCGAATTCCTCCGGCTTGCCCAGGCGCGAGGGGAAGGGGATGGAGGCGGAGAGTGACTCCTGCACCTGCGGCGGCATGCCATCGACCATGGGCGTCCAGAAGATGCCCGGGGCGATGGTGTTCACGCGGATGCCGAAACGGGCCAGCTCGCGGGCCATGGGCAGGGTCATGCCGACCACGCCGCCCTTGGATGCCGAGTAGGCGGCCTGGCCGATCTGGCCTTCGTAGGCGGCGACGGAGGCGGTATTGACGATGACGCCGCGCTCGCCGTCCTCGCCCTGATCGTTGGACTGCATCAGCTGCGCGGCGGCCTTGGCCACGTTGAAGCTGCCGATGAGGTTGACCATGACGGTGCTGGAGAACGTGGACAGCGGCATGGCGCCTTCCTTGCCCAGCACGCGGCCGGCACCGAGGATGCCGGCGCAGTTCACGACGACGTTGAGGCCACCCATGGCATCGCGCGCGGCGGCGACGTTGGCGGCTACGCCTTCTTCGGAGGTGACGTCGGTGCGCTGGAAGCTGGCATGGGCGCCGAGCGCCGCGGCAGCGGCCTGGCCCTTTTCTTCGTTGACGTCGAAGAGGGTGACCTTCGCGCCGGCGGCAACGAGACGCTGGGCCACGGCGTGGCCGAGACCGGATGCGCCGCCGGTGATGACGGCCCTGACCTGATCGAGCTGCATGGGTACTCCAAGGATGCGTGAGGCAAAGAGGCCCAGTTTAGCCGAGGGCAGGTAGTGGCGGTTGCCGCATCGCGGCAGTGGTGGTGGCTGGCGTTGGGGTTATTTCGGCTGCGCCGGTCGCGCGCGGGGCGCGCTCCTACAGGGCCCCGCGCGCTGATCCGGTGTGTAGGAGCGCGCCTTGCGCGCGACCGGGGACCAACGCCACGCCCGACTAACCCACCACCCCCACAAGCCCACCCCGCGCCGCCAACTCGGCAAACGGCACGACAGGCACGGGCGGCACCACGGGCTCGCTGATAAAGAGGCTCCACACCCCCACATCCCACCACTGCCCCAGCTTGTACCCCGCCTTCGGCCAGACCCCCGCCGGCGCAAACCCCATGGCCTCATGCATGGCCACGCTGGTCTCGCCCGGCAATGTGATCACGCCCACGGCCTGGTTGATTCCCTGGCGCCGCATGGCTTCCAGCAAGGCGTTGTAAAGACGACGCGCAATGCCCCGACGACGAGCTTTTTCGTGGACGTAGATCGACGTCTCGGCAATCCAGTCGTATGCCGCGCGCTCGCGAAAGCGACCGGCATAGGCATAGGCGATCACTTCGCCCTCGTCCTCCCAGACCAGCCACGGATGCGTGGCCAGCCGCGTGCGGATGCGGCCGCGCATGGCCTCTTCGCCGGGCAGTTCGGTCTCGAAGGTGATCGCGCTGGTTTCCACCACGGGCGCATAGATGGCATGACACGCGGCGGCGTCGGCTTCGGTGGCGATACGGATCACAGCTGTTTTTCCATGAAGATGCTGGCGGCATTCGCCCGGTGCTCGCCGAAGGGCGGACAGCGGCGGTAGCCTGCGCGTTCGTAGAGTTCGACGGATTCGGTCTGGGCGGTGCCGGTCTCCAGGCGCACCACGCGCGCGCCCTGGCAGCGCACCTCGTTTTCCAGCGCTTCGAGCATCTGCTTGCCCAGGCCCATGCCGCGGCAGGCCGGCAGCACGTACATGTATTTCAGTTCGACGTAGTCGTCGTAGGCGAGCCCTGCGCCGCAGGCCAGCGGGATGTCGTCGACGCGCGCGGTCATGAAGGTGACGTGCGGGCGTTGCAGGCTGTCGATGGTGACCGACGGCGGTACCGGGTGGCGGTCCAGGTCGGACAGGTAACCGTGCAGCTGTTCGATGAGCGGGACAACGTCAGGCCGACCGGGTTCGTCGATGGCGAACGTCAGTGAGGGCGGCGTGGGCGCCACGATCAGATCGCTGTCGTTGATTCCGCGCAGGTAGAAGCGGTCGCAGCTGAAGTGCCCCGTGCCGCCCATGGGCGCGTCGATGCGGGTGAAACCGTGGCGCTGGTAGAGCGCCTGGGCCGCATCCATGCCAGTGAGCGTTTCGAGGTAGCAGCGCGAGAAGCCCGCGCGGCGCGCGGCATCGAGGCACAGGCGCATGAGTTTCGATGCCGCACCGAGACCGCGGGCTTCCGGCAGGAAGTACATCTTGCGCAGCTCGCAGGTGTCGTCGGCACCGCCTTCCAGTGGCGCGATGCCCGCGCCGCCGATGACCTTGCCGTTTTTCTCGACAACGAAGTAGGCGCTGCGGGGCAGGGCGTAGGAGGCGGACATGCTGTCCACCTCCGGGTCATGGATGGCGAAGCCGGGGCCGTCGGCGCCGAACTCCGGCATGACGCTGCGGATCACCGCGGCGACCTGGACATCGTCGCGCGGTTCGATGGGGCGGAGGATGAGATCGGAGGACATGGCCTGATGCTGCCATGGAGGGGGTGCTGGCGTCACCGCTGTGTTGGTGGCTTGGCGTTATATCCGGTCGCGCGCGAGGCGCGCTCCTACAACCGCCGCCGCCTTATACGCGACGGCCCCTGTAGGAGCGCGCCTCGCGCGCGACCGTCCAGGCGAACACCACGCACCATCCACCGCCCCAATCAGGCGGCCGTACGCGCCCGCGTTACCCGGCTCGCCGTTTCCTTCCCCAACTGCTCCGCCAGCCACGCACCGGTCTGTACCAGCCTGTCGAGGTCCACGCCCGTGGTCATGCCCATGCCGTGCAGCATGTAGACGACATCCTCGCTGGCCACGTTGCCGGTGGCGCCCTTGGCATACGGACAACCGCCGGTACCCGATACGGCGCTATCCACCACGCGTACGCCTTCCTCGAGGCAGGCGAGGATATTGGCCAGGGCCTGCCCATAGGTGTCATGAAAATGCACGGCAAGCGCCGCCATTGGCACCTCGGACGCCACGGCACGCAGCATGGCGCGCGCCCTGGCTGGCGTGCCGACCCCGATGGTGTCGCCGAGCGAAATCTCGTGACAGCCCAGTGCGTGCAGGCGCTTCGCCACGCGGACGACATCGGCGACCGGCACGTCGCCCTGGTAAGGGCAGCCCAGCACGGTGGAAACGTAACCCCGCACCGCCACGCCATCGGCACATGCGCGCTCCAGCACCGGCACGAAGCGCTCGATCGATTCATCGATGGAGGCGTTGATGTTCTTCTGGTTGAACGCTTCGGATGCGGCGGTAAACACGGCCACTTCCGTCGCCCCCACTTCCCGCGCGCGCTCGTACCCCTGCAGATTGGGCACGAGTACGGGATAGACCACGCCCGGCGCCTTGCGGATGGCGGTGAACACTTCGGCGGCATCGGCCAGCTGCGGCACCCACTTCGGGCTGACGAAGCTGGTGGCCTCGATGGTGGCCAGGCCGGTGTCGGAGAGGCGATTGATCAGCTCGATCTTCACCGCTGCCGCCAGCAGGGTCTTTTCGTTCTGGAGGCCGTCGCGCGGACCGACCTCGACAATGCGGACATGGTTGCTCATGAAAACTCCGGTCAGGCCGTCTCGGCGAATCGGACGAGGACGCTGTCGGCATCCACGAAATCGCCCTGGGCGGCGGATATCGACTCGATGGTGCCGGCACGCGGCGCCTTCAAGGCGAGCTCCATCTTCATGGCCTCCATCACCAGCAGCTCCTGGCCTTCTTCCACGGTGTCGCCCGGTGCGGCACGCACCAGCACGATGCGGCCCGGCATGGGTGCGACGAGATGCGCTGCGCCCGCGCCTTCGGCACCGCCCCAGGCGAAGGCGGGGGCGCGCTCGAACTGCCAGCGGCGGCCCTGTTCGTCGTGCAGACGAACCCGGGTTCCTTCGATGCCCAGCGGAATACGGCGCGAGCGCTCGTCGAAGCGGGCGGATAGCACGCCGTTCGCCAGACGGGCGCCTGCCACGGTGCAACTCGTGTCGCCTTCATGGAGCACGTAATGGCCGGCATGCCCATGCGCCTCGATCTCATGGCGGGTATCGCCTTCCATCAGTGCCACGACACGCTTCCCGGCGTGACCGAGGCGCCACGCGTCGGCACTGGCCCAGGGCGAGAACGGATCCGCTGCCTGATGTACCGGCGTGGTTTCGTCCGCCAGCAGCAGGGCCACGGCGGCGGCGAAGCGTTCGGTGTCGCCTGCGGCTGTGCCGGCGACGAGGAATTCGTCGAGGTGGCGGTCGAGATAGCCGGTGTCGATACGGCCTTCGACGACGATGGGGTGTCGCGACAGGCGCTCAAGGAAGGCCACGTTGGATTTCGGACCCACGATGTCGGTTACCGCCAGCGCCTCGCGCAAGCGCTCCAGCGCCTGGGTACGGTCGCGGTCGTACACGATGAGCTTGGCGATCATCGGGTCGTAGAAGATCGTCACGGTGTCGCCTTCTACCACGCCGCCGTCCAGGCGCACATGGCGCGACGGCGACGGCAGTCGCAGGGCCACGAGCTTGCCCGAGCCTGGCAGGAAGTTGGCTTCGGGGTCTTCCGCGTACAGGCGTACTTCGATGGCGTGGCCGCTGGCGCGGATGTCTTCCTGGCGCAGCGGCAGTGGCTGACCCGCTGCGACGCGCAGCTGCCATTCCACGAGGTCGAGGCCGAGAGTTTCCTCGGTGACGGGGTGTTCCACCTGAAGACGCGTGTTCATCTCCATGAAGAAGAACTCGCCATCCTGCCCCACGATGAATTCCACCGTGCCTGCGCCGACATAGTCCACCGCACGTGCGGCGGCCACGGCCGCCTCGCCCATGCGGGCGCGGCGTGCGTCGTCGAGGAAGGGCGACGGGGTTTCCTCCAGCACCTTCTGGTAGCGGCGCTGCGCCGAGCACTCACGCTCGTTGAGGTGGATGACGTTGCCGTGGGTGTCGCCGAATACCTGGAATTCGATGTGCCGCGGATGATCGACGTAGCGTTCGAGGATCACCCGCGTGTCGCCGAAGGCATTGGCTGCCTCGCGCTGGGCAGAAGCAAGGGCCTCGGCGAAGCCAGCCGCCTCGCGCACGATGCGCATGCCCTTGCCGCCGCCGCCCGAGGCGGCCTTGATCATCAGCGGGAAGCCCGTGCGCTCGGCCTCAGCGGCGAGGCGGGCGGGGTCCTGGTCTTCGCCGTGGTAGCCGGGCACCAGCGGCACGGCGTGTTTTTCCATCAGGGCCTTGGCGGCCGCCTTGGAACCCATGGCGTCGATGCTGGCCGGGCGCGGGCCGATGAAGGCGATGCCCGCGGCCTCGCAGGCACGGGCGAAATCGGTGTTCTCCGAGAGGAAACCGTAGCCCGGGTGGATGGCCTGGGCGCCTGTGCGGCGGGCCACTTCGATGATGGCGTCGCCGCGCAGGTAGGACTCTGCCGGTCGCGGGCCACCGATGGGCCACGCTTCGTCGGCCAGCCTCACGTGCTGGGCATCGGCATCGGCGCTGGAGTAGACGGCAACGGTACGGATGCCGAGGCGGCGGCAGGTCCGGATCACGCGGCAGGCAATTTCGCCGCGATTGGCAATCAGAATGCAGTCGAACATGCGGTTCCCGGCGTGGCGAAAAGGGGGAGTGGGAAAAGCGGGAAAACTAGCAGAATCCGGCCTCGCGGCGGGTTGCGGCGCAGCATCGGAGGGCCCGGGGATTTGCAGTGAGGGGGCGCCTCCCCTAGCCTTGGGAGTCCGGAAGGCGGCATACCGCCATCCTTACCTCCCCTTAAAGCGAGAATTTCATGCAGATCGCCGACCGCCACGCCGTCTCCTTCCACTACACGCTGACCGACGACCAGGGCAACGTCATCGACAGCTCGGACGGTCGCGAGCCGCTGGCCTACATCCATGGCGAGGGCCATATCGTCCCGGGTCTGGAGAAGGCCCTTGAAGGCCGCCAGGTCGGCGACCAGTTCAAGGTCGATGTCGCCCCGGAAGAGGGCTACGGCGTGCGTCACGACGAACTCGTGCAGGTGGTGCCGCGCGCGGCGTTCCAGGGCGTGGAAGACCTCCAGCCGGGCATGCAGTTCCAGGGCCGCAACGACCAGGGCAGCATCAACGTGACCATCGCCAAGATCGAAGGCGACAACGTCACCGTCGACGGCAATCACCCGCTCGCCGGCCAGACCCTGCACTTTGCCGTTGAAATCACCAACGTGCGCGAGGCTTCGGAAGAAGAGCTGGCCCATGGCCACGTGCATGGTGAGGGTGGTCACCACCACTGATGCAGGTCTTATAGGAGCCGGCCTTGCCGGCGGCAGGGTCCTCGGGGCTTTGTCGTGGTGGCTGGGCTTCTGCGTGTGTCCGGGCGTTTCTTCGGCTTCGGTCGCGCGCGAGGTGTGCTCCTGCAGGGGCGTGTCGCTTCGAACCGGTCGCGCGCAAGGCGCGCTCCTACACCAATACCATGTAGGAGCGCGCCTTGCGCGCGACCGGTCCGAAGCGATGAATCACTCCCGTCAATACCAGTCGAGCAACGACACACCCAGCCCCAGATACGTTGCGTGGTGGTTGTAGTCGATCATGCTTTCGCCGTATCCGTTGAACACTTCAAGGTAACCGCGCAGGTTGTTGATCACCGGGAAACTCCAGGTGAAGCGCAGCGACCCATGCGAGCGATCGCCCACGCGGAAGGAATGCCGTGCCGCCAGGGCAAATTCGTTCCGGCCCACTTCGTGCACCACCTGCACTTCGCCACGACCCATGTAATCCTGGATATCGGGGTTATCGTCGTTCTTCCGGTTCTCCGGGATGCGCCACCACGGGCGCAGCATGATGGTCCAGCCTTCGCGCTCCAGGCCGATGTCGGCCACCACGCGGTTCCAGCTGCGCGAGAGCGGATTGGCCCGTCCGTTGGACTGGTGATTGATGCCGATGTCGGCCAGGCGGCCGGTCCAGCCGAAGATCTCGTAATTCGTGCGGAAGACGAGCAGGGCTTCCGGTTCGTAGTTGGTTTCGCGGAAGGGCCGCGAGTTCTCTTTGTTGTAGACCTGCCAGCGGGACGACTGCGTATAGCCCACCCACAGGTCGCCGTTGTCGCCGAACAGGGTTTCGGCCACCTTGGTCTTGAGAGAGATCTGAAACTTCGACTCGACCTTGTCCAGGTCCTGCGGCGTCGTCACCGTACGGCCTTCGGCCGGGCTGTGCGGTGTGGTGTTCTGTCGTGATGCCACGAAGACGGGCAGGGCATACGTCGGCTTGTAACCGCGCAGGTTGAGCGTGCCGAGCTTGGATTCCGGCGAAAGCTCCCAGCGGCTGTCCAGAAGCGACAGCGGCTTGGCGACATCGCGCGAATTGCGCGTGGCGAGATCCACGCTGACCGTATCGGCCTTGATGTCTTCCTTCTTCGCCGCCTGCGGCATCTGGGTGCGACCCACGGCCTTGTCATAGCAAAGCAGGCGCTGTGCATCGGTCTCGATGGCCGAGCAGGCGCGGATGTCGGTGGGGCTGGGATTCTGGGCAAACGCCAGCCCGGCATGGACACAGACCCATGCGCCGAGCGCCCGCGCCGCGGTGTGACGGTTCATTTCGTGATGACTCCCTCTGGCCGGCGCTCCGGCCGGCTGATGCGAGGGAGTGTATCCGCGCAGGATGTGTGAAAAACGTGCAGCACGGCCCTGAACGAAAACGGAGGGCCGCAGCCCTCCGTTTTCCTGAGTCATCGCGACTCGCTTACTGGCCGCTGGCGCCCGACTTCTTCACCCAGGCCTCGTACTGTGCCTTGGTGACCTTGCCACTCTTGTGGCTTGCATAGTCGAAGTCATTGGCGAGCAGCGGGAACTGCGACGCATCCTTCTCGGTGATGTAGCCCTTCTTGCCGGCCAGCGTCTTGAAATCAGGCGCCGGACCCGACGGCTTCGCGGGCGCCATGCCACTGTTCACGGTGACCTGGCCCTGCGGCGCATTCATCGTGGCGGCCGCGCCGCCGGGCGGCGGAGGCGGGGGCGGTGCATCGGCACCGGCTGGCGGCATGGCCGGAGGCGGCGGTGCCTGCTGCATCGTGGTGTCGTTGGCCGGGCGCGGCGCCGGAGGCGGCATGGAGCCGGGCGGCGGCGGGGGCGGCGTGGCTTCACCCGGCGGCGGAGGCGGAACGGGCTGGGGCGCATTCTGCGCGAATGCGGCACCCGCCAGTAACAGCAAAGCACCAAGGACTGCGGCACGTACTTGCTTCTTCATCGAAAGCCTCCTTGTGGGTCATCGTGGTAAGGTGTCGCGGCACGCTCGTCGCGACGGCATTGCCGACGCTAGCAAGGGACGTTTTAATGGCGGCCCAACTGCGAACAGGCCTCTACCGTGGCGTCACGCGTATCAGACGATCCCTCCACGCGCCCTGTGCTTACGCATCGCTCTGCGCAGTTGCTGCATCTGGCAGCGCAAGGGTTGCTGCGCAAACGCACGCGCAAGGCACGTGCCGCCGATGTCGATGCCACCATCGCCACGATGGAGATGTTGCAGATCGACACCATCCACGTCGTGGCGCGCAGTCCGTATCTCGTCTTGTTCTCGCGTCTTGGCCCGTATCGCAGTGCGTGGCTCGATGATGCCCTGGCCGAAGGACGTATCGCCGAGTGCTGGGCGCACGAAGCCTCGTTCGTGCCGGTAGCCGAATACCGTTATCACCGCGACTTCCGCCTGGGTCGTGCAGGACACTGGGCGACAAAGAACGCGCGGCGTGCGCATGACGAATCGCGCGCGCAGATGGAAGCCTTGCTTCAGCGCATTCGCGAGGAAGGGCCGCTGCGCGCGGCCGACTTCGAGCGCGATGCACCGGCCACGTCGGGATGGTGGGGATGGAAGCCTGAGAAGCGCTGGCTTGAAGCCTGGTTTGCGCTAGGCGAGTTGATGGTGACCCGGCGTGAGCGTTTTCAGCGTGTATACGACCTTGCCGAACGGGTGACATCGCGCTGGGCCGAGCCACCGCCGATGGCCTTGCTCGATGAAACCGAGATTCGCCGGCACTTCATTCTGCGCAGCGTGCGCGCGCTGGGTATCACCAAGGCGCGATGGATCGCCGATTATTTTCGCCTGCGGCCTCGCGTGACCGATGACGAACTCGTGCCCCTGGTGGACGACGGGGATCTCATCGCGGTGAGTGTTACCGGGTGGAACGAGGTGGCCTATGTGCACCCTGATCATGCGGGACTACTTGATGAGGCGTGCAGGAACACCTTGCGCGCTACGCGCACCACCGTGCTTTCACC
Organism: Luteibacter anthropi; assembly: GCF_011759365.1. Lineage (GTDB taxonomy): Bacteria > Pseudomonadota > Gammaproteobacteria > Xanthomonadales > Rhodanobacteraceae > Luteibacter > Luteibacter anthropi. Next base: position 208,813 of record NZ_JAARLZ010000007.1, read on the forward strand.
GTTCGATCCGGTGGTCTGGGATCGCGCGCGGGCGCTGGATCTGTTCGGTTTCGAGTACACGATCGAGTGCTACGTGCCGGCGGCGAAGCGTCGCTACGGCTATTACGTACTGCCTGTTCTGCACCGCGGGCGACTGGTAGGCCGGCTGGATGCGAAAGCCCATCGCCAGGAAGGCCTCTTCCAGGTGATTGGCGTATGGCTCGAAGAAGGTGTGCTGCCGACGCCTGATCTGGTGGATGGCATGGCCGGGGCAATCATCGAATGCGCGGTGTGGCACGACACGCCACGTGTGGCGATCGACGCCGGCCAGCCTCGATGGCTGGCCGGTTTGCTGTCGAGGGCGATCGCCAGCCGCTTAGCGGGTTGATGCAGGAGCAGGAGCGTCGGTGCAGGAGCGGCCCTTGAGCACATCCTTGAGCTGGCTGGCCAGCGACGTGCAACGGGCGCCGAGCTGGTCTCGCATGTCCGGGTCCTGGGACTGCTTGAGCAGGCTGGTCCGCATCATCTCGTAGCGGTTCTCGATCTGGTCGCGCGGGAAGACGCCCGCCGCCAGGTGGCAGCTCTTGTAGCTGGCAAGGTATTCGTCGCAGGCGGCAATGCCGGTGCTATCAGGCAGCGGGGCTTCCTTGACCGTCGACGTGCGGGTCGTGGTCCGGCTCGTGGAAGACGACGTGGTGGCCGTCTTGCTGGCCGTGCCCGAGGTTGTCGTGGTCGCAGGGGCCGTGGTCGTCACCGTACGGGTGGACGAGGCCGTGGAACGGGTGCCGTGGTCGGAGCAGGCCGCCAGGGCCAGGAGGCCGAGGGCCAGCGGAGCGATGCGAAGCAGGGAGTGTGTCATGGTCGGCTGTCCCCCTTATGGAACGTGGGCGATGGATGGTCGGGCGTCGCAATCCGGATGCGACACCCCGCAAGGATGTGCCGGAACCGGGTGAACGGGACGTTAGCGTAGGGTGGGCCGGAGCGAATGAATCTCAAAGAACGGGTTCCGGCATCGCTATTTGTCGCCGACGCGGGTATGATCGCCGCACTGTGTTTGCCGGGGTCATTGAGTTACGTTGACCCGATGCCGCTGATCACGATCCGCAACATCGCTTCGCTCCTCGCGTTTCCTTGCACACCAGTAAGCGGCAACTTCCTATAAGTTGCTGGTTTTATTCGTTATATCGTATTGGAGTGTTTCTATGTCGGATCGCGAGATCGGCACTGTTAAGTGGTTCAACGACGCCAAGGGCTTCGGTTTCATCTCCCGTGAGAACGGTCCGGACGTGTTCGTGCACTTCCGCGCCATCCAGGGCAATGGCTTCAAGTCGCTCGCCGAAGGCGAGAAGGTCTCCTTCAAGGTCGTCAACGGCCAGAAGGGCCTGCAGGCTGAGGAAGTGAACAAGGCCTAAGCCTTTTCACTTTCTGTGCTTCGAAAAGCCGGGCGGAAACGCCCGGCTTTTTTATTGGCCCGGCTGGAGCAGACTCCTGTAGGAGCGCGCCTTGCGCGCGACCCGGAATCATCGCGAAAACCGGTCGCGCGCAAGGCGCGCTCCTACAGGGGGATGGGGCGTCGCCCGCTCGGTCGCGCGCAGGCGCGCTCCTGCAGTTCCGGCTCCAGGGGCGTTGATGCCGAATATGCATATGATTTATCGCCCTGATCCGGCCTGTTCACGGGAATAAAGCCGTTGCACTCCCAAATGCAGGGCAACCCGCCATTAAGTGACCCGCTAAACTCGAGTATCGCGACATCCCTTACGGATAGATTGCCGAATTTCGCGCTTCCTTCACGTAACGAGGCGTGATCGGTGTCAAAAATTCGACCTCTGTAGGAATTCCCCTACAGAACTTCAGGGAAATGTGGTTATCATCCACCGTACTGTGTTTGCGCGGTCACGCGAGTGACCCGATGTAAGCGATTCGATACGCTCCATCGCATCACCCCGCCATGCATGCCCAGTAACGTCGCCGGCTCGCGAGCCGGGTTTTTGTGTGTTCGATAGAGGTGTGTGTAATGGCAACTGGTACGGTGAAGTGGTTCAACGACGCCAAGGGTTTTGGCTTTATTACTCAGGACGAGGGCGGCCCGGACGTGTTCGTGCATTTCCGTTCGATCCAGGGCAATGGCTTCAAGTCCCTGCAGGAAGGCCAGAAGGTTGAATATACGGTGACGCAGGGCCAGAAGGGTCCGCAGGCCGACAACGTCGTTCCGAAGTAAGACCTTGTCAGGCGGATAGGGCTTCATTGCCTGGATCTGCATCGACTTCCGCTCCCCCGGGCCCCTGTTCCCGGGGGAGTTTTTGTTTGTCCTCAGGAAAACCATGAGCGAACCAGCGGCCGATCCGGCAATTCACCCGGAAACCCTTTCCCTGCAGATGACGGACGGGGCTCGCGCCGACCTCATGCTCTACCGACCCCAGGGGCCTGTGCGTGCCTGCTTGCTATGGGTTCCGGCGATGGGCGTATCCGCCAGGCATTACCAGGCCTTCGCCCGGGCATTGGCGGCCCGCGGTGTCGTGGTCGGCGTACATGAGTGGCGTGGCCATGGTTCGAGCGATCGACGCGCGGGCCGAAGGCAGGACTGGGGTTACCGCGAGCTGCTTGGCGACGATCTGCCCCACAGCCTCGATGCGCTGCGCGCAGCGGCTCCCGGCGTGCCCGTGCTGCTGGGCGGCCATAGCCTGGGTGGTCAGCTTGCCTGCCTGCTGGCGTCGACGACACCGGTGCCGCTTTCCGGCGTCGTGCTGGTTGCCACGGGCGCCCCGTACTGGCGCCGCTTCAAGCCCTGGACCTATGGCGCCTACGTCTTCGCCCCGTTGCTGGCGAAACTGGTGGGCCGGCTGCCAGGACATAGCATCGGCTTCGGAGGTAACGAGGCGCGTGGCGTGATCGCCGACTGGGGGCGCAGCGGACGCACAGGGCGCTATGCGGCGCGCGGCATGCCGGTGGATTTCGAGGCGGCGCTGGCGCGTCAGAAGGCTCCGGTGCACGCATGGCTGTTGCGCGAAGACTGGCTCGCGCCCCTGTCATCGCTGGAATGGCTGCAGGGGAAGATGCCGGCAGCCCCACACACGACGGCCATCCTGTCGAGCGACGATCTGGGTGGTGCCGCCGCCGATCACTTCGCTTGGATGAAAGCGCCCGATGCCGTCGCGGCACGGATCGCAAACGCCATCTGAGCAAACGGCAACGTGTGTTGCGTTACGCTTCGGGTAGTTCTTGCGGAGAGTGACGATGAGTCCGGATCTGATCGACGGCAAACAGCGCGACCTGGGCGATGGCTTCGTCGTCCGTCGCATGCTGCCCCACCTGAAAGCCCGTCATGTCGGGCCCTTCGTTTTCTTCGACCAGATGGGTCCTGCCGCGTTTGGTGAAGACACCGGCATGGATGTGCGTCCGCATCCGCATATCGGCCTGGCCACGGTCACCTGGTTGTTCGATGGCGCGATCCGCCATCGCGACAGCCTGGGCAGCCATGTCGATATCCATCCGGGTGACGTGAACTGGATGACGGCCGGTCGCGGCATCGTGCACTCCGAGCGCACGCCGCCGGTGGAGCGTCATCACGGCCAGAAACTGCATGGCATCCAGGTGTGGGTGGCCCTGCCCAAGACCCACGAGACGATCGAGCCGGAATTTCACCATCACCCGGCGAGCGAACTGCCGCGCGTGGATGTCGATGGCGGACAGTTGGTGGTGATCGCTGGCGATGCCTTTGGCGTTACCTCGCCCGTGCGCGTCTTTGCACCCATGTTCTTCGTCGAGGCGCGCCTGAAGCGCGGTTCCCGCCTCACCATGCCGGCGCATCACGCGGAGTGGGGCGCCTATGTCGTCGAGGGTGCCGCGCGCTTCGGCGATCTCGACCTGAGCGCACTGGACATGGGCGTGGCCCACGATGGCGAACCGCCGGTGCTCGAAGCACGTGAGGATGCGCTGGTGATGCTGTTCGGCGGCGCGCCGCTCGATGGCGAGCGTCACCTGTGGTGGAATTTCGTTGCCAGTTCGAAGGAGCTGATCGAAGCGGCCAAGGCGGATTGGGCGGCTTCGGCAGAGCGTTTTCCCGTCGTGCCCGGCGACGAGCACGAGCGTATTCCCCTGCCGCCACACTGAAGGGAGGGTCGCCATGTCGACGTTCGCCAGTTTTCGTGATTTTTATCCGTACTACCTTGGAGAGCACGCCGACGTGCGATGTCGGCGGCTGCACTTCGCGGGTAGCTGGGTAGTCTTGCTGGTGATTGCCCTCACCGTGATCACCGGCCAGCTTCTCTGGCTGCTGCTGGTACCCGTGGCAGGCTACGGCTTCGCCTGGGCAGGCCATTTCGTGTTCGAGAAGAATCGCCCGGCGACCTTCCGCCATCCGCTCTACAGCCTCATGGGCGACTGGCGGATGTTCTGGGACATCCTGCGCGGCCGCGTTCGCCTGCGCTGACGCGTAGACGAACGGGGCCTCTTACAGGTCAGGCCACCTCCATGGCCAGCTGGCGGGCGCCCTCGCGTTGTGCGCGACGGCTGGCACTCCATTCGGGAAGGCGCATGACTTCGCGCGCATCGCGGCAGGTGTCTACCAGGCGCTCCACATCGCCGTCGCTCATGCCCGCGTTGAGCGTGAGGCGAAGCAGCGAACGACTCTGCGTGGTGGCGGGCGCACTGAAGACGGAGCCGTAGATGCCATGCTGCTCCATGACATCCCGCACATGGGCGGTGAGCAGTTCCTCGCCCGCTTCGAAGGCCACGATCTGTTCCGTACCATCGGCAATGGGATAACCCAGTGCGGCCAGTTCGCGGCGTACGTGCTGCGTGACATCCCTCAGGCGAAGGCGCCGCCATGTTTCGTTCTGGATGACCCGGTGTGACGCACTGAGGCCGGCCAGTTCATGGGGAAGCAGCGACGAGCTGAAGATGGCGGGCAACGCTTCGCAGCCGAAATAGTCCTTGAAGCGCGTGGTGCAGGCGATGAACCCGGCGCGACTGCAATAGGCCTTGGCGAGGCTGGCGGTAATGAAGTGCACGCGATCGTTGAGGCCCAGACTGGCGACGAGACCTTCGCCCAGATCGCCATGCGTACCCAGCGAGTGGGATTCGTCGACCACCAGCACGCATCCATTGGCCTCCGACAGATCGGCGATGCGCTCCAGCGGAGCCAGGCTGCCGTTGGTGCTGTAAACGGAATCGACCACGATCACGCCCGGTCCGTTGCGAAGGATCTGCCGTTCGAGATGGGCTACGTCGTTGTGCAGCACCGACACGGCCTTGGCGCCTGCGCTGCGAATGCCTTCCCATAGCGATGCATGGGCCAGCATATCGACGTACACGGGGATGCGATCCTCTGCGATGGACTGGATCAGGCCCACGTTGGCGGCAAAGCCGGACTGGGCAAGGATGCCGTCTTCGCTGCCGACGGCACGTGCCAGCTCGCGTTCTGCGCGGTGGATGGGTTCGTCGGCATCCTGCTGGAACAGGGCGGACATCATCATGCCCAGGCCGCCCTTGCTGAGTGCTTCGCGTTGGGCCTCGACGATGGCGGGATGGCCGGCGATCGCGAGGTAGTCGTTGCTCTGGAGCATCAGTGCATCGGATTGAGGGCGGCGACCGCGCAAAATGTGACGACCGCCCCAGTCAATGGCAACGCGTTCGTTGTGGAATTTCTCTACCCTGCGATGGACGAAATCAGGGAGTGCCGGTGCCTTCGCAATGCGGTGCAGAACGGTAACTTTCTCCATGGGTCATCTCTCTGGTGGTGATGGGGGTGGGCGATATCCACGTGCGCAGCACGCCCGTGCTGCACACGCGCGCAGGCCTCGCCCGGCCAGCGCGTGATGTGAGTCGAGGCATCCTGTGGATTCCCTTGGGGAATCCCGCCTCTTGCCTTACCAGTAGAGACGTCGCCAGACCCGTCGGGTCGGAACGACAAAGTGCATTCCTATGCAGGGGACGTCGCCGTAGGCCCAATAGTGGGCCACGGGGATGTCTCTCCGTTTGAGAAAATTGGACAGCTCAGATGAAGCGTGGACGACTGTCTGCCGAAAGGCTCAGGTCCTGCTCACGCAACCAGCTGCGATACGACTTCACATGCTGGAGACGGAACCGCTCTACATCGTCGATGAGCGCGTAGTAATACCACTGTTCGCCAGAGACTGCCGTCGCCGGGTACATGTGGCTTTCCGGATTCTCTACGCCCTTGTGGTAGAAGCCGTCACGCGACGCGAACCAGGGCAGGGCGTCGCCGCTGCGCAGGGCGTCGAGCACGGCAGGAGGAGCCCCCAGATCTGCCGCAATTTCATAATGCGTGCGCAGGTCTTCGTCGGTCTGGACCAGCAGGAAGCGGCCGATGCCCCAGGCGTCCACCAGCAGCAGGCCGGTGGGATTGCAGTGCACATAGCACTCCACGGGCTGGAACGTGGCCGTGACGCTTTGCAGCACTTCGCGGAATGCCGGATCGCGCAGGAACCGGAAATTGCCCAGGGCCAGGGTCTCGGCCACGAAGGCGCTGGCACGATCAAAATAGCGGCGCTGCAGCTCGACGATGGCGGTCTGCAGCTTTTCGATGGCAAGCGGGTCGCTCTTGCGGATGAAGCGATCGATGACGCCGGAGTTGAACGCATCGATGGCCGTGGCGTCGTCTGCGCGCCCGGTCAGGAGGATCTTGCCGATGTGGGGGTTCGGCAGGCGCTTGCAGAAGGTGATGCCGTCCATCTCCGGCATGGCCTGGTCGACCACCACCACCGATATCTCGGCGAAGCGCTCGGGGTCGTAGACCACGCGATGGATCGAGTCGATGTCCAGGGCCACCAGCTCCTGGGTTTCGGACGGGCGGTCTTTCCACCGATAGAGCCAGCCGCCGCCGGGCACGGGGCGGCTGCCGTTGTTGCCGAGGGTGGCCAGGGCACTACGGGGCGAGCTGAAGGTGCGTACACGGACCATCGGGTCGAGCAGCAGCGGCACGACGTCGAGGTATTCCTCGTGGTCGTCCACCAGCACCGTGGTGGTTGGAAAATGGAAGGGCTGGATATCGCCCTGCGAGTTCAACGTCATCACTGCCGGTCCCCGGTTTCTGGATGCGGGAAGGTAAGGATGAATTCGGTGAACTCACCCAGGTTGGTTCGGCAGACGATGCTACCGCCCATATGCTCCATCGCCGCGCGGCAAAAAGCGAGGCCTATGCCCAGCCCTGTCACCGTGCCGGCGCCTGCACTGGTGCTGGCGTAGGAGTAGAAACGGTTGAAAATGCGCGGCAGGACGTCCGGAGGGATGCCCGGCCCCGTGTCGTAGACACGAATGCGATTGGTGGGTTCATCCGGTTCTACGAAGATCCGGATTTCGCCCTTGCCGGCGCGGTCCGTATGAAAAAGCGCATTGCGAAGCAGGTTGAACAGGATATGCACCACCAGCGTCTCTTCGCCGCTGAGAGGGAAGTCGCCCGTGGGAGACAGCATGATGCGGTCGCGCTCGGCACGGGAGCCATACGGGAAGCGCCGCAGGGCCTGCTCGACGCAATCCCGGGCGCTGAGCGGCGTGAGCGGCACCTCGCCGATGGGCCGTGCCGACAGCAGCAGCATGTCGATGATGGTGTTGGCGTAGGTGACCTCGCGCTCCATGACGCCAATGCTGCGTTCCAGGGCATGCAGGTTCTGCGTGCGGATCTCCGGCACGGCCAGCCCCTCGCTTTCCGCCAGCCGGTGGCTGCGCAGCAGGTCGGGCATATAGCGCGCCACGGCGCGCGCGGCGATACGCAGCGAGCCCAGCGGAGTGCGCAGTTCGTGGGCGATATTGTTGGAGGCGGCCGTGAGCGCGTCGATACGCGATTGCTCGGCCATGTTGGACGAGACCGTGCAGGTGGCCCCGCCCACCATGCCGAACAGTAGCAGCGGCACGTATTCGAGCATGGTCCGGCCGTGCAGGTGCGCGTCCGGCGAGAGTGCGAAGACCAGCCCCGCCAGCAGGGTACCCAGGGTGAACACCAGGAAGAAACTGGCGATGTCGAACAGCATCATCAGCAGCATCACGCAGGCCAGGTGGGTCATCAGCCAGGCGGGCGTGGCGTTGCGTAGCGTCATGTAGCCCACGAAGAACGGCATCGCCACCGTCATCGCGAAGTACCAGTAGGTGGGCAGATGGGTGCGCAGGCGCCGCGGCCACCATGGCAGCAGCGCCAGCGGGATGAACGTGGCACTGCAGATCAGCCGCATCGGCAGGTTTTCGTACGGCTGGGGGAACAGGTACGCCCAGATGGGGTAGTACACCGCCAGCGAGAAACTGCCCACCACGCCGATCGCCACCATCTTCGGCTGCGAATAGCGCGTGCGCAGGAACATGGTGGTCTCGAAGCGCGCCATGGCGCGCAACAGCAGCCACCACTGCATGTGGACGAACGGCTTCTGGGTTGGCGGCCTGTCCTCTGGCGGGCTCATCATCGGTTCCCCCGGGTCGCGCTCAGGATGCGGTTCATCGGTACTGCCGGTGGCAGGACTGACAGGACTCGCCCACCCGGGCGATCACGGCCGTGAGGCCGGCACAATCGGCGGGCGCCGCCGCGATGGCGTCGTCCAGCGAGGACGCCAGGTGCGTGGCGGCCTGTCCGAAGCCGGCGTCGGCCCCGGGGAACGCGGCGCCGATATCCCCGGCCTCCTGGCGCAGGCGCAGCAGATGCCCGGTCGTGACCTTGGCTTCGCAGCGGTTCGCCCGCACGTTGTCGCGCAGCGCGCCCATATGGTGTTGCATAACCGCCATCACGGCCTTGTGGTACGGCGTGCCCTGGCGCAGCGCCGACAGGGCGAAGGTCGCCCCGATCGCGCCAATGGCGAGGCCGAGGATGACGAGGAGCAGGGCGCGCATCGGATGTCCATGGATCATGAGACTGCCAGCATAGCCGACGGTCCCATTCTTTCAATATGAGATAATGCCTGCTTTGTCGTCTACAGAGATTCCCGTGAGCACCGCCCAGGCCGAGCGTTTTGCCGGCATCGAACGGCTCTATGGCCGAGGCAGCCTGCAAAGCCTCGCCGACGCCCACGTATGCGTCATCGGTGTCGGGGGCGTGGGCTCCTGGGCCGCCGAGGCGCTGGCCCGCAGTGGTATCGGCCGGCTTACGCTGATCGACGGCGACGACGTCTGCGTGTCGAACACCAACCGCCAGCTGCACGCCCTGGATGGCCAGTACGGCAAGCCCAAGGTGGGTGTCGTGGCGGAACGTGCCCATGCGATCAATCCATTGCTGCGCCTGGAGGCCATCGAGAGCTTCCTTACGCCTACGAACCTGGACGACCTGCTGGACCGTGGCTACGACATGGTCATCGATGCCTGCGACGCGCTCAAGGTGAAGCTGGAGACCATCGTCTGGTGCCGCCGGCGCAAGCTGCCCCTGGTGACGGTCGGGGCAGCGGGCGGTCGCACCGATCCTACCCTGATCCGGGTCCGCGACCTGTCCCGCACCGAGCACGACGCCATGCTCAGCATGATCCGCAAGAAGCTTCGCCAGGAACACGGCTTCCCCCGCAATCCGGATCGCTTCTTCGGTGTCTCGGCGGTCTATTCGATGCAGAACGTCCAGTATCCGCAGGCCGATGGCAGCGTCTGCGGGGTACGCCCTCCGGGCAGCGACGCACTGAAGCTCGATTGTGGCGGCGGCCTCGGCGCGGCCACGCATGTCACGGGGGCCTTCGCCTTTGCTGCCGTGGGCAAGGCACTGGAAAAGCTGACGGCGCGCGTCAGGGGCTGATCAGCGCAGGCCGGCGACGATCCTCAGGGCCTCTTCGAGACGCCCGCCATCCTCTTCTGCGGTAAGACTGATTCGCAGGCCCCGGGCATGAGCCTGCGCAACGTCGCTACCCACGGTTACGCCAACGCCGGCTTCTGCGGCACGCGTGGCCCATGCCTGTGGGGATTCGCAGGGCAGCCAGGCATGCATGCCGCCGCCTGTCACGAGGCCGGCGCCAAGCATCGTCCGGGCGATGGCGTTGCGCCCGTCGAGTGCCGTGCGCAGTTCTTCCAGCAACGCATCTGCCGTGCCGTCGGTGATCCAACTGGCCACGATGGCCGGAAGAAAGGCAGGCAATCCATCCGTGGCATCGGCCAGCACGGCAGCGGCGCCCTCCCTGGCAACCATGCCCGGACAGCGGAGCCATCCGATACGCAGGCCCGGGCCGAGCACCTTGCCGATGCCGCCGGCGTGATAGCAGCGCTCCGGAACGAGATCGGCCAGTGGTACGGCGGCGTCACGAAGCAAGGGCGCATAGACGTCGCCCTCGATGATGGTGAGCCCACGCTTCGTCGCGACGGCGGCGATGGCTTCGCGTCGCTGCGGTGGCATGGTGATCGTCGTGGGGTTGTGCAGCGTGGGCTGTACATACACGGTGCGGGCACCGCTGGCCTGGGCCGCTTCCTCCAGGGCGTCGGCGCGCATGCCGTGCTCATCCATCGCGACGCTCACCGCCTTGATGCCGCGCGCCGTGGCGGCGCGATGAAAGCCGTGATACGTCAGTGCTTCCATCAACAGCATGTCGCCCGGCCGGCACGTGGCGTCCAGAGCCAGCGACAGGGCATGCCGTGCACCCAGGGTCAGGACAAGGTGGCGTGGCGCGACATGACGGTGCCCCCCATGTCGCGTCATCCATTCGCCAAGCGCTGCCAGCACGGCGGGATCGCCGCCCGGGAGCGGGTAGCCCAGCATGCGGGCTTCGATCAGGAAACGGCCAAATGCCTCCGTCAGCCTGGCGGTTGCCGTCGCTCGCAGGGGAAGGTTGACGGCCAGGTCGTAGTGGTTGTTCATGAACAGGTGTCCGGCGCGATACGCTTGCGCCCATGTGGTGCGTCTATCTGATCGAATGCCGTAACGGTGCGTGGTATGCCGGAATCACCAACGACCTTCCGGCACGTTACGCCGCGCACGAAGCGGGGAAGGGGGCGCGTTATACGCGCGCCCATCCGCCCGTGCGCCTGCTTGGCTCGCGGCCGTTTCCCGACCGGTCCTCGGCATCGAAGGCCGAGTACGAACTGAAGCGGTTGCCGCGCGGGCGCAAGCTGGCGTGGCTGGGTGTTCAGGGAGAGGCTGCCAGCGAATAATCGAGTTCGTAGCGGTGCGTGCCGTCTGCCTCGATGATGATCCGCAATTCGCCCGCGATGCCTTGAAGCTCGCCTTCGCCGGAGTCCGGCACGATATCGACTCGCAGTTCGCGTCCGCCGGCAGACATGATGCCGCGATGGACCAGTGCGAAGGCGCCCTTTCTGCCGTTCAGGGCACCCTCGACGCGCTCCACCGCCACATAGGCCGCGGAGCCCTTCACGGCGCTGCTCACTGCCGTGAGCATGTGGCCTTTCGACGGGGCCTCCAGGTCGCCGTGGTAATGCTTGTCGAGGGTGAGGGTGCCCAGATGGCTGCCCGGACCCTCGTCGGTTCCGGTGGGAGACAGCTTCACCTCGAACGTGCCGCGTGCGGTATGTGACATGGCGGGGCTACCTGTGAACTTGGTCGAGACGCTAGGATGCGGTCTGGCGGACCATCCGCGAACCGGCACACCATGGAACAGGATCGTTCCTCTGACAAGGGAGGACACGCCATGGACGTCACCTCTCACAACCGACATATGCGCATCCCGCCCGAATGGCTGGGCTGGATCGACGAGTCACTGCGTGCCAGGTCCCGCGCGGTGGACATCCTGCAGACGATGCTCGACAACGGCTTCGACGAGCGCGCCTCCTGGGCGGCGATCAACGAGGCCCGCCAGCGCTCGGAGGGATATCCCTCCGAGACCTCGCCGCCGGTGGTCACGCCCTGGCGCGGGCGGTTGTCCGATAGCCACGTCATCGATGCCGGCGACCGCCAGGTGCGGGTTCTTGTCCGCATGACCCAGCCTGTCGTCGCGGTGCTCGACGGCGTGCTGTCGGCTGACGAATGCGATGCGTTCCGCGAGATGGCGGCGGCGCGCCTGAAGCGTTCGATGGTGGTCGGCGGCCAGCAGGGCGGCAGCGTCGTGATGGATATCCGCACCAGCGACGGTGCCTACTTCCAGCGCAGCGAAAACGAACTCGTCGCCCGCATCGACAGCCGGGTGTCGCGCATCATGCGCCTGCCCGAAGAGCAGGGCGAGGGCCTGCAGGTGATGCGTTACGGCGTGGGCGGCGAGTACCGCCCGCACTTCGATTACTTCGACCCCACCGAGAAGGGTGGCGAGGCCTGCATGCTCCAGGGCGGGCAACGGGTGTCCACGCTCATCATGTATCTCAACGATGTGGACGAGGGCGGCGAGACGATCTTCCCGCGCGTGGATTTCAGCTACGTGCCACGCAAGGGGCAGGCACTTTATTTCGAATACCTCTCGCCACAGGGCTCGCTCGACCCACTGACCCTGCACGGTGGCGCCGCCGTGCGCGGCGGCGAGAAATGGATCGTCACCAAGTGGATGCGCGAGCGCTCGTTCGTGTAACGGGATCGGGCCGGATCCGGGCATGACCTCCGGCCTATATCGACGTATCGTGCGCTCCCTCAATCTCGACGAATAACAGGGGAGTGTGTCGATGCGCCGACCGGCAGCAAACAGGGTCGTGGGTGGATTACTGGTGTGCGTGATGACCTGGGCATCCATTGCACCGGCGCAGGATGCGCCTGCATCCGCGGCCACGGTGCAGGCTCCTCCCGTGCCACCGCCGGTGCCCGTCGAGATTCCCTTTGCCTCGCGCGACGCCGCCGGGGTGACAGCCCCCAGCTCGCCGGATGCCTGGGGTGGTCCGCGCCATGAAGGGCAGGAGCACCTGTCAGACCGTGTCGTGTCCTACCGCATCCAGGCCACGCTCGATCCCGTGCGGCACCGTGTGGATGGCCGCGAACAACTGACCTGGCGCAATCGTAGCGATCGTCCCGTGTCGGCCGTGTTCCTGCACCTGTATCTCAATGCGTTCGAAAGCGAGGGCAGCACTTTTTTCACCGAGCGACGGACGCTGTCGCCGGGCCATGCGCGTGGCGCGGGCGAGGTGGGCAAGGGCGAATGGGGATATATCGACCTGTCATCGGTAGAACAGGACGGCGCGACACTGAAGTGGCGTCACGTGCATCCGGACGGCGGCCCCCAGACCGACCACACGGTGGTTCGCGTCGATCTGGCGCAGCCCGTGGCACCCGGCGCCTCTGTCACGCTGGGCATGACCTTCCAGTCGCAGTTGCCGCGGGTGATCGAGCGCACGGGCTACGTGGGCGATTTTCACCTGGTGGCCCAGTGGTTCCCCAAGATCGGCGTGCTTGAACTACCGGGCGAGCGCGGGGCGACCGAACCCCGCTGGAATGTCCACGAGTTTCATTTCAACAGCGAGTTCTACGCGGACTTCGGCGACTACGACGTGCAGATCACGTTGCCGAAGGATTACGTCGTGGCAGCCGTGGGCGAACAGCAGGGGGCGCCGGTCGTCGAAGGCGGCCAGGCCACGTGGCGCTTCACGCAGGGCGACGTGCACGATTTCGCCTGGATGGCAGCGCGGGATTTCCTTACGCGCGAGACGACATGGCAGGGGCCGGGCAGTCCGCCGGTGGCCGTGAAGGTGGTCTATCCGCGCGAATACGAGGCCGTGGCCGGGCCCATCCTGAAAGCCAGCACCGATTCGCTCACCTACTTCTCGCGCACGCTCGGGCCATACCCCTATCGCACGGTGACGGCGGTGGTGCCGCCCTTCCATGGGGGAGAGGCCGGTGGCATGGAATATCCCACCTTCTACACGGTGGACAACGCACTGCGCGTGGTGCCCGGCACGCTTGCCCAGATACTGATCGACTTCACCACCATCCATGAATTCGGCCATGGCTATTTCTACGGCCTGCTGGCCTCGAACGAATTCGAGGAGCCGATGCTGGACGAGGGACTCAACGAATTCTGGGATGACCGGATGCTGAGCGAGCGCAGGCAGGGCGTGCATATGACGACGCCGTTCTTGCGTTTCTTTGGCATCGATCCGGAGTTCGGTGCCTTCGTGTTCGAGCGCATGACGGCATCCCTGGCGGCAGCAGCCGATCCGCTGGGGCAGAATTCGTGGAACCGTCTTTCAAACGCCGAGTACGGCACCGTGTATTCACGCACGGCCACGGCCATGCACGATCTTGAACAGCGACTTGGCAGCGAGGTGATGGGCAAGGCGTTCCACGCTTATTACGAACGCTGGAAGTTCCGCCATCCATCCATCGCCGATTTCCGCCAGAGTCTGGTCGAAGCCTCGGGCAGGCAGGACATCGTGGACGAGGTGTTCTCGCGTTACGTGCACGGCGTGGCCTATGTCGACGACCGGGTGAGCGACATCACCAGCACCGAGGTGTTGCCGTTGGCCGGCCTGTCGATACGGGATGGCAAGCGCGTCGAACTGTCGTCGGACGACAACGACGAGGCCATCGAAAAGCAGCGCAACGCATGGCATCGTGCGCACCCTGACGCGGCGGAAGGCACCGGTCCGTTCCCCTGGCGAACGACAGTGACGGTATGGCGCGATGGAGAGGCCGTGCCGCAAGTGCTGAAGGTGACCTTTGCGGATGGCGCGACGGAAACGGTGAACTGGAACGATGGTCGTCGCTGGGCGCGCTTCGATTTCACGCATGGTGCGAAGGCCGTATCCGCTGAACTCGATCCCGAGCGCCGTATCTATCTGGATACCAACAAGCTCAACGACAGCCGCACCGTGGAGGCCGACCATTCGGCGTCCACACGCTGGAGCTCGGATATCGCGGCCGTGCTCCAGGGCTTTTATGCATGGATGGGAACCCTATGAACACACGTGCTCCCCGGTCGGCCCTGGCCAGCCTTGGCAAGGGCGCCTTCCAGGCACTGCAAGGACAGCTCATCGTGTTGTGGGTGCTGATCACGCTCGTGCCGACCCTCGTCGTGACCCTGCCCCTGTGGAAGACGCTGGATGGCCTGCTTGCGCATTCCGTGCATGCGCCTGCCTGGGCGCGCCGTTTCGATGGACTCATGTTCAGCGATGTGGCCGACGCCCTGCGTGGCAATGCCTGGATAAGCGCGGGTTTTGTGGTCGGCGCGGTGCTGACCCTGCTTGTTTCCCCCTTCCTCACGGGCATGGTGGTGGCGTCGGGGCGTGCGGGCAGGTCGCTGGGCTTCGGCGCATTGCTCCAGGGTGGCGCAACGGAGTATGGGCGGCAGCTCAGGCTGATGTTGCTCGCGCTGCTGCCCTATGGATTGTTTGTCCTCGCCGCCATGGGTATTTCTTCCGTCGTGGACGACGGTGTCGATGCGGCCACGCTGGAAACGAAGGCACGCGGGTATCAATACGGCGGCATGGCGTTGACCGCGCTGTGCTTCGCCATCGTGCAGACGGTCGTGGAATCGGCACGCGCCCAGTTCATTGCCGATGTAGGCCTGCGCTCGGCGTTTCGAGCCATGGGGCGGGGGGTGATGCTGTTCCTGCGCCGGCCGCTGGCCTGCGTGTTGATCTGGATGGCGATCACGGCCATCGGCGCCGCCGGTTCGCTGGTGATCGCCGTCTGGCGTGGTCACACGAGCGCCGTGGGCACCGGTGTGGTGTCTGCGTTTCTTATCGTGCAACTCGGCGTTGCCATCGTGGCGTGGATGCGCTCGGCACGTCTGCTGGCGCTCGCGGGCCTGGTGGCCACGAACCCTGCCCATCGTCGCCGGCGCACGGATTTCGCGCCGGCGCTGTAGGCGATATGCGAATCAGCCCGCCGCGCGGCGGGCTTCGCGGTGGGGCGGGTAATACGCAAACAGGTGGGTCGCGCCGCCCAGGAAGTCGATGTTGTCGATGTGCTCGCCGCCGAGGCGTTCCGCGACGTGATCGGAGGCTTCATTGCCGATGCGGACCAGGCTGATCACACGCTGGGCGTGCATCTGCTTCCAGGCGAAGTCGAGGATCGCGGTGCCCGCTTCGGTGGCGTAGCCGTGGTGGCGGTGCTCGGGCTTCAGCATCCAGCCCAGCTCCAGGTCGGGCCAGCCCTCGGGCTTCATGAGGCCGGCGCGGCCGATGAACTCGCCGGTGGCCTTCAGCTCGATCGCCCACATGCCACAGCCGCGCAGGGCCCAGTGACCCAGCAGCATGGCCATGGAGCGCCACGCGTTCATGCGGTCCAGGGGCTGGCCGTCGCCGATCCAGCGAGTGCTTTCGGCGTCGGCGAGCATGCTCGCGTAGTCGTCGAAATGGCTCTCGGTAAGGGCTGTGAGCCGCAGGCGCGGCGTTTCCAGGACAGGGATGTTGCTGATTGCCATCGAAGTGACCAAGGGTTTCAACCGATCAGGGAAGCCAGCGCGCGGGTACTCAGCGCGAGGCTCTCCTGCCAGGACAAGCCGGTTATTTTCTCACCAGTTTCCGCATCGGCAAAGTCCTCATTCTGCCCCGGTGCGAGCAGGTGCCGATAATCCACTGTAATTTCAGTGCCTTGCGGAAGGTCCTTGGCAGCAAAGATGAAGCCCAGATGCCAGATTCCCGTCGGCTGGAAGCTATGATTTACGTAGCATTCGTCCGGCCAGTCGGGAGAAATCGTGTAGCGGTCGCCGAACCAGCGGGCTGCGGCGTGCAGCTGGCCGGACAGCTCGGGGGACGACTGGATCTCGGCCCAGCCGTAGGTGCGATCGATGGCATCCGGCGCCGTGACCACGCTGCCCGCGGCCACGAATTCGTCGATAAACAAGCCCTTGCCGGCGCCAGGAATACCAGACGCGGCGATGCGATAACGCGGCAGGATCATTGGATCATCAGGCCCCTGTTGCCGTTTCGGCTGGCGGTTGGCTTCCGTCCCGGCTTGGGGCGCGAGTGTAGCGCTTTCGGACCGGGGCGGAAGGGGGTGACCCTTCCGCCCGCCGTCTCACTCGCCGTCGGCGTGACGAGGCTTCGCCGCGGCCTTCTTCTTTGCCGGTTTGTCGTCGCCAAGGAGGATGGCGTCGCGGTTGCGGTCTACCAGCGAGGCGCCGATGCCCTTGACGTCGGCGAGCTGGTCGGCGGATTCGAAGGCGCCGTTGGCCTCGCGCCACGCCACGATGGCGTTGGCCTTGGCAAGACCCACGCCATCGAGCGAATGGGCGAGGGTAGAGGCATCGGCCGTGTTGATGTTGACCGGCGTGGATGCGAAAGCGGGCATGGCAGCCAGCAGGGCGGCGAGTGCGAGGATGTGTCGGGACATGCGGTTCTCCTGTGCGATACGCGTCGGACGACGCGACGTCGAACTCTGCGCCTGCACCGTCATGCGCCGAACCGGCGCATGACGCCGTTTCGCGTCGTTGCATCGCTGGCGTGCTTTCCGGGCGCGGCTGTCGGGCGGCAGGGTGAACCGTCGGCGCTGCTACAATCGCGCTTTGCCCAACGAGTCCTTTCCCCATGGATACCTCACGCATCACTTCCTTCGTCAGCGGCCTCTGGGACGCGGAAATCGTCCCGCAACTGGTCGAGTACATCCGCATTCCCAACAAGTCGCCGATGTTCGACAAGGACTGGCGCGAACATGGCTACATGGACCAGGCGGTGAAGCTCATGTCCACCTGGGCGAACTCCAAGCTGGGTGCGTTGGCCGGTGCCACGCTCGAAGTGGTGCAGCTCGAAGGCCGCACGCCGCTGATCTACATCGATGTGCCGGCGCAGGGTCTCAACGGCGACAAGGGCACCGACGAAACCGTGGTGCTGTACGGCCACCTCGACAAGCAGCCGGAGATGACGGGCTGGGCCGATGACCTCGGCCCGTGGAAGCCGGTGATCAAGGGCGACAAGCTTTACGGCCGTGGCGGCGCCGACGATGGCTACGCCATCTTCGGTTCGCTCGCCGCACTGCTGGCACTGCGCGACCAGGGCGTGCCGCACGCCCGTTGCGTGATCCTCATCGAGGCCTGCGAGGAATCCGGCAGCTACGACCTGCCGTACTACGTCGATCACCTGGCCGATCGCATCGGCAATCCGGCCCTTGTCGTGTGCCTGGATTCCGGTTGCGGCAATTACGACCAGCTGTGGCTCACCACCTCGCTGCGCGGCATGACCGGCGGCAACCTCACCGTGCAGGTGCTGGAAGAGGGTGTGCACTCGGGCGATGCCTCGGGCGTGGTGCCGTCGAGCTTCCGCGTGATGCGTGACCTGCTCAGCCGCCTGGAAGACGAGGACACCGGCAAGATCCTCCCGAAGGAGCTCTACGTCGAGATCCCGTCGCAGCGCGTGGAGCAGGCCCGCAAGTCGGCCGAGGTGCTTGGCACGGCCATCTACGACAAGTTCCCGTTCGTCGAGGGCATGAAGCCGGCCGCTGACGACCTGACCGAGCTGGTGCTCAACCGCACCTGGCGTCCGCAGCTGTCGGTCACCGGCATCGGTGGCATGCCGCCGCTCGACAGCGCGGGCAACGTGCTGCGCCCGAAGACCTCGGTGAAGCTCAGCCTGCGCGTGCCGCCGACGCTCAACGGTGCCGAGGCCGGCCAGTTCCTCAAGCAGCTGCTTGAGAAAGACCCGCCGTACGGTGCGAAGGTGAGCTTCGACCTCGAAAAGGACGGCAGCGGCTGGAACGCGCCGCAACTGTCGCCGTGGCTTGAAGAGACCGTGGCCCAGGCCTCGCAGGATTACTTCGGCCAGCCCGCCGCGTATATGGGTGAGGGCGGCAGCATCCCGTTCATGGGCATGCTGGGCGAGAAGTTCCCGAAGGCACAGTTCCTCATCACCGGCGTGCTGGGCCCGCATTCCAACGCGCACGGTCCGAACGAGTTCCTGCATATCCCGACAGGCAAGCGCGTGAGCATGGTGGTGGCCAGCGTGGTCGCCCGCCACTTCCAGGAAGCGTCGCGCGCATGAGCGCCGACCTGTCCACGCTCGCCGGCCGCCTCGCGGCCGTGCGGGCGCGGATCGACACGGCCTGCCGCGAGGCAGGCCGCGATCCGGCGGAGGTCACCCTGCTGCCCGTCAGCAAGACCTTCGGTGCCGACGTCGTCCGTGAAGCCGTCGCCCTGGGCGAACGCCGCTTCGGCGAGAACAAGGTGCAGGAGATCCAGGCCAAGGCGGTCGAGCTGGCCGCCGAGTCGCTGGACTGGGTGGTGATCGGCCACCTGCAGACGAACAAGGCCAAGGCTGTCGCGAAGGTGGCGGCCGAGGTGCAGTCGCTGGACCGCCTCGACCTGGCCGTGGCGCTGGACAAGGCCTTGCAGGCCCAGGGGCGCGCTATCGATGTCCTGGTGCAGCTGAAGACCTCTGCCGAGGAGAGCAAGTACGGCTTGCCTCCGGAGGCCTTGCCGGCCTTCCTGGGAGAGCTGAAGGCGTTCTCCTCGCTACGCGTGCGCGGCCTCATGACCCTGGCCGAGGCTTCGGACGACGGGGCCGTGGTTCGTCGCTGCTTTGCCCACCTGCGCCACTGGCGCGACCGGGCACGCGATGCCGGGCATGAGCTGTCCCGGCTGTCGATGGGCATGAGCGGCGATTTTGCCCTGGCCATTGCCGAGGGCAGTACCGAAGTGCGCATCGGCAGTGCGATCTTCGGTGCCCGCGATTATCCCGCGTCATAACAGGGATTTATTCCATTCGTTAAGGCCCCGCCCGACGGGCGGCGCTGGCGCTTTACGCGTCCTTTATGCAAGTGTCTAAATCTGTTCAGAATTCACGTTTGTGACGGTGGTTTCTTGCGATTTCTCTGAATATTTCCTAGGAATGGCACTTTTTAACTTTATGCCAACAACAAGGGCGATGCGGTTTGATAACTTCACCGCTCGTTCACGGTCGTCCACCTTCACGGCGGCTTAACTTGACGATGAATAGGGCCTTCTCGCTCATGCATTTAAAGCGACTGACCACTCTCGCGTTAGCCACCTGCTGCTTCGCCGCTACTCCTGCGTTCGCCGATACGGTGGCCGCACCGAAAGGTCTCGACCAGTCCGCATCACTCTTGCTGACCGACCTGCCGGTCTTCGCCCCGGCAACGTCCCTGGCCCAGTCCACCATTCCGGACGTGGCCGCGCTCACCGCTCCCAAGGCTCC
Organism: Luteibacter anthropi; assembly: GCF_011759365.1. Taxonomy (GTDB): domain Bacteria; phylum Pseudomonadota; class Gammaproteobacteria; order Xanthomonadales; family Rhodanobacteraceae; genus Luteibacter; species Luteibacter anthropi. The sequence goes on from NZ_JAARLZ010000007.1 coordinate 228,718, forward strand.
GCTGCTCGCCAAGGCTCCCGTCGCTGCCGACGATGAGAACGGCGACGATGAAGACGACAGCCTGGTCGCCGCCGCCACCGACAAGCTTGCCGGCCACGTCGATGGCCACGCCCGCGAGGCGCTGCTCGCCCTCGCCATGAAGCTCCGCGATATCCGTTACCACCGCGGCGGTCGCGCCCCGGCCACCGGTTTCGATTGCAGCGGTTTCGTCCGCTACGTGTTCCTGCACAGCATCGGCCTCGATCTGCCGACCAACTCGGCCAGCCAGTTCCTGGCGGGTCTCAAGGTCAAGCGCACCGACATGAAGGCCGGCGACCTGGTGTTCTTCCGCACCCGTGGCAAGGCCATCTCCCACGTGGGCATCTACATCGACAACGGTCAGTTCATCCATTCTCCGTCGGCCGGCAAGACCGTCCGCGTCGACAGCCTGAACGAGGCCTACTGGGCCAAGCATTTCGTGGGCGCCAAGCGTCCCGAAGGCATCTCCAAGATCTGACGGGTACCCTTCAACGTATATTTCCGAAACGGCGTGCTTCGGCATGCCGTTTTTTTTGGCCCCTCGATCCGCGAACTCCCTGTAGGAGCGCGCCTTGCGCGCTACCGGTGAATGCGACGACGCACATGCCTTGCGCAGATGGGGACCGGGGCAAGGATGGTCGCGCGCAAGGCGCGCTCCTACAGGGGGTGATGCGCGGGTATGCTTGGCCGATGCCTGCTCGTCCTCCCCGTCCTGTGCGCCCCTCGCGGCCCACCCGCGCACCGTCTACACCCGTCTTCGGCCTTGCCCGGGTTCTCTCCAAGCGCGGCATCTGTTCGCGCAGCCAGGGCGAACGCCTTGCCAGGGAGGGGCGGGTCCGCGTGGATGGGCGCGTGATCCGTGACCCGGAGTTTCCCATCGCGGGTCATGAGCGGATCGAGGTGGACGGCGAAGGCGCGCAGTCGGCGGCGCCGGTCTATATCGTGATGAACAAGCCACGCGGGCTGGTGGTCACGGCGGCCGACGAGCGCGGCCGGGATACGGTGTATTCATTGCTGGAAGGCGCCGGCCTGCCGTGGCTGGGCGCGGTAGGCCGGCTCGACAAGGCCAGCGAAGGCCTGCTGCTGATGTCGAACGACACGGTATGGGCCGCGGGCATCACGGACCCGGCGACTCATGTGCCCAAAACCTATCACGTCCAGGTATCCGGCCAGCCTGACGAAGCCACCGTGGCGGCGATGCTGGAAGGGGTGGTGGATGAAGGGGAGGCCTTGCGGGCAGGAAGCGCCTCGGTGCTTCGGCGTGGCGAGAAAACCGCCTGGCTGGAAGTGACCCTCGATGAAGGCCGCAACCGCCATATCCGCCGCCTGATGGCAGCCCTGGGCTTCGAGGTGCAGCGTCTGTTCCGTGTGGCAATCGGCGACCTGGCCCTGGGCGAACTGGGCAAGGGTCAATGGCGCCACCTGACCCCCGAAGAAATCCAGACCCTCCGCCGCCGCCCGTAGGAGCGCGCCCGTGCGCGCGCAACCAACGACAACCTCACCCCTGTAGGAGCGCGCCTTGCGCGCGACCCCAACCAACGACAACCTCACCCCTCTGTAGGAGCGCGCCTTGCGCGCGACCGGCTATCGCGAAACCCGGTCGCGCGCAAGGCGCGCTCCTACAAGGTGATGGTCAGGCCTTCAGGATGCCCAGCTTCTTACCTACCTTGGTAAACGCCGCAATGGCCTTGTCGAGATGCTCGCGGGTGTGCGCTGCGCTCATCTGCGTGCGGATGCGGGCCTTGCCCTGGGGCACCACCGGAAAGAAGAACCCCGTGACATAGATACCTTCGTCAAGCAGCTCAGCAGCCATCTGCTGCGCCTGCTTGGCGTCGTAGATCATCACCGGAACGATCGGATGCTGGCCCGGGCGGATGTCGAAACCGGCTTCGGTCATCTTTTCGCGGAAATAGCGGGTGTTTTCCTTCACTTTCTCGCGCAGTTCGCCAGCGGCGGCCAGCATGTCGAACACCTTGGTGCCGGCAGCCACGACGTGCGGGGGCAGCGAGTTGGAGAACAGGTAAGGACGCGAGCGCTGGCGCAGCATCTCGATCACTTCCTTGCGGCCGGTGGTGAAGCCACCGAGCGCGCCGCCAAGGGCCTTGCCCAGGGTGCCGGTGATGATGTCGATCTGGTCGAGCACGCCATGTACTTCAGCCGAGCCGCGACCGGTATCACCGAGGAAGCCGGTGCAATGGCATTCGTCGATGTGGACGAGCGCGTTGTACTTCTTCGCCAAGGCGACGATCTCGGCCAGCGGCGCGATGAAGCCATCCATGGAGAACGCACCGTCGGTGGTGATCAGCTTGGTGCGGGCGCCGGCAGCATCGGCGGCCTGGAGCTGGGCTTCGAGGTCGGCCATGTCGCAGTTGGCGTAGCGGAAGCGCTTGGCCTTGCACAGGCGGATGCCGTCGATGATGGAGGCGTGGTTGAGGGCGTCGGAGATGACGGCATCCTCTTCGCCCAGCAGCGGCTCGAACAGGCCGCCGTTGGCATCGAAGCAGGCGGCGTAGAGGATGGTGTCCTCCTTGCCGAAGAAGTCGGCGATCTTCTTTTCCAGTTCTTTGTGAAGGTCCTGCGTGCCGCAGATGAAGCGCACGCTGGCCATGCCGAAGCCGTGGGTATCGAGTGCGTCCTTCGCTGCCTGGATCACGTCGGCGTGATCGGCCAGGCCCAGGTAGTTGTTGGCGCAGAAGTTGAGGACCTTGCGACCGCCCTCCAGTTCGATCTGGGCGGACTGGGGCGAGACGATGATGCGCTCGCTCTTGAACAGGCCCTGTTCACGGATGGATTCGAGTTCGCTGGCGAAACGCGTCTGGCCGGGGTAGGTCATGGTGCTGGGTCCGGGAGGGGGTGGAAGACTCCCGATTGTGAGGCCTTTGCGCGCCCGGGAAAACCTTCGCGCGCGCATGGACGGTCTCAGTGCAGGCCGAAATCCACCCGGGTGGTCTTGCCGGCGTCGTCGATGCCCTTGGCATCGGTCTTGGGCGCCACGACGAAGACGCGCTTGTCGTCGACCTTGCCTTGCAGCCACTGGCGGACGGCGTTGGCCCGGCGCTCGGCGAGATGGCGCAGGGCGTCGGCATCCACCGGCATGTTCGTTTCCATCAGCGTGCGCATTTCCTCCGGCGGCTGCGACTTGGTCAGGCCGATGAAGTTTTTCGGCTTGGGGAACGAGGCATGCCGGTAGGCGCGTTCGAGATATTTCGCCTGTTCGTCGGCGGTGGGCGGCGTGGTGTCGTCGCCCTTGTCCTTCACCTGCTCGTCGTGGACGAGGTTATCGACCATGACCTTGCGCAGGCCCGTTTCGTCCTTTGCAGGATCGACGCGGCCGACGATATCCAGGCTGATCGAGGGTTTCTGGCTGAGCACCTTCACGATGTCGGCGAGCTTGGCCTGGCCGGCGGCATCCAGCACGTCGGAACCCGGAGCGAATTCCACGTAACCCAGGTCTTCCCGGCCGCCGCCGATGGAAGCGAGCAACCGGAACGGCGAAGTGACCGCCTTCACGATGAGGTTGCCTATGGCGCGCCAGACCAGCCCGCTCAGGCTGAACTGCGGATCGTCGAGTGAACCGCTGACGGGAATGCGGACATCGATATGGCCCTGGGTGTCTTTCAGCAGGGCAACGGCGAGCTTGACCGGCAGATGGCTGATGCCCGGGCCTTCGATGCGGTCGCCGAAAGTGAGCTGGTCGATGAAGATGTGGTTTTCAGCCGTGAGCTTGCGCTCGTTGAGCAGATAGTGGACATCGACGTTGAGGCGACCCTTGGTGATCGGGTAGCCGGCGTACTTGCCGGAGTAGGGCGACAGGTTGGCGAGCTGGATGCCTTCGGCCTTCGCGGTGATGTCGAGGAAGGCCACGGGTGTCAGCGGATTGATCGTGCCGCCGATATCCACGGGCGCGTTGCCGTCGAGCTGGCCTTGCAGGGTGATATCGGCGGGCGTCGTGGCCGTGTCGGTGCCGAAGCCGCCGATCTTGCCGGTGAGATCGGTGACGTCGGCGGTGTAGTTCGGCTTGATGAAGTTGTCGGTGTAGTTGAGGTTGCCCTTGGTCAGGCTGATGCGGCCGATGTGGACATCGGCAGGCGGCGCCTGCACGGCCGGGGTTTCTTCTTTCGGCACGGCAGGTGCGGGCGTGGCCTGCGCCTGTGTCACCGACACGGCACCCTGGGTTTCCGGATGGGCCACGACATCCTGGAGGTTCAGGCGACCGTTCGCGTTGACGATGACACGTGCATAGAAATCGTCCAGCGCGAGGCCGCCGATGGCGACATGGGGTACGTCGTCGCCGAAGCGCAACGTCATGCCCGATGCATTGAGCGAGGACCAGCGCAGGAAGTCGTCGTCGGTAACCTTGTCGAGCACGCGCACCCGGCCCAGCGTGGCATTGCCTCGGTAGGCAAGCAGGGGTGACTGGGTGCCGCGATCGGTGTACCGCACTTGTCCGTCGAGACTCAGCAATCCGCTGCCCACGCGCACGTTCAGGGGCACGGTTACCAGCGACTGGAGCGGTGCAACATCAAGGCGCGTGGTGGTGATGCGCAGGTCTGCATCCAGCGGCTGCGGTTTCACGTCACCGCTGACGCTGAAATCGCCTTTGCCCAGGGCACCCTTGAGGTCGAGCTTGACGGTCTTGCGCATGTCGTCGGACAGGCCGTCGATGCCAAAGGCTTTGGCTTGCAACGTCACGCCGTCGCGCCTGCCGGAGGCGCGCGCGTCGTGCAGGACCACGGTGCCGTCACTGAGCCCGACATGGGCGATGCTCCAGCGCCAGGCGGAACCATTGGCTGTCGGTGCACGCGCCGCAGGCCTGGCGGGCGGCGGCATGATGCCGGCGATATCCAGGTTGCCGTTGGCCAGGCGTTTCAGGTCGAGCGTGAGTCCGTCGAGCAATAGCTGATCGACGCGCGCCTCACTGGTGGCCAGATCGACCAGCGCTATCTTTGCGGTCAGTGATTTCCAGGCTACGGGCGACGCGCTGCCGTTGTGGGGAACCAGCTTGAATCCGTCGAGGGAGGCGTCCGCCCTGGTGATGCGGATGGCAACGGCATCGTGCCAGTCGAAGTTCAGTTCACCCCTGGCGCTTACGGAGCCACCGGTGATGTCGGCGGCGAGCAGCGGTGGCGTCAGCGGCATGAGCGCCGCCAGCGACACGTTTTTCAGATCCAGCGAGCCAGCATAGCGTTGGGCGGCAAGATCGAGCTTGCCCTGGGTGGCGATGGCGCCACCTGCGAGCCGTGCCTTGACGTCGAGCTGGGCTTCCGGCGCCTTGACCGTGCTGAAACTGCGCAGCGTGCCCTGCAACTGGTCGAGGACCAGGTGGGCGGGCGAGGGGGCGGCGAGGTCCGCGTATTCGATACGCGCATCGTCGAGAGTGAGCGTATCGATCCTGACATCCGTGGGCTTCGCGTCCGGAGTGGGCGGCGAGGGCGGCCCCGTCAGTGCGTCGAAGTTGCTCTTGCCGCCGGGCAGGCGGGCGTAACGAAGCGAAAACCCATGCAGTGCAACCTGTCCGAGGCGGTAGCGCGACGTCAACGGTTCGAGGGCGGTGAGGCCCAGCTCACCATGGCCGAGCCCCAGCAGGGCGGAGCCGTCCTTGCCAGTCACGCGCAGGTCATCGACGACGAGGCGGCCATCGACGACGATGCGCGGCTGGGTATTCGTCATCTGGAAGTGCACGCCCACGCGACCGGACAGCTTGCCGCCGGGCACGGCGACCGGAAGGTCTACGGGCACGAAGCCGAGGTAGCGCGGCAGTTCGAGGCGATCCAGCCGCAGGTCGAGCACGGACTCACGGCTATCGGCGAAGGGCTTGGTCTGTCCTTGCAGACGCAACGGACTGCCGTCCACGCTCATCGTGAGCAAGGGCTGCACGTAGATGTCGGCGTCGCTGGGCAGGTTGGCGATGAAGGGCACGCCCAGCTCGATGGCGTCGAGCTTGTGGGTGGCATCGAGCACGCGGTCGTCGAAGTCCACGCGGCCGCCATGCACGGCGATGTTGGACAGGGCGAAACGTGCCGGATCGGAGGGCCTGGCATCTGCCGGCGTGGCAAAGCGCTCGACGATGTCCGTGAAGTTGAAGCGCTGCGGCGCGCTGCGCTGGATATGGACGTAGGGCTGGTCGAGCGTCAGCGAATCCAGGATCGGTGCCAGCCGGAACACAGAACTCCAGGAGGCATTGGCGGTGAGCTTGCCGATATCCACGAAGGACGTCTTTGCGTCCTTCTCGCTGATATGCAGGCGTTCGACGGTGAGCCTCAGGGTGAACGGATTGAGGCTCACCCGCTCCACGGTCACCGGACGATCAATGGCAGCGCCAAGGCGGCTGGCCAGTTGCGAGCGAATAAGAGGGGGCGCGGCAAAGAAGCCGAGCAGGCCGAAAACGACCAGCGCAATCACAACGCCAAGAGCGATGCGCCGGGTTCGGCGCGAGCGATAGACACCCAGGGCAGCATCGCGCCCTTTCCGCCAGTGGATGGTCCGTTTCCTGGGTGTGTCCATGGTGAAGCCCCTCGTGTCCGTGGCCCCTGGCGGCAGTGTAATCCCTGCCAGGGCTGAAAAGAGGGGGCGATAGTAAACAGCCCCGCTGAAGCGGGGCTGTAAGCCGCGACTCAGGAAGCCGCGGCGGGGGAGGGATTACGCCCTCAGGTCCAGGAGCAGACCACCTTGCCGCAATGGCCGGCGTCCATCAGGTCGAAACCCTTCTGGAAGTCGTCGATGGCGATCTGATGGGTGAGCACCTTCTGAAGCGGGAAGCCGGTGAGCACCATCTGGGTCATCTTGTACCAGGTCTCATACATCTTGCGGCCGTAGATGCCCTGCAGGGTGAGGCCCTTGAAGATGACCTTGTCCCAGTCGATGCCGGCGCCGCGCGGCATGATGCCGAGCATGGCGATCTTGCCGCCGTGGTACATGCACTCGAGCATGTCGTTGAAGGCGCGCGGGTTGCCGCTCATTTCCAGGCCAACGTCGAAGCCTTCGATGTGCAGATCCTTCACGACGTCCTTCAGCGACTGGTTGGCCACGTTGACCACGCGGGTGGCGCCCATGTCGGCAGCCAGCTTCAGGCGGTAATCGTTGACGTCGGTGATCACCACGTTGCGGGCGCCCACGTGCTTGGCGATGCCGGCAGCGATGATGCCGATGGGACCGGCGCCGGTGATGAGCACGTCTTCGCCGATCAGGTCGAATTCGAGGGCGCAGTGCGCGGCGTTGCCGTAGGGGTCGAAGAACGCAGCCAGCTCCGAAGGGATCTGGTCGGGGATCGGCCACAGGTTGGAGGCCGGCATGGTCATGTATTCGGCGAAGGCGCCGTTGCGGTTCACGCCGATGCCCACGGTGTTCGGGCACAGGTGCTGGCGGCCGGCGCGGCAGTTGCGGCAGTGGCCGCACACGATGTGGCCTTCGGCGGAGACGCGGTCGCCCACCTTGTAGCCGGTGACGCCCGGGCCCATCTCGACGACGCGGCCGACGAACTCGTGGCCGATGGTGAGGCCCGGCTTGATGGTGCGCTGGGACCACTCGTCCCATTTGTAGATGTGCAGGTCGGTGCCGCAGATCGCGGTTTTCTCGAGCTTGATCAGCACCTCGTTCGGGCCGACCTGCGGTACCGGCACTTCTTCCATCCAGATGCCCGGTTCGGCCTTGCGCTTTACCAGCGCCTTCATCGTCTGCTGCATGGTCGTTCGTATTCCGTGGGAGGGAGGGTCCGCGACGCGAACCAAACCGGCATTATAGGCGTGCCGGAAGCGCCTATCTTGTGCGCTGCGCCATTGCCAGCGAACGCCCACCCCTCTATGGTCGCAAGGATTTGCGAACCAGACAGGGGTCCCCTACACGATGCGAATCCGCACGATGATACTCAGCGCCGCGATGGCACTTGCCCTCGATGCCAAGGCCGACGAAGGCATGTGGATGCCGTCGCAGCTGCCCAGCATTGCGAAGAACCTCAAGGAAGCCGGCTTCCGCGGCGATGCCCGTGATCTGGCCGACCTGACCCGCGCACCGCTCAATGCCGTGGTGCGCGTCGGCGGTGGTACTGGCTCCTTCGTGTCCGACGATGGCCTGGTGGTCACCAATCACCACGTGGCTTTCGGCGTGATCCAGTACAACTCGCGCCCCGACCGCGACCTCATCACCAACGGCTACGTCGCCGCCGACCGGGCGGCCGAGCTGCCGGCCAACCCGGACTATCGCCTGCGCGTCACCGTCGGCTTCGACAAGGTGACCGAGCGCATCCTCGCCAACGCGAAGGGCAAGAGCGGTCGCGCGTACTACGATGCCGTGGACGCCGCCAGCAAGGCCCTCGTGGCCGAGTGCGAGAAGGAAGAGGGCGTCCGTTGCAGCGTGGCCAACATGTTCTACGGCCGCGACTTCTACCTCGTGAAGCAACTCGAACTGCGCGACCTGCGCCTCGTGTACGCACCGCCGCGCGCCATCGGCAACTACGGCGACGAGATCGACAACTTCGTGTGGCCGCGCCATGCCGGCGACTTCACCATCCTGCGTGCCTATGTCGGCGCCGATGGCAAGCCGGCCGACTACTCGCCGGACAACAAGCCCTACCATCCGCCGTCGCACCTGAAGCTCGCCACCGAAGGCGTGGCAGAGGGCGATTTCGTGATGCTGGCCGGTTACCCGGGCATCACCTACCGTCATCGCACGGCCGCCGAATTCGCCGACCAGGTGCAGTGGCGCCTGCCGACCACGGTCGCGGTGATGAAGGAACTGCAGGACATCATCGAAGCCCAGGGCAAGACCGACAAGGAAGCCGGCATCCGCTACGCCTCGCAGCTGCAGTCGCTGAAGAACGGCATCAAGCGATTCAGCGGCGAGCTGGAAGGCCTGGAACGCAGCGACGCCGTCACCACGCGTCGCGAGGACGAAACCGCGATGCTGGCCTGGCTGGCCACGCGCCCCGAAGCGAAGACGCTCAAGCCACAGATCGACCAGGTCATGACGCTGATCGCCCAGGGCAAGGACACGCGCGAGCGCGACCTGCTGCTGGCGGTGCTCAACACCCAGACCCAGCTGCTGCGCGGCGCACTTGCGATAGACCGCCTGTCCGTGGAGCGGCCGAAGGCCGATGCCGATCGCGAATCCGGCTACCAGAAGCGCGACGAGGAACTGATCCAGAGCCAGCTGAAGCAGATCCAGCGCCGTTACGATCCGCGCGTGGAGAAGGCCTTCGTCACGGCCCTGATGACGCGATACCAGAAGCTGCCCGCCTCGCAGCATCTCGCCGAGGTCGACAAGGTCTTCGGTCGTACGCCGGATGAACTGGCGAAGGCACTCGATGCCATCTATGCCGGCACGAAGTTCAGCGACGAAGCCGAGCGCCTGCGTCTGTTTGGCGCATCGCCGGCCGAAATCGAAAAGAGCAACGATCCGCTGTTGGTGGCCGCACGCACGCTGCGCCCTGCCTTGCTGCGCACGGATGAAGAGCGCAAGAGCCGTGACGGCGACCTGCTGCGCCTGCGCCCGGCCTACATGGAAGCGCTCATCGGTTACCGCGAAAAGCAGGGCCGGGCCGTGTATCCGGATGCCAACTCCACGCTGCGCGTGAGCTACGGCAAGGTCACGCCGCTGATCGCCCGCGATGCCGTGGCCTACGCGCCGCTCACCACCGTGAAGGGCATCGTCGAGAAGAACACCGGCAAGGCACCGTTCGATGCGCCGAAGCCGCTGCTCGACGCCATCCGCAAGGGCGACTTCGCTGGCTATGCCGACCCGAAGACGGGCGACATGCCGGTGGACTTCCTCAGCAACCTCGACACCACGGGCGGCAACTCGGGCTCGCCGGTGCTGAACGCGAAGGGCGAGCTGGTGGGCCTCAACTTCGACAGCAACTGGGAAGCCGTCAGCGCCAGCTGGATGTACGACCCACGCTACAAGCGGGCCATCCACGTGGACATGCGCTACATGCGCTGGCTGATGGACAAGGTGTACCCGTCGCCGGCCCTGCTGCGTGAGCTGGGTGTTCCCGGCAAGTGATGCCGCAGCATGACCTCCGGCACATCCGTGCCGGAGGTCGCTGCGCCACTGTTACTGTGTAACGGCATGCCCAGGGGCAGAGCCGTTGTCGTTCCTCCAGGAGAATCCTCAATGCGTCGACTCGCACTGGCCACCGCCCTCGCGGCGGGCCTCGTCCCCGCCGCCCATGCCGTCGAAGGCATGTGGCAGCCCGCCCAGCTCCCCAAGATTGCCGGCACGCTCAAGCAGCACGGCCTGAAGCTCGATCCCTCGACGCTCACCGATCTCACCGCCTACCCGATGGGTGCCATCGTCAGCCTCGGCGGCTGCACGGCCTCCTTCGTGTCGCCGGACGGCCTGGTGGTGACCAACCACCATTGCGGCTACGGCGCGCTTCAGTACAACTCCACCAAGGAAAAGAACCTCATCGAGCAGGGCTTCCTCGCGAAGAATTTCGCGGAAGAGCTGCCGGGTTCGCCGGACATGCGCGTGTTCGTCACCGAGGAAATCCGTGACGTCACCAAGGAAGTGAACGCCAAGGTCACGCCGCAGCTGAGCGGCAAGCAGCGCTACGAAGCCATCGACCTGGCCAAGAAAGAGCTGGTGAAAGGCTGCGAGACCGACGGCTACCGCTGCGACGTCTACACCTTCCATGGTGGCTACAGCTACCAGCTGATCAAGCAGATGGAAATCAAGGACGTGCGCCTGGTCTACGCGCCGCCGGAATCCATCGGCAAGTTCGGCGGCGACGTCGACAACTGGATGTGGCCGCGCCACACCGGCGATTTCAGCTACCTGCGCGCCTACGTGTCGAAGGACGGCAAGTCCGCCACGTATTCCAAGGACAACGTGCCGTATCATCCGAAGCACGTCATCAAGGTGAACCCGGAAGGCCTGGAGAACGGCGACTACGTGATGGTCGTGGGTTATCCCGGTCGCACCAACCGCTACCGCCTCGCGCAGGAAGTGAAGAGCTCCATCGACTGGGTGTATCCGACCCAGATCCAGCTCTACAAGGAGCAGCTCAACACCATCGCCGAGAACGGCAAGGCCAATCCGGACGTGACGGTGAAGTACGCCAGCATGGTCGCCGGCCTCAACAACTACCTGAAGAACTTCGGCGGCCAGCTCGAAGGCCTGCGTCGTGCCGACGCGGTGGCCGTGAAGCAGAAGCAGGAAGCCGATCTGGACGCCTGGCTGAAGAAGCAGGGCGGCGCCGAGAACCAGGCGCTGATCAAGGACATCGCCGAGCTGAAGTCCAAGCTCACCACCTACCAGGGCACCCGTGAGCGCGACGCCGATCTGTCGCTCATCTCGCGCACCCAGCTGTTCTCCAGCGGCGTGCGGCTGGCCAAGCTGGCGCAGCAGCGCACCAAGCCGGATATGCAGCGCGAGGCCGGTTACCAGCAGCGCGACGAAGTGCGCATCGAAGGCGCGCTCAAGCAGATGGAGCGTCGCTACGACGCCAAGACCGACCAGGACCTGCTCACCAACGCCCTGGTGCGCTACGTCACCCTGCCGAAGGACCAGCGCCTGCCGGGCCTCGACAACTGGCTGGGCAGCGCCAATACCCGTCCGGCGATCCAGGCCAAGGTGGCCGACCTCTACAAGGGCAGCAAGCTGGGCGATACCGCCGAGCGCCTGAAGTGGTTCAAGGCCGACGACAAGGCCATCGCCGCCAGCGACGACAGCATGCTGAAGCTCGCCAACGCTCTGTTGCCTGACCTGAAGAAGATCGAAGACCAGCAGGACGCCCAGGAAGGCGAACTGGCCCGTCTGCGCCCGCGCTACATGCAGGCGATCATTGCGTGGAAGGAATCGCAGGGCCTGCCGGTCTACCCGGACGCCAACAGCTCGCTGCGCGTCACCTTCGGCAACGTGCAGGGCGTAGCTCCGCGTGATGGCGTGAGCTACTCGCCGTTCACCACGGTGGAAGGCATCGTCGAAAAGGACACCGGCGAAGAGCCGTTCAACGCACCGAGGGCCGAGACCGACGCCATCAAGGCGAAGGCGTTCGACTCGTACGCCTCGAAGAAGCAGGGCACGCTGCCCGTCGACTTCCTGGCCGACCTCGACATCACGGGCGGTAACTCCGGTTCACCGGCGCTGGATGCCGAAGGCCACCTCGTGGGCCTCGCCTTCGACGGCAACTGGGAATCGGTGAGCGGCGACTGGCTGTTCAACCCGAAGCTCAACCGTTCGATCCAGGTGGATGTGCGGTATATGTTGTGGGTGATGCACCACCTCGATCACGCCGATAACCTGTTGAAGGAAATGGGCGTGCCGGCTAAGTGAGATGGCGGGCAGGGTGCGAGTATCGCACCCTGTTCCCGGGCAAAAAAAACCGCCGGGTTGTCGGCGGTTTTTTTATGGCCAATGAGGCGATGGCATTGTCAGAAGATGAGCCCCATGAGCTTTACGAAGCCAACCGCAGCAGCAAACAGGCCGGCTGTGGCAACGAATGGATACCAGCGGGCTTCAGCGTTGATCTTCGCCGTTTCGGCCATCAGCTTTCCGATTTCGGCTCGGATTTTCTCTCGCTCGTCGCGGGTCATGGTCTGGGCGTCGGTCATCGGTTTTGTCCAAGCCTATCACTATCGAAGCGGCGAGTTGCCGGGAGTTGCTGCCTGCGAAGCAGCACTATCGCCACGATAGTGGCCGACTATTGCCGTGTCTTTCGGCCAATGGCTCGTGTGTCCGTAAGAGGCGTTAATCACGTCATTCGGCCAAAGCCGACAAAACGCAAAGTTCAGGCTGTCAGATGCTGTATCCGATGGCGCCGACGTACACGAGTTCGAATCCTTCATACGTCACTGAACGAGGCTGGGCTATCTGTTCGGTGTTGATGAAAAGCAATGCGTTTGCATCATCCAGTCCCTTCGAGCGAGCGGCTTCGCACAGGGCCGCAGACCATTCCGAGGCATAGGAATGCGGCGCGAAGAATTCCTCAAGTGATGCCCCGGGAGAACGCTCGCCGGTCTCCATGAAGTCGTGATCGCAGAATCGCTCACCCTGCGATGCGTAGAAGGCGGAGATGGGCTCGTCGTCGTCCCGGTCGTAGTGCTCGGCAAGAAATTCGTTGAATCGTGCCGTATCCGTTACGCGGCCAAGATAGAAGTGGGACGTTTCCCGGGTGCGCATGCGAATCCCCGTCGCGATGATGCTGCATCGCCATCATCCATTTCATCCACAGCCCGTGTGGATAGTCGCTGCATAACATTGTGGATAACCCTCTCCGGGCCTTGTGCGGCAACGGCTCGGGTTGGTGTGGTCAATGTGTCGCCAGCAGGGCGCCACGGATGACTCTGCGATTAGAGCAACTTCACGATGATCGCCGCGGCAACGCCCAGGGCGCTTACGACGATCGCTCCGAAGGCGACCGCTGGGTAGTACTTCTGCTCGGCCTGGATCTTTGAGGTTTCAGCGCTGATCTTCATGGTTTCTGCCATGAGCTTGCTGATGTTGGCGCTGATCTGAAGACGGTCGATGTCGCTCATGGTTCTGGCCTCGGCCATGGGTGCGCTCCTAGGTTAGCACTGTTGGATCAGTCCGGTGCCGGGGTGACCCGACACCGGATGGCAGTTCCCGAGAGTACATTTCCGGCCGTGAAGTGGCTTTCGGCCGGATGCCTCGATCCCCGTAAGGATTAGGCCCGACAGATTCAGAGCGGAGCCAGCAGCGAGCGCAACGTCTTCAAGCATTCGTCCAGTGCGGTGTCCGCATACGGCTCGGCCTTGCCGGAGCCCCACACGGGGCCGGGCCACGCAGCGTCGCCTTCCGTGCGGGCCACCACATGCACATGCAACTGCCGGACGATATTGCCCAGCGCACCGATGTTGAGCTTGTCGCAGGGGGCGACGGCACGCAGCGCGGCGCCTGCCGCATCCACCTCGCGCCAGAGAGTGGCGCGATCGGACTCGGAGAGATCGGTGACCTCCACGAGTCCGGGCTGTCTCGGTACCAGTACCAGCCACGCAAAGCGCGCATCGCGCATCAGCAGCACGCGACACAGCGGCAGGTCGCCGACGACGACGGTGTCGCCGGCGAGCCTGGGGTCGAGGTCGAACGCCGTGTTCACGCGAGTTCGGTCTCGAAGAAGGTGCGGGTGCGTTCCCACGCGATCTTCGCACTGGCTTCGTCATAGCTGGCGCGCACGTCGCAGTTGAAGCCATGGTCGGCCGGGTAGACCCAGGTATCCATTTCCGGCTTCAGTTCGCGATGCTTCTCGACCATCTCGGGCGGAATGGAGTGGTCGCGCTCGCCGAAGTGGAAAATGACATTGGCCTTGGCCTTCTCGGCCAGGAAGGGCGCGTCGCGCGAGCCGTAGTAGCTGGACGAGGGCAGGCCCAGGCGCAGGGCGGCTAGCAGGGCGATGGTGCCGCCCCAGCAGTAGCCCACCGTGCCGACCTTCACCTTGAAGTGGTGGGCGAGGTACTTCGCTGCCACGTCCACATCCTGGGTGGGACGCAGCAGGCCGAGTTCGGAGATGTACTTCACGCCCCGGGTCATGCCTTCCTGGTCGTAGCCCAGCTCCACACCCTTCTGCACGGGGTCGAACAGGGCGGGTGCGATGGCGACGAAACCCTCGGCGGCGAAGCGGTCCGCCACGCTGCGGATATGGGCATTGACGCCGAAGATCTCCTGAATGACGACGATGCCACCGCGCACTTCCACGCCCTTGGGCGGTTCGGCGAGGTAGGCGTCCATGTGTTCGTGGTGGGGGCGAGAGGTGTCGAGGGAGAGGGTGTGGCCCATGGGGAATCTCCGGCGGGGTGAGAAAGCCTGAAGGTTACCCGGCTTCACGGTGGTCGTCCCGCCTCGGCGGGGGGATGCCGGACCGGCTATAATGCGCGGTTTCCCCGCTCCGGTACCCACGGCAATGTCCCAGGCCGCTCAGACCCAGAAAATCGGCTTCGTCAGCCTTGGATGTCCAAAGGCTCTTGTCGATTCAGAACGCATCCTCACCCAGCTCAAGGTCGAGGGCTACGAGATCGTGCCCAGCTACGGCGCGGCCGATGCCGTGGTGGTGAATACCTGTGGCTTTATCGATTCTGCCGTGCAGGAGTCTCTCGACGCCATCGGCGAAGCGCTTCACGAGAACGGCAAGGTGATCGTCACCGGCTGCCTCGGCAAGCGCCAGGAGCTGATCCGCGAGAGCTACCCTGACGTGCTGGCCATTACCGGTCCGCAGGATTACGCCTCGGTGATGAGTGCCGTGCACAAGGCGCTGCCGCCGGCGCGCAACAAGTTCCTCGACCTGGTGCCGGACACGGGCGTCAAGCTCACGCCGAAGCACTATGCGTATCTCAAGATTTCCGAGGGCTGCAACCACCGTTGCAGCTTTTGCATCATTCCTTCCATGCGTGGCGATCTTGTCAGCCGCCCGGTCGATCAGGTGTTGATCGAGGCCGAGAAGCTGGTCAAGGGTGGCGTGAAGGAGCTGCTGGTGATCTCGCAGGACACCAGCGCCTATGGCGTGGACGTGCGTTACGCCGAGCGCGAGTGGCGGGGCAAGCAGTACCGTACGCGCATGACCGAGCTTTGCGAGGGTCTTTCCGAGCTGGGTGTGTGGACGCGTCTGCATTACGTCTACCCGTATCCGCATGTCGACGAGGTGATGCCGTTGATGGCGGAGGGCAAGATCCTTCCGTACCTCGACATCCCGTTCCAGCACGCCAGCCCGCGCATCCTCAAGTTGATGAAGCGGCCGGGCAACGTGGACAAGACGCTGGAGCGCATCCAGAATTGGCGTCGTTCCGTGCCGGATCTCACCATTCGCAGCACCTTCATCGTCGGTTTCCCGGGTGAGACGGATGCCGAGTTCAACGAGCTGCTCGATTTCCTTCGCGAGGCCGAGCTGGATCGCGTCGGTGCGTTCGCCTATTCGCCGGTGGATGGCGCCAAGGCCAACGAGTTGCCGGGTCAGGTCGACGAAGAGCTGAAGGAAGATCGCCTGGAGCAGTTCATGGCGGTGCAGGCCGAGATCTCGGCGGCCAAGCTCCAGCGCAAGGTGGGCAAGACCATTCGTGTGCTCGTCGATGAGATCGATGCCGACGGTGCGTGGGGTCGCTCCAGTGCCGACGCGCCGGAAATCGACGGTGCCGTTCGCATCGATGACGGCCAGCTGCTGAAGCCGGGCCAGTTCGTCGACGTGGTGGTGGAAGAAGCCGACGCCCACGACCTCTACGGTCGCCTGGTCTGACCCATGCGGTACGTGGCGCCCACACGCGAGGCGCTGGATCGCAGCGTGCTCGCGGTACCGCCGCTGGCGTACTGGGATGAATTCAGGTCATTCGTCGAAGGTGACGAATGGCCTGAGGTTTCTGCACTGAATGCGCTCTGGCCTGTGGGCGTGACGACGCGTTTCGTTACGCAGGATGCCGCCTTGCTGGCGGATGGCCTGCATTACGAGGAGCGCATCGCGCAGCTCGGCGCCGTCGCAACGCGTGCCGCCAACTGGCATGACCTGTTCAATGCCTTCGTCTGGCTGCGCCATGGCGCGATCAAGCGTGCGCTCAACGCACGGCAGGTGAGCGAGATCGAACGCATGGGGCCCCGTGAACGTTCGCGGCCGCAGTGTGCGCTTACGCATTTCGACGAAGCCGGGATGATCGTCAGTCTTCGTGATCCGGCCATGCTGGAGGCGTGGGATCGGCATGACTGGTTCTGCCTGTTCCGCACGCATCGTGAGGCGTGGTTGTCGGGTGAGGCGCGTGTCGAGGTGTTCGGGCATGCGTTGCTGGAGCATGCGTTGACGCCGGAGAAATTGCTGGTGGGTAAGGCATTGGTCGTCATGGGGGATGACGCTGCGGAAGTTTGCGCGCGGGCGATTGCTTCCGGGGCGGTGCTTAATGATCCGCAGGAATTGCGGCCGTTTCCGGTGTCGGGTGTGCCGGGGTGGCATGTGGATACCGATAGTGATGCGTTCTACTTCTCTGCGCCGTGTTTCCAGCCGGTGAGGGCGGGGCGCGCATATCCCGCACCACTTGCCGGCATCTGCTGGTAACACCTGGGCCGTCATTCCTGCGAACGCAGGAATCCAGTGCGATGCAGTGGGTTTTCGCGATGGCGTGGCCTGCTTGGCTTCTTGAGTGCACATCGATGTGGCGTTCGGCCATGCTGGTGAACTGGGGCGCTGGGTTCCAGCGTTCGCTGGAACGACGGTGTCGGGGTTACCAAGGTGTCGGGGTTACCAAGGTGTCGGGGTTATCAGCTTGCGGACATAAAAAAACGCCGCTCTTTCGAGCGGCGTTTTTTATTGCATCGTCAGCGGAAATCAGCCGCCGCGCGATGCCTTCTTGCGGTCGGCTTCCGTCAGGTGCTTCTTGCGCATGCGGATTTCCTTCGGCGTGACTTCGACCAGCTCGTCGTCGTCGATGAAGTCCAGTGCCTGTTCCAGCGTGAACTTGGTGGCCGGGGTGAGCTGGATCGCGTCGTCCTTGCCGGAGGCGCGCATGTTGGTGAGCGGCTTCGGCTTGATCGCGTTGACGGTAAGGTCGTTGTCCTTCGCGTGGATACCGATCAGCTGGCCTTCGTACACCGAGTCGCCTTCGGCGGCGAACAGCTTGCCGCGTTCCTGGAGGGGTCCGAGCGAATAGGCCGGGGTGTTGCCCGGGGCGTTCGCGATCATCACGCCGTTCTGGCGCTTGGCGATCGGAGCCGGGGTATACGGACCGTAGTGCTTGAACACGTGGAACAGCAGGCCCGAACCCTGGGTGAGGGTCTTGAACTGGTTCTGGAAGCCGATGAGGCCGCGAGCCGGGATTTCATACTCGAGGCGCACGCGACCCTGGCCATCGGAGACCATGTTCTTCAGGTCGCCCTTGCGGATGCCGAGGCGCTCCATCACGCCGCCCTGGTGGACTTCTTCGATGTCGATCACGAGTTCTTCGATCGGCTCCATCTTCTGGCCGTCGATTTCCTTCAGGATGACTTCCGGACGCGACACGGCCAGCTCGTAACCTTCGCGGCGCATGTTTTCGATCAGCACCGAGAGGTGCAGTTCGCCACGGCCCGAAACCAGGAACTTGTCGGCGTCGGAGCCGTCTTCGACGCGCAGGGCAACGTTGTGCACCTTCTCGCGGTCGAGGCGCTCGCGCAGCTGGCGGCTGGTGAGGAACTTGCCGCCCGAGAGGTCCTTGTTGCCGACGAACGGCGAGTTGTTGACCTGGAAGGTCATGCTGATCATCGGCTCGTCGACGCTCAGCGCCGGCAGCGCCTCCGGCGTGTCGAGCGCGGTGACCGTATCGGAAATGGTCAGCTCGGGGATGCCCGAGATGGCGACGATGTCGCCGGCTTCGGCCGATTCCTGCTCGATGCGCTCGAGGCCGAGGAAGCCGAGCACCTGGACAACCTTGCCCTGGCGCTTCTTGCCTTCACGGTCGATCACGGCAACCGGCATGCCCTTCTTCAGGGTGCCGCGCTGGATGCGGCCAATGCCGATGACGCCGACGAAGTTGTTGTAGTCGAGCTGGCTGATGCGCATCTGGAAGGCGCCTTCCGGATCGACGTCAGGCTTCGGTGCGTGCTGCATGATCGCTTCGTACAGCGGGGTCATGTCGCCTTCGCGGGCATTCTCGTCGAGCGAGGCGTAGCCGTTGAGCGCCGAGGCGTAGACGATCGGGAATTCCATCTGCTCGTCGGTGGCGCCGAGCTTGGCGAAGAGGTCCCACACCTGCTCGACCACCCACTCAGGACGGGCGCCCGGACGATCGACCTTGTTGACCACGACGATCGGCTTGAAGCCCATCGCGAAGGCCTTCTGGGTGACGAAGCGCGTCTGCGGCATCGGGCCGTCCATCGCATCGACCAGGATCAGCACGGTGTCGACCATCGACAGCACGCGCTCGACTTCGCCGCCGAAGTCGGCGTGTCCCGGGGTGTCGACGATGTTGATGCGGTTCTTGACGCCCTTCTTCTTGTCTTCCCAGGTGATGGCCGTGTTCTTGGCAAGGATCGTGATGCCACGCTCCTTTTCCTGGTCGTTCGAATCCATTACGCGCTCGGCGAGCACGGTACGCTCGTTCAGCGTGCCGGACTGCTTCAGAAGCTGGTCGACGAGGGTGGTTTTGCCATGGTCGACGTGAGCGACGATGGCGATGTTGCGCAGGAATTCGATCGACATGCGGTATGCGCCGGCGTGCAGCCGGATCGCCTCTTTGGTTTGGGAAGCCGCCGATTATAAAGGAATTTGGCGATTTTCGCATGACGGCCTGCGACTCCGTTCACGGAGCCGCAGGCCGCACCCGTTCAGGGTTCCAGCACCGGGCCGCGGCAGGCGGCCGGAAGGTACTTCGGATCGATGCCGTCGCCTTCGCAGGCCCAGTCCACCCGGCCTTCTTCCACGCGGGGCGTGAGAACCAGCTGGCCCGAGTCCAGCTTCTGGTCGGCCTTGTGCGGCGGGGTGGCGTCCAGGGTGATCGTGATGGAGCCGCCCTGGCCGATCTCGACGGAGCCGGCGATATCGTTGCCGAGGGTTTCCGGCTTGCCCAGGCCCGCGGCGGCGTTGGTTGCCGGGAAGCGACCGGTGGCCAGGCGCTTCTTGCCAACGGCCTCCTTGACCGGATCGGCCGCGGCCAGTGCGAGGTTCACCTGGGCGCGCATCGTGTAGTTCTCGTACTGCGGGACGGCGATGGCTGCCAGGATGGCCGACGTCACCGCGATGCTCATGGCGCCGCCGCTATCCACCAGCTCATAGGGCGTCTGCTGGTAGGTGAAGGACAGGGCGAGGGTGTCCTGGTCGGCCTCGATGGCCGTGCCCAGCACGCCCTTGTCTGGCAGGCCCAGCGTATGGGCCGAGGGCAGGGTGGCGATATCCGCCTCCGAGCCCGACATCGAGGCAAGGATCTGCAGGATCTGGATGTAGGTGTAGTAGGCGTCGCGCTGGGCGCCGTGCGTCGTGGCCGTGAAGCCGGCGAGGGTGCGGTTGCCCGGGTAGTGGCGGCTGGCGAGCCAGTCGGCCACGGACGTATCCGGCTTGGCGGCCGCGCGGTCGGATAGCGCCTGCGGCACGCCCGCCATCACGATCCAGTCGCCGTCTTCCAGCCACCACGACTTGCCACCCATGCGACCGATCAGCTCGGCCAGCGGTTTCATCGATGGTGTCGCATCGGCAGGCAGGACGTCGCTGCCCTGGGGCGGCGCCGTCACCCAGTGGACCTCGGTGCCGTCAATCTTTGAGGTGCCGGTTTTCCAGCCGCGCGGGCCCATCGCCGCCATGTGGTCGCGCCAGGCTTTCATGTCGCGGGTACGCAGGGCGTAGAAGGTGCCGGCGTCGTCGGCAAACACGACCAGCTCGGGTCCGAACCACTTGAAGTAATCGGCCAGCGCGGCCCCGTAACGGTCCTGCATCCGCTTGTCGAGCGCATGGAATTTACCGGCGGCGTCGCTGCCGAAGTCCAGGTTCAGGTTGTCCTCGAAGCGCTTGTAGGCCTCCGGGCCAGGCACGGCGAAGGTCAGCACCCAGCGTGGCTCGCCCGCGGTCTTGATCGACGGGGCGAACGAGACCGGTGCAAGGTATTGCAGGGCGCGGGCCTGCGGTGCGTGGACGATGAGGCGGATCTGGCCCAGTCCGTCGACGCTGCCGGCGCCGAAGGCAATGGCGTCGGCCTTGCTGGCAAAGTCGGCCGGCAGGCGGCCGAGCGGGTTGTCGCCGGCCTGTGCGGCGGCAACGGCGCCGACGCCGCGCACGGTCACCCAGCCGAACAAGCCTTCGCCGGAGGTGTCGATGCGCGATTCAAGCTCGCCCAGCGTGGCAGGCGAGTCCTTCGTGCCCGCGTTGCCGAAGCTGGCGATCAGCTCGTCGAGCTTAGCCGCGTCGCTGGGTTCCTTGGTGGCCTGGGTCACCCACAGGCGGCGTGTCTTCACGTCGTAGCGCACGGCGCCGCCGCTGGACAGCGTGCCGTTGCCCTGGGCGTCCAGCGGCGCGGCGAGGATCGGCGTGGTGGTGGATAGCGTGGCCAGTCGTGCGTTGACGGCATCGACGCTCGGCTGGGCCAACACCGCGGTGACGACCACGCGCGAGGCTGGCGAGGGAATGCCGACGGGGTCGATCAGCGCCACCTCCACGGGAGAGCGCAGGTCGTCCAGCAGCAGGCCGAGCACGGGGGCGATCTTCAGGTCGGCGAGAATCTTGTCCCGGGCGATGCTCTCGCGCAGTTTCGCAACCAGGTCCAGGTGTGCCTTGGTGGACAACGCAGCGTCGAGCGCGCGCCCCGTCGGCACGCCACCCAGCATCACCCACGGCGAGGGGATGCGCACATAGGACACGGTCTGGGCCGGAAGGTGTTGGCGCAGCCAGGCCGGTGCCGAGATGTCGGCCTGTGCCGCGGCCACCGCCTTCGGGTCGGCGGTGGGTGTGTTGTTGCCATCCTTGTGGCAGGCGGTCAGTCCCAGGGCCGCGACGATGGCGGCGGACAGCAGGACGGTACGGCGGGCAGTCATTGCTCTGTATCCCCTAGATTCATCCGGCTCCTGCCGGGCGCGGGGAGGATAGCAGTGCGTTCTCAAGCGGGCGTGTACGCGGATCACGACTTGCCATGTCCGGTGTGCGTCGCGCATCTTCGCAGGGTTGTCAGCAGGAATCCCCATGGAAGCCCTCGACGTATCCGGCGACATCCTTCAAACCGTGCACCGTCACGACGACGACCTGCTCAGCGCCGGTCTCGGTCTGCGCGGGCTTGCCGGTACGCTGGCGCCCTTCGCGAACCCTGGTAGCCCCACTCCCGCCGAACTGCGTCGTCGTGCGATCCAGTCGAGCTGGAAGGGCATTGCCGATCTGGGGCGACTGGGTGGTTTCGGTAGCGTCTATGGCGCCGTGCCCGCCGTACCGGGGCGCGAATACACGGCGTTTGCCCGCATCGCCGGGGCGCACTCGACGCATCGAGTGCTTGTGCAGGTGCCGGACGTATTCGACCGGTCGAAGCGTTGCCTTGTCGTCACGGCTTCCTCCGGTTCGCGAGGTATTTACGGTGCCATTGCGCTGGCGGGTGGCTGGGGGCTGCCGAAGGGTTGCGCCGTTGCCTATACGGATAAAGGTGCTGGCGCCGGGTATTTCGATACGGCAGACGGTACCGGCGTGGCGTTGGACGGTACGCGTCGGCGAGCGGGCGAAGCCGAACTGGAGTTCGAGCCGGCATCGCCACCCGCCGATGCCGGCATCGGCGTGAAGCACGCACACTCCGGGGATCATCCGGAAGCCGACTGGGGGCGACAGGTACTCCAGGCGGCGCGTTTCGGGCTTGCCATGCTGGATCGCGCCTTTCCCGACGACGCCCCGTTTACCGCAGCGAACACCACGATCATCGCCACCGGCCTGTCCAATGGTGGCGGCGCGGTGCTGCGTGCGGCGGGCGACGATGTGGACGGTCTGCTCGATGCCGTGGTGGCGCTTGAGCCCAACGTACACGTGCCGGGGCAGGGGCGGCCTTTTTTCGACTACGGAACGGAGGCGGGCCTGTGGATGCCTGCGGCCATGGCCTCGTCGCGCTTCGATGATCTGCCATTTGCCCGTGCTGGCGTGGTCCAGCCTCCGGCATGGGCCGTGCGGGCGGCATCCCTGCGCGCGCACGGGAAAATGTCGGGCCTGCTGCCCTCGCGACTGGCCGACGAGGCCCTGGATCGCCTGGTGGAACGTGGTTGGCGCGAAGAGTCTTTCGCAGCGGCGGCGTCTTCCACGGCGCTGGATCTGTGGCGGATCATTTCGGTGCCCTATGCGTCGTCCTACCTGCGCCGGGCCCTGGGCGACATGCCGCTGGGCTTTGCCTACCGGGCGCCGCCCGGCCTGCCGGGCGCGGCAGACATCCGGGCGGCGTGGTGGTCGGATGGCGCGGGACTACCGCCCGGACCGGGCATCGTGCTCGACGGTGGCACGGATGTCTCACTGGACCCCGTTCTGCCCGGCCAGATGGCCTTGCGCCATCTGTGGGAGGGGCCGGGGGACGATGCCGCCATGCTGAAGGCGGCCGTGGCGGAAACGGCCGTGGCGATGCCGCGCGAAGACCTGCCGATATGCGTCGTGCACGGGGCAGCGGATGGCCTGATTCCGGCCGCGTTCGCTTCCGACCCCTACGTGCGCTGGTTGCGGGCGGCGGGACGGGCGCCGGTGTACTGGCGAGTGCCCCATGCCCAGCACTTCGACGCGTTCCTGTCGTTTCCCGATTTCGGTGATCGCTTCGTACCCCTGCTGCCTTATGGCTACGCTGCGTTGGACCGGGTCTGGGCGCATGTTGCACAGGGCAGGGCCTTGCCGGAGGATGCGGCGGTGCGCGATGCAAGGCCCCGTGGCCCCGGCCCACTGACCCCCGGTGCCCTGGCTTTGCCGCCCGCATGAAGGTTTCATCACATTTACTTGCTTGAAGTCTTGGGTCCGGACCGCCATCTTCGGTAGCCTTTGCAGTCCCCCGCGTCGGCCATGGTCGTGGCCGACAGGATTTTCAACGAGTTACAGGAACCGCGATGACCATCAACGTCACCATGAAGACCAACAAGGGCGATATCCACCTGCGCCTGCACGACGACAAGACCCCGGTGACGGTGGCGAGCTTCGTCAACCTGGCCAAGCGTGGCTATTACGACGGCCTGTCGTTCCATCGCGTCATCGCCGACTTCATGATCCAGGGCGGCTGCCCCGAGGGTTCGGGTCGTGGTGGTCCGGGCTACCGCTTCGCTGACGAGTTCGACGCCAGCCTCAAGCACGACAAGCCGGGCATCCTGTCCATGGCCAACGCCGGCCCGGGCACCAACGGTTCGCAGTTCTTCATCACCCACGGCCCCACCCCGTGGCTCGACGGCAAGCACAGCGTGTTCGGCGAGATCGTGGGTCCGGAAGACAAGGCCGTGGTCGATGCCATTCGCCAGGAAGACACCATCGAGAAGGTGATCGTCGAAGGCGACGTCGATGCGCTGCTTGAAAAGCAGGCTGCCCACGTGGCCAAGTGGAACGAAGTGCTCGACGCGCGCTGATCCTTCCGCCGCTTGCGAGGCAAGAAAACGCCGCCCCCGGGCGGCGTTTTCGTTTATCCAGGGCATGCCCGCTTCTGTAGGAGCGCGCCTTGCGCGCGACCGGATGTGTCGCAGCGCATGGAATGTTCCCGCCAACCCGGTCGCGCGCAAGGCGCGCTCCTACAGGGGTGGCGATGTGCGTGCTAAAATGGGGACCTTTGCTTCATCCCCCACAAGCCGAGGAACCGATGCCGAAGCTCGCCACGCGTATGGGCCGCGCCAAGCCCAGTGCGATCATGGTCATTGCCGAAAAGGCCAAGCGCCTGAAAGCGGAGGGCCGCGATATCGTCAGCTTCTCCATCGGCGTCCCCAACTTCCTTCCCGGCGAGCACGTCTACGCCGCCGCCCGCGAGGCCCTGGAGAAAGACTCCGGCCAGTACGGCAGCAACCGCGGCGCCGATGCGCTGCTGGATGCCTTCCTGAAGCACATCGAGGCACTGGGTCTCACCGGCTACGGCCGTGAAAACATCAGCACCGGCGTGGGCGCCAAGCAGATCCTCTACAACCTGGCCGAGGCCATGCTCGACGAAGGCGATGAAATCGTCTTCCCGGCACCGTACTGGACCAGCTACCTCGACATCGCCGAGATCGTCGGCGCGAAGATCAACATCCTGCCGTGCCCGCCCGAGCAGCACTACAAGCTCATGCCGGCGCAGCTCGAAGAGGCCCTCAAGCGCAAGCCGCGCGTGTTCCTCTTCAACAATCCGTCCAATCCCACCGGCATGGTCTACACGCGCGATGAAATCGCCGCGCTGGCCGATGTGCTCGTGAAGTATCCAGATACGTGGATCATCACCGACGACATCTACAACACCATGGTGTTCGACGGGGTGGGTTACCACAATTTCGTGCAGCTTCGTCCCGAACTGCGCGATCGCACGGTGTTCACCGATTCGCTGTCGAAGACCTACGGCATGCCGAGCTGGCGCGTGGGCTTCATCGCCGCGCCGGCCGAAGTGGCCAAGGCGGTCACCACGCTCAATTCCAACCACATCACCAGCCTGCCCGAAGTGGCCACGGCCGCGGCCATCGCCGCGCTGTCGGGTCCGCAGGATATTCCGGCGAAGATGTGCAAGGAGTTCGCGGCCAAGCGCGATCGCGTCTACGACGCACTGGTGTCCATTCCGGGCGTGGTCTGCCCGCGTCCGCAGGGTGCCTTCTACGCGTTCCCCGATATTTCCGTCGCCTTCGGCAAGAAGCACAACGGCGTGGAAATAACGGACGACGTCACCTTCTGCGCCGCGCTGCTCGAAGCCAAGGGCGTGGCCTGCGTGCCGGGTTCGGCCTTCGGCGAGCCGCGCTCGCTGCGCATTTCCTATTCCTGCCCGGACGAGGCGCTCGACAAGGGCATGGCCCGCATCGTCGAGTTCTTCGCCGAGCTTTCCTGATCGTCAGTCCACAGCGATATCCCCGAGGAGTCGAAAGATGAAAGCACCCGTTCGCGTTGCCGTGACCGGCGCAGCCGGCCAGATCGGCTATGCCCTCCTGTTCCGTATCGCCGCCGGCGACATGCTGGGTCCCGACCAGCCGGTCATCCTGCACCTGCTCGAAATCACCCCGGCGCTGCCGGCCCTCCAGGGCGTGGTGATGGAGCTCAACGATTGCGCGTTCCCCACCCTCGCTGGCGTGGTCGCCACCGATGACGTCAACGTCGCCTTCAAGGACGTCGATTACGCCCTGCTCGTCGGCGCGCGTCCGCGCGGCCCGGGCATGGAGCGCAAGGATCTCCTCGAAGCCAACGGCGCCATCTTCGGTCCGCAGGGCAAGGCCCTCAACGACCACGCCAAGCGCGACGTGCGCGTGCTGGTGGTCGGCAACCCGGCCAACACGAATGCCCTCATCGCCCAGCAGAATGCCCCGGACCTCGATCCGAAGTGCTTCACCGCGATGGTCCGTCTCGACCACAACCGCGCGCTGTCGCAGCTGGCCGAGAAGACCGGCACGCACTCCACCGACATCAAGAAGCTCACCATCTGGGGCAACCACAGCTCCACCCAGTACCCGGACCTGCACACCACCACGGTGAAGGGCAAGCCGGCGCTGGAGCAGGTCGAGCAGAGCTGGTACGAAGGCGACTTCATCCCGACCGTGCAGCAGCGTGGCGCGGCCATCATCAAGGCCCGTGGCGCTTCGTCGGCCGCGTCGGCTGCGTCGGCCGCCATCGACCACATGCGCGACTGGACCCTGGGTACGGGCGAGGGCGACTGGGTCTCGATGGGCATCCCGTCGGACGGTTCGTACGGCATCGAGCCGGGCGTGATCTTCGGCTACCCGGTGACGGTCAAGGATGGCAAGTACGCCATCGTGCAGGGCCTGGAGATCAACGCGTTCTCGCAGGCACGCATCGACGCCACCAACAAGGAACTGCGCGAAGAGCGCGCCGGTGTCGAGCACCTGTTTGCCAAGAAGTAATTCTTCGCAGGCGTAATGAAAAAGGCCGCATCTCACGATGCGGCCTTTTTTTTTGTTTTTTGTAGGAGCGCGCCTTGCGCGCGACCGGAGGTGACGATGCATCCGGTCGCGCGCAAGGCGCGCTCCTACAGTGGCATCAGGAGTGCTCGCCTTCCTTCGGCGGGGTGCCACGGCCTTCGATGTGTCCACCGAAGCCCATGCGCATCGCGGAGAGCAGGCGCTCGGCGTAGGTGTGATCCTGGCGCGAGCGGAAACGGGCGAAGAGGGCGGAGGTGAGCACTTCGGCCGGCACGGCTTCCTCGATGGCGGCGTTCACCGTCCAGCGGCCTTCGCCGGAGTCGTTGACGAAGCCGGAGTAGTTGTCCAGTTCCGGACCCTTGGCCAGGGCGGATGCCGTGAGGTCGAGCAACCACGACGACACCACGCTGCCGCGACGCCACACTTCGGCGATGTCGGCCATGTCGAGGCTGTAGCGCTCGCGTTCCGGCAGCTGCGTGCCATTGCGGTTCTTCAGGATGTCGAAGCCTTCGGCGAACGACTGCATCATGCCGTACTCGATACCGTTGTGGATCATCTTGACGAAGTGACCCGCACCGGCCGGGCCGGCATGCATGTAGCCGTTCTCGACGCGCGGATCGCGGCCTTCGCGGCCTTCGGTGCGCGGGATGTCACCAGCGCCCGGGGCGAGGGTCTTGAAGATGGGATCGAGGTAGTCGACCGTGGGCTTGTCGCCGCCGATCATCATGCAGTAGCCGCGATCCAGGCCCCACACGCCGCCGGAGGTGCCGACGTCGACGTAATGCTGGCCCTTGGCAGCCAGTTCCTCGGCGCGACGGGCGTCGTCCTTGTAGAAGGTGTTGCCGCCGTCGATGATGATGTCGTCCTTGCCCAGCAGGCCGGACAGGGTCTGGATGGTGTTTTCCGTGATCTCGCCAGCCGGCAGCATCACCCAGACGACCTTGGGCGAGGGCAGTGCCTTGACCAGTCCTTCGAGCGACTCGACAGCTTCGCCGCCGTCCTTCGCCAGTGCGGCGCGTGCGTCAGCGTTGTTGTCGTAGACGACGGTCTGGTGACCGTCCCTCATGAGGCGGCGGGCGATGTTGCCGCCCATGCGGCCCAGACCGATCAAACCGATTTTCATGCGTGGGGTCCTCGATGGATTCAACGGGGGGAATATGCGGCTTGCCGGGTGGTATGCAAGCCATAGGCGGGATTATCGCTCCAATCGCGCATGAATCGGAAAAATATCGAGCCCTTGTACAGGAGCGGGGGCGAAAATTTCGTCATGCTCCCTGACTTTCGGCACAGTAGGCGCTTCCGGCATGACGGGTACGCTGGGGTGTCGTCTACAGGGTGTCCCCATGAAAACCGCAGTCCGCCTCTCCCTCGCCGCTCTTGCCATCGCGGGGGCGCTCGGCGCCTCGGCCGCGACCTACGACCCGCGCGAGACCTTCGCCCCCTTCGCCTGGCCGCAGCCGGTCACGGCCTATCGCTCCGGCAGCGGCATGCCGGGCCCGCTTTACTGGCAGAACCATGCCGACTACGACCTGGCCGCTACCCTCGACCCGGTGAAGAACACGCTGGTAGGCAAGGCCACCATCCGCTACACCAACAACAGCCCCGATGCGCTCGACGTGCTGTGGCTGCAGATGGACGAGAACCGCTTCACCGCCGACGCGCGCGGCAACTTCACCTCGGGCAAGAAGATGCCCACCCGGCACACCGATGGCTATCGCATCGCCACGGTCACGGTGGAGCAGGGCGGCAAGGTGGAGAAAGCCAGCTATGTCGTCTCCGATACGCGCATGCAGGTGCGCCTGCCGCAGCCATTGGCAGCACATGGCGGCAAGCTGTCGGTCACCATCGCATATTCCTACGACCTGCCCGGTGACTTCGGCGGCCGTACGGGCTTTGCGCCGTCGAAGAACGGCAACATTTACGAGATGGCACAGTGGTATCCGCGTATGTGCGTCTACGACGATCTGCGTGGCTGGGACACGGCGCCCTACCTCAACAGCGAGTTCTACCTCGAATACGGCGACTTCGACTACGCGATCACCGTGCCCTCGGACATGATCGTCGCCGGCTCCGGTGAGCTGGTGAATCCGCAGGACGTGCTCACGACCACCCAGCAGCAGCGCCTGGCGAAGGCGCGCGACAGCGATGCCACGGTGATGATCCGCACGCCCGCCGAGGTGACCGACCCGGCCAGCCGTCCGAAGCGTGGTGGCACGCTCACCTGGAAGTTCCGCATGAAGAACACGCGCGACGTGGCCTTCGGCGCATCCACTGCCTATGTGTGGGATGCCGCACGCATCAACCTGCCCGAAGGACGCAAGGCCCTGGCCATGTCGGTCTATCCGGTGGAAAGCTCGGGCAAGGAGTCGTGGAGCCGTTCCACGGAATACATGAAGGCTTCCGTGGAGCACTTCTCGGCGAAGTGGTACCCGTATCCGTATCCGGTGGCAGTGAACGAGGGCGGCTCCGCCGCCAGCGGCATGGAGTATCCGGGCCTGGTCTTCGACCCCATGGAAGCTTCGCCCAAGGAGCTGCACATGGTCACGGCCCACGAGATCGGCCACACCTGGTTCCCGATGATCGTGGGCACCAACGAGCGCCGTGACGCCTGGATGGACGAGGGCTTCAACACCTTCATCGACGTGTACGAGGCCGATGCGTTCAACCGTGGCGAGTTCGCCCCCAAGCGTGACGGTGAATACGCGCCCAAGGGCGGCAACCCGGTCGACGAGATCCTGCCGTTGCTGGCCGACCCCGAGGCGCCGCCGCTACTGATGGGTGCGGACATGGTCAAGGAGAAATACCGCCACCCGGCCACCTACTTCAAGTCGGCCCTGGGCCTGGTATTGCTGCGCGAGGAAATCATCGGGCCGGAGCGCTTCGACCCGGCCTTCCGCAAGTACATCGCCACCTGGGCCTACAGGCACCCGACGCCGTCCGACTTCTTCCGCCTGATGGAGAGCGAGGCGGGCGAGGACCTGTCCTGGTTCTGGCGCGGCTGGTATGCCAACAACTGGCAGCTGGACATGGCCGTGACGGGGGTGGACGGCAACACCGTGACCGTCGAGAATCGCGACCAACTGGTGATGCCGGCCATGCTGCGGGTAACCTTCGACGACAAGAGCACCCGCGACGTCCGCATCCCCGTGGAAACCTGGCAGCAGCACACCTCGTTCGGCGTGGTGGTGCCGGGCAAGGGGCGCATCGTCGCCGCCACCATCGACCCCGACCATCGCATCCCCGATCGCGACCGTTCCAACGACACCTGGCCCCGCTGATAACCGCATGTCACCCCGTAGCGCCGCATCCCACCTCTTCGCCATGATCGTCGCCGCGGTGGCGTGGCCTACCTTGCTGTTGCAGTATTGGCTCACCATCTGGACCGGCCCGCTGGGCGAGGTGACCGTCCGCTACTTCAGCTTCTTCACCATCCTGTCGAACGTGCTGGTGGGGCTGGTGTCGGCCGCCTCGGTCATCGGCGGCAACTGGGCGCCCCTGCGCGTGCTGCGCACGCCGGGGGCACGCGGGCTGGCGGCGGTGTCGATCATGGTTACCTGCCTGGTCTACGCCGCCATGCTCCAGGGCCTGTGGCATCCCCTGGGGGCGCAGCTGCTGGCGGATCGTTCGCTGCACTACGTGGTGCCGTTCCTCTACCTGGCCTGGTGGATGGCACTGCTGCCGCACGGCACGCTGTCGTGGGGGCATGCCGCGCGCTGGCTGCTGTTTCCCTTCGTGTTCGCCGTGTGGACCTTCGCCCGCGGCGCGCTCGTGCACGAGTACCCGTATCCCTTCCTCGACGTAGATCAGCTCGGCTATCCCCAGGTGCTGTTCGACTGCCTGATGGTGGGTGCGCTTTTCGTCGTGCTGGGGCTGGTGCTGATCGCCACCGACCGCGCGCTGGCGCGCCGGGTGGCCCTTACCTGAGCCTGCACGTGCCGGCGACGGCAGGCGGGCATACAATGCCCGCATGATCTATCGCTGGTTCGAATCCCTCATCGACATCTTCCGCGAGGCGCCCGAGGGCACCCCGCCGAAGGGTGTGCTGCGTTTCTACGCCTACTATCTGCGCCAGGTATGGAAGATCTTCGCCTGGGCATTGTTCGTGGGCCTGGCGGTGGCCCTCATCGAAGTCGCGCTGTTCGACTTCCTGGGCCGCGTGGTGGACATGGCCCAGAACACGCCGGCTGCCCGGTTCTTCCCCACCCATTGGAAGACGCTGGCATGGATGGGCTTCGTTGTGGTGGTGCTGAGGCCGCTTTCCATCGGGCTGCACGACCTGCTGGTGAACCAGTCGCTGAACCCGGGCATGACCAACATGATCCGGTGGCAGCAGCACCGCTACGTGCTGAAACAAAGCCTGTCATTTTTCCAGAACGATTTCGCCGGCCGCATCGCCAACCGCATCATGCAGACGGCACCGTCGCTGCGCGAGTCGGCGGTGCAGGTGGTGGATGCGCTGTGGTACGTCACGGTGTATGCCGGTACGGCGATCTATCTTTTCGCCAAGGCCGACTTCTGGCTGGCGCTGCCGCTGGTGGTATGGATCGCGGGCTACGTGGGCATGCTGGCTTTCTTCGTGCCCCGGGTTAAGCAGCGCTCGTGGCTGGCTTCCGAGGCGCGCTCCAAGGTCATGGGGCGGGTCGTCGACGGCTACAGCAACATCATGACGCTGAAGCTGTTTGCGCATACCAACCGCGAGGAGGCCTACGCCCGCGAGGCGATGGTCGAGCTCACCGGCAAGGTGCGCAACCAGAATCGCATGATCACCTCGATGGACGTGTCGATCACCACGCTCAACGGTTTTCTCATCGCAGGCACCAGCCTGCTGGCGTTGTGGCTGTGGTCCCGCGGCACGGTGTCCACGGGACAGGTGGCGCTGGCCGTGGGCCTGGTGATCCGCATCAACAACATGTCCGGCTGGATCATGTGGGTGGTCAACGGCATCTTCGACAACGTGGGTACCGTGCAGGACGGCATCACCACCATCTCGCGCGAGCGCACGGTGGTGGATCACCCGGATGCGCAGCCGCTGCGCGTGGAGCGGGGTGAAGTGCGTTTCGACGACATCCATTTTCACTATGGCAAGGCCGGTGGTGTCATCGGCGGGCTCGATCTCATCGTGCGGCCGGGCGAAAAGATTGGCCTGGTCGGCCCGTCGGGGGCGGGCAAGTCCACGCTGGTCAACGTGCTGTTGCGTCTTTACGACCTGGAAGACGGGCACATCTATATCGACGGACAGGACATCGCCCGCGTGGGGCAGGAGTCGCTGCGCTCGCATATCGGCGTGGTCACCCAGGACACCTCGCTGCTGCATCGGTCCATCCGCGACAACCTGCTTTACGGACGCCCCGATGCGAGCGAGGAAGACATTCTCTCCGCAGTGCGCAAGGCGCGGGCGGACGAGTTCATTCCCACGCTGGTAGACGGCGAGGGCCGTACGGGTTTCGATGCCCATGCCGGCGAACGCGGCGTGAAGCTGTCCGGCGGCCAGCGCCAGCGCATCGCCATCGCGCGGGTGCTGCTCAAGGACGCGCCGATCCTTGTGCTTGACGAGGCCACGTCGGCGCTCGATTCCGAGGCCGAGGCGGCGATCCAGGAAAGCCTGGAAACCCTGATGCAGGGCAAGACGGTGATCGCCATTGCCCACCGCCTGTCCACCATCGCACGCATGGACCGCCTGATCGTGATGGACAAGGGCGCCATCGTCGAAAGCGGCACCCATTCGGAGCTGATCGCAAAGGGCGGCCTCTACGCAAGACTCTGGGCCCACCAGACCGGCGGCTTCGTAGGCGTCGAATAACCCCTGTAGGAGCGCGCCTCGCGCGCGACCGGTTGTCGCGAATGGCTGGATGGTTCCGCCCCGAACGGTCGCGCGCAAGGCGCGCCCCTACATCAGGCGCGGGGTTCCAGGGCTTCGCGTTCGATCCATGCGATGAAGGCCAGGGCGGCTGCCGTTGGCGGGCGGTGTGCCGAATGCACCACGTAATAGGCGTAGCGCGTCGGTAGCTCCGGTCCTGGCAGGCGCACCAGGCGTCCGTCGCCGATGTGCGCCGAAGCCAGGCGCGTGCGCGCCAGCACCGCCCCGAGCCCGGTGGCCGCCGCATTCAACCCATCCGCCGAGTCGCTGATCGTGTGCATCGTGCCGCCGCGCGGATAGCGGACATTGGCCGCACGGAACCACTCACGCCACCCTTCCGGTGCGATATCGGTAAGCAGGGGCAGGGTGCCCACGTCTTCAGGGGTACGCACACGCGCCGCCAGCTCCGGCGAGGCAAGCGGTTGCAGCGAATCGTCCATGAGAAAGCGTGAGGTCAGCCCGGGCCACTGGCCAAGACCGTAGCGGATGCCCAGGTCTGGCCCACCCTCGTCGAAACGCACCAGCGAACGATCCGTATCGATCGATAGCCGCACGGTGGGATGCGCTTCGACGAAGCGGCGCAACCGGGGCATCAGCCAGCTGGCCCCCAGCGAGGGCAGAACGCTGATCCGCACGCCATTGTCCCGGCGATGCTGGCGCAAACCGTCCAGCACCGATTCGACCTCGGCCAGCGCCGAACCGGCGGCATCCGCCAGCAGGCGACCCTCCGGGGTGAGCACCACGCCGCGGGCATGGCGCTGGAACAGGCTGACCCCCAGCGAGGACTCCAGCTTGCGCACGTGATGGCTGACCGCGCTGGCGGTCAGGTGAAGCTCCTCGGCGGCATGAGCGAAATTCTGGTGCCGGGCGGCGGAGGCGAAAGCGGCGAGGGCGGGTAACAGGGCAGATCGCATGGAGGCATGAATCATTTGAATGGCTGGCTTGCAAAGAATGCGCTTGCCAGACGTAAGGTTCCAGCGAAAATGAGCCTCAGCCACAAATGAGGTTCACATGTCGTCCGCTACCAGTACTCCTGCCAGCCCTCTTCCCGGTGTGGAAGATCGCGACTGGCGCACGCCAGCCGAACTGATCGCGCTTGGCGCCACCTGGGGCGGCTCGTTCCTGTTCATGCGCGTGGCCGCCAACGACTTCGGCCCGTTCCCGATGGTCGCCACCCGCCTGCTGTTCGGCTCGGTCATCCTGCTGCCCCTGCTGTGGCGTGCCCGCAACAGCATCCGCCTGTCCCACGTGTGGAAGATGCTGCTGGTGGGCGCGCTCAGCGCGGCCATTCCCTTCAGCCTGTTTGCCTGGGGTGCCGAGCGCGCTCCGGCGGGTATCGGTGCCATCGCCAACAGCACCACGGTGCTCTTCGCCGCGCTCATCGCCTTCATGTTCTTCGGCGAGAAGATCGGCACCCGCAAGGCCATCGCCCTGGTCGCCGGCTTCATCGGCGTGGTGATCCTGGTCAGCGGGCGCGTTGCGGGAGACAACATCGCCCCCGCCGCGCTGGCGGCCGTGGCGGCATCGCTGTGCTACGGCATCGCGGCCAACCTCATCAAGCGCTACCTGTCCGACCTGCCCCCCACGGCAGTGGCAGCCGGCAGCCTGTTCGCCGCCCTGATCCTGGTGGCACCTCTCGCTGCCCTGACCTGGCCGGCCGCGCCCATCCCGATGAAGTCGTGGGCCTGCGTGATCGCGCTGGGCGTGCTCTCCACCGGCCTCGGCTATGCGTTCTACTTCCGCCTGATCCAGCGCATCGGTGCGCCGCGTGCGGCCACGGCTACCTATCTCGTGCCGCTGTTCGGGGTGGGCTGGGGCTGGCTGTTCCTGGGCGAGGCGCTGTCGCCGAGCATGGCCATCGCGGGCATCATCATCCTGGGCAGTGTGGTTTTCAGCCAGAAAAGCAAGGGCTGACAGAACCCTTTCACCGGGAGGGCAAGGCGTGGAATAGTTCGGGCTTCCATTTCCAAGGGGTCCGCCATGACGCGCCTTCGCCACCTCCTCGCCTTCGGCGTCACCAGCTTTATCGTTGGCTTCGCCGCGCAGGCGCAGGACACCACGACGGCGCCGGCCGTCGGTACCGCCTCCACCGCAAAGCCCGAGGCGCTTGCCGACTTCGACGCCTACGTCGATGCCACCCGCAAGCAGTTCGACGTGCCGGGCATCGCCGTGGCCATCGTGAAGGATGGAAAGGTCGTACTCGAAATGGGCTCGGGCGTGCGCAAGCTCGGCGAGCCGGCGAAAGTGGATGCGCATACGCAGTTCGCCATCGCATCCAACACCAAGGCGTTCACCGCCGCCTCGCTGGCGATCCTCGCCGACGAGAAGAAGCTGGACATGAATGACCGGGTGGTGGATCGCCTGCCGTGGTTCCAGATGTCCGACCCGTACGTGACGCGCGAAATGCGCATCCGCGACCTGCTGGCCCACCGCAGCGGTCTCAGCCTCGGCGCCGGTGACCTGCTGTACTGGCCGGCCACGTCGTACACCTCGGAAGAGGTGGCGCAGCGCCTGCGCAACGTGCCCATCACGA
This sequence comes from Luteibacter anthropi, assembly GCF_011759365.1. Lineage (GTDB taxonomy): Bacteria > Pseudomonadota > Gammaproteobacteria > Xanthomonadales > Rhodanobacteraceae > Luteibacter > Luteibacter anthropi. Next base: position 263,532 of record NZ_JAARLZ010000007.1, read on the forward strand.
ACAGCTTCCGCGCCGAGTACGCCTACGACAACATCCTGTTCGGCGTGGCGGGTCTCGTGATCGAGAAGGTGTCAGGCATGTCCTGGCACGATTTCGTGAACCAGAAGATCTTTGCGCCCCTGGGCATGACCGAATCGCGCTCCGATGCGCCGACCCACATCGGCCCGGGCGACGATATCGCCACCGGGCATGCCAAGTTCGACTTCAAGGACCTGAAGCCGGTCGCACCGATGTCCTGGAACAACAACCAGACGGCAGGCGGCATCTATACCAGCGTCCACGACCTCGGCAAATGGATGAACATGCAGCTGGCCGGCGGCACGTATACCGATGCCAGCGGCAAGGAGCAGCGCCTGTTCTCTGCCGCGCGGCAGAAGGAAATGTGGTCGCTGATCACGCCGATCCGCATCCCCGAGCCGAGCGTGCCCGAACTGAAGTCGGCGAAGCCGAACTTCTCCGGTTACGGCGAAGGCTGGTTCGTGTCCGACTACCGTGGTCACAAGCTCGTGTGGCACACCGGTGGTTGGCCGGGCATGGTCTCGCGCCTTACCCTCGTGCCGGACCTCAACCTCGGCGTGGTGGTGCTCACCAACCAGGAGAGCGGGGCGGCCTTCCAGGCGGTGACCATGCGTGCGCTCGACGCCTACATGGATGCGCCGAAGACCGACTGGATCGCCGCCTATGCGGCCAGTGTGAAAAAAGCCGAGGCCAACGCCGACGACAGCATGAAGAAGCACGAGGCATCGCGCATGAAGAATGCGAAGCCCTCGCTGCCGCTGGATGGCTACGTAGGCAAGTATCGCGATCCCTGGTACGGCGATGTCAAGGTGGACAAGGAAGGCGGCAAGCTCGTGATGCGCTTCACGAAGACAGCGCAGCTCACCGGCACACTGGAGCCGTGGCAGCATGACACTTTCATTGCGCACTGGAACGACCGCTCGCTCAACGGCGATGCCTTCGTCAATTTCGCCCTCGATCCCGACGGCAAGATCCGCGAGGTGCGCATGGAGCCGGTCTCGCCGCTCACCGACTTCAGCTTTGACTTCCAGGACCTGCGCCTCGCCCCTGTCGATCCGGCCAAATAAGCGCCTACGCCCCTGTTGCAACGCAGCGCGAATCATGGTCTAGTCGGCCCATGATTCGCATTGCCGCCAATAACGCCAACAATAATAACGCCCGGAATATCGGGAGGGTCGGCGTGTAGGCGGTTGCAACAGAAACCACCGAAAACACCAAAGGCCCGCCCTCACCAGGCGGGCCTTTTTCTTTGCGCGTTTTGATCCACCTACTTGAGGAGAGAAAGGCCATGTGTTCGATCTTCGGAATGTTCGGCCTCGCCCCGGGCGACGATCTGGTCGCCCTTCGCGTGCAGGCCATGGAGTTATCGCAGCGACAGCGTCATCGCGGGCCCGACTGGAGCGGTGTCTACGTGGATGATGGCGCGATCCTCGTGCACGAGCGCCTGGCCATCGTCGATCCCGCCAGCGGCGCCCAGCCCCTGCGCTCGCTCGATGGCGAGCTGGCACTCGCGGTGAATGGCGAGATCTACAACCATCGAGAACTGCGCGCTGCCAGTGATTACGCGTTCACCACGGGCTCCGACTGCGAGGTGATCAACGCGCTTTATCGCGAGCACGGCAACGATTTTCTCGGCAAGCTCAACGGCATCTTCGCGTTTGCACTGTGGGATGCGAAGCGTCGTCGCTATCTCATTGCCCGGGATGCCTTGGGTGTGTGCCCGCTTTATTGGGGGCATGACCGGGCAGGGCGCCTTTGCGTTGCATCGGAAATGAAGTCGCTGGTTGGTGTCTGCGCGGACGTCGCGCCGTTCCCGCCTGGTCATTACTACGACAGCGAGCGTGGCGAAGCGGTGCGTTACTGGACCCCTGCATGGCGCGACTACGACGTGACGGCGGGACACGGCATTGAACCGAAGGATTTGCGTGCCTCGTTCGAAGCGGCCGTACACCGCCAGATGATGACCGATGTGCCTTATGGCGTGCTGTTGTCGGGTGGCCTCGATTCCTCGCTGGTGGCGGCCGTGGCGGCAAGCTTCGCGCGCAAGCGCATCGAGGACGACGACCGCGGCGAGGCCTGGTGGCCGCGCCTGCATTCCTTTGCGATTGGCCTTGAAGGTTCGCCCGACCTCAAGGCGGCCGAGATCGCCGCCGAGGCGCTGGGTACGGTGCATCACGGATTCCGTTACACCTTCGAGGAAGGGCTGGATGCGCTGCCCGAGGTGATTCGTCATATCGAGACCTACGACGTCACCACGATTCGCGCGTCTACGCCGATGTTTCTGCTGGCGCGCCGGATCAAGGCCATGGGGGTGAAGATGGTGCTCTCGGGCGAAGGCTCCGACGAAGTGTTTGGCGGTTACCTGTATTTCCACAAGGCACCGTCCGCACGCGAGTTCCACGAGGAAACCGTGCGCAAGCTCGATGCCCTGCATTTCTATGACTGCCTGCGCGCGAACAAATCCATGTCCGCCTGGGGGGTGGAGGCGCGCGTGCCCTTCCTCGATACGGAATTCCTCGAAACCGCGATGGCCTTCGACGCCGAGGCGAAGATGGTGGCGCGCAAGGGGATCGAGAAGGGTATTCTCCGCGAGGCCTTCGACGGGGCACTGCCCGATTCGATCCTGTGGCGGCAGAAAGAGCAGTTCAGCGATGGCGTGGGCTATGGCTGGATCGACGGGCTGAAGGCACATGCCGAGTCGATGGTCTCCGACCGCGAATTCGCGGCAGCGGCTGCACGCTTCCCGGTCAACACCCCGGCCACCAAGGAGGCGTACTTCTACCGGACGATCTTCGAGAGGCACTTCCCCGGCGAGGCCTGCGCCAACACGGTGCCGGGCGGCAAGTCCATCGCCTGCTCCAGCCCGGCAGCCCTGGCCTGGGACCCGGCCTTCGCCTCGGCGGCGGATCCCTCGGGCAGGGCGGTCCGGGGTGTCCATAAGGACGCCCTGGAGGTCTGACCAAGATGCTGTTGTAGGAGCGCGCCTCGCGCGCGACCGGACCAGGGCGATGATCTCCCGTTCAGTCGGCTCCTCGCTCTGGCCCGGTCGCGCGCAAGGCGCGCTCCTACAGGGGGTGGTCGCTGCAGGTGGCGCGCGAGGCGCGCTCCTACAAGTGAGGGTCTGGTTTTGCTAAGATCGGGCGTTTCGTCGGCGCGCTCCCGCGCCGCACCATCAGGCAAGCCAATCATGATCGAGACCAATCCGATCCTCGCGCAGATCGCGGACCTCAAGGGCCGCGTCGAGTCGCTTAGGGGGTATCTTTGACTACGCCGTCAAGAAAGAACGGCTAGAAGAAGTCAACCGCGAGCTGGAAAGCCCCAGCGTCTGGGACGATCCCAAGCGCGCCCAGGACCTGGGCCGTGAACGTGCCCAGCTCGATACCATCGTCACCGGCATCGAAGAGATGAGCGCCAGCCTCGACGATTCGAAAGAATTGCTCGACATGGCCGCCGCCGATGGCGACGAGGACACCCTGCAATCCGTCATCGACGACCTGAACAAGGTCGACGCCCGCGTGAGCAAGCTCGAATTCCAGCGCATGTTCTCGGGCAAGCTCGACAGCGCTGCGGCGTTCGTGGATATCCAGGCCGGTGCCGGCGGTACCGAAGCCCAGGACTGGGCCGAAATGCTGCTGCGCATGTACCTGCGCTGGGCCGAGTCGCGCGGCTGGAAGGCCGAGCTGATGGAAGTCTCCGGCGGTGAAGTCGCGGGCATCAAGTCCGCCACCTTCCGCGTGGAAGGCGACTACGCCTACGGCTGGCTCAAGACCGAGATCGGCGTGCACCGCCTGGTCCGCAAGAGCCCGTTCGACTCCGACAACCGCCGGCATACCAGTTTCACGTCGGTGTTCGTCTCGCCGGAAGTCGATGACGACATCGAGATCGACATCAACCCGGCCGACCTGCGTACCGACGTGTACCGTTCGTCGGGCGCGGGCGGTCAGCACGTGAACAAGACCGAATCGGCGGTGCGTATCACGCACATCCCCACCAATACGGTGGTGGCGTGCCAGACCGAGCGCAGCCAGCATGCCAACCGCGACCGCGCGATGAAGATGCTGAAAGCCAAGCTGTACGAACTGGAAGTGCAGAAGCGCAACGCCGAGAAGGACGCGCTGGAAGCCACCAAGTCGGACATTGGCTGGGGCAGCCAGATCCGCAACTACGTGCTCGACCAGTCGCGCATCAAGGATCTTCGCACGGGCATCGAACGCTCCGACACCCAGAAGGTGCTCGACGGCGACCTCGATGAATTCGTGGAAGCCAGCCTGAAGGCCGGCCTCGAAGCCGGTTCCAAGCGCGTCGACGCGTGATCCACCTCCGGGGGCGCATGAGCGCCCCCGTTTCCTTACCAAAGCAGCTACCCAGGCCATGACCGAAAACACCCACGCCGACACTCCCGCGACCGCCGCCGACGAAAACCGTCTCATCGCCGAGCGCCGCGAGAAACTGAAAGCGCTGCGTGCGCAGGGCATCGCCTACCCGAACGACTTCCGGGTGGACAGCTTCGCCGGTGACCTGCAGGCCGAATACGAAGACAAGGACACCTGGACCGCCGAGGCCATCGAAGCCGCGCCGCGTCAGGTGGCCGTGGCCGGCCGCATCATCCTGATGCGCGGGCAGGGCAAGGTCAGCTTCGTGCAGATGCAGGACGGCACGGGTCGCATCCAGCTGTTCATCCACCAGGGCACGCTGGGCGAAGACGCCTATAACGCGTTCAAGCGCTGGGACCTTGGCGACATCGTCGGCGCCACCGGCATGCTCATGCGCACCAAGACGGGTGAGCTGTCGATCAAGGTCGAGTCCATCCGCCTGCTCACCAAGTCGCTGCGTGGCCTGCCCGACAAGCATCACGGCATGGCCGACGTGGAGCAGCGCTATCGCCAGCGCTATGTCGATCTCATCGTGACCGAGGAAGCGCGCCGCACCTTCGTGCTGCGTTCGAAGATCGTGAGCCACGTGCGCCGCTGGCTCGAAGCCGCGCCGCGCCGCTTCATGGAAGTAGAAACCCCCATGATGCACGTGATCCCGGGCGGCGCCACCGCGCGTCCGTTCACCACGCATCACAACGCGCTCGATATTCCGCTGTTCCTGCGCGTGGCGCCGGAGTTGTACCTGAAGCGCCTCACCGTGGGCGGTTTCGACCGCGTGTACGAGATCAACCGCAATTTCCGCAACGAGGGCGTGTCCACCCGGCACAACCCCGAGTTCACGATGCTTGAGCTGTACCAGGCCTATGCCACGTACCACGACATCATGGACATCACCGAAGGCCTGATCCGTTCGGCCGCCACCGACGTCATCGGCAGCACGGTCATCGAATGGGACGGTGCCAGCATCGATGTGGGCCCGGCGTTCCGCCGCTGGCGCATGGAAGACGCCGTGCTGGAGCTGAATCCGGAGATCAAGCCGGGCGAGCTGCGCGATCGTGAAGCCATGGCCGCGCACGCGAAGCGCCTGGGCATCCAGGTCAAGCCGTCCTATGGCTGGGGCAAGCTGCTGCTCGAAATCTTCGAGGCCACGGTCGAGCACACGCTGGTGCAGCCCACCTTCATCACCGATCACCCGGTGGAAGTCTCGCCGCTGGCTCGCGAGAGCGATACCGACAAGGGCATCACCGACCGCTTCGAGCTGTTCATCAACGGCAAGGAAATCGCCAACGGCTTCTCCGAGCTCAACGATTCGGAAGACCAGGCAGCCCGTTTCCAGGCCCAGGTGGATGCGAAGGACGCCGGCGACGACGAAGCCATGCACTTCGACGCCGACTACATCCGCGCCCTCGAAGTCGGCCTGCCGCCCACCGGTGGCCTGGGCGTCGGCATCGACCGCCTCGTGATGCTGCTTACCGGTTCGTCGTCCATCCGCGACGTCCTGCTGTTCCCCACCATGCGTCCCGAGGCCTGATCGGCCTCGTCACCCGGAGTTTCCCCGATGTACTACGTCATCGTTGCGCTGGATCATCCGAACTCGCTGGAGAAGCGCCTCGCCGCGCGTCCCGCTCATGTGGCACGCCTGAAGGCGCTGCAGGAAGAAGGGCGACTGAAGCTGGCCGGCCCGTTTCCGGCCATCGACTCGGAAGACCCGGGCGAGGCGGGCTTCGACGGCAGCATGATCGTGGCCGAGTTTTCCGATCTGGCTTCGGCCAAGGCCTGGGCCGCGGTCGATCCGTATGTCGAGGCCGGCGTCTACCGCGAGGTGACCGTCCGCCCGTTCCGGGTCACCCTGCCGTGACGGCCCAGAAGGTCGAGCGCATCCGGCAGCTGCTGACGGAGGCGCTGGCCCCCGTCGAGCTGGATGTGATCGACGAAGGCCACAAGCATGCCGGGCACTCGGGCGAGGGCAAGGGCCACTTCTTTGCCCGCATCGTCAGCCCGGCCTTTGCCGGCAAGAACCCGATCCAGCGCCACCGCCTGGTCTACCAGGCCCTGGGCGACATGATGCCCGACGGCATCCACGCCCTGTCGATCGACGCCAAGGCCCCCGGCGAATAACCTGTAGGAGCGCGCCTTGCGCGCGACCCGATTCACCTGTGAAGCGGTCGCGCGCAGGCGCGCTCCTACAATCAATAGGTTATAATTCCTTTTTCGCGTTGTTTCGCGTATTGCACCCGGATGACCCCTTTGGCAAAGTGACCGATCTGCCAGGGGGTGGCTCCTGCCCGGAGCTCACGGCCGCGTCCCAACGGAACCAAACATGCGTCTGACCACCATCAAGCTGGCGGGATTCAAGTCCTTCGTAGACCCCACCACGCTGCACCTGCCTACCAATATGACCGGCGTCGTCGGTCCGAACGGCTGTGGCAAGTCGAACATCATCGACGCCATCCGCTGGGTCATGGGCGAGTCGGCGGCCAGCCGCCTGCGTGGCGATTCCCTCACCGACGTCATCTTCTCCGGCTCCAGCGCGCGCAAGCCCGTGGGACAGGCGGCGGTGGAACTCATCTTCGACAACAGCGACGGCACGATCCAGGGCGAGTACGCGAGCTTCGCGGAAATCTCGGTCAAGCGCATCGTCAGCCGCGACGGCCAGTCGTCCTATCACCTGAACGGCGCACGCTGCCGTCGTCGCGACATCACCGATCTGTTCCTCGGCACCGGCCTGGGCCCGCGTTCCTACTCGATCATCGAGCAGGGCATGATCAGCCAGATCATCGAGGCGGCCCCGGAAGAACTGCGCACCCACCTGGAAGAAGCCGCCGGCATCTCCAAGTACAAGGAGCGCCGCAAGGAAACCGAGAGCCGCATCAAGGCCACCCGCGAAAACCTCGACCGCGTGCGCGACGTGCGCGACGAGGTGGACAAGCAGCTCGATCACCTCAACCGCCAGGCCCGTGCCGCCGAGCGCTGGAAGGGCTTCAAGGAAGAACAGACCCGCCGCGAGGCGGAGCTGCGCGCCCTCGAATACCGCACCCTCGACCGCCAGCGCCAGGGCGAAGGCTCCGGCCTGCGCGAGGCCGAGCTGGAAATCGAGAAGCACACCGCCTCCCAGCGCCAGGTCGAAGCCCAGCTCGAAGCCGTGCGCGATCGCCATCACGGCGCCAGCGAACACCTGAACCAGGTGCAGGCCGAGGTCTACAAGGTGGGCGCCGAGATCGCCCGCGTCGAACAGCAGGTGCGCCACAACCGCGACCTCGCCGAACGCCTCACCCGTGCCCGCGCCGATACCGAGCGCGAGCACGAAGAACTGCAAGGTCATATCAGCACCGACCGCGAGCAGGTGGAAACCCTGCGCATGGCGCTGGCCGAGGGCGAACCCAAGCTCGAATCGCTGCAACAGTTCCAGGACGAAACGGGCGAGGCGCAGCGCGCCACCGAATCGCGGCTGGCCGACTGGCAGCAGCGCTGGGACACGCATACCCGTGGCGCCTCCGAATCCACCCGTGCGGCGGAAGTGGAGCGCACCAAGCTGGCCTACCTCGACCGTCAGGCGGTCGACCTGTCCCGTCGCCGCGAGGCGCTGGAAACCGAGCAGCGTGCCACCGACGTGGCCTCGCTCGATGCGGCCGCCGAACAGCTCGATACCGAACACGAGACCCAGCGCGAGCGCGTGGAACAACTGGGCACCGTGCTCGACCAGCACAAGGTGGCCCACGAGCGCGTGCAGGACGAAGAGCGCCAGGTGCAGTCCACCCTGAACGACGCGCGCCAGCAATTGCAGACGGCGCGTGGCCGTCAGGCCTCGCTCGAAGCCTTGCAGACCGCCGCACTGGGCCAGGAAGAATCCGCCGCCACGGGCTGGCTGAAGCGCCTGGGCCTGGAAAGCGCCCGCCGCCTGGGCGAATCGCTCCAGGTCGACGCCGGCTACGAGTCCGCCGTGGAAACCGTGCTCGCCGGCCTGCTCGACGGCGTGCTGGTGGATTCGCCCGAAGCGCTGGTCCCCGAATTCGCCGGTCTCGGTCAGGCCGACGTGGCCCTGTTCGCCTCCGCGCAGGGTGGCCCCGGAGCTGCCGGCACGCTGGCCGCGCAAGTGCGTGGCCCGGTCGCAGCCGTCGCCTTGCTGGGCAACGTGTTCGTCGTCGATACGGTCGAGGATGCCGCCGCCCGCGTGGGTTCGCTGTCGTCGCCGCAGTCCGTAATCACTCGCGATGGTGCGTGGATGGGGCCGGGCTGGGCCCGCGTGCTGCGCGCGCAGGGCAATCAGGTGGGCGTGCTCGCCCGCGAGCGCGACATGCGCCAGCTTGCCGAGCAGATCGAAACCCTCGAAGCCACCATCGAAGAACGCACCGGCCAGCTGGAAGACCTGCGCACCAGCAAATTCGAAACCGAACGCCAGCGCGACGATGCCCAGCGCGATCTCTACGCCGCGCATCGCCGCCTTTCCGAGCTGGCTGGCCAGTTGCAGAGCCAGCGCGGCAAGATGGAAACCGCCCGCGCCCGCGCCGAGAAGATCGGCGGCGAGCTGTCCACCCTCGTCGAACAGCTCGACGAACTGGAAGGGCAGACCCGCGAAGCCCGTGGCCGCCTCGACGAGGCCGTGGGCCACATGGGCGATCGCGAAGACGAACGTCGCGGTCTCGAAAACGAGCGCCGTGAACTGCTCGAAGCCCGCGAAGAAGCCCGCATCAATGCGCGCGAAGCCGCCGACCAGTCGCACCAGCTGGCCCTCAGCATGGAGTCCAAGCGCTCCGCGCTCACCTCGCTGGAACAGGCGTTGGCGCGTCTCGATGCCCAGCTGCGTCAGGTCGTGGCCCGTCGCGACGAGATCGACGAACAGCTTGCCGCCGGTTCCGACCCCATCGTGGAGCTGGAAGAAGAACGCCAGACCTATCTCGACCAGCGCCTGCTGGTGGATCGCCAGCTCGTGGAAGCGCGTCGCGCCGTGGAAGACTGCGATGCGGAATTCCGCCGCCTCGACCAGGAACGCCAGCGCATCGAGCAGGTGATGAACGCGGTGCGCGAAAACGTCTCCGAGAAGCGTCTCGCGGCGCAGGCGCTGCAACTGCGCGCCGAACAGCTCGCGCAGGCGATCACGGCCTCGGGTCTCGAACTGGAAGGCCTGCTTGCCGAGCTACCCGAAGACGCCGAACCCAACCGCTGGCAGCAGCAGCTGGTAGACCTGGCGCAGAAGATCGCCCGCCTGGAACCGGTGAACCTCGCCGCGATCCAGGAGCACGCCGAACAGTCGCAGCGCAAGGAATACCTCGACTCGCAGCTCACCGACCTGGGCGCCGCGCTGGAGACCCTCGAAGGCGCGATCAAGAAGATCGACCGCGAGACCCGCCAGCGCTTCAAGGAAACCTTCGACCGCGTCAACGCCGGCGTGCAGGAACTGTTCCCGCGCCTGTTCGGCGGTGGCCACGCCTATCTCGAACTCACCGGCGAAGACCTGCTCGACACCGGCGTCGCCATCATGGCCCGGCCGCCCGGCAAGCGCGTGTCCAACATCACGCTGCTGTCCGGTGGCGAGAAGGCCCTCACGGCGGTGTCGCTGGTGTTCGCCATCTTTGGCCTCAACCCCGCCCCGTTCTGCCTGCTGGACGAGGTGGATGCACCGCTGGACGAGGCCAACGTCGGTCGCTTCTCCGCGATGGTGCGCGAGATGAGCGAGAAGGTGCAGTTCATCTTCGTGAGCCACAACAAGGCCACGATGGAAGCCGCTCACCAGCTTTGCGGCGTTACCATGCGCGAACCGGGCGTCTCGCGCCTCGTCCAGGTGGATCTGGCCGAAGCGTCGAAACTGGCCGGAGTCGCCTGAGCACTACCCAAGGAACCGTACACATCATGACCCCCGCCATCGGTCTCGCCTGGAACCCCGCCGTCGGTATCCCGATGCTTTTCGTCGGCATCGTCGTGCTCGTGCTGCTCTGGCTTTTCGGCCAGCCGCGCAAGGAGCAGGGGCGCCGCAAGCCGGTACAGGAGCAACCGGAACGTGCGCGCGAGCGCCGTGAGCCGGTATTCGGCGAGGGTGGCGAGCCCGAGGGTGAAGCATCCTTCAGCAGCCACGATTCCTTCAGCGCCCGCGACGACGACGCCAACGACCCGCTGTTCAACCCGTCGCCGAAGCAGGGCGAGCTCGACGTCGACCTGCGCGCCGAACTGGAACGCCTGGGCGCTTCGCTCGTGGGCGAGCGCACGGCGTCCGCCGCTCCCGTGATTCCCGACGAGCCCGCACCGCGTCACTCCCAGCGTACCGAGCCACGCATCGATCTCGACCTGCCGTTCGATCTCGACGAACCGGTTGCCGCTCATCCGCCTGCTGCACCGGCACCTGCGCCCGCACCGCCTCCGCCGCCTGCGCCGGCTCCCGTCGCCGCACCGGCACCGGCCAAGGCGCCGCCGCGCTCCGATCTCGGCCGCCGTCCCACCAGCGCACCGGTCGAACGCATCGTTACCCTTTATGTCGTCTCGCGCGAAGGCGTGAGGTTCAGCGGCGCCGATCTGGTGGTGGCCGCCGAAAAGGTGGGCCTGGAGTTCGGCGACATGGGCATCTACCACCGTCTGGTGGATGGTCACCCCGAGCAGGGCCCCATCTTCAGCGTGGCGAACCTCGTGAAGCCGGGCAACTTCGACATGACCCGCATCGCCACCCTGCAAACGCCGGGCTTGTCGTTCTTCATGGCGCTGCCGGGCCCGATCAACGCGCTGGACGCCTGGGAAGCCATGCTGCCCACGGCACAGCGCCTGGCCGAACTGCTCGACGGCCTGGTGCTGGACGAGGAGCGCAACGCCCTCGGCCGCCAGCGCATCGCGCACATCCGCGACGAACTGCGCGGCTGGGATCGCGGTCACGAAGGCGAAGAGATCAAGTTCGGCCAGTAAGCCATGTACACGCCACGCGCTTTCGCCGAGGAACGCCTGCCCGTACTGCACGAGGCGATCCAGCGGATCGCCTTCGGCGCACTGGTGACGGCAGGCGAGGGTGGCATCGAGGCTAGCCACCTGCCGTTCGTGCTGGAGCCCGGTGAAGGGCCGATGGGCACGCTGTATGCGCATGTGGCCCGACCCAACGACCACATCACGCGACATGGCGGCGAAGTACTCGCCATGTTCGCCGGCCCCCATGCCTACATCTCGCCCAACGGTTATCCCGGCAAGGCTGAGCACGGTCGCGAGGTTCCCACGTGGAACTACATCGCCGTACATGCATACGGCGTGGCCGAGACCTTTACCGACGCAAGCCGCCTGCGCTGGCTCCTTGACCGGCTGACGGAACGCAACGAACGCGAATCAAGCCAGCCGGTGCCATGGCGCGTGGAAGATGCACCCGCCGACTACCTCGAAAAAATGTACCGCGCCATCGTCGGCATCCGCATTCCCATCACCCGCATCGACGGCAAATGGAAACTGGGCCAGAACCGCACCGACGAAGATCGCATCGGCGCCGCGACCCTGCTATCCCAGCGCCCCGGCGACAACGAGCAAGCCATCGCCCAGGCCATGCTCTCGATCAAACCGTGACACCCGCTCTTGTAGGAGCGCGCCTCGCGCGCGACCGGTTGAAACGCATCGCTCCGTAACGAAACGACCTGTGTAACTCTGCGCTCCGCAGGGCTCGGCGTTGAGGCGTTCCGCTTGGTAGCAAGGGCTCGCCTATCGGCCTCGCACTCGGCGCGTGAGCGTGGCGGCGAACGAGGCGACGGGTGCGGCCCTTGTCGCTCCGGCCTGCGGTGTCCATCGGGAAAGGAGGAGCCGCTTACGCGGCTCAGTGTCTTATGGCTTGCGCCCCTTCAGGCCCGGTGAGCGTGCGGGGTTTCCTGACTCGGCCTCCGGCGATCTCAACCGGTCGGTGCAACACCAGCGTCTAATCGGGACGGAGGTGGGCATCATGAGCAGAACAGTCAGGCTTTGGCATCATTTATCGGCAGCCGAACGCAGGCAGATCTGGG
>NZ_JAARLZ010000008.1 GCF_011759365.1 Luteibacter anthropi
CGAAAACCCATCGCACCGCACTGGGTTCCTGCTTTCGCAGGAACGACGTGAGGGATAGGCAGGGGGGGCAAGCGTCACAGCTCGTCGTTCCAGCGAAAGCTGGAACCCAGCGCCCCGGTTCACCAGCAAGCACGACCACGCATCATCGGCTCTTGTGCAGGGTAGCCTCAGGCGAAAACCCATCGCCCCGCACTGGGTTCCTGCTTTCGCAGGAACCACGGGATTCAGTCGTTTGCCGAGCCGTCTGCGAATGCGTAGACGTGGTCTGCCCAGCCGGCAGCCTCGTGGTAGATCGAGGCCATGGTCTGCAGGTGCTGTGCGTCCAGTTCGTTCTCGCCTTCCAGTTCGCCCTGTTCCCAGTGACGGATCTGGTCGAGCAGCGGAGCGAACGGGCCGACGCCTTCCAGCAGTGCCTCGCGGATTTCCAATGCGAGCGGAAGGTGTTCCAGCACGTAGGCCATCGACACGTTCATCAGCGTGTCGAGCAGCGAGAACAGGCCGGCGGTAAAGGCCATTTCCTGCAACTCGGGCTTCACGCTGCGGGCCAGCTTCTCGCACATGTGCGCGCGGATGAGGGCCAGGCGCAGCAGCTCCGGCGGACGTTCGTCCATGCCCGACACGGCCATGGTGAAGATCCAGTTGCGCATGCGGTTCACGCCGAAGAACACGGCCGCCTGTTCCACCGACTTCAGCTGGCGGGGCAGGGCGAAATAGGCCGAGTTCACGCAACCCAGCAGCTTGTAGCTGAGGATGGCATCGTCGCGCACGATCTTGCCCAGTTCTACCGGGCCGTTGTTTTCATCCTGCAGCGCACCCATGAGGCGCAGCACGCCCAGCTTGCTCGGCGTGAGACGGGGCATGTCCACGCGCTCGGGGCGCAGCAGGTATTTGCCCTGGAAGCCGTCGACATCCTGGTCGGCATAGTCGATGAAGGTCTCGTGCGTATCGATGCCGGTGACGATCACCTTGACGCCGAACGCATGCACGTAATCCATGTGCGCCCGGGCCGCGACGGGGTGTCGATGATCCACTGCCACCTTGGCGAACTGCACGATGCGCAGCAGTGCATCCACGCCTGCACGGCGCTCGGGATCGACCGGAAGGTTGAAGTCTTCCAGCATGAACAGGCAGCCCTGGCTTTTCAGCTCGCGCAGGCGGGTGAGCAGCTGGTCGTCGAGGCCGACGTCGGCACTGATGCTGGCGCCCATGCGCGCGTTGTGCCGCAGGATGTCGGCGTGCGAAAGCAGCAGATCGCGCGACATATGCAGGAACGCGCGATTGTCGCGCACCAGTCGCTTGAGGCTGCCATCGGCGATGGCGCTCAGCGTGGCCTGGGTGTGCGCATGCGCGGCGGCATCGATGTCACTGCCGGCGGGGCGCGGGAAAATAAGCTCGTAGGCGAACAACGCCTGCTTGCGGTCGAGGATCGGGATACGAACGATGGGAAGGATTCCGTCGTCGTTCACCGCGTTCGGCTGGGGGTTCGCTGCCATGGATCTGGGTCGTGCGCCGTTCGGTGAGTGCTTGACGGAAAGATTATCCCTGATTCGGCGACATCAAACCTGTGCAAGCGTCGCGGAACGGAGTTTTATCCGTGCGGCCCCGTCGGGACCGTAGGTGGCACCACCCTGGGCGTCGCCGGAAATCAGCGCGAGCGCCTGGCGCACCTGGCCGATGCGCTGGCCGACGATGCGGCCGTTGACTTCATTCATCCGCCGGCATTCGAGCAGGCGGTCGATGGTATGCGACCAGCGTGGATCGTTGAGCGAGTCGACGTTGGCGGCATCGCTCAGGTGGCGGCGCTCGACGTCGAGTTTCTCGATGCGATCCAGCGAATGGCTCTTCGCACGACCGGCGACTTCAAGCGACGGCGCATCGCCCTGGTCCAGCGCCATGCGCTCGTCCACCAGGGTAGCGTGCAGCGTGTCCACTTCATGGGCAAGTTCGTCCATGACGGCGCGCAGGGCTGCGTCGAAGTCGGAGGCGTGCGAGTCGGTCATACCTTGCCGCCGAGCTGGCCTTCCATCGAAAGAAACTTGCTGGCGATCGCCTGGGCGTCGGGCTTGTAGGTGCCGTCGGCCAGCTTGGCGCGGATGGCGTCCACCTTGGCGGTGTCGATGCCGTCACCGCGGCTGGCGGCGTCGAGCGCCTTGGCCGAGTCGGTGATCTTCACGCTGTCGTCGCTGGGACGGACCGCCGTGGAGCCCTGTGCCTGGCCAGCCGAGCCTGCCTGGGCATTCTGCGAACGCAGCTGCACCGGGGGCTGTTGTGGCTGGAGACCGGGTTTGATGGTGTTGGTCATGGGTATTTCCTCGGAACGGGTGTCCTTCGAATGGCTTATCGGCGATCCGGAGGCAAACTTTAACGGGGCTCAGGCGGTGAAGTGTGACGGAATTGGGATTTCGTTCATGGCAGGACGGTGACGACCCCCGGCCCACGGACCACGGCATCGAGCACCTTGCCGGACGAGGCGTTACGCACCCGCAGGCGCGCTCCGGCATCCCCGGCACCCATGGCCACGCCTTCGGCGCGGATGGTCACCCCATCGACATTGGCCTCCATGCTCACCGCATCGCCCACGCGCACGGCCTGGCGGCCGGCGAGCATGCCGGGGGTGAGTACGGTGCCTGCATTCAACGGGCGGGCCAGCGCGCGGCCGTCCACCTGGTCGAGGCCGGCGATATAGCCGTAGGCCAGGCTGGCAACATCTCGCTCTTCGCTATGCACGTCGCTGGCACCGATGCCGTCGCCCCGAGTCAGAGGGCGGCTGGTGACCAGCACGTTGGTGAACATCTTTACCTTGACCGGCACGCGCACCGTCCAGCCACCGGGCACGGGGCAATGCACGATGACGCTGACCCGTGCGCCCAGCGGACGATTGCCGGGCAGCGACGCCTGGAGCGGGGCGGCGCAATCGGCCAGTCGCAGGCGGCTGTCGAGAGAATCCGCCTCGGCCGTCATGCGCGCACCGGGCAGCGTACGGTTGTTCTGTAGCCAGGACACCGCCGTCGAGCGCACCGCTTCCTGCGTCGTCGCCAGCGCGTCCTGCGCGCAGCACAGGACGACGAGGGCGGCGATGGCGCTGGCCGGGCGGCTGGACATCAGGCGGCACGCTCCGCGAGCGCCGACGACAGTCCCTGCACGATGGCATCCAGCTCGCGGGTGAGGTTGGGCAGCATGTGCGAAGCGTCGGCGTGACGGCCCTCACCGAGGGTCAGGGCGTACTGGGAGGCCAGCGCGGAGAAGCGCTCGCCCGCCGCGCGCACCGGATCGGCCGACGCGTCACCGCGACGCGAGCGCAGCTGGTCGATGCAGCGTATCAGCGGGGTGGTGTCGAGCCAGCGACGGTCGAGACCAGCCGGATCGCGGGCCGATAGTTCCAGCGCGTAGCGCAGGCCCTGGCTGGCTTCGCGGATCATCTGGCTCAGCGTGGCGACGTCCAGCTCGCCTTCGGTTTCAAGGCGTGACAGCCCCAGTCGATGCGCCAGCACGGCGGAGCGTGCGGCGGCGTCGGCCTGGCGGCGCGCTTCGTTGGAGGTGCGGTTGAGGCCGGACTGCGCGGCCTGCACGCCACCGATCCGTTCCTGCAGGTTGCCCATGCCGTCGCGTGCCGCATCCAGGCTTTCGCGGGCAGAGCGCACGGCACCGTCCACGCGGCCCAGCGAGGCCTGCATGCCGGCGATGCCGGACTGGGTCTGTTCGAGGCGACGCAGGCTGTTCTGCACGGCCTCGTCGAGCTGGCCGGAGAATTCGCCCACGGCCCGGGTCACGTCGTCGATCTCGGCGGTGGCCTGGGTGGTCTTCTCGGCCAGTTGCTTGACCTCGTCGGCCACCACGGCGAAACCACGGCCGGCTTCACCGGCGCGGGCGGCTTCGATGGCGGCATTCAGAGCCACGAGGTTGGTCTGGTGCGCGATGTCCTGCACCGAGGCCGTCAGCTTGCGGATGGCGGTGAAGTATTCGGAGAACTGGGCGTGGTTGCGGCTCATGCCCGACAGGGCGCTGCGCAGCAGGCGCAGCTGGCCATCGAGTTCGCCGGCGGTGGACTGGCCCTGGTTGCCGGCATCGGTCATGCCGTTGATGCCGGAGCGCGCCTGGTCGATCGCCGTCGAAATCCTGGCGCCGGCCTCCGTCAAACGACCGGCGGCATCGCGGGCGCCTTCCACCGCGCCACCGAGGTCTTGCAGCGTGACGCCCAGCGCCTGGGCGCTGGTGAGCACCATGCCCTGCTGCTCGATGGCCTGGATGGTGGTGGCTGGTGCGGTACGCGGTTCCGCGGGCTTCAGCAGGGCCCCCAGGGCGTTGGCGGCGGCCGGATATTGCGCCGCCAGCGCACGCACGCGCGCGGCATCGCCGCTGGCGGCGGCCTGGGCAAGAAGGCGGACGTGCTGACTCCAGAGCAGGGACATAGTGGTTCGCTTTTCCATAGGACGCCCACTACATCGGTCGCGGGCCTTCGGACTTGAGTCAAGCAATACCCGTGCCATCCCCCCCCCCCTGTAGGAGCGCGCCTCGCGCGCGACCGATTCCAGCGGTGAGGCATGCCCCTGTCGCGCACAGGGGGAGGCAGGTATTGGCGAGCGTGCATGGCCCGGCCTCAGCCGGTCGCGCGCAATGCGCGCTCCTACAGGTAAAGAACGGCCGGCACCGGCCGATACGGATCTGACCCCATCGAACGTCACCTGCACTCCATGGCCCGACCGCTCCTCGACACCGTCGAAACCTTTACCCGCCTCGCGGGCCACAACCGCGTGGCCATGCTGCTGTTCCGGCTGGGTGACGGGCAGGCGTTCGGGATCAACGTGTTCAAGGTGCGCGAGGTGCTGCGCCGCCCGCGGCTGGAGCGCATGCCCAGCATGCACGCGCTGGTTTCGGGCAGCTTCGACTATCGCGGCCATACCATTCCCGTGATCGACCTGGCCGCCGCCATGGGCTATCCGCCGCTGGCCGCCGTGGACAGCGCACATCTCATCGTCACCGAGTTCAACCGCTCGGTGCAGGGCTTCCTGGTGTCCGACGTCGATCGCATCATCCATGTGGATGGTGCCCAGATGGCCGCCCCACCGCCGGCCCTGGGCTATGGCTCCCGCGTGAACGCCGTGACCCGCCTCGACGGCGACCTGATCGCCATCGTGGACGTGGAGCAGGTGCTGGCCAGCGTCGATCCGCGCACGGTGGAGATCTCCGAGCGGGTGCAGAAGGCGGCCCATGTCCACCTGGCGGGAAACCGTCGCCTGCTGGTGGTGGACGATTCACTCGTGGCCCGCACCCAGCTTGTGGACCTGTTTCGCAAGCTCGACCTGGAATGCATCGTGGCGAAGGACGGCAGCGAAGGCCTCGACCTGCTGCGCACGCTGGCGATGGGACCGGAGGCCGAGAAGGTCTCGCTCGTGGTGTCCGACATCGAGATGCCGTCGATGGATGGCTACGCCCTGACCCGTGCCATCCGCGAGGACGCCCAGCTGCGTCATCTGAAGGTGTTGCTGCATAGCTCGTTGAGCGGGGTGTTCAACGAGGCGATGGTGGCCCGCGTGGGCGCCGACCGCTTCATCGCCAAGTTCCAGCCCGACGTGCTGGCCTCGGCCGTGCTGGATTTGTTGCCGACCTGACGACGGGCCACCGTCGCCTGACGGGCGTCGGAATTCCGGCGCAAGTCCATCCTGTTCACCTGTAAACGGCGCTACGGCGCCGTTTTTCGTTCATGGCACGCCTCTTGCTGAAGCCCTCGGGCCAGGTCTAACGAGAGGGGCAGCGCCATGATCGACAACAAGGATCCGCTATTCGGCGTACACGCGCAGGCACTGGGCGTGTTCCAGCGCCGTGCCGAGGTCATTTCATCGAACCTCGCCAACGCCGACACCCCGGGGTTCCTCGCCCGCGACCTCGATTTCCGCAAGGTGCTGAGCGCCGCCACGGGAGCGGAGGACGGCGATCGCCTGTCGATGAGCGCCACCTCGGACGGCCATATCGGTGGCAACTCCGCCTTCGCGATGAACGAGGCGAACAAGCTCGCCTACCGCGTGGAGACCCAGCCGACCATGGATGGCAACACCGTGGACACCCAGGTGGAGCAGGCGCAGTTCGCCAGCAACGCCATCCATTACCAGGCATCCCTCAGTTTCATCACGGGGCAGATCCACGCCATGCGCCTCGCCATCACAGGATCCAGCTCATGAGCCTGCTCAATATCTTCGACGTCGCCGGTTCCGGCATGGCTGCGCAGTCGGCGCGGCTCAACACCACCGCCAGCAACATGGCCAACGCGGACAGCGTGTCCAGCAGCGAGGCCACGGCCTACCGCGCGAAGCAGCCGATGTTTTCGGCCGTGCAGCAGCAGGTCAACGGGCAGATGGAAAACGCGGGCGTGCGCGCGATGGGCGTCACCGAAAGCCAGGCCCCCGTGCAGTCGCGCTACGAGCCTGCCAACCCGATGGCCGACACCAACGGCTATGTCTATTCGAGCAACGTCAATCCGGTCGACGAGCTGGTCAACATGATCTCCGCGTCGCGTTCCTACCAGAACAACGTCGAAGTCATGAACAGCGCCAAGCAGCTCATGCAGAAAACGCTGGACCTGGGCAAATAAGAGGTAACCAGTCATGGTCGATGCGGTCAGCGGCAACAACAGCTACGGCTCCAATCAGTCGTCTTCCAACCAGCTCCAGCAGCAGACGCTGTCGCAGTCGGATTTCCTGAAGCTCATGGTCACGCAGATGACCAACCAGGATCCGACCAAGCCGATGGATTCCACGCAGATGGTGGCGCAGATGGCGCAGTTCTCCCAGGTGGCCGCCACCCAGGAGCTGCAGCAGTCCTTCGACAGCCTGTCGAAGAACCTCACGGGCGACCAGTTCGTGCGTGCATCGGCGCTGGTGGGCCATCAGGTGATCGTGCCCTCCACGGCGGGCAAGCTCACGAACAAGGAAATGGATGGCGCCGTCAACGTGCCCAACTCGGGCACCTACGTGAACGTGCAGATCAAGGACAGCGCCGGCAACGTCGTGCGCACCATTTCCCTCGGCCAGCCGGATGCGGGCCTGGCCCAGTTCAGCTGGGACGGCAAGTCCGACGACGGCACGCAGCTGCCGGACGGCGTGTACCAGATGTCCGCGACTTCCGGCGGCAACGCGATCGATACCTTCGTTCGCGGAAAGGTGGAAGGCGTCGGTGCTTCGGGCACCGACGGTACGTACGTGCAGGTGGCCGGCTTCGGCGGTGCCCTGCTCAGCCAGATCGCACAAGTCCTGTAAGTACAGCGAGGAAATCCACCATGCCATTCGATATCGCCCTAAGCGGCATCAACGCGGCGTCCACCGACCTGGAAGTCACCGCGAACAACATCGCCAACGTCAGCACCGTGGGCTACAAGGGCTCGCGCGCCGAGTTCTCGCAGGTCTACTCGGTGGCCGGCGAAAACCTCTCGGCCACGGCCGCCGGCAGCGGCGTGCGCGTGACCAACATCGCCCAGCAGTTCGGCGACGGCGCCCTGACCCAGACCGGCAACTCCTACGATTTCGCCCTGAGTGGTGCAGGCTTCTTCACGCTGCACGACGGTTCGGGCTATTCGTATTCGCGCGCCGGCAACTTCCACCCGGACGACAACGGCAACATCGTCAACGCCACGGGCCAGAACGTGCAGGTGTATCCGCCTACCGCCGGCGGCACCTTCGACATCTCCACGCTCACCGATCTCAAGATCACCACCGGTGCGTCGCCGGCCAAGGCCAGCGCGAACATCGGCATCACCGCCAACCTGCAGTCCAGCGCCACGGCGCCGACCGGCGGTGCGTTCGATCCGAAGAACAACGCCACGTACAACAAT
Source organism: Luteibacter anthropi (assembly GCF_011759365.1). Classification (GTDB taxonomy): domain Bacteria; phylum Pseudomonadota; class Gammaproteobacteria; order Xanthomonadales; family Rhodanobacteraceae; genus Luteibacter; species Luteibacter anthropi. Next base: position 7,823 of record NZ_JAARLZ010000008.1, read on the forward strand.
TTCTCGACCTTCCAGGCCTACGACTCGCTGGGCGCGACGCATACCGTCAACGTCTACTACGTGAAGGACGCCACCAATCCGAACACGTGGGCTGCCCACATGACCGTGGACGGTACCGAGGTGGGTACGGCACAGCAGATGGTATTCAGCGCAGGTGGCGCAATCACCACGCCGGCCGGTGGCAAGCTCAATTTCGGTGCCGTGTCGCCGAACCCGGGCGCGGCGCCGATCAACCTCACGCTGGACATGAGCAAGGTCACCCAGTTCGGCGACCAGTTCGCGACCACGGCCATCAGCAACGATGGCAATGCGGCCGGCAAGTTCTCCAAGATCGACGTCGCGAAGGACGGCACGGTCAACGCCATCTACTCCAACGGCGCCACCATTCCGCTGGGCCAGCTGGCGATCGCCACCTTCTCGAACAACCAGGGCCTGCGCCAGCTCAACGACACCAACTGGGTGCCGTCGGCGGAATCGGGCCAGCCGATCCGTGGTGTGGCCAACTCCGGTGATGTGGGCCAGGTGCAGTCCGGCCAGCTCGAATCGTCGAACACGGCGGACCTCACGGCCCAGCTGGTGAACATGATCAAGGCGCAGCGCAACTACCAGGCGAACGCGCAGGTCATCTCCACCGACGACAAGCTCACCCAGACCATCATCAACATCCGCAACTAAGCCGGCGGCCCGGGTGCGGAGTGATCCGCGCCCGGGCCCCACCCGTCCAGCAGGGAATCCGCCATGGATCGTTCCGTCTACGTCGCGATGACCGGTGCCACGCAGATCATGCGTGCCCAGGCCGAAGTGGCGCATAACCTCGCCAACGCCAACACCACGGGCTTCAAGGCCGAATTGTCGGCTTTCCAGAGCATGCCGGTGCAGGGCGACGGCTTGCAGACGCGCATCAACGGCGTGGCCCAGGGCATGGGCTGGGACACTACTGGCGGCACGCAGAGTGCCACCGGCAATGACCTGGACATCTCCGTGCAGGGCAACGGCTGGATCGCGGTGCAAGGCCCGGACGGCAACGAAGGCTATACGCGTGCGGGCAACCTGCGCATCGATGCCGACGGTTTGTTGACGGATGCCCGTGGCAATGCCGTCATGGGCGGTGGTGGTCCGATCTCGATTCCGCAGGCTTCCAGTGTGCGGATCGGCACGGACGGCACGATTTCGGTGGTGCCGCTCGGCGATACGCCGGCCGCGGTTGCCACCACGGACCGGATCAAGCTGGTGAACCCCGGCAACGACCAGCTGAGCTACGGCAGCGACGGCCTGATGCACATGAAAGACGGCAGCACGGCACCTGCCGATGCCGATGTGCGCGTGGTGTCCGGCGCGCTGGAAGCCAGCAACGTCAACCCTTCCGAGGTGCTGGTGAAGATGATTTCGCTCTCGCGCGAATTCGAAATGCAGGTGCGTTCCATCAAAACTGCCGACGACAACGCCCAGTCGGCATCGAAATTGCTTCAGGTGGGGTAACCACCGTCGCGCGACGCAAAACCGTCGCCGGCATGTAAAGCGCGGATGCGCAGGAGTCAGCCATGCTCACGTCCCTCTGGATTGCCAAGACCGGCCTCGATGCGCAGCAGACGCGCATGGATGTCGTCTCCAACAACCTGGCCAATACCAACACCACGGCCTTCAAGCGTACGCGCGCCGAGTTCGAGGACCTGGCCTACCAGAACCGCGGCCAGGCCGGTGCGCAGACGACGGAACAGACCCAGTCGCCGACCGGCTTCATGATCGGCACCGGTGTGCGCGTGGTCGGCACCCAGAAGATGTTCGAGCAGGGTGGTTCGCAACAGACCGACAACCCGTTCGATATCCGCATCGACGGCCGCGGCTTCCTGCAGGTGACCCTGCCGGACGGCACCGTCGGTTACTCGCGCGATGGTTCGCTCAAGCGCGACCCCAACGGCCAGCTCGTCACCAACGACGGCTACCCCATCGAGCCGGCGATCACGCTGCCGCCCAATGCCAGCAGCATGACCATCGGCAAGGACGGCACCGTCAGCGTCGTGGTGCCGGGTTCGGCCACGCCGCAGACGCTGGGCCAGATCCAGCTCGCCGATTTCGTGAACCCCGCCGGCCTGGAGCCGCGTGGCGACAACCTTTACCTGGAAACGGCCGCCAGCGGCGCGCCGCAGACCGGTACCGCCGGCCTCAACGGCCTCGGCACCATCGCACAGAACTCCCTGGAAACCTCGAACGTGAACGTCGTCGAGGAAATGGTGAACATGATCGAGACCCAGCGCGCCTACGAGATGAATTCGAAGGCGATTTCGGCGTCCGACCAGATGCTCCAGTTCATCACCCAGAAGACCTGATGAGCAACGTCATGAAGAACCGTTTCGCCCGCATTCTCGTCGCCGCGCTGCCGCTGGCCGTGCTCTCCGGTTGCGGCATGGTGCCGCCTACGCCCAAGCCGATGTACACGGCCACCTTGCCCGTCGATCCGGCGGTGCCCGCGCAGCCCACCGGCTCGATCTATGCCGACCAGCAGTCGATGGAATTGTTCGCCGACCCGCGCGCGCATCGCGTCGGCGACATCCTGACCATTACCCTCGTGGAAGCGACGCAGGCCAGCAAGAAGGCCGCGACCAGCACGAACAAGAAGAACGGCAACACACTCACCTCGCCGACCCTGCTCGGCCAGGGCCTGCGCATCGGTGGCAAGACGGCCGACAGCTCGCTGTCCAGCAGCAATGCTTTTGCAGGTGACGGTTCGTCGACGCAGAGCAACCAGCTCTCGGGCCTGATCACCGTCACCGTCGCACAGCGCCTGTCCAACGGCGCACTGATCGTGCGCGGCGAGAAGTGGCTCACCATCAACCAGGGCGAAGAGCTGGTGCGTGTGTCGGGCATCGTGCGTCCGCAGGACATCGGCTCGGACAACACCGTGCCGTCCAGCCGCGTGGCCGATGCGCGTATCGAATACGTGGGCAAGGGCACGCTGGCCGACTCCAATACGCGTGGCTGGCTGTCGCGCTTCTTCGATTCGAAGTGGATGCCGTACTGATGAACGCCGTGACCTCCCGCCTGCGTGCCATCGTGCGCACCGCCATCGCAGTGCTGGTGCTTGGCGCCATCCTGCCGGTGCATGCCGATCGCATCCGCGACCTGGCCCAGGTCGGCGGCGTGCGCAGCAACCAGCTGGTGGGCTATGGCCTGGTCGTGGGCCTGGACGGCAGTGGCGACCAGACCAGCCAGGCACCGTTCACCACGCAAAGCATCGAGAACATGCTGCAGCAGTTCGGCGTGAACGTGCCGGCGAACGTGCGTCCGCAGCTGAAGAATGCCGCGGCCGTCACCATTACCGCCGAACTGCCGCCGTTCGCCAAGCCGGGCCAGCGGATCGACGTCACCGTGGCTTCCATCGGCAATGCCAAGAGCATCCGTGGCGGCGAACTGCTGATGTCGCCGCTCAAGGGTGCCGATGGCCAGATCTACGCCATCGCTCAGGGGAGCGTCGTCGTTGGCGGCGTCAGCGCGCAGGGCCGTAGCGGCTCCAGCGTGCAGGTGAACATCTCCGCCAGCGGCCGCATTCCCGGTGGCGCTTCCATCGAACGCAGCGTCGCCACGTCCTTCGACAAGGGCGGCGACATCATGCTGAACCTCAACACGGCCGACTTCACCACGGCTGCGCGCATTGCCGAGGCGGTCAACCGCAACTTCGGTTCGGGCACCGCCAATGCGGTGGATTCCGGCTCGGTGGCTGTCCGCGCACCGATGGACCCGTCGCAGCGTGTGTCATGGCTGTCCACGATCCAGGCGCTCGATGTCACGCCGGGCGATGCACCCGCGCGCGTCATCGTGAATTCGCGCACCGGTACGGTGGTGATCGGTTCGGACGTGAAGGTCGGTGCCGCCGCCGTGGCCCATGGTTCCATCCAGGTCACCATCAGCGAGCAGCCCCAGGTGAGCCAGCCGGGCGCGTTCAGCCGGGGCCAGACCGCCGTGGTGCCCAGCAGCCAGGTTGCCGTGAGCGAGGATGGCGGCCATATGTTCAAGTTCGGTCCGGGCACCAGCCTGGATGCGATCGTGCGTGCCGTGAACCAGGTCGGCGCGTCACCCAGCGACCTGATTTCCATCCTCCAGGCGCTGAAGGAATCCGGCGCGCTGCGTGCCGAACTGGTGGTGATCTGATATGGCCGCCGCCTTCGACCCGCAGAGCGTCTATACCAACCTGTCCTCGCTGGGCGGATTGCGTACGGCCGCGCAGCAGGACTCGAAGGCCGCCTTGCCTGCGGTCGCCAAGCAGTTCGAATCGATCTTCACCCAGATGATGCTGAAGTCCATGCGCGACGCCAGTAAGTCGATGGGCGACGACATCATGGGTTCGCAGGCCGGTGATGCCTATCGCGACATGTTCGACCACCAGCTGTCGCTGACCCTGTCGCAGGGCAAGGGCATCGGTATCGCCGACATGCTGGTACGCCAGCTGGGTGGCCTGACCAAGGGTAAGGGTGGTTCCAACGACGACATGTTTGCCGATGTGTCGGGCAGCGCCACCACGGCACAGGCCATTTCGTCGCCGTCCGATCGCGACAGCGGCCTCATGGATTCGCTCGAAGCCATGCTGAGCAATGCCGGCAAGGTGGTGGGTGCCGGTGCCAACGCAGTGGCCGACGCCGTGGGCAAGATGAACATCGAAGGCCCCGAAGATTTCGTGCGCAAGTTCGCGCCGCATGCCATCGAGGCCGCGCGCAAGCTCGGCGTATCGGTGCGCGCCCTGCTGGCGCAGGCCGCGCTCGAAACCGGCTGGGGCAAGCACATGCCGGTGCAGGGTGCGACGGCAAGCAACAACATGTTCGGCATCAAGGCCGGCAGCAGCTGGGATGGCCGCCGCGTCAACGTGCCGACGCTGGAATACGAAAACGGCATGGCCGTGCGCAAGAAGGACAGCTTCCGCGCCTACGACACGCCGGCCGATTCGTTCAGTGATTACGCCGACATGGTGTCCACCAGCCCGCGCTATGCGCAGGCGGTGGGCCGTGGCGACGATATCGCGGGCTTCGCGAACGCGCTCACCAAGGGTGGTTACGCCACCGATCCGAGCTATGCGCAGAAGCTGGTGGATATCGCCAATGGTCCGGTGATGAAGCAGGCGCTGGCCGCGCTCAGTCACATCGCCGACCAGTTGTAACGACTTACGGGCCAACGAAACGCAACGGGATACAGAGGGTAACGACGATGGCCGATTTACTTTCCACCGGCGTGTCCGGGCTGCTTGCTTCGCAGGTAGGCCTCGCGACCGTCGGCCATAACATCACCAACTCCAATACCAGCGGCTATACGCGGCAGACCACGTCGTTCAACGCGCGTGCGCCGCAGTACTACGGCAACATGTACATCGGCCAGGGTGCCGATGCGGTGTCGGTGCAGCGATCCTATAGCCAGTTTCTCACCCAGCAGGTCTGGGGCGCCACGTCGGGGCAGAGCAGGGCGGCGACCTACGCCAGCCTCACCGCCTCGGTGAACAATGCCGTGAGCGGCTCGGCCAACCTGCAAAGTGCGCTGGACAACTTCTTCGGCGCCGTGAGCGACGTGGCGAATGCCCCCACCGATACGGCCAGCCGACAGGCGCTGATCGGCAAGGCCAACTCGCTGGTCTCGACGTTCCGTTCGCTGTCGTCGCAATTCCAGCAGATCGACAAGCAGACCAACCAGCAGATCAGCAGTGGCGTCGATGACGTCAACTCCCTGTCGAAGAGCATCGCCGACCTCAACGGGCAGATCCAGAAGGCCTATTCAGGTGGCGCTGTTCCCAACGACCTGCTGGACGCGCGCGACCAGGCGATCACCAAGCTCTCCGGCATCGTCGGCGTGAGCGTGACCCAGAGCAGCGATCACACGGTGACGGTTTCCATCGGCAACGGCCAGCCACTGGTCAGCGGCACCAGCTTTACCCAGCTGTCCACCGCGCCCAACCAGTACGATTCCTCGCGCCTGGAGATCCTGGGCGAGGGTGGGGCGGTGATCAGCACGCAGCTGGGCTCCGGCTCGCTCGGTGCGGCCATCGACTTTCGTACCAATGTGCTCGACCCGGCGCGCAACCAGCTCGGTCGTGCGGCCATCGCGATGGAGAGCGCGTTCAACAAGCAGCATGCCCAGGGCATCGACCTCAACGGCAACCCGGGCGGCGATTTCTTCTCCATCGGCGATCCGTCGGTGTACAACAGCACCTCGAACAAGGGCAATGCGCAGGTCGCAGCCACCGTGTCCGACGTGAGCAAGCTGGGCAGCTCCGATTACATCATGCGTTACGACGGTACGAAGTGGTCGGTGACCACCACGGCTGGCGTCACGGTGCCCTCCACCGGTACGGGTACGTCGGCCGATCCCATCGTCATCGACGGGCTGAAGATCACCATCCCCAGCGGCACGCCGCAGGCAGGCGACAGCTTCCAGATCCAGCCCACCCGCAACGCCGCCTCGTCCATCGGCGTGGCGATCAGCGATACCAACAAGATCGCGGCGTCCGGCCCGCTCAGTGCGGCCAAGGGTTCCAGCAATACGGGCTCGGGCAAGCTGGGCAACCTCACGGTGACCAATAACGCCGACCCCAACTTCAATAAGCCGGTATCGATCGTGTTCACCTCGCCGACGACCTATACGGTCGACGGCGGCGCGCCGCAGAACTATACCGACCCGACGACGATCACCGGCAACGGCTGGACCCTAAAGCTCACGGGGGCCCCTGCCGCTAACGATACGTTCAATGTGAAACCTGCCACCTCCGGCAGCGGTGACAACGGCAACGCGCTCGCCATGGCGGACGTGGCCAACAAGGGTGTGCTCGACAATGGCGTAACCACGGTCGGCAAGTCCTACAGCCAGCTGATCTCCCAGGTGGGCACGGCCGGTTCGGCGGCGAACACCGCGCAGGATGCGCAGCAGACGATCCTGGACAACGCCACGTCGGCGCAGCAGAACCTGTCGGGTGTGAACCTGGACGAGGAAGCGGCTAACCTGATCCGTTTCCAGCAGGCGTATGCGGCCTCGGCGCAGGTGATCAACGCGGCGAACACGATTTTCGATTCCCTTCTTTCCGCGGTGCGAGGCTGATCATGCGTATCTCGACTTCATGGGGGCAGCAGCAGGCCGTCAACGCCATGCTGGATCGCCAGTACCAGCTCTCGCAGACCCAGCTTTCGCTCGGCAACGGCAAGGCCATCCAGTCGCCATCGGACAATCCGTCGGCGGCCGCGCGCGCCGTGGACGTCTCGTCGGCCTCCGCGCAGAACGACCAGTACACTCGCAATATCCAGTCGGCGAACAACCGCCTGGGTACCGAGGAGCAGGCGCTGGACTCGGCCAACAACATCCTGGATCGCATCCGCACGCTGACCCTGCAAGGCATGAATGCCCCGCAGACCGACGAATCGCGCAAGTCCATCGCGGCCGAACTGCGGCAGAACCTGCAGGCGCTGGTCGGACTGGCCAACACGAAAGATGGGCAGGGCGAATACATCTTCGGCGGCACGCGCACCGGTTCGCAGCCCTTTACGATCAGCGATCTCAGTGTCAGCTATGGCGGCGACCAGGGGCAACGCATGGTCGCCGCGGGGCCGGGTATGCAGGTTGCCACGGGTGACGACGGCAACTCTGTCTTCATGTCGATCAAGGGCGGCAACGGTACCTTCGTGACGACGGCGAATGCGGCCAATACGGGCAGTGCCGTAGTAGGCAGCACGTCGGTCACCGATGTGTCTGCCTGGGACGGAAAGAACTACACGGTCAACTTCACGTCGCCCACCACGTATGAAATCCACGATCCTGCCAACCCGACGGGGCCCGCGATTTCCACGGGTACGTATTCAGGTGACAGCGGCACCATTCAGTTCAAGGGCGTGCAGCTCAACATCACCGGCACGCCGGCTACCGGCGACTCGTTCTCGGTGACGCCCTCGTCGTCGCAGGATGTGTTCTCGACCGTGGCCGGCATCATCAATGCGCTGGAAGCACCGGGCGGCGGCCCGGCCATGAATAACCAGCTCAACGGGCAGCTCATGAGCCTGGACCAGGCCAAGGGCAACTTCATGAACACGATCACCCAGATCGGTGCGCGCATGAACGTGCTCGACCAGCAGACGTCCATCGGTGCCGATACCAGCCTGCAATACCAGAGCACGCTGTCCGACCTGACCGAACTGGATTATGCGAGCGCGGCAAGCAAGTTCAGCCAGCAACAGGTAGCGCTGGATGCGGCGCAGCAGGCTTATGTGAAGCTGCAGAACCTGACCCTGTTCAATTACCTCAAATAATCGCTTTATTGAGGATGCAACGAATAAAGGGCGGCCTGTCGGGCCGCCCTTTTTGGTTATCTGAGTCATGGGCCAGATAAACCTGCCGGAAATCGTGAAAATTCCCCTAAACCCGGGCGGGGAGGTGCCGATACACCCTCTGACAGCGGCTGGGCGGGGCAATCCTGCTGGGGCCCGGTCAACAGGAAGTGGATTCACTGGCAGAAAAAAGTCCTCAAGTTTCTTCCCGGCCTGCCGTAAACCTCTTTGAGGCGGAAGGCTCCACCAACGGAACCCCGCCGGACTACGCCGCATCTTTCCGGCATTTCGGTTCCGCTTAAATCAGGATCACATCCCATGTCTCTGACCATCAACACCAACATCATGTCGTTGACCGCTCAGCGCAACCTCGGCACGTCGCAGTCCAAGCTGTCGTCGGCCATCGAGCGTCTGTCGTCGGGCAACCGCATCAACAGCGCGAAGGACGACGCCGCCGGCCTCGCCATTGCCACGCGCTTCACCACCCAGATCAACGGCCTGAACCAGGCAGTCCGCAACGCCAACGACGGTATCTCGCTGTCGCAGACCACTGAATCGGCGCTGGACGAAGTTACCAACAACCTGCAGCGCATCCGCGAACTGGCCGTCCAGTCGACCAACGCGTCGAACTCGGATACCGACCGCGCCGCGCTCGACGCCGAAGTGCAGCAGCGTCTGTCGGAAGTGACCCGTATCGCCACGCAGACCAACTTCAACGGCATGAAGGTGCTCGACGGTTCGGCCCAGAACCTCAGCTTCCAGGTCGGTGCCAACACCGGTGAAACCATCGGTGTGAACCTGAACACCGGCATGAAGGCCAACCAGATCGGCCAGCTCGCCACCGGTTCGATCGCTGCCCCGGCCACCTTCGGCCTCGCCGTCGCCGCTGGCGACCTGACCGTCACGGTCGGCACCGGTACCGCCGTCAGCGTTGCCGCCGGCAACTACACCAGCGTCGGCGATCTGGCCACGGCCATCAACAAGGCCGCCGGTGCGAACGTCGCCACGGTGAACAACTCCACGGGCGAACTGGCTCTCACGGGTGGCACCCAGGCCCTGGCCTTCGGTGGCGCGGCTGCCACGACCCTCGGCCTGCCGGCCACGGTCGCCGCCAATGCCACCGGCGCGTCGACCGCTGCCGTGTCCTCGACCAGCACCAACCTGGCCGCTGGCGACCTGTCCTTCACGGTCGGCACCAACACGGTCAGCATCACCGGTTCGTTCAAGTCCATGCAGGACGTGGCCGACGCGATCAACTCGCAGTCGACCAAGGGCATCAATGCCTACGTGAAGCAGGACGGCTCGCTGGCCTTCGCTTCGTCCCAGGCCATCACGGTCAACGCCAAGGCAGGTTCTGCCGCGGTGACGAAGTTCGGCCTGACCGCCGGCTCGACCAGCGTCGCGGTCTCGACCGCCACCACGCTGGCCAACTCGGACGTCAAGACGGTGGACGACGCCAACGCCACGATCAACCGCATCGATGCTGCCCTGCAGTCGGTCTCGGGCCTCCGTTCGCAGCTCGGCGCGGTGCAGAACCGCTTCGACTCGACGATCTCGAACCTGCAGAACATCTCGCAGAACCTGACCTCCTCGAAGTCCGCCATCATGGACGCCGACATGGCCCAGGAAACGGCGAACATGTCCCAGGCGCAGATCCTGCAGCAGGCCGGCGTGTCGGTGCTCGCTACCGCCAACCAGAGCCAGCAGATCATCACCAAGCTGCTCGGCTAAGCCCGGTAGCACGGCCACCCCGGATATTCCCGGGGTTGGCAGGGTAATTGCTTAATTGTGGGCGGCGGGCTTCCGGAAGGGGTCCGCCGTCGACAAATTGGCGCCCCGGGCAGTGAGGCGTCTTCAACGGAGAAGCCTCATGGCCACCAACAGCAGCAACGGCGTCAACCTGGGTTCCAGCTCCATTGACGTTCCAACGATCGTCAGTAACCTGGTCAACCTCAAGAAAGCTGCGCCACAGAAGGCGCTTGATGCCAAGACGTCGGACAACACCACCAAGATTTCAGCGGTCGGCAATTTCAACTCAGCGCTGATTTCCCTGCAGAACGCGCTCAAGGGCTTTACCGACGGCAGCGCATTCAACTCGCAGAAGATCACCATCGGTGACAACACGGTGCTGACTGCCAGTGCCGACGCCACGGCCAAGCCTGGCAATTTCAATATCAATGTTACCCAGCTGGCGGTTGCTCAGAAGACGACGTCCCAGGCGTATGCCAGTTCCAAGTCCGCCGTGGGTACCGGCAATCTCACGATCGCGGTCGGCAGCAAGTCGATGTCGTTCAGCCTCGACGGCACGAACAACACGCTGCAGAACGTTGCCGACAAGATCAACAACGCCAAGGACAATCCGGGCGTCACTGCGGCGGTGATCAACGGCTCTGACGGCGCCCACCTGGTGCTGACCTCGAGTGCCACGGGTGCGGCGAATGCCTTCACGGTGACCTCAAGTGGCGGCGACGGCAACCTGGCCGCGCTGAACTTCAATCCCGCCACCGATGCCGCCAAGGCCACGACCCAGGCGCAGGACGCGAAGTTCACCATCGACAACACCCCGGCCACCAGCGCCTCCAACACGGTGACCAGCGCCATCAGCGGCGTGACCCTCACCCTGGCGAAGACCGGCCCCAGCTCCGTGACCCTGGCCAACGATCCGTCGACGGTCACTTCGCAGATGACCAGCCTGGTCAACGCGTACAACTCGTTCATCGGCACGTACCAGACGCTGACGAAGTACGATCCGACCAACCAGCAGGTGGGCGCGCTGATCGGCGACGCCACGGTGTCGTCCATCAAGTCGCAGATCTCGAACCTGATCGGCCAGCGCGTGCCCGGCAACGGCTCGGTCGGTTCGCTCAGCGACCTGGGCGTGTCCTTCCAGGTCGATGGCACGCTCAAGCTCGACTCCACCAAGCTCACCAATGCGCTCACGAACAACCCCACGGGCGTGCAGAGCCTGTTGAGCGGCGCGAACGGTATCGGCCCGTCGCTGGACAAGATGATCACCAGCTGGACCGGTTCCAACGGCATCGTCACCCAGCGCATCGCCAACCTGAACCAGACCAAGAAGGACCTGGCCGACCAGCAGACCGCGCTGGACAGCCAGATGTCCGATTACTCCGATCGCCTGACCAAGCAGTACACCGCGCTGGACACCCTGATGACCAAGCTGCAGAGCACCAGCAGCTACATCGCGCAGCAGTTCACCGCGCTTACCAAGTCCAGCTGATCGCATCGAGGACGCAATCACCATGTCTTACGGTTATTCCCGCGGCGCTGGCGCTTACCAGCAGGTGCATATCCAGGGCGGCGTCGAGAACGCCGATCCCCATGGACTGGTCACGATGCTCATGGACGGCGCGCTGGAACGCATCCGCTTCGCGGGTGGCTGCATGGCGACCGGCAACATCGCAGGCAAGGGCGAGGCCATCTCCAAGGCGATCGAAATCGTCGGTGCCTTGCAGTCGGGCCTCAATCCCGAGATGGACACGCCGCTGGTCGAGCAGCTGAACAACCTCTACGACTACATGAGCCGTCGCCTGCTGCACGCCAACCTGCATAACGATCAGTCGGCACTCGATGAAGTGTCCCGCCTGATCGGGCAGATCCGCGAGACCTGGGTGGCGATTCCCGTCGAGGCCCGCCAGGTCGCCGGTGGCACGCCATGAACGACGTGGCCTGCTGCGATATCCACCGCGTGCTCGAACTGACCGAATCCATGCACGAGGCGGCCAGTGAATCGCGCTGGGATGAAATGACCTCGCTCGAAGCCGAGCGCGATACCGTGCTGCATGCCGGCCCCATGCGCCAGGCACCGGAAACGGTCGAGGCGCTGAAGTCCATCATGCTGCTGGATACCCTGATTACCGACCTGGTGTCCGCCGCCCGGGACGAGGCCGCTGCCGCGTGGGACGCGCATCGCCGCTCGCGCCAGGCCGTGGCCGCGTATAGTTCGCTCTGAAGCGGACACCTGGGCGGGAGGGGCGAATGGGCGAGGAAAGCTGGCAGGCATTTTCCGATCGTGTCGCGTGGGATGCACGGTTCCACGCCATCTGCGATATCGCGGCCCGTCCCGATCCGGCCGAGCTGGCGCTGATCAACGACCGCAACACCAGCGTGCTGGTGGCGGTGTCGGCGCTGATGGAGCGCCGCACCGAGACGGGCGAGGAAGACAGCCCCCTGAGCCAGGAAGTGGGCCGGCTCGACGCCAAGCTCAACGTACTCATGGAAATCGTCAACCGGCTGCTGCTGCCGCAGTCGGGCCTGCCGTCACGGTTGTCGCTGCGCTTCAACGCCATCGGCGCCGTACTGCCGTGGGACGGCCTGCCCCCCGTAGGGCAGGGCGTGATGTTGCGACTGCACTTCGATGCCTGCCGTGCGCTGCCGCTGGAACTTCCGGGCGTACGCCTGCCGGGTCCGTCGGATGGTCGTGGGTTCATAGGATTCGAAGGTTTGTCCGAGGCCGTCCGCGACGGCATCGAGCGCCTGGTGTTCCGCCAGCACCGCCGCCAGGTGGCCGAGGCCAGGGCCCAGTCCCGCCCCGCCGACACACCGGAATCCCTGTAGGAGCGCGCCTTGCGCGCGACCGGGTCATACCGCGATCTACAAGGCTTTGTGAGCCATCGACGTGACGTTTCTGCCGGTCGCGCGCAAGGCGCGCTCCTGCAGGTGACCTTTTACGTCACGTGTCGGCAAAACGTCGCATGGCCTCCTGCGTCACATTCGTGACGCGTGTCGTCAGCATTGACGCGAGCGCGCCCCGGCGCGATTTCACACCCTGCCGAAAAGGATTTTGCGATCGCATGTAAGTGTGAACGGTGACGTGAATTTACGTCGTCGTGCGGCGGAATTCCGACGTTGGCACGCTCCTTGATTGTTATCCCGCAACTGAAGTCGGCAGGGGGCTCCTTCCGGAGTCCGGACTTCGCTCCAACGTCCCAAGGGGTAACAAGATGAAGTCGTCCAACTTTCTGGTTGTCGAGTCCGATCGCGCCCGTGCCGATGGCATCATGTCGGTGCTTGCCTTCCTCGGCTACCGCCCGGTGCTGGCCAGCCGCCTGCAAGCGGCGGACACCGCCGAGAGCTGGCGCGGGATCTTCGTCGGCACCGTGGAAGACGAGGCCGAGCTCGAAGGCCATGTCGCCGCGCTGGGCCGTAACGGCCGCGACCTGCCCATGCTGGTCGCCGCAGACTCCCCGCTTGCCACCGCCCTGATCGCCGACGACTCGCGCAGCCAGAGCGTGGAACTGATCGACGTGCCGCTGCGCTACGAGCGCCTGTCCGAAGCCCTGCGTGCCCTGCAATCGCGTATCCAGCCGCCGGCGGCCAGCCTGCGCATGGTCGGCCAGTCCGGTCCGATGCAGCGCGTGAACGGACTGATCCGCCAGGTGGCACCGTTCGATTCCAGCGTGCTGGTGCTGGGCGAATCCGGCAGCGGCAAGGAACTGGTCGCCCGCACCATCCATGAATGCTCCCCGCGCCGTGACAAGCCGTTCGTGGCGATCAACTGCGGCGCGATCCCGGCCGAACTGCTCGAAAGCGAACTGTTCGGTCACGAGAAGGGTGCCTTCACCGGCGCCATCAGCAGCCGCAAGGGCCGTTTCGAGATGGCCGAGGGCGGCACGCTGTTTCTCGACGAGATCGGCGACATGAGCCTGCCGATGCAGGTGAAGCTGCTGCGCGTGTTGCAGGAGCGCGTGTTCGAGCGCGTGGGTGGCAACCGTCCGCAGCGTTGCGACGTGCGCATCATCGCCGCGACCCATCGTGACCTCGAAGGCGCCATCGAGAACGGCAGCTTCCGCGAAGACCTCTATTACCGCCTCTCGGTGTTCCCGCTGGAAATGCCGCCGCTGCGCCAGCGCCTGGAAGACCTGCCGGCACTCATCGGCGAATTCAACCAGCGTCTCGTGCAGCGTGGCCTGTCGTCGGTGCGTTTCTCGCCGGGTGCCATGACGGCCCTGTGCCGCCACGGCTGGCCGGGCAACGTGCGCGAATTGTCGAACCTCGTCGAGCGCATGGCCATCCTCATGCCGCACGGCGAAATCCGCGCCGTCGACCTGCCGGAGAAGTACCGTGGTGCGCAGCCGGTGGAAGAGGTGAGCGGCGCGGCCCTCATTGCCATGATGGAAGCCGAGCCGGAAGTGACCGAGACCTTTACCTATGCAGGTGAAGGCGATCCGTCGGTGTTGCCGCAGGGTGGCCTCGACCTCAAGGATCACCTGGCCGGCATCGAGATCGGCCTGATCCGCCAGGCGCTCAATTCTGCCAACGGCGTGGTGGCGCATGCGGCCAAGCTGCTTCGCGTACAGCGTACGACGCTGGTGGAAAAGCTGCGCAAGTACGGTCTGTCGGAAACCGCGCAGGCGGGCTGACGCATCCGGCCGCATCGGCCTCGGTTGGCACACCTCGTGCATCGAGTGACGCAAAGCCGATACCGCGTTGGAAAACCGTCATGACCACGATCGATGTCAACAACCTTCTCGTCCAGATGCGCCGCATCAGTTCGCAGACAGAAATGCCCGCGATACGCGGGGTTGGGGAAACGGAGCCCACCGCCAAGGGCAGCTTCGGCGACCTGCTGAAGCAATCCATTGACGGTGTGGCGAAGTCCCAGGAGAAGGCGGGTCAACTTTCCAACGCCTTCGAACGGGGCGATCCGAAGATCGATCTTGCCCAGGTGATGATCCAGGGACAGCGCGCCGACCTCGGGTTTCGCGCAATGACCGAAGTACGCAACAAGTTCGTCGATGCGTACAAAGAAATCATGAACCTGTCGATCTGACGCGAATGAGCCCCACCACAGGATTGAGCCCGAACCATGGCTGATAACGGCGTAGCTACCACGGAAAGCGGCAAGGCCACGCGCATGGACTCGTTGAAGTCCCTTGCGCAGACGCCGGCGGCGCGTCAATTGTTCATGCTGGCGGGCATCGCCGGCGCGGTCGCCATCGGCATCGCTGCGGTGTTGTGGTCGCGTTCGCCGAACTACGGCCTGCTGTATGGCGGCCTTGAGCAGAAGGATGCCGCTGCCGTCACCCAGGCCTTGCAGGCAGGCAATACCCCTTACACGCTGAGCGCCGATGGCAGCTCGATCTTCGTGCCGGCCGCCGACGTGGCGGGCGTGCGACTGAAGCTTGCCGGGCAGGGCCTGCCGCAGGGCACGGCCAACAACAATCTTCCGCAGGCCGATTCGCCGTTCGGCATGAGCGACATGGCGGAGCGTTCGCGTTACCAGTCGATGCTGGAGAGCGACCTTTCCAGCACCATCGCCGGGTTGCAGTCCGTGCGGGCTGCGCGCGTGCACCTGGCGATGCCCAAGCCCTCGGCCTTCATCCGCGACAACAAGCCGGCCAGTGCGTCGGTCGTGGTCACGCTGTATCCGGGACGCCAGCTCGACCAGGGCCAGGTCGCCGCCATCGTGCATCTCATCGCTTCCAGCGTGCCGGGCCTGGATACCCGCCAGGTATCGGTGATCGACCAGGGCGGCAACCTGTTGACCGTGAGCGATCCGGACAGCGCCCAGGCCATCGGCGACAGCCGCCTGCGCCTGTCCAACCGCATCGAGGCAACCTACACGCAGCGCGTGGAAGACCTGCTCACGCCGCTGGTCGGTGCGGGCAAGGTGCGCGCGCAGGTGTTTGCCGATCTCGACTTCTCGCAGACCGAGAAAGCCAGCGAAACCTTCAATCACGACAATCCGGCGCTACGCAGCGAGCAGACCAGCAACGAGACGCGTACCGATCCGGCCAGCAACGGCGGCGTGCCGGGTGCGCTGAGCAACCAGCCGCCCAACACAGGCGGCAACCCCACGGCGGCGAATCCTGGCAACGGCAATGCCAAGCCCGGTGCGCAGACCGCCAGCACGCAGAACAACCAGAATCCGTCGCAGTCCTCGCAGAGCGCCACGCGCAACTACGAGCTGGACCGTACCGTCAGCCATGTGACCGACCCGGCCGGCAAGGTTGCCCGCCTCACTATTGCGGTGGTGGTGGACAACAAGCAGATGCCCGACAAGGACGGCAAGACCAAGAGCGTGCCATTCACGACGGAGGAGCTGTCGCGCCTGACCGAGCTGACCAAGAACGCCGTGGGCTTCAGCGCCGCGCGTGGCGACAGCGTCAGCGTCATCAACGAGCCTTTCCATGGTGCCGTGGCCGACGAAGCGCCGACGGGCACGCCGTTCTGGGAGCGCCCGGGCATGCTCGACCTCATCAAGCAGGGCCTCGGCGTGATGATTGCCCTGGTGGTCGGTTTCTTCGTGCTGCGCCCGATGCTGAAGGGCCTGCTGAAGCCGGCTCCCGTAGCGATGAACAACGTCGCCCTGGCCGGTCCCATTCCCAGCGTCTCGGTCATGGTGGACGATGACGACATGACGCCGGATCGCGTCACGGCCAGCACCCAGGTGCAGCTTGGCTCGCCGGCCTTGCTGGCCTACGAACAGAAGGTGGGCCTTGCCAAGCGCATGGCTGCCGAAAACCCGAAACAGATTGCACAGGTCGTGAAGAGCTGGGTGGCAGACGATGGCGGCTGAGTCGAAGGACGCCCTGACGGGCGCGCAGAGGGCGGCGATCCTGCTGCTCACCCTGGGTGAGGAAGACGCCGCGTCCATCCTCAAGCACCTGGGTGCGCGCGACGTGCAGGCCGTGGGCACCGCCATGGCCGCGCTGAAGAACGTCACCAAGGAGCAGGTCGAAACCGTACTGAACCAGCTTCAGGACGACGTCGGCCAGCACACGTCCATCGGTGTCGGCACCGAGGAATACATCCGCCGCATCCTGGTCAACGCGCTGGGCGAGAACAAGGCCGGCGGTCTCATCGACCGCATCCTGCTCGGCCGCAGCAGCAAGGGCCTGGAATCGCTGAAGTGGATGGAAAGCCGTGCCATCGGCGAGATGATCGGACAGGAGCACCCGCAGATCATCGCGCTGGTGCTGGCGCATCTCGAACCGGACCAGGCCGCCGAAGTCATCGGTTACCTGCCGGCACGCACGCGCAGCGACGTGGTGATGCGCATCGCCACCCTCGACGGCGTGCAGCCGCATGCGCTCAACGAGCTGGACGAAATCATGGAGCGCCAGTTCTCCGGCAACTCCACCAAGCTGAAGTCGGCCACGGTCGGCGGCCTGAAGGCGGCGGCGGACATCCTCAACGCGATGGAAACCGCGCGCGAGGCCGAGCTGATGTCGTCCATCCGTGGTATCGACAACGGCCTGGGTGAGCGTATCGAAGAGCTCATGTTCGTATTCGACGACCTCGCCGAGATCGACGACCGCAGCATGCAGACCCTGCTGCGCGAAGTGCCGTCGGCGCGCCTCATCACGGCGCTCAAGGGTGCCGATGCGGCGATCCGCGAGAAGATTTTCTCCAACATGTCCAAGCGCGCCGCCGACATGCTGCGCGACGACCTCGAAGTGAAGGGCCCCGTGCGCCTGTCCGAAGTCGACGCCGCGCAGAAGGAAGTGCTTGCTACCGCGCGTCGCCTGGCTGACGCAGGCCAGATCAATCTCGCCGGTGGCGGGGAAGAGTTCGTCTGATGAGCCTTACTTCCATTCTCGCCCGCGAACGCGTCGAGCGCTTCGAACGCTGGGAGCTGCCGCTGGTCAACGGCCCCGCGCCGGTGACGGCCGAGGCCGAGGCGGAAGACGAAGGTCCGCCGCGCCCCACCGTGGCGGAAATCGAGGCCATCGAACGGCAGGCCCGCGAAGAAGGTTTCAATGCCGGCCTCAACGAAGGTCGCGCCATGGCCAGGCGTGAACTCACGGCACAGGTAGCCCGGATCGAGGCGCTGATCGCCGCGGTGCAGAAGCCCTTTGCCGAACTGGACCACGATGTGGCCGGTGACCTGGCGATGCTTGCCACGGTGATTGCCGAGCGCGTGCTGGGTTTCGAGATCGCCACCCGTCCCGAAAAGATCGTCGAAGTGGTGCGCCAGGCCGTGGACGCACTGCCATCGGCGACGCGCCACCTGAAGATTCACCTGAATCCCATCGATGCCGCCCTCGTGCGCGAGCATCGCTCAACCCTCGATCACGAGGGCACGGTGGTGGACGATGCGGCGCTGGAGCGCGGCGATGTCCGTCTCGAAAGCGAGCATTCCCGCCTCGATGCGCGCGTGCGCACGCGTCTGGCCGCCGTGGTGGACAGTGTCCTCACGCCCTCGGTGGATGCGGAGGCCGACGAGCAGGACGAGGCCCCGTGAGCACCGACACGCACAACGCCGCGCGCAATGCACACTGGCGCGAGTCACTGACCGCCCAGGCGGCCAATGCCGCCCGCGTGCGGCCGTTGCAGGCGGAGGGCAAGCTGCGTCGCGTGGTCGGCCTGACGCTGGAAGCCGTGGGCTGCGAGGCGCCCGTCGGCGCACGCTGCATGGTCGCCTCGGCCGATGGCAAGCAGCTGGAAACGGAGGTCGTCGGTTTTTCCGATGGCCGCCTGCTGCTCATGCCCACGGGCGAGATGCACGGCGTGCTGCCCAATGCCCGGGTCACGCCCGTGGCGGCCGTGTCTGGTGTTCCCGTGGGCGATTCGCTGCTCGGCCGTGTGATCGGCCCGGATGGCGTACCGCTCGACGGACTGGGGCCCTTGCTGGCACGCGATCGCGCGCCGCTGCGCCGCGACCCGATCAACCCCATGCTGCGCCAGCCCATCGACACGCCGCTCGATGTCGGCGTGCGCGCCATCAATTCCCTGCTCACCGTAGGACGTGGCCAGCGCATCGGCCTGTTTGCAGGCTCGGGCGTCGGCAAGTCGACGCTCATGGGCATGATGACCCGCTTCACCAATGCGGATGTCGTGGTGGTCGGCCTGATTGGCGAGCGCGGCCGTGAAGTGAAGGAATTCGTCGACCACACGCTGGGCGAGGAAGGTCGTCGCCGCGCCGTGGTCGTGGCCGCCCCGGCGGATGCGCCGCCGCTGTCGCGCCTGCGTGGCGCGCAGGTGGCCACGGCGGTGGCCGAGCATTTTCGCGACGAAGGCAAGCGCGTGCTGCTGCTGATGGATTCGCTGACCCGCTATGCGCAGGCGCAGCGCGAAATCGCCCTGGCGATCGGCGAGCCGCCCGCGACCAAGGGCTATCCGCCCTCGGTGTTCGCCATGCTTCCCGCCCTGGTGGAGCGTGCAGGCAACGATGCGGAAGGGCGCGGTTCGATCACGGCGTTCTACACCGTGCTCACCGAGGGCGACGATTATCGCCATGATCCCATTGCCGACTCCGCCCGCGCCATTCTCGACGGCCATATCGTGCTGTCGCGCGACATGGCGGAGGCGGGTCACTACCCGGCCATCGATATCGAGGCGTCGATCAGTCGCGTGATGCCTGCGGTGGTGGATAAAGAACACATGCGTTCGGCGCAGCGCTTCCGCCAGGTCTATTCGGCCTATCGTCAGCAGCGCGACCTGATCGCCGTAGGCGCCTACCAGAAGGGCAGCGATCCCCGCACCGACGAGGCCATCGCGCTGTATCCACGTCTTTCGGCCTTCCTCCAGCAGGAAACCGATGTGCCGGTGGATCTTGCCGAAGCACGGCAAGGTCTTGAAGACGCCGCGAGGGCCGACTGATGCCCTCGCGTGCCGACCGTCTCCAGCCCGTGGTGGATATCGCCGCCGGCAAGGCCGAGGACGCCACGCGCGCCCTGGCCGTGCACCAGCGCGCCCTGGCCGAGGCCGAACACCAGCTCGAAGAGCTGCGCCGTTATCGCAACGAATACGCCGTGATGCCCGATGGTATCGGGGTGAGTGCCTTGCTCAACCGCCAGCAGTTCCTGCAGAAGATCGACGTGGCGATCGTGCAGCAGATGGGCGAAGTGCAGCGCCGCGGGCACGCACTGGACCGTGCCCGCACGGATTGGGCCGATGCGCGCGGTCGCGCGAAGGCGCTGGACTCGGTGACCACGAAGTACCGTGAGCAGGAACGCAAATCGCAGGATCGTCGCGAGCAGGAACAGGCCGACGAACGATCGCAGTACCGCCGTAACCCCAGGAGCGAAGGCTGACGCCTCCCCGCGTCATCCCGCCGCCATGCCAGGACTCTTTGCATGAACACCGCCAACCTCACCCTCAACGCCAATCCTCCGCAGCCGCCGTCCACGCCGTCACCGGCGCCTACGGACAACTCGTCCGGCAGCCAGCGCTTCGACACCGCGATGGACGCGGCGCGTGCGGATGCGAGCAAGGCGCAGCGCGGCGATACGGCGAAGGGATCGAAGGACCAGGCATCGTCGACGACAGCATCCGCGAAGCCGGCCGATACGAAGTCGGCCAGGAAAACGGGTGACGACAAAGCCGCGAAGGCCGACAAGGGTACGAAGGACCCCAAGGACACCGATACGTCGGTGGCCAGCGCGATGCTTGCCCTGATCGGCGTAGCTCCGCAGGCGAAGACCGTTGCCACGACGAAGCCGGCAGACGCCGCCAGTGAGCTCGCGGGCAATGCACTCGGTTCACTTGCCACGACACCGCAGGCCGCGCTGGGTGCCGATGGCGTAGCGCAGGGTGCGGAGCAGGGCGCTCTGCCCGGCGTGGTTGGCATGGCGCCCGCCGGTGCCGTGGCCGATGCCGCCGCAACGACGGCAGCTCCGGCCTTTGGGGCCTTGCTTGCCGCGCAGGGTGGCAACGTCACCCCCAGCAAGGATGATCCCACCGCCATCGATCCGTTGCAGAGTCCCATGCCGGCCCTGCACGCCACACCTGCCGACGGGCAGGCCATGCAGGTGCAGGCCACGCAGCCGGCAAACTCGCCGCAGTTTGCCCAGGAACTGGGCGAGCAGATCGCATGGATGGGCAGCGGTCAGGTCAAGGAGGCCCGCATCAAGCTGCATCCGGAAGAACTCGGCAGCATGGATGTCCGCGTGAACATGGATGGGGGCAAGGTCAACGTTGCCATCATCGCCCAGCATCCCGCAGCCGTGCATGCCGTGCAGCAGACGCTCTCGCAGCTTGACAGCATGCTGGCCCATCACGGCCTGTCGCTCGGGCAGGCCGATGTCGGCCAGCGGCAGGCGGGGCAGGGCGACGGCAATGCGTCGGCCACGGCCTCGCCGCAGGGCAACGGGGGCAGCGATGCCGACGCCGCACCGGCCACGCTGGCGACAACGGCCGTATCGCGTGGCCTGCTGGACGAGGTGGCCTGACGTCACACTGACGTCGGCAGTCAATTTTTCGTCGCGCCCTTGATGCTGCCCGTGACGCGAACGGCGTCACAGCGCGATGAAGGAGTGGGTGCTTAGCTTTCTCAGGCTGGCACGCCACTTGCTAAAACACCGGCAGGGGCGTCATCGTCCCTGCCGTTTCCGTTACGGTACCAGAGAGGTTTTTCCGCATGGCTGCAGCACCCAAAGACACCGCCGAAGGCGCAACCGCCCCGAAGAAGAAGGGCAAGGGCAAGCTGTTGCTTGTCGGTGCGCTGATCGTTCTCGTGGCGGGCGGGGCGGGTGGTTACTTCATGATGAAGTCGGGGCACGGCAAGCCGGGCGAAACGACGACGGCAGACGCCAACCGCTCCAGGCCGGCCATCTATCTGCAGCTTGACCCGGCCTTCGTGGTGAACTTCCAGGACGACACCGCCCTGCGCTTTCTCCAGGTGGGCGTGAACGTCATGTCGCACGATGCCGATGCGATCGCCGCCGTGAAGGAGGCTGATCCCGAGATCCGCAATGCCCTGCTCATGCTGTTTTCGGCGCAGGACGTGAAAACCCTTTCCGACGTGAAGGGCAAGCAGAAGCTGCAGGCCTCGGCCCTGGCCGAAGTGCAGCGCATCCTCAAGGAGAAGATCGGCCGTCCCGGCGTGGACGCGGTCTACTTCACCAGTTTCATCATGCAGTAACGGGAAAGCCGCGGCGATGAGCGACATCCTTACCCAGGAAGAAATCGATGCCCTGCTCGCAGGCGTGGAAGGCGGGTCGGTGGATACCGATATCGATCTTCCGCCACCCGGCGGCGTGATGGACTACGACTTCACCCAGCAGGATCGCATCGTCCGCGGCCGCCTGCCGACGCTGGAAATGGTCAACGACCGCTTCGCGCGTTACTTCCGCACCAACCTGTTCGGCGTGCTGCGCAAGTCATGCGAGGTGTCGGTGCTTGGCGTGAAGATGACCAAGTTCAACGAGTACGTGCACTCGCTGGCCGTGCCGAGCAACCTGAACCTCGTGCGTATCAAGCCACTGCGCGGCACCGCGCTGATGGTGTTCGAGCCGCGCCTGGTGTTCACCGTGATCGACAACTTCTTCGGAGGCGACGGTCGTTACCACGCCCGCATCGAGGGTCGCGATTTTACGCCCACCGAGAACCGCGTCATCCAGATCGTGCTCCAGGAAGCCTTCGCCGCCATGTGCGAGGCCTGGGCGCCGGTGCTGAAGATGCAGTTCGAATTCATGAACTCGGAGATCAATCCGCAGTTCGCCAATATCGTGAGCCCGACCGAGACGGTGGTGGTGTCGCGCTTCCACATCGAGCTGGATGGCGGTGGTGGCGAAGTGCACCTGACGCTGCCCTACTCGATGGTGGAGCCGATCCGCGAACTGCTCGATGCCGGCGTGCAGAGCGACCGGGCGGAGCGTGACGATCGCTGGATCCAGAGCCTGCACGAGGAAATCCTCGATGCGGAGGTCGAGGTGACCTCGCTGCTGGCGGAGGCCAGGCTCACCATCGGTGACTTCCTGCACCTGCGCAAGGGCGACGTGATTCCCATCAACCTGCCGGATCTCGCGACGGTGTTCGCGGAGGACGTGCCGATCTTCCGTGGCCGCATGGCCAACGCCAGCGGCAACAAGGCGGTGCGCTTCGAGACGCTGATGCGCCGTAGCACCCAGCGCCCGGCGGCCTTGCCCATCGAGCCGATGACCGACCCGGCCTGACCCGCGCGAGATATGCACGACCGGCTTTTGTAGGAGCGCGCCTTGCGCGCGACAGCATTTCGTAAAGCGGTCGCGCGCAAGGCGCGCTCCTACAAAAGCGGTGTGACCTGGTTCAGCGGCGGATGCGGACGTACGCGCGCTTGGCCAGGTAAAGCAGGTGCCCGCCGAAGCCCTTGTCCTGCGCCTTCAGCAGCGATGTGTTCTCGTCATAGAGCAGGCGGATGTGGCCGTCGCGCTGGGCGATGAGGCCGCGGATGACGTCCACATCGGCCGCGCTCAGCGTGTGGCCTTCGGCCAGGTGGTCTGGCAGCTGGCGCTTGACGTAGTAAGTCGTGTGCCGGTCGGCCGTTTCTTCTTCAGGACGGTCTTTCGTATAGAAATAAAGCGCCACCGAGCGACGGCTCAGCTCCGCATGGCGGGCCGGGAACGCGATCTGGTCGAAGGCGTGCCACGAACGCTCCGAGGTCTCGAAGATCACGCAGCGGTTGAACACCGGCGTCACGGCCTGGGTGGGCGTGGCCTGCGTATAGGGATCGCGGAACAGTTCGAGGTTGCCACCCCATGCCGCGTCCCACTCCGGATTGAGGTACACGATGAGGTTGAGCCGGCGGTGCCAGCGCTCGCTCGGGTGGAAGTTGAAATCGACGTGCGGATCGAGACTGGCTCCGTTGCGGTTGTCGTGCGTGCCGCCACCGAGGTACCAGGGGTCGTAGAGAAGACCATCGATACCCGTTATACGGCCGATGGCTTCGAGGAATCCGGGGCTCTTGATTGCATCATCCAGACGCTCGTAGGCAGGGCCGAGCGAGCGAACCTTGTCGAGCGTGGATTTTGCCCCGGGCTTCCCATCGTCGCCGATGTAATTGCCACGCTCGAATGACGGGAATGCGGCCAGTAGTTCCCTGGCGAAGCTGTCGTCCAGAAAGTTGTCGATAACCACGTGGGGGAACGGGTCGGCCGAGCGGAAGGCCGCCTGAAGCCCGTTCACCGCAGAGAGTACGTCGGGGTTGATGATGGTGGAGGCGGTTCGTTCGTCCATGAGTCTGAGAGCGGTTTAACCAGGCACGCATTCTATGTCGTGAAATCGTTCGCGTCTCTGTATTGGCGTTCCGACGTGGCGGTGACAGTTGACCGTCATGGCGACTAACTGCCGTCGAGCGTCAGCTTTCTGGCGAATCCGTGAAGGCCGGCATGCAGCCACTTCGCCAAGTGGTCGGCAAGCAAGGAAAAATTGACCCCCCGCGCGGTGACGGCCGTATGGCACGCGGCTTGCTTTATGTCCGGCGTATCCACGCAACGTCATCGGAACGGACATGAACGAACCCACCTTGAGCCCCGAAAACCAGGAAGGCGCCGACGCCGACGCTACCGCCACGCTGGGCGGCCTCGGCAACGAGGTGAACCTCGACGTCATCCTCGACGTGCCGGTCACCATGGCGATGGAAGTGGGCCGTACCAAGATCAGCATCCGCAACCTGCTCCAGCTCAACCAGGGCTCCGTCGTGGAACTCGACCGCGCTGCCGGCGAGCCGCTCGACGTGTTCGTCAACGGCACCCTCGTCGCTCATGGCGAGGTCGTGGTGATCAACGAGAAGTTCGGTATCCGGCTGACTGACGTGATCAGCCCGGCCGAGCGCGTCCGCAAGCTGCGGTGATCCCCATGCGTCGCATCGTTGCCGTCCTTGGCGGCTTCCTTCCCTGTGCCCTGATGGCGGCCCCGGTCGCCGCTCCGGCGGTGGATTCGGGCGCGGAACTGGTCCGCGTGCTGATCAGCCTGCTGGGTGTCGTGGCGCTCATCTTCTTCGTGGGCTGGCTCAGCCGGCGCGCGCAGGTGCGGATCCGCCCGGGTGGCCGGAAGATCCGCGTCGTCGAATCGATGCCGGTCGGCGTCAAGGACCGGGTCATGTTGATCGAAGTCGGTGGCAAGCAGTTGCTGGTGGGTGCGTCGCCGGGTGGTGGCCTGCGCACGCTGCACGTGCTCGATACGCCCGTGGCCGAAGATGCCGTGCCGCCGCAGGCACCGGTGATCCGTGGTTTCCGTGACGTGCTTGCCCAGTGGAAGCGCCCATGAAGCGCTGGCTGGTCTTTTTCCTGTTCCTGCTGGCGCCGGCGGTGTCATTTGCCGCTGATCCGCAGGGCATTCCGCTGGTGAACGTGGCACCGGGCGCCAATGGCGGCCAGCAGTGGTCGCTGTCGATCCAGATGCTGGCGCTGATGACGGTGCTTACCGTCCTGCCGGCCATCCTGCTGATGATGACCTCGTTCACCCGCATCGTCATCGTGCTGGGGTTTCTGCGCCAGGCGCTGGGCACCAACAGCACGCCGCCGAACCAGGTGATCATCGGCCTGTCGCTGTTCCTCACGTTGTTCGTGATGTCGCCGGTGCTCAACAACGCCTACGACGCGGGCATCAAGCCGTACATGGACGGCAGGATGACCGTGCAGGAAGCCGTGCCGCTGGCGGCTGCGCCGTTCCATCACTTCATGCTGGAACAGACCCGCGAGCCGGACCTGCAGCTCTTCACGAAGCTGGCCGGTGACGAGCCCTATGCCGATCGTGAATCCGTGCCGTATCGCGTGGCGCTGCCGGCCTTCGTCACCAGCGAGCTGAAGACCGCCTTCCAGATGGGCTTCCTGCTGTTCATCCCGTTCCTCATCATCGACCTGGTGGTGGCATCGGTGCTGATGTCGATGGGCATGATGATGGTCTCGCCGATGATCATCTCGCTGCCGTTCAAGATCATGCTCTTCGTGCTGGTGGACGGGTGGACCCTGCTGCTGGGCACGCTGGCCGGAAGCTTCTACCCATGACGCCCGAATCGGTCATCGGCTTCGGCCAGCAGGCGCTGCACATCGCCATGCTGGTCGGCGCGCCCCTGCTGCTCACCGCGCTGGCGGTGGGCCTGATCATCGGCATGGTGCAGGCCGCCACGCAGATCAACGAGCAGACCCTGAGCTTCATTCCCAAGCTGATCGCGATGTCGCTGGTGATGATCATCACCGGTCCGTGGATGCTGCGCACCCTGGTGCAGTTCACCCGCACGCTCATCGAATCGCTGCCCCAGGCGGTGCGCTGATGCCGTTCGACATCGGCCAGATCGAGGCGTGGGTGGGCAGCGCCTGCTGGGCGATGGCGCGCGTCTCCGGCCTGATGCTGGTGGCTCCTGTCCTTGGCGCCACCACGATTCCGGCGCAGATCCGCATCGGCCTCACCGTGCTGCTTACCGTCGTGCTCGCACCGCTGGCGCCGCTGGATATCCGTCCGCTGTCGGCGGCAGGCGTGGCCACGCTGGCGCAGCAGATCATCATCGGTGCCGCGATCGGTTTCGTGCTGAAGCTGGTGTTCGAGGCCGTATCGTTCGGTGGCCAGTTCGTGTCCCAGGCGATGAGCCTGGGCTTCGCCGAAGTGGTCAACCCGGGCGTCGGCGGCAGCACGCCTGTGCTCAGCCAGTTCTACACGATGATGGTGACCCTGCTGTTCCTCGTGATGAACGGCCACCTGCAACTGATCGACCTGCTCGCGGAAAGCTTCCGCAGCCTGCCCGTGGGCGAACAGGGCATCGGTGCCGATGGCCTGTGGGTGGTGCTGAGCTTCGCCACCCACCTGTTCGGGGGCGCGGTGCGCGTGGCCCTGCCGGCACTCACCGCCGTGCTTGTCGTCAACCTCGGCTTCGGCGCCATCAGCCGTTCGGCACCGTCGATGAACCTGTTCGCCGTGGGCTTTCCCATCACCATCTGCCTGGGCATGGTCGCCGTGTGGCTGGCCCTGCGTGGCCTGCCGAGCGCGTTCGACTCCCTGCAGACCGCCGCGTGGGAAACCATGCGCGGCCTTATCGGGAGGTAGTCGCGATGAGCGAGCAGTCCGACAAGGAAGACCGCACCGAATCGCCCAGCGAAAAACGCCTTCGCGAAGCCCGCGAGAAGGGCGAGCTGCCGCGTTCGCGCGATCTTTCCACGGCGGTGGTGGTGCTCTCCGGCGTGGCAACGCTTATCGCCTCGCGCGAGAAGATGGCCGAGCACGCCGCCAACATCATGCATGTAGGCCTGCGTTACCACCGCGACGACCTGCTGGGGCCCGACGGCCTGCGCCATGCGCTTGCCACGGCGGCGCTGGAAGGGCTGAAGCTGCTCGGCCCTGTGTTCGTGGTGACCATGGTGGCCTCCATCGCGGCACCGGCCCTGATGGGCGGACTCAACTTCTCGATGCAGGCCCTGGTGCCGAAGTTCGACCGCCTGGACCCGATCAAGGGCTTCGGGCGCCTGGTTTCCGTGAATGGCCTGGTGGAACTGGGCAAGTCCGTGCTGAAGCTGTTGCTGATCGGCGGCGCACTGGTGTGGTTCCTGCGCCGCAGCACGCTGGACATGTTCTCGGTAGGCAGTGGTCCGGTCAGCGAAGGCATTGCCAAGGCCTTCGGCATCTTCGGCCATGCCTCGCTGGTTTTTGCCTGCGCTCTGGGCGTGATCGCGCTGGTGGATGCGCCATGGCAGAAGTACAGCTTCACCACGAAGATGAAAATGACCAAGCAGGAGGTCAAGGACGAGCACAAGGAGAGCGAAGGCTCGCCGGAGCTGAAGTCAAAAATCCGTCAGGTGCAGCAGCAGATGGCGCGCCGCCGGATGATGCAGGACGTGCCCACGGCCGACGTGATCATCGCCAACCCGACGCACTTCGCGGTAGCCCTCAAATACGACGAAAACCGCATGGGAGCGCCACGCGTGGTGGCCAAGGGCGTGGACGTGATCGCCCAGCAGATCCGCGAGATCGGTGGCGGTGCGAAGGTTCCGGTGGTGGAAGCCCCGCCGTTGGCACGAGCCTTGTATCACACGACGGAAATCGGACGTGAAATCCCCGCGGCGCTGTACGTGGCCGTGGCCCAGATCCTGGCCTACGTGTTCCGGTTGAAGCAGGCGATTGCCATGGGTGATCTCCCGCCCGATCTGCCGACGCAGGACATCGATCCGGAACTGCTCGGTCCTTACCGCATGGATAACTGAAGACATGGCAGCCTCCACGAACCTCATGGGCACCTTCCGCCAGATCGGCCGCCGCGGCGTCGCGGCGCCGGTGGCGATGCTGATCATGCTCGGCATGATGATGCTGCCGTTGCCCCCGTTCATGCTGGACTTGCTGTTCACCTTCAACATCGCGTTGTCGCTGGTGATCCTGCTGGCCACCATGTACGTGATGCGGCCGCTGGAGCTGGCCTCGTTTCCCACCGTGGTGCTGTTCGCCACCTTGTTGCGCCTGGCGCTGAACATTGCTTCCACCCGTGTGGTGCTGCTGCATGGTCATAACGGCCCCGGTGCCGCCGGCAAGGTGATCGAGGCCTTCGGCGAGTTCGTCATTGGTGGCAACTTCGCAGTGGGCTTCGTGGTGTTCGCGATCCTCACCATCATCAACTTCGTGGTGGTGACCAAGGGCGCCACCCGCGTGTCCGAAGTGACCGCACGCTTCACCCTCGACTCCATGCCCGGCAAGCAGATGGCGATCGATGCCGATCTCAACGCCGGTCTGTTGACGCAGGAGCAGGCGCGCGAGCGCCGCCAGGAAGTGCGCGAGGAAGCCGACTTCTACGGTTCAATGGACGGTGCCTCCAAGTTCGTACGCGGCGATGCGTCGGCCGGCATCCTGATCCTCGCCATCAACATCATCGGCGGCTTCTTCATCGGCATGCTCCAGCACGGTCTGTCGGCTTCCGAGGCTGCGCGCACCTATACGCTGCTGACCATCGGCGACGGCCTCGTGGCCCAGGTGCCGGGCCTGATGCTCTCCATCGCCACGGCGGTGATCGTCACCCGCGTGTCCAAGTCGCAGGAGATGGGCAAGCAGGTGATGGGCCAGCTGTTCGGCCAGCCCAAGGCGCTGGGCGTGGCGGCCGCCGTGCTCGGCACGATGGGCCTGATTCCGGGCATGCCGAATATCCCGTTTCTCATTCTCGCCGCCGCCGCTGGCTTCGGCGCATGGAAGCTGCACCTCAACCAGCAGGGCGGTGCCGCGGGTTCGACTCCCGCCTCCGCGCCCGGCACCGAGCTGGCGCTGGAAGCGGCGCCGCCGGCCGAGCGTACCGAGCTGTCGTGGGAAGACGTGGCCCAGGTGGACACCATCGGCCTGGAAGTGGGTTACCGCCTCATTCCGCTGGTGGACAAGGCGCAGGGCGGCGAGCTGATGGCGCGGATCAAATCCGTGCGCCGCAAGCTGTCGCAGGAGCTGGGTTTCCTCGTGCCCTCGGTGCATATCCGCGACAACCTCGACCTCGCGCCGCATGCTTATCGCATCTCGCTGATGGGCGTGCCGATGGGTGAAGCGGAGATCCACACCGAGCGCATGCTCGCGATCGATCCGGGTCGCGTGCACGGCACGGTGAACGGTATCGCCACGCGCGATCCGGCCTTCGGCCTGGATGCCGTGTGGATCGAGCCGGGCCTGCGCGAGCACGCCCAGACCCTCGGCTACACGGTGGTGGACCCGGCCACGGTGATCGCCACCCACCTGTCGCACATCCTTCAGAACCACGCCCACGAACTCATCGGTCACCAGGACGTGCAGCAGTTGCTGGACCGCCTGGCCCAGCAGACGCCGAAGCTGGTGGAAGACCTGGTGCCCAAGCGCCTGTCGCTGGGTGCCATCGTGAAGGTGTTGCAGAACCTGCTGGCCGAGCGCGTGCCCATCCGTAACTTCCGCGGCATCGTGGAATCGCTGGCCGAGCATGCCGGCCAGAGCCAGGACCCGGGCGTGCTTGCCGCCGCCGTGCGCGTGACGCTGGGTCGCCAGATCGTGCAGGAGATCGCCGGCCTGGGTACCGAAGTGCCCGTCATTACTTTGGCGCCGGACCTGGAGCAGATCCTGTTGCAGTCGTTGCAGGGCGGTGGCCCGGCGGGTGCGGCGGTGGAACCGGGACTGGCCGATCGCCTCCAGCAGAGCGTCGCCGATGCCACCCGCCGCCAGGAAGCGGCCGGCGAACCGGCCGTGTTGCTGGTTTCTCCTGCATTGCGTCCCTGGCTGGCCCGCTTTACGCGACATGTGGCCCAAAACCTGCATGTGCTTGCCTATAACGAGGTGCCGGACAACCGCCGCGTCAAGCTGGTGACGGCCCTCGGGCGCTGAGCATTGAGACACCGTTCGCCGATTCGCCGGCCGGACGGAACGAACATGGTGGTGTCCTCGAACCTGGGCACCGCGACGTAAGACAGGATCGAACGCATGAAAATCAAACGATTCGTTGCTCCCGACATGCGCCAGGCCATGCGCCAGGTACGGGACGAGCAGGGCCCGGATGCCGTGATCCTGTCCACGCGTCGCATGGACGACGGCATCGAGATCATCGCCGCGCTCGACTATGACGAGGCGCTGGTTCGCGAAGCCGGTTTCGCCTTCGACAACGTCGAAGAGAAGGCCGCCAGGCAGGCCCAGGCGCCGTCGCCGATCCGTGCGATCCGCGAGGACCGCGACAGCGAGCGCTCCGCCCGCCTCGACCAGGCCCGCGCCGCGACGGCCGCCGTGGTCGAGCGTGCCGTGAAAAACCCGAACAGCGCCGCCCCGCAGCGGCAGTCCAGCGCCGCGCTGGCCGCCAGCGTCGCCGACGTGGTGCGTGCCGCCACGGTGAACCCGCAGAACGACATCGCCGTCACCGGCATGCGCGCCGAGATCAACCATCTGCGCGAAATGCTCGAAGTGCAGCTGTCCGCCCTGGCCTGGAACCAGATGGATCGCCAGCAGCCCCTGCATGCCCGCGTGCTGCGCGAGATGACCCGCCTGGGCATCGACGGCGACGTGGCGCGTGCCCTGTGCGCCGAGCTGCCCGCCGACATGACCGTGGAGCAGGCACGCTACCTGCCGCTGGGCCTGCTGTCGCGCAACGTGCGCACCACCGGCCGTAACTTCGACACGGTGGGTGGCGGTGTCACCGCGCTGGTGGGCACCACCGGCGTGGGCAAGACCACCACCATCGCCAAGCTGGCCGCCCGCGCCGTGATGCGCCACGGCGCTTCGCGCGTGGCGCTGATCAGCACCGACCAGTACCGCATCGGCGCCGGCGCCCAGCTGGAGCACTATGCCCGCCTGCTCGGCGTGCGGGTGTTCAACGCCAACGACGCCACCAGCCTGCGCAACGCACTGCTCCAGCTGCGTGGCAAGCACACCGTGCTGGTGGATACGGCCGGCCTGGCCGGCAACGACCCGCGCCTGCAACAGCAGTTCGATACCCTGCGCGCCATGGCTGATGTGCGCACCTGCCTGGTGCTGGCCGCCAACGCGCAGTCCCAGGCCATCGACGACGCCATCCGCGCCTATGCGCCGCTGGGGCCGCAGAGCGCCATCCTCACCAAGCTCGACGAGGCGCCGCTGGTTGGCGGCGTGCTCTCGGCCGTGATCCGCCATGGCCTGCCGCTGGATTACACCACCGATGGCCAGCGTGTCCCCGAGGACATCGCCTCGGCGGATGCACGCAAACTGGTCTGTCTTGCCGCCCAAAGGGTGAAACAGCGCACAGAAGAGCCCGACGACGCCATACTTGCCGATCGGTTCGGCATGCCGGCGACGGCGCTGGCATGATCAGGACGACCCGACCCGTGACCTCGGCATCTGCAAACGCATACTCTTCCCCGGCAGCGAAATCCTTCATGAGCACACACGTCGACAACACCCAGGCTGCCGGACTCGAATGGCTGTCCGACCGTCGTCCTACCCGCAGCATCGCGATCGCGGGAGGCAAGGGTGGCGTGGGCAAGACCACGGTGGCGGTCAACCTCGGCATGGCCCTGGCGATGGGCGGCCGTGACGTGCTGCTGCTCGACGCCGACCTGGGCATGGCCAACATCGACGTGCTGCTGGGCCTGCAACCGGTGCGCCACCTGGGCCACATGCTCGAAGGCGCCTGCCGCATCGAGGATCTGGTGCTGGAAGCCGCACACGGGTTGAAGGTGATTCCGGCCACCTCGGGCACCCGGCGCATGGCCCAGCTGCCCAATATCGAGCACGCCGCGGTGATCCGCGCGTTCGACGAATACCCGCTGGCCCCCGAATACCTCATCGTCGACACCGCCGCCGGCATCTCCGACAGCGTGTCGATGTTCGCCGCCGCCTCCGACGAGGTGGTGATCGTGGTCTGCGACGAGCCGGCCTCCCTGACCGACGCCTACGCGCTGATCAAGGTGCTCTCGCGCGAGTTTGCGGTGCATCGCTTCCGCATCGTCGCCAACATGGTGCGCCATGCCCAGGAGGGCAAGGCGCTGTACGAGAAGCTGTCCCGGGTGACCGGCAGGTTCCTCGACGTATCGCTCGACTTCATGGGCATGGTGCCGCACGACGAGTACCTGCGGCAGGCCATCCGCCGCCAGTCGGCGGTGGTGGATGCCTGGCCGAGCAGCCGTTCCGCGGTCGGATTCAAGAATCTGGCCAGGTCGGTCGATACATGGGGTGAACCCGAAACCCGGGCACAGGGACGCATTGGCTTCTTTGCCGAACGTTCCCACTTGGGAGGAGGGCTGCCGTTGTGAGCGTGGCGAGCGAATACCTTGAAATTACTCGTGTTCCCGCGGACCAACTGGTAAAGACCCATGCGCCGCTGGTACGCCGTATCGCCTATCACCTGATGGGCAGGCTGCCGCCGAGCGTGGACGCGAACGACCTCATGCAGGCCGGGATGATCGGTTTGCTTGAAGCCGCAAGAAATTATTCGCCGACTCGCGCGGCCAGCTTCGAAACCTATGCGGGCATCCGCATACGTGGCGCCATGCTGGACGAACTGCGCAAGACGGACTGGACCCCGCGCTCCGTCCACCGGAAGTTGCGCGAGGTAGCGGAGGTAACGAGGCAGATCGAAAACGAGACGGGTGGCGACGCCGACGACGCGGAAGTGATGAAGCGGCTGGGCATCGACGCCATGGAGTACAACCAGATCCTGGCCGACGCGGCGAGCGCGCGTTTGCTGAGCCTGACGGCGCCCGAAGGCGACGAGGGCGCAGCCATCGACGTCGCCGATCCGGATGCTGCCGGACCGGAAGGCACCTTCGAGCAGGATGGCATGCGCGATGCGCTGGCGCAGTCCATCGACGGCCTGCCCGAGCGCGAAAAGCTGGTGATGTCGCTGTACTACGATGAAGAGCTCAACCTGAAGGAAATCGGTGCGGTGCTGGGTGTAAGCGAATCGCGGGTGTGCCAGATCCATGGCCAGGCCCTGATCCGCCTCCGCGCTCGCATGTCGGGTTGGAAAGAAAAGCATTGACGGCATCCGGGGGTGCCGTCGCCGGGTAAGAAACGCGCAGGTACAGGCGGAGAGACGTTTTGGACAAGAACATGAAAATCCTCGTGGTGGACGATTTCTCCACCATGCGGCGCATCGTCAGGAACCTGCTGGTGGAACTGGGCTTCACCAACGGCCTGATCCAGGAAGCCGAAGATGGCAACGCCGCGCTGGCGCTGCTGCGTTCGCAGTCGTTCGACCTCGTGGTCACCGACTGGAACATGCCGAACATGACCGGTATCGAGCTGCTTCGCGCCATCCGTGCCGATGCCGCCCTCAAGGCGATGCCGGTGCTGATGGTCACGGCGGAGAACAATCGCGACCAGATCATCGCCGCCGCACAGAGCGGCGTGAACGGCTATGTGGTCAAGCCGTTCACTGCGGTCACGCTGAAGGAAAAACTCGACAAGATCTTCGAACGCCTCGCCGCGGCGGCAGGCTAAGGACACCGCATGAACTCCACGATTTCCGCCGGCCAAGAGGTCGCTCCCGAACTGCGTGACCTGCTTGAGGCCGATGATCCGGCCGCCGTTGAGCAGGCGCTCGATCGCCTGATCCGCAGCCGCGAACAGCACCTGTTTCTCGCCCTGGGCCACCTCGCGCGCGACCTGCACGAGTCGGCCCGCCGTCTCGCCGCCGACATCTCGCACGACGGCAACCCGGGCAACATGAGCGACGCGCGCAAGCACCTGCTCGATGTGCTCGAAATGAGTTCGCAGGCTGCCCATCGCACGCTCGATTTCAGCGAAAAGCTGCGTCCGCAGGCCCAGTCGCTGGCCAGGCAGGCCGACGAAGTGCTGGTGCTCGACCCGACCGACCCGTCGTTCGCTTCCAGCGCCCGTGCGCTGGCCGTTCGCGTGGGCGACTTCGCGCAGAGCGCCGACATCGGCCTGGGCGAGATGGTCGAGGCGCAGTCCTGGCAGGATCTCTCCGGCCAGCGCGTGGCCCGCGTCGAAGCCTTCATGGCCAAGGTCGAATCCTCGCTGGTGGAGCTGGTGCGCCTTACCGGTTCGCTGGCGGGCGGTGCGGCTCCGGCGGCGGACAAGGTCAGCCAGGACGAAGTGGATCGTCTGCTCAGCGAATTCGGTTTCTGAGCGCGCCATGAGCGTGGAGCTGGACAACGAGCTGCTCAACGTCTTCCTGATCGAGGCGCGTGAACTGCTTGAGAGCCTGGGCGAACAGCTCGTGGACCTTGAGTCCTCGCCCGGTGACGTCGATCTGCTGAACGCGGTGTTCCGTGCGTTTCACACCGTGAAGGGCGGTGCAGGTTTTCTCGGCCTGCACGCCATGGTGGAGCTTTGCCATCGCGCGGAGGATCTCCTCAACGAGGCGCGCAACGGTGCCATCGTGCTCGATGCCGGCTTCATGGATGCGTTGCTGGAATCGCTGGATCTCCTCAACGACATGATGCGCGCCGCCGACGGCGGCGTGCCCATCGAGGCCGCGCCGCGTTCGCTGCTGGATCGCCTGGTGATTCCCGGCCGCGTGGCCTCCGCACCCCCGGCCGCGCTCGCGCAGCCGGTGACTGCATCGGTCGTTGCGGCAAGCGTGGCCGTGCCGAAGCCGCACGATCCCATCGAAGACGAATTCGAGGCGATGCTCGATGCCGCGCGCGCCGACCGTGCGCCGGCACCGGCTGCGTCGGGCACGATCAGCGACGACGAATTCGAGGCCCTGCTCGATTCGCTCTATGGCACGGGGGCTCCCGGTGCCGATGCAGGCGCAGCCGTACCCGTGGTGGAAGCGGCCGCGCCTGTCGCGGACAGCAACGCCATCAGCGACGACGAATTCGAAGCCCTGCTCGATTCCCTGCACGGTACGGCCGCGCCGGGCGCGAACAGTGCCGTGGCGCCAGAACCGGTGCCCGTGGCAGCACCTGTGCCGGTTCCGGCTCCCGTGCAGGCGGCCTCGCCCATGGCACCTGTCGTTGCGGCTGGCGAAGCAGCACCTGCCAGGGCCGCCTCCGAAAAGCGCACGGCCTCCACCGCCGACACAACCGTACGCGTCGATACGCATCGCCTCGACAACCTCGTGGATGCGGCCGGCGAACTCGTGCTGGTGCGCAACCGCCTGACCAACCTTGCGCCGCGCGGCACCAACGATCCGATGGAACGTGCCATCGGCGAGCTGGAACGCGTGGCCGAAGATCTCCAGAACGCCGTGCTGCGCATGCGCATGCAGCCGGTGGGCAAGCTGTTCTCGCGCTTCCCGCGCATCGTTCGCGACCTCGCCCGCCAGTTGGGCAAGGAGATCGAACTGGTGACCGAGGGCGAGGAGACCGACATCGATCGCACCGTGGTGGAGGCGCTGGCCGACCCGCTGGTGCATCTGCTGCGCAACTCCGTGGACCACGGCATCGAGATGCCGGACGTGCGCGCCCGTGCGGGCAAGCCGCGCTCGGGCACCGTGCGCCTGGCCGCCGGTCAGTACGGCGACCGCATCGTCATCACGGTGACCGATGACGGCAAGGGCATGGATCCCGAAGTCCTGCGCCGCAAGGCCGTCGAAAAGGGCCTGATGGATGCCGAGCAGGCCGCGCGCCTGGAAGAACGCGAATGCTACGAGATCGTGTTCCGCCCCGGCTTCTCCACGGCCAGCGAGGTGTCCGACATCTCCGGTCGCGGCGTGGGCATGGACGTGGTCCGCACCAAGATCGTGGAACTGGGCGGCACGCTGTCCATCGACTCGCGCGTAGGCCATGGCAGCACGGTGCGTCTTTCGGTGCCGCTGACCCTGGCGATCCTGCGTGTGCTCATGGTGCGCGTTGGGCATCGCCTGTTGTCGCTGCCCATGTCCAATGTCGCCGAAGTGTTTGAGCTGGCGGACGGACAGGTGCAGAAGCTCGACGGCCGCATCGTCGCCAACCATCGCGGTCGCGCGCTGCCCCTGGCCGACCTCGGCCGCTGGGCCGGCACCGAAGGGCAGGGCGGTCATGTCGTAGTGGTGCAGATCGGTCATCAGGTGCTGGGCTGCCTCGTCGACGAAGTGCTGGGCCGCGAAGACGTCATGGCCAAGCCGCTTGGTCCGTTCCTTAAGGATGTGCCGGGCGTGGCGGGTGCCACCATCACCGGCGACGGCCGTATTTCGCTCGTGCTCGACCTGGCGGGGCTGGCCGATGACAGCGGACAGGTGCTGCCAACACTAAGGATGGCTGTCTGACATGGATATCGTGAGTGTCGTCGGCACGATCCTGGCCTTCGTGGTCATCATCGTGGGTACCATCCTCAAGGGATCGAGCCTCGACGCCCTGTGGAACCCCGCTGCCTTCGTCATCGTCTTCCTCGGCACTTTCGCCGCACTGCTCGTGCAGACGCCCGGCGCCGTGCTCAAGCGCGCCTGGAGCATGCTGCCCTGGGTGTATCGCCCGCCGGATATCGAATCGGAAAACCTCGTCAGCCGCATCATCGGCTGGAGCGAAATCTCCCGCCGCACGGGCCTGCTGGGCCTGGAGCCGGCCATTGAGCGCGAAACCGATCCCTTCATCCGCAAGGGGCTGCAACTGCTCGTGGATGGCACCGAACCCGATGCCATGCGTTCGGTGCTGGAAGTGGAGGTGTACTCGCGCGAGCACACCGACATCGAGGCGGCCAAGGTTTTCGAGAACGCGGGCACTTACTCGCCGACCATGGGCATCATCGGCGCCGTGATGGGCCTGATGTCCGTGATGCAGAACCTTGCCGACCCCAGCAAGCTCGGCCACGGCATCGCCGCCGCCTTCGTCGCCACCATCTACGGTATCGGCCTGGCCAACCTGCTGGCGTTGCCGATGGCCTCGCGCCTGAAGGGCCTGGCACGACGTCGTTCGCAGATGCGCGAAATCCTGGTCGAAGGACTGGTCTCCATCGCCCAGGGTGACAACCCGCGCCACATCGAGAGCAAGCTGCAAGGATTCCTCTCGTGAAACGCCGTCACCACGAAGAGCACGTGAATCACGAGCGCTGGGCGATCCCCTACGGCGACCTGATCACCTTGCTGCTCGCGCTGTTCGTGGTGATGTACGCGGTATCCGCCGTGAACGAGACCAAGTTCCGAGTGATGGCCCAGTCCATCAACGAGGCTTTCAACGGCACGGGCAAGGTGATCGAGCCCATCCGCGATTCGACGCCCGCCGCGCAGGTGCCGCTGCCCGACCAGTCGCGCGCGCCCACTGCCTCGCCGATAGCGAAGATCGACGTACCCATTCCGCCGCGCAACCTGCCGCTGCCCGGCCACGAAGGCGCCGCCACCGAACACCAGGACGGCAAGCTGCGGCAGACCGCCACCAGCGCCGATGCGAATACCAGCGTGGGCAAGACCGAGCAGAACACGCTCAGCCAGATTTCCGACGAAGTGAAGCGGGCGATGAAGCCGCTGATCGACAAGAGCCTGGTCAGCGTGCGGCAGACGCCGGACTGGCTCGAAATCGAAGTGCGCACGGATATCCTCTTTCCCGTTGGCGTGGCGAAGCTCCAGCCGCAGGCCGAAGACGTGCTGCGTCGCCTGGCCGGCATCCTCGCGCCGTTCCCGAACGCCATGCGCATCGAGGGTTATACGGACAACACGCCCATCGCCACGTCTACGTTTCCGTCCAACTGGGAGCTGTCGGCCGCGCGCGCAGCTACGGTGGCGCGACTGCTCACCCTGACCGGCGTCGATCCGCACCGCGTGGGCATCATCGGCTGGGGCGAATATCGCCCGACCGCCGACAACGCCACGGCCGACGGCCGCAATCACAATCGCCGCGTGCTGATCGTCGTGATGAGCGACAAGGCGGCACCGGCGCGTTTCTATAGCGATGCGGATCGTGTGGATCTGGCTCAGCGTGGCGCGACCGAAGCGCCTGCTGCTGGCGCTACACCGCCTGCCGCGGCATCGGGCACGGCGACGTCAGCCGCAACCTCATCCCCCGAACTGGTCGCCCCCACCGCGGGTGCCGCCCGGTTCGCGACGGAAGGGGAGGCACACTGATGCGCGTCTGGGCCGTATCCAACCAGAAAGGCGGCGTGGGCAAGACGACCACCACGGTGGCGCTGGGCAGCATGCTGGCCGAATCCGGCAAGCGCACGCTGCTGATCGACATGGACCCCCACGCATCGCTGTCGGGCTATATCGGTGTCGAAGGCGGTGCGCACGGCAGCGTCTACGATCTCTTCGGAGTTACCGCCAATCCGCTGCCCGTGCGCACGCTCGTGCACGGCACGCAGTGGGAGCGGCTGAGCGTGCTGCCCGCATCCGCGGCGATGATCACGCTCGATCGCCAGCTCGGCACCCGCCAGGGCATGGGCCTCGTGCTCTCCCAGGCGCTGGCCGAACTGGCCCCCGATTTCGACCATGTGCTGCTGGACTGCCCACCGACGCTCGGCGTGCTCATGGTCAACGCACTCGCCGCCAGCGACCGCCTGCTGGTGCCCACGCAGACCGAGGCGCTGGCGCTCGCGGGCCTGGAACGCATGCTGCGCAGCCTGTCGATGATCGAGCGCTCGCGCGGCAAGCCGCTGCCACGCACCATCGTGCCGACACTGTACGACGCACGCACCCATGCCTCGCGCGCCTGCCTCGAACAACTGCGCGAGCAGTATGGCGATGGCGTGAGCCAGTCGGTGATTCCCACCGACACCCAGATCCGCGAAGCCAGCGCCGCCGGTGTGCCGCTGGCCTCCTGGCCCGCCGCACGTCGCGGCGGTCTCGCCTACCGCCAGCTGCTCGACGAGCTGCTGGCCATGCCCGTGCCGTCGTTGACGGACGCGGCCGCATGATCCGCGCCATGCAAGACGCCGAGCAGATCGTCGCAGGTTATCTCGCCGAGCTGCTCACGCCGCTGCCGGTGCCCGAACCGCCCGCGGAAGTGAAGGTTGTCGCCATCCAGACCTGGAGCGACCCGCTGCCGCCGCCCACGGCCACGGGCCAGACGCGTTACCTGCTGTGCGTCGCTGCCGGCGTGAAGCTTGCGGTGCCGATGGATGACGTCACGCACATGCTGCCGATGCCGCCGCTGTCGCCACCCAACAGTGCCAATCCGATCTGCCTGGGACGCTGGCGCCATCCCAGCGGTGAAGCCCGCGTGGCCGACCTCGGCGCGATCCTCTCGCCCGACATGTCCGGCGCACAGGCCGATACGCTGGTGATCCTGGGCAATCGCGCGTGGGCCCTGGCCTGCGCCGTCAACGACGAGCCGGTGGTGCTGGAAGGCGAAGGCATCCAGTGGCGCCACGGCGCGACGTCGCGTCCCTGGCTGGTGGGCATGTCCAAAGAACCGAAATGCGGCGTGATTGGCACCGCCGCACTCATTGAATGGCTGGAACAGGAGCTTGGGCCATGACCGTCACCGTATCCGACGACCGTAGCACCTGGCTCGGTTTTTCACTCAAGGGACAGCGCTACGCCGTCGCCCTTTCCGCTGTGCGTGAAGTGATCCGCCCCGGCGACATCACCCCCGTACCCGGCGCACCGCACGACGTGCTCGGCATCGTCAACCTGCGCGGCCAGATCGTGCCCGTGCTCGACGGCCGCCGCCGCTTTGGCCTGGAAGGGCAGGTGGATGCACAGCACGCCGACGGGCAGCGCGTCATCGTCTTCGACGACGCCGGCAGCGTGGTTGGCATGCGCATCGACCTCATTGGCGACATGCTCCACCTCGGCGACGACGAAGTCTCCCCTCCGCCCCCCGGCCGCGCCGAACGCCGCGACGACCCGGTGAGCGGCGTCGTCACCCGAGAAGACGGCTTCATCGCCCTGGTCGACGTCCCCCGCCTCTGCCGCGCCTGATGCCCTCACTCCTGTAGGAGCGCGCCTCGCGCGCGACCGGTCATCGCGAAAACCATCAACGCATTCGCACCACCGGTCGCGCGCAAGGCGCGCTCCTACAACAAAGCCGCCCGTGCTACCGTTCAGCCCGTCCACCCGGAGCCCCATGACATGAACGCCGCCATTGGTTACGTGCTCATCGCACTCGCCGTCCTCAACCTGGTCGGCCTCCTGTTCCTGATCCTCCGCACGCGCAAGACCCAGACTCCGGCGCAGCCGGTTGCTCCCGAGGCCCTGCACGAGACCCCTGCAACGGTAGACCCCACGCCCGCCATCGAGCCCGACCAGCTCGACAGCATGCTGCGCCGCCTGGAACACCGCCTCGGCGACATCGAAGACCAGGTCCGCCGCACGCCCAACGTCAGTGTCGCCAACGAAGGCGGCGTCAACACCGACCGCGCCCTGGCCCTGGCCCAGCGCCTCGCCCGCCAGGGTGCCTCGCCCCAGGACATCGCCGAAACCTGCGGCCTGTCGCTCACGGAAGCGGAACTACTGCATCACCTGCACGCAGGGCGCTGACCCTCCCGTGTCGAAGCCGATACCGGTACTCGCCAGGATTCCAACACTAAGCGCAAATCAGGCGGCCTGAAGCCCGCCTACCCGAAGTCCCCCGTCGTTCCTGCGAAAGCAGGAACCCAGCGCGTGGCATACGGCTTTAGAGATAACACCCCCTACGCAATCACCGCGATCTTCCGCCATTAACCACGCGCATAACAAAGCCCGTTAGCCAACCCAAGCCCCATCAGCAACGAAGTGCTGAAAACCAGCTCAACGCCCTCCAGCGGCAATCGCTCAACCTGCGTAATGGCCATTATCAAAACAATAAGTGCAAACGCCCGCCACCCGGCATGGACCAGCACTTGCCACCCTTCGATCCATGGCTCGCGATAGAACGTACCTCTATGCGCCATCCAGAAGGTCCTCCGCCTCCACATACGCATCTGCACCAACAGCACGATGGCGGAGATCGTCGTACATGCAGCCGCCATATAGATAAAGAACGAGATTTCATGCATATGCTTCTCGCACGTGAAGTGCGGAGCAAATGCGGCGAAATAAACGGCGTACGAGCAAACAAGCCAAGGCCTGATCCAGCGATTTTTCACTGAAGTGCACCACTTCTCTGCAATCGCCCTTTTTTGGCAAGGCTGAGTTCTGTGTATGCGATTGCAAAGGCAAATATCACCAGTGGCGTACCGTGCAGAAGCGCCGTCCGATAACCATGTTCGGCATCCACCAGCAGGCGCGCCATGTCGGCTACGACAAAGAAAAGGGCGAAACCGGTTACCCACCTGAACTTAATGTCTTCAAGCTTGCGCATTTCAGCTTCCCATGGGTGCTTTCGTGCGTATCGAAGAGTCGCGAGTACGATGAGGAGGAGAGCGGTCACCGTGATTACGATGTAGGAGGAATCATGATCAGGGTCTTCGCAGAAGATATGAGGAAGAATAGGCGCCGTAATGCCGGCAAGCACCATCATCATTCGTCGTAGAGGAGTGATGGTGGAAGATTTCGGTATGTTCATGTCGATCGTCCTTGTTACTGAAACATCCGGAATAACCGGTAAATAATTACTAATAGGGCCATGACGTGCCCGGCGATCCGTGCTCTTGGCCTGCCAGAAAACAAGCAGCCCATGGAGAACCCTTGGATATGTGAAAGGATGATTTCTCCTTGTGAGTAACACATGGCATCAACTCGGCGGACGCAATCGGGTATTCGATCAGATGGCTTGGCGTGTGGATGTAGGAGATATCTTCAGGTCATGAAGGCGGAGCGACGTACCTGTGGATATTGATGGATTTTCGGGGGTGATTGCGGTGCGGGTGGTTTCTGCACAGGGCAAGGAACGGTTAAAAATTGACGCATGGCAAGATAGATCGTGACGTAACGATTGCCGTGTAGGAGCGCGCCTGCGCGCGACCGGTCATCGCGAACACCATCATCGTTTCGATTCCACCGGTCGCGCGCAAGCACGCTCCT
Source organism: Luteibacter anthropi (assembly GCF_011759365.1). Lineage (GTDB taxonomy): Bacteria > Pseudomonadota > Gammaproteobacteria > Xanthomonadales > Rhodanobacteraceae > Luteibacter > Luteibacter anthropi. Next base: position 49,976 of record NZ_JAARLZ010000008.1, read on the forward strand.
ACAGGGATGTGGTGTCGCACGATGGAGCACCGATGCGACCGGCGCGACCTCACAACTAACCGGACACAGCTACTGTCGTGTAGGAGCGCGCCTGCGCGCGACCGGTTGTTGCGAACATCATCATCGTTTCGATATCACCGGTCGCGCGCAAGCACGCTCCTACAGGGATGGCGTGGCGCTGGATGGATATCGAAACGGTTGGCGCCAAAGCCGATGCAACGTCATCGTGTTTGCTGGCAAATCGGGGCGCTGGGTTCCTGCGTGCGCAGGAACGACGGGGGCGATTTTTGAGAATATTTCCATACCCAAACGCATCCGCAATTTGGTACGGTGTGCGCGTTGTCTGCTGGATCGTTGATGGCTCGGCAGACAACCATCGCTCGACGTATCGAGAAAGACGCGAGCCAGAGGTGTTACCAGCACCCCTGACCCGCTGACCAAACCAACTATCTCAAGGAGTTGATATGGCTGTGCCAAATCTTAAGGCATTCTCACACCCACCGTCTGTCCCGGACGGTCCAGGGACGTCCTAAACACCTGTCAGGACGCGGCTAACGCCCGCGTTCGTCCTGATTTCTCATGGTTTCTGGCTCTGCCGTCCTACCCGGCGCGTAGCGCCCTGCCTGTGAGAAAACCGGACAAAACGCGGGAATGGTGAGATCTCGTCGCCCGAGTCGATGAGGGGCACGGCCCTTGGCGTGCCCCGCTCGGAAGCGGCGTACCAGGGAAAAACCAAACCATGAGTGATCCGAAAGACGATGGCGTCCTCGGCGAGGGGAGCTTTGGTCTGAATACCGAGGCCAGTATGGACACGCTGATGAATGATGCGACGGCGTGGCAGGCGTATGCCGAGGCGATGCAGTCGGTGCTTACCGAGTACATGGCCGAAAGCGAATTGCCGAATCAGCGGTGTGTCGCCAGAGCCATGTCCGGTGTGAACGTGCTTTATCGCATGAGCCTGCAATGCACCAAGCAAGCAAACGTGCGGCGTATGTGGGATGAGGTGCGCGCGTTGGGAGGGGCTAAGTGATGGCGCAGCGTGTCGAGATCGCCAAGGCCATGTGTGGGGTGGTGCTGCTGGGCATCAATATCGCCGTCTTGATGGGGAAGCGCGAGGATGGCGATCCGCTATCGAAGGGGGCGAAGTGGAACGTGGCGCTGGCGTTCGCGGCATTCGTGGTCGGCGCGCTGGCCGTGGCGGTGTTTGCGTCGGAGTCGTGTACGGTGATTGAGCCGGTGTGGACGTGGACGCTGGATATCGCCGGGGCGACGTTGTTTGGGGCGACGATGGCGGCGTTGTGGTTGGGGTGGTTGGCGCCGGGGCCGCGATAAGCATCGCGATACGTGATTGTGTAGGAGCGCGCCTTGCGCGCGACCGGTCAGGGTGAACCATCAAATCATTCGTGAAAACCGGTCGCGCGCAAGCACGCTCCTACACAAGCAGTGCGCGTCACCAAGAAACCGTGCGCCGGTTTTTATCCGCACGAATACCTCAGCGTTGGGGAGAGCCGGCGGGGGCGGCCCTTGGCGCGACTTGATGGAGGTGAGGTGAGTGGGCGGATAAGGCCCGTAGGGTGCCGGTCAGGATGACCGGCATTTTTCGCCGAGGCAGGAGCCGAGTCGAAAAACCCCGCACGCTCACCGGGCCCGAAGGGGCGCAAGCCATAAGACACTGAGCCGCGCAGCGGCTCCTCCTTTCCCGAGGGACACCGCAGGCCGGCGCGCCAAGGGCCGCCCCCGTCGGCTCGTTCTTGGCCACGTTCAGGCGCCGCGTGCGAGGCCGTAAGGCGAGCCCATCCTGCGGAGCGAAGCCTCCAAAGGCTGCTTTACTACGGAGCGTTAACCGCCGATGCGATCGGTTCCCCGGGCTCACCGGTATCGGCGGCTTATGGGGATTACCGGTCGCGCGCGAGGCGCGCTCCTACAGGGGAGTTGCTAGCGTTCCAGGCGGTAGTTCAGGCTGGCGCGGGAGAAGTCGGTGGCGTTTTGCGCTTCGAAGTTCCAGCGGTGGCTGAGGATGTAGCGCAGGGTGATGACCTGGCCGGGGTCGAAGAGACCTACGCCGTAGCTGAGGTAGAGGCGGGGGGAGAGGTATTTGCCTACCGTGAAGGCCGAGGTGCCGCCCAGCGCATCGTTGTTGCTGACGCCAATGTCGTCTACGCCGATCTTCGAGCCCACGCTCTTCGCCAGCAGGTCGCCTGCCGCCGAGCCCAGAGCCTGTGCCGCCGCGCCCACCATGTTGCCTTCGCCACCCTTCACCTGCGACAACGGCTTGCCCGTCACGAGGTAGGAGAGGGCGTCGGACTGTTCCATCACCGGGTTCGAGAACACCGTGAGTACCGGGCGCTGCGCTGTGCCCGAAACGTACAGGCCCACCTTCTGGCCATCGTCGATGGTGGCATTCGGATTCAGCGTGCGCGCCGCGCGGATGTTCAGGCCCGGATTGTCGATGGGCGTGGAGGCGAACAACAGCTGGCCCTGCTCGATGCGCAGATCCTGGCCGTACGCCTTGTACGTGCCATCGACGCCGATCTGGCCCTGGCCCGTGGTGGCACGGCCCGGGCGCTCGCGGACATCCAGCTGGCCCGTGATGCGGCCATCGATGCCGAAGCCCACCAGATGCACCTTCTGGCCAAGATCGACACGGATATCCGCCGTGATCGGCGAGGCCTGCGCCGCCGCTTCTTGCTGCTTCTCGTCTACCACCACGACATCACTCGATGCCTTGGTCGCGCCCGCACCCGGCAGCTTCTCGACATTGACGTCCGCCATGTCGATGTTGAGCTTGCCGCTCACGTTCATGCCCTTGGCATCCTGCACGATCAGGATATCGGGCGAGATCACCGCCTTCGCGGCAGGAATATCCACCGCCGTGAACTTCGAGCCCTCCACGCCCACGCGCATCTGCGCACCTTCGCCGAGGGCGGCATTGCCCTTCACCGAGAGCGTGCCGTCACCCGAACGGATGGTGCCGTCCACGATGAAATTCTTCGCATCGGTCGTGTTGACGCTGATGCGTCCGTCCTTGAGCTTCAGGCCGGCGCTGGGCACTTCCGCCGCAAAACCATCCAGCACGGCACTGCCCGTAACGGCCGGTGCGGCAACCGTGCCTCCCAGGCCGAAGTTGCCATGCAGGCCGCCCTTCACCTCGGCCAGCTCCGTGGTGAACAACTCCACGAACGACAGGCTCTTCAGCTGAAGCGAGATGTTGCCGCCGAGTGCCTGCTGGGCGCCGCTGATCGACACGTTGCCGTCGATGCTGCCGCCATCATTGATCGCGGCACGCAGCGTCAGGCGCTGATTGTCCGGTGCAAGCTGGGCATTGGCACTGAGGTTGTCGTACACCAGCAGGGGGCGATCCGCATGATCGGTATACGCCACGGAGCCATGCGTGCTGGTGATGTTCGCCTGGCCCGACAAGGCGCCCGCTGCGGTGCGACGCACGTTGCCATCGCCTTCGAGGATGCCTTCCGCACGGATCGGCGTATTCGATGCTTCCGCCAGCGACATCAGCAGGGCCAGCGGCACGCGACGCAGGCGGTAGCTTGCGTCGAGATTGCCCGCCTTGTCCTGCTTGCCCGCAACGCACAGCACCGGATCGCCTGCGGTAAGGCAAAGGTCGCTCATGCTCGCCGCGCCATCCTTCCACGCAAGCTGGCTCGCGTTCTGGAGGCGCCAGCGGGGCAGGCCCTGGAAATCGATATCCAGCCGGGAAAGGCTGCCGTTCCACGCACCATCTTTCAGAGAGCCGGAAAGCGTCAGGTCGGCCGCCAGCGGACGGCCCTTCGCTTCGACGGTGAGCTGATGTTTCTGTTCGTTACCGTCGGCGTTGATGGCGATACGGTCGAACACGAGTCCGCTGGTCACGGCGTTGTTGCCGATCACGACGAGCTTGCCACCGGGCTTGCCGATATCCGGCACGTCAGCATCAACGCTGAGCGCGTCGATCTTCTGCCCGGCGTAGACGATGGCATTGCCGCGCAGGTTCGCCTTCACGGCGAGATCGGGCCAACGTCCCTTCACACCCACATCGCCCTGCACACGGCCACCGGCATCCGGTAACCAATCGCCCAGCGATGCGATGGCGAGTTTCAGCGTGGCATCGTTGGCCGTGTCGCCCTTTGCATCGAGGCGGATCGTGCTGCCGCCGGAGGCGAGGTCGAGATTGCCGTTCACCACCTCGTTGGGTTTCAGTTCGAGCTTGCCGCTGCCGCGCAGCGGACGCTTGCGAAGCGTACCGTCGAGCTTGCGCAGGTCGAGGGTGCCCAGCGGACCGTCCTTCGCGAGATGGCCTTCGGTGGAAAGATCGAGATTGAGTGCACCGCTCCATTCGGCAAGCAGCTGCCCGGGATCGAAGCGCTGCCCCTTCAGGTCGAGCTTCCACGCCATCTCGGGCTTCAGCGTGATCGTACCGCTGGCGGCGAGATCGCCGTTGGGCTGCTTCAGTTCAAGGGTGTGCAGGTCGATGGCTTCGGGTTTGCCATCGAGATCGAGGGTGAACTTGCCTACATGGCCAGGTGGGCCGATATCGACATCACCCCCGGCGTGATAAGCCTCGGCGCCGCCCTTGAAGGTGAGCGTGCCTGCACTGGCAAGATCCTGACCGGCGACGTTGGCGGGAACGAGGACGTCCTTCCAGGTAAGCGCCAGATCGGCGTTCAGCGGCTGGGCGGCGATTTCCACCGTGCCCCTGGCCGTAAGCGAGCCCTTCACCTGCGGCGAGCCCACCGTGAGTTCTTCGAGGGTGAGGCGCTTGTAGTCGTGATCGAACGACGCCTTCATCGGTGCGAGGCGCACGCGGTAATCGTTGAGATCGAGATTGCCGGTGAGGTTGGCACCATAGCGGTCGCCCGAGCCTTCCACGGCCAGCCCAAGCGACTGCAACGAACTGTTGCCGATCAGCGGCTTGGGATCGAAGCCCGGCGCGTTGATCTTCGCCGTCCAGGCAAAGTCACCGCTCTGCACGAGGTTTGCATCCACCTGGGCCACGAAGGGCAGGCGCAGCTTCACGATGGTGTGCGCTTTCTTGCCGTCGCTGTGGGCTTCCACGTCGCCGGCGTATTCCACATCGCCGAGCTTCCAGGAGAACGATGCCTTGCCGTCGCCGCTGTAGCCCTTGCCGACGGCGAGCTTGCCGCCAAGGTCGGCCTGACCATCCGGGGCGCGCAAGGCGAGCGTCTTCAGTTCGAGACCGTTGCCGGTCCACGAGCCGGCGAGGTCGAGCGAAGTGGATTCGAACAGCGGCTGCCCGGCCTGCGTGACCTTTACATGGCCCACACGCACCTTGTCGAACACCATGTCGAGCGGCGGCTTCAGCGAGAACGGTTCGGAAGGCTGGTCGGGCTCGGGCTGGCTCGCCGGCAGGGCGACGTCCACGCCATCCACGCTCAGGTCGAACACATGCGCACGCTTGCGCAGCAATGCTCCAAACGCGTAATCGACATGCGCCGTAGCCACGCGCACGTCCATGCCTTTGCCATCGTTGTAGCGCACGCCCTTCAGGTCCAGCGGACCGGCGAGGCGGCCCTCGGCCTGTTCGACGGAGAGTGCGTTATCGGTGAAGCCCTTCGCGCGCTCCAGCGCGAAGCGCAGGCCGGAGGCCGTGCCCACCAGCCACCACACGCCCATCGCCACGACCAGCAATACGATGCCCAGGGCGATGCCGGCGCGGATCAACCATTTCATGCCGGTGCTCCTCACAGGTCGGGCCCGATGACGACATGCAGATGGATGCCGTGTTCGTTCTTGTCACCCACGGGTACGGCCACGTCGGCGCGGATCATGCCCACGGGGGAGAGCCAGCGGATGCCGAGGCCCGTGCCCACGCGGGGGCTGTAATTGGTGCCGGTGAAGGCGTTGCCTGCATCGACGAAAGCGGCCATGCCCCAGTTCTTCGTGAAGTAATGTTCTACCTCGGTGCTGCCCACCAGCAGGCCTTCGCCACCGATCACGCGGTTGTACTGGTTGCGCGGGCCGATGCTCTCGAAGTCGTAGCCGCGCACGGAGCGGTCGCCACCGGCGAAGAAGCGCAGCTGCGGCGGCAGGTCGCTGAAGTTGTTTGTCCAGATCTTGCCGGCCGTGCCGCGCAGGATCAGGCGGTTGTTGCCCCAGAACGAGCGGATCCACTTCGCATCGCCCATGACCTGCGAGAAGCTTGCGTCCGAAAGCAACGTGCCTGCCGTGCTGCGCGCGGTCAGCGTGAGCGACCAGCCGTTGCGCACGAAGGTCGGGTTGTCGCCGCTTTTGCGGGCCAGGGTGATTTCGGGGTAGAGCAGGGTGCTGCGTCCCCGTTCGAGTCCGAGCGCGTTATCGCCTTCGCCACCGCGCTTGCCCACGGTGAAGGTGCCTGAAAGCGCATTGATGCCGATGGTGCGCTGCCAGCCGTGCCACATGCGGGTTTCGTTGGCCACCAGCTGCAATGTGCGCGACTTCGACGTGACGGTGTTGGCATCACGGAAATTCGCGCCGAAGTTGAAGCTGCGCTGGTTGGTGCCGGGCATGGGTATCTGGTACAGCGTGGACAGCGTTTTCAGGCGCTGGGCCAGCACCAGTTCGTTTTTCCACTTGTGGCCGCGGTCGTTGATCCAGCGTTTCTCGATGCCACCGCGCACGCCGGCGCCGGTGTCGGTGCCGAAGAACGGACCGCCGGTATAGACGGTGCGCTTGGCAGGCGCGAGATCCACATCGATGTCGATATGGCCTTCCTTTGCGTTGTCGGTATCGGGGATGACGTTCACCACCGAGAAGTAGTCGGCACCGTTGAGGGCCTGCTGCAACTGGAGCAGCTGGCTCTGCGAGAAGTAGTCGCCGCTCTTGAACGGTACATAGCGTTCGAGGAAGCCATCGCGGAATTGCGAATTCTTGAAGTGGATGGTGCCGTAGCGATAGCGCTGGCCCGCGTCCCACTTGAGCTGGATGGCCGCGCTGTGTTCCGCGCGATTGACCTCGACGCGCCGGGTGACCAGGCGCGCATCGAGAAAGCCCGTGGCGGTGAGCTGGCTGCTGATGGCGTCGCGTGCGGCATCGTACTGGCCGTCGTTGAGGCGCTGGCCCTTCAGGTCGTTCATGGCGCGCACGAAGTGACGCACGGAAGGTACCTTCCCGGCCACCTCGTCCATCTCCACCGACACGCTCTGGATAACGACGGGCACGCCCGGTACCACGTGCAGCGTCACCTGCCAGTCATTGCCCACCTGCTTCAGGTCGCCCGTGGCCGTGGCTTCGTAGTAGCCGTAAGGCCGCAAGGCGGCCTGCACCTCGTCGGGTGCCTTTTCGTAGAGGCGGCGTACCTGGGCGGCGGTGACATCGCGCTTGGCGTACTGGCTGAGGCCCACGCTGGCGACGATGGCGCCTTTCAGGTTGTCGTCGACACCGTCGACATTCAGCACGACGCCCGCGTGTGCGAGCGTCGGCAGGAGGAACCACGGCAGAAGCAGCAGTCCATGGCGTCTTGGTAGGCGCATGAGCGTCCTGGTCCGATCGTGTTCCAAGGCCGTGCACGAGACACGGCCGCTAGCGGGGGCGCGCCTGGCATCCCCTGACAGTGTGTGTCTGGACGTAACTTACCCCGCGACGTGCGGAAGTGTCGATAGTGCAATCGGCGGAAACATGAACGCCGAGAAGGATTTGAGTGCGGGATGTGAAGACGGCCTCCCAAGGGAGGCCGTCTTCATGGTGTTGCTGCAAGGCGTTGGATCAGCCCGCTTCGTCACCCGAACGGAAGGCGATCCATGCGCCGACCATGGCCGACACGTAGGGAATCGACTGTGCCGCCAGGATGAACATCCACAGCGTGCTCTCGACGTAGCTGGTGCCGTAGTGCGTGGCCATGCCGATGATGGCCAGCAGCAGGGCCACCGCCATCAGTACTTCCTCGCGCACGGGGCTGAATGCGGCGAAGCTGCTGCCACCCATGCGACGGCTCTTGGCCGTGACGACGAAGGCCGTCTTCTCGCGGGTGAGGCCATGCAGGATGCCGCGCGCGATGGCGTGCGACAGGCCCATGCTGGCCACGGAGGCCATGATGGTGTCGTACCAGCTGCACGGGACACGCGCACGGTAGAGCACCACGCCGAAGATGGCCTTGGCGAAGAAGAAGCCGATCACGGGGATCAGGAACAGCTGCATCGGCAGGTTGAAGTAGTCCGGTGCGGCGATCATGCCGGCGGTCCACAACAGGCCCATCATCGTGAACACGTAATGCAGCGCGTCGGCGAACCAGCTGAACCAGCCCGTGAGGAAATGGAAGCGCTGGCCTGCCGAAAGCGGGCCCTTGCGGGTCATCCAGCTCCAGCGGCCCTTGAGGATCTGCATGGCGCCGAAGGCCCAGCGATAGCGCTGGCTCTTGTACGCCTTGAAGTCGGCCGGGGTGAGGCCCTTGCCCATCAGTTCGTCCACGTACACCAGCTCGTAGCCGGCGTGCATGAGGCGCAGGCCCAGCTCGGCGTCTTCGCAGATCGTCCACTCCGACCAGCCGCCCGTGCCTTCCAGTGCGGAGCGACGGACCATGGTCATGGTGCCGTGCTGGATGATGGCGTTGCGCTCGTTGCGATGGTGCATGCCGATGCGGAAGAAGCCGTCGTATTCCCAGGCGGTCATGCGGCGGAAACGGTTCTTCTCGAAGTCGCGGTGCGCCTGCGGGCACTGCACCACGGCCACCTTCGAGTCGTGGAAGTAGCCCGTGAGGGTGGAGAGCCAGTCTTCGCGCACCACGTAGTCGGCGTCGATGACGGCCACCACTTCGGCGCGCTCGTCCGTGGCCGTGAGGCCGAAGTTGAGGGCACCGGCCTTGTAGCCCGGCCAGGGTTCGAGGTGGAAGAAGCGGAACTTCGGACCCAGCTTGGCGCAGTATTCCTCCACCGGCTTCCAGACGTTCGGGTCCTTGGTGTTGTTGTCCAGCACCAGGACTTCGAAGTTCTCATAGTTGAGCGCGGCCAGCGAGTCGAGGGTGATCTGCACCATCTCCGGCGGCTCGTTGTGGCAGGCCAGGTGGATGGACACGAAGGGCTGACGTTCCACCGGGTCGGGCGTGAGCATGCCGGCATGGCGCACCCAGCTGCGTCGCCAGAGCACCTCGGTGAACTCGAAGCCGTTGATGAGCAGGATGCCGAGGATGGCCACCTGCGCCGGGAACAGCAGGATCAGCATCGCCCAGTCGAAGGGGCTCAGGTAGAAATTGAAGGGCAGGGTGGCCGACCAGACGATCAGGCCGCAGGCCAGCTGCACCAGCCCCATGAAGAACAGGCGGCCGGTGAGCTTGAAGCGACGGAAGCGACTGCCGAACCACACCATGGGCACGAAGGCCAGCAGGGAGGCGGCCAGCGCCTTCCAGGGCCACTTCACGTCCTCGGTGACCGGGCCGGTGAAGGGGAATTTCAGCTGACGGTTGGCATCGAACATGCCCCAGTAGGCACCGGTGCGGCCTTCGCCGAGGTTTTCCTTCCAGGGCTGGTCGATGGCTTCCAGCACGTAGTAGTCGTCGATGCCCTTGCGCTTGGCGACATTGAAGAACTCGCGCAGGAAGATCGCCTCGTTCGAGACGCTGGGGTAGGCGTACTTGTAGCGGTCGCCGTTGGACGGCCAGCCGATTTCGCCGATGACGATGTGCTTGCCGGGGAATTGATGCTGCAGGGCCTGGTAGCTGCCGTCGGTGTTGTTGCTGCCGTCGGGGTTGCGGGTGCCGATGGAGTCGGCGACACCGGCGCGGGCCTCGATGCCGTTCCAGTAAGGGAACAGGTGCACGGTGATGAAATCGACGTGGTCGGCCAGTTCGGGGTTCTGGATCCACACGTGGAACGGCTCGGCGATGGACACCGGCTGGCGCACGGCCGCGCGCACGCGGTCGAGGTAGGCCATCATCTGTTCGGGCTTTAGGTCGCCACGGAACAGCACTTCGTTGCCGACGATGACGCGGCTGATGGTCTTCGGATAGCGATGGGCCTGGGCGATGAGGGCCTCGATCTCGCGCTCGTTGTTTTCCAGGCGCGTGTCGATCTGGGCGCCGGCCATGACGTCGAGGCCTTCCTTGTCGGCCAGGCGGATCGTCTGCGGGTTCTCCAGCATCGAGTAGGTGCGGATGCGGGGTGAGTATTTCTTGACCAGCTGCAGGTCGCCGTCGATCTGCGGATCGGTCGATACATCGCCCTTGATGGGGTTCTGGTAGCGCTGGTAGGCGGTGAACGCGAAGCCGGGGATGGGCTGTTTCCAGTCTTCCGGGCCGTTGGGCAGGTTCGCGACGTACCAAAGCCCGACATTCAGCGCGGCAACGAGGATCGCGAGGATCAGCGCGGTGAAGATCGGGTGGCTCTTTTCGGTCTTGGTGGCAGCGCTCAAAACAATCCCCGGACCGGTCGGCCCCCGAGTGGTTCGCAATGACGAGGTAATCGGGGGAGCTTAACGAACGGTGAGGGACGGCTCAACGCCGGGCTGAATGGCCGGTCAGGCTGAACTCAGTGAAATGGGCCCGCTGAAGGCCCGGTCGCGCGCAAGGCGCGCTCCTACAGGGGTATCGAGGCCGGGGCGGTCGCGCAAGGCAAGGGGCGTCGAGGCCGGGGCGGTTGCGCAAGGCAAGGGGGCATCGAGGCCGGAGCGGTCGCGCAAGGCAAGGGGGTATCGAGGCCGGGCGGTCGCGCGCAAGGCGCGCTCCTACAAGGGTCCCGTAGCCTTGTAGGAGCGCGCCTTGCGCGCGACCCCTACAGGGCGGCAACCAGGCCGGCATCCAGGGGACAGCCGGCCCGAGATCTCCTTACTTGAGCAACGAGCGCAGCATCCACGCCGTCTTCTCATGGGCCTTCAGACGGCCCGTGACCATATCGGCCGTGCCCTCGTCGCCGACCTTGTCGGCCACCTTGATCACCTCGCGGGACGTGGCGGCGGCGATGTCATGGCCCTCGACCAGCTGGGTGACCATGTCCTTCCAGTCCGGCACGCCGGCTTCTTCCTTGATCTTGGTCAGCTTGCCGAACTCGGCATACGAACCCGGGGCATACACGTCGAGGATACGGATGCGCTCGGCCACTTCGTCCACGGCCAGCCACAGTTCGTTGTACTGGGTCTCGAACATGGTGTGCAGGCTGTTGAAGTGCGGACCGGTGACGTTCCAGTGGAACTTGTGGGTCTTCAGGTACAGGGTGAACGTGTCGGCGAGCAGCTTGGACAGCTCCTTGGCAGCCGCTTCGCGGTCTTTCTTGTCGATGCCGATATCGATCTGTTTAGCCATTTTCGACTCTCCGTGGGGTTCTGGGTAGAAATCTTAACGAGTGGCCCGATACACGTGAAATGAAACGTTCTGATCTCATCGATAGGCGCACGCTATTATTTGCGTTCCCATGAGTACCTCTACAACCCCCTCCCGCCCCGTATCCCCCCCTCCGCGCCTGAAAGAGCTGCGCGACGCGTTGTCGCAGGTGTCCAGCCGCGACGTCGGCCGCCTGCTGGGGCGCTGGCGTGGCCTGTCGCGCAAGCCCGATCCGGCGAAACTCGATGCACTGGCCCGCGACATCGCCGCTTCCGCCGCAAAGCGGGCGGCCCGCGTGGCCGCCAAGCCCGTCATCAACGTGGATGCCTCGCTGCCCATCGCGGCCCGGGCCGACGACATCGTGAAGCTCATCCGTGACAACCAGGTGGTGGTGATCGCGGGCGAGACCGGCTCGGGTAAGACTACCCAGCTGCCGAAGCTGTGCCTGGCCGCCGGCCGCGGCGAGGCCGGCCTCATCGGCTGTACCCAGCCTCGACGCCTGGCCGCCCGCTCGGTGGCTACCCGCGTGGCCGAGGAACTGGGCACGCCCATCGGCGACAAGGTAGGTTTCCAGGTGCGCTTCACCGAGAAGGTGTCCGAGCAGGCACTGGTGAAGTTCATGACCGACGGCATCCTGCTGGCGGAGACCCAGTCCGATCCCTGGCTGTCGGCCTACGACACCATCATCATCGACGAGGCCCACGAGCGCAGCCTCAACATCGACTTCCTGCTGGGTTACCTCAAGCGGCTGGCCGAGCGGCGCCCGGACCTCAAGATCATCGTCACCTCGGCCACCATCGACACCGAGCGCTTCGCGGCGCACTTCGGCGATGCGCCCGTGATCGCGGTCGAGGGCCGTACGTATCCCGTGGAAGTGCGCTATCGCCCACCGGGCGAGCGGGGCGAGGGCAACGTCGCCCAGCAGATCGCCGATGCGGTGGACGAGATCACCCGTGAAGACCCGCGCGGCGACGTGCTGGTCTTCCTGCCGGGCGAGCGCGAGATCCGCGACACCCACCTCCTGCTTTCGCGCAAGCAGTATCGCGAGACCGAGGTGCTGGCGCTGTATGCGCGGCTGTCGGCCAACGAGCAGGACCGCGTGTTCAAGCCGGGCACGAAGCGCCGCATCGTGCTTGCCACCAACGTCGCGGAAACCTCGCTGACGGTGCCGCGCATCCGCTACGTCGTCGATCCGGGCACGGCGCGCGTGAAGCGCTACAGCCAGCGCGGCCAGCTCGAACGTCTGCACATCGAGCCGGTATCGCAGGCTGCCGCCAACCAGCGCAAGGGCCGCTGCGGCCGCGTGGGGCCGGGCATCTGCTATCGCCTGTACGACGAAACGGAATTCAGCCTCCGTCCCGAGTACACCGATCCCGAACTGCTGCGCTCGTCGCTGGCCAACGTCATCCTGCGCATGCTGGCGCTGGATCTGGGCGAGGTGGACGACTTCCCCTTCCTTGAAGCGCCCGATCCGCGCGTCGTGGCCGACGGCTACCGCCGCCTGGCCGAGATCGGCGCCATCGACGACGATCGCCGCCTCACGGAAACCGGCCGCACGGTGGCGCGCCTGCCCATCGACGTGCAGCTGGCGCGCATGCTGGTGGAAGCCCGCAAGCTCGGCAGCCTGGCTGACCTGATGACCATCGTGGCCTTCCTCAGCATCCAGGACCCGCGCGAGCGGCCGCCGGAAGCACGCGGGCAGGCCGATGCGGCCCATGCGCAGTTCGCCGATCCGAAGTCCGACTTCGTGGGCGTGGTGAACCTGTGGAAGGCGTATCTGGCGGCGGCCGAAGACCTCACCTCATCGAAGCTGCGCGACTGGTGCTCGCGGAATTTCCTGAGCTTCATGCGCATGCGCGAATGGCGCGAACTGCACCGTCAGCTCGCGCTGGTCACCCGCGACTTGGGCTGGGACAAAGCGGAACCCGCTCCTGTAGGAGCGCGCCCTGCGCGCGACCGCCCAGGGCGAAATGGCGCCAGGGCAGCAAGCCCCAACCGCTCTGTTGGCGACGCCGCCGAGTCTCCGGTCGCGCGCGAGGCGCGCTCCTACAAGGGGGCGGAGGGTTTGGAGGGGGATGCCTTGTTCGAGGCCATTCACCGCAGCCTGCTGGCCGGGTTGCCCACGCAAGTGGGCCACAAGGACGACAAGGGCGTGTTCCGCGGTACGCGCGAGCGCCGATTCCAGGTGTTCCCGGGCTCCGCGCTGGCGAAAGCGCCGCCGGCGTGGGTTTTCGCCGCGCAGATCCTCGATATCGGCGGCAAGGTGTGGGCCATGATGTGCGCCCGTGTCGATCCCGCCTGGGTCGAATCACAGGCCGCCCATCTGGTACGTGCCACGGCGCGCGATCCGCACTGGTCGCGCAAGCGTGGCACGGTGGTGGCCTATGAGCAGGTGACCTTGTTCGGCCTCGTGCTGGTCGAGCGTCGCCCCGTGACCTTCCATCGCCAGGACCCGGCGCTGGCGCACGAGATCTTCGTTCGCGAGGCGCTGACCCGTGGCGAACTGGATAGCCGTGCCGATTTCGTGCGCGCCAATGTGCGCGTGCTGGAACAGGCTCATGACATCGAAGCCAAGCAGCGCCGTGCCGGCCTGCTGCGTTCGGATGAGGCGCTGGCCGCGTTCTTCGACGGCAAGCTGCCTGAAAGCATCGCCGACACGCGTGCCCTCGATGCGTGGTACCGCAAGGCCGCACCGGGCGAACAGGCCGCACTGCGCTGGACGCTTGCCGACGTGATGGACAACGGCGCGGGCCTCGATCCCAAGGCGTTCCCGGCATCGCTGGACATCGGCCAGCATCGCTATCGCCTGGAATACCGTTTCGTGCCGGGCGATCCGGCCGACGGCGTCACCATGCACGTGCCGCTGGCCTTCCTCAACGCGTTGCCCGCGGCCCGCTGCGAATGGCTCGTGGGTGGCCTGCTGGTGGACAAGGTGGCCGAGATGATCCGTGGCCTGCCGAAGGCACTGCGTCGCAACTTCGTCCCTGCACCGGACTTTGCGAAGGCCTTCTTCGAAGCCGAGGCACCGCGTGACGAGCCGCTGGCGAAAGCGCTGGCGGCCTTCCTCAAGCGCACCACGGGCGTAGCCATCGATGCATCGGCCTTTGCCGATGCCGAGCCGCCGGTGCACTTGCAGATGCGTTACCGCGTGCACGACGAGAACGGCCGCACCGTGGCCGAAGGCCGCGACCTGGCCGCGATCCGCAACCAGTGGGAAGGCAAGGCGCGCGAAGCGTTCTCGCGCAAGACCGATGTCGAGCTGACCCGCGAAGACATCGTGGCATGGGATTTCGAATCCATTCCGCGCGAAGTGCGTTCCGAGGCAGGCCTCAAGGCTTATCCAGCGCTGGTGGATCTGGGCGAAGCCGTCGCGCTGCGCGTGTTCGAGCGCGCCGACGAAGCGGCCGAAGCCCATGTCGGCGGCGTCGAACGCCTGTTGCGCCAGGCGCTGGCGCCCGAGTTCAAGCGCGCGCGTCGCCAGCTGCCCATCGGCAATCCGCTGTCGCTGAAATACGCGCCACTGGGTAGCGTGGACGGCTTGCGCGAAGATCTGGTGGAAGGTGGTTTCGCCGACCTGCTCGCCACGCACAAGCTCGACGTGCGCACACAGGGCGAATTCGAGGCGCTGCGTACCGAGCTGGGCCGCGAACTGTTCGGCGCTGCGATGGAGCGGCAGAAACTCGCCGAACCCATCATCGAGGCGCAGGCCGAACTGAAACCGTGGATGGAACCACCGCTGGTGGGCTTTGCCAAGGCCAGTTACGACGACCTGCGCGAACAGCTCACCGCCTTGTTGCAGCCAGGCTTCCTGCGTGAACTGCCCACCTCGCGACTGGCCCATTTCGCTCGTTACCTGAAGGCGATGCGCCTGCGTGGCGAACGCCTGCGCCAGGACCCGGCGCGCGATCAGTCGCGTATGCTGCAAGTGCTGCCGTACTGGCGGGCGTTGCTCAATGCGGGCGGCACCGCGTGGGATGCGCAGGCATGGAGCGAATTGCGCTGGTTGCTGGAAGAATGGCGCGTATCGCTGTTTGCCCAGGAGATGAAGACCGCGGAGCCGGTATCGGCGAAGCGGTTGGCGCGTGCACTGGAATCGGCTGAGGCGGCGACACGATGAAAACGGCGAGAGACGGGACCCCCAGCGAGGCGAAGCAACTGCCTTCACCGCTCACCGATGCGGCTCGCGAGGCGTGTTCCGTGTTGCCGGTGGCTGCCCGTGCCGAAGGCGAGACCATCATCGAGCTGCTGCACCTGCTCGGCTGTGACGATGAAACCTGCGCGTCGGCGCTGTGGTTCTCGTTGTCGCGTGGCATGCCGGGTGCGGCCGACCAGGCCATGGCTGGCTGGGCTCCGTCGCTGAAACGCCTGGTGGACGGGCAGGGCGAGGCCGAAAAGGTCTGGGCGCTGCATGCACAGCGCGGCAAGGCCAGCGGCGCCGAAGGCCTGCGCCGTCTGTTGCTGGCAATCA
This sequence comes from Luteibacter anthropi, assembly GCF_011759365.1. Taxonomy (GTDB): domain Bacteria; phylum Pseudomonadota; class Gammaproteobacteria; order Xanthomonadales; family Rhodanobacteraceae; genus Luteibacter; species Luteibacter anthropi. Next base: position 65,680 of record NZ_JAARLZ010000008.1, read on the forward strand.
TCCGTGACCTGCGGGTCGTCTTCGTGCTGCTCGCCCGCCAGCTGGCGGCGATGCGTACGGCCATGACGCTGCCCGATCACGAGCGTCGCGAGCTGGCGCAGCTCACCTCGGACATCCATGCACCGCTGGCGAACCGCCTGGGTATCTGGCAGCTCAAGTGGGAGCTGGAAGACCTGGCATTCCGCTACCTGGAGCCGGATACCTACCGCCGTATCGCGCGCCTGCTCGATGAACGCCGCGCGGACCGGGAGCACTTCATCGCAGCCAGCCTCGCGCAGTTGCGTGACATCCTGGAGCAGTCGGGCATCCGTGCCGACCTGGCCGGGCGGCCGAAGCATATCTTCTCCATCTGGAAGAAGATGAAGAAAAAGGGGCTGGAATTCTCCGACCTCTACGACATCCGTGCCGTGCGCATCCTCGTGGACAACGTGGCCGACTGCTATGCCTCGCTGGGCCTCGTGCATAGCCTGTGGCCGCATCTGCCGGGTGAATTCGACGATTACGTCGCACGACCCAAGGGCAACGGTTATCGATCGCTGCATACGGCTGTGGTCGGTCCCGAAGGCAAGACGCTGGAAGTGCAGATCCGCACCCACGAGATGCATCGCGCCAACGAGCTGGGCGTGGCCGCGCACTGGCGCTACAAGGAAGGCGGCGGTGCAGACGCCGAGTTCGAGGCGAAGATCGCCTGGATGCGCAAGCTGCTGGAGCCGCGTGGCGAAGGGGAAGACGACGCCGATCTCGCCGCCGGTTTCGCCACGGAGCTGATGGAAGATCGCGTGTACGTGCTCTCGCCCAAGGGCGAGGTCATCGACATGCCGCGTGGCGCTACCGTGCTCGACTTCGCGTACCACATCCATACGGAGGTGGGGCATCGTTGCCGTGGCGCCAAGATCAACGGCCGCATCGTGCCGCTGACCACGTCGCCACGTAGCGGCGATCGTGTGGAAATCCTTACCACCAAGGTGTCAGAGCCCAGCCGCGACTGGCTGTCGTCGCATCATGGTTATCTCAACACCACGCGCGCGAAGGAGAAGGTGCGTTCGTGGTTCCGGCGCACGGCGCACGACGCGAATATCGTGGCGGGCAAGCTGTCGCTGGAAAAAGAGCTGCGCCGTCTTGCGCTGGACGACGTGGATCTGGCGAAGCTTGCCACCACGTTCAAGCTGAAGAGCGTCGAGGAACTGTTCGTCACGGTGGCGCTGGGCGAAGTTTCGCTGGGGCAGGTGGCCCGCGCGCTGCAGGAGCCAGTGGAGCCGGAGATCACGCAGTCCACCGCACCGGTGGCCTCGCGTGTGGCGCAGCGTGATCGGGGTGCGTTGTCCATTGAGGGCGTCGGCAACCTGCTCACCACCCTGGCCCGTTGCTGCCAGCCGCTGCCGGGCGATCCGGTGCGGGGGTTCATCACCAGGGGGCGTGGCGTATCGGTGCATCGTGCCGACTGTGCCGCGCTGGCTCGCCTGGCCCGGAAGGACCCCGATCGCGTGATCGAGGTGAACTGGGGGCGGGTGGAGGTGCAGAACTACGAGGTGGATATCGAGCTGCGCGGGTACGACCGCAAGGGTTTGCAGAAGGATGTGGCGACCACGATCAGCAATGTCGGTCCGCATATCGTGGCCTCGTCGAGCCGCGTGCATGTGCGCACGGGCGAGGTGGAGATGCGTTTTACGCTGCGGGTGAAGGATTACGAGCAGTTGTCGATGTTGCTGGGCAGGCTGACGGCGCTGCCTAACGTGGTGGATGCGCGGAGGGTCGGGGGGCGTTGACGTGGCTGGCGTGTCGCCTGGTCCGGTCGCGCGCAAGGCGCGCTCCTACATGGCGGCTTGTGTAGGAGCGCGCCTTGCGCGCGACCGGACTGGGCGAAATGCAATCCAGGCGAACGCCCGCTCGCATCAACCCGCCAGCACCAGCCGGCCGCCCAGGTCGAGGATCGGCTGTGCCACCAGGATGCGCGCCAGGAACAACCCCAGCAGCACCACCGTCGGTGAGAAATCCAGCCCGCCGATGGTCATGCGCCCACGCAGCGGGCGCACCAGCGGCTCGGCCAGGCTTGACAGCAGGCGCGCTACCGGGTGGTAGCGATCGCTCGAAAACATGCTCATCAGCGACCACGCGAAGACGATCACGATCCAGGTCAGCAGGAAGAAATCGAGCAATTCGGCAAAACCCATCACGAGGATGCCGACCGGCGCGAGCGGGATGCCGCCCAGGGCAAGCACCAGCAGTACCTTCACGCATTCCAGCACCAGCGCGATCACCAGGGCGCCGGTGTTGATCCGGCGGAAGTTCGGCAGCGCCTTGCGCAGCGGACGCAGCACCGGATTGGTGAAGCGGTAGATGAACTGGCAGATCGGGTTGTGGAAGTCCGCACGGCAGGCCTCGGCGAGGATGCGCAGCACGAACAGGGTCACTAGGGCGCCGAAGGCAAACTGCAGGATCAGGGCGCCGGCGTTGGTCAGGTAATTCACGTGTTCGATTCCATGGATTCGGAGAGTTCAACGCCACGCTGGCGGGCCGCGTCCACGGCACGCGCCACGACGGCGGGAAAATGGTCAACCTGGAAACTCTCCAGGGCGGCCTGGGTGGTGCCGTTGGGCGAGGTGACCCGCTTGCGCAGGGTGGCTGCCGTCTCGCCGCTCTCCACCAGCATACGGCCGGCGCCCAGCGCCGTCTGCGCGGCAAGGGCCTGCGCGGTCTCCCGCGACATGCCCTGGGCGAAGGCCGCGTTCTCCAGCGCCTCGACCATGAGGAAGAAATAGGCCGGGCCGGAGCCGGAGATGGCCGTCACGATGTCCAGCTGGTCTTCGTCAGGCACCCAGACGGTGAGCCCGGCGGCATCGAGCACATGCTGGGCCTCGGCACGTTGCGGCGCGCTGACCCGGGCATTGGCGTAGAGGCCGGTAGCCCCCGCACCGTACATGGCGGGCGTATTCGGCATGCAGCGGACCACCGGCAGGGCGGCATCCAGCCAGCGCTCCAACTGGGCGATGCGGATGCCCGCGGCGATGGAGATCACCACCGGGCGGTATTTCTGCACCACCGGGCGCAGCGCCCGACAGACCTCGGCCATGACCTGCGGTTTCACGGCCAGGACGAGGATGGAGGCTCCCTCGGCCGCGTCGAGATTGTCGGTGTAGGTGGCGACCCCGTACTCCCGCGAAAGCTCCTGGAGGGCTTCTGCGCGCGGTTCGGCCACGGCGATGCCGCCGGGCTGGGCGCCATGGCGGATCATCCCCGCGATGAGGGCCTGGGCCATATTGCCGCCGCCGATGAAGGCGATCCGATTCATGGTGGGTGTGCTCCGTTCGAGACGCTTTTCACATTGGGCAAAGCATATATGCCCCGCGCCTTGCCGCCGACCCCCGGGCATGCTTACCTATGCCCCTTCAAGATAGGGGACACCGATGGACATCGCCGAACTCCTTGCCTTCTCCGTGAAGAACAAGGCCTCCGACCTGCACCTTTCTGCCGGTCTCCCGCCGATGATCCGCGTGGACGGCGACGTGCGCCGCATCAACATCCCCGCGCTGGAGCACAAGCAGGTCCACGCGCTGATCTACGACATCATGTCGGACAAGCAGCGGCGTGACTATGAGGAATTCCTTGAGGTCGATTTCTCGTTCGAAATCCCCGGCCTGGCCCGCTTCCGCGTCAACGCCTTCAACCACAACCGTGGTGCCGGCGGCGTGTTTCGTACCATTCCGTCCGAAGTGCTCACCCTGGAAGACCTGGGCGCACCGCGTATCTTCCGCGAGCTGATCGAGCAGCCCCAGGGCCTGATCCTGGTCACCGGGCCCACGGGCTCGGGCAAGTCGACCACCCTGGCGGCCATGGTCGATCACATCAACAAGACCGAATACGGCCACCTCCTCACCGTGGAGGACCCGATCGAATTCGTGCACACCTCGCAGAAGTGCCTCGTCAACCAGCGCGAAGTGCACCGCGACACCCACGGTTTCAACGAGGCGCTGCGTTCCGCGCTGCGCGAAGATCCGGATTACATCCTGGTGGGCGAATTGCGCGACCTGGAAACCATCCGCCTGGCGCTTACCGCCGCGGAAACGGGCCATCTGGTGTTCGGCACCCTGCATACCTCGTCGGCCGCCAAGACCATCGACCGTATCATCGACGTGTTTCCGGCGGGCGAGAAGCCCATGGTGCGCTCCATGCTTTCCGAGTCGCTGCGCGCGGTCATCTCGCAGTCACTGCTGAAGAAAGTGGGCGGCGGTCGCCTGGCGGCGCACGAGATCATGGTAGGCATCCCGGCCATCCGCAACCTCATTCGCGAAGACAAGGTGGCGCAGATGTACTCCGCCATCCAGACCGGCCAGCAGTACGGCATGCAGACCCTCGACCAGAACCTGCTGGACCTGGTGAAGCGCGGTCTCATCACACGCCAGGAAGGCGCGATGTACGCGAAAAACAAGGAAGCCTTCCGCTGAGCGGAAGTCGTCCTCCCCACCCCCGAGCCGTGCCCAAGCCATGAGCGACTTCGATTTCACCTCCTTCCTCAAGCTGATGGTGCACAAACAGGCCTCCGACCTGTTCATCACCGCCGGCGTCGCGCCTTCCATGAAGGTGCAGGGGCGTATCGTGCCCATCACCCAGAGTCCTTTGTCCGCGCAGCAGGCACGCGACATGGTGCTCAACGTGATGACCCCCAACCAGCGCGAGGAGTTTGAGAAAACCCACGAATGCCAGTTCGCGATCAGTGCCTCGGGTATCGGCCGTTTCCGCGTGTCGTGCTTCTACCAGCGCAACTGCGTGGGCATGGTGCTGCGAAGGATCGAGTCGAAGATCCCCACCGTGGACGAGCTGAGCCTGCCGCCGATCGTGAAACAGCTGGCGATGACCAAGCGCGGCATCATCATCTTCGTGGGCGGTACGGGTACCGGTAAGTCGACCTCGCTGGCCGCGATGATCGGCTATCGCAACCAGAATTCCACCGGTCACATCATCACCATCGAGGATCCCATCGAATACGTGCACCGGCACGAGGGCTGCATCATCACGCAGCGCGAGCTGGGCATCGATACCGATAGCTGGGAGAACGCGCTCAAGAACACCCTGCGCCAGGCCCCCGACGTGATCATGATCGGCGAAGTGCGCACGCGCGAGACGATGGAGCACGCGATCAACTTCTCGGAAACCGGCCACCTTTGCCTGTGCACGCTGCATGCGAACAATGCCAACCAGGCACTGGACCGCATCCTGCATTTCTTCCCGGAAGACCGTCGCCAGCAATTGTTCATGGATCTTTCGCTGAACCTCAAGGGCATCGTGGCCCAGCAGCTGATTCCCACGCCGGACGGCAAGGCGCGTCGCGTGGCGGTCGAGGTGCTGCTGGGCACGCCGCTGGCGCAGGACTACATCCGCCAGGGTGAGGTGCACAAGCTGAAGGAACTGATGCGCGACTCCAACCAGCTGGGCATGCGCACGTTCGACCAGAGCCTGGTCGAGCTGTATCACGCAGGCGAGATCAGCTACGAAGATGCGCTACGCCACGCCGACAGCACGAACGAGGTGCGCCTACGCATCAAGCTCGCCCAGGGCGGCGACGCACACACCCTGTCGCAGGGCCTCGAAGGCGTGGAAATTGAGAAAACCGACGACCGTAACGGCTTCGGCGGCATCCTCCGCCGCTGACCCTGGCCCCGCCTCGACCTCTGCCTTCGCCGTTGACCCTGGCCCTGCCTCGACCTCTGCCTTCGCCGTTGACCATATGACCCTGTAGGAGCGCGCCTTGCGCGCGACCGGTTATTGCGACAACCCCGGTCGCGCGCAAGGCGCGCTCCTACAAAAAAAGGCCGAAAAAAAGGGCGCCGCAAGGGCGCCCTCAAGTCGATCACCAACTGTATTTCTTATTACTTGGCCGCAGCCGACACGGTCAGGCCGCTGGCATCGACGCTCTTCACGCCCTTGATCTTCTTGGCGATCGCCTCGGCGTGGCTCTTTTCCTTCGCCGTGGCAACGGTGCCGGTCAGCGTCACGACGCCTTCGGTGGTGCTCACGGAGATATCGCTGCCCTTGACGCTCTTGTTGGCGGCAAACTCGGACTTCACCTTGGTGGTGATCCAGGTATCGTCAGCCTTGCCGGCGACCGTCTGGTTGTCGCCCTTGGAAGCGGCAGCGGCGGAGTCCTGGGCATACACCTGCGCGAACGGGACCGTGCCGAGACCGGCGACGAGGGCGGCAGCAAACAGGGCCTTGCGGAGGTTGGCATGGTTCATGGGTGAACTCCTTTACGCACAATGAGGTTGGCGAGCGGGGCCACACGATGTGGCTACCGTAGTCGCGGTAGCTATGGAACCAGCGCATCCGTGAACGATCTGTCGCCATCGCAGCACGTTGTTCAGTTTTGTGGGTGCGCACCGTACCGATAACAGGACATGCCATGTAGGAGCGCGCCTTGCGCGCGACCGGTCATCGCGACAACCCGGTCGCGCGCAAGGCGCGCTCCTACATGGCAGGTAAAGAAAGAGGGCGCCCATGGGCGCCCTCTCAAAGCTCTGCATTTCAGGCAGAAAGCGGCTTACTTGTATTCCACCGAACCGGTGAACACGAGGCCCTTGTCTTCGATGTGGGCTTCGCCGGACACCTGCTGCACGCGGGCGGCCTGGGCCTTCATCGCATCGAACTGGGCCTTGGAGCGGTTGGCGGCGTTCGCGGCGGAGGACTGGTCTTCCGGAGCGTCGTCGGCCTTGGCGGCATCGTTCATTGCGCTGGCGTACGTCTGGGCCTTTTCGGCCATCACGTCGACCCACGAACGGTACATGTCGCCATTGAGGTGCAGGCGGCTCACGCGGCCGGCATCGCCCGTGGTGGCCTTGAGCACGTCGTCGAGCTTGGCGTCTTCGCCTTCGCCCACGCCGATGGCCACGGCCTGGTTGCTCATGGCGGCCCAGGCCGGCATGCCGAACGAGGCGGTGACGTTCTGCGGCAGGGCGGTGGGCTTGCCGTCGGCGGCCAGCTTGAAGTCGCCGCCGAGCACGGCCTGAGCCATGGCGACGAGACCGGCCGGGTTACGCGTGCCGAGCACGATGCGACCGGTGACGGCCGGGAGCTGGGCGGGCGGAACAGCCGGCTTGAACGAGTCGAGCACGATGCGGATGCCGCGGACGTCGCCGAACGGCGGGATGGCAGCCTGCTGCATGGTCTGGCCGAGCTTGGCGTAGCTGTCGTTCATGCTGGCGAAGGCCGGGCATTCGAACGGCTTGGCGGCAACGGCTTCGGCCTGCGAGGTGAAGAACGTGCGGATCTGCTCGACCGGCAGCGCGAGGCTGATGTCGAACGGTGCGGTGGCATCGGTGCCCAGGCCCGGCAGCTCCACCTTCAGGCCCGAGAAGGCCTTGGTGATGTCGTCGGCCAGGGCCACGTCGACGCGCTGGTCCTGGTGCTTGGTGTCGAGGCGGGTGTAGCCGAAGCTGAGCGACGGCACGCGCGCGGCGATGCGGGTGGCTTCGGTCTGGCAGGAAGCCGGGATCTGCGGCTCCGGCTCGCCGGTCTTCTTCGCCTGCTGCTTGACGAAGGTGGAGAACAGCGGGTCCTTGCCACCGGCGACCAGCGGCAGCAGGCGGGTGAAGTCGATCTGGCCGACCACGTAATCCTTGTAGCCCTTGTCCTTGGCGAGGTCGGTGAGACGGCCGTCGTCCTGGATGTTCTTCTCGGGACGATCGGCGCCCAGCGCCTGACGGATCTGCGGCTGGCCGGCGTCGGCCGGGAGCAGCGTGGCGACGGCCTGCTTGCCCACCGTGGCGATCACCAGCTGGATGCCGGAATCGGACAGGGTGACGTGGCGGTACGACTGGCCACCGGCATCGGCGGTGTCGAGCTTCTTGCCGTAAGCGGTTTCGAGACGACCCACGAAGGCGTCCCATGCGGCCGTGTCGGCCAGCGACACGCGCAGGACCGGAGCCAGGCCGAGGCCGTAGATAGCCGAGCCCGTCTTGATGTCGAGGCCCATGTTCTTCACGGCGTCCTCGGCGGACTTGCCGTCGAACTCGGCGGCGAAGGCGCGCAGGAGGTTGGCACCGTCCTTGTTGCCCTTGGCTTCGAGATCCTGGGCGAACGACTTCATCTGGGTGACCTGGCCCGGCAGCTCGCTGTTGGCCTGGGCCATGATGGCGCCGTAGGCGTCATCGTCGAGCTTGTCGAGGGTGCCTACCACGTAGGGCGTGTCGGCCGGCACGAAAGCCAGCGGTGCATCCTTGTCCTTATGGCCGCAGGCCGCCAGCAGCACGCTGGCGATGCCGAGGGCGAGAAGTCGCTTCGTCGGTCGCATCATGTATCCCGTTGTTCAGGTTGGTCCCTTGGTCCGGCCATTATGCCGGAGAGCGCAGGCGGATTGGCGCCTCCACCGGACGCGCGGGGATCCTTGTTCAGTCGCTACCCGTTTTAGGCAAGAACCGTCCAGGGGTACACATGCTCGTGTAGGAGCGCGCCTTGCGCGCGACCGGTCATGCGAGAGGGCACCGGGTGATTTACCTCATCAACTGGTGGTCGCGCGCGAGGCGCGCTCCTACAGGGGGCGTGGTTCGTTGTGTGTTGGGAAGGGGTAGAGGCCAGGTGCCTTCTACCTGCCCATGACTTCCGCCAGTACCGCCATGCGCACGAACACGCCATTGCCAACCTGCTCAAGGATGCGCGACTGGGCGCCGTCGGCCACGTCGGTGGCGATCTCGATGCCACGGTTGATGGGGCCGGGGTGCATCACCAGGCAGCCCCTGGCGGCACGGGCGAGGCGGCGGGTATCGAGGCCGTAGCGCTCGAAGTAGGCGGCTTCGTCGGGCAGGTCGGTGGACGCCATGCGCTCCTTCTGCAGGCGCAGCATGATGACGGCATCCACGCCCTCGATGGCTTCGTCGAAATTCTCGTGATACGTGACACCCTTCAGCTCGCCCTCGGGTGGCAGGAGGGATGCCGGGCCCACGATGCGGATGTCCTTGGCGCCAAGGGCGGTCAGCACATGCACATCGGAGCGCGCTACGCGCGAGTGGCGCACGTCACCGCAGATGGCGACCTTGACCTTGCGCATGTCGGGGTGATGGTTGCGGATGGTGAGCGCGTCGAGCAGGCCCTGCGTGGGATGCGCACGGTTGCCGTCGCCGGCATTGACCACGGAGACGCCGCTCATCGCATGCTTGACCAGTTCTTCCGGCGTGCCCGATACCTTGTGGCGCACGATGATCGCGTCCAGGTGCATGGCTTCCAGCGTGTGCAGGGTGTCGAAGAGTTCTTCGCCCTTGCTGGTGGAAGACAGGCCGATGTCGAAGTTGATGACGTCGGCGCCCAGCCGGCGTGCAGCCAGTTCGAACGAGGTGCGTGTGCGCGTGGAGGGCTCGAAGAACAGGTTGAGCACCGTGCGGCCGGCAAGCAGGTCGAGCTTGCGCGTGCCGTGCGCGGTGGCGTCGCGCATGCTGTTGGCACGGTCGAGGATGCGTTCGACGGCTTCGCGCGGAAGGTTCTCGAGGGTGGTCAGGTGGCGCAGGCGATGTGACATGACTTCCTCAAGCGGGAGGTGGAACGGATCATTCTTGGATGAGGTACGACTCGAGGATGACGGCGGCAGCCTCGGCGTCGATGGATTTCGCATCGGAACGTTTGCGTGTGCCGGCGGCGCGGCCGGCGGCGAAGCGGCGCGCGGCTTCCTGCGAGCTCATGCGCTCGTCGGTGAACACGACCGGAAGCTTGTAGCGATCCGTAAGGCGCTGGGCGAACCGGCGCGCGGTGCGCGTCATCGGTTGCTCCTTGCCGTCGTTGTCGAGCGGCAGGCCCACCACGAGTTCTTCGGGCAGCCAGTCGGTGCGCAGGGCATCGAGGGCCTGCCAGTCGGGCTGGCCATCACGGACGGGAATCGCGGCAAGTGCGCGGGCCGTGCCGGTGAGCCGGTTGCCGACGGCAACGCCGACGATTTTGGTGCCGACGTCGAATCCGAACAGACAGCTCATGGGTCAGGCGTGACCGGCGTAGCCGGTAAGCTGGAAGGGATCGTGCACGCCCATCGTGCGCGTGGCGGCATGCCAGCGTTCGTCGATGGGGGTATCGAAGACGATGTGCTCGTCGGCGCGGGTGGTGAGCCACGCGTTGTCCATGACCTCCTGTTCCAGCTGGCCGGCATCCCAGCCGGAGTAGCCCAGCGTGACCACGGCACGGCGCGGGCCTTCGCCCTTGGCCATGGCCACGAGGATGTCGCGGGAGGTGGTGACGGACCAGTCCTTGTTGACCCGGTAGCTGGAATCCCAGTGACCGTGTTCGCGATGCAGCACGAAGCCGCGCTCCTGCTGCACGGGGCCGCCGATGAGAACCGGGTAGTCGGCGATCTCGAGATCTTCGCAGTGCAGTTTCATCTGGGCCAGTACATCGCCCAGTCGGTATTCGGAGATCTGGTTGATGAGCAGGCCGACCGCGCCGTCTTCGCCGTGCTGACACAGGAAGGCCACGCCGCGTGCGAACGGCGCCTCGGTGAGCGAGGGCATCGCGATGAGGAATTGTCCCGCGAATGTGCTGGCGTTGGTCATGGGGCCATTGTAGCCGCTAAGGGCGCTGGCGTGCGCCGGGATTCAGGCCGCTTCGCGTAGGGTGTGCCCATGGTCAAAAGGAGGCACATTCATGCGAAACATGATGTTTGGGAAGGGTTTTCTTGCCGTTTGCGTCGTGCTGGCGCCCGCCATGGCGCAGGCGTCGTCACCGGCGGCATGGACGGCATATGAACGCACGGTGGTGGATGCCTGCGTGGCGGCCAGCGGGCTGAAGGATGTGAAGCCCGTGGGCGGCACGATCCAGTACGACGACCGGGTACCGGTGACGGCGCTGGTGCTGGCGGGGACGTATCCGCAGAAGCATATGAAGGGTGCGCCGGGCCGCGAGTTGTGCGTGTGGGACCGGGCGGCGAAGAAGGCGTACGTGAGTGAGGCGGATCAGTTGTTGCCTGGCGGCAGGTAGGGGGGGCGTAGCGGTGGTGCCGGTCGTGCCGGGTGTCGCTTGGACCGGTCGCGCGCGAGGCGCGCTCCTACAGGGTGATTTTGTAGGGGCGCGACCGGCCCGAAGCGGAATCCGTGTAGGAGCGCGCCTCGCGCGCGACCGGCCCGAGGGGCCGCACCCATCAATAATTCTTGAGCACATTCCCCGGCAAAAACTGCCAGGTACGGGTGATGTACAGCTCATCCACCCGGCTCTTGTCGGCAGGCAGCGCAGGGAAGGGCGCCGATAGCCGGACGATGCGCTGGGCGGCATCGTCCAGCAGCTTGTGGCCCGAACTCTTGATCACGTCGATGCTCTTGATCGAGCCATCCCGGCTGAGCCCCACCGTCAGCACCAGCTCCCCATACACCCCCTGCCGCCGGGCTTCGTCGGGGTAGTTGAGGTTGCCCACGCGCTCCACGCGACCCACCCAGCCCTTCATGTAGGCCGCGTAGGCGTATTCACGCGTATTGGACGAAATGAATTTCTTTTTCGGTCGCTTGGCATACGCCTCGGACTGGTCGCGCACCTCGGCGGCGAGCTTCGCCATCTCCAGCTTGCGCTGCACCTCTTCGTCCGACACCGGCAAGGGCTGAGGCGCCTGCTCGCTGCGCTCCTTGTGGGTATCTACGGCAAAGGCCGATTCACCCGACGTGGTGAGCAGCTGCGTCGGCGAGCTTTCGTGCGGGGCCGGGGCCTGGGCTTCCTTCGGCTCCGGCGTCACGCCCCGGTTGGGCGTGGGCAACGGGCCGGACACCGGCTCCGCGGGACGCCGCGCCTTGTCGTGTTCACCGCCGCCGCTGTTGCTGGCCTGGGCGAGGAAGTCGGCCTTGTCCGGCTGCTCGGCGTTGGCGACGTCCACGAGGGTGACGTCCAGCGTCGGCAGGCTGGGCTTGGGCTTCTCCGCCTCGAAGGTGATGCCGAGGATGACGACACCGTGCAACAGCAGCGAGAACAGCAGCGTGGCGCCGAAGAGGTCGGCGCCGGTGGTGCGGGTGGTCATCAGGCCTCGATCGCGTCGAAGAGCAACCCCGCGATGTTAATGCCGAACTGGGCGTCCAGTTCGCGGATGCAGGTCGGAGATGTGACGTTGATCTCGGTCAGGTAGTCGCCGATCACGTCGAGCCCCACGAAGCGCAGGCCGCGGCGGCGCAGTTCGGGCGCCACCTGGGCGGCGATCCAGCGGTCGCGCTCCGAAAGAGGGATGCCTTCGCCGCGGCCACCCGCGGCGAGGTTGCCGCGAAACTCGTCTCCCTGCGGAATACGGGCCAGCGCATACGGCACCGGCTCGCCGTCGATCAGCAGGATGCGCTTGTCGCCCTTGGTGATCTCGGGGATGTATTTCTGTGCGATGGCGAAATGACGGTTGCCGTCGAGCAGGGTCTCAAGCATGGAGTTGAGGTTGCTGTCGCCGGCCTTCACCCGGAAGATCCCGCGGCCGCCCATGCCGTCCAGCGGCTTGAGCACCGCCTCACCATGCTCGGCCACGAAAGCCTTCAGCTCGCCGCGGTCGCGCGAGACCAGGGTCGGCGTGATGCACTGGGGGAACTGCAGGGCGAACAGCTTCTCGTTGCAGTCGCGCAGGCTGCGCGGGTCGTTCACCACGTTGCAGCCGGCTTTCTGGGCGGCCTCCAGCACCATGGTGTCGTAGATGAACTGCTCGTCCACCGGGGGATCCTTGCGGGCCAGCACCACGTCGATCTCGCCCAGGCGGCGCCACTCGGCCTCGCCCAGGGTGAACCAACTGGCCGGGTCTTCCTTCACCGTGAGCGGGCGCAAGCGGGCCCAGGCCTCGCCTCCGCGCAACGCCAGGTCGCCCTGCTCCATGTAGAAAAGGGTGTGGCCGCGGCGCGTGGCCTCCAGCAACATGGCGAAGGTGGAATCCTTGGCGATCTTGATGGCGCGGATGGGGTCCATCAGGACGGCGACGGTCAGGGACATGGCGGAGGTCCGATTCGTGAAGACGGGCAGTTTAGTTGGGGCGGCCCGGTTTAAGAACAATTCTCCTTGACGCCACCCGACCCAACCTTTAAACAGCGGACCCAAGGACCGCCACCAGAGTGGTCCCGCGGGGTCTTGCGACCCCGGACTTTCGACCTGGCGCACGAAATGACCGGCGACGACCGGCTATGCTGCGGCGGGATTGCGGTTTTTTGGTGTGGTACGGGGGCGTAGTGAACGACAACGAACGTGGTACCGACCTGACCGGCTTGAAGGTCATGGTCATCGACGATTCGAAAACCATCCGACGCACGGCCGAGACCCTGCTGAAGAAGGAAGGCTGCGATGTGCTGACCGCGGTCGACGGCTTCGAGGCCCTGGCGAAGATTTCCGACCAGAAGCCCAACATCATCTTCGTGGACATCATGATGCCGCGCCTGGACGGCTACCAGACCTGCGCGCTCATCAAGAACAATGCCCAGTTCCGGGGTACGCCCGTGATCATGCTGTCTTCCAAGGACGGCCTGTTCGACAAGGCCCGGGGGCGCATCGTCGGCGCCGAGCAGTACCTCACCAAGCCGTTCACCCGCGACGAGCTGCTCGGCGCGATCCATCGCTACGCAACGGCCAACTGATCCCACTTCAATGTCATGCAACCACGTCCAGGGGGACGAGTGGCAAACATCCTGATTATCGACGACTCGCCCACCGACGTCCGCGTGTTCACCACGCTGCTCGAAAAGGCGGGTTTCTCCGTTTCAAGCGTGGACAATGCCGAAGCCGGCATCGACCGCATCCGTTCGAGCAAGCCCGACCTCGTCATCATGGACGTCATCATGCCCGGCATGAATGGCTTCCAGGCTACGCGCACCCTGAGCCGGGACCCGGCCACGGCCGACGTACCGGTGGTGATGATCACCACCAAGTCGATGGAAACCGACCGGGTATGGGGGCTGCGCCAGGGCGCCAAGGCCTTCATCACCAAGCCGGTGAACGAGAAGGAATTGCTCTCGACCATCAACGGGTTGCTCTCGCAGCGCACGCACTGAGGACACCATGAGCGAGAACGCGGCACTTACCCCCTTCGAGCTCCTCGCCTACTACGAGCGCGCCTGCGTGGCCCATGCGGCCGGCACGCCCGAACAGGTGGAGGACACGGGCCTGTGGCGCGGCATCGGCTTTCGCGTGGGGCGTCGCCATTTCGTGAGCGGCATCGACGAGATCAACGAACTGCTCGCGGTGCCACCGCTGACCAACGTGCCCGGCACCCAGCCGTGGCTGATGGGCGTGGCGAACGTGCGTGGCAATCTCGTGCCGGCGATCGACCTCGGGCGCTTCCTTTTCGACGAGCGCACGCCGTCTTCGGAGCGTGCGCGCCTGCTGCTGGTCCGCCAGCACGGCGGCACGGTGGGCCTGCTGGTGGACGAAGTGTTCGGCCAGCGGACCATGGACGAAGGTCGTCGCGACGAGGGCGAACAGGAGACCGATCCGCGCGTGGCGCGGTTTGTCTCCGGGAATATCCAGCTCGGCGAGCAATCGTTCGGGCTATTCAGCATGAGCCGTCTGGTTCGTGCGCCGGATTTCCGGCAGGCGGCGCTCTAGGGCGTCCCAGGTGGGGGGCGGCACGGCCGTGTGGCCGGGCTGTTACAGGAACGCGGGAGGTGGCCCCTGTCGGGCCGCTTCGTCTGGCCAGGTTTGCGTGAGGTGGTGGTTATGAGTACGACAGCAAGCGGCGCAGGCCGGGAACGCGGGTACACGATCGTCATCGTGTTCCTGCTGCTGGCGATCGGCCTGGCGTCGGTCGACTTCTGGTGGCTCAACAACAAGAACGGCGAGGATCGCGAGGCCATTGCGCTCACCACGCAGGTGCAGGTGTTGTCGCAGCAGACCGCGAAGTACGCGCTGGAGGCCTCCGATGGCAACCGCGACTCCTTCCGCGAGCTGGCCGCCACCCGCAACACCATCGATTCGGCGGTGCAGCGCCTGGTGAAGGGCGATATCAAGACAGGCATGCCGGCCTACGCCGACGACAACGCCACGCAGTCGGGCCGCACCATCGGCAACCTGGCCAATGCCTGGCACCAGCTCGATGCGGACATCGGCAAGATCCTGAACAACAAGGACCTGGTGCTCTCCTCCGGGGAGCGTGCCGACCTGTTCGCCAAGCAGATGCCACTGCTGAACGCCCGCGCGGACGAGGTGATGAATATCGTCCAGCAGAAGAATGCCTCGGTGGAGCAGACCTTCACCCTGGCGCGCTGGATGCTCATGGCCGACCGCATGATCCGCCGCGTGCAGGAGATCCTGCAGGGTGGCGATGCATCGCAGTCGGCGGCGGATGGCCTCTCGCGCGACGCCCAGCTCTACGGCTCGGTGCTGAAGGGTCTCATCGACGGTAACCCGGACGGCGGCGTGCGCGCCATCGGCGACACCAACGCGCACAAGATCCTCGACGGCATGCAAGGTTCGTGGGCGGAACTGGTGGATCCGGTAACCCAGCTCGTGGCCGCCTCGCCCAACCTCCAGGACGTCAAGCGCGCCGGCAACCAGGCCTCCCTCGATTCGCAAACCGTGCTGTTGCGCGCGAACGAAGCGGCCGACCAGATCGCCAGGCTGCCGCTCACCCGCCTGTTTCCGAATGTGTGGTGGGGCCTGCTGGGTGCCATCGGCGCCGTGCTCTTCGCGCTGCTGCTCGTCTACAACCTCGTGCGCGACCAGCGTCGCCGTTTCGAGACCACCTCCGAACTCAACCAGCGTAACCAGGTCGCGATCATGCGGCTGCTGGACGAGATGGGCACGCTCGCCGAAGGCGACCTGACCATCAAGGCCACGGTGACCGAGGACATCACGGGTGCCATCGCGGACGCCATGAACTCCGCGGTGGACGAGATGCGCAACCTCGTCACCACCATCAACGAGACCGCCGTGCGCGTGTCGGCGGCGGCCCAGGAAACCCAGGCCACCGCGATGCACCTGGCCGACGCGGCCGAGCAGCAGGCGCAGCAGATCACCTCCGCCACCTCGGCGATCAACCAGATCGCGACCTCGATGGATACGGTGTCGAAGGATTCCGCGGAATCGGCCGACGTGGCGCAGCGCTCGGTGCAGATCGCGTCACGCGGTGCCGAAGTGGTGCGCGAAACCATCCAGGGCATGGACTCCATCCGCGACCAGATCCAGGAAACCTCCAAGCGCATCAAGCGCCTGGGCGAGTCGTCGCAGGAAATCGGCTCCATCGTGGAACTCATCAACGACATCGCCGAGCAGACCAACATCCTCGCGCTGAACGCGGCCATCCAGGCCGCCTCGGCCGGTGAGGCCGGTCGCGGCTTCGCGGTGGTGGCGGACGAAGTGCAGCGCCTCGCGGAACGCTCCGCAAGCGCGACCAAGCGCATCGAGACCCTGGTGCAGACCATTCAGTCCGATACCAACGAAGCGGTGAGCTCGATGGAGCAGACCACCGCCGAAGTGGTGGCCGGTGCCCGTCTGGCCGAGGACGCGGGCACGGCACTGGGCGATATCGAACGCGTGTCGAACGACCTGTCGGCACTGATTCAGAACATTTCCGCGGCGGCACGCCAGCAGTCGGCGGCGGCGACGGATACGTCGGCGACGATGAACGTGATCCAGGAGATCACGTCACAGACTTCGCTGGGCGCGAGCCAGACAGCCGAATCGATCGGTAACCTGGCACAGCTGGCGAACGACCTTCGCCTGTCCGTCGCGAACTTCAAGCTGCCGGGCTGATCGCAGTGAGACTTCAAGACCACAACGAATTCACCACGCTGCACTGGGTCAAGGCGGAACTGGACGACGCCCTGGCCAAGGCGCGCCAGGCCCTCGAATCCTATGTCGAGGACCCGCGCGATACCTACGTGATGCACACCTGCGCGGCCGACCTGCACCAGGTGCACGGCACGCTGCGCATGGTGGAGCTGTACGGCGCGGCCATGGTCGTGGGTGAGATGGAGGCCCTGGTGGCCGCGCTCATCGACGGCGATGTGGCCCAGCGCGACGAGGCCTATGCGGCGCTCATGCGCGGCATGATGCAGATGCCCGATTACCTGGAGCGCCTGCAAAGCGGTCATCGCGACGTGCCCGTCGTCCTGCTGCCGCTGCTCAATGATCTGCGTGCCAGCCGTGGCGAACAGCTGCTGCACGAGTCCGTGCTGTTCACGCCGAACCTCGATGCCGTGCTGCCGACCGGCGCGCCGGGTGCCGACGATCGCGCCATGGCCGAAGGGGCCCGCGGTGAGATCGCCGAACTGCGCGTGCGTTTCCAACAGCAGTTGCTGGCCTGGTTCCGTGGACAGGGGGGCGAACGCCAGCTGCTCGGCATGCGCGCCACGCTCGACAGCATCGCCGCACGTTGCTATTCGGTGCCGGGTCGTCGCCTGTGGTGGATTGCCGCCGGCGTGCTCGAAGGCCTGGAGCGCGGCGTATTGCGCGGTCATGAGAAGGACGTGCGCCAGCTGATCGGCCGTGTCGATCGCTCCATCCGCGAACTGCTCGATCGCGGTGAAGATGCCCTGCTGGGTGGCGACGCCGACGATCTCGCGCGCAAACTGCTTTATTACGTGGCCCAGGCAAGCTCGGGCAGCGACCGGATCGACGAACTGCGCCGCACCTATCGCCTCGACGGCCTGCTGCCGCGCGAAGCGGAACTGGAACATGCCCGTGGTTCGATGTCGGGTCACAATCGCGCCCTGCTCGATACCGTGTCAGGTGCCATCAAGGAAGACCTGCTTCGGGTGAAGGAAGCACTGGATCTGTTCCTGCGCCGGTCCGACAGCGACCCGGGTCAGCTTGGCCAGCAGGTAGACGTGCTTGAGCGTGTCGGTGACACCCTGGGCATGCTGGCGCTGGGCGTTCCGCGTCGCGTCGTGGGCGAGCAGCGCCGTATCCTCGGTGAAATCGCCGCTGGCGTGCGTGCGCCGGACGAGGAGTCCCTGCTCGATGTCGCGGGCGCCTTGCTCTATGTGGAAGCATCGCTCGACGATCACATCGACCGTCTGGGTGCCGAAGGCGAAGCACTGGTGGGCGAGGGCGGTTCGTCGCCCCTTCCGCGCAGCGAGGCCCGCCAGATTCTCGCCACCCTGATGCGCGAGGCCACGGCGAATACATCGAAGGTGAAGGATGCCATCGTCGCCTTCGTCGAGTCGTCGTGGTCACATGGCGAGCTGGAAGGCACCCCCGACCTGATGGCGGAAATCGGCGGTGCCCTGCGCATGCTGGGTGCCAACCGGCCGGCAGAGCTGGCCGACGGCATCGGCCTGTTCATCCATCGCGAACTGCTGGGCGACCGCCGCGTGCCGAACAGCACGCAGATGGACCGCCTCGCCGATGCCCTGGCTGCATTGGAGTATTACCTCGAAGCCGCGCGCGAACACCGCGGTGGCCTGGAACACATCCTCGACGTCACGCAGCAGAGTCTTGCCGAACTCGGCTACTGGCCCCTGCCATCGCAGGAGCCGGTCACGGAGCTGGGCGCGCAAGCGCTGGAAGACATCGAGTCCGCTGCCATCGAGCATATCGCCGTGCCGTCCACCAGCGTGGACGAAGGCGAGACGGTATCCAGTTTTGCCGACAGCTTCGACCTGATCGACGAGCCGCCGACCGACGAAGAGGTCGAGGCGATGGCTGGTGCGCCGTCGCCGGTATCCAGTCATCCGCCCGAAGCGCCTCTCGTGGCGGATGCGCCGGAAGAGGACTGGGTCGAGGTGGAGGAAGAGGTCGAGCAGGAAGTCGGTGGCCATGGCATGGCCGAGTTCGCCGGATTCCAGATCACCATCGATGGCATCGACGAAGAGATTCGCGAAATTTTCCTGGAAGAAACCCAGGAGGAAATCGACAACCTTCGCGCGGCATTCGCGCAGTGGGAGCAGGAACCGGAGAAACTCCAGGCCCTGACGCCGATCCGGCGTTCGTTCCACACACTGAAGGGGTCAGGCCGACTGGTCGGCGCGCGTCTTCTGGGTGAATTCGCCTGGAAGGTCGAAAACATGCTCAACCGCGTGCTGGAGGGCAGCATTGCCCCGCACGAGGGTGTGCAGGCGCTGGTCCGCCATGCGATCGATGCGTTGCCCGAACTGAAGGCCGCGCTGGAAGGTGCCGGTGCCCCCGAGGCGCCGATTGCCGCCATCATGGAAACCGCGGATCGTCTTGCGATGGGCGACAACGCCTTCGTCGAGGAAGTCGCGAAGCATTCCGTGCATACCGTGCGCACGCGTGTGAAGCGCCGCGTACCGCGCGACACCATTGCAGCCGTTCCCGTTGCTGCCTTTGCGTCCTATGGACAGGTGCAGGCGGAAGAGCCTGTTGTGTCGGAGCCGTCGTTCCCCGAGCCGGCGTTGCCGCCGGTGGATGCCGTGCTGCTGGATATCCTGCGTACGGAAGTGGCGCAGTACCTGGCCGTGATCCGTACGAACCTTGCAAAGGCAGGCCATGGCGAACTGCTGATCGACGATGCGCTGTTGCGCGCCGTGCATACCTTGCATGGCGCCATCGGCATGGTCGATATCCCGCTGCTGATCCAGGTACTTGCCCCGCTCGAGGGCCTGGTCAAGCGCGTGCGCGCTTCGGGTCATCCGCTGCGCCGCGATGGTGTGCAGGTGCTGGCCGAAGCGGCCGATCTCGTCGACCACGTGATGGCGTTGTTCGATACGCCGCAAGCACCGGTTCCCGATGTGTCCGCGCTGGCGACCCGTATCGCGGCGTTGCGCGACGAACAGCCGGAAGCGACGGTGGCTCATATTCTTTACGAGCCGGATCCTTCGCTTTACGACGAGGACGTGAGCGACGTTGTTGCGCCCGAAGCGCAGGATGACGAACTCACGGCGCAACTTGCCGATGAACTGGCGCATCGCGACGAAGATCTGCCGCCCATCGACCTGCCGCCGTTGCAGCCGGTCGTGGAAGAGGGCGACCTCACCGCCGATTTCATTGCCAGCCTGGGTGATGATTTCGCGGAAGATCGCCCGGAAGGCGAGCTGAAACCCATCCTCGCCTACGATCCGGCACAAGCCGACGAGTGGCACAAGCTCGACACGGCAACGTCCATCGCGCCCCTTGTCGGCGACAGCGAGGTCACGCCACCCGAAAATACCGAAGAAACGGCACCCGTTCTTGTAGGAGCCGACCTCGTCGGCGACCATGGCACCTCGCCGCCGGAAGATACCGAAGAGACGACACCCGCTTTTGTAGGAGCCGACCTCGTCGGCGACCACGATGCCTCACCGCCGGAAGATACCGAAGAGACGACACCCGCTTTTGTAGGAGCCGACCTCGTCGGCGACCACGGCACCTCACCGCCGGAAGATATCGACGAGACAGAACATTCCGCTCCGCAGGAGTCGCCGACGAGGTCGGCTCCTACAGAGAGCGGGGTGTCGCCTTATGCGGATATCGATCCTGACCTGCTCGAAGTGTTTGTCGAGGAAGGGCGGGAAATCCTCGACCACGCCGACGGCGCACTGGCTGCCTGGCGTGCCGATCCGCAACAGCCCGACCACGTCGCCTCCCTGCAGCGAGACCTGCACACGCTCAAAGGCAGCGCACGCATGGCAGGCATGGCCGCGGTAGGCGATCTCGCCCATGCCATGGAAACCCTGCTTGACGCGGTAGCCGCAGGCCAGCGCGAGAGCGATCGCGCCGCCATCGAAGCCACCGAGGGCGGTTTCGACCGCCTGCACGGCATGGTGCAATCCATTGCCCAGGGCCGTCCCATTGCACTGGCCGACGCGGACATCGAACCGTTCGCCCGTCTGGCCGGTGCGCCTATCGCGCCTGACACCGTCACGGCGGAAAGTTACCGCGACGAACGCATCGCCGCGATGCCGCCTGCGCCCATGCGCGACCTGCCGGACCTTCTCCCCGAGTTCGAGGAAGAGGATCTCCAGCGTGGTTCGCAGGAACAGATCCGCGTGCGCGCTGACATGCTCGACACGCTGGTGAACCATGCGGGCGAAGTGTCGATCTATCGCGCACGCCTGGAGCAGCAGACGGCGAGTTTCCGCACGGCGCTCACCGAACACGAGCAGACCGTGGACCGCCTGCGCAGCCAGCTGCGCATGCTGGAAATCGAAACCGAGGCGCAGATCATCGCGCGCTATCACCAGGAACACCGGGACAGCGGTTCCTCCGCATTCGATCCTCTCGAACTGGATCGCTTCTCGCAGTTGCAGCAGTACTCGCGTGCACTCGCCGAATCGGTATCCGACCTGGTGTCGCTGCAGACGATTCTCGACGACCTGACCCGGCAGTCGGAAAACCTCCTGCTCCAGCAGCAACGCGTGAACGCCGAGCTTCAGGAAGGCCTCATGCAGACCCGCATGCTGCCCTTCGATGCAATGGTGCCCAACCTGCGCCGCACACTGCGCCAGGTGGCAGGCGATGTGGGCAAGCGCGCCCAGCTGGTGGTCGAAGGCGCCAACGGCGAAATGGACCGCAACATGCTTGAGCGCATCAAGGCGCCCTTCGAGCACATGCTGCGCAACGCGGTCGCCCATGGCATCGAGACACCAGGGGCTCGCGAAGCGGCCGGCAAGTCGCCCGAAGGCACCGTCCGCATCCAGGTTGCCCGTGAAGCAACAGAGATCGTCGTGCGCCTGTCCGACGACGGCGCAGGCATGGACCGCGATGCCATCCGCGAAAAAGCCGTCGAGCGCGGTTTGCTGCGAGCCGATACCCGTGTTTCCGACGAGCAGCTGTATCGCCTGATCCAGGTACCGGGTTTCTCCACGGCCGAAAAGGTGACCCAGGTCGCCGGTCGCGGCGTGGGCATGGACGTGGTGGCCAACGAGATCAAGCAGCTTGGCGGCACGCTCGACATCGAGTCGCAGAAGGGGCAGGGCACCACCTTCGTGATGCGCCTGCCGTTCACCCTGGCGGTGACCCAGGCGCTCATCGTACGCATCGGCGAAACCAGTTTCGCCATTCCCATGACCTCTGTGCATGGCGTATCGCAGGTGGAGCCGAACGAGCTTGCGCATCGCATGGCGGACGATGAGTCGGTATTTGAATATGCCGGCGAAGACCATGCCATCCACGATCTGCCTCAGTTGCTGGGCCTGCACACCATTTCGTCGTCGGAAGAAGGCGAAATTCCGCTGCTGATGGTGCGCGCGGGCGACCTGCGGGCAGCCGTGCGCGTGGATGCCGTGCTCGGCTCGCGCGAAATCGTGGTCAAGCCGGTGGGCCCGCAGGTAAGTTCGGTGCCAGGCATCCTCGGCGCGACGATCATGGGCGACGGCTCGGTGCTGGTGATTCTCGATCTGGCACCGCTGGTGCGCCATGGCGTGGCCCGCCGTGCATTCGAAGCCGAAGCCGAACTGCCGCATGCGCCGCGTGCGCAGGACGAAATCCGCGTCAAGCCGCTGGTGATGGTGGTGGACGATTCCATCACCATGCGCAAGGTCACCGGCCGTGTGCTTGAACGTCATGGCTTCGAGGTGATGACCGCGAAGGATGGCGTGGACGCGCTGGAGAAACTCAACGAACGCGTTCCCGACCTGATGTTGCTCGACATCGAGATGCCGCGCATGGATGGCTACGAGCTGGCGACACAGATGAAGGCAGAAGACCGCCTCTCCGGCGTACCTATCGTGATGATCACCTCGCGTACGGGCGACAAGCATCGCCAGCGTGCGTTTGATATCGGCGTGGCGCGCTACATCGGCAAGCCCTACCAGGAAGGCGACCTCATCGTGCAGATCAACGAACTCCTCGGAGGGCGTCATGGCTGAGCGTGGAACGGCTGTCGCACTGCTTTTCGACGATGCGACGCTTTCCGCGCATCTGCGCGATGCCCTGTTGGAGCATGGTGCCAGCATCGTCTATGCCTCCGACCTGGCCTCGTTCGCACCGGCCGAACTGGTGGGGGCCTCGCCCGATGTCGTGGTAATCGACCTGGACAACCCGGGTGACGACGACCTGGATCGCCTCTACGACACGGTCGAAAGCGGCCACCCGAGGCTGGTGTTCAACGATGCGGACGTCAGCCGGCGGCTGAGCGGCTGGGATCGTGCACGCTGGGCCAGGCACCTGGCGGCCAAGCTCGTGGGTGGCATGGTGCTCGATCCGCCCCGGCCCGAGGATGCGCGCTCGATCGAGCCGCGCGTCGACGCCGTCGCCACACCGCCCGCGTCGGCCGAGGGCGTCTTCACGGCGTCGGTAACGGATGATCTGGCCATCATTGGCAGTCACGGTTACCCCGGCGAATCCGGAGACTTCAGGGAGCCCTCGTTGGTGACTGGCGCTCTCGTGGACGAGCCGGATTTCGCCACGCCTCTTTCGATGGATGATGACGCGCCTGGCGGCGATACCAGCCACCTTGCCGCCGAGCTGGAAGCCTTGCTGGCCGACGGCGAGCTGTCGTTGCCGGGCCACGAGTCGCTTGAAGAGGTTCCGTCGGCGCCGGTCGAGCTCAGCGAGCTGGCGTCGCTGGGATTATCGTCCTTCGAACTGATCGACGAGTTACCGGCGACGGCGCCGGTGGAGAGCCGCCAGTTTGACCTCTCCGCACTTACGCTGGACGCTCCGGACGACACCGCGGCTTCATCGGTGCAGATCGAAGGCCGCTCTACCGAGTATGTTCCGCCCCCGGTCCCGGAATGGGACCTGGTAGACCACGATGCCGTTACCGCCCATCCTGCCGAGCCGCGACCGGATGCCGCCGAATTCGGTATCGAAACCCTGAGCGCCGTCGAATTCCTGGCCCATGACGTTGTGGATGACGGCAGCGTGGATATCCGCCCTGGCCTGACCCTTGAACTGATGTCGATGGAAGAGGCCGTGGCACCCACGGCGCGGCAGGGCGATTACGTGCACGAGATGTTCCTCGACGAAAACGCCCGGGCCGTCCGTCGCATCGTGGCGCTTGCGGGTGCCACCGAAAGCGTGTCGGCGGTCGCAGCGTTTCTTTCCGCGCTTCCGAAGGGGCTTCCCGCTGTCCTGCTTGTGGTGGTCCATCACGACGGTGAAAGCGCACAGCTTGTGGCCGGACTGGGCAGGGGCCGGGTTGCGACGCACGGCACGCATGTGTCGCACGGTGATGTGCTTGTGGTTGCACGTGGCGAGCACGTGCAGATACGGCGCGACGGCAGCGTAACGGTCAGTGCCGATCACCTGGCGACGGGCCCGTCGATCGACGGCGTGCTCAGCAGCGTCGCCGGCAGTTTCGGCAAGGATGCACTGGCGATCGTGTTCGCCGGTCGTGGCAATGATGCCGTGGCGGGTGCGCAGGCCATCTACGATGCGGGTGGCCGCGTGTGGGTCGAGACCATTCCGGTCGAAGACGATTACGGCCAGATGGTGGCGGGAGTCCGGGAAGAGCGCGTGGCCGGTTTCGCGGGCGACGTCTCCACCCTTGCACGCAAGCTGATCGAGGAATTGCCATGAGTGAGCCGCTTCCCCGCGAAATCCGTTGCGTGCTGATTCCCAGCGGTGGCATCCGCCTGCTGCTGCCGAATGCGGCCGTAGCCGAAGTCATTACCCTGGCAGGGGTGGAGCCGGCGCCCGGCGCCCCCGCGTGGATGCACGGTGTCATCGAATGGCGCGGCTGGCGCATTCCGCTGGTCAGCTTCGACCATGTGGCCGCCCTGCCGGAGGACAGCCAGGCGCAGGCCACCCGCGTTGCGGTGCTCAAGGCCATCGGCCAGCGCCCGGACATGCCCTACGTGGCCGTGCTGACCCACGGTTTTCCCCGCCTGACGACGCTCAACGCAGAGCTGCTGCTGCCCACGCACGACGGCAACGACCTGCCTTTCGGCGTTCGTGCCCGGGTGCTGGTGCGTGACGACATGGCCGTCATCCCGGACCTCGAAGCCATCGAGGCCGCCCTGGCCGGGGCTACGGAGCCCGCCTGAGGGGCGAATTCGGCCGGACACAGAAGCTTCGCAAAGTCCCCCGCACTGTCGTCGGGGGGCGCGACGCGCTATTCTGGCCGCTTTCCCTGGCAAGTTTGACGCCAATCCTGGGCTGAGCTATCACGGCAGCACGCCCCCCGTCCCGCCAGGGAAGGATGCCCCCTTGAACGACAGGTCCGAAGTGCGCCAGGTTGCCTGGCACGAACAGATTGCGGTGGCTGCGGCCTATGCCGCGGTCTGGGAGGTTGCGCGGTACTTTTCGTTCTCGCACTGGATGCTCCCGGCGGGCATCCGGCTTGCCTGCCTGCTGCTCGTGCCCCGGCGTTACTGGATCGCCCTCGTGGCGGGCGAGGCGCTGCCCGTGATGACCAATGGCCTGATGCTCATCCCGCAGTTCGGCTGGTGGTATGGGCTGTTCGCGTCGTTCCCCGTCATCATTCCCTGTATTCCGGTCATGCTCTGGTTGCGCAGGCGTGCCTCTTTGTTCCTGCCCGATGGCTCGGTCAATATGCTGCTGTTCGGCACGGCATCGCTCGTCTGCGCCCTGCTGGCCGCCATCGTGAACGACGTGATGCTGGCGGGAGCCCTCTGGCCAACGGAGCCGGGGCAGGCCGTTCCGTATGTCCGCCTGCTACAGGCCTTTTTCGCCTACCTGCTCGGTAGCTATCTTGGCGCGCTGACCCTGGCCCCGAGTCTGGTGGCGCTGCGTCTTCTGGTGCAGCAGAAAGACCTGCGCACGATCTGGCAGGGGCCGCTTGCGCGTGACCTGGCGCTGGCGGCGGGATTCCTCGCCATCGGTGCCTTCGGTGCCGCGCATCTCAACGGCGCCGCCCTGATGGCCTGTCGCATCGCCATGGTGCTGCCGGTGCTTTTCGTGGCCTTGCGCCACGGCTGGCACGGGGCTGCCTTGTGCGGCACGCTGGCCAGTGTCGCGCTGGCCACCACGTCGGCGATCGTCCGCGATCCTGCCATGATCCAGGCACAAGCCGTTTTCGCAGCGGTGCTCTCCACTATCCTCATGGTGGCTTCCCGGCGCATCGTGGCGACCATGCCTTCGCCAGCCACGCTTCCGCTGCGTGACTGACGAAAGCGACCTGCATCCTGGCGATTACTGGGACGGCGACGTGGCGTTGAAGTGGGCACCGCATTCCTCGGGTCCCTTGGTGCATTCACCCTGGATGGCCTGGAAGATCACGGTTCCCGACGGCTGCGGATAGGCGATCACCTGTACGTCGTCAGAGCGATACACCGTCTCCCCATTGGCATCCTGTGCAGGCGCGGATGCTGCCTGCGACGCCGTGGCAAGGCGGGTCGTGTCCGCACCCATCGGAAGAGCAAAGACCTGGCCGCCGGCCACGCCGAATGCGGCGCGCACGATGCCGTTGAGGTCGTTGATCTGCACGTAGCGGACACCTGCGCGCTCGAACTGGTAGACATGGAAATGGCCGCTGGCGCTGACGTCGGCGGTCGCCGGCCAGGACTGGCCAAGCCCTGCCGTGCTCGCCGTGGAGGAATCGGCCAGGGCCGGTGCGGCGATCGGCAGGAGCATGGCCAGGAGTGAAAGACGGATGCGCTTGTTCATGGGTCTGGTTCCTGTTCGGGTAGGCCACGGCGGGGTGCCGGGGCACGGGTATCCTAGGTCGGATGCACGTATCGGGTCGTTTTCGTCAGCGAAATGCGGCGTAACGTGGTGGTTACGTACCTTTTTGCCGCAAAGACGCATATAAGGAATTTCCGAATCGGCATATCGGCGCGCCAGACCCTCTTGACGAGTAATTGAGAATCATTATCATCAACTGCGCACCCCCACCGCGGAGTACCTGCCATGTTGATGAGAACGCTTCCCCTGAACGACAACGCCTCCCGCGACAAGGTCGTCCCGCTGCGTACCGCACCGGCCGCCGCCCGTCGCATCGAAAGCAAGAACCTGCTCGATGGCTCCCGCGAACTGGTCATCGAACACCAGGGCGCGGAGTACCACCTGCGCCTCACGCGCAACGACAAGCTCATCCTCACCAAGTAACAACCCAGATCTCCCCGCCGCCAAGCCAGCCGTCCCTCCCGCACGGCCCAGCCAGGCACTCCAGAAGACGAACCGTCACCGGGAGACGCCCATGTTCGGTTGGCTCGCATCCTTCGGCGTGCACGCACGCCATCGCTCCGCCTCCACCATCCGCTGGCTCGCGGTCTCCCCCCGTACGCTGGTCGAGGGGCTGGGACAACTTGGCGGGGTGCTTTATCTCGCGCCACGCCCCGTCACCTGCCCGGCCGGTGCGCCGGTACCTGTGGGTTGCCTGGTGGAATCGGCCGACCTCGCACCACTGCTGGCTACACGCCACGTCGGCCTGACCTGTGCCGTGACGGCAGAGGGACCGCGCGAATGGATCGACTGCGTGAGCGCCGATGGCGACACGCTGGCCCGTATCTACCTCCTGCCGGATACCGATTACCTTGCCTGGGATGGCCTCTTCGCCGACGCCATCGTTGTCGATGCGCCCTCCCGGCGAGTCCCGGATCGCGCTTGGCTGCGGGCTTGCCGCGCCCGGGTGTTGAGCTTCCAGCGACGCCGCCTCGTCGGATTCGACGTGCTGGGCGCGCAGGACGTACGCATTTCGTCGCTGGGTCGCGGTGTCGCGCGCGACATCGCCGTGTCCGAGTCGGTCGCCATCACCGTGTAGGAGCGTGCTTGCGCGCGACGGGCATCATCGCGATGCCCGGTTGCGCGCAAGCACGCTCCTACGGGACCGGCTGTTGTTGTGTCCGCTCGAGAGTGTCCGCGGACACACTGTCCTGGGCGCCATGCGTTGGCGCCCAATCCCTTCATTGTTGGCATGCTCCCTGCTAGGTCTTTCGTAAAGACCTTCAGGGACAGCCCATGATCCGCGACACCTCTGCCCAGGACCGCCTCGTCGAAGTGCGCCCCAGCCGGCGCCGCAAGCTGCTACTGGCCGGCGGCGGCGTGGCAGTGCTGTGTGTCCTGGCGCTGACCGTGCCGAGGCTGTCGTCGTTGTTCTCTGCCGAAGCCTCGGTAAGCCAGTCGCGGCTCACCATAGCCACCGTGACCCGCGGGCCCTTCGTGCGCGATATCGCGGCGGAGGGCAAGGTCGTGGCGGCGGTGAGCCCTACGCTCTACGCGACATCACCCGGTGCCGTCGTGCTGAAGGTGCACGCAGGTGACGTAGTGAAGAAAGGCCAGGTGCTGGCGACTATCAGCAGCCCCGAACTCACCAATAAACTTCTCCAGGAGCGTTCATCGGCCGATGCGATGCAGGTGGATTACCTGCGTGCGCAGATCGAGGCGCGCAAGAAGCGCGGTGAATTGCAGAAGACCCTGGATAACGCGCTCATCGACCAGACCGCCGGCCAGCGTGACCTCAAGCGTTACCAGACTGCCTATGACAAGGGCGCCGTGCCGGTGATGGATGTAGACAAGGCGAAGTCGACGCTCGACAAGGCCAACGTCGCCGTGCTGCACGCGAAGTCGGACATGGGCATGGACAACGACAGCCTCACCTTCGATGTGCAGGCCAAGAATATCGCCCACGAGCGCCAGCTGCTCATGGTCAAGGAGCTGGAGCGCCAGGTGGACGACCTCGACGTGAAGTCGCCTGTGGACGGCCAGGTGGGTCAGCTGTTCATTGCCGAGCGCGCCACCGTTGCCAAGGATGCCCAGCTGCTGAGCGTCATCGACCTGTCGGCGCTCGAAGTGGAGATGAAGGTTCCTGAAAGCTTCGCGCGTGACCTCGCCATCGGCATGCCGGGCGAAATCGCAGGTAACGGCAAGACCTGGACGGGCAAGGTGAGTGCCATTTCCCCTGAAGTGGTCAACGGTGAAGTGGCCGCCCGGCTGCGCTTTGACGGCAGCACACCGCAGCAGCTGCGCCAGAGCCAGCGTCTTTCGGTGCGTGTCCTGCTGGATCGCCGTGAAAACGTGCTGACGGTGCAACGCGGCTCGTTCGTCGACGAGAGTGGCGGTCGCTACGCTTACCTGGTCAACGACGGCATGGCTGATCGCCACGATATCCGTGTCGGTGCAAGCAGCATCGACAAGGTCGAAATACTTGACGGGCTGAAGGAAGGCGACCGCATCGTGGTCTCCGGCGCCGATGCCTTTGGCAATTCGAAACACGTCGCGATCGGCCGCTGATCGCATCATCGATACCGTATTCAACCGAGGGAACCGCCATGCTCAAGATGAACCATCTCGCCAAGGTCTACCGCACGGAAGTCGTCGAGACCTATGCGCTGCGCGATTTCAACATCGACGTGAAGGAGGGCGAATTCGTGGCCGTGACGGGGCCGTCGGGTTCCGGCAAGACCACCTTCCTGACCATCGCGGGCCTGCTGGAGACGTTCACCGGGGGTGAGTATCACCTCGATGGCGTGGAGGTGAGCAAGCTCGACGACAACGCCCGTTCGCGCATCCGCAACGAGAAGATCGGTTTCATCTTCCAGGCGTTCAACCTCATTCCCGATCTCAACGTGTTCGACAACGTGGAAGTGCCGCTGCGTTACCGGGGCATGAAAGCGGCCGAGCGAAAGCAGCGCATCATGGATGCACTGGAGCGCGTTGGCCTGGCGTCCCGTGCAAAGCACTATCCGGCCGAATTGTCCGGCGGCCAACAGCAGCGCGTCGCCATCGCCCGCGCGCTTGCCGGGTCGCCGCGCCTGCTGCTCGCGGACGAACCGACGGGCAACCTCGATACGCAGATGGCCCGTGGCGTGATGGAACTGCTGGAAGAAATCCATCGCGAGGGCGCCACCATCGTCATGGTCACCCACGATCCGGAACTGGCGGCCCGTGCACAGCGAAACGTGCATGTCATCGACGGCCAGGTCGTGGATCTCGCGGAGGAACCGCGTTTCCATACCCACGCTCACGTGGCACACCCCTGAGCAGCTGAAGCCGCTTGTAGCGTTTGAGGAAACACGATGTTTGTCTATTACCTTGAGCTGGCCGTGCTCAGCCTGCGCAGGAACAAAGGTCTTACGATCCTGATGATCCTGGCTGTCGCCATGGGTATCGGCGCCACCATGACCACGCTCACCGTGGTGCATGTGCTTTCCGGCAATCCGCTGCCAGGCAAGGAGGATCGTGTTTTTCGCGTGGCCGTCGATGCCGAGCCGATCACCACCTACCAGGAAGGCACCCCTCCGCTGGATCAGGTCACCTGGATCGATGGCATGAACCTGTTGCGTGAGGCCAGGGCCGATCGCCAGGCGCTGATGACCGGTGGCAACGTAGCCGTTACGCCGGCCGACGGATCGCTGGATCCGTTCTACACGGGCTCCCGTTACAGCACGGCGGACATCTTCCCGATGTTCGATATTCACTTCATCTACGGAACCGGCTGGACGGCCCGGGACGACGCAGCGCGTTCCCGCGTGGTGGTCATCACCCGTCGCCTCAACGACAAGGTATTTCATGGCGAAAACAGCGTGGGGAGAGATCTTCGCGTTGGCGATGCAAGCCTGCGGGTGGTGGGCGTGATGGAGGACTGGGATCCCCAGCCGCATTTCCATGACCTGGACGTTTCCAATTACGGCAACGGGGAGCAGATCTACCTGCCACTGGGAACCTCGCGCGACTTGGCCCTCACGCATTCGGGCTCGGTCAACTGCTACGGCAACGGCCGGTCGTCGGAAGCCGAGATGGAAACGCAGTCGTGTACGTGGCTGCAGTACTGGGTGGAACTGGATTCCGCGGAAAAGCGCGACGCCTACCACGAGTACCTGATCAATTATTCACGTGGACAGCATGACCACGGTCGCTTCGAGAGGCCACCCAATGTCCGCCTGTATGACGTCATGGCCTGGCTGGATTTCAAGAAAGTCGTGCCCGGCGATGTGAAGCTGCAGGCATGGCTGGCGTTCGGGTTCCTGCTGGTGTGCCTGGTCAATACCGTGGGCCTGATGTTGGCGAAGTTCCTCCGCCGGTCAGGCGAGGTCGGCGTGCGCCGCGCCTTGGGCGCCACTCGCCAGGAGATTCTTGGCCAGTTGCTGACCGAGGCCGGCATGATCGGCGTGGCGGGTGGCATCGGTGGCCTGGTGCTGGCCTTGCTGGGCTTGTGGCTTGTGCGCATGCAACCTGACAGTTACGCCGGGCTGGCTCATCTGGATTTGTCCATGCTCGTCCTGACGTTCGTGTTCGCGGTCGCCAGTACCGTCGTCGCCGGCCTGCTGCCCGCATGGCGCGCATGCCGCATCGCACCCGCCCTGCAACTGAAGACGCAGTGATGTCCATGGATATTCTTCCCATCCTTGCCAGCCTGCGTCGCCACAAGGTAACGGCCATCCTGCTCGTGCTGGAGATCGCGCTCACCTGTGCGATCGTCTGCAACGCGGTATTCCTTATCGGCCTCCGGCTCGATCGCATTCATACCGTGAGCGGCGCGGCCGATAACGAAGTGACGATCCTGCGGATGTCGGGTATCGGCAGGAACAGCGATGCCCAGGCACGTACCCTCGAAGACCTCGCGGCCCTGCGTGCGGTACCCGGCGTGAAGTCAGCCGCCTTGCTGGCACAGACGCCTTTCGGGTATTCCGGTTCCAGCTCGTCGATCAAGCTCACGCCGGATCAGAAGCTGCCCACGGTGACGGTGTCTTCGTACTACGGCGAAGGCATCGTTCCTGCGCTGGGACTGGAGCTGACGAGCGGGCGCGATTTCGATGCCGGTGAATATCACTGGTTGACCGACATGAACGCGGGCAAGGCCGGATCCTCGCCGCGTGCCGTCATCCTCAGCGAAACGCTGGCCCAGCGCCTGTTTCCCGGGGAAAACGCACTGGGCAAGGATATCTACGTCTACGATGAGCCTTCGCGGGTGGTGGGTATCGTGCGCCATCTGGTCACCGCGCAGGAGTGGGCATCCGGACAGCAGGACTACTCGATGATCCTGCCGGTTCGCGTCAGCCCGGATGCGGGTGTGGGCGGAACCTATGTCATGCGGACGACGCCCGACCAGCGCGACAAGGTGCTGGACGCGGCCGTGGCGAAGCTGAAGGCGCTGGACCCGCGCCGTGTGCTCACGAGGAAAACCACTCTGGAAAAACAGCGTGAGACCTTCTTCGCGGCGGATCGGGCCACGGCAGGCTGGCTCATCGCCACCTGCATCGCGCTGCTGATCGTCACCGCGCTGGGTATCGTGGGGCTGGGCAGCTTCTGGGTGGCGCAGCGGCGCCGCCAGATCGGTGTCAGGCGGGCGCTGGGGGCGCGCAAGATCGATATCCTGCGTTACTTCCAGACCGAGAACTTCCTGCTGGCGACTTTTGGCATCGTGATCGGCATGGTCCTGGCCTATGGCATCAGCCTGTTCCTGGTGATCCAGTACGAACTACCCCGGCTGCCCGTGCTTTACCTGCCCCTTGGCGCGGTGATCCTCTGGCTGCTCGGCCAGCTTGCGGTACTGTCGCCGGCCCTGCGTGCGGCATCCGTTCCGCCCGTCGTGGCGACCCGTAGCTGAACGACTGGACCGGGCAGATACGCTCCGCTACCGTCCGTTCAAACCTTTTGTCGCCGGGGTGCATCGCACCCCCATGCCCAGGATCAAGATGCGCACCGTACTCATCGTCGACGACAACCCTGCCGTAGGCGAGGCCCTGTCACTGGCGTTGTCGCTTCGCGACATCCGCCCGCTCGTGGCTTCCACGCCGGAAGACGGGCTTGCCATGCTGCTTCGCGAGCGCATCGACGTGGTAATCCAGGATATGAACTTCACGGCGGATACCACCTCGGGCGAGGAGGGCGTGGCGCTCTATCGTTCGATCCGTGCACGTCACCCCGACCTGCCGGTGATCCTGCTCACGGCATGGACCCACCTGGAAACCGCCGTGGAACTGGTCAAGGCCGGCGCTACGGATTACCTGGCCAAGCCGTGGGACGACAACAAGCTGCTCACCACGGTCGAGAATCTGCTCGAACTGTCGGAGTCCACGCGTGAGGTGACGCGCGCCCGCGTGGAGCGTCGCCGTCGCCGCGAAGCACTTGAGAGCCGCTACGACCTCGATGGCCTCGTCTTCGCCTCGGAGGCCATGGGGCGCACCATCGAGCTGGCCTGCCAGGTGGCGAAATCGGAGGTGCCCGTGCTCATCACGGGTCCCAACGGGGCAGGCAAGGAGCGTATCGCCGCGATTGTCCACGCCAATTCGGCCGTCCGTCGCGGCCCCTTCGTGGCCGTCAATTGCGGTGCGCTGCCCGGTGAACTGATCGAGGCCGAACTGTTCGGTGCGGATGCCGGTGCCTATACAGGGGCGAACAAGGCGCGCGAAGGACGCTTCGAAATGGCCGACGGCGGCACGCTGTTCCTGGATGAAATCGGCAACCTGCCGCTGCCCGGCCAGATGAAACTGCTGCGGGTGCTGGAAACCGGCCAGTTCGAGCGCCTGGGTTCGGGCCGCACCCGCCAGGTGAAGGTGCGCGTCATCAGCGCCACCAATGCCGACCTGAAGGCCATGATCGCCGCGGGCACGTTTCGCGAAGATCTCTACTACCGGCTCAACGTCATTGAAGTGAACCTGCCGCCCCTGGCGGAACGCAGCGATGACATCCTCCCGCTGGCGGAGTTCTTTCTCGATGGCAAGGCAACGCTCAGCGAGGATGCCCGTGAATCCCTGCTTGCCCATGCGTGGCCGGGCAATGTCCGCGAGCTGAAGAACGCCATCGCGCGTGCCGCCTTGCTGGCATCCGACGGACGTATCGAACCGGTGCATCTCAATCTCCCCGTGCCTGCCGCCGTCGTAAGCCGCAACCTCGACGAGCCCAGTCGCGAAGCCGTGGAGGCGGCACTGGCATCCGCTGGTGGCGTAGTCAGCCGGGCCGCCAGCAGCCTGGGTCTGTCCCGCCAGGCGCTGTACCGGCGCATGGAGCGCTACGGCCTGGTGCTCTGACCCGCACCATGAAGCCCTTTTCGCTCGAAGGACGCATGACCCTCATCGTCGCGGGCTCCGCGGCCATGGGGGCTCTCGTGTTCGCGGGCGTATCCATCTGGCCGTTCCCACAGCTGCTGACCTGGATTCGTGAGGCACCGGTCAAAGGCGGCCCCGTGCATAAGCTGGCTGCCGAGCCCGTGGACATCGCCACCGCGCTGGTGATCTGCGCCCTGGTGCTGTTGCCGCTTTCCGCCCTGGCGGCACACGCCATCGTCGAACCGCTGCGCCGCCTGCTGCGGGCCCTGGAAAGCGCGGTGGCGAGCTACCGTGACGGCGACTTCAACATGTCGATCGGCACGAAGCGACGTGATGAACTGGGCGATCTCATCCGCGTACACAACGAACTGGGCCAGACACTGCGCGACCAGCGCCAGCACCTGGCCCAACGCGAGTTGCTGCTGGACACCGTGGTGCAGAACACGCCGGTGGCACTCGTGCTGACCGACGGTGCAGGCAAGGTCACCTATGCCAACATCGCCGCCCGCCAGTTGTTCAACCAGGGCAAGACACTCGCCGGACTCGACTTCGACACCTTGCTGGTCGACATGCCGGAAAACCTGCGGGATGCTGCCGCGGGTGGCGAGGACGCCTTGTTCACCGTGGAAATGGAGGGTAGCGAAGAGACCTTCCACCTGTCCCAGCGTGGATTCCGCCTGCAAGGGCGGCCTCATCGCCTGCAACTCTACCGACGCATGACCCGCGAGCTCTCCCGCCAGGAAGTGCACACATGGAAACGGGTGATCCGCGTGATCAGCCATGAGCTGAACAATTCGCTGGCGCCCATCACCTCGCTGTCCCACTCGGGCGCGGAACTGGCGCGGCGTGGTGACCTGGAACGCCTGCCGGGGGTATTCGCCTCCATCGGCGATCGCGCCCGCCATCTGCACGGCTTCATCGCCGGATATGCGAGTTTCGCCAAGCTGCCCGTACCGCAGTCGCGCTACGTGCCGTGGGAGCCGTTCCTCGAAGGCCTTTCCCTGCATGCGCGCTTCCGCGTTGCCGCATCGTTGCCGGAGCAACCCGGCTGGTTCGATCCCAGCCAGATCGAGCAGGTGCTGATCAACCTCATCAAGAATGCCCACGAAACCGGTGGCGACCCCGACGGCGTTACCCTGACTGTCCATGGCCTGGGGCGCGACATGCTCATCGAGGTATCCGACCGGGGCCCGGGCATGAGCGAGACCGTGCTGGCCCAGGCCCTGCTGCCGTTCTATTCCACGAAACGCTCCGGTACCGGCCTGGGACTGGCCCTGGCTCGCGAAATTTCCGAGGCCCACGGAGGGCGGATTTCACTGGCCAATCGGGAAGGGGGCGGCCTGCGCGTGAGCATGGTGTTGCCCGGCGGTCCGCCCTGACACGGTTCGCCTATACTCCCTGACGTTATCCACGGGAGAGGGAGCAAAGCGGTCATGGGAGCTTTCGTAGCGCTGGTCATTGTGGTCGTGGTGATGATCGTCATCGCCAAGCTGGTCCGTATCGTGCCCCAGGGCTACGAGTTCACGGTCGAGATGTTCGGCAAGTACACCGGCACGCTCAGCCCGGGCCTGCATTTCCTCATCCCGTTCGTCTATTCCATCGGGCGCAAGATGAACATGATGGAGCAGGTGCTCGACGTCCCCTCGCAGGATGTCATCACCAAGGACAACGCCGTGGTCAAGGTCGACGGCGTGGTCTTCTACCAGGTGCTCGACGCCGCCAAGGCGGCCTACGAAGTATCCAACCTGGAAGCCGCGGCCCTCGCGCTCATCATGACCAACATCCGCACGGTGCTGGGCTCCATGGACCTCGACGAAAGCCTGAGCCAGCGTGACGCCATCAACGCCAAGCTGCTGGGCGTGGTCGACGAGGCCACCCATCCCTGGGGTGTCAAGGTCACCCGCATCGAAATCAAGGACATCTCGCCGCCGCGCGATCTGGTCGATGCCATGGCCCGGCAGATGAAGGCCGAGCGCGAGAAGCGCGCGAACATCCTCGATGCCGAGGGCTTCCGCCAGGCGGCCATCCTCAAGGCCGACGGCGAAAAGCAATCGGCCATTCTCGAGGCCGAGGGCAAGAAGGAAGCCGCCTTCCGCGAAGCCGAAGCTCGTGAGCGCCTCGCCGAGGCCGAAGCCAAGGCCACCACCATGGTCTCGGAGGCCATCGCCGGTGGCGACGTGAACGCACTCAATTATTTCGTGGCCACCAAGTACGTCGAAGCGCTGGTCGAGATGGCCAAGTCGCCCAACCAGAAGACCCTGCTGTTGCCCATGGAAGCCACCGGCATCCTTGGCTCGCTTGCGGGCATTGCCGAACTGGCAAAGGATTCGCTGGCGAGCCAGCAGAAGGCCCATCCCGAACTCCCGCCCCGCACGCCGTCGCTGCCACGCTGAATGCCATGAGCGATATCGCCTTGCATTACCTCTGGTGGATCATCGCGCTGGCGCTCATTGCCGGCGAGGTGATGCTGCCCGGCTATTTCATGTTGTGGATCGGCATCGCGGCGGCGGCCATGGGTATTGTCGTCTTCGCCGTACCCGATCTCGGGCCACTGTTGCAGGCCGTGCTGTTCACGGTGTTCGCCTTTGCTTCGTGCTTTGCCTACTGGAAGCTCGTGCGTCCTCGCATCGACCGCACCCCGTCGGGCAACGAGCGGCTCAACCGGCGCGGCGAACAGATGATCGGGCAGCGCTATGTGCTTTGCGAGCCGATTGTGCAAGGGCGAGGCAAGGCACGTGTCGGTGATGGCATGTGGCTGGTCTCCGGCCCCGATCTGCCGCTGGGGGCCTCGGTGGAAGTGATTGGCGTGGACGGAACTACCCTGCGCGTGAAGGCGGTGGACGTTGCCTGAGGCCGCCCCGCTCAGCGTACCGGTGAGCTTCGCCACCACGGCGATCAACACCCGCATCGCTTTTCTCGCCGAACTGGCGAGGCGTCTTCACCAGTACGGCACCACGGCTCCGCGTCTCGAAACCGCCATTGCGCGTTCAGCCCAGCGGCTGGGTCTTGCCGCCGATGTCTGGTCCAGCCCCACGGCCATCATCGTCTCGTTCGCGGATCTGGCCCAGGGCGAGGACGGCGTGGCCCAGGTCACCCAGGTCATGCGCCTGCCACCGGGCGACGTGAACCTCGCACGCCTTTGCGAAGCCGATCGCATCGCTGATGCCGTGATCGACGGCCAGCTTGAACTGCGCGAAGGCTTCCATCTGCTGCGCAAGCTGGGTGCACCGGATTCCTTCCGGGAAAAGCTCGGCCTGGTTGCCAGCTATGGCCTGTGCGCAGCAAGCGTCGTGGCCCTGCTGTTGCATAGCGCATGGCCCGATCTCATCACGGCGGGCGTCATCGGCGTGATCATCGGCTGCATCACGGTGGCCTCCGGCAATCGTCCGCGACTGGCCGCTGCCAGCGAAGCCATCAGTGCCATGGTGGCGACGATCATTGCCACGCTGGTCAGTGCCTACATCGTACCGTTGGCCATGAAGTCGGTCGTGCTGGGAAGTCTCATTGTCCTGCTCCCCGGCATGGCGCTCACCACGGCGGTGCGCGAAATATCCAGCCAGCATCTGGTGGCGGGTACCGCGCGCATGGCCGGTGCCGTGGCCACGTTGCTCAAGCTCACCTTTGGTGCCGTTGCGGCCAGCCAGCTGTGTGAGGCCGCCGGTATCGATCCGCGCAACTACGCATTGCCGCCGTTGCCTGCCTGGGCTGATTGGCCTTCATTGATCCTGGGCGCATTCTCCTTCGCGATCCTGTTCCGGGCCGCACGCAAGGATTGGCCGGTGGTGATGGGTGCCGTGATCCTCGGTTACTTAGCCACGCGATGGGGCGGCAGCATTTCCGGTTCGCTGCCCGGTGCACCATTCGGCGTGTTCGTCGGAGGGTTGCTGCTAGGTGCCCTGAGCAACGTGTATGCGCGTTACGCGCAACAGCCCGGTGCAGTGATTCGCGAGCCGGGCATCATCCTGCTTGTGCCGGGCTCAGTCAGTTTCCGCAGCGTGTCTTACCTGCTGGATCGCGATGCGTCGCTGGGCATGGATACGGGGCTGCTGGGTGTCACGTTATTGGTGTCGCTGGTGGCGGGCCTGTTGTTCGGCGACCTGCTGGTGGCACCGCGCCGTTCGCTCTGAGCGTAGGCCGCGATTTTGTAGGAGCGCGCCTCGCGCGCGACCGCTGACGAAGCGGTATCCATCAACGTGCCAACATCCCTCGTACGGTCGCGCGCGAGGCGCGCTCCTAGAGGGGGATGGGCCGGCTGATTGGTTTGCCTCTTTTTGACTCGGTGAATAGCCCTCCGATTATGGCGGGTGCTTGCGATATTTCACCCGATATTCGTAAAGAAAAAGCCCCGGTTTAACCCGGGGCTTTTTCGCGAATTACCGCAAATCCGACTGAATCAGCCGATGAGCAGGTCTTTTTCCTTCTTGCCGGCCTTCAGCGCATCGTTGAACCAGCGCGGACGCTTGCCGCGGCCGGACCAGGTGTTTTCCGGATTGGCCGGATCACGGAACTTGGCGGCGACGGTGGTGCCGGCGCGCTTCGACTTGGCGCCACCGCGCGACGGAAACACGTCGTCGAGGGTGACGCCTTCCTTCTTGAGGATGGCCTGGATCTGCTCGCGTACCTTGGAAGTCCGTTCCTTCGACAGCTCTCCCTGGCGGGCCTGTGCCTTGGCGATCAGGTCGGTGAGCTGATTATGATTGAGATTCTTGATATCGACGGCCATTAGGGTCTCCCGAGTGGTGCAACGCAAAAAGATGATGGGCTCCTGATCGTTCCCCGCGATTGATCGCCGAATGGAGCCGCGCGGGGATTTTTAACCAAAAGGCATCCAAAAAGCAAAATGCCCGGTCATTGACCGGGCATTTTCTTTACTAAATAGGCCATTACCGACATCAATAATCGGAAATAACGGATGCGGGTTTTAGCCGAGCAGGGCGAAGAGCTCGTCACGGCTGACGTTGCGGGCCTCCGCATCCGTGCGGGCACGGTACTCGAACGTGCCGCCTTCGAGGCCACGGCCGCTCACCACGACCCGATGCGGGATGCCGATGAGTTCCATGTCGGCGAACATCGGCCCCGGGCGCAGGCCACGATCGTCGAGCACGGTTTCCACGCCGCGGTCGGCCAGGTCGCGGTAGAGCGATTCGGCCGCTTCGGTGACGACCGGATCGTTCTTCGGATTGATCACGCAGACGGCCACGCGCCACGGCGCCATGCTGTCGGTCCAGATCATGCCGTTGTCGTCGTGGCGCTGTTCGATGGCGGCCGCCACGATGCGGCTGACGCCGATGCCGTAGCAACCCATGTACATGGTGCGCATCTTGCCCTGTTCGTCGAGTACGCCCGCACCCATGGCTTCGGCATACTTCTGGCCGAGCTGGAAGATGTGGCCGACCTCGATGCCGCGTGCAAAACGGATGGTGCCCTGGCCGTCGGGCGACGGATCGCCTTCGACGACCTTGCGGATATCCGCCACGCGGGTGACCCGTGCATCGCGCTCCCAGTTGGCCCCGGTGTAGTGGGTGCCGTCCTGGTTGCCGCCGCAGACGAAGTCGGCAAGCACGGCCGCGCTGCGATCGACGATGACCGGGATACCCTCGGGCAGGCCTACCGGACCGATGAAGCCGGGACGGGTGCCCGTGGCGGCGAGGATTTCTTCCTCGGTGGCCAGTTCGGATTCGTCCGGCAGCTCGGCGAGATGCGCAGCCTTTACTTCGTTGACCTCGTGGTCGCCGCGCACGCACAGGGCCACCAGGCCTTCCGCGCCGCGGACGAGGATGGTCTTGACCGTTTGCGCGGCGGACACGCCGAGGTGTGCCGTGACTTCCTCGATCGTGCGCTGGGTGGGCGTATCCACCCGTGTGAGCGCGGCGCCCGGGGCAGGGCGCTCCGTGGTGGGAGCCAGGGCTTCGGCCTTTTCGATGTTCGCCGCGTAGGGCGAGGCATCGGAGAACGCGATGGCGTCTTCGCCGGAATCGGCGATCACCTGGAACTCATGGCTGGCGCTACCGCCGATGGCGCCGGTATCGGCGTCCACCGCGCGGAACTCCAGGCCCAGGCGGGTGAAAATGCGCGAGTAGGCGTCGTACATCACCTTGTAGGTTTCGCCGAGCGATTCCGGGGTGACATGGAAGGAGTAGGCATCCTTCATGAGGAATTCGCGCGCACGCATCACGCCGAAGCGCGGACGGATCTCGTCGCGGAACTTGGTCTGGATCTGGAAGAAATTCAACGGAAGCTGCTTGTAGCTCTTCAGCTCGTTGCGCGCGAAGTCGGTGATGACTTCCTCATGCGTCGGGCCGTAGCAGAACTCCTGCTCCTTGCGGTCCTTGATCTTCAGCAACTGGCCGCCGAATTTTTCCCAGCGGCCGGTTTCTTCCCACAGCTCGCGCGGCTGCACGGACGGCATCAGCATTTCGACGGCACCGGCACGGACCATTTCCTCGCGGACTACGCCCTCCACCTTGCGCAGCACGCGCAGGCCAAGCGGCGTCCAGGTGTACAGGCCCGAGGCGAGCTTGCGGATCATGCCGGCGCGCAGCATCAGCTTGTGGCTGGCGACTTCCGCGTCGGCGGGGACTTCCTTGACAGTGGCTAGGTGGAACTGGCTGAGGCGCATCTGCGATGAATCCGGGGGAAAGCAATGATTATAGGGCGGCCGCACGCGTTCAGGCGGGACAGTACAGCGTCGCCTGTGCCTGGGCTTTCTTCAGCTCGGCCTGGCGGGTGGCCTCGTCCACCTGTTTCACTCCGCCCTTGCCATCGTCCATGGTCACCACCTTCTCGTTCTGGAGGGTGGCGATGTTCTGGTTCACCTGGTTGCAGAGCGCTTCGCGATTGGCCGGGGTGTCTGCACGTCCAGCGGCATCCTTCGAAGGCTTGGCGGCCGCTGCTGTTCCCTGAGCATCCTGGGCAGGCGCGGGGTCGCTGGTTGCCACCTTGACGGTTTCGTACTTCGTTTTCCCGGGCGGCGGCGCGTCGGTG
This sequence comes from Luteibacter anthropi, assembly GCF_011759365.1. Lineage (GTDB taxonomy): Bacteria > Pseudomonadota > Gammaproteobacteria > Xanthomonadales > Rhodanobacteraceae > Luteibacter > Luteibacter anthropi. The sequence continues at coordinate 106,332 of NZ_JAARLZ010000008.1, forward strand.
TAATGGGTGACGCCCTGGGCATCCTTCCATTTATAGGCCTGGGCGAAGGCGAGAGGGCAGGCGGCGAAGAGCAGGGCGAGAGCGAGGCAGCGGCGCATGGCGGCGGTCCGGCGAAGTGGGAGGCGCACACAAGTAGCATCGGCCCGATGGCGCCGCAAGCGACGCAGGTCGCGCTTTGCGGGACCCGCCCCTGACGCTTCGTGACGCCTGGGCTACACTGGAGGCCCATTTCGAGCCACTGGACCATGAGCGAACCGATCCAAGCCCGGGGGCCGCGCCATCGCGGCATCTACCTGCTGCCCAATCTCTTCACCACCGGAGCCATGTTCTCCGGCTTCTACGCCATCGTTTCCGCGATCGGCGGCCATTATGCGACGGCCGCCCTGGCGGTCTTCGTGGCCGGCATTCTCGACGGCATGGATGGCCGTGTTGCCCGTCTCACCAATACGCAGAGCGAATTCGGCGTCCAGTACGACTCCTTGTCCGACCTGGTCAGTTTCGGGCTGGCACCTGCCCTGGTGATGTACACCTGGGCGCTGTCCTCGCTGGTCGATTACGGACCGGTCTGGGGCAAGATCGGCTGGGCGGCGGCGTTCATCTACGCCGTTTGTGCCGCGCTTCGCCTTGCGCGTTTCAACACCCAGGTGGGGGTGGCCGACAAGCGCTACTTCCAGGGGCTGGCCAGCCCGGCGGCTGCCGGCCTGTGCATGTCCTTCGTCTGGACGATGGAAAAGTTCGACGTACCCGGCCCGTCGGTGGCCTTTTTCGCCATGCCGCTGGCCGTCATCGCGGGCCTGCTGATGGTGAGCAACGTCCGCTATTTCAGCTTCAAGGCATGGCCCAAGGGCGATCGCGTGCCCTTCATATGGCTGATCGCGGCTGTGCTCATCGTCGTGTTGCTGCTGATCGATACCGCGCGTGTGTTGTTTGCGGGCATGGTGATCTACACGATCTCCGGTCCGGTGATGACCATCTGGGGTCGCGCGACGCATCGTCGTCGTGCCCGTCGTCACGCCCGGACGCCGGAGTAAGCGGATGATGCAGCCCCGTCGTGAGCGCCTCCTCAAGGCCATGGGCGTCACTCCGTGGCGCCTGCGTGCCGCGGGTGCCGTTTCCGTGGCAGAGGCGGAGGCAGCGAACGAGGTGCCGTTTCCTGTCGAAGGGGTTCATTGCATCGTCATCCTCCCGTCGGGATGCAGCGAGCGCGAACTGGACCTCGTCGGGCGCGCGCTGCGGGCGTTTGGCCCTTCAACAGGCAGGGCTGCGCGTCTGGAGGTGGGCTCCCAGGGGCTCGGACAGGTGCCGGTGGCAGCCGCCTATCTCGTCTTCGGCGAGGAGCAGGCCCGTGCACTGGGTCGTGACCTGCCTGCCTCCGTCATGAGCGCCGCACAGATCGTGCTGCTCGATACGCCTTCTGCGCTGCTCACCAGCGGTGCTGCCAAGCGCCGGTTGTGGAATGCGCTGCGCGCGCTTGGGCGTGCCTTGCCGAAGGAGTGACGCCGATGGTCGCCGTGACTCGCCCTTCTACGGAAATTCGCGCGATGCGCCGGGACGACGTCGACGCCGTTTCGGCCATCGAGCATGCGTCGTACGAGTTTCCCTGGAGTTCGGGCATTTTCCGCGATTGCCTGCAAGCCGGTCACAACTGCTGGGTGATCGTGCATGACGGCGAGATTGCCGGCTACGGCATCCTGTCGGTTGCCGCGGGCGAGGCGCATGTACTCAATATCTGCATCGGCGAGGCCCATCGCGGGCTCGGCTATGGACGCCGGATGATGCGGCGCCTGCTCGATCTTGCCCGCTGGTATGGGGCCGAGCGAGTGTTTCTTGAAGTACGTCCGTCCAATCCGGTGGCCAAGGTGTTGTACGAGACGCTGGGCTTCGCCGAGATTGGTCGACGGCCTGCGTATTACCCTGCCAGGAACGGGCGCGAAGAAGCCATTGTCATGGCTTTGGACATGTTGCCGGGCGAGTGATCGGGCTGGTCGCGCGCGAGGCGCGCTCCTACAGGAAAGACTTCGGGGCGGTGCGGGGTGGCTTTGGGCTGGTCGCGCGCGAGGCGCGCTCCTACAGGAAAGACTTCGGGGCGGTGCGGGATGGCTTCGGGCTGGTCGCGCGCGAGGCGCGCTCCTACGGGAGCGGTTTCGGGCGGTGTGGGATGGCTTTGGGCTGGTTGCGTGCGGGCGCGCTCCTACAGGGTGGCTTGTGTAGGAGCGCACCTTGCGCGCGACCGGTTTCAGCCTTCCCGCAACAGTGCCATCGGCGAGGTACGTAGCACCCGTCGCGTGCCCAGCAGGCCAATGCCCATCACCACCAGCGCGGCCAGTACAGCAGCCCCCACCAGCGGCCACAACGGCGGCACGAAATGCTCGATACGGAATACCGCCTTGCCCAGCCATAGCCCGGCACCGGTGGCGCCCAAAGCTGCAGTGAGACCCGAGACTAACCCCAGCAAGGCAAACTCGCACGCAGCCGCCGCACGCAGCTGACGGCGTGTAGCGCCCAGCGTGCGCAGCAGCGCAGCCTCCTTGCGCCGCTCCTGCGCACTGGCCGCCAGCGCAGCAGCCAGCACCAATGCACCAGCCAGCAGGCTGAATCCAAGCACCCAGCGCACGGCAGCCCCCACCCGGTCCACGATTTCACGAACCCGGTCGAGCAGCGCATCGACGTCGATCAGACTGAGATTGCCGTAGCTGCGCGACAGCTGCGAAAGCTCATCGGCATGCCCACGGGGCAGGTAGAAACTGGTGAGCCAGGTATGCGGAAGTTCGCTCGCGTGGGTCGGATCGAGCATGAGGAAGAAATTGACCCGGAACGAGCTCCAGTCCACCTGGCGGACGCTGGTCACGCGCGCGTTCACCGTGCCCTCGCCGACCTCGAAGCCCAGCGTATCGCCGAGCTTGAGGTGAAAACGGTCCCGCCACGAGGTATCGATCGACACTTCGGCCTGCGCAGGCGATGACCCCGGCCACGTGCCCGCCACGATCCGGTTCGACGGCGGCAGCTCGTCACTCCACGACAGCCGGAGCTGTCGGTCGGCCGAATCCTTTGCCTCGTCGCTGTCGAAGGCGATGCTGTCCACCGGTTTGCCGTTGATCGTCGTCAGCTTGCCGACGGCCAGCGGCATCATGTTCATCTTGCTCGCACCCATGTGGGCCAATGCCGACGAGAATGCATCGCGCTGGTCGTCCTGCAGGTTCAGGGCAAACCAGTTCGGGGTGTCGGCGGGAAGCTCGCGCCGCCAGCCGTCCAGCAGCGAGGGGGCGATCACGGCAAGCAGGAGCAACGCGCACAGGCCGAGCGACAGGGCCGTGGCTTGCACCAGCGACAGGCCACGGCGCCGCGCCAGAGCGGCCAAGCCGAGCCGCAGCGCGGGATGCGCACCGGGAGCGACCCTTCGCGCCACCACCAGCAGCAGACCTGCCAGGCCCGCTGCCACGACGGCGACACATGCGAGGCTTACCGCCAGGATGCCAGCCAGCCGCACCGAATCGCTCTGCATCCAGATCAGCAGGACGGCGGTCAGCAGCGGAACGAGGTACAGGCCGTCGAAACGGCGCACCCGGCGCTGCATCGATTCGCGGAACACGGCCACGGGCGGCACCTCGGCCAGCCGAACGAGAGGCGGCAGGGCGAAACCGGCCAGCACCGCGAGGCCCATGGCCGCAGCGGCGAAGGCAGGGCCCAGTGGCAGCGTGGTCGGGATGTTGTCGAACAGCTGCCGGGCGAAGTACCAGGCGCCTTCCGACAAGCCCAGCGCGATAAGCATCCCCAGCCCCGCGGCAGGAATGGCGAGCATCGCCAGCGTGGTCACCAGCAGGGCGGCAACGCGGCGCTTCGGCGTGCCCAGGGCGCGCAGCAGCGCGACCTCACCGGCCTTGCGTCGCGCGTAACGAGCGGATGCCAGGGCGATGGCGACACCTGCAAGCAGGGCCGAGAGCAGGGCCGTCAAGCGCAGGAAGGCGCTGGCGCGGTCGAAGGCGCTGCGCATACGTTCCTGCATCTTCTCGGGGGTGATCAGTTCTCCACCCGCTGGCAGAGGGGCACTTTCAACGGCGGAACGCCAGCGCGCGACGTCCCCCGGGTCACCCGCGACCAGCAGGCGATGACGGGCACGGCTGCCGACGGAGAGCAGCCCGGCCTTGTCGGCGTCGTCGAGGTTCATGACGGCGCGCGGCGCCAGCGCGAAGAGTTCCCCACCATCGGGCTGGCGCACGAGCTCGGCGGCCAGCCTGAGGTCGTGGCCGCCGATCTGCACCGTCTGCCCCACGCGGATGCCCAGGCCGACCATGGCGCGGTGGTCGAGATAGACCTCGCCGGGACCGGGACCGTGGGCATCGCGTTCATGCCCATCCGCGCCCTGCACGACCAGCGAACCGCGCAGTGGATAGGCGGCGTCGCTGGCGAGTACATCGAGCAACTGGCTGTGCTCGCCCACGAAGGCCACGCTGCGGAACTGGGCTCCTCGCGTCGAACGCAGACGGTCATCCTGTGCCGAGCGTTGCAGTGCCGCGGGGAGTGGGGCGGGAGCCGTGATACCGACGTCGCCGCCGATGAGTTCAGCGGCGCTGGCGAGAATGCCCCGCTCAAGCCGGGTGGAGAGTGTGGCGACCACGCCCAGCGCAATCACCGCCAGGACCAGCGACGCCGCGAGGGTGCGCAGTTCCACCAGATGCCATTCACGCCTCAGCGTCCGCAGGGCGAGCCGGCCGACGTTCACGCGGCCACCCCGAGGCGACCCTCGCGCAACTCCGCCGAGCGGGCGCAGCGCGCTGCCAGGCGGGGATCGTGGGTGACCAGGATCAGCGTGGTCGCATGCTGGCGGTTCATGTCGAAGAGCAGGTCACCGACATGCTCGCCCGTGTGCTGGTCGAGATTGCCGGTGGGCTCGTCCGCGAAGAGGATGCGCGGGCGATGCACGAAGGCGCGGGCCAAGGCCACGCGCTGCTGTTCGCCACCGGACAGCTGGGCCGGGTAATGCCGACGCCGGGCGCCCAGCCCCACGGTATCCAGTGCCGCATGGGCCCGCTCGCGGGCGGAATCGTCGCCTTCCAGCTCCAGCGGCAGCATCACGTTTTCCTCGGCCGTAAGGGCCGGGAGCAGGTGGAACGACTGGAAGACAAAGCCCACCAGACGGCGCCGCACGGCCGCGCGGGCTTCCTCATCCATGCTTTGAAGGGCCTGGCCATCGATGCGGATGCTTCCTGACGAAGGCACGTCCAGTCCGGCCAGCAGGCCCAGCAGGGTGGTCTTGCCCGACCCGGAGGCGCCGACGATGGCGAAGCTTTCCCCGGCGTGTACTTCCATGTTCACCCCCGAGAGGATGTCCAGCTGTCCCTCCGGACCGAAAACCGACTTGCTAACATCCCTTACTTCGAGAAGAACACGGGAAGAATCGTTCATGCGTCGTAGCCTGATGGTCCTGTTGCTGTTCGTCTGGTGCGCCATCGCCTCCGCGGCGGACGCGCCACGCAAGGTGCTGGTGCTCGGGGACTCGTTGTCGGCGGCGCACAACATCCCGGTGGAAGCCGGGTGGGTACGTCTGCTGGACGCGCGTACTTCGAAGATGGCGACGCCCTGGACAATGGTCAATGCCAGCATCAGCGGCGAAACCTCGCTGAGCGGCCGTAACCGCCTCAACGCCTTATTGAGCAAGGAGCGTCCGGGCATCGTGGTGATCGAGCTGGGCGCAAACGATGGCCTGCAGGGGTTGCCGCTGGGGCAACTGGCCGGCAACCTCGATGCGATGATCGACGCGGCGAAGAAGGCCGGCGCCCGTGTCCTGCTGCTGGGCATCGAACTGCCGGTGAACTACGGGCCGCAATATCGCGACGGCCTGCGCAAGGTCTACACCGACGCCGCCACGAAGCACAGCGTGCCCCTGGTGCCCTTCCTGCTCGATGGCGTGGCGCTGGATCCGGCCCTGATGCAGGACGACGGCCTGCATCCCACGGCCCGTGGTGAGCCCCGCGTGGCCGACAATGTATGGAAAGCGCTTGCGCCGATGTTGAAGTAAACGACGAAACGTCGACGTTCTCCTACCCAGAATGAACACTTGTTTTCGGTCTTCACGCTGTTCTCACCGGTCCGGCCGTTAACTCTTCACATTTGTGAATCAGCGAAAGGAGTGGAGCGATGAGCACACGCGACGAACAGTCTGGCCTGATCCTCCTCGTCGAGGACAATCGGCAGATCGCCGAGATGGTGGGTGAATTCCTGGAGCGCCGGGGCTACTCGGTCGACTACGCCGCCGACGGCGTGAGCGGCCTGCATCTGGCCGTGTCCAACAGCTACGACGTGATCGTGCTCGACCTCATGCTGCCCGGCATGGATGGTCTGGATGTCTGCCGCAAGCTGCGCAAGGACGGCAAGAAGTCCACGCCGGTGCTCATGCTGACGGCCCGCGACACGCTGGAAGACAAGCTGGTCGGCCTGGAAGCCGGCGCCGACGACTACCTCATCAAGCCCTTCGAGGTCCGTGAGCTGGAGGCCCGCCTTCGTGCCCTGATCCGCCGTGATCGTCGCCAGGTGTCCTCCGAGGTGCTCACCGTGGGCGATATGACCCTGGACACCGCCACCTTGCGCCTGACCCGCGCCGGCCAGGAACTCACCGTCTCGCCCATCGGCCTGAAGCTGCTGGCGATCCTGATGCGCGAGTCGCCGCGGGTGGTCAGCCGCCGCGATATCGAGCGCGAGATCTGGGGCGATACCCTGCCGGATTCGGATACCCTGCGTTCCCACCTGTACAACCTGCGCCGCGTGATCGACAAGCCGTTCGATCGCCCGTTGCTCCACACGATTCATTCGGCGGGCTATCGCCTGGCCGACCTCGACTCCGAAGTCGCGGCAGCGTCGCAGCACGTGGGTTGATGCGGATGAGGGAACGGATGTAACCGATGGAAGAGGGCCGTTCGCAGGGGACCCGGCGTCGGCGCGGATCATTCCGCGCTCGCATTGCCGTCGTTTTCGGATTGCAGACGCTGGTGGTCGTGATCGCCTCGATCATGGCGGCCAATAACGTGGCGCCTTTGGGCGCCGCGGTAGCGATCATGCTTTGTTCCGCTGGCCTGGCGTGGCTGGCGGTGTCACGCGAGTGGCTGCCCATCGCCGCGCTGGCCCGCCTGCTCGATGGCTGGGACCCCGATCGCCCGGACATGGATCGCCTGCAGGACGAGGGCGGCAAGCGTTCCGACACGGATGTGTCGTCGCTGATTCGCGGTCTGCACGGGCTGGCCTCGCGCATCGAGGGCTTCGGCGAGCGCGAACGTAACTTCACTCGTGACGCCAGTCATGAACTGCGTAGTCCGCTCACGGTGATCAAGATGTCCTCGGACATGCTGGCCGACGAGACGGATCTGTCGGAATTCGGCCATCGTTCGCTGGAGCGCATCCGCCGCTCCACGCGCGAGCTGGAATCCCTGGTGGAAGCGTTCCTGATTCTCTCGCGTGAGTCCGACCAGGGGCTCTCGGAAGAGGATTTCGTCGTCAACACGGTGCTTCGCCAGGAAGTGGATCACGCGCGGGAGCTGATCGCCGGGCGCCCGGTGGAGCTGATCCTCGACGAGCCGGCCACCTTTGCCCTGCATGCCTCGCCGCGGGTATTCGCCGTGCTGTGCGGGCAGCTGATCCGCCACGCGTTGCAGCAGACCGACCAGGGCACCATCGTGGTCACGGTGATGCCAGGCAGTGTCAGCGTGATCAACCCGGCAGTGGATGCGCCGGAGCCGGGCAGTCGCCGACACGCCTCGGTAGACCGGCACGGTTTCGACCTCGCCATCGCCCGACGCCTGTCGGATCGTTTCCAGTGGCCGCTGGAACTGCGGGCCCTCCCCGGCGCCAGCCGCATCGCAAGCGTCCGCTTCCCCAACCCCCAGCCCGTAGAAGCGTAATACCCGATCTCCGCAGGAGCGCGCCTTGCGCGCGACCCGGCATCTACGACAGCGCATCGACCTTCTGTAGGAGCGCGCCTCGCGCGCGACCCGGGATCTACGAAGCGCATCGACCTTCTCTAGGAGCGCGCCTTGCGCGCGACCCGGGGTTTACGACATGCCCGGTCGCGCGCAAGGCGCGCTCCTACAGGGTTAGTCGAGCAGTTTGGCGATGCGGGCCTTGTCCAGCGCCCCGCTTGCCGCCTTCCTGCGACCATCGGCATGAATCACCAATGTGCGCGGCGTCTCACCACCCCAGGTCTGGTCGATGAGGAAGTCGATCCGGTCGGGCGTGGCCTCGGCGTAGGCCCGCGAAGGCACGTCGTCGAGCTTCGCCGCATGCAGGCGATTTTCCAGCGCGGATGCCCTGGACATCGGATCGGTCGCCACGAAAACGAGTTCCACGTCGGCATGCGAGCGCTGCCAGTCTCGCAACGCGGCAAGGTTCTGCTCGCAGTAAGCGCAATCCAGCGACCACAGGGCGATCACCCGCGTGCCCTTGGCCGGCTGCGCAAGCAGGACTGGTACATCGGCAATGGCAAGCGGCGTGGGCGCAGCCGCATGAACCGGCACCACGACAGCGAAGGCAAGCAGACCCATCAGGCGTTTCATTGCAAAGCCTCCGTGGGAACGAGCCGGAACTGACCTTCGGGATTCCATGCCACGAAGGCGCGGTGGTCCCAGAGCACGAGCTTCGGCCAGCCCGATGCGCCGTCGGTATGGGCGATCTGGCGTGGCTCGCCGAAATGCACGCCGCCATCCGTAGACTCTCGCAACATCAGGTCGAGTCCTTTTGCCGTCATCTGGTGCCATACGATCCAGACGTGCTTCCCATCCACCGTCAGGTCTGCATGGGATGCGCCGAGGGTGGCGACCGCCATCTGATGCAGGGGCTCCTTGCCCGGCACGAGCTGTCCATAGGTGATGGTGGGCTTGCCGGCGGTCACGCTGAACCATACGGCGTGGCGAGTGCCAGCGGCACCGATGGCAAGCGAAGGGCCATGATGCGGGCAGCCTTCGATATGCCACTGTGTAAACGTGGCGCGCTGCACCTTCGGCTTATCGTCGGTTATGGGCAGCGGCGTAAAGGCATGGTCGCGGATATTGTCGCCATAGATGGCGCGGAAGAACGCATCGACGCTGCCATCGGGTGCTCTGGCAAGAGCGATACGGCAGCATTCGCAGCTCTGGTCGATGATCTTGCGTTCGGGCGCGAAGTGTTCGCCGCGGTCGGTGGACCAGCTGTAATAGGTGGCCGCACCGAGATACGGCTTGCCCGATGCTTTTGCCGCTTCGAGATCGCGCTTGTCGATCCAGGCGACGATGATGTTTCCCTTGCCATCCACGGCAAGCGAGTCGAAACGGTGCGTGATGTCCGCCTTGTCCGTGTGGACGGTACGCGGCGTATCGAAGTGCGTGCCCCCATCCAGCGAACGCGAGAAACGCACGTAACCCGACCACGGCGTCTTCTGCGGCTGTGACCAGGTCACATACAGCTCACCCTGCGGGCCCAGTGCGATCTTCGGGCGATTCTCTCCCTCGGCGTAAAGCGCCTCACCGATGGGATTGACGATGGTGGACTGCGTGAACTGTCGCCCCATGTCGTCGGATCGGCGCACCCTGACATGCTCGCCCACGGTGTCCACCACCCACAGGTGCCCGGCCGGGTCAATGGCCGCATCGAAACCCAGCGGCGCTTCATGGCCCATGGTCATGCCATGCATGTCGTCCGCCTGGGCAGCGACAGTGAACAGCAGGCCGGCGAGCATCAGGCAACGGCGCATGTTCAGTGCTCTTCGGGACGCTCGCGGACGGGATGCTTGCTGAGCTTGCGCTGCAAGGTGCGACGATGCATGCCCAGACGGCGGGCGGTTTCGGAGATGTTGCCTTCGCATTCGGTCAGCACGCGCTGGATATGTTCCCATTCCAGGCGACGCAGGGGCAGCGGGGCATCCGGGGCGTCCACGAGATCGTCGATATCGGCCGGGCCGGCGTCGCCGTCGAGCAGCGCACGCACCACGGCATCGGCATCGACTGGCTTGGCGAGGTAATCGTGCGCGCCGCGCTTGATCGCCTCGACGGCCGTGGCGATGGATGCATAGCCTGTGAGCAGCAGCACGCGGATATCGGGCACCAGCGATTGCAGCTCGGGAATGAGGCGCAGGCCGTTCTCGTCGCCCAGCTTCAGGTCGAGCACGCAGTAGCGGGGCTGGTGACGGCGGGTGAGCGCTCGCGCATCGTCGGCGTTGTCGGTGGTGATCACCTCGAAACCGCGCGAGGTGAGGGCGCGTCCGAGCACGCGGGCGAAGGTGGCGTCGTCATCGACGATGAGCAGGGGGCGGCCGGTAGGGGGGACGAGGTCGTTCATGTCGGGTCTCCAATGACCGTAAGTGGCAGGCGCAGGCGCATCTGGGCGCCATGGCCGGTATTGCTGGCGGCAAGTTCGCCATCGAGGCGCTCTGCCGTGGCCTCGGCCAGCGCCAGCCCGATGCCGAGCCCGGTGTCTTTCTGCGACAGGCCTAGCGTACCCAGTTCGTCGAACTCGTCGAAACCCGGGCCCTCGTCCGTCACCACCAGCTCCAGCCAGCGGCCGTCGGTGTGGATGGCGAGCGAGACGAAGGTGCTGTCGTTCAGGGCCGAGGCGTCGGCCGCATTATTGAGCAGGTTGATCAGGGCGTGGCGCAGCCCGGGCGGCGAGCGCAGGGCCAGCCGCGCGGCGGCCTCGTCCACATCGAGCTGTACGTCGGCTTCCGGGCGCAGGAGCTGGAAACGCTCCATGCAGCTGTGAATGAACTGGTCGAGGGTTGTCTTTTCCGGCACCTGGGAGAGCTGGGCCTGGCCGAAGGCCACCATCTCGCGGAGGATCGTCCGGCAGCGCTCCACCTGGCCTTCGAGCAGGTCGAGGTCGTCGCCCAGCGCGTTGTCGCCCGCATGCTCGCGGCGGATCTCCGGGAGCAGGGTACGCATGGTGCCCAGCGGGGTGTTGAGTTCATGGGCGGCACCCGCCGCCTGCGTGGCGATAGCCAGGATGCCCTCGTCGCGCAGGGCGCGCTCGCGAATGCGCTGCACTTCGTCCTGCTGGATGCGGATGGCCTTGGCGAGGTTGCTGATGAACACGCCCAGCAGCACCGCCATGATCACGAAGTTCACGCCCAGGCCGGCGACGTAGAGGTCGAAGTCCATGCCCTTGTTGCCCAGCGAGGGCAGGGGCAGGTGATAAGGCACAAGCAGCACGTAGGCCACGCCAGTGAGAATCGCCACCAGCGACACCCCGGCGATGGACAGCGCAGCGGCTGATAGACCGATGGGCACGAGCAGCAGCGTCACGAAGGGATTGGATGCGCCGCCGGTGAAATAGAGCAGGTAACCCAGCACGAGCGTATCGAGCGCGATGTGCACGATCGCCTCGCCCTCGGTCATCTTCCAGGGCATGCCCAGCCGGAAGGACGCGGCGGCGGCGAAGACGGCCAGCACGCAGACACCGATCATCAGGGGCAGCAGGGGGATGTCCAGGCGCAGCAGGGTGACGCAGGACAGGATCGCGACGCTCTGGCCGGCGATGGCGCACAGGCGCAGCCAGGCGAGGGTTCGCGCAAGCGCGAAGGGACCGGAGCGGGACGATGGGGAATGCAGGTGGTCGCTCACGGTGGTCTCTCATGGTCGAAGGGCCGCCCGGGGGCGGCCCTTCGCGGGCATTACAGGTCTTCGTTGTGTACCGGCGGCACCGGCGGCACGCCAGCCAGCGCGTGATCCAGCGACAGCTTGCGCATCAGCGGCAGCATCACCACGGCGATAACGGTGCAGGCGACACCGACGAAGCCCAGTTTGTTGAACAGGCTGGTGTAGATGGGCAGGGACTCGAGCGGATTGTTGAAGCCGCTCGGGATGGCAGCGAAGTTGGCGATCACGCTACCGGTGTACTGCGAAACGCCGACGGCGACGTAGTAGGCACCCATCATGAAACCGCCCATGCGCGCCGGCACGTAGCGGGCGATCATGGCAAGGCCGAGGCCGCTCACCAGGATTTCGCCGAGCGAGTAGAAACCGTAGCCCCACACCATGTACCAGGACGAGATCTGGCCGTCGACGGCGGTCAGGGCCCCCAGGCCGTACATGAAGAAGCCGGCGGCGACGGCGACGAAGCCGAGCGCGAACTTGGCGGCCACCGGAAAGTCTTTGCCCTGCCTGCCGAGCGCGTTGTAGATCCAGACGAGGATCGGCGAAAGGATGACGATCCAGATGGCGTTCAGCGACTGGAACTGCTCCGGAATCCAGCGGAAGAGCTGGATGCCGAACAGGCTGAAGTCGAGATCGACGTTGCGCTGCGCGAACAGGTTCAGCGAGGTCGACATCTGCTGGTAGAAGATGAAGAAGAAGATCGTCTGCACCGTGAGCAGCAGCGCGGCGATGAGGCCGGCGCGCTCGCCCGGTTCCACGGAGCGGATGAGGTGCACGAAGATGCCCAGGATCACCACGCCTGCGATGTACACGCAGATCTTGGCTACTTCCTGATACTGCAGGATGAACGTGGAGGCCGCGATGATGGCGATGCCACCGAGAATCACGCCGAGGATGTTCTTCGCGACCAGCGGACGCTCATCGGGCGCGGAGCCGATGTGGGCCAGCGTGCGGCGCATGAAGTAATAGTTGACCAGGCCCAGCATCAGTCCGATCGAGCAGACGCCGAAGGCGGTGTGCCAGCCCATCGCGTCGCCGTAGTGGGCGCCGACGTAGTCGCGGATCCAGGGGGTGAGCAGCATCGAGATCGTGGAACCGATGTTCACCGCCATGTAGTAGATGGTGAATGCGCTGTCGATCTTGACCTCGTCGCCTTCGTAGATCTTGCGTACGAGGTTGCCCGCGTTGGGCTTGAACAGGCCATTGCCGAGGATGATGACGCCCAGGGCGGCATACAGGAACAGGCTGTTGTTGGTGGGAATCCACAGCAGCACATAGCCGATCATCAGGACCACGGCGCCGGTGAGCATCGCGCGACGCGTGCCGATGAACTTGTCGCCGATCCAGCCACCGATGGCGGGGGTGGCGTAGATGAGGGCTGAGGCGGCACCCCAGATCAGGTTCGAGTCGGCTTCGGGAAAACCGAGCTTCTTGACCATGTAGGTGACCATCAACACCTGCATGCCGTAGAAGCCGAAGCGCTCCCACATTTCGATAAGGAAGACCGTGCTGAACGACCTGGTCTGTGAAACGGGTGGATTCTGAATTGCCATGTAGATTCCGGACACATTGAGACAGCGGGCCACTTCTGGAGCGTGGCTCCCGTTGCCATGACCCTGAACGGGCCATAACCTTTCAAGGTTACCGCAAATGGTCCGCCGGGTTGTGCTGCACCGCCAGAGGGGCGCGGCGATTCGCCACGCAGGCAGGCTTAAGCCGGTCGAAAGCTGGCCTGTGGCATAGTATTGGGCCGACCACAGCGACTTCTTCCGCCATGCCGCACGTTTTCCCGATCCACCGGCCAGCGGCCGGAGCCCGCTGACCCATGGCGACGACCGTTCCGCGTGGGCCGAAGCAGATTTTCGCCGCCTTCCAGTGGTCCATGAAGGGGCTGCGGGCGTGTTTCCGCCACGAGGCCTCGTTCCGTCTCGAGGTGTTTCTTGCCGTGGTCATCGTGCCGCTTGGCCTGTGGCTGGGCAACGGCGCCGTCGAGAAGATCCTGCTGATCACCTTCCCGATCCTGGTGCTGTCCGCCGAGCTGCTCAATTCGGCCATCGAGGCGGTGGTGGACAAGGTAAGCCCCGAGTTCCACGAGCTGGCGGGCCGGGCCAAGGACATGGGCTCGGCGGCGGTCTTCCTGTTGCTGGTCATGGTCGCCCTCACCTGGGCCCTGATCCTCGTCCCCCGGTTTTTCTGAACCCCGCCCTGTAGGAGCGCGCCTGCGCGCGACCGGCGGTGTCACAAGACCAGGTCGCGCGCAGGCGCGCTCCTACATGTCATAGCCCCTCTACCCTGTAGGAGCGCGCCTTGCGCGCGACCGGATGTGACGGCAGCCCCGTCGCGCGCAGGCGCGCTCCTACAACAGCAGGTATTTGCGTTACCTTGTGGTCGCGAACCCCAAGGAACCGCCGCCATGAAGACACTGCTCCGTACCTTTGCCCTCGTCCTTGTTGCCGGCTTCCTGTCCGGCTGCGGCTACAACGCCATCCAGCGCGAGGACGAAGCCGTGAAGGCGGCCTGGTCCGAGGTGCTCAACCAGTACCAGCGTCGTGCCGACCTGGTGCCGAACCTGGTCAATACCGTGAAGGGCTATGCCCAGCACGAAGAGCGTGTCCTTACCGAGGTTACTGCCGCCCGCGCCAGGGTGGGCCAGGTCCAGCTGTCGCCCGAGCAGGCGAACGATCCCGAAGCCCTGGCGAAGTACCAGGCGGCGCAGGGCCAGCTGTCGGGCGCCCTGTCGCGCCTGCTCGTGGTCAGCGAGAACTACCCGCAGCTCAAGGCCGATGGCTCGTTCCGTGACCTTCAGGCCCAGCTTGAGGGCACCGAGAATCGCATCACCGTGGCCCGCAACCGTTATGTGCAGGCGGTGCAGTCGTACAACACCCTGATCCGCTCGTTCCCGAACAACCTCACGGCCAAGGTCATGGGTTACCAGGTGAAGCCGAACTTCAGCGTCGAGAACGAAAAGGCCATCTCCACGGCGCCCACGGTCGACTTCGGCGGCACCCCGGCTCCGGCGGCTTCGGCCGGTCACTGATGCGTTATCTCTGGGCGAAGTGGCTGTTCGTCGTCGCCCTGCTGGTGCCGTCGCTGACGGCGCTGGCGGACGACGCCAGCGTGCCGAAGCTCGCCCGGCACGTCACGGATCTCACGGGTACGCTCACGGCGGCCCAGGTCGACCAGCTCGATGCACGCCTGGTCGATCTGGAAAAGACCAAGGGTGCCCAGGTCGTGGTGCTGATGGTGCCCACGACCCAGCCCGATGATCTTGAGGATTACTCGCTCAAGGTAGCCGAGACCAACAAGGTCGGCCGCAAGGGCAGCGACGATGGCGTGCTGCTGCTTCTGGCGAAGAACGACCGTCGCGTGCGCATCGAGGTGGGTTATGGCCTCGAAGGCGCGCTGCCGGATGCCATCGCTGCGCGGATCATCCGCGAGTACATGGCGCCCAGGCTGCGCACCAACGATTACTTCGGCGGCATCACCGAGGCGCTTAATGCGATTACCCAGATCGTGCAGGGCGAAGCACTGCCGGCTCCGGTTGCGCCCGATGAAAGCCATGAGCGCCGTCGCGGCGGGGCAGGGCACCTGATCGTTCCCCTGCTGTTCGGCGTGCTCTTTCTGCGCGGCATCCTGGGCGGTGCGCCGCTGGGCGTGCGTGCGCCCATCGGTGGCGTCGTCACGGGCGGCCTCGGCTGGCTCTTCCTCAACTCCATGCTCGGCGGCGTGATCGGCCTGGTGGCGGGTGCGCTGTTCATGGCCATTCCGCTCGGAAGCGGTCGCTCCATTGGCGGCGGTGGCTGGGGTGGCGGCGGCTTTGGCGGCTGGGGCGGCGGCGGCGGTGGTTTCGGTGGAGGCGGTGGCTTCGGTGGTGGGGGAGGCGGTGGCGGTTTCAGTGGCGGCGGCGGCAGCTTCGGCGGCGGCGGCTCGTCGGGGAGCTGGTGATGAGCATGCGACGGATCACGCAAAACCTGTTCGGCGAATGGTTCCGCATGGGACGCGCCTTTCCTGCCGACGTGCTGGACACCATCACGAAAACCGTGAGCGAAGGCGAGGCCACGCACCGGGGTGAGTTGCGCGTGGCCATCGAGTCGCGCCTGCCCATCGTGGCCGTGGCTCAGGGCATGACGCCACGTGACCGCGCGGCGATGCTGTTTTCACATCTTCGCGTTTGGGACACGGAAGAAAACTGCGGCGTGCTGCTTTACGTGCTGCTCGCCGAACACCGCATCGAGATCGTCGCCGATCGCGGCATCGCCAGCCGCGTATCGACGGCCGAATGGGAAACCATCACGGCCCACATGCGCGACGAATTCGCCGGCGAACGTTTCCGCGAAGGCGTGCTGACCGGAGTGGCCGAAGCCGGCGCATTGCTCGCCAAGCACTATCCCGGCGACGGCGCCACCCGCGAAAACCAACTCCCCGACCGCCCCCTCATCCTGTAGGAGCGCGCCTCGCGCGCGACCGGTTGTCGCGAGCATCATCATCGTTTCGATTTATCCGGTCGCGCGCAAGCACGCTCCTACAATGCAACCTGGCGATAAGGTTTTCATGTAGGAGCGCGCCTCGCGCGCGACCGGTTGTCGCGAGCATCATCATCGTTTCGATTTATCCGGTCGCGCGCAAGCACGCTCCTACAACGCAACCTGGCGATAAGGTTTCCGTGTAGGAGCGCGCCTCGCGCGCGACCGGTTGTCGCGAACGTCATCATCGTTTCGATTCATCCGGTCGCGCGCGAGGCGCGCTCCTGCTGGGTGGTTCGGGGCACAAAAAAACCAGCCCGCGTTGCCGCGGGCTGGTTTCTTTATCAACTACAGATGCTGCTTACAGGCTGAAGTCGTATTGCACCATCAGGCGGAAGTAGCGCGGCGTCTGGTAGTAGGTCGGCACGCGGTACGTCGAGGTGTACAGCTTCTGGCCGGCGGCTTCGCCGATTTCGTTGATGGCGATCGGCTTGCTGTTGTTCAGCACGTTGATCGCATCAAGCTGCACGGTCACGCCCTTGGCGTAGGCCGGGGTGTAGACGACGTTCGGGCTGAGCGTCCAGGTCCAGGGCAGGCGCTTGCCGTGGCCACGCTGGTCGACCTTGCCTTCGCAGTAGAAGTACGACGACTGGTAACCCTCGATGCCGTAGGGGATGCCGCTGCCGCCGCCGAAGCAGCTCGACGGACGACCCGACTCGACCAGCATGTTCAGGCCCACGGACCATTCCGGGGTGAACTTGTAGCCGCCGTACATCTTGAAGCTGTGGCGACGATCGTTCGGCAGCCAGCCGTTCGAACCGTTCATCAGTTCCGGATAGTCGAACGCGCTGGTGGTACCGGTGTCGGTCTGGGCGTTATCGGACTTCACCAGGCCTTCGGTGTTGCCGTAGTTCTTCGCCCAGGTGTACGAGGCGTTGACGTACCACTTGTCGGTGGCCTTCTCGGCGGTCAGCACGACGGACTGGTAGCTGCGCTTGGCCTTGGGACCGAACTTGTTGCCCGGGATCGTGACGTTGCGAAGCTGGCCGCTGCCGTCGAGATCGACGTCGAGGGTGAGCTTGCTGCCCGGGTTGTAGATGTAGCAGCCCGGCATGTTCGACGGCGGGGTGAACTTGTTCGGGCCGACGTCCAGGCCGAGCGACTGGCCGTAGGCGTAGAACGGACGCCAGTCGCAGGTGTCGTCGATGGCGTTGTTCAGGCGACGGTAGATGGCCTTGGCGCCCACCACCCAGTCGTTCACGAAGTCGTTGTCGCTGGTGATGCGGTGCTGCACGCCGAGGATGTATTCATCCTGCGAGTAGGGCTTCAGGTCGCGGCTGGCCACCGAACGCGGGTCCGGCGTGGTGCCGTTCTCGCCGTTGACGATCTTGACCGGGCCGAGGGCCGAGCCGAGCACTGGTTCGCCGCGCTCGTTGACCTGGCCGTAGTTGAAGTCCTGCTGCGTGTAGTACGACGCAGTGGCGGCGCGCAGGGCGACGTTGGCGGCGATGGGCAGCGAGTAGCGGCCGGCGGTACCGAAGATCTTGGTGGTGGAGTCACCGAACAGATCCCACGAGAAACCGAGGCGCGGCTGCCAGATGTTGCCCTGGCGCACGAAGTTCTTGCCATCGCCGTTCTGGTTGTTGAACGAGTCGTTGCGCACGCCGATGTAGGCGAGGAACTTGTCGCTGACCTGCCAGTTGTCCTGCAGGTACCAGGACTTCTGTTCAACGCGGACGGAGCCGCCGGTGCGGTAGTTCTGCACCTGGACGAAGTCGCGGCCCTTCTGGTTGTACAGGGCGCCGTCGGTATCGGTCTGGTAGTAGTACAGCACGCCACCGGCGTAGCTCTGGCCACCGGTCGAGCGCCAGTTTTCCTTGCTGAAGCCGCCGGCGATGTCGTGGTCGCCAATCTTCCAGTCAAGGTCGATGCGCCATGCCGTACGCTGGTCTTCACCGTTGAAGATGTCGGTGGTGGACGCGGTGTAGCACGAGCCGTAGGGCTGCGAGGTGCCGTTGTTGGCGCTGTCGCGGCGGTCGAGCACGTACGGGCAGCCGGTGCGCGGACCGTTGATGTCGCCGTTGTAGCGGGTGTGGATGCCGCTCGGGCTGATGTAGTCCGAGGAGTTCTTGCTCTTCATCTTGCCCCACTGCGCGGTCGCGGTGAGGTCGTCGGTGATGTAGCTGGTGTACTTGAAGATGTTGACGTCGCCACCGGTCTTCACACGACGCTGGCCACGGTAGTTCGTGGTCGACGGCACGCCGTCGGCGCCGTAGTTGGCCGTGAAGTAGTTGTTCGTCGTGTGCTTGGTGTTGTTCATCCCCGTGTACTCGAGGATGTTGCTGTCGTTGATGTTCCAGTCCAGCTTGATCAGGTAGAACGGATCGCTGTACGTGTTGCGCTGCGCGGCCTGGGTGGAGTTGCCCTTGCCCGTGCCCGGAGCGGTCGGGTAGAGCGTTTCCGATGCCTTGTGCGACTGGAAAATGCCGTAGAAGAACAGCTTGTCCTTGACCAGCGCACCGCCGAGCCACGCCGAGTAGACGTTGTCGTTGTTGGAGTTGCGGTCGTAGTTGCGGAACAGCGTGCCGTTCTTGCGGTAGGTCTTGTCTTCGTTCTCACGTGCCCACGCCGGGGTGTACACCCAGCTGGCGCCGCCCTTCCACTCGTTGGTGCCGCGCTTGGTGATGACCGAGGTCACGCCGCCGGTGGAGAAGCCGTACTGGGCGCCGTAGCCACCGGTCTGCACGTCGAGCTGCTGGATGGCCTGGAACGGCACTTCCGAGAACGACAGGTTGTTGTACAGGTTGGTGACGTTGAAGCCGTTGACGTAGTAGCTGTTCTCGGCGACCGAAGCGCCACCGAACGACGGCAGGTTGCCCAGGCGCGAGTCGCCCTTGGTCGTGCCCGGGGTCAGTGCGGCCACGTCGACGACGTTGCGCGGCACCGGCAGCTTGTCGAGCTGGTCGGCCGTGAAGCTGGTGCGCGACTCGACCGAGGCGACGTCGATGGAGGCCAGGGCGTTGGCCGACACGGTCACGGTGTCGAGTGCCTGGGCGCTGGCGTTCTCGGCGGCCGGCGCGGTGAAGTTCACCTGCGAGGACTGGCCGGCGATGACGTTGATGTCACGCGTGGTGACGGTCTGGCCGTTCTGCTGCACGTTGATGCGGTAGTTGCCCACCGGCAGCGACGACGCGCGGTAGCGGCCGTCTTCACCCACGGTCACGGTGCGCACGGCGCCCGAACCGAGGTTCTGGATCTGAATGGTCTGCGAGGCAGAGGCGGCGCCGTAGATGTCGCCGACGGTGCTCTGCGCATAGGCCGTACCTGCGAGCATGCAGGTGGCGAGCGCCGACACGAGCGCGGTGCGCTTCAGCATGGTGCTGCTAATCATGGTCAAAAGTCTCCCTGGCCCTGCTTCGCAGCAAGGCTGAACAGCTTGGTTAGCGCCGCGTGCGGCACTCGTTTGTGGGTAACGAAGGGTCTGGGTGTGGGGACACCCGCGTCGCACCAACCCTCGGGCGCATGGCGACGTAACATGAACATAACGCGACCGTCACCGGTCCGCAAGAGTTTGCGCGTATATCAGTCAAATGATGGGCGATATACGCGTTTTCGGACTAGCAGCGTAGGAAAAGCCTGATTTATCGCAAGTTATGGCGCTTAAGCGGCCATTTCTCAGAACTTCTGCTGATATCCGACGTAGAAGTAGCGGTCAATATCGAAGCCGGGGTTGTAAGGCGGGCTGCCGTTACCTGCGCTGGATACGTTGTAGTAGAGCGGCCCCTTGCGGGCGAAGACATTGTTCACGCCCAGCCGGAAGCTGGCGTTCCACGGGGCCTGCCAGCGCAGCTGGAGGTCGTGGAAGGCCACGGCGCCCTTGTTGCTGACG
Organism: Luteibacter anthropi; assembly: GCF_011759365.1. Lineage (GTDB taxonomy): Bacteria > Pseudomonadota > Gammaproteobacteria > Xanthomonadales > Rhodanobacteraceae > Luteibacter > Luteibacter anthropi. The sequence continues at coordinate 126,290 of NZ_JAARLZ010000008.1, forward strand.
CCGGGGGCGCCAGAAAGAGCGTTGATGACCTCGGGGTTGCTGCATTCCACGGCAGGCGACCAGCAGGAGTCCTTCAGGCCTGAGAAATAGCGCACCGTCCATGTGGCGCCGAAGCGTTTCCAGTTCCAGTCGAGGGACAGGTTGGTGCGCAGGCGATAGAGACCCTGCATGTTGTCCATATAGCCCGCCAGCTGTCTCGGTGCCGAGCCGGCGCTGGTGGCTTGCGAGTAATCCTTCAGGTAGGTGCTGTCGGACGAAAGGGTGAAGTCGCCGTATCGCGTGCTGGGCAGGCGATAGCGGATGCCCAGGTCGTAGCCCTCCGTGCGCAGGGTGCCAAGATTGGCGAGGCTTTCGTTCAGCGTGGCGATCTGGCCATCCGTGGTACGGGTGAAGCGCCCGCAGTAGGTCGGATCGTTGCGGACATAGCAGTAGTTGAGGATATCGGCGGCCAGGATCGGCGTGATGACGTCGCGGATCCGGATCTTGTAGTAATCGAGGGTGACGTCCAGGCCGTCGAGGTAGCTCGGGCTATAGACGAGCCCTGCCGTGCGCGTGATCGACGATTCCGGCTTCAGCGCCGGATTGGCGCCGGTGCGGAAGGGCACCGGATTCTGGCCGCCACCCGTGGAGCCGATGACGGCACCGCTCTGGTCGATCTGGCGATAGCGCGTGGGTACGCCCGTGGCTGCACAGCGCGCCCGCACCGAGGCATCACTGGCGGCGGCGCCATAGGCGCTGTCGCACGGGTCGAGGAAGCTTTCGAAGCTTTCGCTGGTGCCGGCGTAGAGATCCGCCACGGTAGGTGCGCGGAAGCCTTCTGCATAGGTGCCGCGCAGGAGCAGGTCGTCGAACGGCTTCCAGCGGAAGCTGTACTTGCTGCGCGTGCCGCCACCGAAGGCACTGTAGTGCGAGTAACGCGATGAGGCATTCACCGCCAGCTCGTGCGCGAAGGGCAGGTTGGCGAGCAGCGGGACGTCGAATTCGAGATAGGCCTCGTTGACGATGTAACCGCCCCGGGTCGGATCGCTCGCGAGCTGGGAGGTGTCGCCGGCCGAATCGGCGGGGTAGGGCGTGTAGCGACCGTTCTCGTTGCGGTGCTCCAGGCCGCCTGCCAGGCGCAGCGTGCCCGCGGGAAGATCGACGAGGCCGCCGGTCAGGTTTGCCGTGAAGTCATTGCTGCGAGTGACCTGGTGCGAGGTGCCGGTCGAGCTGACGTAGTTCCACACGGCATCGCTGGTGGCGCCCGGTCCTGCCAGGATATTCCAGGGTAAGCAGCCGGCAGCGCGGTCAGCCGCGCTGGCACAGGCGACCTGGCCATCGACGACGGCGGTGGCGCCCAGTGCCTTGCGGGCATTGACGAGGTTGATGTTGCCGCTGGCCGTCAGTCGCGAGCGTGCCTCGGAATACGCGTAGGTGACGTCCCAGTTCCAGGTGTGGTCGTTCCACTGGAACGTGCCCTCGGCGCCGATGTCGCCATGCAGGGTCTTGTTCTGCGACCAGTTGATCCGGGGCACTTCCACGGTGCGGCGGAAGAATGCCGTTTCGTAGCCTGGAAACGGGTTGTACGCATTGGCGGGGTCGATATACAGGCCGCCGTCGCGTGCCGAACTGGTTTGCAGCGGGTAGCCCGCAGTGCGCCAGTTGGAATCGCGCACGCCATAGCTCGCCATGCCGCGCAGCGCGATGTCGTCGGTGAGGTTGTAGCGACCGGTGCCGAACAGGTTGCGCAACTTGCTGCCCGCCCGGAACGTCATGTCATGCGCGGTGGCGTATTTGTCGGCGTTGCTGGAGGCATCGTAGGGGTGGTAGTCGGCGAGACTGGCCGGGTTGCCTGCCACGCCACCGGGATGATCGATGACGTAGCGGTTGGGAGTCCACAGGCCGTCCGCGCCATAGCGCCCCGCGCCCGGCGTGCCCGGTGCACGCGGATCGACCACGCCGCCGTAGGCGCCCATGCTGTAACCCGCATCCGGATGGCGAGGGCCAGACGAGTAGCGCGTGAGGTCGCGCTTGCTGTCCATGATGGGATCGCCGTCTTCGTAGCTGGCGCCCAGGATCAGCGACGAGCGTTCGGTGCTGCGCCCCCAGGTGAAGTGGCCGTTCTTCTGGCTGCCGTCGCCCTTGCCGTTGACACCGTAGAGCACGTCGGCCGAGGCACCCTCGAAGCGATCGGTGGTGATGATGTTGATCACGCCACCGATGGCATCGGAGCCATAGATGGAGGAGGCGCCATCCTTGAGTACTTCGATGCGCTCGACGATGGACACCGGAATGGTGGATAGGTCGGTGAGGCCGCCCTGGGTGGTGGTCCATCGCCTGCCGTTGACCAGCACGAGGGTGCGCACGGCACCGAGATTGCGCAGGTTGGCGTAACGTCCGCCCGCGTCGTTGCTCGACGAAAGTGAATCCTGCGAGGTGACTTCGGGGGTGGCCGCGAAGGGCATGCGGCCGACGATATCGCCCAGGCTGGTGAGCCCGGTGGCCTGGATGGCCTCCCGGTTCATGGTGAACACGGGCTGCGCGGTCTCGACATCGGTGCCACGGATACGCGAACCGGTGACCGTGACGTTCACCGGTGCGAGCATGGCGGCGGGCGACTGATCCTGCTGCGCGTACGCAGGGCTGCCGGCCAGGCCGGCAGCGAGCGCCAGCACCAGCGCTGAGCTTCGGCCCCCGCCGAAGTGGCGCCCGTGCCTGGAACTGTCGTACATAACCCCAAAAACCTCCCGATCCCCCGCCAGCCCTCACCCGGGGTCGACGATCCCGGGACCATAGCGCGTGCGGCGGGGGTGCGGCAACTGCCGCCGGTTGGGTCAGGGCGCCGTGGGCGCCTGTCCGGCCGGCGTTCCGATGTTCTTGTCGAGGAAGGCCTGAAGCTTCGTATAGAACGCCTCGACATTCTCCGGCTTGACGAAACCGTGGCGCTCGCCGGAGCGGGTGAGGGTTTCGTAGGGTTTGTGTGCCGTGTCCAGCGCGGCCTTCATGGCCTTGAACTGGGCGTAAGGTGCGCGCTCGTCGTCCTCGCCGTGAACCAGCAGCACCGGCACGGTGATCTTGTCCGCAAGGTGGGTGGGGGAGTTGGCGCTGAGGTCGGCCTCATCGCGTCCGATCACGGTGGTGAGGTAGCTGCGCCCCGACTTGCGGTCCTTGATGTCGCCCTTGTTGTACATCATGTCCAGGTCGTAGATGCCGGCATAACCGACGGCGCACTTGAACAGGTCCGGCGCACGCACGGCGGTCATCATGGCCGAATAGCCGCCGAAGCTTGCCCCGTAGACGCATACGCGCTTCGGGTCGGCATAGTTCTGCGCAATGGCCCACTTCACGCCATCGATCAGGTCGTCCTGGATGCGGGTACCCCACTTGAGCCAGCCGGCCTGTTCGAAGGCGCTACCCCGGCCGCCCGAGCCGCGATAGTTCACCTGGAGCACCAGGTAGCCACGGTTGGCGAGGAACTGTGCATCCTCGTCGTAGTACCAGGTATCCGAAATGCCGTGCGGGCCGCCATGCGGCAGCAACACCATGGGCAGGCTGGTTTCCGGCTTGTCCTTGGGGAAAGTCAGGATGGCCTCCAGTTCCATGCCGTCGCTGGCCTTGAAGCGCAGCGGACGACGCTCGGCCATCTTCGCCGGGTCCATCCACGGCGTGACGGCGAACAGGTTGCGCACCTTGTAGTTATGCGTGTCGATCAGCATGTAGCGGCCGGGGTCGCGGTCGCTGGATACCGAGAACAGCAGCTGCGTGCCGTCTTCGCTGAAATCGACGAAACGCACGGCGCTGCCAGGAAATTTCTGGGACAGCGCACGGTGCAGCTTCGACACGGTTTCGTTCTGGTCGAAGTAGGTCACGCTGGGCACGCCTGTTTCCGACACGATGCCGAAGGGTCGCAGCGGCGCGGCGGTCCACAATCCACTGGGCGTGACCTGGCTGAAGCTGTCGCCACCCAGGCGCTTGCGATTGCCGCCATCCTCGTCCTGTTCGTCGAACTCGCTTCCCTTGCCGTCCGGGCTGTACATGGCGTAGATGCGCTGGCTGCCGCTGACCTGGGCAACCGGAAGGAAACGCTGGCCGGTGATCTCGGGGCCGAGTTTCGTCCAGCCACTGCCGTCGCGGTGGAACACCACGTATTTATAGTCGTCGTCGGTACCGAAGGCGAAGCGAGGCTCACCGTTGTCCGTCAGCATGAAATTCAGGCCGCTGATGCCGATGTCGGCGATCTGCCTGCGCGTGCTGCTGGTCGCGTCCACGTCATAGATCGTGCTGCGGTTCTGGTCGCCCCACGACGTGGTGCGCATATAAAAATGACCGTTGGTCTTGGGCGGCGTGCCTTCGATCTCGCCCCAGCCACGATCGAGCGCGCGCGTGGCGGATCGCTTGCCGACGCTTTCGTAGCCATAGAGGTAATCCGGGTTCTTGCCGTCCATGTCCACGGCCATCAGCTCGCCGGTATAGCGCGTGCTGCCGATCGAGCCATCCTGCTTGCCACGCGCCACGACGATGCGCGTGGGGCTGACCCATGCCATGGCCGCGGGTAGTTCATAAGGCGGCATGCGGATGAGCGACTTCGGCTGGCTCATGTCGTCCACGGCATAGACGGCGATGCCGTGACTCTTGCCATCCTGGTCGTGATAAATCACGGACAGGTATTTGCCATCCGGCGAGAGACGGGGCGAGGTCAGTGGCAGGCGCCGGGCAAAGTCGGCGACCGGGATGGTGTCGGCTGCACAGGCCATGGAGACGGCGAGGCACAACCCGGCAAGCAACGGCCGGGCGAAGCGGTACGTCATGGTGTTCCCCCTGTTGGACTTCCTTGAAGCGCCGTCCCCCCGGACGGCGCAGGGCACGGGTATATCCCATTCGCCGATGACCGGCAAGGCAGGCCGGACAACGGGGGAGGCGGTACACTTGGTGCCTGTTCCGATCTGGTTTGCCCATGGCCGCTCCGTTCGTCGTCGATATCGACCCCGTCGCCTTTTCGCTGGGCCCCATCCAGGTGCACTGGTATGGCCTGATGTACCTGGGCGGCTTCCTGGGGGGCTGGGCACTGGGCGAATACCGCCGTCGCCAGGGCCGCCTGCCGGTCAACTCCGACCGCTTCGGCGACCTGATGTTCTACGCCATGATGGGCGTTGTGGTGGGTGGTCGCGTCGGCTACATGCTGTTCTATACGGCCATCAACTGGATATGGACCGACCCGCTCGCGATCTTCCGCGTCTGGGACGGCGGCATGTCCTTCCATGGTGGCCTGCTCGGTGTACTGGCGGCGGGCCTGTGGTGGTCGCGGCGCAACGGGGTCAAGTTCTTCGATGCCGTGGACTTCGTCGCTCCCCTGGTTCCTGTCGGCCTCGGCCTGGGGCGCCTGGGCAACTTCATCAACGGCGAGCTGTGGGGCAAGCCCACCGACCTGCCGATCGGCATGATCTTCCCGCATGCACCCGACGCGCTGCCGCGCCATCCGAACCCGCTGTACGAGTTTGCGCTCGAAGGCGTGGTGATGTTCGTGGTGCTGTGGGTCTTCTCGATGAAGCCGCGCCCCCGTTATGCGGTGTCCGGCATGTTCGCGCTGCTGTATGGCGTGTTCCGCTTCATCATCGAATTCGTGCGCGTGCCCGATGCACAGCTGGGTTACCTCGCCTTCGGCTGGGTCACCATGGGCCAGATCCTCTCGCTGCCGCTGATCGCCGTGGGCATCCTGTTGCTGGCCATGTCCCGGCGTGCACCGTATGCGCCTGTCGCGCAGCCCGCCGCGACAGCCAGCTGATACCGTATCGTCATGCAGCCCTATCTCGAACTCCTTCGCCACGTCCTCGACCACGGCACGCTCAAGTCGGACCGCACGGGCACCGGCACGCGTAGCGTGTTCGGCTGGCAGATGCGCTACGACCTGTCGAAGGGTTTTCCGCTGGTCACCACGAAGAAGCTGCACCTGCGCTCCATCGTGCATGAGCTGATCTGGTTCCTGAAGGGCGACACCAATATCGCCTACCTCAAGGAAAATGGCGTCAGCATCTGGGACGAATGGGCCGACGCCAACGGCGACCTGGGCCCGGTGTACGGCCGCCAGTGGCGCGCATGGCCCACGGCCGACGGCAAGGTGGTGGACCAGATCTCCTGGGTGGTGGATGAGATCCGCCGCAACCCGGATTCACGCCGCCTCATCGTTTCGGCATGGAATGTCGGCGAGCTGCCGAAGATGGCACTCATGCCGTGCCACACGATGTTCCAGTTCTACGTGGCGGATGGAAAACTCTCCTGCCAGCTTTACCAGCGCTCGGGCGATATTTTCCTCGGCGTGCCGTTCAATATCGCCAGCTACGCACTGCTTACCCACATGATTGCGCAGGTCACAGGTTTGCAGCCAGGCGACTTCGTGCACACGCTGGGCGATGCGCACCTGTATTCGAATCACATCGAGCAGGCGGAGAAGCAGCTGGCGCGCGAGCCGCGCAAGCTGCCGAAGCTGGTATTGAATCCCGATGTGAAGTCGATCTTCGATTTCCGTTTCGAAGATATCGCCATTGAGGATTACGAGCCGCATCCGGCGATCAAGGCACCGGTCGCGGTCTGAGTTTCGCCGTCAGGCTGCCGCTTCGGCGGCGGCGCCTGCAAGAAAGGCCATCGACGCATCGATTACCGACGGGTGGTCCACCATGCGGTTGTGGCCGAGACCTTCCGTCGTCATGAGGCGTGCGCCCGGCCACAGGCTGGCATAGCGCTCGCCTTCCTCCCACGGTGTTTCCCGGTCCAGGCGGTCGTGGATGACCAGGGCGGGCCGGTCGATGCGGGTGACGCGGCGCTCGGCATTGAAGTCGTCGAAGCTGACGCTGCCCGTGAGATTGCGCAGCCAGCTTTCGAAGTGGGGGAATACGCGCCTGGAGACATTGAGCAGGCGGAAAGTGCGAAACACGCCATTGACCGGCACCGCCATCGGCGCCAGCAGTACGTAACGACCAGGATGCCAGTCGTTTTCCTCGGCGAAGGGAATCGACATGGCGCCTAGTGAGTGCCCGATGTAGGCAGCAGGACGACCATAGTGGCGACCCACGATACGCAGGATGTCCACGAAATGCGGCATGGAGCTGACGTCGCCATCGCTCAGGCCGTGACCCAGCTGGTCGAATCCCACCACGGCGTATCCCATGGCGCGAAGACGCGGCACCCACGCGGCGAAGCGCAGGCCATAGCTCGACCAGCCGTGCCCGAGCAACACGAACGGCTCGGTTTCCGGCGAGCCCCAGGTGTAGGTGGTCACCTTCTGGCAGTTCACCGTGAGTTCGCCGACCTGGACGCCCTTGGTGGTCGCCATGGCATCGACCGCGCGCTGGCGTCCGATCTTGTCCGGCGTGACGAAACGGCGGGCGAGGGCGCGGCCCGTACGGGCCGGTGCGACGCGGCTTGCTACGCCGAAGAAAGCCCGGGCAAGCCGGAGCCGGAGCCGGAGGGGTGGGGACGATTTTTTCACGGTGGGGAAGTCCGCGATGAAAAGGAACTTGACACTGTCAAGATCGAATCAGTCTGTCATTATGGTCTTGTCATCGTCAAGATCGATTGCGCATCCCAAGCGCGGCCCATGCGTGGAATAGTCAATGCCTGAAAGAACCAGCACATCGCGATATCACCATGGCGACCTCGCGGCGGAATTGCGCCGGGTGGCGTGGGATATCGTGGGTGAATCCGGCGTCCGCGGGCTCTCGCTGCGCGAATGCGCACGTCGTGCGGGCGTGTCCCATGCGGCTCCGACGCATCACTTCGGCTCGCTGGAAGGGCTTCTGGTGGAAGTGGCGGCTGATGGCTACGAACGCATGGCCGCCACCATGGATGAAGACGTCGAGCGGGCGGGGCATCGCCTGGTGGGGTGTGGGCTGGGCTATGTACGTTTTGCCACCGAACATCCCCAGCAGTTTCGCCTGATGCTCGGCACCGACCGTGGCGGTGGCGACTGCCCGCGCCTGCGCGAATCGGCGGCGCTCGCGCTGTCACGCCTGCGCGAAGCCATCCGTGAAGCCTGGACACTGAAACACGGTGAAGCGCCCGGCGGCGACGTGCTGGAAGAACGTACCGTGCTGGGCTGGGCGGCTGCGCATGGCTACGTCCTGCTCGCCATTGACCGCCAGTTGTTGAGCACGACCTTGCCGCCGGCGCGCAAGGTGCTCTGGCCCATGCTCGACGCCTTGCTGCAAGCCTGATCTGCGCCTGTCGATACCCGCCGGCGTGATGCCTTACACGGTCCGGGTCGCTTCTACGGGAGGCACGCGCGATGCCCTCATGGCGGGTCCCAGCACCGCCAGCTGCCCAAGGCACAGCAGGCCGAGGATGGCCGTCACCACGTAGAACAAGCCGAGCCGGCTGATCTCGAATTCGCTCATCATCCAGCGATTGAGGGCGAAGGCCAGCACAACGCCGACGATGAGGCCCGCCGTGGCGATCAGGCTATTTTCTGTAAGGAAGTACACCAGGATGTCGCGACGGGTGGCACCCAGGGCACGCCGTATGCCGATCTGACGGCGACGCTGGCCTACCCAGAAGCTGGTGAGTCCGACGATGCCAGCAGCGGTCACCAGCAGCAGGATCACGCTGATGCCACCAAGCATCCAGGCCAGCCCGCGGTCGGCCTTGTAGGCACGGTCGCGTACCTGCTGGAAGGTGAGCACGCCATTGGGCTGGGGAATGACGCGTTGCGTGCTGAAGGTCTTCAGTGCCTCGGGGACGCGCTTCACCAGCGACGGGAGCTGTCCGGGCTGCGCACGCACGATCAGGAGCATCCCCCGCTGAGTCATGCGCATCGGGACGATGATGCTTTCCTGCCAGGTTTTGTCGTCGCCCTGGTCGAGAGACGGCGCATGCATGCGTTCCACGATACCGATAATGGTGCTGGGGTGTGCGCCAAGGTTGCCGATGTACATCTGTTTGCCCAGTGCGTCGCCGGCCGGAAAGGCATGGTCGGCAAAAGCGCGGGTGAGGATGATCGCGGCGGCGTCCGGTGTGCCGTTCTCCACCATGGTAGTGACGTCGCTTGCCTGGAAATTGCGGCCTGCGATGAGTTTTAGTCCGAGTGTCGGCAATAGGTGCTCGTCGCCGAAGACAATGGGAATGCCGCGTGTACCCACGTTCGCTCCGGTCGGTGTGAGCCGGACACCACTTCGCCAGCCGGAGCCTGCCAGTGGCATCGTGTTGGTGGCGACGGCATCGGCCACGCCGGGCAGTGCGCGCAGCATGGCGATGTCTGCGACTTGCCGGGTAACGAACTCGGTGGGCGGTGCCACCCATTTGTTGTTCACCACCATGAGGTCAGACTCGGCGATGCCGGTGTCACGGCCCATGCGGTCAAGGCGATTGTGGATGACATAGGCGGCGTTGCAGATCACGGCGAGGGTAAGCGCGATCTGCGCGGCAATGAGCAGGGCGCCTGCCTTGTGGTAGCGCAGTGCGGACAGGATGGGACGAATGGGCATGTTCATCTTATTAGCCTGCCTTGAGTTGCCATGCCGGTTGCACGCGCGATGCGCGCCACACGGGGTAGAAGGCCGCGAGCAGCGTGCTGGCAAGGGCCACGAGCACCGTGATGCCGAGCAGCGAGAGATTCATGGCCGCCAGCTTCGCCACGACGGGCGAGAACACCAGTTGCAGGCAAAGCGTGCCCAGGCCCGTCAGGAGGATGCCGAGCAGGCCACCCGCCAGGCCGACAGTCGCCGCTTCCAGCATGAATTGCGCGTAGATCGCCCGGCGCGAGGCACCGAGGGCGCGCCGCACGCCGATCTCGCCGGCCCGGCGCATGAACTTCGCCAGCAGCAACCCGATCACGTTGACCAGGCAGATGCCCAGGAACGCGACAGAAATCACCAGGCCCATGCGTGCTTCCGGCGGGACGACGCGGCGGTAGGCGAGCCAGCTCATCACATCGCGCAGTCGCACATTAGGGTCCCAGTGGAAACGCCCGGCACGATTCTGTTCGAGCGAATAGTCCCTGAGAAACTGGCGGTAGGCTGCCGCGCTTGCCGCGTCGGGAAGCTCGACCCAGTAGCTCACGAAGATGCATTCTGAGCGCACGAAGTTATCCCAGCCCGGTGCCGACGGCTTGTTGCAGGCGTTGCCACCTTCCGGATTTCTTCCGTCGGCAATGGCCCGCCCGAAGGGCATGTACATCTCGCCCAGGTCGCCGAAACCATTGCCTGCATCGAGATCGAAGAAGCGTGGGCGCATCTCCATGCGACGGGTCACGCCGACCACGCGGAAGGTCTTGCCGTCCAGGTTGATTTCCCTTCCCACGCTGTTCGCTCCACCGAACACCCTGTCGTTGAGGTCTTCGGCGATCACCACCACGGGGGCTTCGGCTTCGTCATCCTGCACGGACCACGGGCCGCCATAGACGAACTTCATGTCGAACATGGGAAAGACATCCGTTTGCACCGCATAGCCGCGCACTGGCCATGCAAGCTGGCCCGGCTTGTCGAAGACGACGGAAGCGCCAATCGGATAGAGCGCTGTTTCGCGCAGCGCCCGGTGGGCGTGCTTGAGTGCCAGGGCATCGCGCCAGGTAATCCACGGCATCGGATCGGCACCGGGATCATCCGGGTCGGGGCCATAGTTGTCGATCTGGGCGATGAACAGCTGGGAGGATTTCTGCGGAATGGGATCGCCCGATGTCGCGCGGAACACCGAGTAGCAGGTCATGGCGGCCGCGACGCCGACACCGATGACCACGATCATCAGCGCCGTCAGCACGGGGCTGCGCCTGAGGCTCCGGAATCCCAGCTGGGCGTAGTAAGCGAGCATGGTGGTGCCTTCCCCTGGTTGGCTGACCATCAGTGCAAAGCAAGGGCTGTGCCATGCCCCGGAGCGCCCCTGGACGCCCACCGGACCCGGCATCCCCATGTCCGCGGACATTGTCACTCGGACAGGCGGACGGCCCTGCGCCTGCGCCCGGGCCATTTCAACTTAAACAATTGTTAGTTCCGTCTCAGGGCCCGGAGGACTACTATCCGCACGCACCGTCCCCATGTCGGTACGTACCGTCCCCACCTTGCGAAGGAAGTTCCATGGCTGTTCACCTGGTTGCCGCGCTCGACGAAAACTTTGCCATCGGCAAGAAGGGCGGCTTGCCCTGGCATCTTCCGGACGACCTTAAGTACTTCAAGGAGCTGACCTCGGGGCGCGCCGTACTGATGGGACGCAAGACGGCCGAGTCCATTGGTCGGGCGCTTCCGGACCGCGTGAACTACGTGCTGTCGCGCAAGGGCGAGGCACCGTACCCGGGCCAGATCACCGTGCGTTCGGTCGCCGAGGCACAGGCCAGCTGCGGCCACACGGGCCTTATGGTCATCGGTGGTGGCGAGGTGTATCGCGAGGCACTGCCTTATGCGAAGGAACTGTACCTGACTTACGTCTACCACGCCTTCGATGGTGCGGACGTCTTCTTTCCCGGTGTGGATTTCAAGCACTGGACCGAGGTCTCGCGCGTACATCACGCGAAGGACAAGGATCACCCGCATTCGTTCGACATGGTCAAGTACGTCTACAACGGATGATGGACGTCGTCGCCGGTATCCTCATTGACGGTGCCGGCCGCATCCTCATCGCGCAACGTCCGCCGGGCAAGCACCTGGCGGGCATGTGGGAATTCCCCGGCGGCAAGCTGGAACCCGGCGAGGCGGCAGAGGCGGCCCTGGTGCGCGAGCTCGACGAAGAGCTTGGCGTGGCCGTCGATCCGCTGTCGTTCGAGCCCCTGATCCGCGTGCCGTGGTCGTATGGCGGCCGGGCGATGCGGCTTGAAGCCATTCTCGTACGGGCATGGAGTGGCGAGCCCGCGGCGCTCGACGCGGCCGTGATCGAATGGCAGCTACCAGAGGCCATTGATCCGGGCATCCTGGCCCCGGCTGACCGGCCCATCCTGGCTGCATTGAAGCTGCCCGCGCACTATCCGATCACGCCCGCCGACGTTCCTGTGAATGAGGCCGTGATGCTGGTGCGTGTTGCGCTGGCGCGTGGCGAGCGGTTGATCCAGTGGCGGGTGCCTTCCGCGTCGTCGTCGGACAGCCGGGAGGCCATCGAGGCCTTGCTGCCCGAGCTTCGCCGTTTCGGTGCAGCGCTGGTGCTGAGCCGCGATATCGAGATGGCGCGTGAACTTGGTCTTGGCGTGCACCTGGCTTCTGCGCAGTTGCGTCAGCTGGGCGCGCGTCCGCTGCCCCTGACCCAGTGGGTCGGGGCCTCATGCCACGACGCGGAAGAACTGGCCCTGGCCTGCCGTCTGGGCTGTGATTTCGCCACGCTGTCGCCGGTGATGGCGACGAAAAGCCATCCGGATGCCGAGCCGCTGGGCTGGCCCCGGTTTGCGCAGATGGCAGAAGCAGCGTCGCTGCCGGTGTTCGCGCTGGGAGGCATGGGGCCGGATGATCTCGTCGATGCGCGGATGCATGCCGGGCAGGGCGTCGCAGGCATCCGAGCCTTGATGCCCATGTAAGCGCGCACCTTATGTTGCCCTTGTAGGAGCGCGCCTTGCGCGCGACAGCGTCCCAGGTGGGCGATCGATTCCGGTGTTTCGCTCCGTATCGGTCGCGCGCAAGGCGCGCTCCTACAGGAGCGATGCCGTCTGGTTTGAACTATCGGGCCTTCAGGCGAGCCACCAGGGCCTTCATCACCGCCTGCGTTTCCTCCGAGAAAAACGCATCGATGAATGACGGATCGAGCAGGCCGTTCGTGTCGCCCCACACGTCGACCAGGTCCTTGCGCGCGATGGCACGGGTGGCGAGCATGGCCCTGGGCGGCAGCTTCAGCATGTCGCCGAGCCAGAGCACGGCGCGTGTGACCACCTGCTCGACGGCAGCGAGTTCATCGACGAGGCCGATGGCATGTGCCTGCTCCGCATCGACCATGGCGCCAGCGACCAGCAGCCGTTCGGCGCGATGCGTGCCGACGAGGCGGCGCATGGCGAACTGGATGGGCTCCGGCACGGCCATGCCTACCTGTACTTCGTTGAGGCCGATCTTGTACACGCCGTGCGCCATGATGCGGTAGTCGGCGAACAGTGCGAGCACGGCACCGCCGGCCGGGCTATGGCCTGTAATTGCCGCTACGGTCGGGACGGGCGAGGCGGCGATGGCGCCGCAGAGTGCGAAGAAGGCGTTCCAGAATTCGCCCACGCCGGCATGGTCGCGTTGCAGCAGCGAAGGGACGTCGACACCGGCGGAGAACATGCCTTGCGTGCCCGACAGCACGATACCGCGAGCGCCGTTGGCCGGCGCGGCTTCGATCGCCTCGCGCAGTGCGTTTACCAGGGTGAGGTCGAGCGCATTGACCGGCGGCCGCGCCATGCGGATTTCGTGGATGCCACCGTCGTGGGGAAGGATGTCGAGCATGGGGCCTGTCCGATGGGTTGGGTGATGCTTCGATTATGGCGGCTGTGGCTATGGAGCGCTGCACCCCTCACGGTCGCGCGCAAGGCGCGCTCCTACAACGCACCGCAACCCATGTAGGAGCGCGCCTCGCGCGCGACCGCCGGACGCCGCCCCCCGCACAAGAACCACAGCACCCCCCTGTAGGAGCGCGCCTCGCGCGCGACCGCCGGACGCCGCCCCCCGCACAAGAACCACAGCACCCCCCTGTAGGAGCGCGCCTCGCGCGCGACCGTCGGATGCCGCCCCCCGCACAAGAACCACAGCGCCCCCATGTAGGAGCGCGCCTTGCGCGCGACCGGCCCGTCCAGATCACTCCTTGGGCAGATCCGCATCCGTCCAGCTATAACGCACCGAATAATCGAGCGTCGCCGTGCCACCGGCAGGCACATCCACCTTGAACTCCAGCTGTTCGGGGCTGGTCTTCGTCGGCTTGATCGACGATGAGGTGACCGTCCACGAACGCCAGCGGTTCGGATGCTCGTGCACTGTCACCACGCGCTTCGTCTTGCCGGCATTCGTAAAGGTCAGGCGGAAGCTCTCATCGATGCGATGCTCCGGCGCGCTGGCGCTGAATGCCGTCTGCTCGCGCGTGACGCGCAGGTCGAAGGCATTGCCCAGCGTAACGGTGGCATCCTTGTTCTTCGGCGTATCGTCGATCCGGCCTTCGCCCAGCAGCTCGGCATTGCCATCGCGATCCGCGGTGAGCACGCGAACGTAACCAGCCGGCAGGCTGTCGAAGGCCTTGAAGCTGACCTGCGAGACGACGGGCGCATTGCTGGGCACATCCAGGTTGCGCTCCATCTGCGGACGCGGCGGCATGTAGCCGAAGCCCCTGTTGGCGTCGTATACCGCCTGCAGTTCGCAATCGATCGTGCGGCTGTCATAGAGCGGCGTCTGGGTGACGCTGCCGTCCGGCAGGTCGACCGCAGCGGGCAGCGTGTAAGTGCGCAGGTCGCCCAGTGTGGCCTGCTCGGGCATGGCATCCGCCATCGCTGCCATCGCTGGCGCGGGTACGCCGCGGGCCATGAACATTTTCGGCTGCGGGCCGGACTTGGCGCGATTGGCATCGCCGGCGATGAGCTTGAGCGAGACGTCCTTCCAGTCGCGGCCGCTGCGATTGGCGATGCTCGCCGAGGCGTCGAAGTTCATCCGGCAGCTGTTGCCCGCTGCCAGCGTCGCGACATACGCGCCGCGCCAGCCGAGGCCGGAGGTCGGGTAGTCGAGCTGGGCAGCCGTATTGCCGGACGAGCCGCCGGTGACGCGCACCTGCAGGGTCGAGCCGCGGGCGATATCGGCCGCGTCGGTGACGCGCAGGGCCGAGTATTCCTTGACCACGCTGGTGCCGTTATTGGCATCGTGAAGCACCAGGGCGTCGCCACCGTGCACCAGCTTGCCGCTGGCGATGGGCTGGCCGGTGCTGCCGATGACCGTGATGTCGTGGCCGACGAGGCTGTTCACGGCGGCGTCGAAGCCCTGTCCGAGCAGCAGGCGCTGCGAGACGACGCGCGTGCCCTTGCCGGGAAAGCGCAGGCTCAGCGCCTCGCTGTCGAGGGCGGAGGGCAGGCCGCCGATGGAAAGGTCCTGGGTGCCGCCGGTGAGGTTGAACGAGCGGCGTTCATGGACCACGGCGTAACCGTCGCCCGATACGGCATCACCATTGGTGGCGAACAACTGGTCGCTGTCGGCGCGGTACAGGGTGAGCGCGGTGCGCTCGTCGGCGGCGAAAGCGGGGAAGGCGACCGCAAGGGCGACCGCGAGGGTGAGGGGACGACGCAGCATGTTTCTCTCTCTCCATGGATGCCCGTCCGGGGATCATACCGAGGAGAGATGAACACTGTAGGAGCGCGCCTTGCGCGCGACCGGGGTGACGACAAGGCTTAGAGCCATCGCACCCCCCGGTCGCGCGCAGGCGCGCTCCTACACGAAATCAGGCGGCGAGGGCGTCCTTGACGGCCTGCGGCACGGGGACCGGGCGGCCGGTCTTCGTGTCGATCCACACCATGGTGACGCTTCCGTCTGCATGGATGCGGGTGGCGTCGTCGGCGTCCATGATGCGGTGGCCGATGGTCATCGAGCTGGTACCCAGGCGGTTGAGGTACAGCTCGATCTCGATATTGGCCGGCCACTCGATCGGCAGGCGGTAGTTGATCTCGCTGTGCGCCATCACCGGTGCAGCCTCCGGGCTGTACCAGTTGCCGGGAAGGTCCTTCAACCATTGCAGACGGGCTTCCTGGAGGTACACCAGGTAGTTCGAATTGTTGACGTGGTTGTAGGCGTCGAGGTCCTGCCAGCGGACGTCCATCGGAGCGATGAACAGCGGCTTGGGCGTGGTCGCGGTGTCGTGGCTCATGCGGTCTTTTTCTTCTTCGCGGTCTTGGCGGTTTTTACCGGCGGGGCAGCCTTGGTTGCCGCTTTCTTCGCGACAGCAGGCTTCGCAGCGGCTGACTTGGTAGTAGTCGATTTTGCGGTAGCCGCCGTGGCTGCCGGCTTTGCCGGCTTCAGGTGCGGCAGCAGGAAGCGCCCGGTATGCGATGCCTTCGTGGCGGCCACTGTTTCCGGCGTGCCGCTGACCAGGATGCGTCCGCCGCCCGCACCGCCCTCGGGACCAAGGTCGACCAGCCAGTCGGCTGTCTTGATGACGTCGAGGTTGTGCTCGATCACCACCACGGTGTTGCCGTGCTCCACGAGCTTGTGCAGCACGTCGAGCAACTGCTCGATGTCGTGGAAGTGCAGGCCGGTGGTGGGCTCGTCGAGGATATACAGCGTGCTGCCCGTGTCGCGCTTGGACAGTTCCTTAGAGAGCTTCACTCGCTGGGCTTCACCGCCGGACAGCGTCGTGGCGCTCTGGCCGAGCTTGATGTAATCGAGGCCGACCGCACGCAGCGTTTCCAGCTTGCGGGCAATCACCGGCACGTTCTCGAACAGCTTGAAGGCGTCTTCCACCGTCATGTCGAGCACGTCGGCGATGGTGTGACCCTTGTAGAGCACTTCCAGCGTTTCGCGGTTGTAGCGCTTGCCATGGCAGACGTCGCAGGGCACATACACGTCCGGCAGGAAGTGCATCTCCACCTTGATCATGCCATCGCCTTCGCAGGCCTCGCAGCGTCCGCCACGCACGTTGAAGCTGAAGCGGCCCGGCGTATAGCCGCGCGAGCGTGCCTCGGGCACCTGCGAATACAGGTCACGCAACGGCGTGAACAGGCCGGTATAAGTAGCCGGGTTCGAGCGCGGCGTGCGGCCGATGGGGGACTGGTCGATGTCCACCACCTTGTCGAACAGGTTCAGTCCTTCGATGGATTCGTACGGTGCCGGCTGCTCGCTGGCGCCGTTGAGTTCCATCGCCGCAATACGGAAAAAGGTGTCGTTGATCAGCGTGGACTTGCCGGAGCCGGACACCCCCGTGACACAGGTGAAGGTGCCGACGGGCAGGCGCACGTCGACGTCCTTCAGGTTGTTGCCGCTGGCGCCCTTGAGTTCGATCCACTGGCCGTCACGTGCTTCACGACGCTTCTTCGGCACCTCGATGCCACGTTCGCCGCTGAGGTACTTGGCGGTGACGGAACGCGGCGACTTCATCACCTGCTCCAGCGTGCCCTCGGCGACGATATCGCCACCATGCACGCCGGCACCTGGGCCGATGTCGAGGATGTGATCTGCGGCGCGGATGGCGTCTTCATCATGCTCCACCACGATCACGGTGTTGCCGAGGTCGCGCAGGCGGGTGAGGGTACCGAGCAGGCGTTCGTTGTCGCGCTGGTGCAGGCCGATGGAGGGCTCGTCCAGCACGTACATCACGCCCACGAGGCCGGCGCCGATCTGGCTGGCCAGGCGGATGCGCTGCGCTTCGCCACCCGACAGCGAATCGGCCTGGCGGTCTAGCGTGAGGTAGTTAAGGCCCACGTCGTTGAGGAAGGTGAGCCGCTCGCGGATCTCCTTGACGATCTTCACCGCGATCTCGCCGCGCCAGCCGGGCAGCTTGAGCCTGGCGAAGAACTCCAGCGCCGATTCGATGGCCTGCGAGGTGATCTCGGGGATGGCCTTATCTGCCACGAAGACGTTGCGCGCCGACGGATTCAGGCGCTGGCCGCCGCAATCCGGGCACGGATGGTCGGCGATATAGCGGCTCAGTTCCTCGCGCACCGCCACCGATTCGGTTTCGCGGTAGCGGCGTTCGAGGTTGGGCAGGATGCCTTCGAACTTGTGCTCACGAGTGACCTTGCCGCCACGTTCGGTGACGTAGCGGAAGGGGATCACGTCCTTGCCCGAGCCGTTGAGTACGGCGTTCTGCACCGACTTCGGCAACTGCCGCCAGGGCGTTTCCGGATCGAAGCCGTAGTACTTCGCCAGCGAAACGATCATCTGGTAGTAGTAGGCATTGCGGCGATCCCAGCCACGGATCGCGCCGCCGGCCAGGCTCAGCTCCGGATGGTTCACCACACGCGCCGGGTCGAACACCTGGGTGACACCCAGGCCGTCGCAGGTGGGGCAGGCGCCCACGGGCGAGTTGAACGAGAACAGGCGCGGTTCCAGTTCCGGCAGCGAGTAGTCGCATAGCGGGCAGGAGTAGCGCGACGAGAACAGCTGTTCCGGCGCCTTGGCATCGTCCATGTCCACCAGGATCACGATGCCGTCGCCGAGGCGCAGGGCGGTCTCGAACGATTCGGCCAGGCGCTGCTTGATGTCCTCGCGCGGACGGAAGCGGTCGATCACCGCCTCGATGGTGTGCTTCTGGCGCAGGGTGAGCGGCGGCACGGCGTCGAGGTCGTACACCTCGCCGTCCACGCGGGCTCGCACGAAACCCTGCGCGCGCAGCTGTTCGAACACCTGCACGTGCTCACCCTTGCGCTCGCGGATCACGGGCGCCAGGAGCATCCAGCGCTTGTCGGCATCCAGGGCCAGGGCCGTGTCCACCATCTGGCTGACCGTCTGGGCTTCCAGCGGAATGCCGTGCGTCGGGCAGCGCGGCGTGCCGACACGCGCGTAGAGCAGGCGCAGGTAGTCGTACACCTCGGTGATCGTACCGACGGTGGAGCGTGGGTTGTGGGAGGTCGACTTCTGCTCGATCGAGATGGCCGGGGAGAGGCCTTCGATCGTGTCCACGTCCGGCTTTTCCATCATCGAGAGGAACTGCCGCGCATAAGCGGACAGGGACTCGACGTAGCGACGCTGGCCTTCGGCATAGATGGTGTCGAAAGCCAGCGACGATTTGCCGGACCCGGACAGCCCCGTGATGACAATGAGCTTGTCGCGGGGCAGGTCGAGGTCGATGTTCTTGAGATTGTGCGTGCGGGCGCCGCGGATGCGAATGCTGTCCATGTGCCGACGTAGATGGGGGAAAACGAGGACTATACCAAGGGTGTCCAGCCCGCATCCGTGGCGGATATGTGACGATTCCTCACAAACCTTTTGCGGCCGATGCGGTTCTGTCCGGATTACCCCCTTCCATGGCGGCCCGGCTACCATGGGCCGCCCCGGGAGGGGTACCACCCATCCGAAGAGGACAGACCATGCGCAAGTGGACAGGGATCGCGACCGGCCTCGTGCTGGCGGTGTGTACGGCGGGGCAGGCCATGGCGGCCCAGCCCAGCGAGCAGCAGGTGAGAAAGCTGATGGACGTGGTCGGCATGGGTCGCATGCTGAGCCAGATGAACAGCCAGATGGCCGGCGTGATGCAGAACGCGCTGCCCTGCGTGCCCGCCAGCTACTGGCAGGGCTTCGTGGATGCCAATGCCACCAACCAGCTGATCGGCCGCATGGTGCCGGTCTACCAGAAGCACTTCACCGACAAGGAAATCGATGAGCTTCTGAAGTTCTATTCCACCCCGACCGGCCAGAAGGTGATCCGCGAGATGCCTGCGACCATGGCCGAGGGCATGCAGATCGGCAAGGCCTGGGGCCAGGAGCGCGGCCAGCAGATGATTGCCCAGCTGCAGAGCCAGGGCACCCTGAACGCCCAGGGCCAGTGCCCGGCCACCGGCGCCGCCACGAATCCGGCCCCGGCCCCCAAGAAATAATAGGAACCCTGTAGGAGCGCGCCTTGCGCGCGACCGGGATGGCGGTGGCGTTCATGTTTGCGTGCGCCCTGACCCGGGTCGCGCGCAAGGAGCGCTCCTACATATTGATTCGTAAAGCTTTTTCCTGGGGCGGCCCGTTTTGCCGCTCCCGCCTCCGCGACTTAACCACCTGATTGACCTTGCCTTTTCCCTGCCGCTATAATTCGCGGTTCGTAACACCTGCAACACCCCAAGAAGAACTACAGAAACCAGGAAACAACCATGAGCTACGCAGTCATCAAGACCGGTGGCAAGCAGTATCGTGTGATGCAGGGCGAAGTCCTGCGCGTCGAGCTGCTCCCCGCCGATGTCGACGCCACCATTACGTTCGACCAGGTCCTCCTCGTCGGCGAAGGTGAGTCGATCACCGTTGGCGCCCCGCTGGTCGCCGGTGCCACCGTCAGCGCGAAGGTCCGCGCACACGGCCGCGCCGATAAGATCCGCATCGTCAAGTTCCGTCGTCGTAAGCACTACAAGCGTACGCAGGGACATCGTCAGCATTACACCGAAATCGAGATCACGGGCATCAACGCCTGAGTCGCCGGAGGATATGAGTCATGGCACATAAAAAAGGCGTAGGTTCCAGCCGCAACGGTCGCGATTCGAACCCGAAATACCTCGGCGTGAAGATCTACGGCGGTCAGGCTGTCGAAGCCGGTAACATCATCGTTCGTCAGCGTGGCACCAAGTTCCACGCCGGCGTGGGCGTCGGCCTCGGCCGCGACCACACCCTGTTCGCGCTGGTCGACGGCACTGTGTCGTTCAAGACCCGCGGCGACAAGGGCCGCAAGTTCGTCGACGTCGTCCAGGCGTAAGCCTCCACGATGCGATAGCGAAGGCCCCGCCCATGGCGGGGCTTTTCGTTTGTAAGGCCCTTCCATCCTGCCGACCCTGTCGGCGCTTTCAGTAGGTTGTCCCATGAAATTCGTCGACGAAGCCCAGATTCGAGTCCATGCCGGTGACGGCGGTAACGGCTGCGTAAGCTTCCGTCGTGAGAAGTTCATCCCCTTTGGCGGCCCTGACGGTGGCGACGGCGGCGACGGTGGTTCCGTCTGGCTGATCGCCGACGAAGGCATCAATACCCTGATCGATTTCCGGCACCAGCGCTCCTTCAAGGCAAAGCGCGGGCAGGGCGGCATGGGTAGCCAGATGTACGGCAAGGGTGGCGAGGACATCCAGATTCGCGTGCCGGTCGGCACCGTGGTCACCAATGTCGATACCGACGAGGTGATTGGCGATCTCACGGCCCATGGCCAGCGCCTCAAGGTGGCCGAGGGTGGTCGTGGCGGCCTTGGCAACATTCATTTCAAGAGTTCGGTCAATCGTGCTCCGCGCAAGTCCACGCCGGGTGCGCCGGGCGAGGTGCGCGACCTCAAGTTCGAACTGCGCCTGCTGGCCGATGTTGGCCTGCTGGGCTTCCCGAATGCCGGCAAGAGCACCTTCATCCGTGCCGTGTCGGCAGCGACGCCGCGCGTGGCTGATTACCCCTTCACCACACTGCACCCGAACCTGGGTGTGGTGCGCATCGGCACCGACCAGAGCTTCGTGATTGCCGATATCCCCGGGATCATCGAGGGTGCGGCCGATGGCGCCGGCCTGGGCATTCAGTTCCTGCGCCATGTGTCGCGCACGAGCCTGCTGCTGCACGTGGTGGATATCCAGCCGATCGACGGTTCCGACCCGGTCGAACAGGTGCGCACCATCGAGAGCGAGCTTCAGCAGTTCGACGCCGAGCTGGTCGAGCGGCCGCGCTGGCTGGTCATCAACAAGTCCGACGTGTTCTCCGATGAGGAAGAATTGCACGCGGTGGCCAACGATATCGTGGCGCGCCTGGAGTGGAAGGGCCCTTGGTTTCTCGTCTCGGCAGCCAGTCAGACCGGCACCTGGGATGTCTGCCTCAAGGTGCAGCAGTTCTTCGACGCCGAGTACGCCGCCCGCCGCGAGCGCACCGAAGCGGCCGACGACGTGCGCATGCGCGGCGAATAAATCCAAAACCCCCTGTAGGAGCGCGCCTTGCGCGCGACCGGTTGGAATATGGCGCCCTGGATCAGGGGTGTTGCCTGCCCGGTCGCGCGCAAGGCGCGCTCCTACAGATTCAGGCAACAAAAAAGCCGGCTTGCGCCGGCTTTTTTGCTATAGCGATGTCGCGCAGGCGATTAAGCCAGGTCGCGGATCTTCGCGTTCAGGCGGCTCTTGTGACGAGCGGCCTTGTTCTTGTGGATCAGGCCGCGGGCGGCGTAGCGGTCCATGACCGGCACGGCGACGGCGTAGGCCGAAGCAGCGGCGGCCTTATCCTTGGCGTCGATCGCCTTGACGACCTTCTTCAGTGCGGAACGCACCATGGAACGCGCGCTGACGTTGCGCAGACGGCGCTGCTCCGACTGACGCGCACGCTTCTTCGCGGACTTGATGTTGGCCAAGGTAAAGCTCCAGAGTTCGGTTGGTTATAAAAAAGACACCCATTGTGCGATCAAAAATGGGGCGCGTCAATAGGTTAGCCCCTCACGGGAAGGGCTGGGGCGGAAAGGCTCCGCCTGTCCGTGAATTTCCAGACTGCAGACTGTCCCCCGCCCGGCCGCCGCTGTCAAACTAGGGGTTTGCGACGGCCTGTCTGGCCGTCCCGACCGGCCCCATCAGGTAACCGTTGCACGGATGAAAACCCCCAGCCTTTTACGCGGCATGCTGTCCTTCAGCGGCATGACCATGGTCTCCCGTGTGCTCGGCCTCGTCCGCGACATGGCCATCAATGCTTCGTTCGGCGCCAATGCCGCCACCGACGCGTTCTGGGTGGCCTTCCGCATTCCCAACTTCATGCGCCGCCTGTTCGCCGAGGGTTCGTTCTCCACGGCGTTCGTGCCGGTGTTCACGGAGGTGAAGGAGACCCGTCCCCACGACGACCTGAAGCGGCTGATGTCGCAGACGTCAGGCACGCTCGGTGGCGTGCTGCTGGTGGTGGTGGCGCTGGGTGTGATCTTTGCCCCGCAGGTCACGGCGCTCTTTTCGCCCGGTGCGGTGGAGACCCCGGAGAAGTTCGGCCTCACCATCGACCTGCTGCGCCTGACCTTTCCCTTTCTGCTGTTCGTCTCCCTGACCGCCCTCTGCGGTGGCGCGCTGAACAGCTTCCATCGCTTCGGATTGCCGGCGCTGACACCGGTGATCCTCAACCTGTGCATGATCGGCGGCGCGCTGTGGCTGGCGCCGAAGCTGCACACGCCGATCATGGCGATGGGCTGGGCCATCCTCGTGGCGGGCGTCCTCCAGCTCGCCTTTCAGTTGCCGGCCCTGCGCCAGCTCGACCTGCTGGCCCTGCCTCGCTGGGGCTGGCAGTCGCCGGACGTGCGCCGGATCATGAGCCTGATGGTGCCGACCCTGTTCGGTTCCTCGGTAGCCCAGATCAACCTGCTGCTGGACACGGTGATCGCCTCGCTGCTGGTGGCAGGTTCGCAGAGCTGGCTGTCGCAGGCCGACCGTTTCCTGGAACTGCCGCTGGGCGTGTTCGGCGTGGCCCTGGGTACCGTGATCCTGCCCTCCTTGTCCCGCCACCACGTGGCGACCGACAAGGACGGCTTCTCCCGGGCGCTCGACTGGGGCCTGCGCACAACCCTGCTCATCGCGGTGCCGGCGATGTTCGCCCTGATGATCCTCTCCGTGCCGCTGGTGGCGACCATTTTCCAGCATGGCCGGTTCACCGCCTTCGACACGCGCATGGCCTCCATGTCGATCTCGGCGCTCAGCTTCGGCTTGCCTGCATTCGCCCTGGTGAAGGTCGTGCTGCCGGCGTTCTACGCCCGCAAGGACACCCGTACACCGGTGCGTGCCGGCGTGGCGTCGCTGGTGTCGAACATGGTGTTCAACGTGATCTTCCTGGCCCTGCTGTTCTTCCTGTGGGCCACGCCGGCGCAGAAGGCCGGTTCGTGGTTCGAGGCGATCTCCACCATTCCGGGTCTGCACATGGCGCTGGGCATGGCCAGTGCGCTGGCCAGCTACCTGAATCTCGTGCTGCTGTGGCGCTGGCTGGGCAAGGCCGGTGTATATACCCGCCAGCCCGGCTGGGGGCGTCATGTGCTGCGCCTGGCGGTGGCCTGTGGCGTGATGGTGGCCGTGCTTTTGCTCGGCCTGCACGTCTGGCCCGAATGGAGCGATGTCGAGAAATGGGAGCGGGTATGGCGTCTTGCCATCCTGGTCGGGGCAGGTGGCGGCGCCTATGTGGCCGCCCTGTTCGCCATGGGCTTCCGCCTGCGCGACCTGCGGGCGCGATGAGGGCGTCCGCCTCGCATTGTGCGGCGCAATGGGGCCGTTATACTGGCCCGATGGCTTTTATTCCGCATCGATTCCAGGACGCCCGCGTATGACCCTGCGACTCCACCGTGACGTCGACGGGCCCTGTCTTGCGCCTGAAGGCAGCGTCGTGGCGATCGGCGCCTTCGACGGCCTGCACCTGGGGCACCAGGCGATTCTTGCCGAGGTGCGCCAGCGCGCGGCCGAGCGAGGTCTTGCGGGGGCGGTCATCACCTTCGAGCCGTTGCCGCGAGCCTACTTCTCGAAGGAGCCGGTGCCGCGTCTGTCTGGTGTCCGCGAGAAGGCTGAGGGCATGGGCGCGGCCGGTATCCGCGAACTGCTCTCGTTGCGCTTCGACCAGGCGCTGACCGAAATGTCCGCCGAAGACTTCGTCCACAAGGTGATCGTGCAGCGCATGGCCGCGCGCGAGGTCTGGGTAGGGGAGGACTTTCGTTTCGGTCACAAGCGCGGCGGCGATTTCGCCCTTTTGCAGCGGATGGGTGCCGAACTGGGTTTCACCGCCCATGCCGTGGCTCCCGTTCTCGTCGATGGTGAGCGGGTCTCGTCGTCGAAGGTGCGCACGCTGCTTGCCGAAAGCCGTTTCGCCGACGCGGCGACCCTGCTGGGTCGTCCTTTCGTCATCGATGGCCACGTAGAGCATGGTCAGCAGCTTGGCCGTACGCTTGGCTATCCCACGGCCAACATCCACCTGCGCGAGCGCGTGAGCCCCATCCAGGGCATTTTCGCGGTGCGCATCGGGGTGGGTGACGGCCCGTGCAGCTGGCCCGGCGTGGCAAGCCTCGGTTTCCGGCCTACCGTAAACGAAGTGCGCGAACCGCTGCTCGAAGCCCATCTGTTCGATTTCTCCGGCGACCTCTACGGCCAGCGCATCGGCGTGGAGTTCGTGCGGAAACTGCGCGATGAAGAAAAGTTCGACGGCCTCGATGCCTTGACCGCACAAATGCGCAAGGACGAGATCGCCGCCCGGCAGGCCCTTGGGATGAACCCCATACTTGTCGATGCATGACGTGATACGCGGCCGGACGGCCGCGACCCGACACCACCACGGTTCCCAGCGATGACCCAGGATTACAAGAACACCATCAACCTGCCGCAGACCGCGTTCCCCATGCGCGGCGACCTGCCCAAGCGCGAGCCCGAATGGCTGGCCACCTGGGAGCGCGTCGGCCGTTATGCACAGATCCAGGAAAAGACCGCCGGCCGCGACAAGGTGTTCGTGCTGCACGACGGCCCCCCGTACGCCAACGGCGCCATTCACCTGGGCCATGCGGTCAACAAGGTGCTGAAGGACGTCGTGGTCAAGTCGAAGCTGATGGCCGGCTACCGCGCACCTTACGTGCCGGGCTGGGACTGCCACGGCCTGCCCATCGAAATCGCCATCGAGAAGAAGTTCGGCAAGGCGGGCGACAAGCTCGACGCCGCCGCCTTCCGCCAGAAGTGCCGCGAGTACGCGCTGGCACAGATCGACCTGCAGCGCGGCGACTTCAAGCGCCTGGGCGTGCTGGGTGATTGGGAAAAACCCTACCGCACCCTCGATTTCACCTATGAAGCCGACATGATCCGCGCACTGGCGCGCATCGTGGACAACGGCCACGTGGTGCGCGGCGCCAAGCCCGTGTACTGGTGCTTCGACTGCGGCTCGGCGCTGGCCGAGGCGGAAATCGAATACGGCGAGAAGACCTCGCCCGCGGTCGACGTTGCCTACGACGCAATTTATCCGAAGGAAATCGGCGCCGAGTTCGGTGTGGATGTGGGCGACGCTATCGTTGCGATCCCCATCTGGACCACCACGCCGTGGACGCTGCCGTCCAGCCAGGCCGTGTCACTCGGTGGCGAAATCGAATACTCGCTGGTCGAAGGCCCGGCGCGTGACGGCAAGCGTGTGCTGCTGGTGCTGGCCTCGGCGCTCGCCGGCAAGGCACTCGCCCGTTACGGCGTGGAAGAAGTGACCGAACTCGGTCGCGTGCAGGGCGCCGTGCTTGAAAACAAGCTGCTCCAGCATCCGTTCTACGACCGCAAGGTGCCGGCAATCCTCGGTGACCACGTGTCGGCCGAAGACGGTACCGGCGCCGTGCATACCGCACCCGATCATGGCGCGGAAGACTTCGCCGTGGGCCTCAACTACGGCATCGGCACGCTCAACTACGTGGACGGTCGCGGCGTGTATCGCAGCGACGTTCCGCTGGCAGGCGATGTAGCGCTGGCCGGCCAGCACATCTGGAAGGCCAACGACGTCATCGTCGACCTGCTGCGTCCGCGCGGCGTGCTGCTGGCGGCAGCCAAGCTCACCCATAGCTATCCGAACTGCTGGCGCCACAAGACCCCGGTGATCTACCGCGCCACGCCGCAGTGGTTCATCAGCATGGAAGAAGCCAGCCTGCGTCGCACGGCGCTCACCTCGATCAAGAGCGTGCGCTGGGTGCCAGGCTGGGGCGAAGAGCGCATCGCCGGCATGATCGACGGCCGTCCCGACTGGTGCATCTCGCGCCAGCGCACCTGGGGCGTGCCCATCACGCTGTTCATCGACAAGAACACGCATGAGCCGCATCCGGATTCCGTTGCGCTGATGGAGAAGGTCGCCAGGCACGTGGAGAGCGAGGGCATCGATGCGTGGTTCACCCTTGACGCACGCGAACTGCTCGGCGATGACGCCGACAAGTACGAGAAGGTGACCGACGTCCTCGACGTGTGGTTCGACTCCGGCGTGAGCCACCATGCGGTGATCGGCGCACGTCCAGAACTGCAGGCCAACGGTGCCTCCGAATACAAGGTGATGTACCTCGAAGGTTCCGACCAGCATCGCGGCTGGTTCCAGTCATCGCTGCTCACCTCGGCGGCCATCCACGGTCGTGCGCCTTACGACCATGTGCTTACCCACGGCTTCACCGTGGACGCGCAGGGCCGCAAGATGTCCAAGTCGCTGGGCAACGGTATCGAGCCGCAGGACATCATGAAGACCCTGGGCGCGGACATCCTGCGCCTGTGGATCTGCTCCACCGACTACCGCAACGAGATGTCGCTGTCCGACGAAATCCTGAAGCGCGTGTCGGATACGTATCGCCGCATCCGCAACACGGCGCGCTTCCTGCTGGGCAATCTCGATGGGTTCGATCCCGACAAGCATCTGCTCGCCACCGAGGCCTGTCTCGACCTGGACCGCTGGGCGGTGCAGCAGGCGGCTGACACGCAGGTGGCCATCGTGGCGGCATACGAGCGTTACGACTTCCCCGAGATCGTCCAGCGCGTACAGAACTTCTGCACCAACGAACTGGGTGCGTTGTACCTCGACGTCACCAAGGATCGCCTCTACACGATGCCGACCGACAGCAAGGGTCGTCGCAGCGCACAGAGCGCGATGTACCGCATCGTCGAGGCCATGGTGCGCTGGATCGCGCCGATCCTGAGCTTCACCGCCGAAGAAATCTGGCAGAGCCTGCCCGGCTCGCGTGACGAATCGGTGCTGTTCAACACCTTCTACGAGGGCCTGGATGTGCGCCAGGACGGCGACCAGCGCGGCTGGTGGTCGAACCTGATCGCCATTCGCGACACGGCCTCGCGCGTGCTCGAGAGCATGCGCAAGGCCGGCCAGATCGGCGCCTCGCTCGATGCCACGCTGACGATCCATGCCGACAAGGCCGTGCAATCGGCCCTGGCTGAATCAGCTGGGGAGCTTCGCTTCTTCTTCATCACCTCCGATGTGATCCTTGCGCCGGTCGACGGTCGTCCGGAGTCGGCAGAGAAGGTGGAAACCGAACTCGGCGAGGTCTACGTGTCGGCCAGCGTCAACGACGACACCAAGTGCGTCCGCTGCTGGCACCATCGTCCCGACGTCGGCGCGGATCCCGCTCATTCGGAACTCTGTGGCCGTTGCGTCGAGAACGTGGCGGGGCAGGGTGAGGACCGTCGCTGGTTCTGATCCGGCGTCGTCCCCCATACCCGCGCCACCGGATGGCGCGGGTCGCTCCCGTAACCCATGGCTGACCGAATGACCCTACGTCCCAAACCCAATGCACTGTCCTGGCTGTGGCTCGCCGCGGCCATGATCGTGCTCGACCAGCTGACCAAATGGTGGGCCCTGTCGGCCCTTCAGCCCGCCGAGACACCGCATCCGGTGATTCCGGGCATCCTCAACTGGACGCTTACCTTCAACACAGGCGCAGCCTTCAGCTTCCTGGCGGACAGCGCTGGCTGGCAGCGCTGGTTCTTCGCCCTGCTGGCGGTGGGCATCAGCGCCACGCTGAGCGTGTGGCTGTCGCGCACCCCGCGCAACGACTGGCGTACGGCCCTGCCGCTGGCCCTGATCGTCGGCGGCGCCCTGGGCAACCTGATCGATCGCCTGCACGCGGCCAAGGTCACGGATTTCATCCAGGTTTTCCTGGGCAGCTACCCGTTTCCGGTGTTCAACGTGGCCGATTCGGCCATCAGCGTGGGTGCCGTGGCGCTGATCGTGTTCAGCATCTTCTCCGGCTCCCAGAAGAAGTCTTGAGCCTCCCTGTAGGAGCGCGCCTTGCGCGCGACCGGGGCGGAGCCTTTCGACACACGGCTCCGCCCCGGTCGCGCGCAAGGCGCGCTCCTACACAAGCCAGCATCGCATCGGCGATTTTCCCGGCAGGAACCCTCGCCCGGCACCTGCTGAGCCAGCCATGCGATAATGCGCAGGCAATCCACCAGCGGCCCTGCGGCCGCCACGAGGCACCTCTTGGATATCCTCCTCGCCAATCCCCGCGGTTTCTGCGCAGGCGTCGACCGCGCCATCGCCATCGTCGAGCGCGCGCTCGAATCCTATGGCGCGCCGATCTACGTTCGTCACGAAGTCGTCCATAACCGCTACGTCGTCGAGCGCCTGCGCGCCGACGGTGCGATCTTCGTCGAGGAGCTGGACGAAGTACCGGACAACGCCACGGTGATCTTCAGCGCCCATGGCGTGCCCAAGGCCGTGCGCGAGGAAGCCGACCGCCGTGGCCTGAAGGTGTTCGATGCCACGTGCCCCCTGGTAACCAAGGTCCACATGGAGGTCGCCCGCCTGGGGCGTGCGGGCTACGACGTGATCCTGATCGGCCACGCAGGCCATCCGGAGGTCGAAGGCACCATGGGTCAGTGGAATCCGGTCAACCCCGGCACGATCTACCTGGTCGAATCGGTCGACGATGTCCTTCGTCTGGAACCAGGCCAGCCCGAAAAACTCGCCTTCGTCACCCAGACCACGCTATCGGTCGACGACACCATTGCCATCATCAAGGCCCTGCGCGAAAAGTTCACCGCCATCGAAGGCCCCCGCAAGGACGACATCTGCTACGCCACGCAAAATCGCCAGGACGCCGTACGCCGCCTCGCCGACGCGGTAGACCTCGTGCTGGTCGTGGGCTCGGTCAACAGCTCCAACTCCAACCGCCTGCGTGAGCTCGCTGAAAAGCAGGGCGTCACCTCCTACCTGATCGATGGCGCCGAGCATATCGAAAAGGCCTGGGTTGACGGCAAGACCCGCATCGGCGTCACCGCCGGTGCCTCGGCCCCCGAGAAGCTCGTGCGCGAGGTCATCGCCCGCCTCCAGTCGTGGGGCGCCGGCAGCGTACGCGAACTGGACGGCGAAGCCGAGAACATCACCTTCGCCCTGCCCAAGGAGCTGCGACTGGCAAGCTAAGGCTTGCGTCCCGGCTTCGGGTTACCTACAATTCCGCCTCTCGCCGGAATAGCTCAGTTGGTAGAGCGCGTCATTCGTAATGATGAGGTCGTAGGTTCGATTCCTATTTCCGGCACCAAAGACCAGTCCAGGGGCGTCCACACGAGTCCATGAGACGCAACTAAACCAGCGGAAACGCTGGTTTTTTTGTGCCCAGGCGTCCTGTGATGTCCAAGGGCATCCAGCCAGGCATGTGAGTAAGCGTGTGAGTAAAGTTCGCCCATCACCGCTACTCAAAGGGCGTTACTCACGAGGAGATACGCATGAACGGATCGAAACTTGGTGCAGTATTCGCCGTACTCGCGTGCGCAGTCGCGGGCTGCGCAAGTCAGCCCAAGGGGCATGTTGTTTCCACGGGGCCTGGCATCGTGGTTCAGGAGACGAAGCCGGCCGGTTATCCGACCACCCGCATCGAGAAAGATGATCTGGGGAATTGCACGCGAATCGAAGAGGATTTCACCCCGGGGCTGACGGTCCAGGGAAACAAGACGTGGAACAAAGTCTCGAAGATCACAAGCCTCGGTATCAATTGTCCCGCGTGATAGAACTGCGCAGGCTATTTACTTCGCGTCCATGATTGCCTGTTCGAGTTCTGCATGCGCATCATCGACTTTGCGCTGTCGCTCTGTGATCTTCTCAGGGCTCTTGCCCTGATCCCGGGCTTCTTTAAGATCAAGCTGCTTTTTGGCCAGTTTGTCCTGCGCCTTGGATATCTTTTTAGCCGCATCACTACGAAGTGACTCGTCGGTGCAATGAGCCTCCACCTCTGCCAGCGCTCTTTGCAGCCCTTGCACGCGTGCCGGATTCGCATGCGCCCGGGCATACGCGATTTCGCCCTCGATCACTTGCCGCTTGGCATCGCACCCACCCGACTGGGCGGTGGCCGCAGATGAGGCCACGATAAGGGCGAACATCATCCAGGGAATAACGATTTTCACGGAAGACTCCTTCACGCAGGCCGTAGGGGCGCCAGCATCGCACGCCCCCGATTTCGCCGCCCGGATTCAGCGGCAGCGGCTGGACAGGTAGGTGGCAGCTTCAGCCTCCGCTGCCGATGTCTGCTCCGGTGTCAGTTGACTCGCAAGACTGTCGCGTTCCGGTTTCGCAATCAGTGCCGGCTTGAGGGTAGCGAGCTCGGTCTGGAAAGCGTATGCCTTGGCGGCGTCTTTCTCATAAAGCGAGCCGCCCTTCAGGCGTTGGTCGTAAAGCGTGCGAAGTGCATCGACATTGCATGATTGAGCCAGGGTCTCCAGATAGTTCCTGGATTTGCCAACCACCTCATACTTGATTGAGGTGCTTGCCCTTGTGCCAAGAAGACGTTTCTCCTCATCCATTGCGGAGGTCGCGTAGACGTACGTGGCTTCGGGTAATCCGCCTTCGGCGGCAGTAGTGAGCCAGGAGAACGCCGAGTCGAGGTCTGCCTGGGTGACTCCCTTGCAGTAGGCATCTGCCTTCCCGCCCGAAGATTGCTCCCTGAGGTCGCGGCATTTGCGGAGTCCTTCATAAAGCGAAGCTGCTTTGGCCGATGCGTCGGCCGTGCCCGTGGAGGCCTGTTTCTTCAGCAGGGGGATCTGCTGGTGAAACAGTGTGTCCGGAGCAGGGATGCCATTGAACGAAAAGGCTTTCGGGTACGCATCGCTACGGTTCGATGCGTCGGGAAGGGCTTGGGCGGCCCACGGAATCATGGCGCCGACAATGGCAAAAAAAATGAACTTCATACGTCTTCTCCCTGACTGCATGGTGTGAAGGATCTGCGGTTCGTTTCGAATATTACAGCTGGTCTGGACGCAGTCTGTAGGTGATCCCCTACAAGTAGCGCATGGCATAGGGGGCGATGGGAAGGCTAAGCATTGTCTGAATGACGTCACGGATGGGGTAATACGCTCCCGGATTCGCGAGGTAAGCTCATTCACGGGATACCCAGGGATTTCGGTCATGCGACGTTGGATCATGGTATTTGCACTCATCGCAGCTTGCGTGGCACACGCGGAGCATTCGCCCCAGCAGCAGGAGGAGGCGAGCAAGATCGTCGACCGTGACCTGAAGCGCATGAAGAATACGGGACAGGAAACCCGACGACTCAACGACATGATCCAGCGGGCCAGCCCCGATCAGAAACACGAGTACGGAAAACTCGTGAAGCAGCGGGACTTGCAGACACCCGGTACGCCGTGGGAAGCCCCTTCTGCATTGAACGCGCCTTCGCCTGTCACCGAGCCCAGCCATCCTGCCTGGCATGCTCCTGGGAATGCGGAGCTTCCCTACAGGTCGCCAGGCCGTAGCCCCGCTGTGAAGGAGAGCCTTCAGGCCACGCGGTCGGCGTGCGAGGCCAGTACGCATCCGGAGCACGACGCAACGTGCCAGGCGTTGTCGACGAGCAGCGGCTACTGATGGGGATGCAAATGATGAAAATCGTCACTTCATGGACGCCCGTAACCTGTCATGTCGTTGGGCATCGACGATTCATGGCAGCAGGGCTGCTGCGTTAGTCCATCTGGCACATGTCGATACGGTGCAGGGGGAAAACCATGGGCGCTTCCCTGCACCGAGTACGAATCGCATGACATCTCCTGCCCCCGGCGCCTCGCATGCCGGGCCCAAGAAAGCGCGTATCCCAGGCCTCGATCTCATCCGCGGCGTGGCTATCCTTGGCATTCTTGCGGTGAATGCCGATGGCTTTGCCGTGCCCATTTCTGCATCGCTCAAGCCGGAATACTGGCCGTTTCCGAGCGAAGGCTGGACGGCGTTTTCCTATTGGGTCATGGACGCGTTCTTCCATGAGAAGTTCGTGACCCTGTTCTCCATGCTTTTCGGTGTGTCGTTGTTTCTGGTTGGCGGTGAGCGTAGCGATACCACGCGCGGTCGCATACTCGCACGGCGGCTTGCTGCATTGTTGTTCTTCGCCATGTTGCACGGCTTCGGTATCTGGTGGGGCGACATACTTTCCCTGTATGCCGTCACGGGTTTCATCATGTTCTTCGGCCGGTCGTGGAAGCCACGTACCCTGATGGCGGCCGGTGTGTGTCTGTTCCTGCTTCTTTCGCTCCGGTCGCTGCCGCATGCCGGGGTGGCGCCTGCCACCGTTGCGCCAACGGTTCAGGTGGCTACGGCGCCTGAGCCTTCCGATAATGCCGTCATCGAGCGCAAGGCGCACATCGCCTCGCAGATCGAATCGGCCAGATCGTCCTGGGCCGGTGCCTATCGCAGCAATACACAGTCCTACCTCAAGGTGTTGCATGGTGACATCGACCTGATTCCGTCGACGCTCGCACTCATGATGATCGGCCTTGCCCTGTTCAAGTACGGGTTCTTTGCCGGAACGATCGACAACCGGCGCTATCTGGCGCTGCTGCTGATCGGAAGCATGGCGCTCGTCGTAGTGGGCTGGTTGACATGGCAGAAAGATATGCTTGGCGTTTCCATCAAAGGCAGCGAGTTCATCGAGGTGATTCTTTCGCCATGGGTGGCACTTGCCTATGCTTCCGGCCTCATCCTTCTTGTGAAGGGTGGCGCGAAGCGTCTTTTCTCGCCACTCGTGGCAGCCGGACGCATGGCCTTCACCAACTACCTCACCCAGTCGTTGATCATGACCACCATCTTCTACGGTGGCCGTGGCGGGCTGATGGGTGAAGTTGATCGTCCGGCACTTTGGGCGATGGTGATCGGCATCTGGTGTCTTCAGCTTGTGTGGTCGCCACTATGGATGGCGCGCTTCGAGATGGGGCCGTTTGAATGGGTCTGGCGTTGCATGACGTATGGTCGTCGTGTCCCGATCCGCAAGGCCGCCTGACCGAAGGGCAGGGATGCCCTGAAATTGCCCTTATTTGGCCATCGGAGTCGCCACTTGCCGCTGCAATCTTTGCGCTCCCCCAATCCAGGATGTATTGCGATGATGATGCAAGTCTTTCGTGGCGTGGCCCTGTCCCTCGTGGCGGGTTCGGCACTGGCCGCGGTCCCCGCCGGGAATCTTCGCGCATCGCTGGAGCAGGTCGCCAACCAGGCACGCCCGGGCACCATGGGTATCCTGGTGATGGACCCGGCCAGTCACGAGACCATCAAGATCAATGATGGCCGGAGCTACCTGATGATGAGCGTCTTCAAGGCGCCGGTGGCCGCCACCGTGCTCGACCAGATCGACCACGGCAAGCTCTCGTTCGATCAGAAGGTGCACCTGACGCCCGCGGACGTCGTCGGCGGGTCGGCAGTGCCATCGCTGGGTGTACGGCTGAAGTCGGGACCGCTCGACGTCACCATCGATGAACTGCTGCATGCGGCCGTCACGCAAAGCGACAACACGGCCGTCGATGCCCTGATACGAGTGCTGGGCGGTGGCAAGACCGTTACGACATACCTGGAAAGCAAGGGTGTGCGTGGCATGCGTATCGACATGGGCGAACGTGAGCTGGGCGCCATGCTTGAAGGCCTGAAGCCGGGCGAGGCGCCTCCGGCCAATGAGTCATCTCCCGCCGGCGACCTGCGGGAAAAGAAGGGATTTGAAGCGGTGCTTGCCAGCAAGGTGAATTCGACCACGCTGGATGGGGCGGGTTCGTTTCTTGATCACCTGCAGGCGGGCCAGTTGCTGCCCCCCGCATTCACGAAACGCCTGCTTGACATGATGACGGCCCAGGTTATCCCCAATCGCATCCGCGCGGGGCTGCCACAGGGTTTTCAGCTTGCGGACAAGACAGGTACGGCATTGACGTACGCCGATCGCATTGGTGCCTGGAACGATATCGGCGTGATCACCGGGCCGGATGGACGCAAGAAAATCGTTGCCGTATTCCTCAGTGACTCGCCCGCCGATCGCAAGCAGGCGGATGCGTGGTTCGCGGAAGTGGGGCGCCTTGTTGCGGCATCGATGAAGTGAGCACAAGGTGCCATCGCATGGCGATGGCACCTTGTAGGCTTACTTAGAAACGATATTCCATGCTGGCGGCCCAAAGGTTGGTGCCCACCGTTGTATGGTTGAATCGCGGTGCGAAGTGGTCGTAAGTGATTTGCAGGTCGAGCTTCGGCGTGAGGTGGTAACCGGCGCCCACGCCCGCGTAGTAGCGCGTGCTGTAGGTGGACCTGGTGAAGTGGTCCTTGTCGTAGTCGCCGTCGAAGGTGCCGTACGCGGTTACGGATGCCTTGAGGCGATAGCGGGCGACACCAGCGCGCATCAGCACGAAGAAGTTGTCCGTCATGTCCCATTTGGCATTCGCACCAAGCAGGAGAGCCTTCGTGGCCGCCTTGCTGCGATAGCTTGTGGATATCGAGTGGCTGGCTCCAGTCATATCCGCGAACTGGTAGGCGTAGCCACCGGAGAACTTCCGGTTGCCCAGATCCTGGTATCCGCCTTCAAGCCCGAGGTAGAAAGACGGCGCTACCGTCCAGCGGTATCCGCCCGTGATTCCATAGGCGAATTCGCCGTGGCCGCTATTGCGGGCCTGGCCCGCCGAGCCCTGCACGAATGCACCGCTGCTATCTGCATGTGCTGCTGACATCGACCCAATGGCAGCCAATGCTGCTGCCACCAACCATTGCTTTTTCATATGCCCTGTTCCTTTTTTTTCTGAAAACCGCGCACGTCCTGCGTGGCGCGTCGCATCTTAGGAACGTGATTCGTAAATTCCTGTAGGGGATCGCCTACACGAAGCACTCAGAATCATCTGGTATTCATTAAGCAAACTGGAAGCTGACGCGCAGTTCCGCATCGGATGGAAAACGCTTGAAAAAGTGATCGGTTTATGGGGTAGGGGGAGTGACCCCGAGTTGCGTTGGTACGAGAACGAGCCAGCGCAAAAGGTATCCGGTCAGGTGGCAAAGCCCTTCGATGGCGACATCCAGCAACTTCGTCGCGCGCGCCTGCGCCTGATCCTCGATGAATTACGCGTCGAGGGAGCTCCCAGCCTGACGGCTCAGGCGCTTGCACTTGGCATTCATGCCTTCGATCTGGCGGAAATCGTCGAGGGGGCGGATATCGAGGACCGTATGGCACGGGATATCGAGTGGGCCATGAACCTGCGCAGCGGCTGGCTGGACGACGAATCCAGTCTCTGAATCCTGTATGGCAGGTCAGGCCGTCGCAAGCGGCCGGCGCGCTTGCCACGCCATGAGCGCCCCTACCAGCACATAGAACATCGCGCCGAATACCCAGGTTGCGCCGGGCCATGTCGTGCGTGTCAGCGCATAACTCGTGCTGACGACCAGCGGGCCGACGATACCCATCAGGCTTGCCACGCTGGCCAGCATGCCCTGAAGTTCACCCTGCCGCGCTTGGTCTACTTCCCGCGAGAGCATGGCCTGCAAGGCAGGAAGTGCCATGCCGCCCGCGGCGAAGAGGGGCAGCAGCACAAAGGGGATCCACGACCGCGTGGCAAAAGAAATAAGCAGCATGCCAAGCGCATCCGCAGCGAGCCCCGTTAGCAACGCCCTGCGTTCACCAAACCGCTCGACGATGGCCCCCGTCCCGAATGCCTGCGCCAGCGCATGGCATGCACCGTATCCCGCGAGCGACAACCCGGCGACGGACAGCGACCAGCCAAGCCGGTCCTGGCCGTAGAGGATCCACAGGGTGGCGGGAATCTGCGACACCAGCGCCAGCAGGGCGAACACGGTAACCAGCTGAACCAGCATCGGACCACCGGCCAGGCGATGCAGGGTGGTGAATGGGTTCATGGCCTTCAGCGAGAGACGAGGCCGGCTTTCCGCAGGCCGGGATTCCGGCAGCAGGAAATAGGCGAACAGTGCATTGGCGCCATTGAGGATGGCGGCGGCTACGAAGGGGGCCCGCAGGTGCCAGTCGCCCAGAAGGCCGCCAAGCACGGGGCCGGCAATGAAGCCGATGCCGAACATGGCACCCAGTTGCCCGAAGCGCTTCGCGCGAAGCCCTGGCGCCGTGATGTCGGTGAGCAACGCCGTGGCCACGGCCATGTTCGCCCCGGTGGCACCGGCGAGCAGGCGGCCTGCATAGAGCCAGCCCAGCGAGGGTGCCAGGGCCATCAGCACATAGTCCGCAGCGGCTCCCGCCATCGAAACCAACAGGACCGGACGTCGGCCGAAGCGGTCGCTCAGGGCTCCAAGGACCGGAGCACAAAGAAATTGCATGAGCGCATAGGCAGCCATCAGTCCGCCGTAATGGAAGGTGCGCAGGTCGGCAGACGTGAGCGTGCGTAGCAGGCCCGGCAGGATGGGCATGACCAGTCCCAGCCCGATGGCATCGAGCAGGATGGCCGCGAGGATGACGGGAAAGGCAAAACGCATGTCGAGATCTCTATCAATGATAGGGAGACATGGTGCCACCATTTCTCTATCATTGATAGGGTATGGCTGAATCCACATCATCCCGCACCTCGCAGCCCAGCCGCCGGCTTGGCAAGGACGACGTCGTCCGTGGTGCCCTGGCCTTGCTGAACGAGATAGGCATCGACGCCCTCAGTACGCGACGGCTGGCTGACTACCTGGGCGTGCGCTCACCGACGCTCTACTGGCACTTCCCCAGCAAGGAGGCCTTGCTGGAGGCCATGGCCGAGAGCGTGATGCTGGAACGCCAGGCAGCACAGCAGCCACCGTCGGCGGGCGCGTACTGGAAAGACTGGTTCATCGAAAACGCGGTCAGTTTCCGCGCGGCGCTGCTGGCCTATCGGGATGGGGCCCGGCTGCATGCCGGGTCACGCCCGCGACCGGGCCAGTTCGATTCCATCGAGGCAAGAGTGGCCGCCCTTCGGCAGGCAGGCTTCGAGCCCGGGGAGGCCGTGCGCCTCATGATGTCGGCAGGCCGTTTCGTGGTCGGCTGGGTGCTGGAAGAACAGGCGACCCGCATGGACGACGGTCACGAATCGCCCGTGGCCGATCACCACCCCCTGTTGCAGGAAGGGTGGGCAACGCTGGCGGCCATGGACCCGGATGCCGCCTTCGTCGACGCCGTCAGCCTGCTGGCCGACGGCGCGGAGGCGGCGATGCGCCGCCGGAAAGGCGACTGATTCAGGCGGCCAGGCGAGCCTGCGCGCCCAGGTAACGCAGGCCGATGGACAGGGCCATGTCGTAGCCGGCCATGGCATCACCGGGCACCACGACGC
Organism: Luteibacter anthropi; assembly: GCF_011759365.1. Classification (GTDB taxonomy): domain Bacteria; phylum Pseudomonadota; class Gammaproteobacteria; order Xanthomonadales; family Rhodanobacteraceae; genus Luteibacter; species Luteibacter anthropi. The sequence continues at coordinate 163,773 of NZ_JAARLZ010000008.1, forward strand.
TCACGAGCGACGGATGCGCGGGCGCAAGCATGGAGGCGTCCGCCTCGTCGCTGCCGTCGTGGATTTCGATGTAGGGAACGTCCAGCGATGAAAGCGCGCGGCGAAGGGGGATGACGTCCGCTTCCGGGACATCGGCAGCATCCACGTCGAGCAGCACGAGCTCGGCATGATCGATCAGCGAGCGATCGAGATATCCCGTCAGTTCGACGAAGTCGTTGCATGGGCGCCAGAGCAGATCCATGCCGGCCGCCTGCGCCCGCTCCCACAGGCGCCACATGGCGCCTTCGGCAAGATGTACGGGCTGGTTGTGGCATGGGCCGGTGATGACGACGATCGACATCGGGGGAACTCGCTGGAAGGGGAGTTCAGTATCCGGGGGGATTCCGTAAAAAAGCTGCCCGTACCAGGGCCGTTCGGGGTAACGGTTGCGTAAAGAGACCTGGCTCGTGGTGCAGCGTGGCAGGGAAATGCTAATTTGCCCGCTTTCGCCAAAAGAGCTGGACATGGACGCACCGCAAGACACCTTCCGCACAACCCGGCTGCATCTGGATTCCCTGGTTTCCGCGGATGCGGAAACCCTTTTCGCCTATCGTGGCGATGATGCGGTAGCCCGTTACCAGGGGTGGCGTCCGAAGGATCTTGCCGAAGCACGACGCTTCATCGATGAACAGCAATCCACCCCCTTCCGCCGGCCTGACAGCTGGGCCCAGCTCGCCATCCGCGACAGGGATACCGGTGAGCTGCTGGGTGATCTGGGCGTGCACTTTCCCGCCAGCACGGATGACGCCATCGAGTTCGGTGTATCCCTGCGGCCGGACCGCCAGGGAAAGGGTTACGCCAGGGAGGCAATGAGCGCGATGCTCGACGCATCCTTCAGCGACTGGGGTTACCGTCGCGCCGTGGGCTCCGTCGATCCACGCAATGTTGCCAGCATCGCATTGCTGAAGTCGCTCGGTTTCCGTCAGGAGGCCCACCACGTCGAAAGTTATTTCTTTCGAGGGGAATGGGTAGACGACATGATCTTTGCGATGCTGGCACGGGAATGGCGCTCATCTTCCCGATGAAAGGGTAACCATGCGCCAAAACGGCAAGTTATGTCGATATGAACGCCGATCGCCGGAAATGCATACGCCCCCTTCATCGTGGCGATGAGACACACGAGGCGCAGACGATCACGGCCATCGGCAAGCGATGGCCCCCGACCGCGGGACGACATCATGGAAACGCCAGTGCACTACAGGGGATACGACATCCTCTGCAGCGAAAGCGGTTACACGCTTTTACTTCAGGACGTGGAAGTGGAGTCGGTGGCGGTACGTGACGCCAGCGGCAAGGTCAGGAACTGCACCGAGCTTGCCGACATCCTTGCGCTGGCCCGCCGTGCCGTGGACAACCGCCTGAAAACCTGTGGCTCAGGCGGATGCCAGCCGGGCGAGGGCGGATGGGCTCGGCGGTGAGAGGTGGCCAAGCGGGGCGGCGGGAATGAAGCGCCAGTCGCCCAGCCGGCGGGGAAGACGATGGGCAGGGCCAGCTTCCCGCAGGCCGTGGACGGCATCTTCGGGGGTATCGTAACGGCCTACTTCGCGGTCGCCGAGCAGGGCGCGCCAGCGACGACCGTGTCGCACGATACGGAACAGGACTTCAGCGGCGGTGTAGACATATTGCGCGAGCACGGAACGACTCCTTCGTAGCCTGCGTATTCTGGCGGCTCTTCCGTGACCACTTTGTTATCTCCTGGCTACGTCCAGGTGTCGGTGTTCAGCTCGCCGTGGCAGTGGGCGAGCCCTGCCGCCGGGCGCACCGCTTGTCGGAAGAATCTGACCGCGCGTCGGCGGATACGTGGAGACGCCACTTCGTTCAGTTATGGTGGCGATAAAAATTGGGGTTGGGGGAATTCCGGGTGAATCGCATCCCGTCGCACCGCTTGCAGCGGGGCGTATCGCTTATCGAAGTGCTGGTCGCCGTGCTGATCTTCACGATTGGCCTGGTCGGCCTGGGCGGGTTGCTGATTACAGCGACCCGGGCCAATACCACGGCCTACATACGCACCCAGGTCACCTTCCTGGCCAGCAACATGGCCGATCGCATGCGGGCTAATCCTGTCGGGCTGTGGAACGCGAACTACGATAGCAACAGCTATCCGATTTCGGGCAAGACCGTGCCCACCTGTGATGCGACCACCGGCTGTACGCCGGCCAACGTCGCGCTTCGCGATCAGTTGCTGTGGAGCCAGCAATTGACGGCAGCCCTGCCTGCGGTGGGTACCACATCCATCAAATGCGTGAAGGCGGCCAATGATCCGACGGCCCAGTACGCCATGCGCCCTCCTTACAGCGGCACCTGCACCATGTCCATCACATGGGCGGAACGCGGTTTCGCCGGCGGGGATGACCGTGTCGATTCGGGCAACCTGCAGTCCTTTACCTGGGTTTTCGAGCCATGAGCGCCATGCGTCGTTTCTTCATCAAGCGTCAGCGGGGCGTGACCCTGATCGAGCTGATGGTTGCCATGGTCCTGGGCCTTATCGTGGCCGGGGGCATCGTCACCCTGTTTCTTTCGACATCGTCCAGCAACCGGGCCCAGAACCAGATGGCGCGCCTTCAGGAAGAAGGGCGCTTCGCGATCAATCGCATCAGTGCCGACCTCAAGATGGCCGGTGCGCAGTACTGCAGCAGCACGGGTGGTATCGCAAACGTAGCAGCTGCCAGTGGTGTTGCGCTCGACTCCCTGCGTAGTCCCCGAGTGCTTGCGATGAACCTCTCGCTGCCACAGAACACCACGCCCTGGGGGAATCCCTATCCAGCCGCTCCCACGGCTCCCTACTATTTGCCATCGTTCCTGTATATGCGTGGTTTCGATTGCACGCTGACAAAGTGTACGCCCCTCAGCCCCCCACCTGCGACGGCAGGCGTTCCTGCCATGGGCACCACGGTGGGTGCGCGCGTGGCGGGAGCGGCGGTGTTGCAGCTTCGCTACGTGGATTCGTCCAGAGGATGGGCGCTGGGCGGCAGCAGTGTCATCGTGCCCAAGAACGACGGCACGATCGACCACATCACCCTCGTGCCCAACACGGCTATCGGTGAGCCTCCTGCATCGACGATCAAGGACGGCGAGCTCATGTTGCTCGCGGACTGCTCAACAGCACAGATATTCCAGACGACAGGCAGCACCAATCTGGTGCCTGGCGACAGCACGGTGAACTTCGCTCAGCCTCGCGCCTTGCAGCCACAGTCGGCTCCGAGGTTGTTCCGGCTCAGTACGGATTTCCGGACAGTGACCTACTTTCTTCAGGTGGTCAGTGACGATGGTACGGCAACAGGAATCAAGACCGGAGCGCTGATGCGCTGCGACAGCGGCACGTCTGCGACGTGCCAGGAACTGGTGCGTGGCATCGAGCGACTGGATTTCACCTATGGCGTCGAGGACCAGGGGGGTCTGCTGCATTACCTTTCCGCGACTGACGTCGATTCCCGCGCAGGCGGAACGATCCCGTGCCCCGCGGGTGCGCCGGGGGCTACCTCGACGGACGTCGGATGTCTCTGGCGTGCGCTCAAGACAGTGGAAGTCAATTTGCTCATGGACGGCCAGACACCCTTGTACACGCTGCAGGGGCCGGATATTGCCTATGCGTATTCGCCCGAAGGCAACACGACGCCCGTTGCCCCCGATGCCCGCGGAAGCAAGGGTATTTCCCCCGCAGACCAGGGCTTTGCCCTGCCCATGATCCGCCGCCAGTTCAATACGGTGGTGATGATGCGCAACTACAACCCATAAGTGATGTCATGCGCCCACGCCTATATCCCCTCGGGTCATATTCGAATCGGCAACGCGGTGTCGTACTGGTCACGGCGTTGATCTTCCTGCTGCTCATCACGATCCTGGCCATCAGTGCATCAGGAACCTCGTTGCTTCAGCAGAAACTGGCAGGAGGGTTGCGTAATTCGCAGCTGGCCGAATGGAGTGCCGAGTCGGCCCTTCGCGGCGCCGAGTGGCGTCTGTGGCAGGCCAGCCTGGACCCCTCCACGCGTATGGTCTGCGGTACCAGTTCGCTTGCGACTTGCTATCCCTACACTACGCCCCTGAATGCCAAGGTGCAGACCTTCCGTTCGTCGACAGGATGGGTGACGGATGGTGCCACCACCTTTCAGTCGGTGAATTTCCAGACAGCATCCTCTGACGGTACGTTCGGCTTGAAGAACAATCCCGTGTACATGATCGAGGACCTGGGCCTGGAGCTTCCGCAGAATGCGGGCATCCAGCACGAATCAGGTGCTACCGGGGCCCTTGGTGCGGGTTATACGAGTACCAATCGTCACGTCTACCGGATTACCGCGCGTGGCATGGGCAATAACGAAAATGCCATCCGTGTTCTGGAAACGACCTTCGCGGCGAAGGCCAACTGACCCCATGAAATCCTTCTTTCGACGTTCCGCCTACGGCGCCTGTCTCATTACCCTGGCGGCGGCCTGCATGCTTGGTGGGTCTACGGAGTACCTGCGGGCTCAAACAGCGACGGTGTACAACACAACCGATCTTGGCACTGCGCCGCCGGACCTCACGGTGTCGGTGTCGCCGAATATTGCGGTAACGTTCGACGACTCCGGGTCGATGGGCTCGACGGGATTACCCGATACGCTGGACGGTCAGCAGAGCAAGCGATTTTATTATTCGTCGACGACCAACTTCGTCTATTACAACCCGGCCATCACATATACCCCCCCGCTGAACGCGGCTGGCACGGCGCGTTTTCCCGATGCATCGTATACGGGGGCATGGCTGGACGGCATCTGCGCCAATGCACCAGGTGCATCGGGTAACAATTGCTCCAAAACTGTCAATCTCTCCAACAGGTTCACCAGCAAGTTCGCAACGAATACCACGACCGGTTACCAGGCCTCCCGGGGTGGCGCCATCGATATCCCGTCGGCAAACCTGAATAACAGCAACGATACGGGTGGTTTCTACTGGACCTGTCCTACGCAGGGCAGCGAAAGCGGCTGTGCCGTGACCTTTCTAAAGGACCTTGCTCCCGCCGACCGGCAGAACTTCGCCAACTGGTATTCCTATTACCGCACTAGAAATCTCATGACCCGCTCTGCAATCGCCAATGTATTTGGCGGCCTGGGGACTGGGATCCGGGTGGTCTACCAGAACCTCAATGACCAGAACTACCAGCTGGTCGGTGGCCAGACGACCTTCGATGCATTCACGGGCCAGGCACGCACGGACTTCTTCACCTGGTTGTACCAGGTATCCGCAAGCGGTGGCACGCCTACGCGCGTGGCCATCCAGGCGGCTGGCGAACTGTTCCGCTCCGGGGCCGGCGTCACCGATAATACAAACCCTTACTGGGAACCGCTCAAGAAAGATACCCTGGGCACGGGGCAGGAGCTTACCTGCCGGCTCAACTACAGCCTGCTCGTCACCGATGGCTACTGGAATGGTGACGACCCGGGTATTCAGAATCCCACTACGCGTACGGCGGTGACCTTGCCCGACGGCATGGCCTACTCGGGCAGCAATACGGACAAGGATTCGGTCATCTACTCCAACGTGCCGGATGGTTTCTATCAGTCCAGGAACGGCACCGTCTACTATTCTTCGTTGTCGGACCTTGCGTTCTATTACTGGGCGACCAATCTTCGACCCGATTTCCAGAAGGCCGGTGGCAAGCCGAAGCTGGATGTGCCGCCGTCATTCGTCGACTACACCGATTCCAACGGCAATGCGGTGAACTGGGATGGTACGGGTGCGCCTCCTCGATCCCTTTATTACAACCCGAAGAATGATCCCGCCACCTGGCCGCATGTCATCCAGTTCATGATTACGCTGGGTATCAATGGGTCGCTCAATTATCCTGGTGATTACGCTGCATTGCGCAAAGGGACCAAGTCGTGGCCCATGCCCACAGGAACGGGCAACGGCGACCTCACCGACATCGACGATACCTGGCATGCAGCGATCAATAGCCGCGGCCAGTACTTCAGTGCAGGCGATCCCGCGCAGTTGTCCAGCGCCCTCAATCTGGTCCTGGCGCGCATCATCGCGCGCAGCGCCTCGACGGTGGCCGGTGCACTGAGCAGCTCGGTGTTGACGGGCAATGGCGTTACATACCAGACAGGCTTCGATAGTTCGAACTGGACGGGCTCGCTTGTCGCCAACATAGTCGGGTCGGACGGTACGATCGGCAAGCAGTTATGGAGCGCGGGAGATATTCTGACCGCCCAGGCCAAGGCAGGTGATTCGCGAGTCATCCTTACGAGCACGGCTCCGGGCGCGGGTAAAGGCGCCGCATTTCGGTGGACCAACATTTCTACCGCGTTGACCGCGGCCGATCCGACCTTTACGGCCACCAATGGTCCGAACACTATCGCCTACCTTCGTGGTGATCCGAGCATGGAGGGGACGACCTTCCGGCGTCGCACGTCGACGCTTGGCGCCATTATCAACTCGCAGTCGGTGTATGTGGCCTATCCCGCCAGCGGCTACTCGGATTCGTTTCCGGCATCGGCACCGGAATCACAGGTGGATCCGACAAGCAAATTGCTTCTCTACAGCTATGAGAAGTTCGTCAACGACCATGCCAAGCGTGCGCCGACCATCTACGTCGGTGCGAACGATGGCATGCTGCATGCCTTCGATGCCACCACGTCCAGCACATTGCCGGATTCAGTGGATGTTACGCCCGCCCCCGGTAAAGAGCGCTGGGCTTATGTTCCTTATAGTGTTTACAACAAGCTCCAGTCGCTGACCCCGACGTCGAATTTCACGTTCACTCCGACGGTCGACTCCACGCCGGTGGTGAGGGACGTTTTCTTCAGCGCCGGTACGCAGGGCTGGCATTCGATTCTTGTCGGAGGGCTGCGGCTTGGCGGTCGGGGTATTTATGCCCTGGACATCACGGATGCGTCAGCCAGCGAGTCCAGTCCCGGGACCAAGGTATTGTGGGAATTCACCAGCAATAGCAAGGACGCCAGTGGGAACGTAGTGGGGGCCAATCTTGGCTATACCTACGGTAAGCCGAACATCGGACGCCTGGCCAATGGCAAATGGGTCGTTCTGGTGCCTTCGGGTTATTTCCCAAGCTCGACCTCGGATACGTACAAGAGCGATGGCAGTTCGGCCGCTGCCGCGCGTACGCAGAGTTCGTTGTTCATCCTGGATGCTCAGACGGGCGCCGTCATCAAGGAGCTGGTTACGCCGACGTCGGTATCCGGGGTGGGCAACGTGACCAGTTTCGGCCTCACGTCGCCTGTGCTCGGCGATTACAACAACGATCAGATTGACGATGTTGCATTTGCAGGTGACCTGCAGGGCAACCTCTGGCGTTTCGATCTCTCCAGTACAGATCCGTCGAAATGGAGCGTTTCGCTTGCCTTCTATTCGGCAAGCCAGGGTACGCGTCCGATTACTGTGATGCCGAGGCTCTTCGCCGATCCGGCATCCTCGTACTTCATGGTAGTGTTCGGGACGGGCAAGTACCTGGGTGGTTCGGATAACACGACGTCCGCCACGCAGTATGTCTATGGCATCCGTGACGGTGGTCCGGGCAATACCAAGCCCGTGATAGAAGGCACGACGCTGATGGTGCAGCAATTGCTCACGGAGGTGGGCTCGGTCCGTGGCCTGACGACAAACCCCGTGCCGGCGGCAGACTCGAAGGGCAATCCCTATGGCGGCTGGTATATCCAGCTTTCCACGGGTCCATCGACGGCCCCCACCAATCTCGGCGAGCGTGTAGTCGTTGATGCCACGGCCTTGTTTGATAGCGGTCGTGCGATCATCACCACATTGCTGCCGGGTAGCACCGATCCGTGTTCGCCTGTGCGAAAGGGCGCGATCCTTGTGATCGACGCGGGCACGGGTGGTGCAGCCAGCGGAGTCAATGTCGGCACGGCCAATCTTGGGGCGGGCTTCACCCAGGCAGGCATCCGGGTCAGCAATGTTCCGCTGACAGGTTCGCTACCGGCCGCCACCGCGATCGGTGGCGGCAAGATATCCTTGCCAGGGCTCGTCATCACCAATAGCGATGGCTCGACAAGTTCCTTTGGCATTGGCGACGCCGTATGGCGCCGCCGTTCATGGCGGGAATTGAACAATGCCTATTGATCGGAGAAACCGCGAGATGGCACACCCTGGAAAACGCGTTCCGGGCTTCACGCTGATCGAACTGATGATCGTCGTTGCCGTCATCGCGGTACTGACCATGATCGCTTATCCCGCCTACACGCGTTACACCTACCGCGCCCGGCGTGCCGATGCACAGGAAATCCTTCTACGAACTGCCACGGCCCAGGAGCGTTACTTCGCCACGTACAACAAGTATGCAGCGAGCATGACCACCGACCTGAAGTTCGCCACCGCGAACAGCAATAACGGTTATTACACCGTCAGCATTGCGGCGATGACGGGCGGATCGTTGTCGACGAGCTATGTGTTGACTGCCGCACCGGTGTCAACGGGTAGTCAGAAAAACGATGCCTGCGGGAGCCTGAGCCTGGACTCGACAGGTGCCAAGTCGCAGACGGGAACCACTTCGAACGGGCGATGCTGGTGATGAAGCCGCAGCGGACCCGTGGTTTTTCCATTCTGGAACTGATGATCACGGTGGCCGTGATCGCGGTATTGCTGGCCATCGCCGCCCCGGTCTGGCGAAATGCCATGCGCAAGAGCTATCTGAGCAGCGTTGTCAACGGCATCGTAGGCGACATGCAGTATGCACGTGCCGAGGCGGCGAACCGCCACCAGTTCGTTTCGATATGCCGTAGCACCAATGGCAGTACATGCGACACCAGCGCGGTGAATTACGATGCCGGATACATCGTTTACGCCTACAACGCGGCAGCGAATGGCGGTAACCAGGCCTACAGTGCATCCACGGGTACCTTGCTGAGGGTCGTGGCTGCCCAGACGAACGTGTCGGTACAGGCGACCGACGGCAATTTCATCACTTTCGGCCAGACAGGCCTGCCCTTGCCGAACGGCACGCGGACAACGCTGAACATGGTGGCCTGCGCCAGGACCCAGGCAGGTAGTACCGGTGTGGGAGTCAACACCAATGCCACCCCCGGCGCCCGGATTACACTGGGCCTGTCCGGGTCGGTTGCCAGCACAAAGCTGGCATCCACGGCGGCGTGCACGGCAAGCTGAGCAGGTGTTGACCCTCCCACATGATCTCCATATAATGGCGCGCTCGATGGGCGGTTAGCTCAGCGGTAGAGCACTGCCTTCACACGGCAGGTGTCACAAGTTCGATCCTTGTACCGCCCACCATCGAATCCCGAAAACCCGGCCCCGAGCCGGGTTTTCTTTTGCCCGTGATCCTAAGCCACCAGCCAGCTCCCGACGCTTACAATGCGCCGGTTACGACATCCGGACACCGCCATGCATGAAGCCCTTGCCGACCTCCATCTCCTGACCCTCACGCCGTGGAAGATCATCGGCTGGGTGGGCACGCTGCTGTTCACGGCACGCTGGTTCGTCCAGTTCTACGCCACGAAGAGGAACAAGCGGGTCACGGTGCCGATGTCCTTCTGGTACCTGTCGGTCAGCGGCAGCGTGCTGACCCTTGCCTACTTCATCTGGGGCAAGAATGATTCGGTGGGCATCATCCAGACGGCGTTTCCGATGCTGGTTTCGTTCTATAACGTGTTCGCGCATTTGAAGAATCGCGATGCGAAGGAAGTCGTCAAGCCAGGTGGGCCTGAGGACAACTGAGCCTTTGGGGGTTCTTGCTTCGTAGGGTGGGCTCGCCTTACAGCCTCGCCCTCGGCGCCTCATGGCGACCTTGTAGGAGCGCGCCTCGCGCGCGACCGTTCATGGCGCAATCCGTCATCGTTGCGATTCAACCGGTCGCGCGCAAGCACGCTCCTACAACGGCGGTGGTGTCGCGAGGTTGATCGCCGGTACGACCGGCTTCTGCCCCTTCGGTATCTACCTGCCAGGCAGGGCCGCATGCGCCCTGTCTTCAGTCGGGATCGTAATCCAGGTATGGCGCGAGCCAGCGTTCGGCTTCCACGCGATCCCAGCCCTTGCGCTTTGCATAGTCGTCGACCTGTTCCCGGGTGACACGACCCACTACGAAGTACTGGCTGTCCGGATGCGAGAAGTACCAGCCTGACACGGCGGCGGTGGGGTACATGGCGAAGCTGTCGGTCAGTTCCACCGTGGTGTGTGACGTGGCGTCAAGCAGGTCGAAAAGGGTGCGCTTTTCGGTGTGATCGGGGCAGGCCGGGTAACCGGGCGCAGGGCGGATGCCGCGATAGGTTTCGGCGATCAACGCGTCGTTGTCCAGGCATTCTTCGGGCTCGTAGCCCCAGAATTCCTTGCGTACGCGCTCGTGCAGGCGTTCGGCGAAGGCTTCGGCGAGGCGGTCGGCCAGTGCCTTGAGCAGGATCGACGAATAGTCGTCGTGGTCTGCTTCGAAACGGGCCAGATGCTCTTCGATGCCGATGCCGGCGGTGACGGCGAAGCCGCCGATCCAATCCTGTCTGACGCTATCTTTCGGTGAAACGAAGTCCGACAGGCAGAAGTCCGGGCGCTCCACGGGCTTGTCCACCTGCTGACGCAGATGGTGCAGCGTCACGAGTGGTTTGCGCTGGCCGGGCTCGGCATAGACCTCGATATCGTCACCTGTTTGCGCTGCCGGCCAGAAGCCGATGACGCCCTTGGCCGTCAGCCATTTTTCAGCGATGAGCCGATCCATCATGGCCTGGGCGTCGCGATACAGCTCGCTTGCCTGGGTGCCGACGACATCGTCGGTGAGAATGTCGGGAAACCTGCCAGCCAGCTCCCATGCATTGAAGAACGGTGACCAGTCGATATAGCGGCGTAATTCGGCGAGGTCGTAATCGTCGAAGACCGTGATCCCCGGTTTTCGTGGGGTGGGCGGTATGTACGACGACCAGTCATCGCGATAACGCTGGTCCCGCGCCTTGGATAGCGTCACCAGTTGCTTGCCGGTGCCGCGATTCTTGTGGCGCTCGCGCACTTCGGCGTACTCGGCGCGGACCTTGGCCATGAAGTCGTCGATGAGGTCCTTGCTGACCAGCGACTGCGCCACGCCTACCGCGCGCGAGGCATCCTTCACCCATACGGTGGGTGCCTTGTAATGGGGCTCGATGCGCAGCGCCGTGTGCGCGCGCGAGGTGGTGGCGCCACCGATCATCAAGGGAAGATGGAAGTCCTGGCGCTGCATTTCGCGGGCGACCTGGCTCATTTCTTCCAGCGACGGCGTGATGAGACCGGAGAGTCCGATGATGTCGGCCTTTTCCGCTCGCGCCGTGTCGAGGATCTTCTGCGTGGGCACCATCACGCCGAGGTCGATCACCTCGAAGTTGTTGCACTGGAGCACGACGCCGACGATGTTCTTGCCAATGTCGTGCACGTCACCCTTGACGGTGGCCAGTACGATGCGGCCGTTGTTCTTGCCCGCGTCCCCCGTTCGCTTCTTTTCTTCCTCGATGAAGGGAATCAGGTGGGCCACGGCCTTTTTCATTACGCGTGCCGACTTCACCACCTGCGGCAGGAACATCTTGCCCGCACCGAAGAGATCGCCGACGACATTCATGCCCGCCATCAGGGGGCCTTCGATGACGTCGAGGGGGCGTCTGGCCTGCTGTCGTGCTTCTTCGGTGTCTTCGACCACGAACTGGTCGATACCGTGGACAAGTGCGTGGCTCAGGCGTTCCACCACGGGCTTGTCGCGCCAGGCGGCGGATTCGACCGTGACGCCACCCTTGCCGCCCTTGTACTTGTCGGCGATGTCGAGCAATCGCTCGGTTGCATCGGGTCGACGGTTGAGTACGACGTCCTCGACGCGCTCGCGAAGTTCCTCGGGAAGATCGTCGTAGATCGAAAGAGCACCGGCATTGACGATGCCCATGTCCATGCCGGCGGCAATGGCGTGGTAGAGGAAAACCGAATGGATCGCCTCGCGCACGGGGTTGTTGCCGCGGAACGAGAAGGAAACATTGGAAACACCGCCCGAGATGTGCGAGGCGGGAAAGCGTTTTTTCAGCTCGCGCGTGGCTTCGATGAAGTCTACGGCGTAGTTGTTGTGCTCCTCGATACCGGTCGCGACGGCGAAGATGTTGGGATCGAAGATGATGTCTTCAGGCGGGAACCCGAGTTCATCGACCAGCAGTTCATAGGCGCGTGAGCAGATCTCGACCTTGCGCTCCCTGGTATCGGCCTGACCAACCTCGTCGAAGGCCATGACCACCACGGCAGCGCCGTACTGGCGTACCTTGCGGGCGTGTTCGAGAAACAGCGCTTCGCCTTCCTTCATGGAAATGGAATTGACGATGCCCTTGCCCTGCATGCAGCGTAGGCCGGCCTCGATGACACTCCATTTCGACGAATCCACCATGATCGGCACGCGGGCGATATCCGGCTCGGACGAGATCAGGTTCACGAAGCGCGTCATCGCAGCCTCGGAGTCGATCAAGCCTTCGTCCATGTTGATATCGATGATCTGCGCGCCGTTCTCCACCTGCTGGCGGGCGACCTCCACCGCTTCCTCGTAGCGTCCTTCCTTGACGAGCTTGCGGAACTGGGCCGAGCCGGTGACGTTGGTACGTTCGCCAACGTTGATGAAGTTCAGGTCCGGGGTGAGGACCAGGGGCTCAAGGCCGGAAAGACGGGTATAGCGGATGCTCATGCGGCTTGGTCGGTGGCCTGGCGGATGCGCGGCGGGTAGGGCGCCACCGCAGCAGCGATGGCCGCGATATGGGCGGGCGTGGTGCCACAACAGCCGCCCACGATGTTGAGCAGGCCGTTGGCGGCGAAATCGCGGATGGTGGCAGCCATGCTTTCGGGCGATTCGTCGTATTCGCCGAAAGCATTAGGCAGACCGGCGTTCGGATGCGTGCTGACCGCCGCATTCGCGATACGGGCCAGCATTTGCACGTGCGGGCGCAGGTCTTCGGCGCCCAGTGCACAGTTGAGGCCTACCGACAACGGGCGGATGTGCTCGACTGAATAGAAGAACGCCTCGGCGGTCTGGCCCGATAGCGTGCGGCCGGATCGATCGGTGATGGTGCCCGAGATCATCACGGGTACGCGTGCGCCGAGTTCGTCGAACAGCTCGGACAGGGCAAACAGGGCCGCCTTGGCGTTGAGCGTGTCGAAGATGGTCTCGACCATGATCGTGTCCGCGCCGCCTTCGATGAGCGCGCGTGCCGATTCGATGTAGTTGGCCTTCAGCTGCTCGAAATCGATATTGCGGAAACCGGGATCGTTCACGTCGGGGGAGATGGACGCCGTGCGGCTGGTCGGCCCCAGCACGCCGATAACGAAACGCGGGCGGTCCGGTGTTTTCGCCGTCATGGCGTCGCAGGCAGCGCGAGCGATACGGGCGCCTTCGCGATTGAGTTCAGGCACCACGTGTTCGAGGTGGTAATCGGCCTGGCTGACGCGCGTGGCGTTGAACGTATTGGTTTCGATGAAATCCGCACCGGCTTCGAGGTAGGCCTCATGCACGCCGCGGATGATCCCGGGCTGCGTAAGCAGCAACAGGTCGTTGTTGCCCTTGAGATCGCATTCACCGGGATGATCGTGTTCGTGCAGGCTGTCATGGCCGTGCGCGAAGCGTTCGCCGCGATAACCATCTTCATCTAGGCGATGACCTTGCAGCATGGTGCCCATGCCACCGTCGAGAATCATGATGCGTTCGGAAAGGCCTTTCTCGATGAGGGCCACGCGATCGGGATGGAGCCAGGGCAGGGTATTCACGGCGATACTCCGGTTCAGGACTTGCGCGCGAGGAGGCTGATCACCTCGAAGTGCGGCGCGCGGCGTTCCCGGCTGAGGCGATTGCAGCTGACCACGTCCAGGCCGGCGTTACTCGCCAGGGCGGACAGACTCCTGGGGCTGAAGCCGAGGTTGCGGTGGTCGAACGGTTCCACGACGGCGCGGTGATCGTGTTCGCCAAGCGTTACGGCGAGTACGCGGCCACCGGGCTTGAGCACGCCCGCCACCTGACGAAACACCTCGTCCGGATGTTCCGAGTAGGTGAGCGCATGCATCAGCAGCACCAGATCGAAGCGCTTCTTGCCCAGGTCGAGCGCATGCATGTCGCCGAGGCGCACCTCGACATTGGGAAAATCCGCCAGACGCTGGCGTGCGGCATCAACCACGCGGTCGGAGCTGTCGATGCAGAGGATGGAGTGGGCATGGGGCGCCAGGAGTTCAGCGGTGACGCCGTCGCCTGAGGCGATGTCCAGCACGTCGCCGGTTTCCAGCAGCTGGAGCAGCGCGCGGCCCAGGGTTTCCCAGGTGCGGCCAGGGGAATAATGGCGCTCCATGTCGCCCGCCACGGTATCCGCCCAGCCTTCGGTGCGCGCGCGCTGGGCAAGCACGGCCGGCAGGCGCTCGGCATCTTCACGCAGCAGGGCATCGCTCAGGGTGTCGCGCAGCGAGGCCACCAGGGCGGCCAGGGTAGGATCCGCCTCGCCGTTGGCCCGATAATATGCAGACACGCCGGCGCGGCGGTCGCGCACGAGGTCGGCTTCCTTGAGCTTGGCCAGGTGGGTGGACACCCGGGGTTGGGCCAGATGCAGCACGGCGGCCAGTTCCGCCACGGTGAGTTCCTCGCGATCCAGCAGGGCCAGCAGGCGCACGCGGGTGGGGTCGGCCAACAGGCGCAGCACTGTAGATGCCGTTGACAGATCCATCCTTCATCCTTTTATCGCGATACAGAGATGCATAAGGATGAGGCCGGGCCCTCCCAGCGTCAAGGCCGCATGCTGCGCTGCGGCGCGGCAAGCCCTCGAACGACCGTTAGAATGACGGGCTTGCCTCCACCCCAAAAGACTTTGCCGTCCCAAAGGCGGCGCTAGGAGTACCCATGGATTTCCGTTTTACCGACGACCAGCTGTCGATCCAGTCCATCGCCCGTGACTTCGCCCAGAAGCGCATCGTCCCCGTGGCCGCCGAACTGGATGCAAAGGGTGAGTTCCCGCTTGAGAACATCCGGGAAATGGGCCAGCTGGGCCTGATGGGTATCGAGGTGCCGGAAGAGTACGGCGGCGCGGGCATGGACCCGGTGGCCTACGTACTCGCCATGGTCGAGATCGCCGCAGCCGACGCCGCCACGTCCACCATCATGTCGGTGAACAATTCGCTGTTCTGCAACGGCATCCTGAAGAACGGCAACGAAGAGCAAAAGCAGAAGTACGTGCGCGCCATCTCGTCGGGCGAGGCCATCGGCGCCTACGCGCTGACCGAGCCGCAGTCGGGTTCCGATGCATCGAACATGCATACCCGCGCGGTGAAGAACACCGATGGCGACTGGGTCATCAACGGCAAGAAGAGCTGGATCACCTCCGGCCCCGTCGCCCGCTACATCGTGCTGTTCGCGGTGACCACGCCGGGTATCGGCGCCAAGGGCGTGTCGGCCTTCATCATCGACACGCAGCGTCCCGGCTTCCTGGCCGGCAAGACTGAGCCGAAGCTGGGCATCCGCGCCTCGGCCACCTGTGAAATCGAATTCCACGACTACGTCTGCCCGAAGGAAGACCTCCTGGGCGACGAGGGCAAGGGCTTCTCCATTGCCATGGGCGTGCTCGATGCCGGCCGCATTGGTATCGCTTCGCAGGCGGTGGGTATCGCACGTGCCGCGTATGAGGCCACGCTCCAGTGGTCGCGTGACCGCAAGGCTTTCGGCTCGCCGATCGGCACGTTCCAGATGACCCAGGCGAAGATCGCCGACATGAAGTGCAAGCTCGACGCGGCCCTGTTGCTGACGCTGCGCGCCGCGTGGACGAAGGGTCAGGTCGAGAAGACCGGTGGTCGATTCGGCACCGAGGCTTCGATGGCCAAGCTCGTGGCCTCGGAAGCCGCGATGTGGATCACCCATCAGGCCGTGCAGATCCACGGTGGCATGGGGTATTCGAAGGAGATGCCGCTGGAGCGCTATTTCCGCGATGCCAAGATCACCGAGATCTACGAAGGCACCAGCGAGATCCAGCGCCTGGTGATCGCGCGTGCGGAGACGGGGCTGCGTTAAGCGCCACTGATTCGACGATGTGCCAGAGCCCCGGTTCCAGACCGGGGCTTTTTTGTGTCACCCGTCCCCTGTAGGAGCGCGCCTTGCGCGCGACCGGGTGGTCGCGATAGCCGGTCGCGCGCAAGGCGCGCTCCTACAGGGGCAAATCGAGGGGTGAGGTGTGGTGGGCTGCGCCCGCTCGGGCCTCAGGGCGTGACCGCCCTGGCCATTTCCGCACCCATGCTGCGGAACAGGCCCAGGGGATCTGT
Organism: Luteibacter anthropi; assembly: GCF_011759365.1. Classification (GTDB taxonomy): domain Bacteria; phylum Pseudomonadota; class Gammaproteobacteria; order Xanthomonadales; family Rhodanobacteraceae; genus Luteibacter; species Luteibacter anthropi. The sequence goes on from NZ_JAARLZ010000008.1 coordinate 180,030, forward strand.
GCCTACTGCGTGCAGGTTGTTGTGGTTGCGACCGGGAAGGATGCGCACGTCGGCGACGCCAGGCAGCGCGGCCAGGCGACGCACGCCGGCGTCCAGGTAATAGTTGTCTTCTGCACCCACGATGACATGGAGCTTTCCGGCCAGGCGCGCATCCGGATGTGTCCGCAGGCGCTCCACGATGTCGTAGCGGCGCCAGGCATCGGCGACATCGCTGTCGACCTTGCCGCTGCGTCGGTCGAACAACGGCATCGGGCGGCTGTCGTCGCCGCGCGGCGAGAAGGTCCATTCGAAGCTGCCCAGCTGCCCGCCGGTGTCGCCGAGTACGCGCTCGATCAGGGCGACATCTTTGAGGCGCGCGACAACCTTGTTGTTCTTGCCTCGCGCGGCCGCTGTTGGTGTGCCATCGGACTGGCGATAGGCATTGGCATCGTGGGCGTAGATATCGACGTTGAGCCAGCTGTGGAAATCGATGGGATCGGGTCCGGTGGACCACGCTCCACCGAAGAAATCCGGATGGTTCACCTGCAACCAAAGCGAGGACCAACCCCCGGACGAATGTCCCGTGAGAAGGCGTGCCCGCGGTGCGCGGTCGACGGCGTAGTGGGATTCGATCCACGGCACCAGTTCAGTGATGAAGGCGGTTTCCCAGGGGCCGTCGTTGACCGAGTCGACGAACTGGTGCGTGCCGCCGTGTACCGAATAATCGGGGAACACCCAGACCATGGGGGGCAGGTCGCCGCGATTCATCAGCAGGTCGATCAGCGTAACGTCGAAGGTGAGGCGGGTGATGTCACCGCTATAGGTGGATAGCGAGTAGACCGTTGGAAAGTGCTTATGTCCGTCGTAGCCGGGGGGTAGAAGTACCCATCCCTTCTGCGTTACGGGACGCCCGGCAAAAGTGCTGGCCGCTGCACTGGTGAATGAGAAGGCGCGGGCCTGGGCGCGTGCATGCGGTACGGCGTCGAGAATGAAGGGCTGGGTGCGTGGATCGAAGGTCCATGGCACCGACGCGGGTACGGTGCGATCAAGCTTCACGGTGATGGCCGGAGCATCCTTGCCCAGATGAACGCGAGTGACCGGTCCTGTGAGATCGCCGCCGCCGCGGCCGTAGTGGCCGTAATCGCGGCGCGTGTCCAGCAGTGCCTGTACCCAGTAATCGCCGGCCGGCATGCCTGAAAACGGGCTCGGCCACGCCGTGTCGTCTGCGTCCACGCGAACGGTTTCGTCCTGGGCCAGATCGTCGATGTCGCGTGCGGCAATCGCCACGTGATCCGGTGGAGAGAACGATTCGATATCGATCGCGTCAGGCGTGGCCTTGGTGGACGGGTCCACTCGCTGGGCGAACACGATCAACCGCCCTGAAACGGGTTTTGGTGTCGAGGCGGACAGGCGTACCTGGATATCGGTTGCCGCGACAGGCGCGGCAACCAGGGCAACGAGTGCTAGCAGGTGGCGCATCGGCGGCATGGTGGTGTTCCCCGTGACTCGCGTCTGATGACACCCCCTTGAAAGCGCGAGGGCATGTGCCATCGGTCAGGGAAGCGGCCTGAATGCATCGACGCCGCCGCTGCGAATGCCGGCCTTTTCAGCGTTCAGGCTTGGAAGGCATGTGCGTGTTCATGTACTCGCGCAGCACATGATTGATGCGGGTCTGGTAGCGCTGGCCGCTGCTGCGGAAAAAGTCGAGCACGTCCTTGTCGATGCGCAGGGTGACCTGTTGCTTGTTCTGCAGCTGGGCGAAGCCGCCGGGCCGCCACTGGCCGTCGTCGACCTGGGGCGGGATGTCGCTGAAATTGATGGTGCGCCCTTTCAGGGCATCGAGCTCGGCGATCTGTTCCGCGCCAAGGGGCTCCGGACGATCAGGGTCGAGCGTGTATCGAACGATGTTTCCAGTAAGGGATGGCTTCATGGCGGGTGGCTTCGCGAGCTGAGATCAGTCGGACGGCATCGTGGCGCAAGGTGTACACGACGACGAGGAGATAACCCTGGACGAGCCCGAGGGTGACGAATCGATCCTCGGTGTGGTCGCCTTTGTCGTGACGATCGAGGGCATGGGCATCGAGGAAGACGGCAAGGGCAGAGCGGAAGGACACGCCATGTTTCGCCTTGTTGGCGAGGGCCTTCGTTTCGTCCCATTCAAAGTGAATGGCCATCAGTGGATGGCGATCCAAATGTAACTACATTTGTAGCTACGTTGCAAGCTGAAAAATGCTGGCACGTCGGTTCCCGGCGAATGGACAGGCCGGAAATCGTGGCTCACGGGCAGCGTGTCGTCGGCCGGGGACGGGGCCTGCGCCAGGTAGGTGCGGCCCAAAAAAGAAGCCCGGCTTTCGCCGGGCTTCTTCGTGTTGCTTACGGTCGGTCGGTGCCCCGTCGGGGGTCCGAATCGAACGCGGTCAGGTCACCGACGTTGGGAGCGTGGGGACCGACGTTCACCGGGCCGGGAGCGTTGCCGCCGCCGTGCGGATCGTGGTCGTCATCGCCACCGTGGTGCGGCATCTTGTGCGACACCTCGTCGAGCTTGTCGCCCAGCAAGCGGCGGACCACCACGTAGAACACGGGGATCAGCAGCAGGCCGAGGAAGGTCGCGAAGATCATGCCGCCGATCACGCCCGTACCGATGGCGTGGCGGGAGTTGGCGCCGGCACCGGTGGAGATCGCGAGCGGAAGCACGCCCAGGATGAAGGCCAGCGAGGTCATCAGGATGGGGCGCAGACGGAGGCGGGCAGCGTGGATCACGCCCTCGCGCAGGGTCTTGCCCGACTGCTGCTGTTCCACCGCGAATTCCACGATCAGGATCGCGTTCTTCGCTGCCAGACCGATGACGGTGATGAGGCCGATCTTGAAGTAGATGTCGTTCGGCAGGCCGCGCAGCATCGAGAACACGACGGTACCCAGCATGCCCAGCGGCACCACCAGCAGCACGGCCACCGGAATCGACCAGCTTTCGTACAGGGCGGCAAGGCAGAGGAACACGATCACGATCGAGAGGACCATGAGCATGGTGGCCGAGTTGCCCGACAGGATTTCCTGGTAGGACTGACCGGTCCAGTCATAGCCGAAGCCCTTCGGCAGCTTGTCGTTGACGATGCCCTCGACGATGTTCATCGCCTGGCCGGTGGAATAACCCGGCGCGTTGTTGCCCACGATTTCCACGGCCGAATAGCCGTTGTAGCGCGTGAGGCTGGGCGACGCCATCTCCCACTTCGAACTGACCACCGACGACAGCGGAACCATGTTGCTGTCCGTGGACGTCGACGAGCTGGCCACCGAACCACCCGTGGCGGCCGACGAAGCCGTACCCGTGGCGGGCAGGCCGCTCGGGGTGAAGATGTGCTGGAAGGCGTCGGTGCCCATGCGGTAGGGCGCGTCGGCCTGCAGCATCACGCGCTTCACGCGTCCGCCGTAGGAGAAGTCGTTGATGTACACCGGAGCCAGGGTGAGCTGGATCGCCGTGTAGATATCGCTGACGGAAAGGCCCATGGTCTGTGCCTGGGTACGGTCCACATGCAGCTGCAGCAGCGGTGCGTCTTCCAGCGTGTTCGGACGGATGCCGACCAGCGCGTGGTTCTGCGATGCGGCGCCGAGCAGCATGTTGCGGGCCTGGGTGAGCTCCGCGCGCGACTGGCCGGCACGGGCCTGCAGGTACATGTCGATACCGCCGAACTGCGACAGACCGCGGATCGTGGGCAGGTTCACCACGAAGATCGTGGCGTTGCGCACGGCCTGCATCTTGCCGTTGGCCTGCATGATGAACTTCTCGGCCGTGAGGTCACGGTCGCCCCAGTCCTTCAGGCGGATGAAGGTCATGCCGACGTTTTCGCCGCTACCCACGAAGCTGAAGCCCGAGATCTGGAAGATGCCGTCCACGGCAGCGTCCTTCAGCAGGATCTGGCGCATGTCGCCCATCACCTTCTCGGTGCGCGCGATGCTCGAACCCGGGGGCAGCTGCACGATCGCCAGCGCGTAGCCCTGGTCTTCGTCAGGCACGAAGCTGGTGGGCAGGCGGGTGAACAGGAAGCCGCAGAGCACCGCGATCAGCACGAACACGATCATCCAGCGCGGGGCGTGACGGATCGCGCCACCGATGTGACCCGAGTAGGTGTGGGTCACGCGGTCGAAGATGTCGTTGAACTTGCGGTAGACGATGTTCTTCGGCTTGTCGTGCTCGTTCTTCAGGATGGTGGCGCACAGCGCCGGGGTGAAGGAAAGCGCGAGGAAGGCCGAGAAGCCCATCGACACGGCGATGGTCAGCGCGAACTGCTTGTAGATGATGCCCGAGGCGCCCGGCTGCAGGGCCGAGGGCACGAACACGGCCGCCAGCACCACGGTGATTGCCACGACGGCGCCGGTGATCTGGCCCATCGCCTTGCGGGTGGCTTCCTTCGGAGAGAGGTGCTCCTCCGTCATGATGCGCTCGACGTTCTCGATCACGACGATCGCGTCATCCACCACGATACCGATGGCGAGCACCATGCCGAACAGGGTCAGCTGGTTGATGGTGAAGCCCAGCGGCGACAGACCGAGGAAGGTGCCGAGCAGGGCGACCGGGATGACCAGGGTCGGAATGATCGTGGCGCGGAAGTTCTGCAGGAACAGCAGCATCACGAGGAACACGAGGATGATCGCCTCGACGAGGGTGTGCACCACTTCCTCGATCGAGATCACCACGAACTTGGTCGTGTCGTACGGAGCGAACCAGGTCACGCCGTCCGGGAAGCTCTTGGCGAGCTCGTCCATCTTGGCGCGCACGGCGTTGGCCACGTCCAGCGCATTCGCGCCGGGCAGCAGCTGCACACCGAACGAACCGGTGGACTGGCCGTTCCACGATGCGTTGAAGCCGTAGGTCTGCGGACCCAGCTCGACGCGGGCGACGTCCTTCAGGAGCACCACGGTACCGTCGTTGTTCGCACGGATGATGATGTTGCTGAACTCTTCCGGCGTGGTGAAGCGGCCTTCGGCGGACACGGTGGCACTGAAGCCCTGGCCGTCCACGGCCGGGTCGGTACCGATGGAGCCCGCGGCGAACTGCACGTTTTGCGTGCTGAGCGCGTTGCGCAGGTCGCTGGCCGAGAGGCCGTAGCCACGCAGCTTGTCCGGGTTGAGCCACACACGCATACCGTACTCGGCACCGAGCTGGCGGGTGCTGCCGACGCCCGGGATACGGGCCACCTGGTCGAGCACCTGCGAAGACACGATGTCGGTGAGGCGGTTGCCGTCGATGGCCGGGTTGGACGAGGTCAGCGCCACGAACATCAGGAAGTCGGGGTTGGACTTGGCCACCACGACGCCCTGCTGGGTCACTTCCTGGGGCAGGCGGGGCGTCGCGAGCGACACCTTGTTCTGCACCTGGACCTGGGCGATGTCAGGGTCGGTACCGGTTTCGAAGGTCAGCGTCACGGTGGCCGTACCGGCCGAACTGGACTGCGAGCTGAAGTAGAGCAGGTGGTCGATACCGGTCAGCTGCTGCTCGATGACCTGCGTCACGGTTTTTTCGGTCGTATCCGCGCTCGCGCCCGGGTACGTGGCGGTAACCACGACCTGCGGAGGCGCGATGTTCGGATACGACTCGATACCCATGTTGAGCAGGGCGATCGTGCCGCACAGGCTGATCAGGATCGCAACCACCCACGCGAAGATGGGGCGGTCGATGAAGAAACTCGGCATGACGAAACTCCCTTACTGCTTGCCGGCAGGAGCGCCCGGAGCACCCGCCTGGCCCGGCGCACCGTCCGCCGGAGCGGCCTGCGCGGGCGACGGTTTGACCGGCGCGTTTTCCCTGGCCTTCGGCAGGCCCTGGACGATGATCTGGTCGCCCGGCTTCAGACCGCCGGTGACCACCCAGTTGGAACCGCTCAGGCGATCGGCCTGGATCGGTCGACGGACAGCCGCGGAGGGGACGGTTTTCTCTTCGCCCGTCTGCGGGTCCTTCGACTTGCCTTCGCCGACCACCAGCACATAGGCCGAGTTGGCGTCACGCAGCACGGCGTCCTGCGGCACGAGGAACACGTTGTGCAGGCTGCCGAGGTTGGCCTTCACCGTCACGAACTGGCCCGGGAGCAGGCGCAGGTCAGGGTTGGCGAGCTGCGCACGCAGGTTCACCGTGCCGGTCTGCGGGCTGACCGTGGCCGACGAGAAGTCGAGCACGCCCTGTTCGGCGTAGTCGGAACCGTCCGGCAGCTGGATGCGCACCGAGGACTTGTCGGTGGGCGACAGCGTGGCGTTGCCGGCCGCGGCGGCGCGGCGCATGGTGTCGAGGTCGGCCACGGACACGCTGAAGTTCACGTAGAGCTTGTCGATCTGGTCGACCTGGGTGAGCAGGGTGGTCTCGTTCTGGCCCACGAGGGCGCCTTCGGTGACCTGCTGCTGACCGGCACGACCGTCGATGGGCGAGACCACGTCGGTGAAGCCGAGGTTGATGCGGGCCGCCTGCACGGAGGCCTCGCTCTGCTTCACGGAGGCATTGGCCGTGCGCTCGTTCGCTTCGGCGGTGTCGAGATCCTGCTGCGACACGAAGTGCTTGCCGATCAGGCCGCGGGCGCGGTCTGCCTGGGCCTTGGCGTTGAGCGCCGTGGCCTTGTTGGAGGCAAGCAGGGCCACCTGCTGGTCGAGTTCGGCCTGCAGCGGCTGCGGGTCGATCTTGAAGAGCTTCTGGCCTGCCTTGACGTCGGTGCCTTCGTCATAGAGGCGATGCAGCAGGATGCCGGGCACGCGGGCGCGTACGTCGGCCGTACGCAGGGAGGACAGGCGACCGACCTGGTCCTGGACCAGCGGAACGTCCTGCGGCTGTGCGGTGACGACACCGACCTCCGGCGGAGGCGGCATCTGTGGGGCTTCCTGCTTGTGGCAGGCGGCAAGGGCAGCAATCAGGCCGGCGGCCAGCAGGGAGGTGCGCAGGGGCAGGGGTTTCATGAGAACTCCGTTCCGTTTCCAGGTTTCTTGTTCGTTCGCGCCGCGGCATCCGGGTGGATGTCGTAAGCGTGCATAAATACTGTTACCGCGTGCCGTGCCCATTCGTCCTGGGCTCTCTGACCCCTGGCGCGCATCCCGAACAGGCGCCGGTCACCTTCCAGCCCGTGAAGCATGGACAGGAAGAGCTCGGCGGCCACGTCCGGGTTTTCCCGGCGCATCCTGCCCTGGTCCATCGCCTCGGCCATGCAACGTGCCAACCGGGCCGCGATGAGGTCGATCGCGGTACGGAAAAAGGTTTTCGCCGCGGCGGGAAACCGTGGCGCTTCCGCGATCAGCATCCGGCCGAGCGCAACGTTGTCGTGGTCCATCACGTGGGTATGGTGTGCCTGGGCCAGGGCTTGCAGCGTATCCGAGAGGTTGCGGCCCTCGGGCGCCAGGCTGGCATGGAGAGGCAAGACGAGTTGTTCAACGGCGGCGTGGAACAGGGTGTCCTTGTTTTCGTAATAGGCGTACACGGTCTGTTTGGACACGCCTGCCTCGCGTGCCACGGACCCCATGCTTACGCGGTAACCGTCGCGCAGGAACAACGTACATGCGGCCTGGAGAACCCGCTTCTGGCGATCCGGGGCGGGGCGCTCATCCAGGTTCGTCATTTCGCATACCTGCTGGACTATACCGTCCAGTTTAGAATCTCCCTCCGTCCAGCGTCAACGGGCCTTTCGTGCGGCTGAACACGATTTGTTGCGTTGCAAGCTCCTGATTCGTTAAAGGGGCGTGAGCCTTGTCGTCTGTTACAACGACGGTTATGCCGCGATGCAGTGAAACATGGTGCCCGCAATCCCATGAGACGGTGTGGCTAGGACAGGGTGCACAGAGCTATGCTTTGACGGTTTCTACCTCCCCCCCCACACCGATATCCGCCCATGAATGCGATTCGCGCAGCCGAACACGGCCAGTTCCATGACGTCGTCTTCGATGAACTGAAAAAAATCGACTATCCCGCGGAGCGCCTTAACGAGGCGCGATTTTTTATTGAGGCCTTCTTCGAGCGTATCGCTCCTGCCGATTACGCCCTCCACGCCCCCGGGCGCTGGGCTGCCCTTATCGCGGACCTGCTCTCCTTCGCCCGTGAGCGCACCGCCGGCCAGGCCAGGCTGCGGGTATACAACCCGGGCGTCTCCGGTTCACGTGCAGTGATCGAAGTCGTCACGGACGATATGCCTTTCCTCGTCGACACCGTGTCGATGGTGGCCGCCGCCCATGCGGAAATCCATGCCATCGTCCACCCTGTGGTACCCGTGGTCCGCTCGGTCGCCGGCGTTCTGGAGTCGCTGGGTTCGGGCGAGAAGACCGAGTCGATCATGCGCTTCGAGATCGACCGCCTCGACGACGCCCAGATCGAAACCCTGCGCGGCCAGCTCGAAACGGCCCTGGCCGATGTCCGCGAGACCGTGGCCGACTGGAAAGCCATGCGCGGCCGTATGGTCGAGGTCGCCGACGACCTCGGCAAGCGCGCGCTGCCGTACACGGCCGACGAAGTGCGCGAAGCCACCGAGTTCCTGCATTGGGTCGCCGACGACCACTTCACCTTCATGGGCTACCGCGAATACGTGGTCACGGCCGAAGGCGACGATGAGGTACTGAAGACCGTCGACGGCTCGGGCCTTGGCATCCTGCGCGCCGCGGAGCGCTCGCTGGCGCCGCGCTCGCTGCGCACCCTGGTAGCCTCGGAGATGCCGCGTTCGGGTTCCACCGACGCCATCATCCTCACCAAGACCAACGCCCGCTCGCCGATCCACCGTGCGGGCTACATGGATTACATCGGCGTCCTCAAGTTCGACGACAAGGGCCGCCCGGTGGCCGAACAGCGCTTCCTCGGCCTGTTCTCCTCCAACGCGTACATGGCCCACCCGCAGCACGTGCCGCTGGTGCGCGACAAGTGCGAGGCCGTGATGGCCCGCTCGGGCCTGAAGCGCGATTCGTACTCGGGCAAGTCGCTGCGCCACATCCTCGATACGCTGCCGCGCGACGAACTGTTCCAGTGCAGCACCGACGAGCTCTTTGCGCTGTCCATCGGCCTGCTCGAACTGGCACAGCGCACGCGCACGCGCCTGTTCATCCGTCGCGACAGCTACGGCCGCTTCTTCTCGTGCCTGGTCTACATTCCGCGCGACCGCTTCAACACCGCCGTGCGTGAGCGCGTGGAAGGCGTGCTGCGTGAAGCGTTCCACGGCGAGCACGTGGATTCCGCCGTGCTGATGGGCGAGGCCGCCCTGGTGCGCCTGCATGTCGTGGTGCGCCCGCGCATCGGCGACCACCCGGTCTACGACGCCGCCGCCATGGAAGCGCAGATCGCCTCCATTGCCCGCAACTGGTACGACGAGCTGCGCGACCGCCTGGTCGAGAGCATGGGCGAGCAGCAGGGCATCATCCTTGCCAATCGCTATGGCAAGGCATTGCCTGCCGGCTACGTCGACGAAGTGTCGCCGCAGGTCGCTGCCACCGACGTGGCAGCGCTGGCGGGCCTCGACGGCCCCGACGCCATCAGCATGTCGTTCTACCACCCGCCGCATCGTCCTGAAGAACTTCGCTTCAAGGTCTACCGTTCGGGTTCGGACATCGCACTCTCCGAAGTGCTGCCGCAGCTGGAAAACCTCGGCCTGCGCGTGCTCACCGAGCACATGTACGAAGTGAAGCAGGGCGAAAGCGCGCTCTACATCCAGGATTTCGAAGTCCAGCCGGTCGGCCGCCTCGCCTTCGAGGTGGAGCAGGTCGGTACGATCTTCGAAGACGCCTTCGAGCAGATCTGGCGCGGCAACGCCGAGAACGACGGCTTCAACCGCCTCGTGCTGGGCGCCAAGCTCAACTGGCGCCAGGTTGCCGTGCTGCGCGGCTACTGCAAATACCTGCTGCAGACGGGCGTGGCCTTCTCGCAGGCGTACATGGAAGACGCCCTCAACCGTTACCCGGCCATCGCCGGCCTCATCATCGAGCTGTTCAACGCGCGCTTCGATCCACGCCGCGAAAACCTCGACGAGAAGGCCCTGGCCTACGCCGAGGGCATGCTCTCGCACGAGATGCACGCGCTGATCGACCATGACGTCCTGGCGGCCCAGCCGGCGCTCATCGGCAACCTCGTCGCCTCCCTGGCCCGTCCGCGCGACGAACAGGCGGTGGCGGTGGAAGAAGCCATCAACGCGCTGCTCGACAACGTCTCCAGCCTCGACGAAGACCGCATCCTGCGCAGCTACATCGCGCTGGTGCACGCTACCCTGCGTACCAGCTTCTTCCAGGCATGGGACGGTGCGTTCCGTTCCTACGTCAGCTTCAAGTTCGATTCGCACCAGGTGCCCGACCTCGCCAAGCCGGTGCCGTTCCGCGAGATCTTCGTCTACGCCCCGCGCGTCGAGGGCATCCACCTGCGCTTCGGCTCGGTGGCCCGTGGCGGCCTGCGCTGGTCCGATCGCCGCGAAGACTTCCGCACGGAAGTGCTGGGCCTGGTGAAGGCGCAGATGGTGAAGAACACGGTCATCGTGCCGGTCGGCTCGAAGGGCGGCTTCTTCGTGAAGCGTCCGCCGGTGGGCGGCGATCGCGACGCCCAGCTGGCCGAAGGCATCGCCTGCTACCGCATGTTCATCAACGGCCTGCTCGACATCACCGACAACCTCGTCGAGGGCAAGGTGGTGCCGCCGCACGATGTCGTGCGCCATGACAACGACGATCCGTATCTCGTGGTTGCCGCCGACAAGGGCACGGCCACCTTCTCGGATATCGCCAACGCCATCTCCACGGAGCACGGCTTCTGGCTCGACGACGCATTCGCCTCGGGCGGCTCCTACGGTTACGACCACAAGGGCATGGGCATCACGGCCAAGGGCGCATGGGAGTCGGTCAAGCGCCACTTCCGTGCGATGGGCCGCGACAGCCAGAGCCAGGATTTCACCACGGTGGGCGTGGGTGACATGTCCGGCGACGTGTTCGGCAACGGCATGCTGCTTTCCGAGCACATCCGCCTGCTGGCCGCGTTCGACCATCGCCACATCTTCCTCGACCCGAACCCCGATGCGGCGAAGAGCTTCGTCGAACGCCAGCGCATGTTCGCCCTGCCGCGCTCGTCGTGGGATGACTACGACAAGTCGCTGATCTCGGCCGGTGGCGGCGTGTATCCGCGCAGTGCCAAGTCGATTCCGGTCTCGGCCGAAGTGAAGGCCGTGCTCGGCATCCGTTCCGATGCCACGCACATGGCACCGAATGACCTGCTCTCGGCCATCCTCAAGGCGCCGGTCGACCTGCTGTGGAACGGCGGTATCGGCACCTACGTGAAGGCCACCAGCGAAACGCATGCCGATGTGGGCGACCGCGCCAACAACGGCCTGCGCGTCAACGGCAACGAGCTGCGCTGCAAGGTCATCGGCGAAGGCGGCAACCTGGGCATGACCCAGAAGGGCCGCATCGAAGCCTCGCAGGCCGGTGTGCTGATGAATACCGACTTCATCGACAACTCCGCCGGTGTGGACACCTCCGATCACGAGGTGAACATCAAGATCCTGCTCAACGATGCCGTGCAGCGTGGCGAGCTCTCGTTCGACGGCCGCAACAAGCAGCTGGCCGAGATGACCGACGAAGTGGCCCGCCTGGTGCTGTGGGACAACTACCGCCAGAACCAGGCCATCACGCTCATGGAGCACCAGTCGGTCCGCCGTCTGGGTTCGATGGCGCACTTCATCACCACGCTGGAGGCCGAAGGCCTGCTCGATCGCCAGGTCGAGTCGCTGCCGAGTCAGGCCGAGCTTGCCGAGCGCAAGCAGAAGGGCCAGGGCCTTACCCGTCCGGAACTGTCGGTGCTGCTGTCGTACGACAAGATCCGCCTGTTCCAGCAATTGCTCGATTCCGACGTACCGGAAGATCCGTACCTGTCGCGCGAGCTGGTCCGCTACTTCCCCGTGCCGTTGCACGAGAAGTACGCCGAGCACATGCAGCGCCATCGCCTGAAGCGCGAGATCATCGCCACCGCGGTGACCAACTCGACGATCAACCGCATGGGCGCCACCTTCATGATGCGCATGCAGGAAGACACGGGCCACGGCCCGGCGTCGATCGCCAAGGCCTACACGGCTGCGCGCGAAATCCTGGATGCCCGTGAACTGTGGGCCGAGATCGAGGCGCTCGATGGCAAGGTGGCCGAAGACACCCAGATCGACGCCATCCTGCATATCTGGTCGCTGCTGCGTCATCTCACCCGCTGGCTGCTCAGCCGTCCGGGTGGCTCGCTCGACATCGCCGCCAACGTCGACCGCTATGCGGCCGAGGTGACGGTGCTGCGCAAGTCGCTGCCCGATGCCCTCACCGATACCGGTCGTGCCGATTTCGGCGCCAGCCAGGAGAAGTGGGAAGGCCTGGGCGTGCCCTCGTCGCTGGCGCTGCGGCTTGCCCGCATCCCGGTGCTGCGCGCGGCGCTCGACATGGTCGAAGTGTCGAAGCAGAGCGGCAAGGACATGGCCACGGTCGCCAAGGTCTTCTACGAACTGGGCGAGGCGCTCGACCTCGAATGGCTGCGTGGACAGATCGAGGCGCTGCCGGTGGAAGGTGCATGGCATGCGCAGGCCCGCGGTTCGCTGCTGGACGAGCTCAATGCCCAGCATCGTGCCCTGGCCGTGCAGGTGCTCGCCGTGGCCGGTGATCGCACCGACGTCAGCCCGGTCAAGGCCTGGCTGGAACGCGACGACGCCACGCTGAAGTACACCCGTACTATGCTGGCCGAAATCCTCACCCAGAACGCGGACTACCCGATCGCCTCGGTCGCCGTCCGCCGCCTGGCCCAGCTGGCCCAGATCCCGGTCTGACGGCCAGGGATGGGGCCTCGTGCCCCATCCTTCTTGTAGGAGCGCGCCTTGCGCGCGACCGCTACGGAGCCTGTGGTTCATGGCTTCGTAGCGGTCGCGCGCGAGGCGCGCTCCTACAGGCTATCGTTTCCCTGTTCGCAGGCGCTAAGCTGGGGGTCGGACCCTAGCCAGCACATTCATGCGCCTAGCCTTCGTAGCCAGCGAAACCGACGTTGCCCAACGTGCCCGAGCCGCGCTCGTGAAACGCTATGGCAGTGTCGAGCCCGGTGACGCCGACATCATCGTCTCGCTCGGTGGCGATGGCTTCATGCTGCGCACGCTGCATACCTATCGCTCGCTGGCCGTGCCCTTCTACGGCATGAAACTCGGCCGGCTGGGTTTTCTCATGAACAAGCACGATCTCGATGCGCTCGCCGAGCGCATCGAACGGGCGCATCCGGCCGTGCTGCATCCACTGGAAATGCACAGCACCTGCTGCGATGGCGTCGAACATCGTGCGCTGGCGTTCAATGAAGTGGCGCTTTTGCGGCAGAGCAACCAGGCCGCCCACCTGCAGGTTCGTTTGAACGGCGAGGTAAAGCTCGACGAGCTGGTCTGCGACGGCATCCTGGTCAGCACGCCGGCGGGCTCCACGGCTTACAACCTGTCTGCCCATGGCCCCATCCTCCCGCTCGACGCCAACGTGCTGGCGCTTACACCCATCAGCCCGTTCCGTCCTCGCCGCTGGCGCGGGGCGATCCTTCCGCACGCCACGAAGGTCGGCTTCGACACCAAGGACCCGAACAAACGCCCGATCAGCGCAACGGCCGACTTCCACGAGGTGCGCGACGTGCGCGCCGTCGAAGTACGCCAGTCGCGCCGCAATTCGGTCCGCCTGCTGTTCGACCCCGAACACAACCTCCAGCAGCGCATCCTGGACGAGCAGTTCGCTCCGTAGCCACGCTTTATCGCCGATGCGATCGACTCCCACCCCTCCGGTAGGTTGCTTACCGAAGGCGTGTGAGCGACACGTAGCTACTCTGTAGGAGCGCGCCTTGCGCGCGACCGGATCAGCGCGAAACCCCGGTCGCGCGCAAGGCGCGCTCCTACAGGGCGGTGGTGGGCGTTACGATAAGTACAGCACGCCCACGGAACCACCCCGCATGACCCTCGCCCCGGTCCCACCCAACGCACACGCCGCCTCATCCGCCAACGACAACCGCCTCGTCGTGGCGATCTCCTCGCGCGCCCTGTTCGACATGGGTGACAGCCACGACCTGTTCGAACGCGAAGGTATCGACGCTTTCCGTGCCTACCAGATCGAACACGAGGACGAGCTGCTCCAGCCGGGCGTGGCCTTTCCCCTCGTACAGAAACTGCTCGACCTGAACCGTCTTTCCGGCGACGTGCCGCCGGTCGAGGTGATCCTGCTGTCGCGCAATTCCGGCGATACCGGCCTGCGCATCTTCAACGCCATCCAGCATTACGGCCTGGACATCTCCCGTGCGGCGTTCACCAGCGGAGCGCCCACGTCCGACTACATCGCACCTTTCAAGGCCGACCTGTTTCTTTCAGCAAATGCCGAAGACGTGGGCAGGGCGCTGCGCGCCGGTGTCGCCGCCGCCACGATCCTGCCTTCGACGGCCGCGCCGCGCTCTTCCGAGCAACTGCGCATCGCCTTCGATGGCGACGCCGTTATCTTCGGCGACGAGGGCGAACGGGTGTCGAAGGAACAGGGCCTGGATGCCTTTCACGCCAGCGAGACCGCCCGTTGGGCCGAGCCACTGTCCGGTGGACCATTCCGTGGCTTCCTGTCGGCCCTGCATCGTTTGCAGGCGGCGTTTCCCGCAGAGGATTCGCCGATCCGCACGGCCCTGGTCACCGCGCGTTCTGCGCCGGCGCACAAGCGCGTGATCCTGACCTTGCGCAAGTGGGGTGTGCGCATCGACGAGGCGTTGTTCCTGGGCGGTCGCGACAAGGGGCCGTTCCTCGATGCCTTCGGCGCGGACATCTTCTTCGACGATTCCCCCGCCAACGTGGAATCCGCCCGCCGCGTAGTCGCCACCGGCCACGTCCCCCACGGCGTCTCAAACCTGTAGGAGCGCGCCTGCGCGCGACCGGTTGTCGCGAAACGCCGGCCGCGCTGTTAAACGATGTTGGTCCAGCGCCACCATTGCGTGCGCTTTTCCTCGCGCACGAAAGTGAACAGGCCTGCGCCAAGAATCATCACGATGCCGACCAGCATCGGCCAGTCCAGGTGATCGTGGAAAAACAGGTAGCCGAACAGGATGGCCCAGAGCATCTGGCTGTACTGCGTCGGCGCCACGCGATTGGCCGGTGCCTTCTGCGTGGCAAGCATCAGCAGCACCGCACCGGCGGCGGCCAGCAGGCCGTAGCCCAGTACCAGCACCCACTGGTGGACGTCGGGCCAGACGAAATGCGGCAGCATCATGATGAAGCCGGCGATCATCGGCCCGACCACGCCTGCTCCGTAAAGGGTAATGCGCTTCTCCGTGGCGCCGGCCATGCGCAGGGCGATGATCGACAAGGCACCCGCGATGCCGCAGATGATCGCCGCCACATGCCCCGTGCTGAGTTCGCGGAAGCCGGGGCGCAACACCACCAGCACGCCGACGAAACCCACCACCACGGCCGACCAGCGTCGCCAGCCCACCTGCTCGCGCAGGAAGATCACCGACAGGATGGTCACGAAGATCGGCAGCAGGAAGATCAGCGAGAACGCCTCGGCCATGGGTAGCGCCGTGAAGGCCATCACCGACGTGACATTGCCGATGGCGCCGGCCATGGCCCGCAGCAGCCACAGGCCGGGCATCTTCGACACCACCACCTCGCTCCAGCGGTCGCCGGGCTTTTTGAGGAAGGGCAGGGCAGCCAGCGCGAGGATGGCGCCGAAGAACACCGTCTCGTAGGGCGGGAGGGTGCCTTCCAGTGCCTTAACGAAGGCGTCGCTCCATGCATAGGCGGCGTAGCAGGCGAAACCGAGGAGCACACCTTTGAACATGGGAGGTTCCGGTCAGCCGGGAGGTTGCCCATTATGCAAGCGCTTTCGGTGTGCGTGTCTTGTCAATCCGCAGCGGAAAGCACGGAGCCGACCACCGTCAGCGGAGCGTCGCCCCGGACGATATGAAGCCGGGTGTCGTCTTCTGGCGTTCCATGCGCCAGAAAGCCGCGGAACGGCGGTGGTGCAACGAGGCTGCCTTCCTCCATCGACCAGACCTGATGGGCCGCGCCGCCACGACATTCGCTCCAGCGGATATCGTCGGCCGCCTTCACCGTGAGGCAATGACCCCAGGCATTCGTGACGGTGGCCGCGCTGCCCGGCGGGGGCATGCGGACGCGGGCGATGTCTCCCCGCCACGTGAGCACCCGGAGACCATCGTCACGCCAGTGAAGAGCCCCCGCGATGCCACGGGCCTGCACGATGGCGTGGATGGGACGGTCCGTGGCGTTGTCCAGTGCGACGAAGTCGCCATTGGCCTGCTCGAACACGAGCGCGCCTTCCCACGCAGGCGGCACATCGGTGGCTATGGCGACGGAAGAGGCGGCAATGCCCGTGGCGAGACAGATCAATGCGGTACGCAGGGATGGCATGGGGCGGATGTCCTGTGGGCAAAATGGCAGTGTCGTCGGTGGGCCCGGTGCCGCAGCAGCGGTGCACGCTGAAAACCATGTAGGCCCATGAAGCCGATTTGTTGCGCCCCGCCATGACCGCGCCATGGCGCAGGTCTACAATCAGGGGCTTTTCCGGCTGCCCTTCGCGAGTACCCGTATGGCCCATCGTCTCGACCCGCTCGATCTCTACGACGTCCGTTCGCTGCTTACCGAAGAAGAGCGGATGGTGCAGGACACCGTTGGCCGCTTTGTCGATGAAAAGGTGCTGCCGATCATCGGCGACGCTTTCGACAAGGGCCGCTTCCCCGCCGAACTGGTGCCCGAGATCGCCTCCCTGGGCCTGCTGGGTGCGACGCTGCCCGAGGAATACGGCTGCGCCGGCATGAACGCCGTCAGCTACGGCCTGATCTGCCAGGAGCTGGAACGCGGCGATTCGGGCCTGCGCAGCTTTGCCTCGGTGCAGAGCTCGCTGTGCATGTATCCCATCTACGCCTACGGCTCCGAAGAGCAGAAGCGTGAATACCTGCCGCGCATGGCCGCGGGCGAGGTCATCGGCTGCTTCGGCCTCACGGAGCCCCATGGCGGCTCCGACCCGGCCAACATGAAGACGGTGGCGCGCAAGGACGGTGGCGACTGGGTGATCAACGGCGCCAAGATGTGGATCACCAACGGCAACCTGGCGCATATCGCCATCGTCTGGGCGCAGACCGACGACGGCATCCAGGGCTTCATCGTGCCGACGGACACCAAGGGCTTCGCCGCTCAGGAAGTCCACAAGAAGATGAGCCTGCGCGCCTCGGTCACCTCCGGCCTGTTCTTCGACGACGTGCGCGTGCCGGACAGCGCGCGCCTGCCGAACGTGAAGGGCCTGAAGGGCCCGCTCGGCTGCCTCACCCAGGCCCGTTACGGCATCACCTGGGGCCCGATCGGCGCCGCGCAGGCCTGCCTGAAGGAAGTACTCGACTACACCGCGCAGCGCATCCTGTTCAATCGTCCGCTGGCCGCCAACCAGGCCGTGCAGGTGAAGCTGGCCGACATGGCCCGTCGCATCACCACGGCGCAGCTGCTGTCGCTCCAGCTCGGTCGCCTGAAGGACGCCGGCACCATGCAGCCCACGCAGGTCTCGCTGGCGAAGTGGAATAACGTGCGCATGGCGATCGATATCGCCCGCGACTGCCGTGACATCCTCGGCGGCGCAGGCATCACCACCGAGCACTCGGCCATCCGTCACGCCCTGAACCTCGAATCGGTCATCACCTACGAAGGCACCGAAACGGTGCACCAGCTGGTGGTGGGCCGCGAACTGACCGGCATCAACGCGTTCTGAGGCCAATCGCCATGCATGGACTGCGCATCGAGACCGATCGCCTGATCCTCCGGCCCACGGCGGCGGAGGATTTCGACGCCTGGGCCGAGTGCCTGGGCGATCCGGAGGTCATGACCTTCCTCGGTGGGACGCAGTCGCGTGCGCTGGCGTGGCGCAACTTCATGACCATGGCCGGCAGTTGGGCGATCCTCGGGTTTGGCATGTTCTCGGTCATCGAGCGCTCTACGGGACGCTGGATGGGCCGTCTCGGCCCCTGGCAGCCGGAAGGCTGGCCGGGGCACGAGATCGGCTGGGGCCTCAACCGCGAGAGCTGGGGCAAGGGCTATGCCACCGAAGGTGCGGCAGCCTCCATGGACTGGGCGTTCGACAACCTGCCGTGGACCGAGATCATTCATTCGATCGATCCGGAAAACCATGCATCGATCGCGCTGGCCAGGCGGCTCGGTTCTACCCTGAAGGGTCCGGGCAAGCTTCCGGAACCTTCCGCCGACCACCGGATCGACCTGTGGGGACAGACCCGCGACGAGTGGAAAGCCCGCCGGCGTTAGTCCCCGCTTTCATCACTGATTCCCTTTCCCCCGGAAGTTCGTCCATGTCCGTTCCGCATCCCATTCCCGCACGTCACAAAGGTTTCAATCGCGCCGAGATCGTCGACCAGAACTTCGTCGAATTCGTGCAGTTCTGGCAGGGTGACGTCGCCCAGGCGCCGGGTGACGACGAACCCGTGCTTCCCGGCAGCGCGCTGGATGCGCGCGGCTTTCGCGAGCTGCTCGAATCGCAGCTGATCAGCCGCCACCTCGACCTCATGGCGCGCGTGTTGCGCGTGCAGAACAAGGTGTTCTACACCATCGGCTCGTCGGGCCATGAAGGCAACGCGATGGTGGCCCGGCTCACCCGGCATACCGATCCGGCCTTCCTGCATTACCGCAGTGGCGGCTTCATGGCCGAGCGATTCCGCAAGCTGCCCGGCATGGACCCGGTGATGGATTCGGCGCTGTCCTTCGCGGCCAGCAGCGAAGACCCGGCCTCTGGCGGACGACACAAGGTATGGGGCAGCAAGCCGTTGTGGGTGCTTCCGCAGACATCCACCATTGCCTCGCACCTGCCCAAGGCATTGGGGACGGCCATCGCCATCGAGCAGGCCGGGCGCATCCGCCATGCGCTGCCGATTCCGGGCGATTCGATCACGGTGTGCTCGTTTGGTGACGCATCGTCAAACCACGCCACGGCGCAGACGGCTTTCAATGCGGCAGCGTGGACGGCCTATCAGAAGCTTCCCGCACCCGTGCTCTTCGTCTGCGAGGACAATGGCATCGGCATCTCGGTGAAGACGCCGACGGGGTGGGTGGCGAACAATTTCGAACGACGCGCGAACCTCGATTACTTCTACGCCGACGGCCTGGACCTGGCCGGCGGCTACGCGAATGTGCAGCGCGCTGTTGAACACTGCCGTACGACACGGCGCCCCACCTTCCTGCATCTCAACACCACTCGCGTGATGGGACATGCAGGCACCGATTTCGAGATCGAGTGGCGCTCGGTGGAAGAGCTGGTCGCCCTGGAAGCGACCGATCCGCTGTTGCGCAGCGCGACCATTGCACTGGCTTCGGGCCTTTACGACCGGGACAGCCTGCTCAATCTCTATTCCGATGTGCGCAAGCGATGCTTCGCGGCGGCGGAAGACGCCGACAGCCGCCCCAGGCTGACCTCGCTGGCCGATGTCATGAAGCCACTGGCGCCTTATACGCCGGATGCGGTGCGGGCCGAAGCGGAGCGCGCACCGGATGAAACCGAGCGTGTGCGGGCATTTGGTGGTGCCGAGAAGCTGCCCGAAAAGCAGCCGCCGCGCCACCTTGCGATCCAGATCGGTCAGGCGCTGCACGATCTGATGGCCAAGTACCCCGAGAGCCTGCTGTTCGGTGAGGACGTGGCGCAGAAGGGCGGCGTGTATACGGTTACCAAGGGCCTGCACAAGGCGTTCCGCAACGCACGCGTGTTCAACACGCTGCTCGACGAGACCATGATTCTCGGCCTGGCGCAGGGCTACGCCAACATGGGCATGCTGCCGCTGCCCGAGATCCAGTACCTTGCGTATTTCCACAACGCCTGCGACCAGATCCGCGGCGAGGCGTCGTCGCTGCAGTTCTTCTCCAACGACCAGTACCGCAACCCGATGCTGATGCGCGTGGCGTCGCTGGGTTATCAGCGGGGGTTTGGTGGGCATTTCCACAACGACAACTCGATCACCGCGCTGCGCGATATTCCCGGCCTGGTGGTGGGTTGCCCCAGCCGTGGTGACGACGCGGCGACCATGCTGCGCACCATGGCGGCGCTGGCCAAGGTAGACGGCCGCGTCACCGCCTTCCTCGAACCTATCGCGCTGTACATGACCAAGGACCTCTACGAGGCCGGCGACGGGCAGTGGCAGTTCACGTATCCGGCACCGGGCGAGGCGATGCCCCTGGGCGAGGGCCGGGTATACGGCGAGGGCGCTGATGATCTGGTGATCTTCACCTTCGGCAACGGCGTACCCATGAGCCTGCGTGCGGCGAAGCGCATCGAGGCCGAGCATGGCTGGAAAGTGCGTGTGGTCGACCTGCGCTGGCTGGTGCCACTCAATGACGCCTTCATCGCAGCGCAGGCCGCCACGGCGAAACGCATCATCGTGGTAGATGAAGGTCGCAAGAGCGCTGGCGTGGGCGAGGGCGTGATCACCGCCATCGTCGAAGGCGGTTTCGGTGCAACGCCGCTACGCCGCGTGGTGGGCGCCGACACATTCACCCCGCTGGCCGGCGCGGCCTTCCTCGTGCTCCCGGGCGACGACGACATCGTAACCGCCGCCAAATCCCTGTAGGAGCGCGCCTCGCGCGCGACCGCACAGGCGACAGCCCGTCAAAAGGAGGCCCGGCGCACGATCGATCACCCGGTCGCGCGCAAGGCGCGCTCCTACAGGGCAGATTGCGACCTGGTTGGGTTCTTGTAGGAGCGCGCCTCGCGCGCGACCGTACAGGCGACGGCCCATCAAAAGGGAGCCCAGCGCGTGATCGATCACCCGGTCGCGCGCAAGGCGCGCTCCTACAAGGGTCAGGTGGGCGTGGGGGCGGCCATGACTCCGAAGCGCTCAAGCAACAAGGTCTGCGCATCCCGCACCGGCTGCCCACTTGCCGGCTGCAGCAAGGCATAACTGCCGTCGGCCTGCTGTAACCATGCGGAATGATTGTCGTTGAGGTAGTAATCCAGCTCGCGGCGCACACGCTGCTGGAGCTTCTTGCCCTCGATGGGGAAACAGGTTTCCACGCGGCGTTCGAGGTTGCGCTCCATCATGTCCGCGCTGGCGAGGTAAAGATCCGGCTCACCATCGTTATGGAACCAGTAAACGCGGCTGTGTTCAAGGAAGCGTCCGACCACCGAGCGCACGCGGATGTTCTGCGAAACGCCCGGAATCCCCGAGCGCAGGCAGCACATGCCACGCACGATCAGCTCGATCTTCACGCCAGCCTGGCTGGCACGGTACAGGGCACGGATCATCTTCGGGTCGGTGACCGCATTGACCTTGCAGATGATCTCGGCCTTCTTGCCCGCCGCGGCATTGGCGGCCTCGCGGGCGATCAGATCCAGCAATGTCTTCTTCAGGGTGAACGGCGCATAGAGCATGCGCTTCATCTTCAGCGCCTTGCCCATGCCGGTGAGCAGGCGGAACAGGCGATGGACGTCGTCGCAGAGGGCTTCGTCGGAGGTCAGCAGGCTGTAATCGGTGTAGAGGCGCGCATTGCCCGAGTGGTAGTTGCCCGTGCCCAGGTGGGCGTAGCTCACCAGCTTGCCATTCTCGCGGCGTTGCACGTAGGCCAGCTTGGCATGCGTCTTCACGCCCACCACGCCATAAGTGACCACGGCACCGGCCTGTTGCAGGCGCGATGCCAGGCTGAGGTTGGATTCTTCGTCGAAGCGGGCGCGCAGCTCCACCACGGCCGTCACCTCCTTGCCCGCACGCGCGGCTTCCACCAGCGCATCCACGATTTCGGAGTTGGCACCGCTGCGATACAGCGTCTGCTTGATGGTGAGTACCTGCGGGTCTTTCGCGGCCTGCCGCAGGAAATCCACCACGGGCGAGAAGGATTCGAACGGGTGATAGAGCAGTACGTCCTGCTTTCCGATCACCGAGAACATGTCTTCGGCAGCGGTGAGCGCCTTGGGCAGTGCCGGCACGAAGGTAGGGTATTGCAGTCGGGCGTACTCGGGCTTCAGCGTCATCTCGAACAGGCGGGCGAGGTTCACCGGCCCGTTCACTTCATAAAGCGAGTCGGCGTCGAGCGAGTATTGCTTCAGCAGGTAATCGACCAGCGGCTTCGGGCAGTTGTCGGCCACTTCAAGACGCACCGCATCGCCATAGCGACGCGAGAACAGTTCACCACGCAGCGTGCGGGCGAGGTCTTCCACGTCTTCCGGGTCGATCGACAGATCGGCGTTGCGGGTGAGGCGGAACTGGTACGAACCCAGTACGCGCATGCCGGGGAACAGGTCGTCGGCATGCGCATGGATGATCGACGAGAGCAGCACGTAGTTGTCGCCGTCTTCGCAGACGTCGGACGGCAGACGGATGAGTCGCGGCAGGATGCGGGGGGCCGGCACGATGGCAAGGCCCGAGTCGCGACCGAAGGCATCGGTGCCCTCCAGCTGCACGATGAAGTTGAGGCTCTTGTTGACCAGGCGCGGAAAGGGGTGCGTGGGATCAAGGCCGATGGGCGTGATCAGCGGTGCCACTTCGTGGCGGAAATAGCGGCGCACCCAGAGCTTCTGCTTGTGCGACCACTGGTTGCGGCGCACGATGCGGATGCGTTCCTCTTCCAGCGCGGGAAGAATTTTTTCGTTGAGTATCTGGTATTGCCGCTCGATCTGCCGGTGGGCGATCTCGGAGATTTCGGCCAGCACGCGACGCGGAGGTATGCCGTCGGCGCCGATCACTTCATGGTCGAAGGCAATCTGCTGCTTCAACCCCGCCACACGGATCTCGAAGAACTCGTCCATGTTGGACGAGAAGATGAGCAGGAATTTCAGGCGCTCGATCAGCGGCTTGGTTTCGTCCAGGGCCTGGTCGAGCACGCGGATGTTGAATTGCAGCTGCGACAGCTCGCGGTGAATGTAAAGCGCCGGGTCGTTCAGATCGACACCGGGCTGCTCCGGCGGTGCGGGCAGGCGGGGCGCGGGGGCCTTGAGCGTGGCGTTCGACTCGGTGGGGGGCGTCATCGTATCCAGGGCAGCGGTCCTCATCGCAGATCGCGACGAACCCATGTTACGCCGCCCGGCGAGCTTATGACTGCGCTTTTACATCGCCGTGACATCATGGGCCGGAATCGGCTTGATATGGCAGTGGAATGAGGTGATGTGCCGGTGAAGAGCCGATGATGCGTCGTCGTGTCTGCTGGTGGACCGGGGCGCTGGGTTCCTGCTTTCGCAGGAACGACGGGCTACAGGATTGATATTCCCGGCCTACCCCTCTCGTCGTTCCTGCGAAAGCAGGAACCCAGCGCCGTGCAGTGGGTTATCGCGAGGGCGTCAGTTCGTCTGCAAGCCGCGAAGTTCGACCAGATCACCATCGATCCGCAACACCGACCCGTGGTCGTACCAGTCACCGAGCACGATGCGTTGCGCGGGCGCACCATCGAGCGCGAAGTCATGAACGGCAGGACGATGCGTATGCCCATGGACCAACCGGCGAACGCCAGCCTTCCGCATGGCATCTTCGACAGCCTGCTGGTTGGCATCCATGATGGTCTCGTCCGTGCTCCCTGTCTTCGCCTTGCTGTCGTTGCGCGCGTTGGCGGCAAAGGCACGGCGCGCCTCCAGCGACATGGACAGGATCTGCTGCTTCCACGCATCCGTGCGCACTTGTGCGCGCACGGTCTGGTAGGCGACGTCATCGGTGCACAGCACGTCGCCATGCATCAGCAGGGTAGGCGTGCCTTCGATGTCGTGAACCACGCCATCGTCCAGCAACGTCAGGCCGGCGCGTTCGGCGAATGCATGGCCGAGCAGGAAATCACGATTGCCCACCATGAAATACACGGGCACGCCGGTGTCGCGCAGGGCGCGCGTGGCCTGAGCGATGCGGGAGGGAAGCTCCGCGTCGTCGTCGTCGCCGATCCATGCCTCGACGAGGTCGCCCAGGATGTAGACGGCGGATGCCGCGCGGGCTTCGTCGGAAGCAAGGTAGCGCTCGAACAGCGCCGTAATCTGCGGGCGCGCGTCGTCCAGGTGCAGGTCCGCGATGAACAGCGTGCTCATGCGGAGGTCTTGTCGTTTTTCTTGGTGTTCTTCTTCGGCGCGGCCGGCTTGGCCGATTCCGCGGCAGGCGCAGGTGCCTTGCTAGTGGAAGCGGCGGCCGGTGCCGCCTTCTCCTCGCCCACGACATAGGCCGAATCGATGATCACCAGGGGATTGGGCACATCGCTGACAAAGGGCCCCTGCGCACGCGTGGGCAGCTTGGCGATCTTGTCGACGGTGTCCATGCCCGAAACCACCTTGCCGAACACGGCGAAGCCCCAGGTCAGGCCGCTCTGGTTGCTCACGTAGTCGAGTCGACGGTTGTCCACGAGGTTCACGAAAAACTGCGAGGTGCCCGAGTTGGCGTCGGCACCACGTGCCACGGCCACGGTGCCACGCAGGTTCGACAGACCGTTGTCGGCTTCGCTGGGCACCGGCGCGCGCGTGCGGCGCTGGGTGAGGTCGCGGCTGTAGAGGCCGCCCTGCACCATGTAACCGTCGACGACGCGATGAAACACCGTGCCGTTATAGAAGCCATCACGCACGTACTGAAGGAAATTGGCAACGCTCTTGGGTGCCTTTTCCGGGTACAGCTCCAGGGTGAAGTCGCCCTGCGTGGTGTGCATCGTCACTCGGGGATGTTCCACGGGGCCCTGGGGCGCCGGGGAGGCCGGCTTGGCCGCCTGTTGGGCCAGCGCAGCGGCGGGCAGGGCGAGGAGGAGGCTGGCGAGGACGGCTCTTAGCATGGGTGACCGGTGCTTACGGCTGAACAATTCCGCCATGATACGCCCGTTTGCGCTGGCGGCCCTGAACTGTCTCATTCGGTGACGATCTCGAGTTCCAGGCCCAGTTCGGCCATGGGCTCGCGCTCCTGCTCGAGGTCGGCCTCGGTGAGCGGGTGCTGGTCGAGCCAGTCGGCAGGCAGCGACAGGCGCAGGCGCTGGCGGGTGGCGGCCACCCGGATGCGCGGGAGGGCATCCGCACGGCGGGCACGGCGGAACAGCACGCCCAGGCGCAGGATCGCGGTGATATGCCGGGCCAGCACGCGGTAGCGGGCCGGCAGGGCGGAAATCACGGACTTCTCGGGCTTGCGCCGGTGGCATTCCACGATGGCGGCCAGCAATTGCTGCTCCTGCCGCGAGAAGCCGGCCATGTCCGCGTGGCGCAAGATGTAGGCGCCGTGGCGCTGGTGCTGGCTGTGCGCGATGGCGAGGCCCAGCTCATGCACCCGGGAGGCCCAGGACAGCCATTCACGGCCGTCGTCGTCGAGCTTCCACACCTTGGCCAGCTGGTCGAACAGCGACAGGGCCGTGGTCTCCACGCGGCGCGCCTGCGCACGGTCCACGCCGTAGCGGCTGGCGAGCGAGTCGATGCTGGCCATGCGTGGGTCGGTGCCGGCCGAACGGCCGATCAGGTCCCACAGCAGGCCTTCGCGCATCGAGCTTTCCGACACACGGAGTCGCTCGATGCCCAGCGCCTCGAAGGCAGCCTCAAAGATAGCGACACCGCCGGCAAACACTTCGGCCCGATCCTCACCGAGGCCCGGCAGCTTGAGCATGCCGGACGATCCTTGCTCGATCAGGGCCTCGCGCACGACGGCCAGGGCCTCCGGCGTGACGCCGTCGTCCGAGAGCTTCATGGCCCGCACCACCGAGCCGATGGACTTGGCCGTGCCGGACGAACCATAGGCATCGGCCCAGCCAGCCTCGCGGTATTCCTCGGCGAACTGCTGCAACAGCACGCCGATTTCGCGACGGGCCTTCTGCCAGCGCTTGCGGGTGATCTTGCCCCCGGGGAAGAAGCGCATGGTGGAGGCGATGCAGCCTACCTGCACGCTTTCGGTATGCAGTGGCGACGTGCCCCTGCCGATGATGAATTCGGTGCTGCCGCCGCCGATGTCGATCACCAGGCGATGGTCGCGGGACGCGGGCAGGTCGTGGGAGGCACCCAGGAAGATCAGGCGGCCTTCCTCGCGTCCAGACACGATTTCCACCGGGTGCCCCAGCGCGGCCTCGGCAGCGGACAGGAAGGCATGAGGGGAGGCCAGGCGTCGCACGGTATTCGTGGCCACGGCGCGCACGTGCAGGGCAGGGATGCCCGCGATGCGCTGGCCGAAACGGGCGAGGCTGGCCAGGGCGGCGGCGCGGTGGTTGGCGTCGAGCGTGCCGTCGGGCCGCAGGCCTACCGCCATGCGCACCGAATCGCGCAGCCGGTCGATGACGCGGGGCTCGCCGTGTTCGTAGCGGGCCACCACCATGTGGAAGCTGTTGGAGCCTAGGTCGACGGCGGCGAGGAGTTCGCCCTCGTTGATCTGGGATTTACCGGATGTGGGCAAGGGAAATGTCCGCGGCAGCTTTAAGGGCGGATTTTGTCACGCATCGCCCCATCATTGTAGGAGCGCGCCTTGCGCGCGACCGGTTATCGCGAAAACCGGTGGATCATTCGCAACATCCGGTCGCGCGCGAGGCGCGCTCCTACAGGGAGCGTTTTCGGCTTTTGGGCATCGCAGACAGGGCGAACAGCAGGATGCACAGGAAGCCGAACACCCAGTAATCCGTGGGCGCGGGGCCCCACCAGTGGCGGTGCCAGGGCACGTTCTCCGGGTTGAATCGTGCAAGCCCGAAGGCCGGGTTGAGGATGAACCACAGGCCGTCTTCGGCCACCCAGAACAACATGACGCAGGCCAGGATGCGCACCTGGGCGCGCCAGCTCCAGAAACCGCGAAATATCATCGGAAAGTGAAAGAACAACGCGATGAAGGGAAACACCCACGCGTGATAGCCGGTCATGGGCCGGCCACCCCAGAACAGGTCGAGCATCCAGTTGTTCTCGACCCGCCAGGTGGGCAGGCTGGTGGCCCAGCCGTGCGGGCCCTCGATCTCGACCTCGACGTGGGCAAACATGAAGGCGAGCAGGAAAGTGAACGCCGCCGTCGCCAGGACCGAGACGATGCGACGACGGGGCGAATGACTCATGAAGCATCCAGCCGGGCAAGCACCGTGTCGATGACGGCACGTGCTGCGTGGGGCCGGCCGATGGCGCGTGCGCGTGCTGCCATCTCGGTCCGTCGTGCGGGATCCTGCTGCAAGGCGCGCAGGCGCCACGCCAGCGCTACATGGTCGATGGCCTTCCACGCCGCGCCTTGTTCCAGCAGGTAGTCGGCGTTGCGTTCTTCCTGCCCGGGGATCGGTGCATTGACGATCATCGGCAGGCCCATCGACAGGCATTCCGAGGTGGTCAGGCCACCCGGCTTGGTGATGGCCAGGTCGCTGCACGCCATCAGGCGTTCCACATGGCGGGTGAAGCCCTGCGGAAACAGCCTGCCTGCATGCCGGCCTGCGGCCAGGGCACGCAAGCGTTCCAGTAGTTCGGCATTGCGGCCCGCCAGCACGATCAGCTGGAAGCCCTCGGTTTCCTTGAGCAGCGAATCCGCCAGTTCGTCGAGCGCGCCCACGCCGGCGCCGCCACCCATGATGAGATAGGTGGGCATCTCCGGATCGAGGCCGAAGGACACCGCCAGCTCGCGGCGATCATGGGTTTCGGCGAAGGCCGGCATCACGGGGATGCCGCTGTCGTGCACGCGATCGGCCGGCAATCCCACGGCACGCATGCGGTGGGCGATCTCGGCACTGGCGGCGAAATAGCCGGTCATTTCCGGTACCACCCACATGCGGTGCAGGTCGAAGTCGGTGACCTGCAGATACACCGGGGCGGTGACGCGCCCCTTGCGGATCTGCCGCATCAGCATCTCGGCCGGCAGGAAGTGCGTGCACACGATGGCGTCGGGCGCGAACTCCGCGATGGCCGTGCGCAGGCGCCGCGTGTTCAGGCGTTCGATCGTGCGCCGCATACGCTGGGTGACGGCATCGGGGCGCGTGTCGCCCGTGATGCGATAGAGCATGCCCCACAGTCGCGGATAGCGCGTGATGAGGCTCAGGTAGAAGTCGGCATAGATGCGGCGGAAGCTCGATGGCACATAGTCCATCACGTCGAGGTGCTTTGCCTCGACGTTGCGTCCTTCGCCGGCCAGTGCCTGCACCGTGGCTTCCAGCGCTTCGGCGGCACGTACGTGGCCGGCACCGGCAGAAACCGACAGCAGCAGGATACGCCGGTTCACCCGCAGTACCGTGTCAGCAGGGCTTGCTGGGCGCTGTGTGGAAGCTCACCGGTAGCGGGTTCGCAGCGTGTATACCGCCCATCCGCGTCCAGGGACCAGGCCTGCGTATTGTCGCGCAGGTAGTTGTCGAGGGTTTCGTCGTACACGCGTCTGGCCAGGTCCGGTTCGAGGATGGGCACGCCGATTTCGATGCGGCGCATGAGGTTGCGTTCCATCCAGTCGGCACTGGCGCAATACAGCTCGGGTTCGCCGTCGTTGCCGAACCAGTACACGCGACTGTGCTCCAGGAAGCGACCGATGATCGAGCGCACGCGGATGTTTTCCGATACGCCCTTGATGCCCGGCCGCAGCGTGCACGCGCCACGGATAATGAGGTCGATGCTCACGCCGGCGATGGAGGCGCGGTAAAGGGCCTCGACCACATGAGCTTCGTTGAGCGCATTGAGCTTGGCGACGATGCGGGCGGAGCGGCCGTTCTTCGCATGGTCGATCTCGCGCTCGATCTTTGCCATCACGCCGCTGTAAAGCGTGAAGGGCGAATGCAGCAGGCGCTTCAGCTGGATCATCGGACCCAGCCCCGAAAGCTGCTGGAACACCTTGTGGATGTCCTCGCCGATTTCCGGGTTCGAGGTCATCAGGCCGATGTCGGTGTAACCGCGGCTGTTGCCCTGGTGGTAGTTGCCCGTGGACAGGTGCACGTAGCGGCGCAGGCCGGTGCCCTCGCGGCGCACGATGAGCAGCATCTTTGCGTGGGTCTTGTAGCCCACCACGCCATATACCACCTGCACGCCGGCTTCCTGAAGGCGATTGGCGAGGCCGATGTTGGCTTCTTCGTCGAAGCGCGCACGAAGCTCGATCACCACGGTGACGTCCTTGCCGTTGCGCGCGGCTTCCACCAGCAGGTCGACCAGCGGGGAGTCCTTGCCCGCACGGTACAGGGTCTGCTTGATGGCCAGCACGCCCGGGTCCTGCGAGGCGCGTTTCAGCAGCTCCACCACGGTGGCGAACGATTCGTAAGGATGGTGCAGCAGGATGTCCCGCGCACCGAGCACGTCGAATTCGTTCACGCCCTTGCCGAAGTCGGGGCACAGGCGCGGGGTGAAGCGGGGGAACTTGAGTTCCGGCCGGTCGATCTGGTCGTAGATGACACCGGCGCGGATGATGTTGACCGGTCCGTCGCAGCGATAGACGTCGTGTTCTTCCAGCTGGAAGTTGTCGATCAGCATCTCGGTGATCGCGCGCGGGCAATCGGCGCCCACTTCCAGGCGCACCGGCCGTGCGTAACCGCGTCCGGCCAGTTCCTCGCTGAGCGCACGGGCAAGGTTCTCGACCTCGGTTTCTTCCACCACCAGCTCGCTGTTGCGGGTAACGCGGAACTGGTAGGTGGCGCAGACCTCGAAGCCGGGGAAGATTTCATCGGCGAACGCCTGGAGCACCTCGGCAAGGAAGACGAAATCGCCTTCCGCCCCGGCCACCTCGGCAGGCAGGTGGATGATGCGCGGCAGCGAGCGCGGCGCACGAACCAGTGCCATATGGCCTTCGCGCCCGAAAGCATCGCGGCCCTTCAGCACCACGGCGAGGTTCAGTGTCTTGTTGAGGATGCGCGGGAACGGATGCGCCGGATCGAGACCCAGCGGCGAGAGCACCGGCATGATCTCGTTCTGGAAATAGCCCAGCAGCCAGCGGCGCTGCTTGTCGGTCCAGCGGTCACGGGTGAGGAAGCGGATGCCCTCGTCTTCCAGTGCTGGCCCCAGTTCCTCGTGCCAGATCGTGTAGACCTCGGCCACCAGCTCCAGCGTGCGCTCGCGGATGCGGGCCAGGATATCCCCCGAGGACAGTCCGTCGGCACCCGGCGTGGCGGCACCCAGCGCATGCTTGTGCTTGAGCACGGCCACGCGCACCTCGAAGAATTCGTCGAGGTTGTTGCTGACGATGGTGAGGTAACGCAGCCGTTCCAGGACGGGCACATCCGGGTCGCGCGCCTGCGCGAGCACGCGGAAATTGAATTCCAGCGCCGACAGCTCCCGGTTGATGTACAGCCCGGGCGCCCCGAGGTCGACAGACTCGCTCATTCTCTTTGCTTTTCCTCTCACGACAGCCGATGGTGACGCAGCGGCCATCATGCCGGAAAGCGGCGACGCAGCAAGACGGAGCCGGGCATCCGCCATGGGATTCGTTTAGATTGCGCCACCACCGGCCAGCTCCTGCGGCCGGCTGCCGTCAACCAGGCGGTCGCTGCCGAATACGCAGGCGAAGGTGGAACCCTTGCCCGGTTCGCTCTCGATGGAAAGCCTTGCCTGATGCAGGTTCAGCACGTGCTTGACGATGGACAGGCCCAGGCCGGTACCGCCGGAGTCGCGCGAGCGGCTGGAAGAAACCCGGTAGAAGCGTTCGGTGAGGCGGGCGATATGGGCGGCCGGAATACCGAAGCCGGAATCCTGCACCGCGAAGGTGGCGCCGTCGTCGGTCTGGCTCCAGCGGATGGCGATGCGCCCGCCCGTGGGGGTATAGCGCACGGCATTGCTCACCAGGTTGGAGAATGCGCTGTGCAGGTCCTTCGGCGAGCCCATCAGGTCGAACGGCGTGGAAATGTCCAGGGACACGGTGTGGCGGCCCTGGCTGAGCGCCTCGGCCTCCTTGCGCAGGCTGGCGAGCAGCGGCGCCATCTGTACGTGCTCTTCGGCCACGTGGTCCTGGGTTTCCAGGCGCGACAGGGTGAGCAGGTCTTCCACGATCTGGCCCATGCGCTTGGACTGGGCGCGCATCTCGTCGAGCACGGGGGCCAGTTCCGGCACATCTTCGGGATCGAGCAGTTCGAGGTAGCCGTGGATCACCGTCAGCGGGGTGCGCAGCTCGTGCGACACGTTGGCGACGAAGTCGCGGCGGATCTGTTCGAGCCGGGTGAGGTGACTGGTGTCCCGCGCCAGCAGCAGGCGCTGGCGGCTGCCGAAAGGCAGCAGCGTGGCCGTGACATGGCGATTCGGATGGCCCGGTGCGGTGACGTCGTTCAGCGGCTCGCGCGCGCCTTCCGTCCACCAGTCGGCCATATCGGTATTGCGGAGCAGGTCGGTCATGACGCGGCCGCGATCACGCGTGCGCTTCAGGCCAAGCAGTTCCTCCGCCGCATGGTTGAACCAGCGGACGTGCAGCGAATGGTCCAGCAGGACCACCGCGTCCGGGAGTGTCCCGGCCGCGCTGCGCAGGTCGCGCAAGCGGGATGCGATACGGCGGGTGCGAGTCATCAGACGGTCATGCTCAGGGTGGGGCGTCGTAGGTGTTTGCAACATTGGCCCGGACTTATGACGGAACAGCGACAGCAGAGCGACGATTTCCACGACAGCGGCGCAGGTCACGCCGGCCAGGGTCGCTTCCACCAGCGCACCCGCGATGCCGCCCAGCAGAAGCAGGGCGGCACACGCGACGGGTAGTCGCCAGGAAGTCAGGAAACTAGGGGGCATATCGGAGCGGCCGTTGACGGTCTGGTGTTGCCACCATAACGCGGCGACCCCGCACTAGCCTAGGTATTGGCAGAGAACCGGTAGCCAGCGCCACGGACGGTCTGCACCATCTCGTCGAGCTTCCACGGTTCCAGCGTCTTGCGCAGGCGGCGGATATGCACATCGACCGTTCGTTCTTCGACATAGACGCTTCCGCCCCACACGTGGTCGAGCAGCTGGGCCCGCGAATACACGCGTTCCGGATGGGTCATGAAGAAGAACAGCAGGCGGTATTCGGTAGGGCCGATGGGCACGGCTTCCTCGCCGGCGAACACGCGGTGCGCGGGTCCGTCGATGCGCAGGCCGCCCAGCTCCACCACGCCCGAACCGTCGTCGCCCTGGCTGCGCCGGAGCACGGCCTTGATGCGGGCGATGAGTTCGCGGGTGGAGAAGGGCTTGATGACGTAATCATCGACCCCGGCCTCCAGCCCGTTCACCCGGTCCATCTCCTCGCCGCGGGCGGTGAGCATGATGATGGGGATTTCCCGGGACAGTTCCTCGCGACGCAGGCGTCGGGCCAGTTCGAGACCGCTGGTGCCTGGGAGCATCCAGTCGAGCAGGATCAGGTCTGGCACCCGCTCGGAAATGGCCATCTGGGCGGCGCGGGCGTCGGCGGCGTGAGCCGCGTCCATACCCGCCTTGCGAAGCGCGAAAGCGACCATGTCGCGAATCGAAGCTTCGTCTTCCACGATAAGAATGCGTTTGTGCACGCTTTGGACCGCTCGTTGGCTGTGACGGTCATATTGCAGCCATGCTGTGTTACACCGCAATGACAATGGTCACAATCAGGGTCTCAATTATGACTGCGACGGTGGGGGCGAGCCCCCCGTAGGAGCGCGCCTCGCGCGCGACCGCCCTGGCGATCACACCGCCGCTGCCGCAGCCTGTCGCGCGCAAGGCGCGCTCCTACAGGGGTTGGTGCAGCTGGCTGCGGCCGTCGGGGTTGTCATCCGTGGCCACGCGTTTCTTGCGCAGCTCAAGCAACAGCGGCGTGAGGTCGCTGATGCGCGACTGGATGCGCGAGCGCTGGTAATAATCGAGATCGTCGCGCTTCAGCAGCCGCTTCAGCTGCTCCATGGCATCGAAGGGGCGCCCGGCCAGATACGCACTATCGGCATAAGCCTCGGCAGCGCGCACGCTATCGCCCGAGCGCTCGCTGGCAAGGCCATAGGTGCGGAAAAACTCCGGGTCGTCGCTGTCGTCGAGCAGCGGACGCATCATGGCCGCGGCCGTGCGTGCGTCATCGCTACGGCCCGTACCGGCCAGTGCCTTTGCATAGCCGAGGATCACCGCCTTGTTGCGCGGCGAATTCGCATGCAGGGACTTGTAGATCGCCATGGCGTCGCCGTTGCGGCCGGCATCGACATAGGCATCGGCCATGGTCAGGCGAAGGGCCAGGCTGTTCGGCTGGCTGTTCAGCAGCGGCTGCAACTGCTCCACCGCCTGATTGCCGTGATTCGTGCGGATCAGCGCCAGCGCATAGCCATAGCGGTTGGCGGCCGTGTCGAAATCCTTGCGCTTGAGGTTGGTGGCGTAATACGTCGCCAGTTGCTGTGCATCGCCCGAGAGCACGCGCACGCGTTCCCGCATGAGGGAATAGGTGTCGGCGGCGCTGCCCGGCACGACCTTGCCGCCCGCCGTGACCAGGGTGGTAGGGTCTTTCACATACAGCACTGGCGCCGTGCTTTTCTCCCAGTTGGCCTTGTCGATGGTCGGCTGGGCCGGACGATTGGCGAGCTTTTCTTCCAGCGTGCGGGCGCGTGCCTTGGCTTCGCTGATACGGGTCAGCGTCACCGGGTGGGTCTGCAACAGGGCGGGCAGGGATTCCTCGCCCTGGCCCACGCGCAGGGTGTCCTGCATGCGGCCGAAGAAATCCGCCATGGCATCCGGGTTGAAACCGGCATTGCCGAGGGTCTGGATGCCCACGCGGTCGGCCTCGGCTTCGTCCTTGCGGGTGAAGTTGATCTGGCGCTGCATGAGCAGGCCTTGTCCACCCATGAGCACGGCGGGCGCTGCGTCGCCACCACCGCCCGCACCGGCGGCGATGGCGCCCAGCAGCACCAGGGCCATGAGCGGCGCATTTTTCTTCGAATCCTCGAAGGCGCGGTACAGGTGGTTCTGGTTGATATGGCCGATTTCGTGAGCCATGACGCCGGCCAGCTCGCTTTCGGTCTGGGTGATGTTGATGAGGCCGGCATTGACCCCGACGTAGCCGCCGGGCGCCGCGAAGGCGTTGATCTGGGTGTCCTTCACGATGAAGAAGGTGAAGTGGTCCTTCGGTCGCTCGCTGGCGGCCACGAGGCGAAAGCCCAGGTCGTTGATGTACTGGTCGAGCAGCGCATCGTCGAGGGTCATGTCCAGCGCATGCATCTGGCGCAGCATCATCGCGCCGTATTGCTCGGCCTCGCGCGGGCTGATCAGCGCGTTGGCGGAGCTGCCCAGGTCGGGCAGGCGCACGTTGTCCTGGGCGCCCGCCACGAAGGTGGCGGCGGCCGTGACGGCGAGGATGGCGAGACGGGGCAGGAGCGTACGCATAGGTCCGACGACGATACCATTCCTGGCGACGGGTTGACCGCCCCCGGCGGGGGCTGGAGGGCTTGGACAACGGTGCTGCGCCGAGGTTCGCCGCCTTGTAAAATGCCCCGTCCGGGGCCACTTTGGACCCTATCGAGCTACAGAGAAACGGCATCATGTCCACACCCGATATCACCATCTATTCGACGGCGGTCTGCCCGTACTGCGTGGCCGCCAAGAACCTGCTCAAGGCCAAGGGCCTGGGCTGGAACGAGGTCCGCATCGACACCGATCCCGTCCAGCGTGACGCCATGCTGGAAAAGAGCGGCGGCCGCCGGACGGTGCCGCAGATCTTCATCAACGGCACGCACGTGGGTGGTTTCGACGACCTCGCCGCCGCCGATCGCAGCGGCCGCCTGGCCGAGATCCTCGGGGCTACGCACTGATGGCCGGTGATCGCATCGAGGAGTTCACCGCGTTCCGCAAGCGGATGAACGAACGCATCCTGTCCGAAGACAACCAGGTGGTGCGCCGCTTCTTCGCCCTGGATACGCAGACCTACCGCGAAGGCGCGCTCGACGTAAAAACCAAGGAAATGCTTGGCCTCGTGGCCTCCATGGTGCTGCGTTGCGACGACTGCATCAGCTACCACGTGGCGCAGTGCAAGGAAGCCGGCGTCAATCGCGATGAATTCTTCGAGGTGTTCAGCGTGGGCCTCGTGGTGGGCGGTTCCATCGTGATCCCGCACTTGCGCCGTGCCGTGGATTTCCTCGATTCGCTCGAAGGCGGCGAAGCCGCCGACGCA
Source organism: Luteibacter anthropi (assembly GCF_011759365.1). Lineage (GTDB taxonomy): Bacteria > Pseudomonadota > Gammaproteobacteria > Xanthomonadales > Rhodanobacteraceae > Luteibacter > Luteibacter anthropi. The sequence continues at coordinate 214,918 of NZ_JAARLZ010000008.1, forward strand.
GGCTCCTGCGCCGACCATCCGGGCACCTGAGCCACCGCCCTCCGGGGCGGCATCCTTGAAGGAAGTGGGTCGGATCGCCGATAATCAGGCGATTTTTCTCCCCGCGCAGGCCTTTGCATGCGCTCCCGCGATCCGCTTCCCTTCAGGAGTATCCCCATGAGCAAGACCATTGCCGTTATCCCCGGCGACGGTATCGGTCCCGAGATCATGGACGCGACCATCCGCGTCCTCGATGCGCTCGACTGCGGCCTTACCTACGACTTCGTGGAAGCCGGCGTGATTGCCCTCGAAAAGCATGGCGACCTGCTGCCGCAGGGCACCATCGATGCCATCGAGAAGCACAAGGTCGCCCTCAAGGGCCCCCTGACGACCCCGATCGGCGGCGGTTTCACCTCGATCAACGTCACCCTGCGCCGCAAGTTCGACCTCTACGCGAATGTGCGTCCGGCAATCAGCTTCCCGGGCACCAAGGCGCGCTACGACAACATCGACATCATCACGGTGCGCGAGAACACCATGGGCGCGTACATGGCCGAAGGCCAGACGCGCGAAGGCACCGGCGAGAACGAAGTGGCCGTGTCGGTGATCCGCAACACCCGCCCGGGCATGGAGCGCATCTGCCGCTACGGCTTCGAAATGGCCAAGCAGAAGGGTCGCAAGAAGGTCACGGCCGTGCACAAGGCCAACATCATGAAGACCTCGTCGGGCCTGTTCCTCGACGTGGCGCGTGAAGTGGCGAAGGACTTCCCGGAGCTCGAGTTCCAGGAAATGATCGTCGACAACGCCTGCATGCAGCTGGTGATGAACCCGTACCAGTTCGATGTCATCGTCACCACGAACCTGTTCGGCGACATCCTCTCCGACCTGTGCGCCGGTCTCGTCGGCGGCCTGGGCCTCGCCCCGGGCGCCAACATCGGCAAGGACGCGGCCATCTTCGAAGCCGTGCACGGTTCGGCTCCGGACATCGCGGGCCAGAAGAAGGCCAACCCCTGCGCGCTGCTGCTCGCCGCGGCCGACATGCTCGACCACCTCGACATGGTCGCCAAGGCCACCCGCCTGCGCAACGCGATCAGCGACGTGATGAACGCCCGCGACCGCACCACGCCGGACGTCGGCGGCACCGGCACCACCGACACCTTCGGTGACGCCATCGTCGAGCGCATTCGCGCTACGGCCTGATGTAACGAAAAGCCCCGCGAAAGCGGGGCTTTTTTCATGCAAGAGCGGTCGCGCGCAAGGCGCGCTCCTACAAGGTCATCGCGGTACTGTAGGAGCGCGCCTGCGCGCGACCGTCCCACGAAGTACCACCCAGTCAATCCGTGACCCTGTAGGAGCGCGCCTCGCGCGCGACCATCCCACGAAGTACCACCCAGTCAATCCGCGCCTCTGTAGGAGCGCGCCTCGCGCGCGACCCCCTCAGAAAACCTCACCCCCGCACAAACGGATACGGCGCGAGAAAAATCACCCAGATCGCCAGCACGATCCCGATGTACTTCACCACGCGGAACAGCTTCGGATTCGCCTTCTTGAATCGCCGCGAACGCTCGCGGCTACGCTGGTTCAAGGCAAACATGCGATTGACGAAGCCCACCTGCTCCTTGCCGTCGTCACTGTTCGGCGAAGCGGTGATAGACCCCATGAACGCACCCACACGCTTGTTCACCGCCGTCATCAGGCGGCTCTTCAGCGGCCGCTCGACGTCGGCGAACAGGATCACGCGGGTCTGGTCGGTACGATTCTCTGCCCAGTGCACATAGGTTTCGTCGAACACCACATCCTTGCCATCACGCCAGGCGTGCATCTCACCATCGACGAAGATGCGGCAGTCATCCGAATTCGGCGTGATAAGACCCAGGTGATAACGCAGCGAACCGGCAAACGGATCGCGATGCGGATTGAGCTTGCTCCCCGGCGGAAGCAGGGCAAACATCGCTGCCTTCACGCTGGGGATGGAGTTGAGCAGCTTCACCGTTTCAGGGCACAGCGTTTCCGCCGAGGCGAGCGGCTCGCCGTACCACTTCAGGTAGAAGCGCTTCCAGCCCTGCTTGAAGAACGAATTGAACGAGGCGTCGTTGTGCTTCTCGGCGGAGCGGATATAGCCCTCGTCGAACAGATGCATGGCCTCTTCGCGGATCTTCTGCCAGTTGTTTTGCAGAAGATCGAGCTGCGGAAAGCCGCGACGATCCAGGATCGGTCGTGCAGGCACGGCGGAGAACGCGTACATCAGCAGGTTGTACGGCGCGAACACCGCCGAATGATCCACGAGCTGGCGATCGAAGCGCAGACGCGAGCGGCCACGCAGGTGCACCAGCAGCACGCATAGCGCGAACAGGATCAGCACATAGAGGACGATGAAGCGGGGTCCCAGGAAATTCATGGAATAGGGCTCGGCATGGACAGGCGATACGTGCGGCCGCAGGCGGCCTGTATCAACGCCGATAGGATACTCCGCCCTCAGTGGTCCAGCACGCGCGCCGGGCCGCTACCGGCCTGCCAGGCACCCCGGAAGGCCTTGTTGACCCATGCGATGGCGGCGCGGACAGCGGCGTGCGGCGATTTGCCCCTGGCCAGCCCGGCGGCTACTGCCGAGGCCAGGGTGCAGCCGGTGCCGCGGGCTTCGTAGGGCAGGCGGTCGTGACGGAACTCGATGACGCCGCTTGCGTCGTAGTAGCGGTCCACGAGCTGGCGGCCCCGGCCGTGGCCGCCCTTTAGCAGTACTCCGCGAGGGCCCAGGGCGAGGAGGTCGGCTCCGGCTTCGTCCACAGCCTTGCCGATCGCGCGGCCCAGCAGGGCTTCGGCTTCAGGCAGGTTGGGGGTGAATACGTCGGCAAGCGGGATCAGTTGGTTCACGAGTGCATCCAGGGCGTTCTCGTCGAGCAAGCGGGTGCCGCTGGTCGAGATCATCACGGGATCGATAACCAGCCACGCGGGTTGTCGCCTTGCTATTTCCGACGCCACCAGGCGGGTGGTTGCCGCAGTTCCCAGCATGCCAGTCTTGACCGCGGCGATAGGGAAATCGGCGAACACGGCATCCATCTGGCTGCGAACATGACGGGCCGGGAGGCGATGTACAGCAGTTACGCCAAGGGTGTTCTGCGACGTGACGGCGGTGATGGCTGTCAAGCCATGGACGCCCAAGGAGTGGAAGGTTTTCAGATCTGCCTGCAGGCCCGCGCCGCCACCGGAATCGGAGCCTGCGATGGTTAGGATGTTGGGTTTCATCGGTGTGCGCGGGATTCGTAGGTGGCGCCTGGCAACTATGGAGACCGAGGCGCTGGGTTCCAGCGTTCGCTGGAACGACGGGTGATGTGATTGTAGTCACATAACCAACCCTCGCGTCGTCCCTGCGAACGCTTCGGACCCAGTGCGGTGCGGTGGGTTTTCGCGAGAGGGCCACCTACACACAAGCCGATGCAGCGTGGCGGTGCCTGCTGGTGAACCGGGGCGCTGGGTTCCTGCGTTCGCAGGAACGACGGGCTACAAGCTTGCGATTCCTTACCCGCCCCCTCACGTCGTCCCTGCGAACGCAGGGACCCAGTGCGGTGCGGTGGGTTTTCGCGAGAGGGCCACCTACACACAAGCCGATGCAGCGTGGCGGTGTTTGCTGGAGAGCCGGGGCGCTGGGTTCCTGCCTGCGCAGGAACGACGGGCTACAGGCTTGCGATTCCTCACCCGCCCCCTCACGTCGTCCCTGCGACGCAGGGACCCAGTGCGGTGCAGTGGGTTCTCGCGAGTGAGTCACCTACACACAAGCCGATGAGGCGTAGCGGTGTTTGCTGGAGAACCGGGGCGCTGGGTTCCAGCGTTCGCAGGAACGACGGTGTCAGAAAAGGTCGGGGTAGAGGTCTCGCCAGGACGGGTTCTCCCCCTCGATTAGTTCCAGTTTCCAGGCACGTTTCCACGCCTTGAGTTGCTTCTCCCGCAGGATGGCGGCCTCCATGGTCGGGTGCGTTTCGAACCACACCAGCCGGCTCGCCCCGTACCGTGCCGAAAAGCCATCCACGAACTTGCCGCGATGCTGCCACACCCGTTTGACGAGATCGCTCGTAACGCCGAGGTAAAGGGTGCCGTTCCGGCCGCTGGCCAGCAGATAGACGCACGGAATCCGTTCCACGAAAAACTCTCCCTGTCAGTAAGGGCCGCGGGCTTCATGCCCGCGGCCATATGGTTTGATTTACAGCGCTTCGGATGCGAAATCCGCCAGTCTCGACCGCTCGCCGCGACGTAGCGTGATGTGCCCGGAATGCGACCACATCTTGAACCGGTCCACTGCATAGGTGAGGCCCGACGTCGTCTCGGTAAGGTAGGGCGTATCGATCTGCTCCACGTTACCGAGGCACACGATTTTCGTACCCGGACCTGCGCGCGTGATCAGCGTCTTCATCTGCTTCGGCGTGAGGTTCTGCGCCTCGTCGATGATGAGATAGCGGCTGAGGAAGGTGCGCCCGCGCATGAAGTTGAGCGAACGGATCTTCACCCGTGAGGCCAGCAGGTCGTTGGTGGCCTGGCGACCCCACGAGCCGCCTTCTTCCGGGTTGGCGAGTACTTCGAGGTTGTCGGTCAGTGCGCCCATCCAGGGCGTCATTTTTTCCTCTTCCGTGCCGGGCAGGAAGCCGATGTCCTCGCCCACGGACACCGTGGCGCGGGTCATGATGATCTCTCGGTAGCGCTGCTGGTCCATGACCTGGGCAAGGCCTGCGGCCAGCGCCAGAAGGGTCTTGCCCGTGCCTGCCGTACCCAGCAGGGTGACGAAGTCCACGTCCGGGTCCATCAGCAGGTTCAATGCGAAGTTCTGCTCGCGGTTGCGCGCGGCGATGCCCCAGACGCCATGTGCGGCGTGGCTATGATCATCGAGCAACACCAGCTTGGCACGGCGCGCGTCCTCGTCGCCGGTGATTTCCAGCACGCGCAGTTCGACATCATTTTCGCCGGGCATGTAGAGGCACTGGTGTGGATACCAGGGCTCGTCCTCATGCACGTCCATTTCATAGTACGTACGGCCGCGCTCGTTCCACGAGCGCAGTTCCGGGTGCCTGCTCCAGAAATCTTCCGGAAGCGCATCCGCGCCCGTGAACAGCAGGGCGAAGTCGTCGAGCGCGCGATCGTTCTCGTAATCCGCGGCATCGATGCCGAAAATCGACGCCTTGATGCGCAGGTTGATGTCTTTCGTAACCAGGGTGACCGGGCGATCCGGAAACTGGTCGCGCAGGTCGATGACGGAGGCGAGGATCTGGTTGTCCGCCTTGCCGTTGCCATGGCTGGCACGCTGCTGGAAGAACAGCCGGCCCACCGCGCCGCGCTTGAGCTTGATGCCCTGCGGGTTGGCCAGTTCGAGTCCGTCCTTAAGGTTGCCGCCACGCTCGATCAGCTCGTTGATGAAACGACTGACCTGGCGGCCGTTGCGCGAAACCTCGGAGCCGCCTTTCTTCTTCTCGTCGAGTTCCTCCAGCACCGTCATCGGGATGAACACGTCGTGCTCCTCGAAGCGGAACAGCGACGTCGGATCGTGCAGAAGCACGTTGGTGTCGAGGGCGTAGATGCGCTTGCTTCCGTTCATGCGGAAGTGACCTCATGCGGAGGTTGCAATACCCGGCCGCGCGGCGACGGCCGGGGGAGGGAGCCGCGTGACGCGTTGTCCGTCACGCGGTGGGAACACTCTCGAGCACGGCCTGCGCGTGGCCGGGGATCTTCACGCCCCGCCACTCGGCGGCAAGCTTGCCGTCGGGGCCGATGAGGAAGGTGCTGCGGACCACGCCCATGTAGCGCTTGCCATAGAGCACCTTTTCGTGGATGACGTCGAAGGCCTGGCACCAGGCTTCGTCGGCGTCGGAAACCAGGGGGTAGGGCAGTTCCTGCTTCGCTGCGAAGTTCGCGTGCGAGCGCACCGAATCGCGGGAGACGCCGATCACTTCGGCACCGCGCGCCTGGAACTGCGCATAGAGATCGCGGAAGTCCTTCGCCTCGTTGGTGCAGCCCGGGGTGCTGTCCTTGGGGTAGAAGAACACCACGACCCATTGGCCGGAGAGGGAGGAAAGCGACAGGCTGCTGCCGTCGCCGAGCGTGCCCTGGAGTTTCGGTACCTTCTTGCCCTTGCCGATCATGCGTAGGTTCTTTTTATCCGTTCAGAATTTCACCGGGTCCATGATGGCGTCGAGATTGAGGCCATCGCAAAGCTCGAGGAAGTCGTCGCGCAGCGCGGCGATGTGGGTCTCCGACGGGATACCGATGGTGATCTGCGCCTGGAACATCTCGGCGCCGGTCTGCATGGCCTGGTAGCGCATCGACGACAGCTGCTCCACGCTGATGTCCCGGCGCGAGAAAAACTCGATGATCTTGACCAGGATGCCCGGCCGGTCGGCGGCGATCACCTCGACCAGGTAGGGCAGCAGGTGGGTCGTAGGCTCGCGCGGCGCCGTGCGGTAATGGACGATCTGCAGGTCTTCGTCGCGGGCGAGCTTGCCCAGCGCCGTTTCCAGCTTGGCCACGGCATCCCAGGCGCCGGAGGCGAGCAGCATCACGGAGGTATCGTTGCCGATGGTGGAGACCCTGGCATCGGCCAGGTTGCAGCCGGAGTCGGCGATGCGCTTGGCCAGCGCCAGGATGGGCGCGCGGTGTGCCGGCGACAGCGTCGAGATGAGGAGCTGGTTATCGGTGGCGGCGCTGCGTGCTGCGGAACGATTCAAGGCTTTACTACCCATGGCGCGACCTGCGGGGCGCAGGGCGTCGCTACGGGCCCGAGCTTAACGGGGGGCATCCTGCACTAGCAAGCCGGGCCCCTGAAAAGGGTGCGAATTGGCCGAATGGACGTGTCGGGGCCTGCCCGGTAACATGCGAAGCGCTGGTTACTCAACGGGTTTTACCTTGGATATCTCCGGAAGCATCACCGCGCTGGCGACGCCGTTCGCCGCGGACGGTTCCCTCGATCTCGACGCGTTCGGCCGCCTGCTCGACCAGCAGCTGGCCGGCGGCACACAGGCCGTGGTCGTCGCAGGCTCGACGGGCGAGTCGCACTTTCTCGAGCACGACGAATACAAGCGCCTGCTCGCGTTTGCGGTGAAGCACGTCAATAAACGCATTCCCGTCATCGCAGGCACCGGCGAAGCCGGCACCGCGAAGACGATCGCCACCACCCGCCTGGCGAAGGAACTGGGCGCCGATGCGGCGCTGGTCGTGGCACCGTTCTACGTGCGTCCCACCCAGGAAGGCATCCGCCGGCATTTCCTGGCCGTGGCCGACGACGGCGGCCTTCCGGTCATCCTCTATAACGTGCCGCCGCGCACCGGTTGCGACATCGCCCCGGAGACGGTGGCCGTGCTCCGCGAGCATCCGGCCATCATCGGCATCAAGGAAGCCCGCGGCGATGCCGAGCGGATCAAGGCCCTTGCGGAACTTGTGCGCCCGGATTTCGTCTACCTGAGCGGCGACGACGGTTCGGCCCACCAGGCCATGCTGGCCGGCGCTGCGGGCACCATCTCGGTGGTGGCCAATCTCGTGCCGGGGACGTTCCGTGAATTCTGCGATGCCGCTCGTTCGGGCGACGCAGGGCGCACGGCCGCTGCCACGGCGCGGCTGGCGCCGCTGATCGACGCTCTGAACTGCGCCCCGAACCCGATTCCCGTAAAGGCCGGCCTGGCCGCGCTGGGACTGGGTTCGGCGGCACCCCGGTTGCCCCTGGTCGAGCTGGAACCCGGCCCGGCGCTGAACCGGGTGCGCGAAACGCTCGCGGCTCTGGCACCATTGGCCTCCGCCGCCTGAAGCCATTCCATTCAACGGATCCAACGGAACTCTCGTTCATGAAGAAAACCTCGTACGCGCTGGTCGTCCCGGCACTGCTCCTGTCCGTCCTGGTCGTCTCCGGCTGCGGCGCGTTCCGCTCCAAGAAAGACTGGGACAAGGCCCAGCAGGAGGCTCCGCTGGAAATCCCGCCGGGTCTTGATACCCCGTCGACAAGCGCCGCGCTGGTGATTCCGGACGTTGGTTCGGGCGCTGGCGCCCAGACCGTCGCGCCGGTATCGGATGGCTTCGTGCTGGCCGACGACGTCGACGCCGCCTACCGCCGTATCGGCGAGGCGCTGGGCGCGGGCGACCTGGGCAGCGTCACGGCCCACGATGATGAGGCCCACACCTACCAGGTGGCGGTGAACGGCGGCATGCCGACCGAGAAGCCGGGCCTGTTCCGCCGCATGTTCGGTGGCGGCAAGAATCGCGATGCCGACAGCGGCTCGTCCTCGAAGTCGGGCGGTGGCAAGACCCGCAACGTGGTGGTGGCCGTCAATGCCAGCGGCAGCGGCAGCGAAGTGCGCGCACAGGGCGATGCCGATGGCGTCCGCCGCGTGGTCGATGCACTGAAGTCGCGACTGGGTGCCAAGTAAGCCGGTTGTCCAGGCGCTTCGAATGAATCACGAGAACGCCGCCCATGGGGCGGCGTTCTTTTTTACGATTTTCAAGGACGCGCCTCCCGACGTTGCCGGAAAGACCCTGAAAGCACCTACAACCGATGGCTGGTTGCGATGGCTCGGGGAATGTCGGGAAATGGAATGACCTGGTGGTTGGCAGGGATGACGTAGCAACGGCCGCACGGAGGCGGAGAATGAACTATTCAGTGCTGGCAAGGCATCTGGTGCGCTGGGTGATGGTTGCCCTGGTGCTCTGCATGGCAGGGTGCGTGACTACGCGACCCCCTGCCACGCCGGGCAGTGAGTCGGGCAGCCTTTCCGCCATTTCGCCCCATGCGACGGTCAGGGAGGATGGCCCGACCGTAGAGCGCCACCTGCGCTCTCGCTTCGCCGAAACCTTTGACGGCTGCAAGGCGTCGTCCGGTGTCCTGTGGCCTACCTTCCTGTGCAGCGGCATCCTCATGCGCGGCACCGGCGACTACGGAGCCTTCTACCCCTGGAACCCCAAGCCAGGTAGCGATGTCTCGTTTGTATGGCTCAGGCAGGACTCGAACTTTCTCGGTTCGTGGGTGACGAACGGTTTTATCTTCCTGCCCAAGTTCTATGCCGACAAATTCGGTGATTATTCCATTCATGTGAACTGCGCATTTGCCGACGATTCGTACACATGGATCCGGGGTAATCGCGGGTGCGGTGCAACGAGTAGCTATCCCGGCGAGAGTGGCCCCTGTCATACGGTCGGCGTCACGACGGCCGAGCAATACCGGGCCAAGTACCAGCCATCGAACTGGTTCAACGAAAGAATCTGTGGCTTCGACATGCGGCAGGCCAGCGGCCTGAATACCCGCGAAGCGTTTTACCAGATGCGCCGGGTCATGAGCATGATGGGGGGCGCCAGTTTCAATCGCTGGAATGAACTGGTCGTCGCAGAGTGGCCACAGAATCAGGCAAAACTTCCGCTTGAGGCTTTCTACTACATCAGCAATCCCACCAAATGCGGTGGTGGAGGGACCAGTCCCTGTCCCCCGTGGACGACGGGCCGGGCATTGGCACAGAGGGACCAGAGAAACCTGGTTGCCGTCACCGGGCGGTGGATTCCCATCATCCGCATCACCCTTGCTACATCTGTCGGTGAGCGGGCGGTTTTCATCTATGACCCTGCGGATCAGGGGCTTGCGCCTTGATTCAATACATAGTGATCCGGATGACCATGCCGGCGTCGGTGACTGCCTCGGCGAACTTCGAATATCGAGTCGAGGATCAGGGTGTGCTGAACTGACGTTTACGAGCGCCTTAACCAGTCGACTGCACGTATTGATCCTTGAGGCGATGTGCGAAGCCGTACCGGAGATGAAACGAAAAACGACCCGTAAGGGTCGTTTTTCCTGGATCAACGCTCGAGATACTTGAGCTTGTCGGGTACGCCTTCCCAGTCCTTGGCATCGGCAAGGCTGTCCTTGCGCACCGTGAGAACCGGCCATTCCTTTGCCAGATCGGCGTTCAGCGCTACGAACTGCTCCTGGCCGCCAGGGACGTCATCCTCGGGATAGATGGCATTGATCGGGCATTCCGGCTCGCAGAGGGTGCAGTCGATGCACTCGTCCGGGTTGATGACCAGGAAGTTCGGGCCTTCGTGGAAGGCATCGACAGGGCAGACCTCGACGCAATCCGTATGCTTGCACTTGATGCAGTTGTCGGTGACGACAAAGGTCATTACGGAGGTTCGATGCCAGAGGAAAATGGCGCTCCCTACGAGGTTCGAACTCGTGTTCCAGCCTTGAGAGGGCCGTGTCCTGGACCACTAGACGAAGGGAGCGGGTCGTACTCAGCGTACGAAGCGCGCTAGTATACCCAACTTCCGGCGTTCGGCAACGGTTTTTTTCCGGGTCGTCGGCAGGCGGTGAATTCGTTACATTTAACCCATTCCAACCCGACACCGGCCGCCGGTCGGGACCACTTGACCGGACGCCTACGCGACCGCCAGGACCACAACCGCTTGAATCCCGTATCCAGGAGCGACGTTCCGCCGGTACCGCGTATCGTCCCGCGAGAACAGCACTCCATCTCCCGCAAGAACATCAGCAAGGCCGCATTGCGCGTCCTGTACCGGCTCAATGAAGCCGGCTACGACGCGTACCTGGTCGGTGGCGCGGTGCGCGACCTTCTGCTCGGTGGTCATCCCAAGGACTTCGACGTGGCAACCAATGCCACGCCGGAACAGGTCAAGGGCTTATTCCGCAACTGCCGCCTGATCGGCCGCCGGTTCCGACTCGCGCATGTCGTATTCGGACCCGAAATCATCGAGGTGGCCACCTTCCGGGGCACCGGTGAAGACGGCGACAGTGGCGGCGACCGCCACATCGTCGACGGCCGTATCGTCCGCGACAACATCTGGGGCTCCATCGAGGAAGACGCGATCCGCCGCGACTTCCGCGTCAACGCCCTCTATTACGACATCTCCGATTTCAGCGTGCGCGATTACGTCGGTGGCATGCAGGATCTCGAAGACCGCTCCATGCGGCTCATCGGCGATCCGGAGCTGCGCTATCGCGAAGACCCCGTGCGCATGCTGCGCGCGGCGCGGCTGGCGGCGAAGCTCGACTTCACCATCGATCCCGCGGCCTCGGCACCATTTGCCACCCTGGGGCATTTGCTGACGGAAGCCTCGCCGGCCCGTCTGTTCGACGAATCGCTGAAGCTGTTCCTGGCCGGTCATGGCCTGAAGAGCTTCAAGATGCTCGAATCGTGCGGGCTGCTGAAGTTCATGTTCCCTGCCACGGCGCGGGCGCTTGAGCGTGGTGACCACGCCCTGCGTGCGCTGGTGGAGCAGGGCCTGGCAAACACGGATGCCCGCATCGCCGACGGCAAGTCGGTCACGCCGGCCTTCCTCTACGCCGTGCTGCTGTGGGGCGAGGTGCGCGACCAGGCTCGCGGCTGGATCATGCAGGGCATCGACGATAGCGATGCCTGGCAGCGGGCCGCGGCCCATGTGGTGGGCGAACAGTGCCAGCGCGTCGCCATCCCCCGTCGCTTCACGCTGACAATGGAAGAAATCTGGGCCTTGCAGCCCCGTTTCGAGCATATCCATCGCAAGCGCGTGTTCCGCCTGCTGTCGCACCCCCGTTTCCGTGCGGCGTTCGACTTCCTGCTGCTACGTGCCCATGAATCCGCGCGCATGCGTGAGCTGGGCGAGTGGTGGCATCACGCACAGCAGCTGCCGCCGGAAATGCTGGCCGCCGCCCTGGGCGGCGGTGGCGTGCCGGTGAGCGAGAGCACGGTGTCCGCCAGCGGGCCGGCGCGCAAGCGTCGCCGCCGACGCAAACCGTCAGGCAAGGGCAAGGGCGACGCAGGCGGTTCGTGAGCGTCATTGCGCTGATTGGCCTGGGCGGCAACCTGGGCGACGTGCGTACGCGTCTGGACGCGGCCATGGAGGCGCTTGCCGCCATGGCCGGCATCACCCTTGTCGCTCGCTCCCGCTTCTATCGCACGCCTCCCTGGGGCAACGTGGATCAGCCCGACTTCGTCAATGCGGCCATGGCCGTAGAGACGTCGCTGGAGGCTCACCAACTGCTCGATGCCATGCTTGCCACCGAGCGCGCCTTCGGGCGCACGCGAGATGGCGAGCGTTGGGGGCCGCGCACCCTCGACCTCGACCTGCTTGCCTATGGCGACGCGATCCTCGACGACGAGCGCCTGAGCGTGCCTCATCCGCGCATTCGCGAGCGGGCCTTCGTGCTCCTGCCGCTGGGAGACATCGCCTTGGATGCTGTCCTGCCCGGTATGGGGCGGGTGGGCGACATGCTCGATGCCATCGATTCCACCGGATGTGAGCTGCTGCCGTAATCCGTGTCGGCCCGTGAGTTGAGCCCCGGCGATTACGGGAGGACAATTCCCCTTTACCCCAACGAGGCGACAAGAGCGTGTACGTTGAAAAAACGAGTGCGCCGGCGCGTAAGCCGGTGACCGTGCCGGGCCTGAAGGCGATGAAAGCCGAGGGCCGGAAGATCGTGATGCTCACCGCCTACGACGCGAGTTTTGCCGCCCACATTGAAATGGCCGGGGTCGATGTCGCCCTGGTCGGCGATTCGCTGGGCATGGTGGTGCAGGGCAGGTCGAGCACGTTGCCGGTCACGGTCGACGAGATGGTCTATCACACCGCCGCCGTGGCGCGCGGGCTGTCGTCCACGCTGCTGGTGGCCGACCTGCCGTTCATGAGCGACCGCGATGTGCCCACGGCGATGGCCTCCGCCACGCGACTGGTCGCCGAAGGCGGCGCGGCCATGGTGAAGATCGAGGGCGCGGGGCGCATCTGCGAGGTGATCGCCGCGCTGGTCGAGCGCGATATCCCGGTATGCAGTCACCTGGGCCTCACTCCGCAGTCAGTGAACCGTTTCGGCGGCTACAAGGTGCAGGGCAAGGGCGAGGAGGCCGCGGCGAAGCTGCTGGCTGACGCAAAGGCCGTGGCCGAGGCGGGTGCGGGCATGATCGTGCTCGAATGCGTGCCATCCGCCGTGGCCGCTAAAATCACGGCCGAGGTGGACGTGCCGGTGATCGGCATCGGTGCCGGAATCGACTGCGACGGGCAGGTGCTGGTGGTGTACGACATGCTGGGCCTCACGCCCGGCAAGCGTCCGAAGTTTTCCAAGGATTTCCTGCTGGGGCGCGACTCCATCCAGGGCGCCATCGCCGCCTATGCCGGGGACGTACGTGAATCCCGTTTCCCCGGTCCCGAACACAGCTTCAGCTAGAGAGCCCAACCGACGATGCAGACCGTTACCGACGCCGCCGCCCTTCGCGCCACGATCCGTGGCTGGCGTTCCTCCGGGCAGGCCGTGGGCTTCGTGCCCACCATGGGCAATCTCCATGCGGGCCATCACTCCCTGCTGAAACTGGCCCGCGCCCGTGCCGACCGCGTGGTGGCCAGCGTCTTCGTCAATCCGACGCAGTTCGGCCCGGGCGAGGATTTCGAGCGCTACCCGCGCACGCTCACCCAGGATCAGGTGGGCCTGGCCGAGGCCGGTTGCGACATCCTGTTCGCGCCGGAAGTAGCCACCATGTACCCCTTCGGTGCTGCCGCCAGCGCCAGCATCCATATCCCGGTGATCACCGATACTTTGGAAGGCGCCCATCGCCCGGGCCACTTCGACGGCGTGGCCACGGTGGTCACCAAGCTGTTCAACCTGGTGCAGCCGGATTTCGCCGTGTTCGGCCAGAAGGACTTCCAGCAGCTGAAGGTCATCGAGCGGATGGTCCGCGACCTCAGCCTGCCGGTGAAGGTCATGTCCGGCGCGACCTTGCGCGAAGACGATGGCCTGGCCATGAGCTCGCGCAACCAGTACCTGTCGGCTGCCGAACGGCAGCGGGCGCCCCAGATCCACGCCACGCTGACCCAGATGCGCGACCTGTTCCACCAGGGCCACGCCTGGCAGGCCCTGGAGCAGGCCGCGAAAGCCCGCCTGGAGCGGGCCGGCTTCGTCCCGGACTACGTGGCCATCCGTCGCGCCGAGGACCTGGCCGAGCCGGGCGCGGAAGAGCGGGAGGGTCTGGTGGCCTTGATCGCGGCCCGGCTGGGCGCCACCCGCCTCATCGACAACCTGCCGTTCGACTGAAAACCTTCACGAACCGGTACTTGCGTTTCGAACGAGAACACCCCATAAAGCGCCCGACAGAGGAGCCCATTCGCGACGGCACGGGCAACCTCCGCTAGAATGGGCGTTTTTGCAATCGCCACTTCCCCAGAGACCGCCATGCAGCTCAACATGCTCAAGTGCAAGATCCACCGTGCCACGGTGACTCACGCCGAGCTGAACTACGAAGGTTCGATCGCCATCGACGGCAACCTGCTCGACGCCGCGGGCATCCGCGAGTACGAGCAGATCCACGCCTGGAACATCAGCAACGGCGAGCGCTTCGTCACCTACGCACTGCGCGCGGAAGAGGGCTCCGGCATCATCTCCGTCAACGGCAGCGCGGCCCGTCGCGTCTCCGTGGGCGACCTGGTGATCATCGCCGCCTTTGCCGGCCTGTCCGAGGCCGAACTGGCCAAGTACCAGCCCGACCTGGTCTACGTGGACGCCGACAACCGCATCACGCACACGAATCACTCGATTCCGAAGCAGGCGGCGTAACGTATCGGGTGTCCCGCGCTCTGCGGGACACCGTCGTTCCTGCGAAAGCAGGAACCCAGCGCCCCGGTTTGCCAGTAAACACGGCCACGCCACATCGGCTTGTGAGCAGGTGGCCCTATCGCGAAAACCTGCCTCGCCGCACTGGGTTCCTGCTTTCGCAGGAACGACGAGCCGAGGGGTGAGGCCATGGTGCAGGGCACGCGCGCACTGTGGGTTCCTGCTTTCGCAGGAACGACGAGCCCAGGGGTGAGGCCATCGTGCAGGGCACGCGCGCACTGGGGGCTCCTGCTTCGCAGGAACAACGAGGCAGGTGCTCCGGATCAATCGTGAGCTTTTCCGCACGATCCACACAATCCACTTACGCTGCACTGCGGTAAGATCGACGCTTCCCTCCGTCGCAGCCAAAGTGGAAGCCATGGATTCAAAGCACGCCCCCCTGCCTTCGTTCGAAGAGCACGCTTCACGCCTCTCCCATACCCACCTTCGCACGCTCGTCAACGATGACGCCCGTGCCGCTCGCTTGCGCAAGCGTGTGGGTCCCATCCTGCTCGACATCACCCGGCAGAAGCTCGATATCGCCGCGCTCGATGCGGTGGGCCACTACATCGAAGGCACCGGCTGGCAGGCCGCGCGCGATGCGATGTTCGAAGGTAAACACATCAACACCTCCGAAGATCGCGCCGTGCTGCACACCGCACTGCGCGGTGGCGCGTCGCGTCATCCGGCGGCGCCGGCCGACGTCCGCAAGGAAGTCGCCGATGCGCTCGACCAGATGGAGCTTCTGGTCAATGCCGTCCACAAGGGCGAAGGCGCGTCGGTAGGCCTCATCGGTGGCGTCACCGACGTGGTGAACATCGGCATCGGTGGTTCGGATCTTGGCCCCCGCCTTGCCGTGCATGCGCTGGAGCAGTTCCACGTCAAGGGCATCACCAGCCACTTCCTCACCAATGTCGATGGCCAGGCCGCCGCCGACCTGATGAAGAAGCTCGATCCCGCGCACACGCTGGTGATCCTGGTTTCCAAGAGCTTCAACACGCAGGAAACCCTGCTCAACGGCGGCGTGTTCCGCGACTGGATCCTCAAGGCCAACAACGGCGACGAGGCGAAAACAGCCAAGCACTTCATCGCCGTCAGCTCCAATGTCGAGGCCGTGCAGAAGTGGGGTGCCTCGCAGATCCTGCCGATGTGGGACTACGTGGGTGGTCGCTTCTCGCTGTGGTCCGCGGTGGGTGCGTCGATTGCCTTCTCCATCGGCATGCAGGGTTTCCGTGACCTTCTTGCGGGCGCTGCCGAAGCCGACGATCACTTCCGCACCGCCGGATGGCAGGATAACGTTCCGGTGCTGCTCGCCATCGCCGAGCTGTGGAACCGCAACATCCTCGGTCGCTCAAGCCGTGCGGTGGTGCCGTACGTGGATTATCTGGGAGACCTGCCTTCCTATCTTCAGCAGCTGGAGATGGAAAGCCTTGGCAAGCACGTGCACCCGGACGACGGCAGCGAAGTGAAGGGCTCCACCGTGCCGGTCGTGTGGGGCAGCATCGGTACCAACGCACAGCACGCGTATTTCCAGGCACTGCACCAGGGTACCGACACCGTACCGCTGGAATTCATCGGCGTGGTGAAGCCGGCGCACACGCTGCGCGAGAACCAGGATGTACTGCTGTCCAACCTGCTCGCACAGGCCGCCGCGCTGTCGCTGGGCAAGACCTTCGAAGAGGCCCTGGCCGAAGCGAAGACGGGCAGCGAAGCCGAGCGTCGCGCGCTTGCCGCCCAGCGCACCTTCAAGGGCGATCGCCCGAGCACGGTCTTCATGCTCGACGCACTCACCCCGCATTCGCTGGGCGCGCTCATCGCGCTCTACGAGCACAAGGTGTTCATGCTCGGCCACCTGTGGGGCATCAACGCGTTCGACCAGTGGGGCGTGGAGCTGGGCAAGGTGATTGCCAAGCAGATCTATCCGTCGCTTGCGAACGACAAGAGCGCCGGTGATCTTGGTCAGTTCGACGGTGCCACGCGTGGACTGATTGAGGCGATCCGCGACCGGCGCTGATTTAGCGGTCATCATGCTCTTGTAGGAGCCGACCTTGTCGGCGACCGGATGGGCCTTGTGCTTCCCGGTCGCCGACAAGTTCGGCTCCTACAGAAGAAAGGCCCGGCATCGCCGGGCTTTTCTTTGCTTGCCATGATTACCTATTGATACATGTTTATGTATGATATGTATCAATAGGTAATTCATTGGAGTGTTCGTGGCTGCCTTTCACACAGTCGAAGACGTCGCCGTGCGCTTGAACCTGCATCCCCGCACGGTTCATCGCATGATTCGTGAAGGCCGCCTGCGAGCCACGCGCATCGGCAAGTCCTATCGGATCCTTGATGCCGACCTGAATGCATTTGTGGGCCTGGAACCAGAGGATTCACCCCCTCCGGCGCCGCCGCGCGCCACCGGTATCGTTGATATCCCTGTGATCTCCGCTGCGGAGGCCGATCGCCTGACGGTCGCCACGCAGGCCATGCTGCTATCCAGGGGGCAGGACGAGGCTATGCACTTCACGGCCAGCCATGATGCGGCGCATGGTCTGTTGCGCTTCATCGCGACGGGTTCTCCGGTCGACGTGGCGGCATTGCTGGAAGGGGTGGCCTACCTGGTGAAGGGCGTGCGATGAACGGACGCCCGCTTCCTGAAACGCTTCGTAATGAATACCTGGCATGCCTTGCCCGATGGCCGGTACCCGGCGAGCAACTTACGGTGGCAACCCGGCAGGGCGACACGTTCGTGATGGCCTGCGGCAATGAATCCGCCCCGCCGGTCGTACTGTTGCACGGCGCACTGGCGAATGCGGCTAGCTGGATGTTCGATGCTGCAGCATGGTCGGAAGCTTTTCGTGTCTATGTCGTCGATGTCATCGGTGAGCCCGGGCTGAGCGCACCCTCCCATCCCCGGCTCGACAGCGATGCATGGGCCTGCTGGCTGGATGACGTGCTCGATGGCCTGGGTCTGGCCCACGCATCGTTCGTCGGCATGTCATTTGGTGGCTGGATTGCTCTGGATTACGCGCGCAGGCGCCCCGGCCGTGTATCGCGACTGGCACTGTTGTGTCCCGCCGGCATCGGAAAGCAGAAGGCGTTTCTCTGGAAGGCGCTTCCTCTGCTTCTGCTGGGCTCTTGGGGCGCTTCGCGCATCCGGTCCATGGTGATGGGGCCGCAGCCCGTGGATCTTCCCGAGGACGTCTCGCAGCTGATGACTTTCCTCCAGCGGCTTCGTACTTCGGTAAAGCCGCGGCCCATGCGGATTCCCCGCCTCAGCGATGACGCATTGAGAGATATGGGCATGCCGGTGCTGGCAATCGCAGGCGACCGGGATGTCCTGCTGGACTCCCGGGAAACGATGGCACGAATAAGTGCGTTGGTGCAGCGGGGTACGGTACACATGGTGAAAGCGGGTTATCACTACCTCCCGGGGCAGCGGGGAAGAATCAGGGCGTTTCTGAGTACTTGAGCCGTCCGTGGCCGGAATTGCATGGCTTCGCCTACAGCGAAAGTTGGATCGCATATTCCATTCCATGCGATCAAGAATGGTGACGACAAATGACAGGCCTGGGAGGCCTTCGCCACCATGGAAGGACTACGTCGTTATGCCTGGATATGCCTTGGTATCCTGCTTCTGCAGGGGTGCAGTGGGGACATGGCGCCGCAGAAGCGCCCGGCATCCATAGCAGGAGTAATACGCCCTTCGGAGGACGGCGATGCGGTCGCACGTCATCTTCAATCACGCTACGACCAGGTCATTCCGAACTGCGACAACAACGCGTCCAGCCCGTCATTCCTTTGCAGTGGTCTTCTTCTGAGGGCAACCGAATACTCGGACAAGTACCACTCATGGCAGCCCAATCCGGCAACGGCAGCCTGGGGGGTATCGTTCTCGTGGTTGCGCAAGGATAGCGACTTCAAGGATACCCACGGCACGAGCAATGGATTCATCGTTTATCCCGAGAAGTTTGCCCTGTCCAATGGACTGGTGCCTGTGGAGGTGGAATGCCTCTATCCGCAGGATGCATGGACCTCGGGTCCCGATCGTTGTACATCCCATGCTTACTCGTCCGGAGCCCCCGCACCCACCATCCCGCTCTGCCAGGACATCGGCGTCTATAAGAGCGACGACTGGCTGAAGAAGGGTTTTTTCGACAACGAAAACCAATGCGCTTTCGATCTGCGGCCAGCGCGCACCAGCCGGGCGACGGTGGTCATGCATAGCGTGGAAATCCGCCGTCTCAGCAGTGCGCAGCTGGGATACCGGCGCAACGAAATCATCGTTGCCGACTGGAGCAAGACACCGGATGCCCGGTTTCCCATCGAGGCGTTCTTCTATAAGCAGGATTCACTGCCAGGAAAGCCCACTCCTCTATCCAGTGCGCAGAGCGATCAATGCGATTTCTGGAGGACGGTAAAGAAATGGATTCCCATCATTCGCTGGGAAGGCACCGCAGCACCATCAGGGAGCGCGAAGTTCCTGTACAGGGTACAGGACCAGAAGACACCTGATTCGTGCGGTGTTCCTCCGCCAGATTCGGGCGCGGACGTGGCCCGTCACCTGCAGTCACGATACGACGATACGGCGCAAACGTGCCCGGATCAGCCACGCAAGGCGTTGATGTCGTGCTCCGGCGTACTGATGCGTCCGGGATGGGTGGGTAACATCTGGCAGCCGATAGAGGCCGACAAGGTATCCGGAGTGGGGATCGACTGGGTGCGTCGGGATTCAAATGCAACGTCGTTGCGGAGCTATGCAGGCATTGTTTTCTTTCCAGAGAAATACATCAGGCCGCCCCAGAAAAATGTCATTGTCGCAGCCTGCGCATATCCCGATATGAGTCCGTCCGACGGATTGTCCTGGCGCTGCGGAACGGTATGTCAGAAGCAATCGCCGCCGGTAAAGGATGCCGCCGGCTGGGTCAATCGCTTTACCGGTGACCGGAATCAATGTGCCTTCTCCATGGATGATGGTGATCCAGCCTATCTGTGGCAGCAGATGATGATTGTTCGCCAGATCAGAAGGTTCAACCGGCCGGCGGACATCATCGTGAACGCATGGAGCGCTAAGGATGTCGAGGTTCCCGTGGAAGCGATCTACTGGACGACGAGGGACCCGGAATCCCTGCGGAAGGCCCGGGCTATTCAGGAAATGTATAAAGATGATACGTCGTTAAGGATTCCGGTGATTCGGGTTGAAATGGTGGCAACCCTTCCACAACGAATCACATTTTCCTACCACGAAGCGGATCAGAGCGTGAGTCCCTGATCGGTATCGAGTACTCAGAGAAATAAAGGAGCTTTCCGGCATGGACGCAGGCAAATGCATTCTGGGATTTATCATGGTGGCAGGCCTGGTAATGATGGGCTGTTCTGCATTGCAGCCGGGTAAGCCCTCGCCCCGCGATGCGGATGCCGCTGTCACCGAGGTCCGGTCCTCGCTTGTAACGACTACGGACGAATTGGGTGACGACGTCGCGAGGCACGTGCAGTCCCGCTATGACGAAAGTCGTACGGACTGCGGAAGCAAAACGTCCCCGGCCTTCGTCTGCTCCGGACTGCTTCTCAGGTCAACCATTTACGACGACAACTACCATAGCTGGATGCCGAATCCACAGGCCGATGCGGGAGGTGTGGTTTTCTCCTGGCTGCGTCAGGACACAAATTTTCTGACATCGGGTCCGTCGTCCAATGGGTTCATCATCTATCCGCGTAGCGTAAGTGACGCGAAGGGAATGACACCCTTGTCTGTTCGTTGTGGCTTCCCGCTGGAAGCCGGTTCCGGCGGGGATGACCGATGCCACTTCAAGTGGGCGCCTTGCCACTTGATGAAGCCGCCAGTCCACACGGCATTCGACTGGCTTGCCATTTTCCAGGAAGGACCCAGCCCGGCTCCGGACGATCAGTGCGCGTTCGCCGTGGAGCGGGGGCTTCCAGATACGGCTCTTGCGTGGATGCAGATCGTTGGGGTCAGGCAGGCTCTCCAGGCGAAGAGGCGAAACGAAATCATCGTCCAGTCATGGCGGGGCACGGATGAGGCGCTGATGCCCGTGGAGGCGTTCTTTTACCGGACATCGGGCAACGGCGATCCTGGCCCATCCCTGGATGCCGCGAGAAAGGACCAGCGTAAGTTCAGGGACGTCAGTGGCAGGTGGATTCCTGTTATCCGGTGGCTGGCGTCGGACAGCGTCGTGGGAGGCGCAAGATTCAGTTACGACGTAGCCGACCAGGCTGTACTTCCGGGTGAAGGTGGCGGCGCCTCCGTGGCCCGGTATCTGCAAAGCCGGTATGACAGTTCAATGGCCAGCTGTCCTGGTGCTGGCGCAACGCCGTCGTACGCCTGCTCCGGGCTTCTCATTCGTTCGACGATGTATTCCGATCTCTATTTTTCATGGCGACCCAACCCCGCAACGGCGGATTGGGGGGTGTCGTTCTCCTGGTTGCGCAAGGATTCAAACTTTGCGGACAGCTATCCCACGGGCAATGGTTTTGTCGTCTATCCACTGCTCGATGCTCAGCGGCGAGGGCTGGCGATCTTCGATGTACGCTGCGCGTTTCCCCGTGATGCCTGGTCGGCCGGTCCCGATCGATGCTTATGGCATCAGAACGGAAACGGTTCCAGGACGATGACGAAGCTATGCCATCTGCACGATCCGGCCATTCTCACCGCGGCGGACTGGAAGAAAGCCGGCTATGGCGATGACGAGAATCAATGCGCATTCGCCGTCAACGAAGGTTACGCCGGTCGCGCCGACGCATGGCGTCAGATGATCGAGGTGCGCAAGCTGGATTCGGTAAGGTGGCGAAACGAAATCATCGTCAAGGCATGGACCGGCCTGGACGATACAAGCATGCCCATCGAAGCCTTCTTCTACCGGCCCGAGTCGCGCCCCGACAAGCCCGACCCCCTGGCCGGTGCCCGGCAAGACCAGCGTGACTTTTACAAGCTGACGATGCGCTGGGTTCCGGTCATCCGTTGGGATCCCACGGACTCCACGCAAGGCGGCGCGAAGTTTTCGTACCGGGCAGTGGATCAGTTGATACCCCCGCAAACGTCCTCCGGGCGATCAGTGCCTGCGGGATCCATCCACTAGCGCTTATTGACGAATAAGGTGCCGCATGAAAAAGGAATTTTCGAGAATACTGGGGGTGCTCGCCTTTTTCGGCTTGCTGAGCGCGTGTACAACATCCCCCGGTATAGCACACAGGCCGTTGGCTACGGAGGCGACGGATGTGGCGGGGGCTCCTATCGAGACCGGTGAACAGGTGCTCAGGCATCTCCGGGACCGCTATGGACAGTCGGTGGCCCGATGCGTCGATGACAACAATGCGCCTGCCTTCGTCTGCTCGGGAATCCTGCTTCGATCCACGACGTATCCGTCAGGCAAGCGGTACGCATGGATGCCGAATCCCAATTCTACCGAAGCGGAAGGCGTTTCCGTTTCCTGGCTGAGGCAGGACTCCAACTTCTGGAATCCGTTCCCCTCTTCGAATGGCTTCATTATCTATCCCAAGCATTGGTCCGAAAAATATGGCATGACGTCCCTTCGGGTTCGCTGTGCCTTTCCCCAGGATGCATGGTCGCAGCCGCCGGATCGTTGCCACTGGCTCGAAAAAACCGTTCCGCCGACCCAACCCAGGGTGAACCAGCCGCTGTGCCACTTGCAGCGGCCCAAGCCGATATGGACGGGTCAGGAGTGGAAGGATGCCGGGTTCTACGACGACACCTATCAATGCGCCTTCGGTCTGGAAAAAGACGGTGTGATGGTGGATACCGCAAGTGCATTCATGGCCATGGTGGCGGCGCGTCTCCTTGTCGGCACCCACAATCGGAACGAATTGATCTTCGTTGATTGGCGAAGGACCAGCGCGGCAGCGTTTCCCATCGAAGCGTTCTTCTATCAGAACGCAAAGGCGGAGCCCGGCTACCAGGACCCCTTGACCAACGCAAAAGCCGATCAGTGCATCTATGAAGAACTTACACACCGGCGTGTGCCATTGATCCGCTGGAACATGAACAGAACGGGCTTGCAGTCGTTCGACTACATCGCGAGCGACCAGGCGTCTGCTTCGGAATGCCGCGCTCTCGTGCGTCGGTGGCAGGAAAACTGAAGTTTCCGGGTCTGGTCTGGATTGACTTCACCATGGATGATGATCGTGACCAAAAGACTCGCGGTATGGATCTGCTTCATTGTCGTCATGCTGGGGAGTGCCTGCGTGCGTCATTGGCCATCGGCACAGCCGCCTTCCGTTCTGGTGGAGGCTGTTCCGACGGCAGGGCCTCCTGAGGAGAAGGGCGACGATGTCGCGAGGCATCTGCAGGATCGTTATAACGAAAGCCGGCAGGACTGCGGCGGAAAGACCAGTCCCGCCTTTGTGTGCTCGGGTATTTTGCTGAGGTCGACGACCTGGGGCAGTGGATACCACTCGTGGATGCCAAATCCTGCAACGGCATCCTGGGGCGTGACGTTCTCCTGGCTGCGGCAGGACGCTAACTTCGATGATTCCGGTGCCACCGCCAACGGATTTATCGTCTATCCACGCAGCTATGCGGATCCAAGAGGGTTCGAGAAGCTGTATGTGCGGTGCGGCTACCCACAGGATGCGAAGTCGACCGGACCTGATCGTTGTTACGTCAAATGGGCGATTTGCCAGGACATGGTGCCTCCCATCACCACGTCGGTGGCGTGGATGAAGGTCTTCACCAAGGATACCGACCAATGCGCCTTCGGGGTCGACCGCAATCGGCAGGACACAGCAGCCATCTGGATGCAGATCGTAGGCGTAAGGCATGGTCGGCAGGTCAACAAGCGCGATGAGATCATCGTTGATTCGTGGGACACGATCAGCGACGAGAAATGGATGCCCATCGAGGCATTCTTTTACCGGACCAACCCCGATCCCGGCATGCCCAATGCATTGCAGTCGGCACAGAAGGATCAGGAGGAATTCAAGAAAGTCACCAAGCGCTGGGTGCCGGTTATCCGGTGGACACCATCGGCCAATGTGATTGGTGGCGCGAAGTTCGAATATCGCGTCGCCGATCAGAAGGTGTTGCCGGGGCCGGAGACGGGTGCGGATGTTGCCAGGCATCTGCAATCCCGCTATGCAGATCCAGCGAAACAGTGCGGGAGCGCTACGGCGCCGGCCTTTGTATGCGCAGGCATTCTTCTTAGGTCGACCAACTATTCGGCGGGTTACCACTCATGGCTGCCCAATCCGGGGTCGGCTCCCTGGGGCGTATCGGCGTCCTGGTTGCGGCTCGATTCGGATTTTGTCGGGAATTATCCGTCTGGTAACGGCTTCATCATTTATCCCGCGAAATATATCGACTCATCGGTCTACGATTCCATCGAAGTGCGATGCGGTTACCCAAGGGATGCGGGCACCGGAGGGCCTGATCGTTGCAGGACGATATGCCAGAAACTGCCAAATCCCATTACGACGGCCGCTCAACATCAGGCCGCTTATGGCGGTGGACCGGGTTGCCCATTTGGTGTTGAGAAAGGTACCGCCAATAGTGCCGATGCCTGGATGCAGGTAGCCATCATCCGGAAGAACGTTGGCCTGGAAGGCTCGGCGTATTACAACGAAATCATTCTCGCTGCCTGGTCGCAGACCATTGGTGCACGCATGCCGGTCGAAGCCTTCTTCTATCGATCCAATACACCGGCTTCTCTTGCATCTGCACGCCTCGATCAGCAGGACTTCAAGAACACGACGGGGCGCTGGGTCCCGATTATCAAGTGGACGGTCAGTGCTGCCGGAGCACCCGGTACGGCCAGCTTTTCTTTCGACCCGAACGATCAGGCGATACAGCAGTAGTTGATCGGACTGGATGGCGCATCACAAGGAGGATGGGAATGATCAGGACATGGGTTCGCGTTTTTTCAATGGCACTATTGGTCGCCATGGCTGCTTGCTCGACAAGTCCGCCTTATGCGCCCGGGCAAACCATTGTGCACAGAGGGGATGAGCAGGTCGTTCAGGGCATGGAAACGGAAGGAGTGCCTGGTAGCGAGGAGGGGGGGGGGCCGTCTGGTGAAGACGCGTCGCCGGTGGCACTGGCGCTTCCGCAGGAAACAGGTGCTGATGTATTGAGGCATATCAGAGACAGATACAACGACACCACGGGCTACTGCAATGTATCTACGACGCCGGCATTCGTATGTTACGGCATCATGTTCAGGTCGACGAGGTTTGCAACGGGTGGTCGTTACTCGTGGATGCCAAACCCCGCATCATCGGTATTCATTGGTGTCTCTATTTCCTTCCTTCGGAAGGATTCCAATATGTGGAATCCTTATCCCTCGTCAAACGGCTTCATTATTTATCCGAAGCAGTACGCAGATAAGTATGGTGCGACCTCGCTTTACGTACGCTGTGCCTATCCTCAGGATGCCTGGACGGCAGAGCCTGAAGGATGTACCCATCATGAGCGTGCGGGAAAGCATTCAACGACCATGCTATGCCATCAGTACACACCCGCGATCCTGACGGCGCAGGACTGGATTGCCAAGGGCTTCGATGATGATGAGAACCAGTGCGCGTTCGGTATGGTGAAAGGCCCTGGCATGACGGATACCGGTGCTGCCTTCAGGGCCATGATTCAGGTACGCTCCCTGGTTACTCGCTTGGCGCATCCGCGTTCATTGGCGGCGGATTTGCCGGGCGTTCTGGCAACGATGAACCGCAATGAGTTGATCTTGGATGACTACCGTTTTTCCGATCCGAAAGCATTTCCTCTGGAGGCGTTCTTTTATCAAAACACGGTGGTGGAGCCTGGATATCAGGATCCCCTGACAAATGCCAAGGAAGACCAGAAAATCTACTGGAATCTCACCCATCGGTGGGTTCCGATCATTCTTTGGATCGTCAACAAGACCGGTGCACAGACGTTTGACTACCGCGCTGCTGACCAGGCCGTCAAGGAGCCTGGCGGTGGTGGCAGTTCACCGGGGGAAGACGTAGCCCGCCATTTGCAGGCTCGCTATGACATGAAGGATCCGCAGTACCAGACGTGCAAGAATGGCGCTGCCGCTTTCGTATGCAGTGGGGTCATGATCCGGGGAACCGGTAACCTGCCGCCCCCTAACAAGCCCTGGATGCCCGCACCGGGATCGACCAAGGGCGTGTCGTTCAGTTGGATGCGGAAGGACTCCATCGTAACCACGCTCTATGTGTCCAACGGCATGATTACGATGCCTGCCCAGTTTCTTGAGGCTGGCAAGTCGAATCTCCAGGTGTTGTGCGGTTACATCGCGAATGCAAGCACAAACGGCATGGCGAACAAGTGCCAGAACGACTGCCAGTCACGGGGTATCACCACCGTGGCGCAGTTCAATGCAACGTTTCCGTCGGGCGCGGGTTGCCCTTTCAAGGTGGCCAAGGGTACGGCCAATGCCGCGCAGATGTGGGACCATATTGCGACGATCCGGAGAGGTCGTAACTACACCGCCTGGAACGAAATCATCATTGATAATTATCTTTCCATGGCAGATAGGGCCGTGCCGGTCGAGGCGTTCTACTATCTGACTGGTGCTACCGCAAGTAAGGGGTATGCGCAGACAGACCAGAAGAACTACAAGAATGTAACCGGCTTATGGGTGCCAGTCATCATGGTGAACCTGACGGCGGGTGGCGCGACTTTCACCTACAATGCAGCCGATCAGGCGATCACGAACTGATCGCTTGAGCAACAACCATATACGGGGCTGTCCCGGGCATGAGTTTCATGCGCTGAAAGAAAAAACGCCGGCCATCCCAGGATGACCGGCGTTTTCTTCAGGAACTACAGGGTCAGACTTCCAGCGTCGCGAGATCGCCCTTTTCTTCAAGCCACTGCTTGCGATCGCCTGCGCGCTTTTTCGCCAGCAACATATCCATGAGCTTCAGGGTGCCGTCGTCGGTTTCGACCGTAAGCTGCACGAGGCGGCGCGTGTCCGGGTGAATGGTGGATTCGCGAAGCTGCGCCGGGTTCATTTCGCCCAGGCCCTTGAAGCGAGTGACCGAGACGGCGCCCTTCATCTTCTCGCGATCCACCTTCTCCAGCATGAGGCGCTTTTCTTCCTCATCAAGGCAGTAGAACACCTGTTTGCCCACGTCCACGCGGAACAGCGGCGGCATCGCCACGAACACGTGGCCTTCGCGCACCAGCGACGGGAAGTGGCGCAGGAACAGCGCCGAGAGCAGGGTGGCGATGTGCAGGCCGTCGGAGTCGGCATCGGCCAGGATCACCACCTTGCCGTAGCGCAGGCCCGAGAGGTCGTCCTTGCCCGGGTCGCAGCCGATGGCGACAGCGAGGTCGTGCACTTCCTGCGAGCCGAGCACGGCGCCGGATTCCACCTCCCAGGTGTTGAGGATCTTGCCGCGCAGCGGGAGGATCGCCTGGAAGTCCTTGTCGCGGGCCTGCTTGGCCGAGCCGCCGGCCGAATCGCCCTCGACCAGGAACAGCTCGGTGCGGGTGAGGTCGGTGGCCGCGCAGTCGGCCAGCTTGCCGGGTAGGGCGGGGCCCTGGGTGATCTTCTTGCGCACCACCTGCTTGGCGGCCTTCAGGCGCGCGCTGGCGCGCTCGATGGCGAGCTGGGCGATCTTCTCGCCCAGATCCACATGCTGGTTGAGCCACAGGCTGAAGGCGTCATGCACCACGCCTTCGACCACGCCGGCGGCGTTGCGCGACGACAGGCGCTCCTTGGTCTGGCCGGCGAACTGGGCGTCCTGCAGCTTCACGCTGAGCACGAAGGCCAGGCGCTCCCAGACGTCCTCCGGGGCCAGCTTCACGCCGCGCGGCAGCAGGTTGCGCAGGTCACAGAACTCGCGGATGGCATTGGTGAGGCCCGAACGCAGGCCGTTCACATGCGTGCCGCCCTGGGCGGTGGGAATGAGGTTGACGTAGCTTTCCTGCACCAGCTCGCCTTCGGGCAGCCACGCCAGGGCGACATCGAGCGCGTCGGTGTCACGTGCGAAGTGCTTCACGAACAGGTCGGAAGGCAGGGCTTCGGCGCCTTGCAGCTCACCGCGCAGGTAGTCGGACAGGCCGTCCTCGAAGTACCACTCGACGGTTTCGCCGGTGGACTCGTCGGTGAGGCGCACGGTGAGGCCGGCGCAGAGCACGGCCTTGGCGCGCAGCAGGTGCTTGAGCTTGGAGACGAGGATGCGCGGGGAATCGAAGTACTTCGGGTCGGGCCAGAAGCGCAGCGTGGTGCCGGTTTTCTTCTTCGGCACCGTGCCGATGACTTCCAGCTCGCTCGCACGGTCGCCGTCGGCGAAGCTCATGCGGAATTCCTGGCCTTCGCGACGGATGGTGACATCGACCCGGTTGGACAGCGCATTCACCACGGAGACGCCCACGCCGTGCAGGCCACCCGAGAAGGCGTAGTTCTTGTTGGAGAACTTGCCGCCCGCGTGCAGGCGCGTGAGGATCAGCTCGACGCCGGGCACCTTTTCTTCGGGGTGGATGTCCACGGGCATGCCGCGGCCGTCGTCGCTGACTTCCACCGAGCCGTCGTTGAACACGGTGACGTCGATGGTCTTCGCGTGGCCGGCCAGCGCCTCGTCGACCGAGTTGTCGATGACTTCCTGCGCCAGGTGGTTCGGGCGCGACGTGTCGGTATACATGCCCGGCCGGCGCTTGACCGGGTCCAGGCCACTGAGGACTTCGATGTCTGAGGCGTTATAGCGAGTATTCATGGGGTGTCGCGGTCATTCGTAGCCGGGCAGGATGGGCGACGCCCACCGGATCGGTCAAGCCTCACAGGTTGCCGTATCACCCGATGAGACCAGCCCGGGCGATCTCTCCCCTGTAGGAGCGCGCCTCGCGCGCGACCGGCAGAGCGACAAGGCCACATGCCATCGAGCGCTGACCGAAGTTGATACACATCGTTGTCCCGGTCGCGCGCGAGGCGCGCTCCTACAGGGGCGCGCAGTGCCATTCGAGCCACGCACGATCCTCGCCCTCAAGCAACGGCGACAGGGCCGCCCGTACCGTGGCGTGGTAGTCGTCCAGCCAGGCCCGCTCCGAGGCTTCCAGCAGGGCCGGCTCAAGGGTGCGCCGGTCGAAGGGGCACAAGGTGAGCGTCTCGAAGGCCCGGAACTCGCCAAATTCGGTGGTATCGGCCTGCACCACCACGGCCAGGTTTTCGTGGCGGATGCCGTGCCGGCCCGGTTTGTAGAGGCCCGGCTCGATCGAGGTGATCATGCCCGTCTCCAGCGGCACCAGCGCGCCGCCGGCCACGGGCGGCCGGATGCCGTGCGGGCCTTCGTGGACATTGAGGAAATAACCCACGCCATGACCCGTGCCGTGGCCGAAGTCCATGCCGGCCGCCCAGAGCGGTGCGCGGGCCAGGGCATCCAGTTGCGGGCCGCTGGCGCCTGCGGGAAAGCGGGCCCGCGACAGCGCGATCATGCCCTTGAGCACCAGGGTGGAGTCACGGCGCTGCTCGTCCGTGACCGGCCCCAGGGCCAGCATGCGGGTGATGTCGGTGGTGCCGCCTAGATACTGGCCACCCGAGTCGACCAGCAGCAGGCCTTTGGCGGCCAGCGGGCTGAAGTGAGCAGGGGTGGCGCGGTAATGGGGTAGGGCGCCGTTGGCCTGGTATCCGGCGATGGTGGAGAAGCTCTCGCCCACGAAGCCGGGTTGCGCGGCGCGGGCCTCACGGACGAAGGTGTCCACGTCCAGTTCGGTGACGGCCTTGCCTGCCGCCAGCTCCGCCTCGATGCGGCGGAAGGCCCGGGCCAGGGCCGCGCCGTCGCGACGCATGGCCTCGCGGATGTGGTCCAGCTCGTCGCCCGTCTTGCGTGCCTTGCGGGCGGTGGACGGGGCGGGCGCGTGGACCTGCCTCACCCCCGCCGGCAGGCCTTCGAGCACGGCGACCACGACTTTCGCGGGATCGATCATGAGCACGGCATCGCCCGGCAGGGCTGCGATGGTGGAAGCGGCCCTGCCGTACCCGGCGATGGCGATGCCATCGGTCGCGAGGGCGGTCTTCACGTCTGCCGGCAGCTTGGCGGCGTCCACGAAAAGGGTGGCGCTATCGATGCCGACCAGCAGATGGGCCAGGAACACCGGGTTGTAATCGACGTCGGCACCGCGCAGGTTGGTTAGCCAGGCTACGTCGTCGAGGCTGGACACCAGATGGTGCGTGGCCCCGGCCTTGCGCATGGCCTCGCGTACGTGGCCCAGCTTCTCGGTGCGGCTCACGCTGGCGAAGGGAGCCTCGTGGGCGTACACGGGCGCGTCGGGGCTGCCCGGGCGCTCCGGCCACGCGAGGCCGGGCAGGTCGAGGTCGGTACGCAGGCGACCGCCGCGCTTCTTCAGCCGTTGCGCCAGGGCGTCGGCTGACGTGACGGCCACGCTGTCGCCGGCCAGGGCGACGCTCTCGCCTTCACCGATCCTTTCGGCCAGCCAGGTGGCATGGTCGGGCGTGTTCCCGGTATTGAGCTTCATCAGCGGCAGGCCGCTGCCCGCCAGTTCGGTCTGTGCCTGGGAGAAATAGCGCGAATCGGTCCACAGGCCACCGCCATCGGCCGTGACAACCAGCGTGCCGGACGAGCCGGTGAAGCCCGAGAACCATTCCCGGGCCTGCCAGCGTGAAGGCAGGTATTCGGACAGGTGGGGGTCGGCCGTGGGCACGACCACGGCGGCGACGCCTTCACGGGCCATGGCGTCGCGCAGGGCCTGGAGACGGGCGGAAACGGGAGAGGTGTGGGTACTCATGCACCCGATGGTACGACGATGGACGCGCGCGGTGGAGAACGTTCAGCCAACCCCTCGCGAGCGGGGACGCACTCGGGTAAAATACAAATTTCCAGCACTGGCTGCTCGCATGACTCCCCTGATTTTCGTCACTGGCGGTGTGGTGTCTTCCCTCGGGAAAGGCATCGCAGCGGCATCGCTCGCGTCCATTCTCGAGGCGCGCGGTCTTTCCGTCACCATGATGAAGCTCGATCCGTATATCAACGTGGATCCGGGCACCATGAGCCCCTTCCAGCATGGCGAGGTCTACGTCACCGACGACGGTGCCGAGACCGACCTCGACCTGGGTCATTACGAGCGCTTCGTCCGTACCCGCCTCACCGGCAAGAACTCCATCACCACCGGCAAGATCTACGAATCGGTGATCCGCAAGGAGCGTCGTGGCGATTACCTCGGTGCCACCGTGCAGGTCATCCCGCACATCACCGACGAGATCAAGCACGCCATCCACGAGGCCACCCGTGGCTTCGACGTGGCCCTGGTCGAGATCGGCGGCACGGTGGGCGACATCGAGTCGCTGCCCTTCCTCGAAGCCATCCGCCAGCTGCGCATCGAGCACGGCCCGGAAAAGTGCATGTTCGTGCACCTCACCCTGGTGCCGTATATCAAGGCCGCGGGCGAGATCAAGACCAAGCCCACCCAGCACTCGGTGAAGGAGCTGCGCTCCATCGGTATCCAGCCCGACGTGCTGCTGTGCCGCTGCGAAGAGCCGCTGCCGGACGGCGAGCGCCACAAGATCGCGCTGTTCACCAACGTGCCGAAGAACGCCGTCATCAGCACCATCGATGTCGACGTCATCTACAAGCTGCCCATGTGGCTGCACGACCAGGGGCTGGACGACCTCGTCATCAAGCGCCTCGGCCTCGATGCCGGCCCGGCCGATCTTTCCAGCTGGATCCGCACGGTGGAAGCCGTGGAGCATCCGCGCGACGAGGTCAACATCGCCATCGTCGGCAAGTACGTCGAACACAAGGATGCCTACAAGTCGCTGGGCGAAGCCCTGCGCCATGGCGGCATCAAGCAGGCCACCCGCGTGAGCCTGCAGTGGGTCGATTCCGAGGAAGTGGAAGCCCGTGGCGCCAAAGAGGTGCTTGGCGGCGTGGATGCGATCCTCGTGCCGGGCGGTTTCGGCAAGCGTGGCTTCGAGGGCAAGATCCTCGCCGCGCAATACGCTCGCGAAAACGGCGTGCCGTACTTCGGCATCTGCTACGGCATGCATGCCGCCGTGGTCGATTTCGCCCGCAACATTGCCGGCCTCAAGCAGGCCGATTCCAGCGAGAACGATCGCAACACGCCCGACCCGGTCATCGGCCTCATCACCGAGTGGACCACCGCCTCGGGCGAAGTCGAAACGCGCAGCGAGCGCTCCGACCTCGGCGGCACCATGCGCCTGGGTGCGCAGGAGTGCCGCCTCAAGGCCGGCACGCTGGCCCGCGAGATGTACGGCGAGGAAGTCGTCCGCGAGCGTCATCGTCACCGCTACGAATTCAACAACCGCTATCGCCAGTCCTTCGAAGACAAGGGTCTCGTGATCTCGGGCAAGTCCATGGACGACCTGCTGGTCGAAGTGGTCGAACTGCCGCGCCAGACGCATCCGTGGTTCCTCGGCTGCCAGGCGCATCCGGAATTCACCTCCACCCCGCGCGAAGGCCATCCGCTGTTCATCGGTTTCGTGCGTGCCGCGCGCGAATTCAAGGCCGTGCGCGACGGCGAGAAGCTCGCCGCCCGCTCCGAGGAGTCCGCTGCATGAAACTGTGTGGTTTCGAGGTTGGCCTCGACCAGCCGCTGTTCCTGATCGCCGGACCCTGCGTCATCGAGTCGATGCAGCTGCAGCTCGATGTCGCGGGCAAGCTCAAGGAAATCACCGGCCGCCTCGGCGTCAACTTCATCTTCAAGTCCAGCTTCGACAAGGCCAATCGTTCCTCGGGTGCCAGCTTCCGTGGCCCGGGACTCGAAGAAGGCCTCAAGGTGCTGGCCGAAGTGAAGAAGCAGATCGGGGTGCCGGTCATCACCGACGTGCACGAATACACGCCGATGAACGAGGTCGCCTCGGTCGTCGATGTACTCCAGACGCCTGCCTTCCTCTGCCGCCAGACCGACTTCATCCAGAACGTGGCCCGCGCCGGCAAGCCGGTGAACATCAAGAAAGGCCAGTTCCTCGCCCCCTGGGACATGAAGAACGTGGTACAGAAGGCCTTCGATGTCGGCAACGAGGACATCCTGGTCTGCGAGCGCGGTGCCAGCTTCGGCTACAACAACCTCGTCTCCGACATGCGTTCGCTGGCGGTGATGCGCGAAACCGGTTGCCCCGTGGTGTTCGACGCCACCCATTCGGTGCAGCTGCCGGGCGGCCAGGGCACCAGCTCGGGCGGTCAGCGCGAATTCGTGCCGGTGCTGGCCCGTGCGGCGGTGGCCGTGGGTGTGTCGGGCCTGTTCGCCGAGACGCATCCGGAGCCGGCCAAGGCCCTCAGCGACGGTCCCAACGCCTGGCCGCTCGACCAGATGGAAGAACTCCTCGAAACGCTCCTGGAGCTCGACCAGGCCGTGAAGCGCCGCGGTTTCAAGGATCACGCCTGACGATGTGCATGCCCGCGCGTCGTCCGTACTGGCTCACGCGCGTCGCATCGTCTTATATTCCCCCTGTCTCCGGCCGCGGCGCGCTCATGCGCGCCGCGGCCGTGTTCCGTCATTCCACCTCGTAACGGGAAGCGCATGACCACGTCCATCACCAAGATCCACGCCCGCGAAATCCTCGATTCCCGCGGCAATCCCACCCTCGAAGCCGAGGTCACCCTCGCCGACGGTTCGTTCGGCCGCGCGGCCGTGCCCAGCGGCGCGTCCACCGGCACCCGCGAAGCGGTGGAGCTGCGCGACGGCGACAAATCCCGCTACGGCGGCAAGGGCGTGAAAAAGGCGGTCGAAAACGTCAACACCACCATCGCCAAGGCGCTGGCCGGTTACGACGCGGCCGACCAGAAGGGCCTGGACGGCAAGCTCATCGCCCTGGACGGCACCGACAACAAGGGCAACCTGGGCGCCAACGCGCTGCTGGGCGTTTCCATGGCCGCCGCGCATGCCGTGGCCGCTTCGAAGAAGCAGGCCCTGTGGCAGTACCTGATGGTGGACGGCGGCGGCTCGCTGCCGGTGCCGATGATGAACATCATCAACGGCGGCGCCCATGCCGACAACAACGTCGACGTGCAGGAGTTCATGGTGCTGCCGGTCGGCGCGCCGAGCTTCGCCGAGGCCCTGCGTTACGGCGCCGAGATCTTCCACGCGCTGAAGTCCGTGCTCAAGAAGGCCGGCCTCAACACCGCCGTGGGCGACGAAGGCGGCTTCGCGCCGAACCTGAAGTCCAACGTGGCAGCGCTCGACACCATCCTCGAAGCGGTGAACGCGGCCGGCTTCAAGATGGGCAGCGACATCCTGCTGGGCCTCGACGTGGCCAGCTCCGAGTTCTTCAAGGACGGCAAGTACGACCTCGAAGGCGAAGGCAAGGTCTTCACGCCGGAACAGTGGGTGGACACCCTGGCCTCGTGGGCGAAGCAGTATCCGATCGTCACCATCGAAGACGGCATGGCCGAAGGCGACTGGGACGGCTGGGCGCACCTCACCAAGGTGGTCAACGGTGGCATCCAGCTGGTCGGCGACGATCTGTTCGTGACCAACCCGAAGATCTTCCAGGAAGGCATCGACAAGAAGATCGCCAACGCGATCCTCATCAAGGTCAACCAGATCGGCACGCTCACCGAAACGCTCGAAGCCATCGCCATGGCCGACCGCGCGAAGTACGCCGCCATCGTCTCGCACCGTTCGGGCGAAACGGAAGACACCACCATTTCCGACATCGCCGTGGCCACCACCGCCACGCAGATCAAGACCGGCTCGCTCTGCCGTACCGATCGCGTTGCCAAGTACAACCAGCTGCTGCGCATCGAGGAAGCCCTGGGCGCCAAGGCGAAGTACGCCGGTCGCCACGCGTTCCCCAACCTGTCCAAGCTGCCGGGCTGAGCCAGGCCTTGAGCAACGCGGCCATCCTCCGCTGGGTCGGTCTGATCCTGGTCATGATCCTCATCGCGCTGCAGCTCAAGCTGTGGGTCGGCGGTGGGGGCATGGCCGAGGTGGATTCACTGCGGGCATCGGTCAAGAAACAGACCGACGAGAACGCATCGTTGCAGACGCGCAACCAGGCCCTGGCCGCCGACGTGGAAGACCTCAAGCACGGCGAGCAGGCGACGGAAGCGCGTGCGCGCCAGGAACTGGGCCTCATCAAGCCCGGCGAGACGTTCTACCAGGTGGTGGAGCCGGGGGCCGCGACCAGCGCGCCTCCGCCTCCGCCGCCCGTTACCGGCGGCCAGTGATGGATGCGCTCTGGTGCGTATTACCGGCCGCCGGCAAGGGCGTCCGGGCCGGCGGCGACCGGCCGAAGCAATACCAGGCGGTTGCCGGGCGACCGCTGATGGACCACACCCTGGAACGGCTGGCCGCGCATCCGCGCATCGCCGGCCTGCTGGTGGTGATCGCGGCCGACGACGAACACTTCGCCGCCACGGACCACATCCTGGGCAAGCCGCTGCTTACCGCCATCGGCGGCAGCGAGCGCAGTTATTCCGTGCTGGCAGGCATCGACGCCTTGCCGGCCGACGTATCCGACGACGCCTTCGTGCTGGTGCATGACGCCGCGCGACCCTGCGTGCGCGCCGCCGACATCTCGCGCCTGATCGACCTGGCCGGCGAGGCCGGTGGCGGTCTGCTTGGGGCGCCGTTGCGCGACACCCTGAAACGTGCCGATGCCGGTTGTCACAGTGTCGCCACCGAACCGCGCGATGGTCGCTGGCGTGCCTTCACCCCGCAGATGTTTCGTCGCGGCGAGCTGGCGCGTGCACTTCGCCTTGCCGCGACCGACGGTATCGTGGTCAGCGATGAAGCGATGGCGATGGAGCGGGCAGGGCACGCGCCGCTGCTCGTGGAAGGCTCGGAAGACAATATCAAGGTAACCACGCCCGCGGATTTCGCGCTGGCGGAGTTCCTGCTGGAGAGAACACGATGATCCGTATCGGACAGGGATTCGACGTCCACGCTTTCGGGCAGGGCGACCACGTGATGCTCGGCGGCGTGCGCGTGTCGCACACGCACGGCCTGCTTGCCCATTCCGATGGCGATGTCGTGCTGCATGCGCTGTGCGATGCGCTGCTGGGTTCGCTGGCGCTGGGCGACATCGGCAAGCACTTTCCGCCCACCGACGAAAAATGGCGTGGCGCCGACAGCCGCAGCTTCGTGCGTGCCGTTCGCGACATGTTGCGCGAGCGCGGTTACGCGCTGGTCAATGCCGACATCACGGTGATCTGCGAGGCACCCAAGGTGAATCCGCACGCGCAGGCCATGCGTGAGGCGATCGCCGAGGATCTCGCCACCGACACCGACCGCATCAGCATCAAGGCCACCACCACCGAGACCCTGGGCTTCACCGGCCGCCGCGAAGGCATCGCCGCGATGGCCAGCGTGCTCGTGGAGCGCCTGTGAGCGAGGCCGAGACCCGGTCCTCCGGGCCTCGCCTGCACGGCAGGCCGGAGGCGATCGTCGCACTGTTGCGGCGGCGCACTGGCCTGCTGGAATCCTCGGCCGGCGACGATGCGCTGGCGGAGGTCGATGCCGAGCTTCAGGCCCGGCTCGACGAACTGCACCCGGCCGACCTCGCTGATGTTCTCGAAGCGCTGCCGCTGGAAGACCGCCTCGCCGTCTGGCAACGGGTGAAGTCCGACCAGGACGGTGAAATCCTGCTCGAAGTGTCCGACTCGGTCCGCGAATCGCTCATCGCGGACATGGACGACCGCGAAATCCTCGCCGCCGTCGAACCGCTGGACGCCGATGAGCTGGCCGACCTCGTGGACGACCTGCCCACCGAGGTGCTGCCGGAACTCATGGCCAGCCTCGACGCGCAAGAGCGCGAGCGCGTGCAGGCGGCCATGTCCTACGAGGACGACCAGGTCGGCGCGTTGATGGATTTCGACATGGTCACCATTCGCGAGGACATCAGCCTCGAAGTGGTGCTGCGTTACCTGCGCCGCTTCGACGAACTGCCCGCGCAGACCGACAAGCTCTTCGTCGTGAATAACGAGAGCGTGCTGACGGGGGTGCTGCCATTGCACTGGCTGCTGGTGAATTCGCCGGACAAGATGGTCCACGAGATCATGGCGCCGGACGTGAACACCTTCCGTCCCGAAGACGACGCCTACGACGTGGCCCAGGCCTTCGAGCGCTACGACCTCGTCACCGCACCCGTCGTCGATGCCAACATGCATCTCATTGGCCGCATCGCCGTGGATGCGATGCTCGACTTCATCCGCGAGGAAAGCGAAACCGAGGCGCTGTCGCGCGGCGGCCTGCGCGAGGAAGAAGACATCTTCGCTTCGGTGTGGAAATCGGTGCGCAACCGCTGGGCGTGGCTGGCGATCAACCTCGTCACCGCCTTCATCGCCTCGCGCGTCATCGGCCTGTTCGAGCATTCCATCGAGAAACTGGTGGCGCTGGCGACGCTCATGCCCATCGTGGCCGGCATCGGTGGCAACTCCGGCAACCAGACCATCACGATGATCGTGCGTGCCATGGCGCTGGAGCAGGTCGGCGTATCGCAGGTCCGCCGCCTGTGGCGCAAGGAACTCGGCGTGGCCCTGTTCAACGGCGTCGTGTGGGGCGGTGCCATCGGCGTCGTCGCCTACCTGCTTTACGGCAGCGCCTCGCTCGGTATCGTGATGACCGCCGCGATGACGCTCAACCTGCTGCTGGCCGCCTTCATGGGTGTTGGCATTCCCATGCTGATGGTGAAGCTCGGGCGCGATCCTGCGCTGGGCTCCAGCGTTCTCATCACCGCCGTCACCGACAGCGGTGGTTTTTTCATCTTCCTCGGGCTTGCCACCCTGTTCCTTCTGTAAGGCGTTTTATCCATGACCGACGATGTCCTGCCCCATGCCTTCGGCGTGCCGCCGCTGCGCGCCCGCCTGCGTTCCACGCCGGACGACTTCCGTGTGGATGAAATCCTGGGCTACGAGCCGGATGGTGCAGGCGAGCATGTCTTCCTGCGTGTGGAAAAGCGCGGCGCCAATACCGACTGGGTAGCACGCGAAGTAGCGAAGTTCGCCGGCGTGCCGCCACTCAACGTGGGCTTTGCAGGCATGAAGGATCGCCATGCCGTCACCACGCAGATCTTCACCGTGCAGCTGCCTGGCAAGGCGGAGCCGGACTGGACCACTTTCCCGCATGCGGACGTCACGCTGACCTCGCTTGGCCGGCACTCGCGCAAGATCAAGCGCGGCGCGTTGCGAGGCAATCGTTTCGTGCTGGTCCTGCGAGATATCGAAGGTGATCGTGCGGCGGCCGAGGAACGTCTTGCCTCCATCGCGGCACGTGGCGTTCCCAACTACTTCGGCGAACAGCGCTTCGGCCTCGGCGGTCGCAACGTCGAGCAGGCCAAGGCCATGTTCGCCGGCCGCCGCGTGGATCGCGACAAGCGTTCGATCCTGCTGTCTGCGGCACGCTCGCACATCTTCAATGGCGTGCTGGCGGAGCGCGTGCGTGCTGGCAACTGGGATACACAGATGGAAGGCGAGATCTGGGGCCTCGATGGTTCGCGCTCATGGTTCGGTCCCGAGGCATTCAACGACACGCTGGCCGAACGCGTGGCCCGCTTCGACATCCACCCCACGGGGCCATTGTGGGGGCAGGGTGAAACGCCGGCGGGCGATGCGGCAGGCGAGCTGGAACGCTCGGTGGCGGCCCGCGATCCCGATATCGTCACGGGCCTTGCCAGTGCCCGCATGGACCAGGAGCGCCGCGCACTGCGCCTGAAGCCCACCGACCTGTCCTGGCGCTGGCTGGACGACGGCGCCCTCGAAGTGCAGTTCGCCCTGCCGTCCGGCGCCTACGCCACCACGGTCATGCGCGAACTGATGACCGAACCCTGACCCTCGGGCGATCAACCTGACGAAAACACGTCCCCTGTAGGAGCGCGCCTCGCGCGCGACCGGTATGAAACGGTGAACACACGATTCCACCCCGGTCGCGCGCAAGGCGCGCTCCTACAGGGATCTGGCACCACGCTGGCGAACATCGCCTGAGGCTATCCGGACGTTGTAGGAGCGCGCCTCGCGCGCGACCGGATATCACCGGGCGCACGGACCTGTACCGGTCGCGCGCAAGGCGCGCTCCTACAGGGCTCTGTGTCTTTACCATGTGCGGCGTATAGTCCGGGCAGATCCGAGGAGTGCTGCATGACTGAACCGACATCACGCAAAACCTGGGGCCCGCTTCGCTATATCAAGGCGCGGCCACGACTGCTTATCGCGGCAGTGGTTGCCATCGCTGCGGGTATGCTCATGGCCTCGCTCGGGTTGCCTGTGCGGCTGTCGCTCCTGCTCGGGTTCGATCTTGGGGCGGTGGTTTATCTCGTTTCCATCATCGTGATTTTCCGTGAGGCCAACGCAACGCATATGCGGCACCAGGCGCGGCTACAGGACAGTGGTCGCTGGACGACCCTGCTGAGCGGGGTGGCGTTGTCCACCGTGGTGCTCGCCGCGGTCAGCACGGAACTGCAATCGTCGGGGAAGGGCGGGGTGATGGATATCGCCGTGGCGGCACTGACGATCGTGCTCTCCTGGACGTTCATGAATACGCTCTTTGCATTGCACTATGCGCATGGGTACTACGGCGATTTCGGCAAGCAGCACCAGGGCCTCGATTTCCCCAAGACGGATGACCCGGATTACTGGGACTTCGCCTATTTCTCCTTCACCATCGGCATGACGTTCCAGGTTTCCGACGTGCAGATCACCACGCGTTACCTGCGTCGCGTGGCCCTCATGCACAGCGTCATCGCCTTCTTCTTCAACGTGTTCATCATCGCCATCAGCGTGAACATCGCGGCAGGCAAAGCCTGACAGAAGCCTTGTAGGAGCGCGCCTCGCGCGCGACCGGATAACGCCGGGCGCACGGACCTGTAACCGGTCGCGCGCAAGGCGCGCTCCTACAGGGATCTGGCGCCACGCTAGCGAACACCGCCTGAGGCTACCCGGGCATTGTAGGAGCGCGCCTCGCGCGCGACCGGATAACACTGGGCGCCCGGACCTCTACCGGTCGCGCGCAAGGCGCGCTCCTACGGGGATCTGTGTGCTCGTACGCATAGCACTACGCTGGCGGATACGGCCACCATCGCCACCCACTCGGCAGGGTGCGGCCAGCGTGATTCCCACAGGAATCCGTAGAGCAGCGCGAACAGGGTTTCGAACAGGATCATCTGGCCGACGAGCGTCAGTGGCAGCAGGCGGCTCATGCGATTCCACAGGCCATTGCCCACGATGGAGGCGAACACCGCCACGCCCGTGCTCACCGCTGCAAAGCGCAGCCATGCGGCCATGGCATGTGCACGCGGATCGAACCACAGCGCAGCAGGCACCAGCAGCAGTGAGAGCGCGCCGGTTGCGACGCCGGTCAGCAGGTTCCAGTCATGCGACGACACGTGCTCAAGCCGGGCCAGCCACCGCGCGTTGCGGATGGCGTAGATCGTCCAAGAGACAAGGGCGATCGTGGCGCAGGCCAGGCCGGCGATGCGTTCAAACGATGTGCGGGTGCTCGTGGTATCGCCAAACGATTGCCAACCGATGCAGGCAATGGCGACGACGCTGAGCAGCAGGGACGGTGCCAGCCTTCGCAGTGGCACCGCGCCATGATCGCGGCTTCCGATCAGCGTGATGCAGACAGGCAGGAAACCGATCACCAGCGACGTGACCGCGACACCACCCCATTGCACGGCGGCAGCGACGGCGACGTAGTAAACGATGTTGCCGAGCAGTCCCAGCCCAGCCAACGTGCGCCAATGCGATGCCGTTACCCAGCCACGCAACGCAGGCCAACGCGGTAGCAAGAGCACCACGGATATCGCGCCGTAGACGAGATAGCGACCGGCTGCCAGTTGCAGAGGCGAGAAATCGCCCACCAGTTCCGGCGCCAGGAATACGGCACCCCAGAGGGCACCCGCAAGCACGCCGCAGGCGATACCAAGCCAGGTTTTCGTCGTGACCGCCATGCGTGCCTCCGTCCAGGCTAGTCAGGATGCCTGAAGCAACATGAGCATGGCTTGGCGGGGACTACACGTTTTTGGGCGCGGTCTCGCGATGGACAGCACGGAATAGTCCAGACCAGTAGATTGCCCCTCACCTGTAGGAGCGCGCCTTGCGCGCGACCGGTGATGCGAAGGAAGTGATGGCTTTCGCGACAACCGGTCGCGCGCAGGGCGCGCTCCTACAGGTGAAGTCACAGCTTCAGTGCGAGTTACCCGTTTTCCGGCCCGTTCTCGCGATGACGGCGGCGATACGCGGCAGGCGTGATCCCCATGGCATCCCGCATGGCACGAGTGAGAGTGCTCTGGTCGGCAAAGCCACATGCCGTGGCGATGCGGGCGATGGCCTCGTCGCCACGCACCAGTTGTTCGCTGGCACGCCGCAGGCGCAGATTCGCCAGCCACGCCCGGGGCGTTGTGTCCAGCTCGCTGCGGAACAACTCGTGCAGGCGGCTGACGCTCATGGCGCCGCGTGCGGCCATGTCGGCGGCTGTCCAGGGTTGGTGAGGTGCGTTCTCGACGTCACCCAGGATGCGGGCAAGCCGGGATACGGGGCGGGGCGCCTCGCGGGTGAGTGCGTCCAGCAGCAGGGGTACCCATAGCGACAGCGCCTCGGGCGTCTGTCGGCCCTCGTCCAGGGTGATCCGCATGTATTCCACGAGCGCCATGGCCGCTGGCGTCATGGGCACGAAGGGACGTTCCGCCAGGCGGCTGGTGATATTGCCGGGCAGCAGGGACGCATCGAGATCCACGATCAGCGAGCGGTTGGGCACCTCGCCCACCGTGGTATGGCGGGTATCCTGGGCCACGAAAGCCGCCATGGCCGCACCGGCCCGGCCTTCACGGCCATCGATATCCAGCGACACCAGCCCGCGCACGGGCAGCACGATCTGGGCGTACTCGTGCCGGTCGCTGCCGGTGTCGCCGTCGTAGCTGCGGACGCTGAGGTGGGGATGCGGAGCCATGGGCCATTCTAAGCCCGCCGTGGCCCGGCTGCCGAACCGGCATTTTTCTTATTGACGCGATGCGGCAATCGGGACGATCTTCCCCTTGCCCGGCGCGCCGGGCGGATACGAGCAAGGGGGAAACCATGCATATCCATCCATTCCTGAGGGCGGCGGGGGCCGCGCTCCTGTTCGCGCTGGCTACGGGCCAGATCGATGCCCGCACCGTGGAAGAGGCGCCGCCGGATACGGTCTGCACCCTCCTGGGCACGGCCTTGCGCTATGTCGATACCACGGTCACCGTGCGTGCGGTGGCCACCTCGCAGGGCAAGACGGCAATCCTCAGCGACGGCCAGTGCCAGGGACAGATCGCGCTCAATATCGACGAAGCCAACAGCCACAAGCGCGATGTCTCGGCTTTCCGCCGTGCCATCACCTCGGCGGGGGCACAGGCCAGCGCGACGGTCTTCGGGCGCTTCCACCCCACCGCCAACGCGGGCACGCCATACGCCATCGACGT
Source organism: Luteibacter anthropi (assembly GCF_011759365.1). Lineage (GTDB taxonomy): Bacteria > Pseudomonadota > Gammaproteobacteria > Xanthomonadales > Rhodanobacteraceae > Luteibacter > Luteibacter anthropi. The sequence continues at coordinate 256,798 of NZ_JAARLZ010000008.1, forward strand.
ATACAGCGTGCGCGACATCGCCGAAGTGAAGTAACGCCAGCTTTTGTAGGAGCGCGCCTCGCGCGCGACCGATTATCGCGAACCCATTCATTCATTCATTCGCTTCGCCCGGTCGCGCGCAAGGCACGCTCCTACACGAGCTTTTGCCAGGCGCGTGGATGCCAGCCGATCCACAAGGTGATGGCGAGCATGGGCAGCACGACCCAGGACAGCGCCGTGGCACCCACGCCGTCGAGGATCACGCCACCCAGCAGGCCGCCACCGGCCACGGCGGTGTTCCAGCCCGTGACCAGTAGCGACTGGGCCACGTCCGCCGATTCCCCCGCGTTACGACTCAGTGCCGTCTGGAGCAGGGCCGGAGAGCCGCCAAACGCCAGCCCCCACACGCCGAGCGCCACGGCCAGCACGGCAGGCGATGCCGGCCACAGGGCAATCGCCGCCGTGGCGCCGAGAAAACCGACGATGCCCAGCAGCACCAGCGTACGCATCATCCGGTCACCCAGCGCACCGGCGACCCAGATGCCGACGATAGACGCCACACCGAACAGCATCAGATAGCGATCCACCTTGTCGCCCACGCCTGCCACGGCAAGCACGGGTGCCACATAGGTGTAGAGCACGTTGTGTGCAAGCACGAACACCAGCATCGTACCCAGCACCTGCGCCACGCCCGGCAGGCGGAAGACACGGCGCAGGTCGAGCGGCCCGCCGTCACGCTGGCCGGCGAAGTCGGGCAGCGTCGCACGTACCCATACCAGCAACACGAAACTCAGCATCGACATGATGCCGAAGCTCCAGCGCCAGCCTATCTGCTGGCCGAGCAGGGTGCCTGCCGGGATGCCCAGGGACAGCGCCAGTGGCGCGCCAGCCATGGCGATCGCCATGGCGCGTGTCTGCTGCGAGGGCGACACCATGCGCGTGGCATATCCGGCGAGCAGCGCCCACAGCAGGCCCGCACTCACGCCGGCAATGAGCCGCGCCACGAGGATGAGCGGATACGACGACGACATCGCCGTGATGGTATTGGCGAAGAGAAATCCCGCCATGGCCGTCATCAGCAACGGCTTGCGACCCAGGTGCCGCGTGGCCGCCACCAGGGGAATCGCCGTCAGCAGCGAGCCGATGGCGTAAATCGTCACCAGTTGGCCTACCAGTGCCTGGCTGATGCCGAGGCCGGCGCTCATGGTCGGGAGCAGGCCGGCCGGCAAGGCCTCGGTGATGATGGTGATGAAGCCGCCGCTGGCCAGCGCAATAAGACCAGCCAGCGGAAAAGGCGCTGTGTCGGCGACAGGCGCTTCCGGGGCAGCGCAGAGGCTGCCGCCGGGACCGATGGACGGCTCACCGAAGGGTTGGGGAGACATGGCGGATACTCGGGTAAAGGAATACCTGCCACCTTAGGAACTCCCTCATTCGGGAAAAAGGCGGGTACAGTTCCCCAGTATCCGGACATATCTGTCCGCAATGGGAATCCGCCATGGACAGCCTGGGCAGCCTCCAGACCTTCGTACGCGTGGCCGATGCACGCAGCTTCGTGGATGCCGGCCGCTCGCTGGGTGTCACCGCCGCCGCCGTGGGCAAGGCCATCGCGCGGCTGGAACAGGACATGGGCGTGCGCCTGTTCCATCGCAGCACGCGCAGCGTGGCGCTCACCGCCGAAGGGCAGCTCTTCCTCGTGCGCTGCCGGCGCATCCTGACCGAAGCCGAGGCAGCGAAGGCCGAGCTGTCCGAGCGGCTTGGCACGGCGCAGGGACGTTTGCGCATCAGCCTGCCCACCGTCAACGACCTCACCTTGCCACTGCTTGCGGAGTTCGCGAAACGGTATCCCGACGTGGTGCTTGATCTGGATTTCACCGATCGCGTGGTGGACGTGATCGACGAAGGTTTCGATGCCGTGATCCGCGTGGGCAAACCGACAGACTCACGACTTGCAGGGCGTTACCTCGGCAGCTTCAACCGGCACCTCATCGCATCGCCGGCCTACCTGCAAGCACACGGCGAGCCAAAAAAACCGGAAGACCTTCTCGCCCATCACTGCATGCACTATCGCTATCCGAGCACGGGACGACTGGAAACCTGGCCGCTGCGCTACGACGGCCCCGAGCTGCGCATCCCCGAATCCCTCATCTGCAACGATATCCAGACGCGTATCTGCTTTGCCGCGCGCGGCTTCGGCATCGCCTTCGTGCCGGATCATTCCTCGCGTGGCGCCTTGCAGCGTGGCGAGGTGGTGACCTTGCTCGACGACTACCTCGACGCATCCAGCTGCTTCAACCTGCTGTGGCCATCGGGACGGCACGTGCTGCCGAAACTGCGCGTTTTCATCGATTTCGTCAGCGAGCACATGTTTCCTTGCCCCGAGTCGGCGTGGCGGAAGGTCGCAGCCGACTGACATCGCATCAAGCCGTCACATCGCCCGGCCGTTAACGGCGCACACCATATGGACAAGGGAACGGCAGGGCGATGAAGAAGATCATTACGCGGTGGCTTGCGCGCTGGCTGCATGAGACCGCACCTGCGAAGGAGGCCACGTCGGTGGACGAGAGTGCCTTTCGCACGCTGGAGCAGACGCTGGAGCAGGCACTCGACGCAGTAGTGACGATTGATGCCGCGAACAACGTCATTTTCTACAACGCATCGGCGGAACACCTATGGGGCTATCCACGGGCAGACGTACTGGGCCGCAACGTCTCGATGCTGGTGCCGTTTGCATTGCGCGCCGGTCACGATGCTTTGATCGATGCCAATCGCGAAGGCCAGCCCGACCGCATCGTGGGCACGAGCCGCGAAGTGCAGCTTGAGCGTGCCGATGGCACAAAGCTATGGGTATCGCTGGCGATGTCGCGCATCCGTCTGGACCATGGCATCTACTACACGGCCTTCGTACGCGACGTGAGCGCGGACGTGGCGCGTCGCGATGCCCTGCGATTGCTGTCGATGGTGGCGGATCACACGGACAACGCCGTCATCATCACCGATGCATCCGGTATGACCCAGTATGTGAATCATGGCTTCGAGCGCATGTCGGGCTTCGCACCCGAAGACATCATCGGCCGGCGCCCGGGTGATGTCTTGCAGGGCAGGGCAACCAACCCGCATACGGTAGCGGCGGTGCGTCAGCGCCTGCATGCAGGCCAGGCGATCTACGAAGAAATACTCAACTACCGCAAGGATGGCGAACCCTACTGGGTATCGATGGTGATCAATCCCGTGCGGGCGGCCGGCGGAGCCATCGAAAAGTTCGTCGCGATCATGGCGAACATCACGAACTCCAAGCTGCGCAGCGAGGAAGACCGCATCCGCCTCCAGGCCATCGACCGCAGCAACCTCGTTGCCGAATGGGCACTGGATGGCTGCTGGCTGACGGGCAACCCCCTGTTGCGCGATTTGCTGGGCGGCGAAGCACCGCGCGGTAACGCCAACATCCTCGAAGCCGTGGGCGCCTCGGGCCGCGCGGCTTTGGACGACCAGCGCGACGCGCCGGCATCGATGGTGCTGGAGCGCCACGACGGTGGCGACCTGCGCGTCACGGCCACGGTAAGCGTCATCCGCGATTCGGAAGGCCGTTCGGCAAGGCTGGTGATGCACGGCCAGGATGTCACCGCACGTCACGATACCGACAGCCACGTCCTCGACCTCACCAGCCGCGTGGAGACCATCGCGTCGACTGTCTCGAAAATCTCCTTCCAGACCCACGTCCTTTCCCTCAACGCCGCCATCGAGGCAGCACGCGCAGGTGCCGAAGGCAAAGGCTTCGGTGTGGTGGCAGAAGAAGTCCGCGTCCTGGCCGCGCAATCAAAAGAAGCTGCCGACCGCATCAGCCGCCTCCTGGCCTCCGCCCGCCTGCGCCTGGAAGAACTGTAGGAGCGTGCTTGCGCGCGACCGGTTGTCACGAAAACCATCAACCCATTCGTACCACCAGTCGCGCGCAAGGCGCGCTCCTACAAAACGCAGTCGGATGCCAAGCGGCGACGGGGTATTGTCATCACGTCGGTCATCGATGGTTCGGCCTCCGAAATTCAGGCCCGTGTCGCATCCTTCGCACGGACTTTCAGTTTCGCCAGCTCTCTGTAGGGATCGAAGGAGATGGCGGCAAGCACGCTCGCCAGCCATCGGGTCCGGAGCAACATGGTTCATCCTTGAAATGCACTGGGAAAGGCGTGCGTATTCTTCGTAGCTCTTTTTCGGTCGTATGTGGCCGGATGGCGTCGATTTATGCCGGAAATGACGGCCTGGCCCTGCTTTGGCGATATGCCGCCACGTCAGCGTCGTGAAGCACCGCTTAAGATGATCCGGCAGTCGTTGAACGGAGAAGTCGTCGCATGGACACGAGACTGGCACTGGTGGCGCATGACGCCAGAAAGGAGCGGATGCTCCTGCTTGCGCGGGATTACATAGGCTTGCTTCGCGAATGCCGCCTGTGTTCGACGCGCACCACGGGAACCCTGCTCAGGAAAGTACTGGGCCTGGATGTGGAGTGCATGGCATCAGGCCCGCTGGGTGGCGATGTCCAGCTTGCATCGCGCGTCATCAGCGGTGGGCTCGATATGCTCATCCTGCTGCGGGATACACAATGCGCACATCCGCACGATGCGGACATCAACGCCTTGTTGCGCATATGCGACGTATGGAACGTGCCATGCGCCACGAACGAGGTAACCGCTCGTATTCTTCTCTTCCATGCGCAAGTCACGCACGGCATGTTTCCAACGCCCCTGTAAGAGCGCGCCTTGCGCGCGACCAGTGACGCGAAGGAGATGATGATTTTCGCGTCAACCGGTCGCGCGCAAGGCGCGCTCCTACACGAAAAGATGATGCCGCGTGCCGGGAAAGGCACGCGCGGCACGTCAGAAAAAGTGAAAAATTTCCAGAGACAATCCAGCGTTGTTTTGCTAGCTTGTCTGCGTTGCCTGCGCCATCGATGCGAGTCGTCTCGCAGGCAACCATCGCTCATCAGCGGTGAGAGCATGCCTGCCGAGGGATTGCAGCCCTCGACAGGCACTGACCAAAGCCAACTCAGTCAACAGGAGTCAACCATGGCTACCGTCCATCATACGGCACTCTCACGCCCGTCGCTTCCCATCGACGGCTCCCTCACCGGTGACCAGGCAGTCCGGGGCTTCCCCGAACACGGCTGACGAACCGCGGCACCGGCCGCCAAGCCAGCGTTTTCAGGCCCTGCCGTCGTATCCGGCGCGTTGTCGCGTACCCGGCATCCAGGGCGGCTGACGCCGCATCCACTTCGACACCACGCCGCCCGGCGTCCGGCCACGGACACGCCGGTGAGCCCTCTCATCCCGATGAGTGATGCGAACCATCGCAGTTGCGTCACCGTGGCACGTCATGTGCGCATGGCGTGCCACACCTGCACGGGAGCGGCCCCTCAAGGAGCACGATATGAACGACATCAACGATGCCTGCCAACTGGGCGAAGGCAGCTACCGGCTCGATCCGCAGGCCAGCGTGGATACGCTGCTGGATGATGCAGGGGAATGGCTGGAATACGCCGTGGGGATCAACGAGGTGCTGGCGGAAGGCCTGGCCGATCTCGGCACGCAGAACCACCGTCACATGGTGAGGTTGCTGGGCGCGGCGTTGCTGCTCACGGATATGGGCACGCAATGCCTGCGGCAGGCGAAGGTGCGTCGCGGCTGGGATGGGCTTGCCTCGCTCGGAGGCGGTTGATGCTGCCGTTCACGGCGTTGCCGGTGGTGCCGCTGGTGGGTGTGGGGATAGTGATGCTGGGGATCAATGCGGCGGTCTACATCGACCGCCGCCATGGCCGCACGCGAGCGTGTCGCAGCGCCAGGGATTTCTGCGTGGTGGCTTTTTTCAGCTTCCTGCTCGCCAGCTTTGCGCTGCTCGACCTCAGCACGGACGTATGGATTCAACCGGAAGAAAGCATCGCCCTGATGGTGCTGCATGGCGCGGGTGGTGTATTCGCGCTGTCCACCGCCAGCGCCGCAGGCTTCTGCATAGCGACCCGGCTATCTCTGTAGGAGCGCGCCTTGCGCGCGACCGATGGTGCGGGTGCAATGATGGTTTCGCGACAACCGGTCGCGCGCAAGGCGCGCTCCTACAGAAACTGGGCATGAAACAGGAATGAGGCATCAGGCAGGAAGAAGGGTGTCGCGATATCCATGTTCCTGCGTCCTAGTGTCGACTCCCCGCCGAATTCAGGCAACAAAGCGATCCGGCTTCCTCGAGTTATGGTTGGCACTAATTAGACGAGAGTCGACACCATCAGTCGGTGACTGTCCGGAGCGCAGGTGTAGAGGGGAGGGCTTCTCCCGATTGAGAAAAATCATTAGTGAAATTGGCAGGGTACGAATGCATCGGGCGCAGCTCCGATGCAACCATACAGTCGATCTAAAGCCCTTCAATAATCGACATTTCACCAGTCTTCATATCAATGGATACAGTCCAATGATATCCCGCGTTATTGAATTCGGGCTTGGCATCTACGTAAATCTCTGCGTCCTTCGTGCAGATGATTCCCGGAGCCTCATCGGTCTTTCCAGTCCATGCCGGCTTCTTCTCATGGAAAAATCTCCTCGCCTCATCTATGTGAGACGCATAGAATTCCTGATCCATTTTTCTACACCCATACTTAGCGAGCGCGTCTTCCGGTGTTCCAACACCAAAAAACAGATTCATGAATATAATCAACATCACTACCCCGCGCATCGCATTGGTAACGAATAAGTTGCTTTTCATCGCGTTCAACTTGCTTCTCAGAGGTGTCACACTTCGCATCACACTCTAGAGATTTCCTATATGCCCTGCATTCGGATCGCTGCAATGGATATTCTGGACCATTTTAATGAGAATGATCCCGATTCCTTGCTTCGACATTTCCTATGACGTGGCCGGTGAGCCGTATGGGCAACACTGGAAACATACATCCATAACTCACCCTCTAAATGCCCAGTCCTCCTACTAGCTTAGACAGGGCGAAGCCATTGAAGAATCAGGCTCAAGGAAATAATCAAAAACCATAGTGATCCCGAGAGAGGAAGGGCTCGATATCGGCTATCACGAGCACTTGCCTCTTTTTTTTGGCGCCAAGTCATCAATAATGCGAAACCAAGTACCAACACTGCATTGGGAATGCTGGCAGCTACCAGTAGTCCATGGGATGGATTGGTGCTCATTAAATTGTTAGGGTAAAAAATTAATCTCGCCATCCTATCTAGGCTTATAAAACCAACGAAACCCAGCTCACCGAGAAAAATATGGCATAAGAAGCGATAATTTCTAAGTCCTGTCAACATCAGGCGTCTCTCCCCGCGATCACGAAAAGTCGTGCGGCATATATCGCCGCAACCATTAGCATATTGATGCAGGCTAGAGTCTCTGGAACATGAGGCATCGCTATCGCCATACGCCTTCGATCCACGACTATTCGCAGTACCAAACCGATCAATATCGCGCTTACAGAAAACAAGAGAGTACACACGAGACCGACTGAAGTTAGCTGCGGCAGCGCTCCAGTCGCAACCTTCCACTCACCGAAGGCCCAACGCCCAAAAGTGTCACCAATCCAGCACATTGCAGCCAGGGCGACGCTACAATTCAGCCACCACGCTAATCTGACAAATGCCGCCATATTCAATCCTCCACGCGAATGCGCCCGAAGCGGGAAATTACTTTCATTTTATCGGACCAAGGACGCATGCTATGCGTCGGCACAATGACGTTATCGGTCACTGATTTCCTAAGAAGATCGTCAACGGGACGCCAATCGTCCTAGGATTGAGCAGCCACGCAACCAATCGTCATGCCGGGTCGCGCAGTCGCTGAACATCGGGCGCCTTCATGCCGCCGTACTTCGATGTCCTCGCATAGTATGTGGCTTTCGGAGATGCCGAGTTCGCGACATACATCATTGACCTGCCGGCCACTCTCGACCTGCTTCAGGGTAGTGACGATCTGGCTCTCGGTGAATTTGCTCTTGCGCATCGTAGGTCTCCTTGGGGCTTAGTTTGCCCGGAGACCTCTAGTTACGGGGGGACTCAGTTTACGGGGAGTCGACAATACGACTGCCCATCCTTGTCCGGATCTTCCTGCGGTGCGTCCGACGTCCCCCCGCCTTCAGTAGCGGTCCGGTTTGAGTCCCGAGTTACTGTAACTGTTTTGCGTAGGCAGCGGGCGTCAGTCCGCCCAGTGCTATCTTCGGTCGCTCCTCGTTGTATTCAC
>NZ_JAARLZ010000009.1 GCF_011759365.1 Luteibacter anthropi
CGTCGTCCCTGCGAAAGCAGGGATCCAGTGCGGTGCAGCCGGTGTTTGCGAGAGGGTTACCTGCACACAAGCCGATGTAGCGTGGCTATGTTTACTGGTGAACCGGGGCGCTGGGTTCCAGCATTCGCTGGAACGACTGCAAGATGGCGATTCCCTACCTGTCCCTCACGTCGTCCCTGCGAAAGCAGGGATCCAGTGCGGTGCAGCCGGTGTTTGCGAGAGGGTTACCTGCACACAAGCCGATGTAGCGTGGCTATGTTTACTGGTGAACCGGGGCGCTGGGTTCCAGCGTTCGCTGGAACGATTGCAAGATCGCGATTCCCTACCTGTCCCTCACGTCGTCCCTGCGAAAGCAGGGATCCAGTGCGGTGCAGCCGGGGTTTGCGAGAGGGTTACCTGCACACAAGCCGATGTAGCGTGGCTATGTTTACTGGTGAACCGGGGCGCTGGATTCCAGCGTTCGCTGGAACGACGTGAGGGGTAACCGACGTCAGGCGGCTACCGTGGCGTCGTGTTTTTTAGCTGCAAGCATGCGTGCGATCGACGAGGCGGCTTCGCGGCCATCGTAAACTGCGCGCACCACGAGATCGGCGCCGCGTACGTTATCGCCACCAGCAAAAACCTGCGGATGACTCGTCTGGTGCGGAAGGTTTCCCTCGGCGCCGGTCACGATGCGGCCGCTGCGATCGCGGGCGATACCGAAGGCATCGCACCACGACGGCGGGCTTGGCTGGAAACCGAAGGCCTGGATCACAACATCGGCGCGCAGGTCGGTTTCGCTGCCTTCGACATTGCGCGGGCGCGGACGGCCGTCACCCTCATCGACCAGCTGCGTCTCGACGACACGCACCGCTTTGATCCGGCCGTTATCGCCCACCAGTGACATGGGCTGGCGCTGGAAGAGGAAACGCACGCCTTCCTCACGGCTGTAACCGACTTCGCGGCGCGAACCCGGCATGCTCGGTTCATCGCGACGATAAACGCAGGTCACGGAAGCCGCACCGAGGCGGATCGCCGTGCGGTTGCAGTCCATGCCCGTGTCGCCACCACCGAGCACCACGACATGCTTGCCGGCCAGATCGTATTCCGGTGCAGGTGCCTCGTCGCGCAGCAGCCGCTCGGTGTTGGCGATGAGGAACGGCAGCGCATCGTGCACGCCACCCAGTTCGCGGCCTTCAAGCTGCCCATCGACATAGGTATAGGCCCCGGTGCCGACGAACACGGCATCGTAATCGGCCAGCAGCTCGTCGAATTCGATGTCGCGCCCGATCTCCACGCCCAGGTGGAAACGCACACCCATGCCTTCGAGCACCATGCGGCGTGTCTTGACGACGTGCTTGTCGAGCTTGAAGGGCGGAATGCCGAAGGTGAGCAGGCCACCGATTTCATGCTGCCGGTCGAAGACATCGGCGGCGATACCAGCGCGGCGCAGGCGATCGGCACAGGCAAGCCCTGCCGGACCGGCACCCACGATGGCAACGCGCGCGCCGGTTTCCTTCACGCGGGAAAGATCGGGGCGCCAGCCCTGGCGGATGGCTTCGTCGGTCACCCAGCGCTCCACGCTTCCGATGGTGACGGCGCCGAATTCGCCCTGCTCCAGCGTGCACGAGCCTTCGCACAGGCGATCCTGCGGACAGACGCGGCCGCAGATTTCGGGAAGCGGATTGGTCTCGTGCATCAAGGTGGCGGCCTCGAAGAGGCGACCGTCCTGCACCAGCTTCAGCCAGTTCGGGATGTAGTTGTGGACCGGACAGGCATGCTCGCAATACGGGTTGCCGCAATCGATGCAGCGCTCGGACTGCTGGGCTGCCTCCGTGGAGGCGAAATCGCCGGAAATTTCACCGTAGCCGAGCACGCGCACGGCCACCGGAACGGTGCGCGGCGTCTGCCGGGGTACGTCGAGGAATCGGAAGTCCTTCGCGCTCATGCCGCACTCCGCAGTTCTTCGGCCAGGGCATCGAGGCTGGCGGCCTTGGGCTTGACCAGCCAGAAGCGTTGCAGCAAACCACGGAAATCACCCAGCACGCGCTGGCCCCATGCACTTGCGGTGAGTTCAGCGTGGCGTGCGATGAGCTGGCGAAGGTGCTGCATGTAATGTTCCATGCCTTCGTGCGAGATGCGCACGATGTCGACAAGCTCGTGGTTGTAGCAGTCGACGAAATTGCGCTCCAGGTCGAGCACATAGGCGAAGCCGCCGGTCATGCCCGCACCGAAGTTCAGGCCGGTGCGCCCCAGCACGGCGACCACGCCGCCAGTCATGTATTCGCAGCAGTGATCACCGGCGCCTTCCACCACCGCCAGTGCGCCGGAGTTGCGCACGGCGAAGCGCTCACCGGCCTGCCCTGCGGCGAACAGCTCGCCACCCGTGGCGCCGTAGAGGCAGGTGTTGCCGATGATCGACGCATCCTGGCTTTCGAAGGGCGAATCTTCCGGCGGACGCACCACGATGCGGCCACCGGCCATGCCCTTGCCCACGCCGTCGTTGGCCTCGCCGATCAGCTCGATATGCACGCCACCGGCATTCCACGCACCCAGGCTCTGTCCTGCCGATCCGGTGAGATGAAGATTGAGGGGCTTGCCGGACATGCCTGCATCACCCCAGCGTCGCGCCACGTCACCGGACAGGCGGGCACCGATGGCGCGATCCGTGTTGGCGACCGGATAGCGGAAGGTACCGCCCAGTCCGTCGGTGACGGGCTGGCGAGCGTCGGCGGAGATACGGCTGGCAAGCGTGGCCGGGTCGCGCATGGGATTGCGTGCGAAGGTGCACGCGAAGTCCACCTTTTCACCCAGTCCATCAGCGGTGACCAGGGGCGTGAGATCAAGGCGCTCCTGTACCGGCGTGACACCGTCGCGACGTTCCAGCTGGTGTGCCTGACCGATCAGCTCGGCCAGCGAACGCACGCCAAGGCGCGCGAGATGACGACGGACGTCTTCCGCGACGAAGCGGAAATAATTCATCACCATGTCCGGCAGGCCAAGGAAATGCTTCTGGCGCAGCACCGGATGCTGGGTGGCGACACCCGTGGCGCAGTTGTTGAGATGGCAGATACGCAGGTACTTGCAGCCCAGCGCCACCATCGGACCGGTGCCGAAACCGAAGCTCTCTGCACCGAGCATGGCCGCCTTGATCACGTCGAGGCCGGTCTTGAGGCCGCCGTCGGTCTGCAAACGCACGCGGCCGCGCAGGTCGTTGATGCGCAGTGTCTGCTGCGTTTCCGCCAGACCCAGCTCCCATGGCGTGCCGGCGTACTTGATGGAGGTGAGCGGGCTCGCACCGGTACCGCCGTCGTGACCCGACACGGTGATGAGATCCGCTCCCGCCTTGACTACACCAGCGGCAACGGTGCCGACACCGGCATGGGAAACGAGTTTCACCGATACCAGCGCCTGCGGATTCACTTCCTTGAGGTCGTGGATCAGCTGGGCGAGATCTTCGATGGAATAGATGTCGTGGTGCGGCGGCGGCGAGATGAGGCCGATGCCGGGCTTGGCATAGCGCAGCCGGGCAATCGTCGCATCCACCTTGTGGCCGGGAAGCTGACCACCCTCACCGGGCTTGGCGCCCTGGGCGATCTTGATCTGCAATACCTCGGCATTGACGAGATACGCCGGCGTCACACCGAACCGACCGGAGGCCACCTGCTTGATCTTCGAGGCCTTGTCGGTGCCATAGCGCGAAGGGTCTTCACCACCCTCGCCCGAGTTGCTGCGCGCGCCAAGGCGGTTCATGGCGATGGCAAGCGCCTCGTGGGCTTCCGGCGACAGCGCGCCGAGCGACATGCCGGCGGAGTCAAAACGCTTGAGGATGTCTTCGACCGGTTCGACCTCGTCGAGCGGTATGGACGTGCCGCCGCGCGGTACGAGAAGGTCGCGCAATGCCGATGGCGGACGCGCGTCGACGTGGTGCGCGTAGATTTCGTAGTCCTTCCACTCGCCCGTGCGCACCGCCACCTGGAGGCTGGCGATCACATCGGGGTTGTACATGTGGAACTCGCCGCCGTGTACATACTTATACAGGCCACCGGCACGAAGCGACTGGGCTTCGTCCCAGGCCTCGGCAGCGAGCAGGCGTTGTTCGTGTTCGAGGTCGGCGAAGGTGGAACCGCCGATGCGCGACGGTGTGCCGGGGAAACAGATGTCGACGACGTCCTTCGACAGGCCCACGATCTCGAAGAGCTGGGCGCCGCGATAGCCGGCGACCGTGGAGATGCCCATCTTGGAGAGGATCTTCAGCAAGCCCTTGCGGATGCCGCGACGGTAGTTGCGGCCAATTTCACGCGGGGCGCCTTCGCCGTTGCGGATATGTCCGCTGCGGCCCAGGTCGAACAGGCTCTGGTAGGCGAGCCAGGGATAGATCGCGGTGGCGCCGAAGCCGAGCAGGCAGGCGAAGTGATGCGGGTCGCGCGGCGTAGCCGTCTCGACCATGATGTTGCATTGACATCGCAGGCCACGATCCACGAGGCGCGCATGCACGGCACCCGTGGCAAGCAGCGAGTGAATGGGCAGCAGTTCACGGCGAGGATAGCGATCGCTCAGGAAGACGATCCTCACGCCACCGCGCACGGCGGCCTCCACGTCGTCGCAGATACGCGCCAGCGCCTGTGCCAGTGTCTCGTCCGCGCCGTACATGAGGTCGAAACGCGGCGTATCGGCGTAATCGGGATTGGCGAGGATCTGGCGAAGCTTGCGCTGGGAAAGGATCGGCGAATTGAGCAGGATCTGCTTCGCGTTCTCCGGGCCCAGGTCGAAGATGTTGCGCTCCTGGCCGATCTGCGTGACCAGTGACATCACCAGCCGCTCGCGCAACGGATCGATCGGCGGATTGGTGACCTGCGCAAAACCCTGGCGGAAGCGGTCGAACAACGGACGGATCTGCCGTGAAAGCACAGCCATGGGCGTGTCGTCGCCCATGGAGCCGGTGGCTTCGGCTTCGGATTCGGCCAGCACCTTCAGCACGGACTCGCATTCTTCGCGGGAAAGGCCGTAGAGCTTCTGGTAACGACGCAGTTCGTCGGCCGGCAGCGGTTCGGCCGCGAGGCTGGGGTCGATCAGATCGGATTCGAGGTAGGTGACGCCATCGCGCAACCAGTCGCGGTACGGTGCACGCGCCTTGTTGATCGCATCGATGTCGGCATTGCGCAGAAGGCGATGCTCACGGAAGTCGACGGCGATCATCTCGCCCGGAGCGAGACGCCCCTTGGCAACGATGCGCGACGAAGGGACGTCCCACAGACCCGCCTCGGAACCAACGATCAGGTGGTTGTCGTCGGAGAGCGCCCAGCGGGCGGGACGAAGGCCGTTGCGATCGAGCGTGCAGGCGGCGTAGCGCCCGTCACACATGACCAGGCCGGCCGGGCCATCCCAGGGCTCGCTATGCAATGCGTAGTATTCGTAGAAAGCCGCGAGGTCTTCGTCGATATCTTCGCGTGCCGCATAAGCCGGCGGCACGAGCACACGCATGGCCGTGATGAGATCCATGCCGCCCATGAGCAGCACTTCGAGCGCGTTGTCGAGGCTTTCCGAATCCGAGCCTTTCTGCCGCACCAGCGGACCGATATCCGATAGATCGACCTTGTCCGAACGCATGACCGAGCCACGCGCTTGCATCCAGCGCCGGTTGGCGCGGATGGTGTTGATCTCGCCGTTGTGAGCAAGGAAACGGAAGGGCTGCGCCAGCCGCCACTGCGGCGACGTGTTGGTGGAGAAGCGCTGGTGGAACACCACCGCGTCGGCGACGAGCGCCTTATGGTGAAGATCGGGGTAGACGTCGCGCAGGCGACCCGGCGCGGCCATGGCCTTGTAGCCGATCACTTCGCCCGATAGCGAGACCACATAGAAATGCGGATCGTCGGAGAGACGAAGCTCGGCGCGACGGCGTGCGCGGAACAGTGCGGCCTCGAAGGATTCCGGCGACAGGTCGCCCGGTGAATCGACGAACACCTGGCGAACGCGTGGCATGGCAGCCGACGCGAGCGGACCGCAGGCGGCGCCATCCACGGCGACGTCGCGCCAGCCGGCCACACGCAGGTTCACGGCGGCCAGTTCGTCCTCAAGAACGGACGCAGCCGCGTCGTTTCCTTCCGGATCGAGAAAGACGACGCCAGCGGCGAAGTGCGTAGCCAGGGAAATACCGGATTCGGCGGCGAGCGCGCGCAACCATTCCACCGGACGGCGGAACAATACGCCACAACCATCGCCGCTTATGCCGTCGGCGTTGACGCCACCGCGATGCGACAGACGTGCGAGTGCGTCGAACGCGGTGTCGACGAGTTTTGAACTGGCGTGGCCATCTATCTGCGCGACGATACCGAAGCCGCAGCTGTCGTGTTCGAACGCCTCATCATAGAGGCGCGGAGTGCCTTGCTTCACCATCCGCCTCCTCGTGGCATTAGGTTGTGCTGGGTCGTGCGCGCACGTGTTCCCGCGGCCCAGGACGGGCCGACCTCACGTACACGCGGATAGGCATGCGCCCCACTTTAGACATAATTGCGGCGCTGCGTCAAAGGCATTCGGACGTCCATATGAAAATCCAACGGAATGGTTACAAACGGAACGATCGCCCATGCTGGCCGACGGCTGCCGTAACGCACGTGACTCGCGCAGGAGCGCGCCTTGCGCGCGAGCGTTCCAGACCGGGCGGCTCACCGTTCCGGTCCGGTCGCGCGCAAGGCGCGCTCCTACAGGGGGAGTGGGCGGATGGGTCATAATCCGGATCATGCGCCCAATCCGACTTCTGCCCGCCCTGCTCGCCACCGCCCTCGTCCTCGCCCCCCTCCCGGCCGCGTTCGCGGCCCAGGATGGCAAGGCCCGGACCGAGCAGGATCAGGCCCGGCAGAAACTGGACACCGTGCGCAAGGACATCGAGTCGCTCACAAAGGAACAGCGGGAAACGGCAAACACCCGCGACAGCGCCAATGCCGCCCTGGCGAAGCAGGCCGAACAGGTCTCTGCCGCCGCCCGCGCCGTGCGCGACACCGACACCGAGCTGGCCCAGCGCCAGCACGATCTCGACCAGCTCGGCCAGCAGAAGGCCGAGATGCAACGGGGCCTGGACAAGCAAAAGGGCGCCCTCGGCGACCTGCTACGGGCCACCTATAGCCTTGGCCGCGGCTCCGACCTGCAATTGCTGCTGGGTGACGAAGATGTGAACCGCATCTCGCGTGCCCTGGCCTATTCGCGCTACTTCCAGCAAAACCGCGTCGACCGGATCAAGGGATTGCTCGCGGATCTTTCGAAGCTGCAGGAGGTCGAAACCGCCATCACCGCCGAACAGCAGAAGCTGGAGGGGACCCGGGCCGAGCGCAGCAAGCGGGCGGCGGAACTCGAAAAGCAGCGTGGCGAGCAACAGAAGCTGGTGGCCGAAGCGAACTCCAGATACAAGGACCAGGCCCAGCGCATGGCCGCCCTGAAGCAGAACGAGCAGGACATGAATGCCCTGGTCGCCAAGCTGCAGAAGGTGATCGACGAGGCCGCCAAGGCCGCCGAACCGGCGCCGGCCCCGAAGGGTGCACCGCCCTCCGCGCCGATGGGCAACCTTCGTGGCAACCTGCCCTGGCCCGCCTCCGGTGCGGTGCACGCGTACGGCAGCGGCGTGATCATCGTCGCGCCGCGAGGCAGCGAGGTGAAGGCGGTGGCACGCGGTCGCGTCGTCTTCGCCAACTTCCTGCGCGGCTACGGCATGATGATCATCGTGAACCACGGCAACGGCTTCATGAGCATGTACGGCAACAACGAAACGCTGCTGCACGGCGTGGGCGACATGGTGGAAGCCGGCGAAGCCGTCGGCACTGCGAGTGCCCCGGTCGGCGACAGCGGCGCGTATTTCGAGCTGCGCCAGGGTGGCAAGCCCATCGACGCGCGCGGCTGGCTCGGCAAACGGCATTGATCCTGGAGAAAGGCATGCGTCAGCACCCCCTTCGCCTCGCCCTCGCGCTGGTCTTCGGCGCCGTGGCGACCCTTCCCGCCCAGGCTCAGCAGAAGCCGCTCAAACAGCCCGATGCCCCCGCAGCGTCGTCGTCCACGGCGGCAAAGGTCGTCAACGAGGCCGACGATTCGGTCGATCTGGACGATATCCGCAATTTCACGCGGGTGTACCACATCGTGCAGCAGGCCTATGTCGAGAAGCTCGACAACAAGACCATCATGAAGGCCGCCATCAGTGGCATGTTGCAAAACCTCGATCCGCACAGCGAATACCTCGACAAGGACGGCCTGGCCGAACTCGACGAAGACACCACGGGCCAGTACGGCGGCCTGGGCATCGAGGTGTTGCAGGTCGATGGGTCGCTGAAGATCGTCGCGCCCATCGACGACACGCCGGCCTCGCGCGCGGGCATCAAGCCAGGCGACATCATCCTCAAGGTGGATGGCATGGTGATCGACGGCCAGAACATCGATGAAGCATTCAAGAAGCTACGTGGCGATCCGGGGTCGAAGATCACGCTTACCATCCTGCACGAGAAATCCGACAAGCCCATCGACATGCCACTGGTGCGCGAGCGCATCAACGTCACCAGCGTGAAGGTGCGCCAGCTCGATCCGGGCTATGTGTACATCCGCCTCAGCCAGTTCCAGGAAGACACCTCCACGGATCTGGAAAAGAAGCTGAGCGACTACATCAAGAAAAACGGCGCGCCGAAGGGCGCGGTGCTCGACCTGCGCTCGAATCCCGGTGGCCTGCTGACCAGTGCCGTGGGCGTGGCCGATACCTTCCTGGACAGCGGCGGCATCGTGAGCACCAAGGGCCGCCTGCCCGATGCAAACCTCAATTTCGAGGCGCATCCGGGCGACCTGCTCAACGGTGCGCCGATGGTTCTGCTTGTCGACAATGGCACGGCCTCGGCCGCCGAGATCGTCTCCGGTGCACTGAAGGACAACCATCGCGCCCTCATCATGGGCCGGCGAACCTTTGGCAAGGGCGTGGTGCAGACCGTGCTTCCGCTGGACCAGGATCACGCGGTGAAGATCACCACGGCGCGTTATTACACGCCGAATGGCACCTCGATCCAGGCCGAAGGTATCAAGCCGGATATCGCGCTGGCCGATCTTGCCGTGAGCAAGGGAGATACCGCGCCGTCGCTGATCGGGTCGGAAGCCGACCTGCCGAATCATCTGGCCAATGAAAAGGCCGGCAAGGATGACGGCAAGGGTGGCTCGGATGACGATGGCAAGCTGGCCATCGAGGATTACGCGCTGTCGCAGGCGTTGAATGTGCTGAAGGGGTTGTCGCTGGTCAGGAAGTAACCGGCGAAGTTGGTCGCGCGCGAGGCGCGCTCCTACAGGGGCTACGCTTGGGGTGGCCGGTGCCTTGTAGGAGCGCGCCTTGCGCGCGACCGGATCGCAGCCCCGAGCAGGTGATTACCCCTGCTCAGGCGCCTTCAGAAGAAACCGCACCGCCAGCAGGCCCAGCTCGTAGAGCAGGCACATCGGCACGGCCAGCATCACCATCGACAGCAGGTCGGGTGGCGTGATGAACGCCGCAATGGCGAACGCACCCACGATGGCGTAGCCGCGACCCTTGCTCAGCTTCTGGGCATCCACGATGCCGATCGCCGCCAGGATCACCACGGCCACGGGCACCTCGAAACACAGGCCGAAGGCGAAGAACATCAGCATCACGAAATCGAGGTAATGCGTGATGTCCGTCATCATCGCCACGCCATCGGGCGTCACGGCATTGAGGAACTTGAACGCTGCCGGCAGCACGACGAAGTAGGCAAAGGCGCAACCCGAATAGAACAGCACCAGCGAGGCCACCAGCAGCGGCCGGGCCAGGCGCTTCTCGTTCTTGTACAGGCCCGGGCTCACGAAGGCCCACAGCTGGTACAGGATCATCGGCATGCTGATGAACAGCGCCACGAAGAAGGCCAGCTTCAGCGGCGTAACGAAAGGACTCGCCACCTCGGTGGCAATCAGGTGCGCACCGGCCGGCATGCGCTCCACCAGCGGCTTGGCCAGCTCCGCATACAGATGGTTCGCCACCGGCACCAGGGCCAGCAGCACCAGCAACAGCACCACGATGGCCCGCAGCAGGCGCGAACGCAGCTCGATCAGGTGGGAGAACAGGCCCTCTTCGATGCCGCCCTCGGTGGACGGATCGGGGTCAGCTACGGTCATGCGGCTCGTTCCTGGGCGCCGGCGGGGTATCGCTGGCGATGGCCGTGGTCTCGGCCTGCACCGCCGGAGCGGCGGGCTGGGTGTCGGTGAAGGTCTCGCGCACGCGCTCGCCCGTCTGGCGCATGTCGGCCCCGGTGGCGCGCAGGTCGTCGCGGACGCTGTCGTGGGCGGCACGGGCGCTCTCGGCCGTCTCACGAATGGTGCGACGGATTTCCTCGGCCTGGATCTCGCGCTCTACCTCGGAACGGACGCTGTCCCAGCCGTTGCGAACCCGGCGAAGCAGCGCGCCCGCCGTGCGGGCGGCATGCGGCAGGCGCTCGGGACCGAGGACGATGAGCGCCACCAACGCGAGCAGCAGCAGTTTGCCGAAGCTGATCTCGATCATGGCGGCGCCAGGGTCACGGGTTGCGGTCGTGAGACTCGGCGTTTTCGCGCTGGGCGGTGGAGGCGGCGGCCGGCGGCGGGTCGGCGCGCAGCTTCTCCTCGCGGCGGGCGGCTTCTTCGTCGCCGCCGTCCATGCCCTTCTTGAAGTCGCGCATGGCACCGCCCAGGTCCGAGCCGATGTTACGCAGCTTCTTCGTACCGAAGATCAGCACGACGACGAGCAGCAGGAGGACGATATGGGTAATGCTCATGAAAACCTCGAAGGCCCGCTAAAGGCCGGTGGGACGGGGCGGCGCCGGGAGGGCACCGTCACTTCTGAGTGTACTCTTCCAGTTTATCGCGGAAATTCACCACTTCGTTGGGTACATTCTCAACGCCGTTTTCAAAAATCCGCCGCGCCGTGACGCCCTTGCCGTACACGGCCTCGTTGTAATCGTCGTCGATGGCCAGTCGGGCGCCATCCAGCGCGATGCCCGCGAACAGGCCCTTGCTGCGCGAATACGAGTAGATTTCGGCCTTCAGCTGGCCGTCGGTGGCCGCCGTGGCAGTACGCCCGACCGGGCCGGCTGCCGCCGAGGCGTCGGCGCCGAGCGTGAATTTGCCGTTGACGATGTTGTCCACGCCACGGGTGGTGCGGAACACCAGGATCACGTCGGTGGACGAGATGCCGGCCTGGAAGCCCACGCTGCCGCCGGTCATCGAGATGAAATTGGGGTTGGACCAGGTGCCGTCAGCCGACTTCACCGAGATGAGCCCGTTGCCGTGGCGGCCGCCGAAGATCAGGCCCGCCTTGATCATGCTGGGGATGACCGCGATGGCCTTGGCGTTCTTCAGCAGGTCGGAAGGCAGCTGCTTGTCGGGCGCGCCATCCTTGGTGTTGAACATGTCGTCGAGCACACGGACCGCGTCGCCGGACTGGTTCAGGGCTTCCTGGCGGCGGGATTCGGCCTGCACCGCGAAGGCGGGCAGCAGGGCCACGAGGCCAAGGAGAAGCAGGCGGGCAGTACGTTGGGTCATCAGGGGCTCCTATCGGTAGCGAGGGGCATCGAAGGCTGCGGCAATGGATGCGAGCGGGGCCGCGCCACGCTGTGGCAGACTGCGGCGATCCCCCGCGAACAGCCGTCACGCCGATGCCAGGTACTCCCAACTATACCGGCCTTGCCGGGTATTCCCATGACATTCCCGCCCGCACCGGGGTGCTGCTGGTTAACCTCGGTACACCCGAAGCACCCACCGCGTCGGCATTGCGCCCTTATCTTGCCGAGTTCCTCGGCGATCCTCGCGTCATCGAGTATCCCAGGCTGCTGTGGAAAGCCATCCTGCACGGCGTGATCCTGCGGGTGCGCCCCAAGCGTTCGGCGCATGCCTACGCGAAGGTCTGGACCGAGCGCGGTTCACCCCTGCGCGTGGGCAGCGAAGCACTGGCGGCCGCATTGCAGGCCGAGCTCGACCGTCGCCTGCCCGGCCCGGTGAGCGTCGCCCTGGCGATGCGCTACGGCCGGCCCAGCGTGCGCGACACCATCGTGCGCATGCAGCGCGAGGGCGTGCGCCGCCTGCTCGTTCTGCCGCTGTATCCCCAGTATTCGGCGACGTCCACCGGCAGCGTGTTCGATGCCGTGGCCGACACCATCAAGACCCTGCGCTGGCCGCCCGAGCTTCGCCAGGTCAACGATTACCACGCCGAGCCGGCGTACATCGCTGCGCTGGCCGACAGCGTGCGTTCCCACTGGGAACGCCATGGTCGGGGCGAGAAATTGCTCATGAGTTTCCACGGCATCCCCGAACGCTACCTGCATGCGGGCGATCCTTACTTCTGCCACTGCCATGCGACCGGCCGCCTGCTGCGCGAGGCCCTGGGGCTCACGGAAGACGAAGCGTCGCTGAGCTTCCAGTCCCGCGTGGGCCGCGAACGCTGGCTGCACCCCTATACGGACGAAACCGTGCGCGCCCTGGGCGCCAAGGGTGTGCGTCGGATCGACGTGATCAGCCCGGGCTTCGCCGTGGACTGCCTGGAAACCCTCGAAGAAATCGCCATGCAGAATGCCGAATTCTTCCGCGAGGCCGGTGGCGAAACGCTCAGCTACATCCCCTGCCTCAATGCCGATGCAGCCCATGTGCAGGCGCTGGCCGATCTCGTCGCTCGCCATACGCAGGGCTGGCCCGAAGCATCGCCCAGCTACGATCCTGCTGCGGCCGCCACGCGACTGGCTACCTCGCGCGAACGCGCGCGGCAGGTGCGTGCCGATGCGTGAGTTGCGCTTTGAGATTCCCGGCCTCGAACTGGCCGGGTTGACCTGGGGTCAGCCTGACGCACCGCCGCTGCTGCTCGTCCATGGTTGGCTCGACAATGCGGCCAGCTTCTCGCTGCTGGCACCATGGCTCGCCGACCGCTTCCATGTGATCGCGCTCGACCTGCCCGGTCACGGGCATTCGCAGCACCTGCCGCCCGGCAGCGTCTACCAGCATGTCGATTACGTGCGTGCCCTGCTCGCCGCCGTCGACAAGCTCGCCCTGCCCCGCTTCCACCTGCTCGGCCACTCGCTGGGTGCGGGTGTCGCGACGATGCTTGCCATCGCCGCGCCTGAACGCGTGCGCGCACTGGCCCTGATCGAGGGGCTGGGGCCGCTGGGCGACGATGGCTCGCGCACGCTGGAGCGTTTTCGCGAAGGACTTGCCTCCGCCAACGGTAATAACCGCCCGTTGCGGGTGTTCGCCAGCATCGAGGAAGCCGCACGGGCCCGTGCCATCGCCAGCGGGCTCGATGCCACCCTGGCACGTCCTATCGTCGAGCGGGGACTGCGTCAGGTCATCGGCGGACACAGCTGGCGGAGCGATCCGCGCCTGTCGCGTCCCACCGCAATCCGGCTGGCCGAAACCCAGGTCATGTCCCTCCTTTTGGGTCTCGGCGTGCCGACATCGCTGCTGCTCGCTCTTCCCCATGCGCCCTATCTGGAACCGGAAGCCATGCAGGTGCGCATCGACTGCGTGGACGACATCCGCGTCACCCATATGGACGGCGGGCATCACTTGCACCTGGAACACCCGCAGGCCGTCGCCGACTGGGTCCTGGCTGCCTTCTGACATGCTGCGAATCGTCACGCGCCTGTTTCCGCTGTGGGCCGTCCTCGTGTCGCTTCTGGCGTATATACGGCCGGGTGCTTTCCTGCCTGCCGCACCGTGGATCAGCCAGCTGCTCATGCTGGTGATGTTCGGCATGGGCGTGACCCTCAGCGTGGACGATTTCCGGCGCGTGCTGTTGCGTCCGGCGCCGGTGCTTGCCGGAACCTTCCTGCATTACCTGGTGATGCCGCTTGCCGCATGGGTGCTGGCGAAGCTGTTCCGCATGCCACCGGATCTTGCCGCGGGGATGATCCTCGTGGGCAGTGTCGCCAGCGGGACAGCATCGAACGTGATCATCTACCTGGCGAAGGGGGATGTCGCGTTATCGGTCACGCTATCTTCGGTATCAGCGCTGGTGGGCGTGATTGCCACGCCGCTGCTCACCCGATTCTACGTGGATACGCGCATCGCGCCCGACACCCTGGGGATGCTGCTCAGCATCGTGCAGATCGTGGCATTGCCGATCGGCCTCGGTCTGATCGTGCATCACACGTTCGGGCGCATGGTGAAGCGTATCGAACCGGGGCTTCCGGTATTTTCGATGCTTTGCGTGCTGGTGTTGATCGGTATCGTCGTTGCCGGCAGCCAGCCATCCATTGCCTCGGTGGGGCTGGTGACCTTTGTTGCCGTCGTGCTGCATAACGGGATCGGTCTGCTGAGCGGGTACTGGGGCGGGAAGCTGTTTCGTTTCGACGAATCGACCTGTCGTACGCTGGCCATCGAGGTGGGCATGCAGAATTCAGGGCTCGCGGCGACGCTGGGCAAACTCTATTTCTCGCCGCTGGCCGCATTGCCCGGGGCGTTGTTCTCCGTGTGGCATAACCTGTCAGGGTCGATGCTGGCCGGCTATTGGTCTGGCCGGCCCGTGACAGGATCTCTCGATGACCGGTCGCGCGCGAGGCGCGCTCCTACACGATAGCGGGGACACCAACGGCCCATTCGCCCTGTAGGAGCGCGCCTGCGCGCGACCGGATTTCGCGATGAATGACCACGCGAAAGGCGGACGTAGACACCAACGACCCCGTCGCCCCTGTAGGAGCGCGCCTGCGCGCGACCGGGTTTCGCGATGAATGGCCACGCGCAAGGCGGACGGAGACGCCAACGACCCGTTCGCCCTGTAGGAGCGCGCCTGCGCGCGACCGGGTTTCGCGATGAATAGTCGCGCGCAAGGCGCGCTCCTACACGATGGGGTCGAAGCGCACGGGGAGGTGCACCGGCGGCTGCACCAGCCAGTGATCGGCCAGGAGGAAGGCGAACAACACCATCAGGTAGATGATGGAATAGTTGAACATCTTCATCGGGAAATAATCATCCGGCGGATTGAACAGCTTCACCGCGTACCAGAGGAACCCTGCACCGAGCACCACCGCACCAAACAGGTAGATGAGCCCGTTCATGCCCGTGAGATACGGCAGCAGCGTCACCAGGAACAACAGCACCGTATAGAAGAAGATGTGCCAGCGCGTGAACTTCACGCCATGCGTCACCGGCAGCATGGGCACCTGCGCGCGGGAGTAATCATCCACGCGGAAGATCGCCAGCGCCCAGAAATGCGGCGGCGTCCACACGAAGATGATCAGCAGCAGCTGCAAGGCATACGGATGCAGCGAATCGGTGACTGCCGTCCAGCCCAGCACCGGCGGTGCGGCACCTGCAAGGCCGCCGATCACGATGTTCTGCGGCGTGGCACGCTTCAGGTAGGCGGTGTACACCACCGCATAACCGATCAGCGAGAAGAACGTGAGCACCGCCGTGAGCATGTTCACCAGGAACACCAGGATCAGCATCGAGACGATACCCAGCGTCATGGCGAACACGAATACCTGCATCGACGTGAGCTGCCCCGTCGCCAGCGGCCGGTGCGAGGTGCGGGCCATGAGCTTGTCGATACGCTGGTCGATCAGGTGGTTGAACGCCGCCGCCGAGGCGGAAGCCAGCCAGATGCCCAGCGCACCGAAAATGCCCGAATGCCAGGTCGGCAACACCCGCTGCCCGTCGGAGTCCACGGCGAGGAACATGCCGATCACGGCGCAGAAGACCAGCATCGCGACGACGCGCGGCTTGGTCAGTTCGAGGTATTGGCGAAACGTATTCACAGGGACTCCATCGTCCTGGGCAGGCGCTGCGTGCGGGCAAGCGCCATGAGCAGGGTAAACAGCAACAGGGCGGCCACGCCATTGTGCGCCGTGGCCACCGGCAACGGCAGGCCAAGATGCACATTGCCGATGCCCAGCAACACCTGGGCCACCAGCACCACGCCGATGGCGATGGCCGTGCCCCGCAAGCCGGCACGACCCAGGCGATGCGCCAGCCAGGCGAGATAGCAGAAGGTCACCAGCGCACCGATGCGGTGGGCGATCTGGATGGCGCTGCGCGCCGACATATCCAGCACGCCGCCCTCGTAATTCACGCCGATACCGCGCCAGAGCACGAAGGCCTGGTGGAAATCGGTCTCCGGCCACCACTGGCCGAGGCACTTCGGGAAATCCACACCGCAAGCCAGCGCCGCATAGTTGGAGCTGGTCCAGCCACCCAGCGCGATCTGGCAGACCAGCACCACGATGCCGATGGACACCGGCGCACGCAGCGCGCGGTAGCGGTCGTCCGACGAACCGATGCGCCACCAGCGCAATGCGGCCCAGGCCAGCAGGGCAAACGTCGCCAGACCGCCCAGCAGATGCCCCATCACCACGATGGGCTTCAGCAGCAGGGTGACCGTCCACATGCCCAGCATGGCCTGGAAGATGATCACGGCCAGCGCCACTACCCCGACTTTCCACGCCCCGGGGCGATCCAGCGTCGCGGCAGCGATCAGCGGCAAGGCAATGGCAAACGCCGACAGCACGGACGACACCACGTGCTCGCCCCGCATGTACATCACGACACCCACCGCAGCGAAAACGGCCGCCAGCAACACCGCCACCACGGCCATCCGCCGGCGCCATGCCGAAATCAGGGCAATCGCCAGCACCATCACACCCAGGCTGCCGGCGAGGAAACGATGCACCTGCTCACGCCAGGCCTTGTGGGTTTCGTAGGGGCGATCCGGAAAGGCCTCGTTCGCCTGCGCGATGTCCTGCGCATGACCCGGCCAGGTGGCCTTGCCATAGCAGGTCGGCCAGTCGGGGCACGACAGGCCCGCATTCGACAGGCGGACAAAGGCACCGAACATCACCACGCAGAAAGCGAAGAGCGCGGCGAGCAACGCCAGGGTGCGCAGGGCTTTCACTGCACGGGGAGACATCAGCGGATCACCTTCTGGAGGTCCTTGCGCAGGCCGTTCGGATCGAATCCGGCCGGATACCAGGCCAGCGCGGTGGCATTGGACTCGACCAGCACGGCGGCCACGCTGTCGGGCTCGGTCGGACGGAATTCGGCGAAGGCGTTCGCGGCATCGCTGCCAGCGGCATAGTCGCCCATCACACCCGCCGCACCGGGCGGCGGCTCGCCGAGATACAGCAGGCGCAGGCGATCGGCATTGCGATTGAGCACGATGCGCGCATTACGCATCAGGCCCAGCGTTGCCACGCAGCGTGCGGCACAGGAAGGCCCCGGCAGCGCCACGAGTGTGAGACGCGGCTCGCTGTCCCGCCAGGCCCACGGCTGGCCGGCCACATCCACGCGCACATCGGCCACGCTGCGCTGCGGCACGATGGGCTGGCCGTTGCCCTTGCCATCGGGCTGCCAGCCGCTCAGCGTGAGCAACCCCGCCGCGACGATCGGCGCGAGGAAGACGAGCATGATGAGCACCAGCTTGAAGCGGCCGTTGCCGGGCCTGGCGTGCGGGGCTTTCGGTTCGGTCATGGAGCGGGGCCGTCCCTTATCGTCGTTTACGGTGCAGAAGCACGAAAATCACCAGCGCGACCAGCGCGAAGGTGAACCATTGGAATGCGTACGCACGGTGGCGCGCCGGCGGCATCACCGCAGGCGTCCAGTCGCGCGCATAAAGGCTGGCGGGGTCGGCATCGAGCAACAGCACGCGCGGATACAGCCCATGCCCCAGATCGGCACCGATCTCCTTCAGGTCGACATAGACCATCGTTTTCTGCGGGCCTTTCTGCTCCGGCAGGCGATCGCCGCCCAGACGCACGCCCACGCCCGGCGGCGGCACGTAGAGCCCGCGAAGCGTCGTCTCGCCCACCGGCAGCGGAGGCAGCCGCGGCGTGGCACCGCCTTCCTTGGGTAAAAAACCGAGATCGACCAGCAGATCGCGATCATGCCCCTTCGCCGCGAACGGCACATAGACGTGCATGCCCACCTGGCCACCATGCGACTGGTCGTCAAGCAGGTACTCGTGACCTTCGACATAGTGCCCGCGCAATTCAAGGCGCGGGTAGCGATCCGGCGGGGGCACCTCGGGAATCAGGCCGAAATCCTCCACGCCGGCCGACGCGGCCGCGGCATACCGCCGCAGCAGGTCTTCCTTCTCCGACGCGCGATCCAGCTGCCACATGCCCAGGCGCACGAACACCAGCACGCCCGCCACGGTGAGTGCGACAGCGAACCACGTCGGACGGCGCAGAAAGCTCATGCAATGAGCCTCGTGGCCGCCGCTATACTCGGATTGTCGCAATGGGGCGGAACGGTCACGTGGAAACCATCTATAAATACGCGCTGGTGATCCTGCTGCTGGTGGTTTTGTTCAACCTGGGGCAGGCGCTGTTCTTCATGATGACCGACAAGGGCCAGAGCAAACGCACCGTCTGGGCCCTCACCCGCCGTATCGGTCTTTCACTGCTGCTCATCGCCATGGTGGCGCTGGGCATCTTCATGGGCTGGCTGCACCCGCACGGAGTCGGTCAATTCTAGCGCGGCCCGGGGGCAGGCCAAGGAGCGGTGCGGCAATCGGTGCCGATGGGGGCATCCGGCGGCATTGCACCGCCCGATAGCCTGTAGGAGCGCGCCTCGCGCGACCCGGGCCGAAGGCACGGCTATCGCCGCGCCTGTCGCATGCAGGAGTCGCGCGCGAGGCGCGCTCCTACAGCAGCCTTAGCGCTGTTGCTGGACGTAACCCCGGCGGTACATGCAGTCGTCCACGATGGCATCGCGGGCGTCGCCGTTGAGGTCCTTATCCGAATAGACCGGATCGTGGTACGTGCCGCTCTTCTCCTTGCAGACCTGGGTGCCGTCGTCGCGCGTCTTGCACTTGGTCTCGCCCTTCTCGTAGTAGCCGTCGCTCGACATGTAGGACACGACATTCGGCGGAATGCGGTTGTAGCCATAGGCCTTGCAGCTGGCCAGGTCCGCATCGCGGGTCTGCGGGTCGGTGCCCGGGCGCACCCATTCGGTACAGCCGGCAAGGGAGAGCGAAGCCACCGCGACAGCGGCGAACAGAAGGGGTTTGAGCGACGCCATCATGGGACGCATTCCTGAAGACCAGTCCGTAGGAGCAACGGTGGCGACTCGCTGGCTTCGGGCCGGCACCGGGGGATGGTCGCAGTATCGTGCGAATCGCCTCACGCGGGATTGACGTTTCCCGGGGCTGTTCAGGATAGGGAAATGGATTTTTTAGCTGCGGGTCAGGTTGCGGGAGCGAGGTTGATCGCCAATGTGATCGGCTCTCGCACGTCGGAGAGGGCCTGTCGCACACCATGATTCGACACCCAGCTACCGAAGGGTGGGAACCGGCCGTGTCGGCGATGCCTGCGGAGCGATAGGCACACCTTCGTGAGCACCCATCGCGGATGCGATCCGCCCCCACCCCTTCGGTAGCACCGTTGCATTGTAGGAGCGTGCTTGCGCGCGACCGGATGAATCGAAACGATGAACATATTCGCGACAACCGGTCGCGCGCAGGCGCGCTCCTACAAGATCACCGTGAGATCGGTAGAGGCGGCGGGGGCGGCCCTTGGCGCGACTTGATGGAGGTGAGGGGAGTGGGCGGACAATGCCGCGAAGCGGGGCCGGCCAGGAAGGCCGGCCTTTTTCGCCGAGGCAGGAGCCGAGTCGAAAAACCCCGCACGCTCCCCGTGCCCGAAGGGGCGTAAGCCATAAGACACTGAGCCGCGCAGCGGCTCCTCCTTTCCCGAGGGACACCGCAGGCCGGAGCGACAAGGGCCGCCCCCGTCGCCTCTAAGCGACCACGCCACACGCGCCGAGCGCGAGGCCGGAAGGCGAGCCCTTCCTACGGAGCGAAACCCTTCAGCGCCTCAAAGCACGTAAACGAACAGGAACAGCGCCAGCCACACCACGTCCACGAAATGCCAGTACCACGCCACGGCCTCGAAGCCGAAGTGGTCGTCCTTCGTGAAATGCCCCTTGGCGCAGCGCACCCAGATGATCGCCAGCATGATCGTGCCCAGGGTCACGTGCATGCCGTGGAAGCCTGTGAGCATGAAGAAGGTGGCACCGTACACGCCGCTGCCCAGGGTGAGGTTGAAGTGCTCGTACGCCTCGGCGTACTCGTGCGCCTGGCAGAACAGGAACAGGCAGCCCAGCAGCACCGTGGCGCCCAGGCCGATCAGCAGCGCCTTGCGATGGCCCGCCTTGAGCGCATGGTGCGCGATGGTGATGGTGACGCCCGACGACAGCAGGATCAGCGTATTGAGCAGCGGCAGGCCCCAGGCCGCGATGGTCTGGAACGAACCGCCGATCTTGCCCGGACCGCCGCCGCCCGATGCACCCCAGGCTGCGTTGTAGTTTTCCCAGATGAACTGGTGGGTGAGCACGCCGTGGCCTTCGCCGCCCAGCCAGGGCACCGAGAAGATGCGGGCGTAGAACAGCGCGCCGAAGAAGGCACCGAAGAACATCACCTCGGAGAAGATGAACCACATCATGCCCATGCGGAACGAGCGGTCCACCTGGTCGTTGTAGCTGCCGCTCAGCGATTCGCGGATCACTGAGCGGAACCATCCGAAGAACATGCCCAGGATGGCCACCACGCCCACCCAGAATATCGTCTCGCCGAAGCCGGCATCGCCCGGCTGGGCATTGAGCCAGTGCGCCGCACCGAACACGGTGACGAACATCGAGACGGCCGCGACGATCGGCCAATAGCTCTTGCTCGGTACGAAGTAGACGTCGTGTTGCTGCTGACCCATGGTGTCTTCCCGTGGATGTTCTGTTCGTTGGCGGCCTAGATCTTCAGCATCTGCACGATCGACATCACGAAGATGCCCAGCGCGATGCCACCCGCGATCATGGCGGTGCGCTTCGCCTGGCGGCGGCGCGTGGCAAGTTCGTCGGTGGACATCGTCGTCATCGATCAGTGCTCCGTATTGCCGTGGGCCAGTTCGTCGTCATGGATGACCGGCGGCACGTCGAAGGTGTGGAACGGCGCCGGCGACGGCACGGTCCACTCCAGGCCCCGGGCGCCTTCCCAGGAACGGTCGGCGGCCTTCTTCTTCGAGAAGAACACGCAGTGGACCACCACGCCCAGGAAGATCAGCTGCGAGGCGCCGAACCAGAAGCCGCCGATGGAGCTGATCATGTTGAAGTTGGCAAACGCCACGTTGTAGTCCGGGATGCGGCGCGGCATGCCCGCCAGCCCAAGGAAGTGCTGCGGGAAGAACAGCACGTTGACCGAGATGACGCTCGACCAGAAGTGGATCTTGCCCCAGGTCTCGTTGTACATGTGGCCCGACCACTTCGGCAGCCAGTAATACGCGGCAGCCATGATCGAGAAGGCGGCGCCTGTCACCAGCACATAGTGGAAGTGGGCCACCACGAAGTACGTGTCGTGGTACTGGAAGTCGGCCGGGGCCAGCGCCAGCATGAGGCCCGAGAAACCACCGATGGTGAACAGGATCACGAAGGCGATCGAGAACAGCATCGGCGTCTCGAAGGTCATCGAGCCGCCCCACATCGTGGACACCCAGTTGAACACCTTCACGCCCGTCGGCACCGCAATGAGCATGGTGGCGTACATGAAGAAGATCTCGGCGCCCATCGGCAGGCCCACGGCGAACATGTGGTGGGCCCAGACGATGAACGACAGGAAGGCGATGGACGCGATGGCGAACACCATCGCGCGATAGCCGAAGATAGGCTTGCGGGCGAAGGTGGGGATGATCTCCGAGATGATCCCGAACGCCGGCAGGATCATGATGTACACCTCGGGATGCCCGAAGAACCAGAAGATGTGCTGGAACAGCACCGGGTCGCCGCCACCGGCGGCATTGAAGAAATTGGTGTGGAAATACTTGTCGGTGAGCAGCATCGTCACCGCACCGGCCAGCACCGGCATCACCGCGATCAGCAGGAAGGCCGTGATCAGCCAGCTCCACACGAACACCGGCATCTTCAGCAGGTCCATGCCCGGCGCGCGCATGTTGAGGATGGTGGCGATGATGTTGATCGCACCCATGATCGAGCTGATGCCCATCAGGTGGATCGCGAAGATCGTATAGGCGATCGACTCACCCTGCAGGGAAAGCGGCGGGTACATGGTCCAGCCGCCGGCCGGGCCGCCACCGGGCATGAACAGCGTGGACAGCAGCAGGATGAACGCGAACGGCATGATCCAGAACGACAGGTTGTTCATGCGCGGCAGCGCCATGTCCGGCGCGCCGACCATGAGCGGGATCATCCAGTTCGCCAGGCCCACGAACGAGGGCATGATGGCGCCGAAGATCATCACCAGCGCGTGCATCGTCGTCATTTCGTTGAAGAAATACGGCTGCACGAGCTGCATGCCCGGCTTGAACAGTTCCGCGCGGATCACCATCGCGAAGGCGCCGCCGATGAAGAACATCGTCAGCGAGAAGATCAGGTAAAGCGTGCCGATGTCCTTGTGGTTCGTGGACATCACCCATCGCTGGAAGAATCCGGAAGGGGCACCGTGGTGATCGTGGTGGTCGTGGGTGGCTTCATGCGCCATGGACTTACACCTCTACACTAATGCTGCGTGGATTCGGTTAACCCTGGGGAGCCGGGGCGGGAGCGGCCTGCGCGGTCTGCGCGGCCTTCTCGACGTTTGCCGCGTCCTCCTGGGACGCCAGCCACTGCTCGAATTCAGCCTGCGGCACTGCCTTGACCACGATCGGCATGAAGCCGTGGTCCTGGCCGCAGAGTTCGGCGCACTGGCCGCGATAGACGCCCGGTTCCTTGATCTTGGCCCATGCCGCGTTGGCGATGCCGGGGATGGCGTCCATCTTCCAGCCCAGCGCCGGCACCCACCACGAGTGGATGACGTCGCCGCCGACGATCACGAAGCGGATCTTGACCCCCACGGGCACGACGAGCGGTTTGTCGACGTCGAGCAGGTAGGTGGGGTAGCCGTCGACCTTGATCTTTTCAGGGTCGAGGTTGGAACGGAGCTGGCGGGTGCGGTCGGAGGTTTCTTCCAGCTTGGACATGAAGCCCACCCGGTTGACGCCCTTGCCCTTGTAGTCGACGTAGTCGTAGCGCCACTTCCACTGGTAGCCGGTGACCTTGACGGTCATTTCCGAGCCCGTGGTGTCGGCGAAGGTGGTGAGGCCACCGGTGGCCAGGTGCGCGAGAAAGATGAGGATGATGACGGGGATGACCGTCCAGACGATTTCAAGCTTCGTGCTGTGCGTCCACTTCTCGGCGACGGCGCCGCGCGATTTGCGGAAGCGGAACATGGCGATGAACATGGCGCCGAACACCACGATGCCGATGACCACGCAGACCCACAACGCCACCATGTGCATCGCATAGGGCGACCATTCGCTGACGCCCTTGGTCATGTTCAGCTGGTTGGGTTCCGGATTGGCCCATGCCGCCGTCCCTCCCAGCAAAGCCGCGGCTCCCGCAGCCCACGTCGAAACCGATCGTCCGATGCCGCCAGATGTCATGTTTGCACCTTTATTGAACCTACCTGCGCGTCTGGCCGGATGGCTTCGGACAGCAGCACCATGAGTTTCCTTGAGGCCTCGACCCGTTCCTCTTCCCCAAGGAACGCGCCGATTTCGAGCTGATTGCCGTGCGACGCAAGCAAAAGGTGCTGACGCCCGTTTCGTTGGACCAGCCTTACCCTGACCCAGTATGTCTGGAAGCGCGACATCCTGCGACCGGGCCATACCCGGATTTCCAGAACATCCCCGTCGATGGCGATACGTTCACCCCTGTCGCCGGCCCGCCAGGCCGCGCCAAGCGCGAAACCCACCGCGAAGACCTCGATCAGCGCGAACAGGGGAGCAAACACATTCCCCTGCCATGCACCGAACGCCGCCGTCGCCAGGGCGATCGCCGCCAGACCGAGGATGAGCCTCCACAGACCGCGCTTTCCCAGCGCACGGTTGGGCCTGAGCCACAACACGCGCGGCTGGCCCGCGGCGGTCGGTCGAAGCACGATCATGGAGATCCTGGCGTGCCTGGAACGCTCGGATGATAGGGCGCTCAACAGGATGCGGCAAGGTTGTCACGTGACGGATTGTCGCAGTCCATGACCTCCCGCATAGCAACACACAAGAAACCGCGCCCTACCCTACAATGACCGGTCTCCCAGTCCCCAAGCCACCCAAGTGAATCCGTCCATCCTCCGTCCCGAACTCCCGACCGGCGCCGAGCCGGCTCGCGCTCGCATCACAGCCGCCTGGCTGCGCGACGAAACCGAGGCCGTGAACGACCTGCTCGCGCAGGCCAGTCTGCCTCCGACCGAACGCGAGCACGTCATCGACGTGGCCGCCGGCCTGGTGACCCGCGTCCGCGCGCGCGCCAAGGACCAGAGCGCCGTCGAATCCTTCATGCGCCAGTACGACCTCTCCTCCGAGGAAGGCGTGTTGCTGATGTGCGTGGCCGAAGCCCTGCTGCGCATTCCCGACAAGGGCACGGCGGACAAGCTCATCCGCGACAAGCTCGGCGACGCCAACTGGAAGAAACACCTCGGCCAGAGCGAGTCCGTGTTCGTCAACGCCTCCACCTGGGGCCTGATGCTCACCGGCCACCTGGTGAACCTCGCCGAAGAAACCCGCAAGGACTTCACCTCCGGCCTTCGCCGCCTCGTCGGTCGCGCCGGCGAGCCGGTGGTGCGCCTCGCCGTGCGCCAGGCCATGCGGATCATGGGCCACCAGTTCGTGATGGGACGCACGATCAAGGAAGCCCTCGACCGCGCCGAGGAAAAAGAACACGCCGTTTATCGCTATTCGTACGACATGCTCGGCGAATCGGCGCTCACCCAGGCCACGGCCGAGCGCTACCAGCAGGATTACCGCGACGCGATCAACGCGCTGGGTGCCCGCGGTCCGTTCACCAGCAACCTCGAAGCGCCGTCGATCTCGGTGAAGCTCTCGGCGCTGCATCCGCGCTACGAAGTGCCCAACCGCGCCCGTGCCCGTACCGAACTGGGCGCCAAGCTGCTCGAACTCTCGCAGCTGGCTTTCAAGAACAACATCGCGCTCTCGGTGGACGCCGAGGAAGCCGATCGCCTGGAGCTGTCGCTCGACATCATCGGCGATGTCTTCGAGCATCCCTCGCTGGAAGGCTGGAACGGCCTGGGCATCGTCATCCAGGCCTACCAGAAGCGCGCGCCCTTCGTCATCGACTGGGTGACGGAAAAGGCCCGCGCCACCGGCCGACGCTGGTTCGTGCGCCTGGTGAAGGGCGCCTACTGGGATGCCGAGGTCAAGCGCGCGCAGGAAAACGGCCTGTCGGGCTACCCGGTGTACACGCGCAAGCCGAACACCGACGTCAGCTACCTGGCCTGCGCCCATCGCCTGTTCAACGCCGGCAGCGACCTGATCTACCCGCAGTTCGCCACGCACAACGCGCACACCATCGCCGCGATCCACCATATCGCCAAGGGTCGTCCGTACGAGCACCAGCGCCTGCACGGCATGGGTGCCGACCTCTACGCGGAAGTGATCGGCAAGGACAAGCTCAATGTCCCCTGCCGCGTCTACGCGCCGGTCGGCAGCCATGAAGACCTGCTGCCCTACCTCGTCCGCCGCCTGCTCGAGAACGGCGCCAACACCAGCTTTGTCAACCGCGTGGTCGACGAGTCGGTGCCGGTGCGCGAACTCGTGGCCGACCCGTGCGAGACGGTCCGCGCCTTCGCCTCCATTCCCCACCCCCGCATTCCCCTGCCGGTCAATCTCTACGGCGAACTCCGGAAGAACTCCATGGGCATGAACTTCGCAAACGACAACGAGCTCAACGAACTCGCCGACGCCGTCAACCGCCACACCGGTCCGTGGCAGGCCGCCCCGCTGGTCGCGGGCGCCGCGTCTTCGGGCACCAAGGTGGAAGTCACCGATCCGTCCGACCGTCGCCGCATCGTCGGCACGGTGGAAAACGCCGACCAGGCCCTGGTCGAGCGTGCGCTGTCCGCCGCCGTGGCCGCCCAGCACGGCTGGGACCGCCTGCCGGCCGCCAGCCGCGCCGCCATCCTCGAGCACGCCGCCGAGCAGCTTGAGCACCGCCGCGCCGAGTTCATCGCGCTGTGCGTGCGCGAGGCAGGCAAGAGCCTGCCCGACGCCATCGCGGAAATCCGCGAGGCCGCCGACTTCCTGCGTTACTACGCCACCATGGCCCGCCGCCTGTTCGGCCAGCCGGAACAGCTCCCCGGCCCCACCGGCGAGAGCAACCAGCTGTTCCTCAACGGCCGTGGCGTGTTCGTCTGCATCAGCCCGTGGAACTTCCCGCTGGCGATCTTCCTGGGTCAGGTCGCAGCTGCGCTGGCGGCCGGCAATGCCGTCATCGCCAAGCCCGCCGAGCAGACCTCGCTCATCGGCCACCTCGCGGTGAAGCTGCTGCACGACGCCGGCGTGCCGGCCGACGTGCTCCAGTACCTGCCGGGCGACGGCGCTACGGTCGGCGCCGCCCTCACCCGCGATCCGCGCGTATCGGGCGTGGCCTTCACCGGTTCCACCGACACCGCCTGGGCGATCAACCGCGCCCTTGCCGCCCGCAACGCCCCGATCGCCGCGCTCATCGCCGAAACCGGCGGCCAGAACGCCATGATCGCCGACTCCTCGGCCCTGCCCGAGCAGATCGTCAAGGACGTGGTGGCCTCCGCCTTCCAGTCGGCCGGCCAGCGCTGCTCTGCCGCGCGCATCCTGTTCGTGCAGGAAGACATCGCCGACAAGGTCATCTCGATGCTGGCCGGCGCCATGGCCGAGCTGAAGATCGGCGACCCGGGCCTGCTCTCCACCGATGTCGGTCCCGTCATCGACGAGGATGCCCGCAAGATCCTGGTTGACCACGCCGCCCGCATGGATCGCGAAGCGAAGAAGATCGCCGAAGTCGCGCTGCCGGAAGCCACCGCCAACGGCACCTTCTTCGCTCCGCGCGCCTACGAGATCCCGTCGCTCGACGTGCTCACCCGCGAAGTGTTCGGCCCCGTGCTGCACGTGATCCGCTGGAAGGCCGCCGACCTGGAGAAGGTCGTCGACCAGATCAACGCCACCGGCTACGGCCTCACGCTGGGCATCCACAGCCGCATCGACGACACCATCGAGTTCATCTCCAGCCGCGCGCGCGTGGGCAACTGCTACGTCAACCGCAACCAGATCGGTGCGGTGGTCGGCGTGCAGCCCTTCGGCGGCGAAGGCCTGTCCGGCACGGGCCCCAAGGCCGGTGGCCCGCACTACCTGCTGCGTTTCGCCGGCGAGCGTACGCTCACCGTGAACACCACGGCGGCCGGCGGCAACGCTTCGCTGCTGACCATCGGCGAGTAATCACTAAGCTGATTCGGCACTCGCCGCACCAAGGCCGCGTTCCGCAAGGAATGCGGCCTTTTTCATGGGCCTGTTGCAGACAGGCGACCGGCCATACATTGAAGACCCTCATGGTCAAAAGGAGTTCGCCATGTACACGATCGCCATAAGACATGCGATCCGGGACGGGATACGGCCGGATGCGGCAAGCAAGTGAGTTTCTCGGTACCCGCACCGGCCAAGAGTGCGCCCTGCCAAGGCCAGAACATCACGACGGGCACACAGTGGGCCGCGCATTTCAATGCACTGGGTGGAAGTGGCGACGTCAAGCGGCACGGCCAGTGCGGTTTCGACCTCGGCAGTGGTGCAACCGCCGCCTTCAACGCGACCATCGCTGCCATGGCATCGATCAGCTTCTGGCTGAACTCTCTCAGCAATGAGTTGCGCCTCGCCACATGGAGCAACGGTATTGGCGCGAAGCTACCGATCGAAGGTTTTTTCTATACATCGCTCTCGGGGCTGCCGATCGCGCAACGGGATCAGAAGGACCACTGGAACAGCACGGGCATAAAACTGCCCGTCATAAAGCTCACCTTACCGACGGGCAGTGCACCGGCACGCTTCGATTACGTGCAGGGTGATCAGGCCGTACCGCCGCCGGATACGGGCCCTCTCCCCGTACCCCAGCTGAAACCTGCCGTGGTGGAAGCCACCGGCAGCGGCGGAACCCTGCTCAAGCTCGATGATTTCCGCAACCTGGACAAGGTGACCGTCCGCCTGACCGGCATCGCCAAGCGCGATACCGAAGAAAAGCGGGCCAGCGGTGCATCACCCCTGGTGTTCGCCATACCCGCGGCATGGATAGCGGAAAACCAGGGTAGCCCGTTCTTCATCAATTACAGCGTTATTCCGAGAACAGGAGACCGGCGCGAATTTTCCCGGTACCTGCGACTGGGAACGAACCGCGCACATCCATGACAAGGAGCCTGCTCATGTCCGAGCCATCTTCCACAACACGCCGACGCAGACATGTCGCCATGGCCGGTGTACTGATCGCGATGCTTCTGGCAATCGCCCATACGGCGGTCGCCACGCCACCGTCCGCGGTCAAAGGTGGCCACATCCAGGAACTGAACTGCAATCCATACATACTGAGTGGCGAATGGATCCTGCGTACGGACGGCGATAATGCCGGGCAATGGAGCCTCAGCCTTACACCATCGTCCTGCGGGCGGCAGATCACCCGCACAGCTGAATTCGCCCACATGTTCGACGAGGTGGTTACCAAATTCGGAGATTCGCGCTACTTCACGAACCCGCGGGGAATGAAGGACCAGCTTCAGTGCCATCTCGACAACGCCAGCGGCAACAACACCTGGAACCTGGAGCCTCACCGGCCCGATGTCGGGCTGACCGCCACGAAGGCGGCCCAGTGCAACCCCAGCAAGGCGACGCTGTTCACACCTGCGGGCTGACTACCTGCCGGCCTATTGCAATTGCGCCCGGTTGGATGGACAGTGTTCCTCGCAAGACAACCTACGTCGGCCGGTACCCGACGCCCACCCACCCAGGGAGGAATGCGACATGACGTCGCTACCGGCCGTTCGACTTGTCACCAGCAACCCGCCATACCCATCCAATGTGTCCGCGCCGGGAAGAGCTAGGGCGCCGGCAAAACCGCCTAGAACTCCGGCAAAGCCCAGACGTGGTGCAGATGACGAAACTCGCCTGCGGTCCCTGTTGGCCGAAGGCCGTGGCGCGCTCGGCACATCTGCGGTCGACATCCATTTCAACTCACTCGACTGCCGGACGCTGGACAAGCAAGGCATCTATGTCATGGATGAATTCATCATCGACACTCGCGGCTCCGCGTTGCTTATCGAGCAGCTCGACAACGAGCGGGTGCTCACCGGGGTCGGCGGCCTTCACATCGATTGCCGCATCCTGTTCCGCCGGGCCTATGGAACAATGATCTGCCGGCTTGGCGTAGACCGGATCACCGCCGACACGCATATCGGACTCATCGAAAGCCGCAGCCTGAAGGAAGTGCAGTCCTTCAGCTTCTCGCGGCCACGGCACGTGGGACACGATGGCGGTGGATCGCTCTGGACGCACCTTGAATACCGGTCAAGTCCGTTGAACGAAATCCAGGGCATCACCTGGCGTGGCGGGTCGCTACGGCTTGCCAGTATCACCCTGACCCCATGAAAACGAAGGCCCGGCATCTTTTGCAAGATGCCGGGCCTTATTGCGTCACCGGGTTATGGCGGCTTACTTCAGGCCACGATCCTTCAGCATCGGCTCGATGCTAGGCTCCTTGCCGCGGAAGTCGTGGTAGAGCTTGCCCAGTTCTTCCGTATTGCCGCGCGAGAGGATCTTGTCGCGGAAGATCTGGCCGTTTTCACGGGTCAGGCCACCGTGCTCCTTGAACCACTCGAAGGCATCGGAATCGAGCATCTGCGTCCACAGGTAGGCGTAGTAACCGGCGGCGTAGCCGTTGCCCCAGATGTGCTGGAAGTAACTCGAACGGTAGCGCGGCGGTACCTGCGGCAGGGTGAAGCCTGCCTTCTTGAGGGCTTCGGCTTCGAACTTGTCCACGTCCTGCTTCGGCGCGTCGGCCGGCAGCATGTGCCACTGCATGTCGAGCAGCGCGGCCGAGATGAGTTCGCTCATCGCATAGCCCTGGTTGAAGCTCTTCGCCTTCTTGATCTTGGCGACGAGTTCATCCGGCATCGGTGCGCCGGTCTGGTAGTGCTTGGCGTAGTTGGCGAAGACCTTCGGATCCGAGGCCCACTGTTCGTTGAACTGCGACGGGAATTCCACGAAGTCGCGTGCCGTATTGGAACCGGACAGCGACACGTACTTCGTGTTGGCGAACATGCCGTGCAGCGCATGGCCAAACTCGTGGAACATGGTGGTGACGTCGTCGAACGACAGCAGCGCCGGCTGGCCCGGTGCCGGCTTGGTGAAGTTCGCCACGTTGTACACGACCGGCTTGGTACCGAGCAGCGTCGACGAAGTTGCTCATCCAGGCGCCGCCGTTCTTGTTGTCACGCTTGAAGTAATCGCAGTAGAACAGCGCCATGGAGGTGCCGTCCTTGTCGAACACTTCGAACACGCGGACGTCCGGCTGGTATACCGGGATGTCCTTGCGCTCCTTGAAGGTGATGCCGTAGAGCTGGTTGGCGGCGTAGAACACGCCGTTCTGCAGCACGTTGTCCAGCTCGAAGTACGGCTTGACCTGCGATTCGTCGAGGTCGTACTTGGCCTTGCGCACCTTCTCGGCGTAGTGGTCCCAGTCCCAGGCCTGTACCTGGAAACCGCCCTTGTCCTGGTCGATGGCGGCCTGGATGTCCTTGGATTCCGACTTGGCACGGGCGACGGCGGCCGGCACCAGGCGCTCCATGAACTTCTCGGCGGCCTCGGGCTTCTTGGCCATCTGGTCGTCGAGCTTCCATGCGGCGTAGTTCGGGAAGCCGAGCAGCTTGGCCTGTTCGGCACGGACTTGCGCGATGCGCGTGATGATCTCGCGCGTGTCGTTGGCGTCGCCGTGCTCGGCGCGCTCCCACGAAGCCTTGAACAGCTTCTCGCGGGTGTCGCGGTTGTTCATGCCCTGCAGGGCCGGCTGCTGCGTGGTGTTCTGCAGGGTAACGACGTACTTGCCGTCGAGCTTGCGATCCTTGGCGGCCTGCGCGGCGGCCTGGATATCGGCATCGGACAGGCCGTCGAGCGCTTTCACGTCGTCTACCGTCAGGGCGCCGGCCTTGGTGGCGGCGAGCAGCTGGTTGGTGAACCTGGTGCTGAGCGTGGAGGACTCCTTGTTGAGTTCCTTCAGCTTGGTCTTGTCGGCTTCGGAGAGCTTGGCACCGGCGTGCACGAAGTCGTCGTACTTCACTTCGAGCAGGCGGGCGGATTCCGGATCGAGGTTCAGCGAATCGCGCTTGTCGTACAGCGCCTTCACGCGCTGGAACAGCTTGTCGTTGAGGTAGATCGCGTCGCTATGCGCGGCGAGCTTCGGGGATTCCTCTTCCTCGACCTTCTGCAGCGTGTCGTTGGTGTTGGCGCCGGTAAGGCCGCTGAACACGCTCATGGCGCGGCGCAGCAGCGCACCGGACTTCTCCATCGCGACGATGGTGTTGTCGAAGGTGGGCTCTTCCGTCGAATTGGCGATGGCGTCGATTTCGGCCAGTTCCTGCTTCATGCCCTCTTCGATGGCGGGCTGGAAGTCGGTATCGACGATCTTGTCGAAAGGCGGCGCCTCGAACGGCAGCTCGCTCTTGGTCAGCAGCGGGTTCACGTGGGCGGCAGGTGCGGCGGCAGCGGTCGCGGCCGGGGCGGGAGCCGCCGTGCCGCTGGCGACCGGGGCCTGGGCCTTGTCGGCGTCGTTCGACGACGAGCAGGCCGTGGTGAGTGCGATCGAGGTGGCGATCACGAGCGTGCGTACCTTCATGGACGGAGGGTCCCCTGGCGGTTGGTCAAACCAGGGACTCTAGCGGCCGCGTCCGGTCGGGGACAACCACCGGAAGTAACCCTGTAGGAGCGCGCCTTGCGCGCGACCGCTACGAAGCCATGTATCGCGGGATTCGTAGCGGTCGCGCGCAAGGCGCGCTCCTACGGGGCCTTAGCGGGTGTCGCGTAGTTCCCAGCTGTTGCCGATCAAGAGGTTGAGGCGGTGCTTCACGATGCGCATCGGCAGGCTGGTGGTGAGTTTGACGTCGGTGCGGTCGTTCGACAGTTCGCCCGTGGCGCTCGCGCTGGCATCGGTCACGCCGAGGCTGTCGTCCACTTCATCCGGCTCCGGCTGCTTTGCGCGCCAGCGCTGGAACAGGTTGTCGCTGCGCATGGCGTCGGCGATGTCTGCCGCGAGCTTTTCCGGGCCGATGCCTTCGAAGGCCAGGTCCGGGTCCGGGCCCCTGGCCTTGCTCATGTCCTTGACGGAGAGAAAGTAGGTAGTCATGGCGAATTCTTTACGTCGGTGCTCGTGAAGGCGCTGTCAGGTCAGGGGACGGAGGTCGAGCAGGCGTGCGGCTTCGGCAGGCACGAGGCCATGTGGCAGCACGCCCAGCAGGGGCGCATCGAGGTGCTCACGCAAGGTGGCGATGTTCTCTTCGGCCAGCGGCATGTCCGGATCCACGCGATTGGCGATCCAGCCGGCCAGGCGGCAGCCATCGGCCTCGATGGCACGTGCGGTGAGACGTGCATGGCTGATGCAGCCCAGGCGCACGCCCACCACGAGCACCACGGGGAGGTTCCAGCGCCGGGGAATGTCCTCGGCGGACATGTCCTGCGCCAGCGGCACCAGCCAGCCGCCGACGCCTTCCACGATCACCCGCCCGTGGCTCTGTGTCAGCGACTCGAACGCGGCGTCCAGTGGCTCCCAGCGCAAGGCCACGCCTTCCTGCACGGCCGCCAGATGCGGCGCCACGGCAGCCTCCATCGCCAGCGGGTTTACCAGGTCATAGGCGGGACGCGGCTCGCTGGCCGCCTGCAAGGCCAGTGCATCCTCGTTGCGCAGTCCGTCCGGCGTGCGCTCCGAGCCGCTGGCGACCGGCTTCATGCCGGCCACGCGCTCACCCGCCAGGCGGAAGGCATGCACCAGCGCCTGGGCGCCATGGGTCTTGCCGATGCCGGTGTCGGTGCCGGCGACGAAGAGATGACGGGACATGGAACGGCCTTGCATGCGTGGGGACGTGGCACCATACACGGCTTCCCTCCCCGATTCCGCCGTGGAAACCGCCATGTACGAAGCCAAGGCCATCGCTGCCGACGACAAGGCCACTCTTTATGCCGAACTGGTTCAGCAGGCCGAGGGCCTGATGCATGGCGAGTCCAACGCCATCGCCAATGCGGCCAATTTCGCTGCGCTGGTCTATGACGTGCTGCCCGATCTCAATTGGGCCGGTTTCTACCTGTTCGACGGCAACGAGCTCGTGGTGGGCCCCTTCCAGGGCAAGCCGGCCTGCATTCGCATCGCCCTCGGGCGAGGCGTCTGCGGCACGGCAGCGCAGAGCCGGCAGACCCAGCTGGTGCGCGACGTGCACGAGTTCGAAGGGCATATCGCCTGCGACGCGGCATCCAATTCCGAGATTGTCGTGCCGCTGGTGAAGGGCGACGGCAGCCTGTTCGGCGTGTGGGATGTGGACAGCCCGGTGGTGGGGCGTTTCGACGACGAAGACCGCAAGGGCATGGAAGCGCTTTGCGAGGCCTTCATGAAGGCTATCGCTGGCTGATCGGTTTCCGCATATGCCGGTCGCGCGCAGGCGCGCTCCTACCCCCTGCCCTGTAGGAGCGCGCCTGCGCGCGACCGGACCGGAGCGGCGTCTGTAGGAGCGCGCCTCGCGCGCGAATCAGGACACGGCGGCGAAGCCGCAACCTCGGAACGCGCCTTGCGCGCGACCGGACGGGCGAAAAGGCCGGCCCTGGCGCAGCCGATGTCTTACAGCTCGTGCGGGCGCGGCGTATGCAGCAATTCGACGATGCGTGCCCGCGCTTCCTCGACACCGGTCTTCGCCAGCGACGAGAAGACCTGCGCCGTACCCGCCACGCCCTGCGTGCGGAACTCCTTGCGCAGCGCTTCGAGCGCCTTGGACGCCTGCCCGCGCGAGATCTTGTCCGCCTTGGTCATCAGCACATGGCAGGGCAGCTCCGTCGCCGCGCAGAACTCGATCATCGTGCGGTCGAAGTCCTTCAGTTCATGGCGGATATCCACGATGAGCACGATGCCACGCAGGCTGCGGCGCATTTTCAGGTAGGCGTCGATCTCGCCGCGCCAGTGCGCGCGCATGGCCTCAGGTACCTTGGCGTAGCCGTAACCGGGCAGATCGACCAGGCGTGCCTCCAGTGGCGACGTGCCCTCGGGCCCCTTCAGCGGCGGCAGGTCGAATACCACCATGAGCTGCGTGCGGCCCGGTGTCTTCGAGGTGCGCGCCAGCCCGGTGTGGCCCGTGAGCGCGTTGAGCGCACTGGACTTGCCCGCGTTGGAGCGACCGGCGAAGGCGACTTCCGCACCCTGGTCGTAGGGCAGCTGGGTGATTTCATTCGCGGCCAGCACGAAGCGGGCGCCGTTGAGCGTATTGGAGGACATGGCGTCGATACGGGTGACACGTGGCCGGGCAGTGTATGCGATATGGCCCCTGGCCACTTGAGCTGCCGTTTGACCGGGCTCCGAACACACCCCCATAATCATTTGGATGAGGCGTGGCAGGGAGCACGCCCGGTCATGAGAAGTATCCCCTTACGGAGACGCTTATGAAGTTCCGGCACGCCGCCGCTGCCATGTTCGCGACGCTCGTCATGAGCGCCGCTGTTGTTGCCCAGTCCACCGATCCAGCCAAGCCGACCAGCGCGCCCGCGCCAGCCGGTACCGCCGCCAAACCGGGCGCCAACGCAGCCGCCGATCCGGCCACGCCGGGTATGCCGAAGACCGACGCCGCCACCGCTTCCGCCCCATCGGGCGAAGCCACGGTCGCCACCAAACCGGGCGATGCCACCGCTGGCCAGGGCAAGGCCGCCGCCTGCGGCGCATGCCACGGCATGGATGGCAACTCCACCGATCCGCAATA
This sequence comes from Luteibacter anthropi, assembly GCF_011759365.1. Taxonomy (GTDB): domain Bacteria; phylum Pseudomonadota; class Gammaproteobacteria; order Xanthomonadales; family Rhodanobacteraceae; genus Luteibacter; species Luteibacter anthropi. Next base: position 34,745 of record NZ_JAARLZ010000009.1, read on the forward strand.
CCCGAAGCTGGCCGGCCAGAGCGAGCAGTACATCGCCGCCCAGCTGGCCGACTTCAAGTCGGGCAAGCGCTCCAACCCGATCATGGCCGGCTTCGCCGCCGCGCTGTCCGAGCAGGACATGCACGATGTCGGCGCCTACTTCGCCACCAAGGCCGCCCTTCCGGGCGTGGCCGACCAGAAATACGTCGACGCGGGACAGAAGCTCTACCGCGAGGGCGACGTCGATCACGGCATCCCCGCCTGCATGGCCTGCCATGGCCCCGACGGGCGCGGCAACCCAGGGGCGCACTATCCGCAGCTCACCAGCCAGCACGCCAATTACATCGAGGCGCGCCTGAAGGCATGGAACGATTCGTCGCGCGACGCGTCGAAGGACGGCCCACACGTCAAGATCATGGCTGCCGTAGCGCAAAAGCTCTCGCAAGAGGACATCGGCGCCGTGGCGAGCTACATCGAGGGACTGCACAGCGCCGAGCCCGCGGCGCCTGTCGCACCCGCGTCGCCCTGAAGACGGTAAAGTTGGGAGATCGAACGGGCCCCTCGTCGGGCCCGTTCTCATTTCGATGGCACGAAAAAAAGGATACGAATCCGATGCGTATGCGCCTTCCCCTACTCTGCGCGGCCCTGATCGGCCTTGCGGCCTGCGGTTCCGGCAACAGCGATGGCGGCACCACCCCGCCGCCGGCCGCCTCCACGGCCGCCAGCGCACCCGCGGCTCCGGCCAGCGCACCGGCAGCGACGCCGGCCCCGGCATCCACGGCAAACACCGCGCCGGCCGCATCGGGCAGCAGCGCCTCGGCCGCACCGGCTCCTGCCGCAGCCGCCGACCCGGACGACGCCAAGCGCCCGGACGTGAAGCCGTTCGTCGATGAAGGCAAGTGGGTGGAAGGCAAGCAGTATTTCCGCATCGATCCGGCCCAGCCCACCAGCAGCCCGGGCAAGATCGAAGTCACCGAGGTGTTCTCGTACGGCTGCCCGGCCTGTTTCCAGTTCCACGGCGTGGTCGACGAGCTGGCCAAGAGCCTGCCCAAGGGTGCGGTGATGACCTACACCCCGGCCTCGTTCCGCCCCGATGAAAACTGGCCGCTGTTGCAGCGCGCCTACCTCACCGCGCAGGCCCTGGGCGTGGACAAGCAGACTCACGACGCCATGTTCGATGCCGTGTTCAAGAGCGGCGAACTGGGCATCTTCGACATGAAGACGCAGAAGCCGAAGCCGCAGTCCGCCTGGCCCACCATCGACGACGTGGCCAGGTTTTACGCGCAGCACGGCGTGAAGGCCGAAGACTTCGTCGCCACGGCCAACTCCTTCACCATCAACACCAAGATGAAGCGCGCCGATGAACTGATCCGCGCCTACGAGGTCGATAGCACGCCCACCATCGTCGTGAACGGCAAATATCGTTTCACCCCGGGCTCGGCCGGCGGCTATCCGCAGGCGGTCGAACTCGCCCAGTGGCTCATCAGCAAGGAAGCCGCGGGCAAGTAACCGCGTACCACGAAACCCCACGGAGATTCCCATGTTCAAGCGTCTCTCGCTGCTGCTCGTCACCCTGGCCATGGCCACGGCATGCAGCGCCAAGCCCGCCGAAGGTGCGGCCACGTTCACCGACGGCACCGAATACGTCACCATTCCGCAGGCCAGCCAGCAGCGTCTGTCGAAGGAAGGCAAGGTCGAGGTCGTCGAGGTGTTCTCGTTCGGCTGCATCCACTGCGCCCATTACGAAGACAAGGTCGAGGCCCTCCAGAAGGAACTGCCCAGGGACGTAGTGTTCCATCGCGTCCCGGCTGCCTTCAACGACGCATGGCTGCCGTTCGCCCAGGCCTACTACGCAGCCGAGAAACTCGTTCCGGCCAACAAGCTCGACGAATCTACCGACAAGCTGTTCAAGGCGAAGTGGGATCAGCACATGCCGCTGAACGCCATCGAAGAAATGGCCGACTGGTACAAGCAGAACTACAACGTCGACAGCGCGAAGTTCGTCGCCGTCGCCACCGGCCCGGAAGTGAAGGCGAAGATCCTCGCCGACACCAAGCTGATCCAGGCCTGGGGCGTGGACGGCACGCCGACCATCGTCGTCGATGGGAAGTACCGCAGCGCAAGCATCAAGGATTTCGACCAGCTCAATGCGCTGGCGAAGTACCTGGTAGATCGCGAGCTCAAGGGCGGCAAGTAATCCCCGCACCGGGCCGATGCCCCCCGTTCACGCGACGGGGGGCATCCTCTGCCGCCTCGGCCCGAAGAGACCTGATTCCCCTTTCGTCATGACCCGCTCCTCGCCGCCATCGCCCGCCGCACCCGAGCGCACCCTGCGCCTGCTGAGCTGCAACATCCTCGCCGGCGCGAGCGTCCAGCGGTACAGCGACTATGTCACCCGCAGCGTCAACGCCGTGCTGCCCGGCTCCTCGAAACTGGCCAACCTCGATTCGCTGGCGGCCCTGCTGCACGAATTCGACGTGGTGGGCCTGCAGGAGGCCGATGCCGGCAGCCTGCGCTCGGGTTTCCTCAACCAGACCCGCTACATCGCCGAAGCCGCCGGCATGCCGTTCTGGAGCCACCAGCCGAACCGACCGATGGCCCGTGTCGCGCATTCGGCCAACGGCCTGCTGAGCCGCATTGAACCCAGCGAAGTCATCGACTATCCGCTGCCGGGCCGCATCAAGGGCCGTGGCGCGCTGTTCGTGCGTTTCGGTGAGGGTCCCCACGCCCTTGTGGTGGTGATTGCCCACCTGTCGCTCGGCGCCGCCGCGCGCATGGGGCAGCTGGGTTTCATTGCCGAACTGCTCGCGCCATATCCGCACGCGGTGCTGATGGGCGATCTCAACACCGAGCCCACCAGCCCGGAAATGCGTTTGCTTTTCGAGCGCACCGCCCTGCAGATGCCCACCATCGCCACGCCCACCTTCCCCAGCTGGAAGCCACGGCGTGCGCTCGACCATATCCTCACCTCGGCTGACATCGCGCTCGATCGCACGTGGACATTGCCCCGCGCCTTCTCCGATCATCTGCCGCTTGCCGCCGAAATCCGCCTGCCGCTGTCGCTTGCCGAGGCGATAGGCACGGCTTCACCGAGATAGATCCATGAAACCCAGCCTGCGCGCTGCCCTGCCCTGGGTCGCCATCCTCATCGTCGCCATCGGCGCCGCCGTGCTCCGGTATGGCTTCATCGAGCCGTCCGACGCCGCGCATGCCTGCGAGGGCAAGGGTGGCCCGTGGTGGTGTGGCGTGCGCGAGCTGATCGTGCAGGGGTTTCTTACCTATGCCTATGGGTACGCCGCCATTGTCGTGGCGCTGCTGGCGCTGTTCTGGCGCGGTGTCGGCACGGCTGTGCTGGCGGCATGCCTGGGGGTGATCGCCTTGCAGTTGTATTGCTACGAGGGTGGTGGACTGGCGCTGCTGATCGGAGCGTTGCGGCTGGTGCGGGTGCAGTACGAGCGCTGGGAAGCTGTCGCTGCGGCTTGATCGGAGCGATTTGCCGCGGCGGGGCGGCCGGGTGCGTTTCGCCTTGGTGCGGTCGCGCGCAAGGCGCGCTCCTACAGGTAGCTCGTTGCTTCGTACCGGTCGCGCGCGAGGCGCGCTCCTACAACGCAGCTTGCGCGCGGCCGGGTACCTGTAGGAGCGCGCCTCGCGCGCGACCGGTACGAAGCGAATACAGAATTACCGCCGCGCCCGCTTCCACGCCGTAAGCACCGGGATCGCCAGCGCCAGGTTGAGCAGCAGCCAGCCCCAGGACACCACGTTGGCGCCGATCTCCTGCACCACCACGGCCGCACCGAGCAGCACCAGCCACACGGCGAGCAGGCGCTCCTCGACCAGCGGCATGAGGACATCCTCACGCGTGCGCAACAGACCCAGCAGGAAAAACCCGATGCACGGCAACGCGAACAGCCCGATAGGGAAATCGCGGTAACGGCCGTTGAAGACCAGCAGGATGCCGTAAAGCGTCAGCACGAACATCCAGAAGAAACGCTGCGGCGTAAATGCATCGGACCAGGTGATGCCCAGGCGACGACGCTCCTGCGGTGCCGGCGCGACGGCCGCCGGGTTCACCGGTGATGCCAGGCGCGAAGCAACGGCGCGCGCCAGCGAGAGCGAGGTGAGCAAGCCGACGATGCCCACGCCGATGCCCGTCGCCCATTCGATGTTATTGCGGCAGGCAAACAGCAGCAGGCGCGCATGGGCCGCCAGCGCCGTGCCCACGGCAAATCCCGAAAGCAGCAGGGCGAGCCAGCCCTGAACGCCGTGCCAGCGACGGCCGAAGGCACCTGCCAGCAGGAAGATAACGGCACCGATGCCACCCGCTGCGATGGCCCAGGCCCAGCGCGGCTCTTCCACCACGGGGCCGGTCATGGCGAACTTGGGCTTCGCATCCACGTCGAAGATGCCCCAGTAACCGCCGACGGTGCCTTCCAGATCACGCTTCCACGGCTGGTCGAAGGCTTCGATGACGTTGTAGGGCATGTCCACCGTGGCCGCGTAGTTCAGGAACTCGCGCAGGTAACGTGCCTCGTTCACCAGGCTGGCGCTGGCGTCGCGGCGCGTGCGCCCTTCGCTGGGCCAGCCGGTTTCGCCGATCATGATGCGCTTGCCGGGGAATTCGGCCTTCATGCGCTGGTAGACGTCGGCGACGTGATGCACGGCGCGCTCCGGGGACACCGGCTCGTCTTCCCAGTACGGCAGGATATGGATGGTGAGGTAATCCGTGGCCTCGGCAAGACGCGGATGCTTCTGCCAGAACTCCCACACATCGGCGTAGGTCACCGGCACATCGGTGGCATCGTTCACCCGGCGGATATAAGCCGCAAGCGCCTTCTCGGGCAGCTCGCCGCGCAGCAGCACCTCATTGCCCACCACGATGCCGCGCAGGCTGTCGTGGTCACGACGGGCCGCCTCGATCCCCAGCTTGATCTCGCGCTCGTTGGCCACCGGATCGCGACCGAGCCAGATGCCCATCAGCACCTTCATGCCATAACGACCGGCGATATCCGGTACGGCACCCAGCCCCTGCCCCATCGAATACGTACGCACGCAATCGAAGCGGGTGGAGAGGGCCTTCAGGTCTTCCTCGATCCGCTCGGGCGGAATAAAGGCGTTGACGTCGAACGGGGTCTCGCCCTTCAGCCGGAAAGGCGCATAGGACACGCAGGCGATCTTCGCCGTAGGCGAATCAGGCAAAGGGATCGGGCGACCCAGCTGCCACCAGTAGCCGGCGCCGAACAGCGCGGCGGCGATAAGGATGATCCATGCGAGCGGTCGCGCGAACCGCGCGTAGGGGCTGAGAGGCGGCATGCCGTTCCAGTAACGAAATCGAAGAGGCGAACCGGACTAGCTTAACGGCCCGCAGGCGACAGGGCGATTCCCCCGGAACGGGCCGTTCATCCGGTTTACGCGCGGGTTTCCTACAATGATGGGTACGTCCCCGTGAAGGAATCCCGATGGCCCCCTCCAAGGCATCGCGACGCATCCCCCGTCCGCTCCGCTTTCTCGCCGGCCTCGCCCTGGTCGTCTGTGTCATCGCCCAGTCCCCGGGCGCCGCCGCCGAAGGCACCGACGCGCAGCGCATGCGTTTCCGCCAGGCCTATGCGGCGGCCAGCCAGCAAGGTGGCGATGCCTGGCGCACCCAGGCCACGGGGCTGGAGAACTATGTCCTGTTCCCCTACCTGGAAGCCGCGGCGCTCACGCACGACCTGCGCACGCTGGACCGCGCCCGGGTCGACGCCTACCTCAACCGCTATCCGGGGCTGATCCCTGCCGCCGACCTGCGCCGCGACTTCCTCGGCGAGCTGGCACGCCGCAAGGACTGGACCACGTTCGCCGCGATGTACCAGCCCGGCCTCGGCGATTCGCTGGCCTGCTACGCCCTGCAGGCGAAGCTGTCGCGCAACGAGCCGCTGGTGTTCGAGCGCGACCTTGCCGACCTGTGGAAGAAACCCAGCCTGCCCAACAGCTGCGACCCGGTGCTCTCCGCCGCGCACGATGCCGGCCTGCTCACCGGCGAACGCCTGTGGGCCCGCATCCAGGTAGCGGCCGATGCCGGCAAGGGCGGCACCATCGCCTCGCTGGCACCGTGGCTGCCGGCGTCCGACGCATCGGCCGCGCAGCGCATCGCGCTGGCGCTGAACGACCCGGCCACCGCCCTGCGCCAGGCTGCCGACTGGCCCGATACGCCGCGCCATCGCCAGGCCGTCACGCTGGCCCTGCAACGCATGGCCCGTCGCCAGTCCAGCGTGGCCGACGGTGCATGGACCACGCTCGCACCGAAGTTCACCCTGAGCGAGCAGCAGAAGGGTGCCGTGCTCAACGCACTGGCCCTCTTCCACGCCACCGACTTCGACGAGTCGGCACTCGACCGCCTCGCCGCCCTGCCCCTTTCCGCCCAGACCGACGCCAGCCGCGAATGGCGCGTGCGCGTTGCCCTGGCCCGGCAGGACTGGCCGGCTGCGCTCACTGCGCTGGACGCCCTGTCGCCCACGCAGAAGGATGACGGCGAATGGCGTTACTTCCGCGCCCTGGTCCTCGGCAAGCTGGGGCGCAACGACGAAGCGAAAAGGCTCTACCAGTCGGTATCACAGGAAGCCACGTACTTCGGCTTTCTCTCGGCCGACCGCATCGACACCGCCTACGCTATCTGCCCGGTGACAATGCCTACCGATGAGCGTCGCGAAGCCGCACTGCTCAACGACCCCGGCCTCGACCGTGCTTTCGAGCTGTACGCCGTGGGCCTGCAGAAATACGCCCGTCGCGAATGGTCCTCCGCACTGGCCGGCCGGGACGCGGACACCCAGCGCCTCGCCGCCGACCTCGCCTTCCGCAAGGGCTGGTACGACCGCGCCGTGTTCGGCCTGTCGTCCGGCGAAGCGCTGCGCCTGTACGAACAGCGCTTCCCGCTCGCCCGCCAGGATGGCGTGGTGGAACAGTCGAGCCAGGCTGGCATCGAGGCGCCATGGGCGTACGCGATCATCCGCGCCGAGAGTGCCTGGATGAGCGACGCCCGCTCCGGCGCCGATGCCCGTGGCCTCATGCAACTGCTGCCCGCCACGGCGGCGAACGTCGCCAAGCGCAACGGCCTGTCGTGGGGCGGCGGCGAGAGCCTGTACGACCCCAGCACCAACATCGTGCTGGGTACTCGCTATCTCTCGCAGATGGCGGCCCGCTTCAACGGAGCCCCGTGGCTTGCCAGTGCCGCCTACAACGCCGGCCCGAACAAGGTCGACCAGTGGCTGTCCGCCCGCGGCACCCTTGATCCGGATCTCTTCGTGGCCAGCATTCCCTACAAGGAAACCCGCGAATATGTCGCGCGTGTCATGGCCTTTGCCGTGATCTACGACTGGCGCCTCAACGGCAATGCGCTGTCCATCGGCTCGCGCATGACCCGCATCGGCAGCACCTATTCACTGCCGTCGTCGGGTGCCGTGCGCAAGCCGGTGAGCTGCCCCGCCCCCGTCGTGAGCAAGCCCTCGCCGCCGGCCACCCCGGCTGTCGCGGAACCTGCACCTGCCGAGGCATCCTCGGCACCCACGCCGGAGGAGCCCCAGCGCTGATGCTTGGCGGCGCGGTCCGCAGCGCCTACGCTCGGACCGACGCCGCCAGACAGGGGACCCCATGAAAGCCCAACGTATCGTCATCCTCGGTGGCACCGGCTTCGTCGGCGGCAGCCTCGTGCCCCGTCTCGCCGCGGACGGCCATTCGATCCTGCTGCTGTCGCGCAACCGACAGACCCGTCGTCACGCCACCGTCGGGCGCAACGTCAGCGTCGTCACGGCCGACGTCTATGACCCACCGACCCTGCGCCGGCATATCGCCGGCGCCGATGCCGTCATCAACCTTGTCGGCATCCTCAACGAAAGCCGTCGCGACACGTTCGAACGCGTGCATGCCACGCTCACCCGGCTGGTGGTGGATGCCTGCCGTGACACCGGCGTGCATCGCCTGCACCAGATGAGCGCGATGAAGGCAGGCCAGGGACTGTCGAAATACCTGCGCACGCGCGGCGAAGCCGAAGCCCTGGTGAAATCCTCCACGCTCGACTGGACGATCTACCAGCCCAGCACGATCTTCGGCCCCGGCGACGGCCTGGTCACCCGCTTCGACACACTGCTGCGCTTCGCACCGGTCATGCCGCTACCGCGACCCAAGGCGAAGATGGCACCGGTCTACGTCGGTGATGTGGCCGACGCCATCGCACGGGCCGTGGCAAACCCTTCGATCTCGCTACTGCAAACCTTCGAGTTGTACGGCCGCGAGACCTGGACGCTGCTCGACCTCGTACGCGCCATTCGCGATACGCGCGGCCGACGCCGCCTCGTGCTACCCATGCCCGACTCGCTCGGTCGTCTCCAGGCCGAACTGGCCCAGTTCGCCCCAGGCAAGCCGTTCACACCGGACAACTTCCGCACGCTGCGCACCGACTCCGTCGGCAAGGTCGACGGCCTCGCGCAGCTTGGCATCCAGCCGCAGCTGCTGTCGGCATGGCTGCCCCGCCTGCTCGGCCAGTCCGAACACCAGCGACGCCTCGACGAGGCGCGCGCCAAGCGGCGCCCCTGAAGGACACCATGGATATCTACCTTGTCGGCGGTGCCGTACGCGACAAACTGCTGGGCCGCCCCGTCGTCGATCGCGACTGGGTCGTCGTGGGCGCCACGCCGGAAGACATGGTCGCCGCAGGCTACAAACCCGTAGGCAAGGATTTCCCCGTCTTCCTGCACGGCGACACCAGGGAGGAATACGCCCTCGCCCGCACCGAACGCAAAACCGGTCGCGGTTATCACGGGTTCGCTTTCCACGCCGATCCGGGTGTCACCGTCGAGCAGGATCTCGAACGCCGCGACCTCACGATCAACGCCATTGCGCAAGCGAAAGACGGTCGCCTCGTCGATCCGTTCGACGGTGTGCGCGACATCGAAACACGCACGCTGCGCCATGTATCTCCCGCCTTCGCGGAAGACCCGGTGCGCCTGCTGCGTGTCGCACGTTTCGCCGCACGCTATGCGCCGCTGGGCTTCACCGTCGCCAGCGAAACCATGGCCCTCATGCGCCGCATGGTCGAAGACGGCGAAGTGGATCACCTCGTGCCGGAACGCGTGTGGGCAGAAACCCGCAAGGCACTCGCCGAACCAATGCCGCAGGTCTTCGTGCAGGTGCTGCGGGAAAGCGGCGCACTGCGTGTACTGTTCCCGGAAGTAGACGCCCTCTACGGCGTGCCGCAACGCCCGGAATACCATCCGGAAGTAGACACCGGCATCCACATCGAGCTGGTATTGCAGGCCGCAGCAAGACTCGCGCCCGGCGACGCGCTGGTGGCCTGGTGCGCACTGACGCACGACCTCGGCAAGGCACTTACTCCTGCCGACGTGCTGCCGCGCCACATCATGCACGAACAACGCGGCATCGAACCGGTACGCGAAATCTCAGCGCGCCTGAAAGTCCCCACCGAATACGCCTTCATGGCCGAGATGGTCTGCAGGCACCATCTCAACGCCCACATGGCCTTCGAACTGAAACCGGCAACGATCCTGCGCCTGCTCGAATCCCTGGGCGCACTGCGCCGACCCGAACGCCTCGACACCTTCCTGCTCGCCTGCACCGCCGACAAACGCGGCCGCCTCGGCAGCGACGACGCCGACTACCCGCAGGCCGATTACCTTCGCGCCTGCCGCGAAGCCGCCGCCGCCATCACGTCCAAACCCTTCGTCGACCAGGGCCTCGAAGGCCCCGCCATCGGCGAAGCCATGAAGAAAGCCCAGACCGCCGCCATCGCCCATGTAGGAGCGCGCCTTGCGCGCGACCGATGATGAGACTCGCTAGCCGCCCATGGCAGGCCCCCTGCCGAACGGACAGGAGCCGATCGCAAGGCCATCAACCTCACGACACCGTATCCCTGTAGGAGCGCGCCTGCGCGCGACCGGTTGGATCGAAACGATGAGGGTATTCGCGACAACCGGTCGCGCGCAGGCGCGCTCCTACAAGGGCACGGTGGTGCGGCAGGGTTTTCCACACGATCACCGTGAGATGGAGCGAGGCAACGGGCGCAGCCCTTGTCGCGATCAGTCGTCGGAGTGGGACCAGTTGCCACGGCGGGGTTTGCCGGGGTGTTTGGGCACGGTCTTGCGGCGGAGCTTGGCTTCGAGCGTGGCGGCCTGTTCTTCGCGCTCGTCGTGGAGCTTCAGGTAATTGCGCCAGCGTTGCGTCGAGAGCTCGCCCGTCGCCAGCGCAGCCTGGATCGCGCAGCCGGGTTCGTTGGTGTGTCCACAGTCGGCGAAGCGGCATTGCGCGGCGAGGGTTTCGATGTCCGCGAACAGGTCGAGGTTTTCCTCGCCGGTGAGTTTCAGTTCGCGCATGCCAGGTGTATCGATGAGGCAGCCGCCCGTGGGCAGGCTCAGCAACGCACGATGCGTGGTGGTGTGGCGGCCACGGCTGTCGTGCGAGCGCACGGCGCTGGTCGCCATGCGTTCCTCGCCCAGCAAGGTGTTCGTGAGCGTGGATTTGCCCGCACCCGACGAGCCCACGAGCACGGCGCTGGAACCCGGGCCGAGGTAGGACTCAAGCAACGCCACCGTGGCCGGATCCTTGCCGTTGATCGCATGCACCGCGGCTTCGGAAGGAAGGCGTTCGCGCAGGGCGGTGACCGCCGCATCGACGTCCACGCCGGTGTCCGCCTTGCTGAGCAACACCACGGGGCGTGCGCCCGAACCTTCGACCAGCGTGAGGTAACGCTCGATGCGGGCGGGATTGAAGTCGCCATCGAGGCCGGTGAGCACCAGCACGTAGTCGATGTTGGTGGCGATGATCTGTCGCTCGTAGCGCTCGCCGGCCGCCGCGCGGGTGAGCGTGCTGCGCCGGGGCAGCACGGCTTCGATCACCGGGTGGTTCGCATGATCGAGGAAGACGAAGTCGCCCACGGCGGGCCGCAGCGACGGGTCGAGGCCCCGCTTCAGGAACTGTCCGGCCGGCTGCGCGTTGAATGCCGACGCCCCGTCGTGCACCTCGTAACCGGCACGATGCTGGGCCACCACGCGCGCAAGTCGGCGTGGGTCGTCGGGCAGGCCAGGCTCGCGCCAGCCGATACGGCGCAGGCGCGCCAGGTCCGCAGGGTCGGTCATGGCCGCGATTATGCCCGCTCGGAGACCGATTTCCGCCTCGCGACACCATGACGACGCTGTTAGGATCGGGACAGACCGCCGGGAAAGGGCCTGGCGGCACCTACCGGAAGTCTCGCGAAGTGTCCTCGATCAAGCCCAGCACGCACCTGGCGGAAGTGCGCTACGAAATCCGCGGCGCCCTCACCCGACGGGCCCGCGAACTGGAGGCCGCCGGCCGGCCGATCATCAAGCTCAATATCGGCAACCCCGGTCGCTACGGCTTCACCACGCCGGCCCACCTGCGCGAAGCCATTGCCAACCACCTGACCGACAGCGAAGCCTACGGTCACGAGCAGGGCCTGGAAGAAGCCCGCGAGGCCATCGTCGCCCAGCAGCGCGCCCGTGGGGCCGTCGGTGTCGAGGTGGAACGCGTGTTCGTCGGCAACGGCGTGAGCGAGCTGATCGATCTTTCCCTGCGCGCCCTGATCCAGCCGGGCGAGGAAGTGCTGCTGCCCAGCCCTGACTACCCGCTGTGGAGCGCTGCGACGATCCTCAACAACGGACACCCGCGCTATTACCGCTGCCTCGCCGAGAACGGCCACCTGCCCGACCCGGACGAGATGGAATCCCTGATCGGCCCGCGCACCCGCGCCATCGTGCTGATCAACCCGAACAACCCCACCGGTGCCGTCTATCCGAAGGCGTTGCTGGAACGCATCGTCGGCGTGGCGCGCAAGCACAACCTGCTGCTGCTCTGCGACGAGATCTACGACGAGATCCTTTACGACGGCACGCCGTTCCAGCCGCTGGCGGCCGTGGCCGGCGATCACCCCTGCGTGAGCTTCGGCGGTTTGTCGAAGGTGCATCGCGCCTGCGGTTACCGCGTGGGCTGGATGAGCCTGTCGGGCGATCCGAAGCGCACCGTGGATTACCGCGAAGCGCTCCAGTTGCTGTCGGCGCTTCGACTGTGCGCCAACGTCACCGCGCAGTGGGCCGTAAAGCCTGCCCTGCTCGACAAGCCCACCATCACCGAGCTGACTTCACCGGGCGGCCGCCTGCACGAGGCGCGCCGGCTCATCCTCGACCAGGTGAAGGCAAGCCCCTACTTCGACCTGGTCGCTCCGGGCGGCGCCATCTACGCCTTCCCCTGGGTGCGTGCCGACGCCGTGCCGCATTTCGACGACACGGCCTTCGCCCTGCGCCTGCTGGACGAGGAAAACGTACTGGTCGTGCCCGGCACCAGCTTCAACCTGCCCGCCAGCCGCCACCTGCGCCTCACCCTGCTGCCGGAGCTGGCCCAGCTGGGCGAGGTGTTCGCGCGCATGGATCGTGTGCTCGGCCGCATGGCCGCCGAAGACCGGCCGCTCGCCAGCGCGGTCGCCTGACGATGACGGCACCGACGTTCCTGGCCCTCGGCGATTCGTACACGATCGGCGAGGGCGTGGCCGAGGCGGGCCGTTGGCCCGTGCAGCTGGTCGCGCGCCTGCATGCCGACGGCGTGGCCGTGGGCGAACCGCGGATCATCGCGACCACGGGCTGGACGACCGACGAGCTGTCGGCCGCCATGGATGCCGCGCACCTGACGCCCGGCTATGGCCTGGTCACCCTGCTGATCGGGGTGAACAACCAGTATCGCGGGCGCCCGGCCACGGAGTATCGCGAGCAGTTTCTCGCCCTGCTTCATCGGGCGATCGGGCTCGCTGGCGATGCGCGGCGTGTGGTGGTGGTGTCGATTCCCGACTGGGGCATCACCGCCTTTGCCGAGGGGCGTGATCGCGCGGCCATCGGCAAGGACATCGATACGTTCAACGCCATTGCGAAGGATGAAACCCTGCGTGCCCATGCCCGCTGGGTGGATGTGACGCCAGCCTCGCGGCAGGCTGGCGCGAAGCCGGGCATGCTGGTGGACGACGGACTGCATCCGTCGGCGAAGCAGTATGGGCTGTGGGTCGATGCCATCCTGCCGGAGGCGCGGGCTGCGTTGCGGGAATTGCCGGCGAGGTAGAGGGTCGCCGGTGGGCCGATGCATCGGCCCGTCGCGCGCAGGCGCGCTCCTACAGGGGGTGCTTTGGGACGGGTCGCGCGCAGGCGCGCTCCTGCTGGTGTTGCTCTGGAACGGGTCGCGCGCGAGGCGCGCTCCTACAGGGGGGTGCGGTGCTTGTGTAGGAGCGCGCCTTGCGCGCGACCGGTACAACGTGAAGCCACGCAGCCAGCAGCCACCCCCAGCTGAAACATAGGCTTACCCCCGAAACCTCACTGAAATACCCACGCCACGACGCGGTTACGTCTCAAGCAGACACTGGCGCCCCGGGACAGCCCCGGAAACCGACGCCATGGCCAAGATCACCTGCCGCAGCGCCTTCATCTCCGACGTGCACCTCGGCACGCCCGACTGCAAGGCCGCCTATCTGCTCGACTTCCTCCATCACCTGGATTGCGAGCGCCTGTACCTGGTCGGTGACATCGTCGACCTGGAAGCACTCGCCAAGCGCCACTGGTGGCACCCGGACCACAGCGCGGTGATCGCCGAGATCATCGCCATCGCCGCACGCGGGGTCGAGGTGATCTACATCCCCGGCAACCACGACTTCCAGATGCGCGGACTCGCCGGCTCCACCATCGCGGGCATCCGCGTGGAGCTGGACGCCCTGCACGAAGGCGCCGATGGCCGTCGCTACCGGGTGAGCCACGGCGACGAGTTCGACCCCGAGCACATCGGCAAGCGCTGGCTCACGGTACTGGGCGATGCCATGCACCGCGTCATCTGCTGGGCCAACCGGCGCATGCACGCGGTGCGCCGCCGCCTCGAACTGCCCTACCTGCCGCTGTCGATCATCATCAAGTCGCACATCCGCCTGGCCATGGAATACATCCGTGGTTACGAGCAAAGAGTGGCCAAGGATGCAAAGGAGCGCGGGCTGGACGGTCATATCTGCGGCCATATCCACTTCGGCCACATGCGCCCCATCGACGGCATCCTGTACCTCAACGACGGCGACTGGGTGGAGCACTGCACGGCGCTGGTCGAGGATTTCACCGGCGCCATGGAGCTGATCCACTGGACCGAGCGGTACACGCCGCTAGGTCGCGCCAGCCGTGAGACCGTGTTGCCCTCCCCCGAGGCGGTACTCAGTTTTGCCCCGCTGGCGGACTGCCGGGCCGACCTGTCGACCCTGCGTGCCGAGGTGTCGGTAGCGGGTTGAAACGGACAGGGCCGAGCCCATGTAAAATGGGCTCCTTTCCCCATCCGCGGTGAACCAGAATGGCCCTTGATACCCCCACCCGCGAGCGCATCGAAGCCCTGCTCGCCCAGCACGAGGTCGTGCTGTTCATGAAGGGCACGCGCCAGCAGCCGATGTGCGGCTTTTCCGCCGCCGCCACCAACACGCTCAACGACGTGGTCGACCAGTACCACACCGTGAACGTGCTGGAAGACCCGGAAATCCGCGAGGGCATCAAGGAGTACGGCCAGTGGCCGACCATCCCGCAGCTGTACGTGAAGGGGGAGCTGGTAGGCGGCTCGGACATCATCCGCCAGCTCTACACCAGCGGTGAGCTCTACACCCTGTTCGGCTCCAGCCCCCCGGACCGCACGCCGCCGGAAATCACCATCACCGACAAGGCCGCCGACGCCATCCGTGGCGGCATGGCCAACGCGCAGGACATGGCCCTGCACCTGGAGATCGGTCCGGACCACAGCGCCGGCTTCCAGCTGGCCCCGGCCGGTGATTTCGACATCGTCACCGTGGCCAACGGCATCGAAGTGCATTTCGACCCGGGCAGCGCCCAGCGCGCCAAGGGCATCGTGATCGACTGGGTCACCACCGTGCAGGGCGAAGGCCTCAGCCTGAAGTTCCCGGGGGCCGTGGAGATCGGCACCCTGTCGGTGCACCAGCTGAAGGATCGCCTGTCTGCCGGCGACATCGTGCTCGTGGACGTGCGCCCAGCGCACGGTCGCGCCATGGCCGCGCCGCTGGCTGGTGCGCGCATCCTCGAAGACGAGGGCTACGAGGCCCTGGCCTCGCTGCCGAAGGACACGGCGATCGCCTTCATCTGCCACCACGGCATCTCCAGCCGCGCCGCGGCCGAGCGCTTCGCAGCGCATGGCTTCACGCAGCTGTTCAATGTGGAAGGCGGCATGGATGCATGGGCCCGCGAGGTCGATCCGAGCGTCGCCCGGTACTGAGCCTGCTGCATTTTGATAAGGAAACGGCGCCCCAGGGCGCCGTTTCCTTTTGTAGGAGCGCGCCCTGCGCGCGACCACATCATGGCGTGAGGCACGATATTTCATAGGCTGTCGCGCGCGAGGCGCGCTCCTACAACAGCGCGCTTGTGACATGTCACGTCGCTCGCAGGGACGGGTCGCGCGCGAGGCGCGGTCCTGCATGTCGGTCGCGCCAGCGGAGGAAGGGGCGTTCTATCGCGTAGTGCAGCATCGCGCCGCCTGCCAGCGTGGCGACGGTGAAGATGGCGAAGCGTACGAAGCGGTGGCCATCCAGCGATTCGCCGATGGCATGGTCCACGAGAGTGAAAACGCCCTTGTGGCTGAGATAAAGACTGTAGGAGGCCCGGGCCAGCCAGCCGGCGCCCGGGATGCGCAGCGTGCCGAACCATGTTGCTCCGGATGCCGCCGCGACGAACAACGCCATCGACAACGCTACAAGCGGATAACCCAACACGCACGGCCAGAAATCCACTCGCGCCCTGTCGAACAACACGATCGACGCACCCAGGCACACCAGGCCACCCACGAAGACCTTGCCGGCATGCGCATGTATGCGTGCCATAAGCACCGGCCGGTAGACCGTGATCGCGGCGATGAGCACACCGGCCAGCAGACCGTCGCAGCGCGACCAGGTGGGGTAATAGAGATAGCGCAGGTATTCAACGCCCGGCCTTTCACCCGCCGCGATGATCGGCTGGATGAAATGCGACCAGAGCCATGCGCGCAGCAGGATGCCGCCGACCAGCACCAACGAGCATGTCAGCGCAAAACGACGCACCGAGGGGCGTCGCGACAATGCGAACGCCAGAAAGGGGAACACCAGGTAGAACTGCTCTTCCACGCATAACGACCACACGTGCGAGAACGCGTAGTTGTCGCCATTGTCGTAAAGCAGGTTGAAGGTGAAGGTCGCGAACTGCCATAAGGGTTGCATGCCCGGTGTTTCCCGCCATGCGGGCCAGAAGGCATACAACGCCAGCACCACGAAGAAGGCTGGCAGGATGCGGATCATGCGGCGCTTGTAGAAGCCGGGGAAATCGACGCGTCCCGTGCGCTGCAACGAAGCCAGCACCTGCCGGCCGATCAGGAAACCGCTCAGCACGAAGAACAGGTCCACGCCCATCCAGCCGGATCGTTCCAGCATCCCGAAGCCTTCGCCCAGCCCGCCGACGAGATAGCTGTGAAACAGCATCACCCATGCAATGGCAACGGCGCGCAGGGTATCGAGGCCGGGCTGGCGGTCCATGGAACGTCCTTGGGATGGATCGTGACAATCTGGGCCGCGCCCGTGGCGCGGCCGGGGTGGAAAAATGGCCGGACGCAGGCAGCGTCAGAAATTGCTGGAATAGAGCATCGCCACGATCTTCCAGCCATCGTCGGTGCGCAGCATCTGCCAGGTTTCGGCACCGTGGTTCTGCACCTTGCCGTCCATCAGGAAGTCGAAATCGAAATACACCGTGCCGATCGCACCGTCTGTCTGGATGCGGACGTTGTGGAAGCGCTCCTCGATCGGCCCCTTCGCCTTGCCAACGAAATCGGTGAATTCCTGCCAGCTGCCGGGCTTGTAGCGCGGTACGTCCTTGCCCGGATGCTCCTTGCGGACTTTGACCAGCGAGGCTTCGCCGAGCGCCGTATACCAGCCCTTGCTGTCGGCCACGAAGAGCGAGCCGAGCGTTTTCGCGTCATGGGCCTTCAGCGAGGTCTGGAACGTATCGACGACTTTCTGGATATCGGCCCGTGCATCGTCAGCCAGCACCGGCAACGGCAGCAGGAGGGCAAGGGCGAACAGGCAGGGACGAAGGTTCATCAGGGCGACTCCGTTGACCAGGGAGGCCCAAGGACAGCAAAGCAAAGGCCCGCCGCATAGCAGGATGCGGCGGGCCGTGGACTTGTCGCGACGAACCGGTGGCTTACACGAGGCAACCGACCAGGCTGTCGTAGATGGACAGCCGCGAGCCCGGCAACTTCGTTTCCAGCGGATGCTCGCCTTCCAGCACCTTGTAGAAGTCTTCCACCGGGGTGTCCTTGGCGAGGGTGAGCTTGCACTTGTACAGCTTGGCGTTGACCTGCACCGCGCCCGACTTGCCGTTCACGCCGGCGTAGCTGCCGGCGAAGGTCCAGACACATTGCTTGACGCTGGCCTTGGTCGAGTCGACCGAACAGCGCAGCTGCAGGGGCCGGAGGTTGGCGTAATCGCCTTCGCAGAAGGTATCGCCGCAGACCTTGTCGAAAGCGGTACCGAGGCGAGCCTCGGCGCTGAAGAAGCGATCCATGCCGGCTTTACCGGCCAGTCGGTGGCGTCGACATAACGTGCCGGAGCGGGTGCCGGGTTGGGCGCAGTCTGCGCAAATGCCGTGGCGGAAACGGTGAACAGGACGGCGACGAGGGCGGTTCGGATCATCGGGTGACTCCTTGGTTAGGGAGTCGATATCTCACCGTCAAAGGCGCCACGGGTCTGTCCCGTGGCGCCGGAAGTGACGTGTAGTCCCGTCGCGCCTGGGGTTATAGCCAGCGCCCGTAACGACGGATGTAAATCGTCTTCATCACCTGGGTCAGCACGCAGTAGCAGGCCAGGGTCAGCGCCAGCCAGGCGAAGTAGATGCCCGGCAGAGGCTGCATGCCGATGCGTGCGCCCAGGCCCGAGTAAGGGATGAGCATGCCCACGATCATGATCGCGCTGGTCAGCGCCAGCACCGGCGCGGAGGCCACGCTGCGAAGGAACGGAATGCGGCGTGTGCGGATCATGTGCACGATCAGCGTCTGCGACAACAGGCCCTCGATGAACCAGCCGGACTGGAACAGCGACTGGTGCTCGGGCGAGTTGGCGCCGAAGTAATGCCACATCAGCCAGAAAGTGGTGATGTCGAATACCGAGCTGACCGGACCGATCCACACCATGAAGCGGCCGATGTCGCCGGCATCCCACTTCTGCGGCGAGCGCAGGTATTCCTCGTCCATGCGATCGAACGGAATCGACAACTGGGAGAGGTCGTAGAGCAGGTTCTGCACGAGGATCTGCAAGGGCATCATCGGCAGGAACGGCAGGAAGGCGCTCGCCACCAGCACGCTGAACACGTTGCCGAAGTTGGAGCTGGCCGTCATCTTGATGTACTTCATGATGTTGCCGAAGGTGACGCGCCCTTCGAGCACGCCCTCCTCCAGCACCATCAGGTTCTTTTCGAGCAGGATGATGTCGGCCGACTCCTTGGCGATATCGGTGGCGGTATCCACCGAGATGCCCACGTCGGCGTCGCGCAGCGCAGGCGCATCGTTGATGCCGTCGCCCAGGAAGCCCACGGTATGGCCGCGGCGCTGAAGCGCCTTCACCACGCGGGCCTTCTGCACGGGCGACATCTTCGCGAACACGGTGGTCTTCTCCACCATGGCGTCGAGCGCATCGTCGTCGAGCAGTTCGATATCGCGCCCCTGCGCCGAGGCGGTGACGTCCAGGCCCACTTCCGAGCAGATCTTGCGGGTCACGGCCTCGTTGTCGCCCGTGATCACCTTCACTGCCACGCCGTGGTGGTTCAGCGCGCGGATGGCCGTGGCGGCGGAGTCCTTCGGCGGATCGAGGAAGGCCAGGCAACCCACGGCGGTAAGGCCCGCCTCGTCGGCCACGCCGTAGGCGCGGTCGCCCGTCGGGTCGCGGCGTACGGCCACCACCAGCACGCGCAGGCCGTCTTCATTGAGACGACGGGTCATCGCGCGGATCTCGCGGCGTTTCTCGTCGGTGAGCGGCTCCACGACGTCGCCAGTGCGCGCCTCGGTGCAGATCTGCAGCATTTCCTCCACGGCGCCCTTGCAGATCAGCAACTGCTCGTCGCGGCCGTCGGTGACCACCACGGACATGCGGCGGCGCTGGAAGTCGAAGGGGATCTCGTCGACGATGCGGAAGCGGCTCGCCACGGCTTCGAGGTCGCGGTGGGTGAGCACGGCCTTGTCCATGAGGTTGCGCAGGCCGGTCTGGAAGCGGCTGTTGAGATAGCCCCACTCCAGTGCTTCGTCGGAATCCTCGCCCGCCAGGTCCACATGGCGTTCCAGCACGATCTTGTCGAGCGTGAGGGTGCCGGTCTTGTCCGTGCACAGCACGTCCATGGCGCCGAAGTTCTGGATGGCGTTGAGGCGCTTGACCACCACCTTGCGCTTCGACATGGCGATGGCGCCCTTGCCGAGGTTGGCGGTGACGATCAGCGGCAGCATTTCCGGCGTGAGGCCCACGGCCACCGACAGGCCGAACATGAAGGCGCCCAGCCAGTCGTGCTTGTCGAAGCCGTTGATGAGGAACACCACCGGCACCATCACCGCCATGAAGCGGATCAGCAGCCAGCTCACCGAGGAGATGCCACGGTCGAAGCTGGTCTGCACGCGCTCGCCGGACAGCGTGCGCGCGAGCGAGCCCAGGTAGGTGCGGGCACCGGTGGCCAGAACCACGGCCGTAGCCGTGCCGGAGACCACGTTGGTGCCCATGTAGCAGACGGTGGGCAGGTCGAGCGGGCCGCTGGAATCCACCGCCTGGACGTGGCCGTTGGGCGCCGCCTTTTCCACCGGCAGGGATTCGCCGGTAAGGATGGCCTGGCTGATGAAGAGGTCCTTGGCCGCCAGCAGGCGCAGGTCGGCCGGGATCATGTCGCCGGCGCCCAGGTGGACGATGTCGCCCACCACCAGCTCTTCCACCGGTACTTCGATACGCTCGGCGTGCCCGTCTTCCGCACGGCGGGTGACGGTGGCCGTGTTGCGCACCATCGCCTTGAGCTTCTCCGCCGCCATCGAGGAGCGGTACTCCTGGGTGAAGGAGAGCAGCACGCTGATGCCGACCATCACGCCGATGATCACCGGGCCGGTGAGGTCGTCGGGGTCGGTGAACAGCTGCACCACCGCCAGCACGAGCAGCACGATGATGAACGGGTTGCGGAAGGCGCGCAGCAGCTGGATCGACCAGTGCGCCGGCTTCTCGTGGCCCACCTCGTTGATGCCGTCGCGGTCCAGCCGCTCGGCAATGGCTTCTTCGTCGAGGCCGTCCGTGCGCGAGTCGAGCGAGCGCAGCAGCTCATCCGCCGGACGGTATGCGTCCGCCGTGGCGTTGGTGAAGGTCTTGGCGGCGACGGCCGCCGGCGAGGTGTGGTTCTTCATGGCTCGCTACCTTTCCGGACGCAGACTCCGGCGGCGCGAGCGGCTCTCAGCAGGTGGCTGACAGCAGGCGCGCCGGCAGGGGCCGACGGACGGTATTCCGGGTGGTCGTGACGAAGGACGGCGTGGGCCGCGCCGTACTGTCTATATCGCTGTTCATGGCTGTGACAGTTTGCCTTCCGCCCGTTTCAAAGAGCTTTCAGCGGCTTCCAGGGAACGCGGCACGGTGATCGTGCGCTTGGCGGGCACGGTGCTGGTGTTGCGGCGACGGGCAAGAGCGAATGCGAGACGGCGGCCGAACATGAGCGGACCGGTCTTTTCGAGCAGGAGGTTCATGGCTCAATCCTCGAATAACGGAAGCTCACGGCTTCCGTCGAGGTGAGCCGGACTTTCCCTAGTGAAGGAAAGCGCCGGCCGACCGGGTACGGTCGCCGCGGGCGATTTTATTTTTCAACGCCAGTACCCGATGCTTGCGGATGCTGGCGCGTCGACTAGGGTGTACGTCCATATGCCTGGATAAGCTAAGGAGGGTGCCATCCGGGCACTGAAAGCCGCTCGGGTAGCCGGCGAATTGTCGCGCCGCAACGTAGATGGGTCAAGCCCGGAAATGCGGTTTCGTGGCGGGGATGCGAGGGGTCATGGCGGGCGTGCAGGCGACGCCCTGGACCGGTCGCGCGCAAGGCGCGCTCCTACAAACCCGCCCTGTAGGAGCGCGCCTGCGCGCGACCGGCCCGAAGCGGCGTTTGCAGGAGCGTGCCCTGCGCGCGAACAAGAACACGGCGGCGCAGCCGCAACCTCGAAACGCGCCTCGCGTGCGACCGGCCTGGAGCAACACCACTCAGGCCGGCAGCGGCCCGCCCTCCACCAGCCCCGCCTCATACACCGCCGCCTCGGCCAGCAGCCACTCGCGGAACTTGGTCACTCCGCAATGCAACTCCGAGCGCTTCGGGTAGGCCAGGTAATACGCCTCCGACACCCGCATGCGCTCCTTGCACAGCACCGTGAGCGCCCCGCACTCGATCAGCGAGCGGGCCATCACCAGACGCCCCAGCGCCACGCCCAGCCCCTCCAGCACGGCCCGCTGCAGGCTCTCCGTATTGTCGAAGCGCGCCACATAGCGCGACGGCAGCGGCATGCCGAATTCGGATGCCCAGTCCTTCCAGCGCCCCGAGGGATCGCCCAGCAGCGGCCAGCCCTGCAATGAGGTATCCGGCAGGCCGCCCATGCGGCGGACCAGCGAAGGACTGGCGATGGGCACGATGTATTCGCCGAAAAGACGCTCGGCCTTCGTGCGCGGCCACACGCCCAGGCCATAGCGGATGGCGCAGTCGATGGTGGGCTCGCGGTCGAAATCGACCACCTCGGCCGAGGAATGCAGGCTCAGTTCCAGCTCGGGGTGCGCGGCCACCAGCCGGGGCAGGCGCGGCACCAGCCAGCTGGACGCCACGGACGGCAGCATGCTGAGGGTGACGGCGTCCTGGTGGCGGTTCTGGTAGCGCCCCAGGGCCTGCTCGATGCCCTCGAAATGGTGCCCGATGGCATCCAGCAGTTGTGCGCCATCGGCCGTGAGCGTGACGCCGCGTGGACCGCGGTCGAACAGCGAACGCCCCAGCCGCTCTTCAAGATTGCGAATCTGGTGGCTGAGCGCGCTGACGGTCAGGTTCAGCTGCTCGGCGGCACGCGAGAACTTGCCCGAGCGGGCGACGAGGACAAATCCCTGGAGCAAGCCGAGCGGCAGACGGGACATATGAATTTTCCTCAAGTCCTGCTTGCAAACATATCGCTTTTACGGGGCCTGTGAAAGGCGCAGCCTTTAGCTCACTGAAAGTCGCAAGGCATTGCGGCGATATCTCATGGGAGGGTGTCATGGCTTCGATCTTCACCGGCCTGGCAGTACTGCACGGCCATATCGTGGACCGGGAACTGCTGTTCCGGCTGGCCCGCACGGAAACGCGCCCGGCCGCCACGGAAAAACCCGACAAGGCACTGAAGGAATGCCCGTGCCCGGAGCCGGCCGCGCCGTTGTGCCCGTCCTGTGTACCGGGCACCTGCTGACGCATCACGCCAGGGCAACCCGCCGGAAGCGATCATAGGGATTTGATCCTTCCGGAGGCTCCCGCATGAATCATCGTCAACTCGGCCGCTCGACACTTCAGGTGGCCCCTCTCGCATTCGGCGGCAACGTCTTCGGCTGGAGCGTGGACGAAGCGCGTGCCTTCGAGTTGCTGGACGCCTTCGTCGACCACGGCTTCAACCTGGTCGACACGGCCGACGTCTACGAAGCCTGGGTCCCGGGCAACGAAGGTGGCGAGTCGGAAACCATCATCGGCAAGTGGCTGAAGCGAAGCGGCAAGCGCGACAAGGTGCTGGTTGCCACCAAGGTAGGCAAGTGGGCGCGCTACCCCGGTCTGTCGCCCACGAACATCCATGAAGCGGTGGATGATTCCCTGCGCCGCCTGCAAACCGACTACATCGATCTCTACCAGTCGCATACCGACGATCCGAAGGTGCCACTGGAAGAAACCCTGCGCGCCTTCGACGATCTGGTGAAGTCCGGCAAGGTGCGCGTCATCGGCGCGTCCAACTACGATGCCACGCGACTGGCCGATGCACAGTCCATCAGCGCGGCAAAGGGGCTCGCCCGCTACGAATCGCTGCAGCCGGAATACAACCTCATGGACCGGCGGGGTTTCGAGGAAGCCTTGCAGCCCGTGTGCGAGAAGGAGCAGATCGGCGTCATCAGCTACTACTCGCTGGCCAGCGGATTCCTGAGCGGCAAGTACCGCAGCGAAGGCGATCTCGACAAGAGCAAGGCACGCGGTGCGAAGGTGAAGAACTACCTCAATCCACGCGGTCTACGCGTGCTCGATGCACTGGATACCGTGGCGAAGCATCACGGTGCGACCCCCGCACAGGTATCGCTGGCATGGGTGATGGCACAGCCCTCCATCGCTGCGGCCATTGCCAGCGCCACCACGGTGGAACAACTGCGGGACATCGCAAAATCCGCCACGCTGGCCTTGACCCATGCAGAGCTTGCCCGTTTGCAGGAAGCAAGCGCCCAGTAATCCCCTACGTCGCCTGCGTTGCAGGATGACAGGGTTGCCGGGTTTCCCCTGCTGCCATCGAAGGCGTATCGGACGAAGATGCGCGGGCCGGAACGATCCGGCCCCCATCCCCAAGGAGGTTCATCATGTCCAGGAAAGGACGCAAGCTCGCCGCCGCCTTCGCGTGTGCGGCATCCCTGCTCACGAGCACGGCCGTATTCGCACAGGCGCCCTTCGCCGACACCCATACGGCGACGCTACGTTGCCTGTACCAGGATCTCACTGACCCCACCGGCGCACGTACCGGCGAAATCGAAGCGCCCGGGTCCATCGCCGGTACGTGGCGATATCCGAAAGTGTGGTCGTGGAGCAAGTTCTTCACCACCTACACACCGCAGGCCGAGGTGGACGCACTCTGCGAAAAGGCTGTCGCGGGGCTGCCGGACGCACGCTACGTACAAGCGCGTGTCGCCGGCACCGGGCTGCTCCAGCTTTCGTACCAGATCTGGTACACGGGCGACGTCAAGCCGGATGCGCCCATCGAACGCATCGTCTCCTTCGGCGACAGCCTGACCGACACCGGCAACATGTCCACCGTGTCGCAGACTTTTCTCAGTTTCTTCGGTGGCGCGCTCCCCAGCTCCACGTGGTTTGCCGGGCGCTTCAGCAACGGCCCGAGCTGGGTCGAATACCTGGCCTCGCGCAACGCGCTCACCCATAACAGCTGGGCGGTGGGCGGCGCCCAGACCGAAGATGCGCAGTTCGGCCTGATCAACGGTATCGAGTCGCAGATCAAGAGTTTCTTCGACAGCGTGGACGTCATCCCGGATTACAAGCCGGAACGCACCTTGTTCACCTTCCTCGTCGCCGGCAACGACTTCGTCAACGACAGCAAGTACGCCACGGACATCGTCCGCCTGCAGCGCGAAGCCCTTAACAACCTCGTGGATGGCGGTGCGCGGAAAATCCTCGTGGTGGAGCTGCCGAACGTCAGCGTCGCTCCCGTGTTCGACATGGGACGCAAGGACAGGGAGGCCGTCCATCAGCGGGTGTACACCTATAACAGCGGGCTGGACGGCATCATCGCCAATGTGAAGAAGCGTGCGCAGGAGCAAGGCATCCTCGACCTGGAAATCCGCAAGGTGCCCGCCTATGCGAAGTTCGACCAGGTACTCCGCTCACCGGCCAGCTACGGTTTCGACAACATCAAGAACTCCTGCCTGGAGATCGATTCGGACAGCTTCTTCAACTACATCAAGACGCCGAAGCCACGCGACTACTGCGTCGCGGACCGCTTCATGTTCTGGGACACCCTGCATCCCTCGACGAAGATGCACGAGGTGATGTCACGCTGGGCGACGGAATACGGCGCACCGGCCTGGGAGCTGAAATAACGAGACAGGGCCACCCTCGCGGGTGGCCCTTACAGGACACATGGCGATGGACGACATAACCGCCGGGCATGCCCGACTGTCGTCCAGGTGGCTTCCGACGAAGATGAGCGGGCCGTAACACCCGGCCCCCATCCCCAAGGAGGTTCACCATGTCCAGGAACGGACACACGCTCGCCGCCGCATTCGTCTGTGCGGCAACCCTCTTCACGGCTGGCAACAGCCTGGCGCAGACCTACGAAAATCCCTTCGATCGCCCCATCACGGCCCAGCTCCGCTGCTGGTACAAACAGTCCGCAGGCCAGGCCAACCTCGCTACCGGTTACGTCGACGCCAGCGACTTCGCCCTCAGGGGACGGTGGCAAGGCATCAGCACCATTCACGAAGGCGCCCTGTTCTTCACCTTGCAGGAGCCTGAAGAGGTCAACCAGGCCTGTCGCCGCGCACTGGATGCGGCGGGCAAGGACACACTCGTACAGGCCAGCGCCGCCGGCGGTCCGTGGGGCAAGAACTTCCAGATCTGGTACGACGGCGATGTCGCGGCCTACCGCGGGCGACCCGTGGAACGCATCGTGTCGTTCGGCGACAGCCTGAGCGATACGGGCAACATCTACAATGAATTCAGGCAGACCTTCCCCATCCACACGTCGTGGTTTCTCGGCCGCTTCAGCAACGGCCCGGTGTGGACGGAATACCTCTCCCGCCGTACGGGTCTCCCACTCAACACCTGGGCGACAGGCGGCGCCCAATCGGACAATGCCTACGGCATCATCAACGGCGTGAAGTCCCAGGTGGACTCGTTCATCGCCTACACGCGCCGCAACGTGAACCGCTACGACATCGGGCGCACCTTGTTCACCGTGTGGATCGGTGGCAACGATGCCATGAACGGCCGACAGGCCAGGGACGTCGTGGCTGACCTGGACACCGCGCTCAATGACCTCGTAGATCATGGTGCACGCAAGATCGTCCTCCTGGGCGTGCCCGACCTCACCCGGGCACCGGCCTTCCGTTCCATCGATGGCATGGACGGCACCGGGCGCCATGACAGCGACGAGGTCTATGCCACGGTGGCGCAGCTCAACGAAGTGCTACCGCAGCTCGCACAACGCGTATCCGAAAGAACGGACGCGCAGGTCGTCTGGATCGATGCCGCAAAACACTTCGACAACGTCCTGGCCGATCCAGGCGCCTACGGCTTTGCGGACGTGACCCGTCCCTGCCTGGACCTGCGTTCGCAGGGCTCGCAGGTTTATCTTTCGACGCAATCCGTACGCAAGGACTGCATCCCGGAGCGCAACGTTTTCTGGGACATGGTCCATCCCACCACCCGCATGCATGAACTGATGTCACGCTGGGTACTGGCCGACCTGCCTTCGGCCTGGGATCTGCGCTAAAAAAAAGGGCCGCCCATGGGGCGGCCCTTTTTCATCGATGGCGACAGCGGATCAGCGCAGACCGTCGATCACGGCATTGAACGTAGCACTCGGGCGCATCGCTGCGCTGACAAGGGCCAGATCCGGGTGGTAGTAACCCTTGATCTCCACCGGCTTGCCCTGGGCGCCGTTGAGCTCGCCCACGATCTTCGCCTCGTTTTCCGTCAGTGCCTTCGCCACGGGAGCGAACTTTGCCTTGAGGTCGGCATCGTCGTCCTGCGCGGCAAGCGCATCGGCCCAGTACATGGCCAGATAGAAATGGCTGCCACGGTTGTCGATCTCGCCCACCTTGCGCGCTGGCGACTTGTTGCTGTCGAGGAAGCGGCCGTTGGCCTGGTCGAGGGTCTTCGCCAGCACGCGGGCGTGCTTGTTGTCGTAGCGCTCGCCCAGGTGCTCAAGCGAAGCGGCCAGGGCAAGGAATTCACCCAGCGAATCCCAACGCAGGTAATCCTCCTCCACGAACTGCTGCACGTGCTTCGGGGCCGAACCACCCGCACCGGTCTCGAACAGGCCACCGCCGGCCATAAGCGGCACGATGGAGAGCATCTTGGCCGAGGTACCCAGTTCCATGATCGGGAACAGGTCGGTGAGGTAATCACGCAGCACATTGCCGGTGACGGAGATGGTGTCCTCGCCCTTGCGGATACGCTCCAGCGAGTGCTTCGTGGCATCCACCGGCGAGAGGATGCGGATATCGAGACCCGAGGTGTCGTGATCCTTGAGGTAACGCTCGACCTTGGCGATCACCTGTGCATCGTGTGCACGCTGCTTGTCCAGCCAGAACACGGCCGGGGTCTGCGACAGACGGGCACGCTGCACGGCAAGCTTCACCCAATCCTGGATCGGCGCATCCTTGGTCTGGCACATGCGCCAGATATCGCCCTGCTCCACCGCATGCTCGAACACCACCGAGCCGTCGTCGGCGAGCACGCGCACGGTGCCATTGGCGGGAATCTGGAAGGTCTTGTCGTGCGAGCCGTATTCCTCGGCCTTCTGCGCCATCAGGCCCACGTTGGGCACGCTGCCCATGGTGGCCGGATCGAACGCGCCGTGGGCGATGCAGTCTTCGATCACCGCCTGGTACACGCCGGCGTAGGAGCGATCGGGGATGATGGCCTTGGCATCCTGCAGCTTGCCTTCGGCATTCCACATGCCGCCGGAGTCGCGGATCATCGCCGGCATCGACGCATCGACGATCACGTCGCTGGGCACGTGCAGGTTGGTGATGCCCTTGTCGGAGTTGACCATGGCCAGCGCCGGGCGCTGTGCGTACTCGGCCTTGATGTCGGCTTCGATGGCATCGCGGGTAGCGGCATCGAGCTTGTCGAGACGGGCATAGAGATCGCCGATGCCGTTGTTGGCGTCGAAGCCCACCTTCGCCAGCGCATCGGCATGCCTGGCCAGCACATTCTTGTAGAACTCGCGCACCACGATGCCGAACATGATGGGGTCGGAAACCTTCATCATGGTGGCCTTCAGGTGCAGCGAGAACAGCACGCCTTTGGCCTTCGCATCGACGATCTGCGCATCGATGAACGAGGCCAGCTTGTTCTTGCTCATGACGGCCGCGTCGACGATCTCGCCGGCCTTCACCGCCACCTTGTCCTTCAGCACCTTCACGGCGCCATCGCTGCCGGTGAATTCAATGCGCAGGCTGCCAGCCTTGTCGAGCGTGGCCGACTTTTCGCTACCGTAGAAATCGCCGCCATCCATGTGCGACACATGCGACTTGGATTCCGACGACCACTTGCCCATGCGATGCGGGTGCTTGCGGGCGTAGTTCTTCACCGAAAGCGGCGCACGACGATCGGAGTTGCCTTCGCGCAGCACTGGGTTCACGGCGCTGCCCATGGCCTTGCCGTAGCGGGCGTTGCTTTCCTTCTCCGCGTCGGTGGACGGCGCATCCACGTAGTCGGGCAGATCGTAGCCCTGGGACTTAAGTTCGCGGATGGCCGCCTTCATCTGCGGCACCGAGGCGCTGATGTTGGGCAGCTTGATGATGTTGGCTTCCGGCGTGGTGGCCAGCTCACCCAGTTCGGCAAGGTGGTCGCCGATACGCTGGGTATCGGTCAGGCGCTCGGGGAACTGGGCGAGGATGCGGCCGGCGAGCGAGATGTCGCGCGTCTCCACCGCAACGCCTGCGCTACCCGCGAAGGCCTCGATGATCGGCAGGAACGAAGCCGTGGCGAGGAACGGGGCTTCGTCGGTGAGCGTATAGATGATCTTGGGCGACTTGGACATGATGCGGCGAGCCTTGTGCTTGAGTGGGCCAGGTCATGGGGCCGGCCAGCGCAGGCCACAAGGGCGCACCGGCAGGCGGACAACCCGTCCATTGTGGCCCGGATGGGCCGGCAGGGGAAAGCGAGGGTGCAGCACGACCCCCTTGACACCCTGTAGGAGCGCGCCTCGCGCGCGACCGGCTGAAACGGTGCGCTCCGTAGTAAAGCAGTCCCTGTGGTGTTTCGCTCCGTAGGAAGGGCTCGCCTATCGGCCTCGCACTCGGCGCGTGAGCGTGGCGGCGAACGAGGCGACGGGGGCGGCCCTTGGCGCTCCGGCCTGCGGTGTCCCTCGGGAAAGGAGGAGCCGCTGCGCGGCTCAGTGTCTTATGGCTTCGCCCCTTCGGGCACGGTGAGCGGGCGGGGTTTTTCGACTCGGCTCCTGCCTCGGCGAAAAAGGCCGGCCTTCCTGGCCGGCCCCGCTACGCGGCCTTTTCCGCCCACTCCCCTCACCTCCATCAAGTCGCGCCAAGGGCCGCCCCCGCCGCCTCTCCACACGTCGCGGCAGCTTGTTGTAGGAGCGCGCCTGCGCGCGACCGGTTGTCGCGAACACCATCATCGTTTCGATACCACCGGTCGCGCGCAAGCACGCTCCTACAGAGATGCGGTGTCGCAAGACGGATCGCCGATGCGACCGGTGCCTCCTCACGACTAACCTGGCGTAACTACTGTCATGTAGGAGCGCGCCTCGCGCGCGACAGCACCCTAGCGAAAAGACCGCTACCAAAGGGGTGGGAGCCGATCGCATCGGCGATAGCGTTTCGCGAAATGAGCCGATAAAAAAGCCCATGCAACGTCATCGCGCTTACTGGCAAACCGAGGCGCTGGGTTCCTGCATGCGCAGGAACGACGAGCGTGTGGTGGCGATTTTTCAGAATCCTTCCATATCCAAACGCGTGCGCAATTTGGTACGGTGTGCGCGTTGTCTGCTCGTTCGTTGACGGCTCGGCAGACAACCATCGCTCGACGTATCGAGAAAGACGCGGAACGGAGGTGCGACAACACCTCCGCCCGCTGACCAAACCAACCGCTTAGGAGTTGATTATGGCTGTGCCAAATCTTAAGGCATTCTCACACCCACCGTCTGTCCCGGACGGTCCAGGGACGTCCTAAACGCTCGTCAGGACGCGGCTAACGCCCGCGTTCGTCCTGATTTCTCACCGTTTCTGGCTCTGCCGTCCTACCCGGCGCGTAGCGCCCTGCCTGTGAGAAAACCGGACAAAGTGCGGGAATCGTGAGATCTCGTCGCCCGAGTCGATGAGGGGCACGGCCCTTGGCGTGCCCCGCTCGGAAGGCGGCGCTTTAGGGAAAACCAACGACATGAGTGATCCGAAAGACGAAGGCGTCCTCGGCGAGGGGAGCTTTGGCCTGAATGTCGAGGCCAGCATGGATACGTTGATGAATGACGCGACCGCGTGGCAGGCGTATGCGGAGGCGATGCAGTCGGTGTTGACCGAATACATGGCGGAAACGGAGTTGCCGAATCAGCGGTGCGTCGCCCGGGCGATGTCGGGTGTCAACGTGCTGTATCGCATGGGCCTGCAATGCACCAGGCAGGCGAACGTGCGGCGTATGTGGGATGAGGTGCGCGCGCTGGGAGGGGCGAAATGATCGTGGGGCTGTGGGAAGTGGGTGTGGCGCTGGTGTTGCTGGTGGTGAACCTGCTTGTCTACATGAGCAGTTATGGCCAGAGGTGTTCGCTGGCGACGGGGGCGCGGATGTTTTCGGTGTTGTCGTTTGTGGCGTTTATCGCCGGGTCGTTCGCCGTGGGGGATATGGCGGCGCATGGGTGTCTGCTGCCGCGGGAGGAATGGCCGGGGATGGTGTTTGAAGCGGCCAGTGCGGGATTGGTGGGCGCGTCGCTAGGGGCGGTCTGGCTTTGGGGGATGTCGCGGTAGGAAGCGATGCGCCCGACGACACCGTATCCCTGTAGGAGCGCGCCTTGCGCGCGACCGGATGCATCGAAACGATGATGGTTTTCGCGACAACCGGTCGCGCGCAGGCGCGCTCCTACAGGGGTGCGGTAGCCCAAAGGTTTTCCCACACGACGACCTTGAGATGGGGAGAGGCGGCGGGGGCGGCCCTTGGCGCGACTTGATGGAGGTGAGGGGAGCGGGCGGAAAAGGCCCGAAGGGGGCCGGCCAGGAAGGCCGGCCTTTTTCGCCGAGGCAGGAGCCGAGTCGAAAAACCCGCCCGCTCCCCGGGCCCGAAGGGGCGCAAGCCATAAGACACTGAGCCGCGCAGCGGCTCCTCCTTTCCCGAGGGACACCGCAGGCCGGAGCGCCAAGGGCCGCCCCCGTCGCCTCTGAGCGGCCACGCCACAGGCGCCGAGTGCGAGGCCGTAAGGCGAGCCCTTGCTACGGAGCGATGCACAACAAGGGCTGCTTTACTACGGAGCGCAACATCGCCGATGTGATCGCCCCCCCTTCGGTAGGGAGGCAGCTTTCATCGGTGACGCAGCGTATCAAACGGTCGCGCGCAAGCACGCTCCTACAACAGGGGTCGGGTGCGGAGGGCTTTGCGTTCCTGGCGGCGGGCCTTGCGGGCCTTCCAGCGGTCGGAGAGGCACGCGAAGATCACGTACAGGGCCGGGGTGGAGAGGAGCGTGAGGCTCTGGGAGATGAGCAGGCCACCGATCATCGCGATGCCCAGCGGGCGACGCAGTTCGGAGCCTTCGCCCAGGCCGATGGCGAGGGGCAGCGCGGCAAGGATGGCGACCATGGTCGTCATCATGATCGGGCGGAAACGGACCAGACAGGCTTCGCGGATGGCTTCCTTCGGCGGCAGGTGATGTTCGCGCTGCGCTACCAGGGCGAAGTCGATCATCATGATGGCGTTTTTCTTCACGATGCCGATCAGGAGCACCAGTGCGATCATCGCCACGACCGATAGCTCGGTATCGGTGATGACGAGGGCCGCCAGTGCGCCGACACCCGCTGCCGGCAGTGTCGAGAGAATCGTCACCGGGTGGATCAGGCTCTCGTAGAGCATGCCCATCAGCAGGTATACGGTGACGATGGCGGCGAGGATCAGCAGCGGCATGTCGCTCTGCGACTGCTGGAAGCGGCGGAAATCGCCGCCGGCTTCCAGGCGGATATCACCTGGCATGCGCAGGCCGTCGATGGTTTTCTGGATGACCACCATCGCCTCGCCCATGCTGGCATTCGGTGCGAGGTTGAAGCTCACGTCCATCGTCGTGTACTGGTCTTCGTGCACGATCTGCACGGGTGCGAGACCCGGAATCTGCCGCGCCAGTGCCGACATAGGCACCATCGCGCCGGAGGTGCTCGACTTCACGTAGAGCTGATTCAGCGCTTCGGGCGTCGCCGCCATCTGCGGCAACGAGTTGACGATGACGCGATATTGGTTGATGTCCGAGTAGATGGTGGACACCGCACGCTGGCCGAACGCGTTGTACAGCGCGCCGTCGATATCGCCGATGCCTACCCCGAGACGCGCGGCCGTGTCGCGGTCGATCACGATGTTCTGACGCAGGCCGGCTGCATCGATGTCGCTGCCGACATCCTTCAGCACCTTGCTCTTCTTCAGTGCATCGACGAGCTTCGGCAGCCACACCTGCAGTTCGCCGATATCATTGCCCTTGAGCGACACGGAGTACTGACCACCCTGCGACGAACCACCGCCGCCACCGGTCGGCAGGTCCTGGATGGGGCGCAGACGCAGGTTGAGGTCTGGATACTGGTTGGCCTTGGCCGACAGACGCGCCAGCGCATCGAACGTGGTATCCGTGCGCCCCTCCGCCATCGTCTTCAGTTCGATGTTGAAATTACCGGTGGAACCGGTACGACTGGTGCCCAGGCGCGAGCCGACGGCTTTCACGTCAGGATCGGCCAGCAGCATGTCGGTGAGGCGTGCCTGGCGGCTCATCATCTCGCCGAACGACACCGTGGAGCTGGCCGTGGCGCGCGCGGCGATCAGGCCCGTGTCCTGCGGCGGGAAGAAGCTGCCCTTCACCATGCCGAACAGGAAGAAGGTGATGACGATGAGGCCCAGCGGCGTCAGCGCCATGAGCAGGGCATGGCGCAAGGTCCAGTCGAGCGCCGTGGCATAGGCCTTCACCATGCGCTCGTGCATGCGCTCCAGTGTGCGGCCCAGCTTCGATTCCGGTTCGTCGTTCTTGTGCGAGGTGAGGAAATGGCCGCACAGCGATGGCGTGAGCGTCAGCGAGACGACGGCCGATACGGTGATGGCCGCAATCAGCGTGACGGTGAATTCCTTGAAGAACATGCCGATGATGCCGGGCGCCAGCAGCAACGGAATGAACACGGCCACCAGCGAACCGGTGATGGAGACGATGGTGAAGCCGATTTCGCGCGCACCAAGCAAAGCCGCCTCGAAGCGAGGGATGCCTTCGTCCATGTGACGGATCACGTTCTCGATGACCACGATGGCATCGTCCACCACGAAGCCGATCGCAATCACCAGCGCCAGCAGGGTGAGGTTGTTCAGCGTGTACCCGAACGCGTACATCACCACGAAGGCACCGGCCAGGGACAATGGCACGGCAAGGCCGGCGATCACGGTGGGTGCGAGGCGCCGCAGGAACAGTGCCATGGTCATGATGACCATCGCCAGGCTGATGAAGAGCGTGGCCTGCACTTCGTGCAACGAAGCGCGGATGGTGGGCGTGCCGTCGAAGAAGGAATGCAGGCGCGCGCCTTCGGGCAGCCAGCTCTGCATGGTGGGCATGAGCGCCTTGACGCGGTCCACCGTGTCGATGACGTTCGCGTCCGACTTGCGGTACACATACATCAGGATGCCAGGGCGGCCGTTGAACCAGGCGGCCTGGTAGGCGTCCTGCTGGCCGTCGTAGACCTTGGCCACGTCCGACAGCCGCACCGGCACGCCGTTCTTGTTGGCGATGACCAGTTTCGCGAACTGGTCGGCCGTGTACAGCGAATCATTCGCCGTGACGGCGATATTGGTGTTGCCGTCGGTGAGGAAGCCCTGCGGCGAGGTGACGTTGGCGGCGGTGAGCGCGTTGCGCAGCTGGTCCGGCGACAGGCCCATGGCGTTCAGCGCGCGCAGGTTCACGTCCACGCGAATGGCCGGCGTGGCGCTGCCGGCGATATCCACAGTGGCAATGCCCTCCTGCTGGCGAAGCCGCTGCGCGAGGATGGAATCGGCGACGTTATAAAGATCCGTGCGCGCCATCGTGTCCGAGGTGAGCGCGAGCACGATGATGGGGTCATCGTTCGGGTTGGCCTTGGTGTACGACGGCGCATTGAGCAGGCCCGTCGGCAGGTCCGGCTGTGCGGAGTTGATGGCCGACTGCACGTCGCGTGCCGCCGAATCGATGTTCACGCCGTTCTGGAAGAACAGCAACACGAAGGTGGAACCTTCCGAGCTGTTGGAACGCATCGACTCCACGCCCGGCACCTGGCCCAGGTGTCGTTCCAGCGGCGCAGCCACCGTGGACGCCATCGTGCTGGCATCCGCGCCCGACTGCTGGGCCTGCACGAAGATGGCGGGAAACTGGATGCCCGGCAACGCGGCCACGCCAAGCAGCGAATAACAGATAAGCCCCACGACAAAGATGCCGATGGCAAGCAGGGACGTGCCGATCGGGCGGCGGATGAAGGGGCCGGAAATATTCATCGGGGACGCTGGGTGGGGAACGGGTGGGTACGCATCACGTTCCTACGAACGCACCAGTCGCAAAAAGGTTTCGCCGGGTGCTTGCGCACCCGGCGAGAAGGTCAGGAGTCTGGTCTCGGCGCCTTGCGCCATCAGCTCGCCGTCCGCGGCTCGGCGTGCGCCAGCGCTCGTCGGCGCTTGCGTTCTGCCAGCCAGTCGGAGAACCGCTCCATGTACAGATAGATGACGGGCGTGGTGTACAAGGTGACCAGCTGCGAGAGCAGCAGGCCGCCCACGATGGATACGCCCAGCGGCTTGCGCAGCTCCGAGCCGATGCCGTTGCCGAGTGCCAGCGGCAGTGCGCCGAGCAAGGCGGCCGCCGTGGTCATCATGATGGGGCGGAAACGCAGCAGGCAGGCGCGGCGGATGGCATCGGTGGCGTTCATGCCGGTGCGCTTCGCCTCGATGGCGAAGTCGATCATCATGATCGCGTTCTTCTTCACGATACCGATCAGCAGCACGATACCCACGATGCCGTCCACCGACAGCGTCATGCCGCACATCAGCAGGGCCAGCAGCGCGCCCACACCAGCCGGCGGCAGCGTGGAGATGATCGTCAGCGGATGGATGTAGCTCTCGTAGAGCACGCCCAGCACGATATAGATCACGATGATCGCGGCCAGCAGCAGGAGCACTTCGTCACCCACCGACGTGGAGAACTCGGCGGCCTTGCCGATGAACTGGCCACGCACCTGCGGCGGGAAGTTGAGGTCCTTCTCCACTTCGTGGATGGCGGTCACGGCCTCGGACAGCGAGTAGCCCGGCGCCAGGTTGAACGAGATCGTCACGGCGGGAAGCTGCTGGAGATGGCTCACCACCAGCGGCGCCGTGGTGACCTTGGCGCTGGCCAGCGACGCGATGGGAATGGTGCCGCCACCGCCTACCTGGAAGCCTACGTTGCCCGTGTTGCCGATACCCGACGGCGTGGCCGAGTTGCTCGATGCCAGCTGGCCGAAGCTGGTGGCATTGGAACCGGTGAGCGCGCCGTTGCCGTTGCCGCGCACGGTGAGCTTGTTGAGCAGGTCGGCGCTGGAACGGAACTCCGGCGACACCTCAAGCACCACGCGGTACTGGTTGAGCTGGGTGAAGATCGTGGAGATCTGGCGCTGGCCGAAGGCGTCGTACAGCGTGTCGTCGATGGTCTGCACCGGTACGCCGAGACGGCTGGCCGTATCGCGGTCGATGGTGAGCTTGAGCGCGGTGCCCTGGTCGGCGAGATTGTTGTCAACGTCGGCCAGTTCCTTGCGCTTGCGCATCGCGGAGGTCATCTGCTGCGCAAAGCCCGCCACCTCCGTCGAGTTCACGTCGGAGAGCGAGTACTGGTATTCCGTGGCGGACACCTGGCTGTCGAGGGTCACGTCCTGCACCGGCTTCAGGTACAGGGCCACGCCGGCAATGTTCGACACGGCCTTCTGCAAACGCGGCAGCACCTTGTCGAGGCCGTCGCGGTCGCTGCGATCCTTCAGCACCAGCGAGATCTGGCCCTGGTTGAGCGTGGGGTTCACCGAACCGGCGCCGATGAAGGCAGCCACGCCGGCCACGTCAGGGTCTTTCGCCAGCGCATCGGCCACGGCCTTGGTGCGTTGTTCCATCTGCGGGAAGGCGACGTTCTGGTCGGCCTGGACCACCGCCGTGATGAGACCCGTGTCCTGCTCGGGCAGCAGGCCCTTGGGGATCACGATGTAAAGCACCACGGTGAGCGCCACGGTCAGGGCCGCCACCAGCATGGTGAGCGGGCGATGGTCCAGTACCCAGTCGAGACTGCTGCCGTAGCCTTCGACGATGCGCGACCACGTGGTGTGCTTGCCCGCCGCAATGGCGTGCTCGTGGGCGTCTTCGGCTTCCGGCAGCTGGTCGGCCTTCAGCAGGTAGGCGCACATCATCGGGGTGAGGGTCAGCGAGACCAGCATCGAGATCGCCACCGCGATCGTCAGCACCCAGGCGAATTCGTGGAACAGGCGACCGGTAACGCCCGGCATCAGCAGCAGCGGCAGGAACACCGCGATCAGCGAGACGGTGAGCGAGAGCACCGTGAAGCCGATTTCCTTCGCGCCGATCTCGGCGGCCGTCTTGCCGTCGTAACCCTGCTCGATGTAGCGGACGATGTTCTCGATCATCACGATCGCGTCGTCCACCACGAAGCCGGTGGCCACCGCCAGCGCCATCAGCGAGAGGTTATCGAGCGACATGCCCGCGAAGGCCATGACACCGAAGGTGCCCATCAGCGACAGCGGCACCGCCACCGACGGAATCACGGTGGCCCACAGGCGACGCAGGAAGACGAAGATCACCGCCACGACGAGGCAGACCGTAAGGATCAGCGTGAACTGCACGTCCTCCACCGACGCGCGGATGGTGATGGTGCGGTCGGCGAACACCTTCAGGTGCACGTCGGCCGGCAGCACCTTCTGCAGGTCGGGAATGGTGGCGCGGATCTGCTTCACCGTCTGCACGATGTTCGCGCCGGGCTGGCGGCGGATATCGAGCAGCACGGCGGGCTTGCCGTTGGCCCAGGCGGCGAGCTGGTCGTTCTCCACGCCGTCGACCACGTTGGCCACGTCGGACAGACGCACCGGCGCGCCGTTCTTGTAGCTGATGATGGTGCCCTTGTAGTCGGCGGCATCGGCCAGCTGGTCGTTGGTGCCGATCGAATACGACTGGGTCTTGCCGTTCAGCGTGCCCTTGGGCGCGTTGACGTTGGCCTGGGTGAGCGCGCTGCGCACGTCCTCCATGGTGAGGCCGAGGTTTGCCAGCTGCGCGGGGTTGATCTGGATACGCACGGCTGGACGCACGTTGCCGGCGATGGACACCAGGCCCACGCCCTGCACCTGCGACAGCTTCTGCGCGAGGATCGAGTCGGCGTAGTTGTTGACGTCACGCAGCGGCAGGCTGTCCGAGGTGAGCATCAGCGTCATGATGGGCGCGTCGGCCGGGTTCACGCGGTTGTACACCGGCGGATACGGCAGGTTGTTCGGCAGGGTGCCGCGCGCCTGGTTGATCGCCGCCTGCACGTCCTGCGCCGCGATGTCGATGTCGCGGTCCATGTTGAACTGCAGCACGATCGTCGACAGGCCCGCCGACGAGTCGGAGCTCATCATGCTGAGGCCGGAGATCTGGCCGAAGTTGCGTTCCAGCGGCGTGGTGACCAGCGCGGCCATCGTGGTGGCGCTGGCACCGGGATACTGGGTGGTGACAACGAGGCTTGGCGCGTCGATTTCCGGCAGCGCCGAGACCGGCAGCTGGCGGTAACCGAGGATGCCCAGCAGCAGCACCGCCACCATGAGCAGCGAAGTTGCGATAGGTCGGCGAATGAAGAGTGTCGAAAAGCCCACGTTCTGGTCCTGGTGTGGCGGGTCCCGTGAGACCCGTGGGCGGCGCACCCGTGCCGGGCGCGCCGCGCGCTATCAGCCGCCGCGGCGTCCGCCCTGGCGCTTCTGGCCGTCCTTCGCCTTCTGCAGTTCCTCCGCCGTGGGCGCGGCCGGCACCTGGCCCGGCGCCAGCGGCTGCACCTTGGAACCCGGCTTCAGGCGGAACTGGCCTTCCGTGACCACCTTGTCGCCCAGTTTCAGGCCCTTGCTGATCATGACGTGGCTGTCGCCGACCTCGGTGGCGGTTTCCACGGTCTGCATCTTGACCGTGTTGTCGCCCTGCACGAGGTATACGTAGTCGCCATCGGGACCACGCTGCACGGCCTGTGCCGGCACCACGAGACCGCCCTTCACCGTGCGTACGCGCAGCTGCACGTTGACGAACTGGCCCGGCCACAGCTGGGTCTTCTCGTTGTCGAACAGCGAGCGAAGGCGGAAGGTGCCCGTGGTGGTGTCGATGGTGTTGTCGAGCACATCGAGGTGACCGGTGGCCATCACATGCGCATCCACACGATCGAGCGCCTGCACTTCGAGCGACGACACCGACTCGTTACCGTCCGAGGAAGCGGACCGCACCATGTCGAGATTTTTCTCAGGCAGGAAGAACATCACGTAGATCGGATGCAGCTCGGTCAGCGTGACGATGGAATCGGTGGTGGCGACGATGTTGCCCACGTCCACGGCGCGGATGCCGGCGAGGCCGTCGATGGGTGCGATCACCTTGGTGAAACCCAGCTGCACCTGCGAGGCGCGGATCGCGGCCTGATCCGCCACGACGGTGGCGTTGGCCTGGTCGAGCGTGTTCTTCAGGTTGTCGAGGTCCTGCTTCGACACGTACTGCTGGCCGCCCTTGCTGACCAGGTTCTGCGAACGGTCGAGGTTGTTCTTCGCCGTGGCCGCGGAGGCCTGGTCCTGCTTGAGCTTGGCCACCGACTGGTCGTACTGCGACTGGATGGTGCGCGGATCGATCTCGGCGATGACATCGCCCTTCTTCACTTCCTGGCCTTCCTTGAAGTTCAGCTTCATCAGCTGACCGCCCACCTGCGGCTTCACGGTGACCGTATTACGTGCCTGCACCGTGCCCAGCGCGGTGAGATAAACCGGTACGTCCTGGCTCACCGCCGGAACGACGGTGACCGGTACGGGTGGCTGATCCTTGCCCTGCCCTTCGCCATTGGCCTTGCCTTGTGCATCGGCCGCAGCCTCGCCATGCCCCTTGCCGCCGTGCAGGCGGGGAACGACGACGATGCCTGCGATCACCACTACCACGATGACGGCCAGCGCGATTTTCCAGAAACGCGACATGAAACACTCCCAGATGAATAACCGGTCGAACGCGGCGGTGAGGACCGGGGCGCGCCGTGCGCCATGGGTTTATACCCGTAATACGTCAGGATTCCACGGCGCCAATATAGGTGTAGGGGAACGGGATTGAACAATGCCGGTTGACAGGGGTACACCATGACTGACGACATGTTTCCCCGGGCTTCTCCCCGTCTGATTCAGCGCCCGTTCCCAGACCGCTGACGTACGCCGAGGTTCCGCTATACTCGGGAAGGTTCGATCGCCGCATCGCGGCTTGCAGGCACGCCGGTCCCCGGGGAGGGGGACGGCACACCCAAACCCAGTGGAGTGAATGCGTGAGCGGTTCTCCAAGCAAGTCCGACCAGAACTTCATGCGCCAGTTTTCCTGGCTGACCGCCGGCCTCAGCGTGCTGGCCATTGCCTTGATGGTGCTCGCATACACCATCTACAGCCACATCCCCAAGGAGCAGGACCCGGCCGTTGCCAAGCGCACCGAGGCCCGTATCGCTCCCGTGGGCGGTGTCTACGCGGGCGATACCGGCCGTGCCGCCATGCAGGCCGCCCAGGAAGCCGCGGCCAAGGCCGCTGCCTCGCAGGTGGCCTACGGTGGCAGCACCGACGGCAAGACCATCTACGACAACCTCTGCCACAGCTGCCATACGGCGGGCGTGGCCGGTGCGCCGAAGCTCGGTGACAAGGGCGCCTGGGGCTCACGTATCGCCGAAGGTGCCGCTGTCCTCGTCAAGCACGCCATCGAGGGCTATACGGGCCCCGACGGCAACCACATGCCCGCGAAGGGTGGCAATCCGGCCCTCACCGACGAACAGGTCGGCAACACGGTCAAGTGGATGATCGACCAGGCGAAGTAACGCACGGCAACATTGCAGGAAGGTTGCCTTGCCGAAAAACGCCGGAAGGCCGCGAGCGATCGCGGCCTTTTTCGTGCCCGGTCGCCCCCTGTAGGAGCGCGCCTTGCGCGCGACCGGCACAGGGCGAGGCGTGTCAGGGTGGATATCGCGATCCCGGTCGCGCGCAAGGCGCGCTCCTGCAAGGGTCTGGATGCCTCGCTCCGTGCCGGTCGCGCGCAAGGCGCGCTCCTACAAGGGGTGG
Source organism: Luteibacter anthropi (assembly GCF_011759365.1). Lineage (GTDB taxonomy): Bacteria > Pseudomonadota > Gammaproteobacteria > Xanthomonadales > Rhodanobacteraceae > Luteibacter > Luteibacter anthropi. The sequence goes on from NZ_JAARLZ010000009.1 coordinate 74,766, forward strand.
GTGGCGATCCAGTGGGCGGCGAAGGCGCGCAGGTCGGGGAAGAAGCGCTCGAAGGTGCCGCGCAGGGCCTCTTCGTCGGCCAGTAGTACCGGCATGGCGTCGGCCACCGGGTTGGCGCGGGACAGGCGCGACGACAGCCCGGCCAGCGCATGCTCCACCCGCTCCAGCCGTGCATAGCCCGCCGGCAGGTCATGGGTATCCATATATATAAGGAACCGCTTCAGCCGCTCCGGCAGCAGGGGCATGGCCGCATGCAGCTCGGCACGGTAGCGGTCGGAGAATGCCGCCAGCGGCTCGTCGCTCCAGCGTGCGAAATCCCTCGCCAGGCAGTGATCGAACCACATGTCGAGCAGGATGCCGCCGTAGCGACGAAACCCCGCAGGCAGGCGCTCGCGCGCCGCACGTACCTCATCATGAGAGTCGGTAAAGCCATCGATGGCCCGATGCAGGTAAATCCCATCGCGCACGCGCGCCGGCAATGCCTCATCGGGCGTGCCATGGGTGAAGTCGCCGAGGATGCCGCCCAGGCGCAGGGCCGCGTCATCACCCGCCAGCAGGGCGTGGGCGAGCACGTTCATGGTGCGCGCCCGGCGCGGGGTCCCGGGGCAGCGGTTATCATGGTGGGCATGAGCGATCTACTACCTGATGCGCCGGAACACTTTCCGGCCGAAACCCTGAGCTTCGCGCTCGCCGGCCCCGCGGGCAAGCTCGAATGCGAAGCCAGAGCCGCCACCGAAGGCCGACGCAACGCCGTCGCCGTCATCTGCCATCCGTTGTCCACCGACGGCGGCAGCATGCACAACAAGGTGGTGACCATGATCGAGCGCTCGCTGCGCGAGTCCGGCCTCGATACCGTCATCTTCAATTTCCGCTGCGTCGGCCGCTCCGAAGGGGCCTTCGACCATGGCAATGGCGAAAGCGACGACCTTGCCGCCGTCGTGGCCTGGGCGCGCAAGGCGCGGCCCGGTGCGAAGCTCTGGCTCGCCGGCTTCTCCTTCGGCAGCTATGTGAGCCTGCGCAATGCCGTGGCGCTGAAGGCCGATGCCCTCATCAGCATCGCGCCGCCCGCCGCCGGTCGCGGCTGGGACTTCTCGCCCATCGCGCTGCCCTCCTGCCCCTGGCTGGTGGTGATGGGCGATGCGGACGAAATCGTCGAACCGCAGGCGGTGTACGACTGGGTTGCCGCCCTGCCCGAGGGCCACAAGCCCAACCTGGTGAAAATGGAAGAAACCAGCCACTTCTTCCATCGCCGCCTCATGGACCTGCGCGGCGTCATCAAGCACGCCGTGCTGCACTGGCCGCCTGCTCCGGAACACGCATGACCTGTAGCGAATCCACGCCGGGCGAGCGTTACCGCGACGGCATCGCGGGCCACCGCTGGGAGTCCGACCCCGCCCAGCTCGGCGTCATCGCCGAGTTCGATCGCATGCATGCCGCGCTGTGCACCGCAGAGCCCACGAGTGGCAGCGGCCTGTTCGGCCGCCTGCGCAGCATGCTCGGCAACGAACAGCGCAAGGCCGTGCAAGGCCTCTACCTGTGGGGCAGCGTCGGTCGCGGCAAGACCTTCCTGATGGATCTCTTCGTATCCAGCCTGTCGCCGGGCCTCGCACTGCGCCGGCATTACCACCGCTTCATGCAGGAGATCCACGCCACGCTGCGCGAGCTGGGCGAACGCCAGAACCCGCTCGATGAAGTGGCTGCGCGGCTCGCCGCGAAATGCCGCGTGCTCTGCCTCGACGAGTTCCTGGTCACCGATATCGGCGACGCCATGATCCTCTCGGCCCTGCTCGACGGACTGTTCCAGCGTGGCGTCACGCTGGTCACCACCTCGAACACGCCGCCGCAGAACCTCTACAAGGATGGCCTCCAGCGTGCCCGCTTCCTGCCGGCCATCGCCGCCATCGAGCAGCATTGCGTGGTGCACGAGATGGTGTCGCCGCGCGACTGGCGCCTGCGTGCGCTCAGCCAGGCGTCGGTCTACCTCGTGCCGCCGGGCCAGGAGTCCGAGCGCTCGCTGGCGAAGATCTTCAGCGGACAGGCGCAGGGCGATGTGACCGAAGGTGGCAGCCTGCACGTCAATGCGCGCGATATCCCCGTGCGCAAGCGCGCGGAGAACATCGTGTGGTTCGACTTCGCCGCGTTGTGCGAGGGCCCGCGCGCGGTCACCGACTACATCGAACTGGCCAGGGCCTTCCCGGCAGTCATCATCTCCAACGTGCCGCAGTTCACCGTGTACAGCGAGAACGAGGCCAAGCGCTTCGTGTTGCTGGTGGACGAGTTCTACGACCGTCACGTCAAGCTCGTGCTGTCGGCCGCCGCGCCCATCACGGAGCTGTACGACGGCAGCAAGGTACGCGCCGAGTTTGGCCGTACCGAGTCACGCCTGATCGAAATGCAGAGCGAGGACTACCTCGGTCGTGACCACAAACCCTGAAGGACATGGCAAGGGGATGGCTGGTCGTCCACCCCCGGTTTCCATCATGCTTGCCGGGCGGGTATCCCGCGCCATCCCACGAGGTACGCCATGGAACATTGCGAACTGATTCCCGGCCGCGGCATCCGCCGGGGCGACACCGATATCTTCTTCGGCATGCGGCGCAAGGCACTGCGCGATGCGCTGGGCTACAAGAGCGCCGGCGACAGCATGTGGGACGACGAAGACGAATACGCCGACAGCCATGGCGATGACTGGCTTCTGCTGCGCTTCCTCGACGACAAGCTCTGCGACATCGAAGTGCGCGGCGGCCATCTCGTGCATGAAGGCATCGAGCTGAAGAACACCGACGTCAATCTGCTGAATGCCGCGCTGAAAAAGACCGGCATGGAACTGGAGAAAACCCAGTGGCTGTCCGAGGGACGCGACTGCGTCGACCTCCAGGTGGTGGTCGCATCGAGGGAAGACGCCGGCGACATCGGCGACGAGATCGAATGGGTCATCGCCAGCAGCGACTTCAAGGTCGAGTGAGTCGACAGGTCATGACACTCCTGCGCGCATTTCGCTTCGGCATCGTCGCCACGCTGCTGCTCGTCCTGGCGGGCTGCGCCAGCGCGCCCCTCAAGCCACCCCAGCGCAGTGCCCTGGCCCAGTGGTCACCGTCGCCGAACTTCAATGCACGCAAGGCGCAGTTCATCGTGCTGCACCACACCTCCACGGTGAATGCCGCGGAGGCACTCAAGGTGCTGAAGAGCCGCAACAGCGGCGGCCCGGTGAGTGCGCACTACCTGGTCGAAGCCAATGGCCATATCGACCAGCTGGTGGACGACGCCGATCGCGCCTGGCATGCCGGCGCGGCACGATGGGGCGACCAGACCGACCTCAATTCGTCGTCCATCGGCATCGAGCTGGACAACGACGGCGTGGCGCCCTTCACCCAGCCGCAGATCCAGGCACTCATCAGCCTGCTCAACGATCTCACCACGCGGCTGGGCATTCCGAAGCAGGCGGTCATCGGGCATGGCGACATCGCACCCGGACGCAAGACCGATCCGAGCGTGCGCTTTCCGTGGGCGACGCTGGCGCGCTATGGCTTCGGGCTCTGGCCCGACCAGCCGCTGATCCCTGCCCCGCCGGGCTTCGACAGCCTCGCGGCGATGCGGCTGGTGGGTTACGACGTGTCCAACCCGCGCGCCGCCATCGTCGCTTTCCATCGCCACTACCGGGCGATGGAAAGCGACACGCTGGACGAACAGGACGCCTCCATCCTCTACGCCCTCCAACGAAAACTGATGGCTCCCCTGTAGGAGCGCGCCTGCGCGCGACCGGTTTTCGCGAAAACCATCAACCATTTCGCAAAACCCGGTCGCGCGCAGGCGCGCTCCTACAGGAAAGATCGATTCTTCACCTGGGATCGCGCATCATCGTCGGCATGATCACCATCGTCATGGGCGTCTCCGGCAGCGGCAAGAGCACGATCGGCGAAGGGCTGGCCACGCGGCTGGGCATTCCCTTCATCGACGGCGACAGCCTTCATCCCCAGGCCAATCGCGACAAGATGGCCCGCGGCATTCCCCTCGACGATAACGATCGCCAGCCCTGGCTCGAAGCCATCGTGGCGGAGATGGACCGCCACCGCGCCAGCGGCCAGTCGCTCGTGCTGGCCTGCTCGGCGCTGAAGAAACGCTATCGCGATTTCCTGCGTAAAGGCCATGACGACGTGCGCTTCGTCTATCTGCACGGCACGCGTGACTTGCTGGCCGACCGCCTGGGCCATCGCAGCGGTCACTTCTTCAACCCCGCCCTGCTCGACAGCCAGCTCGCGACGCTCGAAGAACCCTCGCGCGACGAAGCGCTATGGGTGGACATCGGCGACTCACCCACCGACACCATCGAAAGCGTGATCCGCCGTGGCTGCGCTCAGGCGCGCGGCACCGCATCGCGATAAGTGCTGGGCGCACGGCCGAAGGCACGACGAAACATCGTCGAAAAACCCGTGGGGTTCTCATACCCCAGATCCATGGCGATATCCGTCACCGGCTCGCCTGCCGACAAGCGTGGCAAGGCATGCAGCAGGCAGGCCTGCTGACGCCACTGCGCAAAGCTCATACCCGTTTCGCGGCGGAACAACCGGGTGAAACTGCGACGGTGCATGGCGAGATCGTCAGCCCACGTATCGATATCTTCGGTCACCGTCGGGCGTTCAAGGAAACGCGCGCAGCGCCTGGCCAGTGCCGCATGCTTCGGCAACGGCAAGGCCAGCGGCACCGTAGCGGCCCGGCCGATCTCGGCGATAAGCAAACCCATCAGCAGGCCATCGCGTCCCGCCGGGTCGTATTCGCGCGGCACGTGCTGCGCCTCGACCAGCAAGGCGCGCAGCAGGGGCGACACGGCCAGCACCCGGCAGGCATCGCCCAGCATCGTCGTCACCGCCGGCTCCAGATAGGCACTGCTCGTGGTCACCACGCCGATCATGCGCACCGAATGCGGCATCGTCGGTGGAATCCAAACGGCACGCTCCGGCGGTGCGATCCATGCTCCCAGCGGCGTGGTCACCGCCACGGTGCCCTGCGAGGCATATAGCAGCTGCCCCCGCCGGTGCTGGTGGGTGGCCAGCTCATACGAGGCGGCATAGACGCTGGCCCGCGTGACCACGGGCCGGGCCACCGAATCGAAGGCATCTGGGCCGTTGGAAGCCATGATTGTCCCGTTTGCGAAGGGTTTTGACCCATATCCTAGCGCGGGACAGCTTTGCGCATGTTCTCATATTGCATCCCAAGCCTTTCCCCAGGACCGTCCATGCAAGTTCCCACCACCAGCGCCGCGGTGGAGACCCCTCGCGCCGCCACGCCCACCGTCTACGGCGTGATCTTCGCCATCAGCTTCTGCCACCTGCTCAACGACATGATGCAGTCGCTGCTGCCCGCCATCTATCCGGGCCTGAAGGCCGGATTCCACCTCGACTTCGGGCAGATCGGCCTGATCACGCTGACCTACCAGATCACCGCGTCGATCCTGCAGCCGCTGGTCGGCCTGTACGCCGACCGTCGGCCCACGCCGCTGGCGCTGCCCGGCGGCACGCTCTTTTCCCTGGCCGGCCTGATGGTGCTGTCGGTAGCGCACACCTACGGCATGTTGCTGGTTGGCGCCGCGCTGCTGGGCATGGGCTCGTCGGTGTTCCATCCCGAATCCTCTCGCGTGGCGCGCATGGCCGCCGGTGGCCGGCATGGCCTGGCGCAATCGCTGTTCCAGGTGGGCGGCAACGCCGGCCAGGCGCTCGGCCCGCTGGCCGCCGCCGTGGTGGTGGTGCGCTGGGGCCAGTCGAGCCTGGCCTTCTTCGCACTGCTGGCCCTGCTTTCCGGCGCCATCCTGTGGAACGTGGGCCAGTGGTATCGCCACCACGGCCTCACCCGCCTCAAAACAGGTGGCGGCAGCCATGACATCACCCCGCCCAGCAGTGCGGAAGCGCGTCGCGGCATTACGGTGCTGCTGGCGCTGATCTTCTCGAAGTATGTGTACCTGGCCAGCCTCACCAGCTATTTCACCTTCTACCTGATCCATCGCTTCGGCGTGTCGGTGGAAAACGCGCAGCTGCACCTGTTCGTGTTCCTGGGTGCGGTGGCCGTCGGCACGATCCTCGGCGGCCCCATGGGTGATCGCTTCGGCCGCAAGCACGTCATCTGGTTCTCCATCCTCGGTGCCCTGCCCTTCACCCTGCTGCTGCCGCACGCCAGCCTGTTCTGGACGGCGCCGATCACCGTCGCCATCGGCCTGATCCTCGCCTCGGCATTTCCCGCCATCGTGGTCTTCGCCCAGGAGCTGGTACCGGGCAAGGTGGGCATGATCTCCGGCCTGTTCTTCGGCTTTTCCTTCGGCATGGGCGGCCTCGGCGCCGCGGGCCTTGGCGAACTGGCCGACCATATCGGCATCGAGGCGGTGTACCAGATCTGCGCGTTCCTGCCGCTGATCGGATTGCTCGCGGCCTTCCTGCCGAACCCACGACGCAAGAAAGCCTGACGACGAAAGTACCGGCGTGATACCCGCACGCCCCTCACCCCCGCTTGTTGTAGGAGCGTGCTTGCGCGCGACCATTCAAGGCGATGAGTTCAAGGCTTTCGCGATAACCGGTCGCGCGCGAAGCACGCTCCTACAGGGAAAGCATCGTCGCCAGGTTGACCCGTGCGTTGTAGGAGCGTGCTTGCGCGCGACCGGTGGAACAGGAACGGTGATGTACATCGCCATGAACGGTCGCGCGCAGGCGCGCTCCTACAACAAGCGGCGATTACGTTGGGAGAGGCGGCGGGGGCAGCGTTCCTACGGAGCGCAACATCCCCGATGCGATCAGCTCCCACCCCTTCGGTAGGGAGCATCCTTCAATCGGAGACGCCACGTTTCAGACGGTCGCGCGCGAGGCGCGCTCCTACAGGGGGACGTGGGGTTATTTGGGGAGGGCGTAGGCGATGACCCAGTCGCCTTGTTTCGTGCCCAGCGAACCATGGCCGCCTGCGGTGACCAGGATGTACTGGCGACCGCTGGCATCCGCGTAGCTCATCGGCGTGGCCTGTCCGCCTGCTGGCAGGCGGGCCTCCCATACCTTGCGGCCGGTGCGGACGTCGTAGCCACGGATGTAGTAATCCAGCGTGCCACTCAGGAACGTGACACCGCCGCCCGTGGTGAGCATGCCGCCGAGGCTCGGCACACCAAGCGGCATCGGGATCGGCAGCGGTGCGCTGTCGATGATGGTGCCGTTGCGGTGACGCCACATCATGCGACCCGTGCCCAGATCCACGCCCGCCACGTAACCCCACGGCGGTGCCTGGCAGGGGATGCCCAGCGGGGAGAGGAACGGCGACAGCTCGATGGCATAGGGAATGCCCTTGGCCTGCTTGATGCCTTCCGTTTCGCTCTTGGATTCTTTTACTTCCATCTTCGCCAGCTCATCCTTCGGGATCAGCTTCGACTGGAAGGCCATGTAGCTCGGATTGAGCAGCAGCAGCTGGCGCGTGGGATCGACCGAGATACCGCCCCAGTCGAATACGCCGAAGTTGCCCGGAAACACGAGCGAGCCCTGCAACGACGGCGGGGTGAACATGCCGTCGTAACGCAACGAGCGATAACGGATGCGGCACCACAGCTGATCCAGCGGTGTCGTGCCCCACATATCTTTCTCGCGCACATCCGGCGGTGCGAAGTTCAGGTCCGACAGGGGCTGCGTGGGCGAGGTATGGTCGCCATCCACCGCACCCTGCGGCCGCTCCACCTCACGGATCGGCACGATGGGCGTACCGTCGCGGCGGTCGAGTACATAGATGCTGCCCTGCTTCGTCGACGCCAGCAGCGCAGGCTTCATGCCGTCGGCCGTCTTCATGTCCATCAGCGTCGGTTGGCCACCCACGTCCATGTCCCACAGGTCGTGATGGGTGAACTGGTAATTCCACTTCACCTTGCCGGTAGCGATATCCAGTGCAACGACACCTGCGCCGTATTTCTCCGAGGTGGGGGTACGGCCGCCGGCAAACTGATCCGGTGTCTGGTTGCCCATGGGCAGGTAGACCATGCCCAGGTTTTCGTCGACGCTGAAAATCGACCACACGTTCGGCGAGTTGCGCGTATAGAGCTCGTTCGGGCCGATGGGCGCGGTGTCATCCGGCTTGCCGGGGTCCCAGTTCCACACCAGGTGGCCATCGTGCACGTCGTAGGCACGGATCACACCCGACGGTTCGTCGGTGGATTCATTGTCGGTGACATGGCCGCCGATGATGACCAGGTCGCGGGTCACGGCCGGCGGCGAGGTGGAGTAATAACCGCCCGGCGTGAACGGACCGATGTTGGTGCGCAGGTCCACCGTGCCGTCCTTGCCGAAGTCCGTGCACGGCTTGCCGCTGTCCGCGTCCAGCGCGATCAGGCGAGCGTCGGCGGTGGGCAGGAAGATCCGGCGCGGGCAGGTGGCAGAAGCCGTGGCCGGCGGCGGCAGCGGTGCGGTGGAAGCCACGGCCGGTGCACCGGCCGCCGTGGTGGCGGGCGCGGGAATCACGGCCGACGCGTACTTCGTATCGTCGTGATAGGACACGCCACGGCAGGTCATGTGCTCCCAGTGCTTGAAGCCCACGGGGCTCTGCAGCTTCGGATCGAACTCCCAGCGCTTCTGGCCGGTAGCGGCATCCACCGCGATGACGCGGCTATGGGGTGTGCACAGGTACACCGTATCGCCGATCTTCAGCGGCGTGTTTTCCGCCGTGGTCTCGGTCGGATCGTCCGGGCCGGGCACGTCACCGGTCTGGATCTTCCAGGCCACCTGGAGCTGGCCCGCGTTGTCGGGGGTGATCTGGGTGAGCGGCGAATAGCGCTGGCCATAGGGCGAGCCGCCGTAGTCGGTCCAGTCGCCATCCGGACGCATGGCGCGGTCGCCCTGAGGACCGGTCTCGTCGGCCATCGGTAGTTCACCGGGGATATCGCGCTCGGGACGCAGTGCACCCGCCACGCCCACCGCCGCCATGACCAGCAAGGCTAGAAACAGGACACCCCCACCGGTGCCGCGTGCGCTGGCGTAGTAGCGCTCGCGATTCAGGCCGCGGCGCGGCCAGGGCAGCAACAGCCACAGGCCCAGGGCAAACCACAGATCGAGCCGGGTCAGCAGCTGCCACCAGTCCAGGCCCACTTCCCAGAAGGCCCAGCCCGTGGTGCCGACCAGCAGCAAGGCGTAGATCGTTACCGCCGAGCGTTGCCGCAGCAGGAGCAGCAAGGCCACCAGCAAGGTGATCACGCCGGCCACGATGTAGTAGACGGAGCCGCTTTGCCGGAGCAGCACGATGCCACCCCAGGTCAGCGCGGCACCGTACAGTGCGAAGACAAACGCGGAAAACAGCGTCGCCGGATGGAAACTCCTGGTTCGATTCATGGCCTCACCTTGGAACGGCCCACCCCTGGACGAAAGGTTGGCGGTCAGGGCGTGAACCCCAGGTGGAGAGCCGGGCCCGTCAGCCTGTCGCGTTTCCGGCCAGTTCCGCGGCCATGGCTTCACGCATCAGGTATTTCTGCACCTTGCCGGTGACGGTCATCGGGAAGTCGTGCACGAAGCGCACGTAGTGCGGCACCTTGAAGTAGGCCAGGTGATGGCGGCAGTAGTCCTGGATCCCACCCTCGGTGACGCTGGCGCCATCGCGCAGGCGGATCCAGGCGCAGACCTGCTCGCCCAGGCGGCGATCCGGCACACCGAAGACCTGCACGTCCAGGATGTCGGGATGCCCGTAGAGGAATTCCTCGATCTCGCGTGGATAGATGTTCTCGCCACCGCGGATGATCATGTCCTTAAGGCGACCCACGACGCGGCAGTAGCCGTCGTCATCGAGCGTGGCGAGGTCGCCCGTGTGCATCCAGCGTGCCGCGTCGAGGGCGGCATGCGTGGCGGCTTCATCGCCCCAGTAACCGCGCATCACCGAATACCCACGCGTGAGCAGTTCGCCGGTTTCGCCGCGCGGCACGATGAGGCCGTTCTCGTCCACGATCTTCACCTCGACATGCGGATGCACGCGACCCACCGTGGATACGCGCATGTCCAGCGGATCGTCCGTGACGGTCTGGAAGCTCACGGGGCTGGTCTCGGTCATGCCGTAGGCGATGGTCACCTCGGCCATGTGCATCTCGTCCACCACGCGGCGCATGATCTCGATGGGGCACGGCGAGCCGGCCATGATGCCGGTGCGCAGGCTCGACAGGTCGAACTCGCGGAAACGTGGGTGTTCCAGCTCGGCGATGAACATCGTCGGCACGCCATGCAGGCCCGTGCAGCGTTCCTCGGCCACCGTTTCCAGCGTGGCAAGCGGATCGAAGCCCTCGCCCGGGATCACCATGCAGGCGCCGTGCGTCACGCAGGCGAGGTTGCCCAGCACCATGCCGAAGCAGTGGTAGAACGGCACGGGGATGCACAGGCGATCTTCTTCCGTGAGGCGCATGGCTTCGCCGATGAAGAAACCGTTGTTGACGATGTTGTGGTGGGTGAGCGTGGCGCCTTTCGGCGAGCCGGTGGTGCCGGAGGTGAACTGGATGTTCACCGGGTCATCGAAGGTGAGGCCGCGTGTCGCCGCCGCGAGCCTGGCACGTGCCGCATCGTCGGCGGTGATATCGGACCAGCGCAGCGTGCCGGGTTCGGCGGTGTCGTCGAGCAGGATCACATGACGCAGGTCGGGCAGGCCCGGCTTCACCGAGGCGAGTACGTCGAGGTAATGCGAGCTCTTGAAGGCGCGCGGCAGGATCAGTGCGCGGCAGCCGACCTTGTCCAGTGCGTAGGCCAGCTCGTGCAAGCGGTAGGCCGGGTTGATGTTGACCAGTACGAGGCCGGCCTTCGGTGCGGCAAATTGCGTGACGACCCATTCGGCACGGTTGGGGGCCCAGATGCCCACGCGATCGCCCGGCTCCAGTCCCAGCGCCAGCAGCCCGGCGGCGATGCGTTCCACTTCGGCATGGAATTCGCGGTAGGTCCAGCGGATGCCCTGTTGACGGACGACGAGCGCAGGGCGCTCCGGCCAGCGGGTGGCGACGCGGTCGAGCAGTTCGCCAACGGTTTCGCCGAGCAGCGGGGTGGCGCTGGCGCCGTGGACGTAGCTGGGGGCGTGGGGCATGCGGGGCATCCTGGGGGCGATGCCTTGAAGATACTGATTCGGGGGTGGAGGTACAGGGGGTGCGGATGGGGGTCGGTTTCGCCGGTCGCGCGCAGGCGCGCTCCTACAACAGCCTCGCTCGCGCAGGGCGGCTTGTGTAGGAGCGCGCCTGCGCGCGACCGGCAATGCCCCATAACCCTCAGCGAGCCACCAGCTCCGCCACCACCGTATCCACACCCGTCTCGCCCTTGATCGACGTCGTGCCGAAATCGATCCAGCCTTCGTTGAACCCGTCGATCATCCGCATGCGCGGACCGGGATGACGCATGCCCTGTGCCTGGAAACGCGCTTCCCACGTTTCGCGCGGCACCACGCGGGCCACCACGTCGCGACCGAGCGCACGCGAGAACGCTGCCGCCAGGTCGTTCGGGCTGGTGCGCACCGGCCCTTCCAGTTCGACGATGCGCACGCCGTCCCACGACTCGCCCAGCAGCTTCGCGGCAAGGCGGCCGACATCCCGCGTGGCAACCATCGCAATGGGACGATCGAGCGGATCAAGATAGCTGTCGATCACACCGCTCTCGCGGGCCGATGTGACGTCCCACTGAGAGTTTTCGAAGAACCAGCCTGCGCGCAGGAAGGCGACGGGCATCGGCAGCGTGCCCAACTTCTTCTCCATGCGGCCGAGCTGGGAAAGCAGGTTCTCCTCGGTGGCTTCGGCGCCGATCGTGGAGAGCACCACCACCCGCTGCGGCCGTGCGGCAAGCAAGGCTTCATGAATCGAGGTAATGGTGCGGTTCGATTCCGGGAAACCCGGGGATGGATCGAACACGGGCGGCAGCAGCACGAAAACGGCCTCGCAGTCGCGGAACGCCTCCGTGAGGGCGGCCGTATCGTCGAGTTCGGCCACGGCGAGCGTGGCACCGCGCTCCAGGAAAGCACGTGCTTTCTCAGGGTTGCGCACGACGGCTCGGAAAGGGCGACCGGCGGTGAACAGCGCCTCGGCGAGCGAGGCACCGACCTGGCCGGTGATTCCTGTGATGGCGTACATGGCGTGTCTCCATTGGGGGATGGAGAAAGGCTACGCAGTCGTCATTCGTGACTGAAGCGACGGGTGGTAACGTGATTTATGATCTTTTGTCACCACTACCTCGCCGACATACATCTCCATAACAAGCGTGGCGGTATTTGTTGGCCCACCTCACCACCGGAGCCACCGTCATGAAGACCCGCTTTGCCGCCGGCCTCGCCTTTGCCCTCACCCTCGCCGCAGGCAGCGCCTCCGCCGGGCAGCTGGACAAGCTCGGCGGAATGCTGGGCGGAGGGGGTGGCTCATCGCTCACGTCCGGCAGCATGGGCAACGCGGCCGGCATCATCCAGTACTGCCTCAACAACAACTATCTTGGCGGCGAAAGCGGCGCCAGCGGCGTGAAGGACCAGCTGATCTCCAAGCTCGGCGGCGATTCGAAGCAGAAGCAGGACATGGGCTTCGTGGAAGGCCAGCGCGGCCTGCTCAACGACGACAAGGGCAAGACGATCCTGGACCTGGGCAAGGAGAACAAGGGCGGCGGCGACCTGAAGGCGCAGCTCACCACCAAGGTGTGCGATGCCGTGTTGAAGCAGGGGAAGAAGTGGGTGGGGATGTAGTTCTCCCTCACATTCCGGCTTCGCCGGTCGCGCGCAGGCGCTTCCCGTGTAGGAGCGCGCCTTGCGCGCGACCGGTGATCGCGAAAACGTTTCTGCGTTGACGTTCCAACCGGTCGCGCGCGAGGCGCGCTCCTACAGGGGGTTCTGGTTACGGGCGGGTGATCCTTGCCAGGGCTTCCGTCAGTTCCGCCACGCCGTACGGCTTCACGATGATCGCCGTGCGTGCGTCGCGGCGGATGTCGTTCGCCGTGTGGTCGCCGGTGGCGTAGATGACCGGCAGGTCGGGTCGGGTCTCGCGTGCACGCTCCACCACTTCCACACCACTCATGCCGGGCAGTGCCACGTCGGCCAGCATCACGTCGATGATCTCGGCGGCGAACACGCGTAGCGCCTCGTTGCCGTCGGCCGCCTCGAACACGGCATGCCCACGGCTCTCCAGCATTTCGACGATGGACAGCCGGATCAGCGCATCGTCTTCCAGCACCAGTACGCGCAACGGACCATGCCGCGTCGGCAGCGGCACGGCCGGGGCGGAGGCATCGGTGGAAGGCACGCGCGGCACGCGGCCGGACAACACATGGCGAACCCGCCGCGCCAGCGCCTCACGAGTGTAGGGCTTGCTCAGCAGTTCCACGCCTTCGTCCAGGCGGCCTCCGTGGACGATGGCGTTTTCGGTATAGCCGGAGGTGAACAGCACCGCGATGCCCGGCTGGCGCTCCACGGCCTTGCGCGCCAGCTCGGGGCTGCGCAGGGGGCCGGGCATCACCACGTCGGTGAACAGCATGTCGATCGCGATACCGCTTTCGATGATGGACAGCGCGCTTTCGGCATCGCGCGCCCGCAATACGCGGTAACCCAGGTCGGCCAGCATGCCGACCACGGTCTCGCGCACGGCGTCGTCGTCCTCGGCCACCAGGATGGTCTCGTCGCCACCGCGCACCTCGCCCACGTCGAGGGCCACGATGCGGTCCTCGGTCTGCGTCGAGCGCGGCAGGTAGATGCGCACGGTGGTGCCGTGACCGGCCTCGCTGTAGATCTTCACGTGGCCGCCGGACTGCTTCACGAAGCCGTAGACCATCGACAGGCCCAGGCCCGTGCCCTGCCCCTCGGGCTTGGTCGTAAAGAACGGCTCGAACACATGCGGCAGGACCGCCGCCGGGATGCCGCTGCCGGTGTCGGTCACCGCCAGCATCACGTACTGGCCGGCGCGCAGGTCGCCGTGGGCCGCCGCATAGGCGTCGTCCAGCAAGGCGTTGCCGGCCTCGATGGTGAGCTTGCCCTGTCCGTCCATGGCATCGCGCGCGTTGATGGCAAGGTTGAGCAGGGCGTTCTCGACATTGGTCGCGTCGATCAGCGTGTTCCACAGGCCGCCCGCGATGACGGTCTCGACCTCGATCGCCTCGCCCAGGGCACGACGCAGCAGCTCGTCCATGTCGCGGACGAAGCGGCCGATGTTGACTACCTTGGGTACCAGCGGCTGGCGCCGGCCGAAGGCCAGCAGCTGCGCCGCCAGGCGGGCCCCGCGGGTGACGCCCGCCATGGCGTTGGCCACGCGCCGCTCGGCGCGGGGATTGCCGCTGACGTCGGCGGCGAGCAGTTGCAGGTTGCCCCCGATCACCTGGAGCAGGTTGTTGAAATCGTGCGCGACCCCGCCCGTGAGCTTGCCGATGGCATCCATCTTCTGCGCCTGGCGCAACTGGTCCTGGGTCATGTCGATGGCTGGGTCCAGCGACTGGGCAGGTGGCGAGTGGTCCTGCGGCTCGAGGGGATGGCGCATCTAGCCTGGTGTCCTGTGGGTGGCCGCAGAGTCTAGCCTCGCTCGAAGACCAACTTTGTGTAGACGATCTTCACAAAATCTTGACCGCCGAAGGTGTTTGCGGGTGTCCGAGGGGGCCTTCCACCCGGCCGTCACGGTGTCAGCCCCTGCGATCAAGGACATACGAACGTACCCTACATATTGTGTTGACCTACCCCCTCCCCGCCTATATCGTGTGTCTCGCTGGTCACCGACGGAACGCTATTTTCCGCCGGACGAGAGGGAATCCGGTGCAAATCCGGACTGCTCCGCAGCGGCGAGTGGAATCGACCCTTCGTGCACCGCACCTTCCCGGGGGGGAAGGCGTCGCGTCCGACGGACACGCTCCATGAAGGCCGATCCCCATACCAGTGTGCGGTGGCGACTTCCGTGGGAAGGCGCGTCGCGGACCCGGGAGCCCCCTGTCGCCCCCGTGCCCCGACCCATCCGCGGCGCCACCGCGTCGAGCCCCGTTTTCAGTAACGGGGGGTTTGGAACAGGCCCTGGGGCATGCCACATATGACCACGATGGATTCCGCAGCGCGCGAGCGCACCGAGACGGCCGCCGAGACGACCGCCACCCCCAACCCCACCGCCGAGAAGGCGCCCGCTGCCGGCTACCGCAATGACGCCCCGCCGGCGTTCACCCTGACTCCTCCCCACAACCCCGGCCAGATGCGCGTGAAGAAGCGCAACGGCGGCCAGGAAACCGTTGACGTCAACAAGATCGTGCGCGCGGTGACGCGCAGCGCCGATGGCCTGTTCTCGGTCGATCCGATGCGCGTGGCGCTGAAGACGATCGGCGGCCTGTACGACGGTGCCACCACCCAGGAACTCGACCAGCTGTCGATCCGCACCTCCGCGGCGCTCACCGCCGAAGAGCCGGAATACGGCCAGCTCGCCGCGCGCCTGCTCTCGGCCTTCATCGACAAGGAAGTGGCCGGCCAGGAGATCCAGTCGTTCTCCCAGTCGATCGCCACCGGCTCCGAGCTGGGCATCCTGAACGAGCGCCTGCGCGACTTCGTGCAGACCAACTCGCGCAAGCTCAACGACGCCATCGACACCAACGCCTCGCGCCGCTTCGAGTACTTCGGCCTGCGCACGGTGTACGACCGTTACCTGCTGCGCCACCCGACCAAGCGCTTCGTCATCGAGACGCCGCAGTACTTCTTCATGCGCATCGCCTGCGCGCTCGGCGGCAACGATGTCACCGAGACGCTCGAGCTGTACCGCATGCTCTCGTCGCTGGAATACCTCGCCAGCTCGCCGACCCTGTTCAACGCCGGTACCGCGCATGAGCAGCTGTCGTCGTGCTTCCTGCTCGACTCGCCGCAGGACGCGCTGGAATCCATCTACGCCAAGTACGGCGACGTGGCCCAGCTGTCGAAGTTTGCCGGCGGTATCGGCCTGGCCTACTCGCGCATCCGTTCGCGCGGTTCGCTGATCAAGGGCACCAACGGCCACTCCAACGGTCTCGTGCCGTGGCTGAAGACGCTCGACGCCTCGGTCGCCGCCGTGAACCAGGGCGGCAAGCGCAAGGGCGCGGCCTGCGTGTACCTGGAAAGCTGGCACGCCGACATCGAGGAATTCCTCGAACTGCGCGAGAACACCGGCGACGACGCACGACGCACGCACAACCTGAACCTTGCCAACTGGGTACCCGACCTCTTCATGCGCCGCGTGGAGACCGACGGTGACTGGTCGCTGTTCGATCCGAAGATCGTGCCGCACTTCGTCGACACCTGGGGCGCTACCTTCGACGCCGCCTATGAAAAGGCCGAAGCCGAAGGCCTGGCCGTGAAGTCGATCAAGGCACGCGAGCTCTACGCCCGCATGCTGCGTTCGCTGGCCCAGACCGGCAACGGCTGGATGACCTTCAAGGATCGCTCCAACGCCACCAGCAACCAGACCGCGCGTCCGGAAAACGTCATCCACCTGTCGAACCTGTGCACCGAGATTCTCGAAGTCACCAACGAGAACGAGACCGCGGTGTGCAACCTCGGCTCGGTGAACCTCGCCCGCCACGTGGTGGACGGCGTGTTCGATTTCGACAAGCTCGCCACCACGGTCCGCACGGCCGTGCGCCAGCTCAACCGCGTCATCGACCTCAACTTCTACCCGATCGCCACGGCGAAGACGGCCAATGTGAAGTGGCGCCCGGTGGGCCTGGGCGTGATGGGCCTGCAGGACGTCTTCTTCAAGCTGCGCCTGCCGTTCGATTCCGACGAAGCCCGCACGCTGTCCACGCGCATCCAGGAAGAGATCTACTTCCACGCGCTGTCGCAGTCGAACGAGATCGCCGAGCGTGACGGCGCCCACCCGGGCTTCGACGAGAGCCGTGCCGCCAACGGCGAGCTCCAGTTCGACTACTGGCCGGCCGCCACCCCGAACGGCAAGGACGAGCGCTGGGCCGAACTGCGCGCGAAGATCAAGCAGCACGGCCTGCGCAACTCGCTGCTCATCGCGATCGCCCCCACCGCCACCATCGCCTCGATCGCCGGCTGCTACGAGTGCATCGAGCCGCAGGTGTCCAACCTGTTCAAGCGCGAAACGCTCTCGGGCGACTTCCTCGTGGTGAACCGCTACCTCGTCGACGAACTGAAGACGCTGGGCCTGTGGACCGCCGAAGTGCGCGACCAGATCAAGCTGGCCGAAGGTTCGGTGCAGGGCGTGACCGCCATCCCGGCCCAGCTGCGCCTGGTGTACCGCACCGTGTGGGAGCTGCCGCAGAAGGCGCTGATCGACCTCGCCGCCGCCCGCGGTGCATACATCGACCAGAGCCAGTCGCTGAACCTGTTCATGGAAAACCCGAACATCGGTCAGCTGTCGTCGATGTACATGTACGCCTGGAAGTCGGGTGTGAAAACCACCTACTACCTGCGTTCGCGTCCGGCCACCCGCATCGCCAAGACCACGGTCAGCGCCTCGGTGTCCGCACCGGTCGCCCCGGTGGTCGATGCCCAGGAAGAAGCCACCGCGGCGGTCTTCTGCTCGCTCGAAAACCCCGAGTACTGCGAAGCCTGCCAGTAACACGCTGTTGTAGGAGCGCGCCTCGCGCGCGACCCGCCCCGGAGCGGAGCCACCGCTCCGGGGCCACTTCAAGATCCACCCTTCGATAGCGCTGTCGCTACACCCCATTCCGATGCAGGCGCGCCTTTCGCGCCGCTCATTCCAAGAGGTACCCTCCATGTCCGCCGCCCCCATCACCCGCGATGCCCATCTCCTCGACCCCGGCTTCGAACTGACGCTGCGCCCGATGCGTTACCCGAAGTTCTACGAGATGTACCGCGCTGCCATCCGCAACACCTGGACGGTGGAAGAAGTGGACTTCTCGCTCGACGTCACCGACCTGAAGTCGAAGATGTCCGATGCCGACCGCCACCTCATCCATCGCCTCGTGGCCTTCTTCGCCACGGGCGACACGATCGTGTCGAACAACCTGGTGCTCAACCTGTACCAGCACGTGAACTCGCCTGAAGCGCGCATGTTCCTCTCGCGCCAGCTGTACGAAGAAGCACTGCACGTGCAGTTCTACCTCACCCTGCTCGACACCTACATTCCGGAACCGTCGGAGCGCAACAAGGCCTTCGCCGCCATCGAGAGCATCCCCTCGATCCGCCAGAAGGGCGAGTTCTGCTTCAAGTGGATCGACTCCATCCAGGGTCTCAACCGCCTGGAAACCCGCGAGCACCGTCGTCAGTTCCTGCTGAACCTCATCTGCTTCGCCGCGTGCATCGAAGGCCTGTTCTTCTTCGCCGCCTTCGCCTACGTGTACTACCTGCGTTCGCGCGGCCTGCTGCACGGCCTGGCCTCGGGCACCAACTGGGTGTTCCGCGACGAGTCCGGCCACATGGCCTTCGCTTTCGACGTGGTGCGCACCGTGCGCGAGGAAGAGCCGGATCTCTTCGACGAAGAAATGCGCATGCAGGTCGAGGAAATGCTGGAAGACGCCATCGCCTGCGAAACGCAGTTCGCGCAGGACGTGCTCTCCGGTGGCGTGGCCGGCCTGTCGGTGAACGACATGCGCCAGTATCTCGAATACTGCGCCGACCAGCGTCTCGTGCAGCTCGACATGCCGAAGAAGTACGGCGCCAAGAACCCGTTCGACTTCATGGACCTGCAGGACGTCCAGGAACTCACCAACTTCTTCGAGCGCCGCGTCTCGTCGTACCAGGTGGGCGTGCAGGGCGAAGTGGCATTCGACCAGTCGTTCTGATCCACGACAAAACCCTGTAGGAGCGCGCCTTGCGCGCGACCGGATTGGCAACGCCCTGCGACTTGTGCGCGGGGCGTTGTTTTATTTGGGACGGCCTCGTTCTTCCGGTCGCGCGCGAGGCGCGCTCCTACAGGGGATCGGGTCATGCGGCGGTGCAGCATCCGGGATAGAATGGGCGTTACCATGTCCGACCAATCCCCCATGCTCCCCATCGCACGTCCCACCGAGGCCCGTCTCCTCGAAATCGTCTTCCCCGACCACACCAACCACCTGGGCACGCTGTTCGGCGGCCAGGCGCTGGCGTGGATGGACAAGGCCGCCTTCCTCGCCGCCTCGCGCTACTCGCGCAAGGTGGTGGTCACCGCCCGCTCCGAGCAGGTGGATTTCCACGTACCGGTGCGTACCGGCCAGATGGTGGAACTGATCGCCACGGTGCTTTCCGTGGGCCGCACGTCGATGAAGGTCGACGTTGCCATGTACACCGAAGATCTCATCACGGGTGAGCGCGAGCTGTGCACGCGCGGCACGTTCGTGATGATTGCGCTGGGCGCAGACCACAAGCCGACGCCGATCGACCAGCCGGCCTGATATTCCCCGGTCGCGCGCAAGGCGGCCTCCTGCAAACGCCGCTTCGATCCGGTCGCGCGCAAGGCGCGCTCCTGCAAATGCTGCTTGGGGCCGGTCGCGCGCAGGCGCGCTCCTACGGGGCGGTTTGTGTAGGAGCGCGCCTGCGCGCGACCGGTGCAGGGCCTCCCTCGCCCTTCGATCATCTCGATCCCCCCCTGTTGACTTAGAGCGCACTCGAAGGCGTACGCTTTCGTGCATGCCCATCGCACTCACCATCGCCGAGGCCGCGCAAAGCAGCGGCCTTACCGCGTATACGTTGCGCTACTACGAGCAGATCGGCCTGATCGATCCCGTGCCGCGACGTAGCGGACAACGTGTCTACGGCGATGCCGAGATGCGGCTCATCACCTTCGTGCAGTGCCTGCGTGCCACCGGCATGCCCATGCGCGACATCCAGGAATACATGCGCCTGCGCCGCCTCGGCGACACGCAGGAAAGCATCCGCCTGCGCGGTGAACTGCTCGGCCACCACGCCGCCCACCTGCGCAATGAACTGGTCCTGCTTACGGAAACCATCGAGCGCCTCGACGCCAAGATCGCGCGCTACCGCGCACGCTACGAGAGCGACGTACCCCCAGCTTCCTCCTGCCAGACCACCGGCACATCCCCCTCGAAACGAAGGAGAAACGCATGAAGACCCGCAAACTCGGCAAACACGGTCCGGAGGTCTCAACCCTCGGTCTCGGCTGCATGGGCATGAGCGAGTTCTACGGCCCGGGCGACGAGAAGGAGAGCATCGCCACGCTTGAGCGTGCGCTGGAGCTGGGCATCACCTTCTGGGACACCTCCGACGTCTACGGCCCGCACACCAACGAGGAACTGCTCGGTCGTGTCCTGCAAGGGCGTCGCGACAAGGTCTTTCTCGCCACCAAGTTCGGCATCGTGCGCGATGTGAACGATCCCTCCGTGCGCGGCGCCAACGGCCATCCGGATTACGTGCGCAAGTCCATCGAGGGCAGCCTGCGCCGCCTGAAGACCGATCACGTGGACCTTTATTACCAGCATCGCGTGGACCGCACGGTACCCATCGAGGACACCGTGGGTGCGATGGCCGAGCTGGCGAAGGAAGGCAAGGTTCGTTACCTGGGCCTTTCCGAGGCCAGCGCCGACACCATCCGCCGCGCGGCGAAGGTGCATCCGATCACCGCCCTGCAAAGCGAATACTCGCTGTGGACACGCGATCCGGAAACCACCGGTTCCCTCGCCGCCTGTCGAGACAACGGCATCGCCCTGGTGGCCTACAGTCCGCTGGGCCGTGGCTTCCTCACCGGCGCCATCACGAAGCCCGACGACTTCGCCGAAGACGACTATCGCCGCAATAACCCGCGTTTCATGGGTGAAAACTTCACGAAGAACCTCGCCATCGTGGAGAAGGTGAAGCAGTTCGCCGCCGACAAGGGCTGCACGGCAAGCCAGCTGGCGCTGGCGTGGGTGCTGGCCAAGGGCGACGACATCGTTCCGATTCCCGGCACCAAGCGCGTGAAGTACCTGGAAGAAAACGCCGGGGCGGTCGATGTCGTGCTCAGCGCGGCCGAGGTGGCCGAGATCGACGCGGTATTCCCCGCTGGCTCCACAGCCGGCGAGCGTTACCAGCCGCACATGATGGGCTCGATCAACGCTTGAGCCCGGGCGACCTATAATGGCGGTTTGTTGCCAGCAGCAAACCGCCATGTCGTCTCCCGAACACTCGCCCCTGGGCAAGACCACCGTCTACGCCGACCGTTACGACCCCAGCCTGCTCTTCCCGATTCCCCGCCAGGGCAAGCGCGACGAGATCGGCGTCACCACCGGCACCATGCCCTTCCACGGCGTGGACCTGTGGAACGGCTACGAGCTGTCCTGGCTCGATCCGCGCGGCAAGCCCATGGTGGCCGTGGCCGAGTTCCGCTTTCCGGCGACCACGCCGAACATCATCGAATCCAAGTCGTTCAAGCTGTACCTGAACAGCTTCGCCCAGGAGACCGTCGCCTCCATCGACGCCCTGCGTGACACGCTGGCCCGCGACCTGTCCGCGGGCGCCGGTGGCCCGGTGGAAGTCACCCTGCACACGCCCGAGGCCCTGCGCGGCACGCCTATCGCCGAGCCGGAAGGCATCCTGCTCGACGCCATGGAGCTGGACTTCGACAGCTATGGCCCGCCGCGTGCCGATTTCCTCGGTGCCCACGAGGGCGAAGTGCGTGAAGTGCTGGTCTCGCACCTGCTGCGCTCCAACTGCCCGGTGACCGGCCAGCCCGACTGGGGCAGCGTGCAGATCGCCTACACCGGCCGGCCGATCGACCGCGCCGGGCTGCTGCGCTACCTGGTGTCCTTCCGCAGCCACACCGAATTCCACGAGCAGTGCGTCGAGCGAATCTTCATGGACCTGACTGCGCGCTGTGCGCCGGAAAGCCTCACGGTCTACGCGCGTTACACCCGTCGCGGCGGCCTGGATATCAACCCGTTCCGCAGCACCGACGCCTCCCTGCGCCCGGAAAATCCACGCGGTGCCCGCCAATGATGAACGGCGCATTCATGCGCTCTTCATTGGTCTTGCCTTTAGTTGTGTAGCCTGTAACCTGCCGCGGCGAAGGGGAATCGGCCCCGCGCCACCCTCCTGATACTGACAAGCACTTTCCGGAATCCAGACATGAAGCTTTCCATGCGTTCGTCCGTCCTCGCCTCGGCCACCGTCGCCGGTCTGCTGGTCCTCACCGCCTGCGGCAAGAAGGACGAACAGCAGAACGCCGCTCCGGCCCCGGCCTCCACCGCCCCGGCCGCTGCTCCGGCTCCGGCATCGACCGCTCCGGCCGCCCAGGCCCCGGCAGCTGCCGGCACCGCCGCCGCCGCTCCCGCCGCCCAGCCGGCCGCTCCGGCTCCGGCTGCCGCGCCCGCGGCTGCCGCCGAATCGCTGAAGGTCGGTTCGGTCACCCTCGGCAACGCCGTCGGCGCCGACAAGAAGGTCGCCAAGGCCAAGACCGCCTTCGCCCCGAACGACAAGACCATTTACGCCTCGGTCGCCACCGAAGGCAGCACGGCCGGTGCCACGCTCGCCGCCAAGTGGACCTACCAGGACGGCGACACCGCCACCACGGTCAGCGATATCAGCCAGTCGATCAGCACCGACGGCCCGGCCGTCACCACCTTCAAGGTGCAGAACCCGAACGAGTGGCCGGAAGGCAAGTACAAGGTCGTGATCTCGCTCAACGGCCAGGCCGTGGGCAACGAGGCGTTCGAAGTCAAGAAGAAGTAATGGTAGGAGCGCGCCTGCGCGCGACAGCCTATAAAACGGTGAAGCGGGATACCTAACCCGCGACACCAGGAAAAAGGCGCGGCCCAGGCCGCGCCTTTTTCTTTACGTCTCCTTGTAGGAGCGCGCCTCGCGCGCGACCGGGTGCTCGCGAAAACCGGTCGCGCGCAAGGCGCGCTCCTACAGGGTGCTATCGAATGTTTGTGAGGAAGTCGCATAGGGCCGGTGAGATAGCGTCTCACCGCTCACAGACACCGCCTTCAACCGCCCGATGCTCGAATGGCACCGCACCCGGACGACCGGGCTGCCCCATCATCCACCGGAGACCTCGCCATGCTGCATTGGGCCGTCATCTTCTTCGTGATCGCCATCATCGCCGCGATCTTCGGCTTCACCGGCATCGCTGCCGGCGCCGCCAGCATCGCGAAGATCCTGTTCGTCGTGTTCCTGATCCTGTTTATCCTTTCGCTGCTGTTCGGCGGTTTCCGTCGCGGCCCACGCGTATAGCGCGAAAGACACCGAGTGACAGGAGAAACGCCCCGGCCCCAGACCGGGGCGTTTCTTCATGTGTCAGCCGCGCAGCTTTTCGCGGAAGAACGCACGCGTGCGCGCATTTGCACGAGCAGCGTCATCTGCATGGAAATGCGCACCGTTGGGGCGGGCGAACGCGTGATCGCGACCTTCGTACACATGGATCTCGACATGCGGGTTGGTATCGAGACCATCGACGATCCGTGCGATGGCTGCCTTGTCCATGAACTTGTCTTCGCCTGCCAGATGAATGAGCAGCGGTGTTTTCGAGTCCTTCGCACGGTCGACGAATTCATCCGTACGGCTGCCGTAATACTCGGCGGCAGCGTCTACCTTGCCACGGGCCGCCGTGATAAAGGTCAGCAGACCGCCGAGGCAGTAACCCGTGACACCGACGCGTTCGCCGGCTCCAGGCAGGTTGCGCACGGCGTCGATGGTGGCTTCGATGTCATCGGCTGCCTTGTCGAGATCGAGGCGCAGGTAATAGTCGAGCGCCTGCTTCCAGTCTTCCTCGCTGTGTTCCGACAGCAGGATGCCCGGCTTGAAGCGCCAGAACAGGTCGGGCGCCACGGCAAGATAGCCTTCGCGTGCCCAGCCATCCGCGATGCTGCGGATGCCTTCGGTCAGGCCGAAGATCTCCTGGATCACGATGACGACCGGGGCGGGCGTGATCGCCGGGCGGGCCACGTAGGCGTGGAAGGCACCGTCGGGGGTGGAAATGGTGAGTGAATCGCTCATGGCAGGCTCCGGGTAATGTGACTGGCCCCCAAAGTAGACCTGCATGGCCCTTCCCGCAGTTGGCTAAACTGACGCCATGCATGGCAAAACTGACAACGCTGCGGCCGAGGTGGGGCTGGTGCTCTATCCGGGTGCCCAGGAAGCGGCCATCCGTGGGCTGACCGACCTGTTTCTCATCGCCGACCGCCAGATGCGACGAGGTGATACCGATGCGCCACCGGCGCTTCGCGTGAGTCATTACGACAGCGATGCTAGGCGGGCCTTCGATTCGGCCCCGCGCTCGCGCGGAACACCCCGGGCGCTCGTGCTTCCGCCAAGCGTCGAAGATCCCCTGGCCGCGCGATTCCATCCGCCCATGGCGACATGGCTGCATGCAAGACATGGCGATGGCGCCCTGCTGGCAGGCGTCTGCTCGGGCGTATTTGCGCTGGCGTCGTCGGGGGCGCTGGGTGGCCGGCTTGTCACCGCGCATGGCATGTATGCACAGGAACTGGCGCGACGACATCCCGATATCCGGGTGGAGGCAGATCGCGGACTGCTGGATGACGGCCCCGTTGTAACCGGGGCCGGCTTGATGTCATGGACCGCCGTGGGCCTGCGTCTTGTAGAGCGCCTGCTCGGCTCTCAGGTGATGCTGGATACCGCGCGATATATGCAGGTGGACCCGCCGGGCGTCAGCGACACCGAACAGCATGTGTTCGCTCCCGGTTTCGATCATGGCGATGCCGCCGTACTCCGCGTGCAGCACCGGCTGCATCGCGCCGGTACGCAGTGGGCCTCCATCGCCACCATGTCGGGCGAAGCCGGTCTGGGAGAGCGTACGTTTCTGCGTCGCTTCCAGAAGGCCACCGGCATGAGCCCCACGGCGTACTGCCAACACCTGCGCGTGGCGGAAGCATGCTCCATGCTGGGCAGCACCCGCTGGCCCATCGACCGCATCGCATACCTGGTGGGCTATGAAGACACCGGATCGTTCCGCCGCATCTTCCTGCGCATCACCGGCAAGTCCCCCGGCGACTACCGCCGCCAACCCTCCATGTAGGAGCGCGCCTGCGCGCGACCGGTTATCGCGAAAGATTTCAGCATTTTCGCCATACCGGTCGCGCGCAGGCGCGCTCCTACAGGAGGGTGAGGGTGGCTGTCAGGCCGCCGCCTTCGCGGTTGGCGAGTTTGAGGTCGCCGCCCGTGGAGCGGATGAGCTGGGTGGCGATGGCGAGGCCCAGGCCGGCGCCGCCCGTATCGCGATTGCGGGAGCTTTCCAGGCGGTAGAAGGGTTGCAGCACGTCTTCCAGTTTGTCTTCGGGGATGCCGGGACCACGGTCGGATACCGTGATGCGCAGGCCGTCCTTGCCGTTGCGTTCCAGTCCCACTTCCGCCGCGCCTGCGTACTTCAACGCATTGTCGATGAGGTTGCCCAGCACGCGGCGTAGGGCCTGCTGGCGAACCGTAGCCGTGCCTTCGATGCGACCGGTGAGCATCACATCCTGCCCCACGTCCTGATAATCGAAGACGAGACTTTCCAGGAAGTCCGACGGATCGATACGCACCGGCACTTCCGAGCCGCCATGCGCACTGCGCGCATAGGCCACGCCTTCGCGCACCAGATGCTGCATTTCCAAGAGGTCGTTGAGCAGGCGATCGCGTTCGGGCGTGCACTCCAGCGACTCCGCACGCAGGCGCATGCGCGTGATCGGCGTTTGCAGGTCGTGCGAGATGGACGCCAGGATATGCAGGCGCTCCTTCAGATAAAGGCTGATGCGGTCCTGCATCTCGTTGAACGCCGTGGCCGCCTGCGCCACTTCCGTGGGCCCTTCCTGGCTCATGCGTGGACCGTCCGTGCCGGGACGGATCGATTCCGCCGCCTGCGCGAGATACGCCAGCGGACGCGTGGCCAGACGCACGGCCAGCCAGGTGAATACGAGCAGCAGGATCATCTGCAAGATGAAAACGAAAGGCAGCCAGTCGGCGACCGGCACACCACGCGGCATCACCAACAAGGTAAGCGCCGAACCATCGTGCAGGGTGAAATGCACCTGATAACGCTCGGGCTTCGTCGAGATGGTGTCGCCGTAAACCTTGTAATCCGGCCCAACCTCCTTCTCAATCATCCGCGTGATGTCGCGCGATCGCTGCGATACCAGCGGCACGCCATGTTCGCCGTGGCCGATGAGAAACCGGTAATTGTCGCGCGCCAGCCGCCCCACCCACACCGGACGCTCGCTGGCCGGAAGGCGGTCGAACATCGCCACCGACGTGCTCACCTCATGTTCGAGCGTGTCGAGCATCACCGTGGTGGCGCTCGTATATCGCTCGTAGAACATCAGCCCGAACGACAGCACATGTGCCAGCAACAGGCCGGAGAAGATGATCAGGTAAAGCCGCGAGGCCATGCTGCGCGGCCACCATGGGCGACGGGCCTGTGTCACGCCACGTCTCCGTGCACCGTCACCGGCATGCAGAAGACATAGCCTTCGCTGCGCACCGTCTTGATATAGCCCTGGTCCTTCGCGTCATCGCGCAGACGCTGGCGAAGGCGGCTCACCAGCAGATCGATGGAGCGGTCGAACAGCTCCGCATCGCGGCCCTGCGTGAGGTTGAGCAGCTGGTCGCGCGAGAGCACGCGCTGCGGATGATCCAGAAACACACGCAACAGGCGGAACTCCGCACCGCTCAGCGCGACCACCGTGCCGTCTTCATCCAGCAGGTGACGCGCCGTGGTATCCAGGCGCCAGCGCCCGAACGACAGCGAGTGCGTGGTTTCCGTAATGCGCAGGTTCGGCGGCAGCATGCGCGTGCGGCGGATCACGGCCTTGATGCGCGCCAGCAGCTCGCGCGGCGAGAACGGCTTGGTGACGTAGTCATCGGCGCCCATCTCCAGGCCAATGATGCGATCGGTCTCGTCATCGCGCGCGGTGAGCAGCAGCACCGGCACCGCGCGATGGCGTCCGCCGCGCAGGTTGCGGCACAGCACGAGGCCATCGTCGCCGGGCATCATGATGTCGAGCACCACGAGGTCGAAGGCCGAGGTGTCCAGCTGCGCCATCATCTCGCGGCCGTCGGCGGCGGGCGTGGCGCGAAGGCCGTTCTTGCGCAGGTATTCCACCACGCCGGTACGGATGCCATGGTCGTCGTCGACGACGAGGATGTGGTCGATGTGTTCCAAGTGCTGATTCCCCATCTATGGCGCGGACCGGTCAGGCCTTGCGCAGCAGTTCGCGGACCCGGGCTTCGGTGTCCTCGTAGTTTCCTTCACCCACGTGCCGGTAAACAATGTTGCCGTCGCGGTCGATCAGGTACTGGGCCGGCCAGAAGCGATTGCCGAAGGCGTCCCAGGTGCGATAACCGTTGTCGGTGGCCACGGGCCAGGTGATGCCGAAGCGACGGATGGCCGCCTGCACACCCGCCGGATCGCGCTCTTCGTCGAACTCGGGCGTATGCACGCCCACCACCACCAGGCCGTCCATCGCATAGCGCTCGTACAGCGCCTTGACGTGCGGCGTGACGTGCGCGCAGTTGATGCAGTCCCACGTCCAGAACTCCACCAGCACCACCTTGCCGCGCAGACCGGCCATGGTGAGCGGTTCGGAGTTGAACCAGCGATCGATGCCGACGAACTCCGGCGCCTTCGTGACGGGCACCGGGTCGCTTGCACTGGCGAAGCCCACGGGCCACGCGGCCGAAACGGCGATGAGCAAGGCCACCAGGGCCACGGCGATGCGATAGGGAGTCATGGCGGTTCCTCGAAGAAAGGGCCGGCACGGGCCGGGATGCTGCCATTGAAGCCCCGGGGCTTGTCCCGGGCGTGTCCTCGCGCATGGGGTTTTGTATCGGTTTGTACACGTCGTCGGCGGCCCATCCGGGTCCTTTGTGTATCCGAATGTGTACGAAGCGCCCCGCTACACAGTCCGTTGCCGTTTCGGCCCGATCGCGACACAGCCGGGATACGCCGTGGCGTTGTCATGTCCACACCGGCCGATCCGAGGCCGACCACCCCATTCCTTACGCAACGGAGACCCCGACCATGGCCCAGATCGACAACGTCCTTTACACCGCCAGGACCCGCACCACCGGCGGCCGCGAAGGCGAAGCGCGCAGCTCCGACCTGCGCCTCAACGTGAAGCTGTCCACGCCCGGCTCGAACGGCCTGGGCACCAATCCGGAGCAGCTGTTCGCGGCCGGCTGGTCGGCCTGCTTCATCGGCGCCATGGGCTTTGCCGCCCGCGAACGCCACGTGGCGCTGCCGGCCGACACCGCCGTGGACGCCGAAGTGGATCTCGGTACCGGCGACAACGGCTACTCGCTGCGCGCCCGCCTCACCGTGAGCCTGCCGGGCCTGGATCGCGAGCTGGCCGAAGCCATCGTGCAGGCCGCGCACGGCACCTGCCCGTACTCGAAGGCCACCCGCGGAAACATCGACGTCGAACTGTTCGTCGCCTGACCCACACCTACGCCACGGAGATACCCATGAACCGCAAGTACAGCGCCATCGCCGCCACCCTCGCCCTCGGTCTCGCCGCCCTCGCCACGAACGCCCAGGCCGACGAAGCAAAGAAGCCCATGGAGAAGTGCTACGGCGTCGCCCAGGCCGGCAAGAACGACTGCGCCGCCGGCCCCGGCACCACCTGCGCCGGCACGGCGAAGAAGGATTACCAGGGCAATGCCTGGGTACTCGTCGACAAAGGCACCTGCACCAGCATCAAGACCCCCAAGGGCCACGGCACGCTCGAGGCCCAGCCGTGAACGCGGCGGCGCGGGATGCGACGAAAGCCTCGCCGCTCGCGCGCCTGGCGGAACGCATGCCGGATGCGTTCGTGCTGCTGGTGGCGCGCCTTGGCATCGCCGCCGTGTTCTTCCAGTCCGGCCGGACGAAGGTGGATGGGTTTCTGACCATCAAGCCCTCGACCTACGACCTGTTCTCCGCCGAGTACGCCCTGCCGTTGATTCCCCCCTCGGTGGCCGCCCATCTGGCGACGTATGCCGAGCACCTGTTCCCCCTCCTGCTGGTGCTCGGGCTCATGACGCGCGTCTCGGCGCTGGCCCTGCTCGGCATGACGACGGTGATCGAGGTGTTCGTCTATCCGGACGCGTGGCCTACGCACCTCTCGTGGGCCGGCCTGCTGCTGCCGCTGCTGGCGCGCGGTGGTGGGAACTGGTCGCTCGACCGCGTCCTGCGCCGCCGCTGATCCATCACCCCTTTCTCTTTCCGACCTCTACAGGACGTCCGCCATGCGCAAGCTGCTTCTCTCCCTGACCATCGCCGCCCTCGCCCTGGGCGGCGCCACCGCCAGCGTCGCCGCCGACGCTTCCACGCCGCCGGGCGTCCACAACATCGTGATCGTGCCGGGCGCCTTCGTGGACGGTTCGGGCTGGCGTGTGGTGCACGACATCCTCATCCACAAGGGCTACACCGTGACCGTCGTGCAGCCGCGCATCGAATCGCTGCCCGACGACGTGGACCTCGTGCTGGACCGCCTGCGCAAACAGGATGGCCCCACGCTGCTGGTAGGCCACAGCTACGGCGGCATGGTGATCACCGAAGCCGGCGCACGCGACAAGGTAAAGGGTCTGGTCTACGTCTCGGCGCTGGTGCCCGAAGTGGGCGAGACGCTGAGCCAGCTGCTGGGCTCGATGCCGTCGCCGAGCAACGACGTGCAGCCAACCCGCGAAGGCCGCCTCTACATCGCTCAGGCGAAGTTCGCCGAGGACGTGGCCGGCGACCTCACCAAGAACCGCACCGACTTCATGGCGATCTCGCAGGTGCCGGGCACCACGAAGGCCTTCGGTGCCACGACGCTCGCCGCCGCATGGCACAACAAACCGGTGTGGGCGATCGTCTCCACCGAAGATCACGCCCTCAGCCCCGACCTGCAGCGCTGGATGTACAAGCGCGCCAACGCCAGGGTCACCGAGATCGCCGGCAGCCACGTCACCTACATCTCCCAGCCGGAGAAGGTCGCGGCCGTGATCGAAGAAGCCGCGCGCGAAGCGAAGTAAGACAACGCCACCACCGACCCAACGGTCCGTGAGGACCACCCCACTCCAGGAGAAACATCATGTCTGTCGCCACCAAGTCCCGCACCGGCCTCGCCGCTGCCGCCGCCCTCGTCGCCCTCGCCGTCGCCTCCATCGGTTCGCCCGTGCAGGCCGCCGACAAGGGCGCCAGCACCGAGCAGCCGGGCCGCTGCTACGGCGTCAACAGCTGCAAGGGCCAGAGCCTGTGCGCCACCGCCAAGCACGACTGCAAGGGCCTCAACGACTGCAAGGGCCAGGGCGTGGTCGTGAAGACGCCCAGCGAGTGCAAGTCCCTGGGTGGCACCACCACCGAGCCGGCCGGCGCCTGATCGTCACGAGGGGCCGCATGACGCGGCCCCTTTCCCTTGCCGAGGAATCCCCATGCACACGCCTCCCGCCACGTTCTCCGGTTACGGTCTCGGCCTGCGCCGCGAGCATTATCGCGACTTTCTCGACACCGACGTGCCGGTGGATTTCGTGGAAGTGATTTCCGAGAACTTCATGGTGGACGGCGGCCAGCCGCTGCACATCCTGCGTCAGGTGCGCGAGCGGCATCCGGTGATCCTGCATGGCGTGTCGATGTCCATCGGCTCCGCCGATGGGCTGGATCGCGATTACCTCGTTCGCCTGCGCAAGCTCGCCGATGCGATCGATCCGCTGTATGTGTCGGATCACCTGAGCTGGTCACGCATGGCCGGCTTCAGCTCGCACGACCTGCTACCCGTGCCCTACACCGACGAAGCACTGGCCATGGTCTGCCGCAACATCGACATGGCCCAGGATATCCTTGGTCGCGCGATGCTCTTCGAAAACCCGTCGAGCTATGTCGCCTTCGACGGTGCAACGATGGACGAATGGGCATTCCTCGCCGAGATGTCGAAGCGCACCGACTGCGGTCTGCTGCTGGACGTCAACAACGTCCATGTCAGTGCCATGAACCATGGATTCGACGCCCACGCCTTCCTGCGCGGGATACCCGCCGAGCGCGTGCGGCAGATCCACCTGGCCGGGCACACGCAAAGCCCCGGCATTCTCATCGACACGCATGACCAACCGGTATGCGACGACGTATGGGCACTGTACGCCAAGGCCGTCGCCCTGCTCGGCCCGGTCGCCACCATGATCGAACGCGATGACGATATCCCGCCGCTTGCCGAGCTGCTGGACGAACTCGCCATCGCACGCGGCATCGGCCAGCGTATCAAGGAAGCCGCATGAGCCTCGCATCGTGGCAGAACGACTTCCGCCGATGGCTTCTGCGTGGCGATGTGGAAGACGCGCTCGCATTTGGTGAAAAGGCTGCTATCGGCCTTAACGTCTATCAGAACAACTACCGAACGCAACTCGTCCGCTGTCTCGAAGTGAGCTATCCGGCCACGGCACGCTGGCTCGGCGAGGGCGCGTTCCGTGAAGCCGCAATCGCACACATCGATGCGCATCCACCCCATGGCTGGACACTCGACACCTACGGAAAGGATTTCGAAAACACATTGTTCCAGCTCTATCCCCATAACCCCGACATGCACGAACTGGCCTGGATCGAATGGTCGCTATCGGAAGCCTTCGTCGCCAGCGATGCCAACCCCATGACGCGTGATGCCTTATGGAGAGTGGATTGGGAGGGGGCGTGCCTCCAAATCACACCCAGCTTGCGCTTGCGCTCTGCCACCACGAATGCCGACGTTCTCTGGCATGCATTGCAAGGTGAAGGCATGCCCTCACCCGAAGGCGAACTGCTGGACGCCCCCGGCGGCTTTCTTGTCTGGCGTCGCGAATATACCTCTCGCGTTCTTCGGATAGATGCCATCGAATATGCTTCACTGCGTGCACTCCAGGCCGACCCGCACTTCGAAACGATGTGCGAAGCCCTGGTCACCCGCCTGGGCGAAGAAGCCGGCATTGCACGTGCCGGCACCCTTCTGGCCGAGTGGCTGGACGGCGGCATCGTGATAAACACCTTCCATGCCCTGTAGGAGCGCGCCTTGCGCGCGACCGGGCCATTTGGAGAATCGGTCGCGCGCAAGGCGCGCGCCTACCAGGACTTGCCTGCCTCCTGAGATACCTTACGATGCGGCATAATTGCCTTTCACTTCAGCAGGAAGGGACACCCTTTGAAGTTGATCGGCCATCCGTCTGCCGGCTACCTCGCGCTTCTTCGCCGGAATGGCAACTTCCGTAATCTCTGGTTCGGCGAAGTCGTAAGCAACTTCGGCGACTGGTTCAATCTCATTGCTTCGGCCACCCTCATCGGTAGCCTGGGCCGCTCCGGCCTCGAACTTGGCGGTCTGTTCGTGGTGAGAATGGTGGCGCCATTCCTTGTCAGCCCCGTCGCGGGCGTCGCAGCCGACCGGTACAATCGCAGGCACCTCATGATTGCCGCCGACATGCTACGTGCGCTCGTGGTGTGCGGATTCCTTCTTGTACGCAGCCCGGCGGATATCTGGCTTCTCTATACGCTCTCGGCCCTTCAGGCCGCGCTCAGCGGTTTCTTCACCCCTGCACGCAATGCGCTGTTCCCCGACATCGTAGATGAGCGCGAGCTGGGCCCCGCCAATGCGCTCAGCGCCAGCACCTTCGCCGTGATGCTCGCCGTGGGGGCAGCGGCCGGCGGGTTCGCCGCCGGCCTACTCGGAGTCTATGAAACCTTTCTCGTTGACGCCGCGAGTTACGGCGTATCGGCGCTGCTCATCGCCTCGGTAAAGACGACGCACCAGCGAAGCGCGGCACGCGTGAGCCTCGGCTACTTCTACCAGCAATATGCGGATGGCCTGGCCTACCTCAGGCGGCATACCGAAATCGCTTTCCTCGTGATGCACAAAGGATTGAATGCCTTCTTCATCACTGGGGGCCTCAACGTACTTACTGCCACCATTGCCGCCCGGGCCTTTCCTTTGGGTGAAGGCGGCGGTCTCAGCATGGGCGTGCTCTATGCCGTGACCGGGTTGGGGACGGGCTTTGGCCCATTGCTGGCACGACGCGTCACCGGCGACGACGAAAGGCGGATGCGCCAGGGCCTCGTCGCGAGCTACCTGATTAGTGCGTTGGGCCTGGCGATCGCCGCGCCACTGCATAGTTTCACCATGGTAGCCATCGGCCTGTGCATTCGCGCCATGGGCGGGGGACTGAACTTCGTCTATTCCACGCAGCTGCTCATGACGCGTGTGCCCGGAGCTTACCGCGGTAGGGTCTTCGGCACGGAGTACGCTATCCGTACCCTGCTCAACGCACTGGGTACGCTGGGCATCAGCCTTTGCCTCGACCGATGGTTCGAGGCGGGTGGGATGCTCGTCGTCACCGCCATACTGGCGCTGGTGCCTGGCCTGGCCTGGTGGTGGTGGCTACGCAAATATCCCCTGTAGGAGCGCGCCTTGCGCGCGACCGGGCCACCGCGAAAACCGGTCGCGCGCAAGGCGCGCTCCTACAGGGGGATCGGGTGAGACGCGGGCGCCATGAATTGAGTGGGATGCGCGTTCATGCGCTCGCCGCGCCGATTCAAACTGGGCTCCCTTCAACCGGAGCATCTGTCATGACCCGTACGTTCCACGATGCGTTAGCCTTGTTCGTCCGCACCGAGCGTGCCGGCCCTGTCCTCATGCGCCTTGCCATCGCCATTGTCTTCATGTGGATCGGTGCGCTGAAATTCGTTCCATATGAAGCCGACAGCATCACGCCCTTCGTGGCCAACAGTCCCGTCATGTCGTTCTTCTATAACCACCCCGAGGAATACAAGGCGCATCTCACGCATGAGGGTCAGCTCGTGCCCGAGCAGCGGGCCTGGCAGACGGCAAACAACACTTATGGTTTTTCGACGGGACTCGGTATCGTCGAGTGGACGATTGCCCTTCTGGTGCTTTCCTACCCGCTATCGAAGCGACTCGGGCTGCTGGGGGCGTTTCTTTCCTTCGGCACGACGCTGGTGACGTTATCGTTCCTGATCACCACCCCGGATGCATGGGTGCCGGCGCTGGGAGATGCGCAGCATGGGTTTCCTTATCTCTCGGGCGCGGGAAGGCTGGTGATCAAGGACACGATGATGCTAGCCGGATCGTGGGTGATCGGCATCGACGCGGCCAAGGCTCTCCTGAGCAAGACGTGAAAATCGGTGCCCGTCAGGTCAGCCAGCGGCCAGTTTCCCGGCGCACGGCGTGGCCAGCAGGTCGGCGACAACCCGGTAATGACGCTGCAAGGGCTCGAGGATACTTTGCTCGAAGCCCCCGCCGGGACTTAGCCTGCGGAAGGCCATGCGCTCTTCCACCAGGCCGTGAGGTACACCTTCACCATCCATGGCGCATGTAAGGAATACGCCAAGACCCTCGCGGAATACGTTACCCGACCATCCGGGTACTCCGTCGCGGAGCATACGCTCTGCAGCGTGTAGTCCGGCTTTCCAGCGCCGGCCGTGGAAGGAGGAAAACATCGCTCCCACCACATCGACCGTTGCCGCGTCGTTGTGCGCTTCTTCCATGTCGTGAGCTTGTCCACGATATAGGGCGCACGCCAAGCCCAGTGCGGCAACCAGCGTCACGTGGAACCGCTCCGCCCATGCCCGCTCGCCGGCCCGGGAGGCCACGAATGCCGCCATGGCCTCGTCCTTCGTATTGGCGGGAGCATGCACCGCCCCTTCTTCCATAAGAGAAGGCAGCGTCCGGCGCAGCAGGTTTCGTTGCCCGGGCCCCGGGCCGAGGCCATGCAAGGCGGCGGCGGCAAATAATTCATACGCGAGGTCGATATCGCCTTCATGCAGGGCCCGGCACAGCCCTCCCTCGATCGCCAGGGCGGAATGCCCACCGCATTCAGCGGGAAGCTGCCCCAGGAGCCAGCTGTAGTAAACACTGTGCGTAAAGGCGTAATACGCCTCGCGATCGGCAAGGAAGGGAGAAGGCGGCCATGCGACGCTCGAAGCGGCGACCACCGATGCCACGTCCATGAGCTCTCCCAGGCCACCAAGGCGCCGTGACTGGAGCAGGTCCAGCTGGCGGTTCGGTACCCATTCTGTGTTCCAGGCAAAACCGGGAGAAAGAATCCACCGTGCCAGCCGCGCGTCGCCGTTGCTCAGCGCACCGTGTCCGAGCGCGTAGCCGACGGCACTACAGAAAATCAGGACCCGCCGGGGATCACGGGCCGCCAGCTCCAGATAGTCCCCGCGGGCATGCGCCAGGATATGCCTGCGTATCGCATGCACCGGAGATTTTTCCGGACATGCCAGGCGACTGCGCCACTGAACATAGAACGCCAGTTCGTTGAATACCTTGCATCGGAAGAGGTATTCACCGGGGCTATCGCCACGCAGCGGTTCGGCGTGTACCAGGTGATCGCACAACCAGTCATCGGCGGCATCGAGCGCTGCCTGCACCTGATCGATCATGAGGCCTGCCTTTCCTCCGTGGCCATGACCGGAGCGTCCAGCATGCCAAGCAACGCATGGATGGCTTCTCCGACGATGGTGCCGTCATGCGCATCGCGGAATCGCAAGTGATGTCCTTGCGACCAGAAGTAGCCGAACTCCGCAGGCTCGGTGCGTGGCCCGAACAGGAGTACGCCGGGAACGCCCGCCAGGTCTGCGGCGTGCAACATGCAGGAATCCACTCCCAGGAAAGCATCGCAGCGGGAAACCATATCCATGGCACTCTCCAGACGGAGACCTGGCGCATGGATCATCCTGCGCCCGTGGCAGGCACACGTCACTCCCGAAGCGTGATAGTCGACGACAATGACAGCAACATCATCCAATCTGGCCAGAATGTCGCAGATGACGTGCGTAAAAAAACCGGTATTCCACTGCTTATCCGGGAGCGTCTCTGTATGCACCGCTAGCAGCTTACGGATACCTGCTGTTCGTAGCTGCTTGAACAGGTGATCCACTCTTCCCGCTTGCGCTTCGCCGAAGCACAAGGGCCGACGATGGTCGGACAGCCGGGCATCGATACCCAGGGCCGGCAGTACACGGAAGCCCAGCTCCACGGAATTGACCGTGTAATCCAGCGGCAAGGAGATATCGAATCCCCTTCCGAACCCGATCGACCGTCGAGGCGAAAGCGTTGCCACCAGCTCATCCAGGGAACGGGAAAACCATGGAACCAGCGAGACGAAGGTCTCACAGGCGATAAAGGCTTCAGGTATCGACGCCATATCGAACTGGCGGCCTCCATCGGCCTCGCGCTGCATGTCCAGCACAAGGATCTCGTCAAAGCCAACGCCATCCCATAGAAAGGTGCCACGATCGTGGTTGCAGATCAGCCGCACGGGCCTGGGCAGATGGGCGCATAGCGCGTCGAA
Organism: Luteibacter anthropi; assembly: GCF_011759365.1. Taxonomy (GTDB): domain Bacteria; phylum Pseudomonadota; class Gammaproteobacteria; order Xanthomonadales; family Rhodanobacteraceae; genus Luteibacter; species Luteibacter anthropi. The sequence goes on from NZ_JAARLZ010000009.1 coordinate 110,865, forward strand.
CGTGGGCCGGTTGATGATGGCATCGCCCAGGCCGTTGGCGTAGAACACCACGGAGCCTTTCCCGGTAACGGTATCCGGATCAACCATGGCTTGCATCAGGGCATCCCAGCAGCAGTAACGCCCTGCTCCATCGGCACACGGGTGTCCCGCGACAGGTGCAGGCACCCTCCGCGCATCTCGTAGACCCGGTCTGCCTCTTCCAGCGTCTTGCTCCGGTGGGCGATGCAGACCACGGTAATCCCAAGACGCTTCAGCATGTCGATGATTCTTCCCTCCCTGAGGGGATCAAGGTTTGCCGTGCCTTCGTCGAGAAAGAGGATCCTGGGTTTGTGGTAGAGCGCGCGGGCAAGCAGCACGCGTTGATACTGCCCACCCGACAATGTGGATCCCATGTCGCCGATGAAGCTGAAATAACCCATCGGCATGCTTTCGATATCGTCGGCGACCTCGGCCAGCCTGGCGGCATGAGCGATGTCATCGGCATCCGCATTCGGATCAAAACCGGAAATATTGTCGAAGATGGTACCGGTAAACAGCTGATCGTCCTGCATCACCACGGCGATGTCGTTGCGATACGCCTCCAGGTTCGCCACCGACAAGGTGTGACCATCCACCGCTACACGACCTTCGCCCGGTCGCAACAGGCCGATCAGTATCCTGATAAGCGTGGACTTGCCACCGCCCGATCTTCCATTGATCGCCACGAACTCACCCGGCTCGATCCGCAGGGTCACGCCATCCAGCACCCAGGGCAGATCCGGCGCATAACGGTAACGGACATCCTGTAATTCCAGGGCGCCCCCGGAAACGGCTGAAACGCCCGTCTTTTCAATATCGTCGGGAATTTCCGGCGCTTCCTCGGTGATGTCGCGCAGGCGTTGGAGTCGCATACCCAGCAGACGAAACTCAAAAAGGCGGTCAAGCAACGGATAGATGCGATCCTGAAGCTGCTGGCGTATCGCCACGATGGCAAAGAGCACACCTAGCGTCATGTCGTGACGTATGACGAAGATGGCGCAGACTACGGCCACGGCCGCGAAGTCCAGGCCGACCACGGTAGAGCGCGCCGCATTCACCAGCGACAGGGCTTCCTGGAGCCTGCGGGCGCTGGTGAGCGCCTTGACGCTTGCACCATGCCACGCTGAAAGCCGGATACGCTCCGCATTCATCGTCTTGATGACCTGCACGCCACGCAGGGTTTCCATCAGGGCAGCCTGCTGGTCGGCCTCCCGGTCGATCAGATCGCCTGCACGCGCCCGCACTTCAGGATAACTCAGCACCTTGATCAACAGAAAAACCAGGAAGGCACCCACCGTGATCGCGGCAATGACGGGGTTGAGCCTCACCAGGAGGATCAGCGTCACCACGGAGAACAGGCCATCGACGAATACGGGCACGGCGCCCTCGGTCAGGGCATCGCGGAGGTTTCTCGTAGAGTCCACCCGGCTCAGCAGATCGCTGAGGCGACGGTTCTGGAAATACTGGTAGGGAAGGCGCAGCAGATGGTCGACCAGGTTGAGGTTGACCTGTGCCGTGAACTGGCTACCCAGATTCAGCAAGGCGAAGCGCCTGACGAGATCGGCCACGACCGCGAACAGGCTTGCCACCACGATCGCACCGAAAATGGACCAGGCAAGGTATTCCGATGCCAGGCCCACCGCCTGGTCGATCATCACGGCGAAGAGGAACGGGGCGATGAGCAGGGCCGCCTGCACGCCCAGCGACAGGAACACCAGCAACGTGACGGCACGACCCGCGCCCTTCATGGAGGTCCAGAAGTCGGCGATCGACGTGCGCACGAGTTGGCGTATCCGTGTGTAGTCCGGCATGAGCCGGAATTCCACGGCGATGCCCGTGAAGTGCTCCGCCAGCGCCTTCAGCGCGATGCGTCGGCGTCCAGAGGCGGGGTCGATGATGATGGCGCCCTGCTTTCCGATGGATTCCAGCACCACGTAGTGGTTGAAGTTCCAGTGCAGCATGGCAGGCAGGCGAAGGCCCTTGAGCCCTTCCGGCTCGGCCCGGACCGCGCGGCTGGACAAGCGGTACTGGGACGCCACCTGGATGATTTTCTTCAGCGAGATGCCATTGATCGAGGCATCGAACGCACCGCGCAGGCGATGGATGTCGATGGCCGATCCATGGGCCTGAAGAATCATGGCCAGGCAAGCCACGCCACAGTCGCCAGCGGCGATCTGAGGCAGGGGCGTAATTCGTCGCGTGCGCTGACCTGACGTCATGGCCTGCCCGCTCCCATCGCAATCCGGTGATCGGCGCAGGTCATCGGCGAAAAGCCCTCACAATGGCCTCTCGAACCGGATGAACCGCCAGGTACACGGTTGCAAGGCAGCCAGGATCGACCTTCGCATTTCGCTCCACGATGACATCATCGGCGTCGATACGACGGGATACCGGTCGTTGCTGGTCCACACCGGATAACCGCGCACCCCGGGTCAGCGACACCTCATCCAGGATGAGCCCAGAGCCGGAGGCCGGCAGCCCGCATGCGACATCACGGTCCACATCGATGGACCAACCCCATGCCGCGATGCCGGCGCCCGTCATCGCCACCATCACCATCGCCGCCACGACGACGATGCCGCGACGCGGCAACACACTCACATCGCCCGCCAGGCGACGGCGCTGGAAATCGATGGCCTGCTTGCGATAGACGACTTGCATATTCAGGCGGCGATAACCGCCTCTCCCTTTTCGCGCAATGCCTGGACCTGCGTATCGAAAAGCAGTCGCCCTGTGTCGGTCAGCCCCGCCGAAGCCCGCAGGACGGACGCCAACTCATGCGTATGGGCCAGCATGCTGGCCAGCTCGTCGTCGCGGTCCTTCCGATGGCCCATCTTGTCGATCAGGTCAAGCCAGTACAGCGACATGTTGGCGCATGCGTGGAATGCCAGGAGTACACGATCAAGGCTGCGCTTGCGCCGCTTCAACGATGAGTAATACACCTCGCCGTGATTGTCGTTGACCAGGGGGCTGACGGCGCTGAGCAGCATCAGGTACTGGTGGCTCATCTCATGCACGATGCCCTCGCCCAGCCCTTCGGGCGCGCTCGGGAAGCCAAAGTTAAAGACACCGGGATGATCGATGTAGCTGCCGCTCTGCCGCATGCCATCGGCCAGCAAGGGCGTTGTGGCGATGCCCCGGAAGAGCGGGCGGATCCAGCGCGTGTAGCACGGGTCGGCCGAGCGCATGATCGCCAGGGCTTCGTCGACCTGGGCGGCAATCGCGGATGGCGATACCCGCCCATCGAACAGGGCCGCTTCATCGGGTTTCGGCGGCCAGTCGATCACGATGTCGATGATGTTGAGCGCATCGTCGGGCTCCTTCCAGGGTTGCAGGTATACGCCCCGGAACTCGGAATCGCCGAGACGGCGGGGCGCCGAGTAGGCGAACACGTCATCAACGGCGCCCTGGATGCACCAGCCATCGGCACCACGCTCGAAGGACAATGCATACCGATCCATCCCCTGGCACTCGATCCTGAGGCTGGCAGGGGTAGCGACCACCTCGATGTCTCCTGCGAGGTCGAAGAAATGCCCGTCGAAGCTGAATCTCCCCGGCTCGTCGATGGTAAGCGCCCAGGTGGCGCCGTAGCCAAGGACATGAAGCGCCAGCAACGCGCTCACCACCGCGTGCGCGGGTTTGCCGCGGCGCAGCTTGACCAGCGCGGCTCCCGTTTCAGGCTGCCAGCACAAGGCTGACGGAACCACATCCTCACCCAGCGGGTGGAGTACGTCCGTGCAGACCCGTGCGAGCAAGGGATGCATTCCGGCCTCGCGGGTAATCTTCCTCAGCACCGCACGCTGGAACAGGAACGCCAGAAAGTCCGGCGATTCGCCGTGCAGTGAGGATTGGGGAGATGCACAACCCAGGACATAGCCATTCATTGCATGCATTCCATGGAAAGGTTTCAGACCCGCTGCCTGTCGGCTTCGGTGTACTGCAACATCACCGGACTATGTACCCACCGTGTGTCGAGGCGACGTTCGATTTCCGTGCCGTCGTAGCCGGAGGACACCAGGCTCGACGCGACATAACGGTGGTAGCGCTTGAGTTCTTCGCAATAGACCGATGGATTGTCGAACCCACGCTCCTTCGAATAGCGGTGCTGGGGAGACCCGCCACGACAGGCGTTGAACCAGAGGCATTCCGTGCAGGAGGCATGCGGCCTGGCCTGGGCCTGGGCCAGCTCTTGCCATAAGGGATGAGACAGCGTGTCGATGACACCGTGCTGGAACAGGCTGACACCCGTATCACGGAATCGCGCATCGATGCCTCGCAGAACATCATCGGGGGAGATCTCGCCATCGGACGACACGACGATCAGACCCATCGGATCGTATTTCCCCGTGGCAATGCTCCGGCACGAGTCGTCGTTGGTCATGGGGCCCACGGCCTCGTAGATGAAGCGCACCGTGGCTTTTCCATCGCTGGCGGCCCACGCGTTGTACACCTCGATCATGAAACGGCCGCAGCCCGCAATGAACGCCTCCGTAGCCTCCGGGGAATCGTGCGTGATGTCCGGCAGAAGAAAATTGACCGCGCTGGAGCGAAGCTCGCCGATGATGTGGTCGAAGGCTTCCTGGCCCGAATAGGCCGGATTCACTACGCAGAGCATACCCGGATCGGTGATTCTTCCCTGGTCCACCGCAGCCCGGAGCAACTCCCACCCGCGGCGGGTTTCGTCATAGGTTCCGCGGCCCTTCTTCGTGATGCGGGTCAGGTTGTGGATATGCTTCGGACCATCCACGCTCACACCTATGCGGATACGCAGCTCGGCGAAGATGTCGATCCATTCCTCATCGATGAGCACGCCATTGGTCTGCATCGTGATCATGAGCCGGCACTTCGGGCCCAGTTCGTCGCGGAAGCGCGCGCACATGGCCCGGAAAGCCGGCTTCTTCATCATCAGCGGCTCACCACCGTGCAGCCCGATCTTCACCATCTGGATACCGTGGTTATCGATGGCATCGTGGAGGTAGGCGAGCAGCGCGTCGATGGTTCTGGAAGGAATGGTCGGCGGATGACGCTTGAACGAGTCATCATCGGCAAAGAAGAAGTAACAGTAGGGGCACGCCAGATTGCAGCGTTCCACCACTTTCAGCACGACATCGATGCTTCCGTAGCGATTCGCCGCAGATACCGGCGGCAAGGCATCGCGCTGGACGGAGCTGTCCGCTTCCGCCCGGGCATGTTCAACCAGGTCCATGTCTCCTCTCCCCTGCACCACTCCATCGGACGAACGGCCGCATGACCGTCGCATACGCCAACCAGGGTGTCGCGCAAGGCGACACCCTGTCGCAACGCCCTGGCGGGCGATGCCATTCAGTAAGCCGGAATCCGGATTACTGCTGCGTCGGCTGAGTGGTGGCCGGATCCTTGTTGTGCGAAGCCGACCACTGGGAATAACCGCCTCCCACGACGTTACCCAGCTGCGACTCAACAAGCTCCGTCAGCGCGTCGAGATTGATCTCGGCGGCGCCAGCTTGCAACTCCTTTTCAAGCTTAGACATCACTTACTCCCCTACATAGGATGAAGCGGACAGCTCATGCTGACCGGAGGGTGGTTGCCACCCCCATTTCGACTCTAGCCATCAAAAAGACGCCATGGCAATGCGAAAAAATCAGACGTCCGCCACCAGTTATCCGAATGATCCGTCGCCCCTGAATGCACCGAAGACATGACACAGCTCTTCGAAAAACCACTTAAATAAAGCCACGCACATCAAACCGATGGAGTGGCCACCATCCATGTTTTCGGCCCTGGATTTCACATGAAAAACAAATACCGGAGAAAATATTTGCCGCAAATGCTTACAATCTTATCGCGCAAGATCGTGCGATACGTCCTTCACACGAACACCTTGGGAATGCCCGGAAAATTCGCGTAGTATCCCGTGACGCTCATGGAGCGATGCCTTCCCGATGCCTTTCCGCATGGCGGATGGATCACCGGCATGTCGTCGCAGATGCACAGGGGACAATGCATGCTCGGCTACTTCGATATCGCCTTGCGAAGCCTGAGGCGAAACCTGGTCCTGACCGGATTGATGGTGATTGCCATTGCGCTGGGTATCGGCGCTGCAATGACGACGCTTACGACATTCTATGTCCTATCGGGCGATCCCATCCCCGCAAAGAGCCATCGCCTCTTCTACCCGCAGCTTGATCCGGCAACGATGCAGGGATTCAAGCAGGATGGCGAGCCGGCGGCGCAGATGACCCGGTATGATGCGCAGGCCTTGCTGCGCGACAAGCGGGCAGACCGACAGGCCGCGATGAGCGGCGGTACCATAAATATCCTTCCCGATGGTCACGCGACGAAATCCCTGCGTGTCCAGGCACGTTATACCTCGGCGGATTTCTTCGCCATGTTCGATGCCCCGATGCTTGCAGGCAGGAGCTGGAATGCCGATGACGACCAGGCTCATGCCAGGGTCGCCGTGATAGGACGTGATCTCAGCGAGAAACTCTTCGGCGGCAGCGAGAGCATCGGACGCACCTTCCGTACCCCGCAAGGCATGTTCCGGGTGGTCGGCGTGCTGGACGAATGGTCCCTCAATCCGCGCTTCTATGACCTGGGCGACCGTCGCTTCAGCGGCACCGAGCAGGTATTCCTGCCCTTGTCCACGTCCATCGACCTGCGCCTGGATACCGAAGGCACCATGGACTGCTGGGGAACCGCCACGAAAGACGCCGAAGGCAAGCGGGCCATGAGCGCGCCCTGCGCGTGGCTTCAGTACTGGGTGGAGTTGGACGCCCCGGAGAAGGTAGCGGGCTATCGGCAGTACCTGGACGACTACGCCGTGCAACAGCACCAGGCAGGGCGCTACGAGCGCCCGGCAAATACGCGACTGCGCAACGTCATGCAGTGGCTCGATTACAACCACGTCGTACCTTCGGACGTACGCATACAGACTTGGCTGGCGTTCGGGTTCCTCCTCGTTTGCCTGGTGAATACCGCCGCACTTTTGATGGCAAAGTTCACCCGCCGGGCCACCGAGATCGGTATCCATCGCGCCCTGGGAGCCACACGCATCGAGATCTTCAAGCAATGCCTGGCCGAAGCGAGCTTCATCGGCATCGCCGGCGGCGTGCTGGGCATAGCCTTCGCTACCGTCGGTCTGTGGCTTGTCCGCCAGCAGCCCGATGACTATGCGCGGCTCGCGCAATTCAGCCTGCCGATGCTGGTGCTGACCTTCGTACTTTCGCAGATTGCCAGTCTGTTGGCTGGCCTGCTGCCAGCGTGGCGCATGACGCAGGTCGAACCCGCCCTGCAGATGAAAGTCCAGTAACGGAGACCGTCGTGGAATTCCGCCCCATTCTTTCCGCCCTGCTCCGGCACAAGACCGTCCCCTTGCTGATGATCCTGGAAGTGGCACTCAGTTGTGCTGTGCTGTGCAATGCCATCTTCATTATTGCCGGCCATGCGCAGCACATGTCCCGGGCCAGCGGCGTGGACGAGGATCAGCTGGTCAACATCGCCGTTACCGACCTATCCACGGGCCGCTCGCCCGGCGCCATGCGGCGGGAGGATCTCGCGGCCCTGGCTTCCATCGCCCACGTGACGTCGGTGACGAGCATCAATCAGGTACCTTTCGGTAGCGGCGTGTGGGCATCCGGCGTGTCCCTCAGCCGCGACCAGCCGCAACCCGACCTGCACGCCTCCAACTACATGGACGACGGCTCCATGCTGAAGACCCTGGGCCTGCAGCTGGTGGAAGGGCGTACGTTCGGGCCCGACGAATACATCGAGTACAGCGTACTGAACGCACCTGACTCCGGCGTATCCATTCCTTCCGTGATCCTCAGCAAGGCACTGGCCTTGCGCCTGTTCCACGGAGATGAAGCCGTCGGCAAGCAGATCTATGCGTGGGGAGACAGCCCCATTCGCGTTGTCGGCGTGATCGATCGACTGCTGGCACCGGGCAATGGCAACAACTTCATGCGCAGCGATGAAACCATGATCTTTCCGGTGCGCGTGGCGGAGGGCAACTATCTGCTTCGCACCCACCCTTCGTACAGAGAAGAAGTACTCAAGGCAGCGGAGACGGCACTGCTGAAGGCAAACCCCAATCGCGTCATCGATGCACGGCAGACGGTCAGCCACATGCGTGACGATTTCTACAGCAGGGATCGCTCGGTCATCTGGCTTCTGGTCGCCGTGTGCGCCGCGCTGCTGGCCGTGACCGCGCTGGGTATCGTGGGCCTTGCCAGCTTCTGGGTCCAGCAACGCACCCGCCAGATCGGGGTGCGGCGAGCCCTGGGGGCCACCCGCCGGCAGATACTGAATTACTTCCAGCTTGAGAACTTCATGCTGGCAAGCGCCGGCGTCATCGCAGGCACTGTCATGGCCTTCGGCATCAATCACGTACTGACGGGACGATACGAGGTACCCGTGCTTCCGTGGTATTACCCCGCCATAAGCGCCGTTGGCCTGTGGGTACTCGGTCAATGCTCGGTGTTCTGGCCCGCGCGACGGGCCGCATCCGTGGCGCCGGCCGTGGCGACACGTAACCGCTGAACCGCCGGACCGGGGCAGCGCGCCCTCACGCCTGCGCACTACAGGGTATCGATCCACTGAGTAATCGCATGATTAACGTCATCGACGCGGTCCTGCATGATCCAGTGACCTGCATCGGTCCATACATCCACCTTCGATCCGTCTGCCGTGAACCATGGACGCATGCGATCCGCCTGCACGGGGTCGCGGCATAAGTGGTATACCGGTACCTTCAGGGTCTTGCAGAATTCCCCGCTGGCCTCACCCACGCCCACCTGCGCCGGGCCAACGAAAAGCGGACCGAAGGATTCGCGCACCACGTGCATCGGCATGCCCTGCACACGCCGCGCATGCCAGCGCTTCCATGCCGGGTTGGTATGCTTGTCGTAGACCGGCCGGAGGAACGCAGGCACGACGACGGCGGGATCACCGCTCACAAGGGCGCGAGCAGCCTTTGCAAACAACATCCCCACCTCGTCGGAAAAGCCTAGGGCGCCGTCAATGGACACCAGTGCACGCACCAGGTCGGGTCGCTTTGCCGCCAGGCGGGCGCCGATCTGCCCTCCCATCGAGTGACCGATCACGACGAATTTTTCGCCAGGATAACGACTGGAGATAAGCCGTTCGACATCACCCACGTAGTCCGATGGGTTATATGCTCCTGAAGGCGGAACATCGGAACGACCGTGGCCCCTGAGATCCACGGCAACCACGCGATATTTTGATTCGAGCAACGGAAGCTGCCAGCTCCAGTCGTGTGAGTCGCATGTCCATCCGTGCAGAAGCAGGACGTTGGTGCCCTTGCCAACGTCCGTAAAGAACAGCCTTGGATGCGAGCTCGGCGTCCCGATTGCTTGCGTGGGGTTTATGCCTATCGTTGCAGCCGCTGCCGCGATGCCGGCGAGCTTTATCAGGTGGCGGCGATCCTTATCGAATTCACGGGTGCTCATGAGGGTGTCCTGGTGTGTGACGGCGTCTCTTCGAGATCGCTGCGAGACATCATGGCTTGATGAAATGGGCCAGGACAAAATGATATGGGCACGATATCCAGCGTCAATTACGCAACTTAAGGTGCCTAGATATACTCATGTATATCGCCACCCGGATTCAGCGGCGGATAACCAGCATTGCGCTGGCATATCCTGGTGGAAGATCGCTTTAATCAACGTCTGGGGATAAATGTACTTGATCGATAGATCGCCCATCATAGGTGGCGCGCGCCTGTTCGATTTCATGCAGATGATGGATCGACCACTCGTAGACGGCGCCGAAGGGCACCTGCAACGTACGACCCAGCTCGGTGATGGCGTACTCGACGGCTACCGGTGAAGTCGCCAGCACTGCGCGTGTAATGAGCCCGTTGCGCTCCATGCGCCGCAACGCTTCGGTAAGAGCCTTGTGCGTGATGCCTTCCATGCGCCTGCGCATTTCGTTGAATCGTGTCGGCCTGTCCGTGAGGATGGTGAGGATCATCACCGACCATTTGTTGGCCACCTGATCGAAGAACGAACGGGCTGCGCAGTCTGCGAAAAAAAGCGGATCTACCTGGCATGACATGGCGACATCCTCGTGTGCATCGGCGCAACCTGGCTTGCGCTATTGATGCGGCAAGTCTAGCGGCATCGTGGATACCGGGCGTGGCACGTTGCGTGGGTCGGCGTCGGGTCAGGTGGTCGCCATGACCGTCGCGCGCGAGGCGCGCTCCTACAGAGGATGTCGGGCAATAAAAAACCCCGCGTGGCGGGGTTTTGGGAAGCTGGCGCGCCCGGAGGGATTCGAACCCCCGACCAATGGCTTCGGAAGCCACTACTCTATCCGGCTGAGCTACGGGCGCTGATGAAGCGAACGGGGATTGTAGCGGGAATGGGGGCGGCGGCCTAGCCTCATGCTTGCGGGTGTCCGTCAGGCGGGGCATCCGCCGCGTGTAGCTCATCGCGCAGCTGGCGGTAAGCCTCGACCAGGGCATTGAGTGAGAAGGCGCGGTTGCGCCCGCTGGGATTGGGCAGTACCCAGACACGGGCGCCTTCCAGCAGCCCGGGCTGTGCGCCCCATGCCAGGTCGCGCGTCCCCGACAGCGCCGCGTAGGCCATCTTGCCCAGAAAGGCGACGTATCCCGGCGCGTATGACGCGATCCGTTGGCGGAATGCTTCGGCGTCAGCTGCGATTTCCATTGCTGACAGATCGGCGACACCCGCCGTGGGGCGGCCCGCGACGGTCGTCAGGCCATATCCATAGCTGAGGATCGAGCGATCTTCTTCGGCGCGCAGCTGATGAGGGGTAAAGCCCGCCAGATGCAGCACCCGCCAGAAGCGGTTGCTGTGCCCGACGAAGTGATGTCCCGACGCCGCGGCCGACAGGCCCGGGTTGATGCCGCAGAAGATGACATCCAGTCCCCGCGTGGCGATATCGGGCAGGCTTTCCGTCATGCGCTCACCCGCCGCAGATCGTGTCCACGGCGCGGCGGGCCATGGCTCGCAGTTCCGCGCGCGGGGTGCCGGTGCGCGCGCGCACGGCGATGCTGTGCATGGTCGCGGTGGCCAGCAGCGCCAGCGTGACCGCGTCGCTGCCCTCAGGCAGTTCGCCTTCGGCCACGGCACGTGTGAGGCGCTTCTCGAAACAGGCATCCAGCGTGCGGAAGCCATCGGCCACCATGCGTTGCACATCCGGATCGCTGTTGGCTTCGGTGATCGCCGTGCCGACCACGAAGCAGCCGCGCGCCGGTCCATCGCCCATGAAATAGACGGCAAGCGACGCCTCGTAGACCTTCATCAGGCTGTCCGTCAGGCATTCGTCGCCGTCCAGCGCTTTGTGCATCAGCTCGAACTTGCGGGCCCAGTAATCGGCCAGCGTCCGCAGGTAGAGGTCGCGCTTGTCGCCGAAGGCCGCGCGCAGGCTGGGGCGGTTCATGCCGGTAGCGCTGGCGATGTCATCCAGCGAGGTGCCGGCGTAGCCCGCCTTCCAGAACGCTTCGGTGGCCTGCGCGAGGGCGGCCTGGGGGTCGTAGGCCTTTGGCCGGCCCCGGGGGCGTTTCTCCGTCGCATCAATTTTTGTTCTGTTCGGCATAAAAATACTGGACCTCCGCTTCTCGGCAGGAATATTATCCGAGTCCGAACAAAATTATCTGCCGGAGTACTTCACCATGCACGCCTCCCCGTCCCTGCGGGACACCCGGATTACGCTCAACCACGGCGACGGCCAGATGCCGGCCGTGGGTTTTGGCACCCTCATCGCCGACGGCGGCCGGGCACGGCAGGCGTTCAAGCTGGCGCTGGAGGCGGGCTACCGGCATTTCGACTGTGCCGAGCGCTACCGAAACGAGGCCATCGTGGGCTGCGCCTTCGCCGAGGCGATGGCCTCCGGCGTGGTGCGCCGGAAGGATCTCTTCGTCACCACTAAGCTATGGAACACGAACCACCGCCCGGAGCGGGTGGAGCCCGCGCTGGACGCCAGCCTGGAGCGGCTGGGCATCGCCTATGTGGACGCGTACCTCATCCATACGCCGTTCGCCTTCCAGCCAGGTGACGAGCAGGACCCACGCGACGAACACGGCCAGCCGGTCTACGACACCGGGGTGACCCTGCTCGACACCTGGCACGCGATGGAGCAGCTGGTGGACAAGGGCAAGTGTCGCGCCATCGGTCTGTCGGACATCACGCTCGACAAACTAAAGGAGATCGTCGCAGGCGCGCGGATCAAGCCATCCGTGGTGCAGATCGAATGCCATCCCTACCTGCCGGAATGGGAGATGCTTGAGTTCTGCCAGTTGCACGGCATCGTGCTGCTGGCCTTTGCGCCGCTGGGTCACGGCATGGAACCGCGCATCACCGAGGACGCCACGATCTGCCGTATCGCGGAACATACGGGCATGACGCCGGCGCAGGTCGCCTTGTCGTGGGCCGCGCAGCGCGGAACGGCCTTCCTGACCACCTCGACGAGTTCCGCGCATATCGCGGAAAACATCGGCATCGCCCCCCTGCCCGACGATGCCATGCACGACATGCGCGACGGCATCACCATGCGGGTGCGCATGAACAACGTGGTGAATACCGGCGTGCCGGGTTTCATTCCACGCAAGACGGCCTGAGCCTCCCGGCTCAGGCCCGGGCCGCCAGAGGCTCGGCACCGGTCGCGGCGGCGCGCAGGCTTTCCCGGTAACGGCGGCTGCATGGCAACTGCGAGCCGTCGGCCATGTGCAGGCGTGCATCGCCTGCATCCAGCGGCTCGATCGAGGTGACCTGCGCCAGCCGCACCACGTAGCTGCGATGCACGCGGACGAACAGCGCCGGATCAAGCCGTGCTTCCAGCGCGGCGAGGGTGCTGCGTAGCGGATAGTCGCGTCCGCGCACACGCAGGTTGACGTAGTTGCCCGAGGCCTGCGCCCATTCGATGTCGGCCGTGGCCACGAGGAAATCCTGGCCTAGCTTGCGAACGAGAAAACGCTCGGGGCGGTCCACCGGCTCCACCGGCGGACCTTCCTCCGGCGCGGCGAGCAGGCTCGCCTCACCTTTCAGCCGACGGCCGAACCACTCCACCAGATGTTCCACGGCCACGATCATGAAGAAGGTGCGCACGTCCTTCAGGTATTCGTAGATCGCCAGCAGGCCGATGCTGCCCGGGTCGTACTGCATGCCCTTGAGGTGAAACACACCCATGCGGATGAGGTTCATGCCGGTCACATGGAATGCGCACCAGGCCACGCTACCGAGAAAATAAAGCGGCAGGCGGCGACGCCACGTATCCGCATGCAGGGGCCAGCGGTCGCAGGCGATCAGAAGAAAGGGCAGTGCCAGCAGCGACACCACCGCGCTGCTGAACTCGAACGTGGCGAGCTGCCAGGCGGCGAAGGCCACGTGGTAGCGCTCGGCATCGATGCCATTGGTGATGGTGCCGCTGACCGCTGAGCTGCCAAAGAGCACCAGCCAGAAGGCCACCACGAACCAGCGGCGGCGGCGATGGTCGCGTGCCAGGTCGTGGCCGGGCGGGAGGGGCGTCGAAGTCATGTCCCTATGCTACCGGCACGGCAGCGGGGGCCGTTGGCCTTCGTCACTCCGTGCCCACCGTTCGTCCCAGGGAGGGCGGATTCCGCCCCCTGCCGCTGGCGATGCGGCCGGCCCGGCGCGCATCGTGGCCCCGCTACTCAGGGGACACACATGGACCGGACACGCCGTTACGACATCGACGCCCTGCGCGTCTTCGCCTTTGCCTTCCTGATCCTGTACCACACGGGCATGGTCTACGTGGGGGACTGGGGCTTCCATATCAAAAGCAACTACACGGCCGAGTGGCTGCAATGGCCGATGATCTTCCTCAATCGCTGGCGGATGAGCCTGCTGTTCCTGATCTCCGGCATCGCCATCGCGCTGGCCGCCCCGGAAGGACGGCTGCTCCGCTTCACCCGCGAGCGGGCGTGGCGACTCCTGCTGCCGCTGTTCTTCGGCATGTTCGTGGTGGTGCCCATCCAGCCCTATTGCGAGGGCGTGGCCAGCGGGCACCTGCAGCCGGGGTTCTGGCGATTTCTGGTGGCCTACTGGCAGGTGCATCCCTGGCCGAGGGGCAGCTTCTCCGGCTGGGAATACGGAATCACCTGGAACCACCTGTGGTACCTGCAATACCTGTGGACCTACACCGTGGGCCTGGTGCTCCTGATGCCCCTGCTGAACCGGCCTGCCGTGCACTGGGCCGTGGGTCGCTTCGCCCGCTCGCCGGCCTGGGTGCTGCTGGGCGTTCCGGCCGCCTTGCAGGTGCTTTACCTGTGGGTGCTGGCGCCGCGGTTCCCGCCCACCAACGCCTTCTTCGGCGACTGGTTCCAGCATGCGAAGTACGCCACCGTGTTCCTGTCCGGCTACCTGCTGGCCCGGGAAGCGTCGTTCTGGGACCGCGTGGTGGCGGCCCGTCGCAGCACGCTGGTGATCGCGCTGGCCTCGGTCACGGTCTACCTGGGCCTGCGCTACCTGAGCATGAAGGTGGGCGATCATCCGCCGGCCTGGGCGCAGCAGGTGCCCGGCGCGGTATGGACGGCGATCTCCCATGGCTCCCAGTGTCTCTACCTGTGGGTGGCCCTGCTGACGATCCTGGGCTGGGGCAAGGTCTGGCTCGACCGGCCTTTCCGCTGGCTGCCCTACTGCACCGAGGCGGTGTACCCCTGGTACATGCTCCACCAGAGCCTGATCATCCTGTTGATCTTCCTGCTCAAGCCGCTGTCCCTGGGCCCCTGGCTGGAGCCGGCCATGGTGCTGGGCGGCACCGTTGCCGGCTGCCACATCCTCCATGAATACGGCATCCGCCGGGTGGGCTTCCTGCGTCCCCTGTTCGGGCTGAAACGTCCGAAAGCCTCCCCTGCCACCCTGCCCGTCGGAGGTGTCGCAAGTTCGCCATGATTCCCATGACACCGGGCATTCATCCCCTTAACGTTCGGCGAGCGATGATCAGCTCCCAGGTGTTGAAGGAGCTCCCGGGCGGGGGTGCAGATGGACCAGTGCTGGCTTAACCACTACGACGAGAACTTCACGACCGCCGAGAACATCGGCCACGGCATGGTCGCGACCCGCTATACCCGCTGGACCGGTACCCAGGACGACTGCCTCGCCCTGACCCACGATGCCGGAGAAGCCACCCAGCTGGTGGCAAAGCTCGATGACCAGGGCTCGCTGGACATGCTGATGGAGCTGGGCGAAGGCGAATGCCAGTTCGTGCTCCAGTACTCCAGCGAAGGGCTGGAACAGGACGCCGAGCTGGTGGCCTTCTACCGCAACCACCAGCGCGGACCGGTGGTGACCATCCGCCGGGGCGTGCGCGATGGCGTGCTGGTGTGCCCCTTCCCCGACGAACCGCCGCACGATCCGCTGGCCAATGAGATCCGGTTTGAGAAGCTGCGCGGCAAGCTGGTGATCCGGCGCGTGTCGATCGTCAGCCGCTGAAAAAAAGGGCGCCCTCAGGCGCCCTTTTTTCTTACCTGGTCTTGTACAACTCGCCCAGCCAGTCGGGCTTGCTCTTGTCGCGCTCGAGGTGCGGGTACTTCAGGCCTTCGTGGTAGTCCACCTTGATCGTCTTGTACTGGTCGAAGTTCTTCACCAGCAGTTCGATCGGGGCCTTGCCGGTCTTCGCATCGGTGACGGCATCCTTCAGCACGTCGCCGCTGAATTCCTTGTTGTTCACCGCCACGATGTGCATGCCCGGCGAGAGGCCGGCATTGAAGGCCGGACCATCCCAGCGCACGTCGGAGATGTCACCCTTGGCCGACACTGCAAAGCCTGCCGAGTAGGTGAGATCGGTGTAGCCCCGCTTGGACTCGAACATCTTCACCACGTCGGAGGGCTTGTCGTTGTAGACCAGCTTCCAGCCGCCGCGCTCGATGCCTTCGATGTCGCCCTTGTGGCCGTAGACGCGATCCTTCAGGTAGGTAGCCCAGTCGTACGGCGCGATGCCGTTGAGCGTGCTGGCCACGTCGTCGAAGGTGTACGGATTGACCTTCCAGTCGCCGTCCTTCATGCCGAAGAATGCCTTGGCGAAATCGTCGAGCGAGCGCTTGTTCTTCGTGAGCTCACGCAGCTTGGTGTCCACGTCGAGCCAGATCATCTGGCCGCCCGAATAGTAGTCTTCGCTCATCTGGTAGTTGCGGTACGAGAGCGGACGACGCTGGGCGATGGTCGGATCGTTCGTGGTGTCGCCGATGGTGCGCCAGGACAGGCCCGGGCGACCCTGGTCATACGTGGCGGCGACAAAGGCGAGCAGTTCGCGCGCCTGGTCCTGCGAGACAAGGCCCGCACGCGCGGCCACCACATTGCCCCAGAACTGCGTCTGGCCTTCGTACACCCACAACAGGCTGTCGCCCATCGGCACGTTGAAGCTCGGCGTGGCGAGATCGGCACCGCGACGATACTTGCCGTCCCAGGAGTGGTTGTACTCGTGGGCGAGCAGGTCGCGACCGAGCCAGTTCTTGTCCCATTCGGTGAAGTAGCCCGGTGCAGCGCTGTTCTCGGACGAGCGATGGTGCTCGAGACCGATGCCGCCGAGCTGGGTGGTGAGCGCCAGCAGAAAGTCGTAGTGGTTGTAGTGGCGCGCGCCGTAGAGCTTGTCCATCTGCTGGACGAGCTTGCGGTGGATCTCCAGCGCCTCGGGCTTGATCTCCAGCGACTTGGCATTGTCGGCCACGATATTCAGGTGCACCGGCGAGCGACCATTGGGATCGAGGTCCACGCGCTTGAAGTAGCGACCGGCGAAGATCGGCGAATCGACGAGGTTGTCGAAGTCGATGGCCTTGAAGGTGACGGTGTCCCCGTCCTTGCTGGACTGCTCGAGCGCGGTGCCGAACTGGAAACCGGCCGGCAGCTTCACCGACGGCTCCACCTGCACCTTGTCGGCGCGGTAACCCGCCGGGTACAGCGCCACCTGGTTCCACTGCACGTTGACGATGTCGTTCGTCATCACGATGCGGCCCTGGCGCGGGTCCTGCGGCGTGAGGGTTTGGAATTCCACGTCGACCTGGGTGGCACCGGCCGGCACGTCGATGTGGAAGGCATAGACGTTGTACTCGTCGCGCTTCCATTCGATGCGCTTGCCACCGGCATGCACGATGAGGCCGGCGAACTGGTCGATCGGGCCCGTGGGCGAATGGTGGCCCGGGATCCACTCCGGGAACAGCAGGGTCAGCGGACCGGCCTGCGCGGGAATGGATTCCTTGACGCGGATGATGCGGCGGTCGAGATCAGTGGCGTCGACGTTGAGCTTCAGGGTGCCGTTGAACGGCGCGTCCTGGATGGGCGGAACGTCGTCCGCGCGGACGGCGGTAGCGCCGACACCGGCCAGGGCGGCCAGCAGCGCGGAGGCAAGAAGGGTGGATTTCACTACAGTCTCCCGGAAAACAAATGGGCGCCCGGCCGTCCTTGCGAGCAAATCGGCGCGCTCCCCTGTGGATTGCGCAAGACACCGATGCTAGCTCTCGTTCAGGGAGAGGCCCTATGCCAGAGGTCACGGGTGGGCGGAATGGCCCTTGTCAGGAAAGGAGAACGTGTTCGCAGGTTTCCACGACGGCATGCGGATATGCCCTGCGGCTATATCGCAGGATTCATATAATACTGCGCCCGGCCAGCATGCAGACCGGCGACGGGATCAGGACTTCTAGGGATCAAGGAACCAACATGCACAACACCATGCTCCGCACGGCCATCGCTGCCGTGCTGCTCGCCGCACCGCTCGCCGCCACGGCTGAATCGTCGTCCGCCTCTGTTTCGCAGACAGGTCCCTTCATCTCGGTGACGACCGGCGCATCGCGCTTCGATATCGACCATCGCCCGACGAGCGACGCGAACTACAAAAAAGAAGATCGCAGCAGCACCGGCTTCGGCATACTCGGCGGCTATCGCTGGGTGGTGTCGCGCCCCTTCTCGCTTGGCGTGGAAGCTGGGTATGTGAATCTTGGCAAGGCCACGTGGCGTAACGATCGCGGTGGACTTTCCACGCATTACGCCCTGCGCGAAGAAACCAGGAGCGATGCCATCGTCATCGGCGTCAATGGCAAGTGGGATCTCCCGTATGACCTTCGCCTCACCGCACACCTGGGCGTGGCGCACCTTCGCACCCGCTCCGAAGGCAGCGAGGAATACAGCTATATCCAGGTCTACGACAACACGGTGCGCTATCGTCATACCTCGTTCGATAACCGTATCTACGGTGGCATCGGCGTGGGTTACGACTTCAGCGAGAACATCGGTCTGGCATTAACGTTCGATCGTTATACGTTCAAGCCCAATGGCAAGGGCGACAACGGCAAGACGGCCCACGTGAACCTGGTTGGCCTGACCGCCGAATATCGGTTCTGGTAAGACGAACATAGGAAGCGGCATCGCGTCGATCAACGGGATGCCGCTTTACCATCCAAAAAGCTGCTTATATCGCCAGCCCGGATACAAACTGTCATAAAGCGCATTCAAAGCGTCCGCCTTCTGATACATGGGATCACATTCTGGACGCACATTGATTTGCGTACTGTACGTAACAATTCCCCTGGTTTCCCAGACACGGCTTGGTCCGTCATGGGCACGATAATCCCATGACCATCCGGGCTCAGGATGCTCTGGTACCAAATGGTCGATAACGCCCCCAGGGCAGGGGGCGATGCCTCTTGCCTTAACGCTGAATGGCGGAAATAACATCGTCAACGCAAGCAAGAGAACTGCGATCGAATATGCCGATCGGGCCTTTCCCAAACCCATACCCATCACACCCTCCGTCTCTTCGAAGACGCCGCAGCATCCCTGGCAGTCAGCGAAGATGCGCGCGATGTGGATGGCCTCTGGATTCCACACCTCCGCCTAAGCCGCGTAACGCGACTAATGCGCATACTGGCTGACCCGATTATGACCTACCCAGCTATCCGCACCAACATCTCTTAACTCGAAAGGACGCATGGCACTATCGCAATAATTTCAGCTGACAGCAAAGAAAGTCACATTGACATTTCTTGCTTTTTAAATAATCCAAAAGCTCATGGATCCAGATCGACGAACCATCATCAATCGTGCCCTCGAAGGAATTTTCAATCGCGCACAGCGAGATCAATGTCGCCGGCCTCGCGAAAGTCGGCGACGGACACATGCTCACCAAAAGAGCGACACCAGCGCAATAATTACGGTAAACATCCAATCAACTTCTTATCTCGCATTACCAAAGTACATAGTAATTTACATTTCCAACAGCGCGATCAAAACGACGAATCTTCAGATCAGGTGCAATTGCATCTCGAAATAAACCGACAGTATCTTGATCATGCCATGCAAGGTCAGAAACACCACCCGAAAACTTGTCTGCCGCGACGTAGTCTCCTGAATAGGGCCTCGTTCCTTGTCTCCATCCATAGAGGTTGACGTACTTCTCCCCTGGCCCTGCGATTGCTTTCGAAACATCTCGTCCAAAAACTACGGAAGTCATCGATGAAAGCAGGATAATCGCCAACAAAGCTGCGAACATCCTTCTACTTGAAACATATTCCGGCAACGTACTCATGGTGTCACCTCGTCAAAGTATCGAACGCTATTTCATGATTTCTCATTCATGACGAGCAAGACCCTCGTCGTGAGGTAACTGCAATAAGATTCCCTACCACGATACAAGTGTCACGAAAGCAGCGTAATCACCGCGTTGCTCGTATGCCTTGAATCATCCGCAGCGCCAACGGCATAAGTGCCCAAGCCATCGACACCGCACCAAGACCCTTGGAGGCGCACCGATGAAAGAAAGGGACCCTCACCGAAACGATGCTGCATCCATGTACTAACCAAGCGCACTGACGGCAACTTCTCACGCCCCTCATGAGGAGACTATGGAAGGGAATACACGACAGCGTTGCTTTCGTGCGTACCATCATCTGCACTGCCCGCAGCCACTGCACCACTCTTCGACACGGCGGTAGCTATCTCATTGGATCCGCCACTGAGAAGCGGCTCGACAATCAGGGAGGGTGATGCAGACGTTGGATCAATGGAGGCCGCGGCGATGTGACCGTCCCCCGTTTCCCCATTGATCACAATGCGGTCATTGCTGCCAAATCCAGCGAGCACGATGCTATTCGCCTGGACGCCAGGGCCACCGGGCGAAATCCGGGGAACGAGCAATTGCTTTCCTGTGCCAGGTTCCCAGTACCCAACGCCCGATTTACCGTTGACATCCTGATAGGCATAGACGACGTGCCCAGCGTCATTCATGGCGGCCCCGACCGTCAAAACCGGATTCCCCCCGGCGGCTAGGGTAAGCGCCTGGCCGACCAGCGGCGAACCACTCCACCGCACGGCCCGGCTACGAGGCGGCGCATCATAACGACACGTGCCGAGTACCTGTCCAGAGGCATTGATGCTCGATGCCATGCATTGCTCTACATTGGCCGGTGGCGCACCTGCGGGCAAGGGAGGGTTCGGCAGGACGGTCATGGTGTACCCCACTCCCGTCCACGTGGCTACCTTCGGCTGATTGGTGATGGTGGTACCCAACAACGGCGTTGTCGGACAATTGACAACCACCGTGGGATTACCGCTCCCTCCTGACTGCACATCAGAGAGAACGCAGTTGTCGCCCGCACTTGATACCTGTGTGGCTGTGGCACTGTTGGGCGCCCACACAACAGCGGTCGAGTTCACCGCGGGTGCCGCTCCTACACTCTGTCCGCCGACGAATCCCTGATCGTTATAAGCCGTCGCCCTGGAAGAAACATCGGACGCCAGACCAAGCAGTCCCGACAGCGGAGCCAGTTTCAGTGGTGAGGCACCTGAACCGGCCCATGTCACGGCATAGAACTGGTTGTTTCCGTAATCACATTGGCCTATCACGGATCCTGAATTGGAAATGCCAGAAACGCCGCAGGCTTTTCCCGCCACCGGTACCGTCAGCGATACCTCCGCACCTGCCATAGCGATCCATGGAACCGTAGGCAGATTGACACTGCCAGGTGTGCAAACGCCCGCCGCCGTACCGGTATCGTTGATGTCCACCGCCACACATTGCGCCCCTGATATATGGCCTAGATTGGTAGTGACTCCTGCTCTGGCGTGCGGCGCTACGGCACTGATGATCACTGCGAGCACACAACCTGCGTATCTACTGTTGATCGATTTCATGACCAGCCCCGTGCAACGACGACATTGTCGATCGCACGTTATTCCCCGAACATTCCCGGCGGATGTATCTCATTAGTTATAGGTAAAAACTAAATCGTTTTTCTTATCAGCCATATGCGCCAGGCATTCCGCTTTCGCATGGCATTTGCCGTTTATGCAGGGGAAGCATCAAATGTGCCAGCGGAAAATCACCCAGAACGCCACGGCGGCGGATGTCGCAAAACCCATGCCAAACATAGCAGCGCGAAACACCAGAAACGCCGTCTCACGCTGCGGATGAATCCATACCTGGATCATCAGGTGTTGAAGTGCCAGCAATGCGACAACGGCGCACGCAAAGGCGGCGACGGTCGATGAAGACCAGTACGATGATCAGCATCAACAGTAGCGCCAGGGTGATCTGGATCACTTCGATGCCCATCATGGTGTCACCTCGCTGGCCACGCGCGACAAAGGGCCATCGAACAGCACCTGCGTGTGAGCGCGACGGATGCAGAGGTCACCGATGGCGACGAGCGCGGCGATGCCGCCCAGGGCCAGCGACAGTTCGTTGCCGTTGCCTTCGTCGCCGCCTTCGCTAGCCCATTCCGCCAGCAGGCTGGCGGTGCCGCGTGCGTAGGCGAGCCATTCGTGGTTTTCGTTGAGGAGCGCGTCGGTGGAGGCGTCGTCGTCTTCCAGAATCCGGTGGGGGGGGGGTGGTGTCTTTCATGGCGTGCTCGTTGTGTCGGGCTTTCGCTTCGTGACGGTCGCGCGCGAGGCGCGCTCCTACAGTGGGTTTCGGCACGGTGCGGGGTTCGGCGCGGGGTGCGTGGGTACAACGAGCATACCTGCCGCGACAAACCCACCTACCGTCGTTCCAGCGAACGCTGGAACCCAGCGCGATGCAGAGGGTTCTCGCGAACACGTTTCCTACGTAAAGCACGATGCAATGTGGTCGCGTTGCTGGTGAACCGGGGCGCTGGGTTCCTGCGTTCGCAGGAACGACGTGAGGGGTAGTTGCGTTGGTTGGGACCGACTGCGTGACTATCTGTGTGGCTTTATCAGGGCAACGTGGTGAGCACCGCGTTGTCGTTGTGCCCGGCATCCTGCGCTACGCCTGCGGCGTAGCCGCCCAGCCGCGAGATCGCCTTGAGTTCGCTGTTCGTGCCGCCCGGCAACTGTGCAATGGGAGCGACCATGCCCGATGATGGATCGAACACGGCGGACTGTTTGTTGCCCGTCGCGTTGTCGCCCACGACGATGATGCGGTCGTTATCCGCGAAACCTGTCGCCGTGAGGCTTGCACCCGTGACAATGGGTGGCAGAAGCACAGGCATGTTGCTCAGTGAATCCAGATAGCCGACGCCGTCCTTGCCGTCATCGGTCTGATAGGAAAACACGATATGGCCGGCGCTGTTGATAAACACACCACCATTGCGCTTGCCGATCACGTCGCCCGCGAAATTGGGAAGCACCATCAGTGATGGCGTGGCCGTTGCACTGGCCCAGATCGCCGTCTGGCTGAAGGGTGAGGACGGATAGATGCACGAGCCAACAACCTGCCCGGCACTGTTGAGGCCCGCAGCCACGCAATAGGCACTCCCTGGCGCTATCGCCAGCGGCCGCAGATCGTAGGTTCGCAATGCCCCAGTCGGCGTGGCCACCTTGGCGATGGACTGGCCGTTGGGCGCAGGGCAGTTGAGCAAGATGCTCGGCAACGCACCGCCTACGGTATCGTTGATGGCGGCGACCTGGCAGTTGTCGCTAGAGGCGGATACCAGCAGCGCGGTGCCGCTGCCCGGGCTCCAGAGCGAGGCCGTGGAGCTGCCGTCGAATGCCACGCTCTGGCCCGCCACATAACCCGACTGATTGAAAGCCTTCGGTATCGTGCGGACATGCGCATCGATACCGAGCAGCCCGACAAGGGGTGCAAGCTTGAGAGGAACGATCGACGGGCCGCTCCACACCACACCGAAAGGAACGCTGGTCTGATCCAGGCAGCTGCCAACCACCGTACCGTTGTTGGCAATGCCAAGCACGCTGCATGAAATACCAGAAGACAGGCCCGCCAGCCCTGTCTGTATGTTACGTACCATCATCCACGGAATCGGCGCACCGTTGTTAGTGCCAGGGATACAGGTACCTACCGCCGTCCCCTGGTCGTTGACACCTGTGGCGCGACACTGCGCACCGATGTTGTGCCCGAGATTGACCAAGGTGGCGGACATCGCTGGTGCGGCGTGAAACGCCGCGGCGATGAGAACGAGCGAAAGAGGAGCGAACGACGCATGTTTCATGGCGAACTCCTTTATCAGCGAACAACGGGACAGAACGCCCCGTTACCGCGGAAAGGAGTTACACGAAATGTCCGTGCCGATTCTCATATTTTTGGAAAACCGGCCGTTTCTGCGTCATCTTTGGGTTTGCATGAACTTCCAATAAGCCTGTCCTACATGCATGTCGCCACAACCTGCCGAATAAGCGCAAAGAATCCTACAACCAAAGATGGGTTTCATTAAATTAAAAAAAAATATCCAATCAACGGACGATAAAAATGCCACTCAAAGGAAATGAAGATGACAACACCATTGGAAAAGAAGCAGATTGCCGAGCATGATGTAGAGCTCTTTAGTCAATATGATGCAATGTACTATCTTGCACCGTTGTCCGGAGATATCACGACCTGGTCCATGCCAGACGATGAACATGGCAATAATGACTGCATGTTCACTATTTATGACTACCATTACCGCACTGAAACTGCGCCGCTCGACCTGCCGGTAGTGGAATGGGCTTCGTACTCAGACCGAAATCCATACACGCTTGATGTGAAGCTCAATGGTGGTCGTATCGGCCAGATTCTCACCGTCATCATCTTCAATAATTATTCGGAACGTTCAACCATTCAATTTCGTCTGAATGGAGAGAACGTCGGCGACCCCATTGAACTGCACAACAGGAACAACAAGCCTGATCAGATGCAGATTGTCACTAATCCGCCGGGTTTCGATGTCAATGGATTCCAGGTCGTGACACACGGCATTTACTCTCCGGTCATCGGCCCCGTTTCGACCAGCAGGGTGTCGCAACCCAAGCCGCTCGGGCACCATCACCCAGAACGCCCTGACTGGCGGAAGGCCGCGCGCCTGCAGGCGCGCAGAACACGATAAGACCTCGCAACAGGGGCGGCTCATTGCGCCGCCCCTGTCGAGGTCATCAGCTTCTGGCGGGAATCTTCAAACCGCGCTGCACGGCCGGGCGCATCAACCCCGTCTCCAGCCACCGCTTCACGTGTACGTACCCATCGAAACCAACGAGTTCCCGCGCCTCGTAGAAAGTAATCAGATTATTCACCCAGCCGATCGTGGCGATATCGGCAATGGTGTACTGGCCGGCAGCAATCCACTCACGACCTTGCAGGTGTGTGTCCAGCACGCCAAGCAATCGCTTTGCCTCCGCCACGTAGCGATCACGCGGGCGCTTGTCCTCGTATTCACGGCCAGCGAACTTATGGAAGAAGCCCAGCTGGCCGAACATCGGACCAATGCCTGCCATCTGAAAGTACAGCCACTGGAGGGTTTCCCAGCGGCCTGCGGCATCGGCAGGAAGGAAGCGACCGGTCTTCTCGGCCAGGTATTGCAGTATTGCGCCGGATTCGAACAGCCCCAGCGGTTTGCCGTCCGGGCCGTCGGGATCGATCATCGCGGGGATCTTGCCGTTGGGATTGAGCGATTCGAACTCGGGCAGCTTGCTCTCGTTCTTGCCGATGTCCACGAGGTGCACCTCGTAGGGCAGACCAAGCTCTTCGAGCATGATCGATGCCTTGACCCCGTTGGGCGTGGGCAGCGAATACAACTGGATGCGGTCCGGATGCACCGCCGGCCAGCGGCGGGTGATGGGGAAAGCGGACAGATCGGCCACGCGACGGCTCCTTTGAACATTCAAGGAGCAAATACTGGAGACGCAATCCTTTCGATTCAATACACCCCGGCGAGGATCGGGGCGGCCAGGAGGTTCGCCCCGTCCTGGGGCCATCATTCGCCCGGCGGGTTCAGCTTGCTGTGGCGCGCGCCGTAGGCGAAGTAGACCACCAGGCCGATCACCATCCAGATGGCGAAACGCTCGAAGGTGATCCACGGCAGGCCGGCAATGAGGGCCAGCGAGAACAGGATGCCGAGCGGCGCCGTGAACCACACGAACGGCGTGCGGAACTTGCGTTCAAGATCGGGCTTGCGCTTGCGAAGCACCAGCACCGAGGCGCAGATGAGGATGAAAGCACTCAGGGTACCGATGTTGACCAGCTCTGCGACCTCACCAATGGGGAGCAGGCCGGCCACCAGAGCAGTGAATACGCCGAGAATCATCGTCGGGCGTGCCGGCGTGCCGAAGCGCGGATGCACGCGTGAAAACCAGGCAGGCAGCAGGCCGTCGCGTGACAGGGCAAACCAGATGCGTGCCGCGCCGAGCATGAAGGCGAACAGCACGCTGATCACGCCGATGACGGCGGCCGCGGCGATGACGTTACCGATCCACGGCAGGCCGATAGCGTTAAAGGCGTCGGAGACCGAGGCATCACCGCTCAGGTGCGAGTACGGCACGATGCCGGTGAGCACGAGCGACACGGCGATGTAGAGCACCATCGCCACGAGAAGCGAAAGCATCACGGCACGCGGAAGATCGCGCTGCGGATTCTTGGCTTCTTCCGCCGCCGTGGTGAGGGTGTCGTAACCGAACACCGCGAAGAACACGACGCTGGCGCCCGTGAGCACACCCTGCCAGCCGAAGCGGCCCACGCCCTTGTCGTCGAACACGCGCTCGGGAATGAACGGGTGCCAGTTGGAAACGTCGATGTAGAAGGCGCCCACGCCGATCACCAGCGCCACGCCGATGACCTTGATGGCGACGATGAAGGTGTTCAGGCGTGCGCCCCACTCCGTGCGCACCGAGAGCATCACGGCCACGAGCAGGCAGATGGCGGCGGCGATGACGTTGAAGCGATGGTGTTCGGTGGGCGCGGCAACCGGGTGCGCGGGCTGGATGCCCACGGTGCCCAGGAACTGCTGCCAGTACCAGGTCATGGTGTCGGCGCTCATGCTCTTCTGCGCCCATTCGGGCAGGTGCACACCGGCGCTGGCGAGCAACACCTGCACGTAGCCGGACCAGCCGATGGCTACCACCGCCACTACCAGGGCGTATTCGAGCAGGAGATCCCAGCCGATGATCCAGGCCGTGCCCTCGCCGAGCACCGCGTAACCGTAGGTGTAGGCGCTGCCGGTGACCGGGATGAGGCCGGCGAACTCGGCGTAGCAGAGCGCCGCGCAGGCACTGCCCAGGCCGGCGATGATGAAGCTGAGCGCCACGGCCGGGCCGGCGTTCATGGCGGCCTGCTGGCCGGCGAGCACGAAGATGCCCACGCCGATGATGCCGCCGATACCGATGGCGGTGAGCTGCCACAGGCCGAGCACGCGCCGGAAATCCCGGCGCTGGCCGACCTCCGCCTGCAGTTGTTCGACGGATTTGTGGCGTAGGAACCTGGCGAGCGACATCGATGGAATCCCTGGGGGCACAGCAGTGGCCCGGGATCATAACGCGTGTCGTGTAGGAGCGCGCCTGCGCGCGACCAGGGGTGGCGAAAACCCGGAGATGGCGATTTCGTTCGGCCGGTCGCGCGCGAGGCGCGCTCCTACAGGGTCAGCGGGCGTCTACGGCCTTGCGGCCCAGGGCCGGGTCGTCGGTGAAGAAGGCATCGATGCCCGTGGCGAGGTAGGCGCGGATTTCCTTCACCGAACCCTCATCGTTGCGCGCCGCATCACCCGCATCGTTGCGGAAATCCGCAGCGAGGAAGTGGTTTTCCGGGCGGAAGGTGTACGGATGCACCTCGAGGCCAGCTTCGTGGGCGTCGTGGACCAGCGGGGCCACGGGAGCCAGTTTGCCGTCCTTGCCGAGCGGGATGATGCTGCGCGTGGCCGGGCCGATGGCGTCCGCATAGGTAGCCACGGCCTTCAGGCCCTTCGGCGACATCATCTGGCCGTAGGTCATGTCCGGCTGGTCGGGCACGTGGTCCGTCTCGCCGCCCATCAGCTGGAGCAGGCGCACGTTCGGGTGCGACTTGCCCAGCTTCTCGTGGATGTACTTGAGGTTGCCGATCTCGAAGGACTGGATCTCCACCGGTGCCGTGCGCGTGTAAGCATGGGCGGCGAGAACCGCCAGCAGCTTGTCTTCCATGGGCAGGCCGATGCCGCGGAAATACGTGGAGTGCTTGATCTCGGGAATCATGCCGATCACGCGACCGTGTGCCGACGATTCGGCCGCCACGAACTCGATCATTTCCTCCAGCGTCGGCACGGTGAACTGGCCGTCGTAGGCCGTGTTGGCCTTGCGGATGTCCGCAAGGCGTTCACGTGCACGCAGGGTCTTCAGCTCGGCGAGCGTGAAATCCTCGGTGAACCAGCCGGTGATCTTTACCCCGTCTACCGTCTTGGTGGTGCGGCGGCTGGCGAACTCCGGATGCTGGGCCACGTCGGTGGTGCCGCTGATCTCGTTCTCGTGACGCACCACCAGCACGCCGTCCTTCGTGGAGACCAGGTCGGGCTCCACGAAATCCGCGCCGTCCTTGATGGCGACGGCATACGAGGCCAGCGTGTGCTCGGGCCGCAGCGCGCTGGCGCCACGGTGACCGATCACCAGGACCCGGGCCGCGAGCGGCCGGGCTTGCTCAGCATGGATGGACATCGACAGCGCTCCGAGCGAAAGGGCCAGGGCGCAGGATAGAGCAAGCGTCTTCATCAGAAGTCGGCCGACAGGGTGACGAAGCTCTGGCGCGGGGCGCTGGCGTGGAAGGCCAGGGCGCGGCCCTGCGGGTCGGTGGCACCGAACGCCGTGAGGTTCGAGGCGTAGCGGTGGTCGGTAAGGTTGGTCACGTTCAGCGCAAGGGTCAGGGCCTTCAGCTGACCGAGCTGGCCGAAGTTATAGCTGGCGCCGAAGTCGAACGAGGTGGCACCGGCCACGCTCTGGTCATTGGTGTAGGTGTAGTAACGCTTGCCGGTGTACTTGCCGCGCAGGCTGGCCGACCACGGGCCGTAGGTGTAGCTGATTTCGCTGGAGAACAAGCGCTTGGGCGTGTCCACCGTGGTCTTGTTCTTCACCGGAACCACCTGGCCGTTGGCGATGTAGTTGTCATCGTAGGTCGAATCGTTGAACGAGGCCGAGTTGTACCACTGGAAGCCGTGGAACGGCTTCCAGATGAAGGTGAACTCCGCACCCTGGCTGCTCACCGAGCCCACGTTCACGAACGCGGTATTGCATCCCGGGCGCGTGTTCTGCTCGATGCTGGGGCAGGGGTTAAGCGATAGCAGGCGGTTGTTGAACTTGACGTCATACAGCGCGACTGACGCTTCGTACCAGTCGCCAACGCTGCGGAAACCGCCGTCGATGCTGCGCGACTCTTCGGGACGCAGGCTCGACTTGGTCTGGTCGAACGCCGCCTGGGTCACCAGCAGCGGACCGCTCGCGCCGCCGCCCTGGAAGGCCGCGATGTTCTTGGCGTACGACAGGAAGAACTCCTGGCCCGGAGCGACCTGATAGGCCAGGCCGACCTGCGGCAGGAACGACTTGCTGGCCTTCAGCGTGCCATTGGCCAGCGGGCCCTCCACGCTCACACCCGGGGTTTCACGTGCCATCATCGTCGTGTGCGGGCTCTTCACGCCCACGTCCACGGTGAGGCGGTCATCCAGTGCCTTGAAGGTGTCCTGGATGTAGGCCTGCTTGGTGGTGATGGTGTAATCCTGTGAGAACAGGCGACGGTCCGGGTTGGACAGGAAGCGATCGTCGCTGATCGGGCCGGTGATGTAGTAGAAGTTGCGCTCGACGTGGTGATCGTTCTTCTCGTACCACACACCGCCTTCGATGTGATGGTTGCCCAGATCCCAGGCCAGCGATGCGATGGCACCGTTGCGGTTGATCGTGTAGTTGGTGCTGCGGATCGAGATCGGCAGCTCCTGGGCCGTACCCGGGTACGACTTCTGTCCCGGCGCCCACCAGTGGCCCTGGCCTTCGTCTTCGTGGTGATAGACCTGGGTATGCAGCGTGGCGCCCTCGGCCACGGTGAAGTCGCCAGCGAGGTAGTACAGGTCGTCGTTGCGCAACGCGCGGCTCTGGTAGTAGGCGTCGTCGATGTTGTCCACGCCGCCGGAGAAGCCGCAGCGCGGGTCCTTCACGTTGCCCTTGGTGTATGCCGGTGCACAGTAAGCGGCGGCAAGGGCGCGGTTCCAGTCCGGGGCGTAGAGGTTCCAGTCCCAGCCCAGGCCGCGCTGCATGCCGCTCTTGGAGAGGTAGGCGTAGTCGGCCTGGCTCGTGCGCGAGGTATCGGCAAAGCCAGTAATGCGGTTGCCGTCACCGAACTCGAACACGGCCTTGCCGTTGAACTGCTTGGTACCGGTGTCCGAATGCGGCTGGGCCCACATGTCGGCGTTGGCCTTGGCGCCCGACAGGTACATCGAGAAGCCCTTGTAGTCGCCGGTATCGATGCGGGCATAGGTGCGGCGGTTGTGGTCGCTGCCGAAGGTCTGCGCCACCTTGCCGCCGAAGGTCTTCGACGGGTCGGACGAGAAATACTGGATGGCGCCGCCGAGGTTGCTGGTGGAAGCGGTGCCCAGGGCACCGATGCCTTCGGACAGTTCCACGGTGGACATGTTCTCGGCGATGAGGGCGCGCGAGATGTTCAGGCCGTTGTAGTTGCCGTAGGCGTTGTCGCCCAGCGGCAGGCCGTCGAGGGTGTAGCCCAGGCGGGTGGTGTTGAAGCCGCGCAGGGTGATGGTCTGCGATTCCTCGTTGGCGCCAAAGGCGTCGTTGGACTGCACCGATACGCCGGGCAGGCGGTTGAGAATCTTCTGCGGGCTGGTACCCGGCGGCAGCACCTTTTCGTCGTCCGGGACGATGCGCTGCACCTGGCGGGTCTCGCCCTGGCCGATGACGGAGACGGCTTCCAGGTCCTGCGTCTTCGGCGGCGGGGCGTCGTTGTCGGCAGCGTGGGCCTGGAAGGCAAGCGCGGAGGCAAGCGCGAGGAAGATGGCGCGGCGGGAATAAGTCATCGACAGACGAGCTCGTCGGGGAGGGGAAGCCGCCAAGCGTGAAGATTTTGTATGTAGGTTTTCTTACGATTCGATGATTTAAGACGAATTATCCGTTTCTATCGCAAATTGTCGGAATGTAGTCGTCCTTTAACTGCAACATCGCGGCAGCACCATGGCAGGCTTTTTTTGACACCGGGGAATCCTTCGATCATGCGCCGTCTTGCCCGCCTTGCCGCCCTGCTGCTCACGACGCTTACCGCCGAAGCCCACGCCCATCGGGTGATCGTGTTCGTCTGGGACGGCATGCGCCCCGACGCCATCAGCGAAGAGGACACCCCCAACCTGGCAGCGCTGGCGAAGCGCGGCAGCTTCTTCGCCGACAACCACGCCACCTACCCCACCTTCACCATGATCAACGCGTCGAGCTTCGCCACGGGCTCGTTTCCGGGGACGATCGGCTTCTTCGGTAACCGCTTCTGGGCGCCGGGGGCGAAGGGTTTCGATGCCAAGGGGGCAGCCAGTGACTTCGCCGCGCCGATGTTCACCGAAGATTACGCGGTGCTGCGAGCGCTGGACGATCACTACCACCACGACCTGCTCGAAGCCCCTACCCTGCTCGAACGCGCCCGCAAAGCGGGGCTGAAGACGGCGGTGATCGGCAAGTCGGGGCCGGCCTTTCTCCAGGATATCCACGAGGGCGGCCTGATTCTCGACGAGAACGTGGCGTTGCCACTGGCATTTGCGAAGAAACTCGCGAAGGCGGGGCTGCCGTTACCTGCGAATACCGTACAGGCTTACGACCCGGATCACTTCCATCTTGAGCCCGACAACGGCGTGCCGACGGCACAGCTGCCGCTGGTGATGTTGAAGGATGGCGCCAGCTCGGATGCGTCGGACGGTGCGGGCGCACCGCCCACGGCATCGAACGAATACCTGATGAATGCATTCCTGTCGTACGTGCTGCCGGTGGAAAAGCCCGACGTCAGCTTCGTATGGCTGCGCAATCCGGATTCCACCGAACATGCCTATGGTGTCGGCTCGCCCAATTTCCACCTCGCCATCCAGGCGCAGGATGTGCTGCTGGGCAAGCTCCAGGCAAAGCTGAAGGAACTGGGCATGGACGCCGATACCGATCTGGTCATCGTGTCGGATCATGCGCATAGCAATGTATCCGGGCCGCTGGACATGTTCCCCTTGCGCACGATCGGTGACGGACGCGTTGGTCGTCCCGATGCAGACTGGGGTTACTCCGTGTCGGGTGGCATTCGCCTTGCGGATGAGATGACTCGCGCAGGCTTCACGGTGTTTGACGGCTTCGGTTGTGTGTATGCACCGGTAATGTCGGGCATTCGTGCCGATGGTACGCAGCTGCATCCCACCCGCTTCGACGATGACGGTCGCGTATGCGGCAAGCCGGGGCCGTATACGACACCTTCCTACAAGGTGCCTGTCGATCTGCCATCGCAGGCCTTCGTGATCGCTCCCAATGGCGGCAGTGAATATCTCTACCTTCCGTCGCATGATCGCGAGAAGATCGTCGATGCCGTGCGTTTCCTGCAATCGCACGAAATGTTCGGGGCGATCTTCGTCGATGCGCGCTACGGAAAGATTCCGGGCACGTTGCCGCTGTCGTCGGTGCACCTGAAAAACAGCCGCTCGCCGGACATCATTGCCAGCTATGATTACAATGCCGATGCCGTGGTGCAGGGATTCAAGGGCACGGTCTACAACAGCATGTCGAACGAACGCGGCATGCATGGCAGCTTCAGCCCGGTGGATGTGCACAACCTGCTGATCGCGAGCGGACCGGATTTCCGACAAGGCTTCCGTAACGAACTGCCCAGCGGCAATGTGGATCTCGCGCCCACGCTGGCTTCGGTGCTGAAGCTCGATCTCGGCAAGACGGACGGTCGCGTGCTGCGTGAAGCGGTGGCCACCCGTAATGCAGATGGCCTGTCGGCGAAGCCGGCCGATATCGTCACCGATACGGCCACCGGGCTCGATGTCCGTCGCGTGGATGGCTCGTCGATGGGGCGCAGCAGCTACCGCTTCGTGCTGAAGACCAGACAGCTTGAAGACAACGGCAAGACCTACACCTACTTCGACCAGGCCAAGGCCGAACACCTGTAGGAGCGCGCCTGCGCGCGACCGATGGTGCCAAGCAACACTGTAGGAGCGCGCCTTGCGCGCGACCGATATGGGCGAATGCCATCATGATGCGCCATCGTTTACCCCGGTCGCGCGCAGGGCGCGCTCCTACAAAGGCGGTTTTCTGGTAGTTTTCCGCGCGCATTCAACGAAACCGGACACCCTACGATGTTCAAGCCCCTCGCACTGGCCACGCTCTCGGCCGCCCTGCTCGCCGCCTGTGCCGGCACGCCCGCCGCGAAGACCGGCAAGCCCGCCACGCTGGCCGATGGCGCGACGCTGGACCTCGCCATCCTCGAAACCACCGACGTTCACTCGAACATCCTTTCCTACGACTACTACAAGCAGAAGGAAGACCCGAGCTTCGGCTACGAGCGCGTCGCGACGCTGATCCGCCAGGCTCGCAAGGAATTCCCGAACACGGTGCTGTTCGATAGCGGCGATACGATCCAGGGCAGCGTGCTGGCCGACTACCAGGCACTGGTGAAGCCGGTGGGCTGCGATACGGAACTGGGCATCTACAAGGCGATGGATGCCCTGGGCTACGACGGAGGTACCGCCGGCAACCATGAATTCAACTACGGCCTGCCCTTCCTCGCGCAGGTGACCAACACCGCGATGAACGTCGATGGCGTGACCCCGCGCCAGTGCGCCGGACCGAAGTTCCCGCTGGTGCTTTCCAACGTCTACAGCGCACGCGACGGCAAGCCCATCTTCAAGCCCTGGACCATCGTCACCAAGACGGTGAACGTGAAGACGGCATCGGGCCAGACCGTACCCACCGAACTTAAGATCGGCATCATCGGCTTCACGCCGCCGCCGATCATGGACTGGGACAAGCGCAACCTCGCCGGCAAGGTCACGGTGGATGGCGTGGTCGAAGCGGCACAGAAGTACGTGCCCGAAGTGCAGGCGCAGCACCCGGACCTTATCGTGGCGATCCTGCATGGTGGCCTGAACACAGCGCCGTATACGCCGCAGATGGAGAACGGCGGCTGGTATCTTGCCGGTGTGCCGGGCATCGATGCCATGTTGCTGGGTCATTCGCATACCGAATTCCCGGGGCCCGGTTTCGCTACCATGAAAGAGGTGGACGACAAGCGCGGACTCGTACGTGGCGTGCCTGCCGTGATGGGTGGTTTCTTCGGCAAGGATCTGGGCGTCATCAACATGACGCTAAAGCGCTCCGATGGCCGCTGGGTGGTGCAGAAGGACCTGAGCCATAGCCAGGTGCGTCCGATCTGCGTGAAGAAGGGGCAGTGTGTCGAGGCGGATCCGGCCATCGCACCGCTGGTGCAGGAAGCGCACGAAGCCGCCGTGGCTTACGTCAATACGCCGATCGGTGCTACCGATCATGACCTGTCGAGCTACTTTGCCGATGCCGGAAACATGACGGCAATCGCCGTGGTGAATGCCGCGCAGATCGAGTATGCGCGTGACGAGCTTTCGCGTTCGCGCCCGGACCTGAAGGATGTGCCGGTTCTTTCGGCGGCGTCGGCGTTCCGCAACGGTTTCGGTGGTCCGGATGATTTCACCGATGTACCGAAGGGTCCGCTGACGATCCGTAGTGCTTCGGATCTGTATTTCTATCCGAATACGCTGGCTGCCGTGAAGGTGGATACGGCTGGCCTGAAGGCGTGGCTGGAGAAGTCGGCTACGCGTTTCAACCAGATCGATCCGTCGAAAGAGGGCGAGCAGAATCTGCTCGGGAAGATGCCTGGGTACAACTTTGATCAGATCCAGGGCGGCATCACCTACACCATCGACATCTCGAAGCCGGAAGGCCAGCGCATCGCGAACCTGCGTTACAAGGGCAAGCCGGTGAAGGACGGCCAGCCGTTCATCGTGGTGACGAACAACTACCGTGCCAATGGGGGCGGTGACTTCCCGGGCATGGGTGGCGATTCGGTGGTGTTGAACGCACCGGATGGCAATCGTGAAGTGGTGATCAAGTGGGTGCAGGAGCACAAGACGATCACGTCGAAGGATGTCGATGGTCGCTCCTGGCATTTCGCGCCGTTGAAGACGAAGGGTGCGGTGACGTTTACTTCGGCCTCCGGCAAGGATGACGTGGCGAAGTCGCTCGGCCTGCCGATTCATCAGCTGCGTGATAACGGCGATGGCACGGCGGTGTATGCCGTGGATCTTTCGAAGAAGTAAGCATGCCCGATCCCGCTGGAACGACCTCACCGTCGTTCCAGCGGAAGCTGGGACCTGGCGCGGGGCAATCGGTTGTCGCGAGGGTGTCTCCAGCGCCAAAGCCGATGGGACGCCTCCGCCGTGCTGGTGAACCGGGGCGCCGGGTTCCTGTTTTCACAGGAACGACGGGTAGGTGGGGTGTCGCATCGTGACGCCGACACCCCTCTTGACACACCGCACAAAACGGGCATACCGTCGGCAACATGTATTCCACCTCGCCAGCGCTGATGTCCCGAACGGCCGTCCATACGGCCCGCGCGCTTGCGTCCATGACCACCACCGCGACTACGACCACTACGACCATTACCATGGTCGGAGGATCGGAGACCGCGCGCGCTTAAGTTCTTGTCGCTGCCGGCCCGACCTCCCGCAGGACGGGACGGGCGCCGGAGAACCTAAGGCAAACATCCCAACCTGACGCGAACGAAGGGCCTCAAACTGGAGGCTTTGCTCGTGTCCATTGCTGACGTCTTACCCCATTCGCCCCTGCGTGCAGCGCCCTTGCGCCTGCCCGCAGGCCCCCTCGTCGTCGACCTGGGCGTGATCGGCCCTGGCAAGGTAGGCAGTGCGCTGCTTACCCAGCTACGCCTGGCGGCACCCCGCCTGCTGCGCGAGTGCAACCTGCAACTGCGCTTGCGTGCCGTCAGCGATAGTCGCCACATGTGGCTGGACTGCGACGACGACGCCCTCAACAGCCGTATCCACGGCGCCCAGACCTGGCGCCCCACCGCCCTCAACGAGTTCGCCGCCTACGTGGCCGGCCGCGGCGACAACGTGGCGGTCCTCGCCGATTGCAGCGCCAGCGATGCGGTAGCCGAGCACTACGCCGGCTGGCTCGGTGCCGGCATCCATGTGGTGACCCCGAACAAACGGGCCGCCAGCGGCCCCCTCGACCGCTGGCATCGCATCGCCCAGGCCTCCAACGCCAGCGGCGCGCGCCTGCACTATGAAGGCACGGTCGGCGCCGGCCTGCCAGTGGTGCAGACGCTGCGCGACCTGATCGACACGGGCGACGAACTGCTCTCCGTGGAAGGCATGCTCTCCGGCACGCTGGCCTGGCTGTTCAACCGTTTCGACGGCTCGCAGCCGTTCTCCGCCCTGGTCCGCCAGGCCCACGAGATGGGCTATACCGAACCGGACCCGCGCGACGACCTTTCCGGCGTGGACGTAGCCCGCAAGCTGGTGATCCTGTCCCGCGAGGCCGGCCTGCCGCTGTCGCTGGAAGACGTCGACGTGCGCAGCCTGATCCCGGCCTTCCTGACGGACTGCGACCGCGCGGAATTCATGGACCGGCTGGACGAGCTTGACGCCCCCATGGCCGCTCTGCTGACCGAAGCCCGCGCCAGCGGCGGCGTGCTGCGCCATGTGGCCCGCCTGCACGAAGGCCGCGCCAGCGTGGGCGTGCAGGTGCTGGGGGCGGATCATGCCTTCGCCCATGCACGGCTCACGGACAACGTCGTGCGTTTCGCTACCCGTCGTTACTGCGACAATGCGCTGGTCGTACAGGGGCCGGGTGCCGGCCCCGAGGTCACGGCGGCGGCGGTCTTCACCGACCTGCTGCGCGTGGCCGGTGCCATGGGAGTAAAACGATGCGCATGATGAACGAAGTTTCCCCGCCCCAGGCCCGCACGGATATTGCGCAGGCCGAGGCTTATGCCAGTGTCGGCAACGTCGGCATCGGCTTCGATATCCTGGGTCACTGCGTGGCCGGTGCGGGCGATCGCGCGGAAGTGCGCCGCATCGCCGAACGCGAGGTGCGCATTGCCGGCATCCACGGCGTGATCACCGACCTGCCCCTGAACGCCCCGGACAACACCGCCGGCGCGGCACTGCTGTCGCTGCGCAACGCGCTCGACCTGCCCTTCGGTTTCGAAATCACCCTGCACAAAGGCATCGCGCTCGGCTCGGGCATGGGCGGTTCGGCCGCATCGTGTGTCGCCGCGCTGGTAGCCGCCAATGCACTGCTCGACGAACCGCTGTCCCGCGAGGCGCTGTATCCCTTTGCCCTCGACGGCGAAGTGGTGGCCAGCGGCAGCCGGCACGGCGACAACTTAGGTCCCATGCTGCTGGGCGGCCTGGTGCTCTCCACTGACAAGCGCCTGGTTCGCGTGCCGGTACCGGCCGAATGGCATTGCGCGCTGGTCCATCCGCATGTGGTGCTGGAAACCCGCAAGGCCCGCGCTGCGCTCGCCGGGCACTACGCACTGGGCGAGTTCGTGGCGCAGAGCGCCAACCTCGCGATGGTGCTGGCCGGTTGCTATCGCGGTGAGGCCGCGCTGGTTCGCGAAGGGTTGTCCGATGTACTCGTGGAACCGCGCCGCGCACCGCTGATTCCGGGCTTCGGCCGCGTGAAACAGGCCGCGCTCGATCATGGCGCCATGGGCGCCAGCATCTCCGGCGCCGGTCCCAGTGTGTTCGGCTGGTTCGAGGATCGCGCTTCGGCCGAAGCCGCATCGCGCGCCATGCGCGGGGCCTTCGCCGACGAAGGCCATGCCGCCGACGTGATCGTGGCGCCCATCGATGGCCCTGCGGCGAAGGTGGTCTGAGCATGCGTTACGTCAGTACGCGCGGCCAGGCCGCACCGGCCTCCCTGTCGCAGGCCATCGCCGCGGGCCTCGCGCCCGATGGCGGGCTCTATGTCCCCGAGGCCATGCCGAAGGTGGGCGCCCTGCCCCGTGACGGCTACCTCGCTACCACCGCTTCGCGCATGCTCGCGCCGTTCTTCGCGGATGATCCACTGGCCGCCGAACTGGATGCGATCTGCGCCGAGGCCTTTGCCGCCCCCGCGCCGCGCCGCGAGCTGCGCATCGACGGAGGCCATCTGCTTGAGCTGTTCCACGGCCCGACCGCCGCGTTCAAGGACTTCGGCGCGCGCTTCCTCGCCGCTTGCCTGACCCGCCTGCGCCGCGATGAAAACCATCCGCTGACGATCCTCGTCGCCACCTCGGGCGATACCGGCGCAGCCGTGGGTGCCGCGTTCCACGAGGTACCGGGAGTTCGCGTGGCGATCCTCTATCCCGATAACCGTGTCTCTCCGCGCCAGGCCCATCAGCTGGGCAGTTTCGGCGGCAATGTGCGCGCATTGCGCGTGGAAGGCAGCTTCGACGACTGCCAGCGGCTGGTGAAAGGTGCCCTCGGCGATGCGACCCTCCAGGCCGATGTGCCGATGTCCTCGGCGAACAGCATCAGCCTGGGACGCCTGCTGCCGCAGATGGCCTATTTCGGTCATGCGGCGCTGCAGGCGGCCTCGCCCATGAACACCATCGTGCCCACCGGCAACCTCGGCAACGCCGTGGCCTGCCTGTGGGCGAAGCAGACCGGCCTGCCCATCGGCGAGGTGGTGTTCGCCTGCAACGCCAACGAGACGCTGCCGGAGTTCTACGCCGGACAGCCCTATCGCGCGCGTGATGCGGTGCCGACCATCGCCAACGCGATGGACGTGGGCGCTCCCAGCAATTTCGAACGCCTGCGCCACCTGTTCGGCAACGAGGACGAGGCCCGTCGCCACGGACACGCCGAGCGCGTGGACGATGCGGAGATCCGCGACACCATCCGCCGCCATGCGGCCAACGATGGCGAGGTGTTCTGCCCGCATACCGCCACGGCGATCCGGGTGTTCGAGCGCCTGCGCCTGCGTGGTGATACCCGCGCCTGGACCATGGCTTCCACCGCGCACCCGGCCAAGTTCGACACCATCGTCGAGCCGCTGGTGGGCAAGCGCGTTGAGGTGCCCGACCCCCTGGCGATCATGCTGGCCCGCAGTGCCAGCGCCGAACCCATGGCCGCCGACGGTCGGATCTTCGCCGACTGGCTGCGGCACTGGTGAGCCGGACGATCAGAAGCGGTAGCTGATCATCAGGCGGTTGTAGGTCCAGGGCAGGTTGGCGGGGTTCAGGCCGTTGCTGCCGCCGACGGTGCGCTCCCAGCGATTGCGGATCTGGAGGCCCTTCACCCAGCGGTCGAGCTTCCAGATCACGTCGAAGTAGAGATCGTGGCTGCGGCCCCGCCAGCGGGTGTCGTACTGGGCATAGGCGGCGGCCAGCTGAAGCTCGCCGTCGAAGAAACCGTAGCCGGCGCGGGCCTTCCACGCCCGGCCCGGGCCCTGCTCCACAAGGCCGCGAAGCATCGAGGTGGTGAACAGCGGGTCGGTGGCGTAGCCGTTGCTGTAGGGCGAGATGATTGCACCGCCGCCCACCGCGCCCTGCCGGCCGCCCAGCCGGTTGTAGGCCAGCCCGAAACTCGCCGCGCCCAGCTTCGCCCCGGCCTCGACACCCCAGGCCCGGGCATCCACCCTGTCACCCGCGACGCCGTTCACGCGGGTTTTCGTCTCCACCAGCACGTTGTCGCCGCTGCTGCCGGTCTGGCGCAGCACCTGGGCGCCGACATAGGGCACGAGGCCGCCGATGGCGGGAAAGGTATAGGAGGCATCCGCGTAACCCATCCGGCCGAAGCCGCGGAAGTCGTAGTACCAGGTGCGGGATTTCCACGGGCCGGCCGCATAGGTGCTGCCGATGGCCGTGGTGCCGCTGGTGGCCCGGGCCGTGACCGGCAGCGTGCCGTTCTGCCCGTACATGGTGTCGCCACGCCAGCGCGAGGGGTAATAGACGTTGTCGGCCAGGAAGCCGTCGGAGGTGCGGCTCTTCCAGCGGATGGTGCGGATCGCCTGGAGCGTCCAGCCGGGTGAGACCTCCACCGAGAGGTTGAGCGCCCGGTACGAGGCCGGGATCACCCGGGAATCGGAGGGGCCCATCCAGGGGGTGTCCAGGTACTGGTCGCCCGCGCGCACGGTGACCCCGTGCCCCGCGTATTCGGCATAAGCCTGGGAGAAACCGCTCAGCGAAGGTCCCAGGGCCATCAGCGAGGCATCGATCCGGGAGGGTAGATCGGAGCGGGTGCCCAGCGATTGCGCCGAGAACCCGGTGGCCGCGAGGCGGAATCCGCCGACGCTACCGCTCTTCACCGTGAACAGGCCGGCCAGCGACCAGGCCCGCTCGTCGTGGGCGTTGCCCGAATCGAAGACCCGGTCGAAGCGATACAGGCGCAATTCGCCGTCGAAGCGGCCGTCACCGATGAAATCCTCGGCCTGGACACCGCCCGTGGCGCAGGCCAGCGCCATGGCAAGAGAGGCACGCCGACGCATCAGCGGCCCCCTTGCGTTGCATTCACCGTCGCCATCACGCCCCGACTCCATGACAGAAAAAAGACGCCGAAGGTAGCACGGGAAGAACTTGCGGAGGCGTTGGGCCCGTTCATCTTCAGCGTGTCCGCTGCCGATTCGGAGTGGATGATGACCGCACGTCTTTCATGACGAACATGAGACATGGATCACACGCCGTGACGAGACCGGGCGTCTAGCCGTCCAAACGAAATAAAAAAGTTTCTGAGGAAAGTGTTGACACGCTCGCACGTCATCGCATACGTTCGACAACATGACGCAGCGCAACAGCCATCGCCGCAACGCCCTCCACCTCCTTACGGCGGTAACGGGCAAGCTGCGTCTCGGCGGCGGACTCCTTCTTATTAGCCTTGTACTTATTACCTGCGGAGGTGCGGGCTAAGGGCAAGTGTCCAGGTAAACAGAAAACGACCTGAAGACTCCCAAAGAACCCCGCACCCGACAACGGATGCGGGGTTTTTTATTGCCCGGCCCGCCTCACACACGAGCGGAGCCAGACATGAATCCAGCAAACCAGGGCAGCACCGACGCCGTCGACAGCGACGTAGGCGGACGCGTGCGCATCTTCGACACCACCTTGCGCGACGGCGAGCAGGCCCCCGGCTTCTCGATGGATCGTCGTGCAAAACTGCGCATGGCACAGGCCCTGGAAGAACTGGGCGTCGACATCCTGGAGGCCGGGTTTCCGCAGGCCTCACCCGACGATTTCGCCGCCGTGGCGGAGATCGCGAGGACGTTGAAGACGCCTACGATCGCCGCACTGGCAAGATGTCAGGCGGCGGACATAGATAGTGCGGGCAGGGCCCTGGAAGGCGCCCGACATTCACGGATACATGTTTTCCTCTCCACCTCTCCCCTGCATCGCGAACACAAGCTGGGGAAAAGCAAGCAAGAAGTCATCGACATCGCCGCAACGGCGATCCAGCGTGCGAAAGCCCTGGCACATGAGGTCGAATTCTCCGCCGAAGACGCCATGCGCACCGAGCCGGAGTATCTCGCCGAGATCTTCTCGGTTGCCGTCGAAGCCGGCGCTACCACCCTCAACGCACCCGACACCGTCGGCTACGTCACCCCCAACGAAATCTTCGACATGTTCACCTATCTGCGCGCC
Source organism: Luteibacter anthropi (assembly GCF_011759365.1). GTDB lineage: Bacteria > Pseudomonadota > Gammaproteobacteria > Xanthomonadales > Rhodanobacteraceae > Luteibacter > Luteibacter anthropi. Next base: position 151,672 of record NZ_JAARLZ010000009.1, read on the forward strand.
CACGTGCGCGGCGCGGACAAGGTGACGTTCTCCTCGCACTGCCACGACGACCTCGGCATGGCCGTGGCGAACAGCCTCGCCGCCGTGGCGGCCGGTGCACGCCAGGTCGAATGCACCATCAACGGCATCGGCGAACGCGCCGGCAATGCTTCGCTGGAAGAAATCGTGATGGCGCTGCATACGCGCAGGCCGCTGTTCCGCGTGGACACCGGCATCGTCACCCGACACCTGTTCCCCACCTCGCGCCTGCTGGCCGAAGTGACGGGACAGAAAGTGCCGCGCAACAAGGCCATCGTGGGCGACAACGCCTTCGCGCACGAATCGGGCATCCACCAGCACGGCATGCTGAAGCATCGCGGCACCTACGAAATCATGACGCCGCAGGACGTGGGCGCGAAGACTTCGCTGGTGCTGGGCAAGCACTCCGGCAAGCACGCGCTGCGCCAGCGCCTGTCCGAACTCGATTACCAGCTCGACGACGACACGCTCGCCGTCGTGTTCGATCGCTTCAAGGTGCTGGCCGATCGCCAGCGCTCGGTCACCAACGACGATCTCGTGGCGCTCATGGCGGCTTACGACGACGAAACCCAGACCGCCACCGCGGTCCAGTCCTGAAGGAGGATCCATGGAAGCCCCGTCCCATCTCTGGCACAACGGCCGCATCAAGGCCTGGGCGGAAGCCACCGTCCACATGGGCGCACACGCGCTGCATTACGGATCCTCGGTGTTCGAAGGCGTGCGCGTGTATGCCACGCCCGATGGCCCGCGCTACTTCCGCCTTGATGACCACACCGAGCGCCTGTTCCATTCCGCGCGGGTGTATGACCTGCCGATGCCGTACGACGCGGCCACGATCAACCGCGCCTGCCGTGAGGTGATCCGTGCCAACGGACTGAAGTCCGCCTATGTGCGCCCCATCGTGCTGCGCAGCGGCTTCACCTTCAGCATCGCGCCGCCCGCCGAAACCGCCGTGGATGTGGCCGTGATCGCCCTGCCCTGGGGCGCCTACCATGGCGCCGACGCGCTGGAGAAAGGCGTGGATGTCTGCGTGTCGTCGTGGAACCGGGCCGCGCCCAACACCTATCCCAGCGGCGCAAAGGCCGGCGGCAACTACCTCAACAGCCAGCTGATCGCGCGTGAAGCGGCGAACGGCGGTTATGCCGAAGGCATCGCCCTGGGCACCGACGGGCTGCTCAGCGAAGGCGCGGGCGAAAACCTGTTCGTGGTGCGCAAGGGCACCATCTACACGCCACCGGCCGCCTCGGCGATCCTGTGTGGCATCACCCGCGATTCGGTGTTGACCCTGGCGCGCCTGCGTGGCTACGAAGTGGTGGAACAGCCGCTGCCGCGCGAGATGCTGTATTTCGCCGACGAAGTGTTCATGACCGGCACGGCCGCCGAAATCACCGCCGTGCGTTCGGTGGACCGCAAGCCGGTGGGCAGCGGTCGCCCGGGCCCCATCACGCGACAGTTGCAGGCCGACTTCTTCGGCCTGTTCGACGGCCGCACCGAAGACGTCTGGGGCTGGCTCACGCCCGTCGAAGAACAGGTCGACGGGAGGGTGGCCGCATGACGCCGCGCACGCTGTTCGACAAACTGTGGGACGCGCACCAGGTAAAGGCCGAAACGGCCTCGACGCCGGGCGTGCTCTACATCGACCTGCACATGGTGCACGAGGTGACCTCGCCGCAGGCTTTCGACGAGCTGCGCTCGCGCGGCCTGAAGGTGCGTCGTGCCGATCGTACGCTGGCCACGCTGGATCACTCCACGCCGACGCTGCCGCCTGATGCGGATGGCAAGCGTCCCTACTACACGAAGGAAGCCGAAGCCCAGGTCGCGAAGCTCGAAGCCAACGTGCGCGAGTTCGGCATCGACCTCATGGGCTGGGACAGCCCGCAACGCGGCATCGTGCACGTCGCAGGCCCCGAAGTGGGCGCAACGCAGCCGGGCATGACCATCGTCTGCGGTGACAGCCACACCGCCACGCATGGTGCGTTCGGCGCACTGGCCTTCGGCATCGGCACCACCGAGGTGGGCCACGTGCTCGCCACGCAGTGCCTGCTCCAGCGCAAGGCCAAGTCGCTGGCGATACACGTCGATGGCGCCTTGCAGCCGGGCGTGACCGCGAAGGACCTGATCCTGCACATCATCGGCACGATCGGCATCGGCGGCGGCACCGGCTACGTCATCGAGTACACCGGCGAGGCCGTGCGCGCCCTGTCGATGGAAGAGCGCATGACGGTATGCAACATGTCGATCGAAGCCGGCGCACGCGCCGGACTCATCGCACCGGACGAAACCACGTTCGCGTGGTTGAAGGGCCGTGAGCGCGTGCCGAAGGGCGAAGCCTGGGAGCGCGCCGTCGCCGCGTGGCGCAAGCTGCCCACCGACGAAGGCGCTCGTTACGACCGCGAAGTGCGCATCGACGCATCGTCGATCCAGCCGTCGGTCACCTATGGCACGCACCCGGGCATGGTCGTGTCGATCCACGCACCGGTGCCTGCTGCGGCCGATGCGGTGGAACAGCGTGCGCTGGACTACATGCAGGTCACTGCCGGCAAGCCGATGGCCGGTGAAGCCGTGGACGTGGTCTTCGTCGGCAGCTGTACGAACGGTCGCCTGTCCGACCTGCAGGCTGCCGCCAGCATCCTGCGCGGACGTCGCGTGGCCGATGGCGTGCGCATGCTGGTCGTGCCTGGCTCCGAACAGGTGCGCCGCGATGCCGAACGCGAAGGCCTGCACGAGGTGTTCCGCGCCGCCGGTGCCGAATGGCGCGAGCCGGGCTGCTCCATGTGCATCGCCATGAACGGCGACCTCGCCCAGCCGGGCCAGCTCGTCGTCGCCACCAGCAACCGCAACTTCGAGGGACGCCAGGGCAAGGGTGCGCGCACCGTGCTCGCCAGCCCGCTCGTGGCCGCCGCCTCCGCCGTGGCCGGCCGCGTCGCCGATCCGCGCGAGTACATGACCCAGGAAGCCGCCGCATGAGCCAGACCAGCCAGCCGCTCACCTACGTGCATTCGCGCACGGCCGTGCTGCGCAATGAAAACATCGACACCGACCGGATCATCCCGGCGCGCTTCCTCACCACCACCGAGCGCACGGGCCTGGGCAAGCATTGCTTCGAGGACTGGCGCTATGCCGCCGACGGCAGCGACGACCCGGCCTTCCCGCTCAACCAGCCCGCTGCGCGTGGCTGCGCGATCCTGGTGGCCGGCCACAACTTCGGTTGCGGCTCGTCGCGCGAGCACGCGCCCTGGGCCCTGCTCGACTACGGCATCAAGGCCGTGATCTCCAGCGAGATCGCCGACATCTTCCGCGGCAACGCGCTGAAGAACGGCCTGCTCGCCATCGTGCTGAGCGAGGCCGAACACCGCTGGCTGCTGGACAACCCCGGTGTGGAACTGCGCATCGACGTGGCCGAAAGCACGATCCGCCTGCCCGATGGCGGAACCATCCGCTTCGAACTGGACGCGTTCTCGCGTCACTGCCTGCTCAACGGCGTCGACCAGCTGGGCTTCCTGCTCCAACAGCAGGATGCGATCGCCGCCTATGAAACCCTTGTGGAGAAAGCTGCATGAAGGCCCAGATCGTCGTACTGCCGGGTGACGGCATCGGTCCCGAAGTCGCCGCTGCCGGCGTTGCCGTGCTGCGCCAGGTGGCCGAGCGCTTCGGCCACGACTTCACCTTTACCGAGCACGCCATCGGCGGTGATGCCATCGACCGTTTCGGCGATCCGCTGCCGCCGGCCACGCGCGAGGCCCTGCTGGCCTGCGACGCGATCCTGCTGGGCGCCGTCGGCGGCCCGAAGTGGTCCGACCCGGCGGCCAAGGTGCGGCCGGAACAGGGGCTGCTGGCGATGCGCAAGCTGCTGGGCGTGTTCGCGAACATCCGCCCTCTGAAGCTGCACCCGCGCACCGCCGAGCTGTCGCCGCTGAAACCGGAACGCACGAAGGGTGTGGATCTTGTCTTCGTGCGCGAGCTGACCGGAGGCATCTATTTCGGTGCAAAGACCCGCAGCGAAGACGACGCCACCGACGAATGCCGATACAGCGTGGCGGAAGTGGAGCGCGTGGTGCGCCACGCCTTCGACCTGGCCCGTTCGCGCAAGAAGAAGGTCACCTCGGTGGACAAGGCCAACGTGCTGGAGACCTCGCGCCTGTGGCGTTCGGTAGCCACGCGCATCGCCGCCGATTACCCGGACGTGGAACTGGAACACCAGCTGGTGGATTCCATGGCAATGCACCTGCTGACGCGCCCGGCCGATTACGACGTGATCGTCACCGAGAACATGTTCGGCGACATCCTCACCGATGAAGCCTCGGTGCTGGCCGGTTCGCTGGGCCTGTCGCCGTCAGCCTCCGTGGGCGGACCGGGCGCGGGCGTCTACGAACCGATCCATGGTTCCGCACCGGACATCGCCGGCCAGGCGCTCGCCAATCCGCTGGGCACGATCCTCTCCGCCGCCATGCTGCTGCGTCACTCGCTCGGCCTCGCCGAGGAAGCCGACGTAGTGGAAGCCGCCGTCGAAGAAGTGCTCTCGCACGCCAACCTCACCCGCGACCTGGGCGGCACGGCCGATACGCATGCCGTGACCGCTGCCGTCCTGGACGCCGTCCAAGCCAAAGCGGAGGCCGCATGAACAGCCGAAAGATCCCGCTGCGTACGTTGCGCAGCGATGCCATCAAGACCGGTCCCGACCGCGCGCCTGCGCGTGCCATGCTGCGTGCCACCGGCCTCGACGACGACGCGATCGCCCGGCCGATGGTCGCCATCGTGCACAGCTGGTCGAACGTGTCGCCGTGCAACCTCAACCTGCGCGAACTGGCCGAAGCCGCCGCCGAAGGCGTGCGTGCGGCAGGCGGTACGCCCGTGGAGTTCAACACCATCGCTGTCACTGACGGTATCGCCATGGGTACGTCGGGCATGCGTTCGTCGCTGGTCAGCCGCGAGCTGATCACCGATTCGATCGAGCTGGCCGTCGATGGCCACTGCCTCGATGCGATGGTGGTGCTGTGCGGTTGCGACAAGACCATTCCCGCCGCCGCGATGGCGCTGGCCCGCCTGAATATCCCGGGCGTGGCCCTGTACGGCGGCAGCATCGACCATGGCAGCCACAACGGTTGCCCGATCACGGTGCAGGAAGTATTCGAAGCCGTGGGTGCCCATGGCGCCGGCAAGATCAGCGATGCGGAACTGGACGACGTGGAACGCCACGCCTGCCCGGGTGCCGGCGCCTGCGGCGGCCAGTTCACCGCCAACACCATGGCGATGGTGCTGACGACGCTGGGCCTGTCGCCCGTGGGCCTGAATGACATCCCGGCCACGGCGAAGGACAAGCGTGCCGCCGCCTACCGTTGCGGCGAGCTGGTCATGGAATGCCTGGAGGCCAACCGCCTGCCGCGCGACGTCATGACCCGCACGGCCTTCGACAATGCCGCGCGCATGGTCGCTGCCACCGCAGGCTCAACCAATGCCGTGCTGCATCTGCTGGCCATGGCCAACGAGGCACGCGTGCCGCTGTCCATCGAAGACTTCGAGCCTGCATCCGCGCACACGCCCGTGATCGCCGATCTCAAGCCTGGTGGTCGCTACAGCGCCGTGGAACTGACCGCTGCCGGTGGTACCGCCGTCGTCGCACGCGAACTGCGCAAGGCCGGCATGTTGAAGGACACGCCCACCGTCACCGGCCGCTCGCTGTTCGCCGAACTCGATGCAGCGCCAGAAGCCACCGAGGGCCAGCAGGTAGTGCGTCCGGTCAGCGCACCGCTGAAGCCGCGCGGCGGCTACAGCATCCTCTACGGCAACCTGGCGCCCGAGGGTTGCATCCTGAAGCTCGCCGGTCACGGCCGCACCAGCCACGCCGGACCGGCACGCGTGTTCGAAAGCGAGGAAGACGCCTTCAACGCCGTGCAGGCCGGACGTATCCGTGCCGGCGACGTCGTGGTGATCCGCAACGAAGGACCGGCCGGTGGCCCGGGCATGCGCGAAATGCTGGCGGTCACTGCCGCGCTTGTCGGTCGTGGCCTGGGCAACGACGTGGCGCTGATCACCGATGGCCGTTTCAGCGGCGCCACGCACGGCTTCATGGTGGGACACATCGCACCGGAAGCGGCGCGCGGTGGTCCCATCGGGCTGATCCGCGAAGGCGACGCGATCTTCATCGATGCCAGCTCGCGCGAACTGCGCACCGATGCCGACCTCGCCACGCGTCGTGCCGGCTGGCGTGCGCCCACACCGAAGGTCACCCGTGGCGTGCTGGCGAAGTATGCACGCCTGGTGGGCTCCGCCGCTGAAGGTGCGGTGACGCAGGCTTTCGACGATGCGCCCGTCACCGCCGCGCGGGTGCGCCGTGAAATCGAAGACGAGGACCTGAGCCAGGAACTCATCGGCAACTGAATCCTGTAGGAGCGCGCCTCGCGCGCGACCGGCCCGAACAGGCCGTATCGCGGACGTCAGCACCTCCTTCAGGCCCTGATTTATCTCGCACCATCTCTTGTTCCTGCTTCACCGTTTCATTGGCTGTCGCGCGCGAGGCGCGCTCCTACATTTTTTCTATTACCCGAGGATGAGACCCATGACCGACAAGCAAGCCACTACCGCCCCGCTTCAGAACGCCCGCATCGCCGTGCTCGGTTACGGCAGCCAGGGGCGCGCGCATGCGCTCAACCTCAAGGACTCCGGACTGGATGTCGTGGTCGGCCTGCGTCCGGGTGGTCCGTCGTGGCACAAGGCCTACGTCGATGGCTTCGCCGTCGCCGAGCCGGCCGAAGCCGTGCGCAATGCCGACCTGGTTGCCGTGCTCACGCCGGACATGACCCAGCCGGGCATCTACAAGGACGCCATCGAGGCCAACATCAAGCCGGGCGCCACGCTGCTGTTCGCGCATGGCTTCAACGTGCATTTCGGCCAGATCCAGCCGCGCAAGGACATCGACGTGGTGCTGGTCGCGCCGAAGGGCCCGGGTGCCCTGGTTCGTCGCGAGTATGAAATCGGCCGTGGCGTGCCCTGCCTGTACGCCGTGCACCAGGATGCCACCGGCCACGCCTCCGAGCGTGCCCAGGCCTATGCGGCCGGCATCGGCGGTGCGCGCGCCATGCTGATCGAAACCGACTTCAAGGAAGAGACCGAAACGGATCTCTTCGGCGAGCAGGCCGTGCTGTGCGGCGGCGCTTCCGAGCTGGTGATCAAGGGCTTCGAGACCCTGGTGGAAGCCGGCTACCGTCCGGAGATCGCCTACTACGAAGTCATGCACGAGCTGAAGCTCATCGTCGATTTGTTCTATGAAGGCGGCCTGGCCCGCATGCTGGAATTCATCTCCGAGACGGCGCAGTACGGCGATTACACCCGCGGTCCGCGCGTGGTCGACGACAGCACCAAGGAGCGCATGAAGGCGGTGCTCAAGGACATCCAGGACGGCACCTTCGCCCGTGAATGGACGGCCGAGTACCAGGCCGGTCTGCCCAACTACAAGGCCTTCAAGCAGCGCGACCTGGAGCACCCGATCGAGAAGGTCGGCGCCCAGCTGCGTGCGCGCATGCCGTGGCTTTCGGCCAACCAGCCCAAGCCTGCCGAGGAGGCCGCCAAGAGCGCCTGAGGCCCCCGTTGCCGGAACGTGTCCTCCTTCCGCCTGCGCCTCCCCCTCATGCGGGGGAGGACGCGTTCCGCATCCTACGCATAAGGAACCTATCCCCGTGAACGCGCAACTGGATACCGTCGGCGACACTCGCCGCGCCACCTCGAACCACCCCCTGACCGGCTGCTCGCTGAGCGGCGCGGACATCGTCGTGCAGGTACTCGCCGACGAGGGACTCGACGTACTCTTCGGCTATTCCGGCGGCGCCATCCTTCCCGTATACGACGCCATCTTCCGCTACAACGCGGAACACCCGCGCGATGACGGTGCCGAAGCGCTGCCCCTGATCGTTCCCGCCAACGAACAGGGTGCCTGCTTCATGGCCGCCGGCTATGCGCGTGCCTCCGGTCGCGTGGGCGTGGCCCTGGTCACTTCCGGTCCCGGCGCCACCAATGCGGTGACGCCCGTGCGCGATTCCATGGCGGATTCGATCCCCATGGTGGTGATCTGCGGCCAGGTACCCACCGGCGCCATCGGTACGGATGCGTTCCAGGAAGCGCCGATCAGCACGATCATGGGCGCCTGTGCGAAACATGTGTTCCTGGTGACCGACGCATCCACGCTGGAAGCCACCTTGCGTACCGCATTCCAGATCGCCCGCAGCGGCCGCCCCGGTCCGGTGGTGATCGACATCCCCAAGGACGTGCAGAACGCACCGCTGACCTTCCATGGTTCGCGTGAGCTGGCCGTGCGTGGTTATCGCTCGCGCCTGCATGCCGTGCAGTCGGCCACCATCGACGACGATGCCTGCGCCGCCCTGTTCGCGGCCCTGGCCCGCGCCGAGCGTCCGCTCATCTATGCCGGTGGCGGGGTCATCGCCGCCGAAGCCGCCGATGCGCTGCGCGACTTCTCCCACACCTACGGCATTCCCGTGGTCACCACCTTGATGGGTATCGGCGGTTTCGACACCACCGATCCGCTCGCGCTGCACATGCTTGGCATGCATGGCGCGGCATATGCCAACTACGCGATGGACGACTGCGATTTCGTCTTTGCCCTGGGTGCCCGCTTCGACGACCGCGTGGTCGGCGTACCGGCACAGTTTGCGCCGAAGGCACGCACCATCGCCCAGATCGACATCGACCCCGCCGAGATCGGCAAGGTGAAGTCGGTGCACTGGCATCACGTCGGCGAACTGGGATCGTCCCTGCGTCGCCTGGCCGACTATGGTCGTGAAACGGACTTCCGACCCGACTACAGTGCATGGCATGCGCATGTGGCGAACCTCAAGGCCACGCACCCGATGAACTTCTGCCGCGAAAGCGATCTTATCCAGCCCTGCGCCGTGATCGAGGCGATCAACCGCATCACCGATGGCCGGGCGATCATCAGCACGGGCGTCGGCCAGCACCAGATGTGGGCCGCGCAGTACTTCGATTTCCGCGAGCCCCGCCGCTGGCTCACCTCCGGCTCCATGGGCACGATGGGCTTCGGCCTGCCCGCCGCCATCGGCGCTCAGTTCGCCCGCCGCGACCTGACCGTGATCGATATCGACGGCGACGCCAGCATCCGCATGAACATCGGCGAGCTGGAGACCGTGACCACCTATGGCCTGCCGGTGAAGGTCGTCGTGCTGAACAACAGCGGCGACGGCATGGTGCGCCAGTGGCAGAAGCTTTTCTTCAAGGGACGTTTCTCGGCCACCGACAAGAGTCTGCACAAGAAGGACTTCGTACGTGCCGCGCAGGCCGATGGCTTCGAGTGGGCGCGCAAGCTGGATGACGTTTCGCAGCTGGAATCGACCATCGCCGAATTCCTCGCCTTCGCCGGACCGGCCTTCCTGGAAGTGGTGATCGACCCCGATGCCGGCGTCTATCCGATGGTAGGCCCCGGTGCTTCCTATGCCGAGATGATCACAGGCGACTGGATTCCCAGCCGCGACGCACCCGTGGCCCGCGAGGCCGCGCCCACAGGGATGTTCTGACGATGCGCCATCTGATTTCCATGCTGCTCCAGAACGAGGCCGGCGCGCTGGCGCGCGTCGCCGGCCTGTTCGCCTCTCGCGGCTACAACATCGAATCGCTCACCGTCGCCGCCACGCACGATGAAGAAGTCTCGCGCCTGACCCTCACCGTGTATGGCGACGATGCCACGGTGGAGCAGGTCGTGAAGCAGTCGGCCAAGCTCGTGGACGTGATCGAGATTGCCGAACTGACCCGCCGCGAGCATCTGGAACGCGAGCTTTCGGTGGTGCGCGTGGAAGCCGAAGGTCATGTGCTGGATGCCTTCCTGTCGCGCGTGGGTGCACGCCTGCTCGAACGCATCGGCACGCAGTCCGTGGTGGAGTTCACCGGGCGCACGGATGAGGTGGACGGATTCATCGATGGCCTGCGCGGCGTGGCGGGCATCACCGACCAGGCACGCAGCGGCGTAGCCGCGGTAGAACGCACCGCCCTACCCGTCTGAAACGTGTAGGAGCGCGCCTTGCGCGCGACCGGGTGGAACGGTGCGCTCCGTTTGTGGTTGCCGCTCCCCTGTAGGAGCGCGCCTGCGCGCGACCGGTTGAATCGAAACGATGATGGTTTTCGCGACAACCGGTCGCGCGCAGGCGCGCTCCTACAGAATGCGATGGTTGCGTTTGGAAATGAAACCAACGGGCGTTCTTGCGAAAGCGTGGCGTGCTGCGCACTCCCTTGCGTTACATAGTCACATGATGCATGTCCTTCCAACAGGATGTACCGACATGCACAGACGCAAGCTGATCGCCCTGCTCACCGCCGGCCTGCTCGCCTTCGGGGCTCATGCCCAGAACGTCGACACCAGCACCATGAACGACCATGTGTTCGCGGCCTACCAGGGCTGGTTCCATTGCCCCGGTGACCCTGGCGACAACAGCAACTGGTTCCACTGGTCGTACATCTCGCAGCTGGTGCCCGACGCGAAGATGGTGAGCATCCCTAACTATCCCATCACCGACGAGTATCCGGCTGAATCGCGCTGCCCGGTGCCGGGCCTCACGGTGAACGGTCAGCAGGCCTACTTCTTCACCTCGCTGGCGCTGGGCACCGCCGAGCTGCATTTCCGCTGGATGAAGGAATACGGCATCGACGGGGCCATGCTCCAGCGCTTCCTGGGCTCGACGGACTCCTACTACCAGGAGAACGATATCGTGCTGCGCCATGCTTTCCAGGCCGCGCAGGACAACGGCCGCACGATCATGATCGAGTACGACATGAGCGGCAATTTCAACAATACGCAGACCCAGGCCGACGAAGACGCCATCTTCAACCACATCACCTCGGACTGGACGCACCTGGTCAACGACCTGCACGTACTCGACAACCCGATGTACCAGCAGCACAACGGCAAGCCGGTGATCAGCCTGTGGGGCATGGGCCGGCCAGCCGATGAGCTGTGGGGTGTGAAGCCAGCGCTCGCCAGCCGCGTCATCGACTGGTTCAAGAACACCCAGCACATGACCGTGATCGGTGGCGTCAGCCCCTTCTGGATGGAGCTGCCGGAATGGAAGGACGTGCTGGCGAAGCTTGATGTGATCCAGCCCTGGAACGTCGGTGCATTCGGCGGCGATTCCGACCTGCCGTGGCAGCTGCAGAACCGCATCGAGCCGCAGCTTGCCGCGACGCAGGCGGCCGGCCAGCTCTATATGCCGACGGTATTCCCGGCATCATCCGGTCGTGACCAGAACAACGGCAACCAGCCGACGGAGGGTGCTGCATCGCTCGGCGGCGCGTTCTTCTGGCACCAGGCATTCGATGATCGAAGCGCAGGTGTGCGGACGATCAAGATCGCGATGTTCGACGAACTGGGCGAAGGTACGTCCCTGTTGAAAACAGCACGCAATGCGTCAGAGACGCCGTCGCAGATGGCGTGGCTGAATCTCGATGTAGATGGTTACAGCCTGCCGCATGACTGGAACCTGCGTATCGCTCATGAAGTGGTGAGCCTGTTCCACGGCGGCACGGGCTATACGCGCAATACGCCCACCGATCCGGGCCCGTTCGATACGTCGATTCCGGAATGCGGTGTGCTGGGCCCCAACCAGGTAGTGACCGTGGCGCAACCGGTCGTGTCATGCGACGGGCATACCAGCCTGCGCCAGCAGGCCGACGGCAGCGCCGGACTCTATCGCGATGGCGTGCAGACCGCGACGATCGGCAAGACCGGCGGCACGCAGGGCACGCTGATCATGCAGGGCGACGGCAATTTCGTGAGCTATGGCGCCGACGGCAAGCCGGAATGGGCCACCAGCACGGAGAACCATGGCGGGGCGTATCTGTATGTGCGCAACGATGGCGGCGTGCAGGTGATCTACCAGGGCGCCCCGATCTGGAGTTTCCCGACCCCGTAACCCTGTAGGAGCGCGCCTCGCGCGCGACCGGTAACGCGAATGTGTGTGGATTGTCGCGTTACCGGTCGCGCGCGAGGCGCGCTCCTACATTGGAGGGTGTCGGTTACCAGACCTTGTAGACCTGCCCCGTCTGGCGGCCTTCCACGCTTCGCGAGAACGCCAGGGCGGCGCGTGCCGCCGGCACCGGATCGAAACCCCGGAAGAACGGCCCGTAGCTGTCCATCGCTTCGGTCAGCACGTTCGGGCTCACCACGTTGATGCGCAGGCCGCGCGGCAGTTCGATGGCCGCCGCACGCACATAGGCCTCCACCGCGCCGTTGACCATGCTCGCGCAGGCGCCGGCCACGATGGGCTGCTCGGTAAGGATGCCGGTGATGAGGGTGAACGAGCCGCCGTCGCGCAGGCGCGGCGTGCCGGCGACCACCAGGCGTACCTGGCCCAGCAGCTTGTCCTGCAGGCCTTCGAGGTACTGCGCCTCGCCCAGTTCGGCCAGCGGCTTGAAGGGCACCTTGCCCGCGGCGCAGACCACGGCATCCAGTTCACCGACCTGCTGGTACATCGCCTCGACGCTGGCGGCATCGCGCAGGTCGACGCGCACGTCGCCACCTGAGCGGCCGGCGCGGATGATCTCGTGACGCTGGCCCAGCTCGGCCGCGACGGCCTCGCCCAGGGTGCCACTGGCTCCGACGATAAGGATCTTCATGTTGCGGGGTTCCTTGGTGGTTGCATACGGGAAAGAGTACGCTCGATCGCATGAATCGTCGCGCCGCCCTCTCGCTGCCGCCGCCCATGGCCGATACCTCGGCGCTCGGCCGTGAGCAGGATCTGCTGGGCCTGTCCGACGAGCCGACGATCCACTATCTCGACCACGGCTCGCGCAGCCGGCTGATCCGCTGGCATTACCACCCGGCCTACGAACTCCACCTGATCGTCGCCACCGAAGGCACGGCCTATGTCGGCGACTACACGGGCCGCTTCGCGCCCTACACGCTGATGCTCACGGGCCCCAACGTGCCGCACAACTGGGTCACCGACGACACCTGCGAACCCGTAGCGCTGCGTGACCGGGTGATCCTGTTCTCCGAGGCGTTCGTACGCCGCTGCATCGAATTCTTCCCCTCGGCACGGCACGTGCGGTCGCTGCTGCTGGAAGAAGCCCGCCATGGCATCGCATTCTCCAGCGAACTGGGGCGCCAGCTGGAGCCGCATTTTCGCCGTGTATCCGATCACGGCGGCCTGCGCCGCGTCGCCAGTTTCTTCGAGATGGTGGAAGCCCTGGCGGAAGACGACACACGCAAGCCACTGAGTAGCCGGCCGTTCCAGGCCGCATCCGATCCGGCACAGTCCGTGAGGCTGCATCGGGCCGTCACCTACATCGAACGCCACTATGCCGGCGATATCTCGCTGAAAGCGGTCGCCGACCGCCTGGACATGTCCGAGAGCGCGTTCTCGCGATTCTTCCACCAGCACACGGGCTACCGGTTCATCGACTACGTGAACCAGACCCGCGTGCAACATGCCTGCGAACGATTGTCCGGTTCGGACGCGCCCATTACCGACATCTGCTATGACGTCGGCTTCAGCAACCTGTCGAACTTCAATCGGCGCTTCCTGATCCTTACTGGCATGACGCCCCGCGAGTATCGGATGCGACATCGCGGGCCTGCGCCCCAGACGTGATGCGGCGCCGCCGCAGCGGCCCGGGCGAACGCGTTCATTTACATACTTTATTGCTCTGGCCGAACCATGCTGCTTCGCAGCAAAAACACGTGCTCCCGGGGATTCACGTTGCCCCTGCCTGCAAAAAAGTATCTGTTTTCACCACAAAACGACGCCCGCCGTATTGGTGACGACCGTGCGCAAACACCTATAACGCTGAACCACGACGCGACGACATCCAGCCGGCGCGCAACGGCCCGCCGCAATGGGAGGCACGATGAATCATCGACGGAAATGGCAGGGGAAACTCGCCCGGCGGGCGTGCTGTCTTGCACTACTTGTGGCTTCGGGCGCCGCCTTCGCCGATACGACGCTGACCATCGGCACGGTGAACAACACCGACATGGTGCGCATGCAGGCCTTGTCGCCGGAGTACGAACGCACGCATCCCGGCGTGCATCTCAACTGGGTGGTGCTCGAAGAAAACACGCTTCGCCAGCGCCTCACCACCGACATCGCCACGCATGGCGGGCAGTTCGACGTGGTGACCATCGGTGCCTACGAGGCGCCATTGTGGGGTGCCCAGAAGTGGCTGGCGCCTTTGGACAACCTACCCGCCGATTACGACGTCAACGACCTGTTCAAGAACGTGCGCGAGCAGCTCACCGTAGATAATCATCTTTACGCCGTGCCGTTCTACGCCGAAGCCAGCATCACCTATTACCGCACCGATCTTTTCGCGCACGCCAACCTGACGATGCCCCCGGAACCCACCTGGGACCAGATCCGCGGTTTTGCGCAGAAACTGCACGACCCGGCGCATGGCGTCTATGGCATCTGCCTGCGCGGCAAGGCCGGCTGGGGCGAGAACATGGCCTTGCTCGGCACCATCGTGAACAGCTGGGGCGGTCGCTGGTTCGACGAGCAATGGCATCCGCAGATCGACACGCCCGAATGGCACGGGGCGGTGAATTTCTACGTGGATCTGCTGAAAAACTATGGACCACCCGGTCCGTCGGACAACGGCTTCAACGAAAACCTCGCGCTGTTCGCCGGTGGTCGCTGTGCCATGTGGGTGGATGCCAGCGTCGGTGGCGGCACGGTGTCCAATCCGAAGGAAAGCCAGGTCGCCGGCAAGGTAGGCTTCGTGCGCTCGCCACACGAAGTCACGGACAAGGGCTCGTCGTGGCTGTGGGTCTGGTCGCTGGCCATTCCCGCCAGTTCGAGACAGGCCGATGCCGCGCGTAACTTCATCCTCTGGGCCACATCGAAGCCCTATCTGCAACTGGTGGCAAAAAAGTACGGCGAGGAATCCACGCCGCCGGGCACGCGCGAGTCAACGTATGCGAATGCGGCCTATATCAAGGCCGCCCCCTTCGCAAAGGTCACCTACGACTCGCTGAAGGCCGTGGACCCGGCCCATCCCACGCTGAAACCCGTGCCTTACAAGGGCATCCAGATCGTCTCGATTCCGGAGTTCCAGGCCGTGGCGACCCTGGTCGGCCGGCAGATTGCCGGTGCGCTGGCCGGGCGCGGCAACGTGGACGAACTGCTGCGTACCGCCCAGGGCGCCGTGGACCGCACGATGAAGCGCGCCGGCTACTACGAGCACAAGCCCGTCATCCAGCAGGAGCCGACCCAATGAGCGCGCGTATCCGCAAACGCCCCGAGCGCCTGCTCGCGCAGCCGGCGATCATCATGCTGCTGGTATGGATGATCGTGCCACTGGCGATGACGCTTTACTTCTCCACGCAGTATTACAACCTGCTCTATCCGGGCAAGTCGTCGTTCGTGGGTCTGGAAAACTTCGCGTATTTCTTCACCTACCCGAGCTTCTGGACGTCGGTGCTCAACACCATCGTGCTGGTCGGCAGCGTGCTGGCGATCACCGTGGTCGGTGGCGTGCTCATCTCGATCCTCGTCGACGAGAGCTTCCCCGGCCAGGGCATCGTGCGCATGCTGCTGATCTCGCCGTTCTTCATCATGCCCACGGTGGCGGCACTGGTATGGAAGAACCTGCTGATGAATCCCGTCTCGGGCCTGCTTGCCTGGGTGTGGAAGCTGTTCGGCGCCACGCCGGTGAACTGGTTCGCCGACTGGCCGTTATTGTCGATCATCATCGTGGTGTCGTGGGAATGGCTGCCATTCGCGATCCTGATCTTCGTCACCGCACTGCAATCGCTTGATCGCGAACAACTGGAAGCCGCTCGCATGGACGGTGCACGCGGACTGGCCATCTTCCGCTACCTGACCCTGCCGCATCTGGCGCGCCCTATCGCAGTGGTGGTGATGGTCGAGGCCATCTTCCTGCTCAACATCTTTGCCGAGATCTTCGTGACCACGAATGGTGGGCCGGGTGACGCAACCACCAATGTGCCTTACCTGGTCTATACCCAGGCATTGCTGGAATTCGACGTGGGTGCGGCATCGGCCGGTGGCCTGGTGGCCGTGGTGCTGGCGAACATCATGGCGGTGTTCCTGATCCGCCTGATCGGCAAGTCGCTGACGGCGCGCTGAGGAGAAACGACATGGCCCATAACCGACCCAAGCGCCGCCTCGCCCGCACGCTGCGTGCCATTGCCTCGTGGCTCGTGGCCCTGGTGGTGTTCTTTCCGATCCTCTGGATGCTGGTCACCAGTTTCAAGAGCGAGCTGGAAGCTTTCAGCATGCCGCCGCACTTCGTGTTCTCCCCGACACTGGAGAACTACCGCGAGATCCTGTCGCGGGCGAACTACCTGCATTACGCATGGAACTCCATCGTGACGGCCGGTGGCGCCACCCTGCTCGGCATGGCGGTGGCCGTGCCGGCGGCGTATGCCTTCGCCTATCACCCCACGAAACGCACGAAAGACGTATTGCTGTGGATGCTGTCGACCAAGATGCTCCCCGGAGTGGGTGTGCTGGTGCCGATCTACCTGATCTGCCGCGACCTCGACATGCTCGACTCCCGGCTGGCCCTGGTGATCATCTTTGCGCTGATCAACCTGCCGATCATGGTCTGGATGATCTACACCTATTTCCGCGACATCCCCTACGACATCCTCGAAGCGGCACGGATGGACGGTGCAGGCACCTGGCAGACGATGTTCCGCGTGCTGATTCCCGTCAGTCGTGGCGGCCTTGCCTCCACCGCCCTGCTTTGCCTCATTCTCTCGTGGAACGAGGCCTTCTGGTCGCTCAACCTCACCACCTCCAGCGCCGCCCCCCTTACCGCGCTCGTGGCTTCGTTCTCCAGCCCCGAGGGGCTGTTCTGGGCCAAGCTTTCGGCCGTGTCGACACTCGCCTGCGCACCCATCCTGGTGCTGGGCTGGCTGTCGCAGCGCCAGCTGGTCCGTGGTCTCACCTTCGGCGCAGTCAAATAGGAGCCGCCTCATGTCCCGCCTGGAAATCCGTTCGCTGCGCAAATCGTTCGAGGGTACCGATGTCATCAAGGGCATCGACCTGGTGGTGGAGGATCGCGAGTTCTGTGTTTTCCTCGGCCCATCGGGCTGTGGCAAGTCCACTACGCTGCGCCTGATCGCCGGCCTGGAGGACGTGGACGACGGCCAGATCCTTCTCGACAAGGACGACATCACCGATCGCCCCGTGGACAAGCGTGACCTGGCCATGGTGTTTCAGAGTTACGCACTGTATCCGCACATGAGCGTGCGCGAGAACATGTCCTTTGCACTGAAACTGGCGCACAAGGATCAGAGCAGCATCAATGAGAAGGTGAACCGCGCGGCGAAGATCCTCGCGCTGGAGCCTTACCTGGATCGCAAGCCTTCGGCGCTGTCGGGCGGGCAGCGCCAGCGCGTGGCGATCGGACGCGCGATCACCCGCGAGCCACGCGTGTTCCTGTTCGATGAGCCCTTGTCCAATCTCGATGCCGCACTGCGCGCGCAGACGCGACTGGAAATCGCTCGCCTTCACCAGGAGCTCAACGCCACGATGATCTACGTCACCCATGACCAGATCGAGGCCATGACGCTCGCGGACAAGATCGCCATCTTCAGCGAGGGCCGCATCGAGCAGATCGGCTCGCCGATGGAACTGTACCGTCGGCCTGCCAACCGTTTCGTTGCCGGCTTTCTCGGCATGCCGCAGATGAACTTCTTCGCTGCCACCCCGGTGAATGGTGAGCTGCGACTGGGCAACGGCAACCTGCTGCACCTGCCGGTACGGATCGATGCGATGGGCGACCTTACCGTCGGCGTGCGGCCCGAGCACCTGCGTGTCTGCGAGGAAGGCGACGGCACGGGCGAAACACTCAACGGCAAGCTCGCCGTCGTGGAACGCCTCGGCAGCGAGACGTACGCCTATGTCGAAGTACCCCACGTAGGCCCGGTCACGGTGCGCGCCGACGGCGATTTCGATCGCCGCGCCGGGCGCGAGATATGTATCCGGCTCGATCTCACCCATGCCCATGTGTTCGACGCCAGCGGCGTCGCCATCCATCACCCCTGAAGAGCTGCCATGTCCGTCGCCCTCACGCCCCAGCACCTCGACCGCCTTCCCCGTGGCGTCGATGCCCCGCCCTTCGACCGTGGCGGTGTCACGGCCGGTATCGCCCATATCGGCGTCGGTGCCTTTCATCGCGCGCACCTGGCCATCTACACGAACCTGACGCTGGCCGATACCGATATGGCCGGCTGGGGCATCCTCGGTATCAACCTGCTCGACCAGGACAAACCCCTGGCTGATGCCTTGAAAGCACAGGATGGGCTGTACTCGGTCAGCGAGTTCGATCCACGCGGTGAACGACGCACGCATGTCGTCGGTGCGATGGTGGATTACCTGCATGCACCTTCCGACGGAGCGGCCAGGGTGCTGGAACGGCTATGCGATCCGGCGATCCGCATCGTCTCGCTGACCATTACCGAAGGTGGCTACCTGATCGACGAGCACGGTACCTTCCGGCTGGACGATGCTTCTGTAGCGCACGACCTGAAGCACCCGGAGTCGCCACTGGGAGTATTCGGTTTCATCGTTGGGGCATTGGAACGTCGTCGCAGCGAAGGTACGCCTGCGTTCACCGTGATGTCCTGCGACAACCTCCGTCACAACGGAGCCCAGGCGAAGAAAGCCGTGCTGGCCTTTGCGAAGGCCCGTTCACCCGAGCTGGCCGCCTGGATCGATGCCGAGGTCGATTTTCCCAATGCCATGGTGGATAGAATCACGCCCGCCACTACGCCGGCCGTGCGCGACGAACTCAATGCCGCCACCGGCCTCGACGACCAGACTCCCGTGATCTGCGAAGACTTCATCCAGTGGGTGCTGGAAGACCGCTTCCGCCATGGTCGTCCCGCCTGGGAACGCCATGGCCTGCAGATCGTGGATGACGTGTCCCCGTATGAGGACGCCAAGATTCGCCTGCTGAACGGCTCGCACCAGATGCTGTCGTACCCCGCCTTCCTGTCCGGGCACCGGCGCGTGGACCTCGCCGTGAGGGATCCGCTGTTCAATGCCTATCTCACCGGCTTCCTCAACGACGACGCGGGCGTCTGGCTGGCGTCGCTGCCCGGCATGGAGCTGGGGGCCTACAAGAAGAAGCTGCTCGACCGGTTCAGTAACGCCTCGATCGCCGATCAGCTCGACCGCCTTTGCCTGGATGGTGGTTCGAAGATTCCAGGCTTCATCGGACCGACGATCAAGGCCTGCCTGGAAAACGACAAGGATGCCCGCCGCGTTGCCTTCCTGCTGGCCGCCTACGATCGCTATGTCCGCGTCGGAAAGGATGACAACGGTGCGTCGTATCCGCTGCGCGAACCCAATGCCATGCGCCTGGTGCAACCACTGATCGACAGCAACTCGAAAGACACCCTTATCGAAAGCATCGAACTGGTTGGCCCGCTGGCGGCAAAAGACACACGATTCCGCCGGCAGTACGATATTTACGTCGATGCCATGCATCGCCAGGGCGTGCGCCGCACCCTGGAACAGCTCGATAGCCTCGTCGATTGAAAAGAGGCCTCACCCACGCTACACGGGGCGTTTCCGGAAGCTTCACCGGGACGCTCCCAGCATGGGGCCGTCATCGCATCGAACGGGAGCACCTCATGCCTTACACGCCGACCAACCCACAACCGCCCTTTGCCGAACCCGGAAAGAATCGTCCCGAGGACGAGATCAGCAAGCCTGGCAGCTACAAGCCGGAGCGCGATGCCGACCCGGAGCCACCGGAAAACGACGATCCGATTGAACCAGCCCGTCCTTGAGGAATGCGCCATCAGGCCGGGCTGGCTTGATGGCGGTCGTTGCGATGTCGCCAGGCATGCATCAGCAGATGCCAGGGACTGAAGCGGAAAACCACGCGATGTTCCCCTGCGGTCAGGCATACAGCCCGGAACATGCCGTTGGCCCGGTGGATGGACAACGGGGTGTCGTCCAGCTCGGCCAGCCATCCCGGGTGGTCGAGTTCGCCCAGGGCAAGCCAGCCGGGCGATGTTGCCGAGCTGGTCAACTGCATTCGCGTATGCGTCGAGGAAATATCTCGCACGGTGACGACACCACGGCAGGTCTGGGCAATACCGCTTACCTGCGTCGCATCTTCTTCGTCGCGTGGGGTGATCCACATCGTCTGGGCGAAGTCGGTACGTGCGAACTCGTCGGGGGCGGGTTTTTCCCCGACATTCAGCAAGCGCAGGGCGCGAGGATTGAGTATCCGTGGATAGGCGCGTTCGTTGCGCCAGATATCGACGTCACGAAAACGGCCGGCCGGAACGTAGTCCGGCGGAGGACTTACCGGAGCCAGATCAGCGCGGTGTCCGATGACGAGATAACGCACTCCCAGCAGGTCGTCGAGACGGTTTTCCGGCAACGCATTGTATGGCGAGGTCACCGTGGGCACGGCGCTGCTTTCCCGTGGCGAGTACCAGGCCTCGTATAACGCGTAACGCAGTGGGTTGTATCCCTGCGTGGATGAAATGCCAAGCAGCATGCCCGTGTTATCCCAGGGCACGTGTGTGTTCTGAGTGGCCATCCTCTCTGCAGGGCCGCCATGACTACCGGCCAAGGCATGCTTCAGAAACTGCGATGCGGGGTTCGCAACGAAACGTGCAGCGCCGTTTCCGGCCGAGTTGAACGTGCCATTGAAACCAAAACTACGGTAATCGGCAAAAAGAACCACTGCCAGCCAGAGAACGGCCTGCCATTGGCTTGCCTGCCTGCGAAGGAACCATAGCGCGAGCATGGCGACGATGACGGCCAGGAACGGCCTGCCGTATTTGTCGTGCATCGATATCGCGACAAGACACAACCACGTGGCCGCGATCGCGAGCAAGACGATGACCTCGCGTCGCGAGCGTAAGTCGATCCGGCTTACCCCGATGCCTGCGAGAAAGGCCAGCGCGAAATTCATCACATAGGCCGCATCCGACGGACGTCGGAAATGCACCAACCCAGGCATCCACGTATATAACCATCCATAGAGCGGCATATTCGTCCCCACCATGTACAGGGTCGACAGACGCGCAAGAAGCCCGAAACAGGTGATGGATCGGCGGTATTCACCGGATCGCCATGCACGCGAAAGTCCCCATAGGGACAGGAGCGGTATCACGCCAATATAGAGGAATGAGCCCATCGCATCGAACGACGCGCTGTCGAAATCGCTCAGCCCTGCGAAAGCATTCGGATGAAAAAGCATGAGCGCCGCGTGCAGATCGAGCGACCCCGCATCGGCCGCGGACAGAGCCAGTTCGGTCCGGTTGGAAAGGCTGAGGGTAGCCCAGCTGAGAAGCAGTTGGGGCAGCCCCAGCACCAGTGCGACCCATGCGGCACAGCAGGCCGGCGACGAACATGCGACGCCAGGCGATATTCCGCTGCGGCCAGTAGCGAGCCACGGCCACGCAACCATAGGCGGCAATCACCAGCACGAAGAGATAGGTTACCTGCACAAGCTGCGTCACCATGGCACCCGCCGCGAGGCCGAGCAGCAACCCCCTGCCAGGGGTCGGCCGGGCCAGGAGGTGACGCAGTGCCAGCAGCACCACGGGAACATACGCATAAGCGATGACGATCGGCGTGTGCTGGAGCCGTGACCCCGCCACGCCACCGGCCATGAAGACCACCGCACCAACCAATGCGCCGAAGCCGTTAGCACCATGGCGGCGCATCAGTTGCAGCATCGCGGCCCCGCCCATCAGCGTATGCAGCAACACACCCCAGGCGAACCAGTTGGCTCCCGGATCCGCGGGCAAAAGCATCCATGCCATGAGCAACGGAGAAAAGAGCATGCCCTGGGGATCGCCTATCTGCGCATAGCCTCCGTAGATATATGGGTTCCACCACGGTGCCACGCCAGAACGCAGGCTATGGGCGTTGAAATAGACCGTGGGATAGAACTGGTCCAGTGCGTCCCACGGCAGCACACGGCCGCCCAGAAGTACGCTGGCATTAAGCATCAGCCAGATGACTGCAAGGAGGAAAAGAAGGCGGCGGGTGGAAAGGGTGTCCGGCATGAAAGGCGTGCGTCCGTTGCACGAGATAGATGCAGATGTTGCGATCGATCGGGTCGAGTGCCCGACCCGGTGTCGTTACATGAATTAGCGATTCGCTATGGCGTGGCTGACCATGCGCCACGGGCTGAAGGCGAACGTCAGGCGGTGCTGTCCCTTGGGAACACATACGGCACGGAACATGCCATTGGCGCGATGGATCGGCACCTGTTCGCCGTCGAGCCGGGCCTCCCAGCCGGGATGATCGAGTTCGCCCGCCACGACCCAGCCGGGCGAGTTCGCCTCGGTCCGTAGCTCGGTGCGCGTCGGCGTGCTACTCATCGCCTTGATCTGCACGGCGCCCGTGCAACGGGAAACCGACGTGCGGGCCGTTGCCTGGTCGGTTTCATCGCGCGGTGTCAGCCAGAACACTGTGTTGAAATCCGTACGCGTGAATTCCGCCGGATCCACGGGTTCGTTCAGGCCGACCAGGCGAACCTGGGTCGGATTCATGAAACGTGGATAAGCCGAATCGTTGCGCCACAGCACGATATCGTCGAATTCGCCTACTTTCCGATAGTCGGGTGGCGCCTCGACCGGAGCGCCGGGCATGCCACCGATCGCGAGATAGCGCACGCCCAGAAGATCGTCCATGCGTCGTTCGGGCATGCCATTGTAGAGCGACGGTGACCCGGCGGCCATCGCGTTCTCCCGTGCCGGATACCACGTTTCATACAGTGCATGCCGGAGGGGGTTGTAACCCTGCGTGGATGCGATGCCCGTGAGCATGCCGCCGTTGTCCCAGATGGGCGCGATCTTCTCCGTGGCGATTCTTTCCCCTTGCAGCGGGCCGGATGTATCCAGGGCCTGCTTCAGATAGTGCACGGCGGGATCAGAGAGGTAACGAGCGGTCTCGTTGCTGGATACATTGAAACGGCCGTTGAAATTGAAACTGCGGTAGTCGGCCACGACCAGGAGCATCAGCCACAGGGTGGCGCGCCACGGCATGTCCGCATGGCGCATGTTCCAGACCACCAGCATGGCGACGAGGATCGCCACGATCTGGCCCGTGCGCACGTGCCCCATCGCAACGAGACTTGCCACGAGCCAGGCACTGGCCAGCGATGCAACGATCAGTCGCTCTTTCCACGAGGCCAGGTCGATGTGGCTTGCGCCTACGGCAGCGAGAAACGCCAGGGCGATGTTGAATACATAGGCGCCATCCGAGGGCCTGCGGAAATGCACAAGGCCAGGCAGCCAGGTGTAGAGCCAGCCATACAAAGGCGTATGGGTGCCGAGCATGTACAGGGCGCCCGCAAGGGCCAGCACGCTGAAACACGCGATCGACCGTTGGTTCCGTCCACGATGCCATGCACGCACCACGAAACCGAGGGCAAGCAGCGGCAGCGTTCCGATGTAGAGGAACGATTGCACTGGATCGATCGGTGCATCGAGCAGATTGCGCAGGCCGTCGAATGCGTTGGGATAGAACAGGAACAGGAACGACCTGAGGTCGAGCGACCCCGGTGCCGCCACGGACAAGGGCATCATGCTGCGATTGGAAAGGCCCATGGCTGCCCAGCTGAAAAGCAGCTGGGGAAGCCCGCATGCCACCGCAACGAGCAGGGCAACCACCCCGCCACCGAGGAAACGCATGCGCTGCTGCGAATCGTAACTACGCCAGTAGCGTATGGCCGCGACACAGGCATACGCCACAAGCATGAGCACGAACAGGTAGGTGGCCTGCACGAGGTGGACCACCAGCGCACCGGCAGCCAGTCCGAGCAGCGCGCCCCGGAGCGCACCGGGCCGCGATAGAAAATATCGCAAGGCCAGCAACACCACGGGAACATAGGCGTACGCAATGACGATCGATATATGTTCCAGCCTTGATGCCGCCACACCGCCACCCATGAAAACGGTGGCACCCACCAGCGCGCCCAGGGCATTCGCTCCATGACGGCGAAGCACCTCGAGCATGGCCGCACCTGCCATGAGCATGTGCAGCAGGACACCCCAGCAGAACCATACGACGCCAGGCTGGGCAGGCAGCAGCATCCATGTCATCAGCAAGGGAGAGAACAGCATCCCCTGCGGATCGCCGATCTGCGCGTAACCACTGTAGATATAAGGATTCCACCACGGAGCCAGCCCCGAACGCAGGCTATGTGCATTGAAATACACCGTGGGATAGAACTCGTTGATGGCATCCCAGGGGAGCACACGCCCCCCTTTGAGCACAACGAAGTTCAGCACGAGCCAAACAGCGCACAGCACCAGGAACTGGCGGCGATAGGGGATAGGATCCTGATGCACGGCGTCCATGGTCGTTCGCGGCGGAGCGCAGGATTGTACTCAATAACTTGCGAGGCAGACCTTTGGCGCCAACGGCCAACCGGATAGACTTCGCCCATGAGTCCCGCCCCCAAGAAACCCGCGCCGCGTCGCAAGGCGGCGCCTTCCGCCCGCAAGACCGCCACTGCGGCGCCTGCCGTGCGGCCGGCCGATGCCTCGACCCGTGCCGAGCGCGTGCTGGCATTCCTGTTGCGTGGCATGGCCCCGGGGCGGCGTGACAAGCTGTACGCCTACCTGCAGCTGACCCGCATGGATCGCCCCATCGGCGCATTGCTGCTGTTATGGCCAACCTGGTGGGCGTTGTGGCTGGCCGCGAGGGATTTTCCGCCGGTCGGCCCCCTCGTCATCTTCACCCTGGGTGTTTTTGCGATGCGCGCCGCCGGCTGCGCGATCAACGACTACGCCGACCGCAAGCTCGACCCCCTCGTCGCCCGCACCGCCGGCCGCCCTATCGCCAGCGGCCGGGTCACGCCGCGCGAGGCGCTTTACGTATTCGCCGGCCTGCTGGTGTTCGCCTTCGTGCTGGTGCTGTTCACCAACCGGCTGACCATCCTGCTGTCGTTCGCCGGTGCTGCGCTGGCGGCAGCCTACCCGTTTACCAAGCGCTATACCCATCTGCCCCAGGTAGTGCTGGGAGCTGCTTTCGGCTGGTCCATTCCCATGGCCTTTGCCGCCGTCAGCAACAACGTGCCGCCCGTGGCGTGGCTGCTGTTCATCGCCAACATCATCTGGTCGGTGGTGTACGACACCGAATACGCCATGGTGGACCGCGACGACGACATCAAGGCGGGTGCCAAGTCCACCGCGATCCTCTTCGCCGACGCCGATCTCGTCATCATCGGCATCCTCATGGCGACCTTCCTGCTTGCCATGCTGCTGGTCGGTACCCGCTCGGGCCTGGGCTGGCCGTACTGGATCGGGCTTTGCGCCACCGCCGGCCTGTTCGGCTACCAGCAATGGATCATGCGCGAGCGTGCGCGGGATGCCTGCCTGACGGCCTTCCGCCACAACAACTGGGTGGGGCTCGCGCTATGGGTGGGCATCGTGCTCGCCCTGGCGCTGTGACTGTCATCGTCCAGACAGACAACGGCGCCCACTGAAACCGCACGGAAACGCGGACTGAAACATCCGGTCATGGCAGGGGCGTAAGTTTCTGCGGATCGCGTGCCCAGGGAGAGGCCGCGGGCACGGTCAGGAGCCGGGCCCCGGGGTGGGTACGCATCGCCCCATCCCGGAGTTTCCCACCCCATGCGCAAGACCCAGCTCAGTCGCGCCCTCGGCGCGGCGCTATGCGGCGTGTTCGCCATTTCCGCCCTGCATGCCCAGGACACTTCGCCGGAGCGCAAGACCACCGCGCTTGACAACGTGGTGGTGACCGCCCGGTCGGGCGTCGAGAACCGCACGAAGGCGGAAACCAGCTATTCCATCACCACCATCGACGAGGATCGTCTGCGCATGCAGGCGCCCACCAGCGTGACCGAGGCGGTGAAGTCCGTGCCGGGTTTCTGGGTGGAATCCTCCGGTGGCGAGGCCTCGGGCAACATCCGTGCACGCGGCATCCCGGTGGACGGCTATGGATCGGTCACATTGCTGGAAGACGGCATCCCCGTGCAGCACGATCCCGCGCTGGGTTATCTCAATGCCGACCAGGCCTTTCGTCTGGATGAGACGATCGAGCGTGTCGAAGTGGTCCGTGGCGGCCCTTCCGCCATCTTTTATTCCAATGCCCCGGCCGGCGCCATCAACTTCATTCCACGCAAGGTAGGCGATACCGCCGAAGGCCTGGTGAAGTACACGGTGGGCAATTACTCGTTGAACCGCCTCGACTTCTGGTATGGCACGCCCGTCGGCAACGGCTGGAAGCTCGCCGCAGGGGGCTTCTGGCGCGTGGACGACGGCATCCGGCGCCCGCAGTTCCACGCCGACGATGGTGGTCAGTTGCGCGCCACCCTGTCGAAAGACCTGGAACACGGCAGCCTGAGCTTCGACGTGAAGCACATGGACGACAAGGTAGCGCTGTATCTCGGCATACCGATGCATACCACGGCGAACGGCGACATCCGTGCCGTGTCCGGCTTCAACGGCAATTACGGAACGCTGGCAGGCCCCGAGACGCAGCATGTGAGCATGCGGCAAGGCAACGGTGGCCTGTACGACTTCGACAACACCGAAGGAACCCACGTCAAGCGCACCCAGGTCACCTTCAAATTCGACCACGACCTGGGTGACGACTGGAAGCTTGCCGAATCGATGCGCTACAGCACCACCGATACGCAGCGTAACGGTGTGTTTCCCAATGCCCTGCAAAGTGCGTCGTCATTGCTGGCACAGGACACCGCCAAGCGCCTGTCCAGCGTTCCTGGCGCCACGAAACTCCAGCTGCGCTATGTGGACAACCCTTCGCAGGTCTACGACGTCGCCAACCAGAACGGGAACGGGCTGGTGGTCACTGCCGGCCTGCGTGGCGTGACCATGCCGCTGGACGAATTCATCAACGATACGCGCGTGCTGCGCAAGTTCGAGTTCGGCGAGCAGAGCCATGACGTCACGCTGGGCTATTACCACGCCAGCTTCCAGCAACGCTTCGACCGATACTCCTCCACCGTGCTCACCGATGTACGCGACAACGGCCGCCTGCTCGACCTGGTGGGCGTGGATGCACGCGGCAACGTGGTCGGCTCGTTGACCGACCATGGCGTGTACCGCTACGGTTACGAGTGGGAACACGCCAGCGGCAAGTCGGCGACCAACGCCTTCTATCTCTCGGACGAATGGCAGGTGACGCCCGACCTGCGCATCGATGGAGGGGTGCGCTGGGAGAAGGTGAACGTGCAGGGCTATACGGAAGGCAAGAACACCGTGAATCTGGGTGGCTCGCCCGCCGCGGCGACGGTGCTTACCGGCAATGGCAAGTACACCCATTACGACCAGTCCTTCGACAAAACCGGCTGGACCCTGGGTGCGAACTGGCAGTTCTCTCCCCGGCAGGGCCTGTTCGCCCGCTGGACGTCCGCTTTCCGCCTGCCGAACCTGAGTACCTATATCACCAATCCCACGGCCGTTCCCGTACTCCAGACGATGGACCTGGCCGAGGCCGGCTGGAAGTACAGCGACCGCCTGATGGACCTGTATGCCACGGCGTTCTACACCAAGTACAACAACGTGGGTTTTACCAACAACGTCTTCGACCGTAACGGCAACACGTCCACGCCGCAGACCGGCTACGCGGATACCAAGACGTACGGCCTGGAGCTGGAAGGCACCCTCTACCCGACGAAATGGTTCGACGTGCAGTTCAACGCCACGTTGCAGGAACCGAAATACAAGGGCCTTCGTTATATCGACGTCGTGAGCAATGCGCCCGTGCTGCGCGACTACGACGACAACCAGCTGATCCGCGTGCCGAAGGTGAGCTATCGGATCGTGCCGGGCGTGAACCTGCTCGATGGCCGTCTTCGCTTGCAGGTTTCCTATGAATACGAAGGCAAGCGCTACGTGGACACGGCCAACTCGGTGATCCTGCCGTCGTATCACGTGTGGGGCGCCAGCGCGCGGTTCGAGGCCACGCAAAACTTGTCGCTGTTTCTCTACGCGGACAACCTGACCAATTCGCTGGGCCTGACCGAGGGCAACCCGCGCGCGGGTGAGCTGGCCAGCGCGGATGCCGGTGCCAATACCTTCATCGCGCGTCCCCTGCTGGGTCGTTCCTTCCGCGCTGCCGCGATGTACCGTTTCTGATGCGCGCGCTCATGGCTCTCATCCTTGCCCTCGCCTGCCTGACCGCCACGGCCGGGCGTGCGCCCGATGTCGTTCTTCGCGGCGAGCTGACCGGCAAGGACCAGCACACGTATCGCGAACTGCCCTTTGACGTGCCACCCGGCACGACGCGGATCACGGTCGATTTCGACTACACGGGGCACGAGCAGCACACCGCCGTGGACGTGGGCCTGCTGGGACCGGATGGCTTCGCCGCACCACAGGGTTTTCGTGGCTGGAGCGGCGGCAGCAAGCGCCGCTTCACGGTATCGGCCACGGATGCCACGGCATCGTTCCTGCCGGGAGAGATCAAGCCCGGCCGCTGGCGCGTATTGCTGGGTATTCCCAATATCCGCCCCGCGTCGACCGTTACGTTTACCGCGCAGGTATGGCTTTCGAAAGAGGACGAGGGTTTCGGTCCCGAGCATGGATTGAGTGAATCACTGGATCAGCGCGAACGCTGGTATCGCGGCGATCTCCACATGCATTCGGCGCACAGCGACGGTGGTTGCCTCAACCTCGCCGGCACCCGCAAGGTGCCTTGCCCACTGTTTCTGACCATGGCCAATGCCGCGAAGCGCGGGCTCGATTTCATCGCGGTTTCCGAACACAACACCATGTCCCAGGTGTCGGAAATGCGGGAGCTTCAGGACTATGTTGCGCCCATGCTGCTGATTCCCGCGCGGGAGATCACCACGTTCGAAGGTCACGCCAATCTCTACGGCGTGGCGCGTCCGCTGGACTTCCGCCTGGATGGAACCACCGTGCCTGACTGGAATGCCTTGCTGGCCGATGTCGCAAGGGCGCAAGGCCTTATCTCCCTCAACCACCCTATGCGGCCGAACGACGAGACCTGCATGGGATGTGGTTTCAAGCCCGCCAGGCCGGTGGACATGCGCGGGTTCCAGGCCATCGAAGCGGTGAACGGCCGTGACGTGGGGCGCAAGGACAGCGGCATCCCGTTCTGGGAACGGCAGCTCAATACGGGGCTGCGTATCACTGCCATCGGTGGCAGCGACAGCCACGATGGTTCCGATGCGCCACGGGATGCCATGGCGGGAACGATCGGCACGCCAACGACGGTGGTGCATGCACGTGAGCTTTCGATGGATGGCATCCTCGAAGGCATTCGCGCAGGGCATGTGTTCATCGACATCGAGGGAAGCAGGGACCGTGCGATGGATGTCGTGGCATCGGCGGGAAAAAAGCACGCGGGCATGGGGGATGCGTTGATGCTGGCCCGTGGTGAACAGGTGAGCGTCGAGGTGCGGACGGTGGCGCTTGAAGGACAGCATATCGTCGTCACCATCGACGGCAAGCGGCTGGATCTTCATGGGCGTGACGTCCTGCCCGCGACGGGGGTGCAGGCATTTACGTGGGTGGGTGATGGCAAGATGCACTGGATGCGCGTGGATGTAGCGGGTCGCGATGGACGGTTGCTTGTGCTGGGTAACCCCGTCTACCTGAATCACTAACGCAAGCCCCTTGTAGGAGCGCGCCTTGCGCACGGCCGGTACGGAGCCATTGGCGTCATGCTTCAACGCAAGCCCCCTGTAGGAGCGCGCCTTGCGCGCGACCGATACGGAGCCATTGGCGTCATGCTTCGTACCGGTCGCGCGCGAGGCGCGCTCCTACAGAAGAATATGGCTAGCCCAGGCCTGTGCGTGCGAGTGCCCAGACGTCCACGCGTTTCGCTCCCGATGCACGCAATGCTTCCACGCACGCGGACAGCGTCGCGCCCGTGGTCATGACGTCGTCGACCACGGCGACATGTTCCACCGTCAGGCGATTGCCCGGCACGAAGGCGCCGTGTACGTTGCGTGCCCTTGCCGTGGCATCGAGATCGCTTTGCGCATCGGTGGCGCGCTGCCTGCGCAGGACATCGGTCAGCATGGGAATACCGTGACGCCGTGCGAGCGGACGAACCAGCTCCAGCGCCTGGTTGAATCCGCGTGACCGCAGCCGGGACACGTGCAGCGGCACGGGTACGATGGCTTGCGGCATGGCGGGAGGGTCACCGCAACGCAGCCAACATTGGGACAGCGTGCGGCCGGCCGCGAGGCTGCCGCCGAACTTGAAGCGGCTTTCGAGCCGGTCCACGGGGATGGCGTAGCGCAACGGCACCCAGATATCGTCCCAGGGGCGCGAATGCTGCTGGCAGCCGCCGCACAAGGCGACGGCCCTCACCATCGGCAGGGCGCAGCGCCCGCAGTGCACATCGTTATGCGGAAGCGATGCCAGGCAACCTTTGCACAACTCGATGCCCTGATGCCCCTCGTCACCGCAGACCATGCAGCGCGGCGGCAGGACGAAACGCCCCGCCGCCGCCATGATGCGTTTCAGGATGGACGCGTCCATGCGTCACGGCACTCAGTCGCCGCGCCGGTACATGGCTGCATCGACGATCGACCACAGGTGGATGATCCACCCCAGCCAGACCACCCACAGCACCGCCGCCAGGACGAACATGATGAGAGCCTTGAACACCCGTCCCTGCACGAGCTGGCCCAGACCGGGGATGAAAAAGCTGCAGATGGCGGCAAGCACGTTGCCGGAACTGCCCTGACCTTCGCTCATGACGCTCTCCTCGTGGATGGGGATGGCTCCATCCTAAGTCTGTGCGACAGCAGGCCGGCATCGGCCATTGGTCATCGATTAAGCCTTGCATGACGAGCGTGATGGCCGGCAGTCAGGTTCGCGGATGACGTCCTCGCGAACCGGACCGACGGATGCAGCCGACGCCACGCAATGTAAACCTCAATACCTGCGCGTAGGTTGACAACAAAAATCACCCGGTCGAGACTCCGCGCCACCACAAAGGGAGTCCCCCATGACCGCAGCCTTACGCCACGACTGGACCCTCGCCGAGGTCGAGCATCTTTTTTCCTTGCCATTCAACGACCTGCTGTTCCAGGCGCAGACGGTGCACCGGCAATACCATGACCCGAATGCCGTGCAGGTATCGACCCTGCTGTCGATCAAGACCGGCGGCTGTCCGGAGGACTGCGCCTACTGTCCGCAGGCGGCGCGCTACGCCACCGGCGTGAAGGCCGAGAAGCTGATGAGCGTGGAGGCGGTGGTCGCCCGCGCGCAGGCCGCCAAGGATGCCGGCGCCAGCCGCTTCTGCATGGGTGCCGCCTGGCGCTCGCCGAAGGATCGCGACGTGGTGAAGGTGGCCGAGATCGTGAGTGCCGTAAAGGCGCTGGGCATGCAGACCTGCGCGACGCTGGGCATGCTTACCCGCCCCCAGGCCGATACGCTGAAGTCCGCCGGACTGGATTTCTACAACCACAACATCGATACCGCGCCGGAGTTCTACGGCGAGATCATCCACACCCGCGAGATCCAGGACCGCTTCGACACGCTCGACCACGTACGCAGCGCGGGCCTGAAGACCTGCTGCGGCGGCATCGTGGGCATGGGCGAATCGCGCTCGCAGCGCAGCGCGCTGCTGATGACGCTGGCCAACCTGCCGGAGCATCCCGAGTCGGTGCCCATCAACCGTCTTGTGCGTATTCCGGGTACGCCGCTCGAAAACGCCGAAGAACTCGATCCCTTCGATTTCGTGCGCAGCATCGCGGTCGCGCGCATCCTGATGCCGACGTCCGTCGTGCGCCTGTCCGCCGGTCGCGAGACGATGGATGACGCCTTGCAGGCGCTGTGCTTTGCCGCCGGTGCCGGTTCGATCTTCTACGGCGAGAAGCTGCTGGTCACGGGTAACCCGGAAGCCGAGCGTGACCGTCGCCTGTTCGCCCGCCTGGGCCTGAAGCCCATGGAAGTGGAAGCCGAGCCGGAAACCGTGCACGCCGACATCCTCGAACACGTGCACGCCGCGTGAGTCGTCCAGGCCTTCGCGCCCGCATCGAGTCGGCACGGGCCCGTCGCGAGCACGAGGGCCTGCTGCGCCGGCTGCGCACGGCCGACGCATTGCCGGGTGGTCGTCGCCTCGTCGAAGGTGGCCGTGTACTCACGGATTTCTGCGGCAACGACTACCTGGGCCTCGCCAGTCATCGCGACCTGCTGGCCGCGCTGACCCGGGCGGCCAGCGCGGAAGGCGTGGGTACGGGTGCAGCCCATCTCGTATCGGGTCACCGCCGTGAACACGCGGCTCTGGAAGAAGAACTGGCCGACTGGACGGGGCGCGAACGTGCCCTGGTCTTTTCGACGGGCGTCATGGCCAATCTGGGCTGCCTGCAAGCCTTGCTGGGCGCAGGCTCGCCGGGGCGTTCCGAAGCCGTGTGCGTACAGGACAAGCTCAACCACGCCAGCCTCATCGATGGCGCGCAACTGGCCGGTGCCGAGCTGCTGCGCTATGCGCACGCCGACACGGACGCAGCCGCGCTCCGCCTCGACAGCCGCCCCGGCAAGCCGGCGCTGCTCGCCACCGACGGTGTTTTCAGCATGGATGGCGATGTAGCCCCGCTGGCCGCGCTGGCACGGCTGTGCGCCGAGCGGGAGGCGCTGCTTTACGTCGACGATGCGCATGGGCTCGGCGTACTGGGGCCCGAAGGCGCAGGCAGCGTGGCGGCAGCCGGCCTGACGGCTCGCGAGGTGCCGTTGCTGATGGGCACGCTGGGCAAGGCGCTGGGCTGCGCAGGCGCCTTTGTCGCAGGCGATGCCTCGCTGATCGACGCGATCATGCAGTTCGCCCGCACCTATATCTATACGACGGCGCAGCCGGCCGCGCTCGCCGCCGCCACACGGGCCGCCGTGCACCTGGCACGAACGGACCGCGACGGCCGGCGCGAACGTCTCAACGCCCATATCGCCCGCTTCCGGGCAGGCGCCTTGCAGCTCGGCCTGCCGCTCATGCCCTCGACGACGGCCATCCAGCCGCTGCCCATGGGCAGCGCCGCCACGGCGACCGAAGCGGCGCGATCACTGGAGGCGAATGGCTTCCTCGTCGTGGCGATCCGGCCGCCCACGGTGCCCCAGGGCGCCTCACGACTCAGGATCACGCTGTCGGCGGCGCACGCCCCGGACCGGATCGACGCCCTGCTGGATGCCCTGGGCCGCCTGCCGCGCCCCGTCGAGGCCGCCGCCGTATAATGGCCGGCCGCAGGCCCCACGCATGTCCATGTCGATCCTCAACATTTCCGCCTACAAGTTCGTCGCCCTGGACGATCTCGCGGAGTTGCGCGCGCGCATTGTCGAGCGCTGCGACGCCCTGGCCCTCAAGGGCACGATCCTGCTCGCTCCGGAAGGCATCAACCTCTTTCTCGCAGCCGATGCACCGGCGGTGCATGCCTTCATCGCATGGCTGCATGCCGACCCGCGCTTTGCCGACATCGCGCCGAAGGAGAGCTGGTCGGACGAGGTACCGTTCGGTCGCATGCGCGTGCGCCTGAAGAAGGAAATCATCACGATGCACGCACCGGCCATCCGTCCCGGGGACGGTCGTGCACCCCACGTGCTGCCCCGCGACCTGCATCGCTGGCTCGACCAGGGCCACGATGACGACGGGCGCGAGGTGGTGCTCCTGGACACGCGCAACGATTACGAAGTGGCCGCAGGCACGTTCGAGAACACCGTGGAGTACGGGCTCTCCAGTTTCACCGGTTTTCCCGGTGCCGTGGCCGCCGATCGTGAGCGCTTCGAGGGCAAGACCGTGGTGTCGTTCTGCACGGGCGGCATCCGTTGCGAGAAGGCGGCCATCCACATGCGGGAGATCGGCATCGAGAACGTGTTCCAGCTCGAAGGCGGCATCCTGAAGTATTTCGAGGAAGTCGGTGGTGCGCACTGGCGGGGCGACTGCTTCGTCTTCGACGGCCGGGGCGCCGTCGATCCGGCCCTCGCACCGAGTGGCGACGCATGAGCGACCTGTACATCGACCGCCGTGGCAACGGCCGCATCCCGCTGGTCATGATCCATGGCTGGGCCATGCATGGAGGCATCCTCGGTCCGCTCTGCGACGAGCTGGACGAGCGCTTCGACATGTACGTGGTGGACCTGCCTGGCCATGGTTATTCGCGCGACTCGTCCATTGCGCTGGAGCCATCGGCCTGTGCGAAGGCCATCGCGGCGGCGACGCCATCGGCCATCTGGCTGGGCTGGTCACTGGGCGGACTGGTGGCGCTGACCGCCGCACTCGACGATCCCGACCATGTAAAGGCCGTGGTGCCTGTGTGTTCCACGCCCTGTTTCGTGCGCACGAACGACTGGCCGCAGGGCAACGACGCGGCGATGGTGCGCAAACTCGCCGCCGACCTGGAAGCCGATTACAAGACCACCGTGGACCGCTTCATCGCCCTGGAAGCCATGGGCAGCGAAGATCCCCGCGCCGAAACGCGGCGGCTGATGGCCGAAGCGTACTCACGCGGCGAGCCCGATCCGCGCGTGCTCATGGAAGGCATCCGCCTGCTCGAAAACGCCGACCTGCGCCCGCGCCTGCCTGAGCTCACGCGCCCCAGCCTGTGGATTGCCGGACGTCGCGATCGCATCGTGCATCCGGATGCCATGCGCTGGTCGGCCGAGGCATCAGGCGGCGACTTCGAAGAAATCGCCCACGCCGGGCACGCCCCTTTCATCGGACACGCCGCCGCGCTGGCGGAGGTCCTGACACGATTTGCCGAAGGCACGACATGAGCGACTTCCATTTCGACCGCAGCCAGGTCCGCCGCAACTTCGGTCGCGCGGCCGGCACCTATGAAAAGCATGACGCGCTCCAGCGCGAAGTGCAGTCCACGCTGGTCGAGCGTCTTGAGATCCACAAGGAAGAACCGGCCGTGGTACTGGACGTCGGTGCCGGCACGGGCCGTGGCAGCGCCGCGCTGAAGAAGCGTTATCCGAAGGCGCAGGTGATCGCCATCGACCTTGCACTGCCGATGCTTCGCCAGGCGAAGCAGAACGCAAGCTGGCTGAAGCCGTTCAACCGCGTGGTGGGCGATGCGTATACGTTGCCGGTGCACGACCATAGCGTCGACATCCTGTTCTCGAACTTGTGTTTCCAGTGGTGCGAAGACCTGTCGCGCTTGTTCGCCGAGTGCGTGCGCGTGCTGAAGCCCGGCGGCCTGCTGACGTTCTCCACGTTTGGTCCGGATACGCTGAAGGAACTTCGTGCCGCATGGGCTGAAGCAGACCAGCACGCTCATGTGGCCCGCTTCCTCGACATGCACGATGTCGGCGACGCCATGCTTACCCAGGGACTGCGCGATCCGGTGCTGTTCGCCGAGCGCTATACGCTGACGTACCCGACGCCTCGCGCCCTATTGGATGAGCTGAAGGGTCTCGGCGCCAACAACGCCGACTCGGACCGCAATCGCGGCCTTACCGGCAAGTCGCACTACCGCCGCATGCTGGATGCCTACGAGGCCATGCGCACCGACGGCACCATTCCTTCGACCTGGGAAGTGGTGACGGCCCATGCATGGGGCCCGCCAGCGGGCCAGTCACGTCGTGAAGGCGAAGGTGAAATCGCCAGTTTCCCCATCGAAAACCTGCGTGGTTCGCGACGGAAAAACCCGTTCGATTAACCTGCCACAACGTCGTTCCAGCGAACGCTGGAACCCAGCGCCCCGGTTCACCAGCAAACACCGCCACGCTGCATCGGCTTGTGTGTAGGCAACCCTCTCGCGAAAACCCACCGCACCGCACTGGGTCCCTGTTTTCACAGGGACGACGTGAGGGGTAGGTGGGGAGCTGCAAGCTCATAGCCCGTCGTTCCTGCGAACGCAGGAACCCAGCGCCCCGGTTCACCAGCAAACACCGCCACGCTGCATCGGCTTGTGTGCAGGCAACCCTCTCGCGAAAACCCACCGCACCGCACTGGGTCCCTGCTTCCGCAGGGACGACGTGAGGGGTAGGAAGGGAAATGCCATCGTGTAGCCCGTCGTTCCTGCGAACGCAGGAACCCAGCGCCCTGATTCACCAGTAAACACCGCCACGCCGCATCGGCTTGTGTGCAGGTAACCCTCTCGCGAAAACCCACCGCACCGCACTGGGTCCCTGCTTCCGCAGGGACGACGTGAGGGGCAGGAAGGAAAATGCAATCGTGTAGCCCGTCGTTCCTGCGAAAGCAGGAACCCAGCGCCCTGATTCACCAGTAAACACCGCCACGCTGCATCGGCTTGTGTGCAGGCAACCCTCTCGCGAAAACCCACCGCACCGCACTGGGTCCCTGTTTTCACAGGGACGACGTGAGGGCAAGGATCGAGTTCGTTTCTTCGTGGGCGATTAAAGCAGGCGAAGTTACGAACACCCGTAGCGAAAACATCCCGTCTCATGATCGTGGACCATCCCCGCCGATTGCATGATCGCGTAGCAGATGGCGGTGCCTGCATACTGAAAGCCGTGCTTGCGCAAGGCGTCGCTCATCCTGTCGGAGCATGCCGTTCGCAAGGGAACGTCATCATGTCGCTTCCAGGCGTTCCTGACCGGCTCACCATTGACGAACGACCAGAGAAATTCGCCCAGCGGACCTTCGCTCTGCGCCAGACGCAAGACCGCGCGAGCGTTGTGCCGCACCGAAGCCACCTTGAGCCGATGCCGGATGATGCGGCGATCGCGGCCGATGCGTGACATGTCGTCGTCACCAAGTGCCGCGATGGCCGCGATGTCGTAATCCAGGAACACCTCCCGGTATCCATCGCGCTTGGCAAGCACGGTTCGCCATGCCAGCCCGGCCTGCGCCCCCCTCAATACAAGAAGCTCGAACAAACGGCGCTCTTCGCGTGTAACAACACCCCACTCGGTATCGTG
This sequence comes from Luteibacter anthropi, assembly GCF_011759365.1. Classification (GTDB taxonomy): domain Bacteria; phylum Pseudomonadota; class Gammaproteobacteria; order Xanthomonadales; family Rhodanobacteraceae; genus Luteibacter; species Luteibacter anthropi. Next base: position 188,498 of record NZ_JAARLZ010000009.1, read on the forward strand.
ATAGACGCGCTCGGCGTCGCTAAGATCGGCCCAGATACAACGCATCGCATGACTCCCCACCAGTTTCCCCACTGCAAAGCCGAGAATATCGATGCGATTTGCTTCAATATGTCCGTTTTGAACGGCGCCGGACGTGCGTATGAATGAATCAAAGGCATCGCAGGGCGCCGTCGTCGCATTGGGCGCGACCGTCATCATCTGGGCCAGCAGCTGGATCGTCATGAAGCAGGTGCTCGCCTATGCGGGGCCTTTCGACTTCTCGGCACTGCGCTACAGCCTGGGCTGCGCACTGCTTTTCATCGTATTGATGGCCTTGCGCCGGCCACTCGCCCCACCGCCGCTGTTGACGACCGCACTGGTCGGCGTCTCGCAGACGGCGGCGTTCCAGGGTCTGGCCCAGTTCGCGCTGACCAGCGGAGGCACGGGACACGTCGTATTACTCGCATACGCCATGCCCTTCTGGGCCGTCCTGCTGGCCTGGGGCCTGCTGCATGAACGACCGTCGCGCCGGCACTGGCTGGGGATAGCGATTGCCGCCGTCGGCCTGATGTTCGTGATCGCACCCTGGCAAGGACTGGGCAGCATGGCGAGCAGCGGTTATGCCCTGTTGGGTGGCATGTTCTGGGCGCTGGGTACCGTGCTCAGCAAGCGCATGTTCCAGCGCCATCATCCCGACCCGCTCACCTTCACGGCATGGCAGATGCTTTTCGGTGCCCTTGCGCTGATCGTGGCGGCACTGTGCATTCCACAGCGTGCCATTGCCTGGACGCCCGTATTCATCGGTGGTCTGGCATATTCGGTACTGCTCGCGACCTGTCTTGCATGGACGCTCTGGCTACTGGTAGTCCGCCGCCTGCCGACGGCCGTGGCGGCGCTGTCGTCGCTGGCGGTGCCGGTGATCAGCCTGTTGATGGCCTGGATATTCCTTGGAGAACGCCCGCTACCCAACGAATGGCTGGGCGCCGCCTTTATCGTGACCGGCCTGATCGCGGTGAGCGGCGTCGGCGGCGCGCGTCAGCCGCGCGCCGCCTGACGACTCAGGCCACGAATTCCACCCCGCAGGCGAAGCGGCGTTCCGCACCGGGTTCAAGGTGGATGGCCGTTGCGCAGTCCTCGCGATTGAACGCATCCGGTATGCATTCCATCGGTTCCAGCGCGACGGACTTGCGTGCATCGCGTTCGGCGGTGTCCGAGGTAAAGGCGAGCATGACGCCCGCCTTCTGCCATAGCGCGATGGTCGTACCCGTGGAAGGATCGCGCAGGCGTGTACGCGCCTTGCCATCGGCATCCACGTGCAGCGAGGCGTAGGTGTGATTCAGCTCGGTCGTGCCGATGAGGCGTGGCTTGCGGAAATCGAGCGACGTATCTGCCTGGTCGAGGGACGTCCACGCTGCCTTGCCGGGCAACGGAATGAAGTCTGCGTCGGTGGCGACGACCTGGGCAGCCGGCACGTGCAGTTCCCAGCCTTCGATGGGGTTGTCCGACAAACGGAAGTACGGATGCCAGCCGAAGAACGTCGGTGCGGCATGGTCACCCACGTTATGTGTCACCGTTTCGAGAGTGAGGCCGTTTTTGTCCAGCGTGAACGTGACACGAAAATCGAGCGCAAACGGATACCCCGGATGTGCGTCGGGGCGAATCGCCTGCGTGGTGAAGGTGACGGAGGCGGCGCCCTCACCTTCCTGCTCGCCATCGATATCGAACAGCTCGCCACGCAGGAAGCCATGGCGGCTTGCGCGATCCTTGCCCACGACACCGGGTTGCAGGTCGTAGGATTTTCCGTCGAACGTATAGCGGGAGTCGTTCACGCGGTTGGCGAACGGCGTCATGATGGCGAATCGGGAACCCTTGTGCGGCACCAGCTCGGCTTCGTCGCGAAAGCCATCGGCGATATTCCGGCCACCGGAACGGATGGACAGCACGGTGGCACCACGGCGGGCGATACGGACCTCGCGGCCTTCGTGGGTGTCGGCCAGTATCACCAGTTCCTGGGCACCCAGGGTCGAGCGCGTGACGCTGAAACGGGACATCGGGTGTTTCCTTTTGGCTGATCTGCCCGCATGTTAGCCTCCTGACATCCCCCAAGTGTTGCCCTTACGTCATGAGCGACCGCTCCGAAGCCCCCACCACTCCGATCCGCCTTGCCGATTACCGCCCTCCCGCATGGTCGGTGGAACATGTCGAGCTGTCCTTCGACCTCGGCATCGACCGCAGCGAGGTGGAGGCGACACTCACCCTCGAACGCCATGCTGCCGAGCCGCTGCGCCTCAATGGCGAGGGCCTGGAACTGCTGGAACTTTCCGTCGACGGTCGCAGGCTGGTCGAGGGCGAATACCGCCTGGCGGAAGGCGTGCTCGACATCGACATCGACGCACCCCGCTGCACGCTACGCACCCGCGTTGCGCTGCGGCCTGCGGAGAACACGGCGTTCGAAGGCCTCTATCTTTCGGGCAGCCGTGACAAGGGCTTTCTGCTGACCCAGTGCGAAGCCGAGGGCTTCCGCCACATCACTTTCTTCCCCGACCGCCCCGACGTGCTGTCGAAATACACGGTGACGCTGCGCGCCGACAAGTCGCGCTTTCCCGTGTTGCTGGCCGGCGGCAATCCCGATGGCGCGGGCGACCTGCCCGATGGCCGTCACTGGGCGCGCTTCGTCGATCCGCACCCGAAACCCAGCTACCTGTTTGCACTGGTGGCCGGCCGGCTGGAACGCATCAGCCACGACTACACCACCGCCGACGGTCGCAAGGTAGCGCTGCATATCTGGGCCGAAGCCGATGCGATCGATCGCTGCGACTATGCGATGGATTCGCTGGTGCGCTCGATGCAATGGGACGAAAGCGCGTATGGCCGCAGCTACGATCTCGACGTCTTCCACGTGGTGGCCACCCATGATTTCAACATGGGCGCCATGGAGAACAAGGGCCTCAACATCTTCAATGCGAAGTACCTGCTGGCCGACCCGGACTCCAGCACGGACGACGAATACCGCCACGTCGAGGCCGTGGTGGCGCACGAATATTTCCACAACTGGAGCGGCAATCGCGTCACCTGCCGCGACTGGTTCCAGTTGAGCCTGAAGGAAGGCCTCACCGTCTTCCGCGAGCAGAGCTTTTCCGCCGACATGAATTCGGCGCCGCTCAAGCGCATCGAGGATGTCGCGCTGCTGCGTCGTGCGCAGTTCCCGGAAGATGCCGGCCCCCTGTCGCATCCGGTGCGGCCTTCGCAGTACAGCGAGATCAATAATTTCTATACCGCCACGGTGTACGAGAAGGGCTCGGAACTCGTGCGCATGCTTGCCGGGCGCCTCGGGCCTGCGGGCTTCCGCAAGGGCATGGATCTGTACTTCGACCGCCACGACGGGCAGGCCGTGACCATCGAGGATTTCCTGCGGGCGCTGGGCGATGCCAACCGCATCGACCTCATGCCGTATCTCGACTGGTATGCACAGGCGGGCACGCCGCGGCTCAGTGCCGAGGGGCGACACGACGCGGGGAACCGGCGCTATCGCCTGGTGTTGCGCCAGCGTACGCCGGCCGGCACCGGTCAGACCGACAAGCACCCGGTGCCCATCCCCGTCCGGCTTTCGCTGTTCGACGGCAACGGGCGGGCGCTGCCGCTGCGTCTTGAAGGCGAGGCATCGGCCGATGGCGCCGAGCGCACGGTGGTATTGGACGGCGCGGAAAAGATTTTCATCTTCGAAGATATCGACGCGGTGCCCGTACCGTCGCTGCTGCGCGGATTCTCCGCGCCGGTGATCCTGGAATACGACTACGCACCTGACGAGCTGGCGGTGCTGCTGCGCCACGACCGCGACGGCTTCAATCGCTGGGAAGCCGGACAGCAACTGGCCGGCCTGGCCTTCGACGACTGCCGCGACGGACGCGACAAGGGCGCGGCCATTTCCGCGTGGACACAGGCGCTGGCCGACCTGTTCGCCGACGCATCGATCGACGACGCCCTGCTGGCCGAACTGCTCACCCCTCCGGGCGAGATCGAACTGGTGGAACGCCAGCTGGAACGCGATCCGCAGCACATTCGCGTCAGCCGCCAGCGCATGCTCGCCGCCCTGGCGCAGCGCATCGGCGCGGCCACGTTGCGTAAGCGATACGACGCACTTGCCGCCCGGACCACGGGTGCACTCGATGCATCGAGCCAGGCCCGCCGCCAGCTCAAGCGGCGCGTGCTCGACCTGCTGGCCCTCATCGCCCCGCAAGACACGCGCCAGCTCGCGCTGACCCAGTACGAACAGGCACCGGGCATGACCGACCGCCTCAATGCGCTGGTCACCCTGGCGACCCTGGACGGGAAAGCGGCGGAAGCCTCCATCGCGCACTTCCGCCAGCGCTACGAAGGCAATGCCCTCGCCCTGGACAAATGGTTTGCCATGCAGGCACAGCTGCCAGGCGATGACGCGTTTGCCCGCGTGCAGGCCCTGGAAGCCGATCCGGCCTTTACCCTCAAGAACCCCAATCGCGTGCAGTCGCTGATCGGCACCTTCGCCCGAGCCAATCCCACCGGCTTTCACCGTGCCGATGGCGCGGCGTATCGCTGGCTGGCGGATCGGCTGCTGGCCCTGGATGCATTGAATCCCCAGGTAGCCGCCCGGGTTGCCACGGCGTTCAACGGCTGGAAGCGGCTGGAGCCCGTACGCCGGGAGGCGGCGCATGCCGTGATCGCCGAGCTGTCGGCACGCAAGGACATGTCGCGGGACCTCACCGACATTCTGGGCCGCGTGGCCCTGGGCTGAGGGCTTACCGAATCCGCATGATGACGCCATGGATGGCGTTCGGACATTCCGTGACGGACTTCACAACACGAAAGTGAAGGCGGTCATGGAAGTGACGCTCAGCGTCAGGAGTTGCCGAAATCGAGCACCTTGTTGACGGAAAAGTCACACACGGTTCATTCGTTCAGTGTAGTGTTAACGCCAACGAAAGAACCGCGCCCTGGGGCGCGGTTCCTCGTGCCAGTCACTCGGTTTCTGGCGCCCGGCAGCACGGTCATCCTGGATTCCCCCTGTTCCTGAGACCGCCGGGCGCCAGATCTCATTCTTCGAACCGAATGAGGCGTCCCTGCCCTCATTCCGCTTCCTTCGCCCGGCACGCGACCAAACCCCTGTCGTTCGGCCTCGGCGCGCGGATATCGCGCAGCGTCTGCCCGTGCGAAGTGCGTGATTTCTCAAGCATGAGTCATGCCAGTATCCGGCAAGCGCCTTCACAAGCATGGTCTGCGCCCGATCCGCGGCCCGCGTAAACTAGCCTCCCGGCCCACGCCCGAATCCTTTCCATGCTGCATCAAGAAACCTACGACGTGATCGTGGTCGGTGGCGGTCACGCCGGTACCGAGGCTGCACTTGCCTCCGCCCGTGCCGGCGCCCGCACCCTGCTGCTGAGCCACAACATCGAAACCATCGGCCAGATGAGTTGCAACCCCGCCATCGGTGGGATCGGCAAGGGCCACCTGGTCAAGGAAATCGATGCCCTGGGCGGCGCCATGGGCCGCGCCGCCGATCGCGCCGGCATCCAGTGGCGCACCCTCAATGCCTCCAAGGGCCCGGCCGTGCGTGCCACCCGCTGCCAGGCCGACCGCGCCCTGTACAAGGCGGCGATCCGCTCCATGGTGGAAACCCAGCCCAACCTGTGGCTGTTCCAGCAGGCCGTGGACGACCTGATCCTCTCCGGCGAGCGCGTCACGGGCGTGCGCACGCAGATGGGCCTCGACTTTCATGCGCGGGCCGTGGTGCTCACGGCGGGCACCTTCCTCGCGGGCAAGATCCATATCGGTCCGGCGCAGTACGCGGGCGGCCGCGCGGGCGACCCGCCTGCCTCCACGCTCGCCGCGCGCCTGCGCGAACTGCCCGTGGCGGCCGATCGTCTCAAGACCGGCACGCCGCCGCGCATCGACAGCCGCAGCATCGATTTCTCGAAACTGGAAGAGCAGCCCGGCGACGATCCGATGCCGCACTTCTCTTTCATGGGTTCGGCAGCCGATCATCCGCGCCAGGTCAGCTGCTGGATCACGCACACGAGCGAGATCACCCATGAGCTGATCCGGGGCTCGCTGGATCGCTCGCCGCTCTACAGCGGCCAGATCGAAGGCGTGGGTCCGCGCTACTGCCCGTCCATTGAGGACAAGGTGGTGCGCTTCGCCGAGAAGACCTCGCACCAGATCTTCGTGGAGCCCGAAGGCCTCGATACGTTCGAGATCTATCCCAACGGCATCTCCACCTCGCTGCCGTTCGATGTGCAGTACGCCCTGGTGCGCTCGATCCCGGGCTTCGAGAATGCGCATATCACGCGCCCCGGCTACGCCATCGAATACGACTACTTCGATCCGCGCGGGCTGCATCCTTGGCTGGAAACGAAGAACATCCCGGGCCTGTACTTCGCCGGACAGATCAACGGCACCACGGGCTATGAAGAAGCCGGCGCCCAGGGCCTCATCGCGGGCATGAACGCCGCGCTGGCCGTGCGTGGCGAAGCGCCGTGGTATCCGCGTCGCGACGAAGCCTATATCGGCGTGCTCATCGACGATCTCACCACCAACGGCACGATTGAGCCCTATCGCATGTTCACTTCGCGCGCGGAATATCGCCTGCATCTGCGCGAGGACAATGCCGACCTGCGACTTACCGCCGAGGGTCATGCCCGTGGCGTGGTGTCGGAAGATCGCTTCCGCCGGCTCGAGACCAAGCGCGAAGCGACGGAACGGGAAACGGCTCGGCTGCGTGGTATCTGGGCAGCGCCGACAAACACGCTGGGTGCGGCCGTGGAGCGTTCGCTGGGCATCGCCGTGAGCCGCGAGACCCATGCCCTCGACCTGCTGCGTCGCCCCGAGCTGGATTACGCACGACTCACCGCCGTGCCCGAACTGGGGCCGCCCGTGGACGACGCCGAAGTCGCCCTGCAGGTGGAAGTGCAGGCGAAGTATTCCGGTTACCTGGAGCGCCAGCGCGACGAGATCGAGCGCCAGCGTCGGCATGAGTCCACGAATATCCCCGAGAGCTTCGACTACGACCGGGTGCGGGGGCTCTCCGCCGAGGTGCTGCTGAAGCTGAAGCATGCCCGTCCGGCGACCATCGGCCAGGCTTCGCGCATCAGTGGCGTGACGCCGGCCGCGATTTCGCTGCTGCTGGTGCACCTGAAGCGCCGCGCCGCCTGACAACACCTGTAGGAGCGCGCCTTGCGCGCGACCGGGGGCATCGGTGCATCCGGTCGCGCGCAAGGCACGCTCCTACAGGTGACTGGGGGCATCGGTACATCCGGTCGCGCGCGAGGCGCGCTCCTGCAGGCATTGGTGCGTCCGGTCGCGGGCGAGGCGCGCTCCTGCATGAGCCTTCTGGCATCATCCACGGCTGTCAGCAAGCTAACGGAAGAACAACCATGCAAGTCTGGATCGGACGCAACGGCGAGCGCTTCGGCCCCTACTCGGAGGACGACATCCGCCAGTGGCTGCGCGACGGCACCTGCCGCCCGGACGAACTGGGCTGGTACGAGGGCATGACCGACTGGCGTCCGCTGGGGGAGCTGTTTCCCGATGTCCGCCCGGAGCCCGCGGCAGCGACAACGCCCCCGCCGCCTGAGCCGCCGCCCTTCTTCGCCGCCGTCAGCGACGAGGTGGTGCCGGAGTACGCCAGCTTCTGGACCCGCGTAGGCGCATGGGTCATCGATTACCTGATCCTCATGCTGCCTTTCACCGTGGTCAGCATGATGATGGGACTGGGCGCGATGATGACCCAGCTCCTGGCCAATTTCGAAAACGACCAGGCCGCCGCCCTCGCCGCCTATGCCGAGGCCGTGCGCCCGGTGAGCTTCGTGCTCGTGGCCGTCGGTTTCATCTATTACACCTTCTTCGAAAGCTCGAAGTGGCAGGCCACGCCGGGCAAGATGGCGCTGGGCATCCGCGTTACCGACACCTCCGGTGCACGCCTTTCGCTCGGCCGGGCTGCCGGCCGCAACGCGATCCGCCTGGTCAACGTGCTGAGCTCGATCGTGCCCTTCGCGTTCTACATCGTCACCGCCTTCACCCAGCGCAGGCAGGGCGTGCATGACCTGCTCGCCGGCACCTACGTGCTGGTCGGCCGCGTGGGTGCGCAGCCCGTTGCGGCACCTGCGGCAGCCCCTACGCCGCGTAACGGCGACAGCGGCAGCTTCGACGCCTGACACCCCGCCCGGCTCCTTCGGGAGCCGGGGTCTTCCCCGCGCTTGCTATCATCGGCGACCCGACCCGACCAACGGCCGGCCGAGCAACGCACAGGAAAGACATGCAGAGCATCGAACAACGTATTGCCCAGGACATCGCCGCCAAGCCCGAACAGGTGCGCGCGGCGGTGGAACTGCTCGACGGCGGCGCCACCGTGCCGTTCATCGCCCGCTACCGCAAGGAAGTGACCGGCGGCCTCGACGACACGCAGCTGCGCCTGCTCGAGGAACGCCTGCGCTACCTGCGCGAACTCGAAGACCGCCGCGCCGCGATTCTCGACAGCATCGTCGAACAGGGCAAGATGACCGACGCCCTCAAGGCCGACATCCTCGCCGCCGACACGAAGGCGCGCCTGGAAGATCTCTACCTGCCCTATAAGCCCAAGCGCCGCACCAAGGCGCAGATAGCGCGTGAAGCGGGCCTTGAGCCGCTGGCCCTGAGCCTGCGCGAGGACCCCACGCAGCAGCCCGACACCGTCGCGGCCAGCTACATTGACGCCGAGAAGGGCGTGGCCGACGTCAAGGCGGCGCTCGATGGCGCCCGCGCCATCCTCATGGAGAGCATCGCCGAAGATGCCGCCCTCGTCGGCGAGCTGCGCGACTGGCTGTGGGACAAGGGCCAGATCCGTGCAGCTGTCGTGGCCGGCAAGGAAAACGAAGGCGCCAAGTTCCGCGATTACTTCGACCACGTCGAACCGGTCTCGAAGATCCCGTCCCACCGCCTGCTCGCGCTCATGCGCGCCCGCAACGAAGGCGTGCTCGAGATCGACCTCAACCCTGCCCTTGATGCCGACCAGGGCCACGCCGAAGGCGAAGGCCGCGTCGCGGCTCGCGCGGGCATCATTGATCGCGGCCGCCCGGCCGACGCCTGGCTGCGCGAGACCGTGCGCCTTACCTGGCGCGTGAAGCTGCACCTGCACCTTACCCTCGACCTGTTCGGGCGCGTGCGCGAGAACGCCGAGGACGAGGCGATCCGCGTGTTTGGCGACAACCTCAAGGACCTCATGCTCGCCGCGCCCGCCGGTGCGAAGACGGTGATGGGCCTCGACCCGGGCATCCGCACGGGCTGCAAGCTGGCCATCGTGGATGCCACCGGCAAGCTGCTGGCCTACGACACCATCTATCCGCACGAACCGCGTAACCAGTGGGACCAGTCCATCGCCCGCATCGCCCAGCTGTGCAAGCAGCACGGCGTGAACCTGCTCGCCATCGGCAACGGCACCGCCTCGCGCGAAACCGACAAGCTGGCCGCCGAAGTGATGCGCAAGCATGCCGACCTCGGCCTGTCCAAGATCGTGGTGAGCGAGGCCGGCGCATCGGTGTACTCGGCGTCCGAACTCGCCGCCCGTGAGTTCCCGGAACTCGACGTCTCCATCCGTGGTGCCGTGTCCATCGCCCGCCGCCTGCAGGATCCGCTGGCCGAGCTGGTGAAGATCGAACCCAAGGCCATCGGCGTGGGCCAGTACCAGCACGACGTGAACCAGGTAAAGCTCGCCCGTGCGCTCGATGCGCGCGTGGAAGACTGCGTGAACGCCGTGGGCGTGGACGTCAACACGGCCTCCGCCCCGCTGCTGGCCCGCGTGGCCGGGCTGTCGGCCAGCGTGGCCGAGAACGTCGTGAAGCATCGCGACGCCAACGGCCCCTTCCCGAGCCGGAAAGACCTGCTCAAGGTGCCGCGTCTGGGCGACAAGGCCTTCGAGCAGTGCGCCGGCTTCCTGCGCATCACCGGCGGCAGCAATCCGCTGGATGCCAGCTCGGTACACCCGGAGGCCTATCCGGTCATCGAGCGCATCCTGAAGCAGTGCGGTCGCGAGGTGAAGCAGATCATCGGCGATACGTCGTTCCTGCGCGGCCTGAAGGCCGAGGACTTCACCGACACCACCTTCGGTGTACCGACCGTGCGCGACATCCTCAAGGAACTGGAAAAGCCCGGCCGCGATCCGCGTCCTGAATTCGTGGCACCGAGCTTTGCCGAGGGCGTGGAAGACCTGAAGGACCTGCGTGTCGGCATGGTGCTGGAAGGCCGCGTCACCAACGTGGCCGCCTTCGGCGCGTTCGTCGATATCGGCGTGCACCAGGACGGCCTCGTCCACGTGTCCGCGCTGTCGCACACCTTCGTCAAGGACCCGCGTGATGCGGTGAAGGCCGGCGACATCGTGAAGGTAAAGGTCATGGAAGTGGACCTGCCCCGCAAGCGCATCGCCCTCAGCATGCGCCTGGACGACGTGCCGGGCGAAGCCCGCAGCGGTCGCCCGGCCCAGCGCGACGAAGCCCCTGCCGGAGGCCGCCGTGGCGGTCCGGGTGGTGGCGGCCGCGGCCCGGCACCGGCCAAGGCCAGCGCCCCGCCGGCCAACAGCGCTTTTGCCGACGCCTTCTCGCGCGCCCTCAAGAAATAAGCGCTTCCGGCAACACCTCGAAATAACTCAAGCCTCTCCCTCCCCGGCCTTGCGCCGGGGAGGACGATGTCAAACGGCCTCATGGTGCCGTCAGGGCCCGTTCTGCCGCCATTTCCAGCTCATATCGCAGCGCAGCATGCGCCCGCGTATGGGTTCCATTACCGTAACGTTTCTCTAACGCCCCCCACACGGAGTGCTTCACATGCGAATTCGCCATCTTGCCGGTGCCATCGGCGCCGCCCTTCTGTTCAGTGCCGGGGCGCACGCCGACGGATACAAGCAGGTCGTCTCGTTCGGCGACAGCCTCAGCGACAACGGCAACCTGTCGATCATCTCCGGCTCGCCGGTGGTCACCCGCTTCACCACGAACCCGGGCACCGTCGCGGTCGAGAACATCGCGAAGTACTTCAACCTGCAGCTGACCCCGTCGCTCCAGGGCGGCACGGACTACGCCTTCGGTGGCGCACGCGCCGCGCTCGCCAACCCGGTGCCGTCCACCGCCACGCAGATCCAGCAATACCTCGCGTCCACCGGCGGCAAGGCCAACCCGAACGCGCTGTACACCATGTGGATCGGCGCCAACGACCTGCTCGCTGCCGTGTCCAATCCGGCCACCGCGCAGGTGACCGTCGCCACCGCCGCCTCGAACGAAGTGGCCCAGATCCAGGCCCTGCAGGCCGCCGGCGCGAAGACCATCGTCGTCTTCAACCTGCCGGACGTCGGCAAGACCCCGGCCGCCATGTCGCAGGGCGCCGCCGCGTCCGCCGGCCTCACCCAGCTCGCCCAGGTCTACAACGGCATCCTCTCGGGTGGCCTGGCCCAGGCCCAGCGCGGCATCGTGCCGATCGACACCTACACGCTGCTCAACGAAGTCATCGCCAATCCGAAGGCCTATGGCTTCACCAACGTGACCACGCCGGCCTGCACCACCACCAGCTCGATCAGCTGCTCGCCGAACACCCTGCGCGACCCCAATGCCGCCAGCACCTACCTGTTCGCCGACGGCATCCATCCGACCACGGCAGCCCACGCCCTGCTCGGCCAGTACGCCGTGTCCATCATCGAGGCGCCCAAGAAGATCTCGGTGCTCGGCGAAGCCGGCCTGGCCACCAGCGCCGCGCACACTCGCGCGCTGCGCAACCAGATGATGGCCGACAACTTCGGTGCAGATTCGCGTGTGTTCGCTTCGGTGGAATACGGCCAGCAGAAGTTCAAGAGCACCGACAACTCGCCGAAGACCGACAGCGACAACGTCAACCTCACGGTGGGTACGGACGCCAAGGTCGGCGAGAACTACAACATCGGTGCGGCCCTCGGCATCGCCCAGACCAACGCCGATTTCCAGGGCGGTGGCGGCTACAAGATGCAGGACATCGCCGGCTCGCTGTACGCCTTCTACCATAACGGTGGCGGCTATGTGGGCGCGTACACCAGCTTCGGCCAGCTCAGCTTCACCAACATCGATCGTCGCATCGATCTCGGCGCGGCCCGCCGCACCGAGACCGGCAAGACCGACGGCTCGCACGTCGGCGCCGGCCTCACCGGTGGCTGGTGGTTCGGCAACGAAACGCTGAAGACCGGTCCGTTCGTCACCGTCGAGTTCGAGCAGCTGCGCGTGTTCGGCTACACCGAATACGGTGGCACCAGCACCTCGATGCAGTTCGGCAAGCAGACCCGCAACGCCCGCATCGAAACGGCCGGCTGGCGCGTGCAGGGTTCGTGGCAGACGGGCAGCACCACGCTGCACCCGTTCGCCGAAGTCGCCTACAACCACGATGGCCGCGCCGACAAGCGCTTCGTCACCGCAGGCCTCACCGACATGGCCGGTCGCTTCAGCGTCCAGGGCTTCAGCCCGGACAAGACCTGGACCACGGCCGACCTGGGCCTCTCGGCCGACTTCAACCCGCGCTGGAGCGGCTGGGCGAGCTACAGCGGTCGTTTCGGCGACGACACCCAGCGCTACAACAGCCTGAACCTCGGCGTGAAGATGGCGTTCTGACGCCAGCGCATCGCTGATAGCACCCCAGGGAACGCCGGCCTCGCGCCGGCGTTCTTTTTTTTCTGTAGGAGCGCGCCTTGCGCGCGACCGGTTGTCGCGAAAACCATCAACGCATGCACACCTCCGGTCGCGCGCAAGGCGCGCTCCTACAAAAGGTGACCTACCAAAATGGTTGAAAACTCTCCGCCTGGCTGGATACCCTAGGCCCCGGTCGCGGGCGGGCGACCCCAGGGCTCCCGACTTCCCCAAGGGCGCCGCCTATCCAAGGAACCCTCATGCCGACATGGCTCCACGGCGCGCTGACCACCATCCGCGAACACAGCAAGGCCTTCTTCGTTTTCAATGTCGTCTTCTACGGCGTCTTTGCACTGGGCATGGTCGCCAGCCTCTGCCTGCCCGATTTGCAAAGCGCGGCGATGCCCGGCGTGGATGTACTGCTGCCACGCGCGGATCGGCTGAGGATGATGGGCCAGGTCCATGTCTATGGCGCCCCGTGGCTGTCGAGCGCAATCGACAGCGTCATCGACCTGCTGGTGACAGCCGCGTCGTCGCTGCTACCGGAAACGTTCCAGCAGACCTCGTCGTGGACCGCTCTCGTTCCACGCTTCGCTCCCGACATCGACACCTTCATACCCCATTCGCTGACCTTCACCTTCAAGGGCGAGGCGTACGTGCTCGTCGCCTTCGCCATCTACGTCGGTGTGCGGATGTCGCTATGGCCACATCGGTACGGACTGGCCTCCCGAAAAGAAGGACTGACGGCCGGGGCGCATGCCGTGGCGAGGCTTTCGGTCTTCATCGCCGTCGCCGTGCTTTTTGCGTCCGTCTATGAAAGCGTCGGTTCCATTTCGTACCTTTCATTGCCCAGGTAACGCGAGGCAATCCGGATGTGTCGAGATACGCACATCGCACAAAAAACGCCGGCCACAACGCCGGCGTTTTCGATTCAACCGATGACGGAACTCAGGGAATATCCGAGTAGGACCCGTTCAGCAGGGTTCCCGCGCCAGGAATCGGCCATGGCCCGACTTCGCAGGCGGCGCTGGTGCTGCAGAAGTTCTGCTTTACCCAGGGATCGATGCCCGTGGGGTAACCCACCCGCATGGCATCGCCGGTAACGCAGGAGTAGGTCACCGATACCGCGTTGTCGAGATTGGTACTGACTGCCTCCCCCCAGTGCTGTCGTACACCATTGCAGTACAGGATCGACTGACCGATGGCCTGCGTGCCGCTGTAAAATACATAGGTGGTGACAAATTTCGGGAGCGCCTGAGCACTACCTGCCATGAGCATTCCCGTCACGAATATCCCTGCCAGACCTGCAGACAACTTGCGCATGAGTGCCTCCTCTGAGCCGTGGGTGATGGATCAGAAAAAAGGCTAGCGGCATGCTGCTCGCTATGGCGTAGGTGATTGCCAGCAAAGGGTGTAGGCTCTTACCCCAAAAAACCTCAGGAACCACCTACACAAAACCGGCCATACCGTCTCGATGGTAGAGCGGACTCAACGATCCCCTCGCTGATGACCAAGCGCATCCATGGCGGTCTCACTGATGAGGTCGCGCCATTCGCGCTGGAGATCGACCTTTGCGGCAATGAGGGCCGTGATGCCCAGGCCCGAGAACGCACTCGTCACGCGTACCAGTCGTTCCATGCCGCAGGTCGCAGGATCGAGTCCCAGCGCCTCGTAGAAGGTCATGCCCATGGCTTCGAGTTCGGGAGCTGCATCCTTCGGATCAGTGCTCGTCAGCGCTTGCGCAAAGGCAGATACGCCGGGCCATTCATACGTGTAGTCGATCGTGGCCTCTACGACGGCCTTGTCGCGCATGATGCCAACGGGAATATGCTTCACACGGCCGAGCATGGACTTCATGTGCGCGTGTCCACTTGTAAGCGCGGCGTCGTAAATAGCACGCTTGCTGGGAAAGTGGTGCAGCAGCCCTGCTTTGGAGTAACCCACTGCGTCGGCAATCTGCTGGAGCGACGTATTGTCGAAGCCGTGACGCGCAAACAGGGCGGATGCGCAATCAATGATCTCGGCGTCAATGTCGGATCTGGCCGGTCTGGGCATGGCGCGAACTGGTGGATCCCGTACGTGTGAAAGGGCACGATGAAAACATGTCACGCCTAGTATTGCCTATCCGCTTCGCCCCTGGCGAACGCACCATGAAAAACGCCGGCACAAGGCCGGCGTTTTTTGACGATATGGCAGAAGCGGATTACTTCTTGCCACCGGCCTTCGCAAGCATCGCTTCAGCCTGCTTGCGCAGATCGTTCGCCGCGTCGTCGGAGAGCACGTCGGTCTTGCCGTTGGACTCGTTGTCCTTCAGCACGAGCTCGCCGGCATCGTTCCAGCCCGCACGCTCGGTGGAGGTGGGCTTGCCGTCCTTGCTCGGCTTCTTCTCCTGCACGATGACCCACGGCTTGCCATTCTTGTAGGCGTAGTTGGTCGAAGTGAAACCCTTGTCGCCGTAGTCGACCAGCTCGATGACGAACTGGACATCGTTGCCCTTCTTGAAGATCTGCCAGCCGCGCGACTCGCCTTCCTTCAGCGCGGTGCCCTGGGTCACCTTCATGCCGCCAATGTTCTTCTTGACGCTGTTGAAGCCGGCAAGCTCCTTCTCGCCCGGGGTGGCTTCACCCACGAGCTGCACGTTGACGACGTTTTTCGCACCCTTGGTGAGGACCGGGGTCTTCAGCGGAGCGGAGTAATGGCGCTCACCATCCTGCAGCGACACCTCGACAATGTACATGTCGTTCGGGTTCACGTCGGACGGGGTGAAGTCGAGCTGGAACTGCTGCGGAATGGTGACCGGTGCGATGGTCTTCGCAGCGAGCGGCTGCGAACCTTCGGCGGACACGTCGATCAGCTTGATGTCGAGCTTGGCATCGGCGGAGAGGGACTTGCCCGTATCGCGCAGGGTCACGGTACCGGTGACGTTGTTGGCCGGGCCGGAAGCCTCGGGGGAGCTACCACCGGCGGCCTGCTGGCCGTTGCCGGAAGAACCGCCGCAACCGGCAAGGGCCAGCGTGGCCACGGATGCGAGCGACAAGATGAGCCTGCGCATGGGTCGGAACCTCTGTAACGGAAACAAGATGGACTGCGGAGTCACGAAAGGATACGCACGCGCACGGTGTGCCTGTCCTTCCGAGGGGGAATCCCGGAGGATACCGGCAAAATTGGCAAGGGAAAAGTCAAGTGTGAAAAACCCTGCGAAACGCAAAACGCGACAGGGTTGGCAAGCTGGCGGTCAGGTTTGCCGATTTCACTTGAAACCATTTATTTTTTTATAAAAATCAACGATATAAAAGAATAGCCGTCTAAACTATTGCTTATAGCCCAAAAAAAACGCCGCTTCGAAAAGCGGCGTTTCCAGGAGACCATCAGCAACGCAGGACGCTGCTGACCCTACGATCAGAAATCGTACGTGGCGCTCAGGCGAACATAACGCGGGGTCTGGTAGTACGTACCGATGTTGTAGGTGTTCTGCACGGTACCCGGGCTGCCATCGGCTTCGTACGTCGGATCGGTCTGAATCGGCTTGCGCTCGTTCGTGACGTTGAACACGTTGATCGCGAACGCCAGCTTGTGATCCGCGAATTCCGGACGATAGGTGACGGCCAGATCGAGGTTCTTCGTCCACGGCAGGCTCTTGTCGCCCGGATGGGACGGCAAGCCGTTGCAGTAGTGATACGACGAGTTGTAGCCCGCCGGATCCTGATCAAGGTCGCTACCCGGGCCACCGTAGTAACCCAGGCACGACTTCGGTCCGCCGGACAGAATGCGCACCGTACCGGAAACCATCCACTCCGGCGTAATGGCATACGAGCCGTAGGCCTTCAGCTGGTGCTTGCGGTTGTTGGCAAGCAGGCCATTGGCGTTTTCCATCAGCGTCGCCGTATCCCAGTCCTGGGTCTTCGACACGTCGTCCTGGCCGATATCCGACTTCACCTGGCCTTCCGTGTTGCCGTAGCTGCGCGAGAACGTGTAGTCCACGCGAGCCTGCCACTTACCATCGAACGGATGCTCCAGGTACATGTCAAGCGCGTAGTACTTGCGCTTGGCGCCCTGTGCAAAGCCCCAGTCATCCTTGGTCATGTTGACGTCGGTACGGCCGCTGCCATTCACGTTAGCGAAACTGAAGCGGTTGCTCTTGCCAGGATTGAAGATCAGGCAACTGGGGATGACCACGCTCTTGGGATCGAGACCCAGCGATTGCATCTTCTCCTGGACCTTGTCAGCGGAACAGACGTCGTCGATCGCCGCCTGGAGCTTGCGCACCGTGAACTTCGCACCCGTCACCCACTTGTCGCCCAGGGTCTTATCGAAACCGATGATGGCCTCATCCTGGTACTGCGATTTCAGGTTACGTGCTGTAAGGGAAACCGGATCGTTCGCCTGGCCGTACTCGCCGTTGGACGACACCGGGCCAGGACCCAGTGCCTTGAGATCGCGGGGCGAGCCATCGGGGTTGATACCACCGTAGGTGAAGTACTCGTTGGTGAACGTGGACGACGACGCACCGCGGATAGCCACGCTGTTGGGGAGCGCCAGATAGTAGCGACCGAGGTTGCCGTAGACCTTGAGCGACGAATCCCCAAACACATCCCACGCCGCACCGAATCGCGGTGCCCACTGGTTACCGCTGTTCACATAGGAGCGGCCGTGGTTGTTGAAGTTGGTGAAGCGGTCGTTACGGATACCGGCGGTGAACAACACCTTGTCGTTGATCTGCCATTTGTCTTCGAGGTAGTAGGCCTTCTGCTTGACCGACATGCTGGTCGTGGTGACCAGAATGTACTTGCTCACGTAGTAGCCATCACCACCGGGGGCGCCAACACCCAGGCGACGGGAAATCGGCGTATTCGGGGCCGTGGACAGGCCGTAGTACCACGCATAACCCGGCCCACTCATCGACTGACCTTCGTCGTAAGCGTTGTAGGTCATGTTGTCGACGCCGCCGGTCAGGCGATGATCGCCGACCTGCCATTCAAGGTCGGCGCGGAGGCCGTGCGTCTTGCTCTTGGCCCGCGGATCCTTCGAGACATACGTCGGGTTGAAGTTGGTGATCGTCTGGCCGCCGTTGAGGTTCGGATCCTGGTTGTACGAGGTACCCAGGTAAGGAGCACCGTTACCACTGGGATTATTGAAGTAATCCGTCGTGGTGCTCTTGCCGTACGTCGCGCTGAACGTCAGGTCGTCGGTGATGTAGCTGGTGTACTTACCGATCCAGTAGGTGGAGGCGAGCTTGGTGTGGTTGGCCACCGCACCGTAATAGCCGCCCTGGTTACCGGTGGCATAATTGTAGTTGTAATACGTGCCCTGCTCTTCGTCGGTAGACTTGATACCCGTCAACTCGACGATGTTGCTGTCGTTGATGTTCCAGTCGAGCTTGCCGTAGTACTTCGGCAGCTTGTAGGTGTAGTGGTTGTTCGCCTGGATCGCGGACTGCGCGCTATTCGTGGAGAGACCTTCGGTCTTTTCGGCTTCGGCCGCCACGAACATGTACAGCTTGTCCTTGATCAGCGGGCCGCCGGCGTAGCCGCTGACCGTCGTGGTCCACGAGCGGTTGTCCCGGCGATTGCGATAGAGCGTTCCTTCGACCTCAGGATGCTGGTACTCGTAGCCAGGCGGCAGGGAAGCACTGGGGTAATAGATACCCTTCGGATCCTGGCGCAGGAATTTCGGCTCCCACAGGACCTGTGCGCCGAAATGCCAGTCGTTCGTACCGCGCTTGCCCACCTGGCTGATAACGCCGCCGTCAGAACGACCGTACATGGCGCTGTAACCGCCGGTGTAGATTTCCTGCTGGTCGATCGCGCCGTAAGGCAGGCTGACACCACCGAGATTCTTGAGCGGATCGGAGGTGTTGTAACCGTTGATGTAGTAGGCGTTTTCCGTCACGCCCGCACCGCCGAAGGAAACTACACGGCCGAACGCGCCGGAACCCGTCACCACGCCCGGCGCCAGCAATGCAATCGACTCGGCATTGCGGCCAAGCGGCAGCCTCGACAGGGTTTCAGCAGTAACCACCGTACGCGAATCGACCGACGAGACGTCTACCGGAGGCAGGCTGTTGGCCGTCACCGTGACCGAATCCAGCGACTGCGCGCTGGAGGCCGTGGCCGTCGGTGCAAAAGACACTTCCGAACCGGCATTGACGGTGAGGCTGATGTTCTTGCGGGAGTCGACAACCTGGCCATCCTTCATGAGGTTGACCGTGTAGGTTCCCAGAGGCAGGTTACCGGCGCGATAGCGACCCTGCGCATCCACCGGAACCTCGCGGGAGACGCCCGTGCTACCCGTGATCTGGACGGTTCCGCCTGCTGCGCTGGGCACCGTGCCGAAGATCGAACCCGTGGTGGACTGGGCAAGGGCGGCACCCGTGCCGCCGAGACCCACCGCGAGGGCGAACGCCAACGCGGAATGACGCAGGACAGAAGCCTGCCTGTTGATGCGAGAACTCATTGTGCAAATCTCCCCAGATCGGCCCAACGGACCGTAAAAAAACGAGCAAAAACCGACCAAAGGCCGGAAAAAAAGGCCTTGTCGTACACGTTCCCGGGGTTACCTGCGTCGGCGCACACTCCTCCCAGAGTGACGTCGCCCCCATGAGACCTGCTCCCGACAAGCCCATCGACGAGGGTTATCGGAACCGATTTCACATTTCGTGAAATCCTCCGGACACCTTCGCCGAAGCCGAACATAGGCGCATGGGGAATCCGCTGTCAACAAATTATTTACACCGATTACCGCTATTGCAGTGCAGCTAAGCCTCGGTTCTGCAAGGAGGAATGCCCGGCTAGGCGCATGGCTTGTGATTGGAAAAATTTCGAAAATTCATGCAGTTCGAAAAAAATAGCCGCCGGAATCCGGCGGCAATCTGGGGAGTGTGCGACGACCGTCCACGGTCGTCGCACGGATTTCTTCTTCTAATGCGAAAGGTCAGAAGTCGTAGCGTGCCGTCAGGCGAACCGAGCGCGGATCCTGGAAGCTGATCGGACGTCCGTAGGCGTTGTTGAGCTTGGTGTTGTACGTGGACTGCTCGTGGATTTCGGTGATGTTCTGGATCTGCCGGCTGTTGAACACGTTGAACACGTCGACCTGGAAGAGGAACTTGTTGTCGAAATAGGCCGGGCGATAGCCCACGTTGAGATCCAGGCGGAACGACCAGGGCAGCGTACCCTGCGAACCGCGCGGCGTAGCCACCGAATTGGCACCCGTGACGTTGGTGCCCGAGAAGTCGCAGTAGAAGAACGCCGAGCCATAACCCGCCACATAGGAATTCGGATCCGGGTTCAGGCCGATGCAGTTCTTCGGACGACCGGAAGCCGCGATACCCGTGGCACCGAAGGTCCACTCCGGCGTGAGCTGGTAGTAGCCGTAGGCTTTCAGGTAATGGCGGCGATCGTTGGGCAGGTTGCCGTTGGCATGCTCCATGATTTCAGGGTAGTCCCACGACTGGGTCGCCGAGACATCGGACTGGCCGATATCCGAAAGCACGGGTCCTTCGGTGTTGCCGAAGCTATGCGACAGCGTGTAGTCGACACGGCCATACCAGGTGCCGTCGAACGGGTGCTCGAGGAACGTGTCCATGGCGAGGTAGCGACGCTTCGGTTTCGGGAAGCCAAGGTCCCGGGCCGTGAGATGCACCTGCTCCAGCTTGCCGTCACCATCGACGTCCCAGCTCCACGTGCCGCCACGTCCCGGGTTGAACAGGGCGCAGGTGAACAGGAAGTCGTACTGCTTGCCGTTGCGCTTGGCCCAGTCTTCGATGGGACGGTCATCGCAGAAGTCGTCGATGATGTTGCGCAGGTTGCGGTAGGTGAACTTCACGCCCCAGTTGAACGCCGGATTGATCTGCTGCTGCATGCCCAGGATGTACTCGTCCTGGTACTGCGGCTTCAGCGTGGACGACGCCACGCCCTTGGGATCCTTCGGCTGGCCCAGTTCGTTGTTGGTCGAGTAAGGCTTGCCCAACGCTTTCAGGCCCAGTGGTGCACCGCTGGCCGGATCGATGCCCGTATAGGTGAAATACTGGTTCGTGTAGAGCGATGCCGATGCACCACGGATGGCGACGTTGTTGGGCAGCGGCTGATGATAACGACCCGCGTTGGCATAGATCTTCAGCGTGGAATCACCATAGACGTCCCACGACACGCCAAGGCGCGGTGCAAGCTGATGGCGCTGGCTCACATACTGCTGGCCTTCGCCGTTGTAGTTGGTGAACTGTTCGTTGCGCAGGCCGAGCGACAGCAGCCAGCGGTCGGATACCTGCCACGCATCTTCGATGTACTGCGCCGACTGCTTCACCTCCACCGAGGCAAAGGTGTTGAAGACGCGCTTGCGCACATAGTAGCCCTGAGGGCCGTAGCCACCACCGGTCGCGGGAGCCGCCTGGCCGTAGAACGTGCTGATCGGATTGGTCGGGCGGGACGAGCGGCTGTAGAGGTAATACACGCCGCCGGCGTAGCCATTGCTGCCCGAGGTCGACTCGAGATCCTGTCGATCAATACCACCGCGCAGGCTGTGGTCGCCCAGGCGATATTCGAGGTCGAGGCGCCAGCCACGCGTCTTGTCCTTCGCACCCGGCACGCTCGGTACGTAGTTGCTGTACTGCGGGTTGTAAACCAGCGCCGCCGGTGTCGAGGTGTTGTTGGAGCGGGCCACGTACGGGTAATCGGCGCTTGCGCCGCCCGGTGTCACGGTGTGTACGGAGTTGCTGCGCCCATAGAGCGCCGTGACAGTGAAGTTGTCGGTGATGTAACCGGTGTACTTGCCGATGTACACCTCACCGCCGTCCTTCTGCTGGCCGGTATCGGTACGGTCCGTGCCATGCGTGGCACTGGGGTAATCGTAGCTGTAATCGTCGAAGTAGCGCTTGGTCTTGTCGGACAGGCCCGTCAGTTCGACGATGTGGTTGTCCGTGATGTTCCAGTCGGCCTTTGCCAGCCAGCGTGGCGTGTCGTAACGGTAACGATCGTAGTTGTTGCGCGACGCATGCTCGATGTTGCCGGCCGCACTGCCTTCCTGGCGAGTGGCTTCGCCCGTTGCGTAGATGAACAGCTTGTCCTTGATCAGCGGGCCACCGACGTACGCAGCATAGGTGGTACGCCAGGACTTGTTGCTTTCGCGACGCTGGTAGATGGTGCCGTCTTCGTCGTTACCCGTGCGCGGATAGTAGATGTTGCGCGGGTCGCTCTTCAGTCCGATGGGTTCCCAACGCACCTCGGCACCGGCCTTCCACTCGTTGGTGCCGCGCTTGGTAACGATGTTGATCACGCCACCGGTGGAACGGCCGAACTCGGCACCGTAGCCGCCGGTGAGCACCTGCTCCTGGTCGATGGCATCGAAGGGAAGCGAGGAGAAGCCGATCTGGGTCAGCGGATTGGTTACCGCGTAACCATTGATGTAGTAGGCGTTGTCTGAGACCGCCGAGCCACCGAAGCTCGGCACGCCGCCGTAACGCGAATCGCCGGCCACCGCGCCAGGGGTCAGCAGGGCCACCGCCGTCACGTCGCGGGGCACGGGAATGCGCTGCATCTGTGCCGCGGTGAAGACGGTACGCGAGTCCGTGGAGCTCACGTCGATGGTCGGCAGGGCCGAGGCGTTGACGGACACTCCTTCGAGATTGCTGGCATTGGACGCCGCGGCGGCGCCCCCCAGGGACACCTCGGTACCCGCGCCGAGGGTCAGCTGAATGTTGTCCCTCGTTTCGACGGCGGTGCCATTCTGGATAAGGCTTACCTTGTAACGCCCCACGGGCAGCGACGAGGCGCGATAACGCCCATCGGCGCCAGCTTTCACTTCACGCTTGAGACCGGTGTCCGGGCTCTCGATCACGATGGTCGAGCCGGCGGCGGCCTGACCGAAGAGGGTACCGGTGGCATTGGACTGTGCATGTGCGGCCCCCCCGGCCAGCGTCATGCCCAGCGCGACAGCCAGTGCGCTGTGTCGGTAGGTCCAGTGACGATTCTTGCTGACGATCATCAAAGCTCCCCTAAGGGGCGCGTTGCCACGCCCCGGAAATTTGGCAACGGTTTACCCGCCGGGTCGGTGACGATCCCGGGTGGATAAGTGCTTTTTTGTTGAATACCTGACGCCCGCACGCCCGCGTCGGATCACTCCGGCGGTAGCGGGGTCTCCCCTTTCCCCTGTGGGCGATCACCGCAAGAAGCGGTGGCCCGGAGCAAGATATAGCGAACTTCACGCCCAGGTAACAACACTAAAAATCCTAGGAATATTCCTGCGACGGCAGTTACTTACGACGTAATAAATCTGTGCTCGCGCATAATATGATGACAATCAGTAATTTACTTCGCCAAGCGTGACGGCCGTCACGCTGCCGGTGACGAAGTCTTACGAAAGATTCCTAGCAGCTTTTGGCTAAAAACAGCTCCTTTGACTTGTTTTGCTTGAACTTTCAGCTCACCCCAGCGTCCTTTTAGGAAATTTCTCAAAAGAAAGGCTTCCGAAGGCAAATCGCTGTACACCGATGTTGCGGTTCGCGCGTTTGTGCGGTGAATCGCCGGGGGCGGCCTGTAGACAACTGAGGTTCCAAGCGCATGAACGACAATTCGAGGGGATCCATCCTGGCCGACGGCGTCGGTGGCAATCTGGAGATCCGACGTGGAGACTCAGCAGCCCCCACGTCCTCCTTTGCCAGCCGGGTGCGGCAGGTCATCAAGATGTCCGGCAGCGTGAGCGAGATTGCCCGTCGCTGTGGCTTTTCCGAAGGCGTGGTACGCAGCTGGCGTGACGGCAACACCGATCCGTCCCGCGGTCGCTGCGTGACCATGGCCAAGACCTTGGGCCTGTCCCTGGTCTGGCTGGCCGCTGGCGAAGGCCCGATGATGCTGGACGGCAACACCGACGATCTAACCACCCGCACCGAGACGTCGGAGTCGGTCCGTGACGGCCGTGAAGGCCGCGAGCTGCATGGTCTTGGCTCGACCGCGGTCGATGGCTCGCGCCTGGCGGCGGCCATGAAGCTGCTGCAATCGGATATCGAGATGACGGGCAGCCGTTTCTCACCGGTGCGTCATGCCGACCTGGTGGCCGAGATGTACTCCATCATCGGTCGCTCGGGCGAGCCCGATTACGCCGATCGCATGGTTGCATTCCGACACACTCTGATCTCGCGTATCCACGAAGATCACGACGTCGCGGCCTGAGTGGGCGCGACGAAAAGCCCCGCCAGCGGCGGGGCTTTTCGGATCTACCGGATCAGGTCAGAGCCGGGAGATATCGGCGATGGCGCCGAAAGTTGCCTTGAGCTGCCCGAGCAGTGCCAGGCGATTGAAGCGTACGGCCGGATTTTCGGCGTTCACCAGCACGTCGTCGAAGAAACGATCCACCGGAGCCTGTAGCGCCGAGAGGCGTGCCAGCGTGCCGGTGTAGTCCTTGCGTGCCAGAAGGCCCTGGGTCTCCGCCCGTGCCGTGCCGAGCGCCGCATGCAGCTCGCGCTCGGCGTCAAGCTCGAAATGAGCCGGGTCAACCGTGGCCGGAATGGGCGCGGCACCCGCTTCCTCGGCCTGTTTACGCAGGATGTTGGCCACGCGCTTGTTGGCGGCGGCCAGACTGGCAGCCTCGCTGCGACGGGCAAACTCGCCCACGGCACGCAGGCGACGATCGAAGTCCGGCAGGGTGGCCGGCGACACGGCCAGCACCGATTCGAACTGGTCGACCGAGAAGCCCTGATCGGTGTAGTAACCGCGCAGGCGCTCCAGCACGAAGCCGTGCACCTCGTCGCCGAGCTCGCGGCGACGGGCACCGATGTCCACCACTGGCGGCTTGCCGTCCTTGCCAGGCTTCACACCGGCCACGAAGGCCGCTTCCGGCACCATTTCCAGTGCCTCGGTGAGGGTGGCACGCAGGTCGATGTCCAGGCCGCCCTCGATGAGGGTACGGGCCAGGCCAAGCGCCGCACGGCGCAGAGCGAAGGGATCCTTGTTGCCGCTGGGCTTCATGCCCACGGCGAAGATGCCCGCGAGGGTATCCAGGCGCTCGGCCACGGCCAGCACCTGGCCGACCTTGCCGGCAGCGATGGCGTCGCCGCCGAAGCGCGGCTGGTAGAAGCTGTCCAGCGCTTCGGCCACATCGGCATCGATGCCCTGGCGCGTGGCGTAGTAACGGCCCATCACGCCCTGCAGCTCCGGGAACTCGCCCACCATGCGGGTCAGCAGGTCGCACTTGGACAGGGCGGCGGCATGGGTAGCCTTGCCGGCATCGACGTCCACGCGATTGGCGATGACGCGCGCCAGCTCGGCCACGCGCACCGTCTTGTCCCACAGGCTGCCAAGCGACTGCTGGTAGGTGACGTTCTTCAGGCCTTCCTGGTAGTCGGCCAGCGGAGCCTTCAGGTCTTCGTCCCAGAAGAACTTGGCATCGGCGAAGCGCGGACGGATCACGCGTTCGTAGCCCTTGCGGATCTCGGCCGGATCGCGGCTTTCGATATTGGCCACGCCGATGAAGTGTTCCGTGAGTTCGCCCTCGGCGGTGAACACCGGCACGAACTTCTGGTTGGTCTCCATGGTGGTGACCAGGGCTTCCGGCGGCACGTCGAGGAAGTCGCGCTCGAAGGTGCAGGCGATGCCCACGGGCCATTCGGTGAGGTTGGCGATTTCGTTGAGCAGGCCATCGGACAGGCGTGGCACGCCGCCCGTGGCAACGCGGGCCACTTCGTCGCGTACGCGCTGGCGGCGCTCGGCGGGATCGGCCATGACCCTCGCCTGGCGCAGGGCATCGAGCCAGCTGTCGGCATCGGCCACGTGCACGGGCTGCGAATGGTGGAAGCGATGCCCCTGGCTGAGACGGCCGCTCTTCAGGCCCAGGACCTCGCCATCGACGATCTCGGAGCCATGGAGCATGAGCAGGGTGTGCACCGGGCGGACAAAGCTGTCGTCGCGATTGCCCCAGCGCATGGCCTTGGGAATGGGCAGGCCCTTGAGTGCCTCGGTGACGATTTCCGGCAAGAGTGCCGCCGTGGGCTGGCCCGGCTTCACGGCACGGAACACGAACCAGGAGCCCTTGTCGGTCTCCAGCTTCTCGAGCGCGGACACCTCGACGCCACACGACTGCGCGAAACCGACCAGTGCCTTGGCGGGTTCGCCATCCGGACCGATGCTGGCCGACACGGCGGGACCGCGGCGTTCGACGTTCTGCTCCGGCTGGGCAACGGCGACATCCGGGATATGCACGGCCAGGCGACGCGGCGAGGCATAGGCCTTCACGGCGGCGTAATCGGCGGCGACACCGCGCTTTTCCAGACCTTCGACGACGCCGCGCGCAAAGGCGCCGGCGAGGTCGTCGAGTGCCTTCGGCGGCAGTTCTTCGGTGCCGAGCTCGATGACGAGCGGCAGGCGCTTATCGGCCATGGACGGCCTCCTTGCTGTTCTTCAGGCCGGGAAAACCGAGTTTTTCGCGCTGCGCCACGTAGGCTTCTGCCACGCTTCGGGCGAGGGTGCGCACGCGCAGGATGTAGCGCTGACGCTCGGTGACGCTGATGGCGCGACGGGCATCGAGCAGGTTGAATGCATGGCTGGCCTTGCAGACCTGTTCATACGCCGGCAGCGGCAGGCCGGCAGCGATGAGCTTGCCCGCTTCGCCCTCGCATACGTCGAACCAGTGGAACAGTTCCGGCACGTTCGCGTGTTCGAAGTTGTAGGTGCTCTGCTCGACTTCGTTCTGGTGGAAGACGTCGCCATAGGTGACCACGCCGTGCGGAGCATGCGTCCAGACGATGTCGTAGATGCTGTCCACGTTCTGCAGGTACATCACCAGGCGTTCGAGACCGTAGGTGATCTCGCCCGTGACCGGGCGGCATTCCAGGCCACCGGCCTGCTGGAAATAGGTGAACTGGGTCACTTCCATGCCGTTGAGCCAGACCTCCCAGCCCAGGCCCCATGCGCCCAGGGTGGGGGATTCCCAGTTGTCCTCGACGAAGCGCAGATCGTGCACCAGAGGGTCGATGCCCAGCGCCTTCAGCGAACCGATGTAGCGCTCGAGGATGTCATCCGGGTTCGGCTTCAGCACCACCTGGTACTGGTAGTAGTGCTGCAGGCGGTTGGGGTTGTCGCCGTAGCGGCCATCCGTCGGGCGACGGCAGGGCTGCACGTAGGCGGCCGCCCAGGGCTCGGGCCCGAGGGCGCGGAGGAAAGTGGACGGGTGGAACGTACCGGCGCCGACCTCGGTATCGAGCGGCTGGATCAGCACGCAGCCCTGGTCCGCCCAGTAGCGGTTCAGGGTCTGGATCACGTCTTGGAAAGTGGGCGCGGACATGGGTTCCCGAGTCCTTGAGAAAGCGGGCTAGTATACCGGCGTAGTCTTCCATACGGGATCGCGCACCATGGCTGTCAATCCGCAATCCGGCGCATTGCTGGGGCGTCGCGGGCGACTGGAACTGGAGGAGGTGCTGGCCTCGCTCGTGGTCGACGGTTACCTGAGCGGTGAAGATGCCAAGCGCGCCCGCACGAGTGCCCGCGGCGGCAAGACGGCCATCGAGCTGAATCCCCTGGTCGTCATCGCCAACGCAAAGGCCGAGAACCGTCGCGATCCCGGTCGGCCACTCAGCCTTGAGGGCCTCGTCGAGTGGCTCGCAGGCAAGGCCGAGCTGCCTTACCTCAAGATCGACCCGATGAAGATCAACGTGGCCCAGGTCACGCAGGTGGTCAGCAGCGCCTATGCGCAGCGTCATCGCATCCTGCCCGTGGCCTCATCGCCCGGCGAGGTCGTATTCGCCACCGCCGAGCCCTTCGAAACCGCCTGGGCCACCGACCTGGCCCACATGCTCCGTCGCGATATCCGCCGTGTCGTGGCCAGCCCCATCGACATCAATCGCTACCTGCTGGAGTTCTACGGCGTGCAGCGGTCGATCCAGCTGGCGCAGGATGCCAAGAACGGCGAGCCGACAAAGATCTTCAACTTCGAACAGCTCGTGGAGCTGGGCAAGACGGGCGAAGTGGGCGCCGATGATCGCCATGTGGTGCATATCGTCGACTGGCTGCTGCAGTACGCCTTTGAGCAACGCGCATCGGATATTCATCTGGAGCCACGTCGCGACGCCGGGCAGATCCGCTTCCGCATCGACGGCATGATGCAGAAAGTGTTCGAACTGCCACCACCGGTCACCACCGCCGTGACGGCGCGCGTGAAGATCCTTGCCCGCATGGACGTCGCCGAAAAGCGCCGGCCCCAGGACGGCCGCATCAAGACACGCTCGGCCGGGGGGCGTGAGGTGGAACTGCGTATCTCCACGATGCCGACGGCCTTCGGCGAAAAGGTGGTGATGCGCATCTTCGATCCCGACTTGGTGATGAAGGATTTTTCGCAGCTCGGTTTTTCGGCCGAAGAAGCAAAACTGTGGCGGTCGATGGTCGAGCGTCCCCACGGCATCGTGCTGGTCACGGGCCCCACGGGTTCGGGAAAGACGACCACGCTGTATTCGACGCTGAAACACCTGGCGCGACCGGAACTGAATGTCTGCACCGTCGAAGACCCCATCGAAATGGTGTCCGCCGACCTCAACCAGATGCAGGTGCAGCCCTCCATCGACCTGGATTTCGCCGCCGGCGTACGCACGCTGCTGCGTCAGGATCCGGACATCATCATGATCGGCGAGATCCGCGACCTGGAAACAGCGCAGATGGCCGTGCAGGCTTCGCTGACAGGCCATCTGGTGCTCTCCACGCTGCACACCAACGATTCACCCAGCGCCGTCACCCGCCTGCTCGATCTTGGCGTGCCGCATTACCTGATCCAGTCCACCCTGGCCGGTGTGGTGGCCCAGCGCCTGGTCCGCACCCTGTGCCCGCACTGCAAGCAGCCGGCCGCGCAGGACCCGGACCAGTGGCATGCGCTGACGCACGGCTGGGAACTGCCCGTGCCGGAACGGGTCTATGAACCCGTCGGCTGCCTGGAATGTCGCAAGACGGGCTATCTGGGCCGCACGGGCGTGTACGAGATGATGCCGCTTTCGCCGCGCGTGCGGGGCGCCATCACCGCCTCGCTCGATCTTTCCCGGCTCAATGACATCGCCTTGCGCGACGGCATGAAGCCACTGCGTATTTCCGCCGCGGCGCAGGTCGCCGCCGGCCTCACGACGGTGCGTGAAGTGCTCAACGTGCTTCCGCCCACGGATATCGAAGACCCCTTCCCTGCATGAAGCCCATACTCATCGTTCGCACCGG
This sequence comes from Luteibacter anthropi, assembly GCF_011759365.1. GTDB lineage: Bacteria > Pseudomonadota > Gammaproteobacteria > Xanthomonadales > Rhodanobacteraceae > Luteibacter > Luteibacter anthropi. The sequence goes on from NZ_JAARLZ010000009.1 coordinate 217,284, forward strand.
TCGCGCACCGGAGGTCATCAGCCATCGTCATGGCGATTTTCCGCGCTGGTTCCAGCTGGGACTGCGTTTGCGCAGTCCCCTCGTCCGTATTGTCGATGTCGAGCATGGCGAGGCGCTTCCTGATCCTGCCCAGTGTGCGGGCGTCATTCTCACCGGCTCGGCCTCGATGGTCACCGAACGCCTTCCGTGGAGTGAGCGCACCGCGGGCTGGATCCGCGATGCCATGGATATCGAACTGCCGATGCTTGGCGTCTGTTACGGACACCAGCTGATGTCCCACGCCCTGGGTGGTCGTGTCGATTACCTGCCGGGCGGGCGCGAGATGGGTACGGTGTCGCTCACCACCCATGCGGATGCCTCGGACGATGCGTTGGGCGCAAGCCTGCCCGGTAGCTTCCATGCCCATGCAACGCACGAGCAGAGCGTTCTCGAACTGCCGCCCGGCGCCGTGTCGCTTGCCCGTTCTGATCGCGACCCGAATCACCTGGTGCGCTATGGCAAACATGCCATAAGCACACAGTTCCATCCGGAATTCTCAGCCGAAGTGATGCGCGCTTATATTCGTCGCAAGGCCGAGGTACTGCGGCAGGAAGGCCAGGATCCGGACGCCCTGCTGGCGTCGGTGGCACCTACGCCGAAGGCCACGCAGCTGCTGCGCGGGTTCTTGAATGAGCACGTCGGGATGGCGCGAGAACTGTCAGCTGCGTAGGCGACGCTCGATCGCCCCACGCGAAAACAGCGCGAACAGGATGCCAAACAGGAAGCCGCCGATGTGGGTCCACCACACGACGGCGCCATAGCTGGCACCGGCATAGCTGAAAAGCAGCTGCACGAGCGCCCAGATGCCGATGAGCACGAAGGCCGGCACGCGCACGAATTCCAGATACAGGCCCAGCGGCACCACCAGGCCAAGTTTCGCCCTCGGAAACAGGGTGACATAGGCGCCGACCACCGCAGACACCGCGCCGCTGCAACCGATGATCGCCACGCGCGCTCCGGTCAGCGAGATGGCGCCGATCAGGTTCGCCACGATGCCGCCCAGCAGGAACAACAGCAGGAAACGCGGCGACCCCAGGCTACGTTCGGCGGGCAGGCTGAAAATCACCAGGAACAGCAGGTTACTGAGCAGGTGAAGCCATCCGCCGTGGATGAAGATCGCCGTAAACAGGCGCAGCAGGGCGGGATCGCTTACCTGCTCCCATAGCGGAAGCCCGGTGCCGAACAGATGGGCAGGCACCGTTCCCCAGTGCAGCATGATCTGAATGCGTTCACTGCGTCCGCTGAGGGCCAGCACCACGAAAGAAACCACGCAGACGACGACGACAAGCATGGTCGCCCAGCACAGCCGTGAACGACGGCGTGTATCGACATGGACGAACATGCTCAGGGAACGCCGCGGGCGAGATGCGGCCCTTCGGTGTCGAGCGAGGACAACGCGAACATGGTTTCCGGCCCGACCACGCCGTCGGCCGAAATGCCGAAGCGCTGCTGGATGCTGCGCACCCTGGACTCCACGTTCTTGTCGAATGCCGTGGGCGCCGCCGAGCCAGCATTTCCATTGAATGGCAGGTGGGCAATCAGCCAGTGGACACCGTTTCCGCTGTCACCCCGGGAGAGCTTGCCGGGCATGGCGGGATCGATGCGGAAGACTGCATAGAACCGCCCGTTCCAGACATGTTCGAAGGCGTCGCGGGTGAGTTCGACGTATTTGCCGCCAAGATAAAGACGGACCGCTTCGTCGCCGACACCCACCATCAACACCTGCTGCTTGCCGTGCTCATCGTCCAGTTCCAGCACCATGGGGCGGTCGAAACGGCGGAGCTGGTCGATTGATCCACGACCGCTCACACAGGCCAGGCCAGGGAAGATCACCGCATCGCAATGCATGGCATTGGCGACATTCGTCTCACGGGACGTCACCTGCCAGCGGGCGAGCAATTCCCCCCAGACGCGTACCTTGCCGGTTTCCGGATCGGGGAGTGCGTCCTTGAATTTCTCCAGCGCCTGGTCAGGTGCTGCCGTCACCAGGTTCTTCGGGCGGGACGGGCTGCGGCCGGAAAGAAACCAGGTGGCCGAGCCGATAAGGAACAGTGCGAGCAGCACACCACCGCCGATGAGGATCTGCCGACGGAACCGACGGAACCAATACCGAGCGTGTTGGGGCAGCACTTCCCGGGCGACGAAGCCCAGGGCGCGTTCGCCAATGGATTGCTCGCCACGCTCGGCCGCCCGCTCCAGGGCGCGGTGGGCCAATGCATTGAGCCGACGTGGATTTCCCTTGCCGTCGTCGCGAAGGCTGCGCAGTCCGAGGCGACTGAAGGGCATCTGGGCGGTGCCGGCCACGTGCAGGCGATGGCGGACATAGCGCTCGCTTTCTTCGGCGCTGAGCGGGGCCAACGGCAACCGGCTACGGATACGCTTGGCGAGTTCAGGCGCCTTGGGGCCTGAAAGACGATCGCGGAATGCCAGGGTACCCGCAAGCACGAGATAGAAGGGCGCAGCGTTTTTCGTACAGGCGGCGAGCAGGCGTTCGATGTCGGCGAGATTGCCGTCGGACATCTCGTCGCCGTCGTCCAGGACCAGCAGGAATCGCTTGTCGACATGATGGGCAAGGCGCCCCAGTCCTGCCGCCAGACCATCGACCAGATGGTCTTCGGTGTTGGCCTCGGCGCTGAGTGGCAGGGGAAGACCGAAGCCGGCGTACATCGAACGCAGCCATGCTGTGGTGCCCAGGGCGTAATCGTCCGAGCCATGACGAATTACGGTCACGCCGTGATTGGGTGCGTCGGCCTCGATCAGCATGCACAGCAGGGTCTTGCCGGCACCTTCCTCACCGCTGATGAGGGTCACACCGGAATCCGCGGCGCCCAGTTCGTACTCCACGTGCGCAAGGATGTCCCGCTCACGCGTGAACAGGCACGCGAAACGGGTATCTGGTGTGTCGCCAAACGGCGGCTCGCGCAGCCCGAAGGTCTCTAGGTACATGAGCCTAGAGTAACCGATTGATCGGGCAGAAGGATTGCGCGTTTTAGGGCCTTGCGGGGCGTGTTTGCAGGAGCGCGCCTGCGCGCGGCCGGCGTTGGCCGACCGGGTCGGTGCCGACGCCGACGCCGACGCCGGCCCATTGTAGGAGCGCGCCTTGCGCGCGACCGGTTAGTCAGGAAGGCATTGGTGATGCGAAGCGCTGGGGGAACAGGGGTCGCGCGCAGGCGCGCTCCTACAGGGATTTCGGGCCAAGAAAAAACCCGGTCTCGTGTGAGACCGGGTTTTTAGGATAAAGCCCCTGGCGGTGACCTGTTGCTGTGCGTGCCCGTTGGGCACGACAGCAAAAAGCACACAAAGACGAAGGCCTCCCCGATTGGGGAGGCCTTCTTGGATAAAGCCCCTGGCGGTGACCTGTTGCGGGTCGCGCACGCGCAAAGAAAAAACCCGGTCTCAGAAAAGACCGGGTTTTTAGGATAAAGCCCCTGGCGGTGACCTACTCTTGCATGGCTTGAGCCACACTACCATCGGCGCATGCGCGTTTCACTTCTGAGT